>NZ_CP029618.1:2737500-4350000 GCF_003945505.1 Streptomyces sp. WAC 06738 | reverse complement strand
CGATGCCGACGAGGTGCCCGTCGGCGACGACCAGGCGCAGCACGTGGAGCTGGCGCGGGACCTGGCGCAGCGGTTCAACCAGCGGTACGGGCGGGTCTTCACCGTGCCGCGGGTCACCCGGCCGTCCGTCGCCGCGCGCGTGATGAACCTCCAGGATCCGCTGTCGAAGATGGGCAAGTCCGACGACGGGCCCGCGGCGCGGGCCGGCATCGTGCATCTCCTCGACGAGCCGGACGCCGTGCGGCGGAAGGTGATGCGGGCGGTGACGGACAGCGGTGCCGAGGTGACGTACGACCGGGAGGCGCAGCCGGGGGTGGCGAACCTGCTGGAGATCCTGGCCGGGTGCAGCGGGCGGAAGCCGGCGGAGCTGGCGGGTGAGTACACGTCGTACGGGCAGCTCAAGCGGGACACCGCCGAGGCCGTGGTGGAGGCGCTGCGGCCGGTGCGGGAGCGGCACGCGGAGCTGAGTGCCGATCCCGCGTACGTCGAGGGCGTCCTGGCGCGGGGGGCGGAGCGGGCACGGGGGATGGCGCGGCCGCGGGTGGACGCGGCGTACGACGCGGCCGGGTTGCTGCCCGCCTTCGGCGCCGTCAGCTCGACGGGCGGATCGTGACGCTGCCGTCCCCCGTGGTGGCCTTGATGCGGTGCGGGCTGGCGGGGTCGCGCGGGACGGTGACGTCGGTGCTGCCGTCGCGTACGTCGGTGCTCACCCGGTAGGGCGCCCTCGGCACCTCCAGCGTCAGGCCGCCGTCGCGGGTCTCCGCGGTGACCTGGTCCGGGGTTTCGGTGAAGCCCAGGTGCAGGCTGCCGTCGCCGAGCGCGGCGGTGACGCGGGTGGCGGTGAGGCCGGTGGCGCGGACGGAGCCGTCGCGGGCGTCGAGTTCGACGGGGCCGGCTGCGCCGTCGATGCGTACGGAGCCGTCGCGGGCCTCGATGTTCAGGGGGCCGCCGGCGTCCGCGACCTCCACCGCGCCGTCGCCGCTCTTGATGTCGAGGCGGGTGTCGAAGCCGTCCGCCTCGATGCGGCCGTCGCTGCCGTCGATCTCGACGTCGAGGTTCCGCGGCACCTCGACGCGGTAGCGGGAGTCGCAGCTCACGATGACGCCGCTGCACTTGGTGCGGAAGTGCAGGGTGTCGCCGTCGACGGACCACGTGGTGCCGACGTCCCCGTTCCACTTCTCCGCCTTGAACCAGCGGGTGACGTCGATCTCGCCGTCCTCGCGGTCGACGGGCACCAGCTCCACGGCGGTGTCGTCGGCGTCGATCGTGAGGGTGGTGGCGTCGGCGCCGATGCGGAAGGTGCGGTGCTCGGCTTTGCCGTCGCCGACCGCCTGGGTGCAGGCGGTCGCGACGGCGGCGAGGGCCAGTGCGAGCGCGGGGGCGGCGAGGGCTGCGGGCTTCGGCTTCATGTCGTACGACGCTACGGACGGCCGCGCCCGCGCCCCATCCTGCGGGCCACCGGGCGCAGGTGGGGGTAACCCCCGGGTGGGCGGGCTACGGGTCGGCGTCGACCTTGTCCTTGTGGGAGAGGCGGCCGTCGGTGAAGCAGAGGCGGTAGGACGGATCGAGGGTGAAGGGGGTGGTGCGGTAGAGGACGCAGTCGTCGGTGCCCGGTGGGTCGGCGGGGGCGGCGGCGGGGCGGGTGTTGACGTCGGCCTCGTAGGCGGGGAGGCGGTGCTCGACGGCGTCGCGCGGCTGGCCGATGCGGAACGAGTCGTACGTGCCGGTGTCGAGGACGGAGCGGTACGAGGTGTACAGGTCGACGCCGAAGAGGAGCGCGCCGAGGACGATCGTGCCGACGACCGGGATCCAGATCGCGTCGAGGATGCCGCGGCGTACGCGGCGGCGCGCGGCGGCAAGTTCGCGCCGGGCGGCGTACTCGCGCGGCGGGGCGGGGGCGGCGCCGGGGGTGAGGGGGAGGCGGGCGGTGACGGCGAAGCCGCCGTCCACAGGCTGTGCACGGAGGGTGCCGCCGGCGAGGCGGACGCGTTCGTCGAGACCGACGAGGCCGTAGCCGCCGGGTGTTTCTGATGCTTTCAGGGCCTTTGCCGTGCGCGGTGGCGGCGGGCCGTTGACGACGGTGACCTCGGCGTGGTCGCCGTCGCGGCGGAGGCGGACGGTCACGGGGGCGCCCGGAGCGTGCTTGGCGGCGTTGGTCAGCGCCTCCTGGACGACGCGGTGGATCGCCCGGTCGGCGACCGGCGGGAGGGGGGCGGGAGGTTCGCCGCCCGGGGACGGGTCGTGCGCCGCGGTCCGGTCTCCGCCTTCGCCGCGTACGAGCTCCACCTCCATCCCCGACGCGGCCGCCCGCTTGACCAGCTCCTCCACCCTGTCGTCCGCTGGGTGCACGGGTGCGCCCTCGTCATCCTCGCGGAGCACGCCGATGACTTCGCACAGCCGCTCGGTGGCCGCCGCCGCGGCCTCGCGGAGTTCGGCGGCCTCCTTGCGGGCGGGCTCGTCGAGGCCCGGGGAGACCTGGAGGGCCGCGGCGCGTACGGCGATGAGGGTCAGTTCGTGGCCGAGGGAGTCGTGCATGTCGCCGGCGATACGGGAGCGCTCGCGCAGCCGGGTGCGGTCGGCGGTCAGCTCCTGCTCGCGCTCCAGCCGCTCGGCCAGCTCCCAGCCGGTGCTGACGAGCGCGGCGTGCTGCCGCGCGTACCGGCCGAGGAGCCACGGGAGCACCATCGCGAAGAGCACGGTGAGCACGAGCGTCGCCCAGCCGGCGAACGTCGCGTCGGGGACGGCGCGGACGAGGACGAGGCCGGCCGCGGCGATGGCGCAGAAGAGCGCGAGCGCCCGGCGCGGGCGGTCGGTGCGGCGGCCGAGGAGGAAGGAGAGGGCGACCTGGGCGAGGACGAACTGGTTGGTGAAGAACTCGGGCGTCGCGGCCAGCGCGAGGCCGGCGGGGATCGCGGCGGCGAGCAGGGGGCGGGAGCGGCTGACGGCCACCGCGAGGGCGAGGAGGGGGACGGCGGCGATGCGTATCCAGCGCAGGTCGACGCCGGCGGCCTGCTCGGCGCCGGGGAGGCCGGCGGCATAGGCGGCGGGGAGGGTGAGGACGAGCCAGAGGAGCAGGTCCGCGGCGCGTTCGCTGCGCAGGAGGCGGCGGAGGGCGGCGGCCGGGGCGGGGCGGCGGCGCCCGGGGCGGTCGCCGTCCCGGGGGCCGCCCTCCGGGGGGTCGCTTGCGCGGCGGCTCGGGCGGAGGCGGTCGGGCAGCGGGCGACGCGGGGTGCCGGGCAGCCGGTCGGTGCCGGTCATGCGGCCACGGTACGGGGGGCGGGGACCGCCGGGCACCTGACGAAAGTCAGGGGGCGGTCCTGACTTCCGTGCGCGGTGGCGCACGGGCCGCGTTCCTAGCGTGAACTGCATGAATGACACGATCATCCACGCCGTCGAGGGCGTGGTCAGCACCCCGTGGGTGTACCTGGCGCTCTTCGGCATCGCCGCGCTGGACGGCTTCTTCCCGGTGGTGCCGAGCGAGACGCTGGTGATCACCCTGGGGGTGTTCGCCGCGGCCGACGGGCAGCCGGACGCGGTCCTGGTGGCGGCGGTGGCGGCGGTGGGGGCGCTGACCGGCGACCACATCTCGTACGCCCTCGGGCGGCGGGCCGGGCCGCGGGTCTTCGACCGGCTGCGGCCGGGGAGCCGCGCGCAGCGGGCGTACGAGCGGGTGGGGCGGATGCTGGCGGAGCGGGGCGGGCTGGTGCTCGTCGTGGCGCGCTACATCCCGGGCGGCCGGACGGCGGCCACGCTCACGACGGGGGCGACGGGATTTCCGCGCCGGGCCTTCACGCGGTACGCGGTCGTCGCGGCGGTGACCTGGGCGGCGTACGGGACGACGCTCGGCTACGCCGGCGGCGCGGCCTTCGAGGACGAGCCGCTGCGCGGGGTGGCGCTGGGGCTGGGGCTCGCGTTCGGCATCACGCTGCTGCACGAGGGCGTACGGGCCTTCCGGCTGCGGCGGCGCACGGACGGGGGCACCGGCGGCGGTGCCCGCGCGGGGGACGCCGCGGGTTACGGCGAGCCCTGCGCCGGGGGCCCGGCGTCCTCGCCGACGAGCCCGGCTTCGTAGGCGAGGATCGCGGCCTGGACCCGGTTCCTCAGCTCCAGGCGGGCCAGCACCTGGCTCACGTACGCCTTCACCGTGCCCTCCACCAGGTGCAGGCGGCCGGCTATCTCCGCGTTCGACAGCCCGGCGCCGACGAGGGCCAGCACCTCGCGCTCCCGCGGGGTGAGCGCCGCGGCGCGCTCGCGCGCCTCCTTCTCCCGGGTCAGCCGGCCGCCACTGACCCGCTGAATGACACGGCGGGCGACGTGCGGCGAGAGGTACGAGGCGCCGCCCGCGGCGGCGCGGACGGCGGCCATCAGCTCGTACGGATCACCGGACTTGAGGAGGAAGCCGGCGGCGCCGCTGTCGAGGGCACCCGCGATGTACTCGTCCTCGGAGAAGGTCGTGAGCATCACCACCGCCGTCCCGGGCGCGGCCCGGCGCAGCTCGGCGGCGGCGCCCAGGCCGTCGAGCACGGGCATGCGGATGTCGAGCAGCGCGACGTCGGGGCGGTGCCGCCGGGTCAGCTCGACGGCCTCGCGGCCGTCGCCGGCCTCGGCGACGACCTCGATGTCCGCCGCGGCGGCGAGGATGGCGCGCACCCCGCCGCGGACCATGGCCTCGTCGTCCGCGAGCAGGACCCGGATCGGCTCACGCCCGGACGGATCCGGTCCGGACGTGCCCGGTCCGGACGTGCCCGGTCCGGCAGGCGGGGGCGGCTGCGCTGTCATCTCCGGCTTCCCTACGCGCGCTTGGCGTCCGGCGCCGGGCCCGTGCCCAGCTCTCGGCTGCGGTCGCGGGCGGCTTCGATCGCCGCGATCAGCGCGGCCCGTACGCCGTGGTTCTCCAGCTCACGGATCGCGTTGATCGTCGTGCCCGCGGGGGACGTGACCGCCTCGCGGAGCTTGACCGGGTGCTCGCCGCTGTCGCGCAGCATGACCGCGGCGCCGATCGCGGCCTGCACGATGAGGTCGTGGGCCTTCTCACGCGGCAGGCCCAGGAGGATCCCGGCGTCGGTCATGGCCTCCACGAGGAAGTAGAAGTACGCCGGTCCCGAGCCGGACAGGGCGGTGGCGGCGTCCTGCTGCGCCTCGGGGACGCGCAGCGTCTTGCCGACGGGCTTGAAGATCTCCTCGGTCCGCGCCAGGTGCTGCTCCACGGCGTGCTTCCCCGCGGAGATGACGCACATCCCCTCGTCCACGAGCACGGGCGTGTTCGGCATGACGCGGACGACCGGGGCGCCCTCCGGCAGCCGCTCCTCGAAGAAGCCCGTGGGGATGCCGGCCGCGGCGGAGACGACGAGCCGGTCCGCCGGCACGTGCGGCGCGAGGTCGTCCAGCAGCGTGCCCATGTCCTGCGGCTTGACGGTGAGGATGAGGGTGTCGGCGCGCTTGGCGGCGTCGCCGTTCGAGACGGGCTCGACACCGTAGCGATGGCGCAGCTCCTCCGCGCGGTCCTGGCGGCGGGCGGTCACGAGCAGGTCGCCGGGCGACCAGCCGGCGCGGATCATGCCGGAGAGCAGCGCCTCGCCGATCTTTCCGGCGCCGAGTACGGCGACTTTCTGGGTCATGCGGTCCATCCTCGCACCGCGGCCCGACACCCCGCGAAGTTATCCACAGCCCGGACGGGTCCGCAGGTCACGTCGCCAGGTCAGGCCGGGAAGTCACGCCGTACGGCGCCGGAGCGTCACCGCGCCGAGGCCGAGCACCAGCACCGCGCTGCCGCCGACGACGGCGACGTCGCGGAGGAAGTCGCCGGTCACCTCCTCGTGGTCCAGGACCTGATTCATGCCGTTCACCGCGTACGACATCGGCAGCGCATCGGAGATCGCCTCCAGCACCGGCTGCATCGAGTCCCGGGGCGCGAACAGCCCGCACAGCAGCAGTTGCGGGAAGATCACCGCGGGCAGGAACTGCACGGCCTGGAACTCGCTCGACGCGAACGCCGAGACGAAGAGCCCGAGCGCCGTGCCCAGCAGCGCGTCGAGCAGCGCGACGACGAGCAGCAGCCAGGGCGACCCGGCGAAGCCCAGGTCCAGGACCCAGACGGCGAGCCCCGCGGCCAGCGACGCCTGGACCGCGGCCAGGGCGCCGAAGGCGAGCGCGTAGCCGAGGATCATGTCGCCCTTGCCCAGCGGCATGGCGAGCAGCCGTTCCAGCGTGCCGGAGGTGCGTTCGCGCAGGGTGGCGATGGAGGTCACCAGGAACATGGTGATCAGCGGGAAGATGCCGAGCAGGGAGGCGCCGATGGAGTCGAAGGTGCGCTTGTCGCCGTCGAAGACCCCGTAGAGCAGCGTCATCATGACCAGCGGCACGCCCAGGATGAGGCCGACGGTGCGGCGGTCGTGGCCGAGTTGCCGCAGGACGCGGCGCGCGGTGGCGAGGGTGCGGGTGGCGTTCACGGGGCGCCGTCCCCGCGGTCCCCGTCCCCGTTCCCGTCCGTGCCTTCGTGCCGCCGCTCCCGCTGCCCGGCCGCCGCCACGAGCCGCAGGAACGCCTCCTCCACCGTCTCGCTGCCGACCCGCTCGCGCAGCCCGTCCGGGGTGTCGTCGGCGAGGATCCGGCCCGCGCGCATGAGCATCAGCCGCTGGCAGCGCTCCGCCTCGTCCATCACGTGCGACGAGACGAGCAGCGTGGCGCCGCGCTCCGCGGCGATCTCGTGGAACAGCGCCCACAGGTCGCGCCGGAGTACGGGGTCGAGGCCGACGGTCGGCTCGTCGAGCACCAGCAGTTCCGGGCGGCCGAGGAGCGCGACGGCGAGGGAGACGCGGGCGAGCTGGCCGCCGGAGAGGCGGCCGGCGAGCCGGTCGCCCTCGCCGGTGAGGTCGACGTCGGCCAGGGCTCGGGCGACCTGGGTGCGGCGTTCGGCCCGGGAGGTGCCGGGTTCGAGGATGGCGGCGAAGTAGTCGAGGTTCTGCCGGGCGGTCAGGTCGCGGTAGACGGACGGCTCCTGGGTGACGTAGCCGATGCGGTGGCGCAGGCGGGCGGCGCCGGCGGGCGCGCCGAGCACGTCGAGGGTGCCGGTGACGCGGGCCTGGGTGCCGACGATGGCGCGCATGAGGGTGGTCTTGCCGCACCCGGAGGGGCCGAGGAGGCCGGTGACCTGGCCGCGCGGGACGTCGAAGTCGAGGTCGTGGAGGACGGTGGCCCCGCCGCGGACCACGGACAGCCCGCGGGCGTGGACGGCCCCCGGTCCGATATTCATCATGCGTTGAACATCCTGGGGACCCGGAGCGCTGTCAAGGAGCGCAGGGGCACCCGGCGTGCCGGGTGCCCCTGCCTGTCGCCGTACGGACCGGAGCCCTCAGGCCCGTACGCGATCCGCCTCCGGCAGCCCGGCCGCCGTGTCCGCGGCCGCCGGCGGACGCCGCGTCTCCCGCCGGAAGAGGGCGCCCGGCCACCACGTCCATTTCCCGAGGTCGAGCGCCAGCGCCGGCACCATGACCGTGCGGATGAGGAAGGTGTCCAGCAGCACGCCCACCCCGACCAGCACGCCCATCTGCGCCATCGTCACCAGCGGCAGCCCGGCGAAGACGGAGAACGTCGCGGCCAGCACGATGCCCGCCGACGTGATCACGCCGCCGGTCGACGCCAGGCCGGTGAGGACCCCCTTCGCGTGGCCGTGGAGCGCGACCTCCTCCCTCACCCGGGTCATGAGGAAGATGTTGTAGTCGATGCCGAGCGCGGTCAGGAAGACGAAGCCCATCAGCGGGATGGACCAGTCGACCGCGGCGAAGTCGAAGACGTGGTCGAAGAGGAGATACGACGCCCCCAGGGCGGCCACGTTCGACAGCACGGCGGTGGCGAGCAGCACAAGAGGTGCCACCAGCGCGCGGAGGAGCCCGATCAGCACCAGGAAGACCACCAGCAGCACGATCGGCACCACCACCCGCAGGTCGCGGTCCGCCGCCCGCTGGGTGTCCAGCGCCTCCGCCGTCGTGCCGCCGACGAGGGCGTCCGCGCCGTCGACGGCGCCCACGGCGGTGCGCAGGTCGTCGATGGTGTCCTTGGCGGCGTCCGAGTCGGGTTCGTCGTCGAGGGTGACGCGCAAGGCGGACAGGTCGCCGGTGGTGCCGCCGTCGGCGACTCCCGCCACTCCGTCGACCTTCCCGGCCGCGGCCCGTACGGCATCCTTCGCGTCGGCGTTGGTGACGATGTCGGCCGGGTCGGAGGCGCCGGAGGGGTAGTGCGCGGAGATGCGCTCCTGCGCGACGACCGACTCGGGCTTGTCCTGGAACAGTTCCGACTGCTTCAGACCGAAGTCCATGCCGACGACGCCGAACACGAGCAGCGCGGTCACGCCCAGCGACATCAGCCACGACCAGCGCGGCCGGCGCGCGACCGCGGCGCCGATCCGGGACCACACCGTGCGGTGCCCGTGCACGGGGGTGCCGTGACGCGGCACGAACGGCCAGAAGACCCACCGGCCGACGATCACCAGCAGCGCCGGCAGCACCGTGACCAGCGCAAGGAACGCGCACACCGCGCCGACCGCGCCGACCAGGCCGAGGGAGCGGGAGGAGCTGATGTCGGCGAAGTACAGGCAGGAGAGGCCGACCGCGATGGTCGCCGCGGAGGCGAGGATCGCGGGGAAGCAGCGGCGCAGCGCCAGTTGCATGGCCTCGTGGCGGTTCTCGTGGCGGTGCAGCTCCTCGCGGTAGCGGGCGATGAGCAGCAGCGCGTAATCCGTACCGACGCCGAAGACGAGGACCATCAGGATGCCGGCCGACTGCGGGTCGACGGGCAGGGAGGCGTGCTTGGCCAGGAGGTACGTGGCGGCCTGGGTGAGGACGGCGGCGAAGCCGACGGCCAGTACGGGGAAGAGCCACAGGACGGGGCTGCGGTACGTGATCAGCAGGAGGACGGTGACGACGGCCAGGGTCGCCAGCATCAGCGTCGCGTCCAGGGAGTCGAAGACGGCGACGGAGTCGGTGAGAGAGGCCGCCGGGCCGCCCACCTCCACGTCGACGCCCGGCGGGACGCCGTCGGCGGCCACCTCGCGTACGTCCTCGACGGTGTCGGTGAGGCCGTCGTCCTCGTCGGTGATGGGCACGACGGTCATCAGCGCGCCGCCGTCGTCGGAGGGCACGGGCGGGGTCACGCGCTCGCCCGGGGCGACGTACGGCGCGAAGGCCCGTACGTCCGCCTCCGCCTTCTGCCGGCCGGCGTCCGTCATCGCACCGTCCGGCACGCTGTAGACGGCGACGGCGGGCATGACCTCGTCCTCGGGATCGCCGCGGAACTTCTCCAGCTCCGTGTTCAGCTCGGCGGACTCGGCGCTGCGCGGCAGAAAGGCGTTGGGGCCGGTGTCCTCGACGTCGCCGAGCTTGCCGGCCAGCGGGCCGAGCGCGACCAAGAGGAGTATCCAGGCGGCCAGTACCAGCCATTTCGTGCGCTGCCCTCCGGGTGCAGCCACGAGCTGCTTGATCCGAGCGGACATGGGATGGTCTCCTTCTGAATGAGGTGAGTCGGCGCACGACTGACCCGCACCGCGGCCGCTGTGGTTTGCCGACCTGGCCGTGGCGCGGAAGTGTGCCGGGGATTGCTTCGTCCTGGTACGGGCCGGAAGTTGCCGCTTCCGGCCCGTACGCATGCCGGTGCTACTCGATCTCGCGCATCATCTTCTCCATCGAGGTGATGGAGCGCCGCGCCTCGGTGAGTTCGTCGATGCTGCGGCGGTGCAGTTCGAGGTTGTCCTCCAGCAACTGCTGGTATTTGATGGCCAACTGCCGGTACTGCTCCTCGCGGGCCGCGAGCATCTTGGCCCGCCAGGTGGCGGCGATCTGCCAGACCACCACGATCAGCAGCGCGAAGAACCCGGCGGCACCGACCGCGCCGACCACGGCACCGACCGTGTCGCCGCTGTCGGCGAGGTGCACCGTCTGCTCGTTCATGTGGCTTCCTCTTTCACCGTCTCGGACTTCCCGGTGCGGGCCTTGTCCTTCCCGGGGGCTCGCCTTCCGGCTCGCCGTCACCGTCGCCGAGGGTGCGGGCGACCTCCGTGATCAGCTCGGGGGTCAGCTCGTACCGGAACGAGACCACCTCGTAGAACTTCATCGCCTTGCCGTCCTCCGACAGCTCCAGCGAGCCGGTGATCAGGCCCGCGGCCTCCAGCCGCTGCAGGTGCATGTGCAGCAGCGGGCGGCTCATGCCGATCTCGCGGGCCAGCCGGCTGACGTAGTTCCGGCCCTGGTGCAGCGCGGCGACGATCCGCAGGCGGTGCGGATTGCCGAGCGCGGCGAGGACCTTGAGCAGTTCGTCTCCGGACGGGGCCGGAGCGGGCGTCCGTGCCATCTGCGGCCCCTTCGTGCGTCGGTGTGTCAGTCCAAGCTGACAGGTGGCGCGACCACCTGTCAAAGAGTACTGACACATGTCCGGGTCGTCTGGGGGTGACCCCGGGCGGGCCTCAGGGTTTCCCCTGAGTGGCCCGGCGGGAGGCGAGGCCGAAGAGGGCGAGCGCCACGAGCTGCGCCGCCGCCGCGCCGGCCGGGAGCGCGCCGCTGCCGTACGCGTCGAGGAGGACGCCGCCGACCGCGCCGCCGGCGGCGACACCGAGGTAGACGGCGCTGCTGTTGAGCGCGAGGGCCTGGGCCCCGGCCGGTCCCGCGAGGCGCAGCAGCCGGGCGCTGGCGGCCGGCGGGATCCACCAGGCCGCCGCCGACCACAGCAGGAGCAGCGGCACCACCAGCACCAGCGGCGCGGGGCGCAGCGGCCAGCAGGCGACGAGCCCGAGCATCACCAGCGCGAACGCGCCGCAGCCCATCAGCAGCGCGCGCTCCGCGCCCCAGCGGTCGGCGGCGGGGCCGCCGAGCTGGCTGCCGGCGATGCCGGCGGCGCCGGCCAGCACGAAGATCACGCCGAGCCCGGTGGGGCCGACGCCCGCGAGGTCGCGGAGGTAGACGGCGAGGTACGTGACCACCATCAGGTTGCCGAGTACGGCGACGGCGGTGGCGGCGAGGCCGAGGAGCAGCGCGGGGCGGGCCAGCGGGGTCAGCCGGTCGGCCAGCCGCAGGGCCTCGCCGCGGGGCGGCTCGGGCAGGGTCGCGTACAGGGCGGCGAGGGAGGCGACGCCGAGGAGGCCGCCGAGGACGAACGCGCCCTGCCAGCCGGCGACCGCGCCGACCCAGGTGCCGAGCGGTACGCCGAGCAGCAGCGACGTGGTCAGCCCGGCGAAGACGGTGCCCATGTAGCGGCCCTGCCGCTCCGGCGGGGCGAGGGCCGCGGCGGCGCCGAGGGCGCCGGGCACCACGATGGCGGCGGCGAGCGCGGCGGCCACCCGCAGGGCCATGAGGACGGGGAACGAGGCGACGAGCGGCATGGCGAAGTTCGCGGCGGCGAACACCGCGAGGGCGACGGTGAACAGCGGGCGGCGGGGCCAGGTCGCGGTGAGCACGGAGGCGACGGGGGCGGCGAGCGCGAGCACCAGGGAGAAGACGGTGACGAGCTGCCCGACCGCGGCCTCGGAGACGTCCAGGTCATCGGCGATGCCGGGGAGCACGCCCGCGACGAGGTAGTCGTCGGTGGAGAATGTGAAGGTCGTCAGCGTGAGCGCGATCAGCCAGCCCGGCAGGGAGCGGCGGAGGGGTGATGCGGCCTTCTGCAGGGTGGGATTCTCGTCCATGCCGTTAAGGTAACAGTCGTTACCCTAACGGCGTCCACCGGTTTCCGGGCCCCCGCGCGTACGTGCGCTCCACGGGTGCGTACGCGGGTGGCCCGGCGGTCCGTACCAGGAGTGCCATGCCCAGACCCGCCGACCCGGCCCGCAAGACCGCCCTGCTCGACTCGGTCGTGGACTACCTCGTGGACCACGGCCTCGCCACCCTGTCGATGCGGCCGCTCGCCAAGGAGCTGGGGCAGAGCACGCGGGTGCTCACGCACCACTTCGCCGGCAAGGCCGACCTGCTGGCCGCCACGCTGGCGCGGCTGGACGAGCGGCAGCGGGAGTGGCTGGCCGGGCTGCCCGGCGCCGACGGCGAGATGGGCATGGGCGAGGTCGTACGGGCCACGTGGGAGTACCACCTGACGCCCGAGCATCTGCCGCTCACCCGGCTCGTCCACGAGATCGAGGGGCTCGCCGCCGGGGACCGGCTGGGCGGGGCGACGTCACGGCTGCTGGCGGACCGGGTGGAGTTCGTCGCGGGCTGGTTCCGCGACCGGGGGGTGCCTGCGGAGGCGGCGACGGGCTACGCGACGCTGCTCAACGCGGCCTTCGCGGGACTGCAGATCGACATGCTCAACACGGGCGACCGGGAGCGGACCACGGCGGCGGCGCACCGGCTGGCGGACCTGGCGGACGGGTGGGTGGCGGCGTACGCGGGGGCGCGGTAGGGGGCGTAGGCGGCGGGGGCGTGGGGGCGCGTGGGGGCCCGGGGCGGGTCAGCGGCGCTTCTTGCGCTTGCGCTTGGCGGGGTTGCCCGTACGGGACGAGCGGCGGCGCGCGTGCTGCTCCAGCCGGTGCTCGTAGTCCTTGCGGAGCATCCCCTCCCCGGGGGCCTCGACGAAGCTGCGCACCGTGTACGCCAGCAGCACGCCGACGAAGCCTATGACCCGGATCGGCCGCCACGAGCTGTCCGCGGGCCCGGCCTCGTGCGGGCGGCTGAAGCCGCCGAGGGTGCGGGTGAAGGCGAGCGAGCTGCAGACCGCGAAGGCGGCGATCATCAGCAGTTGGATGATGCCGCCGCTGTCTGCGAGCTGCAGGCCGTTGTACGACAGCGCCAGCACGAACGCGCCGGCGGCGGCCAGCACCAGGGCCAGGGCGGCGACGCCGACGCGGCGGGCCCAGTAGCCGCGCGAGCGGTCGACCCAGGTGGTGCCGAAGAACCGCAGGGGCTCGGGCAGCGGCGCGCCGTCGTGGCTCTCTGACTGCTGGTTGTCGCTCACGCACCCGATTATCGCGGAGCCCTCCGCGGCGTGTCCCGCCCCCCTGGGGACCGGGCCGAAGGCCGCCCCTGGGGGAGCCGGGGTACGGGCGCGGCCGCGCCGCTGCGGGCCGCGCCGGGCTCAGCCCTCCAGCTTGGTGACGTCCCGCACCGCGCCCTTGTCGGCGCTGGTCGCCATCGCCGCGTACGCCCGCAGGGCCGTGGACACCTTGCGCTCGCGGTTCTTCGGCGCGTACCGCCCGCCGAGGGCCGCGCGGCGCTCGGCGAGGGTCTGCTCGTCGACCAGCAGCTCGATGCCGCGGTTCGGGATGTCGATACGGATCAGGTCGCCGTCCTCGACCAGCGCGATCGCGCCGCCCGCCGCCGCCTCGGGCGAGGCGTGGCCGATGGACAGCCCCGACGTGCCGCCGGAGAAGCGGCCGTCGGTGACCAGCGCGCACGCCTTGCCCAGGCCGCGGCCCTTCAGGAACGACGTCGGGTACAGCATCTCCTGCATGCCGGGGCCGCCCTTCGGGCCCTCGTAGCGGATGACGACGACGTCGCCCTCCTTGACCTGCTTGCCGAGGATCTTGTCGCACGCCTCCTCCTGCGACTCGCAGACCACGGCCGGTCCCTCGAAGGTGAGGATCGAGGCGTCGACGCCCGCGGTCTTCACCACGGCGCCGTCCACCGCGATGTTGCCCTTGAGCACCGCGAGACCGCCGTCCTTCGAGTACGCGTGCTCCAGCGAGCGGATGCAGCCGCCCTCCGCGTCGGTGTCCAGGGACTCCCAGCGCTCGGACTGCGAGAAGGCCGTCGCCGACCGCACGCAGCCGGGCGCCGCGTGCCACAGCTCGACGGCCTCGGGCGACGGGGAGCCGCCGCGGACGTCCCACCGCTTGAGCCAGTCCGCGAGCGAGTCGGAGTGCACCGCGTGCACGTCCTCGTTGAGCAGTCCCGCGCGGTACAGCTCGCCGAGGATGGCGGGGATGCCGCCCGCGCGGTGCACGTCCTCCATGTAGTACGTCCCGCCGGGAGCGACGTTGGGCGCGACCTTGGCCAGGCACGGCACCCGGCGGGAGACGGCGTCGATGTCCGCCAGCCCGTAGTCGAGGCCGGCCTCCTGGGCGGCGGCCAGCAGGTGCAGGATCGTGTTCGTCGAGCCGCCCATGGCGATGTCGAGGGCCATCGCGTTCTCGAAGGCGCTGCGGCTCGCCACGTTCCGCGGGAGGACCGTCTCGTCGTCCTGCTCGTAGTAGCGCGTGGTCAGCTCGACGACCGTGCGGCCCGCGGCCTCGTAGAGCGCCTTGCGCGCGGTGTGGGTGGCGAGCACCGACCCGTTCCCCGGCAGGGAGAGGCCCATGGCCTCGGTGAGGCAGTTCATCGAGTTGGCGGTGAACATGCCGGAACAGGAGCCGCAGGTGGGACAGGCGTTCTCCTCGATGCGCAGCACGTCGGCGTCGGAGACGCCGTCGTTCGCCGCGTCCACCATGGCGTCGATCAGGTCGAGCTTGCGGACCGTGCCGTCCACGAGGGTGGCGCGGCCGGCCTCCATGGGGCCGCCGGAGACGAAGACCGTGGGGATGTTCAGCCGCAGGGCGGCCATGAGCATCCCGGGGGTGATCTTGTCGCAGTTGGAGATGCAGACCAGGGCGTCGGCGCAGTGCGCCTCCACCATGTACTCCACGGAGTCGGCGATCAGGTCGCGCGAGGGCAGGCTGTAGAGCATCCCGCCGTGGCCCATGGCGATGCCGTCGTCCACCGCGATCGTGTCGAACTCGCGCGGCACCGCGCCGGCGGCCTTGACCGCCTCGGAGACGATGCGGCCGACGGGCGCCAGGTGCGTGTGCCCCGGGACGAACTCGGTGAAGCTGTTGGCGACCGCGACGACGGGCTTGCCGATGTCCTCGTTCGCTACGCCCGAGGCGCGCATGAGGGCGCGGGCGCCCGCCATGTTGCGGCCGTGGGTGACGGTACGGGACCTCAGCGCGGGCATGTTTCCCTCCCGGGGAAGCGGTACATCCGAGTCTTCGAGCCTACGCCCCCTGCCCACGGTCCGGACCGTTTGTCCACAGTCCGGACGAGCCCGCCGTACCGCCGCACCCCGCCTGTGGACAACTCCGGGCGGTGTCAGCGGGTCCCGCTACGTTATCCGCATGGCTTCCCGAAAGAGCGGCGGCAGGGACCGCCCCGCGTACCGCTGCGCCGAGTGCGGCTGGTCCACCGTGAAATGGCTCGGCCGCTGCCCCGAGTGCCAGGCGTGGGGGACGATCGAGGAGGTCGGCGCGCCCGCGGTCAAGACCACGGCCGCCGGCCGGGTCACGACGTCGGCGCTGCCCATCGCCCAGGTCGACGCCCGCCGCGTCGAGGCCCGCTCCACCGGCGTGCCGGAGCTGGACCGGGTGCTCGGCGGCGGGCTCGTGCCCGGCGCGGTGGTGCTGATGGCCGGCGAGCCCGGCGTGGGGAAGTCGACGCTGCTGCTCGACGTCGCGGCGAAGGCCGCGGTCGGCGGCGAGCGCACGCTGTACGTGACCGGAGAGGAGTCCGCCGGCCAGGTCCGGCTGCGGGCCGACCGCATCGGGGCGCTGAGCGACGCGCTGTATCTGGCCGCCGAGACCGACCTCGCCGCCGTCCTCGCCCACCTCGACGAGGTCAAGCCCGCCCTGCTGGTGCTGGACTCCGTGCAGACCGTCGCCTCCGGCGAGATCGACGGCGCCCCCGGGGGCATGGCCCAGGTGCGGGAGGTCGCCGGAGCGCTCATCCGGGCCTCCAAGGAGCGCGGGATGGCCACGATCCTCGTCGGGCACGTGACGAAGGACGGCGCCATCGCTGGCCCCCGCCTGCTGGAGCACCTGGTGGACGTCGTGCTGCACATCGAGGGCGACCGGCACGCCCGGCTGCGGCTGGTCCGCGGCATGAAGAACAGGTACGGCGCGACCGACGAGGTCGGCTGCTTCGAGCTGCACGACGAGGGCATCATCGGCCTCGCCGACCCCAGCGGCCTCTTCCTCACCCGGCGGGACGAGCCCGTGCCCGGGACCTGCCTGACGGTGACCCTGGAGGGCCGCAGGCCGCTGGTCGCGGAGGTGCAGGCGCTCACCGTCGACTCGCAGATCCCCTCCCCCCGGCGCACCACGTCGGGGCTCGAGACCTCCCGGGTCTCGATGATGCTGGCCGTGCTGGAGCAGCGCGGCGACATCCGCGCGCTCTCCAAGCGGGACATCTACAGCGCCACCGTCGGCGGGGTGAAGCTCTCCGAGCCGGCCGCCGACCTGGCCGTCGCGCTCGCCCTGGCCAGCGCCGCCAGCGACACCCCGCTGCCGAAGAACCTGGTCGCGATCGGCGAGGTGGGGCTCGCCGGCGAGGTGCGGCGGGTGACCGGGGTGGCCAGGCGGCTGGCGGAGGCGGCCCGGCTGGGGTTCACGCAGGCGCTCGTACCGGCGGATCCGGGCAAGGTCCCCGCAGGCATGAAAGTCCGGGAAGTCGCGGACATAGGGGACGCGTTGCGCGCGCTGCCCGCCGGCCGGCGGCGCACCGGAGGCGGGTCCCGGGAGCCGGCCGGAGGGAGGGAGCCGAGGGAGTCCCGGCAGCCCGAGGAGGCGCGCCGGTAGACTTTGCCCCGGTCTCTTCCGTGCGGGGGAGCGCAGGGGGCTCGTGCGTGCGCCGCCCGGCGCACGCGTAGAGCACCGAAACGACGACCGGAGGATTCCGGAGGGTTCCAGTGGCAGCAGGCGACCGGGCGGGCGCCCCGGGCAGAGCCGGCGGCAGTTCCGGCTCCGATGCCGCGGTGAGGGCCGCGCTGAGCGCGGTCGCGCCCGGCACCGCGCTCCGCGACGGCCTGGAGCGGGTCCTCCGCGGCAACACCGGCGGGCTCATCGTGCTGGGCACGGACAAGATCATCGAGTCCATCTGCACCGGCGGCTTCGTGCTGGACGTCGAGTTCACCGCGACCAGGCTGCGGGAGCTGTGCAAGCTCGACGGCGCCGTGGTCCTCGACCAGGACATCACGCGGATCGAGCGCGCGGGTGTGCAGTTGCTGCCCGACGCCTCGATCCCCACCGAGGAGACCGGCACCCGCCACCGCACCGCGCAGCGGGTGTCGATCCAGAGCGGCTTCCCCGTCGTCTCCGTCAGCCAGTCGATGCGGCTCATCGCGCTGTACGTCGACGGCCAGCGGCGCGTGCTGGAGGACTCCGCCGCGATCCTCTCCCGGGCGAACCAGGCGCTGGCCACCCTGGAGCGGTACAAACTCCGGCTGGACGAGGTCGCCGGCACGCTCTCCGCGCTGGAGATCGAGGACCTGGTGACGGTGCGGGACGTCTCCGCCGTCGCGCAGCGGCTGGAGATGGTGCGCCGGATCGCCACGGAGATCGCGGAGTACGTGGTCGAGCTGGGCACCGACGGCCGGCTGCTCTCCCTCCAGCTCGACGAGCTGATCGCGGGCGTCGAGCCGGAACGCCAGCTCGTCGTCAGGGACTACGTGCCGGAGCGCACCGGACGCCGCCCGCACACCGTGGACCGCGCCCTCACCGAGCTGGACCGGCTCTCCCACGGTGAGCTGCTCGAACTGCCCATCGTGGCCCGCTCGCTGGGCTACTCGGGCGTGCCCGAGACCCTCGACGCCGCGGTCTCGCCGCGGGGTTACCGGCTGCTGGCCAAGGTGCCGCGCATCCCCAGCGCCGTCATCGACCGGCTGGTGGAGCACTTCGGCGGCCTGCAGAAGCTCCTCGCCGCCAGCGTGGACGACCTGCAGACGGTCGACGGCGTGGGCGAGGCGCGGGCCCGCTCGGTGCGCGAGGGGCTGTCGCGGCTGGCGGAGTCGTCGATCCTGGAGCGCTACGTCTGACGCGGACGGCGCCGCGCCGGGGGCGTCAACGCCCCGTCACGGAGCGCCTCATGAGGCGTACGGCGGTCAACGGGCCGTATCCCGGGGCCTCAGGGAGACGTACGCGGTCAACATGCCGTGCCCGAAGGGCACCGGGGAACGTACGGCCGGTCAGCGCGCCCGCCGCATCGCCCGCCGGGCCGCGCGCTACGCCTTCTCCAGCACGAACGGCGCCGTCGCCGTCGCCAAGCCGTCCGCGCTGACCTCCGCCTCGTAGCTCCCCGCGCCGGCCGTGCCCGCCTTCGGCGTCGCGCAGCGCGGCTCGCTCGCCCGCATGTCCCACTCGTACGTCCGCGAGACCTCGCTGCCCGCCGGCACCGCCAGCAGGATCGGGTCGGTCGTCCACGGGCAGTCGTCCGACGCCCACCACTGGCTCGCGCCGCCGCCGGCCGCCGAGATCGTCAGCACCGTCGAGGTCGGCGAGAAGTCCAGCTTGCAGTCCCGGTCACCGGAGTTGACCGCGGTCACCTCGAACACCGGCCGCTCCCCCGGCGCGTACGAGCGCTCCTGGCTGCGCAGCGTCAGCTCCACGTCGCCCGCGGCGCACGCGGCCATGGACGAGCCGGCCGGCACACCGTCCGAGCCGGCGTCGAAGCCGCCGCCCGCGGAGCCCGCGCCGCCCGCCCCGGAGCCGCCGCCGGCGGAGCCGCCGTCCTCGCCGTCGCCGGAACCGCCGCCGTCGCCTGAGCCGTCGGAGCCGCCCGAGCCCTCGGAGCCGCCGGAGCCGCCGCCGTCCTCGTCGCCCGAGCCGCCGGAGCCTTCGGAGTCGCCCGAGCCGCCGCCGTCCTCGTCGCGGCCCCCCGGCGGGTTGTCGATCACCGACGAGTCGTCGGTCGGCCCCGGGGTGATCGACTCGGCGGGGTTCTTGCCCTCGTCGGCGGCGTTCTCGCTGCCGCCCCCGAGGTTGATGACCAGAATCGCGAAGATCGCGAGCACGGCGAGCAGGCCGAGCAGGACCGCGCGGCGCCGCCAGTAGATGGCGGACGGCAGCGGACCGACAGGACGGCGGAAAGATCCCACGCGGAAACCTTACGAGACTTGGGGCGCAAGGCGGTCCCGTACCCGCCGCGCGGTCTGACTTTCGTCAGGGGAGCGTACTGACTTTCGCCGGAAGTGGTGAACCGAACACGCTTCGTACCGTTCGGACATGAACGACGAGTTGTACCGCGACGTCACGTCCCTCGCCCGCCGCACTCCCGACTGGCTGCACACGCTTGCCGAGTACGGCACGGACGCCGGACTGCTCTTGCTGGCCGCGCTCTTCGCCGCCGCGTGGTGGGCGGCGCCGCGGCGCGCGCCGGTCGTCGCGGGGGCGGCGGGCACGGCCGGGGCGTACGGGCTCAGCGAGTTGCTGAAGGTCTGGGTGGAACGGGAGCGGCCGTGCCGGGCGGTGCACGGGGCCGCGGCGCCGCTGGCGGACTGCCCGCCACCGGGCGACTGGTCGTTCCCCAGCAACCACGCGACGATCGCCGGCGCCGCGGCCGTCGCGCTGGCGGTGGCGTGGCCGCGGATCGCGGGGTGGGTGCTGCCGTTCGCCGTGGTGCTGGCGGTGTCACGGGTCTTCGTCGGCGTGCACTACCCGCTCGACGTGGCGGCGGGGCTGGCGCTGGGCGCGGCGGTCGCGGCGCCGTGCGCGGCCCTCGCGCGGGTACGGATCGGGGGTACCGGGAGCCGTCGGCGGCGCGGGGCGGACACTCTGACGGGTGCCACGTCCCCCATTGAGTGACAACGTCACCCGTGGGAGGGAAAGTCGCCGAACCACCCCGATCCGTACGCGACTATGCGCCTACCTTCGCGGGGTGACGAGCAGCCCCGACCCCGAACCCGCCCGGCAGCCGCCGCCACAGCGCCCGCCCGAGCAGTACGAGCCTTATCTGGACGGCCTGTTCACCTACTGCATGTCGGTGCTGTGCGACCACGACGACGCCGTCGCCGCACTCGGCGACGTCCTCGCGATCGCCGAACGGCAGCTCCGGCGGCGGCCCGCGACGCCCGCCGAGTGGCGGCCCTGGCTCTACTCGCTGGCGCGTTGGGCCTGTGTGCGCCGCCTGGACCAGAAGCCCGGGCAGCGAGCGGCGCAGCGCACGCTCCCCAGGCCCGGCCACCGCCCGGCGCAGCGGCGGCCCGCCGCGACGGCCGAGGAGAAGCGATCCGCCGGTGCGGCGGGGGCGGGCGCGGCGCCGGGGCCGGGGGCGGCTTCCACGGCGGGGGCGGAGGCCGCCCCCGCCCCCGGGTCCACAGCCGCTTCGGCAGCCGCGCCGGAGACCGCCGGGGAAGCGGCGGCGGAAGCCGCCGCCCGGCTGCGCCGCCGCGAACTGGCCGCGCTCGCCTGGCCCGAGGCCGCCGGCACGACGCCCGAGCAGCGCGAGGCGCTGGAGCTGGCCGTACGCCACCGGCTGCCCGCCGGGGAAGTCGCCACCGTGCTCGGCCAGCACCCCGACGCCGCCCGCGTGCTGCTCTCCACCGCCGCCGCCGAGGTCGAACGGACCAGGGCTGCGCTCGCCGTCGTCGACCAGCACGGCTGTCCCGCCATCGCCCGGCTCGCCGGTGACAGCCGGCTGTTCCTCAGCGCCGCGCTCAGCCGCGAGCTGGTCCGGCACGTCGACGACTGCGCCGAGTGCCGCCGCGCCGCCGAGCGCGCGGGTGCGGGCTGGGCCTGGCCGGGCACGCTGCGCGCCGCGCGGCCCGACGGACCGCTGCCGGTGCTGGAGGCGCCCCGCGCGGCCGCGTACGCGGCGATGCTGCGCGCCCAGCGCACCCGCTTCGTGCACGCCCCGCGCTTCGACCGCCGCGGCTACCCCCGCGATCCCCGGCACCGCGCCGCCCGCCGCGGCCGGCTGCGCTCCCGGGCGGTGACGTCGACGGTCGTGGCGACCGTCATCGCGGCGCCGGTGCTGGCGCTGTGGGCGGCGAACCGCGGCGCGCCCGCGGCCGGCGAGGCGGAGTCCGGCTGGCCGCCGCCGAGCGCGGACGCGGAGGAGCCGGAGTCGCTGGACGGCCGCCCGGTGGAGAAGGCCGGCAGCGCGCACGACGACTCGGTGCCGGCGTCGCGTGACGGCAATCACCCGGACGTGTCGGTGGAGGTCGAGGACCGCGGCGGTCCGACCCCGGGCGGGCCGGGGGTGGGCCCCGGCCGGCTGACGGCGGAGGCGTGGCCGGCCGGGGAGACGACGTACCTGCGGCTGCGGGCGTCCGGCGGGGCGCCGGTGGACTGGCGGGTGGGGACGGACGCGGGGTGGCTGCGGTTCAGCGCGACGTACGGGACGCTGCGGCCGGGCCAGGCGACGACGGTCGCGGTGACGGTGGCGGAGGCGAGCGAGCCGCGGACGGGCTGGCAGGCGCGGGTCTACGTGTCCCCGGGCGGCGCGGCGATCCTGATCACGGGCGCGGGCAGCGGCCGTACGAGCCCGGGCGGCGCCCCCGCCCCGACCCACCCGAAGCCGCCGCCCCACTCGCCGCCGGGCACCCCGCGCCCGTCCGACCCGGCTCCGTCCCCTTCGGACCCTGATCCCAGCCCGTCCGACCCCGATCCGTCACCGTCCGACCCGGACCCCGGCCCGTCGGATCCCGACCCGTCCCCCTCGGACCCGGACCCCACGCCGACCGCGTCCGAGCCGGACCCGAGCCCACCGGACTCGTCCCCGGCGCAGGCGCCGTCGGGGGCGGGCTGACCGGCCGGGCAGCGGCCACCGCGCGCCTGCCCCGGGCGTGCCCCGGCCCGGCCCGCCGCCCCGGGCTCCGGCCGGCGGCCCTCAGTCCGCCGGGTGGGGAGCCGGGAGGGGGGCGTGCCGGGCCGCGGCCAGGCGTTCCTCGCAGAGTTCCGCCAGACGGGCGTAGCCCCGCTCGCCCATCAGTTCCACCAGCTCCGGGCGGTACGACTCGTACACCGCCTTGCCGCCGCCGTGGGCCGACGGGGCCGAGGTGCACCACCAGTGGAGGTCGTGGCCGCCCGGGCCCCAGCCGCGGCGGTCGTACTCGCCGATCGAGACCATCAGGACCTTGGTGTCGTCCGGGCGCGTGATCCACTCGTACGAGCGGCGGACCGGCAACTGCCAGCAGACGTCCGGCTTGGTCTCCAGCGGCTCGCGGCCCTCGCGGAGCGCCAGCAGGTGCAGCGCGCAGCCCGTGCCGCCGGGGAAGCCGGCGCGGTTGTGGAAGACGCAGGCGCCGTCCACGCGGCGGGTCTTGCGCTCGCCGTCCTCGTCGGTCTCGGTCCAGCCGTCCGGGCCCAGGCCCTCGGCGTGGTGCTGCCACAGCTCCGGTGTGAGCCGGCGCACATGTCCTGCGACCCGTTTCTCGTCGTCCTTGTCGGAGAAGTGCGCGCCCAGCGTGCAGCAGCCGTCGTCGGGGCCCGCGGCGTCGATGCCCTGGCAGCCGCGGCCGAAGATGCACGACCAGCGTGACGTCAGCCACGTCAGGTCGCAGCGGAAGACCTGTTCGTCGTCCGCGGGGTCCGGAAACTCCACCCAGGCGCGGGCGAAATCGAGCCCGACCTCCTCCGACCGCGCGGCATTCTCGCGTACGACGCCCGAACCGGCTTGCGTTTTGCCCTGTTTCTTCCTCTTGCTCACAGAACCCAGCGTACGGCCGCGCGGCAAGGCGCTAGCGTTTCCCGTTATGCGACTCGGCGTTCTGGATGTGGGCTCGAACACGGTGCACCTGCTGGTGGTGGATGCGCACCCCGGTGCCCGGCCGCTGCCTGCCTACTCGCACAAGGCGGAGCTGCGGCTCGCGGAACTCCTCGACGAGGAGGGTGCCATCGCCGACGACGGGGTCGAGCGGCTGATAGCCACGATTCACGAGGCGCTGCAGGTTTCGGAGGACAAGGGCGCAGAAGACGTGCTCCCGTTCGCCACCTCCGCGGTCCGCGAGGCGGCCAACGCGGAATCCGTCCTCGCGCGCGTCGCCGACGAGACCGGGGTGAAGCTCACCGTGCTCACCGGCGAGGAGGAGGCGCGGCTGACGTTCCTGGCCGCCCGCCGCTGGTTCGGCTGGTCGGCCGGGAAGCTGCTGGTCCTGGACATCGGCGGCGGGTCGCTGGAGATCGCGTACGGGATCGACGAGGACCCCGACAAGGCGGTGTCGCTGCCGCTCGGCGCCGGCCGGCTGACCACCGGCTGGCTGCCGGGGGACCCGCCGGACCCCGACGACGTACGGGCGCTGCGGCGGCACGTGCGCGCCCAGATCGCCCGGGTCGTCAGCGAGTTCAGCCGGCTCGGTGAGCCGGATCACGTGGTGGCGACGTCCAAGACGTACCGGCAGCTCGCGCGGATCGCGGGCGCGGCCCGGTCCGCGGAGGGGCTGTACACGCACCGGGCGCTGTCGGCGAAGGCGCTGGAGGAGTGGGTGCCGCGGCTGGCGGCGATGCCGGCGGCGGAGCGGGCGGAGCTGCCGGGGGTGTCGGAGGGCAGGGCGCGGCAGTTGCTCGCGGGGGCGCTGGTGGCGGAGGGGGCGATGGACCTGTTCGGGGTGGACACGGTGGAGATCTGCCCGTGGGCGCTGCGCGAGGGGGTCATCCTCAAGCGGCTGGACCAGTTGCCGTGACGGGGCGGGGCGCGGATGAGGCCGCGTACGCTGTCTCCGTGGCAGGAGCATCCCGTTACCGGACCGACGAGCACGGCGAAGCCGGCGAGACCGGCGCATCGGTCGGTCGTGCCGCGACCGGGGACGGTGCCGGCGGCGAGGCCGAGCCGCGGAGCGCGGAGCGCGGGGTCGCGGTGCCCGACGCACGGGTGACCCTCTCCACCGCCTCCGTCTACCCCGAGTCCACCGCCACCGCCTTCGAGACCGCCGCCCGCCTCGGGTACGACGGCGTGGAGGTCATGGTCTGGACGGATCCCGTCAGCCAGGACATCGAGGCGCTGCGCCGCCTCTCCGACCACCACGGCGTGCCGGTCCTCGCCATCCACGCGCCGTGCCTGCTGATCACGCAGCGCGTCTGGTCGCGGGACCCGTGGGAGAAGCTGCGGCGCGCGCAGTCGGCCGCCGAGCGGCTGGGCGCGGAGACGGTCGTGGTGCATCCGCCGTTCCGCTGGCAGCGCGGGTACGCGCGCGAGTTCGTCCGCGGCATCTGGCGCATGGCCGACGAGACGGCGGTGCAGTTCGCGGTGGAGAACATGTACCCCTGGCGCTATCGCGAGAAGGAGATGCTCGCGTACGCGCCCGACTGGGACGTCACGAACGAGGACTACCGGCACCACACGCTGGACCTCTCGCACACGGCCACCGCCCGCAACGACGCGCTGGAGATGGCCGACCGCATGGGCGACCGGCTCTGCCACGTGCACCTGGCCGACGGCTCGGGGTCCGGCAAGGACGAGCACCTGGTGCCCGGGCGGGGCGGCCAGCCGTGCGCCGAGATGCTGGAGCGGCTGGCGGCGCGCGGGTTCGGCGGGCAGGTCGTGGTGGAGATCAACACCCGGCGGGCGATGTCGGCGGCGGAGCGCGAGTCGGACCTCGCGGAGTCGCTGGCGTTCACCCGCTTCAACCTCGCGGCGCCGGTCCCGCGCGGCGCGTCGTCGTGAGGGGCGTCATGGCCGAGCGCGACATCGCGGCGCCCGGCGCAGGTGCCGCCCCGTGACGCCGGAGAACGCCGCCGACCCTCCGAAACGCGGCCGGGGCCGCCCCCGCCGCGGCGCCGCCGAGGACGGGCCCGGCACCCGGGACCGGATACTCGCGCAGGCCCGTTCCGAGTTCGCCGCGCGCGGCTTCGAGAAGACGTCCATCCGCGGCATCGCCAAAGCCGCGGGCGTCGACCCGGCGCTGGTCCACCACTACTTCGGCACCAAGGAGCGGGTCTTCGAGGCGGCGCTGGAGATCACGTTCGCGCCCGCGATGGCGCTACCCGACATCGTCGTCGACGGCCCGGTGGAGGACGCGGGCGAGCGCATGACCCGCTTCTTCTTCGGCGTCTGGGAGAACCGGCTCTCGCGCGAGCCTTTACTCGCCGTCATCCGCTCCGCCGTGAGCAACGAGACCGCGGCCGCCATCTTCCGCAGCATCGTCACGCGCAACCTGCTGCGCCGGATCACCCCGTCGCTGCCGCAGCCCGACGCCGAGATGCGCGCGGAGCTGGCGGTGGCGCAGCTCGTCGGGACGGCGATGCTGCGCTACATCATCCGGCTCGAACCGGTGGCCTCGGCTCCACCGGAGGAGCTGATCCGCCGGCTCTCGCCGATCGTGCAGTACCACCTGATGGACGGGCCGCCGTCGCCGCCGTCGCCCGCACCGTCGCCGCCGGGAGGCTGACGGACTCAGCCGTCCCAGCGCTCCCCCGTCAGCCGCTCGTACGCCTCCACGTACTTCTCCCGCGTACGCTCCACCACCTCCGCGGGCAGCTCCGGCGGCGGCGCCTCGCCGTGCCGGTCCCAGCCGGACGCGTCCGAGGTCAGCCAGTCGCGTACGTACTGCTTGTCGAAGGACGGCTGCGGCCGGCCGGGACGCCAGCCGTCGATCGCCCAGTACCGCGAGGAGTCCGGCGTCAGCACCTCGTCGCCGAGGACCAGTTCGCCCTCGCCGATCGCGTCGCCGGTGTAGCCGAACTCGAACTTCGTGTCCGCCAGGATCAGCCCCCGCCCGCGCGCGAGGTCCCGCCCGCGCCCGTACACCTCCAGCGTCACCCGGCGCAGCTCCGCCGCGACGAGCGGGCCGACGCGGCGGACCACCTCGTCGTACGTGACGTTCTCGTCGTGCTCCCCCACCTCCGCCTTCGTCGCCGGCGTGAAGACGGGCGCGGGCAGCGCCGAGGCGTCGGTGAGCCCCGGCGGCAGGTCGACGCCGCAGACCGCGCCCGATTCCGCGTACTCCACGAGCCCCGAGCCCGTCAGATAGCCCCGGGCCACGCACTCCACCGGCACCATCCGCAGCCGCCGGCACACTAGGGCGCGCCCCGCCCATGCGGCGGGGGCGCCCTCGGGCAGCTCGGTGGAGAGCACGTGGTGCGGCACGATGCCGGCGATCCGCTCGAACCACCACAGCGACAGCCGGGTGAGGATCCGGCCCTTGTCAGGGATCTCGGTGGGGAGCACCCAGTCGTACGCGGAGATCCGGTCGCTGGCGACCATCACCAGGCGGCCCTCGGCGTCCTCGTAGAGGTCGCGGACCTTGCCGGTGTGCAGATGGACGAGGCCGGGGACTTCGACGGGCTGGGGCTTCTCCACGAAACCGGTCACGGATTCCTCCGGGGTTTGCCGATGCGACAGTCGAATTGTCTCCCATCGGCGCGGCGCCTCCCCGGCCAGGCACCTCAGCCCGCGGTGGGCACCGGCGGCGCGAGCGCCGGGTAGTCGGTGTACCCGCGGTGGTCGCCGCCGTAGTACGTCGCCTCGTCGGCCTCGTTGTACGGTCCCCCGGCCCGTACCCGCGCCATCAGGTCCGGGTTGGCCAGCCAGCGCGCCCCGAGGGCCACGATGTCCGCCGTGCCCGCGGCGAGCAGTCGCTCCGCGTCCTCGACCGGGTCGCCGCCGCCGTGGTGCATCGAGTTCAGCATCAGCGGGCCCGCCCAGCCGCGGCGCACCTGCTCGGTCACCCCGCGCAGCTCCGGCGTGCCCTCCAGGAGGTGCAGATAGGCCAGCGGATACGGGGCCAGCGCCGCGACCAGCGCCGCGTACACCTCGGCCGCGTCGCTCTCGGTGACGCCGTTGGCGCCGTTGCCGGGCGAGATGCGCAGCGCGGTGCGGTCCGCACCGATCGCCTCGCTGACCGCCCGTACCGTCTCGACCGCGAAGCGGATGCGGTTCTCCACCGGGCCGCCGTAGGCGTCGGTGCGGCGGTTGGCGCCGTCGGCGAGGAACTGGTGGATGAGGTAGCCGTTGGCGCCGTGCAGTTCCACGCCGTCGAAGCCCGCCTCGATCGCGCCCCGCGCGCCGGCCGCGAAGTCCCGGACGATCTCGCCGATGTCGTCGGCGGTCAGCTCGCGCGGCACGGGGTGCGGCAGCAGCCCCCGGTCGTTGGTGAACAGGGACTCGCCGGACGCCAGGGCCGACGGCGCTTCCGGAAGCCCGCCGTCCGGGTAGAGGTAGGGGTGGCCGACGCGGCCGGCGTGCAGGAGCTGCAGGAAGATCCGGCCCCCGGCGGCGTGCACCCGGTCGGTCACCTTCCGCCAGGCGGCGACCTGGGCGGCGGTGTGGATGCCGGGAGTCTGGATGTAGCCCTGGCCGCGCACGCAGGGCTGGGTGCCCTCGGTGACGATCAGCGCGGCACCGGCCCGCTGCTCGTAGTACTCCGCCGTCAGCTCGGAGACCAGCCCGCCGTCCGCGGAGGCACGGGAGCGGGTCATCGGGGCCATCGCCAGCCGGTGCGGGAGGTCGAGGCGGCCGATCCGTACGGGCTCGAAGATCTTGTTCGTCATGTCTTCGACGCTAGGTACGGGGGAATGCCCGCCGGATCCGTAGCGCTTCGGTACTCGGATACGTGACCTGCCGCCGACCCGCCACGTAGGTGTGACTGGATGACTTTGTACGGGCGTCAGAAGGAGCTGGCCGCGCTCGACGCGCTGCTCGGCGCCGCCGCGGACGGCCGCGGGCAGAGCCTCGTGCTGCGCGGCGAGGCGGGGATCGGCAAGTCGTCGCTGCTCGCGTACGCCGAGGGCGAGGCGCGGCGGCGCGGCTTCACCGTGCTGCGCGCGGTGGGCTGGGAGGCCGAGCGGGGGCTGGCGTTCGCGGCGCTGCACCAGTTGCTGCGGCCCGTGCTCGACCGCGCCGGCACGCTGCCGCGGCCGCAGGCGGACGCGCTGGCCGCCGCGGTCGGCACCGGCGCCGCCGAGGGGCCCGACCGGTTCCTCGTCGGGCTCGCGGTGCTGTCGCTGCTCGCCGAGGCGGCCGACGGCGTGCCGGTGCTGTGCCTGGTGGACGACGCGCAGTGGATCGACGAACCCTCCGCGGACGCGCTGCTGTTCGCCGCCCGCCGGCTCGGCGTCGAGCGCGTCGCGCTGCTCTTCGCCGCCCGCGGCGACACCGGCTTCCCCGCCGCCGGGCTGCCGCAGTCGGCGCTCTCCCGGCTCGGCCGCGAGGACGCACTGGCCCTCCTCGCGGGGCTCGACGTGCCCGCGGCGGTACGGGAGCGGGTGCTGCGCGAGTCCCTCGGCAACCCGCTCGCCCTGCGGGAGTTCGGCGCCTCGGGGGTTGCGGCCGCGGGCCGTCCGCAGGCCGCCGGGCAGCCGCTGCCGGCCGCCGACCGGGTGCTGGCGGCGTACCGCGGCCGGGTGCTGGCACTGCCGGAGCGGACCCGGCTGATGCTCCTCATCGCCGCCGCCGACTCCCGCGGCACCCTGCGGTACCTGGTCGCCGCGGCCGAGCGGCTGGACGTGGAGCTGGCGGACCTGGCGGCGGCGGAGCAGCAGGGGCTCATCGCCGTGGTCGGGGAGTTCGTCGAGTTCCGGCACCCCCTGATCCGTACCGCCGCCTACACCGCCGCCCCGCTCGCCCTCCGCGTCGCCGTGCACGAGGCGCTGGCCATCGGCTCCGGCGATCCGGACTGCCGCGCCCGGCACCTGGCGTCGGCCGCGACGGGGCCCGACGAGGAGGTCGCCGCCGAGTTGGCCGACTGCGCGAAGCGGGCGCTGGCCCGCGGCGGCCCGGCGGCGGCAGCGGAGACGTACGTGGAGGCGGCCCGCCTCACCCCGGACGCGGACCCGCGGGTGCGGCGGCTGACGGCGGCGGCGTGGGCGGCGCAGCAGGCGGGGCACGCGGAGCAGGCGGCGGCGCTGGCGGAGGAGGCGTACGAGCAGACGGCGGACGCGGACCGGCGCGCGGAGCTGGCGTACGTGCGCTCCTTCTGGCTCTTCGAGAAGGACGCCGCGCCGGAGGCCGGCGCGCTGCTGCTCTCGCACGCCGCGGACTCGCGCGCGTACGGGCGGGAGATGCTGCGCGCGGCGGCGACGTACGCGTGGTTCGGCGGGGACGTCGCCGCGCTGCACCGGGCGGCGGACCTGCTGGAGGAATGCGGGGACGCGCCCGGCGCCGACGCCCGGCGCGCGGACCGCGCCGTGCGGGGGCTCGCGCACATGGCGGCCGACGACTTCGCGCGCGGGCTGCCGCTCGTCGCCGACCTGCTCGACGAGGCCGCCGTGGGCAGCCCGACGCGCCTCCAGGCGATCTCGTCCGCCTCGCTCCTCCCCGACGACGTCCAACTGCCCGTGATCACCGAGGAGATCGACTTCGCCCGCGGCGACGGCATCATCGGCCGGCTGCCGTACCTGCTGCACGTGCTGGCCCGCCAGCAGCTCTACGCGGGCGACCACCGCGAGGCGGCGCGCACGGTGACGGAAGCCGCCGCGATCGCCCGCGACACGGGGCTGCCGGTGCGCATCGGCCGGCTGCACAACCTGCTGGCGCGCATCCCGGCGATCGAGGGCGACGAGGAGCGCGTACGGACCCTCGTGACCCCCGGCATGAACGCCGGCGGCAACTACGGCGTCACCGCCCTGGCCCTCCTCGACCTGGGCCGCGGCCGTTACGAGGACGTGCTGAAGCGGCTGGCGGAGGCCCGCGCGGGGGCGGCGCGGTACAGCGCGGCGCTGCTCTTCGCGACGGCGGACGAGGTGGAGGCGGCGGTCCGCCTCGGCGCCCGGGAGCGGGCGCTGCCGCCGGCCCGCCGCTTCGCCGCGTGGGCGGCGGCGAGCGGGCAGCCGTGGGCGCGGGCCGTGGCGCTGCGCAACGAGGCGCTGCTGGCGTCCGGGACGGATGCCGGAGAGGGGGCCGGGACGGCGGAGGCCGGGGCCGCGTACGCGGAGGCCGTACGCCTCCACGCGCAGGCCCCTGGGCGCCCCTTCGAACGGGCCCGCACCGAGCTGCTCTTCGGCGAGCACCTGCGCCGCGAGCGCCGCCGCGCCGAGGCCCGTACCCACCTGCGCACCGCGCTCCGGCTCTTCGACGGCCTCGCCGCCGCCCCCTGGTCCGACCGCGCCCGCGCCGAACTCCGCGCGGCGGGCGAGGCCCAGGCCACGGCCCGCGCCACCGCCCCGGACCCGGCGGACCGCCTGACCCCGCAGGAACTCCAGGTCGTCCGGCTGGCGGCGGAGGGCACCAGCAGCCGCGAGATCGCGGCCCGGCTCTTCCTCTCCCCCCGCACGGTGGAGTACCACCTCTACAAGGCGTACCCGAAGCTCGGCGTCACCTCCCGCCGCGAACTCCCCGCCGCCCTGGCCCCGCCCGCCTCGCCGGGGCCGTAGTCACGGGCGCAGGCCCGCGAGGAGCACGGTCAGGAGGCGTTCGGCCTGTGCGTCGTCGCGGGTGCGGGTGCGGAGCCAGGACGCGGCACTGATCAGGGCGAAGACGTCGTCCGGGGTGGTGCCGGGACGGATGGCCCCGGCGGCGTGGGCGCGGGCGGTGAGGGTGCTGCCGGCGGCGGAGAGGCGTGCGCAGGCGGCGTGGAGTTCGGAGCTCTTGTCCTCGTGGCTGCCGAGGAGTTCCTCCGCGAGCCCGCTGTAGACGGCGCCGTGTTCGGCGACGGCGCGCATCCAGCGGGTGAGCTGGTCGAAGGCCGGCGGGGGCGGGGTGGCGGCCAGAAGGTCGTCGCCGAGGGCGAAGAGGGCGTCGTGGCGGTCGCGCAGCAGGGCGCTGAGCAGGGCGCGGCGGTTGGGGAAGTGGGCGTAGAGGGTGCCGATGGCGACGCCGGCGCTCCGGGCGATCTTCTCCAGCGAGGCTTCCGTGCCCTGCTCCTTGAACGCCTTGTCCGCTTCGGCGAGCAGGCGCCGGCGGTTGCGCTGGGCGTCGGCGCGCGGGCGGCGGGGGCGGGGCGGGGGCGCGCTGGGGGTGTCCGACATAACTTGAGGGGTCCTCGAATAAGCGTGGTAGGTTTTTCTTGAGACCACCTCAGGTTACTTGGAGGAGCAGATGATCCTCGTCATGGGCGCCACCGGCACCATCGGCCGGCACCTGATCCGGATGCTCGGCGAGACGGGCACGCCCTTCCGGGCGCTGGTGCGGGACGAGGCCAAGGGCCGCGCCCTGGGGTGCGACTTCGCCGTCGGCGACCTCGACCGCCCCGCCTCCCTCGCGCCCGCCCTCGACGGCGTGGAACGCCTCCTGCTGAACAGCGGCGGCGCGCTGCCGGTGGCAGGGCGGCAGCCGATGGTGCGGCAGCAGACCGCCGCCATCGACGCGGCGCGGGCCGCGGGGGTGTCGCGGATCGTGAAGGTGTCGGCCTGGCGGCCGGCGCCGGAGGCGAAGCTGTCGGTGCGGGCGCACTGGGAGATCGAGCAGCACCTGAAGTCCTCCGGCGTCCCGTGGTCGCTGCTGCGGCCCACCGGCTACATGCAGAACTTCTTCACCGGCGAGGGCGGCTTCACCGCTGAGCGCGCGGTCTCGGGTCCGTACGGGCAGGGGCGGGTCGCGTACATCGACGCGTACGACATCGCCGCCTGCGCGGCCGCGCTGCTGACGGGACCGGAAGGCGAGGGCCTGGCCTACGACCTCACCGGGCCCGAGGCGCTGACGCACGGGGAGATCGCGGCGAAGCTGGGCGTCCCGTTCCACGACCAGACACCCGCGGAGGCGGGCGCGGAGCTGCGCGCCCGGGGTCTGCCCGGCTGGTTCGTGGACGATCTCCTGTGGCTCTACGCGGACATGGCGTCGGGCGGCGTCTCCGAGGTGACGACGGCGGTACGGGACCTGACCGGGCGCGCACCCCGCAGCTTCGACGAGTTCCTGGCCGCGCAGCCCCCTCACACGCGGGGAGATCCCAGCTCTTGAGCGGTCACCCCTGATCGGCTTCCTCGCCCAGAACGGTGGCCGTGAAGCCGGCCAGTTGCGCGCGCACGCTGTCGGGCGACGCGCCCTCGCGCCCGACCACGTGCTCGACCAAGTCGGCCCGGACGGCGGCGAGCAGGACATGCGCCGTGAAGGAGCTGCCGGCCGGGCGGGGCATCTGCTCCAGCATCGCGGTGAGCAGGCCGTGCCAGTGCCCGTAGTGGTCCGCCCGGTACGGGCTGGCGCTGCCGCCTTCCTCCAGGGCCAGCGCCAATCGGCGGTTGTCCAGCTTGAAGCAGAGGAGGCCGTCCAGCAGGGCCGGCACTCGCTGCCGCGGCGCCGCGTCCGGCCCCAGGGGCGGCGGGCCGGACTCGACGGCTTGCCTCAGCGGCTCCAGGCGCGCAGCGTAGAGCGCGCGGAGCAGCCCCGGGCGGTCTCCGAAAGCCCGGAACAGAGTGCCCTTGCCGACGCCCGCCTCTGCGGCGACGGCCGCCATCGTGACGCCTTCCGCGCTGTCGCAGCGGGCGAAGAGTGCGTCGGCGGCGGCGAGCAGCGCCTGCCGATTGCGTTCGGCGTCCTTGCGCGGCTTGCGCTCGGTCATGCGGATCCCTCCCGCTTGCAAAACGGACCCATGGTCCGTATCTTCTAAACGGACCCGCGGTCCGGATAAGTCTACGAGGAGGGTACCCCCATGACCGGCCCGCCCCCTCCGGCCGACCTCGACCGCCGCAGCCTGCGACTCCTGCCGGACGAGGACATAGGGAGCACCCGATGACCACCACGCACGCCACACTCGTCATCGGGGCCACCGGCACCACCGGCAGCCGCACCGTGGCCCGGTTGGTCGGCGCCGGCCACAGGGTGAGGGCGGCGAGCCGCCGCGCCACCCCCGTACCCGGCGCCGAACCGGTCGCCTTCGACTGGTACCGACCCGGCACCCACGCCGCCGCCCTCGCCGGCACCGACCGGGTCTACCTCGTACCGCCCGTGGGTGACCCCGAACCGGCCGCGGTCATGCTGCCGTTCCTCCGCCGGGCCCGCGCCGCCGGCGTGCACCGCGCGGTCCTCCTCAGCGCCTCCGCCATCCCCCGGGGCGGGCCGGCCGCCGGAAAAGTCCACGAAGCCCTTCCCGGCATCTTCGGTCAATGGGCCGTGCTGCGGCCCTCCTGGTTCATGCAGAACTTCACCGGCGAGCACACCCACGCGACGAGCATCCGCGAGGAGGGCGTGATCCGGACCGCAACGGGCGGCGGCCGGGTCGCCTTCGTGGACGCCGAGGACATCGCAGCCGTGGCCGCCCGCGCCCTGACCGGCCCCGACGCCCCCGGCACGGACCTCGTGCTCACCGGACCCGAGGCCCTCGGCTACGACGACATCGCCGCCACCCTCACCCGGGTCACCGGCCGCCCGGTCAGACACCACCGTCTGTCCTTCGAGCAGATGCGCGATCGCCTCGCCACGCAACTGCCCCGGGAATTCGCCTCGATGCTGGCCGGCATGGACCGTGCCATCGCCGAAGGCGCGGACGCCCGGATCACCGGCACCGTCCAGCGCATCACCAACCGACCCCCACACACCTTCCGCGACGTGCTCGACCGCGAACTGGTGCAGGAGGGTCGCCGACCGGCGGAGACGCCCGCAGCCGCGCCCACTCGGCGGACCGTCACATGACCGGCCGGACAGGTCCTAGGCGGCGGCTGCGTCGTACACCAGCAGGCCGTCCTCCCGCAGCCGGGCGCCCGGCGTGACCCGGTGGGGGGTCAGCCGGCCGTCGTGGGACAGGTGCAGGACCGGGGTGCCGTGGGCCAGGACCGCGGCGTCGGCGATGAGGCGGCGGTGGCAGCGCCACCAGAGGGATTCGGCGCACATCACCGCCGTCCGTGCCGTCGCCGCCCCGCGCAGGAGGCCGGTCAGCGCCGCGGTGAAGCGCGGGTCGCGGGTGTAGCCCGCGTAGCCGCGGAAGGAGGCGTTCTCCCAGTACGTGTCCGGGGAGCCGGGCGCCGCCCTGCGGAAGCCGCCGAGGCGCGGCTCCCAGCGGTACGCGATGCCCGTGTCCGGCAGCCACCGCGCCAGGGCGTCGCGGGCCACGTCCGGGTTGCGGCGGCTGCCGGGGGCGGTGCGTACGTCGACCACCGACCGGACGCCCGCGCCGTGCAGCAGGGCGGCGAGCCGGTCGCGGTCCGCGGTGCCGTGGCCGACGGTCAGCAGCGGCGCGGGCCCGCCGCCGTCCCCGTACCCGCCACTGCCCTCCCCGCCCCCGGACCCGCCCGTCACGTCCCGTACCGGCGGCGGACGCGCGCGGGCACCGCCGCGTCCTCGACCGCATCGGGGCAGAGCTTCCGCATGGCCTCAGTCTTCGGCAACCCGCGGGCCGCCGCACGGCGAGCCGCCGGTCAGTCCCGCTTGCAGATCCGGTCCAGCAGGTTCGCCGTCGCCCGCTGGATCACGCTGTTCACGTGGTCGGGACGGTCCAGCGCGGGCGACCACGCGAACGTGCCCGCCGCGAAGACCAGCCCGCCCGCCGGCGTCTCGTACAGCGACGTCTCCTGGTACCGCCGCATGCCGCGCGAGTCCGGGTACGGCGAGTGGGCCAGCAGCTTGCGCCCGGTGTGCTTCGGCAGCGGAGCGCGCGGGAAGTAGCGGTCCGCCTCGCCCGCGACCAGGCCGGGCAGTTCGTCGCCCTCCAGCGCGCCGGTCGCCTCCCACAGCCAGTGGTCCGCGTTCCGTACGACCAGGGGGCGCGGCTCCGGCACCCGGCCCACGTACTGCACGCCCAGCAACTCCTGCTCCGGCGCGCCCTGTTCGCGCCAGAGCGCCGGGCGGCCGGGGCCCTGGCGCTTGGTGCAGTGCAGCAGCCGGTCGGGCTCGCCGGCCGCGGAGGGGGCGAGGCCGACCTGCCAGTACATGGTGTTGGCGGAGAGGAACACCAGCGACGTGCCCGCGTCCCGGGCCTTCTCCGCGGCCCGGCGCATCGGCACCGACCAGTACTCGTCGTGGCCGGGGAAGACGATGCCGCGGTAGCGCGTCGGGTCGACCCGGCCGGCGTGCAGGTCGCGGGCGTCCGCGTACGCGAGGTCGTAGCCGTAGCGCTCGGCCCAGCGGATGAAGTCGTAGGCGTGGCCGGCGTGCAGCGGCAGCCCGGCGCCCGCGTAGGGGCGGTCGAAGGAGACCGTGGTGGCCGCCTCCGGCTCGCCGAGGAGGCGGCCCTCGTCGTCCCAGGCGTGGTAGAGGCTGGCGCCCGTACGGCCGTCCTCGGGATAGAGGTTGTACGCCTGCCACGTGACGTCCGGCAGCAGCAGGAGCAGGTCGGCGGGCTCGGTCGAGCGGACGGTGAACGGCGCGTGCGAGCGGTGGCCGTCGGCGGTGGTGAGCACCGCGACGTACGCGCCCGGGGAGAAGTACGACGGGATCTGCAGCCGCCAGGACAGCCACCAGTGGTGGCACGAGACCGTGCGCCCGGCGGCCAGCGGCACCGGCTGCACGATGCCGGCGAGCCGCGGGCTGCTCGTCACCTTCGCGGCGCCGTCGCCCGCGTAGTGGCCGATGCGGTAGATGTCGACGGCGAACTCCTGCGGCGGGTCGACGGAGATGCGGAAGTCGACCGATTCGCCGGGCTCGGCGCAGGAGGGCGCGGCGAAGCCCTTGATCTGCTGGAGTACGTCGTTCGCGAGGTGGACCCCGCCGTCGCCGGTGGTGGCGGCGTCGACGTACCAGGGGACCAGGCGGCCGTCCTCGAAGGACTCCTCCCCGGCGTGCAGCCACGGCAGCGGCCCCGCCGCGAACGGGTCGGAGACCGCATGCGCGAGCGCCCCGGACTCCCATCGCCGGATGCTGTCGTGAACCACGGGCCGATTCCCTCCCTCGCCCCCGCGTGGATCGGCGAGTCCCAGACATCACATAACGCGAACAGGTCTTCACGGAACGCCGACATTCGTTCGACATGACGCCCGTACGAGGGTGGCGGTTCCGGAAAGCGTCAGGTCAGACCAGGAGAACCGGCTTCTCGGGCCGTACACCCGCGGCTGTGAGCCAGGAGCGCAACTGGGTGTCGTCGCGGGTCTCGACGAGCGTGCGGACCGCCGCCGCCGGGCTGCCGCCGCGGCGCGTGCGCAGCACCGGACCGTCGAGCCAGTCGAGTCCCGGGGCCGCGCCCGCGGTGTCGACGGCGGCGCAGCAGACCATCGCGAGGACGTGGTCCACGAGGAGTTCGCGGCCGGTACGGGGCGGCGTCAGCGGCGGCGTACCGCCGGCCGGCACGTTCTGCTGCTGCACCCGGGCGAGGGCGGCGCCGATCCGGTCCACCTCGTCCGGGCCCACGGTGAGCCGGTCCACGACGCGGGCGAGCGTGCCGCGGTCGGGGCGGCCCGCGGGCTCCGGGCAGTCCTCGAGCCGGTCGAGCACGGCGTGCAGCCGGGCGGCCTCCAGCCGCCACTTCCGGTCCACGACCTCGTCGGGGTACTGGTCCCAGCTCACCCCCGCGAACCCGGCCGCCGGCTCGCCGCCGACCACGGCGCCGGTGGCCGCGCCGCCGGGGCCGCTGAACAGCTCCGCGGCCAGCAGCGACGCCGCCTCGTCCACCATGCCGGGCTCCTCCAGCAGGTCGCAGGCGGGGCGCTCGCCGAGCCGGGTGGCGAAGCCCTCCGCGAGGCGGTCGCGGCGGGACAGCTCGGTGAGGGCGGAGACGACGCCCGCGTTGAGCCGGGAGGGCCAGCGGCCCATGCGCCAGGCGGGCAGCGCGACCCGGGTCAGCAGCCGGTCCCAGCCCGCGTACGCCAGCCCGACCTGCTCCTGCGCGACGATCCGCAGCCCGTAGTCCACGGCCTGGGCGCGCTCGGCCGCCGCGGCGGCGACGGCGCGCTCCATCTCGACGGGGTGCTCGCCGCAGGCGCGCAGCAGCAGCCGCGCGATGCCGCCGGTGAACCGCCGCCAGAGCAGGCCCGCGCGGGCGCGGGGGCCCCGGCGGGCGGGGCCGGGGGTTGGGTGAGGGCCGGGGGCGTACGGGTCAGGACCGCCGAGCGGCGCGCCCACGCCCGTCTCGTACGGCCCGGGGCCCGCGTCGTACGGACCGGGAGCGGCCTCGTACGGACCGGGGCCCTCCGCGCTCCCCGGCGCCCGGGACGGCAGCGCCGCCGCCGAGTCCAGGGCCCGTACGAAGCGGCGCGCCGCGGCGATGTCGGGCTGGGCCGAGGCCGCCGTCCCGGCGACGACCGGGGCGAGGACCGCACGCAGCTCGCCGACGCGCATCCACCACAGGAACGGCGAGCCGATGACGAGCACCGGGCCCTCCGGGTCGGCGGTGGCGCGCTCGACGACTTCGCGCCAGTTCGGCGCGTACGACGCCTCCGCCGACGCCTGCCGCCGGGCCGCGGCCGCGGCGGCGTGGCTCTCCGCGGCGGGGCCGCGCGGCGCGCCCTGCCCGTCGCCGGAGCCGAACACCGCCGCGTCGCCCGCACCGTACGCACCGGGCAGGCCCGGGGCCGTACGCGAACCGGGGACGGTGACGGAGCCGGAGCCCGTGCCGCCGGGCCCGCGGGGGCGCAGCGCCCGGGCCGTACGGCGGCCGAGGCGCCGCAGCCAGCTCCGCACGCCCGCCGGGGCGGGGCCCGGGTCCTCCAGCCAGCTGTCGCAGTCCGGGGTGAGCGCCACCGCCGCCGGCACCGGCACGCCCAGCCGCTCGGCGAGGTCGCCGACGAGGCGGTAGAGGTCGGGGGCGGCCCGGCGCGGCACCGGGACCGTCAGCGTGGCCGCGGGCTCCGCGCGCGAGATGGACCGCGCGACGGCGGCGGCCAGCGCGGGCGCCAGGACGGCGAGCGCGACGACTGGCCAGCGGAGCGCCGCGAGCACCCCGTCGACGCGCCCCATGGCCGAGCCCGCCAGCAGCACGACGGCCACCGCCGCCGGCAGCAGGACGACCCCGAAGGCCGCTCCCCGTACGCGCAGGACGGCGAGAGCGCGGGAGCGGGCGGCTTGCGCACCCGCCTCCGAACCGGTCGCTGTGGACACGTCCGTACCTCACCCCCTCAACCGCCGACGGGTAGGGCGACGGCCGTAACGAGGCGAAACGGCCGTACTCCACCACTGTCGCACCGGCCACGGCCAGTGCAATGCCGGTAGGCCAGTTGGCCTGATCAGGCCCCCACTGCCCGGACGAAGCCGACCGGACGGCCGGTACGTCGGGCAGGTGCACCATAGTTGGGGGGCGCGGCCACGTCAGCAGGACCGCCGCCCGGTCACCCGATGGAATGGCCTTGGGCAAAGGTCGGGACGCGGTGAAATTTCAGCCGGCGGCGGCCTCCGCGGCGCGCGCGGCGATGTCGCCGCGGTAGTGCGCACCGTCGAGACCGATCCGCCGAATCGCCTCGTAGGCGCGGTCGCGGGCGGCGGTGAGGTCGGCGCCCACGGCGGTGACGCACAGCACCCGGCCGCCCGCGCTGACGATGTGGCCGGAGTCATCGAGCTTGGTACCGGCGTGCAGGACGTACGCATCCGGGGCGTCCTCGGCCTCGACCGCGTCCAGTCCGGTGATGACGTCGCCCGTGCGCGGCTTCGCCGGGTAGTCCTTGGCGGCGAGGACGACGGTGACGGCCGCGTCGTCGCTCCACACCAGCGGCGGGAACGCGGCGAGCCGGCCCTGCGCGGCGGCCTGGAGCAGCCCGGCGAGCGGGGTGCGCAGCCGGGCGAGGACGGCCTGGGTCTCGGGGTCGCCGAAGCGGGCGTTGAACTCCACCACCCGTACGCCGCGCGAGGTGAGCGCCAGACCCGCGTAGAGCAGCCCGGCGAAGGGGGTGCCGCGGCGGCGCATCTCGTCGACGGTCGGCTGGAGCACGGTCTCGACGACCTCGTCGACGAGCTTCGGGTCGGCCCACGGCAGCGGCGTGTACGCGCCCATGCCGCCGGTGTTCGGCCCTTCGTCGCCGTCGTACGCCCGCTTGAAGTCCTGTGCGGGGGACAGGGGTACGACGCTCTCACCGTCCGTGACCGCGAAGAGCGACACCTCGGGGCCGTCGAGGAACTCCTCGATCACGACCTGCCCGGCGGCGGTGCAGGCGCGCGCGTGCGCGCGTGCCGCCTCCAGGTCGCCGGTGACCACGACGCCCTTGCCGGCCGCGAGGCCGTCGTCCTTGACGACGTACGGCGGGCCGAAGGCGTCGAGTGCCGTGTCGGCCTCCTCGGGGGTGGTGCACACGTAGGCGCGGGCGGTGGGCACGTCGGCCTCGGCCATCACGTCCTTCGCGAACGCCTTCGACCCCTCCAGCCGGGCCGCCTCCGCGCCCGGTCCGAAGCAGTCGATGCCGCGTACCCGTACGGCGTCGGCGACACCGGCGACGAGGGGCGCCTCGGGGCCGACGACGACGAGGTCCGCGCCGAGTCCTGCGGCGAGTTCGGCGACGGCGGGGCCGTCGAGTACGTCGACGGCGTGCAGCCGGGCGACGGCGGCGATGCCGGCGTTGCCCGGGGCGCAGTGCAGTTCGCGGACGCCGGGGTCGAGGGAGAGGGCGCGGCACAGGGCGTGTTCGCGGGCGCCGCCGCCGATGACGAGGACCTTCACGGGGTCAGCCTAACGGTCGGCTCCCGGGCCACCGGTCCGGGTGACGGCGCTTTCGCCCCCATACCCGGTCAACCACTCCTTACGAGGGTAAATAACGCCATTTTCGGCTCGTGTCCCCTCGTTCGGCGGTAGGAAGGCCGCCGCGGGCGCACCATCCGATTGCCCAGTCATCACACGTCACGTCCGTCACACAGAGCCCACAGAACCCAGAGGTCAAGCCGGAAACCGGCAGAAGCAGACGAGTTCGAGCGACGAGCAGGGAGACCCGTCATGAACCACTCGGAGGAGACCCGGACGACCGGCACCGCGACCGGCGCCACCCGCGAAGGCCGCGGCGGGCGCGGCCTCTTCGGCCGCAGGAGCCGGGCGGGGCGCGGGGGCCGCGGCGCGGACCGTGCCGGGGGCGGCCCCGGCCCCGGCACCGCGGCGCGGCCCGGTGAACTGCTGGCCCGGCCGTTCCCGCTCGGCGACTGGGGCGACCCGGCCAAGCGGCTGGACGAGCTGTACCTGTGGGCGGAGGAGGGCGCGCTGCACACCGCCGAGTCGTACCTGGCCGCCCGCCGCGTCAAGCGCCGCGCGGCGCGGGCGCTGCGGGCCTCGGCGGCGGTCTGCGCGGCGGCGGGCGCGGCGCTGCCGGTGCTGGACCTGACGGAGACGGTGCCGGACCGGTTCGCCGGCTGGGCGTTCGTGGCGCTCTTCGCGGCGCTGGCGTGCCTGGCGGCGGACCGCTTCTTCGGGGTGACGGCGGGCTGGATGCGCGACGTGGCCACGGCGCAGGCGGTGCAGCGGCGGCTGGAGGCGCTGCAGTTCGACTGGGCGTCGGAGTCGGTGCGGGAGGTGCTGGGCCCGACGGAGGGCACGGCGAGCGAGGCGGCGGAGCGGTGCCTGGTGGTGCTGCGGCGCTTCACGGAGGACGTGACGGAGCTGGTACGGGCCGAGACGGCGGACTGGATGGTGGCGTTCGGCGGCGGCAGGGCGGCGCTCGCGACGCAGTCGCTGGCGTGGGCCCGCTGCCCCGAGACCCAGCCCCAGGCCCGCGCCCCCCTCCCCCGGCCGGCCTACGCCCCACCATGCCGCGCCAACGCCCCCCGGAACCCCCGGGCCGTTAGCCGAACGGACCGCCGCACCGCCGCGCTTCCTCACCCCGGGCCCACGGCGCCAATCGGCACCCCCCGCCCGTAGGGCACAGTGGTAAGGGGCAGGCGGCAAAGGACGAGCGGGGGTTACGCGTGAGGTGGGCACGGGTCGTCGGGGTGGTGCGCTGCGCGCAGGTGGTGGCCACCGTCGCGCTGGTGGGCACGGCGCTGGCCGGGGTCGAGACGGGCGGCGCCGGGCGCGTGGCCCTGTGGGTCGCCGTCGCCGTCTGGGGCACCGCCATGGCGGAGATCGCCGTGCGGCTGGCCCTCGGTGCCGTACGGGCCCTGCGGCGGCGCGGCGCCCAGGACGCACCCGGCGCCGACGGGGCGCTCCCCGGCGCCGTCCTCCTCCACTCCCCCGTCGCCGGGCGCTGGCGCGCGTTCAACAGCCCCGCGGACAAGGTGCCCAGCCACGGCACCCACTTCCTCGCCCAGACGTACGCCATCGACATCATCCGCGCCCCCGGGAACGCCCCCGCGGACGGCGGCACCCCGGCAGCCGCGTCCGCCCCCGCGCTCCGCTGGTGGCCGCCGTTCCCCGCCAACCGGGACTTCCCCGCCTTCGGCGCCCCCGTCCTCGCTCCCGCCGCAGGCCGCGTCGTCACCGTCGCCGGCTCCGCGCACCGCGACCACCGCGCCCGCAACACCGTCCTCGGACTGGCGTACCTGATGGTCGTCGAGCAGATGGTCCGCTCGGTCGCCGCCGGTGCCGGCATCGGCGCGATCGTCGGCAACCACGTCGTGCTGGAGCTGGAGGACGGTTCGTACGCCCTCTTCGCGCATCTGCGGCGCGGCTCGGCGACCGTCCGCGAAGGCGATGCCGTACGGGCCGGGCAGCAGCTCGCCGAGTGCGGCAACTCCGGCAACTCCAGCGAGCCGCACCTGCACTTCCAGCTCATGGACGGCCCCGATCCGCGGCGGGCCACGGGCCTGCCGTTCACCTGGCGCGGCGTCGGCGTGCCGGGCAACGGCACGGACTTCACCGCCGACCCGGCCCGTACCCCCGAAGCCGCCGACCCGGCCGTCAACTGAAGACGATCATCGACCCCTGCGCCAGGCTCCGCGTCGCCGCCGCGTGCAGTCCCAGCCACACGTGCCGCTCCTGCGCGAACTCCCCGCCGTCCGCCGGCGCCGTCGCCGCCGGCTCCGACAGCTCGGTCGGCCCCGGCGGCGGTGCCGGGGCCGGGGGCGGGTTGTCCGGGTCGATGCCGATCGCCGGGGCGACGGCCATGAGTTCGCGTACGAGCCCCTGCGCCGAGCCCAGCGGCCCGCCGCCGGCCAGCAGTTCCTCCGTCACCAGCGGATGCGGGAAGTCGACGGGGACGTACGCCCCCGCGTGGTCGTAGTGCCAGACCAGGTGCGACTGCTGCGCCGTGGACTCGAACATCTCCAGCAACTGCTCGTAGTCCCCGCCCAGCTCGCCGACCGGCGTGACTTCGAGGCCGCACAACTGCAGCAGGTACGCGCGGCGCAGGAAGTGCAGCGCGTCGTAGTCGAAGCCGGCGACCGGGGCGACGTCCCCGGAGAGGCCCGGCATGTAGCTCTGCACGGGCACCGGCGGCAGCCCCGCCTGCGCCAGCGCCGCGTCGTAGGCGGCGATCTCCTCGGCGAAGGGGTTGTCGGGGCTGTGGCACAGGACGTCGACGAGGGGCACCAGCCAGAGGTCGCAGGCCAAGCGGTACGCTCCTTAACTGCGCGGTTCGGCTCAGCGTAGCCGCTGACGGCGGCCGCGCAGCACCCCCCGGCCGGGTAGCGCGCCCCGCCTCCGCCGGGTCTCGGCCACCCGGCCCCGGGGCCGGACCTTCAGCCGCCCGCGAGGCGTTCGATCAGCTCGAGCGAGTGCCGGTTGTACGTCCGTACGACCTCCTCGGCGGCGGCCACGTCACGCCGCTCTATCGCCTCCACGAGTTGCATGTGCCCCTGCCAGAACGTGCCGGGCACGCAGTCCTCGCTCGCCGCGCGCAGATACGGCACGGCGAACACCCAGCAGTGGATGCGCACCCGCTCCAGGAACTCGCTGATGTAGGCGTTGCCGATCAGGCTGGTGATCTCGCGCCAGAAGCGCAGGTCGTAGTGGACGAGCACGTCGAGGTCCCCGGCCTTCGCGGCCCGTTCCGCCTCCTCGCCGCGGCGGCGCATCGCGACGAGCGCGCCCGGCGGCGGGTCGACGATGTGCGGAGGGGTGGCACGGAAGACGCCCATCTGGACGACGGTGCGGGCGTCGGCCATGGCGCGGAAGTCGTCGAGGGTGAAGGCGTGCACGCGGTAGCCGCGGTGCTGCTCGACGTCGAGGAGACCCTGGGCGGAGAGGTCGACCAGGGCTTCGCGTACGGGGGTTGCGGAGACCCCGTACTGCTCCGCTATCTCGCCGACCGTGATGTTCTGCCCGGCCGCGAGCCGGCCGGCCAGGATCTCGTCGCGCAGGGCGTCGGCGATCTGTGCACGCAGCGTGTCGCGCCGGACCACGGCGCCTGCGGGGGTCATGCGGTGGGCCTTCCTGATGGGGGATGCCCCCACACGATAAGCGCACCGCGTGGCGGTGATCGACAGCATGCTGTCGTTTTGACAGCATGCTGTCGTGCCGGAAGGCGGGCGCCGGGCCTGCAGAACCGTTTACCTGGCCGTCTGCGCGTAACCGGCCGAAAAGCGACGGAGAGCGGAGGGCGGCGGACCATGCGCGAGAGCACCGGCGACGGCGGGTCGGACGGGGACGGCGTGCCCGCCGTCGGTGCGGCCGCGCTCCTGGACGCCGCCGCGGCGGCGTCGTTCCGGCTCGGCGGCCAGTTCCTCGCGCGCGGCGACCGGTTGGCCGCGCCCGCGGGGCTGACGGCGGCGCGCTGGCAGGTGCTGTACGCGGTCCGCCGCGAACCGCTGTCCGTCGCCGGGGTCGCGCGCGGTCTGGGCATGGCCAGGCAGAGCGTGCAGCGGATCGCGGACGTGCTGGTGGCGGGCGGGCTCGCGGCGTACGAACCGAACCCCGCACACCGCCGCGCCAAGCTGCTCCGCCCCACCCCCGCGGGGCGCCGGGCGCTGGCGCGGCTGGGGCCGGGGCACGCGGAGTTCGCCGGCCGGCTCGCGCACCGGCTGGGCGGCGAGGCACGGTTCGGCGAGACGCTGGCGGCGCTGCGGCGGCTGTCGGCCGCGCTGGAGGCGCTGCGGGCGGAGGACGCGGAAGACGCCGAGGCGGCGGAAGAGGCGGCGGAGGCGAAGGGGGCGAAGGAGGCCGGGGAGGCGGGAGAAGGCATCGGCGGAAGAGGAGGTGCGGCGGACCGGGAGGCGGACCGGAACCCCGGCCACGGCACGGGTCGGCAGCCGGGCCGCGGCCCCGGCGGGCAAAAGGCCGCTGACCTGGCCCGGAGCCCCGCGGCGCGGAGGCCCCGCAAGGCCCGTGACCGCCGCTGATCCACCGCGGGCGGAGATCACCGCCCCACGACGATGGTGTGACAGCACCGCAACGACAATCCCGGCCCCCCTCATCCCCACCCCCGGTCACCGCCTACGCTCTCCGGGTAGACCACGGGGGTAGGGGAATGGAGAGCGTGGAACCGCTGGCGCCGCAGGATCCGCGACAGATCGGGGCGTACCGGCTGCTCGGCAGGCTCGGCGCCGGCGGCATGGGCCGGGTCTACCTCGGCCGGACCGCCGGCGGCAGAACGGTGGCCGTCAAGCTGGTCAAGCCGGAGCTGGCCGCCGAGGAGGAGTTCCGCGCCCGCTTCCGTACGGAGGTGCGCGCCGCGGCGCGCGTCGGCGGCAAGTGGACGGCGCCGGTGCTCGACGCCGACACCGAGGCGCCGGTGCCGTGGGTCGCCACGGGGTACGTCGCCGGGCCGACGCTCCAGGAGGTCGTCGAGCGGTACGGGCCGCTGCCGCCGGAGTCGCTCTTCACCCTCGCGTACGGGCTGGCCTCCGCGCTCCGCGACGTCCACGCGGCCGGGCTGGTGCACCGCGACCTCAAGCCGTCCAACGTGCTGGTCACCATCGAGGGCCCGCGCGTCATCGACTTCGGCATCGCCCGCGCGCTGGACTCGCTCTCCGACGGCACGGTCACGCGCACCGGCATCGTCGTCGGCTCGCCGAGCTTCATGTCCCCGGAGCAGATCATCGGGCAGGACGTGTCGGCGGCGAGCGACGTCTTCTGCCTGGGCGGGCTGCTGGCGTACGCGGCGACGGGGCGGGCGCCGTTCGGGTCGAGTTCGTCCGGGATGCACGCGGTGATGTTCCGCGTCGTCCAGGAGGACCCGGACCTGGCGGGAGTGACGGACCCGGCGCTGCACGGCCTCATATCCGGCTGCCTGGCCAAGCTTCCGGGGAACCGGCACGGCACGGAGGCGATCGCCGGGCTGACGGGCCCGCCGGACCCGGAGGCGGCGTGGCTCCCGGCCGCGCTCACGGCCGACCTGGGCCGCCAGGCCGCACGCCTCCTGGACACGGACACGCCCCCGGCCGGTGACCGCGACACGAGCCCGCTCCGCACGGTCCCCCCGGCGGACCCGACCCCGCCGGCCCAGAGCCGCCTGGCGGCGGGCACCGGGGCGGGCGAAGTGGGCGCCCACGGAACCCCCGCGGGGGCCGGCGCGCCCGGAGACCCCGGCGCGGAGCGCCGGGTCGGGGGTGGCGAGGCACAGAACGGCGTGGGCGGCGGCTCCACGGGGGCCGAGTGGTCCCACGGTCCTGCGGCGGACGGAGCCGGCGGCTACGCAACAGGCACCGGAATCCCCCACGGCCCGGCCGGCGGCCACGCACCCGGCGCGGAGCACCGAGGCGCGGGCACGGACGGCCCGGCGACGGACCCGGACTCCGGCGCGCAGCGCCCGGTCCCCGGTGCCGGGACGGCCGGCGGAGCCGGGGCCCCGGCCTACCCCGGACCCGGCGCGGAGCGTCTGGGCAGGGGCACGAGCGAATCAGGCCACGCCGCCGGAGGCCCGGCGGAGAACCGGGACTCCGGCGCGCGGCGCCGAGTCCCCGGTGCGGGGACGGCGGGAGGAGCCGGCAGCCATGCGACGGGCGCCGCGACGGCGTACGGGCCGGGCGCGAGCCCCGCGTCCGGTGCGGCGGACGAGGCGGGTGCGCACGCGACACGCGCCGGAGGCGCGGTCGGGGGCGGGGCGTGGCCCCGGGCCGCGGGCTCCGAGGACGTCACCGTCCAGCGCTCCGCGGGCGGCGCCGGCGGCGCGCGGCCGCAGGCTGCGGACCGGGGTCCCGGGGCGGAGCCCCGGGTTTCGGGAAGGGGCGGGGACGGGGAGAACTCCCGCCCCGGCCCCACCCGCCCGTACGAGACCCCCGCCGCCTACGGCTCCGCGGCCCACCCCGCCGCCGACACCACCGCACCCGGCCCCGGCAATGACGCCCCGCCCCGCCGCCGGCGCACCCGCGCCCGGCTGCTCGCCGCGCTCGCCCTCCTCGTCGCCGCCGGCGTCGCCGTGCCCGTCGCCCTCGCCACCCAGCGCGACGGCGGCGCCCCCGCCGCCCGCGGCTCCGACGTCCCCGACGAGTACGTCGGCACCTGGCTCGGCACCCAGCTCAACGGCGGCGAACCCACCGGCACCTACCGCCAGTTCACGATCCGCCCCGGCGAGAAGGGCGAGGTCGTCGCCACCAGCATCGTGCTCAGCGGCGAGTCGCAGTGCACCAGCGAGGGCGAGCTGACCTCCACCGACAAGGGGCTGCACCTCGACACCGAGGTCGTCGAGGCCGCGCCCGCGGGCGAGTGCACGGCCGTCGGCGGGCACATGCTCACGTACGAGGACGGCACGCTGCTCTGGCGCGCCGACAACGGCCGTACCGCCGAGCTGACCAAGGTCGAGCCCCGCGACCGCCGCATGCCGCGCGAGCTGCTGGGGAACTGGCAGCGGCCCGCCGGGTCCGGCACCCAGGTGATGAAGGTCGTGCAGGCCGCCCCGGGGCAGATCGCCGTGCACTTCACGACCCGTACCGGCGACGGCGACACCTGCCGGGCGAAGGCCGACTTCGTCGGCGTCGACCAGCGCGACGACCGCGTGCTGCTCGGCCCCTCCGAGATCACCTCCGTCACGGGACCGGACAATCCCGACGACCCGGACGGCACCGGCACCGGCGAGACCCCCGACGGCCTCGGCGACGACTCGCGCACCGGCAAGCTCGGCGGCCCCTGCGTGCCCGGCTTCCCGTCCGCGATGCAGGCGACCGCCGACGGCTCTGTGCTGGACCGCCAGTTCCTCGGCGGCGAGCAGCGCACCCGGCACTACACAAGGGCGGACGGCTCGCCTGCCGACCCGACACAATAGGCTCCCCCGACGAGGGGGGAAGGGGGCAGCATGGACAGCCTCGGACCGGACGATCCACGCCGCGTCGGCTCGTACCAACTGCTGGGACGGCTCGGCGAGGGCGGCATGGGACGCGTCTACCTCGCCCGCTCCGAGCGCGGCAGGACCGCCGCGGTGAAGCTGGTCAAGGCCGAGCTGGCGCGCGAGCCGGAGTTCCGTCGGCGCTTCACGCAGGAGATCACCGCCGCGCGCCGGGTCGGCGGCGAGTGGACCGCGCCCGTGCTCGACGCCGACACGCACGCCGCGACCCCCTGGGTGGCCACCGGGTACGTCGCGGGACCCTCGCTGCACGAGGTCGTCGCCAAGGACCACGGCCCGCTGCCCGACGCCTCCGTGCGCGCGCTCGCGGGCGGGCTGGCGCGCGCGTTGCAGGCGATCCACGCCGCCGGGCTCGTCCACCGCGACCTCAAGCCGTCCAACATCCTCGTCACCATCGACGGGCCGCGCGTCATCGACTTCGGCATCGCCCGCGCGCTGGACTCGGTCACCGCCGCGGGGGACGGGCTCACCCGCACCGGCGCGGTCATCGGCTCGCCCGGCTTCATGTCGCCCGAGCAGGTGCGCGGCGAGCGGGTCACGGCGGCGAGCGACGTGTTCTGCCTGGGTACGGTGCTGGCGTTCGCGGCGACCGGGCGGATGCCGTTCGGTACGGAGGACAGCGGCGCGCACGCGCTGATGTTCCGGATCGCCGCGGAGGAGCCGGAACTGTCGGGCATCGAGGGCGAGTTGCGCACGCTGATCGAGCGCTGTCTCGCCAAGGAGCCGGACGCACGGCCGCAGGTCGCGGAGCTGGTGGCGCTGACGGAGGAGGCGGCGCAGCTCAAGCCGTGGCTGCCGGGGACGCTGCTGGAGCTGCTGGCACGGCGGGCGGTGGAGCTGCTGGACGCGGAGACGCCGCAGGCGGCGGGCGGGATGACGGGGACGGCCGGGGCGGCGCCCGCGTACGGGCCGCCGCTCACCGGCGCCGGCCCCGGCCCCGGCCCCGGCCCGTACGGTCACACCGGCATGCAGCCCCAGCACCACCAGCCGTACGGCGCCCCGGCCCACGCCCAGCAGCACCGCCCCGCCGCGTACGGCACCGCGCCCACCGCGCACCCGCCGCCCTACCGCACCCCGCCGCCGCCCTACGGCCAGACCGGCTGGCAGACCCCGCACCCGCCGCTGCCGCTCCGGCCGCGCGCGGTGCGGCCGGTCGCCACCGCGCTCCAAGTGCTGCTGGGCATCTACGCGGCGTTCGTCTGCCTCCAGGTCATCCAGGAGATCAACCTCCTGGTGCTGCTGGGCGAGGACGGCGCCGACACCTGGTACATGGCCGAGGACCTCGACCGGATGGAGAACTTCACCGCCGGCAACGTGCTCCTCTTCACGGTGTGCGCCGTGCTGTGGTCGGTCTGGTTCTACCGGCTGCGGACGAACTCGGAGGCGTTCGCCCCCGGTCAGGTGCGCTACTCCACCGGGCTGGCCGTCGGCTCCTGGTTCATCCCGGTCGCCCAGTTCTGGTTTCCCCTGCAGATCGCGAACGACATCTTCCGGATATCCAGCCCCTTCCCGCACCACGCGCGCCCGCCCGCCGGCTACGGGCCGCGGCCCGTGACGTACGGGAAGGGCGTCCTGAACTTCTGGTGGGCCACCTGGGTCGCCACCATGGTGCTCGCCCTGGTCACGGCGGAGGACTGGGAGGTCGGCAGCTCGATCGACTCGGCGATCCAGATCGTGCTGCTCGACCTGCTGTTCTCGTTCGTGCTGATCGTGACGAGCATCATGGCGCTGCTTGCCGTGCAGCAACTGACGACGCTGCAGGACCAGCGCCTCAAGGGAACGGTCTGACGGCTGACTGACTTAGGGGCAGGCTCAGAGGAACGAGTTGATCTGGATCGTCTCGTCCCGCCCGGGGCCGACGCCGATCGCCGACACGGGCGCGCCGGACATCTCCTCCAGCGCCTTGACGTAGCCCTGCGCGTTCTTCGGCAGTTCCTCGAAGGACGTGGCCTTCGAGATGTCCTCGGACCAGCCGGGCAGCATCTCGTACACGGGCGTGGCGTGGTGGAAGTCGGTCTGGCTGTACGGCAGTTCCGTGACCCGGCGGCCGTCGATGTCGTACGCGACGCAGACGGGGATGCGCTCCCAGCCGGTGAGCACGTCGAGCTTGGTGAGGAAGAAGTCCGTCAGGCCGTTCACGCGGGTCGCGTAGCGGGCGATCACCGCGTCGAACCAGCCGCAGCGCCGGTCCCGGCCGGTGGTCACGCCGCGCTCGCCGCCGATGGTGCGCAGCCGGTCGCCGTCCTCGTCGAGGAGTTCGGTCGGGAACGGTCCGGCACCGACGCGCGTTGTGTACGCCTTGAGGATGCCGATGACCCGGCTGATCCGAGTGGGGCCGACGCCGGTTCCCGTACAGGCGCCCCCCGCGGTCGGGTTGGACGAGGTGACGAAGGGGTACGTGCCGTGGTCGACGTCGAGGAGCGTGCCCTGCCCGCCCTCGAAGAGGACGACCTTCCCGTCGTCGATGGCCTCGTTGAGCACGAGGGTGGTGTCGGCGACGTACGGGCGCACCTGCTCCGCGTAGCCGAGGAGCTGCTCGACGACGGCGTCGGGGCGGATGGCGCGGCGGTTGTAGAGCTTGGCGAGGATCTGGTTCTTCTGGTCCAGCGCCGCGTCGACCTTCTGCCGCAGGATCGACTCGTCGAAGAGGTCCTGCACCCGGATCCCGACGCGGTTGATCTTGTCGGCGTAGGCCGGGCCGATGCCGCGGCCCGTGGTGCCGATCTTCCGCTTGCCGAGGAACCGTTCCGTCACCTTGTCGAGATCGGTGTGGTACGCGGTGATGAGGTGCGCGTTGCCGCTGAGGAGCAGCTTGGACGTGTCCACGCCGCGCTGCTGGAGCGCGCTCAGCTCGCCGAGCAGCACCTCGGGATCGACGACCACGCCGTTGCCGATCACCGGCGTGCAGCTCGGCGACAGGATGCCCGACGGCAGCAGGTGCAGCGCGTACTTCTGATCGCCGACCACCACCGTGTGCCCGGCGTTGTTCCCGCCCTGGAAGCGCACCACGTAGTCCACCGAGCCGCCGAGCAGATCGGTGGCCTTCCCCTTGCCTTCGTCACCCCACTGAGCACCGAGCAGCACAAGTGCGGGCACAGGCGTACACCCCTTCCGGGCGGGGCATGTCCAACGTGCGGTGCGCCGTGCACCGGGGATCGGACCGGGCCCCGGATAGACGAAGCCCCTGGCACAAGTGCGACAGGGGCTCTTGCACCGAGAGATTACCTGAGGAAGGACCGTGGTGTCGGCTCCAGACCCCACCGGGCGCTCACTGCTCGTGCTCATCGACCCCGCTGCACGGCGGGCGGACGGGGAAGCCGTACGGATCGCGAGGGACGTGCTCTCCGCGGCGGCGGCCACGAAGATCTGCCTGCCGGAGACCGCGCCGGAACTGGCGCGCGCCCTGGCCCGCCGGGGGGCCCGCCGGCCGGTGGTCATCGGTGACGACCGGGCGTTCCTGCGGGTGGTGAGCGAGCTGCGCCGCCAGGAGACGCTGGCGGACACGCCGCTGGCGCTGGTCCCGGTGGGCACGGCGAGAACGCTGGCGGCGACGCTGGGCGTCCCCACGGGCACGGTGGCCGCGGCCCGGACGGTGCTGGACGGCGAGGAGCGCCGGCTGGGACTGCTGGTGGACGACGGGGGCGGGGTGGTGCTGGACGCGCTGCGCCTGCCGGCGGCGGGGGCGGGCACGCCGGAGGAGGGTGCCAGGAGGACCCCGGAAGCCGCGAGCGCACAGACCGGTGCACAGGCGACCACCCCGGCCGCCCCTGCGCCCGGCGGCCTGGCGGCCCTGACGCAGCGGGTGGGCTCGGGAGCGAGCGCGGTGGGCCGCCGGTGGACTCCGGCGGCGGGCCTGCGGGCGCTGGCGGCCCGTGCGGTGGGCCAGCGGAACGGAACCGGCCGCGAGGCGGGTACGCCGCCGGTGGTGACGGAGTGGGGCGCGGAGGACGCGACGGGCGGCTGGGAGTCGGGCGGCGCGGAGGGCTGGCCGCCGACGCCGGAGGAGACGCCGGCCGCGGCCGGCGGCGACCCGGCGGAGACGACGCCCCCGGACGCGGACTTCCGCCTCCGCGTGGAGGCGGACGGCGTACTGCTGGCGGACCTGGACGGCCGGGCGGCGCAGGTGCGGGTGGTCACGGACCCGACGAGCGGCCTGGCCCAGGTGGTGATCCGCCCCCGCGGCCTGGGCGACCCGCTGCACGCGGAGGCCCGCAGCGTACGAGTCTGGGGCAGCGACTTCCGCTACCGCGCCGACGCCCTCCTCAGCCCCCCGGTGAACCAGCGCACGTGGACCGCCCACCCCAACGCCTGGCGCCTCATCACGGCCCCGATCCCCTGACGGAGCGCGGCGAGGCGTTTCCGGTCACCCCGGACGCGAACGGCTCAATCAGGGCAGCTCGCGCGATGCTCCCCGGGTTCCGGGAGGGGCCGCGGCAAGGCCGCCCTCTACGGTGAGGAGCCAGGGCAGCCGATCGCGGAGGAACGGAACCACCATGCCGGACGACTCCGCCTTCCCCGCGGCAGGAATGCCGCCGCTGGACGGGGACCTGCTCACGGCGTCCTCCGCCCGGGCCCCGGCCGCCGCCGACTTCGGTCACCTGGTCCACCGGATGCCGCTGGCCGTCCTGCGCCCGGGGTCGGTCGAGGACATCGCGGCCATGATCCGGTGGGCGTCGGCCAGCGGAAAGCAGCTCGCCGCCCGCGGCCGAGGCCATTCCGTTTACGGCCGCTCGCAGGTGGACGGGGGGATCGTCGTGGACATGAGCGGCCACGACGGCATCGGGCACGTCGGCCGGGACCGCGTCGTGGTCGACGCCGGGGCGACGTGGAGGGCCGTCCTCGCCCGGACGTTGCCCGCGCGCCGCACTCCGCCGGTGCTCACGAACTACCTCGATCTCACCGTCGGGGGGACCCTCTCGGTCGGCGGGATCGGCGGGACGACGAACGAGCACGGCATGCAAACCGACCACGTGCTGGAGCTGGAGGCCGTGACCGGCGAGGGAAAGGTCGTGACGTGCTCGCCGAGCGAGAACTCCGGGCTGTTCGACTCGGTCCGCGCCGGGCTCGGGCAGTTCGGGATCATCACCCGCGCCACCCTCGCGCTGGTTCCCGCCCCCGATCGCGCGCGCCGCTACGTCCTCTCGTACCCCGATCTGGAGGGCCTCGTCGCCGGCCAGCGGCACGTCCTCCGCGACACCCGGGCGGACCACCTGCAGGGCGCGATCCTTCCGGGCGGCGACCGGTGGCAGTACCAACTCGAGATGGTCGTCTTTCATCCGTCGGACGAGCCGCCGAACGACGCCCTCGTCCTGGACGGTCTCCGCGACGACCGGTCCCGTTCCGAGGTCGAGGACATCTCCTATGAGGAGTACCTGGAGCTGTTCGACCGCTTCGAGCATGCCCAGCGCTCAACCGGCGAGTGGTCGCGCCCCCATCCGTGGTTGACGACCTTCCTGCCCGGTTCGGCGGCGGAGCGGGTCGCACGCGGCGTGCTCCGTGATCTCGCGCCCGGCGAACTCGGTGGCCTCGGCCGGATCATGCTCTACCCGATCGACCCGCGCGCCGTCGCGACGCCCCTCGTCCGTCTCCCCGACGAGCCGGTCGTCTTCGCCTTCAACCTGATCCGGTCGGGCCCGCAGGACGCCGACCGGATCGAGCGGATGGTGGAAGAGAACCGGGCACTGTACGAACGCGTCCGGGACGCCGGCGGCTGTCTGTATCCCGTGAGCGCACTGGAGCTCACCGCGGACGACTGGGCGGAGCACTTCGGACCCCTCTGGCCGACGGTCCGACGAGCGAAGGAGCGTTTCGATCCTCAGCATGTGCTCACGCCCGGGTATCACCCGGGGGCAGGAGGCGCGTAGCACCAGGGATCCCCCGTGGACCCGGTTGCTGCGCCGGGGAGGCGGGGGGACGCGCGGCGGGGGAGGGTCGGGGGGTGAGTGAGTTCGATCCGCCGCCGGGGGTGCCCGTCCGGTATCGCGGTGCCCGCGGGCGGCGGGTCGAGGTGGTGACCGGGCTCGTCGTCGCCGCGACGCTGTTCGGGGGTGGCGCCGCGTTCGGGGAGTGGCTGGCCGTGGGGGAGGATGCCGGTGCCGCTACCGGGGTTTCTCTGGAGCGCTGCGCCGCGGACGACTGAGGGGGGCGGTCACTCCGCCGCCGTCGCCTCCTGGCGCCGTTTGACGTACTCCCACCAGCGCTGTTCCAGGCGGCCGTTCTCCTCGCGCAGGAACGCGAAGAACTCCGTCGTCTCCTCGATCCGGCGGCCCGCCGGGGTGTCCGCGCCGAGGATGCCGACGCCCGAGTCCAGGGTCTTCTCGAAGCGCCGGATGATGTGCTCCCGCTGGGCGAAGATCTGGTACCAGCGGTCGCTCTCCATCCGGTACCGCTCGCGCCGCGAGCCCGGTTCACGCTCGCGGGTGATGAGGCCGACCGTCGCCAGGTAGCGCACCGCGCCCGAGACCGCCGCGGGGCTCACGTGCAGCCGCTCGCTCACCTCCGCGGCGGTGAGGGCGCCCGCGTCGTCCGCCAGGAGGCACGCGAAGACCCGTGAGGCCATGCGCTGCATGCCCATCTCGGTCAGCTCGCCGGCCACCCGTTCCACGTATCTCGCCACGGCCTCCGTGTCACGGCCCGCGCCTGCTCTGCGCTCCGCGCCGTCGCCGCGCTCTTCGCGCCCACCGCGCTCGTCACGCTGCTGATCTGCCACTTCTCTACGTTCTCCCCGTCCGGCCCCGTCAGGGTCGACCCTAACGGTTTCTTAACTTCACAAATTTGTGAATACTCATGTAGTTTACATGTTATGACCAAGGCAATCACCGTCTCCGGCCTGACCAAGACATTCGGCCGGACCCGTGCACTCGACGGCCTCGACCTCGACGTGGAGACGGGCGAGGTGCACGGCTTCCTCGGCCCCAACGGCGCCGGAAAGTCCACCACCATCCGCGTGCTGCTCGGCCTGCTGCGCGCCGACACGGGCACCGCCCAGGTGCTCGGCGGCGACCCGTGGGCCGACGCCGTCACGCTCCACCGCCGACTGGCCTACGTGCCGGGGGACGTCGAGCTGTGGCCCAACCTCACCGGCGGTGAGGCCATCGACCTGCTCGCGCGGCTCCGCGGCGGCATCGACAAGCAGCGTCGCGACGACCTCATCGAGCGCTTCGACCTCGACCCGACCAAGAAGGGCCGGAGCTACTCCAAGGGGAACCGGCAGAAGGTGGCCATCGTCGCCGCCCTCGCCTCCGACGCCGAGCTGCTCCTGCTCGACGAGCCCACCGCGGGCCTCGACCCGCTCATGGAGGTCATCTTCCAGGACGTCATCACCCAGGCGAAGGCCGAGGGCAAGACCGTCCTGCTCTCCAGCCACATCCTCGCGCAGGTGGAGAAGCTCGCCGACCGGGTGAGCATCATCCGGCTGGGGAAGATCGTGCAGTCCGGCACGCTCAGCGAGATGCGCCACCTGACCCGTACGACCATCGAGGCCGAGACCGAGCGGCCCGCCACCGGCATCGACCGACTCCCCGGCATCCACCAGCTCCGCACCGACGACAGCCGGGTGCACTTCGCCGTCGACGGCGAGCACCTCGACGCCGCCGTGCGGCGGCTCGGCGAGTTCGGCATCCGCAGCCTGGTGAGCCATCCCCCCACCCTGGAGGAGCTGATGCTCCGACACTACGGCGACGAGCTGGAGCACAACGGCCACCACTCGGAGGCGGGAGCGGCCTGATGTCTGCCACCCCCTCCACCACCGACGACACCGCCCAGGGCACGAAGTCCCGGCCGGCCGCGCCCCCGCGCGCCGCCGACGGCGGCGCTGCTCTCGCCGGCGCCGGGACGCTCTTCCGGTTCGCGCTGCGCCGGGATCGCGTACGGCTGCCCGTGTGGGTGCTCGCGCTCTTCCTCGGCACCGCCTCCAGCGTCAGCAGCTTCGACACGTCGTACGACACGGCCAAGAAGCGCGCCGACATCGCCGAGACCATGGACAGCCCCGCCGGCCTGGCCATGACCGGCCCGCGGCACTACCTCGACGACTACAACATCGGCTCGATGACCGGCCACCAGATGCTCGGCTTCACGGCCGTGCTCGTCGGCATCATGAGCGTGCTCGTCATCTCCCGGCACACCAGGACCGAGGAGGAGACCAACCGCGCCGAGCTGGTGCGCTCCGGCGTCGTCGGCCGGCACTCCTACCTCGCCGCCGCGCTCGGCGTCGCCGTCGTCGCCAACGTGGTGCTCGGGCTGCTGCTGGCCGCCGGCCTGTCCGGCATGGGCGTCGAGGGCGTCGACGGCCAGGGCGCGCTGCTCTACGGCCTCGCGCACACGGCGGTCGGCATCTTCTTCGCCGCCGTCGCCGCGATCACCGTGCAGGTCACCGCGTACGCGCGCGGGGCGTCCGGCATGGCGATGGCCGTCATCGGCGCGGCGTACGCGCTGCGCGCCGCGGGCGACGTCGGCAGCGACTGGGTGTCCTGGCTCTCGCCGATCGGCTGGGTCCAGCGCACCTACGTCTTCGTCGACAACCGCTGGTGGCCGCTGCTGCTCGTGCTCGCCGCGGCCGCGGTCTGCGCGGCGGCCGGCTTCTACCTCAGCACCCGCCGCGACGTCGGCGCGGGCCTGCGGGCCGCCCGCCTGGGCAGCCCCGTCGGCTCGGAGGGGCTCACCACCCCGCTCGGCTTCGCGCTCCGGCTGCACCGCGGCCTGCTCGCCGGCTTCGGCGCGGGCGCGCTGCTGCTCGGCGTGATGTACGGATCGATCCTCGGCGACGCCGAGGAGATGATCGAAGGCGTCGACGAGCTGGAGGAGCAGCTCGCCGAGGTCGGCGGCGCCAACGTGGCGGAGTCGTTCGCCTCGGTGGTGATGATCGTGCTCGCGGTCGTCTGCTCGATCTACGTCGTGATGGCAGCCCTCCGCCCGCGCGCGGAGGAGTCCGCGGGCCGCGCCGAGCCGCTGCTGTCCACCGCGCTGTCGCGCGACCGGTGGGTGCTCAGCCACACGCTCGTCGGCGCGGCCGGCGGCACGGTGCTGATCCTGCTCGCCGGCATCGGCTTCGGCGCCTCGGGCGCGGCCTCCACCGGCGACGGCGGGCTCTTCCTCAAGCTCGTCGGCGCGGCCCTGGCCTTCGCCCCGGCCCTGTGGGTCACGATCGGCCTGGCGGTCGCCCTCTTCGGCTGGTTCCCGCGGGCCGTGGCGGTCGCCTGGGTGGTCCCGGTGTACGGCTTCGTCGTGGACTACCTCGGCGAGATCCTCAAGTTCCCGGACGTCCTGAGCGACCTGTCCCCCTTCGGGCACATCCCGCAGCTCCCGGCACAGGACATGTCCTGGCCGCCGCTGCTGGTGCTCACGGCGATCGCCGTGGGGCTGGTCTGGCTGGGCCTGCTGGGCTTCCGGCGGCGGGATCTGGAGACGAAGTAGCGGCACGGGGGCGGGCGTCCGGCCGCAAGGCGGGGCGCCCGCCCCGACGCGTGCGCCGCACGGCCCGCGGGCGCACCCGCGTACGACCGCGGGCCACGCGCGTACGACAGGCAGCCCGCGCTCGTACGGCCCGCAGGACCGCGCCCGTACGAGCCGCGCGCCCCCGTCCGTACGCCCCCGCGCCCCCGCATTAATTCGCTCGCCCCGGCCCCGCCCGCCCTGCTTGACTCCCGCCCCGTGACCGTCTTCCACGATCCCGCGTTCTTCGACCGCTACGCCCACGAATACGACCACGGCGACCCCTACGATCCCACCCCCTCCGTCGACTTCCTCGCCGCCCTCGTCCCGCCCGGCGCCCGCACCCTCGAACTCGCGATCGGCACCGGCCGCGTGGCCCTCCCCCTCGCCGCCCGCGGCGTCGCCGTCGAGGGCGTCGACGGCTCCACGGCCATGGTCGAGCAACTGCGCGCGAAGCCCGGCGGCGCCGACATCCCCGTGACCATCGGCGACATGGCCGACGTGCCGGTGGACGGCCCCTTCCACACCGCGTACCTGGTCTTCAACACCCTCTTCAACCTGCCCGACCAGGATCGCCAGGTCGACTGCTTCCGCAACGTCGCCGCGGTCCTGGAGCCCGGCGGGCTGTTCGTCATCGAGTGCTTCGTCCAGGACCTCGAGGAGTTCGACCGCAACCAGCGCGTCGCCACCCGCGCGCTGACCGAGGACAGCGTGAAGATGGAGTTCCTCGTCCACGACCCGGTCGCGCAGGCGGTCACGTACCAGCGCGTGACGTTCGACGCGAACGGAACCGCGCTGCGCCCGCTGCGGCTGCGCTACTGCTGGCCGAGCGAGCTGGACCTGATGGCGCGGCTCGCCGGGATGCGGCTGCGGGAGCGGTTCTCCGGGTGGGACCGCCGGCCGTTCGACGCGGCGAGCCGGTCGCACGTCTCGGTGTACGAGAAGGTCTGATCAGCCGGAACCGGCGGGCGGGAGCAGGAAGTTCTCGCCCGTGCGGCCCGCCAGCCAGTCGCGTACGTTGCCGAGCGTCGCCTCGGTGATCTGGCCGACCGCGTCGGCGGTGAAGTACGCCTGGTGCGAGGTGACCAGGACGTTGCCGAAGGTGATCAGGCGGGCCAGCCGGTCGTCCGGCATCACCTCCATCGACCGGTCGTGGTGGAAGAGACCGGCCTCCTCCTCGTACACGTCCAGGCCCACGCCGCCCAGACGCCCGGCGCGCAGCGTCTCGATCAGGGCGTCGGTGTCGACGAGGCCGCCGCGGCTGGAGTTGACGAGGATCGCGTCGTCCTTCATGGCCGCCAGCGCCGCCGCGTCCACCGTGTGGTGCGTCTCCGGCAGCAGCGGCGCGTGCAGGCTGATCAGGTCGGACTCGGCGAACAGCCGGTCCGTGCCGACGTACTCCATGCCCAGCGCCAGGCAGTTCCGGTTCTCCACGACGTCGCTGCCGAGCAGCCGCATGCCGAAGCCGTGCGCGATGCGGGCGAAGACCTCGCCGATCTTCCCGGTGCCGAGGATGCCGGCCGTACGGCCGTGGAAGTCGCGGCCCATGAGCCCGTCGAGGCGGAAGTCGAACTCGCGGGAGCGGGTGGCGGCGCGGACGAGGCGGCGGTTGACGGCCAGCGCCAGGGCCCAGGCGAACTCCGCGACGGAGTACGGGGAGTAGTGCGAGACGCGGGCCACGGCCAGGCCGGCGTCCCGGGCGGCGTCGAGGTCGATGTTGTTGTAGCCGGTGGAGCGCTGGGCGAGGAACCGGGTGCCGCCGGCGGCGAGGCGGTGCAGGGCGGTGCCGTCCAGCTCGTCGTTGGCGCCGGTGAGGACGATCTCGTAGCCGGCGGCGGTGGGCACGGTGTCGCGGTTGAGGAACAGGTCGAGGCAGCGCAGGGTGTGCTCGCCGCCGAACGCCGCCGCGAAGGCGGGCTCGATCACCGGCCGCTCGTCCGCCTGCACGCCGTACGCGACGATCTCCATGCCCGCGCCTCCTCTGCCGCTCGCGCTCCGGGTCCGCTGCCCCCATGCTCGGGGCCCGCCGCCCCGGCGGCCTCCCGGCTTACGCCGAACGGCCCTCCTTCAGCCGCCGCACCGCCTCCGTCAGCACCTCGTCCTTCTTGCAGAAGGCGAACCGCACGATGCTGCGCCCGGCGTCCGGATCGTCGTAGAACACCTGCGTCGGCACCGCGACGACCCCGCAGCGCTCGGGCAGCGACATGCAGTACGCGACGCCGTCCTTCTCGCCGAGGGGGGTGATGTCGGCGGTGATGAAGTACGTCCCGGACGGGCGGAAGACGCGCAGGCCGGCCTCCGTGAGCCCGGCGGCGAGGAGGTCGCGCTTGCGCAGCAGGTCGGCGCGGAGCCCGGTGAGGTAGGCGTCCGGCAGCGCCAGCGCCTCGGCGACGGCGTACTGGAAGGGGCCGGCGCTGACGTACGTCAGGTACTGCTTGGCGGTGCGCACGGCGGCGACCAGCGGCGCGGGGGCGGTGACCCAGCCGACCTTCCAGCCGGTGAAGGAGTAGCTCTTGCCGGCCGACGAGATGGACACCGTGCGCTCGCGCATGCCGGGGAGGGTGGCGAGCGGGATGTGCGCGCCGTCGAAGACGAGGTGCTCGTAGACCTCGTCGGTGACGACGAGGAGGTCCCGCTCGCGGGCGAGGGCGGCGACGGCCTCCAGCTCGGTGCGGTCGAGGACGGTGCCGGTGGGGTTGTGGGGGGAGTTGAGGAGGATGAGGCGGGTGGCGGGGGTGACGGCGGCGCGCAGCTCGTCGAGGTCGAGCCGGTACACGGGCGCGCCGGCACCTGCACCCGTGCCGGGGCGCAGGGTGACCGGGACGCGGCGGGCGCCGGCCATGGCGATGCAGGCGGCGTACGAGTCGTAGTACGGCTCCAGGGCGATCACCTCGTCGCCCGGCTCCAGCAGCGCGAGCAGCGCCGCCGCGACCGCCTCGGTGGCCCCGGCGGTGACGAGCACCTCCGACTCGGGGTCCCACTCCAGCCCGTACCACCGCCGCTGGTGCTCCGCGACGGCGTGCCGCAGCTCGGGGATCCCGGGCCCCGGCGGGTACTGGTTGCCGCGGCCCTCCCGGATGGCCCGTACGGCCGCCTCGGCGACCTCCGCGGGGCCGTCGGTGTCGGGGAAGCCCTGGCCCAGATTGATCGAACCGGTGCGTACGGCGAGGGCCGACATCTCGGCGAAGATCGTGGTCACGAAGGGGGTCAGACGGCTGCTCAGCGGTGGACGTCCCATGGGGACATGCTTGCACGGCGGAGGGTTGAGGAGGCCGTGCGCGGGGCACATCCGGTGATACAGCGGACCTCCGCGGGGGCGGGGGAGATTGGAAGGTCCGATGGGATTCATCGTTTTCGGCGTGGCCGCGATCGGGTTGGTCGTGGCGTTGTCCTTCACCCTCTCCAGGCATCCCGTCCACCGCGGCGGGCCGTCCGGCACGCGCCGCAGGGGCTTCGCCGGCGGGAGCGGCGGCGGGGCGGGTACCGGCTACTGGGGCGGGGACTCCGGCGGCGGGGACTGCGGCGGGGGTGGCGGCGGTGACGGAGGCGGCGGCGGGTGCTAGTTGTCACATAGTGAACAACTGACCAGTCGCGCGCCCGCCCGATGGAAACCCGGTGAAGAAGGGTAAAAACGCTGTCGGCGGGCCGCACTTCATGATTCCGTATTTCCCGGGCGCATTCCCCTTCTGCCGGGGCGTGCCCGTGTGCCTCTCGGCCTGCGCCCGCACTCGTGGTCCCGCCATGCGGCGGGCGGCCCGATGTCTTCCACCTGCCTGCGGAGCCGACCCATGCTCACCACTCTCAAGACCTCGTACACGGATACCCGGGCCCAGGACCTCGCATGGCGGCTCGGGATGGATCCCATGCCGGCCCTCGCGGTGCTCGACCTGCGCCTCGGCACCGCCGACGTACAGCTCAGACTCCTCGGTGCCTCCCATCAAGTGCTGCTCAGAGACGGCGATTCGGTCTGTTCCGAGACCGTCGCCTGTCTGCCGGGCAGCAGCACACCGCTCCCCCTCGGCGTGGCCAAGCAGGTCGCCGGGTGGGAGTACGAGTTCGCCGCCCGGGTCGAGACGCTGACCCGGGGGGCCTTCGAGTCCCGCGCCCAGGAGCTGCTGGCGCTGGTCGCCGACCACCCGCGCGGGCTCGCCGGCACGTTCCCCGGCAGCCCGCACGCGTTCACCGCGCTCCTGGTGCACCGTCAGGGTGACGTCGTCGGCTGGCGCACGTGGCACTCGTATCCGCAGGAAGGACGCCTGGTGGCGACGCGGACGACGATGGCCGCGCGGGTCGCGGAGCCGGTCTAGGACGGTCGCCGGGCGCGCCGCCGGTGCCGTGGACAGGGGGCAATTCGCCTATGTCCAGGGCATATTGCACACGTGTGGGTGACAAGGGGCGGCACCGGCGCAAACGTATCGTTCCTCCGTGATCGAACCGTACGAGCAGACGACGCGCGCCCCCGGCCGCGCCCCCGCGCTGCCGGGCGCGCCGCCGCCCGCCCTGCCGGTGCCGCCCGCCACCGGGCGGTTTCTCGTGCTCGCCACGGTCTTCGTCTGCGCGGCCTGCGGGTTGGTGTACGAGCTGGAGCTGGTGGCCCTCGGGTCGTACCTGATCGGCGACTCCGTCACCCAGGCGTCCGTCGTGCTGTCCGTCATGGTCTTCGCGATGGGCGTCGGCTCGCTGCTGGCCAAGCGGCTGCGGATCCGCGCGGCCGTCGCCTTCGGCGGAGTCGAGGCGGTGCTCGCGCTCCTCGGCGGCCTCTCGGCGATGGCGCTGCACGCGTGCTTCGCGTGGTTCGGCCAGCCGCGGTTCGTGCTCGTGGCGTACGCGCTGGCGATCGGCGTGCTGATCGGCGCCGAGGTGCCGCTGCTGATGACGCTCATCCAGCGCGTCCGGCGGCAGGATCCGGGCGGCGCGGTGGCCGACCTCTTCGCCGCGGACTACGTGGGGGCGCTGGCCGGCGGTCTGGCCTTCCCGTTCGTGCTGCTCCCGTGGCTCGGGCAGCTCTCCAGCGCGCTCATCACGGGGGCGGTCAACGCGACGGCGGGATGCGCCCTGGTGCTCTATCTCTTCCGGCACGACCTGAGCCGGCGTGCGCGCTGGGCGCTGTTCGCGGGGAACGCGACGGTCCTGGCGCTCCTCGCGCTCGCCGCACTCCTGTCCGCCCCTTTCGAACGTGCGGCCAGAAACGCGGTCTACGGCTCGGAGGTGCGGGTGGCGCAGACGACCGACGTGCAGGAGATCGTCCTGACGGCGGAGAAGGGGGGGTCCGTGGAGCTCTACCTCGACGGGCAGTTGCGCGTCGACTCCGCGGACGAGCAGCGCTACCACGAGGCGCTGATGCGGCCCGCGCTGGCCGCGCCGGACTCGCGGCGGCGGGTCCTCGTCCTCGGCGGCGGCGACGGCCTCGCGGCCCGCGAGGCGCTGCGGCACGCGGACGTCGCGGAGGTGACGCTCGTGGAGCTGGACCCGGCGCTGAGCCGGCTGGCGGCGGAGGATCCGCGGCTGACGAGGCTCAACGAGCACGCGTACGGGGACCCGCGGCTGCGGGTGGTGCACGCGGAGGCGTTCGACTGGCTGCGGCGGTCGGCGCCGCCGGGGCGGTACGACGTGATCGTGTCGGATCTGCCGGAGCCGCGGAACACGGGGAGCACGAAGCTGTATTCGCAGGAGTTCTACGGGCTGGCGGGGCGGGCGCTGGCGGACGGGGGCCGGCTGGTGGTCCACGCGGCGTCGTGGGCGGGTCGGGGTGCGGGGTCTGGGGCCGGCTCCGATTCCGGGAGCGGGAGCGGGACGGGGACGAGGAGCGGGACCGGGACCGGGAGCGGGGGCGAGGCCGGGGCGGCGGCGGGGCCGGGGTCCGGGGACGCGATGCACAGCCTGTGGACGGTGGCGGCGACCGTACGGGCCGCGGGGCTGGCCCCGTGCGCGTACGAGGCGGGCGACCGCGACGACCGCTGGGGCTTCGTGCTCGCCGCCCGCCGCCCCCTCGCCGCGACGCTGCCCCCGGGCGCGGCCCCGCTGGCGGCGCCGCCGGAGGCGGCGGACCTGGCGCCGTCGACGCTGCTGCACCCGAGGTATCAGGGGTGAAAACGGGCCGGGTTGCGGTCGCGCGGGTCTGTGCCTCACCGGATCGGGTGGACTTTCCGCTGGTCGGGGTGGGTGCGGTGGCCTTCGCGGGCGGTGGAGTGACCTGTTCCGCCACCCGCCGCAGAACCCTGTGCCGGGCAGGTTCCCCGTGGGTAGGCTCCGCTCCATGGAGCGAGAGGTGCACGTACCGCAGCCCGCTGAAACCGTTCGCCGCGCCCTGTCCGACGCCGAGCGGGTCGCCCGCAGCGTCCCGGGGCTGACGCTCGACGAGGACGGGGCGGAGGAGCCGGGCTTGCTGCGCGGCCGGCTGCGGCTCCGCGTCGCCGGCTCCAGCATCACGTACCGCGGCACGCTGCGGCTGACGCCGGGCGGCCCCTCCGTCGCGGTGGAGGCCGAGGGCGAGGAGTCGCGCGGCAGCGGGACGGTGACGGTGTCGCTGGCCCTCACGCCGCGCGAGGCAGTCGAGGAAGGGACGGCGACGCTGCTGTGCACGGGCACGGTGGCGAGCACGGGGCGGCTGGCTGCGGTGGAGGCGGCGCAGGCGGAGGCGGCGGGCGTACGGCTGCTGGAGCGCTTCGCGGAGAGCCTGGCGGCGGACCTGGAGGCGGAGCCGCTTGCGGAGGAACCCCCGGCGCCGGCCGGGGAGCCGGAGCACCCGGACGACGCCGTACAGCCGGGCGACGGCACCGACGCGGGGCTCGGCGACGACAACGAGCGGGCCATTCCCGGGATCCCTGCCCCTGAGCATTCCGGCGAGACGCCGCCCGGCACGGGCAAGGTCTTCGACGCCGAGGTGCCGCCGCCGTCGCTCGACCCGCTGGCCGACGACGTGCTCGACGCCCTCGCCGACGAGGAGGAGGACGCGGACGAGCCGCCTGATGACCTGCTGGAGGAGCCGGAGGCCGCGCACGCCAGGCGCACGATGATCGGCCGCAGCGCGGAGGAGGTCGACCACGCCCCGCCGCGGGGCCGGTACGCCCCGACCCCGGCCGCGGACGCACCGGCACAGGCGGCGGGCCTGCGCTGGCTGGCCCCGGCGGCGGCCCTGGCGGTCGCCACGGCGGTCATCCTGAGCCGGGCCCTGCGCCGCCGCCACTGACCGCCTCCGGCGCGGCCGGCGGGCCGCGCGGGGGCCGGGCCGCCCGGCCCGGCTCTCCGCCCCGGGCCCCGAGGCCCGTCGCTTCCCGCACACGCGCCCGCCCGCCGCCGGGCGCGTCCGTCGTCCCGGTCCCTCGCGGCGGGATGTCACGGGCCTCGTCTAGGCTCGGGGCGTGCCCACACGTCTCACCGCCGGTGACGCCGAGTTGACGATGGATCCCCGCAACGGCTGCCGGGTCGCGAGCCTGCGCGTGGCCGGGACCGAGCTGCTGCGGGCCGGCGATCGCTACGGCTGCTTCCCCATGGTCCCCTTCTGCGGCCGCCTGGAGCGGGGCGAGTTCCGCAACGGCGGCGTCAAGCACCGGCTCCCCGCCGACGCCCCGCCGCACGCCATCCACGGCACCGGCCGCGACACCGCCTGGCGCACCGTGCGCGCGGACGACGCCTCCGCCGCGTTCTCGTACGACCTCGCCGACCCCTGGCCGTACCCGGGCCGCGTGACCCAACTGGTCGAGCTGGAGCCGGACAAGGTGACGCTCACCCTCGCCGTGGAGACCACCGGCGACTCCTTCCCCGCGCAGGCCGGCTGGCACCCCTGGTTCGTACGGCACCTCTCCGACGACACGAACGACCCCGGCGTGCGCATCGACTTCGCCGCCGCCTGGCAGGAGCAGCGCGGCGAGGACCACCTCCCCACCGGCAAGCGCATCGAGCCGCGGCCCGGCCCGTGGGACGACTGCTTCGGCATGCCCGACGGCGTCGACGTGACGCTCACCTGGCCCGGCCGGCTGGAGCTGACCGTCACCAGCCGCGCGGAGTGGGTCGTCGTCTACGACGAGCAGCCCGCGGCCGTCTGCGTGGAGCCGCAGTCCGGCCCGCCCAACGGGCTCAACACCCACCCGCGCCTCGTCACCCCCATCGATCCGCTGGAGGTATCGACCACCTGGGCGTGGCGCACGCTCGGTTAGGCTCACCGCCATGAGCGACGCACACGCCGACCTGCTGGGTCAGATCAAGGACAAGGCCGTCGTGCACGGCAAGGTGACCCTCTCCTCCGGCATCGAGGCCGACTACTACCTGGACCTGCGCCGCATCACCCTGGACGGCTCCGCCGCGCCGCTCGTGGGCCGCGTCATGCTCGACCTGGCCAAGGACTTCGCGTACGACGCGGTCGGCGGCCTCACCCTCGGCGCCGACCCCATCGCCGACGCCATGCTCCACGCCTCCGCCGCCGCGGGCGACCGCGCGCGCCCGCTGGACGCGTTCGTCGTGCGGAAGGCGAGCAAGACGCACGGCATGCAGCGCCGCATCGAGGGCCCGGACGTCGCGGGCCGCCGGGTGCTGGTCGTCGAGGACACGTCGACGACGGGCGGTTCCGCGCTGACGGCCGTGGAGGCGGTGCGCGAGGCGGGCGCGGAGGTGGTCGCCGTGGCGACGATCGTGGACCGCGACACGGGCGCGGCCGAGCGCGTGCGCGACACGGCGGGCGTGCCGTATCTGTACGCCTACGGGCTCTCCGACCTGGGCCTCGGCTGAGCCCAGCGGAGCGCTCCCACGGGCCGGCGCGGGTTATCCACAGGACGGGGAAGCGCGGGCGGACATCTGGGAGGATGGGGGCACTCCAGGGGCGCCACGGCAACGGAGCCGGTCGCACTCGTACACGCACTGCAGACACCCGCACACACCCGCACGTCTCCAAGGAGCGGACAGATGCCCATCGCAACCCCCGAGGTCTACAACGAGATGCTGGACCGGGCGAAGGCAGGCAAGTTCGCCTACCCGGCCATCAACGTCACCTCGTCGCAGACCTTGCACGCCGCGCTGCGCGGCTTCGCCGAGGCCGAGAGCGACGGGATCGTCCAGATCTCCACAGGCGGCGCCGAGTTCCTGGGCGGGCAGTACAGCAAGGACATGGTCACGGGCGCCGTCGCCCTCGCGGAGTACGCGGCGATCGTCGCCGCGAAGTACCCGGTCAATGTCGCCCTGCACACCGACCACTGCCCCAAGGACAAGCTCGACGGGTACGTGCGCCCGCTCCTCGCCGCCTCCGAGGAGCGCGTCGCCCGCGGGGAGAACCCGCTGTTCCAGTCGCACATGTGGGACGGCTCCGCCGAGACCCTCGCGGACAACCTGTCCATCGCCCAGGAGCTGCTGCCCCGCGCGGCCGCCGCGAAGATCATCCTGGAGGTCGAGATCACCCCGACCGGCGGCGAGGAGGACGGCGTCACCCACGAGATCAACGACGAGCTGTACACGACGGTGGACGACGCGCTGCGCACCGCCGAGGCGCTGGGCCTCGGCGAGCAGGGCCGCTACCTGCTGGCGGCCTCCTTCGGCAATGTGCACGGGGTCTACAAGCCGGGCAACGTCGTGCTCCGTCCCGAGCTGCTGAAGGACCTCCAGGAGGGCGTCGGCGCGAAGTACGGCAAGCAGAGCCCGTTCGACTTCGTCTTCCACGGCGGCTCCGGCTCCTCCGAGGAGGAGATCGCCACGGCCCTGGAGAACGGCGTGGTGAAGATGAACATCGACACGGACACGCAGTACGCGTTCACCCGCCCCGTCGCGGCGCACATGTTCCAGAACTACGACGGCGTGCTGAAGGTCGACGGCGAGGTGGGCAACAAGAAGGCGTACGACCCGCGTGCCTGGGGCAAGCTCGCCGAGGCGTCGATGGCCGAGCGCGTCCGGACCGCCTGCGACCACCTGCGCTCGACGGGCACGAAGCTGAAGTAGCACCGCGTGGACACGTCCCGGCCGGGCCCACGGGCCGGGCCGGGCCTGCCCCGGCCGGCAGCAACCGATCGAAGAACGGCGCATCGGCGGGCGGCACACACGGAAGAACTCGGCGTCAGCGTGTGCCCTGGGGCACTGCCGACGCCGAGTTCACTGTTCCATCAGACCTCTTCCCGAGCAAAAGGCCTACGGATCAACAAACCTCAGAGGACGTCCAGCAGGTCGCCGTCGTTCTCGGTCTCGGCCTCGCTGTCGCTGGAGTTCTTGTCGTTGTCGATGCCGCAGACGTTCTGGCTGGAGGTCGAGTCCGCGTTGCCCGAGCCGAAGATCGGCACGGTGACGTCGCCCAGGTTGACCAGGCCGTACTGGCGCCGGTCGACGCTGTTGTCGATGTCCTGGTCGCACTTGACGACCGTGGTGATGTCGTAGTCGTCACCCTTGTCGTGCTTGCCCTTGGGCGCCGACTTGGGGGCAGCCGTCGTGCCCTCGGTCGAGGTGGCACCGTGCGGGGCCGCGGCCTCCGTGGTGTCGTCGGCGGCGGCCACACCGGCGCCGAGCATGGAGATGCTGCCGAGCATCGCGCCCACAACCACGGCCTGACGAAGCTTGCGCATGCCGTCCCTACTTTCTGTGTTTTGAGTGTGAATACCAGTCATCACACCACTTGGTGCCCTTTGTACCCGATTCCTGGCACCACCTAGGGAGGACACGCCACGCGTCGCCGACTGCGTTCTCGAAAATTTCGGTGCGCCGACGGCCGGCCGGAGAGCAGCCGGTCACCTCGCATCGACCGGGCAAGGCCGGCTCTCCGTGGTGAGGACCCGGCCGGGGCACCGCCGTCCATGCCGACCGCGGCGGTCACCGGCTGACCCGGCCATGGCAGGCTGGAACCCATGGCGATTCACGAGAACCTCCTCGGCGGCCCACCCCCCACCTACCTGCCCGAGGACCCGGGGCCGCGCGACCTGCTCGCGAGCGGCGCCGCCCCGTCCGAGGTGGCGGCGGAGTTCCCGGCGTCCTCGCTGGCCTGGGCGCAGCTCGCGGACGAGGCCTTCGAGGCCGGCCGCGCCGTCGAGTCGTACGCGTACGCGCGCACCGGCTACCACCGCGGCCTGGACTCGCTGCGCCGCAACGGCTGGAAGGGCCAGGGCCCGGTGCCGTGGGAGCACGAGCCGAACCGCGGCTTCCTCCGCGCCCTCGCCGCCCTCGCCCGCGCCGCGCAGGCCATCGGGGAGACCGAGGAATACGAGCGGTGCAGCACGTTCCTGCGCGACAGCTCGCCGACCGCGGCGGAAACTCTCTCCTGACGAGCCGGCCCGAGGGCTGACCGGGGCCGGCCCCGCCCGGCCCGGTCGGCTGCTCTTGCCTCCCGCCGCCGTGCCGCGGATGATGCGAAGTGGGTACGGCGCACCGGATGCCGCCGTACCCGAGGGGACCGGGGCCCTGTTGCCGGCAGGAAGGGGCGGACCGCTACCCGGTGGCTCATGTGTGGGAGACAGCTCATGGACAGCCGTGCTCACGACCCCCTGCCCGCGGAGACCGACGGTCGCCAGACCCCGGAAGACCGCCAGAACCCTGACGGGCACCAGCCCCCGAACCTCGACTTCCGGGGCACCACTCCGTACGAGGACTACGTCCAGGCGGACGTCCTCACCCATCTGCAGCACCCGCTCTCCGACGACCCCGGCGAGTTGGTCTTCCTGGTGACCACTCAGGTCATGGAGTTGTGGTTCACCGTCATCGTGCACGAGTGGGAGACCGCCGCCGAGGCGCTGCGCCGCGACGACCTGCCGGTGGCGCTGGCGGCGCTGCGGCGCAGCACGTACGAGCTGCGCTCGCTGAACGCCTCCTGGGAGCCGCTGGCGCGGCTCACCCCGCGGCAGTTCAACTCCTACCGCGCCGCCCTCGGCGAGGGCTCGGGGTTCCAGTCGGCGATGTACCGGCGGATGGAGTTCCTGCTCGGCGAGAAGTCGGCGTCGATGCTCGTGCCGCACCGCGGCGCACCGCGGGTGCACGACGAGCTGGAGAAGCAACTGGGCGAGCCCAGCCTGTACGACGAGGTGCTGCGCTACCTCGACGCCAAGGGCCACCGCCTCTCCGCCGACGTCCTGGACCGCGACCCGGCGCGGCGGTACGAGCCGCATCCCGAGGTCGAGGCCGCGTGGGCGGCGGTCTACGCGGGCCCGCAGGACTCCGGTCTGATCCAGCTCGGCGAGGTGCTGACGGACATCGCCGAGCTGGTGTGGCGCTGGCGCAACGACCATCTGGTGGCCACCCGCCGCGCGATGGGCGGGAAGGTCGGCACGGGCGGCTCGGCGGGGGTGTCGTGGCTGGAGAAGCGCGCGGCGAAGCAGGTGTTCCCCGAGCTGTGGACGGCGCGGAGCCATGTCTGAGTCGTACGGGCCGGGGGCGGCGGCCCCGGCCGGCGGCGGCGTGGTGACGGAGTTCGCGGCGCTGGCGAAGCGGGCGGCGGCGCTGGACCTGGCGGACCCGCTGCGGGCGAAGCGGGCGGAGTTCGTCCTGGACGACGCGGAGCCGCCCGGCGCGACAACGACCTCCGGCCCGCCGGTCGTCTACCTCGACGGCAACTCCCTCGGCGCCCTCCCCGCCGCCGTCCCGGCCCGCGTCGCGGACGTCGTGGCGCGGGAGTGGGGGACGCTGCGGATCCGGTCGTGGACGGAGTCCGGCTGGTGGACCGCGCCCGAGCGGATCGGCGACCGGATCGCGCCCTTGCTGGGCGCCGCGCCAGGGCAGGTGGTCGTCTCCGACTCCACCAGCGTCAACGTCCTCAAGGCCGTCGTCGCCGGGGTGCGCATCGCGCAGTCCGGCGCGGGGGCGGCCCGGGACGAGGTGCTGGTCGACGCGACGACGTTCCCCACCGACGGCTACGTCGCCGAGTCCGCCGCCCGGCTGACCGGCTGCGCGCTACGGGCCGTGGAGCCGCACGAGATCGCCGCCACCGCGGGACCGCGGACCGCCCTCGCGCTGGTCAACCACGTCGACTACCGCACCGGCCGGCTCCACGACCTGCCCGGCACCACCGCCGCGCTGCACGCGGCCGGCGCACTCGCCGTGTGGGACCTGTGCCACAGCGCCGGCGCGCTGCCCGTCGGGCTCGACGCGCACGGGGTGGACCTGGCGGTGGGGTGCACGTACAAGTTCCTCAACGGCGGCCCCGGGTCGCCCGCGTACCTCTACGTACGGCGCGACCTCCAGCCCCGCTTCGACTCCCCGCTGCCCGGCTGGAACTCCCACGCCGACCCCTTCGCCATGTCCGCCGGCTACCTCCCGGCGGACGGCTCCGTGCGCGGGCGCGTCGGGACGCCGGACATCCTGTCGATGCTGGCGCTGGAGGCGGCGCTTGAGGTGTGGGACGGCGTGGCGATCGAGGCGGTGCGGGAGAAGAGCCTGGCGCTGTCGGACTTCTTCCTGGAGTGCGTCGCGGCCCTCCCGGGCGGTCCTTCGCTCACGCCGCTCACCCCGCTGCCGCACGCCGAGCGCGGCAGCCAGGTCGCGCTGCGGTGCGCGGAGGCGGAGGCGGTGATGGGCGAGCTGATCGCGCGCGGGGTGGTCGGCGACTTCCGGCCGCCGGATGTGCTCCGTTTCGGCGTGACGCCGCTGTATACCTCGTTCTCGGACGTGTACCGCGCTGCCGGAGTGCTGGGAGAGGTGCTGGATGACCGCCGTTGACGAACTGGACGACGAGGCCCGCACGCTGTTCGCCCTGAAGCGGGTCCCGCCCACCCGCACGCTGGCGTACGGGGACCATCCGTCGCAGGTCGTCGACCTGTACGGGGACCCGTCCGCCCGGCCGGTCGTGGCACTGCTGCACGGCGGCTTCTGGCGGGAACGCTACGACCGCACGTACCTGACCCCGCTGGCGGCGGCGCTGGCCGAGGACCTGAACGGGTGCGTGGCGCTGATCGAGTACCGCCGCGTGGGCGATGCGGAAGGCGACGGCGGCGGGGGGTTCCCCGCGACGTTCGACGATCTGCCGCCCGCGCTCGCCGCGCTGCCCGGGGCCGGGCCCGTGGTCCTCGCCGGGCACTCCGCGGGCGGCCACCTCGCGCTCTGGGCCGCCTCGCGGTGCCCGACCGCCGTCTCCCGCGTCGTCGGCGTCGCCGCGGTCGCGGACCTGGCCCGCGCCCACGAACTGGGCCTCAGCGACGGCGCCGTCGCCGGGCTCCTCGGCGGCGCCGGGCGCGTGGCGGAGCGGCTCGACGAGACGGACCCGATGCGGATGCCGGCCCCGGCGGCGCCGGTCGTGCTGCTCCACGGCGAGGCCGACGCCGACGTACCGGTGGAGCTGTCCCGCCGCTACGCCCGCGCCGTGGGCGGGCGGCTGCTGGAGCTGCCCGGCACCGGCCACTACGCACCCGTCACCCCCGGCACCCGCGCGTACGAGACGCTGCGCACCGCCCTGACGGAACCCTGACCCCGGCCGCCCCGGCCGCCCCGACCGCACGGCCGCACGGCCGCACGGCCGCACGCCGGCCGGACCCGCACGCCGGGACCGGCGGCTCCGCCCGACCCGGCCGCGCCCGCGACCAGTCGCGCCCTCAGCCCTCCTTCGGCCCCTCACCGCCCGCGTCGCCGGGCCCGTCCTCACCGTCGCCGCCCTCGTCCAGCTCCTGCTGCAGCCCCAGCGTCTCCACCAGCCACTTGTCGAACTCGATCGACGCCCGCACCCAGCTCACCGTGCTCGACACGAAGTGCTCCAGCGCCACGCCGGTGCCGATCAGCATCTGCGCCTCGCCGATGAGCCGGACGGAGCCGTCGTCATGCGTGTGCGTGTAGACCTTCGGCCACAGCGTGCGCCGGTTCCAGTCGTCGATGGCCTCCAGCAGCTCCGGCTTGTCGTCCAGCGAGTGCTGCCGGTCGTAGAAGGTCCGCACCGAATAGAGCTGCTGCTCGTCCTCGCCGCGGAACATGAAGTACGTACGGAACTGCTCCCACGGCGCCGCGAGGTCCCCCTCCTCGTCGACGACGTACTTCAGCTCCATCTGGTCCAGGAGCTGCTTGACCAGATCCTGGTCGGGCACGATGGGCCCCTGCGGGCCGCCGCTGCCGCGGGATTCGGGCTGCTGGCCCCCGAAGTTCGGAATCGAGGACGGGTCGATGCTCACGTGGGGTTCCCTTCGAACGGTTCGGCGCCCATCCTCCCCCACCGGGGGCCCGTGCCCGCAACCCGGCGGCGACACCCTGTGGACAACTCGCTGCGCCGGAGCAGCGCGCCGGGCGGCACCACCGCCCGGCGCGGGCCGACAGGCCCCGTCCGGCCGCCCCTACCGCGCCGCGCCGACCAGCAACTGGTCCCCGAGCACGTCCACCCACACGGTGTCCCCGTCGCGCACCTCGCCCGCCAGGATCTCCTTCGCGAGCTGGTCCCCGATCGCCGTCTGCACCAGCCGCCGCAGCGGCCGCGCCCCGTAGCTGAGGTCCGGCTCCGGCTCGTCCTCCGGGACGCCCAGCCGCGCCAGCCAGGCCAGCGCGGCGTCGCTGACCTCCAGTGTGAGCCGGCGTTCCGAGAGCCGTTCCTGCAGATGGGCGAGTTGGATGGCGGCGATGCGCTTGAGCTGGTCGCCGCCGAGCGCGTTGAAGACGACGAGGTCGTCGAGCCGGTTGAGGAACTCGGGCCGGAAGACCTTCCGCACCGTCTCCAGCACCCCCTCCCGCTTCTGCTCGTCCTTGATCATCGGATCGACGAGGAAGGTGGAGCCGAGGTTGGAGGTGAGGATGAGGATGGTGTTGCGGAAGTCGACCGTACGGCCCTGACCGTCCGTCAGCCGCCCGTCGTCCAGCACCTGGAGGAGGATGTCGAAGACCTCGCTGTGCGCCTTCTCCATCTCGTCCAGCAGGATCACCGAGTACGGGCGCCGCCGTACGGCCTCCGTGAGCTGACCGCCCTCCTCGTACCCGACGTACCCCGGGGGCGCGCCGACCAGGCGGGAGACGGAGTGCTTCTCGCCGTACTCGCTCATGTCGATGCGGACCATGGCCCGCTCGTCGTCGAAGAGGAAGTCGGCCAGCGCCTTGGCCAGCTCGGTCTTGCCGACGCCGGTGGGGCCGAGGAAGAGGAACGAGCCCGTCGGCCGGTTGGGGTCGGCGATGCCGGCGCGGGTGCGGCGCACGGCGTCGGAGACGGCCCGTACGGCCACGTCCTGCCCGATGAGCCGCCGGCCCAGCTCCTCCTCCATGCGGAGCAGCTTCTGCGTCTCGCCCTCCAGCAGCCGGCCGGCGGGGATGCCGGTCCAGGAGGAGATGACGTCGGCGATGTCGTCCGAGCCGACCTCCTCCTTGACCATCGTGTCCCGCTTGACCTCCTCCTCGGCGGCCGACGCCTCCTCCAGCTCGCGTTCGAGGGCGGGCAGTTCGCCGTAGAGGAGCTTGGAGGCGGTGTCGAAGTCGCCGTCGCGCTGTGCGCGCTCGGCGGTGCCGCGCAGCTCGTCCAGCCGCTCCTTCAGCTCACCCACCCGGTTGAGGCCCTGCTTCTCCTTCTCCCAGCGGGCGGTGAGGCCGCGCAGTTCCTCCTCCTTGTCGGCGAGGTCGCGCTGGAGCCGCTCCAGCCGCTCGCGGGAGGCGACGTCCGACTCGTTCTTCAGCGCCAGCTCCTCCATCCGGAGGCGGTCGACGGCGCGCTGCAGCTCGTCGATCTCGGTGGGCGAGGAGTCGATCTCCATCCGGAGCCGGGAGGCGGCCTCGTCGACGAGGTCGATGGCCTTGTCGGGGAGGAAGCGGGAGGTGATGTAGCGGTCGGAGAGGGTCGCGGCGGCGACGAGCGCGGAGTCGGCGATGACGACCTTGTGGTGGGCCTCGTACCGCCCCTTCAAGCCGCGGAGGATCGCGATGGTGTCCTCGACGGTGGGCTCGGCGACAAGTACCTGCTGGAAGCGGCGCTCCAGGGCGGCGTCCTTCTCGATCCGCTCGCGGTACTCGTCGAGGGTCGTCGCGCCGACCATGCGCAGCTCGCCGCGGGCGAGCATGGGCTTCAGCATGTTGCCGGCGTCCATGGCGGACTCGCCGCCCGCGCCGGCGCCGACGACGGTGTGCAGCTCGTCGATGAAGGTGATGACCTGTCCTTCGCTCTCCCGGATCTCGGCGAGCACGGTCTTCAGCCGCTCCTCGAACTCGCCCCGGTACTTCGCCCCGGCGACCATGGCGCCGAGGTCGAGCGCGACGAGCCGCTTGTTCTTCAGGCTCTCCGGCACGTCCCCCTTCACGATCCGCTGCGCGAGCCCCTCGACGACGGCGGTCTTCCCGACGCCGGGCTCGCCGATGAGGACGGGATTGTTCTTCGTACGCCGGGAGAGCACCTGCACGACGCGGCGGATCTCCTGGTCCCGCCCGATGACCGGGTCGAGCTTGCCGTCGCGGGCGGCGGCGGTGAGGTCGGTGCCGAACTTGCCCAGCGCCTGGTACGTGCCCTCGGGGTTCCTCGTGGTCACGCGCCGGTCGCCGCGGATCTTCTCGAACGCCTGCACGAGCGCCTTGGCGCTCGCCCCCTGCTTCTTCAGCAACTCCTTGGCGGCACCGCCCTCGGCGGCGACCCCGATGAGCAGGTGCTCGGTCGACACATACTGATCGCCGAGCTTCCGCGCCCGCTCGGCGGCATCGGACACGACGGCGAGCAACTCCCGGTCCGCCCGCGGCGGCGACACGGTCGCCCCCTGCACCCTGGGCAACCCGCCGAGCAGCGCCTCGGCCCCGGACCGCACCGCGGCCTGGTCGGCGTCGACGGCGGCCAGCAGGTCCTGAAGGTTCTCGTTGTCCGCCACGTCGAGCAGGGCGAGCAGCAGATGTACGGGGGTGATGTCCGGATTGCCGCCGGACACGGCACGGCTGTTGGCGCCGGCGATCGCTTCCTGGCTCTTGTTGGTCAGCTCCGCGTCCACTGCTGTGTGCTCCTCCTTGCCGGGGTGCCGATCCTGGGTACGCCTCGGCCGCACTCGGCGTGCCTGAGGCCACGTAGCTAAGTTGAGTCTACTCCACTCAACTCCAACCCAGCACCGGCAACGGGCGACCGCGACGCGCCCGCCGCCCTCCAAGCATGCGCGCAGGAACACGCAAAAGCGGTGCCATCGCGGGGTTGCGTCCGCGATGGCACCGCTGGTGTGCCTTCGGGCGATCTGGACACGGGGGATACCGCCCGGTCAGGCACAGTGGGGGGTGATGCTCTCGCTATCAGGTACGCCGTCGGCTGCTACGGGAACGTGATCCTCTTCGCCAAGATTGACGAAGATCACGCCGCAGCGCACCACGCAGCGTACATAGCGCCTTGGCCTCCGGCGGAAGGCCCGGACGCTCCCGCCCCGGTCGCGAAGGATGGTGATCGGCTCACCCAGCAGGGCTACCGCCATCCTGTCCCCGGGTCGGGGAACCGCCGTAGCGAGATCGATGGAGTGCCATTGGTTCTCCATCTTTCGGCGGTCGTCTGGAGTCATCGCCATACCTAAGTCTGCGTTGTCAGCTTCCCTACACCTCGTCCAGGTTCAATTCCATATGGGGTCTTGCTGTGGCGCCAACGTCGCTGCGGAAGTTTCACTCCCAGGCTCAGCAACCTGCTGCTCGGCTTGAGAGTTGGCCGCAAGACCGATCGAGACTGCTGCAGCCAGCGCGACAACCCACCCAATCAACGCCCTCATGGGTAGTCCCGGCCTTCCTTGATTCGCTTCCCTGAGAAGAAGGTGCCGCACGTGGGAGCCGTTAACCACCTCCGCATTGCATCATGTTCCTGAATCACAGCTTCCTGTGGGACGGATAAATGGGTGTTAATGATGGCGAACCAGGCCACTCGCACGGATACGCGGACCTGTGCGAGGAGGGGTCGGAGCTCTACACCCGCGCCCTTCGAGCCGGCTCCGTCGCCCGATCCGAGGGGGAAGCTGCACCGTGTCTGATCAGCCTCGGACTGCTGCATCCGGACCCCGACGATCCGCAGTGGCTCCGTCCGGCCCCACCATCCGCGGTGCTGGCGCGACTTGAGCACCCCCTCGAACGGGAGATCCTGGAACGCAGGGAGCAGACCCTCGCCCTGGCCGGCGCCTTCGAACCGTTCCTCGCCATCAGTGGCGAGCACCCTCCGGTCAGCCGTGCCATCACGGAGCTGGATGGCGTCGATCACATCGACGCAACCATCGGCCGTGCCACCGAGGCGTGCGAGAAGGAACTCCTCACCGTACAGCCCGGAGGGCAGCGTTCGGCAGAGTTGCTGAACCGCGCGGTGGACCGGGTGCGTCCACTCATCGACCGCGGCGTCCACATACGAAGCCTCTACCAGCACACCGCCCGGCACAGCTACGGGTTGCTCGCCTACCAGGAGCGCGTGGGCTCCGACCGTATGGAGTTGCGGACCCTTGAGGAGCTTGTCGACCGGCTGATCATCATCGACCGCAAGGTCGCCTTCATCCCCGCCCAACGTGACCTGCCGGTGAACTCCAACCGCCAAGCGGCCCTGGAGGTGCGCCATCCAGGCCTCGTCGCCTACCTCATCGGGCTTTTCGAGCACCTCTGGCTGCACGCCACTCCCCTGGAGGAGGAAGTGCACTACGACCCCGCGGAGCCGGACGGGGTCACGGGGATACAACGCAGCATCGCCAAGCTGCTCGTCGAGGGCCACGTGGACGAGGTCATCGCCGACCGGCTCGGCATGAACGTCCGTACCTGCCGCGGCCACATCGCCAAGCTCGCCACCGTGCTCGGCAGCAACGGCCGGGCCCAACTCGGCTACCTCATCGCCCGCTCCGGCATTCTCGACAGATCCTGATCACGGACGCCACGCCCGGGAGAGTACTGAGATGTCCAGCAGGCACGAACACGTCCACGGGCCCGACGAGCCGTGCCAGGCGGCCCAGGACGTGTACGCCGACGCCCTCAGCGCCGGCCGCATCGCCCGGTCGGCGGTGCAGTCCGTGCCCTGTCTCACCGATCTCGCGCTGCTGCAACCCGACCCCGACGATGGGCAGTGGCTGCTGCCCGTCTCCGCCTCCGACGCCATGACGCAGCTCATGCTCGCTCACGAGCAGGACATCCGGGCGAAGCAGCAGCACGCGGCCGACCTGGCAGAGTCCTTCGGACGGTTCATCGAAATCAGCGCCGAGGCCGCCTCGGTCTCCTCCCCCGTCACCATCCTCGAGGGCCTCGGAACGATCAACACCGCCCTCGACCTGGCCGTCAACGAGTGCTTCGACGAACTGCTCACCATCCAGCCCGAGGCGTCCTCGCGCGGCGCCCGTGCCCTCGGCGAGGCCCTGAGACGGGTAAGACCGCTGGTCGAACGCGGAGTCCGGATGCGGAGCATGTACCAGCACGCGGCACGCGAGGCCCCGATGACCCTGGCGTATCTCCGGTTCGTCGGCCCGCAGCGCGTGGAAGTCAGAACCCTCGAAGAGATCGTCGAGCGGATGATCATCATCGACCGCAAGGTGGCCTTCGTACCCGCTCAACCGGACCGCCGGGTCGCCCTGGAAATCCGGCACCCGGGGGCCGTTGCCTACCTCGTCGGCGCCTTCGATCAGTTCTGGCAGCTGGCCACCCCCATGCACGAGGCGGCCTACACGGAGGCCACCCACGAGGGCATCACCGGTGTCCAACGCAGCATCGCGAGGCTCCTCGTCGAAGGCCACCTCGACCAGAACATCGCCCGCCGCCTCGGCATGAACGTCCGCACCTGCCGCGCCCACATCGCCAAGCTCGCTTCCACACTGGGCAGCAACAGCCGTGCACAACTGGGCTATCTCATCGCCCGCTCCGGCATCCTCGACGAGACCTGAGAGAGACATGTCGCACCCCCACCACACCACCGGCCTCTGCGCCCCGGGGAGGAAGCTCTACGCCTCTGCCCTGCGCTCCGGCCGTATCTCACACGAGGCCACGGCGACCGCGCCGTGCCTCTTCGACCTGGACCTGTTACGGCCCGAGCCCGGCGACACCCAGTGGCTGGTGCCGACGCCTCCGACGCAGGCGCTCGCCGGGCTCGTCGAGCCCCTTGAAAGAGAGCTGGGCGAGTACCGGCTTTTCGTGTCCGCGCTCGCCGACACGGTCGAGAAGCTGACGTCGCTCGATCCGGACGACCCGGCCACTTCCGCGTTCACCGTCTGGACGGGGAAGGAGCGGATCGACGCCGCCCTCGCGCGGGCCGTCGAGGACTGCACGGAGCAGTTCCTCGCCATCCAGCCGGCCAGCGGGCGGACCAACTGGAACCCCGCGACGATGCGCACCACCACCCACCGCGTCCGGCGGATGAGCGAACGCGGCGTCACGCAGCGGATCCTGTACAACCACACGTACCGGCACCACCCGGGTCAGCTCGCCTACCTGGACGAGCTGAGCGACACGGGGCTGGAGGTGCGCACCCTGGAGGTCATGCCCGAGCGACTCCTCATCGTCGACCGGGACATCGCCTTCCTCCCCGCGCAGCCGAGCCGCGAGGTGGCCATGGAGATCCGCCACCCGGGCCTGGTCTGGTTCCTGCGCGCCATCTTCGAGTACTTCTGGGAGCTCGGCGTCCCGTGGGGCCACCAGCCCCCCGAGCACGACACCCGGGAGGGCATCACCGGCGTCCAGCGCAGCATCGCCCGGCTGCTCGTCGAGGGCCACCTCGACGAGGCCATCGCCCGCCGTCTCGGCATGAACGTCCGCACCTGCCGCGCACACATAGCCAAGCTGTCCACCGCCCTCGGCAGCGACAGCCGCACCCAACTCGGCTACCTCATCGCCCGCTCCGGCATGCTCAAGGAGTCGTGACGGGTGGCGCACGTCCTCCTGCGGAAGCCCGCGGACGGTGACCGGTGCGGACGCACCGCATCCCGTGTCCGGTTCCGAGGGCCCACCGCCGGCCGCCGACCGCTCGGGCACACCCAAGGAGACCTGGCAGCATGGATCACCCCCACCCCCACACCGCCCTCTGTGATGTGGGCAGAAAGCTCTACACCTCCGCGTTACGCACCAGTCCGCTCTCCCGCGAGGCCACGGGTTCAGCGCCCTGTCTGATCGACACGGGCCTCCTGCGCCACGACCCCGCCGACCCCCAGTTCCTCGTACCCGCACCGCCGTCCGAGGCGGTCGCCGACCTCGTCCGCCCGCTGGAGCGGGAGCTGTCCGAGTACCGTCGCTTCGCCGGTGCACTCGCGGGCACGGTAGAGCAGCTCACCGCGCGCACCCCGGAAGAGGCGGCGCCGTCCCTGCTCACCCTCTGGAAGGGCAAGGACCAGATCGAAGCCGCGCTGCTGCGCGCTCTCGACGAGGGCACCGAGGAGTTCCTCGCGACCCAGCCCGCCAGCGGCAGGACCAACCGGACCGCCGAGAAGATCCACGCCACCGCACAGCGGGTCCGTGAGCTGCACGACCGCGGCATCTCCCAGCGGACGCTGTACAACCACACCTACCGGCACCCCGGCCTTGTCTGGTATCTGGTGAGCGTCTTCAAGTTGTGCTGGCAGTTCGCCGTCCCCTGGGAGCGTCAGGTCCCGTACGCGAACACTCCGACGGGCATCACGGGCGTCCAGAAGAAGATCGCGCGGCTCCTGGTCGAAGGCCGACTGGACGAGGCCATCGCCCGCCGCCTCGGCATGAACGTCCGTACCTGCCGCGCGCACGTCGCCCGGCTCGCCACCACCCTGGGCAGCACCAACCGCGCCCAGCTCGGCTACCTCATCGCCCGCTCCGGCATACTCGAGGAGGTCTGAGCATGGGGCACACCCCCCATCCCGCCTCCCACCTCTGCGCGGCGGGCAGGACCCTCTACGCCGAAGCGCTGCAGTCAGGGCGCATCACACCGGAGACGAGTGAAGCCGCGCCCTGCGTCGTCGAGTCCGGGCTCTTCCGCCGCGAAGGCGGCTGGCTGGTCCCGGCACCGCCGGCCGAAGCCATGGAGCGCCTCTTCGCACTCGTGGCGAAGGAGATCGGCGGCTACCGGGATCTCGCCCTCACCCTCGTCGGCTCCGTCGGGCGGTCGACACCGCCCGACGCCGGTACGGCCGCGGAACCCGCGATCACGGTCTGGGAGGGAAAGGAGCGGATCGACGCCGAGTTGGTGCGTGCGCTCCGGGAGTGCACCGGCGAGTTACTCACCGCCCAGCCGATGGGCAATCGGGCGGCCTGGGTGTACGAAGCGGCCGTGCAGCGCGTCTTGCCGCTCGCGGAGCGGGGGGTTCGTATCCGCAGCCTCTACAGCCACACCGCCCGGCACACTCCGCAGGCGCTGGACTACCTGGCGCGGGTGCAGCACACCGGTCTGGAAGTCCGCACCCTCGGGGAGAACATCGAGCGGGCCATCATCATCGACCGCGAGATCGCCTTCATCCCCGCGCAGGAGGACAACGTGGTGGCGATCGAGGTCCGCCATCCCGGCGTTGCCTGGTATCTCGCCGCCACGTTCGACCACTTCTGGCACCTCGCCACGCCCTGGGGCGAGGACGTCGCCGACCGGGTCACACCGGAGGGCGTCACGGGCATCACAAGCGTCCAGCTCAAGATCGCCCGGCTGCTCGTGGAGGGCCATCTCGACGAGGCCATCGCCCGCCGGCTCGGCATGAACGTCCGCACCTGCCGCGCCCATATCGCCAAGCTGTCCACCGCCCTCGGCAGCGACAGCCGCACCCAACTCGGCTATCTGCTTGCGCGCTCGGGGATCGTCGACGACGACTGAGGGGGCGCGGAGCGGAGGGGCGGAGTCGCTGGTGCGCGTGAGGCCGGGAAGCGAGCGCACCAGCGCTCCGTCCGAGGGGTGCCGCCGGCGCCCGCGTACGACGATGGCAGGTCGCCTGCGCGGCGCCCCAGAGGGCACTGGCCCCCATCATTCACGAACGCGGCGCCCCCGGCCATTGCCTCTTGGGGCAACCCGGTCGGGGCCCGCCACGGCCGGCATCAGGGCGCGGCGGTGGCGGTCGGCGACCAGGGCGGCCTGGACGCGGGACTCCACGTTCAGCTTGCGGCAGATGTTCGTCAGATGGGCGCGGACCGTCCGCTCCGCCACCCCCAGTTGCGACGCCAGCCGGCGATTGGTCGGGCCGTCGGCGAGCAGGAGGAGCACCTCGCGTTCCCGGTCGGAGAGCAGCGCGAGACCGACCGGGGGAGCCTGTCGCGCCGTGTTGTCCGAAGCGTGAGACCTCACAATATGAACTCCCGGACCAACTGAGCCGTACGTACGTCACGTCCGGCGACTTGTCCCCGTTCTCCACCAGAACATTGGCTTACCGTCCGTATCAACTCCACCCGAACCCAGCATCATCTTCCTGAAATTCATGATGCTGAGGGTGTACATAGCCGAAGGAACCGGACGTTCGGCGAACACCGCCGGTGACCTGTCACCGCCCGCTTATATCGTCTGCCCCATGGAACCCGCAGCCGTCGGCGCCAGGCTCGCGTCCGCGGTCGTGGCGCCCCTCGTCCGGCGGCTGTTCCGCAGCGAGGGCCCCGGGGCGGGGCTCGCCGGGCGGCCGGTGCGGATGGCGGCGCTGGTGTCGTTCCGCGGCGAGCGGCGGGAGCTGGACGAGGACGGCCTGCGCAAGCTCGCCGGCACGCTCGTACGCCGCGCCCTCGACGGCCCCGGAGGCGAGCCCGGAGGCGAACCCGCCCCCGTCCCCGCCGGCGAGGCCGAAGCCGTCGCCGGCGCGCTCGCCCGCAGCCTCACCGCCCTCGGCGACCTCGACCTGGACGACGTACAGGCGGTCCAACTCGGCCCGGAAGCCCTCGCCCGCCGGCTCCGCCGCGCCGCGGCGCAGCGCGGCGGCGATCCCGTACGCGAACTCTCCGCCGACGCCGCCTCCTTCCACGACACCCTCCTCGACACGGCCTGCCTGCACATCCTGCACTTCTTCAGCCAGCGCTCCACCTTCGTCGCCCGCACCCTCGTCGAGCAGTCCCGTCGCCAGGCCGACCAGATCGCCCGCCTCGACGCCCTCATCGCCCGCACGCCGCTCCCCGCCGCACAGGACGCGGCCTTCGAGCGCGACTACTTCGCATACGCCGCCAAGAAGCACGGCAGGCTCACCATCTACGGCGTCGATCTCGCCGACTCGCCCGCGAAGTGGCCGCTGGACGTGGCGTATCTGCGGCTGGAGGCCGCCGCCTCGGCGCAGGCCGCCCCGTCCCCGTTCCCCTTCGACGACACCGACCCCCTCCCCGACCCCGTGCTCCCCGCCGACCAGGCCCTCGCCACCTACGAGCGCGTTCTGCTCCGCGGCGCCGCCGGCTCCGGCAAGACCACGCTCGTGCAGTGGCTCGCCCTCTCCGCCACCCGCGCGGGCTCCGGCGCGGCACACCCCGCGGAACACTCCATGGACTACCTGGCAGGGCGCGTCCCCTTCGTCCTGCCGCTGCGCACCCTCACCCGGCACGGCCAGCGCCTCCCCGCCCCCCGCGACTTCCTCTCCGCCACCGGCAGCCCCCTCGCCGGCGCGCAGCCCGACGGCTGGGAGCATCGCGTGCTCACCGCCCGCCGCGGGCTGCTCCTCATCGACGGCATCGACGAAGTCCCCCGCGCCGAGCGCGACCGCACCCGCCGCTGGCTCTCCGACCTCGCCGACGCCTACCCCGGCAACCGCTGGCTCGTCACCTCCCGCCCCTCCGCCGTCGGCGAGGACTGGCTGGCCGCCGAGGGCTTCACCGAGCTGACCCTCGCCCCCATGCGCCCCGCGGACCTCACCCGCTTCATCGCCCGCTGGCACGAGGCCGTACGCGCCGGAGCCGTCCGCACCGGCGCCCCCGCCGCGGACGACGCGCAGCTCACGGCGTACGAACAGCAGCTCACCGCCGCCGTGCGGCACACCTCCGACCTCGGCCGGCTCGCCACCAACCCGCTCATGTGCGGCCTGATGTGCGCGCTCAACCGCGCCCGCCGCGGCTACCTCCCGCGCGGGCGCAAGGAGTTGTACGAGGCCGCCCTGTCGATGCTGCTCAGCCGCCGCGACCGCGAACGCGACATGGCCGTCCCCGACCTGCGCGAGGAACCCCAGCTCCAGGTCCTCCAGCGGCTCGCGTACTGGCTGATCCGCAACGGCCGCACGGAGCTGGACCGCGACCGCGCCGAGTCCCTGGTCGCCGCGGCCCTCCCGGCGGTCCCGGAGGTCGCGGCCCTGGGCGACGCGGTGGCCGTACTGGAGCACTTCCGCGACCGCAGCGGCCTCCTGCGCGAACCGGCCCCGGGCGCCGTCGACTTCGTCCACCGCACCTTCCAGGACTACCTCGGCGCCCGCGCGGCGGTGGAGGAGGGCGACATCGGCGTCCTGGCCGCGCACGCGGCGGACGACCAGTGGGAGGACGTCATCCGCATGGCGGTGGCCCAGGCCCGCCCGCGGGAGCGCGAGGAGATCCTGCGGGAGCTGCTGGCGGCGGCGGAGCGGAAGGGCGGGGTCGAGAGCGTACGCATCCGCCTGCTGGCGACCGCCTGCCTGGAGCACGCGGCCGAACTGGCCCCGGCGGTACGGGAGGCGGTGGAGCGCGAGACGGAGGCGCTGATCCCGCCGACGACGTCGATGGAGGCGCGGGCGCTGGGTGCGGCGGGACCGCTGGTGCTGGACCTGCTCCCGGGCCCGGAGGAGGCGGGCGACGCCGCCGACCTGGTTGCCGTGGCCGCCAGCCGCGTGGAATCCGACCGCGCCATCCCGTTCCTCGCCCGCTACGCCGCCCACCCCTCCCTGAGCGTGCGCAGGCAACTCGCCTGGGCCTGGCACCGCTTCGACACCGGGGAGTACGCCGAGGAGATCATCGCCCGGCTCGATCCCGACGGGCTGTACTTCACCGCAACCTGCGACGCCGAGCTACGGGCCCTGCGCGCGCTCGGCGGCCGCCCCATGATCGAGGTCCGCGGTCCGGCCGACCCCGCAGAGGTGCACGGCACGCTCGCCGGGATGCGCCTCACCCACCTGATCGTCCGCGCCCAGCCGAGGCTGGCGGACCTCGGCTTCGTCCGCGGCCAGAGCGAGCTGCGCCATCTGCGGCTCAGCGAGTGCTTCGGCCTGCGCGACGCGTCCGCGATGGCCGGGCTGCCCCTGCGCACCCTCATCCTCGACACCGTGCCGGGCCTGGCGGACGCCGTTCCCGAACTGCTCGCGGACCACCCGGGGCTGGAGAGCCTGTCGCTCTCACCGGAGCGGCGGTCCCGGCTGGATCTCGGCACGCTGCCGGCGCTGCCCGTGCTGCACACCCTCAATCTGCTCACCGCCCAGACCGCCGGGCTGCGCCCGCTGGCCAGGCACCCGGGGCTCCGCTTCGTCTACCTGGGCTGGCGCCACGAGGCGGCTGCGGACGACTGGCCGGCGCTGGCCGCGCTCCCCCGGCTCGAAGGGCTGCGATCCCCGCTGGACCTGCCCGCCGTCGCCCCCGCGGGCGCCGCGCTGCCGGGTGTACGCTTCCTCGGTCTGGTCGACGACCGGCCCGCGAGCGAACGCGACCTGGCCCGCATCCCCCCGCTCTTCCCGCAACTCGACCGCCTCGTGCTCGACCTGCCGCCGGGCAGCGGCCCGCTGGACCTCTCCCCGCTCGCCGCGCTCGGCACCCTGCGCGAGGTCTCCCTGCGCCCGCACATGAGAAACCTCCACGCCGGGCTCCCGCCCCGCGTGGAGGTCACCTACCTCGCCGACTGAGCCGCGGCTCAGCCCCGCTTCTTCTTCGGCTTCCACACCACCAGCGCGCTCGTCTGCTGCACCTGCTGGTACGGCACCAGGTCCCGCCGGTACGACGCGTGCACCTGCGCCTCCCGCTGCGCCATCGCGGAGGCCGCGCCGTCCAACGCGTCCGTCAGCTCCGCCACCTTCGCCTGGAGCGCGGCGACCTGCGTCTCCAGCTCGATGATCCGCTTGATCCCGGCCAGGTTGATGCCCTCGTCCTGGCTCAGCGTCTGGACCTGCCGGAGCAGCGCGATGTCCCGCGCCGAGTAGCGCCGGCCGCGGCCCGCCGTACGGTCCGGGGAGACCAGGCCCAGCCGGTCGTACTGGCGGAGGGTCTGGGGGTGCAGGCCCGAGAGTTCCGCGGCTACGGAGATGACGTAGACCGGCGTCTCCTCGGTCAGCTCGTACGGGTTGCGGCCGCGGGGGGCGCCGCGTCCGCCGTTTCTGCCGTTCATCGTCGTCAAGCTCCCTTCGCGGCCTTGAACAGCTCCGCGCGCGGGTCCTCGCCCGCGGTCGCCTTCCGGTACGACTCCAGCGACTCGCGCGCCGTGCCGTCCGTCTCCTTCGGCACCGCCACTTCGACGGTGACGAGCAGGTCCCCGCGCGTGCCGTCCTTGCGGACGGCGCCCTTGCCGCGGGCGCGCATGGTGCGTCCGTTGGGCGTGCCCGGGGGCAGCTTCAGGGTGACCGGCGGGCCGCCGAGCGTGGGCACCTTGATGTCCGCGCCGAGGGCCGCCTCCGGGAACGAGACGGGGACCGTCACCAGCAGGTTGTCGCCCTTGCGGCCGAAGACCGGGTGGCCGTCGACGTGCACGACCACGTACAGGTCGCCGCCGGGCCCGCCGCGCTCGCCCGGGCCGCCCTTGCCGCGCAGCCGGATCCGCTGCCCGTCCTGCACCCCCGCGGGGATGCGGACCTGCATCGTGCGGGACGACTTGGCGCGGCCGCTGCCCTTGCAGACGTCGCAGGGGTCCTGGGCGATGAGCCCGCGGCCCTTGCAGTCCACGCACGGGTCGGTCAGCGAGAAGCCGCCACCGCCGCCGCGGGAGACCTGACCGGTGCCCACGCAGGTCGGGCAGACCCGCGGGGAGCCGTTCTTGTCGCCCGTGCCGGCGCAGGTCTTGCAGGGGGCGGACGACGACATCCGCAGCGGGACCGTGGCGCCCTCGATGGCCTCCGTGAAGCTGAGCGTGACCTCCGACTCGATGTCCTGGCCGCGGCGCGGCTGCGTACGCCCGCCGCCGCGGTTGAACAGCCCGCCGAAGACGTCGCCGAGACCGCCGCCGAAGCCGCCGGTGGTGGTCTGGCCGCCGCCGGGGGCGCCGGGGCCCGAGCCGCCGAAGAGATCGCCGAGGTCGAAGTTGAACGAGCCGTTGCCGCCCGCGCCCGGACCCGGGCGGAAGCCGCCGTTGCCGAAGAGGGTGCGCGCCTCGTCGTACTCCTTGCGCCGCTGCGGGTCGCCGAGCACGTCGTTGGCCTCGGAGACCTCCTTGAAGCGCTCCTCGGCCGCGGCGTCGCCCTTGTTGGCGTCCGGGTGGTACTGCCGGGCGAGCTTGCGGTACGCCTTCTTGATCTCGGCCTCGGTGGCGTCCTTCGGGACGCCGAGAACCTTGTAGTAGTCCTTCTCGATGAAGTCCTTGGTACTCATTCCCGGCGTCCCTCCTCTCGTCCCTCGGCGGCCGTTACGGCGTCACCCCTCGTCCGGGCCACCGCTGTCCGTCTCTCCGCCGGACCCCGGCTTCGCGGATCCGGAGGCGTCCGAGCCGCCGCCGTCCGCGGCGCCGGCGGACTCGGGTCCGCCGTCGTCCGCGTCCGCCTGCTTCTCGTCCGGCTTCTCGCCCTCCTTGCCCTGCGACCCGGGCGTCGCCCCCGGCTGCGGCTCGGCCACGGCGACCCGCGCGGGGCGGATCGTACGCTCGCCGATCCGATACCCAGGCTGGAGAATCTGCACGCACGTCGTCTCGGACACATCCGGCGAGTAGCTGTGCATCAGCGCCTCGTGGATCAGCGGGTCGAAGGGCTCGCCCTCCTTGCCGAACTGCATGAGGCCCATCTTGGCGACGACGGTCTCCAGCGACTCGGCGACCGACTTGAACCCGCCGACCAGTTCCTCGTGGTCCCGGGCCCGGCCGATGTCGTCGAGCACGGGCAGCAGCTCGGTCAGCAGGTTCGCGTTCGCGACCTCCTTCACCGCCACCCGGTCCCGCTCGACCCGCCGGCGGTAGTTCTGGTACTCCGCCTGAAGCCGCTGCAGGTCCTTCGTCCGCTCGTCGAGCGCCTTGCGGGTCTCGTCGAGACGAGCCGCAAGCGGGCTGTTCGCGTCCCCGTTCCCGGCGGTGGCACCCGGCCCGGCTCCGTCGGCGCGCCGTGCGCCGGCGGGCGCGCTGCCCGCCCCGTCCGGGCCGCCCTGCTGTGCCTCCGCTGTCTTTGCGTCGGTGGGGACGTCGGGCTTCTCCTCGAAGCCCGGGGTCTCCTCCGTCACGCGGCACCACCCTTGGGCTTGTCGTCGTCCACGATCTCGGCGTCGACGACGTCGTCGTCGGCACCGGCGGGCGCGTCCTGCTGCGCCTGCTGGGCGCCCTCGCCGCCGGCGGCGGCGGGGCCGGACGCCTGGGCGTCGGCGTAGAGCGCCTGACCGAGCTTCTGGCTGGTGGCCGCGGCCTTCTCCGTCGCCTCCCGGATCGCCGCGGTGTCCTCGCCCTTCAGCGCCTCCTTGAGGTCGGAGATCGCGCCCTCGACCTCGGACTTCACATCGCCGGGCACCTTGTCCTCGTTGTCCTGGAGGAACTTCTCGGTGGTGTAGACGACCTGCTCGCCCTGGTTGCGCGTCTCCGCCGCCTCGCGGCGCTTGTGGTCCTCCTCCGCGTACTGCTCGGCGTCGCGCATCATGCGCTCGATGTCGTCCTTCGGCAGCGCGGAGCCGCCGGTGACGGTCATCTTCTGCTCCTTGCCCGTGCCGAGGTCCTTCGCGGCGACGTGCATGATGCCGTTGGCGTCGATGTCGAAGGTGACCTCGATCTGCGGCACGTTGCGCGGGGCCGGCGGCAGGCCGGTCAGCTCGAACATGCCGAGCTTCTTGTTGTACGCGGCGATCTCGCGCTCGCCCTGGAAGACCTGGATCTGCACCGACGGCTGGTTGTCCTCGGCCGTGGTGAAGGTCTCGGAACGCTTCGTCGGGATCGTGGTGTTGCGCTCGATGAGCTTGGTCATGATGCCGCCCTTGGTCTCGATGCCGAGGGACAGCGGGGTGACGTCGAGCAGCAGGACGTCCTTGACCTCGCCCTTGAGCACACCGGCCTGGAGGGCGGCGCCGACGGCGACGACCTCGTCCGGGTTGACGCCCTTGTTGGCCTCCTTGCCGCTGGTCAGCTCCTTGACCAGCTCGGCGACGGCCGGCATGCGGGTGGAGCCGCCGACGAGGACCACGTGGTCGATCTCGCCCAGCTCGATGCGGGCGTCCTTGATGACGTTGTGGAACGGCGTCTTGCAGCGCTCCAGGAGGTCCTGGGTGAGCTGCTGGAACTGCGCCCGGGTCAGCTTCTCGTCGAGGTGCAGCGGGCCTTCGGCGGAGGCGGTGATGTACGGCAGGTTGATCGTCGTCTCGGAGGACGAGGAGAGCTCGATCTTCGCCTTCTCGGCGGCCTCGCGGAGCCGCTGCAGCGCCATCTTGTCCTTGGACAGGTCGACGCCGTGGCCGTTCTGGAACTGCTTGACCAGGTAGTCGACGACGCGCTGGTCCCAGTCGTCACCACCGAGGTGGTTGTCACCGTTGGTGGCCCTGACCTCCACGACGCCCTCGCCGATCTCCAGCAGGGAGACGTCGAAGGTGCCGCCGCCGAGGTCGAAGACCAGGATGGTCTGGTCTTCCTTCTCCATGCCGTACGCGAGGGCGGCGGCGGTGGGCTCGTTGACGATCCGCAGGACGTTGAGGCCCGCGATCTCGCCGGCCTCCTTGGTCGCCTGGCGCTCGGAGTCGTTGAAGTACGCCGGGACGGTGATGACCGCGTCGGTCACCTTCTCGCCCAGGTACGCCTCCGCGTCCCGCTTCAGCTTCTGCAGGATGAACGCGGAGATCTGCTGGGGGGTGAACTCCTTCTCGTCGATCGGCTGCTTCCAGTCGGTGCCCATGTGGCGCTTGACCGACCGGATCGTCCGCTCGACGTTGGTGACCGCCTGGCGCTTCGCGACCTCGCCGACGAGCACCTCGCCGTTCTTGGCGAAGGCGACGACGGACGGCGTGGTCCTGGCGCCCTCGGCGTTGGTGATGACGCTGGGTTCACCGCCCTCGAGAACACTGACGACAGAGTTCGTCGTGCCCAGGTCGATGCCGACCGCACGTGCCATGTTGTCTATCCTCCGGATCAGGTGCTCTGCCTTGAGCTGGACAGGCTCAAGGGTGCCATGCCGACCACGCCGGGCGCAATTCACCTGAGTCATCTCCACTCAAGTTTTGTGCGTCATTGCAGGTGGGAACGGGTTTTCGGGCTACGGGCCGGGGGCCCCGACGACGCCGGGGACGCGACGCACGTCACCGGCCGGGCGGCTTCAGGGGGCCGGGGCCGCCCGGGTACCCTCAGGCGGAGAAGAGATAAGTTACCGCTTAGTAGTGGCTGGGTAAGCCGAGTAGCGGGGCACGTACTCCACGTACGGCCCGCACACGCACGCGGCAGATTCAGCAGACACGCAGAGCAGACAGCAGAGCAGTCCGGTCGAGGAGCCCTCCATGCAGCTCGCCGCCATCGTCGTATCGCTGGTGATCACCGCGGTCGGCACCGCGCTCTTCGCTCGCGCCATCGGGCAGATCATCGCCTTCGTCCGGCTCGGCAAGCCGGTCCCCGCCGGCAGCCGCACGGACGACCCGGTCGCGCGCAGCACCACGCTGGTCAGGGAGTTCCTCGGCCACACCCGGATGAACCGCTGGGGCATCATCGGCATCGCCCACTGGTTCGTCGCCATCGGCTTCCTCACCCTGGTGCTGACGCTCGTCAACGCCTTCGGCCAGTTGTTCGTCGCCGACTGGCTGCTGCCGGTGATCGGCGAGTGGCTCCCGTACGAGCTGTACGTCGAGTTCATCGCGCTGATGACCACGCTCGGCATCCTCACGCTCATCGTGATCCGGCAGCTCAGCCTGCCGTCGAAGGCCGGCCGCAAGTCCCGCTTCACGGGCTCGACGATGTGGCAGGCGTACTTCGTCGAGTACGTCATCCTCGTCATCGGCATCTGCATCCTCGTGCTGCGCGGGCTGGAGGGCTCGCTGCACCACGTCGGGGGTTACGAGGCCGCCTACTTCGCGTCGTACCCGGTCACCGCCGCGGTCGACGGGCTGAGCACCGGCGCCGTGCAGAACCTCGTCTACCTCTTCGCGATGATCAAGATCTCGACCTCCTTCATCTGGGCCCTCGTCCTCGGCCTCAACGCCACGATGGGCGTGGCCTGGCACCGCTTCCTCGCCTTCCCCAACATCTGGTTCAAGCGCAACGCCGACGGGGCGGTGGCCCTCGGCGCGCTCCAGCCGATGACCTCCGGCGGCAAGCCGATCGACTTCGAGACCGTCTTCGACGACGAGGACGGCGAGGAGACCGTCTTCGGCGTCAGCCAGGTCGAGCACTTCTCGTGGAAGGGGATCCTCGACTTCTCCACCTGTACGGAGTGCGGCCGCTGCCAGTCGCAGTGCCCGGCCTGGAACACCGGCAAGCCGCTCTCGCCCAAGCTGCTCGTCATGTCGCTGCGCGAGCACGCCGCCGCCAAGGCCCCGTACCTCCTCGCCGGCGGCGGCAAGTCCGCCGAGGGTGAGGAGAAGGCCACCGCAGAACAGCTCGCCGACGTACCGGCCGACGCGCTGGCCGAGGCGGAGCGCCCGCTGATCGGCACCGCGGCGGAGCAGGGCGTCATCGACCCCGACGTGCTGTGGTCCTGCACCACCTGCGGGGCCTGCGTCGAGCAGTGCCCCGTCGACATCGAGCACGTCGACCACATCGTCGACATGCGCCGCTACCAGGTGATGATCGAGAGCTCGTTCCCGTCCGAGGCGGGCACGATGCTGAAGAACCTGGAGAAGAAGGGCAACCCCTGGGGGCTGGCCAAGAAGCAGCGGCTGGAGTGGACCAAGGAGCTGGCGGCCGAGACGGGCATCGAGATCCCGGTCGTCGGCAGGGACGTCGAGGACCTCTCCGAGGTCGACTACCTGTACTGGGTCGGCTGCGCGGGCGCGCTGGAGGACCGGGCGAAGAAGACCACCAAGGCGTTCGCGGAGCTGCTGCACATCGCCGGCGTGAAGTTCGCGATCATGGGCGGCGACGAGAAGTGCACGGGCGACTCGCCGCGGCGGCTGGGCAACGAGTTCCTCTTCCAGCAACTGGGCGAGGAGAACGTCGCGATGCTCAACATGGCGTTCGGCGAGGACGCCGACGAAGGCGTGACGGTCGAGAAGGCGAAGAAGAAGATCGTCGCCACCTGCCCGCACTGCTTCAACACCATCGCCAACGAGTACCCGCAGCTCGGCGGCGACTACGAGGTCATCCACCACACGCAGTTGCTCCAGCACCTCGTGGACGAGGGCCGGCTGGTCCCGGTGACGCCGGTCGAGGGGATCATCACGTACCACGACCCCTGCTACCTGGGCCGGCACAACAAGGTCTACACGCCGCCGCGCGAGATCATCGCCAAGGTCCCGGGCGTACGGAACGAGGAGATGCACCGGCACAAGGAGCGCGGCTTCTGCTGCGGCGCGGGCGGCGCGCGCATGTGGATGGAGGAGCGCATCGGCAAGCGGATCAACGACGAGCGCGTGGACGAGGCGCTGTCGCTGAACCCGGACATTCTCTCCACGGCGTGCCCTTTCTGCCTCGTGATGCTTACGGACTCCGTAAACGGCAAGAAGAACGCGGGAACGGCGAAGGAGTCGCTGGCCGTCGTGGACGTGGCGCAGCTTCTGCTCGACTCGGTGAGGACCCCGGCCCAGGAGCCGCCGGGGGACGGCACCGAGGCGGCGGAGAGCGAGCCGGAGCCGCAGCCGGCGACGTAGCGGTACGACGGAGCTGTACGGCGGCGCGTGAGGGCGCCGCCGTACGGCGTGCGGCAGGCGTGACGTAGGACGGGACGCCACAGGCAACCCCCCACGGCGGCCGGCCCCGTGAGCCACACGGGGCCGGCCGTGGGGTGTCAGGCGCCGGTGCTGGCGCATTGGTTGGTACAACCATCGCCGGGCGGGGCGTGTCGTATGACGCGGGTGAACGCGACCCGGCCGTCAGACCGTCACCGGAAGGACCCCCCATGCGCATCCGCACCCTCGCCGCCCTCACCGCCTGTCTCGCCACCGCCGGCTCGGCGGCCGTCTCCGCCCCGGCGGCGGGGGCGGAGGACCGGGGCGGGACGGCGCCCGCCGTTTCGGCCGGCTCCGCGGGCTCCGGGGGCGGCTCCGCCGCCGACGCCCGCGCCGTACGGGCCGACTTCGACGGCGACGGCTACGACGACCTCGCCACCGGCGCCCCCGGCGGCCGGGTCGCGGGACACGCCGAGGCCGGCTACGTCCTCGTCAGCTACGGCTCCCCGGACGGCGTCGCCGCCCCCGCCTCCACCGCCCTCAGCCAGGGCACCGCCGGCGTCCCCGGCGCCCCCGCGGCGGACGACCGCTTCGGCGACCGGCTCGTCGCCCGCGACCTCGACGGCGACGGCCTGACCGACCTCGCCGTCACCGCCCGCGCCGATGACGGCGACGCGGCCGGCTCCGTCACCGTCCTGTGGGGCCGCACGGGCGGCCTCACCGGCGCCGGCGCCGCCCGCGTCCAGGTGCCCGGCGGCGGCGGCCTCGCCCGCGACCTGCACGCCGGCGACTTCGACGGCGACGGGAAGGGCGACCTGCTGGTGCCCAGCACCCGCAGCGACAGCGCCGAGGCGTACACCGTCCTCTACGGCCCGTTCACCCGCGCCGGCGCCCCCGCGCGCGAGAGCGGGCTCGTCGAGATGAAGCCCGAGGACAGCCTCGACGGCGTCGCCGTGGGCGACGTCACGGGCGACGGCGCCGACGACCTCGTGGCGTTCTTCAGCTTCCAGGGCAACGCCGAGGCCGGCTGGTTCTGGAAGGGCGGCCCCGGCGGGCTGACGCGGAGCGGCGCCGCGCTGCCCAACGGCGCCTCGCCGACCATCGGCGACTTCGACGGCGACGGGAAGGGCGACCTCGCGTACCGCAAGGTCGGCGCGAGCGTCGAGGACCTCCCGTACGGCAAGGGCAAGGTCAGCGTCGTCTACGGCACCGCGAACGGCCCCAGCGAGACGCGCCGTTCCGCCTTCACCCAGGGCACCGCGGGCGTGCCCGGCACCAGTGAGCGCGGCGACCAGTTCGGCGCCCGGCTCGCGGCGGGCGACGCGAACGGCGACGGCTTCGCCGACCTCGCCGTGGGCGTGCCGTACGAGGCCATCGGCAGCAAGCAGTCGGCGGGTTCCGTGGTGCTCCTCAAGGGCGGCTCCGGCGGGCTCAAGGCCCGTGGCGCGCAGGCGTTCCACCAGGACACCCCGGGCGTGAAGGGCGTGGCGGAGACCGGGGACCGGTTCGGCGCGGCGCTGGCGTTCGGGGACGTCACGGGCGACGGCCGGGCGGAGCTGGCCGTGGGCGCGCCCGAGGAGAACGGCACGGGCGCGATCTGGTCGCTGCGCGGCGCCGCGGGCGGGCTGACGGCGACGGGCTCCGCGGCGTTCAGCCCGGACGACTTCGAGGGGCCGGGCCGTACGGGCGGGGCGCGGTTCGGCACGGGCTTCGCGGACGAGGACCTGGGTCACTACCTGATGGGCCAGGAGTGACCGGATGAATCCCGCGAACTAGGTTCATTACCCAACAAGTTCGCGAAAAGCTGCATGAGGCATATGAAAGGCGGTAGTTCATACAACCTCGGGTGAACGTCAGGTGTCTCACCGCGTGAGAGGCCCACTGAGTAGCCGTACTCCGTCACCTACGTTCAGGAGCCCGACATGCCACGCAGCCGCCGTACGCCCACGACCGCCACCGCCTTAGCGGCCTCTCTGGCCGTCGTCGCCGGCGCCGCCCTCGCGGGCGGCGCCGCACCGGCCGCCGCCGCGCCCGCGGAAGGCGCGGTCGCGGCGCCCGCGAAGTTCCACGACGACTTCAACGGCGACGGCTACCCCGACCTGGTGGTGGCCGCCCCCTCCGGCACCGTGGACGGCGCCGCGCGCGCCGGGTACGTCGCCGTGCTCTACGGCTCGGCCGGCGGGCTCGACACCGCCAGGCGCACGGTCGTCAGCCAGTCCACCGCGGGCGTCCCCGGCACCTCCGAGGCCGGCGACGCCTTCGGCGCCACCCTCGCCTCCGCCGACTTCGACCGCGACGGGTACGCCGACCTCGCCGTCGGCGTCACCGGCGAGGACCTCGGCGGCGTCGCGGACACGGGGCGCACGATCGTCCTCTACGGCTCGGCCGGCGGGCTGTCCGGCAGCGGCGCGCAGGACCTGCGCCCCGCCTCCCTGACCGAGGGCAACGCCTACGCGACCGGCCTGGCCGCGGGCGACTGGTTCCACGACGGGTCGACCGCGCTGGCGATCCTGTCGGAGGACCACCTGGAGCTGTACGGGGGCTGGGGCCGGGCACGTACCCCTGCGCGCGCCCAGGCGGGCCATCCCTTCACCGACTTCCCGCAGGACTTCACGCCCACCGGCCTGGTCGGCGGCGACTTCGAGGGCGACGGCGCCGACGACCTCGTGGTCACCGGCCGGAAGTGGTACCTGGAGTATCTGCAGGGCCACTCCCTGTACCTCAAGGGCGGCGGCCCGGAGGGCTACACACGCACGGAGTTCGCCGGCGGTCCCGTCGGCGTCGCGGGCGACATCGACAAGGACGGCGCCGACGACCTCGCGATCGGCGATCCCTCGGTGCTGGAGCACGGCGAATACGAGCTGTCGGGCGGCGCCGTCCAGGTCTGGTACGGGGCCGCGGGCGGGCCGGGCTCGGGGCAGCCCGAGGTGTGGCAGCAGGGCAGCGGTGGCGTCCCCGGGGCGTACGAGGTGGAGGACCGCTTCGGCAGTGACGTCTCCCTCGGCGACGTCAACGGCGACGGCTTCCTCGACCTCGCGGTCGGCGCCGAGGGCGAGGCGATCGGCACCAGCGCCGGGGCGGGCGCCGTCTGGCTGCTGCGCGGCTCCGCCGGCGGGCTCACCACGACCGGGGTGCAGCACTTCAACCAGGACACCCCCGGGATCCCGGGCACCGCGGAGGCCGGCGACCTCTTCGGCTCCGACGTCCGGCTGCACGACCCCAACCGCGACGGCCGGTCCGGCCTGATCGCGGGCGCGCCCGGCGAGAACGCGGGGCAGGGGTTCGCGTGGGTGCTACAGGCCCGCAGCAGCGGGCTGATCGCGGACGGGTCGTGGAACTTCAGCGGGGCGTCGGTGGGCGCGAACGGGGCGAACGCGCGGTTCCCGGAGACGATCGCGGAGTAGCTCCCCCGTCGTTTCCGTAGGCGGAATGACACCTTCTGTCACTGTACGAACCAACTAGCCGTATTCCTACAACCTTTGGCCGCGGTACGGGGTCTTCTGATCGCCGTCATCGACCGCGCCCGGGAGCTGCCGCATGCATCACCGACTCCGTACCGCACTGGCCACCGCGACCGCCGCCGCCGCACTCTCGGGCGGCCTGGCCGCCGTCGCAGGACCCGGCGCCTCGGCCGCGGAACCCCCGGGCGCGATCGTCGACTTCAACGGGGACGGCGTCCGCGACGTCGCGGCCTCCGCGCCGGACGCGTACGTCGCCGGAGTAAGGGGCGCCGGCCAGATCGTCGCCCATTACGGGGCGAAGAACGACGGCACCACCGCCGGGCTCTCCGCCGGCCGCACCAAGCGGCTCAGCCAGCACAGCGCCGGCGTCCCCGGCACCGCCGAGGACGGCGACGGCTGGGGCGGCTGGACCGCCGCCGCGGACTTCGACGGCGACGGGTACACCGACCTCGCCGTCGCCGCCCCCGGCGAGAAGGTCGGCGGCGACGTCAACGGCGGCACGATCCAGCTCCTGTGGGGCGGGGCGAACGGCCTCGCCGGCGGTACGACGCTGCCCGACCCGCGCCCGTACGAGCACGACCTCTTCGGCCGGGGCCTCGCGGCCGGCGACTTCGACGGGGACGGCACGGCGGACCTGGCCGTGGCCTCCACGAGCGCGTCCATGGACGTCTTCACCGGCGGCTTCGGCCGTACGAAGGGCGACTACGGGGCGTGGGACACGGTCGCGGTGCCGCTGGACAACGGGAGGATCTGGGGCCGGTTCGACCTCGCCGCGGGCGACGTCGACGGGGACGGCGACGACGATCTCGTCGTCAACGGCCACGTGGACTGGGAGCGCAGCGGCGTCTACGTGCCGGGCTCCCCGGACGGCCTGACCGTCGCGGGGCAGCGGCAGCTCCCCGGAGGCGACACCACCGTCGTCGGGGACGTGAACGACGACGGCCGGGCCGAGATCATCACCGGCCTGGGGCGCGACGACGAGGGCACGCCGGGCGCGGCGCTGGGCGGCAACGTCTCCGTCACCTTCGGCTCCGCGGACGGCCCCGCCGCCACCACGGAGTTGAGCCAGGCGACGCCCGGCGTCCCGGGCACCCCGGAGAAGGGCGACGACTTCGGCACCGAGCTGGGGCTCGGCGACGTGAACAGCGACGGGTACACGGACCTGGCGATCGGCGCGGCGAACGAGACCCTGGGCGCCGCCGAGAACACCGGGACCGTCACGGTGCTCTACGGCGCGGCGGACGGCTCCGGCTTCGGCGCCGCGGGCGCCACGCTGGTCCACCAGAACACCCCGGGCGTCCCCGGCACCAACGAGACCCGCGACCGCTTCGGCACCGAACTCCTCCTCTCCGACCCCAACGGCGACGGCTTCGACGACCTGACGGTCGGCGCTGTCGGCGAGAACGACGGCAACGGAGCGGTCTACGCCCTGCGCTCGGACGCCGGCGGGGTGGCGGCGGACGGGGCGGTGGCGATCTACCCGTCGTCGGTGGGCATGCCGACGACGGGGGACCCGGGGTACGGGTCGGCGCTGGCAGGCTGAGGACGCTGCGCCGCCGGGGACGGCGACGTACCGCGTACCGCCGCCGGGCGCCCGGCGGTGCCATAGCCACGCCGGACGCCCGGCGGCGCGCCGCCTCGCCGCAGAGACGGCCAGGGCCCGGACCTCCCCCGGCCGGGCCCTGGCTCATGCCCGGGGAACACCCACACCCTGTGCCCCCACGCCCTGCCCGCCCCACCGCCCCGGGCCCCAGTAGGGCGGATCCCCTACGGGAAGTGCCGTCTTGGCCACAAACATCCCCCGTATTCCCGGGGCCCGGTGACCGCGGCGGGCAAGACCAGGTACGTTCGATCGCGTGGCAGGATTCAGGATGGGCCGGGGACGCGAGCCCCACGGCAGTCGGCAGCAGGGACGGCCGCAGGGCCCGCCGCAGGGCGGCCCCCCGCCTTACGGCGGTCCGCAGTACGGCGGTCCCCCGCCGCCGCACGGGCAGGGGCACGGGCAGCCGTACGGCGCCCAGTGGCGCCAGCCCCCCGGCAGCCACGGCCCGGGGCCCGAGTACTACGGCGGCGGCCACGACCCGTACGCCGCCGACCGCCCCGGCAACACCCAGCCGTACGGCGTCGGCGGGGGGCCGGACGACTACGGTCCGTACCAGGACGGCCACGTCTACCGCGCCGGCGAGGCGGCGGCCCCGCCCGTAGGCCCGCGGCTGCACTGGAAGGACCTGCTCAGCGGGATCGTCTTCCACCCGAACCGCACGTTCTGGCAGATGCGCGACCACAGCATGTGGGGCCCCGCGCTCACGGTGAGCTTCCTCTACGGCCTGCTCGCGGTCTTCGGCCTGGAGCAGGCGCGCGACGAGGTGCTCAACTCCACGATCTCGGCGAGCATCCCGTGGATCGTCGTCACGGGCATCGCGGTCACGCTCAGCGGCCTGGTGATGGGCACGGTCACCCACACCCTCGCCCGCAACCTGGGCGGCGCGGGGGCCCTGGCGCCGACGGTGGGGCTGGCGATGCTGATCGTGGCGCTCACGGACGCGCCGCGGCTGCTGATCGCGATGTTCATCGGCGGGGAGCACACGTTCGCGCAGGGCGTCGGCTGGCTGACGTGGCTGGCGGCGGGGGTGCTGCTGACGTCGATGGTGAGCAAGTCGCACGACCTGCCGTGGCCGCGGGCGCTGGGGGCGTGCTCGATCCAGTTGGTGGCGCTGCTGGCGCTCTTCAAACTGGGCACGCTCTGAGCCGCTACGGGCGTCGTCAGATCACGGTCCGGTGGAAGTTCTGGTACGACCGCGAGGGCGTGGGCCCGCGCTGCCCCTGATACCGGGAGCCGTACTTGGCGGAGCCGTAGGGGTGCTCGGCGGGTGAGCTGAGCCGGAACATGCAGAGCTGCCCGATCTTCATGCCCGGCCACAGCTTGATGGGCAGCGTGGCGACGTTGGAGAGCTCCAGCGTCACGTGCCCGCTGAACCCGGGGTCGATGAAGCCGGCGGTGGAGTGCGTGAGCAGCCCGAGCCGCCCGAGGCTGGACTTGCCCTCGAGCCGGGAGGCGATGTCGTCGGGGAGCGAGATGACCTCGTACGTCGAGGCCAGCACGAACTCCCCGGGGTGCAGGATGAAGCACTCGTCGCCCTCGGGCTCCACGAGCCGCGTGAGGTCGCTCTGTTCGACGGCGGGGTCGATGTGGGGATAGCGGTGGTTCTCGAACACCCGGAAGTAGCGGTCGAGGCGTACGTCCACGCTGGACGGCTGGATCATCGCGTCCTCGAAGGGCTCGATCCGGACCCGCCCGGCGTCGACTTCGGTCCGGATGTCCTTGTCAGAGAGCAGCACGCCCCGACCCTACCGGCTGCCCGGCGGGCTACCGCGTCTCGCCCTTGCCCACCGGCACGACGTTCCGCAACCGCGCACACCGCGGACACCGCACGAGCCCACCGGACCCGATCCGCCGGGCGGCGCCGACGTTCTGCATCGGGAGCGAGGCGGTGCTGAAGACGTGCCCTTCGGCACATCGGACGACGGTGGTCTCCATCAGGCTCCTTCCCCGTAACGCAACAAATGCCACACTACGGGACGAACCCCCCACCCCACACCCCACCCCCCTCCTCAAGGTAACCCCAACTCCCGCCCCACCCCGGCACCTCCACCCCACAACGCCAACAGCCCCCCGACGACCTCGCCGGGGGGCGCACATACGGTAGAGTGACAGCGAAGCGCCCCAGGGGGCGCTCTACGCGGGCGTAGTTTAATGGTAGAACATGAGCTTCCCAAGCTCAGAGCGCGGGTTCGATTCCCGTCGCCCGCTCCAGACAGAAGGCCCAGGTCAGAGACCCGGGCCTTACATGTCGTCTGGACCACGCTAAGCGTCTCGTGCCAGATCCGTGCCAGATGCCTGATCGTCCGGCCGGTCCTCCGCCGCCTTGCGCTCGGCACGTACGCGAGCGTCGAGCTTGTCCGCGATCTCCTTCTGCCGTGCCAGATCAGAGTGCTGGTAGATCAGCGCCGCCTTCTCCGAGGACTGGCCGGCACGAACCATCGTGTCCTTCAGCGTGGCCCCGCTCTGACTCGCCAGGGAGTGTCCGGTGTGCCGCAGGTCGTAGAACCGGAAGTGCTCCGGCAGCCCGACCTTGCCCCGCGCCTTGCGCCACTTCCGCCCGAAGGTCGAACGCCGGAACGGCTTGCCCCGCTCACCCACGAAGAGCAGGCCGTCAGGTTCCTTCTCTGCGTACCAGGCGAGGTGCCGCCGCAGGTCCCGCTCCAGGAACGCGGGCAGGACGAGGAACCTCCTACCGGCCTGGGACTTCGTCTCCCCTGGTGCCCGGCGGCCCGTGGTCAGCTCCGGCTCGGCAGTCCGGATCCACACGCCGATCCGGTCGAGATCTACGTCCGGGCGTCTGAGCGCAGCCTGCTCCTCCGGCCGGGCCGGGCCGTATGCCGCGATGTAGACCATCAGCCGCCAGCGCGGGCCCATGGCGTCGGCGAGCGCGTCCACCTGGGCGATGGTGGCCACCGGCCGCTCGGCCGCCGACTCCTTTCCCCGCACCCCGGATCCGGCAGGGGTTCCGGCGGATCAGTTCGTCGTCCTCGGCGGTCTGCATGATGGCCTTCAGCAGCCGGTACGCCTTGGCGATCGTGGTATCCGCGCCCGTCGCGTCCAGCCGCTCGGAGCGCCAGCTGCGGACGAGAGGCGCGGTGATCTCGTCTAGGTCCAGCGCCGCGAAGGTGGGCAGGACGTGCAGCCGGAGGAGACGGCGGTACAGCTCGTCCGTGGTGGCGGACAGCCGCCGCTCTCTGACCCAGCGCAGGGCGTACTCCTCGAAGTTGACCGCCCCGGCGTCCGGGTCCTGCCACTCACCGCGACGGATCTCCGCGTACCGCTCGGCGAGCCAGCCGTCCGCGTCCGCCACCGTCTCGAAGGTGCACGGCGCGGGACGCATGACGCCATCGGGCCCGGGATACCGAGCCTGGTAGCGGCCGGACGGCAGCTTGCGCACAGCGCCGAAGGTGCGGCGGCGGCCCTTCTTGTTCCCCATCAGGCAGCCCTCCCGTAGCGAGAGCGCCGACGCCGGCGGATGGGCTCCACGGTGTTCGCGTCGACGTAGGCCCGCAGCGCGCTCTCCGGGACACGGACGTGACGCCCGACCTTCACGTACCGGATTCGACGCTCGGCGATGAGCCGCCGGGGGAAGCGCACGGTGGTGCCCAGCACCTCGGCGACCTGGTCGACGCTGAGGTAGCGCTCATTCATCGGCGCTCCCTCCTGCCGCTGCGGGTTCTGGAGCGTGAGCGGCAGCTAGCCACTGCTCGCCGCGAGAGAGGCCGGTACCGGCGTAGACCCAGTGCGCGAGGACGAGGGTGGTGTCCGCCTCCCCCTCCGGCACGGGGTCGCCCCGCTCGGCGAGAGCCTGGAGGCGGCACCACTCCGCGCTAGCCTCACGAAGAGCCCCCAGGGCGGTCGAGTAGCGCCGGGTCTTGGTCGAGAAGTGGCCGCGAAAGCCGAGCATGTGCGCCCACGCCCGCAGCCGCAGCTCCTCCAGCTCGGGCCGCGCACCAAGACGCCACGCCGTACGGATCAGCTCGCGGGCATGGTCGGAGACGCGGAGCTGGGCCAGCTCGGCGAGGAACTTCAGCGGCCGGTCCAGGGTGCCGGTCGTCGCCTCGGCGCCTTTGGTGGCGTACTTGGCGATGTACGCGGCCACCGCACCGTCCGTCAGCTCGGTGCCGCCGTCCAACTCGGCGGAGCGGATCGGCCGGATGTCGAGCTGACGGCCGAAGGCGAAGGCGTACGCCCGTCCGTCGAGGACCGGGCCGTCCACGGTGGCGGCCGAGGCGGCGGCCCGGATGGCGTCGGTCAGCAGTTCGGCGGTATCCCAGGCGGGCGGAGCGGTGTCGCCGCCCTCGGGTCCGTCGAGCCGGACGACGGCATGGAAGTGGACGGCACCGCGGCGCTGGTACTCGGCGACCTTGGCGAACGAGACGCGCGCATGGTCGGCGAACGCCCGCTGCGTCAGGCCGGCGCGCTTGGCGACCTCCCGCCGCAGGTAGATCGTGAAGCGGGCCCAGATCTTCGGGGCGTAGGCGTTCCACAGCACGGCGTGCTCGTAGTCGTATGTCTCGGGATCGAGCGGAGCGCCCAGCTCGAGCGCGTCCGGCGCGTGCACGGCACCGCAGCGGCACCGGCCGGAGTCCGGGCGGTTATGGACCGGCCCGAAGGACGGCGCGGTGAAGGTCGCGAAGACCCTCGGGTGGCTGGCCACCTGCTCGGGGGTGCCCTTGCCGCCGCGCAGCCCGGCACTGATGAGCTGGTACGTGTCGCTCCGGTAGATCTCGGCACAGGCCGGGCACCGGCTTGCGCGCCGGTTGTTGCAGCGCATCAGCAGGTGCCCGGCGGGCAGTCGAGCGGTGTCGAGCTCGGCGCGGACCTCGCCCGTGGCGGTGTCGATGTCCGTACGCCGCCCGTCGAGCCGGACGGGGTTGGTGCAGCCGCCGAGCCGCTTCAGCTGACGGGCCAGGTCCGGGAGCGTGCCGTGCGAGGCGAGGCGGGCCAGGTCGGTGACGGGCGGCGGAGCGGTCGTCGTCATACGCGCCCCCGGGCGAAGACGGCAGTGGCCGCGCTGTCGAGCAGCTGCCGCAGGGGGTCTGCGACACCGGTCCCCTCGCAGGCCGGGCAGGCAACGGGGATGGTCTGGCGCGAGCCGGCCGGGAGCAGCTGGCCGGTGGTGATGGCGACGACGGGAAAGCCGTCGCAGTGGGCGCAGTGCCGCACGGGGGCGGGGGTTGGCTGGGTCATGATGGTTTCTCCTTCTTAACTCGGTTCGGGAAGGGGCCGGTCCGTCCGGGCAGCGGCGATGCTTGGCGGCTTGTGCGCTGCCTGGCGGCCGGTCAGCGGTGGGTGTGCTGGTTGCTGAGCAGGGAGCGCAGCACGACGGCGCATATGGCGACCGATGCGGCGCTGATGGCGACGGCCAGGAGCATCGAGACCAAGACCGTGCCGACGACGAGAACCACGGAGGTGCCGCCACCGACAGCGACCAGAAGGCCAGTCGGCGACAGTCGGAGTGCCGGGCGTGCCGGAGGCGGGGCGTGCTGGCAGCCGCAAGGCGGCGCGGTGTGCTGCTGCTCCACGACGGCGGGCACGGTGGGCACCACCGGGGCGGCGGGGTACTTGGGACGGAACATGGCAGGTCTCTCCTCTCAAGGTCACTTGGTGGTGCCGTTGATGACGTCGACGCCGGTCCGGGTGCCGGAGTCGATCGCGGGGGCAAGCAGGGTGTCGGCGAGCAGGAAGCCGACCAGCAGCAGGACGACGATCAGCCAGAGCGGCGGGCGGATCAGCTTGATGCCGAAGTAGCCGATCAGGGCCACCAGGAGGATCAGCGGGATCTCGACGTTCACGAGCGGTACCCCCGTCCACGTACGCGGCAGCGATGGGTACGGGCGGCGAGCTGAGCAGCCGACCGGGTGCCGTAGTCGGCGGACCAGCCGCAGCCCTCGGCGGTGCACACGGCGGCGTGCCGGCTACGGCCGCGTCGATCGCGGTGTGTACCAATCTGCACCGGGCCGATCTGGTGCACGGAGTGGAAGAACTCGCGGGCGGGCATGGCAGGACTCCTTTCTGATCAGGCCAGTTGGGTGGCGATCTGAGCGGCCAGCGGGGCGGGTACGCCGAGCCGGGCGCGCAGGGTGTCGGTGTCGATCGGCTCGCCGGTCCGCGCCTGGTGGGCGTCGGCGACCTTGCGGGCGTGCGCGAGAAGCGCATCCGGCACGGCGACGGGCAGCTCCGCGGCGGGCGGAGTCGCCGGAGCCTCGGCGGGTTCGCGGACGACCTCGGGGGCCGATTCGGGTTCGGCCGGCACGGCGGCCGAACGGCCGGTCTCCGGGGTGTGGGCGAGCAGGGTGCCGCCGAGGAAGGCCAGCGCGGGCCATCCGGCAACGAGGATCCGCAGCCACGCGGGCACCTGGTCGAGGTCGAGCAGTCCGGCGGTGGCGACGTTGGCGCCGAGCGAGGCGACCAGGGCGGCGGTGAACCACAGCCAGGCCCCGGCGGTCGGGGCCCCGGCGTCCCGCAGGATGCGCAAGCGACGCCAGGCCGCAACGAGCAGCAGGTCCACGGAGATCGGGTAGGCCCAGGCTTTCCAGCCGTCCTGCCCAGCAGCCTCGGCGATGTCGTGCAGGTGCGCGAAGCTGAGCGCCCCGGCGATGACCGCCTGCACGAGCACGGCGTCCGGACGAATGCTGGTGCGCATCGATCTCACTCCCTTCATCGGGTTGGGCCCGGGGCCGGGCGGGGCATCGGTGGCCTGCCGCGCGGCCCCGGGCGGACGGCTCAGTCGCCGCCCAAGTTGGGCGCGTCGAACGAGATGGGCAGGGACAGCGCGAGCGCCCAGCCGACGAGGTCGGCGAACTCGCGGTCGTGGTCGAAGCGCGTGGTGTACGCGACCAGGTCGCACAGCAACTCGACGGTGCGGGCGTGGTCATCACAGGCGGCGCACACGACGCTCACGCAGCCTTGGTCAGGTCGACGCGGGCAGCGGCGTAGTGCTCTACCGCCGCCAGGTACGCGGCGGCACCATCGACCAGCCGCCGGGCGAAGCGCAGGTGCTCCTCCAGCGGCAGCGTCGGGCCGTCGGCGATCGTCAGGTGCGTACCGTCGGCCACCAGCGCCAGGATCGGAGTGCGCTCGCCGCCGTAGGTGTGGCAGATCACCGAGCTGTCGACAGCGGGCCGGAAGTAGATCGAAGCGGAGGCTCTTCCTCTCGGGTTTCGGGCATGGCTGGGGTAGGGACTTGGCGTGAGGCGGTCACGCCGACCGATGGAGTTGGGGTGTGATCAGGCCGCTTCGCCGGTCTCGCCGGTCTCGCGGCTCAGCCGCACGTCGGCGGGCTTCACCATGTGCACGCGAGGCGGCGGCACCGGCCGGAAGGCGGCCAGCTCGGGCAGCTCAGGGGTGCGGTACGCAGTCGCGTTGCAGACGTTGACCGCGTCGCGCAGCGGCGTGAACGGAGCGCGGATCTTTGACCAGCCGCCGGAGGCGTCCCCGGCGATGGCCGTACTCGGGCGGTCGGTGGGGATGACCTGGACGGCGAGCACGGCATCCGGGGAGATGTCGCCGAACGTCATCTTGGCGGACGCCTCGTCGTTGACGCGGTGCGAGACTCGGCCGGTCAGCTGAGCGCGGAGCATGGTGATGCCCTTGCCCAGCTCGGAGCCGAAACGCTGGCCGCAGATCTCCACGTAGATCCCGGCGGCACGGCCGAGCTGCACCAGCCGCGCCAGGGCCGTGATGATCCGCTCCCGGCGCCTCTCCTCAGCCGCCCGTCCCCGCGGACAGGGCGAGTTCGGCCACCTCATCGATCAGCAGCACGACCGGCGCCGGGCGCATGTGGGCGGGCAGGCCCCAGATGTCGGCGGTGATCTCCGCATCCGGCACGTCCGAGCTGATGCGCTGCTCGGTCCGTACGACCTGGTAGTTCGCGCCCATCCGCTCCACGAGGGTATCCAGCAGATCGGCGGCATCGTCGGGGTTGTCCGCCAGGGCAGAGAACCGGCGCGCCATCGGCGCCAGCTCCACCCCCTGCTTGCAGTCGATCCCCACTAGCGCTACGTCCTGCTCGGCGAGTTCGGTCACCAGGCGCCGCTGGTAGACCGACTTGCCCGAGAGCGTGGCGCCGAGGTTTAGCCCGTGCGGCACCTGGCGGTAGTCGCGGTAATGGACGGTCCCGTCCTCCCGCAGCGCTACCGGGATCCGCAGGGTCTCGCGCTCGACCTTGGCCGGCATCTGCACACGCTTGAGCACGTCGTAGCCGGTCATGGCCAGCTCCACCACACCGGCCTTCACCTCGCGGGAGGTGACGCCCTGCATGGCGAACGAGTGCCGCAGCCGGTCGGCGGACGCGGCGAAGTCGAAGGCGTCCTCCCCCGGCCGCAGCTTCAGCCGGAGCACCAGGCCGGTACGGGTCGGGCGCAGTCGCAGGATGCGCGGCGAACGAGGCTGCGGAGCCGGACGGTTGGCCGCTCGGGCCAGAGCCAGCCGCCAGCGCGACGGCGGCGCGGTCAGCCCGCAGGCCTCCATGACCGAGCCGTACGTCACCAGGACGCGGACCGAGGCGATGACCACGCCGATGGTCAGCCAGTACCAGGCCGGGCGGCGCCAGCGCAGCACCAGCACGCCCGCACCTAGCACCAGGGCGACGATCAGCAGGACTTCTGACGACACGGAGATCAGTCCTTCCCGCCCGAAGCCGCCAGCGAGGTCACGGCGACCGCGCCGTAGGCGATCCCCCACCGCTTCTCGCCGTTGAAGGTGTTCTCCCAGTCGCGGGCCTTCAGGCCGGTCACCGCGACGGGGGTGCCGAGCGTCAGCCCGGACGGGATGCCGGTCTCCGGGATGGAGACGGTGAACAGGTTGGCTTCGCCCTCGTCCGCGATGGTCAGGCCGATGGTCATCAGCTTGGCTGGTCTCGCGGTCGATGGCGATCTCGCCGGTCTCCTTGTTGATGACCTTGTGCTTGGGCTCGACGGCCACGAAGACGACGGCGGTGGATGTGTCGATCTTGAAGGACGGCACGCGACTACTCCTCTGCATGAGACCGACTCAATCACTCATGCATATGAGTGACCTTCGAGAGTGCCTGACTCATGTACATGAGTCAACGGATCCTTCAAGATTCTTTGTACGCGGGCCCGTTGGAGCCCTCGGCGATCAATCCCCTGCCGGGATGCGGTAGTCCAGAACGAACCTGTCCGCCGCCATGATCGTGTCGCAGACCTCGACCACGCGCCCGTCGTCCGTACGGGCCTCACGGGTCAGATGGATCACCGGGGAGCCGGGGCTCAGACTGAGCGCGGTGGTCTCCTGCTTGGTGGCGAGCCGGGCCCGTACGGTCTCGGTGAACTCGTGCAGGGTGTTGCCGTGCTCCTCCAGCCGGGCGTAAATCCCGCCGCCGCCGGGCTTCTCCTCGAACATCTCGGGGATGTCCTTTACGACATCCCACGGCAGGTACGAGGTGGCTTCCTCGGTGGGGATGCCGTCGCTGAAGTACAGCCGCCGCCGGGCCAGCACCTTGGTGCCGGCGGTGACGCCCAGCCGCTCCGCGATCTCCTCCGGCACCTCGGTGGGGCCGACGTAGTGCACCTTGACCGTGGGCGTGACGCCCATCTGCTCGCTCTCCGCCAGGTAGGCAGCCTTGCCCGCCTTGCGGTGGGAGCGGCGGAAGCGGTCGGAGGACTTGCGGCTCACTGGCGGGAGCTTCTTCACGGACGAGCCCTTGCCGTGGTGGGTCTCGATGAGTCCCCGCGTGCGAAGCTCCGCGATGGCCTTACGCACCGTGCCGCCCGACACGTCGTAGCGGTCGATCAGCTCGGACTCGCTGGGCAGCATCTCACCGGGAGCGGGGCGACCCGCCTGAATCCCCCGGGCGAGGTCGTCCGCGATCTGCAGATAGCGCGGCTGGCCCGGGTCCTGCGCGGCCGGATTCCCCATAGTCCTTGCTTCCTCCTATGCTCATCTACATGAGTAACAGCAGCCGCCATGACCGGTCAACGCCGCTCCACTCTGTGTCGGTGGCAGGTGCGGTGGTCCGGGAGGACGGCCGGGTCCTGGCCATCCAGCGCGCCGACAACGGCACGTGGGAGCCGCCCGGGGGAGTGCTGGAGGTCGACGAGGCGCCGGAGGAGGGCGTACGGCGCGAGGTGTTCGAGGAGACGGGCGTCCATGTCGAGGTGGACCGGCTGACCGGGGTCTACAAGAACATGACGCGCGGGATCATCGCGATGGTCTTCAGGTGCAAGCCCTCGGGCGGCACCGAGCGCACCTCGGCCGAGTCCACCGCCGTTGCCTGGCTGACGCCCGACGAGGTGGCCGCCAAGATGAGCGAGGTCTACGCGATCCGGCTGCTCGATGCCCTCAGCGACGATGCGCCACACGTCCGTGCCCACGACGGCCGCCAGCTGCTGCACAGCGGTGGTTGAGTAGAAACCTGCTCTACGACTTCAAGGCGGCTCGCTCCGCTCGCCGCGCGGCCCGACTCCCCGGGCCGCCGCTCCTGTCTCCGCCCCGCTCCGGCCCGGTCCGCCGGCCCGCGCTGAGCGAATGCGCCATGACGTAGACGCGGAGAACCATCGTGGTCAGGGCAACCGGCTTCACGGCTCAGGCAGCCACCACGGGGCGAGCCTCGAAGATCGGGGGCCCACCTCGGGCTGTTGCGGGCAGGCAAGGTGCTGCCCGAGTCGCAGCGAGCTTACGGGTCCCCGGATCTCTCGCCCCATGGCAGCTCCCACCCAAAGCCGCTCCGCCAGCCTCACACACGTCTCGCAGCCCTGCCAGTCTCCGCCTGTGGAGGGATGCTCACCCTTTGGGACCCCTTTGGGGATACTCTGACAGCAAGACCTCTCCCAAAGGAGCCTCAAAGGATGTCACCCTCCATCACCCCCGTCCTGGAGAGGATCCTGGCTGGCAGGACGGCAGCCAAGTGCGAGACAGAGACTCTCGACTTCAAGCAGGCCAAGCCCAACCAGAAGGATACCTTCACCGATCTTGCGGAGGCTGCAGTCTGCTTCGCGAACGCCAGTGGGGGAACGATCGTCGTAGGTGTCGTGGACTCGCGCGCAGGTGAGCAGGCCTTCGTCGGGTGCGACCTAGATCCACAAACCTTGCGGGGAAGAATCCACCAGCTCACAACACCATCGCTACTCGTCGAGGTGGAAGAGCTCAATTTTGCCGGTAAGAGGCTGTTGGAGATCTCCGTGCCGGAAGGGCTGGAGGTCTACTCAACTGTAAAAGGTTACACGTACCAGAGGATTAATACGAATTGCATCCCGATGCGGCCCGCGGATGTTACTCGACTAGCTGAGGAGAGGCGAGGATTCGATTGGTCATCCACTTCAAGCGGACGCCCTCTCGAAGACATTGATCCACTCGCCTTCCGATACTGTAGAAGGCTCTTGACTAGCTCTATCGATGTCAGTCGACAAAAACATGGCAAGCTCAGCGACCTCGATCTATTGAAGGCCATGAAAGCCGTGGCCGACGACGGCAATCTAACCCGCGCAGGGGAATTGATGCTGTGTCAAGACGCTACATCATCCCCGACCGAGGCCGTTGTTTATCAGCATCGCCGAACTCAAGCGGGCGAGACCGATGCAATTCTCAGGATCGGGACGCCGATCGTTCTAGCCTTTGAAGACCTGGTGCAGGCCATTAGAGCCCGCCAGGGAATCACTCCCGTTACCCTTCCAGACGGCCGCCAGCTGCAGATTGAAGACTACCCATCGGCAGCTGTGCGCGAAGCCATCGTTAACGCATTCATTCACGGAGACTGGCGGCTCCGAGTTCCCGTGCACATCGAGCACTCACCCCAGTATCTAAAGATTGACTCCCCCGGACCACTGGTCTCGGGTGTGACCACCAGCAATATCTTGACGAGAGGGTCACGAGCGAGGTATCCAGCTCTTGCCGCCGCCTTCCGGCTCCTAGGGCTCGCAGAGGAAGTTGGTCAGGGCGTTGATCGCATGTTCCGTGAGATGATTCGTTCGGGGCGTGACATTCCCGTGATCTCGGAAGATTCAGAACAGGTCTCTGTTCTATTCCGCGGCGCACCTCCGAACACGCGAATTGCAAAGTTCCTAGCATCGCTTCCGGAAGACGAACAAGATGACACCGATGCTCTATTGATTATCCGCCTTCTCTGCAGCAAGCGCACCGTGAAGGCAAGCGAGGTCGCAGGAGTCATCCAACGAACCGAGGAAGAGGCTCAAGCGGCACTTTTGCGGCTATCCGTAGATCCACTCAACATTCTGGAGCCTACGCGCGGGACGATGAGGAATCGCTTTCCGGCGTACCGGCTAAGGGCTGAAGTGGTTGCTAAACTCGGAAGTGCCGTCACCTACCACAGTAGAGCAATCGACGATATCGACAAGAAAATCATCGAGCATATCGTCGACTACGGTGAAGTGAATAACCGCACGATTCAGCGACTGTTCGACGTTGACGTATACCAAGCACGGGACATTCTGCGCGATCTTGTCGGACGCGAGGTGATTACTCGCACATCCGAACAGAAGCGTGGCACCGCTGTGAGATACGGCCCGGGGCCGGCCTTCCCTAAGGCTAGGAAGCCGCGCGTTCGAAAGAAGGCCACCAAGCCCAACGAGAAGGATGGGGATCAGAAGATTTTCTAGTGACAGTTCGGAGCCGCATGCCAAGCACGGCCAGAAGGTCCTTCTTAGTCCTACAGGCTAGGCGGTCCCACTCACGAGAAACACCACATGGCCGGGTCCGGTCGGCTCCACGGCTTTAAGCAGCTACTTTGGGGCGAGCCTCTAAGATCGGTGGCCCCGCTCGGACCATTGCGGGCAGGCGAGGTGCTGCCCGAGTCGCGGCCAGCTTAGGGGCCCCCGATCTCTCGCCCCAAAGCAGCTCCAGCCCAAAGCCGCTCCACCGACCTCGGACTGCACGCACTGTTGGTCTTTATACCATCTGCCCACGATGCGAGCCGCCGTGACATACTGTAGCTGTCGATGCGCTGAGCCCGGCACTGCTGGGTTCCGCGCTGCTTGGCACGCTAGCGTTCGTGGTCCTTTACCGTCCCTGCCCAGCTTCAGGCAATTCGTCTGTCTCATCGCAGGAAGAGGTGACGGTCATGTCCGCTAACCGGCAGTCCCGTATTCGAGACTGGATAAACGCTCTACTCTACTGGGTGAGCACTATCTGCGCTGGAGCACCTTCTTGGGTGCTGACAGAGTACCTGGCGGGTCATGCAGTGGCGGGCTGAGCGCATCGCCTCTTCTTATGCCTACGCATGGGATATTTGCAGTACGAACTGGCCTCCGTTGGACGCAGTGGAGCTATGCACCCTCCCCCCGTTGTGGGGGAATTACATCGGGCCCACCAAGCGTATTATCACCTTCGAGAGCGTCATCCAGTGTCATGGTGGACGGATCAGGCCCGAAGGCGCTCACTTCCATCGTCGCTTGACGCCCAGTCGGCATATGCAGAACGCCTCGTACGAATACAGGACGCCGTTCAGTCATGAATTTGGAGGCCTGTCCGAACGCCTGCCAGTTCAGGTCAAATTTCACCGTCCTTACTTTTCCGTCAATAGCTGCTTGGACTGTGACCCTCCCGAATCCCTCGTGCGGCGGTGCTGCACAGTTCGTAATGATCCCGAATATCACCTGCTCCTGTACACGTTCTGCAGATTTCAAAGTATCCGCGATGTCTTCGACAATCCGCACTGACTCCTTTGGAAAGTCGACCTGACTGGTAAGAAGCCGAGGAGGGACGATGGCAGGAGCCCACTGGAAATTGACGTCGTAGCTGTCAACTTGCCCTGTGCTCAGCACCCTTGCCACTGCATCGCACAATTCTCGCGAAACACCTTCGGAGACCGCATCGTGCACCTCTGCCGAACTCGGAGTGCGATCTCGGTTCACCGAGATCTCTCCTAAGACCTCCAGTGCACGAGCCATCGTAGTTGTCACCCTACGATCAAACCGAGCAGCTTCAACCTTTAGGTCCAACTCCGGCAGTACTCCAGGACCTTCGTTGTCGGCGTAGACATCCGGAACCCGCACTTCGCTGATTACCGGGACGACATATGATCCCTCCATCGTGTGCCCTAACCTGACGTGCTTCGCATGATTAAGAGCCCGCTTCGGGATATTGCGACCGAAGTTTCCCTGTCGCATCAAAGTTGAGGCCGCAGAAGCAACCACTAACCGCTTTGCAGACTCAAAGAGTTCAATACCGGCATGCAGCGGAATTGTGTGGTCTAGTGAACTGTCAGCAGAGGCTCGCAGTTTGGTGATATCGAAGAACTGGCGAGCCATATCTTCGTGAATCTCGTCCGGACTTCTCCGCTCGATGCGCGCCAATTCAGTGGTTAGATTTCGCAACATCTGAGGGTAATCGGGGGCAGACTCGATCTTCGGCACCATGATTCGTTCAGACGCCGGCGACGACGCCTGCCAGATTTCGGCTAATGGACCGTGGACTACTGGTTGCCAATCAGCGCGTGATAGGTAGCTGGTCGCATCTTCAAACAGAACCCGCATATTACTCATGCCCGAGCCACCGCCTGCGCACCATTGACCAGGCGATCCATGGCGTAAGAAAACATCACTTCAAAACCCGCCAGGTCAATCCTCTGCTCTACCGGGAGATGAATTACTTTCGTACTAGCATTCTCAACTGGCGGCAAGTCTTGCACCTTCGCCCAGTACCCCGAGCATCGCATTTTTAATTCCTGCTCGTCATGAATCATCCATTCCTCGATATCACGAGGAACTATAACGAGCCCGAGAAATCCGACAGACGTTCGCGTCTCGATCCGTAACTTGTCATAGGTAGGAACGTCCAGGTCGTACGAGTATGCAGTCCCGTCTGCGTTTATCTTCGGGGCGTAGGTGCACTTCATCTGCAACTCAAACACCAGCCCATCCGAACGCTTGACCGATAAGTCTACGCCATCCTTGTCGACTTCCCATTTACCCAAGGTGTATCCGCCCCGGGTAGCTAGCGCCGCGACGTAGGCCAAGCTGACCTGCTCCTGCTGCCAGCTATCAGCGACCCCCACAAGCCCCCTCCGTTACTGCCTCATCTCCCTTACGGAGAGCCACAACGTACTGACGGATACGCGATCGCTCTAGAGGCCAGACGGACCCAGGTACGGGCCTGCGACGAACAAGCCCATCGCTGTTCCCGGCCAGCTGAGGCGTGGCATGTCAGAGATCGGCCACCGCGCTACCAGGTCAGACGGCATGACGTGCCCGATGCGTGCCCGATCGGGCGGGGAGCCACGGAGTACCACAGGGCTACCGACATGGAGCCAGGCAGTGTCAGGTGCTTCCCCGCCGTAGGTCAGCCGCCGCCCAAGGGTCAGTGGTACCGGATAGACTGGGTCGTTTACGTCGATTACCAACTCGCGCCACTACATGTGGGGTTCATCGGCGCCGCCTGCCACAAGATGTAGGGGGTAAGGGTTGCTGTCGGTCCGTCAGGCGTGCTCTAATTTTGGTGTTCGATTCAAGAAGGCCCCATGTTGGGGCTCGACTTGAGGTCGAGTGCACCGACATGGGGCCCACTGCGTTGGTACCGCCCTGGGACCCTATAGCGAGACCTGGCCAAGTCCAAGTGCGCGTATGCCGGTGCGTTCGCCTCAGAGAGTGAGGATGAATGTCCGGTCAGGCGAACAGCCGGGATGTGGTGCAGCGGGACGACGGCACGTGGGCCGTCACCGCCCCGGGCGCTCAGCGCGCAAGCGCCACCGCCGGCACCCAGGCGGAAGCCATCGAGCGGGGGTCGGAGATCCTTCGGAACGGCGGGGGCGGCGAACTCCGCGTCCACGGCCGGGATGGTCAGATCCGGGACCAGCGCACCATCTCCCCCGGTAACGACCCGTACCCCCCGAAGGGGTAAGCCGGGCATGGCACGGGGCTCTGCCGTCGCGCCTGCCGGGCCCCGTGCCAGATCCGTGCCAGTACGAGCGGTAAGCCGCAGTCAACAGCGGCTGCAGGATTGGGTCGCCTCGCCCTCTTCCGGCATTCATCGGCCCAGGTCAGCAGGCTGATCCGGCACGATCTATCCATGATTCCCAAGCTCAGAGCGCGGGTTCGATTCCCGTCGCCCGCTCCACGACAAACCCCCAGGCCAGCAGCCCGGGGGTTCTTTGTTGTCTAGACCGGTTCATGGACTCCGCACCAGATGCGCACCAGAAGGCCCGTCGTCGGGACCTTGCTCATCGCTCTCACGCTCCGCGCGAACGCGGGAGTCGAGTCCATGCGCGATCTCACGCTGACGCGGCTAGGGGAAGGGCACCGGCCATCGGCCCGGCGGTCCACGCGGTCTGCGAAGGTGGGTCGACGACTTCCGCGCGCACAACAACCTCCTCACCGAGGACGACGGACCGCGCGGCTGGAGTCGGAGGGAGGCTACGCGGACAACGCCGGCTACCGCCGCTCAGTGCGAGTCGCGCGGTATGGCGTGGCCGCGGGGGCCGCGCAGGAAGGTGAGGTCGGCGCCTTCGTCGGCCTGGGTGACGAACTCGGTGTAGAGCCAGGCGTAGCCGGAGGTGTGCCTGGGCTCCGGTGCCGTCCAGGCCGCGCGCCGCTCGGCCAGCTCCTCGTCGGAGACCTCCAGGCTCAGCCGGCGCCCGGCGACGTCGAGTTCGATCTCGTCGCCGGTGCGGACCAGTGCCAGCGGGCCGCCGACGGCGGCCTCCGGGGCGACGTGGAGCACCACGGTGCCGTAGCCGGTGCCGCTCATCCGGCCGTCGCAGATGCGGACCATGTCCGTGACACCGGCCTTGAGCAGCTTGGTCGGCAGCGGCACGTTGGAGACCTCGGGCATGCCGGGGTAGCCCTTGGGGCCGGCGCCGCGGATGACAAGGATGTCGTCGGCGGTGACGTCCAGCTCCGGGTCGTCGCAGACCTCGTGGTACGCCTCGGGCGAGTCGAAGACCAGCGCCCGGCCCCGGTGCTGGAGCAGCTCGGGGGTGGCCGCAGACTGCTTGAGCACCGCGCCGTTCGGGGCGAGGTTGCCGCGCAGGACGGCGGTGCCGGTGCCGGCGTCCTGGAAGGGCGTGGCCAGGGGGGTGATCACGTCGTCGCCGACTCGCTCGGCGCCCTCGGTGTTCGCGGCGATGGACCGGCCGGTCACGGTGATCTGCTGGGCGTGCAGCAGGCCGCCGGTGACCAGCTCGCGGTGGACGGCCGGCAGCCCGCCCGCGTAGCAGAAGTCCTCCATCAGGTACGCACCCGAGGGCTGCAGGTTCACCAGGGTCGGGACCTCGCGCGTGAGCCGGTCGAAGTCGTCGACGCTCAGCTCGACGCCCAGGCGGCCGGCGATCGCGGCCAGGTGGATGATGGCGTTGGTGGAGCCGCCGATGGCGGCGTTGGTGCGGATGGCGTTCTCGAATGCCTCCCGGGTCATGACCTTCGAGGGCCGCAGGTCCTCATCGACCATCTCCACGATGCGCTTACCGGCGCTCTGCGCGGTCTCGAACCGGCGGGCGTCGACCGCGGGCCAGGTGGCCGAGCCGGGTAGCTGCATGCCCAGCGACTCGGCCATGCAGGCCATGGTGGAGGCGGTGCCCATCGTCATGCAGTGGCCATTGGAGCGGGCCATGCAGCCCTCGGCGAAGAAGCACTCCTCCTGGGTCATCCGGCCGGTCTTCAGCTCCTCCTCGAACTGCCAGACCGCGGTGCCCGAGCCGACGTCCCGGCCCCGGTACTTGCCGTTGAGCATCGGACCGCCGGTGACCATCACCGCCGGCAGGTCGACGCTGGCGGCGCCCATCAGCATCGCGGGCGTGGTCTTGTCGCAGCCGCTCAGCAGCACCACGCCGTCGAGCGGGTTGGCCCGGATGAGCTCCTCGACCTCCATCGCCATCAGGTTGCGGAAGAGCATGGCGGTGGGGCGCATCAGGGTCTCGCCGGTGGCCATGGTCGGGAAGGCGAGCGGTAGGCCGCCGGCCTGCCAGACGCCGCGTTTGACGGCCTCGGCGACGCGGTCCAGATGGGCGTTGCACGGCGCCAGCTCGGAGGCGCTGACGGCTATGCCGATCACCGGGCGGCCGTCGAAGACCTCGTGGCCGAAGCCCTGGTTGCGCATCCAGGAACGGTAGATCATGCCGCCACGGCCCGCCGCGCCGAACCATGCCTGGCTGCGGCGGTCGGAGCGGGCTTTGCTGCCGACGCTGGCGTCAGTCACGTGGATCGCTCCTCAGAAGTTGTCGATGTACTGCTGGCGGATGGTGAGGGCGGCGAGCGTGCCGTAGAGGAGCACCGCCCAGATCAGCGCCGCAACCCGGTAGTTGCGGATCTTCAGGGGCGGGGGCAGGGACTTGCGGTTGAGGACGAGCAGCAGGATGGAGTACACGAACATCATCAGGCCGGAGACGCAGGCGGAGATGACGAGCAGTACCAGCGGCTGGTCGAAGCCGACGAGCAGGATCAGCGCGCCGACGGCGACGACGCCCCACACCAGCCAGAAGTACAGCCTGCTCTCGGAGACCGGGTGCCGGCGCAGGTAGGTCGACTTGAGGATGTCGGCGGCCATCCGCGAGGTGTAGTCCACGATGCCGGTCGCCGCGGTGAAGAGCGAGAAGGCGCCGATCAGCCAGAACGTCGTGCCGAACCAGCCGCCGACGGCGGACTTCAGCTCCTCGCCCTCGGCCTCCACGAAGCTGACGTCGTTGGCCAGCCCTTCCATGCCGAAGACCGTGGAGTGCGAGAGCAGCGAGGTCAACGTGATGGTCACGATGGTGACCAGCACGAACGTCATGCCCTGCTCAAGGTTGGCCAGCCGCCACCAGCGCCGCCAGCGGGACATGTTCTCGTGGTCGGCCGGGTCGAAGACGTAGCCCGCGGGTGCCTCGGTGGTTGAGGCCGCCTCCTCCTTGCCGGTGATCGGGCTGACCAGGCGTGGCACGTAGCGGCCCATGCCAAAGCCCTTGTCGCGGATCCAGTTCGACTGGCAGAGGTTCTGTCCGCCGCCGGCGCCGGCGTAGGCGATGGCGCCCATGAGCACCGCGACGCCCAGTTCGGTGGGGAACTGGCCGATGTGCGTGACGCCGTCGGGCAGGTCGCCCCAGCTCGATGCCTCCACGGCGAGCACGACGGCCAGGACGAAGAAGACGGCGACGACGGCCAGCTTGAAGAAGAGCAGCTTCTCCAGGGCGTTGTAGACCACGGGAGCCAGGGTCAGCATCGCCCCGATCGCGGCCAGCAGGCATATGCCGATGATCGCCGGGTCGCCGCCGAAGACGTAGCTGAGCATGGTCGCGGAGCTGGTCGCCCAGCCGGGCCAGAGGTTGGCGGCGTAAGTGAAGACCACCATCACCGCGCCCCAGTGCTTCCAGTAACGGTTGAAGCCGGAGACGGCGGTCTCGCCGGTGGCGAGCGTGTACCGCTCGACCTCCATGTTGATGAACCACTGGGTCAGCACGCCGACCACGGCGCCCCAGAGGAACACCAGGCCGGCCTGCGAGGCGATGTAAGGCCAGAGGATGAACTCCCCGGAGGAGAGTCCGACTCCGGCCGCCACCACGCCGGGGCCGATGATCGGCCACACCCTCTTCGGCGGGGCGGGGAGCTCGCGGACCTCGGGGGCCGGGAGGTTCTGGGTCCGCAGGGGGAATGGGCTGCTGCGCGGTGGGGTCACGTGCTCGTCAGCATGCGTCATGCCGAGCTCTCTCTTCGTTGAGGACGGCTCTCGCGTGGGCAGTTGACGGGAAAAGTTAAATCATTCGATGATTGCCGTCGAGGGGGCGGGAGGAACATTTGTGCGCAGACATCGGACGATGCACGAGTGGGCCGTCGACGAGTTGGTGCGCCGGATCGTCTCGGGTGAGGCCGCGCCCGGGGACTCGCTGCCGGTCGAGGAGGAGCTCGCCGCCGAGCTCGGGGTGAGCCGCGGGGTGCTGCGCGAGGCGGTCAAGTCGGTTGCGGGCAAGGGGATGCTGGGCATCAGGCCGCGTACGGGCACCAGGGTGCTGCCGCCCGAGGGGTGGAACCACCTGGACGCGGACGTACTGCGCTGGCAGCAGGAGTACGGGCCGCTGCGGCTGCTGCGGGAGACCGTCGAGCTGCGCCGCACCGTGGAGCCGGCCGCGGCCCGGCTGGCCGCCGCCCGTCGGCTGCCCGCAGACGTGCGCGCTCTGCTCGACGCGCACGAGCGGATGGCGGCAGCCGCCCGCCGCCCGGAGCACGCCGGCTACGTCGAGGCCGACGCCGCCTTCCACCGCGCCCTGCTCGACGCCAGCGGCAATCGGCTCTTCGGCTCACTGGGCCGCGCCCTGGACGTCGCCCTCCAGCACAGTTTCGCGATCAGCAGCGAGACCCCCGGCGCGCTGGAGGCATCCCTCCCTCGCCACCTCGCAGTCGCCGAGGCGATCGGGCGCGGCGACGGCGCGGAGGCGGCCGCCGCAGTCCTGGCCATCATCGACTCGGCGGAGCACGAGATCGAGCACTCCCCGGCGCTGGACCTCATCCCGCGGCCGGACGGCGAAGTCCGCACGCCGTAGGACAGCGGTGTGCCCCACCCGGACCTCCAACCCCCGCACGGAGCAAGGGTGCGTTGGGCCTTGACGCACGCGGTCGGGTCGGCGGCTCCGTACTGCCGCCGCCTACCGTGATGACGAGCAGGTTCAGCGAGGCTGCCGATCTCGCCCGCGCCTGGGTGGACCAGTTCACCGAGAACGGCCGGATCGTGGTGCCGCTGCGCCTGCGCGGACTCGACTGGTCCGTCGCCACTCGCGTGCCGCACACCGTGGACAAGACGGGTCTGCAACGGACACCGAGCGTGCCCTGTCGCCACCCGATACCCACACGTCGTCGCAGGCCAGAGACATACCAGCGCTCCGTGTTGTCTATACGTCTTGCCCCTCCGCGTGCCCGTTTCGTGCCCGATGGATCTTCGTCGTACCCCTGCCGAGCTTCTGCTCTCCCTCGTGCACGCCGCTCTGCAAGAGTGGTGGGCGTGGAGAATTTGAGGAGCCAGGATCCCAAGCGTCTGGGCGAGTTCAGGCTGCTGGCCAGGCTGGGTAGCGGCGGCATGGGGCGGGTGTATCTGGGACGGTCGCCGGGTGGGATGAAGGTGGCGATCAAGGTGATCCGCGAGGATTTCGCGGAGGATGCCGATGTCCTGGTCCGGTTCCGGCGCGAGGTGGCGACGGTGCGGGCGGTGCGCAGCCCGTACACCGCTCGTCTCGTCGGCGCTTCCCTGGACGTGCCGCCGTATTGGCTGGCGACGGAGTTCGTGCCGGGCCCGACGCTGCTGGAGGCATCACGCGGTACGTCCCTCGAACCCGCCCTGTGCACGGGGCTGTTCGCGGCGCTGGCGGAGGCGCTGGCGGCGGTGCACGGCCACGGGGTGGTGCACCGGGACGTGAAGCCGCACAACGTCATCCTGGCCCCGGGAGGGCCGCAGTTGATCGACTTCGGTATCGCCCGGGCGGCGGAGCACACGCAGCTCACCCGCACGGGGCAGGTGCCGGGGACCCCTGGTTATACCGCGCCCGAGGTGCTGCTGGGCGGCGAGACGGGTCCGGCGGCGGATGTGTTCGCGCTCGGCGCGACGATGGCCGCCGCCGCGACCGGCCGGCCGCCGTACGGCTGCGGGGAGTGGCCGGCCGTGAGCTACCGGGTGGTGCACGGCGAGATCGATGTCGACGGGGTGGAAGCCGGGCTGGCCGGGCTCATCCGGCAGTGCGCCGCCCGGGACCCGGCGCGGCGGCCCGACCCGCTGGATATCGTCCGGCGATGCGGCGTGACGTACGCGCTGGCGGAGTTACCGGCGTACCGGCGGCTGACCGGCGCGGCGCCGCCAGCGCTCCCGGTGCCGCCGGCGCTCCCGGCGCCACCGCGACGCCGGGGCTCGTTGATGACCGCTGCCGCCCTGGCCGTCGGAACGCTCGCGGTGGCGACAACGGTATGGCTGCTGCCGTCGGGCGGTGACGGCGCGACAGCGGGCGACTCGCCGACCGAGTGTGCCACTGACTCCTCCCCGGCCGGGTCCGGCTCCGGTGGCGGTAGGGGGCGGAAGAGTCTGACGATCGGCATCATGCCCGACCAGTCGACCATGAGCTACTGCGACCGGGACGGGAATCACGCCGGATTCGAGGTCGACGTCGCCAGGTACCTTGCCGGCGAACTCGGCGTCGAGGTCGAGGACATCACGTGGCGGGAAGTCTCCGCCGCCGAACGTACGGACGCCCTTGTGCGCGGCGAGGTCGACTTCGTCGTCGCGAGCTATCAGATCACCGACGCGCGGAAAGAAGAGGTCGACTTCGCCGGCCCTTACCTCTCCGCCCGCCAGGACCTGCTGATGCGCGCCGACGAACGGGTCCGGGATGTGACGGACCTCAACGGCATGAAGCTGTGCTCGGTCACCGGCTCCACCTCCGCGCAGGTCGTGAAGGAGGGAGGGGCACCGGGCGCGGACCTCACGGAGCGCAGTTCCTACGCGGAATGCCTCACCGCCCTGGACAGAGGCGAGGTCGATGCCCTGACCACCGACGACTCCCTCCTCGTCGGATACGCCACCCAGAGTGGGAACCCCAGTGACTACCGGCTGGCCGGACTGGAACTCAGCGCCGAGCACTTCTACGGCGTCGGGGTGCCCAAGGGCGAGACGGAGCTGCGCGACGACATCGACGCGGCGATCGACCAGATGATCGCGGACGGCTCCTGGGCGATGGCCGCCGAAACTTTCATCGGGGGCGTGGCCAACTACGATGCCCAGCCGCCTTAGCAGGCCGCGACGACCGGCTGACGCGGCACGAAGTGGCTCCAGAACAGGCGTTCATCTCATTCTCTCGCCCCGCCGGGCAAAGGCCGACGTCCGCGAGAAAGGGACCACAGGAATGCGCCCCCGCAACGTGGAGGCGAACGACACCGTACGCACGTCGCCGTCGGGGATCCCGATCCCGACGTGACCCCGGCCCGCCGGCCTCGTCAGGCCCACGGCTTCCGGCCGCCCTCGCCCGTGACCTGGGACAGATATCGCGTGACCGGGGGTTGCTGTTCTGGTGGCATTCACGTCGGTACACCGCCGTCCGGCACCCGGCGCAAGGATCACTCGACCAGTTCCCCAAGCCGCGGGCCCGCGCCGAGCAGAGCCACACCACGGGGGCGCCGGCTCCGTGGCCCAGGTTGGCCGGCCACCTCCCTACCCGCCGTGCCACTCGCGTGCCCTACACCGCGGTGAAACAGAGGCAACAAGGGTCACTGATCGCGTGCTCCGGTGGACCCGCTTCCTGCGTCGCCGCAGGTCAGACGCACGCAAGTCGTCCAAATCCTCGGGATTCCCAAGCTCAGAGCGCGGGTTCGATTCCCGTCGCCTGCTCCAGTCAGAAGGCCCAGGTCAGCGACCCGTGCCTTTTGTGTTGTCTGCTCACAGGTATGTCTTCAGTGGGCTTGCCTTCCACGCTCGGTCGAGGGAATCGTCCCAAGTCCCGTCTCGATCAAAGCTGGCGGCGCGGCAGCCGCGGGACATGGGCGCCGCAGCGGAATGGCGCCAGGGAGCGTCCCCGATCCGGGCAATGGCATTTCCGCAGTGCCGGCAGGTCGTGTGCTCCATCAGCTCATCGGCGAGCCGGTCGAATTGCGCGGTGCGGTCCGCCGCCTCCTCCCTGATGCCCCGCAGTACCTCCTCGGCGCTGGAGGCGCCCGTCGACCCGATGATGTCGCGCACTAGCGCCGCCGCCGCGATGGCGATGTCCGCCCGGCGTGCGCCCTCAACCAGGCTCCGCGCGCCATCGCTGTTGGGTGACTTGCGCACCGTTCGTTCGGCCAGTTCAACCGACGAACGACTCGACGTCGCCGCCAGGTCATCGGAAGATTCGAGTGCGGCGGCCCTGTCCTTGAGACGCTTGCGAGCCACTTCGAATGCCCATGCCTCTGTGGACGCCTTCTTGGCGACGTTGAAGTGTCTGCTGGTTGCCTTATCCATCACCGTGTGGAACTCTTCCATCAGCGCTCCCCAGTGAGGACCGCCGACGAAATCGTCCGGGCACCAGCCATAGTGACGCACAAGCTCATCGCGGACTCGGTCGAAATGGTGCCGGCTTTTCCGCACGGGACCGGATGTCTCGATGCGGATTCCGACGCGTTCCACCTGTGCCAGCATCTCGGGTTCCACGCCTGCCCACTTCATGTGACCGTCGCGTTCAGAGGCGTAGTCGACCCAGGACCAGAACGCCTCAGCGTCAGCGACGTCGGGCGCTTCACGATGGTGACGTGGGCACAGGAGGGCGAAGTTGCGCACATCGTTGGAACCGCCGAGTGCCACTGGGACCACATGGGCCCTTTCCACTGGTGACTGCCAGCAGATCAGGCAGATCGGCTCCACGAGACCGAGGTAGTTGGCGATGGCCTGGACCGAGGGCCTGGACCGGCGCTGGTCGGGGTGGCTGTCCCGACTACGTACAGGCAGGTCGCGGTGGTCATAGCTGTGCGCACGATCGGGGTCTCGTACGGACACGAGGTCAGGGATGTCCTCACGTTGCGGCTCAGGATTACTCACCTGATAGAGCGGTGTACTGATCTCCGTGAGATACGGGCCGAGGAATCCCAGCAGATAATCTCGCATGATCTCCAGGGAGTCGGCGTCGTAGCCGCCGGCGGAGTTTCGGTGTCCTTGGATATCAAGATATAGATGGCGCGGGGAACCCGGCGTCGTGCTTGCGGCCTTCTTGAGGATTGAGAATAGGCGGGTGGCACACTTGCCGAAGTCCTCTTCCACCCGCATGTCGTGGTACAGGGCAATGCCCTTCGGTTCCGGATCGGTTGTCTGCCCATCGGCAGAGGCGGTGCGGTGCGTGCCACCGGGGCGGGCTGAGCGCTGAGCCCTGGTCAGCTTCTCTGAGCTGTCATCCATGGAGGGACTGTAAGCGCCCGCTCTGACAGTACGTCCACGGCGTCTGATCTGAGCAAGCACGTGCGGTCTTGGGAGCCCACCGAGTAGGCGGAGCGCTGCACTGAGGCGCTCCACACGGCAGCGCGGCAGGCTCGTCCGGCGGAGAGGGAGCGAGGCCGTTCACCACGTCCAAGGCCGTACGTCCGGCCACCCACCCGGCGACGTTCATCCACGCAATCCCCGCCAGCAGCCATCGGCACACCTCGCCCTGACCAAGCACCGTGAGCGCGGGTCAACCCCATCCCGTGCCTTCGGCAAGTCAGTCGTCTGCCTCGCGGGCGGTCGCGAAGGTGTAGGGCGCAGCCCATCGATGCCATCCGGCCCGGAGTACCGCGTCTGATAGCGCCCGGAGGCTTCCCGCTCTCTCACCCCAGAGCAGTTCCCGCCCAAACCTGCTCCTTCGACCTCCGCTGGCCTCGGACGGTCCGGTCGTCGGTCACGCGGAGGGCAACGCAAGACCGTGGTGCTCAGGGTGAGAGGAAATCCAGGGTCGCGCGGACGGCTCTTTCCAGGTCCTTGGGGCCGCATGCGACCCGCAGGATGCGGCCGTCCGCGGATCTGTGCAGCCACGAGCCGTCGGTGCCTTCCTCCACATCAGGCGCAAGGGTGACACCGTCCTTGCTCGTGCCGGGCAGATCGACCTGGATGAGCCATCCGGGGTTGTCCAAAGTCTCGATCTTCACCCCGAACTCGTGCTCCCAGTCACCGTCGCACTGGTCTGCATACCAGGCGCTCAGTGCGCTGAGCAGATCACGGGTTTCCACCGGGGGTTATCTCCCAGGGTTCGGCCGGCCGGGCAGAGACGTCCGGGAGGTTGATGTGAGGTGTGGGGATGACCTGCCCTGTCTTCTTGTCGAAGTGTGGCTGGCCCTGCATGTCGGCACGTTTCACCATCTCCCACGGCGCGGGGTTCTTGGGATTGGACTAGGGAGCCCACTCTGCGTAGTGAACCACGCGCCCGGTTGAGGCGTCGCGCCGGAACGTCGTGTGTGGTCCGGTCGCGTTGGGGTCCGGTCGCAGCCCCTTCTTCCGGCCCTTCCCTCCGTTGCCGGCCGGCGGGCTGTGCGCGGCCAGACCCAGTGGGTCGGTCCAGGTGGTGGGGTTGTGCGGGTAGGTGTACGGGTTGGGGGCGGGGGGTCAAGCCCAGCGGGTCGAGGGTGGTGTAGCGGTGGCCGGGTCGTAGTGGCGGAGGACGTTGTAATGCCAGCCGGTTTCGGCGTCCGCGTACTGGCCGGGGAAGCGCAGCGGCATCTCGTCGGTGTCACCGCTCATCGCGAGAGGCAGTCCCCAGAGCGTGGACCTCTGCCGCCAGATCCACGGACTCGCCGCGCGTGGTCGCCTGTTCGACGAGGGTCGATCCGTCCGAGGTGAAGTCGGTGCGTTCCACCGCCGCGCCGGTGCTGTCGAGGCGCTCCTTTGCCACGCGGCGGCCGAAGCCGTCGTAACGGTAGCGCCAGGTGGTGCCGTCGGGGGTGACGGTGTGGGTGAGGCGGCTGTCGGCGTCCCAGGTGTAGCGCCAAGTCTCGGGCTTCTTCGACAGCCGGCGACGCTGCCGCAGGACGACGCGGCCGGCGGCACTCCGCTCCGCACTGGTGCCGAAGACCCAGGTCAGCGAGTTGGGCCTTTCGTGTTGTCGGTGAAAGCCCACCCGGTCCAGGTCACGACGTGGATGGCGACCACCGCGCCCGGTGGGGGTGCTTCCTCGTACTGACGGTACTTCTGTTGCAGCAGATCGACGGCCGGCAGGCGGCCGGCGTCGTCTTCCCGGATCTCAGCCCGGCCGTCGGCGCGGGCCCACCACAAGGATGCCCAGTCGTCGGCGTAGTGATCGGCGATGACCGACACGGCGGGGTTCTCCGCGATGTTGCGCAGCCGGCGCAGGTCGGTCGTGCGCTTCGGCTTGTGATCGACGGCGAAGACGATCACGTCCCCGTCGACGGCGAAGGTGATGGGTACGACGTGCGGCACACCTGCCCTGTCGGCCGTAGCCAGCCGCGCAACGGGGGAGCCGATGAAGCGATCACGAGCCTCGACCGCGGAGAGGTTCATGGGCCGAAGGTACACACCGTGCCGGATCCATGCAGGCAGCCCACGTGCCCCACGCTGAGCGGTCGCCCAAGTGACCCCGGATCCGGTCTCGACGCCCCCCCGCGAAAGGGCTTCAGCAGGCGGGGCTGCCTATGACGTTGCAGAACGTCACCGGGTTTCCGTACTCCTCTATGTGGACCAGGCGGCCGTTCTTCCAGTCGTAGCGGAAGATGTAGTCGTTCTCGTACGGGCGGCCGTCTGCCGTGGTGAAGTTGCCGGCGGCCTGGACGAACGAGGTCGTGCCGTCGGTGGTCGTGCTCACCCGGACGCCGGTGAAGTCGATCTCGCCCATGGTCGTGAACACGCCCTGGACGTAGCCCAGGACCTGTTCCTTCCCCGTGAAGCGGGCGGCGTCCTCCCTCTTTCCCGTCAACGACAGGGGCAGCGTCAGTGTGGCCTCCCGGTGCGTCAGCTCGGAGACGGTTTCGAGGTCCTTGCGCTCCAGGGCCCGGATGAACTCGTACGTCTGGCCCTTCGTTCCGGTCGCCGGCCCGGCGTTGGCGGTGCCGGTGACGGTGACGGCGGCGGCTGCGATCAGTGCTGCCACTCCCGCCGCCGGCAGCCAGATGGTTCGTGCCCGCATGGGTCGCTCCTCAGTGGACGGTTTTGAGACTGCGTATCGACTGATACTCAGTATCGTAAGCCATCCGGCGCGGCCTCACTAAGGTGACCGCATGGAACAGCAGGACCTCCCCGCCGGCTCGCTGCGCGCGCGGAAGCAGCGGCGTGCTCGTGAGGCGATCATCAAGGCGGCCCACGAGCTGTTCGCCGAGCGCGGCTTCGACCACGTCACCGTCGCCGACATCGCCCGGCACGCGGAGGTCGGACGGGCCACGTTCTTCCGGCACTTCGGCGACAAGCAGGAGGTCGTCTTCGGGAGCGACGAGCAGATCGACACGGTGATCGCGGAGGCCGCGCGGGCGCCCGTCGACGCCCCGATCGGTGACTCCCTGCCCGCGGCGCTGGCCCATGTGCGCACCATCGTCGTGGCCTTCATGGAGCGGCTGACCGAGGAGCCCGAGGCGTACACCCGCCACGAGCAGCTCGTCGCCCGGCACGCCGAACTCCGCGCCCGCAGCCTCACCAAGCAGCGCCGGTACGTCGAGGGGCTGACCGAGTTGCTGCGGGAGAAGGGCGCCGAACGGGAGACCGCCGCGCTCGCCGCCGAGATCGGGTTGGCGTGCTTCTACGCGGGGCGTACGGCTTCGGGGAACGACCCGGCGCGACTGGCCGCGGCCGTCGACGCCGCCTTCGGCCGTCTGGCCTGAACGGCAGGGGTATCGCGCCGTCGTTCGACCCCGTTGCGGCGGCCGGAGCCGGCGGCGATCCACCGCGGCGTGGCCCGCAAGCCGTAGCCGATCGCCGCCCCGGAAGACCCGGAAGCCCCGCAGCCCCGCAGTCCCGCAGCCCCGCCTCAGGCCGCGCAGAGCGGCGTCGTCCGTACGTAGCCGCCGTGGTTCTCGTCGTCCGTGCCCAGGAAGGCGTCCGTGGTGCCGGGGAGGCATTCGACCGCCTCGATCTTGTAGCCCGGGTGCGTCTCCAGCACGGCCGGGGACGCCGCCATCATGAGCCGTACGCGGCCGGCCGGCGTGACCGTGACGCTGCCCGCGTTGCTCACCGCGGAGTCGAACGGGCCGTCGTCGCCCGCGTCCGCCGCCGAACTCGCCAGGATCCGGCCGGAGTCGGTCACCGAGATGTCGGAGATGTAGCGGGTCCCGTCACCGGTCGGGTACGTCGCCCGGTAGTCCCGGCGGGTCACCGTGCCGAACAACGGCTGGCCCCAGGAGGCGAAGGTCAAAGGCGCCGCGTAGACCGTCGCCGGGCGGCCCGCGCCCGCGCCGCGGTCCGCCCAGAGGGCCGCGAGGTTGCCGTTCTGCGCGACGAGCGCGAAGCTCTCGAAGTCGTCGCCCTCGCCGATGGCCGGCAGCGGGGCGTAGTCGACGACCGTCGCCATGGCGCCGGTGACTTTCAGGCGGTAGACGATGCCGCGGCCGGCGAGCGCCAGGAACTCTCCCGGCGCTCCGGGGACGGCCTCGATGGCCTCCAGGTCGGAGGGTTCCGCTCCGTCCCAGACGAGCGGGGTGACCGCCGCGGAGCCCTCGCCGTGGGTGATCCGGGAGAGACGCGGCTGCCCGGACCGCTTGTTGTCGTGGACGACCAGGACGTCCGTCCCCGCGTCCGTACGGCCCTCGTACGCGGCGCCGCTCACGCCGCCGTGCGCATCGGTGCCGACCTTCAGCCATGCGTCGTCCGCGCCGGCCGGGGCGGTGGCGGCCATCGCCAGGAGCGCGGCCGCCGCGGTGAGCCAGGCCGTGCACTGCGTCGGAAGTTTCACCGGAGGGCTCGCTTTCTGTCCGTCGGGCGCGAAGGACTCGCGCCGGGACGTCAGGTTAGGGAGCGCCGGGCGGCCAGACCCGCCACCGTTACCCCGCTTGCCGGAGCGCACCGCCCGGCTCACGGGAGCACTACCTGCGCAGCAGCCACTGTCCGAACGTCCGCCGCCGCGGCCGTACGACGACGCGGCCGTGGGCCTTCTGCCCGTACAGCTCCACCCGCAGCCTCACCGGCACAGCGGGATCCGCGGGCGGTTCGCGGAACACGACCTTGCTGTGCACCAACTGCAGGCCGTCGGTGTCGACCACGATGCCGGGGCCGGTGACCAGCGTCAGGTTCTTCCCCATCATGGCCACGTCGATCCGCAGGGTGTCCTGCGTGATCACCGCGTCGGTGAAGTCGAGGGTCACCTCGCAGTACGTCACCGCGAGTTCCAGCCTGCGCGGCACCACCCAGCGCCCCACGCGCTCGATCGCGCCGCTGTGGATCTGCTCGATCCTGACCAGGTCCTTCACCTCGGCCCCTGCCGCACCGGCACCGGCCGACACGGGCGGCAGATCGGCGGTGAGCACGGCCAGTTCGCTGCGGGTACGGGCCGACAGGGCCGCCTCCACGCGCTGGTCCAGCTCATCCGCGGTGAGCAGGCCCTCCCCCGCGGCGATCCGCAGCACGTCCACCACCCGGTCCCGGTCGGCGTGCGAGGCGCGCAATTCGGGCTGCGAGCCCGGCGAACCCGGCGAGCCGGGGGCGGAGTGCTTCCCGGTGGGCGAGATCTCTCCCGACATGTTTCCGTCCTGGTCCGTCCTGGTCCGGTCGCGCGTGCGCGCGTGACGCGGGCATCGGCGCCCACCAGACTAGCGCTATATCGCGACACACATCCGGCCCGGCCCCGCACTCACGCCGGTTGCGCGTGAAGCAGGCGGGCGAGGATGTCGTCGAGGGTGAGCAGGCCGGTCAGCTCGCCGGAGCCGTCGCGGACGAGGGCGAGCGGCGCACGGTCGCGGCGCATGCGGGTCAGCGCGGTGGCGGCCGTGTCCGAGGCGGCGACTTCCGGTACGGGGCGGGCCAGCTCCGCGGCCGTCACGTCCCGGTCGCCCTCCCGCGCGACGAGGGCGGCGCGGGCGTGGACGACGCCCAGGACGCCGCCGGCGTCGTCGCGTACGAGCAGCCGGGTGCGGCCCGCGGCGCTCGCCGTCGCCAGGACGGCCTCCGGGCCGGCGCCCCCGTCGACGTAGACGATCCGCGCGGCCGGTGTCTGGAGGTCCCCGACGAGCGTGTCCGGCTCGGTCAGCGAGCGCGTCAGGAGCCGGGAGTCGGCGGAGTCGATGAGGCCGAGGCGCCCGGACTCGGCGACCAGGTGGGTGAGTTGCTCCCGGTTGTGGACGGAGGTCAGCTCCTCGCGCGGCGTGACGCGGCAGAGGCGCACCAGCCCGTTGCTGACCTTGTTGAGCACCCAGAGCGGCGGCCGTACGAGCATGACGACCCCGCGGAACGCCGGGGCGAGCAGCATGGCGGAGCTCTCGGGGTGGGCGATGGCCCAGGACTTGGGCGCCATCTCGCCGACGACCATGTGCAGGAACACCACGACGACCATCGCGAGCGCGAAGGCGATCCCGTAGCTCAGCCCGCCGGGCAGGCCCAGGTCCTCCAGCAGCGGGTCGACGGCGTGGGAGATCGCGGGCTTGGAGACCGAGCCGAGGCCGAGGGTGCAGACGGTGATGCCGAGCTGGGCGCCCGCCAGCATCAGCGACAGCTCGCGCATCCCGGCGAGCGCGGACCTGGCGCCGCGCCGCCCGTCGGCGACGGCCTGCTCCACCCGGTGCCGCTTGGCGGCCACGAGCGCGAACTCTGCGGCGACGAAGAACCCGCTGCCGATCAGCAGCAGCACGGTCACGAGGAGGGCGACGGGCAGGCTCATGCGTCCGCCCCCTTCGCCTCGCCGGCGGCGGGGGCCGCGGGCCGGTGTTCCAGCCGTACGCGCTCGGGCACGTGCCGTTCCAGCGCCAGTACCTCCAACTCCGCCCGGCCGCCGTCCGGCAGCTCCACGGTGACGCGGTCGCCGACGTCGGGGAAGCGGCCGAGGCGGTCGACGATCAGCCCGGCGGCCGTGTCGTAGTCCGCCTCCTCCGGCAGGGCGACGCCCGTCGCCTGCTCGATCTCGTCCAGCCGGCGGCCCGCCTCGACCAGCCAGCCGGTGCCGTCCGCGACGGCGACGGGGGTGCGGTCGTCGGACTCGTCCACGATCTCCCCCACGAGTTCCTCCGCGATGTCCTCGAAGGTGGCGATCCCGGCCAGACCGCCGTGCTCGTCGAGCACCACGGCGAACTCCTCGTGCCGCTCCTGCATACGCGCCACCGCGTCCGGCAGCGGCAGGGTCTCCGGCAGCAGCAGCGGGCGCCGGGCGGCCTCCCCGGCCGTCGTACGGTCGAGGCGGTCGGCCGGCAGCGCCATCAGCTCGTCGACGCCGAGGACGCCGACGACGTCGTCGCGGTGGTCCCCGATGACGGGGTACGCGGAGTGCCCGCGGCCCGCGATGAGCCGGACCGCCTCGCGCGCCGGGGCGCGGGCCGCCACGTACGCCACGTCGGCCGCCGGCACCATCGCCGCCGCCAGCGTGCGCTCGGAGAAGCCCAGCGCGTGGTCCAGCAGTTCGGCGTGCTCGCGCGGCAGGTGCCCGTGCTCGTGGGACTCGCCGATGAGATGGCTCAGCTCCTCCAGGGACGCGCCGTGGTGCAGCTCCTCGACGGGCTCGATGCCGACGCGGCGCAGCAGCCGGTTCGCGGCGCCGTCGAAGATCCGTACCACCGGCTGCGCCACCTTCAGGTACGCCAGCGTGGAGGCGCCGAGCGCCTTGGCGAGCCGGTTGGGGACGGCGAGCGCGAGGTTCTTCGGGGCGAGTTCCCCGATGACCATCTGCACCACGGTGGCCAGCACGAACGCGAGCGCCACGGAGATCCCGGACACGGCGCCGCCGGGTACGCCGAGGGCGGTCAGCACCGGCTCCAGCAGCTCGGACATGGCAGGTTCGGCGAGGAAGCCGACGACGAGGCCGGTGACGGTGATGCCCAGTTGGGCGCCGGACAGCATGAACGACAGCCGCCCCAGCACCGCGACGGCCCGGACGGCGCGCTTGTCGCCGGCCTCGGCCTCCCGGGCCAGCGCCAGCCGGTCGGCGGCGACGTAGGCGAACTCCTGGGCCACGAAGTACCCCGTGCCCAGGGTGAGGACGACCACCGCGGCCAGGGCGAACCAGGCGCTCATCGGTCACCGCCCGGGACGGGTCCGGCCGCGGGCACGCGGGGATGGAAGTGGCCCTGTTCGGGAGGTTCGCCCATGGGGGGACCGCTGCTCCTTGGTAGTTCGCCGCCGGCCGCCGGTCACCGGTCACCGGTCGACCGCTGCCGGCCGCCCGTCGCCCTGCTCCGTGCGAGTCGTCGGATCGAGTGGATCTGGCCGAATGCCGATGTCGCGGACACCAGAGTAAAGGGATAGTAAATCCGAGCGGCGATCCCCTCGCCCGCCACCTCATTCGCACAGACGACGAAGGAGACGACTACCGCATGGTGTTCAAGCGACTGCTCGGCGCGATCGGCGTGGGCGCGCCCAGCGTGGACACGGTCCTGGAGGGCGGTGCGGTGCTGCCCGGCGGCACCCTGGGCGGCCGGGTGCTGCTGCGCGGCGGCAGCGCCGCGGCCGACATCGAGCAGATCACCCTGGAGCTCGTCGCCCGCGTCGAGGCCGAAGGCGACGACGGCGAGCACGAGGGCACGGTGTCCTTCGGCCGCTTCCCGGTCGGCGGCGCCTTCCGCCTCGGCGAGGAGGAGGCCCACGAGGTGCCGTTCTCCCTGGTCCTGCCGTGGGAGACGCCGATCACCGAGTTGCACGGCCAGTCCCTCGGTCTCCCTCTTGGCGTCCGTACGGAACTGGCCGTGGCCGGCGCCCGTGACGCCGGCGACCTGGACCCGCTGGCGGTCCGCCCGCTGCCGGTGCAGGAAGCGGTCCTGGAGGCTTTCGGACAACTCGGCTTCGCCTTCACCTCCGCCGACCTCGAACTCGGCCACATCCCCGGCACCGGCCAGCAGCTCCCCTTCTACCAGGAGATCGAGCTGGCTCCCGGCCCGCAGTTCGCGCACGCGATGCAGGAGGTCGAGGTGACGTTCCTCGCCTCGCCCGGGGGCATGGAGGTCGTCCTGGAGGCCGACAAGCGCGGCGGGATGTTCTCCGCGGGCCACGACGCGCTCGCGCGCTTCACGGTGAGCCACCACGACGTCGCGCAGGCCGACTGGACCGCCCTGGTGGACTCCTGGGTGAAGCAGTTGGCGGAGCACCGCGGCGCCCCGCCGGGCTCGTACGGCCACGGGGGACACCACCACGGGGAGGACCACGGCCGCCGCGGCCCGGGAATGGGCACGGTCGCCGTCGCGGCGGCGGGCGGCCTCGCGGCGGGCGTCGTGGGCGGGATGGTCGCCGCGGAGGTCGTCGACGAGATCGGCGACGCCTTCGAGGACGAGGAGGAGTAACCCGCCCCCGCGGTCCGGCGGGCGTGGTCCGGCGGGCGCGGTCCGACGGGCGCGGTCCGACGGCCGCGGTCCGACGGCCGCGTCCGGCTGAGGGCCGGTAGCCGCCGGGGCGGCCTCCCGGGCCTGCCGGGTCACGTTTCGGGCGTAGCCCGGTGCCCGTCCAGGGCCCGTTGCCGGCGCAGGTGGGCCAGGACGGCGCGGACGCGGCGGTGGCCGCTGTCGCCGGGGGCCAGGCCGAGCTTGAGGAAGACGTTGCCGATGTGCTTGTGCACGGCGTTGCCGGTGATGACGAGCCGCCGGGCGATGGTCGCGTTGTCGTGGCCCTCGGCCATGAGCGCGAGCACCTCGCGCTCCCGCGCCGTGAGCGCGTCGACGGGGTCGCCGCGGGCGGCGAGAAGCTGGGCGACGACCTCCGGGTCCATGGCCGTGCCGCCGCCCGCCACCCGGCGCAGCGCGTCGGTGAACTCCGCGACGCGGCTGACGCGGTCCTTGAGCAGGTACCCGATGCCGCCGCGGGTGTCGGCGAGGAGGCGGCCCGCGTAGTCCTGCTCCACGTACTGCGACAGGACCAGGACGGGCAGCGCCGGGTGGTCGCGGCGGGCCCGTACCGCGGCCCGGATGCCCTCGTCGCGGAACGTCGGGGGCAGGCGTACGTCCACGATGGTGACGTCCGGGCGGTGGGTGGCGACGGCGGCGAGGAAGCCGCGGGCGTCGGCCGCGACGGCGGCGACCTCGAAGCCCTGGGAGTCGAGGAGGAGTTCCAGCCCGGACGAGAGCAGGACGTTGTCCTCGGCGATCACTACGCGCACGGCAGCTCCACGGTGACGACGGTCGGCCCGCCCGGCGGGCTGCTGATCCCCAGGGAGCCGTCCAGGGCGGCGGCCCGGCGGCGCATGCCGTCGAGGCCGGAACCCGGGGCGGCCTCCGCTCCGCCGGTCCCGTCGTCGGCGATCACCGTACGCAGCAGCGCTCCTTCGCGGGTGACCCGTACCGACGCGCGGGCGGCGCCGCTGTGCCGGGCGACGTTCGCCAGCGCCTCGGTGACGGCGAAGTACGCGACGGCCTCGACCGCCGCCGGGACCTCGCCGAGCGGGCCGACGTCGACGCGCGTCGGCACCCCGGCCCGGGTGGTCAGGGTGCTGAGCGCGCCGGGTAGTCCCTGGTCGGCCAGCACCGGCGGGTAGATGGTGCGGATGACGGAGCGCAGTTCGGTCATCGCGTCCTCGGTCTCGGCGTGCGCCTGCCGCACCAGCACGGCGGCCCCGGCGGGGTCGGCCGCGAAGCGATCCCCCGCCACGGCGAGCCGCATCGCGATGGCCACGAGCCGCGCCTGGGTGCCGTCGTGCAGGTCCCGTTCGATGCGGCGGAGTTCGGCGCTGTGCGCCTGGAGTACGTCCGTACGGGTCCGGGTCAGCTCCGTGACGCGCTCGACCAGGTGCTCCGCGGGCGAGGGCGCCAGGGCCGCGAGGCAGCAGCGGGCGTGCGCGCGGGCGAGCGGCGGGAGGGCGGCGGCGGCGAGGGCCGACAGGCCCGCGGCGTTCATCAGGCCGTGCGGCAGCGCGGTGTCCCAGTCGGTGAGGTGGACGCTCATCAGGGGAAGCCACGGCGGCGAGGGAAAGGCCCACCACAGCAGGGTGATCACCGGGGTGAGGGCGAGCGTGCCGAGGAGGAGCAGGGCGAGGCCGCCCGCCGCCAGGCCCGTGCCGGCCTGGATCACGAGCCACCGCAGGTTGCGGACGGCGGCGCGGGGGTGCGGCTCGACCGGCTGCCCCAGCAGCGCCCCGGCGCGCCGCCGGTGCCGCTCCGCCCAGCGCTGCGTACGCGACGGAACGCAGAGCAGCGGCGCGGCGGCGAGGGTCGCCGCGGCGGTGGCGAGGGTGGGCAGCAGGTAGCGGCCGGCGCGCCAGGCGGCGGTGCAGCGGGCGCGGGCGGCGCGGAGGAGGGCGGGCGCGGCGGGCGCGTTGGGCGCTTGCCGGCCTGCATACGGGGAGGGTGTCGGAGACCGCACACGCGTCACCGTAGGTACCGGGCGGCCCCGCAGGCACTACAGCCAGCCGTACCTTTCCTCCGGCAGTCCGGGGTAGCGACCGGCGGCCCGCCGCCTTCCTACCGTGCCGCCATGGAATCCACCCGCACGAAGACGACACCGCGGCGCCGCACCGGCGGACGGCGGTGGCCGGCGGCGGCGGCCGTCCTGGTCGCCGCCTGCGCGGCCGGCGCCGTACAACTGCCCGCCGACGCACGCGAAGACGCACACCGAGCGGCCGGACCCGGCTACGGCCGCGACGATCTGCGCCGCGACACCGACGCCGTGAGGGACCTGGGCATCACCGGCGTCCAGGCCCGCGTGACCGCGGGGCCCCCGCGCGGGGGCTCCCCGACCGCGGGCCCCCTGGCCGTGGGAGGCGGCCGGAACCTGGTCGCCACCAGTGGCGTCGCCGACGTGGACACGCACCGGCCGGTGCCCCGCAACGGCTACTTCCGGATGGCCAGCACCGGCAAGGCGCTCGTCGCCACCGTGGTCCTGCAACTGGCCGACGAGGGCAGGCTCGGGCTCGACGACACGGTCGATCGCTGGCTGCCGGGACTGGTGGCCGGCAACGGCAACGACGGCGGCCGGATCACCGTCCGCCACCTCCTCCAGCACACCTCCGGCCTCCACGACGACCTCCCCGGCTTCGCCACCCCGCGGGAGTACTACGCGCACCGGTACGACACCTACACCGCCCGGCAGGTCGTCGCGCGCGCGATGAAGCACCGCCCGGACTTCCCGCCCGGCACCGGATGGGGCTACTCCAACACCGGCTATGTCCTGCTCGACCTGATCATCGAGAAGGTCACGGGCCGCCCGTGGCACGAGGAGGTCGAGGCCCGGGTGCTGGCACCGCTCGGAATGGACCGCACCTACCTGCCGGGCGGCACGCCCACCCTGCGCACGCCGCACGCCCGTGCGTACCAGGTCTTCCCGTCCGGCGAACGCCTGGACGTCACGAAGGTGCTGGTCCCCGACCCCGGCGGCTACGTCTCCACCACCGCGGACCTCAACCGCTTCCTCCGGGCGCTGCTCGGGGGCGAGTTGCTGCCGCGGGCGCGGCTGGCGGAGATGCGGGAGACCGTCCCGGTGAGCGAGGAGCTGGCGGAGTTCTGGCCGGGCGGACGCTACGGCCTCGGCCTCGTCGAACGGCCGCTGTCCTGCGGCGGCAGCTACTGGGGCCACGGCGGCGGCGAAGCCGGCTACATCACCGTGAACGGCGCCACCGCCGACGGCGGCCGGGCCGTCACGGTCTCGATGTCCACCGCGCTGGGGGACTCCCACGAGAGCATGCTCCGGCAGGAGCGGGTCGCGGGCGAACTCGTCGACCGCGCGCTCTGCGACACGGGCGGGGGCGGCGGAGGGAAGCAGCGTCCGCCCAGGGGGGCGGCGTCCCGGGCGAACGCTTCCTGATTGCTCCGTGCCTGGTCGCTACTTGCCTGCGGCGAAGCGCATGAGCGAGTGTTCGTTGCCCTGCTTGATCTTGCCGGTCTCGTTGATCACCTGGAGCCGCCAGGTCTCCCCGGAACGGGTGGCCTTGGCGACGGCGCAGCCGTTGTCGGTGGTGAGCAGGCTGGGCCAGATGTCGGCGACCTGCTGGGTGCTGCCACCGGAGGCGTCGTACACCTTGAAGCTGATGTTGCGCGCCTTCTGGAAGCTGCTGCCCTTCTTGTAGGCGGCGGCGACGAAGACGATGGCGGTGATCTGGCCCGGGATCCGGGAGAACTCGACGGTGACCGTCTCGTCGTCGCCGTCGCCCTTGCCGGTCTGGTTGTCGCCGCTGTGCACGATCGCGCCGTTGCCCATGGGGTCCAGCGAGTCGAGGCCGGCGAGCCGGACCGGGTCGGATCCCGCCATGGCGATGGCGATCAGGTCGAGGTCGGTGCCCTTGGTCTGGCGCAGCTTGCCCATGAGCCCGCCGCTGCTCCCGACCGTGGGGTCCCAGGAGACCCCTATCGACAGGTGGGTAACCCCGGCCAGGTCCGCCGGTTCGTCATCCTTCGTAAGCGTGATCATTCCCGATCCCTTGGTGGTGAGACGGTGCAATCCGAGCGGCTCCGGCGCCACATGGGCCTCGGGTGACAGCCACTCCGTATGGGAACATACCGTGCCGGGCCGGACGCCAGGGACCCACAACGCCCCGGATCCACCCCGGAACCGCCCCTCCGGCGACACTGATTCCATGCGCAGCGTCTTCGACGACTACTTGGCCGAATGGAATCACCCGGTCTTCTGGCGGCCGGTGGTCGAGAGGCTCGCCGAGCGGGCCCGCGACTGGCCCGACGGCCTCCCCGCGCCGGACCACTTCTACGTGTACGAGGCAATCGACTGCCCCGAAGCCGCGGAAGGCGGACTGCTCGTCTGGATGGACGTGTCGGATCGGCGCACGAACCAGGTGATCCGTACGCTCGGCGGCCAGTTCGATCACGCAGGGCTGCGCTGCGGGCCGCTGGTCTCCCATGCGCCGGGTCAGCCTCGTGACCTGGTGAACCTCACCTGGTCCACCGTGCCCCTCGAAGGCCACTCGCTGCCGGAGCTGGCCGATCGGCTCCTCGCCTGGCTCGTCGACGAGTCGCAGCGCGTCGGCGGTGTCGACGAGGGCGGCCCTCCGTCCGTCGCGGGACGCCTGAAGGACCGGTCCGGCTGACCCGTGCAGGCCGGCCACGGGTCGCGGGTCCGTCTTCGGCCGCTTACCGTCGGTCGGGAGGGGGTGGCCGCCGAGCGTGAGAGCAGGTTGTGATGGCCGACAAGCCCGCCGTCGTCCTGGTGCACGGTTTCTGGGGTGGAGCCGCCCACTGGGCGAAGGTCATCGTCGAGCTGGACCGGCGGGGCTTCACCGACTTGCACGCGGTGGAGAACCCGCTGACCTCCCTGGCCGACGACGCCGAGCGCACCCGCACGATGATCAAGCAGGTAGACGGCCCCGTGCTGCTGGTCGGGCACTCCTACGGCGGGGCGGTGATCACCGAGGCCGGGGATCTGCCCAACGTCGCCGGGCTGGTCTACGTCGCCGCCTTCGCGCCCGACGCAGGCGAGAGTCCCGGGCAGATCGCCCAGGAGACCCCGCCCGCCGCGTTCGAGAACATCGCGCCGGACTCCGACGGCTACCTGTGGATCAAGCAGGACAAGTACCACGAGAGCTTCTGCCAGGACCTGCCCCGGGACGAGGCCCTGGTCATGGCGGTGACACAGAAGGCGCCGCTGGGCTCGACCTTCGGTGACAACGTCACCGCAGCGGCCTGGAAGACCAAGCCGGTCTGGTACCAGGTCTCCACCGCCGACCGCATGATCCACCCGGACAGCGAGCGCCGCATGGCCCGGCGGATGAACCCGCGCAGGACCGTCGAACTCGACGCCGGCCACGCCTCCCTGGCCTCCCAGCCCGGACCGGTCAGCGACCTGATCGAGGCGGCGGCCTCCGAACTCACGGGCGAGACCTGGAGCGCCAGGGCGGCCTGACGGCGGCTGTGCGGTGCGGGTTTCAGGTGAGGCAGGCCGCGTGCTCGCGGGCCGCGCAGGTGCCCAGGGAGCACCAGCGGCGGCGGCCCTGGGTGTCGAGGAACAGCCAGCCGCAGTCCGGGGACGGGCACGCCGTCACCGTGAAGCGCCGCGGGTCGGCGAGGAGGTCGGCGGCGCTGCGGGCGACCGCCAGTACCGGCAGGCGCAGGCCCGTCGAGGCGGGGAGCCGCCAGCGGCCCAGGCCGTCCTCGTCGCGGTGGAACTCCGCCGCCCGGGCGGCGGCTTCGGCCGTGCGCGCGACCTGCTTGAAGGCGCGCCGGTCGGCCGGGTCGACGAAGCAGTCGTGCATCGCGGTACGCAGCTCGCGGGCCTCCGCCAGCGCCTCCACGGCGGCGGCGGGCTGCTCTTCCGCCTGCTTGAGGAGCCGGGTGACCAGCCAGTCCTCCAGCACCCCGAGGTGCCCCGCCCACACGGCGAGCGCCCGGTAGCCCGTCAGCCACTCCGCCCCGGCCGCGCGGGCGCCGTCCCAGCCGGCCCAGGTGTTGCAGAACTCCAGGGCGGGCTGGCCGCTGGTGTGCAGGGGCAGGCGTACGCCCCGGACCCGGACGGCGTACGCGGGCAGCGGCGGTTCGTCGAGCGAGGGGTCGGCGCTGAGCACCTTCGCGTGTACGTCGCGGAGGGCCGGGCCCGGTGCGACGCCCAGTTCCGCAGCGAGGGCGAGGCGGGTGGTGCGGTAGACGTCGAGGGCCTCGGCCTGGCTGCCGGCGCGGTAGAGGGCGGTCATCAGGGAGGCGACGAGCCGTTCGCGCAAGGGGTAGCGGGCGACCAGGGGCCGGAGTTCGGCGGCGAGGGGGCCGCCGCCGTCGCGCGCCCCGTCGCGGCCGGTGTGCAGCCGGTCCTCGGCGCGCTGCTCCAGGGCGCCGAGCCGGAGTTCGGCCAGCTCCGCGCCGAGCCGGGCGCGGAGTTCGCCGTCCGCGAGCCCGTCGAGGAGTTCCCCGCGCCACAGGGCCAGCGCCTCCTCGGTACGGCGCAGCCGCTCCGCGGGGTCGCGCAGCGCGGCGGCGGCGCGGGCCCGTTCGGCGAACTCGGCGGCGTCGGTCCGCCACCCGCCCGGCTCGGCGGCGTACCCGTCGCCGCGGGTCACGATCCGTACCCCGTGCGGCCGGAGCGCCATGCGCAGCCGGCTGACGTAGGTGTGCAGCGTGCCCCGCGCGCCACCCCCGTCCCACAGCACCTCCGCCAGCCGCCCGGCGGCCACCGCCCGCCCGGGGGCGAGCAGCAGCACCGCGAGCAGCAGCCGCTCCTGGCGCCGTCGGCTCAGCGAGACCGGGGCGCCGTCGCGTACCGCCTCGAAGGGCCCGAGCAGGCGGAACTCCAACACGAGGGCAGCGTACGCCGGTTGTGGTGAGCGGATGGTGAGGCGGCGGGACCAGGCTCGGAGGACGAGCACGTGCCCCGATCCGAAGGAGCCGGTACCCATGCGCCGTTACGCAGCAGCCACCGCCGCAGCGCTCTGCCTCACCGCCACCCTGGCCGCCCCGGCGGCGACGGCCGCGGGCGGGGAGGGCGACGACGGGGGCTGGCGCCCGGTGGACTACCCACCGGTGAACTACCCCGCGGGCGAGCGCTGCGACTTCCCCTTCCGCACCGAACCCCTCCTCGACGAGACCATGGTCAAGACCGTCGCCACCTACCCGGACGGCTCTCCGAAGACCGAGCTGTACAAGGGCGCCCTCCTCGTCCGCGTCACCAACCTGGAGACGGGCGCGAGCTACGACGCGGACGCGGGCGGCCGCTCGATCGTCCGCTACGCCCCGGACGGCGGCCACGTCTACTACGCCACCGGCCCGGTCCTCATCGGCTTCAAGGACGGCCAGGGCAACCTGCCCCGCGGCGAGTACCTGGTCGACGGCGTCTACACCCTGGAGATCACCGCGTCCGGCCACCGCACGGTGACGTGGAAGGAAGGCACGAAGAAGCTGACCGACGTCTGCAACAAGATCGCCTGAGCCCGGCCGCAGCCCGCCGGCCGCCCCGGGGCGGAGCAGGCAGCTCCCGGGGGAGCTGCCTGCTCACCGAACGTGACCCGCTCAGCGGGCGACGGCCTCGCCCGCGGGTTCGCCCGCGTAGTGGCACGCCGCCGGGTGGGTGCCCTCGTCCCGTACGCGGAGGGCCGGGGGGTCCGTTCTGCACAGGTCCGTTGCCAGGGGGCAGCGGGTGTGGAAGCGGCAGCCGGGCGGGGGGTCGGCCGGGGAGGGGACCTCGCCGGTGAGGGGGAGGGTCGCGGTGGTGTCCGGGCGGTCGTGGACCGAGGGGGCCGCGGCCAGGAGCGCCTGGGTGTACGGGTGCTGGGGGGACTCGAAGACCTGGGCCGCCGTGCCGTGTTCCACGATCGTGCCCAGGTACATCACCGCCACCTCGTCCGCGATGTGCCGCACCACGTCCAGGTCGTGGGAGATGAAGAGGTACGCGATCCCCAGCTCCCGCTGCAGATCCGCGAGCAGGTTCAGGATCTGGGCGCGTACGGACACGTCCAGCGCCGACACCGCCTCGTCGCACACGATCAGCTTCGGCCGCAGCGCCAGCGCCCGCGCGATGCTCACCCGCTGGCACTGGCCGCCCGACAGCTCGTGCAGGCGGCGGCCCGCGTACGACGCGTCCAGGCCCACCCGGGTGAGGAGCCCTGCCACCTCCTGCGCCTCGTCCGCCGGTGCCCTCTCCTTGTGGATGTGCCACCCCTCCGCCACGATCTCCGCGACCCGCATCCTCGGGTTCAGGGACGTGTACGGGTCCTGGAAGACCATCTGCAGGTCGTTCGCCACCCGCCGCCGCTCGCGGCGGCCCGCCGTCGCCAGGTCCAGGCCCGCGAAGGAGACCGAACCCGCGAAGGGCGGCAGCAGGCCCACCACCGCGCGGGCCAGCGTCGACTTGCCGCAGCCCGACTCGCCGACGATGCAGACCGTACGTCCCGGCCGTACCGCCAGGTCGACGCCCGCGACCGCGTCGACGCGGCGGCGGCCCAGGCCCACGCGGCCCGCGACCGTGTAGCCCGCGTGCAGGTCCCGGATGTGCAGCAGCGCGTCCTGCGGTTGCTTGCCCGTGCTCATGACGCCGCCTCCACGTTCCCCGCCTCGGCCAGGACCTTCCCGCTGTGGTGGCAGGCCGACTCGTGGGCCTGCCCCACCGCCGTCAGCGCCGGGTCCTCCGTGCCGCACACCTTCGTGGCGTACCGGCACCTCGGCGCGAACGCGCACCCCGCGGGCAGCGTCCCCGGCGCCGGCGGCTGCCCCTCGATCGGCACCAGCCGCCCCGGCCGCGCCGGGTCCGGGACCGCGTCCAGCAGGCCGCGGGTGTACGGGTGCGCCGGTGCCGTGTAGACGTCGTCCAGCGCGCCCGTCTCCACGATCCGGCCCGCGTACATCACCGCCACGTCCTGCGCGACGCGGGCCACCACGCCCAGGTCGTGCGAGACCAGCAGCATCGCCATCCCCGCCTCCGTCTGCCGCCGGGCGAGCAGCCGCAGGATCTGCGCCTGCACCGTCACGTCCAGCGCCGTCGTCGGCTCGTCGGCCAGCAGCACCGCCGGGTCCAGGGTGAGGGCCATGGCGATGACCGCCCGCTGCCGCATGCCGCCCGAGAACTCGTGCGGGTACGCGCCGTACTTGACCTCCGCGTCGGGGATGCCGACGGTCCGCATCAGCTCCACCGCCCGCTCCCGGGCCGCGCGGCGGCCGGTGCCCCGGCGGCGCAGCGTCTCGGCGATCTGCCAGCCCACGGTGAACGACGGGTTCAGCGCCGCCATCGGGTCCTGGAAGACCATCGCGATCTTCGCGCCCCGCAGGTGCCGCCACTGCGCGCCGGTGAGCCCGGCGGTGTCGCGGCCCTCGATCTCGACGGTCCCCGCACTCACCCGCGCACCCGGCGGCAGCAGCCCCATCAGGGCCAGCGACGTCAGCGACTTGCCGCTGCCCGACTCGCCGACAAGGGCGGTGACCCGGCCGGGGACGAGGTCGAGGTCGACCCCGCGGACGACCTCCCGGGCACCGAAGGCGATGTGTACGTCCCGCAGCCGGGCCGCCGCGGATGTTTCCACGGTCGTGGCAGGCATCGTGTTCTCCTCTCCGCTCATATCTGCGACCGCGGGTCCGAGACGTCCCGGAAGCCGTCGCCGATCACGCCCACCGCCGTGACCACCAGCGCCAGAGCCGCCGCCGGCATGGTGGAGATCCACCACGCCGAGCCCAGGTAGTCGCGCCCCACCGAGACGGTGGCGCCCCACGACGAGGTGTCGACCGGCACGCCGAGGCCGAGGAAGCTCAGCGACGCCTCCGCGACCATCACCAAGCCCACCTGCACCGTCGCCGCGACCAGCAGCGGCTGCCAGACGGACGGCAGCACGTGGCGGACCATGATCCGCACGTGGCCCGCCCCCAGCACCCGCGCCGAGTCGACGAAGCCGAGCCGCCGCGTCGCCATCGCCGACGCGCGGGCGACGCGGGCGAAGATGACCCACCTCGTGATCGCCAGCGTGATGACGATGTTGGTGACGCTCGGGCCGAGGACCCCGGCCAGCAGGATCGCCAGCAGGATGGAGGGGAAGGCGAGCTGGATGTCGCCGATGCGGGAGGCGATCGTGTCCGGCCAGCCGCCGAAGTAGCCCGAGACCAGCCCGACGACGAGGCCGACCGCGCCGCCGACCAGGATGGTCGCGCAGGCGACCAGCAGCGAGATCCGGGATCCCGCCAGCAGGTTGGCGAGCAGGTCGCGGCCCATCTGGTCGGTGCCCAGCCAGGCGATGTCGCCGGTGTCGGTGCGCTCCCCCGGCGACAGCAGCCGGTTCGGCAGGTCGGTGGCCACCGGGTCGTACGGGCGCAGCAGCGGCCCGACGACGGCGGCGAGGACGAAGAGCGCGAGGATCCCGGCGCCTATCCACACCCGCACCGGCACCCGCCGCGCGGCGTCGCCGGGGGACTTGCCCGTACGGGGCTCCTCTGCGGCGGGCGCAGGAGCGGGCGCGGCCGCGGTCGTGCTGCTCATGCGTCCTCCGGGGTGAGGCGGGGATCGATGACGAAGTAGACGACGTCCACGAGCAGGTTGAGGACGATGTACGCCAGCGTGATCGTGAGGATCGCGGCCTCGACGACCGCGTAGTCGCGGTTGGTGATCGCGTCGACCATCAGCGAGCCGATGCCCGGCCAGGAGAAGACGACCTCGATGATGACCGCGTTGGCGATGAAGTTGCCCATCAGCAGGCCGAGTACGGTCACGACCGGGATCGCGATGTTGCGGCCGACGTGCACGTACTGGATCGTCCCCTCGCCCACGCCCTTCGCGCGGGCCGTACGGGCGTAGTCCTTGGCGCCCTCCTCCAGCGCGCTGCTGCGCACCAGCCGGGCGAGCCAGCCGATGAACGGCAGCGACAGCGTGAAGGCCGGCAGCAGCACCGCCGTGGGCGAGCCGTCGACGGTCGCGGGCAGCCAGTCGAGTTGGCGGGCGAAGATGAGGATCAGGACGATCCCGAGCCAGAACGACGGGATGGCCTGGCCGGCGAGCGAGCCGGTGGAGACCACCAGGTCGAGCAGCTTTCCGGGGCGGCGGGCGCAGAGCATGCCCAGCGGGATCCCGACGGCGACGGTGAGCAGCAGCGCCGCGAGCGAGAGGCTGAGGGTCGCGGGGAAGCGGTCCAGGGTGTTGCCGAGGGCGGAGCCGCCGAGGCGCCAGGAGTCGCCGAGATCGCCGCGTACGATGCCGGCGAGGTGGTCGGCGTACTGCCGCCACAGCGGGTCGTCGAGGCCGAAGTCGGCCCGTACGCTCTCCAGTTGCTCGGCGGAGGCGTCGGGGCCGACGATCAGCTTGGCGGGATCGCCCGGCACGACGCGCACGATGAGGAACACCAGCGTCAGCGCGCCGAAGGCGACGACGACGGCCTGCGCGAGGCGTTTGGCGAGGAACGCGCCCATCATTGCTCACCTCTTCTTCCCAGTGGTCCGGCGGAGGCGCGTACGACGAGTTCGGGGGCGAGGAGGGTACGGATCGGATCCGCGTCCTCCGCGACGGAGTCGGATCCGGACCGCACCCGCTCCAGCAGCCGGTCGACGCCGGCCCGGCCCACGTCGGGCGCGGGCAGCCGGACCGTGGTCAGGGCGGGGTCGAGGTACGCGGAGAACGGGTGGTCGCCGTGGCCGACGACCCCGATGTCCGTGCCGACCCGCAGCCCCCGCTCGGTGAACGCCCGGTAGAGGCCGAGCGCGTGGTAGTCGTTGCCCGCGAGCACCACCGCGCCGGGCCCCGCCCGCCGCGCCAGTTCCGCGCCGACGGCGTACGCCACCCCGGGGTCGAAGGGACCGGAGACCGGCACCCCCTCCGGCGCGGCCGCCGGATCCACGCGCACCACCGCGTCGTCGGGCGCGGCGATCCCGCGGGCCGCCAGCGTCTCGCGGAAGCCCCGGATACGCTCCGAGACCGGCGAGATCTCCAGGTCCTCCTCGACCAGGTACAGCTCCCTCGCCCCGCCGTCCAGCACGTGCTCGGTCGCCGCGCGCGCACCGGCGTAGTAGTCGACGCCCACGACGTCGGCGTCCAGCTCCGGCAGGTGCCGGTTGAGCAGCACCACGGGCGTACCGGACTTGCGCAGCCGGCTCCAGTGCTCCGCGCCGTGCTGCACGGGTATGGCCAGCACGCCGTCGACGCCCCAGCGCATCAGCTCCTCGGCGGCGCGGCGCTCGTTCTCCGCGGAGTCCTCGGTGACCATGAGCATCAGCGAGTAGCCGCGTTCGCGGCCGCGCTCCTCGATCGCGGAGATGAGGCGGGCGTAGAAGGGGTTGGCCGGGTTGGTGATGACGAGCCCGAGGGTCATGGCGTTCCGCAGCACGAGGGAGCGGGCCATGGTGTTGGGCACGTAACCGAGGCGTTCCGCCTCCTCCTTGACCCGCTCGCGGGTCTCGGGGCTCACCGCGTCCTTGTCGGCGAGCGCCCGGGAGACGGTGTTGACCGACAGGTCGAGCGACAGGGCGATGTCGCGCAGCGTGGGTCGGCGGCGTGGGGTCATGGGATCCTCCGGCACGGGGTCATCGGCGCCCCACCACGGCGAGGTCGGGCTGGTTGTTCGGGGCGGGGGTGAAGCCGGTCAGCTCCTCCGCGCGCCCGTACCCGGTGACGAGGGTGACGGGGAAGAGACCGACGGCGTCCGACCATATGGTCCCGCAGGCCTCGCCGTAGAGCGCGTTGCGTTCCGGTCCCTCGGGCGCACCGGCGGCCCGGGCCAGGACGGCGTCGAGCTCCCCGTTGGCGTAGCCGAGGCGCTTGGCCTCCGAGGTGTAGAGGCGGCCGATGGTGAAGGCGGCGTCGCCGGTGGTCACGGTGTTCGTCTGGAGGTTCATGTCCCAGTCGAGACCGTTGAGCCGCTCCAGCCACATCGCCTTCTCGATGCTCTGCGGCTCGACGGTGACGCCGATGTCGGCCCACGCCGAGATCAGCGCCTGCGCCAGCTCCCGCGACAGCGGCCCGGTGGCGTCGAACCACATCATCGAGGTGGAGAACCCGCGCCCGAGCCCGGCCCGCGCCAGCAGCCGGCGCGCCTCGTCCGGGTCGTACGGCCAGGGCCGCTGCGGCGCGAAGCCGGCGACGGTCTCGGGTATCGGCGCGCGCATCTGCTTGCCGCCGCGGCCGAAGAGGGAGTCCACGATCTGCGGCACGTTCACGGCCTGGCAGAGCGCGCGGCGGACGTCGGGGTCGTTGAAGGGCTCGCGCCCGCAGTTGAACCAGTTGAAGTAGTACGTCCAGGAGGGCACCGACTCGACGGTGATCCCGGAGACCCCGGTGACCTCGGGCAGTTGGTCCGGCGGCACCGGCCAGAGCAGGTCGATGTCGCCGTTACGGAGGGCGGTGATCGCCGTCGAGGTCTCCGCGATGTACGGCATGGAGACGGCGGGCAGTTCCGCCCGGCCGCCCCAGTAGTCGTCGAACCGCGCCAGCTCGACGGAGGTCGACGGGGTGAAGCCGGTGACCCGGAACGGACCGGAGCCGACGGGGCTCCGCTTCTGCTCCGGGTCCGCGACCAGCCGCGCCGGGACGACGAACAGGAGGGTGAGGTTGACCGGGAGCGAGCCGAGCGGCCCGTCCGTGGTGAAGACCACCGTGTGGTCGTCGGGCGCCTCGGCGCCCGTGACCGTCGCCCAGAGCGGGGTCTGCGCGGACGCGACCTGCTGGGTGTGCTTCAGGCACGCGACCACGTCGCGGGCGGTGACCTCGCTGCCGTCGTGGAAGACGGCGCCGCGGCGGAGCGTGAAGACCCACTTCGTGTCGCCCTCCCGCCGCCACCTGGTCGCGAGCCCCGGCGCCAGCTCCGCGCCCTCGCGCCGTACGAGGGTGTCGAAGACCAGCCGCTTGACGATCAGCGACGCCTCGTCGACGGCGGTCGCGGCGTTGTACGGGTCCAGGTCGGTGACCGGCTGCCCGAACGCCGCGCGCAGCGCCCCGCTGGGCGCGGCGCTGCCGACGCCGCAGCCGGACAGCAGCACCGCGGTGGCACCGAGCCCCGCCATCGCCAGGAAGTCCCGCCGCGCGGGGCCTCTCCCACTCGCTCTGCTCGCCCCGGTCATCTCACCACCTCCGGATCATGACTTGAGTGCCAGGTAGATCAGGACCTTGAGGGACGAGGCCGTGTCGCCGGTGGCTTCGGCCGGTTCGTCGACGACGGTGCCGCGCAGCCGCAGCCAGCCGCCGAAGCCCTCGGCGGGCCAACTGTGCAGCGGCCCGTCGTCGGGGTCGACGGACTGTTCCGTGCCGCGGTCGAGGTCGCACCAGTGGAGGCCGTCAGGCGATATCTGGGTGCGTACGAGCATCCGCGGGGCGCGCCCCGAGGCGTCGAGGACGCGCACGAACCAGCGGGCCTCGCGGGCCCAGGCGGCCTCGTACGGCTCGGTGGTGAACTCGCCCGTCAGGGTCGCGTTGCGCTCGATGACGGCGGTGAAGGACTGTCGCATGGTCATGTCGCCCTCACCAGTCCACCGAGATCAGCACGGAGTCGAGGTACAGGAAGTTCCGCACGTCGGTGTGGGTGCGGACGGAGACGTAGAAGTTGAGCAGGTTCTGCAGCGACCCGTACTCCTCGTCGTACGGCGGGACGGGCACGTCGGACATGTCGTGAACGACGTCGTTCACCTGGAGTTCGACGTTGCTGCGGGTGCGGGTGTCGATGACCCAGCGCAGATAGTGCCAGTTGACCTTGGTGGGGACCTCGTTGAAGCAGAGGTCCTGCCGCTCGCCGAACTGCCGCCAGTCGGCGGGGTCCGGGGCGGTGAAGTCCGCGGTCCGCGGGAGCTTGACCTTGCCCTCGAAGTGCTCGCGGGGGGTCGGCTCGGGGACCGTGGGGTACATCCAGCGGTGCTGCACCTCGTGGTCGAGATCGGTGTTCTGGTACCGGACGACGTTGTGGTAGCGCACGCCGTCGCAGATGTCCGTCGCGACGGTGAGCGCGCCGAACTGCTGCTCCGACGGGTGGTTGTTGGCGTCCCACCGGCCGCCGCCGGCGGCGGTCGCGGCGCCGTTCTCCGCCGAGGCGGCCTCCGCCTTGTACGCGAAGTACGTCTCGAACTGCACCCGGCCGCGGCCGGACATCGTCAGCCGCCGGATCGCCACGCCGGTGTGCCCCGTGACCGGCCGGGTGGCGACCTTCAGGGCGTACGTGCCGGACATGGCCCCGTGCGTGCCGACGTCGAAGAAGTTGCAGGAGCTGAGCTGCGGCGGCCGGAAGTCCGACATGTGGTCGTCGACGGTGTCGAGATCACCGTGCTGGTCGTGGTTGCCGATCAGCTCGATCCACCCGTGCGTCCCGGTGTTGAAGTCGTCGTGGACGAGGATGCGCCGCAGCGGGTTGAACTTCGCCAGCTTCGGGTCGAGCAGGCGCGGATCGGGGTGTGGTGCGGTCGTCACCGGTTTCCTTTCATGAGGCGGACGGTGGCGTAGGAGAGGTTGTGGTCGGAGCGGAGGAGTTCGGCCTGCGGTCCCTCGGTCGCGGTGGTCTGCGGGATCTGCACCCACTCGCTGACCTCCGTCCCGTTCCGGACGAAGAGGTGGTCGATCTTCTCGCCGAGGGGCAGCGGGATCTTGCCGCCGTTGTACGAGGCGTACTCGTCGCCGGTGACGCGGTCCGCGACCGCGAGCGCGTCGGTGAAGCCGACGTCGGAGAAGGCGTCGATGGCGCTGGCGCCCTCGGCGATGGAGCCGGAGTTCATGTCGCCGGCGAAGACGATGGGCAGGTTGCGGGTGTGCTTGTTGCGGAGGGTCAGCTCCTCGGCGGTGCGCCTGGCGTCGGCGTAGCGGACCTCGTCCCAGTTCTTGGTCCAGCCGTTGGGGTCGGTGGCGCCGTTCTTGCGGTATTCCAGGTGCATGTCGACGACGACGAAGCGGGCGCCGGAGCTCTTCTCGCGCAGCACGTTCCAGGTCATGGTCTTGCCGTAGATCTCGGTGGAGTCCGGCAGCCAGAGCAGGTCGTGGGGGAGTTCGCGGCCGCGCCTGTCGAGGTGGGAGTAGCGGGAGGCGTCGTAGTACGTGTAGCGGCCGGCGCCGGACTTGAGCGGGTAGCCCTTCTCCGGGTGGCGGGTGCCGGCGTAGTCGGCGGGGGCCTCGGCGTAGCCGTGCTCCTGGAGGGCGGCGGTGAGCGGCGCGCGGAAGGACTCGACGTCGACGGCGGGCTGGCTGGGCGTCGCGTTGTTGCCGATCTCCTGGGTGGCGACGACGCCGAGCCCGGCCGCGTCGATGTCCGCGGCGACGTCGGCGGCCCGGCCCTCGGCCCAGGGACGCAGCTTGGTGGCGCAGTCGCGGCCGATGACGCGCTCGCACTCGGCCTTGGTCGGCAGGCACCCGTGGCCGCACACGTTGTACGTGCCGACCCGGACCTCCACGGTCCGCCCGGCCGCTCCGGGCCGGCCGTTCTCCCCCTGGCCGTCCTGGTCTGAGGCCGCGGCGGCTGACCCGCCGAGCAGCGCGAGGGCTATCGCGACGCCGGGGACCACCACGGTGGATATTGCACGCAATCTGGGACGCATCTCGGCTCCAGCCTCGACATGAACGTTAACGTGAGCGTTGCGATGAGCACGCTACGCATGCCGTGGCCGGAAGTAAACGGTCCGGACGCGACTACTTGGTGAAGGGGCGGCGACAAGGCGGCGCCCCCGGCCTCGGGTTGGCGAGGCCCGGGGGCGGCGGGCGGGGCGCGGCGGGGCCGCGGGGGTCATCCGGCCGTCAGCCGGTCCCGGCGGGCAACTCCGCGAGTTCGGCGAGGAGTTCGGGTGAGAAGTTGCTGCCGGTCACGACGGTCGCCAGAGCGCCGGGGGCGAAGCGGTGGTGGAGCGCGGCGGCGACGCCGAGGGCGGCGGCGGGTTCCAGGATCAGGCCCACGGTGTCGCGCACCGCCCGCAGCGCCTCGCGGATCTGGTCGTCGTCGACGAGCACCACGTCGTCCACGAGGCCGCGCATCCTGTCGACGGCCGCGGGCACGGGCACCCGGACGGCGACCCCGTCGGCGATGGTCCGGGCCTCGGGGGTGCTGACCGGCGCGTTCCGGCGCCAGCTTTCGGCCATCGCGGGGGCGCCCGCCGCGCAGACGCCCACGATCCGGGTGCGGGGCGCGCGGGCCTTGGCCCAGCAGGCGATGCCGCCGATCAGGGCCCCGTTGCCGACCGGTACGAGCAGGGTGCCGGTGAACGGCGCGAGTTCCACGGCGATGGTGCCGGCGCCCTCGGAGATGCGCGGCTCCTCGCCGTCCTCGACGAAGAGGCGGTCCGCGGCGCCGTCCGCGTAGGCCCGCGCGGCGTCCTTCGCGGCATCGAAGTCGGTCCCGGCCAGGACCACTTCGGCGCCGAGGTCGCGCATCCTGGCGACCTTGACGGGGTTCGCGTTCCGGGCGCAGTACACCGTGACCGCGATGCCGCGCGCGCGGCCCGCGTAGGCGACGGCCTGGCCGAAGTTGCCCGCCGAGGCGCAGACCACCCGCTGCCCCTCGGCCAGTTCGTGCATGAAGTAGTCCGCGCCGCGGCCCTTGAAGGACCGGATCGGGTTGAGCGTCTCCAGCTTGAGCGCCAGATCCCGGCCCACCCGGCGGGCCAGGGCGGCGTCCTCGACGTACGGGCTGTCGCGGAAGACGGGATCGATGAGGCTCGCCGCTTCCTCGATGTTCTCCACCTGCAAGGGCTTGACCATCTGCGCATCGTATACGATGAACGCATGGCCGTACGATCGACGCTCCAACTCGGCGATCCCGCCCTGCGCCTGCCCGCCGCCGACGTCGCGGAGCCGGGCTCGGCCCGGACCGCGGAAACCGCCGCCGACCTCGCGGACACCCTGGCCGACTGGGTGGCGCGCACCGGATACGGCCGCGGCATCGCCGCGCCGCAGATCGGCGTGGACAGCCGCGTGATCCATCTGCACCTGGACCGGCCCTGGACGCTCATCAACCCCCGGATCACGGGCCGTTCCAGGGAGACCTGGGAGCCGTGGGACGCCTGCCTCAGCTTCTCCCTGCAGTTCTTCTGCCGGGTCGGCAGGGCGAGATGGGTGGACGTGGAGTACGTATCCGCGGACGGCGAGCGGCACGGCCTGCGCGCGGACGGCGACCTCGGCGAACTGCTCCAGCACGAAATCGACCACCTGGACGGCATCATGGCGGTCGACCGGATGATCTCTCCGAGCACCCTGTGCATGCGCTCGGAGTTCGAGAAACGCCACCGCGACGAAAGCCCGTACCAGCAATGACCACGTACCCCGCAGGCGCGAACGAGCCCATCACCCGGGCGGAACCGCTCCGCGAAGCCGTCTACCTCCGTATCGTCGCCCTCATCACCGCGGGCGAGTACGCCCCGGGCGCCCCCCTCACCGAGGCCGGCCTCAGCCGCACCCTCCAGGTTTCCCGCACCCCTGTGCGCGAAGCCCTCCTCCGCCTCCAGGCCGAAGGCGTCCTCCAGTCCGCCCTGGCCCGCGGCTTCACCGTCCGCCCCCTCGTCCGCCGCGACGCCGCCGAGCTGTACCCGGTGCTGGCCGCCCTCGAAGCCCTGGCCGTCCGTACGATCACGGCGCTCGACCCGGCCACGACGGAGCGGCTGCGCACCACGCTCGGCGAACTCGAAGGATGCGCGGACCCGGTACGCCGCTGGCAGCTCGACACCGAGTGGCACACGACGATCGCCGCCGCGGCCGGCAACCGCCACCTGCTGGGCATGCTCACCCAACTGCGCACGAACCTGTCCCGCTACGAACTCACGTACATGCGCGAGGTGAAGTACCGCGCGGAGGTCGACCACGAGCACCGGAAGGTCCTGGCGGCCCTCACCGCGGGCGACTTCGCGCACGCTGCCGACCTGCTGGAGGCCCACTGGCACGACGGCATGCGCACGATCCTCGACTGGCTCGGGGGGCCGGATTAAATCGTCCGGTCATTGACGGGGTCCGGCGGGCGTTCGCATGGTGCCGGTAGCACTCCTCCTTCTCGCTCTCCTTCTCCGTACCCCGCACCGGAAAGGAACGGACGCCGTGACGTGCCCTACCGCCCCCAACATCGTGTTCGTCATGACCGACCAATTCCGTGCCGACTTCACCGCGGGCGAGGGGTTCGGTCTCGACACCATGCCCTTCCTCGACTCCCTCGCCGCCGGCGGCATGCGGTTCAGGCGGGCGTACACGACCGCGCCCGCGTGCGTGCCCGCGCGCACCAGTGTGCTGACCGGGCGGTGGCCCAGCGCGCACCGGGTGCGGCAGAACTCCACGCCGCAGGGGGTGATGCGGGGCGACGACCTGCTCGACGTGCTGGGCGGGGCCGGATACCAGCTCTTCTACGCCGGGAAGACGCACATGTACCGGGGGCGGAAGGAGTTCTTCGACGCGTTCTCCGGTCCCTACTGGCACGAGAGCGGGCCCGACGAGACCGCCGAGCAGCAGGACTTCGCGCGCTGGATGCGGTCCGTCGACCACGGCCCGACGACGGAGGCGACGCCGTTCCCGGTGGAGCTGCAGTTCGCGCACCGGATCGTGTCCGACGCGATCGGGCAGATCTCCGCGCGGGACCCCGGGAAGCCGTTCTTCTCGTGGATCTCCATGCCCGAGCCGCACAACCCGTACCAGGCGCCGGAGCCGTACTTCTCGCTCTTCGGCGAGGACGAGGTGCCGGCGCGGACCTGCGGGCCGGAGGCCGCGGAGCGCAAGGGCGGGGCGTACAAGTGGCTGCGGGAGCTGGTGGAGGAGAAGCGGCCCGGGTACGACCGGCTCTGGCGGCGGTACCGCGCCACGTACTGCGGGATGCTGCGGCTCATCGACGACCAGTTGCGCCGCCTCGTCGACCATCTGAAGGCGGAGGACGTCTGGCGCGACACGCTGCTGGTCTTCTTCGCGGACCACGGCGACTACGTCGGCGACTACGGCCTCCAGCGCAAGGGCGCCGGGATGCCGGAGGTGCTGGCGCGGATCCCGATGGTCGTCCACGGCTGCGGGGTCGAGGCGCGGGACAACCGGCGGGACTTCGTCTCGCTCGCCGACCTGCTGCCGACCGTCTGCGAGGCGGTGGGACGGCCGCTGCCGCTCGGGGTCCAGGGCCGCAGCCTGTGGCAGATGCTCACCGGGGCGGACTACCCGGCGGCGGAGTTCGCGGACGTCGTCACCGAGCGGGGGTACGGCGGGCTGCCGTACCCGGACGACGCGCGGCCGGAGCTGCACTTCCCGTACGAGGGGACGACGTACGACGAGCTGAACACCGTGACGCAGAGCGGGTCTTCACGGATGCTCCGGCACGACCGGTACAAGCTCTACCAGCACGTGGACGGGGAGGCGGAGCTGTACGACGTCGCGGCGGACCCGATGGAGCTGCACGACCGCTGGGACGACCCGCGCCTGCGCCACGTCCGGGCGGACCTGACCCAGCGCCTCCACCGCTGGTCCCTCCGCCTCACCGACGACCTCCCCGACGGCGCCTACGACCCCCTCCTCCCCGCACACAACTGGCACCGCGGGGAAGGCGATTAGCGCCGGCCGCCGCGCGGGGGTGGCGCGCGGCGGCTGCATACGGGTGCACGGGACGGTTCGCGGGGCGTCATGCCGCCGTCAGCGGACCGACCGTGCCGCCTCCTCGATGAGATCGGCCACCGCGTCCGGCCGCGAGACCGTCACCGCATGGCTCGCGTCGAGCGTCACCGTACGGGCCTCGGCGCGCTCCGCCATGAACCGCTGCGCGGCGACGGGGATGTTCTTGTCCTCGGTGGTGAGGAGGGCCCAGGACGGCACCGTCCGCCAGGCGGCGGCGCCCGCGCCCTCGCCGAGGGCCGCGCTCGTGATGGGGCGCTGGGTGGCGGCCATCCGCTGCGCGGTGACGGGGGGCACGTCGGCGGCGAACTGGCCGTGGAACTTGTCCTGGTCGATGGAGAGGTCGGTGACGGCGCCGCCGTCGGGCAGCGCGGTGGGCACCTCCTTCAGCGTCTCGCCGAGGGTGCTGCCGGGGAACTTTCCGGACAGTTCCGCGGCGCTCTCGCCCTCGTCGGGGAGGAAGGCCGCGACGTACACGAGCGCCTTCACCTTGTCGTTGCCGGCGGCGGCCACGCTGATCACCGAGCCGCCGTAGGAGTGGCCGGCGAGGACGACGGGGCCTTCGACGCTGTCGAGTACGTCCCGGAGGTAGGCGGCGTCGCTGCGCAGGCCGCGCAGCGGGTTGGCGGGGGCGACGACCGGATATCCCGCGCGCCGCAGCTTGTCCACCACCCCGTTCCAGCTCGACCCGTCGGCGAACGCGCCGTGGACGAGGACGACGGTCGGCTGCTTGCGGTTCGACATGAGGAGCCTCCGTGGCTGGTTTCCTGCGCCGCCGGGAGGCCCCGGCGACACCCGTAAAGCTAGCGCACAATTCCCTTGGACACAAGTTAGTTGCGTGCGAGCTGAACGGGCGGGGGCGCGCCCGTGATCCGCGTGCGCTGGAACGTTTTGGCTGTCCGATGCTCCGCAGGTAACGTGTGCGCCTCCTCCGGCCGATCCAAGGTCAACCCCCGGGAGGCGCCCAGCAGTCGAGTGAACGAAGGTCGAGATGAAGTACGTCATACGCGGGCACCGCGTCGCCGTCGCGGCGGCCGGAACGGCGGCGTTGCTGGCGCTCACCGCCTGCGGCAGCGACGACGAGGGGGACGGCGGAGCGAGCGGGGGACCCGCGCAGACGGACGCCGTCGAGGCGATGCGCGCCGCCACGTCCGTGCACGCGGTCGGCGAGATGATCGTCGTCGCCGACCCCGCCCAGATCGACGTACGGCTGGACGACAAGGGCAACTGCGTCGGCAGCGCCACCACCGACGACGGTGCCGTGGAGTTCGTCATGCAGGGCGACAAGGCGTGGATGAAGCCGGACGCCGCCTACCTGGACTCCGAGTACATGTACGACGACGCGGTGATCGAGCAGATCGAGGGCTCGTACCTGGCGGAGACCAGGTCCGACGTCCAGTCGGCCATCACGGACCTCTGCAAGATCGACACGTATGCCGAGCAGACCGACAGCGTCGTGTCGTTCAGCCCCAAAATGACGCAGAAGGAGCAGACGAAGCACAAGGGCGTGCCGGTCGTGCCCTACGTGAACGAGGACCCCATGAACAGCGACGGCGCCGGCATGAAGATCGCCGCCGAGGGCAAGCCGTACCCGGTGACCATCACGGACCCCGAAGGGGCCGAAGTCGACCTGGCGTTCTCGGCGTTCGGTGAGCCGGTGAAGCCGAAGGCTCCCTCCGCGGATTCGGTGCTGACGGAGGACCAGGTCATGGACCTCGAGTACGAGGCCATGTAGCGGGCGGCCTCGCCGCCTTCGGGGGAAGCGGCGGCGGTACGGGTCGGGGGGCCCGTTCCGCCGCCGGCTGCCGTTTCCGGGCGGGTCCTTCCCACGGGACGGCCCGGAGGACCCCCGGGATCACTGCCTACGATGGAGACATGGCTGGGGCGAGCGGTCTGCTGATCGCGGGCCGGTACCGGTTGGACCGACCGGTGGGACAGGGCGGCATGGGCCGGGTGTGGAGCGCTCGCGACGAGCTGCTCGACAGACGGGTCGCGGTCAAGGAGATCCTCTTCGCCGCCGACGTCGGGGAGAGGCAGCGGGAGAAGCAGCTACGCCGCATGATCGTCGAGGCCCGCGCCGCGGCCCGCCTCAACCACCCGGGCATCACCACCGTGTACGACGTCGTGGAGCACGACGGCGCCCCGGTGATCGTGATGGAGTTCGTCGCCGGCAGCTCCCTCGCCGCCGTCCTGCGGGAACGCGGGCGGCTGCCGGTGCCGCGGGTGGCGGAGATCGGCGTCCAGGTCCTCGACGCGCTGGCCGAGGCGCACGCGGCGGGCGTGGTGCACCGCGACCTGAAGCCGGACAACATCCTGGTGACCGACCGGCGCGCGGTGATCACCGACTTCGGCATCGCCGCCATCGCCGACGCGGCGGGCCCGGAGGGCGCGGCGGGCCTGACGACCACGGGCGGCATGCTCGGCACGCCCGCCTACGCCTCCCCCGAGCAGTTGAACGGCGAACCGGCCACCGCCGCCTCCGACATGTGGTCGTTCGGCGCCACGCTGTACGCGGCCGTGGAAGGCCACCTGCCGTTCCACGGCGAGAACCTGTGGACGCTGCGCCAGGCCGTCTCCGCATCCGCCCCGGCGCCTTTCCGCCACGCGGGACCGCTGGCCCCGGTCCTCACGGCGCTCCTGGCGAAGAACCCCGCCGACCGGACGACCCTCGCCGCGGCGGCAGCGGAACTCCGCGCCCACACCCCCGCCCCGCCCCCGGCCCACCCCCGCAAGCTGCGCCGCCCCTGGAAACTCCTCCCCACCCGCCGCACCCACCACCCCGCGTACGCCCCGCGACTCCCGCCGACGCGGGTCATGCGGGCGGACCCCGTGGAGGAACTGGAACGCGCGGCGCGGGAACGGCTCCACAGCCAGGTCCAGGTCCACCTCGGCCTCCTGGACGTCATCGCCGCGGCACCGCCGTCGGACGCGGACCTGCTGACGGGCCTGCAGAACCTCAAGGACACGCACACCCACCGGGTGGGCCGCATCCTGGAGGACGAGGAGCACAAGTTGCTCCGCTTACGGGACCTGGAGGACGAGGAGTCGCGCCGGGCGATGGAACCGTACGCCTCCCACCACGGCGCCTGGCTGGCCACCCACCGCGACGCGCTCGCGGCCCTGGACGAAACGCTGCCGCTGTCGCCGGCCCTCCTGACGGGCGAAAGCCCCCGCGAGGCATTGCTGTCGGCGGTCGCCGCCTTCAGAACCCACATGCTCGCCATGCAGTCGGACTGAGCGGCGAGGACCGGGCGGTTCCGGCACACGACCGTCTCGTCCGCCCTGCGAGGCCACCACCCCCAGCTCACCCACCCCGCGCCTCCGCTGTCACCGCGGACCGGGAAACGCGGATCGCGGCGGCGGTCGCGGCCCGGCCCGCAGGCATGCGCCTGGCTGACGCCGTCACCGAAGCAGTGGTCCGGCAGTACACGAACACCGGCGAGCGCGAGCACCAGCGCCGGAGGACTGCTCGTACTCTCCGGCTCACTGCCCGACCGGCTCCGCACGGCACTGGACCCGCTCGCGCCCGCGTTCGACGCCGCCGAGCAACACACCGGCAGTGAGGCGGCGTCGTGAGCCGGGCGCGATCACGGCCCCCTAGGCTGGTCGCTCGGAGAGGACCACGTCGAGGCGGGGCCGACATGCGCACTGCCCGGCGGCGACGCAGGTGAAGGGCGCCATGAAGATAGGTTTCGCACTCCCCCAGTTCCACCGCCAGGCCTTCGACGTCGCTCGGACCGCCACGTTCGCCGCCGCGATCGAGGAGGCCGGAGGCGCCAGTCTCTGGGTGGGCGACCGCAATCTGGCCGCGGTCCGGCCCGTCGTGGGCTACGGCGGGCGGGGAACCACCATTCCGGAGGAACTGAACCCCGCCGCCGACCCGTTCGTCCTGCTCGGTGTGGCGGCCGCCTCGACCAGCCGGGTGCTCCTGGGCTCTCACGTACTGATCGCCCCGCTGTACCCGCCCGTCCAACTGGCCCGGTCGCTGACGACGATCGACCTGATCAGCGGCGGGCGGCTCCTCCCCGGCTTCGGGATCGGCTGGTCTCCCGAGGAGTACCGGGCGGCCGGGCTGGACTTCACCCGCCGCGGCGCGCGCATGGACGAACTGCTCGACGTCCTCGACGCCATCTGGACCACCGACCCGGCGCGGTACGAGGGCGACCAGCTCTCCGTGCCGGAGCACCACTCGCCCCTGAAGCCCGCGCGACGGCCCCGGCCGCCCTTCTACCTCGGCGCGCTGTCCGAGCGGGCCCTGCGCCGGGTCGCCCGCCGCGGCGACGGCTGGCTGCCGTTGACGGTCGTGCCCAGCTACGTGGACGTGGACGGGCTCCTCGCGCAGCGTTCGACCCTGGACGAGCTGGCCCGGCAGGACGGCCGCGACCCCCGGGCCATCGACACGGTGCTGCGGGTGAACATCGACGCGGGGACGAGCACGGCGAAGGTCGTCGACACCGTCAAGGACATCCACGAGCGGACCGGAATCGACCACTTCATGATCGACTCGATGTACGAGATCGACACCGTCGAGGGCTCGGTGGAGCACGCCCGGCGGATCCTCGAACTCGCCGGGAGAGGCTGAGCCCACGCCGAAGCGCGGGCCGCGGCCGTCGTCACGCCTTGGCGCACTCCACGTGGCCCCAGCCCGTGCCGTTCTTCGCGATCGTCGTGCCCGCCTCGTACGGCCGGCCGCAGCGGCAGCGGCCCGGGTACTTGGCCTTCAGGGTTCCGGTCCTGCCGGAACGGCGCTTCGGGGCGGCGGACGGGACGCGCGCCGGGGCGTCCTCCACCGTCGGCAGCGGGGAGCCGTGGGCCGTGCCCGCCGGGTTCTGGGTGCGGGCGGACTGGGCGGCGGCCGCGTCCGCGGCGGCGTTGTACGGGTCGCCGCCGACCTGGTGCGCGCGGACGTGGACGAGGCGGACGTCGCGGCCCGTGAGGCGGTCGTCGATGCTGCGTACCAGCTCCTGGTTGGCGACCGGCTTGCCCGCCGCGGTCTTCCAGCCGCGCTTCCGCCAGCCCGGCAGCCAGTCGGTCACGGCCTGCATCGCGTACGTGGAGTCCATGCGGACTTCCAGCGGGACGGCCGGGTCCGTGGCTTCCAGGAGCCGCAGCAGGGCGGTGAGTTCGGCGATGTTGTTGGTCGCCGTGCCCAGCGGGCCCGACTCCCAGCGCGCGACCGCGCCGTCCGGGCCCGCCACCACCCACGCCCACGCGGCCGGCCCCGGGTTCGGACTCGCGGCGCCGTCGCATGCGGCGATGATCAGGTCAGCCATGCGGCCGATTCTGCCATCCCGCCGGGGGCCACCCGTCAGCCGACGACCGCCTCGACGAGCACCGGGAGGTCGCTGTCCTGCTGGATGGCGCCGACGAGGAGCGTACGGTCCCCCAGCCGCCAGGCGCTGTGGTGGAGGTAGTCGAGCCCGCCGGTCGGATCTCCCTCCGCCGGTGCCAGCCGGGCGCCGAGCGGCCCCTGCTCCACCTCCGCCGCCACCCGGCGCGACTCCGCCTCCGCCTCCTCGTACAGCGCTTCGAGGGCCTCGAAGCCCTCGTCGTCCTCGTCCACCTCCCGCAGCCACAGCGTCACCGCGAGATGGACCCCGGGCGGATCGCCCTGGATGCCCGCTGTCAGACCGTCCTTCTGCCAGACCCGCGGAAAGGGCGCGCCCGGCCTGGCACGCAGCACCGACCAGCCTTCCTCCGCAAGCGTCGCGGCCAGCAGCTCGCCCGTGAGCTGCGGCGCGGAGGCCAGGCGCTGGACGAGAGCGATGAGTTCGTTCATGTGCTGATCATCCCGTTCGCCGGTACGTGGAACACCTGCAGTCTGCCATCACTCATGGCGTCCGCCACCGACTGGCTGACCGAGCTGTCGGAGAAGAGTTCGCGCAGGTGGTCGGCGCCCTGCGGGCTGGAGGTGGCGTAGCGGACGCCGTTGGCGCCGAGTTCGTCGTTGAGGGCCACCAGACGCTCCGCCTGGTCGATGATCCGGTCCTGGTTGTAGTGGCGGTGCTCCGGGTTGTACTGGGACGACGACCACTGGTTCTCGTTGCCCGTCCACTTCGCCTCGACGAGGAAGTTGTCGGCCGTCGGCCCGCCGTCCACGTGCACCTCGCGGCCGTTCTGCAGCTTGAAGACCTGTTCGTAGTCGGTATGCGTGACGAACCGCTGGTACTGGTACGAGACCCGCTTCAGCAGCTTCTCCGTCAGCCAGTCGATGCGCAGGAACTGCGGGCACATCTGCAGACCCAGCGGGTCGGACCAGGTGAGCGGGTTCGGCGCGTACGCGTAGGTGTCCGGTGCGGCGGCGAGGCCCAGGGGGTCGGGGGTGAGGAACCGGGTGCTGCGCGGGTCGTAGTAGCGGTGGCGGTTGTAGTGGAGGCCGCTCTCCTCGTCCGCGTACTGACCGGGGAAGCGCAGGGGGCAGGCGGCGGGGGCGGCGGGGTCCGCGCCGGCCGGGCCGCCCCACACCGTGGCGCGGTGGCGCCAGACGACCTCGCCTTCCGGGGTGATCAGGTCGGTGGGCGCGCCGACGAGGTCGGTGGCGATGGCGTAGAAGCGCCGGTCGATCTCCTCCTGCGGCGCGTCGCGCAGCGAGCGGCGTTCGCTCTGGGCGACGGGCCGGTGGCCGCCCGGTTCGTAGTCCCAGGTGACGGAGTGGCTGCCGCCGTCGTCGGTGAGCGTCGACTGCTCCGCGAGACGGTCGCCGTCCCAGGCGAAGTCCACGCGCCGGGCCACGGACCCGTCGGCGCCGAGGAGTTCCTTGGCGAGCCGGCGGCCCATCGGGTCGTAGCGGTAGCGCCACCGGCTGCCGCCGGGGGTGACGACCTCGGTGAGCTGGTCGTCCGCGTCCCAGGTGAACTGCCAGGTGCGGCGGGCGCCGGAGAGCGTGCGGCGGGTGATGCCCGTGCAGCGCCCCTGGTCGTCGTAGTCGTAGCGGGACCGTCCTGCGCGCCGGAGGCGGTTGCCCGTGTACGTGAACGCCTCCGGCTCCGCGGCCGTCCCGGGGCCGGCGGCGGCCGCCCCGGCCACCGTGCCCGCTGCCGCGGACGTGACGTTGCCCGCGGCGTCGTAGGCGTAGCGCTCGCTCCAGCCTTCGGCGCGTACCGCCGTGATCCGGCCCTCGGCGTCCAGTTCGAGGGTGCGGGAGCCGGCGTGCAGGTCGTCGAGGCCGACGAGCCGGCCGGCGGGGTCGTAGCGGTAGTCGGTGCGGCCCACGGTGCGGAACTTCGCCGGCGGGTCGTCCGCCGCGGACTCGCCGGGGGCCGTCAGCTCGCGGCCGGTGAGCCGGTGGTTCTCGTCCCACCGCCGACCGATGCGGAACTTGTCGCCGAAGACCCGCTCCGTCTCGCGGCCGATCCCGTCGTACGCGAACGTGACCTCGTGTCCGTCGGCGACCAGCCGCACCGGCAGCCCGTTGTCCGCGTACTCCCACTCGCTGACCGCCCCGGAGGGCGTGCTGCGCCGGCGCCGCCTGCCCAGCTCGTCGTACGCGTAGCCGGTGGTGCGCCCGTTGACGGTCTCGCGCAGCAGCCGCCCGGCGTCGTCCCGCTCCACCTCCAGGACGGCGTCGGCGTTCTGCGCGCGGACCATGCGGCCGTCGGTCCCGTACGCGTACGTGGTGGCGGCGGTGCCGCTGCGCTTCTCCACGATCCGGCCGCGGGAGTCCCGCCGGTACGTCGTCGTCTGCCCGGCGCCGTTGGTGCGCGCGCTCAGCCCGCCGGCGGCGTCGCGGGCGTAGCGCAGCACCCGGCCGTTGAAGTCGGACTCGGCGACGAGCCGGCCGGCGGCGTCGAAGTCGTAGGTCCAGGTGGCGCCGCGGGCGTCGGTGACGGTGGTGAGGCGCAGTTCGGTGTCGTAGGCGAAGAGCCGGCACGCTCCGTCCGCGCCCGTCTGGGCGGCGAGCAGGTCGAAGTGCGTGTACTCGAAGCGCACCGTGGCGCCGGTGGGGTCGGTGTGGGCGACGAGGTTGCCCTCGGCGTCCCAGTGCCAGGTCTCGGCCGTGCCGTCCGGGTGGGTGCGGGTGACGGGCTTGCCCTCCGTGGTCCAGGTGACGTGCGTGACCTGGCCGAGGCCGTCGACGGTGGCGGTGATCCGGCCGAAGGCGTCGCGGCGGCGCTCGATGGCGGCGCCGTGCTGGTCGACGGTGCGCACCGGCAGCCCGCGGGGGTCGCACTCGACGCGGGTGGTGACGCCGAGGGGGTCCGTGAGGGCGGTGAGGCCGCCGGCGTCGTCGTACGCGAAGGTGGTCGTCGCGCCGAGGGGGTCGGTCACCGAGGTGCGGTTGCCGCGCTCGTCGTAGGTGTAGCTCCAGCGGGTGCCGTCGGCGCCGTGGAGGACGAGGGGCAGGTGGATGTCGTTGAACTCGGCGGTGACGCGGGTCTCGTCGGGGGAGACGACGGCGGTGAGGTTGCCGGCCTCGTCGTACTCGTAGCGGGTGGTGTGGCCGAGGGCGTCGGTGTGGGAGCGGAGGCGGTTGCGGTCGTCGTAGGTCCAGTGCTCGGTGTTGCCGAGCGGGTCGGTGACGGAGGTCCGCTGGAGCAGCTCGTTGTGGTGGTGGACCGTGGTGTGGCCGAGGGAGTCGGTGTACGCGGTGGTCCGGGCCGTGGCGTCGTAGGCGATGGTGCAGTCGAGGAAGCCGTCGGGGCCGCTCCCGCGCACGCAGCGGTCCTCGGTGTCGTACGCGAACTCGTACCAGCTTCCGTTGCGGTCGATCCAGGCGGTGACGCGGCTGCGGTCGTCGTAGGTGTAGCGGAACGGTTCTCCGGAGGAGTTGACGACCTCGGTGAGGTTGCCTTCCGGGTCGTATCCGTACGACACGAGGACGGTGCTGTCCTCCCCCTCCCGCAGGGCGAGGGCGGTGATGTTGCCCTCCTCGTCCGTGCGGACGTCCACGTGGTAGCCGCCGCTGTGCCGGATCGCCTCCGGCAGGCCGTCCGCCGCGTAGTCGAAGTCGATCCGCTGCCCGTTGCGATCGGAGACGGCGCGTACGGGGAGCACGAGCGGACCGCCGTCCTCCTGCGCGCCGCCGGCGGCGAAGTGCCGTGTCAGACCGCCGGCCGGATCGGTGACCCGGATCTCGCCACCGGCCGTGCCGTCCCAGACGAGCGGCCAGGCCGGCCCCTCCGCCGGCAGCACGGGCACGCCGGGCCGGGGAACGGGGTACGCCAGCAGCATGCCGTCCTCGGTGGCGAGCGCGGCGCCGTCCGCGTCGATCTCCAGCCGCTGGTCGAAGGTGGAGGCCCACGAGGCGCCGAACCAACGGCCGTAGCGGTACGTGGACAGGTGCGTCCGCGTGCACGTCAGCGCGAGCAGTCCGGGCAGGCGGACGTCGGTCTCGATCATGATCATCTCGCCGGAGACCATGTCGACCGGATCCCCGCCGGGGCACCGGCCCACGGCCGCCTTGCCCTTGGCGACGAGGTTGTCCATGCCGCTGCGCAGGCTGTTGGCGGCGCCGCGGAGCTTGTTGAGGCCCTTGGTCCCGAGGCCCCGGATCGCGGCGGCCATGCCCTTGAGGCCCCCCTTGGCGAGGGCCTTGAGGCCGCCGGCGAGCTTGCCGAGGGTGGTGAGGCCCTTCATGCCGGGGATGCAGTCCAGGGCGGCGAAGGCGACGTCCCAGAGGGAGGCTTCGCCGTTCATGTACTTGTAGAGGGTGTCGGCGAGGACGACGAGGGCGGCGGCGAGGACGACCCAGGCCAGCGGTCCGCCGATGATGAGGACGACGATGCCGAGGACGGCGACGATGACCTTGCAGACGGTGACGATGGTGTCCCAGTTGTCCTTGACCCAGTCGACCGCCTTCTCCCACCACTTGCGGTTCTGAATCCCGGCGTCGGAGGCTTCTTCGAGCTTGTCCTTGGCCTCGGAGGCGGCGTCCTCGCGCATCTTCTTCGCGTCGGCGGCCATCTTCTTCGCGGCTTCGAGGCCGCCTTGGGCGTTGTCGACGGCCGTCTGCGCGGAGGCGCGGGCGGACTTGGCGTCGGTGGCGTTGCGGGTCGCGGCGCGTACCTCGGACTCGTCGGGCTTCTCCTTGCCCTCCTTCCCGTCGTACTCCTCCGTCTTCTTCGTCGCCCGATCCACCCACGAATTCGCCGAATCAAGACGCCCGTTCGCGGCGGTCAGATCACTCTGCGCCTCACGGCCCTTCGCCAGCGCCTTGTCGGCCAGCGACTGGGCCCGCTCCAGCTTCGGCCAGTACGCGGCGAGGGCGTCACCCGCCAGGTCGTAGGAGCGCTGGAGCTTCTTGAGGTTCTTGGGGACTTCCTCGAACTCGTCCTGGAACGCCTTCGCGGTCTTCCCCGCCCACCGCAGCAGCGCGTCCTCACCGGCCATGCCCTTGATCTGCCGCAACGCATCCGCCACGTCATCGGCGAAATCGTGCAGCTCACGCGCCAACTGCTTCACCCGCTCCGGATCACCCGGCGTCGGGTCGTCATCCAGATCGAGTACGTGCCAGTCCGTCGGCCGATTTCCCACTGCTCCCGACCCCCGAAGTCCCCTGCCAAACAGCCCTATCGGTGCCCGAACCACGCTTATCGCTACCCACGCGTGCGTGAAAAGACGACAGGTGGTGGCGTCCGGTTTCAGGCGGTGCTGGAGAGCAGGTTCGTGCCGGGGAGGTGAGGAGGGCCGGGTACTGCTTGCCGGCCGGTGGCCGGGCGGATCGCCCGGCCACCGGCCGTACGTGACCGCGGGTCTGTCACTCGAAGACGAACGGGCCCGGGTTCTGCGGGGTCGTGGCGTCGCAGGTGGCCGTGATGCCGAGGACCGAGACCGTCAGGGACGCGGCCTCCAGCGAGTCGCCGGAGGCGACCGTGCCGTCGAGGGGGCCGGTGTCGGCCGGGGCGCCGGCCGGGATGGCCGGGTTGGAGCTGCCGGAGAACTCGACCGTGTCGGTGCCGTTCCGGGTGAGGGTGAGCGTCGAGGACGCGGAGCCGGCGCCGATCGGGATCGGGGCGGTGATGGCGTCGGTGGTGATGGTGACGGTCGCGGCGGTGCCGTCCTGCGTGGCTTCGAGCGTCGCCTCGCCGGCGCCCCAACTCCCGCAGTCGAACCCGATGGTGGCGGTCTGCGGCTCCACCGCCAGCGCGCTCGGCGCCGCGAGTAACAGCGCGCCGGCGACCGCGGCACCGACGCCCAGGGCGGTGCGTGCGTTCTTCATGGAGTGCCTCTTCCTGTGGGGGGTCGGGGTGGATCACCCCGGATACGTAGGCATTGAGGCAGCTCCTCGTGGCGAGAGCAAGAGCGGCGACCCGACATTTTTGTCATGGGCATCGCTATTGCGCCATGTTTGTTACCGGCGGGTCAACAGCCCCCGGAAGCCGCGCCGGAGCGCGTCCCGTACGCCGGACCGCCGGGTCCTCGCTGCCGCATCTCCCCCGGTCGTGCGCCGCGTGGCGGGGAGCGTGCCCCCAGAGGGGTGATCCTCAGTGCCCTGGGCTTTCGCGCCGTCGTTACCAGCCAAACGGGCGCCTACGCACCCTGCCCCCGGGAAGGCGGCTAGTCCTCATGCAGCGCACCGACGCCGGCCCGGCGTGCTTTCCGCTCGCCGAGTTGCGTCACGCCGTCGACGGCGGCATCGCCGCCTGGCTGGACCGCGCCGGTGCCGGCGCCGACGGCTCCGACCACCTGGCCACGGCGCAGCGCTGGGCGCTCTGCCCGCCCGGGAAGCTGCTGCGGCCGATCACCCTCCTCGCCGCCGCCGGTGCCGTCGGCGGCTCGTACGACGCGGTGCTGCCCGCGGCCGTGGGCCTCGAACTCGCCCACGTCGCGACCCTCGTCCACGACGACATCATCGACGGCGACGAGTTGCGCCGCGGCAAGGCGGCGGCGCACCGCGAATTCGGGCTCGCGCACGGGGTGCTGGCCGCCGACTCGCTCTTCTTCGCCCTCTTCGAGCAGCTCGGCGCCTGCCGGCGGAGCGGGGTGCCCGCGGGCCGCGTGCTCGACGCCGTCGAGGTCCTGGGCGCCGTCGGGCAGCAGACCGCGCGCGGCGTCGCGCAGGAGGTCGCACTCAGCGGCAGCCTGCGCGAGGTGACCGCGGCGGCGGACGGTGGCATCGCCGCGTACGTGGAGATGGCGCGGCTGAAGAGCGCATCGCTGTTCTACTCGGCGTGCCACGTGGGGGCGCTGCTCGGCGGCGGCAGCCCGGAGGAGACGCGGGCGCTCGCGGCGTACGGGGAGGCGATGGGGATCGCGTTCCAGATCCGCGACGACCTGCTGCCGTACGTGCCCGGCGGCGACGCCGGGGACGGCGACGGGGGCGGCGGGCTGCGCGCCGGGAAGCCCGTCTGCAGCGACCTCCGCAACCGCCGCCCCGCGCTGCCCGTACTCCTCGCCCACCGCCTCGGCGGCCGCGCCGAACGGGCCGCCCTCGTCGAACTGGTCGACGGCACGAGCGACGAACTCGCCCGCCAGCGGCAGCTCTCCCGGCTCGCCCGCGACACCGGCGCGCTGGACGCGGCGCAGAAGATGGCCCGCGCGTACGTCGACCGCTGCCGGGAGGCGCTCGCGCCGGTGCCCGCGGGGGCGGACCGCGACCGGCTGGCGTGGCTGGCCGACGAGGTGGCGGGCACGGCGTACGAGCACGACGCGGCGGGCACGGCGTACGGCCATGAGGCGGCGGACACGGCCCGCGGCCACCACCCCGGCGGTGACCGGCCGTGAACGCCCCGCCCCCCGACCCAGCCGCCCCCTTCGCCATGCCCCGCGGCGGGCCCGCCGCCGCCCGCTGGGACCGGCTCTACGAGACCGGCAGGGCCGAGTACATCGACCTCCCCGGCGACCCCGCCACCACCCGCCGCGTCCTCCGCGGGCTCGACCGGTTCCAGCGCCTCACCCTCGGCTACCGCACCTGCGCCCGCCTCACCGCCGCCGAGTTCGGCCCCGCCCCGTACCCTCGCGTCCTCGAACTCGGCGCCGGCTGCGGGCGGCTCGCGTACCGCATCCTCCGCGCCCACCCCACCGCCCGGGTCACCGCCAGCGACGTCAACCCACGCGTCGTCGAAGAGCTGCGCGCCGGGCCGCTCGGCCGGCATCCGCGCGCCCGCTGCGCGGTGCTCGACGCGACGGCGATCGACGCCCCGGCGGGCGCGTACGACGTGGCGGTGATGGCGATGTCGCTGCACCACCTGCCGCCCGCCGGGGTGCTGGCGCTGCTGCGGGAGGGCACGCGGGTGGCGCGGACGCTGCTGCTCGTGGACGGGTGGCGGCACCCGTTGTGCCTGGTCTCGGTGCCGCTGATGTTCCTCACCGGCGGCCCCGCCCAGGCGCACGACGGGCTGATCAGCCTCCGCAAGGTCTACGGGGCCGCCGCCGTCCGGGCACTCGCGGGGATGTGCGGAGCGCCACTACGGGTGCACACTCGGTTCGCACTGCCGGGGTATCTCGTCGCCACCGCCACGCGGTCGTCGTACGCCCCGGCACCTGCCGTCCCGACACGTCTCCGGACCCGAAAGTGAGCCGCAACGGTATGCCCACGAGGACCGAGTTCCTGCCCGCAGCCCACAACGACGACGACTTCGACACCTTCGGCACCGACACCGCCCGCTCGGCCATCGCCCGGTTCCGCAGCCCCATGACGCGGATGCTGCTCGGCACCGACGGTCTGACGACGACGCTCCTGGAGTCGTGGGCGGGCACGCCGATGCGGGTGGGCGACGTGGCGCTGCGGGTCGTCCGCCCCGAGCTGGCCCCGCGCGGCGTCGTCGCGCTGCTCGGGACCGAGGGCGAGGTGCTCGTACGGCACTCGACGCTCAGCGACGCCGGGGGCCGGAGGTGGTCGTGGAACCGGGTCGTGGCCGGCCCCGGCGGCGACCCGGCGCTGCGGCGCTGCCTGACCGACGCCGCGGTGCCGCTGGGCCCCGCGCTGCGGGCGGCGGGCGCGCGGCTGGAGCGCACCGTCGTACGGGCCGGGGTCACGCCGTGGCCGCCGGAGCCGCGGGAGGAGGCGCGGGCGGAGGAGCCGCGGCCGGCGGCGTTCCGGACGTACCGGCTGTGGTGCGGGGACGACGTGCTGGCCGCCGTGCACGAGGTGTTCAACCCCGCGCACGTACCGGCGGACCTGGGGGAGACGGCATGAGCGGCACGAGCACGGCGGCGGGGCCGCGGCGGTTGCGTACGCAGGTCGCCGTCGTGGGCGCGGGACCGGCGGGACTGGTCCTGGCGAACGTCCTCTTACGGGCCGGGGTCGGCGTCGCCGTCGTGGAGCGCCGCTCCCGCGCCGAGGTCGAACGGCGCGCGCGGGCGGGCCTGGTGGAGCACCGGGTCGTCGAGTACCTGCGCGCGCACGGCCTCGCCGACCGGCTGCTCGCCGAGGGCACCCGGCACGGCTGGTGCGACTTCCTGTGCGCGGGCCGGCTGCTGCGCTTCGACTACGGCGCGCAGTCCGGGGGCATCCGGCACTGGGTGTACCCGCAGCAGCTCCTGGTACGGGACCTCATCGCCGACCTCGGCACGGCGGGCCACACCCCGGAGTTCGGCCTGCCGGCGACCCGCGTGCACGTCGACGGCGCCGGTCCCGCGCGGGTGGAGTGCCCCGGGCTGGACATCGAGTGCGACTACGTCGTCGGCTGCGACGGCCCGCACGGCATCACCCCGCAGGCGCTGCCGCCGGACACCGCGCCGCGCGCCGAGCTGGACGAGCGCTACCCGTACGACTGGCTCACGCTCCTCGCGGAGGTCGACCGCGGCGTGCCGGGCGTGGTGTACGCCGTGCACGAGGACGGCTTCGCGGGCGTCATGCCGCGCACGTCCCGTATCGCCCGGCTCTACCTGGAGATCCCCGCCGGGGACGCCACCGCGCGCTGGACCGCGGCGCGCGTGCACGAGCGGCTGCGCACCCGGCTGGTGGGCGCGGGCGCGGCGGTGCCGCGGCTGGGGCGCATCATGGAGACCGGGGTGCTGCGGATGCGCAGCAGCGTGCGGCAGCGGTTCCAGCACGGGCGGCTCTTCCTCGCGGGGGACGCCGCGCACGTGCTGACGCCCTCGGGGGCGAAGGGCATGAACCTCGCCGTCGCCGACGCCGCCGACCTGGCCGACGCGCTGATCCGCCGCTACCGGGACGGCGACGAGACGCACCTGGCCGGCTATACGGCCCGCAGGCTCCCCGAAGTGCTGCGGACCCGCGACCTCGCGGCCGGGTTCCTGGACCTGCTGCACCCGCAGGGGGAACACCCCGCGGACCGCAGGGGGGAGCTGGCGCGGCGGCTGGAGCGGCTACGGGAGCTGGCCGAACCGGGCGCCGCGGGCGCGGCGTTCGCGCACTGGTACGTCGGCGCGGGACCCGGCCTCCCCGTCCCGCGCAGAGCCCCACACGGCACCCCCCACACGATGCAGTCGAGAGAACCCAGGGAGTCCACTCCATGAGCCTTGCGGTCCAGGCGCGGGCGTTGTACGGCTTCTCGCGCGGCAACCAGGCGCTGCTGAGCATCGCCCAGCCCCTGGTCGGCGCGCTGCTGGCCACCGACCACCCCGCGCCGGGCCGCCTGGCCGCCGCCGTCTTCGCCACCGCCGCGGCGTTCTTCGCGGTCTTCGCGGCGAACGACCTCTTCGACGCCCGGCTCGACCGGCGCAGCGCGGCGATGGCCCACACCCGCGCGGCCCCGGACATCGACAGCGCGGGCGGCCGGCACCCGCTGGCGCAGGGCAGGCTGCGCTTCGCGGCGGGGCTCGCGTGGGTGCTGCTGCTGGGCGGGATCGCGCTGGCGGTGGCGGTCGCGCTGAGCTGGGTGTGCGCGGTGCTGTTCGTCTGCGCGGCGCTGCTGGAGGCGGCGTACTGCAAGCTGGCCACGGTCACGGCGTACAAGTTCCTGCTCAGCGGCGCGATGGTGGCGATCGGCGCCTGCGCGGGCTGGTTCGCCTTCTCCGGCACCGTCGACCCGCTGCGCCTCGGGCTGCTGGCGCTGTGGATGGCGGCGTGGGAGATCGGCGGCCGGAACATCCCCAACGACCTCGCCGACGTGGCCGAGGACACCCCGCTCGGCATCAAGACGGTCCCGATCGTCTACGGCCCCCGCGCCGCCGCCCGTCTCTCGGCGGCCCTGCTCCTGCTCACGGCGGCCACGGCCTGCGCCCTGGCCGTGACGGCCTGGCCGTTCTACGGCGCGGTGGGGATCGCGGTCACGGCCCTCACCGCGATCCCCACCCTCGTCCTCCCCGCCGCCCACCTCCTCCGCCAACCCGAACCCCCCACGGCCCTCACGGTCTTCAACCGCGCGTCGTTCCACCCCCTGGGAGTCCTCGCGGCCTTCGTGGCGGGGTCGCTGGTGGTCTGAGGCGGGCGGGGCGGAACACTCACCCGGGCACGGCGGTTCCGCCCTCCGGCCCGGTCACCGGCCTGCTCACGGCCTGCGGAGCGTACGGACCCGCTGCTGGGCGCCGCTCACGGACGCCGCGAGCCGGGTGCGGGCCTGCTCCTGCTCCATGGCGGCCACCATCAGGTCCGACCTGGGGCCGGACACGGGCGACTTGAGCGCCGTGCCGAGGTAGGCGTCGCAGCGGGCCACGATGTCCTGCAGCTCGGTGCGCAGCACGCCTGGCCGGCCCGCGTAGCCCTCGATCACGTGGCGCAGGGTGCGCAGGGGGCCCAGGTCGGCGGCCGTGCTGGGCTTCTGGGCGAACCGGCACAGCAGTTCGTGGACGTCCTTGAGGTACCGGTCGACGTCGTCGAGGTCCTTGGCGGCGTCGTCCGTGAGCCGGTTCCTCCTGTTCCAGGCGAAGACCCGGCGGTTGTGCCGCAAGGTGACGACGGCGGCGGCGAGGACTCCGGTGCTGCTGCAGATCGCCGCGGTGGTCGTGAGGTTCATCGCGCTTCCGTTCGTCGATGCGCGCGGCCCGGCTCCGGTGACACCGGAACCGCGCGAGGTGAGGGTGGGGGGCAGTCGACCGCGGGGCGGTCGGCGGGTCGGTGCGGGGGGAGCTACGTGGTGACGGCGAGGCGCTCCAGGACGTTCAGATCGGCCACCACCAGCTCCCGGTACCCGCTGTCGACCGCCTGCTCGACGGTCCGCAGGTGGCGCAGCGCGTTCTCGACCGTGGACGTGCCGAGCGCGAGGGCATCGGAGATGTCGCTCTGCCGCAGCCCCTTGATCGTGATCCGGTCGGGAGCGACGGGGTCCCTGGTCCCGGCCGTGTGGGCGAGGTGCACCAGGAGCGTGGTCACGCGGGCGAGGGGGGACCTGCGGGTCATGGAATAGACCTTCTCGTCCGCGCGGTTGCGGTCCTCCAGGCTGCGCAGGAGGGCGAGCTGCATCGCCGGATGCTGCTTGAGCAGGACGTTCACCCGCTGCGCGGAGCAGGGCATCACCCACGTCGTACTGAGGCAGACCGTCTTCACCGGCGACCAGGGCTCGATGAGCTTGGCCTCGCCCAGGAACTGGCCGAGGCCGCGGAACCGGGCGATCAGGTCCCGGCTCCGGCCCATCGGGTGGCGCTGCTGGACGACGAAGCCGCCCAGCACGATGAAGCAGTCGCGGTCGTCCTGGCCGAGCGGCAGTTCCTCGCCGGACTGGAAGGTACGGGCATCGGGGCCCCACGTCTGCACCAGCAACGGCCAGATGGCGCGCGGGAGGTGGTACAGAAAGCTGCCCTGGGGCATGGGCCGGCGGCCGGCGAGCACCTCGGCGGGGTTGAAGCCGTCGACCTTCGACGGAAGCGAACCCATCTCTACCCCCGGCCTCCCGGTCGAGCGGGAGGGCCGGCGCGATCGCCGGCCGCGGCGGGGTGGGGCGGGGGTGGGGCGGCAGCGCAGTACGACGGCGCGCCCGCGGAACACGGGGGGCCTGTGCTGCGACGCCGTCGGAGACGGCGCGGTCCAAGGTCCGAGCCTCCTTCTGCTCCGGAACGTGAAATCGGTGGGTCCAGCACCTCTCCCCGTGCCTGTCCGGATGGTGAGTCCGGCTGCGGCACGGGACAAGCGAGGCACCCACATTACCCCCTTGGCATGGCAGATCCCAGCTATGCCCGATCGTTTCCGCAGCCTCACCGAGAATCCCCACCGGCGGGGAATGAAATTCCAGCCAGAGGGGCCTGCACCGGGTGCCACCAGGCACGGAACTCGACGGTTTTTCCCGCGCAACAAGGTTTCTGCAATTGCCCGTGCCGGAACCACGGGATTTCCGGCAGGTAAACGCCGCGGGAGAATACGCGCGGGGGTCACGCAACGCACCGGAGGCTCCAGGGAACCACCCTGGAGCCTCCGGGAAGAGGTCTGGACCCACCAAGGCTCAGACCGACTCCCTATTTAACACCACAGCGTGCAAGTACAGCACCACCGGCGCCTACACCGAGGGAGCATTCCCCACGGGCGGGGCTTTCGGCATCCGGATCGGGGCGCCGTGAAGGGCACCGAGAGTGACCGGTGCCGCACGACACCGACCGTCCGCTTTAGCGGGGTATGCCGCGATTCACCTCTGCGAAAGGCCGCGGGGGCGAACCGCCCGACGCCGGAGCGTACAGGTACGCGCACCCAGCAGACTCGGTGCACTTATGCAAAGGAGGTGCTGCACCCACCCCGCAGGCGCGCGACCCGGGGACACGGACATCGCTTCCCGCACCCCGGCGGCGTGACGATCGGTGAAAGCCTGCCGGCCGCGATACGCCCCGAAAAAAAGGGGGCCGGAATTCCCCTCGGGGACCGGCACGCAATACCCAAGGAGTTTTGTCGACTCACCGTGAGCCAATGGCCCACGCCCGTCCGCCCGGGGGCAACTGATGGTTCGTCAGCGCACGCGCCCGGAGCCCGCGGACACTCCATGCCGCACCAAGAGCGACACCCAACTCCCGTGCCCCACACGGCCCGACACCGCCGCGCGAGGGGCCGCGCCGGGCCTGCCGGCGGACGCCCGGCCGGGCCGGGGGCCGGGTGGCGGACGGCGTCCGCCCCCTCACGCCGGGCGGGCGCCCCCCGTGGACGGTGCCGCCGGTGATTGGTTCACTCTTCCATGAATTCAGGATTCTCTGTATCGTCTCCGGCGTGCTGACCACCGCCACGGACATCGACGTGCTGGCCCGCTTCGGGCGGGCGCTTGCCGACCCCATCCGCTGCCGGGTCCTGCTCGCGCTGCGCGACGGGCCCGGTTATCCCGCCGAGTTGGCCGAGGCGCTCGGCGTCTCCCGGACCCGGCTCTCCAACCATCTGGCGTGCCTGCGCGACTGCGGGCTCGTCGTCGCCGTGCCCGACGGGCGGCGGGTGCGGTACGAACTCGCCGACGCCCGCCTCGGGCACGCCCTGGACGACCTGCGGGCCGCCGTCGTCGCCGTGGCGACGGACCGGACCTGCCCCGACGCCGACGCCGAAGGGTGCTGCTGACGATGGCCGCGGGCGTCGGCACCGGTCCCGGCCAGAGCCGGGCTGCCCTGCTCACCCGCCGGATACGGCTGCTGGTCGCGGCGACCCTCGCGTACAACGTCGTCGAGGCCGTCGTCGCGCTCACCGCCGGGGCCCTCGCCTCCTCCGCGGCGCGCGAGTGCTGCGGCACCGAGCGGGGAGGACCGTCATGAGGGGGTGGGCGTGGGTTGCGCTCGGGCTGTACGTGGCGTGGGGCGTCGCCGCGTTCGGGGTGCGCGGGGTCGTGCAGCGGCGGCGTACCGGGGACGCCGGGTTCCGGGGGATCTCCGGGCGGCCCGGTGAGGCCGCCTGGTGGGCCGGGGTACTTTTCGTCCTCGCCCTCCTCGGCGGCGCCGCCGCGCCGGTGGCGACGCTCGCCGGGCTGCCGACCGCCGTCCATCCCGCGCTGCAGTGGGGCGGACTGGCCGTCACGCTCGCGGCGATGGGCACCACCTTCGTCGCGCAGACGAACATGGGCGCCTCCTGGCGCGTGGGCGTCGAAGCCGGGGAGCGCACCGAGTTGGTCACCGCGGGTCTCTTCGCCCACGTACGCAACCCCGTCTTCACCGCCATGACCGCCGCCGCCACCGGCCTCGCGCTCGTCCTCCCCAACCCGGTGTCCCTCGCGGCCCTCGCCGCGCTGGTCGCCGCGGTCCAGTTGCAGGTCCGGGTCGTGGAGGAGCCGTACCTGGCGACGGTCCACGGCGACGCCTACGCCGCGTACACCGCCCGCGCCGGCCGCTTCCTCCCCGGCATCGGCCGGGGCACGGCCTGACCTCCCGGGCCGTCAGGGGCGGCTGGCGGCGTAGAAGGGCATGCTGTCGACCGGGACGATCTCGACGTTCTTGCCGGTGCGGGGCGCGTGGATCGCCTTGCCGTCGCCGACGTACATGCCGTTGTGCTGCGTGTCGTTGTACCAGTAGATGATGTCGCCGGGCTGCATGTCCGCCTGGCTCACCTTGCGGCCCGCGTCGTACTGCTGCTTGACCGTACGGGGCAGTGAGACCCCCGCCGCGCTCCACGCCGAGCCCGTCAGGCCGGAGCAGTCGAAGGAGTCGGGGCCGGTCGAGCCCCACTCGTAGGGCTTGCCGAGCTGGGCGTACGCGAAGTCCAGTGCCGCCTTCGCGCGGCCGCTCGCCGGGCCGTCGTAGGTGTCCGCCGCGTCGCTCGTGCCGGCCTCGGCCGCGTCGCGCTCCTCGGCGGCGTCGAGGCGGGCGCGTTCCTCCGCGGTGAGGGAGTTGAGGAGCTGCCGCGCCTGGGTCAGCTTCGCCTGGACCTCGTTCTTCTTCTCCGCCGCGGCGGTACGGAACTCCTCCGCCTCGCGCAGCTTCGCCGACGTCTCCTTGCGCTGCTGCGCCAGCTCCCGCTGCCTGTCCTGGAGCACACTGAGCGCCGACGCCTGCCGGTGGCCGACGCGGTCGACCAGCTCGGCCTCCTGGAGATATTCGTCCGGGTCGGCGGAGAGGGCGAGTTGCACGCTGGGGTCGATGCCGCCGTTGCGGTACTGCTCGGCGGCGAGCGGGCCTATCCGGTCCCGCAGGTCGTTGATCTCCTGCTGCTGGCGGGCCGCCTCGTCCTGCGCCTTCTCGGCCTCCTCCTGGAGCCCGCGCTGGCGCTCGCGGGCGGCGTTGTACTCCTCGGTGGGCCCCGTGGCCTCCTCGTACAGCTTCTCCACCTCCGCGCGCACCTCCTCGACGGTGGGCTTCGGCTCGGCCTGGCCGCTCTGGGTCGAGAGCAGGGTGAAGGCCCCGGCGGCGAAGGAGAGGGTCGTGATCCGGGCGCGGCCGGGGGACTTCGGGCGGCGGTGCGCTCCCATGGCGGAGTTGCTCCTCATCCTCGGTGGCGACAGGAACCGAAAGGCAACTTAGTAGATTAGTAGAAGCGCGGGCAAGCGACCCCCTGCAAGCCGGGGGTACGGGCGTCAGACCAGCGCGGGCGGGCAGGCCACCAGCAGCGGCACCAGCGGCACCGTCAGCGCGACCGCCGCCACCGCACCCCGCAGCACCGGGTGCGCGCGCCGCCGCGGACCCAGCACCCGGCGCAGCCGCACCGGCACCGTGCCGCCGCCGACGGCGAACGCCCCGCTCGGCGCGCGGCAGGCCGCCATCTCGTACATCGCCGTGGCCAGCACCCGGCCCGGGTGCCGCCGCAGCGCGCGGTCGTCCGCGGCCATCTCCAGCAGCAGCGCCGTCTGCCGCCGCACCTGCCGCGCCAGCGGCAGCCCGCGGAACACGGCGGCGAAGCCGTCCGCCGCCGCCTGCGGCAGGTGGTGCCGGCCGGCGACGTGCGCCCGCTCGTGCTCCAGGACCGCGTCGACCTGCGCGGCAGACAGCAGCCGCAGCGCGCCCTCGCTGACGACGACGCGCGCGCGGCGGCCCGGCAGGCAGTACGCGACGGGCGTGCCGTGCGCCACGACGGTGGCGCCCAGCGCGGCGGAACGGCGGCCGACCATGTCGAGCACGGCGCGGTGCCGGGCCCGTACCCGCCGCGCCCGCAGGGCGTGCACGCCGACGCTCACCGCCACCGCCCCGGCCACGGCGGCCGGCAGCACGCCCGCCAGCCGGCTCGCGACGCCCGGGTCGGGCCGCCCGGTGCCGAGGCCGAGGTCCACGCCCCGGTCCGGGCCCAGGCCGCAGGAGTGCAGGAAGCCGACGAAGCTGGCGTGCAGATGCTCGGTGGGCGTCGCCAGGTGGTACGCGGCCAGCGCCACGGAGAGCGTGAACGCGACCGCGAGCGCGTGCCACACGGCGACCGCGAGCCGCGGCGCCCGGTGCGGCCACGCGCCGCGCAGCACGAGGCGCGGCGCGACGACACCGAGCACGGCCGCGTACCCCAGGACGGGCAGCGCCTCGCTCACCCCGGTCCCCGGCCCTCGCCCCGGCGGCCGGCGTCGCTCTCGCGCAGCGCCTTGCGCAGGGCGGCGACCTCGTCGTCGGTCATGCCGTCGACGAAGTGGGCGAGGGCGGCGGACCGGTCCTCGCTGGCGCCGAGGGCGTCCTCCATCAGCGCGGCGGAGTACGCCTCCCGGCTGCGGACGGGGGTGTAGAGCCAGGCCCGGCCCTGTTTCGTACGGACCAGCCAGCCCTTCTGGTACAGGATGTTGGCGACGGTCATGACCGTCGTGTAGGCCAGCTCGCGGTCGTTGTTGATGTCGTCGACGATCTCGCGGACGGTGGCGGGGCGCTCCCACTTCCACAGCCGGTCCATGATCTCCGCTTCGAGATCCCCCAGCCGCCGCATGATGTTTCCCCTCCGCAGGCGATGCGCGCAGCCACATCGTAGCCAGGGGCGGCGGCCCTGGGGCCGGGGGCGATGGCGGGCGGGAAGGATCACCTGCGCCAGAGCTGGCCGGTGTAGTTTCCGCAGGGGTTGAGCACCAGGCCGACGTTGATGGCGGGAGGCCCGGCCGTGTCCATGCACAGTCCCGTGGTCTGGTTGACCAACTGGCCGGTGCCGGGATCGTGGTGCCATACCTGGCCGGTGTAGTTCCCGCACGGGTTCACCACCAGGCCGGCCCCCGTGGCGGGGGCTCCTGCCGTGTCGAGGCACAGTCCGCTGGGCGGGTTGGCAAAGTGACGATCGTTCTCGTCGTAGGTCCAGCTCTGGCCGGTGTAGTTCGCGCAGGCACGCACTTGTACTTCGACACCGGGTCCCTGGGGACCGTTGGTGTCGATACACAACCCGCTGGAGATATTGGTGATCGGGCCGTTGCCGCCGGCCGGGGGAGTCTCCTCCCGCGGAGCCGGATCGGGGTCGCTCTCGCCGGTCTCCCCGACGGACGCGTCCTCGTCCGCGGGAGCGTCCTCGTCCACGGCGGCGTCTTTCTCCGCAGGGGCGCCCTCGCCGCCCGCGCCCACGGAGCCCCTGTGGCCGTTCGGGGCGGTGCCCCCGGTCGGAGCCGGATCGGCTCCCTCCCGTAACTGATCGAAATTGGTGATCCCGAAGAACGCCAGCACGGTTATGCCGGAGGCCGCAACGCCGAGCCACACCGACACCTTGTTCTCTGCCATGACTTTCCCCCCGCGCACCCCACTGCGGACAAGCCGACGATAATGCACACGAGTTCAGGTGTCCGGCGAGTTCCCAGGCCACCGCGCGGCACGGTGACGCACGGGTTCGGATAGCGCAGAGCGGCATTCCGTCGACTATTCGTTCGAGCCGAAGAAAGAGAAGACCGTACCGGCCGGAGGGCGGCCCTGGGCCCGGGGGCGGTGGCGGCGCTGGTTAGGCTGCGACGACCATGACCGCCCGTCCCCACCTCGCCCCCGCGCCCCCCGCGCTCGCCGCCGGATGCGTGCTGCTGCCGCAGCTCGGGTCGGTGCTGCCCGCCGGGGCGCCGCGGGCGCAGGGGTGCCTGTGGCTCTTCGCCCTCTCGGCCGTCGCCGGGTGGCTGGTCGCGGGGCGGCAGCGGCGTACGGAGACGGGCGGGCTCGCCGTCCTCGTCGCCGTGCAGCTCGCGCTCGACCTGCTCTGCGTGGTCACCGCCCCGGCCGTCGCGGGCCCGGGACACCCGCCGTGGGGGCTGCTCGCCGCCCAGGCCGTCGCGCTGCTGATCTCCGCGCGGCTCCTCGGCGCCGCGGACGCGCTGCTGGTGCGCGGCCGGACGCTGGTCGCCGAGGTGCGCGGGTACGTCCTCGCGCACCGGCTCGTACGGGCCGCGCACCCCGCGTACGCGCCGCCCCGCCCGCCGCTCCCCGCCGCCCAGGCCCCGCCCCGCCGGCACCGCGGCCCGGCGGGGCTGCGGCTGCGCGCGCCCCCGGCGTACGGCCCGCTCCCCGCCCGGCAACCGGTCCCGGGCCGCCTCGCCCTCGCCTCCTGACGGTCGCGGACGGGAACGCGGTGCCGGCCGGCGCCGCCGGTACGTACGCCACCGCCCGCCCGCACCCGTCGTGAGGAACCCGTGCCCGAGAACCGCACCACCACCCAGAGCCGGAACAAGAAGAAGCACCTCTACGCCACCGTGATCATCGCCGGCGTCTTCGTCGCGGTCTTCGCCCTCGCCGCCGCCTTCCTGCCCGGCGACGACTCCCCCGGCGACGCCACGCCCGCCGCCGACGCCCGCGTCGTACGCGCCGACAGCCACCGCCTGACCTCGCCCGCCGACAGCGAGCTGACCCTCGTGGAGTTCCTCGACTTCGAGTGCGAGGCGTGCGGCGCGTACTACCCGGCCGTCGAGAAGCTCCGCGAACGCTACGGCGACCGCGTCACCTTCATCGCGCGCTACTTCCCCATGCCCGGCCACCGCAACGGCGAACTCGCCGCCCGCGCCGCCGAGGCCGCCGCCCGGCAGGACAAGTTCGACGAGATGTACCGCAAGCTCTTCGACACCCAGGCGGAGTGGGGCGAGGCGCAGGAGTCGAAGGAGGACGTCTTCCGCGGCTTCGCCCGCGAACTGGGCCTGGACATGGCCCGCTTCGACCGCGACCTGGCGGCCCCGCGCACGGCCGACCGGGTCCGGGCCGACCAGCGCGACGGCCTCGCGCTGGACGTCCAGGGGACGCCGACGTTCTTCCTCGGCGGCGAGAAGATCTCCAACCCGCAGTCGTACGAGGACTTCGCCGCCGCCATCGACGAAGCGCTCGCGCGCTGACCCGGGGCGGCTACGGCTTCATGAGGCCGCCGCGCTCCTGGAGCATGTCCCGCATCAGCTTGATCTCCGACTGCTGCCCGCGCAGCGTGGTCTCCGCCAGCCGCCGCACCACCCGCGTCTCCACCGCGCCCGCCGCCATCTGCGACATCTGCACTCCGCCCTGGTGGTGCGCGGTCATCAGCCGGAGGTACAGCACCTCGGCGTCCCTGCCGTCCGCCTCCCGCAGCCGGCGGAGCTGGGTGTCGGTGGCCATGCCGGGCATCAGCGACCCGTCGCGCGCCTCGAAGGGCATCTCGTGGCCCATCCAGGCCATCGGCGGCTCGCCCGACGACTTCGGCAGCTCCCACTCGTCCAGCCAGCCGAGGAGCATGCCGCGCTGGTTGGCCTGGGTGTTGACGACGTCGTACGCGAGCCGGCGCACGTCCTCGTCGCCGGTGCGGTCGCGCACGATGAGGGACATCTCCACGGCCTGCTGGTGATGCACGATCATGTCGCGGGCGAACCCGGCGTCCGCGGAGCCGGTGTCCGGGACGGCGGGGGCGTCGTCGCCGTCCGCGCCGGTGGCGAGGACGGCGAGGAACGCACCGCAGACGAGGACCGCGGCGGCCAGCATCGCGAGCGGCCACCGCAGGGCGGGCCGGAGGAGCGTCACGCGTCCTTCCCACCGGTGCAGGCGGCACCCTGCTCGGGGGTCTGCGGACCCTGGACGTACTTGTCGAAGAACTTGCCCACCTTCGGGTCGGCCGCCTTCTCGACGGTGAGCTGCTTGCCCCAGGCGGAGAGGGTGATCGCCCCGGTCTGGTCGGGGTGGGGGCTCATCAGCGAGTACGGGGTGTTGGTGACGCGCTCGGAGAGGGTCTTGACGTCCGCTTCCTTCGCCTTGTCGCCGTACGTGACCCACACGGCGCCGTGCTCCAGGGAGTGCACGGCGTTCTCGTCGCGTATCGGCTGGTCGTAGACGTCGCCGTTGCAGTTCTGCCAGGCGGGGTCGTGGTCGCCGCCGGCGGGGGGCGTCATCTTGTAGTCGACGTCCTCGGTGACGTGGTTCTGGTCGAGGTCGTCCCAGCTCTGCTCGCCCTTGAGGGGCGCGGCGGCGGCCTTCTCGTCCTCGCGGGCGCTGTCGACGATGAAGTAGCCGCCGACGGCGGTGGCGACCACGACGACGGCGGAGGCGAGATAGGTGATCTGCTTGCTGCGCCGCTCCCGGGCGGCTTCCTTGCGGCGCATCTCCTCGACGCGGGCACGGCGGGCGGCGGCTTTGGACTTGGCGGAACCCATGGTGTGCGGACCCTTCTCCCCGGGACGCGCGCGGACGCGGCGGGCGCGGGCGCGCGGCGGGGTGTGTGTAGGGGGAGTGGACGGAGTACGGGGTGGGCGCACGCACCGGGCGCCGCGGGCGGCGGTCCGGTTCTGGGGCGTGCGCGGGGGCCCGTCCTAGGTCCGCTGGACCTGGAGTTGGTGGAGATCGGGGGTGCCGAGAGCGCCGGGCGGGGCCGGAGTGACGCCGCAGCCGGCGACGGCGGCCGCGCTGGACGCGTACGAGGGAGCGGTGCCGGGCGGCGGAGAGAACGCGGGCCCGGAGAAGGGCGCGGCGGGCGCCCGCTCGGAGGCGGCGGGACACTCCCCGGCGGGAGCGCCGGGGGCGTGGACGGAGGTGCAGTCCAGGGGGAGGGCCGCGGCGCCGGCGGAGGGGACACCGGCCGGGAGGGGGCCGCCGGGTGGGCCGCCGGGCCGGGGGGCATCGCCGGGTGGGCCCTCGGGCTGGGGGTTGTCGCCGGGCTGGACCCCGGCCCGGAGGCCGTCGGCCGGGAGGGGGCCACCGGATGGCGCGTCGGCCGGGAGGGCATCGCCGGGTGGCCCGTCGGCCGAGAGGAGGTCGGCGGGGGAGGCGCCGGCCCGCGGACCGTCGCCCCGTAGCGCGTCGGGGCGAAGCGTCGCCAGGACGTCGGTCTGCGGGGCGTCGGCGCGGAGGACGAGTCCGTGCGCCCCGGCGGTGCCGGAGCGGCCGGCGTCGGCGCAGGACGCCGCCCCGGCGAGGAGGCCCAGGAGGACGAGGACGTAGCCGAGCAGGCGGAGGCGGCGCACCGCGGCGTCCGGAACCCTGCGTGGCCTGGTCATCGCCGCGCATCGTAGCCCGCCCGCCCCCGCCGCAACAGCGCCCCGCACCGGGAACGGCCCCCCGCGGCCCCCGCCCCGGCCGCACCACGGCCACCCTCCGCACCCACCCCGGGGCCACCACACCAACCCCGCACACCCCTACCAACACCGCGTACCTGCATCAAGCTCGCGTACCCACACCAACCCCGCACACCCGCCCAAGGGTAGGCCGCCCCACCGACAACGCCCGTCGAGCGGCCCCCGCGCGCACCCCCGGCCCGGCCGCCGCCCGAGCCCACACCCGAGGCGCCCCCGGACCACCCGCACCCGGCCGCCCCCGCCCCGCCGATTACCGTCTAGGGAGAACCGCAGATCACCCCACCCCCGAGGAGCAGCCGTGGCGCAGTCCGGCGGGATCGTCGCCGCCATGGAGCGGCACCAGGTTCCCGTCTACCTCGGGGCCCTCGTCGCCGGCGGGGTCGTCGGGTGGGCCGCGCCCGGCGCCGGGCCCGGTCTCGAGCACGCCATCAACCCCGTGCTCGCCGCCCTCCTCTACGTGACCTTCCTCCAGGTCCCCGCCGCCCGGCTGCTCCGCTCCCTGCGCGCCGGCCGCTTCCTCGCCGCCGCACTCGTCGTCAACTTCGCCGTCGTGCCGCTCGTCGTCGCCGCGATGTTCGCCTTCCTCCCCGACGAGCAGGCCATCCGCATGGGCGTCCTGCTCGTCCTCCTCACCCCCTGCATCGACTACGTCATCGTCTTCAGCGGCCTCGCCGGCGGCAGCAGCCGCCGGCTCCTCGCCGCCACCCCCCTGCTCCTGATCGCGCAGATGGTGTTCCTGCCCGGGTACCTCTACCTCTTCATGGGCTCCGACCTCGCCGACATCGTCGAGGCCGGGCCCTTCGTCGAGGCGTTTGTCGTCCTCATCGCCGTCCCGCTCACCCTCGCCTGGCTCACGCAGGCGTGGGCCGCCCGCCGCCCCGCCGGGCAGAAGACCGCCGACGCGGCGGGCACCGCGATGGTGCCGCTGATGGCCGCGACCCTCGCGACCGTCGTCGCCTCCCAGGTGCCCAAGGTCGACGACAGCGTCGGGGACGTCGCCCGCGTGGTGCCGTTCTACGTCCTCTTCCTCGCCGTGATGGCCTTCGCGGGACTCGGCGTCGCCCGGCTGTTCCGCCTCGACGTCCCCGCAGGACGCGCGATCGTCTTCACCGGCGCGACCCGCAACTCCCTCGTCGTCCTCCCCCTCGCCCTCGCGCTGCCCGACCGGCTGGCCGCCGCCGCGGTGGTGGTCGTCACCCAGACCCTGGTCGAGGTCGTCGGCATGGTGATCTACGTACGCCTCATCCCCCGGCTGCTGCCGGACGCCGTACGCGCACGAGCCTGACCCCGCGCCCTCTCCCGCGGCGCGCGCACAGCCCGGCCGAATCCCGGAACCACCTGAACTCGCCTGTTCTGCCCGGCATTTCCGAGAGGTAGGTTGGAGGGCAAGTCCCCCGAGGGAGGCTGACGCGATGCCGTGGATCGTCTGGCTGCTCGCCGCCGCGGCGCTCGGCGCCGCCGAGTTCTTCACGATGACGCTCGTCTTCGGACTGCTCGCCGGCGCCGCGATGGTCGCCGCCGTGGTGGCCGGGGTGGGCGTCGGCGCGCTGGGGCAGTTCGTGGCCCTCGGGGCGGCGGCGGCAGCGGGGCTCGTCCTCGTACGTCCCGTCGCGCTGAAGCACATGGCGCAGACCCCGCTCACCCGCGACGGCAGCGACGCGCTGCTCGGCAAGCGGGCGGAGGTCGTGCAGGAGGTCACCGCGACCCGGGGGCTGATCAAGCTCTCCGGCGAGGAGTGGTCGGCCCGCGCGCTGGACGAGACGGCGGTGATTCCGGTGGGGGCGCTGGTGGAGGTCATGGAGATCGAAGGCGCGACGGCCGTCGTCTACCCCCGCGAGCTGCTTCCCTGAGCCCGCCGAGCCCCGCACCCGCCCCGCCCCCGAACTTCCGAGCCCCTGAGCCCTTGAGCCCTTGAGCCCCTGAGACCCGAGCCCCGACGGGCCGCCGAACGCACAGCCAACGGAGGAAGTGTGGACCCGGTTGTCATCCCGATGCTCCTGGCGGCGCTGGTCGTCGTCTTTCTCGTGTCGAGCAGCGTGCGGGTCGTCCCGCAGGCCCGCCGCTACAACATCGAGCGCTTCGGCCGCTATCGCCGTACCCTCCAGCCCGGCCTGAACTTCGTCCTGCCGGTGGCGGACCGCGTCAACACCAAGCTGGACGTACGCGAGCAGGTGTACTCCTCCGATCCCCGGCCGGTGATCACCGAGGACAACCTCGTCGTCAACATCGACACCGTGCTCTACTACCAGATCACCGATCCGCGGAAGGCCGCGTACGAGGTCTCCGACTACCTCCAGGCGATCGACCAGCTCACCGTCACCACCCTGCGCAACGTCATCGGCGGCATGGACCTGGAGGAGACCCTCACCTCCCGCGAGGAGATCAACGCCCGGCTCCGCTCGGTCCTCGACGACGCCACCGGCAAGTGGGGCATCCGCGTCAACCGCGTCGAGATCAAGGCCATCGACCCGCCGCACAGCATCAAGGAGGCGATGGAGAAGCAGATGCGCGCCGAGCGCGACAAGCGCGCGGCGATCCTCCACGCCGAAGGCGAGCGGCAGGCGAAGATCCTCACCGCCGAGGGGACGAAGCAGAAGGACATCCTGGAGGCGCAGGGCGCGCAGCAGGCCATGATCCTGCGGGCGGACGGCGAGGCGCAGGCGGTGGAGCGGGTGTTCCAGGCCGTCCACCGCAACAACGCCGACCCGAAGATCCTGGCGTACAAGTACCTGGAGACGCTGCCGCACCTCGCGAAGAGCGACAACAACACGTTCTGGGTGATCCCGGGCGAGCTGACCGAGGCGGTACGCACCGTCACCACCGCCTTCGGCGACAAGCCGGCGCCGGGCGTGCCCCAGGCCGTACAGGCGAACGAGGCGGCGACGGCGGGGGCGACGGCGGAGACGGCGGCGACCGGGGCGGCGGCGGACGGTCAGCCGCCGGCGCTCGACAAGGCCGGGGCGCCCGAGCTGGCCGCCGCGCCGAAGCCCGCGCTCGACGCGGTGGCGGCGGCGGTGGAGGCCGCGAAGGTGGCGGACGCGGCGGTGAGCGAGGCCAAGGCGGAGGCAGAGGCGGCGAGTTCGCCGCAGCCGCAGAAGGCGAACAAGGCGAAGCCGGCCGACGAGTAACGGTGCGCCGGACCACCCGGGCCGTACCGGCCGACCGGGCCACGCCGCCTGGGCGCCCCGGACGGCCGGGTTCAGGCCGGGTACGCGTGCGTCTGGGTCGCCTTCACGGCCGCCCAGACCTCCGCGCCCGGGTGCAGGTCGAGTTCGGCGGCCGCGGTGGTCGTCAGGTCGGCGGCCAGGGGGAGTTCGCCGGTGAGTTCGGCGCGGATCCGGTCCGCGTGGGTCTCCAGTCCCGCGACCGCGCAGCGCCAGAGGTTGCGGGCGCTGGAGCCGGTGGGCCGGTCCCGGTGCAGGGTCACGGCACTGGGCGGGAAGGCGACGAAGACCGGCCCGGTGAGGTCGTCGGCGGTGGTGATCGCGGGTCCTCCGGCGAGGTCGACGGAGTGGCCGCGTGCCCGCCCCCGGTAGAGGTTGAGGCCCACGAGGTGGGCGATGTAGTCGGTACGCGGGTGGCGGGCGATGTCCGTGGGGGCGCCCTGCTGCACGATGCGGCCGTCCTCGATGACCACGAGGTGGTCCGCCAGCACCATCGCGTCCAGCGGATCGTGGGTGACGAGCACGGCGACGGCCTCGAAGTCGGCGAGGTGGCGGCGGAGCTGGGCGCGGACCTCCAGGCGGGTACGGGCGTCGAGCGCGGCCAGCGGCTCGTCCAGGAGCAGCAGCCGGGGGCGGGTGGCCAGCGCGCGGGCGAGGGCGACGCGCTGTGCCTGGCCGCCGGAGAGCCGGCGGGGCTTGGCGGCGGCGTGCTCGCTGAGGTCCATCCGCGCCAGCCAGGCGGCGGCCTCGGCACGGGCCCCAGCCTTGGTGGCGCCGTGGCAGCGCGGCCCGAAGGCGACGTTGTCCAGGGCGCTGAGGTGCGGGAAGAGCAGGTAGTCCTGGAAGACGACCCCGACCGGGCGGTCTTCCGGCGGCGTACGGTCCAACTCCGCGGCGTCGAGGCGCAGATGCCCGTCCGTGAGCGGGACGAGGCCCGCGAGGGCGCGCAGGGCGGTGGTCTTGCCGGCGCCGTTGGGCCCGAGGAGGGCAAGGACGTCGCCGGGGCGTGCGCGGAGCGTGACGTCGAGCCGGAACGCGCCCCGTTCGACCACGAGCCGCGCGTCGAGCCCGCTCTCTCCCGGCATCTCCGCGCCCGCCTCCACGCCCACCCCTTCGCGTGCCGAATCGCCGCTCATGCCGAGGTCATCCAGCGGTCCCGTAGCCCCGCGAGCACCGCCACCGAGACCGCGAGCAGCACCAGGCTCAGCGCGATCGCCGCCTCCGGGTCGCTCTGCAGCGCGAGATAGACGGAGAGCGGCATCGTCTGCGTACGCCCCGGGAAGTTGCCCGCGAACGTGATCGTGGCGCCGAACTCGCCCAGCGCCCGCGCCCACGCCAGCACCGCACCGGCCGCGATGCCCGGCGCGACGAGCGGCAGGGTGACGCGGCGGAAGGCGGTGAAGCGGGAGGCGCCGAGGGTGGTGGCGGCCTCCTCGTAGCGGGGGTCCGCGGCCCGTAGCGTGCCCTCGACGGCGATGACCAGGAACGGCATCGCCACGAACGCCTCCGCGACCACCACCCCCGCGGTCGTGAACGGCAGCGTGACCCCGAACCAGTCGTCCAGCCACCGCCCCACCACCCCGTTGCGCCCCAGCGCCATGAGCAGCGCCACGCCGCCGACCACGGGCGGCAGCACCAACGGCAGCGTCACCAGCGCCCGGACGAGCCCGCGCCCCGGGAACTCCACCCGCGCCAGCAGCCACGCCAGCGGCACCCCGATGACCAGGCTGAGCGCCGTCGCCGCCGTCGCGCACACCAGCGAGAGCCGCAGCGCCTGCCACACCTCGGTGCTGGTCAGCAGCTCCGGCATGCTGCTCCACGGGGCGCGGAGCAGCAGGGCGAGGAGCGGCAGGACGAGGAACGCGAGGCCGAGCAGCGCCGGTACGAGCAGCGGCAGCGGCGCCCCGCCGCTGCCGGGCGGGCGGGACCGGGGCCGGGACGCGGTCCGGGACGCGGGCCGGGGCCGCACGCGGCGCCAGCGGGGCGGGGCGGGGCCACCGGCCAGGGTGTCCGCCGCCTCGCCCTTGTCCGCGCCGGAGGGGAGCGTCACGGCTTGAGGAACCCGGCCTCGGTGAGCACCTTCTGCCCCGCGGCCGACCGCACCAGCTCGACGAACGCCTCGGCCGCGGCGGCGTTCGGCGCCTCCTCGAGCAGGGTGATCGGGTAGTCGTTGATCGCGTCGGCGGACTCGGGGAAGTCCACGCCCTCCACCGTGCCGCCGGCGGCCCGCACGTCGGTCTTGTAGACGACGGCGGCGTCGGCCTCCTTCAGCACCACCTTGGTGAGGGCGGACTTGACGTCCTCCTCGTACGACACGGGGGTGAGCTTCAGCGCGCCGGCGTCCAGGGCCTTCTGCGCGGCGGACCCGCAGGGCACGGTCTCGTCGCAGAGCACGACCTTCAGGTCCGGGTCGGTGAGGTCCTTCAGCGAGGCGATCCCGTCCGGGTTGCCGGGCAGGGTGGCGATCTCCAGTCGGTTGCGGACGAAGGTCTCGGGGGTGCCGGCGGCGGCCCCGGCGTCCGTGACGATCTCCATCGTCGTGGGGCTGGCGGAGGCGAAGACGTCGGCGGGGGCGCCGCCGGTGATGCTCGCGGCCAGGGCGTCGCTGCCGCCGAAGCTGAACGTCACCTTCGTACCGGGGTGATCCTTCTCGAACTGCGCGCCGAGCTTCTCGAAGCTCTCGGTGAGGGAGGCGGCGGCGAAGACGGTGACCTCACCGGACAGCTCGCCGCCCTTCCCCGGGTCCGAGCCGGCATCCGAGTCGGAGTCGGAGCAGGCGGTGAGCGCCAGCAGGGCGGCGGCCCCGGCGCCGGCCATACGGAGGGTGGGGCGGCAGCCGCCGGTCCGGCGCGCGGAACGGGTCATCACAGGTCCACTCCCTGACGTCTACGGTCTCTCGACGACCACGTTGGTCGACTTGATCACTGCCACCGCCGGAACGCCCGGCGCCAGCCCCAGTTCCTCGGCCGACTCCCGGCTGACCATGGACACCACCCGGAAGGGACCGGCCTGGATCTCCACCTGCGCCGAGACGTCCCCCAGGTGCACGTCGGTGACGATCCCGGCGAAGCGGTTGCGCGCGGACGACCCGGTCGGCCCCCGCTCCGCTCGGTGCATCTCCCGGGCGTACGCCGCGAGCGCCGCCCCGGGGATGATCCTGCGCCCCGCGTCGTCGCGCTCGGCGGTCAGCTTTCCGGCGTCGACCAGCCGCCTGACGGTGTCGGCGCTGACACCGAGCAGGGCGGCGGCGTCTCCCATCCGGTACGTATGCATGCGCCGATGATAATGCCGCACCTGCGAGGTGAAAGTCACTGGTCACATCGCACAAGCTCGGCGATACGAGAAATGGCCTGGCATGTGCGTTCCCACAGACCCGCAGCGCCTGCTCCCTCAGGGCCGTCGCGGGGCGCGCCGCCTCACACCGGGCGGCACTCGCCGGTGTTCTCGGCCTCGGAGCACAGGCCGTGGCCCTGGTCGCGGAGGATGTCGCGGCCGGTCTGCTGGGTGAGGAAGTTGAGGAAGGCCGCCGCGATCGAGCCGGCCGGGGGCTCGCCGTAGGTGTACGCGAACTCCGTCTGCCAGTACGGATAGTTGGCGTCCTCGACGCCGGCCGCGGTCGGCTCCCTGCCGTCGATCTTCAGCTTGACCAGCTCGCCGGCCGCCCGGTGGCCGTCCACGCCGGCGGCCTCGCTGTAGCCGACCGCACCGGCCTTGGCCGCGGTGGCGGCCAGCATCGTGTCCGTGCTGCTGACCTCGCAGCGCCCGTAGCGCCGCGCCCCCAGGGCGGCGCAGTCGGTCTCCGTGAACTGCGGCGGCTCCTTGCCGTTCAGCACCTTCTCAACGAGCGTGCTGCGGGTGCCGGAGCCCGGTTCGCGGTTGATGAGGTGGACGGGGACGTTCTCGCCGCCGAGTTCGGACCAGTTCTCGACCCGGCCGGCGAAGACGTCCCGTATCTGGTCGAGCGTCAGGTTCTCCACGCCCGCCTCCTTGTTGACGACGAGGGTGAAGACGGAGAAGGCGACCGGCCGCGGTATCAGCCGGGGATGGCCCGCGGAGGCGAGTCCGTCGGTGAAGGCGAGGTGGTCGCCGAGCCCCCTGCCGACCGGGATCTCCTCGTCCGCACCGGCCGCGTCGAGGTCGGTCACGCCGTCCGTACTGCCCCGGAAGGTGTCCTCCTCCAGCGGAATCGACACGTCCGCCCCTTCGCACCGGGCCAGGTAGTCCGCCGCGGCGGCCCGTACGGCGGGCGCGAAGGCGGTGGAGCCGTGCAGGTGCAGCGTGCCGTCGACGCAGCCCAGCGGGGGCCGGCGGTCGTCGCGGAGGAAGAGTGTGAAGGACGCCTGCACGACGACCGCCGCGATGAGGATCCAGATGGCCCACCACGCGGGCCGCGAGGCGAAGACGTGGCTCTCGGTCCTCGTCGCCCGCAGCCGCAGGAACCGCGCCAGCGGGTCGTACCACCGGTCGAGCCCGTCGGTCCCCTGCACGAGGGGCGGCGGAAACCGGTCGGTCCCGTTGTCGTCGGGCCACCGCTCCAGCACGACGAGCACCTTGTACTCGGCGCCGCGCGGCAGCGTCACCTTGGGGAGCTGGATGGTGCCCGTACGGTCCGCCGCGTCGTTGTGCCGCCGGAACCCCGGCTTGGCGACGACCTCGCGCACGGTGTCGCCCTCGGTCCGTACCTCGAAGAAGAAGTCCCGCAGCACCCCGTCGCTCGGGTCGGTGAGCACCACGGCCGTGACCCGCCGGTCCCGGAAGGTGACCTTGATGCCGTGGTGGTCGGCGGGATCGGCGAGATAGTCCTCGGACACGATCTTCGTCGACCCGGCGTTCTCGATCCGCAGCAGGACGAACGAGGGATCCCTGAGCTGGTGCCCGTCGTGCTGCATGTCCCCCAGCACCCCGGCATACGGCTTGTTGGCGGCATCGGCGGCCAGGGTGTCCATCTGCACCCGGTACCCGAGCCGCTTCCGGCCGATGACGGCGAACTCCCACAGGAACGCCACCACGGGAAACGCGAGACTGAGAATCGCGATCCACTGCTCGACCCGTTCGCCCACCGCCCGGCCCCCTGAATTCCTTGCACAGCGAAGGAGTTGGAAGGAGACCAGGGTGCGGAGTGACTGCGGCCGACCGCCGGAGATGCCGAAACCGTCCGGCCATTGTTCATCCGGGATCCATGTACGCCATTTGGTGTTCGCTCAGATCAGCAGGCCGCCCGTGGCGCGGAGGTTCTGGCCGGTGATCCAGGCGGCGTCCGGGCCCGTCAGGAACGAGACCACCGCGGCGATGTCCTCCGGGCGGCCCAGGCGCTGGAGCGCGGTCATGGCCGCGGTCTGGGTGAGGGCTTCCGGGGGGTTGGTGGCGTGGAGGAGGGCCGTTTCCGTGGCGCCGGGGGAGACGGTGTTGACCGTGATGCCGCGCGGGCCCAGCTCCCGGGCGGCGACCTGGGTGAACTGTTCCAGTACCGCCTTGCTCGCGCAGTACAGCGCGTGACCGGGGGCCGGGACCACCGTGTTGAGGGTGGAGATGTTGACGATCCGGCCGCCGTCCGGCATCAGGGCCGCCGCCTCGCGCATCGCCAGGGCGCCGAACCGCGCGTTCGCCGTCAGCACCCGGTCGAACTCCGCCGCCGTCAGCTCCGCCAGCGGCAGCCGCGGGTTGACCGCCGCGTTGTTCACCAGGATGTCGAGGCCGTCGCGGACGGGGGCGAAGGCATGGGCGAGGGCGTCCGGTTGCTCCTGGTCCGCGCGGACCGCCTCCGTGCCCGGGACCTCGCGTACGACCTCCGCCGCCGCCGTCTCGTTCTCCTTGTACGTGAAGACCACCCGCGCGCCGTCGCGCGCCAGCCGGGTCACGATCGCCCGGCCGATGCCCCGCGAACCGCCCGTCACCAGCGCCGTCCTACCGTTCAGCAGCATGCGCGGGACGCTATCCGGCGGCCGGCTCCCGGTATTGAAGGTTTGCGCACAGCGCGGTGGGCGTCAGGCCCGTCAGCTCCCGTACGTCCCGGGTGAAGTGCGGCTGGTCGGCGTAGCCGCAGGTGGCGGCGATGGCCGCGAGGTCGTGCGCCGGGTCGGCGAGCCGGCCGACCGCGTGCTGGAGACGGGCGATACGGGCCACCCGGCCCGGCGGCATGCCGATCTCGCGCCGGAAGCCCAGCTCCAGGTACCGGCGGCTGACGCCCAGCCGGGCCGCCAGCGCCGGGATGGGGATCCGGCGGCCGGGACGCTGGAGCCGGTGCCAGGCCGCGGCGAAGGGAGTGGCGGCCGGGCTTCCCGGCCCCGCCCTCAGCCACGTCTCCATCGTCGCCACCAGGACGTCCAGCCGGCGCGGCCCCGCCTCCGCCAGCCGCTCCGCCAGTTCCTCCTCCCGCCGCCGCCCCAGCACGTCCGCCAGCTCCACCGTCTCGCCCACGAACTCCCGCGCCGGCACCCCCAGCAGCGCGGCCGTCCCCGCGGGGGTGAGGCCGACGGTGACGCCCTCGCGCCACCGCTGCGTGGCGTGGATGCCGTACGCGGAACGGGCGCCGGTGACGAGGCGGTCGGCGCCGGTGACGTCGATGACGAGGACCGTGGCGTTGACCGGCAGCAGCCGATGGCGCACGGGCACACCACCGCCGGCACGGAACGCCGAGCACCCGATGACGTACGGCGCCAGCCGGGGCGGCGGCGTACGGACCACCGACTCACAGGGCTCCGCCTGCCGTAGCGCCGGAATGGAGTGCACGTTCACCACCACGATGATCCCTCAACGCGGACTGGCGGGCTTGCGCGGCCTGCTGATCATGTGGCCCACGAAGAGCGCGATGGCGAGTACGCCGATGCCGATCCCGACGTAACCTTCGACCTCGGTGCGGGCCTCGACTTCCTGCATCTCGGCATAGTCGCGACCATCGCCGGTGAGACCGCCCTCATAGCAGAACTCGTCGGGTTTCATCGACTCTGCACCACAAAGTACCCCGTTGCCGTTCGTGAGCGCAGGGCCGGTGTTCACGAGAATAACCAGGCTGATCACGAACAGCGCACCGACCAGTAACTTGATCCAGGGCCTCTTCAGCACCTCATCAATTTAGTGCAACTCGCAGTTGTTGTACCCGGCCGTCGAGTGGCTGCTGGCCGGAGTGACGTGGACCAGGCGGGGCGGAGGCACCAGTGGGGAGGACCGTCGTCCCGGGAGGAGACCCGTCGATGACCACCACCAAGCGCTCCCCTGCCGTGGCGCTCGCAGCCCTGGCCGTCTTGGCGCTCGCCGTCGGCTGCGGCCACACCCGCCTCGGGAGGGGGGTCCCGGACGGTGATCGCCGTGCCGTGGACGTAGCGTCAAAGGATCGGTCACTGAGTGTCAATGACTCTGCATCAGCGGGGCGGGAGTATTCCCTCACCCGCAGATGACGGGGAGAAGTTCGAGCCAGGATGTGGGGGAGGACCTTCGTGCGCAATGCTGGAAAGGCAATCGGAGCCGCCGCGGCGGCACTCTTGACGCTGAGCCTCGCCGGGGCCGGGACGGCGAACGCCGAAGACGGATCGCAAGGATTCAACGCGGACAACTGGACATGCGAGCCGGGGAGCAAACCGAGCGCCACGGATCCGGGTGGGCGAGATGCGTGGATCACGGTCCGGCACAAGGACGATTCCACGAACTTCGCCAGGTTCTACTTCCAGGCACATGGCGAGATTTTCACCTTCACGAACAGCACCGACGTCATCAACAGTTCCGGAGACACGCTTCAATTCGACGCGTATGCCATCGAGTTCAACAATGACTGGGACTGGAGGTGGTGGCTCTTCAAGCGGACCTGGATCGAGGACAACGTGTCTCTTCCCGAGGATCAGGGTTTCAGTATGGAACTCTGGAGCGACCAGGGGAGTACCGGTCCCTGCATGAACCGTTCCGGACGGACCTGATGCCGGCCGGGGCCGGGGTGATGCGGCGCGAAACTGCGTGGCGGTTTCACACGGTCCGGTGAGCTGTGGCAGCGCGAGCCCTTCCCGAGGATCGGGGAGGGCTCCGCCGTGCGAGCTGCCGGTTACCGCGGGCCGAGCGGCGCCCGTCCCCTGCCGTGAAGGGTGAGCGGTCCTCCGCTCATGTCACCGTTCTGATAAACGAGGCCCAGACGAGCTTGCCGGGGCCGGTGCGGTCGGAGGTGCGGCGGGCGTCGTCCTCGACGGTGACATGCACCCGGAACCGGCGGCCCGACGTCTCACCTCATTTTACCAGCAGGTTTCTGATATTCTGAATGCATGAAGATGATGAGCGCAAGCGAGGCTTCCCGGAGCTTCGCTTCGGTGCTGGACCAGGCGGAGCACGGGGAAACCATCGTGATCACCCGCAACGGCAGACGTCTGGCGATCCTCGGGCCGGCACCCAGCGGGAACGGCGCTGCGCTTGCCGACGTGCTGGAAGCACACGCCGCGGCTCTCGACGAGGACTTCGCGTCCGATGTGCTGGAGACCCGGAAGCTGCTGACTCTGGAGGATCCGTGGGAAGGGTGATCCTCGACACCGGTGTCCTTGCTGCGGTCGATCGCGGCCGGATTGAGCTGGCCAAGCTGTTGCGCGCCCGGGATGACGACATCACCATCGCTGCCGTCACGGCGGCTGAACTGCTGCAGGGCGTGGAACTCGCGGCGGACGAGCTGACCACACGCCGTCGCCAGGGATTCGTCGACGCGGTGCTCGCCATAGTCCCGGTGGATGACTACACGCTGGATGTAGCGCGTGTGCATGCCCGGTTGCTGGCGTACACCCGAAAGCTGGGCAAGCCGCGCGGTGCGCACGACCTGATCATCGCGTCGACGGCGATTGCCACGAACCGGACGGTGATGACCACCGACGCCCATGCGAAGTTCGATGAACTGCCCGGCGTGGCCGCAGAGATGTTCCCCGTCCCCTGACTCCAAGCTGCACCGAGAGGCTCGGACAACCAGCAAGTCCCAGGTCACAGACCTAGGACTGCACGGGTCCTGCCGGACTCGTGGATCCCCACCCGATCGGGCACGCATCGGGCACGCAGACCTCCGCGGAGGTTTCACGTGGTGGTCGCGCGGGCCAGAGGGGCAGCGCCGGGGAGCTTGAAGGAGGCCCAGACGGGCAGCCCCGCGGGGTGCCGTGCACCAGGGCGTTGGTCACCAGCTCGGAGACGCACACGCGGATGTCGTCGGCGCGGTCGGGACCCGCACCCACCGCTCGCCGCGATCTACTCCCCCGCGGTCACAGGGGTTACAGTCGGGGGCCCGGACCGCGGCGACGGGAGGCATCCCGCTATGGCGACCCCGACTCCCTTTCCCCGCAGGCGGTTTCTGCTCGCGAGCGGGGCCACCGCCGCCGGGCTGGCCCTCGGCACGCCGGGGGTCGGCGCCGCCGCCTCCGGGCCCGGTCCCGAAGCCCTGCTCTACCACCGGCTTCTGCTCCGCCACACCCGCTGGGTCGAGACGCAGTGGGACGACGCCGCCGGGCGCTACCCGCTCGCCGACTTCGGCTTCGTCAGCGTCCTCGGCAACGCCGTGCTGCTCACCCACGGCACGTATGACGCGGACCTCGCGGGCGTCGGCCGCGACACGCTCGCCGACCACACCGTACGGACCATCCGGCACTTCGCCGCCACCAACTTCTGGGCCACCGGGGCGACCTGGGGCGGCGGCGGGTACGAGTGGGGCGGGCGGGTGTTCTGGGACGGGACGTTCGAGTCGTACTTCGTCGCCGCCGCCCGGCTGCTCTGGGACGACCTCGACGCAACCACCCGCACGCACGTCGACGCCATCGCCGTCCGCGGCGCGCAGTACGTCGCGGGCCTCGGCGCCGGCGAGGATCCGCGCAGCGGCGGCTGGTCGTCCAACGGGCTCACCGGCGGGCACCGCGGCGACTCGAAGATCGAGGAGATGGGCGCGAAGTCGATGCCGCTGGCCACGGGCCTCGCGTACCACCCGGGCCACCCCGACGCCCCCGCCTGGCGCGAGTGGCTGACCCGCTGGCTGTCGAACATGACGGGGCTGCCCTCCGCGGACCGCGAGAACGGCACGCTCATCGACGGCCGTCCGGTGTCCGAATGGAACACCGCGCAGAACATGTACGAGGGCCACGTCGTGGAGAACCACGGCACCTACGCGCCCATGTACCAGCAGTCCACGGGCGCGTACCCCGGGCGCAACGCGCTCCACTTCCTCATCGCCGGCGCCCCGCTGCCCGAGGTGCTCGCCAAGCAGCCCAACGCGGCCGGTCTCTGGCACACGATGACCCACCTCGGCACCGCCGCCGGACTCTCCTCGCACCCCATGGTGGCCGACCGCTACCACCTCTACGGCCGCGACGTACTCCCCCTGACCTGGCGCCGGATGGGCCAGGCCGACCCGTACACCGCCCGCGCGGAGCGGATGCTCGCCGCGCATCTGGAGCCGTATCTCGCGTACCCGCCGGAGAACCGGCTGACGAAGTTCAGCGGCGAGCCGAAGTACGAGCCGGAGGCGCGCGCGGAGGTGGCGATCGCGTACCTGCTGCACGTCTGGCGCGACCGGCTGCACGGCGACGTACGGCCGGTGAGTGAGGCCCGCTATTGGGCGAGTGTGACCGGGGCGACGGACTACGGCGCCGAAGTCGGGCTCGTCGCACACCAGTCGGCGCAGGCCCTGGCGATGGCGGTGAGCAAGGCGGGGCACGTGAAGTTCGCGTACCTGCCCGAGCACGACGACTGGCTCTTCGACGTCACGGGCGCCGCCCCCGCGTTCCTGCCGGGCACCGCGCTCGCGGTCACCGGCCGCCGCGTCGCCCGCTACACCCGGGCCGCCGACGGCTTCGACGGCTCCGCCACGGTGCTGCGCTTCGCGCAGGGCACCGCGGGCTACGCGACGCTGCCCACCGGCGCGGTCGTCTACGCCACGTCCGGCCTCGCCGCCGACGAGGGGCGGCTGCGGCTGCACACGCTGGCCATGCCGGGCGTACGGGGCCTCGACGGCGACCGTACGTTCCACGGCCCCGGCGGCGCCGTCACCCTGGCGCCCGACGGCGGCGACGGCGGGGTGGACGAGGTGCGCTTCCCCGCGGTCGCGGCGCGGCACGTGCGGATCCTCGGCGCCCGGCCCGCGACGCAGTACGGCTACTCCCTCTGGCGCGTCGAGGTCTACGGCCCCGGCTCCGCCACCGACCTGGCCCGCGGCCGTACCGCCACCGCCTCGTCCGCCGACCCCGCCTACCCCCGCCGCACGCCACGGACGGCGACCCCGCCACCCGCTGGGCGGTGGCCCGCGCGGAGCGGCCGCGGGCGGACAGCTGGCTGGCGGTGGACCTGGGCGCGGAGCAGCGGGTGGACCGGGTGCTGCTGGGGTGGGAGGCGGCGTACGGCGCGGAGTACCGGGTGCAGGTGTCCGCGGACGGCGCCGCCTGGCGCGACGTGGCGGCGGTGCCCACGGCGCACCGCTTCACGGGGAACTGGGTGAACGTCGACGACCGGGCCGGTTTCGTCGTACGCGGCGGAAGCGACCCGATCCGCGTGACGGCCGGCTCCGTCACCCTCTCCGCGGGCCCGGCCGCCCCGCTGATCGCCGAGGGCTACCCGGCGCAGCGCGCCGGCCGCACCCGCGCCCTGGCGGCGGCCCCCGCACCGACCACGGACGTGCCCGGCGTGGCGGCGGCGCTGGCCGACGGCCACCTCGCCGTCTTCAACCTCACCAACGCCGCCGTCCGGGCGACCGTCCACGTCCCCGCGGGAACGGACGGGGATCCCGCCCGCACCGTCCGCGTCGACCTCCCCGCCGCCGCGGCCACGATCCTGCCGCCCGCCTCCGGTGCGTGACGTCCGCTACTGCGCGGGTTGCGGGGGTGCGGGAGGATCGTCCGGTCATGGGCTCTGGGGTGCGGGTCGGGGAGGTTCGGGGTGGGGCGGGGTTTCGGGTTCCTGGCCGCGGTGTGCGCGGGTGCGGTGCTCCTGGCCGGGTGCGGTGAGGAGAGCGGTTCCGGTACGGGTACGGGTATGCCGTCGGGCGGCGGCTCCCCCTCCACCGCGGAGGAGTACGCCGAAGCGACGCGGCAGGAGCACGACCGCGCGTGGCCCGGCATCGCGCGGAAGTGCCGCGACGTGCGGCCGGAGCCCACGGCCGCGGCGGAGGGCGAGGGCGAAGGGGGCGTACCCGAGAACCCCAAGTACGGCGAGAACAACGCCTACAAGCAGACCACCGACGTCACCCCCGACGAGCTGTGCCGGGGCGAGGCCCACGCCGCACGCATCGCCGCGGCGCTCGAGGACGCCGCCCCCGCCGGCCCGAAGGACGAGCGGCAGATCCGGCGCGTTCTCGAAGACCTGGGGTACGCGACGGATACCGTGACCGCGCGTCAGGCCGGCGCATCCGCCGTCGCCTGGGACGTCATGGTGGCCGGGGCCGGCCCGTGCATCAGCGGCAACACCGACTGGCCCGGCGAGATCGACGTGCACGGCGTCTACATGGAAGGCGGCTGCACCGAACCCGTCGGCGGGCACTGACCAACTGCGGAGGACCGGTTTGACGCGCGGGCCGTCCGCGATGTTGGCTGCCCGGGTGTCCGATCTCCGCTTCACGCCGCCGGCCGACGACGAGGCGCTCCGGGACTGGCGCCGCGTCCACAACGCGACGATCCCGACGCATCACCTCTCCCTGGACGACGTACGGGACCGGGCGTGGCGGCACCACCTGGAGCTGGCCTACGCCGACGGCGTGCTCGTCGGCTGCAGCACCGTGCGCCCGCCCGAGGACGGCACCCGCACCGCCACCGTCATCGCCCGCGTCCTCGCCGAGCACCGCGGCCGGGGCATCGGCGAGGAGCTGTACGCGCGCGGGCTCTTCCGGGCGTGGGAGCTGGGCGCGGAGCAGATCGCGACGGTGGTGCTGTCGTCGAACGACAGCGGACTGCGGTTCGCGCGCAAGCACGGCTTCGTCGAGACCGAGCGCTACGTGCTGCCGGGCGAGACGATCCCCTGGATCGACATGAAACTGGCCCCCTAGGCCCCGCGCGGACGGCGCCGGGCGCGGCGGGTCGCGTGGGGTCCCGGCCCGCCTGCGCTCGTGTCCCGTTGTCAGTGGCGGCGGGCAGCATTGCCGCCATGCGGACGGTGTACAGCGGCGAACTGCACGTGCATTACCGACAGTTCTATGTCGAAAGCAGGGAGGACTGGCCCGGGGAGGGCCTGGCGGAGACGTTCGCCGGGCAGCGCAACGGGCTGTGCGGGGCCGCCGTGCCCGGGCACCTGTTCCTCACCACCGGGCTGCACACCGGCCGGGTCGGCCTGACCGTCGAGGTGCACGACGAGGCGCCGCCCGTCGCCGCGGCCTGGGAGGAGGTCGTGGAGGTCTCCTTCCGGCCCGCCGCACCGCGGACGGCGGTGTACCCGTGGGGTGACGGGGAGCTGTGCGCCGCGGAGCTGGCGGAGACCGACCACCGGGTGCGGTATTGCGCACGCGGTATGGACGTGGAGTGGGACGCGGAGTCGGCCGTGCTCGAAGGCGGGCCGCCCGTGGACCACTACCTGCTCCAGTTCTGGCCCGCCCCGCCGGCCCCGGACCGGATGATCCGCCAGACCTCCCGCCGCGCCGCGCACCGGCACGAGTACGCCCGTCGCCTCCCCCCGCCGCCCACGCGCGAGGAAGCCGCCGCGGCCGCGCGGGCGGAGCGGGAGCGTAAGGAGCGGGAGCGCACGGCGCTCCACGAGCAGGTGGAGCGGCGGCGGTGGGGCGGGCGGATCCCCGGCGAGCGGGTGCGCGCCGCCATCGGGGCCGGGTCGTGGCTGGTCACGTGGGACCGCGACCTGATCGACGAGGTCGACGCCGCGGGCCCGCGGGCGCAGCGCGGCCTCGCCCGCTGGGCCGCGCACCGGGCGCTCGCGGCGGCCGGACTCGACCGTATCGGCTGGATAGCCGCAGGACTCGCCGCCCTGGACCGGGACGAGGACCTGCCGGAGCCGTTCGATGACGAGGGGCGGGCCTTCGACCGGCTCTTCGCCGACCCGAGCGTCCCGATGACCCTCGTGCCCGCCCCCGGCGGCGGGAACGACGACGCGCTCCAGCAGGCCATGGCACTGCCCGCGCTCCTCGCCGCCGCCGATCCCGACCCGCTGCGGGCCGCCCTGGAGGCGCTCGCGCACGCCGCCGTGACCTGGGGCGGCGCCCGCCGGGAGCTGTTCGCCCAGGCCCGCGCCCGGTTGCCGGGCTGACGGCACGTACGGGCTCCCGCCCGGCCGCCAGGCCACGTCCCCCACCGCCGCTCCACACCTCGCTGACCACCGCTTCTCTTCCGGTATCAAGGTCTGCACACCCGTTGACCCTCATGTGGACCCCGTGTATACCTGCCACATGCACGGTGGATCCACCGCCGGTACGGCTCGTCCCCTGGCCCCGATGTGTGGAGATATTCAATGGCACCAATCAGCAGGCGGCACCTCCTCGCCGCCGGCGGCGGCGCGCTCGGCAGCGCCGCGCTGGCCGCGTGCGGCAGCCCGGTCAACCTGCCGTCGTCCATGGAGGAGGTCACGCCCCGGCCCGGCGGCCCGAGCCGCGGCGGGGTGCTGCACTTCGGGCTCTCCACGGACCCGGCCAACCTCGATCCGCACGTCACGACGGGCGCCGCGTCGGACCTGCTGCGGCAGCTCACGTACAACGCGCTGCTGCAGTACGACGGCGACGGCGAGATCATCGGCGACCTGGCCGCCGAGTTCGGCTGGGCCGACGACACGACGTACGAGGTGAAGCTCCGCCCCGGGGTCCGCTTCCACGACGGCTCGCGGCTGACCACGAAGGACGTCGCGTTCTCGTTCCGCCGGATGATGGACGAGAAGACCGCGGCGACCACGGGCCCGCTCCTCGACCTGATCGAGGAGGTCGAGGCCAAGGACGACACCACGGTCCTCTTCCACCTCAAGCAGGCGGACTCCACGATCCCGTTCGTCCTCGCCAACCCGACCGCGAACATCGTCTCCCAGCGCTGGATCGAGTCGGGCGTCGACCCCAAGACGCAGGTCATGGGCACGGGACCGTTCCGGTTCGTGGAGCGCATCCCCGGCGTGAGCACCACCTTCGAGCGCTTCGACGAGTACTTCGAGCCCGAGCTGCCGTACCTCAACGCCATGGTCTTCCAGCCGATGAGCGACGACTACGCCCGCGTCACGGCCCTGCGCACCGCCACCGTCGACATGATCGACTACGTCCCCGCCACCCACGTCGACGTCATCAGCGAGAACCCCCGGCTGCGCCTCGCCTCGGACCGCAGCTTCGGCTTCGGCTTCGTCGGCTTCGTCACCAGCAAGCCGCCCTTCGACGACGTACGCGTCCGCAGGGCCGTCGCGATGGCGATCAACCGGGACTCCGTACTGGAGACCGCGCTCCTCAACCACGGCCAGCCGATCGACGGCGCGCTGATGCCGCCGGCCTTCGCGCGCTACTCCGGCTCCCTCGACAACACCATGGACTACGACCCCGAGCAGGCCCGCTTCCTCCTCAAGAAGGCCGGCCAGGAGAACCTGACGCTGCCGGTCGTCACCACCAGCACGTATTCGGTCATCGCCCGCCCCGCCCAGGCCATGCTCCCCGGCATCCGGGAGGCCGGGGTGGACGTGCGGCTCACCCAGCAGGAGTGGCTCACCTTCCGGGCCAGCGTCGAGGCCAGGTCGTACCCCGTGCACTCCTGGGGCACCGCGCCGAAGTTCGGCGACCCCGCCTCCCTCAGCGACTTCCTCGGCAGCACCGGCACGTTCACCAAGAACACCGACTTCAAGGACGAGCGCCTCGACCAGCTCCTGGCCGAGGGCCGCCGCACCCGCGACCGCGCGCTGCGCGACGAGATCTACCGGGACGTCGAAGAACGGGCCCTGGAGCTGGTGCCGATGACCTGGACCGTACGCCGCCAGCAGGGCGAGGCGCACTACGACTACGTCAAGGGCTACCGGCACCCGCCGAAGGGCTCGTGGACCGGAGTGACGCTGCGCCGCATATGGATGGACAAGAAATGAGACGGTTCCTCCTCACCAGATTCGCGCAGGCGGCACTGCAGCTCTTCGCCGTCGGCAGCATCGTGTTCCTCCTCGTCCGCCTCATCCCCGGCGACCCGGCGCGCGCCGCGCTCGGCGAGGGCGCCACCGAGGAGCAGGTGGCGCAGACCCGCGAGGCGATGCACCTCAACGACTCCTTCATCAGCCAGTACGTCGGCTTCTGGGGCCGGCTCTTCCAGGGCGACCTCGGCACCTCACTGCTGAGCAGCCGCCCCGTGATGCAGGACCTGCCGAACCGGCTGGGCAACTCGCTGGAGCTGGTGCTCGTCTCGCTGGTCATCGCGGTCACGCTGGGCGTGCTGCTCGGCCGGGTCGCGGCCACCCGCGCGGACAAGCCCGCCGACCACGCGCTGGTCGCCGGCTCGATCTTCGGCATCTCGCTGCCGGTGTTCGTCGTCGGCACGCTGCTGCTGATGGTCTTCGCGTTCCTCGTGCCGATCCTGCCGCCGCAGCGCTTCACCACGCCCTGGCAGGATCCGGTGGCCCATCTGCAGATCCTGATCCTGCCGGTGGTGACGCTCACCGCCGCCTCATGCGCGGTCATCACGCGCATGACGCGCGCGGCGATGCTGGAGACCCTCTCCGCGGACTACGTCCGCACCGCCCGCTCCAAGGGCCTCGCCGAGCAGCGGGTCATCAAGGACCACGCGCTGCGCACCGCGCTGCTGCCGGTGGCGTCCGCGACGACGGTGGAGCTGACCACGCTCATCGGCAGCACCGTGCTGGTGGAGACGATCTTCGGCTGGCCCGGGGTGAGTTCGCTGCTGATGAGCGCGGTCGGGCAGCGCGACTACCCCGTCATCCAGGCCGTCGTCCTCGCCGTCGCGGCCGTCGTCATCCTCGTCAACCTCGTCGGCGACCTGGTCGTACGAGCCCTCGACCCGCGGGCGGAGGAAGCCTGACATGCCGACCGTCGAACTCACCACCGCCCCGCCACCGCCCACCGCCGCCACCCCGCCCCGCCGGGGCGGCCGGCACCTGCTGCGCAGCCTCGCCGCCAACCGGCGGACGTCGATCGCCGGCGGCTTCCTGCTGCTGGTCTGCGCCGCCGCCCTGCTCGCCCCGGTGATCGCGCCGCACGACTACCGCGACATCGCCGGCACCCCGCTCACCCAGGGCGGCCTGCTCGGCATCGACGACTACGGGCGCGACGTCTTCTCCCGGCTGCTCATCGGGCTGCGGACGTCGCTGGCGGTCGCGCTCTCCGCGGTCCTCATCGCCGGTGCCATCGGCACGACGCTCGGCCTGGTCGCCGGGTACGGCGGCCGGTGGGCGTCGAGCATCATCATGCGCGGCATCGACATCCTGCTCAGCTTCCCGCCCATCGTGCTGGCCATCGCCGTGGTCGCCGCGATGGGGCCCGAGCTGGTCAACGTCGTCATGGTCATCGGCGTGCTGTACATCCCGCGGTTCACCAGGATCGTCTACAGCCAGGTGCTCGCGATCCGCAGCGTGGAGTACGTCGAGGCCGCCGAGATCATGGGCACCGGGCGCAGCACCATCCTGCTGCGCACGATCCTGCCGAACGTCGCCGCGCCGGTGATCGTGCAGCTCAGCCTCTCGGTCAGCTTCGCGATCCAGATGGAGGCGGGGCTGAGCTTCCTCGGCCTCGGCGCCCAGCCGCCGCTGCCGTCGCTCGGCACGATGGTCGGCGCGGGCCGCGACTTCCTGGAGGTCCAGCCCACGCTGCTGATCTACCCGTCGGTGCTGATCATCCTCATCGTGCTGGCCCTCAACGTCTTCGGCGACGGCCTGCGCGACCTCCTCGACCCCCGCCGCAGCGGCACCGACTCGTGAACTCCCGTACGCACACCGCACCGCGGCAGCACCCCAGCACAGCAGCGAAAGGAACCAGCCCCATGGCCGTCTCCCTGCCCGACACCCACCGTCTCGGCGAACTGTCCTGGACGCAGGTCAAGCACCTGGCGGAGCAGGACCCGGTCGTCCTGCTCCCCATCGGTGCCATCGAGCAGCACGGGCCCCACCTGCCGGTCCACGAGGACTCCATCGTCGCCGAGTGGGTCGCGGACAAGCTCGCCCGCGAGCACGGCCACTGGGTCGCGCCCGCCCTCAACTACGGCCACTCCGGCGTCTTCCGCGGCTTCGCCGGAAACCTCTCCCTCAGCCAGGAGACGCTGCGCAACGTCACGTACGAGATCCTGGAGGCCCTGGTCGCCTCCGGCTTCCGGCGCATCGTCATCGTCGACAACAACGGCGGCAACGTCGGCCCGGTGACCGGCGCGGCCATCGACGCCCGGCGCGACTTCGGCATCCTCGTCGGCCACCTCTACCCCTGGCAGCTCGGCTACGCCCTGATGCGCGACGTGTACGACGACCCGGCCACCGCCTACGGGCACGGCGCCGAGCCGGAGCACTCGGCGATGCTGGCGATCTTCCCCGAGCAGGTGCAGAGCGAGCTGGCCGAGCCGGGCGGGCTCTCCTCGCCGGCCGGCTGGACGCCGACCAGCTACACCGAGGCCGCCATCCCCGGCCAGCCCGTACCCGGCACGGTCCTCTGGGACTTCTCCGAGATCAGCGCCACCGGCTGCACCGGTGACGTGAGTCTGGGCAGCGCCGAGACGGGCAAGGTGTGGATCGAGCGGGTGCTCGGCTTCTGCGCCGCGTATCTGGCGGAGTATGACCGCAACACCCGTACGGCGGCGGAGGCCGGAACCGCGGCGGGGCCGAAGTGACCGGCGCCGGGGAGGAGAAGGAGGGGACGGCGCCCGAGCCGGTGCTGAGCGTCGAGCGGCTGTCGGTGGACTTCCGCGTCGCCGGCGAGTGGACCCCCGCCGTACGGGACGTCAGCTTCACCGTCGGCCGCGGCGAAGTCGTCGCGCTGGTCGGCGAGTCCGGCTCCGGCAAGTCGGTCAGCTCGATGTCCGTGCTGGGCCTGGTCGCCGGGAGCGCCCGGCACCGCGGCAGCATCCGCTTCCACGACACCGAACTGCTCGGCCTCGGCCACGAGGCGCTGCGCGGCATCCGCGGCAAGCGGATCGCGATGATCTTCCAGGAACCGATGACGGCGCTCAACCCCGTCTACACCATCGGCCGGCAGATCGCCGAGGCCATCCGCTGCCACGAGAAGGTGTCCGCGGCCGGTGCCCGCGCCCGCGCGATCGAGCTGCTGACGAAGGTCGGCATCCCGGAGCCCGAGCGCCGCGTCGACAGCTACCCGCACCAGCTCTCCGGCGGCCAGCGGCAGCGCGCGATGATCGCCATGGCGATCTCCGGCTCCCCCGAGGTCATCATCGCCGACGAGCCGACGACCGCGCTCGACGTCACCGTGCAGGCGGAGATCCTGGAGCTGCTGCGCGGCCTGCGCCGGGACCTCGGCTCCGCGGTGCTCATCATCACCCACGACATGGGCGTGGTCGCCGACATCGCCGACCGCGTGGTGGTGATGAAGGAGGGCGAGGTCGTCGAAGAGGCGCCCGTGGGGCGGCTCTTCGCCGCGCCCGAGCACGAGTACACCCGCCGGCTGCTGGCCGCGGTGCCCAAGCCCCCTCCCCCACCGGCTACCCCCCAGTGGCGGGGGTGTCCCCACTCCCGGGCGAGGCGGTGCCCGCCGCGGAGACCGGCCCCGAGGCGGCGGGGGGAGACACGACGCTGCGGATACGGGACCTGGAGGTCGAGTACCCCGGGCGGCTGGGCCGCAAGGGGTTCAAGGCCGTGCACGGCGTGAGCCTCACCATCGGCAAGGGCGAAGTCCTCGGCCTGGTCGGCGAGTCCGGCTCCGGGAAGTCCACTATCGGCCGGGCCGTCGTCGGGCTGTCGCGCGCCACCGGCGGGTCCGTCGAGGTCTGCGGCACCGACGTCACCGGCCTGTCGGGACGCCGGCTGCGGGCCTTCAGGCCGACGTACTCGATGGTCTTCCAGGACCCCGGCGCCTCGCTCAACCCCCGCTGGTCGATCGGCGACTCGATCGCCGCACCGCTGCTGGTCAACCGCCGCGCCGACCGCGCCGCCGCGCACTCGCGGGTGGCGGAGCTGCTGGAGCAGGTCGAGCTGCCCGCGCACTGGGCGAGCCGGTTCCCGCACGAGCTGTCCGGCGGCCAGCGCCAGCGCGTCGGCATCGCCCGCGCGCTGGCGCTGGAGCCGGAGCTGCTCATCGCCGACGAGCCGACGTCCGCGCTCGACGTGTCCGTCCAGGCCACGGTGCTGCGGCTCTTCCGCGAGCTGCAGGACCGGCTGGGCTTCGCCTGCCTGTTCATCAGCCACGACCTCGGCGTGGTCGAACTTCTCGCGCACGAGGTCGCGGTGCTGCAGAACGGCCGGCTCGTGGAGCACGGCCCGGCGCACGAGGTGCTGACCAACCCGCGTACGGAGTACACCAAGCGGCTCGTCGCCGCCGCGCCCGTGCCGGACCCCGAACAGCAGGCGGAGCGGCGCCGGCTGTGGCGCGAGATGGCGGCGGCATGACCGCCGCGCGCTGCCGCCGCCGGTCAGTCCAGGTGGGCGACGACCGTCTGGTCGGGGTTGAGGTGGGTGCGGATCGTCCGGGCCGCGGTCTCGAACTCGTACCCGCCGAGGGAGTCCAGCAGCGCGTGGTGCTCGCGCATGATGAGCGGCAGCCGCTCGGGGCGGATCGTTATCGCCGAGACCCCGATGCGCTGGTGCCGCGGCTGGAGGCTGCGGAAGAGGTCGGTGAGCACGGTGTTGCCGGTGGCCCGGACGAAGCCGAAGTGGAACTGGAAGTCGAGCTTGCCGTGCTCGGCGATCGCCTCGCGGTCGCCGGCGCGGCAGCGCGCCAGCAGCTCCGGGTCCCCCATCTGCGCGAGCAGTTCGGCCTGCCGGGCGGGGATCTCCAGACGCTTGTCGCACAGGGTGCGGAAGCCGTGGATCTCCAGCACCTGGCGCATCTCGTACGTCTCGATCATCTCGGCCACGGTGACGCGCCGGACCTGCGCGCCGCGCCGCGGCAGCAGGTCGAGGAAGCCCTCGGCGGCCAGCCGGTGCAGCGCCTCGCGCACCGGCGTCCGCGACACCCCCGCGGCCACGGAAAGGACCTTCTCCTCCAGGAACGACCCCTCGGGGTAGCGCCCCAGCAGGATCGCCTCCTTGACCCACTCGTACGCGCGCGCCCGCGCCGTCACCGAACGGCCGTCCTCGTCGACTGACACGCTCCCCGCCCTCTCTGGCTCATGTGTATACGCAGTGTATACCTACTACGAAGGAGGCTCATGCCCCCCCGCACGACCGACCGCCGGCGCGCTTACGCCGCCTGGCTGTCCGACCCGAGTTTCGCCGCCGCCGAGATCGTGGCGGCCACCGGGTACGGCGCCGTGGTGCTCGACATCGAGCACGGCGCCTTCGACCTCGCCGACCTGGAGCGGTTCATCCCGTTCCTCCGCCGGCTCGACCTCGACGTGCTCGCCAAGGTGCTCGGCCCCGAACGCGGCCCGATCCAGCAGGCGCTGGACTTCGGCGCCACCGCCGTCGTCGTGCCGCACGTGGAGAACGCGGCGCACGCCGCCGAGGTCTGCGCGTACGGCAAGTTCCCGCCGCTGGGGGACCGGAGCTTCGCGGGCGGCAGGACCGCGGGCTACGGCGGGTTCGACGACGACTGGATCGCCCGGCAGGACAGCGGCACCCGGGTCTACCCGATGATCGAGGACGCCGGGGCCATCGAGGAGATCGGGAAGATCCTCGACCTGCCGGTGGTCGACGGGGTGTTCGTCGGGCCCAGCGACCTGTCGATGCGCCGCGCGCGCGGCGCGTACACCCGGAGCGAGGCGGACTTCGCGGACCTCGCCGCCATCGCGGACGCCGCCCGGGCGGCCGGCAAGCCGTGGGTGCTGCCGGCCTGGTCGGCGGCGGAGAAGGCGTTCGCGCTCGCGCACGGCGCCGACCAACTGGTGCTCACCATGCAGCACGGCGCGCTGCTGGCCGGCTTCGGCGCCGCGGTCGCCGAGACCGACGCGCTGGCAGGCCGCGCCTGACCGGGCGCCGCCGGACCGTACCGCTCCACGACACGAAAGGCACCACCTCATGCTCGCCACCGTCGCCCAGTTCGCCGCCACCACCGACAAGGCCGCCAACCTCGACGCGGTCACGGGGCTCGTCGCCACCGCCGCCGCGCGCGGCTCGGACCTCGTCGTCCTCCCCGAGAACTCGATGTACGCCAACCCCGACCCGCAGGCCGAGACGGCGAGTCAGGCCGAGGCGATCGACGGCCCGTTCGCCACCGCGGTCGGCGCGCTGGCCAAGGAGCACGGCGTCGCGATCGTCGCCGGCATGACGGAGGCCGCGGCCGACGGCGGCAAGCCCAGCAACACCGTCCTGGCCGTGGACCGCGGCGGCGAGCAGTTCGGCGTCTACCGCAAGGTGCACCTCTACGACGCCTTCGGCTACCGCGAGTCCGACCGCATCCAGCCGCAGCCCGCGAAGGCGCTCACCTTCGCCCTCGGCGGCCTCACCGTCGGCGTCATGACCTGCTACGACCTCCGCTTCCCCGAGATGGCCCGGTTCCTGGTCGACGCCGGCGCCGAGGCGATCGTCGTCCCCGCCGCCTGGGTCACCGGTCCCGTCAAGGAGGACCACTGGACCACGCTGCTGCGGGCCCGCGCGATCGAGAACACCGTCTACGTCCTCGGCTCCGGCCAGACCGGACCCGTCTCGTGCGGGCAGAGCGCCATCGTCGACCCCATGGGCCAGATCGCCGCCTCCGCCGGCGAGGCCCCGGGGGTGGCCTCCGCGGTCCTGGACGCGGCGCGGGTCGCGGAGGTGCGGGTGAAGAACCCGAGCCTGGCCAACCGCCGCTTCTCCGTGTCCTTCGGCTGACGCCCACCGCGCAACCGCGTCCCTTTTCCGCCCCTTTGAGGACGGCCCCCCGGCCGGCCGGTCGCTGCCGGCCGGCCGGGGGCCGTTCCGGGGGCGTTCGGCCGCGGCGGGGTGTCGAGCAAAAGGGACCGTAGCGCCCATACGAGGCGGGTGCGGAGCGCGACCGCCCGCATACGGGGAGGTGAACGACCCGGAAGCGAGCGTTTGTGGGTGCTGCGGCGATGGCGATAAATCTTCACCGTGGGTGGAGGCCCTACCTGGCCTCTGTCACGACAGGCCCACGCCGACCTGCTCACCCCACCTGCACGCGAGAAGGCGAGACTCAGATGGACGGTTACTTCCTCACGGAGCGTCATATACGTCTCAGGGAGGAGGTCCGCGCCTACGCGGAGCGCGAGGTCCGCCCCCGTATCGCGGGAATGGAGGAGTCGCGGAGCGTGCAGTTCGAGCTCTCCCGCGACATCGCCAGGCAGGGCTGGCTCGGCGTCACCGTCGAGGCCGAGTACGGCGGGATGGATCTGGGGCACCTCGCCAAAACGATCGTGATCGAAGAGCTTTCGCGCGTGAGCGCCGCCATGGGCGCGATGGTGCAGGCGTCGCAGCTCGGTGTCGCCAAGATCGTCCACTTCGGCAGCGCCGTCCAGAAGAAGACGTGGCTGCCGCTGATATCCGCCGGCGTCTGCATGCCGACCATAGCCGTCACGGAACCCACCTCGGGCAGCCATGTGCTGGGGATGTCGGCGAGCGCGGAGCGCGTCGGGGACGAGTACATCGTCAACGGCCGCAAGGTGTTCGTCGGCAACAGCCACGTCGGTGATCTTCACGGCGTCGTCGTGCGCACCGGACCGGGCTCCAAGGGCCTCTCGGCGCTGCTGGTGGAGGCGGACCGCCCCGGCTGCACGCTGGGCCCGCACCGGCCCTCCATGGGCCTGCACGGCTTCAGCTTCGGCGAGGTGATCTTCGACAACTGCCGGGTGCCGGTGTCGAACCTGCTGGGCCGGGAGGGCGACGGGCTCTCGGTCGCGTACTCCTCCAGCATCCTGTACGGCAGGCCCAACCTCACCGCCGTCGCCCTGGGCATCCACCAGGCGCTCGTGTCGGAGACGACCGCCTTCGCCGCGCGGCAGATCCGCTACGGCAGGCCGCTGGCCGAACTGGGCACCGTCAAGCAGCGGCTGGGGGAGATGCAGTCACGGCTGATGACGGCCCGGCTGACCGCGTACCACGCGACGCATCTGCTCGACCGCGGGCTGCCGTGCGACGCGGAACTGCAGAACGCCAAGCTGGTCAACGTCGAGTCCGCGCTCGACTCGGCGCGTACGGCGATGGAGGTGCACGGCGCCTGCGGGCTCTACCCGGAGATGTCCGTGGAGCGGTATCTGCGCGACGCGTACCACGTGTTACCGCCGGCGGGCACCTCCGACGTACAGCGGCTGCGGCTGGCGGAGGTGGCGCTCGGCGCGGACCACGAGCCGTGGTCGACGCGCCTTACGCCACACTCCGTCCAGCCGGTCTGAGGAGCGGAGCGACAGGGGGCGCCGGGCCCCCGCACGGCCCCTGCGGCATCGCCGCGGGGGCCTTCAGCTTGCGGCCCGGCCCCGGCTGCGCTCTTCGAGGATCTCCATCAGCGAACGGGCCTGGGTCTTGATGAACTCCAGGCCCTCCTGGGCCTGCCGGCCCCACGGGCGCGGCTCGGTGTCCACCACGCACACGGTGCCGAGCGTCACGTCGGTCACCGGGTCGATGAGCGGCGCGCCCATGTAGGTGCGGATGCCGATCTGGTCCACCACCGGGTTGCCCGCGAAGCGGGGGTACGCGCACACGTCGGGCAGTACGAGCGCGGTGCGCCGGCCGACGACGTGCGGGCAGTAGCCGTGGTCGCGGTCCATGACCCGGCTCACCTCCGGCTTGCCCGGCTGCTCGGCGAGGCTGGGGTCGGCCCATTCCGCGGGCGGCGCGTACAGCCCGGTGAAGTACTGGTGGTCGGTGATGAGGTTGACCATCGCGTACGGGGTCCCGCCCAGTTGGGCCAGCGACGCGGCGCCCTCGGCGAGCCGGGCGGCGAAGGCGTCGAACTCCGGGTCGGGGTTGTCCCCCAGGCCCAGTTCGTGCAGCCGCTGCTTGCGCCGCTCCAGCTCCTGGTCCTGCTCCCCGTCGGTCATCAGATGGCGGGCGGTGTGGTAGTCGAAGGTCGTCATGCGGGGCTCCTCGGTGGGGAGGTGGGCACGGGCTGTGCGGACTCGGACGCGGACACTGCCCCGGTCGCGGGCTCCGGTTCCGCCGAAACCCCGGCCCTGGCCGCCACGGACCGCGCGTGCGCGTGCTCGACCAGCCTGATCAGCAGGCTGCGCGCCGAGCTGGTGGCGCGGGCGTCGCAGCACATCACCGGGGTGTCGCTGCGCAGATGGAGCGCGGCCTTCACCTCTTCCGGGGTGTAGTGGTAGGCGTCGTCGAACTCGTTGATGCCCACCACGAACGGCAGGCCGCGCCGCTCGAAGTACTCGACGGCCGCGAAGCAGTCGGCGAGCCGCCGGGTGTCGGCGAGGACGACGGCGCCGATGGCGCCGCTCGCGAGGTGGTCCCACATGAACCAGAACCGCTTCTGGCCCGGCGTGCCGAACAGCAGCAGCATCATGTGGTGGGCCGTGAGGGTGATACGGCCGAAGTCCATCGCGACGGTGGTGGCGTCCTTCTCCGGCACCCCGTCCAGGCTGTCGTGGTCGACGCTCGCGGCGGTGAGGGTCTCCTCGGTCGTCAGCGGCGGGATCTCGCTCACCGCACCGACCATCGTGGTCTTCCCGACCCCGAACCCGCCGGCTATCACGATCTTCAGCGGGACGAAGGAGTCGTCAGAGATTGCGTAGTCCGACAAGGACCTTCTCCAGTAGGTATGGGTCGGTGGGGTCTGGCGGGCCCGCGGGCGCCGTCAGGATGAGCGCGCAGGTGTCGAGCAGGTCGCACAGGAGGATCTTGGTGACCGCCACCGGCAGCCCGAGCCGGCCGGCGACCTCCGCCACCGAGCGCGGGCCCGCACGGCACTCCCGCAGCGTCTCGTCGTGCTCCGGCGTCAGCGGCACCCGGGGCAGCGTCTTGGCGGCCATGACCAGCGTCTCCAGGGCCAGCCTGCGGGTCGGCACGGTCCGCCCGCCGGTGACCGCGTACGGGCGTAACCGCGGGGCTCCGTCCTCCACCCAGGGGGCGTCGTCGTACGACGTCATGTCACCGGACGGAGCCCGGGGCCGCGGCGGCGGCGGTCCGTGCGGGCGAGGTGAGGTGGGTCGGGACGCGCTTGACCAACTGGCCCATCTCGTAGCCGATCACGCCCAGGTCCGCGTCCGGCTCGGCGAGCACGGCCAGGACGGCGCCCGGGCCCGCGGCCATCACGCACAGCACCACGTCCTCGTGCTCCACGAGCACCTGGCGCACGCCGCGCACGGTGTCGGTTCCGATACCGGCGCCGAGCGAGAAGAGGCCGGTGGCCACCGCGGCGAGCCGGTCGGCGGCGGCGGTGTCGAGGTCGTGCGCGTGCATCCGCACGCCGTCGGTCGAGGCGACGACGGCGCTGCGGGCGCTGGCGACCTGCTGGACGAAGTTGGCCAGAAGCCAGTCGAGGCTTTCGCTCACGTAGACGGGCCTTCCGTGGATCGGTGCTGGTGCGTGGGGGCGGGTCCGGCCGGGTCTTCGGCGTAGTCGGCGGCGCGCTGGTCGCCGTCCTCCGCGGCCCGGGAGCCGGCGGTGAAGCTCGCCATGAGGCCGGTGTTCAGGGGTGAGGAGGGGGCCGCCGGGCCGCCGGGCGCGGCACCGGGGACGCCGGGTTCGCGGCGCAGCTCGGGCACCAGGTGGCTGCCGGAGCGCTCGGGCAGCGGGGGGCGCTGCCCGGGAGCCGGAGCCGGCGACGCGGGGGGCGGGGCGGCGTGGCGGGGGGTGTAGCCGGTGGTGTCGGGGTGGCCGGCGCCGGGCGATGGGGGTTCCCCCGCCAGTGAGGGCGTAGCCGGTGAGGGAGGGTACGCGGGGGTGCGCTCGTGGGCGGCGGTGTTCTCGTACGGGCCGGTGCTCTCGTACTCCGTGCCGTCGTACGCGGGGGTGTTGTCGTAGGCGCCGAGGATGTCGTGGCGGCCGGTGCTCTCCTGGGTCCCCGTGATCCGGTGCGTGCCCGTGCTCTCGGGGGCGCCGGGGATCCGGTGCCCTCCCGTGGCCTCGTGCGCGGCGCTGCTCTGGGTCGCGCCGTTGATCTCGGCGGCGCCCTGCTGCCGCTGCCGCGCCACGCCGTTGGCGGTACGGGCGGGCAGCGACGCGGGGGCGGCGCTCCCGACGGCGGCCGGGCGGCGCTCGGCGGCGTCGGCGGCGAGGGCCGCGGGCTGCGGCGCGGCGACCGCGGCGGCCTGCGGCTGCGGTGCGGCGGCCTGCGGCTCGCGGGTGGCCGGCTTCGCCTTCTCCTCCGGGTCCATCAGCAGCGCGTTGGGCAGCAGCACGGTGGCGCGGCAGCCGCCGTAGACGTTGCGCTGGAGCTGGACGGGGATCCGGTGCCGGCGCGCGAGGTGCGCGACGACGAGGAGGCCGATGCGGCCGTCCTTGATCTGCTCGTCCACGACCTGCGGAGTGGCCCGGCTCAGCAGGGTGTTCATCCGGTCCTGCGTGTCGGACTGCAGCCCGAGGCCGCGGTCGTCGATCTCCACGACCAGACCGGCCGCGGCCGGCTCGACGCGCAGCTCGACCTTGGTCTCCGGCGGGGAGAACCCGGCGGCGTTCTCGACGAGTTCGGCGATCAGGTGGATGACGTCGGGGGCGACGGCACCCTCCAGCACGCCGGTCATCGGCGGCACCAGCTTGACGCGCCCGTAGTCCTCGACCTCGGAGACCGCCGAGCGCAGCACGGCGTTCACCGGCATCGGCCGGCTGATGCGGCGCGGCACGGCGCCGCCGAGGATCGCCAGGCTCTCCACCTGGCGGCGGAGCCTGGTGACGAGGTGGTCGAGCTGGAAGAGGCCGTGCAGCAGGTCCGGGTCCTCGACCTGCTTCTCCAGCCCGTCCAGCTCGTCCAGGGAGCGGATGACGAGGTTCTGCAGCCGGCGGGCGAGGTTGACGAAGACCTCGATGCGGCCGCGGGAGGAGACGTCCACGACGGCCTTGAGCGCGGCGTGCACGGTGGCGTGCACCAGGCGCTCCACCGTCTCGGGGGTGACGTCGGCGGCGGCGCGGGCGGAGGGGGGCGCGGTTTGCAGCGACAGCGCGTCGGGCTCGGGGCGTTCGCCGCGCTGCGCCTGGTCGACCAGGCGCAGCAGCTCGCCCTGCGCGGCCTCCAGGAGCGCGGTCAGCTCCAGGTTGCGTTCCGCGCGGGCGTCTTCCTCGGCGTCGAGCGCGTCGGCGAGCGCGCCGATGCGGAGTATCGCCAGGACCGTGATGCCCACCACGGCCAGCACTCCGGCACCGATGATCATGCGGGTCTCGGCGCTCGTCGACCCGCCTATGAGCGCGCCGTACGTCGTGGCGCCACCCACCAGCAGCGCGGCGGTCACCGGCAGCAGCGTGACCCGCCAGAGCCGGGCGCGCAGGGCGCGGCCCGCGCGGCGCCGCCGGGAGGGGAACCGGCCCTGGCGGGGGCCGTCGTTCCCGGCGGGAGCGGGGTGGTCGGACATGGGCTTCCTCGCTGGATGGGCCGTACGATGCCAGCATCTGGCTGCGCTGTCGTACGGCGTCGTGCGGCGTTTCTTCCGGCCGTCTGCCGGGCAGTGCGCGCGCGGCGCACACACATCGAGTGGTCACCGTGGCCTCAACGGCACCGTGAGCCACACCTACATTGCTCAGCAAGCGGTGTCGTTGCTAGCGCTTCCCGGGGTCGTTTGGGGGTCGCTTCCCGGGGGTTCGAACGCATGCGTCATCTTCGCCCGCCGCGGTGCCGGTCGGGCCGGAACTGCGTTCGGTTTCCGCCGGTCACGGCCCCGGCGAAGACGCCGGGATCGCCCTCGGCGGCCTCCCGCCCGGCCGGGTCGCCCGGCCCCAGCCCGCCGACGTAGCGGAGCACGTCGTCCAGCTCCGCCAGGCCGATCAGCCGGCTGCGCGGCCGGAGCATCCCGGCGCTGCCGTACCGCCCCAGCTCCGCGCACCGGTCGGTGAGCCAGGCCCAGTCGAGGTCCAGGTGGTCCGCCAGCCGGCGCAGCCGCTCCGCGGGCGTGGCGCCGTCGGTGACGCTGTGCGTCCGCGCGTGCCGTACGGCGTCGGCGTACGCGCGCAGCCGCGCCCAGTGGCTGGTGGTGTCGACCTGCCAGATCCCGTCCGTACGGAGCCAGTTGGCGATGATCGCCCGCTCGCCCGGCACCAGCGCGAACCCGTCCACCTGCGCGTACTCCGGCTCCGTGACCACCCACGTGGTCAGCCCGTGCCGCTCCAGCAGCGCCAGCGTCAGGAAGAGCAGCGTGCGCTCGTAGCGCTCGCTGGTCTTGACCGCGTTGTGCGGCAGGCAGAAGGCGTACCCGTACGGGCGGTCGGCGTCCGCGAGCAGGTCGTGCAGCGCGCGCAGATACGTGTGCTTGTGCCGGAAGAAGAGCCAGGCGGCGGCCTCTTCGCCGAACTGCTCGCGCGCCCAGAACACCGGCGGCTCACCGGAGTCGGCGCGCAGCTCGCGCAGGATGTGCCGGTCGCAGACGTACGAGCCGAGCCACGCGGTGCCGACGTCGGAGAGCTCCGGCATCGCCGAGCGGGCCACGGCGGACCGCTCGCGGGTGAGGAAGTCGTCCAGCCCGCTGCGCTCCGCCTCCAGCACGGCGTCGTCGGCGAGGAGGCCGTCGTCGAGGTTGAGCACGGCCCAGAGGACCGCGTACGTCAGATCGTCGAGCCGGTACGCGCGCGGGATCGGCAGCACGTCCACCGGGTCGGCGGCGACGGGCTGCCGGGCGCGTACGGCGTCGAGCACGAACAGCCCCTCGCCGCGCCGCGCGCCGAGCGCGGCGAGCAGGAGCGCGCGGCGCGCGGGGCGGATGAAGTCGCGCAGGTGCGGGTGGTCGTCGGGCCCGATGACGACGCTGTCGGAGCCGGCCTCGGCCTCGTACAACTGCACGGCGACGGAAGTCCCGTCGAAGACGCGGTGGCCGTCGAGCTGCCAGACCCCGCCGCCGCCGGGGGCCGGCGCGGTGGGCGAGAGGAAGGACGTGGACCAGGTGACGTCGAGCGCGCGGGCGGTGGCGAGGGAGGCGTCGTCGGGCAGGCGGGGCGTGGTGAACGTGCGCGTGGGCGCCGGGCCGAGGAGCGCGTCGACGTCGATGCCGAGCATGTGCTCCAGGACGGTGCCGGCGTTGCCGCGCGGGATCTGCTCCCCGGCGAGCCACCGCTTGAAGGTGGTGCTGGAGATGGTGAGCCGGGCGAGCCGCGGGTCGCCGTACTCGGCGGCGGCCTTGCGCGCGGCGTGCGTGTAGTGGACCTCGAACGTCGAGAACCTCGCCCAGCCGCGCTTGGCCAGCTCGACGCGGAGCAGCGTCGGCGGCGGCGCCACGGGGCCGGGTTCCGGCTCCCGTGGGGCACCTTGGGTGTCTGCTCCGTCCTCTCGTGCATCGCCCGAGGAAGGGCCCGAGGAGTCCTCGTCCGCGGGCTGCGGGGTGTGGCCGTCGGCGGGTGGTCCCGTCGTGGTCATGTAAGCGCTACCTCGATCTGCCGGCTCAGACCGGAACTTTGCGCTCCGTAGCCTGCCGTCTGGCATGTGCCGTTCGTAAGTTCCAGGGGTGTGCAGAGCGTTCACCATTACTACGCGCATTAAATCGGGTGATCCTCCAGGTCGTTCGAGGGTCGTCCGAGGCAGAGTGTCCTGCGTGCGGCGCCGGACCGGCAATAATGCGCGTCCATGACGCGAGGCAGGCCCACGACTCGGTTGACATTGACGGACCGGGAACTCCACTTCCTCGAACACCTGGTCGCACAGAGCGCCACCCCGGCGGCGACGCGGCTGCACTGCCGGATCGTGCTGGCGTGTGCGGCGGGCGAGTCGAACGGCGAAGTGGCGGCCCGCTTCGGCATCACCCCGGCGACCGTGTGCCGCTGGCGCAACCGGTTCGCGCGGGAACGCCTGGGGGCGGTCCGGGGCGCGGGGGAACGGGGGCCGGGGGCGGGCGGGCGCGAACGGGGGAGCGGGGTACGGGAGTCGGGGGTGCGGGAGCGGGGCGCACCGGCCGGCGGGGAGCAGGGCGTACGGGAGCGGAAGGCATCCCGGCGGGAGGCGAACGGTGCCGCGGGCGGGCAACCGGGCGCCGATCCCGGGGGAGCCGGGCACGCGGTGGGGCGGGCCCTCTTCCGGCGGTTCGGTGCCCCGGCGGCGTCCGGGGCCGGGTCCGCGACCGCGACCAGTTCCACCCCCGGAACCCGGCCCAGCGCGTCATCCACCTCCACCACCGCATCCCCGTCCACCACCGCATCCCGGCCCCGTGCCAGGGCTTCGGGCGGCCGGGGGCCCGGCATAGGCGGCGGCACCGGCCCACACCCCGGTGCCGCCCCGGGCGAGAACGTGAACGTCCGGCTGGCCGCCCTCATGCGGGAGTCGGGGCTCACCCCCACCTCCCTCGCCGGCCAGGTACGGGAGCTGGGCCGCCGCCGCGGGCTCGAACTCCGGTGCACGCACACCTACGTCAAGCGCTGGCTGCGCGGCAGCTTCGGCTCCTCCGTACCGCCCGAGCTGATCGCCGCCGTGTTCTCCCGGCGGCTCGGCCGCGACATCACGCCCCGCGACCTCGCCGCCCCGCCCCCATCCGGCTACGCCACCGCCGGCGGGGCCGCCTCCCTCGCCCGCCGCCTCCCTCCCGACGACCTCGGCCTGCGCGGCCCGTCGACGCCCCTCGGCGCCGTCCGCACCGCCGCCCAGCTCTGGGACGCCGACCCGCGCTACGCCCTCCCCCGGTCTCCGCCACCGACCTGCGGGACTCCGTCCGCCGCTGGCGCCGGGCCACGCCGCCCACGCCGCCGCAGCGCGCCATCGGCTCGTACCGCGTCGGACAGCCGGACATCGCGAAGATCCACGCGCTCACGGAGCACCTGGCGATGCTCGACAACCGCTACGGCGGCGGCGCCGCCCGGTCGATCGCGATGACCCACCTCCGTACCGACGTGCTGCCGATGCTCGAAGGCAACTACACGGGCACGGTCGGCCGCAACCTGTTCCGCGCCGCGGCCCTCGTCACCCACCACACCGCGCACCTGCTGTACGACACCGGCAGGCACGGCGCCGCCCGGCGGTATCTGCGGCTCGCCCTCGACATGGCGTACCACGGCCACGACCGCGCGTTCGCCGCCAAGATCCTCGGCACCCTCGCCCACCAGGCGGTCCACCTCGGCGACTACCGCGAAGCCGTCGAACTCGCCGAAGCCGGCCTCGCCGAACCCGGCCTCACCCCCGCCGGACGCGCCGCGCTGCACGCGATGGCCGCCCGCGCGCACGCCCGGCTGCGCGACTCGCGCGCGACCGCCATCTCCCTCTCCCACGCCGAGAGTTCGCTGTCCGCCGGCACGCCCGCCCAGGAGCCGGTCTGGCTGCGCTACTTCAGCGGCGCGGAGCTGCACGACGAGATCGCGCACTGCCTCGTCGACCTGCGGCAGGCGCGCGCCGCGCGGCCGCACGCGGAGCACGGGATCGCGGCGCGCACGGACCGGTACGCGCGCAGCATCGCGTTCACGCGCGTCGTGCTGGCCACGGCGTGGCTCCAGCAGCGGGAGGTCGAGCGCGCCTGCCAGGTGGCGACGGGCGCGCTGCGGGCGACGGAGGACATCCAGTCGGAGCGGGTACGGGGCTATCTCGCCGGGTTCCGGGAGCGGCTGCGGCCGTTCCGGAACGTGCCGGCGGCGCGGGACTTCTCGTACAAGGCGGCGCGGATGCTGCGCTGACGCGCACGGTCGGGGAAGCGGGGGTCCTCAGGGCGTACGAGGCACGCCCTCAGGGCGTACGAAGCGGGCGGGCCGGTACGGCGCCAGCTCCGGCGCGTCCCGGCCGGTCAGCAACTCCCGTGCCACCAGCTCCCCCAGCCGCAGGGACAGGGTCATGCCGCTGTGCGTCACGACGGTGTACAGCCCCTCGGCCTCGGCGTGCGGGCCGACGATGGAGTTGTCGTCCGGCGGCAGCGGCCGGGTGCAGACCCGGGCGCCGGCGAGCCGGGCGGTGCCGGCGAGGCCGGGCAGCATGGCGCGGGCACGAGCGTGGAGTTCGCGGCCGAGCGCGGTGACGCGCGCGGCGGGCGTGTGCTGGTCCACCTCGTCGTTGAGGTCCAGCGCCTCCAGGTAGACGCGCCCGCCGGCGAGCGGGCGGGCGTGCAGGCGCGGGCTGAGCACCATGCGGGTCAGCGGCGGCCCCGCGGCCTCGTCCGGCCGCAGGTGGGCCAGGAGCGTCGGCGCCTCGGACCCCGGCGCGTCGCCGGGCACCAGCGGCACGTACGCCCCGGCCAGCGCCGCGACCGCCGGGGTCCGCCACCCGGCGCAGCACACCGCGACGTCCGCCGGCACCGTCTCGCCCCCGGCGCACCGCACGCCGCGCACCCGGCCGCCTGCGGTGTCGATGGCCACGACGCGGGCGGCCTCGCCGGTACGGACGTGGACGCCGCGGGCGCGGGCGGCGGCGAGGAGGTGGGCGACGAAGGGCCGCGGGTCGACGGCGGCCTCGTCGGGGAAGTACGCGACCTGGGCGGCGTCTTCGATGCGCAACGCCGGCTCCAGCTCCCGGGCGCGTGTCACGGGAATCCACTCCGCGGCGTACCCCCAGTCGCGCAGCCGGGCGACGGTCCGGCGGAGCTCGTCGAGCCCGGCTTCTGCTGAGGCCCACCGCAGGGCACCGCCGGGGCGGTACCAGCCGGGGCCGCGGGCGCCGCCGCCTCCCCCGTCCGCGTACGCGGCGGGCCCCGTGGCCCGTACGAGAGCGGCGTGGGCGCGCATGCCCGAGACCGCCAACTCGTGGTAGTGCCGCGGGGTCTTGGAGTGGGCGTTGATCCAGGCCATGGAGCTCGCCGTGGTCCCGGCCCCCGGTTCGCCGCCGTCGAGCAGCCACACCTGCACGTCGCCGTCCGCCCGCGGTCCCCCGCCCCGCTGTCCTCCGCTGCCGAGTTGCACCGCCAGCGCCGTACCGATCACGCCTGCACCGATCACCACAATGCGCACGATGGATTCGCCCCCGTTTCGCTCGTGCACGCAGTCGCTACCAGGCTGCCACCGAGCGGGCCGCGGCGAGGGAATGGAAGATGACGTGTCCGGATATCACCCGTGGCGGGAAGGAAAGCAAGATTCGTGCGGAAGGTAGGTTCGAGATGCCGGTATCTGATCGACTAGCCGAGCACTGAACCGATCGACGAGCGGAGCACGCGCATGCAGCACATCGTCCGACCCGACGGATCCCCGCCGGTCAACGGCTACAGCCACGCGGTGACGTTCACGGGCACCATGGTCGCCGTCTCCGGCCAGGTGCCGCTGGACGAGGCCGGCCGCCTGGTGGGCGAGAACGACGCGGAGGCGCAGGTGCGCCAGGTGTTCGCGAACCTCACGACGGCGCTGCGGGCGGCGGGTTCCGGCCTGGAGCACGTCGTGAAGCTGACGGTCTACTTGACGGACCTCGACGACCTGCCGGCGTTCCGCCGCGTACGGGACGAGATCCAGAACCCGGCGCTCCCGCCGGCGAGTTCGCTGGTGCAGGTCGCGGGCCTGGTGAGCCCGGACTTCCGGGTGGAGGTGGACGCCCTGGCGGTGGTGCCGGGGTGAGGTCGGTCAGCGGTTCACGGTCCGGGCGAACGTTCTGTGCCCGTACTCCGTCATAGCCCTGACGCGGTTGCAGGCAGGGCGAGGGAGGCGACGCGATGGCAGTCCGCCGCAGACCGGCGCACGGCGGGCACGGCGCGGACGGCGCGGACGGCGGGGGTCACACGGACCTCGCGCTGTCCGCGGCCGACACGCGCCGGGTACGGGCCGTGCTCGCGCTCGGCGGCGTGCCGTTCGGCGAACTCGACGACGGCGTGCAGCAGGTCCAGCTCAAGCTGCTGGAACAGCACCTGGCCCCGGACCGCGCCCCGGTCCGCAACCCGGCCGCGTGGGCGGCGGCGGTCGCCTCCCGCGTAGCCGCGGACTGGCACCGCGGCCGCACCCGCGACGCGGGCCTGCGCGACCGCCTCGCCGCCCGCTGGACCCGCCCGGCCGAACACCCCGAGGACGCCAGGCTGCTGGCCCTGGCGGTGGCGGAGGGCCTGGAGGAACTGCCGCCGGGGCAGCGCCAGGTGGTGGTGCTGCGCTACTACGCGGACCTGCCGGTGAAGGACATCGCGGAGGCCCTGGGCATCCCGGAGGGCACGGTCAAGAGCCGCCTGCACGGCGCGGCGGCGGTGCTGCGCACGCGGCTGCGGGAGAGGGAGGTGGGGTGAGGTGCCGGGTCTGACGGAGGCGGAGGAGGCACGGCTGCGGCGGGCGCTGGGGCTGATCGCGGCGGAGGCGGAGTCGGGGGCGGGGGCGCCGGGGGCGGGGGAGTCGTCGGAGTCGGGGGCGCCGGGGGCGTCGTCGGAGTCGGCGGCTGCGGCGGCTGAGGCGGCTGAGGCGGAGGCGGCGGGCGGGGACTGGGGCTGGGCCGAGCCGGCGCCGGGGGTCCGGCGGGTGCGGGGGGCACGGCGGGCGCTGGCGGTGGTGGTGAGCGCCGCGGCGGTGGTGGCGTTCTGCCTGCTCGCGTACACGACGATCAGCGGCGCGGGGACGGACCGTATCGCGAAGGACGACGCGGGGGCGGGCGCCGCGGAGGACGCCGGAGGGGATGCGGGAGGGGACGCGGACGGCAAGGGGCTGTCGCGCCTGGAGAACGCGGCGTGCACGAAGCGCCTGCTGGAGGGCACGGTGGCGGACGTGCAGCAGGTCCCGCACCCGCCGGATGCGTTCCCGTGGGTGGAGGTCACGCTCACCGACGTCCGCTGGCACGTACCGCCGTCGACGGAGAAGCGGGTGACGGTGCGGCTGCCGGACCCGGTGGAGTGGAACGACGAGAAGCCCTTCGCCCGCGGTGAGCTGCTGCTGGTGGAGGACCTGGGCCGGGAGGCGATCTCGTACTTCCGCGACGGGGAGGGCGAGGGGCCCGGCCTGGAGACGGTGCGCGGGGAGCGGCTGCGGGCGCTGAACAGGGCGCAGGAGGAGGGGGTGCGGTGCCCGTCGTACTTCGTGAACGGGGAGGGGTGACGGGCCTGGCGGGGCGTCAGCCCGGCGAGGCGTCAGCCCGGCGGGGTGGAGGGGCGCAGGCGTCGGCGGTGGGGGCGCAGGTGTCGAAGGTGGGGACGCGGTCGCAGGAGCGCGCGCACGGACCTGCGTGAGCAGGGCCACGATCTCCCCGGGGATAGCCTCTGGCCATGCCGAGCTTCGAGATCACACCGATTGGCACGGTCCGGAACGACCGGACGGACATCCAGAACACGGACAACTGGGGTGCTGTCCGCAGCACGATCACGGTGGACGAACGCTTCGGCGAGTCCTGCCTCCAGGGCCTGGAGGACTTCTCCCACGTGGAGGTCCTGTTCGTCTTCGACCGCTTCCCGGAACCAGCCGCCGAAGCCTTCCACGAACCCCGCCCGTACCGGGGCCGCACGGACCTCCCGCCCATGGGGATTTTCGCGGGCAGGGGCCCGAGGAGACCGAACCGGCTGGGGGCGACGACGTGCGAGATCGCGGGGGTGGAGGGGCGGGAACTGCGGGTGGTGGGACTTGACGCGGTGTCGGGGACGCCGGTGGTGGACCTGAAGCCGATGATGAGGGAGTTCCTGCCGGTGGAGGTGCGGCAGCCGGGGTGGGTGAGCGGGATGATGTCGGAGTACTTCAAGGGGTAGGGGACGGGCTGGGGCGGGAGTCGGCTCTCGGGGCGCGGGCCGGGTCCGGCGGAATCGGGCCGGGTCCTGGGGAATCGGGCCGGATCCGGGGGCGCGGCCCGGGTCTGGGGGGCGCGGCCGGGTCTGGGGGGGCGCAGCCGGGTCCGGGGCGCAGCCCGGGTGAGGGACGGAGACCGATGCCGACGCGCAGCCCGGGTGCGGCGGGACGGAGGCCGGGTGCGGTGGGTCGGAGGCTGGGTCCGGGGGAGGTCGGCCGGGTCCACAGCCCCCGTACTGCGCCAAGCCCCCATCTCCCCTCACACCCACCCAAGGGTATGCGCCCGGACTGACAACGCGGGGGGCAGCAGGGCGCTGAGCTGGTACGTCGTGTCTGCGCGGGCCGGGTACGGGGGTACGGCGTCGGGGTAGCGGCGGTGCGTTGGGGGTGCCCGTACCGGGGGTGGCGGCGAGGGGAATGGCCGTGTCGTTGGGGCTCCCCCCGGGCCACCCCGCTTGTGAGTGTGCGGGCCTCCGCCCGGTGTCAAGGGCGCTCCCTCCGCTTCGCTGCGGGAACGTCGCTGCGCGATGGGGCTTCGCCCCACCCTTGACACCGGACTCCGGCCCGAAAGACCGGCAGCTACGGGTGGCCCGGAGGGAGCGGGCGCCCTCCGACTGGGACTACGGATGCGGAGCCCCGCGGACGGGGGCCGGAACACCCGGAGTTGACTGCCCCGATCGCGGGCGATGCTGCACCACGTACCTCCACGCCCTACGGCGCGCCCCGAGCGGAGAAATCTCGCCGTAACTCGCGGTAACACCCGCCGATCCAGCCCAGAACAAGCCCCGAAGCCCGACTTTCGCCCCTTCACTCGCACACACACGCGCCCCGGCCGCTCGCGATGCACAAACTCATGTCAACTGACCCAACAAACCAGGCTAAATACCCCACGCCAGTCGAGTTTCTCCCCATTACGGGCATCGACCACCCACCACGGCGGGGATCCACTGCCCGAGCGCGCCCGGGTGAACACACTTGGCGCGAACCCGCGGTGGCCTACCGCCTAAATCACCCAAAAGCACCCACGAGAGCCGAGTTTCGCCCACTCGCGTGCACGAGGCCGCTCCTGAAGGCGTTGGCCGCTGCCCGCCCGCCCCGAGGGAGCGCCACCGATACAAACTCGCCGTACCCCTCTTGCAGAACGAGGACAAATCGCCCACGTGGGTCGACTTTCGCTCACCAAGACGCAGCCGCCCGAGCGAAGGGGCTGTCTTACCTCCGGGGTAATCGTGTCGGCCGGCCTGGGCGGGCAAACTTGCTGATCTCGCCGCGTTGCCAGAACGCGGGCCAAGAGACGAAGGGGGCAGTCGTGTCGGAAGCCGTGCCCGCGAGCACGCGCTCTGTGGTTGAGGAGTTGCTGCGTCGGATCGGTGAGGGCGATCCCGCCCGCATCGCTGAGCTCTACGCCGAGCAGAGCGACTGGAAGCTGGACTGGCCCGAAGCCGAGCACGGTCGCCCCGCTACGCCTTGGATCCGCCACCGGTCCACCCGCGCCGACGCGGCGGCCCACTTCCGCGAGATTGCCGAGCATCACGTACCGGAAGACGTGGCGACCCAGGTCGAGCGCATCTTGGTCGACGGAGAGGATGCCGTTGTGCTCGGGGAGATCCGCCAGACCGCCCGGTCCACCGGACGCGTGTATCGCGCCCGGTTCGCGCTGCACCTCACGGTCGAGGACGGGTTTGTCACCCGGCACCACGTCTACGAGGACAGCCTGGCCGTCGCCCAAGCCTTCGACGCGGAGCGTCGGTAAAGGCCGGTCACCGGGCGCCCCGTGTCACCCCCGGCGGAGTCCCGTCCTGGTTCGGATAACCCGGCCCGGGTCCTACCCGCGGATGCGCCGGCAACCGGGCCGGGCTCCGGCCCCCTTGGCCCTGGCGCCCACGACCGGAGCCACCCCGGCCGCCGCTCCCCGTCTCCGCGCCCACCCGCGATCGGGGCAGCTCGAACTCCCGGTGTTCCGGCCCCCGTCCGCGGGGCTCGGCATCCGTAGTCCCAGTCGGAGGGCGCCCGCTCCCTCCGGGCCACCCTTAGCTGCCGGTCTTTTACGGGCCGGAGTCCGGTGTCAAGGGTGGGGCGAAGCCCCATCGCGCAGCGACGTTCCCGCAGCGAAGCGGAGGGAGCGCCCTTGACGCCGGGCGGAGGCCCGCACACTCACAAGCGGGGTGGCCCGGGGGGAGCCTTGACGACACGGCCATTCCCCTCGCCGCCACCCCGCACACCGGCACCCCCAGCGAAGCACCGCCGGCCCGGCACCGTACCCCCGCACCCGGCCCGCACAGACACGACGTACCAGCTCAACGCCCTGACGCCCCCCGCGCTGTCAGTCCGGCCGCATACCCTTGGGCGGGCGTGAGGGGAGATGGGGGCATGGAGCAGTACGGGGGCGACGGACCCGGCCGGCCTCCCCGTACCCGGCCTCCGACCCACCGCACCCGGCCCGCGTCCACCCAGACCCGGCCTGCGTCCACCCAGACCCAGCCGCACGTCGGGGCCCGTCTACCCCGGACCCGGCCCGCGCGTCGGGACCCGTCTACCCCGGACCCAGCCGCACGTCGGGACCGTCTACCCTCCGGACCCGGCCCCCGCCCCCAGACCCGGGCCCGCTACCGCCCCGAAAGCACCCACCACCCCCGAGAGGAGCCGCCGTATGCGAGCCGACGAGGTCGTCCCCCTGGGACGTACCGGCGTGGCCGTCACCCGCCTCGGGCTGGGACTCGCCTCCATCGGCGGCCTCTTCGCGCCCGTGTCCGACGAGGACGCCGCCCGCACCGTCGACCGTGCCTGGGACGCCGGCGTCCGGCTCTTCGACACCGCGCCCGTCTACGGGTACGGGCTCTCCGAGCGCCGCGCCGGTGCCGCGCTCGCCGCCCGCCCGCGCGGGGAGTACGCGCTGTGCACGAAGGTCGGCCGGCTCATCGTGCCCGGCGGCACCGACACGCAGCCGATCTGGGCGGACCCGCCGCCCGGCGTGGGGCCGCGGCGGGACTACTCGTACGCAGGTGTCATGCGCTCGGTCGAGGACAGCCTGGCGCGGCTGGGTCTCGACCGGATCGACGTGCTGCACGTCCACGACCCGGACGAGGACTTCCCCGTCGCCGTCACGGACGCCTACCGGGCGCTGGCCGAACTCCGCGCCCGCGGCACGGTCGGCGCCGTGTCGATCGGCGTCAACCACGCGCCGGTGGCGGCCCGTTACCTCCGCGAGGTGGCCGCGCCGGGGCCGGACTGCGTGATGCTCGCGGGCCGGTACAACCTCCTCGACCACACGGGCCTCGACGAACTGCTGCCGCTCTGCGCGGCCCGCGGGGTCGCGGTGCTGGCGGCGGGCGTCTACCAGTCGGGCCTCCTCACCGATCCCCGCCCCGGAGCCCCCCACGGCTACACCACCGTTCCCCCGGCCCTCGCCGCCCGCGTCGCCGCCTGGCACACCCTCTGCCGCCGGCACGGCGTTCCGCCGGCCGCGGCGGCGATCGCCTTCCCCTTCGGCCACCCGGCGGTGACCGGCGTGGTGATCGGCGCCCGCGCTCCCGCTGAAGTGGCCGATACCGTACGCGCGTTCGCGCACCCGGTCCCGGAGCAGCTCTGGACCACGGCCAAGGCCGACGGCCTCCTCCCCCCGGAGGCCCCCACGCCGGGGGCCTGAACCCCGAGGGCCCGAACCCCGGGGGCCTGAACGCCCGGGGCCTGAACGCCGGATCAGCTCTCGTCGTGGAGGCTGATGACGCGGCAGCGCGGCCCCGGGGCACGGGCGAGTCTTGCGTCGGAGGTCAGCAGCGGGGCGTCGAGGCCCTCGGCGAGGGCGACGTAGAAGGCGTCGTAGGAACGCACGCTCCCGAGCTGACGCACGCGCTCCAGCAGCGGCAGGTGCTCGTGCCGGCGGATGGGCAGGGTGCGGTAGTCGGCCACGGCGCGCGTGGTCTTGTCCCCGGCGAGCACCCCGGCACGCTCGAGGCGCAGCAGTACGGAGGTGACCTCGGTATCGATGAGGTACGGGGCGGACAGCAGGCTCGCGCCGGCCAGGTGGCGGGCGGCCGCCTTGCCTCTCGCGCCGGTGTCGACCAGAAGATCGACGATCGCGGACGAGTCGACGACGATCAACGGTGCTCCTCGTCCGCGAGCGCGGCGGTGTCCACATCGGTGATATCGACCGAGGCATGCCCACGGATGCGCGTGACGATCTCGTCCATCGTGGGGATCGCCGCCTCACGTTCGATCAACTCGTGCAGGAAGCCCTGGAGGGACTTCCCTTCCTGGGCTGCACGCACCTTGATCGCTCTCAGGGTTTCCTCGGAAACGTCACGAATGGTCACGGCCGTCATGCCTGCATACTACCTGCACTGCCAGCAGATTGCCTGCGCTCACTCGTCGGCCGCGTTCGGTGCATCACCGCCACCAGGGCCAGCGTCAGTGCCAGCAGCCCCGCCCAGATCACCCACTGCTCCGGCCACAGCCCCGGCGACGCCCCGTCCGGGGTGCGGCCGCCGTCCACGCCCGTGGCGACCACCGCCGCCAGGCCGACCACCGTCGCGACGACCGCCAGGCGGCCGGCGGCGCGGGCGGTCAGCGGGAGGGGGCGGGCGCGGCGGGGGCCGCGGAGGTGGAGGCGTTCGCTGGGGCGGGCGGGGGAGAGGAGGCGGAGGAGGAGCATGGCGGCTATGGGCATCTGGAGGGCCCAGACCAGGGTGCGGAAGGCGCCGTCGTACCAGACGTTCGTGCCGTACAGCAGCGTGTGCCAGACGCTCAGGACGTAGACGACGATGATGAAGCGGTGCAGCGCCCGCCACATGCGCGAACCGGTGCGCTGGCGCAGGTAGTACGCGAGGCCCAGCGGGATCGCGAGGTAGAACGCGAGCAGGCCGACGAGGATGGCGATGCGGCCGGTGCCGGTGGCGTAGCCGCCGGGTACGAAGACCTTGACGAAGGCGTCCCACAACCGGCCGGCCCAGGTCGCGCCGCCCTCGTTGCCGCGGACTTCCTCCAGGAAGAACATCACCGCGTGCATGAACATCAGCGCGATCGTCGTCAGACTCGTCGTGCGGTGCAGCTTCTCCAGCCCGGCGGGCGGCAGCCAGGGGACCCGCGGGCGCGGGCCCGTGCGCAGGAGGCTGAAGACGATGGTGATCCACGCCCACAGCAGGCCGGACCAGCCGAACGCCTGGCAGAGCCAGTACATCCAGTAGCGGTCGGCGTCGGCGAGCATCGGCATGACCTGGACGGTCGCCGACGAGCCGTTGTCCACGCGGACGTAGAGCCAGACGAATATCGCCCCGGTGACGACGAGCGCGATGCCCGCATCCGGTCCCGCGGCCCGGAGGTCGGCCTTCAGCCCCGGCCAGTCGAACCATCCTTCCGGCCGGCTCCCGGTCTGCCCTCCCCCGCCCCGCCCGCCGCTGCCCGCTCTCCTCTTTTCCGGCAGCCCTGATCGACGTTCCACGGCCATCTCTTCCGCCTCCCGAGTCCCGCCGACCCCACGTGATGTGTACCCATCACCCCGGAGATCGACGCGTCTCCAGCGGCTCCAGCCGCGTCCACCCCGTCCAGCCCCGCTCCCGCAGCAGCTCGATGAGTCGCCGCGCCGGCGGCGCCGCCTCGAACGCCAGCGTGTCCATCAGCTCCGCGAGCGGCGGCGCGAGGTCGACGTCGGCGACGTAGTCGCGCCCCCGTTCCGCCGTGAGGCGGGCGAGGTACGCGGCGAGGTCGTCGGCGAGGGCGGTCAGGCGGGGGTCGTCCGGCGCCCAGTCGAGGGCGTGGCCGAGGGTGCGGTAGAAGTCGAGGAGCTGGGGGTCGGCGAGCTGGGCCCGTTTACGGGCCAGCCACTCCGGTACGCGGTCGGGGGAGTGCGCCGCGAGCGGGATCCAGCCCTCGCGCTCGACCGCCACGATCCGCTCGTCGACGCCCAGTTCACGGAGCCGGTCCAGGAACGCCACCACCTCCGCGGGCAGCGCCAGGCTGTCGCCCGCCGTGAGCCGGGCGATGCGGCGGCGGGTCTCCTGGCGGGCGCGGATCTCGGCCCGCAGCCGCCGGTCGATGTCCGCGACCGCCGCCGCGAACTCCGCCTCGCCCGCCCGCAGCAGCTCCCGCACCCGGGCCAGCGGGACGCCGGCCTCGGCGAGGGTGCGGATGCGGATGAGTTCGACCACGGCGGCGGCGTCGTAGCGGCGGTAGCCGGAGTGGTCCCGGTCCGGCTCGGGGAGCAGGCCCTTGGCGTGGTAGTGCCGGACCGCGCGGACCGTCACGCCCGCGTACGACGCCAGTTCGCCGATGGTCAGCATCGGGGCATCCTAGGCCGCCGCGCGGGTGCGGTAGAGGCGGCGCGACCAGAGGTAGCCGGCCACGCCGAGCGCCGCGCAGCAACCGGTCGCCCACGCCGCGTCCGCTCCGTCCGGCGCCCCGCCGAGCAGCCCCCGGATCAGATCCATGACCGGCGTGAACGGCTGGTGCGCGGCGAACCACCGCAGCCCCGCGGGCATCGTGTCGACGGGGACGAACCCGCTGCCCACGAAGGGCAGCAGCACGAAGACCGTCGGCAGGTTGCTCGCCGTCTCCGGGTCCGGGCTGGCCAGCCCCAGCGCCACCGTGAACCACGTCAGCGCGTACGAGAGCAGCCCGAGCAGCCCCGCGAGGCAGACCCAGTCCGCCGCCGACGCGCCCGTCCGCAGCCCGAGTACGAAGGCCACCGCGCCGACCGCGGCGAGCGCCAGCGCGGTCTGGATCATCGCGGCGAGCACGTGGCCCGTGAGCACCGAGGACTTCGCGATGGGCATGGTGCGGAACCGGTCGATGATGCCGTCGGTCATGTCGTTGGCGACGAGCACGGCGGTGCCGATGGACACGCTCGCGACCGTCATCGTGAGGATCCCGGGGGCGATGTACGTGAGGTAGGAGCCGCGGTCGCCGCCGGGGAGTCCCGAGCCCATGGTGCCGCCGAAGACGTACGTGAACAGCAGCAGGAAGAGCAGCGGCTGGCCGACGAGCATGATCGTCATGGACGGGTAGCGGGCCATGTGGCGCAGGTTGCGGCGCAGCATGGTCGCGGAGTCGCGCAGGACGTACGTGCCGGGGGCGCTCATGCCCGTACCTCCCGGGCGGCGGCGGCGTGGCCGGTCAGGGCCAGGAACACGTCGTCCAGGTCCGGGGTGTGCACCGCGAGCCCGGTGACCGACCCGTCGTCGTCGAGGCCCGCCAGCAGCCGCCGCAGCGCGCCGAGGCTGCCGTCGTACGGCACGGTGACGGCCGGGGCCGCCGGGTCGGCCACCGCGCCGGGCAGCCGGCGCGCCAGCTCCGCCGCCCGCGCGGCGTCGGCGGCGTGCAGTTCGACGTGGCCGCCGGTGACGCGGCGCTTCAGCTCGGCCGCGGTGCCCTCGGCGACGAGCCGGCCGCCGTCGAGCACCCCGATGCGGTCGGCGAGCCGGTCCGCCTCCTCCAGGTACTGCGTGGTGAGGAAGACGGTGGTCCCGTCGGCGACGAGTTCGCGGACGACGTCCCACAACGCGCGGCGGCTGCGCGGGTCGAGTCCCGTGGTCGGCTCGTCGAGGAAGATCAGCCGCGGCCCGGACACCAGGGTCATCGCCAGGTCGAGCCGCCGCTTCATGCCGCCGGAGTACGTCGCGGCCCGCCGGTCGGCGGCGTCCGCGAGGCCGAAGCGGGCGAGCAGCCCGGCGGTGACGGCGGCGGCGCGGGGGCGTGCGAGGTGGCCGAGGTCGGCCATGAGGCGCAGGTTCTCGCGGCCGGTGAGCAGCCCGTCGACGGCGGAGAACTGGCCGGTGACGCCGATCGCCGCGCGCACCCGGGCGGGTGCGCGGCGGATGTCGTGGCCGGCGACCCGCGCGGTGCCGGCGTCGGCGGGGAGGAGGGTGGTGAGGATGCGGACGGTGGTGGTCTTGCCGGCGCCGTTGGGGCCGAGCAGGGCGTAGACGGTGCCGGCGGGCACGGTGAGGTCGACGCCGGCGAGGACCTCGCGGCCGCCGTACGCCTTGCGCAGTCCCGCGGCCTCGACGGCGGGGGTTCTCGTGGTCATGGCGCCATGCTCGGAGGCTGACCCTGCGTCGGGGTCAAGGGCGGCGGCGCGGGCGGCTGCCGGAGGGGCGCCCTACACTGGCCCGTGCAGCCGGTTCGCCCCGTCCGCCAGGCGGTGGCGTCGCAAGAGGGAACCCGGTGGGAATCCGGGACTGCCCCGCAGCGGTGAGCGGGAACGACCGCCGTCATACGCACTGGATCCGCCGGATCCGGGAAGCGACGGCCAGTAGGCGCCCGTGCGCGCGAGTCGCGTACGGACCTGCCCGCGAGTCCGAAGACCTGCCCGCTGCCCGTGCGCGGGCCTTCCGTGCGCGGACATCCCGGTGACCTTCGAGGGCGGGTCGGCGCACGTGACGTACGAGGCAGGCATGCGGAATTCCGCCGGGCGGTACCGGCGGGGACGTGCCGCGCCGCCTCCTTCGCGGTTGTCTCCCCCTCTCCTTCCGGTCCCGGGATCTCAGGGATTCATCTCGCGAAGGAGATCTCCGTGACAGCGAAGTCCGCAGCCGCGGCGGCACGGGCGACCGTGTACGGCTACCCCCGGCAGGGCCACCACCGGGAGCTGAAGAAGGCGGTCGAGGGCTACTTGAAGGGCCGGGTCACCGCCGGCGAACTCCGCGCCACCGGCGCGGAGCTGCGCCGCGCCACCTGGCGGGAGCTGGCCGGCGCCGGCGTCCACGAGGTGCCGACCGGCGACTTCTCGTACTACGACCACATGCTCGACACCACCGTCATGGTCGGCGCGATCCCCGGCCGCCACCGCGCCGCCGTCGCGGCCGAACACCTCGCCGGCTACTTCGCCATGGCCCGCGGCACGCAGGACGCGGCGCCGCTGGAGATGACGAAGTGGTTCGACACCAACTACCACTACCTCGTGCCCGAGCTGGGCCCGGACACCGTCTTCACCGCCGACGCGGCCAAGCAGAAGGACGAGCTGGCCGAAGCCCTGGCGCTCGGGCTCGGCACGGCGCGGCCCGTGCTCGTCGGGCCCGTGACGTACCTGCTGCTCGCCAAGCCCGCGCCCGGCGCGCCCGCGGACTTCGAGCCGCTGTCGCTGCTCGACCGGCTGCTGCCGGTGTACGCGCAGGTGCTGGCCGAGCTGCGCGCGGCCGGCGCCGCGTGGGTGCAGCTCGACGAGCCGGCGCTCGTCCAGGACCGTACGCCCGCGGAACTCGCCGCCGCCGAGCGCGCCTACCGCGACCTCGGCACCCGCGCCGACCGCCCCTCGCTCCTCGTCGCCTCGTACTTCGGCCGCCTCGGCGACGCCCTCCCGGTGCTCGCGAAGGCGCCCGTCGAGGGCCTGGCGCTGGACTTCACCGGCGCCGCCGCCGCGCAGCTCGACGCGCTGGCCGCCGCCGGCGGGCTGCCCGGCAAGCGGCTCGTCGCGGGCGTCGTGGACGGCCGCAACGTGTGGGCCTGCGACCTGGAACGGGCCCTCGCCACCCTCGGCACCCTCCTCGGGCTCGCCGACCGCGTCGACGTCGCCCCGTCCTGCTCGCTGCTGCACGTGCCGCTCGACGCCGCCGCGGAGCGGGACATCGACCCGCACCTGCTGCGCTGGCTGGCGTTCGCCCGGCAGAAGACCGCCGAGGTCGTCACGCTCGCGCGCGGGCTGGCCCACGGCACCGGCGCCATCGCCGCCGAACTCGCCGCCGGCCGCGCGGGACTGGCCGCCCGCGCCGCCTCCCCGCTCACCCGCGACCCGGCCGTCCGCGCCCGCACCGCCGCCGTCACCGCGGCCGACGCCCGCCGCCCCGCGCCGTACGCCGAGCGCGCCGCGGCCCAGCGGGCGCGGCTGCGGCTGCCGCTGCTGCCGACGACGACCATCGGCTCCTTCCCGCAGACGGCCGAGCTGCGCGCCGCCCGCGCGGACCTCCGCGCCGGGCGGCTCGGTGCCGGGGGCTACGAGGAGCGGATCGCGGCGGAGATCCGCGAGGTGGTGGCGTACCAGGAGCGGGCCGGGCTCGACGTGCTCGTGCACGGCGAGCCCGAACGCAACGACATGGTGCAGTACTTCGCCGAGCGGCTGACCGGCTACCTCGCCACGCGGCACGGCTGGGTGCAGTCGTACGGCACCCGCTACGTCCGCCCGCCGATCCTGGCCGGCGACGTCTCGCGCCCGGAGCCGATGACGGTCCGCTGGACGACGTACGCGCAGTCGCTGACGGACCGCCCGGTCAAGGGCATGCTCACCGGGCCGGTCACGATGCTGGCGTGGTCGTTCGTCCGCGACGACCTGCCGCGCGCCGAGACCGCCCGGCAGGTGGCGCTCGCGCTGCGCGACGAGGTCGCCGACCTGGAAGCGGCGGGCACGGCGGTCGTGCAGGTCGACGAGCCGGCGCTGCGCGAGACGCTGCCGCCGCGCGCCGCGGACCGGCCGGCGTATCTGGCGTGGGCGACGGAGGCGTTCCGGCTGACGACGGGCGTCGCGCGCGCGGACACGCAGATCCACACGCACATGTGCTACGCGGAGTTCGGCGACATCGTGGCGGCGATCGACGACCTCGACGCGGACGTCATCAGCCTGGAGGCGGCGCGCTCGCACATGCAGGTGGCGTACGAGCTGGCCGGGCACGGCTATCCGCGTCAGGCGGGTCCCGGCGTGTACGACATCCACTCGCCGCGGGTGCCGGGCACGGCGGAGACGGTGGCGCTGCTGCACACCGGGCTGCGGGCGATCCCGGCCGAGCGGCTGTGGGTGAACCCGGACTGCGGGCTGAAGACCCGCGGGTGGGCGGAGACGCGGGCGTCGCTGGAGAGCCTGGTGGCGGCGGCGCGGCAGGTGCGGGCGGAGCTGCGGGGGTGACGTAGCGGCAGGGGGCGGGCGCTGACGCCCGGGTACGGGCCGGGTGCCGGCGGCCGTACGCGCCGGGCGCCGGCATGCCGCCGGCGCTCCGGCGCGGGGGGGCCGGCCCGCGTCAGGCGTCCGCCCCCTGCGCCTGCCCGGGGGAGGGTCGTCCGGCGAGGGGACCAGGCGTGGGTGTGTTGGTCGTCGATGGTGCAGCGGGCTGCCGATAGCTTCTTGGGGCGGTGTTTGTGCGGGCACGGCGGCGAGGGCGGCCGTGATGCGGCACTGAACACACCTGGGTGCGTGGCGAGGCGTGACATGGGGTTGTGGAGGCAGCCGTGGCGGAGTCACGAGACAACGACCGGCTGGCCGCGCGCCTGGTGGCGGTGGGGGCACTGGGGTTCGTGCTGGTGATGCCACCGCTGCTGGCGCAGTTCGACCGCATGGACCGGGTCTTCGGTGTCCCGGTCCTCTGGGCGTACGTGTATCTCGTCTGGGCGATCGTGATCGGCCTGGTCGCCCTCATCGGCACCAGATCCAGGTAGTGCTGTGCTCCGGGCCGAGGTCGTCGTCGCCGTTTCGGTGGTGTACCTCGGTCTGCTCTTCGCCGTGGCCTTCTACGCCGATCGGAGGGCGGACGCCGGCCGGAGCCTGATCAACAACGCCACGGTCTACGCCCTGTCCCTCGCGGTGTACGAAACCGCATGGGCGCTCTACGGCAACGTGGGCGGCGCCGCCGCGACCGGTGTCGGCTTCCTGGGCCTCTATCTGGGGCCGGTGATCATGCTCGCGCTCGGCTGGCCGGTGCTGCTCCGGATCATCCGGATCAGCCGCCGGCACCGGGTCACGTCACTGGCCGACTTCGTCTCCGCCCGCTACGGCAAGAGCGCGGTGCTGGGTGGCCTGGTCACGATCATCGCCGTGGTGGGGATCGTTCCGTACATCTCGCTCCAGCTCAAAGCGGTCTCCGACACCTTCGAGATCATTCGCCGGTATCCCGAGATCGCCGCTCCCTCGGAGATGGACCAGGTCCCGCTCCTCCAGGACACCGGGCTGTACGCGGCGCTGCTGCTCGCCGCGTTCACCATCCTCTTCGGCACCCGCCACCTGGACACCGCGGAACGCCACGAGGGTCTGGTCGCCGCCGTCGCGTTCGAGTCCGTGGTGAAGCTCGCGGCGCTCCTCACGGTCGGGATCTTCGTGACCTTCTGGATGTTCCGGGGGTTCGACGACCTGTTCTCCCAGGCGGCGCACGCCGACCTCACCCAACTGTTCACCCTGCACGGGCACACCAGCTACGGCACCTGGGTCTGGGTCATGGTGCTGTCCATGCTGTCGATCGTGCTGCTGCCGCGGCAGTGGCAGGTCACCTTCGTCGAGAACGTCGACGAGAAGCACCTCAAACGCGCGATGTGGCTCTTCCCGCTGTACCTGCTCGCGAACACCTTCTTCGTGCTTCCGCTCGCGGCGGGTGGCCTTCTGCGGCTCGGAAAGGCCACCGACCCCGACACCTACGTGCTGGCCCTCCCGATGGCCGCGGGCCAGCAGGCACTCGCGCTCTTCGTCTTCATCGGCGGCCTCAGCGCGGGCGCCGCCATGATCGCCGTCGAGAGCATCGCACTCAGCACCATGGTGTCCAACTCGCTCGTGATGCCGCTGCTGCTGCGCGGCAGGTCCCGGCTGGTCCGCCGGGACGATCTCACCGGCCTGGTCCTGGGCATCCGCCGCACGGCCGTCGTGCTGATCGTGCTGCTCGGCTTCGCGTACTTCCGGCTCGCGGGCGAGGGGCGGGCGCTGACGTCGTTCGGACTGGTGTCGTTCGCGGCCGTGGCACAGTTCGCGCCCGCGATCATCGGCGGCCTGTTCTGGAAGGCCGGCACCCGCCGGGGCGTGCTGGCGGGTCTCGTGGCGGGGTTCGTCATGTGGGCCTACACCTTGCTGCTGCCGAGCTTTGCCGAATCCGGGCTGCTGCCCGCCTCGTTCCTGCACGAGGGCCCGTTCGGCATCGAGCTGCTCCGGCCGCAGCGGTTGTTCGGCCTGGCGGGAATGGACCCGGTCGGCCACGCGATGTTCTGGAGCGCGCTGGTGAACATCGGCGGGTATGTGGCCGTCTCGCTCGCCGACCGGCCGAATGCCGCCGAGCAGGCGCAGGCGGTGCAGTTCGTCGACATCCTCGCCGAGCCCGCCAGCGAACGGCGCTGGCGGGCCCATGCCACGGTCGGCGCCCTGCAGACGATGCTGGAGCGCTTCCTCGGGCGGGAGGGCGCCGAGCGGACGCTGCGCGCGTACCCGGGGACGGCGCCCGAATCGCCGAAGGCCGAGGCGCCCGCGGAGCTGATCCATCACGCGGAAGCCCGGCTCTCCGGCACGGTCGGGGCGGCGTCCGCGCGGCTCGCGGTCGACGCGGTGGTCGGGCAGGAACCCGTCCGCACCGACGAGGTGATGGAGATGATCGGCGAGGCGTCGCAGAGGGTCGAGCTGGTCCGGCAACGGCTGGAGTTCCTCTACGACGCGACCAGCAGCGTCGGCACCACCCTCGATGTGACGCATACGGCCGAGGAGTTGGCCCAGGTCTCGGTTCCGGGCTTCGCCGACCACGTCACCGTCGACCTGCCCGAGGCCGTGGTGCGCGGTGACGAACCGGGGATCGCCGGCGGCGACAGCGGCCCGCGGATACGGCGCACGGCCGTCAGCCATATCCATGACGACGCTCCCTTCTTCCCCATCGGCGACCTGATCACCTTCGCGCCGTCCTCGCCACCCGCCCGCAGCATCGAGACCGGGCAGGCGATCCTGGTGCCCCGGCTGCGTGAGTCCCTGGGGTGGCGGGAGGTCGATCGCGCACGGGCCTCACGCATCCTGGACCACGGAGTCCATTCGCTCATCACGGCGCCGCTGCGCGCCCGCGGTGTGCTGCTGGGCGTCGTCAACTTCTGGCGCTCGGAGAACCCCGAGCCCTTCGAGCAGGACGATCTCTCCCTCGCGGCCGAACTGGCCGCCCACGCCGCCGTCTCCCTCGACAACGCACGCCGCTACACCCGCGAGCACGGCATGGCCGTGGCCCTCCAGCGCAGCCTGCTCCCCCGCACCCTGCCGGAACAGAACGCCGTCGAAGTCGCCTACCGCTACCTCCCCGCGCAGGAAGGCGTCGGCGGCGACTGGTTCGACGTGATCCCCCTGTCCGGCGCCCGGGTCGCCCTGGTGATGGGCGACGTCGTCGGCCACGGACTGCACGCCGCCGCCACCATGGGACGGCTGCGCACCGCCGTGCACAGCTTCTCCTCCCTCGACCCACCGCCCCACGAACTCCTCGGCCACCTCGACGAACTGGCCACCCGCACCGACCAGGAACTGGTCGCCGCCGGCGGCGAGACCACCATCACCGGCGCCACCTGCCTGTACGCCGTCTACGACTCCGTGACCCACCGCTGCGCCATCGCCCGAGCCGGCCACCCGGCACCGGCCCTCGCCCGCCCCGACGGCACCGTGGAGTTCCTGGACGTCCCCTCGGGCCTTCCCCTCGGCATCGGCGGACTGCCCTTCGAATCCGTCGAACTGCACCTGCCCGAGGACAGCAGACTCGTCCTCTTCACCGACGGCCTCGTCGAACGCCGCGACCAGGACATCGACACCGGACTCGACATCCTGCGCCAGACCCTCGCCACCGCCGGTCACACCCCCGAGGAGACCTGCGACGCCGTACTCGACGCACTCCTCCCGCCCGTGCAGAGCGACGACATCGCCCTGCTCGTCGCCCGGACCCGCGTGCTGGGGAGCGAACAGGTCGCGCAGTGGGACGTCGAGCCCGACCCCGCGGCCGTCCACCGCGTACGCGCCGCCGTCTCCACGCTCCTCGCGGAATGGGAGCTGGAGAACCTCCAGGAGAACACCGAGCTGATCCTCAGCGAGCTGATCACCAACGCCATGCGCCACGGCGTCGGGCCCATCAAGGTACGGCTGCTGCGCGACCACACGCTCACCTGCGAGGTCTACGACCACAGCCTCACCTCGCCGCACCTGCGCTACGCCGCCACCATGGACGAAGGCGGACGAGGTCTCTTCCTCGTCGCCCAGCTCACCTCACGCTGGGGAACCCGCTACACCCAGGACGGCAAGGTCATCTGGGCCGAACAGCCCGCACCGGGGCCGCCCGGCACCTGACCGGCCCGGCCGTCGCCGCCGCCCGCGTACCAGCGGAGGGACCCCGCCGAGGCCGGCTGACCACCGGTCCCCGGCCCGGACACGCGTCAGTCCGCCGGCGGGACCCGGGTCTCCTGGGCCAGCCGGCGGGTGAGGAGCCGGCGCGGGCCGGGTCCCGTGTCGCCGAGGCGGTCGTCGCGGTTGCGGAGCAGGCAGCGCTCCAGCGACAGGCAGCCGCAGCCGATGCAGTCGGTCAGCCGGTCCCGCAGCCGCACCATCTGGTCGATGCGGATGTCGAGTTCGTCGCGCCAGGCCGCCGACAGCCGCGCCCAGTCCTCCTGCGTCGGCGTGCGCTCGTCGGGGAGCGTCCGCAGCGCCTCGGCGACCGTGCGCAGCGGGATGCCGACCCGCTGCGCGGTGCGGATGAACGCCACCCGGCGCAGCGTGTCCCGGGGGTAGCGGCGCTGGTTGCCGGGGGTGCGGCGGCTGCGGATGAGGCCCTTGCCCTCGTAGAAGTGCAGGGCGGTGACGGCGACGCCGGAGCGGGCGGCGAGCTGGCCGACCGTGAGCTCCTTCGCGTCGAAGGGTGGCTTGTCCATTCCGGCAGGCTAGCCCTTGACCTCGATGATGGTCGAGGTTTGAGACTGGCCGCCATGACCACTTCCCACGCCCCGGCACCGGGGCAGGAGCAGGGCAGGCGGCGGCGCCGACTCGGGCTCGCCGTGCTCGCGCTGCCCGCACTGCTCGCCTCCCTCGAACTGACCGTCACCAACCTCGCGCTGCCCGCCATCGGCCGCGACCTCGGCGCCGGCAGCACCCAACTGCTGTGGACCGTCGACATCTACGCCTTCCTCCTCGCCGGCTCCCTCATCACCATGGGCGTGCTCGGCGACCGCATCGGCCGCCGCCGGCTGCTGCTCTACGGGGCCGCCGGCTACGGTGCCGCCTCGCTGCTCGCCGCGTACGCCGTGAACGCGGAGATGCTCATCGCCGCCCGCGCCCTCATGGGCGTCGCGGGCGCCACCCTCATGCCGTCGACGCTGGCGCTGGCGGCGGCGCTCTTCCCCGGGCCGCGGGAGCGGACGACGGCCATCGGCGTCATCGTGGCCAGCGTCTCGGGCGGCACGGCGATCGGGCCGCTGGTGGGCGGCTGGCTGCTGGAGCGGTTCTGGTGGGGTTCCGCGTTCCTCCTCGGCGTGCCCGTGATGGCGGTGCTGCTGGTGCTGCTGCCCGTGCTGCTGCCGGAGTCGCGCGGCCCGGCGGGGCGGCGGGTGGACGTGCTCAGCTCGCTGCTGTCGCTGGCCGCGGTACTGCCGGTGGTGTACGGGCTGAAGCAGATCGCCGCCGAGGGCGCGGGCGCGGTGCCCGTCGCGGCGGTGGCGGCGGGGGTGCTGGTGGCGGTGGCGTTCGTACGCCGCCAGCGGGCGCTCGCCGACCCGTTCGTGGATCTGCGCCTCTTCGCGGACCGTACGCTCGCCACCGCCGCGGCGACCCTGGCCGCCGGGATCTTCGTGCTCTGGGGCTCCAACTACGCGCTCGCGCAGTACCTCCAGCTCGTGGAGGGTCTGTCACCGCTGGACGCGGGGCTGTGGACGGCGCCGTCCGCGCTCGGCGTGATCGCCGGCTCCACGCTGGCGCCGAGACTGGCCCGCCGGTACGAGCCCGCGCGGATCATCGCCGCCGGGCTGGCGCTCTCCGCCGCCGGATACGGGGTGCTGACGCAGACCGGCGGCGCGCATGCGCTGCCGGTGCTGGTCACCGGCGCGGTGATCGTGTCGGCGGGGCTGGGGCCGATGATGGCGCTGGCCACCGACATGGTCGTCGGCGCGGCCCCGCCGGAGCGGCAGGGCGCGGCGGCGGCGATCTCGTCCACGGCGCCGCAGTTGGGCGGCGCGCTGGGCATCGCGCTGCTGGGCAGCGTGATCACGGCGGTGTACCGGGGGCGTACGGACGGGGCGGTCCCCGAGGGCGTACCGGCGGACGCGGCCGGGGCGTTCGAGGACGACCTGAGCGCGACGGTCACCGCGGCGGAGCGGCTGCCGGGGCCGGCGGGCGGCGAACTGCTGGGCGCGGCGCGGGCGGCGTTCGAGACGGGGTTCCAGGTGGCGGCGGTCGTGTGCGCGGCGCTGACGGTGGCGACGGCGGTGCTGGTGGCGCGGGCCGGTGTGCGGGGGAAACGACGCGTAAGTCCGTAACCATGCGTGACGCCCGCAGCCCGCCCGCCCGCACGGTCCGGGTGCGGAGAGCGTACGAGGACGGTGCGCCCTGGTCCGGCCTGCCCGTCGCCGCGCGCGACGGCGCCGCGGACACCGCGGCGCCGTCGTTCGACGACTACTACCCGGCGCAGCGGGACTACGTCACCTCGCTGACCTGACCGCCGCGGGTGCCTCCGGCTCGTCCTCCCGCGGGAAGAACGGCAGGTCGATAAAGACGCGGTCGGCCGCCGCCAGGATCTCCCCGGCGTCGTCCACCGGCGGGTGGATGTACCCGTTGATCTGCTCCTTGACGAACGCGCCGTCCGCGCCCGTCGCCATGACCGCGCGGTCCCAGCCCCGGGTGAACACCCCGCCGGCGCCGCCCAGATAGAGGCAGGTGACGTACGGGGCGGGGGTGAACGGCCGCGGCGGTATCCCCAGCAGGTCCGCCGCCGCGTTGTAGCCGGCGACCTTGCCCAGCGGCGTCGCGTGCTGGCACGCCTGCATCACGGTGTGCTCCGCGTCGTACGGCGCCGCCGCCGTGTCCCCGGCAGCGAACACCTCGGGCAGCGCCCGCAGCCACTCGTCGACGGGCACCCGGCCGAGGTGGTCGAGGTCGCCGGGGTCGGCCACGAGCTGCCGGGTCAGCTCCTGGGCGCGGAGCCCGGTCGACCACACCACGGCGTCCGCGTCGACCCGTTCGCCGCCGGAGAGCACCGCGTAGCCGTCGCCGACCTCCGTCACCGAGGTGCCGAGCCGCCGCTCGACGCCCAGTTCGTCCAGCGCCGCCTCGATCGCCGCGCGGGGCCCGGGGCCCAGGGGCTCGCCGACCGTCTCCGCGGTGTCCACGAGCAGCACCCGGCCGCGCCCCGCCAGCTCCGTCGCCGCCTCCAGGCCGACGAACCCGGCGCCGACCACCACGGCCGCGTAGCCGTCGCGGCCGCGCAGGTGGCCGGTGAGGCGGCGGGCGCCGGCGAGGGTGTCGATGTCGAAGAGCCGCTCGGCGCCGGGCAGGCCCGCGGGCGGCACCAGCCGGCTGCCGGACGCCAGCACCAGCCGGTCGTAGCCGATCTCCGTGCCGTCCGCCACGACGACGCGGCGTCCGGTGTCGATGGTGCTGACCGTCGCGCGTACGTGCGCGACGCCGATCGGGCCCAGGATCCGGTCCAGCGCCACCGTCGCGCGATCGGGCTCCGGTTCGTACAGCCGCGGGCGCAGCACCAGGCGGTCGTCGGGCGCGATGAGCGTGATGCGCAGATCCGCGTCCCCGCGGGCGAGCGCGGCGCCCGCCGCGCTCCACACGCCGGCGAAGCCCCCGCCGATGATCACGACATGGTTCATCGTGTGGTCCTTCCTCAGCTTGCTCGGTACGGACCCTCCCGGGGGAGGATCCGCAGGGAGACAAGACAGGGGGCTCAGATGTGACCGAGGGCGGCGACGGGGCCGAGTTTGTCGGGGTTGGCGAGCCGGCGGATCGCGGTGAGACGGCCGTCGGCGACCTCCACGGTGTCGAGCCAGACGGGCCGGCCGTCGCGGTACGTGGCGAGCGCGGGCTCCCCGTTGACCTCGACGAGGCGGACGGCGTCGGGGCGCGCGATCCGTACCGAACGGACCGCGAGCAGCGCGATCGTCTCCGCGCCGCGCACCGGCCGGCGTGCGGCGGTCGCCCTGCCGCCGCCGTCGCCGACGTACACGGCGTCGGGGTGCAGCAGCGCGACCAGCCCGGCCATGTCACCGGCCTCGGCGGCGGCCTTGAACGCCCGCAGGACGCGCTCGGTCTCGGCCCGGGAGGCGTCCGGCCGCCGCCCGTCGGCCCGCACCCGGGCGCGCGCCCGGGAGGCGAGCTTGCGGGCGGCGGCGGGGGTGGTGCCGAGCACGTCGGCGACGCGGGCGAAGGGGAAGTCGAAGACGTCGTGCAGCACGAACGCGACGCGCTCGGCGGGCGTCAGCCGCTCCATCAGCACGAGCATCGCGGTGCCGACGGACTCGTCCACGAGCACCTGCGCGGCGGCGTCGGGCCCGGTCGGCAGCGGCTCGGGCAGCCAGGGCCCGACGTACGCCTCGCGCCGGACGCGGGCGGACTGCAGCACGTTGTACGAGGTCCGCGCGGCGACGGTGACCAGCCAGGCGCGCAGGTCCCGCACCTGGGCCAGATCCGCCTCGGCGGCCCGCAGCCACACGTCCTGCGTCACGTCCTCGGCCTCGGCGACGGACCCGAGAATCCGGTAGGCGGCGCCGAACACGGCGGGCCGGTGCGCCCGCCAGTCCGCGTCGCTCAACGCCCGGGTGGCCTCCACGGGTCACGGCCTCCTCACACCGGCGCCTGCCTGCGTCTGCAGTGTATGCAGACGCAGGCAGGCGCTCGTGAGCCGGGGACGACCGCCCGGCGCGGGGTCAGTCCCCGGAACCGGCGATGGCGGTGACGCGGATCTCCACGCGCATGTCGGCGAGGCCGAGGACCGTGACGCCGGTCTCGGTCCAGATCGGCTCGCGGCCGCCGAGGCGACGGCGGAACTGCTCGGCCATGACCCTGTTGTGGTCCTCGCCGATGGCGTCGTCCCCCGGCGCGACCTTGTGGTACGAGTTGACGTGGATGACGTCCTTCCAGGTGGCGCCGACCGTGGCGAGCGTGCGCTCGACGTTGTCGAAGGCGCGGACGATCTCCTCCTCCAGCGAGTCGGGGATGACCAGGTCGTCATCGACCCCTGCCTGGCCGGAGATCTCGACCCGGTCGCCGACGCGGACCGCCCCGCTGTAGCCGAGGGCCTTGTTCAGCTTCTCGCCGTAGCCCGGAACGACGCCGAAGGTGACGGTGCTCATGATGCTCCCACTTCCTGTGCCTAGGGGTGCGCTTCCTCTCGCATGAGTTCACGCGTAAAGTGATACTAGCAAGCGATGACTTCAAGCGCAAAGTGATAGCCGGCGCGCCGGAGAGACGGGAAGGTCCATGAGCAGCACGGAAGGGCCCACGAGGAACACGGGCGAGGACGGGGACGACGCGGAGCTGCGATGGCTCGACGAGCAGGAGAAGGCGGCGTGGACGGGGCTGATCTCGCTCGTCCTGCTGCTGCCCGGCAAGCTGGAGCCGCCGCTGCGGCAGGAACACGGCCTGACCCTGTTCGAGTACCTCGTGCTCAGCCATCTCTCCGAGGCCCCGCGGCGCAAGCTGCGGATGGGAGAGCTGGCCTTCCTCGCCAGCGGGTCGCTCTCCCGCCTGTCCAACGTCGTCAAACGCTGTGAGCAGCGCGGCTGGATCGTACGATCACCCGACCCGGCCGACGGCCGCTACACCCTCGCGGAACTCACCGACGCCGGCTTCGGCATCGTGCGGCAGGCGGCGCCCACGCACCTGCGCTCCGTACGCCGCGTCGTCCTCGACTCGCTCAACGCGGCCGACCAGAAGGCCCTCACCCGCATCGCGGAGAAACTCCGCATCGTCCCCGACGGCCTGGGCTGAACAGCCGGGGGCGGCCCCCGCGGGCGGCGGCTCCGGGAGCCGCCCCCGGCGTCAGCCCGCCACCCGGTGCAGCCGGCCCGCGACCAGCTCCGTCATGCGGACGAACCCGTCCGTCCCGTACCCGAGCCCGATGACCCGCTGCGCCTGCCCCGCCGCCGCCCGCATCACCCCGGCGTCGATGCCGTGGCTCTCGGAGGTCGCGATGATGTGCTTCATCGACGACGCGGACGACGTGATCGGGTTGGCCTCCCCGGAGTAGTCCTCCGCCGCCACCCCCGCGGCCATCCCCTCGATGGCCTCCGGCAGGATCGCGCCGATGCCCTTCGCGAACGGCGCCAGCTCGGCCGGGCCGACCCCCTCCGCCCGCGCGACGGCCAGCGCGTGCGCGCAGCCCGCCATCGTGGTCCAGAAGATGTCCAGCAGCGCCACGTCGTACGCCGCGGCCCGGCCGAAGTCCTCGCCGAGGTGCGTGTGGGCGCCGCCGAGCGCGGCGAGCACCGGCTGGTGCTCGCCGTAGAGGTCCTTCGGGCCGCTGTAGATGAACACCCCGTGCGGTGTGCCGATCGTGGACGTCGGCGTCATGATCGCCCCGTCGAGGTAGCGGATGCCCTGGTCCGCGGCCCAGGCCGCCGCGTCGCGGGCCCGCTCGGGGGTGTCGGCGCTGAGGTTCGCGACCGTACGCCCCTTCAGTGCCGCGGCGACGTCCTCGCGCCGCAGCACCGCGTCGGAGGCGTCGTAGTCCACGACGCACACCACGGTCAGGTCGCTCGCCGCCACCGCCTCCGCGGCCGACGCCGCGCGCCGCGCGCCCCGCCCGACCAGCTCGGTGTCCCGGCCCGGCGTCCTGTTCCAGACCGTCGTGCGTACCCCGGCGGCGACGAACGCGCCGGCCAGGGCCCGTCCCATCGGGCCCAGCCCGAGGACCGTGACGGCAGACTCTGCGGACATGACTAACCTCCATAAGTGACGACAGGGAAAAGGGACACGTGGTGACCATGGGGGTGCCATGACGCGCAAGCTCGCTCAGAACACGAACGTCTGCGGAGTGACCGCCGCGATCGCCGTGATCGACGGCAAGTGGAAGACGACCCTGCTCTGGCTGCTGGAGACCCGCCCCCACCGCCCCGGCGAACTGGTCCGCCGGCTGCCCGGTCTCACCGAGAAGGTGCTGACGCAGGCGCTGCGCGAGATGGAGGGCGACGGTCTGGTGCACCGCGAGGTGCACGAGGGGCTGCCGCTGAAGACGGTCTACTCCCTCACCGACTTCGGCCGCGACCTCTCCGTGGCGCTGGCCCCGCTCTCCGACTGGGGCCACCGCCGCCTGGACAACCTCACCGGAGCCGCGGCGGCTCCCTGATCACCTCCGTTTCGCGTCTGCCTCCAGCGTCGCGCCCCGGCGGCGGCGTGCCAAGTACCCACAAAAAGGTGGGTACGGCCGTACGGGGCACCCGCCACCGCACGACACCGCGGGGGCGTCCGCCGTCCGGACACCCCCGCGGGCCGCGCGCGGCGGGTCAGTCGATGCGGACGGGGCCGCTCTTGGCGCCGTTGCCGCCGAAGTTGCATATCGACGGCGCCATCACGTGCGCCGGGCTGGACCAGCCGGCGCACTGGTACGTGGAGTGGCCGTACCAGTCGTGGCCGAACTCGTGCGCCGCCAGCAGCGCGTCGTCGTTCACGCCGCCCATGAAGAGCGCGATGCGCTGGCCCGCGCCCCAGTTGCAGCCGACGATGTTGCCGCCGCCACCGCAGTCGGTGATGTAGCTGTTGCGGCACTCGACCGGGGTGCCGCTGCCGGACGTGCGGTCCAGGTTGGCCCAGGCCGCGGCGCCCTGCGCGATGGCGCCGGCGTAGGCGTTGCAGGACGAGGTGAGGTAGTAGCTGCGGTCGGTGGGCACCGGCCAGGCGTTGGCTCCGAAGTCGCGGCCCTGCGGGCCCTCGGCCGCCAGCGCCTCGAACTCCTTCGCGGTGATGCCGTGGCCCTCGCCGGGCTTGCCCTGTGCCGCGTGGCCGGCGTGGTCGTGCGCGGACGCCTCGACGACCGCGGCGCCGCGGGCCTCGGGCGCGGGCGCCGCCTGCGCGCCGGGGCCGACGACCGCCGCGGCCAGCGCGGCCACGGCCACGAGTACCGATCTCAGGAGTACCTTGCTCCGCATGGCGCTCTCCTCTGCTGGTGGGGGATCCGGGGCGGCGCGCCGCCCGTTCACAGAGATCGCATGTCCGCGGCCGCAGAACAATCCGGGAAAGGGTACGTAGGCGGTACGTATTCATTGCCCGCGCCGCCCGGAGCCTCCGCTCGCCCCGCGGCCTCCGCCACCTCCGACCGCGAGCCGACGTGCAGCTTCCGCAGCAGCTTCGCCACGTGCTGCTCGACGGTGCGCGGGGAGAGGAACAGCACGTCGGCGATCTCCCGGTTGGTGTGGCCGAGCGCCACGAGCCGGGCCACTTCGCGCTCGCGCGGGGAGAGCTGGTCGCCGTAGCCGCGGCGGCCCCGGCGGGAGGGGAGGGGGACGTTGTGGCCGCGGAGCACGCGGCGGCAGCGGGCGGCGTCACGGATGGCGCCGAGGTCGGTGAACTGCTGGGCGAACGCGGCGAGTTCGCGGGCCGGTTCGGGGCCGGTGGCCGCCGGGAGGCGGCAGCGGGCCGCCGCCTCGCCCGCGCGGGCCGCCGAGTACGGCTGCGGCAGGGCCGCGTACGCCCGTTGCGCCGCCGTGAAGAGCCCCGCCGCCTCCTCCGGCCGCCGCCGTCCCGCCGCCACGATCCCCCGGCACGCCCGCAGCGCCGCCGCCGCCAGCGGCGCGTCCCGGCCCGCGATGCCCGCCGCCAGCTCCGCCGTGACCTCCTCCGCCGCCCGCAGCTCCCCGGCCCGTACGAGCGCCGTGACCGCCGGCGGCGCCAGGTCGCCCGCCCACGGCCAGATGTCCTTGCGCCGGATCCGCGCGAGCCCCCGCTCCGCCTCCGCGCGCGCCCGCTCCGGGTCGCCGCGGGCGGCGAGCAGCCGGGTCATGGCGCCGGCGGCGGTGGCGAGCACCGGCGCGGGCGCGTTGCGCGGGTCGGCGAGCCCGGCCGCCGCCAGCTCCGCCGCCGCCTCGTCCCACTCCCCCAGCGCCGACGCCAGCAGCCCCAGCACGAGGTGCGCGTCGGCGGCGATGCTGGAGACGCCCTGCACCGTGTCGAGGGTGTGCCGGCAGCGCTCCGCGAGCCCGCGCCAGCGGCCCGCGTACCACTCCAGGCGCAGCGCCGTGCCCTCCACGATGCCTTCGAGGAACGCCGCCCCGCACTCCGCAGCCAGCCGCCGCCCCTCGCCGCGGTAGCGCTGCGCCGCCTGGTAGTGGCCGAGGCAGGTGGCGGCGTCGGCGAAGTTGCCGCAGGCGCGGGCGACCTGGCGCCGGTGGGTGCCGGGTCCCGGACCCGCGACGAGGCCGTCGGCCTCGGCCCGGACGGCGGGGTCGCCGAGGCTCATGCGCAGGGCCAGGTGGTTGCCGCGTACGGCGGTACGGACCGCGGGGTCGGACTCGTGCGCCACCAGCGCCTCCGCCCGCGCGATCCACGCCTCGTAGACCTGCCGCGGGTGGTCGCCCCAACTCGGCATCGCCAGCGCCGCCATGCCGCGGGCGGCGAGCGCGGGCCGGGCGTGCAGCTCCGCCACGGCGACCTCGGTGCTGACGCGGCCCTCCTCGTAGCGTCCCGCCTGGTTGTAGAGGAGCAGGCCGAGGTTGAGGCGGATCTCGCCGCGTACGCCCTCGGGGATGTGGCGGTCGCGGACGATGTCGTGGAGCAGCGCGGTGGCCCGGTGGTGGGTGAGCCCGACGACGGCGTCGCGGCTGAGGTCGACGGCGATACGGGCGCGCTCGGGGCGGCCCAGCCGCCCGTCCGACAGCAGTTCCTCCAGCACCCCCACGGCGAGCGCCAGATCGCCCATCTCGCGCGCGGAAGCGGCGGCGGCCTCGGCGTAGCGCTGCCACCGGGCCGGCTCGCCGCCGTGGTGCGCGTGGTACGCGAGCTGGATGAGGGGCTGCGGGTCCTCGGCGGCCAGGGCGCGCATCGCCTGCCGGTGGAGGCGGCGCCGGTCGGGGCCGAGGAGACCTGCGTAGACGGCCTGCTGGGCGAGGGCGTGGCGGAAGCCGTAGCGGTCCTCGCCCCACTCGTGCAGCACGCCGGCGCGGAGCGCCTCGCGTACGGCGGCGGAGTCGGCGGGCGCGGCGGGCTGCCCGGGGGTGCCGCGGACGACGGCGGCGATGAGCGCCTCCCCGGCGGGCACGCGGAGGACGGAGGCGGCCCGTACCGCGTCGGCGGCGGCGGGGGAGAGCACGCTCATCCGGTCGGCGACGGCTTCCTGGAGGCGGGTGGGGACGGGCATGCGGGCGAAGGCGGCGTGTGGGGCGCCGTGTTCGGGGCCGCCGTGCGGGGCGCCGTGTTCGGCAGCAGGCAGGGCCCGTACGACCTCCTCGACGACGAAGGGGATGCCGGCGGTGCGGCGGTGCAGCTCGGCGGTGAAGGCGTCGGACGACTCCGCCGCCCCGGTCAGGGCGGTGAACATGCCGCGTACGCCGTGGACGTCGAGGGGCCGCAGGGGGATGACGACGGCGGTGGTACCGGGCGGCTGCCGGTACGCGCGGCCCAGCGGGAGCCCGCTGCCGGGCAGGTCCTCGCGGCGGTAACTGAGCACGGCGGACAGCCCGTCGGGCGGATCGTCGACGAGGAAGCGCAGCAGGTCGCGGGTGCCGTCGTCGGTCCAGTGCAGATCCTCGACCACCATCACGGTCTCGCCCGCGGCGTCCAGCAGGGCCCGTACGGCACGGAAGAGCCGGTGCCGCCGGGCCCGTAAGTCGCTGAGCAACTCGGGCGCGGGCGGCAGCCGGTCGGCCAGCTCGGGCAGATACGCGCGCAGGGCACCGCACACGGGGCTCAGCGCGGTGGGCAGGCCGCCGGCGAGATGCCGCAGCAGATCGAAGACCGGCCCGTACGGAAACGGCTCCCGCAGCGGCCGGCACCCCCCGAGCAGCACCCGCCGCCCCCGCACGGCGGGATCCCGTAACGCCTCCCGGATCAGCCGCGTCTTCCCGATCCCGGCCTCGCCCTCGACCATCGCCACGGACGGCGCCCGCGTGACGGCATCCACGAGCGCGCCCAACTCCCGCGCCCGGCCGACGAGCACGGGCGCTTCCGCGGGGCGCGGAACGGTCACGGTCATGAGCGCCTCCGGCCGGTGGGGTCCAGCGACGCGCGGGGCGGGGGTGTGCGCGGCGCGTCGCGGCGGCAACAGCGTGAAGGTAAGCGTCAGCGCACACCCCGAGCAAGACCGGCCCGGGATGTCACATCGCGGGCCCCGCGCCCGTCCTAGAGGAAGACAGCGGGTTCGCACGCGACCGAGGGGGGACGTCATGGAGCATCCGGCGCGCTCGCCCGGCGCCGGCGCGAACCCCTTCGCCCACGAGACAGTGGGTGGCGTGAGCCCACCGCCGGGGCCCCACGCCACCCACTCCCCACCCCGGTCGCCCTGACCGGGCCCAGGACCGAGTGGCGCGGCACCTTCCCCCGGGGTGCCGTGCCACTCTTCTCATCCGGGGAACCGCCGGGCGCCTTCCCGCAGCCGCGCGGCGAAGACCTCGGAGGCGTCGCCGGAGATCGAGGCGAGGGCGACCATGCTCGTCACGATCACCTCGCACAGCGCCGCGCAGACGTCGTCGATGGTGTGGGTCTTACCCTTCCGCGGATCGGCCCCCATCAGCCCGTGCACGGATGCGGCCACCTCCCCGTACGCCTCCCCGACCTCCAGAATCCGCAGCAACCGCCCGGTCCGCCCCTGCACGGGACTCTCGTCGTCCAGCCACGCGCACAGCCGCTCGATCGTGGTCCAGGTCTCGTCCATGACAGTCCTCGGTGTGGGGTCCGGCAGATCCGCGGGCGGCGGCAGGGAGATCGACCCGCCAACGTCCTTCACGAGCCGCCTCCGAAGACGTCGACGTCCGCCCACACCCGCTTACCCCACGGCATCGGCTCGGCCCCCCAGGCGGCAGAGAACCCGGCCACCGCGGCCAGCCCCCGCCCCGACTCGTCTTCCCCGCCCGCCTCGACGACCCGCGGCATGGCCCGCGACCGGTCGACGACGGCCACCCGCACGCGCCGCGGCCCGATCCGGGAGACCCTGACGTGCACGACCTCAAGCCGCGCGTGCCGCACCGCGTTGGTCACCAGCTCGCTCACGACGAGACACGCGTCCTCGGCCCCGGCTTCCAGCGCCCACGCCCGCAGCGAGGCGGAGACAAGCCGGCGCGCCCTGGCCACCGACGCCTCGGTACGCGGCAGGGTCACGCCGTAGGCGGGCAGATCACGGGCGGTCGGCTCGGTCACCCTCGTCACGTGTGTTTCGTGCATGGGCAGAACCTAGGGGCGCGCTACGTGACCGGACAGGGACGCTCTGTGCCATTCCCAGGCGGGAGTGGGACGCGGTGTCCTACCCGTCCACGCGCAGACGGGCGGCCAGTTCGGTGATAGGGGCCGTGCGGCGGGGTTCGCGGGTGCGGAGGTCGGTGACCAACTGGCGGGTCGTGCCGTGGTAGCGCATCCACTCCGGGGCGTCCCGTTCCGCGGCCAGCAGGGCGTCGGTCGCGCGGGCGTCCTGGGCGAGGTTCGCGTGGGCGAGCGCGCGGTCGACGTGGAAGCGGGCGCGCCAGGTGGGGGGCAGGGCGCGTACGCCCGGGATCGTGCGTGCGGCGGTGACGGCCTCGTGGCTCTTGTCCATCTCCACCAGGAAGTTGACCTTCGCCACGCCCGCGTTCGCCGGGCCGAAGGGGGTGGCGTAGTCGAGCCGGTCCTCGCCGATGCGGGCGGCGGCAGCCGAGGCCAGGCGCAGCAGGTCCTCCACCCGGTCGTACCGGGACTCGCCCTGCCGCGCGCAGGCCGTCGCCGCGCGGAGCAGCAGGATCCCCCACAGCGACAGTTCGACGGGCCGCGACCGGAAGCCCGGGTCGATCGCGTCGGCCTGGGCCAGCGCGACGTGTTCCGCGTCCTCCAGCCGGCCCTGCCGGGTGAGGATCCACGCGAGCGTCGAGGCGCCGATTGCCTCCAGGTACGGGTCGTCCGAGCGCCGGGCCGCGTCCGTCGCGCGCTCCATCGCGGTGAACGCGGCGTCCTCCTTGCCGAGCGCGGCCAGCGTGGTCGCCGCGACCTGGTACGCCTCGGCGAGCACCGCGCAGGCCGCCGAACGGGCGGTGCCCTGCTGCACGTCGACCGCGGCGCGGGCGTCGCGGATCAACTGCGGGAGCAGCGCGCCGATCTCGCCGATGTGGCCGTCCCGCCGGATGCGTTCCGTGGCGCGCAGCGCGGCCCGCAGCGCGCTCACCGTCGGCGGGTCCTCGGGCTGCGGCTCCTCGCCGAGCAGGTCCGACACGGGGGCCACGGCCTGCCGTAGGGCGAGGACCGAGGGGGCGTCGCCTTCGGCGTGCGCTTCGAAGGTGGTGGGCTGGCCGATGAGCGCGGAGGTCTCGACGTCGAGCGCGCGCGCCAGCCTGTTGAGCGTGGAGAGCCGGGCGGAATGGCGCCGGTTCTGCTCCAGCTTCCGTACGGTGTCGACCGAGACGCCCGCGCGCTCCGCGAGCCCCTCCTGCGTCAACTCCCGCCGCACCCGCAGCCGCCCGACCCGGTCACCGATGGACTCGCCGTACCCCATGGACACCTCCGCGATGCGGATTCCCCTCCCTACGCTACCGCTCACGTCCGACACCTGGAGGAACCACGCATGACGGCACACCCGATCGAGCTTCGCGTCGCCACCACCCTGCCAGCCGTCCGCAGTGACCTGCTCGACGTCTACGCCGCCGTCCGTGCCCCGCTCCTCCACCTGCCGAACTACGCCGTCACCGCCTTCGGCGAGCGTCTGGACCGGCACGGGGCCGAGCCCGGGTTCACCGCCGTACTCGCCTACGCCGAGGGGCAGCCCGTCGGGTACGCCTACTGCAACACCATCGAACGGGGCGACCGCTACTGGCAGCGCACCGACCCGGAACCCGCGGACGCCTACACCGCCCGCCCGGCCACCGCGCTCAAGGAGATCGGCGTACGGACCCCCTGGCGCGGCACCGGCACCGCCCGGCGCATCCACGACGCGCTGCTGGCCACCCGGAGCGAGCCGTACGTCACCCTCATGGTGAACGCGGCGGCGGGCGACGGAAAGGTGCATGCCCTCTACGAGTCGTGGGGGTACGACGACATCGGCCGGAGCCAGCCCTCCGCGGCATCGCCGCTCCTCGCCGTGATGGTCCGCGCGCGAGTGCGCTGATACGGCGCCGTGCCCGCCCCCGGGCGGGGTGGCGTACGCCACAGGGGTGGAGTGTCACGCATCGGGGGCCGGCGGACTCTTCATGGAAACCGGGTCGCATCCGCGTGGCTCGGTGCGGGAAAGGAGTCCGGTCGTGGCGGAGCGTGCGGGGCAGGGGAAGGTGGCTCTGGTCACCGGGGGGAACAAGGGGATCGGGCGGGCCGTCGCCGAGTTGCTGGCCGCCCAGGGGGTTGCCGTCGTCGTCGGGGCGCGGGATGCGCGGCGCGGAGAGGAGGCCGCGGCGGCGATTCGCGGTGGGGCGGGGGACGCGGAGGCCGTGGTGCTGGACGTGACCGATCCGGACTCCGTACGGGCTGCCGCCCGCTGGATCGAGGCGCGGTTCGGGCGGCTCGACGTGCTCGTCAACAACGCCGGCATCAGCGGGTCCGGGCAGGCGGCGCCCGAGGACGCCCTCGACCGGGTGCCCAGCGCCGTCGACGTGGAGCGGGTCCGCGCGGTGTTCGACACCAACGTCTTCGGGGTGATCACCGTGACCAACGCGGTGCTCCCGCTGCTGCGGCGGTCCACGGCCGCGCGGATCGTCAACCTCTCCAGCCACGCCGCCTCGCTCGCGATGACCGCCACCGTCGGCGGGCCGCTGTCGGAGCTGCCGTCCGCGGCGTACTCGCCGTCCAAGACGGCGCTGAACGCGCTGACGCTGCAGTACGCGAACGAGCTGCGCACGGAGAACATCCTCGTCAACTCCGCCGCCCCCGGGTACGTCGACACGGACATCAACGGGCACAGCGGCTTCCTCACCCCGGCCCAGGGCGCCGCCGTCGTCGTGCGCCTGGCGACCCTCGGCGACGACGGCCCCACCGGCGGGTTCTTCAGCGAGGACGGGCCGCTTCCCTGGTAGCCCCGGGCACCGCCGGCCCGCGGGCGTCAGTAGACGATGCTGAGCGCCGAGAGGTCCGTCTCCAGCTCGGTGGCCGTGACCTCGCCGTCCTCGACCGTGAACCGGAAGGCCACCCGGGGGTGGCCGTTCTGGACCCAGACCAGGCCCGCGGCGCCGTCGATGAGGGCGGGGATCGGGGTCCAGGTGCGTACCGTGCAGACGCGGGTGACGGACTCCGTGCCGCGGACCTCCGTGGTGCCGATGACGGCGTCGCCGCCGCGGTGTTCCGCCGGGGCGGGGTGCGGGGCGGCCTCGCCCGCGGGGCCGGGGGAGGCGGGCGGGGTCTCCGCCGCGGGGCGGCGGTCGGGGTGGTTGGGGTCCAGGGCCGTCAGCATGGCCCGGAAGTCGCCCCCGCGGGACGCCGCGAGGAACGCGCCCGCGATGTCCGCGCCGGTCGTCGCCCCGGCGTCCGTCCCGGAGCCGAACGGGCCCCTGTCGTTGCCGGTCCCGCCGTATCCCGCCGCCGTGCCGGGACGGCGGGCGCTGCCCGCCAGTTCGCGGTTCGCCAGCGCCGCCAGCGCGGCGATCTCCTCGAACGGCGCCGCGAACATGTCCTGGAGCACGTACGCCAGCCGCTCGGGCGGCAGCAGCGTCTCGCACACGACCAGCAGGGTCACGCGTACGGACCGGGGGAGGTCCGCCGGCGGTCCGCTCACTTCGGGCATCTCCACGACGGGCCCCGACCGGAGCATGTGCAGCGTGACCTGCGCGACGGTCGTGCGCATGCGGCCGTCGAGGCCGTCCGCCGCCACGCCCGCCACGCCCGGCGCACCCGCCGCGCCCGCCACACCGGCGGCACCGGGCACGCCGCGGCCCAGCCTCGTCCACTCCTCCCGGCCCGCCTCCTCGGCGGGGCCGAGCAGCCGGTACGCCAGCGGGCGCAGGCCCGGGCGGTCGGTCTCGAAACGTTCGGCCAGCCAGTCGTGTTCGTCCATCCTGTCGAGTCCTCTCGGCGACACCTCTTTCCTGATGACAGTCGAGACAGGGCCGATGTGACCGCGGAGGAGAAAATGCCGGAAAGCCGGGCGTACGGGCTGGAATGAGCAATTCCGGCCCGTACGCCCGCCACGGGGACCGCCGTCAGCCGCGCGTGCCCCACCAGTCGCGCGCCACGTACGCCGGCCGCCACTCGTCGCGGTACGCCGCGCGCACCGGCTCCGGCAGGATCGCCAGCGTCGCCGCCAGGGTCTCGTCGTCCGCGCCCTCCAGCATCCACGCCGTCAGCACCGGCCCGTCGGCGCCGCCCTTGGCCGCGTGCACGCCGCCGAAGTGCAGCAACTGCGCCGGGGTCAGCGTCCGTTCGATCAACGGGAGGGTGACGTCCTCCTCGTGCGTGAGGTGCGCGTCGAGCTTCACGGCCAGTTCGTCCGCCAGCCCCGCCAGCCGCTCCGGGCCCGTCTCGCGGTCCGCCAGGGCGGCGTCGACCGCGTCGAGGAGGGGGTCGATCCGCGCGTGCTCGTCCTCCATGGCGTCGACGACGGCAAGGTCGTCGGGACGGTTCTCCAGGGCTTCGCGGAGCGGGGGCCACAGGGCCTCGTCCTCGGCCGTGTGGTGGATGTGCAGGACCTTCTTGAAGAGTTCCCAGCCGGCCGCGGCGGCGAGGATGCGCCGCGGTTCGTCGTCGGTGCGTACGGTCGCCTTCGCGATGTGCTCCAGGTCGCGGCGGAGCGCGTGGTGCATCGCGTACATCAGCGTGAAGTCGATGGTGTCGTCGCTCATTCTCAGTTCTCCCTTGCTCACCCCTACTGACAGGACAGCCCCGCGGAATGTGAGGCGGCGCGGAGAGGTCGGCCGGAAAAGGGGTGCTGGCTGCACCGCGGGGCGGGGTGCTAGGCCCATGTCCCCCCGGGTGGCGGGTCCTTAGCGTCGAAAAGCCCCCCGACCCGGCGCAAGGAGAGCACCCGTATGTCCGCATCCACCCGCCGCGGCCTGCTGCGCGCAGGCGCCGCCGCGGCCGTGGCCGCACCGGCCGCCGCGTACGCCGCACCCCGGGCGCACGCCGCACCGCAAGCCGCACCGCAAGCCGCCGCCGAAGGCGCCGCCGGCACCACCGGCACCGCAGCCGCCGGCAGCGCCTTCGGCCCCGTGACCGTACGCCCCGACGACCCCCGCTACGCCTCCCTCCGGCTCCGCGGCTACAACCACCGCCACGCCTCCCACCCCTCCCGGATCCGCCTCGTCGGCACCACCGCCGACGTCGTGCGCGCCGTCTCCGACGCCTTACGGACCGGGGGCCGCGTCGCCGTGCGCAGCGGCGGGCACTGCTTCGAGGACTTCGTCGACCACCCCGGCACCGACGTGATCATCGACATGAGCGGCATGCGCGCCGTCGGCTACGACCCCGCGCGCCACGCCTTCGCCGTCGAGGCCGGCGCCACCCTCGCCGAGGCGTACCGGCGGCTCTTCCTCGGCTGGGGCGTCACCGTTCCCGGCGGCACCTGCACCGGCGTGGGCGCCGGGGGGCACGTCGCGGGCGGCGGGTACGGCGCGCTCTGCCGGCTGTACGGGCTGACGGTGGACCACCTGTACGCCGTCGAGGTCGTCGTGGCCGACCGGTCGGGCCGGGCGCGGAGCGTCGTCGCCACCCGGGAGCCGTCGGACCCGCACCGGGACCTGTGGTGGGCGCACACCGGGGGCGGGGGCGGCAGCTTCGGCGTCGTCACCCGCTACTGGTTCCGCTCCCCGGACGCGGCCCCGGGCGCTGAGCCCGGTGACCTGCTGCCGCGGCCGCCCGCGACCGTCCTCACGTACTCCCTCACCTGGCGCTGGGCCGACCTGGACGAGGACGCCTTCGTCACCCTCATGCGCAACTACGCCCGCTGGGGCGAGCGCAACTCCGCCCCCGGCTCCCCCGCCGCCGCGCTCTACGGCGAGTTCGCCATGACCACCTCGCCGGGCGGCACCCTCGGCATCGCCGGCCAGGTCGCCGCAGGCGACACCGAAGCGCGCCGGCTGCTGGACGACCTCCAGGGCACGCTCACCGGCGGCCGGGGCGTACCGCCGCCCGCGCGGGAGGCCGAGACGCTGCCGTGGCTCTCCGCGACGCTCGCGCACAGCGGCGCCGACTCCGTCCCCTTCGCCGCCCGCATGAAGATCAAGTCGGGCTACCGCCGCCGCGGCTTCTCCGCCGCCCAGCTCACCACCCTCTACGAAAGCCTCACCGACCCCGCCTACGACAACCCCTTCGGCAGCGTCTTCCTCAACACCTACGGCGGGCAGGTCAACGCCGTCTCCCCCGGCGCGACCGCGATGCCGCACCGCGACTCCGTCTTCCTCGCCGGCTTCCTCACCGGCTGGACGGGCGAGGACGAGGACGAGCGGCAACTGCGGTGGCTGCGCGAGCTGTACGGCAAGCTGTACGCGCGGTCGGGCGGCGTACCGGCGGGCCCGGACGACAGCGGGACGTTCATCAACTACCCGGACAACGACCTCGCTGACCCCGCTCACAACACCTCGGGCACGCCCTGGCACACGCTCTACTTCGGCGCGGACGGCTACGCGCGGCTCCAGCGCGCCAAGGAGCGCTGGGACCCGCGGAACGTCTTCCACCACGGGCTGTCCGTACGGCCGCTGACATGATCGGCGCATGAAGGTACTTGTGATCGGTGCGACCGGAACGGTCGGCAGTGCTGTCGTCCGCGTGCTGGAGGAGGCTTCCCACGACGTCGTGAAGGCGTCGCGCAGCGGTCCCGTGCGGGTGGATCTGGAGGATCCCGCCACGCTGGACGGGCTCTTCGACGCCGTGCCGGACCTCGACGCGCTGGTCTGCTGTGCGGCCGGCGGCCCGCTGGTGGACCTGGGTGCGGTGACCGACGACGAGTTCGCCGCGGGGCTACGGGGCAAGCTCCTCGGCCAGGTCGCCCTCGCCCGGCGGGCCATGCACCGGCTCCCGGACGGCGGCTCCGTCACGCTGACCGGCGGCACGTTCGCCGCGCCGCTGGCCGGCGGGTCGCTGGGAGCCCTGGTCAACTCCGGCCTGGAGGGCTTCGTCCGCAACGCGGCCGCCGAGATGCCGCGCGGCCTGCGGATCAACCTCGTCAGCCCGGGGTGGGTCGCGGAGACGCTGGCGGGCCTGGGCATGGACCCGGCCGGCGGCACGCCCGCCGCGGAGGTGGCGCGCGCGTACGCGGAGGTGGTGGCGGGCACCGCGCAGGGGCTGACCATCCGGCCGTGACAGGGGGCGGCCGGGCGGCGGCCCGGGAGCCGGGGCCGGGGCCGGGCACGCACGGCGCCCGGCTCCGGCTCCCGGCGCTCGTACGATCGTTTCCATGCTGACGCCGCCCGCTTCCGTGACCGACCGGGACGTGCTGCGGGCGGTGGCCCGGTACTGGCTGCCGGAGGCGGACGAAGTGGCGCACCTGCCGTGGGGCTTCGGGGCGTACCACTGGCGGGTGGCGGGCGGCGGCACGGTGCTCTTCGCGACGCTGGACGCGCTGGCGCCGCGGCACTCGGCGGCGTCGCTGGAGGCGGCGTACGCGGGGGCGGCGGCGCTGGCGGCGGGCGGGCTGGAGTCGGTGTGCGCGCCGCTGCGGACGCGGTCGGGGGCGGGCGCCGGGGCGTTCACGGTGCCGTACGGGGACGGGGCGCTGAGCGTCACGCCGTGGGTCGAGGGCCGTACGCCGACGGAGGCGGAAGCGGCCGGGCCGGCGCACGCGGCGGAGGTCGTACGCGCCCTGCGTGCCCTGCACGCCACCGCCGTCCTGCCGCCCGCGCTGCCCGTCTGGGCGCCGCGGGTCGGCCCCGGCTTCGCGGCCGGCCTGCGGGCCCGTACCGCGGAACCCTGGACGTCGGGGCCGCTCGCCGAGGAGGCCCGCACCGCCCTCGCCGCCCACGGCGACGCCATCGCCCGCTGGACCGACCGCTACCTGCACCTCGCCGGCGCCGCCCGCGCCCGCCGCGCCTCCTGGGTCCCCACCCACGGCGAACCGCACCACGCCAACCAGCTCCTCACCCCCGCGGGCCTGCGCTTCGTCGACTGGGAGTCGCTCGCCCTGGCCCCGCGCGAGCGCGACTTGGCCGACGTGCCGCCCGCCCTGCGGGACGCGCTCGACCCGGACCCGGCCATGCTGGAGCTGTTCGCCCTGGACTGGCGGCTCTCCGAACTCGACGAGTACGCCCGCTGGTTCACCGCTCCGCACACGGGCACGGCGGACGACCACACGGCGCTGGCCGACCTGCACGAGGAACTTGCGGGATGAGTCCCCGGCCGTGACCGGGATACTGCGGAGAAAGCTCCCCGCCTCCGTGACGCGGAGCGGGGGGACCGCAGGGCGACGGGCGGTTGATGACCATGATGCGCGCCACCGGGACGGCCGCGATGGCGGCGTCGGACGTCGTGTACGTGGAGGGCTGGATCCCCGCGGTGCTCGTCCTCGCCTTCGTCTTCGCGTACGTCGCGTACACGGACGGCGGGTGGAACGTCGCCGCCGGGGTGGCCGTCCTCGTGGTCTCGGGTCTGTTCGCGTTCCTCATGTGGAGATCGCTGACGGACTATCCGCTGACGTACAGGAACGGCGACCGCCCGACGCTGAACGTGGACGGGACGGGCCTGTACCAGGTCTGGGACCTGGCGCCCGGAGCGGGTGTGAGCACCGTCCTGGAGGCCGACGGCGGCTCCGACGCCGGGAAGCTCGCCGGCGACGTGAGCGTCGGCCACGGCTGCGAGGCGGCGCGCGTCCGCTGGCGCATCAGCGCGGGCGACCCGGCCGACGAGGCGTCCGCCGGCATCTCCCGCGCCGACGCGCCTTTGGCGTCGGGGACGTTGGGCGAAGGCGAGCGGCGCGGGCTCGGCGACGTACCGCTGCGGCCGGAGCCGCCGGACGCGGTACTGCTGACCGCGGTGCGGGTGGACGACGCGACCTGTGACACGACGCTGACCTGGGAGAACCCCGGCTTCGAGGGCCCGGGGCACGGCAAGTTCCGCTTCGTCTTCCCGGTGCCGAGCGAGTGACAGGGGGAACGGCGCACGAACGGCGGGCCCGCCCGGGGGCGGGCCCGCCGTCTTGCGGGACGGGGGTGCCGGTCAGCAGCTCAGGCGGTCGCCCGGGGTGACGCCGAGGATCTGGGTGAAGCGCTGGTAGTTGTTGATGCGGCTCTGGACCTGCGCGGGGTTGCCCCCGTTGCACTCCAGGGCCCCGTTGATCGAGCGGATCGACTCACCGAAGCCGGCGCCGGTGGTCATCGCCGTGTGCCCGGACATGGTGCCGGGGCCGCTCTGCGTCATCCAGTACCAGAGGCCGGTCTGCCAGGCCACGGCCGGTTCCCGCTCCACCCGCCAGGGGTTGGTGAGCAGGTCGAGGCCGAGCGCGTCGCCCGCAGCCTTGTAGTTGAAGTTCCAGCTGAGCTGGATGGGCCCGCGGCCGTAGTACGCGGCCTGGCCCGCGGGACAGCCGTAGGGCTGGGTCGCGTCGCAGTAGTGGGGGTAGTTGGCCTGGTTCTGCTCGACGATGTGCACGAGGCCGCCGGTCTCGTGGCTGACGTTGGCGAGGAAGGCGGCGGCTTCGCGGGCCTTGGTGGTGTTGTCGCCGGTGTTGGCGAAGGCGGGGTAGGACCGCATGGCGGTGGTGAGGCCCGCGTACGTGTAGAAGGGGTTCCGGTTCGGGAACATCTGGTTGAACTGGGCCTCCGTCACGAAGCCCCCGGGGCCGGGACCGGGGTCGCTGCCCCCGCAGGTGCCCTGGTCGGCCCAGACGCCCCACTGACCGGTGGTGCCGGGGGTCTCGCCCTGGGTCCACCACTTGGCCTGCCAGTTGTGGCCGTTGTGGGAGACGACGTTGCCCTGGGTGTAGACGGCGCCGCTGTTCCACGCGGCCGCGCAGGCGGCGGCGCTGGCGGTGGTGGCGGTGGCGAGGGGGACGAGCACGGCGATGAAGGCCACCGCGGCGAAGGCGGCGACGAGGCCCCGGATCCGTCTGCCGAGTCTGCGGCGCAGGTGTACGTGCACGTGTGTGGCTGACACGTCATCACATCCTGTCAGTGGGGGTGTACGTGGCATGGTGGAGCAAAGCCCATTGGTCTGGACCTGTCAAGGTCTAGACCAACAAATACCCCGAGGATCAGCACACCGGTCTACGGCCCCTCACCAGCAAGGGCTTTCTATGGCGGCGGCGGGCGGCAAGTTCCGGCCCGCCAGGCACCGTTGACCACCGCTCTGAGCAGCCGTACTTTCTGTCCGTTTGGTTTCTCAGCCGGTCGGACAGCCGGACCGACCGCCGTTCGGCGGCGGGTTCCCCGGCCGGACCCCGACCGCCGAGCCGGGAGGTACGCACGTGCCCCAAGAAGCCACCCCGCCAGCCGGTCCCGTACCCGCGCGCGGTCCCAGCAGACGCAGCCTCGGCCGCGCGGCCGTGGCCGTCGCCGCCACCCCCGTCCTCGCCGGTACGTGGCAGGCGCTCACCGCCTCCACCGCCGCGGCCGCCGACGGCGCGGCCGACGGCGAGCAGAGCCGGGCCTGGACCGGCACCTGGGCCTGCGCCGAGACGACGGTGCCCGCCGCCGACGCCACCGCCTTCGCCGACCAGACCCTGCGCCAGGTCGTCCACACCAGCACCGGCGGGCGCGCGCTCCGTATCCGCCTCACCAACAGGTACGGCACGGAACCCCTCGTCGTCGGCGAGGTCCGCGTCGGCCTCTCGGTCCCCGGCGACGGCACCGCCGTCGTCCCCGGCACCGACCGCGCGGTGCGCTTCGGCGGCCGTACGCCGGTGACGCTGGCGCCCGGCACCCGGCAGTGGAGCGACCCGGTGTCGCTGGACGTGCCGACCGCCGCGGACCTCGCCGTCAGCGTCTACCTGCCGCAGCCGACGCCGGCCGACACCGTGCACAGGTCGGCCTTCCAGCGGAACCACGTCGCCGCGGGGAACGTCGCCGCCAAGCCGGCCGTCGACGCCCAGCGCACCGTCACGAGCTGGTACTTCCTCGCCGGCGTCGCCGTCGCCGGGGCCGCCCCGGACACGGACGCGGGTGCCGGCACCGGCTCCCGCCAGGCGATCGTCGCCTTCGGCGACTCCATCACCGACGGCTCCGCCACCACCGTCGGCGCCAACCGCCGCTGGCCCGACGTCCTCGCCCGCCGCCTCCGCGACGAGGCCGGCCGCACCGGCACCGGCGTCCTCAACGCCGGCATCGGCGGCAACCGCCTCCTCCGCGACCCCAACCCGCCCCCCGGCTCCAACGCCGAGAGGTACGCCCCGTACTTCGGCGAGGCGGGCATCCGCCGCTTCGCCCACGACGTACTCGACCAGCCGGCCGCCCGGCACGTCGTCGTGCTCCTCGGCATCAACGACCTCGGCCACCCGGGCCGCGACGCCCCCCGCGACGAGGAGGTCACCGCCGCCGACCTCATCAACGGCCACCGCAGCCTCATCCGCCAGGCGCACGCCCGCGGGCTGCGCATCCACGGCGCGACGGTGCTGCCGGTGGAGGGCGACGACCTCGGCTTCTACACCCCGGAGCGGGAAGAGGTCCGGCAGACGGTGAACGACTGGATCCGCACCGCGGGCGAATACGACGGCACCGTCGACTTCGACGCGGCCACCCGCGACCCGGCCCAGCCGCGCCGCCTGCTCCCGGCGTACGACAGCGGCGACGGACTGCACCCGAACGACGCGGGGATGGCGGCGATGGCGGCGGCCGTCCCGCTGGACCTCTTCACCTGAGCCGCACCCTGCGAGCGCCCCCTGAGCAGCACGAGGGCCGGCCGGCGTCACCGCCGGCCGGCCCTCGTTCCGTACGGGCCCGCGGAATCAGTCCCGCTGCGCGCCCTCGGGGAGCTGGCGGAGCTGCATCGTGCTCGCGGTGCGCGTGCCGAAGCCGTAGTCCAGGAGCTTGGCCGCGTCCTTGTAGCGGTCGCTGGCGTTGAGGACCACGCCGATGTACGTCTTGCCGTCGCGCTTGGCGGTGAAGACGAGGCAGGGCCCAGCCGGCGTGGTGGTGCCGGTCTTCATGCCGTTGGCGCCGCTGTACGAGCCGAGGAGCTGGTTGGTGTTGTACCAGGTGTAGGTGCGGCGGTTGCCGTTGGTGGCGGTGCCGTAGCGCACGGCCTTCGTCTTGGAGATGATCTCGCGGAACTTGCTGGAGTAGCCGTACGCGCTCTTCGCCAGCTTCGCCATGTCGCGCGGCGTCGAGTAGTTGTCCCCGGTGGAGGAGACGCCGTCGAACGAGTCGAAGTGGGTGTTCGTCATCCCGAGGAAGTCGGCCTTGGCGTTCATCTTCTTGATGAACGACTTCACCCGCGCCGAGGTCGTGCTGCCCGAGCCGTAGGTGTCGGCCAGCGCGTACGCGGCGTCGCAGCCGGACGGGAGCATCATCGCGTACAGCAGGGTGCCGACGGAGACCTTGTCACCGGCCTTCAGATCGGCGGTGCTGGCGCCCCTGTTGACGACGTAGTCGCGGTACGCCTGCTTGATGGTGACCTTCTTGTCGAGGTTCAGGTCCGGCTGGCTGAACACCACCCGCGCGGTCATGATCTTCGTGGTGCTGGCGATCTGCCGCTTGGTGTCGGACCCCTTGCCGAAGACCTTCGCGCCCGTCGACCCGTCCATCAGGAACGCGCCCTTGGCGGAGACCGTGGGCGCGGCGGCGGCCTCGGCGGCGCTCGCCGGGGACGCCATCGGCGCCACGGCCAGCAGGGCGCCCGCGGCCACGGCCCCGGCCGTCGCCTTGCGGAACCGGGTACCCGTGCGGCGCGGGCGGACGCTGTGTTCTGTTGTTGTCAAGGCAGTTGCTCCGATGCTCCGAATGTCGGTGAGCGGCGCGCTTGCACGCTGCGCGCGGCGCCGGCGTGAACGTCACGGCGGGCGCGGCGGCTGCGCCGCTCTACTCCTGACTCACGAGAGGGCCCGATGGATGTACGACGATAGGCGTGATTTCCGTGCGTCCGGAAGGGGCGTACGAATTCTCCCGTGGCGCCGCCGCGTTCTTCGCACCGGGGTCGGCGGCGGGGGCGTACGGGCGGATTCGCCTCGCGGGCGCGCAGAGGGTTGACATGTACGCGGAGGGCGCGCTTTCTTACTGACAAGTCAGTAACTTCTGTTGGCAGAGTCGCCCACCGAGGAGTTGCCCGCATGCATGGCCGTACCCTCCGGCGTGCCTTCGGCACGCTCGCCGGCACCACCGCGGCGGCGGTAGCCGCCACCGTCGCGCTCCCGCTCACCGCCGCCTCGGCGGCCGAGCGGCCGCCCTTCTACGAGCCGCCCGCCGCGCTCCCCGCGGCCGACGGCGACGTCATCCGCGCCGAACCGTCCGTCTACTACCTCGACCCGCTGAAGACCCTCAAGGTCGACGCGAACGTCCAGCGCGTCATGTACCGCTCCACCGACGGCCAGGGCGCGCCCATCGCCGTCACCGGTACCGTCATCACCCCCAAGTCCGCCTGGTCAGGGCCCGGCGAGCGGCCCGTCATCGGGTACGCCGCCGGCACCCAGGGCCTCGGTGACCAGTGCGCGCCCTCGCGCCAGCTCGCCAACGGCACCGAGTACGAGGGCCTGTTCGTCAAGGGCCTCCTCGCCCGCGGCTACGGCGTCGCCATGACCGACTACGAAGGTCTCGGCACCCCCGGCCTGCACACGTACATGAACCGCGCCGTCCAGGGCCATGCCGTCCTCGACTCCGTACGCGCCGCGCAGCGCCTGCCCGCCGCCGGGCTCCCGGACGACGGGCCCGTCGCCGTCTACGGCTACTCCCAGGGCGGCGGCGCGGCCGCGTCCGCCGCCGAACTCGCCCGCTCCTACGCCCCGGACCTCGACGTCAGGGGCGTCGCGGCGGGCGCGGTCCCCGCGGACCTGGCCGCGGTCGGCCGCAACCTCGACGGCTCGCTGTACGCCGCGTTCCTCGGCTTCGCCGTCGCCGGACTCGCCGAGGGCTCGGAGGTCGACCTCGGCCCGTACCTCAACGACCGCGGCCGGCAGGTCATGGCCGAGGCGGCGGAGACGTGCACGGCCGAGGCCGTGCTGCGCTATCCCTTCCTGCAGTCGAAGACGCTCACCGCAGACGGGCGGCCGATCACCGACTACATGGACGCGTCGCCGTGGCGCGAGGTGGTGGCGGAGCAGCGGATCGGCGCACGGAAGCCGGAGGTTCCGGTCTTCGTCTCGCACAGCATGCTGGACGACGTGATCCCGTACGGGGTCGGGAAGAAGCTGGTCGCGGAGTGGTGCGCGAAGGGCGCGACGGTGGACTTCTCGACGAACGTCGCGCCGACGCACGTGGGCGGCGCGGTGGCGTCGTACCCGGCGGCGTACGGCTGGCTGGAGGGCCGCCTGGCCGGCAAGCCGGCGCCGGACGACTGCTGAGCACCCGAGGCGCCCCGGGCCCCGCGGCCCCCGGGGGCCGCGGCAGGTCCGCCGTCGTGGGGCGCCCCGGGTGGGCGTCCCACGACGGGGGCGGCGGCGCCGGGGCCCGGTGTCAGGGCTTGCGCGCCACGCCGCCGTACGCGGCCACCTCCGGCCGCTTCTCCGCCGCCGGGTCCGGCCGCCAGTCGGCGATCTTGCCGAATCCCGGCTCGACGAACTCCAGGCCCTCGAAGCACGCGCTGATCTCGGCCTGGGTCCGCGGGTAGTACGGATCCGGGCTGCCCTTGGCGTACTCCTCGCAGAGGGCCACGTACGGCTTGCTGTCGACCGTGCCGTCCCACAGGATCAGGTAACTGCCGGCCGGCACCGCGTCCGTCACCGTCCGCACGATGCGCCGCATGTCGGCGTAGCTGCGGGCGTGGCCGAGGACGCCCATGAACATCACGGCGACCGGCTCGCCGAAGTCCAGCGTCTTCCGCGCCTCTTCGACGATCCGCTCCGGGTCGTGGAAGTCGCAGTCGACGTACGCGACGGTGCCCTCCGCGCTCACCGGCTGGAGCAGCGCCTCCGCGTGCCGCAGCACCGACGGGTCGTTGTCGACGTACACCACCCGCGACTCCGGCGCGATCCGCTGGGCGACCTCGTGGGTGTTCTCGGACGCCGGCAGCCCCGTGCCGACGTCGAGGAACTGCCGCACGCCCGCCTCCCGCGCCAGGTGGGCCACCGCCCGGATCAGGAAGCCGCGCGACGCCTTGGCCATCGTGCCGATGTCCGGATCGATCGCCAGGCCCTGCTCGCCGACCGCCTTGTCGACCGGGTAGTTGTCCTTGCCGCCCATCCAGAAGTTCCAGATCCGCGGCGACGACGGCACGCTGGAATCGATCACCGGGGGTTTCGAGGGCTGCGACACGGCCAACTCCTTCTGCTCCGACAGGCGGCACCGGGGCACGTCCGCCCCGGGCGCCGCCGCGGAGACGCCGTGGGCCCCGCGACCGGGCCCCGGAGGGGCCCCTTCGACCACGAACCCTACCGGCCAACTTACGGACAGTGACCGTAAGTTGAGCGAAGTCGCCCGCTCAGGACCCCGATTGTTCCGGGAGTTGCCCCGGGCGTACGGAACTGTCGATTCCGCGCAGGAGCACGCCGCCGGCGAGCTGGAACGCGGCGAGAACGGCGAGGAGCTGGGCCGGCGAGAGCGCGGAGGCCGCGGCGGCGGTGAGCGCGGCTCCGGCGGAGGCGGCGGTGGTCTTGAGCCCGGCGCCGAGGGTGAAGACCTGGGTGCGCACGGCGGGCGGCGCGTGGTCGGCGCGGATCCGCAGGGTGGCGGCGAGCAGCGGCCCGTCGCAGAGCCCGGCGAGGCAGAAGAGCACCACGCAGAGCGGATACGGGGCGGAGGCGGCGGCGCCGAGGAGGGCCGCCCCCGTACCGACGAGGCAGACGGCGGCGAGCCGCACGTCGGAGACCCCCGCCCCGCGCCGCGCGGCACCCAGCGCCCCGGCGAGCGCCCCGGCGGCCAGCACGGTGAGCAGCACGCCGCCACCGCCGGGGTAGCCGCGCTCGTCGGCGAGGAGCACGGCGGCGGGCGCGAGCCCGCCGATGCCGACGAAGGCGAGGGAGGTGGCGGCGGTGATCCCCCGGAGCGCGGGTATCTCCCAGAGCACCCGCAGCCCGCCGAGCAGTTCGCGCCAGAGCGCGGAAAGGCCCCGGCAGCGGAGGTTCCGGTCGGCGGTGGGGCGGGGGCCGTCCCCCGCGCCCTCCGTCTCCCCGGCGTCCGGCGCCGTGCCCGTCCGCGTGCCGGCGTCCGGTGCGGCCTTCGGCACCGCCCCTCCGGCCGGTCGCGGCGCCCGGAGGGTCGTGGCCAGGCCCGCGGCGCCCGCCGCCGACACGGCGAGGGTCCCCATCGCCGGGCCCGCGCCCCACACGCCCGCCGTCGCCGTCACCGCGGCGGGGGCGGCGATGCCCGCCGCGTTGTACGTGGCCGCGTCCAGGGCGTACGCGCGGGCGCGGGCGCCAGTGCCGGGGACCAGGCCCGCGAGCAGGCTCGACAGCCCGCCGGTGACCATCGGTCCGCAGCAGCCGCCCAGCGCCGCCACGGCGAGCACCACCGGCACGGGGGCGCGGCCGAGCGTGAGGGCGACGCCCGCGATCGCGGCGGCGAAGAGGGCGAGCGCGGCGACGTGGAACGCCGCACCCGCACCCCGCGCCCGCGCGGCGAGCGCCCCGGTCAGCGGGGCGGCGACGGCGTGCGGCGCCATCCACGCCGCGAGCACCGCCGCGCCCTGCGCGGCGCTGCCGGTCCGGTGGAGCGCGAGCAGCGTGACGGAGACGGCCATCCCGTCGTCGGCGAGCCGGGCGCAGGTGGCCGTGGCCAGATACCCCCGCAGCACCCGCCCCATCGCCCCGCCTCCTGTCCGGCCGCCCGGCCCCGCCGTTCGAGAGCACTGCTCCCGCCCGCGAGCGGCGATCGCGAGACGGAGCACCGTCCGTCGCAGAGCACCGCTCTTAGTAACGGCTTATCGGATCAAGACGTTACACTACCGTCGGCCCGCCACCCCGCCCAGCCCGAGCCCAGGAGCACCGATGCCCCCGCCCCCACCCCCCGGCCACGGCTTCCGGCCCGCGCAGCGGCTCCTCGACATCGCCAACGCCGTCCGCCGCGACCCCCGTATCCCCCGCGCCGGCCTCGCCCGGATCCTCGCCGACCACGGCGAGACGCCCGCCGACCTCGCGCCCGGCGCCTTCTCCGACGCCGACGCCGACGCGCTGCGCGGTGCCGCCCGGCGCATGACCGCCGTGCTCACCGAGCCCGACCCCGACCGCGCCGCCGCCGCGCTCAACGAGGTGTTCGCGGAGTGCGGCGCCCGCCCGCGGCTCTCCCGGCACGGCGACCACCCCTGGCACCTGCACGTGGACCGCGGCGACGACGCCGGCTGGGCCGACTGGTTCCTCGCCTCCGGCGCCCTCGCGCTGGCGCAGATCCTCACCGAGTACGGGCAGCCGGCCTGGGGCGAGTGCGCCGCCCCCGACTGCACCGTCCTCTACCTCGGCACCGGCCCCGGCAGCGCCCGCCGCTACTGCTCCCCGGCCTGCGCCTCCCGTACGCGCGTCGCCGCCCACCGCCGCCGGCGGCGTGCGGAGCAGACGGCCGGCCGCGCCGGGCAGGCCGGGCAGCCGGAGCCGACCGGCACCTGACCCCCTCGCCCGCCGCCTCCACCCCTTCGTCCCGTTTGCGCGCTTCCTCCGCTCTTGTTTCAGTGAGGTGAGGCCCAGGCTCCACCCCACCCACCGCCGCGGAGACTCCCCTATGTCCCTCTCGCCCCTCGGCTCCTACGGCTCCTCCGACCCGTTCTCCGATCTGCTCAACCGCTTCTTCGGCATGTCCCCCGCCACCTCGCCGCCCGCCGTCCAGCGCGTGCCCATCGGGCGGCTCCTCACCGACTCCGCGCGCGAGCTGATCGGCCGCGCCCAGCGCCGCGCCGAGGAGGACGGCAGCGTCGACCTCGACACCGAGCACCTGCTCTGGGCCTGCACCCAGGTGGACCCCGCGCGCTCCGTCCTCGCCCACGCCGGGGCCGACCCCGACGAGCTGGCCAGGGCCGTCGCCGAGGCGCTGCCGGGGGAGGGGAGCGCCGCGTCGGCGGAGCCGGAGCTGACCCCCGCCGCGAAGCGGGTGCTCCGCGGCGCGGTGGCCCGCTCGCAGGCCAACGGCACGTCGTACATCGGCCCCGAGCACATCCTCGGCGCCCTCCTCGACGACCCGGACGCCGGCGCCGCCCGGCTGCTCGGCGCGTACGGCACGGACACCGACCGGCTCCGTACCGGTGCGGAAGCCGCCACCGCCCACCGCGTCGCGGGCCCCGCCACGGCCGCGGGCCGCCCCGCCGCCCCGGGCGGTGCGCAGCCGCGGAGCGAGACACCGACGCTCGACGAGTACGGCCGCGACATCACCGCCGAGGCGCGCGCCGGCCGGCTCGACCCCGTCGTGGGCCGCGCCGAGGAGATCGAGCAGACCGTCGAGATCCTCTCCCGCCGCACCAAGAACAACCCGGTCCTCATCGGCGAGCCCGGCGTCGGCAAGACCGCCATCGTCGAGGGCCTGGCGCAGCGCATCGAGTCGGGCGACGTGCCGCAGACGCTCGCCGGCAAGCGCGTCGTCGGCCTGGACCTGGCCGGTCTCGTCGCGGGCTCGAAGTACCGCGGCGAGTTCGAGGAGCGGCTGAAGAAGGTCATCGAGGAGGTGAAGAAGACCGAGAGCAGCACGATCCTCTTCATCGACGAGCTGCACACCGTCGTCGGCGCGGGATCCGGCGGCGAGGGCGCCATGGACGCGGGCAACATGCTCAAGCCCGCGCTCGCCCGCGGCGAGCTGCACGTCGTCGGCGCGACGACGATCGACGAGTACCGCAAGCACGTCGAGAAGGACGCCGCGCTGGAGCGCCGCTTCCAGCCGGTGCTGGTGCCGGAGCCGACCGTCGCGGAGACCGTGCAGATCCTCGAAGGGCTGCGGGACTCGTACGAGGCACACCACCAGGTCCGCTTCACCGACGAGGCGCTGGCCGCCGCGGCCGAGCTGTCCGACCGCTACGTCTCCGACCGCTTCCTGCCCGACAAGGCCATCGACCTCGTCGACCAGGCGGGCGCGCGCGTCCGGCTGCGCTCGATGGGCCGCAGCACCGAGGTGGCCGACCGCGAGGACCGGCTGGCGAAGCTGCGCCGGGAGAAGGACGAGGCGGTCGCGGCGGAGAAGTACGAGAAGGCGTCGCAGCTCAAGGAGCGGATCGCCGAGACGGAGGCGGAGCTGGCGGGCGTCGAGGAGCGGCGCGAGGGTGTGATGGAGGTGACCGCGGACGACATCGCCGGGGTGCTGTCGCGCTCGACCGGCATCCCCGTCGCGCAGTTGACGGAGAGCGAGAAGGACAAGCTGCTGAAGCTGGAGGACGCCCTGCACGACCGGGTCGTCGGGCAGGACGAGGCGGTGGTGGCGGTCGCCGAGGCGGTACGCCGCGGGCGGGCCGGCATGAGCGACCCGGACCGGCCGACGGGTTCGTTCCTCTTCCTCGGCCCGACCGGCGTGGGCAAGACGGAGCTGGCGAAGGTGCTGGCGGACCTGCTCTTCGGCGACGAGAACCGGATGATCCGCTTCGATATGAGCGAGTTCCAGGAGCGGCACACGGTCTCGCGGCTGCTGGGCGCCCCGCCCGGCTACGTCGGCTACGACGAGGCCGGGCAGTTGACGGAGAAGGTGCGCAGGCGCCCGTACAGCGTGCTGCTCTTCGACGAGATCGAGAAGGCGCACCCGGACGTCTTCTCGGCGCTGCTCCAGGTGCTGGAGGACGGGCGGCTGACGGACGCGCAGGGTCGGACGGTCGACTTCCGCAACACCGTCGTCATCATGACCTCGAACATCGGCGCCCAGCGGATCCTCGCCCACAAGGGCCGTGTCGACGAGATCCGCGACGAGCTGATGGAGGACCTGCGCGGGCGCTTCCTGCCCGAGTTCCTCAACCGCATCGACGAGGTCATCATCTTCCACGGGCTGACGGCCGACGACCTCGCCTCGGTGGTGGACCTGCTGCTGGACCGCAGCCGGCGGCGGCTGCGCGCGCAGGAGGTCGACCTGGAGGTGACGGAGGCGGCGAAGAAGCGCCTCGTCGCGCTCGGGCACCAGCCGGAGTTCGGCGCCCGGCCGCTGCGCCGCACGCTCCAGCGGGAGCTGGACAACCGGATCGCGAACCTGCTGCTCGACGGCTCGGTACGGCCCGGGGACACGGTGCTGGCGGACGTGGACGGGGAGAGCGGCGAGCTGGTGTGCACGCTGGCCCGGCCGCGGAGCTCGAAGGCGGAGACGGCGGAAGGGGCCGGCGTGGAGCGCGAGGAGGGCGGGCCGACGGGGCTGCGGGACGCGGCGTAGGCGGGTTCCGGCGGCGCGGGGCGGGGCGTTCGTGCCGTACGTGCCGGGCGCCCACCCGGCTCCGTACGCCCGCGCGCCCCGCCCGCGTCACGCCGGTGTCGTACGCGCCAGGTGCAGCAGGAACTCCGCGTTGCCTCCGCTCGCCTTCATCCGCTCCAGCAGCAGCTCCATGCTCTGCACGGCGTCGCGGTCGCCGAGCACCCGGCGGAGCCGGTGCAGCAGGGCGACCTCGCCGGGGGCGGCGAGGAGTTCCTCGCGCCGGGTGCCGGAGGCGTGGACGTCGACGGCGGGGAAGATGCGCCGCTCGGCGAGGGTGCGGCTGAGGCGCAGCTCCATGTTGCCGGTGCTCTTCAGCTCCTCGAAGTAGTAGTCGTCCCCGCGGGAGCCGGTCTCGACCAGCGCCGAGGCGAGGATCGTCAGGGAGCCGCCGTCCTCGATGTTGCGGGCGGCGCCGAAGAGCTTCTTGGGGATCAGCAGCGCGGAGGCGTCCACGCCGCCGGTGAGGGTGCGGCCGCCGGCGCCCGCGCTGTTGTTGGCGGCGCGGCAGAGCCGGGTGAGCGAGTCCAGCAGGATGACGACGTCCTGCCCGCCCTCGACCATCCGCTTGGCGCGCTCGATGGCCATCTCGGCGACGGCGACGTGCTCGCGGGCGGGGCGGTCGAACGTGGAGGAGATCACCTCGGCGCGTACGGAGCGCTGCATGTCGGTGACCTCCTCGGGGCGTTCGTCGAGGAGCACGACCATCAGGTGGCACTCGGGGTGGTTGACGGCGATAGCGTCGGCGAGGTGCTGGAGCAGGATCGTCTTGCCGGTCTTGGGCGGGGCGACGATCAGCCCGCGCTGGCCCTTGCCGACGGGGGCGAGGAGGTCGACGACGCGGTTGGTGAGCCGGCCCGCGGAAGTCTCCAGGCGAAGCCGCTCGGTGGGGTGGAGGGGGACGAGGTCGGCGAAGCGGGGGCGGCGGGCGGCGGCCTCGGGGTCGAGACCGGCGACGCGGTCGACGCGGGCGAGGGCGGGGACCTTCGCCCGCCGGTCGGCGGCGGCCCCGCGGTCGCGCTCGCGGCGCTTGCCGGACCCGGAGGCCGATCCCGGCCCCGGGCCCGAGCCGGACTTCGGTGCCTGGCCGCCGGCCGGCAGGACGCCGCCTTCCACGAGGTCGCCCTTGCGGAGGCCGAAGCGGCGGATGAGGTTCGCGGGCACCTGCACGTCGTCGTCGCCCGGCTGGAGGTTGCCGACGCGGAGGAAGCCGTGGTTGCCCACGGGCTCGAACACCCCGGCGACCGCGGCGAGTTCGGACGTGGCCCGGACGACGCCTGCCGCCTGGGTTTCTGCTGTGGTGGGTGTCGTAGTAGTCATGCACGGTCCTTTCGCGGACGGTGTCGCGGTTCCAAAGGGTGTGGGATGTGCGGCAGAGGCGCGGCTTGGGCACGCGCGGCCGCGTAGAGAGGTGAAACAACCTCGCTCGGCGTCAGTCAGCGACTCGACGGAGAACCGGAGCGCGGTGGTGAAGAAGCACGGGCGCCGACTGCGGGCGCGACTCAGTGCTGATGTCAGAGTAACATCCCCGGTCCCCCGGCCATTCCCTTTCGCCGCTACGGGCCCGCTGAACAGGGCTTTGGCACCGCATCCCGGCGCAAAGGGCTGCGCCGGTGTCAGAGGGGCATGTCACAGTGCTAGGGACATGACTGCTGCACTCATCGGACGAGACCACCCCGCGGGCGTGCTGCGCGCCGAGGCCGACCGGGCGGCGGACAGCCACGGGGGCCTCGTGCTGGTCACGGGCGAGCCGGGCATCGGCAAGACGTCGCTGGTCACCGCCGCGGTGGCGGAGGCGCGACGGCGGGGGACGCTGGTGCTCGGCGGCTCGTGCTGGGCCTCCGACAGCGCCCCGGGGTACTGGCCGTGGGTCCAGGTCGTGCGGGCGCTGCGGCGCGGTGTGCCGGCGGAGGAGTGGGCGGCGGCCCGCGAGGCGGCGGGCAGCGGGCTCGACGTGCTGCTCGGCGAGGAGCCGGCCACGGGCGGACGGCAGGAGCACGGGGCGCCGGCCGAGCGCGTACGGGACGGCCGCGGCCCGCACCACGAACACGACCGGGACCGGGACGGGGCGCACGACCGCTCCGGGGCGCACGACCACGACGTGGCGCACGACTGCTCCAGAGCACACGACCACGACGCGGCGCACGACCGCTCCAGAGCACACGACCACGACGCGGCGCACGACCGCTCCAGAGCACACGACCACGACGCGGCGCACGACCGCTCCGGGGCGCACCACCACGACGTGGCGCACGGCACCGACCCCGCCGTCGTCACCGGCCCCCCGGCAGGACCCGGCACCGACCCGGCCGCCGCCGGGACGTACGCCGACAGCTTCCACCTCGCCGACGCCGTGACCACCGCCCTGGTCGCCGTCTCGCACCACCGCCCCGTCATCGTCGTCCTCGACGACCTGCACTGGGCGGACCCCGCCTCCCTCCGCCTGCTGGAGTTCGCCGCGCAGCACACCTGGTTCGAGCGGCTGCTGCTCATCGGCACGTACCGGGACGCCGAGGTCGACACCCCCGGCCACCCGCTGCGCGAGCAGATCGCGCCGCTGGTCGCCAAGGCCACCACCCTCACGCTCACCGGCCTGGACCGCGCGGGTACGGCCCGGCTCATGGCCCGTACCGCAGGCCGGGATCCGGGCGAGGCGCTGGCCGCCGAAGTGCACCGGCGCACGGGCGGCAACCCCTTCTTCATCGAGCAGACCGCCCGCCTCTGGGCCGGCGGCGCCTCCGCGGAGGCCGTCGCGCCCGGGGTGCGGGACGCGCTCCAGCGCCGGCTGCACCTGCTGCCGGCGCCGGTCGCCGAGCTGCTGGTCGCCGCCGCGGTGCTCGGCCGCGAGTTCCACCGCCAGGTGCTGGCCGCGGCGGTCGGCAGGCCGCCCGGGTACGTCGACCGGCTGCTGGAGACCGCGGTCGCCGCCCGGCTCGTCGTGGGCCGGGGCGCGGGCCTCTTCGCCTTCGCGCACGACTTGGTGCGCGAGACGCTCTACGAGGACCTGGACCCCGCCGAGGCCCGTCGCCGGCACGCCGCGGTCGTACGCGCCCTTGACGCCTCGCCCGCGCTGAGCGAGAAGGTCTTCCCCGCCGACCGCGCCCGGCACGCCTGGGAGGCCGGCGACGAGCTGCCCGCCGAGCAGGCCGTGGGGCTCCTGCGGGACGCCGGACAGGACGCCGGCAGCCGGCTGGCGTTCGAGGAGGTCGTCGCGCACCTGCGGCGGGCGTACGAGCGCTCCGCCGCCGCGTCGCCGCGCTGCCGGGTGCTCACGGCCCTCGACCTGGGCGGCGCGCTGCTGCACGCGGGCAAGACGGCCGACGCCTGGCCGCTCTTCGAGGGCGCGGTGCGCACGGCGCGGGAGCAGGACGACCCCGAGATGCTGGCCCGGGTCGCCCTCGGTGTCTTCAGCGCCGAGGGCTACTGCGCGACGATCCCCCAGGACCAGGCCGAGGCCAACCGCCTGCTGCTGCGCGAGGCACACCGCGCGCTGGCCCGCAGCTCCCACCCGGCGTCCGCGGGGCCGGACGAGGACGAGCTGACGGCCGGCCAGATGGCCGCGGAGCTGAGCATCACCCTGTCGGTGAGCGCCCGCCGCGGCCAGGACGACGAGGAGCTGGGCTTCGGCCTGTGGACCAGGCACAACGCGATCTGGGGCCTGGGCACGGCCGCCGAGCGGGTGGCGCTGACGGAGGAGCTGATCACGCTCGCCGAGCGGGCGGGCAACTCCGCGGGGCGGCACATGGCCGTGGCGATGCGCTGGGTGGCGCTGCTGGAGCTGGGCGACCCGCGCTTCGCGCCCACGTACCGCGGCTACGTCGAGGCCGCCGAGCGCAGCGACGTGCCCAGCATCCGCCACACCGTGGTGATCGACCAGAGCCTGGTGGAGGCGCTGCGCGGCGACTTCGACGCCGCCGAGCGGCACATCGCGCAGGTCGTGGAGATGGGCCGGGACACGGAGCACGAGCACTGGATCGAGATGCTCGACCACCACTGGTGGGCGATCCGGATGCTCCAGGGCCGGTACGCGGAGGCGGCCGAGGCGGCGGGGAGACTCACCGTCGCCGGGCACGGCTTCCCCGCCGGGCTCCAGGCGCTGGCGGAGCTGCGCCGCGGCGATCCGGAGCCCGCGCTGCGGCTGGTCGCCGAGGGCCCGCCGACCGACGAGCAGCAGAACCGCGGCTTCTTCCCGCTGTGGCTGCGGCTCCAGGCGGAGACGGCGGCCGCGACCCGGGACCCGGAGCTGGCCGCGTCGGTGCGGGGCGCGCTGTCGCCGTACCGCGGGCAGTGGCTGGTGGCGGTCTACGGCTGGGACGTGAGCGGCCCCGTCGACTACTGGCTGGCGCTGGTCGACGCGGCGGAGGGCCGCTGGGCTCCGGCCGCGGCCGGCTTCCGCGCGGCCCGCCGCTCGGCGGACCTGATGCAGGCCCGCCCGTGGTCGGTGCTGGCCCGCCACGGCCTGGCGGGGGTGCTGCGGGAGCAGGGCGACCCGGCGGCGGAGCGACTGGCGCGGGAGACGGCGGCGGAAGCGGCCCGCCTCGGCATGCGGCTGGAGGCGGAACGGCCCAGGACCCCGCCCGCGGAACCGGCGGCTCCGCCGGCGGAGCCGGCCCCGCCGGCCGCGGAGTTCCGCTACGACGGCCGGGTGTGGACCCTGACGTACGCGGGCCGGACCGTACACCTCCCCGACGCCAAGGGCCTGCGCGACCTGCACACCCTCCTCTCCGCCCCCGGCACGGACCTCCCCGCCGTCCGCCTCCTCAACCCGGAGGGCGGCGAGGAACTGGCCGCCGCCCACCGCCTGGGCGGCGACCCGGTGCTCGACGCCGAAGCCAAGTCCCGCTACCGGCGCCGCCTGGAACTCCTCGACGAGGAGATCGACCAGGCCACCGCCACCGGCGACGACACCCGCGCCGCCGCGTACGACCGCGAACGCGCGGCCCTCCTCGACGAACTCCGCGCCGCGGCCGGCCTCGCCGGCCGCACCCGCCGCCTCGGCGACGAGGCGGAACGCGCCCGCAAGGCGGTGGGCGCCCGCATCCGCGACGCCCTCCGCAAGATCGCCAAGGACCACCCGCCCCTGGCCACCCACCTCAAACAGACAATCTCCACAGGCACCACCTGCACCTACCACCCCCAACCCCCCACACCCCCCTGGCGCCTCTGAAGCGGCGCCGGACCGGCGAGCCGGAAGAGTGTCGGGTGGTGGACAAGGCCCACGCACTGGTGCAGTTGTGGCACGAACTTGAGGTCCCAGAAGGTCTGCGGGTACCGGGCTCGGGCATGGCCGGAGCCCGGCACTCCATGTCCGGGTTGCGGTCCCACATGCCGTTGCCGCCCCGGTAGACGGGCAGCCCTGACGGGGCGGATATCCCAGCCCCGGTGAGGACGGCGAGCCGAGGTCTGCGGTCGGCCGACGCGATACAGTCATACGATCACTCTCGGCGCCGTCGCAGCCTCGTGGCACCGGGTTTTCTCCGGGGTCACCGCGAGCCCGCCGCCGACGATCTCCCAGGTGGAGGCCGCCAGGGGTGCTCCTGCGGCACGGGATGACGTCGGGCAGGTCGCTGAGGGAAGATGCACGCGTGCTTTCGGATCGCGGTGGGCGATATCTTCAATCTCTCCAACGTCAAGCCACGCACGCGCACAGCCATTGCCGGTTCCTGGCCGACCGGATGCGGCCGCTGGCCGGGTGGATCGGCGCCGGGGACACAGGGCTGCGGGAAAGAGCGCAGCGCCTTCAGCGCTTCTTCGAGGACGTAGAGGAGCACTACCAGCGGGTGGTGCAGGCGGCGGAGCAGCCGCCGCCGGACGACCGACGCGCCCGGCGAAGCCAACGGCGGGAGCTCCAGGCGACCGTGGGTGAAATGCGTCGCAAGGTAGATGAGTTGGACAGAATGGTCCTGGGACTGGAGGTCGAGCACGGCCTTCAAGCTCGCGCGAGCGGTCACCATCGGCCCGAGGCCGACGGCTGAGCGGATGCGGCGCGGCACGCGTCGTACGCAGCCCGCCGTGATCATCCGGGGTGAGGACCGCCCGGCGGACGAGGCAGCCTGGAGTTACCCGCCGAACACCGCCAGCCCGTCCCCCTGGCGGCCGTGATGCCGTGGACCTCGGGAACAGCGGCAGCGCGTTGCGCGGCGCATTACGCTGCAATACGCTTCTTGTCATGAAGACCATCACCCAGCGTGAGCTGGCGGCCCGCTCCAAGGCGGTGCTCGACGACGTCGAGGCGGGTGAGACGTACCACATCACCCGGAACGGCACCGAGATCGCCGAGGTTCGCCCCATAAGCCCCCGTCGACGGTTTGTCCCCGTCGAGGAACTCCAGCGGACATGGGAGCGCGCACCGCGGGTGGACCACCGGCAGATGCGCGCCGAGACCGACGAGTTCTACGGCGACGAAGACCGCGTCGACGAGGGCGCAGACGATCCGTGGCGATCGACGTGACCGGCCGTCGGCGCCCGCGAGGGCTCCTCGACACGTGTGTACTCATCGATCTCCCTGATATCGACGCCGAGAAGCTGCCCGTCGAAGCCGCCGTGCCGTCGGTCGTGCTCGCTGAACTCGCGCAAGGCGTGGCCATGACGCGGGACCCGGTGGCGATACTGGCCAGGTCGCAGCGGCTCGCCGATGCCGAATCCGTGTTCTCCTCGATTCCCTTCGACCGCGAAGCAGCTCGCCGGTTCGGCACGCTGGTTGCCTTGACGATCAAGGCGAACCGAAATCCCCGCCCGCGGCGCATGGACCTGATGATCGCCGCCACGGCCGCCGCGCACGGCCTCCCGCTCTACACCCGCAACGGAGACGACTTCCAGGGCCTGGAGGAGGCCGTGGACGTCATCGTCGTCTGAGCCGACGGCACTCGGGCTCCCTGGGGGCTGGAGGTCGCGCTCAGCGCAGGTCGAGCAGCATCACGTCGTGGAGATCAGCGTCGGCCCAGGTCCGCGCCTCACCGACCTTCCGGTACCCCACGCTCGGTACATGGCCGCTACCGCCTTGCTGTCCGGTGGACGTCGAGCAGGACGCGTTCGGTCCCGATGCCGTCGAGCAGTGTCTCGTGGAGGCGACGGGCAATGCCCTGTTCACGCCAGGGTGTGCGTAGGCGAGTTCCATGAGGCCGAACGTGCGGTGGCCGTCTTCGCGCCGCATGTCCTCGGCTACCGGTAACCGGCCGGCTCACCGTCCTCGGCACGGGCGAGCACGGCACGAAAGCGGGGCTTGTTCCCGGTCCCCCTGGCGCCTCTGACCGCGTACGTCCCTTCCGTCATGCCTTGACCGCCGGGGCGCGGAGCAGCGCGGCTATGAGGGCGGCGCCCAGCGTGAGGAGGGCGGCGGCCGTGGTGAGTGCGGTGGAGAAGCCCTCCGTTGCCGCGTGCAGGGGGGTGTGGTCCGGGGTCAGGTCGTCGCGGCGCCGGGTGGCCAGGCCGACGAAGACCGCCACCCCCACGGCGCCTCCGACCTGCTGGACCGAGGTCAGGACCGCCGAGCCGAGGCCGGCGTTCTCGCCGGTGGTGCCGGTGAGGGCCGCGACGGTGAGAGCGGGCAGGCTCAGGCCGCATCCGAGGCTCGTGACGAGCATGCCCGGCAGCACCCCGGAGGCGTAGCCGTCGCTCGGTGCCACGCCCGCAAGCAGCAGCAGCCCGGCCGCGGTGATCAGGAACGACAGCACGAGGGCCGGTCGTGTGCCGAGCCTCGTCACGGCTCGGGAGGAGAGCCACATGCCGATCAGGATGCCGCCGCCGTACGGCAGGTAGGCCAGGCCCGCCGTGAGCGGGCGGTAGCCCAGCACGGTCTGCAGGTGCACCATCAGCAGGAAGGCCATCGCGTACATGGCCGCGGAGAAGAGCAGGGTCGTCCCGTTGGCCACGGCGCGGAAGCGGAAGGCAAGGAACGACAGCGGCACCAGCGGCTCGGCGGTGCGTGCTTCGACCGCGAGGAAGGCGGCGGCCAGGAGGACGGCGAGGACCAGGGGCCCGGTGGTGCCCGGGTCGCCCCAGCCCGACTCGGCGGTCCGCAGCAGCCCGTAGACCAGGGACACGAGGGCGCCGGTGCCCAGGACCGCGCCGGGGACGTCGAGGCGTGCCGCGCGTGCGGCGCGGCTCTCGGGCACCAGGCGCGGGAGCAGCACGACGGCCGCCAGCGCCACCGGCAGGTTGACGAGGAAGATCCAGCGCCAGGACGCGAGGCCGGTCAGCGCTCCGGAGATCACCAGGCCCGCCGTGCCGCCCAGGCCCGCGATCCCGCCCCAGATGCCGAACGCCCGGGCGCGCTCCCTGGTCCCCGGGTACAGGAGCGCGATCAGCGCCAGCGCGGCGGGGCTGGCCATGGCCGCCCCCGCGCCCTGCGCGAACCGCCCGGCCACCAGTTGCCAGGGCTCCTGCGCGAGCCCGCAGAGCAGACTCGCCGCACCGAACACGCTCACGCCGGTGAGGAAGACGCGCCGGCGGCCCAGAAGGTCGGCCATGCGGCCGAAGAGCAGCAGCAGTCCGCCGAAGGCGAGGAAGTAGGCGTTGACGACCCAGGCCAGCCCCGGGGTGCTGAAGCCGAGGTCGTCGCGGAGGGTGGGGAGCGCGACGCTCACCACGTTGTCGTCCACGACGAGCATGAACTGCACGAAGCAGAGGACCACCAGGGCCGGCCCGCGCCGCCCGCCGGCCCCGGCCCCCTGCCCGGCCGCTGCCGACGCCGCCGTCATGGCGGGCGTCCCGTGCTGCGGGGCGGGGCCGGTCACGCTGCGGTCGCGCCCGGGGCGCGGAGGATCGGTCGGCATACGACGACGCTAGGCACGCGGCGCCCTGGCCGCGATCCGCTACCGGGCCACGTCGTGTCGCATTGGGGACATACGCTGGGAGGCATGACCGATGCCGTCTTCGGGGCCGTCCCGGCCGGGGTGGGCGCCATCGTCGTCGGGACCTTCCCGCTGGCGTCCGGGCAGTGGTTCGTCCCGCACAGCCACCCGCAGCACCAGTTGGCCTGGGCGCGGCGCGGTGTGCTCGGCGTCGCCGTCGGCGACTCGTACTGGGTCCTGCCGCGCAGCCGGGCGCTGTGGCTGCCCGCGGGGGTCGTCCACAGGACCGGGGCGACCCGCGACGCGGTGCTGTGCAGCCTCTACTTCGCACCGGACCGATGCGACCTGGACTGGGCCGAGCCCACGCCGGTCGGCGTCGACGGCCTGCTGGCCCACCTCTTCGTCCACCTGAGCGACGAGAGCCTGCCCGACGACGCGCGGCTACGGGCCGAGGCGGTCGTCCTGGGTCTCCTGCGCCCGCTGCCGGCCACCCCCATCGACGTACCGAGCCCCACTGACGACCGCGTGCGCGCGGTGGCCGACGCGCTGCTCGCCGACCCCGCGGACCCCCGGGGGCTGGAGGCTCACGCGCGGAGCGCCGGCGTGAGCCGCCGCACCCTGACCCGGTTGTTCGTCCACGACACCGGCATGACCTTCGACCGCTGGCGCACCCACCTGCGGATGCGCGCCGCCCTGCCCCTCCTCGCCGAGGGCCTGCCCGTCTCCCGGGTCGCGCACACCGTGGGGTACGCGACGGCGAGCGCGTTCCTCGCGGCGTTCCGGCGAACGGTCGGCACGTCCCCGGGCAGCTACCTCCACGGCGAGGCGCCGCCCGCCACCGGCGAGTGATCACGGCCGGGCCCGCCGCCCGGTGGGGCGGCGGGCCCGTACCGCTCAGGACTGCTTCGGCTCCTCCAGCCGCGGGAAGAGGATCGCGCCCTTCGTCACGCGGGCGCCCGCCGGGAGGCGGCCCCAGTCGGCGGCCTCGGCGAGGCGCTGGTCGGCCAGCGGGCCCAGGGCGGGTTCCGCGCCCAGGGAGGACCAGAGCTGCTGGGACGTGCGCGGCATCACCGGGTGGAGGAGGACCGCCACCGCGCGCAGGGCCTCCGCGGCGGTGTAGAGGATCGTCCCCAGGCGGGCCTTGGCCTCGTCCGAAGGGTCCTTCGCGACCTTCCAGGGCTCCTGCTCCGTCAGGTACAGGTTGACCTTCTTGATGAAGTCGAAGACCGCCGCGATGCCGCCCGCGAAGTCCAGCTCGTCGCCGATCCGCCGGTCCGCCTCCGCCACCGCGTGCGCCAGGCCGTCGACGATCACCTGCTCCGCGGGCCCGGCCGCGGTCGCCGCCGGGAGGTCGCCGTCGAAGTACTTGACGGTCATGGCGCCCACGCGCGAGGCCAGGTTGCCGTAGTCGTTGGCCAGTTCGCTGGTGTAGCGGTGGGTGAAGTCCTCCCAGGAGAACGAGCCGTCCTGGCCGTACTGGATGGCCCGCAGGAAGTACCAGCGGTACGCGTCGACGCCGAAGTGGTCCGTGAGGTCCTGCGGCTTGATGCCGGTCAGGTTGGACTTCGACATCTTCTCGCCGCCGACCATCAGCCAGCCGTTGGCGAAGACCTTGCCCGGCAGCGGCAGCCCGTTGGCCATGAGCATCGCCGGCCAGATCACCGCGTGGAAGCGGAGGATGTCCTTGCCGACGAGGTGGACGTCCGCCGGCCAGGTGCCCGCGAACTTCGCCTCGTCCGCGCCGTAGCCCACGGCGGTCGCGTAGTTGAGCAGGGCGTCGATCCACACGTAGATCACGTGCTTGTCGTCCCACGGGACCCGCACGCCCCAGTCGAAGGTGGACCGGGAGATCGACAGGTCGTTGAGGCCCTGCCGGACGAAGTTCACGACCTCGTTACGGGCCGACTCGGGCTGGACGAAGCCGGGGTTGGCCTCGTAGAACTCCAGCAGCTTCGGGCCGTACTCGGAGAGCTTGAAGAAGTAGTTCTCCTCCTTCAGCATCTCCACCGGCGTCTTGTGGATGGGGCAGAGCTTCAGGCCCGCGTACTCGCCCTCGCCGTCGAGGAGCTCGCCGGGGGTCTTGTACTCCTCGCAGCCGACGCAGTACGGGCCCTCGTAGCCGCCCTGGTAGATCTCGCCCTTGTCGTACAGGTCCTGGACGAACTCCTGCACCCGGTCCGTGTGCCGCTTCTCCGTGGTGCGGATGAAGTCGTCGTTCGCGATCTCCAGGTGCTCCCAGAGGGGCTTCCACGCCTCCTCCACGAGCTTGTCGCACCACTCCTGCGGGGTGACGCCGTGCGCCTCCGCGGTGCGCATGATCTTCTGACCGTGCTCGTCCGTGCCGGTGAGGTACCACACCTTCTCACCGCGCTGGCGGTGCCAGCGGGTGAGCACGTCGCCTGCGACGGTCGTATAGGCGTGGCCCAGGTGCGGAGCGTCGTTCACGTAGTAGATGGGCGTCGAGACGTAGAACGCCGGCTCACCCCCACCCTTGTGGGGAGTACGACGCTCCGCAGCGTCAAGCTTCTCAGATCCAGTGGCCGCCATACCCGAAATCCTAACGGCCGCGGACCGTCGCACTCATCCGATTACGTACGGTGACGAACCGTTCATCGTACGCCGCGCATGCGCCCACCGGCGCGGGTTCACCCGGAGTTCAGGTCCCCTTCGCTCCCCGGCGGGACTACGCGCCTAGCGTCCGGCGCGAACTCACAGAATCCGGAGGGGATCGTGCGCAGACTTCTGCCGCTCATCGGCTCGCCGCACCCGGGCGGGCGCTCGGCCATGACCTGTCGCTACCGCTGTGGCGACGCTTGCTTCCACGAGGTTCCGAACACCAGCGACAACGAGTACGCCGGCGACATCGTCGCCCGCGCCGTCTCCCGCCGCGGGGCGCTGCGTGCCGGTGCCGCGGTGACCGTGGTGGCGGCAGGAGCGGGGATCGCCGGGGCCGCCCCGGCGACGGCCGCGCCGGCCTCGCCGGCCGGCACCTTCGGCCGCGGTCCCGGCAGCGGCGGGGCCGGCGGCGACGCCGCCCGCGGCCTGCGCTTCGACGCGGTCGCGCCCAACACCGACGACGTCGTCACCGTCGCCGACGGCTACGAGCAGAACGTCGTCATCGCCTGGGGCGACCCCGTCCTGCGCGGCGCCCCCGCCTTCGACCCGGCCCGCCAGTCGGCCGCCGCCCAGGCCGGCCAGTTCGGCTACAACAACGACTTCCTCGCCCTGCTGCCGCTCACCGGCGAGCGCGACCGGCAACTGCTGGTGGCCAACCACGAGTACACCGACGAGCAGCTCATGTTCCCCGGGTACGACCCGGAGAACGTCACCCGCGAGCAGGCCGAGATCGGCTGGGCCGCGCACGGGATGTCCGTCGTGGCCGTCCAGGAGGACGGCGGCCGGGGCACGGGCGGCGGCACCCTCCGCGCCGTACCGCGGCACCCGCTGAACCGCCGGATCACCGCCACCACCGAGTTCGAGCTGCGCGGCCCGGCCGCCGGCAGCGACCTGCTCAAGACCTCGGCGGACGCGACCGGACGGCGTGTGCTCGGCACCCTCAACAACTGTGCGGGCGGCACCACGCCGTGGGGCACGGTGCTCTCCGGCGAGGAGAACTTCAACCAGTACTTCGCCAACGCCGGCTCCGTCACCGACCCGGTCGCCAAGCAGCGCCTCACTCGCTACGGGCTCTCCGGCGGCGCCTCGCAGCGCAGGTGGGAGCAGTTCGACGACCGCTTCGACGTCGTCAAGGAGCCGCAGGAGTCGCACCGCTTCGGCTGGGTCGTGGAGATCGACCCGTACGACCCGGACTCGACCCCCGTCAAGCACACCGCCCTCGGCCGCTTCAAGCACGAGGGCGCCAGCATCCGGCTGACGCGCGACGGCCGCGCGGTCGCGTACTCCGGTGACGACGAGCGCTTCGACTACCTCTACAAGTTCGTCTCCGACAAACGCATGGTGCGCGGCACCAGCCGCTGGGCGCGCGCCCACAACATGACGCTCCTCGACGAGGGCACGCTGTACGTCGCCAAGCTCACCGGCGACAGCCCGGCCGGCGAGATCGACGGCAGCGGCAAGCTGCCCGCGGACGGCGAGTTCGACGGCTCCGGCGAGTGGATCAAGCTGGCCAGCGGGAACCGCAGCTTCGTCCCCGGCATGACCGCCGAGGAGGTCTACGTCTTCACCCGCCTCGCCGCCGACAAGGCCGGCGCGACGAAGATGGACCGCCCGGAGGACGTGGAGCCGAGCCCGAACAGCGGGAAGGTGTACGTCGCGCTCACGAACAACACCAACCGCGGCACTGGCACCAATGCCAAGGCCGACGAGGCCAACCCGCGCAACGCCAACAAGCACGGGCACATCCTGGAGCTGACGGAGAAGCGCGACGACCCGGCGGCCACCGGCTTCGGCTGGCGGCTCTTCCTGGTCTGCGGCGACCCGGCGGACCCGTCGACGTACTTCGCGGGCTTCCCGAAGGACAAGGTCAGCCCGATCTCCTGCCCGGACAACGTGGCGTTCGACCCGTACGGCAACCTGTGGATCTCCACCGACGGCAACGCGCTCGGCAACCACGACGGGCTGTTCGGCGTGGCGACCACGGGCCGCTACGAGGGCCAGGTGAAGCAGTTCCTCAGCATGCCGACCGGCGCGGAGACCTGCGGTCCCGTGGTGCAGGAGGACCGCGTGCTCGTCGCGGTGCAGCACCCGGGCGAGGTCGACGGCGCGTCGTACGAGAACCCGGGCTCGGCGTGGCCCGACGGCCCCGGCAAGCCCAACCGCCCGGCGGTCGTCAACGTCTGGCGCACCGGGGGCGGGCGCATCGGGGCCTGACGCTTCTCCCGCAGCGACCCCGATACCCCCTCCGGTCCCGTGGCGGAACCTCCGGTTCGACGGGTCCGGCGGCCCCGCGCGCACGTGTCGGCGTGCCGCGGGGCCGTCGGCCCGGGTTCCCCGGTCGAGCATATTAGGTTAGCCTCACCTAAGTCGATCGCCCGAGGGGGAACCCAGCCTTGGCCACCACCGCACCGACCACCGCGCTCTCCCGCCGTACCCTGCTCACCTCAGCCGGCGCCCTCGGCCTCGGCGCCCTCCTCGCCGCCTGCGGCGGCGACACGGCGAGCGGCGGCTCCGGCGGCGGCTGGTCGTTCACCGACGATCGCGGCGAGAAGGCGAAGGCCGACCGCCGCCCGGAGACGATCGTCGCGTTCGTCAGCTCCGCCGCCGCGCTCCACGACTACGGCGTGACCTGCACCGCGATCTTCGGCCCCAGCGAGCCGATCGACGGCAGGCCCAACCCGCAGGCGGGCGACCTGGACCTGGCGGAGCTGGAGAGCCTCGGCGAGGCGTGGGGTGAGTTCAACGTCGAGAAGTACGCCTCGCTCGGCCCCGAGCTGCTGATCAGCAACATGTTCCCGCCGCCCGACCTGTGGTTCGTGCCCGAGGAGAGCCGGAAGAAGATCTTCGCGCTCGCCCCCGCGATCGGCATCAAGGGCGCGCACACGAGCCTGCTGGAGCCGCTGCGGCGGTACGAGGAACTCGCCGAGGCACTCGGTGGCGACACGACCGGCGCGCGGGCCGAGGCGGACAAGAAGCGCTTCAAGGACGCCGAGAAGCGGCTGCGTTCGGCCGCGGAGGCGAAGCGCGGCATCAAGGTGCTGGCGATGACCGGCGACCAGGACAACATGTACGTCGCCGTCCCCGGCTCGTACACCGACCTGCACTACTTCCGGGATCTCGGGGTGGACGTCGTGGAGGGGAAGAAGTCCGACGAGTTCGGCTTCTGGGAGTTCCTGAGCTGGGAGAACACCGACAAGTACCACGCCGACCTGATCATGGTCGACAACCGCGCCCAGGCCATGACCCCCGCGGCGCTCGCCGAGAAGCCCACCTGGAGCCGGCTCCCGGCCGTCGAGGCCGGGCAGACGACGCCCTGGTCGATGGAGGAGCGCTACAGCTACCGCGGGTTCGCGCCCGTGCTGGAGCGGCTGGCCGACGCCATCGAGAACGCCGGCAAGCTCGGCTGAGGGAGCGGGGCATGGCTTTCTTCGACGACGTACGCGCAGAGACAGGCAGCGGCACCGCCGCGCCGACGCCCGCGGAGCGGGTGCGCACGATCCTGGCGACCGCGGGCTCGCTGACGCTGGAGACCGACGGCTTCCGCTGCGACCTGGTGGGCCTGCACACGACGGCCCCGGGCCCCGGCGGCCGGCTGCTGCGGCTGCGCCCGCCGGCGGAGAGCGCGCTCGCGGCGCGGGTGCTCTGCGCCCCGGCGGGCGACCTGCCGGTGCGGCTGCATCTGACGGACATCGCGCCGGTGGGGGTACGGGACCGGGTACGGGCCCGCGTGACGCTGACCGGCTGGCTGGCGCCGGAGACCGGGCGGTCCGAGGGCGCACAGGCGGGGGGCGAACAGGCGGACGCGGACCGGCTCGTGCTGGGGTTCGACCCGGCGGAGGCGCTGGTGGCGGCGGGCGCGGGGGCGGGCGCCGGTGACGTGGCGGTCGTCGACCCGGAGGAGCTGACGGCGGCCGGCCCCGACCCGCTGGCGGTGCAGGAGCCGGCGATGCTGCTGCACTTGGCGGACTCCCACCGCGACGCGGTCGACGCCCTGACCCGGCTCCTCGACCCGGCGGTGCTCCACGGCGTGGTCCGCGTCCACCCGCTGGCGCTGGACCGGTACGGCCTGGTCCTCCGCCTCGAACACCCCCGCACCCACCGCGACGTCCGCCTGCCGTTCCCGAACCCTCTGACCGACCCGGCGGAAGCGGGCCCGGCCATCCAGACCCTCCTCTCCGCCGCCCACCACTGCCCCCGCCGCCGCCCGCACCGCGGCGGGTAGCGGCGGCCGTTCGCAGGGCCGGAGGCGGAGAACCGCGGCCTACAGAGAGCTGCGGTAGGTGAGGAGCCCTTCGACCCCGCGGAGGAACGTCTCGCCGACGGCTGCCGGATCGGCCAGGCAGCCGGCGGCCATGGCGCCGTCCCGCATCATGACGAAGTGCCGTCCCGCGGCTTCCGCGTCGGGCTTTCCGGTGGCGGTGAAGAGTTCGGTGACGGTCTCCAGGAACCACCGCCGGTGCCTGAGGACCGCCTGGTGGACCGGATGATCCGGATCGGGGTACTCGGCGGCGGCGTTGAGGAACGCGCAGCCCCGGAAGCCGTCCCGCCGGATGTCCTCGGCGATCCCCCGGCCGATGGTCCGGATGGCCTCGTCGGGCGAGGCGCCCTGGTCGCGTGCGGCATCCACGCGCGCCCGGATCGCCTCGTCCACCCGCGTCAGGTAGGCGACGAGGAGATCGTCCTTGCTCCGGAAGTGCCGGTAGAGCGTGGCGCGGGTGACCTGGGCCTCCGCGATGACGCGGTCGACCCCGACGGCGTGCAGACCCTCGGCGTAGAAGAGCCCGCTGGCCGCGTCGAGCAGCCGGGTCCGTGCTTCCGACATCCGCTTCCCTCCCGAGGCCCGCGGGTTCCGCCTCCTGAGGCGCTCCTTCGAGGCTAGCAGATAGAACGGTCGGTCTTGACACGCGGGCGGCGGGTACTTCACTCTCTGGTGTACCGACCGTTCTATCTCCCACGCTCGGTCGGGATCGGTCACCGCTTCACACCCTCAGGAGAGATCAGATGTCGAGCTTCACCGAGACCGGCCGCCGCACCGGCAGCACGGCGGACGCCGCCTCCGCGGCCGTCCGGCTGCGGAACCTGTACTACGTCCGCTTCGGGTTCGCCGTGGTCTGGGCGGCCCTGGTGGCCCTCAGCGCTTCGGACCTCAACCCGGCGAGCGTCGCCCTGCTGGTGCTCTATCCGGTCTTCGACGCCGCGGCTGCCGTGATCGACCTCCGCACCCCGGGTGCCGCACGACCGCGAGCGCTGCTCCGCGGCAACGCGGCGCTCAGTCTGCTCACCGCCGCCGGACTGGCGGTCGCCGTCGCCTCGGACATCCCGGACGTCCTGCGGGTGTGGGGCGCCTGGGCGATCACCGCGGGCGTCGTCCAACTGGCCGTCGCGATCTCGCGCTACCGCCTCGGTGCCCAGTGGGCGATGATCCTCAGCGGCGGTATCTCCGCCCTCGCGGGTTCCCGGTTCCTCCTCACGGCCGACGGGGCGGACTCCCTCACTTCCCTCGCCGGCTACGCGACGCTGGGCGGCGTCTTCTTCCTCATCTCGGCGGCGCGCCTCCACCGCCGTGCAACTCCGGCGACGTGACATGACGGACACGGGCCGGGGAGCGGGCGCCGGCGAGCACGACGGTGCCGGCGGCGAGGACGGCCGGGAGCCCGGCCAGGGCGAAGCAGAGGGGGAGGGGGGCGTTGTCGATCAGCAGGCCGGTGGCGGCGGTGGCCGTGGAGGAGCCGGCGTTGAGCGCGGTGTTCACCCACGCGCCCGCCTTCGTACGGGACCCGGGGCCGGCCGACTCCTCCGCGATCAGGTACGCCGTCGTGATGCCGGGCGCCACGAAGACCCCGGCCAGCGCGGCGCAGCCGAGGAGCACGTACGGGTGCGGCGCCAGGCCGGTCGCGGCGAGCAGCAGGCCCAGCGCGGCGGCCGGCACCGGCAGCCGCCGCGTGCCGGGTGCGCGCCAGGCGACGGCCCCGTAGACGAGCCCGCCGACCGCGCTGCCCGCGGACATCGCGGCGAGGATCCACGGCACCAGGCCCGCGGCGTCGTGCTCGTCGGCGAAGGCGACGACGAGGAGTTGCAGGGCACCCAGGCACACCCCCACCCCGGCCACCCCGATGACCGCCTGCTTCATCGGCAGGTTCCCGCGCAGGACTCCCGGGGCGCGGCCGGGTGTCCTGCGCGCCGTCGCCCGGGATCCCTTCCTCGCCCCCGCCACCGGTGAGGCGACCAGCGCCAGCGTGCCGCAGAGGATGAGGGCCGCGCTCGCCGCCAGGCCCACCGGCGCCGGCGCCGCGGTCACGATCGCGCCGACCAGCAACGGTCCCGTGACGAGCAGCAGTTCCTCGGCGACCGAGTCCAGGCTGTACGCGCGCGGGAGCAGCCCCGGCGGCACCATGTCGCTCCACAGCACCCGCATCACGGGACCCAGCGGCGGCGTCAGCGCCCCGGCCACCGCCGCCAGCGCGGTCAGCCCCGCGGCGCCCGTGCCGCCGTCCGCGGTGACGACGGCCAGCGCCGCCAGCAGCAGCGCGTACGCGGCGGCCATCGGCGGCAGGGCCCGCCGCGGGCCGTGCCGGTCGATCACGCCGGCGCGTACCGGCGACAGGGTCACGCTGGTCGCCCCGAAGCACGCCAGGGCGGCCCCGGCCGCGGTGTACGACCCGGTGGCGGCTTTGACGGAGAGCAGCAGCGACAGCGAGACCATCCCGTACGACAGCCGCCCCAGCAGGGCGGCGCCGAAGGTGCGGGAGGCATGGGGGATGCGCAGCAGAGCCGCGTAGGACGGCGCGGACATGGTGAGGTTCCTCGGTGAAGGGAGCGCGGAACCACAGCGCTCGAAGGCGTGCATGGGCGGCATACGGCCACGCCGGACGGGCGCGGCGGCGCCGGCTCCTATGCACGGGGGAGGAACATGCGGCCGAACTTAGCAGAGGGGAAGGCGGACATGACCGGGGCCCGCCCCTTTCCAGTCGGAAGGGGACGGGCCCGGTCGCGCGGCGTCGCGCTACTTCCTGGCGTAGAGGCGCATCGTGATCGGGCCGAAGATCGCCACGATCGCGCCCGCCCAGCCGAGCGTCCACGCGATGTCCGCGCCCGGCCAGTCGCCGTGCATCAGGTCGCGGACCGCGGCGGCGAGGTGCGTCACCGGGTTGTTGTTGACGAACGCCTGGAGCCAGCCCGGCATCGTCTCCGGCTCGACGAAGATGTCGCTGAGGAAGGTCGTCGGGAAGAGGACCATCATGCTGACGCCCATGACCGACTTCTCGGTACGGAGCAGCAGACCGAACATCGTCCAGATCCACGAGAACGCGAACGAGAAGACGATCAGCAGCGCCACCCCCGCGAGCACGCCGACCACGCCGCCGTCCGGGCGGAAGCCCATGATGAGGCCGACACCGACCATCACCACCGACGCTATGAGGTAGCGCAGCATGTCGCCCAGCAGGTAGCCGACCATCACCGCGGGGCGCCAGATCGGCAGCGAGCGGAAGCGGTCGAAGACGCCCTTCTCGATGTCGGTGTTGACGGAGACGCCGGTGTACATCGTGATCATGACGATGCTCATCACCAGGATGCCCGGCAGCAGGTACTGCAGGTAGTCCGAGGTGGAGCCGGCCAGCGCACCTCCGAAGAGGTACGTGTACATCAGCACCATCATGATCGGGAAGGCGGTGACGTCGAAGAGCTGCTCCGGCACGTGCTTGATCTTCAGCACGGCGCGCCAGCCGAACGTCACGGAGGCGGACCACGCACTGGGCTGCGGTGGCCGCTCCTTGGAGACCAGCAGCTCCGCCAGGCTCTCGGTGGTGACCGGCGCCAGGTCCTCCGTACGGCCCTGGGTCTGGGTCTCGGTCGCGGTGCTCATGCTGCTGCCTCCTGGGTCTCGGCACCGGCCGGGCGGTCGGTGAGGGCGAGGAAGACCTCGTCCAGGCTGGGCTGGCCCAGCGAGAAGTTGTCGACGGTGATGTCCGCGCGGGCGAGCTCCGCCAGCGCGGCGGCGGCCTGGGCGGCGGCCGCGTGCCCTCCCCCATAGCCTTCGGCATGGGCGGTACCCCCATCGCCGTTGCCGACGCGGGCGGTGAGCGCGACCGGGTCGGCTTCGAGCTGGACCTGCGCGCCGGAGAGCGCCGTCTCCAGCAGGGCGACCGCCTCCGCGCGCTGCGCGGCGTCGCGCAGCCGGAGGTGGACCGAGCCGGCGCCGACGGACGCCTTCAGCTCGCCCTTGGTGCCCTCGGCGATGACCTTGCCGTGGTCGATGACGGCGATCCGGGAGGCGAGCTGGTCCGCCTCGTCCAGGTACTGGGTGGTGAGCAGGACGGTGGTGCCCTGGGCGACGACCGCGCGGACGATGTCCCAGACCTGGTTGCGGCTGCGCGGGTCGAGGCCGGTGGTCGGCTCGTCGAGGAAGAGCAGGTCGGGGGTGTTGAGGATGGACGCGGCGATGTCGATGCGCCGCCGCATGCCGCCCGAGTAGTTCTTCACCTGCTTGGCCGCGGCCTCGCTGAGGCCGAACGCCTCCAGCAACTGCGCGGCGCGCACGCGCGCGGCCGCGGGCCTGTGCCCGAGGAGGCGGCCGAGCAGCACCAGGTTCTCGGTGCCGGTCAGGTCCTCGTCCACGGAGGCGTACTGGCCGGTGAGGCTCACCCGGGAGCGTACGGCGTTCGCGTCGCGGACGACGTCCTTGCCGAAGATCCGGGCCTCGCCGCCGTCGGGGCGCAGCAGGGTGGCGAGCATCTTCACGGTGGTGGTCTTCCCGGCGCCGTTGGGGCCGAGGACGCCGTAAACGGTGCCGCGGGGGACGGCGAGGTCGACGCCGTCCACCGCGCGGGTCTCGCCGAACACCTTCACCAGCCCCGACGTCTCGATCGCCAGGCCGGACGGGTCGTTAGTCATGTGCTTCTTCTCCAGATTCTCCAACATCAGGTATGTGTGCGGCTTGTGCTACGCCACGTACGGCCGCGTCGCGCGGGCCTCTCTCAGCGCGAGACCCCACCAGGTGAGCTGGTCCAGCAGGGCGCCCGCGGCGCGTACCAGCCCGTCCGAGTAGAGGGACCCCCCGGCCGGGAATTTCTCATCGGTGAAGCGCAGGTCGATTCCGACCGAGTCCCGCACCGTGACCGTGTGCAGCTCGGTGAAGACCGACCTCAGGTGCTCCACCGCGCGCACGCCGTCGCAGCCGAAGCCGTACGAGACGAAGCCGACGGGCTTCGCGTGCCACTCGTCGTAGCCGGTGTCGATGGCGTGCTTGAGCTGCGCGGGGAAGCTGCGGTTGCACTCGGGGGTGACCACGACGAAGCCCTCGGCCGACGCCAGCTCCGCGGTGAACGAGGCCATCTGCTCAGTCGGGTGCGCGGGGTAGCGCAGCGGGAGGTCGTAGTCGGCGAGGTCCAGCACGCGCAGGGTCATGTCGCCGCGGGCGCCTGCCAGCTCGTCGAGCCAGTGGGCGACGGCGGGCGGGCGGCAGTCGGGCTCCTCCTGGCCGCCGAGTATGCACGCGATCCGCAGCAGGTCGCCCGTGCCGGCCGCGCCCGGGGGGCCGGACGCCGCCGCGGCGCCGGGCGTCTCGCGTACGCCGGACTCGCCGTTCCGCATCGGGCACCTCCCGGTCTCGGCCGCCCCGGGCGGTGCGCCCGGGCCTTCACCCTTCAGGCGCCAGAAACCGGCAGGCGCCCGCTAGATCCGATCTAGCGGGCCTCGCGCACCCCCGCGCGCCGGGCCGGTGCGGGCCGCGTACACCCCTCCCGCCTGCGCGTTCGCCTTGTGGTCCGCGCTTTCCTCACGGCCGCATAACGGCATCATGTCTGGTCGTCCACTGTTCACCCCTTGCTCACCGAAGCCGCCCCGCATGGCCGACTGCCGCCACTTCGATACAGGACCCGAGGTATGTCCGAATCGATCAGCGGAGAGCAGTGAAGGCCCGTGAGCCCGATAAAGACGAAGCGCACCGCCGCCCGCCTGGGCGCCCTCCTCCTCGCCCCGGCCGCCGTCGCCTCCCTCGTGTCCTGCGGCGCCGAGAGCGAGGCCGGCCCGGCCGAGGACGAGACGGCGCGGCCGGCCGGGACGGTCACGATCGACGGCTCCAGCACGGTGGAGCCGCTGACGAAGCTCGCGGGCGAGCGCTTCGGCGGGCAGGAGCCGGGGGTACGGGTCGAGGTCGGGGCGTCCGGCACCGGCGGCGGCTTCGACAAGTTCTGCGCGGGCGAAACGGATATATCCGACGCATCCCGGCCGATCAACGACTTCGAGAAGGAGACCTGCGCCAACTGGGACGTGCCGTACCGCGAGCTGACGATCGCCAACGACGCGCTCACCGTCGTCGTCCCGCGCGCCAACGACTGGATCGACTGCATCACCACCGACCAGCTCAAGCGCATCTGGGAGCCCGGCTCCGCGCTGGCGAGCTGGCAGGAGGTCGACCCCGCGTTCCCGGACGAGCCGCTGCAGCTCTACGGGCCCGACACCGACTCGGGCACGTTCGACTACTTCACCGAGGCCATCAACGGGGAGGAGAAGGCGTCCCGCGCCGACTTCACCCCGAGCAGCGACGACAACACGCTCGTCAAGGGCGTCGCGGAGCACTCCGGCGGGCTCGGTTACTTCGGCTTCACCTACTTCGACGAGAACCGCGACAAGCTGCGCGCCCTGGAGATCGACGCCGGTGACGGCTGCGTGGCGCCCAGCACGGCGTCGGTCCAGGACGGCTCGTACAAGCCGCTGGCCCGGCCGCTGTTCCTCTACCCCTCGGCGAAGGCGCTGGAGCGCCCCGAGGTGGAGGCGTTCGTCGAGTTCTACGTGGACAGCCACACGGACTTCGCCTCGGAGGCCGGCTACATCCCGCTCAGCGAAGTGCAGGAGAAGGAGCTGGAGCGCGATCTGGCGCGGCTGAAGGAGCACAGCGACCGGCCCGGCGGCGCGGGCGACACCGGCGGGGACTCGGGCGGCTCGGGCGGACTGTGAGGTGCCCCGGCCACGTGCCCGTACGGCAGTCCGGCGGGCGGTCCGGCAGGCGGTCCTGCGGGCGGCCGGAAAGGTGAGCCGCGACACGTGCGGTGGGGCTCAGGGTGCCGTGGATCACGCCGTTCATAACGGGCGGATAACGGCATCATGCGCTCCTGTTCCGATGTTCACCTTCAGTTAACCGCCACCACCGGCCGCGTCCGCAGACGCCGATTTCCATGAGAGGCGACGAAGGGGGTGGTGACCGACCGATGGACACACCGGCGATACCCGGCCAGCGACACGGACATGTCCTGCTGCTCGCCGATCCGGACGAACAGGTGGCGCACGATCTCGCGGAGCACCTGGCGGGCCATCAGGTGAAGGTCGTCTTCTGCTCCGACGGAGCGGAGGCGCTGCTCCAGGTCGGCCTGCAGTCCCCCGACGCCCTGCTCGTCAGCGCCAGACTGCCGCTCGTGCCCGGCGCCCGGGTGGTGGAGGTGCTGCGGCGGCGCAGTGCCACGCCGGTCATCATCGGCGTCGGCCCCGACGACGCGGAGGACGCCGTGGAGGCGCTCACCGCCGGGGCCAGCGCCTGTGTCGCCCGGCCCTACCGGCCGTACGAGGTCCTGAAGATGCTCGGCGTCGCCAGTCCGGCGACGTACGACGTGGACCAGACGGTGGCCTCAGGTCCGTACAGCGTCAACCCCGCCACCTTCGAGGCCCGCGTCGACGGCCGGCTGGTGCAGCTTCCGCTGCGCGAGTTCAAGCTGCTGCACCTGCTGGTGGCCAACGCCGAGAAGGTCGTCACCCGAGACCAGATCAGCGCCGAGCTGTGGGGTGGCAGCGCACCGAAGTCCAACACGATCGCCGTGCACATCCGTCGGCTGCGCGACCGCATCGGGGACAACCCTCACGATCCACGGATCATCCTCACCGTCCGCAACGTCGGCTACCGCTTCGTGCCGCCGGCCCCGGACCTCCCCTAGACCCCACGACTCCGTTCGTCTCGATTTGTTATCAGCCGCTCCTGGAAGTGCGGCCTCAGGAAGGAAAGTCCCCAGTGAAGTCTCAGAGCAAGATCCGGTACCGCACCGCGGCAGGCATACTCGCCCTCTCCAGCGCCCTCGTCCTCTCGGCGTGCGGCTCGGACGACAATTCGGACTCCGGCGACGACAACGCCAAGGGCGGCGACAAGAGCGCCGCCGCCGGCGGCGAGATCAAGTGCGGCGGCAGCGGCGAGCTGCTCGCCTCGGGCGCCAGCTCCCAGGACAACGCCGTACAGCAGTGGGTCGCGGACTACCAGGCCGCCTGCCCCGACGTGACGGTCAACTACAAGCCGGTCGGCTCGGGCGCGGGCATCGAGGAGTTCCTCAACGGCCAGACCGCCTTCGCCGGCTCCGACTCCGCGCTGGAGCCGGAGGAGGTGGAGAAGTCCAAGGAGGTCTGCTCCGGCGGTCAGGGCATCAACCTGCCGATGGTCGGCGGCCCGGTCGCCATCGCGTACCACCTGGAGGGCGTGGACGAGCTGGTGCTCGACGCCGAGACCCTGGCGAACGTCTTCAGCGGCGAGATCAAGCAGTGGAACGACGACGCCATCGCCAAGCTGAACCCCGACGCCGAGCTGCCGGACACCAAGATCCAGCCCGTGCACCGCTCCGACGAGTCGGGCACCACCGAGAACTTCACCGCGTACCTGAACACGGTCGTGAAGGACGCCTGGCCGGACGAGGCCGACAAGAAGTGGCCGATCGAGGGCGGCCAGGCCGCCACCGGCTCGGCCGGGGTGTCCTCGCAGGTGAAGCAGACCGACGGCGCCATCTCGTACATGGAGATCTCGCACGCCGAGTCCAACGACCTGAGCACCGTGAAGCTGGACACCGGTGCCTCCGAGCCCGTCGAGGCCACCGTGGAGAACGCCTCCCAGGCCATCGCCGTCGGCAAGCGGGTCGGCCAGGCGCCCGACATGGCGCTCGAGCTGGACTACGCCACGAAGGAGGAGGGCGCGTACCCGATCACCCTCGTGACGTACGAGATCGCGTGCGACAAGGGCAACAAGCCGGAGTCCCTGGACGCCGTGAAGTCCTTCCTCGCCTACACCGCCAGCGAGGCCGGCCAGCAGTCGATCGTCGACGTCGGCTACGCCCCGCTGCCCGCGGAGATGGCCGCCGAGGTCGTCAAGACCGTCGACAGCCTGTCCTGATCCCCCCTCCCGCCGGCCGGCGAACCACACCGCCGGCCGGCGGGGGCCATCCGGTGCACCGCCGCCGGGACGCGGGCGCAGACCGCGCCGTCGCCCCACACCAGACCGGAGATTCACGTATGACTGCTCCACCCACCGACATAGAAACCCCCGCCCCACCGCCGTCACAGGTTTTGCTGTCGAACGGCAAGGGCGGCTCCCGCCGCGGCGACAAGGTCTTCTCCGGCCTGTCGAAGGGGTCCGGGATCGTACTGCTGCTGATCATGGCCGCGATCGCCGCGTTCCTCGCGTACCGCGCGTCCCTCGCCCTCGCGGACAACGAGGGCAACTTCCTCACCACCTTCGAGTGGGACGCGAACGCCATCCCGCCGAAGTTCGGCATCGCCGTCCTGGCCTTCGGCACGGTCGTCTCCTCGATCGTCGCGATGGTCATCGCGGTGCCGATCGCCGTGGGCATCGCACTCTTCATCACCCACTACGCGCCGCGGAGGCTGGCGGCGCCCATCGCGTACGTCATCGACCTGCTGGCCGCCGTCCCGTCCATCGTCTACGGCCTGTGGGGCGCCCTGTTCCTGGTGCCGCACCTGGTCGGCACGTACGAGTGGCTGGACCGCTACTTCGGCTGGACCGTCGTGCTCTCCTTCGACGGCACCGCGCCGCGGTCGCTGATGACCGCGGGCATCCTGCTGGCCGTGATGATCCTGCCGATCATCACCAACGTCAGCCGCGAGGTCTTCGCCCAGACCCCCCGCCTCCAGGAGGAGGCCGCGCTGGCGCTGGGCGCCACGCGCTGGGAGGTCATCCGCATGACGGTGCTGCCCTTCGGCCGCTCCGGCGTCATCTCCGCCTCGATGCTGGGCCTCGGCCGGGCGCTCGGCGAGACGATGGCGGTGGCCACCGTGCTGTCGCCGTCGGCGCTGCTGTCGGCGGAGATCCTCCAGGCGGGCGGCGGTACGTTCGCGCAGAACATCGCCGCGTCGTTCGGCGAGTCCGGGCAGTTCGGGCGGGACGCGCTGATCGCCTCCGGCCTGGTGCTGTTCGTCATCACGCTGCTGGTCAACGGCGCCGCCCGGCTGATCATCGCGCGCCGCAAGGAGTACTCGGGGGCCAACGCATGAGCGACGCACACGCGGCTGCCCAGCCGCACCCGACGACGCTGACCGCACCTCCCGCCGCGTGGGCGGAGAAGCGAATGATCGGGGAGGAAGCATGAGCGCGCAGACCATCGCCGACAAGCGGCCGGTCGACCGGCTCGGCATCCAGCACCCGCGGCTGCCCCGCTTCGCGCCCCTGGGCATCGCCGGCGGCGCCGCCGCCGTGGCCGTGGCCATCGGCGTGCTCGCCGGCCTCGGCAACCGCATCCAGTGGGGCCTCATCGCGGCGATCCTCTTCGTCGTCGGCCAGTTCGTCATCTCGACCGCGGTCGAGGGCGGCCGGCAGGCGAAGGACCGGCTGGCGACCTCCCTGGTGTGGGTGGCGTTCCTGCTGGCCGTCGTCCCGCTGGCGTCGCTGATCTGGGAGACCGTCAGCAAGGGCATCAAGGTCACCGACGGCTACTTCCTCACCCACTCGATGAGCGGCGTGGTCAACGTCGCGCCCGGCGGCGGCGTCTACCACGCGCTGCTGGGCACCATCGAGCAGGTGCTGATCGCCACGCTGATCGCCACCCCGATCGGCCTGCTGACCGCCGTCTACCTGGTGGAGTACGGCCGCGGGGCGCTGGCGAGGGCGGTGACGTTCTTCGTCGACGTCATGACGGGCATCCCGTCGATCGTCGCCGGCCTCTTCGTCCTCAGCCTGTGGATCATGATCCTGGACTTCGGCTACTCCGGCTTCGCCGGTGCGCTGGCCCTGGCGATCCTGATGATGCCCGTGGTGGTCCGCTCCACCGAGGAGATGCTGAAGCTCGTCCCGAACGAGCTGCGCGAGGCGTCGTACGCCCTGGGCGTACCGAAGTGGAAGACGATCCTCAAGGTCGTCCTCCCCACCTCCATCGGCGGCATCACCACCGGCGTCATGCTGGCCGTCGCCCGCATCACCGGCGAGACCGCCCCCGTGCTGCTGCTCGTCTTCGGCAGCCCCGCGATCAACAACAACCCCTTCGACGGCGGCCAGGCGTCCCTGCCGCTCTACATCTACCAGCAGTGGGGGGCGGGTACGTCGGCGTCGTTCGACCGCGCCTGGGCCGCCGCCCTCGTCCTCATCGTCTTCGTGATGATCCTCAACCTGCTGGCCCGCGGCATAGCCCGCTGGAAGGCCCCGAAAACCGGCCGCTGACGGCCAGAGGAGAAGTGATCTGACATGGCCAAGCGCATCGACATCAGCGGCCTCACCGCCTACTACGGCGACTTCAAGGCGATCGAGGACATCTCGATGGCCGTCGAGCCGAAGTCCGTGACGGCCTTCATCGGCCCGTCCGGCTGCGGCAAGTCCACCTTCCTGCGCACCATCAACCGCATGCACGAGGTCATCCCGGGCGCGCGGGTGGAGGGGAAGGTGATGCTGGACGACGAGAACCTCTACGGCTCCGGCGTCGACCCCGTCTCCGTACGGCGCGTGGTGGGCATGGTCTTCCAGCGGCCCAACCCGTTCCCGACGATGAGCGTGTACGAGAACGTGGCCGCGGGCCTGAAGCTCAACGCCCGCTACAAGAAGTCCGAACTGGACGACGTGGTGGAGAAGTCCCTGCGCGGCGCGAACCTGTGGAACGAGGTCAAGGACCGCCTGAGCCGCCCCGGCTCCGGCCTCTCCGGCGGCCAGCAGCAGCGTCTGTGCATCGCCCGCGCCATCGCCGTCGAACCCCAGGTGCTCCTCATGGACGAGCCCTGCTCCGCGCTCGACCCGATCTCCACCCTCGCCATCGAGGACCTCATCGGGGAGCTGAAGACGCGGTTCACGATCGTCATCGTCACGCACAACATGCAGCAGGCGGCGCGCGTCTCGGACCGCACCGCGTTCTTCAACCTGGCCGCCGTCGGCGAGCCGGGCCGGCTCATCGAGATCAACGACACCGACAAGATCTTCTCCAACCCGTCGGTGCAGGCGACCGAGGACTACGTGTCGGGCCGCTTCGGCTGAGCCGACGACTCCGGCCGGAGTCCCGGGGGACCCCGGCCGGCCGAGCCGTCTTGCGGTGCTGCCTGGCGGTGCCGCCGCAAGACACCGGGGCCCGCCCCGCACACCCGGGGCGGGCCCTTCCGCTCACTCCTCCGCCAGCGCCGCCTCCGCGGGCCGCGCCCGGAGGGCCGCCCAGCCCGGCACCAGGGTGGCGGTCAGCGCGAGGGCCACGGCAGCGGAGACGATCGCGGCGTAGATGGAGAGCGGTCCCGAGGGGAGCAGGCTGTCCGCCGCCGCGTGGCTGAACGGCACCAGCGCGGTGGCCGCGGCCGCCGTGCCGAGGGCCACGCCGATCCCGGCGACGATCAGCGCCTCGATCGTCAGCATCCGCAGCACCTGCCGCCGGGTGGCGCCGGCCAGCCGCTGCAGCCCGAACTCGCGGCGGCGGCCGGAGACGGAGAGCACCAGGTTGTTGACCACGGAGATCGCCGTGTACGCGACGATCATGCCGACCATCAGGTAGTTCACCCACGCCTGGGTCTCGGTGTCCTTGATATTGGCCTCGATCAGCTCGTCGCGGTCGACGACGGTGGTGCCGGGGTGGTCCGCGAGGGTCTTCTCCAGGTTCGCCGTCAGCGCCGCGGCGCTCGTCCCGTCCGCGGCGCGTACGAGGATCTGCTGCGGCAGTGCGCCGTCGGTGTGCGCGGCGAGGAGGTCCGCGGGCAGGAACACGGTGTCGTAGCCGGCGCGGCCCTCGAAGAGCACCGCGATCCGCAGCTCGGCGACGGCGCCGTCGCCGAAGCGCACCTCGACGGTGTCGCCGACGCCCCGGCCGTCCGCGGCTCCCGCGGGCAGGGCGACGGTCCGCCCGGTGAGGCCGGCGACGTCGCCCTCGACCGGGTCCAGGGCGGTGGTGCGGGCGGCCCCGCGCGCGTCGATCCCCTGGAGCGGTACGCCGTCCTCGTCGCCCATGCCGTCGATCCAGCCGGTGCTGGTGACGTACGCGCCGGCCGCGGCGACGCCCTCGGTGGCGCGGACGTCGGCGGTGAGCGCCGGGTCGAGGGTGCCGGAGGCGGAGTCGACGACGGCGTCGGCGCGCAGGTTCACGGCGTACGCCTCGCGGGAGGCGTCGGTCTGGGTGGTCTGCAGGTACAGGTTCGCGGTGGCCATGGCGACCGCCAGCATCACCGGGGTGACGACGCCCGCCATCCGGACGGCGCGGGCCCGGGCGGTGAGGACGGCGAGTTCGCCGCCGGCGCCGGTGACGGCCTTCACCGGGCCCGAGATCAGCACGGTGCACAGCTTCGTCAGCCCCGGGCCGAGGAGCGCGAGGGCGATGGCCGCGCAGAGCACGGTGGGTCCCGCGGTGCTGGCGGCGATCGGGCCGTCGAAGAGCACCCAGGTGAGGATGGCCAGCGCGACCGCGCCGGCGAGGAAGAGCAGCGCCGCCACGATCCGCGCCGGGGTCGCCCAGCGGGTCCGTACCGCTGACTCCGCCATCGCCTCGACGGCCGTGACCTTCACCCCGCGCCGGCCGCCGAGGAAGCCGCCGAGCAGCGAGGTCAGCAGCAGCGCGCCGGCCGCGGCGACGGCGGGTATCCAGCCCTGCTCGTACGCGACGGCCTCCGACACCATGCCGCTGCCGGTGAACTCCTCGAAGAGCCGCTCCCCCGCGGGCGGCCCGGCGAACCAGCCCGCCGCGCCGGCGACCAGCGCGACCATCAGCGTCTCGGCGAGCAGCAGCCGGCGCAACTGGCGCGGGGTGCCGCCGATGGTGCGGAGCAACGCGAACTCCCGGCGGCGCCGCTCGACGGAGAGCGCGACCGTGCCGGAGACGACGAAGACCGCGACGAGGGTGGCCATCCCGCCGAAGGCGCCGGCCAGCGCGATCAGGTCCTCCTTGCGGGTCAGCACCTCGGGGTACTCGACGGCGCCGCGGTCGTCGCCGGAGACGACCTTCGCCGGGGTCTGCGCCTTCGCGGTGCGGTCCGCGACGACCTCGCCGAGGCGGTCCTTCAGCTCGCCGTGGTCGGTGCCGGGCGCGGCCGTGACGGCGATGTCGGCGACGGCGGGGGAGAGCGCGCGGGCGCGGTCGTCGGTGAAGAACACGGCGCCGCGGTCGACGGCGTGCGCGGTGCGGACCACGCCGGTCAGGCGGTACGCCTCGGCGCTCCCCTGCGCCGCGACGCGCACCTTGTCGCCGGGGCGCACGCCGTACGCGCGGGCCGTCGCCTCGTCCAGCACCACGTCGCGGGCGCCCTCGGGCGCCCGGCCTCCGGTCAGCTCGTACGGGGTGACGGCGGCGGAGGACCAGCCGTGGGCCTGCGCGTCGGGGGCGTCGCCGGCCCCGAGCACGGCGGCCTCGAAGACGCGCTCGGGGACGGCGCGTGCGACGCCGGGGACGTTCCGTACGGCCGCGGTGAGGGAGTCGTCGAGGGCGGGGCGCTCGGGGAGGACGGCGGTCTCGTCGCCGCGGGGGAGGTCGCGGTCGCCGGTGACCACGAGGTCGGCGCCCGCCAGGCGCTGCGCCGGCGCGTTGTTGCGTATGCCGGTCTCCAGCAGACCGCCGCACGTCATCACGATGACGGAGCCCAGGAAGAGCGCCAGGAAGGTCGCCGAGAGCGCGGCGGTTCTGTGGCGGAGCGTACGGATGGCCATGGCCCACATGGGACGGTTCCCCTCTGCGATGTCGATGACATCAACCTAGGAATTCGCGTCCCCGCGTCCCATGGGATGCCCACCCGGCTCCGGGGTGTACCTGGCACCACCACGGGCCGGGGGCCCGCCGGGCGCCCCGGCCCGTACGCCGGTGGGAAAGCCTCTCCGCTACGTGCCCTACTTGGCCTGAGGCCTGCGCAGCTCGATGTGCAGCTCGCGCAGCCGGGCCTCGTCGACCTCGCTGGGCGCGCCCATGAGCAGGTCCTGGGCGTTGCCGTTGAGGGGGAAGGCGATCGTCTCGCGGATGTTCGGCTCGTCGGCCAGCAGCATCACGATGCGGTCGATGCCGGGCGCGATCCCGCCGTGCGGCGGGGCGCCGAAGCGGAACGCGCGGAGCATGCCGCCGAACTCGCGCTCCACCTCGTCCTTGCTGTACCCCGCGATGCCGAAGGCCTTGAACATGACCTCCGGCTCGTGGTTCCGGATCGCACCGGAGGACAGCTCGACGCCGTTGCAGACGATGTCGTACTGGTACGCGAGGATGTCCAGCGGGTCCTTGGTCTCCAGCGCCTCGATGCCGCCCTGGGGCATCGAGAACGGGTTGTGCGAGAACTCGATGGCGCCCGTGTCCTCGTCCTTCTCGAACATCGGGAAGTCGACGATCCAGCAGAACCGGAAGACGCCCTCGGCGAACCGCCCGGCACGCTTCGCGGCCTCCACCCGCACCGCGCCCATGATCTTGGAGACCTCGCCGGTCTCGCCCGCGCCGAAGAACACGGCGTGCCCGGCTTCCAGGCCGAGGCGCTCGGTGAGCACCCGCACGTTCTCCTCGGTGAGGAACTTCGCGATCGGCCCGGAGAGCGCGCCGCCCTCACCGACCCGCACCCAGGCCAGGCCCTTCGCGCCCTGCTCGACGGCGAAGTCGCCGAGCGCGTCGAAGAACTTGCGCGGCTGGTCCTGCACGGCCGGCACCGGCAGGGCCCGGACGTGCTTGCCCGCGAACGCCTGGAACTCGCTCTCCGCGAAGACGTCCGTGACGTCCGACAGCTCCAGCTCCGCCCGCAGATCCGGCTTGTCCGAGCCGTACTTGACCATCGCCTCGCGGTACGGGACCCGGGGGAACGGCGACGTGACGTGCCGCCCGTCGCCGAACTCCTCGAACAGCTCCGTCATCACCTTCTCGATGACGGCGAAGACGTCCTCCTGCTCGACGAAGCTCATCTCCATGTCGAGCTGGTAGAACTCGCCGGGGGAGCGGTCGGCGCGGGCGTCCTCGTCGCGGAAGCAGGGCGCGATCTGGAAGTAGCGGTCGAACCCGGCCATCATCAGCAGTTGCTTGAACTGCTGCGGGGCCTGCGGCAGCGCGTAGAACGTGCCGGGGTGGAGCCGGGAGGGGACCAGGAAGTCGCGGGCGCCCTCGGGGGAGGTGGCCGAGAGGATCGGGGTCGTCAGCTCGTTGAAGCCGAGGGCCGTCATCTTCTGCCGGATGGCCGTGACGACGGCGGTGCGCAGCATGATGTTGCGGTGCATGCGCTCGCGGCGCAGGTCGAGGAAGCGGTACTCGAGCCGGCGCTCCTCGCCGACGCCGTCCTCGGCGTTGATCGTGAACGGGATCTGCTCGGCGCCGCCGAGCACCTCCACGTCGCCGACCTCGATCTCGATCTCGCCGGTGGGCAGCTCGGGGTTGACGTTGTCGGCGCCGCGGGAGACGACCTTGCCGTCGATCCGTACGACGGTCTCCTTGCTGAGGTGCGCCAGCGCCTCGTTCCCGGGGGTGCCGGGGCGGGCGACGAGCTGGACGATGCCGTAGTGGTCGCGCAGATCGATGAAGAGGATGCCGCCCAGGTCGCGCCTATTGTGCAGCCAGCCGGAGAGGCGGACGTCGCTGCCGACGTCGCTCGCGCGCAGCTCACCACAGGTGTGGGACCGGTACCGGTGCATCATCCATCCAGTTCGTCGGACTCGTCGTCTTCGGCTTGGTTCGCTCGCGGCCGGGGGGGCCGGGCCGGGAGGGCGCCGTTCGGCCAGGGGAGTGTCCAGCCCGCCAAGACTACCGCCCCCGTCTTCCCCGGCCGCACGCGGGCAATCACCTTAAAATAGGGCAATGCGCACCGAGGAGGTCCTGGCTGCCGTCGGCACCGGGGTGTGGAGCTGGGACACCGCCTCCGGCACCGTGACCATGGACGCCGAGGCCGCCCGGCTCGTCGGGCTGCCCGAGCGGCCGGCGGAGACGACGGCGGCCGACGTCCGGGGCCGCTGCCACGGGGTGGACTACGTCGAGCTGGCCGGGGCGATGGACCTGGCCCGCACGGAGGGGACCGTGGCGGAGGCGCGGCTGCGGATCGTGGACGAGCGGGGGACGGTGCTGCGGGTCGTACGGACCAGGATGCGGCCGTTCCGCGACGGTGAGCCGGCGGCGGGGGGACACGGTACGGACCGGGCGCCGGGCGCCGGTCCCGACGCGGGCACGGGCGGCGGCCCGGCCGCGGGCCCCGGCACCGGCACCGGGCCCGCCGCCACCGGACCCGCCGCGGCCGCCGACTCCGGTGACGTGGTCATGTCCGGCATCGTGCAGGAGGTCGTGGAGCCGCTGCCCGGCGCCAGCGCCGGCACCTCCCCGCCGTCCCCGCTGACCAGCGACTGGCGGCTGTCCCGCGAGGCGTTCCTGCTCGACGCGGGGCGTGCCCTGGCCGAGTCCCGCGGCACCGACCAGGTGCTGCGCGTCGCCGCGTCCCTGTCGATGCCCGGCTTCTCCCCCGACGGCATGGCCGTCTTCGGTGTCGAGGGCAACCACCTCAAGGTCATCGGCCAGCACGGCTACCGCCCCGAGGACGAGGAGCCCTTCCACGACATCCCCCTCGACTCCGACTACCCCGGCTCCGTCGCCGTCCGCACCGGCCGCGCCCTCTACATCGCCGGCCGCGAGGAGTACCGCCGCCGCTTCCCCGAGGCGTGGCGGCTCGCCGGCCGGCTGGGCCGGCGCTCATGGGCGTACGTACCGCTGATCGTGGCCGGCCGGGTCATCGGCGTCTGGCTGGCGGCCTTCTCCCACCCCGCGCCCTTCACCCCCGACGAGCGCTCCGTGCTCACCACGGTCGCCCGCATGCTGGCGCAGGCGCTCTCCCGGGCGCACGTGCACGAATCCGAGCGCGAGCTCTCCGCCGGGCTGCAGCGGAGCCTGATGCCGGAGGAGGTGCCGCCGACGCCGGGCATGACCGTCGCGGCGCGCTACGTGCCGACCGGCGGCGGTCTGGAGATCGGCGGCGACTGGTACGACGTGATCACGCTGCCGTCCGGCAAGACGGCCGTGGTCATCGGCGACGTGCAGGGCCACGACGTGCGCGCGGCCGGGCTGATGAGCCAGTTGCGCATCGCCATCCGCGCGTACGCCTCGGAGGGCCACCACCCCGACGCCGTCCTCACCCGCGCCTCGCACTTCCTCACCCAGCTCAACCAGCGCGAGGGCCTCGAAGGCGACTCCCCGCCCGACGACGCCGACCCCCGCTTCGCCACCTGCCTCTACATCAAGGCCGACCCGGCCGCCGGCACCCTCTCCATCGCCCGCGCCGGCCACCTCGACCCGGCCATGGGCATCGGCGACGGCACCCTCCTCGTCCGCCCCACCGAGGGCGGCCTGCCCCTGGGCGTCGTCGAGGACCCGGACTACCCCGTCACCCGGCTGGCCATGGAGCCGGGCGAGCTGATGCTGCTCTGCAGCGACGGGCTCATCGAGACCGGCGGCCACGACCTGGAGACCGGCCGCGACCGGCTGCGGCGGGCCTACGCCGAGCACGTCGGCGACGACCTGGAGACGCTGGCGGACGCGCTCATCGACGCCGTCAGCGGCCCCGGCTCCCACGCCGCCCCCGGGCCGCACGCGGAGCGCCGGGAGGACGACATCGCGCTCGTCCTCCTCCGCCGCGACCTGCCGCCGGTCGAGGGCGAGCCGAGCGCGCCCCCCGCCACCGGCCGCCACATGCACCTCACCGTCCCCCAGGCGGAGCAGCAGCGCACCGCGGACGCCCGCCACGAACTGCGCGCGATGCTCTACGACTGGGCCACCCCCGCGCAGGTCGACTCCGCGGAACTGGTCCTCTCCGAACTCATCGCCAACGTACTGCTGCACACCGACAGCGACGCCGACATCAGCGCCGACGTCGAGGGCCCCCGCGGCAACCGCACCCTCCGCGTCACCGTCTCCGACGCCGACACCGGCCTCCCCCACCTGCGCCACCCGGGCGAGATGTCCTCCTCGGGCCGCGGGCTGTTCCTCCTCCAGGAGCTGTCGGGCGAGTGGGGCACGGAACCCCGGGGCGACGGCAAGGAGATCTGGTGCGAGTTCCACGAGGAGGACTGGCCGAACCTCTGAGGTCAGGCGCCGTCCGCGGCGGGGATGGTGCCGAGGCGGCCGGACTTGAAGTCGTCGAAGGCCCGGGCCAGTTCGGCGTGGGTGTTCATCACGAACGGGCCGTACTGCCTCATCGGCTCCCGGATCGGCAGGCCGCCCAGGAGGACGACCTCGAATGTCTCGCTCCGGGAGTCCTGCGCGGCGTCCGCCCGGACCGTCAGCGTCTCGCCGGGGCCGAAGAGCACCGCCTGGCCCATGGCGAAGGGACGGGACCCGGGGCCCGCGGTGCCGCTGCCGGCGAGGGCGTACGCGAGGGCGTTGAAGTCCGCGCGCCAGGGGAGGGTCACCGCCGCGCCGGGGCTGACGGTGGCGTGGATGAGGGTGATGGGGGTGTGCGTCGATCCCGGGCCGGCGTGGCCCGCGAGGTCGCCGGCGATGAGGCGGAGCAGCGCGCCGCCGTCGGCGGAGGCGAGGAGCTTGACGTCCCGGCCGCGGAGGTCCTGGTACTTCGGCGGGATCATCTTGTCCTCGCGCGGCAGGTTCACCCAGAGTTGCAGCCCGTGGAAGAGGCCGCCGCTGACGACCAGTTCCTCCGGCGGGGTCTCGATGTGCAGGAGCCCGCTGCCGGCGGTCATCCACTGGGTGTCGCCGTCCGTGATGACTCCGCCGCCGCCGTGGGAGTCGCGGTGCACGAGCGTGCCGTCGATGATGTACGTCACGGTCTCGAAGCCGCGGTGCGGGTGCCAGGGGGTCCCCTTCGGCTCGCCGGCGCCGTAGTCGACCTCACCCATGTGATCCAGCATGATGAACGGATCGAGATGGGTGTAGCCGATGCCGGCGAACGCGCGGCGGACCGGGAAGCCCTCGCCCTCGTAGCCCTGCGGCGCGGTGCTGACGGTGCGCACCGCGCGGGCCTCGGCCGTGGCCGGGGGCGGGGAGATCCGGGGGAGAAGCAGGGGATTGTCGGCGGTGACGGCAGGCATGGGGTCTCCTCGGTTGGTCCGCCCTCAGGTGGTTGAGGGTTAAACGACCTCCGGGAGCCTTCTCATTCCCCGCTCAGCCGTACATGCGGCGCATCGCGAAGTCGACCATCTCCTCGACCGCCTTCGCGTCCACGACCATCCGGTGGTCGCCCTCGATGTCGAGCACGAAGCCGTACCCCGTGGGCAGCAGGTCGATGACCTCCGCGCCGGTGACCGTGAAGTACTTCGACTCCCGGCCGGCATAGCGCCGCAGCTCCTTCAGCGAGCTGAAGAGCGGGATCACCGGCTGCTGGGTGTTGTGCAGGGCGAGGAAGCCGGGGTTGTCGCCGCGGGGGCAGTAGATCTTGGAGGTGGCGAAGATCTGCTGGAAGTCCTCGGAGCCGATGGCCCCGCCGGTGAACGCCTTCACCGCGTCGGCGAGCGACGGCGGGGCGGGCTGGGAGGGCTCGGGGTAGAGGGGCTGCTCGGCGTAGCCGGGGGCGGGCTGGTCGTACGGCCCGGGCGGCGCGGCGTACTGGTGCCCCTGCGGGGGCGCCTGGGGGTGGCCCGGCGGGGCGCCGTAACCGGCGGACTGGTCGTAGCCGTACATGCATTCAAGCCTAGCCGCGCCGGGGGCGTACGGGTGGGGACTCCGCCGGCCGGAGGGATGTGACAAGACGAGGGTTGCGTTTTATTACTGACGGGTAGCATCATGGGAGGTCGCTGATCCCTTATGCCTGATACGGAGCCTGCGCATGGGCCACTACAAGTCGAACCTCCGGGACATCGAGTTCAACCTCTTCGAGGTGCTGGGCCGCGGCGACGTCTACGGCACGGGCCCCTTCGAGGACATGGACACCGAGACCGCGCGGAGCGTGCTCACGGAGATCGCCCGGCTGGCCGAGAACGACCTGGCCGAGTCCTTCGCCGACGGCGACCGCAACCCGCCGGTCTTCGACCCGGAGACCGGCACCGCCCCCGTCCCGGCGGCCTTCAGGAAGTCGTACGAGACCTACATGGACGCCGAGTGGTGGCGCCTCGGCCTGCCCGAGGAGATCGGCGGCACGGCGACGCCCTCGTCGCTGATCTGGGCGTACGCCGAGATGGTGCTCGGCGCGAACCCCGCCGTGTGGATGTACGCCTCGGGTCCCGCCTTCGCGGGCGTGCTCTACGACGAGGGCACCGAGGAGCAGCGCAAGGCCGCGCGGCTGATGGTCGAGCGGCGCTGGGGCTCGACGATGGTGCTCACCGAGCCGGACGCCGGCTCCGACGTGGGCGCCGGGCGCGCGAAGGCGCTGGAGCAGCCGGACGGCACGTGGCACATCGAGGGCGTGAAGCGCTTCATCACCTCCGGCGAGCACGACATGTCGGAGAACATCGTGCACTTCGTGCTGGCCCGCCCGGAGGGCGCGGGGCCCGGCACGAAGGGGCTGAGCCTCTTCGTCGTGCCCAAGTACGACTTCGACTGGGAGACCGGCGAGCTGGGCGAGCGCAACGGCGTGTACGCCACCAACGTCGAGCACAAGATGGGCCTGAAGGTCTCCAACACCTGCGAGCTGACCTTCGGCGACCGGCACCCGGCGAAGGGCTGGCTGCTCGGCGGCAAGCACGACGGCATCCGCCAGATGTTCAAGATCATCGAGTTCGCCCGGATGATGGTCGGCACGAAGGCCATCGCCACCCTCTCGACCGGCTACCTCAACGCGCTGGAGTACGCGAAGGAGCGCGTCCAGGGCCCGGACCTGGCGCAGTTCACCGACAAGACCGCGCCGCGCGTGACCATCACGCACCACCCGGACGTGCGCCGCTCACTGATGACGCAGAAGGCGTACGCCGAGGGCATGCGCGCCCTCGTCCTCTACACCGCCTCCGTGCAGGACACCATCCAGGTCCGCGAGGCCGCGGGCGAGGACGCCTCGGCGCAGCACGAGCTGAACGACCTGCTGCTGCCCATCGTCAAGGGGTACGGGTCGGAGAAGTCGTACGAGCAGCTCGCCCAGTCGCTGCAGACCTTCGGCGGCTCCGGCTATCTGCAGGAGTACCCGATCGAGCAGTACATCCGGGACGCGAAGATCGACACCCTCTACGAGGGCACCACCGCCATCCAGGGGCAGGACTACTTCTTCCGGAAGATCGTCCGCAACCAGGGGCAGGCGCTCACCTCGCTCGCCGAGGAGATCAAGAAGTTCCTGGCCGAGGCGGTCGGCGGGGAGCAACTGGCCGCCGCGCGGGACGAGCTGGCCAGGGCTGCGGTGGACCTTGAGGCCATCGTCGGGGTGATGCTGACCGACCTCGCGGCCACCGAGAAGGACGTGAAGTCCATCTACAAGGTGGGGCTCAACACCACCCGCCTGCTGATGGCCTCCGGCGACGTCGTCATCGGCTACCTGCTGCTCAAGGGCGCCGCGGTGGCCGCGGAGAAGCTGCCGGGCGCGGCGGCGAAGGACGTGCCGTTCTACCAGGGCAAGATCGCGGCGGCGACGTTCTTCGCGCGGAACGTGCTGCCGGGCGTCGGCGTGCAGCGGTCGCTGGCGGAGAGCACGGACCAGTCGCTGATGGAGCTGGACGAGGCCGCATTCTGAGGCACGGGACCGCCGGGCCCGGGTCCGGCGCCTTTTGACGACGACGAAGGCGCCGGATCCGGACCCCCCGGAGGGCTCAGGGGGCGGGTCAGTCCCGGTAGCCCCAGGCGGCGGCGTACTCCGCGAGCTGCGGCGACAGCTCGGCGGTGCGCTCCTCGAAGGTGCGGGCCGCCTGGATCCGGCCGGACTTGATGTTGTCGCTGCGGTCGCCGAGGTTGGGGCGGAGCCGGCCGTGGTCCTGCTCGCCGTACGCCAGCATCGACTCCTCGAACTCCACCTCCAGGTACGCGCACACGCCGCGCATGACCCGCTCGGGGTCGGAGGTCAGGTCCTCGTACGTGAGGGTGTGGCCGTCGAGCGCGGTGCGGGCCCGCTCCAGCGGCTCGAAGTACTTCAGCGCGTTCGCCTCGTTCTGGGCGCGGGTGGAGGTGTTGGACTTGCGGTTGTCCAGCGAGCTGACGACGCCCTCGGGGTGGCGGAGCAGGAAGAGGAACTTCGCCTTCGGCCAGGCGTACGTCAGCCGCTCCCAGGCCCACACGTTGCCCGGGGTCTTGTCGACGACGATGTCCTTGCCGCTGCGCTCCAGCTCCAGATGGAGCACCCGGTCCCAGAGCACGTGCTCCAGCTCCACCTTGTCCAGGCCCAGTTCGAGCATCGACTGGTCGGAGAAGCCGGGGGTCAGCTCCACGCCGAGGGTGCGCAGGTGCAGCTCGTGCGGGGCGCGTATGCGGGAGTGGCTGTTGAGCAGCATGCGCAGCAGGGTGGAGCCGGAGCGCACCGGGGCGAGGACGAAGACCGGCGCCTCGACCTGCCGGGGCATGGCCTCCACCCCGTAGTCCATCGCGACCGTCTTCTTGGGCGGGCGCGGGCCCTTCGGCTTGGCCGTCTCCGGCGTCTTCTGCGGCGTCGCGGCCTCGGGCGACACCTGCGCCGCCGGGACCGCCTCCGTGCCCGGGCCGGTCAACTGCCGCGGCGGCCGGAGCGCCTCGCCCAGCAGCCTGGCTCTGCGCTTGATGCCCGTGTTCACGACTCCCATGGCGCCTCTGCCACCCTTCCTCGCACCGTGCCTGCCCGTCACTCCCCCCGCGCGGACGGCCGATGCCTCATTGGCAACAGGCGACGCGCACCCGGACGAACGTAGGACAACGATTCGGCAAAGGCAATGGCTCGATTCCGCTTCTCACCCACGTCTTAGGCTTTGCCCATGACGTCTGCTCCTCCGCCCCGGTTCGACCGCAGCCACACCGATGACCTCGCCGGGTACCTCACCGCCTCCCCCACGCCGTACCACGCCGTGGCGGAGGCCGCCCGGCGGCTGGAGAAGGCCGGGTTCACCCAGCTCCGGGAGACCGACGCCTGGGACGCGTCGGCCGGCGGCCGCTACGTGCTGCGCGGCGGCGCGCTCATCGCCTGGTACGTGCCGGAAGGCAGCGCCCCCGAGACGCCGTTCCGCATCGTCGGCGCCCACACCGACTCGCCCAACCTGCGGGTCAAGCCGGTGCCGGACACCGGCGGGCACGGCTGGCGGCAGATCGCCGTGGAGGTCTACGGCGGGCCGCTGCTCAACAGTTGGCTGGACCGGGACCTGGGCCTCGCGGGCCGGCTGACGCTGCGCCCGGGCGCGACGCACGCGGACGCGGGGGCGAGCGGCGGTGGCCGCGGGCCGGGCGGCGCCGAGGTGCTGCTGGTCAACGTCGACCGGCCGCTCCTGCGCGTACCGCAGCTCGCCATCCATCTCGACCGGGGCGTGGTCACCGAGGGCCTCAAGCTCGACAAGCAGCGCCACTCGACGCCGATCTGGGGCCTGGGCCCCGTGCACGAGGGCGACCTCGTCGAGTTCCTGGCCGCGGAGGCAGGGGTCGCGGCGGGCGACGTCATCGGCTGGGACCTGATGGTCCACAGCGTCGAGCCGCCGGCCTACCTCGGCCGCGACCGCGAACTGCTCGCGGGCCCGCGCATGGACAACCTCCTCTCCGTGCACGCCGGCGTCGCCGCCCTCGCCGCCGCGGCAACCGCCGGCACCCCGCCGACGACGATCCCGGTGCTGGCCGCCTTCGACCACGAGGAGACCGGCAGCCAGTCCGACACCGGCGCGGAGGGCCCCCTCCTCGGCACCGTCCTGCGCCGCACCGTCGCCGCCCGCGGCGGCACGTACGACGACACCGCCCGCGCCCTGGCCGGCTCCGTCTGCCTCTCCTCCGACACCGGCCACGCCGTGCACCCCAACTACCCCGAGCGCCACGAGCCGGGCCACCACCCGATGCCAAACGGGGGGCCGATCCTCAAGGTCAACGTCAACCAGCGCTACGCCACGGACGGCGCCGGCCGCGGGATCCTCGCCACCGCCTGCGAACGGGCCGGGGTGCCGTGGCAGACGTTCGTCTCCAACAACGCGATGCCCTGCGGCACGACCATCGGCCCCATCACCGCGGCGCGCCACGGGATCACGACCGTGGACATCGGGGTGGCCATCCTCTCGATGCACTCGGCGCGGGAGCTGTGCGGCGCGGAGGACCCGCACCTGCTGGCGGGCGCGCTGGCGGCGTTCCTGACGGAGTGACCCCGGCGGGCCTCCTTTCGCAGGCGGGCCTCCTCTCGCAGTCGGGTCGTCGTCGTAGTCGTAGTAGTCGTGGGCTCGGTGTGGGGGCGCGGGTGCGGGGCGTGGGCGGGTGCGGGTCCGCGGTGCCGCCCGTAGGGCGTCAGCCGTACGGCTTGATGGCCACCGTCGCGTCGAGTTCCAGCGCGTTCTCCCCCGCCGGGGCCGGCAGGCCCAGCACCCGGTCCAGGATCCGGCCGCCCGGGCGGCCGCACCCCTCCGTGCGCGGAGCGGTGAACTCCCTGTCCGCGGCGGCGAAGGAGACCACCAGCGGGTCTTCGGATATCACCTCCGTGGGCCGGGTGTCCTTCAGCACGAGGTGGATCGGCTCCGAGGCCGCCGGGCCGATGGAACAGCCCTTCGGGAGCAGCGGGCCGCCGACCGCGAGGGTCAGGTCCAGCTCGCCGCGGCGCACGTCGTCGGCTTCGAAGTCGCTGTAGCCCCCGTACCGCGGCGTGAGCGTCAGCGGCGTCCCCCCGACCCGGATCGGCTCGGCGGTCATCTCGCCGAACACCTGCGCATACGCTCCGTCGACCCGGCCCTCCGCGAAGGTCAGCGTCATCGGCCGCTCGACGGGCTCGTCCACGCCGCCGACGCGCAGCCGTCCCGTCGCGTGCATCACCTCGCAGCGCCAGGTCCCGGGATCGGCGCCGGCGGGCAGCTCGCCCGCCGCCGGGCAGGCGCCGAAGTCGAACGCGGCCCCGGGCGGGCCGGCTTCCGCAGCGGTGGCTTCCGCGGTGGACTCCGCGGCGGCGGGGACGGCGCCGGTGGTGAGGGCGGCGAGCAGGGCGGTGAGCGCGGTGGCCGCGAGGCGGGCGGCGCCCGTTCCGTACGACCCGCGGTTCCAGTTCTTCTTCATGCCCGCAGCATTACAGAGAATTCTCTGCAAAGAAAGCTCTGCAGAGGAACCTGTGGATAAACTGCGGCCCATGACGGACGAGCGGCGCAAGGTCAGCAGCCCGGAAGCGCTCAAGGCGCTCGCGCACCCGCTGCGGCTGCGCATCCTGCGCCACCTCTCGGTGCACGGTCCGGCGACGTCGACGACGCTGGCGGCGGCGCTGAACGAGAACACCGGAACGCTCAGCTACCACCTGCGCATGCTGGAGCGCGGCGGCCTCATCGAGGACATCCCGGAACGGTCGGCGGGCCGCGAGCGCTGGTGGCGCGGCGTGCCGGGGCTGGACATCCGGCGCCCGCCGATGGACGACGTGACGGCGGGGGAGCGGGCGGTCATCGCGGAACTGGACCGGCTCCGCGGCGCGGAGGACCTGGAGCTGGCCCGGCGCTTCGCGGCGGGGCAGGGGGAGGAGGGCGGGGAGTCGGAAGAGGGGTGGCTGCGGGGGTCACGCGGGCTGAGCCACCTGACGAAGGAGCAGTTGGACGCCTTCCACGACGACTACCTGAAGCTCCTGGCCAAGTACCGCCACACCCCGGAAGACGCGGCCCCGGGCGCGCGCCCGGTCCACCTCCGCTGGTTCGGCATCCCGGCGGACTAGGCGGCGGGCTCCTCCTTTTCCTCCCCCTCGTCCAGCCCCGCCAGGATCAGCGGCAGCCGCCGCGCGCCCGACTCCGTGAGGCGGATCGGCACCCCCCAGTCCTGCTGGTGGACGTGGCACGCCGGGTACTCCACCGACGGGTCGTCGTCGCAGCTCGCCGCCATCGCCGAGACGTGCAGCACGCCCTCCCCCGGGCCGTCCGCCGACAGGGTCACCTCGCGGGTCAGGTCCGTGCCCGCGCCCTCGCCGGCCGCCAGCAGCGACGGCGGCGTGGCGCTCACCAGCAGGCGCGTGGCCGGGCCGTAGCGGGTGTCGAGTTTCTGGCCCGGCGGGGGGCGGAAGACGACCTCCAGCGACAGCGCACCCGGGGCCACGTCCGTCGCCGCGCGCCGCGTGCGGTGGGCGACCGGGGTCACGCGGACCGCCTCGTCCGGGAGCCGGAGGCGGGTCAGGCGGTGGCGCGCGGACTCGACGACCACGATCTCGTCGCCGTCCACCACCGCGTCCGACGGCTCCCGCAGGTCCGTCGCCAGCGTGGTCACGGTGCCGGTGGCCGGGTCGTAGCGGCGCAGGGCGTGGTTGTACGTGTCCGAGACCGCCACCGAGCCGTCCGGCAGCGCCGTGACGCCCAGCGGGTGCTGGAGCAGCGCCTCGCCGGCCGGGCCGTCGCGGTGGCCGAAGTCGAAGAGCCCGGTGCCGACCGCGGTGTGCACCCGGGCCCGCTGCCCGGGCTCCCCGCCCGGCTCCAGCCAGCGCAGCGCCGACGTCTCCGAGTCCGCGATCCACAGCCGGCCGTCCGTCGCCGCCAGCCCCGAAGGCTGCGCGAACCACGCCTCCTCGGCAGGCCCGTCGAGCAGTCCCTCGTTCGTCGTGCCGGCCGCCGCCCGCACCGTGTCCGTCTCCGGGTCGTACGTCCACAGTTGGTGGACCCCCGCCATCGCGATCCACAGCCGGCCGTCGAACCACGCCACGTCCCACGGCGACGACAGGTCGACCTCGCGCCCCGGCCCCGACGCGGGCGAGCCCTGCCACCACTGCCGCCCGGTCCCCGCCAGCGTCGTCACAGAGCCGGTGCCGAGGTCGAGGGCCCTGATCGCGTGGTTCACGGTGTCCGCCACCGCCACCGCGCCGGACGGCAGCAGCGCCAGCCCCTGCGGCTCGTTGAAGCGCGGCGCGGCTCCGTCCGCGTACCCCCGCTCCCCGCTGCCGATCGACCGCACCACCGTCTCGCCGTCCGGCTCCAGCTCCACCAGCCGGTGCCGCGTCGTGTCCGAGACGAGCAGGTTGCCCGACGGCAGCCGCAGCGCCTTCCCGGGGAAGCGCAGATGCGTCGCCACCGGCTCCGGCGCCCGGTACGGACCGTCGCCGCGCCGCAGCGTGCCCTTCGCCGCGTGCTCCGCCTCCAGCTCCGCGACCATCCGCTCGATGGCGTGCACGTGCCCCTCACCGGCGTGCTGCGCGACGACGTACCCCTCCGGGTCGATCACCACCAGCGTCGGCCACGCCCGCACCGCGTACTGCTTCCACGTCGCCAGCTCCGGGTCGTCCAGCACCGGGTGGTGCACCCCGTAGCGCTCGACCGCGTCCACGACCGCCGCGTGCTCCGCCTCGTGCACGAACTTCGGCGAGTGCACGCCGACGACGACCACCGTGTCCCGGTGCTTCTCCTCCAGCTCGCGCAGCTCGTCCAGGACGTGCAGGCAGTTGATGCAGCAGAACGTCCAGAAGTCCAGGATCACGACGCGGCCGCGCAGCGCGGCGAGGCTCAGCTCCACCCCGCCGGTGTTCAGCCAGCCGCCGCTGCCGGCAAGCTCGGGAGCCCGCACCCGGGCACGTTTCGCCATGAGCAGAGCCAACCACACCGCTGACGCGCCCATTCCCCACCGGCCACGCCAGCCCCGCCGGCCCCGGCGCTACGGCCGTCCCAGCACCCGGTCCCGCAGCGCGGGGAACTCCTCCCGCGTCCGCGCCACCCGCGCCGGATCCAGCTCCGCCCGCAGGACTTCCTCCCCCTCGCCCGCCTCGGCCAGGATCTCGCCCCACGGGTCCACGATCATGCTGTGCCCCGCCTGCGCCACCCCGCCCGTCGTCCCCGCCGTGCCGCAGGCCAGGACGAACGCCTGGTTCTCCACCGCCCGCGCCTGCGCCAGCAGCCGCCAGTGCGCGCGGCGCCGCGCCGGCCAGCCCGCCGGGACGACGAAGGTCTGCGCGCCCTTGTCGGTCAGGGCCCGGAACAGCTCGGGGAAGCGCAGGTCGTAGCAGGTGGCGAGGCCCACGACGGTGCCGGGGAGGTCCGCGGTGACGACCTCGCCGCCCGCGCCCATGAGGACGGCCTCGCCGCGGTCGAAGCCGAAGCGGTGGATCTTGCGGTACGTGCGCGCCGGCGCGCCGTCGGGAGCGTAGAGGAGGCTCGTGTTGAAGAGCGTGCCCGCCGCGTCCCGCTCCACGATCGAGCCCGCGTGCAGCCACACGCCCGCGTCCCTGGCCGCCGCCGCCATCGCCGCCGCCGTGGGCCCGTCGAGGGTCTCCGCCGCGGCATCGAAGTCGTCGAAAGCGAACGCGCCCACGTGCCACAGCTCCGGCAGCACCACGAGCCCGGAGCCCTCTTCGGCACGGACGAGCGCCGCCGCACGGGCCCGCCGGCTTTCCACGGTTTCATCCGGATCCACCCGGAACTGGATCAGAGAAGCGCGCACCTTACCACCACCTCGAAGCCCAAGTCGTGTGCGTCACCGCATAATCGTCACCCGAAAGCACTGCCGGGGCACCCGTGCGCAGCGTAACTTAGGGCCTGCCGTGCATCTCGCGAACGATCCCGTAAGGGGTAGTGTGACCGTCCACTCCAGCCTCCAGCCGTCCATCGATGCCTGGGCCCACTCGGCCGAGGCCATTTCCGAACTCGTGGCACCGCTCTCCGAGGGGGAGTGGAGCGGTCGAAGCGGACTGCCGGGGTGGTCCGTACGGGATGTCGTCTCCCACGTCATCGGCGCCGAGTGCGAGGCGCTGGGCGACCCCCGGCCGATCCACAACCTGCCGGCCGACCTCATGCACATCACCAGCGAGAAGGCGCGCTACGTCGAGGTGCAGGTCGACACGCGCCGCCACCACACCGCGCCGGAGATGACCGCCGACCTCGAGTACACGCTCATCCGCCGCCGGCGCCAGCTCCGCGACGAGAAGCGCGCCCCGGAGGCCAAGGTGCGCGGCGCGTTCGGCAGCGAGATGACGCTCGCGGAGCTGACGCACTACCGCGCCTTCGACATATGGGTGCACGAGCAGGACATCCGCCGCGCGCTGGGCAAGCCGGGGAACATCGACTCGCCGGGCGCGCACCTCGTGCGCGACGAGCTGCTGGCGCGGCTGCCGAAGGTGGTGGCCGAGGACGCGGCGGCGCGGCCGGGGTCGATCGTGGTCGTGGACGTGACGGGCCCGGTGGAGTTCATGCGGACGGTCCGGGTCGGGGAGGACGGCCACGGCTCCATCGACGGCAGCGTCTCGCTCGGGCCGACGGTGACGCTGACGACGGACTGGGAGACGTACCTGTGGCTGGCCACGGGCCGGCTGCGGGCGGCCGCGGCGGCGGACCGGGTGAAGGTGGAGGGCGACGCGCACCTGGCGGAGACGGTCCTGCGGCACTTCTCGGTGACGGACTGAGGGCGGGGACGAGGGCCTGACGGCCGGCACGGCGCCCGGCCCGCGGCCGTACGGCACCTGACGGTCCGTACGACACCTGACGGTCCGTACGACACCTGCGGCATCGCCCGTACGGGCCGGGGCGGGCGCGCCTCCTCACCCGTAAGGGGGCAGCCCTCATCCGACCGGCACAGCCCGGCGGGCGCCCCGCGCCCGGCCGCCCCAGGCTGATCATGTGAGCATCAGCCAGGAACAGCTTCTCCGTTGCAGCGTCGCCGTCGACGTCGGGGCCACCCGCACCCGCGTCTACCTCAGGGGCATCGGCCTCGTCGTGGACGAGCCGAGTGCCGTCGCCCTCAACTCCCACACCGGCGCCCTGGTGGCCGTCGGCGGGCAGGCCGAGGCGATGACCGGCCGTACCCCCGACCACATCCAGGTCGTCCGGCCCGTGGGGCCGAACGGCATCACCGACATCGAGATGGCCCAGCGCATGCTCCGCCACCTCATCCACGCCAAGGTCCGCAGATCCTGGCGCTTCCACCCCTCGCTACGGGCCGCGGCGTGCACCCCGCACGACGCCGAGCCGCTGACGCAGCGGGCGATGATCGACACGCTGGCGGGGCTGGGCGCCAAGCGGGTCATCCTCGTCGACACCCTCATCGCCACGGCGGTGGGCTGCGGGCTGCCGGTGCCGGCGGCGGAGGGCACGCTGATCGTGGTGTGCGGTGCGGCGATGACGCAGATCGCCGTGCTGTCGCTGGGCAACGTGGTCGCCGCCGAGAAGGTGCCGGTGGGCGGGCAGGCGGTGGACCGGGCGCTGGTGGAGCATCTGCGCATCAACCACGAGGTGATGCTGCGCAGCCACACCGTCAGCCAGGTGCACCGCGACCTCTCGCTCGCCGGGGCGCAGGGCGCGGCGACGCTGGAGGTGCTCGGCCGCGACGTGGTCTCGGGACGCCCGCGTACGGTCCAGGTCGACCCGGCGGCGGTGGGGCAGGCGGCGGGGGTGCCGATGCTGGCGGTGCTGGACGGGATCCGCTCGGTGCTGCGCCGCTGCCCGCCGGACCTGGTGGCGGACATCGGGGACCGGGGGATCGTGCTGGCGGGCGAGAGCGCGACGATGCCGGGCCTGGAGACGATGCTGCGTACGTCGGTGGGGCTGCCCGTGCGCATCGCGGAACGCCCGGACGTGGCGGCGGTGGTGGGCCTCGGCTCCATGATCGAGAACGGCGCGCCGCCGGAGACCATCCCCGACGCGACCTCGGGCCCCGCGGGCTTCCACGAGCCCACCCCGGCGGCCAACCCGGCCCCGCAGCCGAACCAGACCCCCGAGGTGGCCACGGAGGTGGCGACGGACTGACACCGCAGACTCCGGGTTCGGTGTTGCGGGGTCAGTGGCGGCATGGGCGTCGCGACCCACAGGTTTCGGGCATTGCTCTTTCCGGCGCACGCATCGCCGCGGCGGTCAGGTGGCCGCCGGCCGGCCCGCCAGCGCCTGGGCGGCCATGAAGGAGCGGGCACCCATGGCCATGGCGGGCTGGTGTTCCTGGATCAGGCGGACGCGGTGTACGGATTCCTTGTACGCGGGGTCGATACGAAGACCGCGCGCCGTGCCGCGGGCGCGCCTCAGGCGGGGACGTGGACGGCCGAGACGCGGCTCGCCACCAGGCGTTCGCGTTCGCGGCGGTGGGCTCGGCGGCGCAGGCGCAGGATCTGGGTGATGCCCAGGATCTGCAGGACGAAGATGCTCGCGAAGGCGATGCCGTAGCGGTCGCCCGTCGCGTCCAGCAGCAGGCCCACCGCCAGCAGCGTGGTGATCGACGCCGTGAAGCCGCCCATGTTGACGATGCCGGACGCCGTGCCCAGCCGCTCCGGCGGGTTCGCCGGGCGGGCGAAGTCGAAACCGATCATCGACGCGGGCCCGCACGCGCCCAGCACGCAGCAGAGCACCACCAGCAGCCAGCCCGGCGCGTGCGCCCCCGGCCAGCTCAGTACCGTGCCCCACACCAGCGCCGTCGCCGCCACCGTGCCCAGCGCGAGCGGCAGCCGGGCCGCGTGGTGCCGGGCGACGAGCTGGCCGTAGACGAGGCCGACCGCCATGTTGGAGAGCACCAGCAGCGTCAGCAGTTGGCCGGCCTCGGCGCGGCTCGCGCCCTGGGCCTCGACGAGGAACGGCAGCCCCCACAGCAGCAGGAAGACCATCGCCGGGAACTGGGTGGTGAAGTGCACCCAGAAGCCCAGCCGGGTGCCCGGCTCGCGCCAGGCGCCGGTTATCTGCGCCCTGATGCCGCGGCCGTGGTGGTCCTCCGGGGGCGGGGGCACGTAGTCGCGGGGCTGGTCGCGGAGGAAGAGGAGGACGAGGACGAGCATGACCGCGCCGGCCACCGCGCTGCCCGCGAAGGTCGGGGTCCAGCCGAACTCCTGGAGCATGCGGGAGAGTACGAGCGTCGAGACCAGGTTGCCCGCCATCCCGACGAGCCCCGCGAGCTGCGCTATCAGCGGCCCGCGGCGGGCCGGGAACCAGCGCGCGCCCAGCCGCAGGATGCTGATGAACGTCATCGCGTCGCCGCAGCCGAGCAGCGCGCGGGAGGCGAGTGCGGTGCCGTACGTGCCGGAGAGCGCGAAGCCGAACTGCCCCGCCGTGTAGAGCACGATGCCCATCGCCAGCACCCGGCGCGTGCCGAGCCGGTCGACGAGCAGGCCGACGGGGATCTGCATCCCGGCGTAGACGAGGAGCTGGAGTATGGAGAAGCCCGACAGGGCGGAGGCGCCCACGTCGAAGCGCTCGGCGGCGTCGATGCCGGCGACGCCCAGGCTCGTACGGTACGTGACGGCGACGAAGTAGACGGCGACGCCGAGGCTCCACATGGCGGCGGCCGTCAGGCCGCCGGGCGGGTCGCCGGGCAGACCGCGGCCGCCCCCCGCGCGCACGGCGGTCACCGCAGGTCCCCGCGGAGCAGGTCCCGTACGGAGGCGACGTGGCCGTGCACCGCGGCGGCGGCGGTGTCGGCGCTGCCGCTGCGCAGCGCCTGGAGGATCTCGGCGTGCTCGGCGAGGGAACGGCGCATGCGGTCGGGCTGGGCGTTCATGAGCGCGACGCCCATGCGGAGCTGGCGGTCGCGGAGTTGGTCGTAGAGGCGGACGAGGATGGCGTTGCCCGCGTTGCGGACGATCTCGGCGTGGAAGCAGCGGTCGGTGACGGACGCGGCGGCGCGGTCGTCGGCCTCGACGTGCCGGCGCTGCTCCTCCAGCAGCTCTTCGAGCCGGGTGAGCAGCGCGGCGGGCGCGGGCACGGACCGGCGGGCGGCGTGCTCCTCGACGAGCATCCGGGTCTCGACGACGTCGGCGATCTCCTGTGCGGAGACGGGCAGGACGAACGCGCCCTTCTTCGGGTACAGCTCCAGCAGCCCCTCGGCCTGCAGCCGCAGCAGCGCCTCGCGCACGGGCGTGCGGGAGACGCCGACGGCGTCGGCAAGCTCGCCCTCGGTGAGCATCGTGCCGCCCTCGTAACGCCGTTCCAGCACGCCTTGTTTGACGTGGGCGTAGACGCGGTCGGCGGCGGGCGCGGGCTTGGCGGGGGCGGCGGGGCTCGGCGGCATGCGCACAGCATAGATACAACACGTATGCGTACGCCGTCGCCGTCCGCGATGCGGACAGGAGTTCACGGGTACGTACGCACGCGCACGCCCCCGGCGCCCGTGGGAACGGGGACCGGGGGCGTGCGCCGTGCCGGGGGTCAGCCCCAGGTGAGCAGCCGCTTCGGCCGCTCCAGGACCGCCGCGACGTCCGCGAGCACCTTCGAGCCCAACTCCCCGTCGACCAGCCGGTGGTCGAACGAGAGCGCGAGGGTCGTCACGTGCCGCGGCTTGACCTTGCCCTTGTGCACCCACGGCTGCTGCTTGATCGCGCCGAAGGCGAGGATCGCCGGCTCGCCGGGGTTGAGGATCGGCGTGCCGGTGTCGATGCCGAAGACGCCGACGTTGGTGATGGTCACCGAGCCGTTCTGCATCGCCTCCGGCGTCGTCCTGCCCTCGCGGGCGGTGGCCACCAGCCCGGCCAGCTCGGTGGCCAGCTCGGGGAGCGATCTGGCGTGCGCGTCCTTGATGTTCGGCACGATCAGGCCGCGGGGGGTGGCCGCGGCGATACCGAGGTTCACGTAGTGCCTGCGGACGATCTCCTGACGCTCCTCGTCCCAGGCGGAGTTCACCTCGGGGTTGCGCCGGATGGCCAGCAGCAGGGCCTTGGCGACGATCAGCAGCGGGTTGATCCGCAGCCCGGCGAGATCGGGGTCCTCCTTCAGCTCCCGGACGAGCTTCATCGTGCGGGTGACGTCGACGTTGACGAACTCCGTGACGTGCGGCGCGGTGAAGGCGCTCGCGACCATCGCCTGGGCGGTGGCCTTGCGGACGCCCTTGATGGGGATCCGGGTCTCGCGGGCGGTGGTCCCCGGTTCCGCGGCGGGGGCCGGGTGGGCGGCGGGCTCGGCGGCCGGTACGGGCCGCGCGGGCGCGGCCTGCGCCGGTGCCGCGGCGGCGTGGACGTCGTCGCGGGTGATGACGCCGCCGTCACCGGTGGGGACGACGGCGGCGAGGTCGACGCCGAGGTCCTTGGCGAGCTTGCGCACGGGCGGCTTGGCGAGCACGCGACCGCCCGCGGCGGGCGCGTCGGGTGCCGCGGCGGCGGGCGCGGCCGGCTCCGCGGTGGAGACGTCTGCTCCCGGCATGTCCGTGATGCCGCCCGCGGCGGTGGCGCCGTGGCCGGCCGCGGGGGCAGCCGTGCCGGTGCCGGCCTGCGGCGGCGGTGCCGCCCGGCCGTTCAACTCGCCCTGGATCGACGCCGATGCCTCGGCACCGGGCTGCGGCTTGCGCGGCCGGCGCTTCGTCGAGCCCTGCGCCACGCCGTAGCCGACGAGCACCGGCTCCCGCTTGGGGGCGCCGCCGGCCGCCGCGGCGTCACCGCCGTCCGGCGCGGCGGCGGCGTCGGACGCCGCCTCCGTCCCGCCGGCGGGCTCCCCGGCTTCCGGGGCCGCCCCGGGTTCCGTGTCGACGGCGATGATCGGCGTACCGACGTCGACCGTGTCGCCCTCGGCGAAGCGGATCTCCTGCACCACCCCGTCGTACGGGATCGGCAGCTCGACGGCCGCCTTCGCCGTCTCCACCTCGCACACCACCATGCCGTCGTGCACGGCGTCGCCAGGCTGGACGTACCACTTGAGGATCTCCGCCTCGGTCAGGCCCTCGCCCACGTCGGGCAGCCTGAACTCGCGGAGGCGCGCGGTGTTGCTCATGGTCACGGACACGCTCCCTGTTCAGTACGCAAGCGCGCGGTCGACGGCATCGAGCACCCGGTCCAGGTTGGGGAGGTACTCCTCCTCCAGCCTCGCCGGCGGGTACGGCGCGTGGAAGCCGCCGACGCGCAGCACCGGGGCCTCCAGATGGTAGAAGCACCGCTCCGTGATGCGTGCGGCGATCTCCCCGCCGGACCCGTAGAACACCGGGGCCTCGTGCACGACGACCAGCCTGCCGGTCTTCTCCACCGAGCGCTGCAGGGTGTCGAAGTCGATCGGCGACATCGACCGCAGGTCCACGACCTCCAGCGACGTGCCCTCCTCCGCGGCCGCGGAGGCGACCTCCAGACACGTCTTCACCATCGGCCCGTACGCGGCGAGCGTGAGGTCCGTGCCCTCCCGGGCGACCCGCGCCTCGTGCAGCGGGCCGGGGATCGCGGAGGTGTTGACCTCGCCCTTGTCCCAGTAGCGCCGCTTGGGCTCGAAGAAGATCACCGGGTCGTCGCTGTGGATGGCCTGCTGGAGCATCCAGTACGCGTCCGCCGGCGTCGAGGGCGAGACGCACTTCAGCCCCGCCACGTGCGCGAACAGCGCCTCCGGCGACTCGCTGTGGTGCTCGACCGCGCCGATGCCGCCGCCGTAGGGGATCCGGATGACGACCGGCAGCTTGACCCTGCCCAGCGCCCGCGCGTGCATCTTCGCGAGCTGCGTGACGATCTGGTCGTACGCGGGGAAGACGAACCCGTCGAACTGGATCTCCACCACCGGCCGGTAACCCCGCAGCGCCAGCCCGATCGCGGTGCCGACGATGCCGGACTCGGCCAGCGGCGAGTCGATGACCCGGTCCTCGCCGAAGTCCTTCTGCAGCCCGTCGGTGACGCGGAAGACGCCGCCGAGCTTGCCGACGTCCTCGCCGATGACGAGCACCTTGGCGTCGTCCTCCATGGCCGTGCGCAGCGACGCGTTGATCGCCTTGGCCAGCGCCATCTTCTCGACCGCCATGGTCAGTGCCCCTTCCCGGCGGCGGCGCCCGCCTCGTCCGCGAAGGACGCCTGGTACGCCGCGTACTGCGTCCGCTCCTCGTCGACGAGCGCGTGCCCGTCGGCGTAGATGTTCTCGAACATGGCCATCGGGTCCGGGTCGGCCATGGTCCTGATGGCCTCGCGCACCCGCTTGGCCAGCGCGTCGCTCTCCTCGTCGAGCCCGGCGAAGAACGCCGCGTCGGCGAGGCCCTCCCGCTCCAGCAGGGTGCGCAGCCGCAGGATCGGGTCCTTGGCCTCCCAGGCGGCGCGCTCGTCGTCGCGGCGGTAGCGGGTGGGGTCGTCGGACGTGGTGTGGGCGCCCATGCGGTACGTGTACGCCTCGATCAGCATCGGGCCCTGGCCGGAGCGGGCGTGCTCCAGCGCCTTGCGGGTGACGGCGAGGACGGCGAGCACGTCGTTGCCGTCGACGCGGACGCCGGGGAAGCCGTAGCCGGCGGCGCGGCGGTAGAGCGGGACGCGGCTCTGGCGCTCGGTGGGCTCGGAGATGGCCCACTGGTTGTTCTGGCAGAAGAAGACGACCGGGGCGTTGTAGACGGCGGCGAAGGTGAACGACTCGGCGACGTCGCCCTGGCTGGAGGCGCCGTCGCCGAAGTACGCCACGACGGCGGAGTCGGCGCCGTCCTTGGCGACGCCCATGGCGTAGCCGGTGGCGTGGAGCGTCTGGGAGCCGATGACGATCGTGTAGAGCTGGAAGTTGTTGCTGTTCGGGTCCCAGCCGCCGTTGTTCACGCCGCGGAACATGCCGAGCAGCAGCGTCGGGTCCACGCCGCGGCACCAGGCGACGCCGTGCTCGCGGTAGGTGGGGAAGACGTAGTCGTCCTCGTGGGTCGCCCGGCCCGAGCCGACCTGTGCGGCCTCCTGGCCGAGCAGCGAGGGCCACAGGCCCAGCTCGCCCTGGCGCTGGAGGGTGACGGCCTCGGCGTCGAAGCGGCGGGTGAGGACCATGTCGCGGTAGAGGCCGCGCAGCTCTTCCGGGCTCGGGTCGACCGCGTACTCGGGGTGCTCGATGCGCTCGCCCTCGGGGGTGAGGAGCTGGACCAGCTCGGGGACGTCGGCGGCGCCGTCGCCGTGCGGCAGGGCGCCGGCGGATGCGGTCGCCTTCCCGGCGGCCTTCGCCTTCTTCGCCGCCGGGGCGGTCCCGGCCTTCTTCGCGGGCCCGGCGGCCCCGGCCGCCTTCTTCGCGGGGGCCGTCTTCTTGGCCGCGGTCTTCTTGGCGGCGGCCTTCTTGGCGGCGGCCTTCTTCGCGGGCGGCTTGGCGTTCGCCGTCGCCTTCCCGGTCGGCGTCTTCCTGGCCGCTGCCTTCTTCGCGGGCGCCGCGGGCGTCCCGGGCGCTGCCGTCGCGGCGGCGCTCCCGCCGTCGCTCCCGCTGGTGCGCTTGCTGCTGCGGCGCGGGTCGCGCGCGGCAGTGCTCTCGGTCACGGTCTCTCCTGACGTCTCTCCGGCCCCCGGGATCGCCGGTGGCCTTCGGTCCCCCGCGGCAGCGGAGGGCGGCTCACCCGATTCCCATACGTGCACGGGGTGGGTGCACCGATGGGGACGGGGGTGACAGGCGCCCGGCATTCCTTCCCACTGGCAGGCACGTTACACAGTGGTCCGCTGCTTCGCGAAGCGGTCCTGACCTGCGGTTTTGCTTTGATTTCCTAGTAACGCAGGAGCCGGCTCGCCTCGTCGGCATCAGGTCCACTGGTCACAGCCTCGCAGGCTGCCGGGACACTGGCACGTTATCCCGGCGGCCCTGAGCGCGGGAAGACCCGGTATGTGAGACTGGGACAGTGGGCATAGACGGAAAAATCACCGTATTCCTACTCGATGACCACGAAGTGGTCCGTCGGGGGGTACACGAGATGCTTCAGGCCGAGCCGGACATCGAGGTCGTCGGCGAGGCCGGCACCGCTGCCGACGCGCTGGTCCGCATCCCCGCGGTCCGGCCCGACGTGGCCGTGCTCGACGTGCGGCTGCCCGACGGCAGCGGCGTCGAGGTCTGCCGCGAGATCCGCTCCCGGGACGAGAGCATCAAGTGCCTCATGCTCACCTCGTTCGCCGACGACGAGGCTCTCTTCGACGCGATCATGGCGGGCGCGTCCGGGTACGTGCTGAAGGCCATCCGCGGCAACGAGCTGCTCACCGCCGTACGGGACGTGGCCGCCGGCAAGTCGCTGCTCGACCCGGTGGCGACGGCGCGGGTGCTGGAGCGGCTGCGCGCCGGCGGGCGCGGCCGGGAGGACGAGCGGCTGGCCGGGCTCACGGACCAGGAGCGCCGGATCCTCGACCTGATCGGCGAGGGGCTGACGAACCGGGCCATCGGCGAGCGGCTGCACCTGGCCGAGAAGACGATCAAGAACTACGTCTCCAGCCTGCTGTCGAAGCTGAACATGGAGCGCAGGTCGCAGGCGGCGGCGTACGTCGCCCGCCGCCAGGCGGAACAGGGCGGCAGCGGCGACCGGGAGAGGCTCCGGGAGGAGTAGGGCCGGGGTGGGAAACCCCGGCCGGGGCCGGGAGGGGCGGCTGCCCCCCCCTCAGCCTTCGGTGCTCAGCCTTCGGTGCCGGCGGCGCCGCCGTTGGCCTGGCCCCCGTCGACGACCTCGCCGCCGATCTCGCCGCCCTCGACCTCGCCCGTCGTCTCCCCGGTGGTCTCACCCGTGGTCTCGCCGGTCGTCTCCCCGGTGGTCTCGCCCGTCGTGCTGCCGCCGCTCTCGGTCGTACCGCCGCTGCCCTCGCTCGTGCTGCCGCCGACGTCGTCGGTCGGCTCGCTGGGCGATCCCGTGGGGCTGCCGGTGCCGGTCGGGCTGTCCGTCGGCGAGGTGGTGGGCGGAGGCTCGGAGGTCTCCTCCCACGTCGGCTCGTCGTCGTGGTACGTCGGCTCTTCCTCCGTGGGCGAGGGCGAGTCCTCCTCCTTCTCCTTGTCCTTCGTCGGACTCTGCTCCTGCTTCGTCGGCGTCGGCGGCGCCTGCTTCTTGTTCTCGTCGTCCCCGCCGCTCAGCGCGAAGGCCACGCCCAGCACTATGGCGACCACCGCCAGCGCCGCGATCGCCCACATCCTGCCGCGCCCGCGGCCCGCCCGGCGCGGGCCGGGGTCGAAGCCGCCGTCGTCCGGGCCGCTGGGCCGCAGCATCCGCGGCGGGGTGTCGCCGCCCGCGGAGGCGAGCGCCGCGGTAGCCGCGGTGGCCCCGACGGCCGGGGTGCCCATCGGCGGCGTACCGCCGACGGCGACGGCGCCGGTGTCCCACGTGCCGGTGTGCGGGCCGACGTCGCGCAGCATGCGCAGCGCGTACTGCAGCAGGCCGAGCATCTCGTCGGCGGTCTGGAAGCGGTCCTCGGGCTCCTTGGCCAGCGCCCGCATCACCAGGCCGTCCAGCTCCGGCGGCGCGTCCTCGCTGATCTGGGACGGCGGCACGGCGTTGTCCTGCGCGTGCTGGTAGACCACGGCCAGGGGGGTCTCGCCGATGAACGGCGGGCGGCCGGTCAGCAGCTCGTACAGCAGGCAGCCGACCGCGTAGAGGTCGGAGCGGGTGTCGACGGCCCGGCCGAGCGCCTGCTCCGGGGAGAGGTACTGCGGCGTGCCCATGACCATGCCGGTCTGCGTCATGGTGGAGGCCGCGCCGTGCAGCGCGCGGGCGATGCCGAAGTCCATCACCTTCACCGCGCCGGTGGTGGTGATGATGACGTTCGCCGGCTTGATGTCGCGGTGGACGATGCTGTGCTGGTGGCTGTACGCCAGCGCCTCCAGCACGCCCGAGATGATCAGCAGCGCCTGGTCGGGCGGCGGGATCTCGGCGCCGGTGAGCAGCTCCTTGATCGTCCGGCCCTCGACCAGCTCCATGACGATGTACGGCACGGTGCTGCCGGCGACCTGGTCCTCCCCCGAGTCGTACACCGCGACGACCGCGTGGTGGTTCAGGCCCGCGACCGACTGCGCCTCGCGCGTGAAGCGGGCCTTGGACACCGGGTCCTCGGCCAGGTCGCTGCGGAGCAGCTTGACCGCGACCTCGCGGCCCAGGCGCACGTCCTCCGCGGCGAAGACCTCGGCCATGCCGCCGCGGCCGAGGCGGCGGGTCAGCCGGTAGCGCCCGTCCCCGACGAGCCCGCCGACCCCCCAGTTCTCGGGAGAATCAGCCATACCGCCGCGGCCCGGCCCGTTCGCCGACGGCTCCTCGGGGGGCTCCGTCTGTGACATCAGTTCCTCGCGGTGGTTTGGTCTCGTCGTCGTCTCGTCGTGGTTCCGTCGTCTGTCCGGTTACGGGGAACGCTACCTCCTGCCCCCGACACCGGATCCCGCTGAACGGAACATGCAACCGGGTCCGGGGGTCCGTACGCAAATCCCGGACGGGGCCGGTGGTGGGGAGGGGCGCGCGGTCCGCGGGGCGGGAGGGGCGGCGGTGCGCGGTGGGTGAAGCGTGGGTGAAGCGGTGGGGGCGCGGCGGGGGACGCGGTGGGTAAAGGGGGTGCAAAGGGACGTCGCAAGGGGGCAGGTGGTCACGGAACGGGCAACCCGCTTGACCTCTCCTCTGCCTGAGGCAGACTTTCTGCATCAGGCAGGCACCCGGGGGAGATCCAGCATGACCGAATACGGCGGCCAGGACGACTACGCCGGCCGATCCGTGGGAGGCGGCCGCTACCGGCTTCTCGACCTGCTGGGCACGGGCGGCATGGCCTCCGTCCACCTCGCCCACGACACCGTCCTCGACCGCCAGGTCGCGGTGAAGACGCTCCACACCGAGCTGGGCCGCGAGGACTCCTTCCGCGAGCGCTTCCGCCGCGAGGCCCAGGCCGTCGCCCGGCTGTCGCACCAGAACGTCGTCTCCGTCTTCGACACGGGCGAGGACCGCTTCGCGGGCGACGGCGGCGGCCCCGTGCCGTACATCGTCATGGAGTACGTCGAGGGCCGCCCGCTGCGCTCGGTGCTCGACGAGGACGTGGCCCAGTTCGGCGCGATGCCCACGGAGAAGGCGCTGCGGATCGTCTCGGACGTGCTGGCCGCGCTCGACGCCAGCCACGAGATGGGCCTCGTCCACCGCGACATCAAGCCGGGGAACGTCATGATGACGCGCCGCGAGCAGGTCAAGGTGATGGACTTCGGCATCGCCCGCGCCGTGCAGTCGGGCGTCACGTCGATGACGCAGACGGGCATGGTCGTCGGCACCCCGCAGTACCTCTCCCCTGAACAGGCCCTGGGCCGCGGCGTCGACGCCCGCTCCGACCTGTATTCGGTGGGCGTGATGCTCTTCGAGCTGCTGACCGGCCGGCTGCCGTTCGACGCCGACTCGCCGCTGGCCATCGCGTACGCGCACGTGCAGGAGCCGCCGCCGGCGCCGTCGTCGATCAACATGACGGTGCCCCCGGTGGTCGACGCGCTGGTGGCGCGGGCGCTGGCCAAGAACCCCGACGAGCGGTTCCGCAGCGCCGAGGAGATGCGCGAGGAGGTGCGCCGGGCGGGCGGCATGACGCCGCCGGGCGCGATGCCGTCCGTCGTCGCGGGGGCGCACGCGCGCGACTCGGGCGCGGGGGTCGGCTCGGCGGTCTTCCCGCCGGTCAACCCGTACCACTCGCCGCCGCCCGGCGCCCCCACCCCGTACCAGCCGATGCAGCAGCAGGGCTTCGGCCCGCCGCAGCCTCAGCAGCAGCAGCCGCACGGCGGGTACGCGACGCCCCAGCCGTACTCGCTCAGCCCGCAGGGCGCGCCGGGCGGGGGTCACGGCGGTGGCAAGGGGAACCGGAACGCCGCGGTCATAGGGCTGACCGTCGTCATCGCCATGGTGGTGATCGCGGCCACCGCCATCATCCTCGTCCTCAACGGAGGCGACGACGGCGACCCCGAGGCCAAGCCGACCGGCCAGACGGAGCAGCCCACCTCCGACCCGACCGCCGGCCCCGGGGACGACAGCGGCGGCGAGGGCGACGCCGGCGGCAAGGGCGAGAACGAGATGATCCCGCCGGACCGCTCCCGCACGATCGACAAGACCCGCTGCACGGAGCCGATGACCGACCCCCAGAACGAGAAGCTGGTCCGGGTGCCGGACTTCACCTTCAAGGACTACCAGTCGGTGCGCGAGTGCCTGCGCGCCGCGCAGTGGTCGTACGAGGTGGACGAGGAGCCCGACGAGCTGTGGGGCAAGGACACCGTGCTGGAGCAGAACTTCGACGAGTACGACGACTACTTCGACCCGTCGAAGGACAAGCTGGAGCTGGTCATCGCGACGGGGTACAAGCAGTAGTACGCCCCGTCCCGCACAGGACTACGGGCCGGTCCGTACCGCGGTACGGACCGGCCCGGTGCCGTGTGGAGGCCGGGACTCGCGCGTCAGAGGTACGGGCCGCCGGTGCGCCCGTGCTCGGGACCCATCTCGCCCTGGTCGTCGCCGCCGAGGCCGCCGCCGGCCGGCAGCGCCCGGCGCATCTGCTCCAACTGCGCCCGCGCGGCCATCTGCTGGGCGAAGAGCGTCGTCTGGATGCCGTGGAAGAGCCCTTCGAGCCAGCCGACCAACTGCGCCTGCGCGATGCGCAGCTCCGCCTCCGTGGGCACGGTCTCGTCGGTGAACGGCAGCGTCAGCCGCTCCAGCTCGTCGATCAGGTCGGGCGCGAGGCCGTCCTCCAGCTCCTTCACGGAACTGGAGTGGATCTCCTTCAGCCGGGCGCGGCTCGCCTCGTCCAGGGGCGCGGCCCGCACCTCCTCCAGCAACTGCTTGATCATGCTGCCGATGCGCATGACCTTCGCCGGCTGCTCGACCTTGTCGGTCAGCGGGATCTCGCGGCCCTCCTCGTCCGCGCCGCCGTCGCCCGGCGCGACGGTCCCGCGTGCCATGCCGTCGGGTCCGACCACCACCACCTGGGGGGTCTCGGGCGGGCGCTCGTTGCTCGGAGTATTCATAGGCCCATTGTCGCGCACGAGCCGGGCGCCGGGGGTATCGGGATCTTGGGCGGCGGGGGCGGACGGGGTCCGGTCGGGTGTGGTCGCTGGTCGGAGGGCTGGGCGCGCCACCAGCCTAGCCGTCCGGCGGACGGCGGAGGTCCAGCATGTGGAAGACCTTGTCGTAGCGGCGCTCCCCGACGGCCACGAACCCGGGCAGCCTGCCGTACTCCGTGAAGCCCAGCGAGCGGTACAGGCGCAGGGCGGCGTCGTTGTCGCCGCGGGCGTCGAGGGTCAGCACCTCGATGCCGGCGGCCCGCGCGTCGGCGACGAGCGCGGCGGCCAGCGCCCGGCCGACCCCGCGGCCGTGCGCCTCGGCGGCGACCGCGAGCTTCTCCAGGTCGGCGTGCGGGCGGTGGGTGGGGCGGGCGTAGCGGAGCCAGTAGCCGAGGCCGAGGAGCCGGTCGCCGAGGTACGCGGCACGCAGCGCGGCGTCGCCCGCGCGGGCGGCGGCGGACACGTCGTCGAGGAGCGCGGCCACGTCAGCGGCGGACGGCGGCTCGACCCAGCCGAGCGCGGCACCGTCGCGGACGAGGTCGGCGAGGAGCCGGTGGGCGGCGGCGGGGAAAGCGGCGGCGAGGCCGGGGGTGGCGGCCAGGGCGGGGGCGGCGAGGAGGGTGAGTTCGTCCGCGGCACTCGCGGCACTCGCGGCCCCACTCGCCCTCACGCCCGCCCCAGGGTATGCGCCTGCGCTGACAACGCCCGGCTCACCGGCATCGCCGGGTGGCCGGTCGCGGAGGCGGGGCGGGGCCGGAGAATCGGCGCCGGGCGCGTTGGCCTGGGCGTTGGTGGGTTTCGCCGGGTCCATGCGGGCAGCGTAGTCGTGCGCTGCGGGCTCAGCGGCGGCGGAGGCGGAGGGCGAAGTACGCCAGGCCCAGGCCGACGAGGGTCATGCCCGTGCCGAGGGGCAGGACGCGGTCCGCCGTGCCGGACCCGCGCCGCTGGACGCGTTCGTCGGCGTCGGCCTGGGCGTCCGGGACGAAGGTGAGGCTCTGCGCCGGGTCGGGGGTGCGGTCGGTGCCGGGGACCGGGGGGTTGCTGCTGCGGTACGGGACGGGGGCGCGGGGAGGTACCGGGCGGGCGTGCGGGTGGTCCGGGTCCGCCTGGCGGGCGCCGGGGGCGGAGGCACGGGGGCGGGGGCTGCGGGGGCGGTCGCGTTCGGCGCGGGGCTGGTCGGCGTCGCGGCGCTTGCCGTGGGGGGAGGGCGTGGGCGCGGGGGAGCGGTCGGAGCGCGGCGGGCGGTCAGGACGGTCCCGGTGCGGTGCCGAGGAGTCGGGGCGGGGGGTGCGGTCTTCGCCGGGAGGCTGGGGGCGGTCCGGGCGGTCCGGGCGGTCCGGGCGGTCGGGACGGTCAGGGCGCTCGGGGCGCTCGGGGCGCTCGGGGCGCTCGGGGCGGTCAGGGCGCTCGGGGCGGTCAGGACGCTCGGGGCGGTCAGGACGCTCGGGGCGCTCGGGCCGGGGTGGTGCGGTGATGTCGCCGGGGGGTGCAGCGGGGTGGGGGTGACCGGGGTGGCGGCGTCCTTCGCCGGCGCCGTTGCCGGCGAGGCCGCCGGGGCGGCGGGGGCGGTCGGGTTCGCCGTCGGCGTCCGCGTCGGGAGGACGCGCCGCGGTGCCGCGGAGGGCGTCCGCGATACGGGACCGGCCGGCTGCGGAGCCGGGCCGGTCGTCTGTCGCGCCGGGTCGGCGGTGTGCGGACCCCGGTCGGTCGTCCGTGACGCCCGGTCGGAGGTCGGTCGCGCGGAGCCGGGCGGCTGCGCCGCGGGAGCGGCCGGCCGCGGGCCCGGGGCTGCCGTCTGCCGCGCGGGGCCGTCCGTCCGCAGCGCCGGGGCGGCCGGCCGCGGAGTCGGCGTACCGCGGCGGCGCGGCGGGGCCGCGGAGGGCTGCGGCGCTCGCCGGAGGGCCGGCGAGACGGGCGGGCTGCGCCGCCGTGACGGCCCGTGGCGTCTCGTGCGGGGTTCCGGTCGGCGCCGCCTCGCTCACCCCGTACACGACCGCCTGCCCCGCCACCACCCCCTGCCACAGCGTCACCGCCACCACCCCGGCCGCGAGGCGCAGGCGACGTGCGGGAGCAGCCACGGCGGGGACCCTTCCGTGCCGGCAGTGCTGACGTGACCAGAGTCACATAAGCCAATAAAGCCGACATTCGGGGCTACGCCGTACGGGTACCCACCCGCACGGCGCACCGCCCGTCCCTCACGTCGTCAGCAGCAGCTTCCCCACGTGCGCGCTCGACTCCATCACCCGGTGCGCCTCCCCCGCCTGCTGCACCGGCAGCGTCCGGTCCACGATCGGCCGCACCCGGTCCGCCTCCACCAGCGGCCACACGTGCTCCCGTACCGCCGCCACGATCGCCGCCTTCTCGCCCGGCGGCCGCCCCCGGAGCGAGGTCGCCGTGATCGCCCCGCGCTTGGCCAGCAGCGCCCCGAGGTTCAGCTCCCCCTTCGCGCCGCCCTGCAGCCCGATCACCGCGATCCGGCCGTTGACCGCCAGCGCCTTCACGTTCTGCGCCAGATACGCGGCCCCGACGATGTCCAGGATCACGTCCGCGCCCGCGCCCCCCGTGGCGGCCCGCACCTCCTTGACGAAGTCCTGCTCGCGGTAGTTGATCAGCACGTCCGCGCCCAGTTCGCGGCAGTACTCCAGCTTCTCCACGCTGCCCGCCGTCACCGCCACCCGGGCGCCGACCGCCTTGGCCAGTTGCACCGCCATCGTGCCGATGCCGCTGCCGCCGCCGTGCACGAGCAGCGTCTCGCCGGGGCGCAGATGCGCGATCATGAACACGTTCGACCAGACCGTGCACGCCACTTCGGGCAGCGCGGCGGCGGTGACGGCGTCGTGCCCGCGCGGTACGGGCAGCAGTTGCCCGGCGGGCACCGCGACCAGCTCCGCGTACCCGCCGCCGGCGAGCAGCGCGCACACCTCGTCGCCGACCTGCCAGCCGGCCACGCCGGCGCCGAGCGCGGCGATCCGGCCGGCGCACTCCAGTCCCGGGTACGGGGATGCCCCGGCGGGCGGCTCGTAGAACCCCTGGCGCTGCAGCACGTCGGCGCGGTTCACGCCGGCGGCGGCCACCTCGATCAGCACTTCGCCTTCCGCCGGCACGGGGTCGGGGACCTCGGCCCAGACGAGCGAATCGGGGCCGCCTGGCTCTGAGATGGTGATGGCATGCATGGAGTGGACGCTACTACTCCGCGTCGTCCGTGCCGCCCCCGTCCTCCCCCGGACCGCGGTCGCCGTTCCGGTTCCGGCCGCGGTCGCGGTCCCGGTCGCGGCCCCGGTCCACGCCGCCCAACTCCCCGTGCGCGCCGTAGCCCCTGGCGCCGCGGGGGTCGCGGGGGTCGCGGATGTCCTCGTAGTCCCGGTAGCCGCGGTCCCGGCGCCCGCCCAGGTCCCAGCCACCCTCGCGGGTGACTATGCGCTCCTTCTCCGGCGTCGTCGCAGGTCCGGCGGCCCGGCTGATGGTGATCAGACGGTCCGTCATCTCCAGCCGGCCGACGTCCGGATCGTCGTACGCCATCAGCCGGTGCCCGCGCTTGACCGCCACCACCAAGTCGTCGGTCTCGCGCGGGTGGAGGCCCGACTCCGCCTTGGTCGCCGGGCGCTCGATGAGATCCAGCCCCGAGCCCTGCACGATCAGGTCCTCCAGCACCGTGCCCGCGCTGGGGCTCAGCACCGACAGGCCGAGGAGCCGGCCCGCCGCGCTGGAGCTGGTGATCACCGCGTCCGCGCCGGACTGGCGCAGCAGCGGGGCGTTCTCCTCCTCCCGCACCGCCGTCACGATCTTGGCCCGCGGGTTCAACTGCCGGACCGTCAGCGTCACCAGCACCGCCGTGTCGTCGCGCTGCGGCGAGATGACGAACTGCGCGGCCCGCTGTCCCTCGGCGCGCAGCAGCACGGCGGAGCGCGTCGCGTCGCCGACGACGCCGGCGAAGCCGTCGGCGTTGGCCGCCTCGATGACCTTGCTGCTCGGGTCGATGATCACGACCTGGCTCTTGTCGAGCCCCTTCGCGCGCAGCGTCTGCAGCGCGGAGCGGCCCTTCGTGCCGTAGCCGACGATGACGGTGTGATCGCGCAACGTGGACCTCCAGCGATCGAGCCGCCACTGCTGGCGGGTGCGCTCGGTGAGCACCTCAAGGGTGGTGCCGACGAGGATGATCAGGAAGAGCACGCGCAGCGGGGTCACCACGAGGACCGTGGTGAGCCGGGTGCCCGGGGTGGCGGGGACGATGTCGCCGTAGCCGGTGGTGGAGAGCGAGACGGTCGCGTAGTACGCGGCGTCCAGCAGGCCGACCTTGCCGCCGGCGTTGTCGTGGTAGCCGTCGCGGCCGAGGTAGACGACGAAGATCGCGAGGCCGAGGACGAAGAGCGCGGCCAGGATGCGGCCGCCGACCTGGCGCAGCGGGGCGCGGGGGCGGCGGGGCAGGGCGACGCGTTGGTCGGGGTATTTCACGCGGAGCCTGCCGGGGTCGCGGCCGCGGGGGTGGCGGCCCAGGGGAGGCGGAGGACGCGTACGGGAGTGCCGGCGGGGGCGCCGCCGGGCGGGACGACGGCGAGGGCGTCGGCGACGGCGAGGCCGCGGAGCATGGCGGGTCCCGTGAAGCGCAGGGGGCGCGCGGCGAGGTAGGGGGCGCCGGAGGCCGCGGCGCGGACGGGCGCGGCGTGGGCGCCGCGCGCGGGGGTACGTGCCGGGCGCTGGGCGCCCGGGGGCGGGATCTGCGCGGCGGGTGCGGTGGGCGCGGAGCGCTCGGTACACGCGGGCCGGTGCGCCGCGGGTGCGTGCGCGCCCTGCTCCAGGGCGACCGGCACCAGCCGGGTGTCCGTCGGGTGCCCCTTCACGTCCGCGGTGAGCACCGCCTCGGGCGGCTCCGGCACGGGTGCGCCGCCGAGCACGCGCACCAGCGGCTCGGCGAGCGTGAGGAGCCCGGAGACCGCCGCCAGCGGGTTGCCGGGCAGCCCCACGACGTGGGCACCGGTCGGCAGCACCGCGAGCAGCATCGGGTGCCCCGGCCGTACCGCGACGCCGTCGACGACGAGGTCCGCCTTGAGGCGGCGCAGGGTGCCGTGGACGTGGTCGACCGGGCCCGCGGCGGTGCCGCCGGTGGTGACGACGACGTCCGCGGTGGACGTGGCGACGGCCTCGTACAGCAGCTCCGCGTCGTCCCCCAGGCGCCGGGTGACGAACGGCTCGGCGCCGCACGCGCGCAGCCACGGCTCCAGCATCGGGCCGAGCGCGTCGCGGATCCGGCCCTCGCGGGGCAGGCCGCGGTGCAGCAACTCGGCGCCGAGGACGAGGATCTCGACGCGGGGGCGGCGGACGACGCGCAGCTCGTCGTGGCCCGCGGCGGCGGCGAGCCCGAGGACGGCGGGGGTGACGCGCTCGCCGGCGGGCAGCAACTCGGCGCCCGCGCGGCACTCCTGGCCGCGGGGGCGGATGTCCTGGCCGGTGCGGACGTCCTGGGCGGCGGTGGCCCCGGTGGCGTAGAGGCTGCCGTCGTCGCGGAGTTCGGCGTGCTCGGAGCGGAGGACGCCGGTGGCGCCGGGCGGGACGCGGGCGCCGGTCGCGATGCGGACGGCGTGGCCGTCGGGCAGCGCGGGGTGGGCGGCGTGGCCGGCGAGGATGCCCTGGCCGGAGGCGTCGAGCCGCCAGGGGCCCGGCCCCGCGACGGCGTAGCCGTCCATGGCGGAGGTGTCGAAGGGGGGCAGGTCGGCGAGCGCCCTGAGCGGTTCGGCGAGCACCTGCCCGTACGCCCCGGCCACCGGCACCGCGACGGCACCCAGCCGCCGCCCGGACCGCACGGCCACCCGGCGGGCGGCGTCCCAGGACAGCCCGCGCGGGTCGCCCGGCTCCGGCCGGGCGCGCCCGGCGAGCCCGAGGGCGACGTCCAGCGGATCCCCGCCGCGCCCCGATCCGGTACGCGCCGCGGGCGCACCGGCGCCGTCGGAGCCCGCACGCCCGTCGGGGCGCGGCCCCGGGCCCGTACGGGGAGAGGCTGCGGCGGAGTCGCCGCCGCTTTCCCGGGGGTTGCGGTCGGAGCCCTCACGCGCCAGGCGAGGCCCGCGGCGCCCGGAGCCTGCCCCTGCCCCCGGCACGGCGGGCCCGTCCCCGGCGCCCGGCTCAGAACCCGGGGCACCTCCACGACCCCCGCCGGTCACGCGCCCCTCGGCGCGAGGCCCCGGACTTGTACGCGCCGCAGGCGCGCCGAAACCGTCCCCGCGCTCCCGGGGACCACGGTCCGGACGTGCACCGGCAGCGCGCCCCTCGGCGCGACGACCCGTCGCACCGCGCGCGGCAGCGCCGTCCGGGCCGTTCCGGTCCGTGAACGCCAGGGCGTCGCCGAACTCGTCCGTGCGCGCCCCCTCCCGGGACGTACCCGGCCGGACGCGGCCGGCGGGAGCCTCGGGCGGCGGGGTGTCGGCGAGGGTGAAGGCGTCGCCGTAGGTGGCGGCCAGGTCGCGGCGGTCGTTCGCCAGCGCCAGCGCGTCCGCGAACTCGTCGCCGCGGGCCCCGCTTTCGCCGTCGCTCCCGTTCCCGCTGCCGCTTCCGGCGCCCGTCCTCGGGGTGCGCCGGTCGCCGCGCCGACCAGACGTCATGTGCCCGACCGGCCCTCCTCGGCCGCCTCCTCCGCCCACCGCTCCGTCAGCGCCGTGACCTTGCGCGCCGCTTCCGCGACCGCCTCGGGGCCGCCGCCGGCCCGCCCCGCCGCGTAGCCGACGAGGAACGTCGTCAACGGCGCCGCGGGGCGGGCCACTCCGTGCGCGGCGTCGCGCGCGAGGTCGAGCAGGACGCGGGTGTCCACCTCGGTGTCGAGACCGAGTTCTTCCTTCACCGCTGCGAGCCATTCATCCAGCACGTGCCCATGCTCCCTGATCCGGTCCCTGGCCGTGGCCAGATCTTCCCAGGTGTCGCAGTCGAACGTGGCACCGGATGCCGACCGGACGAGCGTCAGCTCCCCGGTGAGCAGCCGCAGCGGCAGCCCGGCGACCCCTCCGTACTCGACGGCAAGCAGCGCGAGGCCGCGCCGCAGCGACTCGCTCCGGTACGCCGCGACCAGCGGCTGGTCGCGCCCGGCGCCGTCCACGAGCATCGCCCCGTCCACGCCGTCGCCGGCCGCCGCGAGCGATGCGCGGAGGGTGCGGACCGTGCCGTCGTCCAGGAACGGCAGGTCGGCGGAGAGCAGCACGACGGTATCGGCGGAGGTGAACGGCAGCGCGGCGGCCAGCGCGGCGACGGGGCCGCCGCCTGGCGGCGCCTCGCGGGTCCACGTCACCGGCCGGACCGTGGGACGCCGGGGCCCCACGACGACGGTCTGCCCGGCGCCGCGGCACGCGCGCAACACCCGGTCCAGCAGGGTCCGCCCGCCGACGCGCAGGGCCATCTTGTCGACCCCGCCCAGCCGCCGTGCGGCGCCTCCGGCGAGCACGACGGCGGCGTACGCCCCGGCCGCCCCGGCGCCCGCACCCGCGTGCGCCGCCCCGGACCCCGTACCACCGGACTCCTCCATGGCACGGGACCCTACCCGCCGTGCGCCGTTCCGCTAGAGGGCCCTGAGCAGCACCGCGGGATGCTCGACGCAGTCGGCCACGTACCGCAGGAAGCCGCCCGCCGTGCCGCCGTCGCACACCCGGTGGTCGAACGTGAACGACAGCTCCACCACGCGCCGCACCGCCAACTCGCCGCGGTGCACCCACGGCTTCTCCGCGATCCGCCCCACGCCGAGCATGCCCGCCTCGGGGTGGTTGAGGATCGGGGTCGAGCCGTCGACACCGAAGACTCCGTAGTTGTTCAGCGTGAACGTGCCGCCGGTCAGCTCCGCGGGCGTCAGCGTGCCGGCCCGCGCCGCCTCCGTCAGCCGCGCCATCTCCGCGGAGAGGCGCTCGGCGGAGAGCGCGTGCGCGTCGCGTACGACCGGGACGACGAGCCCGCGGTCCGTCTGCGCGGCGAACCCGAGGTGGACGGCGGGCAGCCGGACTATCTCGCGGCCTTGCACCGTGGAGTTCAACTCGGGGTAGCGCGCGAGCGCGGCGGTGCAGACGCGGCCGAGCAGCGCGAGCAGCGACACCGCGGGGCGGTCCCCCGCCGCGGCGTTCATCGCCCGCCGGGCGTCGAGCAGTTCCGTCGCGTCGGCGTCCACCCAGCACGTGACATCGGGGATCTCCCGGCGGCTGCGCGACAGCTTGTCGGCGATGGCCCCGCGCACTCCCCGCAGCGGCACCCGCTCGCCCTCGGCGAGCCCGGCACCCGCGGCCACGGCCCCGGCCGTTCCTCCATCAGCGGTACGGGCCCCGGCGCCGACTGCCCCGTCATCGACGGCCGTACGTCCTACAGCAGCAGCGGCACCGCGCCCCGCGGGCGTCCCGGCCCGTACCGCGGCCTCGACGTCGGCGCGCAGGATCAGCCCGTGCGGCCCGCTGCCGGTGATCGCACGCAGGTCGAGGCCGGACTCCCGGGCGATCCGCCGTACCAGCGGCGAGATGACCGCCACCGGCCCGTCCGCCGGGACCTCGGGCGCCTTCGCGCCCCGCGGTGCCGGCGCGCCCGCGCCGGGACGGACCGGGCCGCCGCCCAGTGAGGTTCGCCCGGCACCTGCGCTCCGCCGCCGCCTGCGCGCACCGCCCGCGCTCGTGCCGTAGCCGACGAGGACGTTGCCCGAGCCTCCCGTCTCCTCCCCGGCGAACTCCGCCGCGGCCCGCGCGTCGGCCACCACGCCGTCGGCCCGTGCGCCGTCGGCCCGTACGCCGTCAGTGCCCGCCGGACCGCCGTCCGCCGCACCCGCGCCGCGGATCCTGTCCTCGATCCGGTCCCGGTATCCGCCGCCGGATCCGGAGCCGGTGCCGGCCTCCACCGCCACCGTGACCAGAACGGACCCCACCGGCACCTCCGTGCCCGGGTCGCCGTGGCGGGCGGTGACCACGCCCCCGTAGGGGCACGGCACCTCGACCATCGCCTTGGCCGTCTCCACCTCCACCACCGGCTGGTCGACGGCGATGACGTCGCCCACGTCCACCAGCCAGGTGACGATCTCCGCCTCCGTCAGGCCCTCCCCCAGGTCGGGCAGCGCGAACTCGCGGACCTCCGGCATCAGCCGCCCTCCGTCCACTCGGCCTCCCACTGCAGCCGCGACACCGCGTCCAGCACGCGGTCCACGCCCGGCAGGTGGTGCTTCTCCAGCATCGGCGGCGGATACGGGATGTCGAGGCCGGCGACGCGCAGCACGGGCGCCTCCAGGTAGTGGAAGCACCGCTCGCCGATGCGGGCGGCGATCTCGCCGCCGGGGCCGGCGAAGCCGGGCGACTCGTGGACGACGACGGCCCGGCCCGTGCGCCGTACGGACGCCGTCACCGTCTCCTCGTCGAACGGCACCAGGGAGCGCAGGTCGACGACCTCCAGGTCCCAGCCCTCCTCCCGCGCGGCCTCGGCGGCCTCCAGGCAGACCGGCACCGACGGCCCGTACGTCACGAGCGTCGCCGTCGTGCCCGGCCGGCGCACCACCGCGCGGCCGATGCCGGGCACCTCCTCGGGACGGTCGGGGTCCCAGCCGGCCTTCGACCAGTAGAGCCGCTTGGGCTCCATGAAGACCACGGGGTCGTCGGAGGCGATGGCCGCGCGCAGCAGCCCGTAGGCGTCGGCGACGGTGCCGGGCGTCACCACGTGCAGCCCGGGGGTGGCCATGTAGTACGCCTCGGAGGAGTCGCCGTGGTGCTCCACGCCGCCGATGCCGCCGCCGTACGGGACGCGGATGGTCAGCGGCATCGGGGTGGCCCCCCGGGTCCGGTTGCGCATCCGGGAGACGTGGCTGACGAGTTGCTCGAACGCCGGGTAGCCGAAGGCGTCGAACTGCATCTCGACCACGGGCCGCAGCCCGTACATCGCCATCCCCACCGCCGTGCCGAGGATGCCGGCCTCGGCCAGCGGGGTGTCCGCGCAGCGGTCCTCGCCGAACTCCTCGGCCAGGCCCTGGGTGATGCGGAAGACGCCGCCGAGCTGCCCGACGTCCTCGCCCATGACGTGGACCGCGGGGTCGGCTGCCATGGCGTCGCGCATCGCGCGGGTGAGGGCCTGCGCCATGGTGGCGGGCTTGCGTCCGGCTGCGGTGCCGGCGACGGCCGTCGTCGTCATCGCTCGCCCTCCTCCGCCTGGAGCTCCGCCTCCAGCTCCGCGCGGAGCATGCTCTCCTCCGCGCGGAGCTGCGGGGTCGGCTCGGTGTAGACGTGCGCGAAGAGGTCCATCGGGTCCAGCTCGGCGTCGGCGTGCAGCCGCTCGCGCATGCCCGCCGCCAGCTCCTCCGCGGCCGCGCGGGCCGCGGCGGCGCCCGCCTCGTCGAGCAGCCCGCGGCCGGTCAGCTCGGCCTCCAGCAGCGCGATGGGGTCGTGCGCCCGCCAGGGCTCGACCTCGCTGTCCGTGCGGTACCGCGTGGCGTCGTCGGCGTTGGTGTGCGCGTCCATCCGGTACGTGACGGCCTCGACCAGCGTCGGGCCGCCACCGCCCCTGGCCCGCTCGACGGCCTCGGCGAGGACCTCGTACGCGGCGACCACGTCATTGCCGTCGACGAGGCGGCCCGGCATCCCGTACCCCACGGCCTTGTGGGCGAGGGAGGGGGCGGCGGTCTGCTTGGCGAGGGGGACGGAGATCGCGAAGCCGTTGTTCTGCACGAGGAAGACCACGGGGGCACGCCAGACGGCGGCGAAGTTCAGCGCCTCGTGGAAATCGCCCTCGCTGGTGCCGCCGTCGCCGACCATGGCGAGGGCGACCACGTCGTCACCCTTGAGCTGCGCGGCGCGGGCGAGGCCGACCGCGTGCGGGAGCTGGGTGGCGAGCGGGGTGCACAGCGGGGCGATGCGGTGCTCCGCGGGGTCGTACCCGGTGTGCCAGTCGCCGCGGAGCAGGGTGAGGGCCTGCACGGGGTCGAGGCCGCGGGCGACGGCCGCGAGCGTGTCCCGGTAGCTGGGGAAGAGCCAGTCCTGCGGGCGCAGGGCGCGGGCGGCGGCGACCTGGCAGGCTTCCTGGCCGGTCGTGGACGGGTAGACGGCCAGGCGGCCCTGCTTGGTGAGGGTGGTGGCCTGTTCGTTGTACCGCCGGCCGGTGACCAGCGCGCCGTACAGCTCGCGGAGCAGTCCGGCGTCGCTTTTCTCCGCGGCGGAGGTGCCGAGCACGCGGTAAGGCTCGGGGTCGGGCAGCAGGGGGGCCGCTTCCGTACGCGGCTTCCAGGCCGGCGGGGGCGCCGGTTGGTACGCGCGGCCGGGCTGCTCAAGAACCGTCATGACGTCCACCTCCTTGTGGGCGTGGCTGAGTCCTCATGCACTCCCTACCGATTGTTCGGTTGACGGCACATTTTGGCTACAGGGAACCCCAGCCTGTGGACAAACGGTTCTGCACAGCTTCCAATACCAGCAGGTCGTCCAGACAGGGGAGGCGGTACGGCATGGCGGAAGAACAGTTGGCAGACGACACCCCTGACCTGCCCGCGCCCGCCCCGGCGGTGCCCGCGCCGCGCCCACCGGCCCGCCGCCTCGACTCCGTCGACCGCGAGATCGTCCGCATCCTGCGCGCCGACGGCCGCGCCTCCGTACGCTCCGTGGCCGAGCAGGTCCACGTCTCCCGCGCCAACGCCTACGCCCGGATCAACCGCCTCATCGACGACGGCGTGATCCGCGGCTTCGCCGCCCGTATCGACCAGGAGCGGGCGGGACAGGGGACGTCCGCGTACATCACGCTGAAGATCGTCCAGAACACCTGGCGCACCGCCCGCCGCCAGCTCGAACAACTGCCGGGCGCGGCGCACATCGCGCTCGTCGGCGGGGACTTCGACGTGCTGCTGCTGGTGCACACGGAGGACAACCGCGCGCTGCGCGACCTGGTGCTGACCCGGATCCAGTCGATCCCGGAGGTGCTCTCGACGCGCACGCTGCTGGTCTTCGAGGAGACGGACGTGCAGAACGACCTGCTGAGCTGAGTACGGGCCCGGAGCCCCGCCCCGGCTGGGTACGGGCCGGGCCGTCCGCCGTCAGGTCCGCAGGCCGGCGAAGGCCAGCGTCACCACGGCCGCCGTGACCTCGGCGTCGTCGTGCGCGTTGCCCGCACGCGGGCGGTACCACTCCGCGATCGAGTTGATCATGCCGAAGAGCAGGCGCGTGGCCAGCCGGACGTCCACGTCGGCGCGGAGGTCGCCGTCCGCCACCGCCTCCTTGAGCAGCGCCGCCACCCGGGCGTCGAACTCGCGCCTGCGCTCCATCGCCCAGCGCTCCGTCTCGGTGTTGCCGCGGACGCGCAGCAGCAGCGTCACGTACGGCAGCTCCGCCATCAGCACCGCGGTCGTGCCCCGGGCCACGGCCTCCAGCCGGTCCACCGCCCGGCCGGTGCGCGCCGCGGGCTCGTCGAGGACGCCGAAGAGGCCGTCGAGCGCCCGGCTGACCGCGCGGTGGAGCAGCTCCTCCTTGCCGCGCACGTGGTGGTATATCGAGGACTTGGAGATGCCCGCGGCGCGCGAGAGGTGTTCCATCGAGGTGCCGTCGTAGCCCCGCTCCAGGAAGACCTCGACGGCCACGGCGAGCAGCGTCTCGGGGGTGTACGTGTCCCGTTTCGCGCCGCTCCGCGCGCCTGTCCGCCTGCTCTCGGCCACTTATCCACAGCCTCTCTTGCCCCGACCGATCATTCGGTTACTCTAGCCGCGAAGCCCGATTTCCGCCCAGCTCGACGAGGAGTTGGTTCCGCATGCCCGCCCCCCTCACGCCCGGCGCGCTCGCCGAGAAGCACCGCCCGATCCTGGACCAGGCGCTGGACGCGATCCGCACCCGCGCCTTCTGGTCGCCGCACCCCGAGCACCCGAAGGCGTACGGCGAGAGCGCGCCCGCGGACGGCCAGGCGGCCTTCGAGGCGCTGCGCGGCACCCGTATCGACCTCGGCCAGCCCGGCACGGACGGCTGGGCGGGGGACGAGGTCTCGCCGTTCGGGCTGGAGCTGGGGATCACGTATCCGCACGCGGACCCGGACGTGCTGCTGCCCGCGATGCGGGCGGCGACGGGGGCGTGGCGGGAGGCGGGGCCGGAGCTGCGCGCGCTGGTCTGCCTGGAGATCCTGGCCCGGATCAGCGCCCGCACCCACGAGTTCGCGCACGCGGTGATGCACACGTCGGGCCAGGCGTTCATGATGGCGTTCCAGGCCGGCGGGCCGCACGCGCAGGACCGCGGCCTGGAGGCCGTCGCGTACGCGTATGCGGAGCAGAGCCGCACGCCGCTGGTCGCCGAGTGGTCCAAGCCGCAGGGCAAGCGTGACCCGCTGCACCTGCGCAAGACCTTCACCGCCGTGCCGCGCGGCGTCGCGCTGCTCGTGGGGTGCAACACGTTCCCGACGTGGAACGGCTATCCCGGCCTCTTCGCCTCCCTGGCGACGGGGAACGCGGTGCTGGTCAAGCCGCACCCGCGGGCCGTGCTGCCGCTGGCGCTGACCGTGCAGGCCGCCCGCGAGGTGCTGACGGAGGCCGGCTTCGACCCGAACCTGGTGTGCCTCACCGCCGAGCGGGACGGCGAGGGCGTGGCCAAGTCGCTGGCGCTGCGCCCCGAGATCAGGATCGTGGACTACACCGGCTCGTCCGCCTTCGGCGAGTGGCTGGAGGAGAACGCCCGCCAGGCGCAGGTCTACACGGAGAAGGCCGGGGTCAACACGGTCGTGGTCGACTCCACGGACGACTACCGCGGCATGCTCGCCAACCTCGCCTTCTCCCTCTCGCTCTACAGCGGCCAGATGTGCACCACACCGCAGAACCTGCTGATCCCCCGCGACGGCATCGACACCGACCAGGGCCGCAAGTCGTACGACGAGGTGGTCGCCGGCCTCGCCGCCGCGGTCGACAAGCTCCTCGGCGACGACGAGCGGGCGGCGGCGCTGCTCGGCGCGATCGTCAACCCGGGGGTGAGGGAGCGGCTGGAGGCGGCCCCGGGGCTCGGCGAAGTCGCCCTGGCCACCCGGGCGGTGGTCCACCCGGAGTTCCCCGGCGCCACGGTGCGTACGCCGGTGATCGTCAAGCTCGACGGCGCGAAGCCGGAGGCCGAAGCGGCGTATCTGGAGGAGTGCTTCGGCCCGGTGTCGTTCGCGGTCGCGGTCGACTCGACGGGGGACGCCGTGGAGCTGCTGCGGCGCACGATCCGCGAGAAGGGCGCCATGACGGTCGGGGCGTACACGACGTCGACGGAGGTGGAGCGCCGGATCGAGGAGGCGTGCCTGGAGGAGCCGGCGCAGTTGTCCTTCAACCTCACCGGCGGGGTGTACGTGAACCAGACCGCGGCCTTCTCCGACTTCCACGGCTCGGGCGGCAACCCGGCGGCGAACGCGGCGCTGACGGACGGCGCGTTCGTGGCGAACCGCTTCCGGATGGTGGAGGTCCGCCGCCCCGCGTAGCCCCGGCACGGGTCGCCGCGAGCCCGGCGGAGATCCGGACGGCACGGCCTATCCGTGCGCCGGGGTGTCCGGGCCGGCGGTCTGGGACCAGTGGTAGAGGGTCATGGCGACGCTGGTGGCCAGGTTGTAGCTGGAGACCTGCGGGCGCATCGGGAGCGAGACGAGCCGGTCCGCGCGCGTGCGCAGGGCCGGGGAGATGCCGTGCCGTTCGGAGCCGAAGGCGAGGAGTGCGCCGGGCGGCAGGCGCAGGGTGCGCAGGTCGTCCCCGGCGGGATCGAGGGCGTAGAGCGGGCCGGGGGCGGCGTCGGGGAGGTCACCGAGCGGAAGGCGGGCGACGGCGGTGGCGTAGTGCAGCCCGGCGGCGCCGCGGACGGCGTTGGGGTGCCAGGGGTCGGCGTCGCCGGTGGTGACGACGCCGGTGGCGCCCATGCCGGCGGCGAGGCGGACGACGGCGCCGACGTTGCCGAGGTTGCGCGGGTTGTCGAGGACGACGACCGGCGCGGAGCGGGGCGCGCGCAGCGCGGCGCGGACGGCGGCCGGTTCCGGCCGGTCGGCCAGTGCGGCGACGCCGGTGGGGTGCCGCCGGGGCACCAGCTCGCGCAGCTCCCGGTCGGGCACTTCGGCGAGCAGGGCGTCGAGGCGGTCGGCGAGGTCGGGGGCGAGTTCGCCGGCGAGCGCGCGGGCGCCGGCGCGGGAGGCGGTGACGGCGATCCGGACCCGGGCGCCGAAACGCAGGGCGTGCTTGAGGGCGTGGAAGCCGTCGAGCAGCACGGCCCGGTCGTCCGCGGCGGCCTCGCGCCACTTCCGTACGACGTCCGCGCTCATGCGCCGAGCCTACGCGTCGCGGCCCGCCGCCCGTCCGCGTGCCCCCTGCGCCCCTCGGGCCCGCAAGCCCTCAGGCCCCGCGGACGTCCGCGGGCGCCTCCGCGGAGTCCGCCTGGGCCGGGATCGCCGGACCGGGATCGCCGGCCCGCGGTGGGTGCTCGCCGGGCGGGGCCGTGCCCGGCATCCTGCCGAGGAGCAGGTTCTTCAGCCCCGTGACCTTGGCGCCCGCCCACACCAGGGCGATCGTCGGCAGGAACACCAGGTCCGCGGAGATCATCGCCGCCGAGAAGAACGGCAGCCCCATGATCACGGCGATCGACGCGTGGTCGATGATCATGACGGTCAGCAGCACGTTCTTCAGCCGCCGGTTGAAGAGCGTGAACGGGAAGGCGACCTGCACGATGACCGTGCCGTAGCCGAGCAGCATGATCACGGCCCCGTTGCCCGCCATCATGTCCGCGAGCCCCGGCCAGGGCGTGAAGTAGTCCAGCTTGAGCGGGTAGTAGACGGCGGTGCCGTCCTGCCAGCGGTTGCCCTGGACCTTGTACCAGCCGGCGGTCGCATAGATGAAGCAGACCTGGGCCATGATCACGAGCAGCCCGGCGTTGTGCGCGAGGTTCGCCAGCACGTCGCAGACCGTCCGCGGCTCGGCGGACCTGGCGCGCCGCGCCGCCCACCACACCGCGTGCGCGACCCACAGACCCCAGAAGATCAGCGCCCAGCCCCAGGTCAGGTGCCCCAGCACGGTCGCGGTGGCCAGCGCGGCGCCGGTCACCGCCCACAGCACCGTCCCGACCCGGTCCCGCGCCGGAGCCGCCGTGCCGAGCTCCGCCTGCCGCCGCGCCCGCCGCGCGTCGAGCGACCACACCTGGCCGCAGCGCGTGATCACCAGGTACGTGGCCATGAGGTGGATGACGTTGTCGCCGCCGTCGCCCATGAAGATGCTGCGGTTCTGGAGCGACAGCACGCCGATCATGAACAGCACCGACGCCGTCCGCGTCCGCCACCCCAGCAGCAGCATCACGCTGGCGGCGATGGCCAGCAGGTAGACGATCTCGAACCAGAACTCGCTGCGCGACCACATCAGCAGCGTGAACGCGTCGGTCTGGCTGATCAGCCGCTTGCCGAGGTCGTAGCTCCACGGCCCGTCGGGACCGTACAGCTCGTGCCGGTGCGGCAGTTCGCGCAGCAGGAAGCAGAGCCAGGTGAACGCGAAGCCGATGCGCACGACGGCCGTCTGGTACGGGCCGAGCGCCCGTGTCGTGACGTGCCCGAGGCCGCGGGTGAGGGCGTCCTCGAAGCGCCGGCGCAGCTCGCTCGCCGAGGGCATCTCGGGGGGCGTGGGGGGGGTGTGCGGTGCCGAGGTCACTGGGCGGTCTCCTCCCACACCTCACGGTCGCTCTCCATCAGGTCCTCCCCCGTGACGATCCACCACGGCAGCTCCCGGTAGACCGGCGCGGTGTCCCACCGCTCGCTGCTCCACGGCGGCGGCGCGATCCGGCGGCTGGTCTGCCGGAGCTGGATCTTCTCGACCCGGCCCTCGTTCAGCACCGGGCCCAGGCGCCGCATCACGATGCGCTTGACGTAGTCCTCGGCGAGGTCGGCGCGGTCGGAGACGGCGCGGTTGTCCTCGTCGTGGGTGTCGGTCCAGTAGTCCCAGCCGCGGCGCAGTTCGTTCTGCACGGTGTGGCTGGGGGCCGGGTTGCCCCTGATGTTCTCGTGGTCCATGGCGGTGAGGTCGACCCAGCCGGTCTCCTCGGTGTCGCCGCCGGGCATCCGCAACTGGGCACGTACCTCGACGTGGATGTTCGTCTGCAGCGGGTTGGGCGCGAAGAGCCGCCAGTTCTGCTCGAACTCGGGGAAGACGATGCGGTCGATCGTCTCGTCGTGCTTCTTGCTGAGCGTGTTGGCCGGGGCGACGTGCAGGAAGCCCGCGCCCAGGTGCACGGTGACGACGCCGACCAGCACCGCGATGGCCAGGGCGACGATGATCCGCGAGACCGGCGACAGCCCGGCGACGCCGAGCACCGGCCGCGGCGAGGCCGCCGCCTCGCCCTCCGCGGGCTCCGCCGGCGCCGCCGCTTCCGCCCCCGTGACGCCCCCGCCGTCGGGTATGCCGGCGCGGCTCTCGTCCGGCTGGCGCGATTCCATAACCCCCGGGCTCCCGTCTCCTCCGGTCCTTAGGACCGGCACGCTACCCACCCCGACCGCCTCCGCGCAGTCTGCGGGGGCAGAAACCGACCTTGACAGGGTAAGGCCGGGCAAGGAGCATGGAACCGAACGATCGGTCGGTAGGGAGGGCACGGGAGCCGAGATGCCGGAGACGATCACCGAAAGAGGCCGCGGGCCGGGAGCCGAGCCGGGTCCCCGATCCCGTACGGGCGCGGGCACGGCGGAAGACGCGCCGCAGGCCACCGCCGCGTTCGAGGCGAAAATCGCCGCGGACGAGCGCATCGAGCCGCGCGACTGGATGCCGGACGCCTACCGCGCGACGCTCGTGCGCCAGATCGCCCAGCACGCGCACTCCGAGATCATCGGCATGCAGCCGGAGGCGAACTGGCTGACGCGCGCCCCCTCCCTGCGCCGCAAGGCGATCCTGCTCGCCAAGGTGCAGGACGAGGCGGGCCACGGCCTGTATCTCTACAGCGCCGCCGAGACCCTGGGCACCGGCCGCGACGAGTTGCTGGACAAGCTGCACGCCGGCCGCCAGAAGTACTCCTCGATCTTCAACTACCCCACGCTCACCTGGGCCGACGTCGGCGCCATCGGCTGGCTCGTGGACGGTGCCGCGATCATCAACCAGGTGCCGCTGTGCCGCTGCTCCTACGGCCCGTACGCGCGCGCGATGGTCCGCATCTGCAAGGAGGAGTCCTTCCACCAGCGCCAGGGGTACGAGCTGCTCCACACCCTCGCGCACGGCACCCCCGGGCAGCGCGCGATGGCGCAGGACGCGGTCGACCGCTGGTGGTGGCCGTCGCTGATGATGTTCGGCCCGCCCGACGACGAGTCGGCGCACTCGGCGCAGTCCATGGCCTGGAAGATCAAGCGCCACTCGAACGACGAGCTGCGCCAGCGCTTCGTCGACATCTGCGTGCCGCAGGCCGAGATCCTGGGCCTGACGCTCCCGGACCCCGACCTGCGGTGGAACGAGGAGCGGGGACAGCACGACTTCGGCGCCATCGACTGGACGGAGTTCAAGGAGGTCCTCCGGGGGAACGGACCGTGCAACGAGCAGCGGATAGGCCGCAGGCGGCAGGCGCACGAGGACGGCGCATGGGTGCGCGACGCCGCCGCGGCGTACGCCGCGAAGCGGGCGCGCGCCGCGGAGTCCGCGGAGGCGGCGGCATGACGGCGCCGGCCGCCGGCGGCGGTGCGGAGCAGGACGCGGCCCCGGGGCGTACGGGCGCGGAGACTGCCCCCGGGTCCGGCGGCGCGGAGGCGGCAGGGGACTGGCCGCTGTGGGAGGTGTTCGTACGCAGCAGGCGCGGCCTGTCGCATGTGCACGCCGGCTCGCTGCACGCCCCGGACGCCGCCATGGCCCTGCGCAATGCGCGCGATCTCTACACCCGCCGCCAGGAGGGCGTCTCGGTGTGGGTCGTGCCGTCCGCGGCGGTCACGGCCTCCTCGCCCGACGAGAAGGACCCGTTCTTCGCCCCCGCCGCCGACAAGCCGTACCGGCACCCCACGTTCTACGAGCTGCCGGAGGGGGTGCGGAACCTGTGAGCACCGCCCAGGACCCGGCCACCGCCGCCCCGGCGCCCCTCGACCCCGCCGCCGCCGCGGGCGCGCTGGCGCTGGGGGACGACGCGCTCGTGCTCTCCCACCGGCTCGCGGAGTGGACCGGCCACGCGCCGGTCCTGGAGGAGGAGGTCGCCCTCGCGAACATCGCGCTCGACCTGCTCGGCCAGGCGCGCACGCTGCTCTCCCTCGTCGGGGACGAGGACGAGCTGGCCTTCCTCCGCGAGGAACGCGCCTTCCGCAACGTGCAGTTGGTCGAGCAGCCGAACGGCGACTTCGCGCACACGATCGCCCGCCAGTTGTACTTCTCCGTCTACCAGGAGCTGCTCTACGGGCAGTTGGCCGCCGCCGGTGAGCCGTCGCCCCTGGCGCCGCTCGCGGCGAAGGCGGTGAAGGAGGTCGCGTACCACCGCGACCACGCCGAGCAGTGGACCCTGCGCCTCGGCGACGGCACGGAGACCTCGCACGCCCGGATGCGGGCGGGCCTCGACGCGCTCTGGCGGTTCACGGGCGAGCTCTTCCGGCCCATCGGGGGCCTGGCGGTGGACTGGGCCGGGCTGGAGGCGGCGTGGCTGGCGGCCGTGGGCGGCGTGCTGGAGCGCGCCACGCTCGGGCTGCCCGAGGGCCCGCGCGGCACCGGCTGGTCGGCCGGGGCCGGGCGCGAGGGCGTGCACACGGAGCCGTTCGGCCGGATGCTCGCGGAGATGCAGCATCTGCACCGCAGCCACCCGGGGGCGTCATGGTGACGGACGCCCCGGGGGACACCCCGCTGGAGGAGCGGCTGCGGGAGCTGGCCGGCAGCGTGCCGGACCCGGAGCTGCCGATGCTGACGCTCGCGGAGCTGGGCGTGGTCCGCGGGGTGCGCAGGACCGGGGCGGCGGCGGTGGAGGTCGAGCTGACGCCGACGTACACGGGCTGCCCGGCCGTGGAGTCCATGGCCGAGGACATCGAGCGGGTGCTGCGCGAGCGCGGCGGGATGGCGGAGGTACGGGTGCGGCGGGTGCTGGCGCCGCCGTGGACGACGGACGACATCACCCCGGAGGGCCGCCGCAAGCTCGCCGAGTCGGGCATCGCCCCACCCCGTACGACGCGCCCCGAGGGCCCGGTCCCGGTCATGCTGAGCCCCCGGCGCGCCCCGGCGACGCCGTCGCCGGGCGACGGGCCGGCCCCGGCGCCGGGCGGTGCCGGCTCCATGAGGCCGGGGGCCACCGCGCCCGTCGCAGGCGTCCCGTGTCCCCACTGCGGCTCCGCCGAGACCGAGTTGCTGTCGCCGTTCTCCTCCACCGCCTGCAAGGCGCTCCGCCGCTGCACCGCCTGCCTGGAGCCCTTCGACCACTTCAAGGAGCTGACGTGACCTCCGCCGCCGCACCCCGGGGGCACGCCGTCTTCCACGACCTCAAGGTCGCCGGCATCCGCCGTCTCACCGACGACGCCGTCGCCGTGACCTTCGCCGTGCCGCCCGAGCTGCGCGCCGTGTACGGCTTCCGGGCCGGGCAGCACGTCGCCCTGCGGATCCCCACCGGCACCGAAGGCGGCACGAGCGACCGGCGGACGTACTCGATCTGCTCCCCCGAGGACCCCGCGCCCGCCGAGCTGACCGTCGGCGTCCGCGAGGTCGCCGACGGCGCCTGCTCGCCGTACGTCAACCGGCGGCTCGCGCCGGGGGAGACCCTGCCCGTGCTCACGCCCGCGGGCCGCTTCGGGCTGCGCGAGACCCCCGTCCCCGGCGGGCGGTACGGCGCGGTGGCCGGCGGCAGCGGCATCACGCCCGTGCTCTCGATCGCCGCGACCCTCCTCGGGCGCGACCCGCGGGCCCGCTTCTGCCTCGTCCGCAGCGACCGCTCGACCGACTCCGCGATGTTCCTGGAGGAGGTCGCCGACCTCAAGGACCGCTATCCCGACCGGCTCCAGGTCGTGCAGGTGCTCAGCCGCGAGGAGCAGCAGGCCGGGCTGGCCGCGGGACGGCTGGACGCGGCGCGGCTGGCGGAGCTGCTGCCCGCGCTGCTGCCGGTGGCGGACGTCGCGGGCTGGTTCCTGTGCGGGCCCTTCGGGCTGATCCAGCAGGCCGAGCGCGGGCTGCGCGGCCTCGGCGTGCCCCGCCGCCGGATCCACGAGGAGATCTTCCACATCGACGACGCCCCGGCTCCCGAGCCCGCCGGCGCCGCGCCCGAGCACAGCACGCTGACCGCCACCCTCGCGGGCCGCTCCGGCAGTTGGCCGCTGCGGCCGGGCGAGAAGCTGCTCGACGCGGTGCTGCGGGCCCGCCCGGACGCCCCGTACGCCTGCAAGGGCGGCGTCTGCGGTACGTGCCGGGCGTTCCTGGTCCGCGGCGAGGTCCGGATGGACCGCAGCTACGCGCTGGAGCCCGACGAGCTGGCCGCCGGCTACGTGCTGGCCTGCCAGTCGCATCCGGTGACCGAGCAGGTGGAGCTGGACTTCGACCGCTGACCGGGGCGGGCCGCGGCCGCGGCCGTCGTCACGACCACGGCCGCGGGCCGGGTCAGAGCACGTGCCCCGCGGCGCCCTTGTCGTCCACGACCGGCCGCCCGGCGGCGGCCCACGCCTCCATGCCCCCGGCGACGTTGACGGCGTCCATCCCCTGCTGCACCAGGTACATCGCCACCTGCGCCGAGCGCCCGCCGGAGCGGCAGATCACGTTGATCCGGCCGTCCTGCGGCGCCGCCTCGGTCACCTCGCCGTAGCGCGCGGCGAACTGGCTCATCGGGACATGCAGGGCGCCCTCGGCGTGGCCTGCCTGCCACTCGTCGTCCTCGCGGACGTCCAGGAGGAAGGCGGTCTCCGTCAGCTCGTCGATGCCGACCGTGGGTACGTGACCAAAGCTCATGCCACGACGCTACCGGACCGCCGCCCGTGCCCGTCCCGGCTCTCTCCGGACCCGGCCCCGGCTCAGCCGCGGGCCAGCTCCGCGAGCGCCGCTTCCTTCTCCGACACCCGCGCCAGCAGCTCCTCGGCGATCTCCTCCAGCAGCCGGTCCGGGTCGTCGGGCGCGAGCTTCAGCATCTGGCCGATCGCGCCCTCCTCCAACTGCTTCGCGACCGACACCAGCAGCTCCTTGCGCTGCGCCAGCCACTCCAGCCGCGCGTACAGCTCCTCGGCCCGGCTGCGCCGGGGCTCCTCGGGCGCGGGCCCGGCCTGCCACTCCGCCTTGAGCGCGGTCAGCGCCTCGACGTCCCCGGAGGCGTACGCGGTGTTCACCCGGGCGATGAAAGCGCTGCGCCGGTCCGACTCGTGCTCGTCCTGGGCGAGGTCGGGGTGCGCCATGCGGGCCAGCTCGCGGTAGAGCCGCCGGGCCTCCTCGCTGGGCCGCACCCGCGGCGGCGGCGACACCGGCCGGCCGGTGAGCATGTCCGCGGCCTCCGGCGAGAGCCCGTCGGAGTCGAGCCAGCCGCCGAAGAGCTCCTCGACTCCGGGCATCGGCATCACCAGCGCCCGCGCCTCGTCGGCCCGGCGCTTGTCCTCCGGGTCACCGGTCCGCTCGGCCCTGGCCTCGGCGATGAGGGCGTCCAGCTCGTCGAGGCGGCTGTACATGGGGCCGAGGCGCTGGTGGTGCAGCCGGGAGAAGTTGTCGACCTCGATACGGAACGTCTCGACGGCCACCTCGAACTCGATGAGGGCCTGCTCCGCGGCCCGTACGGCGCGCTCCAGCCGCTCGGCGCCGGTGTCCTCGCCGCCGTCCGCGTCCTCGGCGTGCTCGCCGCCGGCTGCCCCGTCGGCGCGCGCGTGCTCGTCGTCGGGGGCGTCTGCTCGTCGGGCTCCGCGGGTTCCGTCACCCCGCCAGCGTACGGGGTGGGCCTCCGGGCGGGACGGCCGGTTCCGCGAGGTGTGGCCCGCCGCATACGGCCCCGCCCGCCCCGGTCGCGGTCCGGTCGCGGAAACGGCGGGACCGGCGACGGCACTGCCGTCGCCGGTCCGCTGATCGGGCAGGGGCGGGAGGGCGCGGGCCCGGGGGCTCCGCGGCTCCACCGCCTCAAGAGCCGTCACCGGCTCGGACGTTGACTCAGACGTTGACGCCGAAGTCCTGTGCGATGCCGCGCAGCCCCGAGGCGTAGCCCTGGCCCACGGCGCGGAACTTCCACTCGGCCCCGTTGCGGTACAGCTCGCCGAAGACCATGGCGGTCTCGGTCGAGGCGTCCTCGCTGAGGTCGTAGCGGGCGATCTCGTTGTTGTCGGCCTGGTTGACGACGCGGATGAACGCGTTGCGCACCTGGCCGAAGCTCTGCTGGCGGCTCTCGGCCTCGTAGATCGACACCGGGAAGCTGATCTTCTCGATCTCGGCGGGCACGCCCGCGAGGTTCACCTTCACCTGCTCGTCGTCACCCTCGCCCTCACCGGTGAGGTTGTCACCGGTGTGCTCGACGGAGCCGTCGGGGCTCTTGAGGTTGTTGAAGAAGATGAAGTGCTGGTCCGAGAGGACCTTCCCGTCGGCGCCGAGCAGCAGCGCGCTGGCGTCGAGGTCGAAGTCCGAGCCGGTGGTGGTACGCACGTCCCAGCCGAGACCGACGACGACGGCCGTGAGCCCCGGCGCCTCCTTCGTCAGCGAGACGTTTCCACCCTTAGCGAGGCTGACACCCATGACTTACCCTGCCCCAATCCGGCGCGGGCCGCGCCGCTTGACGAACATTGCTGGGCCCGGCTGACCGCGGCACCCATCGGTGCAACGAGCACCCCGGGACCCCGGTTCCCGCCAGCGTACGGCGACGAATCGGACCTCGTGCCTTTGGGTCTACCACCTTCGCCGATCGCCCCGGAACCCCCCGGGCGGCGCGTTACGCCGTCCGGGCGTTTCACGTGAAACCAGACCCGGGCCGCCCCGCGGCGGCCCGACGCTCCCCTCAACCGTTTCACACATCGCCGACCGGCGCCGTGCTGCCGGGAAAGAGCGCAAGCGCATCCGGGCCCCTCGGCCGCGGCACCCACCCGACGAGCACGGGGCGCGGGGCGCACAACAAAACGACGGAAGGCTCCCCGCACCGGTGACGTGCGTCACCTGGGCCGGGCACCTTCCGTCGATGCCGTCTGTGTGCGCGAGGGGGGAGTTGAACCCCCACGTCCTTTCGGACACTGGAACCTGAATCCAGCGCGTCTGCCTATTCCGCCACCCGCGCAAAGGGTGTGCCGTACGCGACTGGAAGCCGCCCCGGCGTTGTGCTGACGTCAGGAAGACTAGCACGCGGTCCGGGCCCGAATCACATCCGATTTGCCCGCACCGAGGCCGCTCGGGGCCGCGGGTGCGGGACACTGGGAGGAGCCGCCCGTACCATCCCAGGGGACGCCTGGGCGGACGGTGGAGGAGCAGGGCGGGGCGGCCGGCTGGACGGCCGTCCCGACAGGTGCGAGACAGGTGTGAGAGAGGACACCAGGTACCGGCGGCGGGGACCGGGAACCAGTCCATTCCCCCGCGCGTGGATACGATCAGCGTGCAGTTTCGAGCAGCATGTTCGAGGGCCCGGCGGGAAGGCCCGTAGGAGAGGAGGTGCCCCGTGGGAGTACTCAAGCGCTTCGAGCAGCGTCTCGAGGGTCTCGTCAACGGCACCTTCGCCAAGGTGTTCAAGTCCGAGGTGCAGCCGGTGGAGATCGCCGGCGCCCTGCAGCGCGAGTGCGACAACAACGCCACGATCTGGAACCGTGAGCGCACCGTCGTACCCAACGACTTCATCGTGGAGCTGAGCGCCCCCGACTACGACCGGCTCGCTCCCTACTCCGGCCAGCTCGGCGAGGAGCTGGCCGCCATGGTCCGCGACTACGCCCAGCAGCAGCGCTACACCTTCATGGGCCCGATAAAGGTGCACCTGGAGAAGGCCGAGGACCTCGACACGGGCCTCTACCGGATCCGCAGCCGCACCCTGGCGGGCAGCCACTCCCAGGCGCCCGCGCGCGGCCGGCCCGGCGGGGCGCCCACCATGCCCCCGGGACCCGCGGGCCCCGGCAGCTACGGCTCCCAGCCCAGCGACTACGCCGCCTACGGCCGGCCGCCGCAGCACCAGCCGCCGCCCATGCCCGCGGGACCGCCGCCAGGGCCGCCCGGCGGCGCCCCCGCCGGAGCCCCGCCCGGCGGCGCGCGCCGGCTGCGGCACTGGCTGGAGATCAACGGCGTACGTCACCAGATGACCAGGCAGTCGCTGGTCCTGGGCCGCAGCACGGAAGCCGACGTGCGGATCGACGACCCCGGCGTCTCCCGCCGGCACGCCGAGATCCGTACCTTCGACGGCGGCGCGATGGTGCAGGATCTCGGGTCCACGAACGGCATCGTGGTGGACGACCAGCACACCCAGCGCGCTACGCTCCGCGACGGCTCACGCATCCGCGTGGGCAACACCACCGTCCTCTACCGGCAAGAAGGGTGAAGCGGGGCCGATGTCAGAGCTGACCCTGACGGTCATGCGGCTGGGTTTCCTCGCCGTACTGTGGCTGTTCGTCATCGTCGCCGTACAGGTCATCCGCAGCGACCTGTTCGGCACCCGGGTCACCCGGCGGGCGGCGGCCGCCCAGGACCGGCCGCCGCCGCGGCCGCAGGCGCCGCCGCAGGACGCCAGGGGCGGCCGCGGCGGGCGCCGGGGCCAGCGCGGGGCCCCGACCAAACTCGTGGTCACCGAGGGGTCGCTCACCGGCACCACCGTCACCCTGCAGGGGCAGACCATCACCCTGGGACGGGCCCACGATTCGACAATCGTGCTGGACGACGACTACGCCTCCTCGCGGCATGCCAGGATCTATCCGGACCGTGACGGGCGCTGGATCGTGGAGGACCTCGGTTCCACCAACGGCACCTACCTCGACCGGACCCGGCTCACCGTGCCGGTGCCGATCCCGCCCGGCGCACCGATCCGGATCGGCAAGACCGTCATCGAGCTGCGGAAGTAGAAGACCATGACCGGAGGGCGGGCACCATGCGGATGTACCCGGAGCCGACCGGCGAGGTGCGCATGAGCCTCTCTCTGCGCTTCGCCGCCGGGTCGCACGAGGGCATGATCCGTGACCACAACGAGGACTCCGGCTACGCCGGTCCCCGGCTGCTCGCCATCGCCGACGGCATGGGCGGCCAGGCCGCCGGCGAGGTCGCCAGCTCCGAGGTCATCTCCGTCATGGTCGCCCTCGACGAGGACGTCCCGGGCTCCGACCTGCTCACCGCGCTCGGCACGACCGTGGAGCACGCCAACGACCGGCTGCGCCGCATGGTCGAGGAGGACCCGCGGCTGGAGGGCATGGGCACCACGCTCACGGCCCTGCTCTGGACGGGCCAGCGGCTGGGCCTCGTGCACGTCGGCGACTCCCGCGCGTACCTGCTGCGCGACGGTGCGCTGACGCAGATCACCAAGGACCACACCTGGGTGCAGCGGCTCGTCGACGAGAACCGCATCACCGAGGAGGAGGCGACCACCCACCCGCAGCGCTCGCTGCTCATGCGCGCGCTCGGCAGCGGCGACCAGGTCGAGCCCGACCTGTCCATCCGCGAGGTGCGCGCCGGCGACCGCTACCTGGTCTGCTCCGACGGCCTGTCCTCCGTGGTGAGCCACGAGACGATGGAGAACACCCTCGCCGGTTACGCCGGGCCGCAGGAGACGGTGCAGGAGCTGATCGAGCTCGCGCTCCGCGGCGGCGGCCCGGACAACATCACCGTCATCATCGCCGACGTCCTCGACGCCGCCGACGACGACACCATGGCCGGCCGGCTCAACGACGCCCCCCTGGTCGTCGGCGCCGTCGCCGAGAACCAGCACCAGATCGACACCGCCGGCATGCAGACCCCGGCCGCCCGCGCGGCGGGCCTGGGCCGGCCCACGCCCCCGCAGGCCGGCGGCTTCGGCCCGGCCGGCGACGGCGGCGACCCGTACGGGCTGTCGTACAACGACGAGGACTTCGTCAAGGCCCCGCCCCGCTTCAAGTGGCTCAAGCGCGGGCTGCTGATCGCCGTGGTCCTCGGCGGGCTGGGGTTCGGCGGCTACAAGGCGTACGACTGGACTCAGTCCCAGTACTACGTGGGCATGAAGGACGACCACGTCGCCGTCTACCAGGGCATCGACCAGAAGCTCGCCTGGATGAGCCTCTCCTCCGTCCACCAGGACCACCCGGACATCGAGCTGAAGTACCTCCCCACGTACCAGCAGAAGCGCGTCGAGGACAACATCGCCGAGGAGAGCCTCGGCGACGCCCAGGCGAAGGTGGCCGACCTCCAGGAGCAGGCCGACGTCTGCCGTACGGTCGCGGAGGCCGAGGCCGCCGACTCCCGTGCGCGGGAGGAGGAGCGGCGGCAGCAGGAGCAGGAGAAGCAGAACCCCGACAAGCAGGGCGACGCAGGGGACAAGGCCGGAGACAGCGCGGGGGACGAGAAGGCCGAGTCGCCGGCACCCGGAGCCTCGTTGACCGAGGAAGAGCAGAAACTGGCGAGGCAGTGCCCGAACCAATAACCCGTTGGGGGGCGGACCGTACATGAGCAGCAGCCACACCAGCACCATCAGTTCGGTGGCTGCGCCCAGTCGGCGCAACACAGAGCTGGCGATGCTCGTCTTCGCCGTGCTGATCCCGGTCTTCGCGTACGTGAACGTGGGTCTGGCGAAGGAGGACACCGTCCCCGCCGGCGTCCTCGGCTATGCGGCGGGGCTCGGCTGTCTGGCCGCCGTCGCGCACCTGGTGGTACGGAAGTTCGCCCCGTACTCCGACCCGCTGCTGCTGCCGATCGCCACCCTTCTCAACGGCCTGGGCCTGGTGCTGATCTGGCGCCTCGACCAGGAGCCGTCGCTCACCACGCCCGCGCTCGGCGGCCCGATGGCGCCCGGCCAGCTCATGTGGTCCGCGGTCGGCGTCGGGCTCTTCGTCGTCGTGCTGCTCTTCCTCAAGGACCACCGGGTCCTGCAGCGTTACACGTACATCTCCATGGCCGCGGCGCTGGTCCTGCTCATCATGCCGATGGTGCCGGGCCTGGGCGCGAACGTGAACGGCGCCCGCATCTGGATCCGCATCCCGGGCCTCGGCTCGCTGCAGCCGGGCGAGTTCGCGAAGATCGTCATCGCGGTCTTCTTCGCCGGCTACCTGATGGTCAAGCGGGACGCGCTCGCCCTGGCCAGCCGCCGCTTCATGGGGCTGTACCTGCCCCGCGGCCGCGACCTCGGCCCGATCCTGGTGATCTGGGGCCTCAGCCTCATGATCCTCGTCTTCGAGACCGACCTCGGCACCTCGCTGCTCTTCTTCGGCCTCTTCGTGATCATGCTCTACGTGGCCACGGAGCGCACGAGCTGGATCGTCTTCGGCCTGCTGCTCTCCGCACTCGGCGCGGTGAGCGTGGCCTCCTTCAACAGCCACATCGGCGACCGCGTCGACAACTGGCTGAACCCGCTGGCACGCAGCCCCGTCAACGACGGCGTGACCGAGACCGCCCAGGCGATGTACTCCTTCGGCTCCGGCGGCCTCTTCGGCTCCGGCCTCGGCCAGGGCTTCTCGCGCCTGATCGGCGGCATCGCCACCAAGAGCGACTACATCCTCGCCACCGTCGGCGAGGAGCTGGGCCTCACCGGCCTCATGGCGATCGTCGTCCTCTACGGGCTCCTCATCGAGCGCGGGATGCGCACGGCCCTCGCCGCCCGCGACCCGTTCGGCAAGCTGCTCGCGGTCGGCCTCTCCGGCGCGTTCGCGCTGCAGTGCTTCGTCGTCGCCGGCGGCGTCACCGCGCTCATCCCGCTCACCGGCATGACGATGCCGTTCCTCGCCCAGGGTGGCTCCTCGGTCATCGCCAACTGGGCACTGATCGCGATCCTGCTGCGCATCAGCGACACCGCGCGCAGGCCGGCACCGGCGCCCGCACCTTCGCCCGACGCCGAGATGACCCAGGTGGTACGCACATGAACAAGCCACTCCGCCGCGTCGCCGTCTTCTGCGGCCTGCTGGTGATAGCCCTGCTCGTCCGGGTCAACTGGATCCAGTTCGTCGAGGCCGACGAGCTGCGCAACCACGAGGACAACCGGCGCGTGGCCATCGAGCGCTACGCCCACCCCCGCGGCAACATCATCGTCGGTGACAAGGCGATCACCGGCTCGACCGAGACCTCGGGCAGCGACTTCAAGTACAAGCGCACCTACAAGGACGGCCCCCTGTGGGCCCCCGTCACCGGCTACGCCTCCCAGGCGTTCGGCGCCAACCAGTTGGAGGCGCTGAACGACGGCATCCTCACCGGCAACGACGACCGGCTGTTCTTCAACCGCACGATCGACATGATCACGGGCAAGGACAAGAAGGGCGGCAACGTCGTCACCACCCTCGACGCGAACGTGCAGAAGGCCGCGTTCGAGGGCCTGGGCGACCGCAAGGGCGCCGTCGCCGCCATCGACCCGGAGACCGGCGCGATCCTCGGCCTGGCCAGCAGCCCCAGCTACGACCCGTCCTCCTTCGCGGGCAACTCCAACAAGGACTCGGAGAACTGGGTCGCGCTCAACAAGGACAAGGACAAGCCGATGCTCAACCGGGCGCTGCGCGAGACGTACCCGCCCGGCTCCACGTTCAAGGTCGTCACCGCCGCGGCGGCGCTGGAGAGCGGCAAGTACGACATGGACGAGTCGACCGGCGCCCCCGAGACGTACAAGCTGCCGCTGTCGACCAACACCCTGGGCAACGAGGTCAAGGGCGTGTGCGAGGACGCCACCCTGCGCGAGGCGCTGCAGTGGTCGTGCAACTCCGTCTACGCGATGATCAGCGACAAGGTCGGCAACGAGGGCATGATCGAGATGTCCGAGAAGTTCGGCTTCGGCAACTCCGAGCTGGACACCCCGGTCCGCGCCGCCGAGAGCATCTACCCGGAGATGGACCGCCCGCAGAACGCCATGGGCGGCATCGGCCAGGCGTCCAACCGCGCGACGCCGCTGCAGATGGCGATGGTCGCCTCGGCCGTCGCCAACGACGGCGAGCTGATGAAGCCGTACATGGTCGAGAAGCTGGTCGCGCCGAACCTCAACGACATCGAGGTGACGCAGCCGCAGACGCTGAGCGAGCCGCTCTCCGGCGAGAACGCGCAGAAGATGCAGCAGATGATGGAGACCGTCGTCAACGAGGGCACGGGCTCCAACGCCAAGATCGACGGGGCCACCGTCGGCGGCAAGACGGGTACCGCGCAGCACGGCATCGACAACCGCGACCTGCCGTACGCCTGGTTCATCTCGTACGCCAAGGACCCCGACAGCGACAAGCAGATCGCCGTCGCCGTCGTCGTCGAGGACGCGAGCGCGAACCGCGACGACATCTCCGGCGGCGGCGTCGCGGCGCCGATCGCGAAGAGCGTCATGGAAGCCGGTCTGGGGCGGTAGCGGACCGCACGCAAGCGGGACGCAGGCGGGGAACGAAAGGGTGAGGAGTGGAGCGGCGGGGGATGTCACCCGGGGGGAGTGCCGGGAAAGTGACCGCATGAAGGGAACCGCGGAGCGGGTGCGCGGCGTCACCCGATAGCGGTCGGATACCGGTCGGATATCGGCTGACGGTCTGGCCCGAACGGTGTCATCCGCGCCCGGTACGGTATGCCGAGCAGCACGAGCCGGACACCCCGTGCCGGTGCTCCACTTCACCACGGGAGCAGGAACGGAAGAGGGCTGGGAGTAGCTATGGAAGAGCCGCGTCGCCTCGGCGGGCGGTACGAGCTGGGCCAGGTGCTCGGCCGCGGCGGGATGGCCGAGGTGTACCTCGCCCACGACACCCGCCTCGGCCGTACGGTCGCGGTCAAGACGCTCCGCGCCGACATGGCCCGCGACCCCTCGTTCCAGGCCCGCTTCCGCCGCGAGGCCCAGTCCGCGGCCTCCCTGAACCACCCCGCCATCGTCGCCGTGTACGACACCGGCGAGGACTACATCGACAGCGTCTCCATCCCGTACATCGTCATGGAGTACGTCGACGGCTCCACGCTGCGCGAGCTGCTGCACTCCGGGCGCAAGCTGCTGCCCGAGCGCACGCTGGAGATGTGCACGGGCATCCTCCAGGCCCTGGAGTACTCGCACCGCAGCGGCATCGTCCACCGCGACATCAAGCCGGCGAACGTCATGCTGACGCGCACCGGCCAGGTCAAGGTCATGGACTTCGGCATCGCCCGCGCGATGGGCGACTCCGGCATGACGATGACGCAGACCGCCGCGGTCATCGGCACCGCGCAGTACCTCTCCCCCGAGCAGGCCAAGGGCGAGCAGGTCGACGCCCGCTCCGACCTGTACTCGACGGGCTGCCTGCTGTACGAGCTGCTGACCGGCCGGCCGCCGTTCGTCGGCGACTCCCCGGTGGCGGTGGCGTACCAGCACGTACGCGAGGAGGCGCCGCCGCCGAGCACGTTCGACCCCGAGGTCACGCCCGAGATGGACGCCATCGTGATGAAGGCGCTCGTCAAGGACCCGGACTACCGGTACCAGAGCGCCGACGAGATGCGCGCCGACATCGACGCCGCGCTGGAGGGCCTGCCCGTCGCGGCGGCCGCCGCGATGGGCGCCGTCGGCTACGGCGGCGACACCCCGACCACCGCCATGACCCCGCAGAACGGCTACGGCACCACGATGCTGCCGCCCGCGCGGGACGACGACGGCGGCATGGGCTACGACGGCGGGCAGGGCCGCCGCCGGCAGCAGAAGCGCAGCGGCGCGACGTCGACGGTGCTGCTGATCCTCGCCGGCATCCTGGTCCTCGTGGGCGCCATCTTCATCGGCAAGTCCATCTTCGGCGAACAGGGGGCGGACCCGGTCACGGTGCCGAACGTCGTCGGCGACAAGTTCTCTGACGCCCAGAACGCCATGAGCAACGTCAAGCTCACCCTGACGAAGTCCGGCGAGGAGCGCTGCGACGAGCCCAAGGGCACCGTGTGCAGCACCAGCCCGGCGGCCGGCGAGGACGTCGACCGCGGCTCGACGGTCACGGCGGTCGTCTCCAAGGGCTCGGGCACGCAGAAGGTCACCGTCCCGAACGTGGAGGGCGTCGACGCCGACGAGGCCGAGGACACCCTGCGGGAGGCGGGCTTCGACGTCGAGCAGGAGGACCAGGAGTCCAGCGAGCCGGAGGGGCAGGTGCTGAGCCAGGACCCCGAGGGCGACACCAAGGCCCCGAAGGGCGCCACCGTGACGCTCACCGTCGCGGTCGAGCCGGAGGAGACGGAGCCGGCGACGATCAACATCCCGCGGGTCATCGACCTCTCGTACGAGGACGCGAAGTCGACCCTGGAGGGCCAGGGCTTCGTCGTCTCGCGCACCGAACAGCAGACGGCCGACGCCGCTCCGGAGACGGTCATCGCGCAGAGCCCGGAGGGCGGCACGGCGGCCACGGAGGGCGACACGGTCACGGTGACCGTCGCCGTCGAGCCGGACGAGCCGTCGACGGTGGCGGTGCCGTCCGACCTGGTCAACAAGACGGTCGGGGAGGCGAAGGCCCAGTTGCAGGGCATGGGCCTGGTCGCCGGCTTCATCCCCGGCGCCCCCTCGGACGACGCCGCGATCGTCATGGCGCACGACCCGCCGGCGGGCACCGAGGTGGAGCCGGGCAGCACCGTGAACCTGGTCACGCGGCCCGGCGACGGCGAGTAGGGTCCCCGGGCCGGGCTCCCGGCCGCGTAGATCAGCGCGATGCGAGCGACCCCGCCGAGCGGGTAGGCTGGGTGCCGCTTCGGGGCCTTAGCTCAGTTGGTAGAGCGCTGTCTTTGCATGGCAGATGTCAGGAGTTCGACTCTCCTAGGCTCCACGACCCGCACCCGCGGACGGGGTGCAGGGGAACGCCCTCCGGAAGGGATCTTCCGGAGGGCGTTCCCCTGCGTGGGGAAGGCGTCCCGGTGGTGACGGCCGCGGCGGCTCCGGCGTGATCGACGCCACCCGGGCCGGCGGCCGGAGCGTCACCCGCCGTCAGAGGTCGTCCTCGCGTTCGTAGTACGCGCGGCCGGTGTCCGTGGGCTCGCCCGCCTCCGAGCGGGCCGTGCCGCCGCCCTCGGCGTCCATGTCCGCCGCCGCCCGGCGGGCCTCGGCGTCCGCGTCGCGGTCGGCGTCGGCGCGGTCGATGCGGGTCTCTCGGTCCATGTACTCGGTGTCGTCGACGATCCGGGTGGTGGAGGCGTCGCTTCCGGGTTCCGTGGCCTCCGGGGGCTCGACCATCCAGTCCGGGTTGACCTGGCGGTCCCACCAGCGCCAGACGGCGACCGCCGCGGCGCCGAGGGCGCCGACGACGGCGGTGCGCTTGACCGTACGGCCGACGGCCGCGCGACGCTGCCGCCTGCGCGCCAGCCGGTCGATCTCCGCCGGGCTCACCTCGCCGCGCAGCGCCGACAGCGCCGCGGTGCCGCGGGCGGCGGCCTGCCTGGTCGCGGGGCCCGCGGCGGCCTTCGTCGCGACGGCCGCGGCCTTCGTCGCCGCGGCGGCGCCCAGGACGCGCGGGGCCGCGTACGCCGCCGCCCCGCGCGCCCGGCGGGCCATGCCGGAGGCGGTCCTGTCCAGTTCGCCGGGCACCGCCTGGCGCACCTTCCGTACCTGGGGCTCCAGGTGGGCGCCGTACGCCACCTGGGCGTTCGCGGCCATGTCGGAGACCATCGGGCGGAAGCGCTCCAGCGCCTCGTGCGCCATGTGGGCGCATTGGTCCCTGGCGGTGGCGGCGTACGGCGCCACCGCCTCGGCCGCCTGCTGCACGCTCTGCTTCGCCGTGTCAGTGGCCGTGCGCGCACCGTTCTTGCGGGTCACGGATCTCTCCTTCGTACGGGCCGGGTGGCACTGTGCGCCTCTTCACCTGCGTACAGATCATGCCCGGATTCAACCTTTTAAGCATGTTATGTCACGCCGATCACTTGGCAGGAGGCTGGGGATCGCCCGGGCGGGCGTGCGAGGATCGGGGGACGCAAATGAATCCGTAAGGAAGGCACATCGTGGCCGAGCAGCTCTACGCCACCCTGAAGACGAACCACGGCGACATCGAGGTGAAGCTCCTGCCGAACCACGCGCCGAAGACGGTGCAGAACTTCGTCGGGCTCGCCACCGGCGAGCGCGAGTGGACCCACCCGGCGACGGGTCAGGTCTCCCACGAGCGTCTGTACGACGGCACCGTGTTCCACCGCGTCATCAGCGGCTTCATGATCCAGGGCGGTGACCCGCTGGGCAACGGCACCGGCGGCCCCGGCTACGAGTTCGGTGACGAGTTCCACCCGGACCTGGCCTTCGACCGCCCGTACCTGCTGGCGATGGCGAACGCCGGGCCCGGCACCAACGGCTCGCAGTTCTTCATCACCGTGGCGCCGACCGCCTGGCTGACCGGCAAGCACACCATCTTCGGCGAGGTCGCCGACGAGGCCGGCAAGAAGGTCGTCGACGAGATCGCGGCCGTCCGGACGAAGCGGGCCGACCGCCCCGAGAAGGACGTGGTCATCGAGTCCGTGGAGATCACGCGCCGCTGACCCCGGGAACCTGAGCGCCCCGCCCGTCGTACCACCAGCAGGTGAGTCGACGGGCGGGAGTGCGGGGCGGGGCGTGCGGAGAACCAGAGGGGACGCGGTGCAATGACGGACCAGGCGCCGGGAGGGGCGGAGAGACCGGCCGGGGACAGCGGGCTGCCGGGCTGCTACCGGCACCCGGACCGCGAGACCGGCGTGCGCTGCGTCCGCTGCGACCGGCCCATCTGCCCGGAGTGCATGATAAGCGCGTCGGTCGGCTTCCAGTGCCCCGAGTGCGTCCGCGGCGGCTCGGGTACGGGTCCCGCGCCGCGCGCCTCCGCGCCCCGTACGCTCGCGGGCGGCGTCATGTCGGAGGACCCGCGGCTCATCACCAAGATCATCCTCGGTCTCAACCTCGCGGTCTTCCTCGCCGTGCTCACCGGCGGCGACCGGGTCAGCGACCCGATGCTCCTCGTCGGGAAGGCGGTCTTCTCCTTCGGCGGGCCGCTCGAAGGCGTCGCGGAGGGCCAGTACTACCGGCTGCTCAGCTCCGTCTTCCTGCACGAGGAAGTCGCCCACATCGCGCTGAACATGCTGGCGCTGTGGTTCCTCGGGCCGCCGCTGGAGGCCGCGCTCGGCCGGCTGCGGTTCGTCACGCTCTACGTGCTCTCCGGCCTCGGCGGCAGCGCGCTGTTCTATCTGGTCGCCGCGCCCAACGACGCCGCGCTCGGCGCCTCCGGCGCCATCTTCGGCCTCTTCGGCGCCACCGCGGTGCTGATGCGCCGGATGAACTACGACATGCGGCCCGTGCTGGTGCTGCTGGCGATCAACCTGGTCTTCACCTTCACCTGGTCGGGCATCGCCTGGCAGGGCCACATCGGCGGGCTCGTGATCGGCACGGCCGTCGCGTACGGGTTCGTGCACGCGCCCCGCGACAAGCGGGTCCTGGTGCAGCGGGCGGTGGCGGCGGCGGCGCTGCTGGCGATCGTCGCGGTGGTCGTGATCCGCACCCTGCAACTGACGTAGCGCCCGCCGCGGCGGGCCACGTAACCTCGGGGCCGCAGCCGCGTTGAGAGGGGTGGGGCAAGCAGCCACGCCCGAAGTTGTCCACAGGTAGTCAGCGATCCTGTGCGTACCGTGGGGACAGCCGTTCGATATCGAACACCCCTGCGTTTTCCTTGGCAGGTCGCGGAATCACCGCTGGTCCGGACGGTGTACCGCGGTCGGACCGGCGTCAACGCCACTGAGGTTATCCACAGATCTTCTGCTTTCTGCACAGCATGTGGATGACCTGTGGATAACTCTGCCCGCGGCGAGCCGCGAGGGGGTGGCCGGCGGCTACTTCCACTGCGTGGAGACGACGAACCCCGCGAGGATGAAGCCGAAGCCGACCACGATGTTCCAGTTGCCGATCGATTCGAGCGGCAGGTCCCCGGTGGTGACGTAGAACACGACGATCCAGGCGAGTCCGATGACGAACAACGCCAGCATCAGCGGTGCCACCCAGCTCCTGCCGGTGCCTGACAGCTTGAACTCGCCCGACTTCGCCGGCGGCGGGGTGTAATCGGCCTTCTTACGGATCCGTGACTTCGGCACGAGAGACTCTCCTGTCGACGCTGCGGTTGCGGGCCTGTCGGGGAGGCCCCGAGCCGCGGGGGCGGCTCCTTCCCCGGGCGTGTCCGTTAGCGTAGTCCTTCCACCGGGGGTAAGGAGACAAGGGTACGGTGACCAATTCCGCACGGCGGCTCCGTATCAGGCCCGCACGGCTCTTCACCTTCGCCGCCTTCGCCCTCGCCGGGCTGATCTTCTGGACCAGCTTCAACACCGCGCAGGGCACCAACCTGCGCACCGACGACTCCATGCTCCGCCTCACCGACCTCATCTACGAGCGCGACCGCGCCAACCAGCGCCTCGACGGCGGCAACGCCTCCCTCCGCGAGGACGTCGACTCCCTCGCCGAGCGCGACCACGGCGCCGGCACCGCCCCCCGCAAGGAACTGCGGGAGGCGGAGCGGGCGGCCGGGGCCACCGAGGTCGACGGCGCCGGGCTCACCGTGACGCTCACCGACGCCCCGCCGGACGCCACCGCGCTCATCCCCGGCGTGCCCGACCCCACGCCGGACACCCTCGTCGTGCACCAGCAGGATCTCCAGGCCGTCGTCAACGCCCTGTGGGCGGGCGGCGCGGAGGGCATCCGGGTCATGGACCAGCGGCTCATCTCCACCAGCGCGGTGCGCTGCGTCGGCAACACCCTCATCCTCCAGGGCCGGGTGTACTCACCCCCGTACAAGATCACCGCGGTCGGCGACCGGCAGGACCTCCAGGCCGCCCTGGACGCCGAGCCCGCGGTGCAGAACTATCTGCGCTACGTCGAGGCGTACGGCCTCGGCTACGAGGTCGACCGGCACGATTCCGTGACGCTCCCCGGCTACTCCGGCACCGTCGGCCTGCACCACGCCCGCCCCGTGGAGTGACCACTCCCACGTCCCCCCGGCCGGTGGCGCGGGCGAAGCCCGCCGCTTCGTGGGGCACGGGTCGTTAGTCTGGTGACTCGTACGGACGAATTCGGCAACGGCGCACGGCCGCACGCGGGCCGCGGACGGGCCCCGCGAAGGCAGCGCGAGGCAACGCAAGGACAACGGCGAAGATCGGCGAAGAGGGACGCATGTACGGCTGGATCTGGAGGCATCTGCCGGGCAACGCGCTGGTACGGGCGCTGATCTCGCTCATCCTCGTCCTCGGCATCGTCTTCCTCCTCTTCCAGTACGTGTTCCCCTGGGCCGAGCCGCTGCTGCCGTTCAACGACGTCACCGTCGACGAGGGAGCCGCCCGGCGATGAGCGCGCGCATTCTGGTCGTGGACAACTACGACAGCTTCGTCTTCAACCTGGTCCAGTACCTGTGCCAGCTCGACGCCTCGTGCGAGGTGCTGCGCAACGACGAGGTGACGCCGCTCCACGCCGACGACGGCTTCGACGGCGTGCTGCTCTCCCCCGGGCCCGGGACCCCGGAGCAGGCGGGGGTGTGCGTCGACATGGTGCGGCACTGCGCGGAGCGGGGGCTGCCGGTCTTCGGGGTCTGCCTCGGACTGCAGTCGATGGCGGTCGCGTACGGCGGTGTGGTCGGCCGGGCGCCGGAGTTGCTGCACGGCAAGACCTCGCCGGTGACGCACGGCGGCGCGGGCGTGTTCGCCGGGCTGCCGTCGCCGTTCACGGCGACGCGGTACCACTCGCTGGCCGTCGAGCGCGAGTCGCTGCCCGACGAGCTGGCGGTCACGGCGGAGACGGACAGCGGCCTGGTGATGGGGCTGCGCCACCGCGATCTGCCGGTGGAGGGCGTGCAGTTCCACCCGGAGTCGGTGCTGACGGAGTGGGGCCACCGGATGCTGGCGAACTGGCTGGTCGAGTGCGGCGACGCCGGTGCCGTCGAGCGGTCGGCGGGGCTGGCGCCGGTGACGCGCGGGCCGGTGACGGGCCCGGCACAGGGGCCGGCACCTGACGTGGCGCGCGTGGGCGGGTTGGCGCCCGCGGGCGGCGGGGCGGCCGGGACAGCGGGGTGACCGACACCCGGCCGGACGGCAACGCACCGGGGCGCGCGGAGGAGCGCGAGCCGGGGCGCGAAGCGCGTTACCGCGGCTTCCACGACTCAAGCGCCCCCGGCCGGCCGGCGGACGACGCCGCGGACCCGCTCACCGACCCGCAGTCCGGCGGCCTGCCGCCGCTGCCGCGCCGGGACACGTCGGGAGCGGGCGGGCGTGCGGGCCCCGGTGCGGGGGGCCGCGGGCAGGGCGCCGGGATGTCCGGCGCGGGTGCCGGATCGTCCGGTACGCGGCCGGGGTTCGGCTCCGGTACGGGCCCGGGGCCCGCCGGTTACGGCGCGGGCGCCGGGGGCGGCTCCGGTCCGTACGAACAGGGACAGGGCGGCCGGGGCCGGGGGCGCGGGAGCTACGGCGCCGGCGGACAGGATCCGCTGGAGCAGGGGCACCTGCCGGAGTACGCCCACCGCAACCCGCTCCGCGGCGACCCCCTGCCGCCGCCGCGCAGCGCGGACGCGGGGCCGCGGCCGGAGCAGGGCGCACCGCCCCCGCAAGGGCAGGGTCCCTTCACGGAGCAGCCCTCGCAGGGCGAGCACCCGCGGCCCCGGCATCCGCAGACCGCGTACCCGCAGCCGCACGTGCCGCGGCAGGAGCCCGCGGCCGTGGAAGGACCGCGGCCGCGGCCGCTGGAGCGGCCCGAGTCGCCGACCTCGGCGGTCTCCCGCTGGTTCCGCCCGCACACCCCGCCGGACGGCCGCGACCCGAACGCCGCCCCCGCCGCCTACGCGCCCCCCGCGGACCCCGCGCAGGGCTCCCCGCGAAACGATCCGCCGCCCCACGACGGCCACTACCCGGGCACCGACCACCCGGGCGGCTACGCGCCCGCCCCGGGCACCGCCCCGGTACCGGCCCCGCATGCCCACTACCCGGACGACCGCGCCGCCCCCGGCGCCCACGCGCCCCCGGCGTACCCCGCGCACACCGATGCGCCGGCCGGCCAGACGGCGATCGTGCCGCAGGAGGGGACCGCGGCGCAGTACCCGATGTCGTCGTACGACGCGGGCCACCCGTCGCCGTCCCCGTACGCGGAGGCGCCGCAGGCGGCCGCGTACGGGGAGAGCACCTCCGCGTACCACCCGCAGGGCCCGGCGGCGTACGACCCGCAGCTCCTCGGCTACGACCAGGCGCCCGCCGAGCCCCTCGGCACCTCCTACCCGGCGGCGACCGGCGACCCGCTGACCGACCCCCTCGACCCGGCGCCCCCGACGGGCCGCCGCCGGGCCGGGACCGGCGACCCCCTCACCGATCCGCTCGACCCGGCACCGCCGACCGGCCGCCGCCGGGCCGGGACCGGCGACCCCCTCACCGACCCCCTCGACCCGGCACCGCCGACCGGCCGCCGCCGGGCCGGGACCGGCGACCCCCTCACCGACCCCCTCGACCCGCCCGCCGCCCCCCAGCCCTCCCCGCGCCGTCACGCCGGGCGGCCCGCGGTCGAGGAGCAGCAACAGCCGTACACCGTGCCCGCCCAGGGCCGGCACGCCGGCGGCGCCCCGGCGAGCGCCGCCGCCTCAGGTGCAGACGTCGGCGCCGACCCCTCGGCCCACCGTGACCCCTCCCCCTGGGGCGACCTCTCCGCCGCCGCCCACGCCGGCGGCCCCGCCACAGCCGACCCGGCGCGGGCCCCGGCAGCGGCCCAGCCACACGCCCAGGCCCAGGCCCAGGCACAGGCGCAGGCGCAGCCACGGACCCAGGTGCAGCCGCCGGCCCCCGCCGCCCCCGCCACCGACCGGCCCGCGAACGGCGACCAGCGCCTCACCTGGGGCACCGCCCCCGCCTCCCGCCGCCGCGGCACGGGCGACGACGGCCGCGAGGGACGGGGCGACCGCGAGGACCGCACCGTTCAGACGATGTCCCTGAACGTCGCCCGCGCGCTGGGCACCCGGATGTCCGCCCGCAAGGCCGCCCGCGCCGCCAAGCAGCAGCGCACCGTGCTGATCAGCCGCATCACCGGCGAGGCGTTCATCACCCTGGGCGTGCTGATGCTCCTCTTCGTCGTGTACCAGCTCTGGTGGACCAACGTCCTCGCCGACCGCGAGTCCCGGCAGGAGGCCCAGCAACTGGAGGAGCAGTGGGAGCGCGGCGACGGCGCGGGCAAGGAGGACGCCCGCGACCCGGGGGCGTTCGAGGCCGGCGAGGGCTTCGCGATCATGCACATCCCGTCGCTGGACGTGAACCGCCCGGTGGCGCAGGGCATCGACAAGCAGAAGGTCCTGGACCGCGGCCTCCTCGGCCACTACTCGGAGGGCGACCTCAAGACCGCGATGCCGTGGGACGAGAAGGGGAACTTCGCGGTCGCCGGGCACCGCAACACCCACGGCGAGCCCTTCCGGTACATCAACCGGCTGGAGAAGGGCGAGGAGATCATCGTCGAGACCAAGGACACGTACTACATCTACGAGGTGGCCAGCACGCTCCCGTCGACTTCGCCGTCGAACACCGACGTCATCGACCCGGTGCCCGAGGGGTCCGGATTCACCGAGCCGGGGCGCTACGTCACACTAACGACCTGCACGCCTGAGTACACGTCCAAATATCGGCTTATTGTCTGGGGCAAGATGATCGAGGAGCGTCCGCGCAGCGAGGGCAAGCCCGACGCGCTCATGGACTGAGCGGTACGGGCGGCCGGAGGCCGGCGGGACGGAACGGACGGGGAAGCGGTGGCAGCGACGGACGATGAGCGGGAGAGCAGACCCGCAGAGGCCGCGGGAGAGGCTGCGCCGAAGGCCCGGGACCCGGAGGACGCCGGGGAAGAAGCGGCCGGGCCCGTACGGGACGACGGGGAAGCGGCCGCGGAGGAAGAAGCCGGAGAAGCGGCCCCGCCCCGGCCCCGCCGCCGCGGTCTCCTCGCCGGGGCCGTCAGCGTCTTCGGCGAGGTGCTGATCACCGTCGGCGTCCTCATGGCCCTCTTCGTCGTCTACTCCCTGTACTGGACCAACGTCCAGGCCAACCGCGAAGCCGGCCGCATGACCGACGACCTCCGCGACTCCTGGGAGAACACCCCGGACGACGGCAAGCCCCGCCCCGTGGACATCGGCGACCTCAAGGGCGGCATCGGCTTCCTGCACGTGCCCGCGATGGAGGAGAACATCCTCGTCCGCAAGGGCACGGCGACCGACGACCTGAACAAGGGCGTCGCCGGCTACTACACCGAGCCGAAGAAGTCGGCCATGCCCTGGGACCGCCGCGGCAACTTCACGCTCGCCGCCCACCGCGACGGGCACGGCGCGAAGTTCCACGACATCCACCGCATAGAGGAGGGCGACCCGATCGTCTTCGAGACGAAGGACCGCTGGTACGTCTACAAGACCTACGCCGTCCTCTCCGAGACGTCGAAGTACAACACCGCCGTGCTGGACAAGATCCCGGAGGAGTCCGGGAAGACGAAGCCGGGACGGTACATCACGCTCACCACGTGCACCCCGATGTACACCTCCCGGCACCGCTACGTCGTCTGGGGCGAGCTGGAGCGCGTGGACCGCGTCGACGAGGAGCGCACCCCGCCGCCCGAGCTGTCCTGAGCCCCCGGCGGGTGCCCGGAGTGGCACGCGTAGACCGTCGCGGACGTGGAAGAACGCGTCCCGGTTATCTCACCTCCCCGAGGTCTGTCTGGGGGCGGTCCCGCTCCGTAGGATGCAGTTCGCAAGCGCGAATCTGGACTCGGGGACATCTGGGGAGGCCGCACGGCATGGGAGCTCCACGGCAGGACACCAGCGAACGCGCACGAGAACTACAGCGAAGCTGGTATGGCGAACCGCTGGGCGTGCTGTTCCGGCGGCTGATCGACGATCTCGGCCTGAACCAGGCACGGCTGGCCGCCGTGCTCGGCATCTCGGCGCCGATGCTGTCGCAGCTCATGAGCGGGCAGCGGGCGAAGATCGGCAATCCGTCGGTGGTACAGCGCGTACAGGCGTTGCAGGAGTTGGCCGCCGAGGTGACGAGCGGCAGCGTCTCCGCGGCGGAGGCGGCGGAACGGATGGAGGGGATCCGCAAGAGCGCGGGAGGCGCGGTGCTCGGAACGGCGCAGACGCAGTCGTCGACCGGATCGACGACGGTGCGCCGGGTCGTGCGGGAGATCCAGTCCCTGCTGCGCTCGGTGGCCGCCGCCGGCGACATCATCGACGCGGCGGACAGGCTCGCGCCGACGCAGCCGGAGCTGGCAGAGTTCCTCCGGGTGTACGGCGCCGGGCGCACCGCCGATGCCGTAGCACATTACGAAGCGCATCAGTCATAACCGGATGAATTACTAACGAAGCCGTACAAGGGGCGGGCGCAGCAGCATGGGTGAGGTCTTCGCTGGGCGGTACGAGCTGATCGATCCGATCGGCCGGGGCGGGGTGGGCGCGGTCTGGCGCGCCTGGGATCACCGGCGACGGCGCTATGTGGCGGCCAAGGTGCTGCAGCAGAGCGACGCGCACACGCTGCTGCGCTTCGTCCGCGAGCAGGCGGTGCGCATCGACCACCCGCACGTGCTGGCACCCGCCAGTTGGGCGGCCGACGACGACAAGGTGCTCTTCACGATGGATCTGGTGGGCGGCGGCTCACTGGCCCATCTGATCGGCGACTACGGACCGCTCCCGCCGCGGTTCGTCTGCCTGCTGCTCGACCAGCTCCTCGCCGGCCTGGCCGCGGTGCACGGCGAGAACGTCGTGCACCGCGACATCAAGCCGGCGAACGTGCTGCTGGAGGCGACCGGCACCGGCCGGCCGCACCTCCGGCTCTCCGACTTCGGCATCTCCATGCGCAAGGGCGAGCCGCGGCTGACCGACACCAACTTCGTCGTCGGGACGCCCGGTTACTTCGCGCCCGAGCAGATGCTGGGCGCCGAGCCCGACTTCCCCGCGGACCTCTTCGCGGTGGGTCTGCTGGCGCTGTACCTGCTGACCGGGGAGCGTCCGGACAGCCAGGCGCTGGTGGAGATGTATCTGAAGAACGGCGTGCCGCCGGCCCCGAAGGACGTGCCGGAGCCGCTGTGGCAGGTGCTCGCGAGCCTGCTGCAGCCGGATCCGGAGATGCGGTTCCGTACCGCGACGGGTACGCGGAAGGCGCTGGCGGAGGCGGCGGAGCTGCTGCCCGAGCTGGATCCGGCGGAGGAGCCGGTGGAGGTCTTCGACCAGCTCGGGCCGCTGCCGGTGGGGTTCGGGCCGCGAGGTCCCGAGCGAGCGGAGGAAAGGGCGGCGAAGGGCGCGCCGGGGCCGGGTCCGGGACTTGGTGCCGGTGCGGGTCCCGGTCCCGGTCCCGGTGCCGGTTTCGGAGCCGGTGCCGGTCCTGGTGCCGGTTTCGGTACGGGTACGGGGCTGGCCGGTGACGCCGGCGCCGCGGGCCCGGCGGGGCCCGCGTACGCGCCGCCGGGCTCCACCGGATACGTACCCCCGCCCGCGGCCGCCGCGCCCGAGCCGGGCCCGGCGGGGCCCGGCACCGCGCACCCGCCGGCAGCGGGCCCGCCCGGCGCCGGCGACCCGGCCGAGGCGACCAGCTACGGCATCGCGCCACCCGCCGCGTCGCAGCCGCCGACGCCCACCGCCCCGTACACGACGGCCCAGCCGCAGCCGCGGTCCCAGCCGCCGCAGCCCCGGCCCGGCGCCGCGGTGCCGCAACGGCGACCGGGACCGCCGGCGAAGGTGGCGATCCCGGTCGTGGTGCTCGCGGTGCTGCTGATGGCGGCCGGCGTCTGGGCGCTGGTGTCGGGCTGACGCCCGTACGCCCGCGCCCCCGCTGCTGCCCCCTACTGCCGCCAGTTCTGCTGCGGCGGCAGCGGCGGGTGCGCGTCCCCGTACGGCCGCTCGCCGTACGCCGGACCGCCGGCCCCGCTCCCGTACGCCCCGGGCGCCGTCTGCGTGTCCTCGCCCGCCACCTGCGGGCCGCCCGCCGCGCCCGGCACCGCCCGGCTCCGCGCCAGCAGCGTCCACAGGCCCAGACCCGCCAGCAGCACCACGCCCGCGCCGATCCCGGCGATCGCCAGGATCTTCTTCCCGGCACCGTCCCCGTCGCTCTCCGCGCCGGCCGCCGTGCCCTTCGCCGCCGTGTCGCGGTCGTCGTCCGTCACCGCGAACCCGGCCGCCGCCGCGTCTCCGTCGTACGCCGGGCCCTCCTCGGGCTCGCCCTTGATGGTCGTCCGCAGCTCCACCGGCACCGGCCCGTCCGCGAACTCCCCGACCTCCTCGGAGACGCTGACGGCGATGTAGTACCAGCCCGCGAAGCCGACGTTGCCGAGTTCACGGCTGTAGGACGCGTAGCGGTTCTCGTACGCCACCGGCGGGGCCACGGCGGGGATCGCCGCGGGGTCGTCGCCGAAGTACGTCTCGTTCTCGTTGGCGACGAACCCGCGGGCGGGGTTGTAGAAGTCGACGCGCACCCCGTTGGAGGCGAACGCCGTCTCGTCGCTCACCCGCGTCGTGCCGAACTCGGTCTGCAGGAAGAGCTGCTGGCCCCAGTCGAGCGGCACCCGGTAGAAGTGCGTGGCGCCCGGCCGGATCTCGTCCGTCCACACGCCGTGGTCGATGGCGACCGCGTCGTTGAACCCGGTGCCGCCCTTGCGCCGCTCGGCCTTGCCGGTCGGTGGCGGCGGGGCCTCGGTGGGGATGGACTGCGGATCCGGCGGGGTCGTCGGCCCGGCCTTCGCCAGCGGCGGCTCCGCCATGAAGCGCAGCTCCAGCGGCCACTCCGCCGGGCTGGAGGTCGCGTCGCTGACGCGGGTGACGATGAGGTTGTAGACGCCGGCCTCCTGGCAGGTGCCCCCGGGCTGGACGACGCGCCCCACGTAGTCGGCGATCGGCCGGGCCGCGCCGTCTGCGGCGAAGTCGACGTCGGAGCTGCCGCACCGGTCGCCGCCCTTGCTCTCCAGCTCCAGCTCGATGCCGTCGCCGTACGCGACCTTGGTGCCCGGCTGCGGCGCGGCCACGGCGGATATCCAGGCGTGGGACTTCGCGTCGAGCGTGACGCTGTAGTACAGCTCGTCGCCGGGGGCGAGGGAGTCGGTGTAGGTCTTGCCGGCCTCCACCTTCTCGCCGCCGGTGCTGCTCGCGGCGCCCTCGATGGGCTCGGCGTCCTCCGCCGTCCGGTACTCGCCGGCGTCGGCGGGGGAGTTCACCGGCGCCGCGCCCTGGCGGGCGGCCGTCGCCGCCGGAGCCGCAGAAGCCGCCGGAGCCGCCGCCGGGAGTGCGGCCTGCGCCGCCAGCGCGGCCACCGCTAGCGCCGCGGCCGGCCCCGCCATCGTTCGTGTCCTCACCATCCACCCCTTACGCCGTTGCCTGCCGCCGCTTCCGCGGGCGCTTCACCCGCGGGCCGCCGCTTCCGGTTCCGTACGATCACGAACGCACCCCCCGCGCCGGCGAGCAGCACCCCGCCCGCGATCCCGCCGGCGAGCGGCAGGACGGAGTCCGATGATTCCCCCTCCGCACCGGCCCGCGCATCCTTCCCGCCGTCCTCGCCGTTCGCGCCGCCGCTCCCGTCACCGGCGGCGGCCGGCGCCCCGTGCCGCGGCCCCGACTTCTCCTCGCCCAGGACGCCGACGCGGAGCACGACGCCGATGGCCGTGTTCCGCGCGAAGCGCGCGGCATCGGGACCCAGCGAGACCGACAGGTAGTACGCGCCGCCGCGGCGCACGGGCACGACCTCCGCGGCGGTCTCGTAGCGGTTCGTCCAACTGACCGGCACCGTACCGAGGTCGGCGGCGACGGGCTCACCGTAGTAGCTCCGGCTGGAGCTGAACGGGCCTTCGCCGACGGCGGCGCGGCCGGGCGCGTAGAGGTCGGTGGCGGCGAAGCTGGAGGTCCCGGCGGCGCCGTCGAGCGTGGGCTCGTTGGCGAACTCGACGCGGTAGCGGAGCTGCTGGCCCCAGCCGACGCCGACCTTGTAGAAGCGCGTCTGCGCGGGCAGCAGTTCGTCGCGCCAGACGCCGGGGCCGATCGCCTTCGCGTCGTTGAAGCCCGTACCGCCGGTGATGTCCTCGGGCTCCGCGGTGGGCAGTTCGGCGCCCTCGGCGCCGGCCGGGCCGTAGTCCGTCTCGGACTGCGCGGGCGTGACCCCGGCGCGCAGCGGCTCCTCCCGGCCCACGGCCAGCTCCAGCGGCCAGCGGGCCCGGTCGGAGCCGGCGGCGCTGGTGCGGTGGACGCTGAGGAGATAGCGGCCGGCGGCGTCGCAGGGCTCGCCGCCCTCGGCGCTGGGGATGCGGCTGACCGCGGCGGTCAGCGGCTGCGCGCCCTCGTCCTGCTCGAAGTGCCCGTCCCTGGCGTCGCACCGGGTGCCGTTGCCCTCGGCGGCGTGCAGCTCCAGCTCGATGCCGTCGCCGTACGCGACGGGCACACCCGGCTGCGGCACGGCGGTGACGCCGAAGTCGGCGGCGGAGGCGGCGTCCAGCTCGGCGGCGTACCACTTGGTCTCGCCCGCGCCGATGCTGTCGAGGTACTGGCCGGGCCGGACGTCCGCGGCGCCGCCGCGGCCGGCGCCGCCCTCGACCGGGTCGCCGCGGAAGCGGTAGCCGTCGGCCGAGAGGCGGGCGGCGCGCTGGAGCTGGCGGGCGAGCGCATCGGCGTCGGGGGCGTCGTAGTACGCGCCGTGCCCCTTCTCCGCGATGCACTTCAGCTCGTCGCGGGCCTTGCCACCGACCTGGAAGCCGACCGTGTCGATGCGCAGGGCGCCGAAGGCGCCGCCGGTCTCGCCGAGTCGCGCCGCGACCTCGCAGGGGTCGGGGGTGCCGCAGGTGTCCTCGCCGTCCGAGACGAGGAGGAGGGAGCGAGGGCCGAGGGCGCCGGGCGGGCGCTCGGGGAGGTCCCGGGCGGCCTGCCGGAGCGCGTGGCCGATGGGGGTGTCGCCCTTCGGCTTCACTTCTGCTACGGCGCCCTTGATGCGGTCCCGGTCCAGCGCCTCGACGGGCACGGCGAGGCGGGTGTCGGTGCAGCCGCCGGCGCGGTCGGCGCCGTAGACGCGCAGGCCGGTCGGGTGGCCGTCGGGCAGGGCGTCGACGACGGTGCCGACGGCCGCGCGGGCGGACTCGATCCGGGTGGCGCCGGAGCCGTCGTCGTCGGCCATGGAGCCGGAGGAGTCCAGCACCATCACCAGGCCGCCGCCGGTCGGCGCGGGCTCAGCGGGCGCGGCGGGTGCGCCGGGCGTTCCCGGCGCGGCGGGTGCGGCGGTCGCCCCGGAGAGCGGTCCCGCGGTCAGCGCGGCGGCGAGCGCCGCGGCCACGCCGGCGTACGCGGGCCGTCCCGGGCGGCCGCGCGGTGGTCGTTCCATGACATGTCCCCCCTCGTTCTCTGCCATGTGCTCATGCACCGTAAAACGTGTGCAGTAGCAAATAACAGGGGACGTGCGTCACGGTCGTGCAACAGCGCTCCGGTCATGCCGAGGCCCCGGCCGCACTGCCGCGCGAGCGGCGGGGCCGGGGCCCGGGGCCTGCCCGGAACGGGCGGCTCTGCTCGGAACTCTCGCGTCTCAGACGCCCGAAGAGGAGGGCACCGAGTCGGTGGCCTCCGTCCACAGGTCTTGCTCGGCGCGATCCGCCTGGATCTGGCGGTACACGAGAAGCCCGCCCAGAGCGGCCAATGCGATCAGGAACAGCTTCTTCACCGCGCTACCTCGTCCTTCCAGAGACATTCGACTACGAAGCCCGATGATACACAGCGCGAACGACACCGGAGCCGGGCTCGGGACCGTGGCACTAGGACGGCACTAGGACCAAGGTCCCCGCCCCGGTTCCATCCGGCGCCCGATCCGTACGCACCCGTCCACCGCGCACGATGACCTTCATGACCACGCCCGACGCCACCGACACGACCGACGCCGCGGATCCGGCGGCCCTGACGAAGACGACCGATCCGGCCGCGGGCCACCGGTCCCGGGCCCCCGCCGCCGCACCGGCGGGCACCGCGTCCCCGTCCCGGCTCTGGCCCGTGCTGCTCGCCTCGTACATCGGCCAGTTCCTCGTCGTCCTCGACGTCTCCGTCGTCAACGTCGCCCTGCCCAGCATGCGCGACGACCTCGCCCTCAGCGGCAGCGCCCTGCAGTGGGTCGTCAACGGCTACGCCCTCGCCTTCGCCGGCTTCCTGCTGCTCGGCGGCCGGCTCTCCGACCTCTTCGGCCCCAAGCGCGTCTACCTCGCGGGACTCGCCCTCTTCGCCGTCGCCAGCCTCGCCGGCGGCCTCGCGCAGAGCGACGCCGTGCTCATCACCGCCCGCGCCGCCCAGGGCGTAGGCGCCGCGTTCCTCGCGCCCGTCACCCTCTCCCTGCTCACCCGGGCGCTGCCCGAGGGCGCGGCCCGTACCCGGGCCATCGCCGCCTGGACGGCGGTCGGTGCCGCCGGCGGCGCCACCGGCGGGCTCATCGGCGGCGCGCTCACCGACCTGGCGTCCTGGCGCTGGGTGCTGCTGATCAACGTGCCGATCGGCGTCGCCGTGGGCGCCGTCGTCCTTCTCTGGCTGCGCGAGCAGCACCGCGACGCCGACCGCCCCGCCCTGGACCTCCCCGGCGCCGTGCTCGTCACCGGCGGCGTCGGCGCCGTGGCGTACGGCATCACCGAGACCGAGTCGGCGGGCTGGACCGCGGGCTCCGCGCTGCTGCCGCTGCTGGCCGGGCTCGTGGCGCTGGCGGGCTTCGTCGCCGTGGAGGCGCGCTCCGCGCAGCCGCTGATGCCGCTGCGGCTCTTCCGCATCCGCGCGGTGGCCGTCGGCAACGTCGTCACGCTCGTCAGCATGGTGGGCGCCTTCGCCCTCTGGTACTTCCTCACCCTCTACATGCAGACCGTCCTCGGCTACAGCGCCATCCGCACCGGCCTGGCCTTCCTCCCGCACACCGCCGCGCTCATCATCGCCTCCCAGCTCGCGCCCCGGCTCTCGGCCCGCTTCGGCAGCCGCACGATGACGGTCGCCGGCGGGCTGCTCACGGGCGCCGGCTTCCTCTGGCAGGCGGCGGCGATGGACGCGGACGGCACCTTCGTCTCCGCGATCCTCGGCCCGGCCCTCCCGATGGCCGCGGGCCAGGCCGTCCTGCTGGCGCTCCTCACGGACGTCTCCACGTCGGGCGTCGGCGAGCGGGACGCCGGCGGCGTCTCGGGCCTCGTCAACACCTCGCGCCAGATCGGCGCGGTGCTGGGCCTGGCGATCCTCGGCGCGGTCGCCTCCGCGGGCCACGGCGCCCCCGAGGACGGCTACGCCCGCGCCTTCCTCGCCGCCGGCCTCATCACCGCCGCCTCAATGCTCCTGGTCCCCTTCCTCCCCCGCCCGGCCAAGCAGACGCGACCGGTCTCCGGGTCGGTGGCCGCATGAGCCCGGCGGCATGACAAAGCCGAAGGGCGCCTCCTCGTCACGAGGAGGCGCCCTTCGCCATTTCCGGTGCGGCTACCAGGACTTGAACCTGGGGCCTCATCCTTATCAGGGATGCGCTCTAACCGACTGAGCTATAGCCGCGCGCTGCACAGAGATTACCCCACCGCCGAGCCGCGGCCCAAATCGATAGCGGGCGTCACCCGGCGGGCGCTACTCGTCCTCCGCCAGCGTGACCTCGATGCCGCCGACGAAGCCCGCGGAGAGGTTGTAGATGAACGCGCCCAGCGTCGCCAGCGCCGTGGCGAGGACCACGTCGATGAGCGCCACCACCGCCGTGAAGCCGGCCACCCGGGGCAGCGACAGGAACGACTCCAGGTCGAAGCCGGCCGAGTCGTCCGAACCGGTGGCCTCGCTGATCGTGCCGCCGACCGTGCTGAAGACGCCCATCGCGTCCAGCACCATCCACAGCACCGTCACCGCCACGATCGTGCAGATGCCGAGCGCGATGGAGAGCAGGAAGCTGACCTTCATCACCGACCACGGGTCGGCCTTGGCGATCCGCAGCCGCGCCTTGCGGGTGCGCGGGACGGTCCTGGCGCCGGTACGCGACCTGCGTACCCCGGCGGCCGTCTGCTGCGCCTGCTCGTACGCCTGGCCGCCGCGCCCCGCCGTGTGCCCCCCGGCGTGGCCGCCGGCCACGCCGGCCGGCGGGGTGTACGCCTGCGGCGGCTGGTGCGGCGCCGGCGGGGCGGCGGGGGCCGTCGACGGCGGGGGCATCGGGCCCTCCGGGGCGGCGTCGTACGGATACGCGTGCCCCTGCGGGTCCTCCGCGCCCCCGGCGCCGGAGGCACCGCGTCTGCGCCCGCGCCGGCCGCCGTGCCCGCCGCCGGCGTCGTCCGGACCCGGCGGGGGGTTCGGCTGGGCGTACCCCTCCGCCCTCGCCGGCCCGGCGCCGGCACCCGTGGCTCCACTCACGACCTACTCCTCGCCTTCACCGTCCGCGGCGGGGCCCTGGGCCCCGGCGTCCGTGCTCCCGGCCTCGTCGGCGGCGACGGCGGCGTCGGCGGCCTCCTCGACCTCCTCCGCCTCCCGACCGGCTTCGGCGTTCCGCGCGATGCCGACCACGGCGTCCCGCTTCCCCAGGTTGATCAGTTGGACACCCATGGTGTCACGGCCCGTCTCCCTGACCTCGTCGACCCGCGTACGGATCACGCCGCCGCCGAGCGTGATGGCGAGGATCTCATCCGACTCCTCCACCACCAGCGCGCCCACCAGCGAACCCCGGTCCTCCACCAGCTTCGCCGCCTTGATGCCGAGGCCACCTCGTCCCTGAACGCGATAGTCGTCCACGTTCGTACGCTTCGCGTAACCGCCGTCGGTGGCGGTGAACACGAACGTACCGGGCCGCACGACATTCATCGAGAGGAGTTCGTCACCCTCGCGGAAGCTCATGCCCTTCACACCGGAGGTCGCGCGGCCCATCGGGCGCAGCGCCTCGTCCGTTGCGGTGAACCGGATCGATTGGGCCTTCCTGCTGACGAGCAGCAGGTCGTCCTCGGGCGAGACCAGCTCGGCGCCGATCACCTCGTCCGGCGAGCCGTCGGGCATCTCCCGCAGATTGACCGCGATCACGCCTCCCTGCCGGGGCGAGTCGTAGTCCTTGAGCACCGTCTTCTTCACCAGCCCGGCCTTGGTGGCGAGCACCAGGTACGGGGCGGCCTCGTAGTCCCGGATCGCCAGGATCTCCGCGATGTGCTCGTCCGGCTGGAACGCCAGCAGGTTCGCGACGTGCTGGCCCTTGGCATCGCGCCCGGCGTCCGGCAGCTCGTACGCCTTGGCGCGGTAGACCCGGCCCTTGTTCGTGAAGAACAGCAGCCAGTGGTGGGTGGTGGAGACGAAGAAGTGGTCGACGATGTCGTCCTCGCGCAGCCGCGCCCCGCGTACGCCCTTGCCGCCGCGCTTCTGCGCGCGGTAGTCGTTCGTCTTCGTCCGCTTCAGATAGCCGCCGCGGGTGATCGTGACGACGATGTCCTCCTCGGCGATCAGGTCCTCGATGGACACGTCACCGTCGAAGGGCACGAGCTGCGTACGCCGGTCGTCGCCGAACTTCGCGACGATCGCCGCCAGCTCCTCGCTGATGATCTGCCGCTGCCGCTCGGGGGAGGCGAGGATCGCGTTGTAGTCGTCGATCTTGGCCTGCAGCTCGTCGTGCTCCGCGGTGATCTTCTGCCGCTCCAGGGCGGCCAGCCGGCGGAGCTGCATCTCCAGGATCGCGTTCGCCTGGATCTCGTCGATCTCCAGCAGGTCCATCAGGCCCCGGCGCGCCACGTCCACCGTCTGGGAGGCCCGGATCAGCGCGATGACCTCGTCGATGGCGTCGAGCGCCTTCAGCAGGCCGCGCAGGATGTGCGCCCGCTCCTCGGCCTTGCGCAGCCGGAAGGTGGTGCGGCGGACGATGACGTCGATCTGGTGCTCCACCCAGTGGCGGATGAAGGCGTCCAGCGACAGCGTGCGCGGCACGCCGTCGACCAGCGCGAGCATGTTGGCGCCGAAGTTCGTCTGCAGGTCGGTGTGCTTGTAGAGGTTGTTCAGCACGACCTTCGCGACGGCGTCCCGGCGCAGCACGATGACCAGGCGCTGGCCCGTACGCGACGAGGTCTCGTCCCGGACGTCGGCGATGCCCGTCAGCCGGCCGTCCTTCACCCCGTCGGCGATCTTCTGCGCGAGGTTGTCGGGGTTGACCTGGTAGGGCAGCTCGGTGACGACCAGGCACTGCCGGTCCTGGATCTCCTCGACCTCGACCACCGCGCGCATCGGGATCGAGCCGCGGCCGGTGCGGTACGCCTCCTCGATGCCCTTGCGGCCGACGACCAGCGCGCCGCTGGGGAAGTCGGGGCCCTTGATGCGCTCCAGGAGGGCTTCGAGCAGCTCGTCGTTGGACGCCTGGGGGTGCTCCAGGTACCACTGCACCCCGTCGGCCACCTCGCGCAGGTTGTGCGGCGGGATGTTCGTCGCCATGCCGACCGCGATCCCCGCCGAGCCGTTGATCAGCAGGTTCGGGAAGCGGGCGGGCAGGACGGTGGGCTCCTGGGAGCGGCCGTCGTAGTTGTCCCCGAAGTCGACGGTCTCCTCGTCGATGTCGCGGAGCATCTCCATGGCGAGCTGCGCCATGCGGCACTCGGTGTAGCGCATGGCGGCGGCGGGGTCGTTGCCCGGGGAGCCGAAGTTCCCGTTGCCGTCGACGAGCGGCATCCGCATCGACCAGGGCTGGGCCAGCCGCACCAGGGCGTCGTAGATCGCCGAGTCGCCGTGCGGGTGGTAGTTGCCCATGACGTCGCCGACGACGCGCGCGCACTTGAAGTACCCGCGCTCCGGGCGGTAGCCGCCCTCGTACATCGAGTACAGGACGCGGCGGTGCACGGGCTTCAGGCCGTCGCGGATGTCCGGCAGCGCACGCGAGACGATGACGCTCATCGCGTAGTCGAGATAACTGCGCTGCATCTCCGTCTCGAGCGAGACGGCGTCCACGCGCAGCACGATGCCGCCGTCTTCGCCCTCGCCGTCCGGCTGCGGGTCGGGGTTCTGGGGAGTGAGCTCGTCGGCCATTGCGGGTCTTTTCTACCTTTTCGAAGAGGTCTCGAAGGCGGTCGGTCGCACCCGGGCGGGGAGCCCCCGGGAAACCCGGGCGGGGGGCCGCCCGGGCGGGGCCGACTCAGATGTCGAGGAAGCGGACGTCCTTGGCGTTGCGCTGGATGAACGAGCGGCGCGCCTCGACGTCCTCGCCCATGAGCACGGAGAAGAGGTCGTCGGCCGCGGCGGCGTCGTCGAGCGTCACCTGGCGCAGCACGCGGTGCGCCTGGTCCATGGTGGTGACCCGCAGCTCCTCCGCGTTCATCTCGCCCAGGCCCTTGAAGCGCTGGATCGAGTCGTCCCTGATCCGCTTGCCCTGCGAGCGGCCCAGCTCGATGAGCTGGTCCCGCTCGCGGTCGGAGTACGCGTACTCGAACTCGTCCCTGGTCCACTTGATCTTGTACAGCGGCGGCTGGGCCAGGAAGACGTGCCCGCCCTCGATCAGCGGGCGCATGAAGCGGAACAGCAGCGTCAGCAGCAGCGTCTGGATGTGCTGGCCGTCGACGTCCGCGTCGGCCATCAGCACGATCTTGTGATAGCGCAGCTTGCCGAGGTCGAAGTCCTCGTGGATGCCGGTGCCGAACGCCGAGATCAGCGCCTGCACCTCGGTGTTCTGCAGCACCCGGTCGATCCGGGCCTTCTCCACGTTGAGGATCTTGCCGCGGATCGGGAGGATCGCCTGGTACCGCGGGTTGCGGCCGGACTTCGCCGAGCCGCCCGCGGAGTCGCCCTCCACGATGAAGATCTCGCACTTGGACGGGTCGTTCGACTGGCAGTCGCTCAGCTTGCCCGGCAGCGACGCGGTCTCCAGCAGCCCCTTGCGCCGCGTCAGGTCGCGCGCCTTGCGGGCGGCCACGCGGGCCGTCGCCGCCTGGATGGACTTGCGGACGATGTCCGCCGCCTCGTTCGGGTTCCGGTCGAGCCAGTCCGTCAGGTGCTCGTGCGTGACCTTCTGCACGAAGGTCTTCGCCTCCGTGTTGCCCAGCTTGGTCTTCGTCTGGCCCTCGAACTGGGGCTCGCCCAGCCGGACCGAGATGATCGCCGTCAGGCCCTCGCGGATGTCCTCGCCGGTGAGGTTGTCATCCTTCTCGCGGAGCAGCTTCTTGTCCCGCGCGTACCGGTTGATCAGCCCCGTCAGCGCCGCCCGGAAGCCCTCCTCGTGCGTACCGCCCTCGTGGGTGTGGATGACGTTGGCGAAACTGTAGACGCCCTCGCTGTACTGCGTGTTCCACTGCATCGCGATCTCGACCGACATCAGCCGCTCGGTGTCCGCGGCCTCGAAGTCGATCACCGAGGGGTGCACCGGCTCGCCCTTGCGCGAGTTCAGGTGGCGTACGAAGTCGGAGATGCCGCCCTCGTAGTGGTACGTGACGCTGCGCGCCTTGTCCTCGTCCTCGTCGCCCGCGGTGTCCGCGCCCGAGGTCTGCTTGGCCGCCGCCCGCTCGTCGGTGAGCGAGATGGTGAGGCCCTTGTTGAGGAACGCCATCTCCTGGAACCGGCGCGACAGCGTCTCGAACGAGTAGTCCGTCGTCTCGAAGACGTCGCCGTCCGCCCAGAACGTGACCGTGGTGCCGGTCTCGTCCGTCTCCTCGTTCCGCGCCAGCGGCTCGGTCGGGATGCCCAGCTTGTAGTCCTGCGTCCAGCGGTAGCCGTCGGTCTTGACCTCCACCGACAGGCGGGTCGAGAGCGCGTTCACGACCGAGACGCCGACGCCGTGCAGACCGCCGGAGACCGCGTAGCCGCCGCCGCCGAACTTGCCGCCGGCGTGCAGGACGGTGAGCACGACCTCCACCGCGGGCTTGTTCTCCGACGGCACGATGCCCACGGGGATGCCGCGGCCGTTGTCGACGACGCGCACGCCGCCGTCGGCGAGCAGCGTCACCTCGATCGTGTCCGCGTGGCCGGCCATCGCCTCGTCCACCGAGTTGTCCACGACCTCCTGCACCAGGTGGTGCAGACCGCGCTCACCGGTCGAGCCGATGTACATGCCCGGGCGCTTGCGGACGGCGTCGAGGCCCTCCAGGACCGTGATCGCGTTCGCGTCGTACGCCGCGTCCTCGACGGCCTCCGCCTCCGCGCGGGCGTGCGCCCGTGCGGCCTCAGCGGCCGCCTCCGCGGCGCCGTCGGCGCCTGGAGGCACGTTCTCGCTGGCAGGGATGTTCTCGTTGGAGTTGCCGGAATCGGCCACGAAGCGCCCTTTCTGGCACAGCACGGGCCACTCTCCTGGCTGAGCGGGGAGCGGCCGCGTCGTTGTTGGTCAGCGTGTTCCGCAAGTGGGCGGGTTGCTCCCAGTCTACCGGTAGCCCACGACAGAATGGCGGTTTGCCGGTGCCTGAACCCGCATGTGGCGCCCTGAACATCTGCCCGCCGAGGGGGACTGCACACACCGGGGCCTGCAGAGCCTCTGAGCGCCACTCAGCGCTTCGGGGCGTCAACCTTCAGCTACTGTGACCGACCTCACTCCATCACAGGTTTACCGGCGGGGTTCAGCAGAAGGTACGGGGCTACCCGTACGTGTCCCCGGGCCCCTGGCTCCCCGGCGCCCGCAGCGGCCCGAAGCGCCGCCCGCCGCCCCCGGGACCCACCACTTTGATGAGCTTCACGGTGCCGTGGCCCAGCTCCTCGTTGAGCCGCGCCACCAATTGCGGCGCCAGCAGCCGCAGCTGCGTCGCCCACGCCGTGGAGTCGCACGCCACCACGAGCACCCGCTCCTGCTCGTCGTACCGCTCGGGCGCGCAGTGCTGCGCCACCTCGGGGCCGACGAGCTGCGGCCAGCGGCCCATCACGCCGCCCACCGCCGCCGGCGCCTCCCAGCCGCGCTCGGTGATCAGCCTGCTCACCGCGGCACCCAGCGGCAGCGGATCGCGGCCGTCGGCGCGGGCGCCCGAGCGCAGCCCGCCGCCGCGGCGGGCCTGCCGGCGCTGCTGCGCCGCCGCCCCCCGCGCCCGGGCCTCCGCCCGCGCCGCCCGCAGGGCCACGCGCGCCAGGTCGATCCCGGAGGGCTCGGGAGCGGCGGGGGACTCCGCGGCACCGGAGTCCGCGGCCGGGTCCTCGCGGGCGCCCCCGGGACGTACGGGCTCCTCGCTCATCCGCGCTCCACCCGCCCGTCGGCCACCGTGAACCGCGCCCCCGCCAGCACCTCCGGCACGTCCTCCGCCACCGCCGCCGTCACGAGCACCTGCTCGCCGGGCGCCACCAGCTCCGCCAGCCGCTCCCGCCGCCGCGCGTCCAGCTCCGCGAACACGTCGTCCAGCACCAGCACCGGCTCCCCGCCGCCCTCGCCGCGCAGCAGCTCGTACGACGCGAGCCGCAGCGCCAGCGCGTACGACCACGACTCCCCGTGCGACGCATAGCCCTTCGCCGGCAACTCGCCCAGCTTCAGCACCAGATCGTCGCGGTGCGGACCGACCAGCGTCACGCCCCGCTCGATCTCCTGCTTCCGCGCCTCCGCCATCGCCTCCAGCAGCAGGCCCGCGAACTCCTCGCGCGTACGCGCCTGCGCGAACCGCCCGCCCGCCGGCGACCTGTACTCGAACGCCGTCGGCCCGCCGCCCGGCGCCACCTGCTCGTACGCCTTGTCCACCAGCGGCTGCAGCACCGCGATCAGCTCCAGCCGCTGTGCCAGCAGCTCCGCCCCGGCCCGCGCCAGATGCTGGTCCCAGACGTCCAGCGTCGACAGGTCGAGCTGCCGCCCGCCGTGCCGCCGCGCCATCGCGGCCGTCTTCAGCAGGGTGTTGCGCTGCTTGAGCACCCGGTCGTAGTCGCTGCGCACCCCCGCCAGCCGCGGCGCCCGCGCCGTGATCAGCTCGTCGAGGAAGCGGCGCCGCTGATCCGGGTCGCCCTTGACCAGCGCCAGGTCCTCCGGCGCGAAGAGCACGGAACGCAGCACGCCCAGCAGATCGCGCGGCCGCACCTGCGAGGAGCGGTTCAGCCGCGCCCGGTTCGCCTTGCCCGGGTTCAGCTCCAGCTCCACGAGCTGCTGCCGGCCGTCCTGCGTCACCGCGGCCCGGACCACCGCACGCGCCGCGCCCATGCGCACCAGCGGCGCGTCCGCGGACACCCGGTGGCTGCCCAGGGTCGCGAGATAGCCGACCGCCTCGACCAGGTTCGTCTTGCCCTGGCCGTTCGGCCCGACGAAGGCCGTCACCCCCGGGTCGAGGGGCACCTCCGCCCGCTCGTACGAACGGAAGTCGGCCAGCGAGAGATGAGACACGTGCATGGCCCGACGCCGACCTCCCCAGGCACTCGGCCGATTCAGCTTCGATTCAGCTTGGGCGAAGAGCGGGCCGGCGCTCCCGCCGGCCGCCCGGCAGAGCTACTGCTCCTCCTTGACCGCGTGGCCGCCGAACTGGTTCCGCAGCGCGGCGATCATCTTCATCTGCGGCGAGTCGTCCTGGCGCGAGGCGAACCGGGCGAAGAGCGACGCCGTTATCGCCGGCAGCGGCACCGCGTGGTCGATCGCCGCCTCCACCGTCCACCGGCCCTCGCCGGAGTCCTCCGCGTACCCGCGGAGCTTGCCCAGGTGCTCGTCGTCGTCCAGCGCCCGGACCGCCAGGTCCAGCAGCCAGGAGCGGATGACCGTGCCCTCCTGCCAGGAGCGGAAGACCTCGCGCACGTCGGTGACCGAGTCGGCGGCCTCCAGCAGCTCCCAGCCCTCGGCGAAGGCCTGCATCATCGCGTACTCGATGCCGTTGTGGACCATCTTCGCGAAGTGCCCCGCGCCGACCTTGCCGGCGTGGACGGCGCCGTACTCGCCCTCCGGCTTCAGCGCGTCGAAGACGGGCTGCACCCGCGCCACGTGCTCGGCGTCGCCGCCGTACATCAGCGCATAGCCGTTCTCCAGGCCCCACACGCCCCCGGAGACACCGCAGTCCACGAAGCCGATGCCCTTCGCACCCAGCTCCCCGGCGTGCTTCTCGTCGTCCGTCCAGCGCGAGTTGCCACCGTCCACGAGCACGTCGCCGGGCTCCAGCAGCCCGGCCAGCTCGTCGACGGTCGACTGCGTGGCCGCGCCCGCGGGCACCATCACCCACACCACGCGGGGGCGGGCAGTGCGTCCACAAGCTCCCGCAGGCTGTGGACATCGGCCCGGTCCGGGTTCTGGTCGTACCCCACGACGGTGTGGCCCGCGCGCCGGATGCGCTCACGCATGTTCCCGCCCATCCGGCCGAGACCCACAAGACCGAGCTCCATCACTGCCCCTTCGTCCGTCTGTGCGTCCTGTCGGGTCCGAGCCTACGCCGGGCCGTCAGCCGCTCAGTCGCACGGGCATGATCAGGTACTTGTACGCCTCGTCCGCCTCGGCGTCGAGCGCGGGCTTGCCGCTGAGCAGCGCCGGCTTCGTCGACGTCGTGAACGAGAGCTGCGCGGCGGGAGAGTCGATCGCGCTCAGCCCGTCGAGGAGGAAGAGCGGGTTGAAGGCGATCGAGATGTCGTCGCCCTCCAACTGCGCGTCCACCCTTTCCACAGCCTGTGCATCGTCGCTCGACCCCGCCTCCAGGGTCAGCACGCCCTGCTCGAAGCTCAGCCGCACCGGCGTGTTCCGCTCGGCCACGAGCGCCACGCGCTTGACGGCCTCGACGAACGGCGGGGTCTCGATGACCGCCACCGAGTTGAACTCCGTGGGGAACAGCGTGCGGTACTTCGGCAGGTCGCCCTCGATCAGCCGCGTCGTCGTCCGCCGGCCGGCGCCCTCGAAGCCGATCAGGCCCTCGCCCGCGCCGGCGCCCGACAGCGCGAGCGTCACGATGTCGCCGCTGGTCAGCGACTTGGCCGTGTCCAGCAGCGTCTTGGCGGGGACGAGCGCCACCGAGGAGGCGTCGGCGGTCTCCGGCTTCCACAGGAACTCGCGGACCGCGAAGCGGTACCGGTCCGTGGAGGCCAGCGTGACCGTGTCGCCCTCGATCTCGATGCGCACGCCCGTGAGCACCGGCAGGGTGTCGTCCCGGCCGGCGGCGATGGCGACCTGCGAGACGGCGGCGGCGAAGACCTCGCCGGAGACCGTGCCGGTCGCGGTCGGCATCTCGGGCAGCGCCGGATACTCCTCCACAGGCAGGGTGTGGAGTGTGAACCGCGAGGAGCCGCAGACCACGGTGACCCGGACGCCGTCGGTGGAGATCTCCACAGGCCTGTTGGGAAGTGCGCGCGAGATGTCGGCGAGCAGCCGCCCGGAGACGAGGACCTTGCCGTCCTCCTCCACGTCCGCCTCCACGGAGACGCGGGCGGAGACCTCGTAGTCGAAGCCGGAGAGGCTGAGCGTCCCGCCGTCCGCGCCGTCGGCCTTCAGCAGCAGTCCGGCGAGCACCGGCGCGGGCGGCCGGGCCGGGAGGCTGCGCGCTGCCCACGCCACTGCCTCCGCGAGTACGTCGCGCTCCACCCGGATCTTCACGGAGACCGCCTCCTGGTGCTCTCGGCCCTTGCCGGCTCGGTTGGTGTGGGGGACCAGTCTGACGCACGGCACCGACACAGGGGGCAGGTCGGGGTCAACTCGTCGCTGCCGCTCTTGGAGGCCGTCGACCGCACTTGTGCACAGGCCCCGCTTCGAAGCGGATTCCGAGCTAGCTACGTGTAGAGGTAGTAGTAGGGCTTGTGGAAACCGTGGAAAACCCTGTCTGCGCAGGTCAGCCCGCGAATTTTGCCCACAGGCGGGTTGGGGACGAAGAGTGGATAACCCGCTGTTCCTGTGGACGATGCCCGGCTGTACACAGGCCGTTCACAGGCGGGGGCCACTTAGCCACAGCTCCGTCCCCAGAGTTACCCGGGTTTCTGCACAGCCAATCCTGCCTCTCGGTGTGACGGCTTTCACTCGACCTGGTGAAGGGGCGCGTTGCGTTGCCGAACAGTGGACAAACTTGTGGACAGGCTGTGTACAGAGCGGGGTTTTCTGTGGGTGAGTGGTCTTCCGCGGTGGACAGCGCTCGGCGCCGGTCGAGCCGGCGGACGGTGTCCACAGGGTGTGGGCAACGCTCGCCCACAAATCCACACCCCCATGAGCTGCGCGGACGCGAGTTGTCCAGACCGCGTCCACACCCGCCCGTGGGTAACTCGCCGATCCCCAGGGTGTGGACGGCGGAAAAGCCGCCGAGGTGTGGAGAAGTGCCTGGTCAGGGCCTGGAATCGAACAGGGCGCGGGGGCTCGGCTGTTCGGGTACGTGCCGGGGGCGCGCGGACGCGGCCGGACGCGTGCGGAAGACCTGTGCAGAACCGGCGGCCGGGGGACGCGTGGGAGCCCGGGAGGCGCCGTGGAGCGGCGCGGGGCGGGGCAGGGCGGGGGCGTAGGGAACGGCGGCGGGGCCGCTAGCTGTTCTTGATGCGGTTGGTCAGCTCGGTGACCTGGTTGTAGATCGAGCGCCGCTCGGCCATCAGCGCCCGGATCTTGCGGTCCGCGTGCATCACGGTGGTGTGGTCCCGGTTGCCGAACTGGGCGCCGATCTTCGGCAGGGAGAGGTCCGTCAGCTCCCGGCACAGGTACATGGCGATCTGGCGCGCGGTGACCAGCACGCGGCTACGGGAGGAACCGCAGAGGTCCTCCACCGTCAGCCCGAAGTAGTCGGCGGTGGCGGCCATGATCGCGGCGGCGGTGATCTCCGGGGCCGCGTCCTCGCCGCCGGGGATGAGGTCCTTCAGCACGATCTCGGTGAGCCCGAGGTCCACCGGCTGCCGGTTGAGCGAGGCGAAGGCCGTGACCCGGATCAGGGCGCCCTCCAGCTCACGGATGTTGCGGGAGATCCGGGAGGCGATGAACTCCAGCACCTCCGGCGGCGCGTTCAACTGCTCCTGGACCGCCTTCTTCCGCAGGATCGCGATCCGGGTCTCCAGCTCCGGCGGCTGCACGTCGGTGATCAGGCCCCACTCGAAGCGGTTGCGGAGCCGGTCCTCCAGGGTGATCAGTTGCTTGGGCGGCCGGTCGCTGGAGAGCACGATCTGCTTGTTGGCGTTGTGCAGGGTGTTGAAGGTGTGGAAGAACTCCTCCTGCGTCGACTCCTTGCTCGCCAGGAACTGGACGTCGTCGACCAGGAGGATGTCCATGTCGCGGTAGCGCTTGCGGAACGTGTCCGCCTTGCCGTCGCGGATGGAGTTGATGAACTCGTTGGTGAACTCCTCGGAGCTCACGTACCGCACCCGGGTGCCGGGGTAGAGGCTCCGGGCGTAGTGGCCGATGGCGTGCAGCAGGTGCGTCTTGCCCAGGCCGGACTCGCCGTAGATGAACAGCGGGTTGTACGCCTTGGCCGGGGCCTCGGCGACGGCGACCGCCGCGGCGTGCGCGAAGCGGTTGGAGGCGCCGATGACGAAGGTGTCGAAGAGGTACTTCGGATTCAGCCGAGCGGTCGGCTCGCCCGGTCCCGTCGCCGGGGCGGGCTGGGCGGCGAGCGGGCCGGGCGCGCCGCTGGGCGCGGGCAGCTCGACGTTCCCCATGGCCTGCACCAGGGGAGGGATCGGGGCGCCGGAGGGGCTGTGGCCGCCGGGGTGGCCGCCCGTGTGCCCGCCCGTGTGACTGCCGGGGTGCGCGTACCGGTCGTGGGCGGGGCGCTGCGCGAGGTGGTCGTGGGCCGAGTAGAAGTCCGTGCCGTCGGTCCCCGCCGAGGTGTCCGGCTGGGCGCCGGGCGGGCCCGGGTGGTGGTCGGCGCGGGGCCAGGCGGCCGGCGCCGGGCGCGGCTGCGCGTACTCGGGGTACGTCGGGGCGGCGGTGGGGAGGCGGTCGTCCCCGGGCGCCGGGCGGCTGTACGCGTCGTACGGCGGCTCGGGCAGCGGCCCGCCGTGGCTCTGGTGCGGCGGCTGGTGGCTCTGGTGCGTGGGCTGCGCGGAGGTGTGCGGCAGCGGCAGGTGCGGGGCGCCGGGGTGCGCGGCCTGCTCGTGCGCCGGCGGCTGCGGAGCCTGCGGGGAATGGGGTACGTGCGGGCCGTGCCCGCCCGACTCGGGGCCCGGCTGCGCCGGCGGGGCCTGCTGCGGCTTCGACTCCGGCTCACCCGGGCTGACGGTGACGGCCAGGCCGATGGGCTGGCGGCAGGCGTGGCTCAGCGCATCGGTGATCTTGGAGGCGAGACGGCCCTCGAAGACGCCCTTCGCGTACTCGTTGGGCACGGCCAGCACCGCGGTCCCGGCCACGAGGACGAGCGGCTGGCAGTCGCGCAGCCAGCGGTGGTCCTTGGCCTCGACGCCCTGTTCGTCCGCGAGTAGTCGCTCGAGCACGCGTGGCCACACTGCAGCGAGATCGGCAGGCAGGTCGGCCACGGGGCACGCTCTTTCAGGTCACGGCAGGTCACGAAGGTGTGATCTCGGGACGGGTGGGATGGATCCGCGCAAGGGTCGGAAGTCCAGCCACGGTAGTCACGCCGAGCTGCCCCATTCAAGTCGCTGTCCACAGGCTGTGCACAGTGTCCTGTGGCGTGTCGGCCGCACGGGGCGGGTTTGACCGGACGGCGGCCGCCCGCGTACCGTGTCGAGGTCGAGATGTCGACGGCTGCTGCCGCCTGCCTCCGATCAGTCTCAGGCCGCGACAGTGATCATGTCACGTGTCGGGCGATGACGAGCCGGCTCGAGGGCGCACGGTGGCAGCCGTTCGGCGCCTAACCACCCGTGACGAATCTCCTGGAGCCCCCGAGTGAGCAAGCGCACTTTCCAGCCGAACAACCGCAAGCGTGCCAAGACGCACGGCTTCCGGCTGCGTATGCGTACCCGCGCCGGCCGTGCCATCATCACGGCCCGTCGCAACAAGGGCCGCGCACGCCTGTCCGCCTGACCTCTTGGTGTGCTCGTGTTGCCCGCTGAGCACCGGCTGCGGCGGCGCGAGGACTTCGCCCGAGCGGTACGCCGCGGACGACGGGCTGGCCGCCCGCTGCTCGTCGTCCATCTGAACAGCGGCGGAGACCCGCATGCCGCCGGGGAGGACGCCTCCCCGACGCGTGCGGGTTTCGTCGTCAGCAGGGCCGTCGGACCGGCGGTCGCGCGCAACCTCGTCAAGCGTCGCCTGCGTCATCTCCTACGGGATCGGTTGGATCTGTTGCCCGCAGGTAGCCTGGTGGTCGTACGGGCGCTGCCCGGCGCCGCGGAGGCCGGCTACGACCGGCTGCGCGATGACCTGGACGCAGCGCTGGGGCGGTTGCTGGGAAGGGCGCCGCGATGAAGTATCCGCTGCTTTGGTTGATCAAGCTGTACCAGTGGACCATCAGCCCGCTGCTGGGGCCGGTCTGCAAGTACTACCCGTCGTGCTCGCACTACGGCTATGAGGCGATCAGGCTGCACGGTGCGGTCAAAGGCACGGGCCTGACCGCCTGGCGCATCCTGCGCTGCAACCCGTGGTCACTCGGCGGGGTCGATCACGTTCCGCCCCGTAAGCATCCGGTCTGGCACCAGCGGCTGCGCAGCCGGCTGGGCAAGACGCAGCCCAAGGCCCAAGGAGCCTGATTCGTGGACACGGTCCTCAAACCTCTCTATATCGCCGTTTCCTGGATCATCGTCCAGTTCCACTCGCTGTTCAGCCTGGTCTTCGACCCGGCCAGCGGCTGGGCATGGGGGCTGTCCATCGTGGCGCTGGTGGTCGTCATCCGGATCGCGCTGATCCCGCTCTTCGTGAAGCAGATCAAGGCGACGCGGAACATGCAGGTGCTCCAGCCGAAGATGAAGGCGATCCAGGAGCGCTACAAGAGCGACAAGCAGCGCCAGTCCGAGGAGATGATGAAGCTGTACCGGGAGACGGGTACCAACCCGCTCTCGAGCTGTCTTCCGATCCTCGCCCAGTCGCCCTTCTTCCTGGCGCTCTTCCAGGTGCTGAACAAGATCGCCGGTAACAACGAGGTCGGTGTCCTCAACGCCACGCAGGTCGCGGAGGCCCGGCAGGCCCACGTCTTCGGTGCCCCGATCGCGGCGAAGTTCATGGACAGCGCCGGCAAGGTGGAGAGCCTCGGCGCCACGCTCGCCGACGTGCGGGTCGTCACCGTCATCATGATCGTGCTGATGTCGGGGTCGCAGTTCTACACGCAGCGCCAGCTCATGACGAAGAACGTCGACCTCACGGTGAAGACGCCGTTCATGCAGCAGCAGAAGATGCTGATGTACATCTTCCCGGTCATGTTCGCCGTCTTCGGCATCAACTTCCCGGTCGGCGTCCTCATCTACTGGCTGACCACCAACGTCTGGTCCATGGGCCAGCAGATGTACGTGATCAAGCGGAACCCCACCCCGGGCAGCAAGTCCTACGCGCACCTGCTGGAGCGCATGCAGAAGCACGTCATCGACCGCGGCGGCGTGCGCGGCCGCCGCGACCGCTACGTCGTCAAGCAGATGGTCGCCAAGGGCAAGGACCGCAACGAGGACGAGCGGAAGTTCGTCTCCGCGCTCGCCAAGCACGACCTGCTCCCCCAGGCGGACGGCACCATCGTCAAGAGCGAGACGCCGCTGGCGGACGCCAAGCCCGGCGGCGGCGACCCCGGCCGGCGGCAGCAGCCGAAGCGGCAGTCGAAGTCCCAGCGCCGCAGCCACGCCCAGTCCGGCGGCTCCGGCCAGCGGCAGGAGGACGCGGACGGCGCCGCGGAGCCCGAGGACAAGAAGCCCGCGTCGAGCGCCGCGAAGAAGAAGGCGGGCGGCTCATCCGGCCGCGGCGGTGCGGGTGGCAACGCCCGTAACGCGAAGTCCGGTCAGCGCAAGGGGCCGCAGCGGCCCAAGCACCCGTCGAAGAAGTAAGAAGGAGTCCCCACGTGACGGACACCGCGTCCACGACCGGCGAAACCGGTTCGGACATCGAGGCCCAGCCCGAGCAGCCCGAGGCCTCGGCCGAGGACGTCCTGACGCGCCTGGAGCAGGAAGGCGAGATCGCCGCCGACTATCTGGAGGAGCTGCTCGACATCGCGGACCTCGACGGCGACATCGACATGGACGTCGAGGGCGGCCGGGCCTCGGTGTCGATCATCGGCGAAGGATCGTCGGACCGCCATCTGCAGAAGCTGGTGGGGCGCGAGGGCGAGGTGCTGGAGGCGCTGCAGGAGCTGACCCGGCTGGCCGTGCACCGGGAGACGGGCGACCGCAGCCGGCTGATGCTGGACATCGCGGGGTTCCGGGCACGCAAGCGCGCGGAGCTGACCGAGCTGGGCACCGAGGCCGTCGAGCGGGTCAAGGAGAGCGGCGAGCCGGAGAAGCTGCGGCCGATGTCCCCGTTCGAGCGCAAGGTGGTGCACGACGCGGTGAAGGCCGCCGGGCTGCGCAGCGAGTCGGAGGGCGAGGAGCCCGAGCGGCGCGTGGTCGTGCTCCCGGCCTGACCGGAACGTCGTTGCTCCACCCCTGGGCCGGTTGTTCCGACCGGCCCAGACTGCTCCCCTGCCACCCGCCATCGCCCGCCCGTGCTCCAGCGAGAGGACGTTCCCGTGTCCGAAGTAGCGGATCTTCCGCCGGCGCCGGAAGCCGCCGACAAGGTCTTCGGCGGTGCCCTTCCGGACGCGGTGCGCTACGCCGAACTGCTGGCCGACACGGCGGTGACCCGCGGGCTGATCGGCCCGCGGGAAGTCCCCAGGCTGTGGGAGCGGCACCTGCTGAACTGCGCGGTGCTCGCCGAAGTGGTGCCCGACGGCGTCGCGGTCTGCGACGTCGGCTCGGGCGCCGGGCTGCCGGGTATCCCGCTGGCCCTCGTCCGTCCCGACCTGCGGATCACGCTGCTGGAGCCGCTGCTGCGGCGCACCCGGTTTCTGCAGGAGGTCACCGAGCTGCTGGGGCTGGAGCAGCAGGTGACCGTCGTCCGCGGCCGGGCCGAGGAGGTCCTCGGCACGCTGGAGCCGGTCCATGTGGTCACCGCGCGGGCGGTCGCCCCGCTGGACCGGCTGGCCGGCTGGGGCGTTCCCCTGCTGCGCCCGTACGGCGAGATGCTGGCGCTGAAGGGGGAGAGCGCCGAGGAAGAACTGCGCGCCTCGAAGGCCGCGCTGCACAAGCTCGGCGTCACGGAGACCGAGATCGTGCAGGTCGGAGCCGATGTGGTGGACCCGCCGGCGACCGTCGTACGGGCCGTGGTGGGCGAGAGCCCCGGTGGCGTACGCTTCGCCGCCAAGCGGGCCCGCGCCGCTCGCAAGGGCGGTCGCGGTGGGCACGGCCGACGCCGTTAGTCTGCTCGTATCCGAAAGAGGGCCGTTCGGTCCATTAAAGCCGCCTACCGTACATACACCGGAGTGTCGCTGCGGTGGTACCGGCGGGGCTGTGCATCGTGTTTCACGTGAAACATCGTTCGTTGCTCCCCGGGATCCTCAGCCGAGGACGCGGTGCCGTAGAGGCCCGCGAGTCGGCTGTGGATAAGGAATCATCCACAGGAGAACGGGCCTCGCTGGTTCGCGACCCCGAAAGCATGGCAGGCTCTGTGCAGTGCGAGTCTGAAGTCGAGGAGAGTGAATCCTTGCGGTCCGACGCCAATGTCGCGGGGCCGATGGCCGATCCGGTCCCCGGTCCCCGCTCCGAATCGGCGGATGTTTCACGTGAAACACCGCCTCCGATGGACGACACTCCGATCGGCCGTGCCGCTCAACTCGCCGTAGAGGCGCTCGGGCGGGCCGGTCAGGGTCTGCCACGCCCTGAGCAGACCCGTGTGATGGTCGTCGCCAACCAGAAGGGCGGGGTCGGCAAGACCACCACCACGGTCAACCTGGCGGCATCACTGGCCCTGCACGGGGCCCGGGTGCTGGTCATCGACCTCGACCCGCAGGGCAATGCCTCGACCGCACTGGGCGTCGACCACCACGCGGAGGTGCCGTCGGTCTACGACGTGCTGGTGGAGGCCAAGCCGCTGGCCGAGGTGGTGCAGCCGGTCCCCGATGTCGAGGGGCTGTTCTGTGCGCCGGCGACGATCGATCTCGCGGGCGCGGAGATCGAGTTGGTCTCGCTGGTGGCGCGGGAGAGCCGGCTGAAGCGGGCGATCGACGCCTACGAGCAGCCGTTGGACTACATCTTCATCGACTGCCCGCCCTCGCTCGGCCTGTTGACCGTCAACGCCATGGTGGCGGGCAACGAGGTGCTCATCCCCATCCAGTGCGAGTACTACGCGCTGGAGGGGCTGGGGCAACTGCTCCACAACGTCGACCTGGTGCGCGGGCATCTCAACCCCCGGCTCCATGTGTCGACGATCCTCCTCACGATGTACGACGGGAGGACGCGCCTGGCCTCCCAGGTGGCGGACGAGGTCCGCGGCCACTTCGGCAACGAGGTGCTGAGGACCAGCATCCCGCGCTCGGTGCGCATCTCGGAGGCGCCGAGCTACGGGCAGACGGTCCTCACCTACGATCCGGGGTCGAGCGGCTCGCTCTCCTATCTGGAGGCTGCCCGCGAGATGGCCCTGCGCGGTATGCCCAGACAGGGCGAAGCTCATCACGAGCGGCACGACGGAGGGGCTCAGTGACGGAACGACGCAGAGGGCTGGGTCGCGGGCTGGGGGCGCTGATCCCCGCCGCTCCCACTCCCGCCGATGACTCGGGACCGCTGGTCGGTGGCGCCACCATGTCGCCGGGAGCGGTGCCGGTCATAGTGTCGGAGCGGGCGCCGCAGCCCGAGCCACAGGAGTACGAGGAGCAGACGCCGCCGGAGCACGCCTACGAGGCGCCGCCGGCCGTCGAGGGTGCCGCGGACAGCGGCGAAGTGGCCGGTGCGCACTTCGCCGAGGTTCCGCTGGACGCCATCACGCCGAACCCGCGGCAGCCCCGCGAGGTGTTCGACGAGGACTCCCTCGCCGAACTGGTCACCTCCATCCAGGAGGTCGGGCTCCTCCAGCCGGTCGTCGTCCGCCGGCTGGGCTCGGACCGCTATGAGCTGGTCATGGGTGAGCGCCGCTGGCGTGCCTGCCGTGAGGCGGGCATGGAGCGGATTCCCGCGATCGTCCGCGCCACGGACGACGAGAAGCTCCTCCTGGACGCGCTGCTCGAAAACCTGCATCGAGCACAGCTCAACCCGCTGGAAGAGGCCGCCGCCTACGACCAGTTGCTGCGGGACTTCGAGTGCACGCACGACCAGCTCGCCGACCGGATCGGCCGCTCCCGTCCCCAGGTCTCCAACACGCTGCGGCTGCTGCGGCTCTCGCCGCCCGTGCAGCGGCGGGTGGCGGCCGGGGTGATCTCGGCGGGCCATGCGCGGGCGCTGCTCTCCGTGGAGGATGCCAGCGAGCAGGACCGGCTGGCGCACCGCATCGTGGCCGAGGGGCTGTCGGTGCGGGCCGTCGAGGAGATCGTGACCCTGATGGCGTCGGAGCCCAAGACCGGGCGCCGGCCGAAGGCGCCGCGTGCGGGCAACCGGATGTCTCCGGCGCTCACCGATCTGGCGTCCCGGCTCTCCGACCGCTTCGAGACCCGGGTGAAGGTCGACCTGGGGCAGAAGAAGGGAAAGATCGTCGTCGAGTTCGCCTCGATAGAGGATCTGGAGCGCATCCTCGGATCGATGGCGCCCGGCGAGGGCAGGGTGCTGGAGAAGAAGCTGAGCGACGAGGACGCCGACGAGGACGAGTGACGCCTCCCCTCGAACTTCACGAGACAGGCCGCGGAGGGAATCCGCGGCCTGTTTTGTCGTCTCCGGATACGATGCATACGGGTATCGAGGGGGATGCCGGTGAAGGAGAGGATCGGGCTGCATGGGGCGAAGGCTCGTACCGCTCACCCTGGACAATCTCCCGGACTTTCCCCGGCGGTGCCGCTCCTGTGTCTTCTGGGAGCTGGATCCTGTCAGCGGTGAAGCCGCCGTCAAGTCCGGGCACCCGGAGCGGGAGAAGGAGGCATGGATCTCCTCCGTCCTGCTGGAGTGGGGCTCCTGCGGCCGGGTCCTCTACGTCGACGATGTGCCGGCCGGGTTCGTGATGTACGCCCCGCCCGCCTACGTGCCCCGCTCCCTCGCCTTCCCGACGAGCCCGGTGTCGGCGGACGCCGTCCAGCTCATGACCGCGTGGCTGAACCCGGGATATCAGGGGCAGGGCCTGGGCCGGACCCTCGTCCAGACGGTCGCGAAGGATCTGCTGCGCCGGGGCGTCAAAGCCGTCGAGGCGTTCGGGGACGCGGCCTGGAAGGAGCCCGCGTGCGTGCTGCCGGCGGACCATCTGGTGGCGGTCGGCTTCAAGACCGTACGCCCCCACTACCGCCATCCCCGGATGCGGCTGGAGCTGCGCTCCGCGATCTCCTGGAAGGAGGACGTGGAGCTGGCGCTCGACAAGCTGCTCGGCGGCGCACGCAAGGATCCGGTGCTGCGGCCGCTCTGACCCCGCGTCCCGGCACGACGAAGGGCCCGTCCCTCACAGGGACGGGCCCTTCGTCTGCCGGCGGCTGCGTTTCACGCGCCGCGCGCACGTTTCACGTGAAACGAGGTTCGCTTCGTCAGCCGATGAACTCGCTGAGATCGCGCTCCAGGGCCGTCTTCGGCTTGGCGCCGACGATGGTCTTCACGACCTCGCCGCCCTGGTAGACGTTCATCGTCGGGATCGACATGATCCCGTACTTCGCGGCCGTCGCCGGGTTCTCGTCGATGTTGAGCTTGACGATGGTGATCTTCTCGGGGTTCTCCGCGGCGATGGCCTCCAGCGACGGAGCGATCTGGCGGCACGGGCCGCACCAGGCAGCCCAGAAGTCGACCAGTACGGGCTTGTCGCTCTTGAGGACCTTCTCCTCGAAGTCCGCATCGGTTGCGGTCACCGTGGCACCGGCCATGGCGTACTCCTTACGTCGTTGTGCGTTGATGGCTGCTCGGTCTCAGACGGCGTCTGCGACCTTCTCCGGCTCCGCCGACTTCTCCTTGTCGGCGATCGCGGCGAGGTAGCGCTCGGCGTCCAGCGCCGAAGAGCAACCCGTCCCGGCGGCGGTGATCGCCTGGCGGTAGGTGTGGTCGACAACGTCGCCCGATGCGAAGACCCCGGGGAGGTTGGTGCGGGTGGAGGGGGCGTCGACCGTGAGGTAGCCCTCCCCGTCGAGCTCCAACTGCCCCTTGAACAGCTCCGTGCGCGGGTCGTGCCCGATGGCGATGAAGAGACCCGTGACCGCGATCTCGGACTCCTCGCCGGTCTTGGTGTTCCTGAGGGTGAGACCGGAGAGTTTGTCGCCGCCCTGGATGGCGGCGACCTCGCTGTCCCAGATGAACGAGATCTTCGGGTCCGCGAAGGCCCGCTCCTGCATCGCCTTGCTGGCGCGCAGGCTGTCCCGGCGGTGGACGACCGTGACGCTCTTGGCGAAGCGGGAGAGGAACGTGGCCTCCTCCATCGCGGTGTCACCACCGCCGACGACCACGATGTCCTGCTCGCGGAAGAAGAAGCCGTCACAGGTGGCACACCACGAGATGCCCCGGCCGGACAGCTCGTCCTCCCGGGGCAGCCCCAGCTTGCGGTGCTGCGATCCGGTGGAGACGATCACGGTCCGCGCGCGGTGCACCGTGCCCGCGGTGTCGGTGACGGTCTTGATGTCGCCGGTGAGGTCCACGGACACCACGTCGTCGGGGACGAGCTCGGCGCCGAAGCGCTCCGCCTGTGCCCGCATGTTGTCCATCAGATCCGGGCCCATGATCCCGTCGCGGAAGCCCGGGAAGTTCTCCACGTCCGTGGTGTTCATAAGCGCGCCACCCGCGGTGACGGCGCCTTCGAAGACCAGCGGCTGCAGCGCGGCGCGGGCGGTGTACAGCGCGGCGGTATAGCCCGCCGGCCCCGAGCCGATGATGATCACGTTGCGAACGTCGCTCACGGACTCTTCCTTGTCTACGACCGGCTGCCTGAAGGGGTGGGGAAACGCTTGCGTCCTGTCCCTCTCACCCACCCAACGGATCCTACGGGCCGGACATTCCCGCGGGCGGGTGGGCGCGGCTCAGGGTCGCTGGAAGGTGTCGCTGTGCAGAATCTCGCCCGGCTGGTCCGGGGAGGCTGCGCAGGAAGAATCCACCACGTAGGCGTCCACTCGCTGAGCGTCGCCGGGGTGCGCCAGCACGACGACGTAGGCGGGGGTTCCCTCGTACGTGTCGGTCTCGGCGGCGAGCGGCGCCTCGGAGCGGTTGACGGCGGCCCGTACGCACTCGGGCACCTGCGAGTCGTCCCCCTCGGCGACGAACGGGTCGTCGCCGGTGTCGGCCGTGCCCTCGCCGGCGCCGCCGCCCTCGCGTCGCTCGGGCTGCTGGAGCATGCCGAGGACGCGGGTCTCCAGTGAGTCGGCGTCGAGCGGTCCCTGGCTGCCGGCGCTCGGCGCGACCTTCGGGGCGTTCTGGGACTGCTCTTGGTTGGCCGTCATGTCTGCGGCGCTGTCGTCGTTGCCGCCGCTCTCCGGGAGCTGGAAGAGGACGACGGTGAGCGCGACGAGCGCGGCCGCCCCGGCGGCGCCGAGGAGGACGCGCGGCCAGCGCCGGGCGGGCCGGCCGGGGCCGGTGGCGTCCGCACGGTGTGCGGCGGGCCGGCGGTGCGAGCGGCGGGGTCGTGTTTCACGTGAAACAGACTCGCGCGGCGCGGGCACCTGGGTCTCCGGCGGCGCGGTTTCACGTGAAACATCGACGGCGGAGACATCGGCGTCGTAGCGCGCCTCGGCCGCCAGCGCGGCGTCGATACGCCCCGCGATCTCGGCAGGCATCGGGGCGGGCTCCGGGAGGCTGCCGAGGAGCCCGCGTACGCCGTCGAGGGCCTCCCGGATCTCACGGCAGGTGGCGCACTCGTCGAGATGGCGGTGGAGCTGCTGGGTGCGGGCGGGGGAGGTCAGACCCTCGGCGAGGTCGGCCAGTTCTTCGACCTCCGGGTGCCCGTCGTCGGCGCCGGAGGACCGCGGGGGCTGCGTCATGGCTTCTCACCTCCACCCTTCGCGGCGCGTACGTCGTGCTGCTCTGCCGTCGGTGGGACGGATGTCCCCTGCGCCGGGTTCCGTCCGCCCGCCCCGGAGTCGGCGGCGGAGAGCCGCAGATGACGTACGAGAGGGAGGAGACGGGCCCGGCCGCGGGCGCAGCGGCTCTTCACGGTACCCGCGGGAACGCCGAGGATGTCGGCGGCCTCCGCGACGGGATAGCCCGCCATGTCGACGAGCACCAGGGCGGCCCGCTGCTCCACGGGCAGGGTCGCCAGTGCCTCGCGCAGCTCCCGGCCGGTGTCCTCCCGCTCCGCGGGCGCCTCGGCGGACTCCTCCGGCTCCAGCAACTGCTCGAAGTGCTCGGTGTCCGCGACCGGTGCCGCGCGGCGGCTGGCGGCCTTGCGGGCCCGGTCCAGACAGGCGTTCACGGTGATGCGGTGCAGCCAGGTGGTGACGGCGGACTGGCCGCGGAAGGTGTGCGCCGCGCGGAAGGCGGAGAGCAGCGCGTCCTGCACCGCATCCGCGGCCTCCTCGCGGTCGCCGAGGGTGCGGAGCGCCACGGCCCACAGCCGGTCCCGGTGGCGCCGGACGATCTCGGCGAAGGCGTACGGGTCCTCACCGGAGACATGGCGGGCGAGGAGTGTGCGGTCGTCGACGTCACCGCCGCTGGCGTTCTCCAACGCCGACCCCTCCCCCTGATCGAGTACTGCGCGCTCAGCTCCGAATCCGGATGTCGGAGATCTTGCCACGGAAGTTGCCCTCGTTCGACGGCGGAATCTCCGTGAGCCACAGCAGAACGTACTGGGTGACGACCGGCTTGGTGGGCTTGAGCGTCAGATTGGTGCCGTCCGCCGCGTCGAACTCCTCGAAGCCGGAGAGGTCCGTCGGCATCGACCCGGTGTCCTGCGGGGTGGCCATGGCCGTCAGCTTGCTGTCGCCGATGAGGGACACCTTCACGCTGCCGACGCGCTGGGGCTCACCGAGATCCAGGACCAGCCCGACGCCCTCCTTGAGGTTTCCGAAGACCGCGCTGGTGTACCACTTGGTCTCCCAGTAGCTCGATGGGTCGGCGTCGTAGGCCGCGGGCACGCTGCTCGGGGACTCGCTGCCGGTGCCGTACGGGTCGAAGTCCCGGGCGCTCTCGATCTCCACCGGCTTGCCGCCCTCGCGGCCGCCGCCGGAGCCCCCGCCCCCGCCGCCGGGCTCGGCCGCCGAATTGCCGGTGTCGCCGCCGCGGCCGTCGTGGTTGATGAGGGCGTCGGCGAGCTGCCAACTGCCGAGGGCGAGCGCGACGATCAGCAGCACGGACACGCACCACTTCACGGCCTTCCCGGTCCGCCCCGGCAGCGTGGGCGGGGCGGGCGGCGGCACGGCGGCGGCGGGGCGCGCGGCGGGCCCGGGGCGGCCGCCGCTCTGCGCGTAGCCCTGCTGGTACGTCGTCTGCTGGTACGGCGCGGACCGCGGGTACTGGGGCTCCGGCGGGCGGATGCGCGGCAGCTCGGCGCAGGCGGCGCTCAGCTCCGCGGGCGTCGTGCACGGCCGCGGGTGCTCCGCGGCGGCGGGGGAGCCGGCCGCGAGCGCGCGCATCGCCAGCTCCGAGAGCCCGCGGTGCACCCCCGCGCGCACCTTCTCCGGCGCGATGAGGCCCACGTGCTTGGGCAGCCCGGCCAGCCCGTAGGCGTCCCCCTCGTACGGCCAGCGGCCCGTCAGCGCCGCGTACAGCAGCGCGCCGACGGCCTCGGTGTCGGTGCGCTGCGGGTCGTCCGCCTCGGTGCCGTGCAGCGCCGCGTGGATGGAGAGCCCGCGGATGCGCCACTGCCCGCTGCCCGTCCGCAGCACGGCCGACGGGGTGAGCCTCAGGTGCGCGAGGTCCTTGCGGTGGGCGGCGGCCAGCGCCTGGGAGACCTGCGTGACGAGTTCGTACGCCTCGTGCGGCTCCATCGGCGCGCCGCCGGCGAGCAGCGTGGACAACTCGGTGGCGTCGGGGAGCCATTCGTGGACCACGTAGACGACGTCGTCCTCCTCGACGGCGTCGAGGACCTGGACGAAGCGCGGGTCGCCGATGAGGGCCGCGGCGCGGGCGGCGTCGAGGACGGCCTCGGCGTGGTCGTGCCCGGCGGCCAGGACGTGGATGCCGACGGCGCGGCGGAGTTTCTCGTCGACCGCGCGCCAACTGCTGAAGCCGTCGAGGCGGGTGACGCACTCCTCCAGCCGGTAGCGGTCGGCGAGCTTGTGGCCGCTGTGCATGTCGGCGACCGGAACGCCGGCCCGCCGCGGCCCCTCGGGCGCGGGCGGCTCCCCTGCCGACGAGTCCGGGGCGGGCGGCTCCGCGGCGGCCGGCCGCGTATCACCGGCTTCTGTCTCGGCGGCTGCCGCGGCGCCGGAGTCGGGGGCTGCCGCGGCACGGGCCCCGGCAGCGGGCGCCTCCGCGGCGCCCGTTGGGTCTTCCGTGTCCGCCGCCTCAGTCGTGTCGGCCGCATCGCTGCGGTCGGCCGCCGAGCCGTCGACGGCTGCCGTGCTCCGTTCCGCCACCGCCGTTCCTGCCTCCCCAACTCTCGTGTCGTACAGCCGCGCCATGACAATTGTGCCCACAGCCTCACGTCATCCACGACACACGGCGATGACGGAAGGTTGTGCCCCCGGTTACCGGCCGAGGCGGCCGCGGACCATCCCCATCATCGCGTTCAGCTCCTGGATCCGCATCCGCCGGGCGGCCACGTAGAAGATCGCGCCGAGGACGAGCGAGCCGACGAGGAGCGCCGCGAGGGACCCCGTGACGCCGTCGCCGAGCTTGTCCGTCACGGCCCACGCGGCCGCGCCGCCGGCGAGCGCCGCCGGGATGCTGGCGCCGATGAGGCGGGCGTACGTGCGGACGACGTGGGCGCCGTCCAGGTCGTTGGTCCCCATCCGCTGCTTCAGCCGCCGCCAGGCGACGCCGACGCCGACCATGTAGGCGACGCCGTAGCAGGCGGCCATGCCGATGACCGCGTGCCGGTCGGGGAGGAGGAGGAAGGAGATCGCCGAGCCGGTCGCGAAGACCGCGGCGACGATCAGGGTGTTGTAGAAGGGCGTGCGGGTGTCCTCGTAGGCGTAGAAGCCGCGCAGGACGACGTACTGCACGGAGAAGGGGATCAGCCCGAGGCCGAAGGCCATCAGGACGTACCCGATCGAGGTGGCGGCGTCGCTGCCGACCGCGGCGAAGAGCAGGGTGCACATCGGGATGCCGAGCGCGACGAGCGCGAAGGCGATCGGCACGATGGCGACGGCCGAGGTGCGCAGGCCGTGCGAGATGTCGTCGCGCACCGCGTGGGGGTCGCCGTCGGAGGCGGCCCGGGAGATGCGCGGCAGCATCGCGGCCATCACCGACACCGTGATGATCGCCTGCGGCATCTGCCAGATCAGCAGCGCGTTCTGGAAGGCCATGATGCCGGTGCCCTTGTGGCCCACCTCGGCGGCGGACTCGCCGGCCCAGGTGGCGAGCTGCGTGACGACGAGCATGCCGGCCTGGTTGGCGAGGACGAAGAGGAACGTCCACTTGGCGAGCTTGGCCGCCTTGCCGAGGCCGTGGCCCTTCCAGTCGAAGCGCGGCCGGATCCTGAAGCCCGTCTGCCGCAGGTACGGGATCATTGCCAGCGACTGCACCACGAGGCCCAGGAGCGTGCCGACGCCGAGGAGCCGCACGCCCTCCGCCGGGATGGTGGTCTCGTCCATCGCCGAGGAGTCGGAGGTGCCGTAGACCCAGAGGAAGAGGCCGAAGGTGGCGATGATGACGATGTTGTTGAGGACCGGCGTCCACATCATCGGGCCGAAGCTGCCGCGTGCGTTGAGGATCTGCCCCATCACCACGTGGATGCCCATGAAGAAGATGGTGGGCAGGCAGTACTGCGCGAAGGTGATCGCGACCTCGTTGGAGTGCGGGTTGTCGGCGATCTTCACCGACATCGCGCGGATGAGCAGCGGGGCGGCGAAGACCGCGATGAGGACCATCCCGCCGAGGATCACCGAGACGAGGGTCAGCAGCCGGTTCGCGTAGGCGATGCCGCCGTCGGGGTCGTTCTTCATCGCGCGCACGAGCTGCGGGACGAAGACGGAGTTGAGGCCGCCGCCGATGGTGAGGATGTAGATCATCGTCGGCAGCGTGTACGCGACGGTGTAGGTGTCGCCGAGGACCGCGACGCCCAGGGCCGCGGAGATCACCAGCGTGCGCAGGAAGCCCGTGATGCGCGAGACGAGGGTGCCGGCGGCCATGACGGCGCTGGAGCGCGCCAGGCTCGCGACGCGGCCGCCGCGGCGCTGCGGCGGTACGGGCGCGGGCGCCGCCGCGGGCTGCGGCTGGAGGCCCGGCGGCGGCTGCGGGGCGCGCTGGTCGCGGAAGAGGTGGGCGAAGGCGTCCGGCTCCGGCTGTGCCGGCCGGCCCGCCCCGGTGACGAGGTCGTCCATGCCGACGAACTGGGTGGTCTCGTCGCCGTAGCGCAGGTGCCGGGTGGGCCCGTCGGGCTCGGGCGCGGGCGGGTCGGCCCACTGGCGGGGGTCCGTGCGGTAGTGCGGCGGGGGCGGCTGCTGGTACGGCGGCTGGGCGGCGGGCTGGCTGCCCGCGGGCGGCGGGGGGTGGGCGGCGTGGTCGTAGAACGCGTCGCCGAGGGGGTCGGCGCGCTGCTGGTACGGGTCGGGCGCGTAGGCGTCCTGGAGGTACGGGTCGTGGGAGTAGGGCGCTGACGGGCCGGGCGCGGCCTGGGCGGCGGCCTGGGCGTACGGGTCCCGGGGGTCGGCGTGCGGGTGCTGCGGCTGCCCGCCCTGGGGGTGGTGCGGCTGCTGCGGGTAGTGCGGGGCCCGGGGGTCGCTCTGCTGGTACGGGGAGCGGGGGTCGTGCGGCGCCTGGGCGGAAGGCTGGGGGTACGGGTCGGCGGGCCGGCCGTAGGGGTCCTGGCCCTGCCTGCCGTACGGGTCGGGCGCGCCGCCGGGCTGCTGCCCCTGGTGCGCGGGGGCGCGGGCCGGCCGTACTGATCGGGGTGGGCCTGCTGCGGGGGACCACCGTGCTGCGGCGGCTGCGGCTGCCCGTAGTGGGGCTGCCCGCCGTGCTGGCCGGGCTGTGCGTACGGGTCCTGCGCCCCCGGGTGGGCCTGGGGCGGGTGCTGGGCGTACGGGTCGGCAGCGGCGGGGTGTCCGTAGTGGCCCGGACCCCCCTGGCCGTACGGGTCGGCGGCCGGCGGGGCGTAGTGCTCCTGCGGGTACTGCGCGTACGGGTCCTGGACGGGCTGCTGCGCGTAGGGGTCGGGCGCGTACGGATCGGCGTTCTGCTGATCGGCCGGGGACTGCTGGTGGGCAGGCTGAGGCGACCCGGCGGGCGGAAGGTTCGCGGGATCGCCGGTGCCCTGACTGCGGTCACCGTCGTACGGCGCGTTCATCGACACCCCACAAGGGTCATGGCCGGCCTGGAAACGGCCTGGTCGTTCTCACCGCTCCACTCTCTCACTGGCACCCGACCGGGCACCGCTTTCCGTGTCGGTGTCGTCGGCGCGGTCGCTCCCGGTGAGGTGCGTTCCGTGTGTCTCCTTGTCGGCTTCCCCGGTATCGCCGTCGCTACCGGGATCCGCCGAGTCCTCCGGGCTCCCGGCACCGCCGGTGCCGCCGTCCCCGTCCCCGTTTCCGTCCTCGTCCCCGTTCCCGTCCGCCTCTTCGCCCGTCTCCGCGGTCCGGGCGGCGCGCTTGCGCTGCGAGTACATGCGTACCCCGGCGAGGACGAGCAGGAGGATCCCGGCGCCGATGACGAGCAGCACCGTGGAGGTGATGGACGTCACCTCCACCTGGAAGGTCTTCTTCGCGCCGAAGGGCTTGCCGTCGGCGGTGTAGAGCTGGGCGGTGATGGTCACCGGGCCGCTGGCCCGCGCGGACGCCTCGAACTTCACCGAGGTGCTGTGGCCGCCCGCCACCTCGATGGACTGCCGCTCCTCCTCGATCCGCAGCCGGCTGGGCACGTCCGACGTCAGCCGCAGCTCCAGCCCGCGGACGTTCTGCAGGAGGTTGTTCTGCACCGTCACCGGGATCGTGCCGCTGTTGCCGGAGAGCGTGAGGTCCGACTTGTCGATGAGCTGCACCTGCGAGGTGAGGTCCTCCAGGTAGCCCTGCACCTCCCGCCGGAACGCCTCCGCCTCCGTCTTCCGCCCGCGCCACTGCGTGGACATCTCCCGGAGCAGCGCGTTGCCGAAGGGAACGGTGACCCGGAGGCTGTTGTCGAGGATGACGGAGAAGTTGTCGAGATGCTGCCGGGTGTCGAGGATCCGCTCGAAGGCCGCGCGCGGGATCTCCTGCTTCCGCAGCTTCTTCGGATACGCCCCGGTGCTCGGCACCGTCCGGTTGGCGCCCGGGTCCGCCGGCTCCACCGCGGCGCTGCTGAGGTTCAGCGGCGTCATCCACGTGCTGGTGTCGAGGCCGCCGAGTGCCTCGGCCATCGCCTGTACCTGGCCGAGCGTGGGGGTGCGCTGCGGCGCGACCACGATGCTGCGCTGCAGATTGGGCTGCTGCAGCGTCGTCACGAGGGTCTGGGCCAGGTACTCCTGGATGGCCAGGGAGTAGGTCTCCGCCCGGCTCATGTCCCCCTCGAAGGCTCGGGAGAGCTGTGCGTCGGCCACCAGCGCCTTCCGGCCGCCGCCGATGGGGCGGGCCGCGGTCGGCGTGTACGACAGGCCGCTCTCGGTCATGCTGTCGCTGCGGGCGAGGATCCACTGCGCCCCGGCCGCGCCCGCGACGCCGACGATGCGCTTGTCGATCGCGCCCTCCGCCGGCCAGGCGAGGTCGGTCTCCGGCTCCAGGTGGAGCTCGGACTCCACGGTCGTACGGGCCAGAGTGGTGGCGTCACCGAGCTGGTCGAGGGTGCCGGAGACCTTGCGGCCGCGGTGGGCGATGGCGGCCAGGTCGGGGTCGCCGAAGGGGAGCGCGACGACCTCGCGGCCCTTCACGGCGTTCCGCAGGTCGGCCAGCCACTGCCGGGCGGTGTCCTGGCCCTTGCCGGGGACGGTCTCGCCGTCCTCGTCCACCACGTTGTACGCCTCCGTCATCGCGGACGCCGTGGCCAGCAGGTCCGGGTCGATGACCCACGTCACGGGCAGCTCCTCGCCGAGCGCGACCATCTGCTGCAGCCGGCCGCCGGGCTCCATCTGCTCCAGCAGCCGGTCGCTGGCGAGCACCGGCGTCTGCGTCTGCTGCTCGTCCGGCTCGGTGCGCGCGGTGAGCTGGGGGGTGGCGATGACGGGCCACACGAAGGTGAGCCGGGTCTTGGTCGACAGGTCGTCGGGCTGCCAGGGGAGGAAGGTGTGCTCGATCCCGAGCACCTGCTCGTAACCGGCGTCGGCGGAGGTGCCGCTGAGGGAGACCGCGAGCTGGTAGACGCCGGGCGCGTCCAGCGGCAGCCGGTTCACGGGGATCGTGATGCTGAAGTCGCGGCTCATCCCGGGAGCCAGGGTCTTCAGCTCCTCGGTCCCGGGGCCGTCGATCTCCGCCCCGTCGTAGTCCGAGAGCCAGCCAGTGCGCTCGGTGGCCTGGGTGACCTCGCTGCGGCTCGTCAGCGGGCCGCTGAGGCGCAGGGAGACATGCGGGTCGGTGATCTTGGCGTCGGTCTTGTTGGTGACCTTGCCGGAGACCGTCAGATCGTCGCCCCCGGAGGGAACGGAGGGGTTCAGATAGTCCACGGACACGTTCACCGAGCGGGAGCCGGACGGCTGCGCGTGGGCCGTGCCCGCCGTCGGAACCTGCACCAGTGCGGCCGGCAGCAGCAGCGCCACGAGCAGCAGGGCGGTCAGCAGCCGCCGGTGGGCCGGGGGACGGGCGGGAGAGCCGCCCGGGGACCCGGTCAAATGTGCCAGCTCGGCCACGCGCTCGCCCGTCCTCATAGTCCTCGTGCCCGGCCCGCGGCCTTGTGCCGCCTGCCTTGGACCCCGATGGTAACGAGGTACGGGACGCCGGGTGGCGGGGACCGCGTCAACCTCCGGGCGCTCCGCCGCCTGATCGGCACCCGGGCCGTACGGAGAGGCCGCGGAGGGTGGCCAGTTGCGGTCCGGCGGCGCACGGGCCGTACCCTGTTCTGTTGTGCCGAATGCCCGCGAAGACCACCGAACCCAGCAGGCCACGCTCAGCCGTGCCCAGCGCAGCGCCGTCAGCGAGCTGCTGCGCGTCTCCCCCGTCGCCGACGACCTGGCGCACCGCTTCCAGGATGCCGGCGCCCGGCTGGCGCTCGTGGGCGGCTCCGTCCGGGACGCGCTGCTCGGCCGGCTCGGCAACGATCTCGACTTCACCACCGACGCCCGCCCCGAGCAGGTGCTCGACATCGTCCGCCCCTGGGCCGACGCGGTGTGGGAGGTGGGCATCGCGTTCGGCACCGTCGGCTGCCGCAAGGGCGAGCTGCAGATCGAGATCACGACGTACCGCTCCGAGGCGTACGACCGGACGTCCCGCAAGCCCGAGGTGTCGTACGGCGACTCCATCGAGGAGGACCTCGTCCGCCGCGACTTCACGGTGAACGCGATGGCCGTGGCGCTGCCGGAGAAGGAGTTCGTCGACCCGCACGGCGGGCTGGACGACCTGGCGGCCCGCGTGCTCCGCACCCCCGGCACCCCGGAGGAGTCCTTCGGCGACGACCCGCTGCGGATGATGCGGGCCGCCCGGTTCGCGGCCCAGTTGGGCTTCGAGGTGGCGCCGGAGGTCGTCGCGGCGATGACGGACATGGCCGCGCGCATCGAGATCGTGTCCGCCGAGCGGGTGAGGGACGAGCTGAACAAGCTCCTCCTGGCCCCCCGCCCGCGCCTGGGTCTGCACCTCCTCGTGGACACCGGGCTGGCCGGGCACGTGCTGCCCGAGCTGCCCGCGCTGCGGCTGGAGCGCGACGAGCACCACCGGCACAAGGACGTCTACGAGCACTCCCTGATCGTGCTGGAGCAGGCCATCGCGCTGGAGGAGAACGGGCCCGACCTGGTGCTGCGGCTCGCGGCGCTCCTCCACGACATCGGCAAGCCGCGCACGCGCCGCTTCGAGAAGGACGGCCGGGTCTCGTTCCACCACCATGAGGTGGTGGGCGCCAAGATGACCAAGGCCCGGATGACGAAGCTGAAGTACCCCAACGACCAGATCAAGGACGTCTCCCGCCTGGTCGAGCTGCACCTGCGCTTCCACGGCTACGGCACCGGTGAGTGGACCGACTCCGCCGTGCGCCGCTATGTGCGCGATGCCGGGCCGCTGCTGGAGCGGCTGCACAAGCTGACCCGCTCCGACTGCACCACCCGCAACAAGCGCAAGGCGCTGGCCCTGCAGCGGGCGTACGACGGGCTGGAGGAGCGCATCGCCCGGCTGCAGGCGCAGGAGGAGCTGGACGCGATCCGTCCCGACCTCGACGGCAACGAGATCATGAAGATCCTCGGCATCGGCCCCGGGCCGGCGGTCGGCGGCGCGTACCGCCACATGCTGGAGCTGCGGCTGGAGCACGGGCCGATGGGCCATGAGGCGGCGGTCGAGGCACTGCGCGCGTGGTGGGCGGAGCAGAACCCGCCGGCGTAGGGCCTACGGGCCCGTAGGCCGGCGACGTACCAGGACGGCGGCGGCTCCCCGGGCGCGGGCCTCACGTTTCACGTGAAACATGGGGCTCGGCGCCGCCCTCCAGGACCGGCGGGTGCTCCTGTTCCACGGGCGCGTGTTTCACGTGAAACATCGACAAGGCGATGACCGCGAAGATCACCGAGACTCCCGCCACCAGCAGCGCCGAGCGCCCGTCCGCGGGCAGCAGCGCCGAAGCGGCGGCCGCAGCGCCCACGAACGCGACGTTGAAGAGCATGTCGTAGAGGGAGAAGACCCGGCCGCGGTACGCGTCGTCCACCGACGACTGCACCACCGTGTCCGTCGTGATCTTGACGCCCTGCGTGGTCACGCCGAGGACGAACGCCGCGACCAGCATCGGCCCCGGCGCGAAGGAGAGCGCCAGCACCGGCGTCAGCACCGCCGCCAGCGCCGCGCAGAGCGTCATCCAGCCGGACCGGCCCAGCCGGGTCACCAGCGACGGCGTCACCACCGCAGCGACGAAGAACCCCAGCCCCGACAGCCCGACGGCCACACCGAGCAGCGCCATGCCGTCGTCCTCGCCGTCGGACCAGGCGTAGCGGCAGAGCATCAGCAGCATCACGGTCAGCGCACCGAAGCAGAAGCGCATCAGGGCCATGGCGGACAGCGCCTGTGCCGCCTCGCGCCGCTCACGCAGATGCCGTACCCCCGCGACGAGCCCGCGCGCGGTGCTGGCGACCGCCGCCCTTATCCGCGGCAGCACCAGCTCCGGGTCCGGCCCCAGCGCCCCCGGCGCCATCCGCAGCGACGCCATCGCCGCGCAGAGATACAGCCCCGAGCCGACCAGCACCGTCAGCGCGTCCGCCGTGCCCCCTTTGGGCCCGGCCAGCCCGACGAGGAAGGCGACGCCACCGCCGGCCGTGGCGGCCAGGGTGCCCGCGGTCGGCGACAGGGAGTTGCCGACCACGAGCTGCTCCTCGGTGTCCACCACGCGCGGCAGCGCGGCGGAGAGCCCGGAGAGCACGAAGCGGTTGACGGCGGTGACGGAGAGCGCGGACAGATAGAACAGCCAGTCCGGCACCCCGGCCAGCAGCAGCGCCGCCGTGCCCGCGGCGAAGACGGCGCGCAGCAGGTTCCCGTAGAGCAGCACCTGCCGGCGCCGCCAGCGGTCCAGCAGCACGCCCGCGAAGGGGCCGACGAGCGAGTACGGCAGCAGGAGCACCGCCATAGCGGAGGCGATGGCGGCCGGCGAGGTCTGCCGCTCGGGGGAGAAGACCACGTACGCGGCGAGCGCCACCTGGTAGACGCCGTCGGCGCCCTGGGAGAGCAGCCGTACGGCCAGCAGCCGGCGGAAGCCGTGCAGCCGCAGCAGGCTGCGGAGGTCGCGGACAACGGGCATGGCGTTCAGCATCACATGCCCAGGGGCCCCGGGCTGCAGCCCGGGGCCCCTGAAGACGGCGAGTCGTCGGCGGTGGAGTGGCGCTCAGCGCTCGACTTCGCCGCGGATGAACTTCTCCACGTTCTCCCGCGCCTCGTCGTCGAAGTACTGCACGGGCGGGGACTTCATGAAGTACGAGGACGCGGAGAGCACCGGGCCGCCGATGCCGCGGTCCTTGGCGATCTTCGCGGCGCGCAGCGCGTCGATGATGATGCCCGCGGAGTTCGGGGAGTCCCAGACCTCCAGCTTGTACTCCAGGTTGAGCGGCACCTCGCCGAAGGCGCGGCCCTCCAGTCGCACGTACGCCCACTTGCGGTCGTCCAGCCAGGCGACGTAGTCCGACGGGCCGATGTGCACGTTGTGCTCGCCCAGGTCGCGGTCGGGGATCTGGGACGTGACGGCCTGGGTCTTGGAGATCTTCTTGGACTCCAGCCGGTCACGCTCCAGCATGTTCTTGAAGTCCATGTTGCCGCCGACGTTGAGCTGCATCGTACGGTCCAGGATGACGCCCCGGTCCTCGAAGAGCTTCGCCATGACGCGGTGCGTGATGGTGGCGCCGACCTGCGACTTGATGTCGTCGCCCACGATCGGCACGCCGGCCGCGGTGAACTTGTCCGCCCACTCCTTGGTGCCCGCGATGAACACCGGCAGCGCGTTGACGAAGCCCACGCCGGCGTCGATGGCGCACTGCGCGTAGAACTTCGCGGCGTCCTCGGAGCCCACCGGCAGGTAGCAGACCAGCACGTCGACCTGCCGGTCCCGCAGCACCTGCACGACGTCGACGGGCTCCTCGGCGGACTCCTCGATCGTCTCGCGGTAGTAGCGCCCGAGGCCGTCGAGCGTGTGGCCGCGCTGCACGGTCACGCCGCTGTTGGGCACGTCGCAGATCTTGATGGTGTTGTTCTCGCTCGCCCCGATGGCGTCGGCCAGGTCGAGGCCGACCTTCTTGGAGTCGACGTCGAACGCCGCGACGAACTCGACGTCACGGATGTGGTAGTCCCCGAACTGGACGTGCATCAGCCCGGGCACCCGGCTGCCCGGGGCGGCGTCCTTGTAGAACTCGACGCCCTGCACGAGGGACGCGGCGCAGTTGCCCACGCCGACGATGGCTACACGAACCGAACCCATTGACGGTTGCTCCCTGTTCTTCGTTGAGGCCGTGCCAGGGCAGGGCCTCAGATGGCGGTGTCGTCGGACGGATCCGGCCGGGTGCTGTCCCGGTCACGGGGCAGGCCGCCCGTCTCTGCCGAACCGGCGTTCCCCGAAGGGCGCTCGTCGCGCCCCGCCCGTTCGCTCTCGATCAGCTCGGTCAGCCAGCGCACCTCGCGCTCGACGGACTCCATCCCGTGCCGCTGCAGCTCCAGGGTGTAGTCGTCGAGTCGCTCGCGCGTGCGCGCCAGCGACGTCCGCATCTTGTCCAGGCGCTCCTCCAGCCGGCTGCGCCGGCCTTCGAGCACCCGGACCCGTACGTCACGCGACGTCTGGCCGAAGAAGGCGAAGCGGACGCCGAAGTGCTCGTCCTCCCACGCCTCGGGCCCGGTTTGGGCGAGCAGTTCCTCGAAGTGCTCCTTGCCCTCGGCCGTCAGCCGGTAGACGATCTTGGCGCGCCGGCCCGCCAGCGGTACGGCGGGACCGTCCTGGGGTGCAGGAGCGGTCTCCTCCGTCAGCCATCCCTGTGCGACGAGAGTCTTCAGACAGGGATAGAGGCTGCCGTAGCTGAACGCGCGGAACACCCCCAGCGAGCTGTTGAGCCGCTTCCGCAGCTCGTAGCCGTGCATGGGGGACTCGCGGAGCAGACCGAGGATGGCGAATTCCAGGATGCCTGAGCGCCTGCTCATCGCCGCCTCCTTCCGTGCCGCGGATGTCCCGCTCTGGTATACCGGGCCGATGTGTCGCACCGATGTGTCGCGCGGATGTATCGACTCGATACATCTAAACGATAGGGCGGTGCTCGGGCAGCAGCAAGTGAGGGTTCTGTGAACGGCGTCACATCGGCTTGACCGGGCGCGCCGAAGTGTCCGGTAAAGCGCGTAATACCCGGCGCAAAGCGGGCAACGCCGGTGCGTACTCTGTTCCGCATGCTGTCCGAAGGGAACCGGGAGCCGCATGCGGACGTCTTCGTCCTCGGTACAGTGCGGCTGGTTGCCAGAGGACAGAGAACCGGTCGTGCATCGGGGGGACCGGCTGACAGAAAACGCCCACAGGCGATGCCACCTGTTCGAGGAGTAGTCCCTTCATGAGCGAGCACCGTCGCAAGCCGCCGAACAGCGGCCGCGGAGGAGGCCGTCACGGCGCGCACTCCGGCCGCCGCGGGACGCCCGGCGCGGACGGGAGGGCCTCGGCCGGCCGCCGGGCCGCCGGAGGCGGCGGTGGCAGAAGGAGAGCCCCCGACGGGAACACCGCCTACGGTGCGGGTGCCGGAGCCGGTGTGGGCGCGGCGGCCGGAGCGGCCGCCGGGCACGGCCGCAGCCACTCCGCCGCCGGCGGCTACGACGGCCCGCGCCGCAGGCGCCGCCCCGAGCCGCCGCCGCGGAAGCGCTTCATCGACTACCCCCGCTCCAACCACACCGGCCTGCGCCGCTGGCTCCCCTCCTGGAAGCAGGTCATGGGGATGTGCGTGCTCGGGTTCGGCGCACTCGTCGGGCTCTTCTTCCTCGGCTACATGCTGGTGAGCGTGCCCGACGTCGCGGCCGCCGCCCGGGCCCAGAACAACGTCTACTACTGGTCCGACGGCACCCAGATGGCGACGTACGGCGGTGAGAGGAACCGCCAGATCGTCGATCTGGAAGACATCCCGAAGGAGATGCAGAACGCGGTCATCGCCGCGGAGAACGCCACCTTCTACTCCGACCCGGGCATCGACCCCAAGGGCATCACCCGCGCCGTCATCAACATGGCGGGCGGCGGCTCCACCCAGAGCGGCTCGACCATCACGCAGCAGTACGTGAAGAACGCCATGCTCGACGACCAGTCGCAGACGCTCTCCCGCAAGGTCAAGGAGCTCTTCGTCTCCATCAAGGTGGGCGCGAAGGTCGACAAGAACGAGATCCTCGCCGGGTACCTCAACACCGCGTACTACGGCCGCGGCGCCTACGGCATCCAGGCGGCCGCCCAGGCGTACTTCCGCGTCGACGCCGAGAACCTCAAGCCCGACCAGTCCGCCTTCCTCGCCGCCGTCCTCAAGGGCCCCGACCTCTACGACCCCCAGGGCGGCTCCGTCCCGGGCGCCTCGCCGGAGGACAACCGCAAGCGCGCCGAGGAGCGCTGGGAGTGGATCCTCGACCGGCAGACCGAGGTCGAGCTGGACGGCCAGAAGATGATGTCGCCGGCCGAGCGGGCCAAGTACGACAAGTTCCCCAAGATCGAGAAGTACAACCCCAGCGCGGGACTGACGGGTCAGAAGGGCTATCTCATCGAGACGGCCAACAGATACGTCCTGAAGAACTCCAACATCGGCAAGGAAGAGCTGGAGCGCGGCGGCTACCGCATCTACACGACCTTCGACAAGAAGAAGGTCGCGCAGATGGAGAAGGCGGTCGACGATGCCCGCAAGGAGTACCTCGACCCGAAGACCCGGGAGAAGGACAAGTACGTCCAGTTCGGCGGGGCCTCCGTCGATCCGACGTCGGGGAAGATCGTCGCCCTCTACGGCGGCGAGGGCTTCGACAAGGACCACTTCACCAACAACGCCGACACCCTCGGCGTCCCCGTGGGCTCCACCTGGAAGCCCTTCGTCCTCGCGTCGGCCTTCGAGAACGGCACGTACCGCAGCGAGGGCGAGCCGATCTCGCCCGAGAGCAAGTACAACGGCAACAACAAGATCATCATCCGGGACCAGAACGGCGACCCCATGCCGGGCCCGGACGGTGAGGACTTCAGACAGGTCAACGAGAGCGACTACCCCTACGGGTACGTGACGCTGGAGAAGGCGATGGGGCTGTCCATCAACTCCCCCTTCGTCCAGCTCGGCGTCGACGTCGGTCTGTCGAACGTCCAGAAGACCGCCGCGTCGGCGGGCATCCTCGAGGAGTCCATGCCGAAGCGTGAGGATCTGGACGCCTCGTTCTCGCTCGGTACGTCCACCCCCAGCGCCATTCGCATGGCCAGCGCCTACGCGACCTTCGCGGCCTCCGGCGAGCACATCGAGCCGTACTCGGTGACGAAGGTGATCAAGAAGGGCGACGAACTGCCGGGGTACGACGACCACCCCACCCAGCGCGGCATGGACGCCAACGTCGCCGACAACGTCACCAAGATCCTCAACGAGCAGGTGGTGAACGGCGAGTACGGCGAGCTGGGCGAGGGCACCGGCGCCGCCGCCAAGGACCTGGGCCGTCCCGCCGCGGGGAAGACCGGTACCACCGACGAGAACAAGTCCGCGTGGTGGGTCGGCTACACCCCGCAGTTGTCCACGGCGGTCACCCTCTTCCGCACCGACCCGCGGAGCGAGAAGCAGGAACTCCTCTCGATGAACGGGACCGGCGGCTTCGACTCCATCCACGGTGGCCAGATCCCGACCGAGATCTGGACCAACTACATGAAGGAAGCCCTCAAGGGCACGGAGGTCATCGAGTTCCCGGTCCCCGACCCGCTCGGCGACATCGTCGACGGCGGCGGCGTCCCCAGCCCCACCCAGTCGTCGATCGACCCCGAGCCGACCGAGACCGAGCCCAGCGAGGAGCCGGACGACCCCACCAGCAGCCCGCCGCCCTCGACGTCGCCCCCGCCCAGCCAGACGTGTGAGCCGTGGGACCTGGAGTGCCAGTCCGGCGGCGCCACCAACGGCGGTGATCCCGGCGGTGAGACGAACGGGGAGACGACCACCGGTGAAACGAACGGAGAGACGACCACCGGTGAGACGACCGGGGAGACGGACAGCGGCGGCCAGCCCAACGGCGGCGGCAACGCCGGATCGAACGGCGGCGACGACGGCGGAGGACTGATCCCCTGACGTCCGCCGCCCCGCCCCCGCCCCGGGCCGCCGTGTCCTGAGCGGCCCCGCGGGAGCCCCGGCCCCGGCCCCGGTCGCCTCTGCGCGGCCGGGGCCGGCCCGTTCCACCGGGCGCGGTGCACGTACGCCCGCCTGCGCCCCGCCCCCGTACGGCAGGATGGCCCCATGACGAGCGTGGACCACGACCCGGCCCGGCGGCCGGCCGCCGCCCCGGCGCCGGACGAGCCGCCCGTCGCCCCCACCCGGCACGACGAGATCGCCGCCCGCGGCAGCGAGGTCCTTGGCGGCCCGCTCGGGCGCCGGGCGCTGCTCGGCGGCTCCTGGTGGACTCCGGTGCGGGTGATCGCGCTCGTGGCGATCGGGATGTTCGCGCTCGGCATGGTGCAGAAGTACCCGTGCTACGACGGCGCCTGGTTCTCCGGCGCCAACGCCCAGTACACCCGCGCCTGCTACTCCGACATCCCGCACCTCTACCAGGGCCGAGGCTTCGCCGACGACCTCACGCCGTACTTCGACCGCATCCCGCCGGAGGCGTCCGGCGGGATGGAGTTCCTCGAGTACCCGGTGCTCACCGGGCTGTTCATGGAGGTCGCCTCCTGGCTCACGCCCGGCGGCGACGACCTCGTGCACCGCGAGCAGGTCTACTGGCTCGTCAACGCCGGCATGCTGATGATCTGCGTCGCGATCGTCGCCGTCTGCGTCGCCCGTACGCACCGGCGCCGGCCCTGGGACGCGCTCCTCGTCGCCCTCGCCCCCGCGCTCGCGCTCACCGCGACGATCAACTGGGACCTGCTCGCCGTCGCCCTCACCGCCGCCTCGATGCTCGCCTGGTCCCGCAGCCGTCCCGTCGCCGCCGGCGTGCTCCTCGGCCTCGCCACCGCCGCCAAGCTGTACCCCGTGCTGCTGCTCTGGCCCCTGCTGCTGCTCTGCCTGCGCGCCGGGCGGCTACGGCAGTTCGCCACCGCGACCGCCGCCGCGGCCGGCGCCTGGCTCATCGTCAACCTGCCCGTGATGATCAGGGCGCCGGACGGCTGGGCGAAGTTCTACACCTTCAGCCAGGAGCGGGGCGTCGACTTCGGCTCGTTCTGGCTGATCATCTCCCAGCGCTCCGGCGAGCCCCTGGACGACGCCAACATCTACGCCGCCGCCCTGATGGTCCTCGGCTGCCTCGGCATCGGCGCCCTCGCGCTCGCCGCGCCGCGCCGCCCGCGCTTCGCGCAGCTCGCGTTCCTGATCGTGGCGCTCTTCATCGTCACCAACAAGGTCTATTCGCCGCAGTACGTGCTCTGGCTCATCCCGCTCGCCGCCCTGGCCCGGCCGCGCTGGCGCGACTTCCTCATCTGGCAGGGCTGCGAGGTCGCGTACTACATGGGCATCTGGCTCTACCTCGCCTACACCAACGGCGGCGAGGACGCCAAGGGCCTGCCCCCGGACGGCTACCACGTGGCCATCGCCGCGCATCTGCTGGGCACGCTGTACCTGTGCGCGGTGGTCGTACGGGACATCGTGATGCCGGACCGCGATCCCGTGCGCCGCCTCGGCGACGACGACCCCGGCGGCGGCGTCCTGGACCGGGCGCGGGACGTGCGGGTGCTGGCCGAGGCCGGCCACGGGCGGCACGCGGCGGGCGTGCACGGCGGGCCGGGCTTCGGGGGCGGGCCGGGTGCGCCGGACGCCCCGGGAGCGGGCGGAGCGCCGGGGGCGATGCGCGTGCGGTGGGGTGTGGAACGTAGCGCGCAGGCGGGCCGGGTGTCCCCCATCGAGTGACGTCGCACGGCGTCCGACCGGGCATTCTGAGCGGTTGGTCAGGGGCGGGCGGTCCACTCCGGACACGAGTGAGGGCCCGGAGCCGCGGCTCCGGGCCCTTCGTGCGTCCTACGCCGTACGCGGCACGCTCCGTGCCGTACGCGGCGGGCGAACCGCTAGCGCTCCACCACCCGGTCCGGCTGCGTCGTCGTGTGCCGCAGATGCGCGACCATCTCGTCCCCCTGCACCGGCGCCGACGACTCCGCCGGCAGGTACAGGATCGACACCTGCATGTGCGGCGGCTCCGCGAACCACCGCTGCTTGCCTTCCCACACGAACGGCGACAGGTTCCGGTTCACCGTCGCCAGCCCCGCCCGCGCCACGCCCTTGGCCCGCGGCGCCAGCCCGTGCATCGCCTTCGGCGCCTCCAGGCCGACGCCCTGCGACGTACCGCCGGCGACCACCACCAGGTGGCCGTCGCCCGACACCTTCTGCTGCCGGTAGCCGAAGCGGTCGCCCTTCGCCACGCGCGTGACGTCCAGCACCGTGCCCCGGTAGTGCGTCGCGTCGTGGTCGCCCAGCCACAGCCGGGTGCCGATCCGCGCCCGGAAGCGCGTCTGCGGGAACTGCCGCTGCAACTGCTCGAACTCGTCCGCCCGCAGATGGCTCACGTACATCGTGTGGAGCGGCAGCCGGGCCGCGCGCAGCCGGTCCATCCACGCTATGACCTCGTCCACCGCGCTGGAGCCGTCCGTACGGTCCAGCGGCAGGTGGATCGCGAAGCCCTCCAGCGTCACGTCCGACAGCAGCGACGCCAGCTTCGGCAGCTCCTCCTCCGTCACGCCGTGCCGCCGCATCGAGCTCATCACCTCGATGACGACCCGGGCCCCGACCAGCCGCCCCACCGCGTCCACCGACGCGACGGTGCGGATTACCCGCGTCGGCAGCGGGACGGGCTCCTCGGTGAGCTGGTAGGGGGTGAGGACGAGCAGGTCGCCGCTGACGAAGTCGCGCGCCCGCGCCGCCTCGTACACCGTGCCGACCGCCAGCGGACTTGCCCCCAGCCGGCCGGCCTCTGCGGCCAGGCGCTCGTGGCCGAAGCCGTAGCCGTTGCCCTTGCAGACGGGGACGAGTCCGGGGAACTGCTCCAGGATGTGCTGCTGGTGTGCGCGCCACCGCGCGGAATCGACGTAGAGGGTGAGCGGCATGGCGGTCGATGTACCTTCCTTCGCGGTGTCGGGGGCTCTTTCCTTCGCGCGCAAGTCCGCTGCTTCGCGTGAAGTCGCCGTGGTCAGCGGCGGGACATGTAGATGTCGAGAGCCTTGTGGAGCAGCTTATTCAGTGGGTAGTCCCACTCGCCCAGGTATTCGGCCGCCTGCCCGCCCGTGCCCACCTTGAACTGGATCAGCCCGAAGAGGTGGTCGCTGTCGACGAGCGCGTCGCCGATGCCGCGCAGGTCGTACACGTGCGCGCCGGCGGCGTGCGCGTCCTTCATCATCTGCCACTGGATGGCGTTCGACGGGCGCACCTCGCGCCCGTGGTTGGCGGAGGCACCGTACGAGTACCACACGTGCCCGCCCACCGTCAGCATCGTCGTCGCCGCCAGGCACTCGCCCTGGTAGAGCGCGAAGTACAGCCGCATGCGGCCCGGCTCCTCGGCGTTGAGCACCTTCCACATGCGCTCGAAGTACCCCTGCGGCCGGGGCCGGAACTTGTCGCGCTCGGCCGTGATCTCGTACAGCCGCTGCCATTCGCCGAAGTGCTCGAGACCGCCCTGCACCACCTCGACGCCGGCCTTCTCGGCCTTCTTCACGTTGCGCCGCCAGAGCTGGTTGAAGCCCTTGAAGATCTCGTCCAGGGACCGCCCCGCCAGCGGCACCTGGAAGACGTACCGCGGCTGTACGTCGCCGAAGCCCGCACCGCCGTCCTCGCCCTGCTGCCAGCCCATCCGCCGCAGCCGCTCGGCGACCTCGAAGGCCTGGGGCTCGACGACGTCCGCGTTGACGTCGCGCAGCCGCTTGACGTCCGGGTCCGCGATGCCCGCCTTGATCGTCGGCGCCTCCCAGCGGCGGATGATCACCGGCGGGCCCATCTTCACGGAGAACGCGCCCTGGCTCTTCAGATGCGCCAGCATCGGGGTGAGCCACGCGTCGAGGTTCGGCGCGTACCAGTCGATGACCGGCCCCTCCGGCAGATACGCCAGATACCGCTTCACCTTCGGCAACTGCCGGTACAGCACCAGCGCCGCGCCCACCTGCCGGCCGTCGGCGTCGAACCAGCCCAGGTTCTCCGCGCGCCACTCGGACTTCACGTCCGCCCACGCCGGGATCTGGCAGTGGCTCGCGGCGGGCAGACTGCGGATGTACGCCAGATGCTGCTCGCGGCTGATGGGCTGCAGGGTCAGGCTCATGGCGGCGCTCCTCGTGCTGCGGCGGGTTGCCGACTGCGGCAGGCTTCTCGCGGGTGAAGCCTACTGCGGGCGCACCTCACCCCAGGAGGGAAGGCCCCAAGCGGCGGGGCCGTGCAGACACGGAGAGCGCCGGTGGTGTAAGGCGGCGGTGCCGTACGGATCAGAGGGAGAAGCCCCCGCGCGCCATCGCCAGGAAGAACCCGAGGCCGGACGCCCCCAGCCCCAGGAGGATGAGGAACCGCTCCCTGGTGGTCACGGAGATCATCTGTCCCCACGCCCCGGTGACGATCCCGATCAGTCCCGCCCAGGTCGCCGGCACGTGCAGGCCGCGCCACTGGGCCAGGACGAGCGCGATCGCCCCGACGGTGAGGGTGATGGCCAGGAGCGTGTCCTGGGCGACGTGGTACTCGCCGTCGCTGGCGAAGAGGCCGATGTTGCGCTGCGGGGGCTGTACTGCCTGAGGCATCAGGGCACCTCCATGCCCTTATGGCGGCGCCGGGCTCCAGAGTCGTACGTGACGCCGCTCACACCCGATGTGTACAGATTGCCGGGAACCGTGGCCGGATTTCAACCGGAAGGGCCGCTGCGGGTACTGTGTACGGTCTGTAGCGGAGTCTGCCCAGGCCACCCCACCGCACCGGCGCCCCATCCGGCGCCGCCCCCGCGGTTGTCAGTGCCGGGCGCTACCGTTGCGACGCAATGAAGAACCTCCTGCCACGGAGAGACCGTGGCCGCCGAGTCCAGAGGAGGTGGGTTCCACAATGCGTCACTACGAGGTGATGGTCATCCTCGACCCCGATCTCGAGGAGCGTGCAGTCTCCCCGTTGATCGAGTCCTTCCTGTCCGTGATCCGTGAGGCCAAGGGCAAAGTGGAGAAGGTCGACACCTGGGGCCGTCGTCGTCTCGCTTACGAGATCAAGAAGAAGCCCGAGGGCATCTACTCGGTCATCGACATCCAGGCCGAGGCCGATGTCGTCAAGGAGCTCGACCGGCAGATGAACCTCAACGAGTCGGTGCTGCGGACCAAGGTCCTGCGCCCCGCAATCCACTGACCGCAACCGACGAGCAGACCGCGTACGGCCCGTCCGGCGACGGACGGACCGCGTACGAGTAACCGGACCGACTGAACCGACAGCGCTGGCCGTGCTCACCGCACCGGGCAGCACTGAGAGTACTGACAGCACTGACAAGCCAGACCGCACCACCCGGCAGCAACCGCGAGAGGTCAAGACATGGCAGGCGAGACCGTCATCACCGTCGTCGGAAACCTGACCGATGACCCCGAGCTGCGCTTCACGCCGTCCGGCGCGGCCGTCGCGAACTTCACGATCGCGTCGACCCCCCGGACGTTCGACCGGCAGACCAACGAGTGGAAGGACGGCGACCCGCTGTTCCTCCGCGCGTCGATCTGGCGCCAGGCGGCGGAGAACGTCGCCGAGTCGCTGACGCGCGGCACGCGCGTGGTTGCCCAGGGCCGGCTCCGCCAGCGTTCGTACGAGACCCAGCAGGGCGAGAAGCGGACCGTGGTGGAGCTGGAGGTCGACGAGATCGGCCCCGCGCTCCGGTATGCCACCGCCAAGGTCACCAAGACCACCGGCAGGGGCGGCCAGGGCGGCGGCTTCGGCGGTGGCGGCGGCCAGCAGGGCGGCCAGGGCGGCGGCTGGGGCGGAAACCCCGGTGGCGGCCAGGGCGGTCAGGGTGGCGGCGGCCCGCAGGGCGACCCGTGGGCGACGTCGGGCGGCGGTCAGCAGGGCGGTCAGGGCGGCGGCTGGGGTGGGAACTCCGGCGGCGGCCAGGGCGGCCAGGGCGGCGGTTACTCGGACGAGCCCCCGTTCTGATCCCGGGCTTCCCGGGGCGTGACGAGCGTGCTCGTACACCACACTTCTTGATCACACTGGAGTAAGAGACATCATGGCGAAGCCGCCTCCGCGCAAGCCGAAGAAGAAGGTTTGCGTCTTCTGCAAGGAGAAGATCTCCTACGTCGACTACAAGGACACGAACCTGCTGCGGAAGTTCATCTCCGACCGCGGCAAGATCCGTGCCCGCCGGGTCACCGGCAACTGCACCCAGCACCAGCGTGACGTCGCCACGGCCGTGAAGAACAGCCGGGAGATGGCGCTGCTGCCCTACACCTCGACCGCGCGCTGACTGGGAGGGTGAGACAAGCATGAAGATCATCCTCAAGGGCGAGGTCTCCGGCCTCGGTGCCGCGGGCGATGTCGTCGAGGTCAAGGACGGGTACGCCCGCAACTACCTGATCCCCAACGGGCTGGCGATCCGCTGGACCCGCGGCGGGGAGAAGGACGTGGCGCAGATCCGCCGCGGCCGCAAGCTGCGCGAGATCGCCTCGGTCGAGCAGGCCAACGCCGTCAAGTCGGAGCTGGAGGGCGTGCAGGTGCGCCTGTCCACGCGCGCCGGCGCCAGCGGCCGGCTCTTCGGCGCCGTCACCCCGGCCGACATCGCCACGGCGATCAAGCAGGCCGGCGGTCCGGACGTCGACAAGCGGCGCATCGAGCTGTCCGCGCCGATCAAGAGCCTCGGCGCCCACCAGGTGTCCGTACGGCTGCACCCCGAGGTCGACGCGAAGGTCGGCGTCGAGGTCGTGGCCGGCTGACGCCGTTCGGCGACGGGTAGGACGAAGGACGGGCCGCGCCCTTGCGGGGGCGCGGCCCGTTCGCGTACCGGGACGGCGGGCTCACGCGGGCCGGGCACCTACGGCGCTGCGCGCGGCCCGTACCCGTACCGGGGCTACGCCCGGACGGCGCCCGTGACCAGCCACCGCCCGGACCGTGCCCGCAGCCACAGCGTCACCAGCCGCGTCAGCATCATCAGCCCCATCGACCACCACACGGCCGTCAGCCCCCCGCCCAGCGACGGCACCGCCAGCGCCACGGGCGCGAAGACGGCCAGCGTGAGCAGCATCGCCCAGGCCAGATACGGGCCGTCGCCCGCGCCCATGAGCACGCCGTCGAGCACGAAGACCACCCCCGCCAGCGGCTGCGTCACCGCGACGACCAGCAGCGCGGGCAGCAGCACGTCGTGCACCCCCGCGTCGTCCGTGAAGAGGGGCAGGATCAGCGGCCGGGCGGCCACCACCAGCGCGCCCAGCACCGCGCCGGTCGCCACCCCCCACTGCACCATCCGCCGGCACGCCTCCCGCGCCCCGTCCACGTCCCCCGCCCCCAGATACCGGCCGATGATCGCCTGCCCGGCGATCGCTATCGCGTCCAGCGCGAACGCCAGCAGCGACCAGATGCTCAGCACCACCTGGTGCGCGGCGACGGACTCGTCCCCGAGCCCCGCCGCCACCGCGGTCGCGATGAGGCCGATGGCGCGCAGCGAGAGGGTACGGATGAGCAGCGGCACCCCGGCCCGTGCGGAGGCGCGTATGCCGGCCGGCTGCGGGCGCAGCGCGGCGCCGTGCTTGCGGGCGCCCCGTACGACGACGACGAGGTAGACCGCGGCCATCCCCCACTGGGCGAGCACGGTGCCCCAGGCGGAGCCGGCGATGCCGAGGCCGGCGCCGTAGACGAGGGCGACGTTGAGCACGGCGTTGGCGGTGAAGCCGCCGATGGCGACGTACAGCGGCGTGCGGGTGTCCTGCAAGCCGCGCAGCACGCCGGTGGCGGCGAAGACGATGAGCATGGCGGGGATGCCGAAGGCACTGATGCGCAGATACGTCACCGCGTACGGCGCGGCGGTGTCGGAGGCGCCGAAGAGCCCGACGAGCCCGGGCGCGGTGGGGACGGTGACCGCGACGAGCACGGCGCCGAGCAGCGCGGCGAGCCAGATGCCGTCGACGCCCTGCTGGATCGCGGAGCGCAGATCGCCGGCGCCCACGCGGCGGGCGACGGCGGCGGTCGTGGCGTAGGCGAGGAAGACGAAGACGCTCACGGCGGTGGTGAGGAGCGCGGCGGCGACGCCGAGCCCGGCGAGATGCGGGGTGCCGAGGTGGCCGACGATGGCGCTGTCGGCGAGCACGAAGAGCGGCTCGGCGACGAGGGCGCCGAAGGCGGGGACGGCGAGGGCGACGATCTCGCGGTCGTGCCGCCGCCGGGTACGGCGTCGCTGCTCGCCGGGCGTGCCCTGGCCGGCGGCGGTGGTCGCGGGGACGTCGTGCATGCAGCAAATCTAATAGTCCACAGGTAACAGACGCAACAGGCTACGGGCACTTACAAGATGACGTGTACGGGGTGATCACGCGCGGCGTGCGCCGCGACCTCGGCCCGGCGGGGAAAGTTTTTCTCCTCCACCGGGGGTGGACGAAGAATCAGCAGGTCAAACGGGTGATCGCGGAGCGATAGTGTGCTTGTCCACAGCACTGTCCCCCGGCTCGTACACAGCTTTCCCCAAGTAATCCACAGGTTGGGCGCGGCTTTCCACACCCCCTGTGGATAGCGCAATTGGCGACAGCCCGCCGCGGACCTACCGTTGACCCTCCCCCCTGCCGGCAGCGGCGCCGTCGCCCCCGCGGTCCGGGGGCCCGGCCGACGCGCCGGAAGCGGAACGCCGCGGGCGATTTGTCACTGGCGTGCCGTAAGAAAGAGGGGCGCCCTGAGAGGTCCGCCGCGAGGCGGGTGGGAGGAGGTGGGGGCAGCCGTGTCAGAGCACGGGGACTATGTCGACACCATGCCGGGGGACGTCCGTCCACTGCGCCGCGAGGACCGGCACGGCCGGCCGGACCAGCCCGCGCCGGAAGACCCCTGGGGCCCCGGCGCCCCCGCCGCCTTCGAGCGCGTACCCCCGCAGGATCTGGACGCCGAGCAGTCCGTCCTCGGCGGCATGCTGCTCTCCAAGGACGCCATCGCCGACGTCGTCGAGGTCCTCAAGGGCCACGACTTCTACCGCCCGGCGCACGAGACGGTCTACACCGCGATCCTCGACCTCTACGCCCGCGGCGAGCCCGCCGACCCCATCACCGTCTCCGCCGAGCTCACCAAGCGCGGCGAGCTCGCCCGCGTGGGCGGCGCGTCCTACCTCCATACCCTCGTCCAGTCCGTCCCCACGGCCGCCAACGCGGAGTACTACGCCGAGATCGTCCACCAGCGCGCCATCCTGCGCCGCCTGGTCGAGGCCGGCACGCGGATCACGCAGATGGGATACGCGGCCGACGGCGAGGTCGACGACATCGTCAACTCCGCCCAGGCCGAGATCTACGCCGTCACCGAGCAGCGCACCGCGGAGGACTACCTTCCCCTCGGCGAGATCATGGAGGGCGCCCTCGACGAGATCGAGGCCATCGGCTCCCGCAGCGGCCAGATGTCCGGCGTCCCCACGGGCTTCACCGACCTCGACTCCCTCACCAACGGCCTCCACCCCGGCCAGATGATCGTCGTAGCCGCCCGCCCCGCCATGGGGAAGTCCACGCTCGCCCTGGACTTCGCCCGTGCCTGTTCGATCAAGAACAATCTGCCGAGCGTCATCTTCTCGCTGGAGATGGGACGCAACGAGATCGCGATGCGGCTGCTCTCCGCGGAGGCCCGCGTGGCGCTGCACCACATGCGCTCCGGCAGCATGACCGACGACGACTGGACCCGCCTGGCCCGCCGGATGCCGGAGGTGACGGGCGCCCCGCTCTACATCGACGACTCGCCGAACCTGTCGATGATGGAGATCCGCGCCAAGTGCCGCCGGCTGAAGCAGCGCAACGACCTGCAGATGATCGTCATCGACTACCTCCAACTGATGCAGACGGGCGGCTCCCGCCGCCCGGAGAGCCGCCAGCAGGAGGTCTCGGAGATGTCCCGGAACCTCAAGCTCCTGGCCAAGGAGCTGGAGGTCCCGGTGATCGCCCTCTCCCAGCTCAACCGCGGCCCGGAACAGCGCACCGACAAGAAGCCGATGGTCTCCGACCTCCGTGAATCGGGATGCGTCACCGCGTCGACCCGCGTTCTGCGAGCCGACACCGGCAGCGAGGTCACCATCGGTGAGCTGCTCATCCGCGGCGAGAAGGACATCCCGGTCTGGTCGCTGGACGAACAACTCCGGGTCGTCCCACGGACGATGACGCACGTCTTCTCCAGCGGGGTCAAGGAGGTCTTCCGCTTGCGGCTCGCTTCGGGCCGGGAGATCGAGGCGACGGCAAACCACCCGTTCCTGACGTACGACGGCTGGACCCCCCTCGGCGAACTCGCCGCGGGCTCACGTATCGCCACACCGCGGCAGATCAGAGGGCCTGTGCAGCAGAGGGCCTGGCCCGAAGCCGAGGTGATCATGCTCGGGCACCTGCTCGGAGACGGCTGCATCGCACCGCGCCAGCCTGTGCACTACACGAGCAACGACGAGGCCAACCTCGCCGCGGTGGAAGAGGCGGCGGCGCACTTCGGCATCACTCCCCGGCGTACTGCCCAAGGCACCTGGTCGCACGTTTATCTGCCCGCCCCCTTCCGCCTCGCACGCGGACGGCGCAACCCCATCGCCGCCTGGCTGGACGGCATGGGCCTGTACGGCAAACGCGCGCACGAGAAATTCCTCCCGCGCGAGTTGTTCGCCCTGCCCGACGAGCAGGTGCGGCTCTTCCTGCGCCACTTGTGGGCGACGGACGGTTCGGTGACGGTGTCGGGTTCCGGCGCTGTCCGCGTCTACTACGCGACAACGAGCGAACGTCTCGCTCGGGACCTACAGCAACTTCTGCTGCGCCTCGACATCCGCGCCCGACTGCGGGCAGTGGGCAACACCACCGGCCGTCCCGGCTGGACCGTGGATGTCTCCGGGGTGGACGACCAACGTCGGTTCCTGCAGAACGTCGGCGTCCATGGCGACCGCTCCCGCCATGTCGTCTCCGCGGTGGAGCGCCTACGACACGTGCAGGGCAACCCCAACGTCGACACCGTCCCGCGCGACGTCTGGGAGCGGGTTCGCGAGCAGATGCGTGAGCAGTCCCTGACGACGCGCGCTTTCCAGGCGGCACTGGGCACCAAGTACTGTGGAAGCGCGCTCTACAAGAGGTCGCCCGGTCGAGTCCGGCTCGGGCACATCGCGGAGATCCTGCAGAGCGCGGATCTGGAGATGCTTGCGACCAGCGACGTGTTCTGGGACGAGGTTGTCTCGATCGAGGCCCTGGGCGAGCAGGAGGTCTACGACGCCACCGTGCTCGGCACGCACAACTTCATCGCCAACGGGATCAGCGTGCACAATAGTATCGAACAGGACGCAGACATGGTCATCCTGTTGCACCGTGAGGACGCGTACGAAAAGGAGTCGCCACGGGCCGGCGAGGCGGACCTGATCGTCGCGAAGCACCGCAACGGCCCGACGGCGACGATCACGGTGGCGTTCCAGGGCCACTACTCCCGCTTCGTGGACATGGCCCAGACCTGACCCGCGGCGTGTGGTGAGACAGCGGGGAGCTGCTCAGCGCCTCGTCTCGTACCTGGTCAGGACCACGCCGCCGGGAAACGTCCGCGTCTCCACCAGGTCCAGGTTCACCTGGCCGTCCAGCGCGGCGAAGAACGGCTTGCCGCCGCCCACCAGGACCGGGGCGGTGGCCAGCACGTACTCGTCGATCAGCCCGGCGCGCATGGCCGCCCCGGCGAGCGTCGCGCCGCCGATGTCCATCGGGCCGCCGTCCTCGGCCTTGAGCCGGGTGATCTCGGCGACCACGTCGCCGGTGACCAGACGGGCGTTCCAGTCGACCTTGTCGATCGTCGAGGAGAACACCACCTTCGGCATGTCCCGCCAGCGGCGCGCGAACTCGACCTCCGCCGGGGTGGCATCGGGCTGCTGGTCGCCGGTCGGCCAGTGGGAACTCATCGTCTGCCACAGCTTGCGCCCGTACAGAGTCAGATCGGTCGCCTGCAACTGGTCGGACCAGAACTGGAACAGCTCGTCGCTCGGCACGCCCCAGCCGATGTCGTCGCCGGGCGCGGCGATGTAGCCGTCCAGGGACACGTTCATGCCGTAGATCAGTTTCCGCATGGCGCCAGCCTTCCGTGGGTCGGTCTCACGCCTGCAGACCGGCGCGGCGAGGGAAACTCATCGGTGCACGATCTGAGCAATGAGCTGATGAGAGCCCTGTTCTCTGAACACACCCGCGAGACGCCACAGGGAGGCGGACCATGGAGGAACTGCCTGACGGGCTCCTGGCCTGGTTCGAGGAGCCGGGACAGAGGGCGGAGAACCCGCCGGACAGGCGACGTGATCACCCGAGTTGCGGGGCCTCCCCGGCTTCGAACTGCGAGCCGATCGCGTCGATCACCCGCCGGTGACCCCGCCAGCGCACCCCGTTTCGGTGTCCGGTCCGGGAGCAACGGCTCGATCCGGGCCGGCGTAGCGTGGGCGGATGACTTGGCGGGTCCCTACGTACCGGATCGTCGACGGCGAGAAGATCGACGGGGCCTGGTGCCTCGACCGCCAGGACCGCCCGTTGCGGATTCTCCTCACGGAGATCGGCGACGCCGTCGACGGGGGCGGGCCGGTGGTGACGGCGGAGATGCACGCGGAGGTCCTGGATTACTTCGGCCGCGGGGACCAGGGCGTCCGGCGGGAGGAGGAGCGGAGGGCCGTTCTCCACGCCGACGATCCTGTGGAACGCGGCCGGCCGGTTCTCGTCTCGTACGAAACCGTCTATCCCCAGGGGTGGCCCGAGGAGCCCGGTCTGTTCGTGCTGCGCAACGACTTCCCGGCGCGGATCACCTACGCCGGTGAGCACTACGCGTCCGTACTCCACGGTTACTGGTCCCTGTCGGCGGCCGATGCCTCCGCCCGCAGCAGAATCCGGGACGCGCCGTCCGGCCGGGAGGCGCAGGAACTCGGTGGTGAGGCGGCGCGGAGGAAGGACTGGCCGGAAGCTCGGCTTGCGGTCATGGCCGGGCTCCTGCGGGCCAAGTTCACGCAGCACCCCCGGCTCGCCGAGGTCCTTCTCTCCACGGGCGACGCGAGGATCAGCTACACCGGCATCTCGGAATCGCCTTTCTGGCGGGACGTCCCCGACAGTCGTGGGCGAAACTGGGCGGGTCGGCTGCTCGAGCTGACGCGGGCCGAACAGGTCGCCCGGCAGACCGCCGGTCTTGCCTGACGGCCGGAAGAGGAGGAGCCGGTGGCAGAGGGCAGAGGGCAGCTCTTCCAGTGGATGCGCTGCCACTGGGATGAAGAGGACATCTGGTTCTACTTCGAGTTCGGGGCCGAGGGCATCGTGACGCGACAGGTCGAGCTACAGGGCCCGGCGCGCGTCCCGATTGCGGCAGCGTCCCTCGACGAATGGCAGCACGCGCGGGATGAGGGCCGCCTGGCCGGCTACGAGAAGAAGTACGGCCTCACCGCCGAACCACCCGTCTCGGAGTGGGAAGGCCACGATCCCGAGCCGCTGACCGCCGAAGAGTTCGAGACGGTCTGGGACACCGCCCGCCGCCGGATCGCCGATGGCTGACGGCCGCGGCGCACGGGAGGTCGGCGACAGGGAACTTGCGGCCCTTCTCGCCGACGAGGCCCTGATGGAGATGCGTTCCGTGGCCCGGCGCGCGAGGGTGTCGGCGGACGGGGACGCGCCGGCCGAGGCCGTGGTCCGACTCGGTGAGGCGGCCGATTTCTGCCGCGACATGCTGCTGGTCTCCCGGTCGAGCAGTCGGCGGCCTTTCCGTTCCACGCCGAGCAGGCGGCAACGGGCGATGGCGAAGCGGCCGATGAGCTACCGGTGGCAGACGTACGGCCCCGAGCGGCGTGCCTGGATCCTCGATCACGTCGAGAGGGCGGGACTCCGCTGGACTCCGCCGCCGCCGCTGCCGACGCCCCGGAAAGGGCCGCCGACGCTGGGCCTGCGGCAACGGCTGGCGATGCTGGCGGGGTGGCCGGTGCGGACTCCGCCGGGCCGACGGCGGCTGCCCCGTCGCGCACGCGTCCTCAAGGCCGTGGACAGCGGGACCCTCCGCGCACTCTACGAGGAGGCCGAGCATCGACGACTCGGCCTCGGCAAGGGCGGCGCCTGGCTGGACACCCATCTCATGTCCGACGCCACCCACTTCCTCTTCCCGGACCCGGCTGATTACTACTGGCCGGATCCCGACGCGGGTCGCCCCTGGTGGCAATGCCGGGTTCTGCTGCGCATGGTCGACGGAGAACAGGTGAACGGGCTGCTTGCCGTGATGCCTGAAACCTACGTCGCGCTGCCGTCGACGGTCCCGCGCCCCCGGCAGCACCTCATCGCTCGTACCGCCCGGCTGACCGAGCGGGATACGTACCTCTGGGGGCGGGACCACAAGGCGGGCTGCGGCCCGGGGACTTGCGGGTACCGGTCACCGGTCGAAGAGCGTCTGTTCCCCCTGCTGCCCGACCCGCAGGACGGCCCGGACCAGGACTGAGCCGCCGCGAGCCGCCGGCGGTCAGAGCCCGGCGCGGCGGAGTACGAGCCCGTAGTGCTCGGGGTCCGCCAGGATGAGGCTCCTCGCCCGTTCGTGGTCCGCCCTGAGGGCGTCCGGCCAGGCGGCGGGATCCAGCGGGATCCACAGCGCGAGGTCCAGCCGCACCGCGGGGTCCGCACAGGTCAGGAAGGCGGTCAGGACCGCCTCCCGGTAGGCGGCGTGCACGTCGGCGAGCGCGTCGAGGGCGGCCTGGCTCTCCGGCGTCGGCGTTCCGCTTCGTACGCCGTCCGCGGACGCGTAGCGCAGCGGGGGCCCGGAGAAGTACCAGGCCATGGTCGCCCCGGTCTTCTCGGCGGGCGTACCGGTGCGGACGTAGGAGACGATCCCCTCCTGCGTCCAGCGGTGCCCGAGGGCCTTGACCAGGGGGCGTACGAGCTGGTTGATCCCGCTGCGGCAGTGGTCGAGAACGGCGGCCTGGAGGAGCGGGGCGGCGTGCCGGCGCGTGCGGTCCGGGTCGGCCTCGGCGGCCCGGCCGATCTCCCAGCGCTTGACCTCGCACCGCCGGTACGCGCTCTCCCCGGCCCCGTCCGGAACGGCCCAGGCGGGGCTGAAGAGTTCCAGGAGCCCGTCCAGGTGCGGTTCGAACGCGGCGGTACGGGCCGGAGGATCCGGAATCATCTCGAACGTCACAGGCGTCGCCCGCCCCCCGCCCTGGAATCTACTCCTCGCCCGCCAGTGTCAGCGACCGCAGGCGCTGGGCGGCGAACCACGTCGCGCCCGCCGTGACCACGGTCAGCAGGACCGTCGCCACCGGCAGCGCCACGTCGGAGACCACGTGGCCGCCCTGGCCGATCCTCTCGCCCACCGCCAGCGCCCACTGCTGGATGCTGAGCGTCTTCACGCCGTCGACGAGGCTGCCGAGCAGGGCCTCCCACACCAGCGCGTAGACGAGCCCGAAGACCACCGCGTGCCGCGAGATCGTGCCGAGCATCAGGAAGAAGGCGGCGTACGCGACGGAGGCGACCGCGGCGGCCAGGGCGTACGCGACCGCCAGGCGGCTGCCGTTGCCGCCGAGGATGTACCCGGCGACCAGCGTGGGGAGCGCGGAGAACGCGACGGTCACGCTCACCGCGACGATCAGTTTGGTGAGGATGATCGTCGGGCGCGGCACGGGCTTCGCGAGCAGATAGACGATCGAACTGTCGTCGATCTCCGGGCCGATGGCGCCCGTGCCGGCGATGACGCCGATGAGCGGCACCATGGTCGCCAGCGCGAAGCCGCCGAGGAGGTCGGCGGTGACCTCGTCGTCAGCGCCGACGAGGGCCCGTACGACGATGGCGATGACGATGAGCAGCACGGGCAGCAGGAGCAGGATGAGCGCCCGGCGGCGGCCGAGGATGGCCCGCTGGGTGAGCCGGGCGACGGTGGGGTGGTACAGCATCGCGTTCTTCGCTCCTTCTCAGGCCGCGACCAGGTACGAGAAGACGGATTCGAGGGACTCGTCGGAGGGCGAGACCTCGTAGAGGCGGATGCCGTGGTCCCTGGCGACGCGCGGCAGCAGCTCGGTGAAGCGGGCGAAGTCGACGGCCTGGATGTGCAGGACGCCGTCGCGCCGGTCGAGTTCGAGCCCGGCGGTGGACGGGTCGGCGATGAGCGCGGAGGCCAGCGCGCGGTCGTCGCTGGAGCGTACGGCGTAGTGGTGCGGGCGGTCGGTCATCAGCCGGCGGATCTTGCGGAAGTCGCCGGAGGCGGCGTGCCGGCCGGCGACGATCACCTCGATGTGCGCGGCGAGTTGCTCGACCTCCTCCAGGATGTGCGAGGAGAACAGCACGGTGCGGCCGGCGGCGCCCATCTGCCGCAGCAGGTCCATGAGGTGCATGCGCTGGCGCGGGTCCATGCCGTTGAACGGCTCGTCGAGGAGGAGCACGTCGGGCTCGTGGACGAGGGCGGAGGCCATCTTCACGCGCTGGCGCATGCCTTTGCTGTATGTGCTGATGCGGCGGTTCTGCGCGTACTCCATCTCGACCGTGGCCAGCGCCTTGCGCGCGGCCTCGGCGCCCAGTCCGTGCAGCTCGGCGTTGGCGAGGACGAACTCGCGGCCGGTGAGGAAGTCGTACATCGCCTCGCGCTCGGGGACGAGGCCGATCTGCTGGTAGACCCGCTCGTTGCGCCAGATGCGCACGCCGTCGAGGGTGACCGCGCCGGTGGAGGGGGCGAGGAAGCCGGCCATCATGTTGATGAGGGTCGACTTGCCGGCGCCGTTGGGGCCGAGGAGGCCCGTGACGCCCGGGCCGATGGCCATGGTCACGTCGTTGACGGCGACGACGTTGCCGAACCAGCGGGAGACGCTGTCGATCCGGATGGTGGTCACAGCCCGGCCTTTCGGTAGCGGCGCAGCAGGAAGAGGAAGCAGCCGGCGGCGAGCGCGAGCGCGACCAGCAGCGCGGTGCCGCCGGCCGCGGTGGACGGGTCGACCGGCTCGGGGGAGGCGGTGCTGGGGGTCGCGCCGAGGAACGTCGACTGGATGTTGTCGATGATGCCGATGGGCGAGAAGAGCGCGAACCAGCCGATGGCGCCGAGGTTGTCCTGCTCCCACGCGATGCCCTGCAGCGCGCTGACCGCGCCGAACGGCACGATGAACGCCGCGATGACGGCGGCGACGCCGAAGCCGCGGCGCGGGGTGAGGGCCGCGATGGCCAGGCCGATGCCGGCGAAGAGCACGGAGAGCAGGGCGACCGAGAGGAGCGCCTGGGCGAAGCCCTTGGTCTGGTCGGTGAAGTCGAGCTTCGCCAGCAGTGCGCCGACGTAGAGGATCAGCAGGGGGGTGGCGGTGAGGATGAAGAGCGCGCCGGCCATCGCCGCGTACTTGGCGGAGACGTAGTCGAGGCGCTCGACGGGGCGGGAGAAGTAGAGCGGGACGGTGCGGAACCGCAGGTCGCGGGAGACGGACACGGGGGCCTGGGCGGCGATGAAGAGGAAGATGACGGGCTGGAGGTAGATCGCGTAGTCGGTGTACTCCAGCGGCAGTTCGTCCATGCTCGTGCCGATGGCGACGGCGACGAGGATGAGCGCGACCAGGCACATGATGCCGAAGAGGAGCGCGGGCGGGACCTTGGACTTGGCGGAGCGGCCGAGGCCGTACGCGGCGCGCAGGGACTGGGTGAACAGGGAGCGGCGGGCGTAGCCGCGGCCGAGGCGGGGGCCTTCGTAGTGGCGGTAGCCGATGTCGTGGATGACGTCGGTGGCGGCGGGGGTGCTCGTGCCGGGGGCTTCGGCGGGCGCGCCGGGTTTGCCGGTGGCGCCGGAGTTGCCGGTGGCGGGCGCGTCAGTGGGCATGAGGGCTTCCTGCGGGGTCGGTCGCGGACGTGCTCGCGGGGGTGCTGGGGTTCGTGTCTGCGCTCGGGTTCTCGCTCGCGTTCTCACTCGCGCTCGCGCTCGCGCTCGCCGGGAGGGTGTCGTCGTCGCGGAAGATCTCCGCGATCCGGTGCCTGCGCTGCTCCATGCGCACCAGCCCGAGGCCGAGCCCGGCCACCGCGTCCCGTACGACGTCGTACGTGCCGTCGTCCGCGGCCTCGACGTAGAGCAGCCGGCCGTCCGCGGTGATCCCCAGGCCCGCGCCCGCGAGCGCCTTGCGCAGAGTGGCGGTGCCGTCGGGGTGGGCGTCGGTGTCGGTCACCTCGACCGCGAGGGTGGCGGTGGTCTGTGTGAAGTCGCTGGTGGAGCTGGAGCGCAGCAGCCGCCCGCCGTCGATGACGACGACGTGGTCGCAGGTGCGTTCCAGCTCGCCGAGGAGGTGCGAGGTGACGAGGACGGAGATGCCGAAGTCGGCGTATACGCGGCGGATGAGGCCGAGCATGTCGTCGCGGCCGACGGGGTCGAGGCCGTTGGTCGGCTCGTCGAGGAAGACGAGTTGCGGGTCGTGCACGAGGGCCTGGGCGAGCTTGACGCGCTGCTTCATGCCGGTGGAGTAGCCGCCGATGGGGCGGTAGCGCTCCTCGTACAGGCCGACGTGGCGCAGGGTGTCGGCGGTGCGCTCGCGGGCCGCGGCGGCGGGGAGGCCGGACATGCGCGCCATGTGGACGACGAACTCCGTGGCGGAGACGTCGGGCGGCAGGCAGTCGTGTTCCGGCATGTAGCCGACGCGCTCACGGATGGTGGCGGCGGTGTCGCTGCCGGCGGCCACGTCGAGGCCGAGCACGGTGGCGGAGCCCTCGGAGGCGGGGGAGAGGCCGAGCAGGATCTTGATCAGCGTGGACTTGCCGGCGCCGTTGGCGCCGACCAGGCCCGTGACCCCGGGGCCGATGTCGAGGGTGAGGCCGTCGAGCGCGGTGACCCGGGGAAACCGTTTGCTCAGGTTCTCGGTGGCGATGACTGTCACGTTGCACGACGGTAGTGGCGCGGGGGCGCGGGGTCGTCAGACCTGGCGATGGTTGCCGGATACGACCGGGGAGGGACGGACCCGTAGGGGGAAGGAGGCGGGAACCCTGAGGTTACCGACGGTATCCACAGGGCGACTGCGGGCATTGACGGAGCCATGGGGCGATGTCACAGTCATTGGTGTCAGCTTTTGGGGCGGGGCCGGGCGAGGCCGGGCCGGCCGCGGCGGCGCGGTTTCGGATGCGTTTTGAGGTGCGGTTTTCGGGTGCGGAATCCGGTCGGCGGAAGGGGAGGGGCGGACTGATGACACTTACCGAGTCCTCGGCGGCTCTGCGGGGGTTCAGAAGCGTGCAGCGGCTGGCGTACGCGTGCGCGGAGGCGGTGGCGGCGCAGCTCCGGCCGGGGGTCACGGAGCGGGAGGCCGCGCGGATGCAGCGGGAGTGGCTGCGCGAGCGTGGCGTGCGGGACTGGTTCCACCTGCCGTTCGCGTGGTTCGGCGACCGGACGGCGTTCGCGGGCTTCCGGGTGCCGCTGCAGTTCTTCCCGACGAACCGGGAGCTGGCGCCCGGTATGCCGTTCATCCTCGACCTCGCGCCGGTGCACGGCGGGCACACGGCCGACGTGGGCTATTCCGGCTCCCTCGGGCCGAATCCCGTGCACGACCGGCTCATGCGCGACCTGCGGGTGCACCGGGAGCTAATCCTGCGCGAGGTGCGCGAGCGCCGCCCCCTGCGGGAGATATACGAGGACGTGGAGCGCCTCATGGTCCGCCAGGGCTATCACAACCGGCACCGGGCCTATCCGTTCGGCGTCATCGCGCACAAGGTCGACCGCGTCCGGGAGCGGCGCTTCTCGCCGCACGTGTTCGGCTTCGGCACGCAGAGCCTGAAGGGGCTGGCGAAGGACGCCCTGCGCGGGCACCGCGAGGGATGGTCGCCGCTGTGGAGCCCGTACCGGTTCTCGGAGCATCCGCCGCGACCGGGGCTGTGGGCGGTGGAGCCGCACCTGGGCTTCCGCGGCACGGGGGCGAAGTTCGAGGAGCTGCTGGTGGTGACGGACTCGCGGGACGCGGAGGAGAGCGCGTTCTGGCTGGACGACGACCTGCCGCACGTGCGGCGGTGGCAGGAGGCGGAGGCGGACCGGGTGCCGGCGGAGGAGGCGCCGGGCGGCGGGCAGGGTGAAGTGCGGGGGCGGGCGCGGGAGAAGGGGCGGGTGGCATGAGCGAGTGGGGCGGCGTGGCCGTGCGGGAGCGGTGGGTCGGGACCGGCGGGGTCGAGCTGTGCGTGGCGGAGCTGGGGGACGCCGGGCAGCCGACGGTCGTGCTGCTGCACGGCTATCCCGACAGCAAGGAGGTGTGGTCCCAGGTCGCGTCCCGGCTCGCCGGGCGCTTCCACGTCGTGCTGTACGACGTCCGCGGCCACGGGCGCTCCACCGCGCCGAAGCCGCTGAAGGGCGGCTTCACGCTGGAGAAGCTCACGGACGACTTCCTCGCCGTGCTCGACGCCGTCAGCCCGGACCGCCCGGTGCACCTCGTGGGGCACGACTGGGGCTCGGTGCAGGGCTGGGAGTTCACCACGGTGGAGCGCACGGAGGGCCGCATCGCGTCGTTCACCTCCCTCTCCGGCCCCTCCCTCGACCACTTCGGGCACTGGATCAACGGCCGGCTGCGCCGCCCCACCCCGCGGCGGGCCGGCCAACTGCTCGGCCAGACCGCCAAGTCCTGGTACGTGTACCTGCTGCACACCCCCGTCCTGCCCGAGCTGGCCTGGCGCGGACCGCTCGGCGCGCGCTGGCCGGCCATCCTGCGGCGGCTGGAGAAGGTCCCCGGCGACGGCTATCCGACGGCCTCCCTGGGCGACGACGCGGCGCACGGCGCCTGGCTCTACCGGGACAACGTCCGCGCCCGGCTGCGCCGCCCCCGCGCCGACGCCTACGCGCACGCGCCGGTGCAGCTCATCACCCCCGCCGGCGACGCCTTCCTCTCGCCCAGCCTCTACGACGACCTGGACCGCTGGGTGCCGCAGTTGCTGCGGCGCACGATCGACGCCCGGCACTGGGTCCCGCGCACCCGGCCCGACCAGCTCGCCGCGTGGATCGGGGAGTTCGTCCTCGCGCACGAGGACGGCACGCCGGCGGCGGAGATCGTCCCCGGCGGGCCGTACGCGGACCGGTTCGGCGGGCGGCTGGTGCTGATCACCGGCGCGGGCAGCGGCATCGGCCGGGCCACCGCGTTCGCCTTCGCGGAGGCCGGCGCGCGGATCGTGGCGGCGGACGTCGACGCCGAGGGCGCGGCCACGACCGCCGAACTGTGCCGCATGATCGGCGCGGCGGAGGCGTGGCCCGAGGTCGTGGACGTCGCGGACGAGGAGGCGATGGAGAAGTTCGCCGAGCGGGTCGCCGCTGCTTACGGGGTGGTGGACGTGCTGGTGAACAACGCCGGGATCGGTCTCTCCGGCCCGTTCCTCGACACCTCGACGGCGGACTGGCGCCGGGTGCTGGACGTCAACCTGTGGGGCGTCATCCACGGCTGCCGGCTCTTCGGCAGGCAGATGGCCGAGCGCGGCCAGGGCGGGCACATCGTCAACACCGCCTCGGCCGCCGCCTATGCGCCGTCGCGGACCCTGCCCGCGTACGCCACGTCGAAGGCCGCGGTGCTGATGCTCTCGGAGTGCCTGCGCGCGGAGCTGTCGGGGCAGGGGATCGGCGTCTCGGCCGTCTGCCCGGGCTTCGTGCACACCAACATCACGGCCACCACGCGGTTCGCGGGCGTCTCCGAGGAGGAGGAGCGGCGGCGGCGGAAGAGCGCGCACCGCTGGTACGGAAAGCGGAACTACCCGGCGGAGAAGGTCGCGGACGCCGTGCTGCGGGCGGTCGCGCGCAACCAGGCGGTGGTGCCGGTCACGCCGGAGGCGCGGGGCTCGCGGCTGCTGGCGCGGTTCGCGCCGCGGGCGCTGCGGGCGATAGCCCGGGTGGAGCCGAAGATCTAGCGCGGGCCGGCGCCCGTCGTCCACCCGCCAGCCGGCCACATCCATCTGCCTTCCAGGAGCCGCATCATGAGCGCAGAAGCACGACCCCCGCCCGCGGAGCACGGCGCGAGCACGTCGCACCAGGTCTCGTTCGGCCGGCTGGAGCCTCCGGTGTACGCGCCGGCCGTACCATCCCTCCCAAGAGGGCCCGCCGCGGCGGCGGGCGGGCCGGGGGACGGGCCGAGGGGCAGGCGAGCGGTGCTTCAGGAGCAGACGGCCGGTGAGTACCGGATCGAGGGGCTGGCGCACGCCAGCGGCACGACCGTACGCACCATCCGCGCGTACGCCGACCGCGGGCTGCTGCCCCGGCCGGAGCGGCGCGGGCGTACCAACGTCTACGGCGAGGAACACCTCGCCCGGCTGCGGCAGATAGCCGGCCTCCTCGACCGCGGCTACACCCTGGCGTCCATCAAGGAGCTGCTGGAGGCGTGGGACGAGGGTCGGGGCCTCGGCGGCGTGCTGGGCCTGGTCGCCGAGGTGCAGGGGCCGTGGACCGACGAGGAGTCCGGGCAGTTGAGCCGGGCGGAGCTGGAGGAGCTGTTCGGCGGGGCGGCGGACGAGTCCGCGGTCGAGGAGGCCGTCGAGCTGGGCGTACTGGAGCGGGTGCCGGGCGAGCCGGAGATGTTCCTCGTGCCCAGCCCGCAGCAGCTCACGGTCGCCGCGGAACTGCACGCGGCAGGCGTCCCGTTCGCCGCCATCACCGGTCAACTGCGCGAGCTGCGGCTGCGGGTGGAGGAGATAGCGGCGGGCCTGCTCGACTTCACCGCCGAGCACGTCTTCCAGCGCTACCTCGACCATCCTCCGTCGGACGCGGAGGCGACCGAGGCGGCCGGGCTCGTCCGGCGGCTGCGGCCGCTCGCGCAGCAGACGATGGACGCCGAGCTGGCCCGCGCGATGCGCACCCTGGCCACGCGCCAGCTCCACGAGCACCTCGCAGGACCGCCCCAGCCCCAGGCCGCCGCCCCGGCGACGGTCCCGGTGAGCCTGCCGGCGGCCACGGTCGCGGCGGTCCGCGATCTCGTGGGCCCGGCGGCGACGGCGGAGTTCGTCACCTCGGCGACGGAACGGGAGGTCCACAAGCGCCGCATGGACACCCTGGCGGGGAGCGGGAGCGGGAGCGGGAGCGGGGGCGGGGAGGACGGCGCGGCCGGATACGGGGGTTGACCGCGGGTTACTCGCGGGTCACTCTGGGTCGGCCGTCCACGGGAGGAGAACACCCATGCGCAGACGCAGCTTTGTCAGCGGGTTAGCCGCCACGACCGCCGCCACCGGCCTCGGCCTCACCGCCGCAGGCCACGGCCACGCCGCCGCCACCGCCCCCGCACCCACCGACGGCCGGTCCGGCCGCGGTGCCGGGCCCCGGGCCGCCTGGCGGGAGGTTTCCGTACCGGCCGGGGCGCCCGCCGTCCTGCTCGGCGCCGTTGCCGCCGCCGGGCCCGATCTCGCGTGGGCCGTGGGCGAGGAGGCCCGTAGCGGCTCGACGTCCGGCCGGCCCGTCGCCCGTACCTGGGACGGCTCCGCCTGGCAGGCCACCGATGTCTCGCATCTCGCCTTCGCCGGCAGCATCCGCAACGTCGCCGCCGCCCCCGCGGGCGCGGCGGTCGCGGCCTGGGCCGTGGCGTACGACCGGGCCGGTGCCGACCACCCCCTGGCCTGGGACGGCGCCACCTGGCGCGAGCACGACTTCCCCGGACGCGGCGAGTCCGGTACGGAGTTGTGGGCCGTCGCCGTCGCGCCCGACGGCACCGTCCGGATCTCCGGCACCCGCGACGGCGCCTCCCGCGTGCTGCGCTCCGGCGACGCGGCCGGCACCCGCTGGAGCTGGTCGCCGCCGCTGCCCACCGACGACGGTTCCGTCCCCAGCCTGTGGAACGTCCACGTCGACCGCGCCGGTGCCACCTGGGTCTCCGGCGACGTCGTCGTCGCCCGCTACGACGACCGCTCCTGGCTCGTCCTGCCCCGGCTCGCCGGGCTGCGCCTGTCCGTCACCGACCTGCTCCCCGTCGCCCCCGACGACATCTGGCTCACCGGCCACGACTACGGCGCCGGCGGCCCGCCCGGCAAGCCGCCGAGCGTCGTCCTGCGCCACTACGACGGCACGGCGTGGAGCGACGTCGCCGCCCCCTTCACCGTCGGCTCCCTCGGCGCCATCGCGCCCGACGCCGCCGGCCGCCCCGCCGTCATCGCGGGCTGGGACTTCCGGGACGGCACCAGCGCCCACTATCTCCGCTGGGACGGCACCGCCTGGACCAGCGAACGCGGCCCCGTAGCCGCCCAGGGCACCACCCCCGTGATGTCCGCCCTCGCGCCCATACCCGGCACGGCCGGCTTCTGGTCGGCGGGCACCACGGCGCAGTCGCCGTTCCCGCCCGCCCAGGCGCGTATCGAGCGCTACGGCTGACGGTCCCGCCCTCTACGCTGGACGCCGGCAGAGAGCGGACGGCGCCGGGAGGGTGGCTGGTGGGCAGCGGACGGATCCCCGTGGTCGTCCTCGCGGGTTTTCTCGGCTCCGGCAAGACCACCCTCCTCAACGGGCTGTTGCGCAACGGCACCGGCACCCGGATCGGCGCCGTCGTCAACGACTTCGGCAGCATCGAGATCGACGCCATGGCCGTCGCCGGCCAGGTCGACTCGATGGTCTCCCTCGGCAACGGCTGCCTGTGCTGCGCCGTCGACACCTACGAACTCGACGCCTACCTCGACCGGCTCGCCGGCACCGGCAGGATCGACGTCATCGTGGTCGAGGCCAGCGGCCTCGCCGAGCCGCAGGAACTCGTCCGCATGGTGCTGGCCAGCGAGAACGACCGCATCGTGTACGGGGGGCTGGTCGAGGTCGTGGACGGCGCCGAGTTCGCCGCGACCCGCGAGCGGCACCCCGAGATCGACCGCCACCTCGCCGTCGCCGACCTCGTCGTGCTCAACAAGACCGACCGGATCGACGACGCGGAACGCCGCCGCCTCCACGAGGCGATCGGGGAACTGGCCCCCGGCACCCCCGTGGTGGCGACAGCGTACGGGCGCGTGGATCCCGAGCTGTTCTTCGACCCGCGGGGCGACGACGCCCCCGGCGCCGCGGCCCCCCGCCACCGCCAGCTCTCCTTCGCCGACCTGGCGGCCGAGGAGTGCACCGGCGACGACCACGGCGCGCATCTCCACGCGGCGTACGAGAGCGTCGAGTTCGTCACCGGCCAGCCCGTCAGCCCGCGCCGCCTGCTGGACTTCCTCGACACCCGCCCCGCCGGCCTCTACCGCGTCAAGGGCTTCGTCCACTTCGGCGTCCCCGGCCACCCGCAGAAGTACGGGCTGCACGCCGTCGGCCGGTTCCTGCGCTTCCGCCCCGCCCCCTGGGACCGCGGCGAGGAACGGGTCACGCGGCTGGTGCTGATCGGTGCGGGGATCGACGCCGGCGCCGTACGCAAGGAACTCGACGCCTGCCGCGGCCATGGGCCGCAGGACGGCGGCGAGGACGCGATGTGGGGAGTGCTGCGGTACGTGGACGGCGACGAGGACCCGGCCGCGTAGCGACCGCGCGGCGTGGCCGGTCGCGCGGGTTCAACTGCCCGTTGCGGGACAGAAAGTCTGCGGGCCCCAGACCCTGCAAGCCGGCCCGCGTTGCGCATCCGACCGAGAGGGATCCCGCATGAGCACGTTGAGCCGCCGCGCCCTGGTCGCCGGGGCATCCGCCTCCGGCCTAGCCCTGGCGCTGCCCCATTCCGCCGCAGCCGCCGAAGCCGCCGAACCCGTAGCCGGCACCGCCGAATCGGCACCCGCCGGTGCCGCCGTCGCGTACGCCGCCTTCCGCCTCGTCCGCCTCCGCCCCGGCGACCCCGCCGTGCCCGAGGTGACGCTCCCCGACGGCTACGAGTTCGTGCCCGGCGACCGCTACCACGTCGCCAGCCGCGCCGAGTACTACTCCTTCGTCCGCGGCCCCGCCGCCCCCGACGGCATCGAGGTCTCCGTCCGCTGGCCCGGCGTCACCGTCGCCGCCGTCGTCCACATGGACACCCGGCTGCGTCTCGGACGCGACCGTGCCGACCGCCACCGCTTCGCCTTCACCCTCCCCGTCACCCAGCCCTCCGCCGACGCCAACCAGCCCACCCTGCAGATCTGGAGCCACCCCGACATATCCCCGGGGATGTACTACAAGCTCGACCACAACGACCCCGACCGCGTCGCGGGCCCCTGGACCACCGTCGCGTGGCCCGCCAACCAGGCCCGCTCCCAGCTCCACCAGCTCGTCGCCGCCCACCGCATCCTCGTCGACTCCGGCCTGAAGGCCACCGCGGCGGCGAAGGGCCACCGCTGGTTCGTCGCCGGCTTCGAGACGAACAACACCCTGCACGCCGACAACCCGCCCCACTGGCACCTCTCCTACAACTCCGGCAGCGACTTCGACTCCCCCACCCACAACACCCACTTCTGGCTCGACGCCGAGGCGAAGAACTTCTACAACGGCATGGACGTCACCGGCCTCGGCCGCCTGCGCCACTACGCCGGCGACCCGGCCCGCCTCTACGACTTCGCCGGCGACGCCAACGGCGGCCGCGGCGAACTCGTCGCGACCCTGACCATCCGCGAGGACGGCGGCATCGACATCGCCCCGCCCGCCGGCCCGGTCTACGCCCTCGCCGCGGGACGCGACGGCTCGCTCGTCGAGGAGGTCACGGTCGTACGCGACGGCCGCCCCTGGCTGCGCGTCGCGACCGAGGACCGCTACCGCGTCGGCATCATGACCGTCCGCACCCACGGCCTGAGCGACCCGGCGGACGACGACGTCACGCTCCTGCGCTACGACCCCCTCACCGGCGTCCTCGTCTGAGCAACCGGCGCCCCCGCAGCCGGCACCCCGACCCCCCACCCCCGGGTACGCGACGTCAGATCCCCGGCCCGTACCCGGGGTCGGGCGGCCGCCGCGGCGACCACCACTCCGTGAGCCCCGACACCCCCAGCCCCAGCGCCACCACGGCCGCCACCGCCGCCACCCACGGCCGCCCCACCCACCGCAGCCCCAGCGCCCAGACCCCCAGCGGCAGCAGCGCGCCGCCGAGGACGACGAGGGGCAGGTCGACGTAGAGCACGCTCAAGTCGCGCGCGTGCCCCTCGAACCCGCCGCGTACGTTCACCGCCGCCCGCGGCGCCCACGCGAGCGGTGCGACGACCGCCCCGAACAGCGCGAGCGCACACCCGCCAAGCCCGGTTCCCGTACCGCGGCGCGCCGCTGTCCCCACGCCGTTGCCACCCACGCCGTCACCGTCCCTCCTCACCCCACGCCACCACCCGTCTCGTCACCCTCCACCCCGCCCACGCCCCACACCACCCCCGCCGGAAACAGACGCGTCCGCCCCGCGTGAAGTTCCCCCGCCTCCCCGCCCCGCACCCTCTGGCGACGCGCGTAGACATCGGGCATCATCCTGCGGTGTACCACCTGCTCAGCAAGACCCCCACAAGTCCCCCGCACCAGCAGGAGGTTCCACATGCGCGTACGTTCCGCACTCACCGCCCTCGCCCTCGTCGCCGGCGCCTCGGTGGGCCTGGCGGCCGCCCCCGCCCAGGCGGCGCCCGCCGCCCCCGCCAAGGCCGCCGCGCCCGCCGCACCCCTGGTCACGAAGATCAGCCACTCCCAGGCCACGTCGATGTTCCGGTCCTCCGGCATCACCTGGTCGTCCTCCGGCGGCTGCTCCGACCGCAACAACCCCACCTGCACCTCCTTCGAGCAGCTCAACCTCGCCTCCGCCCAGGGCGCGCAGACGCTCAAGTCCGCGAGCGGCTGCGCCCTGAACATCACCGGCGGCACCGAGACCGGCCACGCCGGCGGCACGTACAGCCACTGGAACGGCTACAAGCTCGACTACTCCCTCGGCACCTGCGTCAACAACTACGTCACCGGCAACTTCGCGTACATCGGCGTACGCGGAGACGGCGCGCCGATGTACCGGTCCGGCTCCGGCAACATCTACGCCCGCGAGGGCAACCACTGGGACGTGACGTACTACAACTGCGGCGGCTGCTGACCCACCCAGGCCCGCAACCAGCCCGCCACAGCCCCGCCCGCCGCGACCCTGCGGCCGCGCAACGCAGGCCGTAGGGTCGCGGTATGCGACTGAGCACCCTGATCCTGCCCGTCCGGCGGTGGCACTCCGGCGGTCGTGCGCAATGGCAGCGGGCGGAGGAGCTGGGCTTTTCCGCCGCGTACACCTACGACCACCTGTCGTGGCGGACGTTTCGCGACGGGCCCTGGTTCGGTGCCCTGCCCACCCTGACCGCCGCCGCCTGCGTGACCTCCCGGCTGCGCCTCGGCACGCTCGTGACCTCGCCGAACTTCCGCCATCCGGTCACGCTCGCCAAGGAGTTGATCTCGCTCGACGACGTGTCGGGCGGGCGGATGATCCTCGGGATCGGCGCGGGGGGTTCCGGGTTCGACGCGACCGCGCTGGGGCAGCAGCCGTGGGCGGGGCGGGAGCGGACGGAGCGGTTCGGGGAGTTCGTACCGCTGCTGGACACGCTGCTGACGCAGGACACCACGTCGTACGCGGGCACGTACTACTCGGCGCACGAGGTGCGGATGATCCCCCGGTGCGTACAGCGGCCGCGGCTGCCGTTCGCCGTGGCGGCGACCGGGCCGCGCGGGATGCGGCTGGCCGCGCGCTACGGGCAGTCGTGGGTGACGACCGGCGACCCGCAGACGTCCGCGACCGGCACCGCCGCCGACTCCCTGGCCGCCATCCGCGCCCAGATCGCCCGGCTCGCCGAGGCGGGGGCCGCGGTCGGGCGGGACACCGCGGCGATGGAGAAGGTACTGCTCGCCGGCTTCACCCCGGACCGGCCGCTCGACTCCCTCGACGCCTTCGTCGACTTCGCCGGCAGGCACACGGCCCTCGGCTTCACCGAGATCGTGCTCCACTGGCCCATCCCGGACTCGGTCTTCGCCGCCGACGAGCGCGTCTTCGAACGCATCGCCACGGAGGCGCCGGCGCAGTTGGGCGCGGAGGCGGGCGCCTGACGGCCCGTCGGGGACCGCGCGCCTGATCGCTTACGGGGCCCGCAGCGCGTCCACCGCCAGGCGGCCCGCGGTGCCGATCACCGCGTCGGCCGCCGGGAGCGTCACCGCGGTCGCCGCCGCGCGGGTGCAGACGGCGACCGCGTAGCGGCCCCCGTCCGGGTACTCCACGACGCCGATCTCGTGCCGCAGCGTCGGCAGCGTGCCCGTCTTCCCGCTGACGCGTACGTCGTCGAAGGGGAACCCGGACGCCAGCCGGTGCCCCCACGCCTGGGTGCCCAGCGTGCGGCGCAGATCGGCGGCGTACGCGCCGGTGCACACCTCGTCGCGCCAGACGGCCGTGAGGAGCGCGGTGAGTTCGCGCGGGGTGGAGCGGTTTGTACGGGCCGGGTCGAGGGCGCGGAGGCGGGCGACGCGGGCGGGGTCGAGGAGCGCGGGGGCGCCTGCGGGGCCGGCGTCCTCGGCGAGTGCGGCGTAGAGATCGCGCACCTTCTGCACGGCGGTGGTACGGGTCAGGCCCAGGGCGGTCATGGTGCGGTTGACGGCCTCGATGCCGACGGCGTCCCACAGCACGTCGGCGGCGGTGTTGTCGCTGACGGAGACCGCGAGGACGGCGAGGTCGCGCAGCGAGAGGCGGGCGGCGTCGCGCATCGCGCCGAGCCCGGTGGGGCCGGGGGTGCGGCCGCCGGCGGGGACCTCGACGGCGGCGGTGAGGTCGACGCGGCCGTGCTCGGCCTCGCGGTAGAGGGTGGCCAGGAGGCACACCTTGTGCACGCTGGCCGTGCTGACCGGGGTGTCGGCGGCCACGGCGAGTTCGGCGCCGGTGTCGATGTCGCGCGCGTGGAGCTGGCCGGTGACGCCGGCTTCCGCGAACGCCCGGCGGATGCGCGACCTGGCGGTGCGGTGGGCGGCCGGTGTACGGGAGCCGGGGGGCGCGGGGGCGTCCGGGGGGCGCGGAGGGCCGGGGCGCTCCGGGGGCGGCGGCGGTTGCGCGGGAGGCGGCTCGGGCGGGGTCACAGCGGGAACTCCGATGCGGGGCGGGGGTGGACGGCAGCCGCGCGGGCGGGGCGCATGCCGGCGTGGTCGCGCATCGCCTCGTGGGCGGCCTCCGCGAAGCGGGCCACGGCCGGGTTGTGGCCGTCCGCCGGCCACGCCGCGGACGTACGCCAGCCGATCGGCTCACCGGCCAGCGGGCGCCACACCGTACCGGGACCCGCGGTGGTACGGGGCAGCAGGGCGACGGCGCCGCCGGGGGTGGCGGGGGCTTCGGGCGCCGTCCGCGTGCCGGGTGCCGCCGGTGCGTCCGCGTGGGCCGGGGCAGCCGGGGCGGCCGGCGCGGTGGAGAGGACGAGGGCGCGGGTGAAGTCGCCGCCGGACGCCTCGTGGACGGCGGCGGGCGTGCAGCCGTGCCGGGCGCAGGCGGTGAGGACCTCGTCGTAGAGCGCGGGATCGTCCGCCCGCGGCGTGAGGACCAGCGCGCGCCCGCTCAAGTCGGCGGCGGTCAGCCGCTCGACCGCGGCGAGCGGATCGGCGGCGGCGAGGAGCACGCCGAGCGGCTGGTGGAGTACGGGCCCGAAGGCGAGGCCGGGTGCGGGGCACGGATGCCGTACGACGCCCGCGTCGAGCGTGCCGGCGGCCAGTTCGCGGGCCTGCGCGGTGGTGGTCAGCTCGCGCAACTCCAGCTCGCCGCCCGGGGAGCGCTCGCGGTAGCCGGTGATGAGCGCGGCGACGGCCGCGGGGCCCAGGTGCGGCGGTACGGCCGCGCGCAGCGTACCGGCCGCACCGCTCCCGATCCGCGCCACCGCCGCCGCCAGCCGGTCCGCCGCGGCCAGCACCTGGTCGGCCTCGGCCAGCACGAGCCGGCCGGCGGGCGTCAGCGCCGTGCCCTGGCTGCCGCGGTCGAAGAGCCGCACGCCCAGCTCGCGCTCCAGGCGGCGGATGCGCTGGGACAGCGACGGCTGCGCGATGCGCAGCCGCTCGGCGGCGCGGCCGAAGTGGCGCTCCTCGGCGACCGCCCTGAAGTAGCGCAGATGCCGGAGGAGGTCCATGAACAGCAAGGATAGGCAGTCGCCTATCGGATCGATGAAGATATTGGTCTTGGACTGGGCCGCCCGGCGGCTGATCTGCTGTCCGGCATGACAGGACATGGGGTGGGGTACGGGGACGGACCGCGGGATCCGTACGGGACGGACGGGTACGGCGTCGGCGCGTACGGGGCCGATCCGTACGACGACGTGCCGGAACACCGCCCGCGCGCGCGACGGCGACGGCGGCGCGGTCCGGTGCTCGCCGCGGTGGCGGTGGTGCTGGCCGGCGGCGGGTACTGGGCGGCGACCGCCGGGCCGCTCGACGGCGGCGCGGACGGCGGCGGGCCCGCGGACCCGGAGGCGCGGCGGACCGCCGAGCGGTTCCTCGGCGGCTGGTCGGCGGGGGAGCTGAAGGCGGCGGCCCGGCTGACGGACTCGCCGGCCGAGGCGGAGCGGATCCTGACGAGCTTCACGGAGGGCCTGGAGATCGCGAAGCCGAAGCTGACGGCGGGCCGGGCCCGGGCCGACGGCGACGGCGGGGCGGAGGTGGCGTACACCGCGAAGATGCCCGTACGCGGCCTCGGCACCTGGACGTACGAGGCGACGCTGCCGCTGGTCCGCGAGGACGGCGGGAAGTGGCGGGTGCGGTGGGAGCTCGGGGCGGTGCACCCGAAGCTGACGGAGACGGAGAAGTTCCGGCTGGTGCGCGAGGAGTCGGAGGAACTGGAGGCGGTCGACCGCGACGGGGGCGCCGTCTCCGCCGCCGACCACCCGTCGCTGGCGGGCGTGCTGGGTCTCGGCGGCGGGCAGCCGCAGGGCGCGGTGCAGGTCGTCGACCGGCACTCGGGGGACGTACGGAGCACGGAGGCGCGCTTCGGACCCCGGCGGGACCCGGGGGACGGGACGTTGCGCACGACGGTCGACCCGGAGCTGCAGGGCGCCGCGGAGGCGGCGATGGAGCGGCACGCCGGCGGCCGCAACGCCGGGCTCGTCGCGCTCGACATGGACAGCGGCGAGGTGCTGGCCGCGGCCAACTCGCCGGCCGCGGGCTTCAACCGGGCCTTCCAGGGCACGTACGCCCCCGGCTCGACCTGGAAGGTCCTGACGACCGCCGCGCTGCTGAACAAGGGCGCGGTCACCCCGGAGACGACGGTGGACTGCCCGAAGTACCTGACGGTCGGGAAGCAGTTCCACAACGTGGAGACCTCCGAGATACCCGGCGCGACCTTCCGCGAGGACTTCATCCACTCCTGCAACACCGCCTTCGTCGCGCTGCGCGGCTCGCTCGGCGACGAGGAGATGACGGACTTCGCGGAGCGGTACTTCGGGATCGGGGAGGAGTGGAGCACCGGGGTGCCGTCGTTCGACGGGGAGGTGCCGGTGCCGGGGGACGAGACGGAGAAGGCCGCGTCACTCTTCGGGCAGGGGCGGCTGCGGGCGAACCCGCTGGTGATGGCGTCGGTCACGGCGACGGCGGCGACGGGGACGTTCCGGCAGCCGGTGATCGTGGCGGGGCAGGAGCCGTCGGCTTCGGCCGAGGAGCTGCCGGAGGGGGTCGTGGAGCAGGTGCGGACGCTGATGCGGGACACGGTGACGGAGGGCAGCGCGCAGGTGCTGGCCGGGCTGCCGGGGGACGTGGGGGCGAAGACGGGGACGGCCGAGGTGACGGCGACGGGGCCGAACAACGGGTGGCTGGTGGCGTACCGCGACGGGGTGGCGGTGGCGTGTGTGGTGGAGGACGCGGAGAGCGGATCGGGGGACGCGGGGCCCGTGGTGCGGGACGTGCTGGAGGCGGTGAAGTGAGGCGGCAGGCGGCGCGGGGCGGGGGTCGTGGCTCGTGAGTCGTGGCGGGGGTGGTGGCTGTCCGTACGCCTGTACGGTCCTCGCGGGCCGTACGCGATGATGGCCGGGTGACCGACGCCGCTGCCTCGACCTCCGCCGCCGCCCCCTCCCCCTCCGCTTCCGCCTTCCGTCCCCGGCTCATCGCCACGGACCTCGACGGGACCCTGCTGCGGAACGACCAGACCGTCTCCGACCGCACGGTCGCCGCGCTGGCCGCGGCGGAGGAGGCGGGGCTGGCGGTGGTGTTCGTCACGGGGCGGCCGGCGCGGTGGATGGGCGTGGTCGCGGAGCACGTGCACGGGCACGGGATGGCGATCTGCGCCAACGGCGCCGCGGTGGTCGATCTGCACCGCGGGCTCGAACTGGCGGAGGTCTGCCCGCTGCCGCTGGCCGACGCGGTGGCGGTGGTCGGTGTGCTGCGGACGATCGCGCCGGGCACGGCGTTCGCGGTGGAGTACACGGGCGGCTTCGGCCGCGAACCGGAGTATCCGCTGCACCGGGGCACGGGGCCGATAGCACCGGTGGAGAGGCTGCTGGCGGAGGACGGGGAGCGGGCGGGGGACCCGCTGCTGAAGCTGCTGGCGTACCACCCGAGCCTGGGCGCGGACGAGTTCCTGCACGCGGCGCGGTCGGGGGCGGCGGGGCACGGGGAGTTCACCCGGTCGACGTCGAGCGCGCTGCTGGAGGTGAGCGGGCTGGGCGTGAGCAAGGCGAGCACGCTGGAGCGCTACTGCGAGGCGCGGGGGATCGGGGCGGCGGAGGTCGTCGCCTTCGGCGACATGCCGAACGACCTCGAGATGCTGACGTGGGCGGGCAGGTCGTACGCGATGGCCAACGCGCACCCGGAGGTCCTGGCGGCGACGACGCACCGCACGGCGGCGAACGAGGACGACGGGGTGGCGGTGGTCATCGAGCAGTTGCTGCACGGGCTGTGAGGGGAGCAGCGCTCCGGACCGAGGGCGGCGCTCTCCCGCGCGGGCGCTGCTCCGCCCCGCCCGCTACGCCCCCGCCGTCCCCGCCGCCCCCGGGCCGCCGCCCGGGGCCGTCAGCGGGACCTCCCAGATCAGGGATGTCCCCCCGCCGCAGTCCCCGAGCCCCGGCCCGTACGTCGCCTGCCCGCCCAGTTCCTCCGCCCGGCGCTCGATGTTCCGCAGCCCGCTCCGCCGTCCGTCCGCGTCCGGCGGCAGCCCCTGCCCGTCGTCCGCCACCGTCAGCCGGACCGCGTCCCGCCCGTCCGGCAGCTCCGCCGTCGCGTCGACCACCACCCCCACCTCCCCCGCCCCCGCATGCCGCGACGCGTTCGACAGCCCCTCCCGCAGCGCCGCCAGCAGGTGCCGTGCGATCCGCTCGTCCACCCGCTCGTCCACCGCCCCCACGAAGCTCGTCGACGGCTGGAACCCCAGCGGGCCCGCCGCCGTCGCGACCTCCCGCAGCACCAGTGCCCGCAGCCCCGTCGGCGCCTGCGCCGGCTCCTGCTGCAGCGCGTAGATCGTGCCGCGGATCTCCTCGATCGTCAGCTCCAGCGCGTCGACCGCCGCGTCGATCCGCTGCCGCACCTCGGGCGCCCGCTCCAGCCGCTTCGCCCCCTGCAACTGCATTCCCGTCGCGAACAACCGCTGGATCACCAGATCGTGCAGGTCCCGCGCGATCCGGTCGCGGTCCTCGTACACCGCCAGCCGCTCCCGGTCCCGCTGCATCTCCGACAGCATCAGCGCCAGCGCCGCCTGCCCCGCGAACTGCGTCGCCGACTGCTTCTCCGACTCCCGGTAGAGCCGCGCCCCCGGTGCCCGCGGCAGCGACAGCGCGCCGAGCACCTTCTTCCCGCTCCGCAGCGGCAGCATCATGCACGGCCCGAAGCGCTCCGCGCCGTCGCTCACCGCCCGCGGGTCGGCGCCGGCGTCGTCGAGGAAGACCTCCTTGCCGGCCAGCAGCGCGCGCACGGTCGGGCTGTACGACGGCAGCACCCGCCCGACGAGATCGTCCACTCCCTCGCCGGCCACCGCCACGACCTCCAGCCACTCCGGCCCGGCGGCCCTGCCCGCACCACGCGCACCACCCCGACCACCCGCCACACCCGCCTCTTCGCCCCCGAGCGCGGCAGTAGCACCACCCCCGCCATCGCGTCCGCGAGCCCCCGCGCCTGCTCCGCGATCACCCCCAGCGCATCCCGCGCGTCCGCGCTCGACAGCAGCGCGGTCGTCACGGCGTGCGCCCCGTCGATCCACCGCTCCCGCTGCCGTGTCTCCAGGTGCAGCCGGGCGTTGCCGATGGCGATGCCCGCCTCGGTGGCGATGATCCGGACGAGGTGCAGGTCGTCGTCGAGGAACCGGCCGCCGCCGCGCTTCTCCGCCAGCACCAGGTCGCCGAAGTACCGCCCGTCCACGTCGATGGGCACCGTCAGCGTCGTCCCCGGCGCGTCCGGGATCGCGTCGAGCCGCGCCCGGTCCACCTCGTCCACGCCGTACGACGCGAACTCGTCGAGGTCACCGCTCTGCTCGTCGATCACCACGATCGACGCGTACCGCGCTCCCGCCAGCTCCGCCGCCGTCTGCGCGATCACGTCGAGCGTGGGGTGGAGCTGCAGCCCGGTGCCGATGGACCGCATGGCGGCCAGCAACTGCGTCACGCGCTCGGCCAGCTCGCTGGAGACGCCCTGGAGTCCGCGGGTGGCGCGGGCGGCGGCGTCCATGGAGTCGGCAGCGGTCATGTCCCGAGGGTAATAAGCGGCTCTCGGTAGGGAAAGTCGGGATTGTCGGTTACGTGGGGCGCGCCGGGTGCGCCGCGGCCGTCCGCGGTCTCGTACGGGTACGGGGACGGGTGCGCCCGTTCCCGTAGCAGCGTCCGCCGGAACGGGCCGTCCGCCTCGGCCAGCTCCGCGTACGTCCCGCGTTGCGCCACCCGGCCCCGCTCCAGCACCACGATCTCGTCCACCGCCTCCAGCCCCGTCAGCCGGTGCGTGATCAGCACCGTCGTCCGGCCCTCGGTGGCGGCGAGGAGGTCGGCCGTCAGGGCGTCGGCGGTGGGCAGGTCGAGGTGCTCGGCGGGCTCGTCGAGCACGAGCACGGGGAAGTCGGCGAGGAGCGCGCGGGCCAGGGCGAGGCGCTGGCGCTGGCCGCCGGAGAGCCGGGCGCCGTGTTCGCCGACCGGGGTGCCGAGGCCCAGCGGCAGGGTCTCGACCCAGTCGAGGAGGCGGGCGGCGGCGAGGGCTTCGCGCAGGTCGTCGTCGGTGGCGTCGGTGCGTGCGAGGCGCAGGTTCTCGCGCAGGGTGCTGTCGAAGAGGTGGGCGTCCTGGGCGCAGAGGCCGACGAGGCGGCGTACGGCGTCGGGGTCGCAGACGAGGGCGTCAGCGGTGCTCTCCCCCTCCTCGCCCAGCCGGTACGCACCCGCCACCGGATCCAGGAACCGCAGCAGCACATGCGCCAGCGTCGTCTTCCCCGACCCCGACGCACCCACCACCGCGACCCGCCGCCCCCGCGTCAGCGCCAGATCCACCCCGTCCAGCGCAAGCCCGGCCTGCCCCGGATGCCGCGCCGACACCCCCGTCAGCGTCACCGGGAACGGATCCGAAGGCGGCCGCCCCGTGCCCTCCGCGGCCGGCGGCGGCGCGTCCAGGATCTCGTCCACGCGCGCCGCGCTCCGCCGCACCCGGGCGCGCTGCTGCAACGCCAGCGGCATCCCGTTCACCGCCTCGAACGCCGCGAGCGTCCCCAGCACCACGACCCCCAGCCACACGCCGGGCAGCCGCCCCTCGTACACCGCCTGCGCCCCGGCGGCCGCCGCCCCCACCACCGTCAGCCCGCAGATCAGCGCCGACAGCCCCGCGCCCAGCGCGAGCGCCGCGGCGCTGCGGGCGGCGATACGGGTCAGCCGGCGGTCGGCGTCGCGGAGTGCGGCGAGACGGCGGGGCAGGGCGCCGGCGACGGCGAGTTCCGCCGTGCCGGTGAGGACGTCGACCACTTCCGTCGCGAGCGCCGCCCGCGCCGGCGCGAGCCGGGCCTCCGTCCGCCGGGCCGTCGCCACGGCCAGCAGCGGCACCCCGACGCCCGCCGCCAGCAGCCCGGCCGCGAGCACGGCGCCCGCCTCGGGCAGCAGCACGGCCGCCATCCCCACGGATCCGGCGCCGACCAGCGCGGCGGCGGAGACGGGCAGCAGCCAGCGCAGGTAGCGGTCCTGGAGCGTGTCGGTGTCCGCGACGAGCCGGGTCAGCAGGTCGCCGCGGCGGTGCGGGGCGAGGCCGGCGGGGGCGAGGCGTTCGAGCCGGGTGTACACGGCGACGCGGAGGTCCGCGAGGATCCGTAGCACGGCGTCGTGGGAGACGAGGCGCTCGGCGTAGCGGAAGACGGCGCGCCCGATGCCGAACGCGCGGGTGGCGGTCACCGCGACCATGAGGTAGAGCACCGGAGGCTGTTCGGAGGCCCGGGAGATCAACCACCCCGAGACGCCCATGAGTCCCACGGCGGACGCGAGCGCCAGCGCGCCGAGCAGCGCGGCGAGCGCCAGCCGCCCGCGGGCGGTGGTGGTACGCAGCGCGCTGCCGCCGCGGGGCGCCTCCTCCGGCTCGTACGCTCCGCTGCCCTCCGCGTACGCGCCCTCGCCGGCCCGCTCCGGTACGGAACGGGCCGCCGGCACCGCCGCCCCGGCCCGTACCGCGTGCGTCCCGGCGGCAGCCGTTGCCGGCGTACGGCCCTCCCCCAGCCGCACCACCCGGTCAGCCACCTCCAGCAGCGCCGGGCGGTGCGCCACGAGCAGCACCGTGCGGCCCCGGGCCAGCCGGGCGACCGCGGCGGTGACGGCGGCCTCGGTGTCGCCGTCGAGAGCGGCGGTCGGCTCGTCGAGGAGGACCACGGGCCGGTCGGCGAGGAACGCCCGCGCGAGCGCGACCCGTTGCCGCTGGCCGGCGGAGAGGCCGGCGCCGCCCTCGCCGAGGACGGCGGCCGGGTCGAGGTCGCCGGCGGCGGCGTCGCGGAGTGCGCGTGCGACCTCGGCGTCGGTGGCGTCGGGGCGGGGGAGGCGGACGTTGTCGGCGATGGTGCCGGCGAAGAGCGCGGGCCGCTGCGGTACCCAGGCGACCTGCGCGTGCCAGCCCGGCAGGTCCAGCCCGGCGAGGTCGCGCCCGCCGATGAGCACCCGGCCGGACGCGGGCCGTACGAGGCCCAGGAGCGCCGCGAGCAGCGTCGACTTGCCGCCGCCGGAGGGCCCGGTGAGCGCCACGGTCTCGCCGGGGCGGAGGGTGAGGTCCGTATGCGGAAGGGAGTCCTCGGTCCGGCCTTCGTGCCGTACGACGAGACCGTCGAGGACGAGGTCGGCGTGGCGGGCGTCCGGGCAGGCGTTGTCGGTGGGGGCGCCTACCCTTGGGCGGGCGTGCGGGGCTGGAGCTGGGGCTGCGGTTGCCATGGCGGCTGCGGTCGTTGGGTCCGCCGGCGCCGGCGCCGGGACCGTGCCGGTGCCCGTGGCCGGTGCGGTCGGGCCGGCCTCGGCGTCGCGGGGCTCGCCCCGTTCCAGGATCGCGAAGACCCTGTCCGCCGCCGCCAGGCCCTCCGCCGCGGCGTGGTAGTGCGTGCCGACCTGGCGCAGCGGCAGGTACGCCTCCGGGGCCAGGATGAGCACCACCAGGCCGGTGTACAGGTCGAGTTCGCCGTGGACCAGCCGCATGCCGATGGTGACCGCGACCAGCGCCACCGAGATCGTCGCCAGCAGCTCCAGCGCGAAGGACGACAGAAACGCGATCCGCAGGGTGCGCATCGTCGCGCGCCGATAGTCGGCGGTGATGGTGCGGATGTTGTCGGCCTGCGCCTTCGCGCGGCCGAAGACCTTGAGCGTCGGCAGGCCCGAGACGACGTCGAGGAAGTGGGCGGAGAGCCGCGAGAGGGTGCGCCACTGACGGTCGGTGGCCGCCTGGGTGGCCCAGCCGATGAGCGTCATGAAGACCGGGATCAGCGGCAGGGTGCCGGCGATGATCGCGGCGGAGACCCAGTCGTCGGTGACGATGCGCGCGAGGACGGCCGCGGGAACGACGACGGCGAGGCCGAGCTGGGGCAGGTAGCGGGCGAAGTAGGCGTCCAGGGCGTCGATGCCGCGGGTGGCGAGGGCGGCGAGTTCGCCGGTACGGGGTTCGCTCCCGGCGGCGCCGTCCGCGTCCTGCGTCTCCGGGCCGTCCGCGTTCCGCTTCTCCGGGCCGTCCGTGTCCTGCTTTTCGGGGTCCGCCGGCCCCGGCCGCGCCGGAGTACGGGACCCTCCGATCCGTACCGCCTCCGTCAGCAGCCGCATCCGCAGCTCCGACTTGACCGCCGCACTCGACCGGTGCGCGGCCAGCTCCGTCAGCCAGCTCACCACCGCCCGCCCCACGGCGACCGCGGCGAGCAGCAGCAGCGGCGTACGGAGGGCGGCGGCCGGCAGGCCGTCCTCGAAGGCGCCGACGACGATCTCCGCCATCAGCACCGCCTGCGCGATGACCAGCCCCGCACCGGCCGCACCGAGCGCGACCGTGGCGAGCAGGAAGAGCCGGGTGGCGCGGGCGTAGCGGGCCAGGCGCGGGTCGACGGGCTTCATCTCACCGGCCCGCCCCGCCGGTCTCCGTACCGTCCGCACCCGCACCGTCCGCACCCGAACCGCCCGCGGGGACCGCCGCGTGCGCCTCCGGTGCGATGTGCTGCGTACCGATGCGCTTGCGGAACACCCAGTACGTCCACCCCTGGTACATGAGCACCACCGGTGTCGCGATCCCCGCGCACCACGTCATGATCTTCAACGTGTACGGCGTCGACGAGGCGTTCTCCGCCGTCAGGCTCCACGCCGGGTTCAGGCTCGACGGCATCACGTCCGGGTAGAGCGCCAGGAACAGCGTCGCGACCGTGGCCACGATCGTCACCCCGGAGTAGAGGAACGACCAGCCCTCCCGGCCCGCCGCCACCGCGCCGATCGCGCAGAACAGCGCCGCCACCGCCGCGATCAGCGTCACCAGGCTCCGCCCGTCGCCGGTGTCCGCCTGGAGCCACAGCAGGAACCCGAGCGCCAGCGCGGCCGTCGCCGTGCCGAGGACGGCGGCCAGCCGGCGCGCCCGCATCCGGATGTCGCCGACGGTCTTCAGCGCCGTGAACACCGCGCCGTGGAAGGTGAAGAGGAAGAGCGTGACCAGCCCGCCGAGCAGCGCGAACGGGTTGAGCAGGTCGAAGACGTCGCCCACGTACTCCTTGTCGGGGCCGATCTGCACCCCGCGCACGATGTTGGCGAACGCCACGCCCCACAGGAACGCGGGCAGCAGGGAGGCCCAGAAGATGGCGAGTTCCCAGTTGCGCTGCCAGTGCTCCTCGGGGCGCTTGGCCCGGTACTCGAAGGCCACGCCGCGGATGATGAGGCAGACGAGGATGAGGAGAAGGGGCAGGTAGAAGCCGGAGAAGAGGGTGGCGTACCAGTCGGGGAAGGCGGCGAAGGTGGCGCCGCCCGCGGTGAGGAGCCAGACCTCGTTGCCGTCCCAGACGGGGCCGATGGTGTTGATGAGCACGCGCCGCTCGGCGCGGTCGCGGGCCAGCACCCGGGTGAGGACGCCGACGCCGAAGTCGAAGCCCTCCAGGAAGAAGTAGCCGGTCCACAGGACGGCGATGAGGACGAACCAGACGGTGTGCAGTTCCATGGCGTGGTCTCCCCCCTCAGTACGAGAAGGCCATGGGCCGGTCGGAGTCTTCGCGGTGGTCGCCGCCGATCTTCGTCGGCGGGTTGCGGTCGGAGTCGGTGAGTTCGGGGGGCCCGCCTTCACGTACTTGATCATCAGCTTGGCCTCGATGACGGCGAGGGCCGCGTACAGGAGCGTGTAGACGCTGAGCGAGGTGATGACCTCGCCCTGCGAGACGCCGGGGGAGACGGCGGAGGAGGTGGGCAGGACGCCGTAGACGACCCAGGGCTGGCGGCCCGTCTCGGTGAAGATCCAGCCCCAGGCGTTGGCGACGAGCGGGAAGAGGAGGGTGTAGAGGGCGAGGCGCCAGTACCAGGTGCCGAGGCGGGGGCTGAGCTCGCGGTCTTTGGTGAGGGCGAGTCTGGGGACCTCGTCCGCGCCGGTACGGAGCCGGTCGGCGAGCCAGAAGCGGCGGCGGGTGAGCCAGAGCCCGAGGGCGCCGAGGGCGAGCGAGGACATCCCGAAGCCGATCATCCAGCGGAAGCTCCAGTACGCGACGGGGATGTTGGGCCGGTAGTCGCCGAGGCCGAACTTGTCGTCGTACTTCTCCCTGAGCTCCTCGTTGGTGGGGTTGATGCCGGGGACCTCGTCGGAGAAGTTGTCGTGGGCGAGGAAGGACAGCACGCCCGGGACCTCTATCGCGACCCTGTTGTGGCCCTTGTCGACGTCGCCGATGGCGAAGAGCGAGAAGGGCGCGGGTGCCTCGGTCTCCCACAGTGCCTCGGCGGAGGCCATCTTCATCGGCTGCTGGTCGTACATGATCTTGCCGAGCCGGTCGCCGGTGAACGCGGTCAGCAGCCCGGCGACCACCATCGTCATCAGGCCCAGCCGCAGCGAGCTGCGCATGACGGCGACATGCCGGCCGCGCATGAGGTGGTAGGCGGCGATGCCGACGACGAACGCGCCGCCGGTGAGGAAGGCCGCGGTGATGGTGTGGGAGAACTGCGCGACGGCGGTGTTCTGGGTGAGCACATGCCAGAAGTCGGTCAGCTCGGCGCGGCCGGACTCCTCGTTCATGCGGTAGCCGACGGGGTGTTGCATCCAGGAGTTCGCGGCGAGGATGAAGTAGGCGGAGAGCACGGTGCCGACCGCGACCATCCAGATGCAGGCGAGGTGGATCTTCTGCGGCAGCCGGTCCCAGCCGAAGATCCAGAGGCCGACGAAGGTGGACTCGAAGAAGAAGGCGATGAGGGCTTCGAAGGCGAGGGGGGCGCCGAAGACGTCGCCGACGAAGCGGGAGTAGTCGGACCAGTTCATGCCGAACTGGAACTCCTGCAGGATGCCGGTCACCACGCCCATGGCGATGTTGATGAGGAAGAGCTTGCCCCAGAACTTCGTCGCCCTGAGGTACTTCTCGTCGCCGGTGCGCACCCAGGCTGTCTGCAGTCCGGCGACGAGGGCGGAGAGGGAGATCGTCAGGGGGACGAAGAGGAAGTGGTAGACGGTGGTGATGCCGAACTGCCAGCGCGCCAGGGTCTCCGGGGCGAGTGCCAGATCCACGAGGGCTCCTCTCCGCGATCACGGGCACGGCTCTGACCGATGATCCATGCGCCTGTCGGCCGGGTGGGGCCGTGGCGGCATGGCATACGGGGGTAAACCCCTGCGAACAGCGCCGCTCGTGAATGCGTTCACATTCACAAGGCCCAGTGTGGCACAGCAGTTCCCCGGCCCTTCAGGGGGGTCCCCTACGTCTTGTTTCGGCAGGTCTAGGGGGTGATGGGGGGAGGGTCCGAGAGCAGTGCTCGCACGGGAGAGCGGCACTCACCAGTGCGAGCACCGCTCTCCGGCCCGTCCGCCCGGCCGGCCGCCGCCGGCCCCCGCCTACAGCTCCTTGCGGAACTCCTCCGCCACCGCCAGCAGGATGTCGTTCGCCTCGCGTTCGCCCACCGACGCCCGGACCCCGTCGCCCGCGAACGGCCGGACCACCGCGCCCGCCGCCTCGCACGCCGCCGCGAAGTCCATGCTCCGCTCCCCCAGCCGCAGCCAGACGAAGTTCGCGTGCGTCTCCGGCACCGTCCAGCCCTGCGCCAGCAGCCCCTCCCGCACCCGCGTGCGCTCCACGACCAGCGACTCCACCCGCTCCAGCAGCGCGTCCTCGCTCCGCAGCGACGCGATCGCCGCCTCCTGCGCGATCTGGCTCACCCCGAACGGCACCGCCGTCTTCCGCAGCGCCGCCGCCACCGGCTCGTGCGCCACCGCGAAGCCGACCCGCAGGCCCGCCAGCCCGTACGCCTTGCTGAAGGTGCGCAGCACGCACACGTTCGGCCGGTCCCGGTAGATCTCCAGCCCGTCCGGGATGCCCCCGTCCACGCCGTCGTCCCGGACGAACTGGCAGTACGCCTCGTCGAGCACCACCAGCACGTCCTCCGGCACCCGGTCGAGGAACCGCTCCAGCTCCCCGCGGCGCACCGCCGTGCCCGTCGGGTTGTTCGGCGTGCAGACGAAGATCAGCCGGGTGGCGTCCGTCACCGCGTCCGCCATCGCGTCCAGGTCGTGCCGCTCCTCCGCCGTCAGCGGCACCCGCACCGACCGCGCGCCCGAGATCTGCGTGATGATCGGGTACGCCTCGAACGACCGCCAGGCGTAGATCACCTCGTCCCCGGGCCCGGCCGTCGCCTGCAGCAACTGCTGTGCCACACCCACGGAACCTGTGCCGGTGGCGATGTGCCCGGGCGGTACGCCGAGGCGTTCGGCGAGCTCCGCGGTGAGCGCGGCGCACGCCATGTCGGGGTAGCGGTTGAAGCTCCCGGCCGCCGCCACCGCCGCCTCCAGCACGCCGGGCAGCGGCGGGTAGGGGTTCTCGTTCGAGGAGAGCTTGTACGCTGCCGCCCCCGGCCCCGCGCCCGCCGCCGGCTTCCCCGGCTTGTACGTCGGAATGCCCGCCAGCGCGGCCCGCAGCCTGGGCGTCGCAGCAGCCCCGGCAGACCCGGGAGCCTCCGGGGTCTCAGCGGCCTCAGCGGCCCTGGGAGTCTTGTCTTTCGTCACCGCGGTCCTCCTCGACCGAGCCCGTACCCTGCCGTTACGCGCCGTTCCCGCCGGCCCGTTCCGCCTGCCGCGGACGGGGCCGCACCCGCAGGGGGCGCATCCACCCTGGCGCGCACGGGTGGCGGACGCCATGGCGCGCATCACCCGTGAAGGTGACTGAGACCTCTTCGAGACCTTCGTACCATGGCAGGTGCCACCCAGCTTGCGCCATGGACCGATGGCCGACAATGGTGCAACCACTTGGCATTCCATGGTCGTTTGACCGTTGCGCTCCTGCAGAATCGTGCCTGTCAGTTACGGTTCGGATTCTCCCGCAATCGAGCCATCCGAGCCCTACTATCAGCTCGCGATGACAAGCCTGCCTGACTACGCGGCTTGCACGGGGGACCACGTACGTGCTTGAAGAAAGAAGGCGCATGACCGGCTCGATTCAACCGCAAGTGAGCCGGCCGCCCAGCCGCAAGCTGGCGCGGGCGGGCATCCGGGATGTCGCCGCCGCCGCGGGCGTCTCGATCACCACCGTCTCCGACGCGCTGAACGGGAAGGGCCGGCTGCCGGAAGCGACCCGCCGGCACGTCCGCGAGGTGGCCGACCGCCTCGGCTACCGGCCGTCGGCGGCCGCCCGCGCGCTGCGCACCGGCAAGTCCGGACTCATCGGCTTAACGGTGACGACCTACGGGGAAGAACCGTTCACCTTCACGGAGTTCGCGTACTTCGCCGAGATGGCCCGCGCCGCGACCTCGGCCGCCCTCGCCCGCGGGTACGCGCTGGTGATCCTCCCCGCGACCTCGCGGCACGACGTGTGGTCCAACGTGGCCCTCGACGGCACCGTGGTCATCGACCCGGCCGAGGGCGACCCCGTCGTCAGCGAGATCGTCCGGCAGGGCATCCCCGTCGTCAGCGACGGCCGCCCCGGCGGCTCCCTGCCCGTCACCGCCTGGGTCGACAACGACCACCAGGCCGCCGTCATGGACCTGCTCGACCACCTCGCCGACGCCGGCGCCCGCCGCATCGGTCTGCTCACCGGCACCAGCACGGACACCTACACCCGGCTGTCCACCACCGCGTACCTCACCTGGTGCGAGCGCGTCGGACAGGACCCGGTGTACGAGTCCTACCCCGCCCACGACCCCCGCGCGGGCGCCGTCGCCGCCGACCGGCTGCTCGCCCGCCCGGACCGCCCGGACGCCGTCTACGGCCTCTTCGACCCCAACGGCACCGACCTCCTCGCCGCCACCCGCCGCTACGGCCTGCGGGTGCCCGACGACCTGATGCTCGTCTGCTGCAGCGAGTCCCCGGGCTACGCCTCCACCGACCCGCCCATCACCACGCTCTCGCTGAAGCCGCGCCGCATCGGCACGGCGGTCGTCCAGCTCCTGATCGACGCCATCGAGGGAGTCGACGCGGGCCGGCCCATCGAGCAGGTCATACCGACGGATCTGATCGTGCGGGCGTCCTCGCAGCGCCGCCCGCCGCGTACGGTCGTCAGCGCCCCGCGCCGCCCGGCGTAGCGGAGTCCTCCGGCCGTACGACCCGGCTCACGCCCGGCTCGTACGGCCACCCGCACCCCCGCCGCCGGACCCCCGCCGTACGCCCCCTTCGGCACCGCGGCACACCCCGGGCGACGCCCCGCGCCGAGGCACGCCCCGCCGCGCCCGCCCGGCACGGACCCGCCCGCGCCCGCGCCGTACGGCAACTCATGACCCCCGGTGGCCTCACCCGGTCCTCGCCCGGCGCCGGTCGTGCCCCGTTTGCCCGGTTCTGGTGGTCCGGAGGGCGCCGTCTTCCGCAGCCGGAGCCAATTGGCGGCCCCTGGTACCGCACAAGGCGGGACAGGCATTTCTATGATGGGCGCACGCACACCGCGGATCTCCTCCACCAGCACGGGGGAGCGGCACCTGGTCCCATGGCGGCCGGGTCGTGTCCCGGTGGCAGAACGGCTAGGCGGTGGAGGGGTTCGATGCAACAGGGGGCCGGTCAGACGCCGGGGCTGCGGACCACGGCTGGGGTGCCCGCCGGGGCGGCGCCTCCCGTCCCCGCGGCGCCGGCCGCCGGTGACGCCTTCGGGCACGCCGACGACGGGTACACCCCGACCCAGGCCGACCTGCCGGTGATCAGGCGCGGCGAGAGCGGCGGCTACGGCCCGCTGTACGTCGTCGGCGACGTCCACGGCTATCTCGACGAGCTGCGCGCCGCCCTGCGCGCCCAGGGCATCGTCGACGAGGCCGACCGCTGGATCGCCGGGAACACCCGCGTGTGGTTCCTCGGCGACTTCACCGACCGCGGCCCCGACGGCATCGGCGTCATCGACCTCGTCATGCGGCTGTCCGCCGAGGCCGCGGCCGCCGGCGGCTACTGCAAGGCGCTCATGGGCAACCACGAGCTGCTGCTGCTCGGCGCCAAGCGCTTCGGCGACACGCCGGTCAACTCCGGCGCCGGCACCGCCTCCTTCCAGGCCGCCTGGCTCCTCAACGGAGGCCAGCGCACCGACATGGAGCGGCTGGAGGACGTCCACCTGCAGTGGATGGCGCGGCTCGACGCCATCCACGAGGAGGACGACCACCTCCTGGTGCACTCCGACACCACCGCGTACCTCGACTACGGCGACTCCATCGAGGGCGTGAACGACACCATCCACGACATCCTCGCCCGCTCGGAGGCGGACGAGGTGTGGGATCTCTTCCGCAAGTTCACCAAGCGTTTCGCCTTCCGTGACGAGGAGACGGGACCCTCGGCGGTACGGGAACTGCTGGGCCGGTACGGCGGCGAGCGGCTGGTGCACGGGCACAGCCCGATCCCGTATCTGCTCGGGGAAGTGCCCAGCGAGGACACCGATCCCGAGGAGCGCGGCGCCTCCGTACAGGGGCCGCACATCTACGCGGACGACCTGGCCATCGCCATGGACGGGGGGGTCACCATGGCCGGAAAACTGCTTGTCGTGCGACTTCCGCTGGTCGGGCGGTAGCGCGCGCCCGCCTGGCGTGCTCTAATACGGAACCTCCTTTTCTGAAAAGACACTTATCCGCCATACGCGAAGCGCTCTACCATCGGTAATAGGCTCTGCCGCCCAGGGCCTAGCGCCGCAGGCACGCTCCGTCCCCGTTTGCCTTGTTGCCTGCCCATCCGGGGGAGCACAAGCACATGACCAGTGCGTCGCATCTGCTGACCGAGGACCGCCCGGAGTTCGAGCGGCTCCTCGATACCGCGCTGCACAATGCCGAGTTCACGGTCGGCGCCGGCGGCGGACGGCCGCTCAACCCCGAGCAGCTCCGCACCCGGGCCCTCGGCGCCACGGCCGAGATTTCCGCGACCGCGTCGGCCGAATACGAGCGGTATGTAGGGCTGCGCACGGAGTTGCGCCGCCCCTCGGCGGGCGGCGGGACGCTGGGCGGCCCTGACGGTATCCGCTTCTCCGGCGCGCGGGGCGGCGCCCAGGGCGGCAACTCCAGTGCGGGGGTGGCCGCCGCGGCGGCGGTGCTGGTGCCGGTGCTGGCCGGTACGGCGGCGGTGATCTTCCTTCTCGTCGGCTATCTCCTGCACTTGATGAACCCCGAGCCGTCCGTGGCCTCCTCGATGCGCCAGGCGGGCTGGATCTTCGCGATCCTCGCGGCCGCCGCCATCGTCATCTCGATGGTCGCGCTGCTGCTGACGGCGGTGCGCAACGGCTCGACGTCCATCAGGGCGGCGGCCAGCCGGGACCTGACCGAGCAGGTCGACCGCGCCCGCGAGGAGTGGCGCACGGCGCTCCTCGAACGCGGCATCCAGCCCTTCATCGAGCAGGCCCTCGCCGGCGGCACCGAGGGCGGCGGCCCGGACGCGGGACCCGAGGGCGGCGGTGCCGGGGGCGGCGGGGCGTACCCCGCGGTGCGTACCGACCCGACCGCCACCCGCACCCCGCGGCTGGGCTACTCGCGCCCGGCGTTCTCCAGCCCCGACGACGGCCAGTCGAAGGACGGACCGAGCTATTCGAGCCCCGACTTCACCAGCCCCGACTACGGCGGCCCGGAGCACGACCCGGACTGACCTCGCGGTGCCCTGCCGTGTCTTGCCGCGGCACGGCGCGGGGTGCGGCGCGAGTAATCGTTTGTCCGCGGGCGTGCGCACGTCCTAGCCTCACGCCATGTCCCGGCTGCACATCTTCGACATGGACGGCACCCTGCTGCACGGCTCCTCCGCGAACATCGAGCTGGCGCGGCAACTCGGCCTGGTCGCGGAGTTCCAGGCGCTGGACGCGGCGTTCGTCTCCGGCGAGATCGACACGTACGACTACGCCGAGCACGCCCACGGCATGTGGAGCAGCCTCACGCCCGAGATCCTGGGCCGGGCGTTCGCGGGCGCGCCGTGGCTCGCGGGGATCCGCGAGGTGTGGGCGGACATCACCGCCCGCGGGGAGCGCTGCGCGGTCATCTCCCTGGCGCCCGGCTTCTTCGTCGAACGGCTGCTGGAGTGGGGGGTGCACGCGGCGCACGGGTCGCGGTTCCCGGCGCTGCCGTTCCGCGAGCCCGTCGACATGGCGGGCATCCTCGGGCCGCCCGACAAGGTGCGGATCGCGGATCTGCTCTGCGCGGAGTACGGGCTGACGCGGGCGGACTGCGTGGCGTACGGGGACTCCATGTCGGACACCGACCTCTTCGCGGTGGTGCCCCGGTCGGTCGCCGTCAACGCCGACCACCATGTGAGCGGCCTCGCCTCGCACGCGTACAGCGGCCGGGACCTGCGGGAGGCGTACGCGCTGACCCTCACCGGCGGGTGAGGGGCCGCTAGCCGAAGTCGTCCGCGAGAACGGCCAGGACGCCCTCGATGTTCGTCCGCAGATAGGCGCGGAGGCTGGGCGGCACGACGTCGACGGAGTCGACGCCCTCGCGCGTGAAGGGGATGCGCACCGTCTCGTACTCGCCGCAGGGCTCGTCGACTTCGGGGCCGTGGCGCCGGGCCGGGTCCATGGACGCCAGCCGGCAGGCGAAGAAGTGCTGGACCTTCACACCGCGCCCGTCCTCGGGGACGGTGTCGACGAAGACGGGGACGACTCCGGTGACGCGGGCGCCCAGCTCCTCGTCGACCTCGCGGTGGAGCGCGGCGACGACGGAGGCGTCCGCGGGCTCGACACCGCCGCCGGGAGTGATCCAGTAGGGCTCGCGGCCGGGCTTGGTGCGCTTGATGAGCAGCATCTCGTCGCCGTCCAGGAGGACGGCGCGGGCGGTGCGCTTGACCACCGGCCGGTGGGACACGGTCATGGGATGTATGTGGCACGCGGGGCGGTGGTCGAAACCCGCGGCCGGCGGAGGAATGCGGCGGAGCGGTGCGTACGGCGTGAGCACCCCCGTCCCGCCGCGCCGGGCGCGCGGGGGCGCGGGGCGCGACGGGACGGGCGGTGATCCGGCGGTGGGGCGCCTGGGCGGTCACCGCCGCTTGTCGTCGTCGCCGGGGGCCGGTTCGTCCTTGCCGAAGACCCGGTGCGTGGTGCCGCTCTCGTCGGTGCCGGGTTTGCTCTCGTGCGCGGTGCCGCCGGTGATGTCGCTGTGCGTGGTGCGGCCGGGGTCGGGCGAGGGGGACGTACGGGACGCGCCGCCGGACTCGCCGCCCTTCATGCCGGACGAAGCCGAAGTGCCGGACGTGTCACCGGACATGCCGCGCTTGTCGCCGTGCATCCCGTGCCTGCCGTGCTTGCCCCCGTGCTTGCCGTGTTTGCCCTGCTCGCCGCCGCGCATCTCCTCGCCGGACTTGTTCGTCTGGCCGGCGTCCTTGCCGTGGCCGCGGGCGTGCCCGTGGGTGTCGTGCTCCATGCCGTACTCGCGGCGCGTGCCCGTCGTCTGGGCGGCGCGGTCGGAGACGTCGCCGCGGCGGTGGCTCGTGCCGGACTTCTTCGCGAGACCGGCGAGGCCGAGCAGGCCGGCCAGACCCAGCAGGCCCCAGTTGCTCGCGCTGTCGCCCTTCGGGCCGCGCGGACCCTGCTCCTGCTGGACCGTGGTCTGGGGGTTGTCCGCCGGGGTGGCGGCGGGCTGCGCGCTCGCGCCGGTCAGGGGAGCCAGGGCGATGACCCCGGCCGCTCCCAGTGTTGCGGCGATCTTACGCATGGTGTGATCTCCCTTGAGAGCTGTGCCGACGGGCGTCTCGACGCGGCTCCCGATCCGCGTGCCCGCGGCTCCCCCACACACCATGAACACATGCATTACCGATTTACGCGAGTTTTGTCGCTTTGGCCATACTTTGTCTGGTTATGTACGGAGTCAGCTACCGAGCGCGTACGCGAGCGCTTCGCGCAGGTCAGCGACGAGGTCCGCGGTGTCCTCGACGCCCGCGGAGAACCGGACGAAGCCCTCCGGCACCGCGTCCCCGCCCCAGCGCCCGCGCCGCTCCGCGGTCGAGCGCACGCCGCCGAAGCTCGTCGCCTCGTCGACCAGCCGCGCCGCGCCCAGGAACCGCTCCGCCGCGGCCCGGTCCGGCAGCGTGAACGCCACCACGCACCCGTACCGCCCGGCGCGCATCTGGCGCGCGGCGAGCGCGTGCGCGGGGTCGGACGGCAGGCCGGGGTGGCGCACGTCCCGTACCCCCGGCGTCGCGCGCAGCGCTTCGGCCACGGCGAGGGCGTTCGCCGCCTGGCGCGCGGTGCGCAGTTCCAGCGTCGCCAGCGAACGGTGCGCGAGCCACGCCTCCATCGGCCCGGGGATGGCGCCCGCGGTCTTCCGCCAGGTGCGCAGCCGGCGGGCGAGCGCGGGGTCGCGGGTGACGGCGTAGCCGAGGAGGACGTCGCCGTGGCCGGTGAGCGCCTTGGTGCCGCTGGCGACGGAGAGGTCGGCGCCGAGCTCCAGGGGGCGCTGGCCGAGGGGGGTCGGCAGGGTGTTGTCGACGGCGACGAGCGCGCCCGCGGCGTGCGCGGCGGCGGCGAGGCGGCGGACGTCGCAGACGTCGAGGCCGGGGTTGGAGGGGGTCTCCAGCCACAGCAGGCGGGCGCCGTCGAGGAGTTCGGCCTGGGCGTCGCCTGCGGTCGGGGCGGTGCGGACGTCGGTGCCGTGCTCCTGGAGGAGGGCGCGGAGGCCGCCGGGGACGAGGTTGTAGCCGTCGGAGGGGAGGACGACGTGGCCGCGGGGCCCGTCCCCGTCCCGCGGCGGTCCGGGGACGGCCATGAGGACGGCGGTGATCGCGGCCATGCCGGAGGCGAAGGCCACGGCCTCGGCGGGGACGCCGGGCGACTCCAGCTCGGCGAGGGCGGCTTCGAGGCGGGTCCAGGTGGGGTTGGCGTCGCGGCCGTAGTCGTAGGGGGCGGCGGTGACGTCGCCGGGGAGGTGGTAGTGGGCGGCGAAGACGGGGCCGGGGAGGGCGGGTTCGTACGGCTCGGGGGCGGGGAGGCCGGCGCGTACGACGCGGGTGGCGTCGGCTGCCGTCGCTTCGGGGGCTTCGGGGGTTTCGGCGGTGTGCCGCGGGGGCGGGTCCGCGTGCGGGGCGTCGTCCGGGGTCATCGGCCGGCTCCTTCCAGGGCCGCGCGCGCCGCGGCGCCGCACTGCGCGCCGTAGCCGGCGCCGAAGAGCGCGGCGTGCACGAGCAGATGGTGGAGTTGGTACAGCGGCACCCGGCCGCGGCGGCCGGGCAGCGGGCGCACCTCCTCGTACGCCGCGAGCAGCCGCCCGAGCTGCGGGCAGCCGAAGAGCTCCAGGAACGCGAGGTCGATCTCGGGATGGCCGCCCTGCGCGGCGGGGTCGATGAGGTACGCGCGGTCGCCCGCCGACCACTGCACGTTGCCGGACCAGAGGTCGCCGTGGATGACGGCGGGCGGCTGCGGCGGGCCCGTGACCTCGTCGATCACGTCGCAGAGGCGCTCGACGGCGCGGGTGTCGGCGGACGTGAGGGCGCCGTTGTCAGTGGCGAGGCGTAGAAAGGGAAGCAGCCGGTGCCCGGCGTAGAAGGCGGGCCAGTCAGCGGGGGAGGCAGGCGCATGTCCGGTGTGCTCAGGGGGTGGTTCCGGAGCCGGATCCGGAGGGCCGGGGGTGGCCGCGGTGCCGGGCGGATCCGGTGTGCCCGGTGGGTCCGGGGACGGCAGCGGGAGCGAGCCGATGTAGGCGGGCCAAGGGGTGCCGAAGGCGGCGGCGGGGGTGGCGTGCAGCGCGGCGAGGTCGCGGCCCAGCCGCTCGGCCTGCGCGGGGGTCGCGGGGCCCGGCTCGATCCACTCCAGCAGGATCATCCCGGGCTCCTCGCCGAGCACGGCGGGGACGGGGACGGCGCCGGTCTCCGCGAGGAGGCGCAGGCCGTGCGCCTCGGCGGCGAAGAAGTCCGCGGGGGCGCCGACGCGGGTCTTGGCGAAGACGCGGCGGCCGTCGGCGAGTTCGAGGCGGTGCGCGGCGGAGATGTCCCCGCCGCCGACGGGGCGCGCGGTCCGTACGGGAGCGCCCGCGAGCGCGGCGGCGCGGGCCTCGACGGCCCGGGGGTCGTTCCCGGCGCCCCGCGCGGCGCCGGCCGGCGGAGGGTTCACGGGCGGGCGGTGAGTTCGTCGCGTACGGCCTGGAGCAGACCCTCGGCGGCGGTCTCGATCAGGTCCAGAGCCTCTTCGAAGCCGCGGGTGCCGCCGTAGTACGGGTCCTCGACGTCGGTCAGGTCGAGGTCGGGCGCGAAGGAGAGCAGCAGCCGCACCTTCTCGGCGTCGACGGGCGTCGGCGCGATCTTGAGCAGCCTGCGGACGTGCCCGCCGTCCAGGCCGAGGACGAGGTCGCGTTCGGCGAACCAGTCGGGCGTGAACTGCCGGGCGGTGTGCACCAGCTCGTAGCCGTGCCCGGTGAGCACGGCGGCGGCGCGCGGGTCGGCGGCTTCGCCGATGTGCCAGCCGTCGGTGCCGGCGCTGTCCACCTCGATCTCGCCGTCGAGCCCCGCCTCCGCGACACGGGCGCGGAAGACGGCCTCGGCCATCGGCGAGCGGCAGATGTTGCCGGTGCAGACGAAGCAGACGCGGAAAGGCGCGGGGAGGGGGCGTTCGCTCGTTCGCATGCGGTCCATCCTGCCTCAGCCGGGGCGCGGGCGCCCGGTGCCGGCGGCCGGTTCCCGCGCCGGTTCCCGCGCCGGTTCCCGGGCCCCGGAGGCCGCCGCTCCGGTCCGTGCCGGTGCGCGCGGCCGTCAGTCCCGGTCGAGGGCCATGCTCGTCGCCCACGACACGATGCTGATCACCAGTCCGCCGAGCACCGCTGTCCAGAATCCATCCACATGGAAGCTCAAGTCCGCTTTGTCCGCGATCCAGGAGGTGAGCATCAGCATCAAGGCGTTGATCACGAGCGTGAAGAGCCCGAGGGTGAGCACCAGCAGCGGCAGCGACAGGAGTTGCACGAGGGGCTTGACGATGAAGTTCACGACGCCGAAGATCAACGCGACCAGCAGCAGTGTGACGGCCTTGTCGGCGTTGTCGTGACCGGTCAGCCCGACGTCGGGGATCAGCCAGACCGCGACCGCGAGGGCCGCCGCGTTGGCGAGGGTCTTGATCAGGAAAGTCTTCATGGGTTGATCGTTCCAGAGGTAGTCGGGAGCACCGTGGGCGCGGAGGATGGAGCACGATGAAGGCATTCCGGCTGGACGACCTCGAGGCGGAGCGCCGTGCGAACGACGGAGCGTACCTGCAGTTCGTGCGCGAGCGGAACATGTCGGTGGGCCTCTACGCGCTGGACGCGGGAGCGCCCGATCCGCAGCAGCCCCATCGCCAGGACGAGGTCTACGTGATCATGAGCGGTCGCGGCTCCGTCACCGTCGGCGACGAAACCCTGCAGGTCGGCAGGGGTTGCGTCGTCTACGTACCGGCGGGCGTACCGCATCGTTTCCACCACATCACCGAGGATCTCCGGGTTCTGGTGGTCTTCTCTCCACCCGAGGCGTGAATCAGTCCCTCAGGGTCGCCTCGGGGTTCGTTCCGGGATGGACCGGGGCAGGGGGCACTCCCATCCGCCCGCCCGGCGTCCTAGCATCGAAGGCACCGGGACAACCCCGGCGTACCGGAGGAGGAATGACCGTGTCCGTGAAAGAGATCACCGCGGGACTGCCGTGGTGGGTGACGTGGGTGCTGATCCCGGCGATCGTGCTGGTGGTCTTCGGCAGCCTGATCATGGCGCTGGTCGGCTTCATCATCGGCCTGCTCTTCAAGGTGCTGCTGGCCGCGGCGCTGATCGCGGGTGCGATCTTCCTGGTGCGGAAGTTCATGACCGCGTCGTCGTCGAAGAACGACTGGTAGCCGGCCGGCTCCCTCGTCTCCGGCGCTACCTCCGGCGCCGCCGTCCGCCGCCGCCCCGGCGGCGGGAGCGGCCCTCGGGGGAGCCGCGGCAGCGCCGGAGCCCGTGCCCGGCGCCCAGCCCTCAGGGGCGCCCGGCCCCGAACCCGGTCCCGGTCCAGTACGCGGATCTGCTCCCGTACCCGTACCGGCACCCGGTCCCCAGCCCCCGCCCGGTTCCGCACCCGGCACCGGGCCCGGCCCCGGCCCCGCCCCGTGGCGGCGGTCGGCGGAGACGACGAGCGCCGCGAGCCCCGTCGTCAGCGGCACCGACGCGACCAGCCCGATGCTGCCCACGAGGGTCCGTACGATCTCCTCGGCGACGAACTCGCTCGTCGCCACCGTGCCGACGCCCTGGTCGGCGATCGTGAAGAGCAGCAGCAGCGGCAGCGCCGCCCCCGCGTACGCGAGGACCAGCGTGTTCACCACCGACGCGATGTGATCACGCCCGATCCGCATCGCGGACGCGTACAACTTCCGCCACGGCGCCGACGGATCGGCCTGCCGCAGCTCCCACACCGCGGACGCCTGCGTCACCGTCACGTCGTCGAGCACCCCGAGCGAGCCGATCAGCACCCCCGCGAGCAGCAGCCCGCTCATGTCGATGTCCGGGTACTGGGTGTGGATGAGCCCCGTGAAGTCGTCGGTGTTCCCGGTCAGTTTCGACCAGCCGATGAACAGCGACCCCAGCAGCCCGATCAGCAGCAGCGACGCGAGCGTGCCCAGGGCGGCCACGGACGTACGCACGTTGAAGCCGTGACAGAGATAGAGCGCGATCAGCATGATGGCGCTGCCCCCGACCACCGCCACCACCAGCGGGTTCGACCCGTCGAGGATCGCCGGCAGGATGAACAGGATCAGGATCGCGAAGCTCACCGCCAGCGCCGCGAGCGCCGCCAGCCCGCGCAGCCGCCCGACGACGACCACCGCGACCGCGAAGAGCAGCGCCAGCGCCGTCATCGGCACGGTGCGTACCACGTCGGAGACGGCGTACTGCAACTCGCGCGGCGCCTTCGGCGAGTAGGAGACGACGAGCTCCTGCCCCACCTCGTACCGCCGGGACGCGTCGGGCGCGACGATCTCCGTGAAGGTCCGCCCGGCGTGCTTGCCCGACGTCACCTCGATCGTCGCCTGCTCGCACACCGCGTCCTCGTCGGGCCGCGGCTCGTCGGTGTCGGCCCCGCCGCCCGGCGGCCCCTGCTCCTGGATCTGTGCGCCCACGTCCGCGCACTTCACCTCCTCGACCTTCGTGACCTTCGCCCGCTGCCGCTCCTGGTCGAAGCCGATGCCGCTGCGCTCGCCCGCCGGTTCACTCCCCGGCCACAGCGCGATCAGCCCGGCGAGCACCGCCAGCGCGAAGGGGACGAGCACCGCGGCGATCACCCTGCGCAGCCGGTGCGAGGCGGGCGGGGCGGGGGCGCCGTGGTGGTGGCTGTGCGAATGTGTCACCGCCAGATCATCGCAGGAGTCCTCCGGGGCCCTCTTTCGTACCGGTGCGTGCAGCGGTTAGCGTGGTCGGCGAATTGCACACCGCGGGAGCTCGGAGCACCGGGCTGAGAGGGCGCTGACGGATCCGGATCCGGACCGAGGCTGCGCCGACCGCCGAACCTGTTACCGGGTAATGCCGGCGTAGGGAGTGGGTCTCCATGACCGTTTCGGATGCACGTACGCCCGCCACCGGGGACTCCGCGGAATCCGCGAAGTCCGCGGAAACCAGCGCGATCGGCTGGCACAAGGACCACCTCGAGCACCCCGCACGGCCCGACATCAGGGTCCCGGTGCGGCGCGTGCACCTCACCAACGGCCAGGACGTGACGCTGTACGACACGTCCGGGCCGTACACCGACCCGACCACCGACACCGACGTACGCCGCGGGCTCACCCCGCTGCGCGAGAACTGGATCATCGCCCGCGGCGACACCGAGGAGTACCCGGGCCGTCCGCCCCGCCCCGAGGACGACGGCCTCAAACACACCTCGCCCCGCGGCGGCCTGCGCAACCTCGACGCCGTCTTCCCCGGCCGCCCGCGCCAGCCGCGGCGCGCCCGCGGCGCGGCCGTCACCCAACTCGCGTACGCCAGACGCGGGGAGATCACCGCCGAGATGGAGTTCGTCGCGCTCCGCGAGCGCGTCGAGCCCGCCTTCGTCCGCGACGAGATCGCGGCCGGCCGCGCCGTGCTCCCCGCGAACGTCAACCACCCCGAGTCCGAACCGATGATCATCGGCAAGAACTTCCTGGTGAAGGTGAACGCCAACATCGGCAACTCGGCCGTCACCTCCTCCATCGAGGAGGAGGTGGAGAAGATGACGTGGGCCACCCGCTGGGGCGCCGACACGGTCATGGACCTCTCCACCGGCCGCAACATCCACACCACCCGCGAGTGGATCCTGCGCAACTCCCCCGTGCCCATCGGCACCGTGCCCCTCTACCAGGCGCTGGAGAAGGTCGACGGCCGCGCCGAGGAACTGAGCTGGGACGTCTACAAGGACACCGTCCTCGAACAGTGCGAGCAGGGCGTCGACTACATGACCGTCCACGCCGGCGTCCTGCTGCGCTACGTCCCGCTCACCGCCCGCCGCAAGACGGGCATCGTCTCCCGCGGCGGCTCGATCATGGCCGCCTGGTGCCTGGCCCACCACCGGGAGTCGTTCCTCTACACCCACTTCGACGAGCTGTGCGAGATCCTCGCCGCGTACGACGTGACGTTCTCCCTCGGCGACGGCCTGCGCCCCGGTTCGATCGCCGACGCCAACGACGAGGCGCAGTTCGCGGAGCTGCACACACTCGGCGAACTGAACCGGATCGCGAAGTCCCACGGCGTGCAGACCATGATCGAGGGCCCGGGACACGTCCCGATGCACAAGATCAAGGAGAACGTCGACCTCCAGCAGGAGATCTGCGAAGAGGCCCCGTTCTACACCCTCGGCCCCCTGGCCACCGACATCGCGCCCGCCTACGACCACATCACGTCCGGCATCGGCGCGGCGATGATCGCCTGGTGGGGCACGGCGATGCTCTGCTACGTCACCCCGAAGGAACACCTCGGCCTCCCGGACCGGGACGACGTCAAGACCGGCGTGATCACGTACAAGATCGCCGCCCACGCCGCGGACCTCGCCAAGGGCCACCCGGGCGCCCAGGACTGGGACGACGCCCTGTCGGACGCCCGCTTCGAGTTCCGCTGGGAGGACCAGTTCAACCTGGCCCTGGACCCGGACACGGCCCGCGAGTTCCACGACGCGACCCTCCCGGCGGAGCCGGCGAAGACGGCCCACTTCTGCTCGATGTGCGGTCCGAAGTTCTGCTCGATGAAGATCAGCAGGAACATCACGGAACGCTTCGGCTCCGACGACCGGGCGGAGCTGACCGCGGAGGAGATCGAACGCGGCATGCTGGAGAAGTCCAGGGAGTTCGCCGCCACGGGCAACCGGGTCTACCTGCCGTTGACCGACTGAGTCCCGGGGGAGGGGCAGGGCCTCGGTTCTCTGCCCCTCCCGCCGGTGTACCGATCTCTGCGCACACGCCCGCGAGCCCCGTGCGACCAACCCTCGCCGCGGTCTCAACTCCGTGTCATGGCCGCGACTACACTCTCTCCTGCAAACGTGACCCGGAGGAGGGCCCGTTGGCCGTGGAGGGGGAGACGCCGGGCGGTTCTGCCGCGGGCGAGGGTGCGGACATCCGGCCGCTTCAGGAGGACGATCCGGCGGCGCTCGGCCCGTACACGCTGCTGGGGCGGCTCGCCACCGGCGGGATGGGGCGCGTCTTCCTCGCACGTTCCGTACGCGACGGCTCCCTGGCCGCCGTCAAGACCCTGCTCGCCGAAGGCGAGATCGACGCCACCGACCGGCGCCGCTTCGCACGCGAAGTGAAGGTCGCCCGGCGGGCCGAGGGCGTGCGGACCGCGCGCGTCCTCGACGCCGACCCCGAGGCGCCGCGCCCGTGGATGGCGACCGAATACGTGCCCGCCCCCTCCGTGGCGGAACTGGTGCGCCGTGCCGGGCCGCTGGCCGGGACCGGGGCCCGGTGGGTGACGCGGGGCGCGCTGGAGTCGCTGGCGGAGCTGCACCGCCAGGGCATCGTGCACCGGGACGTCAAACCGCAGAACCTGCTGCTCGAACTCGCCGGCCCCCGCCTCATCGACTTCGGCATCTCGCACGCCGCCGACCTGACCCGTACCCAGCTCACCCTGGGCACCGTCGCCTTCACCTCCCCCGAGCAGGCCGTCGGCGAGCCCTCCACCGCGGCCTCCGACGTCTACTCCCTCGGCGCCACCCTCTTCCATCTCGCCGTCGGCCGCCCGCCGTATCCCGCGGACACCGAGATGCTGCTGCTGCTCACCTACGTGGCGGAGGGCCGGACCGACCTGGCCGGGTTACCGGACGAACTCGCCCCGGTGGTTCGCGCCTGCCTCGCGCTCTCCCCCGCCGACCGGCCGCGGACCGCGGAGCTGCTGGACCTCTTCACCTTCGAACTGGCCGAGTTCCCGACGGTGCCGGACGCGAGCGGATGGCTGCCGGCGCCGTGGGCGAGGCTGATCGAGGGGTACGCGCGACAGGGGCGGGCGCTGGCGGCGGACCCGCGGGTGCTGCGGGAAAGCAGTGAGGGCCAGGAGTGGCCGGGGCCCGCGGGCGGGGCGCCGGGCGCGACGCAACTGCCGCCGGAGACGGTACGGGAGGAGCCGGAGACCGTACGCGAGCCGACAGCGGAGGCGACGGCCGTTCGCGAGCCGGCAGGGACGGTGCCGGAGGCGACGGCCGCACGGGAAGCGCACCGCCCCGGACCACAGGCGACGCCGGAGCCCGAGCCGCGGCGGGATGAGGGGGGCGCGGGGGACGCACGGGACGTGCCGGACGGGGAAGCCGACAGGCCCGGCCGGGGCGCGCGGACCTTCGTCCGCTCCGTGCAGACGCTCATGGCCTCCCTCCTCCTGCTCCTCGCAGGCGTCGGCGCCTACGGCTACTACCGGTCCGAGCAGTCGCGCGAACCCGACGCCACCGACCGCGCGTTCGCCGGCGTATCGCCGGGCGAGTGCGTACGTACCGGCCTGGACCCGGCACGCGGCTGGACCGCCGAGGCCCCCGAGACCGTCGCCTGCGGCCCGGGAACCGACACGCCCTGGAAGGTGATCGCGACGGAGGACGGCGGCGTCGTCGACCGCTGCATGGGCACCGACGCGGCGGTCGCGTGGACCCGGCAGAGCGACGCGGGAGTCGTCAGCCTCTGCCTGGAGCGGCGGTTCACCGAGGGTGAGTGCGTGATCGGGGCCGAGCCGCAGGACGGCTCCCTTCTCGACGTCACGCCCCTCACCGATGACGCGGTCTTCGCCACCACCGTCGGATGCGCCGACACCGTCCCGGAGGGCCGCGCGGTGCTGCGGGTACTGGCGCTGGTCCAGGGCGAGGACGGATGCCCCGGCACGACGCAGGTGCGGTACCTCTTCACCGAAAGGGGGCGGATGCTGTGCCTGACCTCGGCGTGACTCCCGGCCCGCTGCACCGGGCCGACCCGCGCCACCTCGGCCCGTACCGGCTCGTCGCCCGGCTCTCCGCGGGCGGCATGGGCCGCGTCTACCTCGCCGTCGAGACCTCCACGGGCGAACTGGCCGCCGTCAAGACCCTGCTGGCGGAGGGAGAGGCCGACGACGCGGACCGGGCGCGGTTCGCCCGCGAGGTCGGCGTGGCCCGCCGGGTGGCCGGGCCGCACACCGTGCGGGTACGCGCCGCCGACCCGGCGGCCCCGCGGCCGTGGCTGGCGACGGACTACGTTTCGGCGCCCTCCCTCGGCGAACTCACCGTGCGCGGCGGCCCCGCCGACTCCGCCACGGTCGCCCGGCTCGCCGCCGACTGCGCGGCAGCCCTCCAGGCGCTGCACGCCGTCGGCGTCGTGCACCGCGACCTGAAGCCGCAGAACGTGCTGCTGCCCGCGGACGGCATCCAGGTCATCGACTTCGGCATCTCACACGCCACCGACCTCACGCGTACCCGGCTGACCCTCGGCACCCTCGCGTACATCGCCCCGGAACAGGCGCGCGGCGAGCCGGCGACGCCCGCGTGCGACGTCTACGCACTCGGCGCCACACTCTGCACCCTGGCCACCGGCCGGCCGCCGTGCCCGGACACCGGCGACCCGGTCCGTCTGCTGGCGCTCGTCGCGCGCGGTGCGGTGGACCTCGGCGCCGTGCCGGAGCCGCTGCTCGGCCTCGTGCGGGCCTGCCTGGCCCTCGACCCGGCGGCCCGGCCGGACCCGGTGGCGCTGCGCGCGCTGGCGGAGGAGGCGGGCGCGGCTGCCGGTACCGCCGGCTCGTCGTGGTCCGGCATGCCGGACCGGTGGGCGGGGATCGTGCTGGCGTACCAGCGGCAGGGAAGGGAGCTGACGGAACGGTACGGGGCGGGGGCCACGCGCGCGGCGGCGCCGGGGGCGGGTGGGTCCGCTGGGGTGGGGGCCGGGCCGCCCGTACGGGAGAAGGCGGCAGCGCGGGAGCCCACGCCGGAGGCGGCGGCCGTGGATCCCGGTGCCGCCGGAGACGGTCCCCGGGCCCCGCACCCGCAACCCGACGTGCCCGCCGCGGCCTTGACACCGGAGCCCGCGCCGGGCCCCGGGCCCCGGCCCCGTGCCCCGCGGCGCTTCGCCGGGCTGACGCCGCGAGGGTGGCGGGCCGCCGGCAGCCTGGTCGGCAACTGCGCCGGGCTCAGCTTCCTCGTCCTCGGCCTCCTCGCCGTACTCGCCACGATCATCGCGATCGTGGTCGCCCTCGCCGCGGGGTGACCCGGCGGCCGGTTCGCCGGGTACGCCCCGGGCGTACGCGCACCGGAACGAGGACCCCCTACATCCGGTCCGCCGTCCGGAGATACAGCTCAGCGAGGCGTGGCAGGCGTTTCCGCATCTCCCCGTCGTCGTCGAAGTCGAAGTCCTCCCCCATGTCGGGTGCCGTGCCGGCCTCGCCGTCCGCCGGCCGGTACTCCGCCCACGCCTCGTGGAAGGCGTCCCTGCTGCCCGTCAGCCGCTCGAAGGCGGCGCCCGCCGCGTAGTTCACCTCCTCGTGGAAGAGGACCTCGTCGTGGCCGTCCCGCGCGGCCTCGGCGACGGCCGGGTGCTCGGCGAGGCTGTCCGGCGCGGCCGCGACGCGCTCGTACCACTCGCGGCCGAGGGATATCACCCCGGCGCGGAAGTCCATGAAACTGTCGTCCGAGCAGCCCCCGCCGATGAGATACGCGGCCGCCCACACGTCCCAGCGGTACAGGGCACCGTGCACCTCGCCGAACCGCTCCGCGTACGCCAGGATCTCCTGCCGGGGGAGCCCCGCGAGGAGTCCCACGAGCGCCTCGTCGAAGGGCACGCCGTCCGCCGCCGCGGACGAGCGCGCCGATTCGACGAGATGCCAGAACCGGTCGATGTCCATGCCCCGTACTGTGGCAGCCCCCACTGACATTCCGGTCTCATCCCGCAAAGCCGTTGCATGGCGGCGGCCCGCGTGGGACATTGGCCGCCGTCCGCGCCCGCGGACGCCTCCGCCGGCCGACCGCCGGCGCACTCACGGTGAGGAACGAAGCCTTTGATCCCGGCGCCCGTCAGCGGCCGCCGTCGGCGCCGAGCGGCCCGCCCGCTTCCGTAGCGGAGCCGCCCGCTCTTCAACGCCGGACACGCCCGTCCCGTACGGCGGCCCCACGCTCTCTCCTGTCTGCGCACGTCAGAGACTTCGTGAGGTCGATACCACCGTGGCTACCCCCATGGACAAGCAGGTCCAGAACTTCGCCGTCGCCAACCTCCGCCGCCGCCCCGACGTCGTCGAGACCGGCGGCTTCGTCGCCGGCTTCGCCGTCGGCACCGACAGCCCCTACCTCAACTACGCCACCCCGCTGCCCGGCACCGCCCCCACCCCCGCCGACGTCGCCGCGCTCGTCGGCGCGTTCCGGGAGCGGGGGCTGCTGCCGCGGCTGGAGTTCGCACCGCAGGCCGCGCCGCTGGTGGCGGGGGCGCTGCGGGCGGCGGGGTTCGAGACGGAGGCGGTGCACGAATACCTCGTCTGCACCCCGCACACGTACACCGACCCCCTGCCCGGCGGCCATCACCCGCGGGTGGAAACCCCCGCCACCGACGCGGAGTTCCGGGCGCTGGACGCGGCGCTCGCCGAGGCGTTCGGCGGTGCGTTCGCCGCGTCCGCGGAAGGCGCGGCGCGGCTGCGGCGGCTGGGGGAGGACGGCGGGGAGGTGCGGTTCGTGCGGGCCGGGGACGGCGGCTGCGCCGGCGGCGCGACGTGCTCGCCGCCGGCCGAGGACACCGCCGAACTCGCCGGCGTCGGCACCCGCCCCGCGCACCGCCGCCGCGGCGTCGCGGCGGCGGTGACCGCGGCGCTGACGTCGGCGATGTTCGAGCGCGGGGCGGGGTCGGTGTGGCTGGAGTACTCCGGTGCGAGCTCCCGCGGCACGTACACCCGCGTCGGCTACCGCCCCGGCGGCACCCGCCTGTACGTCTCCCTGCCCGACTAGACCCGGCGCGGCGGGCCGAGGAGCTCACGTCCGGGGCGGGCGCATCAGGTGCAAGTCCTCGCCCCAGGCGTCGAGGACACCGCCGTGGCCCGCCCGCCGGGCCACCGGCTCGACCCGCGCGAACACGGCGCGCTGCAGCCCCGCGTCCCCGGTGCACGTGATGCGGTCCACGGCCGCGGGCAACTCGTCGCCGGGCCAGCCGGGCAGCGGGTGCCGGTCCAGCTCCCAGCGCAGGTACTTGTTGTACGGGCGCGGGCGGCGCTCCAGCGTGAAGACCAGCTCCAGCAGGTACCGGGCGCTGTCGGCGGCGTCCAGGCGGGCGGCGAGGGGGTGGCCGTCGCGGGTGTTCTTGACGGAGCGGTAGAGGGAGTTGGCGTACGCGTCCAGCAGCGCGGCGGCGTCACGGAACGCCTCGCCTGCGTCGAGCCGGGCGGCGTCGGCGAGGACGCGGGCGATGCCGCCGCCGAGGCGGTCGAGGACGACGCGGGCGCGCGCGAGGGCGTAGCGCTCGAAGCCGGGCGCGCCGCCGAGTTCGCGGAAGTCGGCGAGGGGGAGGACGAGGAGATCGAGGGCGGCGGAGCGGTGGCCGTGGAGGCGGGTGAGGCCACCGGCCGTACCGTCGGCGACGACGACGTAGAGGTCGTGGTCGGAGCGTTCGGTCGCCATGCCCTCGTGGGCCTGGGACCCCTTGAGGACGAGGCCGACGACGGCGGGGTCGGCGGTGGCGCGGGCGACGAAGTCGGCGTAGGCGAGGGGGTGCTGGTGTTCGGCGGTCATGCGGTGGTCTCCGGAGGGATCGGGGCGGGCAGGCCGGCCGGGCGGCTCCCCGCTGCCGGGAGCCGCCCGCGTCGTCCGCGGCGGGCTCGCGGCCGCCGGCCGGGCCGCCGGTGGCGGGCTGCGGCCGGCGGTCGGCTGGCGCCGCGCGGGAGATCACCTCACCCCGGGACCGTACCGTGGGCGGGGCGCGCGGGTCACGGCTCCGGGCGCGCCCGCAGTGGGCGTGACTCTGGTCGGGCGTCCGGCGGTACTGGCTCCGCTGGTCAGAGTTCCGGTTGCCAGGGCTGGACCCGGAAGTCGCCGGTTCCGCCCTTGACCTTCTCGAACGGCGCGGAACTCACACACGGCGCAAGGTCCTTGTCCTCCACCGGGCTGCCCGTGGCCGCCCAGCTATAGCCGAGACGGTCGTGGCGGCCCTGGTCGTGGACGGTGACGCCGACGCGCAGGCCCTTCGCGCCGGGGAGGTCGGTGTCGGTGATGACACCCGAGACGACGGCGACCTTGCCGCCGGTGACGAGGCAGTCGACGTCCGCCTCCGCCCACGCGCCCTCGCCGCCGAGGTAGTGGCTGAAGCGGAACGTGCCGGTCGCCTGGCGGGGGTCGTCGTTGTGCTTCGCGGCGAGGCGCGCGTCGAAGGAGAACGTGATGTCGTCGCCGAGCGACCGGGTGAGCTTCGCGGTGCCGGTCAGGGAGGCGGCGGGCCGCTGCCCGCGGTCGGCGCCCGGGGCGCTGTCCGTGCCGCCTGCATCGTGGACGTTCCCGGCGCCGCGGTCGTCGGTGCGGGCCTCGCCGGCCGCGGCGGCGGTGCCGGCGGTGGCCGTCGCGAGCAGGGCGGCGGCGAGGGCGACGGCGCGAAGGCGGTTGCTGCGTACGTAGCGCAAGAGAGCTGCTCCTCAAGGGCTGTCGGCCCGGACGATCCGGGTCTCAGCAGCCTCGCCCGAGGCCGGGGCGCGCCGCGTCAGCCCGCGGCGGCAAGCGACGTACCCCCGTGGTCTGCCCCACCACCCGTTACCGCTACCTCCCCGGCATGACACGCTGTACCTGACCAGGGCAGGCTCCCGGCCACCGGCCGCGGAACCACGCCGCGGCGCCGGGCGTCCCCCACGGAACCACGGTGCGCCGCGCACAGCCTGCCGTGCGCCGCACGGCATACGTCACCACAGCCGCAACCACGGCCACCGCCACAGCCGCAACCACAGCCGCCGTCCGACCGCATCGGAGAGGGATCGAGTCCATGGCCACCGCACCGCTCGCCAAAGGTGCCAACCTGCCCGTCGACGCCCCCGCGGTACGCGCCGAACTCTCCTGGTCCGAAGGCCCCGGCGTACCCGACGTCGACGCCTCGGCGCTGCTGCTCACCGCCGCCGGCCGGGTCCGCGACGACGGCGACTTCGTCTTCTACAACCAGCCGCAGCACACCTCCCAGGCGGTCACCCACCTCGGCAAGCAGCAGGCGGGCGGCCGCTACACCGACTCCGTCGAGGTGCTGCTGAACTCCCTGGGGCCGGGCATCGAACGCGTCGTCCTGTGCGCCTCGGCCGACGGCGGCACCTTCGGCCAGGTGCCCGGGCTGTCGCTGCGGCTCCTGGACGCCGCAACGGGCGCCGAACTCGCCCGCTTCGACATGGAGGCGACGACGGAGACGGCGTTCGTCGGCGGCGAACTGTATCTGCGCGGCGGCCGCTGGAAGTTCCGCGCGGTGGGCCAGGGCTACGCCTCCGGACTCGCCGGCCTGGCCACCGACTTCGGCATCACGGTCGACGACTCCCCGCCCCCTCCCTCCCCCACCCCGCCCCCGGTCGCGCCGGCAGCGCCCGCCCCGCCCCACGCGCAGCCGCCCTCGGCTCCGCAAGCACCGGCGCCCCCGGCCCCGCAGGCACCCATGCCTCCGGCTCCTGCGCCGGCAGCGCCCGCGCCGCAGGCACCCGCCGGCGCGCCGCCTCCCGCGCCCTATCCGCCGGCCGCCCCCGCTCCCGCCGCCGCGCCACCCGCCCCAGGCGCCTACCCCGCACCGGCACCGGCCGCCTCACCCGCCGCGTCCGGCGGGCCGCGGCTGGTCAAGGGCGAGGAGAACCTGCCCGTCGACATGCGCAAGCGGCTGTCGCTCCGTAAGGAGCAGGTGGCCATCAGCCTGCGCAAGCACGGGGCCGCGGATATCTCCGCGCGCGTCATCGTCGTGCTGGACGCCTCCGGCTCCATGACCCGCCTCTACGCCCAGGGCGTCGTCGCCGACGTCGTCGAGCGCATGGCCGCGGTCGCCGCCGAGCTGGACGACGACGGGGCCATGCAGGCGTGGACGTTCGCCTCCCATCCGGCCCGGCTTCCGGACCTGCTGCTGGGGGATCTCCCCGAGTGGCTGCGACTGCACGTACGGGTCGGGCAGCTCGCTCTCTTCCGCCCCCGCAAGAAGCGCAAGGGCCTGGAGAACGGCCAGGTCGACATGCGGATGGTCGGTATCCAGAACGAAGAGCAGAAGGTCATCGCCGAAGTCCGCGCCTACGTCCGCGAGAACCCCGCTCCCGATCCCACACTCGTGCTGTTCTTCTCGGACGGCGGGGTCTACCGCAACGCGGAGATCGAGCGCGAGCTGCGCGAAGCGGTCGAGGAGCCGATCTTCTGGCAGTTCGTGGGCCTGGGAGCCTCCGACTACGGCGTACTGGAACGGTTCGACAGCCTCGGTGGCCGCCGCGTCGACAACGTCGGGTTCTTCTCCGTCGACGACATCAGCGGACTCCCCGATCCCCAGCTTTACGACCGCCTCCTCTCCCAGTTCCCGGGCTGGATCACCGCCGCCCGTAGCGCACGCATCCTCTGACCTTCCTCACCCCCGACTCCCACCAAGGGACAGCACCGCCGAGCCGCCCGGCCCGTTCGGGCCGCCGGACCGGTCAGCGGGTGGCCGCGGCCGTGTGGGGGACGAGCTCGGCTATGACCGCGTCCCACAGCTCCGGGGGCGGCATCTGGTGGCCCATCCCCCGCAGCGGTACGAGCCTGGCCCCCGGGATCTCGCGGGCCAGCGCCTCGCCGTGGGCGTAGGGGAAAAGGGGGTCGTCCGTGCCGTGGAGCACGAGGGTCGGCGCGGTGATGTCGCCAAGGGAGAGCGGGGCCTGCTCTTTTCCGTCGTCAAGCAGCCAGTGGTTGGCGGCAGCGGCGGGGACGGGACTGCGGTCGAAGGCCCGCCCGGCGACGCGGCGCACACGCTCCTCGTCGACCGGGATGGCGCCGGCGAAGGTGTGTTCACCGGCGAGGAAGTAGGCGAGGACCGACTCGCGGTCCGACCAGTCCGGCCCGGGCTGCGGCTCCGCGAACTTCCGGGCCAGCTCGTCGCTCATCGGCGGCAACTCGGGGCGGTCGGGCCCACCCGGCGCCGCGGGGCTCGTGGCGATCAGCGTCAACGAGCCGACCCGGCCGGGATGTCGCGCCGCGATGACCTGCGCCATGCCGCCGCCCATCGAGACGCCCACGAGGTGCGCGGAGCGGAGGCCGAGCGCGTCGAGCAGCCCGATCACGTCGGCGATCAGATCCTCGCCGCCGTACGTCGGCGCACCGACCGGGAACGTCGTGGACCGGCCCGTGTCGCGCGTATCGAAGCGGACGACATACCGCCCGGCCGCGGCCAGGCGTGAGCAGAAGCCGTCCTCCCACCAGTCCATCGACGCCTCCGCGCCCCCGATCAGCAGAATCGGCGGATCCGCGGCAGCGCCGAACGCCTGCGTACAGATGTCGACTTCCCCCACCCGCACCAACCGCTCCGCCTCGGGCCGGACTTCCGCCGTGCCGTTCATGACTCGCCTCCCTCACCTGGCTTTCCCGCAGGCTACTACACTTCTCGAAGTGTGTGCTACATTTTTCGTAGCGAAATTCGGGGACGTGGGAGGAGCGCGGAGATGGCGAGGGACGGCGGCGACGAGAGGCGGACGTACGGGCAGGCGTGCCCGATCGCCCACGCGCTCGACATGATCGGCGAGCGCTGGGCGCTGCTGGTCGTGCGCGAGCTGCGTCTGGGCCCCCGCCGCTACGCGGACCTCCAGGCCGCGCTCCCCGGCATCGGGCCCAGCGTGCTCTCCCAGCGCCTGCGCGATCTGGAGCGGTTCGGCGTGCTCGCCCGGCGTGCGCTGCCGCCGCCCGCCTCGGCGAAGGTGTACGAGCTGACGGAGTGGGGGAGCGAGCTGGAGCCGGTCTTCGCCGCCTTGCGCACGTGGGGGCTGCGCTCCCCGGTGATACCGCTGGAGGGGGTGCTGACCTCCGACACCGTGCTGCTCGGGTTGCGCGCCTTCTTCCAGCCGCAGCCGCACGCGGCGTGGTCGGCGAGCTACCGCATAGAGCTGGAGCGCGAGGTGTACCGGGTGGAGGTCGCCGACGGCGAGTTGACCGCGGTGCGGCGCGGCGAGGAGCCGCCGTCCCCGGACGTCGCGGTGACCACGGACCACGACACGCTGCAGTCGGTGCTGTCCCACGAGCGCCCGCTGTCCGAGGCGGTCGAAGCGGGAGAGCTGACGGTCGAGGGTGACGGGGACGTGATGGAGCGCCTGGTCGAGGCGGTCCAGCGGAGCTGAGGCCCCGGCCTGCCGCTCCGTGTCGGACGGGCGCCTCGGCCGCCGCCGCTCCGGTCGTCGGCCTGACTCCGGGGCGCCGGCCGCCGTGCCGCCGGGCGCAGTGTCACCACACGGGGCGCAGCGGGGGGAGGTCGTCGCCGGCCAGGCCGTGGACGAGGCGGAGGAGTTCGGTGCGGAGGAGGGGGGTGTCGGTGCCCGTGCGGCGGGCGAGTTCGGCTTCGAGGTCGTGCAGGACGTCCCCGGCGATGTGGAGGTGCCGGCGGGCGGCGTCGGTGAGGACGACGAGCTTGCGGCGGCCGCCGGCGGGGTGGGCGGTGCGGAGTACGTAGCCGCGGTGCTCCAGGTCGTCGACGAGCTGGCCGGCGGCCTGTTTGGTGACGCCGAGCCGGGCGGCGAGTTCGCTGCTGGTGGCGCCGTCGGTGCCGAGGATCTGGAAGATCATGCCGTGCACCGGTCGCAGGTCGGGATAACCGGCGGCGGCCACCCGCTCGTTGAACTCGGTGAGCACGAGCTGGAAGGCCATGCCGAGCAGGAACAGCAGCTCGGGCGTCGGCGGGCTGTCGTGGTCGCGGGTCACGGGGACATCTTGACACGGTTGAGTAAACCTCCTTTACTCAACCCATTCGAGTAAAGGAGCTTTACACGCATGAAGGTCATCACTCCCGCCCCCGACCGCACCGTCACCACCCCGAACGCCTCCATGGAGTCCCTTGCCACCCCCTCCCAGGGCAGCACCGCGCTCAGCACCTGGCGGGTGCGCATGGACGCGGGCCGGTCCGGGCCGGTGCACGCCATCGACCGCGAGCAGGTCTGGATGGTCATATCCGGCTCGCTCACCGTGACCTGCGACGGCCGTACCGAGACCGCCGCCGCCGGGCAGGCGGTCCTGCTCCCGTCCGGCGTACTGCGGCGGCTCGGCGCGGCCGAGGGGACCGGCGCCGTCGAGGCGCTGGTGGCGATGGAGGCCGGCGGCAGCGCCGTCACCGAGGACGGCGCGCGGCACGCCCTGCCCTGGGCGGAGTAGGGCGCGCCGCTGCGGCGGCGCTGTCCTCGGCCCGTACGGCCGGCAGGTCCTGCCGCGGGTCGCTCCCTTCGGGGCGTACGGAACTGCCCGCCACCCGTACCGTCCGTGAGGCGGTCGCCGTACCCGCGGTGCCTGCCGCGCGGCGCTCCAGCCTTGCGGAGAGGAACGCGAGGGCCAGGCCGGAGGCGGCGAGGGCGGCGCCGACCCAGTTGGGGGCGGTGTAGCCGAGGCCGGCGGAGATGACGAGGCCGCCGAGCCACGCGGCGAGGGCGTTGCCGAGGTTGAACGCGCCGACGTTGACGGCGGAGGCGAGAGTGGGCGCGGCGGCGGCCTGGTCCAGCACCCGCTTCTGCAGCGGCGGCACGGTCGCGAAGCCGAAGAACCCGACGAGGAAGATGCTCACGGCCGCCGCCGGCTTGCTGTGCGCGGTGAGCGTGAACAGCGCCAGCGTCGCGGTCAGGGCGCTCAGTGCGACGTACAGCATCGGCATCAGGGCGCGGTCCGCGAAGCGCCCGCCGATCAGGTTGCCGCCGACCATGCCGAGGCCGAGGAGGACGAGGAGCCAGGTGACGGAGCTGTCGGCGTAGCCGGTGACCTCGGTCATCATCGGCGCGATGTAGGTGATCGCGGCGAAGACCCCGCCGAAGCCGACGACGGTCATGCCCATGGCCAGCAGCACCTGGACGTTGAGGAACGCGGCCAGTTCGCGCCGGAGGCCGGTGGCACCGGGGGAGGAGGGCTCCCCGGAAGTCTGCGGCAGGTCAGGTACGAGCCTGGCCACACCCGCGAGCCCGACGACCCCGATCGCCGCGACCGCGAGGAACGTGGCCCGCCAGCCGACGGTCTGCCCGAGGAGCGTGCCGCCGGGGACGCCGACGACGTTGGCCACGGTCAGTCCCGTGAACATCATCGCGATGGCCCCGGCCCGCTTGTCCCGGGCGACCAGCCCGGCGGCGACGACCGCGCCGATGCCGAAGAACGCGCCGTGCGCGAGCGAGGCGACGATGCGTCCTGCGAGCAGGACGCCGAAGGCGGGCGCGAGCGCGGAGATGGCGTTGCCTGCGATGAAGAGGCCCATGAGGCTCATCAGCATCCGCTTGCGCGAGACGCGGGTGCCGAGCGCGGTGAGCAGCGGGGCGCCGCCGAAGACGCCGAGGGCGTAGCCGGTGGTGAGCCAGCCGGCGGTGGGGATGGAGACGGAGAACTCGTCGGCCACCTCGGGCAGCAGGCCCATGACGACGAACTCCGTGGTGCCGATCCCGAAGGCGCCGATGGCGAGCGCGAGCAGCGCGAGAGGCATGCGGGACTCCTGCGGTGGGTGCGGTGGGTGCGGGGGGCTGCCATTTACCAAGCGCCCACAATAATTGTGCACGCCGATTCTTGCAAACGCGGGCTATTGCGGTGGTGGAGTAACCTGGGAGCCAGGACGGCGTACGCACGCACTGCACTCACGGGACGCGGAGGCGCTCATGGCGGCCACAGCCGAGCAGCTCGACGAACTGGCCCGGGGCTGGGTGGCCCTGGCATCCCTGCACGCCCGCATCGAGACCTACGTGGAGCGCACGCTCCAGCGCACGCACCGGCTGAGCGCCCGCGAGTACTCCGTACTGGACGCCCTCAGCCGCCAGGACGACTTCCACCTGCGCATGAACCAGCTCGCCGACACCGTCGTCCTCAGCCAGAGCGCCACCACCCGCCTCGTCACCCGCCTCGAGGACCGCGGCCTGCTCAGCCGCCACCTCTGCCCGGACGACCGCCGCGGCATCTACACCGAGGTCACCCCCGCCGGCCGCCGCCTCCTCGCCGAAGCCAGGCCCGGATACGAGGCATCCCTGCGCGCCGCGCTCGACGAGGCCGCGAAGCGGCCGGAGTTGGCGCCGCTGGTGGCGGCGGTGGAGGCACTGGAGGCCCCCGCCCCTGCGGCGTACGCGACATAGGAGCGCGTACGGCGGCGGGGCGGCGCGCAGGGCGGCGGCGGGCACATACGGCATGGGGCGCGCCCCGGCGGCACGCGTAGGGTCGGCAGCATGACCGACCTGGCAATCCGGCGCGCGACGGCCGCCGACGTGCCCGCCATCGTGGCGATGCTCGCCGACGACCCCCTGGGCGCCACCCGCGAGACCCCCGATGACCCCGCCCCGTACGAGGACGCGTTCGTGCGCATCGACGCCGACCCCGGCCAGCACCTCGTCGTCGCCGAACGCGACGGCCGCGTCGTCGGTACGGTCCAACTCACCGTCATCCCCGGGCTGTCGCGGCGGGGCGCGACGCGGGCGCTCATCGAAGCGGTGCGCGTGCACCGCGAGGAGCGCGGGGGCGGGCTGGGGACGCAGCTCATCGAGTGGGCCGTCGAGGAGGCGCGACGGCGCGGGTGCGCGGTCGTGCAGCTCACGTCCGACGCTACGCGCACGGACGCGCACCGCTTCTACGAGCGGCTGGGGTTCGCGGCGTCGCACGTGGGGTTCAAGCGGATGCTGTAGAGGGTGACCCGGGGCGGAACCGGGGCCGCAGCGGGCTCGCAACCGGCCGCCGGAGGGTTCGGGTCCCGGGCCGGAGGGACTCGCCCCTTGCGTCGGATCGCCCCTGGTCAGAGGGGTATCGGCGGGGAGGATCCGAAGTTGTCCACAGGCCCGAGCGGGCCGGGGTGAGCTTCGGCATACTGCCACTATGCAGATCACGACAGAGCAGCGACGAGCCCGTATCGGCGTGCGGCATGCGCTGGCGCCGGCCGCCCGCGCGGCCTCGCCCGTCGCCGCCGCCGACGCGGTCGTGGCGCTGCACGCGACAGACGCGGCGACCGTCTTCCTCTCCGCCTGCGCGCGGATGAGGGAGCCCGGAGTCACGCCCGTCGAGCGCGCGCTCTACGAGGAAGTGGCGCTGGTGAAGCTGCTGTCCATGCGGCGCACCCTCTTCGCGGTCAGCCGCGAGCTGGCGCCCGTCGTGGACGCGGCGGCGGCCCGCGCCATAGCGGCCCGCGAGCGCGCCACCTTCCTCAAGCACCTCAGGGACTGGAACGGCCTGGACGAGGCGTGGCTGCAGCGCGCCGAGGCCGCCGCGCTGGCCGTGCTCAAAGACAAGGGCGAGGCGACCGGCAGCGAGATATCCGCCGCCGAGCCGCTGCTGCGCACGAAGATCACGGTCTTCCCCGGCAGCCGCCAGGAGACGCAGCAGGGCGTGACGACGCGCGTGCTGCGGATGCTCGCCTGCGACGGGCACATACGCCGCGGGCACCCGCGCGGGTCATGGACGTCGAGCCAGTTCCGATGGGCGCCCGGCGAGGACTTCGGCGGCATGGACGTCGCCGAGGCGCAGACGGAGCTGACCAGACGCTGGCTGTACGCGTACGGGCCGGCCACCGAAGCGGACCTCGTGTGGTGGACCGGCTGGACGAAGACCGCCGCGCGCAAGGCGCTGGCCGCGACCGGCGCCGTGGCGGTGGAGCTGGACGAGGGCACGGGGTTCGTGCTGCCGGACGACACCGAGCCGGTCGCGCAGCCGGAGCCGTGGGCGGCGCTGCTCCCGGGACTCGACCCGACACCGATGGGCTGGAAGGAACGCGACTGGCACCTTGACCCCGGCTACCGCAAGGCGCTCTTCGACGGCAGCGGCAACGTGGGGCCGACGGTGTGGTGGAACGGCGAAGTCGTCGGCGGCTGGGCGCAACGAGAGGACGGAGAGGTGGTGTGGCGGATGCTCAGGGACGTGGGCGGCGAGGCGGAGCGCGCGGTGGCCGCGGAGGCCGAACGGCTGGCGGCATGGGTGGGCGACGCCCGAATAACGCCGAGGTTCCGTACGCCGCTGGAGAAGGAACTGGCCGCATAGGGGCCGTCCATCGGGGCGGAGCCTCCCGTGTCTGCTGCCGGGCCTTCGGGGGCGACCTGCGTCCCGTGTCGCGTGTCCTGGTGCGGCGGGAGCGGGCTACGTCCAGCCGCGGGTGCCGCCGGGGACGGGGGCGTCCGGGTCGTACGGTTCGCGGGTGAAGACGAAGGTGCCCAGGTCGAGGTGCGACACCTCGCCGTCCGCCGCACGCTCCACCCGCAGCGTCTCACCGGCGCAGTAGCCGTCGACCGCCGTCCACGTGCCATCCGCCTCCGGGCGGAGCCGGGAGGCGTAGCCGTTGCCGGTCAGCGGCCCCAGGTCCAGCCACCGGTCCTCCTTCAGCCGCAGCACGTGCGGGTTCGCGCCCCAGTACCACGGGCCCGTGAGGGCGAGCAGCTCCGGATCCACCGCCTCCGCGGCCAGCGGACGCCAGGGCTCGGGGATGCGCGGCTCGTGCCGCAGCACGGTGCCGATCAGATCGGAGGCCAGACCGGAGACGGACACACCGGAAGTGACGTTCGTGAGGACGACCGCGCTCACGTCCTCGTGGACATCGGAAAGGAGGCAGGCGAGGAACCCGGGCATGGAGCCGGTGTGGCCGGCGAGCACCGTGCCGTCGCGCCGGATGAGCTGCATGCCCAGCCCGTACCCGCTGTCCCACGGCGCGGCCTCGGGGGCAACGGCGGGGGTGCGCATCTCCGCCAGCGTGCCGGCGCAGAGCACCCGGTCGTCGCCGCGTACGAGGAAGGCCGCGAACCGGGCCAGGTCGCCGACCGTGGACCACAACTGGCCCGCGGGGGCCATCCGGCCGGTGTCGTGCAACGGCTCGGGCTGCATGACGTCGGCCCACGGATGGACGGCGAACCCGCCGGCGTGCGGGGCCTCGGGCAGCAGTGTCGTACGCCGCAGGTCCAGCGGCTCCAGCAGCTCGCGTCGCAGCACGTCGCCCCACGGTGCGCCGCGCAGAGCCTCGACGACCGCCCCGAGGTACGCGAAGCCGGGGTTGGAGTAGTGGTACCGGCGGCCCGCCGGGTGGCGGGCGGGGTCGCCGTCGAAGAGTTCACCGAGCTCGGGGCGGAGCGTGCCCGGGGTCCGCTCCCACCAGGGACCGCGGGGCTCGGCGCCGATACCGGAGCTGTGAGAGAGGAGTTGAGCGATGGTCACCGCGGGGGCCTGAGTGCCGGGGACGTGCTTGCCCAGCGGATCGGCGAGGTCGAGAAGGCCCTCGTCGCGCAGCCGGAGCACCAGCACGGCGACGAACGTCTTGGTGATCGAGCCGATGCGGTACTGGGTGTCGGTGGTCGGCTCGTGCCCGTCGACCATCGAGCGGGCGCCGGACCAGACGGTCTCCCCGTCGCGTACGACGGCCGCGACGAGCGAAGGCGTGCGTCCCTCGCGCTGCCCGACCGCGAGCCGGTGGCGCAGGGCGCGGGCGGTGGCGGGAAGCAGGGCGTCCTCATACGGCGGCATGGGGCGCAGCCTAGCCGCGGCCCCTGGTGCGGAGCGCGGGAGTTTCGGCGCTGCGGCCGGCGGCGGCGCGGGTGGCGTACCAGACGGTGGCGATCACCAGCACGCAGCCGGCGTACTGCGTCGCCGTGGGCCGCTCGCCGAGGAACGCGACGGCGGTGGCGATGGCGAGCACCGGCTGCAGCAGGAGCAGCGCCGCCCCGGTGGCCGGGGCGAGCCGCGGCAGAGCGGGGGTGATGAGGAGCAGGGCGAGGACCTGGCCGAGCGCGGCCAGCGCGGCCAGCCAGCCGAGGGCGGCGGGCTCGGGCATCGGATCGATACCGGTCCACAGCGCGCCGAGGACGCCGGAGGCGATGGCGGCGGAGAACGTCGCGGTGCACACCGGCACGGCGATGTGCGGGCGGGGAGGGGAGGGAGCGGAAGGGTTCGTGCGGGGGCGGGTGCCGGCCAGGCGGGTGAGGAAGAGGTAGGCGGCGAAGGCGACCCCCGCGGCGGTGCCGTAGACGATGCCGGTGACGGGGTTGCTGCCCGGTTCCGGGTCGCCGATCGCGCCGCCCGCGAGCGCCACCCCGGCGAGCAGCACCGGCGCCGTGAGCCAGAAGCCGCGCGGCAGCGGCGTACGGGTGAGGAGGCGGGCCAGCAGCGGGAAGACGATCACCTGGATGTTGAGCAGCACGGTCGCGATGGACGCACCGACGTCCCTGATGCTCGCCGCCCAGAACACGAAGTCGACGCCGAGCAGCAGCCCCGCCGCCAGGTCCGTGAGCACCGGGCGCCGGGCCCGGGGGCCGAGGCGGCGGAGTTCGACGGCCGCCAGCGGGGCGAGCAGCAGCAACGCCAGCAGGCAGCGCAGGAAGGCGGCGGTGCCGGCGTTCACGTCGGAGAGCTTCACGAAGATCGCCGACAGCGAGATGCACGCCGAGCCGCCGATGACCATCGTCGCCGGGGTGGCCAGCCGGGTGAGGAGGCCCTGGGCGAGGCCCCGGTCGAGGTCCGGGGCATGGCCTTGGGCGAGGCTCCGGGCGGCGCCCCCGTCGCGGCTCCACTCGTCGTCCCGGGCGACGGACTTGCCGGCCGGCCGGCTTTCGAACGGTATGTCCCCCTGGCTGTCCTGGCTCTCCCCGTCGACTCGCATGCTCCTCACTCTGCCTGCCCGCTCCCACAAGAAAAAGCGATGATTCGTTAGCCGCAAGCGTTAGCATCGCTTTGTGTTCAGCCTGGAGCGCCTCCGTGCCCTCGACGCCGTCGCCGTCCACGGCACCATCGCGCGTGCCGCCGAATCGCTGCACGTCACCGCCTCCGGTGTCTCGCAGCAGCTCGCCAAGCTGGAGCGCGAGTCCGGGCACCGGCTCCTGGAGCCGTACGGGCGCAGCGTCCGCCTCACCCACGCGGGACAGGTGCTCGCCGCGCATGCCGCCCGGGTGTGTGCGCAGGTCGCCGAGGCCGAGGCGGATCTCGCCGATCTGCAGGACGAGATCCTCGGCCCGCTGCGCCTCGGCGGCGTCGGCAGTTCGCTGCGTGCGCTGCTGCCCGAGGTGCTCACCGCCCTCACCGCCTCCCATCCGCGGCTCACCCCCACCGTCGTCGACGGCGAGGTCGTCGAGCTGGTGCCCCGGCTGGTCGGCGGGGAGCTGGATCTGCTGCTCATCGAGAGCTGGAGCAGCCGGCCGATCCGGTTGCCGCAGGGGCTGGCGGTGCGGACGCTGGTGGTCGAGGACGTGCAGTTGGCGGTCCCGGACGCCCATCCGCTGGCCGGCCGCGAGCGCGTCGGCCTCGCCGAGCTGGGCGGCCTCGCCCATCCGACCGGGGCGGCGGTGTGGGCGAGTTGTCCGGTCGGCACCGAGCCGTACGAGGGGCTGACGCAGGCGCTGCGCGAGGTGGGCCTGGAGCCGGAGGTGCGGTACCAGGTGACGGAGTACGCCACGCTGCTCGCCCTCGTCCGGGGCGGGCTGTGCGTGTCGCTCGTACCGGAGATGGCGCAGCGGCCGTGCCCGCCCGGGGTGCGGTTCCTGCCGGTGCGGCCCGCGGTGCGGCGTACGGTGCAGGCCGCGTGGCGGTCCCGGGGCGAGAGTCCGGCGGTACGGGCGTGTGTCGCCGCCCTCGCGGAGGCGGGGCAGGCGGAGGCGGCGCGGACGGAGCCCGCGGGCGGATGACCTGCGGGACCTGTCGGTGGCCCGTGCGAGGATCACCGTACGGAGCACAGCCACTGGAGGACCGATGTTCGCGATATCCCTGGGTGACGACGGTGCCGAGCTGCGGCCGCTGGAGCCGTGGCAGGCCGGGGAGTTCCTCGCCCACATGGACCGCGGGCGCGAGTTCATCGGCCGCCACGTCGGCCTCCCCGACGCCACCGCCGACCTCGAGTCCACCCGCGCCTGGCTCCAGTCCTACGCCGACAAGGCCGCCTCCGACTCCGGCCGCCTCTACGGGATCTGGCTCGACGGCCTCCTCGTCGGCGGCGTCCTCTTCCGTGTCTTCGACGCGCGGCAGCGCACCTGCGAGGCGGGTTGCTGGCTGGAGCCCGCGGCGGCCGGCCGCGGGCTGGTCACGCGCGCCGCACGCGTGATCATCGACTGGGCGGTGCACGAGCGCGGCGTCGAGCGGGTGGAGTGGCTCGTCTCCGCGGAGAACACCCCGAGCATCAAGGTCGCCCAGCGCCTCGGCATGAGCCGCGACGCGGTGCTGCGCGCCAAGCACCCCTACCGGGGGGTGCGGCAGGACACGGAGGTGTGGTCGGTGCTGGCGTCCGAGTGGGGCAAAGGGCAGGAGGCGTAGGGGTTTCCTGCTCGTACGGGCCGTCCCTTCGCCGGTCCGCCCCGCGTCCTCAGTCCGCCGTGCCCGCCGTGCCCGCCGACTCCAGCAGGACCGGCAGCTTGCGCATGTCGTCGAAGAGCACGGTGTCCGGCCCCGCCAGCCAGTCGGCCGGGGACAGCCCGCCGGTGAAGCCGTACGCGCGCATGCCCGCGGCGCGCGCCGCCTGGACCCCGTAGCGGCTGTCCTCCACCACCGCGCACGCCCGCGGCGCGTAGCCCATCTCCCGGGCCGCGTGCAGGAAGAGGTCGGGTGCGGGTTTGCCGCGGCCGCCGACGTCGGTGGCGGAGTAGATGCGTCCGGCGAAGCGGTCCCACAGCCCGGTCCTGCCGAGGGTGTGGCGCATCCGCTCGTGCCCGCCGCTGGACGCGACGCAGGTGGGCAGGCCGGCGGCGGCGAGGGCGTCGAGCGCGTCGACGACGCCCGGTACGGCTTCGAGGCGGTCGAGGCCGGCGAAGAACTCCTCGTAGTAGCGGGTGCGCCAGGTCTCGTCGGTGCCCGGGCCGAGGCGTTCGACGACCATGGCGCCGACGGATTCCTGGGACTTGCCCATGAAGAGTTCGACGGCGTCGGCTTCGGTGAGCGGCCAGCCGAGTTCCGCCCCCACGGTGACCTGCGCGGCGGCGGCGATGCGCTCGGAGTCGACGAGGACTCCGTCGCAGTCGAATATCACGAGTTCGATGGCTCCGGGCATGGTCACGAGGCTAGCCGAGCCGTGCCCGTACGGGCGGTGCGGCCGGGGCCCCGGGGCAGTGGCCCGGGGGCGTCAGCGGCTGCCGGGGACGACGAGGCCCGTTTCGTACGCCATGACCACCGCCTGCGTGCGGTCCCGCAGCCCGAGCTTCGCCAGCAGCCGGCTGACGTGCGTCTTCACCGTTTCCTCGCCGACGTGCAGGCGGGCGGCGAGTTCCGGATTGGACAGGCCCTCGGCGAGGAGCCGCAGCACCTCCGTCTCGCGCGGCGTCAGCGCGGCCAGCGGCGCCGCCGCCGCGTCGCGTTCCGGCCGCGCGGCGCGCAGCCGCGCGAACTCGGCGATCAGCCGCCGCGTGACCCCCGGCGCGAGCAGCGCCTCGCCGGCCGCGACCACGCGCACCGCGTCGAAGAGCCGCTCCGCCGTGACGTCCTTGAGCAGGAAGCCGCTGGCGCCGGCGGCGAGGGCGTCGTAGACGTACTCGTCGAGGTCGAAGGTGGTGAGGATGAGCACCTTCGGGTGCGGCGGGTCCGCGGTGAGGCGGGCGGTGGCCTCGATGCCGTCGACGCCGGGCATGCGGACGTCCATGAGTACGACGTCGGGCCGCCGGGCGCGGCAGACGCGGACCGCGTCCGCGCCGTCGTGCGCGGTGCCGACGACGTCGAAGTCGGGCTGGGTGGCGAGGAGTCCGGCGAAGCCGGCGCGTACGACTTCGTGGTCGTCGGCGACGACGACGCGCACGGTGTCCGTGTCCGCGGTGCCGGTCATGCGGCGCTCTCCTCCCTGCTCGTACGGGTCTGTGCGGGGAGCGTCGCTTCGAGGAGGAAGCCGCCGCCCGCGGCGGGCCCGCTGCGGAGCCGGCCGCCGACGGCGGCGGCGCGTTCGCGCATGCCGGGCAGCCCGTGCCCGCCGCCCGCGGGGCCCGGATGAAGGCCGTGGCCGGGATCCGGACCAGGACCCGGACCCGGGCCGTTGTCGCGGATGCGCAGGCGCAGGGCGGTGTCGGTGTAGTGGAGTTCGACGTCGACGGCGGCGCCGGGGGCGTGCCGGCGGGCGTTGGTGAGGGCTTCCTGCACGATGCGGTACGCGGTGAGCTCGATGCCCGTGCCGAGGGGGCGTACGGCGCCGCTGACGATGAGCCGGACGGCGGCCCCCGCGGCGTCGCGGGCGCCGTCGAGGAGTTCGTTGAGCTGGGCGAGGCCGGGCGGGGGGCGGCGTTCCGCGGTGGCGGCGCCGGCGTCTTCGCGCAGGACGCCGAGGAGGCGGCGCATCTCGGTGAGGGCGGTGCGGGCGGTGTCGCCGATGTCGCGGAGCCGGCGGGCGCCTTCGTCGGGGAGGCCGGGGGTGGTGAGGCGGGCGGTTTCCGCCTGCACGGAGATCATCGAGATGTGGTGGGCGACGACGTCGTGGAGTTCGCGTGCGATGCGGGCGCGTTCGCCGCGGGCGGCGTGCTCGTAGAGGGTGTGCGCGATGGCGCGTTCGGTGGCGCTGTGCGCGGCGGCGGTGCTGCGGGCGCGGCGGGCGAGGCCGGTGGCGGTGGCGGCGGCGAGGAGGACGGCGGCGGCCACGGCGAGCAGCCGGCCGGCGGCGTCGAGCCGGCCGCCTGCCGCGGTACCGGGGTCGCCGACCGCGTAGCCGGCGAGCGGCAGCACGAGGAGGACGGCGAGGGCGCGGGCGCGGCGGGCGCCGTGGCGGGCGAGGCGGTGCAGGAGGAGCGCCTGGGCGGCGACGCCTGCGGCGACGGGGGCGCCGAGGAGGGCGGCGAGCGGGGCGTTCGCGGCGGTGGTGAGGACGGCGGCGGGGGCGGGGTGGGTGCGTAGCAGCGCGACGGGGGCGGTGGCGCCGAAGGCGAGGAGCAGGGCGGCGGTGAGGCGGTCGCCTGCGCCTGCGCGCAGGACGGTGTCGACGGCGGCGAGGAGGGTGAGGAGCGCGGCGGCGGCGACGGGCCCGTCGGGGGAGGAGGCGAGGCGGCGCACACCCCTGCCCCCCGCCCACTCCCCCCGTGCTCCCGTCACCCCGCCATTGTCCCTGCGTACGCCCCTTCCGGCGTCCCTCCCGCCCTGGACGATCGCGTCCCCCACACGAGCTACCCCGCCGCCCGCAAGACTCCTCCCCCGCGTGACGACCGGCCCGCCGCCCGGTTCGTAGCCTCCTCACCATGGCAGCGTCAGAAGCAACCATCGAGGTCCGGGAGCTGCGCAAGCGCTTCGGTCCCGTCGCCGCCGTGGACGGCCTGTCGTTCACGGTCGTGCCCGGTCAGGTCACCGGGTTCGTCGGCCCCAACGGGGCCGGGAAGTCCACCACCATGCGCATCGTCCTGGGCCTCGACGCCCCGGACGCGGGCAGCGCGCTGGTCGGGGGCCGCCCGTACGCGGCGCTGCGCCGCCCGCTGCAGCACGTCGGCGCCGCGCTCGACGCGGCGGCGGTGCACCCCAGCAGGCGCGGGCGCGACCACCTGCTGTGGCTGGCGCACTCGCACGGGCTGCCGCCGCGCCGCGTCGACGAGTTGCTGGAGCAGGTGGGTCTGGCGTCGGCGGGGCGGCGGCGGGCCGGCGGCTACTCGCTGGGGATGCGCCAGCGCCTCGGCATCGCCGCCGCGCTCCTCGGCGACCCGCCGGTGCTGCTCTTCGACGAGCCGGTCAACGGCCTGGATCCGGAGGGCATCCGCTGGATACGCGGCTTTCTGCGCCGGCTGGCGGCGGAGGGCCGGGCGGTGCTCGTCTCCAGCCATCTGATGAGCGAACTGGAGGACACTGCGGACCACCTCGTGGTCATCGGCCGCGGCCGGCTCGTCGCGGACATGCCGGTGGCCGAGGCGCTGGCGGCGGCGTCCGACAGCAGGGTCGCGCTGCGTACGGGGGCGCGGGAGCGGGCGATGACGGTGCTGGCGGCGGCGGGGGCGACGGTGGCGGCGACGGGCCGTCAGTCGCTGACGGTGTCGGGGCTGCCGGCGGAGCGGGTGGCGGAGCTGCTGGGCGCGGAGGCGGTGCCGTTCTCGGAACTGGCGGCGCACCGGGCGTCGCTGGAGGAGGCGTACATGGAGCTGACGCGCGGCGAGGCGGAGTTCGCCGCCGGCCCGGAGGGGGAGGGTCCGCTGTGAGTACGGGTATCGGTTCCGGTACGGAGACGGGCGCGGACACGGGTTCGGGTACGGGGACGGGCGCGGACTCGGGCGCGGGCGGCGGTTCGGGGGCGCGGGCGGGTGCCGGGGGTGTGGCTCCGTACCGCTCGAAGCTGCCGCCCGCGCGTGCCGGCTTCTGGCAGTTGCTGCGCGCCGAGTTCACGAAACTGCGCAGTGTCGACCGGTGGCTGCTCACGCTGCTCGCGGGCGTGGCCGTGACGGTGCTGGTGTCGCTGGTGGCGGCGGGCGGCAGCGAGACTGCCACGTCCGGCGACGGCGGCGGCTCCGCTACGGAAGCGGCGGCGCGGGTCGCGGACTCGTTCCGCTTCGTGCACCGGCCGCTGACCGGCGACGGCAGCGTGACGGCTCGGGTGACGGACCTGACGCTGGGCGAGGGCACGGACGCGCCGTGGGCGAAGGCCGGTGTGATCGTGAAGGCGGGCACGGAGCCGGGGAGTCCGTACGTGGCGCTGATGCGCACGGCCGGGCACGGGGTGCGGCTGCAGTACGGGTTCGAGCACGACGTCGCCGGCGGCGCCGTGGCCGGGGACGCTCCGGTGTGGCTGCGGCTGGTGCGCGAGGGCGACCGGCTGACCGGCTACGAGTCCGCCGACGGCGAACGCTGGCGCGAGGTCGGCAGCGTGCCCGCGGCCGGGCTGCCGGACACGGCGCGGGCGGGGCTGTTCGTGGCGGCGCCGGAGACGGTGCGGGTGGAGCGGTCGTTCGGGTCGCTGAGCATCGGGGCGGGGCCGAGTGCGGCGACGGGGGTGTTCGACAACGTACGCCTCGAAGGGGGCGGTTCCGGCGGCGCGGGGAGCATTGAGGGGCGTACGGACTGGCGGGACGAGGCCGTCGGGCCGGCGTCCGGACCGGCGGCGGCGAACGGCCCGGCCGGCGGCACCGAGCGCGCCGGCGGCACGTTCACCGTCACCGGCTCCGGCGACATCGGCCCGCTCCCGCCCGCCGGGGACCTGACCTGGATGAGCCTGGCGGGGGCGCAGGTCGGGCTGATCGCGTTCGCGGCGCTGGGCGTGCTGTTCATCACCGCCGAGTACAAGCGCGGCATGATCCGTACGACGTTCACCGCCGGGCCGCGCCGCGGGCGGGTGCTGGCGGCGAAGGGGACGGTGCTCGCGGCGGTCGCGTTCGCGGCGGGGCTGGTGGCGGCGGTGGCGTCGTTCCTGGTGGGGCAGCGGGCGTTGCGGGAGGGCGGGCACCGGCCGCCGCGGTTCCCGGAGGTGTCGCTGGCGGACGGTCCCGCGCTGCGGGCGGTGGTGGGCACGGGGCTGCTGCTGGCGCTGGTGGCGCTCTTCGCGCTCGGGCTCGGGGCGCTGCTGCGGCACACGGCGGCGGCGGTGACGATCGTCGTGGTGCTCTTCGTGCTGCCGCTGGTGCTGGGCGGGGGACTGCCGCTGGGGGCGGTGGAGTGGCTGTTCCGGGTGACGCCGGTGGCGGGATTCGGGGTGCAGAGCACGACGCCGCGGTACGAGCAGGTGGAGACGGTGTGCCTGCCGGAGGACGGGTGCATGCCGCAGGGGCCGTGGGCGGGGCTCGGGGTGCTGGCGGCATGGGCGGCGGTGGCGCTGGCACTGGCGGCGTGGCGGCTGCGGCGGCGCGATGCGTGAGGGTGGGCTCGGGCGGCGGGGGCGGCGGCATGGGCCCGGTGTGCGGGCGGTGTACGTGGGCGTACGGGACACGGGGTACGCGGCGCGCGCGGAATGGACCAAGCTGCGTACCGTCCCCAGCACCTGGTGGCTCCTCCTCGCCGTGGCCGCCGTCACCGCGGCGGTCGGCGCGGGCGCGGTCAGCGGGCTGTCCACGGCGCACTGCCCGCCGGCCGGCTGCCGTGAGGACGTCGTGAGGACCAGCCTGGCGGGCGTCTGGGCCGGGCAGGCGGCGGTGGTGGTGCTCGCGTCGCTGGCGTTCACGGCGGAGTACGGCACGGGCACGATCCGCACGACGTTCACCGCCGTACCCGGCCGGCTGCGGGTACTCGCCGCGAAGTCCGCGGTGGTCGGCGCCGCGGTGCTGGTCGCGGGCGGCGCGGGGGTGCTGGGCGCGCTGCTCGCGGGGCGGGCGCTGGTGCCGGCCGGCTTCACCGCGTACGACCCGGGGGCGGGGCCGGTGCTGCGGGCCGGCTTCGGGACGGCGCTGTACCTGGTGCTGGTCGCGTTGCTGGCGCTGGGCCTGGGCGCGGCGCTGCGCGACACGGCGGGTGCGGTGGCGGCGTGCCTGGGGGTGCTGTACGCGTCGCCCCTGGTGGCGGGGATGCTGTCGGATCCGGAGTGGGTCGAGCGGTTCCAGCGGTACGGGCCGGCGTCGGCGGGGCTCGCGGTCCAGTCGACGGTGGAGACGGCGGAGTTGCCGATCGGACCGTGGGCGGGTCTGGGGGTACTGGCGGCGTGGTCGGCGGCGGCGCTGGCACTGGGCGCGGCGGTGCTCCACCGCAGGGACGCGTGAGACGGGACCAAGCCCGGACGCCCGGGACCCGCGCGGCCTCGGCCCGGCCGCGTGCCCGGCTCATACGAGCCCGGCGGCCGGTCGTGCGCGCCTGTGGCCCTGGCCGTACGGAGCCCATGGGCCCGTACGAGCCCGGCCGTCATCCCCACGTCACGCCCGCACCCCCTCCAGGAACCCCGTCACCGCCTCCCCGAACTCCGCAGGCGCCTCCGTCCACGGCAGGTGTCCCGCCCCGGCCAGCACCACCCGCTCCACCCGCGGCAGCGCCGCCACCAGCGAATCCACCGCCGCCCGCGGCCGGATGTCCGCCTCCCCGTCCACGACCAGCACCGGCACGTCCAACTCCGCACACCTCGCACGGAGGCCGGCCGATCCCAGCTCCTTCCCCTCCTCGGCGACGAGCGCCGCGTTCGCCTCGGCGTTCACCCCGAAGAAGGGCGTCGCCATCCGCTCCGCCTCCGCCACCGCCCGCGGACCCGCGGGCGGTACGAAGTCCGCCGACCACTGCAGCACGCACGCCTGCCGCTCCTCCGCCGTGCCCCGGCCGCCGCCCCGCGCCCGCCTCCACAGCTCCCGCAGCCGCGGCGCCCGGGTGCCGAGCGCGGCGTCGAAGTTCCCGAGGAACGCGGGGCGCCAGGTCTCCTGCGGGTCGATGCCGGTGCCCGACACGTAGACGAGCCCGCCCACCCGCTCGGGGTGCGCCAGCGCGTACCGCAGGGCCAGGCTCGCGCCCCACGAGTGCCCGAGGAGCACCGGGCGCGCCAGCCCGAAGTGCGCCCGTACGGCGTCGAGATCGGCGATCGCGCGCGCCATCGTGAACGGCCCGTCCCGCCCCTCCGAACGCCCGCACCCGCGCTGGTCCCACCGGTACGGGGCCGCCGCCCCGGCCAGCAGCTCCGCGACGTCCCCGAGGGTGTCCCACAGCCCCGGCCCGCCGTGGCAGAACACCACCGGCACCGCGCCGTCCCCCTGCCGCACGGCCCACAGCCGCGCCCCGTCCCCGGCGGCCACGACCCCGCCGCCCGTCCGTCCCGTGCCCTCACCGCCCATCTCCGCACGCTATCCCCGCCGTTGACCGGCCCGGCTACCTCCCCCGCAGTGCCCGCCCCAGCAGCCGCACCCCCTCGGTCACGGCGTCGGGATGGCTCGCCGCGTAGCCGAGGACCAGGCCGGGCGGGCCGGTCCTGAGGCGGTGCCAGGAGAGGGGCTGCACCTTGACGCCGCAACTGAGCGCCGCCGCGGCCAGCTCCGTATCGGTCACCCCCGTCAACCCCGCATCGGCTCTCCCCGCCGGCCCCGCGCCGACCGCTTCCGCCGCCGTCTGCCCGCCCGCCCCGTCGAACGTCACCGTCAGATGGAGCCCGGCCGCCGCCCCGTGCACCACCGCGCCCGGCAGATGCTCCGCGATCGCCGCTATCATCGCGTCCCGCCGCCGCCGGTGGCGGCCCCGGAGCAGCCGCAGGTGCCGCTCCAGCTCCCCCGACTCCATCAGCCGCGCCAGCACGAGCTGCGGCAGCACCGCGTTGCCCAGGTCGGTGAAGCGCTTGGCGTTCACCAGCGCGTCCCGGTACCCCGGCGGCGGCACCACCCAGCCCACCCGCAGCGCAGGCGCCAGCAGCTTCGACACGCTGCCCATGTAGCAGACGCGCTCCGCGAGCATCGCCCGCAGCGCGGGCACCGGCGGCCGGTCGTAGCGGTGCTCGGCGTCGTAGTCGTCCTCGAGCACGAGCCCGCCGCCGTCCTCCGCCCAGCGCAGCAGCTCGCGGCGGCGCTCGCCGCTGAGCACCGCCCCGGTCGGGAACTGGTGCGCCGGGGTGAGGAGCACCGCACGCGCGCCGGTGGCGCGCAGCGCGTCGACACGTATGCCGTCGGCGTCGACCGGCACCGGGACGATGTCCAGCCCGCCGTTCTCCAGATGCTGGCGCGTGCCGAGCGAACCGGGGTCCTCCACCGCCACCGCGCCCACGCCGTCGGCGCGCAGCACCGGGTGGAGCAGGGTGAGCGCCTGGGCGGTGCCGGCGACGATGACGACGTCGTCGGGATCGGCGCGGATGCCCCGGTTCCGGGCGAGCCAGCCGGCGACGGCCCGGCGCAGCGCGGGGGTGCCGTGCGGGTTGCCGTAGCCAAGGTCGGCGGCGGAGAGCTCGCCGAGGACGGCCCGCTCGGCGCGCAGCCACGCGGCGCGCGGGAACGCGGCGAGGTCCGGCAGCCCGGGGGTGAGGTCGATCGACGCCGGGGCGGCGCGGAGGACTTCGAACGCCTCGGGTCCGGGCGCGGTGGGAAACATCACGGCCGGCTGCTCCTGCCCGGCCGCCCGGGGGCCGGGACCGGCGTCCACCGGGGCCGCGACCACCACCGTGCCCCCGCGCCGCCGCCCCTCGACGTGCCCGTCCTCCGTCAGCCGCCGGTACGCCTCCGTGACCACCCCGCGCGACACCCGCAGCTCCGCCGCCAGCACCCGCGTCGGCGGCAGCCGGCCGCCCACCGCCAGCCGGCCGTCCGCGATCGCCTCCCGCAGCCGCCACGCCAGCCAGTCCGCCATCCCGCCCGTCGGTGCGTCCCCGACGTCGAGCTGCAGGAAATCCGACCCGGACGCTTTGGACCTCTCGGAGGTCCCTTTCTCCACCCCGTTCATGGAGCCATCGTGGCACGGGCCACTGACAACGGCCCCGCCGAAGCCCGTTGCCCCAGCTCAGACGGCGTTCTCCAGCCGGCGCCGCACGCCGCACTCACCCCGTGCCCACCCCGCGGCTCACTCCCCGAACACGAACTCCGGCTCCGCCGCCGTCAGCAGCGCCGCCTTCGGCGCCACGCCCCACAGCCGCTCCAGCTCCCCCTCAACCGCATCGGTCAGCTTCGCCACATCCGCCGCGGCCGTCTCGTGCATGCCCTCGGCCACCACCAGCACCCGGCGCGTCGCCTCGCCGACCGCCGAATACCCGCTCTGGCGGTTCGTCCAGCGCCGCGCGTGCGCCCGCCCCGCCGAGTCGGCGAACGTCACCTCCCCCGCCGCCGGATGCTCGCTCCCGCCCCCGAACGTCGTGTACGTCTCGTCGCCCCGCGCCCGGCGCACCTCCAGCCACGGCTCCGCGATCCGGTCGACGTCCAGCACGGCGACCGGAATCGCATACGCCACGGAGGCCGCGTTGCAGAGGTCCACCACCGGGTGGATCCGCGGCAGCGACCCCTCCCGCCGCAGCCGCCGCAGCAGCGACTCCGATGCGCACCGGTACTGCGTCGGCCGCAGTCCCAGCCGGGTGTACGTCCGCCGCCAGGCCCGTACCTCCGGGAACTCCCCCTCCGTGCCCGCCGCCAGCCGCTCCCGCGCGACGGCCGTGTACGCCGCGATCCGCGCCTCCAGCTCCGCACCCGCCGCAGGACCGGCGGCACCCCCGCCGGGCCCGGCCGCGTCGCCGCCGCCGAACTCCCCGTACAGCACCCCCGCCACCAGCTCCGGAAACTCCGCCCGCAGCTCCCGCGCATGCCCGAACCGCATCGTCACGCCACCGCCAGCTTCGCGCCCAGCCCCAGGAACGACACCGCGAACACCCGCCGGATCCCCGCCATCACCCGCGGCCGCCCCAGCACGTGTCCCCGTACGGCCGCCGCGCACAGCCCGTACGCCACGAACACCGCGAACGTCATCCCCATGAACACCGCGCTCAGCCGCAGCATCGCCGCCACCGACCCCTCCTGCCCCGTGGGCACGAACTGCGGCAGGAACGCGACGAAGAACATCGTCAGCTTCGGGTTGAGCACGTTGAGCAGTACGCCCGAGACGATCACCCGCCCCACCGGCTGCGGCCCGGCCGCGGCGTCCTCGACGACGAGGGCCTCCTTGTCGCGGAGCGTCGACCACGCCATGTACAGCAGGTACGCGACCCCCAGGTACTTCACCACCTCGAACGCCACCGCGCTGGCATGCAGCAGCGCCGCCAGCCCGGTGACGGTCGCGACGACGTGCGGGACGGTGCCGAGCGTGCAGGCGAACGCGGCGACCACGCTCGCCCGCCGCCCGTGGGACAGCCCGGCGGCGAGCGTGTAGACCACGCCGGTGCCCGGCGTGACGACCACGACGAGCGTGGTCAGCAGAAAGGCGATGCTCAAGGAGGGCCTCCGGCGGTGGCGATGCGGCTACGGCGGAACGCCACCCAGCCTCGCCCACCGATGGCCTCTCCGGCAGAGCCAAAGAGGTCCGAGATCATGAGTCCATAATTACGGCGCCCCTTCGGTCTCCACCCCCGCCGCCACCATGTCCGCGAACGCCCGGGCCAGCGGCGACAGCGCCGCCCACCGCCGCACCGCCCACCCCGCCCACAGCGGCGGCAGCTCCGGTACGGGTACCAGCCGCACCCCCGGATGCCGCCCGTCACGCCACCCCGGCAGCTCCGGTACGACGGCGTAGCCGAGCCCCAGCTCCGCCAGGAGGATCGCCGTGTCCCAGTCCGCGACCGACGTGTCGAACGCCGGCAGCCGCACCCCCGACTCCGCGAACCACGCCTCCAGGTGCGCCCGCGAGCTGGAGTTGCCCGGCAGCCCGATGAGCCGCACCGCCGCCAGGTCCGCCGCCCCCACCGCCGACCGCTCCGCCAGCGGATCGCCCTCCCGTACGGCCAGCACCCACCGCAGCTCCGCCGCGCGCCGCAGCTCCACGCCCCGTACCGGCGCGGCGATGGTGATCCACGCCAGGTCGGCGCCGCCCGCGGCCAGCGCGGCGACGCAGCCGCGGCTGGAGTTCTCCGTCTGGAACTCCAGGCTGACCTGCGGATACCGCTCGCGGAACGCGACGACCGCCGCCGACATGAAGTGCCGTACGGTCGTCGCCCCCGTCGTCACCCGCACCGAGCCGCCGTCCCCGCGTGCCAGGTCGCGCAGCCGCCGCAGCGCGTGGTCCACGCCGCCGATGCCCTCGGCGGCGGCGCCGCGCAGCAGCTCCCCGGCGTGCGTGGGCACCACGCCGCGCGGATGCCGCTCCACGAGGCTGAGGCCGACCTCCCGCTCCAGCCGCTTGACGTGCTGGCTGACGGCCGACTGCGTACAGCCCAGCTCCCGCGCCACCGCGCTCAGGCTCCCCGCCCGGCACACGGCGACGAACACCCGCAGGTCGTCCAGAGTCATGCGCGTCAAGCTAGCCCTTGGGGACGTGCAAGAACACCCGAGGATTGACTTGGAGGGACCGCCGCGCCCACGATGACCACGATCTTCGCTGTACGCACCATCCGGAACGGGCACCGCCCCGCACCCCGCCGGGAGCATCCCGCCGGAGCCGACCCAACGGAACGAGGACGCCGCCGTGGAACCGCTCGAAGCCGTCGCGCTCGCCGGCGCCGGACTCGCCGCCGGCGGCATGAACGCGGTCGTCGGCTCCGGCACCCTGATCACCTTCCCGACGCTCCTCGCCCTCGGCTACCCGCCGGTCCTCGCGAACGTCTCCAACACCGTCGGCCTCGTCCCCGGCGTCGTCGGCGCCGTCTACGGCTACCGGCGCGAGCTGCGCGGCCAGCGCCGCCGCATACTGCGCTTCGGCACCGCCTCCCTCGCCGGCGGCCTGGCCGGCGCGCTGCTGCTGCTGCAACTGCCCGCCGAGGCGTTCCAGGCCGTGGTCCCCGTGCTGATCCTCACGGCCTGTGCCCTGGTCCTCCTCCAGCCCGTCCTCAGCCGCCGGCTCGCGGAACGCCCCGAGGACGACGACAAGGACGGCGGCACCCCGATGTGGTTCGGCGTCCTCGGTACGGGCGTCTACGGCGGCTACTTCGGGGCCGCCCAGGGCGTCATCCTCATGGGCCTCTTCGGCACCTTCGTCCGCGACGACCTCCAGCGCCTCAACGCCGTCAAGAACGTCCTCGCCGCCCTCGTCAACGCGGTCGCGTCGATCGTCTTCATCATCGTCACCGACGTGGACTGGACGGCGGCCGGCATCATCGCCATCGGCTCCACGCTCGGCGGCTTCCTCGGCGCCCACCTGGGCCGCAAGCTCACCCCGGCCCTGATGCGCACGATCATCGTCACCGTCGGGACCACCGCCGCCCTCACGATGATCATCCGCTGACGCCGGGGCCGCCGCCCGGAGGCCACCGGGGCGAAGCCCAGCCGGTACGCCCTAGCCGAAGAGCCGGTCCAGCACCGTCGCGATGCCGTCCTCGTCGTTCGACCCCGTCACCTCGTCCGCCACCGCGAGCAGCTCCGGGTGGGCTCCGGCCATCGCCACCCCGTGGCCGGCCCAGCGGAACATCGGTATGTCGTTGGGCATGTCCCCGAAGGCGATCGTCTCCGCCCCCTTCACCCCGAGGCGGCGGGCCGCGAGCGACAGGCCCGTGGCCTTGTTCAGCCCGTGGGGCAGCATCTCGACGGTGTCGGCGCCGGCCAGCACCACCTCGACAAGGCCGCCGACCGTGTCGCGGGCCGCGGCCGTCAGCGCGTCGTCGTCCAGCTCCGGGTGCTGGATGTAGAGCTTGCCGATCGGCTGGGCCCACAGCTCGGCGCGGTCCGCGACCCGGCGGACCGGCAGGTCCTCCCGGGCCACCGCGCGGAAGCCGGGGCCGAAGAGCACCTCGCCCGCGAGCCCGTCCGCGCTGGCGGCCACCGCGACCTCGCCGACCTCGGCCTCCAGCTTCGCCACCGCGTCGGCGGCGAGGCGCCGGTCGAGGGTCACGGAGGTCAGCAGCCGGTGCGCGCCCGCGTCGTACACCTGGGCGCCCTGGCCGCAGACGGCCAGGCCCTCGTAGCCCAGCCCGTCCAGTATGTGCCGGGTCCAGGCCACGGCGCGGCCGGTGACGACGATGTGCGCGGCGCCCCGGGCGCAGGCCGCCTCGATCGCCGCGCGCGTGCGCGGCGAGACCGTCTCGTCGCTGCGCAGCAGCGTGCCGTCGAGGTCGGTGGCGACGAGCCGGTACGGAAGCGCGTCGCTCATTTCGCGACCGGCTCCAGCAGCTCGCGCCCGCCCAGGTACGGCCGCAGCACCTCCGGCACCACCACCGAGCCGTCCGGCTGCTGGTGCGTCTCCAGGAGCGCCACGATCGTCCGCGGCACCGCGCACAGCGTCCCGTTCAGCGTCGCCAGCGGGCGGGCCGCCTTCTTCTGGCCCTGCCCGTCGCGCATCCGCACCGACAGCCGCCGCGCCTGGAACTCCCCGCAGTTCGACGTCGACGTCAGCTCCCGGTACTTGCCCTGCGTCGGGATCCACGCCTCGCAGTCGTACTTCCGCGCCGCCGACGCGCCCAGGTCACCCGAGGCCACGTCGATCACCCGGTATGCCAGGCCGAGCGCCGACAGCCACTGCTTCTCCCAGTCGAGCAGCCGCGCGTGCTCCGCCTCCGCGTCCTCCGGGGCCACGTACGAGAACATCTCGACCTTGTCGAACTGGTGCACCCGGATGATGCCGCGGGTGTCCTTGCCGTGCGAGCCGGCCTCGCGGCGGAAGCAGGGCGAGAACCCCGCGTAGCGCAGGGGCAGCCGGTCGGCCTCGATGATCTCGTCCATGTGGTACGCCGCGAGCGTGACCTCCGAGGTGCCGACGAGGTAGAAGTCGTCGCGCTCCAGGTAGTACACGTCCTCGGCGGCCTGGCCGAGGAAGCCCGTGCCCTCCATGGCGCGCGGCTTGACCAGCGCGGGCGTGAGCATCGGGGTGAAGCCGGCGGCGGTGGCCTGGGCGATCGCCGCGTTGACCAGCGCCAGCTCCAGCAGGGCGCCGACGCCCGTCAGGTAGTAGAACCGCGAGCCGGAGACCTTCGCGGCCCGCTCGGTGTCGATGGCGCCGAGGATGCGGCCCAGCTCCAGATGGTCGCGCGGCTCGAAGCCCTCGGCGGCGAAGTCGCGCGGGGTGCCGACGGTCTCCAGCAGCGCGAAGTCGTCCTCGCCGCCCACGGGCACGTCGGGATGCACCACGTTCGACAGGCGCAGCAGCAGGGCCTGCGTCTCGGCCGCGGCCTCGTCCTGCGCGGCGTCGGCGGCCTTGACGGCGGCGGACAGCTCGCCGGTGCGCCGCAGCAGCTCCTGCTTCTCCTCGCCCTGCGCGCGCGGGATCAGCTTGCCGAGCTGCTTCTGCTCGGCCCGCAGCTCGTCGAAGCGCGTACTGGACGACCTGCGCCGCTCGTCGGCGGAGAGCAGCGCGTCGACGAGGGCGACGTCCTCTCCACGGGCGCGCTGCGACGCGCGCACTCGGTCGGGGTCCTCACGGAGCAGGCGAAGGTCAATCACGCGAGCCAGGTTACCGGGGTACGCGGACCGGCTCGACGCCGATTTCCACCCCTGTGGATTTCTCGGCGCTTTGCGGTGAATAGCCAGTTTCGCAGCCGACGCCTCCCGGCGCATGGAGAAAAGGTGCGGGAAGGTGCAATTAGGACATAAAGGCAACGTGCGCCCGCGGTGTGCACGGCAGTTGAGGAATCCTTTTCCACAGGTGGCCGGGGATCCCCCAAGTTATCCACAGGCGGGGGAGGTGCCCTGTGGAAGTAGGGGAAGATCGTTCCGCCGGGCCGGTGCTGGCGCAGGAATTCCCCGATACGTCCCCGGCTACACACCCTTTGGAGCGGAATTGCCTACCGCCTTAGAGTGGATCAAGGGAATTGCCGTGACGAGTAACCATCTGAGCAGTTGGACGCCGGAAATCAGTCACTAGACAGATTTGTCGACATTGCCCGTCCGGGCTCCGGAGTTATGCACAGCCGACACCGGCAGCCTGTGGATAACTTTGCGAACTGTGCACAGACCCCAGGTCAGGCCCGGCCGTCCAGACACCGCGTCAGCCAGTCGGACGCCTCCACGAAGGCCGTGTCCGACGTCCCCGCCCGCAGCGGCTGCACGTCCGCCGGCGACAGCCCCGCGCGCGGGTACGAACCGAGGAACCGCACCTGCGGGCAGATCCGCTTCAGCCCCATCATCGCCTCGCCCACCCGGCGGTCGGTGATGTGCCCCTCGCAGTCCACCGAGAAGCAGTACCGCCCGATGCCCTCGCCCGTCGGGCGCGACTCGATGCGCAGCAGGTTGACGCCGCGCACCGCGTACTCCTGGAGCAGCTCCATCAGCGCGCCCGGGTGGTCGTCGCCGAGCCAGATCACGACCGACGTCTTGTCCGCGCCCGTCGGCGCCGCCGGCCGCGCCGGGCGGCCGACGAGGACGAACCGGGTCTCCGCGTTCTCCGCGTCGTGGATGTCGGAGACCAGCGGCTCCAGCCCGTACACCGACGCCGCGAACTCGCCCGCGAACGCCCCGTCCACCCGCCCCTCCTGCACCTGCCGCGCGCCGTCCGCGTTCGACGCCGACGACTCCCAGACCGCGTCCGGCAGATGCCCCGCCAGCCAGCGCCGCACCTGCGGCTGCGCCACCGGGTGCCCGGTGACCGTCTTGATGTCCGCCAGCTTCGTCCCGGGCCGCACCAGCAGTGCGAACGCGATCGGCAGCAGCACCTCGCGGTAGATCATCAGCGGCTCGCCGAGCGCCAGCTCGTCGAGCGTGGCGGTCACGCCGCCCTCCACGGAGTTCTCGATCGGCACCAGCGCCCCCGCGGCACCCCCGCCGCGCACCGAGTCCAGCACCGCCGGCACCGAGACCATCGGCACCAGCTCGCGCGTCGCCGCCTCCGGGAGGGTGCGCAGCGCGGCCTCGGTGAAGGTGCCCTCGGGGCCGAGATAGGTGAAGCGGCTGGCGGACATGGGGGCGGCTCCTCGTGGGCGGTCGGCGAGACGGCCAGCGTACCCACGGGCGCGGGGCGCCGGGCGCCGGTCCGGGGAACGGACGATCATGGAGCGGGCCCGGCGCGGAAGCCGGCGGCCCATGCCGTACGGACCGGGCGCTGCCCGTACGGACCGGGCGCTGCCCGTACGGACCGGGCGCTGCCCGTAAGGAGCGGGCGCCCCCTGCCGTACGCCCCTTACCGGCCCCGCTCAGCCCTCCAGCAGCCGCTGCCCCACGTACTCGCCCTCCGCCGCCCCGCCCGGCACCGCGAACAGCCCGCTCGCCTCGTGCCGCAGGAAGCGCGACAGCCCGTCGCCCCGGTCGAGCTTGCGCTGCACCGGCACGAACCCCTTCAGCGGATCCGCCTGCCAGGCGACGAAGAGCAGCCCGGCGTCGGGCACCGGTCCGTCCTTGGTGTCCAGATAGCCGTCGTGGTACGAGAACGAGCGGCGCAGCATCGTCGCCCCGCCGTTCGACTCCGGCGCCGCCACCCGTACGTGCGCGTCCCCCGCGATGGCGAGGGAGCCGTCCGCGAGTTGTCTGTTCATGTCGACAGGCGTCGTCTCCTCCCCGCCCGACAGCGGGGCACCGTCCGACTTGCGGCGCCCGATGACGCGCTCCTGCCGCTCCAGCGACAGGTGGTCCCAGGTGTCGAGCAGCATCCGGATCCGGCGGAACACGGCGTACGAGCCGCCCGCCAGCCACTCCTGCCCGCCGCCCGCGGACGCGGGCACGAAGACGTGCTCGTCGAAGTCCGGGTCCTCGGGCTTCGGGTTGTTGGTGCCGTCGACCTGCCCCATCAGGTTGCGTGCCGTACGCGGTCTGTCGGTGGCCCCGGGGGTGCGGTTGAAGCCGCTCATCTGCCAGCGCAGCACCGCCGCGTCGCCCGCCCGGCGCTGGAGCGTGCGCAGCGCGTCGAACGCCACCAGGGCGTCGTCCGCGCCGATCTGCAGCCACAGGTCGCCGTCGCTGCGCCGCCCGTCCAGCGCGTCGGCGGAGAACGGCGGCAGCGGGGCGAGCCCGTCAGGACGCCGGCCGGTCAGTCCCGTGCGGTCGAAGAACGTGCGCCCGAAGCCGAACGTCACGGTCAGCGCCGCGGGCCCGGCGTCCAGCGCGCTGCCGGTGGCGCCCGCCGCCCCCTTGCCCTCGCTCAGCTCGCGGGCCGTCGCCGACCACCGCTTGAGCAGCGCCGCGGCCTCCTTGCGCCCCGCGTCCGGGGCCAGGTCGAAGGCGGCGAAGTGGCCCGCGGCCTGCAGCGGGGTGGTGATGCCCGCCTGGTGCGTGCCGTGGAACGGCACCCCGGTCGAGCCGATCGACGTCAGCGGCGCGGGGGGCGCGTCCCGCAGCGCCTCGGCGGCGGCCGCGCCGGAGGCGCCGCCGGCGAGGAGCCCCGCCGCCCCGGCGGCCCCCGCCGCGCCGACGAGGCGGCGGCGGGAGACCGGGTGCCCGGGGGCTTCGGCCGTCTCTGACTCCGGTGCGGTACGGGCGGAACGTGTCGAACTCACGGGATCGTCAACTTCTTCTCTTCTGTCACCTGGTCGATGGGCGAGGTGCGCACGGTCATACGGAGCGTCCACTCCCCGGGCATCGGGAGCTGCACGCCGGTGGCGGCCCAGTGCCCGTTCTCGACGGGGGTGGGCGTGACGTCCAGCGGGCCGACGTTCTTCTCCTCCAGGGTGAAGGAGAGCCGTACCTCGGGGACGTTGAGGAGCTGGTTGTTGGCGTCCGTGAGGTAGATGTGCAGTTGGTTGTCGCCGGTACGGCCCGGGTCCACGGTGATCTCCGCGGTCCCGGTGCCGCCCTGCCCGCCCGTGTCGTACGGGATCTTCACCTTGACCGGCCCCACCGGCTGCCGCTGCGCCGACTCGGCCGCGGCCTGCTCGGTCTCCGCCCTGCCGGGCTGGGTGCCCGTCAGGAGCGTCACGACGGAGAGCAGCACGACGGCGAGGACGGTCTCGACGAGGACCGACTGGCGCAGGCCCCGGCGCACGGGGTCGGAGTCGCGCTCCTTGCGCGCGCGGGTCGCGTCGACGGCGGCCCGCTGGCGGGCGAGCTGCGCGGCACGGTCGGGGTCGTCGTCCGCGCGGGACCCGGCGTCGCCGCCGTCCCCGGCATCCGCGCCCGGCCCGTCGCCGGAGGCGTCGTCCTCCGGTACGGAGCCGGAGCCGGAACCCGCGCCGGAGCCCTCGGCCGGCGCCGAGACGCCGTCAGAAGCCCCGCCGGAGGCTATCGCCGCCGTGCCGGAACTCCCCGTACCGCCCGCCTCCGCGGTGGCGCCGGCGGGCACGAGCCGCGCCTCCGCCGACTCGCCCTCCTCCTCCGCGCGCGCCGCGAGCCCCGAACCCGCCAGCCGGTGCGTCCAGCGCCGCGACGTCCAGCCCGCGGTGATGAGCACCGCGACCAGCCCCAGCTTCACCAGCAGCAACTGCCCGTACGAGGTGTCCGTCAGCGCGCCCCAGCTCCCCAGCCCGCGCCACGCCTGGTACAGCCCCGTCGCGGCGAGCACCGACACCGACGTCAGCGCCAGCCGCGAGAACCGGCGTATGACGTACGACGGGACCCGCGGCCCGAGGCGCAGGCTGAGCGTCAGCGAGGCGAGGCCGCCGAGCCAGACGGCGACGGCCAGCAGGTGCAGCATCGTCATCGGCACGGCCAGCCACGGCTGGATGCCGGTGGAGGCGTGCTCGGCCATGCCCCACGTCGCGGCGAGGCCGACGGCGACCACGCCGCCGCCGAGCCCGAGGCCGATGGCCAGGTCGCGGCTGCGCGCGGCGTCGTCCCCGTCGGCGGCGGACGCGGCGGCCTCGGCCGGCCCGGTGGCGGACTCGTCGGCGACCGGCCCCGTAGCCGTACCCGAACCCTCACCGGCATCCGCGTCTGCGCCCGCCTCCGCGCCCGCGTCCGCTTTCGCCTCCGCGCGTGCGCCCTTCGCGCCGGGCGCGGTCTCGCGCCCGTACACCCCGAACAGCACCGCCAGCACCACCGCCGCCGCGCCCAGCAGCAGCAGCCGCGACAGCAGCGCCGTGCCCGGCCGCGTCTCCAGCACGTCGCGCAGCGAGTCGAGCCCGAAGTCCGCGCCCGTGTACGGCCCGCGCAGCAGCAGCAGTGCCACGGTGGCGGCGAACAGCAGCGCCCAGCCGCCGGTCGCCACCCGGCGCACGACCCGGTTGCGCCCGCCGCACACGCCCGCGAACACGGCGCCGCCGACGAGCAGCACGAAGCCCGCGTACGCCATGTAGCGCCCGGTGTCGTACAGCGCCTTGGCGCTGCCGTTGTCGTCGCCCGCCTCGGAGACCGCCACCGTCGTCTTCGACGGCTTGCCCACGGAGAACGTGAAGGCGCCGGAGATCGGGTGGCTGTCGGCGGACACGGTCTTCCAGACCACGGTGAACGTGCCGTCCGGCAGTCCGGGGCGCAGCGCGGTCGTCGCCGTCTTGGTGTTGCCGTCGACGTGGGCGGCGCCGCCCTTGGTGACGTCGTTGCCGTCGGGGTCGAGGACGCGGATGGCGTCGTCGGCCAACTGGACGCCCTCGGAGAAGTCGAGGGTGACGGCCTGCGGCGCCTCCTGGACGACCGAGCCCTCGGCGGGGTCGGTACCGGTGAGCGCGGCGTGCGCCGCGGCGGGGGTGGCGCCGGGCACGAGGACGCACAGCACGGCGGCGACCGCGGCGCACAGCGCCCCGAGCGCACGCCTGCGATGCGCGCCCCTGCGGTGCATCGACCGCCGGCGGATCGATGCACGAAGGGCTCCGTGGAGCTGTCCGGTTGGGGTCATGACACGCCTCTCACTCCGCGGGGCGGTACGTCGTCGGCTGCACCGGCACCTCGACCTCGATCGGCTCCGACTCGGCGAAGTGCAGCACGAAGGAGACCTTCTCGCCAACCTCCGGTCGGCGATCCAGCTTCTCCAGCATCAGGTGGGCGCCGCCGCGGGCGAGGGCCAGCTCGCCGCCCGCGGGCACGTCGAAGCCGTCGACGGCGCGCATCCGCTCGCCTTCCGTGGTGTGCAGGGTGACGTCGTCGGCGAGGTCGGTGCTGACGGCGGTGAGCCGGTCGTCGGCCGCGCCGTCGTTGCGTACGGTCAGATAGCCGGCGGCGAGGTCCTTCATCACCGGCTGCGGTACGAAGCCGGCCTCGGCGCGCAGCCGGGGTCCGGAGCCGGGTCCTGCGGCACCGCCGCCGTCGCCGGACCCCGCCTTCGTCCGCGTACCGGAGCCGTCACCGGAACACGCGGCCAGGCCGAGGGCGAGGGACAGGGCGGCAGCAGTAACTACTGATGCCCGGCGCCCGCGCCTCACGGGTTCTGCCCCTTCACCAGCTTCGGCATGTCCTTCGCGTACTGATCGGCCGTCACCCCGGCCAGATACAGCACGTGCGCCTTGTCGTCCTTCGGCGAGTACGCCAGCACCTCCGCGCCGTGGCTGACGGTGATGCTGCCGTCCTTCTCCTTCACCGGCTTCTCCAGATGCACGCCGACGCTCCGCGCGGCGTCCTTCACCGCGGCGAAGTCGCCGGTGAGGCCGATGAAGTCCTTGTCCTGGGCGTCGAGCCACGTGCCCATCCGCTTCGGGGTGTCCCGCTCGGGGTCGGTGCTGACCATGACGACCTGGAGCTCGTCCTGCTCGGCGCGGGGCAGCTTCTGCTTGGCGATGGCGATGTCGCTCATCGTCGTGGGGCAGACGTCGGGGCAGTTGGTGTAGCCGAAGAAGAGGAGGGTGGGCTTGCCCGCCGTCTCGGCGACGAGGTCGTACTCCTCGCCCTGGGTGTCGGTGAGGACGAGGTCCGGTTTCTCCTTCGGGGTGTCGAGGACGACACCCGGTTTGCTGCTGCCGCCGGAGATCTCCACGGCGGGTTTGGCGCCGTCGTCGTCTCCGGAACCGGAGCCGCAGGCGGTGAGGGTGAGGGCCGCGGCGGCGGCGAGGGCCGCGGCGGCGTAGGCGGTGGTCGTACGGGTTGTGCGCATGCTGTGTGTTTCCTCGGGGGCTCGCGGGTGGCCCGCCCGGTGCTGCCGGCCGGGCCACCCCTTGCGTATACGTGCCGGGTGCGGGTCGCGCCTACTGCGCCGCGGACGAGCCGCCCGCACCGCCGCCGCTGCCCGCGCCGCGCCGCGACAGCACGCCGAACGCGACGCCGCCGGCGCCGAGCACGATGCCGACGATGCCCAGCGTGCGGGCCATGGTGTCGGAGGAGCCGTCGTCGTCGGCGGCGCTGTCGTCGGTGCCCTCGCCCTCGGCGGCGGCGGGCTCCGCGTCGTCGCCGTTCCCGGCGTCGTCGGCGTCGTCGTCATCCGCGCCGCCGTGGCCGCCGTCCTCCGCGGGCGTCAGGGCCAGCACGGGCGCCGGGCTCTCCGGCTCCTCCGCGCCCTCCTCGGGGACCTCGATCCAGCGGACGACCTCGTCGTTGTCGTACGTCTGGACCGCCTTGAACACCAACTGGTCGGCGTCCTCGGGCAGCGCGCCCATGGAGACCGGGAACCGCTGGAACGTCCCCGGCTCGACCTTCCCGCCGGACCACGTGACCTTGCTGACCGCCTCGGTGATCTTCTCGCCGTGCGACTCGATCGGGGTGTCGAGCTTGGCCTCCTCGACCTTCACGTCCCAGCCGGGCACGGGCTCGGGCATGACGGACGTCAGCGGGTGGTCGGTCGGCAGGGTGACCTCCAGCTTGATCGTGGAGGCGTTGTCGCGCTCGTTGGGCACCTTGAAGTTGACGGTGGCGTACCCGCCCTGCTCCGCCTCGCCGGGGTCGACGCTGACGTGCGCGGCGGCCGGCCCGGCGAGGAAGAGGACGGTGCCGGCGGCGACGGCGGTGCTGACGGACATTCGCCGCATACGGGATGACTTCATGACTGACACACTCCGGTGGGTGTGGATGGATTGGGGGTTGGCGCGCGTGCGGCAGCGGCGCGACCACCCGCTCACCCGAGGCCCTGCGCCCGCGTTCGCCCGTGTCGCAGGGGGCGTGCGGCGCGTGGGCCGTAAGCCGGAAGGGGTGCCGTCGCGTCAGGCCGCGAGGGCGAAGGCCGGGGGCCCGCGGCGTACGACGGTGTGCTGCAGTTCGCGTACGGTACGGGCGCTCCGCTCGTCGTACGCGGTCGCCGCCCCCGGGCGCGCGGCCGGCCGGCCCGCGCCGTCGAACCCGGCGTCGAGGGCCCGCCGGTAGCGCACGGCGGCCCGCAGCGGGGCGAGGCCGGCGCCGGTGGCGAGGTGCAGCAGGGTCGTGAGGGCCGCGTCGCCGCGGCGCAGCAGCCACCCGGCGGTGAGGGCGGCGAGGAGGTGGCCGAGGACCATCGGCAGGGAGTACGTGGACAGGTCGAACGCGGCGCCGAGTCCTTCGCCGATCCCGCCGCCGTGCGCGGGGTGCGCGGCGCCCGTACCGCTGCCCATGCCGGCGTCCGGGTCGAGCCCGGCGTTGGTGACGATCTCCCGGGCGCGGCCCTCGGTGAGGTTCATCGCGGCGTCGTTGCAGAGCAGCCGCCGGGCGAGATCGACGGCGGCACTGCCGCCCTCGCCCCCGGAGCCGCCCGCGTGCGCACCGCCGTGGCCCCCGGCGGCGGCGCCGACGGCGCAGTGCTGCCCGAGTCCGAAGATCCCGTGCAGCCCGATCTGCCCCGCCGCCAGCAGCGCCGCGATCCCGGGCAGCGACCGCTCCCGCCCGGCCAGCGGCACGGCCACCGCGAACACCAGCGCCGCGGCGACGCCGAGCGTCCACAGCGGCACCGTCTCGTTCGAGGCCAGCACGTGCCCGCCCGCGGACAGCACGACGCAGACCGCGGTGAAGACCGCGGCCCGCAGAAGGCGCAGCTCCGCGGTGGCGGGAGCGGGAGGGGCAGCCATGGCGGGCGCCATCATCTCACCGCACGCCCGTACGGACCCCGCCGGGGCGCCGATCGGCCGGATCCGGGCCAGGACATCTCCCACCCCGAAAGGCGGAAGAAACCCCTCCGCCGAATGAGGGTTCTCACGCAACTCGCGTGCTTACGGTGCCGACACAAGGGTTATACGTACCGTATGTCGGGGTGGCGGCCAGGAGGCTGAACGCATGAGCATGTGGTGGTCCCTGCGACTGCGCCGGGAGGCGGCCAGCGTTCCGCTCGCCCGCCGCCTGCTGGTCGGCGCGATGGAGACGGCCGGGGTGGACCCGGACGTCGCCTTCGACCTCTCCCTCGCCCTCACCGAAGCCTGCGCCAACGCCGTCGAACACGGCGGCGCGGCCCCCGGCGAGGACTACCGCGTCACGGCCTGCTTCGACGGCGACCGCTGCCACATCGAGGTCATCGACTCCGGCCCCGGCTTCGCCACCCCCGACCCGGCCCCCGGCTCCCCCGCCCCTTCCCCGCCCCTGACCGACACGGGCGCGGAGGGCGGCCGCGGCCTGTTCCTCATCGCGGAGCTGAGCGACCACGTCGACATCCGCGACCGCCCGGGCCGCGGGGCGGTGGTGAGCTTCGACAAGATCCTCAAATGGCGCGAGGACGCCCCACTCCAGGCGGCCTGACCGACAGGCTACCGCTCTGACCTGCTCCTTCGGTCCGATCAGGGCGCGCCTCGCAGGTGAGGCCGGGGGCTTGCACTCGCGGGTGTGTGCGGGCCGCGCGCAGGCGTCGTGGTGTGCTCAGGCTCCCGGGGCCGGGGCCACGGCGCGGTGTACGCAGTCTCGGAGGAGGGCGCGCCGTTGGTCGTGCACGGCCGCGGGCTCCTCGGCGGAGGCGGCGTAGACGTTGCTCACCGGGGACCAGGCCATGGACATGGCGATGACCATGGCCATGAGGTCGAAGGGGTCTGCCTGCCTGATGCGCCCGGCGGCCTGGGCCTCTGCGATGGCGCGGAGTTTGTGGTCGTCATAGCGGTCGTGGTCCGGCACGAGGTTCCCGGTCGGGCGCCGCTCCAGGCGCGCCCAGGTCGCGAGCCGGATCAGATCCGGGCGGCTGAGGTATTCGTCGTAGAGGCGCACCGCCCAGTCGGCGAGGTCCGTGGCGTCGATGGGGACGACATTGGTGATCCGCTCCAGTGAGGCGAAGAAGATCGCGTCGAAGAGCGCGTCCTTGTTGCCGAAGTAGGCGTAGAGCTGTGCCTTGTTGGTACGTGCGGCGGCGATGATCCGGTCGATGCGTGCGCCGGCGATGCCGTGCCGGGCGAATTCTTCGGTGGCGGCGTCGACGATGCGCTGGTACGTCGCGGCTCCGCGGCTAGTGGACGGCTGCTCGGGCATGCTCCGCATCCTACAGACCGACTTGTCTGTTTGCTTCTCGGCTCCCGTGCGCTTACCGTCAAACAGACCGAACAGTCTGTCTGAGGAGATGGTGATGCGCCCTACGACCGGATGGCGCGCGGACAGCGCGACGCGGACCCTGCGCCGCACGGCGCTGGAGCGACGGGACCTGCGCCCGGACGACATCGCGGTACGTGTGGAGTACTGCGGCGTCTGCCACACGGACCTCCACGCGCTGCATGCGCACGAGAGCGACGCGGACGGTGTGCTCGTACCCGGGCATGAGTTCACCGGCGTGGTCACCGAGGCCGGCAGTGCGGTTTCCGGCTTCTCCCCGGGCGCTCCCGTGGCAGTCGGCAACATCGTCGACTCGTGCGGCATCTGCCGCATGTGCCGGGCCGGCCAGGAGAACTTCTGCCGTGAGCTTCCGACGCTGACCTACGGCGGAGCCGACCGGCAGGACGGGACGACCACGCTGGGCGGGTACTCCCGCGAGTACGTGGTGAGCCATCGGTTCGCCTACCACCTCCCCGCGGGCCTCGACGCGGCCGCCGCAGCCCCCCTGCTCTGCGCCGGAGTCACCGTCTGGGAACCGTTGCAGGCGCTCGGAGTGGGCCCGGGCAGCACCGTCGCCGTTGCCGGACTGGGCGGACTGGGGCACCTCGCGGTCAAGATGGCGACCGCGCTCGGCGCCACGACGTCCGTCATCAGCCGCACTCCGGACAAGGCCGGCGAAGCGCGCGCCCTGGGGGCACGGGGATTCGTCGTCTCCACCGACTCCACGCAGACGGACACGGTCCGCGACCGGTTCGACGTGGTCATCGACACCATCTCCGCCCCCCACGACCTGGCCCCGTACCTGCGGATGACCGCCATGGACGGCACCCTCAGCCACCTCGGCCACCTCGGACCGGTCACCGTGGACACCCTCGACCTGCTCATCGGCCGCAAGAAGCTCAGCTCCGCCGGCAGCGGCGGCCGCCCGTCCACCGCCGCCATGCTGCGCTTCTGCGCCGAACACGACCTCACCGCAGACATCGAACTACTGCCGTCGTCCCAGGTGAACACCGCTCTCGAACGCCTGGAACGCAACGACGTCCGCTACCGCTTCGTACTCGACATGTCCGACCTGGACTGACATATGTCCTCGGTGAGTCCGGTCGGCGCCAGGATCTACTCGCGGACCTGGATCAGCGCGTGGGTACCGTCGGTGCGCCAGGCCGCGCCGGACCGTTCGAGAGTCTCCAGGGTCCCCTCTTCCAGCCCCACGACGACATCGGACTTCAGGGTGCGGAGCGCCGCGACCGCCCGTGGGAAGTGGGCGCTGCGTTCCGCGAACGGCACCGTGGCAGGCCACTTCCGGTCGCCCACGAGACGGCGGTAGTTGAGGTCGCCCTTGAAGATCGTGAGCGAGACGGCCTCGAACTCCCTCCGGAGGTCCCCGGGCATCTCCTCGTACGGCAGGGGAGCGCAGAAGAACGGGTGGGTGCGTACCTCCATGCGCCCGGTTGCCATGGCCTTCCACAAGCGCCCGCCGATCGTGCCGGCTTCACCGGGCGCCTGGGCGAGGCGGCGGAGGCAGTCGACGACGTCCGAGGGCGTCGCGTCGGAGACGTAGTACGGGGTCGGCTTGACGTGGAGCACGACCTGCCCGGCGTGCCCGTGGTCGAGGAGGTGGTCGGCGAGGACCAGGTCCGGGATCAGTTCTCGCCCCGCGTTGTCCGCCACGACGGCGACGGGTGCCAGGGCTCCGGCGGGCAGCAGCCGCCAGAGCACGGCGCTGTCGTCGGCGACCAGGCCGCCGTCGGTGTCGCCCGCCGCCGGTTCCGCGGCCGTCACGCGGAATCCGAGGTCTGCGCGATTGCCCCAGAGCGCGGCGTGGAGCAGTGCCGTGGCCCGCTCGCCGGCGGGGGCGCCGGCGAGTGCGTCGAGGGCCCGCAGTTCGTCGTCCACGGCCGTATCGCGCAGTTCGGCCTGCTTGAAGGGGGCGAAGGGGTCGATGCCCTGCCACGGGCCCGCGCCGAAGTACTCGACGGCGCCGAGCAGCCTGCGGTAGAAGTAGCTCTCGGCCCACAGGAACGGGACGTCGAACCACGATCGCCCGAAGTGCCCCTCTCCCCACGCGGACCAAGCCGCGTGATCGTGCTCCGAGCGGGGGAGCGGTTCGACGACACCGTGGGTGATCTCGTCCAGCAGGGCGTCGAGCGCGTCGTGCTGGCGGCGGCCGTAGGGGAAGGCGTCTCGTACCTGTTCGATCAGGGCCGGATGGCGTTCGGCCAGGACGCCCCGGGCGAACGAGCCTGGCTCGTTGCTCAGGAGGACCGGCGCGCCGTTTCCGGCAGCCGTGCCGGTGCCGCGGCCGGCCTCATCGCCCGCGGAGCCGGAAGTGGTCTCTGTCATGGTGTCCAAGCCTTCGCTTTCCGCTCATATGCGCTTGATTCTTCGGCGTTGACCTCCGGCCGCCACCGCGAGCACGAGACGATCCCCGGCTCCGGCAACTCCAGTCTGCCGAAGAACCGCGTGACCTCCTCCCGGCTCCGGGCGGTGATCGACACCGGAGGCGCGGGACTACTCGAAGGTCACCTTGCCGTGGTCGTCCGTGCGGACGGGGAGGTCGTTCCAGGTGAAGTCGAAGTCGCCGCTGCGGCATGACCAGAGGATGTCCTGGCAGAAGTAGCCGGTGTCCTCGCCCGGTGGTGCGGTGAAGACGTCCGGGAGGCGGTCGCAGCGCGGGTCGCGGGGGGCCAGGGGGCCGTCGGCGTCGCTGCGGGCCACGTGGCGGGCGTAGGCGGCGTAGACGGCTCTGGCGGTGTGGACGCCGGTGAGGGGTGTGGTGGCGTAGCGGGGGCGGGTGCCGCGCTGGGTGCCGGTGCGCTCCACCTTCCAGGTCACCTCCACGTCCGCGTAGAAGACGGTGCAGCGGGTGGTGGCTCCGGCGCGCGCCGGGAGGGTGCCGGTGCAGCGGCCCGGGCGGACGGGGCGGAGGTCGTCGGCCATGAGGAGCGTCTCGCGCTGCAGGCGGACGAGGAGCCGGTCGGTGCCGGTCGCGCCGGGGCCCGCCGCCGGTACGGCCCGCGCGGCGGCGGCGGTGGTCAGGGCGGGGATGCCGCCGCCGGGGCGGATCGCGACGGGGCGCCGGTGGCCGCTGACGTCGGAGGGCTCGGGACGGTCGTCGCAGCGGTGCGATGCCTCCGTACAGCCTGATAACAGGGTCACCACGGCTGTCGCGGCCGCCACGGTGGGGGCCAGGGCGCGGCTCATTACTCCGTTCTACCGCCGGACACCCCTCTGAACGAGCAGTGCGCCCCGTTCACTCCGGCGTACGCCCCGGCGGCTCCCGGCGCGCGCCCCCGCGGATCGGCGTGGTTCCAGGCGTGTCCGCGGATGGGCCGGCAGGGGGCGTACCCGCGGCGGCTGCTCCGGCGGTGCGTGCGATTTGCCCTGAATGTACGATTCTGGCGTTGCTGTTCCCTCCTGGAAGGAACTCCGATGCCCCGTACTCGGAAAGCGACCCTCGGCGCCCTCGGCGCCACGCTTTGCGCGACCGCTCTGGTCGGTACCGCAGGAACCGCCCACGCACAGGACGACAACGGCGTCGCCAAGAAGAGCGCCACGGACATAGCCAACCGGGCCGTGTCCGCGTTCAACGACGCCCGGTCCCTGCACGTCACCACGGAGAGGACGGGGTCCGGGCTCAGCCGCACCGACGCGACCAGCCTCGACGTCAGCGCCGACCGCGACAACAACTGCGTCGGCACCGTCGGCTTCGCCGCCGACGGCGGCAGCCTGGAGGTCATCCGGCACGCCGACAAGGTGTGGCTCAAGGCCAACGCCGCCTGGCTGCGGAACAACCTCCCGGCCGGCCAGTCGCAGGACGTGCAGAAGCTGGAGGGCAAGTTCCTCCAGGGCACCGCCCAGGACCAGGGCCTGTCCGACCTCGCCAGGATCTGCAGCATCAACGAGTACCGCGACACCCTCAGGGACGCCACCTCCGCGGCCACCCTGAAGAAGGGCAGCGAGACGACCGTCGACGGCAAGCCCGTCATCGACGTCACGGGCAAGCACGACGGGATGGACCTGACCCTGTCCGTCTCCACCCAGGGCAAGCCGTTCCCGGTGCGGGCGACCTCGAAGGGCGACGGCGACTCGCAGACGACGAACTTCACCTTCGACCAGCCCGTCCCGGACAAGACCCCGCCGGCCGGCGAGACCGTCCCCTGGGGCGGCTGACGCCCCGGCCGAGCCGGTCCCGCCGCCCGTCCGCGTGCGCGTCACCGCGATGTCAGTCCCCGATGTGAGACTGGTCCGCATGAGCGAAGAGCGCGGGCGGGCACGGGATTTCGGCATCCCGCTGACCGGCGAGCCGGGGGAGTGGAACGCGATCACGGACGTGCCGGGCGTCGAGGTCGGGTACGTGACGCTGGTCGAGGGCGACGACGTGAGGACCGGGGTCACGGCGCTGCTGCCGCGCGGGCGCGACGGCGTCGGGACGCCGTGCGCGGCGGGGTGGCACTCGCTGAACGGCAACGGCGAGATGACCGGCACGGCGTGGCTGGAGGAGAGTGGCGCGCTGGCGGTGCCGGTGCTCCTCACCAACACGTACGCGGTCGGGCCGGTGCACCGCGGCGTGGTCGAGTGGGTGCGCAGGCACCGCAGGGACATCGCGCCGGAGTGGCTGCTGCCGGTGGTCACCGAGACATGGGACGGCTACCTGCACGACATCCACGGGGCGCACGTCACCCCGGCGCACGCGGGCGCGGCGATCGACGCGGCGGCGGGCGGGCCGGTCGCGGAGGGCGGCGTCGGGGGCGGCACGGGGATGCGGTGCTACGGGTGGAAGGGCGGCTCGGGGACCGCCTCACGCGTGGTGCGGTACGGGGCGGAGCGGTACACGGTCGGCGTCTTCGTGCAGGCCAACTTCGGGGCGCGGCGGGAGCTGGTCGTGGCGGGGACGCCGCTGGGACGGGCGGCTGTGGAGGCGGCGGAGACGGCGGAGGCTGAGGCCGCGGAGGCGGCGCCTGAAGGGGGAGGCGGCCGCGGCGGTACGGGCGCGGGCGGCGGGCCGGGCGCCGAGCGGCCCCTGCCGCCCGGGGCCGGGTCCGTCATCGTCGTCGTCGCCACCGACGCGCCGCTGCTGCCCGGGCAGTGCAAGGCCCTCGCCCGCCGGGTGCCGCTGGGCCTGGCCCGTACGGGCACCACCGGCAGCCACTTCTCCGGCGATCTCTTCCTCGCCTTCTCCACCGCGAACCCGTCCGCCCTCACCAGCACGTTCCCACCGCGCCCCGCCGCGGACGGGGACGCCGGCGGCGCCGGTGACGACGCTCCGTACGAGACGCTGCGCTTCATACCCTGGGGCCGCGTCGACCCCTTCCACACGGCCGTCGTCGAAGCCGTCGAGGAGGCCGTGCTCAACGTGCTGACCGCCGCCGGGCCCATGACCGGGCGCGACGGGCACCACGTGCCCGCGTTCCCGCTCGCGGCCCTCGCCGGGCTGCGCGGGGCGCGTACGGACTGACACGCGGATGCCGCGCCGGGCCCCCGGGGGGCCGCGGGCGGCGTGTCGGTCCGTGCCCCGCCGCCCGCGGTGCCCACGATGGGTGCGCCGAGGCGAGAGGAGCCGCACCGTGGCCCTGCACCAGACCGAGCGCGGCGACGCCGGACCGTACGACGACGTCTACGCGATGCCCATCAGCGAGCACGCGCTGCCCAAGTACTTCATGCCCGAGGAGGTCTCCGACCCGCGCGCCGTCAACGCGCTCATCCGCGACGAGCTGGCCCTCGACGGCAACGCCGCGCAGAACCTGGCGACGTTCTGCACCACCTGGGCCGAGGACGAGGTGCACAGCCTCATGGACGAGTGCATCGGCAAGAACATGGTCGACAAGGACGAGTACCCGCAGACCGCGGACATCGAGAACCGCTGCGTGCACATCCTCGCCGACCTGTGGCACTCCCCGCACGGCGAGACGACCATGGGCTGCTCGACCACCGGCTCCAGCGAGGCCGCGATGCTCGGCGGCCTGGCGCTCAAGTGGCGCTGGCGCATGCGCCGGAAGGCCGAGGGCAAGCCCGCCGACCGGCCGAACCTGGTGTGCGGTCCCGTGCAGGTGTGCTGGGAGAAGTTCGCCCGCTACTTCGACGTCGAGCTGCGCCAGGTGCCGCTGGAGCCGGACGCCACCGGGCTGCGCCCGCATCAACTCCGCGAGTACGTCGACGAGAACACCATCGGCGTCGTCGCCATCCTCGGCGTCACTTACACCTGCGACTACGAGCCCGTCAAGGAGATCGCCGCCGAACTCGACGCGATCCAGGCCGACACGGGCCTGGACGTGCCCGTGCACGTGGACGCCGCCAGCGGCGGCTTCGTCGCCCCGTTCCTCCGCCCCGAGCTGGAGTGGGACTTCCGGGTGGAGCGGGTGGCGTCCATCAACTCCTCCGGCCACAAGTACGGCATGGCGCCCCTCGGCGTCGGCTGGGCGATCTGGCGCTCCGCCGACCTGCTGCCCGAGGACCTGATCTTCCGCGTCAGCTACCTCGGTGGCGACATGCCGACGTTCGCGCTGAACTTCTCCCGGCCCGGCGGCGAGGTCGTCGCGCAGTACTACAACCTGCTGCGGCTGGGCCGCGCGGGCTACCGCCGCATCTACCGGGCGGCGGCCGGCAGCGCCGAGTGGCTGGGCGAGCAGATCGCCGGCATGGGCCCGTTCACGCTGCTGTACGACGGGCGCGGCGCGCTGCCGGCGGTGTCGTGGACGCTGACGGACCCGGCGGGCGCGGGCTTCACGCTGTACGACGTGACGGAGCAACTGCGGCTGCGTGGCTGGCAGGTGCCGGCGTACCCGCTGCCGCCGCGGCGGCAGGAGACGGTCATCCAGCGGGTGCTGATCAGGCACGGGATCAGCCACGACAAGATCGAGCTGCTGGCGGCGGACGTACGGGAGGCGCTCGACCGGCTGAAGGACGGGGCCGGGACACCGGCGCCGCAGCAGCCGGGCTTCCACCACTGAGCGGCGCGGCGGGCCGCCTGCCCGGCGTCCGCCCGCCGGGCGGACGCCGGGCAGGCGGCCGGTGGGTGCCGTGCGTGACGGACCCCCCGGTGGGCGCCCGGCGTGCGGTCAGGCGAAGAGGTCCCGGCGGACGCCCGCCGCGTCGAAGAGGTGGTCGCGGGAGGCTTCGAGGTCGCGGCGCAGGCCGTCGGGGCGGGTGCCGAGCAGCCGGCCGCGCCACTTGCGGATGCGGCCGGCGACGATCACGGTCTCGACGTTGGTGCGGTCCATGAGGGAGACGACGGCGCCGGGCACGTTGGTGAGCGGGGCGACGTTGAGGGCGGTGGCGTCCAGCAGGACGATGTCGGCTTCCTTGCCGGGCGTCAGGGTGCCGGTCCTGCGGTCCAGCCCCAGGTGCCGGGCGCCGTTGAGGGTCGCGTACCGCAGGACGTCCCGGACGGTCAGCAGCGGCGGGGTGCCCGGGGCCGGGACGGGATAGGCGTCGGGCGGGGTGAAGTCGCCCTGTTCGAGGACCATCTGGTTGACGACCATCCGCTGCATGGTCATCGCGGAGCGCATCAGTGTGAAGGGGTCGGCGGCCATGGTCGTCTCGACGTCGGAGCTGAGCGAGGGCTCCATACCGAGCTTCTGCATCGTGAGGATGGGCGGCTTGCCGTGCCGCATGGCCATCTCGATCGGGAACGCGACCGAGACGCCCACGCCGGCGTCGCGGGCACGCCGCCAGGCGAACTCGGACATGCCGGTCATGTGGATGAACATGACGTCGGGGCCGAGGCCGAGATCGCCGTCCGCGCCGCCGGTGCCGCGGGCGAGGTCGTCGATGACCGGCCGGTGGCCGGCGCTGGAGACGGCGTGCGCGGCGATGGGCAGGCCGAGTTCGCGGGCGATGCGCCAGGCGCGGGTGTAGACGGGCTCGGGCTGGTGGATCTCCCCGCCCATGACCATGGTGAGCAGTTGGTCGCCGGAGGAGAACCACTCGTCCCTGATGCGGTACGCGTCCTCCGGGTAGCGGGCCCCGGCGCGGCCGTCGCCCTCGAAGAAGCCGAACGCGGCGCGGCGCCCGGTGTCGGCGAGCGCCTGGACGGCTGCGTCGCTGTGTTCGGGGGAGTGGTGGATCTGGGAGACGTCGAGCACGGTGGTGACGCCGGCGTCCAGTTGGGACAGGCCGGCGGCCAGCGAGTTGACGTAGACGTCCTGCGGCCGGTACGCGGGCGCGAAGCGCTCCAGGACGTACTCCATGTACGAGGGGTCGGCGCTGGGCGAGCCCGATCCGTCGTCGATCAGCAGCCCGTTGGGGAGGAACGCGCGCAGGGCGGTCTCGAACTGGTGGTGGTGGGTGTCGACGAAGCCGGGCATGACGATGCGCCCGCGGGCGTCGATCACCTCGGCGCCGCCGGCCTCGATGCGGGGCCCGACGGCGATGATCTTCTTCCCCTCGACCAGGACGTCGGCGGCCTCGAAGTCGCCGACGTTCCGGTCCATGGACATGACCGCCCCGCCGCGGATGACGTACCGGCGGCCCCGGGGCGGCGCCTGATCGCGGGCGTGCGTGGCGGCGGCGGTCCGGGCGGGGAGGCCGGCCGCGGTCAGGGCGGCGCCCGCGGTGGCGGCGGCGGTCGAGGCCCTGAGGAACGTACGGCGCGCGTGACGACTGGTCACGGGGAATCCCTTCGACGGCGATCGACCCATCGAGTTGATGTGTCACCTCGAAGCCTAGCCCGCCGAGTTGATTCGTCAACTCGGCGTAGGATGGCGCCATGGCACCGCAGCCGCTGACCGCCCGCGAACTCCGCGCCTGGAGGACGTCCTTCCGGATGCTGGAGCTGCTCAGGACCAGGCTCGAACAGCAACTCCAGGCCGGCAGCGGCCTGTCCAGCGCCGACTACACCGTGCTCGCGCTGCTCTCCGAGGCGCCGGCGCGGCGGCTGCGCGCGTACGAACTCGGCCGGGCGGCCGGCTGGGAGAAGAGCCGGCTGCACCACCAGCTCACCCGGATGGGGACGCGCGGGCTGGTCGCCCGGGAGCGGTGCGGCTCCCGCGGGATGTACGCGGTGATCACGGAGAAGGGCCTCACCGCCCTGCGGGAGGCGGCGCCGGGGCACGCGCGGGAGGTCCGGCGGCTGTTCGTGGACCGGCTCACGGCGGAGGAGCTCGATCGGTTCGCGGAACTCGCGGGCACGATCCTCGCCCACCTGGAGGAGGACGAGCCGCCGGCGCCGTGAGCGTGCCGGGCCGCTCTCAGACCAGGCGGCGGGCGTCCGCCTTGTCGATACGGGCGAACAGCAGCGTCAGCACCGCCCCGCCCACCGCCCACGCCGCGATCACCAGCAGCGACCCCGTCATCGCCCGCCCGTCGAAGTACGCGATCGACCGCGCCGTCCACGTCCCGGCCCCCGGGACCAGCGCCGGACCGATCTCCCGCCAGAACGGCGGCAGCAGCGGATACGGATACGGCCCGCCCGCGCTCGGATTGCCCGCGATGACGATCACCAGCACCGTCATCCCGAGCCCGAGGATCCCCAGCATCCCCTGGAACGCGAACGTCGTCGCCCCCGCCGCACACACCACCAGCGCCCCCAGCGCCGCAAGACCCAGCACGCTGCCCGGCAGCGCCCCCAGCACCGGCCCGATCACCACCGCACCCAGCACCCCCAGCGCGATCGCGTACACCACCAGCACCCCCAGCCGGATCACCGCCCGCCGCGCGTCCGCCGGCCGCGCCCCGTAACTGACCGCGAGGATCGCCGCGCACAGATACCCGCCGACGCACCACCCCACCACCAGGTAGAACGCCGACAACCCCCGCGCGTCCCCCGGGTCCGCCGGCGCCACGTCCACCGTCCGCACGTCCCGGCCCTGCGCCCGCTCCGCCGCCGTCACGACCTTCCGCACCGCGTCCGACAGCGACGGCCCGCCGCCGCTCGCGACCAGCAGCACGTCCGTCGACCCCCGCGGGTCGACGACCAGCGCGCCGTCCAGACCGCGGTCCCGGATCCGGTCCACCGCCGCGTCCCGCGACGCCGCCGCCCGCGCCGACAGCGGCGAACCCGGCAGCCCGTTCAGCCCGTCGACCACCCTCCCCCGCTCCCGCGCCGGGGCGACCACCCCGAGCGGCACGTCCTTCGGCTTCGGCGCGTGGAAGGCCCCCGCGTACGAGGTGATGAAGAGCACGCCCAGCGCCAGCACCCCCAGCACCAGCAGCGCGGACCGCGGCGTCACCGCGTCCTTCACCTGTTGCCGGAGACTCCCCCCGCCCCCGAACCCCCGCCGGGTACCCCGCCGTCAGCCGCCCCGCTGCCCCCCAGGCCGTCCCCGTTGTCCAGACGCATGCCCCCAGCCTCCGCGACACCCCCCGCCCCCGCACCGCGGATACGCCCGAACGGGCCGCGCCCCCCTTCACGGCATCACCGCCAGCACCAGATACGCCGCGAACAACGCCAGATGCACCCCGCCCTGCTGCAGCGTCGCCCGCCCGTGCGTCACCGTCAGCGTCCCCACCAGCACCGTCATCGTCAGCAGCACCAACTGGCTGCTCCCCAGCCCCAGCTTCAGCGGCCCCGCCAGCCATATCGACGCGATCGCCACCGTCGGGATCGTCAGCCCGATACTCGCGATCGCCGACCCGTACGCCAGGTTCAGGCTCGTCTGCACCCGGTCCCTGCCCGCCTCCCGCACCGCCGCGATCGACTCCGGCAGCAGCACCAGCAGCGCGATCGCCGCACCCACCGCCGAGCGCGGCAGCCCCGCCGCGTCCAGCCCGTCCTCGATCGCAGGCGACACCCCCTTCGCCAGCCCCACCACACACACCAGCGCCAGCAGCAGCAGCCCGAGACCCAGCCACGCCGTACCCTTCGACGGCCGGTGCGCCGGGTCGTCCAGGTCGTCGATCACCTCGCCGCCCGGCGTCACCGGCAGGAACTTCTCCCGGTGCCGCACCGTCTGCGTCGCCACGAACATCCCGTACAGCGCGATCGACGCCAGCGCCGCGAACGCCAACTGCGCCGTCGCGAACACCGGCCCCGGCTCGCTCGTCGTGAACTTCGGCAGCACCAGACTCAGCCCCGCCAGCGTCGTCACCGTCGCCAACTGCGTCCCCGTGCCCTCCGCGCTGAAGAACGCCTCCCCGCGGCGCAGCGCCACCAGCAGCAGACTGAGGCCGACGATCCCGTTGCACGTGATCATCACCGCGGCGAACACCGTGTCCCGGGCCAGCGCGCTCGCCTTCTCGCCCCCGTCGACCATCATCGTGACGATCAGCGCCACCTCGATGACCGTCACCGCCACCGCCAGCACCAGCGCCCCGTACGGCTGCCCGATCCGCTCCGCGACCACCTCCGCGTGATGCACGGCCGCCAGCACCGCGGTGATGAGGAAGAAGCAGACGACACCCGTCATGACGCCCGAGAGTGAACGCTGCCATGTGAAGACGAGCACCACCGCGGCCGCCGGCGGCACGACGACCGACCAGTGGATGCGCCGGGAAGCCGTGCGGACGGTCATGTTCCGACAGTGGCACGCGGCGCGCGCCCCTGCTCATCGTGCGCGGCCGGACGGCGGTCCCGTACGGCCCCGGGCGTCCCGGCCCGTACGGCGTGGGCGTTCCCGCGCGTACGCCCCGGGCGCCCCCCGCCCGTACGCCCCTGGCCTTCCCGCCCTACGCCCCCGCCGCCGCCAGCCGGTGCTCCTGCGGGCTCACCCCGTGCACCCTCTTGAACGCCGTACTCAGCGCAAACGGACTCCCATACCCCACCCGCCGCGCCACCGCACCCACCGTCGCATCCGGCTCCCGCAGCAGATCCGCCGCCAACGCCAGCCGCCACCCCGTCAGATACGTCATCGGCGGCTCCCCCACCAGCTCCGCGAACCGCCGCGCCAGCGCCGCCCGCGACACCCCCGCCCGCACCGCCAGCTCCGCCACCGTCCACGGATGCGCCGGATCGTTGTGCAGCAGCTTCAGCGCCCGCCCCACCACCGGATCCCCCTGCGCCCGGTACCACCCGGGCGCCCGCGCCTCCGGCCGCGCGAACCACGCCCGCAGCGCCGCCACCACCAGCAGATCCAGCAGCCGGTCCAGCACCACCCGCTGCGCGGGCCCGTTCCGCCCGATCTCCTCCTCCAGCACCGGCAGCACCGGGCAGTCGCACATCTCCTTCGTCACCACCACCAGCCGCGGCAGCGCGTCCAGCAGCCGCGCACCGATCTCGCCGCTGTTCTCGTACGACCCGATCAGCATCCGCGCCGACCCGCCGCCGCCGTGCGTCCACGTCCGCACGTCCGCATCCAGCTCGTCCGCCAGACTCCGCCCGTCCGGCGTCTCACAGCGCCCGCCCGCGTGGATCACGGCCTGCGGCTCCGTCGCCGGATGATCCGAGAAGACATACGGATCCGGGCCGCGCATGATCGCGATCTCGCCCTCCCCCACCCGCACCGGCTCCGCATCGTCATACGTCACCCACGCCGTACCGCTCGCGAGCGCCACGATCGACAACGGCGCCCGGTCCACCACCCGCACCGACCACGGCGGTTCCAGCAGCGCCCGGATCATCAACGCGCCATGCGCCCGCGGACTGTCCAGAAGACCGGCAATCGAATCCATACCCCCCAGCGTAGACGCTCACGTATGCGATCGAGCCTTTCAGCCATGGAGCGTCCAGCCCCACGCGGCTTCACTGGCCATATGACGAACAACGACCAGAACATCCACCTCATCATCGGCGGCACCGGCAAGACCGGTCGCCACGTCACCGAGACCCTCACCGCCCGCGGCCACGCCGTACGCGCCGTCTCCCGCCGCAGCGACACCCCCTTCGACTGGCACGCCCCCGACACCTGGACCCCCGCCCTCCGCGGCGTCCGCACCGCCTACCTCACCTACGCCCCCGACCTCGCCGACCCCGCCGCCGCCCCCGCCATCCGCGCCTTCACCGAGACGGCCGTACGCGCCGGCGTACAGCGCCTCGTCCTCCTCTCCGGCCGCGGCGAACCCGAATGCCACCCCAGCGAGGACGCCGTCAAGGAATCCGGCGCCCAGTGGACCATCGTCCGCTGCGCCTGGTTCATGCAGAACTTCGACGAGGACTTCCTCCTCGAACCCGTCCTCTCCGGCGAACTCGTCCTCCCCGCCGCCGACGTCCCCGAGCCCTTCCTCGACACCCGCGACATCGCCGACGTCGTGGTCGCGGCCCTCACCGAAGACGGGCACAGTGGGACCACGTACGAACTGAGCGGCCCCCGCCTCCTCACCTTCGGCGACGCCGCCGCAGAGATCGGCCGCGCCACCGGCCGCGACGTGCGCTACGTGCCCGTCACCCCCGAACAGTTCCGGAAATCCGCCGCCGGACACCTCCCGCCCGACGTCGTCGAGATCTTCGCCGAACTCTTCACCCGCATACTCGACGGCCGCAACGCCCACCTCACCGACGGCGTCCGCAAAGCCCTGGGACGCGCCCCCCGCGACTTCACCGACTTCGTGCGCGAAGCGGCCGCCAGAGGAGCCTGGAATGTCTGACTTCCGCACCGCCGCGCTCTTCGCGGCCGTCCTCACCACGGGACTGAGCGCCGGCCTCTTCTACGTCTGGTCGTACTCCGTGATGCCCGGCCTCGCCCGCGCCTCCGACCGCACCTTCGTCGAAAGCTTCCAGCAGATGAACCGGGCCATGATGAACGGCTGGTTCGCCCTCACCTTCGGCGGCGCCTTCGTCCTCCTCCTGCTGGCCGGCGGACTGCTCCTCGGCGCCGACGGCGACCAGCGGTCCAAGCCGCTCCCGTGGCTCGTCGCCGCGCTCGTCCTCTACGTCGCCATGCTGGCCATCACCTTCGCGATCAACGTGCCGATGAACAACGAACTCGACGCCGCCGGCGCCGTCGACCAGATCAAGGACCTGGCCGGGCTGCGCGAGCGGGTGGAGGACAGGTGGGTGCGCTGGAACAACGTCCGCTCCGTCGTCATGGTGCTCTCCTTCGGCAGCGTGAGCTGGGCGCTGCTGCAGTACGGACGCGCCACCGGCAAGGGATAGCCGGGTGGCGCGACGGGGCCGGCACCGGGGGCACGGGGCTCCGGGGCCGGCCTTCGTCGTGCGCGGGCCCACCCGCGCACAGGGGAAAGCCCCCGGCGGGCCCGCCTCCGTGTGAACCGGGGAGTATCACGGGGCGGCACCCGCCGGGGGCCGGGGGGATGGATCAGGGGGTGGAGAGGGGCGTAGGAGAGGGGCCGGTGGCTCAGTCGTCGGAGTCGTCACCCCGGTCGTCGCTGTCGTCGTCCTTGCCGTCGTCGCTGTCGTCGTCGCTGTCGTCCGACTGGCCGTCGTCGTCACCGCGGTCGGCGACGACGTCACCGCTGGCGGCGTCGACGTTCACCTCGTACCACTTGCCGTCCTCGCCGAGGACGTCGATCTCCCACTTGCTGGCCTCGTTCTTGCCGTCGTCGTCCGCAGCGTCGAACTCGGCGGAACCCACCGTCCCAGCGTGCTCCTGCAGCGCCGCGGCGATCGCGTCGTCCACGCTCACCTTCGCCGCGGCGAGCGCCTCCGCCTCGGCCCGGTCGTCGTCCTGGCCGTCGTCGTCGCGGTCGTCCCGGTCGTCCCGGTCGTCCTGGCCGTCGTCGTCGCGGTCGTCGTCGGCCACCTGTACGTCCGCCGGCACCGAGGCGGCGTCCGCGCCGCTGTCGCCGCCGTTCGAGGCCGCGACCGCGGTCACCGTGCCTCCGGTGATCAGAGCGGCCGACGCGACGGCGGCGATGACGATGTTGCGCTTCATGAGGGTTCCTCCTGCTGTCGACGGCCCGTGCCGCTCTGTGCTGACAGGGACCAAGCTGCCTGAGCGACCCTGAAGGCACCCTGAAGGCACCTGAACGGTTCTTCAGGTTCGGTTTGCGACCCTTAGGGGCATGCGACTGCTGATCGTCGAGGACGAGCGACGTCTCGCCACCTCCCTCGCCCGCGGGCTCGCCGCCGAGGGCTTCGCCGTGGACGTCGTCCACGACGGCGTCGAGGGCCTGCACCGGGCCACCGAGACCGACTACGACCTCATCGTCCTCGACATCATGCTCCCCGGCCTGAACGGCTACCGCGTCTGCGCCGCCCTCCGCGCCGCCGGCGACGAGACCCCCATCCTCATGCTCACCGCCAAGGACGGCGAGTACGACGAGGCCGAGGGCCTCGACACCGGCGCCGACGACTACCTCACCAAGCCCTTCAGCTACGTCGTCCTCCTCGCCCGCGTACGCGCCCTCCTGCGCCGCCGCGGCCGCACCGCCGCCCCCGTCCTGCGCGTCGGCGCCCTCGCCGTCGACCCCGCCGCGCGCCGGGTCCACGTCGGCGACACCGAGGTGACGCTGACGACCAAGGAGTTCGCGGTCCTCGAAGTGCTCGCGCAGCGCGCCGGCGAGGTCGTCGCCAAGTCCGAGATCCTCGACCACGCCTGGGACTTCGCCTACGACGGCGACCCCAACATCGTCGAGGTCTACGTCAGCGCCCTGCGCCGCAAACTCGGCGCCCGCACCATCCAGACCGTACGCGGCGCCGGCTACCGGCTCGCCGACCCCGGCCCCGACCCCGACACCGCCGGCGGCAGCGCCCGTGCGTAGCCCCTTCTCCTCCGTACGCGCCAAGGCCGCGGTCGGCGCCACGGCCGTCGTCGCCCTCGCGCTCGTCGCGGCGGGCGTCGCCGTCCTGCTCGTCCTCCGCTCCAACCTGCACGACCAGACCGAACTGCGCGCCGAGGTCAACGCGCGCCGCATCGCGACGGAACTGAGCAACGGCATCCCGCTCGCCGACCTCGACCTCCCCGAGGACAACCCCACCGTCGTACGCGACGACAGGGACCGGATGGTGCTCGAAAGCGAGGACCTCGGCCACATCACCGGCGCCGGCGACGGCCCCACCACACCGCCGCGGGACGCCCGCACGGAAAGCCCGCCGCCGAGCCCCGCGCCGACGCCGACACAGACGCCCACGCCGAGCCCCACGGGCGACCCGGACGACTCCGACGACTCGGGGGACTCGGGCGACGACAACGGCGGGGACCGCGACGACGCGGACGACGACGCGGACGACGACGCCGAGGACGCCGAGGACGCGGCGGACGACGCCGCGGACGAGGCGAACTCCGACGACTCCGACGACTCCGGGAACGACTCGGCCGACGACTCCGACGACTCCGGGAACGACTCGGCCGACGACTCCGGCGACTCCGGCGACGACGACCCCGCGCCGCGGCGCGGCGAGGTCGAGGACGAAGCGGAACGCCACACCGGCACGGCCGTACTCGACGGCGAACGCGCCGACTACCGCTTCGCCGGCCTCAAGGTCACCACCCCCGACGGCCAGACCTACACCGTCTGGGCCGGTGTCCCCCTCGACACCGAGCAGAACGCCGTCGGCACCGTCGGCCGCGCCATGCTCGCCGGGCTGGTCCCGCTCCTTGCCGTGGTGGCCGGCGTGACCTGGCTCGTCACGCGGCGCGCGCTGCGCCCCGTCGAGGGCATCCGCGGCGAGATGGCCGCGATCACCGCCTCCACGGACCTCTCCCGCCGGGTGCCGGAGCCCGCCAGCCGCGACGAGGTCGCCCGGCTCGCCCGCACCACCAACGAGACTCTGACCGCCCTGGAGAAGTCCGTCGAACGCCAGCGCCGCTTCGTCGCCGACGCCTCCCACGAACTGCGCAGCCCCATCGCCTCGCTCCGCACCCAACTGGAGGTCGCCGCTGCGCACCCCGAACTCCTCGACCTGGACGGCGCGGTGGCGGACACCGTACGGCTCCAGCACCTCGCCGCCGACCTGCTCCTGCTGGCCCGGCTGGACGCCGGGGAGGAGCCTTTGGGCAAGCCGGTCGCGCTGGGCGCGCTGGTACGGGAGACTGTGGAACGCCGCCACGCGGAGGGCCAGGAGAGCGCTGGTCCGGGGCGCGAGGTGGCGGTCGTGACCGGGGAAGTGGCGGACGCCACGGTGGCCGGATCGCGCGGCCAACTGGAGCGCGTCCTCGGCAACCTGCTGAACAACGCGGTACGGCACGCCGCCGGCCGGGTCGACGTCAGCGTGCGCCGCGAGGGCGCGTGGGCGGTGCTGGACATCGCGGACGACGGCGCGGGTGTGCCCGCGGCGGACCGGGAGCGGATCTTCGAGCGGTTCGTCCGCCTCGACGACGCCCGCAGCCGCGACGAGGGCGGCGCGGGCCTGGGCCTGGCGATCGTCCGGGACGTGGTCGTACGCCACGGAGGGACGATCGGCGTCGGCGAGGCGGCGGGCGGCGGGGCGCTGTTCACCGTACGGCTGCCGCTGAGCGGACCGCCGGCCGGCGACTGACGAGGGCGCGGGTGACGGCTAACGAGTAACGACTAACGGCTGACAGATTTCGAAATCTGTCAGCCGTCAGTTGGCGGGTGTCAGGCATCAAGCGACAGGCGCCAGGCGTCACAGAGCCGACCAGCCGGGCGGGGCGCCGCATTCGTGCAAACCTTCCGCGCCCCGTCTGCGTCTTCTCCAGTGCACCGGCCGGTGTCCGCCCGTACGCACCGGCCGGTGCTCCGCACCGTCCCGCGCATCAGCCCCGCAGCCGCGCCATCCACGCCTCGACCTCATCCGCCTGCCGCGGCAGCCCGGCCGACAGGTTCCGGCAGCCATCCTCCGTCACCAGGATGTCGTCCTCGATCCGCACGCCGATGCCCCGGTACTCCTCCGGCACCGTCAGGTCATCCGCCTGGAAGTACAGCCCCGGCTCCACCGTCAGGCACATCCCCGGCCGCAGCGTGCCGCCCACGTACTCCTCGGTGCGGGCCGCGGCGCAGTCGTGGACGTCGATGCCGAGCATGTGCCCCGTGCCGTGCAGCGTCCAGCGCCGCTGGAGTCCCAGCTCCAGCACCTTGTCCACGTCCTCGACCTGGAGCAGCCCCCACTCGATGAGCTTCGCCGCCAGCACCCGCTGCGACGCGTCGTGGAAGTCGCGGTACGCCGCCCCCGGCCGGACGGCGGCGATGCCCGCCTCCTGCGCCTCGTACACGGCGTCGTAGATCCGCCGCTGCAGCGGCGTGTACGTGCCGTCGATGGGGAGGGTGCGGGTGACGTCGGCGGTGTAGAGGTTGCGGGTCTCGACGCCGGCGTCGAGCAGGAGCAGTTCGCCGGAGCGGACGGGGCCGTCGTTGCGCACCCAGTGGAGCGTGGTGGCGTGGGGGCCGGAGGCGCAGATGGAGCTGTAGCCGACGTCGTTGCCCTCGACGCGCGCGCGGAGGAAGAACGTGCCCTCGATGTAGCGTTCGCTGGTGGCCTCGGCCCGGTCGAGGATCTTCACGACGTCCTCGAAGCCGCGCGCGGTCGACTCGCACGCGTACTCCAGCTCCGCGATCTCGAACTCGTCCTTGACGAGCCGCATCTCGGAGAGGAAGACGCGGAACTCCTCGTCCCGCTCGCCGGTGACCTTGTCGTCGAGGGCCTTGTCGACGGCGGCGTCGTAGCCGCGCAGCAGCCGTACGGGGCCGGTGGCCTCCGCCAGGTGCTCGGTGAGCTTGCGGACGTCCTTGACGGGGAGGCCGAGCAGCTTCTCGTTCTCGGTGAGGCTGTTGCGCCGGCCGACCCACAGCTCGCCCTGGCCGGAGAGCCAGAACTCGCCGTTGGTGCGGTCGGAGCGCGGCAGCAGGTACGCGGTCGCCTCGTGTCCCGGGGTGCCGTCGCCGGTGGTGACGGGCTCCAGGACGAGCACGCCGTCCTCGGTCTGGTCGCCGGTGAGGTAGGCGTAGTCGGAGGAGGGCCGGAAGGGGTATTCGGTGTCGTTGGCCCGGACCTTGAGGTTGCCGGCGGGGATGACGAGGCGTTCGCCGGGGAAGCGCGCGGAGAGCGCGGCGCGGCGCTCGGCGGCGTACGGGGCCTGGGGGAGGGGCTGGAGGTCGTGGCGTTCGGTGTCGGCCCAGCCGGACTTCATGTTCTCGGCGAGCTCGTCGGAGAGGGCCCCGTACAGGCCGTTCTTGCGCTGCTTGACGGGCTTCTCCTCGGCGCCCTCCGCGCCCTCCGCGCCTTCCGCGCCCTCCGCGCCCTCGGCGCCTTCCGCGGTCGCTCCGGGCGCGGTCTCCGCGGGTCCCGCGGTCTCCGTGGTCTCGGGCGTCCGGGTCTGCGGCTGCTCCTGGGTCACGGCTTCCTCCTCTGCGATGCGTGGCCGTTCCCAGCGTACGGCCGGGGGCGCGCCGCGCAGACCCCGCGAGCAGTGACGTTTCGAACGACGCGGGCCGGGGCTCCGTACGGCGCGCGGCCCGGTTGGCCCGGGTGGCGGTCAGCCGGTGAGCTGTACGGCGAGGAGGACGACGTCCTCGGGGTGGTCGGCGCCGTCGTGAGGGCCGGCGGGCAGCAGGCGGGCGAGGACGTGGTCGGTGAGCGCTTCGGGGTCGTCGCGGACGGGTGCGGGGGCGGTGGCGGCGGCGTGGTGGAGGCGGGTCATGGCCTGGTCGGTGGGCCGGCCGGTGCGGTGGAGGAGGCCGTCGGTGTAGAGGAGGACGGTTTCTCCTGGCGCGGGGTCGATGGTGACGCTGGGCGCTTCCCAGCAGGTGAGCATGTTCAGCGGCGCGGAGAGGGTGGTCTCGGCGTACTCGGTGCGCCAGGGGCCCGTGACGAGCGGCGGGCAGTGTCCGGCGCCGGCGACGACGATGCTGCGGCGGCCGGGCGGCGCGTAGGCGAAGAGGGCGGTGGCGCGGCGGCCGGGTTCGGTGAGCCGCATGAGGAGTTCGAGGTCGGAGAGGACGGCGACGGGGTCTTCGCCTTCCATGACGGCGTACGCGCGCAGTCCGGCCCGCAACTGGCCCATGGCGGCGACGGCGGCGGGTCCGCCGCCGCCCGCGGAGCCGACGGCGAGGCCGAGGGCGCCGTCGGGGAGGGGGAGGACGTCGTAGAAGTCGCCGCCGCCGAGGGGTCCCGTGCGGTGCCGGACGGCGACGCGGGCGCCGGGGACGCGGGGGAGGCGGGCGGGGAGCAGGGCGGCGCGGACGCCGTCGGCGGCGGTGCGGGCGCGGGTGAGGTCGAGGAGCCGGGCGAGGTGGTCGCCGGCGTGGCGGGTGTAGAGGCCGGCGATGCGGCGCTGCCGGTCGGTGGGACGGGCGGGCCCGTCGTAGAGCCACTCGACGGCGCCGAGGAGGGCGTGGGGCGCGGCGGCCGCGGGGGCGGGGTGGGTGCCGGTGCGGTAGGCGGGCGGGCCGGCCGGTACGGGTCCGGGTGTCTCCGGGTGTACGGGTCCGGGGGCGCCCCCGGGCTGTCCCGGCAGCGGCTGTCCGGTGTGGGGGTGGGGGTGGGGGTGCGCCCGGCCCGGTGCCGGGGGCCCGGCGGCCTGCGGCCGGGGGGCCGCGGGTCCGTGGTCGTGGTGGCCGGCGTGGTCGGCCGGCGCGGGTCCGGCCGCCGCGGGCCGCTGCGGCCCGTAGCCGGCGTGCCCCGCTCCCGGGAGTGCCCCTCCCGGGAGCGGGGCCCCCGGGAGTCCGGCCCCCGGATAGCCGCCCCCCGGATGGCCGGTCACCGGGTGTGTCCGCTGTCCGGTTCCCGTCTGGCCCGGTTGTGCCGTACCCGCCTGGTCCTGCTGTCCCGGCCCCGGCCCCGGGTGTCCCGGGCCCGCCGCCGCGCTCGGCGCCCCCGCCGCCGCGAGCGGTACCGCGTAGCCCGCCCCGTAGCCGAGGCGCATGGCGACGTCGCGGTGGCGGGGGTGGAGGTCGGGTTCCGCGGCGAGGTCGGGGCGGCAGACGTCGGCGGGGCGGGTGGCGGCGGGGGCGTCGAGGATGCGCCCGTACGACGTGGAGGCGCGTGGCACGGTCTCCATGGCGCCGAGTTCCGCAGCGCCGATGCCGTATCCGACGCGGGTGTCGGGGCCGCGGCCGTCGGCGGGCTGCAGGACGGCGAACCCCCGGCGCGCGCCGAGGAGTTCCGCGCCGGCGCGGAGGATCTCGTGCAGCGCCTCTTCCAACTCCGTCGTGCGGGCGAGTCGTCCGGTGAGTTCGTGGAGTGCGCTGAGGTCGCCGGCCCAGGCGGAGAGGCGGTCGTACGAGGCCGCGGGGGGCTCGGCGGGGTGGGCGATGGCGGGTCGCAGCAGCCTCTGTAGCTCAATTCCGGCCACATTCGGGAACGGTGGGGTGCTCACCGTCGGCGGCTTTCGCGCAGGGGTTCCGCACCCGCGGCCCGCGTTCCGGCGCGGCCCGTCCGTACGGGCCCGACCGGCACAGGCATCGCGCTCAACAGCATCGCAGACCCCCATCTCATGCTGTACCACTCGCAATAGATCCACATTTACACGGACTGGTGATGCGATGTCCAGTGTTGTCGGCCCGGGCATGGTGGTGTCCGCGGGGCATCTGTGTTTGGCTGAAAACCGATGGGTGCTCTGTTCAACTGCGGTCGACTGGATTTCGACACGGAGGTCCCCACACAAGCCGGCAACGGCAGGAACCCGCCCGGGCGGCAGCGCGTCCTAGAGGACAGAGCCCGGGCCCGGCCAACGCGTGGCGCGCCATCGCACGACCGACCGCACGCACCGACGCACCGAATCAGCGCACCGATGCAGCACAGACACCGCACCGAGACCGCAGTGACTGTATGACCCTCGCAAGGTGAATCGGCCAGCAGACCCTGGTGCCACGGAAGGATGAGCGCTTATGCGCGAATATCCCGGAAAGCGGCGCAGGCGTAACGGGCAGCGGGCGCTGCCGGACGCGGCGCTGACGTTCGCTTCGCAGTGGCAGTGGCCCGTCGTACCCGGAGCGGGCCTGGAACCGCAGCGGCGCAGCCGCAGGGACCGGACGCAGAGCAGGACACAGGAGACGACCGCGCAGCCGCGTGACCGCGGCTGCGCGTGCCCTTACGCGGAGTGCGCCGCACCCGGCGCGCATCCCTACGACCCCGGCGTGCTCGCCGCGACGACGGATCCGCGCATGGTGCGCTGGTGGTGGGAGCGGCAGCCGGACGCGCCGGTGCTGCTCGCCACCGGCGGCCGCGCGCCGAGCGCGGTGAGCCTGCCCGCGGTGACCGCGGCGCGGGCGCTGGCGCGGCTGGACCGGCTCGGTGTGCGTACGGGCCCGGTGGTGGCCACGCCGGAGCGCTGGGCGCTGCTGGTGGCCGGTTACGGCTACGAGGAGCTGGGCGAGCTGCTCGGCGAGCTCGGCTGGGTGCCGGCGTCGCTGGCCTTCCACGGCGAGGGCGGCTATCTGGCGCTGCCGCCGTCGCAGACGGGCGCGGGCCGTGTCCGCTGGGAGCGGGCGCCGCGGCCGGGGCCGGACGGCGGTGCGCCGTGGCTGCCGCCGGTGGCGTCGGTGGTCGACGTGCTGGTGGCGGCGGTGGCGGCGGCTCCGGGCGGCGGCAGCAGGTTCGTCGGCTGAAGAGGCGCGCCCCGCCGGGCCCGGCGGGCGTACGAGAGGTGGAGCGGTGCGTACGGGCAGGCATGCCGCGAGGCGGCCCGTGCGCACCGCTTGTCCGTCCCGCGTCCTGTCTGTCCCGCGCCGCCGAAATGGCGCTCTGTCCCCCGCCTTCGGGTGTGCGCGGCGCGGTGGGTAAAGTCCCCGCGCCGTCCCGTGTCCGGGCATGTAAAGACCCGGCCGCTGGCGACGGGGGATGCACCAGCGACCGGGCTACAAGCGACGGTAACAACACTTTGGCGTTTCGCAAATTCGAACGTCGTAATTCCCGTCAAATGATGGACCCGTCATACCGCACGGTATGTCTTTGATCAGCTAAGCGTCACCTGGCGGTTGGCGAGCCCGCCGCGGGCCTTGCGTTCCGTCCCCGTCAGCGGCTCGGTGACGGCCAGCGCCTCCGCCAGCCGCTCCCCGAACTCCGCGGCGGGCTTCTCGCAGTCCTCCGCGGTCATCGACGACGGCAGGTCCCACACCGGCACCACGAGCCCGTGCGCGCGGAACGAGCCGACGAGCCGGGTGCCCTCCGCGAGCTGGGAGTGGCCGGCGGCGTGGAGCCGGGCGAGGGCGTCGAGGAGCTTCTCCTCGGGGTGGGGCATGACCCAGCGCAGGTGGTTCTTCTCCGGCGCCTCGCACCAGTACGCGGCCTCGACGCCGCCGAGGCGGGCGGTGGGGATGGCGGCGGCGTTGGCCCGTTCCAGGGAGGCGGCGACCTCGCCGGACGCCGACTCGGCGTCGTCCAGCCAGAACTCGAACCCGTCGTGCACCACGGGCCGCAGCGCCGCGGAGGTGTCGAGGAGGTCCTGGAGGCGCGGGCCTTCGCCGGTGCCGGTGGGGGCGGCGGGTTCGACGGGGGAGCCGGGGGTGGCGGTGAGCGCGCGGGTGAGGACGTCGGCGAGGTCGCGGCTGATGTCGCCGGAGGCGGTGTCGTTCTGCAGCCCGAGGAGCACCGTGCCGTCGTCGCGGCGCAGCGCGGGCCAGGCCATGGGGAGCACGGTGGCGAGGGTGAGCGACGGTACGTCGTCGGGGCGGCCGGCGGCGAGGGTGAGTTCCGCGGTGCCGGCGGGGACGAGTTCGCGCAGCGCCACCCAGTCGCATTCGCCGGGCAGTCCCTCGAAGGGCCGGCGGACCAGCTCGGTGACGGCCTGCGCGGCGGCGCGGCCGTGGCATGCCTTGTACCGCCGGCCCGAGCCGCACGGGCAGGGCTCGCGGGCGCCGACGACGGGGATGTCGCCGTCGGGCACGGCGGCGGGCTGGGATGCCTTCGTACGGGGGCGGCGCTTCTTCGCCATGGCTGGAATGCTCCGTTCGGGGCGCGGACGGTGTCACGTACCGCCGGAGCCTAGTCCCAGCGCGGGGCCGCCGGGCGCACCGCCCGGGGACGGCCGCGGGGCGGGCGCGGAGCGGGCGCGGGATCGGCGCGAGTCCGGCCCGGGGGCGGCGCGGCTCGGGCGCGGTTCCGGCGCGGGGTCTGCGGACGGTTCGGCGGCCGGTTCAGCGGCCGGGCAGGGAAGCCCAGACCGTGACCTCGCCGAGGGGGCCCGCGTCGTAGCGCACGCCCCAGTCGCAGGCGAGGGAGGAGATGATGGCCAGTCCGCGGCCGCCCTTGGCGGTGACCGAGGGTGTGGCGGGAAGTGGTCGGGTGGGTCCGCCACCGTCCGTGACGGCGACGGTGACGCGGCCGTCCGGATCGATGTGCCAGTCGGCCCGTACGCGCGTGTCCGCGGTACCGGGGCCGGGGGCGGCGGGCGCCTCCTCCGCGGCCTGGGCGCCGGCGTCCGCGCCGGGCGCCGGTTCCTGCCCGGGGCCGGCGGCGGGGCGGGGGTCCGCCCGGCCGCGTACGAGCACTTCCGCGTCCGCGGTCGCCGCCTCCGTGGCCAGCGGTCTGGCGTGCCTGCACGCATTGCTGAGCAGCTCGGAGAGGACGAGCACGGCGTCTTCCACGGTCGCCTCCGCGGTGCCCCGGGCGCGCAGGTCCGCGCGCAGCCGGCGGCGGGCGAGCCCCACCCCGTCCGGGCCGTGGGGAACGGCCATGGACGAAGCCGGCGCCTGCTGTGCCACCACGAACATCACCACCCCCAGCGATCTCCTCGCCCCGCAACAGGGAGTCAATGCCCCCGCGGGGTGGATCGGAAACCGGCCAACCGGCGACCGGTGATGGACTCGTTACGTAACCGAACGCAGTGCGCGCGCCGCTGTACTACGCGTAGTCACGCATCGCCCGTCGGCGGTGTGTCGTAGCCGAGGCGGTCCAGTTGTGCGCGGACCTGGCGGGGGCGGTTGGTGATGACGGCCTCGACGCCCAGGCGGGCGCACATGGCGACGTCGTCGGGTTCGTCGACGGTCCAGACGTGGACGCGGTGGCCGGCGCGGTGGAGGCGGGCGACGTAGCCGGGGTTGCCGCGGACGATGCGCACGCTCGGGCCCGCGATGCCGACGCCGCGGGGCAGCCGGCCGTCGCGGAAGCGGGGGAGGAGGAACTGCATGAGGAAGACGGTGGGGACGGCGGGTGCGGCGGCGTGGACGCGGTGCAGGGAGCGGGCGGAGAAGCTCATCACCCGGACGAGGGAGGGCTCGCCGCCGGTCTCGTGGGGGCCGGGCGCGGTGGGGGGTGCGGCGCCCCTGGCGGGCGGGGCCGCCGGGCCCGCGAGGCCGAAGCGGCGCAGCAGTTCGACCAGTTTCTCTTCCACCTGGCCGGCCCAGCGGGTGGGGTGCTTGGTCTCGATGGCGAGCTCGACCCGGCGGCCGGCGTCGGTCACCAGCTCCAGCAGCCGTTCCAGGGTGAGTACCGAGGTACGTTCCCAGTCGGGCTCCTCCGGTGTCTCGCGCTGGCGCCGGCCGATCTCGTCGCGGCGGGCCTCGCGGGCCTTCCAGGAGCCGAAGTCGAGGGCGGCGAGGTCGGCGAGCTCCAGTGCGGAGACGGCGCCGCGGCCGTCGGAGGTACGGTTGACGCGCCTGTCGTGGACACAGACGAGATGGCCGTCGGCGGTGAGCCGCACGTCGCACTCCAGGGCGTCGGCGCCTTCCTCGATGGCCCTGCGGTACGCGGCGAGCGTGTGCTCCGGCGCGTCCTCGGACGCGCCCCGGTGCGCGACGACGGCGGGCCGGCCCGGCTCCGTACGCCCGGACGGCCGATCCGCTGGTGCTTGGCTCACCGGCTCATCGTGCCACCCGGCGCGCCGGGTGGCCCGGCCCTCGTCTGCCTCCCAGGGGATGCGCCGGGAATGTCCGAAGTAAAGGATGTCAGCCAAAGACTAGGTGCGGTTTACCGTCCGCTGACAAGCGGTGCGGGACCCTGGTTGGGCGGGTAGGCGCAACTGGCACCTGGCGTGAAACGTGAAGGAGAGAGCTGTGAGCACCGAGAACGACGGCGCGACGCCCCGGCGGCCGGACTTCCCGCCGCCGGACGCGGGAGCGAGGTCTCCGGTCGAGTCTCCTGAGCGCGCGAGCGGCGGAGCCGGCGGCGCCTGGCCGACGGGACCGGAGAGGCCGGGTGGTTCGGACGCTGCCGGCCCTCCGGGTGGCCCGGGTGCCGGGGGGCACGGTGGGGCGCGTACGGAGCAGTTCGCCGCGGTCGGTGCCGCGGGCGGCACGGGCTCCGGCGGCCACACCGGTCCCGCCGGAGGTCAGGCCGGGCCCAGCGGCGCCGCCGGTCCCCCCGGCGGCGCCGGCCCGCAGTGGCCCCCGCCCCCGCTCTCGGCGGACGCCTCCCCGGCGGGCGCCACACCGGCCGGCCACGGCCCGGCGGGCTCGCCGCCCCCCACCCAGCCCGGCTGGGGCAGCGCTCCGCCGCCCGGCGGCACCGGCTGGGACGCCGCCCCCAGGCCCTCGGGCAACGGCGGCCGGCGCGTGGGCACGGTGGTCACGGCCACCCTCGTCGCCGCGCTCCTCGGCGGCGGCATCGGCGGCGGCATCGGGTACTGGGCGGCCGAGGGCGACGACTCCGGCAGTACGTCCACGACAGTCTCCGGCACGCAGGACGGCCAGAAGATCGAGAACCCGCCCGGCTCCGTCGCCGGCATCGCCGGCAACGCGCTGCCCAGCGTCGTGACCATCGAGGCCAGCGGCGGCGGCGGTGACGGCGCCTCCGGCGAGGAGGGCGCGGCCACCGGCACCGGCTTCGTCTACGACAAGCAGGGCCACATCCTCACCAACAACCACGTCGTGGCGGGCGCCGAGGGCAGCGGGTCGCTGACGGCGACGTTCTCCAACGGCAAGACGTACGACGCCGAGGTCGTCGGCCAGGCCAGCGGCTACGACGTCGCGGTCATCAAGCTCACCGACGCCTCCGGCGCCAAGCTGACGCCGCTGCCGCTCGGCGACTCCGACAAGGTCGACGTCGGCGACCAGACCATCGCCATCGGCTCGCCGTTCGGCCTGTCGGGCACGGTCACCACCGGCATCGTGAGCGCCAAGAACCGCCCGGTGGCCTCCGGCGACGCGAGCGGCCAGCAGGAGTCGTACATGAACGCCCTGCAGACCGACGCCTCCATCAACCCCGGCAACTCCGGCGGCCCGCTGCTGGACCACGACGGGAACGTCATCGGCATCAACTCCGCGATCCGCCCGGCGGACAGCGGCAGCCCGTTCGGCGGCGGCCAGGGCGGCAGCATCGGCCTGGGCTTCGCGATCCCCATCAACCAGGCGGACCGGGTCGCGCAGAACCTCATCGAGACCGGCGAGCCGGTGTACGCGATCATCGGCGTCTCCGTCGACAACTCGTACCAGGGCAAGGGCGCGAAGGTGAGCGAGTCGGGCAGCGACTCGACGGGCGACCCGGTGACGCCGGGCGGGCCCGCGGCCGACGCGGGCCTGCAGCCGGGCGACGTGATCACGAAGCTGGACGACACGATCGTCGACAGCGGCCCGACGCTGATCGCCCAACTGTGGGCGCACGAGCCGGGCGACAAGGTGGAGATCACCTACGAACGCGGCGGCGACCAGAAGACGACGCAGCTCACCCTCGGCGAACGCGAGGGCGACGGCTGACGCACAGCGCAGCGCCCCGGCGGCCGGTCACCCCACGCGGGTGCCCGGCCGCCGGTGTGTGTGCGGGGGCCGGGGGCTTCGGCGGTACGGCGCGTCGGCATCCCGGGTTGCGCGCGGCCGGCCGGGGCAAGGCGGCCCGCCGGGGCAATGCGGCCGGTGGCGGTCACGGGCGGAGCCGGGCGCCCGCGCGATGCGCAGATTCCGCGGGGCGGGAGGTCCGGGCCGGGTGTTCGGGGCCGTCCCTCGTCGGCCCCGCCCCTCACCCGGCCCGGACCGGCTCGGCCCGGGGCCCGTCACTGCCCCGGCCGGAACCTCCCCGCACCGGCCCGGCCGCCGGCCGGACCCGGCTGCTCACCGGATCCTGCCGCCTGCCGGACCCGGCCGGCCGCCGGACCGCCGGTCAGCCCTTGCGGGCTGCGGTCTCGGCGCGCACCTCGGCCCACGCGGCCTCCTTCAGCGCCATCCGGGCCGCCGGCAGCCGGCCGCCCGTCGTCTGCCAGTACGGATGCGTGGACACCCGCACCGACAGCCGCAGCAATCGCCGCCGCAGGACCGCCGTTTCGCTTGCGCTGTGCCGGGGCTCTTCCGCGAGCCTGCGGTACACCGCGTACCAGTCGCGCTGGGTCTGGACGAGGTCTTCGGGGAAGGTGTGGGTCACGCAGGTATTCTGACACGTGTTCGATTTTTGAGTCACGCGTCTTCACCGGATCCCCTCCCGCCACCGCACCCGCGCGCCGCCCCCGGCCGCCCGCGGACGGCATAACGGACGGCCCGCGGACGGCGTGCGGTGTGCGCGTGTCGCGCGGCGGGCCGCGGCAGAAAACCGTTCGACAGCGCGGGCGTCCGGGGGATGGGATGAGGCGGACCGCAGGCCGGGAGGAGAGTCGTTTGCCGTCCGAGACCACCGCAGGCGCCACCGCAGCCGCGGACAGCCCCGCCGTCGCCCCCGACGCCGCCACCCCGGCCGGCACCCCCGCCGTCGACGAGGCGCTGGCCAGGCGCCTGCTGGCGGCGCAGTTCCCGCGCTGGGCCCATCTGCCGCTCCGCCCCCTGCACCCCGGCGGCTCGGACCACGTGATCTTCCGGCTCGGCGACGCCATGTCCGTACGCCTCCCGCGCGGCGACTGGGCCGCGGGCCAGGCCGAGAAGGAACTCCTCTGGCTGCCCCGTCTCGCCCCGCACCTGCCGCTGGCCGTGCCCGCGCCGCTGGAGGTCGGCGAGCCGGCGTTCGGCTACCCGTGGCACTGGTCGGTGTCCCGCTGGCTCGACGGCCGGACGGCGACCCCCGAAGGACTCGCGGATCCGGTGGAGGCGGCGGCGGACGTGGCGGCGTTCCTGCGCGCGTTGCAGGGCCTCGCGCTGCCTTCCGGCGGGTCGTACGGACTGCTCTCCCCCGCGGTGCCGCTGCGGGACCGCGACCGTACGACGCGGGCGGCGATCGCGGCGGTGGACGCGGCCGGGGCGTTCGACGCCCGCGCGCTGACGGCGGTGTGGGAGGCGGCCGTTGAGGCGGGGGACCGGGACGGGCCGCCGGTCTGGTTCCACGGCGACATGCACAACGGCAACCTCCTCACCCGCGGCGGCCAGTTGAGCGCCGTCCTCGACTTCGGCGGCCTGGGCGTCGGCGACCCGGCCTGCGACCTGGTCATCGCCTGGACCCTCTTGGACGCCGGACCGCGCGCGGCGTTCCGCGAGGCGCTGGGCGCGGACGACGCGGCGTGGGCGCGGGGGCGGGGCTGGGCGCTGACGACGGCGCTCAGCGCGTACACCGCGTACGCGGCGACGAACCCGCTCGTCGCCCGCAACACGACCCGCCAGATCACCGAGGCCCTGGCGGACACGGTGCCGTGACCGCGGCCGCGAGGAGCGAGACGCATGACCACTGAAGGAACGCACATCGAGCCGGCGAGCGTGGCGGACTTCCACCGCGTGCTCGCCGACCACCCCCGCTACTGGGGCGAGCGCGACCTGCGCGCGCTGCATCTGCTCGCGATGGTGCAGGAGTTCGGCGACACCTGCCTGGTCGCCCGCGCCGCGGACGGCATCCGCGGCTACGTCTTCGGCTTCGTCACCCCGTCCCGTACGGGATACGTCCACCTCATCGCCACCCGCGACGACGCCCGCGGCGCGGGGCTGGGGCGGCGGCTGTACGGGGCGTTCGCGGCGGCGGCGGCGCGGCTGGGGGCGGAGCGGCTGAAGGCGATCACGTCGGTGGCCAACACGGGGTCGCAGGCGTTCCACCGCGGGCTGGGGTTCGCGGCGCGGGTGGAGGAGGACTACGACGGGGTGGGGCGCCCGATGGTGGTGTTCGGCAGGGATCTGCCGCTGTAGCCGGCCTCAGCTCCCGCAGCAGGAGCCGGCGCGGGGGCCGGCGTCCCCGGTGAGCCGTTCGTCCTTGGCGAGCCGTTCGGCGTCGCCCTTCACGACGTACACCTCCCAGGGCTCACGCCCGGGACCGTGCACCCAGACCTTGTCCTGGAGGGCGTAGCAGCAGGAGGTGTCGCTCTCCTCGAACGCGGCCAGCCCCGCGTCCCGCAGCCGGGAGGCCGCAGCGGTGACCTGCTCGGTGCTCTCGACCTCGACGCCGAGGTGGTCGAGCCGGGTGTCCTCGCCGGGCTCGCCCTCGATGAGGACGAGCTTGAGCGGGGGCTCGGCGATGGCGAAGTTGGCGTAGCCGGGGCGGCGCTTGGCGGGCTCGGTGCCGAAGAGCCTGGCGTAGAAGGCGACGGAGCCGTCGAGGTCGGCGACGCGAAGGGCGAGCTGGGCGCGGGGCATGGGTGTGCCTCCCGAACTGTATCGATGTCTGTCGATGCAGTATTGCCAGGTGATTCGAAGAGTGTCAACATAGAGGAATGTCGAAACAAGAGCTGGTGCTGCTCGACCGGAACACGGGCACCTGCTGCCCCGAGCTGACGACCGCGCCGCTCTCCGAGGAGAAGGCCACCGGCCTGGCGAAGGCGTTCAAGGCGCTGGGGGATCCGGTGCGGCTGCGGCTGCTGTCGATGATCGCGAGCGAGGAGGGCGGCGAGGTCTGCGTCTGCAACCTGACGCCGGCCTTCGACCTCTCCCAGCCGACGATCTCCCACCACCTCAAGCTGCTGCGGGAAGCGGGGCTGATCGCCGGCGAACGCCGCGGGACGTGGGTGTACTACCGCCTGGTCCCCGAAACGACGGACCGCCTCGCCGCCCTCCTCGCCCGCCCCGCCCCCGACTCCCCCACCCCCTGAGCATTTCTGAGCCCCAGGAGCCCGCGCCGATGCCCTCCCCCACGTATCCCACGGTGCTGTTCGTCTGCGTCCACAACGCCGGCCGCTCCCAGATGGCCGCCGCCTACCTCACCCACCTCACCGCCCACCGCATCGCGGCCCGTTCCGCCGGCTCCGCCCCGGCGGCGACGGTCAACCCGGCGGTCGTCGCGGCGATGGCCGAAGCCGGCATCGACCTCTCCGCGGCCACCCCGAAACGCCTCACGCCGGAGGCGGTCGAATCGGCGGACGTGGTCGTCACGATGGGCTGCGGCGACGCCTGCCCGGTCCTCCCGGGCACGCGCTACGTCGACTGGCGGCTCCCGGACCCGGCGGGAGAGGACGTGGCGGGCGTACGGCCCATCCGCGACGAGATAGAGAAGCGCGTGCGGGCGCTGATCGCCGACCTGACCGCGGAGGCCGGGCCGGACGGGGCGCCGCGGGCCGGTTGAGAAGTTTCCGCCGAACGCGAAGAGGACGTCGGCCGGCGCCGACCGGTACGCCGGCGGTAGCGGCGAACGACGGGGGTGACGGCCGGTCATCGCCGAAATACGGGGCAAAACACACTAAATTCGTCCCGACAAGGCGAAGGAACGAGGCCCCCATGCTCACGGCGGTAGCCACCGCGGCCGACGCGCCGCTCACCCTCACCGAACGCGAGGTGCCCGAGCCCGGGCCGGGGGAGGTGCTGGTCAGGGTCATCGCGTGCGGCGTCTGCCACACCGACCTGGACCTGCTCCAGGGCCACTGGCCCCTCGCCCGCTTCCCGGTGGTCCCCGGGCACGAGATCACCGGCGAGGTCGCGGCCCTCGGGCCCGGCGTCTCCTGGCCGGCGGTCGGGACGGCGGTGGGCGCGCAGTTCCTCGGGGACTCGTGCCGGCACTGCGACTACTGCGTACGCGGCGAGCAGATCCTCTGCCCCGCGAAGCGGATCACGGGCATCGTCATGGACGGCGGCTACACCGAGTACGCGGTCCTCAAGGCCGACTTCGTCACGCCGCTGCCCGAGGGGCTGGACCCGGTGGGGGCGGCGCCGCTGATGTGCGCGGGGCTGACGGCGTTCAACAGCCTGCGGCAGGCGGGGACCACGGCGAGTTCGCGGGTCGCCGTGATCGGCACGGGCGGCGTGGGGGCGCTGGCGATCCGGTACGCGGTCGCGATGGGCGCGCGCGTCGCCGCGCTGGGCCGCTCGCCGCACGGCGAGGCGGCGGCCCGCGACCTGGGCGCGGAGCGCTACATCACCACCCGCGACACGGATCCCGCCGAGGCGCTACGGGCCTGGGACGGCGGCGCCGACGTGATCCTGAACGCGGCCCCCTCCACCGCCGCGGGCACCGCGGCGGTGGAGGGCCTGGCCCCGGACGGCACCCTGGTCCTCTGCGGCTACGACGACACACCGCTGGAACTCCCCCCGGGCCCGATGGTCCTGAACCGCCTCCACGTGATGCTGAACCCCTCGGGCTCGCCGCACGACGCCCGCGACACACTGGCGTTCTCGGCGACGCACGGGATCGTGCCGGACTACACCCCGATCGGTTTGGAGGGCGCAAACGCAGCCCTGGAAGCAATGACCAAAGCCACCCCACCCAACCGCTCGATCATCACCTTCGCCTGACGCCGGGGAGCGGACGGGGACAGAGGCGGAGGGCATCCCGCACGTGCGGGGAGCACGGCACCGGGGCCGACGAGGTCACGCGGCCGGTCTCGCCACGACGGTGCCGCTTCTGGGCTGTGGGGGTGGGGCTTCTCTGCGGAGAGTGTGGGATTCGAACCCACGGTGACGCAGGACGCCACGCCGGTTTTCAAGACCGCTCCGGTGGTGCGGTCTTCACCCCTCTTGACCTGCGCGATTGCTCATTTGCCGCTTCAGAATGCCACTCTCGGCCCACGCATTGCCCACGACGGTCGGTCGAGTGACGGGTTCGAGGAAGCGGAGGCCGGTTCCTGAGCGGTCGGCCGCCGGTCGAACCTACCAAGATCCACTCCCGGGTCACTCCCGACTCTCCGCGCACGCGCCGTCAGGCCATGCCGCACGGTGTGGGTGTAGGCGGACACGGACCCGGCGGGCTCCTGTCCAACGGGCCTGGAGCCGGAACCACGACCGGGCGCGCCATGGTCGCCGTTCCAGGTCCTCACTGCGACCCAACCCTCCACCCGGGGACGCCCAGCCACCCGCCTTGGCGTATCCACAGTCCTGACACAGCATCACTTTTCACATAGTGTGGGTTGATGAGGCTCTGAGGGGGTCAGCTTTGCTTCACACTCGTATGACACGAGCGAGACTGTACGTACTCGTAGATTCTTTCGAGTCCGATGTGCGCCAAATGATCTTGCGATACGTCCTTGATCATTTGAGTGAGCCTGATGCTCTGGGCGACAGTTTCGAGAGGGCCGCCGATCGACGCCACGCTGATTCCAGCGACGACGAACTCTCAATCGTTGAGTACCTGGATATGCGCGAGGCGTACGACATACTCAACCGGCACCGCGAGGCACTTCCGGTTGAGCTGGCCAGGGAGTTGCGGCATGGCACACCTAGGATGGACACTCTCGTCCCCATCCGTAATCGCGTCATGCATGGGCGCCCTCTGCAGGCTGGCGATGCTGAAAAAGCAGTAAGCGTATGTCGTGACTTCAAGAGCAGGTTCTGGCCGACACTACGGGACACCTTGGATAGATTGGGTGCGCACCCCGATTGGGAACCTGCATTCAACGGGTCAGATCGTCGTTATTCTGATCGCATCCTGCACAACCTTCCCCCCTTTGATTATGACGATACCGGCCTCATTGGCAGATCTCAGGCGTGCACCACGATAGTGAAGCACCTCTTGAGGCGTCGCGAGCCAATGATCACAATCACGGGAGAAGGTGGTATCGGTAAAACTGCACTTGCCTCAGATGTTGCCTACTCCCTCCTGGACAACCCGGATTCTCCGTATGAATGCATTCTGTGGACTTCACTGAAGACTGAGCGACTGACAGCTAACGGCGTAGTGAGCATCGCCGGTGCGGTGCGGGATATAACCGGCGCGACGCAGAGCCTGGGAAAAATTCTAGCAGATGACTTCAAGGGTGGCGCAGAGGAACTAGCCGAAGCCTTGACAGGAATCGAGACTCTGCTCATCATTGACAATCTGGAGACGGTCAGCGGCAGCGAGATCGTGACCCTCTATGAGACTCTTCCTGATAACGTCACCTACCTGATGACGAGCAGGATCGGAATTGGCCAGATTGAACGGCGTATACCGCTACCCCCTCTGGCGGAGAAGGACGCTCAAACGCTATTCAGGGCCTTCGCTAGAGTGCGCGGCGGCAGAGCAGAGTTTCTATCACGCTTGAAGCAGGAGACTGTAGCTCAGATCGTCGCGCGCCTGCGTTTCAGTCCTCTTGCTATTCGCTGGTACGTCCTGTCAGTCGAATCCGGTCGAGAACCTCACCCTACTTTGACCGATCAAGACGAATTGATTGATTTTTGCGTGAGGTCGGTATTCGATGCTCTGAGTGAGACACCGAAGTCAATTTTGTCCGTCCTCTATGCTCTGGAACGCGCCTCAACATTTGATGAGTTGGCTGTTTTAACCGACTCCCCTATTGACGCCCTCAATCTCGCTGTGAAAGAACTGAGCTCAGGCTCCCTGGTCTCACAGAAGCCGGACCCGGACGACGAGCTGGTTTCTCGCGTACAGATCACTGAGGCCGCGCAGCACTTCCTCCGCAGGGTCGCACCACCCTCGAAAACACACATTAGCAACACGCTCCTGCGCGAGCAGGAGTTCAAGCGGTCGGAGGAACAGCGTCGGGCAGACGAGAGTAAGCGACAACTCGCCCCCAATGTGGTTCGTATCCGTTCACCGCATGACGAGCCCACAGCACATCTACTCCGGCTGGCGCTTGCTCGTTCGCGGGCAGGCAACATAGAAAGTGCACGTAGCTACATAACTCGCGCACGTAGCCTCAATCCAGAGTTCTGGGAAGTTGACCGCGTCGAAGCTTTTATCCTCTCCTCTCAGAATCAAATTGATCAGGCTAGCGCCGCGTATCGTTCCGCCTTACGAAAAGCGGATAACGCTGGCAAGGCTGTGATTGCGTACTACTTCGCGGGGCATCTAGCGGGGCGCGCCCACGACGTGAATGGTGCTCTCCCGTTGGCCGAGTCGGCCTATGAACACTTCCGGACTGCTGACACTGCACAGCTTCTCGGCAAGATTCACCTCTGGGCCCGGAATTACGAAGAGTCTCAAGTGCACCTAGAGTGGGCTCTCGAAAATATTACGGGTCGAGGAAGGCTTCGCCTTATCATCATGACGAATCTTGTCGACTCGTGGCGTCGCTGGTCTGAATCACTTTTAGAGGACGACCGACGCCCTTTGGAAGCTGCACACAAGGCATCCGCTGGATTCTCTCAGGGAATCAAGGAACTGGACTCCGGAGCGTGGGACCAGCGACTCGCCGAAATCCTGCTTGAGAGTGCGAATGCATTTCTGCGGGCGATCGGCGAGCTGGGCACTCTTCCTGCCAGGCTGGAAATGGACGCCCTTCGCATTCTTAAGGGAGTAAAGAATCATTCCGTCCTATTTGAGCGTTGTGCTGCATGGCGGCACTTCCCGGGTCGCGTAGGCAGACTGTACCGCCTATCGGGAGTCAATGACGAGGTCGTCAGCCTGTGTGAAGACCTAGTACACATAACTAGGCCGAATCCTGCAGATGGATCTTCTGACTCCCCTCGCGGAATCGTCAAAGCATGGCGTGGAACGTTTGGATTTATTGCACATCCGGATTACCCCAGCGACGTCTTCTTTCCTGGGTCAGTGGTCCAGGAAAGGCACGGAGTGAAATGGGACTCAACCAATCCCGTAGGTTTTCACGTCGCGTTCGAGGTGGACGAGCACGGAAGGGGCGACCGCCCGCGCGCCAACTTCGTCTCCCCAATATTGACGGAAGAATAACTCCTAGCTCAAAGGATTCCAGAGCTGACCCAGGTGCGTCGTCACTTAACCCCTTGAAACTCCCGGTCCAGGAAAGAGCGCCTGATGGGCGAAGTGATTTACCGTCGAGGCAGTTGAAGAGATCCAAGTCTGAAGAAAAGCCGATGGAACTGAGCCAGAAGAGGCTGATACGTGACAGTGTGACGACTGTGACATCCCCGAATGTTGCAGCCTCCTGTCTCAAGGGTGGTCTTGGATTCAGGAGGTGTCGCGGTCGTCCTGTTCTCGTCGTGTCGGCGGGAGCAGGAGGTCGCGCGGGGGGTGTTATTGGCCGGTTACGCGGCCGAAGACTCCTAGGTCTTCGCGGGCGCAGTCGTGGAAGGCGTTGATGCGCTGGAACACTGTGCGGTGTCGTTGGCGCCACTCGGCTAGGGTGCCCGTGATGCGGCCGGTGGCCTGCCAGTCGATCTCCTGGGCTATGGCGTTGACCTCGTGGCCGGCTTCTACAACTCGGTCGTTGCTGAGGAGCATGATGCGCTCGAAGGCTCGTCCGCGTAAGTGGGCGGCTTCGGCCAGCTCCGTCGTCAAGGCGGTGCGGCAGGCCACCGCAGGCAAAGGAGTCCGACGGCTCCCTGCGGTGTCTGATCCGTGAACCACGACCCGGACACTGCGTAGCGTTGCTGAGGTATCCCGTCCATCCACTCAAGTTTGGCGCCACCTGAGTTCACGCGTCGGCATGGATCTCAGTTCAACCACTAACCAGTGGTCGGACTGAGTGGTGCCTACGTGCCGGTTCGACCTCAATCTAAGGAAGAACCGAGCGGGTGGAATCGTCAGTAATCTTGTGGATTCTTGCGTGGTCCGGAGCAATCTCGATCTTGGTGTTCACCCTCCAAGGGCTGATTGAGCAGCTCAAGCAACTCGTTCGGTCAGTGCAGTCTCTCCGTTCTGAGTGGCATAGACACCGTGGAGATCGATCTCAGGATGGCGACGATCACGGACGGTAGGGCTGTCCAGTGGATGGGTGGTCATCGCCCCTCCACGGACGCTCCTCGGCGGGATCGATCGACAAGGTGGGTAGCGCGGCTGTCCTGGCCCACGCATGGCCCATACGCACTGGTCCAACCTGGGATTCGGTGCGCCAAGGTGAGACAGCCCCAGCTCGGCAGGGGCGCCGTCCGGACGCGGCGGTACCCCTGCTGAACTGGGGCTTTGTCACGTGCGGCGGAGAGTGTGGGATTCGAACCCACGGTGACGCAGGACGCCACGCCGGTTTTCAAGACCGGTCCCTTAGGCCGCTCGGGCAACTCTCCCTGCCGTCGCTCCGCGGCGGCAGGGACCAAGGCTAGCGGTTCGGGTGGCGGCGTTGCGGGCGGGATGGCGGTGGGGGTGAGGGGGTGGGGTGCGTTACGCGGATGTGGCGGCGGACGGGTCCATCCAGAAGATCTCCCACTGGTGGCCGTCCGGGTCCAGGAAGCTGCGGCCGTACATGAAGCCCTGGTCGTTGGGCTCGTTCGCGACGCCGCCGCCCGCGGCCAGTGCCTTGTCGACGATCTCGTCGACCGCCTCGCGGCTGTCGACGCTCAGGGCGAGGATCGCCTCCGTCGACGTGCCGGTGTCCGCGATCTCCTTCTTCGTGAAGCCCTTGAAGAACGGCTCCGTGAGGAGCATCGCGTAGATGTCGTCGGAGATGACGAGGCAGGTGGCGTTCTCGTCGGTGAAGTTCTCGTCGAAGCGGTAGCCGAGGGCGGTGAAGAAGGCCATCGAGCGGTTCAGGTCCTTCACGGGCAGGTTGACGAAGATCTTGTGCGGCATCGTGGTGGCCCCTCTCCGGGCTGCGGTCGTCGGCTTCTCGGGCCGCTTACACAGGGATAGACGGCACGGGGGCGGCCGACTCATCGGTGGGTCGGCCCGTCTCCCGGATTTTTCGCCGAGAGGGCCTGCCGCCCGTCATCGCGGCGTGTGTCTCGCCGCTGATGCCACCGTCGCCGTCGCCTCCCGCTCCGGCAACCCGGCCGTCATCGCCGCGCGGATCAGCGCCTCCGCCACCTCCCGGCCGTGGCCCGTCTCGTACGCGCGGCAGGCTGCCCAGAAGAGGCGGGCGTTGCGTTCGCCGGGGTGGGAGGCCGCGACGAAGCGGATCAGGGCGTCCGGCCGGCGTTCTTCTCCCGGAGGGTGCGGGGGCGGCGGCGGGGGGTCCGGTGGGGGCGGGGTGAGGAGGCGGAGCAGGGCTCGCGGGGCGGGGGCCGGGACGGGGGTCGAGCGAGGGGCGAGGCGGTACGTGCCGTGGAGGGTGCGGGAGCCGGGGCCGGCGAGGTAGCCGCCGGTGCCGCGGACGTCGACGCCGGGCGCCAGGCGGCCCACGGAGTTGGGGACCGTGTGGTCGGGGTGGCCCGTGAGCCAGATGTGACGGCCGCCTCCCGGGGTGAGGATCACCACCGTCGGTGGCAGCACGATCCCGTGCGCCGTGAGCAGCGACTCGAACAGCCCCCGCGCATCCGTCCCCGGTTTCACGTCGAGATCCAGCCCGATCAGGTGATGCGGCGGCCGGCCGCAGGCGATCCCGTACCCCGTCGCCCAGGGGGCGGCGGCGAAGAGGGTGTGTATCGCGGCGGTGTCCGTCGTCGCGTCGTACACGCCGTGGCCGATGCGCCCGCACTCCCCGCGGCAGGGCACCCGCGGCCAGTCAGCGTGGTGCGGGGAGCGGACCGCGGGCTGTTTCGCGCGGGACAGCGGGAAGACGGGCAGGCCGCGGCGGGCGGCGGCCAGCGCGGTGGTGAGGGCGTGGCTGTGTACGGAGCTGTCCATCCCTCCAGTCTCGTACATGTGTTCGAAACACGGAAGTGGGCGACTGTGCGGGTTTACCCGCCGCCGATCATGCCTGCGGGGGAAATGGGCGCCGGTCCGCGAATGTCCGGGAGCGGGTGGGAAACGATGCTCTCGCGACGTCGCACAACCGCCGGAGAGCCGGCCGGACCCCGGCCGGATCCCGGCAACGGAACCGTCTTCCGTTACATAGGAGGAAGCAGATGGCACGCACTCGCACGGCCCGCATCCTGGCTGCGGCAGCTTCACTGCCACTCGCTGTCGCGCTCTTCGGAGGGGTCGCGCACGCGGACAACGGGGCCGGAGCGTTCGCCAACGACGACTCCCACTCCGCGGTCGTCGGCCAGCTCGGCGGCGTCGGTGACGACAACTTCGGCAACAACGCCCAGACCCAGCAGGTCAACAACGGCGACGGCGGCTACAACGAGTCCAACACCGCCAACGTCCAGGGCTTCGGCAACGCCGTCGACCAGTCGGACACCGTGATCGCCTTCACCAACATCTGGTAAGGCTCACGCAGTTCGGGGTGCTCATGGGGATGGCCGCGCGGCCGCACCGTCACGGTGCGGCCGCGCGGTCGCGTCCGGGCCCCCCGGGGGGTGTCCGGCCCGTACGGGCCCGGGCGTGCCGCGTACGTCCGGCGCCCCCGCGTCCCCCGCCCCCCCGCGTCCCGCGTACGGGCCTCCCGCCGCCCTCCGGACGGCCCACCCGCGCGTGTCGCACCGGCCGCCCCGCCCGCCCGCGCCGTTCACTGCTCGGCATGCCTCCCGAGCCCCGCCGCCCCGCCCGCCGACTCCTCGCCCCGCTCCTCGCCGCCGCCGCCGTCTTCGCCGGCGCGCTCACCGCCGGCCCCGCCGCCGCCCCCGCCGACGCGGCCCCCGCCGCCACCGGCGTCACCGCCGCCCCCGCCCCCGTACCCGAAGACCTCCGCGACCCCCGCGACCTCGGCGCCCACGTCTTCCGCGGCCGCGCCTTCGACACCTGCCACACCCCCTCCCGCGCCACCATGTCCGCCTGGCGCGCCTCCCCCTACGGCGCCGTCGGCGTCTACTTCGCCGGCCGCGGCCGCGCCTGCCCCGAGCAGCCCCACCTCACCCCCTCCTGGCTCCGCGCCGTCCACCGCATGGGCTGGCGCGTGCTCCCCCTCTACGTCGGCTCCCAGTCCCCCTGCGTCGCCGCCGCCAACAAGGAGCACGTACGCATCGACCCCGACCGCCCCCGCGGCCAGGGCCGCGCCGAGGCCCGCGACGCGGTGCGCGGCGCCCGCGCGCTCGGCATGGCCCCGCGCAGCGCCCTCTACCTCGACATCGAGCATTTCCGCGGCTCCGCGGCCTGCAAGCGCACCACGCTCACGTACATGCGCGCATGGAACGAAGAGGTGCGGCGCCTCGGCTGGTTCCCCGGGCTCTACAGCAGCGCCAACTCCGGCATCCGCATGATCGAGCAGGCCCGCCGCGCCGGGCGGGACGGGCTGCCGTCCGTGCTCTGGGTGGCCCGCTGGCGCACCGCGCCCACGCTCTACGGTGAGCCGCACGTCGACCCCGCCGCGTGGCGGCCGCACCGCCGGATCCACCAGTACGCGGGCATGGTCGAGGAGCGGCACGGCGGCAAGCGGATCGTCATCGACCGCAACGTCGTCGACGCGCCGGTCGCGATCATGGGCCCCCGGACGTAGTACCCCGAAGGGTCCGCCGGCCGGCCCTCCACCTACGGGAGGTCCGGCCGGCTCGGTACCTACTCCCTCGGGTGGAGCCCGCATCGCGACCTACGGCCGATCCGCATACCCGGGTACCGCTCCTAGCGTGGAGCCATGTCCACAGCCAGCACCACCGACGCCCCCGCGGCGGCGGACACCGCACGACCGCCCCTGCCGACCTTCGCGGCGTACGTGCACCTGCGCGGACCGGTGCTGCTGCGCACCGCGCGCTCCCTCACCACCAGCCCGTGGGACGCCGAGGACCTGCTGCAGACCGCGCTGGCGCAGACCTATCTGGCCTGGGACCGGATCGAGGACCCGCGGGCCCTCGACGGCTACGTACGCCGCGCGCTGCTCAACACCCGCACCTCGCAGTGGCGCAAGCGCCGCGTCGACGAGTACGCCGCGGGCGACGACCTCCCCGAGCCCGCCCCCGTGCCCGGCCCCGACCCGGCCGAGCATCAGGCGATGCGCGACGCGATGTGGCGCGCGGTGCTGCGGCTGCCGGAGCGGCAGCGGGCGATGGTGGTGCTGCGGTACTACGAGGACCTGAGCGAGGCGCAGACGGCGGCCGTGCTGGGGGTGTCGGTCGGGACGGTGAAGAGCGCGGTCTCGCGGGCGCTCGCGAAGCTCCGGGAGGACACGGGGCTGGGGGAGATGGCGCAGGCGGCCTAGGGGGCCGAGGGCCACGCCGCGGCTTGTCGTACGGGCCGCGCGGCGGCTCTCGTACGCGCACGCGCAGGGGCCTGCGCGGGAGACGCACACGGGGATACGGGGGCGGACAGTCACCCCCTCCCGAGGTAGTGACAAGGTGCCCGGTCGCCACCAGAATCGGCGCCACCGTCTACTGGCGCGTAACCGCTGCGTGTCTCTGCGTGTCTTACCCCCGGGAGGCCCTCCGTGCTGAGCACGATGCAGGACGTACCGCTGACCATCTCGCGGATCGTGACCCACGGCTCGACCATCCACGGCGCCGCCAGGGTCCTCACCTGGACCGGATCCGGCGAGCCACCGCGGTCCAGGACCTACGCCGAGGTCGGCGCCCGCGCCGCGCAGCTCGCGTACGCGCTCCGCGACGAACTCGGCGTACGGCAGCAGGAGCCGGTCGGCACCCTCATGTGGAACAACGCCGAGCACCTGGAGGCGTACCTCGCGCTGCCCGCCATGGGCTCCGTGCTCCACACCCTCAACCTCCGCCTCGACCCGCGCCAGCTCGTCTGGATCATCAACCACGCCCGCGACCGCGTCCTCCTCGCCAACGGCACCCTTCTCCCCCTCCTCGCCCCGCTGCTGCCGCACCTCCCCGCCGTCGAGCACGTCGTCGTCGCGGGCCCCGGCGACCGCGCGGCCCTCGACGGCACCCACGTCACCGTCCACGACTACGAGGAACTCCTCGCCGGCCGCCCCGAGTCGTACGACTGGGCCGTCCTCGACGAACGCGAGGCCGCCGCCCTCTGCTACACCTCCGGCACCACCGGCGACCCCAAGGGCACCCTCTACAGCCACCGCTCCGTCTACCTGCACTCCCTCGGCGTCCTCGCCGCCGAGTCCTTCGGCATCACGGTCCACGACCTCGCGCTGCCGATCGTGCCGATGTTCCACGTCAACGCCTGGGGGCTGCCGCACGCCGCCTTCATGGCCGGCACGTCCCTGCTGATGCCCGACCGCTTCCTCCAGCCGGGACCGGTCGCCGAGATGATGGAGACCTGCCGGCCCACCATCAGCGGCGCCGTCCCCACCATCTGGCAGGCCCTGCTCAACGAACTCGACGCCCGCCCCCGCGACGTCTCCTCCCTGCGCACCGCCATCGTCGGCGGCACCGCCTGCCCGCCCCAGCTCATGAAGGGCTTCGAGGAGCGGCACGGCATCCGCGTCGTGCAGGCGTGGGGCATGACGGAGACCTCGCCGCTGGGCTGCATCGCGCACCCGCCGGCCGGTCTCGAACCGGCGGAGGAGTACCCGTACCGGCTGAAGCAGGGCCGCTTCCCCGCCTCCGTGGAGGCGCGGCTGCGCGGCCCCGACGGGAGCCTGCTGCCGAAGGACGGCGAGTCGGCGGGGGAACTGGAGGTACGCGGGCCGTGGATCGCGGGCGCGTACTACGGCGGCGCGGACGGGGAGCCGTTCCGGCCGGACGACAAGTTCAGCGAGGACGGCTGGCTGCGCACGGGCGACGTCGGCACGATCACGGCCGACGGCTATCTGACGCTCACGGACCGGGCGAAGGACGTCATCAAGTCGGGCGGCGAGTGGATCTCGTCGATGGAGCTGGAGAACCACCTGATGGCCCACCCCGACGTCGCGGAGGCGGCGGTCATCGCCGTACCGGACGAGACGTGGGAGGAGCGGCCGCTGGCGGCGGTGGTGCTGCGCGAGGGCGCGGAGGTGACGGACGAGGAGCTGCGGACGTATCTGGGGGAGCGGATCGCGAAGTGGCAGTTGCCCGAGCGGTGGGCGCGGATCGGCGAGGTGCCGAAGACGAGCGTGGGGAAGTTCGACAAGAAGGTGCTGCGGCGGCGGTACGCGGACGGGGAGCTGACGGTGACGCGGCTGTGAGCGGGCCGGGGGCGGGTGTGCACCCGTGGCCGGCCGCCGTGCCGGCTACGTGGTGCCGATCTTGGCCAGCAGGTCGACGATCCGGTTCTGCACCTCGGCGCTCGTCGACCGCTCCGCCAGGAACAGCACCGTCTCCCCCGACCGCAGCCGCGGCAGTTCCGCGCGGTTGATGTCCACGGCCGTGTAGACCACCATCGGGGTCCGGTTGAGCATCCCGTTCGCGTTCAGCCAGTCCACGATGCCCGTACGCCGGCGGCGGATCCGCATCAGGTCCATCACGACCAGGTTCGGCCGGAAGCGCGTCGCCAGGTCCACCGCGGCCTCGTCCGACGTGGCGTGCATGACCTGCATCCCGCGCCGCTCCAGCGTCGCCGCCAGCGCGTCCGCGATGTCGGGGTTCTCCTCGAAGAGGAGCACGCGCGGCGGGTGCTGCTCGCTGTCGCGCGGCGCCAGCGCCTTCAGCAGCACCGCCGGGTCCGCCCCGTACGCCGCCTCCCGCGTCGCCTGCCCGAGACCGGCCGTGACCAGCACCGGCACGGACGCCGCCACCGCCGCCTTGCGCAGCGACTGCAGCGCGGTGCGGGTGATCGGGCCGGTGAGCGGGTCCACGAAGAGCCCCGCGGGGGAGACGGAGATCTGCGCGTCCAGCTCCTCGCGGGAGTGGACGACGACGGGGCGGTAGTTGCGCGCGGTCAGCGCCTGCTGCGTCGCGGCGTCGGGCTCGGGCCAGACGAGCAGCCGGCGCGGGTTGTCCAGCGGTTCGGGCGGCATCTCGTCGTCGAGCCGCAGCGGGGTCGTCTCGGGGTCCTGCGCGGCGACCTCGATGACGCCGTGGCGCCCGTCGAGCGGCTCGGGGCCCTCGGCGGCGGAGGCGTCGGGGGCCCCTATGGCGAAGGCGCGCCCGATGGCGTCCCGCCGGGCGGTGGTGCCGGGGCGGGGCGCGGGGCGGTGCTGAGCGTGCGGCGGGTGCTGCGTGTGCTGCTGCGGGGGCGCGTCCGCGGAGGGCGTGTTGCCGCCGCGCGGGGGCGCGCCGTCCCCGGGGGACCCGGCGCCGAGGCGGCGCCGGCGGCTGCCGGTGTGCTCGTCGGCGGAGTCGTACGGGTCGTGGGTGGGGGCGTGCGCGGGGGCCCCGGCGTAGGGGTCGTACGCGGAGTCGTGGGCGGGGTCGTACGGGTCGTGGGGGTCGTGGGCCGGGGCTCCGGCGGGGGCGTTCCGGCCGTGGGTGCCGGTGCCGGTGCCGGTGTTCTGGCCGTGGGTGTCGCGGGGGTCCCGGGGGGTGTCCTCGGGGCCGTCCTGGGGACCCGGGCCGTTCCGGGGGCCCTGGCTGCCCTGGCCGCCCTGGCCGCCCTGGGAGGGCGGGCCGCCCCGGCCGCCCTGGGTGCCCTGGCCGCCTTGCGCCGGTGAGCCGGGCTGGTCGACGTAGGCGACGCCCTGGCCGAGGGTCCGCACGCTGATGGGGCCCGACTGCTGCGCCGGGAGCGCCGGCATCGCCGGGGTCGCGGCGGAGCGGGCGAAGCGGGTGGCGCCGCCGCGTCCGGCGGGGGCCTGGGCGGAGCCGGACCCGGCGGGGCGGGGTCCGGGGGCGTCGGCGGGGGTGGCCTGGGCGTGGGCCGGGTCGGGGGCGTTGCGGGGCGGCGCCTGGGGCGCGGCCGCCGGCGGGGTGTCCTGCGCGGGGACCGCGGGCGGGGCGGGGGCCGCCTGGGCGGCGGCGGGGTCGGCGGTCGCGCGGCGCGGGTCGACGCCGCGGGCGGGGGTCTGCATCCCGTGCCGCGGGTCCACGGGCGCGGGGGTGTGGCCGGAGGCGGGGGCCTGGGCCGGGCCCTGGGCGGCCGGGGCCTGCGGGCCGTGCTGGCGCGGGACGTTGCCGCCGTGGGTGCGGGGGTCGCCTTGCGTACGGGGGTCGTCCTGGGCGCGCCGGTCGCGGGGGTCGTCCTGCGGGCGGCCGCCGCCCTGCGTACGGGGGTCGTGCTGGGCGGGCACGGCCGGGGCGGGGGCGCCGCGCCGGGGCTGCGGGGCGTCCGTGGCGCCGTGGCCGGGGTGCGCCGTCTGCGAGGTGCGTACGGTACGGACCTCGCCCGTGTCGTCGCCGGAGGCGGCGCCGCGGTCGCCGTCGTGAGGGTAGGGACCGGTGTCCGGGTCCTGCACGGGGCGGCCGGTGCCCCGCCGGGGCCGGGGCGCGGCGTAGGGAGGCGGGGCGTCGTCGTAGCCGCCGGGGTTCTGGGAGTGGGGGTAGGGACCGGTGTCCGGGTCCGGGGCCGCGGGACCGGGGGGCAGCGCGGGCGCGCCCTGCGGGGCGTCGGCGGGTGCGGCGGGGCGGCGGCGCCGTCCGGTGGGGTGCTGCGGCTGCGCGGGACCGACACCGCCGGGAGGCACAGGGGTGCCCTGGTTCCGTACGGCGGGGTCGGTGGTGCCCTGGGGCAGTTGCGGTGCCCCGGAGTTCTGCCCGGCGGGCAGGGCGGCGGGATGCCCGGTCCCGCCCCGGTGCCCGGCGGGATCGGCGGGCTCCAACTGCCCCGCGGAAACCGCGTCGTCGGTGCCGCCCCGGGCAACGGAGGGCCCGCGTCCGGCACTTGCGGGCTCGTCGTACGCGCCGGCCGGGCCGCGGGGGCCGTCGGGTTCCGCGTATCGGCCGGGGTCGCGCCGCGCCCGTGCGGGGCCGCGGCCGGGTCCGTCGTCGTACGCGCCGCTGCCGGCCGGGCCCTCGGGGGCACCGGGGCCCGCGTAGCCGGTGTCGTCGTAGTCGCCGGGGGCGGGCGGGCCCGCGTATCCGCCGGAGTCGTTCCGGGTACGGGACCGGGCGTCGCCCGGGTGCGCCGCGTCGCCGTACTCGCCTGTGACCGGGTCGCCGGGGTCGCCCCGGCCCGCGTAGGCGCCGGGGTTGCCGGGTGTCCGGGGGCCGGGCGCGGCCGCGTCGCCGTACTCGCCCGCGGGGGCGTCGGGGTCCGCGTACCCGCCCCGCTCGTCGCGCGTACCGGGGCGGCCCGCGGGGGCGTCGTGTCCTCCGGGCGACTGCCGCGCACGGGAAGGGCCGCGGCCCGCGTCGTCGTACTCACCGGGGCCCGCCGTGTACGCGGGCCCGCCCCGGCGACCGCGCGCCGGGTGGCCGCCCGGGGCCGCCGGGTCGTCGTACGCGGCGGGGTCCTGCGGTCCGGCGTGGCCGGGGGTGTGGCCCGTACGCGAAGGGTGGGCTGCCGGCTCGGTGTGCGCACCCGGGCCCATGTGGGCGCCGGGGCCGGTGTGGGCGGTGGGGCCGCCGGGGGGCAACGGGCCGGGACCGGCCGGGCCGTTGGGGCCGACCCGTCCGCCGGGGCCGCCGGGCGCCGCGGGGCCGACCGGCCCGCCGGGCCCGCCCGGACCTGCCTGACCACCACCGGGTCCGCCGCGCCCTCCCGGGCCTCCCGGGCCGCCCGGGCCTCCGGGCCCCATCGGGCCGCCCGGGCCCATCGGGTCGTCCGGCCCCATCGGGTCGTCCGGTCCCCCGGCTCCGCCCGGGCCGTCGAACCCGCCCTGGCCGCCGTGCTCTCCGGGGCCGCCCGGAGCGGTCTGCCCCTCGAAGCCGGCCGGGCCGCCCGGCCCGCCCCCGGGTCCTTCCGGCCCCGCCGGGCCGCGTCCTACGGGCCTGCGGCGGGCGCCCGTCGTGGGGTCGCCCGATTCGGGGCGGTCCTGCTGCGACGGGCTGCCCGGGCCCTGGCCCACGGGCCGGCGGCGACGGCCGCGACCCTGCGTACCGGGGAGGGCGTGGCCGACCGCCGCCGCGCCGGTGTCCACGACGCCGGCCCCGCCCGCGTCGCCCGTACCGCCCGCCGCTGCGACGGCCCCGGTCTCCGCACCGTCCGGCCCGCCGTTCCGTGCGCCCTCCGGGCCGCCGCCACCCGGCGCCGGTGCACCGCTCCCGCCGTCGTACGCGCCCTGCGGCCCTTCCGGCACGGCCCGCCGCCGGCGTCCACCGGCTCCGCTCGTGCCGTGCGGCGGCGTCGGGCCACCGGGAGCCGCCTGCCCGGCGACGCCGCCGGCCGCCTCGGGCGCCGCCGCACTCTGCGGCGTACCGTGCCCCGGCGTGTGGCCCGGGTCCTGGACGACCGCCGGCCCGCCGGCCTCCGCCGCACCGGCCCCGCGACCGCCTGCCGTATCCGCACCGCCGCGCCCCGAACCGCCGCGCCCCGTACCGTCATTCGCGCCCTGCCCCGGCGGCAGCCCCGCCACCGCGACGCCCTCCGCGGGCACCCCCGCACCGGGCCCGCCGGGCCCGCCGGGAGCCCCGGCACCCGCCGGCACCCCCGCCGCCGGTGTCGCCCCGCGCCGGCGCCGGCCCGTACCCGTACCGCCGGCACCCGTACCGCGCGGGGGTGTTCCCGCTCCGTCGCCCGGCTCCTCGGCCGGGGGAGCGGCACGCCGCCGCCGCCCGCCACCCGTACGCCCGGCACCGCCGCCGGAAGCCCCGCCCCCGGCCGTACCGTCCGCGGCGCCGCCACCCGTACCGCTCCCGGATCCGGCGGACCGGCCACCCGACCCGGCCCCGCCCGAGGCACCACCCGACGACGCAGAAGACCCCGAAGTCCCCCGCCCCGGCGCCTCCGCGCCCGGCATGACCGTCGTCTCGTTCCCCGTGTCCCGGCCGCGCCCCGACGTCTCCCGCCCCCGCGCCACCCGTGCCGCGGGCCCCGCCGCCTGCACCGGCACCTCCAGCAGATACGCGCCGCCGCTCTGCCCCGGCACCTCGTGCGTCTGCAGGATCCCGCCGTGCAGCAGCGCCACGCCCCGCGCCAGCGGCTCGTGCACCGAACCCGCTCCGGCCGCCGCCCCCGCACCGGCGGATCCCGTAGGACCGCCACCGGCACCCCGCGGCCCCTGCACCTCTATCCGCACCACGTCGCCCCGCCGGGCCGCCGCCACCACGACCGGCGCGTCCGACGCCCCCGCCGTGCGCTGCCCGGTGGCGTCGATGCCCGCGACCTCCGCGATCAGGTGCGCCAGCGCCAGCGCCAGCCACCGCCCGTCCGCCTCGATCTCCATCTGCGGCGCGTGCACGACGAACTGCGCCCGCCCGGGACCGATCAGCTCGTCCGCACCCTCGGTCGCGGCGTGCACCACGTCCTCGAGGTTCACCGTCTCCACCGCGAGCCGCGCCTTGCCGGAGTCCAGCCGCTGGAAGTCGAGGACGCTGTCGATGAGCGCGGTCATCCGCCCGTAGCCGGCGGAGAGGTGGCGCAGCGTCTGGTTGGCCTCGGGCCAGAGCTGCCCGGCCGGGTCGTCGACGAGCGTGTTCAGCTCCGCGCGGAGCGTGTCGAGCGGGCCGCGCAGCGCGACGTCGAGCACCGCCTGCAACTGTGCGAGCCGCGCCTCCAGCGCGTCGCGCCGCCGCCGGTCGGTGAAGGCGAGGACGGCGCCGACGAGTTGGTCGCCGTCGCGCACCGGGGCGGTCGTCATGTCCACCGGCACCGGCTGCCCGTCGCGGCCCCAGAGGACCTGGCCGCGTACGCGGTGCTTGCGCCCCGAGCGCAGGGTGTCGGCGATCGGCGTCTCCTCGTACGGCAGGGGGGTGCCGTCGGGGCGGGAGTGGTGGATGAGGGGGTGGAGGTCGGCGCCGCCGAGTTCGCTGGCGCGGTAGCCGAGGATCTGCGCGGCGGAGGGATTGACGAGGACGACCTTGCCGGTGGTGTCCGTACCGACGATGCCCTCGGCGGCGGCGCGCAGGATCATCTCGGTCTGGCGGCGCTGCCGGTGCAGCTCGGCCTCGATCTCGGCGGAGCCCGTGAGGTCCCGTACGACGAGCATCAGCAGCTCGTCGCCCGTGTAGTGGTGGCCGGGCGCGTACGGGGACTCGCCGCCGGGGCCGTCCTCCAGGTCGGCGCTGGTGACCTCGGCGGGGAAGGCGCTGCCGTCGGTGCGGCGGGCGGCCGTGCGCAGCGGCTTCGTCCGCTCCTCGGGGCGCAGCCCCGCGTCGGGCGCGACGGAACCGGTGGAGTCGCCGCGGGGGCGGCGCATGGAACCGGGGATGAGCTGCGGGTCGAAGTCCGGCAGCAGGTCGAGCAGCCCGCGGCCGACGACCGCCGCGCCCGGCCGCTCGAAGGTCTCCAGCGCGACGCGGTTCGCGGCGACGACCGTGCCGTTGGTGTCGACGAGGAGCAGCGCGTCGGGGAGCGCGTCGAGTATGGCGGCGAGGCGAGCAGCGCCTCGGGATGGCCGGCTGCTCACGACGAACTTCCTCCTCGACGACCGTTCTTGCTGTGCGGTGCGGCCGGCCTTCGCGCCGTCGCGCTTCCCGTACGCACCGCGTACACCCCGTGCGCGCCGGTGGCCGTGCCACGAGAGGAGTCTACGGTCCCCCGTTGCCCGGGGGACGGCGGATGAGAATCGTCACGCCGCCACCACAACTCCGCGGGGTGCCGCCGGGGGGCCGCCGGAGGGGTCCCGGGGCCGTGCCGCCGGCGGGTGGCGCGGGCGGTACGGCCCCGGGCGTCAACTGCCCGGCGCCGGGGGCAGGGTAGGGGAAAAAGGGAACGGGGGGACGGGCGGCACGTAGACGGAACGTGACGATTCCGGCGGCCGCAAAAGCCGCGCGCCACCGCCCTGAACGCATGTCGCGCCGCCGTTCGTGCGGCTGGCCACCGGCCGGTCGTCGGCGGTTTCTTCACCGGCTGGACACAGGTCCTGATCCGGCCGGGCGCGGGAAGCACACCGTGCGTCGAAAGCGCCCCAACGCACCACATCGCCCGTAGCCGCCGATGCCCCCCGGCTGCCCGCACCCGCCGTACCTCTGCCACGGGCGAATCTGCCCCGGGCAAAGATCCCTCCCCTTCCGGCCGCCTCCGGCAGACCGTGGAAGCAACGCAAGCAGCATCCGTCCACGAGGGAGGCACGATGACACCACCGGCCCGCACCGCCCTGACACCGCGCGCGGAAGAAGAGGACTCACCGCCCCCGTCGAGGTTCGACGACCACCTGGCCGCCCAGCTCCTCGGCCAGCGCATCGTCCTCCTCGGCACGGAGGTGACCGACGCCTCCGCGAACCGCGTCTGCGCGCAGCTCCTCCTCCTCTCCGCCGAGGACCCGCGCACCGACATCGCGCTCTACGTCAACAGCCCCGGCGGCTCCGTCCACGCCGGCCTCGCCATCTACGACACGATGCGGCTCATCCCCAACGACGTGGCCACGCTCGCCATGGGCTTCGCCGCCAGCATGGGGCAGTTCCTGCTCACGGTCGGCACGAAGGGCAAGCGCTTCGCGCTGCCGCACGCGCGGATCATGATGCACCAGCCCTCCGCGGGCATCGGCGGCAGCGCGGCCGACATCGAGATCCAGGCGGACAACCTCGCGTACAGCAAGACGCTGATGGAACGCCTCCTCGCCGAGCACACGGGGCAGGACCAGGCGACGATCGCGCGCGACGGCGACCGCGACCGGTGGTTCACGGCGGAGCAGGCGAAGGAGTACGGGATGGTGGACCAGGTCGTCGAGTCGCTGGCCGACATCCGCCCGGCAGGTTCGAAGCGACGGATGGGGCTGTGACCACCATGAGCCAGTACACGATCCCGAACGTGGTCGAGCGCACGGCGCACGGCGAGCGCGCGTACGACATCTACAGCCGGCTGCTCTCGGAACGGATCATCTTCCTCGGGACCGAGATCGACGACGGCGTCGCGAACGTCGTCATCGCCCAGCTCCTCCACCTGGAGTCGGCGAGCCCCGGCAGCGAGATCTCGATCTACATCAACTCACCCGGCGGCTCGTACACCTCGCTGATGGCGATCTACGACACGATGACGTTCGTCGGCGCCCCCATCTCCACGTACTGCGTCGGCCAGGCGGCGTCCACCGCGGCGGTGCTCCTCGCGGGCGGGGAGAAGGGCCGCCGCTTCGTCCTGGAACACGCGCGGGTCCTGCTGGGCCAGCCGGCGAGCGGCGTGCGGCGCGGCACGGTGTCCGACCTGAGCCTGGAGGCGAAGGAGATCCTGCGGATCCGGGCGCAGATGGAGGAGGTGCTGGCGCGGCACACGGGCCACGACGTGGCGACGCTGCGGGCGGACACGGACAGGGACAAGGTGTTCACGGCGCAGGACGCGGTGGCGTACGGCCTGGCGGACCAGGTGATCAGCAAGCGCCACCTGTGAGGGGGACCGGCGCGGCGGGGGCCGCCCCGCCGTGCCGCCGCCCCGGGGGGATCAGGCGGCGAGCCGGACGTCGCCGGAGCGCGAACGCGCGCTGGGCAGTTCGGTGACGGAGGACAGCCCGGCGGGCCGCTCCCGGTCCCGCCCCCGGTCGCGTACGGCGGAGAGGCGGACGATCTCGCCGTGGACGAGCACGAGCAGGTCGGCCAGCCGCAGCCCGAGCGCCTGCGCGGCGGCGGCGAGGACCTCGGACGAGGCTTCCTTCAGCCCGCGTTCGACCTCGGAGAGGTACGGCATGGAGATCCGCGCGGCGTCGGCGACGTCCTTCAACGTACGCTCCTGGGCCAGCCGCTCCCGCCGCAGCACGCCCCCGACGACCTGCCGCCACAGCGGCTCGCGCCCGTCGCCCGCGTCGGGCGCGGGGGGACGCAGGGGAAGGACGCGGGCGGGGCGGTTCGGCGCGTGGTGGGTCACGGTCTCAGCGTAGGCGGGTGGGGCGAGGAGGGAAGGGGTGGGCGATCTGCCAACGGCAGAATCGCCGAAGGCGAACGGGGGGAGGCTTCGGTATGGAAGAACCCCCGGGGGGCCGCCCCCAGTCCGGCGCCCCGGGCCGCGCCTCCCGAAGCGGCGCCCCGCCGGGCCAAGCCTCCCTGGGCCAAGCTTCCCCGGACCAGCCTCCCCGGACCACGCCTCCCCCTGCCGCTCCCCCTTGCCGCGACTCACTCCCGCCCCTGAGCCTCCCGGGCCGCGTCCTCGACCCGTCGCCGGTAGGACTCCCACCAGGCGCGGTCGCCGTCCGGCATGTTCTCGTTGCCCCGCCGCAACCCGGCGGCGCCGTCGACCAGCTCGCGGACGATGTCGGCGTGCCCGGCGTGCCGCTGGGTCTCGGCGAGCATGTGGACGAGCACGCGGTGCAGCGACACCTCGGCCCGGTCGTCGGGCCAGTGCGGTACGCGCCCGAGGTCGTCGAGGGCGAACGCCTCGATCGTCGCGTCGGAGTGCGCGCAGGCGCGCTCGTAGAGGCGGACGATGTCCTCGCGGGACTCGTCGGCGGTGGCCCACATGTCGACGTTGGGCACCTCGGCGTCGGGACCGTCGAGCCAGGGCACGGTCTCGCCGAAGGGCCGCCCGAAGGTGTCGCCGAAGTACGCGGTCTCGCAGCCGATCAGGTGCTTGACGAGCCCGAGCAGGTTGGTGGCGGTCGGCGTCAGCGGACGCCGCATCTCGTACTCGGACAGCCCGTCGAGCTTCCACAGCAGCGCTTCGCGGGCGGCCCGCAGATAGCGGTGGAGGTCCGCCTTGGGATCGGTGTCGGCCATGCCCACCAGCATCGCACTGCACGGGCGGATGGCCACCATCCGCCCGCGCCGGGGGGGGCGCCGCCCGTAGGATCGGGGGCATGTACTTCTTCCACCTGCGCTAGGCGCCGTCGGCGAGGCGAGGATCCCCCGTCGCCGACGAGGCGGGGCGGCGTGGCGCCGTCCCGGGCCTTGGCGTGGGAGAAGAACAGTCATCATGCGCGACGACGCACATTTCGTCGCTCGGTCCGCACGCGGTCTGGAACCGCAGTTGGCGGCCGAGATCCTGCAACGCGAACTGGGCAGCATCACCGCGGTCGGACACCGCTCCGTGCACTTCAGGGCCCGGCGCCCGTACGACGCGGGGGTGACCGGGCTGCGGACGGCGGACGACGTGTTTCTGCTGGCGGCGAGGGGGCGGGACGTAGGAACGAGAAAATCGGCGGTCCCGGCCCTGACGGAACTCGCCTCGGAAGCCGACCCGGCGGGACTGCTGGACCACCGCGACACCCTGGCAGGAGCAGGCACCGTGAACCCGCAGGGGGTGGAGGTCTCGGCGTCCTTCCTGGGGAGGCGGAGCTTCAACAGGTACGACGTGGAGGACGCGGTCGGCAACGCGCTGGCGGCGCGTCTGAAGGTGCCGTACCACGCGCGCCGCACGAAGGGGGCACCCCCGCCGGACTACGCGTCGTGGCGCCTGACGCTGGACGGCACCGAGGCGACGCTGATGCTCCGCATCACCCCGCGCCCGCTCCACCGCCGCCCGTACAAGCAGGCGACGGTACCGGGAACGCTGCACCCGCCGCTGGCGGCGGCGATGACGAGACTGGCGGACATCGGCCGCGGCCACACGGTCCTGGACCCGTGCTGCGGCGCGGGCACGGTGCTCATCGAGGCGGCACTGGCCCACCCGGAGGCGGGGCAGTACCGGGGTTACGACATAGACGAGACCGCACTGAGGGCGGCAAGCGCGAACAGGACGAACGCATCGCTCGACCGCATCCGCCTGGAACGGGCGGACGCGGGCAGACTCCCCCTCCCGGACGGGACGATCGACCGCATCGTGTGCAACCCGCCGTGGGGCACGCAGGTCGAGGCAAGGGCCCGGTTGGCGAGGACCCCCATGGCCTGGTGGCGAGAACTCCACCGCGTCCTCACCCCCACCGGCACCGCAGTACTCCTCCTCCCCACCCCGACCCCCTTGTCCCCCGCGATCCAAGCGGACCTACTCCCCACCCACACCCAACGCATCCACCTCGCAGGCACCCCCACGTACCTGATCAAACTGGAACCCGGAAAGCCGCGATGACGCGGCTCCTCCTCGGTGCCGGCGGAGTGCTCGGCGAACTCTCCGCCCTGTCAGCGTGGTTGGCCGCGTCCTCGTGAAGACCACGCCGATGGTCAACAAGCGCCGGCCTGACGCACGGAGCGATGTCCTCGCCGCGGGAGTCCCCCGGGGGCCGTCCCTGCGGGGCCGGCGCTGCGCCCTCCGCTACCCGGGGCCGCAGCCGCAGCTTAGGCGGGGTACGAGGGTCGCGGTGGCCGGGGGCTCTTCTGTGGTGCCGTTGAGGAGGAGGTCTACGGCGCGTTGGGCCATGGTCCGCAGGGGTTGTTCCGTGGCCGTCAGGGCGGGGGCCGTATACGCCGCGTCGGGTGTGCCGTCGAGGCTGACGACGGCCAGCCGTTCGGGCACGGGGACGCCGTGTGCCCTGGCCCCGGCGAGCACGCCGATGGCCTGTTCGTCCGTTGCCGTGACGAGCGCCGCGGGCATCGTCCCCTCGCCGATCAGACGCCCGGTCAGGTCGGCCGCCGCGGCACGCGAATACGCGCAGCGCAGCAGCAGCGGCCGGGAGCCGCCGGCCCCGGCGACCGCCGCCTCCCACACGGCTCGGCGCCGGCCGACGGGTCCGGCGTCCTGCGGTCCCGCGAGGAAGGCGATGTCGGCGTGTCCGTGTGCGCGCAGGTGCGCGACGGCCTGCCGGACCGCCGCATCGTCGTCCGCCGTCACCGCCGCGACCTCCACTCCTTCCGGCTGGTTGTGGACGTACACCGCCGGGACACCGGCCCGTTGCGCCTCGGCCGCGACGTCCGCCCCGCCGTCCGCGGAGACGATGACCAGCCCGTCGACCTGGGCGGTGAGGAACCGTTCGGAGAGGTGTTTCTGCCGGTCGGGCGAGTATCCCGCGTTGCCGATCAGTGTCAGCTTCTCGTGCAGTTCGAGAGCCTGCTCGACGTGCCGGGCCAGTGCCCCGAAGTAGGGGTTGGACGCGTCGGCGAGGATGAGCCCGACCACGCCTGTGGTGCGTGAGCGCAGGGCGCGGGCGATGCGGTTGGGCCGGTAGCCGAGTTCGGCCGCGGCGGCGAGGACGCGGCCGCGGGTGTCCGGCGCGACCGGCCGGGGGCCGTTGTTCATCACGTAGCTGACGACCGCGGTGGAGGTCCCGGCCGTACGGGCCACGTCCGCCAGCGTCGGCGCCTTGGCTTCTCGTCTCGTCATAGGTCTTGCATCGTCTCATCTAAACGATTAGATATGAAGCGTGAACGGATTCTTCCCGGGCCGCGTGATAGCCATGGGCTCGGTCAATCTCGACCGGATCCTGCGCTGTCCCGTCCTCCGGCGCCCTGCCCGTATGGTCCGACGACCGTCGACCGGTGCTGGTGGTCGACGAAGTCGAGGCCCGGCAGCTCACCGGGGCCGACGACCCCCGATCCGCCGCCCGGATCCCGGCCCGGACGGCCTCCGGCGCGGTCGTCACCCTGGGTGGCGGCGGGGCACTGGCCGACCGGGGCGGTGAGTGCGAGCACCTCCCCGCCCCCACCGTGACCGCGCCCCCGCGACCTCGTCCGTATGCAGTCCCGCTGACCCACGGCACGTGCACCACACACCCACCCGACCCGTCATGAACGGAGCACGTCCATGCCCGCTCTGCCTCTGATCATCGACTCGGACACCGGGTCCGACGACGCGGTCGCGCTGCTGCTCGCCGCCGCCAGCGGACTCGGCGACATCAGGGCGGTGACCACCGTGGCCGGCAACGTGCCCGTCGGGACCGGAACCCGCAATGCCCTCATCTCCCTGGAAACCGCGGGCCGCACCGACATTCCCGTCCACCCCGGCTGCGCCCGGCCGATGACGCGGATGCTGTCCAGCGCGCAGCACGTCCACGGCGAGGACGGCATGGGCGACATCGGCCTGCCCGACCCCAGCGCATCCTGCGAGAGCACGCATGCGGTGGAAGTGCTGCTGTCCCAACCCCGCGAGAACCCCGGGGAGTTGACACTGGTGACGCTCGCGCCGCTCACCAACGTCGCCGCCGCTCTGCTGCGCGACCCGGACCTGTTCACCCGCTACCGGCACGTGTACTGCATGGCGGGCGCCGCCGACCTGCGCGGCAACATCTCCGCCACCGGCGAGTTCAACGTCTGGGCGGACCCGGAGGCCGCCAAGATCGTGACGCAGGCCGCCACGCCTGACAAGGTCACCTGGATCGGCTGGGACGTCTCCCGCAAGGACGCGGTCATGACGCCGGCCGACCAGCAGCACCTGGAGAACATCGGCACCCCGATGGCGACGTTCGCGCACCGCATCAACCGCACCGTGGCCGACTGGGCCCGCGACGTCACCGGGCTGGCCGGCTACGACCTGCCCGACCCCGTCGCCATGGCCGTGGCGCTCAAGCCCGACCTGATCACCGAGCAGGAGCAGGCGTACGTCGACATCTCCGTCGCCGACGAGACCCGCGGCCAGATGATCATCGACCGGCGCGTGTCCGCCCCCGCCCCCAACCTCACCCTGGTTCGCCGCGTGGCCGAGGCCGGGTTCAAGAAACTCCTCTTCGACACCGTCGGCACCCTCGCCCCGCCCGCACCCGCAGCCGCCCCCTGAACGGGACCACGATCATGAGCACTCCCGCCGCGCCGATCCCGCGCTACGAACTCCACTGCCACCTCGACGGATCCGTCCGCCCCGACACCCTTGCCGACCTCGCCCGCGAACAGGGCATCGTCCTGGACCGCCCGGTCCGGGACCTGGTCGTGGCCCCCGACCCCTGCGGCAGCCTGACCACGTACCTCACGTACCTCGACCTTCCCCTCCGGCTCCTGCAGACCCCGGACGCCCTCGCCCGCGCCGCCCGGGAACTGGTCGAGGACTGGAAGGCCGACGGCGTCGTCCACGGGGAGGTCCGCTTCGCCCCGCAGTTGCACGGCGATCAGGGCATGACCCTGGACGAGGCCGTGCAGGCCGTCGCCGAGGGGCTGGCCCGGGGACGGGCCGACACGGGCGTGGCCACCGGGCTGCTGCTGTGCTGTCTGCGCCACCAGAGCCCGGACGAGAGCCTGGCCGTCGCCGAGACGGCCCTGCGGCAGCGCGACGTCGTCGCCGGACTCGACCTGGCCGGCGACGAGTCGCGGTACACGGCCACGCCGCACCGCGCCGCCTTCGACCTCGCCCACACCGCGGGTCTGCCCTGCACCGTGCACGCGGGGGAGGCCGCGGGCCCCGAGAGCATGTGGGAGGCCATCGACGTCCTCGGCGCCCGCCGTATCGGCCACGGTGTGCGTTGCACGTCGGACAGCGCGCTCCTCGACCGGCTGCGCACGGACCGGATCGCGCTGGAGATGTGCCCCCTCAGCAACGTGGGAACCGGCGCCGTGCCCAGCCTCGCCGACCACCCCGCCACCGCCCTGCTGACGGACGGACTGCCGGTCACCATCAGCACCGACATCCGCACCACCGCCGCCACCACCCTCCAGCGCGAATTCGACGCCCTGCGGGACACCCACGGCTGGACCACCAAGCACGAATCCCTGGCCCAGCAAAACGCCGCCCGGGCCGCCTTCCCCCTCCCCGCCGCCTGATCAAAGCCCACGGGAACGGTGGGCCGGGGTGGGGGAGACGAGCGCCGGTGGGGTGGCCGGCGTCAATGATTCCCGGAGTAATCGACCACGGAATGGGCCTCGACCATCGTGGTGGCATGACCTCGGACATCCCCCACCCCGCTGACCTCCTGCGCACCATGCCGTTCGCGGAACGCCTGGGAATCGACCTCACCGAGGCGACCCCCGAGCGCACGACCGGCACCCTGCCCTGGTCCTCCGACCTGTGCACGGCCGGCGCGGCGCTCCACGGCGGTGCGCTCATAGCCCTCGCGGACACTGTCGGCGCGGTGTGCGCCTACCTGAACCTGCCGCAAGGCGCCGACACGTCCACCCTGGAGTCCAAGACCAACTTCTTCCGGCCGGTTCGCGCGGGTACAGCCCAGGCAGTGTCACGCCCTCTGCACGTCGGGAGGTCCGTCATCGTCGTACAGACCGATGTGTTCGAGATGGGGGAACGGGTGCTGGTGGGCCAGACGACGCAAACGCAGGCGGTCATCACGACCAGACGCACGGCACCCCACACGCAACAAGCCCCCGAGGACGCCCCGGTTTCCGGTGAGGGTAGAGAAGAACCCCAGGTGCGGTGATCAAGCCGCCACCGCCGAAGCCGGAGCACAGAACACAGCACCCGGGGCCAGGACCAGCGGGTATCCCAGGGCACCCTGTTCCCCCTGCACCCCGGGATCACCACAGCCCGGCTCCCCCGGCTGTCGTCGCGGTACTGGATGAGCCTCGCATCGCCCCACCCGGTTCGCCCTGCAGAGCCCCGGCGCTACCTGCACGACAGCCAACCGGTCAGGTTCGCCCTCCCGGACTTCGCTGTCAACCTGTCCCGCAGAACGCGAATCACCGCCTCCCCTCGGCGCCCCTCTGCATCCGCCTCAACCGCGCTGGTCCAGGTGCCTCTGATGCTGCACCGGCATGCAGAAAGCCCGGCAGACGATGTCTGTGGGGCTTCGACCTGTTCACGCACGGCAGGATCCGAACCTGCAACCTGCCGATCCGTAGCTCAAGCTAGATCAGGCGATGGCGATCAGATCGGTTGGCTCGGGATGCCTCAGGGCTGATGCGGGCCACGGTTGATCGCTGTGGTTGCGGTACCGTGCTGCTGTACCGCGACAACTGATCACCACGGGCCAAAGAACTGATCGGCGTCTTGCTTCGTGTCCTAACCTGCGGTTGTGCTGCCGATGGCAGTCAGCGTTGATCATGATTGAGTCTGAGTGCTTCTGGCACCTGCTTCGAATAAGTCCACGGGGTTCCGCACGTCACGTCCCAGTCAGCGCCATACCGCATTCTGGCCCGATATGGAATGATAGCTCCACCAAGGACTAGCCGAGCCGGAGTGAGCACGACATGACCCTGCAGGATGAAATTGAGGCTGGCCGCTCGACGGTCAAGGCGGATGCCTATGCAATGTCCATCGGCGAAGTCGTGAATCTATACCGTGATCGCGAGCTGGTGATCCGGCCGGAATTTCAGCGTCTCTTTCGATGGAGCCAGTCCAAGAAATCTCGGTTGATTGAGAGCATTCTGCTGGGAATTCCTCTTCCTTCGATCTTCGTGATGCAAAGGCATGATGGGGTGTGGGAAGTGATCGACGGACTGCAGAGGCTTTCAACGATCCTTGAATTTATGGGCGAACTGAGAGATGAGAGGACAGGGGAACTTCGTCCGCCGAGTCAACTCCAGGGGACACGATACCTTCCCTCATTGGAAGGGCTGAGCTTCGAAGGTGTAGACGAGGGGGTGGGCCTGACTCCGGGGCAGAGAATTTCACTGAAGAGGAGCAAGCTCGACTTCAAGATCCTCTTGCCTGAAAGTGACGAGAAAGCCAAGTATGAACTCTTTGATCGCCTCAACTCTGGAGGTGAGGCTCCTTCAGCTCAAGAGGTCAGGAATTGCCAGCTCATCATGATGAATCGCGACTTTTTTCTCTGGCTGGAGGAGTTGCGAAGTGATTCTACCTTCGATGCCTGCACGCTCATTTCCACGCGGGCGGCTGAGGAGCAGTATGACTTGGAGCTTGTTTGTCGCTTCATGACTCTGATTTCAAGCTCACTTCAGGAACTAAAGGAAATGGAGAGTGTAGACCTCTTCCTGACGGATAAGATGCTCGGACTGGCGGGTAGGGAAAGCTTTGACAGGGCTGGCTTGGGAAAGGTATTCCGTGACACATTCGGCCTGCTTGCTGCCGCGCTAGAATCCGATTCCTTCAGGCGCTACGACAAGTCGAAGACCCGGTTTCTTGGTGGCTTCTCGGTCTCGGCATTTGAAGCTGTCACCGTGGGAGTTGCGAGCAACTTGGAGGCTTGGGCGCGAGTGCCAGAGAAAGAGCGGCATCGGGAACTGCGTGGACGGGTTGAGGAGATGTGGTCAGAGGATTTCTTCCGCTCGCAGGCCCGTGGAGGCGTCCGCGGGACGACACGTATCCCTGTAACCATTCCTGCTGCCAAGGAATTCTTTCGCCCTTGAGGTCGCTCAAATGAAGATTCGCACGACTGAGGGTCTGTACGATTGCATTTCAGCAGATCTTGGCTGGAGAAAGAAAGAGCTCAGTATCTTCAAGGGGCAGGTGGGCAGGGCTGAAGCTGGTATTCGTCCAGCGTTGCTCCGCGCTTCAATCGCTCTTCTCTATGCACATTGGGAAGGCTTTGTGAAAAACGGTGCTCACGCCTACCTCTGCTATCTTGCATCACTCAAGTTGACGTACGCGCAGCTACGTCCTGAGCTGGTCGCTCTTGCCATGCGGGCCCAAATTGAGGAATTCGAGCTCACTAACCGAGCATTCATACATGCGACGCTCATTCGCGACGTTCGTGAGGGTGCATCATCTCGCGCCAAGATCCCTACTAGACGTGAAGCGGTAAGGACTTTCTCGAATCTAAATTATGATCGGCTGTGTGACATCCTGTGTTCAGTGGGGTGTGACTTTTCTCGGTACTCTCCTTATCAGGATCTGATCGACGAGCAATTGCTTGCGGCCAGGAACAGGATTGCTCATGGGGAAGAGGATTACATTCGTCTCACTGACTGGGATGATGTTCGGGTGGAGATCATCAAAATGATGGATGATATTTCCAGTCAAATCCTTAACTCTGCGACGCAGAAGAGCTACTTGCTGCAGCAGAATCTCAACAAATAGCTTATGTGGCAGGTCAGTGGAGCGGCTTTAGGCGGGAGCTGCCATGGGTGGGAGACCATGGGGCCTTAAGCTGACCGGGGATCGGGCTGGTTGTGGACCTGCCCGTAATGGGCCGATGTGGCCCCATGATCTTAGGCCCCTGCCCCATGGTGGCTGCCTAAAGCCGTGGAGCCGACCGGACCCAGCCTTGAGTCGTTTCTCCTGAGTTGGCTCGTCTTCCGTTGTGTCGGCCGGTGGACGGGTCGGAGTGGGGTGGAGAGGGAGCGGCGGGCTGGGGAGTTGGGGTGTGCGGTGTGCGGTGGTGAGGCGCCTTGAAGTTGTAGAGAAGGTTGTTACGCGTAGGGCTCACGCGGGCGTGTCTGTCTGCTTCGGCGGTGGGAGGTAGGGCGCTGGTGTGATCGTCCAAGTTGCCTGCGTGGTGTGCTGCTTCAGCGTGAGGGTGTGGGGCTTGCCCTCCGACAGTTCGCGGGTCGCCTCTGCTTGGCCGTGGTCGATCCAGTCGCGGGCCCGGCGGTAGGGTTCCTCATCCATGCTGATCGCAACCATCATCAGCGTGGCCTTCAGCCAGCGCAGTGCCTCGCCTGGGCTGTAGGCGTCGAAGGTGCCTAACCGGCGCTCGTCGACGTGGCACTCGCAGTGAAACCAACGCGGTTCCGGCAGAGTTCGCTGGCTCATGGGTGCCGCCCCTGGGTGCTCGGCCTCAGGCCGGTCGCCGGCCGGGGTTCTGGTTCTGTCGTGCCGCAGGCCGGCTCGGCCATGACGGTGTAGCCCGACCTGTCTCCGCTCAATCTCCCCGCGACCGAGTCCGCGGCTGTGGGTGACGCCTTCTGCCGCAGGTAGCCTGCGGGGTTTCGTCCCGCCGTCCGCCACATCCTCAACAGGCCCGGACCGGTCGCTGTCCTCTTCCCGAATCATCTCGTCTGCCCAGCGGTGACGCCGTTCCCCGGTCATCCCTGTTCCTTCAGATCCGCCCACACCCGCTTGCCCCAGGGCAGTAGCTCGGTGCCCCAGGCGTCGGCCAGTTCGCCCACGAGGGCGAGTCCACGGCCGCCGTCGTCCTCAAAGGATGACTCCCTGTTCACCGGGCGCTCTCGCGAGAAGTCCACGACGCCTACCCGCACGCACGCCGCATCCGCCCGTTCGATGGTGACGCGGATGGACTCACGCCGAGCGTGCTGGATCGCGTTCGTGACCAGCTCTGAGACGACCACGGTGCTGTCGTCCGCCAAGTCGTCCAGGCCCCAGTCGGCGAGCGCCACGCGGACCAGGCGGCGGGCAGTGGCGGCGCTCTCGGGCTCGCGTGCCAAGGTCCTGCTGTGCCGTCGGTAGCCGTGGAGGCGTCGTCGCGTCGTGTGTTGCGGCATGTCGGTCCGCTTCCTCAGATCGGGCAAGCCACGGAGCCGGTCGTACGGTCGCCGGGGCGGTGTCCGTTCATGCAAGCGGCATGCCGGGGACGCTGACAGGGGCGTAACGTCCCACTTTCACCAGGCTATTCGCTGACTCCCAGGAACTCTGCCAACGGTCGGAGTCCCGGCGGGTGGTTGGGAAGCGTCCAGAGATCGCGCACGATGGCCACGGCCAGCGTGTGGTGCTGCATCCACGTCGGCGCCACACGGCGCAGCGACTCCAGGGTCTTCACCGCTCCGGCCGCGTCACCGATGTCCGTGTGGGCTCGTGCCACGTCCAGCAGGAGCCACGTCCGCCACGACGGTGGCGTGTCCCTGCTCAACCGCATCCCCTTGGCCAGAGCCAGGGCATCTTGCGGGTGGCCGTACTGCACTGCGAGCCGGACACGTTCGATGCGTACCGAGGACGGGCTGAAGACGCTCACCATGCGGTTGTCGCCACCGTCGGGCAGTTTCGCCACCCGGGCGGCTTCCTTCTCCGCCGTCTGCATCATCGCCGCGGCGCGCTCGTAGTGGCCGCTGCGTGCGGCCGACGTCGCGGCACTCATGGTCAGCGCGCCCCATACCTTCAGGCCGTCAGCGGTGTCGGTACGGCCGGCGTCCACCAGGTCGTCGGCGGCGCGGAGCGCGATGCTCATGGCGTCTTCGAGGCGCCCCTGCCGCTGGTAGGTCCACGCTGTGGAGTTGACGATCATCGGCACGAGCAGTGGATCGGAGGACCGGTCCGCGGCCTCTATCGCGCGCTCCAGGCTGATGAGAGCGAGATCCGTCTTCCCCATGCGTACGGCGACATGTCCGGCGAGCTGAAGTACTTTGCCCAGCGCGGCGAAACCGTCTCCGCGGACGTCCTCGTCCCTCAACGCCGCGGCAGCGCGCGCATCCGAGATCAAGTCCGGCAGCGCCTTCATCACCGCGTCGAACTCGGCGGAGTGATACTGCGTCCAGCCTTCCGCGATCTGATCGCGCAGCCCGTCAAGGGAGAAGCCGGATCCTTCGGCTCCGGATCCTGTTGCCAGAGCGCCGGCATGACGGCGCGGCGTACGGCTACGAAGCGCGGGCCGTCGCTCTCCCCGGTGGACGCAATCGCGGGTGGGTCGCCAAGGAGCGTCGTCAGCTCCACCCCGAGACCGTTCGCCAGCGCGTGCAGCGTGGGGAGGCGCGCTGAGTGCTTCCGTCCCTGTTCAAGATGGCGGATCACATCAACGGACACACCGGAGCGCTCGGCCAGAGCCTCTTGCGTCAGGGACGCCAGCCGGCGGAGACGAGGGAGCGTCCGTCCCAGGTCTTCGTTCGCCACGCTGTCACGGTACGCCCCGGCCGGGGCCGCGGTGACCGCTGCCGTACGGCAGGCAAGAGCCCCTCTGGACACTATGCGCCCTCGGCAGGATCCGAACGGCAAGCTTCTGGCCCGCAGCTCCACAGGGATCGGGCACTTACGGTCGTACCGGCCGTCAGCGCGGCAGTGAGGGGCGTTGACGCGGGGCCCTTGCCGAGTTGGTAGGGCCCGCGGCGTCTGGCAGAGGAGGGCCGGGGCCTGCCCTTGACGAGCAGCACCCTGGCCAGGATGGCTTATCGTCTGCTGATGGCCTGGCGGCCCGGCCTCACTTCAGGTGCCGGGTGAAGAACCGGGCCGCGCCCTCCCCTGCGAACTGCGGGACGCCGGTGTGCCCGCCCATATTGGCGTGCAGGGACTTCTCCTTGGAGCCGAAGGCGTCGAACAGGTCCAGGGCCGCCTGCCGGTCGTTGCCTTCGTCGTCCCACTGCAGCAGGACGTGCAGCGGAATGGTCACTTGGCGGGCCTCCTCGAAGATGGCGCGAGGCACGAAGCTCCCGGCGAAGAGACAGGCGGCCACGATGCGCGGTTCGACCGCCGCAAGCCGGATGCCTATGGAGATCACTCCCCCCGAGTACCCGACCGGGCCGCCGATGTCGGGCAGCGACAGGAGGGCGTTGAGGGCGGCCTGCCATTCCGGGACCGCCTTGTCTACGAGCGGCAGGGTGAGGGCGTCGATGATCTCGTCGCTGACCGGCTCTCCCGCTTTCCTAGCCCGGTGCAGGTCGGCGCGGACCTGCTGGGCGGCGAGCCAACGGGGCCGGTCACCGCTCCCGGGGAGTTCGATGGTGGCCGCGGCGAAGCCGTCCGCTGCGGCGTGTTGGGCCCGCGCCACCAGTCTGGGGTACATCCTGTGCAGTCCGAGCGGGGGGTGGCCGAGCAGGATCAGCGGTGCTGGTGCGGATGCGGGCGTCCACAGGGTGCCGGGGATCTCGCCGAGGACGAAGTTGCGTTCGAGGACGTCGTCGAGACGCTGTTCGGAAGTGAAGTGAAGGGCCATGGTCGTGCCTTTCGGGAGTGCCCTTGAACGGCGCTCCCGGACGACCTATCGCCCGACCGTGACCCCGGGGGAGAGCACCCACGTCGATACGTTCACGGGTACCACCTCCTCGTTCTCTCGCACGGCCTCCGCGAAGGTAGCAGCAGCCGTCTCGACTGCCAATCGGGTTTTTGCGCGGGCTCCGTATACAGAGCGACGTGGGGCCTCATCGCGGCTTCCGGAGGCGAGGTCCTGCCACCGCGGGGCGCTGGGCGGCCCTCCCGGCTGGCTGACCAGCCGCCTTGGGCGTGCCGGCTGGTGCTGTCGTAGCACCGCATGCAGAAAGCCCCGCAGATGTGTCTGCGGGGCTTCTACCTGTGCGCGCTCGGCAGGATTCGAACCTGCAACCTTCTGATCCGTAGTCAGATGCTCTATCCGTTAAGCTACGAGCGCCCGCTTTCGGGCATTGGCGGCCCGGCTGCGTTGCGGGCACAACTTTACATGACCCTCCGCGCCAGGTGAAATCCGATTCCCGCACCCCCGCCGACCTGCGGAAACACGTCGTCCCCCGGGCATGCAGAGAGCCCGCGCCGTACGGCACGGGCTCGCTGGTCGGGTGGCGGAGGCGGAGGGATTTGAACCCTCGATGGGGGGTAAACCCCAAACCGCATTAGCAGTGCGGCGCCATAGACCAGACTAGGCGACGCCTCCCGCACATCTGCCGGTCAAGCAGGTGTGTGCAGATGATGGCACAGGCGGCGGGGCCGCTGCCAATCGCACCTACCGTACCGGTCACCGTGCCGTGGGGGCAAAGGGCTTGCCGGGGTGCGGGGTCGGGGCGAAGGGGAGGAGGCGGGGCGGAGCGGGCATAGCATCGGTGTACGGGCCGTTTCGGTTCGTAGGCCAGTGGTCACGATGAGACAGCACGCTGGGAGGCGCACGATGGCGTCCGTCCGCCGGAAGGTCCGCGGCGCCCGCGTGAGCATCTGGCTCACCGGGCGGGCGAAGGTGCGGCGCAGGGGGTACCCGCCTGTCGCGGGGGAGGCCGGGCTGGATCTGGGGAAGATCGTCGCGGCCACCGTGCGGTTGCTCGACGCCGAGGGGCTGGGGCGGCTGTCGATGCGCCGGCTCGCCGCCGAGCTGGGCGTCACGGCCATGTCCGTCTACTGGTACGTCGACACCAAGGACGAGCTCCTGGAGCTGGCCCTCGACCGCGCCTACGCCGAGATGGACCTCCCCGCCGAGGACGGCGGCGACTGGGCCGCGCAGCTCCGGCAGCTCGCGCACGAGCACCGGCGCATCCTCGTCGCCCACCCCTGGGTCTCCCGGCTCGCCGGGGAGTATCTGAACGTCGGGCCGCACGCCATGGCCTGCGTCGCCGCCGCGCAGCGCGCGATGCGGCGGGCCGGGTTGCCGGAGGAGTGCCTGACGGGCGGGCTGTCGCTGCTCTTTCCGTTCTCGTACGGATTCGGGGGCGTGGGCGGGCGCCTGGCGGAGCTGGGCGAGGACTACGGCGCGTTCGTACGGGCCCTGCGGGAGCAGCCCGAGTGCGTGCGGCCGCCCGCCGCGCGCTCTCCGGTGCCGGACCACCCGGCCCCCGAAGCCCCCGAAGCGCCCGAAGCCCCCGACCTCCCCGTCCTCCCCGGGCACGAGCAGCGTGACCGCGACTTCGCCTTCGCCCTCGAGTGCGTCCTCGCCGGCATGGCCGCCATGCGCGACCGCGTCGCCGAGCAGGTGCGGCCGACCATCACCCCCGCGTGAGTTCCTTGACCCGCCGCTCCGCCGTCGCCGTCTGCTGCAGGCCGCTGCGCGTCCGCAGCGCGACCTCCTTGATGCACGCCACCATCACGAACGCCAGCAGCGCCGCCGGCGCCGCGTAGAGGAAGATGTCCGCCAGCCCGTGCCCGTACGAGCTCTCCACCACCGTCCGCACCGGCACCGGCAGCTCCGCGAGGTTCGGGATCGCCGAGCCGTCGCCGCCCGCCTCGCCCGCGGCGCGGGCCGGCGGGATGCCGAGGTCGTGGAGGCCGTCGCGCATGTAGCCGGAGATGCGGCCGCCGAGGATCGCGCCGAGGGCGGAGACGCCGACCGCGCCGCCGAGGGAGCGGAAGAACGCGACCGCCGAGCTGGCGGCGCCGAGGTCGGCGGGGTCGACCTGGTTCTGGGTGCAGAGCACCAGGTTCTGCATCATCATGCCGATGCCCGTGCCGAGCGCGGCCATGTAGAGCGCGATGTGCCAGTACGGGGTGTCGTAGCGCATGGTGCCCAGCAGGCTGAGCCCCGAGGTGAGCAGCAGCCCGCCGGCGACGAGCCAGACCTTCCAGCGGCCGGTACGGGTGATGACCCACCCCGAGATCGTCGACGAGAGGAAGATCCCCATGATCATGGGGATGGTCAGCAGGCCCGACGTCGTCGGGCTCTCGCCGCGCGCGAGCTGGAAGTACTGGCTGAGGAAGACCGTCGCGCCGAACATCGCGATGCCGACGAAGAGGGAGGCGAGCGAGGCGAGGGTGAGGGTGCGGTTGCGGAAGAGGCGTAGCGGAAGGACCGGCTCCGGCACCCGGGTCTCGACCCACAGGAACGCCAGCCCCAGCGCGACCGCGCCGCCGGTCATCGCGAACGTCTGCCAGGACAGCCACGCGTACGACTCGCCCGCCAGCGTGACCCAGATCAGCAGCAGCGAGACGGACGCGCTCATCAGCATCGCGCCGCGCCAGTCGATCGACACCTTCCGGCGTACGACGGGCAGCCGCAGGGTCTTCTGGAGTACGACGAGCGCGAGGATCGCGAACGGGATGCCGATGTAGAAGCACCAGCGCCAGCCGAGCCAGCTGGTGTCGGTGATCACGCCGCCGAGGATCGGGCCGCCGACGGTGGCGACGGCGAAGGTGGCGCCGAGGTAGCCGCTGTAGCGGCCGCGTTCGCGCGGGGAGATCATCGCGGCGAGGATGATCTGCGCGAGCGCGCTGAGGCCGCCGACGCCGATGCCCTGGACGACGCGGCAGGCGATGAGCATGCCCGTGCTCTGGCTGAGGCCGGCGACGACCGAGCCGGCGACGTAGATCACGAGGGCCGACTGGACCAGGAGCTTCTTGCTCGCGAGGTCGGCGAGCTTGCCCCAGAGGGGCGTGGAGGCGGTCATCGCGAGCAGGGCGGCGGTGACGACCCAGCTGTACGCGCTCTGCGTGCCGTCGAGGTCCGCGATGATCCGGGGCAGGGCGTTGCTGACGATGGTCGAGGAGAGGATGGCCACGAACATGCCGAGCAGCAGGCCGGAGAGGGCCTCCAGTATCTGCCGGTGGGTCATGCCGGGAGATTCGACTTTAGTTTGTTGCACTAAGCAACAGTATGACGAATGGTTGCCGAAGGCAATCGAAGTCGGGTCGGGGCCGGCGGGGGCGAGCGGAAGGAGGGCTTCCCCCCGCTGACAGGCGTCCGGGGCGTTCGCTAGTGTCCTGCCCCATGGCTCACAATCCGCAAGGTCAACAGCCCGATCCCAACTACGACCCGGCCGGGAGCACCCAGATGTTCCGCGCCTTCGTGGACGAGGGCGGCGGCCCGCAGGCGCGGGGACCGCAGCAGCCGGCGGCCGCGTCGGCGAGTTCGGGGCCGCGGGTGGGGATGATCATCGGGATCGTCGTCGCGGTGGCGGTGCTGGCGGGAGTGGTCTGGCTCGCGGTCGGGTGAGCCGGGGGACGAGGGTCTGAATCCGGGGTCCTGGGGTCTGGATCAGGGGTCCCGGGCGCCGAGTTCGCGCTCCCCCTTACGGAGTCCGCGTCGCGCGCCTCCGTCGTTCCTGCTTGCGTCGGGCTTCGCTCCGCAGACGCGGCTTCACGCGCCGTCTACGGGATCCGGGCGTACGGCGTACGAGCTGGGGCCGGCCCCGCGCCGGCCCCGTCGTCAGTCCGCGATCAGCCCTGCCCGGAGCTGCGCGAGCGTCCGCGTCAGCAGCCGCGACACGTGCATCTGCGAGATGCCCACCTCGTCGCCGATCTGGGACTGCGTCATGTTCCCGAAGAACCGCAGCATGATGATCCGCCGCTCCCGCGCCGGGAGTTGAGCCAGCAGCGGCTTCAGCGACTCGCGGTACTCCACGCCCTCCAGCGCCGAGTCCTCGTACCCGAGACGGTCCGCGAGCGAGCCCTCGCCGCCGTCCTCCTCCGGGGCCGGGGAGTCGAGGGAGCTGGCCGTGTACGCGTTGCCCACGGCGAGGCCGTCGACCACGTCCTCGTCGGACACCCCGAGGTACTGGGCGAGCTCCGGCACGGTCGGCGAGCGGTCGAGCTGCTGCGCGAGGTCGTCGCTCGCCTTGGTGAGCGCCAGGCGCAGCTCCTGGAGCCGGCGCGGGACGCGCACGGACCAGCTCGTGTCCCGGAAGTAGCGCTTGATCTCGCCGATGACCGTGGGCATGGCGAAGGTCGGGAACTCGGTGCCGCGCCGGCAGTCGAACCTGTCGATCGCCTTGATCAGGCCGATCGTGCCGACCTGGACGATGTCCTCCATGGGCTCGTTACGGCTGCGGAAGCGGGCCGCGGCGTAGCGCACGAGCGGCAGGTTCAGCTCGATCAGGGTGTCGCGCACGTAGGACCGCTCGGGGCTGTCCCCGGGGGGCAACTCGGCGAGGCGGAGGAAGAGGGCGCGGGAGAGCGTACGGGTGTCGATGCTGCCGGACGGGGCGGCATCGGCCTCGACGGGGGCGGCGTCGTCCGCGGGGGCGGCGGGGGCCGGGATGGCCGGGGCGGCGGCGTCGGGCGGATTCTGCGGTGCCGCGGCCCCGAGGGGTGGTGGCGGTGCCGGTGGCGCCGGGGCGTGGCCGGCGGCGGCCGGGTCGGGCGACGGGCCCAGGGACGGGGCCAAGGACGGGTTCAGAGTACGGTCCGGGCCCTGGGCCGTGGCGGCCCGGGCGTCGGGGAAAGCCGCTTGTGCGCCGAGAGGCGCGACTTCGGTGAGCATCTGCGAGCTGCCCAGTTCTGCGGACATGCCACCCCCTTGAGGTCGCGGACGGTTCCAGGCCGCCCCTCCCCTTGCCCCGGCGGGAACGTGGACTCCCGCCGGACCGCCGAGAGAAGCAGCCTCCGACTGACTTACCGGGTGCCGGGGCATGCCAAACACCGTTCCAGCAGAATGTCACAAGTCGGCAACGCGCTGTAGCGCCAAGTCGACATATACGCGCAGATACGGAGCCTGTGCGTCAGGGATGACCTCGAAGAGTCCTACCCGATCCGGTTAGGAATCGATCCTGTTTGCGGATCGCAGTCGTGCGAAGCTGCGCGACAGGAGCCGGGACACGTGCATCTGGGAGAGCCCGAGCTCGGCGCTGATCTGCGACTGGGTCATGTTGCGGTAGTAGCGCAGCATGAGGATGCGCTGTTCGCGCTCCGGCAGTTGGACGAGGAGGTGGCGTACGAGGTCGCGGTGCTCGACGCCGGCCAGCGCCGGGTCCTCGTACCCGAGCCGGTCCAGCAGGCCCGGCATGCCGTCGCCCTCCTGGGCGGCCTCAAGGGAGGTGGCGTAGTACGAGCGGCCGGCCTCGCGGCAGGCCCGCACCTCCTCCTCGCCGATCTTCAGATGGGCGGCGATCTCGGCGGTGGTGGGCGCGCGGCCGTGCCGTACGGTCAGGTCCTCGGTGGCGCCGCTGACCTGGGCCCACAGCTCGTGCAGCCGGCGGGGGACGTGGACGGTGCGCACGTTGTCCCTGAAGTAACGTTTGATCTCGCCGATCACGGTGGGCATGGCGAAGGTCGGGAACTGCACGCCGCGGGCCGGGTCGAAGCGGTCGATGGCGTGGATGAGGCCGATGGTGCCGACCTGGAGGACGTCCTCCATGGGCTCGTTGCGGCTGCGGAAGCGGGCGGCGGCGTAGCGCACGAGGGGGAGATTGGCCTCGATCAGCGCGGTGCGGACGCGGGTGTGCTCGGGGGTGCCGGGTTCGAGCGCGGTGAGCTCGGCGAAGAGCGCGCGGGTGAGGGTGCGGGAGTCGGGTTTGCGGGGGGCTTCGGGGTCGCCGGATCCGGCTGATTCGGCTGATTCGCCGGAGCCGCCGGGGTCGGGATCGGGGTCGGCCGCCGGCGCGGGCTCGGCGGGGGCGGCCGGGGGGCCGGGAGCGGCCGTGGCCGGCGTCGTGGCGGCGGGGGCCGGGCCAGGGGGCGGGGGCGAGGCGGGGCTGGAGGCGGGAGGGCAGGGCACCGGCGGGGCCGTACGAGCGGACAACGGCTGCACCACACCACCACCCCTTCGCGACCACGTGACGTACGACCGGCGCCGCGGCCCGTAGCGCAGACGAGCCCGGCTAAATCGGGAAAAGCGGTCATAGCATCACAAGAGATGCGCACTCTGTGCAAGCACCGTAATTTGCCGTGTTGGCGGCCAGTTGGCCGCCGCCGCGCGCCGCGGCCGGGGGCCGTTCGGCCAGGCAGGAGGGCTGTTCCCGTACGGGCGTACGGGGCCGATCGCGTGGTCGGCGATCACCCGGCCGGGCAGCCGCCGCGGGCCGGTGGCCCCGGGCGGACGGCGCCCCGCGTCACTCCGAGGAGGAGGCGTCGTCGAGCAGGTCGGACATCACGTCGCCGATGGCTTTGGCGAGCTCCGATATCCACTCGAAGACGACCTGCACGAGGTCGGCCGCCTGCGAGGGGGAGCTGATGATCGAGTAGATGGCGAAGAGCCCGAGGAGCCCCAGCGCTATCTTCTTGTAGTCCACGAGCTCCGATGCCTCCCCTGTGCGGCACACGCCCGTTTCCCGCTCTCTCCCCAGGCGCCGTCGCATGATTCTATCCGCGCTTGGCACCGTACCCAGGTTTTATGGACTAAAGGCCCGGTCAGAGGGGGCTTTTGTGTCCCCCGCCCGCGGCCGTGGGCGGCGCACCATGGACGGTGAGCCCCGCTGGGTCCGGCAGGACCCCCGGCGGGCTCGGGGCGGGCCCCCTGCGCGTCCGCCGCGGCTACTCCCCCCTCGCTGCGGCGGGTCGTAGGGCCCACCCTCCGCGGGGGGAGGCGGTCGGTTCCCCCCGGGGCCGCCTCCCTCTCCGCGCGCCGCCCCCGCCACGCGCGGGCCGTACCGGAGACGCGGCCGGACCCGGGGACCGGAGCCGGGCGAACTCACCCCCGCGGGCGGTGCATTGACTCCCCCGACTCCCCCGCCCCCCCCCGCAGCCGCCGAACGGCGGTCCCCGCACCGGGACTTCGCCCGCACCCGCGTGATCTCCGGCCGCTTGCCGGTCTGTCCGGACCTGGGTACGTTGGCCCCGCCGGGTCGTCAGGCCGCGGCCCGGAACGCGTCACCCATGAATCCCCCTCATCTGGCGAGCGGAGGGTCCGGTCAGTGTCCCGGTCAGAGCGTCTGCGGGCGAAGGTCCAGGCGGGCATCGTGGCGGCTGACGCCCTGATGGCCGGCGGGAACCACCGACGGGCGCTGGCCGAGAGCCTGAAGGCCAGGAGATGGGCCACTCGCCTGCTGAAGGCCGAACCCACCGTGCGACGTCACGTGGAGGTCCTGGGATCGCTCACGTACAACCAGGCGTTGATGTGGGAGCGCCTGGGTGACGGCCAGAAGGCCATCAGTGCCGGCCGGGCGTCGGTCTACTACTACAACATGCTGTCGATCATCGATCCGGATCACGACCACACCGGGTCCGCAGCGCTGCGTACGAACGATCAGGTGACGGCCCACCTCGCCGACGCCCGGGCGCGCCTCGCCCGCCTGCTGGGCGCCTACGGCGTGAAGGACGACCGTCGACGCCGCCAGTTGAAGGCGTACTCCCAAGATCCGGACATGCCCCTCTACTCGGAGATCTCCCGGCTCGAACAGCAGGCGGGCTGGGCCTACAAGGGACTGATCGGGCGCTCGGGCTACACCCGGGAGGACTTCGAGCGGATCAAGCAGCAGGGCGACGAGGCGTACGCCAGTTTCTTCCGCCGCTTCCCGCAGCGCGATGGGGGCGGACCCCGACCGCCGTAGAACGGCCCGGTCACGCGCACGGGGCAGTGTGGGCCGGCGGCCGCGTGCCGGGGCGGTCGTACCGGCGAAATGAGACCCCCGGCCGCACGAAGGGCGGACCCTGTCGGGTCCGCCCTTCGTGCGACTGGCCAAGACACCCCGTCTGCGAGACGAGGAGGTCGAGCCGTTCACAGTAGAAGAGATCCGCCGTCTGCTGCGGGCAGCAGAGGATGGCCGGAACTCCGCGCGCTGGGCGGTGGCGCTTGCGCTCGGTCTCAGGCAGGGCGTAGCGCTGGGACTGAAGTGGACGGACATCGATCTGAACCGCGGCGTGCTCATGGTCCGCCGAAGCCGCCGGCGCCCGCGGTACGCGCACGGGTGCGGCGACACGTGCGGTCGGAAGTCCGTCTACTGCCCGCGGCGCGTGCGTACGAACCCGGAGACGGCCGACACGAAATCTCGTGCCGGGCGGCGTGCTGTGGGCCTTCCTCCACAGCTTGTGGATCTGCTGGCCAAGCACAAGGCCCGGCAGGATGCCGAGCGGGTGGCGGCAGGGGATACCTGGCACGACGAGGGATGGCTGTTCGCGACACCGACCGGTCTGGGGTCGCCTCCGCGCACCGACTACGACGAGTGGAAGGAACTGCTGCGCAGGGCGAAGGTGCGTGATGGCCGTCTGCACGATGCCCGGCACACGGCGGCGACGGTCCTGCTGATTCTCGGAGTCCCTGAGCGCGCCGTGATGGGGCTCATGGGCTGGTCGTCAACGGCGATGGCAGCCCGGTATCAGCACATGGTCGACACCGTGCGGAACAGCGTTGCCGCTCAGGTCGACGGCCTCATCTGGGAGGCCGACCACGGCCCGGACGACGATGACGACGGGCTGGCCGGGGCGCTCGTACCAACCGGGTGACCGCTGGAGGGCGGTGGAGGAGCGGATCCGGCTCGTCCACCGCCCCCTGCGCGTTGCTGCGGGGTCGCGGCAAAATGCCCACATGGATCAGGGCATTGCTGCTGTACTCGGCGCTGGGGTCGGCATTCTGGGCACGCTCGGCGCCGGCGTCCTCGGCTACGTGGCAGCTCTGCGGCAGACACGAGACCAAGGGCGCGTAGATCACGGACTGAGGCTGCGAGACGAGCGCAGGGAGATCTACCTCGACTTCATCACTGTGGCGGAGCGGATGGAGTCCCTAATTCGCGAGCTACGCAGCATGGTGGAGCCGGATGAGGACACCGAACCCGCCTGGCTCGCCGTCGAGAAACGGGAGGAGGAGCTAGCAGGGGATGCCAAGCAACTCAGCCGACTTCTAACGCGGATCACATTGGCCGGTCCGACGAGCGTTCGGGAGCCTGCGGAGACGATCGTGGAGGTGCTGGAGTCGGCCACAGATTTCCGGCGGGAAGGAGCCGACACCCAGGATGACCTCCAGGTGCTGCATCGGCGGCTCGATGAGTTCATCCAGCAGTACGAACGTGCAGAGGTAGCATTGATCGGCGCAGTCCGTCAGGTCCTGGAAGGCCCGCCTCTCTAAGGGCTGGTGGTCGCCATCCATGCCGACTGAGACCCGAACTGAGACCCAGCAGCGCAATGGGCGGACCCTGACGGGTCCGCCCATTGCTGTTTCTGCACTTCACGAGCGGTAGCGGTGGGATTTGAACCCACGGTGGAGTTGCCCCCACACTCGCTTTCGAGGCGAGCTCCTTCGGCCGCTCGGACACGCTACCGCCACGCAGCTTAGCCCACCCGCCGCCGTGAGCAGAAATCCTTACGGGCGCGGGCCGTCCGGCGGCGGGGCGGTGCGGAAGAAGGCGGTGAGCAGGGCGGTGGCGGGTGGGGCCAGGACGTGGGGGATGACCTCCGGGCGGTGGTTGAGGCGGCGGTCGCGGAGTACGTCCCAGAGGGAGCCCGCCGCGCCCGTCTTGGGGTCGCGGGCGGCGTAGACGACCCGGTCGACGCGGGCGAGGACCGCGGCGCCCGCGCACATCGTGCACGGCTCCAGCGTGACGACCAGCGTGCAGCCCGTCAGCCGCCAGCCGCCCAGCTCCGCCGCCGCCGCCCGCAGCGCCAGGATCTCCGCGTGCGCGGTGGGGTCGCCCGTCGCCTCCCTCTCGTTCCGGGCGCGGGCCAGGATCCTGCCCGTGGGAGGTGCCTCGATCAGCGAGGCGTACGAGTCCCCGGACGCGTCCACCGGGCCCACGACCACCGCGCCCACCGGCACGTCACCCGTCTCCAGGGCGCGCTCCGCCTCCGCCAGGGCCGCGCGCATCGGCGGTGCCCACAGCTCCTCGTACGGGCCGCTCTCCCCTTCTCCGCCGGGCTCGGTCAGCGGACCGCCTCCAGGACGTCCGCCGCGCCGAGCATGTCGGCGATCTCGTTCACCGCGTCGCTCTGCAGCGCCAGCAACTGCTTCTCCGAGACCCCGAGGTCCTCCAGCAGATCCGTGTCGCCCACCGGGCCCGCCGGCGTGCCGGGCGGCGCGTCCGGGTCGGCGCCGGCGTCCGCGCCGGCGCCGCCGGCGGGGTCCGGCTCGCCGTCCTCGGTGCCGTCCAGGTCCGTGAGGCTGTCCAGGGCGCTGTCGTCCTCGGGCTCCCGGCCGAGCAGCTCGGGGGTGAGCAGGATCTCCCCGTACGCGCTGCGCGCGGCTCCCGCGGCGTTCGAGACGAAGACACGCGGGTCGTCCTCGCCGTCTATACGGATGACGCCGTACCAGATGCCCTCCTGCTCGAGCAGCACCAGCACGGTCTCGTCGTCGTCGGCCGTCGCCTCGCGGGCGAGGTCGGCCAGGTCGTCCAGCGTCTCCACGTCGTCGAGCTCTGTATCGCTCGCTTCCCACCCGTCTTCGGTGCGCGCGAGCAGTGCGGCGAAGTACACCGTGACTCTCCCACTGGTCCTAGGTGTGCCGGGCCGGGTGGTCGAGCTTGCCTGCTCTCTCCCCCCGACCAGGGGCGGGGGACCCGCCCTCACCGGAATCGTGACAGAAACCTGCGCTGTCTGCGGGGTCTTCCGCTGTGCGTCGTGAATTGGGCCGCCGCGCGGCCCCCGTTCCGCCGCTCATCGGCCGTCTACCAGCGAAAGGTGCGCATGCGGTGGACATGCCGACGCCGCGCCGCCCGGGCGCGCCGCGGCTGGACGCGCGCCCGCAGCGCCTCGGCTTCGTGCAGGTCGCGCAGGAAGGCGGCGCGGCGCCGGCCGCGGTCGTCGGTGGTCTCGGCCAGCGGATCACCGCTGCGCAGATCACGATCCGGCATCATGCACCTCCAGCGTCCGGGCGGGCCGGGGGACATATCCACCTTGCACCCGGTTGGCGGTTGTGTAGGAACCGCGGCCCGTTTCTCCACGCGTACCCCCCGGCCCCCACGGGTATCCGTGCCCGGCGGGGTCTCGGATAGATTCGGGAGCATGCGGATTCACGTGGTCGACCACCCCCTGGTGGCGCACAAGCTCACCACGCTGCGCGACGAGCGCACGGACTCTCCCACCTTCCGGCGGCTGGCCGACGAGCTCGTCACGCTCCTCGCGTACGAGGCGACGCGCGACGTCCGCACCGAACAGGTCGACGTGCGCACCCCCGTCGCGCAGACCACCGGTGTGCGGCTGGCCCGGCCCAAGCCGCTCATCGTGCCGATCCTCCGCGCCGGGCTCGGCATGCTCGACGGCATGATGCGGGTGCTGCCGACGGCGGAGGCGGGCTTCCTCGGGCTCATACGCGACGAGGAGACCCTCCAGCCCAGCACGTACGCGAACCGGCTGCCGGAGGATCTCTCCGGCCGGCAGGTCTACGTCCTGGACCCGATGCTGGCCACCGGCGGCACCCTCGTCGCGTCGATCCGCGAGCTGATCCGGCGGGGTGCGGACGACGTCACGGCGATCTGCCTGCTGGCGGCGCCGGAGGGGACGGACGCGGTGGAGCACGAGCTGGCGGGCGCGCCGGTGACGGTGGTCACGGCGGCGATGGACGAGCGGCTGAACGAGGCGGGGTACATCGTGCCGGGCCTGGGCGACGCCGGTGACCGGATGTACGGGACCGCCTAGCGGCGGGCCCGGCCGGGGGCCGCCGGGCCGGCAGCCGCCGGATCGGCGACCGCCCGGTCCGCGGGGCCCGCCGCCGCGGGCGCCCTCAGTCGCACGCCCCCGGCTTCGCCTTCGCCGGGGCCGCCAGCGCCTTCAGCGCCGCCTTCGCCTCCGCCGGCTCGGTGAGCCCGCGGAACTCGTCGCCGATGATCAGGTCGACCACCGCGCCCTCGCGCTCGACCGCCTTCGGCTCCGCCTGCGCCAGTTGCGTGCCGAGCACCTTCAGTTCGCCGTCCACCGTCCCCGGGGCGCCGAGCAGGACGCCCTCGCCGCGTACCTTCTTGTCGTACGCCGCGGGCGCGTTGTCCACCTTGCCGATCTTGAAGCCGCGCTTCTTGAGCTCGTCGGCGGTCTTCTGCGCGAGGCCGGTCCTGGCGGTGGCGTTCAGCACGTTGACCTCGACCCGGCCGGGGGCGGGCAGCTCGGCCGGCTTCCCGCCGGCACCGCGCTCGGGTCTCTTGCCCTCGCCGGACTTCGCGCCGGTGTCCCCGGCTCCGCAGTCTCCGGGCGTACGGGCCTGCGCCGCCTTCTCCTCGTCCTCGCCGCCGCCCGTGAAGGCGTCGACGAGTTGGAGCGTCCCCCAGCCGACCACCGCGACCGCGAGCACGGCACCGAGCAGGGCGAGCACTCTGCGGCGCCGGCGGCTTCGCCGCATACGCGGATATTTGGTGCCCTTGATGCGGTACGGCCCGCCCATCTCGGGGGGCGTCAGCATGCTCATGGCGGCAGCGTAGTAGCCGGAAGGGACCGTGCCTACTAGATGATCTACGGGGTGGACGCGGGTCCCCCCGAAAGGGTCAACAGACTGGTCAGTCCAGCTCAAGGACGCGCGCGTGCAGCACCTGGCGCTGCTGCAGCGCCGCCCGCACCGCGCGGTGCAGTCCGTCCTCCAGATAGAGGTCGCCGCGCCACTTCACGACGTGGGCGAAGAGGTCGCCGTAGAAGGTCGAGTCCTCGGCGAGCAGGGTCTCCAGGTCCAGTTGCTGCTTCGTCGTCACCAACTGGTCGAGGCGTACCGGGCGTGGCGCGACATCAGCCCACTGGCGGGTGGACTCCCGGCCGTGGTGGGGGTACGGCCTCCCGTTTCCGATGCGCTTGAAGATCACACGGAAAGCCTACCGGGGATGCGCCTCCGGGCGCAGCAGTGATGCACAGGAGCCACAAGTCAGCGGCAAGTGCGAAGCAAGGCGGAGGCAAGCGGGAGCCGAAAGAAGCAAGGCGGAGCGCGGCGGTGCACGGCCGAAGCGAGGCGGCGGCACGGCGGGGGAACGACAGGAGCCCGGGCCGTTCGCGGCCCGGGCTCCCCTCGCGTCTGTGCTATCGCGTCTGTGCTACGCCGTCACGCGCTCACCGCTCCGCGTGGTCGTCGTGCGCCCCCCCGCCGCTGCCCTCGTCGCCCTCGGTGGGCACGAACGACACCGGCTCGCGCAGCGAGCTGACGTCGTGCGCGTACGTCCCGACCGCGTTGGCGATGACGTCGATGTTCGCGTCGAACGCCGGCATGCTGATGTTGTCCAGGTCGTCGCACGCCGCGTGGTAGCACGGGTCGTACGCCTTGCCCGCCGTGCCGCCGAACTTCACGGCCTGCGCCTCGGTCTTCGTCCCCTCCGCGCCCGTGAACGTGCCGCCGGACGGGATGCCCACCTCGATGAAGGGGCCGTAGTCGGAGCGGCCGGTGAAGTCGGTGCCCTCGTGCGGCATCCCCTTCCTGTCCATGAAGTCGGTGATCTGCCGCTCCAACTGCGCCGAGCCCTCCGGCCCCGGGCCCTCGCCGACGCCGTCGGAGTCGTCGCCGTCGTAGACGAAGAGGCCGTAGTTCGGCGAGGCGACCATGTCGAAGTTCAGGTACAGCTCGATGTCCCGCAACTGGCGCGGGGTCAGCCGGCTCACGTAGTCCGTGGAGCCGACGAGGCTCAGCTCCTCCGCCGACCAGAACGCGAAGCGCACCTGGTTGCGCGGCTTCTTCTCCGCCTTCGCCAGCTCCTTCGCGACCTCCAGCAGCGCCGCGGAGCCCGAGGCGTTGTCGTTGATGCCGGCGCCCTCGGCGACCGAGTCGAGGTGCGCGCCGAGCATGACGGTGCGGTCCTCGGCGCCGCCCTTGGTCTCGGCGATGACGTTCCGCGTCGTGCGCGGCTCGACGATCGTCTGGATGTCGACGTGGACGGTGACCTCGCCCTGCGTCAGCAGCGTGGTCAGGGCCTCGCCCTCGGCCTTGGTGATGCCGCCGGTGGGCACCTTGACCGCGTCGGCGTCGCCGAGGGTGCCGTTGAGGGCGCCCTCGGTGTTGTTGTAGATGACGGTGGCGACGGCGCCCGCGTCCGCGGCGTGGGCCTGCTTGACGGAGAAGTTGCAGCCGCCGCGCTGGACGAGCGCGACCTTGCCCGTGTAGTCGCCGCCCGTGAAGTCGCCCGGCTCGCAGCCCGAGGTGCCGTCGGCGTCGACGGGCACGGCGGCCAGCGGCGCGTCGAGGCCGCCCTCGGGGGTCGACTTCGAGAAGGTCATCGCGAATATCTCGATGTCCCGCGCCTCGGGCGAGACGACGGCGAACTCGTCCTTCAGCGTCTCGGAGTAGGTGAAGTCGAAGGTGTCGTACTCGACGTCGTAGCCCGCCTGCCTGAGCTGGTCGTAGACGTACGCGGCGGACGCCTCGTACCCCGGCGAACCGGCCGCGCGGTGGCCGCCGTTGCGGTCCGCGATCCGCTGGAACGCCTTGAGGTGCTTGTACGCGTCCGCAGCGCTGGACGCGCGCACCAGGTCACGGGCCAGCTTCGCGCCGTCCTTCGCCGGCTGTGCCGCGCCCGCGGGCGCCGAACTGGCCAGGAGCAGGGGGACGGCGAGGGCGGCCGCGCCCAGCGCAGCCGTGAATCTTCGAGGGAACACAGGAGTCCTTCCGACGTCAAGGGTGGGCGAACCTGTCCGGCGTGTGGGGTCTCCTGTCCGCAAGGCGGACGGAGTGCGAGCAACCTAGCGACTCGAACGGCATTGCGGAATGGGCCGGAGGCCAACCCGTCCCGGTTCAGGTGGTCTTCTTCGCCTTCCGCCCCGTCTTCCCCTGCGCCCCGGCCGCCTTGGCCGCCGCCTTCGCCTCCTGCTTGAACGCCCGTACCTCCGTCAGCGTCTCCGGCCCGGTGATGTCCGCGACCGACCGGCGGCTGCCGTCGTCGCCGTACGCGCCCGCCGCCTCCCGCCAGCCGTCGGGCGTGACGCCGTACTGCTTGCCCAGCAGCGCGGTGAGGATCTGCGCCTTCTGCTTGCCGTACCCGGGCAGCGCCTGGAGCCGCCGCAGCAACTCCCGGCCGCTGCCGGCGTCGCGCCAGAGGGCTTCGGCGTCGCCGTCGTACTCGTGCACGAGGTACGCGCAGAGCTGCTGGATCCGCTTGGCCATCGAGCCGGGGTAGCGGTGCACGGCCGGCTTCTCGGAGAGCAGCGCCGCGAACGCCTCGGGGTCCTGCGCGGCGATGGCGTGGGCGTCGAGGTCGTCGCCGCCCATGCGGCGGGCGATCGTGTACGGGCCGGAGAACGCCCACTCCATGGGCACCTGCTGGTCGAGGAGCATGCCGACCAGGACGGCCAGCGGGCTGCGGCCGAGCAGCGCGTCGGCCTCCGGCTGCTGCGCGAGACGGACGGTGACGTTCATCCGAGCATCATGGCAGCGCCGGTCGCGGCCCCGCCGGGCAACACGCGGCCCCCGGCGCGCGCCTTGCGCGCCGGGGGCCGCGGACCCGGACTGGCGTCCCGCTCAGGCGCCGGCCGGGAGCTTCTTCGCGCGGTGGCGGATGCGGACCGCGGTGGCGATCTCGATGACGCCGACGGCGAGCAGCCAGGCGCCGGCGAGGTAGGTGAGGATCGCGATCGACGTCAGCGGCGACACGATCAGCACGATGCCGGCCAGCGCCGAGATCACGCCGAGGCCGATCTGCCAGCCGCGCGCGGGCATCGCCTCGTCGGAACCGGCGGCCACCGCCTGGGTGATGCCGCGGAAGAGCCAGCCGATGCCGATCCACAGGGCGAGCAGCAGGATGGACTGCAGCGCGCTGCGGAAGCAGAGCAGGCCCAGCAGGATGCACAGGGCGCCGCTGATGAACGCCATCACGCGCAGCCCGGTGGAGGCGTGCGTACCGAACGCGGCGACGAGCTGCATCACGCCGATGACCAGCAGGTACAGGCCGAAGAGGATGCCGACGACGCGGAGCGTCTCGCCGGGCCAGGCGAGGGTGAGGGCGCCGAGGACGAGAGCGGCGACGCCCGCGAGCAGCACCGCCTGCCAGGCGCCTCTGGCGAGGAGGCCGAGGGGTCCTTCGGGAATGGCGCCGCGGTCGTGGTGGGCGGTACGTGCCGCGCCGCCGCCGGGCGGCGGGCCGGTGTCCTCGTCGCCCGCGACGACGCTGAGCCGGCGCTCCCGGGGGGCGTGCTCCCCCGGGGCGGTGGCCGCGGCGCGGGGTTCTTCCACGCGGCGGGTGCGGTCGCCGACGGGACGTATGCCCTCGCCGGAGGCGTCGGTGTCCGCGTCGGGGGAGGGGCCGGGGGAGGTGCCTGGCCTGTCGGGGCGGCCGCGCTGCGGCGCCGGGTCGGTGCTCATGCTCCAGGCTGTGAGCGGGCCCGGCGGGGCCGCCACCGGCGCTGGGCCGTACGGGTGACGCGTACGGCAGCGGGTCAGCCCCGCTCCAGCTCCTCCGCGAGCACCGTCAGGTGGCTGCGCCGCACTTCCTTCGTACTGGTCACCAGCGTCAGCGGCCCCTGCTCGTACAGCGCGCGCAGATGCGCGAGCGCCTCCGCTCGCTCGTGGTCGGCCAGCTCCTTGCGATAGCGCTTCACGAAGTCCGGGTAGCGCTCGAAGTCCGCGTGCAGCCAGTGGCGCAGCTCGTCCGAGGGCGCGATGGCCTTCAGCCACTCGTCGACGTGCGCCTTCTCCTTGGTCATGCCGCGGGGCCAGATCCGGTCGACGAGGACGCGCGTGCCGTCGTCGCCGGCGGGGTCGTCGTAGACGCGCCGTATCCGAGGGGGTGCGTGTTTTGTCGTCATACGTCCACGGTAGCCGTGCGGCGAGCCCCCCGCGCCCGCCGCACGGCCCCGCTCACTCCTCGCCGGCCCCGTGTCCGTCGGCCGCCACCGCCCGGAGCAGGCCGCCCGCCGGCGGGGGGCCGCCCGCCGGGGAGCCGGCCGTCAGCCGGGGGAGCAACTGCGCCGTGAGGAGGGTCGAGAGCGCGGATCCATCGGCGCCACCGCCTCCGCCGCCGTCCGTGCGGATGACCGTCGGCCGCGGTGCGCTGCCCGCGAGCACCGCGCCCACCTCCAGTCGCCGCCTGGCCAGCTCGTACTGGAGCACCGCGCGGTTGTCGCGGTACGCCTGCGCCAGCCGGCGCTGCGCCTTCGCCTCGTTCTCGGCGGCGATGAGGCCGCTGCGCCCGCGGGTCTCGATCTCGAAGCGGACCTTCTGCGCCTCGGTCTCCTGCTGCTCCAGCAGCCGGGCGACCTCCTCGCGGGCCCGGTTCAGCGCGGCCTTGACCTCGACGAACCGCGCGTCGCGCGCCTTCTTCGCCCGCTCGATGTCCATCTGCAGGTTGTCGATGCGGCGCTTGCGGGTCAGGCCCCACTCCTGCTCGTACGCGGTCCGCTCCTTCGCCACCCGCTCGCGGGTGGCGAGGTGCTGCTGGTACTGCGCGGGGAGCTGGACGTCGGGGATGTTGGCGCCGGTGATGCGGACGCCGTAGCGGGCCAACTGGCGGTTGAGCAGGTCCTGCATGTCCGCGACGTCCGAGCCGCGCAGGTCGTACGCCCGCTCCGTGCGCACCCGGCGGGCGCGCTGGCGGATCGCGTCCTGCACGGCGCTGGAGAGCACCAGGTCGAAGTTGCCCGCGCCGATGGTGCGGACGAAGAGCACCGCGTCGTTGATGCGGAACTTCAGGAAGAACTCGATCGAGCGCAGCGGCACGTTCTCCTGCGTCGGGCAGGCCATGACCGGCGCCGAGTACGGAATCTCCGTGGCCGTGTCGACGACGAAGTCCACCCGCGACCAGGGGTGCCAGACGAAGTGCCGGCCGGGGCCCAGCGTGCGGGAGATGGCGCCGTAGCGGGTGAGGACGCCGTTCGTGCCCTGCTCGATCTTCACGATCGAGGAGCGCCACCACCACAGCACGCCGACGACCAGCAGGAAGACGCCGGTGCCGTACGCGGCCGCCGCCAGCGCGTCGTACGCGCTCGCGCTCCAGCCGTCCTCGCTGCCGCTCTGCACCCCGGCCATCACGCCGGTCGCGAGCGCCAGCAGCGCCAGCCACAGCGGCACCATCCACCACAGCCGGCGGCGGTGGCGGGGGATGATGACGGGGATCAGGGTGCCGGCCTCGCCGCCGCGCAGGAGCTGGGGGATGTCGCCCCAGGCCGCGACGAGTTCGGAGATGACCGACCTGCGCTTCATGGCCGCCGTGCTCATGCCCCCGCCTCCTCGTGCCCGTGGTGCGCGGGCCCGAAGCCCGTGCTCTCGTGTCCGTGGCCTTCGCCGGCTGCTCCGGCGCCGGCTCCCGCCGCCCGCGGCTCGTGCTCCTGCTCCGCCTCGGCGCTGCCCGCCGGGGCCGGCACCGGCGCCGGCCGCTCGGCCTCGCGCAGCGCCCGGATCTCCGGCTCCCGCTCGGCGATCCGTGCCGCGACCTCGGCCAGCCGCTCCCGTACGGCCGCCATCTCGGCCTCCGAGAACAGGTCCGCGCCGTGCTCGCCGATCAGCTCCCGGGCGAGCGCCAGGAAGTCGACGCCCGCGCCGCCCCCGTTCGTGCCGCCGCCGTTCGCGCCGTCGGCGGGGCCGCCGATACGGAGCAACTGCGGCAGGTGGTCGGCGACCTGCTCCAGGGTGTCGAGCACCTGCTGCTGGTAGCGGTACTCCAGGATCTCCGGCGCCTCGGCCGTCGTCACCGCGCGGATGTCGAGCGCCTGCGCCTCCAGCAGCGCGGCGTTGGCCCGCGCCTCCGACTCGGCCTGGACGTACCGCTGCCGGGCCAGCGCCTCGGCGCGGTTGGTCTCGCGCTCGACGGCGGTGTCCATCTGGGCCTGGTACTGGGCGATGTCCGCCTGGATCGCGGACAGCTCCTCCTCGCGGGTCGCCAGCTCCTTGCTCAGGTCGCCCTCGTCCTGCTCCTTGCGGAGCTGGAGCGCATACTCGTGGGTGTACGCCTCCTTGGCCATCCGCACCATCTCCGGCGCCGCGAGGTCCATGCGGTACGGCTGGTCGGAGGGCTCGGCGTGGGTGATGTTGGCGTTGGTCAGCTCGACCGCGGGCCGGAACTGGTGGTTCAGCGAGTCGAGCAGCCGGGTGGTGTCCTCGCCGACCATGTCGTAGATGCCGGCGGCCTCCTGCTCGTAGATGAGGCTGCGGATCGTCTCGCTGACGGCGTTGTTCAGCTTCTCCTCGAAGCCGCGCACGGCGCCGAGGGTGTAGACGAACTCGACCGGGTCGCTGATCCGGAACTGGATGAAGAGGTCGATGGACGCCTTCACCCCGCCCTTCGTCGGGGCCTCGCGCACGGGCGCGTTGAAGGGGTACTCGCGGGTGGTGTTGAGGATGTACGAGACCCGCTTCCATGGGTTCAGCAGGATCACCCGGCCGGGGCCGACGACCTGCTCCAGCTTGCCGAACTTGGTGATCAGGGCATGACACCCATCGGGCACCATGACCATTCCCTGCCGCCACCACACGAACCCGACGGCGAAGACCGCCAGCACCCAGTAGTGGGCGCCGAAGAGCGGGTTCGTCACGACGTCGTCGCCGGTGGCCGCCACCGCGATGGTGCCGGCGGCGCCGACGACGAGCAGCAGCGACACCGGCAGCATGCTGAGGAACGAGCGCCCGCGCGGCAGCACCATCGGGCAGATGGCGTGCACCTGCTCAAGCCCGTCGCGCTTCAGCTCGCTGCGGTTCAGCACCTCCCCGGCCTCGTCCAGCGGCACGGACTGCTGCGTCATGACGGTGTCGAGGCTTCCGCCCTGGTCGCGGGCGGCGGGGAAGTCGGCCGGGTCCATCCCGTCCTCCCGGGGCGCGTCAGCGCGCCGGCCCCGGCCGCCTTCCCTGCCCTCGCGGCCCTGCTCCCCCTCCGGCAGTACGCCGCGGCGGCGCAGCTCGTCCTGGGCGAGCTGCCTCGGGTCGTTCCCCTCCCTCACAGCCTGCGCAGCGCCTCTGATGGTCTGCGCGCGCGAACGTGCCATGTCGTCCCCCTCCTCAAGTCGCGTGATCACTCTCCGAGATCCCCACCGTTTCGTACAGTCGTACGCAAGCACAGGCGCGGATCGTGACAACACGGGTACGTGGTCATTGCACGATTACGGCAGTCAGCGCGCTGAGGAGAGCTTCTGCTCTACCGTTTCGGCGTCCGGACCCTCCGGGCACGGTCGCGCTGACCCTTGGGGCCGGGACCGCGGTGCTTCAGGGGCCCGCGTGCACCTGGCAGGCCCAGAGGCTGGGCGTCTGCGGATAGGTGTCCCGCAGCCCGCATACGGCGCGGTGCAGGGCCTCGGCCGTGCGGTCGGCGTCGAGCGTGCCGTCGCCCCTGGTCAGACTCTCGTAGACGCTGAGCGCGACGTCCGCCCCGATCACGTCGTCGACGTGCCACAGCGAGCCGACGACGTGGGGGAAGCCGGCCATCTGGAAGGCGCTGACGATGTGGACCGCCTCGTCGGCGAGTTCGGGGCTGGTGTGCAGGGTGGCGCAGGCGGACAGGTAGGCGAGCCGGACCGAGGGCAGCCGCAGCCGCGCCAGGTCGCGGACGGTGAGCGGGCGTTCGGCGTGGTCGTGCAGGACGAGCCTGCTGCCGGAGGCGCGTTCCAGGTCGCCCAGGGCGTGGCAGGCGAAGTGGGCGTAGGCGTGCCGGGGCAGCGCCGAGACGACCGCGGAGTGCGTGGCGGAGGCGTCCGCGAGCAGGGTCGCCCCGGGCACCGTGCGGGCCAGGTGTTCGGCCTCGCGGAGCGCACCGGGGAGCGGGGCATGTCCGGCCGCCTGCGCGACGCTGACGACGAGGGTCCCGGTGCCCGCCGGGCGCGCGGTGCGCAGGCGGGCGTGGTGCAGGGCCCGTAGCGTCGGCGTGTACGAGGAGATCACCCGGTCCAGCGCGCCGGGACCGGCGTCGGCGGGCGCCGCCGCGTGCAGCGGCAGGGTGCCCAGGAGGCCGCCGGGCGACCACCACACGCGGGTGGCGGCGGGCAGGCGGCCGAGGACCGGGCCGGTGACGGTCTCCCACAGCCAGGCGAGGGTCTCCCGTACGTCCCGCTGGGCGTGCTGCGCCTGCTTGCGGGACGTTCCGGGGGCGTCGATGCGGGCCAGCGCGTTCTCGAAGGTCCGCAGCCGCGCCGCCGCCGTCTGCGGGGTGAGGCCGGGGAGCGGTACGGCGTCGATGGAGCGCTCGGTGACGACCAGGGCGTCACTGCCGTACGGGGAGACGTTGACCAGCACCACCGGGCCCGCGGCCGCCGTGGCGCGGAGTTCGCGCTCGTCCCAGTCCCGCACCGGGCGCAGCAGGCCCAGTCCGGGGTGCTCGGCGCGGATCCGGGCGACGAGGTCCCGCCACTCGGCGGCCAGCCGCTGCCGCAGGTCGGTGCGGGCACCGTCGGAAGGGGACGGTCCCTCGTCCAGGAGCCCGGGACCGCCGGTCGCCGTGTCCAGCGCCTCCCGGAGTTCCACGAAGCGGTCGGCGAGGTCCGGGGCGGCCTCCCTGAGCCGGGTCAGGTCGCTGTCGGCGTCGAAGGCGTGGGAGAGGATCACGCCCCTGGCCTGTTCCAGGAGACCGACGCCCAGCCCCGGCCGGCCGCAGCGGACCGCGCAGGCGGCGGCAGCGGCGCCGAGACCGACGGTCCTGCTCAGCAGGAACTCCTGGTCGTCGCGGACGAGATGGCGGGGCGCCACCGCGGGCAGCAGGTCGACCGCCACGACGTACCCGTCCAGGGCGCCTTCCCAGTCGCCCAGCTCCGCCAGGATCTCGCCCCAGGTCTGTGCGGCTTCCAGACGCACGGCGGGCGGGCACTGCTGCTCCAGGGCCGCCTCCCGGCACAGCCCGGCGGCTTCGGCCAGGTCGGCCGGGCGGCGCCGGCGGCCGAGGAGCGGGCCGCGCAGCGCGTTGCCGAGGTTCATCAGGCGCATCGTGCGCGTGGGGTGACCGGGCGGGGCGGCCTCGGCGGCCCGGCGGAACAGCGCGACCACCTCGTCCCGGGCCGCGGACGAGAGCACGGCACGGGGGCTCACCTGCCGCGCGCTCGCGGCCACGGTGAGGGCGCCCGGCAGTTCCGGGGAGGTCGCGGGCAGCATCGCGACCACCGCGTCGGCCAGTTCGCGCGCCTCGTGGGCGTCCTCGGAACGCTGCGTGTGCGGGAAGCGGCTCAGCAGGGCGACGGCGAGATTGTGGCGCCGCCGGGACAGCGCCGGGTCGCCTTCCGGGGTGAGGGCGAGTGCTTCTCTGAAGAGCCCGACGGCTTCGTCGAGCCGGGCCAGGGGCTCGGCGGCGCGCTCGGAGCCGGCCATGACGCCGAGAGCGGTCGAGCTGAGCCGCGCCGCATGGTGCGCGGGCCCGATGCCGGGCAGCGCGGCGGCCCGGCGCCGGCATTCCTGCGCCTCCCGCAGATCGTCGCCGTCCTCGGCCAGCCGGTGCCGCAGGCTCAGCGCCGCGGCGAGGTTGAGCAGCCGCAGCCCGAGCACCGCGTGGGCGTCGGGAGTGAGCGCCACCGTCTCGCGATGGACCCGTACGGCCTCGTTCAACTCCTCCGGGTTTCCCGAGCGTTGATGACAAGCCATCAGCACCAGGCCGAGGCTGTTGAGCGCTGCGGGACGGTCCGGGTGGTTCTGCGGCATGACGGTCTCGGCGTGCCGTAGCTGCCGCAGCGCCTCGTCCAGGTCCGCCCCGTTCGTCTCCGGCGCACGTTTGTAGTTGTTGTAAAGGGCCAGTGCGGGAGCGATGAGCGGCAGTTGCTGCTCGGGCGCCGCTTCCGCGGAGCCGGCTGAGGGAGCGGTGAGCCTGAGCGCCTCGTCCAGGTCGGCCGGGTCGCCGGTCGCCACGTGACGGGCGCGCAGGGCGTTGCCGAGTGCGTTGCGCAGGGCAGCGGTCTGCCCGGGACTCTCCGCCTTGGGGAGCGCCTGGGTGAACACGGCGATCGCCTCGTGCAGATCCTCCGCCCGTCCGGCGTGCTCGCGCCTGTGCATGAGCGCCATGCCCAGGTCGTGGCCCGCCACCGCGGGCCCTTGCGGATGGCCCCTGACGGCAAGGCGACACAGATCCACCAACTCGTCGAGCTCCTCGGGCGTCGCACCCTCCATCTGTCGCAGTGTCAGCAGCCCGTTCGCCAGAGTGTGGAGACAGACGGCCAGATGCGGGCTACCGGGCGGCAGTTGGGCCCGTACGTCACGCGCGATGCCGACCGCCGCGTGCAGGTCGTCGGCGTCGTACGAGTCCTGGTGGCGGTACAGGAGCTGGCGACTGAGGCCGATCAGGGTGAGGAGCCGCTCGGGGGAGTCCGCCGGCAGGGCCTTGACGGCGCGGTGGGTGAAGCGGACCGGATCCGCGTCCGCCAGGTCCCCGAACGGCCAGGCGATTCCGGCGTGGGCCACGACGCCGGACACGTCCCCGAGCCGGTCCGCGAACCGGAGGTCGTGCTCCGGCGTCGCGAGGACGGCGAGGCTGCCGCACCCGATCCCGGTGGCGAGCAGGGCCTCGCGCGAGGCGGTCATGGCGACCATCGCCGCGGCCAGCTCATGCAGCCGGCGGAGGTCTTCCGGCGCGTCCGCCGGCGGGTCGTGGTGCTGCCCCCGTGCGGCGAGCCCGACCGCGGCGCACTGGGCCGCCCACTCGTTCGGACCGTCCGCGGCGGTGGGATCGGGGCGGGAGGAGGGGCCCGCGGACGCGTAGCCCGCCGCCAGCTCCGGAGGTACCGACTGCGGGTCGGCGACCCACACCGGAAAGAGGAGTGTCCCGGCCATGGACCCGTGCACCCTGCCCCCGGCCTCCGGGTCGGCCATGGCGCGGGCGGCGCAGAGCCAGCCGGCCGCGTGCCGGGCCTCCATGTCGGTCCGCGCGTCGGCGGTCCGCAGCAGCCCCCGCAGTTCGGCGTCCGCGTCGCGGCCGAAGACGACGGACCTGTCGACACCCCCGTACGCCGTCCCGGCCCGGTCGAGGCGCGCTCCCAGCGCCCGGAGGAACACGTCGCGGTCGTACCTCACACCTGCGCACCCCCTCGCCGTCCCTGACGGTACGTCAACTCGCCCGCAATTCTGCCCGATCTGCGGCATACTCCGACTGTGGTCGCCTCTCCGGACTTCTCTCCCTCCGACGGCAGAACGGCGGCGGCGCTGTGCACGCTGCTCGGCTCGCCGGAGGACCTGGAGTACCCCGGGGTGCGGGAGGCGGCCGAGCGGGCCCGGGACCTGCTGCGGGCGGGCGCGGACACCGGTGAACTCGCCGCCTGCCTGCGCACGCTGGACATGCTGCTGCGGCAGAGCGGGGACGCCCGCGGCCTGGCCGCCGGGTCCCGGGGCGGCGAAGTCCCCGGCGTCGCGGCCCACATCAAGGTGGCGGTCTGTCCGGGCCCGGCCCGGTGCACCCGCGTCGAGAGGGCACGCGACCTGTTCCCCGCCCCGCACTGCGCCGTCAACGACACCCGGATGCACAAGGGCCGGCTCGGGACCGCGCAGTGACCCCGCCCGCATGAACCCGCTCCTCGCCACCCTGGGCGGCAAACTCACCGAGCGCTGGCTGAACCTGCTGGTCCTCCCCGGTGCCCTCTTCCTCGCCGCCACGGCCGTCGGCACCACCCTGGGGCAGCGTCACTGGCACGACGCCGACCGGCTGCGCACCACCCTGGACGACCTCGCCGCCCGCCCCGCCCTCGACCGCACCGGCACCGCCGCCCTCGTGGTGGCCCTCCTCCTGCTCACCGCGGCCGCGGCCTCGCTCGCCGTGCAGTTCCTCGGCGGCGCGATCGAGCGGTACTGGCTGCGCCCCGGCCGGGACCGGCTCTCCCGCGCCCTGACCGCCCGCCGCGCCCGCAGATGGACGCGCCTGCACGCGCAACTCGAAGCGGCCGTCGCCGAGATCCCCCTGCGCGGCACCGGACCGCACGGCGCGGTGCTGGTCCCGCCGGACGTCCAGGCGCGTATCGAGGATCTCACCGGGGCCCGCGACCGCATCGCGCTGCGCACACCCACCCGCCCCACCTGGTACGGCGACCGGATGCAGGCGGCGGCGGATCGGCTGGAGTCCGCGTACGGCGTGGACCTCGCCACCCTCTGGCCCCGCCTGTGGCTGGTCCTCCCCGAACCCGCCGTACGCCAGATCCAGTCGGCGCACGACTCCTTCGGCGCCGCCGCCCGCCTCGCCGCCTGGGCCGTGGGCTACGCCCTCCTCGCCTGCTGGTGGTGGCCGGCCGCGCTGGCCGCCGCCGGCTGCGCGGTGGTCGCCCGTGCCCGGGCCCGCGACGCGCTGGGCGCGCTCGCCGCGCTCGTCGAGGCCGCCGTCGACGTGCACGGCCGGGAGCTGGCCGAGCGGATCGGCCTGATCGGGGCGGACGAGTCGGGGCTGCTCGGGCACGAGGCGGGGGACAGGATGTCGGAGCTCTTCCGGAAGGCCGAGTGAGGCGGTTCTACGGCTCCGGGGACGGCGACGGGGGCGCGGGCGGCAGGGGGGTGGCGGTGAGCCAGGTGGCCACCCGGCGGAGTTCCGCGGCGTGGGCCGCCGGGTCGTAGTCGTCGTTCGTCGCCGCCAGATAGGCCGCGTCGATCACCGTCACGAGCCAGCGCGCCGCCCGGGCAGGCGGGAAGGGAGCCGTGCGGCCGTTCGTCGCCAGGCGCTCCAGGAGCGTCGTCAGGGCCGCCAGCGTCCGGGTCTCGTCGTCTCCCAGGAGCAGGGCGAACTTCTCGTCGCGGCTCGCCTGGACCAGCGCCGCCGCGATCAGGCCCGGGGCCTGCGGGTCGTCGAGGTCCGCGGTGAGGCGGTCGAAGAGGAGGGCGAAGCCCTCCTCGGGATCGGCCATCGCCAGCGCGCGGTCGCGGATCTCCGCGGTACGCGCCAGGTCGTCGGCGAAGAGGGCGTGGAAGATCGCCTTCTTGGTGGGGAAGTAGTGGAAGAGCGTCCCCGAGCCGATGCCCGCCCGGCGGCAGATGCGCGCCGTCGACGTCCCGTCCACCCCGTTCGCCGCGAACTCCTCCGCCGCCGCGGCCAGGATGCGGGCCCGCTTGCGCGCGTGCTGCTCGGGGTTGACGGTACGCATCACCGCCGAATATATCGGTGGGGGACCGGGGCGTGACCGGCGTAGGGTCCCGCCCATGTCTGCTGTCCGGATGCACGCCGGCGAGGCGGAGATGGACGCCGCCCTCGTACGGCGCCTGATCGCCGCCCAGTTCCCGCGGTGGGCCGCGCTGCCCGTCGAGCGGGTCGCCTCCGGCGGCACCGTCAACGCCGTCTTCCGGCTCGGCGACGAGCTGAGCGTGCGGATGCCCCTGACCGCCGCCGGGGCCAAGGACGTGGGCCTGGAGTTCTCCCATCTGCCCCGGCTCGCCGCCGGCCTGCCCGTACCCGTGCCGGAGCCCGTCGCCGTGGGCGAGCCCGGGGCCGGGTACCCCTGGCAGTGGAGCGTCTGCCGCTGGCTGCCCGGGACGATCCTGCCGCCCGACGCGGGCATCGCCGCCCCCGGGCCGCTCGCCGGCCAGCTCGCCGGCTTCGTCAACGCCATGCGCGCCGCGGACCCGGCCGGCGGCCCGCCCTCGTACCGCAGCGAGACCCTGGCCGACCGCGACGCGGAGACCCGCGCCGCCCTCGCGCAGCTCGAACCCGGGGACGGCGTGGACGTGCCCGCCGTGACCGCCGCCTGGGAGGCCGCCCTGCGCGCGCCCGCGCACGCCGGGCCGCCGGTGTGGCTCCACGCCGACCTGTCCCCCGGGAACCTCCTGCTCACCGACGACGGACGCCTCGGCGGCGTCATCGACTTCGGCTGCATGGGCCTCGGCGAACCTGCCGTCGACCTCATCGCCGCCTGGAACCTCTTCACCGGCCCCGCGCGCGAGGCGTTCCGCGCCGCGGTCACGGGCGGGGACGACGACGCGGCGTGGGCGCGGGGGCGCGGCTGGGCGCTGTCGATCTCGCTGATCCAGTTGCCGTACTACCGGCACACCAACCCGTTCATGGTCGCCAGTTCGAAGTTCGTCATCGACGAGGTGCTGGCGGACGGGTAGGGTTGCGGGCATGACCTGGCGACATTGATTCGAACGAACCGCCCGCCCCGAGCGGCGACTGGCGGCCTGCTTCTACGCGTACTCGTTCCTGGACGACTTCGTCCTGCTCTACCCCGTGTACGCGCTGCTCTTCGCCGACCACGGGCTGTCGCTGTGGCAGGTCTCCTCCCTCTTCGTCATCTGGTCGCTGACGTCCCTCCTGCTCGAAGTCCCCTCCGGGGCCTGGGCCGACGCGTTCTCCCGCCGCCTGCTGCTGTGCGCGGGGCCGCTGCTGTCCGGCGCGGGGTTCGCGCTGTGGATCCTGGCGCCGTCGTACTGGGCGTTCGCGGCGGGCTTCGTGCTGTGGGGAGCGAAGGGCGCGTTCGCGTCGGGGGCGCTGGAGGCGCTGCTCTACGAGGAGTCGGTCCGGGCGGGTGCGGCGGAGACGTACGCGCGCACGCTGGGGCGGGGCCGCGCGGCGGGCACGGTGGGCGTGATGGCGTCGATGGCGGCGGCGGCCCCGGTCTTCGCGGCCGGCGGGTACGCGGCGGTGGGGGCGGCGAGCGTGGCGTCCTGCCTGCTGGGGGCGGCGGTGGCGACGCGGTTCCCGGAGCACCGGGCGGCTGCCGCCGACGCTGAGACGGTACGGGCCGACGCCGACGCCGGCACCGGTCCCGGACCCGACGACTCCGACGACCCCGAACCCGGCTGGGTCGGCACCCTCCGTGCCGGGTTCGCCGAACTCCGCGCCCAGCCGTCCGTCCGCGGCGCCCTCCTCCTCGTTCCCGCCGTCGTCGCCGTCTGGGGCTCCCTCGACGAGTACACCCCCTACCTCGTCCGCGAGGCCGGCGTCGCCGACCCCGCCGTCCCGCTGTACCTGATGCTGATCTGGGCCGGTGCCGCCGCCGGCGGGCTGCTCGCCGGGCGGGTCGAGGAGCGCGGCCGGGCCGCCGGGACGCCGGCCGGGGTGCTGGCCGCGCTGCTCGCCGGGTCCGCGGTTGCGCTCGCCGCGGGCGGGCTGCTGGGGACGGCGGTGGGGATCGCGCTGGTGGGGGTCGCGTTCGGCGGGTTCCAGGTGGCGACCGTGCTCGCGGAGGCCCGGTTGCAGGAGCGGATCACCGGTCCTGCGCGGGCCACCCTGACCTCGCTGGCCGGCGTCGGCACGGACCTGGGGACGATCGCGGTCTACGGCGCGTACGGCCTGCTCGGCTCGGCCGCCGGGCTCGGGCACGGGGCGGCGTTCGCGGTGTGCGCGCTGCCGTATCTGGTCGTCGCGCCGCTGCTGTTGCGCGGCCGGGGGCGCCGACGGGCGTAGGGCGCGGTACGGACCGGGGGCGGTGAGTCAGGGCACCGCCCCCGGTCCGTCCCCCGGCGCCGCTACGCGCCGTTCCCCGTCACCGGTGCGCCGCTGGGCACCGAGGTCAGGCCGGCGTACAGCACGTCCGGGTCCGCCGGGCTGACGGCGAGCGCGCCGATGCCGTGGTGGCCGGAGTGCCGGATCGTCAGCTCGTCGTCGTCCGCGTCGTGGCGGTAGAGGTTGGTCCCGCTCCACGGGTCGCCGTACTCGAAGTAGACGACGTCGGCGTCGGCCGGATCCGGGCGCATCCAGCCGCCGTTGTAGATCACCACGTCCTCGCCGTCCTGGAACTGGTCGACCACGGGCCTGAAGGTGCGGCCGCCGTCGGTCGAGCGGTAGAGGTGCCGGCCGCTCTCGCCGGCCTCCAGCTCGGTGACGTTCAGCGCCTTCGCGTAGACCACCCGCGGGTCGACGGGCGAGATCGCCAGGGAGAAGCCGTTGACCTTGTCGCCCGCGGCGCCGAGCCGGGCGCGGCGCCAGGTGCGGCCGGCGTCGTCGCTGGTGAAGCCGCCGGCGTCGCTCACGCCGACGACGATGCGGTCGAAGTCGGCGCTGGAGACCTTCGCGTCGTAGAACATGGTGTGCGGGCCGACCCCGGCCAGCGGGACGGGCGTGCCGATGGGGCGGAAGCTGCGCCCGTGGTCGGTGGACTCCAGCACGCGTCCGCCGTCCGTGACGGCCCGCAGGTGGCCGGCGCGGCGCGGGTTGGCGGTGAGCCCGTAGAGCCCGCCCAGCTTCTCGCCGTCGAACGCCGGCATCCTGACCAACTCGTCGCCGTCGACCCGGTAGACGCGGTCGCCGCGCAGCTCCCACACGTAGGCGCTGCCGTTGCGCCCCGGGGCGACGAACCAGTGGCCCGCCCCGAGCTCGGCGATGGTGCGCCAGGCGCAGCCGGCGTCGGTCGACCGGGTGACCCGGCCGTTGATGTCGGTGGCCAGCAGCCGGTCGGGGGTGGAGAGGGTCTCCAGGCCGGTGACCAACTGGTAGTACGGCGGCCGCTCGGCGGTGGTGGTCGGGGCGAAGGTGGCGCCCCCGTCCCGGGTGTGGGAGAGCGAGCCGTCGCTGACGACCCGGTCGCACCCGGGTGCGTTCCAGTGCTTGGGGTGCGCGGCGGCGTGGGCGGGAGCGGCGGCCGTGAACAGGCTCGCGACGAGCGCTGCGCCGACCGTCACGGTGGTAATCGCGCGGTGAAGGGGTCTCACCCGGATCTCCTCCTCGATGACGTTGTCCTCACCAGGAAGTACCGTGATCGTCTGGATGTCCACGTCGATCGGCTGGCGAACGGACGCCATGGCGCCCATGCGCCGCTCGCGCTGCCCCCATCAGGCGGGACATATCCGATACGCGCCCGGGGGGTCCACGTCATGTTCGAGCCGTTCGGCGTCCTCGCGTCCGACGAGGCCCTGTACCGCCTGCTGCTCCGCCATCCGCCGCTCGACACCGCGCGGCTGGCGGCGGCGGCCGGGCGTACGGAGGCCGAGACCGCGCCGGCGGTCGAGCGGCTCGCGGAGCTGGGCCTGGTCACGCTCCTGCCCGGCGCCCCGGTCCGGCTGGTCGCGACGCGTCCGGACGCGGCCGTCGACCAGCTCACGGTCCGCTGGCAGGACCAGGTCGCCGTGGCCAGGACTGCGGCCACCGCGCTCCTCGCCGACCTGCCGGTCGACCGCAGGCACCGCCCCGAGGACCAGGTGGAGATCCTCTTCGGCCGCGGCTCCGTCGCGGCGCGCTTCGACCGGCTGCAGCGGTCGGTGCGGCGCGAGTTGCTGGTCCTGGACCGGCCGCCGTACGCGCAGGAGCCCGCCGAGCCGAACCGGGCGGAGCTGGAGATACTGGCGCGCGGGGCGCGGGTGCGCGGGCTGTACGCGCCGGAGGCGCTGGAGGTGCCCGGCGCGTTCGACGTCTTCGAGGCGGTCGTCGCGGCCGGGGAGCAGGCCCGGGTGCACACGGACGTGCCGCTGAAGCTCGCCGTCGCCGACGCCTCGACGGCCATCCTGCCGTTCAGCCGCGAGGCCCACGAGATGGTCGACAGCGCGTTCGTGATCCACGAAGGGGCCCTGCTGGACGCGCTGGTGCAGCTCTTCGAGCTGCTGTGGGCGGCGGCGGTGCCCGTGCCCGCCGGACCGGGGACGGCGGCCGGTGCGGCCCCGAACGAGCGGTCCGGCGACGCCGAGTCCGACCGGCAACTGCTGACGCTGCTCGCCGCGGGGCTGAAGGACGAGGCGGTGGCGCGGCGGCTGGGGGTGAGCGCCCGTACCCTCAACCGCCGGGTCAGCGCGCTGATGCTGCGGCTCGGGGCCCGTACCCGCTTCCAGGCGGGGCTTCAGGCGGCCCGTAACGGAGCCCTCGACCTCTGACGCGTATACGAAGCGACCGGCGGGGCGCGAACCGCCCCCGGGGAGAGGGCCGTTACCGGCGTGCCGGCTGCTCCGCCGCGGGCAGCGCCTGGGCGAGCACCTCGCGGTGCGTGGGCCTGGCGTCCTCGTACAGCCGCCGGCCCTCCTCCGTGAGCAGGACGAAGATGCCGCGCCTGTCGACGTCGCACATCGCCCGCGTCACCAGACCCGCGCGCTCCAGCCGGGCCGTCAGCCGCGACGTCGCGCTCTGGCTCAGGTGCACCGTGCCGGCCAGCTCGGCCGCGCGGCACTTGTCGTGGTCGCTCGCCGCCAGGCCCTCCAGGGCCTCGAACTCGCTGACGCCGATGCCGTGCCTGCTCTGCAGCTCGCGCTCCAGCGCACCCCACACCGCCGCGTGACAGGCCAGGAGGCCGTGCCAGCGGTCCACCAGGGCGCGCTCGGCGCCGACGTCGCTCACGCTCACAGACCCCAAGGTAACATGCGCGTGAACCTAATGCGACTTCATTAAATGCGTTGGCATTAGATGTCTCTGCATGTACTGTGATCCGTCATGAGCTCTTCCGCACATCTGTCCACCACCTCGACGAAGTGGGACGCCCGCCTCTGGGGCATCCTGCTGACCGTCTCCCTCGTGGTCGGCCTCGACGCTCTCGACGTGTCGATGGTGGGGGTCGCCCTCCCCTCCATCCAGGCCGACCTCGGGCTGTCCACGAGCACCCTCCAATGGGTCGTCAGCGGGTACGTCCTCACCTACGGCGGTCTGCTCCTCCTCGGCGGCCGCACCGCCGACCTCCTCGGCCGGCGCCGGGTGTTCCTCGTCGCCGTCGCGGTGTTCGCCGTCACCTCGCTCCTCGGCGGGCTGGTCGACGACGGCGGGCTGCTGATCGCGACCCGGCTGCTGAAGGGCGTCTCCGCGGCGTTCACCGCGCCCGCCGCGCTCTCGATCATCACCACGACCTTCGCCGAGGGTCCCGCCCGCAACAAGGCGCTCGGGATCTTCGCCGTCTTCGGCGCCAGCGGCTACAGCGCGGGGCTCGTCTTCTCCGGCCTGCTGACCGAGGTCGGCTGGCGCTGGACCTTCTTCCTGCCCTTCCCCATCGCCCTGATCGCGCTCGTGGCCGCCTTCCGCGTGCTGCCGAAGGAGGGCCGTCCGGAACGTACCGGCGGCTACGACATCCCCGGCGCGGTGACCGGCGTCGGCGCGATGCTGCTGCTCGTCTACACCGTCGTCGAGGCGCCCGAGGTGGGCTGGGGCGCGACCCGCACGCTGCTGCAGTTCGCCGTGGCCGCGGTGCTGCTGGCCGGCTTCCTCGCCATCGAGCGCCGCAGCAGCCACCCGCTGATCCGGCTCGGCATCCTGCGCTCGGGACCGCTGGCCCGGGCGAACCTCGGCGCCGCCGTGTTCTTCGGCGGGTACCTGGGCTTCCAGTTCCTGGTCATGCAGTACCTGCAGTCCGTGCTCGGCTGGTCGGCGCTGGAGACGGCGCTCGGCTTCCTGCCGGCCGCGCTGATCGTCGCGTTCGGCTCACCGCGGATGGACTCGCTCATCGACCGGGTCGGCACCACGCGCACCATCGCGGGCGGTGTGGTGGCGCACCTGCTGGCGTACGTGCTCTTCCTCGCCATCGACCGGGACGCGCCGTACCTCGTCGGCACCCTGCCGAGCATGGTGCTGCTGGGCCTCGGCTTCATGCTGGCGTTCGCGTCGTTCAACATCCAGGCCACCGCGGGCATCCCGGACGACGAGCAGGGTCTCGCCGGCGGGCTGCTGAACACCTCGCTCCAGGTGGGCGGGGCGATCGGGCTGGCGATCGTGACCGCCGTGCTCACCGCCAACGCGGAGGGCGCGACCGGCTCGCGGGCGCTGCTGAACGGCTTCGACCCGGCGCTGTACGTGGTCGCGGCCATGGCGCTGCTGGGCCTGGTCATCGCGCTCACGGGGCTGCGCGGCTCGCGCCGCCCGGAGCCGGAGCCCGAGCCGGTGGAGGACCGCGAGTTCGTCTACGCGGCCGACTGAGCCGCACCGCCACGACCACGGGGAATCGGGGGTACGCGGACCCGGGCCGGCCAGGCCCGGGTCCGTTTCCGTGCGCGCTCAGGCGGGCGGGGCGTGCTCGTCGTCGCCCTCGTCGTCGTCCTCGTCGCCGTCCGGCGTTACCCCCAGGCTGTGGAGGAACGCCGCCGCGGCCGGGGACGGGCGGGTGCGGGGCCAGATGAGGCGTTCCTCCCGGGACGGGCCGTCCGCGATCCGTACGGTGGCCAGGCCCGGCAGGCGGGGGGCGAAGGTGCTGGGGAGGAGGGCGACCCCCAGCCCGGCCCGTACGAGATCCGCCATGAAGTCCATCGACGACACCTCGAAGCCCACCGTCCGCCGCAGCCCCGCCGCCGCGAACGCCTCCTCCGACTGCGCCCGCGCCGCCGTGCCCGCCGCGAAGTCGACGAACGTCTCCTCCGCCAGCCGCGCCAGATCCGTCTCGTCCGTGCCCGCCAGCGGGTGGTCCGGCGGCAGGACGGCCAGGTGCCGGTCCCGTACGAGGATCCGCTCGCGGACCTTGTCCGCCCGGAAGCCCGCCGGGACGCCGAGCAGCGCCAGGTCGTACGTGCCCTCCGCGACCGCCCGCACCAGGTGCTCGCTCGCGCCCACCGCCAGGCTGATCCGCACCTGCGGGTACGTGTCGTGGAACTCCTTCAGCGCCGTCGGCAGGTTCACCGCCGCCACCGTCGGGATCGACCCGATGGCCAGCCGCCCGCGCACCTCCCCCGTCGCCGCCGCCACCTCGGCGCGGGCCCGCTCAGCGGCCGCGAGGGTCGCGCGGGCGGCGGGCAGGAACGCCTCGCCGGCGCGGGTCGGGCGCACCTGCCGGCTCGTCCGGTCGAACAGCCGGGCGCCCAGCTCCCGTTCGAGCTTGCCGATCTGGTGGCTCAGCGCCGACTGGACGACATGGCAGCGCTCGGCGGCGCGGGTGAACCCGCCGGTGTCCGCGACGGCGACGACGTAGCGCAGTTGCTGCAGCTCCATGCGATCCATCGTGATACGAGATGGATCAGATGACAACTATGTGTTGGACTCATCCTTGGGGGCGGGCGGAGTCTGGGGTCATGACAACGGACCCGGCATCAACGCGATCAACGCGATCACCGCGATCACCGCGCGAGGAGCCCGGCACCCTCGGCCGCGGCATGCTGCTGCTCATGGCGACCGCCACCGGCCTGTCCGTGGCGGGCAACTACTTCGCCCAGCCCCTCCTCGACCTCATCGGCCGCGACCTGCACGTCGGCAGCACGCTGGCCGCGCTCGTCGTCACCGCCGCGCAGACCGGGTACGCGCTGGGCCTCATCCTCCTCGTCCCCCTCGGCGACGTGACCGACCGGCGGCGGCTGTCCGTCGGGCTCTTCGTCGCCACCGCCGCGTTCCTCGCGCTCACCGCCGCCGCGCCCAACGGCCCCGTGCTGCTCGCCGGTACGGTCCTCACCGCGCTGGCGTCCGTCGGCGCGCAGGTCGTCGTCCCGTACGCGGCGGGGCTCGCGGCGCCGGAGGAGCGGGGGCGGGTGGTGGGCGTCGTGATGTCCGGCATCCTGCTCGGCGGGCTGCTGGCCCGTACCGCCTCGGGGGCGCTGTCGGAACTCGGTGGCTGGCGCACGATCTACTGGGTCAACGCCCTGCTCATGGCCGGCATGGCCGTCCTCCTCCACCGCCACCTGCCGCGGCTGCCGGCGGCGGGCGCGGGGATGGCGCGCATGTCGTATCCCGCCCTGCTGCGCTCCACGGTCGCGCTGCTGCGCGAGGAGCCGGTGCTGCGGCGGCGGTCGGCGCTCGGGGCGCTGTCGCTGGCCTCGTACAGCGTGCAGTTGACGGCGCTGACGTTCCTGCTGGCGCGGCCGCCGTACGGCTGGTCGGAGTCGGCGATCGGGCTGTTCGGCCTGGTCGGGGCGGTGGGCGTGGTGACGATGACGTTCGCGGGACGGCTCAACGACCGCGGCCACGTCCAGGCGGTGACGGGCGCGGGCGTGCTGGTGCTGACCGGCTCGTGGGTGCTGCTGGGGGTGGCGGGCGAGTCGCTGCCGTGGCTCGTCGTGGGGATCGTCGGCCTCAACGTCGCGCAGCAGGCGGTGCTCAACAGCAACCAGGCGGTCGTGTACGCGATCCGCCCGGACGCCCGCAACCGCATCAACTCCGCCTTCATGACCAGCTTCTTCGCGGGCGGGGCGGTCGGCTCGGCGCTCACGTCGGTGGTCTGGGCACGGGGCGGCTGGCAGGCGGTGTCGGCGCTGGGCGCGGTGCTGGCGGCGGGGACGGTGGTGCTGTGGGTGGCGGAGCGCGTGGGGGAGGTGCGGGCTGCCCGGGGTGCCGCGCGTACGGGTGCCGCCGGGGGCGTACGGGCCGGGGCGCGGCCCGTACAGGACGACGCCGGGCCCCGGCAGGCACCCGCACGGTGACGGGCTATGCGCCCCCGCCCTGCTGGTAGGGGGCCAGCGTCGCGGCGATGTGGGCCTCCGCCGCCGCGCGGTCGACGCCGAGCCTGGAGAGCACGCCGTCGCCGTTCTCCTGCTCCAGCAGCGCCAGCAGGATGTGCTCCGTACCGATGTAGTTGTGGCCGAGCCGCAGCGCCTCGCGGAAGGTCAGCTCCAGCGCCTTCTTCCCCTCCGCGTTGTACGGGATCAGCTCCGGCACCGCGCCCTCCGCGGCCGGCGGCAGCACCGCGGCGGCCTCCTGGCGCACGGTGTCGAGGAGGATGCCCTGCGCCTTGATCGCCGCCCCGCCGACGGCGTCGGGCTCGGCGAGCAGCCCGAGGACGAGGTGGGCCGGGCCGATCTCGGTGTTGCCCGCGGCACGGGCCTCGCCCTGGGACGCCATCACCACGCTCTTGGCGCGGGGGGTGAACCGGGCGAAGCCCTCGCTCGGGTCGAGCGTGAGGCCCTCGTCCGAGCCCTTGGTCACGAACCGCTTCTGGGCGGCCTGCCGGGTGACGCCCATGCTCTTGCCGATGTCGGTCCAGGACGCGCCGGAGCGCCGCGCCTGGTCCACGAAGTGGCCGATGAGGTGGTCCGCGACGTCGCCGAGGTGGTCGGCGGCGACGACGGCTCCGGTGAGCTGGTCGAGGACGTCGGGGTGGACCTTCTTGATGGCCTCGATGAGGTCGTCGAGGCGTACGGGATGCGTGGAGCGGTCGGGTTCCGTCATGCTGACAACCGTAGGTTGACACCCGCGCGTCGTCAACCTCCGGTTGACACCGGACGGAAGTGGGTGGTCAGCCTGCCGTCCGCCTCCAGGACGTGGAACGCCAGGGCCGGCGGCTGGTCGAGATGGACGTGGTGCGCGGCGTCCGCCTGCCGCTCCCAGGGCAGCCGGACGGTGTTGACCACACCGGGCGCGACGAGCAGCGGGCGGCCGGCGAAGGTGGTGGCGGCGGCGGTGTGCGCGTGCCCGGCGAGGAAGGCGGCCACCTGCGCGTGGCGCCCGGCCAGCTCGGCGAGGCGTGCTTCGTCGAACTGCCGGATCTCGTCCACGTACGGCACATGGAGCTCGACCGGCGGATGGTGGAACGCGACCAGCACCGGCTCCCCCTCCGGCACCCGCCCCAACTCCCCCTCCAGCCACGCCAGCGTCTCGTCCCCGAGCCACCCCTCGGGCTTCCCGGGCACCGACGAGTCACACGCGAGCACCGTGAACCCGTCCCCGCGATATACCTGGTCGACGGGGCCCGAGGCCGCCGCCTCCCCGAGCAGCCCGCTGCGGAAGGCGGCCCGGTCGTCGTGGTTGCCGGGACAGACCAGCACGGGATGCCGCGAGGCGAGCAGTTCGCGGGCGGTCGCGTACTCGGCGGGGGCGCCGTGGTCGGCGATGTCCCCGGTGACGAGGACGAGGTCGAGGTCGCAGGGCAGATCCTCCAGATACTCGACGACGGCACGGGCCCGCAGGACACTGCGCTCGTCGTCGATGTGAACGTCACTGAAATGCGCAATCACGGCCATGACGACTCCCCTCCCCGGCCCGCCACCGCGGCGCCCGGCCCGCCCGACGCTACGACCCGCCCGGACGCCGGGTGAACAGCCAGTCCACGACCGGTGGCACTGAACACCGCCCAGACGGCTTTGCCGGTGCTGGTGCCGATGCCGGTGCGGTCGGCGGGCCTGACGTGTGCGTGGGCTGGGCCCCACGGATCTGGGCTCGGTCCGGTTGCCGATGTCCGCGGTGGGCGGGGGCGAGGACCGGTGCAGGGTGGGACCGGTTGCGGGCGTTCGCGGCGCCGGGGTGGGGGTCCGGTGCGTGGCGGCCGGGCGCGGGATGGACCCGGTGTCGGGGCGGCGGCGCGGTGGCGGCGGGCCCTTGTCGCCGGGCTGGCCGGCGTCGTAGGAAGGGCGGGCGTCGGGGTGGGCGATCTCGTAGGCGAAAGGGCCAACGTGGGTTTTGGAGCATTGGCCCCCCAGGCCGGAGCCCAGCCACGTCCCCGAAGGAACCCGCTCCGGCCGCAGCGGCGATCACACGCAACAACCCGCGCCCGCCAGCACCCAGAACCCGCCCACCCGGGGAAGCGACCGGCAACGGGACCGCCCCCGCCGCATGCAGCACCGGAACCCCGCACCCGGGGAAGCCGCGCCCAACTCCCGGCCGCGTGAGGTGCGTCCGCCCAGCGACGGCGCGCCGGGGTTCTGCGCGGCGTCGAGTGGGCAGTGCGTGCCGTGGGGCAAAACTCGGGCGCTGGGGCCTGATTCGGCCCGAATCCAGGGGGGTTACCGCGAGTTACGGCCCAGTGTCTCCGCTCCTGCGGTACGGGCACCCCCGTCGGGGGATCGCGGGGCGGAGGCACGTCGTGCGGCAGGCGTTGGGCCTTGCTTCCCCGGGTGCTCAGGTCCTGGGCACCGGCGGGCGCCGGGTGCTGTGCGTGATCGCCGCTGTGACCGGAGCCGGGCACACCGGGGAACGGGCCGCCGGGCGAGGTGGGGCCCGATGCTCCAAAACCCCCGTACGGACCGCTCCCACGCGACACCGCCCACCCCGACTCGGACCCCCCGACCCCGACAAGCCCTCACGTCCGCCAAGACCCGACCCCGGCCTCCTCCGGCCGCACCCACCGTCACCGCCTCAACCCCGGCAGCGACCGCGCCGCGAAGGCACCTCCCGTACCCGTGGGTCCAACAGACCCGCCCCGGCGGCGTCATCGTGGTCCACTGCGCACGTACCTTGCACCCCGTCGCAGGGTGCCCGAGTGCAGGACGCGGTCGACGGCCTTCCTTCACTCTGTGTCTGTGTCGGCCGAAGAGGGCGTCCCACAGGGGATCTTGAACATTGTCCAGACGACTTTGCCGATGCCCTGGCGGTCGGAGGTGCCCCAGTCGTCGGCGAGTGCGTCGACCAATTGCAGGCCGCGGCCGCGGTCGTCGGTTTCCGCGGGCGTGAGGAGACGGGGAAGCGCGTCGCTCGCGTCGTGCACTTCGATACGCACGGCGCCAACGTCCACGGCAACGTGCACGCGAAATTCGCGCCCCCGCGGGGTGCCGTGCAGCAGGGCGTTGGTGGCGAGCTCGGAAACGCACACCCGAATGTCCTCGGCCCGTTCACCCACACCGACGGCAGCGGCGACAAAGTCGCGCGCTTTGCCAACGGAGCCGGCACTTCTGGTGAACCCGCGCGCGTATGTGGTCATGATGCTTACCTCGTTCCGGGCGGAGCCCAGTACGTTCCGTGTTCGCGACACAGTCAACGGCCGGGGGCGGCGTGGGCGACAGGTGAGAAGCGATGGGACTCCGGCGCGGGACCCGGTGATTTTTACCTTCGCGCTGTCGTGACGCGATCGTGGAGCGTTACCTTCGTGCCGTGTACGCGAACGCCAAGCTGGGAGCGCGGATCGACGCACTCGGCTTCTCCCAGGCAGAGTTAGCCAGGCAGGTCAACGTCGCGATCGAACGGCTGACGGGTTCTCCCGGCGCGGTGACCGACGCTGACGTACGACGGTGGCTGAGATACGACACGAAGTGGCCCCAGGATCGCATCCGCTTCTGCATCGAGCAGGTACTGGGCGCCTCTTCCGAGGATCTCGGGTTCATCCCCCGGCGTAAGAAGAGCCCCGCATCGTCTGAGGGCGAGCTTGTGCGGCGTCGTCGCGAATTCCTCACGGCAGCGAGCGCGACGGGCCTTTCGCTCGTGGTCCCGCCGCCCACACCCCGCGGACGTCTGGGTACGGGCGACGTCCACAGGTTTCACCGGGACTACGTGGGAATTCTCCGGCTGGACCGCACGGTCGGCGGTTCCCGCACCGTGGAGAGTCTCGCCACCGAACTCGCCCGGCGCATCCAGTCCGCCCTGGCCGCCGGCGGAGCCTCCGCCCGGGTGCGGGACGGGCTGCATCGCCTGGCCGCCGAGGCGCTGGCGTCCGCTGCCTTCGCCGCCATCGATGCCAGCGCACCTCAGCGCGCCCGCGGGCATCTCGACAAGGCCATGACGCTCGCCAGCCTCTCCAGGGACAGCGGGACGGCCTTCCGTATCTGGGACCACCTCATGCTCACGTCGAGCCAGCGGGAGAACCACGGCGAGGCCGCTGCCGGCGCCGACGTGATGAAGCGGTCGACGGCTGCCCGGCGCAACCCTCTGTACGCGTCTCTCGGACACCTGCGCAACGCCAATGCCCTCGCCCGTCTCCGCCTGCGCACCGACGCACTGCGCGCACACGGCCTGGCCGAGAAGAACTTCGAGCGCCGTGCCGACGTGCCGCACTCGGACTGGATCAGTTTCTACGGCCGGGCCGAGTTCGACGCCCAGTCGTCGTACATGTGGACGGCCATGGGGGCCCACGACCGGGCCGAATTCTGCCTGCACCGCACCCTCGCCGCCCTCTCCGAGGGGCAGGTCCGGGACAGGGCGCTCTACACCGCGCACCTGGCGCTTGCGCAAGCGCGGCAAGGCGAGTTGGAGTCGGCCTGCGCCACGGGGGCGAAGGCGTACGCCTTGCTTCCCTCCGGGTCGAAGAGGACGTCGCACACCTTGGCCCTGACGCGCGAGATGGTGGCCACCTCAGGGTCGAGGGCTCCCGAAGTGGTCGAGTGGATCGAGGTGTCCGGGCGATGGAACTGAAGCGGCATGGGCACGCCGAAGCCGACGACGTGCGATCTCTGTTGCTGGACATCCATGACGAGGTGTACGCGGACCATCCCGACCCTTTCCACTCCCGCGAGCGCTTCACCTACTTCCTGGACCTCTGGTCCTCCCGGAAGAACTGGCGGTGCGTGTCCGGGTGGGAGGACGGAAGCGCGGTGGGATACGCCTACGGGGCGATGCTCGCGCCGGGCGGTTGGTGGAAGGGGAGTGAGCGGCGGCGCGACCTCCGGGGGTCCGTGTTCGCCCTCTCGGAGCTGATGGTGCTGCCTGGGTGGCGTGGGACTGGGCGCGCCAAGAAGATCCACGATGCGCTGATCGGTCCCGTGGCGGCGGACATGGTGTCCCTCCAGGTCGAGACCGCCCACGCCAAGGTCATTTGCCTCTACGAGAGCTGGGGCTACGAGAAGGCCGACGAGTTCGCATCGGACGACGACTCGCCTCCGTACACGGTGATGGTGAAGAAGCTGTCCGGGGCGGTGTGAGGTGCCGGGGTGGGCGAGGCGCGTGTGATCACTCGTAGGTGTGATCGTCGCGAAATATGCCCCCGGCCTGGCCCGGGGCGGGCGAAGCTGGCGCTCGCCCGGAAGCGGGCACCACGACGGTTATGGCTCAACGCACGAGGTCTCACATGCTGGTGGAGGAGTTCGAAGAGATCGCTTCCGCCGCACCCGAGACCGTCACGTTGGAGTTCCTCAACGGACGGATCGAGGGGAAGCGCGTGCTGGACGGGGACCACGACGAGATCATCAGGTGGCTGCTGAAGCGCTGTCTTCAACAGCGCCCTGATCTCTTTCTCTACCCGGCCGGACGCGGGCTGAAGGTCGAGACCTACCGGCAGGGGCGCGCCCGGCCCGATGGCGTCCTGGCGCCGGACGGGCACTTTGCCGGGGTCGGTGAGTGGTCCGAGCCCGACGGCGTCCTGATGGTCGTCGAGGTCACCTCGCACGACGGGGACACCGACCGCCGCGACCGGCAGGACAAGCCGGCCGCCTACGCGGCAGCGGGCATCCCCGTCTACCTCCTGGTGGACCGCGATACCGACACCGTCGTCGTCCAGACCAACCCCCACCCTGAGCGCGGATGCTACCTGGACATCCACCGGGCCCCCTTCGGCGAGGAAGTGACTCTTGCCGACCCGGTGGGCATCACGCTCGACACGGAGACCCTGAAGAACTACGTCGGCTGATCCCCGCCGTCAGTCGTCCGTCAGGCGGGACAGGGCCAGGTTCAGTTCCAGGACGTTGACCTTCTCGTTGCCCAGGAAGCCCAGGTCCCGGCCCTCCTTGTGGGCGTTCACCAGGTTCTCCACCTGGGCCGCCGCCAGGCCGTTCTCCTGTGCCACCCGGTTCACCTGGATCTCCGCGTACGCCGGGGAGATGTGCGGGTCTATCGCCGAGCCCGAGCCCGTTACCGCGTCCTTCGGGACCTCCGATACGGGGACGTCGTTGAAGGACGCCACCTGCTGCTTCGCCTCCTTCACCGTCTTCACCAGCGTCGCGTCCGACGCGCCCAGGTTCGACGGGCCCGTGGCCAGGGGGTCGTAGGCGCTGTTGGAGGGGCGGGGCTGGAACCAGCGGGGGTCGGGGGTGTCCGTGCCCTTGAGGTTCCAGCTCTGGCCGATCAGCTTCGAGCCCGCCTCCCGGCCCTCGAACTCGACCTTCGAGCCGTTCGCCTTCCCGGCGAACGCGCCCTGCGCGATGCCCGTGATCACCAAGGGGTAGATCACGCCGGTGACCACGGTGAGGACCAGCAGCGCGCGCAGCGCGCTGACGAGCAGCCGGGCGGTGGAGCGTGCGGAAGTGTTCATCAGGGTTCCTCAGCCGATTCCGGGGATGAGCGAGACGACGAGGTCGATCAGCTTGATGCCGACGAACGGGGCCACCAGCCCGCCGAGGCCGTAGACCCCGATGTTGCGCCGGAGCATGCGGTCGGCGCTCATCGGGCGGTAGCGCACGCCGCGCAGCGCCAGCGGGACCAGCGCGACAATGATCAGCGCGTTGAAGACGACCGCGGAGAGGATCGCCGACTCCGGCGAGGACAACTGCATGATGTTGAGCTTGTCCAGGCTCGGGTAGGCGGCGGCGAACATCGCGGGGATGATCGCGAAGTACTTCGCGACGTCGTTGGCGATCGAGAAGGTCGTGAGCGCGCCCCGGGTGATGAGGAGCTGCTTCCCGATCTCCACGATCTCGATGAGCTTCGTCGGGTTGGAGTCCAGGTCGACCATGTTCCCGGCCTCCTTGGCGGCGGAGGTGCCGGTGTTCATGGCGACGCCGACGTCCGCCTGGGCCAGCGCGGGGGCGTCGTTCGTGCCGTCGCCGGTCATGGCGACGAGCTTGCCGCCCGCCTGTTCGCGCTTGATGAGGGCCATCTTGTCCTCGGGCGTGGCCTCGGCGAGGAAGTCGTCGACGCCGGCCTCGGCGGCGATGGCCTTCGCCGTCTTGGCGTTGTCACCCGTGATCATGACGGTCCTGATGCCCATGCGGCGCAGTTCGGCGAAGCGTTTGCGCATGCCCTCCTTCACGACGTCCTTGAGGTGGACGACGCCGAGGACCCGCGCGCCGCCCCGGTCGTCGGCGACGGCGACGAGCAGCGGGGTGCCGCCGGAGTCGGCGACGGTGTCGGCCATGTCCCGCACGGTGTCCGGGACGTCACCGCCCCGTTCCCGTACCCACGCCGCGACCGCGCCCGCCGCGCCCTTGCGGATCCGGCGGCCGTCGACGTCGACGCCCGACATGCGGGTCTGCGCGGTGAACGGCACCCAGTCGGCGTGCGCCAGCGCGCCGGGTTCGCGCTCGCGCAGCCCGTAGCGGGACGTGGCGAGCACGACGATCGAGCGGCCCTCCGGCGTCTCGTCGGCGAGCGACGACAACTGCGCGGCGTCGGCGAGTTCGGCCTCGCCCGCGCCGGGTACGGGCAGGAACTCGTGCGCCTGCCGGTTGCCGAGCGTGATGGTGCCGGTCTTGTCCAGCAGCAGCGTGGACACGTCGCCGGCCGCCTCGACGGCCCGGCCGGACATGGCGAGCACGTTGCGCTGGACGAGCCGGTCCATGCCCGCGATGCCGATGGCGGAGAGCAGCGCGCCGATGGTGGTGGGGATGAGGCAGACGAGCAGCGCGGCGAGCACGACGAGGGACTGCTCGGCGCCCGCGTAGACCGCGAAGGGCTGGAGCGTGACGACGGCCAGCAGGAAGACGATCGTGAGCGACGAGAGCAGGATGTTCAGCGCGATCTCGTTCGGCGTCTTCTGCCGGGCCGCGCCCTCGACGAGCGCGATCATGCGGTCGATGAACGTCTCGCCGGGCTTGGCGGTGATCCGTACGACGATGCGGTCCGAGAGCACCTTGGTGCCGCCGGTGACCGCCGAGCGGTCGCCGCCCGACTCCCGGATCACGGGCGCCGATTCGCCGGTGATCGCGGACTCGTCGACGGAGGCGACGCCTTCGGCCACGTCGCCGTCGCCGGGTATGACGTCGCCGGCCTCGCAGACGACGAGGTCGCCGACGCGCAGGTCGGTGCCGGGGACCCGTTCCTCGCCCGCGGTGGTACGGCGGCGGGCGACCGTGTCCGTCTTGGCCCGGCGCAGCGTGTCGGCCTGCGCCTTGCCGCGGCCCTCGGCGACGGCCTCCGCCAGGTTGGCGAAGAGCACGGTGAGCCAGAGCCAGGCGGCGATGACCCAGCCGAACCAGTCGCCCGGGTCGGTGACCGCGAGGACCGTGGTGAACACCGAGCCGATCTCGACCACGAACATCACCGGCGACTTCGCCATGACCCGCGGGTCGAGCTTGCGCACCGCGTCGGGTACGGACCGCAGGAGCTGCCCGGGGTCGAACAGGCCGCCGGCGACCCGGGGTCCGGCCTCGGTCCGTACGGGATCCACGGGGGCGTGCGGAGGGGTCTCTGTCTGCGTGATCATGCTGCCAGTCCTTCGGCGAGCGGCCCGAGTGCGAGCGAGGGGAAGAAGGTGAGCCCGGCGACGACGGCGATGCAGGCCACCAGCACGCCGGTGAACAGCGGCCTGTCGGTACGGAGCGTCCCGGCGGTGGCCGGCACGGGCCGCTGCCCGGCGAGCGAGCCGGCCAGCGCCAGCACGAACACCATCGGCAGGAACCGGCCGACCAGCATGCACAGGCCGAGCGCGGTGTTGTGGAACCCGGTGTTCGCCGAGAAGCCCGCGAAGGCGCTGCCGTTGTTGTGGGAGGCGGAGGTGTAGGCGTAGAGGACCTCGGAGAAGCCGTGCGGCCCGGTGTTCGTCATCGACGACTCGCCGTTGCCCGTGCCCATCGCCAGCGCCGTGCCGGTCAGCACCAGCGCGGGGGTGACGAGGATGTAGCAGGCCGCGAGCTTCATCTCGCGGGGCCCGATCTTCTTGCCGAGGTACTCGGGCGTACGGCCCACCATGAGCCCGGCGATGAAGACCGCGACGATCGCCATCACCAGCATGCCGTACAGCCCCGAGCCGACCCCGCCGGGCGCGATCTCGCCGATCATCATGCCGAAGAGCAGCACGCCGCCGGAGAGTCCGCCGAAGGAGTCGTGGAAGGCGTTGACCGCGCCCGTCGACGTCATGGTCGTGGAGACCGCGAAGAGCGACGACGCGCCCTCGCCGAGCCGCTGCTCCTTGCCCTCCATCGCGCCGCCCGCCACCTGCGCGGCGGTGCCCGGGTGCGCGGCCTCCAGCGCGGTCACGGCGACCACGCCGGCCAGCCAGATGCCGGCCATCGCGGCCACGACGGCGTAGCCCTGCCGGACGCTGCCGACCATCCTGCCGAAGGTGCGCGGCATGGCGAACGGGATGACGAGCAGCAGGAAGATTTCGAGGAGGTTGGAGATGCCGTTGGGGTTCTCGAAGGGGTGGGCGGAGTTGGCGTTGTAGAAGCCGCCGCCGTTGGTGCCCAGCTCCTTGATGGCCTCCTGGGACGCGACGGCGCCGCCGGTGAGGTGCTGGGTCTGCCCGGTCACGGTCGTCACGGACTCGGTGCCGGAGAAGTTCTGGATCGCGCCGCACGCGACGAGCAGCACGGCCGCGACGGCGGCCATCGGCAGCAGGATCCGCAGCGTGCCGCGGACCAGGTCCGCCCAGAAGTTGCCCAGTTCGCCGGTGCGGGAGCGGGCGAAGCCGCGGATGAGGGCGACCGCGACGGCCATGCCGACGGCGGCCGAGACGAAGTTCTGCACGGCCAGGCCGCCGGTCTGGGTGAGGTGGCCCATCGCGGACTCGCCCGAGTACGACTGCCAGTTGGTGTTCGCGACGAACGACGCGGCGGTGTTGAACGCCTGGTCGGGGCTGATCGCGGCGAAGCCGAGGGAGAGCGGCAGCTTGTCCTGGACCCGCTGGAGCAGGTAGAGGAAGAGCACGCCGGCCAGGGAGAAGGCGAGCACGGCGCGCAGGTACGCGGGCCAGCGCATCCCGGCGTCGGGGTCGGCGCCGATGGCGCGGTAGATCCAGCGCTCCACGCGGCTGTGCTTCTTGCCGCCGTAGACCCCGGCCATGTAGTCGCCGAGGGGGCGGTGGACGAGCGCGAGGGCGACGACCAGCGCCGACACCTGGAGCACGTCAGCGAGTATCGGGCTCATGCCGGGACCTCAGAACCTCTCGGGGAAGACGAGGGCGAGGACCAGGTAGCCCAGCAGGGCGACGGCCACGATGAGGCCCACCACGTTGTCGGCGGTCACAGCCTGGCCACCCCTCGGGCGATGAGCGCCACCAGCGCGAAGACCGCGAGCGTGGTGACGACGAAGGCCACGTCGGCCATCGGTGCTCCTAGACGGAATCGAATCGAACGGACATGTCCAGAGAAACCCCGCGCCGGGGCGGATGTGACAGGTGTTGACGGTCCCCTGACGAGGCGGGGGGCGGCGTTGACGGGATTCATACGCAGGTGAGGACGGTGCCGGCGGCGCTCGACGGCGCGGCCTCCCGGGCGGGGGCGCGGGCGGCCCGTGGGGGGCGCGGGAGCGTAGCCTGGGGTACGGCGACGGCCGCCGGTACGCCGGCCGGGCCGTCCCGCGGCGGTGGGGCCCGCCGTACCCGAACCGCGGCGCCGGATGCCGCCAACGGTCCCTGCTTGCGACGGAAGGCGCGCGCCACCGCGCGCGCCGCGGCGAGTGGGTGAGGTGCGCATGACGGAGGCCCCGCGGCCCGGCGACGACGTCCGCCGGGCGCACCGGGCAGAGCCGATCGACCCCGATGTCGAGGTGGTGCGGCCCGTGCCGGCCGAGCACCGGTGGCGCGGTCAGGGCGCGCCGGTGGCGATGGTGGCGCTGGGCGGCGGGCTGGGGTCCGCGGCGCGGTACGGGGCCGGGCTGCTCTGGCCCACGGAGCCGGCGGCCTTCCCGTGGACGACGCTGCTGGTGAACGTCGTCGGGTGCGTGGCGATCGGCGTGCTGATGGTCCTGATCACGGAGGCACGGACGGCGCACCGGCTGGTGCGGCCGTTCCTGGGCGCGGGGGTACTCGGAGGGTTCACGACGTTCTCGACGTACGCGGTGGACGTGCAGCGGCTGGTGGCGGAGGAGGAGCGGGCGGCGGCGGGGGTGGCGTACCTGGTGCTGACGCCGGTCGCGGCGCTCGCGGCGGTGTGGGCGGCGCAGGCCGTGACGCGGCGGGCGGTGTGGGGGCCGCCCGCCGGGGCGGCCGCGGAGGGGGAGGGGGACGCGTGAACTGGCTGCTCGTGATCGCCGGGGGGATGGCGGGGGCGCCGCTGCGGTACGTCACGGACCGGGCGGTGCAGTTGCGGCACGGCTCGCCGTTCCCCTGGGGCACGCTGGCCGTCAACGTCACCGGCTGCCTGATCCTCGGCACCCTCGCGGGCGCGACGCTGGCCGGCGCCGCCCCGGAGTCGGTGCGGCTGCTGCTGGGCACGGGGCTGTGCGGGGCGCTGACGACGTACTCGACGTTCTCGTACGAGGTGCTGCGGCTGGCCGAGAAGGGCCGGGGGCGGTACGCGGCGGCGTACGTGGGCGCGAGTCTGGCGGTGGGGCTCGGCGCGGCGTTCCTGGGTGCGGTGGCGGGGGAGGCGGTGTGGGGGTGAGGGGCGGCCTCCCGCGGCCGTACGGACGGTGCGGGCGGGGTGCTTGCGGTGCGGGCGGCGCTTGCCGTGCGGGCCGTACGGGCGGTGCGTACCGGAAACCGGCGTGCCTCCCCGGTGCCCGCTCGGGTAGCGTGCGCGTCATGTCGAGCCCCGAGTCGGACAGGGCGGGGGCTTTCGGTCACGCCGTCAGCCCCCTGAACCACTGAGTCCGCAGCCCCGCCGCCGCGCCGCCTGACGCGGCCGGACGCGCGTGCCCCCGGGCGCTGACCCCGCGGTGACCGAGACGCCTCCCCCTCTTTCCTCCCTCGTCTCGGAGCCTCCCGATGCCCTTCCCGCTCTATCTGCTTGCCCTGGTCGTCTTCGCCATGGGCACGTCCGAGTTCATGCTCGCAGGACTGCTGCCGGACGTCGCCTCGGACCTCGGCGTCTCCGTCGGCACGGCCGGCACCCTCACCTCCGCGTTCGCCGTCGGCATGGTCGCCGGCGCCCCGCTCGTGGCCGCGCTCGCCCGCAACTGGCCGGGGCGGAGCACGCTCCTCGCCTTCGTCCTCGCGTTCGCGGCGGCGCACGTCGTGGGTGCCGTCACCGGCAGCTTCGCGGTGCTCTTCGCCACCCGGATCCTCGCCGCGCTGGCGAACGCGGGCTTCCTCGCCGTCGCGCTGACCACCGCCGCCGGGCTCGTACCGCCCGACCGGAAGGGGCGGGCGCTGGCCGTCCTGCTGTCGGGCACGACGGTGGCGACGGTCGCCGGGGTGCCGGGCGGGTCGCTGCTGGGCGCGGCGTTCGGCTGGCGGGCCACGTTCTGGGCGGTCGCCGCCCTCTGCCTGCCCGCGGCCCTCGGCATCCTCGCCGGGATCCCCGGGCGCCGGGCGCGGCAGGATGCGGCGGGCGGGCCCGCGCTGCGGTCGGAGATCGCGCGGCTCAGGAGCCCGCGGCTGATCCTCGTCATGCTGCTCGGCGCGCTGGTGAACGCGGCCACGTTCGGCAGCTTCACCTTCCTGGCGCCGCTCGTCACCGACACCGCCGGGCTGGCCAAGCCGTGGATCTCGGTCGCGCTGGTGCTCTTCGGGGCGGGGTCGTTCGCCGGCGTCACCTTCGCGGGGCGGCTCGCGGACGTGCGCCCCGGTGCGGTCGTCGCCGTCGGCGGACCGCTGCTGCTCGCCGGCTGGCCGGTGCTGGGGCTGCTGGCCGGCTATCCTGTCGCGCTGCTCGGGCTCGTGTGCGTGCTGGGGGCGCTGTCGTTCGCGGTGGGCAGCACGCTGATCACGCGGGTGCTGTACGAGGCCGCAGGGGCACCCACGATGGCCGGGGCGTACGCGACGGCGGCGCTGAACGTCGGTGCCGTGGCCGGGCCGCTCGTCGCCGCGGGCGCGATCGGCGCCGCGGGGAACCGCGGCCCGCTGTGGGCGAGCGGGGTGCTGGTCCTGGCGGCGCTGCTCGTCGCGGCGCCGTTCCGCGGGGTGGTGGCGGGCGCGCGGAACGGCGCGTGAGCGTGGCGGGTGCCGTCAGAGGAGGCCGTTGAGGAGCGGCAGGTCGAGTTCGAGGCCGCCGCGGTCGGAGTCCTCGGCCGAGCCGCCGCCGGAGTCGCCCGAACCTCCCGAGCCGCCGGAGCCGTTCGAGCCGCCGTCGTCGCCGCCGGTGCCGGTGTCGCCCTCCTTGCTCGGCGTGGGCGTCGGGGTGCCGGTGGACGGTGACGACGACTCGGGTTCGGCGGTGTCCGGCGCGGTGACGCGGCCCTCCGCCGGGGTGGTGGTCGTCGGCGCCGGGCTGTCCTTCGCCGGTGCCGGGCTCTCCGCGGGCCGGTCCGCGTCGCGGGCGGCCTTCGTCGGCCCGGGCCGCGGCCCGGTGGGCTCCGCGCCGTCCGGCTTCGCCGCGCCCGAGGGGCGGTCGCCGTCCGGGGTGGCGCCGCCGTCGCCGCCGGGCTCCTCGGACGGGAGCGGCTGCACGGGGGTGTCGGCCCGCGCCACGGCCTCGTCCGTACGGGCACCTCCGCCGCCGCCCATGGCGTTCGCGGCGAGCAGCCCGCCGGAGAGCACGGTCATCCCGGCGGCCGCGAGACCGGCCAGCCGCCGGCTGCGCCGCTTGTAGCGCCGGTGCCGCGCCCGGGGCGGTACGGGCACGAGTTCCGCCCCCACCCCCTCGCCGCCGTACGCGGCTTCCGGCACCGCGGGCAGGGCCGCCGTCCGGTCGTGCTCGTCGAACAGCTCCAGGTCCGCGGGCGCGGGTCCGCTCGGCGCCCCCGCGGGAAGCTGGGCCGGGGCGCCGAGGGTCCCGTAGATCTCGGGGACCGCGGGCACGTCGCGCGGCTGCGCGCACCACGGCGCTCCCGCCGGGTCGTGCCGGCTGTCGCACCGCGGGCAGTAGATCGTCGTCACTGTCCTGGCGTCCCTTCCGTCGCGTGGGGGCGAGGGGTGCTCCGACGCGGGAACAATGTGCCAGCGCAGGAATCCCGCGGAGCACGAAGAATCCCCATAAGAAGTGCGGCGGTGAGACCTATCTCACATTGACGAAGGTGGTACAGACCCTCGCGCCTCCGGACATCGCACCCACTCCGCGGGGGTCGGGCGGCGGCTGCGAGACTGCCGCGATGACCGTTCAGCTCGTGTCCGTGATCGGGAACAGTCCCGGGGTCGGCAAGTCCACCCTGTGCCGCGCCCTCGCCGCGGCGCTCCGCGAAGACGGGGCGGTGGTCGACCACTTCGAGGAGGCCGACATCCTCGCGCGCGAGGTGTTCCGGCCGGTGGCCGAGGAGTTCGCGGACGGTACGGGGGCGGTGCGCCCCGGAACGCTGGTCGCGTGCGTCCGCGCGTACGTCGCGGAGGCGGCCGCCGCCGGGACGGACGTCCTGGTGACGGACGCGCTGCTGCCCTTCGTGCCGTCGCTCGTGGCCTGGGGCCACGACGAGGACGCCGTCGCGGGCGTGGTCGGGGAACTGGTGCGGGCGGTGGCCCCCGCGGAGGTCACGGTCGTCTACGTGCACGACGACCCCGGGGCGGCCCTCGGCCGGGCGGTCGCCCGGGAGGGCGCCGGGTGGGCGGAGTGGTACGTGGCGAAGCTGGGCTCCTCGCCGGGCACGCGGCACGTACGGGACCTGGAGTCGGCCGCGGCCCACCTGCGGGCGGAGACGGAGCTGACCCGGCGGGTGCTGGCCGGTACGCCGTGGCGGACGGTGCCGGTGGACACGGGCGCACTGGACGCCGAGGCGGCGTTCGCGTACGCCCGCGCCCGACTGGCGCGGCGGCCGGGGCGGTTCTAGGACCTGCCCCGGCCGCGGTCCGTCCGCGCTGTCTCGTACGTCCGGGTAGAGCCGACCGTACGGGCACCCCCCCGGCGGCCCGGTGTCAGGCCCGCGCGAGATGCTATCCGAACCGTTTGTTGCTGACTTCCGTGAGGATCCGAGATGAGCAGCTTCGCCGAACTCCGTTCCGCCGTCCGCGGCCGGGTGCTCCTGCCCGGCGACGACGGCTTCGAGGCGGCCGCCAGGCCGTGGAACCTTGCCGTGCCGCAGCCCGACGCCGTCGGCGTCGTGGAGGCGGCCGACGCCGACGACGTCGCCGCGCTGGTCCGCTTCGCGCGGCGGGCCGGTGTCGCGGTCGCCACGCAGCCCGCGGGGCACGGCGCGTCGGGGACCGTGAACGGCGCCGTTCTGCTGCGCACCGCGCTGCTGGACGAGGTGCGGGTCGACCCCGCGGCGCGGATCGCGCGGGTCGGCGCCGGGGTGAAGTGGGGGCGCGTACAGGAAGAGGCGTCGCGGCACGGGCTGACCGGGCTCCCCGGCAGCTCGCCCGTCGTCTCCGTCACGGGCTACACGCTGGGCGGCGGCGTGAGCTGGTTCAGCCGCGCGCACGGCTGGGCGGCCGACTCGGTCACCGCCTTCGAGGTCGTCGACGCCGAGGGCGTGCCCGCCCGGGTGACCGCCGAGAGCGACCCCGAGCTGTTCTGGGCCCTGCGGGGCGGCGGCGGCGACTACGCGATCGTCACCGCGACGGAGTTCCGCCTGCACCCCGCGCCCGCCCTCTACGGCGGCCAGATGCTGTGGCCCGGCGCGCAGGCCCGCGAGGTGCTCGACGTCTTCCGCTCGGTGACCGCCTCGGCGCCCGACGAGCTGACCGTCTGGGCCGGCGTGCTGAACCCCCCGGTGCCGGCCCGGTGGCCGCCGTCCACACCACGTACCTCGGCGAGGGCGCCGGGGACGCCGGGCCCGAGCTGCTGCGCCCGTTCGACGCGATCGCCGGCCGGATCGACGACAACCGGGCCGTGCTGCCCGTCCACGAGCTGGGCGCCATCACCGCCGAGCCCCCGGACCCCAGCCCGGGCCTCGGCCGCGCCGAGATGGTCACGGCCGTCGACGACACCGTGATCGACGCGCTCCTCGCGGAGCCGATCACGCCGCTGCTCGGCGTCCAGTTCCGCCACGTCGGCGGCGCGCTGGGCCGCCCCTCGGACTCCCCGCACGGCGCGCTGCAGGAGCCGTACCTGCTGTATCTCTTCGGCATCCCGTTCTCCCCCGAGGCGGCGGCCGGCATCCCCGTCCGCCGGAGCGCGCTGGTGGAGGCCCTCGGCCCGTACGTCGCGGGCCGCAAGCCGTACACGTTCCTGGGCCCCGACGAGAGCCCGGCGGACGTCTTCAGCCCGGAGAGCCTGGCCCGCCTGCGGGCCGTCAAGCGCGCCCGCGACCCGCAGGGGGTGTTCCGCAGCAACTTCCCGGTCGGCACGGACTGACTCCTGCACCGGCGGGGCCGGCGGCCTGACGGGCGGTCTGACCGGCGGCCCGGCCTTCCGGCCCGTGCACCGCCGTCACCGCACGACCGCGGTGAACTCCGCGGTGCGCACCGCGTCCTCGTGCTTGAAGTCGAGGAACAGCCGGTACGTCCCCGGGCCCGGCACCTGCGCGTGGAACGCCACGACGGGGCCGGGTTCGGTCGTCCCGTCGCCGGGGGAGCCGTCCGGGTGGACGTGGACGTACGCGAGGTCCTCGCGGCGTACCGCCACGAGGTGGCCGTACGCGGCCAGGTAGGGCTGCAGGTCGGTGACCGGCTCGCCGTCGCGGGCGACGGCGAACTCCAGCCGCCGCCCCTCGCCCGCCGCCAGTTCGCCGGTCAGCGTCACCTCGCGGCCGTCGACGGTGAAGGCCGGGGCGGGTGCGGGGAGTTCGCGCGCGGGCCCGGCGCCGTCGCCGGCCGTCAGGTCCGCGCCGAGCGTGAGGGTGCGGCCGAGCGCGGCGGGGGCGAAGTCGGCGAAGACGCGGTAGGAGCCGGCCTCGGGGAGGAGGACGCGGACGGACCAGGTGCCGTCGGCCGCCTCCGCGGGGTGGACGTGGACGTAGCGGGTGAGGTCGCGGCGTACGGCGATCAGGTGGACGAGCTTGTCGTGGATGGGCGTCAGGTCGGTGACCGGGCGGCCGTCGGCGCCGAGGAGGCGGAAGCGCAGCTCGGTCTCGGTGCCCGCGGGGGCCTCGGTGGTCTCCAGCGCGAGGGTGTAGCCGTCCTCGGAGCCGTCCAGCCCGGCGGGTCCCGCGGGGGCGTGGTGACCGTGGTGGGCGGCGTGCGCGTCGTGCTGACCGTGGCCGGCGTCGTGATGCTGGGTGGCGTTCATGGTGGGTGTCCTTGCCCTTCGTCTCCGGTGCGGTCTCTCTGGTGATCAGCGTAGCAGAGATACCCCCTGGGGGTATGACGACGTGCGGTGACGCGTGTCACGCGGGGTGGTGCGAGGGCGTCACGCCGCGGTGGTCGTACGGTCCCGGGTGAGCCGCGCGCCGCGGTCCCGCAGGGAGGGCCCGGCCGTACGCGCCGCGCCCGCCGGCCGCCACAGCAGCACCGCCGCCACCGCCGCCGCGAGCCCGATGACCGCCAGCACGCCGGCCGCCACCCCCGTCCCGGCCCGCGCCGCGAGATAGCCGGCCAGCGGGTACGTCACCAGCCACGCGACGTGCGACAGCGAGAACTGCGCCGCGAACGCCGCCGGCAGGTCCGCCTTCCCCGGCACCGCGCCGCGGATCACCCGCCCCGCCGGCGTCACCATCGCCGAGGTCGCCGCGCCGAGCAGGGCCCACGCGGCGAGCAGCGCCGGCCAGGTCCGCACCCCCGCCGCCAGGCCCGTCCCGACGACGGCCAGCACCGGCGCCGGCACGAACGCCGCCGGCAGCATCACCGCGCGGTCGCCGGCCCGCTCCAGCACTCGGGGGAGCGCCAGCGCGACGGCCATCGACCCGGCGCCGTAGGCGCCCAGCGCGAGCGACACGTCGCCGACCGGGCGGGCGAAGTGGTCGCGGACCAGGACCACGGTGTTGACGATCACCATCGAACTGGCCGCCGCGACGGCGAGGTTGAGCGCCAGGAGCGCGCGGAGCTGCGGCGCGGAGCCGAAGAGCCTCATCCCGTACGCGGCCCTGGCGAACACCCCGCCGCTCTCCGTGCCGCCCTCCCCGCCCCTCTCGCGCGGGGTGGGCTTCGGCAGCGCCACGGAGACGACCAGCGCGGCGGAGGCGGCGAAGCCGGCGGCGGTGCCGAGGAAGAGCCGGTCGTAGGTGAGGAGCGTCAGCAGCCCGGCCGCGAGCACGGGGCTGAAGAGGCTCTCCATGTCGTACGCGAGCCGCGACAGCGACAGCGCGCGGGTGTAGTCGCGCTCGGCGGGGAGCACCTCGGGGATGGTGGCCTGGAAGGTCGGGGTGAACGCGGCGGAGGCGGACTGGAGGAGGAAGATCAGCACGTAGATGTGCCAGACCTCGGTCACGAACGGCAGCGCGAGCGCGACGACGCCGCGCACGAGGTCGGCGGCGACCAGCAGGGCGCGGCGCGGGATGCGGTCGCCGAGGGCGCCGATGACGGGGGCGATGCCGACGTAGGCGACCATCTTGACGGCCAGGGCGGTGCCGAGGACGGCGGAGGCGTTGCCGCCGGCGAGGTCGTAGGCGAGGAGGCTGAGCGCGACGGTGGCGAGGCCGGTGCCGACGAGGGCGATGACCTGGGCGGCGAAGAGGTGCCGGTAGGTGCGGTTGCGGAGTACGGAGAACATGGCCCTGGCCTCTTCCTTTGCTCGTGTGCGCATATACGCACATGTTAAACAGAGGAGGGCCCGGGGGCTATTCCCGCGGGGCGGTTACCGGTTCAGGAGTGCCAGGGCTCGCCGGTCATGAGGTGGTCGGCGTGGTTGAGGGCCTCGACGACGAGACCGCGCAGATGCCCGTCGCGCAGCGAGTACACGACGCGGCGGCCCTCCTTCCTGGAGTGCACCAGGTGGGCGAGGCGCAGCTTGGCCAGATGCTGGCTGACGGCCGGCCGGGCGGCGCCGCTGGCGGTGGCCAGCTCGGTGACGTCGGCCTCGCCCTCGGCGAGGAGCCACAGCAGGTGCAGCCGCGTCGCGTCGGCGAGCAGCGCGAAGACCGTGCTCGCGGCTTCGAGCTGCTCCCGGTCGGGCGTCCACTCGTGACGGTGGACGGCGGGGGTGGGCGAGGGGGCGGTGTCGCGCTCCGGCATGCGCCTATCGTATGGCGGTACGAGGCCCGGGGCCGGGCGTCGCGGCTGCTCAGCCGGCGCGGTACATGCCGAGGGAGCCGTGCCCGGCGACGTCGGCGAAGCCGAACTTCTCGTACAGGAACCGGGCGGGCCCGTCGGCGACGAGCGACACGTACGCGGTGGCGGGCGCCCGCCGGTCGAGCTCCGCGACGAGCTCCGCCATGATCTGCTTCCCGAGCCCCTGCCCCTGGTGGTCCGGCAGCACGCACATGTCCACCACCTGGAACACGGTCCCCCCGTCCCCCACGACCCGCCCCATCCCCACGGGCACCCCGCGGTGGTACACGACGACCCCGTACCAGGTCTGCGGCAGCCCCACGGCGGCGGCCTCGGCCGCCTTGTCCGACAACCCGGCCCCGGTCCGCAACCGCCGGTAGTCCGCGACGGACGGCACCCCGGCCCGTATCTCGTAAGGGTCACTCATGGATTCCATGCGTTACACCCTAACGGGGTGCCGCCGGCGATCAGGTGGCGGTGCCCGCTCCCGGGCACCTGTCATGCACGCCACGTGCCCTCCCCCGGGAGGGGGTTCGTCTGCGATGATGGCGCTGCCAAAGGTGACGGCGGAACGAGGAAACCGGTGTGAATCCGGTGCGGTCCCGCCACTGTGATCGGTGAGCCGGCTTCGAACAGGCCACTGCCCCCGCGGGGGTGGGAAGGCCAGGGGCCGGCGGTGAACCGAGAGCCAGGAGACTCACGTCGTCGCCTCCTCGACGGATCTGGGGCGGATTTCCCCGGAGAGGAGCGTGCGCCGTCGTGCGTGCCCTGCTGCGCGGCCCGGTGCGGTCGTTGCGTGTGGTCGTTCCCCTTTCCCTGCTCCTCGCCGCCGCCTGCGGGGGACCCGCGCGGGACGGCGGGCGGGTGGAGGGGGAGTCGCCGCCCGGGTTTCCGGTGACCGTCGGCAACTGCGGGGTCGAGACCGTCTACGAGCGGCCCCCCGAGCGGGCCGTGACCCTCAACCAGCACGTCACCGAGATCATGCTCGCCCTCGGGCTGGAGAACTCCATGGTCGGCACCGGCTATCTCGACGACGAGATCCCGCCCGCCTACCGCGAGGCGTACGACGGCATCGAGGTGATCGCCGACGAGTACCCCTCGTACGAGACCCTTCTCGCCGCGGAACCCGACTTCGTCTACGGCGGGTTCGCCAGCACCTTCGAGGAGGGCCGCGGCCGCGACGCGCTCGCCGGGGCCGGCATCGACTCGTACCTCAGCCTGGAGGCGTGTGCCGAGCCGCCGGTGACGGTGGACCTCATGGACCGCGAGATACGCACCGTCGCCGAGGTGTTCGGCGTCCCGCGGCGGGCGGAGAAGCTCCTCGGCGAGCTGCACGGGACGCTCGACGGCGTGCGGGACGCGGTCGCCGGGGTGGAGGCCGCGGAGGTCTTCGTCTACGACAGCGGCGACAAGACCGCGTTCACCGCGGGCGGCGGCGGGATCGGCAACGAGATCATCGAACTGGCCGGCGGCGCCAACGTCTTCGCCGGCCTCGGCAAGCCCTTCGGCGACGTGTCGTTCGAGCAGGTCGCCGCCCGCGCCCCGGACGCGATCGTCGTCTACGACTACGGCGACCGGTCCGTCGCCGACAAGAAGCGGTTCCTCCTCTCCCACCCCGCGCTCCAGGACGTCCCGGCGATACGGAATGAACGCTTCGCCGTCCTCCCGCTCTCCTCGACCGTCCTCGGCGTACGGGTCCCGGAGGCCGTCGACTCGCTGGCCCGCCAGCTCCATCCGGACCGCTTCCGGTGACGAGGGCCCGGGCGCTGCCCTTTCCCGCCCTGCTCGTCCTCCTCCTCGGCCTGCTGCTGCTCTCCGCCACCGCCGCCGTCGCCCTCGGCTCCGTCCGCGTCCCCGCGGGCCAGGTCTGGGGCATCCTCCTGCACCGCCTCCACCCCGCCCTCGCGGACCCCGGCTGGAGCCCCGTGCGCGAGACCATCGTGTGGGACGTGCGCCTCCCGCGCGTGCTGCTCGCCGGGGCGGTGGGGGCGGGGCTCGCGGTGTGCGGGATGGCGCTCCAGGCGCTCGTACGGAATCCGCTCGCGGACCCCATGCTGCTGGGCATCTCCTCGGGCGCCACGGTCGGCGCCGTGCTCGTCGTGGTCTTCAACGTCACCATCCTCGGCCTCTTCACGCTGCCGCTCGCGGCCTTCGCCGGCGCCCTCGCCGCGCTCGTCGCCGTCTACTTCCTCGCGCTCGGAGCCGACGGCCGCATGACGTCGCTGCGCCTGGTGCTCGCGGGCGTCGCCACGGCCGAAGTCCTCTCCGCCGTCGTCGGGTTCCTCATCGTCACCTCGGGCGACCCGCACAAGACGCAGGCCGCGCTCCGCTGGATGCTCGGCGGCCTCGCCGGCAGCACCTGGCGGCTCATCTGGATCCCGCTGGCCGTCGTCGTCCTCGGTACGGTCGCGCTGCTGGCCGTCGCCCGGCCGCTGAACCTGCTCCTCGCCGGCGAGGAGGCCGCCGCCGCCCTCGGCCTGGACGTGCACCGCTTCCGCTCCGCGATGTTCGCGCTCGTCGCCGTGATGGTCGGCGCGGCCGTCGCGGTGAGCGGGGCGATCGGGTTCGTCGGGCTGATCCTGCCGCACGTGGTGCGGCTGCTCACCGGCGCCGACCACCGGCGGGCGCTGCCCGCGGCGGCGCTGCTCGGCGCGGCGTTCCTCATCGCCGCCGACCTGGCGGCGCGCACGCTGATCAGCCCCGAGGAGGTCCCGGTGGGAGTGCTGACGGCGCTGGCCGGCGGGCCGTTCTTCCTCTGGCTGATGCGCCGCGGGGCCGCCCGGTGACCGGCCGCGCGCCCGGCGCCCCCGCCGCGCCCGGCGCCCTGCGGCTTGAGTCCGTCACCGTGACCGCGCGCGGGCGCACCCTCGTCGATGCGGTCTCCCTGGACATCGCGCCCGGCGAGGTCGTCGGCCTCCTCGGCCCCAACGGCGCGGGCAAGACGACGCTGCTGCGCACCGTCTACCGCGCGCTGCGGCCCACCTCCGGGCGCGTACTCCTCGACGGCGACGACGTGCGCGCGCTGCCCGCCAAGCGGCTGGCGCGGCGGCTCGCCGCGGTGCTCCAGGAGAGCCCGGGCGCCTTCGAGCTGACGGTGTACGACGTGGTGGCCATGGGCCGGACGCCGCACAAGCGCGCCTTCGCCGGGGACGACGACGCCGACCGCGCCGTCATCGCCGGCAGCCTCGCGGCGGTCGGGGCGGCGGAGCTGGCCGGGGCTCCGTTCGACCGGCTGTCGGGGGGCGAGAAGCAGCGGGTGCTGATCGCGCGGGCGCTGGCGCAGCGCGCGGGCACGATGGTGCTCGACGAGCCGACCAACCACCTCGATCTGCGCCACCAGCTCGACGCCCTCCGCCTCGTCCGCGGCCTCGGCGCCACCGCGCTGGTCGCCCTCCACGACCTCAATCTGGCGGCCGCGTTCTGCGACCGCATCTGCGTGCTACGGGCCGGCCGCGCGGTCGCCGCGGGCCCGCCGGCGCAGGTGCTGACGCCGGCGCTGCTCGCGGAGGTGTACGGGGTGGCGGCGGAGGTCACCGTCCACCCGGCCACGTCCCGCCCCCACATCACCCTGCTCCCGGACGGGCCCCTGCCGGGAGCGGCCAGGGCGGGAGGCCCGGATGCGCCGGGCGGCGCGGGGCTGCCCGGGGACGCGGATTCGCTAGGGGACGCGCGCGTGCGTGATGGCACGGGCTCGCACGGCCCGTTCGGCGTGCCTCCGGACGACGCCCCACCCCCGCGCATGGTCCCGCCCGGCCCGCCGGAGCCGCCCGTGCCACCCGAGCCGCCCACCGCCGCCGCGCCGTCCGACCCCGCCCCGAAGGGAGCACCGTGACACCCGCCGACCAGCCCCTGCCCCCGGCCGTCGTCGCCGCCGCGCTCGAAGACGCCGCCGCACTCGGGCCGTTCTTCGCCCTCGCCGTCGCCGGGCCCGGCGACGGCTGGCACCCCGTCACCGACACCTACGCCCGCGGCGCCGCCGACCTCGTCGCCGCCACCGCCGGCCGCTACGGCACCGCCGAACTCCGCATCGGCGCCTCCCTCGTCCAGTTCGGCCACGCCTCCCGGCTCTGGTCCCCGGTGCTCGCCTGCGCCCTCCTCCACGGCGTCGTACCGGACCTGACCGGGCTCCAGCGCGCCGACGAAGGCCCCGCGCTCCGGCTGCCCGTGCCCTTGGGGCGCCCGGCGCCCGCGGCGGCCCGGCTGCCCGAGGTGCTGTACGAGGAGGTGGTGACCCGGCACCTGGAGCCGCTCGCCGCGGGGCTGCGCGTCAAGGTCGCCGCCGGGCTGCTCTACGGCAACGCCGCTTCCGCGCTCGTCGGCGCCGCCGCCGCGCTCCGCGCCGCCCGCCCGGCGCTGGGCGACCCGCTCACCCGGCTCACCGGCGCCCTGCTGGGCACGGGGCGACTGGCCGGCACGGGACTGCTCACCGGGCCGGGGCTGACGTTCCGGCGCCGTAGCTGCTGCCTGTACTACCGCGTCCCCGGCGGCGGCACGTGCGGCGACTGCTCCTTGCGTACGTGACGGCCGCCCGCCCCGTACCACGCCAGGACCCGCCACCGCCTCACCGCTTCCCCCGCCCCCGCAGGAACCGGTCCGCCCCCTCCGCCAGCTCCACCACCCGCTCCGGATACCCCGACTCCGCCCGCTCCCCCGCCGGCAGCCTCCACGGCCGGTGCACCGCCGCCCCCGCGATCCCCGCCAGCTCCGGCACCCACCGCCGCACGTACGCCCCCTCCGGGTCGTAACGCCGCGCCTGCGCCAGCGGGTTGAGCACCCGGTTCGGCCGCGTGTCGGTGCCCGTCCCGGCCACCCACTGCCAGTTGAGCTGGTTGTTCGCGATGTCCCCGTCGACCAGCAGGCCGAGGAAGTGCGCGGCGCCGACCCGCCAGTCCACGTACAGCGTCTTCGTCAGGAAGCTCGCCGTCAGCAGCCGCCCGCGGTTGTGCATCCAGCCCTCGTGCGCGAGCTGCCGCATCGCCGCGTCGACGATCGGGTAGCCGGTCCGCCCCGCGCGCCACGCCGCGGTCCCGCCGGCGTCCGTGCGCCACCGGTCGCCGCGCGGGCGGTAGTCGGCGTGCGCCGCGTCGGGGCGCGCGGCGAGGACCTGGTGGTGGAAGTCCCGCCAGGCGAGCTGCCGGACGAAGGCGTCGGCGCCCGGACCGCCCGCCGCGCGGGCGCGGTGGACGAGTTCGGTGGCGGAGAGCGTGCCGAAGTGCAGGTGCGGGGAGAGCCGGGAGGTGGCGTCGCCGGGGAGGTCGTCGTGGCGGTCCGCGTACGCGGCCATCCCGGTACGAAGCCAGGCGGCGAAGCGCCGCCTGCCCTCCTTCTCGCCGCCGCGGGCCAGGCCCGGTGAGGTGCCGGAGACCTCCGCGCGCGCCGGGAGCGCGAGCGAGCGGACCCCCGCGGGCACCGGGACGCGGCGCGGCGCGGGCAGCGGCGTGCGCGTCCCGGCGGCGCGCCAGCGGCGGAAGTACGGGGTGAACACCGCGAAGTGGTCCCGCCCCTGCGGCGTCACCGCACCCGGCGCCAGCACGGTGACCGCCGCCTCGTGCACGACCAGCCGCCGCCCGTCCGCCGCCAGCGCCTCGCGCAGCCGGGTCTCGCGGCGCTGCGCGTACGCGCTGACGCCCGCGGCGACGTGCACCTCGGCCGCCCCCGCCGCCGCCGCGACCCGGACGGCCTCGCGGACCGGGTCCCCGGCGCGGACGACGAGGCGGCCGCCGCGCGCCCGCAGCGCCTCGTCGAGACCGGCGAGGCAGTCCGCGAGGAACGCCCGCCTGTTGGGCGGCGCGAACCCGATCCGGGCGAGGGCGTCGTCCGCCACGAACAGCGGCACGACGTCATCGGCGGCGCGCACGGCGGCGTGCAGCGCGGGGTTGTCGTGCAGCCGCAGGTCGGACGTGAAGAGGCAGACGGCGACGCTCATCCCGGCATTCTCACGGCGCCGCCGCCCCGGCGCCGCGCCGCCATGCCGGTGGCGTACGCCCCGGCCCGTCCCGTGACGTACGCCACCGAAGCCCCGCCCCGGCGCGGCGTTTACCGATTCGTTACTCGGCAAGACGCCGTGAATGCCGAACAGAAGCAGACCCAGTGCGGCGGCGGTGATCGCCGGGATCGCGGATCTGGCCGCGATCGTGATCGGACTGTGGATACTCCTGTACGTCCTCGACGCGAACCGCTCGAACGACTTCGTCGCCTTCGTGCACGACATCGCGAGCTGGCTCGCGGGCTGGTCCCGCGACATGTTCACCGTGGACCCCGACTGGTGGCAGGTCCTGCTCAACTACGGGATCGCCGCCTGCGTCTACCTCGCGGTCGGGCACACGGTGTCCAGGACCGTCAAACGGTGGTGACCTGACGCCGGAGGCAGCAGCGGGACCGGAGGCCGCAGGACCGGAGGCCGCGGGAGGGAGGGACGATGAGGGCACACCGGCTGACGTTGCACGTGCTCAGCTCCAGCGCGCAGTGCGCGGTGATCCGCGTCGGCGGCGAACTGGACCACGGGGGCGAGCGGCTCTTCCTCGACACCGTGGGGTCGTGCGTGGACTCCGGGCACCGCTACGTCGTCCTCGATCTCACCACGCTCACCTTCTGCGACTCCCGCGGCCTCAACTGCCTCTTCGCGGTGCGCTGGCTGCTGCGCCGGCAGGGTGGCGAACTGCTGCTCGCCGCCGTCGGCCGGCGGGTGACGTACCTGCTGGAGCAGACCGGCAGCACCGACGTGATCGCCACGTACCGCAGTGTGCGGGAGGCGCTGGAGCACGTGCCGGAGCCGCTGCGGGCGCGCTGGCCGCCCGGCGCGGTCCCGGACGCCGCGCGCCCCTCGCGCCCCGATCGTTGACGCGTGCTGCAAATGGCCCAGGGACGAGCGGAAATGCGAGCTGGAAGGGGTGTTGTCGGACCACGTTGGTTACGGATGCAAAGTAACGGTCAGGTATAGCCGCCGTGATGACGGGTAGCTGCACACAACGCCTGTCGAGCAGAAGTCCACATCAGGGGGACACCATGACGACATTCGTGACGCGCGACCACGGGCCCGGGACCGGCCACGCCACGGCAAGCGACACCGGCCCCGGCCCCGCGACGGGCACCGCCCCGGCCACCGACACGGGCGCAGACCCGCTCGCCGGCCTCGACCTGCCGCCGCTGCCCGAGCTGCGCGAGGCGAGTACCGCCGACGCGCGCGCCCTGTCCCGGGTCCTCTTCGCCCGGCTCGCGGAGCTGGAGGAGGGCACGTACGCCTACTCGTACGTCCGCAACACCCTCGTCGAGCTGAACCTCGCGCTCGTCCGCTACGCCGTCAGCCGCTTCAGGCTGCGCAGCGAGTCCCGCGAGGACGTCGTGCAGGTCGGCACCGTCGGTCTGATCAAGGCGATCAACCGCTACGACCTCGGCGAGGGCACCGAGTTCCCCACGTTCGCGCTGCCCACGATCATGGGCGAGATCAAGCGCCACTTCCGCGACACCTCCTGGGCGGTGCGGGTGCCGCGGCGGATGCAGGAGCGGCGGCTGACGCTGGCGAAGGCGAGTGCGCGGCTGGAGCAGACGCTGGGCCGCGGCCCGAGCGTCGCGGAGCTCGCGGAGCAGACCGGTCTCGACCCGGACGAGGTCGTCGAGGGGCTGGTCGCCGCCAACGCGTACAAGACGTCGTCCCTCGACTACCACGCCGCCGACGAGGAGGGCGAGTCCTTCCTCGCGCGGCGCACCGGGGTCACGGACCCCGACCTGGAGAAGGTCGAGAACCTGGTGTCGCTCAAACCGCTGGTCGAGGCGCTGCCGGAGCGCGACCGCAAGGTGCTCGACCTGCGGTTCGGCGCCGAGATGACGCAGAGCGAGATCGGCGCCGAGCTCGGCATCTCGCAGATGCACGTGTCCCGGCTGCTCTCCTCGATCCTCAGACGCCTGCGCGAGGGACTGACCGAGCCGGCGTGAGCGCGGGCGCGCGCCTGCGGCGGGGCGGGCGGTCCGTGCGCCCCGGCCGCGTACGGCGCCGGAAGGCGACCGGGATCGCCGGGGCCCGGCGGCTGCGCCGGGCGGACCACGCCCTCTTCGCCCGGATCGCCGCGACCCGCTGGCCCGGCGCCGAGCCGGTGCTGCCGCGGCTGAGCCGCGCCGCCGACCACGGCGTCCTGTGGTTCGGCACCGCCGCGGCCGTCGCCGCGCTCGGCGGCTCGCGCGGGCGGCGTGCCGCGCTGCGCGGGCTCGGCTCGCTGGCGCTGGCCTCCGCGACGGCGAACACCGCGGGCAAGGGCGCGTTCCGCCGCGCCCGCCCGGTGCTCGACGCGGTGCCCGTCATCCGGCATCTCACGCGCCAGCCGATCACCTCGTCCTTCCCCTCGGGACACACCGCCTCCGCCGCCGCCTTCGCGTGCGGCGTCGCGATGGAGTCCCCGCGCTGGGGCGCCGCCCTGGCGCCGGTCGCGTGGTCGGTCGCCTTCTCCCGGATCTACACCGGCGCCCACTACCCCAGCGACGTGCTCGCCGGGGCCGCGCTCGGGCTGGGCGCCGCGCTCGTCGTACGCCGCCTGGCGCCGCCCCGCGCCCGCGGGACCCACCCGGCGCCGCCGCCCGCCGAGGCGCCCGCGCTGCCCGCGGGCGCCGGGCTCTACGTGGTGGTCAACCCCGCCTCCGGCGCGCAGCAGTTCGGCGACCCGGTGCAGCAGCTCGCGACGGTGCTGCCGGAGGCCCGGGTGGCGCTCGCCGACACCCCGGCAGGACCCGGGGCGGGACCGCTGCCCGAGTTGCTGGACACCGCGGCGCGGGAGGCGGCGCGGCACGGCGGCGCCCTGGGCGTCTGCGGCGGCGACGGCACGGTGGCCGCGGCGGCGGAGGCGGCCCTGCGGCACGGCGTGCCGCTGGCGGTGCTGCCGGGCGGCACGTTCAACCACTTCGCCACCGACCTCGGGGTGGAGAGCATCGCCGAGGCCGGCGAGGCGGTGACGCACGGCAGCGCCGTCGCCGTGGACGTCGGCCGGCTCCGCCCGCGGGAGCCCGCGGGCCCGCCGGCCCTCTTCCTGAACACCTTCAGCCTCGGCGTCTACCCCGAGCTGGTGCGGCGGCGCGAGCACTTCCCGCCGCCGTTCCGCGGCCCGCTCGGCACGGTCGCGGCGGTGCTGCGCGTCATGCGTACGGCACAACCCATCAGTGCGCGGATCAACGGCCGGCGGCGGGAGGTGTGGCTGCTCTTCGCGGGGTCGGGCGCGTACCACAGCGTGGGCATCGCGCCCGTGCGCCGCGACAACCTCGCCGACGGCGTGCTGGACGTGCGCATCGCCCGCGCCGGGGACTTCGCGCGGGCCCGGCTGCTGGCCACGGCGCTGGCCGGCGGCCTGGCCAGGACCCGGCTGTACGCGGCGGGCCGGCTGCGCCGGATCGTCGTCTCGGGGCTGCCGGAAGGCACGCGGATGGCCTACGACGGGGAGGTCGTCCCCGCGCCGACCGCGTTTGAGCTGGATAAGCTCGAAAGAGCGCTGACCGTCTACCGGCCGGCAAGGAGCTGACGCATCCCCCCGGGAGGCCCGCATGATCGAGGCACACGACATCCGTGAGTGGCGCGGCCACGCGGTCCGCGGCGCGGACGGCGGCAAGATCGGCGAGATGGAGGCCGTCTACGTCGACACCCGCACGGACATGCCGTCGTTCGCCACCGTCAAGGCGGGCGTGCCGGGGCGCAAGCGGCTGGTGTTCGTCCCGCTGGAGGGCGCGTCCGTCAGCCCCGGGTACGTGACCGTCGCGTACGACAAGGGCCGGGTGAAGTCCGCGCCGTCGATCGACACGGACGGGGAGCTGGCGTTCGAGGAGGAGCCGGCGGTCTTCCGGCACTACGAGCTGGAGTACGAGTCGGGCGCGGCGGGCGAACGCCGGCTGGCCCGCCGCTGACCAGGCTCCCGGCCCGGCGCCTCAGGGCGCCGCGGTCCTCACCGCGGTACGGCAGGCACCGCAGGGCGCCGCGGCGGGCGGGCGGCCTCCGGCGTGCCCTCGCCGCGCGCGAGCAGCGCGTTGAACTGCGCGCCCGCCAGCAGCGCAAGGTTCGAGAACCACAGCCAGATCAGGAAGACGACGACCCCGGCGAGTGACCCGTACAGCCTGCTGTACGTCCCCGCCGCGTACGACGCGTACATCGCGAACCCCACCGACGCCAGCAGCCACAGCACGCCCGCCAGCAGCCCGCCCGGCACGGCGTGCGACACGGCGCGCGACTCCGGCGGCCCCGAGCGGAAGAGCAGCAGCACCAGCAGCGCGGCCACGAAGACCAGGAACGGCCAGCGCAGGAAGTCCCAGAGCGCCGCCGTCTGCTCGCCCATCCCCAGCGGCCGCCCCAGCGCCCGCATGCCGGGCCCGGTGACCACGAGCGTCAGCGCGGCGGAGACCAGCAGCGTCAGCAGCAGGAGCGCCATCGCCAGGATCGCGGGCGCGCGGCGCAGCACGGGCCGGCTGTCGGAGGTGCCGTACATCGCGTGCAGGGCGCGGCGGAAGACGGACAGGAAGCTGCACGCCGACCAGACGGCGCTGGCCGTGCCCACGCTGGTGAGGATCCAGGCGGTGGAGTGGCCGCGGGTGACGTCGTGGAGGGCGTCGTTGAGCGCGGTGTCGGTGCCGGTGGGGGCGAGCCCCGCGATGTAGGCGATGAGGGCTTCGGTGCCGGAGGGGTCGGCGAGGCCGATGACGGTGAGGGTGACGAAGAGCGTGGGCAGGACCGTGAGTATGGCGTAGTACGTGAGGGCGGCGGCCCAGTCGCTGATGTCGTCGTCCCAGAGGGCCACCGGGGTACGGCGCAGGGCGGCGCGGTAGCGCGCCCCGTTCGCCCATCTGCCCCGTGCGTGCACCCCACGCTTCATCGGTCCATGCTCCGCTCTTCGTTCTCTCCGCGCCCGCCGGGCACGCCGCCGTGGACCGTTCCTGTCTACCGCGTGCGGGCCGCCGGCCCTTCAACCGGCCGGGCGCGGCCCGCGGAAGATGCGGTGCCACCAGCGGCGGCGCGGCGGGTGAACGGCGCGGCCGAGGCGGCGGCCGAGGAACAGATAGCCGAGGAAGGCCCCGGTGGTGTTGAGGATGACGTCATCGATGTCGAACGCCCGGCCCGTGAGGAAGGTGCCCTGGACCACCTCGACGGCCGTCATCACCGCCGCCGTGCACAGTCCCACCCGCAGCAGCCCCCGGGCGGGCGGCACGAGCACGGGCAGCAGCAGGCCGAAGGGCACGCCGAGGAGGATGTTGCCGCCGAGCTGCCGGACGGTGTCGACGAACGCCGGCTGGGTGAGGTAGTCGCGGATCGAGTCGCCGGGGCGCAGGTTCGTGTGCGTCACCGGCTCCGAGGCGGACGACCCCTCCAGCGTCAGCCGCGCCAGCACCACGGCGAACGCCACCATCAGGGCGAACGCGACCAGCATCGCGGCCGCGCGCACCCACCGGGCCACGGGCGGTGCGCCGGCCGGCGGCTCCGCGGGCCGCTCGCCGGCGGCGGCCGTGCCGCCGGTCGCGGCGGTCGGAGGCCGGAGCTTTCGGGAGATGCCCATCATGCCTCCCCGAGGCCGGCGGGAGTGCCGCGGGCGCATCGCCACTCGTCGGCGGACGGGGGCGCGGATGACATGAATCCTCCCTTCCGGGGGCCGGGCGGGGCGCCCGGCGCGGTGTCAGCGGGCGGTTACCCGGCCGTCCGGGCGGTATGCACGGGGGCGTGACCTGCGGGGCGGGCGCGGCCGGTGGGGCCGCCGGGAGGTGTGCGCCGGTGCGCCGGGGGCGCGACGGGCGTACGGCGGTCGCTGCCGGGTGCGAAGACTGATACGCCGCGGCGCGGGCCGGCCCCGTGTCCGGCCCGCGCCGCGGCTGTCCCGGTGCGGTGGAGGTGATCGGTGCGGGGTGCGCGGGGGAGGCGCACCGCGGGGTGTAAGTGACGTACGGACATGGCGCGGTGTCTGCTCACGCGCTCGCGTCGAGGACCTCCCGCAGCTTCGCGCCGAACGCCTCCGGTTGGCCCGCGTAGCCGAATTCCGCGTCGAGGAAGCCGCCGTGGTGGCTGGGGAAGACCGTCGCCTCCTGCCCGAGCAGCGCGGCCGTGCCGCGTGCCGTACGGGCCGTGAAGGTGTCGCCGGACTCCTCGCCCACGGCGATGACCACGCGCGTCGGCGCGGCGGCGAGCGCGGCCGGGTCCGGGCGGTAGCCGCTGACGGCCCAGGAGGCGTCGGAGAGCAGCGGGTCGTCGCGGTTGCCGTCGTCGCCGGCGGGCATGCCGAAGGCCGCCGGGTCGGGCGCGGGCTGCGCGAAGTAGGCGTCGGTGAACTCGCCCTGCCAGGCGCCGAGTCCCATGAACGCCGCCATGCCGGTGCCCCAGCCCTTGGCGTTGTACGCGTCGGTGACGCCCTGCCGGGCCCGCTCCGCGGCCTCGGCGTCGGGGAGCGCCGGGATGATCGGCGGCTCGTGCGCCACGAGCGTGGTCACGTCCTCCGGGTAGGCGGTCACCAGCGCCAGCGCCGTCACCGCGCCGCCGCTGCTGCCGAAGAGCTCAACCGGGCCCGCGCCCAGCGCGGCGATGAGGGCGTGCACGTCCTCGGCCTGGGTCTGCGGGCTGTGGTCGTGCCGGCCGTCCTTGCGGGTGCTGCGGCCGAGGCCGCGGGGGTCGTACGTGACGACGGTGCGGTCCGTGAACTGCGCCGCCAGCGCGCGGAAGCCACTGGCGTCCATGGGCTGGCCGATGAGGAGCAGCGGGGGGCGGCCGTCGGCGGTGGGCAGGGGGCCGCGCACGTCGTAGACGAGGTCGGCGCCGGGGAGGTGCAGCGTGTGTGTGTCCATGTCCGTGCAGACGGTGCGGCACGCGCAAACTCATCGGCGCCGGATGTGACCCCCCGCACTGCAACCCTGTGGTTGCAGTAGACGGGATTCATGTGCAATGCTGCGGTTGCAGATGGACGCACGAGGAGGAACCGTGAACGACATCGCGTACACCGACGCGGAGCTGGCGGAGCTTGACCGGGTCGCCCGCCAGATCGACATCGACGCCCCCGCCGACCGGGTCTGGGACCTGGTCGTACGCCCCGGCTGGTACATCAACGAGGGCGAGGTCGACCCCGAGCCCGACCTGAGCTACGACGGGGACGTGGCCGTCGTCCGCGGCGACGGGCTCGGCGAGTTCCGGTTCAGCACCGTGGAGCTGGACAAGCCGCGCTACGCCGCCTTCCGCTGGCTCACCGGCCGGAACCAGCCGGGGGCCAAGGGCTCCACCCTCGTCGAGTTCTGGATCGACGAGCGCCCCGGCGGCGTGACGCTGCGGGTCGTGGAGAGCGGCTTCTCCCGCCTCTTCGACGAGCGGTCCGCGTGGCTCAAGGAGCGCGAGGGCAACGACGTGGGCTGGGCCGAGGAACTGGCGGCCGGCAAGCGCTACGTCGAGAAGGCCGCCGCCGCGGCACCCCGGTCGTGACCGCGGCCGCCGGCCCCGCCGTCGTGTGTGCCGCGCTCGGCGAGCCGACGCGCTGGACGATACTCACCCGTCTCGGCGAGGGCCCGATGTCGGCCTCCGCGCTGGCCAGGGTCATGCCGGTCAGCCGGCAGGCCATCGGCAAGCACCTCGACGTGCTGCGCGAGGTCGGTCTGGTCGAGTCGGAGCAGCGCGGCCGGGAGGTCGTGTACGTGGCCGTGGGTGCCCGCCTCCACGCGCTCGCCCGGGAGCTGGACCGGATCGGCCGGGCCTGGGAGACCCGCCTGCTGCGGATCAAGGAGCTGGCGGAGCGGCCGGACTCCGGCCCGCCGCCGCGGAGCTGACTCCGCCGCGGAGATGACGCCGCGCGCGACCCCTCCCCGACGCGGCCGGGGAGGGGTCGCGCGCGCTACCGGGCGGCCCGGCTGCGTACCAGGAGGTAGAGGAAGTACGGCGTGCCGATGACCGCCGTCATCAGGCCCGCGCCGAGCTGCGCCGGGGCGATCACCGAGCGGCCGATGACGTCGGCCGTGCACACCAGCACCGCGCCGAGCAGCACCGCGACCGGCACCACCCGGGTGTGCTGCCGGCCCACCAGCGCCCGCGCCGCGTGCGGCGCCACCAGGCCGACGAACCCGATCGTGCCCGCCGCCGACACCGCCGTGCCGGCCAGCACGACGCTGAGGATCAGCAGCCACAGCCGGCTGCGGCCGAGGTCGAGGCCGAGCAGCCGCGGCGTGTCCTCGTCCAGCGAGACGAGGTCCAGCTCCCGGCGGCGTACGGCCGCGATGGCGAGCCCCACGACCAGGACGATCGCCAGCGGCACCACGTCCGGCAGCGTCCGCCCGTACGTCGAGCCGGAGAGCCAGGTCAGCGCCATCGTCGCGTTGAACGGGTCGGTGAGCACGATGAGCAGGCTGATCAGCGCCGTCGAGGCGGTCGCGAAGCCCATGCCGACGAGCACCAGCCGGTTCTGCTGGAATCCGCCGCGGGCGGCGAGCCCGAAGACCCCGACCGAGGTGAGCGCCGCGCCGCCGAGCGCGGCGGCCGACAGGGCCCACGAGCCGGGCACCGACACCGTCGTCACCAGCAGCACCGCGCCGAGCGCGGCGCCGTTGGAGACGCCGAGCACGCCCGGCTCGGCCAGCGGGTTGCGCGTCACGGCCTGCACGATCGTGCCGGAGAGCGCGAGCGCGGCGCCGGCCAGCAGCGCGGCGAGCACCCGCGGGACGCGGGTGTCCAGGACCACGTCGGTGGTCGGCCCCGCCCGGCCCTGGAGCCAGTTGGCGACGTCGCCGAGGAGCAGCTTGGTGTCGCCGACCAGCAGCGCGACGACCGTGACGGCGACCAGCGCCGCCACCAGCAACGCCGTGGTGACCACGAACGTGCGGTGGCTGCGGATGCTCAGCCTGTCGGTGTCGGCCGCGCCCGCGGTGTCCCGCAGCCGGGCGGCCATCACGACGAGGAACACCGCGCCCACGAGGCTCGTGACCACGCCCGTCGGTACGGAGACCGCCGTGTCGGCGGGCACCATGGCCCGCAGCAGCACGTCCGAGCCGAGCACCAGCGCCATGCCCAGCAGCGCCGCCAGCGGAATGCCCGCCCGCGTCTTGCCGTACGTGCGGAACCTGCGGGCGACCGACCGCACCAGCGCGGGCGCGCAGAGCCCCACGAAGCCGATCGGCCCCGCGAGCGTCACCGACGCCGCGGCGAGCAGCACCGCGAGCAGCACCGCCGTGACGCGGGTGGCGCGCACCGGGACGCCGAGGCCGCGGGCGGCGTCGTCGCCGAGCGCCAGGGCGTCGATGCGCCGGGAGAGCAGCAGCAGCCCGGCGAGCCCGGCGACGGCGAGCGGCAGCATCTGCGTGACGCCGTCCCAGCCGCTCTGCGAGATGCTGCCCTGGTGCCACTCGTAGAGGCCCTGCGTCTCCTCGGGGAAGAGCAGCAGCATCCCCTCGGTGACCGCGTACAGCCCGAGCGTCAGCGCGCTGCCGGCGAGCACCAGCCGTACGGTGCCCGTGCCCAGGCCCGAGAGCCCGAGCACCACCGCCGCGGCGGCGAGCCCGCCCGCGAACGCGATGCCGGAGGACGCCAGCAGCGGCAGCGACACCCCGGTGGCGGCGGCCAGCCCCAGCGCGGCGTACGAACCGGCGTTGACGGCGAGCGTGTCCGGCGAGGCCAGCACGTTGCGGCTGACCGCCTGGAGGGCGGTGCCGGCGATCGCCAGCGCCGCGCCGACGACCAGGCCCGCGACCATCCGGGGCAGCCGGGACGCGATGACGACGGAGGAGTCGGTCGAGTCCGCCCGGCCGGTGAGCGCCTTCCAGACCTCGGCGGTGCCCGCGTCCGAGGTGCCCTGGGTGAGGTCGACGACCGCGAGGACCGCGACCAGCAGCGCGATTCCGGCGGCCACCGCCGCCGCGCCCGTCCGCGACCGTACGGTCGGCGGCGGGGCGGGCGCGGTGGCGGTGGCCGGGGCGGTGACGGCCATCGGGGCCACCGGCTACTTCGTCAGCGCGCCGACGAGTGCGTCGACGTACTGGTTCATGGATTCGACGCTGCCGAACATCCAGATGCCGTCGTCCAGCCGGTGGACGTCGCCCGCCTTGACGAACGGCAGCGACTTCCAGACGGAGTCGTCCTTCAGCTCGCCGGTGAACGGGGTGCTGGCCTCGTCCTTGTCGTTGCCGATGTACACGAACTGCGTGTCCTCGGGGAGCTTCGTCAGACCCTCGACGTCGGTCGAGCCGAGGCCGTAGTCCTTGTCGCCCTTGACGTCCCAGGCGTTCTCCAGGCCCAGCCGCTCATTGACGCCGCCGAGCAGGGAGCCGCTGGTGAAGGGGCGGATGGAGACCTGGTTGGAGACGACGTAGCCGTCGGCGAAGGCGACCTTCCCGCCGCCCAGGCCGGCGTCGTCGAGCGCCTTCCTGCCCTCGTCGAGCTTGGTGTCGAAGTCCTTCTTCAGCTTCTCGGCCCGGTCGGTCGTGCCGGTGGCCTTCGCGATGAGGTCGAGGTTCTCGGTCATCTGGCCGACGGGGTCGGAGGCGTCCGCGGAGCGGAGGGTGAGCACCGGGGTGCGCTCGCTCAACTGCTTGACGGCCGACTCGGGCAGGTCGCTGGTGGCGATGATCAGGTCGGGGTTGAGCGAGGCGATGGTGTCGATGCTCGGCTCGCCGCGGGTGCCGATGTCCTCGGGCTCGTTGGTGAGCGGGACCGCGGAGTCCCAGGTGTTGTAGCCCTTGACGTCGGCGACGCCGACGGGGTCGACGCCCAGCGACACGAGGTTCTCGACCACGTTCCACTCGGTGCCGACCACCTTGGTGGCGGGCCCGTCTTCGAGCGTCACCTTCTTGCCGGTGGAGTCCGTCAGGGTGATCGGCTGCGCGGCGCCCTTGCCGGCGCCGCCCTTGTCGTCGTCGTCCGCGGCGTCTTCGGTGGTGCCGCAGGCGGCCAGGGTGAGCGTCGCGGCGGTGGCGACCGCCGCGGTCAGCAGGAGGCGTGTCATGAGGAGGTGCTGAGCCTTTCGCTTCGCTTGTGGTGCCGGCCGATCGCGCGGGTGCGCAGCCGGCCCGTCAGGGGGTCGTCGTCGACGTCGATGCGGATTCCGTACGCCCGGCTGAGCAGTTCGGGCAGCAGGACGTCCTCCGGGCGGCCGTCGCCGACGATGCGGCCGTCGTCGAGCAGGACCATGCGGTCGGCGACGGCCGCCGCCTGGTCGAGGTCGTGCAGGACGGCGCCCACCGCGATGCGGTGGTCGTCGGCCAGGTCGCGTACCAGGTCGAGGAGTTCGACCTGGTAGCGCAGATCGAGGTGGTTGGTCGGCTCGTCGAGCAGCAGCACGCCGGTGTCCTGCGCGAGACAGCCGGCCAGCCAGACGCGCTGCAACTGCCCGCCGGACAGGTGCTCGGCGCCGCGCTCGGCGAGTTCAGTGACGCCGGTCATCGCCAGCGCCCGGTCGACGGCCGCGCGCCCGCCGGGGTCGGAGGCGCCCCAGCGGCCGCGGTACGGGTAGCGGCCGAACTCCACCACGTCGCGGACCGTCAGCCCGCTGGGCGTGGGCCGCCCCTGCGTGAGCAGCGCGACGTGCCGGGCGAAGTGCCGGGTGGACATCGCGAACCCGTCGGTCTCGTCGTCGATGACGAGGCTGGCGCGGCGGGCCCGTTGGAGCCGCGCGAGGGTGCGCAGCAGGGTCGACTTGCCGCTGCCGTTGGGCCCGACGAGGACGGTCACCTCCCCGGGCCGCAGCCGCAGCGAGGCGTCGTGGACGACGTCGACGCCGTCGTACGCCACGGTGACGTCGGCGGCGGACAGGGCGTGCCCGCGGGCTCCCGCGGCGGTGGGCGTGCTCTCTCCGGCTCTCACGGGAGCTTAGGTTAACCTAACCTCACCCCGGCTCGGCAGTCGGTACGCGAGGGAAGTCTGCGCGCCCCCCGCCGCGGGCCGCCCCCTCGCCTTCCGCGGACCGGCGGCCTACGCTTCCCCGCGGCCCCATCTCCCCGAGGAGGCCGGCCCGGTGAACTGGTGGAAGAAGCTCCGTACGGCCCTGGCGGGTGGCGACAAGCACACCGCCCCCTGGTGCGACGCCTGCCGCAGACGCGTCCCGGGCGGGGTCACGAAGGCGCCGCCGCCCGGGGTGCTGTCCCCGTTCTACGTGGGTGCGCCGGGCCGGGTCGGCTCCACCGTCGTCCGGGAAGCCTGCGACGACTGCTGGCGGCGGCACCGCGAACTCACCGCGGAAGGCGAGGCGGACTACCGCAGGACGCATCCCGTCGAGAAGTACGTCGCGGCGCTGCGGCATCGCAAGCTGTCCGTCCGCGAGGACGCCGCGCGCGTGCTGTCGACGCTGCGCGACCCGCGCGCGGTCGCCCCGCTGATCGCGGCGATCCGGTCGGAGACGGACCATCCCCGGGTGGAGCGGTCGTACTACGTCAGCGCCCTGATGTTCGCGCTCGCCGACACCGGCGGCGAGGAGGCCCGGGACTTCCTCGACGGGCTGCTGCGCGCGCCGGCGTCCTGGCGGGAACTCCACCGCCCGGACTTCTACCCGCTGATCCCGGCCGTCGACTGGGTCGCCCCGGCGCTCGCCGTCCTGGGCGACACCGTGATGCTCCGCCCCCTGCTGGACCTGCTGGCGGAGGACCGGCCCGATCGGGTGCGCCGCATGACAGCGCGGCACCTGGTCCGCCTCACGAACGGCGGCGCGGGCCGGTGGTCGGTGGACGGTCCCGTGGTGTGCGAGATCACCCCGCAGGGGCGGAGGATGTTCACCGAGGGGATGCGGGCAGCGGCGGACGACGCGGACGAGACCGTACGCGGGTACGCCACGACGGCGCTGGCGCACGTCGGGGCCTGGTAGCCGGGCCGCTTCCGGACGTACGCGCGGGGGCTTCGCGGGGCCCGGCGGCGCCGGGAGGCGAACCTCACTGGCGCGCGAGGGGGGTGCCGGGGCGAGAATACGGATGGGCGGCGTGCGGATGCCGGACCCACACGCGAGCGCCAGGCACCCGCGGCGCCCGCAGACGAGCACATCCTGGAGGCTCCGTGACCGCCGCACCACCGCGTACGACAGCCGCCCCCGCGGGCGGCGGAGAGGCCCCGCAGGCCACCGTGGCGTGGGCCGCCGCCGTGGGGCAGCGGGCGCCGTGGCTGGCGGCGTTCAGCCGCCGGGCGTGGTTCCCGCCCGCGCTGGCCGCGGTCGCCGGGGTGCTGCTCGCGCTCGCCTTCCCGCCGTACGGGCTGTGGCCGCTGGCCGCCGTCGCGCCCGCGGCGCTCTTCGTGCTGCTGCGCGGCGCCCGCCGCAAGCGGGACGCGTTCTGGCTCGGCACGGCCTTCGGCGTCGCCTTCTTCGTCCCCCTGCTGTGGTGGCTGTCCAACCTCGGCATCCTGCCGTGGCTGCTGCTCAGCGTCATCCAGGCGCTGATGCTCGGCGGCCTCTGCCTCGCCGTGCCGCCGCTGGTGCGGCTGCCGCTGTGGTGGCTGTGGGCGGCGGCCTGGTGGGTGGCGGTCGAGGCGGTGCGCTCGCGGGTGCCGCTGGGCGGCTTCCCCTGGGGCCGGCTGGCCTTCAGCCAGGCCGACGCCCCGACGCTCGGCTGGGCCTCGGCCGGCGGCGCCCCGTTGGTCAGCGCCGTCGTCGCGCTCACCGCGGGCGCGCTCGCGGCGCTGGTCACCGCGCGCGCCGCGCACCGCGTGGTGCCGGCGGTCGCGCTCGCCGGGTCGGTCGCGCTGGGGGCCTGCGGGATGCTGCTGCTGCCGAGCGCCGGGGACGCGGGCGACGAGCGCGCGACCGTGGCCGTGGTGCAGGGCAACGTGCCGCGGGCGCGCAGCCTGGAGGAGCAGGCCCGGGTCGAGATGGTCGCGGAGAACCACATCGCGGCCACCGAGGAGCTGGTCGAGGACGTCAGGGCGGGCCGGGCGGAGCGGCCGGACCTGGTGCTGTGGCCGGAGAACGCCACCGACCGCGACCCGCGCAACGACCCCGTCCTCAGCGCCCGGATCTCCCAGGTCGTGGACGACCTCGGCGCCCCCGTCGTCGTCGGCGCGATCCTCGACGCCCCCGGCGACCGCATCCGCAACGCCGGCCTCCTCTGGCTCCCGGGCAGCGGCCCCGGTGAGTACTACGCCAAGCGGCAGCTCGTGCCCTTCGGCGAGTACATCCCGATGCGCTCGCTGCTCGGCGGCTTCGGCGACCTCCAGCTCATCCCGCGCGACTTCGAGCCGGGCGAGGAGGCGGTGCGGCTGGACGCCGGGGCCGTGCGCCTGGCGGAGTCGATCTGCTACGAGGTCGCGTACGACGGCCAGGTCCGCGACCAGGTGCGTACGGGGGCCAACCTGCTGGCCGTACCCACCAACAACGCCACCTACATGCGCGACGGCAACCTCGGCGAGCCCGAGCAGCAGCTCGCGATGTCGCGGCTGCGGGCCGTCGAGCACGACCGCTCGACGCTGGTCGCCTCCACGACGGGCATCAGCGCGATCGTCACGCCGGACGGCGAGACGGTCGACGAGACGGGCCCGTGGCGCCGCGAGGTGCTGACGGCGGAGGTCCCGCTGCGTACGGACGAGACGCTGGCGACGCGGGTGGGCTCGGCCCCGGAGTGGGCGATCGTGGCGATCGCGGCGGGGTCGCTCGGCACGGCGCTGTACCTGCGCCGCCGGGACGGCGCTCCTGCTCCTGCTTCGGCTTCGGCTTCGGCTTCGGCTTCCGCTTCGGGTTCGGCTTCCGCTTCGGCTTCCGGGGCCCGTACGGCGACGGAGGACTGACGCGCCGCCGTGACGGGCCTGGGGGCGGACTTCCGGCGGCTGTGGTTATCCTCCGCCGTCTCCAACCTCGGCGACGGCGTCCGCCTGACAGCCCTGCCCCTGCTGGCCGCCGCCGTGACCCGCGACCCGGTGGCCGTCGCCGCCGTCTCGGTGGCGGCCGAACTCCCGTGGCTGCTGGTCAGCCTCCCCGCGGGCGCCCTGGCCGACCGGGTCGACCGGCGCCGGCTGATGGTCGCCGTCCAGCTCGTCCGGATGTGCCTGGCCGCGCTCCTCACCGCCACCGTCCTGGCCGACCGCTCCTCGATCGCGGTGCTGTGCGCGTTCGTGTTCCTGCTGGGGATCGGGGAGGTGGTCTACGACGCGGCGGCGCCCACGATCCTGCCGCGGATCGTGCCCCGGGAGCAGCTCACGCGCGGCAACGCGCGGCTCTTCGGCGTGGAGCTGGGCGCCAACGAGTTCGCGGGCCCGCCCCTCGGCGGCCTCCTCTTCCGGCTCGGGCAGGCGGTGCCGTTCGTGCTGGACGCGGTGAGCTTCGCGGCGAGCGCGGCGCTGCTGAGCCGGCTGCGGGGCACGTTCCGGCCCGCCGGGGCGGCTGATGGGCCGAAGGCCGGGGTGGTGCGCGCGATAGGGGAGGGCTTCGGGTGGCTGTGGCGCAACCCGGTGATCCGCACCCTGTCGGTCGTCGTCACCTTCATGAACCTCGCCCGCGCGATGACCATGGCCGTCTTCGTGCTGTACGCCCTGGAGACGCTGGACCTGTCGGCGGTCGGTTACGGGGTGCTGTCCAGCGCCGTCGCGGTCGGCGCGGTCGCCGGGTCCTGGGCCGCCGAGCGCATCCGGCCCGCGGCGGCGGGGCCGTGCCTGGTGGCGGCCGTGCTCGGGCACGGGCTGACGACGGTCGCGATGGGGGCGACGTCGAATCCGTGGGTGGCGGGGGCGAGCAGCGCCGGGTTCGGGTTCGCGACGATGACGTGGAGCGTGCTCACCGCGGCGGTGCGGCAGACCGTCGTGCCGGACCGGCTGCTGGGGCGGATCAGCAGCGTGCACCGGTTCCTGAGCTGGGGCAGCCTGCCGCTGGGTTCGCTGCTGGGCGGGGTGCTGGCGGCGGCGTACGGGCTGCGCGTGCCGTTCGCCGCGGGCGGGGCGGCGGTGGTGCTGGCGGCGCTGGTCGCGGCTCGTACGCTGCTGGGGGTCTCGGCGCTGCTCGCCGGGCCGGGCGGTGCCGGCGGGGTCGGTGGTGTCGATGGTGCCGGCGAGGCCGGCGGGGTCAGTGGAAGCGGGTCGTGACGATGCGGGCCTTGTAGATCTGGGCGCCCGGGCGGGTCTTGGACTGGCCGCCGGAGAAGTAGACGGTCGGGCCGCCCCACGGGGGATCCGCGGGGGTCGGGTCGAGGGTCCACATCGCCTCGCCGTCGGTGTAGCGGACGTAGGACTTGACGTAGTTCTCCTCGGAGATGATCGTCACCTTCCGCGTCGCCTTGTCCAGCGAGTACACCCGGCCGCTGTCGGTGACCCACAGCTTGCCGGGGTCGGTGTAGTCGGGCTGGATGTCGTGGCCGTTGCCGGCGAACGTGATGTCCGTACCCGACTTCACCAGCCGGGCCGTGGAGTTGGCGCCCGTGACCCGGTACGTGCGGATGACCGTGCCGCCGGTGACCCAGAGCAGGTCGTTCACGTCGTCCCAGAGGACCGCGTGCGGCTTGGGCATGTCGGTGATCGTCTGCACCTCGCGGAGCGTGGAGTGGTCGCTGTTGGCGCCGCCGTAGACGTGGATGCGGTCGCGGGTGCCGGCGACGACCACGGCGGCGACGTTCGGGATGCGCTCGATGCAGTGCGGGTAACTGGCCACGGACGCCTCCCAGATGAGGTCGCCGCGGTCCAGCCGGTTGCCGTTGCCGGTGACGGCCACGATGCCGGCGCGGCCGTTGCCGGGCTGGCCCGCGGTCATGAGCGCGATCGTGCCGTAGCGGGTGGTCGCGCGGAAGCGGATCTCGAAGGGGTCGTCCCAGCCGTTCGTGGTGCCCGGGGTGAAGCTCCAGTTGGACGCGGCGGACCAGTCGCCGGTGCGGTCGAAGACCTGGAAGCTGTTGGTGGCCTGATCGGTGAGCGCGATGGGGTAGTTGGCCACCGCGGCGTTCGCCTTCGACGCGCCGAGGGTGACGGCGGCCGGTGCGGCGACCGCCCCGGCGAGGGCTCCGGTGAGCAGGCTGCGTCGCTTCATCATCCGTCCATCCGTTCGTCGGCTCGCCGGTGGGGGACCGGCCGATTTCCGTTGTAATGCACGGGTAATGCACGCCGGTTGCGCCGCGGTTGCGCGGGATGGGGGACGTACACCGACTTCATGATCCTGTCAGGGGCATGACTTCCCACGGCCATTCTACGCGCATAGTCTGAGCGCCGGCACGGCCGACTGCCGGCACTCCCGCGGCAGTTGGTGCACCCCCAGGCCGTGCGCCGTGACCCGGCGCACCTACCCGAGGAGTCCCCATGCGCCCCACCGCGAAGAAGGGTCTGGTCGCCGCCGGCGTCACCGCGGCGGCCCTCCTGGCAACCGTCGCCCCCGCCGAGGCCGCCCCCGCCGACAAGCCCCAGGTGCTCGCCAGCTTCACCCAGACCAGCGCCACGAGCTACAACACCTGGGCCGCCGCCGAGGCCAACCGCGGCGCCTGGTCCGCCTACGCGTTCAACTGGTCGACCGACTACTGCAGCAGCTCCCCCGACAACCCCTTCGGCTTCCCCTTCCAGAAGGCGTGCCAGCGCCACGACTTCGGCTACCGCAACTACAAGGAGATCGGCGGCTTCGACGCCAACAAGTCCCGCCTCGACAGCGCCTTCTACGAGGACCTCAAGCGCGTCTGCAACCGCTACTCGGGCGCCACCAAGACCTCCTGCAACAGCACCGCCTGGGTCTACTACCAGGCCGTCCGCGCCTTCGGCTGACCCCGTCCCCACCCCCGATCCGGCCCCGGCGGTGCCCCCATGCCGCCGGGGCCGGACGCCTGTTCACCGGCACTTCGGTGCGGGGGTTGCCTAAGGGCTGTCCCGTAATTGATCTTTGAGTCGGTGAAGGCGTGGCTGCTCGGGCGACGGCGGCCGCTCCTATCCGGCGAGGTTGAGGTTGTGCAGGCGAGCGACGCCGAGCATGGCGTGGTGAACCCCGTCCCCTTTGAGGGGGCAGCAGTCGCGGAGGATCCTCCAGGTCTTCATGCGGGCGAAGGCGTGCTCGACGCGGGCGCGGACACGCTTGTGGGACTTGCTGTGGGCCTGCTTCCACTCGGAGAGCTCTTCGCCTTTGCGGCGGCGGTGAGGCATCACGAGTCCGGTGCCGGGATAACCGCTGTCGGCGATCGTCACGGTCTTGCCGACGGCGGCCTTGGCGCCGGATTCCTCGTGGTTGGTGGAGTAGCGGTAGTTCTTCGACTGCTCGGCCACTCTGTGGTCGCGGGTCGGCACCAGGGTGCCGTCCACGATCGGCACCGCGTCCTTCGCGAACCGTTTCCGTGGCTGCAGCGCAAGCATCGGCCCGAGATGGTAGATCACTCGGTCGGCAGCCGACTTCGACACCCCGAACGGCGGCGCCAGTTGGCGCAATGTCAGGTTGGCACGCCAGTAGGCCGCGACCAGCAGCACCCGGTCCTCCAGCGACAGTGTCCACGGCCGGCCCCGCCCGGGCTCCTCCGCGCCCTCGCTTCGCAGTGCGGGTTCACCAACTTCCCGAAGCAGCGCGGGCGCAGCCCGGTGAACGGGGCTATCCAGGACGTTTCAGACGCCGTGATCACACCAGCCACGGCTGTGATCACCGCACGTCGTGATCACCTAGCCATCGAGACTGAATTGCTTGATGACCTGCTTCGCAACGTCTTCTGGCGAGAGGTGGGTGTTGTCGATCCTCAGGTAGTCCGTGCGGTCCTGGAACTCCGTCGTGGAGTTGAGCCGGTGCCTCTCGTCCATGGCCAGGAGCCGACGCTGCGACGCATCGAGGTCACGTTTGGATGGCTTCTCGGCGAGCCGGGACGCGCCCGAGTTCCGCTGCAGTCTGGCTTCTTGGCTTGCCTTGAGCTCAAGGTAGAGAACTCGACCGCCTCGCTCACGGAACGGAAGGGCGTACTGCTCCAACGCTCGCTCATCGTCTGGCTGGTCGAATGCCCACACGTAGGTGAAGATCAGGCCCGGCAGGTCGCTCGCGGCGACTTCTTCGATCAAGCCCTGCCGAAACCCGTCAACGAGGCGCACGAACGCCGGGCTGCCGAAGTCGAAGAAGCGAAGGACCGGCTCGATGGCCATGTGGTTGTGGAACAGGCGAAGCCCGGTGCGCGTGGCGATCTCGTGACCGACGGTCGCCTTGCCAACAGCAGGCGGCCCGACGATGTACAGAAGTGTCGGAGCAGTGGAGGCAGATCCTTCGGCCATTGCCCGAACCTAGACGGGACGTTGCCTCCTTGGCCAGCGCTTCCCTGCTGAGCTCCCGCCCTTCGTGCGTCCGGTCAGGCCGGGCCGCCGCCCAGCAGGTGCACCGCTTACGGGACAGCCCTTAGGGTCCGGCGGTGGGGGGTGCGGAGATGAGTTTCCGGCTGGCGGCGTACGCGGTGTGCATCGAGGACGGCCGGGTGCTGCTCGCCCGGCACGTACCACCGCAGGGCGAGAGCAACTGGACCCTTCCGGGCGGCAGGGTCGAGCACGGGGAGGACCCCTTCGACGCGGTGACCCGGGAGGTCGCCGAGGAGACCGGCTGCGCCGCGGTGGTCGAGCGCCTGCTGGGTGTGGATTCGAGGGTGATCCCGGCGGCCGACGCACGGGCGGGGGTGGAGCACCAGAACGTCGGCATCTTCTACCGGGTCCGCATCACGGGCGGCCGGCTGCGGCCCGAACCGGACGGCGACATCGCCGAGTCGGTGTGGACCGCGGTGGCCGATGTCGCCGGATTGCGCCGTTCGTCGCTGGTGGACATCGGCCTCGCACTGGCGCGGACCCTTCCGGCGACCGGCCACGTCCCTCCTGTCCGCGTCGGCGGCCTGATCGGGCACTGAGGCGGTCCCCGCGGACGGCCGCGGCTGTCCGCGGTCACCGGAGGCCGAGGGGAAGCCCGGCGACGACGGCTTTGCCGCAGACGCGGCGGGGGACGACGGCCCAGGCGGCGGAGAGCGCGTCGACGAGGAGGAGCCCACGGCCGCCGCAGTCGGTGGTGGAGGGTGCGGTGAGGGAGGGCGTGCCGGGGCCGGGGTCGGAGACGGCGAGCCAGTAGTGGCCGTCGGCGGGCCAGAGGAAGAGCTCGATGAGGTGGTCGGAGTCGGGGCGGGTGCCGTGGCGTACGGCGTTGGTGACGAGTTCGGAGGCGAGGAGCTGGAGGTCGTCACCGAGGCGGGGGTGCTGGGGGCGGGGCAGGGCGTCGAGGACGGCGCGGCGGGCACGGGGGACGGAGAGGGGATGGGCGGGGAAGGTGCAGCGGACGGGGAGGGGCGGGACGGGCGGGGTGGGGGTGGGGAGATGTGGGGGCATGGCGTACTCCTGGGCGGGGGTTGGTCGTTGATGTGCCGGTGGCATGCCTCCCTGGACGCGAGCACGCCCACCCCAGGGAGAGCGGGCATGCTCGCGCGGTGCGCTTCCGGCGTTGCTGTGAGTGCCTTGCGCGTCACTAACCGTAGGGCATCGGTGTCACATGTGCTACCGATCTCGGATGCGGCTTGGCCGGGGCCGTGAAGCGCGGCAGACTGACTCGCGCATACGGAGAGGAAGCGGATGCCGCCAAGGAGTAATCCCACCGCGCGTCAACGCCGCCTGGGCGCCGAGCTGCGCAAGTTGCGCGAGGCCGCCGGGCTGTCGACCGAGCAGGCAGCGGCCGTGCTGGCGACGAACCGCACGGTCATCACCAGCACCGAAGCCGGACGCCACGGGATCAGCCCGGAGCGCGTACGCCGCCTGGCGTGCAACTACGAGTGTGCGGACCCGGAGTTGGTCGACGCCCTGGTGCGTATGGCCGCGGATCGCACCAGGGGGTGGTGGGAGGACTTCCGAGGCGTGCTGCCGCCCACGTTCCTGGACATCGCCGAACTGGAGTGGTTCGCCACCGCGCTGCGCATGGCCACGATGACCCACATCCCCGGCCCGTTCCAGACGGAAGCGTTCGCTCGCGCGCTCTTCGACGCCGCCATCCCGCCGCTGCCCGCGGACGAGTTCGACGCCCGCGTCGCCCACCGCGTACGCAGGCACGAAGCCCTCACCCGGCCGGACGGGCCCGCCTACACGGCCCTCGTACACGAGGCCGCCCTGCGGACCGAGGTCGGAGGCCGCAAGGTCCTGCGCGAGCAGCTCCAGCACGTCCTGGCGATGGCCGACCACGAGAACGTCACGGTCCGGGCCATACCGTTCTCGGCCGGTGCCATCCCCGGGTCCGGCCAGGCCCTCCTGTATGCCGATGGCGACGTGCCGAGCCTCGACACGGTTCAGCTGGACCGTACGAACGCGGCCGAGTTCCTCCACCTGGACGGTCAACTCCGCAAGTACCGGCTTCATTTGGACCGGATGCAGCAGATGTCGCTGCCACCGGCCGAGACCCGCGATCTGATCCACGACCTCATCCACCAGCTCTAGGGAGTGTGCCCATGCCGGACATCACGTGGGAGCAACCGTTCTGCCAGGACTCGGGGAACTGCTTCCGGATAGGCACGGACGCGGAGGGCAACGCGCACATCGCCGTGGCAGGCAGGGAGGAGCACCGGGTCACCGACTCCGTGGAAGCACTCCGCATGCTCATCCGGGACATCAAGGCCGGCAAGGCGGACCACCTGCTGTAACGGACCAACCCGGCGTCGGAGGGGCGGCGTCGGGGCTGCCGGCGTCGCTTGGGCACCCCCCGGGCCACCCATCTCCTGATGATGCGGGCCTCCGTCCGGTGTCAAGGGCGCTCCTCTCCGCTTCGCTGCGAGGAGCGTCGCTGCGCGATGGGGCTGCGCCCCACCCTTGACACCGGACTCCGGCCCGTAACGACCGGCGGCTATGAGTGGCCCGGGGGGAGCGGCACCCCGTTGAAGGGCCTACGGATCGATGCCCGGCGGACGGGGGCCGACGCCGCGGCGAGACGACCCCGCTCGCGGACGGGTCCGGCGCCGACTCGGACCGGAGCCGGGTGACTGGACGGCGGAGGGGAGCGGGGGTGAGCTGGGGTGGACGCCGAACCGCGCCCACCGGGCCACAACCCGTCCTCCAGCATCCGGATCACGCGGAACGCACGTGACCGGGACGAACTCGCGGTAACCCCTCGCGAAAACCGACCCAAACCACCCACCCGTCCCGACTTTCGCCCACCCGGCCACCGCAGCCACGCCCAGGCCACTCCGAGGGAACGCAAGGGAGCCGAACTCGCAGTCACGTCTTCGTCAAATCGGCGCAAACCGCCCCTGCGGGCCGACTTTCGCCCATCGATACACACGCGGCCGATTCCGAGGCCGGCTGCTGTGACCGGGATGGTCCACCGTGATCGGGAGGCGGCTCGGGGGACGAGCGCACGCGAAACGGCTGATATGACTGAGGCATGCAGGAAGAGATTGCACGGTCCGCGATCGACATGTTCATCTCCGCGTTCAACGCCTCGGATGAGAGCTATGTGACTGCCCTGCTCTCCCAGGCTCTGACCTCGGACGTGGTCTTCTGGGGGCCGTTGGGTCGCAGTGAAGGAATCGAGGCGGTCGAGCGGTTCGTGCTGGACATCCGGCGCCACCCGGCGGGGGCCGGCACGATGGTGCGCTGCTCGGCGGTGGACATGCCTGGCGAGTGGGCCCGGTATCAGTGGGTCTTCACCGCGCCGGACGGGGGTCCCCGCCTGGCGGGAACGGACGTCGTCCATCTGCGGCGGAGCCTCATCGACCAGGTCATCGTCTTTGCGGGGGAGATCGAACCGTCCGCCTCCTGAGTCATCCTCCCGCCGCGTCCTTCTCCTGGACTCGCCCCCATCGGCGCGGAGGAATGGGCCGCAACTCGCGGTAACGCCCCCATCGAACCGGGGCAAATCGCCCGCCGGGCCGGACTTTCGCCCATCCGCATGCACTCGCCTCACTCCGGGCGGGTCGGCTCGCCTCAAGGCGGGTCGGGTGCGGGAATTCGAGCAGAACTCGCGGTGCCCCCGCTGGGAACTGGGGCAAATCGCCCTCGTGGGGCGACTTTCGCCCATCGACGCGCACGCGGCCGATTCGAGGGCCGTTGGCCGCTGTTCGTGGTGTCTGGGCGGAGGAATTGGGTCGTAACTCGCGGTAACACCCCCGGATCCGGGCCGAATCGGCCCCCGGAGCCGACTTTCGCCCGACGACACACACGGGCGGAGGCCCGGACCGCGGGAGCCCGCGGCCGGTTCTGCCCGGCGCCGCCCCGGGGCCTCCGCCTGCCGGAGGGACCGGTGACCGGGCCGAGCCCGGATCCGTGGGGCCGCCCCCGTCCGGTGGGGGAGCGGCGAGGAAGTGCAGCCCGCCTCCGGCCTCCGCCCACGTCGGCCGAGGGAGACCGGTGATCGGGACAGACCGGGCGCCCGGCGGCCCGGCTCCCGTCCGCTGGGGGCCTCGGCGATCGGGAGGCACCCCGGGCCCGGCCCCCTCCCGCCGGAGGGGGGATCGGCGATCAGGGGAGACCCCGGCGCCCGGCAGCCCAGCCCCCGTCCGGCGGGGCCACCGGCGATCGGGCCCGGCCCGCCTCCGTCCTCCGCCCCACGCCCGCCGAGGCAATGGCGATCGGCGAAGCCCCGGCGTCTGGGGTCCGGCCCCCGTCCGCCAGGGGCATCGGCGCTCGGGGAAGACCCGGCGCCCGGCAGCCCGCCCCCCCGTCCGCCGAGGGGATCGGCGATCGGGGAGACCCTGGCGCCCGGCAGCCCGCTGCCCGTCCGCCGGGGGATCGGCGAGCGGGCCCGACCCGGCACCGATGCCCGCCCCCGTCCGCCGGGCACGGCATCCGTAGTGCCAGTCGGAGGGTGCCCGCTCCCTCCGGGCCACCCTTAGCTGCCGGTCTTTTACGGGCCGGAGTCCGGTGTCAGGGGTGGGGCGAAGCCCCATCGCGTAGCGACGTTCCCGGAGCGAAGCGGAGGGGACGCCCTTGACGCCGGGCGGAGGCCCGCACACTCACAAGCGGGGTGGCCCGGGGGGAGCCCCTGCGACGCCCTTTTCCCTTCGCCGCTCCCCCCGTACACCGGCTCCCTCAGCGAAGCACCGCCGGCCCGGCGCCGTACCCCCGTACCCGGCCCGCGCAGACACGACGTACCAGCTCAGCGCCCTGCTGCCCCCCGCGCTGTCAGAGCAGGCGCATACCCTTGGGCGGGTGTGAGGGGATGTACGGGCGAGTCGATGTGCGGGCGAGTCGATGTGCGGGCGAGGGGACGTGCGGGCGAGGGGACGTGCGGGCAAGCGGACGTACGGGCGCGAGCGGGCGTAACGGGAGGGGACCCATCAGCCCCCGCGCACACCTCGGGCGGGTGCGTGGGTGAAATGTTCCCCCCCCGCCGGTTCCCGGCCCGCCTGTCTCCGCCCCGCCGGTTCCCAGCCCGCCTGTCCCCGCTGCGCCCCCGCCCCACCCCCGCCCGCCCGCCGAAGTCGCCCACCCGCAAATTCCGTTGACCCCCGCCCGCCCCGGCGCAAGAGTGGTCGTCCGGCAGGGGTCGGTCGGCGGCGTGCCTGGGGCGGTGTGGTGGCTGGTTCGGAGATGGCCCGCAAGCTGCGTGCCGGGGGTGCCGGGGATCCGCCTTCCCCCACGCCCCTGTGGACGACGGACTTCCGGCTCTTCTTCACCGCCCGCACCACCTCCCTCCTCGGCGACGCCATGCTCCCCGTCGCCATCACCGCCGCCGTCCTCGGCGCCGGCTACGGCGCGAGCGGCGTCGGCTACGCCCTGGCCGCCCTCGTCGCGCCGTTCGCCGCGCTGATCATCTTCGGCGGCGTCCTCTCCGACCGCTTCGGTGCCCGGCGGCTCATGGTCCTCTCGGACGCGGCGCGGCTCGTCTTCCAGATGGCGCTCGCCCTGCTCTTCCTGGTGGGTACGCCCCCGCTGTGGCAGATCCTCGTGCTGCTCGCCTTCGTCGGCGCCGGCAGCGCGCTCTTCCAGCCCGGCGTCGCCAGCATCACGCCGCGCGTCGCCCGCGACGTGCAGAAGGCCAACGCCACCCTGCGCATCGCCGAGTCGGTCACCCTCGTGCTCGGCCCGTCGCTCGCCGGGCTGCTGCTGGCCGTCTCCTCGCCCGCCGTCGTCGTCGCCCTGGACGCCGTGACGTACGCGGTCAGCGGCGCCTGCCTCTTCGCTCTCCGCGCGGTCCCCAGGGGCCCCGGCAAGGCGGCGCGCGAAGGGGCGCCCTCGTTCCGGGCCGATCTGGTCGAGGGCTGGCGGGAGTTCTCCGCGCGCACCTGGCTGTGGAGCGTCATCGTCGTCTTCATGCTCTGGCAGCTCGCCGGGGCGGGCCCCACCACGACCCTCGGCAACAGCACCCTCGTCACCGACTACGGCGCCTCGACGTTCGGCCTGGTCATGTCGTCCCTCGGGGCGGGCAGCGTGCTGGGCGGGCTGGTCGCGATCCGGCTGCGCCCGCGGCACCCGCTGCGCGCCGGGGCGCTGTCGATGACCCTGTGGGCGCTGATGCCGCTGGGCGTCGCCCTCGGGCTCTCCGCGCCGCTGGTCGCCCTCTGCTACGGGGTGAGCGGTATCGGCGCCGCCTTCTGGATTGTCATGTTCCATACCAGCGTGCAGACGCACGTCCCGCAGGACGTCCTCGGCCGGGTGCACGCGTACGACGCGGCGGGGTCGCTGGTGATGAAGCCGGTCGGCCAGGCGGCGGCGGGACCGCTGGCGGGGGTGGTGGGCACGGTGCCGCTGCTCTTCGTGTCCGCCACGATGGCGGTCCTCACCTGCCTCCTGCTCCTGGCCATCCCGGCGGTACGGGGCCTGCGGCGCGTCGAACGCTAGCCCGCCGCGGCAGCGTGACCAGGCCACTTCCCGGCCCAGTCGCACGGCTCCCCATGAGAGGCTGGACGGCATGGGGGCAGCGCCGGACGATCAGACTTCCCGGGAGTTCCTGGCAGGGATCCGCGTGGGCGATATCTGCAGCGGGTCGGTCGCAGAGGTCACGCGGTCCCGGGGGGTGGCGGTGACCCTGGACGGGTTCCCCACGTGCCCGCTGGGGACCGTCTGGCCGGCGGACGTCTCCTGGCGCCGGAATACGGCCGTGGCCGTGAAGGCCGGCCAGCGGATCACTGCTGAGGTGATGGCCGTTGATCTGGATGAGGGCCAGGTCCGGCTGGCGATGACCGCCACCGAGAATCCGGAACTTTGGGCGTTCCTGAAATCACGTCACCGCGGGGAGATCCTTTCCGGTACGGTCGCGGCGATCGAGCGGTTCGGCGTGTTCGTGTCGCTCGACGACGGCCCTGACCACCCGGTCTTCCCCGGCGTCGGGTTCATCACCATCCCCGAACTGTCGTGGCGCCACATCGACGCAGCTTCGGACGTCGTTCGGGTCGGACAGCACGTCTCATGCGAGTTCCTCCAGTTCGACGACTGGAACGGAGAGGCACGGCTGTCCCTGAAGGCGACGCAGCCGGACCCTTTCGCGGCGTTCGCTGAAGGGACTGCGGTGGGTGAGACGTTGCACGGAAAGGTCACCAAGGTGGTCCCGTTCGGCGTCTTCGTTCAGGTCGCCGACGGCATTGAGGGACTGGTCCGTCCACGAGAGCCCACGCGAACGCCTGTGGAGACTCCGGAGGACGTCCTTCAGGCCGGCGACGAGGTCACGGTCGTCGTCACGGAAATCGACCGACAACGACGTAGGCTTGCACTCTCCCGACGTGAGGTCCCACCCGACATCCAGTGACCCCCGCGTGTCGCCGCCGGGAGCGCGCGGCGCCATCTGCTGGACAGGGCCACGTCCCCGCGGCGGGGGTTCACCGGCCCTCGGCCGCCGCGCGCCGCCATGCCGCGGTGCGCAGCAGCCGCAGCCCGTTGAGGCCGACCAGCACCGTCGAGCCCTCGTGGCCGGCGACGCCCAGCGGCAGCGGCAGGTGCCAGGCCAGGTCCCAGACCACCAGGCCGGCGATGCACACCCCGGCGATGACGAGGTTCTGCACCACCAGGCGGCGGGCCCGGCGGGAGAGCGCGACGACGGCGGGGACGGCGGTGAGTTCGTCGCGTACGACGACGGCGTCGGCGGTCTCCAGGGCGAGGTCGGAGCCCGCGCGGCCCATGGCGACGCCGGTGTGCGCGGCGGCCAGGGCGGGGGCGTCGTTGACGCCGTCGCCGACCAGCAGCACCCGCCGGCCGCCGGACTGCAGCGCGCGTACGGTCTCGGCCTTGTCCTGCGGCAGCAGCCCCGCGTGGACGTCGGCGGCGGCGATGCCCACGCCGGCCGCCAGCCGGTGCGCGGCGGGCGCGTTGTCGCCGGTGAGGAGGAGCGGGGGCGCCCCGGTGAGCGCCGCCAGGGCGGCGACGGTGCCCGGGGCGTCGGGGCGGGTGCGGTCGGCGATGCCGAGGACGCCGACCGGCGTGCCGTCGCGGGTGACGACCACGGCGGTACGTCCCTCGCCTTCCAGCTCGCCGGCCGCCTGCCGGGCGGCGGCCGCCGCGTCCGGCGGGGAGTCCGGTGAAGCGCCCGGTACGGGGCCCGAGTCAGGGCCGGAGCCCGAGCCCGGGCCCGAGCCCGGACACGGGTCCTTGCCGCGCAGTCCCGCCGGGCTGCCGACCGTGACGCGGGCGCCCGCGACCGTGGCGGCCACGCCGCGGCCCGGGGCGGCGGTGAAGTCCCGTACGGCCGGGACGGGCAGGGCCCGTTCGCGGGCGGCGGCCACGACGGCGCGGGCGAGGGGGTGTTCCGCGGGGTGCTCGGCCGCCGCCGCGAGTGCGAGCAGGTCGTCCTCCGTCATCCCCGAGCCGTCGAGGGGCCGTACGTCGGTGAGATGGGGCCGGCCCTCCGTCAGGGTGCCGGTCTTGTCGAGCGCCGCCAGGTCGGCCTGCCCCACCTGCTCCATGACGACCGCGGACTTGACCAGCACCCCGTGCCGTCCCGCGTTGGCGATGGCGGAGAGCAGCGGCGGCATCGTGGCCAGCACCACCGCGCACGGCGACGCCACGATCATGAACGTCATTGCCCGCAGCAGCGTGGACTCCAGTTCCGCGCCGAGGAGGAGCGGCACGGCGAAGAGCGCCACCGTGGCGGCCACCATGCCGATCGAGTAGCGCTGTTCGATCTTCTCGACGAAGAGCTGCGTAGGCGCCTTGGTCCGCGACGCCTCCTCGACCATGGCGACGATCCGGGCGATCACCGAGTCCGCCGGGTCGCGCCCGACCCGTACGGTCAGCGCGCCGGTGCCGTTCAGGGTGCCGGCGAACACCTCGTCGCCGGGCTCCTTGGGCACCGGCAGCGGCTCGCCCGTGATGGTCGCCTGGTCGGCTTCGCTCGCCCCGTCGAGCACCCGGCCGTCGGCCCCGATGCGGGACCCGGGCCGGACGAGGATCACGTCGCCCACCCGCAACTGCCCGGTGGGTACGTCCTCTTCCGTACCGTCGGCCGCGACGCGGACGGCGGTGGCGGGGGCGAGGTCGAGGAGGCCGCGTACGGAGTCGGCGGTGCGGGCGGTGGCGATCGCCTCCAGCGCGCCGGAGGCGGCGAAGATGACGATCAGCAGGCCGCCGTCCAGGAACTGCCCGAGGGCCGCCGCCCCCAGCGCGGCGACGACCATGAGCAGGTCCACGTCGAGCGTCTTGTCCTTCAGCGCCCGCAGCCCCGACCAGCCTGGCTCCCAGCCGCCGGCGGCGTACGTCAGCGCGTAGAGCGGGCCCCAGGTCCACGCGGGGGCGCCGAGGAGGTCGAGCGGGAGGGCGAGGAGGAAGAGCGCGAGCGCCGCGGCCGCCCAGCGGGCCTCCGGTACGGAGAAGGGCCCGGGGCGGCGGGGTGCGGCGGCCGGAGCCGGGGTTCCGGCGGTCCGGGCGGTCTGCGGGTCCGGCTGCGTGAGGGTGTGCGGCATCGCGGCGCGATCTCCCTGCGGGTGGCGGAGCTGCCTGACCGCCTCACCATACAGGAATGCATGAAGAGGTATTCATGTGTGGTTTCAGTACGATGACGGCATGGGTCACGGAGCCGCCACCCCGGGCGCGAGCGACGGCGGGCGCGTACGCCTCGACGCCGCCACCGCGCAGAAGGTGGCCGCCACGCTCCAGGCCCTGGCCACCCCTTCCCGGCTGCTGATCCTCGCCCGGCTGCGCGAGGGCCCGCTGCCGGTCTCGGAGCTGGCCGCCGAGGTCGGCATGGAGCAGTCGGCCTGCTCCCACCAACTGCGGCTGCTGCGCAACCTCGGCCTCGTCACCGGCACGCGCCACGGGCGCTCGATCGTCTACGCGCTCTACGACGACCACGTCGCCGAACTGCTCGACCAGGCGCTCCACCACACCGAGCACCTGCGCCTCGGCCTCACGGACACCCCCGCGGGCACCGGCCGCGACGACCTGCGCGACGAGGAATCGGCCGCGGCGCGGGGGTGACCGGGCGGGTGCCCGGGGCGCGGCGGCTTCCCGGACCGGTGCCCGCGCTGTCGGTGGGGGTGCGTACGCTGGCGGGGTGACCGCGAGCATCCGCATCGGACCGCGCCGCCGCCCCGCCGGGCGGCTCTTCGTGCTGCTGGTGCTCGCGGTGCTGGCGGGCGTGCTGGGCATGCACGCGCTGGGCCCCGGCGGTGCGCCGGCCGCGGAGCGGCCGACGGCCATGGCGCCGGGCCACGGCGGGACGGAGGCGCGGGCGGCGATGGTGGCGCAGACGCCTCTGCCGGTCTCCGGGGCGCCGCAGGCTTCCGCGGGGCACGTCCCGGCGGGGCAGGCTCCCGCGGCGTTCGTCCCCGCGGCGCAGACCCCCGCGTCCCCCGCTTCCCACGCGCCCCCCGCTCCCCACGCGCCCGTGGCAGAGACACCCGTCGCCACGCCCGCCGGTGACGCCTGCTCCCATACCGACGGGGGCTCCGGGCACCTCTCGCACGCCGACCGTACGTGTGCCGCCGCCGGTACGGCCTCCGCGTACGCGCCGCCCGCCCTCGCCGATGCCCTGCCCGGCGCTCCCGCCGCCGCGCCCGCGCCGATCGCCGGGCCGGCCGCCGGGGTGCCGGACCGGGCGCCGCCGGATCTCGCCGAGCTGCAACTCCTGCGGATATAGCGGCGGCCCGCACGGCCATCCCCGTACGACCCTCGTACGCCGCCCTGTGCAGGGCCCGTGCCGTGCTGCCGCATGCCAGGACATCCGTACGTTCCGCGCGCCCGCAGCGGCGCGCGCGAAGGAGTTGCACAGTCATGATCCGCACACGTTCCCTGTTCCGCCGCGGCGCCGCGGCGGCGACCGCGGGCGCGGTCGCCCTCCTCCTCGCCGCCTGCGGCGGCAACGACGACGAGTCGGGAGACCACGGCAAGCACGGCGGCGCTTCCGCGTCCGGCCCCGCCGCCTCCCAGAAGGAGCAGAACGCCGCCGACGTCACCTTCGCCAAGGGGATGATCCCCCACCACCGCCAGGCCGTGGAGATGGCCGACCTCGCGCCCGAGCGCGCCGCCTCCGACGAGGTGAAGAAGCTCGCCGCGGAGATCAAGAAGGCCCAGGACCCGGAGATCGAGACGCTCTCCGGCTGGCTCACCTCCTGGGGCGAGGACGTCCCCGCGGAAGGCGAGATGGACCACTCCATGCACGGCTCCGCCGGCGGCATGATGTCCGCCGAGGACATGAAGAGCCTGGAGAAGGCGGAGGGCGCCGCGTTCGACACCGCCTTCATGGAGATGATGATCGAGCACCACGAGGGTGCCGTCGCCATGGCCGAGACCGAGCAGGCGGACGGTGCGTACCCGCCGGCGAAGAAGATGGCCGGGCAGATCATCAGCTCCCAGGAAGCCGAGATCGACGCGATGAAGTCGATGCTCGACAAGGGCTGACCGCGGTACGCGCGTAGGGCGGGCGCGGCGCCCGCCCTACGCGTACCGCAGCGCCCGCCGCCGGCCCGACACGATGGCCACCAGCGAGACGCTGAGCGTGAGGACGTACGCCGCGAACGCCCAGGCCGCCGGGGACCACGAGGTGATCGTCAGCAGGGTGACCGTGGCGCCGGTGCCGACGAGGACGTAGAAGAGGAGGTTCTCGGAGGCGGGGTCGTGCCACGCCTTCACGACGGTCGGCAGCGCCGCCGCCGCGTCGGCCGCCACGGCGAACACCACGGCCAGCGCCGCCTCGCCGAGCCCCAGCCACGCCCCGAGCGCGGCGCAGGCGGCGAGAGCGCAGGCGAGGTCGAAGGCCCCGAGCCGCGCCAGGTTTTGCCGGGTGCACACCCCGGTCACCACGACCACGAGCGGACCGGCCCCCGCCACCAGGGTCTGCACCGCGGGCAGCCCCACACCGGAGTCGAGCTGCGCGGAGAACGCGATCAGCGGCACCGCGGCCCACAGCGACCACGTCACGAGATTCGGCCGCACGGTGCCGCGCACGATGGCGAACGCGTACCGGACACTGCCCGCCATCCCGAGCACGGCGCTGACGAACACCCAGCGCGGATCGATCACCCCGAGCCCCCTCCGCCCCCGGGTCTAGCAACTGCAGTCGCAGCAACCGCAGCAGTCGCAGCAGTCGCCGTCGCAGCCACAGCCGTCGCAGCCGCCGCAGTCGCAGTTGCTGTGCTTCTCCTGCTTCGCTTCCTCCTCCTCGCTCTCCTCGCCCTTCCCCAGCGGTACGAACTCCGGCGGCGGCGGGCCGAACCCGCCGCCCGCGTGGGCGAAGGTGCGGCGGACCGCCCGTTCCAGCTCGCCGACCAGCAGGGCGCGGACCAGCCGGTCGTCGGTGAACTCCGCGTCCGCCAGGGCGAGTGCCACGCCGCGGGTCGCGTCGTCGCACAACTGCCGTACCCGGGCGGGGGGAGTGCCCGTCGCCGTGATCGGGTTCCACGCGCCCGTGCGGCGGTCGTCCTCCGCGTCCTGGACGGCGTCCAGGAGGTGCGCGACCCGGCCGAAGAGGCGGCCGGCCTCGGCCAGCGCCGCCTCGTTCCCGGGCCGGCCCGCCAGCTTCGCGGTGTGCGCGAACGCCGCCGCCGTCGCCAGCTCCGTCGGCTCGGTCACCACCAGCACCGACGTGCCGGGCCCCGCCAGCGCCTCCACCTCCCGCTGCCGCTCCACCGCCTCGACGAGCACCCCGGTGTCGAACCCCAGCCCGGCGCCGCCCCGGGCCCCGGCCGCCTCCCAGCCCCCGGCCACCCGCTGCGCCGGGGCGGCCAGCACCGGCCGCGCCAGCGCCCCGTCGCCGTCGGCGACGTGGTCGCGGATCTTCGCCGAGGCCAGCAGGAGCGACACCACCGCCGCCAGTTGCGCCCCGTCCCCGTGCGCCACCTCCGCCCGTCGCATCCGGCGCAGCGGGCACGGTCCGGCGGTGCGCCAGCCGCCGCCGGCCTTGCCCTCCGCCGGGGCGGCCTGCGCGTCGTACAGCACCGATATGAGCAGCCCGTCGTGGTTGGTGGCCGCCCGCGCGACCTGCCCGCCCTGGCCGCGCAGCGCCAGGCACAGCCCGCACAAATGCCCCAGCCACTCCTTGGCGAGCCCCTTCGGCAGCCGGCAGCGGCACGGCCGAATGATGCCGAACATGCGTCTCCCCTCCCGCATTCCCCGTGTCCAGTGGAAGACGAGGCTACGCGCGCCCGGTTCGCCCGCGGTGGCGCGCGGTAACGCTTCTGGGCCCGCCGGCCAAGTGCGTGATGTAGGCAGGGGTTGAAGGGATCACACATGGTCAGCAACTCGGGTGAGGCGGTCCGCCGGATCGGCACGGATCCCCAGGCGTTCGAGGCGTTCTACCGCGCGCACGTCGAGGCGGTCGAGCGGTTCATCGCCCGCCGGATCGCGGATCCGCATCGTGCCGCGGATCTGACGGCGGAGGTGTTCCTCGCCACGATCGAGTCGGCCGAGGGCTACAAGCCGTCCCGGGGGGCGCCGGTGGCCTGGCTGTACGGCATCGCCCGCAACGTGCTGGCCGGCGACAGGCGGCGCAGCGCGCGCGAGCGTGACGCCGGTCTGCGGCTGGCGGGGCGGCGGCTCGTCGAGGGGGACGACATCGCCAGGCTGGACGACCGAATAGTCGCCGAGGCACAGGCCAGGACGCTCTACGAGGCGATGAGCCGACTGCCCGCCCACGAACGGGCGGTGCTGGAACTCGTCGCGGTCGACGGCCTGAGCGTCAGCGAGGCGGGCAAGACGCTGGGCATCCGGGCGCCCACCGCGCGGGTCCGGCTGCACCGTGCCCGCCGCCGGGTCCGTGACCACTTCGGAGCCCCCGTCTCACCGCCGGCCGTGTCGGCGGCTTCCGGACCGAGACAGTAGGAGGTACCACCATGAGCAAGTCAGAGGGCCCGATGGGCGGCTTCGAGGAGCGGCTGCTCGGCGAGCTGAAGCAGGTCGTCGCAGCGCGCGCCGCGGAGGAGGGCGCGACGGCCCGGCCGGTGGCCGTGGCCGCACGCGCACCGCGCCCGCGCCGCCGGATGTGGGCCGGGCTCACCGCCTCGGTGGGCGCAGCGGCGGCCGGTGCCGCCGCCTTGGTCGCCCTGCCGGCGATGGGGGGCTCGGCCGCGTACGCCGTCGAGACGAACGACGACGGGACGGTGACGGCGACCATCAAGGAGTTCACCGACGCCGAGGGGCTGGAGCGGCAGTTGGAGGAGCACGGCGTGTCCGCAGAGGTCGACTATGTGGAGTGGGGACAGGAGTGCCAGCCCGAGCGAGGCGAGAGCGCCACCCGCGACTTCCTGCTCAAGCAGGGCGCGCCGCCGCCCGAGGCCGACGGCCCGTACACCTTCACCGTCCGCCCCGCCGACTTCAAGCCGGGGGAGACGCTCGTGCTGGAGACAACCCTTGAGTGGCAGGGCGATGCGATCACCGGCATGGGCTGGGGCTTTCAGTTGGTCACCGGCCCCGTGGCGCCCTGCAACCCGACGGCCATTCCTGACGAGGACTAGCCGGTCAGGTGCGTGGGCGGCCTACGGGCGAACGCCGGAAGGAACGGCCAAGCCCTGACCGTCCGGCGCAGCGCGCCCCCGGCCATGTCCAGCGGGCCGGGGGCGCGTGGTCCGTACGGAACGGTCAGTTCCCCGCCGGCTCTTCCCACCACGACAGATGGGCGGCGGCCCGCGCCGCCGGCTCGATGATCTCCCAGGCTTCCGCGATCAGCCCGTCCTCGATCCGCCAGACGTCGGCCACCGTGATCTCCGGCCCGTCGTCCGGGAGCCACCGCCGGGAGTGCATGACGACGTGGTCGCCGTCGGCCAGCAGGTGGTGGATCTCGACCCGCATGCCGGCGAGCGGGGTGAGCGCCGCGCGTACGGCGGCGAGCCAGGCGGTCTTGTCCGAGGTGGTCGCGTCGGGCCGGTGGTGTACGAAGTCATCGCTCAGCAGCGGCGCGAGGCCGTCGGTGCTGCCCGTCTCGACCAGAGCGGCGAGTGCCTGCCGGACGAGGGTCTTGTTGCTCTCTGCGGTCATGGGACGCAGTGTTTCCGCGGTCGCGGCGGCTGTCGATGACATGGCATTTCATGGGCGTACGAGGCCGCGGTGCGTACCCTCGGGGACCGTGCCCACCATCGGTGACCTCCTGCGGCAGTGGCGGCACCGCAGGCGGCTCAGCCAGCTCGACCTCGCGCTCGCCGCCGGCGTCTCGGCCCGCCACGTCAGCCTCATCGAGACGGGCAAGACCAACCCGAGCGCCGCCATGGTGCTCCGCCTCGCCGACCATCTCGCCGTGCCGCTGCGCGAGCGCAACCGGCTGCTCCTCGCCGCCGGCTTCGCCCCCCGCTACCCCGAGCGGCCCCTGGACGACGAGGCGCTGGCGGCGGCCGGGGCGGCGGTCGCCCGGGTGCTGCGCGCCCACGAGCCGTACCCCGCGGTGGCCTTCGACCGCCGGTGGAACATCCTGCGCACCAACCGCGCGGTCGAGCCGTTCTTCGCCGGCGTCGACCCCGCCCTGCTCCGGCCGCCGGTCAACCTCGTCCGGCTGGGACTCGACCCGCGCGGCTTCGCCCCGCTGGTGGTCAACCTGGACGACGTACGCACCGTCTTCCGCGCCCGGATCCGCCGCCAGCTCGCCCTCGCCCCCGACCCGGAACTCACCGCGCTCTACGACGAGCTGCTGGCTCCCGGCGCCGCGGACCCGCCGGACCAGGACCCGGACCCGGCCGGCCCCGGCCCGGCGGTCGCGTCCGACGTCGTGATCCCGATGGTCCTCCGCGTGGCCGGGCGGGAGCTGCGGCTCTTCTCCACCATCACCACGTTCGGCACGCCGGTGGACATCACGCTGGCCGAGGTCGCCATCGAGTCGTACTACCCGGCGGACGCCGAGACCGCCGCCTACTTCGAGGAGCCCGGAGGACGCCCGCGCCCGCCCGCGCCGGGTCCCGCGGAGTGACCGGTTAGGGCGGGAAAGCGACCCGGCGCCTGCGGCCGGACAGCGCGCGTGACAGCGGCGTCAGCGCACTTACGCGGCTGCAATCGCCGTCCTGCTTCGATGGGGCGATGAGAGTCCTGGTAGCGGAGGACCACCGCATCCTGGCGCGTACCGTCGCCACCGGCCTGCGCCGCCAGGCCATGGCGGTCGACGTCGCCCACGCCGGCGACGAGGCCGAGCGGATGTGCCTGCACACCGCGTACGACGTGCTGATCCTCGACCGCGACCTGCCGGGCCTCAGCGGCGACGAGGTGTGCCGGCGGCTGCGCGCGGCGGAGGGCCCGCCGCGGATCCTGATGCTGACGGCCGCGGGCGAGGTCACCGACAAGGTCTACGGGCTGACCGCGCTCGGCGCCGACGACTACCTCGCCAAGCCCTTCGACTTCGCCGAACTCGTCGCGCGGGTACGCACCCTGAGCCGCAGGGCGCGGAAACCCGCGCCCGGCGCGCTGGAGTTCGCGGGCATCGTCCTGGACCCGGTCCGGCACCGCGTCCACGCCCGCGGCCGGCCCGTGGACCTGACGCCCCGGGAGTTCGCCGTGCTGCACCTGCTGCTACGGGCCGGGGGCGCGCCGGTGCCGCACGACACCCTCGTCCGTACCGTCTGGGACGAGCACCTCGATCCGCGCACCAGCGCCGTCCGCGCCACCGTCAGCCGGCTGCGCGGCAAGCTCGGCGGCGGCGGCGTGATCGCCGCCGACACCGGAGAGGGCTACCGGCTGTGCGGCTGAACCCCCGCGCGCTGCTGCGCCGGCTGCCGTTCCGCGCCCGCCTCACCGCGGCGATCACCGGCCTCTTCCTCCTCACCGGCACCGGCCTGCTGGCCTTCGTCGTGGTCCTGGCCCGGCACGGGACGGCCGAGAAGGTCGAAGGACTGGACATCTCGTACCACTCGACCGCCGGCCCGCCGCTCACCGGCACCCACCCCACGGACGCCTCCGGGGCGCGGGCCCCCGGCGACTACGCCGAGATCAGGAAGATGGCGGAGACCGTCCAGGCCGTCCAGGACACCGCGCTGCGGCAGATGGTCCTCTGGTCCGCGGTCGGCGTCCTGGTCCTGGCGCTGCTGGCCGGGTTCCTCGGCTGGTGGCTGGCGGGCCGGGCGCTGCGTCCCGTCGCGTCCATGACGGCGGCCGCGCGCCGCATCAGCGAGCAGAACCTGCACCAGCGGCTGGCCCTCACCGGCCCCGACGACGAGCTCCACCGCCTCGCCGACACCTTCGACGCCATGCTCGACGGCCTGGAACGGGCCTTCGAGAGCCGGCGGCGCTTCGTCGCCAACGCCTCCCACGAACTCAAGACGCCGCTGGCCGCCCAGCGCGCCAGCCTCCAGGTCGGCCTCGCCGACCCGCTGCCGGAGCACCTCGCGGAGGTACGCGCCGACCTGCTCGCCACCAACCGCGAGGCGGAGCGGCTGGTCGACGCGCTGCTGCTGCTCGCCCGCAGCGACCGCGGCCTGGACCGGACCGAACGCGTGGACCTCACCGCCACGACGCGCCTGGTCGCCGCGGAACTCGCCGCCGCGGCCGGGGAGCGGCGGGTCGACCTCACCGTCGAGGCGGCGGACGCCGCGCCCGTACGAGGGGACCGCGTCCTGCTGCGGCACCTCCTGGCCAACGTCGTCCGCAACGCGGTCCAGTACAACCGCCCGGGCGGGCACGTCCGCGTACGCGTCGAGGACCGCACCGTGACGGTGGCCAACACCGGCCCGCCCGTCCCCGCCGGCACGATCCCGGCGCTCTTCGAGCCCTTCCGCCGCCTCACCCCCGACCGCACGGCCGCCACCCCCGGCCACGGCCTGGGCCTGGCCATCGCCGCCTCCATCGCCGAGGCCCACGCCGCCGCCCTCACCGCCGCGCCGGGCCCGGCGGGTGGCCTGACGGTCACTCTCCGTTTCCCGCCGCCGCCCTGAGGCGAACGGCCGCGGCCGTTCGGATGGCTGTGTTAGTCTGAAGTAGTTGCAGTTGTGGTTCCCATTTACTTTGTGTGCGCCCGTCGGCTCTGACCTCGGGCGTATTTTTGTTTTTCGGTGCTTGCTCCGGATCGGGAATTCATCGCGGCGACGCGGGATCATGCACACGTATGCCCCCGGTATGCCCCCCAAGAAGGAGACACAAGCCATGGCAAACGGCACCGTGAAGTGGTTCAACAGCGAAAAGGGCTTCGGATTCATCGCCCAGGACGGCGGCGGCGCCGACGTCTTCGCGCACCACTCCAACATCGACGCGCAGGGCTTCCGCGAGCTGGTCGAGGGCCAGCAGGTGGAGTTCGACGTCGTTCAGGGCCAGAAGGGCCTGCAGGCGGAGAACATCCGCATCGTCTGATCCGGGACGACGCGGCGTAAGCCGTAGCGCAAGGGGCCGTGCCGCAGGGCACGGCCCCTTGCTGTGCGGTACGCGGTCATCGGACCGCCCGGCCGCGTGCTTTCAGAGCTTTTCCATCTGATCGTACGGAGCGGTGACCCGGACTTGGCACGAGCCGAAGTCGACGAGCATCGCGACGCCGTTCTCGGCGGCGACGATCGTGCCCAGGCCGTACCGGTCGTGTGTGACCTTGTCGCCGGGCGCGAACGTCTTGACCGCGGGGACGACGGGCGCGTCGAAGGGGCTGGTGGGCAGGTGGCGCCGAGGCGCGGATGCTTTTTTCATCGGAAGCCCAGTATGGGCCGCCGAGGCCGCCCGCGTCCCCTCCGTGCGTGATCCGTCCGCATCCGCGCCGCGCGCCCACCCCTCCCGGAATACATGAGCAGTCATGTTGTTGAGGGGGTACGCGCCCACGCGCCCCGGCGGACGCGCGGAGTGGAGAGGAGAGGATCATGCAGTTCGGGATCTTCAGCGTCGGCGACATCGCACCCGACCCGCTGACCGGCCGCACCTACAGCGAGGCCGAGCGGATCGACAACATCGTCCGGGTCGCGAAGCGGGCCGACGAGGTGGGGCTGGACGTGTTCGCGCTGGGTGAGCACCACAACCCGCCCTTCATCCCGTCGTCCCCGCCGACCCTCCTCGGGTACATCGCCGCGCAGACGCGGCGCATCATGCTCAGCACCTCGGTCACCCTCATGACCACGAACGACCCGGTGAAGATCGCCGAGGACTACGCCATGCTCCAGCACGTCGCGAAGGGGCGGCTGGACCTGATGGTGGGGCGCGGCAACACCGTGCCGGTCTATCCGTGGTTCGGGAAGGACATCCGCGAGGGCGTCGGGCTCGCGCTGGAGAACTACAACCTGCTGCACCGGCTGTGGCGCGAGGACGTCGTCGACTGGGAGGGCAAGTACCGCACCCCGCTGCAGGGCTTCACCGCCACGCCGCGGCCGCTGGACGACGTACCGCCGTTCGTCTGGCACGGCTCGATCCGCTCGCCGGAGATCGCCGAGCAGGCCGCGTACTACGGGAACGGCTTCTTCGCCAACCACATCCTGGCGCCGAACTTCCACTTCAAGCGGCTGGTCGACCTCTACCGGCAGCGGTACGCGCACTACGGCCACGGCACGCCCGAGCAGGCCATCGTCGGCCTGGGCGGGATGTCCTTCATCGCCGCGCGGTCGCAGGACGCGGTGGAGCGCTTCCGCCCGTACTTCGAGAACTACCCGATGTTCCGCGGGTCCCGGCTCGAAGACCACATGGCGGCCACCCCGCTGACCGTGGGCAGCCCGCAGGAGGTCATCGACAAGGTCCTCACCTTCCAGGAGGGCTTCGGCGACTACCAGCGGCAGTTGTTCGCGCTCGACGGCCTCGCGCTGCCGGTGGAGACGGCGCTGGAGCAGGTCGAGCTGCTGGGCACCGAGGTCGTGCCGGTCCTGCGCAGGGAGCTGGAGTCGCGCCGGGCGGAGGGCGTGCCGGACGCGCCGACGCACGAGTCGCTCGTCACCGCCAAGTACGGGGACGCGGAACCGCGCCAGCCGCGGCCGAACCCGAACCGCGGCGACAACCTGTCGGGCACCATGCCGTACCAGGACAGCGACCCGGCGGTGCGGGCCGAGTTCCCCGTGGTGCGGTGATGGCGAACACCACGCGGATCGCGCTCGCGGCCTGGGAGTCGTTGCTGCGGGCCCAGGCCACGATCGCCCGCGAGTTCGAGTACACCGGCGACTGGGGCGACGTGCTCCCGCGCGAGTACGCCGTCCTGCACGCCCTGTCCGACGCGGAGGACGGGCGCCGGATCACCGAACTGATGGAAGACGCGCTGCTCACCCAGGCCGGCGTGTCGCGCCTGGTCGCCCGGCTGGAGACCCGGGGGTACGTCGAACGCCGCGACGACCCCGACGACGCCCGCGCCTGCCGCGTCGCGCTCACCGCCCGGGGCCGGGATACGTACCGCAGCCTCGGCCGCGCCCACGCGCGGCAGGTCCGCGAGGTGATGACGCGGGCCCTGGACCCGCAGGCCATGGAGACCCTGCGGGAGCTGACGGAGGCCCTGATCGCCGCGAGCCCCCGGCCCACCTCCCGCCCCGACCCCCGCCCCAGCGATGCCCGATCACAGCGAAGGAGGCCGACATGAGCACGGAGCGCACGATCGTCGTCATCAACGCCGGTGTCAGCGAGGAGTCCTCGACCCGCCGGCTGGCCGGCCGGATCGCGCAGCAGAGCATCGACACCCTGGCCGCGGCCGGCATCCCGGCCACCGTGACGATGCTCGACCTCGGGCCGCTGGCCACCGAGATCGCGCGCTCCCTCGTCTCCGGCTTCCCCACCGAGGCGGTGAGCGAGGCGATCTCCCGGCTGGCCGGGGCCGACGCGGTGATCGCGGCCACGCCCGTCTACAAGGCGGGGATCAGCGGTCTCTTCAAGTCGTTCGCCGACCTGATCGACAACGACCTGCTCATCGCCGTGCCGGTGATCCTCGCGGCCACCGGCGGCACCGCCAGGCACGCGATGGTCACCGACGACCAGCTCCGCCCCCTCTTCGCCTTCCTCCGCGCCCTGCCGGTCCCCACGTCGCTGTACGCGGCCCCGGAGGACTGGGGCTCCCCGGAGCTGGGCAGGCGGATCGGCCGGGCGGCGGGCGAACTGGCCGTCCTGCTCCGTACGGACGCGCCCCGACAGATCGCCGACGACAACTGGACCGGCTACCAGCACCGGTTCGCCGGCCAGGCCACCCGCGCGGAACAGGGCGCGGCGGACGTCGACTTCACCACCGACCTGATGCGCCTGGCCACCGGCGGCCAGGCACCCTGACCCCTCAAGCCGTCCGCCCCCGCGCCCTCTTGGCCCGCGCGTCGTACCGCCAGGCCAGGAGGAGGGGGACGAGGGACAGCACGAAGGCCGCGATCGTGACCGGGAGGATCCAGCCGGGGACGGCGGCGGTCTGCGTCGTACGCCACTGCGTCCAGCACGGCGGCAGGAAGCCGAGGCCGAGGCCGGCGTTGAGCAGCAGCAGCGCCCGGGCCAGCCGGTGCGCGGAGGCGGCGGTGGCGGGGCGGTTGACCATGGACCCGCCGGCCCGCGCCCACGGGTCGCGCGGCTCGGGCAGCGCGTCGAGCGGCGTGGTACGGGCCGCCGCCGCCGCGCAGGCGACGAGGACCAGCGTGAGCCCGGCGTACACGAAGACCGGCAGGAACACCGTCCACACGCTCTTGTCCGTCCAGGCGTCCACGCCTCCCGGCCCGATGTGCTGCGGCACCCGCCCCGGCACCTCGGGATACCGCAGCACGCCCCAGACGGTCATGGCCCCCAGCACCACCGCACTCGGTACCAGCCATCCCCACGGGAACGCCTGCCGTCCGGCTGCGGTGGTGGTGTCGGTCGCCACGCGGCGCGCCCTTCGTCCGGGGTCTGTCGTACCTGGCCCCCAGTGTGCGACATCGCCGGCGGGCGCGCCGGTCCCGGGGGTCAGCCGGCGGGGGCGCCCTCCTGCCGGCTGCGGTGCGCCGTTTCGACGATCTCCTTGATCCGGCCCATGTTGATCTCCGACATCTCGTTGAGATGCGCGGTCATCTGGGCGTTGTCGTACGGGGCGCCTTCCTTCATGTCGAATTCCTGCACCCAGCGCAACTCGGTGCCCTCGCCGGTCACGCGGTAGCTCCAGTGCAGCTTCATGTAGACGAAGGGGCCCGTCTCGATCCGGTGCGCCTCGACCGTGAGGGACTCCCGGTCCGGGGCGCGGTGGGACACCCATTCCCACACCCGCCCGTTCGCGTCCGGGTGCGTCCTGATCCGGAAGTCGATGCCGTCGTCCGTGGTCCGGAGGATCTCCGTCTCGGCGTAGCCGGCGAAGAGATCGGGCCAGGACTCGACGTCGTTGGTCATGGTCCACACGAGGTCGACCGGGGCGTCGATCACGATGGCGTGTTCGGTGCGCGCTCCCATGTCAGGCTTCCCTTCCGGAGACTGCTTCGTTGATGAGCCGGAGCGTGCCCCCGGGAGTCCGCATCTCGCTCTCCGCGATCTCGACGCCGAGGGTCTGCTTGATGCGGGCGGAGAGTTCCAGCAGGGCGAGCGAGTCGTAGCCGAGTTCGTCGAAGGCCATGTCGGCGATGTCGCCGCTCAGATCGGCCACGTCGGATTCTCCGGCGCAGTCTCTGATGAGAGCGACGAGGTGCGAGAGGGTGAAATCGGACACGGGTGACCTCCTAGGGGTGTGGTGTGTCCGGTACGGGCAGGGCCCGCGGTCAGCCGTAACGGCTGAGGACCAGCGCCGAGTTGAAGCCGCCGGCGCCGCGGGCGACGACCAGCGCGTGGCGCACCGCCGTCTCGCGGGGCCCGTCGAGTACCAGGTCGATGCCGAGGCCGGGCGCGGGGGAACGGGTGCCGGCGGTCGGCGGGATGACCGAGTCGCGTATGGAGAGCAGGGCCGTCGCCACGTCCAGGGCCGCGCCGCCCGCGTAGAGCCGGCCGGTGAGCGTCTTCGGCGCGGTGACGGGGACGGCCGACGGGCCGAAGACCCGTACCAGCGCCTCCGCTTCCGTCCGGTCGGCGGCCGGTACGCCGAGGGCGTCGGCGAAGACCACGTCGACGTCCGCCGGGTCAAGCCGCGCCTCGTTCAGCGCCCCGGTGATCGCCGCCGCCAGCGCGGGCGGCCGGCCGGAGCCGGGCCGGGGGTCGAACGTCGAGGCGTGTCCCGCGATCCGCCCGTAGATCCCGGCGGCGTTCCGGCGCAGCGCCGTGTCCTCCCGCTCGACCACCAGGAGCGCCCCGCCCTCGCCGGCCGCGTAGCCCGCCGCGTCGGCGTCGAAGGGCAGATAGGCGCGCTCCGGTTCCGTGGCGGTGCTGAGCAGCCCGGTGGGGAGCTGGACGGCCAGGCCCCACGGGCAGAGCGGGGCGTCGAAGCCGCCGGTCAGGGCGGCGCCGAGGGTGCCCGAACGCAGCAGGCGTGCGGTCTGGGCCGCGGCGTCGAGGGCACCGGCCTGCTCCGAGACGAAGACCGAACTGTGGCCCCGCAGGCCGTGGCGGATCGAGACCTGGCCGGTGTTGACCGCGTAGAACCAGGCGAACGACTGGTAGGTGCTGACCCGTTCGGGCCCCGTCCCCCAGAGTTTCTGCAACTCCCGCTGGCCGAACTCGAAGCCGCCGCAGGCGCCGGCCGTCAGCACGCCCAGGTCGTACTCCCCGAGGCCGGCCGCTCCGGGTCCTGACGGGCCCGGGTCCCCCGGCGCCAGACCGGCGTCCGCCAGCGCCCAGTCGGCGGCGGCCAGGGCGTAGCGCGTCATGCGGTCGGTCTGCGGCAGCATGCGCTGCGACAGCAGGGCGTCGGCGTCGAAGTCGAGCACCTCGCCGCCGACGCGCACCGGGTAGGCGCGCGCGTCGAAGCGCTGGATGAGGCCGATGCCGCTCGCGCCGGCGAGGGTCGCCTCCCAGTACTCGCCGGTGCCGATGCCGTTGGGCGCGACGATGCCGACTCCGGTCACGACGGCGCCCGCCGGCGCGGTGCCGGCCTCCCCGGCGGTGGTCCGCCCGGCCGCGGCCGTCGCCGCGCCGGCGGTCACGGTCACGGCGCCGCCGCCTTCGTGGGTGGGCGGGTGAGTACGGCTGCGCTCTGGAAGCCGCCGAAGCCGCTGCCGACGCTGAGGACGGTGTCCACGCGCTGTTCGCGTGCGACGTTGGGGACGTAGTCCAGGTCGCATTCGGGGTCGGGGTTGGCGTAGTTCGCGGTGGGTGGGATCACGCCGTATTCGATGGCTAGGGCGCAGGCGGCGAGTTCCAGGGAGCCGATGGCGCCGAGGGAGTGGCCGATCATGGACTTGATGGAGCTGACGGGCACTTCGTAGGCGCGGGTGCCGAGGCTGCGTTTGAACGCGGCGGTTTCGTGGCGGTCGTTTTGCCGGGTGCCGGAGCCGTGGGCGTTGATGTAGCCGAGATCGTCGCCGGTGCGGCGGGCCTGGCGCATGGCGGCGCGGATGGCTTCGGCCATCTCGCGGCCGTCCCGGGTCAGGCCCGTCATGTGGTAGGCGTTGGAGCGGGTGGCGAAGCCGCGGACTTCGGCGTACAGGTGGGCTCCGCGGTGGTGGGCGGCGGTGAGTTCCTCCATGACGAAGACGGCGGCTCCCTCGCCGAGGACGAAGCCGTCGCGCTGGCGGTCGAAGGGGCGGGAGGCGTGTTCGGGGTCGTCGTTGTTCGCGGAGGTCGCCTTGATCGCGTCGAAGCAGGCCACGGTGATGGGGGAGATGGGGGCGTCGGTCGCGCCGCAGACGACGACGTCCGCCCGGCCGGTGCGGATGAGGTCGGCTCCGTAGCCCACGGCGTCCAGGCCCGAGGTGCAGCCCGTGGAGATCACGGTCACCGGGCCCTCCGCCCCCGTCTCCCAGGCCACGTCACGCCCGATGGACGACGGAATGAAATAGTCGAAGATCCTCTCCGCCGAGCGCGTGTGGTCGACCAGCCAGTGGGCGCCGTTGCCGCTGACGCGCTGGTAGTCCCGGTCGAGGCTGGTGGTGCAGCCGACGGCGGTGCCGATGCTGACGCCGATCCGGCCGGGGTCCGTTGCGGGGGTGTCCAGTCCGCTGTCGCGCACCGCTTCCCGGGTGGCGGCGAGCGCGAGCTGTGTCGCCCTGTCGTAGGTCTCCGCCTCCGCGGGGGACAGACCCTCCGCCGCCGGGTCGAAGTCGACCTCCGCGGCGACGCGGGACCGGAACGGCGAGGGGTCGATCAGCGTCATCGTGCGCGTCGCGGTGCGCCCGGCGACCAGCAGTTTCCAGAACGCGTCCGTTCCCACCCCGCCCGGGGCCCTGACGCCGATGCCGGTGATCACCGCGCGTTTCTCCGCGTGCCCGTCCATATCAGCCACCCACGCGCGGTGGTACGCACCCGGGATGGGGCACGGGTTCGGTGTCCACATGGCCGAGTTCGGGACGGGGCGCGAGCGGGGCGATCTGGAATACGGCCTTCAGCACCCCTTCCCCGCGGTTCTCGATGCGGTTGCGCTGGCCGCGGGTGATGAGCAGTGCCTGGTCCGATTCCAGCGGTACTTCTTCGCCGTTGACCCGGACGACGGCCGAACCCTCGGTCACGTACAGGAACTTGTCGGAGAACGGGTGGTAGTGCTCCGTGACGAATTCACCCGGGGCCAATTCGAGATGCCCCAGGAACCCGGAGGTCGCGCCGACGGAGGCGGGGGTGAGCAGCGCCCGTATGGCACCCCCCTGGCGGCGGTTCGGCGCGACGTCTTCCAGGGTGACCCTGGCGGCCAATGCCTCATTTTTTGCCACGACTTTGTCCTGCCTTTGCGAAACTCGAGGAAAAGCCGAACTCGGCCCGGTAGCAGCGGAGATGAGCGAATTCCCCCCGCCACGCCAGGTGATTTCTCCAGCGTGTCCTGGCGAAAACGACGACGCTCTTCCGGCCACTCAAGTGGGTGTAGTTTTACGATCAGTCCGACCAGCGGCAGGCGCGAATATCGCAGGTGGGGGCGGAGTGCGGGTGGTGCGGAGGGCGCATTCCGCCGCCGTGCACTCCTCATCGATTCCCCGGGGCGGCGCGGCCGTTCGGCAGGACCGCAAAGAGTGGCGGGGGCTCGGGGCCGGGGCCCGGGCGTTCAGGGACGGGTGGCGGTGCCGATGACGTGGGCGACGCGGGGGGCCAGGGCGGAGAAGGCGAAGCCGAAGCGGTCGACGTCCCCGAGGGCGAACCCGGCGGCGCGGACGGCGGCTTCGGTGTCGCGGTTGGGGTGGCAGCCGCCGGCGGCCCGGCGCCACAGCGGGGTGCCGATGTCCTCCAGCGCCGCGAAGAGGCGGCGCCGGGAGCGCACATGCTCGTAGAACCGCAGTTCGCCGCCCGGCCGCAGCACGCGGGCGGCCTCGGCGAGCGCCGCGGGCACGTCGGGCACCGAGCACAGCACCAGCGAGAAGACCACGGCGTCGAACTCCCCGTCCGCGGCGGGCAGTTCCCCGGCGTGTCCGGCGGCCACCCGCACCGGCACGGGCGCGGCCGCGGCGGCCCGCCCGGCGGCGGCCCGCAGGGTGTCGTCCGGCTCGACGGCGACGACGTCGGTGACGGTGGCGGGATAGTGCGGCAGGTTGCGCCCCTGGCCCGCGCCGACCTCCATGACCCGGCCGGTCAGGCCCGCGAGCAGCCGGCGCCGGTGCTCGGCCCCGCCGCGGCGGTCGGCGACGGGGGCCATCTTCAGGTACTGGCGGGCGAAGCGGGGATGCTGGAGGTCTGACGGGCGGCTCACGGCTGCTCCCTCGGGTGGCGCGGTCGGGCTTCGGTCACGGGGTGCTGCTTTCCACCGGATACGGCGCGTACGTACGCCGGTCGGGGTCGATCGCCAGGCGGCTCCCCGCCGGCGGCCGGGCGCGCTGGGCGCAGTCGCGGCGCTCGCAGATGCGGCAGCCCAGGCCGATCGGGGTGGCGGCGCGCGGATCGTCCAGGGCCACGCCCTCGGCGTAGACGAGCCTGTGGGCGTGGCGTATCCCGCAGCCGAGCGCGACGGCGAACTCCGCGCGGGGCGCGTGGCGTCCGTAGCCGCCGCGGGTGACCGTGCGCGCGATCCAGAAGTAGCGCTCCCCGTCGGGCATCTCCGCCACCTGGGGCAGGATGCGCCCGGGCGCGGAGAACGCCTCGTACACCGTCCACAGCGGGCAGGTGCCGCCCAGCCGGGAGAAGTGGAAGCCGGTCGCGGACTGCCGCTTGGAGATGTTGCCGGCCCGGTCGACCCGCAGGAAGGAGAACGGCACCCCGCGGTGGCCGGTGCGCTGGAGGGTGCTCAGCCGGTGGCAGACGGTCTCGAAGCCGACGCCGAAGCGGGCGCCGAGCAGCTCGATGTCGTAGCGCCCCTCCTCGGCGGCGGCGAGGAAGGCGGCGTACGGCATGAGCAGGGCGCCGGCGAAGTAGTTCGCCAGGCCGATACGGGCCAGCGCCACCGACTCGGGGGAGGTCAGCTCCGCGGCGCCGCCGGTGAGCGCGTCGAGCAGCGGGCCGTGCTCCAGCAGGGCGAGCTGGGTGGCGAGCTGGAAGGCGCGCTGGCCGTCGGTGAGCCAGGGGGAGAGGAAGAGCAGCCCGTTGGCGGCGTCGAAGCGGCGGGCGTCGGCGGCCCGGCCCGGGGCGGCGTCGACGACCCTGACGCCGTGCCGCCCGGCGAGGCGGGCGGCGAGCGGTTCCGCCGCCCCGCCGGGGCCCCACCGCGCGGCGGCGGCGGTCTGTTCGGCCTCGGTGTCCAGGGCCTCGAAGTGGTTGTGGTGCGCGTAGAAGAAGTCCCGGACCTCGTCGTGCGGTTCGCCGGGCGGGAGTACGGCGCCGCCGTCCTGGCCCGGCGTGGCGAGCGCGGCGGCCCGCTCCGCGGCGTCGCGGTAGCGGCGGTGCAGGGCCACTAGGGCGCGGGCCACCTCGGGATGGCCGCGGGCCGCCTCGGTGATCTCCTCGGCGGCGGGCATCGGCACCCCGCACGCCTCGTCGGCGAGGGCGGCGCGCAGGTCGGCGGCGAGGCGGTCCTCGTCGGCCTGGGAGAAGAACTCCGCGTCGACGCCGAAGACCTCGGCGATCCGCAGCAGCACGGGCACGGTCAGCGGGCGCCGGCCCTGCTCGATCTGGTTGGCGTAGCTGGTGGAGATGCCGAGCGCGCGGGCCATGTCGACCTGGTTCATGCCGCGCTCGCGGCGCAGGCGGCGCAGCTTGGCGTGCGCGTAGACCTTTCCGGTGGCGGGGCGGCCGGGCATGCCCGTGGCTCCTCTGTGGCGCGGTTTCACATCCGTGCGATCCGCAAGTTTCGCAGGTTCACCTCCTCGGATCGTACGGATTCCACAGCTTCCGGCGATGTCCCCGCGGGCGCGGCGCGGGCAGGATCTGCCACGTCAGCACCGTGCGCCGGGCCACCGCGAGGAGTGCCGTGAGCGAGCAGCACGTACAGGACCAGCCGGGTACGGACGGTCCGCCGCACGACGCGGCGGACGGCCGCCGCCCTCCGCCCGCGCCCGGCACCGCGAACCGCGCGCGACCGCGCGCCGTGCTCCCCGCCCTGTGCGCCACCCAGATCACGAGCTGGGGGATCGTCTACTACGCGTTCCCCGTCCTCAACCCCGCCATCACCGCCGACACCGGCTGGTCGCCGACCGCCACCACGGCCGCCTTCTCCGCCGCGCTGCTGGTCTCCGCCCTCGCCGGGATCCCGCTCGGCCGGGTCCTCGACCGCCGCGGGCCGCGCGCCGTCATGACCGCCGGTTCCGCGCTGGGCGTCACCGCCGTCGCCGCCCTCGCGGCGGCTCCCCACCAGGCGGTCTTCACCGCGGCCTGGCTGCTCGCCGGCATCGCCATGGCCGCGACGTTCTACCAGCCCGCCTTCGCGGCCGTCACCCGCTGGTGGGGCGAGGACCGGGTGCGCGCGCTGACGATCGTCACGCTGGCCGGCGGCCTGGCGTCGACCGTCTTCGCCCCGCTGACGGCCGCGCTGGCGTCGCACTTCTCCTGGCGGGTCACGTACGCCGTGCTGGCCGCGGTGCTCGCGCTCGTCACCCTCCCCGCCCACGCCCTCGCCCTCCGCGCCCCCTGGCCGCCCGCGCCCCCGCCGCCCCCGCGGCCCGGCGGCGGCCGGTCCGTGGCCCGTACCCGCCCGTTCGTCACCCTGGCCGCCGCCCTGATGCTGAACAGCTTCGCGATGTACGCCGTCGTCATCGCCCTGGTGCCGCTCCTCACCGAACGCGGCGCCGGCCCCGCCGCGGCGGCCTGGGCCCTCGGCCTCGGCGGCGCGGGACAGACCCTCGGCCGTACCCTCTACGCCACGCTCGCCCGCCGCACCGGCGCCACCGCCCGCACGTTCCTCCTCATGGCCGCGGGCGGCGCCACCACGGCCGCGCTGGCGCTGGTCCCCGGCCCGTACGCACTGCTCGCGGCGCTCTCCGTCGCGGCCGGCACGGTCCGCGGCAACGTCACCCTCCTCCAGGCCACCGCCGTCACCGACCGCTGGGGCACCACCCACTACGCCCGCCTCACCGCCCTCCTCACGGCCCCGGCCATCACCGCCTCCGCCGTGGCCCCGGTCGCCGTCACCGCCCTGGCCACGCCCCTGGGCGGCTACCCCCGGGTCTTCCTCCTCCTGGCCGCCTGCTCCGCCACCGCCGCCCTCCTCACCCTCACCCTCCCCCGCGGGACCCGCGAGCCGCGGACCGCGGCCCGCCCGGCCACCGCGCGGCATGCCTGCGTTGCGCGACGAGATGAGTAAGTCTACGCTTACGGTTCGTGGCTACTTACGGAATGGACGACGGGTGGAGCGCGGTGGGCGACCCCACCAGGCGGGCGATCATGGCCTGCCTGGCCGAGCGGGAGCGCGCGGTCGGGGAGCTGGCCGACGAGCTGCCGATCAGCAGGCCCGCCGTCTCCCAGCACCTGAAGGTGCTCAAGAACGCGGGACTGGTCACTGAGCGCACCGCGGGCACGAGACGGATCTACCGGCTCGACCCGGCGGGGGTGGCCGCGCTCCGGGACCAGCTCGAGACGTTCTGGAGCCGGGCCCTGGCCGGGTACCGGGAAGCCGCGGAAGACCACGGCAACGGCAAGGAAGCACACGGCGAGGAGAAGGCATGACTGAGACAGCAACCCCTGTGGTGCGGCGGCAGACCGTCGTGGCGGCACCCCTGGAGAAGGCGTTCGCCGTCTTCACCGAGCGCTTCGGCGACTTCAAGCCGCGGGAGCACAACCTCCTCGGCGCCCCCCTCACCGACACCGTCTTCGAGCGGCGGGTCGGGGGCCACATCTACGACCGCGCCGAGGACGGCAGCGAGTGCCGCTGGGCCCGGGTGCTGGCGTACGAGCCGCCGGAGCGGGTGGTGTTCACCTGGGACATCGGCCCCACCTGGACGCTGGAGACCGACCCGGAGAACACCAGCGAGGTGGAGGTCCGCTTCATCGCGGAGACCCCGGACCGCACCCGCGTGGAACTGGAGCACCGCAACATCGACCGCCACGGCCCCGGTTGGCCGTCCGTCGCGGACGGCGTGGGCGCCGGCGAGGGCTGGCCTCTGTACCTGGACCGCTACGCCGCGCTCTTCAACTGACAGCCCCGGCAACCCCGGAGAACCCCCGAACGCCGACGACGAGGCCCCGCAGCGGCACACCGCTGCGGGGCCTCGTTCCGCCGCCGGACGGACGCCGGTTGTTCTACCTTGCGTAGAGCAAACGGCCGGAGTGCTGCTACGGTGCCGCCCACAGTTGCTCTACAAGACGTAGAGCAAAGTCAGGTACGGAAGGCCCGTCTCATGCTCGTCCGCATCGCCCGCGCCTGCCACCGCCGGCGCTGGACCACCCTCCTCGGCTGGCTGCTGGCCGCGCTGGCCCTCGCGTCGGCCGGCGGCATGGCCGGCACGGACTTCGACTCCGCGTACGACCTGCCCGGCACCGGCTCCCAGCGCGCGTACGACGTACTGGAGCGGCACTTCCCCGAACAGGCCGCGGGCACCGGCGACATCGTGCTGCACGCCGACGCCGGCCTCGACGCTCCCGGCGTACGGGAGCGGGCGCGGGACGTGCTCGCGGCGGCGCGCACTGCCGACCCCGTGGTGGCCGAGGTCGTCCCCTTCGACGACGCCGCCCGCGGCGGGCTCGTCAGCGACGACGGCACCACCGCCACGGCGCGGATCGTCTTCACCGTCGGCCGCACCGAAGTACCGGACGAGGCCGCCCGGGAGATCGAGCGGCGGCTGACCGGCATGTCCGGCGACGGCCTGCACGTCGAGTTGTCCGGCACCATGTTCGCCCCGAAGCCGAGCACCGGGCTGAGCGAGAGCGTCGGACTCGCGGCCGCGCTGGTCATCCTCCTCGCCGCGTTCGGGTCGCTGGCGATGGCGGGGCTGCCCGTCCTGGCCGCCCTGACCGGGCTGTTGACCGCCATGGGGCTGGTCATGCTGCTGAGCAAGGCCATGAACGTGCCGGACTTCAGCATGTCCGTGGCCGTGATGATCGTCCTCGGAGTCGCCGTGGACTACGCGCTCTTCATCGCCGTCCGCTACCGCGGTGCCCGTCGCGAAGGACACGAGCCGGACCGGGCGGTGGCGCTGGCCGCGGGCACGTCGGGGGCGGCGGTGCTCTTCGCCGGCACGACGGTGATCGTGTCGCTGGGCGGGATGTTCTTCATGGGGGTGCCCTTCGTGTACGGGCTGGCCGTGTCGTGCATCCTCGGTGTCGCCGCGACCCTCGGCCTGGCGCTCACCCTGGTGCCGGCTCTGCTGGGCATCGCCGACCGGTGGCTGACGCCGCGCGGGCGGCTGGAGCGCCGGGGTGCCGGGGCGCGGGTGCCAGGGGAGCGGGGGGCCGGTGCGTACGAACGGGCCCCCGGTGCGTACGAGAAGCTCCTGCGCCGCCGGCCCCTCGCGGTGGTCGTCGGCGCCACCGCGCTGCTGCTGGCCCTCTGCGCGCCGCTGGCCGCGATGCGGCTGGGCTCCGCCGACGCCGGCAACGCCCCCGCCTCGGACACCACCCGCCGGGCCCACGAGCTGAAGCAGGAGGCGTTCGGTCCCGGCGCCACCGCGCCGCTGATGGTTGTGGCCGACCTGCGCGGCGCCTCTCCCGATGACACCGCCGGGCTGGTCGAGCGGCTGCGCCGCGCCCCCGGCGTCGCCCACGTCGGCCCGCCGGCCACCAGCCCGGACGGCCGGGCCCAGGTCGTCACCGTCGTCCCGCGCACCGACGCGCAGGACGAGGCCACGCCCCGGCTCGTACGCGAACTGCGGGAGACGGCACTGCCGGAGGCCGCGGCCGGTACCCCGATGCGCTTCTACGTGGGCGGGGTGACCGCCACGTTCCAGGACCTCACCGACCGGATGGCCGACCGGCTGGCCGTCTTCGTCCTGGCCGTCGTCGTCATCTCCGCGCTGGTGCTCGCGCTGATGTTCCGCTCGCCGGTCGTATCGGTGCAGGCGGTGGTCCTCACCCTGCTGTCCCTGGGGGTCTCCTACGGGCTGCTGGTCGCGGTCTTCCAGTGGGGCTGGGCGTCCGGCGTGCTCGGCACCGGCGCCACCGGGCCGGTGGAGAGCTACCTGCCGATGACGCTGATGGCGCTGCTCTTCGGACTCGGCATGGACTACCAGGTGTTCGTCCTCGCCCGGATCCGCGAAGCCCGCCTGCGCGGGGCGGAGGCCCGCGACGCCGTGGCCGAGGGCCTGCGGGACTCGCGCCGCGTGGTGCTGGCCGCGGCGCTGATCATGGCGGCGGTCTTCGCCAGTTTCGCGCTCTCTCCCGACCGCATCATGAAGCAGTTCGGACTCGGCCTCGCCGGCGGCGTGCTGGTCGCCGCGGCGGCCGTCCTGGTCGTCACCCCCGCGCTGCTCACGTACCTCGGCGACCGCGCCTGGCCGCGCACGGCCCGGCGCCCCGGCGTCCCGGCCGCCGGACCGCGGCCGGAAGCCGGCGCCCGGAGCGGCGAGCCGACCCGGACGTAGGCGCGCCGCCACACCTCCGAACGCGGGCGTGGAACGCACCTCCCGGGCGGGCGCCGCCGCCGTCCGCCCGGGACGTACGGGGGGCTTGGTCACCACGGTGCTCCGCACTCCGCGGCGAAGCCGCGCGGCGGGCCGGCGGGCCCCGGCCGCGATCACAGCGGGAGGGCGAACAGGCTCACCGGAGTGGAGAGCGCCGTGGCGGCGACGACCAGCACCGCCGTACGGGCGAGAGCCGTGGCCCGCCGCGGCGCCAGCAGCCGGGCGGTCCGGGCGGTGACGGCGGTGTCCGCGGCGGCGAAGCCGCCGGCGGGGGGCGGGACGGTGCCGCCCGCGGCGGTGAACCGGGCCAGGGCGTCGGTCAGGTCGCGGCGCGGCAGGCGGCGGCAGCAGGCGTCGTCCGCGCACATCTCCAGCAACAGCCGGACCGCCGCCACGGATTCGAGCAGCAGCGCGCTGCGCGGCAGCAGCCGCCGCCAGGCCAGCAGCGGAAGGAGGACGAGATCGTGGCGCTGGCGCAGATGGGCGCGCTCGTGGGCGACGACGGCGGCGAGGTGCCGCGGGCCGAGGAGGCGCAGGGCGCCGGTGCTGAGCACGACGAGCCCGGGGCGCCCGGGCAGGCAGTACGCGGCCGGGACGGGATGGTCGAGCACCTCGACACCGGGCAGCGCCGCGCGCGAGCGGGCCACGAGCGTCAGCAGGTCGCGGTGGCGCCGCCGGTGCCGGGCGAGGTCCCGGCAGACCAGCGCCAGGCTCCAGCCGCGGGCGGCGAGATAGGCGGCGCCGAGCGCCAGGGCCGCCGGGGCGAGCGGTCCCGCGGGGGCGCCGCCTGCGCGCGCGAGGTCCAGCAGGCCGGGCACCAGCCCCTGGTTGGCGGGCGCGAACACGGCGGCGAAGACCAGCCCGAGCAGGGACAGTTCCAGCGTGAGGCCGAGGGCCTGCCAGGTGACGAGCGCGGTGCGCGGCATCCGCGTCACCCAGCGGGCCCGGGCCAGCGGCCGCACGGCCGCCAGGCAGCAGGCCAGCATGACGGCGAAGTGCAGCAGATGGCTCATCGGCGGCGCTTGTCCTCGTCGCCGGACCCGTGGTGCTCATCCGCTTCGCGGGCGAGCGCGGCGCGCAGGACGTCCGCCTCCGGGCCGGACACGGAGCGGGCGAAGTGCGCCAGAACGGCGTCGCGGTCCCCGGCCTGGGCGAGGACGTCCATCATCAGGCTGGTGACGTAGGACTCCCTGCTGGCCGCCGGGGTGTAGTGCCAGGAGCGGCCGATGCGCTCGCGCCGGGCGGTCCCCTTCTGCGCCAGCCGGTCCAGAACCGTGATCACCGTCGTGTACGCCAGCGCGCGGTCCGGCAGCGCGTCGAGCACGTCCTTGGCGGTGCGGGGGCGACCGGCGTCCCAGAGAACGTCCATGACCGCGCGTTCCAACTCGCCAGAACGCCGCACGTGCCCGCTCCCTCCGACGCGACCGCGGTGGCACCGCACTCTACCCCACGTAGAACAACCCCCGGAACCCGCGCGACGCCCTCCCGCGTAGCGCCCCGGCGGGTGACTGAGTACGCTCTGCCGCGGCCCCTCACGGGCGGTGAACTGGGCATGGATCGGGGGGACGTTGGTGGAGGAGACGCAGCCGGAGCGGATCATCGGCGGGCGCTACCGGCTCGTCGGGCAGCTCGGCGTCGGCGGGTTCGGGCGGGTGTGGAAGGCGCACGACGAGGCGCTCGGCGTCCACGTCGCGGTGAAGGAGGTGTGGCTGCCGCACCAGGCGGGCTCGGACGCGGAGCATCGTGAACGGGTGGTACGCGCGGCCCGCGAGGCCCGCAACGCGGCCCGCCTGCGCGACCACCCGCATATCGTCGCCGTCCACGACGTGGTCGTCGAGGACGGCGCACCCTGGATCGTGATGCGCCTGGTCGACGGGGAGTCGCTGGAGGAGCGGCTGCGCGCGGACGGGCGGTTGCCCGCGCCGCTCGTGGCCGAGACGGCGACCGCCCTGCTCAAGGCCCTGAAGGCGGCCCACGCGGCCGGGATCGTCCATCGTGACCTGAAGCCCGCGAACGTGATGCTCACCGGCGACGACCAGATCCTCCTCACCGACTTCGGCATCGCCGTCCACGAGACCGACACGCGTCTCACCACCACGGGCGGGGTCATCGGCTCCGTCGAGTACATGGCTCCCGAACGCCTCAACGGCCTCCAGGACCAGGCCGCCGGCGACCTGTTCTCCCTCGGGGTCACCTTGTACGAGGCCATCGAGGGCGTCTCCCCGTTCCGCAGGGAGACCCCCACGGCGACCCTCGCCGCCGTGGCCCTCCACGATCCGCCGCCGATGCAGCACGCGGACCCCGTCCTCGCCTCGCTCATCACCGCCCTCCTGGCCAAGAAGCCCGAGGACCGCCCGACCGTGGAGAGCACCCTGGCCGTGCTCCGTGCCCGTACCCCCACGGTCACGGCGCCGGCACCCGCGCCTTCGCCCGCAAGCGGCGCACCGGTCGTGCCACCCGCCCCGCCGGCTGTGGCGCCGGCCGGCACCGCGCGGGTCGGGCGTGTGATCACGGGGAGCTGGTTCCTGCTGGCCGGGATCGGCCTCATCGCGTTCGGCTGCTACATGTTCAGCACCGAGGGAGGCTGGGAGGGCGCCTATCCCATCAGTGCGGTCACCGCCGCCCTGGTCGCGGTCTTCTTCGGGCTGGCCGTGATGTTCTACCGGTGGACCGGTCCGGGCAGACCGTCCTTCCGGATCGTGGGCGGGCTCTTCTTCCCCGTCTTCTTCCCGCTGGCCGCGATCTGGGCGGTGTGGAACGCGGTGCTGCTCGCGTAGCGGCGTATACGGGAACCGCCGTCGGCGGTCCGTGGCACAGTGGCGGCCATGACGGTGGACGAGCTGCTGCGCCGGCTGACGACGCTCCGGCGCGCGACGACGGGAACCGGACGGGCACCGCACAAACCTCTGCTCCTGCTCTGGCTCCTCGGCCGGCTCTCCGAAACAGGCAGCAGCACGGTCACGTACGACGAGGCCGCCGAGCCAGTGAGCCGCCTGATCAACGACTTCGGCCCCACGGTCGCCAGCCCCGCCCGCGCCCGCGACCGCGCCGCGATGCCGTTCGTGCACCTGGAGCGGGAGCTGTGGGACCTCCGCGATCTCCACGGCGAGCCCATCGGCCCCGGGGTCAGCGAGAGCGGCGCACTCCTGCGCCGCCGCGAGGCCCACGGCCGGCTGCGACCCGAGGTCGAGAAGATCCTCGCGGACCCCCGGTCCCGGGCGGCGGCCGCACGGGTCCTGCTCGACCGGCACTTCACCCCGGCGCTGGAAGGGGCGATCTGCGCAGCGGCCGGTCTGGACCTCACCGATCTCGAACTCGCCGCGTACGACATGGTGGCCGCCCGGCGCCGCACCCGCCGCGCGGGCTTCACCGAGGAGGTGCTGCGGGCGTACGCGTACGCCTGCGCGATGTGCGGCTTCGACGGCGCGCTCGGACGCAACCCGGTGGGGCTGGAGGCAGCACACGTGCGCTGGCACAGCCATGAGGGCCCGGACGAGGTCAGCAACGGCATCGCCCTGTGCTCGCTGCACCACACCCTCTTCGACCTGGGCGTCCTCGGCCTCACCCTTGAGCTGCGCATCAGGGTGTCCGAACTGTACGTGGCCCGCAGCCCGGCCGGCCTCGCCCTCGACGATCTCCACGACCAGCCGCTGAGCACGCCGCGCCCGGGCCGGCCGGCCCTGGACGCCGTTCATCTCCGCTGGCACGGCCGTGAGGTCTTCAAGGGCGATACGGCCACGGCGGCTTGAACCGCTGCGGAGAGCCGTCGGCAGCCCGGAGAACGAGCGGCTACGCCGGATCCACGAAGGCGCCGATGGCCGAGGCGTCCAGCAGCCGCCCGGTGCACCAGTCGGCCAGCAGCAGATCGCACTCACGCATCACCTGCGCGAGGCCGGCCACCGCCGACCCCGACTCCGCCGCGGCATCGGGCGAGGTCATGAGGCACAGCGTCGTGACCCGGTCATCGTGCGCCTGGCCGTACACGGTGACCGGATCGGCGGCGATCGCGAACGAGCCGGCCACGCGGCCCGGATCGTCACCGAAGCAGACGCCCGTGTACGGCCTGCCGCCGACGGGCAGCAGCTCCGACAGCCGCCGCAGCGAAACCTCGCCGGAGAGGGGGGCGGTCGGGGTCTGGCGGAGATGAATCCGGTCGAAGACCCGTACCGACGACGCCCCCTCGCCGATCACCCGCGAATGCTGCCGGAAGACCTCATGGATCGCGCGCATCTCGGCCTCGACCTGCCCCGCGAGCTGGCGGGAGACCATCTCGGCCTGCCGCCAGTCGTCCTCGTGGATCACGAAGTGCTCCCCCGGACCGGTCGAGTCCTCGGTCGGCGGCAGCGGGTCGAAGATCGTCGGCAGGGAGTACGTCAGCTCCTGCGGATCGATCTGCTGGACCCGCCTGAGGGTCAGCACGAGGCTGCCGCTCCGAAGAAACTCTTCTGCGGTCGGCGGCTCGGCCCGGACGACGGCCCACGACTCTCCTCCGAGTTCGAGACGCGTCTCATGCGCGAACGAGTCGGGAAGCTGCCCGGGAGCGAACTCACTCCGCGCGAACTCCGCCTCCGTCTCGGCATCGACGAACACCACCCGCACCGACCCCACCGCCACGCCCCGACCCCCACACGTCTCACGGCCCGGCCCGCCGCCGGACCCGTCGCCCCCATGGACACTACGAGATCCGCACTCGTGAGGGGCGCGAACCTTCCATGCCCGCCATTCACGGGGGCGATCTGCACAGCGGCCGGCCGGGACTTCACCGATCCCGAACCCGCCGCGCCGGCCGCCGTCAGCCGGTCTTTCGTCCGACTCCTGCGCAGACCCACTGGCGGTCGGCACCGGACGGCGCGGTCGTGTCCGGTGCGGTGGACCACGGCGAGACGGGTGTCGGCTCGGGGCGCCACAGCGACACGGTGGTCAGGCCCGGGTCGAGCAGGTCGAAGCCGTCGAACAGCCGCCTGATCTCCGCGTAGCTGCGGAGCGTGAGCGGAGAATGGGCCTTCTTGTAGACGTCGGCGGCCCTCTGGACCCGGCCGTCGGTGTCGAACTCGGAGGTCGAGTGCGAGATGACCAGATGGCTGCCGGGTGCCATCGCTGCGCGCAGGCGCGCCACGATCCCCGGTGGGTCCGCCTCGTCGTCGATGAAGTGCAGCATGGCCAGCATGATCACGGCTACCGGCCGGTCGAAGTCGATGACCTCACGCAGGTCGGGATCGGCCAGGATGTCCTCGGGGTGCCGGGCGTCGCCGTGGGAGACGGCCACCAGGGGCGATCTGCCGAGTAACGCCCGCCCGTGGCTGACGACCACCGGGTCGATGTCGACGTACGCCACGCGCGTGTCCGGGGCGACCTGCTGGGCGATCTCGTGCAGGTTCTGGTGCCCGCCGCCCTCGACCGGCATACCCGAGCCGATGTCGATGAACTGCCGGATCCCGGAACCGGCCAGGTACCGTACCGCGCGCCGCAGGAACGCGCGGTTCTCCCGCGCCATGAGGGGTGCGTCGGGAACGTGCCGCCGGACTTCCTCCATGACCGCCCGGTCGTGGGCGAAGTTGTCCTTGCCGCCGAGGAAGTAGTCGTAGATGCGCGGGACGGCCGGGGTCCGGAGCCGGAGGGGGTTCTCCTCCTCGCGTCCTCCCCCGTTCGGCGACGACTTGTTCATCGATCTCTCCCGCCATGCCCCTGCCGCGCTGCAGAATCCGTGGAACGATGCGAGCGTAGCGACCGGCCGGCGACGTCGTCCGGCCGGAGCCGGTTTCGGCCCGACAACGTTGCCGGGACGTGACCCGAGGAGGGAGTGCCATGCCGGACGGCGGCATCGACAGGATTCCCGGCCCGCCCGCGGGCGGTGACGGCGTCAAGGCGATCGTGGCGGCGGGAGGGCTGCACAACTATCAGCTCAAGCTGCACGCGGAGTTCGGTCCGGTGGTGCGCTTCCCCTTACCGGGAGCGGACGTGGCGGTGTCGGTCGCCGATCCGGTGCTGCTGGAGGCCACGGCGGAGATCAACAAGCGGCCGGAGAAGCTCTTCGAGTTCCTGGAGCCTCTCCAGGAGTCGGGCAACGTGCAGACGCTCCCGGAAGACGAACACGTGCCGTGGCGGCGGGTGATGCTCTCCGTACTGGCCGGACGGCCCTCGCACGAAGCGCACTTCGCGCAGTTCACCGCGCTCACGGCGTCGATGGCCGACCGGTGGGCGGAGAACGCCGCGCGGGGCCCCGTGGAGCTGCAGAAGGACCTCAGCGAGCTGTCGCTGCGGATGATCTGTGAATACGCGCTGGGCAACGGCCTGCGGTCCGAGGAGGCCGCCGGGCGGGTCGTGTCGGCGTTCGAGGACGTGCTCACCGACTACCTGGCGCGGCTGTACCAGATGGACGTGGGCGGCACGGAGGAGGAGCGCCGCGTACGCTCCGAAGAGGCCCTGGCCTACCTGCGCGCGACCGTCGACGAGGTGCTCACCGCGCACCGCGAACGCGGCACCACCGAGCACGCCGACAGGAGCGACCTGGTCGCGGCTCTGGTCAGAGCGGGCGAGTCGCCGGCGCGGATACGCGACACGGTGCTGACGACCATGCTGGCCGCCCACCACACCACCGGGGTCGCCATCTCCTGGACGCTCTACCTGCTGGCCCGCCACCCGGAGGTGGCCGAGCGGGCCACCGAGGAGGTCGACCGGGTTCTCGGTGACCGGACCGCACCCGACTACGGCGACCTCAGGCCGCTTTCGTACCTGGACACGGTGCTCCGGGAGGCCATGCGGCTGTACCCGCCGGGACCGTACGGCGCCCGGGAGGCCACCGAGGACCTCACGCTCGGCGAGTACACCGTTCCCGCGGGCACGACCATCTTCTACCCCTTCTGGGCCGTGCACATGAACCCCGAGCACTGGCCCGACCCGGAGGTGTTCGACCCGGACCGCTTCACACCGGAGGCGTCGGCCCAGCGGCACCGGTTCGCGTACATCCCGTTCGGGCTCGGGCCCCGGAGTTGTGAAGGCTCCGTCCTCGCGATGGTCGAGGCGAAACTCGTCCTGGCGATGCTGCTGAAGCGGTTCCGGTTCCAGATGGCGCCAGATCAGACGGTCACGCCTGTCGAACGCTTCGTCCTGTGGGCGGCCGAGGACATCCGCATGGACCTCACCCCCCGGTAACCCGCCCGGGCCCCGAGGGCCGCAGCACGACGATGCCCCGCACCGGCAGGTGCCCGCATCCGGACCCGGGACTACCGGGTCCGGATGTCCCAGAGCCGGATCACCCGGTCCTGGCCGCCGCCGGCCAGGATGTGTCCGCCGGGGGCGAACGCCAGGCTGAGGATGGGCCCTTGGTGCGCGTCGATGACGAGGCGCTGGTCTCCGGTGGCCGTGTCCCAGAGGCAGATGACGCCTTGGTGGTCGCCGGTGGCGAGGGTGCGGCCGTCCGGGGCGAAGGCCAGGGCGGTCCTTCCCTGGGTCTGGCCCTCCAGTACGCGCAGGTCTTCGCCGGTACGGGCGTTCTTGAGGTGTACGGGGGTGCCCCCGAAGGCGGTGGCCAGGACCGCCCCGTCCGGGCTGAACACGAGGCTGATGTAGGCGCCGCGGGGAAGCTCCCAGCGCGGCTCGCCCGTGGCGAGGTCCCACATCCGCGGCGTACCGCTGTCGCCTCCTCCGACGATGCCGCGGCCGTCCGGGCTGAATGCCAGCGAACCGACCCACCCGCCATGCCCCTTCAGCACCGGGCCGGGGTCGCCGGTGTGCACGTCCCAGAGCCGGATGGCCCTGTCGCTGCCGCCGGTGGCGAGGGTGCGGCCGTCGGGGCTGAACGCCACGGAGGCCACCGACGCGGCCCATCCGGGGTACTTCAGGGCCAGGCGCGGCTCGCCGGTGTCCGCGTCCCGCAGAACGACGTCCTTTCCGTTCCGGGTCGCGAGGAGGCGGCCGTCCGGGGCGTAGGCGGCACCGGTCGAGCGGGTGTCCTTCATGCGCAGCGTGGTACGCGGTTCGCCGCTGCGCGGATCCCACAGGCGCACGCACTTGTCCCAGCCGCCGCTGGCGAGGGTGCGGCCGTCGGGGCTGAACACAAGGTTCCCCACCGCGGTGCGGTGACCGGACAGGGTGAGATGGTGCTCGCCGCGCAGCGGCTGTGCACGAAGGGCGCGCGGTGCGTCCGGCGCGGTACGTGCATCCGGCGCGGTACGTGCGTCCGGCGCGGCCGGCGGCCGAGGCGCGTCCCGTACCCGTACGCCGGGTCCCGCCAGCTCGCGGGCCAGAGCCCGGGCGTCCGGGCGTCCGTCCGGGTCCTTGGCCAGCAGCGCCAGCACCAGATCTGCCAGGTCTCCCGGCAGGCCGGGTCGCAGCTCGCGAAGCCGCGGCGGGGGCTGTTCGAGATGCTGCCGCATGAGGGCGTACACCGTCGCCTCGGTGAACGGCGGCCGGCCGGTGAGCAGTTCGTACAGGACACAGCCCAGGGCGTACAGATCGGCGCGGGTGTCGACCTCCGTCCCGCGCCACTGCTCGGGCGACATGTAGCGCGGGGTGCCCAGCACGGCTCCGGACACGGTCAGCGCGGTCGAGGCGTCGGCGGGGCGGGCGATGCCGAAGTCGCAGATCTTCACCCGGTCGCCGGGCTGTACGAACAGGTTTCCCGGCTTGAGGTCCCGGTGGACGACGCCGCAGCCGTGGATGGCGTCCAGGGCGACGGCGGTCTGCCGAGCCACGTCCACGGCCCGCGCGACGGGCAGGGCCCCGCCGTGGCCGGCCAGCAGCCGCGCCAGGTCCTGGCCGTGCAGCCGCTCCATGACGATGTACAGGAAGCCGTGGTGCTCCCCGGCGTCGTACACGACGGTGATGCCCGGGTGCTGGAGCCCGGCGAGGACAGCCGCCTCTCGCCGAAAGCGCCGCACCCCGCGCCCGCCGGCCAGGGACGGCAACACCTTGACGGCCACCTCCCGCCGCGGCAGCGAGGAGTCACGCCCCAGCCACACCTCCCCCATACCGCCGCGACCGAGTAACTCCCGCAACTCATAACGCCCGGCGAGCGTCACGCCCGCAAGCTCCATCCGTACCTTCCCCCCAGGATCGCGCGGAGTCCGGGGCAGCCGGCGCCCGCCGCCGGGCCCGATGCAGCCGCCCTCCATGAAGACACCGTGTACGTCGATGCTGCCACCGGGCCCGTATTGCCGCCGATGCACGGCGTAGCTGTGTTCCGCAGGCAAGGCCCGTATGCGTCCGAGCAACGACGAGGCCCTCGACCGGCGCGCCGGTCGAGGGCCTCGTTTTGCCTGGTCAGGCTGGGTGCGGAGGATACGAGATTCGAACTCGTGAGGGTGTGAACCCAACACGCTTTCCAAATCGCCGTGTTGGTGTCCGGGGTTGGACGGCTCCGTTCTGACCTGCTGCTGAGCGAGCGCGGAAGTGCTCGACGGACGGAGGCGGACGCCAGCGAATGAGACCAAAATTGAGACCATGAGCGGCTGCATCGCGTCTGGTCAGGACCTGTGCTTGCCCGCATCGGCCTCTTTGCTCGAGCGCTTGGCCGGCCTTCTGGCCAGAACTCCATTACCTGGCCGTTTCGTCCGTTGCTGGCAGTTGCGGTGCGCGCGGTTTCGCTGGGATGCGCACCCCGGTTGACCTGGAGGCGGACCACGTCCGCTGGCATAGTCACGAGGGCCCGGGTCGAGGCGAGCACGGCGTCGCACGGCGTCGCCCTCTGCTCTCTCCACCGCACTCTCTTCCGCCTGGGCGTCGTCGGCCCACTCCGGAACTGCGCATACGGGCCTCGCAGCTGTACGTGGCCTTTGACCCGTCGGGACTTGCCATCGACGGGCGTCACGACCGGCCGCTCAGCTCACCACGCCGCGGACAGCCGGTTGCGGAGATCAGGCGCCGGGGTGCATCTCCCGGTCGGATCCCGAAGGGTGGCGTCTCTGCCACTGGCGTCAGATACCGATTCGCTCCCGCTGGTTGACCGCGCCCGGCCGCATCGGGCAGACCCGTGTGAAACGCTGCTTGCCCGTGCTCGACGGCCTCCGTGCTGCACCGCGCCTGTCATCCCCCGTCACCGTGGGCGAACTGGACATCCTGCGGATCGTGCAACGCCTGGCACGCCACCTGCCTGTGTCGGGCCTGACCGGAGCCCCGGCCGGGTCATCTCGCTCGAAGGGCACAGAGCGTGCGCATCCCAAAGACCGTCTTATTCCTTCATGGGGCCAATGGGTGAGCCTAGAAGTGGGACCAGGGGATGCGTGAGGCCCCGCAGCCGCCTGCCAGTGCAGGGCCTCGTTCGCCTGGTCAGGCAGGGTGCGGAGGCTATGGGCTTCGAACGCGTGAGGCATGCACCCCACACGCGCGCGTCCGGTTCGACGGAGCGCTCCTCACCTGAGGTCTTCCGGAACCCAACCGGGCGGAACCTTGGGAAGTCCGATGAGGGCGTCGATACCCAACTGTTCCTTGAGCAGGGCTTTGAGCCCACGACCGTCGATGAGCTGCATGCGGCCGGTCCGATAGGCGAAGTCGAGGCTGGTCTTTCCGAACCACGCAGTGGTGACGAGGATGCCCTTCGCGGCGGCCTTGTCGTGCATGACGCCGGCCAGCGCGCGGACGGCTTCCGCCGGAACGGTGTTCTTGGTGCGCTTGGCCTGGATGATGCACAGGCCGCCCGTCATCGGATCCTCGTTCGTCGCGACGGCATCGATCCCGTCGTCCCGCGATGCCTGGGTGACCCACGCCTTCATGCCGTACGCCTCGAAGAGGCGGCGGATGAGGTGCTCGAACTCGATGGGATCCAGCTTCATCAAGTCCGGCCTGCTGTCGAGCCCGGCCACTACGTCGACCTCGGGAGCGAACTTGTACTTACTGAGGTCGAATGTGACCACAGGACGGACCGGTTCGAGGTCGTAGGGGTGCTGGGAGACGATGGCGTTGAGATGACGCAGACACTGGACCGGGTCGAGGGCGGGTTCATCCAGCACCAGGTCCTCGAAGTCGCCACGACTGCTGCGCACGCTGACCAGGCAGGGACGAATGGCCTTCCCAGTGGCCCGGTTCTTGCTCCGGACGTGCCCGTTGAATGCGACGACATCGACGAGCGACGGTGGGCTTGCGGCCAGTACCTCGTTGATCGCGCGAAGCGCCAAGCGAGCGACGAGCCGTGAGTACTGCTGCTTGACCTCCGCTTCTTTTCTGGGCTGGGGGACGACCGCGGCTGGTGCGGCGGCCTTGAAGCGGAACTGCGAGACCGCGGGCACGACCTCCTGCCCCGGAAGGTCCATCTCCACGACCATTTCTCGTGTTTCGGGCGCGAACACGGCACGCCACTCGCCCCGCAGGCCCTCCGGATCGGGCAGCTCCGCCAGGGCTCCTCCGATCGCTTCGACCAAGCCGTCCGGTCCGCTGCCATTGAAGGCGTTCTCCACGGTCGTCCGGTGACCATACAGACCTGCCGGCCTCTGCAGGAGGAGGCTTTCAAGAGACTCGATCCGCTCCTGAACCTGTGTTGTGCGGTCGACTGCCTCGGCCTTCAGCGCTTCGGTGCGCGCCAGTTTCGCCTGCCGTTCGGCGGTGGCCTTGGCCTTGGCGTCCTCTCGTTTGCGACGTTCCTCGGCCTGTCTTTTGGCGGTCTGGCGTTTTTCCAGGTCGCGTTCGATCTGCGCGGCCTTGCGCGCCCGCTCCGTGTCCTGCCGTTCCTTCTCCTTCCGCGCCCGCTCCCACGCCCGGGACTGCTCCCGCTCCTGTTGGGCGCGGGCCCGCTCTTCGCGGGTCCGAGCCTGCTCGGCGGCCCGGGCACGTCGAACCTGTTCCTGTTCCAACCGCTTCTGCTCGGCGGCCCTGGCCTTCTTCGAGTCCTGGTACGCCTTTAGTAACTTCCCGGCCAGGGACTTCTTCCGTGCCACGATTTCCCCTCCCGACGCTCATGCTCGCCCTCAGATCTGCCCAGCCCGGCCAACGGGCAACCGGCAGACATCAGCGGCCAGACCTCAAGCGCTTCGACGAGGTCCCCTCAGCCCGAACGCGGATTACCCGGGTGCTCCGGGACGCCGATGCTCCAACGGAGGGAGGGAAGCCCAATCTGCAACCTTCAGCAGCCGACCCCGAAGGGGGCGAGGACTACTGAGGAACGGCCACCGCCAGGAGAGTACCGTCCCCGAGATGCAGCCAGCCTCTGCCGGGAGTGGGTCTATCGCTGACGAGGGACGGGACCGAAGCGCTGCCGATCAACCTGCCGGACGTGGAATTCTGGGGCGCGAGGAGGAGACCCCGATGAGCCTTGGTTAGTTCCCTCGGCCATTTCACGCAGCGGTTGAGCCTCTGATCATCGCCGGCTGCGACCAGGGCCGTTCCTTCGCTGAATCCGTGTCGGAGAAGCTGCCTCAGTACAGGGGCGGCGCTGCAGTCAGCCAGCACCTCAACGTCGTCCATGACCACCACCACAGGATGGTCACGCGTGGCCGTGTCCAACACCTCCTCCATCTCCCGACACGTGAAGTCGTCCCGGTCGAGACAGCCCATCACGGACTCCCGCCCTGCCAGTTCCCGGAGCGGCGAAGGCCGTGGCGCGACGAGCAGGACCCTCGCGCCGCCCGCTAACAGAGAGCGCGCGACGGTAGTCAGAGCGATGGAGCGCCCGGATCCGGCGGACCCAGCGATGGTGAAGGCCGCAACGGTCCCGGCTGCGAGATCGGGGCCGTGAGCGGTCAGGGGATCGCCTCCGACACCTGCCAGCCCCCACAGCCGTGGCGTCGTCGGGGGCCGCATCCCCCACGCTTCGTCGAATCCGATGGCTGACGGTAAAGTGTCGAGGTGCGACTGCCGCTCCAGTGCTTCATGGGCTGAGCTCCAGAGCCCGAGTATCAGGGTGCGGTCCTCCAATTGCAGGCTTGCCGCATGGGAAAAGGCGATGATCGCTTCGCGGTCGGGCAGTTCGCACTGGGTGTACCAGTGGATCCACCTCTCCGCAGAGATCCGCGTTTGGCGCTCCAGGTCGGTAAAGGACCAGCGGTGTTTGAGTCGGTGCTTTTCAAGTTGGCGGTGAACCATGCTGAGCTCCAAACGCGCGGCGGTGCGGGCCACCGCGAACTCGCGGCTCTGCACTCCGTAGAACGTCGCATTCGCCGGGCGGTGCTCTTCCAGCGCGTCGGCCATCTTGGCGAACCCCGCACTGCGGCGGACCACACCGAGGAAGACGCGGAGTGCGTCCCTGTCGTCCCACAGCGACTGTGCCGCATGGATGATCAGTGCTTTGAGGGACTCCAAAGCAGGGTCGCCCGGCGCGTTATCGTCCCTGTTGTCGCCCGGCTCCGTGAGATCGTCCGGGACGCCGGTGTGCGCCTGTGTGACCGTCTCGCTCGCGGCTAGCTTCCACAGGCCCTCGAACCGATCGGCTGTAGCGTCCTCGTCGTGGCGGGCCATCTCGGCCAAGGCGCGGACGATGAGATCGAGACGGCCAGGCTGAGGCAGGACAGGCTTCTGAAAGACATCCAGAACCGCTTGGTGATTGACGATCCAGAAATCCTGCGCGTCCTTACCGATCCGATCCCGGACTCCCCGTGCGGACGGGAGCCCCGCGTTCAGCCTGAGGTCGTGGAGGTTGTCGTTCAAATCCCTTAGGCAGGGCTGTCGGGAGAGATCGGGCCTCGTCCAGAACTGAGCATTCACGGCGCCTCCCTAGGACTGGGGTTCGCCAGCTGTCGCCCAGCGCCCCTGCGCTGCCCATCATCAGACTCTGTCACAGACCGTCCGCCAGTGGACCTGGCTGGCCGATTTTGTCAGGGGCTGTCCGAGGCTGTCAGAGAGTGCTGACGACGACGCACTCTGATTTTGGAGACGGCATTGACCGGTCGCCGAGTGAAGGAAGGTCCCATGGAACAGCTGAGCGTTCGCGCCCTCGTCCTTCTCCTGGTGGGCGCTCTCGTCGTCGTTCTCATCGTGCGCGTGCCCACCCTCGGGTTCGCCTTGGTGGGGGCGGCTGCGGTGGTTGCGTTGCTGGACCAGCTCTTGGATAGGGGGTGAGCCAAGACTTCAGCATGGAAACCAGAAGCCTGTCCAACCGTGCCGTGCTGGATCGCAGCCGTGGCTGCCTGGGCCGGATGCCCTGCGGCGCCCCACTTGGTGACGGGCTCCGGCGGCCTGCGGAGCGAAGCAGGGCGTAGCTGACGGCCGAGCGGTGTCCCTCCGCACGACACGGTCCCAGACATCGTCCCGCGCGTACCGCTCCAGCCGGGCGGCGCGCACCATGACCGTGAGCAGGACGGACAGCGCCCTGGGCCCGACCTCTAGGCCGCCCTGCCCGCGCAACTGCTGGTGGCGCCAGTGCCACCACGTTACGAGCGACATCCTCAGGGCGTGGCCAAGCGCGTCGGGGGGCTCATCCGGGAGGTAGCGCAGGGTACGGACGAGGCGGCGCAGGAGAAGCTCGAAGCGCCCCGTTGAGACTGCGAACCACGATAAGGCCCCCGGCGGCACGCCTCCGGGGGCCTTCGTTTCGCCTGGTCAGGCGGGGTGCGGAGGATACGAGATTCGAACTCGTGAGGGTGTGAACCCAACACGCTTTCCAAGCGTGCGCCCTAGGCCTCTAGGCGAATCCTCCGCGGGCAAGAGTACAAGACGGGGTGGGGTGGTCGCGAACTCGTTCGTTGGGGGTGGGATCGGTTAAGGTGGAGTCGCCCCTCACGCGGCGCTATCTCGCTGAACTCCCCCAGGGCCGGAAGGCAGCAAGGGTAGGTGGGCTCTGGCGGGTGCGTGGGGGGCACCTTGCTGTCCGGGGTGGGGCGGCGGGGGCGGGGGTTTTCGTGGGTGGGCGCCGTTGTCGGCGGGCACCGATATCGTCGTAGTCGTGTCGCAGCTCGCTCTCTACCGCCGCTACCGACCCGAGACCTTCGGCGAGGTCATCGGGCAGGACCACGTGACCGGCCCGCTGCAGCAGGCGCTGCGGAACGGGCGGGTCAACCACGCGTATCTGTTCAGCGGGCCACGCGGCTGCGGGAAGACGACCAGCGCGCGCATCCTCGCCCGGTGTCTCAACTGTGAGCGCGGGCCGACGCCGGAGCCGTGCGGGGAGTGCCGGTCGTGCCGGGACCTCGCGCGGAACGGGCCGGGGTCCATCGACGTCATCGAGATCGACGCCGCGTCGCACGGCGGCGTGGACGACGCGCGTGAGCTGCGCGAGAAGGCGTTCTTCGGGCCCGCCGCCAGCCGGTACAAGATCTACATCGTCGACGAGGCGCACATGGTCACCTCCGCGGGGTTCAACGCCCTGCTGAAGGTGGTCGAGGAGCCGCCCGAGCATCTGAAGTTCATCTTCGCCACGACCGAGCCGGAGAAGGTCATCGGGACTATCCGGTCCCGGACCCACCACTACCCCTTCCGCCTCGTCCCGCCCGGCACCCTGCGCGACTATCTCGCCGACGTCTGCCGCGTCGAGTCGATCCCCGTCGCGGACGCGGTGCTGCCCCTGGTCGTACGGGCCGGGGCCGGCTCCGTGCGGGATTCGATGTCCGTCATGGACCAACTGCTCGCCGGTGCCGGCGAGCAGGGTGTGACGTACGCCATGGCCACTGCTCTTCTGGGGTATACGGACGACGCCCTGCTCGACTCCGTCGTCGACGCCTTCGCGGCGGGGGACGGGGCGGGTGCGTTCTCCGTGGTGGAGCAGGTGATCGAGGGCGGGCACGATCCGCGGCGGTTCGTCACCGACCTGCTGGAGCGGCTGCGGGACCTCCTGATCCTCGCCGCCGTGCCGGACGCCGGGGACAAGGGGCTCATCGACGTTCCGGCCGATGTGCTGGAGAGGATGCGGCGCCAGGCCGACGCCTTCGGCGCGGCCGAGCTGAGCCGCGCGGCCGACCTCGTGAACGAGGGGCTGACCGAGATGCGCGGCGCCACCGCGCCCCGGCTGCAGCTCGAGCTGATCTGCGCGCGCGTGCTGCTCCCCGGGGCGTACGGGGACGAGCGCTCGGTGATGGCCCGGCTGGACCGCCTGGAGCGCAACGCCCCGACCGGTCCGCCGACCGTGGGGTACGTGCCCGGGCCGGATGCCCACCGGCCTCCTGGCGGGAGTGGGAGCGGGGGCGGGGATGTCCCCGGCGGCGGTGGCGGTGCCGGTGGTGCCGGTGCCAGTGGCGGGAGCGGGGGTGCCGGGGCTGCCCGTGCCGCCCTTGCCGAGCGGGGTGGGCCGGCTCCCGATGCCGGTAGTCGTGGTTCTGGGGCCGGGACCGGTGCCGGCTCCGCGCCTGCGCCTGGTTCCGGGGGTCCTGCGGTCGATGCCGGCGGGGGCGCGCCCTCCGGACCGCCCGCCTCCGGCGGCGGTGATCCGCAGGGACGGCGGCCCGGGGCCTGGCCCGGGAGCGGGGCTCCGGCCGCGTCCGGGGGCCCGGCCCCCGCGCCGCCGCCTGCTCCGGCACCGGCACCGGCACCGGCACCCGACGCTGCACCCGCGCCCGCGCCCGTGGCCGCGCAGGCCCCCGCCGCTACGGCCCAGGGCGTGCCCGCGCAGCAGGGGGGCGGGGCCGCCGGGGCCGCTTCCGTGCGGCAGATGTGGCCCGACATCCTGGAGGCCGTCAAGCACCGGCGGCGCTTCACCTGGATCCTGCTGAGCCAGAACGCCCAGGTGAGCGGGTTCGACGGCGGGACCCTCCAGCTCGGCTTCGGCAACGCCGGCGCCCGGGACAGCTTCGTCAACGGCGGCAGCGACGAGGTGCTGCGCGAGGTGCTGGCGGAGCGGTTCGACGTGCAGTGGAAGGTCGAGGCCATCGTGGACCCGACCGGCGGTGCCGGCGGCGGGCCCGCGGCACCGCCCGGTGGCGGCGGGGGGCCGGGGCCGGGCGGCCCGGGTCCCGGAGGCGGCGGCGGGTTCGGCGGCAGTGGCGGCGGGGGCGGGGGCGGCGGCGCCGGGTTGCGGCAGTCCGTACAGACGACCTCGCCCGCGCCCTCCGTACCGGCGCCCGCTCCCCCCCAGCAGCCCCGGCCCGCCTCGGCCGGTCCCGGCGGCCGCCGTCCGCCCGACCCCGGGCCGCCCCCCGATCCGGGCCCCCCTCCGCCGCCGCTGGAGGACGACATCCCCGACGACGACGATCCCGACCTCGTCGACACCGCCCTCTCCGGCCACGACCTCATCGTCCGCGAGCTGGGCGCCACCGTCATAGAGGAGATCCGCCACGACTAGGCGGGACCGCCCGTCCGCGTACTCCGGAAGGATGAGGACGGCGGGAGGAGCGCGACTCCCCGCGGGGCAACCCAAGTGGCGCGCGTCCTCCCTGCGATGGACGGCAGCGCGGCGGCTGAGAACGTAGGCTCGCCTGGACGACCGGCCCCACACCCGGCCGGAGCCCGGACGCGGACGCAGCCGCAGAAGACGTAGACGTAGCCACAGAGAACTGCAGTAGCGCGACAAGGAGCGAGCGACGTGATGCCTGGTGGTGGCCAGCCCGACATGCAGCAGTTGCTGCAGCAGGCCCAGAAGATGCAGCAGGAGCTCGCCTCCGTCCAGCAGGAGCTGGCCGAGACGCCGGTCGAGGGGACCGCGGGCGGCGGGCTGGTGAAGGCCACGGTGACCGGCTCCGGCGAGCTGACCGGGCTGGTGATCGACCCGCGGGCCGTCGACCCCGAGGACACCGAGACGCTGGCCGACCTCGTCGTCGCGGCCGTACGGGACGCGAACAACGCCGCGCAGCAGCTTCAGCAGGAGCGGCTCGGCCCGCTCGCGCAGGGGCTCGGCGGGATGCCGGGGCTGCCCTTCTGACCCCTCCTTCTTCTGTCGTCCCGCGGGGGCCGTTCCCTGCCGTCCGGATCTGCCGGGTTCCGGAACCGGAGGCCACCCCCGAAGCGGGTTGAACCCGGCGGTAGCGGCTAGCTTGGTGCAGGAGAGCGGACACGAGAGAGGCGTTGCGTGTACGAAGGCGTGGTCCAGGATCTGATCGACGAATTGGGCAGGCTGCCCGGCGTCGGTCCCAAGAGCGCGCAGCGCATCGCCTTCCACATCCTGCAGGCCGAGCCGGCCGACGTCCGCCGGCTGGCGCATGCGCTGACCGAGGTGAAGGAGAAGGTCCGGTTCTGCGCGGTCTGCGGGAACGTCGCGCAGGAGGAGCACTGCCGGATCTGCGCCGACCCGCGGCGCGACCCCGCCGTGCTGTGCGTGGTCGAGGAGCCGAAGGACGTCGTGGCCATCGAGCGGACCCGTGAGTTCCGCGGGCGGTACCACGTGCTCGGCGGCGCGATCAGCCCCATCGAGGGCGTCGGCCCGGACGACCTGCGGATACGGGAGCTGCTCGCCCGGCTCGCGGACGGCACCGTCACCGAACTGATCCTCGCCACCGACCCCAACCTCGAAGGCGAGGCCACGGCCACGTATCTGGCCCGCATGGTCAAGGCCATGGGCCTGAAGGTGACCCGGCTGGCCAGCGGCCTGCCCGTCGGCGGCGATCTGGAGTATGCGGACGAGGTCACTCTCGGCCGCGCCTTCGAAGGCAGGCGGTTGCTCGATGTCTGAAACGGAACCACGTGCCCGCCGGCTGGATCCCGGCGCAGCGCCCAGCAGCCCGGCAGGCCGCCGCACGCGGCCTGCCGGTGCGCGGGGCGCCGACAGAGGAGGTCTGCTCGATGTCTGACGCCACCACGCACCAGGCGACGCAGGACCCGGACAGCTTCGCGGTCCAGATCGCCGACTCGATCGAGAGCTTCATCGTCGCCGTCACCGAGGTCGCCAAGGGCGACGAGCCGAACAGCGCCGTGCCCTTCCTGCTGCTGGAGGTCTCGCAGTTGCTGCTGGCCGGCGGCCGGCTGGGGGCGCACGAGGACTTCGTGCCGGACGAGCGGTACGAGCCGGACACCGGCCCCGAGCCGGACGTGGACGAGCTGCGCGAGCGGTTCGCCGAGCTGCTGGACCCGGTGGACGTCTACTCCGAGGTCTTCGACCCGTACGTGCCGCGCAGCACCCCCGTCGCCAGCCGGATCTCCGACGACCTGGCCGACGTGATCACCGACCTGCGGCACGGCCGCGCGCACTACGCGGCGGGGCGGGTCAACGAGGCGCTGTGGTGGTGGCAGTTCTCGTACCTCTCCAACTGGGGGCCGACCGCGAGCGCCTGCCTGCGCGCGCTGCAGTCGCTCGTGGCCCATGTGCGGCTGGACACGCCCCTGGGGGAGCTGGACGGGCTCGACACCGACAGCGACGCCGCGCTGGACGACGGGCGGCTGGAGGAGGAGGCGGGCCGCGTGATGGCGGCGGAGATCGCGGAGCCGCTGGGGCTGCGGCGTAGCTGAGCCAGGGGGCGCGGCGTACGGGCAGGGCGCGCGCGGTGTCGCGTACGCCGTGCGCACGCCGTGCGCACGCGCCGAGTGCCTATCCCCCGCCCCGAGTTCGCCCCGCCGCTCCCGCGCCCCGGATTTTCGGGCTCCGGATGTGACCTGCCTTACGTTTCCGTGTGCTCGCGGTGCTCCCGGGCAGGTACGTCTCCGAGCCGGCCCGCCCTGGGGGTATCCGCCGGCTCGGTAGACTGAGCCGACCGAAACACCATTGCGAGGAGCGCACGTGGGCCTTGTCGTGCAGAAGTACGGCGGCTCTTCCGTCGCCGACGCCGAGGGCATCAAGCGCGTCGCCAAGCGGATCGTCGAGACCAAGAAGGCCGGCCACCAGGTCGTCGTCGTGGTGTCCGCGATGGGCGACACGACGGACGAGCTGATCGATCTCGCCGAGCAGGTCTCGCCGATCCCGACCGGCCGCGAACTCGACATGCTGCTCACCGCGGGCGAGCGGATCTCCATGGCCCTGCTGGCGATGGCGATCAAGAAACTCGGTCACGAGGCGCTGTCGTTCACCGGCAGCCAGGCGGGCGTGATCACCGACGCCGTGCACAACAAGGCGCGGATCATCGACGTGACGCCCGGCCGCATCCAGGAGGCGGTGGACAAGGGCGCCATCGCGATCGTGGCCGGATTCCAGGGTGTTTCGCAGGACAGCAAGGACATCACGACGCTCGGCCGCGGCGGCTCGGACACCACGGCGGTGGCGCTCGCGGTGGCGCTCGAGGCGGAGGTCTGCGAGATCTACACCGACGTGGACGGCGTGTTCACCGCCGATCCGCGGGTGGTGAAGAAGGCCCGTAAGATCGACCGGATCCCGTACGAGGACATGCTCGAACTGGCCACCAGCGGATCGAAGGTCCTGCTGCACCGCTGCGTCGAGTACGCCCGCCGGTACAACATGCCCATTCATGTCCGCTCCTCGTTCTCGGGGCAGCCGGGCACCTGGGTAGGCAATATCTCCGAGGGAGCAGAAGGCATGGAGCACGCGATCATCTCCGGAGTCGCGCACGACGTCTCCGAGGCGAAGATCACGGTGGTCGGGGTCCCGGACAAGCCGGGCGAGGCCGCCGCCATCTTCCGGGCGATTGCGGACGCCGAGATCAACATCGACATGGTGGTGCAGAACGTCTCGGCCGCCGCCACCGGCCTGACCGACATCTCCTTCACCCTGCCCAAGACCGACGGCCACCGCGCGATGGAGCTGCTCACCAAGGCGCAGCCGGCCATCGGCTTCGAGTCGCTGCGCTACGACGACCAGGTCGGCAAGATCTCCCTCGTCGGCGCCGGCATGCGCTCGCACCCCGGTGTCACGGCCACCTTCTTCGAGGCGCTGTCCAACGCGGGCGTCAACATCGAGCTGATCTCCACCTCGGAGATCCGGATCTCGGTGGTGACCCGCGAGGACGTGGTCAAGGACGCCGTACGGGCCGTGCACACGGCGTTCGGTCTCGACAGCGAGAGCGACGAGGCGGTCGTCTACGGCGGCACGGGCCGTTGAGCCAGTCGTAACCGATCCGTTGGTCCATACCGCTTGCGCCGAACACCCTTGCCATCCGACGATTTCGGTTCGCGCCGTCTGCAACCGCGGCGGCGCCGCGAAGCGTCTCTGTCCCCGCCCGCATTGGCCGGCCGCACGGAGCAAGGGAGTGGGCATGGCAGTACGCGCGGTAACACCACCGGCGTCGGCGCCGTGCGCGTACAACCTTGACGGGGGTCGGTGTGTCAAACAGGCGTGGCAGAGGCACTCAGCATTGCGACCCTCCCGGCCGGCCCCGCGCTGCGCCCCGGTTCCTCCGCGGCGCCCCGGGGACTGCCGGTGATCGCGCCGTGGTCGGCGCGGCCTGCCGAGAAGAAGTCCGCGGCGGACGCTGACGACGCCATGGCGGAGGGCACCAGCGTCGACCACCTCACCGAGACGTACCAGACCCACTACCGGTCGCTGCTCGGTCTCGCCGCGCTGCTGCTCGACGACCTCGCCTCGTGCGAGGACGTGGTGCAGGAGGCTTTCATCCGCGTGCACTCGGCGCGCAAGCGGGTCAAGGACCCGGACAAGACCCTCGCCTATCTGCGGCAGACGGTCGTCAACCTGTCACGTTCCGCGCTCCGTCGGCGCATCACCGGGCTGAAGCTGCTCTCCAAGCCCATGCCCGACATGGCCAGCGCGGAAGAGGGTGCGTACGAACAGTTGGAGCGCGACCAATTGATCCAGGCGATGCGCGGGCTGCAGCGCCGGCAGCGCGAGGTGCTCGTGCTGCGCTACTTCGCGGACATGACCGAGGCTCAGGTGGCCGAGTCGCTGGGCATCTCGCTCGGCTCCGTCAAGGCGTACGGCTCCCGGGGCATCGCCGCACTGCGAACAGCCATGGGAGCGCGGGCATGAGCGAGCGTTTCTACGGATCCGGGCCGCCGTGGGACCGGGGATCCGAGGGATCCGGTGGGTCGGGGTCCGGCGGTTCTTCCGGGCCCGGGGCCGGGTCCGGGACCCGGTACGGGCGTGGACGTGGGGCAGTGGACGTGGCGGAGACGGCGGAGCTGCCGGAGGTGCCGGCGGGTTCGGACGAGGCGACGGCGGCGGTGCCGGAGATTCCGGGGCCTGAGGCTTCGGGGCCCGGGACCGGGGAGCCCGGGGCCGCCGCGGGGCCGGATGACGGGGCGAAGGTGCAGGGCGCGGCGGGTACGTCGAAGGGAGCCGGCGCGGGCCCGGACGAGCCGGGCGGTGCCGCCGGCTCCGGTGGTGCCGCCGCGTCCGGTGGTACGGCCCCGTCCGGTCGTACGGAAGGGGCGGACGGCCCCGGTGGTCCCGACGGCCGCCCCGAGCCGGGCGGTCCGGACGGCTCGGACGGTGCCGGTAGCGCGGCCGCCCCGGGGGGTGCGGGCGGCTCCGGCGGGGCCGGGATCCCGCGGTGGCCCGGTGGCTACGGCGACGGGGACGGCGCCGACGACGCGGGCGGCGAGGACGAGCTGCGGCTGCTGCTGCACTCCGCCGTCGACGGCCTGGAGCCGGCGCCCGGCACGCTCCAGTACCTCCAGCGGGCGGTGCCCGCGCGGCGCACGCGCCGTCGCCAGTTGGTCGCCGTCGCCGCGGTCGCGGTGGTCGCGCTGGCGGTCTCGGTGCCGGCGCTGATGAACGTCGCCGGCTCGACCAGCGAGGAGAACCCGCGCCAGGACATCGCCAACAGCCAGTTGCCCGGCGCCGGGCAGCAGGGCGGGGGCGGCGCCGTCGAGGGCAACGACTCGGATGCCACCGCCGGCAGCGAGGAGCCGAGGGACAAGGAAGAGAAGACCGAGAGCCCCGGGCACGAGGAGAACACCGCCGCCCCGACCGGCGGCTCCGAGGGCACGGCCGCCGCGGAGCCGTGCGCGCCGGCGCAGATCAGCGAGCCGGTCGCGGCGAGCGGCATGCCGGACGAGGCGGGCCGGGTCACCGGCTCGTTCACCGTCACCAACGTCTCCACCACCGCCTGCGTGGTCGAGTCGTCGGAGGGCGTCCGGGTGGGCGGCACGTTCGGCGCGGCGAGCGCCAGCGCGGTCGACACCCGTACGCACACCGTCGGCGACGCCGCCACGGACCTGCTGCCGCCGCCGGAGGCGGCCGGCGCGCTGGTGCTCGCGCCCAACGAGTCGTACGTGGTCGAGTTCGCCTGGGTGCCCGAGACCAGCACCGACGGCGGCTGCACCACCACGGCCACCACGCCGACGCCGGACCCCACCGACGACACGCAGTCGTCGCCGGACGAGACGCAGTCCGAGACCGACCAGGGGACCGAGACCGGCGGCGACACCGGCGGCACGGGCGAGCCGGGCGAAGGCGACGGCACGACTGACGGCTCCGTCACCCTGACCCACGCGCCGGAGGCCGACTCCTCCGCCGTGGCCAGCGTCACGGTCCAGAACGCCTGCGCCGGCACCGTCTACTACACCGAACCGCTCCCGAGCGCCTGACCCGGACCCCGCCCCGATCCCGCCCCCTGGGCGGGATCGCCGCGGGGGAGGCCGTACCGTGGAGGCGTGTACCGGTTCCTGCTGACGCCCCGGTGGTGGGTCGTCAACGTCCTCGCCGCACTCGCCATCCCGGTCTGCCTGGTCATGGGCAGCTGGCAGATGAGCCGCTTCGAGACGCGCGTGGACACCCACCAGGAACAGCAGGATCAGCAGGACCGCGCCGCCGACGGCATCGACGGCCGGCCCATGGCCGAGCTGCTGCCCGTGACCCAGGAGACCACCGGCGACGCGGCCACCGTCACCGGGCGCTACGGCCCCCAACTCCTCGTCCCCGACCGCACCCTCGACGGCGAGACCGGCTTCTACGTCCTCACCCTCCTGCGCACCGACGCCCCCGTGGGGGACGGCGACGGCGGCGACGCCGGGGGCCGTACCACCTCCGTTCCCGTCCTGCGCGGCTGGCTGCCCGGCGAGGCCGACCCGGCGAAGGCTCCCGAGCCGCCCGCCGGCGAGGTCACCGTCACCGGCGCCCTCCAGGCGTCCGAGCACCAGGGCTCCCCCGGCGTGCACACCGAGGGCGGGCTGCCCCGCGGCCAGGTCGGCATGATCAGCGCCGCGGCGCTGGTCAATGTCGTGGACGAGCAGGTCTCCACGGCCTGGATCACCCTCTTCGAGGCGGACGGCGGGATGCGGCCCGTCCCCGCCGAGGTCCCGCAGGGCAGCGGGCTCGACCTGAAGGCGTTCCAGAACCTCGGCTACACGGCCCAGTGGTTCGTCTTCGCCGGCTTCGTGATCTTCATGTGGTACCGGCTCTTCCGCCGCGAGGCGGAGGTAGCGCGCGACACGGCCCTCGGCCTCACCTCCCCCGATCCTGACGAGGACGGTCCCGGGGCTCCGGATCCGGCTGCTGCGGCCGCGGAGCCAGGTCCGGAAGCAGATGACGGCGAACGAAGTCGAGCTCCAGCCCCAACTGCTTGATCCGCTCGTCCACGACCAGCGAGCCGTGCCCCGCGTCGTAGCGGTACACCTCGTGCGGATGCCCGCGCTCCGCCAGCCGCCCGACGTAGTTCTCCACCTGCCGGATCGGGCACCGCGGATCGTTGACCCCCGCGGAGACGAAGACCGGCGCCCGCACCTTGTCCACGTACGTCAGGGGTGACGACGCGGCGTAGCGCTCGGGGACCTCCTCCGGCGAGCCGCCCATCAGCGTGCGGTCCATCGCCTTGAGGGCCTCCATCTCGTCCTCGTACGCCGCGACGTAGTCCGCGACGGGCACCGCCGCCAGGCCCAGCGCCCAGACGTCCGGCTGCGTGCCCAGCGCGAGCAGCGCCAGGTAACCGCCCCACGAGCCGCCGCCGACGACCAGCCGCTCCGGGTCCGCGAGGCCGGAGGCGACGGCCCACTCCCGCACCGCGGCGATGTCCTCCAGCTCGATGAGGCCCACCCGGTGCTTCAGCGCGTCGGTCCACTCCCGGCCGTAGCCGGTGGAGCCGCGGTAGTTGACGCGGACGACGGCGAAGCCGTGATCGACCCAGGCCGCCGGGCCGGCCGCGAAGGCGTCGCTGTCCTGCCACGTGGGGCCGCCGTGCACGTCGAAGAGGCAGGGGAACGGGCCCTCGCCCGGCGGCCGCTGCACCAGCGCGTGGATCCGGCCGCCCGGCCCGTCGACCCAGGCGTCCTCCACCGGCACCGAGCGCGGCGCCGCCCGCCCCGGCGGCTGCAGCACCACGGCGCCCTGGGCGGACCGCACCTGCGGCGGCTCCGCGCCCGACGACCAGTGGAACTCCACCGCGCCGTCCGGCCGCGCCGTCGCCCCCGAGATCGTCCCCGGCGGGGTCTCGATCCGGGTCATGGCGCCGGAGCCGGGGCCCTCCAGGCCGTACCGCCACAGCTCGCTGCGGGCCTGGTACGTGTGGAGGACGAGCAGCGCGCTGCCGTCCGGATACCACTCCGCCGACACGTCCCCCGGCAGGTCGAGCTCCAGCTCCCGGGACCGGCTCGTGACCGGGTCCCAGATCATGGGCTCCCAGCGGCCGCGCCGCTGGTGTCCGACGAGCAGCCGCGCGTCGCCCGCCACCGGGGCGAAGCCCAGCACCTCCAGGCCCAGCTCCTCCCGGCCGCCCTTGGTGTCGTCCAGCTCGGCGACCGTCGGGTCGCCGCCGGGGTTGCCGCCGAGCCGCAGCACCCGCAGGGCGGCGTGCATCGCGTCGCCGTGCTCGGTGTGCTCGATGGCGAGCAGCCTGCCGTCGTGCGAGAGGCCGCCGACGCCGGCGGACTCCCGGTGCCGGTAGATCTCGCTGGTCTCGCCGCCGGGCCGGACGAGGTGGATCGTCGTCCCCGTCTCCTCCGTGGACCGGCCGACCACCGCCGTGCCGTCCCGCCCGAGCGCGAGTCCCGCCGAGTACGCCGCCGGCAGCCCCGGCGCCGCCGCCCGGTCCTGCCCCGGGGCGGCGCCCGCGAAGGGCTGCCGCCGCCACACGCCGAACTCGTCTCCGTCGGTGTCGCAGAACCACCACACCCACTCGCCGTCCGGCGTCAGCGCGCCGTCCGTCGTGCCGTTCGGCCGGTCGGTGACCTGGCGGACGCCGCCCGTGCGGCGGTCCCAGGCGTACAGCTCGAACGTGCCCGTCACGTTCGACACGTACAGCGCGCGATGCGGTGCGTCCTCCGCCCAGCCCGGCAGGCTGATCCGCGGCGCCCGGAACCGCCGCTCCCATGCCGGGGCCGCGTCCGCGGCACCGCCGGAGCCGGCGCCTGCCCCGCCGCCGCCTGCCCGGGCGCCCATGCCGTCCCCGCCGCTTTCCCTGGCCTCGTCGCTTTCCCGGGCCGCGCCGATTCCGCCGGCCCCGCCGTCTCCGTAGCCCTCGCCGCCGACGCTCGCGTCGTCACCGGCACGTCCCGCCTTGCCCCCGTCGATCTCGCTCATGCCGACATTCTGCGTCCTCGGCCCGGCCCGTCGGCGCCCGCAGCGCCAATCTGTGGATTACTCCCCAGTTGTGGATAAACCACCGCCGCCGCGGACCGCCCCGCGGCCCCCGGCGGGCCGGCCCCGCCGCCCCCGCAGTCCGCGAGACCTACGCCCGCCCGCCCGACACCGCGTACTCGAACAGCGCCTTGTTGCTGTTCCGTTTGCGGATCACCTCCACCTCGACCCCCGCGAAGCCCACTTCGCGCAGCAGCGCCGCGTACCACTCCTGCGCGGGCACCTGGTTCCCGTAGAAGGTCGAGTTGCCGATCACGTAGACCACCCGCCCGCCGCCGCGCACGTTCTTGTACGCCGCCCGGAAGTGCCCCCACATGTCATGCATGTACTTGCCGACGTAGTTCGCCAGCAGCGGCCCGTTCCGCCCGCCGTCCCGGCGGATCGCCGCCTGCGTCCTGGCCAGCTCGCCCGCGACCGGCTCCGGCACCCCCTCGGCGTCGGGGCCCGGCGGCCGCCAGGCCCGTACGCGCGAGGTGGCCGCGCCCCAGGTGCCGCCGATCGCCTGCCAGTCCAGCCGGCCCGCGTCCTCCGCCCGCCGCAGGTGCCGCATCCAGTACATGTACGGGCGCAGCTCGCGGATGTACGACATGCGGTTCACGTACGGCGGCGAGGTCAGCAGCAGGTCGCAGGGCGTGAGCCGGCCGGCGGCGGGCTGCATGTCGCGGGAGTCGCCGTACAGGACGCGCGCCGTGCCGGGCAGCGGGGTCGCGGCGTTCGCGAGCGTGGTGCCGGCCTCGCGGCGGAACGTCTCCAGCACCGCCCGCGCGGCGTCGGGGTCGAGTAGCTGGAGGGCGCCGTCGCCGCCCGTCCGGTCTTCCTTGAAGGACATGCTCTGGTGGTTGAACGCCGCGTTGCTCGACGCGATCAGCGTCCGGCAGAAGGCCACGTCCAGCAGATCCCGCCCGCCCGGCGGCAGTGCGCCCGCCGCGACGTCCAGTGCCCGGCGTATCGCTTTCAGCGCGTCCAGCGCGCTCCGCGCCCACCAGCGCCCGATGTTGTGCAGCTCCGGCTGCCACAGCTCGCCGGCCGCCGGCAATAACTCCTCGGCGCGGTGCACCAGCGGGGCGAGCGCCCGCCGGGTCGCGCGCAGGTGATCCGGCTCGTACGCCGCCGTCTTCATCTTCCCCAGCCAGATGAGGAAGGGGTTCACGTCCAGGGACTGCCCCGTCAGCCCGTGCTCGGCGGCGGCGAGCGGGGTGGTGCCGGTGCCGGAGAAGGGGTCGGTGACGACGGAGCCGGGCGGCATCTCGGCGGCGTAGCGGCGCACGAGGCTCACGGAGTAGGCGGGGGTCAGCCGGAGCCAGCCGTGGCGGCCGGCGCCCGCGTTGGCGCGGTAGGTGAGGTGTGCGTTCTGACGCGTCTCCGACCGCATGCTCTCGCTCTCGCCGAGGGGGTGGGGGGTAGCGTGGATCGTAGTGGGCCGCGGCCCGTCACCCGGCTGGAACCGGCAAGTCTGGTCGTACGGAACGAAAACGCACTGCCGTACGACACGCCCCCTGTGCGGCGGCCGCCCCCTCGCGTACACGGGGGAGCGGCCGGTCGTCTTCTGGCGGTGTTTCCCGTGAAACCTCCGCCGAGAATGTCTGATTGTCAGCCCCGCGCGGTCGCCTCCGCGAACCGCGCCGAGACGTCCTCCCAGTTCACGAGGGACCACAGCTTCTGGACGTAGTCGGGGCGGACGTTCTTGTACTGCAGGTAGTAGGCGTGCTCCCAGGCGTCGAAGACCAGCAGCGGGGTGCTGCCCTGGCCGACGTTGCCGTGGTGGTCGTAGACCTGTTCGACGATCAGGCGCTTGCCCAGCGGCTCCCACGCCAGCACGCCCCAGCCCGAGCCCTGCACCGAGGCGGTGGCCGCGCTCAGTTGCTTCCGGAACGCCTCGAAGCCGCCCAGGTGCTCGTCGATGGCGTCGCCGAGGGCGCCGTCGGGGCGGTCGCCGCCGTCCGGGGAGAGGTTCTCCCAGAAGATCGTGTGCAGTACGTGCCCGGAGAGGTGGAAGGCGTAGGTCTTCTCCAGCCCGACCAGGTTGCCGAACTGCTCCTTGTCGCGCGCCTCGGCGAGCTGCTCCAGCGTGTCGTTGGCGCCCTTGACGTAGGCCGCGTGGTGCTTGGCGTGGTGCAGTTCGAGGATCTGCCCGGTGATCGCGGGCTCCAGTGCGGCGTAGTCGTAGGGCAGATCCGGTAGCGCGTACGTGCTCATCAGGCGCTGCTCCTTTCGTGGGACATCCGTCCTCGATCACCCTATGCGCTTATTGCACAGCACTTGCAACAACTTCTTGCGTGCATCAAGCTGGGTTCCACCGGGCGGGGCCCGGCGGTAGGCGATCGTCTTCCCGCCGGTGCGCTCCGGCTACCTGTGCGCCGGGCCCCGCCCGTCACGTGCCCGTTCCCCTCCGGCGTGCTCTCGGGGCGCGATCTTCCGGTACGGGCACGCAAGCGCTTGTCGCCACCTCCCCCATCTGCTTGACTCCGGCTGCCAGTGCCCCAACGCACCGGGGGAGGACCCCATGGAGTTCACCCGCAGACGCCTGCTGTCCACCCTGCCCGCCGCCGGCCTGCTGGCGGTCCTCCCGGCCCGTACGGGCTTCGCCGCCGGGAGCGCCGCGGCCGCGGACCCCGCCCTCCTCCTCGCGAACACCCGCGCCGTCTTCGCCGGTACCGCCGAGACCAACGCCCGCCCCGAGGCCGCCGCCAAGGTCGCCGCCCTCCACGCCACCGCCCGCGCCAACCTCGCCGCGATGGCCGACACCGGCACCGCCACCACCGAGCTGTTCACCGGCGTCCCCCTCGGCACCAGCGACGTCAACCTCGCCACCTCGTACCGCATGCTCTACGAGATCGCCCTCGCCACCCGCGCCCCCGGCGGCGGCCTCCACGGCGACACCGCCGCCCAGCGCCGTGCCGTCGACGGCCTGGTGTGGCTGCACGAGCGCTACTACGGCGACCAGGCCCGGGGTTACTACGGCAACTGGCACAACTGGGAGATCGCGATCTCCACCCACGTCGGCAAGACCTTCGCGCTCCTCGCCGACGTCCCCGGCGCCGTCCCCGCCGGGCTGCTCACGACGTACGTCGCCTCCATGGACGCGTACCTCCGCAACGGCAAGGAAGGGGACGTCGATCTCGACTCCCGTTTCCACACAGGCGCCAACCTCGCCGACATCACCACCAACCGCATCCTCCAGGGCGCCCTGCTCTCCGCCGCCCAGGAGCCGGGCGGCGAGGCGCGCATCGCCAAGGCGCTCGAAGACCAGCTCACCGTCTTCGCCACCATCGACCCGTACGACATCCGCCACGGCAACACCGACGGCTACTACGCCGACGGCTCTTTCATCCAGCACCACTCCGTCGCGTACACCGGCTCGTACGGGAAGGGGCTGCTCACGCGCGTCGTCCAGACGCTCAAGATCCTCGACGGCACGGGCTTCGCGAACACCGGCGCGCTCGTGCCCGTCGTGCAGCGCTGGGTGCGCGACGGCTTCGCGCCGCTGATCTTCGAGGGCTGGATGATGGAGATAGTCAAGGGCCGCGCCGTGGTCCGCACGACCTCCGGCTACACCGACGTCGCCGCCGTCGTCGAGGCCGTCGTCGACCTCGCCGACTACGCGACCGGAGCCGAGGCCGCCGCGCTCAAGAGCTACGTCAAGCACATCCGCGCCACCTCGCGCGCCGCCCTCGACCCCGCGGGTTTCGTCTCCCCCGTCAGCGTCGTGCGCTACGCCGACATCGTCGGCGACGACGCCGTCCCGCCCGCCGACCTCAACCCGGCAGCGCGCAGCGTCGCGTACAACGCCATGGACAAGCACGTCCACCGCCGTCCCGGCTTCGCGTTCGCGCTGGCGCGCAGCTCGGACCGCATCAGCAAGTACGAGTACATGAGCGGCGAGAACCTGATGCCCTGGTTCCAGGGCGACGGCGCGTACTACCTGTACCTCTCCGGGCAGGACCAGACGCGCGCGTACGGCGTCGACTACTACACCGTCGTCTCGCCCTACGGCCTCGCCGGCGCCACCGCGCCCGTCGAGCGGCGCGGCACCGTACCGGAGCTGTACGACGGCAAGCTCTGGTACGACAACCCCGGCCACCCGCTGAACTTCACCTCGTCCTCCGAGTCGCAGAACACGTACGTCTACTTCCCGCGCGGCACCAACCGCCACTCCGGCGGCGCCGTCCTCGGGGCGTACGGCACGTCCGCGATGGTGCAGTCCGACGACGTCGCGTACGCCGAACGCGAACGCCTCCCCGACGACTTCGTCGTCTACCGCAACGCGACCGCCACCAAGTCGTGGTTCATGCTCGACGACGAGATCGTCGTCCTCGCCGCCGGCGTCGGCGACCCGGCCGGGCGCACGGTGACCACGACCGTCGACGCCCGCACCGCGGACCCCTCCGCCGACGTCGCCGTCACCGGCGCGCGCGGCGACGGCCGCGCCTGGGAGGGGCCCGGCACGGCGCAACTGAGCTGGCTGCGCTACGCGGACGCCGCGGAAGGCACGGCCGTCGGGTACGTCTTCCTGGACGCACCCCGGGTACGGGTCGGGCTGGAGGACGTCACGCGCAGCCGCCGCGTCGTACGCACCGGCAACCCGGACACGGCGGTGACCCGCACCGTGTTCAGCGCCACCGTCGACCACGAGCCGCGGCACGGGCTCGCGCGCCTGGCGTACGCGCTGGTGCCGCACGCCTCCGCCGCGCAGTTGGACGCGTACCGCCGCGGCGGCCCGCTCACCGTGACCGCCAACTCCCCGCGCCTCCAGGCGGTCCGCCACTCCGGCCTCCGCCTGACCGCCGCCAACGCCTTCACCCCCGGCCGCCACGACACCGAGGAGCTGAGCATCGACGGGCCGGCCTCGGTGCTCGTGAGGACCGGGGACGACGGGCGGGTGGAGATGGCCGTGGCGGATCCGACGATGGACCGCGACACGGTCACCGTGGTGCTGCGCGGGCGCCCGCTGCGGAAGGCCGCGGGGGACGACGGGGTCCGGGTCAGCCGGGTGGCCGGCGGGACGAAGCTGGTGGTGGACACGCATCACGCATACGGCAGAAGCCTGACGGTGAGCCTGGAGAAGTAGGCGGCAGGTCGTCCGGTTCGGGGGCATGTGCACGGCGGTCGGCGGGTCTACTCTGTGGTCACAGGGGCTCGGGCCGGTCGCGGCCGGCCGGACCGGGGGAGGACGAGTGTCCGAGTTGTTCTTACGTGGTCTGAGCCGGTGGCAGGCGGACACGCAGCGCGAGGCCGTGGCGGACGTCTACGTCGCGGCGTACAACGGCGCGGTCGGCGGGGCGGCGCCGGAGCGCGAGGGCTTCCTGCGCCGGCTCGAAGACCACGTGCAGCGGCCGGGGTTCGAGATGGTGCTGGCCGGGGGCGACCGCCCGGTGGGCTGCGCGTACGGGTTCCGGGCGGACCGCTCGGGCGTGTGGTGGCCGGACTTCCCGGAGGGACCGCCGCCGGCGCTGGCGGAAGTCACCTCGTCCCCGCGGGCGTTCGTGGTCGCGGAGCTGATGGTGGTGCCCGACCAGCGCCGCCGGCACATCGCCACCCGGCTGCAGCAGCACCTGCTGGCCCGCTGGGCGCCGTCCCCCGCGGTGGCGCTGCTGCCGCAGGACAACGCGGCGGCGGGCGCGGCGTACGAGACCTGGGGCTGGACGAGAACGGGCAGCCTCCACCCGGTACCGCCGACCCCACCGCTGGACCTCTGGACGCACCGCCGCCCGTTGGCCTGAGTCGGGGCGGGGCACGCGGAGGCGGCCGGTGGGTGCGGTCGTCAAGGGCGCATCAGGCTTGTGGGCGGGGCGCGTCAAGCGCGTGTCAGGGCGCGGATCGGGGTGCGCGCCGCGGGCATAGCGTTCACGACGTGGACGGCCCTCATGGCGTCGATCGGCGTCCATGACGTCCACGACCTGGAACGACGTGCCCGCGAGGAGGGCCACCATGAGCGAACCCCGTGCCGACGAGGACCCCGACCCCGCCGAACCCGCCCCCGGCGTCGGGGCCGTGCTCTACGTGCCCGTACGGCCGGTGCCGTACGGCTGCACGACCCGTTTCTTCCGCACCCCGCTCGGCGAACGCACCGCGGTCGGCTTCACCAGCCGCGCGAAGCTCGCCGCGGCGCTGGGCGCCGGGCAGCCCGGGATCCGGCTGTCCGCGGGCGCGCTGCGGGCCCTGGCGGCGCCGGTGGGCGTGACGCGGCTGACGGTGGACCCCCGACTGGTCGCCCCGGCCCCCTCGCGGACTCCGGCGCCTTCGCCCGCTTCCGCGCTCCTTCCGGCCGGCGCCCTGGCCGGCTGAGGGATACGCGATGTCCGTCACCACGCCGCCTCCGGGCGTTGCCGAGTCGTCCACCTCTCCCTCGCCCTCGCTCGCCGTCTGGCCCGCCTCCGCGCGCGAGGCGCCGGGCGGCGACGTCACCCTCGGCGGGGTCTCCCTCGCCGAGGTCGCCGACCGCTTCGGCACCCCCGTCTACGTACTGGACGAGCAGGAGGTACGCGCCCGCTGCCGCCGCTACGCCGACGCGTTCGCGGGCGGCGAAGTGCTCTACGCCGCCAAGGCGTTCCTCTGCCGCGCCATGGCCCAGTGGGTGCGGGAGGAGGGGCTCGGCCTCGACGTGTGCTCCGCAGGCGAGCTGGAGCTGGCCGTGACCACCGGTTTCCCGCCCGAGCGGATCGTGCTGCACGGCAACGCCAAGAGCCTGCACGACCTGCGGACCGCGCTGCGGCTGCGGGTGGGCCGGATCGTCATCGACAGCGCCTCGGAGATCGCGCGGATCGCCGTCGCGGTGCCACCGGGGGAGCGGCAGCGGGTGATGGTCCGGGTGGTGCCCGGCATCTCCGCGGGCGGGCACAGCGCGATACGTACGGGCACGGGGGACCAGAAGTTCGGCCTGTCGGTCACGGACGGCTCGGCGGCGTACGCCATCGGGCGGGTCCTCGGTCAGCCGGGTCTCGAACTCGTCGGCCTGCACTGCCACATCGGCTCCCAGATCGCGACGGTCAAGCCGTATCTGGCGGCAGTGCGGCGGCTCGTCGGGCTGCTGGCGCGCGTACGCGACCAGCACGGCGTCACGCTGCCGCAGTTGGACATCGGCGGCGGGCACGCCGTCGCGTACCGCCCGGGGGAGCCGGCGCTCGATCCGGCGGTGCTGGCCGCGCGGGTCCGTACCGAGCTGGCGGAGGGGTGCGCGGGTGCGGGACTGCCGGTGCCGCGGCTGGTGGTCGAGCCGGGGCGGGCGGTGGCCGGGCCCGCGGCGGTGGCGCTCTACCGCGTGCTGTCCGTGAAGCACACCGAGGGGCGGGTGTTCGTGGCGGTCGACGGCGGGATGGGCGACAACCCGCGCGGGCCGCTGTACGGGGGGCGCTACGAACCCCGCCTCGTCGGCCGCGCCACCACCGCACCGCCCCGCCGCGTGACCGTCGCGGGACGCCACTGCGAGGCCGGCGACCTCCTGGCGGAGAACGTCCCCCTCCCTTCCGACGTCCACCCCGGCGACCTGCTCGCGCTCCCGGTCTCCGGCGCGTACCAGGTCTCGCTGGCCTCGGGCTACAACCTCGTCGGCCGCCCGCCGGTGGCGGCGGTGCGGGACGGGCACGCCCGGCTGCTGGTCCGCCGCGAGACGCTGGAGGACTACCGCAGCCGCGACGTGGGACTGTGACGGCTCCCGGCGCTACTCAGGGGCGCCGCCGAAGCCGATCTCGTTGCCGTCGGGGTCGCGGTAGACCGCCTTGCGCACGCCATTGCCGTACGTCTCCCGCTGCACCGGCTCCAGCCCGCGCGCGGATATCGCGGCCACCCGCTCGTCGAAGTCGCCGACGAAGACGGTGGTCAGCGCGTGTCCCGCGTGCTCCGGGCGGTGCTCGACGGCCAGCGAACGGTGCTCCGCCAGCTCCCACACCACCTCCTCCGGGGACGCCACGAAGGTCGGCGGCGTCCCGAGCAGGCGCTCGTACCAGCCCAGCGCAGCCGCGAAGTCCCGTACGGAGATGCAGGCGAAGAGATCGACGCTCATGCCGGCCATCGTAGGAACCGCCACTGACACCGCCGCTGACACCGCCCCCGGGCGGCCGCCGGACGGCGTACGCCTGACCGGCGTGGCCGTGCTGAACCTCCTCTTCAGCCTCACCGACCGCTCCCCGGCCCGGACCGGTCGCGAGAGTTGGTCAACTCGCCTCCCCGTTTTTCACCTGAAAGAGGCGAATAAAGTGCGGGTGGGACAGAAGTGGCTACGCTCAGTCGCGTGCCGGGTACTCACGCCGCCTCGCTGCCGCGACTCTGCCACGCCGTGATCGCTCTCCTCGCGGGGCTGGCGATCGTCGTGCTGGCCCCGGTGTTCGCGTGCGTGGACGCCGGTACGCCGCACCACGACGGCGGCGAGAGCCTGCGGGGGAGCACGCTCGCGGTGGCGCTGGCGCCGGTGGCGTACGCGGAGGTGACACGGGCGCACGCGGCCCGCCACGGTGAGGACCACCTCGACGACCACGCCGGCCACGCCGACTGCGGCGAGCCGTGCTGCGAGCCCTCGGCCGCCCTCCCGCACGCCGTCGTACGGGACGATCCCGCCGGCTCCGCCGCCCACCCCGCCCCGGCCGTCCCCGCCCCCGCCCCCGGCGCGCTCCGCGATGCCGGCGGGGCCCGCGCCGCGCCGCCGGCCGCCGCCGCCCTCCCCGCGGCCCGCCCCGGGGCCGCCCTCCTCCGCCTGGTCTGCGTCAGCCGTACGTGACGGCCCCCGCGCGCCCGCGCGCGCCCGGCGCCCCCCCCACGTACGCACGCGATCACCCGGCCCCGTACCCGCGCGGCCGCGGAAGGACCACCCATGCACTCCACTCTGCGCACCGTCTCCCCCGGCGACCTCCGCGGCTTCGCCGCAGACCACCGCCTGCCCGCTCCCGCCGAAGGTGCCCGCAGCACCCCCGCGGGGCTCGTCGGCAACACCCCCGTCCTGTGGATCGGCGAGCCCTTCGGCCCGGCGGGCCACGGCTTCTGGGCCAAGCTGGAGGGCGCCAACCCCGGCGGGCTCAAGGACCGTTCCGCGCTGCACATGGTCGCCGCCGCCCGCCGCCGCGGCGAGCTGGCGCCCGGCGCGCCCGTCGTCGAGTCGACCAGCGGCACCCTCGGCCTCGGCCTCGCGCTCGCCGGGATCACCTTCGGCCACCCGGTGACCCTCGTGACCGACCCGGGTCTGGAGCCGCTGATGCGGCACCAACTGGCCGCGTACGGGGCGCGCGTCGAGGTCGTACGCGCCCCGCATCCCACCGGCGGCTGGCAGCGGGCCCGCCGCGACCGGGTCGCGGAACTGCTGGCCGCCCGGCCCGGCGCCTGGTGCCCTGACCAGTACCACAACCCCGACAACCCCGCCGCGTACGACGCCCTCGCCCTCGAACTCGCCGTCCAGCTCGGCCGCGTCGACGTCCTCGTCACCGCGGTCGGCACCGGCGGCCACTCGGCGGGCGTGGCCCGCGCGCTGCGCGCGTTCTCGCCGGGGATGCGGCTCGTCGGGGTGGACTCGGTGCGCTCCACGGTCTTCGGGCAGCCGGCGGGCGAGCGCCTGATGCGCGGGCTCGGCAGCAGCATCCACCCGCGCAACGTCGACCACGCGGCGTTCGACGAGTGCCACTGGGTCGCGGCGCACGAGGCGGTGTGGGCGGCCCGGCGGCTGGTGCGGCACCACTACGCGGGGGGCGGCTGGAGCGTCGGCGCGGTGGCGCTGGTCGCGGGGTGGCTGGCGCGTACGGAGGGGCCCTCGGTCCGTATCGCGGCCGTCTTCCCCGACGGGGTGCAGCGGTACTGGAACACCGTCTTCAGCGACGACTTCTGCCGCGCGCACGACCTGCTCGACCGCCCGCCGGCCGCGGGCCCCGACGAGATCGGGCATCCGGGGGAGCGGACCGTCGAACGCTGGACGCGCTGCGCCAACGTCACGGCCGTGCCGGCGGGGGTGCCGGCCCGATGAGGGACCTGGTGCGCGAGTTCCGCTCGTACGGTGGCGGGGTGCGGCTGCTGATGGTGCAGCAGTTCACCATCAACACCGCCTTCTACATGCTGATGCCCTACCTCGCCGCGCACCTGGCCGACGGGCTGGGCATGGCGGCGTGGGCCGTCGGCCTGGTCCTGGGCGTACGGAACTTCTCCCAGCAGGGCATGTTCCTGGTCGGCGGCACGCTGGCGGACCGGCTGGGGTGCAAGCCGATGATCGTCGCGGGGTGCGTGCTGCGGACGGCGGGGTTCGGGCTGCTGGGCTTCGTGCAGTCGCTGCCCGCGCTGGTCGTCGCCTCGGCGCTGACGGGCTTCGCGGGGGCGCTCTTCAACCCGGCGGTGCGGACGTACCTCGCGCAGGCCGTGGGCGAGAAGCGGCGCGTGGAGGCGTTCGCGTTGTTCAACGTCTTCTATCAGACGGGGATGTTCGTCGGCCCGCTCGTCGGACTGGCGCTGCTGGCGGCCGACTTCCGGCTGGTGTGCACGGTCGCGGCGCTGCTGTTCCTGGGGCTGACCGTGGTACAGGTGCTGGCGCTGCCCGAGGGGGATGCGGTACGGGCCGAGCGCCCGGGGGCGCGCGGGGTGCTCGCCGACTGGCGCACGGTCGTCGCCAACCGCCCCTTCATGCTCTTCTCCGCCGCCATGATCGGCTCGTACGTGCTGTCCTTCCAGGTGTATCTGGCGCTCCCCCTCCAGGCACACCGCGCCTTCCCGGCCGCGGGCGACGGAGTGACCACCGCGCTCTTCGCCGTCTCGGCGGGCGTGGCGGCGGCGGGCCAACTGCGCGTCACGGGCTGGGCGAAGAAGCGCTGGCCGGCGCAGCGGGCCCTGGTGTACGGCATCGCCCTGATGGGCGTCGCCTTTCTGCCGCTCCTGCTCACCGGCGCCCCGCCGGGCGGCGGCGGGGCGGCGGCGGCAGCGGCGGCGTTCACCCCGCTGCTGCTCGCCGCCGCCCTGCTGGCGCTGGGTACGGCCCTGGCGTATCCCTTCGAGATGGACACCGTGGTGTCCCTCTCGGGAGGCCGCCTCGTCGCCACGCACTACGGCCTCTACAACACGGTGTCCGGCCTCGGCATCACGCTGGGCAACCTGGCGACGGGTGCACTGTGGGACGCGGCGGAGAGGTATCCGCGCCTGCCGTGGCTGGTGCTCACCGCGACGGGCGCGGCCTGCGCGGGGGCGCTGGCGGCGCTGGCGCGCGGCGGGCGGTTGCGCGCGATGCGGCCGGAGCCGGAGCCGGCGTCCGCCTGATCCGGTGCCGCCCGGGGGGGCGCCGGCGTGCGCCGCCACCGCGCGCGTGGGCGCGTCCCCTAACGGACGCTGACGAACACCGGGTTGGAGTAGAACCACAGGTCCTCCCACGGGCTCTCCAGCCCGTCCGCCGCCGGCTCCGCCTCGTCCGTGCTCGTACCGCGTACGCGCGCGTACATGTCGCCGTCCACGTCCCGCAGGGTGTGCCGGATGACGTAGTCCTTGCCCTGGCGGCGCCAGTCGTTCGGGCCGAAGCGGGCGACGACCCTGGTGGTCGGGTTGGTGTCGGCGTCGCGGTCGGCGCTCGGGCCCGTGATGCTCCCGGTGATGAGGTCGACGCGGCGCACCTCGGGGCGGTCGCCGTTGCCGTTCTCGCCGTCCAGCGGGCGGAAGCGGATCTCGATCTCCACGTCCGCACCGTTCCGGCCGCTGACGGTGAGCGTCTCGCCCATGGCCGCGCTGCGGCCGCGGTTGCCGGCGGTCAGGTCGAGGGAGGTGATGAGGTCGCCGGTGCCCACCCAGACGCGGCCGTTGCGCAGGCCGTCCATGACGTCCGCGTAGTCCTGCCGCGCCATGACGTACGTCTTGCTGTACTCGCCCGGCCAGAAGTCGGTGCCGCCGCGCGTCCAGTGCACGTGCGAGTCCGAGGTGGCGGTGATCCACCAGCGCCGGCCCTCGCCGAGCAGCGCGTCCCAGAGGCCGCCGAGGCGCGCGGTCATCTGGTCGAAGCCGCCGTACGTGGGGTGGTTGCCGTAGCCGCCGCGGGCGCCGCCGACGAGGGGGCCCGCCTGGTGGCCGGGGGCGCCCTCGAAGCCGACGTAGACGTCCGGGGCGACGTCGTTGCCGTTGCGGAACTCGCGCGGGGTGTCCTGGCCGTAGACGCCGAGGCCCGGCGCGGACCGGGACGCGTGGTGGGCGAGCACCAGCGGCTTGCGGTCCATGGTCTTCGCGGCCTTGAGGAACTCGATCATCTTGGCCTCGGTGTCGCGCCCGGGGTCGGCCGGGAACGGGTCGAGCTTGGCGAACCGGCGCTCCAGCTCGTACAACTGCTGTGCCTCGTCGCGGTGGTGGGGGATCATCAGGGTGTGGTGGTCCAGCGCGGGCGCGTCGAACTCCATGCCCCAGAACTGCAGGACCTCGGGCACGAGGACGCGGGAGCGCAGCAGGTCGGGGTAGGCCAGCTCCAGGTTGACCTTCGAGTGGGTCGGGCCGCCGTGGTCGGTGCACATCACCCAGGAGAGGCCGAAGTGCTTGGCCATGATGGCGTTGGTGACGATGGGGTAGACCGCGTCGGCGCCCTTGTGGAACGTCGGCGGGTTGGCCGACGTGTCGAACCGGCCGCTGTACTCGGAGTGCACGTGGTGGTCGCCGGCCCGCCAGGCACGCCGCCCGTCGTTCCCGCGCCCGCCCGCGGCGTTCCCCTGCGCGTCGTCGGCGACCGCCTCGCCGCTCACGACGAGCGGGCCGGCCGCCGCGAGCGTCGCCCCCACGCCGGCGTAGCGGACGAGGCGGCGCCGCGAGATCCCCGTGCGCTCGGGGCCTTCGGCGCCTTCGATGTGTCCTTCGTTCATGCTGTGGGCCTCTCCTTCGCGTGGCGGGGGGCGACCAGCGAGTTTCGGCGGCGGAACGGAACGGGGCGTGAACGGCGGTGCCGGGGGCGGAGAACAACGGATCACGCGGGGAGCGCCGGTGCCGGGCCGCGGGACGCGGTGGCCGCCTCTGCCGCCCTCGTACGGGCCGCTGCGCGGCCTCAGGCCGCCGCCCCCTCCGGCCCCGCCCGTACGCCCGTCAGCCGCTCCTCCAGCGGCCGTATCGCCACGCTCGCGACCAGCGCCAGGCACCCGACCACCACCCACGGCAGCACCCGCTCCACGCCGTACAGGAGCCCGAAGAGGCCCGGCGTGACCATGTCCGCCGTCGCGAACGAGTACTGGAACGCCGCCAGATACGTGCCCCGCGCCCCTTCCGGCGCCGCGTCCGCGGAGAGCGCGTTGGAGGCCGGCCCGTGCAGCATCTCCGCGGCCGCCCAGAGCAGCATCACCAGCGCCAGATAGCCGACGAGCACCGGGCCGCGCGGCAGCAGCACCGCGAGCGCGACGGCCCCGCACCACCCCGCCCAGGCCACCCCGCCCCAGGCCATCGCGCCGCCGCGGGAGGTGCGCCGGCGGATGCGGCGGGTGACCGCGGCGGTGGAGGTGGCGACGACCGCCGTGGTGAGGGTGAGCAGGACGCCGACCGCCCAGCCGGGCGCGTCCAGCCCGCGGACGACGTAGACGGGGGTGGCGACGGCCAGCAGGACGGTGCAGATGTTGAACAGCACGTTGACGGCGATCAGCAACAGATAGGCGCGGTTGCGCAGCAGATGCCGTACGCCGCCGGCGGGCTTCCCTTCGACGTCCCCGGCGACCCGGCGCGGGCGGCTCCGTACGAAGAAGGTGAGGGCACCGGCGGCGACGACGAAGGAGAGCGCGTTCGCCAGGATCATCCCCCGGTACGCGTCCTGCGAGGCGAGCCCCAGCAGCACCCCGGCGAGGACCGTCCCGGCGCCGGTCCCGGCGGCGCGGATCATCGCGGTGCGGGCGAACCACTGGTCCCTGGCGCGGTCGTCGCCCTGTTCCGCGATGAGCGCGAAGACCGACGACCAGTACACCCGCAGCCCGGCCGCCTCGACCAGCGCCGCGGCGAACAGCGACGCCGGCCCGTCCACCGCCAGGTAGAGCAGGAAGCCGCCGGCCTGCAGCAGTTGCCCCGCGATCACGACGGGGCGCGGGCCGATGCGGTCCACGACCCGCCCGACCAGGAGCGGCAGCAGGAGCGCGGAGGCGGTCGCGGCGGTCATGAGCAGTCCGACGCGCGCCTCGGAGAGGTCGGTGGCGGCGAGGAAGTAGACCATGGAGAGCGGCAGATAGATCCCGCTCCCGACGGCGTCGACGCCCAGCGCCACCGGAATCGCCCAAGCCGCCCCGTCCCGCGCCAGAACCCGTCCCCGCACCCGTCCTCCGGTCCGCACCGACAGCCGAGTGCAACGTTGTAACCCCGCCGTCCGGGGACGTCAATACGGTGTCCGCGTCCGGCTAGCGTGTGCCGTATGGGAGTCATGGACGCGCTCGGCCGCTTCAACAGGCGGCATCCCTGGAGCCACAACGACCACTACGGCCCGTGGATCGCCCGGCGGGTCGCCGAGGCGGGGGCGCGGGACGTGCTGGACGTCGGGTGCGGGGCGGGGAACCTGCTGGCGCTGCTGCGGCGGCGCGGCGGTGCCGTGACCGGGCTCGAACCCGATGCCGCGCTCGCCGACGTCGCGGCCCGCCGGTTCGACGGCGATCCGGCGGTCACCGTCGTACGGACCGACTTCGCCGGCCGCGAACCGGAGCGGCGCTGGGACGCCGTCACGCTCGTCGCCGTACTGCACCACATGCCGCTGGTGCCCACGCTGCGCGAACTGCGCGACTGCCTCGCGCCGGGCGGGCGGCTGGTCGTCGTCGGGTGCTACCGCGAGGCCGGCGCCGCCGACCTCGTCGCCGCCCTGCCGGCGGTGGTCGCGAACCCGCTCGTCGGGCTGGCGAAGCACCCGGCGCGCGCGGACGCCGTACCCGTCCACATGACCGCGCCCACCGCCGACCCCGAGGAGACCCTGGCCGAGATCCGGGCCGCCGCGGCGGCGGAGCTGCCGGGCGCGCGGATACGCCGCCGCCTGTTCTGGCGGTACAGCCTCGTCTACGACGCGCCCCGGCCCGCCGCCCGGCCCGTCTGACGCCGCGGCGTGACGCCCGCCCTACTCCGTCCAGCCCGCCGTCGCCGCCGCGCGCTCCTCCCAGAGCCGTACGCCCGGACCGCCCGGCTCCCACCGCTCGCAGAACCGCCGCATCTCCGCGCACTTCGCCAGCATCGCCGCCCGCCGCACCGGCCACGGCGGCACCTCCCCGCCGTACGCGCGGAAGAAGCCGCCGAGTGCGCCGCGCTGCGCGGGGTGGTGGGTCCGTACGATCCACTCGCACCACGCCAGATCCTCGACCGCGGCACCGCGGCGGGCGAACTCCCAGTCCACCACCGCCGTCACCGCGCAGGTCCGCGGGTCGAGCAGCAGGTTGTTGGGCCCGAAGTCGCCGTGGACGAGCACGGTGCCCGCGGCCGGCCCGCCCTCCGGCAGCACGTCCGGCGCGACCCCGTGGATCCGCCGCAGCACCTCCCCGCACGCCGCCAGCACGGCCGCGGCCCGCCCGCCGTCCAGCAACTCCTGGCCCGGTACGCCCGCGACGTGGCCGAGGGTCAGGGCATCCGCGGACGCGCCCCGCACCGGCGGCACGGGCAGCAGGCCGCGCAGCGCGGTGAGCAGCGCCCGCTCGCGGCGCAGCCGGAGTGCGGCGTCCGGCCCCTCGTACGTCTTCCGCACCACCGCGCCGTCGCCGAGGGTGCGGTTGGTGTAGCCGTGCTTCATCGGACGCATCCCCCGATCATTCCCTTCGGCCCCGGCGCCCGCCCGCCGATATTCGCTTGCGTGTCCGGTCGCCGAGCCGCATCGTGTGTACGGTGAGTGACGACGACGCACCCCAGCGGTGGACCGAGGCCAGCGTCTACCCCGACATGTGGGCAGACCCCGACAAGGACCCCCGCAACAACGACTCCAGTCCCGACGGCGAGTTGGCCACGCTCCAGGACTTCCTGGTCAACTACCGGCTCACGCTGCAGATGAAGTGCGAGGGGCTGACCGCCGAGCAGTTGGCGCGCCGTTCCGTGCCGCCGTCGACCATGTCGCTGCTCGGGCTCATACGCCACCTCGCCGAGGTGGAACGGGACTGGCGCAACTGGGTCGTGCCGGAGAACCCCGCCCCCAAGATCTACGGCGAGCGCGACGCCGACTTCCACGGCGCCGCCGCCGACCAGGCGCTCGTCGACGCCGCCTTCGCCGACCTCGCCCGCGAGCAGGCGGAGTGCGACGCGGTGCTGGGCGCGTACCCCGACCTGGGCGCCCGGCTGCCCAAGGACGGCACGTCGGTGCGCGAGCTGTGGGTCCACCGGGTGGAGGAGTACGCGCGGCACTGCGGCCACGCGGACCTGCTGCGCGAGTGCGTCGACGGCCGGGTGGGGCAGTAGCGGCGCGCGGTAGCTGAAGGGGCGCAGGGGAGGCAACCCGGCGCGGACCTCATCGCGTTCGACGAGTGTGCGACGTGAAGTGGGGACCGGATGGCAGGCGCAGCATGCTGAGACGGGGCGCGGCCCAGCCGCCGGGATTCGAGGAGTTCGTGGCGGCCCGCGGGCCGCGGCTGCTCCGCGTGGCCTGGCTGCTCACCGGGGACGCCCAGCTCGCCGAGGACCTGCTGCAGACCGTGCTGGCCAAGGTGTGGCCGAAGTGGGAGCAGATAGCGGACGGCAGCCCCGAGGCGTACGTCCGTACGGCCATGGTGCACACCAACATCTCCTGGTGGCGCCGCCACTGGTGGGGCGAGGTGCCGCACGGCGAGCTGCCCGACACGGCGGCCCCCGCCGACGCCTTCGCGCAGGTGGACCTGGAGCAGTCGCTCGCCGCCGCGATACGGCGCCTGCCGCCGCGCCAGCGCGCGGTGGTCGTCCTGCGCTACTTCGAGGACCTGAGCGTCCAGGACACCGCGGCGACCCTCGGCTGCGCGCCGGGCACTGTCAAGAGCCAGTCCGCCAAGGCGCTGCGCACGCTGCGCGGCCTGCTGCCCGAGGCCGAGCTGGTGGAGGGCGGTGAGTCCGGTGGCCTGGAATGCGGCTGAGACGGCGGGGCCGGGCGAGCCGGCCGCCCGGGCCGACCTCATGGAGTCCGCCGAGGAGGAGCGCGCGCTGCGCGCACTGCTGGAGCGCGCCGTCCCGCGCCCGGCCGCTCCCGCCGAGCGGATGGAGCGGATACGGGGACGGGCGCTGCGACGCCGCCGCAGGCGGCGCACGGTGTGGGGTGCGACCGCGACGGCCGCGGCCGTGGGCGTACTCCTGCCGCAGGTGCTCCCCGCCGCCGACACGCCGCCGAGCGCCGCGTCTCCCGCCGCGGACGCCGGGTCGCCGGAACGGCGGGACGCCGAGACGCGGTTGACGGAGCTGTCGGACCTCACGCTGAAGGTGCCCGCGGGCTGGAGCAGCCGCACGGTGCGTACGGACTCGCCGAAGGGGGAGTACGTCGGCTACGTCGCGAGCCTGTCCCTCCGCCCCTCCCCCGAGCCCTGCCCCACCGGCGCGGACGGCACCTGCACCACCCCGCCGCGCGAACTGCCCCGCCGCGGCACGCTGATCACGCTGCGACTGCTCTACGGGCCGAAGGAACCCGACCCCGGCCTGCGCAATCGCGAGCTGGGCAAGGCGTGCGTCGTCGCGGGCGGCACCGAGGAGCTGTGGGCCGTACGCAGCCCGGCGGGCGCGGCGGAGGGAGTGCAGGTACTGGCCACGGTCTGCCTCGCCACCCCGGCGCACGGAGACGTCGCCGAGGCCAGCACGGTCCTCGGGTCGATGCGCTTCGACCCCGCGGGAGAACCCCGTCGACCGGAGCGGACCGACCGCTGATGCTGCCTCGACGCCGGATGCTGTACGCGGTCGGACTCCCCCTGCTCGCCGCGGCCGGCTGCACGGAGGCCGCCGCACCCCGTACGGACGACGCCCCGCCCCGTACGGAGGCCGCCTCGCCGCCCGCCCCCGCGCCGACCCGCGCGCCTGTCGCGGCGGCCCCCGCGCGACTTCCGCGGGACATACCGGGCCTGGGGCCGCGCATCCGCGCCCGCGTCCCCGCCCGCGCGCGCCAGGCCCTCGTCGTCACCGGCACCGACCGCCGCTCGTCCGGCTCCGTCGCCGTGCTCTACGAACGCGCCCCCGGCGGCTGGCGCGCAGGACCCTCCTGGCCCGCCCACAACGCCCTCCGCGGCTGGACCCACCGCCACCTGGCCGGCGACCTCCGCACCCCGACCGGCGTCTACGGCCTCACCGACGCCGGCGGCCTCGACCCCGACCCGGGCACGAAGCTCCCGTACGACCACGGCCCCGCCTTCACCGCCACGGGCCGCGGCTACGAGGGCGAACCCCTCGCCGGCTCCTTCGACTACGTCGTCGCGATCAACTACAACCGCAAGCCCGGCACCACCCCGCTCGACTGGACCCGCCCCCTGGGCGACGCCCGCGGCGGCGGCATCTGGGTCCACGTCGACCACGGCGGCCCGACGAGCGGCTGCGTCTCGCTGGCCAAACCCCACATGCGCACCCTGCTGCGCAGCCTGGACCCGCGGAAGCACCCGGTGGCGGTGATGGGCCCGGAGACCTGGCTCGCCCGCTGACGCGGGGCCGGCGCCGGGCTCTGTGCTGCCGTGTTCTGCCCTCGCCGCCGTCCCGGACTCCGCTGTCGGTGACCCGCGTTACTCTTCGGAGTCGTACCGACTCGCTACGGCGCGCAGGGGGAGGGGTGTGTGATGACGGATCCGGTGTCGTTGGCCGCGATCTCCGGGGTGCTCGGCGCGATCGGCATGGGGATGGCCAACGAGGTGGGCCGGGCCGCGTGGGAGACCACCGGGGCGCTGGTGCGCAGGGCCGCCGGGCGGGAGGTGCGGGCGCCCGCGCGGGCCGCGGAGGTGGAGCGGGTGGCCGCGCTGCTGCGGGAGGGGGCCGCGCGCGATCCCGAACTCGCCCGGATGTGGGAGCGGTTCGCGTCGACCCTGCCGGCCGGTTCCGGCCCCGGCTCCGTAGGTGCGCCCCGTCTGCCCGCCGCGACGCGGCACTTCACCGACCGCCGCCCCGCCTTACGGCTGCTCGACCGCGAGGCGGACCGCAAGTTCGACGGAAGGCCGCGGGTGGCGCTGCTGCACGGCCCCGAGGGCATCGGGACCTCCGCCACGGCGCTCTTCTGGGGCAGCAGGCGCGCCGCGGACTTCCCCGACGGGCAGGTCCACGTCGACCTGCACGGCTGGTCGTCGCAGAGCGCCCTCGGCCCGGCCGTGGTCGCCGGCCGCCTGCTGCGGGAGCTGGGGCTGCCGGCGGAGGAGACGCCGCACGCGGCGGACGGGCGGCTGGACCTGTGGCGGCGGCTCGCCGGCGGGCTGCGGCTGCTGGTCGTCCTCGACCACGCGTACTCCGCGGCTCAGGTGCGCCCGCTCCTGACCTCCGCGCCCGGGGTGTTCACGCTCGTGACGGCCCGTCACCCGCTGCCGGGTCTGGACGCCGTGCCCGTGGCGCTGGGGCCGCTGGCGGCGAAGGACGCCCGGCGGGTGCTCACGCACTTCGCCGGGCCGGAAGCCGTGGCCGCGGCGCCGGACACGGCGAAGGACCTGCTGGTGCGGTGCGCCGGGTCGCCGTACGCGCTGCGTACGGCCGCGCCGCTGCTGTCGGTCCACGGCGATACGGCACGGGGTGCCGCGGACGCGGCCGGGCCCGTCGCCGCCCTGACCGAGTCGGCGTACCGCGCGCTCGACGCCGACGCCGCCCGGATGTACCGGCTGCTGGCTTTACGGGACTGGCCCCACATCGACGCCAGGACGGCCGCCTGGGCGACGCGGCCGGACCAGCCCGTCGCCACCGACCCCGACGCGACCCCCGCCGCGGCCCTCCTCGGCCTCCTCGCCGACCGCGGTCTGCTGGAGCCCGCCGGCACCGGGCGCTACCGCTTCCGTCCCGCCGTCCGCCGCCACGCCGAGCTGCTCGCCCGGCACGAGGACGGCCCGCGCGCCTGCGCCGAGTCGGCCGCCCGCGTCGTACGCGGCTACGCCGACCTCGCCGAGGACGCCGCTCACCAGGCGCTGCCGGAGAGCTGGCGCGTACCGGCGCCGTCGAGGCCCGGTCCGCCGCTGGGCAAGGCCGAGGCCCTCGGCGCCCTGGTGCGGGAGGCGGCGAACGTCTTCGAGGCCGTGCAGGCCGCCGCCGACGCCGGTGACCGGGCCGCGGCCGTACGCCTCGCGCGCGCCCTCTGGCCGCTGCAGCTCAAGGCCGGCCGGCACGCGGAGGCCGTCCCCGCGCTCCGCTCGGCCCTGCGCCTTCCGGCGCGGGAGGGCGAGCCGCGCGCCACCGCCCTCCGCGACCGCGCGGCCCTCCGCTTCCAACTGGCCATGAGCCTGACGGAGCTCGGCGAGCACGCCGAGGCCGAGACCGAGTTCCGGGCCGCCGCCGGGGACGAGCGGACCGCGGGCCACATACGCGGGCACGCCTCCGCGGTCGAGGCGCTGGGCCTGCTGCGGCTGCGGCAGTGGGCGGGGCCTGAGGCGCTGGCCCTCTTCGACCGGGCGGACACGCTGTACGGGACCATTGCCCCCGGCGAGGAAGGCCACGCCGACCTGCGCCGTGCCCGGCCGCTGCTCGTGCGCCACCGCGGGCGCGCGCTGCGCGCCGACGGCCGCTTCGAGGAGGCGATAGCCCTGCTGCGTACGGCCGTCGGGTCCTTCGGGGAGATCGGCGACGACTACAACCGCGCCCGCGCCCTGACGGACCTCGCCGAGACCCACGTGCTCGCCGCCGCGCCCGCCGCGGCCCTGCCGCTGATCGACGAGGCCATCGCCCTGCTCGACGCGGAGCGGGCCGAGCACCCGCTGGCCTACGCGCGGTCCGTACGGGCGCGTTGCGTCACGCCCTGAGCGGGGCGACGGTCACGCGGTGCTCGCGCGCGCCGGTACGGACCAGCAGGCCGTGCTCCGCGAGGGCGGCCGCGCTCCGGCCCGCCGCCAGCCAGGCGTGCAGGGCGGAGGCGTAGGCCGCGGGGTCGGCGTCGGCGGCCCCGGGGACGGCGGTGAGCGCGAGCGCGTCGCCGTCACGGGTGCGGACGGTGCAGTCGCCGGGGCCCGTGACGTACGCGGCGAGGGCACAGTGCGCGTACCGCCGCAGGGTCTCCGCGCACCAGGTGGCGGGTGAGCCGAAGCGCGGGTCGTCGGGGGTGCCGTGACGGAGGATCACGTCGGCGAGGTCGAGGCGGCCGGGGTCGCGGGTGTCCTCGGGCACGGCGGTGTGCGCGGCCGTGTGCGCGGCGGCGTGCGGGCCGTCGTCGCCGGCGGGCTCGTACGCGGGATCGGCCCAGCGGCGCAGCACGACCGCGCCCGCGCCCGCCCCGGCGGGCAGCCGGGTCAGCACCCGCATCGGTGCGGTGCGGCTGACCGGTTCGTACGGGGGCAGCGGCAGCGGTTCCAGCAGCGCGGGCCGCTCGGGCTCGGGCAGGTCCATGAGCCCGTAGAACAACTCCCGCAGCCGGCCCGCCGACTCCCCCGGCACCGACGAGGTGAACCGTGCGGGACCCGGCTGCGGCCGGTGGCCCGCGATCAGCGCGTCGAGTTGCGCGGGCAGCGGGGCGAACGGGTCCAGCCGGGGCGAGTCGGCGAGGAAGCAGGCCAGCGGCGCCCGCGGGTCGACGTGCGCGAGGGGCGCGGCCGCCAGCACCACGGGCACGCCGAGGGCCGCGGCGTAGTACGTCACGGCCCCGTGGTCGCCGATCACCGCGTCCGCCGCGAGCAGGGCCTGCCGCCAGCCGCCCAGCGGATCGACGAGCGCGAGCCCGCCGCGCCTGGCCCCGTCGAGCCAGGACCGCACCTGCCCGGGGCCGTGCCCCTGCCAGATGTTGGGGTGCAGGACGGCGGCCACCCGGTACTCGTCGGCGGCCAGCTCGCCCGTCAGCCGCGGCAGCAGGGCCGGGAGCACGTCGCCCGCGCCGCTGTCGCCGAACAGGCCCTCGGGGTTCCACGTGGCGGACACCACGACGAGCCGCTGCCCGTCGCGTACGCCCAGCGCCCGCCGGAACCGGTCCCGGTGCCCGCGGGCGGCGAGCATCCGGTCGAAGCACGGATCCCCGGCGAGCACCGCGGCCCCGGCCGCCTCGGGGCACGACTGCCGCAGGCGCTCCGCCTGCTCGGGGTGCGAGAGCACGAACGCGTCGGCCACGGGCCGCCCGTCCTCGAGCAGCCACTCCGGCGCCAGCCCGAAGACGGGAGCCCGGCGTCCGGCGTCCGGCGACCGGCGACCGGCGACCGGCGACCGGCGACCGGCGACCTGAGCCTCTTAGTATATCCAACGCCATGCGACAGAACGGCCAATTTGCCATGCAATGCGGCTATTTGACCACCCAGGCTTGCGGAGACGGCCAGGTCGACGGGCGTACGGACCGCCTGCTCCCACGGCAGCACCGGCACCCCCACCGACGCCAGCAACTCGCCCACGCCGCCCTGGAACGGCGAAGACCCCGTGCACGTCGCCAGCATCTGCACCCGCAGGTCGTCGTCGAAGAGGGGCATCACGTCCAGCAGCCGGGTGGCCGACGTGACGTTGTGCACGACGAACAGCACCCGCCGGCACCGCCCCCGGGAAGCCCACCGCCGAGCCCCTTCCCCCACCGGAACCCGTACCCAGCCCTCCCGCGCCTCCGCCATCCAGCCCCCCACGTGCCGCCACCCGGGCGTGAACTCGCCACCCTAGACGGTGCGGTGCGGCACCGGCAGACGACGGCCGGCCTGCTGAGGGGTGCCGGAGCAGCGGCCGGTGTCGCCCGCTCAGCGGCGGGTGTGGCCGAAGAGGGCCATGGCCTCGTCGAGGCGGATGCGGGCCCAGTCGTACTGCTTGCTGTCGGTGTGCCCGCGGTAGACCGTCTCGATGACCATGATGAGCATCAGATGGAGGCAGTACAGACGGCGGCGCACCTGCTGCGTCGCGGTGAGCTCCGGGTGGCCGTAGCCGCGCATGAACGGCACCGGGTGGCCGAAGGCCGCCATCTGGGTGCCCGCGAAGCCGGACTCGATCAACGGGTCGCCGTAGAAGGCGCGCTCGTGGTCGATGATCCCGGCGATCTTGCCGTCGCGCACCATGACGTTGCCTGCCCACAGGTCCCACTCCACGAGACGCGGCTCGGTCACCTCGTCGAGGCTGCCGGCATGGGCGTCCACGACCGTACGCACGGTGTCGTAGCCCCAGCCGAGGTCGACACGGCGGCGCTCGCCATCGGCGAGGACGTCCTCGACCATGCCGGTGAACACCCGCCGCCAGCTCGGCTCCCCGGGCCCGGCGAGCGGCCCGAAGGCGTCCCCGCGCAGCGAGTTGATCTCCCGGTTGGCCGCGCCGACCTGCTCCATGAGCGAGTCCCGTGCGGCGGCGGGGAGTTCCTTCGCGATGACGCCGAGGTTGTCGCCGTCGATGTACGGCATGAAGAAGTACTCGGCGTCGCACAGCTCGCGGCTGCGGTCGGCGAAGTCGACGGCGGGGACGGGCACCGAGGTGTGCGTACGGAGGAGATCCAGCATGCGCAGCTCGACGGCCATGGCGCCGCGCTCGTACGTCATGACTTCCACCTGCGGCGACGGCGCGATCTTCACCACGACCTCGGCCCCGTCACGCAACCGGATGCGATAGGCGACGTTGAACCACCCGTGCCCCAACTCGACGGCCCACCCGTCCCCCACGGGCACCCGGTCGGCCCCGTACGCCCGCCCGACCATGGCGCGCAGAGCGTCGGGGGACTGCCTGTTCTTGGTGATGCTCTCCACACCCGATCCCTCCGCCGAAACCGCCTCCGTACAGCATGGCCGGACCGTCCCCATCCGACTCCGGCCGACGGGCACGGCGGGCTCGCGCGGGACCCCTCCCTGGTGCGCGTCGGTAGAGATGGAGCATGCCAACCGACGCTACGGCTCCCTTCCACGCACCCGCCCGGTACGCGCTGTCGCTGCTCGCCGCGGTGCTTCTGCTGTCTTCCTGCTCCGATTCGGACGACGCGGCGGACGCGAAACCGAGCGACCGCCCGGAAAAGCGCCCCACCTCCGCCCCTCCCTCCCCGAAGAAGCCCTCGCCCACCCCGCTGCATGCGGCGGACGGCTCCGACGTCAAGGCGTGCCGGAACGTGGACTGCGAGATCCTGCTGCGCGGCACCGCCGAGATCCCGGTGCGGCCCGGCTTCGGCATCACCGGGTTCACGCTCGGCCACGAGAAGCCGAACACGGTGACGTTCGATGTCCAGCGCCCGGAGTACGGGAACGCAAGCGGCTACATCGCCGGCACCGGCTTCCTGAGCCTCGCCAACGGCGTGACGGTCACCATCGAGGAGATCGACTCCCGGGGCGCCGTGCTCCGCTTCGAGCCCAAGGCGAAGGACCGCAGGAACGACAGGGCAGCCGGCTCCGAGGGCCTCTCCCTCATCAACGGCTGACGCCCAGGGAGCCCGCCGCCCATGTCCGGCGGCCCGCACGGCCTTTGCCCGCCCCGACCTCTCCAGACGATCTCCGGGAAACCACTCAGGGGCCCGATCCATCAAGTGGATCAAGCCCCTGACCTGGTGCTTTGCTGTCGGGGTGGCGGGATTTGAACCCACGACCTCTTCGTCCCGAACGAAGCGCGCTGCCAAGCTGCGCCACACCCCGTGACTGCGAGGACTACTGTAGCCCACCCGGGCGGGTCGGGTGAAATTCGTTTACGGAGGTGGGGGTGAGGGTGAGGAGGGTGGCTTCCGGGGGGCAGGCGAAGCGGAAGGGGGTGTAGCGGTTGGCGCCGCAGCCGGCGGAGACGTGGAGGGCGGAGCGGCGGGATCCTGCGGTGTGGGTGGAGAGGCCCTTGACGCGGTTGGTGTCCAGGTCGCAGTTGGTCACCAGGGCGCCGTAGAAGGGGATGCAGAGCTGGCCGCCGTGGGTGTGGCCGGCGAGGATCAGGGGGTAGCCGTCGGCGGTGAAGGCGTCGAGGACGCGTAGGTACGGGGCGTGGACCAGGGCGAGGGAGAAGTCCGCGTCCGGGTCGGGGCCGCCGGCGACCGCCGTGTAGCGGTCGTGCTTGATGTGCGGGTCGTCCAGGCCCGTCAGGCCCAGGACCGCGCCGCTGTCCAGCTTCAGCCGGCCGCGGCTGTTGTCCAGGCCCACCCAGCCCGCCGCGTCGAAGGCGTCGCGCATGCCCTCCCAGGGGTTGCGGGGGACGTTGTGGCGGAGGCGGTGGCGGCCGTTGAGACCGTGTATGCCGCGGGCCTTCTCGATCAGGTAGCGGCCGGGGTTACGGAACGTGGGCGCGTAGTAGTCGTTCGAGCCGAAGACGTACGTCCCGGGGAACTCCATCAGCGGGCCCAGCGCGTCCAGCAGCTCCGGCACCGCGTCGGGGTCCGACAGGTTGTCGCCCGTGTTCACCACCAGGTCGGGCCGCAGGCCCGCCAGCGACTGCAGCCAGCGGCGCTTGGCCTGCTGGCCGGAGACCATGTGGATGTCCGAGATCTGCAGGATGCGCAGCGGGTGCATGCCTTCCGGCAGTACGGGGACGCTGACCCGGCGGACCCGGAAGGCGCGGGGTTCGACCACGGCCGCGTAGGCGACGCCGCCGGCCGAGAGAGCTGCCAGGCTCAGGGGCACTCCGTATCGCGCGCGCATTCTCCTATCGTCGCAGAGGCGCGGGGTGGAGGTGGCCAGGGGCCGGATCCCGCGGCGTCCGCGCGCTGCCGCCGCGGCATGGGAGACTCCGGGCATGACCACGCTCAAGTCGAAGCTGCAGGACGACCTCACGGCCGCCATCAAGGGCCGGGACGAGCTGCGCGCCGCCACCCTCCGTATGACGCTCACCGCGATCACGAAGGAGGAGGTCGCGGGGAAGGAGGCGCGCGTGCTCTCCGACGACGAGGTGCTGAAGGTGATCACCCGCGAGGCCAAGAAGCGGCGCGAGGCCGCGGAGGCCTTCGCGCAGGGTGGCCGTACGGAGTCCGCCGAGCGGGAGCGCGCCGAGGGCGAGGTGCTCGCGGACTACCTGCCGAAGCAGCTCGGCGACGAGGAGCTGGCCGCCCTGGTCGGCGAGGCCGTCGCCGAGGCGAAGGCCGGCGGGGCCGAGGGGCCGCGGGCCATGGGGGCCGTGATGAAGATCGTGAACCCCAAGGTCGCGGGCCGGGCCGAGGGCGGGCGCGTGGCCGCCGCGGTCAAGCGCGCCCTCGGTCAGGGGTGACCGCCTCCGGCCACCGGGGCTGAGGCCGGGGTACGGGGCCTCACCGGCCCCGGCGGCCGGAACCCCCCGTCACCTGCCGTCCGGCCAGCCGCCGTTTCCGCCGTCCGACCAGCCGCCGTCCAGCGAGCCCCCGTCGAGCGTGCCGCCGGGGCCACCACCGCCGGGGCCGCCGTTGCCGCCGTTCCCGCCGCCGTTGCCGTTGCCGCCTCCGAGGAGGCCGCCCAGCGGGTTCTCCGGCTTGTCCTCGTCGTCCTCGTCGTCATCGTCGCCCTTGCCCTTGTCCGGGCGGTCCACCGGCACCGGGACCTTGTACAGCTCGGGCGAGGTCTTGCCCGCCAGGGCGCCGTCCATGGCGTCGCGCCAGATCGGGCCGGGGACCGCGCCGCCGAAGACGCGGTCGTGGTACGTGGGGCCGATCTGGATGTTCTCCATGGAGACGTCGTCCAGCGGCCCGCCGACCCACACCGCGCCGGCGAGGTCCGCGGTGTAGCCGACGAACCAGGCGGCCTTCCGCTCGTCCGTCGTACCGGTCTTGCCCGCGTTGTCCCGTCCGGTCAGCCCCGCCTCCTTGCCGGTGCCGTCCTCGACGACGCCCGACAGCAGGGTGTTTATCGTGCCGGCCGTCTTCTCCGACATGACGCGCTTGCACTGCGTCTTCGGCACCGGGACCTTCTTGCCCTTCGCGTCCTTGATCGACTCGATGGCGACCGGGCTGCAGTACTCGCCGCGGTTGGCGAAGGTCGCGTACGCGTTGGCCATCGCCAGCGGCGCGATGGTCTGGCCGCCGAGGGTGAGCGAGGGGGACTCCTCCAGATCCTTGCCGTCGCCCCGGTGGACGCCCATGCTCTGCGCCAGCTCCTTGACCGGGCAGATGCCGATGTCCGAGATGAGGTCCACGAAGTAGGTGTTGATGGACTTGGCGGTGGCCTCGCGCATGCTGTACGGGCCGACCTCCTCCTCCGTCTCGTTCGCGACTTCCGAACCCTCGGTGTTCACCCAGTTCTTGCCGTCCTCGCACGTCTCCACCGGGCTCGGATACGGCATCTCGTTCGGCGACGGGTACACCTTCGTGTTCGGCACGCCCTTCTCCAGCGCCGCCGCGGCGGTGAGCGGCTTGAAGGTGGAGCCGACCTGGAAGCCGTAGTTGGACCCGTTCATGGACTTCTCCACGGACAGGTTGATCATCAACTCGTTCTTGCCCGAGCCGTACGGCCTGGACTGCCCCATCGCGCGGATCTTGCCGGTGCCGGGCTCCACCATGGTCACGGCGGTGGCGACGGCGTCGTCCTGGTAGACGTGGCTCTTGATCGACTCGCTGGCGGACTTCTGCGCCACCGGGTCGAGCGTGGTGCGGATGGTCAGGCCGCCGCGGTTCCAGCGCTTGACCCGCTGCTCGGGCGTCTTCCCGAAGCCCTTGTCGTCGAGCAGCACTTCGCGTACGTAGTCGCAGAAGAACGCGGCGCCGCTGACCGCGGTGATGCACCCGTTGCGCGGCTCGCTGATCTTGAGGCCCAGCGGTTCCTTCATGGCCTTGTCGGCCTCGGCCCGGGTGACGTTGTCGTTGCTCGCCATGCGCCGCAGCACGGTGTTGCGGCGCTTCTCCGCCGCTTCCGGGTCGTTGATCGGGTCGTACCGGCTCGGGGACTGCACGATGCCGGCGAGCATCGCGGACTCGGCGAGGGTCAGCTTGTCCGCGGACTTGCTGAAGTAGCGCTCGGCGGCGGCCTCGATGCCGTACGCCTGCTGGCCGAAGAAGGCGATGTTCAGGTAGTTCTCCAGGATCTCGTCCTTGGTCAGCTCCTTCTCGACCTGGATCGCGTACTTCAGCTCCTGGATCTTGCGCCCGAGCGTCTGCCGGGTGGCCTCGGCGACCTTCCGGGCGTCGTTGCCCGCCTCCTCGACGAAGAGGTTCTTCACGTACTGCTGGGTGAGCGTGGAGGCGCCTTCGGAGACCGTGCCGGACTGCGCGTTGCTGTTCAGTGCGCGCAGGATGCCCTGGAGGTCGACGGCCCCGTGCTCGTAGAACCGCTCGTCCTCGATCGCGACGATCGCCTGCCGCATCACCGGCGCGATGTCGTCGAACTTGACGACCGTGCGGTTGCGCGAATAGACGTCGGCCAGGTGGCCGCCCTCGCGGTCGAGGATCGTGGTCTTCTGGCTCAGCGGCGGGCGCTTGAGGTCCGCGGGGATGTCGTCGAACTCCGCGACCGTGCCCTTGGCCGTCAGACCCAGCAGACCGGCGGCGGGCAGCGCGAGGCCCGCGAGCACGGAGCCGGCGAGGACGCTGACGCCGAGGAACTTCGCGGCTTGCTGCGTGGCGGTGAGTCCGCCACCCGGGCGCTTGTAGGCCATGGGGCCACCCTAACTTCTGATTCCCCGGACAGCCGCCCGTCTGTTCGCCTACTCTGTTTTCGGCCATCACCACCGGCCACGGTCCACCTCGCCCGTTGGTTCACTCCTGTGGGTGATGAGGCTTGACCGAATTGACGACATGTGACGCCCGAGGTCCGAAGGCAAGTCGGCGAACTGCCCGCTTTGCCCGGATCGTCCTTGACGGGGAGGGCTCACTCCGGTGGGTGATCTGCCGCGTACGCATAGTCCGTTCGGGCCATTCAACTTTGGGCCTGACGGGGGTGTTGCGTTGCCGCACTCCTTCCGTAACGTCCTCAACTGGCAACGGTGCATATGCCGTTTGCCGCCGTGGGGGAGCCTCAATTCGGGAGAGGACGGCGCCAGCATGAGCTGGGTTACCGACTGGAGCGCACAGGCAGCCTGCCGCACTGCCGATCCGGACGAACTGTTCGTGCAAGGCGCGGCACAGAACAGAGCCAAGGCGGTCTGCACCGGATGCCCGGTGCGCACCGAGTGCCTCGCCGACGCGCTCGACAACCGCGTCGAGTTCGGCGTGTGGGGCGGCATGACGGAGCGCGAGCGGCGGGCGCTGCTGCGCCGCCGGCCGACGGTCACGTCGTGGCGCAGACTGCTGGAGACGGCACGTGAGGAGTACGAGAGCGCGGGCACGCCGCTGCACGAAGGCGCCCTGCACGAGGACGCGCTGCGCGCGGCGGAGGAACTGCCGGTCGCCGCGGGCTGACCCCGGGCTCCGGGGCCTTCGGCCCCGCCGTGAGCCTGCTGTGTGCCCGTCGTGAGTCCGCCGCAAGCCCCGCTGTGAGCCCGTTCTGCGCCCGTCGCCCCAGTGCCCGTTCGCTACGGGCCGGACGCGGCCCGCGCGCCGTACGCCCCGGCTACGCTCCCCCACGCGTGCTCCGGCCTACGCGCCAGGCGCCTCCTGCGCCGTCAGCAGCTCCGCCACGTCCCGTAGCCCCGCAAGGTCGTGCACGTCCCCCGGCAGCGCGGTGACCTGGGTCACCGGAACCTCCGGGTGCAGCGCCGCGAACCGGTCCCGCGTACGGCGCTCGTGCGCCAGCACCTGCATCCGTTCGGCATGCAGCCGCAGGAGCGCCGCGGCATCCGCCGCGCCCTCCGTGCCCGCGCCGCCCGTGCCCGTATCCGCCGCCCCCGCGCCCTTCGCGCCGGAGCCCGCGTCGTCCACGCCCCGCTCGTCCAGCGCCTCGGCCGCCGCCAGCGCCCGCTCCGCGCTCAGTTGCGCCGCGTCGCTCTCGTGCACCCGGTTGAGCACCAGTCCGGCCAGCGGCATCCGGTCCGCTTCGAGGCGTTCGACAAAATAGGCCGCCTCCCGCAGCGCGTCCCGCTCCGGCGTCGCCACCACCAGAAAGGCCGTGCCCGGCGCCTGCAGCAGCCGGTACGTCGCCTCCGCGCGCGTGCGGAAGCCGCCGAAGAGGGTGTCCATCGCCGCGACGAACGTCTGCACGTCGCGCAGGAGGGAGGCGCCCAGCAGCTTGCCGAGCGTCCCCGTCATCATCGACATCCCGACGTTGAGGAACTTCATCCCCGCCCGGCCGCCCGCCTTCGCCGGCGCGGTCAGCAGTCTGATGAAGCGCCCGTCGAGGAAGGAGCCCAGCCGCTTCGGCGCGTCCAGGAAGTCCAGCGCGGAGCGGCTCGGCGGGGTGTCCACGATGATCAGGTCCCAGGAGTCCCGGGCCCGCAACTGGCCCAGCTTCTCCATCGCCATGTACTCCTGCGTGCCGGCGAAGCCGGCCGACAGCGACTGGTAGAAGGGGTTCTCCAGGATGGCGCTGGCCCGGTCCCCGTCCGCGTGCGCCTCGACGATCTCGTCGAAGGTGCGCTTCATGTCGAGCATCATGGCGTACAGCTCGCCGGGCCCCTCCACGCCGCCGACCCGCCGCGGGCTGTTGTCCAGGGCGTCGATGCCCATGGACTGCGCCAGCCGCTTCGCGGGGTCGATGGTGAGCACCACGACGCGGCGGCCGCGCTCCGCGGCCCGTACGCCGAGGGCGGCGGCCGTCGTCGTCTTGCCGACGCCGCCGGCGCCGCAGCAGACGACGATGCGGGTCTGCGGGTCGTCGAGGAGCCCGTCGGCGTCCAGCCGGGGCGCGGTGTCGAGGCTCATAGGGGCCACTGCTTTCCCAACTCGCCGGAGAGCCGGTAGAGACCGGCCAGATCCACTCCCTCGGTGAGCAGCGGCAGTTCGTACTGCGGCAGCTCCAGCCGCGCCAGCGCGGCCCGTTGCGTACGTTCCAGGGCCAGCCGCTCCGTATGCTCGCGCGCCTGCCGCAGCAGCGGCGCGACCAGCCGCTCCGCCCGCGCGCCCCGGCTCGCGCCGCCGAGCCCGGCGGCGGAGAGCGCGGCGGCGAGGGCGGCGGGGTCGGCGGCGGCCCGTTCCAGCTCCGCCTCGTCCATGAGCGCGGGGCGCACCATGTTGATCACCGCGGCGCCGACCTGGAGCCCGGCCTCGCGCAGCTCGGCGACGCCGTCGACGGTCTCCTGCACGGGCATGTCCTCAAGGAGGGTGACCAGGTGCACGGCGGTACGGGCCGAGGTCAGGACCCGCATCACGGCCCGGGCGTGGTTGTGGATGGGCCCGGCCTTGGCCAGCCCGGCGACCTCGGCGTTGACGCCCAGGAAGCGCGTGATGCGGCCGGTCGGCGGGGCGTCCATGACGACCGCGTCGTACACGTGCCGGCCGTGCTTGTCCTGGCGGCGGGCGGCCTCGCATGCCTTGCCGGTGAGCAGGACGTCGCGCAGGCCGGGGGCGATGGTGGTGACGAAGTCGATGGCGCCGAGGCGGCGGAGGGCCCGGCCCGCGCTGCCCATCCGGTAGAACATCTGCAGGTAGTCCAGCAGGGCCTGCTCGGCGTCGATGGCGAGCGCGTACACGTCGCCGCCGCCCGGCGCCGAGGCGATGCGCCGCTCGCCGTACGGCAGCGGCTCGGTCTCGAAGAGCTGGGCGATGCCCTGCCGGCCCTCCACCTCGACGAGCAGGGTGCGCCTGCCGTCGGCGGCCAGCGCCAGCGCCAGTGCGGCGGCCACGGTCGTCTTGCCGGTCCCGCCCTTGCCGGTCACCACGTGCAGCCTCTGGAGCCCGCTCATGTCCGCGAGCCTAATTCCTCGGCGCGCGACTCAGCAGACCGCCTCCGTCCGACGGCCCCAAGCGGGGGCCAGCCGGGGCGGGCTAAAGTCTGGCCCATGACGAAGTGGGAATACGCGACCGTGCCGCTGCTCGTACACGCCACCAAGCAGATCCTGGACCAGTGGGGCGAGGACGGCTGGGAGCTGGTCCAGGTCGTGCCCGGGCCCAACTCCGAGCAGCTCGTGGCGTATCTGAAGCGGGAAAAGAGCTGATGGCGGGGCGGGTCGAGGAGAAGCTCGCGGAGCTGGGGCTCAGCCTGCCCGAGGTGGTGCCGCCGCTGGCGTCGTACGTGCCGGCGGTGCGCAGCGGGCCGTACGTGTTCACCGCGGGGCAGCTCCCGATGGTCGACGGCACGCTGCCGCTGACCGGGAAGGTCGGGGCGGAGGTCACGCCGGAGGAGGCCAGGGAGCTGGCCGCGCGGTGTGCGCTGAACGGGCTCGCGGCGATCAAGTCGGTCGCGGGGGACCTCGACCGGGTCGTACGGGTGGTGAAGGTCGTCGGCTTCGTCGCCTCGGCGCCGGACTTCACGGCGCAGCCGGGTGTGGTCAACGGGGCGAGCGAGCTGCTGGGCCAGGTGCTGGGCGAGGCCGGTGTGCACGCGCGGAGCGCGGTGGGGGTGGCGGTGCTGCCGCTGGACGCGCCCGTGGAGATCGAGTTCCAGGCGGAGCTGGCCGGGTAGGGGCTGCCGCTCCGGGGCGTTCGTCCGGGACGTTCGTCCGGGACGTTCGTCCGGGGCGGGTATGGGGCCGGCGGGCCCGGAGTCGTCCACATACCGGCGGTTGTCCACAGGCTGGGGTTGCCCACTCGAACATGGCCTCGGCAGCCCGTAGGCTCCCCGTCATGTCCGAAATGAACGCCGCGAACGCCGCGGCCGGAGCGCAGCCCCGGTGGATTCCGCCCGCCGAGCGCATCCGCGCGCTCGCCCGCGGCGAGCTGACGCCCGTCACGCCGCGTCGCGCGGCGACGGTGCTGCTGCTGCGCGGCATGGCCCCCGACGGCCCGTGGGTGTACATGCTGCGGCGGAAGACCTCCATGCCCTTCGCCGCGGGTGCGTACGCCTACCCGGGCGGCGGCGTCGATCCGCGCGACGAGCGCCCGCTGCCCGCGGCGGCCTGGGCCGGGCCGGCCCCCGCGCGGTGGGCGGCGCGGCTGGGGGTGGCCGAGCCGGAGGCGCAGGCGGTGGTCTGCGCGGCGGTGCGGGAGACGTTCGAGGAGGCCGGGGTGCTGCTGGCCGGGGCCTCGGCGGCCGAGGTCGTGGCGGACACCACGGGGGCGGACTGGGAGGCGGACCGCGCGGCGCTGGTCGCCCGCGAGCTGGGCTTCGCCGACTTCCTGGCCCGCCGCGGTCTGGTCGTACGGACCGATCTGCTCGGCGCCTGGGCGCGCTGGATAACCCCGGAGTTCGAGACCCGGCGGTATGACACGTGGTTCTTCGTCGCCGCCCTCCCCGAGGGCCAGCGCACGCGGAACGCCTCGACGGAGGCCGACCGCGCGGAGTGGGTCAGGCCCGCCGAGGCGGCCGAGGGGTATGAGCGCGGTGAACTGGTGATGCTGCCGCCGACGATCTCGATGCTGCGCGGGCTGCGGGAGTACGGGTCGGCGGCCGAGGCGCTGGCCGCGGCCGGGGAGCGGGATCTGTCGGCGGTGCTGGTGAAGGCCCGGATGGAGGGGGACGACGTGGTGCTGAGCGCCCCGGGGCACGAGGAGTTCACGCGGAGGCTGCCGTCATGAGGGCGGCGGCGGGGAGGACGGCGGGGGTGGTCGTGTGACGGACGCGGCGGCGCTGCCAGGACAGCCGCGCGGCGGGGCGCTCAGCGGGCCGGCCACTGCTCGTGCGACGTGCGTGCTGGCGCCCAACGCCTCGCCCATGACCCTCGACGGTACGAACACGTGGATCGTCGCCGAGCCGGACTCCGCGCGGGCCGTGGTGATCGACCCCGGGCCGCTGGACGAAGGCCATCTGGCGGCGGTCATGGACACCGCGGACCGGGCGGGCCTGCGGGTGGCACTCACGCTGCTCACCCACGGGCACGCGGACCACGCCGAGGGCGCGGCCCGCTTCGCGGAGCTGACCGGGACGAAGGTGCGGGCCCTGGACCCGGCGCTGCGCCTCGGCGACGAGGGGCTGGCCGCGGGGGACGTGATATCCGTCGCCGGGCTGGAGCTGCGGGTCGTGCCCACGCCGGGCCACACGGCGGACTCGCTCTGCTTCCACCTGCCGGCCGACGACGCCGTGCTCACCGGCGACACCATCCTCGGCCGCGGCACGACGATGGTCGCCCATCCGGACGGCCGGCTCGGCGACTATCTCGACTCGCTGCGCCGGCTGCGGTCCCTCACCGTGGACGACGGCGTCTCGACGGTGCTGCCGGGCCACGGGCCGGTGCTGGAGGACGCCCAGGGCGCGGTGGAGTTCTACCTGGCCCACCGCGCGACGCGGCTGGCGCAGGTCGAGACGGCGGTCGAGAACGGGCACCGCACGGCGGCGGAGGTGGTGGCGCACGTGTACGCGGACGTGGACCGGACGCTGTGGCCCGCGGCGGAGCTGTCGGTGCGGGCCCAGCTCGAGTATCTGAAGGAGCACGGCCTGATCACGTAGCCGGGCCGGGCCGGCCCGCGGTCAGCGCGAGCGCTTCGCCAGGCGCTCCACGTCCAGCAGGATCACGGCCCGCGCCTCCAGGCGCAGCCAGCCGCGGCTGGCGAAGTCCGCCAGCGCCTTGTTGACCGTCTCCCGGGAGGCGCCGACGAGCTGGGCCAGCTCCTCCTGCGTCAGGTCGTGCACGACGTGGATGCCCTCGTCCCCGGGGACGCCGAAGCGCCGCGAGAGGTCCAGCAGGGCGCGGGCGACGCGGCCCGGGACGTCGGAGAAGACCAGGTCGGACATCTGGTCGTTGGTGCGCCGCAGCCGGCGGGCGACCGCCCGCAGCAGCGCGGAGGCGACCTCGGGGCGGGCGTTCAGCCAGGGCTGGAGGTCGCCGTGGCCGAGGCCGAGCAGCTTGACCTCGGTCAGCGCCGAGGCGGTGGCCGTGCGCGGACCCGGGTCGAAGAGGGACAGCTCGCCGATCAGCTCGCCGGGGCCGAGCACGGCCAGCATGTTCTCGCGCCCGTCCGGGGAGGTGCGGTGGAGCTTCACCTTGCCCTCGGTGACGACGTACAGCCGGTCGCCGGGCTCGCCCTCGTGGAAGAGCGCGTCACCGCGCGACAGCGTCGCCTCGGTCATGGAGGCACGCAGCTCCGCGGCCTGCTCGTCGTCGAGCGCGGCGAAGAGGGGCGCGCGCCGCAGAACGTCGTCCACGAGTTCTCTCCTTGTCGGGGTGCCCGGGCGACCGCGGGCCGTTGCTCGGTCGGCCCGTCGTTTTCCATGATGCCGGACAGTAAAACAGTGCGATCAGTCACAAGTTTGACGTACCGCAGCGTGAACCGTAGCCCAGGGGTCCGATTGGCGGCACTTTTCCGGTGCTCAGCAGCGGGCGCTCGGGGGGTTGCGCGGGGGCGCGTAGTTGCGCGCGGAGGCCCGGGCGGGCGCTCAACGAGCCGGTCGGGGCGCCGTCGTGCACGGCGTGTGGGGTGACCCGTACGGCCCTATTCCGCTCTCAGCGAACGCACCTCCTGCAATCCGATAAACCGGACATAACGCCACCGTGGCGGCGTGACAGCGTCCTGTGCGCGCCGTGCCAGCGGTCCTCGGCACGCTCCTTCCCGCAGACCGAGAAGGAGACACCGCATGACCTACGCATTCAGGGCCGAGGGCCTGGTCAAACGGTTCGGCGCGACCACCGCGCTGGCCGGTATCGACCTCGCGGCCCGGCAGGGCACCGTCCTCGGCGTCCTCGGCCCCAACGGCGCCGGCAAGACCACCGCCGTACGCATCCTCGCCACCCTCCTCCGCCCCGACGAGGGCACGGCGGCCGTCGGCGGCCTCGACGTCGTCCGCGACGCCGGAGAGGTACGCCGGCTCATCGGGCTCACCGGCCAGTACGCCTCCGTGGACGAGGACCTGACCGGCACCGAGAACCTCGTGCTCATCGGGCGCCTCCTCGACATGCGCACCGGCGCCGCCCGGGCCCGCGCCCGCGAGCTGCTGGCGCACTTCGAGCTGGCCGGGGCCGCCGGCCGCCCCGTGCGGACGTACTCCGGCGGCATGCGCCGCCGCCTCGACCTCGCCGCCTCCCTCGTCGGCCGGCCCGACGTCATCTACCTCGACGAACCGACGACGGGCCTGGACCCGGTGCGCCGCGAGGACGTCTGGGGCATCGTCCGCTCGCTCGTCGGGGACGGCGTGACCGTGCTGCTCACCACCCAGTACCTGGAGGAGGCGGACGCGCTCGCCGACGAGATCTCCGTCATCGACCACGGCCGGGTCATCGCCCACGGCACCCCGGCCGAGCTGAAGCGGCGCGTCGGCGGCCGCCACCTCGACCTGCGCCCGCTGGACCCGGCGCGGCTGCTGGACGCGGCCGGGATCCTCGCGGCGGTGGCCGGCACGCAGCCCGAGTCGCCGACGCGCGGCACGCTGACCGTCCCCGTCGCCGACGACGGCATGCTCACGGCGGCCGTACGCCGCCTCGACGAGGCCGGGATCGCGGTGGCCGAGCTGTCGCTGCGGCTGCCCGACCTGGACGACGTCTTCTTCACCCTCACCGGCCACGGCACGGCCGCCCCGGCCGGATCCGTCACCGGGACAGCGGGCGCGGCCCGTACGCCGAAGACCGAGGAGGCCGTCCGATGACCACGCTCACCGCCCCCGAGCGGACCGCGGTGCCGTCCCGCCGCGAGGGCGCCGCCCGGCCCTTCGCGCTCGTCCGGCACAGCGTCGCGCTCGCCGGCCGCAGCCTGGTCAAGACCAGGCGCACGCCCGAGCAACTGATCGACGTGACGCTTCAGCCGATCCTCTTCCTCGTCATGTTCCTGTACCTGCTCGGCGGTGCCGTCGCGGGCTCGACGCACGCGTATCTGCAGACCCTGCTGCCGGCGTTGATGGTCATGAACACGGCCTTCGCCTCCGTCCAGACCGGCATCAACCTCAACGACGACATCAAGAAGGGCGTCTTCGACCGCTTCCGGAGCATGCCCATCGCGCGCTCCGCGCCGCTGATCGGCTCGGTGCTCGGCGACCTGATCCGGTTCGTCGTCCTGATCGTGGTGCAACTCGGCTTCGGCTACGCCGTGGGCTTCCGGGTCGGGACCGGACTGCTGCCGGCCCTGGCGGCCTGTCTGCTCGTGATGCTCTTCGTGTTCTGCCTCTCGTGGGTGTTCGTGCTGATCGGGATGCTGGTGCGGGAGCCGGGGGCGGTGCAGGGCGTGGGTTTCATGGCGATGTTCCCGCTGACCTTCGGCACCAACGTATTGGTGCCCACCGACACTCTCCCCGGCTGGCTGGAGACGTGGGTCGACGTGAACCCGGTGACGGGCGTGATGGAGGCCGCGCGGGGGCTGATGGTCGAGGGCCCTGTCGCGGGGCCGGTGCTGGAGTCGGTGCTGTGGAGCGCGGGGGTGCTGGCGGTGTTCTTCCCGCTGGCCGTACGGGCCTATCTGCGGCGCACCTAGGGACAGCCGGGGGTGTCGGCCAGGTACGCGCGGAGCAGTTCGATGGCGTCGCCCTGCTTGAGGGCGGCGCCGCGGGCCCGGGCCGGCTCGAACTCCGCGCCGAGCGCGCGGCGCAGCCGGGCGGCCAGGTCGGCGGCGTCCGGCAGCGCGACGTCGCCGACCCCGCGGACGGAGTCGGCGGCGCCGAGCAGTTCGGCGGCGCGGGCGAACTCCGCGCCCGTGTGCTCCTCCTCCGTCAGCCCCGTCGCCGTTTCCCCGTACTCCGCGGCCAGCGTCGCCACGCCGACCCCGACCATCGCGACCACCGGCATGTCCTTCACCCCGACCGCCACGCCGAGCGCCGTCGCCAGCTCCGTACGCGCACCGGCCGGGTCTCCGCGTACGCACGCCAGCAGCGCCCGCCCCGTCCGTACGATCGCCTCGATCTGCGGCACTGCCACCCCGCCCCGCCGCAGCGTCGCCAGCGCCTCCCCGTACCACCGCGCCGCCTCGTCCGCCTCGCCCGCCCGGCGCGCGAGGTCGCCCAGGACGTCCCGGCACAGCGCCGCGACATGCGAGCGCCCCTCGCGCACCGCCGCACCCAACACGCGGTGCAGCTCCGCGCGTGCCTCCTCCGTACGCCCCTGCGCCGCTTCGAGCTGCGCGAGCCGGGTGCGCAACTGCCCCACGTCGTCCTCGGCATGCACCTCGCCCATGAGCCGCAGCGCCTCCTCGAACCCCGCCCGCGCCCGCTCCGCGTCCCCCAGCAGCGCCCGGTACTCGCCGAGTTGGTGGAGCGCCATCGCCAGCCCCCACCGGTCGCCGACCTCGCGGAACTCCGCCGCGGCCGCCTCCAGGTCCTCCTCGAGACCCGGCGCGTACCCCCGGTTCTCCCGGAACGCCGCCCGGATCATCCGCAGCAGCGCCCGCGTCCACGGGTCCGGGTGGCCCAGCCGCTCGTCGATCGCGGCGAGCCCGCGCGCGTCGTCGTCCGTGAACACCGCGATGCCCGGCTCCAGCACGGCCAGCATCGGGTGCCCGCCCATCGGATCGACCCGTGCGGCCAGCGCCGTCAGCTCCTCCAGGGCCGCCGGGTCCGGCTCGATGCCGCCGCTCGTCGCGGAGTTGATGAGGGAGAAGCCGAGGGCGACCGCGTGCGGTTCGAGGGGCGGGTCGCCGGGGACGGCGAGCGCGAGGCGGAGCCAGTCGGCGGCCTCGCTGTGGTGGCCGAGGATCATCCAGTAGATGCCGAGGGCGGCGACCAGCCGGACGGCGGTCACGGCGTCCCCGGCGTCGATGGCGTGGCGCAGGGCCGCGAGGAGGTTGTCGTGCTCGGCGTCGAGGAGGGCGATCCAGCCGAGCTGCTCGTGGCCGCGCACGTGCGGGTCCGCGGTCTCGGCGAGCCGGAGGAAGTGGGCGGCGTGCGCGGCACGTACGCGGTCGAGGTCGCCGGCCTCGGCGAGGCGGTCGCGGCCGAACTCGCGGATGGTCTCCAGCATGCGGTAGCGCGGACCGGCGCTCGGCTCGGCATGCGCGCCCTGCGGTGCTTCCGCGATCTGCAGCAGGGACTTGTCGGCGAGGGCCGCGAGCAGGTCGAGCGCGGTGACGACGTCCATGCCGCACACGCCCGCGACGGATTCGGGCGTCGCGCCGCCCGGGAACACCGACAGCCACTCCGCGAGCCGCCGTTCCTCGTCCCCCAGCAGCTCCCAGCTCCAGGCGACGACGGCCTGGAGCGTACGGTGCCGGGGCAGCGCGGTCCTGCTGCCGGTGGTCAGCAGCCGGAACCGGTTGTCCAGCCGGGCGGCGACCTGCTCGACGGGGAGCGAACGCAGCCGGGCGGCGGCCAGTTCGATGGCCAGCGGCAGGCCGTCGAGGCGGCGGCAGATCTCGGCGACGGCGGCGGCGTTGGCGGGGCCGACGGCGAAGTCGGGGCGGGCGGCGCGGGCGCGGTCGGCGAAGAGCCGCACCGCCGCGCCGGTGGCGTGCTCGCCCTGCCCGTCGCGGGCGTCCCGGCCGTCCTCGGCGTCCCGCGGGGGCAGGCTCAGCGGCGGGACGGGGCACAGCGCCTCGCCGTCGATGCCCAGCGGCTCGCGGCTGGTCGCGAGCACGCGCAGCTCGGGGCAGCGGCGCAGCAGGTGGTCGGCGAGGTGGGCGGCGGCCGAGACGACGTGCTCGCAGTTGTCGAGCACGAGGGTGGTGGGCGCGGCGGCGAGGGTGTCGGTGAGCCGGGTCAGCACGTCGCGCGGGGGCAGGTGGCGGTTGTCGAGCACGGCGGTCTCGCGCTGGCCGAGCGCGCCGAGTACGGCGAACGGGACGTCGTCGCCGCCGGTCACGGGCGCGAGTTCGACGAGCCACACGCCGCCGGGTGAGTCGTCGAGGAGCGCTTCCGCTGCGGTGGTGGCGAGCCGGGTCTTGCCCGCGCCGCCGGGCCCCGTGAGGGTGACGAGCCGCGAGCCGCCGAGGAGGGCGCGCACGCGGCGCAGTTCGCCGTCGCGGCCGACGAAGCTGGTGAGGGCGGCGCGCAGGTTGGTACGGACCGGGGGCGGGGGGTCGTCGGGGGCACCGGGCCCGGTGCCGGGCTTCGTACGGTACGGATCGCCGGTGGCGCCGGGTCTCGTACTGTACGGGCCGCTTGCGCCGCCCCGCCCCGGCGTCCCGCCCCGCAGCACCGCCACGTGCAGCTCCCGCAGGGCCTCCGACGGGTCCGCGCCCAGCTCCTCCGCGAGCAGCGTGCGGTACTCCTCGTACGCCCCCAGCGCCTCCGGCTGCCGCCCCGTCGCGTAGAGCGCGCGCATCAGCAGCGCGCGCGGGCGCTCGCGCAGCGGGTGCGCCACCGTCAGCGCCTCCAGCTCCGGAACCGCGGCACCGGGCCGGGCGCCGCCCGGACCGCCCTCCGCCAGACCCGCCTCGATGCGGTCCTCGGTGGCCTCCAGCCGCAGCTCCTCCAGCCGGTGCGCGGGCGCCGCCGCGAACGGCGCGTCCGCCACGTCCGCGAGCGCGGGCCCGCGCCACAGCGTCAGCGCCTCCTCCAGCAGCCGGCGCGCCGCCGGGGCGTCGCCCGCCGCCAGCGCCTCGCGCCCGGCGTGCGCCTGCCGCTCGAAGCGCACGGCGTCCACCGCCTCCGGCGGCAGTGCGAGCCGGTAGCCGGCGGGCCCGTACGCGAGGACGTCGGACCGGCCGAGCGCGCGGCGCAGCCGGGAGACGAGGGACTGCAGCGCGTTGCCGGGGTCGGCGGGGGCGTCGTCGCCCCAGAGGCCGTCGGCGAGCAGCGTCGTGCCGACGTACCGGCCGGGGTCGAGCGCGAGCCGTACGAGCAGCGCGCGGAGCCGGCCGCCGGCGATCTCCACCGGCACCCCGCCGACCGCCACCTCCAGCGGACCCAGCACCCCGATGCGCACGTACGCCAGCCTCTCACGCACCCCGTGAGCGGCCGATCTCCTTTTACCCGCCCCTTTACCGAACCCGAACCCCGAAACCCGAAACCCCGAACCCGGCACCGGTGCGGACGCGGCCACCGGCGCCGGGCCGCCCCGGTGGGTCCCGCCGGCCGCGGGCGCCCACCGGGAGCCGAGCGGATCCGGTCAGACCCGGTCCGCGGCGATCAGCAGGTACTGGAAGCTCCCGCTGCGGTACGCCGTGAGGAACACCTCCTCGATCCCGGTGGCGACGGAGGACTTGGCCCGCAGCTCCCAGTACGGGATCGTCGCCTCGGTCAGGTCGATGACCTCCGCGGGCACCAGCCGGTTCGCGACCAGCTCCTTGAAGTACGTCGACCGCGGGTGGACGTTGCAGATGTAGTGCGCGTTGATCTGGCTGACGGCGCGGGACGGCAGCCCGTAGGCGTCGTTGTAGCAGCCGGTGATGGTGACGTACCGGCCGCCGCGCGCGAGCAGCCGCGCGTGCTCCTTGAAGAGCTGCGCCAGCTCCACGTACATCGTGCTCTCGTTGTTCCAGATCCCGCGGAACGCACCCGTCTCGAAGCCCGTGTCGAGCATGTTCTTCAGGTGGAACCGCACCGCGCTCCCCAGCCCGCGGCGCTGCACCTGGTCGTTGGCGAAGGAGACCTGCGACTGCGAGATGGAGATGCCGTCGACGCGGCAGCCGAATCGTTCGTGCGCCATAAAGCTCGTGCCGCCCCGGCCGGAGCCGGCGTCCAGCAGCCGGGCGCCGCGGTCGGGCTCGCCGAGGTGGTCCAGGAGGAGGGTGGCCTGTGCGGTCTCCAGGCGGTGCATCTCCGCGATGATCCGCTCTTCCCTGGTCTCCTCCGGGCCCGCCAGCACGGACTGGTCGACCTCGCCGATGCCGTAGTGGTGGTGGTACGTCCCGCTGACGTCGCCGAGCTTGAGGTTGACCGGGTCCTTCTCCCGGTTCCAGTAGTCGGCGATGGAGTGCTGGTACGGGCTGGTGAGGACGTTCGTGTCGGCGGCTGCCGCCATGGTCGTTCTCCTTCTGAGGGCGTGCTGAGCGTGCTGGAGCTGGTGAGGCGTGGTGGTCGGGGACGTGCCGGTGCGGACGCGTGGCCCGTCAGGCGTACCTGCGGGTGCGTCGGAGGGATGAACGGGCCGGGTCTGCCGGGTATGCCGGTCCGGCCAGGCGGTCCGGGCCGGCAGGCGGATCGGCCCGGCGGGTCAGGCGGTCTGGTAGCGGGCGCTGGTGGCGTGCCACTCCTTGCAGCCGCCCATCCACGCCCACACCCCGGCCAGGAAGCGGCCGAGCTGCGGGGAGCCGGCGGCGGTGAGGGCCGCGGCCTCCATCTCGTAGGTGTGCATCAGCTCGTCGTGGATGAGGGCCGTCCGGTCCACGGCCTCCTGGAGGGTGCAGCCTTCTTCTGCGGCGATCAGATTGGGCAGGTTGGTGTCCGTGGGGTCTTCCTTTCCCATCGAGTACAGGTCGTTGAGGAGCACGCTGGCGGTGCCGGCGTAGAGGTACGTGCGGCGGACCCGGGCGTCGGCGAACTCGTCCGGCGGCAGCTCGTACCCGCTGACGGGGTCCACGAGGACCATGCAGGGGAAGAACGCGTTCTCGTAGCGGTGGAGCAGGTACTCCCACACCGCGGGGGTGCGCGCCGAGGAGCGCCACTCGGCCTCCTGGCCGTACCCGACGAACATGACGGCCAACTCGTGCCGCAGCCGGGCGACCTGGGTGGGGCTCGCGTACCGCGAGAGGTGCGCGAGGGCGGAGCGGAACGCGCGGAGCACCGGCTCGCGCTGGACGGTCTCCTCGAACTGCGGCATGTAGCGCGCGGGGAGCCGGACGGGGTCGATGACGGCGTGCGCCAGCGCCATCCGCTCGCCGAGCAGGGCGGGATCGGGGTCCTCGCCCTCGTCCACCCAGTGGTCGTCGACGGACCACTCGGACAGGCCGCACTTGGCGGCGGCCAGCAGCCGGTCGGGGTCGTCGCAGTCGGGGTGCGCGAGCATGAAGAGGCGGCCGAACTGGTGGGAGCGCAGGCGCTCGATGCGGCCGGTGAAGATGCCGATCTCTTCCGCCCACGCGACCAGCCGCTCGTTGACCTCGTCCCCGAGCGCGGGGTCGTTGCGCAGGGCGTCGGGGCAGTACAGCGGCGGGATCCGCAGGCCGCCGCGCTCCCCGCTGCCGTCGGGCGGTGGCGCGGTGCCGGCCTCGGGCCCCGCGGCGGATGCGGAGCCGGGGTCCGAGTCGGTGCCGGGTCCGGCGCCGGATGCCGGCTCCGGCCGGGGCTTCGTACGGGCGGGGGGCTCCGCCTCGGGCTTCGGGACGGCCTCCGGTACGTACCCGGCGAGCGGGTGCGCGGCGGCGGTGCCGAGACCGGTGGGGCCGAGGGGGAGGAGGGCGCGGAGTGCTTCTGCGGGTGCTCCGGTCATGCGCGGCACCCGGCCTCCGCGGCGGTCGGCGAGGAGATCGTCATACTTCGACGCTAGGCATCTGCGCCGAGTGCGGCAATCGCTCGAAAGAGTAGGCATAAAAGGGGGATTGGCCGATGAGGGATCCACTCGCGAAGTCACTGGGTGAAACGGTTGCGTTTCTCCCGGTCGCGATCTAGCGTGGGCCGTACGAAACCGTTCCGTACGAAAAGGATCGCCCGTCATGCCCGGCAGACCCGTCGGCCAGCTCCACGGCCAGGCCCCCGACGCCCGGATCCGCCGGCCCCGCATGACCCCCGAGCGCGAGCGTGAGCTGCTCGAAGCGGTGCTGGGCGTGCTGCGCGAGTCGGGGTACGAGGCGCTGTCGATGGACCTCGTCGCGACCCGCGCGCGGTGCAGCAAGGCGACCCTGTACCGGCAGTGGCACAGCAAGGCGGAGATGGTCGTCGCCGCGATGATCGCCAACCGGCCCGTGGACCCCGGCGCCGTCGACACCGGCTCGCTGCGCGGTGATCTGATCAGCCTCGTCGAAGAGTTGTCCACCACCGCGGAGAAGGACACGGCGCTGATCGCGGCGATACACCACGCCGCGCTCACCGACGGGGACCTGGCCGCGACGCTGCACGCCTCCCTCGCGGACTACGAGTTGACGCACCTGAGCGGCCTGCTCGACCGCGCGGTGGCGCGCGGCGAACTGCCCGGGCAGCCGGGCGCGGCCGAGTTCCTGCCGCAGTTGCTCTTCGGCGCGGTCGTCATACGCCCGCTGATCGACGGGGCGTTCGCCGATTCCGCGTATCTCGCGCGCTTCGTCGACCTCGTGGTGCTGCCGGCGCTGCGTCACTCCTGAGCCGTACGCCCTTCACCACCCCTCGCCGGTCACTCCGGTCCCTCCGGCCGCCGTACGCCCGCCTCGCGGGCCCGACGCCGCCGGGCAGGGCTCCGTACCGCGACGGCCACATACCCCTACGCCGTACCCGTACGAGCCCAGTCCGGTCCTCCGAGTACCCGATCCCCCCCACACGGAGCCTGCCATGTCCCCTACCGACGCCGTAGCCGGCAGCGGTCCCGCCGGCGAAACCGGCCCGCCCGCCGTCGCCGTCATGCCCCAAGACGACCGCGCCCACCGCCATCGGTGGCTGATCCTCGGCGTCCTCGGCCTGGCCCAGTTGATGGTCGTCCTCGACGTGACCATCGTGAACATCGCCCTGCCGTCCGCCCAGTCCGACCTCGGCTTCACCAACGGCGACCGGCAGTGGGTCGTCACCGCGTACTCGCTGGCCTTCGGCAGCCTCCTGCTCCTCGGCGGCCGCATCGCCGACCTTGTCGGCCGCAAGGTCACCTTCCTCGTCGGTCTCGTCGGCTTCGCCGCCGCGTCCGCCGTGGCGGGCGCCGCCGTCAGCTTCGACATGCTCATCCTCGCCCGCGCCTTCCAGGGCGCCTCCGGCGCGCTCCTCGCCCCGTCCGCGCTGTCGCTGCTGACGACGACGTTCACCGACCCGGGCGAGCGGGCGAAGGCGTTCAGCGTCTACGGCGCGGTGTCCGGCGCGGGCGGCGCCATCGGCCTGCTGCTCGGCGGGGTGCTCACCGAGTACCTGGACTGGCGCTGGACGCTGTACGTGAACGTGGCCCTCGCCGTCGTCGCCTTCGGCTTCGCCTCCGCGCTGCTGACCCGTACGGCACGGGACCGGAGCGTCACGCTCGACGTGCCCGGCACGGCCCTGGTCACCGCCGGCCTCTTCTGCGTCGTCTACGGCTTCTCCAACGCCGAGCACCAGGACTGGGGCGCGCCGGCCACCTGGGGGCTGCTGATCGCCGGCGGCGTGCTGCTCACGGCGTTCGCCTGGTGGTCGACCCGGAGCCAGCACCCCCTGCTGCCCACGCGCATCGTCACCGACCGGAACCGCGGCGCGTCCTACCTCGGCATGCTGATCTCCGCGGGCGGGATGTTCGGCGTCTTCCTCTTCCTCACGTACTTCCTGCAGACGGGCCTCGACTACACGCCGATCGACTCCGGCGTCGCCTTTCTGCCGATGGTCGGCGGCCTGGTGATCGCCGCGACGCTCGCCACCAACGTCCTCGTACCGCGCATCGGGCCGCGGCTGGTGGTGCCCTCGGGCATGGCGATCGCGGCGGCCGGCCTGGTGTGGATGACGAGCCTGGACCTGAACAGTTCGTACGCGGCGGACATCCTGCCGATGACCGTGATCGTGGGCTTCGGCCTCGGGCTGATCGTGGCGACGGCGATGAGCCTGGGCACGCTGGGCGTCTCCGTCCACGACGCGGGCGTGGCCTCCGCGACGGTCAACGCCATGCAGCAGGTCGGCGGCTCCATCGGCATCGCCCTGCTCAACACCGTCTCCGCCAGCGCCGCCACGAACTACCTCTCGGGGCGCGATCCCAGGGACCCGGCCGTGAAGGCGCAGGCGGCGCTGGAGAGTTACCACACCGCGTTCTGGTGGTCGGCGGGTTTCTTCGCCGCCGGCGCCCTGGTGACCCTGTTCCTGTACCGGCGGGGCGCACCGAAGGAGCTGAAGGGCGGGGCACCCACGATCCACATGTGAAGCCCCGCCCGCGCCCTCACACGACGAGCAGCGACTTGCCCACCGTCGCCCGCCGGGCGAGCGAGTCGTGCGCGTCCCGGGCGCGCGCCAGCGGGTAGGTCGCGCCGATCACCGGCCTGATGCGGCCCGCGGCGGCGAGGTCCAGGGCCTCGACGAGGGCGGCCTGCGAGACGGCGGCGGGCGGCGGGCCGCCCTCCAGGAGGTTGGTCACCCGTACGTCCCGCTCCGCGGCCGTGCGCGGGTCGATCTCGGCGAAGGTCCCGCCCGACGTCCCGTACGTCACGAACCTGCCGCCCCGCGCCACCGCACGGAACGCCGCCCGGCCCAGCTCGCCCCCGGCGCCGTCGAAGGCCAGGTCGACGCCGTCCCCGCCGGCGGCGTCGCGGACCCGGTCCTGCCAGCCGTCCTCGGAGTAGTCGACGGTGTGCTCCGCGCCCAGCTCGCGGGCGAGCGCGAGCTTGCGCTCGCCGCGCGCCGCCGCGATGACGCGCGCCCCCGCGTCGCGCGCCAGTTGCAGCACCAGCGATCCCGCCCCGCCGGCCGCCGCCGCCACGAGCACCGTCTCGCCCTCGCGGACCTTCCCCGCGCGGGCGAGGAGCACCGCGGTGGTGCCGTCGTGCAGCAGGGCCCCCGCTTCTGCCAGGCCGAGCCCGTCGGGGACGGGAGCGATCTCCGCCACCTCGGCGACGACCTGCTCCGCGTACCCGGCGGACGCCGGGGCGGCCACGCGCCGCCCGGCCCACGCCGCGTCGACCCCTTCCCCGACGGCCAGCACGGTCCCCGCGCCGCCCTGGCCCGGCACGTACGGCGGCCGCACCGGGAAGATGTCGCCGCCCCAGCCGGCCCGCAGCAGGGTGTCCAGGTAGATGACGTCGGCCACCTCCAGCCCCACGACGACCTGCCCGGCCCCGGCCACCGGCTCGGGCACCTCCGCCGGCACCAGCACCTCGGGCCCGCCGAACTCCCGCACCTCGATCGCACGCACCGCGACCACGCTCCCGTCCTGATCGACTCGACGGGGCCAAACGTAGAAGTTCAACGATGGTTCAGGTCAAGCGACACCCGCCGCGGGGACCAGCACACCCCGCTGTCGGGCGGCGGCCGGCCTCTCCCGGCCGTACGGGATGCCCGCCGGCGGGGGAGAGGGCCGGGAAGGCCGGATCGATGTGCGCTAGTCGTTCAGCCGTTCGCTCTCGGGGGACCGGGGCTGGGGCATGGTGGTCCTGACCGAGTCCAGGATGGCCAGTCCCTGGCCGACCAGCCCCGCCGTGAGTTCGCCGAGCCCGTCGGCCCCGTTGAGCACGTTGATGTTCGCGCCCTGGAGGCCGGCCGCGGCCCGTTCGACGATCTTCGGGAGCTGGTCGATCAACTGCTGGTCCAGCGCCACCCTGTCGTACGAGGACGCCGCCTCGGCCTGGATCTTCATCCGCTCCGCCTCGGCGAGGGCCAGCACCCGCACCCGCTCGGCCTCCGCCTCGGCCGGCTTGACCACCTCCGCCTGCAACTCCTGCTGGCGGAGCCGGGCCGCGCGCTCGGCCAGCTCGGTCTGGGCGGCGAGCACGTCCTGCTGCGCGTGCGCCTGCGCCAGCGGCCCGGCCTGCGCCGCCTCCGCCTCGACCCGGCTGACCTCGGCCTTGTACTGCGCCCGCACCATGGCGGTCTCCCTGGCGTACTCGGCCTGCTTCCGGGCGGACTCCTGTTCCGCCTCGGACGCCTTCTGCGCCGCCTGCGCCTCGGCGATCTTCGCCTCGCGCTGGATGGCCGCCTGATGGGGCGCCGACATCGCCTTGATGTAGCCGGTGTCGCCGTCGTCGATCGACTGGATCTGGAACGAGTCGACGATCAGACCGATCCGGCCCATCTCGCTCTTGGAGGTCTCCACCACCTCCGAGGCGAGCTTCTGCCGCTCGGTGACGATCTCCTCGACCGTCATCGAGCCGATGATGGCGCGCAGGTGGCCGGCGAAGATCCGGCCGGTCAGCACCGACATCTCCTTCTGCTCGGAGAGGAAGCGCTGCCCGGCGTTGACGATGCTCTCGATGTCGTTGCCGACCTTGAAGGCGATCACGGACCGTACGGTGAGCGGGATCCCCTGCCTGGTCACGCAGTACTCGGCGACCTCGGACTCGTGCATCGCCAGCGACAGGAAGCGGGTCTTGCGGAAGATCGGTAACACGAACCCGCCGTGCCCGACGACGACGCGGAACGGTGCGCCGTCCCGCCGGCGCCTGCCGCCCGACACGAGCATGGCCTGGTCGGGGGCCGGAACGCGATAGCCGAACATGCTTACCTCCTCACTCCACGGGCCCGATGCCGCCGGTCAGCTCGTCCAGCGGATCGGCCCACGCGATCACGGTGACCTGGCGACCGCCGCAGTACTCGGTGACGAGCACCTCCGCCCCTTGCGGCAACGGCTCGGCGGACCAGGCGAGAAAGGTCTCGGTGCCACCCCTCACCCGCACCAGCACCTCGCCGGGGCCCGCGGACCCGCGGGTGGGGATGACGAGAACGCCCAGACAGCCGATCACGGCGTCGTCAGGCACCATCGATGGATTCCCCTCCATCACCCTGCTCGCGACGTTCATGCGTACCCTACTCACGACGACGGCCGCTCAATCTTGGTTTCGCCTCCCCGGGAGGGGCCCCCGCGGTTTCACGCTTCGGTGTCAGCCGGGGCCCGTAGGCTGGCCCCATGGCGAAGAGTGGCAAGGCGGCATCGGCGGCGGGGGGCCGCGCGGTGGTGCGCAAGGCGAAACCGGCCCCGACGCGGACGGGGCTGGTGCGGCAGGCCCGGCGGATCTACCGCGAGCTGGCCGAGGTGTATCCGTACGCGCACCCGGAGCTGGACTTCGAGAACCCGTATCAGTTGCTCATCGCCACGGTGCTCTCCGCGCAGACCACCGACCTGCGGGTGAACCAGACGACGCCGGCGCTCTTCGCGAAGTACCCGACGCCGGAGGACTTGGCCGCGGCCAACCCCGAGGAGGTCGAGGAGCTCATCCGGCCCACCGGGTTCTTCCGCGCCAAGACCAAGTCGATCATGGGGCTGTCGCAGGCCCTGCGGGACGACTTCGGCGGCGAGGTCCCGGGGAACCTGAAGGACCTGGTGAAGCTGCCCGGCGTGGGCCGCAAGACGGCGTTCGTCGTGCTCGGCAACGCTTTCGGGGTCCCCGGCATCACGGTCGACACGCACTTCGCGCGGCTCGTGCGGCGCTGGAAGTGGACCGAGCAGACCGACCCCGAGAAGATCGAGCAGGAGGTCGGGTCCCTCTTTCCGAAGAAGGACTGGACGATGCTCTCGCACTACGTGATATTCCACGGCCGGCGCATCTGCCACGCCCGCAAGCCCGCCTGCGGCGCCTGCCCCATCGCCCCGCTCTGCCCGGCGTACGGTGAGGGGGAGACGGACCCGGAGAAGGCGCAGAAGCTGCTGAAGTACGAGAAGGGCGGCATGCCCGGGCAGCGCCTCAAGCCCCCGCCGGACTACCCCGGGAAGCCCGCGCCCCCGCTGGGAGCCGCATGACGCCCTCTCTCGGGACGCCCGGCGGGCCGGGCGGCGGTGCGGCGCGCGGCACGGCGGACGAGGCGGCGCCCGGTGCTTCGGCGCGGGCGGCGGCGGGTGAGGCGCGCGGTGAAGCGGACGGGGGCGCGCACGGCGCCGCGAGCGCCGCGGACGGGCCCGCCGACGGCGCGGATTCCGCTCGTACGCCCGTGGGTCGAACGCCCGTGTCCCAGGCGCCCGGGTCCGCCACGCCGGGGTCGGGTACGCCCGGAGCCCGTACGCACGCGTCCCGTACGCCCGGATCCTCTGCGTCAGCGACGCGCCAGTCGCGTGCGTCCGGCTCTGCCGCGCCCGCGGGCCGGCCGCCCGTGGCCGTCAGCGACGCCGGGCTGCCCGGCTGGCTGGCGCCGGTCGCCGAAGCGGCCCGTACCGTACGGCCGGAAGAGCTGAGCCGCTTCCTCCCACCCGACGGCGACGGCGGCCGGCCCGCCGCCGTGCTCGTCCTCTTCGGCGACGGCGACGACGGCCCCGAGCTGCTGCTCACCGAGCGCGCCAGCTCTCTCCGCTCGCACGCCGGCCAGCCCTCCTTCCCCGGCGGCTCCCTCGACCCGGAGGACGGCGACCCCGAGGGCGAAGGGCCGCTGCGCGCCGCGCTGCGCGAGGCGCAGGAGGAGACGGGGCTCGACCCCGCGGGCGTGCAGGTGTTCTCCGTGCTGCCGCGGCTCTACATCCCCGTCAGCGGCTTCGTCGTCTCGCCCGTGCTCGGCTGGTGGCGCGAGCGCAGCCCCGTCGGCGTCGTCGATCCGGCCGAGACCGCGCGGGTGTTCAGCGTCCCCGTGGCGGATCTCACCGACCCGGCGAACCGCGCCATGGCCGTCCATCCGCGCGGCCACCTCGGGCCCGCGTTCCTCGTCTGCTCCGCGCTGGTCTGGGGTTTCACCGCGGGCGTCATCGACCGCATCCTGCACCTGGCCGGGTGGGAGCGCCCGTGGGATCGCGACCGCCGGGTGCCGCTGGACTGGCACGCATGAGACGGTGACCGGGTGAACGTGCTGGACATCCTGCTGGTGGCGGCCGCCGTGTGGTTCGCCGTGGTCGGCTACCGCCAGGGCTTCGTGGTCGGTGTCCTGTCCGTGTGCGGCTTCGTGGGCGGCGGGCTGCTCGCCATCTATCTGCTGCCCGTCATCTGGGACTTGGTGACCGACGGCGCCGCCCTCGGCCCGACGGCCGCGTTCGGCGCCATCGTCCTCGTCCTCATAGCGGCCTCGGTGGGCCAGGGCCTCACCACCCACCTCGGCAACCAACTGCGGCAGTACATCACCTGGTCGCCCGCCCGCTCCCTGGACGCCACCGGCGGTGCGCTGGTCAACGTCGTGGCGCTGCTGCTCGTCGCGTGGCTCCTCGGCACGGCGCTGGCGTCGACGACGCTGCCGACCGTCGCCCGCGAGGTGCGCGCGTCGAAGGTGCTCAACGGCGTGGCCGAGGTGATGCCGAAGAGCGCCGACACCTGGTTCGGCGAGTTCAGTTCCGTGCTGTCGGAGAACCGCTTCCCGCAGGTCTTCGCGCCGTTCCAGAGCGAGCAGATCACCAACGTGCCGGCGCCCGACCCCGCGCTGGTCGGCAGCCCGGTGGTCGAGCAGGCCCGGAAGAGCATCGTCAAGGTCGTCGGCACGGCGCAGTCGTGCGGCAAGGTGCTGGAGGGCACCGGGTTCGTCTTCGCGCCGCAGCGCGTGATGACCAACGCCCACGTCGTCGGCGGCGTCGACGAGCCCACCGTGCAGATCGGCGGCGAGGGCAGGCTCTACGACGGCGAGGTCGTGCTCTACGACTGGGAGCGGGACATCGCCGTGCTGGAGGTCCCCGGGCTGGACGCCCCCGCGCTGCCGTTCGACCAGAACGACGCGAGCCGCGGCGACGACGCCATCGTCGCCGGCTTCCCGGAGAACGGCGGCTTCGACGTACGGGCGGCGCGCGTGCGCGACCGCATAACGGCCAACGGCCCGGACATCTACCGCCGCGGCACCGTCAACCGCGACGTGCTCTCCCTCTTCACCCTGGTCCGCCAGGGCAACTCGGGCGGCCCGCTGCTCACTCCCGAAGGCGCCGTCGTCGGCGTCATCTTCGCCAGGTCCATGGACGACAAGGACACCGGCTACGCGCTGACGGTCGACGAGGTCCGCGACGACATCGAGCGCGGGCGCACGGCGTCGCAGCCCGTGGACAGCGACAGTTGCGCCATGTGAGCCGCGGAGGAGCCGGGGGGGCACGGCCCCCGGAATCCACGTCGGGACGGGTCGCGGGCGGGCCGCTCAGTGCACGCGCCGCAACCGGGCGCTCATCCAGCGGGCCCGGCGGCGGAGAATGTGCGGGATCCCCAGACGGAGGTCCACTTCGCGATGCGCCGAGGCGCCCCGGAGCGGTCTGGCGTCCGGGGTGGTGGCGCGGTGGGTTCCTACGTCGTTGTAGTCATGCGTCCAACCCATACCCCGGATCCTCCCCCCGCAAGGCGGCCGGTAATCGCCCTTTCCCGGGCCCATCGGCCTATGCAGGGTGCAATTGACGTGTCCAGTTCCAGCGGCGGCGGCGCCGGGTACCGGCCGCGGTGGTGGCGGAGGATGCCGTACGGGCCGTGGACCGGACGGTGAGCTGCGCGGCGTCAGCGGTCGGGCTCGGAATCCCGTAGCCAGTTGACGAGTTCGGTCGTGAACGCGACCGGGTCCTCCTCGTGCGGGAAGTGCCCGAGACCGTCGAAAAGGCGCCACCGGTACGGCGCTTCCACGTACGCGACGGATCCCGCCGCGCTGCGCGTGCGCATCACCGGATCGAGGGATCCGTGCAGGTGCAGCACCGGCACCCGCACCGGCAGCTTCATGCGGCGGTAGAACTGTATGCCGTCGGGCCGCCCCAGCGACCGTACGAGCCAGCGGTACGGCTCCACCGAGCAGTGCGCCGTCGAGGGCACGGTCATGGCGCGCCGGTAGACCTCCAGCGCCTTGTCGTCCGGCTGCCGCGGCCCCGACCAGCCGCGGATCAGCCGGCCGACCAACGCGGCGTCGTCGGCGACGAGTTGCCGCTCGGGCAGCCAGGGGCGCTGGGCGCTCCAGACGAAGGAGCCCGCGGCGCTCTGCCGCGGGTCGGTGAGCATCGCGGAGCGCCAGCGGCGCGGGTGCGGCATCGAGGCGACGGTCAGCCGGCGGATCAGCTTGGGCCGCATCACCGCCGCGGTCCAGGCGAGATAGCCGCCGAGGTCGTGGCCGACGAGCGCGGCGTCGGGCTCGCCGAGCGAGCGGATCACGCCGGTGACGTCGAGGGCGAGGTTCGCCGGGTCGTAGCCGCGGGGCGTACGGTCGCTGCCGCCGACGCCGCGCAGGTCCATCGCCACCGCGCGGTAGCCGGCCTCGGCGAGCGCGGGCAGTTGGTGCCGCCAGGTCCACCAGAACTGCGGAAATCCGTGCAGCAGCAGCACCAGCGGCCCTTCGCCCATCTCCACGATGTGGAAGCGGGCGCCGTTCGCCGCGACGTCCCTGTGGGTCCAGGGCCCCTCGAGGTGGACTGCCGGGTCGACTGGCGACGGTGCCGTCATGACTCCGAGCGTGCCACGCCCGCGGCCGGCTTGCGTCGGTCCGCCGGATGACCTCGGCCGCGCAGGGAGTCGGAGATGACGGTGGCGGTCTCCTTGGTGGAGTTCATCGCGCGCTCGGGCTTGCGCATCTGGCGCATCTTGGCGATGCCCCAGAGGGCGGCGAGCGCGCCGAGGACCAGGTGGACGCCGAAGACGATGAGGAACGACCAGGCGAGGTGGAGACCCAGGGCGTGGAGCCCGTACGCGGCGGCGAAGCTGAGCACCGGGATGCCGAAGAGGACGAGGACCGCGGCGACGCCGAGGGCGGCGCCGCCCGCGCCCGCGCGCTTGATGTCCTCCCGGGTCTCGGCCTTGAGCAGGGCGATCTCGTCGTGGAGCAGCGCGCTCAGATTCGTGGTGGCGGTCGAGACGAGCTGCCCCAGGCTCTGCTGCGTGTCGAGGTGCGCGTCGGAGCCGGGCTCCGGGCCCGCGCCGTCCTGCGCCGTTCCGCCCTTCGCCGTCGTGACCTTCGCCGTGGTGCTCGCCTCCGCGGCCGTCCGGCTACCCGCCGCACCGTTGCCGGCTGCGCTCATCGTCCGTCCCTTCGCCGCCTGAAGTCACATCATGCCCGACGGTCACCCTGCTCGCCGGGCGGGTGCCGCATTTCGGCACGCCTCCGGTGTTCCGCGGCCTTTGCCTCGTGGATCGCGGCCATCCGGAGGTGGTACTCCGGATCGTCCTGCTGGTATATGTCCGCAATGCCGTCCATGTCCTCGTCGCGCTCGTCCTCCTCGGCGATCGCCTTGTAGCGATTGTCGCGGATCTTGAGCATCACGCACGCGAGCACGGCGGCTATGAACGAGCCGGTGAGCACCGCGGCCTTGGCCTCCTCGGCGAGGCCGGGGTCGTCGGTGAAGGCCAGCTCGCTGATGAGGAGCGAGACGGTGAAGCCGATGCCGGCCAGTGTCGCCACGGCGAACACGTCGGGCCATCTCAGCGCCGGGTTCAGCTCCGCCCGGGTGAAGCGGGCGGCGAGCCAGGAGCCGAGGGAGATGCCGAGGACCTTGCCGAGAACGAGGCCGAGCACGACGCCGAGGGGCTCGGGGTCGGTGAACACGCCGCCCAGCGAGTCGGCGTTCACGGCCACGCCCGCGGCGAAGAAGGCGAAGACGGGCACGGCGAGCCCGGCGGAGAGCGGCCGCATCTGGTGCTCGATGCGCTCTCCGGGCGAGACCTCTTCGCCCGGTCGGGTGGTGACGCGCAGCATCAGGCCCATGGCGACGCCCGCGATGGTGGCGTGCACGCCGCTGGCGTGCATGAGGGCCCAGATGACCAGGGCCAGCGGTAGGTACACGTACCAGCCGCGGACGTCCCGGCGCTGGAGGAACCAGAAGAGGACGAGGCCGGCGAGGGCGGAGCCGAGGGCGACGAGGTTGATGCCGGAGGTGTAGAAGATCGCGATGATCAGGATCGCGAAGAGGTCGTCCACGACGGCCAGCGTCAGCAGGAAGGCCCGGAGCGCGGAGGGGAGGTTGCTGCCGATGACCGCGAGCACGGCGAGGGCGAACGCGATGTCGGTGGCGGTGGGGATGGCCCAGCCGCCGAGGTCCCCGCGGCCGGCGTTGACGGCGACGTAGAAGAGGGCGGGGGTGGCCATGCCGCAGAGCGCGGCGACGATCGGCAGCGCGGCGGCCCGCGGGTCCTTCAGCTCGCCGTCGACCAGCTCGCGCTTCAGCTCGACGCCGACGACGAAGAAGAAGATCGTCAGCAGCCCGTCCTTGGCCCAGTGGGCGAGGTCGAGGCGGAGGTCGAGCGCGGAGGGGCCGAAGGTGAAGCCCTTGATGTCCTCGTAGGTGCCGCTCAGCGCGCTGTTCGCGAAGACGAGGGCGATGACGGCCGCGGCCAGCAGGATCAGTCCGCCGACGGTCTCCGTACGCAGGGCCTCGGTGAGGAACTTGCTCTCTTTGAGGGACGGTCTGCGCAGGAACTGGGACTGCTGCGGGCGCTGGGGCGCGGTCACGACGGGGCCTCCCGGGCGGTGGACGGCAGATACACGAGTGCTCTGTGCCGACCAGACTTCCCGGCGCGCCTCAGGGTTTTATCGCTCTCTTCACGTGTCTCCGCCACCCTACAGGGCGGCACCGGCCGATCAACCGGGGTCAGATGACGGGTCAAAAGGGATGTATGGCGCGGCGGGGCCGCCGGCGGCGGGGTGTCCCCCGCCGCCGGCACCGCTCACCGGGGCCCGGTCTCAGTCCTCCGAGGCCGCGCTCGGCAGCTTCGCCTGGATGAGGTCCATGACCGTGCTGTCCGTCAGCGTGGTGACGTCGCCCATCTCGCGGTTCTCCGCGACGTCCCGCAGCAGCCGGCGCATGATCTTGCCGGAGCGGGTCTTGGGCAGCTCCGCGACCGGCAGGATCCGCTTGGGCTTGGCGATCGGGCCCAGGGCCTTCGCCACGTGCGCCCGCAGCTCCTCCACCAGCCCTTCGGCCTCTTCCGCGCCGCCGCGCAGGATCACGAAGGCGACGATGGCCTGCGTGGTCTGCGGGTCGGTGGAGCCGACGACTGCGGCCTCGGCGACCTTGGGGTGCGAGACGAGGGCGGACTCCACCTCGGTGGTGGAGATGTTGTGCCCGGAGACGAGCATGACGTCGTCGACGCGGCCCAGCAGCCAGATGTCGCCGTCGTCGTCCTTCTTCGCACCGTCACCGGCGAAGTACCGGCCCTCGAAGCGGGACCAGTACGTGTCCTTGTAGCGCTGGTCGTCGCCCCAGATGGTGCGGAGCATCGACGGCCACGGCTCCGTGAGCACCAGATAGCCGCCGGAGCCGTCCGGCACCTCGCGCGCCTCGTCGTCCACGACGGTGGCCGCGATGCCGGGGAGCGGCACCTGCGCCGAGCCGGGCTTGGTGCTCGTCACCCCGGGCAGCGGGCTGATCATGATGCCGCCCGTCTCGGTCTGCCACCAGGTGTCCACGACCGGCGTGCGGCCGGCGCCGATGTGGTCCCGGTACCAGATCCACGCCTCGGGGTTGATCGGCTCGCCGACCGAGCCGAGCAGCCGCAGGCTGCTCAGGTCGAACTTCGCCGGGATGGCGTCGCCCCACTTCATGCAGGCGCGGATCGCGGTGGGCGCGGTGTAGAAGATCGAGACCTTGTACTTCTGGATGACCTCCCACCAGCGGCCCTGGTGCGGGGTGTCGGGCGTGCCCTCGTAGAGCACCTGGGTGGCGCCGTTGGAGAGCGGCCCGTACACGATGTACGAGTGGCCGGTGACCCAGCCGACGTCGGCCGTGCACCAGAACACGTCCGTCTCGGGCTTGAGGTCGAAGACGGCGTGGTGGGTGTAGGACACCTGGGTGAGATAGCCGCCGGTGGTGTGCAGGATGCCCTTGGGCTTACCCGTCGTGCCCGAGGTGTAGAGGATGAAGAGCGGGTGCTCCGCGGGGAACGCCTCGGGCGTGTGCGTCTCCTCCTGCCGGTCCACGACGTCGTGCCACCACACGTCGCGGCCCTCGGTCCAGGCCACGTCCTGGCCCGTACGGCGGACCACGAGGACGTTGCGCACCCGGTCCGTGCGTCCCACCGCGTCGTCCACCGCGGGCTTGAGGGCGGACGGCTTGCCGCGCCGGTACCCGCCGTCGGCGGTGATGACCACGCGCGCGTCCGCGTCGGCGATCCGGGTGGCGAGCGCGTCGGCGGAGAAGCCCCCGAAGACCACCGAGTGGGGCGCGCCGATGCGGGCACAGGCCAGCATGGCGACGACGGTCTCCGGAATCATCGGCATGTAGATGGCGACCCGGTCGCCGGTCTGCACCCCCAGCTCCGTCAGCGCGTTGGCCGCCTTGGCGACGTCCCGCTGCAGCTCGGCGTAGGTGATCGAGCGGGAGTCACCCGGCTCGCCCTCGAAGTGGATCGCGACGCGGTCGCCGAGGCCGGCCTCGACGTGCCGGTCCACGCAGTTGTACGCCACATTGAGCGAGCCGTCCTCGAACCACTTCGCGAACGGCGGGTTCGACCAGTCGAGCGTCTTCGTGGGCTCGGTGGCCCAGCTGAGCCTCCGGGCCTGCTCCGCCCAGAAGCCCAGCCGGTCCGCACGTGCCTGCTCGTACGCCTCCGCCGTGACGTTCGCGTGCGCGGCCAGCTCGGCTGGCGGCTCGAACCGGCGCTCCTCCTTGAGCAGGTTGGCCAGGCTTTCGTTGCTCACGACATCTCCCTTTCCAGGATGTCCGCCTCAGTCCCGGGCCTAGCTCATCAGTCGTGGGGAGGGCGTGACAAGGGCCTGGGGATAAATTGGTTTAGACCTGTGGGTACCCGCAGGCGCCGTGTGCTACCGGACATCGGCCGCGGCACGCTCCGCCGGCCGGGCGGGTCCGGGGCGTACGGCCGTGAAGTCGCCCTGCTCTCCCAGGACATAAGCCTGGGCCTCGCCGACGTGGAAATACATGCCGTGCAGGCTCAACGAACCGTCAGCCAGCCGGCGGCGTACACACGGGTGCCGGCGCAGATGGTCCAACTGCTGCGCCACGTTGGCCAGGCTCACCCGCTCGGTGTCGTCCGCGAACGGCCGGGAGACGATCCGGGGCCCGTCGGCCCTGGCCCGCGCCAAGCTGGGCAGCCCGTGCCGCAGCCAGCGCCGCAGCGGCGTGGGCGGTACGCCGGCGGCGGGGTCCGCGGCGCCGCCGTGGGCGGCCTCCTCGTCGAGCAGCGCCTGCACCGCGCCGCAGCCGGAGTGCCCGCACACGGTGATCGACTCGACCCGCAGCACCTCGACCGCGAACTCGATCGCCGCCGCGACGGAGTCGTCTTGCAGGGCGGCGTCTGCGGCGTCCCGGCGGGTGCCGGGCGTGGCCGTCCCGCCGTCCGCGTCGCTCGCGGAGCCCGCGCCGTTTCCGGGCTCGTCCGGCAGCGGCACCAGGTTCCCCACGTTCCGTACCGTGAACAGATCGCCCGGCCCGCTCGACGTGATCATGCTGGTGACCACCCGGGAGTCCGCGCACGTGAGAAAGAGCTGGGTGGGCCGCTGCCCCTCGCGCGCGAGCCGCGCCAGCTCCTCGCGCACCCGCGGCGCGGTGTTGCGCTGGAAGTTGCTGATCCCGCTGAGCAGCCGGTGCGCCGGGGCGGGCTGCTCCGGTGACGTGACGCAGCAGTGGTTGCGCCACGGCGTCCAGGGATGGCAGTGGTGCGCCGTGGCCGGCTCGGCGATGCGCCGGCCGGTGGCGGAGACCAGCTCCGCGGCGCCGCCGTGGGCGATGTGCGCCTGCCGCCACTCCTGCAGCGTCTCGTACGCGGCGTGGTCCATGAACGAGCCGGTGAGCTCCACCTCCACGGTCGCGCCCGGCGGTACCTGCGCGAGCCCCCGGCTCAGCCGCGGGACGGCGAGGAAGGTGAGCTGCCCGCGCACCCGCACGAGGTACGCCTCCTCCCGGCTGCCCTCGCCTGCCGCCCCCGGCGCTCCGTCCCCGCCGCGCCGCTCCAGCGTCACCCGCGTACGGGACAGCCGGTGCAGCGACATCGCCACCGCCACCGCGATCCCCACCGCGACGCCCTCCAGCACGCCCAGCATCACGACGCCGGCCACGGTCGCCGCGTAGACGAGCACCTCCCGGTGCCGCCGTACCGACCGCACATGACTGATCTTCACCATCTGGATGCCGACGACCATCACCAGCGCACCCAGCGCCGCCAGCGGGATCAGCTCCAGCATCCCCACCAGCAGCAGCGACGCCAGCACCACCCACACACCGTGGAGCACCGCCGAGCGGCGACCGACCGCCCCCGCCGCCACGTTCGCGGAACTGCGCACCGCGACCCCCGTGATGGGCAGCCCGCCGAGCAGCCCCGCGAAGAGGTTGCCGGCCCCCTGGGCGCGCAGTTCCCGGTCGAGGTCGGCGCGTGCCACGGGGTGCCGGTCGCCCCGTGCCACCGCCAGCTTGTCGACGGCCACCGCGGACAGCAGCGACTCCACGCTGGCCACGACCGTGATCGTCAGCACCGCGGCCACCAGCCCCAGCACCGGCCCGTCGGGCACGCCCGCGAGCGCGTGGCTGCTCCACGACGGCAGGTCGACCCGCGGCAGCCGCAGCCCGGTGAGCGAGGCGAAGCCGGTCGCGAGCACGATGGCGGCCAGCGCACCGGGTACGTACCGCAGGGGACCCGTGCCCCGCCCGCGCAGCCAGGGCCAGCCCAGCAGCACGACGATGACGACGGCGCTCACCGACACGGCGGCCGGGTCCAGGTCGGCGAGCTGGCCGGGCAGCGCCAGGGTGTTGTCGACGGGCGAGCTCTGCGGGCTGCCGCCGAGGACGATGTGCAACTGGGCCAGCGCGATGGTCGCGCCGATGCCCGCGAGCATGCCGTGCACGATCGCCGGGCTGACCGCCAGCGCCGCACGGGCCACCCTGAGCGAGCCGAGCGCGAGCTGCGCGAGCCCCGCGAAGGCGGTGATGGCGCAGGTGGCGCGCCAGCCGTACTGCTGGATGAGGTCGGCCGTGACCACCGTCAGCCCGGCGGCGGGCCCGCTGACCTGGAGTGGCGCCCCGCCGATCAGGCCGACGACGATGCCGCCCACGGCGGCGGACAGCAGCCCCGCCTGCAGCGGGGCGCCGGTCGCGAGCGCGATGCCCAGCGAGAGCGGAAGCGCGATCAGGAAGACGGTCACGGAGGCGGAGAGGTCCGCGACGAAGGGCCGCCGGGGGGCGGTGTCTTCGGGGGGACCGGCGGGTCCGGGCACCGCGGCGTGCCCGGCGGTCTTCGCGGGTGCGGGGTCTGCCGTGTGTTCCGGGTCGGCGGCCGGGTCGTGTTCCGGTTCGTGTTCCGGATCCTTCGCGCGCTCGGCGGAAGGGCTTCCCAGGGGCGTCGGGCGTCCTGCGGGCATGTGGCGTCTCCTCGAGGTGGAGGGGGCGTCGTGCAGCACGGGCACACGGGTTACGTCACTCAGTGTGACGGTTCGGTGACCCTCAAGGGCGAGTAAATGAATCGTAATGCCACGTAAAGAGTCCGCGAAGCGTTTTGCGCCGGTCGGACCACTTCTCCCATCCATCGAGTGAATACAGAGAGATAATCTGAATTCCCGGTTATCCCTCTTTCCGAGCGTGCGCCGAGGAATCGCGCGTGCATTCGGCCATTCGAGTCAGCGCGTCCCTGGCGACGCCGGGAAGAGGTGGGAGCTTTGTTCGGAACATGGCGGGCGACCGTGGGAATCTGCTGTGTCCTGGCACTGGGCGGAGTGGCGGTCGCGAGCTGTTCTCCCGGGGCCGGACCGGACGGCGATCCGCAGCGCCCGGGGAGCGGCGGCGCGACGGACGATGCACGCGGCAAGGGCCGGCCGATGAAGCTCATCGGCGACGGCTCCACGGCCTACACCGGCAGCCAGCCCAACCAGCCCGAGATCAGCCGGATGTCGGCCGGCGCCAAGCCGCCGCAGTTCGTCGTCTTCTCCTGGGACGGCGCCGGCGAGGACGGCCAGCGGCTCTTCTCCCACTTCCGCAAGGTGGCGCGGGAGAACGACGCGGCCATGACGTACTTCCTCAGCGGCGTCTACGTCCTGCCCCGGGACAAGCGCATGGAGTACCAGCCCCCCGGCCACGCCCGCGGTGCCTCCGACATCGGCTACCTGGACGAGGAGGAGGTCGCCGCCACCCTGGAGCAGGTACGCGGCGCCTGGCTGGAGGGCAGCGAGATCGGCACCCACTTCAACGGCCACTTCTGCGGCCGTACGGGCGTCGCGAGCTGGTCGAAGGAGGACTGGAAGAGCGAGATCGCGCAGGCCAAGCAGTTCGTGCAGCGCTGGAAGACGAACACCGGCCGGAAGAAGGCGGATCCCCTTCCCTTCGACTACGACAAGGAGCTGGTCGGCGGTCGCGCCCCCTGCCTGGAGGGCCAGAAGAACCTCATGAAGGCGTCGAAGGAGATGGGTTTCCGCTATGACACCAGCGGTGTCGGCAGCCAGGTGTGGCCCAGGAAGAAGGAGGGCATCTGGGACCTGTCGTTGCAGGAGGTCCCCTTCCCCGGCCGCGCCTTCGAAGTCGTGAGCATGGACTACAACTTCATGGCCAACCAGTCGGGCACCGCCTATGCGCCCGCCGCCCAGCACGCCGCCTTCGAACGGCAGATGCGCGAGGGGCTACTGGCCGGTTTCGAGCGGGCGTACACGACCAACCGCGCGCCTCTCGTCATCGGAAACCACTTCGAGAGCTGGAACGGCGGCGCGTACATGCGTGCCGTAGAGGACACCATCAAGACCGTCTGCCCCAAGAAGGACGTGCACTGCGTCTCCTTCCGGCAGTTGGTGGACTGGCTGGACGCGCAGGACCCGGCGGCGCTCGCCAGGCTGCGCACGCTGGACGTGGGCGAGCAGCCGGCGAAGGGCTGGGAGAAGTTCCTGGCGAAGGACGCGAAGGACACCAAGAACGCCAAGAAGGGGAGCGCGCAGCGTGCCGAGCCGGCGGGGTCCCGGGAGAAGGACCACGCCGGCGCCGCGGACGCCAAGGAGGGTCAGGCGGGCTGAGGGGCCGCGGCCGCGTCCCGTACGGCCGGCAGGGGCTCCGGGGGCGTCGTCTCGCCCAGGACGAAGCCGGGGTCGATCTGGTCCCTCAGGTCGGCCCCGGTCTTCGCGTTGCCCCAGCTCTCCGCGTTCCTGCGGTGGAAGTGCACCATCTGGTCGGTGTACCGGGCCCAGTCGCGGCGCTCGTACGACGCGTCCACGGCCCCGTACAGCTCCCGCAGCACCTGCGCCGCCGGCTCCTCCAGCGTCGCGAACGCCGGGGGGCGGCCCTTCTCCATCGACCGCACCCAGTCGGAGTGCGGGAAGGCGGCCAGCAGGTCGGCGCCCACCTCCGCGCGCAGGAACTCCAGATCCTCCGGGCCCTGCACCTTGTTGCCGACGACGCGCAGCGCGACGTCGAAGTCGCGCGCGTATTCCTTGTACTGGCGGTAGACGGAGACGCCCTTGCGGGTCGGCTCGGCGACGAGGAACGTCATGTCGAAACGCGTGAACATACCGGAGGCGAAGGAGTCGCTGCCCGCCGTCATGTCGACGACGACGTACTCCTCGCGCCCGTCGACCAGGTGGTTGAGGCACATCTCCACCGCACCGGTCTTGGAGTGGTAGCAGGCGACGCCGAGGTCGGCCTCGGTGAACGGGCCGGTGACCATGAGGCGCACGGAGCCGTTGTCCAACCGCACGGGGCGCGCGCACGCGGCGTACACCGGATTGTCGCCGGTGACCGTGAGCAGGCGGGAACCCGTGCCGGGGGGTGTGGTCTTGATCATGCCGGCGGCGTCCGCGATCCGCGGGTTGTCGCCGCGCAGGTGCTCCTTGATGAGCGGGAGGTGCGCGCCGAGCGCGGGCAGCCGGGCGGCCTCCTCCTCGTCGAGCCCGAGGGCGGCGCCCAGGTGCTGGTTGATGTCGGCGTCGACGGCGAGCACGGGGCGGCCGGTGCCGGCGAGATGCCGGACGAAGAGGGACGACAGGGTGGTCTTGCCGCTGCCGCCCTTTCCCACGAAAGCGATCTTCATGTTCAGAAACGGTAGCGGGATCTTGCCCCGCGGTCAGGGAAAGGGCCCGACAAGTCCACCCCATCGGGTTGCGTAGTCTCGTACGCATGACGAGCGTGACCGACCCGCTGGCGGCCCTGAGCACCCTCCCGGGAGTCGAGGAGGCGGTGTCCTCCGTCAGGAGGGCGGTCGATCGCGTCTACGGGCACCGGGTCATGCGGCGGCGCAGCAACGAGGTGTCGGCGGAGGCGGCGCTGCGCGGGGCGCGGGCCTCGGCGGCGCTGTCGGGGGCGGACTGGGCGCTGGAGGAGGTACGGCGGCGCAGCGATTTCTCCGGCGCGGGGGAGCCGCGGACGGTCGGCGGGGCGCTGCGGGCGAACGCGGAGGCGGGGCAACTGCTGAGCACCTGGCGGCAGTCGCCGATGCAGGTCCTCGCGCGGCTGCACGTGGTGGCGTCGGCGGGTACCGGGGACTCCACGGCGGGGGATGCCGGCGAGGCGGTGGGCCGGCCGCGGCTGGCGGGCGAGGGCGTCACGGAGCCGGGTGCGGTGCTGCCGTCGCCGCTGCCGGACGCCGAGGAGGCGGCGGCGCGGCTGGACGCGCTGGCGGCCCTGGTCGTCGCGGGCTCGTCCGCTCCCGCGCTGGTCATGGCTGCGGTGGTGCACGGGGAGTTGCTGACGCTGCGCCCGTTCCGTACCGGCAACGGGCTGGTCGCCCGGGCCGCCGAGCGGATCGTGCTCGTCGGCAGCGGGCTGGACCCGAAGGGGGTCTGCCCGGCGGAGGTGGGCCACGCCGAGCAGGGGCGCGGTCCGTACGAGACGGCGCTCGCGGGCTACGCGAGCGGGACGCCGGAGGGCGTCGGGGGGTGGATCGCGCACTGCGGCCGGGCCGTCGAGCTGGGGGCGCGGGAGAGCACGGCGGTCTGCGAGGCGCTGCAGCGGGGCGCGGCGTAACCGTGGCGCCCGGGGGTTCCGCGGGCCCGTAGCCGCAGAGTTGCGGCGGCACCCTGGGGCACCGCCGCTGTCTCATGTCGGCCGGGCTACCAGTGCGTGCAGAGTTCTTTGCCCATCAGGCCCGGCACCCGTCCGTTGCCTGGTGTGGCGGTCCCTATTCGAGGGATCGGCGTCGCGTGGGTTCCCGACTTCCATGTGCGGTCCGCGGAGCCGTTGTTGCTGGGGATCCTCCTCGGATGCCCTGGCTTCGCGGGCCGTAATTCCTTTGTACTCCTGTCCACGGGGAGAGGGAAGCCCAGCGCGCAGATATTTACTTTCGCCTGCAAATATTGGCAAAGGTTAATTATCGGGCGAAGCGGATATGTGCAGGCCGGAGCGGGTTTCCGGCGGTTCAGGCGGCCTGGAGGCGGCGGCGGTACGCGTACCAGACGACCCCGGCCGCGGTCGCCGCCGCCAGCCCCGCGGCGGCCGCGGCGAGCACGGGCCGGGAGGGCAGCGAGAACTGCGGCAGCCGCTGCTTCAGCCGTACGGGACGGGCGAACGACAGCACCGGCCAGTCGCGCTGCTCCGCCTCGCGGCGCAGCGCCCGGTCGGGGTTGACGGCGTAGGGGTGGCCGACGGTCTCCAGGAGGGGGACGTCCGTGATCGAGTCGCTGTAGGCGTACGAGCGCGCGAGGTCGTAGCCCTCGGCGTCGGCCAGCTCCCGTACGGCCTCCGCCTTGGCGGGCCCGTAGGCGTAGTAGTCGATCTCGCCGGTGTAGCGGCCGTCCTCGACGACCATGCGGGTGGCGATCGTGCGGTCCGCGCCGAGCAGCTCGCCGATGGGCTCGACGACCTCGGCGCCCGAGCTGCTGACGATGACGACGTCGCGGCCGGCGAGGTGGTGGTCCTCGATGAGGGAGGCGGCCTCGTCGTAGATGATCGGGTCGATGAGGTCGTGGAGGGTCTCGGCCACGATGTCGCTCACCTGGGCCACGTTCCAGCCGCGGCAGAGGTTGGAGAGGTAGGCGCGCATGCGCTCGGTCTGCTCGTGGTCGGCGCCGCCCAGGAGGTAGATGAACTGCGAGTAGGCGGACCGGAGCACAGCCCTCCGATTCATCAGCCCACCGTGGTAGAACGACCGGCTGAAGGTCAGGGTGCTCGACTTCGCAATGACCGTCTTGTCCAGATCGAAGAAGGCGGCCGTCCTGGGCAACGAGTGGTTTTCCACGAGTGCGAGCATAGGCGCCCACCATTCGGCGTAAGGTGTGGCGCGTGGGTTTGCCTGAGAAGGCTCTCGGGTACACCATGGAAGTCACGGATCGTTCGCGACCGTGCTAACCCGGACCGGCTCCTCCCCCCCGAGTCGGCCGTGGGGACGACCCCCGCTCTCCCCCCCGGCGGGGGTCGTCGCATGTCCGGACTCCGGTCTTTTCGAATTTTTCTCCGACCGCGTCGGATCTTCTTCCGCTCTTCCCGGTCGCTCCTTGCTTCGGGCGGTCCCTCGGGCTGTCTTCATCCTCGTCGTGGAACTAGACGCATCACCGTGGGTAACCGTTGCCCCGGATCGGCACGCTCCCCCGATCGAGTGACGGAGTTGTCCACAACTGGCGGGTTATCCCCAGATCCTGACCAAGATCCACAAGGGGTGGGGCGCCGGGGGCACGGTGGGGTCGGAAGCGGGCCGGGTGCCGTCGCGGAGGGCGGCGGCGCGGGCCTGGACGGACGGCGTGCCGGGTGGTGCGGCGGGTGAAGCGGGGGAGGCGGCGAGATGAGCCGGGTGTGGAGCGGTGCGCTGCGGGACGGCGGGCTGCGGTTGCGGGGCGGCTTGGCGGGGCCGGGCGGCGGGCTCGCGGGGGCCGGGGTCGCGGGGGCCGGAGTCGCGGGGCCGGTGGGCGCGGCTCGCGGGGTTTCCGTACGCCGTGCGTCGGCGCGCGGAGCCGGGGCGGGGGTGGCCTGGGGGCGCCGGGCCGGTGGGTCCGGGCCCGGGGCCGGAGGGCGGACGGGCGGACCCGGCGGCGGGCCCGGGGGTGAGGGGAGCGCGTCCCCCGGTGCCGGCGACGGTGCCGCGGGGCGGCCGCTGGTCGTCACGGAGGACGAGGACCTTCTCGACGATCTGCTGCGCCTCTGCGCCGCGGCGGGCACGCAGGCGGAGGTCTCGCACGCGCCGGGCCGGCAGGACTGGGGCGCGGCACCGCTGGTGCTGGTCGGGGACGACTGTGCCGGGCGGCCGGCGGCGGGGCGGGCCCGGCGGGACGGGGTGGTGCTCGTCGGCCGGGATCAGGACGACCCGGGGGTGTGGGAGCGGGCGGTCGCGGTCGGGGCGGAGCAGGTGGTCGTGCTGCCGGACGGCGAGACGGCGCTGGTGGACCGGATCGCCGACGCCGCGGAGGGAGCCGGCGCGCAGGCCCGCACGGTCGGGGTCGTCGGCGGCCGGGGCGGTGCGGGGGCGTCCACGCTGGCCTGCGCGCTCGCGGTGACGGCGGCGCGGGCCGGGCGGCGCACGGTGCTGGTCGACGCGGATCCGCTGGGCGGCGGGCTCGACGTGCTGCTCGGCGGCGAGGAGGCGGAGGGGCTGCGCTGGCCGGCCTTCGCATCGTCGCGGGGGCGGATCGGCGGGGCGGCGCTGGAGGAGTCGCTGCCGCGGCTGCACGGCCTGCGGCTGCTGAGCTGGGACCGGGGCGGCGGCGAGGCGGGGGCCGTGGCGCCGGAGGCGATGCGCTCGGTGCTGGCGGCTGCCCGCAGGCGGGGCGGGGTGGTCGTGGTCGACCTGCCGCGACGGGTGGACGAGCCGGTGGCCGAGGCGCTGGCCCAGGTGGACGTGGGGCTGCTGGTGGTGCCGGCGGAGCTGCGTGCGGTCGCGGCGGCGCACCGGGTGGCGGACGCGGTGCGGATGGTGCTGGGCGATCTGCGGGTGGTGGTGCGGGGCCCGACGCGGGGCGGTTTGCCGGCCGAGGACGTCGCCGAGCTGCTGCGCCTTCCGCTGGCCGGTGAACTCCCGGCGGAGCCGGGCCTGCGGCAGGCAGCCGAGACCGGCGCCGCGCCGCCGGGCAGCCGCCCCCGTACGCCGCTGTCCCGGTTCTGCACGGACTTCTGGGCACGGGCCCTGCCGGGTACGAGCACGGAGGGGGCGCCGGTATGAGGCACACGGAACAGGCCGCGGAGGAGCGGGTCACGGTGTCGGGGTGGACCCTGTCGCCGTACGGCCGGGGCGGTGCGGACGAGCCGGCAGCCGCCGCGGTTCGTACGGCCCGCGGGGACGACGCCGAGCCGGAGCCGGACGTGGCGGAGTGCGGTCCGGACGCCCCGTGGGCGGCCGGTGCGGCTGCCGCGGCGCCGGGGCGCTTGGTGCGGCCGGGCGCGCTGCCGGCGGTGTCCGGCTCGGGTGGTGGACCGGCGGCGACTCTCCCGGCTCGTACGGCTGGTGAGAACGAGGCGCCGCGGGGACCGACCCGGTGGGGCTACAGCTCCGGGGGAGACGACCGGCCGGGCCGGTGCCCGGGCTCCGCGTCCGCCGCTGCCGGGACGGCCGCCTCGGTGGGCGTCGGCGAGACGGAACTCCCCGGTTCCGTGCCCGGCTACGGCCGCTCGCCCCGGCGCTCCGACGGTGGTGACGGGCAGATTCCCGCCGTGTCGGGGCAGTTGGTCGGGGCGGTGCGGCGGCGGTTGGCGGAGAGCGGCGGCGAGCCGACGCCCGCCGGGGTGGCCGCCGCGCTGCGGCGGGAGGGGCGGCTGCTCGGTGACACCGAGGTGCTGGCGATCGTGGGCGCGCTGCGTTCGGAGATGGTCGGCAGCGGGCCGCTGGAGCCGTTGCTGGCCGAGCCGGACGTGACCGACGTGCTGGTCACCGCGCCGGACGAGGTGTGGGTGGACCGGGGCTGCGGCCTGGAGCGGGTCGACGTGCGGTTCGCGGACGCCGATGCCGTACGGCGTCTGGCGCAGCGCTTGGCCGCCGTCGCCGGGCGGCGGCTCGACGACGCCCGGCCCTGGGTCGACGCCCGGTTGCCCGACGGCACGCGGCTGCACGCGGTCCTGCCGCCGGTTGCGGTGGGGTCGGCCTGCCTGTCGCTGCGGGTGGTGCGGCGCCGGGCGTTCAGCCTCGCGGAGCTGGCCGCCGCGGGCACGGTGCCACCCGGCGGTGAGGGCCTGCTGCGCGGACTCCTCGACGCCCGGCTGTCGTTCCTGGTGAGCGGCGGCACGGGCAGCGGCAAGACGACGCTGCTGAGTGCGCTGCTGTCGCTCGTGCGGCGGGACGAGCGGATCGTGCTGGCGGAGGAGTCGGCCGAGTTGCGACCGGATCACCCCCATGTCGTCCGTCTCGAAGCCCGCCCCGCGAACCAGGAGGGTGCCGGCGAGGTGACGCTGCAGGACCTCGTGCGGCAGGCGCTGCGGATGCGGCCCGACCGGCTGGTCGTGGGCGAGGTGCGGGGGCGCGAGGTCGTCGACCTCCTGGCCGCGCTGAACACCGGCCACGAGGGCGGCTCGGGCACCGTCCACGCGAACGCGGCGGGCGACGTGCCCGCGCGGCTCGAGGCGCTGGGCGCGGTCGCCGGACTCGACCGGCCCGCTCTGCACAGTCAGTTGGCCGCGGGGGTGTCGGTGCTGCTGCACCTGGTGCGCGACCGGCGGGGGCGCCGGCGGATCGCGGAGATGCACGTGCTGGAGCGGGACGCGGCGGGGCTGGTGGCGGCGGTGCCCGCCGCGGTCTGGGCGGCCGGCGGGTTCGCCCGCAGGGCCGGGTGGCCGCGGCTGGAGCGGCTGCTGGCGCGGGGCGGGGGTGCCGCGTGAGCGGGGAGGTCACGGCGGTCGCGGCGGTCGCGCCGGTGTGCGGGGCGGCGTTCTGCGCGGGGGCGGCCGTGGTGCTGGCCGGCGGGCGGAGACCCGCGGTGCGGAGGGCCAGGGCGCTGCTGGGGCCGCCGGGGAGTGCGGTGCGCGTGGGGCGGCGGTGGCGGGCGGCCGCGGTGTTCCGGACGTGGGGTGGGCGTCGCGAGTTGTGGTGCCTGCCGGCCGGGTGCGTGGTGGGGCTGCTGGGCGCGTCGTGGCTGCCGCTGCTGGCGGGGGTGGTGGCGGTGCCGCTCGTCGGGCGGCGGCTGCGCGGCCGTGAGCGGCGTGGTGCGGAGGTGCGCCGGGCGGCGGCCGTGATCGAGCTGTGCGCGGCGGTCGCGGGCGGGCTGCGGGCCGGGCGGCAGCCGGCCGGGGCACTGCTCGCCGCGGCGCCCGGCGGACCCGCGGGGGGTCCGGAGGTGCTGGCCGCCGCGCGGTTCGGCGGGGATGTGCCGGGCGCGCTGCGGTCGGCGGCCGGTGCGCCCGGTGCGCAGGGGCTGGCGGGCGTCGCCGCGTGCTGGCAGGTGGCCGCGGGCGGCGGTGCGGGACTTGCGGACGGGCTGGACCGGGTGGCGGCGGCGCTGCGCGCGGAGCGGGACGAACGGGACGAGGTGCAGGCCCAGTTGGCGGGCCCGCGGGCGACGGCACTGCTGCTGGCCCTGCTGCCCTGCTTCGGGCTGCTGATGGGCTCGGCGCTCGGCGCCGCGCCGCTGCGGGTGCTGCTGCACACGCCGGCGGGGCTGGTCTGCCTGGTGGCGGGCGGTCTGCTGGAGTGGGCGGGGCTGGCCTGGGTGGGCCGGATCGTGCGAGGTGCGCATGCGCGCTGAGTTCATCCACAGCCTGTGGACAGTGTTTTCCGTGCCGGCCGCCGCGTACTGCGCGGCGGACGCGGCCCTCGCGTCCTGGCGGGCACGCGCCTGGCGGCGCCGGCTCCCGGCCGTGCTGGGCCCCGTGGCGCCGCCCGTACGCCCGGAGCCGGCCGGGGCGCCCGGCGGCGGGCGGGAGCCGGCCGTGGTGCGGCTCCGGGCGGCGGCGTTGCGGTGGGGTCCCGGACTGCTCGCGGGGGCCGCGGTGCTCATCTTCGTCGGCGGGGCGGTCGGCGCGGTGGCGGGACTCGCCGCCGCGTACGGCATACGGCGGTGGCAGCGCCGCACGGCCACCGTCGCACGCCGCGACGCCGGCATACGGACGGGCCCCGACCTCGCGCTGGCCGCCGACCTCCTCGCCGCCTGCCTCGCGGCCGGCGCGGGGCCGCGGGAGGCCGCCGCCGAGGTGGGCCGCTCGCTGGGCGGACCGGTCGGGACACGGCTGGCGCAGGGCGCGGCGGAACTGCGCCTCGGCGCCGCCCCGCACGCGGCCTGGGCGCCCCTCGCGGAGCTGCCGGGCGCGGCGCGGCTGGCCGGCTGGCTGGAGCAGGCGGACCACACGGGCGTTCCGGTGGTCGACGCGGTCTCCCGGCTGGCCGCCGAGTGCCGGGCGGAGGAGACCCGCGCCGCCGCCGCTCGCGCCCGCCGGGCGGGCGTCAAGGTGGCGGGCCCCCTCGGGCTGTGCTTCCTGCCCGCGTTCCTGGCGGTCGGGGTGGCGCCGGTGGTGATGGGCCTGGCGGCGCAGTTGCTGGGCGGGAGTCGATGAATGACACATGGATTCGGGTACGGAGACACGGGGGTTGAGATGGCCGGCAGGTTCGTCCGGAGGGTGCGCGCGTGCGTGCGGAGGCTCGGCGGGGACGCGGGGATGACGACGTCCGAGTACGCGGTGGGCACGATCGCGGCGGTCGCGTTCGCGGCGATCTTGTACAAGGTGGTGACGAGCGATGCGGTCGGCGGTGCGCTGCAGGCGGTGGTGGAACGCGCGCTGGACGTCCCGTTCTGACCCGGGCCGCGCCGGAGCGCGGGCGGACGCGGGCGTCGTCACCGCGGAAGCGGCGGTGGCCGTTCCGGCTCTCGTGTTCCTCGCCCTCGGGCTGGTCTGGGCGCTGATGGCCGCCGCCGCGCAGATCCAGTGCGTGGACGCCGCCCGCGCGGGCGCGCGGGCCGCGGCCCGGGGCGAGCCGGCGGACGACGTACGCGGGGCGGCGCTGGCGGCGGCTCCGCGCGGGGCGGACGTGGCGGTGGCGCGGGAGGGCGATCTGGTGCGGGTACGGGTGCGGGGGGCGGCCCCCGGCCCGGGGTCGCTCTCCCTCGACCTCGGAGGGGAGGCGGTCGCCCTTGCGGAAGAGACCGTTCGATGACCGGGGCGGGGCGACGGTGTGGTCGGCGCTGGCGTGCTTCGCGCTGTGCGCGGTGTTCGCCGCCGCGCTGGCCCTGGGGCAGGCGGTGCACTCCCGCCACCGCGCCGGCGGTGCCGCCGACCTGGCGGCGCTGGCGGCGGCGGACCGGGCGCTGCTCGGCGAGGCCGCGGCGTGCGCCGCCGCCCGCCGGGTGGCGGCGGCGCAGGGGGCCCGGCTGCTGCGGTGCGCCGTGGCCGGGGAGGTCGCGGACGTCGTGGCGTCGGCCCGTACCGGCCGCTTCACCGCCGAAGTCCGCTCCCGCGCGGGGCCGCCGGCCCCGGCCGGTCTCGCGTCCGGCCTGCGTCCGGTCCCGCGGCCGGGCTTGCGGTAGAGCGTGCTCCAGCGTTCAGACTCCCGCTTGGGCAGACACACGAAAGGACTCCGCATGAAGTACCGCACGATCGGTGCCGACCCGCAGAACCGGCGCGAGGTCAGCGTGCTCAGCCTCGGGGCCATGCTCTTCGGGTCCAGGACCGACGAGGAGACCTCGTTCGCGATCCTCGACCGCTACGTGGCGGCCGGCGGCACGTTCGTCGACACGTCCGACAACTACGCGTTCTGGGTGGACGGTTCGCAGGGCGGGCAGAGCGAGAGCCTGCTCGGCCGGTGGCGGCGCAGCCGGGGCATCGGGGACGAGGTGGTCATCGCGACCAAGCTCGGTGCCCGGCCGCTCGCTCCCGGCACCTCGTACGTCGACAACCCCGAGGGCCTGTCGGCGAAGGTGATCCGGCAGTCCGCGGAGGAGAGCAGGCGGCGGCTCGGGGTGGAGAAGCTGGACATCCTGTACGCGCACATCGACGACATGACCGTCCCGCAGGAGGAGACCGTCGAAGCGTTCGGCGCGCTCGTGGCGGAGGGCTCCGTCGGGCTGCTGGGAGTCAGCAACCAGTGGGTCTGGCGGGTGGAGCGGGCCCGTGCCCACGCGGCGGCCTCCGGTCTCGCCGGGTACGAGCTGCTGCAGTACCACCACACCTACCTGCGCCGGCGCACCGACCGCCCCAGCGAGCTCGACCCGGACGGGTCCCCGGGCGGCGTGGACGGCGCGATGCTCAGCTACCTGCGGCACAACCCCGGGCTCACGCTCGTCGCGTACTCGCCGCTGCTCGCCGGGGGCTACGTCCGCGCGGACAAGCCGCTCGGGGACGAGCTGGACCACCCGGGGACGCCGGCGCGGCTGGAGGCCCTGCGGGCGGTGGCGAAGGACGCCGGGGCGACGGTCAACCAGGTGGTGCTCTCCTGGCTCATCGGCGGGGAGGTGCCGGTGATACCGCTGGTCGGCGCCTCGTCCGTGGCGCAACTGGACGAGAGCCTGGCCGCGGTGGACCTGGAGCTGACGGAGGACCAGCGGGCCCGTCTCGACGCCGCCGGCTGAGCGCCGGCGGGAGGGCGGGGCGCGGCCGCGCGGGAGCCGGGCGGAGGGTCCGGTTCGGCCGGTTCCAGCCGGTTCGGTCCACCCGGTCCACCCGGTCTACCCGGTTCAGTCCGGTCCGCCGGAGTCCGTCAGCTCTCGTCCGCCGCCTCCGTCTGCGCCGCCCGGGCCGCCGCGGGCTGCGCTCCCTGCCCCGCCTCCCGCAGCAGCGTCGTCAGCAGGCGTACCGCCGCCGCCTTGTCCAGCGGGTCGTTCCCGTTGCCGCACTTCGGGGACTGCACGCAGGACGGGCAGCCGGACTCGCACTCGCAGGCGGCGATCGCGGCGCGGGTCGCGCCGAGCCAGTCGCGGGCGACGCCGAAGGCGCGTTCGGCGAAGCCCGCGCCGCCCGGGTGGCCGTCGTAGACGAAGACGGTCGGCAGCAGCGTGTCGCCGTGCAGGGGGACGGAGACGCCGCCGACGTCCCAGCGGTCGCATGTGGCGAAGAGCGGCAGCATGCCGATGGCGGCGTGCTCCGCCGCGTGCAGGGCGCCGCCCAACTGCTCCTGGGCGATGTCCGCCGCGTCCAACTGGTCGTCGGTGACTGTCCACCAGACGGCGCGGGTGCGCAGCGTCCGCGGCGGGAGGTCGAGCTTCGTCTCGCCCATGATCTCGCCGGTGATCAGCCGGCGGCGCAGGAAGGAGACCACGTGGTTGGTGACTTCCACCGACCCGAAGCACAGCCGGGCGTCGCCCCACGGGATCTCGCGCTCGGTCTCCAGCACGGAGACGGAGGTGGTGTCGCGGGCGACGGTGGTGTACGGGGGGTCGGCGCGCTCCACCAGCGCCACGTTGTCCTCCAGGTCCAGGGTGCGGACCACGTAGGTGAGGCCCTGGTGGAGGTGGACGGCGCCCTCGTGGACGGTGGTGTGGGAGGCCGCGGCGTCGACGGTGCCGAGGAGCCGGCCGGTGCCGTCCTCGACGACGTCGACGGGGCGGCCGCCCCCGCCGCGGATGTCGGTGAGGTCGCAGGCGCGTTCGCGCCGGGTCCAGTGCCAGGCGGCGCCGGGCCCGGTGCCCCGGCGGCGCAGCAGCCCGCGGTCGGCGAGCTGCGGCAGCAGCCCGGTGGCCCCAGCGCCGAAGCACGCCGAGTCGCCGGTGAAGTCGGCGTCGGTCAGCGGCAGTTCGGCGGCGGCGGCGCACAGGTGCGGTGCGAGCACGTACGGGTTGTCCGGGTCCAGCACCGTGGACTCCACCGGGCGGCGGAAGAGCGCCTCCGGGTGGTGCACCAGGTACGTGTCCAGTGGGTCGTCGCGCGCGACCAGCACCGCCAGCGCCCCCTGCCCCGACCGGCCCGCGCGCCCGGCCTGCTGCCAGAGCGAGGCCCGGGTGCCGGGGTAGCCGGCGATCAGCACGGCGTCCAGGCCCGACACGTCCACGCCCAGCTCCAGCGCGGACGTCGCGGCCAGCCCCAGCAGCTCGCCGGACTGCAGCGCCGCCTCCAGGGCCCGCCGCTCGTCCGCCAGATAGCCGCCGCGGTAGGCGGCGACCCGGTCGGCCAGCGCCCGGTCGACGGCCGCCAGCCGGTCCTGGGCGATCATCGCGACCAGCTCCGCGCCGCGCCGGGAGCGGACGAAGGCGACGGTCCTCACGTCCGCGACCGCCAGGTCCGTCAGCAGCTCCGCGCACTCCGCCGTGGCCGTGCGCCGCACCGGCGCGCCCCGCTCGCCGTGCAGCTCCGTCAGCGGCGGCTCCCAGAGGGCGAACGCGACCTCCCCCCGCGGCGACGCGTCGTCCGTGACCTCCGCCACGGCCCGCCCGGTCAGCCGCTCCGCCGACCGCCCCGGCTCGGCCGCCGTGGCGGAGGCGAGGAGGAACACCGGGTCCGCGCCGTAGCGGGCGCAGAGCCGGCGCAGCCGCCGTACGACCTGGGCGACGTGGGAGCCGAAGACGCCGCGGTAGGTGTGGCACTCGTCGATGACGACGTAGCGCAGGGCGCGCAGGAAGGACGACCAGCGGGAGTGGGCCGGGAGTATGCCGCGGTGCAGCATGTCGGGGTTGGTGAGGACGAGGTTGGCGTAGAGGCGCACCCATTCGCGTTCCTCGGCGGGCGTGTCACCGTCGTAGACGGCCGGGCGCACGGCCTTGCCGAGCGGGGCGGCCAGCGCCTTGACCGCGCGTAGCTGGTCGGCGGCCAGCGCCTTCGTCGGCGCCACGTACAGGGCCGTCGCGCCCCGCCCGTTGGGGGCCTCGGAGCCGTCGAGCGCCGCGCTGAGCACGGGCGCCAGATACGCCAGGGACTTGCCCGACGCGGTGCCCGTGGCGGCGATCACCGACTCGCCCGCGAGCGCGTGCGCGGCCATCCGCGCCTGGTGTGCCCACGGCCGCCGGATCCCGGCGGCCTCGATGGCGCCGACCACCTCGGGCCGGATGCCCGCAGGCCAGTCGGCATGGCGCCCGCCGCGCGGGGGCAGGTGCTCCGTATGAGTGATGCGAGCGGCGCGGTCCTCCCGGGCGGCGAGCCGGCGCAGCGCGGTGCGCGGGGTGACATGCGCGGGACCGGCCGCGGCGCCGTCCGCCGCCGTGCGGTCCGGCGCGCCGGGCGGTGCGCCGTCGGGCGGTCCTGCCGGTGTGACGTGCGGTGCGCCGGAGCGCGCGCCGGGTACGCGCCCCGGCCGGATGCCGGCGGCCGCGGGGGCTGTCCCCGGCTCGTTCGCGTCCCTCCACTCGTTCGCGTCCATCGGCACGAGTGTGTCACCGATGCGACGGACAATGACCCCAAGGCGTCGTGCACGCCCGGGGGTAAGTGATTGAATGCCATGGCGGATGCCGATCCGTCTCCGGCCGGACGGCGGGGGACGCCCGGGGCAGCCGCTCGCTGAAAGGTGCTGGAGGATCCGTGGACCTGTCCCTGTCGACTCGTACCGTGGGCGACCGCACGGTCGTCGAAGTCGGTGGCGAGATTGATGTGTATACCGCCCCCAAGCTGCGCGAGCAGTTGGTCGAGCTGGTCAACGACGGCAGCTACCACCTGGTCGTCGACATGGAGCGGGTCGACTTCCTCGACTCCACCGGTCTCGGCGTCCTCGTCGGCGGACTGAAGCGGGTCCGGGCCCACGAGGGCTCGCTGCGTCTGGTCTGCAACCAGGAGCGCATTCTGAAGATCTTCCGTATCACGGGCCTGACCAAGGTGTTCCCCATCCACACCTCGGTCGACGAAGCCGTCGCCGCGAAGGACTGACACAGGACGCCACACAGGCGGAGGGACCGGGCCGCGCGCCGGGTCCCTCTGCGGTTGGCTCCGGTACGGATGCATCCCGTGGACCGCGGGATGGCGTGGGATGACGTGAAGGGGATGGCATGCCCACCGTTGAATTGCGCTTCAGTGCTCTTCCCGAGCACGTCCGCACGGCACGCCTGGTGGCGGCCGCGGTCGCGCGCCGGGCGGGTGTGGACGAGGCGGTGCTCGACGAGGTGCGCCTCGCCGTGGGCGAGGCATGCCTGCGCGCCGTCGGGCTGCACCAGCACAACGGGCTGTCGGGTCCGGTGCGGGTGGTGCTCACCGAGGAGGAGAAGAAGTTCTCCATCGAGGTCGGCGACGACGCGCCGACGGTCCCCGGCCACGTGCCCGCAGCCCGCAGCACCGCCGAGACCCACCCCGACCCGGACGGCGACGGGAACGCGAGCGGCCCGGGCGGCGACGGGTCGGGCATAGACGACGAGATGGGTCTCGCGGTCATCAGCGGTCTGGTCGACGACGTCGAGGTCACCGCGGGCGAGTCCGGCGGCACGATCCGGATGAGCTGGCCGGCCGCCCCCGCGGCAGCGGGCTCCTGAACGGGCGTACGGCCCCTCTGCGGGCCGTACGGCGGCTCCCACGCATCTACCCGGCCTGATACTCGTACGGCCGCCCTGAGGCGCGTACGGCGCGCTGAGGCCCGTATGCCGGCCCGCGGCCCGCACGGGCGCCCGAGGCCCGCACGGCCCTCCGAGGCGGGTACGGCAGGCCGGCCCGCCCGCGCCCGGCACGACGGCCCGTACGCCCGCCCAGAGGCACCGGCACCCGGCCTCCGGGCTTCCCCCTGACACGTACGGCAATCCCCTGTCACCCTGCGGCTTCCCCCGCCCGGCGCCGATCGGCTCCGGGCGACCGCCGATCCGCCCGCCCCCTGCCGCTCCCGGCCCTCCCGCGACCCACCCCTTGACCCGCGCATTTCAAGATCAAGGCGCTTCTGATCAGCGCTTTCTCCGGCTCCCGAGATCATTTTCCCGGCATTGTCCCGCCGTTCCCGCATCCCTCTTTCGAGCGAATTGACAGACGCCCGTCACCGCATTGATCGTCGTCGGAGCCGAATTCCCCCGGGGACGCTCTGTTTTGATCTAGTTCCGCTCCCTACAATCCGTCCACAACTTGCAGCTCAGGACGCCTGAGCGCTGCGGCCGCCCAAACCCCGACCGCCCATACCCGCAGTCGGGGCTGCCGCGCGCCCATGTGCCGTACGTCAAGGAGGACGAATGGCGGGGCATTTCACCCCACTACAGCAGGACCACCTACTGGCCGTGGAACTCACCAGCGGCAACCGGGCCATCGTGGCGATCATCGCCGTGGTCGCGCTTGCCGCACTCGCGGTCGCCGTGGTGCTGCTCCGTCAGGTACTCGCCGCAGGCGAGGGCACGGACAATATGAAGAAGATCGCGGCGGCGGTACAGGAAGGTGCGAACGCCTATCTGGCCCGCCAGTTGCGCACCATCGGCATCTTCGCGGTCGTGGTCTTCTTCCTGCTCTTCCTCTTGCCCGCGGACGACTGGTCGGAGCGGGCGGGACGCTCGATCTTCTTCCTGGTCGGCGCCGCGTTCTCGGCCGCGACCGGATACATCGGCATGTGGCTCGCGGTCCGCAGCAACGTGCGCGTGGCAGCCGCCGCGCGCGCCGCCACCCCGCGCGAGGGCGAGCCCGCCAAGGACCTCACCGCGGTGAGCCACGAGGCGACCAAGCTGGCGTTCCGCACCGGCGGCGTCGTCGGCATGTTCACCGTCGGCCTCGGCCTGCTCGGCGCGTGCAGCGTCGTGCTCGTGTACGCGGCCGACGCGCCCAAGGTGCTGGAGGGCTTCGGCCTCGGCGCCGCGCTGATCGCGATGTTCATGCGTGTCGGCGGCGGCATCTTCACCAAGGCCGCGGACGTCGGCGCCGACCTCGTCGGCAAGGTCGAGCAGGGCATCCCCGAGGACGACCCGCGCAACGCCGCCACCATCGCCGACAACGTCGGCGACAACGTCGGCGACTGCGCCGGCATGGCGGCCGACCTCTTCGAGTCGTACGCCGTCACCCTCGTCGCCGCGCTCATCCTGGGCAAGGTCGCCCTGGGCGACGCCGGTCTCGCCTTCCCGCTGATCGTCCCCGCGATCGGCGTGGTCACCGCCATGATCGGCGTCTTCGTCGTGGCGCCCAAGGCCAGCGACCGCAGCGGCATGACCGCCATCAACCGCGGCTTCTTCATCTCCGCGGTGATCTCCCTGGTGATGGTGGCCATCGCCGTCTTCGCGTACCTCCCCTCGTCGTACGCGGACCTCGACGGCGTCGGCGCCGGCATCGGCGAGCACGACGGCAACCCGCAGGTGCTCGCGCTCGTCGCGGTCGCCATCGGCATCGTGCTCGCGGCGGTCATCCAGCAGCTCACCGGCTACTTCACCGAGACCAACCGCCGTCCCGTACGGGACATCGGCAAGACCTCGCTCACCGGCCCGGCCACGGTGGTGCTCTCCGGCATCTCCATCGGCCTGGAGTCCGCCGTCTACACCGCGGTCCTCATCGGCCTCAGCGTCTACGGCGCGTTCCTCCTCGGCGGTACGTCCATCATGCTGGCGCTCTTCGCGGTCGCCCTGGCCGGCACCGGCCTGCTGACCACCGTCGGCGTCATCGTCGCGATGGACACCTTCGGCCCGGTCTCCGACAACGCCCAGGGCATCGCCGAGATGTCCGGCGACGTCGAGGGCGACGGCGCCCAGGTCCTCACCAACCTGGACGCGGTCGGCAACACCACCAAGGCCATCACCAAGGGAATCGCCATCGCCACCGCGGTCCTCGCGGCGGCGGCGCTCTTCGGCTCGTACCGCGACGCGGTCAACGAGGCGGTGGCGGAGGCGACGAACGTCGGCAACCCGCTGGCCCTCAGCCTGGACATCGGGCAGCCGAACAACCTCGTCGGCCTCATCCTCGGCGCCGCGGTCGTCTTCCTCTTCTCCGGTCTGGCCATCAACGCCGTCTCCCGCTCCGCGGGCGCGGTGGTCTTCGAGGTGCGCCGGCAGTTCCGCGAGCGCCCGGGGATCATGGACTACTCGGAGGAGCCGGAGTACGGCAAGGTCGTCGACATCTGCACCCGGGACGCGCTGCGCGAGCTGCGTACGCCCGGTCTGCTCGCCGTCATGGCGCCGATCGCGGTCGGCTTCACCCTCGGCGTCGGCGCGCTGGCCTCGTTCCTCGCCGGTGCCATCGGCGCGGGCGTGCTCATGGCGGTCTTCCTGGCCAACTCGGGCGGCGCCTGGGACAACGCCAAGAAGCTCGTCGAGGACGGGAACCACGGCGGCAAGGGCAGCGAGGCCCACGCCGCCACGGTGATCGGCGACACGGTCGGCGACCCGTTCAAGGACACCGCGGGCCCGGCGATCAACCCGCTGCTCAAGGTGATGAACCTGGTGGCGCTCCTCATCGCGCCGGCGGTGGTGAAGTTCTCGTACGGCGACGACGCCAACCCCGCGGTACGGGCCGTCATCGCGGTCGCGGCCATCGGGATCATCGCCGGTGCCGTGTACATCTCCAAGCGCCGCGGCATCGCGGTCGGTGACGAGGAGTCGGAGACCACGGCGCCCACGGGCCCGCCGCCGACGTCACAGACCGACCCGGCGGTGGTCAACGGCTGAGACCGGGCCACGGCACCACACCCCGCCGGCCGGGAGGCGAGACCGCTCCCGGCCGGCGGGGTGTGGTGGTTTTCGGCGGGAGCGCTGTTACTGCTGTGACTGATGTGATCTGCCGTGGCAGTTGTGGCAAATGGTGCACGACGCGGCGTGCGGCCCCGGCGATTCGTCGTACCGGCGGGGTGCCGGTGTATGTTCCGGGTGTCTCAGTCTCGAAGGGATGATCCGGTGAACAAGAAGCTTGCCGCCGCCCTGGCCGGTGCCGCCGTCACGCTGCTCGCGGCGACCGGCTGCAGCGATGACAACGGGGCGGAGGTCCAGAAGTGGGCGGGCTCCCTCTGCGACCGGATCCAGCCGGAGTTGCAGAAGCGGGACCAGGCCAACCTCGCCATCGGCGAGGCGACGACCGAGAAGGACCCGCGGAAGGTGCAGGAGGCGGACGCCCAGGCGTTCGGCGAGATCTCCGAGGCGTACACCGCGATGAGCAAGGCCGTGAGCAAGGTGGGCGCGCCGCCGGTCGACGACGGCAAGAACACCCACGGCGGTGCCGTGACCGAGCTGCAGCAGGTGGCGGCGGCGTACGCGGACCTGCAGAAGCAGGTCGAGGACCTGGACGTCAAGGACCAGGCGGCGTTCGCGGAGGGCCTGCGCGAGCTGGCGGGCGAGGCCGACAAGATCAGCAAGAGCGGCGACGAGGCGCTGAACAAGCTGCAGGCGGGTGAGGTCGGCGAGGCGCTGGCCGAGCAGGAGGGCTGCCAGAAGTCGAAGGCCAAGCCGTCGCAAGCAGCCTAGGCCCTGCTTAGCCGCGCCCGGCGGGCTGGTCGGCGGCGCGGCCGCGGCGGCAGCACAATGGTGCCCGTGAGCGCGACCGACGATCTTTCCCTCCCCGGCCCTCCCCTCCCGGACGTCCCCTTCCCCGACAGCGCCGCCGAGCTGCGCGCGGCGCTGCTCGCGGCGGGCTTCACCGCCGACGGCCTGCTGGACCTCCTGGGCGCCCCCGCGTACGCGGCCCTCGCCCGCAGCGAGACCGTCCCCGCCGAGCGGGCGACCCGGTGGCCGCCCGGCCGGACGCCGCCGGCGCTCGCCACCCTGACCCGGCTCTTCCTCCTCCAGCACGCCGTCCCCCGGGAGCACGCCGAGGCGGTACGGGCCGTGGTCGACGTCCGGCCGTACAGCGGCCCCGAGGGGCAGGACTGGTGGATCGTCTCGGATCTGGGCTGCGCGGTGGGGGGTGCGGCCGGGGCCCGGCGGGCCGGAGCGTACGGAACCGGGGCACCCGGTTCGTCCGGCGCGGACCTCGTCCTCGGCGTCGGCGGCGCCTCCACGACGCTCGCCGGGCTCACCGTGCCGCTCGACGGCGGGCGCGTGCTCGACGTCGGCACCGGCTCGGGGATCCAGGCGCTGCACGCCGGCGCCCGCGCCGGCGCCGTCACGGCCACCGACGTCAACCCCCGCGCCCTCGACTGCGCCCGGCTCACGCTCGCCCTCTCCGGCGCACCCGCCGCGGACCTGCGGGCCGGGTCGCTCTTCGAGCCGGTGGCCGGCGAGCGGTACGACCTGATCGTCTCCAACCCGCCGTTCGTCATCTCGCCCGCCGCCCGGCTCAGCTACCGCGACGGCGGCATGGCGGGCGACGAGCTGTGCCGCACGCTGGTCGCCGGGGCCGCGGAACACCTCGCCGAGGGCGGCTACTGCCAGCTCCTCGCCAACTGGCAGCACGTCGAGGACGAGGACTGGCGCGAGCGCGTCGCCGGCTGGGTGCCGCCCGGCTGCGACGCGTGGATCGTGCAGCGGGAGGTGCAGGACGTCACGCAGTACGCGGAGCTGTGGCTGCGCGACGCGGGTGACCACGCCGACCCCGCGGCCTACGCCGCCCGCTACGACGACTGGCTCGACGCCTTCGCCGCCAGCCGCACCCGGGCGGTCGGCTTCGGCTGGATCACCCTGCGCCGTACGGACGCGGCGGACCCCGCGGTCACCGTCGAGGACTGGCCGCACGCCGTCGAACAGCCGCTCGGCGCGGCCGTGGTGGAGCACTTCGCGCGGCAGGACTTCCTGCGCCGTACGGACGACGAGGCGCTGCTCGCGACGGTGTTCCGGCTCGCGGACGACGTGGTGCAGGAGCAGGTGGGCCGGCCGGGTGAGGAGGACCCGGAGCACGTGGTGCTCCGCCGGCAACTGGGGATGCGGCGGGCGACGCGGGTGGACACGGTCTCCGCGGGCTTCGCCGGCGCATGCGACGGGACGCTGCCCGCGGGGGTCATCCTGGACGCCATCGCGCAGGTACTGGCGGCGGACCCGGCGGCGCTGCGGGAGCGCACGCCGGAGATGATCAGGCTGCTGGTGGAACAGGGGTTCCTGGCCCCCGCGGACTGAGTCCCCGCGGGCCCGGCCCGCGCCGGGGGCGGGGTCACGCCACGTTCCGCACCACCGCCCACACCACCGCCACGCCCAGCACCGCCGCCGTGCCGAGCCGCCCGAAGGACGGCCGCCAGCGGCGCCCGCGCAGGCCCTCGTACAGCCAGCGGCCGTAGAGCACCGCCGCGAACGGGAGGCCGAGCAGCAGCATCAGGGCGTTGCTGTGGAAGGCGGAGCCGAGGTCGCCGTGGAGGAGGTCGTACGCCATGCGGGTAGCGCCGCAGGCGGGACAGTCCAGGCCGGTGGCCCAGTTGAACGGGCAGCGGGGCAGCCAGTGCCCCGGCTCGTGGGGATTCGTGCCGTAGAGGTACGCCGCACCCGCGGCCCCCGCCGCCGCCAGTGCGAGCGGCGCGGTGGCCGGCCGGCGCAGCAGGCGCCGAACGCGCGCCGCGCCCCTGCGCCGTACGCCCTCCGCCTGCCGCGGGCGCGCGATACCCGCCGTCTCCGGTCGCGGGGAAACGGGAGGCGGCGGGTCCGGGTGCCCGGTGGGCGCCGGAGGGCCGACGGCGTCAGGAGCGGAGGACGCGGCCCTTGGCATCGGTCTTGTCGTCGCTGACGAGGATCATGATGCCGTCGATGAGGGCCCAGATGCCCACGCCGCCGCAGGTGAGGAGCTGGGCGATGGCCATGCCGGTGTGCCCGGTGTAGAAGCGGCCGATGCCCAGCGTGCCGATGAAGAGCTGCAGCACACCCGCGACGATCTTGGACTTGTCCGAGTACGGGCGACCGTGCGGGTCGTAGCCGTACGGTGCGTTCGGGTCGTAGCCCGCCGCCGCGGCCGGGGCCTGCGGGAGACCGCCCGGCTGACCACCCGGGTAGCCGTATCCCGGCTGCTGGCCGGGCTGCGCGTACGGGTTCTGGTTCGGGTCCTGCTGGCCGTACTGCGGATAGCCGTATCCCGGCTGGGGCTGCTGGCCCGGCTGCCCGGGCTGGCCCGGCTGTCCGGGCTGCTGGCCATAAGGATTCTGATACGGATCGGACACTGGTACGTCCCCCCGGTCGGATGTCTGAAGTGGTGGGCTCCGAACGGGCCTCGCGGCGCGGTCGGACGCCCATACTCCCATCCGTAGTACTGGCTGCTGTCAAGGGGCTGTGCGATACAGGCCACCACGACCGGAATGTGCCCTGTGCGGGAGCTAGGCGGCTTGTCGGGTTACCGTTCGAGTGGCGCCCCGGGTTTTAGCCGCTTGACACGGGGGCGGGTTGTACCGTCACACTCCGCAGCAACGCCCAGCACAGCGACGTACGACCCGCACGGCCGTCCACAAGAGGTCCCACAAGGCCCACCGATAACGACCACCGGCAAGATCGCCGCGAATCCCCCCACCAGATCGCTGCCAGCTTCCGACCGGAGAAGAGAGAGCCGAAGTTGTCCGCCACCAGCAAGACCCGCCGACTCGTCATCGTGGAGTCGCCTGCCAAGGCGAAGACGATCAAGGGCTATCTGGGCCCCGGCTACGAGGTCGAGTCGAGCGTCGGGCACATCCGCGATCTCCCGAACGGAGCCGCCGAGGTGCCGGCGAAATACAAGGGGGAGTCCTGGGCCCGGCTCGGGGTGAACGTCGATCATGACTTCGAGCCGCTGTATGTGGTGAACAGCGATAAAAAGCAACAGGTCAGCAAGTTGAAGAAACTGCTGGCCGAGTCGGACGAGCTGTATCTCGCGACGGATGAGGACCGCGAGGGCGAGGCCATCGCCTGGCACCTGCTGGAGGTGCTGAAGCCCAAGGTCCCGGTGCACCGGATGGTCTTCCACGAGATCACCAAGGACGCGATCCGCCAGGCCGTCGCCAATCCGCGCCAGCTCAACCAGAAACTCGTCGACGCCCAGGAGACCCGCCGCATCCTCGACCGGCTGTACGGGTACGAGGTCTCGCCGGTGCTGTGGAAGAAGGTCATGCCCCGGCTCTCCGCCGGCCGGGTCCAGTCCGTCGCCACCCGCCTCGTCGTCGAGCGGGAGCGCGAGCGCATCGCCTTCCGCTCCGCCGAGTACTGGGACCTGGCCGGCGTCTTCGCCACCGGCCGCGCCGGCGACGCCACCGACCCGCGCAGCTTCGGCGCCAAGCTCTCCGCGGTCGACGGCCGCCGGATCGCCCAGGGCCGCGACTTCGGTCAGGACGGGCAGCTCAAGAGCGGTTCCTCCGCCGACGTGCTGCACCTGAGCGAGGAGAGCGCCCGCGCGCTGGCCGCCGCTCTCCAGGACACGGCGTTCGCCGTACGCAGCGTCGAGGCGAAGCCGTACCGCCGCTCGCCCTCGGCCCCGTTCCGTACGACCACGCTCCAGCAGGAGGCGTCGCGCAAGCTGGGGCTCGGCGCCAAGGCCACCATGCAGGTGGCCCAGCGGCTGTACGAGAACGGCTTCATCACCTATATGCGCACCGACTCCACGACACTGTCGGAGACCGCGGTCGCCGCCGCGCGGGCGCAGGTCACGCAGTTGTACGGGCGCGACTACCTGCCGGACCGGCCGCGGAACTACGCCGGCAAGGTGAAGAACGCGCAGGAGGCGCACGAGGCGATCCGGCCCTCCGGCGACCGCTTCCGCACGCCGGCGGACACGGGGCTGTCCGGCACGGAGTTCCGGCTGTACGAGCTGATCTGGATGCGTACGGTCGCGTCGCAGATGAAGGACGCCACCGGGCAGTCCGTGACGGTGAAGCTGGGCGGCACGGCGGCGGACGGGCGGGACGCCGAGTTCTCCGCGTCCGGCCGGGTCATCACGTTCCACGGCTTCATGAAGGCGTACGTCGAGGGCTCCGACGACCCCTCCGCCGACCTCGACAACCGCGACCGGCCGCTGCCGCAGCTCGCCGAGGGCGACCGGCTGAGCGCCGAGGAGATCACCGCGGACGGGCACGCCACCAAGCCGCCCGCCCGCTACACCGAGGCGACGCTGGTCAAGGAGCTGGAAGAGCGGGAGATCGGCCGCCCGTCCACGTACGCCTCGATCATCGGCACGATCCTGGACCGCGGCTACGTCTTCAAGAAGGGCACGGCCCTGGTGCCGTCGTTCCTCTCCTTCGCCGTCGTCGGGCTGATGGAGAAGCACTTCGGCCGCTACATCGACTACGACTTCACCGCCAAGATGGAGGACGACCTCGACCGCATCGCGCGCGGCGAGGCCGAGGCGGTGCCGTGGCTGCGGCGCTTCTACTTCGGTACGGACGACGTCGCCACCCCCGCCGAGGAGCGGGCCGGCGCCGACACCGCCGATCATCTGGCCGGGCTGAAGGAGCTGGTCACGGACCTGGGCGCGATCGACGCCCGGGAGGTCTCCACGTTCCCGGTGGGCGACGGGATCGTGCTGCGCGTCGGGCGCTACGGGCCGTACGTCGAGCGCGGCGAGCGGGACACCGAGGAGCACCGGCGCGCGGACGTGCCGGACGAACTGCCGCCGGACGAGCTGACCGTGGAGCTGGCCGAGGAACTGCTCGACAAGCCCAGCGGGGCGTACGAGCTGGGCACCGACCCGGAGAGCGGGCGCGAGATCGTCGCCAAGGACGGGCGCTACGGGCCGTACGTGACCGAGGTGCTGCCCGAGGGCACGCCGCAGTCCGGCAAGAACGCGGTGAAGCCGCGGACGGCCTCGCTGTTCCAGTCGATGTCGCTGGACACGGTGACGCTGGCGGACGCGCTGAAGCTGCTGTCGCTGCCGCGGGTCGTGGGCACCGACCCGGAGAGCGGCACGGAGATCACCGCGCAGAACGGGCGGTTCGGCCCGTACCTGAAGAAGGGCACCGACTCGCGTTCGCTGCAGAGCGAGGAGCAGCTCTTCACGGTCACGCTGGAAGAGGCGCTCGCCCTCTACGCCCAGCCCAAGCAGCGCGGGCGGGCCGCGGCGAAGCCGCCGCTGAAGGAGCTGGGCGAGGACCCGGCGAGCGGGAAGCCGGTGGTGGTGAAGGACGGGCGCTTCGGGCCGTACGTGACGGACGGCGAGACGAACGCGACGCTGCGGCGCGGGGACGAGCCGGAGTCGATCACGCCGGAGCGCGGGTTCGAGCTGCTGGCGGAGAAGCGGGCGAAGGGGCCGGCGAAGAAGACCGCCAAGAAGGCGGCGAAGAAGGCGCCCGCGAAGAAGGCGCCGGCCAAGAAGGCGGCGGCGAAGAAGACCGCCGCGAAGAAGACGGCGACGAAGACCGCGGCGAAGAAGGCGACCGGGACGAAGACGGCGGCGGCGAAGAAGGCGACGACGAAGAAGACGGTGTCGGCGAAGGCGGACGTGCGGGACGAGGAGCGGTAGCGCCCGGCGGAGGCGGAGGCCGCGGATTGTCCACAACCGGCCGGTAATCCACAGAACCGGGCAAGTGTTCGTGCGGAGCTCGCCGGTCCGGTCCGTCCCGCTAGGCTGGCCGCATGCGAGCCGACCAGCCGACGACAGCGCCGGACCCCACCGAGAGCCTTGTCGCGGACTCGCGCGAGCGCGCCGTGCGGGCGCTGCTGCGCGTGCCGTCACTGAGGCGGTTGTGGGGCGCCCATCTCACGAGTGCCACCGCGGACGCGCTGGCGATGCTCGTCCTCGTGCTGCTCGCGCTCCAGGCGGGGCTCGCGGCCGATTCGTTCGGCGGCGGCTATCGCGGCGCGGCGGTCACGGTCAGCGTGGTCTTCGCGGTCCGGCTGCTGTCGACGGTCGTCTTCGGCGCCGTGCTGCTCGGCCCCGTCGGGTCGCTGCTGTCCGGGTCGGGGAAGCTGGACCGGCGCTGGACGATGGTCGGCGCGGACGTGGTGCGCGCGGGGCTGCTCATCGTCGCCCCGCTGTGGATCGACTGGACCCAGGACTCGGCGCTCACCTGGATCCTCGTCACCGTCTTCGTCGCCGGCGCGGCGGAGCGGGTGTGGGTCGTCGCCAAGGACAGCGTCGCCCCCGCGCTGCTGCCCGCGCCGCCGCCCGAGGGCGCGGCGATAAGGCCGCTGCCCGACCACGGCGCCGCGCTGCGCCGGCTGTCGCTGCGCACGGGGTACGGGGCGCTGCCGCTCGGTGCCGCCGCGCTGCTGGTGACGGCGTGGATCGGCCGGCTGCTGGGCTCCGGGTTCGACTGGTTCGACGGGCACCCGGGCGCGCTCGGCTCGTATCTCGCCGCCGGGCTCTTCGCGGCGTCGGTCTCGGTGCTCTTCTTCATGGAACTGCCCGACGGCGGGGCGCGGGCGCGCTCCCCGCTGGAGGGGCTGCGCCGCCCGCGCACCGCGGACGGCGGTCCCGAGCGGGGGCGTACGGGCGCGGTGCCGCTGCTCGTCGCCGCCTGCGCGGCGGCGGCCGCCGCGCTCGCCGCGTCGGTGGCGCTCGCCGTCCTGCAGGCGCAGGAGGCGTACGACATCAACGGCACCATCGCGTACGCGCTGCTGGCGCTCGCCGCCACCGCCGGTCCCGTGCTCGGGGTGCGGACGGCGCCGCGGGTGCTGCCGGGGCTGTCGCGGCGCCGGCTGCTGGCGCTGGCCGTCGGCGTCGCCGGGCTCAGCCTGCTGCTCGTGGGCCTGGTGGCCGACGCGGCGACCGGGGTGCTGTGCGCGCTGCTTGCCGGGACGGCCGCGGGCGTCGCCGCCGCCACCGGGCACGTGCTGCTGGAGCAGGAGACCGAGGAGGCCCGCAGGCCCCGGCTCATCGACCACCTGCACGCCGTCTCGCGGGTCGCCGTCGCGCTCGCGCTGATCGGCGCGCCGCTGCTGGCCGCCGCCATCGGCCGGCACCGCCTGGAGGCGGGCGACCTGGTCTTCGCGCACGGCGGCGCGGCGTTCACGTACATGCTGGCAGGGGCGCTGCTGCTGCCGGTGGCGGTGCTGGTGCTGGTGCGCACCGACGACCGGCAGGGGGTGCCGTTCCGCGTCGACCTTCGCGAGGCGCTGCGCGGCGCGGACCCGGAGGAGGGGCTGGCGGAGAGCGGGTTCTTCATCGCCGTCGAGGGCGGTGACGGGGCCGGGAAGTCCACGCAGGTCGAGGCGCTGGCGCAGTGGATCAGGGACAAGGGGCACGAGGTCGTCGTCACCCGCGAGCCGGGTGCCACGTCCATCGGGCAGCGGCTGCGCTCCATCCTGCTGGACGTCTCCACCGCCGGGATCTCGCACCGCGCGGAGGCCCTGCTCTACGCGGCGGACCGCGCGGAGCACGTGGACGGCCTCGTCCGGCCCGCGCTGGAGCGCGGCGCGGTGGTCATCACCGACCGGTACATCGACTCCTCCGTCGCGTACCAGGGCGGCGGGCGCGAGCTGTCGCCGACCGAGGTGGCGCGGATCAACCGCTGGGCCACCGGCGGGCTCGTGCCGCATCTGACGGTGCTGCTGGACATCGCGCCGGAGACGGCACGGGAGCGGTTCACCGAGGCGCCGGACCGGCTGGAGTCGGAGCCGCCGGAGTTCCACGAGCGGGTGCGCGCGGGGTTCCTGGCGCTGGCCGCCGCGGACCCGGGGCGCTATCTGGTCGTCGACGCCGGCCAGGACCCGGGGGTCGTCACCACCGCCGTACGGCACCGCCTGGACCAGATCCTGCCGCTGTCGGAGCAGGAGGTGCGCGCCCGGGAGGAGGCCCGCCGCAAGGCCGAGGAGGAGCGCAGGCGCCGAGAGGCCGAGGAGGCCGCGCGCCGCGCCGAGGAAGAGCGGCTGGAACGGGAGCGGCAGGAGCAGTTGGAGCGGCTGCGCCGGGAGGAAGAGGAGCGCAAGCGGCGCGAGATCGAGGAGGCCAAGCGGCTGGAGGCCGAGCGCGAGGCCGAGTTGGCCCGGCAGCGCGCCGAGGAGGCCCGCCGCCAGGCGGAGGAGGAGCGCAGGCGCCGGGAGGCCGAGGAGGCCGCGCGCAAGGCCGAGGAAGAGCGGATCCGGCGGCAGGCCGAGGAGGAGGCGCGGCTGCGCCGCGAGGCGGAGGAGCGCCGCAAGGAGAAGCAGCGCAAGGCGGAGGAGGCGCTGCTCCGCGCGGAGCAGGAGCGGCTGGCGGCGGAGGCCGCGGCTTCGGCCGCGGGGGGCGCCTCGGCGAACGACACCACGCAGCCGCTGCCGGTGACCGGTGACCCGGACGTGCAGGAGACGTCCCGGCTGCCGCGGACGCGCACGGACGACGCCCGCGACGCGGAGGAGACCCGCGTCCTGCCGCAGGTGCCGGACCCGGACGCGGAGGAGACGCTCCAGGTGCCCCAGGTCCCGGAGCCGGAGGAGCAGGACCGCCGCCGGCCCCGTCCGGACTGGGCGGAGGAGACCCCGCTGGACGACCTCCCCACCCTGGCGGACGAACTCCTGGGCCCGCGCGCCGAAGAAGACCGCGAGGACCGCCGCCGCTGAACCCCTGCGGGGGCGCCGCCGTGGGGCCGTGCCGCCGCGGGGCCGCTGCCGCGTAGAGCCGGGCCGATCGCGGCGCCGGCGTATGACGATCCCCGGGTACGCAGGTGCGGGCTGCGGTCGGCGTGTGCGCGTGGGGCGGGTCGCCGGTAGGGAACCTCGCGGGGCGGGCGGCGCAGGGGTACGCGGACGCGGCCGTGTGTGCCGGCTACGGGGTGCTCGTCTCCGCGGCGTACGTGCCGCTACGGCCGTGTCCGCGTCCGCCGCGCATGCTGCTCGACGGTGCTCGCGCCGGCGACGTACGCGGCACCCGCGGCCGCGGCGTACCCGCGCCCGCCGCCTGCCCGCCCGAGCTCGTCCCGCGTTGCCCGCAGGGCGTCAGCGGATGAACTGGTCCACGTAGTCCGCGCCCAGGCCGTTGGCCGCGTAGTGGGCGCGCGCCATGTCGATCTTGGTGAACACGTCCTCGTAGCCCGTGTTCCGGTTCTCCTCGTCCAGGTAGATCATCGCGCCGCTGATGTTGAAGAACGTGATCATCTCCGCGCAGTCCTCCGGCACCGCCAGCGTGTGGATCTCGCCCGGCGGCTCGTAGACGAAGTGGCCCTGCTCGGCCACCCACGGGTGCTCGTAGTAGTGCCACTTGCCCTTGATCACGTACCCGAAGACCGCGCCCGGGTGCCGGTGCCGGGAGACGATGCCGGCGGCGGTGACCTTCAACAGGTTGCACCACTGGCCCGTCACCGTATTGAAGAGCAGCGGCCGGAACCACACATTGGGCGCCTGCGGCACCCATACGCGCTCGTCCTCGGGACGGCGGCGACGGCGAGTTCGGGCGGCAGGGACGTGGTCGCCGCGATGACGGCGGGGGCTACTTCATTGGCCATCCCCCACGAAGCCAGTTGTCCGAATGCTGGTCAAGGGCCGACTTTCGAATGGCGGCATTCGCCGGGCGGATATGGCTGTCACGAGCATTACGCCGTGCACGACTGTTGCCCCCCGCAACTACGCAACTTAGCCTGAGGGACGGCTGTTGATCACTGGTGCCGTTGTGCTGATCGGGCTGGGTCGGGCTGGTTTGGGCGGGAAGACGCGCTGCTTCGGTGCGGAGTGAGGGCAAGATGTTGAACCCGGATGTCAGGCTGGAATGGTTCGTCTCCTTCCTCGCGGTCATCGAAACGGGGAGCTTCGTCGCCGCGGCCGAGTCCACCAAGCGGTCGCAGCCCCGCGTCAGCATGCACGTCGCCGCGCTGGAGCGCGAGATCGGCCTGCCCCTCTTCGACCGCCGCAAGCGCCCGGTGGAGCTCACCGAGGCCGGCGTCGTCCTCGCCGACCACGCCCACGAGATACTGCGCGCGCTGGAGTCCGCGGAGGCCGCGATGGCCCCGTGGCGCAGCGGCGCCCGCGGCGTGGTGACGCTCGGTTCGTACCCGAGCGCGAGCGCCGCGTTCGTGCCCGCCCTCCTGCAGGGGCTGGCGCGGACGAGCCCCGAGGTGCGGGTGGTGCTGGTGGAGCGGTCGACGCTGGAGCTGGACGACGCCCTCACCTCCGGCGCCGTCGACGTGTACCTGCGCCCGATGTCGCCCCCGCCGTCCTCCGCCTCGGTGCGCAGCCGGCTGCTGTGGGGCGAGTCGCTGGTCGCCATCCACCCCAGCGAGCACCCGCTGTCCGAGGTGCCGGACCCGCTCTCCGTCGACGCCGTCGCCGAGCACCCGATCGTCTCGATCGGCCGTCTCGACGCCCCGGAGACGCCCGACTTCGAGACGTACCGGACCTTCCGCGACAACGGTCACGAGATCGAGCCCGTGCAGGCCACCAACCAGCCGCAGACGCTGGTCTCGATGGTCCGCCAGGGCATCGGCGTCGGCGTGACCAACTCGCTGGCCGCCCAGGTCGCCGAGGTCGACGGCGTCCGCGTACGGCGGCTGAAGGGCGCCCCGGAGCGGCGCGTGGCGGTCTGCTGGGACTCCTCGCGCCCGCTCACGCCCTCGGCCCGTACGCTGCTGCGCGCCATCGTCCGGGCCCGGATCCCGGCCGGCACCCACGCGGTGCCCGCCGCGGCGTGACCGGGCGTGCGTACGTATCCGACCGGTGCGGTCCGGCACATCAGCTTTGCGAATACTGTCATTCGCAATTCAGTCTTAACGCCCTGGCAGTCCGCTTCTAATGTTTCCGTAGCCGGAACCATGCACGGCTGGGACCGAATGAAGGGAGAGGGGCGTTGACGGAGGAGTCTGATTCCCAGACCGGGGATCTGCACGGCCGTCGTGCGCTCATTACGGGAGCGGGCAGCGGAATCGGGCGTGCAGTCGCGCTCGGACTCGCGGCCGTCGGCGCCGACTTGGTATTGCTGTCGGAGCGCGACAATCTCGACCCGGTGGCCAAAGAGGCCGCTGAATGGGGAGTTTCCGTCACTCGCGTGCACGTCGACCTCACCGATGCCCTGGCCCGCAGAGGTGAGATCAGTCAACTCGTCGAGAGATTCGACCTGGACATTCTGGTCAACAATTCGGGACTCATTCGCAGAGCCCCGGCCGCGGAATTCGGGGACGCCGACTGGTACGACGTCGTGGAGTTGAACCTGCACGCCGCATTCGAGCTCACCCGGGCCATCGGCGCGGGCATGCTGGAGCGCGGTTACGGCAAGATCATCAACATCGCGTCGGTGCTCAGCTTCCAGGGCGGGATGTACGTCCCGTCGTATACGTCGAGCAAGCACGCCCTCGTCGGGCTCACCCGCGCGCTGGCCAACGAGTGGGCAGGACGCGGGGTCAACGTCAACGCCGTGGCCCCCGGCTACATCGACACCGCCGTGACCTCGGAGCTGCGCGCCGACGGCGTCCGCAGCAGCGAGATCCTCGCCCGCATCCCCGCGGGACGGTGGGGCCGCCCCGCCGACATCGCCGGACCCGTGGTCTTCCTCGCCTCGCCCGCCGCCGACTACGTCCACGGCCACGTCCTGGCCGTCGACGGCGGCTGGCTGTCGCGCTGAGCCCCCACCCGCCGCGATCAAGCACGCACGTACGAGATCGGAGCCAACACGAGATGACGACGACCATCCCGCCGGAGACCATCGCGGCCTTCCACGGCATAGCCACCGCGTCGGTGGCCGACGCCGTGGAGCAGAAGGGCGTACGGGGCTACCTCACCGGAAGCATCAAAGCGGTGCTGCCGGGCAAGTTGGTGGGCCCCGCGGTGACGGTGCAGGAGGTGCCCTCCCACGTGTCGGAGCCCCCCACGCACGCGCTGCGTGCCATCGACGAGTCGGCGCCGGGCAGCGTCATCTGCATCGCCGCGGGCGGCGCCGACGTCGCGGTGTGGGGCGGCCTGATGGCCGCGGGCGCCGTCACCAACCAGATCGCGGGCGCCGTGCTCGACGCCGGGGTACGGGACGTGGAGGAGATCCGCCGCGACTACCCCGAACTCCCCATCTACGCCCGCGGCGCCGTCCCGGCCACCACCGTCGGCCGCTACCGGACCGTCTCGCTCAACGAGCCCGTCGAGGTCGGCGGCGTGTCCGTACGCCCCGGCGACATGATCGTCGCCGACAGCGACGGCGTCGTGTGCGTGCCGGTCGAACTGGTCGCCGAGGTGCTGGCGCTGGCCACGGACATCGAGGAGCGCGAGCGCGAGCAGACCCGGCTCATCCGCGAGTCCGGCTCGCTGCGCGGCGGCCTCGAGAAGTACCAGCGGATCTGACGGCGGCGGACATGGACAACGACATCCTCGCGATCGGCGAGCCCCTGCTGGAGTTCAACGCCCGCGCCGAGGGCCGTGAGCCCGTCGGACTGGGCGGGCCGGACGACGAATACTCCGTCGGCTACGGCGGCGACTCGTCGAACTTCGCGGTGGCCGCGCAGCGCTCCGGTGCGCGCACCGGCTACGTCACCCGCATCGGCGACGACGACTTCGGCGACGCCCTGCTGCGGCTCTGGCAGCGCGAGGGTGTCGGCACCGAGCACGTCGTCCGGGAGGCGGGCGGGCGTACCGGGATCTACTTCATCTCCCGTACGCCCGCGGCCAGCAGGTTCACCTACTACCGCGCGGACTCGCCGGCCAGCCGGCTCACCCCGGCCGACGTGCCGGCCGAGGCGATCGCGCGGGCACGCATGCTGCACGTCACCGGGATCACCCAGGCCATCAGCCCGTCCGCCTGCGACGCGGCCTTCCACGCCATGGAACTGGCCCGCGGCAGCGGCACGCTGATCGGCTACGACCCCAACTACCGCCCCGCGCTCTGGCCCGTCGAACGGGCCCGCGCGGTGGTCATGCGCAGCGTCGAGCTGTGCGATGTGGCACTGCCGAACCTGGAGGAGGGCAGGCTGCTCACCGGCCTGCACGAGCCCGAGGAGGTCCTCGGCGCCTTCGTGCGCCGCGGCCCCGGCATCGTCGTGCTCAAGATGGGCGACCAGGGCGCCCTGCTGGCCCACGAGGGCACCGTGACCCGCATTCCGCCCCACCCGGTGCGGGCCGTCGACCCCTCGGGGGCCGGCGACACCTTCGACGGCGCGTTCGCGGCCCGGCTCCTGGAGGGCGCCGTACCGCTGGAGGCGGCCCGCTACGCGGCCGTCGCCGCCGCGCTCACCACCACCGGACCGGGAGCGGTCCTGCCGATTCCGCACCGGGCCGCGGTGGACGCGCTGCTCCCCGGCGCTCCCACACCAGCCCCGTAGCCGTACGGATCAGGAGAGACTCATGTTTCGCGCAACACGTCACATAGCAGTGGCGGCGGCTTGTTCGGGAGCCCTGCTGCTGGCCGCCTGCGGCAGCGACTCGACCGTGGACGACGACGTCGACGGTGGCGCGGGCGGCACCGAGCCGACCAAGCTGTCCGCCGGGTACGTCTCCGCCATCGACCAGATCGGCCTGCCGGCCGGCGTCGAGGCGGGCTACTTCGACGAGCAGAACCTCAACGTGAAGCTGAAGGAGCCCTACCCGACCGGCGTCGACGCGCTCAACGCGCTGCAGGCCGGCGAGGTCGACGTGGTCCAGGTCGGCACCCCGGCCATCGCCGCCGCCCAGCAGGGCATCGACCTGGTGCTCGTCGGCAACTACACCGGATCGTCCTCGCAGCTCAGCATCGACGAGACGATGGCCGTGGTGGCCGGCGGCGACTCCGGCATCGACGGCAAGGACCTCTCGACGCTGCGCGGCAAGCGCATCGGCGTCTCCGAGGGCTCCATCAACCACCTCTATCTGCTCGGCCTGCTGGACGACGCGGGGCTGAAGGCCGGCGACATCGAGATCGTCAACACCGAGCCGCCGGACATGGCGGTCGCGCTGGAGACCGGCGGCATCGACGCGGGCATCGTCTGGGACCCGTGGCCGATCACGATGACCGGGCAGGTCGACGGCGCGAAGGAAGTGCTGCGCGGCGGCGGCTACATCCCGTTCATCGGCTACCTGGTCACCACGCGCGACTACGCCGAGAAGAACCCCGCGGTCATCGAGCAGTTCCTCACCGCCCGCGCGCAGACCGACCAGTGGATGCGCGAGAACCCCGACGACGCCGCCGACTCGGCGACACGCTGGCTGCCGGGCACCGAGAAGGCCGTCGCGCAGGAGGCGATGAAGCACAACGTCAAGCAGCTCGACGGCCGCTTCTCCGCCTGCAACTACCTCGCGCTCGACACGCTCGCGGGGCTGCTGGCCGAGCAGGGCAACGTCGAGAAGGGCTTCGACGTCAACAAGTACTTCCAGCCCGAGCCGATCCTCAAGGTCATGAAGGACAACCCCGACCTCTTCGCCGACCTGCCGCCCGTCCCGGACGCGGCGGCGATCGAGGGCGGGTACACCTTCGACCGCGACACGGCCGCCGAGGCCTGCCCGTCGTGACCACGCCCCGTACCGAGAAACAGGCCACGGCCGCGGCCGCCCCCGGCGCGGGGCGGCCGCGGCCGGGCGGCCGGCCGCCGGGGCAGCAGCGCAAGCGCAAGCAGGGCGGGTCCAACACCCCGGCCGCGCGCGCGATCTCCGCGCTCTGGTTCCTCACCCCGCTCGCGCTGCTCGTCGTGGTGTGGCTCGTGGCCGTCGCGGTCACCGATCCGCCGCTGCGGGTCTTCCCCCAGGTCGGCGACGTGCTCTCGGCGCTGGGCGACATGTGGTCCAGCGGCGAGCTCTTCGACCACCTCGGCGCGAGCCTGCGGCGCATGGGCATCGGGGCCGCGATCGCCATCCTCACCGCCCTGCCCTTCGGCATCGCGCTGGGCTCCAGCGCCGCGCTGTCGGCGTTCTTCTCCCCGCTGCTGCGGTTCTCCGTGGCGCTCGCGGGCATCGCCTGGATCCCCGTCGCCACGCTCTGGTTCGGCTACGGCGACAAGGCAGTGATCTTCATCGTGTGGAACGCGATGTTCTTCGCGATCACGTACAACGCGATGCTCGGCGTCCGGCAGATCCCGACCCAGCTGCTGCGCGCCGCGCGCAGCATGGGCACCGGCCGGCTGCGGATGTTCTGGGAAGTGCTGCTGCCCGGCGCGCTGCCGAGCGTGGTCACCGGCCTGCGGGTCGGCCTCGGCTACGGCTGGCGCGGGCTGGTCGCCGCCGAGATCATCGCGAGCAACGCGGGCCTCGGCTACGCCCTGTTCCAGGCGCAGAAGTACTTCCAGACCGACGTGATCATCGCCTCGATGGTCATCATCGGCGTGCTCTGGCTGCTGATGGACCGGCTGATGCTGGCCCCGCTGGAGAAGCGCACGGTGGAGCGCTGGGGCATGACCCAAGGGAGGGGCTGATGGCGTCGGACACGGCTAAGCCCGTACGGCGCGCGCCCGCCGGGCGTACGCCGCGCAAGAGCGGCGCGAGCCCGGGGGTGGTACGCGCCCGGAAGATCTGGCTCTGGCTCACCCGCCGCGCCGCGTTCCGCACCCTCGGCCCGTTCGTGCCGGTCATCGCGCTGTGGTGGCTGGTCGCGGAGATGGGCGTCTTCGACGAGGCGTTCTTCGTCGGCCCGCCGCGGGTGGTGGAGGAGTTCGCCGACCTGATGGAGAAGGGCATCCTGCCCGGCTACCTGACGGACTCGCTGACCAGGCTGGCGTACGGCGTCGGCTTCGGCCTGGCCATCGGGCTGCCGATGGGCTTCGTGGTGGCGATGTTCGCCAAGGTCCGCCGGTTCTTCTGGCCGATCCTCCTCTTCTTCCAGGCGGTCGCCGACATCGCCTGGCTGCCGATCGTGATCGTCTGGTTCGGCTTCAGCCTCACCGCGGTCACCTTCGTGATCGTCTACACGATCGTCTTCCCGCTGATGCTGAGCGTCGTCGCGGGTGTGGAGCAGGTGCCGCGCGAACTGCTGCGCGCGGCGCGCAGCCTCGGCGCGAGCAGGACGCGGGTCTTCTTCGAGGTCATCCTCCCGGGCGCGCTGCCGTCCGTGGCGGGCGGCGTCCGCACCGGGCTCGGCTACGGCTGGCGCGCCCTGGTCGCCGCCGAGATCATCGTCGGCACCAGCGGGGTCGGCTTCATGATGTTCGACGCCCGCCGGGTGGGCGACATCAGCCAGGTGTTCCTGGGCATGGCAGTTCTGGGAATCCTGTGGTACGCGCTCGACGCCATGGTCCTGGCGCCGTTCGAGCGAGCCACCGTCGAACGGTGGGGCATGGTACGGAGTTTGGAGGCCGACGGATGACGGCGCTGGAGATCACTGGACTGCAGAAGAACTACGTCGACTCGTACAGCGGCGAGGAGGTCACCGCCATCGGCGACGTCTCGTTCAGCGTGGACGAGGGCGAGTTCGTCTCCGTGCTCGGCCCGAGCGGCTGCGGGAAGACGACCGTGCTGAACATCGTCGCCGGCTTCGTGAACCTCACGGAGGGCTCGGTCGTCGTCGACGGCCAGGAGGTCGGCGGCCCGGGGCCCGACCGCGGCGTGGTGTTCCAGAGCCACGCGCTCTTCCCCTGGAAGACGGTGCTGGGCAACGTGGTCTTCGGGCTGCGGATGAAGGGCGTGCCGCGCGCCGAACGGGACGCCAGGGGGAAGGAGTTCCTGGAGCTGGTCGGGCTCGGCGGCTTCGAGCACAAGTACCCGCACGAGCTGTCCGGCGGCATGCAGCAGCGCCTGGGCGTGGCCCGCGTGCTGGCCAACGAGCCGGCCGTGATGCTGATGGACGAGCCGTTCGCCAGCATCGACGCCCAGACGCGGCGCAAGCTGCAGGAGGACCTGACCCGCATCTTCGAGAAGCGGCACCCGACGGTCTTCTTCGTCACGCACGACGTGGACGAGGCGGTGTTCCTCTCCGACCGGATCGTGGTGCTGTCCAAGCGGCCGAGCCGGGTGCGGGAGATCGTCACCGTCGACCTGCCGCGGCCGCGGGAGTGGCGGACGGCGCTGGAGATGCCGGAGTTCCGGGAGATCGCGAACCGGGTCAACGAGCTGCTCGTCGACGACGAGGGCGCGGCGGCCGGCGGCGCGACGGACGACACGGGAGGTGCGACCGATGCCGACGGAACGGCAGTCGCTGGCGTTTAGGGCGATCCGCAGCCCCACGATCCGCCGGCTGCTCATCCTGGTGCTGCTCATCGTCGCGTACCAGGTCTGGCTCACCGTCCAGGCGGGCGGCAAGGTCGACCCGGCGGTCGGCGACGAGCGCGACATGCGCGGCCGCTTCTCCGCCGACGTCGAGCTGGGCTTCCCGCCGGAGAGGTACCACATCCTGCGGATGCAGAAGCACGGCCGGATCGCCGGTACGGACGGCAACGTCGTGCATCTGCGCGGCGTGGCGCCCGCGGGCGTGGACGCGCTGGCGCGGGAGTACTGGATCAAGCGCATCGTGCCGCCGGAGGACGAGACCCCGGCGGCGCGGTGAGCGCGCGCCCCGCGCGCTGAAGCCGGGAGCCCGTACGCACCACCCTGGTCGGGTGCGTACGGGCTCCTTGCCGTCCGGGCCCTTGCCGTCCGGCGCCTTTCCGGCCGGCTCCTTGCCGTGCGGGCCGGTCCCGGCTCAGCTCCAGGTGCGGTCCCAGGCCGGGTTGTCGTTCCACTCCTTCGTCGGCGCGAAGAGCTTCTCGCCCTCGGCCAGGTGCTTGGCCATCTCCTTCTCGTCCAGCTCCACGCCCAGGCCCGGGGCGTCGGTCACGTGGTAGAAGCCGTCCTTGAGCAGCGGCTCGCCGCCCGCGATGAGGTCGTTCCAGAACTTCACGTCGCTGGCGTGGTACTCCAGGCAGACGAAGTTCTCGGTGGCGGCGGCGATGTGCGCGCTGGCCATCGCGCCGATGGGCGAGCCCGCGTAGTGCAGCGGCATCGCCATGCCGTGCTCGCGCGCGTAGTCGCCGATGCGCTTGGTCTCCAGGATGCCGCCGGCGGTCGCCGGGTCGGGCTGGACCAGGTCGACGGCGCCCTCGTCGACGAGGGTGCGGAACGACTCCAGGCCGTACATGTCCTCACCGGTCATGGTCGGGACGTTGACGGCCTTCGTGATCTCCTTCCAGTCGTCGGTGCGGAACCACGGCACCAGGTCCTCCAGCCAGGCGAGGTTGTAGCGCTCGAAGCGGTTCGCCAGCCGGATCGCGGTGTTGACGTCGAAGTGGCCGAAGTGGTCCATGCCCATGGGGATGTCGTAGCCGACGGCGTCCCGCACCGCCTCCACGTACTCCGCCATGGCGTCCAGGCCCTTGTCGGTGATCTGCACCATGGTGAGGCCGTGCTCGGTCATGCCGTAGCCGCCGGGCGTGCCGTCGTACTGCTGGAGGTTGCCGTCGTAGAGGCTCTTGCCGACGACCGCGCCCGGCAGGTCCTGCACGATTTCCAGGCCGAGGTCCATCTTGAGGAAGGTGAAGCCCATCTCGACGCGCTCTTTCATGCGCTGCGCGTAGACCTTCGGGTCCTCGGACTCGGTGGTGTCGGTGTAGAGGCGTATCTTTCTGCGGTACGCGCCGCCGAGCATCTGGAAGACCGGCACGCCGTACGCCTTGCCCGCCAGATCCCACAGCGCCATCTCGACACCCGAGACGCCGCCGCCGCGGCGGCCGTGGTTGCCGAACTGCTTGAGGCGTGTGAAGAGCATCTCGACGTTGCACGGATTCTCGCCGAGAAGCCGGCTCTTCAGCTCCAGCGCGTAGCGCTTGTCGGCGTCGTCGCGCACCTCGCCCCAGCCGGAGATGCCCTGGTTGGTCTCGATGCGGACGATCGGGCTGGTGAAGGGCACGCCCTCCAGCACCGCCACCCGCAGGTCCGTGATCTTCAACTTGCTCGGCTTCGACGCCCTGCTGACTTTCTGGGTGAGGAACTCGACCTGTTCTTCCGCCGGTCGGAATGCGAGTGCGCCGAGCCCGAGGCCGCCCGCGGCGGCGGCTGCGCCGAGTCCCAGTACGGTGCGCCTGGAACGCGTGCCGGTGCCGTTCTCGGATTCCTGCATGTGGGGGTCCTCCGTAAGGATTCCGGGAATTCTGCGGCTCACCATAGGTGCGGGTCCCGGGATATGGGAGCGATCCCGCAGCGTTAGTTTCCGTATGCATTCATCAGGAAAGCGAATGCGTGCAGGGAAGCCCGCTCGATTCGGTTCGCGAATGGCGCCATCCGCAACTCGCCCTTAACGGCGATGGATCCGGTACGTACGCTGCGCGCATCCCCCTGTGCGGCCGCGTACCCTGTACGGCGCACTAGCTGTACGCACCACGTACTACGCACCCCGCACGACGCACTACCGCAGCATCAGGCAGCCGGCAGAGCACAGAAAGCGAAGGTGACGTATGGAATCCCCCGCGCACGACGGCAGTTCGCGCAGATCGTTCCTGAAACGCGGCTCCACCGCCGCCGCGGCCGCGGCGATCGGCGCCTCGGCGGGCGGCGCGGGCGCCGCGTTCGCCGCGCCCGGCCCGGGCGGCGGCGGCAGCGGCCCGGGCGGCGGCCCCGGCGGCAACGCCCCGTTCCCGCAGTTGAACTGGCCCGACGACGTCCGTGAAGGACCCGACACCCCCAAGCTCTGCCAGTGGATGTCCCGCAACCCCAGCGAGGCCACCGTGCGCCGCTGGCGGCAGGCCGGCATCACCGGCGCGCTCGTCACCGACGTGCCCCCCGTCCCCTGGGACGCCGCCGAACTGCGCGCCGACCGCGAGCGCGTCGAGGACATGGGCATGCACGTCACGGCGTACCTCATCAGCGCCCCGGACGCGGTGGTACGCGGCGAGGACGGCCGGGACCAGGCCATCGAGGACATGAAGACCTCGCTGCGGGCCGCGGGCGAGGCGGGCATCGGCGTCGTCGAATACAACTGGTACGTCCACCGGTTGAAGGAGGGCTACTACGAGGAGATCGACGAGACCGACCGCATCGGCGCCGGCTACACCGCCTTCGACCTCGACCACGAGGTGGACGGCGTCAAGGTCCGCGACCTCCCGCGCCCCGACGGCGTGCCCGCGTTCACCCGCGACGAACTCTGGGAGCACTACGAGCACTTCCTGCGCGAGGTCATGCCCGTCGCCGAGGAGGCGGGCGTGCGCATGGCCGTGCACCCCAACGACCCGCCCGCCGCGATCAGCCGGGGCAACCCGCAGATCATGGGCTCGGTCGCGGACTGGAAGCGGATGGTCGAGACCGTCGACAGCCCGTCGAACGGCATGACCGTGCACGCGGGCGTGACCGCGGAGGTCGGCTTCGACTCCGTCGACTTCCTCCGCTGGATGAGCCGGAAGGACCGGGTCAACCACATCCACTACCGCAACGTGCGCGTGGACGAGCCGCAGGTGAAGTACGCCGAGGTGTTCCCGGACAACGGCGAGACCGACATGTTCGGCTTCATGCGCCAGCTCGTCCGCGCCGGCTACCCGCGCGGCATCCTCGCCGAGCACCCGCGCGCGAACGACTTCGACCGGGAGAACGGTTCCGACCAGAGCAACCAGTACAAGGACGTGGGCGGCGGCGGCCACGGCATGGAGCTGTACGACACCGGCTACGCGCGGGCGATGATGCAGGCCGCGCTCATCATGGAGCGGGGCCGGTTCGGTAGCGGGGACGACGACGAGCAGTGAGCGGACTGCTCTTCGAGGACGCGGCGCGGGCCGCGCTGCGCCGCGGCGTCGCCGCGGTGGCGGACGCGGCCCGGGTCACGCTGGGGCCGCGGGGGCGGCTGGTGGTGCTCGGCGGTACGGGGCCGGGGTCGGCCGGCTCCCGTAGTGGCCGCTACGGGGCCGGCGCTTCCGGTTCCGGATCCCGGGCCGGTGCCGAGGGCGCCGGCTCCGGGTCCGGGTCCGGCCGCGGGGCCGGGGGCACGGGAGCCGGCGGCGGGGCCGGCGCCGCCTCCGGTCCCGTGGCCACCCGCGACGGCGCCACCGTCGCCGACGCCGTCCGGCTCTCCGACCCGTACGCGAACCTCGGCGCCTCCCTCGTCCGCCAGGCCGCCACCCGCACCCGCCGCGCCGCGGGCGACGGCACGACGACGACCATCGTGCTCACCCGGGCGCTCTTCGAGGCCGGGCTGCGGGCGGTGACCGCCGGGGCCGATCCCGTCGCCGTACGCCGCGGCCTCGACGCCGGCGCGGCGGCGGCCGCCGCGCACCTGACCGCCACCGCCCGCGCCGTCGACGGCGAACAGGACACCGCGCGGGTCGCCGCCGCGGCGGCCCGCGACCCCGGGCTGGGCGAACTGGTCGCCCGCGCCTTCGCCAAGGCCGGGCGGAACGCGGCGATCTCCGTGGAGGAGGCGCATGTGGCGGGCGTGGAGCTGGAGTTCACGGAGGGGCTGCGGCTGGACCGCGGCTTCCTCAGCCCGTTCATGATGACCCACCCCGAGCAGGGCACGGCGGTGCTGGAGGACCCGTACGTCCTGCTGCACCACGGGCGCGTCGCCGGGCCCGGCGACCTGCTGCCGGTCATGGAGCGGGTCGCGGCCACCGGCCGCCCGCTGCTGGTCGTCGCGGACTCCGTGCAGCAGGACGCGCTCGCGGCGCTGGTCGCCAACCGCCTGCGCGGCACGCTCCTCTCCGCCGCCGTCCCCGCGCCCGCGCTGGGCGCGCGGCGGCTGGCTCACCTGGAGGACCTGGCGGCGCTCACGGGGGCGGAGGTCGTGCTGCCGGAGAAGGGGATGCTGCTTCGCGACACGGACCTGTCGTCGCTGGGGCGGGCCGAGCGGGTCGTCGTGACGAGGCGGACGACCACGGTGTCACGGGGCGCGGGTGCCGCGGAGGCGGTGGCGCGGCGCGTGGCACACCTGGAGTACGCGCTGGCCGAGGCGGCGTCCGACTTCGACCGGGAGGTGCTGGAACTGCGGCTGGCCCGGCTGACGGGCGGGGTGGCGGTGCTGCGCGTCGGCGGCGCCACTGACCCGGAGCGGGCGGAGCGCCGGGAGCGGGTCGCGGGGGCGGTGGCGGCGGTACGGGCGGCGCTCGCCGACGGCGTCACGCCGGGCGGCGGCACGGGGCTGGCGGGAGCGCGGGAGGCGGTGGACGCGCTGCTGGACGGTACGGGGCCGGGGAGCGCGGCCCGTACGGAGCCCGCGCGAACCCCGCCCGGCGGGAGCGACGCCCGCGCCCTCTCCGCCGACGAGCGGGCGGGGGCCCTGGCCGTACGGGCCGCCCTCACCGCTCCGCTGCGGCAGCTCGCCGACAACGCCGGCGCGGACGGCGCCCGGGTCGTCGCCGAGACGGCCGCGCTCCCGCCGGGCCACGGCTGGAACGCGGACACCGGCACGTACGGCGATCTGCCGGCGGCCGGCGTCCTCGACCCGGTCCGCGTGCCCCGTACCGCGCTGGAGAACGCCGCCTCCGTGGCGGGGCTGATGCTCACCGCGGGCGCCCTGGTGGTCGACCGGGCGCCGCGCGACCCGGACGCGATCAGCTGGCGCCGCCGGGGCCACGGCCACCACCACGGCACGGGCCACGGCACGGGCCACGGCGACGGCAAGGGCCACGGCCACGGCCACGGCCACCAGCACGGGCACCACCACTGAGGGACGGGGGAGCGACCGGCGGCCGGCTGTCAGTGGCGTGCAGCACAATGGTCGGCGGACGACGGAGGGACGGTGCCATGGCGGTGTGGGACGAGCTGGTCGGGCAGCAGCGGGTCGGCGAGCAGTTGGCCGCCGCCGCCCGCGCCGCCGACGCCCGGGTCACGGCGGAAGCCGGCACCGCCGCCCCCGGCGGCCACCCGGCGGCGCCCGCCGAGCCCCACTCCACCTCCGCGATGACGCACGCCTGGCTCTTCACGGGACCGCCGGGCGCCGGCCGGGCGACGGCGGCCCGCGCGTTCGCCGCCGCCCTCCAGTGCGTCAGCCCCGACCGCGTGTCCGCCGGCCCCGGGTGCGGTTTCTGCGACGGCTGCCACACCGCCCTCGTCGGCACCCACGCGGACGTCACCGTCGTCGCCACCGACCTCCTCACCATCGGCGTCAAGGAGACCCGGGAGCTGGTCCGCCGCGCCCAGCTCGCCCCCTCCGGCGGCCGCTGGCAGGTCATCGTCGTCGAGGACGCCGACCGCCTCACGGAGGGCGCGGGCAACGTCCTGCTGAAGGCCATCGAGGAGCCCGCCCCGCGCACGGTGTGGCTGCTCTGCGCCCCGTCGCTGGAGGACGTGCTGCCCACGATCCGCTCCCGCTGCCGCCACCTCTCCCTCAGCACCCCCGCGGTTGCGGCGGTCGCCGCCGTCCTCGTCCAGCGCGACGGCATCACCCCCGCGGTCGCCGAGTCCGCCGCCCGCGCCGCCGGCGGCCACCTCGACCGGGCCCGCAGGCTGGCCACCGACGACCGCGCCCGCGAACGCCGGGCGGCGGTGCTGCGGATACCGCTGCGCGTCGACGACATCGGCGGCTGCCTGCGCGCGGCGCAGGAGCTGGTCGAGGTCGCGGCGGACGCGGCGAAGGAGCGGGCGGAGGAGCTCGACGAGCAGGAGACGGAGGAGATGCGCACGGCGCTCGGCGCGCAGCCCGGCGGCCGGATGCCGCGCGGTACGGCGGGCGTGATGAAGGACCTCCAGGAGCGCCAGAAGCGCCGGGCGACGCGCAGCCAGCGCGACAGCCTCGACCTGGCCCTCACCGACCTCGCGGGTTTCTACCGGGACGTGCTCGCGCTCCAGCTCGGCGCGGTGGCCGACGCCTCGCTGCTGCCGTGCGCGGACGTGGGGGACGGGCTGCGGCGGATCGCGGAGGAGAGCAGCGCGGAGATCACGCTGCGGCGGATCGACGCGATCATGGAGTGCCGGGACGCGCTGGAGCGGAACGTGGCGCCGCTGCTGGCTTTGGAGGCGATGACGGTGACGCTGCGCAAGCCGTAGAGAACGCGAAGCGGCGCCCGGCCCCCTCCCGCCCCCGCGTCACTCGTACGGGGAGAGGGTGACCGGGTGGAGGCCCCACCTCCAGCGGTTACGCTCAGGCGCATGGAATTCCGCAGCCTGTTCCGTACGGCCGCACCCGTCGCCGCGCTGCTGGTGCTGATCACCGCCGCCGGGTGTGACTCCGCCGGATCCGACGACGGCGGCACGGAGACCGGCGGCAGCGGGGCCGACGCCGCCCGCGCCGGCAGCGTCAGCAAGGTGCTCCAGCCGCTCCCGGCGAAGATCCCCGCGGACCTGAGGCCGTACTACGAGCAGAAGCTGCGCTGGACCGAGTGCGACGACGCCCCCGGCTTCGACTGCACGACGCTGCGCGTACCGATGGACTACGCCGAGCCGGACGGCGGGGACCTGAAGCTGGCGGTGGCCCGCAAGGAGGCCGAAGACCCCGGCGAGCGCCTGGGCTCGCTGCACGTGAACCCGGGCGGCCCGGGCGCCTCGGCGATCGAGTTCATGGAGAACTTCGCGGGCATCGGATATCCGGCCGACGTCCGGGCCCGGTACGACATCGTGGCGATGGACCCGCGCGGCGTGGGCAGCAGCCAGCCGGTGAAGTGCCTGACGGACAAGGAGTTCGAGGCGCACACCCAGGTCGACCAGACGCCCGACGACGAGGGCGAGGTCGAGGCGCTGACCGCGTCCTTCGACCGCTTCGCCCAGGGCTGCGCGAAGCGCGCGGGTGACCTGCTGGGCCATGTCTCGACGGAGGAGGCGGCCCGGGACATGGACGTGTTCCGCGGCGTCCTCGGCGACAAGAAGCTCACGTACGTCGGCGCCTCGTACGGCACGATGCTCGGCGCCACCTACGCGGGCCTCTTCCCGCAGCGCGCCGGCCGCCTGGTCCTCGACGGCGCGATGGACCCGTCCCTCACCTCCCGGCAACTGAACCTCGACCAGAACGCCGGCTTCACCACCGCCTTCGACTCCTTCGCCGAGGACTGCGTCCAGCGCTCCGACTGCCCGCTGGGTACGGGCAGCGCCGAGGAGGCGGGCGCGCAGCTCCGCGACTTCCTGGACCGCCTCGACGCGAAGCCGGTGCCGACCGGCGAGCAGCGGAAGCTGGGCGAGCCGCTGGCGACGATGGGCGTGCTGATGGCGATGTACCAGGAGGACTTCTGGCCGCAGCTCCGCGACTCCCTGACGGACGCGATGGAGCGCAAGGACGGCAGCGGGCTGCTGGCGCTGGCGGACATGTACTTCGAACGCGAGCCGGACGGCTCGTACGGCAGCATGATGTACGGCTTCGCCGCCGTGAACTGCATCGACCAGCCGCCCCCCTTCGAGACCCCGGCGGACGTCGAGAAGCTGGTCCCGGACTTCGAGGCGGACTCCCCGGTCTTCGGCCGCGACTTCGCCTGGGCCGCCCTGAACTGCGCCGACTGGCCCGTCACCGCCACCGGCGAAGCCAACCGCATCGAGGCCGCCGGCACCGACCCGATCCTGGTCGTCGGCACCACCCGCGACCCGGCGACCCCGTACGTCTGGGCGGAGAGCCTGGCGGCCCAGCTCGAGGAGGGCGTGCTGCTGACGTACGAGGGCGACGGCCACACGGCGTACGCCCGGGGCAACGGCTGCATCGACGACGCGGTCGGCACCTACCTCCTGGAAGGCACCCCACCCCAGGACGGCAAGCGCTGCCGCTAGCCCACTCCCCAAACCGCGTGCGGAGGACCCCGGGGAACTGTGTAAACTTGTCGCCGTTGCCAGGGCCCCGGCCCGCAACCTGCCGCCTTAGCTCAGTCGGCCAGAGCGACGCACTCGTAATGCGTAGGTCAAGGGTTCGATTCCCTTAGGCGGCTCCACCAAAGGCCAGGTCACACACCCCGTGACCTGGCCTTTTGCATGTAGCAGGGCATGGCGTGCGACACGGCCGATGCAGCACGAGCCCGCTTGCGTGAGCGATGCGTGAGCGCGACGACTACGTCTTGGCGTCTTCAGGTGGTCTTCTTCATCGCCTGGCTTCGGCGGCGCCCCGGCGGGTCTCGGGCAGGACGCTCTGGTGGAGAGGGTGCCGCTGCGCCCGACGGTGTCGCAGAAGACTTTCATGTCGACGCCGGGGGCGAGGATCACAGTGGGTGCCTGCGGCTTAGGTCGTACAGCTGGCCTGGCGGAAGGCCGGAAGCGGCGATAGTCGTTCGCGCTGCTCGGTTACCTGCCGGGTGTACCAGGAGCCGTTCCCGCAGCGAAGATCATGCCGTTCTGCCTGGCCGGCGCTCCACTCCGCGCGGGCCGCTTTGAGGTGCGTGCGATGTTGCTTCGGGACGCTGACGACGCCGTCAGTGCGCGGGTAGCGCGAGGTGATTCTCGGCGACCATGGCCATCCCGAGCTTGGCAGGAGCCCCACAGTAACGCCGTGGGCGGGACGCTCAAGTTGATGCCAAGCGGCACATTCTCGGTCCGTGTCCGAAGACGACTCTGTGGGGCGATTGCGAGGCAGCGGGCACGGGGACTAGTTCGAGCAACTGCAGGGGTGGATTGGTACCGACCGAGGGGAAACGATGTTGGTGCGGGACATAGCCGTGTCTCTGGTAGCGAGTGCCCTATTCGTTGCTGTGGCCTGGGCGTTGTCAAAGACTGCCCGGCGTGTGCTGCGAAGTGGGGCGGCGCACATCCTTCATTTGGATGTTGAGGAGATCTTCACTACCGGGCGTGACGCTGCGCAGGATCTTAGGAAGGAACTGGGTGCTGCTCGTGAGGTCGTGATCTGGACCAGCCGTGGCATGGATCTTCAGCGGGAACCATTCGGGGATTTGCTGCGTCGTTGTGAATCGGGTCAATGCCGTTGCCGGATTCTGCTTCCGCAGATGGATGTGCCTGCAGGTCGTACGGATTGGCTAAACGACCGGGAGCAGGAACTCCGAGCGTTCGACTCGGCATTTGGAACTGGGTTACTGCGTCGTCAAGTTGCAGCAACCTATGATTATCTTTCGCCTTACGTGACTAATGGTCATCTAGAGGTACGCGGCTACAATTTCCCACACGTGGGTCGCATCGTCCTCACGGAGCGAGTCGTATATCTGACTCCGTACCGCGCCGATCGGCATGGTTGGGATACGCCGGTCATCAAGTATCGGAGAGGGGAGCAGTACAGTCTATTTGCCAGACTTCTGACCAAGCTTTGGAATGAAGGTGAAGCGCCGTGATCATCCGTGGCTCATCATAGTGACGCATGTTCAATTCTCCGGCCGGCGAGGTACCTAGCAAGGGGGCGTTATGTGCAAACTTCCCGGAAAGCATGCACGAGTCGAAGCGATAGTTCCTCGGCGACGGACTCCAACGAGTTTACGATTTCGGAGGCAGTGATGAGTTCCTCTGCGCCGACCCTCGCGGGCTTGGTCATCCTGCACGGATGACTAACGTTCGGGTTGACCTGATCTAGTCGGCCTTCTTCGATGAGGTTGCTTTGGCTGATCCCCACCGCAGGCGCGAAGCTCTCGACGGCTGGCAGGTCGAGCGAGCAAAGCAAGCCCAGTAAGTAAGTCAAACGCTGCCGTATGTTGCCAACGTCGATGATTGCCGAGATGCCAGGCTTCGGCAGGAGTTCCCAGGTTGTACGTTGCCCGGACCGAAGAACGGCTAAAGCCCTATTCCGCCCACGTGGGTCATTTATTCCCACGACGGTATGCTCGGATGTCGAATCAACGTCTACCTGCTCGGTGGCCAAGAAGAGGCGTTGTGCACGCCCTAAGGTGAGCAATTCATCCCTCAGTCGATGTAGGCGCCGGACATCCAAACGTCCCATCGGCCCAACAGGGACGAGATGAACTTCAAGGGTGGGTGGCTCAATAGACCACCAATCCTGCTGGATATCGGAACGCCACTTCACCGTGGCCGGGGAATCCAGGGCTCTCCAGACGGGATCGGTGATCGGAACGACTGATGGTTGCTTAACCTCCACCGGCTCATCGAGGAAACCGTCGGCGCAGGTCTGCGTAGGCGCGGGAAGTGCTCGGATCATCGCGATAGTGAAGGCAGCTGCGTGCCGTGCCCCTACCTCCTGCCAACCATCCGCATCGGAGCTCTGTTTACTGCCGTCGGCGGCGTCGCTGATGCCGCGAATGACAAGAAAAGGTAAGGCACCAGCCAGATGGGCAGCACCAGCAGCGCCAGCACCCTCCATCTCGATTGCAGCGGATCCGTTGTAATGCTCTTCGAGATACTGTCGTAGGTCGGACTGCGCAGAATCCAGCACGACTTCGCCAGCCAGAACCGGCTTCAGGTGGACTTGCGGAGTACGTCCCGAGCTCAATTGTGGAAGCTGGTTGTGCCAGATTCCATCGCGATTGACGTAACGTGCGATCTGCTGCAAGGCGTGCGAAGTCTCCCAGGTTTGAGGTCTTGCTTTGAATTGGTCGCCGTCTTGCTTGCCTCCATGATAGGCAGCAAGGCGCGTGGATACCACGACATCACCCAGTTCGATATCATGTTTCATCCTGCCGGCGACGCCAGTGAACAGGACCACAGCTGGTCTGAATGCGTTGATCGCACGCTCAGTAATTACAGCTGCATTTGCATTTCCTTCGCCGGTCTCGGCGAGGTACACGTGCCAGGGGGTGCCAGGAAGCCGACCGCACTCGAAGATCGTCCCAGCGGGATGATTGATGCGCTCCAAATCCGATAGGTGGGCACTTACAGCCATGTACTCCACCGGTAGTGCAGTTAACACGACTAGAGTGTTGTCTTCGCGCTTCGTCACACGATGACTCTAGGGCACCTGTCGAAGCAGTGCCACGCCTTCGGGATGGGCGGGCCGGGGTCCTGGATTGTGTACGAGGGGAAGATCAGTGCGGAGCGATGAATGAGCGGAACGTCGGCGTACTACGTCCCAGACTTCTTCCGCTTGGCCTTCTTCTTGATCTTGCCGGACTTCGTGCCCTTCGCCTTCTTGCCGGCCTTGCGAGCAGCCTTCTTCTCCTCAGCCCTCCGCTGGAGCGGGACCAGCTTGGCGGTGGCCTCGGCGGCGCCTCGGCCGACCTCGGGGAGGACGCTCTGGTAGATGTCCCGCGTGATCCGGGTGTCGCTGCGCCCGAGGGTGTCGGAGACGATCTTCACGTCCACGCCGGCGGCGAGCATGAGCGTGGCCGCGCCGTGGCGCAGGTCGTGCAGCCGGACCGGCGGGAGGCCGGAGGCGGCGACGAGCCGTTCGAAGAGGTCGGTCACCTTGCCGGGATGCAGCCAGGAACCGTCCTCCTGGGTGAAGACCATGCCGGTCTCGACCCAGGCCGTACCCCATTCCTCGCGTGCCGCTTCCTGACGTTCGCGGTGCCGCTTGAGGACGTTGACCGTGTCGTCGTCGAGCGCGACCACGCGGTGCCCGCTGTCGGTCTTGGGCTCGGACGTCTCCACGTCCCAGCCGTCCTGCACGAGCTGCGCGGACACGGTCAGGGAGTGGGCGTCCAGGCTGGTCTCCGACCACGGCTGCCCGCACGCCTCCCCGCGCCGCAGGCCCCGGAAGGCGATCAGGTGCCACATCGCGTACAGCCGGTCTTCGGCTACAAAGTCGAGGAACGCTCCGGTCTGCTTCGGGGTCCAGACCATCACGGGCGACGGCTTGTCACCCGTCTCGCGCCACCCGGTCACCCGCTCCTTGGTCCATACCAGGGCCTTCGGCTTGCGCACGGGGTCGAGTTCGACGTGGGCGGCCGGGTTGAAGGTGATGATCTGCTGGCCGATGGCGTCGTTGAGTGACGCTCGCAGCGTGTCGTTCACCAACGCGCACGGCGTGCGCTGGCACCGTGACGAGCACGGACGGCTCCGACACCCGATGTAGCTTTGCCGGAAGCCGGAAGCCGGAAGCCGGAAGCCGGAAGCCGGAAGCCGGAAGCCGGAAGCCGGAAGCCGGAAGCCGGAAGCCGGAAGCCGGAAGCCGGAAGCCGGAAGCCGGAAGCCGGAAGCCGGAGCCGCTGCTGCAGTCAGCATGGGTTGCTCTACTGTCGTCGGGGGAAGGCGTCGCCGACCGGCCAGTGCTCAGGCAGGCCGAGGGCGGTGTTGATGGGGTTGGCCGGTGGCTGGTGTTCGACCTGGACATCGACCAGTTGTGCAGTTGCCCACGTAGGGAGGACAGGAGCTGGGAGCGAGCCGGCGGCGGGGCTTTGCCAAAGGACGGGGGTGTTCTTTGTCCAGGTCCAAGGCGCTGGGATGTCGACGATGAGCACGCCGCTGACGCGGTTGTGGGGGTGCTCGCAGGTGCCAGTCCAGTAGCCGCCGGGCTGTCGACCTGAGGCCGGTGTGGCGCCGTGGGCGTACTCGACCGAGGTCCCGTACAACGCGCGCTCGACATCTTCGTCTGCGGGGAACGGGTCGCGTTGCCGACCGCCACGATGAACGGCAGCGCCAGGTCGCCGTACTTCCCGCCCTTCCTTTTGACTGCGTCGAACACCTGGTTCGACTCGCCGAAGAACCAGGCCATCGGGGGGTGCATGCCGATGGTCCTGCTCGATGGATCACCTCGCTTGCCGCGGCTACGGGGAATCGCCTCGAACGATAGACACCAGCCGGCCTCCTGCCAGGTGTGCTTGGGCAGTGGCACCTTTCGCTCGTACTCGGCAAGGACTTGATCGGGGTCCAAGCTGGCGAGCCACCGCTCCAATCTGGTCTTCAGCCGCTTCTGCGGCGGCGTTGCCGATCCGACCCGGTCAACCTTGTACGACACAAAGAAGTTGGGGCTGGGCACGGCATCGATGGCGTCGACCAGTTGAGACGGGAGCGGGTTAGACACGGTGTTGCCCAGGCGCAGGGGCGTCCAGATCGCCTCTACGACGAAAGACGAGACCCGTTCGGTAGGATGCTCCGAACGGGGGGATTTCGGCTGGCGTGGGACGAGTTGCAGCACACTCACCACGCGAAGCCCGAGAAGTCCTGCCGCAAGCCGCTCCCTGGAGCACACAGGCGAACCGACCGCACAGGACTGACCGGATACACCGGGTACGGAGCGTGAAGATGGACTTCGACGTCGCCGCTCCCGACCCTGCTGGCATGGTGGCGTCGCTCAGTTCGCTCGGTTACTCGCTTCCCGCCGCCGTCGCAGACCTTGTGGACAACAGTGTCTCGGCTGAGGCCCGGAACATCGACGTCGACTTCACATGGGACGGACAGAGCTCCTGGATCGCTGTGACGGACGACGGCAGGGGGATGACGGAGCCCGAGCTTGTGACCGCCATGACGGTGGCGGCCCGCGGTCCGTCAGCCGAGCGGAGTGCCACGGATCTCGGCCGTTTCGGTGTGGGGCTGAAGTCGGCCTCGTTCTCCCAGTGCCGCAAGCTCACCGTCGCCACGGTCAGGGACGGAAGTTGGCACGTCCGGACGTGGGACCTTGGCGTCGTGGAGCACTACAAGGAGTGGCGGCTCCTCCGTGACCCCGGCGATACGACCACCACCCTGCTGCGTCGGATCGCGGGAAGCATGCAGCACGGGACCGTCGTCCTGTGGGAGCAGCTCTCCGGCTACCACAACACCGCCGTGACCAATGACGACGAAAAGACGCAGGCCCAGTTCTACGCGGAGGCGGAGCGTACCGAAGCCCACCTTGCGATGGTCTTCGCCCGTTTCCTGCAGCGTCCGGCCCGGTGCCGGATCCGGGTACGTGGCTCCGACCTCTCCCCGTGGGACCCGTTTCTGTCCAAGCACCCGTCGGTCCAGCGGATCCCCTGGGAGCCTCTACCGCTGGGATCGGAGTCGGTGCGCGTGGAGCCCTTCGTCCTCCCGACGGCACAGCGGCTCTCGGAAGCCGAATACGAGTCGGCTGCCGGGCAGAAGGGATGGCTGGGGCAGCAGGGGTTCTATGTCTACCGCCGTGACCGCCTGATCCTGGCCGGTGACTGGCTCGGGATCCGCGGCCTCCGACGCGAGGAGAAGTACAACCTCGCGCGGATCGCTGTGGACATCCCTGCGGAGGCCGACACCGCCTGGGGCGTGGACGTGCGCAAAGCGAGCGTCGTTCCACCCGTCTCCTTGCGGCGTCACCTGGAGAGGATCGCCAGGTACACGCGCGAGGCGGCCTCCCGCTCCGCACGACAGCGTGGTCAAGTCGTGTCGCGGGCGCACGGTGACCCCCTGAAGTTCGCCTGGAACGTGAAACGCAACGACGGCCGGATCGTTCTGCGTATCAACAGAAAACATCCCTTGGTAAAAGCAGCGATGGACGACCAGGGCGGCAACCCGGACGTCGTCCGCTCGATGATCCGCCTCCTTGAGGAGACGGTCCCGGTCACGGCGCTCCGCATGCTCCACGAGACAGACACGGTCGACGACCCCGAACCCTTCGGCGGTCCGGGGCCGGCCGCTCCGGAGACCGTCGACATCGCCCGCCAGGTGTACGAAGCACTCCTTGAACAGGGCCGCTCGCCTGAGGACGCCCGGGCAGTACTCAGCTCCATGTCCCCCTTCGACGAGCAACAAGGTTTCTGGAACTCCTGACACCTGGTAGTCCCCACGCCCAACCGACCCGGCCGCAGGAGGTCGCTGTGAGCACCACCCCCGAAGACAGTCTCGAGAAGGCCGAGCAGACCGCGGTGCTGCTCCTGCCCGGTGACCGCCAGGCAACGCCGGTCGAGGTGGACTTCGCCGTGAACACCGCGGTCAGCATCCTCGCTGCCCAAGGGATCACAGTGGAGCGTGACCAAGTGCGGAAAGTGCTCGAGGCCCGGGCCTCCGTGTTCCAGGCCGATTCCTCCGCGATGAAGGACGACGAGGGGCACGTACCTTGGCTCGCCGACGCGAAGGCCGACCGGAAGTGGGACTTCTGGGACCGCTACCGGCGCTACCTCCTGACCGTCTCCAAGCTCCCGACGCAGGTCGTACGCCGACTCGACCAGAGCACCGACGACGTCCTCGGCGAGCTGGAAGACCCTCAGCGGGAAGGCGTCTGGCGCCGGACCGGGCTCGTGATCGGACAGGTCCAGTCCGGCAAGACTGGGCAGTTCATCGGGCTCGCCGCGAAGGCAGCTGACGCCGGCTACCGGCTCATCGTGGTGTTCGCCGGGATCCACAACGACCTGCGGAGCCAGACGCAGCTCCGTATCGACGAGGGGCTCCTCGGGTTCGACACCCAGTACCAGTTCCGCTCGGACGACGACGCGCATCGTCATATCGGTGTTGGCGCGATGTCGCACGGCAAGCGTCTGAAGGCCGCGTCGCTCACCACCAGTCACGAGAAGGGGGACTTCGCCCGCAAGACGGCGGTCTCCGCGAACGTGCCGGTGGGCAGCGTTCCGGTGGTCCTCGTGGTCAAGAAGAACCGGCGGATCATCGACAACCTGCGGGACTGGGTGATCGACAACCACGGCGTGGAGGACCCGGAGACCGGCCGGATGGTCGTTCCCGACCTCCCCTTGTTCGTGATCGACGACGAAGCCGACAACGCCGGGGTGAACACCTCCAAGGACCCCGACACCAACCCGTCGGCGATCAACAAGGCCATCAGGCGGTTGGTCAACAGCTTCACGAAGGCGTCCTACGTCGGCTACACCGCGACCCCCTTCGCGAACATCTACATCAGCCCCGATACGGACCACGGCGAGCTGGGCCCCGACCTCTTTCCGGAGAGTTTCATCCGCACCCTGCGGGCGCCGTCCAACTACCTCGGTCCCGAGCGGGTCTTCGGACTGCAGACCGACGGCGACGAGGAGGACATCGAGCCGCTGCCGCTCATAAGGCACATCAAGGACACGGACCTCTGGGTGCCGGACAAGCACAAGTCCTACGACCAGGTTCCTGACTTCCTGCCGGAGTCGCTGCAACGAGCCATTCGGTCCTTCGTCCTGACCTGCGCGGCACGTCGAGCACGGGGGCAGGTCGCCGTGCACAACTCCATGCTGGTGCACGTGACCCGCTTCACCGCCGTACAGCAGCAGGTCCGCGACCAGATCGACGCCCATGTGCGTCTGCTTTTCGACGTTCAACAGGACCGGTTCAGCAGTGCACGGCAAGAACTCGAGGAAGAGCTGCGGGAGCTCTGGGATGAGGACTTCGTCCCCTGCACCGAGGACATGACCGGGGGCAGGCTCGACTGGGAGGACGTCGAACCGCATCTCCACGCAGCCCTTGCGAAGATCACCGTCATGGCTGTCAACGGTGCCGCGAAGGACGCTCTCCAGTATTACGAGCGCCGGGAGACCGGCCTGTCGGTCATCGCCGTGGGCGGCGAGAAACTCTCCCGCGGTCTGACCCTCGAAGGGCTGTCGGTCAGCTACTACCTGCGTGCCTCCAAGACGTACGACACCCTGCTGCAGATGGGTCGCTGGTTCGGCTACCGCCCCCACTACGAGGACCTGTGCCGGCTATACACGACTCGTACGCTGCAGCGCCAGTACGCGGAGATCACCGCGGCCACCGACGAACTCCGGCGCGACGTCGAGGAGATGTCCGCGGTGGGACTCACTCCACGCGAGTACGGTCTCAAGGTCAGGACCTCGTCGCTCGGCCTCGGCATCACGGCCTCCAACAAGATGAGGCAGGGCACACGTGTCCGCCTCAGTTACTCCGGTGAGCTTCCCGAGACGACCATCTTTGACCTTTCCGAGAAGGTGGTCCGCCACAACCACGATCTGCTCGACACGTTCGTCGCGCGGCTCGATGCGCTCTCTGCCGGGAAGGTAGACGAGCGGAGCGGGAGCATTACCTGGAGTGGCGTCGCAGCCTCGGACGTCACCGAGGGTTTCCTCGACTCCTACCTCACCGACCGGCAGGCCCAACGGGTGCGGCCGGCCTTCATCGCGGAGTACGTACGCCAGTGTGCCAGGCAGGGTGAGTTGGGCAACTGGACGATCCGCCTGGCCAGCCGACTGACCGAGGGAGCGGCGGCCGAGATCGCAGGCCATTCCGTCGGCCTCATCACGCGCAGCCACTCCAAGTCCTCGGACGTTGTTCCCGGCCGCTACACGATCAAGCGCGTACTCAGCCCCGCCGACGAACTCTGCGACCTGACCGACGAGCAGAAGGAGCGCGCGCTGAAGGACACTAAGGAGGCCGCGAGGGGCAAGCTCAACAGGAAGGGCGAGCCCCTCGCCCCCGACACTCCCCGCGGTCGGCCCCTGCGTAACCAGCGCCGCTCTGACCAGCCGTTGCTTCTGCTGTATCCCCTCAGCCCTGCCGAGGTGGCCAATTCGTCGGGGAACCCCGAGCCGGTCGCCCCTCTGGTCGGGTTCGCCATCAGCTTTCCGTTCTCCAGCCACCAGTTGAAGACCGAGTACGTGGTGAACGACATCTGGTTCAAGCAGGACATGGAGTTCGACGACTTCGAGGACGAAGAGTGATCGACGAGAGTGTGTGGCAGGAGCTGGAGGCCCACCAGCAGACTCCGGGCAGGTCCACCCGGCGGCTCCACCCCGACTCCCTGCACGACATCCAGGTGTCGGTGACGCACCCTGCCCTCCGGCGGATGCTGCTGCTCGGCACCGACGCTAGGACCGCCGACACCGTCCGTCAGGAGATCCACGAACTGCCGGCCACCCGTGGCCTGCAGCTGAACCTGTCGTCGGTGTCCGGCAACCACTACGAGCTCCAGGTGGTGCTCACCGACGACGAACTCACCGAGGTCTTCACCCCGCTCGTCACCGACATCGCAGAAGTGGTTCGGGACGCACCGACAACCGAGACGGCGGCGGAGGCCGCGGTTCGCCGCTACGTCCGGTGGCAGCAGCTGCTGCGCTCCGTATCGCGCGACGGCCTGTCCCGACAGGCCCGGTGCGGTCTCTTCGGCGAACTCCACTTCCTCCTTGAGTACGTACTTCCGGCTGTGGACCAGCACACGGCCGTCAGCTCCTGGACGGGCCCTCGGCAGACGAACCAGGACTTCCAGCTGCCCGGCGCCGCGGTCGAGGTGAAGACGACCACAGCCCGCTCTCCCCGGACGGTCCAGATCGCGAGTGAGCGGCAGCTGGACACGGCCGACTCGACGCTCCTCGCACTGGCTCAGGTCGTCCTCGACGACCGGCAAAGTGGGCTCGGCAGGAGTCTGAACGCCTTGGTGGACGAGATACGGGCCCGTCTGACCTCACCGTCCGCTGCCCAGCGCTTCGAGAGTCTGCTGGTCCAAGCCGGCTATCTGCCGAATCAGCGGGACCTCTACGACCACGATCGTTACACCCTGCGTCGCAGCGAGTTCTGGACGGTCGGGGAGGGTTTCCCCCGCATCATCGAGGCCGAACTGCCGCCTGGGGTGGGCAACTGCACCTACACCATCGATGTGTCGGCACTGACCGCCCACAGCGTGACCGCCGAGACACTCGTCGACCTGATCCGAGGAACCCATGGCTGAGCACGACCTCCACGACTACTCACGCGCGCTGGTGACCGACATCCAGGCGCTGGCGGACGCCGAGGGCGGCTCGATCCCGAATACGTTCACCCAACACGTACTCGAGATCCTCGAGGAGGCCGGGGTGGTCACCGACGCTGCGCTCGCCTACCACTCCTCCCGGGGGCTGGAGATCTACGGCTACGGTCTGCCCGAGGACGGGTCCAGCCTCGATCTCTACACCACCGACTTCAACCTGACCCCGATGAGCAGCAAGCTGACCAAGGCCGAGTCCGACAGGCTCTTCCGCAGGCTGTTCGCGTTCGTGGGCAAGCACGCGGCCATCCGCCCCAACCAGGAGGACAACACCGACGTGCACGACATGTGCGTCGGTGTGGAGAAGGCACTGTCGAACGTTCCGAAGATCCGCCTCTTTCTCCTGAGCAACCGGGTCAGCACGACGAGTGCCCCGGGACCCGGGGAGTTTGAGGGGATCCCTGTCACACACGAGCTCTGGGACCTTGCGCGGCTCCACAGGCACGAGACCTCCGGGAGCATCGGCGAGCCCATCAAGGTGACCTTCGAGCGTCCTCTTCCGTGCCTGGCGGCGCACAGCGACGAGCCGAACTACTCGGTCGTCCTAGCCGTCATCCCCGGCCGGCAGCTTGCCGAACTGTACAAGGAGCACCGGACCCGGCTGCTCGAACTCAACGTCCGGTCCTTCCTCCAGACCCGTGGTGGCGTGAACAAGGGCATCCGCGAAACCCTGCTGAAGGATCCGGGCCGCTTCCTCGCCTACAACAACGGCGTGACCGCCACCGCCTCGGACGTGGACTTCGAGACCGACGAGCACGGCAGTCCCGTCGCCATCAGGAGCATGACCGGCCTCCAGATCGTCAACGGCGGCCAGACCACCGCCTCGCTGCACCACGTCCTGACTCATGACAAGCGGGACCTGGACGGGGTCCACGTGCAGATGAAACTCACGATCGTCGATCCCGCGTACCTGTCCGAGATCGTTCCGAGGATCTCCCAGTACTCCAACACCCAGAACAAGGTGACGTTGGTCGACTTCAGCTCGAACCACGAGTTCCACGTCGCCTTCGAGCGTGTCTCCCGCAGCCTGTGGGCTCCTGCGACCGACGGCAGCGGTCAGGAGACGCGATGGTTCTACGAGCGGGCGCGGGGACAGTACACCGACAAGTCCGCCGAGCACGAGACCCGCGCCGCCCAGCGCAAGTTCAAGCTGATCACGCCGAGCCGGCAGAGATTCAGCAAGTCCGACCTGGCCACCTTCGTGCACTCCTGGGAGCAGCTCCCGTACTGGGTGAGTCGCGGTGCCCAGAAGAACTTCGCCCACTTCATGGAGCGGATCGAGAAGTCTGATCCCGTCGTGGACGTGCAGTACTGCAAGCGCGCCATAGCCACCGCCGTCCTCTTCCAGGCTGCCGACCGGATCGCCCGTGCGCACTCTGCCGGCAGCCACAAACGACTGATCACGACCTACACGGTCGCCCGGCTCTCGCTCGCCGCCGAGAAGCGGATCGACCTCGACAGGATCTGGAACGAGCAGGGCACCACGGACGCCTTGGAGCACGCCCTCGACGAGCTCTGTCCCTTGATCATGGAGACGGTGATCTCCGGCGACCGGCACGTGTCGGAGTGGGCGAAGAAGCCCGACTGCTGGGACGAGGTTTCCCGCATCCCGTGGACGCTCCCCGATGCGCTGACCGCCGAACTCACGGCCGAGCCCTTCGAGATCGCCTCCCCCGAGAGCACCGAGTCCGACGAGGCCGAAGCCGCCGTCGAGGACATCCCCAGCGAGGAGTGGCAGGCTCTCGCGGACTGGGCCCGCGAAGGCCGGCTCCTGCGCGCCGTGGACAGGCAGCTCGCCGACCGTGTCGCGCAGCGGCTCTCCCAGGAGCGACGGGTGACCGGGGCCCAGGCCAGGCAGGCGATGGAGGTCTATGAAGAGGCCCTGCGGCATGGATTCCACCCCGTGTCCGTCGGCCTCGACGACGAGACCGCGTGAGGGCGGCAGTCCCGGGCGGTCGGGGCTGCCGCTACAGGGTTCCCTCCCGCAACAGGTCGTTGATCGCGTCGTCTGCACGCCTCAGCACGATGCGCCCGTCCCCGTCGCTGAACACGAGCAGCCTGGTACCCGGGCTGATGCCTGCTTCGGCGAGGATCCCGAGCGGGATCTCCACACGGCCAGCCTCGTCGACGTCGAGTTCTGCGGGTTCTCGGATCACCTAGGTCAGTCTGCCACCCGGAGCACGCCCACGGCATGACCGCCCAAGGTGGAAGCATGGCCTCGTGAGCACACACGAAGGATGGGTGAGCACCCCTTGGAGCGCACAGCTCCGAGGCCGCCGCGTCCGGGACACCGAACCGGAAAAGACCCTCAGGAGCGCCGTCCACGCCCTCGGGCTGCGCTTTCGGCTGCACCGTAAGGTCGCTCCCCGCTGCACGGCGGACTTCGTTCTGCCCCGGTACTCCCTCGCGGTCTTCGTCGACGGTTGCTTCTGGCACGGCTGCCCATCCCACGGCACGCGGCATTTCCGAGGGCCGAACGCCTCGCGCTCGGAAGCCAAGATCACGACCAACATGGAAAGGGACGCCAGGAACACCGAAGCGGCGAGAGACGCCGGATGGACCGTAGTGCGCATCTGGGAGTGGAGGTCAGGGCCGACGCCGAGCAGGCCGCCGAGCGCATCGCCCACGCGGCAAACCGCAGCGTCCCGGTTCTCCCGGCAGGGCCCTGTCAGCCTGTGGTTACCGCAACATCCAAGGTGGCTTCGGTTCCCTCGTCCTCCTGCGGACGGGTCGGGCAGTAGTTGCTCAGCGGGCAGCTTCCACAGACGGGCTGCTTGTCACGACAAAGGTTCTCGCCGATGAACCTGATGGCGGCCATGCGCACCGGTGCGTTCCGGCCGGCGCCGAGAAGCTTGATGAGGTTGAGCCGACCCTCGGTCAGTCGGTTGGTCAGGTGCGATTCGTTCTGCTGCACCCTCGCAGCCACCCGCAACGCACTCTGGCCGACCAGCATTATGTCGCCGCCGGCCAGCAGCCTGAACAACGCGAGCTCAGCCGGCTTGAGCCCCATCACCTTGCTGTGATCAAGAACCGAATCTGCGTTCACCCAGACCTCGGGCTTGTCGACGACCGGACTGAGCCTGCCCTCCAGACGCTTGCGGAGTGCTGTTGTCGGCGCTGCGTTCACGAGGGCGAGATAGACGTCCTGCGTCAGTTCCCTGTGCCCAGCGACCTCGTCCATCACGTCGGAGAGCTGCTTCGGGTGCAGCTTGCTTCCTGAGAGCACCGCCATGACGAGAGCCCCGAGCGGCTTCATCTTCCGGCCACCGGGGAACTGGTGCCACTGCTTGCCCGCCCGCTGCTCCTTGGCCCAGCGGGTCAATTCCTCGCGTACCTTCGGCCACTTGTCCGCGGCCTCGTCCCCAGCGGGAACATCTTGCGGTAGGAGAACCCGGGCCGCGGCTTCGCCCAACAGCGGGGGAACTGCGTTGCCGATCTGGCGGAAGGCGTCGCTCCGCGTACCCGAGAACCGAAAGCGGTCGGGGAAGGTCTGGATCCTTGCGGCTTCACGCACGGTCAGCGTTCGCGCCTCTTCAGGATGGATGTACCAGTAGCCGTCCTTGGCGATGTGCGCTGTGATGGTGCGGCTCAGTTCCTTCCAGTCCAGCTTCTTGTACTTGTCGGTGAATTGCTCCGCGTCGTACCTCTGGAAATCCTTCTCGTCCTCTTCCAGTTTCTCTTCAAGCTCGGAGTAGAGGGTTTTGGAATCCATGACCGTGAAGATCCTGAAGTCGTCCTTACGAACCCGCCGCGTCATGTGGTCGTGAATTACACCCTTGTCCGCTCTTCTGCGCATTTCTTTGGCGAAGGAAGAGGGCTTCGGCTCCTGCTCCTCGTCGTAGTCGCCGACTCGGGCACCTACCGCTTTCAAAGCCTCCGGATTGAGTGCAGGAAGGTCACCGATGGCATCCCGAAGGGTGGTCTGTTTCTTCGGCTTGCCCCACACGAAGCCGCCACCGTCTCTCCGTGCGAGGAGGATCAGACGCTTCCTGTGCTGCGGCACGCGATAGTTCCACGCATCGACGAGACGCACCTGGGTCACGTACCCAAGACTCTCCAGCTGTGCCTCGATGATGCGGATCACGCTGAAGTCATCGCCGAGCCCCATATCAGGGACGTTCTCCATGAGGACGGCACGTGGAAGGAGCCGCTCCACCACATCGACGTAGGCGCGCCAGAGTTCCTTACGCAGATCGTGCGGGTCGCGGTTGTGGTACTCGACCAAGTGCCGGATCTTGCTGCGTCCGGCACGACTGAACGGCTGGCAGGGGGGGCCTCCCGCCACAATGTCGATATCGGCTCCGGAGTCCAGGATTCGCTGGACGAATTCGCCTCGCTGGTCGTCATCGCCGAGGTCGACACAAAGACTCATTCCCGGAAAGTTCGCTGCATGCGTCTCGCGAGCCCGCTCGTCGAAGTCCACGGCCGCAGCGGTGGTCCATCCGGCTCGTTCAAGGCCCAGGCTCAGTCCGCCGGCGCCCGAGAAGAGGTCGACAGCTAGGCGTTTACCCTTTCCGTAGCCGGACTGGACCCATTTCCTGAAGTCGTCCGGCTCACAGTGGTGCCTGTGCTTGTCCAGTTTGAGGTAGTCGCTCCGCTCCAGGGGCACGCCATACGTGTTTTTTGCCCCCTTCTCCTTCGCCACGACCCACTCCTCCGTACCTGACGACCTGAACGACCTCCAGGAGATCACGCACGACGCTGCGAAGGCAAGGCTTCCGGCCGGTCTACGCCGCCGTAAAGCCTCGTCTGTCACGCGGGTGACCTGCCTGGTGAACACCGCTGTCCACTCACCTACCCATTGGTAACTTGATGCAGTGTTCTACTCTGAGCCACCCCATGTTAGAGGACACCGCCTGGGCTGCTCCTCGAGACCACCCTGTTCCGGTTGCGATACGTCCACGAACGTCATCTGTCTCAACGAACCCCCGGACCAGAAGACACGTTCGATCACGGGCTCTGCCCCGTTCGTCGGGCGTCGGGTGCTGTGGCCACCTTGAACCCCCGTCCCGGCACACGTGCTGCCCAAATCTCCTGAGCAGCGTCTCCGGAGCCCTCCCCGCCGTTAAGATCGTAGTTGGCACTCCTCGGGCGGGGTGCGGGTGCGAGCGGTCAGAGGGGCGAGCGTGGACTCCGAGAACACACAGACGTTCCTACGTCCCCGTGCGCGCCTGATGAGCACACTCGGTGAGGAACTGATCAGCAACGAGCGGGTGGCGCTCACCGAGCTGGTCAAGAACGCCTACGACGCCGATGCGAACCTGGTTGTGATCAGGTTCAACGGGCCGCTGGAGGAGGGCTACGGTTCCATCGAGGTGTGGGACGACGGGCACGGTATGTCCCCCGAAACCGTCCGGGACACCTGGATGGAGATTGCCACACCGTTCCGGCACCGTGCCCCACGCAGTGAGGAGTTCGGGCGAAGGGTTCTTGGTGCAAAGGGGATCGGGCGCTTCTCCGCAGCCCGCCTCGGCGCCGTGACCGCGATCTGGAGCCGCAAGGCCGGCGGCCCCGAGGTGAACATCCGGCTCGACTGGAGCGACTTCGCTGCCGAAAACGCCTACCTCGACCAGGTACCGGTCCAGTGGAACGTGGGCGCTCCCGAGGTGTTCGCAGACAACGGCGAAGCACGACGCCTCTTCGACGAGGTGACAAGTGCTTTCCGCACAAGCGAGAAACAGTCCGCCTGGATGGGCTCTCACGGCACCCTCGTCCGACTCGAAGGGCTTCGGCAGGACTGGGGGGCCGAGTCGGTGGAGAGCCTGAAGCGGTCCCTGTCCCGACTCCTTCCCCCTCCTCCGCCTGTGGAGCTGGAGGTACCCGACCAGCCGGAGTTCGCGATCTACCTCTCGCTTCCGGCTGGGCCATTGGACCACCACACGGGTTTCGTCGGGGCCAGCGAAGCTCTGGCGCATCCGCACTACCGCCTCATAGGGGCCATCGACGAAAACGGTCTCGCCGACCTGACCATGACCAACCTAACGTCCGGGCTGTCGGAGACCCTGAACCAGCACCTCTTCCCGTCGCACGGGAAGGCACCCAAGTGCGGCCCCCTGAAGCTCGACCTCCGTACCTGGGACCTCGACTCGGCATCCCTCAAGGAGATGCTCAACATCGACCTCGGGGCCCGCAACATCACCGAGGTCCGTAAGCTGATCAAGGACAACAGCGGCGTCGCCCTCTACCGGGATGGCTTCCGGGTGCAGCCCTTCGGAGAGGTCGACTTCGACTGGCTGGGCTTCGACCTCCGTCGTGTGAACAACCCCACCATGCGGTTCTCCAACAACCAGGTCGCGGGCTTCGTGTACATATCGGCGGACGGCAACCCCGGGCTTCGGGACCGGTCGCACCGGGAAGGGCTCATCGACTCGCCCGAGTACGAGGACCTGAAGGGTGTTCTGACCCAGGCCGTGAGCCGCCTCGAGACCTGGCGCTACGGGCTGCGCCGCCCGCAGGGAGAAGGCCGCAAGTCGGGTCCGATCACGGTTGACACCCCCTCCGGTGCCGGAAGCGACCGCCACGGTCTGTTCCAGAACTTCAGCCTCTCGCCCGTCCGGGACGTTCTCAACGCGAAGTACCCGGACGACACCGAGTTGAGCCGCGCGCTGGAGGAGGCTCAGGAAACGATCGACGAGAGCGTCGAGAAGGTCCAGGAGGTCCTCTCGCAGTTCTCCCGCCTCGCGACTCTCGGAGCGCTGGTCGACGTCGTACTGCACGACGGTCGAACGGCACTGACGCGGATCGCCTACGTCCTCCGCCGGCTGAACAAGCTGGCAGGCCGCAAGCGCGACGAGGACGAACAGCTCGCCTCCGCTCTCACGAAGATGCACGTCGACCTCACCGCGCAGGAACAGGCTCTGGACCGGCTCTTCACTCGCGTCGAACCGCTGAGCGGCCGGCGGCGGGGCCGCCCCCGCGCCCTGTCCCTTCAAGCCGCGATCGACGAGGCCGTCGCGGTCCACGAGGGCACGCTGGAGAAGCACGGCATCACCGTCACCGTCAGCGGCGAGGACGTGACAGTGACGGCTGACCCCGGTGACATCTCCCAGGTGGTCCACAACCTCGTGGGGAACTCGATCTACTGGCTCTCCAACCTGCCCGAGGGGAAGGAGCGCGCCATCCTCATCGAGACGAGGCGGACGTCCGAGGACGAGGTCGACATCGACGTGAGCGACAGCGGCCCCGGAGTGCGTGAGGAGATCCAAGAGATGATCTTCGACACGTACTTCAGCGACAAGGAGGACGGCATCGGGCTGGGCCTCAGTATCGCCGGCAGTGTCGTGAAGGACTTCTACGACGGCGATCTGTCCCTGGTGACGCCAGGGCCCCTCGCCGGAGCCACGTTCAGGGCAAGACTGCGAAGGAGAGTTGGGTGACGGAGGGGGGCGCGGTGTACCGAGTCTTGATCGTCGAGGACGAGGTGGACATCGCGGAGGAACTGTCCGAGATGCTCTTGGAGGAGCTCTCGGACCTCGGAACGCTCCACATCCATGTAGAGAACGACTTCGACGAAGCTGAACGCCTTCTGGAGACCCAAGCGTTCGATCTGGTTGTTCTGGATGTCCGGGACGCGACACGGCGCGGCTCCGCCGCGCACCCCAACCTGCAGGGCCGTGAGCTGTACGACCGGATCGCCAAGACTCGCTGGGTGCCGGTCGTCTTCTGCACCGGCCTCGCGGAGCAGGTGAGCGACCTGGCGCAGCCACCGCTCATCCAGGTGGTGCCGAAGAACCGACTGGACGACGCCGTCACCGCGATACGGGAGGGGCTTGAGTCCGGTGTCCCGGTCCTCACCCGGCACATCACCGCTCTCGTGGACGAGCACGTACGCGGATTCCTGCGGGACGAGATCGCCCCGAACTGGGACCGGCTCGGGGCTGTCGACCGTAGCCAGATCGCCCCCGTCCTCGTGCACCGCCTGGCGGCCTGGCTGAAGGAGAATGCGGCCGAGGCCCTCGGAGCCGCGCTCGGTTCCTCCGAGGACCGAGTGATGGGACACGCGTCGACCGCCCGGATGTACCTGATGCCGCCGGTCACGAGGCACGTGACCGCTGCAGACGTTCTGCGGAACCCCCAGGACGGCTGGTGGCTCGTCCTCACCCCTGCGTGCGACCTCTACGAGGACCTGCCCGGCGGCGGCAATCGCGCGGCCAAGGCCGAGTACGTACGTCTCGCCAAGGCGGTTCCGTTGAGCGAAGCACCCTTGATCGCTCGTTGGAAGAAGGCCGGATCCCCCGCCAAGGGGAGCCGGGAGCGGAACGCGGCTCTGGAGATGTTCCGCGACAACAACGCCCGTTACCGGATTCTGCCCAAGTACCTCGACATCCCGGACCTCCTGGTCGACTTCGAGATCGTGCAGTCTGTTCCGTTGGCAGAGGTCCGCTCGTGGACCCGAGTCGCCACGCTGGACAGCCCGTTCGCCGAGGCCATGCTGACCTCGCACGGGCACACGGTGGCCAGGATCGGCACCCCGGTCGTCGACTTCGAGAACATCAAGCAGTCCCTCGGGCTGGACGGAAAAGGGAAGGTGGCGGCCCAGGACTCTGTTCCGAACCCTCGTACTACGACGAAGGACGCCAAGAAGTCCTGATTCCTGGCCCGGGTGATCAGCCTGCCGGCCATCTCGTCGGCGCGTTGGATTCTGAAGCGTGATCCGGGCTTGACCGTGTCGGGGATCTCAGACGGCAGAGTCGTGCAGCCCCGTGATCCATGGGAGGCGAGCTGGCCCATGCCTGCGCAGGGCCCGATACGCCGGCACGAACTCGTGGACGAGTGCGACGGGCGGAGCGCTGTTCAACCGGTGGCATTCTCCGGCGAGGACTTCAGCGAAGGCCGTCAACTTGCGGCGGGTTGGGCCCTCAAGCAGGCGTGCTGCCGCCTTGGCCCCGTCGCTGATCAGCTTCGTGGTGCTGATCAACTCGTCCTTGGCGGCTGGATCCCCGTGTGCCAGGGTAGGCGACAAGCGGTCTCGTTCTCCGAGCACGTGGGCAGCTGCCAGGCAGAGAACCGTCGACGCTGTTGTCTCGGCGGGCTCTCCCGCATTGGTCATGGCGTTTGCCAGCAGGGGGAGAGCGGCGAAAGGCAGGGGGTCGGCGGCGTCCCAAAGGGGCTCCGCGACCTGGAGCCCGGCATGTGTTCCCGTACGGTCCACGTGCAGCAGCGGCCGGTCGGGAGAGGTCTGACGTAGTTCCCAGCGCTCGACGCTGGGGTCCGCGATGGCGGCCATGAGGATCGCGCGAAACGCCTCTCTCAGGCTCTCAACGGAGACGTCTGGCACGTCCAGCCGCACGAGACTGCCATGGCGTCGGATGTCCAGCACCGGGAATCTGGCTTCTCCAGCTGCCTGGAGTATGGAGAGGTCTCGGCCGACGTAGTTCGAGTCTTCCGCGCCCCGGATGACCAGTGATGCGTTCTGTGCGTAGGCCACGGCGACCCCGTGCTCGAACCCGCGGCAAATGGCGCGAGCGCGGAGCGCTGCGTCCAGTACCTCTTCAAGATCGGCTGGTCGTCCGCCCAAGAGGAGTGTGCTGTTGACGGGGTCCCAGCGGAAGTCCTCGTGTGCGTTCGCGTTGCGCCACTCAGAGCGGATCGTCGAAGCAAGGAACTTGCACAGCGGCTGACTGTCTTCAGCTGCCAGCAGATCCCGGACGGTGGCGAGCGGGGCCCCCTGCGGAACCGTCCTTCCCAGCAGTTCCAGTACCACAACAGCCGTGCGCTTGACGTCTGCTTCCAGTACGGCGCGGTGCAGGTCCATGACCGCCCGCGCCTTTTCTTCCTGGTATTCCTCCTGGTAGTAAGCGTCAAGGTAGGCGATCTGTCCGCGATGGGAGGACAGCATCTCCGGTTCTCGAGCGACGTGTCGTGCAATCACTGAGCATGTCAGTTCCGGTTTGGACTTCAGCTGGGACGTCACCAGATCACGTCCCAGGAGGGCAGCGCGGTGCGTCACCAAGGGGCGATCGGACAACGCGACGACAGCAAGGTGGTGGAGAAGTATCACCGTTAGTGGTAGCGAGTCATCGATCAGATGTCTCATGCTCCGGCGCAGCCGACGATCGAGTGTCTTCGGGGCTTCCGCCCAAGCGGCCAGTAGGCGGGCCCGTGACGCCACACCCGACCCGGGACGCAGTTGCTCGGCCGATATGCCGAGGGTTCGCTGGTAGACGTCCTCGTCAGGAAGGTCGGCGTGATCAGTCCTGGCGGCAGCCTCCAGAGTTCGCCCGGCCGCTTGGGCCGCGAGAGCATACCTACGTGCCGCAGACCAAGCGGGCTCCGCCCATCCCTGTTCCAGGGAGGCGAACAGCGCCTGAGCCTGGCCTCGATTCGCTTGCGCCAGGTCAGTCGCCAACCGTTGCTCGGCCACGCTGGTGCGGGACGGACCGAACCGGGACACCTCCTCTGTGACAGAGCTTAAAGCGACAACCGATGCACGGAGACGCCGTAACAGCTCTGGAAGCTGCTTCCCGACGGTCCGGCCAGAAGCGGTCCGCAGGCGCAGGATCTCCGCAACCAGCTCGTCGGTCTCCCGCTGAAGCCCGGGCAAATCGGCGTCCCTCAACACTGATTTCCATTGTGCGTGGGTCACGGGCACAAAGGCAACATCCTGCTGTCCCGTGATCTGGTCAGGAGGCGCGGAGAGTTTCAGCTTTCGGATCACTGCTCGCACAGCGGCACAGGACTCTCGTTCGACTGCGCCTAGTTGGTCGGGGAGGGATACGTCCACCAGCATAGGATGGCATCGGTACCCCGCCCGAAGCCTGCTGTTTTCCTCGCGCCTGTCGGTGCTCGCCCACGGTGACGATGCTGGTGCGGGGCCGCCGTCTGCGTTGGGCAAGTCCCCTGCCTGCGTGCGCGATGCGTGAGCGGATGGTGTGGCACAGGCCGCCGCACGATGGATCGGCTGTCAGGGTCGAACGTTGCTGACCAGCAGAAATCAGACCGCCGAACACCACCCAGAGCCATCCGTCACGATCCTGCGGGCCCTCGTAATGCGTAGGTCAAGGGTTCGATTCCCTTAGGCGGCTCCACCGAACCCCGGCTCAGAATCTCTCTGAGCTGGGGTTTTTGGCGTCATCGGCGAAGTGGGTGCAAGGGAGAGGCCCCGGACGGGGGGGCCGGGGCCTCTGGGGGTGTGGGGGTTACTCCAGGACGTTGAGGGTGTTGGTGGCGTCGTCGACGAAGTACAACGCGTCGCCGTCCAGGTCCACCGCCAGGCCGAACAGTGCGCCCGCGCCGGGTGGGTCCCCGCTGTTGTCGAGTTGGCGGTGGGCCACCTGGCGGCCCTCCGGGGTGGTCTCGACGATGTCGCCGTCGCCGCCGTTGACGGTGAGGATGTGGCCGTTGGGGGCGATGGCCAGGCCCAGGGGGCCGTTGAGCCGGCCGCCGCTGGTGACGACCCGGCCGGTGCCGGCGCTGGAATGGCGGAACAGGGCGCGGGGGATGACGGTGATCCGGTTCTTGACCGTGTCCGCGACGTAGAGCGAGCCGTCTCTGGCGAGGCCGACGCCCGTCGGGCCGATCACCAGGGCATCGGGGTCGGTCTTCTGGGCGAAGCCCGAGCCGATCGTGGTGGTCCGCACCCGCTGCGGCGGCTCGTTGCCGTAGCGCCTCAGGGTGATGCGCAGGACGGTGCCCCCGTCCACTTCGTTGCCGCCGCCCGCCACCGTGCCGTTGAGCACGTTGGTGACGAAGAGGTCGGTGCGGTTGCCGTAGCTCGTGGCGGTCATGTCCCACGGGCCGTTGATGCCGCCGCCGGCGAACGTCTCGCGGACCTTGCCGTGGCTGTCGAGGACCAGCAGGCAACCCGCGCGGGCGGTGCCGGACGTGCCGTCGGTGGTCGGCAGGCTGCCGACGACCACCCAGCCGCCGGGCAGGATGCTCAGGGCGGTGGTGAGTCCGACGCCGCCGGGGCAGGGGCCGGGCAGGCCGGCCGGGTCGATCTGGGCGAAGAGGCTGGCGGTGCCCCGCGGGCTGATCTGGACCAGGGTGGTGCCTGTGCCCTGCTGGTTCTGGCTGTTGTTGAAGTTGCTGACCAGCACGTTGCCCCGGCGGAGTTTCCCGTTGTCGCGCGGGACCACCGCCGTGCCGTAGGGGTTCAGGTCGCCGTTCGCGGGGACCGTCGAGGCGACCGGGCGCACGGTGTGCAGACGGTCGAGGAACGTCCCGTCCGGCGGGGCGGCGCCCGCCGCGGCCGTCGTGGAGAGGGCCACGGCGGCTGCCAGCGCGGACAGCCGCCGTACCCATGGTGACAGAATGTTAATTCTCATGCGCACAAAGTTAAAAGTGGTGCTGCGGCCGGTGCGTGCGACCGCGCGTTGCCCCTCGGGCAAATTCGCCCGGACGGTGCACCCCTCCCGGCGTCGGCACCGTTGCCATACCGCTGTGACCTGGCCTTTTTCTCCTCAGGCGAGGAGCAGGGCGAGTCGGGTCATCTCCGTGGGCGGGTCGATCACCGGCTGGATGAGGAGTTCGTCGACGCCCGCCTGTTCCAGGGCTGTGATGCGGGCGCGGAGGTCGTCGCGGGTGCCGACGAGGGTCAGGGCGTGCATGAGCGAGGGCAGGATCAGGTCCCGGTCCCGCGGTGCGATGCGGCAGAGGTAGCCGGGGTAGAGCCTGGTGTACCGGTCCGGCGCGGTGGCGGTGGTGCCGCGGCGGTGCAGGAGGCGGCGTACCGCCTCGCGTTCGTCCGGGCCGAGGTGGTCGGCGACGCCCGGTGTGTCGGCGGCGAAGGCCAGCAGCGACATGACGAGGTGGCCGGTCGCGTCCCGGGCCGCGTCACCGGCGGGGTCCTCGTCCTCGTCGAGTACGTGGAGCGCGGTGATCAGGTACGAGTCCCCGGAGGGGCCCGGTTCGCGGGCGGAGGCGTCGCGGCGGGCGGCGTGCAGCGCCCGCCAGGCGGCGGGGTCGAGCAGGCCGAAGGAGATGAGGCCGGTGCCGCGGCGGCCCGCGACGGCGGCCGCCTTGGGACCGCGTAGCGCGGCCACGACGAACTCGATCGGGTCGGTGGTGTTCACGTGCGCCCCGGTGTGCAGGAACCGGATGTCGCCGGCCCGGTCTCCTTCGCGGTACGCGGCCGGGCGTCCGGCGCACAGGTCCTGGAGCGCGGCGACGAAGTCCTCCAGCTCCGCCGCCCTGGTGGGCTGCATGCCCAGGGTGCGCCTGGCCGTGTTGCCTGTGCCGACCCCGCAGATGATCCGGCCCGGCGCCAGGGCGTTGAGGCTGGCGAACGCGCTCGCCGCCGCCGGGGCCGAACGCAGCGCCGGCGAGGTGACGCCGATACCGAGCCTGATGCGGCGGGTGGCCCGCGCGCAGAGACTCAGGGCGACGAAGGGGTCGCCGTGGACCATCGGGGTGTCGTAGACCCAGAAGCTGTCCAGGCCCGACTCCTCGGCCCGTACGGCGAGCTGCTCCACCCCGGGGTGCGCGGCGACCACGACTCCTGCACGCATCCGGCCTCCAGCACACGGGGATCCGACCGGACTGTTCCTACCCGCGGGCCGGTCAGACGACGCCGGCGCGGATCTCCTCGTAGAGGCGGGTGGGGTCCTCGGCCAGGGATCTCTTGACGTGGGTGCTCCAGTCGTCGGCCAGGACTTCCGCCGCGCCTGCCTCGATGCCGTCCAGGCCGGCGCGGGCGACTAGGGCGGGGTCGCCCTTCGGGCCCGTGTAGGCGGCGCTGAAGTCGGTGTCCACCGCGCCGAGATGGAGGGCGGTGACCAGGGTGTTCTGTGCCGCCAGTTCCATGCGGACGGCGTTCGTCAGGGCCCACTGGGCGGCCTTGGAGGCGTGGTAGCCGTTGGTGCCCGGGTAGGCGAACCAGGACTGTGCGGACAGGACGTTGAGGATCGCGCCGCCGCCGTTGGCCGCCAGGGCCGGGGCGAAGGCGCGTACGACGTTGAGGGTGCCCCAGAAGTTCGTCTCCATCTCCGCGCGTACGGCGGCGAGGTCGCCGGTGACGAGGTCGGTCCAGTGGCTGACTCCCGCGTTGTTCACGACGAGCGTCACGTCGCCCGCCGCGTCGGCGGCTGCCGCCGCCTGGGCGGGGTCGGTGACGTCCAGCCGCAGCGGTACGGCGCCGGGGAGGTCGACCGACTCCGGGCGCCTGGCCGCCGCGTAGACGCGGGTGGCGCCGCGCTCCAGGAGTTGCTGGGCGAAGAGGCGGCCCAGGCCGCGGTTGGCGCCGGTCACCAGGGCGACCGAGCCGTCGAGGCGGAGGCCGGGGGAGGGGTGGGTGTGCGTGGTGGTCATGCCGGTACGCTAAGACCTACCGTTGACGTCAGGTGCAAGTCCTGCGCCGGAGAGAGGTGCCCGTGCGTATCGGAGAGGTCGCCAGGCGCTCCGGGGTGAGCGTCCGGGCGCTGCGCTACTACGAGGAGCAGGGGCTGCTCACGCCCGCCCGCAGCCCCGGCGGGCAGCGCGAGTACGCCGACGATGCCGTCGACCGGGTCCGCTTCTTCCAGCAGCTCTACGCGGCCGGGCTGCCCAGCCGCCGCATCGCCGAGCTGCTCCCCTGCATCGACACCGGCACCACGACCGGCGAGCAGCGCGCCATGCTCGACGCCGAACGGGCCCGGATCAGGCAGCGGATAGACGAGTACACCGCCGCCCTCGCCCGCCTGGACGAGATCGTCGAGGCCGCCGCGGAGCGCCGCTCCTGAGCACCGTCACGCGCGGCCCCGGGCGCGGCGTTCGGTGCCGCCCACCCCTTCTGCGTGGTCAGGAGGCCGGCTCGGCGGCGGCCGAGGGCGCGGGCAGGGGCTGTGCTTCCGGCTGCGGGGTGCGGTAGGCCCTGAGGGGGGTGTTGGCGGCGGCTATCGCCGCTATGACCGCCACCGCCGCCAGGCCGCCCGTGACCAGGGAGACCGTCGCCGAGGTGGCGGAGGCGACGAGGCCGCCGCGGAAGTTGCCGAGTTCGGGTCCCGCCACGCCGATGACGTGTTCCACCGACGAGACCCGGCCGCGGTAGGCGTCCGGGGTTTCGAGCTGGACCAGGGCGCTGCGGGTGACGACCGAGACCGTGTCGGCGGCGCCCGCCACGGCGAGGCAGGCGAGGGCCAGCCAGAGGGGTCCGGCCAGGCCGAAGCAGGCGAGGGCCGCGCCCCAGACCGCGGCCGCGGTCAACTGGACCAGGCCGCCGCGGCGGACGCGGGTGACGGTGCCGGAGAGCAGCCCCGCCGTGATGCCGCCGACCGCGACGGCGGAGAGGAAGAGGCCGAGGGTCTGCGGATCGCCGTCGAAGCGGACCTCGTTGACGAGCGGGAAGAGCGCGACGGGCATCGCGAGGAGCGTGGCGGACAGATCGGTGGCCAGCGAGCCCCACAGCGTGTGGCGGTGCAGGACGATGCGCCAGCCGCCGCGTTCCGCCCGGCGTCTGCCGCCCTTCTCCCGTACACCCTCGGGGCGCATCGGGGGCAGGCGGAGGACCGCGGCCGTCGCGACGGCGATCGCGGCGGCCTGGGTGGCGTACGCGGCGGGGAGGTCCCAGCGGGCGATGATCAGCCCGGCCGCCGCCGGTCCCGCGAGCATGGCGAACTGGAAGGAGACGTTGTTCAGCGCCAGGCCCGCCGCGACCTGGTCGGCCGGCAGCAGGCGGACCGGGAAGGTGCGCCGGGCGGGGGCGCCGAGGGCGGAGAAGGCGGTGCTGAGGGCGACAAGCGCGAGCAGGAGGACGACGTTCCTGTTGTCCGCCAGCGCCTGGGCGCACAGGGCGCCCGCGGCCAGCAACTGGCCCGCCGTCGTGGCCCGTACGAGCGTGCGGCGGTCCACCGTGTCGGCCAGGGTGCCGCCGAGGAGGCCGAAGAGGATCATCGGGACGCCGGTGGCCAGCCCGATGGCGCCGGTGCCGACGGGGCTGCCCGTCAGGTCCCAGACCTGGGCGAGCACGGCCACGAGGGTGACCTGGGCGCCGAGTTGGGAGGCCGACGTGCCGATCCACAGGGCGCGGTACGGGGGACTGCTGCGCAGCGGGCGGGTGTCGAGGAAGCGGACGCGCCGGCTCATCGGGGTGGCTCGGCGAGGTGGTCCTCGATGCGCTCGCGCATCGACCGGTCCGCCAGCGCCGCCCGTACGTCCTCGACCACCGCGGTCATCGCGTACGGCAGCGTGTCGTTCAGCTCGGCGACCGCCGCGTGCGTCGCGCGCCACTCCGCCTCCAGGAACGGGACGAGCGACCGGCCGCGTTCGGTCAGCTCGATCCGCCGGGTACGGGCGTCGGGCCCCGGCTCGGAGGTGACCAGGTCCTCCTTGCGCATGGCGGCGATGGTCTGGCTCACCGCGGAGTGGGAGCGGTGCAGCGACTCCGCCAGCTCGCGGATGGTCAGCGGCCCGGTGTGGGCGAGCCGGATGAGCGGATACGCGAAGCGCGGGCGCACGCCCTTGATGCCGCGGTCGGCGTAGACCTGCTCGATCTCGGCGTCGAGGCCGGCGAGGAGCGTGTGCAGGGACTGCCAGGGGTCCGGCAGCTTGGTGGGGTCCGTAGATGTCACAGCGCTAATATAACAGTGCTGTGATAAATATCCTCAGAGCAGTGCCGTCGCCGCGATCACCGCTCCTCCCACTACCAGGCACCCCACCGCCCACCGTATCCAGCGGTACTTCGCCGCCAGGATCGCCCCCAGGTCGTACGACTGCTCCAGCAGCCAGCGCCCCGGGTCCCGCCCCGCCGCGAGCACCGCCGCCGTCGCGTCGTCCCGCCGGGTGCCGCGGTGGAGCGCCGTCGGCGACGGGCCCGCGCGCGGGCGGCCCGGCCGGGTACGGGGCAGGGTGACGATGGCCAGCATCGCGATCCCCGCCAGCCACAGCACCACCCCGGCCACGCCCGCCGGGCCCGAGCCGACGCCCGCGCGCACGGCCGGGAGGGCGAGCGCGGGCAGGGCCACGCTGCTCGACAGGAGGACCGCCGCCTTGGTGTCGGCCCGCGCGATCTCCTCGCGGAGGGTGGTGAGCAGCCGTTCGGCGACGTAGCGGGGGCCCGGCTCGGAGAGCGGGGAGACGGGCGGCGAGGCGGACGGCGACACGCACGCCGGGACGGGCGGCGGGTCCGGCGGTGCCGCCCCGCAGGGGCCGTGGACGGCGGGTGCTGTGGTGCGGTGTCCGGGGCCGGCATCGTCCCCGCCTCCCGTCTCGTCTCTCCGCCGGCCGGTCAGTCGGTCCCCTCGGCCGGTCCGGCCGGTCCGGCCCGCTCGGGTGCCTCGGCGGCCTCCCCGCCGTCGTCGCCCGCCGGTGCCTGCCAGTACAGGCTGGGCCCCGTCCCCGTACCGCCGCCCGTCAACTGCGGCAGCGAGTCCGACGTGACGTGCCGCGTGCCGGACCGCAGGAACTCGACGACCACCATGGCCTGGTCCCCCAGCTCCCAGCGTTCCAGGAGCCCGCCGTCGATCAGCCGGGACATCAGCTCCATGCCGTCCTGGAACTCCTTGCGCTGCTCCTTGCGGAACATCTTCCGGATCTCCGCCACGTCCTTCGGGTTGCGCGCCATCATCTGCGCCATCAGCACGTGGTCGCCTCTCTCGACCGCCTCCTGGAAGTCGTTGGCCCACTCGCGGATCAGCTTGCGCTTGTTGCCGTCCCTGAGGTGGCGCAGCCTGTGCTTGAGCCGTTCCAGGTCGGTCTGGTGCAGGACCCGCCCCCTGCTCTTGCCGTGGTCCTGGATCAGCCGGTCGGCCGAGATGGTGACGAACACGTCGAGGTCCAGGCCGAACTGGCTGCCCAGCGGCTGCGTCCGCAGCTCCGCCCGCACGGCGTCGCGGACCTCCTCCGCGCTGTTGATGGAGTAGCCGCGGGAGACGTCGCGCAGCCGCTGCTCCAGCTCCGGTACGAGCAGCGCGGCGACATCGGTGACCTGCGACCGCGCCACGAGCTGCGGGTTGCTCACCTGCCACCGCACGTCGACCTCCGCGGGGAAGGTCCTGCCGCTCTCCGCCGCGGGCAACTCGGCCTTGAACGACACGGTGTGCCAGCCGAGTTGCAGCTCGAAGGCGGTGTACGGGCGGGGGAACCACCAGCGCAGCAGGAACCGCACCCCGCCGTCGGGGTGCACCGTCTGCGTCGGCCGGCCGCGGTAGTAGAGCACGGTCGCGACCTGGGCGCTGGGATGCTTGTACGGCCACTCCGGCCGGTACTCGCGCAGGAAGGGCCCGGCCAACCGCTGGGCGGCGGCAGGCCGGTCGGGGCGGGTCCCCGCCTGCGGGGCGCCGGGGGTCAGCCCCGTCAGCCGGCCCGGCGGGGGCGGCGGGAGCGGCGGCGCGGGCGCCGGACCCGGTGCGGCGGGCATCGGCGGCGGGCCCGGCGCGGGCGGCGGGGCGGGGACGGCTGGGGGCGGAACGGTCATCTGCATACCTCGTCTCGTCCGGCGGGCCGGGTCAGCTCGTTCGTGCGGTCATGGCCCGCCGCCCGGCAATCGCTTCGCGCAGCCTGCGTACGGTGGCGGGCGCCACGGGTTCGTCGGGGTCGCGCTCCAGGCGGCGTACGAGGTTGCCCAGCCGCGCGGCGTCGTCCTCGTGGTACAGGGCGTGCGGCAGGAACGCGCACAGGACGTCCAGCAGGTGCGGATCCTCGTCCCCGTTCCGTATCCACTCGGCGAGCGAGTCCTCCAGCCGCTCCCGCGACCTGGCCGTGTCGAGACCGCACCACACCAGGTCCCCCAGCATCCGCGTGAGCCCCGGATGCGCGTCCAGCAGGGCGGCGACGAGCGGCCAGCGCTCGTGGTCGCGGCGCGCGGGGGTGTCCTGGAGCCCCCACAGCCGGGAGGTGTGCAGCAGGATCATGTAGTCGACGGTGATCAGCGCGAGGTTGCGGTGGCTGGTGCGGCGGTCGCCCATCCAGGCGCCGAGCCGCTTCAGCACCGTCTCCGGTTCCGCGCCGGCGAGCAGCCGGGCGGCGCTGAGCGCGCCGTAGCGGAGACCGAACGGCTCCGGGCCCTCGTACTGCCGGCCGGCCATGCGGCCCAGCTCGTCGAGGGAGGCGGACACCGACTCCGCCACCGTGCCGAAGCCGTGCACCAGGGCCGCCGTGCCGGCCCGCGCGTCGTCGTCCTCGCGCGCCCACCCCCGTACGGTGTGCCGCACCACCACGCGCAGCGGCTCGCTCAGCGCCGCCGCCTGGGCGAGCATCGTCGCGGCGGCGAGCTGCTGCTGCAGGAACTCGTCGGACGCCAGCGGGAACACGATCTCCTGGAGCGCGTACCCGAAGTCCAGCGTGCACAGCGCCCCGGCGGTGATCGCGGCCGGCACCCACACCACCGGCCGCTCGTCCGCGCACTGCGTACGGAGCCACTGGCAGAGCGGCCCGCGGACGTTGTGGTGTTCCTCCCACACGTGCGCGAGGACGGCCCGCGCGAGCGCGCCCCCCTGCAGCCGCACCTTGCGGGTCTCCAGCCGCCGCCCGTCGGCGAAGAGCACGTCCCCGGTGAAGAGTTCGGCCCGCGCCGCCGCCAGCCGGGCCCTGCTGTGGTCGCCGAAGAGCACCCGCCCCGGCTCCCGGCCCGGCTCCGCGGCCTGCGCGAACTCCCACGCCAACTGCTCCGCGGCCGAGGTCGCGACGCTGTACGGCGAGCCGTTGTAGACGGCCGCCGCCGTACGGAACGCCGCCTGCCGCAGCGCGCCCGCGACCGCGTCACGGCCCCGCGGCGCGGCCCGCCCGGTGGACGCGAACCACGACCGGGCCTGGGACGGGGCGAAGGTGCGCAGCCCGGCGAGGAGTTCGTCGTCGGTGGACTCCCCACGCAGCCGCGCGACGAGCAGCCGGGCCAGCGACTCCACCTCGTGCGGCCGCAGCGGGTCGAGCCCCAGCGCCTCGGTGACGTCCGGCCGCCGCGCCAGGGCGAGCGCCTCGGCCAGCGGTTCCTCCTCGGCGTGGCCGAGGAGCGCGGTGAGGTGCCGGCGCAGCATGCCGTCGGCCGACGCCGTACGGAAGAGGTGGCCGTAGCGGCCCCGGAGCAGTTCGTCGCCGAAGGCGTCGGTGCCGACGACGAGGATCGCGTACGCGCCCCGCCGCGCGAGGAGCGCGCCGAGCCGGTCGAGGTGCAGCTCGGCGGGGCGCTCCGCGACCCATCTGCCGTCCCGCTCGGGCCGGTCGCCGTCGTCGGCGTCGGGACGCCACCGCGGGGCGAGCGGCACCTGGTCGGCGATCTGCACCAGATAGCCGCGGCCCTCGGCCAGATCGGCCTCCGCGATCCGGTCCAGTTCGGTGCGCGGGTCCATCCGCTCGACCTGGCCGCGGGTGACCTCGTCGAGCAGCGACAGCGCGGCGTAGCCGCGGCCGCTGCCCGTGTCGCCGCAGAGGGCGATCAGGCGCTGCCGCTCCAGGATGCCGCGCAGCTCCGGATAGCCGGGGGGCTCTTCGAAGACGAGCCGGAGGCGGCGGAGTTCGTCGCGGGGGACGGTGCCGGTGACCAGGCGCGGGATGTCGGCGCGGGGGTGGTGTAGTGGTGGTGGTCGCCGAGGTGGACGTCGCCGCGGGTGCCGTCGACGATGGCGTTGCGGCCCTGTACGTCCACGAAGTTGGCGCGGGCCTGCCGCGCGGCGTCGTACGCGCCGTCCTCCACGCGGCCGGTGAAGGGGCCGGAGTGCGCGGCGCTCAGCAGACCTTCGTCGGAGCCGCCGCCGGAGCCGCCGCCCGGTCCGCCGCCGTCGCCGCGGCCCTGCCCGCCGCCTCCGCCGCCCGCGTGGCGCCCCGCGCCGCCGCCCGCGCCGCCCCCGCTTCCGTTGCTCCTCCCGCCGCCACCGCCGCCCCCGCTCTGCCCGCCCGTGCCGGAACCGCTGCCGCCCTCACTCACCGCGCTCCGCCCCCTCCGCGCCGCCGTCCCGCTCGCGGGTCACGCGCACCCCGACGATGTCGCCGTGCACCTCCGCGCCGTCCACGATCTGGTTGTGGCCGTTGACGTTGATCCAGTACTTCGCCCCCGGTGCCTGCCCCGGCCGCCCCCGGGCGCCGCGGTCGGGGCAGGCTGCTCGGGCGGTGCGGCCGCCGGCCAGGGGGGCGCGGCCCGGCGCGGTACGTGGAACCACGCGACCTCGTCCGTCTCCTTGGCCCGTACCGGAATCGGCCGGTAGTGCTCCGGCTCCACGAACCTGCCGCCCTCGGCGACCACCGAGTGGTAGAGGACGTCGGAGGCCACGAAGACCACGTGCACGTCGTCGTCCGCCGCCAGGATCGCCTTCGCCGGCTCGCTGTCGCACAGCCGGCACGCCAGGTCGACCGCCCGGCCCACCAGCCCCCTGCCGTCGTCGCCGACGGGCCCGCCGTGCATGGCGATCCGTAACCGCAGCGGCTCGCTCAGCCCTTCGTTGTGCTCGCGCACGCCCTGGTGGACCTCTTCGAGCCAGAGCCCGACCAGCGCCGCCGGCGGCACCTCGGGCGCCAGCGCGGCGAGCACGCCGTCGCCCCGGTCCTCCAGGTGCACCTGGTCGCCGCCCACCCCCACGGCGGCGAAGGCGGCCTCGAAGATCTCGTACATCCCCTGGCGCGCCCGGAGTTTGGCCCGGTGGCCGAGACGCCCGGAACCCTTGATGTCAGCGCTCACCACCAGCCGGTGGACCGACCCGCCCCTGCTCACGCTCACTCCAACCCCCTCGGACGACGCCCGGCGACCGTGCCGCGTACCTCAGGATGTCCGCGCCGGGCGCCGGTGTATGTAGCCGTTTACACAACCTCGGTGCCGTCTCCGGCCAGCAGCCGCAGCGGCTCGGTGTCGACGACGACCAGCCGCCTGGTCGCGGTACGGACGATGCCCTGCTCGCGCAGGAGCCGCAGCGCCTTCGCGACGGCCTCCCGGGTCGAGCCCACGGAGGCGGCGAGGTCGTGCTGCGGCAGCGGCAGGTCGATGGTCACGCTGCCGTCCGGGTGCCGGCGGCCGGTGCGCTGGGCCAGTTCCAGGAGCCGTACGGCCAGCCGCTGGAGCACGTTCTCCGAGGCCAGCGACCGCCGTTCGCCGTCGGAACTGCGCAGCCTGGAGCTGAGCTGCCTGAGCACCAGCGCGCTCACCGCGGGGCTGGCGCCGAGGAACCCGCGGAACCGGTCGCCGGGAATCACCACGGTGTCCACGGCGCCCAGCGCCGTCACCGTGGCGCTGCGCGGCCTGCGGTCGACGGCCGCCAGCTCGCCGACCAGCTCGCCCGCGCCGCGCAGCGCGAGGATGAGCCGGTGGCCGCGCTCGGTCGCCACCGAGACGACCGTCCAGCCGCGGAGGATGGCGACGACGTACGAGGTGGGGGCGCGCTCGGGCAGGAGCACGTCGCCGCTCGCGTAGCTCCGCGGTACGCCGAGTGCCAGCAGCGCCGCCCGCTCGTCCGGCCGTAACCCATCGAGCAGGGGCTGTTCCCGTTCGATGAGACTCAAGCCGACCGCCTTGGACCCATGAATTCCCCGCCCCGAAACGACAGCACGCTAGGGAACGGGCAGGCGCACGTCAATGCGGCCCGGGCGGGTACCCGGCGCGGAAGGCGCCCGGCGGCACGCCCACGCGGCGGGTGAAGAGCCGGGTGAAGTGCCCGGGGTCGGCGTAGCCGATGCGGCGGGCGATGGCGGCCACCTTGAGGTCCGTGGTGGCGAGCAGGTCCTTGGCCGTGTTCAGCCGGGTGCCGAGGACGAAGTCCTTCGGGCTGCACCCGGTCGTGTACTGGACCTCCTCGCGCAGTTCGGGCAGCGGCAGCGCGAGCCGGCGGGCGTGCTCGGCCACGGAGACCGGCAGGTGGGCGGCGCGGGCGAGTTCCTCGACGACCGCCGGTGGCCCGGGTGGCGGTTCGGTGCGGGAGCGGCGCAGGACGGCGAGGAGTTCATGGAGTCCGGCGGCGGAGGTGGCGTCGTAGGCGGGCTCGGACTCGTTGCAGACGGTGGCGAGTTTGCGGATCGTGCGGTGCGCGGGGGCGCCCGTGGCGAGGGGGGCGACGGCGCCGGCCGGGGCGGGGACGAGGCCGCGCTGGGCGCAGGCGGCGAGTGCCGGGCCGCTGAAGCCGGCGAAGGCCACCGTCCAGCCGGGCGCGCCGGGCCCGTAGCAGTGCGGGACGCCGGGCAGCAGCCACAGCAGCGCCGGCGCCCCGACGCGGATCCGCTCCCGCCCGCCCCAGGAGAACCAGCCGGAGCCCGCCAGCAGGACCAGCGCGACGTGGTGCTCCACCACCCGCGGGCCCACGCCGCGCGGCGGCAGGTCCTGGACGCCGAGGGCGGTGCAACTCACGCCCGCGTACCGCTGTATCGCCGTCAGCACCGGCCGCCGCCGCCACCGCTCCCGGCGCTCGTATCCCGGGGCCCAGCCGGCGCTCCCGGCGTCGGGCCGCGCAACGCTGCTCATGCCTCTCCCGTACGGACTCGGTGATCGGTTCCTGGAGGGGAGGAGCGCGTACGGGCCCGGGCGTCCCGCGACTTTGCCGGTGCTTTACCAAAGGTCCTCGCGGCCGCCGGTCAGTAGCCGAAGGCGGGGCCCCGGTAGCGGAAGCGGAGCGAGGGGGTCGCCTCGTAGTTCGCGGTCGTGCCGATGTCCGGGGCGTGCGGGCGGCCTTCGGCGGCGGCGCGCCAGTCGTCGAGGCCGAGGAACTGCCCGGAGGAGTCCCGCTGGGTGAAGACCACCTTGTCGTCGTCCTCCAGGAAGTACTTCCAGTGGGCGGTGGACGCGTCGGACCGGCAGGCGCCGGGCCGCTGGCTGACCGGGGCGCCGTCGGCGTCGGTGCCGGAGTGGGTGAGGCACATGCCGGTGGCGTGGTTGCGGATGCGTACCTCCTGGACGGGGGGCAGGGAGACGAGGAGTTCCCACTGCTGGCTGCGGCCGCCGTCGCAGTCGGCCTCGTACGGCTGGTCGCCGGCGGCGGCGCCGATGTCCATGCAGCGGCCGGTGGCGGCGACGGGCAGGGCGGTGCGGTCGTCGGCGGGCGGGGACCAGTCGGGCGGGGGGCCGGTGTCGTCGCCCGCGGGGGGCCGGCCGTCGGAGGCGGCCGGTTTGCGGGCCGGAGCGCCGTCTCCGCCGCGGTCCCCGGCGGCGCCGGGCCCCTCGGTGCGGTCGGCGGAGGCGGTGGGCGGGCCGGCGTCGTTCTCCCCGGGATCGGAGCTGCTGCTGCGCTCCGCTGTGGGGGTGGGGGCGGCGGTCGTCGCGGTGGGGGCGGGCGGTGGCGGTGGGGGATCGCCGCCGCCGGGGAAGGTGGTGGAGCCGGTGACGACGATGGCGAGGACGGCGGCGCCGACGGCGGCGGTCTTGACGGCGGCGGCGAGCCCGGTGGCGGCGGCGCCGGTGGAGGCGGAGGCAGTGGAGGCGGAGGCAGTGGAGGCGGAGATGGCGGCGCCGCCGGTGGCGGTGGCGGTGGTGGCGAGGGTGGCCGTACCGCCCGCACCGTCCGCCCCGTACGACGCCCCCGTCCACAGCAGCAGCCCCGCCGGAAGCGCCGTGCTCAGCGAGCTGTTCAGCTCCCGCAGTTCCGCGCTCGTCCGGCGGCACCGGCGGCAGACCGCCAGGTGGTGCTCGAGTCCGCGCTGCCCGCGGCGCCGCCGTCCACCGCGCCGTACCGACGCGGCCAGCAGCCCGGTGTAGTGCCGGCACTCCGCCGGTGCCCCGGCGGCCCCCGCGCGCTCCGCCAGATACGCCTCGCGCAGCCCCTCCCGCGCCCGCGCCGTGAGCGACGCGACGCCGCTCGCGGTCAGGCCCAGCAGCGGCGCGATGCGGTCCGGCGACTCGCCCTCGACCGCCGAGTGCCACAGCGCCGTCTGCCACCGCTCCGGCAGGCTGCGGAACGCGCGCAGCACCAGGTTCGCGTCCTCCCTGCGGAGCGTCCCCTCCTCGCTGCTCTCCACCGTCGGCGCCCGCGTCAGCCAGCCCTCGAAGTCTGCGGACAGCTCGGTGCGCCGGGCCGTACGGGACCACGCGGCCGCGGTCCGCCTGACGGCCGTCAGCAGGTACGGCCGCCACGGCCCGTCGGGACCGCTGCCGCCGCGCACGGCCCGTAGCGCGCCCGCGAAAGCCTCCGACGTCAGGTCCTCCGCGGTGTGCGGGTCCCGCGTGCAACTGCGCGCGTACGCCAGCACCGCGGCGCGGTGGCGCCGGTACAGCTCGTCGAGCGCCGCGTCGGCGGCGCCGGGGAGCGCGTCGCGTATCAGGGCGGTCAGGTCGGCGTCGCCGGGGGCGGCGCCGGATGCGGGGGAGGCAGGGGGGCTTTCGGACATGGCGGTCATTCCATGAGGGAGGAGAGGGCGAAAGAGCGCTTGCCGGGGAGAGAGCGGGCCGCGGGCCGCCCGTCCCGCGACGATGCGAATCCGTTATGGGGCGGGGGTGTTCACGCATCAAAAGTGCAAGTGCCCGCGGTGACGGGGACCTTGGCTCGCCATGTGACGTGTGTAATTTTACATGGCACCAAGCCTCGTGTGCATGACAGCCAGTTGCTTCCGGCCGTCCCGCGCACGCGGAACGTACGAACTCGGAGGCTCACTTGACAGCCAAACCCCCCATGTCGAGAACGGGGTTCTTCCTCCTGGTGGTCGCCCTGGTGATGTGTCTGGGGGCGGGGTACGCACGGATCGCCCCCGCCGCCGGAGCCACCACCGCGCCGGGCGGGGCGCCCGCGCCGGCGTCGGCCCCCGCCCCGAAGCAGTCCACCCCCGACGCACTCGCGGCCGCCCTCGCGCCGGCCGAGCCGATGACGACCGCCGAACTGAAGGCGGACGCCACCCTCCTCCCGCCGCGGGAGGCCGGCACGGACCCCGCCGCGCGCAGGCTGGCCCGTACGGCAGCGGGCCCCGGGGCGGCGTGCGACGTCGCGGACTTCGCGTCGAAGACCGGCGGCGCGCTGGTCGAGCAGATCAAGGCGTCGGAGACGGCCTGCGTCAACACGCTGTTCGGCGTCACCGGCGCCGACGCCCGCGCGCTCTTCCAGGAGTCGCAGATGGTCACGGTCGCGAACGCCTACCGTGACACCGCCGCCTCGTACCAGGGCGACAACAGCGCGTCGATCACGCAGATCGTGCTGTACCTGCGCGCCGGCTATTACGTGCAGTACGGCGACCCCGAGGGCGTCGGCGAGTACGGGCCGGCGCTCAAGACCGCCGTCCAGGGCGGTCTGGACGCCTTCTTCGGCTCCTCCCGCGCGTACGACGTGACGGAGGCCAACGGCCAGACGCTCTCCGAGTCGGTCATCCTGATCGACAGCGCCATGGAGAACGCCCGCTACCTGAACGTCGTCAAGAAACTGCTGACGGACTACGACTCCTCGTACGACGAGTTCTACTGGATGGTCAACGCCGTCAACAGCACCTACACCGTGATCTTCCGCGGCAACTGGGTGCCGGAGTTCGTCGACGCGGTGGCCGCCGACCGGAGCCTGCTGACGCTCCTGCGGGACTTCGCGACGAACCACAAGGACCTGATCGGCACCGACAAGCAGTTCCTGACCACCAACGCGGGCCGCGAACTGGGTCGTTTCCTCCAGCACGACAAGCTCCGTGAGGCGGTCCGCCCGCTGGCGAAGGAACTCCTCGGCGCCACCTCCCTCGACGACCCGGCCACCGCGGCGCTGTGGGTCGGCGTCGCGGAGATGACCGACGCGTACGACAAGGAGAACTGTGACTTCTTCGGCACGTGCGACCTTCAGGAGCGCGTACGTGAGGCGGTGCTGCCGGTCGCGCACACGTGTAGCGGCACCCTGGAGATCGTGGCGCAGAAGCTGACCGGCGAGCAGCTCGAGCAGTCCTGCGCGAGCATGCTCGGGCAGGACGAGTTCTTCCACGGCGTGGCCAAGGACAACGGGCCCGTGGCGGACGACAACAACACCAAGCTGGAGGTCGTCGCCTTCGACTCCAGCCTCGACTACCAGACCTATGCCGGGGTCGTCTTCGGCATCGACACGAACAACGGCGGCATGTACCTGGAAGGCGACCCGGCGAAGGAGGGGAACCTGCCGCGGTTCATCGCCTACCGCGCGGAATGGGCCGACGAGTTCGAGATCTGGAACCTCAACCACGAATACACGCACTACCTCGACGGCCGCTTCAACATGTACGGCGACTTCGAGGAGAACATGAAGACGCCGACGGTCATGTGGGTCGAGGGCTTCGCGGAGTACATCAACTACGCGTACCGCGACCTGCCCAACGAGAAGGCGATCGAGGAGGCGGGCAAGAACACCTACGCCCTCAGCACGCTCTTCGACACCACCTACGAGAACACCGACACGACCCGCACCTACCAGTGGGGCTACCTGGCGGTCCGCTACCTCCTCGAATCCCACCCGGACGACGTGGCGACGCTGCTGGGCCACTACCGCACGGGCGACTGGGAGTCGGCACGCACGCTGCTGACCACCACGATAGGCAACCGCTACGACGCGGACTTCGCGGACTGGCTGAAGAAGTGCACCACGGGCGCCTGCACCACCCCGACGCCCTGACGCACCCCCCACCCCCCGGTGCCCCGCCCGCAACAACGGGCGGGGCACCGCTCAAGGCGGCTGACAATCCCCTGGTTGCGGGCGGTGCTCTGTGCGACAGTCGCACAGGAGTCGTAAGCCGTGTATGCGACGTATGCCTGAGACGGTGAGCGTGCCAGTCACTCATTCGAGTGCTGGCAGTTGCCAGAGGGATATGCCACCCCAGGTGTGGCTACAGTCGGATTCGATCTTGACGACCCTGGGGGTATCCGGATGCCACCGTCCGACGGTCATGCGCCTTGGGGGCGGAGTGACACGCGCAACGATCTCTCCGGGACCGTCCACGGGCCCAGTCTTCAGGCGGCCACCATCCGCGGGGACGTGTACCTCGGTGCCGCGCAGCGGCAGCGGCCGCCCGTTCCCCGGCAGCTTCCGCCGCGGCCCCGGTACTTCACCAACCGCGAGGCGGGGCTGGAGGCGCTCGACCTCGCGCTCGCGCGGGCGCGCAGCGAGGACTCCTCCGCGCTCGTCTCCATCAGCGGGCTGCCCGGGGTGGGGAAGACGTCCCTCGCGCTGTCGTGGCTCCACCGCCGCAGCGACGACTTCGCCGACGGCCAGCTCTACGCCGGGCTGGAGGGGCACCGGGCAGGCGAGCCGACCAGTCCCGCCCACGTGCTGCCCCGGTTTCTGCAGGCGCTCGGCGTGGCTCCCGAGCACGTTCCCGTCGACCTCGCCGGGCAGATGGCCCACTTCCGTACGGTCACGGCCGGCAGACGTATCGCCGTCCTCTGCGACAACGCCCTGTCGGCGGCCCAGATCCGCCCCCTGATGCCCGCGTCCGCGGGCAGCGTCTGCGTGGTGACCAGCCGGTGGCATCTGCGGCCCCTGGTGCTGGACGGCGCGGAGTTCGTGCGGCTCGATCCGCTGGACACGGATTCGGCCATGGAGCTGCTGGGCAACATGGCCGGGCACGATCGCGTCGCGGCCGATGCCGCCGCCGCCCGCGAGCTGGTCCTCTCCTGCGGCCGCTTCCCGCTCGCGGTCTGCGTCAGTGCGGCGCTGCTCGTCGCCCGGCCCGGCTGGAGCGTGGCGACGGCGGTGACGGGCCCCGCCGTCGGATCTCATCTCACGGAAGCGGACGAGGAGGTATCCATGAAGACCAGACTCGACGAGGTGTACACGGCGCTCCCCGACGACGCCGCGCGGCTCTACCGCCGGATGGGCCTGCACCCCGGCAGCGAGTTCGACGTGGGCGTCGCGGAGGCCGCCGCCGCCGTACGTCCCGAGATCCCCGCGCCGGCCGCCAGCCTGGCGACCCTGGTGCACGCCAACCTCCTCGGCATGGACCGCCCCGGCCGGTACCACTTCCACGACCTCATCCACGAGCACGCCAGGCACCGGGGCGAGGCGGACGACGACCTCGACCTGCGTGCGGTGACCGAACGGCGGATCATCGACCACTATCTCGCCACCGCGGACAGCGCCGATCACGTCGTCTATCCCCAGCGCCGGCGCCCGGCGCCGGAATACCGGTTCCCGCCGGAGGAGAGCCGTACGTTCGCGGACTTCGCCACCGCGCTCGGGTGGTTCGAGACGGAACTCGGCAACCTCATGGCCGTCCTGCGGCTCGCCTCGGCGCGCGGTCACGACGCAGCCGCCTGGCAGATCGTGGACGCCATGTGGGGTGTGTTCATCTACGCGCGCTACCACCGCGACTGGATCGCCAGCCACCGGATCGGCGCCGAGGCCGCCCGGGCGTGCGGTCACCGCCTCGGCGAGGCGCGGCTGCGGACCGGCCTCGGGGTGGCCCTGCGGGACACCGGCCGGTACGAAGACGCGCTCGTCGCCTTCGGCCAGGCGCTGGAGCTCCGCCGCGAGATCGGCGACCGCAGGGGCGAGGCGCTGGTCATGCACAACGTGGGCCTCGTCCACCTGCAACAAGAGGAACTGGACCGGGCGGGCGAGCTGTTCCGTACCGCGCTCGCCATCCGGGAGGACGTGGGGGACACCCGCGGGACCGCGCGGGAGCACTCCGCCATCGGCGAGGTGGAAAGCCTCCTCGGGCACCATGACGACGCCATCCGTCATCTCACGCAGGCCATGGACCTGATCGAGGGGACGGCGGACCTCAACTCCGAGATCCCCGCGCGCCGCCGCCTCGGGCAGGCGTATCTGCGCGCCGGCGACCGCCCGGCCGCGCGCGCCCACCTCGAAACCGCGCTGTCCGAACTCCGGGGCGCCGGCGCGGTCTTCGACGAGGGCACCCTGCGCGAGATCCTCGGAGAGATCGCCGAGCAGGAGGGGAATCCCCTTTCGGCCCGGGGCCACTACGCCCGGGCCGAGCAGGTCTACCGCAAGCTCGGCGCCCTCCCGCACGCGGAGCGCGCCGCCGGACACCGGCGCCGCCTCGATCCCGACGCCGGTCCCCAGGCCGATCCCGGCGCCGATCCCGGCGCCGGGCCGGACGCACCGCGGATCCCGCGCCGGCGCCGCACTGACGCCGGGCGCCGCGCTAGCGCCAGGTGCCGACCCGCGTACGCAGCGGGTAGACCCTGCGCAGAGCGGCCAGTTCCCTGTCGGTGAGGAAACCCTCCGCCGCCGAGTCGGCCCCGACCTTCCAGCCGGCGAAGAGAACGGCCGACTCCAGCGCCTCCACCGGCTTGCCCGAGGTGAGCCAGCCGTGCAGGAAGGAGGCGAACAGCGCGTCCCCGGCGCCGTCCGTGTCGCGGACGGGCCGCGGCGTGACGGCGCCGATCTCCACCAGCCGTCCGTCCTGGAGCCCCATGACGCAGCCGTCCTCGCCGCGTCCCACCGCGGCGATCCGGCATCCCGGGTAACGGCGGAAGACCTCCCCGATCCACTCGGCGCACGTGCCCGGCAGCCGCTCGTGGCTGCAGAAGAGCACGTCGGCCACCTCCAGCCACGGCCGGTGGCTCTCGTCGTCCAGATCGGCCGACACATGCAGGTCCACGGCCACCGGCAGCCCCAGCAGTTCCTTCGCCGGCCGCAGGAAGGGCTCGCCGAACGGCCGGTTGGTGATCACCGCCAGATCCGCGTCCACCGCCTGCTCGATGAAGCGCTCCATCGGATAGTCGCCCGAACCGCCCACGGCCCAGGCGTTGCGGGCCACGCGCCCGCTCGGGTCGGTGAGGATCATGGTCTTGGCCGTCTCCGCCACGTCGACGACTCCCCGTCCCTTCAGTCCCCGCCGCTCCATGGCCTCCCGGATCACGGCTCCGGCTTCGTCGGTTCCCACGAGCGTGCAGACGTGTGCCTCACTCCCCAGCTTCCGTAACGCGCCGGCGACGTTGTACGCACCTCCCACGACGGTGCAGCGCATCCATGAAGCGCTGCGGTACGCGCTGTATTGCAGCGGAAATTCCTCGACGGGCGCAGTCATCGCCAGCCTCGTCATTCCCACGATGACAAACCGCGGCATAGTCGATCTCTTCTCCCCCAGATTGCGGCATCGGGCCGGGTATCCGGCCCGCGCAACCGAGTCTGCGGGAGGTGACCAGAGTGTTTCCTTGCAGCCCGCATGCAGAATTGCTGCAGGCCCGCCGTGACGCCCGTAGAACTCCCTCGCGAGAGGAAGGAGTTCGCCGCCGAGGCGGTGATATGGAGACGTTCGGGTCGAGACTACTGTGCCGTGAGTTCCGCCGCTGCCATGTGAAGTGCTTCCACGAGCGCCGTCGCACCCGGCGGGTCCGGCGGGTCCCCGTACGTCGCCGCGTAGATCCGGCGCTCCGCGCCCGGGATCTCCGTCGCGTGGATTCCCTCCCCCCGGTGGGCCGCGAGGGCCAGGCCCGGGAGGGTGGTGACGCCGATACCCGCCGCGACGAGGGCCTGGACCACGACCATGTCGTCGCAGAACGAGTCGATCCGCGGGGTGAAGCCGTGGGTCGCGCATATGGCCCTCAGTTCGTGCCGGCAGCGTTCGCAGCCGCCGATCCACGGCGAGCCGCGGTGGTCGGCCACGCTGTCGTCCGGGCGCCGGCTGATCAGGTGGACCGGGTCGTCCGCCACGTGGACGAGGCGGAAGCCGTCGTCCTCCAGCGGGGCGTGGGCGTAGCGGAAGACGAGGGCCACGTCGGCGTCTCCCCGGCGGAGCATCTGCAGCGCCTCGACCGGGTGGCGGTCGGTGATGCTCAGTGCCAGGCCCGGGTGGGCTTCGGCCAGCGTGCGGGCCGCCCTCGGGACGATCGTGCTGAGTACGGAGGCGTTGGCGGCCAGGCGTACGCGACCGGCGCGCAGGCCCACCTGGGCGGCGAGTTCGCCGGCCGCCGCATCGACGCGGCCGACGATCTCGGCGGCGCGGCGGGCCAGCAGTGCGCCTTCCGGCGTGAGGCGGATGCCGCGGCCCGTGCGCTGGACGAGCTTCGCGCCCGTCGCCGCCTCCAGCCGGGAGAGGTGGTGGCTCACCGACGGCTGCGAGTAGTGGAGTTCACGTGCGGCTTCGGTCACCGAGCCGTGGTGTGCCACCGCCGCGAGCACTTTGAGATGGACGAGGTTCAGCACTCATCAAGAATATTGATGTGATCTTCGATGTTCTGGCATTGGACGTCATTCCCCGGTCCCGGACATGCTCACCCCATGGCCAACCTCAGATGTCACATCTCCCTCTCCCTCGACGGCTACGTCGCCGGACCGGACCAGAGCGTCGAGAACCCCCTGGGCGTGGGCGGCGAGGCCCTGCACGACTGGGTCGTGCCGCTCGCCGGCTGGCGCGAGGCGCACGGCGGCGAAGGCGGTGAGGTCAACGCCAGTTCGCAGGTCTTCGCGGAGACCGTCGAGAACATCGGTGCCGCCGTCATGGGCCGCGGCATGTTCGGGCCCATCGGCGGCGGTCCCTGGGCCGAGGACGAGCAGTGGAACGGATGGTGGGGCGACGAGCCGCCGTACCACTACCCGGTGTTCGTCGTCACCCACCACCCGCGCCCGGCCGTCGAGATGGCCGGCGGGACCACGTTCCACTTCGTCACCGACGGCATCGAGTCCGCGCTCGCGCAGGCGAAGGAGGCGGCGGGCGGCAAGGACGTGATGCTGTGGGGCGGCGGCCGGATCGCCGGGCAGTATCTCTCGGCCGGCCTGCTCGACGTGCTCGAACTGCACGTCGTTCCCGTCCTCCTCGGCGGCGGCTCCCGCCTCCTCGACGGCGTGGACGTCAGCCGCGTCCGTCTGGAGCAGGTCCGCGCCGTCGAGGGGGAGGGGGTCACGCACCTCAAGTACCTGGTTCATCCCGTACGTTCCGGCGGCTGACCCGGCCGTACGCACAGCGCCATCGCCCCCGCCGTCGCCACCAGCAGCGGCACCGCCGCCGCCCTCGGCGCGTACGCCAGCAGCACCCCGCCGAGGAGGCCCCCACGAGCAGCGCCGCCAGGACCGCGGTGCGCAGGGCCGCGTGCCGGCGGTCGCCCTGTGCCAGGCCGGAGATGAGCGACGTCAGGGTGCCGGTGACGAACGTCGTCGTGATGCCCGCCCGGTCGAGCCCCCGGGCCGCCGCCGTCTGTACGCCCATCGCCGTCGCCGACGCGGCGATCAGCCCGGCGCCGGCGGCGGTCCCGGGGGCGGCGTCCGTCGCGACCCACCCGGCGAGGAACACCGCGTGCAGCGCCAGCCCCGCGCCGAGTACCCGCGCGGAGCCGGCGGGGCGGGTGCGCAGCAGGCGGAAGCCCGCGAGCATGCCGAGGGCGAAGCCCGCGAACGAGGCGGTGCAGCGCAGGACGTCGCCGCGGAGCACCTCCTGCCACGACTCGTCGGACGTGGCCGCCATGCCGACGAGCACCAGGTTGCCCGTCATGTTCGCGGTGAACACCCCGCCCAGGCCCAGGAACGAGATCGCGTCCGTGATGCCCGCCGTGACGGTGAGCAGGATCAGGGCCGTGTCCGTGCGGAGGGTGGCTCCGCGCCGGTGCGAGACGGCCGCCGGGCGGGCCGCCGCCGTCGTTGTCGCCGCTGTCGTCGTCACGCCGCCCCGGTCGCCACCTTCCGCTCGAACGCCGCCAGCGCCGCCGCGCCGACCGCCTTGTCCTGGTCGCCGTTGCCGCCGCTCACCCCCACCGCGCCGACGACCTCGCCCTCGTACACGATCGGGAACCCGCCCACGAACGCCGCGAAACGTCCCGGGTGCATGTGCTGGATCCCGAACGCCTCGTTCCCGGGCAGCGCCGGGCCCTTCGGCTCCTCGTTGAACAGGTGCGTCGCCCGCTGGTGTCCCGCGGCCGTGAACGCCTTGGCGATGGCGATCTCCACGCCCGTCAGCCGTGCGCCCGTCATGCGGTGCAGGGCGATCGGGTGGGCGCCGTCGTCGGCGATGCAGATGGTCTGCCTGACGCCGATCCGCGCGGCCTCCGCCTCGGCGGCTTCCAGCATGACCAGGGCGTCTTCCAGGGTGAGCCGGTGGATCTTGTGCATGGGAGTCTCCTCAGTACGCGCAGTACACGGTCTTCGTGTCCGTGACGAACTCCAGCGCCGTCCGCCCCCCTTCGGGGAACGCGCCGGAGCTGGACGCGCCCCAGCCGCCGAAGGGCGGTGCGACGCCGTTGCCTGTGGTGCGTTCGTTCACCTTCACGACCCCGCAGCGCGCCGCCCGCAGGAAGCGGTGCGCGGTGCCGAGGTCGCGGGTGTGGATCGCGGTGACGAGCCGGTGCGGGTCCGCGTTGATCGCGGCGAGCCCTTCCTCGGGCCCCTCCACCGGGACCACCGACAGCAGCGGCCCGAACAGCTCGCCGGTGTTCACCGGATGGTCCGCCGGTACGCCGGTGAGCACCGCCGGCAGCACCCAGTGCCCCGCCGGATCCGCCCCCGGCGCCAGCGACCCGCGCCCCGCGACGACGGCGCCCGCGGCGACGGCCGAGTCGAGCAGCCCCGTGAGGCGGGCGCGCTGCCCGGCGGTGGCGGCGGGGCCGATGTCGGCGCCGGGGTCGTCGCCGCGCCCCGCGGTGAGCTTCGCGGCCCGCTCCGCGAGCAGCGCGGTGAACTCCGCCGCCACCGGCCGCTCCACCAGCACCCGGTCCGTCGCCGTGCACACCTGGCCGGTGAGCCCGAAGGCCCCGGCCGCGACCTCCGCCGCCGCGCGCGGCAGGTCGGCGTCGGCGCAGACCAGGGCGGCGTTGTGGCCGCCCAGCTCGAACTGCACCCGGGCCGCGGGCCCGACGGTGCTCCGCAGCGCCGCGCCGACCCGGTCGGAGCCGGTGAACGTCACCGCCCGTACCTCCGGGGCGCCCGCCAGCGCCGCCATCGCCGCCGGCTCGTCGCCCTGGACGACCCGCAGCACCTCCTCCGGCACCCCGCCGCGATGGCAGGCCGCCGCCAGCCGCGCGCCGACGCCGGGCGTGACCGGCGATGGCTTGAAGACGACGGTGTTCCCGGCGGCCAGCGCGGGGGCGATCTTCCGGGCGGCGAGCGAGACCGGGAAGTTCCACGGGGTGATGGCGACGACGACGCCGAGGGGCACGCGCAGCGTCCAGGCCGCGACACCCGGGCTCTCACCGGGGTACGTCGCCCCCTCCACCAGGTACGCGAGCTGCGCCGCCAGCCGGAACTGCTCGACGGTCTTGGCCACCTCGCCGCGCGCCGAGCCGAGGGTCTTGCCCTCTTCGCGGCAGATCAGCAGCGCCAGCCCCGCCGCGTCCGCCGCCAGCTCCGCGGCGGCGCCGTGCAGCGCCTCGGCGCGGCGCCCCGCGGGGGCGGCGGCCCAGCCCTCGAAGGCCCGGTGCGCGGTGCGTACCGATTCGGCTGCCTGCGCGGGAGCGGTGGCCGCGACCTCGGTGACGGTCTCGCCGGGGGACGCCGGGTCGGTGGAGCGGAGCACGGCGGGGGTGGCGGTGGGATCCGGGGCCGTCATCGCCGTGCTCCCGGCCGGGCCGGTTTGCCCGGACTCTGGTGTGCAAGTGCTTTTCTCGACAAGATGACCTCCACGTCCTCATCGGCCGGGCAGCGCGTCGTGGTTCCCGTGACGTTCCTCGTTCCTCGTCCCTAGCTTTGGCGTTTCCGGCCGAGGCGGCTTCGTACAATCCGCACCATCGCCGCAGGAGGATGTAGGCAGATGGCACACGACACATCGCACAAACTGCACATGACGGTGGAATCGCTGCTCGCCGAGCCCGTATTGCGCGGGCGGCTGCTGGGCGGCAAGGCCGGGCTGCGCCGCGAGGTCACCTGGTGCCTGCCGCTGGCCGAGCTGCCGCCGCCGCCCGGGGCCGACCGGCCCGCGGCCGGCGAGGATCTCGCGGGCATCGCGGTCTACGCCCCGGCCGCGGAACTCGTCGCCGCCCCCGACTCCCGCCGGCTCCTCTCCGGCCTCGCCGCCCGCGGCGCCGCCGCCGTGCTGGCCCGGCTCCAGCAGGGCAGCGAACCCGACCTCGGCCCGCTGATGCGCGCCGCCGACACCGCCGGGCTGCCGCTGGTGCGGCTGGCGCCCGAGGCGGACTACCACCGCGTGGGGCGGCTGGTGGCGGTGAAGTCGATCGCCGACACGGCGCACGTGCTGGAGTACAGCGTCCGCGTCCACCGCACCCTCGGCGAGGTCTTCGCCTCCGGCTCCGGACTGCCCGCGCTGGCCCGGTCGATGGCCACGCTCTCCGGCGGCTCGGTGCTGATCCTGGACCGCGGCGGCGAGCTGCTGGCCCGCGCGGAGCGCGACCGGGCGGCCTCCGACGCGGAGTGGCAGGAGCTGGCGGACGCCGTCCACGCCAAGGCGGGCGGTGGCCGGCCGCAGGCGCCGCGCACCGGGCACCACCACGTCGCGGCCCGCGACCTCGACGTGGCGGCGCCGTGGGGCGAGCGGCTGCACGTGGTGTGCGCGCCGGTGGGCGTGGCGGGGGAGCCGTACGGGACGGTGGCCGTCGTCGAGCCGGTGCTCGCGCCGGAGTCGCACGCGCTCGCGCAGCACCGGGTGATCGTGGAGCAGGGCGCGCCGCTGGTGGCGTCCGAGATCCTGCGGCAGCGGTCGGTCACGGAGGCGGAGGAGCGCTCGCGGGACGACTTCCTGGACACGCTGGTGCACGGGCGGTTCACGGACGCACACGAACTGGAGGCGCGGTCGCGGCACTACCGCTTCGACATGGACGCGCGGCACGCGGTCTTCGTCGTCGCCATGCCGGCGGCGAGCGCGGCGCGGGCGCAGGCGGTGCAGCGGGCGGTCGCGGGGGTGGCGGACGCGGCGGGCGGCGGCGGGGGCGGCGGCACCGGCGGTACGGACAGGGCGGTGGGGGCCGCGCCGGGGCACGGCAAGGGATTCACCATGGCGACGCTGATGGGCCGGCTGCTGGTCGTCGTCGCCGAGTTCGCGGCGGCCGATGCCGCGGCGCCGTTCGACGCCCAGGCGGAGAAGACGGCGCTGCAGCGGTACGGGCGGTGGCTGCACCGGCTGGTGACCGGCCGGGCGGATCCCGGCGCGCAGATCGCGTACGGCCGGGCGGCCACGGGCGCGGCGGGGGTGGCGGCGAGCTTCCGCGAGGCGCGGATCACCCTGGAGCTGTCGGGGCGGGTGCAGGTGCCGGAGGTGTGCGGATACGCGGAGCTGCGGGTGTTCGCCGCGGTCGAGGAGGCGGCGGCGAGCGCGCAGGGGCGGGAGTTCGCCCGCGAGGTGCTGGAGCCGCTGCGCCGCGCGGACGGCCAGACGGGCAACCTGGAGCAGGTCGTGCTCGCCTACATCGCCGAGTCGGGCAACCTCAACGCGGCGGCGCGGCGGCTCCAGCTCCACCGCAACACGATGCTCTACAAGCTCGAACGGGCCTCGCGGGCGCTCCAGATGGACGTACGGTCCGCGGAGACGCAGTTCACGGTGTGGCTGGCGCACCGCATCCAGACGCTCAACGACTCGCTGCGGGTGCTCCAGGCCGAGCTGTCACCCCCTGCGTAACCCCGGGGCCCTCAGCGGGTACGTACCGGAAGCTGCGGCTCCGGCACGGCCGTGGTGTCGGGCTGCGGGTCCTTGCCGGCGAAGGAGAAGACGAACGCCGCCGCCGCCAGGGCCGCGCCGGTGCCGAAGACCCAGACCAGCCGCTCCGGTTCGGTGCCCAGCAGGGCGACGGAGGCGGTGCCGAGGGCGGTGGCGCCGAACCGTACGAGGTTGAAGAGGCCGAGACCCGCGCCCGTACGCCCCGCCCGGGACCGGGACGCCCCGGTCGCCGCCGGGGTCTGGATGAACGCCACCCCCGCGCCCAGCGCCAGCAGCGCCGCGACCAGCGGCGGGGCCGCCCCGTGCCACCCGGCGACGGCGGCGAGCGCGCCGAGCGCGGCGAGCAGCGTCAGCAGCCCGCCGCGCATGGCGGCCCGGCCGCCGAACCGCTCGGTCGCCCGCCCCGCGACGGGCGCGAGCGACGCCATGGCCAGCGGCAGCGCCAGGACCACGAGACCGGTGGTGCCCTCGGGCATGCCGTGCGTCTCGACCAGGTACACCGGCGCGGCGAGCAGCGTGGCCCCCAGCGCGTACATCTGCGCGGCGGCGGCGAACGAGGAGCGCAGATACCGCACTTCGACCAGGTGCCGGGGGCGCAGGAACGCCGCGGGCCGGCCCCGCTCGACCAGGAGGAACGCGGCCAGGCAGAGCAGCCCGCCGCCCGCGAGCCCCCACACGGCGGGGGAGCCGATGCCCTGCGACGGCACCGCGGAGGTCGCGGTGAGCAGCAGGGCGGCGCCGCCGGTGACGGTGAGCGCGCCGCGCCAGTCGAGGCGGGTGCGGGCGGGCGGTTCCGGCGGTTTGGGCAGCAGCAGTCTGCCGCCGAGGACGACGAGCGCCGACAGCGGCACGATCTGCCAGAACACCGCGCGCCAGCCGAGGAACTCGGCGAGCAGCCCGCCGGTCGTCGGCCCCAGCGCCTGCCCGGCGCCGTTGGCCGCCGCCCACAGCGAGAGCGCCCGCCCGCGCCGCCCCTCCCCGAGCACCTGCACCACCAGCACCATCACCACGGGCAGCACGGGCGCGGCGGCGAGTCCCTGGAGCATCCGGAAGGCCACCAGCACCGGCAGGCTCGGCGCCAGCGCGGCCCCGGCGGAGCCGACCAGCACGCCGGTCATCGCCCAGCACAGGACACGGCGGTGCCCGAACCGGTCGCCGAGCCAGCCGGAAACGGGCATGAGGGCGGCGAGGGTCACCGGGAAGGCGGTGGCGACGAGCACACCGCGGCTGAGGGGGGCGTCGAGGTCGGCGAGGATGGAGGTCATCGGGACGTTGACGACGGTGTTGGCCATCGTGGTGGTCACGGTGGCGGTCAGCACGGGCAGCAGCCCCCACCGGCTAGCCCGCGTCGCCCCCGCGGGGCGCTTCCGTCCTTCCGACCTGCGGCGCCACGCGCGGACGGGCTTCATGGGTGTACGGCCGCCGTCAGTTCGACCTCCACCGGCGCCCCCGACGGCAGCGACCTGACCCCGATCGCCGACCGCACCGGCAGCCCCGCCGCGGGCGCGGCCCCGCGGAGCCCCGCGGTGGCGCCGTCCGCGACGGCCGACAGGTCGGTGAACCCGTCGACGCACGCCACGTACACCGTCATCCGCAACAGCCGCCGCAGCCGCGCCGCGTCGCCGTCCAGCGCGGCGACGATCGCCGCGACGGCGTTGCGCGCCGCGAGCCCGGCGGCGTCGAAGGCCACCGCGGGCGCGACGTCGCCGCCGACGAGGCCGGTGACGGTCAGCCGTCCTTCGACCCGCGGCGTCATCCCCGCGCTGAGCGCGAGCCCGCCGTCGACGACGGCGGCCCGGTAGTCCCCCTGCGGCACGGGCGCGGCGGCTCCGTTCCCGGTTCCGCCGGGCGCCCCCGTTCCCGTACGACCCGACTCGCCCGCCTCCGGCGCCGCACCGGCGGCTCCCGGCACCGCATCCCCCTCAGACACCGAGCGCCACCCCGTCCTGCCGCGGGTCGGCGCCGCCCAGCAGGCAGCCCCGTTCCCGGTCCGCCGTGATCACCATCGCGCTGCCGCCCCCGCCCCACGGCCCCGCATCCGTCACCGCGTGCCCGCGCTCCCGGAGCCCCGCCAGCACCTCCGCGCCCAGCCGCGACTCGCACCGCAGCTCCTCCGGCTGCCCGAGGACGTCCGCGTCGCTGCCCGGGTGGATGAAGAACCGCGGTGCCTCCACCACCGCCTGCGGGTCCATCCCGTGGTCCACCAGGTGCGAGACGAGCTGCGTGTTCCACTGCACCTGGCCGTCGCCGCCCGGGGTGTTCCCGACGTGCTCCAGTCCTCCCGCCGCGTCCGTGACGACCCACGCGTTCAGCGTGTGCAGCGGCCGGCGGCGCGGCCGGACCGCGTTGGGGTGGCCGGGTATGAGATACGCGCCGCGGCCCAGCCGGTTGTTGAGCAGCACGCCGGTGCCGGGGAGCGTGACCTTGGAGCCGAAGGTGAACGCCAGCGAGTGGATGTAGCTCACCGCGCGTCCGTCCGCGTCCACGGCGGCCATCGAGGTCGTGTCGCCGTCCGCGGTCCCCGCTCCGCCCGGCGGCGCCTCGCCGCGCGCGAGGCGTTCGCGCGCCGCCGCGACCGCGGCCGGCGTCAGCGTCTCGCGCCACACCTCGGTGTCGCTCGCGCAGCGCCCGACGCGGTCCGCGAAGGACAGCCGGGCCGCCGATGCCAGCAGGTGCACGGCGTCGGCGCCGAGCGGGGCGAGGTCGCCGAGGGTGCCGTCGCAGAGGGCGAGTTGCTGGAGGGCCATCCAGCCGGGGCTGGGGGGCGGGGTCTGGTGCACGGTACGGCCGCGGTAGGCGGTGCTGATCGCCGGCTGCGGTGCCACGTCGCCGCAGAGCGCCCATTCCTCGCCGCTGAACGGCGCGCCGGCCGCGCGCAGGGCGGCCACCGCCCGCTCCGCGAACGCGCCGGTGTAGAAGGCGGCGGGGTCCGCGGCGAGGGTGCGTATCGTCGCGGCCAGGTCGGGCTGCGCGAGCCGGTGGCCGACGGCGGGCAGGCGGCCGGCGGGCAGCAGGTTCCGCAGCGCGTCGGGGTCGGCGGCGAGGAGCTGCCGGACCTCCGCGATGTCGCCCCGGGTCTTCGCGGTGCAGGGCAGGCCGCCCTCGGCGGCGCGGGCGGCGGGGGCCCACAGCTCGGCGAGTTCGCGGGTGGCGCCGGTGGCGTGCAGGGCGGCGAGGGCGGCGGGCGCGCCGGGTACGGCGACGGAGAGCGGTCCGGCGAGCGGCACGGCGTCGTGGCCCTGGGCGGCGTAGAAGTCGAGGTCCCCGCCGTCCGGACCGTAGCCGCTGCCGCAGACCGTCCACACCCGGCCGTCCGGCTCCCGTACGACGGCGAAGGCGTCGCCGCCGACGCCGCACTGGCCCGGCAGCGCGAGCCACGACATCGCGGCCATCGCCAGCGCCGCGTCCACGGCGTTGCCCCCGTCGCGGAGCACGGCGGCGCCGGCGAAGGTCACGGCGGGGTGCGCGCTGGCGGCCATGCCGCCGGCGGAGAGCACGGGGGTACGCGGCGGGCGCCGCTGCTCAGGCTGCTGCTGGACGGACGGCTGCTGCGACTCGTACGACTCGGCCATACGGCGAGTATCCGCCCGGCCGATCCGAAGATCCATGTGCAATCTGCCCCCGGATCCGGCGACCGCCTTGTGCGTACCGCACATTCGGGACCCCCGGCAACGGCCGGGACCCCGCCGGGAAACGACGCGGAAACTCCGGGGTCTTCCCGCCCGCACAGTGCACAAATAATGTGCCGGACAATGTGCACCCTCCCCCTGTGGCCTGGCAGAAACGGTCGCCAGAGTGCCGCACAACCATCGGACTTCGGTAGTCCGGCAGCAGTGCCGGGCGCCGGGTAGGGAGTGCGGACGTGGAGCTTACTGCTGCGCACTGGACGTATCTCGCGGGGGTTGTCGTCATCATCGGCGTGATGATCGCGCGGCGGAATGTCGTCGTTCCCGCGGTCGTCGCGACCTTCTTCACGGCCTGGTTCTACAGCGGCAGCCTCGTCAAGGGGCTGGCCGCGATCTTCTCCGCGAGCCTCACCGCGGCCGGGGAGCTTTTCAGCATCTTCCTCATCATCGCCCTCATCACCGCGCTCCTCGGCGCGATGCGCGCGATGGGTGCGGAGCGGCGCATGGTGGTGCCGTTCCGGGCGCTGATGCGCAACGGGCGGATGGCGTTCGTGGCCATCGCCGGCGTCACGTACTTCATCAGCCTCTTCTTCTGGCCGACGCCCGCCGTGCCGCTGATCGGCGCGATCCTGCTGCCCGCGGCGATCCGGGCCGGGCTGCCCGCGATCAGCGCGGCGGCGGCCATCGCCATCGCGGGGCAGGGCATGGCGCTCTCCAGCGACTACGTGATCCAGGTCGCGCCGGGGCTGTCCGCGAAGGCGGCGGGCGTGGAGACCTCCGCGGTCGCGGACCGGGCGATGGTGCTGTCGGTGATCACCGGGGTGGTGGCGCTGACGCTCGTGTACCTGAAGGGGCGGCGCTCCTTCGGCACGGTGAGCGAGGAGCACCGACTGCGCTGGGAGGCCGAGGCGGAGGCGCTGTCGGCGGACGGCGGGGGAGTGTCCCTCGGCGGTACGGAGCCGGGGCGCACGGCGCGTACGGCGGCGGCGTCCGGCGGTTCCGCGGGGGCGGCGACGAAGCTGCTCAGCCCGCCGGGGGGCGCGGGCCCAGGCGGCAGCGGAACCGATTCCGCTACGGACCCGGGCGCCGGTTCAGGCCCCGGCCCCGGCACCGGTGCCGGCCCCGACGCCGACTCCGGCGGCACCCCCGGCGAACCCGTGCGCCGCTCCCGCGCGTTCGCCCTCATCGTGCCGCTGACCTTCGCCGCCATCGTCGGCTACATGCTCCTCGGCAAGTTCACCGGCGTCGTCACCGAGGTCCAGGGCGGCGAGGCCGCCGGGCTCGTCGGCGGCGTCGCGATGCTGCTGCTCTTCGCCGCCGTGTTCTGCTGCGACGGCAAGGAGGGTCTCACCACCGCCGCGGATCACGTCGTCGACGGGCTGGTCTTCGCGTTCAAGGCGATGGGCGTCGTCGTGCCCATCGCCGGCTTCTTCTTCCTCGGCAACGTCGACTTCATCACCGAGATCACCGGCGTGCAGGACGACAAGCCGCCGGCGCTCCTCTTCGACCTCGTCACCGCCGTCGACCAGTACATCCCCGACATCGGCTTCATCGTGGCGTTCGCCATCCTCGTCATCGGCATGATCACAGGACTGGAGGGCTCGGGCTTCGCCGGCCTGCCGCTGACCGGCTCGCTCTCCGGCTCCCTCGGCCCGGCCGCGGACGTCGACCCGGCGACGCTGGCCGCCGTGGGGCAGATGGGCTCGGTGTGGACCGGCGGCGGCGTGCTCATCGCGTGGTCGTCGCTGCTGGCGGTCGCGGGGGTGGCGCGGGTGCCGGTGCAGGAGGTCGTCCGGCACTGCTTCGTGCCGGTCGTCGCCGGCCTCGTGACGGCCACGGCGCTGGCGACCGTCCTCTTCTGACGCCCACCCGCGCCCGTACCCGGCACTGTGCACAGAGATTCCGCACACGCCTGTGCACAAACACCATCCTCGACTCCCCCGCATGCTCCCTACTTTGGTGACACACGGACCGCGGAAAGGACGCAGCAGATGACGGAACTGCTCTCTAGAGACGAATTCCGCAGCGCGCTCGAAGAGGCCATCAAGGGCCGCGAGGCGAAGAACGCCTCCTTCAGCACCGCGTGGGCGGAAGGGCAGCTCAAGCGCGAGCACTTCGCCCGCTGGGCGGAGAACCACTACCACTACGTCGGCCCGTTCGCCGACTACCTGGGGTACATCTACGGAAACACCCCGGACGAATTCACGGGCGCCAAGGACTTCACGCTCCAGAACATGTACGAGGAGGAGCTGGCGGACATCCGCCACACCGACCTCCTCATCCGCTTCGCGGAGGCGTGCGGCACCACCAAGGAGCGCATCGAGGACCCCTCGAACATGAACCCCGTCACCCGCGGCCTGCAGTCCTGGTGCTACGCGGTCGCCATGCGCGAGCACTTCGTGGTCGCCACCGCCGCGCTCGTCGTGGGCCTGGAGTCGCAGGTGCCGAGCATCTACAAGAAGCAGATCGTGCCGCTGCGGGAATCGTACGGATTCACCGAGGACGAGATCGAGTTCTTCGATCTGCACATCACCTCGGACGTGGTGCACGGCGAGCGCGGATACCAGATCGTGCTCGACCACGCCGACACCCCGCGGCTCCAGCAGCGGTGCCTGCAATTCGTCCGCTGGGGCGCGGAGATGCGCTACTCGTACACCCAGGCGCTCTACGACCACTACGTGAGGCCGGACCTGGAGCCGGCCGCGGCCGCCGCCTGAAAGGACCGCGGGCCGGCAGACGGCGGCGGCCGGACGCGACATTCCGGCCGCCGCCGTCTCTTCATATCCGGAGGAGCACAGCACATGTCCGAATGGACGCGGGTCGCCGACCTCACCGACGTGAGCCGGCGCAGAAAGAAGCTGGTGGCGCTCGGCGAGGAGCGGGTCGCGCTCTTCTACGCCGACGGCGAGGTGTTCGCGTTCCGCGACGCCTGCGTGCACAAGGGCAAGTCGCTGGCGCGCGGCACCGTGCTGCACGGCCGGGTCGTCTGCCCGGGGCACCAGTGGGCGTTCGACCTGCGCACCGGGCAGGCGGACGACCGCGAGGAGTGCCAGCCGCGGTACGAGGTACGGGTCGCGGACGGCGGCGTGTGGTTGCGCCCGGCGGCCTTCGCGGGCGCCGCCGCGACCCCCGCCTCCGTACCCGCCGCCGCACCCGCCACGCCGGCGAACTCCGCACCCTCGTCCGCCACTCCGCCGTCCGTCCCGTTCCCGGCCTCACCCACCGCCGCCACCCAGGAGTGACCCATGCCCGACACCCCCAGGAGCGTCGTCGTGATCGGCGCCAGCCAGACCGCGGCCGTCGCCGCGCGCACCCTGCGCCGCCGCGGCTTCGACGGCGGCATCGTCCTCGTCGGAGACGAGCCGCACGCCCCGTACCAGCGCCCCCCGCTCAGCAAGGAACTGCTGGAGGGCGCCGCCGACGACGCCGACGCGGTGCTGCTCTCCGAAGAGTGGTGCCGCGACAACGCCGTCGAACTGCGCCTCGGCACCGCCGCCCGGCGCATCGACACCGCCGCCGGCGCCGTGGAGCTGGCCGACGGCACGGCCGTCCCCGGCGACCGGTTCCTCCTCGCCACCGGCGCGAGCGCCCGGCGGCTGCCGGGCGTGGCGGAGGACGACGAGCGGATCATCCACCTCCGCGGGCTGTGCGACGCGCTGCGGCTGCGCTCGCTGCTGCGCCCCGGCGGCCGGCTGGTGATCGTCGGCGCGGGCTTCGTCGGCTCGGAGGTGGCCTCGACGGCGCTGGCGCGCGGGGTGCGGCCGGTCGTCATCGAGCAGGCCGCGGCGCCGCAGGCGCGGGTCCTGGGCGAGGAGATGGGCCGTTTCTGCGCGGACGTCCAGCGCGCCGCGGGAGTGGAGCTGCACACCGGCGAGACCGTCGCGTCGGTACGGACCGGGCCGCAGGGCGTCGTCGTCACCACGGAGTCCGGGCTGCGCGTGGAGGGGGACGCGGTGGTCGTCGCGGTCGGCGCGGTCCCCAACACGGCGGTCGCGCGGGCCTCGGGGGTCGCGGTGGAGAACGGCGTCCTCGTCGACGAGCACTGCCGCACCAGCGTCCCGGGCATCTTCGCCGCGGGCGACGTGGCCAACCACCGGCACCCGCTGTACGGGCGGTGGGTGCGGGTCGAGCACTTCGACAACGCGAACAAGCAGGGGATGGTGGCCGCGAAGAACATCCTGGGCCGCACGGCGGTGCACGGGGAGCCGCACTGGTTCTGGTCGGACCAGTTCGGCCTCAACCTCCAGCACGCCGGGCACGCGCGGGCGTGGGACCGGCTGGTGGTCCGCGGCTCGGTGGCCGAGCGCGACTTCACGGCGTTCTACCTCGAAGAGGGCGTGCTGCGGGCGGTGTTCGCGGCGGAGCGCGGCGGGGACGTGATGGCGGCGAAGGAGCTGATCGCCCGCGCGGCCGCGCCGGACCCGGCGAAGCTGGCGGACGAGGACGTGGACCTGGCGGAGCTGGCGGAAGAGGCGGCGGCGGAGCCGGCGCTGGCGGGAGGGAACTGACGATGCCCGACACCGGGAACGCGACGTACGTCCGGGTCGCCCGCTCCGGCCAGGTCCCGGAGGGAGTGGTGCGCCGCTTCTTCGTCGGCGACACCGAACTGGCGGTCTCCCGCTTCGAGGGCGAGGTCTACGCGAGCGCCAACTACTGCACGCACCTGGCCTGCCACCTCTCCTCGGGCAAGGTCACGGAGGACGGGCTGCTCTGCTCCTGCCACGGCAGCGTCTTCGACTTCGCCACGGGGGAACCGCTGTCGCCCCCGGCGGTGAAGCCGATCAAGGTGTACGAAGTACGCGAGGAGAACGGGGAGATCCTGGTGGCGGGGCTGGAGTAGGAGGAGCGGCGCCGGTCCGGTCCGGGCGGAGCCGCGGACGCGGGCGGGCCGGAGGCGACCGTGCGCCGCTGTCCGGCCGGCGTGCCGCGGCGCTAGGCCCTGTCTGGCAAATAGCGCCGTCCGCCCTCTGGGCGGGCGTTGCGGCGTCTGGTGCGTGCGATCGCAAGGCGGAGGGTCGACCGCATAGTGGGCCTATTCGGTCGATCCCGACAACGCAGCGAGCGTGCGTGCCAGGCGTCGCGACGCAGGCGGGATTTGTCAGACAGGGCCTAGCGGGCCGACGCGCCGCGGCCCTCCGGGAAGCGGCTGACGTAGCGGCGCTGCCACGGCGTCTCCACGGCACGGCGGTCGTAGTGCTCCCGTACGTACGCCACCGCGCGGCCGGCCGGGACGCCGTCCAGCACCGCGAGGCAGGCCAGCGCCGTTCCCGTACGGCCCACCCCGCCGCCGCAGGCGACCTCCACCCGCTCCCGCTCCGCCCGCTCCCACGCCTCCCGCAGCGCCGCCTCCGCCGCGCCGCGGTCGGCCGGCAGCCGGAAGTCGGGCCACCGGACCCAGCGGCTCTCCCAGGCCGTCTCCGGGGCGGGGCGGCCCAGCAGGTACACCCCCAGGTCCGGATCCGGGCCCGCGGGCGCCGGCTTGCGCAGCCCGCGCCCGCGCACGTACCGGCCGGAGGGCAGCCGCATGACTCCGGCCCCGGTGGGCTCCCACGTCTCGCTCATACCGCCGAGCGTAGCCGCGGGAGCCCGTCCGCCAGGGGCGTACGCCCTACCGGCCGGCCGTTGCCGTCCGGCTCCTTACTGCTGCACGGCGATGCGCGCCGGCGACGGCGGCGCCAGCGGGGCCTCGGGCGCGCTGGCGTTCTGCAGGTGCGTGACGAGGGCGGCGGTGTCCGTCATGTCGCCGCCCTGCCGGTCCGTACCGTCCCTGAACGCCGTGAACCCGTCGCCGCCCTCGCCGAGGAACTCGCTGACGGTGACCCGGTACTCCCGGTCGGCCACGATCGGTTCGCCCGCGACCCGTACGCTCGCCGCGTCGAGCCGTGCCCCGCCCTCGCGGCGCAGGTCCACCGCGTACGACAGCTCCGCCGACGGCTGGAGGAACCGGGGGCTCGACTCGTTGGCGCCGGAGAAGCCGTTCCGCAGCGCCTCGACCACCTGCTCGCCGGTGAGCGTCATCGTCACGATCGCGGACTCGAACGGCGAGACGCGGAACGCCTCCGCGTACGTCACCACCCCGTCGCCCTCGTCGCCGGACGACCCGTACGTGAGGTCCCCGCGGATCCCGCCCGGCTGGATGAAGCCGATCTCCGCGCCGTTGCCGCGGGTGGCTTCCGCCAGCCCGTCGGCGATCACGCCGCCGAGCGGCCGTTCCGGCGCGGACGAGCCGCGGCCCGGCAGGTCGGCGGTGATGTAGCCGACGGGCTTGTTCTCCAGCTCGGCGGAGCGCTCGCGCCAGGTGCCGATGAGCTTCGCCATCGCCGGGTCCTGCGGGGCGGAGGTGAGGACGGGGTGGTTGGCGGCCTCCACGGTGCCGCGGAGCACGTCGCCGGTCCCCGGGTCGAGGGCGAAGCGCAGGTCGGTGTACGTACGGCCGAAGGACGCGGCCTGCGTGACGACGCGCGGATCGCCGGCGGGGTCGGCGACGGTGCACACGTACGGCTCGTGCGAGTGCCCGCTGAGGACCACGTCGACGTCCGGCGTGAACGACTCGGCGAGCTTGCGGATCGGCTGCCCCAGCTTCGCTGCGGGGCCGCCCTCGTCGCAGTCCTCGTTGTACGGGATGCTCCCGCCGTGGTTGCCGCCCTCGTGCAGGACGACGGTCTGGGCGGTGACGCCCATCTCGGTCAGCTCGCGCGAGTAGCGGTCGACGGTCTCGACCTCGTCGTGGAACTCCACGTCGCGGATGCGCGCGGCGGAGATCGCGTCGGGCGCGTTCTCGGTGATCAGCCCGATGAAGCCGATGCGCTGGCCGCCGGGCAGGGTCTTGACCGAGTACGGCGGCAGCAGCGGCTCGGTGCTGCCCTTGCGGGTGACGTTGGCGGCGAGGTACGGGAAGTCCGCGCCGTCGTACGGCTCGTCCGGCACGGCGCAGCCGTCGGCGGGGTGGCAGCCGCCGTGCGCGATGCGGAGGAGTTCCTGGGGGCCCTCGTCGAACTCGTGGTTGCCGACGGACGCGACGTCGAGGCCGAGTTCCTCCAGGGCGTCGATGGTCGGCTCGTCGTGGAAGTTGGCGGAGAGCAGCGGGCTGCCGCCGATGAGGTCGCCTGCGCCCACGGTGAGGGAGTTGGGCTGCCCCTCGCGGGCGTCCTTGAGGAGGGAGGCGAGCCCGGCGACGCCGCCGGCCTGGGTGCGTACCATGTCGCCTGAGTCGGTGACCCGGGAGACGGTGCCGGCGGGGCCGTCGACGGGGTCGAGATTGCCGTGCAGGTCGTTGAGGGCGAGGAGTTGGACGGGCACGGGGGGCTGCTGGGCGGCCGGCTCGGTGGCCGCGGAAGGCCCGGTCCAGGAGAGCAGGGAGAGCCCCAGGACCGCGGCGGCGCCGGCGGCCAGCGTGCGGCGGCGCGGGACCGCCGGGCGGGCTTTCATGATCAACATGGCGCACACCGTAGGGCGGTGCGACGTGCCGGCGGGACCGGTGGGCGGGCTGCCACCCGGGGGAGGGGCGAGCTTCACCCGTTGGGGGGGCGGGTGTTGGGGGGCGGGCCGCGGGCGTGCGCCGGGGGCGCCGGGGGTGATGCGGCTCCGCCCGGCGCCGGGGGTCGTGCGGCCCCGCGCCCGGCGCCGGTGGCGCCCCCGGAGGCAGTCCCCGGCCCGCGCTCACCCCTCCGGCACGCCCAGCTCCACGCCCCGCAGCCGGTCCGCGTCCGCGATGACGTCGATCTCCGTGATCAGCCCGTCCGCCACCGTGAAGCGCAGCAGCAGCCGCATCCGCCCCAGGGGCGCCATGACGAGGCCCACGCCGCCGTCGATCAGCGCGGGACCGGTGAACTGAGCCCGGCCCGCGGCGGCCATCGCACCCTGCGCCACCGGCGTCGCGCCGCGCACCTCGACCGGCTCCGGCGTGGGGATCGCCGCGCGGTCGGCCCGTAGCACCACGTCGGGGTGGAGAAGGGACACGAGCGCCTCGAAGTCCCCGCCGCGCGTCGCGGCCAGGAACGCGTCCACGACCCGCCGCCTGCGCCGCAGGTCCTCCCCCGGCGCGGCGGCGGGCGCCGCCCCGCCCCGTACGCGCCGGCGGGCGCGGCTCGCGAGCTGGCGGGCGGCGGCGGGGGTGCGCTCCAGCATCGGCCCGATCTCGTCGAAGGGGACGGCGAACATGTCGTGCAGCACGAACGCGAGCCGCTCCGCGGGCGCCAGCGTGTCCAGGACGACGAGCAGCGCGACGCCCACGGAGTCGGCGAGCAGCGCCTCCTCCTCGGGGTCGCGGAGCCCGGGGGCGCGGTCGGAGGCGCGGTCCCGGGTTTCCGGGGCGGCGGCGCCGCCCTCGTACCCGTGCTCCAGCGGCTCCTCCCGCCGGAACCTGCGCGACCGCAGCATGTTCAGGCAGATGCGCGACACGACGGTGACGAGCCAGGCGGCCAGGTCCTCGATCGCGTCGGCGTCGGACCGGCTCAGCCGCAGCCAGGTCTCCTGCACGGCGTCGTCGGCCTCCGCGGCCGACCCCAGCATCCGGTACGCCACGGCGCGCAGCCGGCTCCGCTCCGCCTCGAAGCGCTCGGCCAGACGATCGGCCGCACGCCCCTCGGGAAACTTCTGCTCGTCCATCCGTCACATCCCTCACTCGCGGGGGGTCCCTGCAGTAGACCCCATCCGACCTGCGGGTTGTGATCGGGGGGCACGCGTACGACAGCGAACCACCTGGAGTGATCATGACGTCAGCCATTCTGCTCACCGGCGGCACCGGCACCCTCGGCCGGCTCGTCGCACCGCGGCTGCTCGCCTCGGGCGCCGCGCTGCGGATCCTGAGCCGGCAGCCGCAGCCGGCGGGTGCCGCGGCCGGTGGCGTGGCCGGTGAGGGCGTCGAGTACGTCACGGGCGACCTCACCACCGGGGAGGGCGCGGCGGCGGCGGTCGCGGGCGCGGACGTGATCGTCCACTGCGCGGGCACCTCCAAGGGCGACGACGTGAAGACCCGGCACCTGGTCGACGCCGCCGCGGCCGCGGGGAAGGCGCACTTCGTCTACATCTCCGTCGTCGGCGCCGACCGCACCCCGGTCGTCAGCGGCCTCGACCGCGCGATGTTCGGCTACGTGGCCGCGAAGCGGGCCTCCGAGGAGATCGTCGCCGGTTCCGGCCTGCCGTGGACGACGCTGCGCGCCACCCAGTTCCACGAGCTGACGCTGACGACGGCGCGCGCGATGGCCCGTATGCCGGTGCTCCCGGCCCCCTCCGGCTTCCGCATCCAGCCGATCGCCGCGGTGGAGGTCGCCGACCGCCTGGCGGAACTGGCGCTCGCGGAGCCCGCGGGGCTGGTGGCGGAGATGGGCGGCCCGCGCACGTACGACATGAAGGACCTCCTCCGCGGCTACCTGAAGGCCACGGGCAGGCGCCGCCCGGTCATGCCGATGCGCCTGCCGGGGAAGGCGGCGGCGGCGTTCCGCGCGGGCGCCAACCTGACCCCCGATCACGCGGTGGGGCAGCAGACGTGGGAGGAGTTCCTGGCGGCGGGCCGCCGGCCGCCCGGCGCGCCGCAGACGCGCCCTTGAGTAAGCAGAGACAGGTTTCGACACGTCGCCCCCTCCCCGCCCGCCTGCGAGTGTCGGTCGGCGAGGGGCCGGTCCGGGGCCGGACCGACGAATTCTGTTTCGCTTCCGGAGCGTGGGAACCGGCCCCGTCGGCACGGGAGTTGAAGCGGCTGCATACGGCCGCAGGGGTGCGTATGCTGGGAGTGCAGGCGCTCACAAGCGTGATCTTCACTACGCGGTGTGACCGGAAGGTGTTGTATGCCCGTCCGGAGTTTCAGGTGCTCGGCCCGCAGTTCCCCGCGTCCGCCGACCAGCACTGAGCGGATCTCATCGTGACCGGTGGGGGAGACCGAGGCGGCGGCCGGCGGGCCCTGACGAGCCGGGATCAGGCCCTCGTGCTGCTCGTCTTCCTCGCCAAGGGCGACCCGTTCGCCCAGCGCCCGGTCCACGACCTGACCGGTGCCCGCGCCGGCGGCATCGCCGCCGCGGTCACCGACGCCGGCATCGAGACCACCGCCGACTCCGGCTGCCAGGGCGCCGGCGGCACCATCCGCACTCCGGTCAAGCGACCAGCCGGAAAGGGTCACAACGGCTGGGAGAAAGAAGCGAGTACCGCCCGGGCCACGTTGCGCGCCCCCGTGGAACGGGGCTTCGTCGCGCGCAAACGCCGGCGCGTGCTCGACCGAGTCCGCATCAGCCCCAACGGGATCACCCCGCTGCTGCACGCGCTATTCGTCATCCAACGGAAGAAGGCGTCTGTCGCAGAGGCGTAGATGAGATCCGCTCAGTGCACGGTGCTCGGGAAAGGGAGCAGTCATGCCGGATAATTCCGCAGAAACCACCTTCGCCTGGGACGACGTCGACTACGAGTCGATCTACCAGGGCAAGCCACCCGTCGAGGGTTCCGACGTCTCCTTAAAGGCCACGCCGTGGGACATCGGGGAGGCGCAGCCGGCCGTCGTCGAGCTGGAACGGTCGGGGAAGTTCAGCGGCGAGGTCCTCGATGCGGGGTGCGGCCTCGGCGAGAACGCGATGTTCCTCGCCGGCAAGGGATACCGGGTCACCGGGATCGACGCGTCGACGACCGCGCTGGACCAGGCCCGGCAGCGGGCCACCGAGCGCGGCCTCGAGGTGGAGTTCGTCCAGTCCGACGCGACCAGGCTCGAGGAGCTGGCCGACGAGCGCTTCACCACGGTGCTGGACAGCGCGCTCTACCACTGCCTCACCCCGGAACAGCAGCGCACCTACGCCGCGACGCTGCGCCGGGTCGCCAAGCCCGGCGCCCACCTGCACCTGTTCTGCGACTGCGGCCGGGGCGGTTTCCGGCTGCCGCAGTCGATCAGTGAGGAGGACCTGCGCGCGAGGGTGGGACCGCACTGGGACATCCTGGACATCGAGCCCGCGCGTTACGTCACCGCGTTCACCAAGGAGAGCATCGCCGCGATGGACCTGAAGCGGCTCGCCTCCATCGGCCTCACCGTCAAGCCGGACGAGATCGAGGTCGACGAGCGGGGCCGGGCCATCGGGCAGGTGTGGTACCTGCACGCGGTGCGCCGCTGAGCCGGGAGTTCGCCACCTCGGCGAGGTAGCCGAGCGCGTCGGTCGCCGGTTTCGGGCAGGATGCCGCGGGGCGGATCCCGCCGATGCCGCGCCGCGGCCGCACGGCATCAGAGCCGGACACCCCTGATGCCGGCGCCGGCCCCCGGCGGCACCCTCACACCCGCCCCAGGGTATGCGCCCGGTGTGACATGTGGCGGGCAGCAGGCTGCTGAGCTGGTACGTCGTGTCTGTGCGGGCCCGGTGCGGTGAGTTCGTCTCACCGGTCTCATCGCCGCCGGAGCCCGCGCCCGCCTCCGTACGCCGCGATCGGGGACCCGGCGCTCAACCACCCACCCCCGCCAGCGCCATGTCCACCTGCCTCGGTGACAGCGCATGCTCGATCGCCAGAATCCCCGCCCCGATCGCCGCCGCGTTCTCCCCCGTCCTGCTCGGCTCGATCTGCAGCACATGCGTCGCCAGCGGGTGCGACCTCCGGTACACCGCCTCCCTCACCCCGGCCAGCAACTGGTCGTGCACCGCCGCCAGGGCGCCGCCGACCACCACCGTCTCCGGGTTGAAGAAGTTCACGAGACCCGCGAGGACCTCGCCCACCGCGCGGCCCGCCTCGCGGACCATGCGGACCGCCTCGCGGTTGCCCTCCTTCACCAGGCGGACCACGTCCAGGCCCGCCGACGCCTCCAGGCCCAGCTCCCGGAGGCGGACCGCCAGGGCCGCGCCGCCCGCGATGGCCTCCAGGCAGCCCGAGTTGCCGCAGCGGCACAGCTCCTCGCGTTCGCCTACGCGGATGTGGCCGATGTCGCCCGCCGAGCCCTGCGCGCCCCGGTGCAGCCGGCCGTCGGCGATGATGCCGCAGCCGATGCCCGTGCCCACCTTCAGGTAGAGCAGGTACGACGTGTCCGGGAAGGCGCGGCGCTGTTCCGCCAGGGCCATGACGTTCACGTCGTTGTCCACCAGCGCGCGGACGCCGAAGCGCTCGTCGAAGAACTCCGGGATCGGGAACTGGTGCCACCCCGGCATGATCGGCGGGTCCACCGGGCGGCCGGTGGAGAACTCCACCGGGCCCGGCACGCCCGCGCCGATGGAGCGGAGCGTCTTGGGGTCCCGGCCGGCCTCCTCCAGGAGCCGCTGCATCGTCCGTTCGACGTGGCCGAGAACGGCCTCCGGGCCGTCCGCGATCGTCAGCGGGTCCTCGCGGACCGCGAGCAGCGTGCCGCCGATGTCCAGCAGCGCGACCCGGCAGTGCGAGGCGCCCAGGTCGACGCCGGCGACGGCGTGTTCTCGCGTGCGCAGGGAGAGGCGGCGCGGGGGGCGGCCGCCGGTGGAGCCGGCTTCCGCGTCCTCGTCGACGAAGCCGTGCGCGATCAGCGCGTCGACCCGCTGGGAGACGGTGGAGCGGGCGAGGCCCGTGAGCCGGGCTATCTCGGCACGGGTGGCGGCGGCGCCGGAGCTGATCAGCGCCAGCACCTCGCCGGGGGACTGGCCCGCGGGCGGGCTGTACGGCGGGGTGCCGGGCGGGCCCCCGGGCGGCGCTCCAGGCGGCGTCCCGGGCGTGCCGGGGGGCGGCGTGCCGGAGGCCGACGGCCGCGGCGGTGGCGGCATCGGCGAGGAAGACGAAGAAGCGGCTGTCACATCGACCACCTTAGAGACCGCCAAGAGCACCAACAAGACCTTCTTTGTTCGACATTCGGCCAAAGTCTTTGCCAACTCATCAGCGAAAGCCCTTGCTTAGGCTCTTGACAGTCCAAAGAAGCCTGGGGACTCTGCCTTTCATGCTGACGATGCAGGACGTGTCCAAGAGCTTTCTCGGGGTGCGGGTGCTGCACGGGGTGTCGCTCGACCTCGAACCGGGTGAAGTCCACGCCCTGGTGGGGGAGAACGGCGCGGGCAAGTCGACGCTGATGAAGGTGCTCGCCGGGGAGTACGCCCCCGACGAGGGCACCATCACGCTCGACGGCACGGTGCACGCGTTCTCGCACCCCGTACAGGCCCAGGCCGCCGGGATCGGTCTCATCCATCAGGAGTTCGCGCTGCTCCCGCACCGCACCGTCGCGGAGAACGTCTTCCTCGGCCGCGAGCCGGTACACCGCGGGCTCGTCGACCGGCGCGCCATGGAGCGCCGCACCGCCGAGCTCCTCGCCGAGCTGGACGAGACCGGAATCGCCCCCCACACCCAGGTCAAGGACCTCTCGGTGGCCCGCCAGCAGACGGTGGAGATCGTCAAGGCGCTGGCGGCGTCCGATGTCCGTGTGCTTGTCATGGACGAGCCGACCGCACCGCTGGCCGACCACGAGGTCGAACTCCTCTACGCGCTCATCCGCCGCCTCGCCGCCCGCGGCATCGGCATCCTCTACATCAGCCACCGCCTCCGCGAGGTCTTCGACCTCTCCCGCCGCATCACCGTCCTCAAGGACGGCCGCAAGGTCGCCACCCTCACCACCGCGGAGACCACCCCCGACGACGTCGTCCGGGCCATGGTCGGCCGCGAGCTGGGGTCCTACTATCCGCCCCGCGCCCGCGCCGAGGAGATCGGCGAGCCGCTGCTGACCACGGCGGGCGCCGGCAACGAGCGCCTCTCCGGCATCGACCTCACCCTCAGGGCCGGCGAAGTCACCGGTGTCGCCGGGCTCCAGGGTTCGGGCCGGACCTCCCTCGTACGGGCCCTCTTCGGCGCCGCGCCCTTCACCCGCGGCAGCATGACCGTCGCCGGCCGCCCGCTGCGCCCCGGCAGCCCCCGGCAGGCCATCCGCGGCGGCGTCGCGCTGGTCACCGAGGACCGCAAGGGCGAGGGCCTGGTCCTCCACCAGTCCGTACGGGACAACGCCCTCCTCGTCACCCGCGCCGTGCACGGCGGCGGTGTGCAGGCCGGGGAGGTCTCCGGGCTGCTCGACCGCGTCAACCTCCGCTCCCGCGGCCACGACCAGGAGGTCCAGTACCTCTCCGGCGGCAACCAGCAGAAGGTCGTCATCGCCAAGTGGCTCGCCGCCCGGCCCCGGGTGCTGCTCTTCGACGAGCCGACCCGCGGCGTCGACGTCGGCGCCAAGGCCGCCATCCACACCCTCGTCCGCGAACTCGCCCGCGACGGCATGGCCGTCCTCATCGTCTCCTCCGAACTGCCCGAGCTGATCGGCATGAGCGACCGCATCCTCGTCATGGCCGACGGCACCTTCGCCGGCGAACTGCCCGCCGGGGCGGGCGAAGAGGACATCATGCGGCTCGCCACCCGGGACGCGTCGGGCACGGCCCCCGAGGGGAGTGCCGCATGACCGCCGTACGGACCGACGCCCCGGCCCCGGCCGCAGCGCGCCGGCTGCCCGGAGCCGGCCGGCTGAAGGTCACCGACCCCGTCGTCGGCGTCTGGCTGGCCGCCGCCGCGGTCACGCTCATCGGCTGGATCGTCGTCACCATCGACGGCGGCCAGTTCATGACCCAGTCCAACTTCACCGGCATCCTGCAGAACTCGGTCGCCCTCGGCCTGGTCGCCGTCGGCCAGTCCGCGGTGATCCTCACCGGCTCGCTCGACCTCTCCGTCGCGTACCTCATCAGCCTGGGCACGCTGGTGGCCGCCGAGACGATGGAGGGCGGCAGCGTCGTCACGGCGGTGCTCGCCGTGCTCGCGCTCTCCGCCGCGGTCGGGCTCGCCAACGGCCTCATCGTCACGGGCCTGAAGGTCAACGCCTTCATCGCCACCCTCGGCATGGCGTTCATCCTGCGCGGCTACATCGAGGACAACTACACCGGACCCGCGGGCGACGTGCCCGCGTCCTTCCAGCGCCTGGGCTACGACCGGATCGGCTTCATCCCGGTCTCCGTCTTCCTCCTGATCGCCGTGGCCGCCGTGCTCTGGCTGATCACCAAACGCACGCGCCTGGGCCACCACATGTACGCCACCGGCGGCGACGAGCACGCCGCCCGCCTCTCCGGCGTACGCACCAAGCGCACCGTCATCTACGCGCACGTGCTCTGCGCCCTGTGCGTCGGCGCCGCCGCCCTCTTCCTCGCCTCCCGGCTCGGCGCCGGCGCCCCCTGGGCGGGCACCGAGGCGCGCTACGACCTCGACTCCATCGCCGCCGTCGTGCTCGGCGGCACCGCGCTGGCCGGCGGCCGCGGCGGCGTGGCGGGGACCCTCGGCGGAGTGCTGCTGCTCTCCGTGCTGGACAGCATCTTCAACCAGCTCTCCGTCGACCCCTTCTTCAAGAACGTCGTCCGCGGCGTCGTCATCATCGCCGCCGTCGCCCTCTACGCCCGCCCGTTCCGGCGCCGGGCCAAGGAGCGGGACGCGGCGCGGGCCGACGAGAAGGGAGCGCTCGCATGACGACGACCACCCCGTCCGCGACGACGAGCGTGTTCGCCAGCGCCGGCCGCCGCCTCGGCACCGGTGCCCCGGTCTACGTCCTCCTCGCCGTGCTGCTCGCCGCGCTGGCGATCACCGACCCCGGGTTCTACGAGCCCGACTCCTTCCTCGCGTTCGTCAAGCGCGCCGCCCCGCTGGTGATCCTCGCCGCGGGCCAGTACATGGTCATCGTCTCCGGCGGCTTCGACCTCTCCGTCGGCGCGGTGGTCACGGCGGGCGTCGTCGCCGGGGCCGAGTTCTACGGCTCGTACCCGGACGCGCCCTGGCTGCTGGTCACCGCCGGACTGCTGCTCGCCGGAGCGATCGTCGGCCTGGTCAACGGGCTCATCACCACCGTGCTGCTGGTGCCGTCGTTCATCACCACGCTCGGCATGATGCTCATCCTCGAAGGCGCCGTCTTCTACTGGACCGGCGGCTCCCCCCAGGGCGTACTGCCGGAGAGCTTCCGCACCTTCGGCCGCGGCGAGGCCGGGGGCTGGCTGCCGTGGGCGGTGCTCGCGTGCCTCGCGGTCGGTGCGATCGCCGTGTGGCTGATGCGCTCCGACTTCGGCCGTACGCTCCTGGCCACCGGCGACAACGAGCGCGCCGCCGCGCTCGCGGGCGTGCGCGTACCCCGCGCGCGCACCCTCGCGTTCGTGCTCTCCGGCACCGCCGCGGCGCTCGCCGCGGTCCTCGTCGCCGGCTTCTCCGGGGTCTCGGCGCAGGCCGGCCGGGGGCTTGAGTTCGAGGCGATCACCGCCGTCGTGCTCGGCGGGGTCATCCTCGGCGGCGGCCGCGGCTCGGTCGTCGCCGCCATGGCCGGGGCGTTCTCGCTCCAGGCGCTCTTCACGCTCCTCAACCTCCAGGGCGTCTCCGGCGCGCTGGAGTCCACGGTCCAGGGATTCATCGTCATCGCGGCCGTCGGCCTCGGCGCCACCGGTACCTCGGGCTTCTCCCGGCTGCGCCCGCGCCGTACCGCACCACCACCCTCCGCTCCTACCACGCCCTCGGAAGGGAAGTCCTCCTCATGAGCCGTACGCGCCGCACGACCCGCCCCGGCGCTCGCCACCGCTTGGCCGCACCGGCCGCCGCGCTGCTGGCCGCAGCGCTGCTCGCCTCCTGCTCGTCGGACGCGCCGAAGGACGACCTGGCCGACGACCCCGCCGCCTCCGAGCAGGCGGAGGACGGCGGCAAGCAGTCGGAGTTCTTCGACCAGGCGGACTACGACCGGCAGTTGGAGCTCACCAAGGCGACCCCCGAGGGCCCCGAGGGCAAGCCCTGGGAGCAGATGCTCGATCCGCAGTCGGGCGGGATGGTCGACACCTCCGAGTACGCCATGAAGGGCGGCGTCGAGGGGGCGAAGCTGTGCTTCTCCAACGCCGGTGTCTTCAACCCCTGGCGGCAGGTGGGCCTGAAGACGATGAAGGCGGAGGTCGCGCAGCACGACGAGATCGCCGACTTCACCGTCCTGGACGCGCAGGGCAAGGACGACAAGCAGATCTCCGACATCCAGGAGCTGTCGGGGCAGAACTGCGACGCGCTGATCGTCTCGCCGAACACCACCGCCACCCTCACCCCCGCCGTCGAGGAGGCGTGCGGCAAGATCCCGGTGATCGTCTTCGACCGCGGCGTGGAGACCGACTGCGCCGTCACGTTCATCAGCCCCATCGGCGGCTACGCCTACGGCGCCGCCGCCGCGGACTTCCTGGTGGACGAGGTGGACAAGGGCGGCAAGATCGTGGCGCTGCGCATCTCGCCCGGCGTGGACGTGCTGGAGACCCGCTGGTCGGCCGCGGAGATCGCGTTCGAGAAGGCCGGACTCGACGTGGTCGAGGTGAAGTTCACCGACGGCGACCCGTCGAAGGCCAAGTCGATCGTCTCCGACGCCATCGCGCGCCACGGCCAGATCGACGGCGTGTGGATGGACTCCGGCGCCACCTCGGTCGCGGCCGTCGAGGCGTTCGAGGACGCGGGCGAGGACATTCCGCCGATCACCGGCGAGGACCAGCAGGACTTCCTCCAGGCGTGGAAGGACAAGGACCTCACCGCCATCGCGCCCGCGTACCCGACGTTCCAGTGGCGTACGCCCGTGATCGCCGCGCTCAAGATCCTGGCCGGCGAGGAGGTCCCGAAGGAGTGGACCCTGCCGCAGCCGGTGGTCACCGAGGAGAACTTCGACGAGTACTACAAGGAGGGCATGCCCCCGCTGCACTACGGCGCCTGCGGCTGCGAGGACCTGCCCGGCTACCCCGGCGACTGGGGCGGTGAGTGATGCCGGCCGGAAGACGGCTGATCGGCGCCAACCCGTGGATCTGGCACTCCCCGGTGACCGAGCGCGCGCTGGCCGGGGTGCTGCCGCGGCTGGCGGACTGGGGGTTCGACTGCGCGGAGCTGCCGCTGGAGCAGCCGGGTGACTGGCAGCCGGCCGCCGCGGCGAAGCTGCTCGACGGCAACGGCCTGGCCGCGGCCGCGGTGCTCGCCGTGATGCCGCCGGAGCGCGGGCTCGTCCGCGCCGAGCCGCTGGCGGTCCGTAGCACGCAGGACTACCTGCGCCGCTGCGTGGACGCCGCGCGGGAGATCGGCGCCCCGGTGGTCGCCGGGCCGATGTACGCCGCGGTGGGCAGGACCTGGCGGATGGACGCGGACGAGCGGACGGCGGCGTACGCGGAGTGGCGGGACAACATCGCGCCGGTCGTCGCGCACGCCGCGGCCGCCGGGGTGCTGCTGGCCGTCGAGCCGCTCAACCGGTACGAGACGAGCCTGCTCAACACCGTCGCGCAGACCGTGACGGCGCTGGACGGGCTCCCCGGCGAGACGATCGGGGTCGCCCTCGACACGTACCACCAGAACATCGAGGAGCGCTCCCTGCCCGGCGCCGTGCGCGCGGCGGCGGGGCGGATCGCGCACGTCCAGGTGTGCGCCAACGACCGGGGCGCGCCCGGCGCGGACCACCTGGACTGGCCCGGTTTCCTCGGCGCGCTGGACGAGGCGGGCTACCGCGGGCCGCTGTGCATCGAGTCGTTCACGGCGCACAACGCGACCATCGCGGTGGCCGCGTCGGTGTGGCGGGCGCTGGCGCCGAGCCAGGACGCCATCGCCGTCGAAGGACTCGCCTTCCTGCGCCGCGCCTTACGCACCTGACGCACCCGCACCGTCCTTCCTCCCGTACGCGCCCTGACCGCGTACGCACGCACCCCCCGCGCCACAACGCCGCCGGGCCCGGAGCTCCGGGACCCCGATCCGGGCCCGGCGGACCACGCCTGCGCACGCCTGCGCGCCCGGCGCCCCACGAACCCCTCTCACCGACCGGTACGCCCATTCCATTTCCGCACACCGAAGGAGAGGACCGACTCATGAGCTGTCATGCTCGTGACATAGGCAGGTCGTTGGTCACCTTGCTGGCCGCCGTCCTGCTCGCACTCACCGCACTGCCGTCAGCAGCGGCGGAGAAGGCGCCCGCCTTCAAGGCGCTGCTCTTCACCAAGGCCGTGGGCTACGTCCACGGCTCCATCCCCGCGGGCATCCAGATGGTCAAGGAGGAGGCGGAGGAGAACGGGTTCGAGGTCGACCAGACCGACGACTCGACCGTCTTCAACGACGCCGCGCTCGCCGAGTACGACGTGATCATCATGCTGCAGAACTCCGGCATGGTCTGGGACACGGACGAGCAGCGCGCCGCCATGCAGAAGTACGTGCAGTCCGGCGGCGGCGTCGCGGCCATCCACAACACGCTCGACATGGGGATCGAGAACGAGTTCCCGTGGTGGGACGAGCTGATCAACGGCGGCGCCCACATGCCGAGCCACTCGCCCGGCGTGCTCCAGGGCACCGCGAAGGTCGCCGACAAGGTGCACCCCTCGACGAAGGGTCTGCCCGAGCGCTGGGAGCGCCCCGAGGAGTGGTACAACTTCGACGTCAACCCGCGCGGCGACGTGCACGTCCTGGTCACCGCCGACGAGACGACGTACAACCCGGGCGGCGACGCCATGGGCGCCGACCACCCGATCTCCTGGTGCCGTAACGCCGAGGGCGGCAAGGTCTGGGCCACCGCCATGGGCCACGACACCCCCGCGTACAGCGAGGAGGAGTTCCGCGACCACGTCATCGGCGGCGTGAAGTGGGCCGCGGGCGCCGAGCCGGGCGACTGCGGCGGCACGGTCTGGAACGGCTACGAGAAGGTCACCCTCGACGACGACACCGCCGACCCGATGGAGCTGGACGTGGCCAAGGACGGCCGCGTCTACTACGTCCAGCGCGCCGGCGAGGTCCAGGTCTTCGACCCGGCCACCCACCAGACCACCACCGCGGGCAAGCTCGACGTCTACACCGGCGGCGAGGACGGCCTGGTCGGCATGGAGCTGGATCCGGACTTCGCCAAGAACGGCTGGATCTACCTCTACTACGCCCCGGCCGGCAGCGCCGAGGACGTGAACAGGCTGTCGCGCTTCACGCTCAAGAACGGCAAGCTCGACACCGCCAGCGAGAAGAAGCTCCTCGACGTGCCCGCGTACCGGGACCGCACCTTCCCCGAGCCCGGCCACACCGGCGGCGCCGTCGAGTTCGGCCCCGACGGCACGCTGTACCTGGGCACCGGCGACGACGTGCCGCCGAACCTCAGCCCCGACTGGCAGGGGTACGCGCCGATCGACTGGCGCGAGGGCGAGGAGATGCTGGACGCCGCCAGGACCGCGGGCAACACCAACGACCTGCGGGGCAAGATCCTGCGGATCAAGCCCACCAAGGGCGGCACCTACACCATCCCCAAGGGCAACCTCTTCGCGCCGGGTACGTCGAAGACCCGTGCCGAGATCTACGCGATGGGCTTCCGCAACCCGTTCCGCTTCACCGTCGACCAGGAGACGGGCTACGTCCACGCCGCCGACTACGGTCCCGACCGCGGACTGCCGACGACGGACCGCGGGCCGGAGGGCATGGTCGAGTACAACGTCATCAAGAAGCCCGGCAACTTCGGCTGGCCCTTCTGCCACGGTGACAACCAGCCCTACGCCCCGTACAACCCGGACACCGGCGAGGTCGGCGCGAAGTTCGACTGCGACAACCTGACGAACCCCTCGCCGAACAACACCGGCCTGACCGAGCTGCCGAAGGTCCAGAAGCCCGACATCTGGTACGGCTACGGCCCCTCCGAGAACTTCCCCGAGCTGGGCCAGGGCGGCTCCGGTCCCATGGGCGGCCCGGTCTACAACTACGACCCGGACAACCCCTCCGAGACGAAGTTCCCCGAGTACTTCGACGGCGCCGGCTTCCTCTACGAGTGGACCCGCAACTACGTCAAGGAGGTCCGCTGGGACGAGAACGAGGAGCTGCTGAAGATCAACGACTTCCTCTCCTCGGCGAAGTTCAACAAGCCGATGGACATGACCTTCGGCCCCGACGGCTCGCTCTACGTCCTGGAGTGGGGCAGCGCGTTCGGCGGCGGCAACAGCGACTCGGGGCTGTACCGCATCGACTACAGCCAGGGCAAGCGCTCCCCGGTCGCCAAGGCCACCGCCTCGGCGACCAACGGGCCCGTGCCGCTGGCGGTCGACTTCTCCAGCGAGGGTTCCCGGGACCCCGACGGCGACTCGCTCTCCTTCGAGTGGGACTTCGACGGCGACGGCACCTTCGACTCCACCGAGGCCAACCCCAGCCACACCTACGAGAACAAGGGCGACTTCACCGCCCAGCTCAAGGTCACCGACTCCTCCGGCAAGACCGGCTACGCGAACATCCCCATCACCGCGGGCAACACCGCGCCCGAGGTGAAGATCGACACCCCGGTCAACGGCAAGCTGATCGAGTTCGGGGACAAGATCCCGTACAAGGTCACCGTCACCGACCCGGAGGACGGCCAGATCGACTGCTCCAAGGTCTTCGTCAACCCGGCGCTCGGCCACGACGACCACGAGCACTCGACGACCGACCTGCCGGGCTGCGAGGGCACCGTCGACACCGGTGACCTCGGCGGCCACCCGGAGGGCGCGGACCTGACCTATGTGCTGAACGCCCGCTACCAGGACGGCGGCGGCGACGGCGCCTCCTCGCTCACCGGGTACGACAAGGCGGTCCTGCAGCCCAAGCACAAGCAGGCCGAGTACTACGACGACCAGTCCGGCACCCGGATCGTCAGCCAGGCCGGGGCCGAGAACGGCAAGCGCATCGGCGACATCTCCAACGGCGACTGGGTCGCCTTCGAGCCGATGTCCGTCGAGGGCATGAGCCAGGTCTCGTACAAGCTGTCGTCGCCGTACGGCGTGGGCGCGATCGAACTGCGCGCCGACGGCCCGGACGGGCAACTGCTCGCGACGACGCCGGTGCAGAACACCGGGGGCTGGGACAACTACCAGGCCACGGCTGCCGTGCCGGTCGAGGCGCTGGAAGGGTCGCACAAGCTCTATCTGAAGTTCACGTCGCCGCAGAACAACTCGTTCGACGTCGACTCGGTGACCTTCAGCTAGTGATCGGGAGGTGAAAGGGCGGCGGCGCCCCGGGCGATGAGCCCGGGGCGCCGCTGTGTGCGTGCGGGTGTCTCAGATGTCGATGCCGTACTTGGCGAGGTAGGCGACGGGGTCGATGTCCGTGCCGTAGTCGGTGCCCGTGCGCACCTCGAAGTGCAGGTGCGGTCCGGTGGTGTTGCCGGTGTTGCCGGAGTCGCCGATGCGGGTGCCGCCCTCGACGCGGTCGCCCGGGGCGACGGACATCCGGTCGAGGTGGGCGTAGAGGACGTAGTGGTCGTCGGCCATGCGGATCAGGATGTGATTGCCGTACGCGCCCTCGGCGGAGGTGCTGTGGACCTCGCCGGGGCCGACGGAGTACACCGGGGTGCCCGTGGGGACGGCGAGGTCGACGCCGGTGTGGTGGCCGGCGATCCAGGCGTCGCCGGGGAGGCCGTAGGGCGCGGAGATCCGGTATTCGACATCGACCGGGGCGGTCCAGCCGGGCGCGGGCGCGCGCAGGATCTGGCCGGGCCGCAGCAGGTCCGGGTCCGGGCCGATCACGGACCTGTTGACCTCGTACAGCCGGTCCAGCGGCACCCCCAGCCGGCGGGCGATCGCCGTGAGGGTGTCGCCTTCGCGTACGCGGTACGAGGGCGGCGCCGGCTCGGCGGGCGCGGCGCGGGCGGCGGGGGCGTGCCGGGCGTGCGCGGCGGGCGGTCCCGCGGCAGAGGGTCCCGCGGCGGTGGCGAACGCGGCGGACGCGTCGGGCGCGGCGGACACGGAGGGCGCGGCGGACACGGCGCTGGCCGCGCCCGCCGTGCTCGCTCCGGCGAGGGCCGCGAGCAGGGCGGCGAGGACAACGGCGACGGCGGTGCGCCGCTTTCGGGGCGGGAGATAACGTTTAGTTGACACGGCGTCACGCTAGGTGCGTGCCCGCCCCGATTTGGCGACGGCGCGCCGGGATCACTCCACGACGAGCCGTACCGGAATGTTGCCCCGGGTCGCGTTCGAGTACGGGCACACCTGGTGCGTCGCCTCCAGCAGCTCCTTGCCGCGCTCGGCGGGGATGTCGTCCGGCATCTCCACCCGCAGCGTCACCTCCAGCGCGAAGCCGCCCGAGTCGTTCGGGCCGAGTCCGACCTCGGCGGTGGTCGAGACGTCGGAGACGTCGAGGTCCATGCGCTTGGCGACGACGCCCATGGCGCTGGTGAAGCAGGCCGCGTAGCCGACGGCGAAGAGCTGCTCGGGGTTGGTGCCCTCGCCGGTCCCGCCCAGCTCCCGCGGCGGCGCGAGCGTGACGTCGAGCTTGCCGTCGGAGCTGACGCCGCGGCCGTCGCGGCCGTTGGCGGTGCCGACCGCGGTGTAGAGAACGCTCATGGGAGGTGCCTCTCCGGGAGTCCAAATCGAACAGACAGGTCTGTCTGATGGCCCGCTCAGACTAGACAGACCTGTCTGCTACCGTCAACACGTGACCGCACCACCGAAGCCTCCCGCCCGCAGCCGCGTCCTCGACGCCGCGACGCGGCTCTTCTACGCCGAGGGCGTGCACGCGGTGGGCGTGGACCGGATCATCGCCGAGGCCGGGGTGGCGAAGGCGACCTTCTACCACCACTTCCGTACGAAGGACGACCTGGTCGCGGCGTACGTGACCGACCAGTGCCGGCGCCAGCAGGAGGCCGCCGCGGCCCTCGTGGGCACCGCCCCGCGGGCCACGGTGCTGGCCGTCTACGACGTCATCGGCGAGGCCGGCGCGGGCCCCGGGTACCGCGGCTGCCCCTTCATCAACGCCGCCGCGGAATACCCCGACCCGGACCACCCGGTGCGCCGCGCGGTGACGGACTACCGGCGCTGGTTCCGCGGCCTGATGCGGGACCTGCTGGCCGCGGACGGCCACCCGGACGCCGAGCGCACGGCGGACCTCCTGCTGGTGCTGCGCGACGGCCTCGTCGTGGGCAACGACCTGGACGACGCGGCGGCGCTGCGGAAGCTGACGCGGGACGCGGTGGAGCGCGTGCTGACCCCGCGGGCGGCCTGATCGGGGCGCGCAGGCGTACGGGCCGATCCGGGCGCGTCCGCGTACGGACCGGCCGCCCGCCCGCGTACGCGACTCATCGCGACGGGGTCTGCGGCGCCGCCCGCCGCCGGCGGCCGAGCAGCGCCCCCGCGGCCAGCGCTCCGGCGAGGACGAGCGCGGCGTTGACGCCGACCGCGGTCCTGACCCCGTCGAGCACGGCCTCGGGGCCGGTGCCGTCGGCGGCGGTGATGCGGGTGGTGGCGATGGCGCTCATCACCGGGATGCCCATGGTGATGCCGACCTGCTGGGTCATCGTGGCGAGGCCCGTGGCCAGGCCCTGTTCGGAATCGGGCAGCCCCGAGGTGGCGGTGACCATGAAGCCGACGATCATCAGCATGTTGCCGACCCCGCCGGCGAACGTCGCGGCCAGCAGCAGCCAGATCCAGCCGCCCGAGGTGCCGAGCGCGAGCAGCGCCGCGGTGGCGGCGGCCTGGGCCGCGCCGCCGTAGACGATCGCCGCGCGGCTGCCGACGCGGCCGACGACCCGGCCGCCGAGGGTGCCGCCGAGGACGGTGCCCAGGCCCAGGACGCCGAAGGCGAGGCCGGTGGCGAGCGGGGTGTAGCCGAGGACTTCCTGGAGGTAGAGGGTGAGGAGGAAGACCAGGGAGGTCTCGGTGAGGAAGGCGACGAGCCCGGCGGCGTTGCCCCACACGACGGTGGGCCGGCGCAGGATGCGTACCGGCACCAGCGGCTTCTCCGCCCGCTTCTCCACGAACCGGAACGCGGTGAGGAGCGCGGCGCCCGCGCCGAGCGCGGCGAGGGTGACCGGCTCGGTCCAGCCGGCCTCGCCGGCGTGGGTGAGCCCGTAGACGACGGCGAGCAGCCCGCCGGTGACGGTGACCGCGCCGGGGAGGTCGAGCCGGGGCCGGCCCGCGGGCCGGGAGTCGGCGATGACGGCGGGGGCGACGGCGAGGATCGCGGCGGTCACGGGCACGTTGACGAGGAACGCCCAGCGCCAGGAGAGCAGGTCGGTGAGGAGCCCGCCGAGCACGGCGCCCGCGGTGAACCCGGCGGACATCAGGGCCCCGTTGAGCCCGAGCGCGCGCTGCCGCAGCGGGCCCTCGGGGAACGCAGTGGTGAGCAGGGAGAGCCCGGCCGGGGTGACGGCGGCGGTGGCCAGGCCCTGGAGTACCCGGGCGACGAGCAGCATCCCGGGGGAGGTGGCGAGGCCGCCGAGCACGGAGGAGAGGCCGAGGAGGGCCATGCCGCCGAGGAAGAGCCGCTTGCGGCCGAAGAGGTCGGCGATCCGGCCGAAGAGGAGGGTGAAGCCGGCGGCGGCGAGGGCGAAGGCGGTGGCGATCCACTGGAGGTGCGCGAGCGGGAAGCCGAGCCCCGCGCCGATGACGGGGAGGGCGACGTTGAGGATGGAGAAGTCCACCGCGACCATGAACTGGGCGCCGAGGAGAAGGGTGAGCACGAGCTTCTGCCGCCCGGTCATGCGGAGGGCGGGGGCCGGGGGTGCGGCGGCCTTGTCGAGCACGGACATGGAGGTTCCCTTCGGGCGGGCTAACAGGACTCGTGTCCCGTTAAGCTGAAGCCGAAGGTAGCAGAGAATGCGGCACTAATGAAACTGGAGACCCGTTAATGAGTTCCGAGCCCGAGCCGGATCCCGGCACCCTCAGGCCCGGGGGCCGCACCGCCCGGGTCCGCGCGGCGGTCCTCCGGGCCACCGGGGACGCCCTGGCGGAAGAAGGCTTCGCCCACCTCGACCTCGCCGACGTCGCCCGCCGCGCCGAGGTCGGCAAGACCACCGTCTACCGCCGCTGGGGCTCCGCCACCGGGCTCGTCGCCGACCTGCTCGCGGAGATGGCGGAGCAGTCCGTACCGCGTACCGAGACCGGCACCCTCCTCGGCGACCTGCGCGCCAACGCCCGCCTCGTGCTCGGCACCCTCACCGACCCGCGGCAGGGCGCGCTGTTCCGCGCCGTGATCGCGGCGGCCACCTGCGACGGCCGTACGGCGGCGGCCCTGCACCGGTTCTACGCGATCCGCATCGCCGAGTGGGCCCCCTGCGTCGAGCAGGCGGTGGCCCGCGGCGAACTCCCCGCGGGCACCGACCCGCACGAGGTGATCCGCGCCGTCTCCGCCCCCCTGTACTACCGCCTCCTCGCCAGCGGCGACCCCCTCGACCCCGCCGCCGCCGACCGCGCCGCCGAGGCGGCGGCGGTGGCGGCGCGGGAGGGGGCGTACGTCGTGTGAGAGCCGCGGCCCGGCGGGCGGGGCGTCAGGCGTCGTGCTTGCGGAGGAAGGTCTGCAGGCCCGCGAGGTCGTCGGTGTTGATCCAGTCCACGTTCGCGTCGAGCAGCGTGCGCCATATGTTGTCGCGCGCCTCGCCCGCGGCGTCGGGCGTGGCCCAGAAGCGGATGGTCTGGCCCTGCCGGTGGGCGGTGTGGACGATCAGGTTCAGCCAGTCGCGCTCGGCGGCCGGCATCGTGCCGGTGCCCTGCCAGGTGAAGCTGGAGTTCCAGTTGCCGCTGATGAGCGGGATGAACGACGCGGGGACACCGGAGTTGATGTCGTCGTGGCGGCCGTCGTAGAAGGCGTAGCGGAGCCTCTCGGCCTCCATCGGCGCGCGGGCGCCGCGGTCGCCGGAGATGACGGCGGTCACCGCGCGGCGGCGGACCTTGCCGCCGCTGGCGGAGCTGAAGATCGAGCCGTAGCCGCGCAGCACCTCGGAGAGCGCGCGGTACGTGGGGTCGCCTGCGGTCTTGAGGTCGATGAGCAGTTGCAGGGTGAGCTGGTGGCCCTTGTAGACGCGGCCGCCGTTGGCCCGTATGCGGCGGGCCAGCGGGTCGAGGTAGAGCGCCTGGAGCGTACGGGCCGGATCGAGCTGCGCCTCGTCGTGGGCGACGAGGAGCTGCCCGTCGACCAGCCAGATGTCCGACTCGACGCTGGCGAAGCCGTGGTCGAGCGCGTCGAGAAGCGGACGCTCGTGGAGGTAGTCGTTGTGGGCGTGCGCCCGCTTGAGCGGCGCGGGCCCGCGCCCCCGGCCGCCGGCACCGTGCTCGGCGGCCTGGGCGTACGCGGGAAGCCCCCCGGCGAGCGCGCCGCCGGCGACGGCGGCGGACAACGTGGCGACGGCGCGGCGTCTGGAGTAGGCGGACAAGGGTCCCTCCCCTGGTGCGGCGTGCAGGATGGACCGAAGTATCGACCGGCCGCGACGACTTGCACAGGGTGCCCGCGGTGAACGGGAGTTGACCCGCACGGGGCAGGGGGCGGGGGGGGTGCCGTACTCGCCGGGCGGCGGAGTCAGCAGCCGGGACCGATCGGCGGAGACGACGTCAGGGCAAGGGCAGCCTCCCGCAACTGGGCCGCCCACGTCTGCTGGTCAAGCCCCAGGGTGTACTCGATGCAGCAGTCGCATTGCGGGATCAGCGCCACGAACGATCGCTCCGCCTCGGTCTCGGCCTCCGTCTCCCACCAGTCGTCCCTCGCCAGATCAGCGGGAGTCGTCTCTCCATCGACGAGCCTTGCCGCCATCCGGCGCAGAGCGTGGCGTCGTGCCAGGCCCCGATCCGGCAGCCTGATCCCGGACTCGGCAAGTGCGTGCTCGAACGTGTCGCGAATATCGTGGGTATTGGCGTTCCGGGGCCAACCGGCGAGCTCGCACAAGGCCGGGGTGTCCAGTCCGGCTGCGAGCGCCTCGGCAGCGATCATCGGCAGATCCTCCGCGCGTATGTCATCCGCCTGATAACGGCACGCCACCTCACCCAGGGACGTGAACCCGCTCTGCACGGAGGCTTCCGGTTCCGGTGACGTTCCTTCTGCTCTCATGACTCCCACGGTGTCAGCACCGTTTCCCGGGTGCACCCACGATTTCCGTGAACTCGCCGGCCGCACGGGGCTCGGGACATCGGAACGAGAACCGGCGCCAGTCCTCAGGAGGGCTGCGGATAGCCGAGCCGGCGATGGCGGGAAGCAAACGGGCCGCATCGTAGACGGTCACGGACACATTCAATCCGGCCTCTGACATCGTCTGCCCGTTCCCGGGCGTCACGTCGGCGGGGACTCCGGCTCCGTACGGTACGAGCCACGCGGGCGGTGCCCCGTACCGTACGGACCCTCCGCCCCTCAGCTCCTGCCGTATTCGCCGCCCGTCGGGCGGGCCCGCTTGAGGATCGTGTCCGTGTCCGCACCCGGTGGCAGCGTGCCGAACGCCAGGCCGCCGTCGCCGGCGAGGCGGCTCGCGCAGAAGGCGTCCGCCACCGCCGCGTCGCCGTGCCGGTGCAGCAGCGCGCCCTGGAGCACCAGCGCCATCGACTCGACCACCCGCCGTGCCCGGTACTCCACCGCCGTCACGTCCGCCAGGTCCTTCCGCAGCCGCCCGATCGCCGCGTCCAGCCGCGCGTCGGCGCCCGCCGCGGCGCCGACCTCGGCGAAGAACGCCGTCACCGTCTCCGGCCTGCGGGCCATCGCGCGCAGCGCGTCGAGCGCGGCGACGTTGCCCGAGCCCTCCCAGATCGACGGCAGCGGCGCCTCCCGGTACAGCCGCGGCATGCCGGACTCCTCGACGTACCCGTTGCCGCCCAGGCACTCCAGCGCCTCCGCGGCGTGCGCCGGACCGCGCTTGCACACCCAGTACTTGGTGACGGCGAGCCCGATCCGCCGGAACAGGGCCTCCTGCTCGTCGGCCCCGCCCGTCTCGCCGCGGTCGACGGCGCCCGCGAGACGCATCCCCGCCACCGTCGCCGCCTCGGCCTCCACGGCGAGGTCGGCGAGCACGTTCGCCATCAGCGGCTGGTCCGCGAGCCGCGCGCCGAACGCCCGCCTGTGCTCGGCGTGGTGCAGCGCCTGGACGACGCCGAGGCGCATCCCGCCCGCGGTGGCGAGGGCGCAGTCGAGCCGCGTCATGTTGACCATCTTGATGATGGTCTTCACACCCTCCCCTTCCTCGCCGACGAGATGGCCGACCGCCCCTTCGTACTCGATCTCCGCGGAGGCGTTGGAGCGGTTGCCGAGCTTGTCCTTCAGGCGCATGAGTTGGATGGCGTTGCGGGTGCCGTCCGCCAGCACGCGCGGGACGAGGAAGCAGGACAGCCCGCCGGGCGCCTGGGCCAGGGTGAGGAAGACGTCGGACATGGGCGCGGAGGTGAACCACTTGTGCCCGGTGAGCGCGTAGAGCCCGTCGCCGTCGCCGGCCGGCACCGCGCGGGTGGTGTTGGCCCGGACGTCGGAGCCGCCCTGCTTCTCCGTCATCGACATGCCCGCGATGAGGCCGGACTTGGCGGTGGGCGGGCGCAGCCCGAAGTCGTACGCGGCGGAGGTGAGCAGCGGCTCGTACGCGGCGGCGAGGTCCGGCGCGGTGCGCAGCGCGGGCACGGCGGCGTACGTCATGGAGACCGGGCACAGGTGCCCGGCGTCGGTCTGGCCCCAGACGAAGAGCTTCGCGGCGCGCGCGACGTGCGCGCCGGGGGTGCGCTCCCGCCAGGGCGCGGCGTGCAGGCCGTGGCCGACGGCGGTACGCATCAGGTCGTGCCAGTGCGGATGGAACTCGACCTCGTCGATCCGGTGCCCGTAGCGGTCGTGGGTACGCAGCACGGGCGGCTGCTCCTCCACGCTGCGGGCCCATTCCTGGGCCTGCGGCCCGCCCGCGAGGAGCCCGAGTTCGCGCACCTCGTCCTCGGCCCAGGAGGCGCCGTGGGCGCGGAGGGACTCCAGGAGGGCGGGGTAGGCGGAGACGTCGTAGGAGGTGAGGGGCGGGGGCTGGTTGGTGACCTCATGGGTGGTCGGCATGGGGGACTCCCAGGGCTCGCAGGGTGAAGGCGACGAGGTGCGCGGGGGTGTGGGGCCCGGGGGCCTCCGGGCTTTCCGCCTGGCTCCCGGTCGCGCCGGACAGCGGCCCGATGAGGGCTTCCGCACACGCCCCGACGAGACCGGCGGCGGTCAGCAGCGGATCCTGCCGCGGCAGCCGCCCGCTGTCGGTGCCCTCGGCGATACGGGCCGCGAACACGTCGCGGAACGCCCGCCGGAAGACGAGCCGTTCGGCCTCGACGGCGGTGTCGACGGGCTCGGCGAGCAGCGCGTACGCCAGCCGCGGACTGGCCAGCGCCCGGCGCGCGAACGTCTCCACGGCGGCGGCGACCCCCTCGGCGGGGTCCTCGGGCCTGCGGGCCGCGGCGGACACGGCGTCGACCTCGGCGGTGACGACGCTGCGGAACAGCTCGACGGCGAGCACGGACTTGCTGGGGAAGTGCCGGTAGACGCTGCCGGTGGCGATACGGGCCCGCGCGGCGACGGCGGCGACGGTGCACCCGGCGTACCCCTCGTCGGCCAGCAGCGCACGGGCGGCGCCGAGGACGGCGTCCCGCCGGCCGTCCATCCGCGCCTGGACGGCGGGGGTGCGGCGGTAGGGCATAGGAAGGATTGAAGCAGTGATTCATGGCTTCAGCAAGGGCGGGGCGGTGATGTCAGTGGGGGGTGCGAGACTCGGCGGCATGACGGAGAACATCCTGCTGAGAGATGTGGCGGAGGAGGACCTGGAGGTCTTCTTCGCGCACGAGCACGACCCGGAGAACGTGCGCCGGTCCCACTTCCCGCCGCGCGAGCGGGAGCGCTTCATGCCGCACTGGCGGGAGCGGGTGCTGGGGGACCCGACGGGCCTGGTGCAGACGGTGGAGGTCGACGGGAAGGTCGCGGGGAACGTGGTGGCGTGGTGGGACGGCGACCGCCGGTTCCTGGGCTATGTCTTCGGCCGGGAGTTCTGGGGCCGCGGCATAGGCACCCGCGCGGTGGCGGCGTTCCTGGCCCTGGAACCCAACCGCCCCCTGTACGCGGACCCGTACGTGGGCAACGAGGGCTCGGTCCGCTTGCTGAAGCGGCTGGGCTTCCAGCAAACGGGCTCGGAGTGGAACGGGGAGGACGAGCACGTGATGCTGGTCCTGGAGGGCCCGGGCGCGGTGGCGTAACCGTCCGCGGGCGGGGGCCGTTTGCGGGGTAATCGCGGGGTGTCCCGCGGGTACGGTTCTGGTGTCGTCTCAGAACGGGAGTCAGCATGCCCGACCATCCCGAAGAGCACATCGGCGACCGCCTGCGATCGGTACGGAAGCGCCGTGGGCTGACGCAGAAGGAACTCGCCCGAGGAGCAGGTGTCTCGCTGTCGCTCGTCTCGAAACTGGAGCAGGGCGAACTCACCGACACGCGCATGGAGACCGCGCACGCGCTCGCCCGCGCGTTGCGGGTGCCGACGACGTCCCTCCTGGCAGCGCACGAGGAAGCCGAGAAGGCGCCCGCCGCCGCCGAGGACCGGTGGGCGCCGGTGCGGAACGCGCTGTTCGCCCCGGTCGACACGCTGGACGAGCCGCCCACGATCGAGGGCCTGCGGGACGCTCTCACCGCCGCTCAGCCCCTCGTCGTCGGCGGCAAGTTCGCCGAGCTGGGCGCTCTGCTGCCGTCGATGCTGCGCGACGCCGATGCCGTCGCCCAACTCGGCGTCGAGGGCCGCGCGGTGCGGATCCGTGTCCTGCAACTGGCCGGGTGGCTGATGACGCAGACCCGCCAGTTCGACGCCGCGGACATCGCGCTGGAGCGGTCGCTGGACGACGCGAGCGATCGCCTGCAAGCGGTGGCCACGGCCAACGCCCAGTGCTGGCTGCTGCTCCGCCGCGGCCGGCTCGCCGAGGCGCGCGAACTGGCCACGCGGTGGGCCGACGAGATGGAGCCGCGCCTCTCGCGCGCGACCATGACGGAGCTGGCGGCGTGGGGGTGGATGCTCGTCCGCGTCTCGGCGGCCGCCATCCGGGACAACCGCGCAGGCGAAGCCGAGGACGCGCTGCGGCTCGCGCACGCCGCGGCGGTGGCGATGGGCCGGGAGTACGCGCCGAGGATCGACGTCATCCGGACCTTCGGCCCCGTGACGGTGCAGTTGAAGCTGGCGGAGAACGAGTCGATCAGCGACCGGCCGGACCTGGTGCTGAAGCGGGCCGAACGGCTCCCCACGACGGCGTTGCAGGCGGTGACCAAGAGCAACGGCAACCGCCATCTCCTCACCGTCGCGCATGCCCACACCCGGCAGCGTCAGTACGCCGAGGCCGTGGGCGTCCTCTCCGACGTCCGCAAGCAGTCGCCGGAGTGGCTGCCGAACCAGCGCTTCGCCCGCGACATCCTCGGCCAGGTGGTCAAACGGCGCCGCACGCTCACACCGGAGATGCGCGAGCTGGCGGACACCGTTCGACTACCACTCTGATCTGCGGACTTACGAGTTCCGGGCCTCCTCCTGCCGGACTGCCATGGTGACCACACCAGCGGCGCTTCTACGGTCGGTGACGATCTGATCACCGACGACAGGTGAGCGTCATGGACACCCCTGCCCCGGGCACAGCCGCCCGGCCCACACTCGCGTTTCTCTACGACCGGCACGCCACCCTGGCCACCGCCGCTCTGGACGAGCGCATAGCGCGATGCCGCCGGTACGCCGGCGAGCGGGGGTGGGTGGTTGCCGGGGAGTGGGTCGATCGGGGGGATCATGCGCTGACGAACTGGCCGCGGCCGCAGTGGGACGCGATGACCTACGCCATGCGGCAGGCCGCCGCCCGCTCCGTGTGCCTGGTCGACTCGTGGGACCGGATCAGCCGGGACCGGGAGGGCAGCGCCATTCTGCGGCTCGGAGTCCACCAGGCCGGTGGGTACTGCATGACCACCGGTGGCGAGGACGACCGCGAACCCGGCCGCGGGCGGATCACCGTGACCGCGCCGCTGCCGCGGAGGGCGCGGCCGTGAGCGACGGGCCGTGGGCGCGGATGGCGGAGCCGGTGCAACTGCCCGACGCGTGGCCGCTCGTGGAGCCCGAGCCCGTCGCCGGATGCGGGCGGTGTGCCGAGTTGGCCGCGGGGCGGACGGCGGCCCGCGCGTCGGGGGACCTGTCCGCCGTCAGTGACGCCAACGTCCTCCTCCGCCGACACCCCGGGCACTGAACTCCCGCCCCTTGGTCCCCGGTACTCGCGCCAGGGGGCGGGCCCCCGGCCCGTACCGCCCGGGACCGGCCCCGGACATGCGGCGGTACGCTGCGCGCCATGGTCAGCGTCAGCCGGCCCGACATCTGCCCGGCCGCCGCCACGGCGCCGGGCGTGGGGGCGTAGAGGTGGTCCGCGAGCACAAGGACGGCGGGCCGACGCTGACGTTCGACGAGCCTCTTCCGAGTCCGGGGGCAGAGCCGGCCGTGTCCACCCTCGGCCGGCTCGTGCACGGCATCCGGCGCCTCTGGCCGCTGATCCGGCCTCTCAGTGCGGAGGCCATCATCGGCTGCCTCGACCGCGAGGTCGGCTATCCGGACATCGAGGTCAGACCGCAGCGCCCGCACTGGTTCATCCACGAGCGCGCGGCGGCCCGGCCCACCGACCGGCAGGGACTCGACGTCCTCGACCCCTGGCACGTCGACCCGGTCGTCGAGCCGGTCCCGGAGCTCTCCGCCGAGGTGATCGAGTCCTGGCTGGAACGTGCGCAGGCGCAGGCTTCTCCCGCGCCCGGCACCCACGACGTCGGCTGGACGGACCTGTGGTTCAACGCCACGCGCGCCTTGGTCCCCGGCCCGTACGCACCGGATGCGACCGCACATGTCGCCCTGCATGCCGCCGAGGTCCGCGCGGTCGCGAACGTGCCCCTCCGGTGGCGGGAGGGAACCGCCTGGGTCGCCGGGCCGACCCGCGAGATGCGGCAGTTCGGAGCGCGCGCGCCGATCACGCTGCACGCCTCGAACTACGGCCTGGTGGAACTGGCGGTCTCCGCGAACTGGTCACTGTGGAGCGAGGACGGATCGCCGGGACGCACGGCGCTGATCGACGTCGCCCGCGACCTCGTCGCCGACGGGTGGTGCGTCACCTACGGCACGGAGTTCTTTCACGAACTCGCGTAGCCGGGACGTCACCGCGTGGTGAAGGCTCCGCCGTTGACGTGAATGGTCTGGCCGGTGAGGTGCCGTGCGCCCGGGGAGGCAAGGAAGTACGCCGTCTCGGCGATGTCCTCGACTGTGCCGGGGCGTTTGTCGTGTGTCTCCTGCACGAGCGCGTCGTGGCGTTCGTCGGTCATCCGGCCCTGGAAGAAGTTGGTGCCGGCGATATAGCCCGCGGAGATGACATTGCTTGTCACGCCGTGCGGGCCGAGTTCCCTGGAGAGGGCGGCGTTCCAGGCGGCCAGTGCCGCTTTCGCCGCACCGTACGAGCCGCCCCGGCGCTCTGCGCCGATCGAGCCGATGCTGATCACGGAGCTGCCCGAGGTGAGCTTGTCCCGCACCGCGGTGGTGGTCAGGACCGCGCCGAGCAGGTTCTGGGCCAGGCTGGAGTGCCACTGGGCCAGGACCGCCTCCAGGGCGGGTACGCCCTCGGGCGCCGCCTGGGGCAGGCCGCCGGCCGCGTTGACCAGGACGTCCAGTTCGCCGAACCCGGCGGCGAGTGCCGCGACCTGCCCGGGATCGGTCGCATCGCACGTCACGCCGTGCACGCCCAGCTCTTCGGCGGCCCGTGCGACGGTGTCGGGATGGCGTCCGGTGAGGAAGACCCGGTCCTGGTCGGCGGCGAACCGTGCGGCGATGGCGCGGCCGATGCCGCTGGTGCCTCCGGTGACAAGCACGGTGCGCGGGCTACGGGCGGTGCGGGCCAAGGATCCTCCTCACTGGTACGTGATGATCGACGCCCGGCGGGCGGACGTCGGGCGGTCGGGCGGCGGTGCGGCAGGCGCAGGCAGGGCAGGAGCACGCAACCGGGCCTTCCGCGGCCGGCTGACGGCTACGCCGCCCCCTTGCCGCCCCGGACGACGAGCGAGTCCAGGAGCTCCTGCGTCGACGCGGCGATCTCCTCCACCGCCTTGTCGAACGCCTCGGCGTTGTGCGGCGCGGGGTGGCGGAATCCGGAGATCTTCCGTACGTACTGCAGCGCCGCGGCCCGCATGTCGTCGTCCGTGACGGTGTCGGCGTACGGGGGGCGCAGGGTCTTGATGCTTCGGCACATATGTACGACGGTACGCCGTACCACTGACATCCGGACGGGGGTGGGAAGGGCGGAGGGCTACCAGCTCGTGACCAGCAGATGGTTCACCACCAGCGCCACCGCCGCCTGCGCCGTCAGCCACGCCCGGTGGTCGCGGGCCGGGAGCAGGGCGGCGGCCGGCAGCAGCCAGAGCGTGAACGGCAGCCAGATCCGCTCCGTCTCCGCCTTGCTGAGACCGGAGAGATCGGCCGCCACGAGGCAGGCGAGCCCGGCGACCGCCATGACCGCCAGGGCGTACGCCGAGGAGCGCCCGGCGCCGCGCCGCCAGGCGGTGCGTACCGCGCGGCGCGTGCCCGCCACCGCCGCCAGGCCCGCGCTGAGCGCCGCGACCGCCAGGTTCGCCCACACCCAGTAGCCGTACGGGCGCTCTCCGCCGAAGCCCTGGTAGTAGCGCTCGTGCAGCAGGTCGTACCCCTCCCACCACCAGAAGCCCGCCGCCGTGAACGCCACCGCGACCGGCAGCGCGCCCGCCGCCGCCCATCCCGCCGTCCGCAGCACCGCGCCCCGCCGCCCGCCGCGGGCGGCGTACGCCAGCACCGCCGCCACCGGCAGCACCAGCAGGGTCAGCCCGTACGAGAGGTACAGCGCCCACCCCAGCAGCAGCCCCGCGCCCGCCGCCGCCACCGCCGGGCGCCGGGCCGTCCCCGTCGCCGCGAGCGCCAGCAGCGCCAGGCCCCACGCGGCCACGGCCGCGAAGTAGCCGTCCGCCGACACCCCGGCCCAGACCGCCCACGGCCCCAGCACCAGGAACGGCGCCGCGCGCCGCGTACGCTCCTCGCCGCCCAGCGTCCGCAGCGCCACCAGCACCGCGACCGCCGCGGACCCGCCCGCCGTGATGCAGAAGACCGCCGCCCACGCCCCGCCGCCCAGCCCCGCCCGGTCCAGGCCGACGAAGGTGAGGATCGCGGCGGGCGGGTGCCCGGCGATGTGCGCGGGCCAGTTGCCGGGGGTCTGGATGAGGATGTGGTCGGTGAAGGTCCGTACGGCGTGCCCCAGGTCGGCGAAGCGGGCGACGGTCTCCGGCCGGGCGTACTCGTTCGGCGCCGTGAGCTGGTCCGCGACCCCCTCCTGCCAGCCGTCGACCAGCGCCAGCGACCAGATCCACGCCATGCCCGCCGCCCAGGTGGCCAGCAGCAGCCGCCGCCACGGGAGCCGGTCGGCGAGCGGCGGCCCGTACGCGACGACGGCGGCGGCCACGGCGAGCGCCGCGGGGGTGCCGGGCCCGTAGTGCGGCAGCCAGACGGCGGACAGGGGCGGGAAGCGTACGTGGAGGATGTCGTAGCCGTTGAGGGCCCGCCCGATGACCACGGCCGCGGCGATCGCCGCGGCGGCGAGGACGGCGGCGAGGAGGTCCCAGCGGCGCCCTGCGGCGGGGACGGCGGCGGCGGTCCCGGCCCCCGTCCCGGCGCCGGGGGCGGGCACGGCTCCTGCGGCGGGCGGCCGGATGGGCGAGGAGGTCACGCCGTCACGCTAGGCAGCCGCGGGGCACCCGCGCCGGGAACGCGCGGCGACGTCACGCTTTCGTCAGGAGTCGGTGCGGTGATACGGGCGTATCCGCGGCCTACGGTCGGTCCATGCCCGCCGTACGCCCGCCGGCCCCCCGCCCCGGCACCGCCCCGGGGGCCGCCGTGCCCCCGCCAGGACCGTTCCGCCCCGCCTTCTGGCGCAGCCCGCTGCGCGGCCCGTGGTTCACCGCGCTCCTCGGCACGGTCCTCCTCGCCGGGCTGCCCCTCATGCTGCTCACCGGCTTCCTGTCGTACGCCGCCTACAACCCCGGCCTCCCCGGCAACGACACCACCCCCGGCAAGGGCCTCCTCGGCTTCTACCTCTTCTCCTGGCCCACGGACCCGCACTGGCTCTACCGCCTCAACCAGGGCGTCCACGTCACCCTCGGCGTCGCCCTCGTCCCCGTCCTGCTGGCGAAGCTCTGGTCCGTCCTGCCGCGGCTCTTCGCCTGGCCGCCAGTGCGCTCCGCCCGGCACGCGCTGGAGCGCGGCTCGACGCTGCTGCTCGTGGGCAGCGGGCTCTTCGAGTTCGCGACCGGCATCCTCAACATGCAGCTCTTCTACGTCTTCCCCGGCTCCTTCTACACCCTCCACTTCTACGGCGCCTGGGTGTTCCTCGGCGCCCTCGCCGTCCACCTCGCCACCCGCGTCGGCAAGCTCCGCCGCGGGCTGCACGACCGCGGCATGGACGAGCTGCGGGCCACGGAACCCGCGCCGCCGACGATCTCGCGGCGCGGGGCCGCGGCGCTGGTGGGCGCCGGGTCGCTGGGCCTGGTCGCGGTCACCGCGGGGCAGAGCATCGGCGGCCCGCTGCGCCGCACCGCGCTGCTCGCCCCGCACGGCGGCGCGGACCCGGGTGAGGGGCCGAACGGCTTCCAGATCAACAAGACCGCCGCGGACCTCGGCATCGACCCCGCCGACATCGGCGGGCGCTGGCGCCTGGTCGTACGCGCCGGGGACGGCCGCCCCACGGTGCTCACCCGGGCGGACCTGCTGGCGCTGCCGCAGCACACGGCGGCGCTGCCGATCGCGTGCGTGGAGGGCTGGTCGACGGACGACCAACTGTGGCGCGGGGTCCGGCTCGCGGACCTGGCCGCGCTGGCGGGCGCGGGGGAGGGGGACGGGGTGTTCGCGGAGTCGGCGCAGCAGAAGGGGGCGTTCCGCGCGGCGTCGCTCCGGGCCAACCAGGTACGCGATCCGCGGTCGTTGCTGGCGCTCCACGTCAACGGCGCGCCGCTGTCCCGCGATCACGGGTACCCGGCGCGGATCATCGTCCCGGCGAACCCGGGGGTGCACAACACGAAGTGGGTCACGAGGCTGACGTTCGGGGAGCTGCCGTGAGCGCGGGCGGCCGGCCGGAAAACGGAACGGGCGGGCCGGGCGGCACGGGCGGACCGGGCGGGTCGCGTACGGCACGGGCCGCCCCCGGGCCCGTACGCCGTCTGCTCGCGCCCGGGCCGCTCCCCACCCTCGCCCTCCTCCTCGCCTCCTTCGCGCTCACCGGCTACGCCGGCGTCCGCCTCTTCGGCAAGGACCCCTTCGGCGTCGCCCTGTGGCTGGCGGGTGCGGCGGTGCTGCACGACCTGGCGCTGCTGCCCCTGTACTCCCTCGCCGACCGCGGCGCCCAGCGTGTCCTGGGCCCGCGGCTGGTGAACTACGTGCGCTTCCCCGCCGCCGTCTCCGGGCTGCTGCTCCTCGTCTACTTCCCGCTCATCACCCGCCAGGTGGGCCGCTACGAGACCGTCACCGCGCTGCCCGCCGACGCCTTCCTGTACCGCTGGCTGCTCATCACCGCCGCGCTGTTCGCGGCGTCGGCCCTGGTGCTCGCAGCGCGGCGAACCGCCGCCCGCCCGCCGTCCAGCGGTCCTCCTCCCGCCAGCGGCCCGCCGCCGCGTACCTGAGCAGGGCGGGCAGCCCGACCCGGGCCCAGGGGAAGGGGGCGCGCTCGGGGCGGCGGCCCGCGGCGGCGTGAGGGGTGCCGCCGGTGCCGGGGGTGCCGGGGGTTCCGTCCGTGACATGGACGTGCACGCGCTCGTCCACGTCGTCGTCCGCGGCGACCTCAACGACCAGCCGCCCGCGCGGGCGCAGCAGCGCGGCGGCGCGGGCGAGGAGCGCGGCGGGGTCGCCGCCGATGCCGACGTTGCCGTCGACGAGCAGCGCGGTGCCCCAGCGGCCCTCGCCGGGCAGCGGCTCGAACACCGACCGGCGCAGCGCGGCGGCGCCCCGCGACCGGGCGTGCGCGACGGCCTCGGAGCTGACGTCGACGCCGAGCGCGGGCCGCCCCAGCGCGGCCAGCGCGGCGACGAGGCGGCCGGGCCCGCAGCCGATGTCCAGCACGGGCCCGGTGCACCGCCGCAGCACGGTCACGTCACCCCCGTCGGGCACCCCGCACCACCGCTCCACGTCGAGCGGCAGCAGCCACCCGTCGCGCCGCCGGAGGAAGAGCGGCCCGGCGCCGCTGCGCAGGGCACGGGCGTAGGGATCGGCGCGGTCCCAGGCGTCGTCGGTGACGTCGAGGCGGGGCGGGGGAGCCGCGGGGTGGGGCAGGGGCCGGCGGGCGCCGGGGCGGGAGGCCGCGGGGCCCGGCGGGGCGGGGTCGGGTGAGTGGCGGGGTGGGGGCGAGGTCATCCGGCGGCTCGGTCGAGTGCCGCACGGTCCGCCGCCGCGGGGTGCAACGCGGCGCCGTCCGGTGCCGCGGCGCCCGGTGCGGTGGCCGCACGGGCCGCGCGGGTCCAGGCGTCCAGGCGGTGGGCCGTGGCGGCGAAGCGGCTGCCCGGGGCGGAGGCTTCGGCGACCGGCGGGACGTCCGCCGGGGTGTCCACGTCGCGGAGCGGCGGCAACTCCCGTACGCGCAGCCCCGCCTCGCGCAGCCGCCGATGCTGCGCCGCACCCGTGTGCGGCGTCGACATCGGTACGCCCCGCAGCAGTTCCGGGTCCGGCCGGGCCAGCCCCAGCGCCCAGAAGCCGCCGTCCTGCGCCGGGCCGAGGCAGGCGTCGCAGGCCGACCAGGCGTCCCCGGCGAGGGCGGGCGCCAGCAGGGCGGCGGTGAGTTGGGGGGTGTCCATGCCGACGAGCAGCGCGGGGCCCGTACAGCCGCCGAACGCGGCGGCCAGCCGCTCGTCGAGCCCGCCGGTGACCTGCGGTACGACGGTGAAGCCGGGCGGCAGCCAGTCCCCGGGAGCGCCGTCGAGGACGAGCACGCGGCGCCGGACGGGCAGGTCCCGTACGACGGCGAGGGTGTCGGCGAGCGCGGCTTCCGCGAGCCGGGCGGCTTCGGCGGGCGTGTACGCGGGGGTGAGCCGGGTCTTGACCCGGCCGGGGCGCGGCTCCTTCGCGATGACGAGTACGGTGACGCCCCCGCTGCTCACCGCGCGCCCCCCGCACCCCGGTCACCCGCGGCGACACCGCCGCCGGAACGACGTACCGTCCCGCCCGCCCCGGACGCCCGGGTACCGGCGCCGTCGCTCTCCGGACGGCCGGAACCCGACCGGGATCCCGCCCCGGCACCGGAGCCCGCACCCGACCCCGCGGCTACGCCCGCACGCGCGCTTGCGCCGCCGCCACCCGCGCTCTCACCCGGCCCCGTCCCGGCAGCAGTCGTTCCCCCGGTTCCCCCACCCGCCTCCGGACGCACGCCCGCACCGGCTCCGGCCACCGCCTCCGGCCCGGCCGTGCCCCCGTGACCTCCCGGCGCCGTCCGCAGGACATCCGGTGCGGACCGCAGGTCGCGCCGCAGGTCGCCCCGGAGGACGCCGCTCATGTCGTGGACCGCCTGCCAGGTCCCCCGCCACGTCCCCGTCACCTTCGACTTCCCCGTCCGCGGCGCGTACGGCACCGGCAGCTCCGCGATCCGCCACCCCGCGTCCGCGGCCCGTACCACCGTCTCCAGCGGGTACCCGCTGCGCCGGTCGGCCACCCCGAGATCCAGCAGCGCCGCCCGCCGGGCGGCCCGCATCGGGCCCAGGTCGTGCAGCCGTACCCCCGTGCGGCGGTACAGCATGAGGCCCAGCGCCGCGTTGCCCGCCCGCGCGTGCAGGGGCCACGCACCGCGCGCGGTCGGGCGGCGGCGGCCGAGGACGAGGTCCGCCGTGCCGGCCGTGATGCGGTCGGTGAGCAGGGGCAGCAGGCCGGGGTCCAGCGAGCCGTCGCAGTCGCAGAAGCAGACCAGTTCGGCCGTGGCCGCCGCGAGGCCCGCCGCGCAGGCGGCGCCGAAGCCGCGCCGCGGCTCGTGCACGACGGTGGCGCCGAGCGCGCGGGCGAGGTCGCCCGAGCCGTCCGTGGAGCCGTTGTCGACCACGATCGCGCGCCAGCCGGCGGGGATCCGGGCCAGCACCCGGGGCAGCGCCCCGGCTTCGTCCAGACAGGGGAGTACGACGTCGGTCATGGCCACCACCCTACGAGCGCAAAAGCCGCATAGCGGACGAGCGGTTCTTACGAATCACGGACGTCGCCCGCCGCCATCCGTTCGGCCCCCGCCCACCGTCGCCCGGCCGTGCCACGCTGGCGCCATGGACCTCGTCCCGCCCGCCAGGACCCGGCCGCCGGACGGCCCGGCCCGCGTACTCGTCGTCGACGACGACCCCACCGTCGCCGAGGTCGTCGCCGGCTACCTCGACCGCGCCGGCTACGCCGTCGAGCGCGTCGAGGACGGCCCGCAGGCGCTGGCCGCCGCCGCCTCCGCGCGCCCCGACCTCGTCGTGCTCGACCTGATGCTGCCCGGCATGGACGGCCTGGAGGTCTGCGCGAAGCTGCGCGCCGCCGGCCCCGTACCGGTGATCATGCTCACCGCCCGCGGCGACGAGGACGACCGCATCCTCGGCCTCGAACTCGGCGCCGACGACTACGTCACCAAGCCCTTCAGCCCGCGCGAACTGGTGCTGCGCGTGGAGTCCGTGCTCCGCCGCAGCCGCGCCGCGGCACCCCGCGGCGGCGAACTGAGCGGCGCCGGGCTCACCGTGGACCCCGCGGCGCGCCGGGCCGCCAAGCACGGGGCCGAGCTGGCGCTGACCCTGAGGGAGTTCGACCTGCTCGCGCACTTCCTCCGGCACCCGGGGCGGGTGTTCGGGCGGGAGGAGCTGATGCGGGAGGTGTGGGGCTGGGAGTTCGGCGACCTGTCGACGGTCACCGTGCACGTACGGCGGCTGCGCGGCAAGGTCGAGGACGACCCGGCCAGACCCCGGCTGATCACCACGGTCTGGGGCGTCGGGTACCGCTTCGACGCCGCGGTACGGGACGGGGCGTACGACGGCGAGAAGCCCCCGGAGCCCGGCTCCGGCCCCGCCGCCCGCACCGCCACCGCCCCCGAGAACGGCACCGAGGGGGGCGGCCGTCCGTGAACGACATCCTCCTCATGGCCGCCTTCGCGTTCCTCGGCGCAGCCGTCGCCGGCCTCCTCGGCGCCGTCGCCCTGCGCCTGCTGCGCAACCGCTCCCTCGTCGTCTCCGTCTCCGTCGTCGCCGCGACCGCCGTCACAGCGATGCTGCTGGGCACCCTCGCCGTCGCCCGCGAGATGTTCCTCTCCGGGCACGACCTCACCGTCGTCAGCATCGTCTGCCTCATGGCCGCCGTCGTCTCCCTCGCCACCGCCGTCCTCCTCGGCCGCTGGGTCGTCGCCCGCAGCAACGCGCTGGCCGCCGCGACCCGTTCGTTCGGCCACGCCTTCGACGCGGGCGGCTCCTTCGCGCCCCCCGCGGGCGGCGCGACCGCCGAACTGGCCGCGCTCAGCCGGGAACTGGCGGCGACCGCCGAGCGGCTGGCGCAGTCCCGGCAGCGGGAGCGGGCGCTGGACGCCTCCCGGCGCGAACTGGTCGCGTGGATCTCGCACGATCTGCGGACGCCCCTGGCCGGGCTGCGCGCCATGGCGGAGGCGCTGGAGGACGGCATGGCCGCCGACCCGGGCCGCTACCACCGGCAGATCCGCGCCGAGACCGAGCGCCTCGACGCCATGGTCGGCGACCTCTTCGAACTCTCCCGCATCCACGCGGGCGCCCTCGCGCTCACGCCCACCCGGATGTCGGTCCACGACCTCGTCGGCGACGCGCTCGCGGGCGCGGATCCGCTGGCGCGCGAGCGCGGCGTACGGCTCGTCGGCGAGCCGCCGGAGCCGGCGGCGGCGGTGCCGGTGGAGGTCGACGGCAAGGAGATGACCCGGGTGCTGGGCAACCTCCTCGTCAACGCCATCCGCCGCACCCCCGCGGACGGCACGGTCGCGGTCACCGTCGCGGTACGGGAGCGGGAGGGCGCGGCGGTCGTCGTCTCGGTCACCGACCAGTGCGGCGGGATCCCGGAGGAGGACCTGGCGCGGGTCTTCGACACGGGGTGGCGGGGCAACCACGCCCGCACTCCGGTGCCGCCCGCGGGCGCCGGGCTGGGCCTTGCGATCGTGCGCGGGATCGTCGAGGCGCACCGCGGGCGGGCGGAGGTGCGCAACGTGCCGGGCGGCTGCCGCTTCGAGGTCACCCTGCCCGCGGCCACCGGCTGACGATCCGCGGTCGCCCGCCCCGCGGCCGGCGGCGGATGCCTCAGGTCGCCGCTCCCAGCGGGGACTTCGCGAACTCCGTCACGCCCTCCGCGAACCCCACCGCCGGCCGCCACCCCAGCTCCGCCCGCAGCCGCGCCGAGTCCGCCGTGATGTGCCGTACGTCCCCCAGCCGGTATTCGCCCGTGACCCGCGGCGCGGGACCGCCGTACGCCGCGGCCAGCGCCGTCGCCAGCTCGCCGACGGTGTGCACGTCCCCGCTGCCCGCGTTGTACGCCGTGAGCATCCCCGCCGCCGCGCCGTCCCCGTACACCGCCTCCAGCGCCCGGACGTTGGCCTCCGCGACGTCCCGTACGTGGACGAAGTCCCGCCGCTGCGCCCCGTCCTCGTAGACCCGCGGCGCCTCGCCGCGCGCCAGCGCGGAGCGGAAGAAGGAGGCGACGCCCGCGTACGGGGTGTCGCGGGGCATCCCGGGGCCGTAGACGTTGTGGTAGCGCAGCGACACCGCACGCGCGCCCGTGACGCGCGCCCACACGCCCGCGACGTGTTCCTGCGCCAGCTTCGTCGCCGCGTACACGCTCCGCGGGTCCACGGGCGCGTCCTCCGCCACCAGGCCCGGCGCCAACTCCGCGCCGCAGCGCGGGCACCGCGGCTCGAAGCGCCCGCCCGCGAGGTCCGCCGCCGCCCGCGGCCGCGGCCGTACGGGGCCGTGCGCGGCGCAGTCGTAGCGCCCCTCCCCGTACACGACCATCGACCCCGCCAGCACCAGGCGCCGCACTCCCGCGTCGGCCATGGCGGCGAGGAGCACGGCGGTGCCGAGGTCGTTGACGCCGACGTACGCGGGCGCGTCGGCGAAGTCCTCGGTGAGGCCGACCATCGCCGCCTGGTGGCAGACGGCGTCCACGCCGGCGAGGGCCGCCGCGACGGCGTCGCGGTCCCGCACGTCGCCCCGGTGGTACGCGTCGCACGTACGACCGGGCGGCCCTTCGTCCCGTACGTCCAGCACCACCGTCTCGTGCCCCCGCTCGGCGAGGGCGGAGACCACGTGCGATCCGATGAACCCGGCGCCGCCGGTGACGAGTACGCGCATGCCGCGAGCCTAGGGTCGCCGGTGGCGGCGGGCGGCTCCTGCCACGCCCACCGTCATACTCCGGTAAGAGCCAGCCCTATCCAGGAATCAAGACAGATATTCCTACTCTTTCGAGCGATTGCTGCCGCTTTGCGCCGAAGCCTAGCTTCGGTGGCATGACGACCTCGCCAGAAGAAACGTCCGCGTCCGTCGAACTCCCCGCCCGGCTCAGCCTCGACACCGCCGCCGCGCGGAACCTCACGACCACCACCAAGACGCCCCCGCAGATGCAGGGGATCTCCTCCCGATGGCTGCTCAAGGCGCTGCCGTGGACGGAGGTCAAGGGTGGTGCGTACCGGGTGAACCGGCGCCTCACCCACACGCTCGGCGACGGACAGGTCGAGTTCACCTCGGTCGGCGACGAGGTGCGCGTCATCCCGCAGGAGCTGCGCGAGCTGCCGCAGTTGCGCGCGTACGAGGACGAGGAGGTGCTGTCGGCGCTGGCCGACCGGTTCGAGCAGCGGGAGGTCGCGCCGGGGGACGCGGTCGTGTCCGCGGGGTCGGCGGCGGACCAGGTGGTGCTGGTCGCGCACGGGCGGCTGGAGCGGATCGGCACCGGGAAGTACGGGGACGAGACCGTCCTCGGCGTCCTCGCCGACGGCGACTACGTCGGCGGGGAGGTGCTCCTGGAGGCCGACGGGACCTGGCCGTTCACCGTGCGGGCCCAGACCCGCGGCACGGTGCTGGTCCTCGCCCGCTCCGCGCTCGACGATCTGCTGACGCAGGCGGCGGGGCTGCGCGAGCATCTGGCGGCGTTCGGCGCGATCCCGCAGCAGCGGCAGAACAGCAAGGGCGAGGCCGAGATCGAGCTGGCCTCCGGCCACCACGGCGAGGCGGAGCTGCCGGGCACGTTCGTGGACTACGAGCTGACGCCCAGGGAGTACGAGCTGGAGGTCGCGCAGACCGTGCTGCGCGTCCACAGCCGCGTCGCCGATCTCTACAACGACCCGATGAACCAGGTCGAGCAGCAACTGAGGCTGACCGTCGAGGCGCTGCGCGAGCGCCAGGAGCACGAGCTGATCAACAACCGCTCGTTCGGCCTGCTGCACAACGCCGACCTCAAGCAGCGCATCCACCCCCGCTCGGGCCCGCCCACGCCCGACGACCTGGACGAGCTGATCTCCCGCCGCCGGCAGACGCACGTACTGCTGGCGCACCCGCGGGCGATCGCGGCCATCGGCCGGGAGTGGAACAAGCGGGGCATCTACCCGCCGCGCACGGAGTACCTGGGCAGTGAGGTCAACAACTGGCGCGGCATCCCGCTGCTGCCCTGCAACAAGATCCCGGTCACCCAGGAGGGGACCAGCTCGGTGATCGCGATGCGGCTCGGCGAGGCGGACCAGGGCGTGGTGGGGCTGCACCAGACGGGGCTGCCGGACGAGATCCGCCCGGGGATGAACGTCCGGTTCATGGGGATCAGCGACAAGGCGATCATCTCGTACCTGGTGAGCGCCTACTTCTCCGCGGCGGTGCTCGTCCCCGACGCGCTCGGCATCCTGGAGGACGTGCAGATCGGCGCCGGCTGACCGGGGCGCGACGGCTCCCGGCCGGTCCGGCGGAAAGCGCCGCCCCGGCCGGGAGCCGCCTCAGGGACCGCTACGGCCCGGCTCAGCCCGGCCAGGTCCAGTCCGCCACCTCCGGCAGGTCCGTGCCGTGCTCGCGGATCCAGGTGTGGTGCCTGCCGCGTACGTCCGCCATCCGCTGCCGCACCGCCGCCGCCCGCACCGCCAGGCCGGGGACGCGGTCGACGACGTCCATCACCAGCCGGTAGCGGTCGAGGTCGTTGCGTACGACCATGTCGAAGGGCGTGGTCGTGGTGCCCATCTCCTTGTAGCCGCGGACGTGGAACTGGTCGTGTCCCGCGTGCCGGTAGGCCAGCCGGTGGATCAGCCACGGATAGCCGTGGTACGCGAAGATGACCGGGGTGTCGCGGGTGAACACCGAGTCGAACTCCCGGTCCGTCATCCCGTGCGGATGGTCCTCGTGCGGCATCAGCCGGGCGATGTCGACGACGTTGACGACCCGTACCGCCACCTCCGGCAGATGCTCGCGCAGCAGCGCCGCCGCGGCCAGCACCTCCTGCGTCGGCACGTCCCCGGCGCACGCCAGCACCACGTCCGGCGCCTCGCCGGGGCGTTCGGTGCCGGCCCACTCCCAGATGCCGACGCCGCGCAGGCAGTGCGCGCGGGCCTGCTCCAGCGTCAGCCAGTCGAACGACGGCTGCTTGCCGGCGACGACGACGTTGACGACGTCGCGGGTGCGCAGCACGTGGTCGGCCACGCACAGCAGGGTGTTGGCGTCCGGCGGCAGGTAGACCCGTACGACGCCGGGGCTCTTGTTGAGGATGTGGTCGACGAAGCCGGGGTCCTGGTGGCTGAAGCCGTTGTGGTCCTGCCGCCAGACGTGCGAGGTGAGCAGGTAGTTGAGCCCGGCGACCGGCGCCCGCCAGGGCTCCTCGTGCGCGGTCTGGATCCACTTGATGTGCTGCGCGGCCATGCTCGCGACGATGTGCGCGAACGCCTCGTACGACGAGAACAGCCCGTGCCTGCCGGTGAGGACGTACCCCTCCAGCCAGCCCTGGCACAGGTGCTCGGAGAGCACCTCCATGACCCGGCCGTGCGGCCCGTGGTGCTCGTCGGTCCGCTCCGTCTCCGCCTGCCACGCCCGGTCCGTGACCTCGAACAGCTCCTGGAGCCTGTTGGACGCGGTCTCGTCCGGGCCGAAGACGCGGAAGTCGCGGCGCTCCGCGGTGTCCGCCATCACCTGCCGCAGCATGGCGCCGAGCACCCGGGTCGGCTCGTGCATCCGGCCGCCGGGCCGGTCGACGGCGACGGCGTACGTCTCGGGCCCCGGCAGCGGCAGCGCGCGCAGCAGCCGGCCGCCGTTGGCGTGCGGGTTGGCGCCGAGGCGGCGGTCGCCGTGCGGCACGCAGGCGAGCACTTGCGGGCGCGGCCGGCCGTCGGCGCCGAAGAGCTTCTCCGGTTCGTAACTGCGCAGCCACCGCTCCAGCTCCGCCAGGTGCTCGGGGTTCTCGCGCACCTCGGGCAGCGGCACCTGGTGGGAGCGCCAGGTGCCCTCGACGGGGGTGCCGTCGACGTCCTCGGGTCCGGTCCAGCCCTTGGGGGTGCGCAGCACGATCGCCGGCCAGCGGGGGCGCCCGCGCAGCCCGCCGCGGGCGCGGGCGGCCTGCTGGAACTCGGCGATCCGGTCGAGGGCCGTGTCCATCGCGTCGGCCATGTCGCGATGGACGCGCGTGGGGTCATCCCCGCTCACGTGCAGGGGCTCGTGGCCGTAGCCGCGCAGCAGCTCGTCCAGCTCGCGTTCCGGGATGCGGGAGAGCACGGTAGGGCCGGCGATCTTGTAGCCGTTGAGGTGCAGGATGGGCAGCACGGCGCCGTCGTACGCGGGGTCGAGGAACTTGTTCGCGTGCCACGACCCGGCGAGCGGCCCGGTCTCCGCCTCGCCGTCGCCGATGACGCAGGCGGCGACGAGCCCGGGGTTGTCGAAGGCGGCGCCGTAGGCGTGCGCGAGGGAGTAGCCCAGTTCGCCGCCCTCGTGGAAGGAACCGGGGATCACGGGCGCGACGTGGCTCGGCGTCCCGCCGGGGAAGGAGAACTGCCGGAAGAGCCGCGCCATCCCGGCGGCGTCGCGCGAGACGTCGGGGTGCACCTCGCCGTACGAGCCGTCGAGCCACGCGCCGGCGTAGACCGCGGGGCCGCCGTGTCCCGGGCCCCAGACGCAGACGGCGTCGAGGTCGCGGGCGCCGATGACGCGGTTGAGGTGGGTGTAGACGAGGTTGAGGCCCGGGCAGGTGCCCCAGTGGCCGAGCAGCCGCGGCTTGATGTCGGCGGGCGTCAGCGGCTCGGTGAGCAGCGGGTTGCGGGTGAGGTAGATCTGACCCGCGGCCATGTAGTTGAGGGCGCGCCAGTGGGCGTCGAGGTCGGCCAGCTCCTGCTTCTTCATCGTCGTCCCATCGACGAAGGGGGCGGTGGGCGGTACGGCCAAGTCTTACGGCCCGGGGGCGCGCCCACCACCCGGCGGCGCGCGACGCGCGCCCGCCCGCCCCGGACGGGCCCGCTATCACCCGGATGGCGGGCACGGCTCGCACGGAACGGGGGGTACAGGTGGGACAGACTGCCACGTATGTGGACGGCGAACCCGGGGACCGGTGATCAGATGGCCGTGTCGGTGTCGGTCGTGCTGCTGCTCTTGGTGCTGGCCGTGGTGTTTCTGCGCAGCGGTTCCCTGAAGACCTCGCACGCGGTGGTCTGCGTGCTCCTCGGCTTCTATCTCTCCGGCACCACCGTGGCCCCCACGATCCAGTCCGGTCTGGAGGCCACGGCGAACGTGGTGAGCAGCATCCGGCCGTGAATGTGGCCGCGCCGGGAACTATTCGGTACCGCCTTGTGCGTTGAACCCCCCGGGGGATGACCTTGGTGGGTGCCTGATCGGAATCAAGCGCGCACGCTGTGTGCACGTGCATTTGCGCGTGCACCTAGCCGCCAACACAGCTATGATCCCCGACAGTTGACACTGGCAACCACCTTGGAGAAGCGCTGTGGCCCACGCATACAACGGCATTGCGGCCAGAGATCTTCACGGCGCCGCCTGGCAGAAGAGCCGGCACAGCAACTCGCAGGGTTCCTGTGTGGAGTTCGCCAGGCTTCCCGGCGGCGAGATAGCCGTTCGCAATTCCCGATTTCCCGAAGGACCCGCCCTCGTCTACACCCGTGCCGAGGTAGAGGCGATGCTGCTGGGCGTCAAGGACGGAGAGTTCGACCATCTCATAGTTGACTGACACCCCCCTATTCCCGGCTGCACCGCCCGCTTCCGCCATCGGCGGCTAGCGCCGCGGCCGGCTGTCATCCGGATCCCGGCTGAGATATCGCCCACGTAGGCGTTGATCGCGGCACGTCCGTCGATCCGCACGGAATGCGATCGCTTCCTTTCCGTCCGCGAACGGTCCAGGAGCGAGAATCACACCCGGTATCCAGGGCACGGCGAACACCCGCCGCCGCACGGCGGTTCCGTCTCCGGCACGCCCGTAGGTCCACCCGATCCCCGGCGGGGCCCCGCCGCGCCGCAGCGCGCCGCTTCCGTCCGTACCCGGGGCCCGGGAGCGGGCAGGGGCGGCAGCGGGTACGGGGGCGGGTGGCGTACGGGGAGTCCGGCTGCGGGCAGGGCTGTGGGCCGGGCTACGGGCCGTCAGCCCGCCGCCGGCGACGGCAGGTGGAACACGGCCCACACGACCTTGCCGCGCAGCGAGCCGTCCAGCGGGTGCCAGCCCCAGCCGTCGCTGAAGGAGTCGACCAGATAGAGCCCGCGCCCCGACTCGGCGCCCACGTCGGCCACCCCGGCCACCGGACTCGCGGTGCTCGGGTCGCGTACGGCGCACACCAGCCGGGACGCCCAGCGCATCAGGTGCAGCCGCACCGCCGGGTCCTGCCCTTCGCAGCCGGTGAGGGCGTGCCGGAGCGCGTTGGTGACCAGCTCGGAGACGACCAGGGCGACGTCGTCGCTGAGGTCGCTCAGCTCCCAGTGCCGCAACGTGGTGTGCGTAAAGGCGCGCGCGCCGCTCACTGACTCGTGGCTGCCGGATATCGCACAGGAGGCCGCACCGTCGACGGCGCCGGAGTCCAGCGGGGGCAGCCCTCGCCATAAGGGCGCGAGCACGGCTGCTGCTTCGGTCCCCATGCGCGGCACTCCCCAGTCGCGTGCGTGTCTGTCGTCACCGTGCGGATGCCCATGGTTCCGAATGACTTTGGCAGATGCAAGGGCAGATGCACGTGCACGCGCGAGGAATGTCTGGCAACTTACCGGTTCATGGGGATTGCCCGGCAAGATTTTCTCGGTTGGGTAACCGTTCGGGCACGCAATGATACGGAGTGGTGGCAGTATGGGCCGGTGGCGCCGGGGGCGCGCTTGTAGTGCCATGTCCTTTGTAAGTGCCATGTCGCCGAGGTGGGTGGAGGGCTCCGATGGCCGTGGACGGATCAAGCGGATCGGTCGTGCGCCGTATCCTGCTGGGCTCCCAGCTCAGACGGTTGCGGGAAGAACAGGGGATCTCGCGCGACGCCGCCGGATACGCGATCAGGGCCTCGGAATCCAAGATCAGCCGGATGGAGCTGGGCCGGGTGAGTTTCAAGAGCCGAGACGTGGAGGACCTGCTCACGCTGTACGGCGTGACCGATCAGACCGAGCGCGACGCCCTCGTCGGCCTCGTCAGCGAGGCGAACACCGCCGGGTGGTGGCACAGCTACAGCGACGTCCTGCCGGGCTGGTTCCCCACCTATGTGGGACTGGAGTCGGCCGCCGCCGGTATCGACGTGTACGAGGTCCAGTTCGTACACGGCCTGCTGCAGACCGAGGACTACGCGCACGCAGTCGTGACCGCCGGGCTGCCCATCTCGCCCGCCGAGGCGGACAAGCGCGTGGGCGCCCGGCTGGAGCGGCAGAAGCGGCTCTACGCCGAGCACCCCGCCCAGCTCAGGGCGGTGCTCGACGAGGCCGCGCTCAGCCGCCCGTACGGCGGCCGGCAGGTGATGCGCAAGCAGTTGCAGCACCTGCTCGACGCCTCCGAGATGCCGAACGTGTCGCTGCGGATCATCCCGCTGGCGCAGCACGGCCACACCCCCGACTCCGGCGCCTTCACGATCCTGAGCTTCCCGGAGGAGGACCTCTCCGACGTCGTGTACGTGGAGCATCTGACGAGCGCCCTCTACCTGGACAAGCCGGAGGACGTCGCGACGTACACGAAGGCCATGGACCTGCTGCGCGTCGCCGCCCAAGACGAGTCGGAATCAAGGGAGTTGCTGCACAGGCTCATCCGGGAGGTGTAGCGGGGGCGCTTTCGCGCACCAGTACGATGGCGGGTCAGCGGTCACAGCCGTGCCCGCCGTCCGCTGTGCGCAGGGGGGTGCAGCCTCGCTCATGTCTCTCTTCTCCGACCTGGCCCTGCAGTACATCGACGGCAAGTGGTGCCCAGGCGCGGGCTCGTGGGACGTCATCGATCTCGACCCGTACACCGGCGAGCAGCTCGCGGCGGTCACCGTCGCGACCGCCGCCGAGGTGGACGCCGCGTACCGCGCGGCGGAGCGGGCGCAGCGGCCCTGGGCGGAGCGCTCGCCGTACGAGCGGCGGCCGGTCTTCGAACGCGCGCTGCGGCTGGTGGAGGAGCGCGAGGAGGAGATCACCCGCGCGATCGTGGCGGAGCTGGGCGGCACCCGGCTGAAGGCCGCGTTCGAGATCGCCCTCACCAAGGACGTGCTGCGCGAGTCCGTGTCGTACGCGCTGCGCGCCGAGGGCCGGGTGCTGCCGTCGCCGACGCCCGGCAAGGAGAACCGCGTCTACCGGCTGCCCGTGGGCGTCGTCGGCGTCATCGGCTCGTACGACTTCCCGCTCTTCCTGGCCGCGAAGTCCGTGGCGCCCGCGCTCGCGCTCGGCAACGCCGTGGTGCTCAAGCCGCACGACTACTCGCCCGTCGTCGGCGGCACGTTGCTCGCCTGGCTGCTCCAGGACGCCGGGCTGCCGCCCGGGCTGCTGAACGTCGTCATCACCGACACCTCCGAGATCGGCGACGCCTTCCTCGAGCACCCGGTGCCGCGCGTGCTCTCCTTCACCGGCTCCACCGAGTCCGGCCGGCACGTCGCGGGCGTCGCCGCCCGGCACTTCAAGCGCACGGTGCTGGAGATGAGCGGCAACTCGGCCCTCGTCGTGCTCGACGACGCCGACGTCGACTACGCGGTGGACGCCGCCGTCTTCAGCCGCTTCGCCCACCAGGGGCAGGTCTGCATGGCGGCCAACCGGGTGCTGGTGGACCGGGCGCTGCTGCCGGAGTTCGCGGAGAAGTTCGTCGCCAAGGCCGCCGCGCTGAAGACCGGCGACCCGTCGGACCCCGCGACCCAGCTCGGCCCGCTCATCGGTGCCCGCGAGGCGGCCGACCTCGCCGCCCGGGTCGACGCGGCGCTCGCCGCCGGCGCCACCGCGCTGCTGCGCGGGCGCACGGAGGGCACGCTCGTGGAGCCCACGGTGCTCACCGGGCTGCCGGCGGACAGCGAGCTGCTGCGGCGGGAGTTCTACGGTCCCGTCGCGTTCCTGCTGCCGTTCACGGGCGAGGACGAGGCGGTACGGATCGTCAACGACACCCCGTTCGGGCTGAGCGGCGCGGTGCACACCCGGGACCTGGAGCGGGGCGTACGGCTGGCGGGGCGGATCGACTCGGGGATGGTGCACGTCAACGACGGCACGATCCACGACGAGCCGCTGGTGCCGTTCGGCGGCGAGAAGTGCTCGGGGCTGGGGCGGCTGAACGGCGAGTCGACGGTCGACGCCTTCACCACGCTGAAGTGGATCTCCGTACAGCACGGCCGGACGCACTTCCCCTTCTGAGCGCCCGTACGGCCTCCTGCGCGCGACCGTCACCCGTTCGGCGGAGCCCATGTCGCTCACCCGGACGGGGGCCCGGAACATGGCGGTGACGGTACCCCTTCCGTACCCCCTCCGGATCTCAGGACTCACGAACAGGAGCCCACCGCCATGACCGCTCCCACCACCGCACGGACCGCCCGCGACCTCATGCACGAAGGCGCCGAGTGCATCGACTCGACCGAGTCCGTCGCCACCGCCGCCGCGAAGATGCGCTCCATGGACGTCGGCTGCCTGCCCGTGTGCGGCCAGGACGGCAAGCTCGCAGGCATGATCACCGACCGCGACATCGTCGTGGAGTGCGTCGCCAGAGGCCGCGACCTGACCACCTGTATGACCGGTGAGCTGGCGGAGGGCCGCCCGGTCTACATCGAGGCCGGCGCCCCGGTCGACGAGGTGCTGCGCACGATGGAGCAGCACCAGGTCCGCCGCCTCCCGGTCATCGAGGAGCACCGGCTCGTCGGCATGATCAGCGAGGCGGACCTGAGCAGGGCCCTGTCGGACGAGCAGATGGCGGCCTTCTGCCGCAGCGTGTACGCGGGCGGCCACCACTGACCCGTACCGCCACCGGACCGGCGCAGGGCCGGGCTCCCGCGCGGGGAGCCCGGCCCTTCGTCGTGCGCCCCTGCGCACCGCGGCGCGTCCGGCACTCGTGCCGTTCTTCGCGCGGGCCGCTCTCACCGTGCTAGTCAAGGTTGACTACGCTGGGAGGTCACACTTCTCCGCGGAAGGCAAGGGGTCCATTTGTCCGCGACTCGCCTCCTGGTCCTGGGGGCCGTCCGCCGGCACGGCCGGGCGCACGGCTATCAGGTCCGGGCCGACCTGGAGTACTGGGGCGCCCATGAGTGGTCCAACGTCAAGCCGGGGTCGATCTACCACGCGCTCAAGCAGATGGCCAAGCAGGGTCTGCTGATCGCCCACGAGGTGGCGCCCAGCACGGCCGGCGGCCCGCCGCGCACCGAGTACGAGATGACGGCCGAGGGCGACTCCGAGTACTTCCGGCTGCTGCGCGAGGCGCTGCGCCGGCACGACGAGAAGATCGACTTCCTCACGGCGGGCGTCGGCTTCCTCGTCGACCTGCCGCGCGCCGAGGCCATTTCGCTGCTCAAGGAGCGCGTCGCGGCGATGGAGGAGTGGCGCGGCGCGGTGCTCCAGCACTACTCGCCCCAGGACGGCGAGGACTACGGCCACATCGGCGAGATCATGCGGCTCTGGCTGCACACCGCCGAGGCGGGCGCCGAGTGGACCCGCGCCCTGATCGCGCGGCTGGAGGGCGGCGCGTACGTGATGGCCGGCGAGGGCGATCCGTGGGCCGGGGTGGCGACGAGCCCGGAGGGGCCGGCCGCCCGGGACCCCCATTAATCAAGTTTGACTAATGGTCGGGCCGTGGGTACCTTCGCCCCGGTGGTCAAACTTGACTACCCGAGGAGCGGAGGAGGCGTATGACGGCGATCCTCGCCGAAGGACTGCGCAAGACCTACGGGAAGAAGGGCGCCGCCAAAGCGGCGCTCGCGGGCCTGGACCTCGCGGTCCCCGCGGGCACGGTGCACGCCGTGCTCGGCCCGAACGGCGCGGGCAAGACCACGGCCGTACGGATCCTGGCCACCCTGCTGCGCCCCGACGGCGGCACCGTGCGCGTCGCGGGACACGACCCCGTACGGGAGCCGGACGAGGTCCGCTACCGCATCGGGCTGCTCGGGCAGCACGCCGCCGTCGACGAGGTGCTCAGCGGCCGGCAGAACCTGGAGCTGTTCGGCCGGCTCTACCACCTCGGCCGGGCCGGCGCCCGGCGGCGGGCGGCGGAGCTGCTGGCGCGCTTCGGCCTCGACGGCACCGGGGAGAAGCCGGTCGGGCAGTACAGCGGCGGCATGCGGCGCCGGCTCGACCTGGCCGCGAGCCTCCTCATGCGGCCGCAGGTGCTCTTCCTGGACGAGCCGACGACGGGCCTCGACCCCCGCGGCCGTACGGAGGTGTGGCAGGCGGTCCGCTCGCTCGTCGGCGACGGCACCACCGTGCTGCTCACCACCCAGTACCTGGAGGAGGCCGACCAGCTCGCCGACCGGGTCTCGGTCGTGGACCACGGCCGGGCCGTCGCCGAGGGCACGGCCGACGAGCTGAAGGCCCGGCTCGGCGGGGACCGCATCGACGTCGTCGTACGGGACGCGGACCGGCTCACCGCCGCCGCGGCCGTCATCGGCATGGCCGCCCGCGCCGAGGAGGACGACATCGAGGTCGACGCGGACGCCCGGCGGATCAGCGCACCGGTCGCCGACCGGATGGCGGCGCTGGCCGAGACCGTGGCGGGGCTGGGCGCGGCGGGGGTGGCGGCGGAGGACGTGTCGCTGCGCCGGCCGACGCTGGACGAGGTCTTCCTCCACCTCACCGGCCGCAGGCCGGAGCAGGACCGGGAGCCGGACGAGGACCGGGAGCCGGGCCGGGACCGGGCGGACGGCGCCGCCGCCGGCCCGGCGGGCACCGTAGCGGAAGGGAGCACCGTATGACCGCCACCACCCCCCTCGCCGTCCCGCCGCCCGCCCGCACCGCGGGCGCGCGGCTGAAGTGGGCGGTCGCGGACGGGCTGACGATGACCGGCCGCGGCCTCGCGCACTGGGCCCGCCGGCCGGCCCTGGTCGCCGTGAACCTGGCCTTCCCGGTGATGATGCTGGTGGTCTTCACCTACCTGCTCGGCGGCGGCATGGCCGTCGGCGGCGGCGGCAGCTACCGCGAGTACCTGGTGCCCGGCATGTTCGCCCTCTCCATGTCCTTCGGGCTGGAGGCCACGATGGTCTCCCTCACCTCCGACCTCGGCAAGGGCGTCGTCGACCGCTTCCGGACCATGCCGATGGCCCCGTCCGCGGTCCTCGTCGGCCGCGCGCTCACCGACATGGCCGAGTCCGCCGCCGGCCTTGCCGTGATGGCCGGCGCGGGGCTCGCGGTCGGCTGGCGCTGGCACGGTACGTGGGCGGAGGCGCTGGCCGCGTTCGGGCTGCTGCTGCTCCTGCGGTTCGCGATGCTGTGGGCCGGGATCTTCCTCGGTCTGGTGGCGGGCAGGCCGGAGATGGTGCAGGCCGTGCAGATCCTGGTGTGGCCGGTGGCGTTCCTGTCCAGCGCGTTCACCTCGCCGGAGACGATGCCGGGCTGGCTGGGCGCCGTCGCGGAGTGGAACCCGATGTCGGCGACGGCGGGCGCGATCCGCGAGCTCTTCGGCAACCCCGGCTGGACCGGCGGCTCGTGGGCGGCGCAGCACCCGGTGCTGCTGGCGGTGGTGTGGCCGCTGGTGCTGCTCGCGGTCTTCTTCCCGCTGGCGGTGCGGAGGTACCGGGGCCTGGGGCGCTGAGGGCGCGTACGAGCGGGTGGCGGGTGGCGCCCGCGGGCGTGGGCGACGGCGCTCTCGCCGCGGGTGGCGCCCCCGCTGCACACCAGTGGCGCCCCGTTCGTACGACTTGATCCGATGTGCCGCCGTGCCTCCGTACCCTTCCGACCCCCGGGGGCGTTCTTCATGCGGCCGACTTATGCTCGCGGGCGTAAACCTTTCGGCACGTCCGCGGGGGGTGATGGTCCAGTGGGTCAGGAGCCCGAACCGGATAACGGTGAAGAGAAGCCGCAGTCCGACGAGGCGCACAGCGCGTTCACGCCGCCCTTCGGCGTGCCCCTCCCCCCGCCGCCCGAAGACGGGCAGACGACCTCGGAGTTCGCCCTGCCGGCGGGCGTCGGCGAGCACGCGGCCGAGGACCACGGCAACGGCCACTCCGGCTTCCGGCCCCCGAGCGGCGGCCCCGCGGCCGCCGCCGGGGTCGCCCCGCCACCCCCACCCGCTACGGGTCCTCTGTCGCGATCCACGCCGTGGCAGGACCGGATGCGTGTCATGCTCCGTACGCCCATGACGGAACGCCCCACGCCCGAACGGACGCTGTCGCCCACCGAGGAGACCGCGCTGCCGGTCCCTCGCGTCCTCGACCTCACCCTGCGCATCGGCGAACTGCTGCTCGCCGGCGGCGAGGGCGCGGAGGACGTCGAGGCCGCGATGTTCGCCATCGCCCACGCCTTCGGCCTGGACCGCTGCGAGCCGACGGTCACGTTCACCCTCCTGACGGTCACGTACCAGCCGTCCCTGGTCGACGATCCGGTGACGCTCAGCCGCACGGTGCGCCGCCGCGGCACGGACTACAACCGGCTCTCTGCCGTCTACCGCCTCGTCGACGCCATCGTGGACGAGGCGGCTGCTGTGAGCCTGGAGGAGGCGTACCGCGGCCTGGCCGAGATCCGGCGCAACCGGCACCCGTATTCCAAGTGGGCCCTCACCGTCGCCAGCGGCGGCCTGTCGGGCGCGGCGGCGACGCTGGTGGGCGGCGGGCCGCTGGTGTTCTGCGCGGCGGCGATCGGCGCCATGCTCGGCGACCGGCTCGCGTGGCTGGCGGCGGGGCGCGGGCTGCCGGAGTTCTACCAGTTCGTGGCCGCCGCGATGGCCCCCGCGGCGGTCGGCGTCACGCTCAACATCGCCGCCGTCGAGGCCCAGTCCTCCGCCGTCATCACCGGCGGTCTCTTCGCGCTGATCCCCGGACGGGCCCTGGTCGCGGCCGTCCAGGACGGGCTGACCGGCTACTACATCACCGCCTCCGCCCGCCTGCTCGAAGTCCTCTACCTCGTCGTCGGCATCGTCGTCGGGGTCCTGATCGTGCTCTACGTGGGCGTCCAGCTCGGCGCCGAGCTGAGCCCGGACGCCGCGCTGCACCGCCAGGAGCGGCCGATCGTCTCGCTGCTCGCGGCGATGCTGCTGACGCTGGCCTTCGCGGTCCTGCTCCAGCAGGAGCGTTCCACCGTGATCGTCGTGACCCTCAACGGGGGCGTCGCCTGGCTGATCTACGCGGTCATCGCCCACCAGGCGAACAAATCGGCGGTGCTGGCCACCGCGCTGGCCGCGGGCCTCGTCGGGCTCTTCGGCCAGCTCTTCTCGCGCTACCGGTTCATCTCCGCGCTCCCGTACGTCACGGCCGCCATCGGCCCGCTGCTGCCGGGCAGCGCCACGTACTTCGGCCTGCTGGGCTTCGCCCAGGACAACCTGAACGCGGGCGCGCGCTCGCTGCTGACCGCCGCCGCGCTGGCGCTGGCGATCGCGATCGGGGTGAACCTGGGCAGCGAGATGGCCCGCCTCTTCATGAAACGCCCGGGCGAGAAAACGGCCCCCGCCCGCCGAGGCGTCAAACGCACCAGAGGCTTTTAGGAGCCCGCCCCCGGCAAGGCTTTCGCGCCGGCACCTCCCGCGCCGTACCTCCCCGCACAGCCCCCCCGTGCCGGACCACGCCGCCGGCCTCCTCGCGGAGGCCGGCGGCGTGGGACGTACGTCAGTGGCCCGTCAGTGGTGGCCGCCCGAGGCTTCCAGGCGCTTCTTGGACGCCTCGATCTCCGCCTCCGCGTCCTGCCGGCCCACCCAACTGGCGCCCTCCACGGACTTGCCGGGCTCCAGGTCCTTGTACACCTCGAAGAAGTGCTGGATCTCCAGCCGGTCGAACTCCGACACGTGGTGGATGTCCCGCAGGTGCTCCACCCGCGGATCGTGCGCCGGCACGCACAGCACCTTGTCGTCGCCGCCGGCCTCGTCGGTCATGCGGAACATGCCGATCGTGCGGCACGCGATGAGGCATCCGGGGAACGTCGGCTCGTCCAGAAGGACCAGCGCGTCCAGCGGGTCGCCGTCCTCTCCGAGCGTGCCTTCGATGAAGCCGTAGTCTGCCGGGTAGCTGGTCGAGGTGAAGAGCCGCCTGTCCAGGCGGATCCGGCCCGTCTCGTGATCGACTTCGTACTTGTTCCGCGAACCCTTCGGGATCTCGATGGTGACGTCGAACTCCACGGGTGGCTCTCCTTCAAGATCAGCATGGTTCAGATGATTAAGTGTCCCCCACGCAGCGGGGTGGTGGCGAAAGGGGCTGGTCCCTGGTGAGGGTCAGGGTCGCGGTGGCACGGCGGAAGGCCGCCCGCTGGGTACGGCACTGGACCCGGCGGTGGGAAGCGCAGCCCCTGCACACCCGGCGTACGGTGCGGCTGGTGGCCGCGTCCGGCGCGCTGGGCGGCGTCCTCGCCGCCGGCATGATCGCCGCGGCGGGGCCCTGGGACTCGGGTCAGCGTACGGCGGAGAAGGAGACGGCCGCGCGCGCGGATGCCGCCGGAGGCCGTACAGGTGACGCGGATCACGGCTCTTCCGACGGCGTACCTGGCAAAGGCGCCCCCGGAGACGGCCTGCAGGGCGCCGGCGCGGGCGCTCCGCGGGTGCTGACCCCGCTCGGCCCGCAGGACGGCACGAGGCCCGTCGCCGCCCCCCGGCCGACCGGCGCCGGGCTCGCCAAGGAGCTGGCGCCGCTGCTGAAGGACCCCGCGCTCGGCTCGCCGACCACCGCGGCCGTGTGGGACGTGACCACGGGCTGCGAACTGTACGGCGCACACGAGACCACCGGCGTCGTCCCCGCCTCCACGGTCAAGCTGGCCACCGGCGCCGCCGCCCTCGCCGCCCTCGGCCCGGACCACCGCATCCCGACCGCCTCGCTCGCCGAGGGCGGCGAGGTCTTCCTCGTCGGCGGCGGCGACCCCACGCTCTCCGCGAAGCGGCTGAAGGGGCTGGCGCGGGACACGGCGCGGAAGCTGAAGAAGGACGGCGTGCGGAAGGCGGCCGTACGGTACGACGCCACCGCGTACGCCGGAGACGTCCTGCACGAGATCGGGCCGAACGAGAACATCGCCCCCGTCACCCCGCTCATGGTGAACGAGGCCCGCCTCGACGACTCCTGGCACGGCCCGGCGCCCCGCGGCACGGACCCGGCACGGGACGCGGCGGACGCCTTCGCCGGGGAACTGCGCGAGGCGGGCGTACGGGTCGCGGGCGAGCCGCGGGCCGAGCGGGTGCCGGAGAAGGCGGACGAGCTGGCGGCGACGTACTCGGCGCCGCTGGCGGAGCTGACCGAGCGGATGCTGACGTACAGCGACAACGACCTCGGGGAGGCGCTGGCCCGGCAGACGGCGATCGCGGCGGGGCGGGACGCGAGCTTCGCGGGGTCGGGGAAGGCGGTCGCGGGGCAGTTGAAGAAGCTGGGGCTGCCGGTGCGCGGGGCGCGGTTCGCCGACGGCAGCGGCATCAGCCGCGACAACCGGGTCTCGGCGGACCTGCTGGCCCGGCTGCTGGTCACGGCGGCGGACCCGGACCGCCCGGAGCTGCGCCCGCTGCTGACGGGGCTGCCGGTGGCGGGGTTCAACGGCACGCTGCGGGACCGGTACGGGGACGCCGGCGCGGACGGCTCGGACGCGGGGGACACGGCGGCGGCGCGGGGCGTGGTGCGGGCGAAGACGGGGACGCTGACGGGGGTCAACTCGCTGGCGGGGACGGTGGTGGACGCGGACGGGCGGCTGCTGGCGTTCGCGTTCTTCACGATGGGCGCGACGGACCGCACGGGGGCGGGGGACGCGCTGGACCGGATGGCGGCGGCGGTGGCGAGCTGCGGCTGCCGCTGAGGGCGGGCGGCTTCGCGTGCGCACCTCCGGGGACTTCCGAACCTTCCGGAACCTCCGGGGGCCCTCCGAACCCTCCGGAGCCCCCTGAACTCTCTCAACCCCCGGGAGCCCCTGAACCCTCCGATCCCTCCGCGGCCCCGAACGCCCCCCGGAGCCCCCGAAATCCCCCGAACCTCCAGAACCACTCGAACCCCCCCGGCACCTCCCCGAACCACCCCGTGTCCCAGCCGTGTTGCAAGTCCTCATCCGGTTATCCACAGGTCTGTGGATGAGGGCTGCGGGAGTTGCGGCGGATATGGCAGCATCCGAGGCATGTGATCGCGCGGGGCTGGCCAGAGCCCCGGGACGGGCCCGCCGGAAGGAGGGGCCCGCGGACCACGATCGGGGGAGTGGGGGAGACGCATGCGCGGAATCGGGGAGGCGCGGGCGGCCGGAGCGCGCCGGCGCAGGGGCATCGTCCTGGCTTTGACCGGCCTGCTGGCGCTGTTCGTGCCGCTGACCGGGCCGGCCGCCGAGGCGGAGCCGAAGCCGACGGTCGAGGAGGTGCACGCCCGCGTGGAGCGGCTGTACCGCGAGGCGGAGGCCGCCACCGACGCGTACAACGACGCGGAGGAGAAGGCGAAGAAGCAGCGCAAGGAGGTCGAGCGGCTCGACGAGGCCGTGGCCGACGCGAGCGAGCGGCTGGCCGGGCTGAAGGACGAGGCGGGCGCGCTCGCCCGGGCGCAGTATCGCGGCGGCGGGGTGCCGATGGAGGCGCAGTTGCTGCTCAGCGACGATCCGGAGGAGTTCGTCGACGACCTGCGGCTGGCCCGCAAGGGGCAGCACGCGCAGCGGCGGCTGATCACCGAGGTGACCGGCACGCAGCAGCGGCTGGACCGCTATGCGAAGAAGGCCGCCGGGACGTACGAGCGGCTGGAGCGCAGCCGCGAGGCCAAGGCCGGGGCGAAGGAGCGGATAGAGGAGCGCCTCGCCGAGGCGAAGGAGCTGGAGAAGAAGCTCAAGGCCGAGGAGCGGGAGCGGCTGCGCCGGCTGGAGCGGCAGCGTGCCCGCGAGGCGCAGGCGCGCTGGCTGGACTCCGGGATCCTCGACGAGATCGACGCCGAGGCGACGCCCGCCGGCCGGAAGGCCATCGCGTACGCGACGGACCAGCTCGGCAAGGACTACGTGTGGGGCGCGGAGGGGCCGGACACGTTCGACTGCTCGGGGCTGACGATGCGCGCCTGGGAGGCGGCGGGTGTGGGGATCCCGCGGACCTCGCAGACCCAGCTGGCGGGGCTGGCGCGGATCGACGTGAGCGAGATGCGCCCGGGCGACCTCATCATTTATCACTCCGACGCCAGCCACGTCGGCATATATGTCGGTGACGGCGCCATCGTGCACGCGCCGCGGCCCGGCCGGCAGGTGACCGTCGCGGGCGCGGGCAGCATGCCGATCAAGGCCGTGGTGCGTCCCGACGCGTGATCTGCGTCATGTGACCGACCTGACGGATTCGGGGCGGGAGGGCCCGGCGCGGGTGCTCCGAGCAGGGCAAAGGACCGGGGGAGCGGCCGTCTTCCGGGCCGCGTCGCCCGTTCCTGCCGGCGGGTGATCACGCTAGGGTCCCTCCTTGGCGGTTTTGCCGGAGGAACGGCACGAGCCGCCGCTCACGGCCGCGAGCGCACTCGCGCCCGGCCGTCACCCTCGGGGGGAGGGAAGGAAGAGCGATGCCCGTACCCGGGCGTTCCCCGGCCTCCGGATCGTCCGGCGGACCTGACCAGTCCGCCGCAGGTGCCGGGGTGGCCGAGACGCAGGCCGCGACGCGGCGGCGGCACCTGCTGCCGCCGGCCGCGCACGCGCCGTCGCCGCAGCCGCACGCGCCGTTGCCGGCGCAGCGCTCGGGCCACGGCCCGGTGCCCGGGCAGCCGCACGGGCGCCAGCGGGCGGTGCCGGAGGCGCTGACGCTGCTGCTGATAGAGGCGGAGCCGGGCAGCGGTCCCGGCATCGCGCGGATGCTGGAGCAGGCGGGCGCCGGCCGCCACGGCGAGCGGATCCGGGTGCGTACGGCGCGCAACCTCACCGAGGCGGAGCGGCTGCTCGGCCCCGACGTGCACTGCATCCTCCTGGACCTCAGCGTGACCGGTGAGGCGGCTGCCGCGGACGAGGGCGAACCGGCCGAGGAGGGCGACGAGCTGGAGGCGCTGCGCGAGGTGCTGGCCATGGCGCCGCTGCACGCGGTGCTCACGCTCACCGACGAGGACGACGTCGAGCTGGCCGCCGAGGCCGTACGCGTCGGCGCGCAGGACTACCTCTTCCGCGGCGAGCTGGACGGCCGGGTGCTCGGCCGCGCCATCCGGTACGCGGTCGAGCGCAAGCGCGCCGACCTGGCGCAGAGCCGGCTGACGGCCTCGCGGCTGCGGGCGCAGGAGAACGCCCGGCTGGAGCGCGGGCTGCTGCCGACGCCGCTGCTCGCCGGCTCCGGCCTCGGCTTCGCCGCCTGCTACCGCCCCGGCCTGCCGCCGCCCGCCGCCGGCGCCACCCCCACCCGCGCGCTGCTCGGCGGCGACTTCTACGACGCGGTGCGCACCCCCGACGGCGCGGTGCACGCCATGATCGGCGACGTCTGCGGCCACGGCCCGGACGAGGCCGCGCTCGGCGTGGAGCTGCGCATCGCCTGGCGGGCGCTGACGTTCGCCGGCCTGGTCGGCGACGAACTGCTGGCCACGCTCCAGCAGGTGCTGGAGAACGAGCGGGCGGACGACGAGATATTCGCCACGATGTGCACCGTCGACGTCTCCCCGGATGCCCGGCGCGCCGGTCTCTACCTGGCGGGCCACCCGGCGCCGCTGGTCGCCGTCCCGGGCGGCCGGCCGCGGCTGATGCCGCAGGAGCTGGGCGGCCCGGCGCTCGGCCTGCTGCCGCGCGCCCGCTGGCCGCGTCAGCAGGTGGAGCTGGGCGGGGCCTGGAGCCTGATGCTCTACACCGACGGCCTCATCGAGGGCCGTACGGGTCCTGGCCGCGGCCGGCTGGGCCAGGACGGCATGCTCGCGCTGGTCGGCAGGCTGCTCGACCAGGGCCTGGCCGGCGACGATCTGCTCCACGGCGCGGTCACCGAGGCGCGGGCGCTCAACGGCGGCGACCTCACCGACGACGTGGCGGTGCTGCTACTGGATCGGCCCCCGGGCCCTTGCGGACCCGGGGACCGGATGTCGTGAGCGCGGACGCGCGGGTCAGCGCCCGTTGAACGGGCCGTAGGGCCCGTCGGAGCTGCTGCCCCCGCGCCGCCGCCCGCCGCCGACCTGCTTCAGCGCGGGCCGCACGTCCACCATGAAGACGATGGCCGCGATCAGCGCGATGATCGGCAGGAACGACATGATCGGGAAGATGACCATCACGGCGAAGCCGACGCCGAGGATGATCAGCCAGAACTGCTTGGTGTTCTTGTCGGCGGCGCGGTACGCGTCCTCGCGGGCCAGGGCCGCCAGGATCAGGGCCGCCCCGGCGAACACCGTCAAGGCCAGGCTGAGCAGCCCGAGCAACGAGTAGAAGCCAGAGATGAGCACGCGGTCCACCGCCTATTAGTCCGACTCAGTGTTCAGGGATCCGGCGCAGACACCGTACCCGGATAACGCCCCGGGCACGCGAGGGGTGCCCGGGGCGCGAAGCTCAGGAGTCCGCCTTGGGGGTGTTCTTCTTGGCGGCGGACTTCTTCGCCGTGCCGTTGGCGCCGGCCCGGGGGGCGCGCTTGCGGGGGGCGGCCTTCTTGGCGGCGGCCTTCTTCGCGGCGGGCTTGCCGGCGGCGGGAGCGCCGTCAGCGGCGGCGTCCTCGTCGGCACCCTTGTCGGCGACGCCCTCCCCGGCGGTGGTCTTCTCGCCACCGGGCCGGATGATCTCGGTGGTCACCTGCACCGCGTCGGCGGTCTCGCCCCGCCACTCCGCGACGGCACCGCGGCCGCGCTCGGCCAGCTCGTCGTAGGTCTCGCGGGCCTTCACCGCGTACTCGGCGGCGCGGCCGACGCCCTGAAGGGCGAGGTCCTGCGCCGTCTCGCGCAGCTTCTTGATGTCGGTGTCCAGCTCGCCGAGCCGCTCGGCGACCTTCGCCTGCGCCTCCTTGGCCTGCTTCGACACCCGCTCCTGCACCTCACGCGGGTCGGTCTCGCGCACCGCGGAGAGCCGCTCGGGCGCCTCGGCCCGCAGCCGCTCCACCAGCGCGGGCACCTCCCGCAGCTTCTCCAGCGCCAGATCGGCGGTACCCGCGACGGCGTAGAGGGGCGTGGGGTCGCTGAGCGTCTTGCGTACGTCGTCGGTCACGGTCATGGTTTTCTCCTCCGGTCACTGGCGGGCCTCGCGTCGCCCTCACCCCGCCCGCCACCCGGCCGCGGGGCATCCCCTTCCATCTGTCCCTCCTCCACGCCGCCGCCCGCGTCCTCGCGCGCGTTCTCCTTGCGGAAGGAGTCGTAGATCTGCAGCAGCACCTGCTTCTGCCGCTCGCTGATCGCGGGATCGGTGAGTATCGCGGTGTGCACCGCCATCCCGTCGGCCCCGTCACCCCGGCGCTCGTCCAGAATCCCCGCCTGCACATACAGCGTCTCGGCGGAGATCCGCAGCGCCTTCGCGAGCTGCTGCAGAATCTCGGCGCTGGGCTTGCGCAGCCCGCGCTCGATCTGACTGAGGTACGGATTCGACACCCCGGCGGCATCGGCAAGCTGCCGCAGACTGAGCCGCGCACTGCGCCGCTGCTCCCGCAGGAACTCCCCGAGATTGCCGACGTGTATCGAACCCATACTTCGATGCTGCCGCACCCGTGCTAACTATTGCAAGCGCTTTGCTTGCAAGTGTGTCGCACACCACATATCGCGACACTATCGCGAGTCCCGCTGACGTGTCTCGCTGAAGGTGACCCAGTCTCGGTCTATCTGAACCATCTGATCGCGTGTCGCAGTCAACCTTGACTATCTGCCGATCTGTCTCGCTCTTTCTGACCCACCGCTGCATCCGGCTGTCTACGGTCGTTCCACCTGGTCAGCGCCGAGTCGGGGGTGCCTGGTGGAGCCGGAGGACTTCTGGTTGGAGTACGTCGATGCGCGAGGCGAGTCGCTCGGCGGGGCGCTTGAAGTGATGTGGCCTGTCCGGTTCGAGGTGGCCGGACAGGTGCGCGCGTTCCCGTCGTATAGGGGGCAGCGCAATTTCTCGGGCTGGTACTGGGCAGCGACCTGCGCCGAGCTGGTGGGCTACGAGTCGTGGGTAGAGCTCGGGCACCTGATGCGACTCGACGCCGAACCGGACGTGGTGGCAGTGGCCTCACAGCCGTTCCGGCTGTCCTGGCGGTACGGCGGACGGGGCCGGCGGATCAAGCACACGCCGGACTACTTCATACGCCGCCGGGAGGGCACTGCCGTCGTGCTGGACGTGCGTCCTGACGAGCGGATCGAGCCCGGGGACGCGGCGAAGTTCACAGCGACGGCAGAGGCCTGCGCCCGGGTCGGCTGGGGCTACGAACGGGTCGGGGTTCTCGATCCGGTGTTGGCGGCGAATCTGCGGTGGCTGTCGGGCTACCGGCATCCCAGGGTTCGGCAGGAGCCGGTGGCAAGCGCTCTGCTGGCAGCGTTCAGCGAGCCACTGGGGCTGCTGGCCGGGGCTCGCGCGGTCGGGGATCCGCTCGCGGTGCTGCCAGTGCTCTACCACCTGCTCTGGCGCAGCGAGCTGACAGCGGAGACGCGGGCGGAGCGCTTGTCAGCAGCGTCGCTGGTGCGGCCGGCGCCCGCAGCCGTGGGGGAGGTGGGCTGGGATGCCGACGCGTCCACGGCTGCTGTCGCTGGGTGACAGGGTCCGCTTCGACGGGCGGGAGCACACCGTGGCCGCCCTGCACGGCACATCGGTCCGCCTGGTCGACGACGCCCAGGCGGCGAGCGTCGTGCTGCTGGGGCACCTGCTGGCCTCGGAGGGCTTCGCCGTGCTCAGCACCGGTCCTGCGCGCCCGCCGTTGCCGGAGGAGGGCGTGCTGGATGGGCTGCCGGAAGAAGTGGTGGAGCGGGCCCGGTGGTGGCAGCGGCATCTGACCGAGCTGATGACGGGCCGCGTGGATGGTGATCCGCACACCCCCGTGAGGGCCGAGTACGACCCGGAGGTGCGCTCCGTGCGTCAGCGGGAGCTGGCCAAGCTCGCCGAACTGCGGCAGGGCGGCGAGGAGGTGGCGTTGAGCACGCTGCGCCGGATGCGGTCTCGCTTCGAGCGTGAGGGGGTAGCGGGCTTGGTGGACGGGCGGCAGCGCAAGTCGGCCACCGGCACGGGCCGGGCCGATCCGCGAGTGGTGGCCGCGATCGAGAAGGTCGTGAGCAGCCGGACCAACGAGGCGACGGTGTCCGCGCTGGTGCTGCGGCACCAGGTCGAGCGTCTCTTGGCGGATGAGCACGGCGCCGGAGAGGTCCCGATGCCCTCCAGGGCGACGTTCTACCGGCTGCTGGAGGCGGTTTCGACGGGGCGGCACCTGTTGGGCTCGGCTCGCACACGCCGGTCGGTGGGCAAGCAGCCGAAGCGGATGTTCGGGCAGCTGACCGCAGTCCGGCCGGGTGAGGTGGTGGAGATCGACTCCACGCCGCTGGACGTGATGGTCGTCCACGATGACGGGACGGTGGACCGCTGCGAGCTGACCGGGCTGGTGGATCTGGCGACCAGGACGCTGGCGGCGGTGGTGCTGCGGCCGTCGACGAAGGCGGTGGACGCCGCGCTGCTGCTGGCCCGGGCGATGACACCGGAGCCGATGCGGCCTGGCTGGTCGGATGCGTTGCGCATGTCGCGGTCGGTTCTGCCCTATGCCTCGCTGTTGCCGCTGGACGAGCGGCTGGCCAAGGCCGCCGCGAAGCCGGTGCTCGTTCCGGAGACGGTGGTCAGCGACCGCGGCAAGGCGTTCATCTCGGACAACTTCCGCAATGCCTGCCGGCACCTGGGGATCTCGTTCCAGCCCGCACACCCGGACACCCCGACCGACAAGCCGCACATCGAGCGGACGCTGGGGTCGGTGGCGACGATGTTCGCCCAGTACGTGACCGGCTACACCGGCCGCAGTGCGGAGATGCGGGGCAAGGACCCGGCCGCGCAGGCGGCCTGGTCCATCCACGAGCTCCAGGAACTCCTTCAGGAATGGGTCGTCGCCGTCTGGCAGGTCAGGCCGCACGACGGGCTTCGGGACCCGCTGATGCCGGACCGTCCGCTGAGCCCGAACGAGAAGTACGCCGCGTTGGTCTCGGCGGCCGGATACGTGCCGGTCGCGCTCAGCCCGGAGGAGTACATCCAGCTCATGCCGCGCGAGTGGCGTGTCATCGGTCCTGGCGGGGTGCGGATCAACAACCGCACTTATGACGCCCGTGAGCTGGGCCCCTGCCGGCGCCAGCCCTCCGGGGCCGGTCCGGACGGCCGGCTCTGGGAGGTCCACTACGACCCCTACGACATCTCCTGCGTCTGGGTGCGCAACCACCGCGGCGAAGGATGGATCACCGCGACCTGGCGCCACCTGCGGACTTGCCCGGTCCCGATGGGTGAACTGGTCTTCGACCGGGCCCACCAGGTGCTGGCCGAACGCGCTGGCCGTCGGCCGCACGAGGAGGAAGTCGCGCTCGTTGCTGCTGAGTTGCTGGACCGCGCGGCCGACGGTCCCGAGGGCGGGGCCGGGAGGCCCGCCCGCCGCAGCAAGGGCGGGCGCCGAGCGGCCGAGCGGCGCGACCGCAAGGTCGCCGCCCGCACCAGGGCGACCAGCACCCCGGCCTGGCCCCGCCCCGAGCCACCAACGGCCAGCCCGACGCCCCGGCTCGAACCGGACCCGGATCCCAAAGCCGCCGAGGAGATTGAGGAGGTGGCGAAGGTGGTGCCGCTGGGCATCTTCGACGCCCGTGAGGAGGCGAAACGGTGGTGGTGAACACACCTGACGAGCCCAAACAGTCGGCGGACGACGAACGGATCGAACCGCCCACCTCCCTGAGTGGCTGGCGCCGCTTCGTCGAAAAGGACCCCGCGACCTTCGACCTCGCTCCTCTCAAACTCTGGGAGTCCATGGACGACGAAGCGCGCGCCAACTACGACGAGGCTCGCATCGACTACCACTCCGAACTCCAGGTCGTGCGCACTTCTACCGTCAAAGAAGTTGCCCACCAAGGGCGCCTTTTGACCTTGCTGAACCGGCGCGAGCGCGGCGCCCGCCGTGGCCTGATCATCTCCGGGGAGCGCACCACCGGGAAGACCACAGCGCTGCGGCAACTCGGCCGCCTGCACGAGCTTCGCATCCGGCGGCGTTACGGAGACAGCCGGCGCATCCCGGTGGTCTATGTGACGGCCCCACCCAAGGGTTCGGCCCGCAAGCTCGCGCTGGAGTTCGCCCGATTCCTTAAACTTCCGACCATTTCACCCAGGCACAACACCGCCGACATCACCAGTTCCGTCTGCCAAGTACTGACGGAAGCCCGCACCGATCTCGTCTTGGTCGACGAGATCCACCTGATGAACCTCGCCACCATCGCGGGTGAGGAGTTGTCCGACCACCTGAAGTACTTCACCGAGCACCTGCCCGCCACGTTTGTCTACGCAGGCATCGACGTCGAGCATTCCGGGCTATTCACCGGAATCCGGGGTGGCCAGATCGCCGGCCGCTGCACACTCCTGCACACCGCCCCCTTCCCACCAGGACCGGAGTGGGAAGGGCTTGTAGCGACCATGGAGGACACCCTCCGGCTGCATCACCACACTCCCGGCACCCTGGCCAAGCTGCACGTCTACCTCCACCAACGCACCGGCGGCATGATCGGCAGCCTCTCTCACCTGATCCGGGCCGCCGCCATCTCGGCAATCCTCGACGGCAGTGAGCGGATCACCCGTCGCCAGCTGCACACCATTCATGTCGACCACGCCAGCGAGACCGCCTACCGGACATCGGCATGACCCACTCCGCGGACCTCTACGGCCCAGTCTGGCCGCTCCCCTTGGCCACCACCTCCTTCCCGAACGAGACCCTGCGGTCCTACATTGCACGGCTCGCCCTGCTCAATAGGCTTCCGCCCGAACGCGTACTCCGCCGCTTCTACGCAGCAGAATCGCCCATGGACGACGTGAGACTCCTGGCCATACGGAGCGGGCAGACTCCTCATCTGCTGATGCGGCAATTGCCCGAGGTAGCTACTCCAGGCTCGTGGCCCCACGAGCAGCACGAAGGTCTAGCCCGCAGCTGGGCCTGCCATGCCTGCGTCGCGGCCCGCACCGGACGAGACGACTGGAAAGTCGAAATCTGGGTCATCAGTGGGCACCATCACCTCTGCGTAAAACACCGCCGTTGGACGCGCACTCATCACGGGCACTACATGGCCAACTTCGCGGGCGCTGTCGATGGGCAGTTCAACCTCAACCGGGCCCCTGAGATCATCCACGCGCAGCGGAGACTCCATCGACTCTTTCGACAGCGGACACCCCGACGGGTTCTCGCTGCCTACCTGGAATGCGTCGAATTCTGGCGCGAGCTAGCCAAACACGGATATGCCGTCAACAGGACAGAACGCCTTCTCGACCTCATCGCTCCCGACGAGCCCATCGCTCATCGAAGTTACGCAAAGCGCGAAGCCGCTCTCCTGCCAGATCTCGTCGAAGTCCTGGGGCTCTACACATCACCGGTCTGGCGTCACCGAGCTCTCGGCAATTCCCGCGATGTTCAGCTCTTCCACCAAGAGTTCGAGCGTCGGTTGCCCCCAGAACGACAGCTGAGAACGACCGCCATCCCGTGGTTCAGGAGCGAAGCCACGCTTGTCGCGGAGAGAATCAACGAACGGACGGACGAACAGGAACGTCAACTGTTACGGGTCGCATCGGCGGCACCAAGCACCCCAGAGTGGTGGCCTCCGCTCATCATGCGCAGACTCCTGCGCCGCACCCCGTCTTGCGGACGCTGAACAGTTGGAAGCCCTTACAGCCCCAGTCATCCGGGCTCTGGAACTTGATGCGGCGGTCTGCGCCTCGCTCGCGCCACCGGGTCACTATGGCAGGGGAAACATCGCGCGCAGTCTCGGCAGCTTGCGTGCTGCCTCATCCTCGCACCGAACGTCCCACTGCTCACCGCGCGGTCCGGAGTTGTCACCTCCATCACCCTGCTCGGCGTCAACGGCTTCGTAGAAGGCTTCGCCGCACTCGTCGTCCACACCAGCCAGGATCCCGTACGCCTCCATGGCGACGTAGTCGAGCGACTCCCACCCGGGCCAGTCGTCGTTCCATACCTCCCGCGGACGACCCACCAGGGCCTGGACCTCCGGAGTGGCCGCCAGGACATCGGGATCAGCCACCGCCTGAGTGAAGGCTTCCCGGCCGAGTCCCACCATCCAGAGGCCGAAGTAACAGAATCCGTCATCTGAACACCAGCCGCCGAAGATCTGGTCCGCAGCTGCCCACAGATCCCACGTGAACGCTTCGTGTGTCACCTCGTCCAAGCGCACCTGGAACTGCACGACCTCTGCCAGCGACCTCTGCGACAGTGCGCCACGCAGCCACGCGAGCCGTTCGTCCGGCCCCTGTGCCTGCCGTCGGCACTCCTCGATGAGCTCCCAGAAGGAATCGATATCCACGGCGGCACTGTGCCAGGCACCTCTGACAACGCACAGTCCACGGACTATGTTCGAGCGGTGGAAAACCCGGAGATCATCATCAAACTCACCCCGGACGAGGCGCTGGTCCTGTCGGACTGGCTGGAGCGAGTGCAGATGACGGACCTCGGCCGTCTCGTCGACGATGCCGCGGTCTGGGCACCCCTTCACCGCATCGCCGGAACGCTCGATAAGTCGCTACCAGGAATCTTTTCGGCGGACTACGCCGAACGCCTGGAAGCGGCCCGCCGCAGGCTTGGTCCAGCCCTGGACGATGGCTCCGGAGACCACGAGGGGGCGGGCTCATGAAATCCCTCTCGGAAATGACCGAGCGCGAGTACTTCGCCAGCGTCGGCCGACGTCCCGGCATGTTCGTCGGCAAAACCTCCTTCCACATGCTGACCGCGTTCCTGACCGGCTACGACCAGCACGCTCTCCGGCACGATGGGCACGGGCTCACCCGCTGGCACGACTGGCTCATCGCCCGGCGCGGACGCGACTGCAACCACGCCTGGCCCGGCCAGGTCCTTCACATCGCCCTCCCGAACGGCTGGGACGACATCTGGAACCTTCCGCCTGAGGACGAGCAGCACGCGATCAAGGTCCTATTCGAGCTCCTCGACGAGTTCGCCGCCGAGTGCGAAGCAGCCCAGGGCACACGATTCCCTGAGAGGCATAGCCCTGAAAGGGGAGAATCCCGATGACGTCGAACGCGACGCTGGCCTAGCGTTCCGCCCATGACCTCCCCGGACGACGACACCGACGACAAGCCCAGTGTGACCATCCGCTGCCAGAACAACGCGTCCGTCAGCGTGACGTTCTGCGACCGGTTCAGCTTCGACGCAGACTCCGTGCACTATGCCGTCGAACTGCGCGCTCCCGGGTTGACCGCTCGCGTCGACGAGGTCGTCGCCTGGATCTGGGACAGCGACCTCACCGCGTTTCTGGAAGAGCTCGCCACCGACTACCAGGGATGGGACGGCGAACGGAGCTGGCATACCAACGACCGCGACCTGACGGCGTCGGCGGCCTTCCGGTCCGGCGGCTACGTCGGGCTGACCTGGGCCTTGCGGCCGTGGACGCAGGCCGCAGGCGGCTGGGGTGCCTCGGTGACCACCTGGCTGGAGGCCGGCGAGCAGATGGCTTCCCTCGCCGCCGATGTCCGGGCCTTCCTCGCCGAGGAGCACCAGTGACATCCGACATGCGCATCACCTGGACGCTTGCGGGATCCGGCTGGGCCGACTGCACCCTTGAAGATCGCCAGGCGAAAGTCGAGCTCACCGCGTCCTACATCACGAGTGCGCCCGAGGAGCTCCTGACCGCGGTGGCCCGGCTCGTCGCCGGCGAGACAGAGACCCGTGCCCAGTTCGAGGCCGAGCCGACTGCCTATCGGTGGATCTTCTACCGCGAAGGCGAGGACATCTGGATCCGCGTGCTGGAACTGCGCGACGGCAGCGATCACGACAACAGGGGAACCGAGACCTGGTCCAGTCAGCTCGGCATCGACCAGCTCGCCCGCACCGTGATCCGCTGCTTCGACGAGGTCGCGCAGACTTATGGCGAGAGCGGCTATCGAGGCAAGTGGGGCGAACACTTCCCACGAACCGAGCTCGAAGCCCTCAGACGCCTCTGGCACGCCCACCACCGCAGCGAAAACACATAGCCGTGCCAGCCCGTAGCGAAGCAACGGCGGCCCTACTCCAGACTCCAACGGTGCACTCCAGCCGGGCCGCTGAGTTCGCGACGTCCGCCCCCGCACACCCGTGCGCGCCGCCGCCTAAGATCGCACATCAGGACGGAGCACAGTAAGCGGGGAAGGGCCAGGAAAACCGTGCGATTCGGCGTGATTTATGACAACCATCGCTTGGCCGAAGGTGGCGCCATGGCGGAGGATCTTTTCGATGCGCTCCTCGTCCACGACACCTGGGACGACGACGGGTACCGCACCATGTTCACGTTGCGTGTTCATACGAGGGAGGGCTGGGTCGAAGTCGGCACCGTGAAGATCGGCCATGTGGCGACGGACGGCGAGGATTTCGGCAACTACCTGCTCCCGGAGCGCTTCAGCCGCTTGGACAGCTCGCGCTATTTCTCGGTGGGCCAGGATGAAAGCTATTACTACACGCTGAGCGAGATACCCGGCGCCGTCCGGGAGGAAGTACTCACCGCGCTCCGGGACATCGCCTACGACGAGGACTCATTCCGCCTCGCGCGGAACCAGAATGTGACCCGTACTTCGCTACTGCGCTTCGTCAAAATGTCGACTGTGCGCGGCCAGCTGCGACGCATCGCACGCGGTGGAGCGCGCCGGGTAAGTTTCGATATCGCCTACGAGCCGCCGCTGCCACCGGCAATGGCTTCCGTGAGGTTCGAATTCAAGGTCGAACCAGGCTCTCGGCCGGCCAGCAACGTGCACGCCCTGACCGGACGGAACGGCGTGGGGAAGTCATATGTACTTTCCCACTTGGCCCGCGCCGTCGCTGCTGTCGAGCCACAGATAGTGGAGCTCGGGCGGATCACCGAGTATGGCCGCGAGGGCCGCTCCTTCAACAACTTGGTGGCCGTCTCGTTCAGCGCCTTTGACGACTTCCCGCTCGTCGAGGGCGACGAGATGTTCATCGCTTCCTATGTGGGCCTGCGTGTTCAGGGTTCACGATCCCCCAGGTTCAAGACCCCTGGCGGGCTCAGGAAAGACTTTGCGCAGGCAATGAAGGCATGTCTGACGCGCGAGCGCAGCCCACAATGGATCAGGGCATTGCGCACCCTCGACTATCCCGGGAGCGGACTCCTGGAGGAGGGATGGCTGGAGAACTTCGAGAACACCGCCAGCCTGAACAGCCGCGAGAATAAAGCCCGGCAGCTCTTCCGCCGCCTCAGCGCCGGCCACCGACTCGTTCTGCTCACCATGTCCCGGCTCATCGAGCACGTGAGTGAGCGGACCCTCGTCATCATCGATGAGCCGGAAACCCACCTCCATCCGCCCCTGCTGTCCGCGTTCATGCGTGCGCTGTCCGATCTCCTCGCCGAGCGCAACGGGCTGGCCATCGTCGCCACACACTCTCCGGTTGTACTCCAAGAGATTCCTGCCCACTGCGTCTGGAAGCTCTGGCGCTACGGCGGGCAGCTCGGAGCCGCGCAGCCCCGCATCGAGACGTACGGCGAGAACGTCGGCGTGCTGACTCACGAGGTCTTCGGTCTGGAACTCACCGAGGCCGGCTTTCTGCACGAACTACGGCGTCTGGTCGACGTCGGCTACTCCTACGACGCTGTCCTGGAACACTTCAGCGGACGGCTGGGCAGCGAGGCGCAATTGGTGCTCAGCGCCTTGCTCGGCCAGCGCGACGACGTGGAGGGACACGGCTGATGCGGCACATAGACCCTCCGACCTTCAACGCACGCGACGTCTACACCACCTGCATCGCCAACGCCCGCCCAAATAACCGAAAACGGCTGGAATCGTTCACCGACGCGGTGGCCGATGCAGCAAGCGCGTACGAGGCAGCTGCTCAGGGCCAGGCTCTTCACACCCTCACCGGCCTCGCCGCCACTCCTGGCACCCGTCGCGACCGCAAGGCACTGGAGGGGGTCTACACCGACCGGTTGGCCAAGGACCGCGCTCCGGGCCGCCGCATCTACGAGGCGCTCAAAGGTACGACCGACCAAGAAGGCCGTCGACGGGATAACCGGTGTCCACTGTGCGGGGAGGGCCTGGTAACCACACTCGATCACCACCTACCCAAGAACACGTACCCGCTGCTCAGCGTGGTACCGGTTAACCTCATCCCGGCTTGCCGCGACTGCAACACCGGCAAGCGCGCGACAGTCCCCATCAATGCGGGTGACCAGACCCTGCACCCCTACTTCGACGACTTCTCCCACCACCCCTGGCTTCGAGCTCGTCTCAGGAGGCCACGCGGCAATGAGCAGCCGTCGATGAAGTTCTTCGTTTCCCCCCACCCTGATTGGAGCGACACACTCACAGAACGCCTCCAGAAACACCTGAAGGTGTTCGACCTGGACTACCGGTACAGCCTTCTGGTGAGTAGCCACATCGCATCCACCAACCACGACCTCACGATGATGCCCACTAACTCCGTCGCCCCCTGGCTTGAGCACAAGGCCGAGGGCTGGCGCTACCGGGGTAACCCCAACACGATGGGCTATGCCCTGTTCAAGGCCCTGGCGGCCGACAAGTGGTATGTCAACGGCGGCTGGCGCGGCTCAAGCCCGGAGACAAACCTCGACTAATCGGCCCGACAGCCATTCTCCGAGAAGGCCGATTTGAGGACACGCCACGACTTCGGAGAAGAGAGTGCAACAGCTCACTGGGGCTGGACGTGACGCCGCAGTCAGTCCGCCGCGGGACCGACTGATGGCGTGGTCATCGGGTTCGCCGACCGGGCCCCCTTCTGCGGACCCCGGCCAAGTGCAGAGGCCGACGGGCTTGCCGTCGGTTCTCTTTCGTGTCGTGGTTTGGGCGCACCAGACGCGGCACGACTCCGCTCGACGGCAGAGCGGCTGGGTTCGATGTCAACGGACAACTGCTCAGGTTGAGTGAGACAGGCCAGCCATTGCCGTCTCACTCAACCTGAGCCACCCCAGGTCGCCGCCTCACGATGGCCCACTTCCATTGAGACGGGACACCCGCGATCGCGGCGACCCCGGCCGCGCGGTCTCACATCCGGGATCTCAGCACGTCGACCTCGCAGCCGGGTGCGAACGGGTCGAAGCCGTGCTCGACCAGCCAGCGAACCCCCAGCAGGCTGCGCAGCGACCACCACGCGCGGATCGCGTCGACGTCGACGTCGGTGCCGTAGCCGGCGAGGAGGTCGTCGAGGTTCTCTTCGTGCCCGAGCGTCAGGGTGGCGAGGTCGAACAGGGCACTGCCCCGGCCCGCCTCGGACCAGTCGATGATGCCCGTGACCTCGTCTCCGTCGACGAAGACGTGCTCGATCTGCAGGTCGCCGTGCGCGAACACCGGAGTCCACGGCCGGAGCGCGGTCTCGGCGACCTGGCGGTTGCGGGTGACCAGGCCGGCGGGCAGGATGCCGTTCTTCACGAGCAGGTCGCACTCCCGGTCGAGTTCCGCCGCCCACTCGCCGGGGCCCCGGCGGCGCCGGCCGGGCCAGGGCGGCAGCGGCGCGTCGTGCAACCGCCGCACGGCGGCACCCGCCGCGGCCCACGCCGCCGGCGACGCGGCCGAGGGCTCACCGAGCCGGCCGAGCGCCGTCCCCGGGACCGCGGCGATCGCGAGTACGGACGGCTTGCGCCAGAGGATCTCCGGGGTGGGGACCGGCACCAGGGCCATCGCCTCGACCTCGACGTCGATGCGCGCCTGATCGGTGTCCACCTTCAGGAACACCTCACCGACGCGCAGGGTCGCGCGCTCGGAATGGGCGACGACGACGTTGACCTCATCCACGGGCGACGAGTATCCCGGGGACGATCCCCGGCGTCGCCGGGTTTTCGTCCGCGGCCGTCGACGGCCTCGTGCCCGACGCCTCTGACAGCACACGGCCCGCGGACTACCGTCGACCCGTGGAGAACCCCGAGATCGTCGTCAGGCTCACCCCGGACGAGGCGCTGGTCCTGTCGGACTGGCTGGAGCGGGTGCAGATGACGGATCTCGGTCGCCTCGTCGACGATGCCGCGGTCTGGGCGCCCCTTCACCGCATCGCCGGAACCCTCGACAAGTCGCTGCCGCAGATCTACGCGGCGGACTACGCCGAGCGGCTGGAAGCCGCCCGCCGCAGGCTCCGTCCGGCCGAGGACGACGACTCCGGTGATCACCAGGTGACGGACGCGTGACGGCCGCGCCCCCGCGCTTCACTCCGGCGCGGCGGCCCTGACGATGCAGAAGGGGTGCCCCGCCGGGTCGGTGAGGACCCGCCACCTGTCCTCCTGGGGCTGGCCCTGCGGTTTGGCCGCGCCCAGGGAGAGGAGCCGGGCTTCGGCCTCGGCCAGGTCCTCCTCGATCGTGAAGCAGAGGTGGAGCTGCTGCGGTACGGCCTGGGTGGGCCAGGTCGGCGCCCGGTAGCCGTCGACCCGCTGGAAGCCGATGACGAGTTCGCCGGCCCCGGTGAGACCCGCGAAGTCGGCGTCCGACTTCGGGTGGAGCGTGAGGCCGGTGGCCTGCTGGTAGAACGCCGCCAGCAGCGGGGGATCGGGGCAGTCGAGGGTGATCGCGCTCAACTTCATCTGCATGACGGCTCCCGGGGACCGGCCGGCGGACTCACTGTGGACGAGCCTAGAGGTCGCGGTTGACCTTCACCCTGGGGGAAGCCACAGCATCGGCCGTGCCGGGCGGCCGCCCGGCACGAGGAGGGACGGCATGGGGTTGCTCACCATCGGGGCCTTCGCGCGCGCGGCGCGGCTGTCGCCCAAGGCGTTGCGGCTCTACGACGAGCTGGGGCTGTTGACCCCCGCCCGCGTGGACCCGGTGACCGGCTACCGCCTCTACGCCCCCGGGCAACTGGAGCAGGCGCGGCTCGTCGCCTGGCTGCGGCGGCTCGGGATGCCCCTGGCCCGTATCCGGCACGTCTGCTCCCTGGACGCCGGTGCCGCCGCGGCGGAGGTACGGGCGTACTGGGCGCGCGTCGAGGCCGACACCGCCGCGCGGCGCGAGCTGGCCGCCTTCCTCGTCAACCATCTGTCGTGGAAGGAACCCGCCATGCCCCTGGAGATCCGTTACGCCGCCCTGTCCGACACCGGTCTCGTACGGGAGAGCAACCAGGACACCGCCTACGCCGGGGAGCGGCTGCTCGCCGTCGCCGACGGGTACGGGGTGCGGGGCGCGCCCGCGAGTGCCGCCGCCGTCGACGCGCTCAGGCGGCTGGAGACCGACGGCATTCCGGCCGGCGGTCTCCTCAACGTGCTGGAGGACGCGATCGGAGAGGCCGAGCACGCCGTGCGCGCCGTCGCCGCCCCGTCGCCCGCGGACGCCGGGACCACGCTCACCGCGATGCTCTGGACCGGCTCCCAGCTCGCCCTCGTCCACATCGGCGACTCACGCGCGTACCTCCTGCGCGACGGCGAACTGTTCCTCATCACCCACGACCACACCGTCGTGCAGTCGATGGTCGACGAGGGCCGCCTCACCCCCGAGGAGGCGTCCTCCCACCCCGAGCGCTCCCTGCTGCTCCGCGCCCTGGGCCACGACCCGGACGTCACCCCGGACATGCGCCTGCACGACGCCCGTCCTGCCGACCGGTACCTGTTGTGCTCGGACGGGCTGTCGGCCGTCGTACCGCAGGAGGAGATCCGCCGGGTGCTCGCGGAGGGCGGCGACCCCGAGGAGACGGTCCGCGCGCTCGTCGCGCTCGCCAACGGCTCCGGCGGCCCCGACAACGTGAGTTGCGTGGTGGCGGACGTCGTGGAGCGCCGGCAGCAGTAGACGGGTGGACGCCGAGTGGTACCTGACGCGCGCGTACGAACTCCGCCGCCGGGCCGACGCGTACCGGCTCGTCCGGCGCGCCCGGGCGCCCGTCCGCCTCGATGACGAGACCCGCCCCCGCCGCCCGGGGGAGGCGGACACCCCCGGCGGGGGACGTACGGGGCGGGGTGAGGGCCGAGTCTGGTGTTCCTGCCGAGGGAGGGACATCCGGTGGAAGGCTGGGACCGAGTCGGCCGGTGGTCGGGATACGGGGCGGCGCTGGCCCTGGCGCCGTACGCGTTGATCAAGGTGTCGTGGGTGGCCGGCGCGCTGCTGGGCGTGGCGCCGGTCGGCGGCGGCTTCAGCCTGACCGGCTGGCTGCTCCTCAACACGGTGACCATCGGGATGGCGGCGATCGGCATCGCCCTGGGGCTCGCGCTGGTACGGCCCTGGGGCATGCGGATACCGGGGTGGATGGTGGCGTTCTGCGCCTGGGCCGGGTCCGGGTTCCTGGTGTCGATCCTTCCCTACGCGGTGTTCAGCACGCTGTGGGACGGCGGTGGCGGCGGTGGCGGCGGTGGCGGCGGGGACGGCGGCTCGGCGTCCCGCGACGATCCCGCCATGCCCGGCTGGGAAGCCGCCCTGATCCAGTTCAGCTTCGTGTCGATGGGGCTGGGCCTCGCCCTCGCCCTCCCCGCCTATCTGCGGCGGCGCTGGCCGGAGGCGTTCACGGGGCGGGCCGGGGACGGGCCCCGTACCGTGGCGTGCCGGTCCGCCGGCGTCGCCGCCGCCGTCGGCCTGGTGTGGCTCTACTGGGCCGCGGGCGGCACCGCGGGCGTGGCGCACCCGGGCGAACGGAGCACGGACGGGTACCTGCTGACCGGCCTGAGCGCGTTCTGGGCGCTCGCCGGGGCCGCCGCCGTCCGGTCGCTCGCCCAAACACGTCCCGCTCCCGTGCCCCGCCCGCTCCTGCTCGGACTCGGCTGGCTCGGCTCCGGTTCGCTCTTCGCGTGGAGCGGCTGGAAGCTGCCCCTCACGGTGTATGTGGCACTCGCCCGCCCCGCGGACGTCACCCTCCCCGAGAGCCCCGCCGTCGCCGCCGCGCTGCATCTCGCCGCGGTCATGGCGGGGCTCGGCATGCTGGGGATGCTCGTCAGTCCTGCGCGAAGGTGTACGTCGTCCAGTCGGCGAACACGTCGTAGCCGAGGCGCTGGTACAGGGCGTTGCTGGTCGGGTTGGTCGCGTCGGTGAAGAGCACGACCTCCGTGGCGCCCGCGGTGAGCGCCGCGCGGGTCACCGCCGCCGTCACCGCGGCCGCGTAGCCGTGGCCGCGGTGGGCGGACGGGGTGTAGACCGGGTCGACCTGGGCGAGCCCGGCGACGGCCGGGTTGACGCCGGCCATGGAGACGGGAGTGCCGTCCGGGGTCTCCCAGAAGGTGTAGTGCTTGTCGGCGTAGCGGGTCGTGGGCCAGGTGGCGGCGTCGATGGTGACGTCCTCGCGGACGTCGGCCGCGAAGCCGCGGCAGAAGTCCATGAGTTGCTCGTGGTCCGCCTCGCCCGCGGCCCGCGCCCGCCCCGCCGGCGCGGGATCCGGCGGCGTGAGCGTACCGAGGCGGCGCAGCCGGAGGCGGACGGCGGGGGCCGGGGCGGCGCCCGTGTGCCGCTGCCAGGCCGCCGCGAAGGCGGTGGTGGTGTCGTGGTCGCCGCCGACGCCGGGCGGGGTGTGGCCGAGGGCCGCGAGGTGCGCGGCGAGGGAGTCGGTCTCTGCCGCGGTGAGCGGGGTGAGGCCGAGGCTGCGGCCCGGCAGTTGGTGGCAGACGCCGGCCACCGACCCCGCCCGGGACAGCCGGCCGAGCAGCGGGCGCCCGCCGCCGTACGGGCCCGTGCCGCGCGCTTTCAGCCGGGCCGCCCAGGTCAGCGCCATGATGTGCGGTACGGGCCGGTCGCGCAGGAACTCCCCCGCTTCGGCCAGGAATTCGTCGAGGTCTTCGGTGAGGTGCCAGCCGTCCGCGCGCATGCCACATGATCCCCCGCCGGACCAGGCGTGCGGAAGTCCGTGATCAGCGTGCGGACGCCCGTGGTCAGTCCCGGCGGCGTCCGTTGATCAGCGCCTCGATGCCGTCGAGCACGCGCTCCAGGCCGAACGCGAACTCGTCGTAGTCCGAGGGGTTCTGCGGCGCCTCCGCGTCCCCCTCGTCGAAGGCGCCGCCCTCCACCGCCGTACGCAGATGGGGCAGGTGGCCGGCGTCGGAGACGCGGAGCAGGAACCGGCTGTACTCGTTCATCAGCCGCTCCACGTCGGGGCTGCCGCCCATCGCCAGGGCGATCGTCACCTCCGCGCGCACCTGGTTGCTCACCAGCAGCGCCGTGGCCACCTTCTCGAACTCCGTGAGCGGGGTGTCGCGCAGGATGTAGAGGGCCTGGTCGAGCGCCGCGAGCTGGTTCGGCGTGACCGGCGGGCCGCCGCTCGGTACGTGCGCCACGGCCCACGGGTGCGCGAACATCGCCTTGCCGACGGCCTGGTACCAGTGCCGCAGCCCCGCCCGCCAGTCGCGCTCGGCCTCCGCCGGCAGCGGCGGCGGCGGGCCGAAGGCCCCGTCGACCATGAGCGTGACCAGCTCGTCCTTCGTGGCCACGTACCGGTAGAGCGCCATCGTCGAGACGCCCAGCTCCTTGGCCACCCGCCCCATCGACGCGGCCTCCAGCCCCTCCGCGTCCGCGACCGCGACCGCCGCCGCGACGATCCCGTCGAGCGTCAGCCCCCGCTTCGGCCCCTTCTGCGGCCGCGGCCGCAGGCCCCACGCGGCCTCGACACTGGCGGGAACGGCTCCGGCGTCGCGCTTGTCCTCGCCGCGCCGGCCTTCGCCCGCGGCGTCCATGGCGTCCATCTGCTCAGTTTACGCCCTACACAGTGCCGTGTATGCTCTACGCAGTAGTGTGTAAGGCATACGCAGAAGCGGCTCTGCGGAGCTTCTACGGAGAAAGGGGGGAGCTGTGCCCCAGCCCACCCGCCCCGCCGTCGAGGCCGCCGGCCTCACCAAGGCGTACGGCGGCACGAAGGTGCTCGACGGCGTCGGCCTGACCGTCGGGCCCGGCACGGTCTTCGCCCTCCTCGGGCCCAACGGCGCCGGGAAGACCACCACGGTCCGCATCCTCGCGACGCTGCTGCGCGCCGACGCGGGCACGGCGAGCGTCGCCGGGTTCGACGTGGTCGCGGAGCGCGCGCAGGTCCGCCGGGCCATCAGCCTCACCGGGCAGTACGCCGCGCTGGACGAGGAGCTGACCGGCGCCGAGAACCTCCGCATGGTCGCCCGCCTCACCGGCCTCTCCCGCCCCGCCGCCGCCCGCCGCGCGGCCGGGCTGCTGGAGCGGTTCGGCCTCGCGGGCGAGGCCGCCGGGCGCCGCGTCCGCACGTACTCGGGAGGCATGCGCCGCCGTCTCGACCTCGCGGCGGGCCTGGTCGGCGACCCCTCGGTGATCTTCCTCGACGAGCCGACCACGGGCCTCGACCCCCGCAGCCGCCAGGCCGTCTGGGACGAGGTGCGCCGCCTCGCCGACGCCGGCGTCACGGTCTTCCTCACCACGCAGTATCTGGAGGAGGCCGACCGCCTCGCCGACCGCATCGCGCTCCTCGACGGGGGCCGGCTCGTCGCCGAGGGCACGGCGGCGGAGCTGAAGCAGCAGGTCTCCGCCGAGCGGCTGGACCTCACGCTGGCCTCCCCGGAGGCGTACGAGAAGGCGGCCCACGCCCTGGACCACCTCGCCGTGCGCCGCGACCCCGGCACCCGCACCCTGGGCGTCACCACCGACGGCCGCGCCGCCCACATACGCGACCTGCTCGACGCCATCGACCCCGACCGCACCCAGGTCGAGCGCTTCGCCGTGCACTCCGCGACGCTCGACGACGTCTTTCTGAAGGTGACCCGCGATGGCTGACGCCCTCACCCACTCGGCGACGATGGTCGGCCGCTCCGTGCGGCTCAGCTCCCGCAACCCCGACGCCGTGATCACGGCGCTCGCGCTGCCCGTCCTGCTGATGCTCGTCTTCGTCTACCTCTTCGGCGGCGCGATCGACACCGGCGGAGGCTGGCGCTATGTGGACTATGTCGCCCCCGGCGTCCTCGTCCTGTGTGCCGGCTTCGGCGCGGGCACGACGGCGATGAGCGTCGCGGACGACATGAAGGGCGCGGTCATCGACCGCTTCCGCTCCCTCGACGTCGGCGGCACCGCCGTCCTCACCGGCCACGTCGCCGCCAGCGTCGTGCGGAACCTGGCCGCCACGGTGCTGGTCTTCGCGGTCGCCTTCGCGATCGGCTTCCGCCCGGACGCGGGCGTCGGCGGCTGGCTCGCGTCGGCGGGCATCCTGCTGGCGGTGATCACGGCCATATCGTGGGTCGCGGCGGCGGTCGGCCTGCTGGCCAACTCCCCGGAGGCGGCGGGTGGCTTCACGTTCTTCCTGGCCTTCCTGCCGTACCCGTCCAGCGCCTTCGTCCCGGTCGACTCGATGCCGGGCTGGCTCCACGGCTTCGCCGAGCACCAGCCGCTGACACCGGTGATCGAGTCACTGCGGAAACTGCTGCTGGGCCAGCCGGCGGGCAGCAGCCCGTGGGAGGCCCTGGCGTGGTGCGCGGCGCTGACGGTGGGGTCGATGGCGGCAGCGGCGGTGCTGTTCAGGAGGCGGGTGAGGTAAGGGACCCGGGCCTCACACGCCGCCGAAGAGCTCCAGCAGCTCCGTCCTGCCGGCGACCCGCGCGGTCGCGACCGCCGAGGGGGACCCGGCCTGTGGATCCGCCCCGTGCCGCAGCAGCACCCGCACGACGTCGTCGGCCCCGGCCCGCACCGCCGCGGCCAGCGGCGTCGCACCGGCGGCCCCGACCTGATCCGCGTCGGCCCCCCGCTGCAACAGCGCGGCGACGGTCCCGGGATGCCCGTTGACCGCGGCGAGCATCACGAGGGTGTCCCCGTCGTCGTCCCGCAGCCCGGCCGGCACCCCGGCGTCCACATAGGCGGCCAGCGTGTCGGTCTGCCCCTGCCGGGCAAGCTCGAAAGCCTTGGTGGCCAGCTCGAACACGGCGGGGTCGTGCGCGGGCTCGTCGACTCCACTCATGCCGTCACCCTACGATGCGGAAGGCGATCCCCCGGTATTGGCCGCGCCCCGCGGGCGGGGTGTGGCCAGCCACCGCAGCAGCTCGTGCTCGATCTCGCCGGCACCGGCCACCGTGGGCAACGGCAGTGAGTCCGCCGCCCGGTCGAGCGCGGCGTTGATCACCTTGGCCGCCTCGGCGGTCGACGTCTCACCCCGCTCCGTCGAGTACGCCTGCCGGATCACATCCGTGTACACCGACTGGATCCGCTTGAACGCGAGATACCGGGGCAGGTCGGCCTCGATACCTGCGGCGGCCCCGGGCCGGGACTCCTCCGCCACGTCGGCCCAGCGGGCGATGACCTCGCCCTCCTGGCGGGCCGGATAGCGCATCAGATGCAGGTGGGTGGCCAGGTCGTACAGCGGGTCGCCGATCAGGGCCAGCTCCCAGTCGATGGCCCAGAGGGCGCCGTGCTCGTCCACGATGAGGTTCGCGCGGTGCACGTCCCCGTGGAGCAGCCCGAACGGGCGCGGGGTCATGCCCCGGAGCCGGGCCTCCAGGGAGGAGGGGGTGGCGGGGGCGGACCCCGGGTGGATGCCCAGGCTGTGGAAGAGCGCGTCGAAGTGGGGCAGGGACTGCTCGACCACGTCAATGAAGGTGAACTGGACGAGATCCCGGGCGAACTCCGCGCTCCCGCGCTCCGCCGGCAGGGGGGTGTGCAGCGCGAGCAGCGCGGGATCGTAGGGCTCGACGGCCAGCAGCTCCCGGAAGAGCCGGATGATCTGGCCGACGAACGGGGCGGGCACGTCCTCCCCGGGCGGCGCGACCTCGGCCAGCGTGCACCCTTCGATGAAGCCCTGGACGGTGAGGGAGTCGATGTGGCCGACCGCGGGAATGTGGGAGACGCGCCCGGCCAGCGTGGCGAGCAGCTCGTCCTCGGACCCGAAACACCGACGGTCGAACCACAACAACCCGGGCCGCGGATCCCGCAACTTCACCCACCCGGCCGACTGCCCGAACAACCCGGAAGCAGCGCCCAGTCGAACCGCGTACGTCTCGTGGTGGTACCCGGGCAGCGGCCCCACGACCTGCTCCGCCACGGCGAAGATGGTCTGAAAAGGGGATGCTTGGGAGGCCGGCATCGGTCGGAAGTCCTCGACAGTGGCGTGGTGGGTGGTGTGGCAGTGATCAGGGAAGGTTACTCGTCCGCGACCTGCACGGCCCCCTCGACGCTACTGAGAGCCAGTTAATTGTCTGGGGGGCGGACCGCGGCCGGGGCAGCACCGGATATCGCGTCGAGAATCTCCTTCATCGAGTGGACGATGAGCCGTACTCCCGCCTGCTCCAGCGCCTCGGCCTTGTGCGGCGCACGGGCGTAGCCGACGAAGCTCACGCCTGCGTTCTCGGCGGCCTTCCAGTCCGAGGGCGAGTCGCCGATCATGAGGCACTCACCGGGCATGGTGCCCGTCGACTCCAGCGCGCGCCACAGGCAGTCCGGGTCGGGCTTGAGCCGGATCGGGTCCGCCCGGCGGCCGTGGACATGGGGCGAGAAGTAGGGGGCGAGCCCGTGCCGGTCCAGATAGACGCGGATGGCGGCGGCCGAGTTGTTCGACGTGATGGCCAGCACCCGGCCCTGCCCGTACAACTCCTCGATCAGCGCGTGGGCATCCGGGGTGCTGGTGGCGTGACGCGCCGCTCGCTGTTCCTCCTGCGTGAGCTGTTGCTCCGCCGTAGGTATCAACTCGTGGTCAGGCGCCGCGCGGAGGGCGGCCGACAGGATGCCCAGCGGGTCGTGCGGCAGGTACGTCTCCTCCGCCAGCAGGAGGGGCTCCTCGTCGTCCAGCAGATTCAGGAGCCGCCGGGCGATGAGGTCGGCCGGGCGAGCGGAGAACAGCCGGCAGATCGGCCCGTCGAAGTCGAAGAACACGCACTTCGCCGAGTCGAGAGCCGCTGCGAGGGGAGTCATGTTCCTCCCCTTCCCCGTGCGGGGGCCGGCCGGTGGGAATACCGCAAGGGGTCTCCATCCCGTACGCGTCATGGGTGCCGTGACGTTTCTCCGAGTCGGCACCGACCCGGCCCCCACGCCCAGGGGCCAGTGTTCGGACAGCACCGTACAACGGCCGGTCATTTTCAGGCAGTCGACGCTTGGGAGGTGAAGGGGTACGGCTTCGCGATCGTCTTCCACATCGACTCGAACCATGTTCGGGAGTGCTCGACGAAGTCCACGTCGCTCTTGCCGCGGCTGTCGGAGCCCGCGGAGTAGCGGAACAGGTGGGAGTTGAGGCCGAGGACGTCGTAGATGTCCATGTGGTCCTCGCTGAACGGGGCGGGGACGCTGTTGCGGACGACCTCGTAGAAGCCGGTGAGGGCTTCGTTGCCGTTGAGGACATAGAGCTTCGTGGTCGGGGTGAGGGGCACGCCACGGACTTCGACGGAGAGTTCCTCCACGAGGCCGCGTTCGCCGAGGTACTGCATGCCGTGCGCGAAGGCGCGCGTGTGCAGTTCGATGAGGCGGTTGAGGCGCTGAAGGGGGCGGGGGTCCGCCGGGTCGTCGATGAGGAAGGGGAGGGCCAGGTGGGCCTCGGGGCTGGGGACCATGATGCGGCAGGTGACCGAGCGGGGCGCGATGCGGCCGGCCCTGATGGCCATCAGGGTGGGTGCGATGGCGCTGTTGAGTGTCTCGGTGGTCAGACCGAAGACGTCGAGGGTGACGTCGGTGGCCTGAAATGCCACGTCGAGCCGCTCCGCCAACTCCACGTCCGCGGTGAGCGACGAGGCCCCTGCGCGGCGGGCGGTGGGCTCCGCCACCGTCGGGGGTGAGCCTCTGCCGACGTCGGCGAGGCGGTGTTCGCTCTTGAGGAGGGCGAGGGCCTTGCGGACCACGCCGCGTTCGACGGCGAACTCGTCCATCAGGGCTTTCTGCGTCGGCAGGCTGTCGCCCGGGCGGAGTTCGCCGGAGTCGATGCGTGCGCGCAGTGCGTCGGCGACGCGGTCGCGTTCGGCTCGGGCGCTGGTTGCCGAAGGTTGGTCCCTGCTCACCCCGCCAACCTTACAACTTCCGGCCAACCGGCGGGGGTTGTCTCCAGAATGTTTTGAGTTGGTTACCAACTGGGCACAAGTTAAGCAGAGTTGGTCACCAACTCTGCGACCCTGGCGGCAACTGAGAGAAGTTGGCGGTGATGGTCGTCGCCCGGGGCTCGCGCTCTCCCGCTGTCCGAAGGCGCATGGGGGGAGGGGGGACCGCTGCGTAGGCAGAAGGGAGGGACCCACCATGCCGGTCGGAATCACTCTGGCCATGTCCGCGCTGCTCGTCGGCTTCGAGCGCTTCGTCGAATGGCGCTTCGGCGCGGTGGGAGCGATCGGGCTCACCACCCTGCTCGTGGGGCTCAAGGCGCAGAACGTCACGTGCATGACCATCGGCGGCCTCGCGCTCGCCGTGCTGCTGCTCCAGTCCGCCGAGCCCGGCCGCGCCGCGGCCGGGCAGTGAGGCAGAGGAAATCTAGAACATGTCGGGACACCACGGTCGGCGCGAGGTGCGCAGCAGGGTGTCCGCCCGTGCGGCGGCGCCCGGGCGCTCCTCGTCGACCACGCCCAGGGCGGCGAGCCGTACCGCGGACTCGTCGCCCAGGCTGAGCCGCGCGAGCTCCGCCACGCTCAGGGCGAGGTCGGCGGGCCGGTCCGTGGGTACGCAGCCGGTGCCGCCCGGGCCACCGGCGTCCAGCAGGAAGCGGCCGCCGGCCAGGCCGGCCGGGTCGTGTACGTCGAGCACCAGGGAGCCGGAGGCCGCGTACGTGCGGGCCTCCAGAAGTCGCGGGACGTCCAGTGGCCGGAGCCACAGGTAGTCCGCGTGCGTGGTCACCCGGGCCGCCCGAGGGTCACCTAGGTAGAGGGGGAGGAGATCGTCGGGCGCCCGGTGGCCCGTATGGATCGTCGTGATCCAGTCGAAGGAGACCAGATAGCGCCAGAGCGCCCGCTCCGCGGCGGGCGTGACGGCGATCAGGTCGGTCACGGTCAGCTCGTCGTCGGAGAGCTTGCCGGGCCACTCGCCCCACTTGGTGCGGTACGTGACGACGCCCTCCGGCTCGCCCGCCGCCGAGCGGTAGGCCGCGTAGAAGGGCTCGTGCCACGGCTCGTCGACGCTGAAGCGGGCCGCGCCCGTGTGCACCTTCCACTTGTACGCGCTCCGGTTCACCGCGCCGGGGACCAGCGAGCGGAAGCGGTCGTGCAGCGCGGGGGCGATCGCCATCAGCTCGGCACCGTCGAGGAGTTCGACGGTGCCGCCGTCGTCCGGGCCCGCGTAGCGCGGGTCGAGCTGGGCGCGCGGTGTGGTCACGTCGTAGGCGGTCGCCCAGGTGGCGGGGCCGAAGCCGTAGCGGCCGTAGATCGGGTACTCCGCGGCGATCAGGCTGGCGACCACGTCGCCGCGCTCCTTCGCCGCCGCCAGGTCGTCCCGCAGCATCCGGCTGAGCAGCCCGCGCCTGCGGTGCGTCGGCGAGACCGTGACGCTGGACACCGCGCACGAGGGCACCGCCGCCCCGCCCGGCACCGTCAGCTCCTGAGCGAAGCTGCGGTACGTGCCGACCCACCGCCTGCCGTCGTACGCGCCCCGCACCCGGGCCAGGTCCCGCTCCGCGATGAAGAGCGCCACGTCCTCCTCGGTGACGGAGGGGGTGCGGATGAAGCCGGTGTGCAGGGCGCGCATCCAGTCGCCCACGTCGCCTTCGGTGAGCGTACGGATCTCGATGCCGTCGCTCATGACGGCACCCCGTCCGCGGGGTGCAGTGCTGTCCCGGAGTTATCGATCATGCGTCCACGCTAGGCGGCGGGCGTCAGAACGTCGCGCGAATTTCCCCGACGTGCTCCGCGCCGCCCAGCAGCGGCGCCGCCCCGATCCTGGCCAGCACCGGGGACCGTACGCCCAGCAGCGCAAGGCCCCGCGCCAGCACGGGACCGACGGCCCGCAGCGCCCCGTCGTCGACCTTGAACGCCAGCGCCCGCCCGTCCGGCAGCGCCACCGCCTGCACGCCCTCCGCGCCGACCTTCGCCAGCGCCCCCGGCACCCCGCGCATCAGCCAGGTGTCCCACCGCCGGGTGCCCGCGACGTACTCCGGATGCGCCCGCATCGCGTCCGCCACCCGCCGCTCCGGCGTGCCCTCCGCGGCCAGCACCAGCCGCCGGAAGCCGCGCGCCAGCGCCGTCAGCGACAGCGACATCAGCGGCGCGCCGCAGCCGTCGACGCCGACGTGCCGCACCTCCTCGCCCGCCGTCTCCTCCACCACCTGCCGCACCAGCCGCTGCAGCGGGTGCTCGGCGGCGAGGTATGGTGCCCGCGGCCAGCCGTTCGCGACGCACGCCGCGAGCATCGCGGCGTGCTTGCCCGAGCAGTTCATGGCCACCCGGTCCCGCCGCCCGCCGGCGGCCAGGTACGCCTCCCGCTCCTCCGGGTCCAGCGGCAGGTCGGGCGGGGTCCGCAGGTCGTCCTCCGACAGCCCGGTCCCGGCGAGCATCTTGCGTACGAGATACAGGTGGAACCGTTCGCCCGAGTGGCTGGCCGCGGCCAGCGCCAGCCGCTCGCCCGCCAGCGGCCCCGCGTCCGTCCGCGCCCCCGCCCGCAGCACCGCCACCGCCTGGAACGGCTTGTTCGACGACCGCGGGAAGACCTGGCCCGTCACGTTCCCCCAGGCCCGCTCCACCTCGCCGTCCGGGCCCAGCAGCACCAGCGACCCCCGGTGCCGGCCCTCGGCGAAGCCGGAGCGCACCACCTCCGCCAGCACGGGCGCGGCGCCGGCGTACGCGCCCTCCTCGGTGGCCGCGGGACCGGGGACCGGCGGCGGGTGTATCCAGGTGTCGTCGTGCATGCGCGGGCGCCCTCCGTGCCGGGGACGGCCTCGGGGTCTCCGCTCCGTCGCTCGGTCAGAACTCAGGACAGCAGGTCGTCGACCTGCGCCTCCCCTTCACGATAGCGGCGGGCGATCTCGGCGCTGCACTCGTCCGCGGTCCGCTGCAGCCGCTGCCGGCGGCGGGAGATCCGGGCCTCGTAGCCGGCCAGCCGGGCGAGGCCCCGGTGCAGTTCCTCGTCCGTACGGGCCGAGAGGTCGGAGAGCGCGACCTCGGCGAGCATCTCCTCCGCCAGCTCCCGGTACTCCTCGCGCAGCGGCGTGCCCAGGGTGACGTGCCGGGCCGAGGCGGGGCGCGGCGAGGGGCCGTCGGTGAGGATCTCGGGGAGCCGGTCGAGCACCGGCGAGTGCGGGCTCGCGCGGCGGCCCAGCTCGGCGCGGAGGATGTCGATCCGGCCGTGCAGCAGGCGGCGTACGTAGCTGAGGTCGGCCTCCTCCTGCTGGGCGGAGCGGCGCAGCCGGCGCAGCTCGGGCAGGCCCAGCGCGTCGAGCGGCGCGGGCGGGGTGGCGGGCCCCGCGGCGGCGAGCACGGCGGTGGCGCCGCCTGCCGCGGGCGCGGTCGCCGCGGCCCGCGCCGCCTGGGACGCGGGCGCGGGACCGCCGTCCGGGGCGCGCGGCCCCGGCGGGCGGGGCGGGCGGTCGGCGGGCGGGCTGCTGCGCGCGGTCGGTACGGGCGGCGTGGGCCGCCCGGCTCCGGGAGAGCTCATGCGAGTGTCAGTCCCCTTCGTCCGAAGATGCCGCGTCGGCGTGGCGACCTTCCGGACACCGTAGGCAATCGTGCCATTGCGCACGGTCGAATCGCAGGGAGACTGCGCCCGTTCGGCCCCGCGCACGTTGCGGCGCCCGGGGGCACGGCGGCGCACGTGGCGCCCTGGGGATAATGCGATGTATGCGAGCGGTGGTGCAGCGGGCGGACGGCGCGCGGGTCGAGGCCGGCGGCGAGACGGTCGGCGAGGTGATCGGCGAAGGGCTGTGCGTACTCGTGGGCGTCACCCACGACGACACTCCCGCGAAGGCGGCGCAACTGGCCCGCAAGCTGTGGACGCTGCGGGTGCTTGAGGACGAGAAGTCCTGCTCGGACGTGTCGGCGCCACTGCTCGTGATCAGCCAGTTCACCCTCTACGGCGACCCCCGGAAGGGCCGCCGGCCGACGTGGCAGGCGGCGGCGCCGGGGGAGGTCGCGGAGCCGCTGGTCGAGGAGGTCGTGGCGCAACTGCGGGCGCTGGGCGCGCAGGTGGAGACGGGGGCGTTCGGCGCGAAGATGCGGGTGACGCTGACGAACGACGGCCCGTTCACGGTGCTGGTCGAGGTCTGAGCCGTACGGGCCGGAGGCGGGCGGGCGCAGCCGTACGGAGCAAGGCGTACGAACGCGCGGCGCACGCGTGTACGGATCGCGCGGGGCGCGGAGGGGCGTACGCGACATCCGAGGCGCACGGGAGCACGCCCCCGCGCGCGGGGCGCCGCCGCCCCACGGGCTCAGGGCTCGACGACCGTCTCCTGCGCCGCCGCCGTCTCGTCCGCCAGCAGCGCCGCGTCCGCCGGAACGTTCCGTTTCACCAGCGCGAGCGCGATCGGCCCCAGCTCGTGGTGGCGCACCGAGGTCGTGACGAAGCCCAGCTTGCGCCCCTCCTCCTCGGCCGCCAGCCGGATCGCCGCCCCGTGCGGCGGCAGCGTCACCTCACTGCCGTCCAGGTGCAGGAAGACCAGGCGGCGCGGCGGCCGGCCCAGGTTCTGCACCCGCGCGACCGTCTCCTGCCCCCGGTAGCACCCCTTCTCCAGGTGCACGGCGGTGCCTATCCAGCCCACCTCGTGCGGGATCGTGCGGTGGTCGGTCTCCAGGCCGAGCCGCGGCCGGTGCGCCGCCACCCGCAGCGCCTCGTACGCCAGCACCCCGGCGGGCGGGCCCGCGGCGGCGGCGAAGTCCGCCAGCGACGCGCGCGGCAGGAAGAGGTCGCGCCCGTACGCCGTCTCGCGGACGGTCACACCCTCGGGCGCCTCCGTGATGGAGCCGGCCGGCAGATGGACCACGGCGAGGTCGTCCGTACGGTCCGCGATGTCCACCCGGTAGAAGAACTTCATGCTCTCCAGGTACGCGATGAGGTCCTTCTGCGTGCCCGGCTCGACGTGCGCCCACGTCGTCTCGCCGTCGTCGACGAGGTACAGCGCGTGCTCGATGTGCCCGTGGGCGGAGAGCACCAGCGCCTCGGTGGCGTGCCCCGGCGCGAGCGCCTCCACGTGCTGCGTGAGCAGCAGGTGCAGCCAGCTCAGCCGGTCCTGGCCGGAGACCGAGACGATGCCGCGGTGGGAGAGGTCGACGAAGCCCTCGCCGGCGTCCAGCGCGCGCTGCTCCCGGAAGAGATCGCCGTAGTGCGCGGCGACGCCCTCGTCGGGAGCCTCGGCGGCGACCGCCCCGGGCAGGGAGAGGAGGGGGGAAGGCGCGTTCATGCTTCAAGAGTACGTCCGGGTGGCCACCCGCGGTCACGGGCCGGATTCGGCCGCGTTCGGGGCGTCCCGGCGCCGCGGAGCCTCACGCGCCCGGGGGTTCCGGGTGTCTCAGGGGCGGGACGGGGCGGCGGCGTCGGTCGCGCCCGCCTCGGTGCAGGTCGCGCAGCGGCCGAGGATCGCGAAGTGCTGCACGTCGCTCTCGAAGCCGAACCGCTGCCGCAGCGTCTCCGCGAACGGCTCCGCCACCGCGTTCTCCGCCTCGATCACCCGGTCGCAGACGCGGCAGACGAGGTGCAGGTGGTGGTGGCGGTCGGCGATGTGGTACGTCGGCGGGCCGTGGTTGAGGTGCGCGTGGCTGACGAGGCCCAGCTCCTCCAGCAGCTCCAGGGTGCGGTAGACCGTGGAGATGTTCACGCCGGCGGCGGTCTTGCGGACCTCGCTGAGGATGCCGTCGGGCGTCGCGTGCTCCAGGGAGTCGACGGCCTCCAGCACGAGCTGCCGCTGCGGCGTCAGGCGGTAGCCGCGCTCGCGCAGGTCGCGCTTCCAGTCGGTGGTCTCCACGGCTCAAGTGTATGAGCGTCGCGGCGGAACCCCGGCCGGTTGCCGGAAAGCGCCCCCGCCGGGCCCCGGGCGGGGCCGGGCGTCAGCGGAAGAAGGCGATCCCGTCGTCCGGGAGGTCCTTCAGGTCCTTCGCCCACTCCCGCGGGTTCACGACCTTCTTGAGCTGGGCCGACATGTACGGGCGCAGCTCCACCTCCGGGGTGGCCTTCTCGCCGACCCACATCAGGTCGCCGTTCACGTACCCGTACAGCCGCTTGCCGCCCGCGTACGGCGGGGAGGCCGCGCTGCGCGCGACCGCGTCCGTGGCCAGGTCGAGCTGGGGCTTGCCCTCGGCCAGCTCGCCGTACCAGACCTCGGCGACGCCCTGGTCGCGCACCATGACGACGTCGAGCTGCCGGTCCGGCCGGATCCGCCAGTAGCCGGACTCGCTCTCCAGCGGGCGCACCTTCTCGCCGTCCTCGTCGAGCACCCAGGTGTACGAGGTGTACGCCAGGAAGTCCCGGCCGTCGTGGCCGAAGCGCACCTCCTGGCCGAAGTTGCACTTCTCGCTGCCGGGGAAGTCGAAGACGCCCGCACCCTGCCAGTCGCCCAGGAGGAACGCCAGCGGGACCAGGTCCTTGTGCAGGTCGGAGGGGATTTCGATCGGCATCGTCAGCGCTGGCCCTGGTACAGCTTCTTCACGACCAGGCCGGCGAAGGCGAGTGTGCCCACGCAGACCAGCGCGAGCAGGATGTCGAAGGTGACGACAAGCACGGGGGCGCTCCGTAACGGTGAGGGACGTACCGCCAGCGAGTCTAACCGCCGGTCCCGGCACCGGCCCGGCGGGCGCCGGGCGCGGGTGCCGGACGGGGTGCCGGGCGGAGGTCAGCCGAGGAGCTGGTGCTGGAGGACGAGGGTCTGCTGGAACGGGACCAGCTCCGCCTCCCCGGGCGCCTCGACGGTGACGAGGCCCACGGTGTCGCCGGCGACGACGTACGCCTGCCGGACGTGCTCCTTGCCGCGCGGCTTCGCCTCGTCGTACACGTACAGCTCCATCTCCGGCAACTGGTCCTCGTCCGACCAGCGCTCGTCGACCGCCACCTCGGGGGCGCCGGTGAGGTCCCGGGCGGTGGAGATGCCGCCGGCGAGCTGCTCGTCGTAGAAGTGCGCGGCGAGGGAGGCGGTGTTGAACTGCAGCAGGTAGATCCGGGCGCGGGTGCCGTCGGGCATGGTCCAGCCGGTGGCGGCGATATGGCGCACGGCGTCGTCGGTGAGCGCCTGCCGCAGCTCCTCGCGCTCCTCCTTGACGTAGATGGAGGTGAAGCCGGCGGGCGCCAGCCAGCCGTCCTCGGTCTTCAGCTCGTCGTCGTCCTCGGCGCCCGCCGGGGCGGGCAGCAGCAGGTCGCGGAGGTCGGCGTGGTGGATCTCGCCGGCGTTGGCGGGGGCGAAGGGCGGCGGCTTGCCCTCGGGCAGCGCGGGCAGCTCCAGCTCGGGGTAGTCCCAGCGGCCGTCGCTCTCGGTGGCCAGTCCCGGCAGGTCGCCGCGCTCGGCGCCGGTGACGGCGTACGCGGAGCCGAACGCGGCGCCGGCCAGCAGCAGGACGGCGGCGCCCCAGCGCAGGGCGGGGCGCAGCCACCGGCGGGGCGGCCTGGGAGGCGCGGGCGGCGGGGGATGCGGCAGGCCCTGGCCCTGGGCCTGGCCCTGGTACGGGGGCGGGGGCTGCTGGGCGTAGCCGCTCATATGGACTTCCCCGGGGCGTCGATGTGGTCGAGCTGCTTCTCCAGGAGCTGCACCGCCCGCTTGCCGTGCCCGGCGGGCCCGTACGCCGTGACCGTGACCAGCATCTCGCCCTTGGCCGCCGAGCAGGTCATCATCTTCACCGCGTCGCCCTCCGCGCTGAGGGCGGTCTCGGGCACCAGGAAGCACGCGGCGCTCTTGTGCCCGTCGACCTTCGGCCCCTCCTCGAAGAGGTCCATCGTGCGCGTCAGCTCCTCCTGTACGGCCGCGAGCCCCGCCGCCTTTCCCTCGCCCGACAGCTCCGCGAGCTGCACCTCGACGACGAGGTCGGACTCGTCGGCCGCGTAGGACCGCATGGCCATCCCCTTCAGTTCGAGGTCGTCCAGCGCGTCGAGCTGCAACCGCCGCTGGTCGGGCGGCAGTCCGCGCGCGCTCTGCTCGTAGACGGCCTCCGCCTGCTTGGCGGTGAGGACGGTGTCGTTGCCGAACTCGTCGATGTCCGGGCCCGGGTGGTAGCCCGTCGGCATCGGCAGCAGCGCGTCGCCGATCGGGCCACCGGGGGGCGCGGCCACGCCCGGGTCCTTGGCCGCGTCGCCCTCCAGGCCGCGCTCCTCGGGCTTCTGCCACACGTCGGTGCTGCCGGCGCCGCGGTCGGCGTCCTGGACCTTCAGCGCGGTGACGACGACCCCGGTGGCCGCGGCCCCGGCGACGAGCACCGCGGCCAGCACGGCGGGCACGAGCCGCCGCCGCCCGGACCGCGGGGCGGCCGGCGGGGGCGCAGGGGGCGCGGCGGCCGGTGGCGGGACGGGTGCGGGGTAGTGGCCGGTCACAGGCGCTCCAACTGGCGTTCGGCGAGCTTCTTCAGGTCCTTCTGCTCCAGCGGGGAGCTTTCGATCTGGTAGATCTCCATCACGATGTCGCCGCGGCGCGCGAGGGCCATGCCCTGGTAGAGCGGCGGCACTCCGGCCTCCTGGAACGGCTCCTCGGGGAAGTAGGCCATCCCGTCCGCGGAGCCCTTCAGCGACACGGCCGGCACCCGGCCGCCGGGACCGAGGGAGGAGTACAACTGCTGGTTCTCCAGGTAGTCCACGGAGCCCGCGGTGGCGTCGTTGCGGAACTGGTAGAGGTTGATCATGACGACGGACTCGGTGTCCCCCTCGTTGCGCCACGCGGTGAACGCGGTCCGCCGCAGCCCGTTCTCCAGCATGAACGTGAGCACTTCTTCGGGCGCGCCCGTACCGGCCGCCACCTCGTACGGCGCGAGCCAGCCCGCGCCCTCGCCACCGATGTCGATCTCGGCGTCGACCGTCCCGTCCGGCCGGGAGACGAGCAGCTCGCGCAGGTCGCCGTCCGTCTTCACCCGGCGGTCCTGCGCGGCGGACAGCGGCTCCGCCTCGTCGGCGGGCAGCGGCTTGTCGGGGTGGGCGAGGCCGGGCTGGTTGAGCGGGGGGAGCGGGGTCGGGGGGTTGCCGGCCTGCTCGAAGTAGCCGTAGGTGACGCCGCCGAGAGCGCCCGCGAGTACAGCGGCGGCCAGCAGCAGCGCGGTGCGCTTTCCGCGGCGGCGCGTCCTGCCGCCCGCCTCCGGTGCCGGTCCGGCGTCCGCGGCCGTGCCGTACGTCCCCTGTGCCGTGCTCCCGAACGCTCCCTGCGCCGGGCTCCCGAACGTCCCGTACGGCGAGGCCCCCGGGGGCCGGGTGTCGGGTCTGATCGGCGTGAGCCTGGTCGTCGGCGGGTCGTCGGCCGCCTGCGGGCCGCTCGTTCCGTCGGGAAAGGTCACAAGCGCCCCCTGCTCTGGTCCATACCTGTACAGCGCGCGGTGCCGCGAGAATGTCACCCTCGCGGCAGTCCCTACAGTTGGCGCATGGCCAAGAAGCTTGTGATCAAGGTGACCGCGGGTACGGATGCGCCGGAGCGCTGCTCCCAGGCGTTCACGGTGGCGGCCGTCGCCGCCGCCAGCGGGGTGGAGGTGTCGCTCTGGCTGACCGGCGAGTCCGCCTGGTTCGCGCTGCCCGGGCGGGCCGCGGAGTTCGAGCTGCCGCACGCCGCGCCGCTGCCGGAGCTCATCGACGGGGTCCTGGCGAGCGGGCGGATCACGCTGTGCACGCAGTGCGCCGCGCGCCGCGGGATCGAGGAGAAGGACGTGCTGGACGGCGTGCGGATCGCGGGGGCGCAGGTCTTCGTCAGCGAGGCGATGGCGGACGGCAGCCAGGCCCTCGTCTACTGAGTCACCTCTCGTCCCACCACTTGTCGCCCTTCTCCCGCCGGTTGCCGATGATCACCGCCACCGGCACGAGGGCCGCCGCGGCCACGCACATGGCGATCGCGGCGGGTGCGGAGAAGGGGGCGACGACGGCGCCGCCGAGGACGAAGAGCAGCACCGCGATGCCCATCAGCAGGAAGTACCGCCTCCGGCGCCGCGGCTGACTCCGCGGCGCGCGGGGGTCCATCTGGACGCCGGTACGGCGAAAGCCCCGCATACCTCCACGGTACGCCGGGGAGGCGGTGCGGGGCTTCGCGCGGACCGCGCGGTCTCAGACCGCGATCGCGACCTCCGAGAGGCCGCCCTGCCGGGCGACCACGGTGCGGTCGGCGGTGGCGCCGGGCACCAGGGCGCGTACGGTCCAGGTGCCCTCCGCGGCGTAGAACCGGAACTGGCCCGTGGCCGAGGTCGGCACCTCGGCGGTGAACTCGCCGGAGGCGTCCAGCAGCCGCACGTAACCGGTGACGGGCTCGCCGTCGCGGGTCACGGAGCCCTGGATGGTGGTCTCGCCGGCCTTGACGCTGGCGGCGTCGGGGCCGCCTGCCTTGGCTCCGCACATGAAGGGTGGTGTCCTTTCTCGGGGTGTGACCGGGCGGTCAGCGTCAGTCGTTGGCGCCCAGCTCGATCGGCACGCCGACGAGCGAGCCGTACTCGGTCCAGGAGCCGTCGTAGTTCTTGACGTTCTCCTGGCCCAGCAGCTCGTGCAGCACGAACCAGGTGTGCGCCGAGCGCTCGCCGATGCGGCAGTAGGCGATGGTGTCCTTGGACAGGTCCACGCCCTCGCCCTCGTACAGCTCCTTCAGCTCCTCGTCCGACCTGAAGGTGCCGTCGTCGTTGGCCGACTTCGACCACGGGATGTTCCGCGCGGAGGGCACGTGCCCGGGCCGCTGCGACTGCTCCTGCGGCAGGTGCGCCGGGGCGAGCAGCTTGCCGGAGAACTCGTCGGGGGAGCGGACGTCGACGAGGTTGAGGGTGCCGATCGCGGCCACGACGTCGTCGCGGAAGGCGCGGATGGCGGTGTCCTGCGGCTTGGCCTTGTACGCGGTCGCCGCGCGCTGCGGCACCTCGGCGACCAGGTCGCGGGAGTCCAGCTCCCACTTCTTGCGGCCGCCGTCGAGGAGCTTGACGTCCTCGTGGCCGTAGAGCTTGAAGTACCAGTAGGCGTACGCGGCGAACCAGTTGTTGTTGCCGCCGTAGAGGACGACCGTGTCGTCGTTGGCGATGCCGCGCTCGGACAGCAGCTTCTCGAAGCCGGCCTGGTCGACGAAGTCGCGGCGCACCGGGTCCTGGAGGTCGGTCTTCCAGTCGATGCGGACGGCGTTCTTGATGTGGTTCTTGTCGTACGCGGCGGTGTCCTCATCGACCTCGACGAGGACGACCTTCGGGTTGTCGAGGTTGGCCTCGACCCAGTCGGCGTCCACCAGGACGTCACTGCGGCGACTCATCTGCTTCTCTCCTCCGGAGCGCTGAGACAGGGGTACGGGCGGGTGTGCCGCCGGCGCGCGCAGCAGGCAGGGCGGAGCGCCGGGGGCGGAGTGTGCGGACAGCCGGGCGGCCGGTGCGGGGAGGCACGGACCCGGCTGGGGGCGGGAGCTGCGGACCCGGACCCCGGTCAGGCGGTGCGACAGAGCATGGCGGCGACGCGGCAGAGGTCGACGGCGCGCCGCTGGGTCAGGTGATCTGCCTGTCCCCGGGGGCGGGGACCGCTCATCGAGCACAGCATGCGGTCGATCGTACGGAGGGACGTGCGCATGTGTCACCGTTGTGTCGGATGATGAGACGGCTTCGTCCGGGATGCGGGACGAGGCGCGGGGCGGCGGGGTCGCGCGGCCGGGCGGCCGGGGGTGGCGGGGGCGGGGTTTCTGCGGTATGGACGCGGTGGTCTCAGCTTACGGACGGGGGGTGGCTCTCCGCGGCGTACGGCGGCCGTGTCGGCGCCGTGGACCGGCGGGCGGGGGCGGTGCGCCCGCTCACTTCCCGGCCGAGCGCTCGTCGCCCAGTTCCACGTCCGTGCCGCTGCCCGTGACGACGATGCCGTCCTTCCGCACCTCGACGTCCGTCAGGCGTATCCCGGGCGGCAGGTCGTTGATCGTCCAGTTGTAGTTCATGTGGTCGCGGACGTAGTCCTCCAGGCCCGGTACGCCCCCGAGGTTGTCGACTCCGGTCGCGCGCAGCCGGATCGTGTCGCCGTCGACCACGCTCACCTTGCCGAGCAGCGACTCCTCCAGCCGCTGCCCGAGGAAGGACGTGCCGACGGTCGCCTTCACCTTGTTCTCGCCGGCCGCGCCCTTCCCGCCGTACGAGACCTTCACCACCGGCAGCGCCGCGGAGATGTCCTCGTACCTGATCGTCACCTTGCCGTCGGCCTTGTCCGCCGTCGCCCGGTCCCAGTCGTCGCCCGAGATCCGCACCCCTTCCAGCTCGCCGCGCACGCCGTCCAGGCGCAGCGCGCGGCCGCCGCTGCCGGTGGCGTCGATGCCGTCGATCCGTACGTCCACGGCGTCGAACTTGCGCGACATCAACTGGGTGAGGAAGGGGAACCCCTTGATGTCGATCTCGGGCCGCTCGGAGAACCCGTATTCCTTCTCGATGCGCTCGGCCGCGTCCGACTCGGCCATCTTCAGCGCCACGCGGTCGGCGGCGAGCGTGAGCAGGCCGAGCACGACCAGCACCACCGCTGTGATCTTCAACGCGCGCATCGGTTCTCCGCCCCCCGGTCGGTCGTGCCTGAGAGCTTAGACAGGTGTACGGCTCCGTACCCGCAGGTTGGCGGGAGCGGCAGCCTGCGGCCGGGAGTCAGAGCAGCGCCAGGCCGAGCAGGTGGACCGCGGGCACCGAGAGCGTGAGCGGCAGGGAGACCCCGGCCGTCATGTGCACGAACCGCGAGGGGTAGTCGTAGCTGGCCACCCGGACGGCGATGAGCACGCACACCCCGGCCGCCAGCCCCAGCAGCCCGCCGGCCGCGCCCATGTCGGTGCCGAGCCCCGCCGCGAGCCCGCCCGCCCCGGCCGCGGCGACCGCGGCGACGGGCGAGGCGTTCGGCGGCAGCGGCACCGCGCGGCCCATCGTCCCGGCGGCCACCGCGACGGCGCCGACGACGACGGCGTGCCGCTCGGCGGCGAGGTAGCCGGAGGCGAGGACGGCGAGGGTGGCGGCGGCGAGGGCGACGTTGAGCGCGGTGAGGCGCTCCTTGGGCGCGGTGGTGCTGCGCAGTTGGACAAGGCAGATGAGGAGGAACCAGCCGCCGAGGGAGCCGAGCGCGGCGATCGTGGCGTCGTCCTCGTCGACGGCGAGGACGGCGCCGGTCGCGGTGAGCCCGGCGGCCGCGGCCAGCGCGATGCCCTCGCGGGCGGGCCACATGCCGTTGAGCCGGAACCAGCCGGCGGCGGTGACGCCCTGGAGCAGCGCCACGGCGACGGCGAGGCCGGGCCGCACGTCGAGCGCGGCGGCGACGGCGAGGAGCGCGGCGAGCACGGCGGTGAGCGCGGCGGGCTGCGGCCCGGGCGCTATGAGGACGGAGGTGCCCTCCTCGCGGAGCACCTCGGCGGGGGGCTTGGGGCGGCGGAGGGTGGGAGCGCCGTAGAGGGTGCCGGTCTCGGGGCCGCCGGGGCCGGGAAAGCCGGGGTCGGGGGCGCCCGGGCGGCCGTGGGCGCCGGCGGCGGGGACGTCGGGGTGGACGTCGCCGGGGTGGCCGCCTGCGCTGCCGTGGGCCCCTTGCGGGACGCCGGGGCGGCCCGCGGAGCCGGGGTGGCCCGTGCCCGTAGCGGAGGCGCCCGCGCCGCCGCGGTCCCAGCCGTCGGGCCACTGGGCGCCGCCACCGCCCGGGGGCTCGTGTCCGGTGACCGGCGGGAGGTAGGCGGTCTGCTCGGCGGCCGCTCCGGCACCGGTCCCGCCGTAGCCGGGAGGGCCGTCGTCCGTCACCGGGGGCAGATACGCCGTCTCCTCGACCGCCCCCGGCCCCTGCGGCGCCGCCGCCCCGCGGCCGTCGCTCCCGGCCGGGGACGGATAGCCGGTACCCGCGGCGCCGCCGGGGGCGTACGCCTGCGGGTGCCCGCCCGGCCCCGTACCCCCGCCGAGCGAACCGCCGCCGTACGGCGCCGCGGACCCACCGGGCCGCCCCTGGCCGCCCCCTCCGAACGGCGCCGCGTGCCTGCCGGACCGCGCCGCGTCCGCGTGGCCCGTACCACCGCCGTACCCCGGCCCGCCGGTCTGCGCCGCGGCCTGCCCCCCTGCCGGGGAGCCGTGCCCGCCGCCGTACGAGCCGTCGCCGTACCCCGCGCCGCCGGACCGTCCCGCGCCCGCGGCGTCCTGGCCGCCGCCGTACGGCACTCCGTGGCCGCCGTCGCTCCCGCCGGGCCGGCCGCCGCCCCCGTACGAACCCGCGTAGCCGCCCTCGTAGGGGCCCGCGTCCGTCACCGGGGGCAGGTACGACGTCTGCTGGGCCGCCGCCGACTCCTCGTGCAGGGCCATCCCCAACTGCGTCTCCGGGCCCGCGTAGCCGTCGTCGCCCTGGCCCGCTGCCGGCGGGAACTGCGTGTGCCCGCCCGGGGCGCCTGCCTCGGCGCCCTCGCGCGGTTCCTCGTACGGGGCCCAGCCCGCGGGCGCCGGCGGGGCCGCCGGCCACGGCGTGGGGTCGTGTCTCTGGTCGCTCATCGTGCGCCTAGCCTCCCGCGAACGGGGGCAGGACCTCAACCGTCCCCCCGTCCGCCAGCGCCACCCCCGCGTGGTCGCGCTTGCCGACCGCCCGTCCGTCCACCAGGAACGAGCAGCGCGCCAGCACCCGGGTGAACTCCGCCCCGTGCCGCGCACCGGCCGCGGCCAGCGCTTCGGCCAGCGTGTCCGCCGCGTAGGGCTCCTCCGCGGTGCCCGCCGCGGCCTTGGCCGCGGCCCAGTACCGGATGGTGCCGTTCGCCGCCATGGCGTCCCGCCCTTCCCCGTCCGCCGACTTCCGACCCCCATCATGCCCCTGGCGAAATTCTCGTCGCCCCGGGCAACCTTCGACGTACGCTGCGGACGTGCTCGTCCGAATCCTCCGCGCTCACCTGCGCCCCTACCGCCGGGACCTCGGCTGGATCGTCGCGCTGCAGCTCGTCGCGACCGTGACGACGCTCTATCTCCCCACGCTCAACGCCGACATCATCGACCACGGCGTCATCCCCGGCGACAACGGCTACATCCTGCGCACCGGCGGCTGGATGCTCGTCTTCAGCGTGGTGCAGTTCTGCGCGGCCGGCGGCGCCGTGTTCCTCGGCGCCCGTACGGCCACCGCCCTCGGCCGGGACATGCGCGCCTCGGTCTTCGACCGGGTGCAGTCCTTCTCCGCCCGCGAGATGGCCCGCTTCGGCGCCCCGTCGCTCATCACGCGCACCACGAACGACGTGCAGCAGATCCAGATGCTCGCCCTGATGACCTTCACGATGATGGTCGCGGCGCCGATCATGTGCGTCGGCGGCATCGTCATGGCGCTCAACCAGGACGTGCCGCTGACGTCCCTGCTGCTCGTCGTCGTGCCCGCGGTCGGCGTCGTCGTGGCCCTGATCGTGCGCCGCATGCGCCCGCTCTTCCGCAGCATGCAGAAGCGCATCGACGAGGTGAACCGGATCATGCGCGAGCAGATCACCGGCATCCGCGTCATCCGCGCCTTCGTCCGCGACGGGCACGAGCAGCGCCGCTTCGGCAAGGCGAACGCCGACCTGAGGGACGTGGGCGTACGGGCCGGGCGGCTGCTGGCGCTGCTGTTCCCGACCCCGATGCTCGCGGTGAACCTGTCGAGCGTCGCCGTCGTCTGGTTCGCGGCCGGGCGCATCGACAGCGGTGCCATGGACGTCGGGGCGCTCACGGCGTTCCTTTCCTACCTCATGTACATCCTCAGCAGCGTGATGATGGCCACCTTCATGTTCATGATGATCCCGCGCGCGGAGGTCTGCGCCGAGCGGATCCAGGAGGTGCTGGACACCGAGTCGTCGGTCGTCCCGCCCGCCGCCCCGGTGCCCGCGTCGGCCGAGCCGCGCGAGCGCGGCCGGCTCGACCTCCGCGGCGTCGAGTTCCGCTACCCGGGCGCCGAGGAGCCGGTGCTGAAGGACGTCGACCTTCAGGCCCGGCCGGGGCGTACGACGGCGGTCATCGGCAGCACCGGCAGCGGCAAGTCGACGCTGCTGGCGCTCGTGCCGCGGCTCTTCGACGCCACCGGGGGCAGCGTCGCGGTGGGCGGCGTGGACGTACGGGACCTGGATCCGGCGGCGCTGGCGCTGGCCATCGGCTACGTACCGCAGAAGCCGTACCTCTTCAGCGGCACCGTCGCCTCGAACCTCCGCTACGGCAAGCCCGACGCCACCGACGACGAGCTGTGGGACGCGCTGCGCACCGCGCAGGCCGCGGACTTCGTCCGGGAGATGGACGGCGGCCTCGACGCGGCCGTCGCGCAGGGCGGCTCGAACGTCTCGGGCGGCCAGCGGCAGCGCCTCGCGATCGCCCGCGCGCTGGTGCACCGCCCCGACATCTACCTCTTCGACGACTCCTTCTCCGCCCTCGACTACGCCACGGACGCCGCCCTGCGCGCGGCCCTCGTGCGCCGGCTCGGGGACGCGACGGTCGTGATCGTCGCCCAGCGGGTCGCGACGATCCGGGACGCGGACCGGATAGTGGTCCTGGACGCGGGCCGGGTGGCGGGCGCGGGGACGCACACGGAGCTGATGGCGGCGAACGAGACGTACCGCGAGATCGTGCTCTCCCAGCTCACCGAGGAAGAGGCGGCGGCATGAGCGCGCCGCCGAAGGAGGCCGCGGCATGAGCGCGCCGGCGAAGGAACCCGGGAAACGGCAGCCGTCGCCGCCCGGCCCGCGCCCCGGAGGGGGCGGGCCCATGCGCATGTTCAGCGGCCCGCCCGTCGAGCGCTCCCTCGACTTCCGCGGCTCCGCCGTCCGCCTCCTGCGCACCCTGCGCCCCGACCGCACGCTGATCCGCGTCATCCTCGTCCTCGGCGCCGCCGCGGTCGCGCTCACCGTCGCGGGACCGAAGCTCCTCGGCCACGCCACCGACCTCGTCGTCGCCGGCGTCTACGGCAACCGCGTCGACACCGGCTCCGCCCGCGCCAGCGACGGCATCGACTTCGACGCGGTCGGCCGGACGCTGCTGTGGGCGGCCCTGGTGTACGCCGCCGCGTGGGGCCTCGGGCTCGCGCAGGCGCGGCTGACGGCCGTGGTCGTGCAGCGGGCGGTCTTCCGGCTGCGCGAGGAGGTGGAGGCGAAGCTGTCGCGGCTTCCGCTGTCGTACTTCGACCGCCACCAGCGGGGCGAGATCCTCTCCCGTACGACCAACGACATCGACAACGTCGGGCAGTCGCTGCAGCAGACCATGAGCCAGATCGTGACGTCGCTGCTGACGATCGCCGGGGTGCTGGCGGTGATGTTCTGGATCTCGCCGCTGCTGGCGCTGGTCGCGCTGGTGACCGTGCCGCTGTCGATCACGGTGGCGACGCGGGTCGGCAAGCGGGCGCAGCCGCAGTTCGTGGCGCAGTGGGCGTCCACGGGCAAGCTGAACGCGCACATCGAGGAGATGTACACCGGGCACTCGCTGGTGCAGGTCTTCGGTCGCCGGGAGGAGGCGGCGGAGACGTTCCGGAAGGAGAACGACGAGCTCTTCCGGGCGGGCTACCGGGCGCAGTTCATCTCCGGGCTCATCCAGCCGGCGATGATGTGCATAGGCAACCTCAACTACGTCCTCGTCGCCGTCGTCGGCGGCCTGCGGGTCGCCTCGGGGGCGCTGTCGATCGGCGACGTGCAGGCGTTCGTGCAGTACTCGCGGCAGTTCAGCCAGCCGCTGGGGCAGATCGCGTCGATGGCGAACCTGGTGCAGTCGGGCGTCGCGTCGGCGGAGCGGGTCTTCGAGCTGCTGGACGCGGACGAGCAGGAGCCGGACGCCGCCACCCCGGCCCGCCCGGCGGAGCCGGTGCGGGGGGAGGTGGCGTTCGAGGGCGTCTCCTTCTCGTACGACCCGGAGAAACCGCTGATCGAGGAGCTGTCGCTGACGGTCCGCCCGGGCCAGACGGTGGCGATCGTCGGTCCGACGGGGGCGGGGAAGACGACGCTGGTGAACCTGCTGATGCGGTTCTACGAGGTGGCCGGGGGCCGGATCCTGCTCGACGGCGTGGACGTGGCGGAGATGAGCCGCGAGGAGCTGCGGGCGCAGATCGGGATGGTGCTCCAGGACACGTGGCTGTTCGGCGGCACGATCGCGGAGAACATCGCCTACGGGGCACCGGCGGGCACACCGCACGAGAAGATCGTCGCCGCCGCGAAGGCCACCCACGTGGACCGCTTCGTCCGCACCCTCCCGGACGGCTACGACACGGTGATCGACGAGGAGGGCACGGGCGTCTCGGCGGGCGAGAAGCAGCTCGTCACCATCGCCCGCGCGTTCCTCGCGGAACCGGCGATCCTGGTCCTGGACGAGGCGACGAGCTCGGTGGACACCCGCACGGAGGTCCTGATCCAGCACGCGATGGCGGAACTCCGCACGGGCCGCACGAGCTTCGTGATCGCACACCGCCTCTCCACGATCCGCGACGCGGACGTGATCCTGGTGATGGAGTCGGGCACGATCGTGGAACAGGGCACACACGAGGACCTCCTGGCAGCGGAAGGCGCCTACGCCCGCCTGTACCAGGCCCAGTTCGCGGAACCGGCAACAGAAACGATCTAGGTGCCCCGCGAGGGCCGCCGGCCGGCCGCCTCCGTCGCCCACGCGGCGATCCGCTCCAGCAGGTCCTCGCTCGCCGCGTTCTCCGCGTGGGCGAAGTCCTCCTCCAGCCACAGTTCCGCCGTGGCCGGGTCGGCCGCCGTGGCCAGGGACTCGGGGTGGTCCAGGGGGAAGTACGTGTCCTGGGTGCCGTGGACGATCAGGAGCGGGGTCGGGGCGATCAGGGGGGCCGCGGCGGTGGGGGAGAGGGGTTCCGGGTCCCAGCGGCGGTGGTGGATGCGGGTCCTCAGCGCGAGGCGGGAGACCGCGCGGCCCGTACGGCGCTCCACTATCCAGTGCAGCCGCCGCATCGGCGCCGTGCCGCGGTAGTACCAGCGGGCCGGCGAGCTGACGGACACGACGGCGTCCGCGTACGGGACCGTGCCCGCGGGGATCGCACCGGGGCCGAGGGCGTCGGCGCCGAGCGCCACCGAGCCCTCCGTACCCGAGCCGAGCGCCACCGGGCCGTCCGCTCCCGCGCCGTGCGCCGCCGGGCCCCGGGCGCCCCCGCCGGCTCCCGCGGCGGCGTTTCCGTACGCCCCCGTGCGCCCCTCGCGCCCCCCGCGCTCCCATTCGTCACCCCGCGCCTCCGGGCGATACAGCGCGCCGTGGCGCAGCACCACCGAGCCGCCCATCGAGAACCCCACCGTCGCCACCCGGGCGTGCCCCAGCGACCGGGCCCACGCCACCGCCGCCGCCAGGTCCAGCACCTCCCGGTCCCCGACCGTCGACCGCCCGCCGGACCCGCCGTGGCCCCGGAACGAGAACGTCACCACCCCCGCACGCTGCGCGAACACCGCCGCCGCCCGGCGGATCGCCGGCCGCTCCAGCGCGCCCGTGAAACCGTGCGCCACCACGATCGCCGGGGCGCCGGTGCCGGGGCCCGGGGCATACGCCGCCTCGATCGGCACCCTGTCCGCCGCCCGCAGCAGCGCCGTACGGGAAACGGGGGGTACGGGTGCGGCCAAACCGGGCGCGGCGTCTCTTCGGCCGGACGAGGCAGCGGAGGTGGAGCTCATGTGGGCTATTCTGACGTGTGAAGGATCCGGGCAAGGTTGCCCCCGGGTCCTTTCGTGCTTTCATGCCACCTTCTGAGGAGGCCGACCACATGGGCAAACGCAGAGGCAGAGCCGAGACCGAGACGACAGCGACCGGCGTCCCCCACCGGGAGGTGCGCCCGTGAGCTCCCTGCTGCTTCTGACCAACGCCCTGCAGCCCTCCGCCGAGGTGCTCCCCGCGCTCGGGCTGCTGCTCCACAACGTACGCGTGGCCCCCGCCGAGGGCCCCGCCCTGATCGACACCCCCGGCGCCGACGTCATCCTCGTCGACGGCCGCCGCGACCTGCCGCAGGTGCGCAGCCTGTGCCAGTTGCTGCGGTCCACGGGCCCCGGCTGCCCGCTGATCCTCGTCGTGACGGAGGGCGGGCTCGCCGCCGTCACCGCCGAGTGGGGCGTGGACGACGTACTGCTGGACACCGCGGGTCCCGCCGAGGTGGAGGCGCGGCTGCGGCTCGCGCTGGGCCGGCAGCAACTGCCCGCCGACGAGAGCCCCACCGAGATCCGCAACGGCGATCTGACGGTGGACGAGGCCACGTACAGCGCGAAGCTGAAGGGGCGGGTGCTGGACCTGACCTTCAAGGAGTTCGAGCTGCTGAAGTACCTGGCGCAGCATCCGGGTCGGGTGTTCACCCGGGCCCAGTTGCTCCAGGAGGTCTGGGGCTACGACTACTTCGGCGGCACCCGCACCGTCGACGTCCACGTGCGGCGGCTGCGGGCGAAGCTCGGTCCCGAGCACGAGTCGCTGATCGGCACCGTGCGGAACGTGGGATACCGCTTCGTGGTGCCGGAGAAGGGCGAGAAGAAGCCGGAGAACAGGGCCGAGAAGCAGGAGCAGAAGGGCGCCGTGCAGGAGGCGCGGCACCGCGCGTAGGTAAGCCCCCATGCGCCGGCCGGGGCATCACAGAGGCGGGGTAGTGCGGGGAGTCATCACGCGTAGACTTGCGCCGTGGCCAAGGTGACGCGGGACGACGTGGCACGGCTGGCGGGGACCTCGACCGCGGTCGTGAGCTATGTCATCAACAACGGACCCCGGCCGGTCGCCCCGGCCACCCGGGAGCGGGTGCTCGCCGCGATAAAGGAGCTGGGCTACCGCCCGGACCGCGTGGCGCAGGCCATGGCCTCGCGACGCACGGACCTCATCGGCATGATCGTGCCGGACGCGCGCCAGCCGTTCTTCGGCGAGATGGCGCACGCGGTGGAGCAGGCGGCGTCCGAGCGCGGCAAGATGGTGCTCGTCGGCAACTCCGACTATCTCGACGACCGCGAGGTCCACTATCTGCGCGCCTTCCTCGGGATGCGCGTCTCCGGCCTGATCCTCGTCAGCCAGGGCCCGAGCGCGGCCGCGGCGGCGGAGATCGACGCGTGGGACGCGCGGGTGGTGCTCATGCACGAGCGCCGGGACCAGCCGGACGACCTCGTCGTCGTCACCGACGACGTCGGCGGCGCGCGGCTGGCGACGAGCCATCTGCTGGAGCACGGCCACGCGTACGTGGCCTGCCTCGGCGGCGTCGAGACGACCCCGACGACGGGCGACCCGGTCACCGACCACGTGGAGGGCTGGCGCATCGCGATGCGCGCGGCGGGCCGCTCGACGGAGGGCCGGCTCTTCCAGTCCCCGTACAACCGCTACGACTCCTACCAGGTCGGCCTCAAGCTCCTCTCCGGACCCGACCGGCCCCCGGCCATCTTCTGCGCCACCGACGACCAGGCCATCGGCCTTCTCCGCGCGGCCCGCGAACTCCGCATCGACGTCCCCGGCGAGCTCGCCGTGGCGGCCTTCGACAACGTCAAGGAGGCGGGTCTCACGGACCCGCCCCTGACGACGGTCGCCTCGGACCGCCCGGCGATGGCCCGCGCGGCGGTGGACCTGGTCCTGGACGAGACCCCCCTGGCCACGCGCCGCGAGCGCCTGAAGCAGTTCCCGTCCCAGCTCGTCACCCGCCGCTCCTGCGGATGCCCGTAGCAGGTACGGGCCGGCGCCGGGCCGCCCCGGCTTTATATCGGGCAAACGCGGTTTTATTCCGCTTCTTACATCCGTCTCAGACGCCTCTCAGAATCCGCGGGGATCGTCGAGGGCATGACGGAGCAGACATACCGCACCAGCACCCAGCCCGCCTTCGCAGCCGGCCGTGACGGGGTCCTGCCCGCCGACCGGGCCGGCGCGGGCCACCCCCAGACCCTCGCCGGCACGCACGGCGGCGGGTACGCCGGGTTCGGCGCCCCGCCGCCGCCCCCCGCCGGGCCGCCGCGGCGCGGGCGGGCCAGGGGCCCCCTCGGGCTGCTCGCCGCCGCCGCGCTGGTCGCCGCCATCGTCGGGGGCGGCAGCGCCGCCCTCGTCGGGGAGCTGACCGAATCGTCCGGTACGAGCACCAGCGCCTCCAGCCCTGCGAGCGGCACCCAGGTCTCCTCCGGGAACAGCGGCTCCATCGCCGGCGTCGCCGCCGCCGTCAGCCCCAGCGTCGTGGAGATCAAGTCCTCCTCGACCGCCGGGCAGTCGACGGGCTCCGGGGTGATCGTCACCGAGAGCGGCGAGATCCTCACCAACAACCACGTCGTCTCCGGTGCCGAGCAGGTCCAGGTCACCTTCAGCGACGGCTCCACCGCCGCCGCCGACGTCGTCGGCACCGACCCCGACCTCGACATGGCCCTCATCAAGGTGCAGGGCAAGAGCGGCCTCAAGCCCGCCACCCTCGGCGACTCGGACTCCCTGAAGGTCGGCGACGAGGTCGTCGCCATCGGCTCCCCCGAGGGCCTGAGCGGCAGCGTCACCAGCGGCATCGTCTCCGCGCTCGACCGCGACGTGACCGTCGAGAAGGAGCAGCAGCAGCCGCAGAGCGGCGAGCAGTGGCCGTTCGGCTTCGGCGGCGGCCAGTACAACGGGCGGCTCGGGTCGCAGACGACCACGTACCAGGCCATCCAGACCGACGCCTCGCTCAACCCCGGCAACTCCGGCGGCGCGCTCGTCGACATGAACGGCCGGATCGTCGGCATCAACTCGGCGATGTACGCGCCGCAGGACGGCTCCTCCGCGGGCAGCGTCGGCCTCGGCTTCGCCATCCCCATCAACGATGTGAAGCACATCCTCGGCGACCTCAGGAACAATTGAGGCCGTGACCGAGCAGCAGCAGCGCATCCTCATCGTCGACGACGAGCCGGCCGTACGCGAGGCGCTGGAGCGCAGCCTCGCCTTCGAGGGCTACGGAACCGAACTGGCCGTCGACGGTCTCGACGCCCTCGACAAGGCCGCTTCGTACCGGCCGGACCTCGTCGTCCTCGACGTCCTCATGCCCCGCATGGACGGCCTGACCGCCGCCCGCAGGCTCCGGGCCGGCGGCGACCGGGTGCCCATCCTCATGCTCACCGCCCGCGACACCGTCGGCGACCGCGTGACGGGCCTCGACGCGGGCGCCGACGACTACCTCGTCAAGCCGTTCGAGCTGGACGAGCTGTTCGCCCGCATCCGCGCGCTGCTGCGCCGCCGCGCGTACGCGGAGGGCGGCGAGCCGGCCGACACCGCCGAGACGCTGGAGTTCGGCGACCTGCGGATGGACCTCGCCGCCCGCGAGGTCACCCGCGGCGGCCGGCCGGTGGAGCTGACCCGCACCGAGTTCACGCTGCTGGAGCTCTTCCTCAACCACCCGCGGCAGGTGCTCACGCGCGAGCAGATCCTCAAGGCCGTCTGGGGCTTCGACTTCGAGCCGTCGTCCAACTCCCTCGACGTGTACGTCATGTACCTGCGCCGCAAGACCGAGGCCGGCGGCGCCCCCCGGCTGGTGCACACGGTCCGCGGCGTCGGCTACGTCCTGCGCGCCCCGGAGGGCGACGCGAGGAGCGGCGGCAGGGGCGCCGCCAGGTGACGTCCCGCTTCGGCCGCCTGCCCCTGCGCTCGCGGCTGGCCCTGCTCACCGCGGCGGCGGTCGCGGTCGCGGTGACGGCGTGTGCGGTGACCGCCTGGTTCCTCGTGCGCTCGCAGCTCCTGTCGTCGCTCGACGACGAGCTGAACAAGACGCAGCCTGCGGCACGGATCCAGATCGACAACGGCAGGCTCCAGTGCCTCCAGTCGGTGCCGGACGACACCGGCCCGTTCACGACCAGCGGCCCGACGGTGCAGCTCGTGCTGGAAGACGGCCAGCGCTGCTACCAGAACGGCGAGCAGCTCGTCAAAGTCCAGGGGCAGGACACCCGGGTCGCCGGCGGAGAGCTGGACTGGGCGGCGCACAACACCACCGCCGACGACGGCACCGAGTACCGCGTCCTCACCCGCCCGGCCCCCCAGATCCCGGGCGTCGCGTACACCGTCGGCCGTCCCCTCAGCGAGGTCACCGACCCTCTCGACACCCTCGCCCTCGTCCTCACCCTGCTCGCCGCCGGCGGCGTCGTCGCCTCCGGCGTCGCCGGGGTGGCGCTCGCCCGCGCGGGTCTGCGCCCCGTGGAGCGGCTGACGCATACCGTCGAGCACATCGCCCGTACCGAGGACCTCGCCGTCGAGATCCCCGTCGAGGGCGACGACGAGATCGCCCGGCTGTCCCGGTCGTTCAACGCCATGACCGCCGCCCTCGCCACCTCCCAGGAGCGGCAGCAGCAGCTCATCGCCGACGCCGGGCACGAGCTGCGGACGCCGCTCACCTCGCTGCGTACGAACATCGAGTTGCTCGCCCGCAGCGAGGAGTCAGGACGCGAGCTGCCGCCGCGGCAGCGCAGGGAACTGCTGGAGTCCGTCACCGCGCAGATGACCGAGCTGGCCGCGCTCATCGGCGACCTCCAGGAGCTGTCCCGGCCCGACGCGGCACCGGACAAGGCCCAACTGGCGGTCGTCGCGCTGGACGAGATCGCCGAGCGGGCGGTGCGGCGGGTGCGGCTGCGCGCGCCCGAGGTGCGGATCGACGCGGAGCTGGCGCCCTGGTTCGTACGGGCCGAGCCCGCGGCGCTGGAGCGGGCCGTGGTCAATCTGCTGGACAACGCGGTGAAGTTCTCGCCGCCCGGCAGCCGGGTCGAGGTCGGGCTCGGCGGCGACGGGCTGCTGCGGGTGCGCGACCACGGGCCCGGCATCCCGGAGGCGGAGCTGCCGCACGTCTTCGAGCGGTTCTGGCGCTCGCCGTCGGCGCGCAGCCGTCCCGGCAGCGGGCTGGGGCTGTCGATCGTGGCCCGTACGGTGCAGCAGGCCGGCGGCACCGTGGCGCTGCGCCGGGCGGCCGGCGGCGGGACGGAGGCGCTGCTGCGGCTGCCGGGGGCGCCGGAGCCGCCGCCGGGGTCCTTATCCGCGATCCGGGGGCGCGGGCCGCACCGGCCGGCGTAGCGCGGGGCCGGCGGGCGCTGGGCCGTTCGGCCCAGCGCGCCCGGGGCTGCGTCGGCGGCCGCGGGCCCCGTACGGGCGGGGGTAAACGGAATCGAAGGACATGCCTCCTTCGGGTGACGGTACCGCGCGCCGCTGACCGACTGGGGTATCTCTGACGTTCCAGACGCCCGTACGCCCCACGCCCCGCCGAGGAGAGACCCCCATGACCGTCCGGCCCCTCGCCGCCGTCCTGGCCGCCACCGCCACCGCCGTGCTGCTGCCGCTGACCGCCGCCGCCACCGCCTCCGCCGAGCGCCCGCTGCCCGAGCCGTTCGACGCCACGCACCTGCGGCTGACGACGAAGTACGTCAGCGACCGCGCCAAGGGCGGCTTCACGTATCTGGACTGCGACCCCGCCGGGGGCTCGCACCCCGCGGCGGAGTCGGCCTGCACGGACCTCGCGAAGGTCGACGGGCGGTTCGAGGATCTGTCCGACAAGGAGGGCGCGTGCACGATGCAGTACGAGCCCGTGGAGCTGCACGCCACCGGCACCTGGCGCGGCAAGCCCGTCGAGTACGTCTCCGAGGTCTTCCCCAACCCGTGCATGGCGGACCTCGCGACCGGCGGCAACGTCTTCAACTTCTAGCCGTCCCGGCCACCACCGCGGTGGGGCGCGAGCGTCCTACGGCTTGCGTCCCACCGCGCCGTACGCGTCGATCGGCTTCGCCGCGCCCACCTTCGCCGCGGCCGGCCGCCAGCGGGTGATCGGCACCATGCCGGGCTCGATCAGCTCCAGGCCCTCGAAGCAGCGCGCCAGCTCGTCCGGGCTGCGCAGGTGGTACGGGACGCCGCCGGCCTCGATGAGCTTCTCGCCGCCCTCCACGACGGCCTCGCCGGTGTCGGTGCCGTCCCACAGCACCAGGTGGCTGCCCGGCGGCACGGCGTCCATCACCCGGCCCACGATGCGGCGCAGCTCCGCTTCCTCCGGCTCGTACCCCAGCACCCCCATGAACATCACCGCCACCGGCTCGGTGAGGTCCAGGGTGTCCGCCGCGCCGGCGAGGATCCGGTCCGGGTCGTGGTAGTCGGCGTGGACGTAGGCGGTCACGCCCTCGGGGCGGGTTTTGACCAGCAGGGCGCGGGCGTGCGCCAGCACCAGCGGGTCGTTGTCGACGTACACGACGCGGGCCGCGGGGGCGGACCGCTGCGCCACCTCGTGGGTGTTCTCCATCGTGGGCAGGCCGGTGCCGATGTCCAGGAACTGCCGGATCCCCGCCTCCCCCGCCAGGTGGGAGACGACGCGGATGAGGAACTGGCGGGACTGCCGGGCCATCGTGACGATGTCCGGATAGACCTCCGCGACGGCGTCGCCCGCGGCGCGGTCGGACTCGTAGTTGTCCTTGCCGCCCATCCAGTAGTTCCAGATCCGTGCCGCCTGCGGCACGGTGGGGTCGACCGCCGGTGGTGCCGCGTCCTCGTTGCTCATCGTGACCGTCCTGCCGGGAGAGGGCTGCGCCGGAAGGGCCCGTACCGCCGGGAGCCGGGGCGGGACGCGCCGGGTGGACCATCACAGCAGAAGGGGGTGAGCGGCGCAGGCGATTCCGGCCGCCTCGCCGCTCACCCCCCGGGGGTCTCCCCGGCCGGCTACTGCTGCCCGATCACCGTGATCCGGTCGGCGGCCGGCGGTGCCAGCGGGTTGTCCGCGCTGGAGTTCGCCGTCAGGTAGCTCTCCAGGGCGGCCAGGTCGTCCCCGCCGACCAGCGGGTCCGTGCCGTCGGCCAGGGTGGGGAAGCCGTCGCCGCCGCCGGCGAGGAAGGAGTTGACGGCGACCCGGTACGTGGCCGCCGGGTCGAGCGGCTGCCCGTCGAGCCGGACCGAGTCGGCGACGACGCGGTCGGCGCCGGACTTCGTGAGGTCCAGCGTGTACGTCAGCCCCGCGGACGGCTGCAGGATCTTCGGCGCCGCCTCGTTGGCGCCGCTCACCTGCTCGCGGAGCACCTGGAGAAGCTGCTCGCCGGTGAGGCTGGTGAGGTTCACGGTGTTCGAGAACGGCTGGACGGTGAAGCCCTCCCCGTACGTGACGACCCCGTCGCCCTCGTCGCCGGCCGACGCGTACGTGATGCCCGCGCGGATGCCGCCCGGGTTCATCAGTGCCACCCGGGCGCTCTCGTCGAGCGTCCTGGCGTGGGCGAGCTGCGCGTCGGCGATGAGGTCGCCGAGCGGGGACTCGGTGCCCTCGCGCGGGATGTCGCCGGAGACGTAGCCGACGGGCTTGGCGGCGATCGGCGCGGCGAGCGCGTTCCACTCCTCGACCAGCGAGGTCATGTCCGGCGCCCGGCGCTGCTCGCGGTCGACCACGTGGTTCTCGGCGTCCGGCAGCTTGGTCGCGGTGCGCACGATGTCGCCGGTGCGGCGGTCGTACGTGAGCGTGGTGTCGGTGTAGAGCCGGCCGAAGGACGACGCGGAGGTGACGCTGCGCGGGTTGCCCTTCGGGTCGGGGATGGTGCAGGCGTACGGCTGGTGGGTGTGCCCGGTGACGAAGGCGTCGACGCTCGCGGTGGTGCCCTTGGCGATCTCGGCGACGGGACCGGAGATCCCGGCGCCGGGGCCCGGGGTGTCGCAGTCGTAGTTGTACGCGCCGCCCGCCGACGCCGCGGGGTACCCGCCTTCGTGGACGAGGGCGACGATGGACTCCACGCCCTGGCGCCGCAGTTGCTTCGCGTACTTGTCGATCGTCTCGATCTCGTCGTGGAACTTCAGCCCTTTGACGCCCTCCGCGGAGACGATGTCCGGGGTGGCCTCCAGCGTCACGCCGATGAAGCCGATCTTCACGCCCTCCTTTTCCCAGACGTACACCGGGTCGAGGGCCGGCTTGCCGGTCTTCTCGTCGGTGACGTTGGCGGCGAGGTAGGGGAAGTCCGCGCCCCCGTAGGTGCGGCCCTCCCGGTAGCCGCCGTCCTCGGGGTGGTTGCCGCCGTCCTGGAGGCGCCGCAGCTCGGCGATGCCCTCGTCGAACTCGTGGTTGCCGACGCCCGCGACGTCGAGGCCGAGGCCGTTCATGGCCTCCACGGTGGGCTCGTCGTGGAAGAGGCCGGAGACCAGCGGGCTGGCGCCGACGAGGTCGCCCGCGGCGGCGGTGACGGAGTAGCGGTTGCCCTCGCGGGCGTCGCGCAGGGAGGTGGCGAGGTATTCGACGCCGCCTGCCTTGACGGTCTTCTTCGAGCCGTCCGGCTGGAGTTCCGCGACCTCTCCCGACGAGCCCTGCGGGGGTTCGAGGTTGCCGTGGAAGTCGTTGAAGGACAGCAGTTGGACGTCGACGGTACGGCCGCGGTCCTGCTTCTCCGCGCTGTCCGCGCCCGCGGGCTGCGCGGCGGCGAAGAGGCTGCCGGCCACCGCCAGCGCGGCGGCACCGGCCGCGGCCCGGCGCCCCCTTCGTGTCGTACGGAACCTGCCTGACGGCTCTGTTCTCTCAGACCTCACTGCGAACGCCCCCTCGGCGCGACGTGGAAACACCGCTCGGCAGCTTAAGGTCGACGCGCGTAGCGCGTCTCCAACAAGGACTGAACTATTCCCGAAGCTTGTCCCGCGTTCCGCCGGCCTTAGGCTTTCTCCATGACGGAGTCCGGTAAGACCGACACGGGGAAGCCGCGCGGCAGGCGCATCGAGGTGCTCGACGAGCTCACGCCGTCCCAGTCCCACGCCGTGCTCGGCATCATCGACGCCGCCGCCGCGACCGACGGCCGGGAGGCCGTCTCCGAGCAGGGCCGGCTCACCCTCCGCAGAGGCCACCGCGAGGGCGTCAAGCACCTCCTCCTCTACGACGGCACGGAGCCGGCGGGCTACGCGCAGCTCGAGGAGACCGACCCCGTCGAGCCGCCCGCCGCCGAACTCGTCGTCCACCCCGGCCACCGCCGCCGCGGCCACGGCCGGGCGCTGGGCCGCGCGCTGCTCACCGAGTCGGGGCAGCGGATGCGGCTGTGGGCGCACGGCGGCCACCCCGCCGCCCGGCACCTGGCGCAACTGCTCGGCCTCACGCTCTTCCGCGAGCTGCGCCAGATGCGGATGCCGCTCGACGCGTACGCGGGCGAGGACGCGCCCGAGCCGCGGCTGCCCGCGGGGGTGACGGTGCGTACGTTCCGGCCCGGCGAGGACGACGCGGAGTGGCTGGCCCTCAACGCCGCCGCCTTCGCCCACCACCCCGAGCAGGGCTCGCTCACGGAAGCCGACCTGCACGACCGGATGGCGGAGCCGTGGTTCGACCCGCGCGGCTTCTTCCTCGCCGAGCGCGGCGGGAAGCTCGTCGGCTTCCACTGGACGAAGGTGCACAGCGCGGAGCACCTGGGCGAGGTGTACGTGCTGGGGGTGCACCCCGACGCACAGGGCGGCGGGCTCGGCAAGGCGCTGACGACGATCGGGCTGCGCCATCTGGCGTACGACCGCAGCATGCCCACGGGCATGCTCTACGTCGACGCCGACAACACCCCCGCGGTCGTGGTCTACGAGGGCATGGGCTTCAGCACCCACGAGACGGATCTGATGTACCGCACGGAGGGCTGACCAGGGCGGGCGGTCCGTACCGCGCACCGAGGGTTAGCCCCGTCGTTACCCTCGGTTCAACCTCAATTGCGAGCATCGACGGATGCAGCGCTCCGCCGCGAACCTGTCCGCCGTGCCGGGTCAGGCCCGGACACGGGAGAATAGGGGCATGGACGACAGCTCGCCCCTCGTCACGCAGCCCGCGCAGCCGGCCCAGCCGTCGGTGGGCTCGATCGCCGCCCGCCGCCCGCACGCGGTGGCCCCCGCCATGCAGCGCGCGGCCCAGCAGATCGACCCGGACATCGACGCCGACGCCGACGACTACGACGGGCAGGAGGCGGACGAGGAACTGCCCCAGGGCCGCTTCCTGGACCGCGAGCGAAGCTGGCTGGCGTTCAACGAACGGGTGCTGGAGCTGGCCGAGGACCCGGCGACCCCGCTGCTGGAGCGGGCGAACTTCCTGGCGATCTTCGCCAGCAACCTGGACGAGTTCTTCATGGTGCGCGTCGCCGGCCTCAAGCGCCGCATCGCCACCGGCGTCGCCACCCGCTCCGCCTCCGGGCTCCAGCCGCGCGAGGTGCTGGACCTGATCTGGAACCGCTCGCGCGAGCTGATGGCGCGGCACGCGGCCTGCTTCCAGCAGGACGTGCAGCCGGCGCTGGCCGACGAGGGCATCGCCCTGATCCGCTGGGCCGACCTGGGCGAGAAGGAGCAGGCCCGGCTCTTCACCCTCTTCCGGCAGCAGATCTACCCGGTGCTGACGCCGCTGGCGGTCGACCCGGCGCACCCGTTCCCGTACATATCGGGACTGTCCCTGAACCTCGCGGTCGTCGTCCGCAACCCCGTCAGCGGCCACCGGCACTTCGCCCGCGTCAAGGTGCCGCCGCTGCTGCCCCGGTTCCTGGAGACCGCCTCGGTCGGCGGCGCGCAGCGGTTCGTACCGCTGGAGGACGTCATCGCGGCCCACCTCGAAGACCTCTTCCCGGGCATGGAGGTCCTCGCCCACCACACCTTCCGGGTCACGCGCAACGAGGACCTGGAGGTCGAGGAGGACGACGCGGAGAACCTGCTGAAGGCGCTGGAGAAGGAGCTGATGCGGCGCCGCTTCGGGCCGCCGGTGCGGCTGGAGGTGGAGGAGTCCATCGACCCGTACGTGCTGGACCTGCTCGTCCGGGAGCTGAAGATCTCCGAGGCCGAGGTCTATCCGCTGCCGGGACCGCTCGACCTCACCGGGCTCTTCGGCATCGCCGCGCAGGACCGGCCGGAGCTGAAGTACCCGAAGTTCGTCGCGGGCACGCACCGCGACCTCGCCGAGGTCGAGTCGGCGTCCGCGCCGGACATCTTCGCGGCGCTGCGCGAGCGCGACGTGCTGCTGCACCACCCGTACGACTCCTTCTCCACCTCCGTCCAGGCGTTCCTGGAGCAGGCGGCGGCGGACCCGGACGTGCTGGCCATCAAGCAGACGCTGTACCGCACGTCGGGCGACTCGCCGATCGTCGACGCCCTCATCGACGCGGCGGAGAGCGGCAAGCAGGTGCTGGTGCTGGTGGAGCTGAAGGCGCGCTTCGACGAGCAGGCGAACATCAAGTGGGCGCGGAAGCTGGAGGAGGCGGGCTGCCATGTCGTGTACGGGCTCGTCGGGCTGAAGACGCACTGCAAGCTGTCGCTGGTCGTACGGCAGGAGGGCGAGACCCTGCGCCGCTACAGCCACGTCGGCACCGGCAACTACCACCCGAAGACCGCGCGGCTCTACGAGGACCTGGGCCTGCTCACCGCCGACCCGCAGGTGGGCGCGGACCTCTCCGACCTCTTCAACCGGCTCTCGGGCTACTCGCGGCGGGAGAACTACCGCCGGCTGCTGGTCGCGCCGACATCGGTGCGCGAGGGCCTGGTCCACCGGATCCACCGCGAGATCACGCACCACCGGGCCGGGCAGCCCGCGTACGTCCGCATCAAGGTCAACTCGATCGTCGACGAGGCGGTCATCGACGCCTGCTACCGGGCGTCGGCGGCGGGCGTGCCGGTCGACATCTGGGTGCGCGGCATCTGCGCTGTGCGGCCGGGGGTGCCGGGGCTCTCGGAGAACATCCGGGTCCGCAGCGTCCTGGGCCGGTTCCTGGAGCACTCCCGGGTCTTCGCCTTCGGCAACGGGGGCGAGCCGGAGGTGTGGTTCGGCAGCGCGGACATGATGCACCGCAACCTCGACCGGCGCATCGAGGCGCTGGTCCGGGTCGCGGACCCGGCGCACCGCGAGGCGCTGAACCGCCTCCTGGAGACGGGCATGTCGGACACGGTCGACTCCTGGCACCTGGACTCCAACGGCGACTGGACGCGCAACGCGGTGGACGACGCGGGGAACCGGCTGGCGAACGTCCAGGAAATGCTCATCGACGCCCGGAGGCGCCGGCGTGTCATCGCGGCGTGAGACATCCGTGACGGCCACGGCGGCGCCCGGCGGCGGCACGCTCGCCGCGGGCGAGGTGCTGGCCCGGTACCTGAGCACGCAGGCCACCGAGCTGCTCCGCGGCCTGCGGGACCTCCCGGCCCAGGAGGCGGGCGCCGTGCCGGCCGCGGCGGCGGTCGCGGGCGCGGTCCACGGCGCGGCCTTCCGCATCGCGGACACGCTGGGCACCTTCGGCCCCTTACTGGACCCGGAGTGGGCGGAGCGCCTGGAGGGCGAGCTGTACTGGCTGGGCACGACGGTGCTGCGCGAGCACGTGTACGCGGCGCGCCGGGACCGGCTGGTGACGGCGCTGCGGCGGCTGTCGGGCGAGGAGGACACGGCCGACCTCGCGGCCGGCGCGGTGGACCGGGGCCGGGCCGTGGACGCCGCGGCCCGCGGTGCGGCGGGTGGCGGCGCGGATACCGGCAAGGCCGCCGAGGGCAGCGCGCCCGCGAGTCCGGGCGCGGGTGACCCGGCCGGTACGGCCCGCGCCGCCGTAGCGGTGCCGGGGGCGCGGCCCGGGAGCGGCGGCGGAGCCGCGCCCGCGGGCGGCGGCGTGCCCCGGGGTGGACCCGGCGATCTCGACCGGGAGACCGTCACCGGCGACGCAGGCACCGCGGCCACCGCCGCGGCGCGGCGGCCGGGCGGCGCGCTCGCGAGTGCGGCCCGCGGCGGGCCGTCCCGGGACGGGGCCGGGCGACATGCCTCCGAGACCTCCCCTTCCGCCGGTTCCGCCTCCGGCGTCTCCGCGTCCGCGGCCGGTGATCCTTCCTCCGCCGGTTCCGCATCGCGCGCTTCGGGCTCCTCCGGCTCCGGTTCCGGGTGGACGGCTGCCGACGGCGGGCGCCGTACCGGGGTGGCCACCACGGCCGTGCCCGCGGCAGGCGCCCCGCGGAGCGTGGGGGCGGCGCGGGCCGGTGCGCTGCTGGAGCGGCGGCTGGGTCTCGCGCGGAGCCGGGCGCACTCCGAGGCGCTGGACGCGCTGACGTCCGCCCGGTACCACGCGCTCGCCGACGCCGTCGCCCTGCTCGTCTCCGACGCCCCGTTCACCGGCGCCGCCCGGCGGCCCGCCGCCGCACTGCCGGAGCACCACGACGACCTGCGCCGCGTCCTGGCCGTCGCCGTCGCCGCCCTGCCGCTGGCCCGCGCCGGCCGCCCGTACAACGCCGCCGCCCTCGCCCGCGGTCTCGCCGCCCCCCGCGCGCCCGCGGCCGACGACCGCGACGACGCCCCCTGGCGGCACGTGCACGCCCTCGTCCGCCGCGCCCGGCATGCCGCGGAGATCCTCGCGGCGTGCCCGCCCGGCACCGTCCCCGTACGGACCGGGGGCCCGCCGCTGCCCGCGGCCGGCGCCGCGCTCGACCGCGACCGCGAGGCCGTGGAGGCCGCCGCCGCGGCCGCGGCCGCCGCCGCGACGCCGCGGATCGCCCCCGCCACCGCCTACGCCCTCGGCGTACTCCACGCCGACCAGCGCCACGAGGTGGAAGCCGCGCGCTTCACCTTCGGCCGGCTCTGGCAGACGAGAGGGGAGCAGGAGTGAAGGAGCACCCGACCCACCCGACCCCACCGATCCGGGCCGCGGGCTGCGTCCTGTGGCGTACCGCACCCGACGTCCCCGGCGGGGTGGAGATCGCTCTCGTCCACCGCCCCAAGTACGACGACTGGTCCCACCCCAAGGGCAAGCTCAAGAACGGCGAGGAGCCCCTGGCCGCCGCGGTCCGCGAGGTGGCCGAGGAGACCGGCATGGCCTGCGAGCCCGGCGCCCCGCTGCCCACGACCCGCTACCGGGTGGCGGACGGCCGCCCCAAGGAGGTCCGCTACTGGGCCGCGCGGGCGGCCGCGGGCACGTTCGTCCCCAGCCACGAGGTGGACCGCGTCGTCTGGCTCCCACCGGCCGCGGCCCGCCACCGGCTGACCCAGGGCCACGACCGCGCCCTCGTCGACGCCCTCCTGGCGACCCTGCCCTCCGAGGCGGCCTGAGGGATCCCGCCCCCCCCGCGACGCTACCCCGCCGCGTACTGCCCGGCGAACTCGCCCGTCGGCGCGATCGGCGTGATCACGTCGATGAGGATCCCGTTCGGGTCCGCGACGACGAAGTGCCGCTGCCCGAAGTCCTCGCTGCGCAGCTCCAGTTCCGGCCGCAGCCCCTCGCGGACGACGAGCCGCTCCCACTCCGCGTCCACGTCCGCGACCTCGAAGTTGAGCAGCAGTCCCCGCGCGGACGCCCGGTGGCCCTCGGGGACCGTGGGGTGCTCCGGGTCGAGGAGGGCCAGCTCGTACGCCGGGTCGCCGGGGCGGCGCAGGCTCACGTACCAGTCCGCCTCGAAGGTGACCTCGAAGCCCATCAGCCGGACGTAGAAGTCCCGGGATTCGGTCAGCCGGCTCGTGCCGATCACCGGATAGAAACTGGTCAGCTCCATGGCCGACTCCTTTCGCGTACCATCGGTATGTCAAAACCGTAGTTCGCATACCATCGGTACGTCAAACGGGAGGTGCGCATGACCGCGCGCGGCGGAGTGAGGGCGGAGCAGCGGGCGCAGACCAGGCGGGCGCTGCTGCGCGAGAGCCGGCGGCTCTTCGCGGGCCGCGGCTACGGGGCCGTGGGGCTGGCCGAGATCGTGCGCGCGTCGGGCGTGACGAAGGGCGCGCTGTACCACCACTTCGAGGGCAAGGCGGACCTCTTCCGCGCCGTCCTGGAGGAGGTGCAGCAGGAGGTCGGCCGTCGGGTCGCGGCGGCCGCCGGGCGGCACCCGGACCCCTGGGACCAACTGACCGCCGGCTGCCGCGAGTTCCTCACCGCCAGCACCGACCCCGAGCTGCAGCGGATCATGCTCGTGGACGGGCCCGCGGTGCTGGGGTGGAGCGAGTGGCGGGCGATGGACGAGGCGGCGTCGGCGCGGCATCTGACGGAGGCGCTGACGGAGCTGGTCGCGGCGGGGGTGGTGGCACGGCAGCCGGTGGCACCGCTGGCGCACCTGCTGTCGGGCGCGATGAACGAGGCGGCGCTCTGGCTGGCCGCCGACGCCGGTCCCGACGATCTCGCCGCCACCTGGGCGGCGCTGGCGCGGATGCTGGACGCGCTCCGTACTACTCCGGGCGCTCCGGCTGCTCCGGCCGCTCCGGGCGCGTCAGGTGCGTGAACGCCTCCAGGTTGCGCGTCGACTCCCCGCGGCTTGTACGCCACGCGTACTCCTTGCGGATCGCCGTCGCGAACCCCAGCTCCAGCAGCCTGTTGAAGCTGCCGTCCGCCGTCTCCAGCACCGTGCCCAGCACCCGGTCCAGCTCCTCCGGCGTCACCGCGGCCAGCGGCAGCCGCCCGACGAGGTAGATGTCGCCGAGCCGGTCGACCGCGAAACCCACCCCGTACAGCCGGGTGTTCCGCTCCAGCAGCCAGCGGTGGACGCCGGCCTCGTTCTCGTCGGGGTGGCGGATCACGAAGGCGTTCACCGACAGGGAGTGCCTGCCGACGATGAGCTGGCAGGTGGTCGAGAGCTTCCGGGTGCCGGGCAGGGAGACGACGTACGTGCCCGGGGCGGGCGACTCGTACGCGATCCCGGCCTCGCGGAGGGTGTCCTCGACGACCTTGCCCGCGGCGGCCGTGTCCGTGCTCGCCGCCCCGCCGTCCGTGCTCGCTGCCTCAGCCATGCGGCGATGGTAGGCGAGGTGTTACGGCGTGGGGGTACCCGGCGATCGCCGCCGCGTACACGTCGGCCGTCGCGCGGGCGGCGGCGTCCCAGCCGAAGCCCGCCGCGTGCCCGGCCGCCGCGGCGCCCATCCGGCGGGCCAGCGCCGCATCGGCGGCGAGCCGCCCCAGCGCGCCGGCGAAGTCCGCCGGGTCGTGGCCGTCGACCAGCAGCCCCGTGACGCCGTCGCGCACCGCGACCGGCAGCCCGCCGACCGCCGCCGCCACCACCGGCGTCCCGCACGCCTGCGCCTCCAGCGCGACCAGCCCGAACGACTCGCTGTACGACGGCATCACCAGCACAGACGCCGCCCGGAACCAGCGGGCCAGCGCCTGCTGCGCCACCGGCGGCGTGAACCGTACGACGTCGGAGATCCCCAGCTTCGCCGCCAGCTTCTGCAGCGCCGCCGGCCTGGCGAGACCGCTCCCGCTCGGCCCGCCCACCACCGGCACCACCAGCCGCTCGCGCAGCGCGGGATCCCGCTCCAGGAGCAGCGCCACGGCGCGCAGCAGCACGTCGGGTGCCTTGAGCGGCTGTATGCGGCCGGCGAACAGCGGCACGAAGGCGTCCTGCGGCAGCCCGAGCGCGGCGCGGGCCCGGGCGCGGGAGTCGGCGCGTCCTTCCGGACCCCCGGGGCGGAAGACGTCGAGGTTCACGCCGGGGCGCACGATGGCGACGCGGGCGGGGTCGGCGTCGTAGTGGTGGATCAGGTCGTGCGCCTCGTCGTCGGTGTTGGCGATGAGCCGGTCCGCGGCCCGTACGACCTGGCTCTCGCCGATCACGCGGGCGGGCGGCTCGGCGCTGTCGCCGGTGGCGAGGGCGGCGTTCTTCACCTTGGCCATGGTGTGCATCGCGTGCACGAGCGGCACGCCCCAGCGCTCGGCGGCGAGCCAGCCGACCTGGCCGGAGAGCCAGTAGTGGGAGTGCACGAGGTCGTAGTAGCCGGGGCGGTGACCGGCCTCGGCCCGCATCACGCCGTGCGTGAACGCGCAGAGCTGCGCGGGCAGGTCCTCCTTGGCGAGCCCCTCGTACGGGCCGGCGGCCACGTGCCGTACGAGCACCCCGGGCGCAAGCTCGACGGCCGGCGGGAGGGCGGCGGAGGTGGCGCGGGTGAAGACCTCGACCTCGACGCCTATCTCGGCGAGGCGGCGGGCGAGTTCGACGATGTAGACGTTCATGCCCCCGGCGTCGCCGGTACCCGGCTGATGGAGGGGGGAGGTGTGCACGGAGAGCATGGCGACGCGACGCGGCCGCCGGTGCCGCGCGAGCGCGCGGAGCCGGGACAGGTGGTGGCTCACGGCTGCTGTTTCCTCCTCGGAATCGCCGTCCTCCCCGCCGTCCTGAGAGGAACACCGGCGGCGGGCGGCTTCATTCCCGGAGGCTTCGGCGGTGGGCCCGGGCACGCAGAGGTGCGGGTCGGGCTAGGCCGCCCAGCCCCGGGGGCCACCGCCGCCCAGGGGACCGTCAGCTCGCCCTGGCGCCAGCGGCCGGGCCCGTCGGTCAGGGGCCAGTCCGCCGACAGGGCGCTCGCCGTACGGATCCAGCGCTGCCGGGCGCCCAGGGGGGCGTACGGGGCCGCCGCCGACCAGGCGCGGTCGAAGTCCCGGAGGAACGCGTGCACCGGCTCGCCCGGGACGTTGCGGTGGATCAGCGCCTTCGGCAGCCGCTCCGCCAGGTCCGACGGCGCGGCGAGGGTCGCCAGGTGGGCGGCGAAGGTGACGGTACGGGGGCCCTCCGGGCCCAGCGCCACCCACACGTGCCGCCGGCCCGCTTCGTCGCAGGTCCCCTCCACCAGCAGCCCGTCCGCGCCGAGCCGCGCCGTGAGCCGCGCCCACGCCGCCGGGACCTCCTCCTCGCCGTACTGCCGCAGCACGTTGGCCGCCCGGATCAGCGCCGGGCGGGCACCGCCGGGCAGCGGGACCTCGAAGCCGCCGCGCAGGAACGTCAGCCCCTCGCGGGTGTACGGCCGGGCGGCGGCCACCCGCTCCGGGTCGATCTCCACACCCGCGACCTCGGCCCGCGGGCAGGCGGTGCGGAGCCGCGCCAGCAGTTCGACGGCGGTCCAGGGGGCGGCCCCGTACCCGAGGTCGACGGCGACGGCCCGGCCCTCGGCGCGCGCGGTACGCCGCAGGGCGGCGCCGTGGGCGGCGGCGATCCAGCGGTCCATGCGGCGCAGCCGGTTGGGATGGGTCGTCCCCCGCGTCACGGACCCGACGGGCCGCGCGCCACGCCCGAGGGGCACGGCCCGCCAGGACCGCTCCGGGGACACCATGCCTCCAGCCTACGAGCCCCCGCCCGCGCCGCGGCGCGTCAGCGTGGGACCCGGATCCCGGCCGCGCGTAGCTGCGTGATCAGTTCTCTGCGGTGCGGGGTGCGGAGTTGTACCGCCTCGCCCGACCGCAGGTGGACGTCCACGCAGCCCTGCACCGGCCACGTTCCCGGCTGGTCCACCGCGCCCAGCAGCGCCGTCAGCGGGACGTCCAGGGCCGCGCCGTCCGCGCCGCGGAGCAGCAGCGCGGACGGTGTCACCTCCACCGCGCCCGCGCGCTGCGGGCCGCGGTCCCAGGCCGCGGGTTCCGTGGCATACGGCGAGGCGGTGTTCAGCCCGTAGCGGACGGGCAGCGCCCGCCCCGCACCGGCCAGTGCCGCGCACGCCGGTGCCGCGGCCGCCGCGAGGGCGCGGTCCGCCCGGCGGCGTACGAGCAGCGCGCACGGCAGCAGCAGCGCCACCACCCCGGCCCCGATCCCCGCCGCGACCGCGACGTTCGCGACGGCCCCCGGCGCCAGCACCGCCGCCGCGCCGAACGCCGCCACCACCGGCGCGGCCATCGCCACCAGCGCCAGCGCCCTGCGCCCCCGCGGCGCCGCCTCCCCGGGACGCGCAAGCAGCTCCCGCATGAGCAGCCGGTTGCGCGCGACGATCTCCGCCGGGCTCGCCGGGCCGCTACCCCGCGGTCGCGGGCCCATCCTGCGCCTCGTCCACGAAGACCGACCGGCCCGCGATCACCGCCACCAGACCCGCCAGCTCCCCGGCCTGCAGCGGGTTCAGGCTCGTGCCGACGACCAGCAGCCCGAGGCCGCCCCCGGACGGCGTGGCCAGCGCACCCGCGAGGCCCACCTGCACGGGGTCCTCGCCGGCGCCCTCGACGCCCGCCACCGCCGCCCGCGGCAGCGCCGGCTGCGCGACGAAGCCGAACCCCATCCCCATGTCCGTCGCGTACGCCTCCGTGTACGCCGGCGCCGCGCGGTAGTGCTCCGCGAAGACCGACGTCATCAGCTCGCCCAGGTCCAGGTCCGACGGGTTCTCGGGCACCTCCACCACACCCGCGAACACCAGCCACGCCGCCTGCTCCCCGCTGCTCGGCAGCGGCGCCGTGACGATGCCGTTCATCAGCACCCCGTCCGCGTACAGCACGTCGTGCCACGCCAGCAGCGCGTCGGTGAACTGCTCCCGCCGCTCCGCCGCCGTCCGCGGGTACGTCAGCCGCACCAGCTCCGCGCAGCGGGCGCGGGTCGCCGCGCGGTCGCCGCCGTCGGCCATCAGGTCGAACCAGTCGGCCGGGGCGTACAACTGGATCCTGCCGGGGGTCAGCGTGCCCATGGCGCCACCGTCTCCCTGTTGGTCAGCGGGCCGAAGTCCCAGGTGAGGAGGTTCCCGGCGGTCTCGATGGTGTCCTTCGAGCCCTCGGCGGTGAAGGCGTTGCCGGTCCAGGTGGTGAAGTACTGCCCGGTGCGCATGCCGAACTCGCGCACGCTCATGCTGTACGAGGCCCCGCGCGCGAGCTGGAAGTAGCCCTGCGGCAGCTCCATCGCCGGCAGTCGGCCGCCGAGCTGGGCGACCATCCGGGTCGGCTGGTTGCTCGCCCGCGCGGCGGACAGGATCTCGTCGCCGAAGCGGGCGCCGAGCTTGCCGAGGCCGAAGCCGACGGCGTCCATGATGACGTCCTTGGTGGTGAGCGCCTTGAGGAAGCTGCCGGTGGTGCCGACCGCGGAGAGGTAGTGCGCGACGAGCGCGACGCCCGCGAGCGCGAGCGAGGCGGCGCCGAGGAACTGCAGCCCGGGGACGAGCGCGAGGAGCCCGGTGACGGTGCTGAGCAGGCCGGCGATGTCGCCGAGCGTCTTGAAGAGCGGCGCCAGTTCCGCGAGCGTGCCCATCGGGTCCATCACGGCCTGGCCGATGGCCTCCAGCGCCCCGGCGACCGCGTCGCCCAGCTTGTCCCAGAAGCCGGGCTCGTTGGGGGCGATGTCGAGGGCCCGCTGCAGCCGGTCGGCGGCGTCGCGGCCCTCCTGCTCGTAGTCGTCCTGGAGGCTGCGCGCCCGGCGGCGTACGTCGGCGAGGGGATCCTCCTCCGGCTCGGACCCCCCGGACCCCGGCCCCGATCTCGGCCGCGAGCCCGAAGCCCCCTCGCCCCCTCGCCCTCCTCGTCCTTCTCCTCTTCCCTCGCCGCCTCCGCGTCCGCCGCCCGCTTCAGCTCCGCGGCCTCGTCCTCCAGCCGCGCCGCCGCCCGCTGCCGGCGGTCGATGTTCTCGGCCCAGTCGGTGAGGACCGTACGGGCCGTGGAGAAGGCGCTGTACGCGTCCTGCACCTTGGGGCGGAAGTCGTCGGCCAGCAGCGCCCGGAAGGCGTCCGCGGCCTTGCCGCGCCAGTCGCCCTCGCCGGCCCCTTCCAGGACCCGGCATATCTCGCCCAGGGCGTCGGAGGTACGGCGGACGGTGGCCGCCGTGTCCTTGGCCGTCTCGTAGTCGCCGGGGCAGGGCACGAAGCCCAGCGTGGGGTAGTCCGCGGCGGTGGGTGCGCTCACTGCTGCGCCGCCTCGGAGAGCGCGGCGGCCAGGTCCTTGTCGAGGTCGGCGAAGCCCTTCTCGATCTGGTCGAGCGCCTCCACCGCGCCCTTGGCGAATTTACGCAACTGGCCGAACCCGTACGACCATTCGTCGCCGAACTCGTCCATGCGCCGCTCCAGCGCGCTCGCCCCCATGGCCTTGGCGTCCACGTCCGCCATCGCGCGGGCCGGCTTGTCCAGGACTTCCCCGATGTGGGCCAGGTTGTGGCGGACGCGTTTGAGCATCTCGTTGTCGATGTACAGGTCGGACACGGGCGTTCCCCTCGGACCGGAAAGGTGGGCTTTTCCGAGGGGCTGACGCTACCCGTGTGACGCGTGGGGCTGCTACAGCGGTCTGGCGGACGATTCCCCGACGACGTTTCCGGCCGGGCCTCCGACCGCTCCGGTGGCCGGATCCGCCGCCGGTGTACCGCCGTTGGCGGGCTCCGCCCCCGGCTTCCCCGCGGGATCGCCCCCCGGCTTCCCCGCGGGATCGCCCCCCGGCTTCCCCGCCTGCTTCCCCACCGGCTCCACCGCCGGGTCCTCCGTCGGCAGCCCGCGCATCAGCAGCCCGTACCCCGCCGCCGCCACCGTGCCCACCACCGCGCACCCCGCCCACAGCCACTCCGCCCCGGCCGCGTCGATGACCCACCCGCCCAGCAGCGGCGCGGCCAGCGACGCGACGGCCCAGGACGTGGTGTACATGCCCTGGTACCGCCCGCGGCCGTGGACGGGGGAGAGGCGGACGACGATGCTCGTCTGCGTCGGGGCGTTGACGATCTCGCCGAGCGTCCAGACGCAGACGACGAGCGCGTAGACCGCGACGGACCCGGCGAAGACGTTGAGCCCGAACCCGTACCCCGCCAGCAGCGAGGAGACGATCAGCAGCATCCGCGGGTCGCGGTGCTCGATGAACCGGGTCACGGGTATCTGCATGACGACGATCAGCACGCCGTTCACGGCGATGGCGAGCCCGAAGTCCGAGCTGGAGAAGCCCTGGTCGCCCATCGCCACCGGCAGCGACACGTACGCCTGCATGAAGATGAGCGCGATCAGGAACGACAGCCCCACGACCCCATGAACCGCCCGTCGCGCACCACCGTGCCGAGGCTCACGGGGTCCGCCGCCTCGCCCTCGGCGCCGGCGGGGCGCTCCGGCCGGGACTCCGGGAGCTTGACGAAGACGAGGATCGCGCAGACGAGCGTCAGGGCGCCCTCGATGAGGAAGCCGGCCCGGTAGCTGTACTCGGCGATGAAGCCGGCGCCGGCGGAGGAGATCGCGAAGCCCAGGTTGATCGCCCAGTAGTTGAGCGAGAAGGCCCGCACGCGGTCCGCGGGCGGGACGATGTCCGCCATCATCGCCTGCACCGCGGGCCGGGAGGCGTTGGACGCCATGCCCACGGCGAAGGCGACGGCGGGGATGGCCACGGGGTGGCTGGTGAAGCCGAGGACGGCGACGGTCACGGCGGTCGAGGACTGCGCCAGCATCAGCGTGGGGCGGCGCCCGAGGCGGTCGGCGAGCACGCCGCCGCCGAGCGAGGAGATCACGCCGCCGAGCCCGTACAGCGCGGCGACCAGACCGGCGTACGAGGCGGAGTGGCCGCGCTCCTGCGTGAGGTAGAGGGCCATGAAGGTGGCGACGAAGCCGCCGAGCCTGTTGACGAGCGTGGACGTCCACAGCCACCAGAACTCGCGCGGCAGTCCCGAGACGGTCTCGCGGGCGGCACGTCCGATGCGGGTGACGGACACGGCGGGACCCCCCGATGTAAGTGGCGTGATGGACGAGGGGATGTTACGAAGCGGGGTCGCCGTTGCGCCACCGAATTGACGGCTGCCGTCAATCCGGGGCCGCGGGGGAGGGGGCGGGGCACTCGATTAGGCTCGGAGCCATGGCCGACGCACCGTACAAGCTGATCCTCCTCCGCCACGGAGAGAGCGACTGGAACGCCAAGAACCTGTTCACCGGCTGGGTGGACGTGAACCTCACCGACAAGGGCGAGAAGGAGGCGGTGCGCGGCGGGGAACTGCTGCGCGAGGCCGGCTGGCTGCCGGACGTCGTCCACACGTCGCTGCTCAAGCGCGCCATCAGGACCGCGAACATGTCGCTGGCCGCCTGCGACCGGCACTGGATCCCGGTCGCCCGCTCCTGGCGGCTCAACGAGCGGCACTACGGCGCGCTCCAGGGCAAGGACAAGGCGCAGACGCTCGCCGAGTTCGGCGAGGAGCAGTTCATGACCTGGCGCCGCTCGTACGACACGCCCCCGCCGCCGATCTCCGACGACAGCGAGTTCTCGCAGGCGCACGACGCGCGCTACGCACACATCCCCAGCGAGCTGCGGCCGAGGACCGAGTGCCTGAAGGACGTGCTGGAGCGGGCCCTGCCGTACTGGTACGACAGCATCGTGCCGGACCTCCAGGCCGGCCGGACGGTGCTCGTCGCGGCGCACGGCAACAGCCTGCGGGCGCTGGTCAAGCACCTCGACGGCATCTCCGACGAGGAGATCCCGGGCCTGAACATCCCCACCGGCATCCCGCTGGCGTACGAGCTGGACGCCGACCTCCGCCCGGTCGGCAGCGGCGGCAGGTACCTCGACCCGGAGGCGGCGGTCTCGGCCATCAAGGCGGTCGCGAACCAGGGCAAGAAGTAGCGGCCCGCCCCGGGGCGTACGTACACCGCAGCCCCTGCCCGGCGTCGTCAGGGCAGAGGCTGCGGGCGTCTCGTCGCAGGCGTCGTCCGGCGGCTCAGCCGCAGCTCCCGCCGCAGTTGCACGACCCGCCCGACTGGCACCCGCAGGAGCAGCCGGGGCCGCAGGAGCAGGAGCTGAGCTTCGGCAGCGGGGTCATCTTCGGGCGCATCCGCGGCGGCCGTGCCGTGGCGCGCGGGTCGGCACGGGTGCGGGAGGTGAACTCTTCCGGCATGCGGACCTCCTAGCAGGGTGTTCCCTTCCACCAGGAGGCTGCCCCGGCGGCCGGGGCGCACATGCGGGCGCGCGGATGCATCTGCGACCGTCGTACGGCCGTACGCCCCGGAGGCCGCGCCCGGCGCGCGATCCGCCTCCGAGCGCGCCCGGCGCGCGCGGGGGCCGTGCCCCCCGCGCGCTGGTGGCTACGCCCCTACGCTCCTTCGACCGGTGCCGCGCTCAGTTCGTCGGCGTGCTCGCCGGTCACCAGGTAGACCACCCGTCCGGAGCAGGCCACGGCGTGATCGGCGAAGCGCTCGTAGTAGCGGCCGATCAGCGTCACGTCCACCGCGGTCTCGATGCCGTGCTTCCAGCGGTCGTCCATCAGGTGCTGGAAGATCTTGCGGTGCAGGTAGTCCATCCGGTCGTCGTCCTGCTCCAGCTCCAGCGCCAGGTCGACGTTCTTGGTGGTGACGACCTCCGCGGTCTTCGCCATCAGCCGCTGCGCGAGCTGCCCCATCTCCAGGACGGTGGCGTGCAGGTCGTCGGGGATGCAGCGGCCGGGGTAGCGCAGCCGGGCGAGCTTGGCGACGTGCTTGGCCAGGTCGCCGGCGCGCTCCAGGTCGGCGCTCATCCGCAGCGACGTCACCACGATGCGCAGGTCCGTGGCCACCGGCTGCTGCCGGGCGAGGAGCTGGATGGCCCGCGTCTCCAGCTCGCGCTGCAGGTCGTCCACCTTCTCGTCGCCGGCGATCACGCTCTCGGCGAGCTGCAGGTCGGCGTCGAGCAGGGCTGCCGTGGCACGGCCCATGGCGGAGCCGACCAGCCGGGCCATGTCGACCAGTCCCTCGCCGATCGAGTCGAGCTCCTCGTGGTAAGAGTCGCGCATCCCAGTGTCCCGTCCATCCTCTTTGCCGATTTATGCAGCATCCACCATGCAGGGGACGATGCGCCACTTAGTGAATCGAGACCGACCTGAGAGTGAACTCTTGGCGACCAGTGTTCGAGCCGGTACCCGGATGGCTGTGGAAGGGGTGCACGACGTGCCTAACCTGGAGTCATGGACGTGAACGCGGCGGTCGCCGCGGCGGCAGCGATCGCCGGGCTGTGCACCGGCGTGATCGCCGTGCTCGCGTTCCGCTGGAGCGAGCGTGAGCAGGCCAGGCCCACGCGCACCTCGCTGCACACGGACGCGGTGCTGCCGCCCGGCGTGGACACCGTCCTGTCCGTCCTGCGCTCCTCCGCCGTCGTGCTCGACGAGGACGACGCCGTCGTCAAGGCCAGCTCCGCGGCGTACGCCCTGGGACTGGTCCGCGGTGGCCGGCTGGCCGTGGAGCCGATGCTGGCCATGGCCCGCGACACGCGGCGCGACGGCGAGATACGGCAGGTGGAGCTGGACCTGCCCCGGCGCAGCGGCCGCGGCGAGGCGCTGGCGGTCTCCGCCCGCGTCGCCCCGCTCGGCTCCCGGCTCGTCCTGCTGCTCGTCGAGGACATGACCGAGGCGCGGCGCATCGAGGCCGTCCGCCGCGACTTCGTCGCGAACGTGAGCCACGAGCTGAAGACCCCGGTCGGCGCGCTGTCCCTGCTCTCCGAGGCGGTCATGGACGCCGCTGACGACCCCGAGGCCGTGGAGCGGTTCGCCGGCCGGATGCAGGGCGAGGCGACCCGGCTGACCAGCCTCGTGCAGGAGCTGATCGACCTCTCCCGGGTGCAGAACGACGACCCGCTGGAGGACGCCGAGCCGGTACGGGTCGACGAGCTGGTCGGCGAGGCCATCGAGCGGTGCCGGCAGCAGGCCGGCGCCAAGCAGATAACCATCGCCACCGGCGGCACGGCCGGGCTCCACGTCTGGGGCAACCGCGGCCAGCTCGCCGCGGCCCTGGGCAACCTGGTGGAGAACGCCGTGAACTACAGCCCGGCCCGTACCAGGGTCGGCATCGCGGCCCGCCGGCTGCCCGCCCAGGGCGGCGACCTGATCGAGATCGCGGTCACCGACCAGGGCATCGGCATCTCGGAGAAGGACCGCGAGCGGGTCTTCGAGCGCTTCTACCGGGTCGACCCGGCGCGCTCGCGGGCCACCGGCGGGACCGGACTGGGTCTCGCCATCGTCAAGCACGTGGCAGCCTCGCACGGCGGGGAGGTCACGGTATGGAGCGCTGAGGGCCAGGGCTCCACGTTCACCCTGCGGCTACCCGAAGCCGCACGTCCGAAGAGCGGCCGGCCCGACACCGGCCGCAGCGGCGCTCTCATCGGCCCGGAGGACCTCGACGGCGAGGCACGGCTCCGGTTCGACGGGACCGACGCGTCAGACACAGCTCCGGAGGTCATTCCGTGACCCGCGTGCCCACCCCCCGGCGCGGCCCCACCCCCCGCCGCCCCGCCCCTCCCACTTCGTGCTGTCCGTCCCCCTCGGAGGTCAGAGCGTGACCCGGGTTCTCGTCGTCGAGGACGAAGAATCGTTCAGCGACGCACTGTCGTACATGCTCCGCAAGGAGGGCTTCGAGGTGGCCGTGGCCACCACGGGCCCCGAGGCGCTCGACGACTTCGACCGCAACGGCGCCGACCTGGTGCTGCTGGACCTCATGCTGCCGGGCCTGCCCGGCACCGAGGTGTGCCGCCAGTTGCGCGGCAGGTCCAACGTCCCGGTCATCATGGTGACCGCCAAGGACAGCGAGATCGACAAGGTCGTCGGCCTGGAGATAGGAGCCGACGACTACGTGACCAAGCCCTTCTCCTCCCGGGAGCTGGTCGCCCGGATCCGCGCGGTCCTGCGCCGCCGCGGCGAACCGGAGGAGGCGGAACCGGCGGCCCTGGAGGTCGGCCCGGTCCGGATGGACGTCGACCGGCACGTGGTGACGGTCGCCGGTGACAAGGTCGACCTGCCGCTGAAGGAGTTCGACCTGCTGGAGATGCTGCTGCGCAACGCCGGCCGGGTGCTGACCCGGATGCAGCTCATCGACCGGGTCTGGGGGCCGACTACGTCGGCGACACCAAGACCCTCGACGTCCACGTCAAGCGGCTGCGCGCGAAGATCGAGCCCGATCCGGGCGCGCCGCGGTATCTGGTGACGGTCCGCGGCCTGGGCTACAAGTTCGAGCCGTAGGCGGGCCGGTGCGGCGGGTGCGCGTGTGCGTCCGCCGTACGGAACGGAAGGGCACCCGGCCCCGGCGCGCGGCAGCGCCGGGGCGCCGGGGCGTGACCGCGCCGCCGCGCGCCCGGGGCGTACCGCCTACTGCTCGGTGACCGGGCTCTCCGAGGACGTCGCGCCTTCGGCGGCGTCCGTGCCCTGACCGGCGTTCTCCGTGGCATCCGCGTCCGGCGAGGCGCCGTCGGTGGCGTCCGCGCCCTCGGCGCCGCCCTCCGCGCCGTCGGTGGCGTCCGTGCCGGTGCCCGTACCCGCGTCCTCGCCGGGCTCGGCGTCCGGGGAGGACGTCCCGGTCTCCACCGGGGTCGGCGTCGGGGTCGGCGTCGGGGTCGCGGCCCAGGGCGCGTACTCGCCGTCGTCCGCGACGATGAACGCGGCGAGGCGTACCTCGCCCTCCCGGCTGAACTCGAAGGCGAGCTTCTTCGTCGCGCCGTGCCCGGCGTCGTGCCCGTCGGGCAGCACCGCCGAGGCGTGGCCCTCGCCGCCCAGCATCACCGAGCCGCCCGCCGGCACCACCACGTCGCCCCGGCCGTTCGCGCCGGACAGCTCCAGCTCCTGGCCCCCGTCCGCGAGCGTCAGCCGCTCCAGCGTCTGGTCCCGGTCGCCGTTGTTGAAGATCCGCGCGGAGACCGCGGCGGGACCGTCGGCCTCGTCCGCCGGGGTGATGACCACCGCGTTCTGGATCTTGATGCTGCCGGCGGTGACCCGCGCGTTGTCGGGGTTGATCTTCAGGGTCTCGGCGTTGTTGCCCGCCCCGCACGCGGTGAGGGCGGCGAGCGAGAGAGCGAGGGCGGTCGCGGCGAGCGTGCCGCGTCGAATGCTGCTGCTGCTCACGGCGGCGGCATCTCCTTGGACGTGAGGGCCGGTTCGGCTCGGGTGCGGTGACGGTGGTGCTGGGGGGAACAGTACCGACCCCCTTCTGGGGGCACGGACCCGACCCGCCCTCTCGCGTCCCGGCGCCCCTTCGCTCACGTCCTGCGTACGGCCGTGCTAATGCCCGGCAATATCCGCGGGGGAAGGGTGGTGGGAAGAAGGAGCGGAACACCGGCGGAGGGAGAGCGGGGATATCGATCACAGCCCGCGTGATCAATTCATGGAATCCGGCCGGATTCGATCGTGATCGGCCGAACGGAGCAGTACGACTTCACCGGCCGACTCCGACAAATCGGGACGATCGTCGCCCTGTCGAGCCTTCCGGCGGTAGGTAACCTTCGTGTTTCGGGTTTCCGGCAGGAGCGGTCCGACCTGCGGAAACCATGATTCCGGCGGCGGGCGAAGCACGTTCCAGGGTCGATTGTCAAGCCCCGAGACGGGCCCTGACCTGCGAAAACGCCATTCAGAAGCGGCCTGTGCCGTGTTACCCTGGATAGCCACGGAAGGGGTACCTGTCACATGACGTTCAAGGTTGGCGACACCGTGGTCTATCCCCATCACGGGGCCGCGCTGATCGAGGCCATCGAAACTCGCCAGATCAAAGGTGTGGACAAGACCTACTTGGTGCTGAAAGTCGCGCAGGGCGACTTGACGGTGCGCGTGCCGGCGGACAATGCCGAGTTCGTCGGGGTACGCGATGTGGTTGGCCAGGAAGGGTTGGAGCGGGTCTTCGAGGTGCTGCGTGCACCGTATGCGGAAGAGCCCACCAACTGGTCCCGGCGGTACAAGGCGAACCTGGAGAAGCTCGCTTCGGGTGACGTGATCAAGGTCGCGGAGGTCGTCCGGGATCTCTGGCGGCGGGAGCGCGAGCGCGGTCTCTCCGCCGGAGAGAAGCGGATGCTCGCCAAGGCCCGTCAGATCCTGGTGAGCGAGCTGGCGCTGTGTGAGAGCACGAACGAGGACAAGGCGGAAGCGCTGCTCGACGAGGTGCTGGCGTCCTGAACGGCGCCTGACCGCGCCTCACGTCACGTCGGCGGTGCCCGATGGGCGCCGTGGCCGTGACGGCTGCGGCATCGCCCGGTTTCCGGGTGCCGCCGCGGCTGCCCGGTCAGGTGGTCACGGCTCTGTTCGGTGCCTGCTGCGCCGGTGCCGCCGTCTCGGCATCGGTACGGTTGCGGGCTGTCCGGTTCCGGCCGTCGGCGTTCGTCGGTCGCGTGTGTCGTCACACACGCGCATTCCGTCGATCCGCCGGACCCCGGTGCCGATCCGGGTGCCGGGTGCCGGAGTCGCTGCCGTCGCCGGTGTGCAGGCGCTGCCAGGCCACGTCCTACGTGGTCCGTCCGTTTGTCCCCGCTCGTCCTTTCACGTCCGTCCGACGGCTGAAAGCGTGCCGGGTTTCGGGGGGCAGCCGTAGGCTCCCGCGCCGCGCGTGCGTATGCTCGCGTGCGGCGCGCCGGGCCGACGGCTGTCCCGCTTTCTGTGGACAACCGTGCCGGGCCCGGGTAGCTGCTGCGACCATGTGCGTCACGGAAGGGGGTCGTCAGCGAGCTCCGCGGTGGGGGCACGAAGCACGTGCCCGGCACGCTTTTGGCCATACCCATGTCGTCCAAGGACACAAACCTGAACACCGCAATGTCTCCGTCAGGCACGTCCGACTCGCCCGCCGCGTCCGTACGGACCCGGCCCGGCCACTCGGACCCGTCAGCTCCGTACAGATGCGCCGCGGTGATCCCCGCCGCGGGCCGCGGAGTACGGCTCGGCCCGGGCGCGCCCAAGGCCCTGCGCGCCCTCGGCGGTACGCCGATGCTCGTGCACGCCGTCCGCGCCCTGTCGCGCGCCCGTGCGGTGTCCCTCGTGGTCGTCGTCGGCCCGCCCGGTGAGGCGGCACAGGTGCGCACCCTGCTCGACGACCACCTGGAGCACCTCGACTCGACCGAGATCGTCGTCGTCCCCGGCGGTGACACCCGCCAGGACTCCGTACGCCTCGGGCTGGCCGCGCTCCCCGACGACGTCGACGTCGTGCTCGTGCACGACGCCGCCCGCCCGCTGGTGCCGGTGGACACCGTGGAGGCCGTCGCCGCCGCGGTACGGGCCGGGGCACCCGCCGTCGTACCGGCGCTGCCCGTCACCGACACCGTCAAGCAGGTCGTGCCCGGCGGCGAGCCGGGCCGCCCGGAGCCGGTCGTCGCCACCCCCGAGCGGGCCGCGCTGCGCGCGGTGCAGACCCCGCAGGGCTTCGACCGCCGGGTGCTCACCGAGGCCCACGAGAAGGTGCCCGCCGCCGGCGAGGGCGCCACGGACGACGCGGGCATGGTCGAGCGGCTGGGCGTCGAGGTCGTGCTCGTACCCGGGCACGAGGAGGCGTTCAAGGTGACGCGGCCGCTGGACATGGTGCTGGCCGAGGCCGTACTGGCGCGCAGGAGGGCGACGGATGCCTTCTGACGCGAGCGTTCCCGCTGCTGAGGCCGGTGCGGCCGGTCCGTACGGTGTGCTGCCGCGCATCGGCGTCGGCACCGACGTGCACGCCTTCGCGGAGGGGCGCGAGCTCTGGTGCGCCGGCCTGCTCTGGGAGGGCGAGAGCCACGGCCTCGACGGCCACTCCGACGGCGACGTCGCCGCGCACGCCGCCTGCGACGCGCTCTTCTCCGCCGCCGGCCTCGGCGACCTCGGCGCGCACTTCGGCACCGACCGCCCGGAGTGGTCCGGCGCCGCGGGCGTCGCGCTGCTGGGCGAGGCGGCCCGTATCGTGCGCGCCTCCGGCTTCCACGTCGGCAACGTCGCGATCCAGGTGATCGGCGTCCGGCCGAAGATCGGCAAGCGGCGGGCCGAGGCCCAGGAGGCGCTGTCGGCCGCGGCCGGGGCGCCGGTGTCCGTCTCCGGCACGACGACCGACGGCCTCGGGCTCACCGGCCGGGGCGAGGGCCTGGCGGCGATCGCCACCGCGCTCCTCCTGCCGCCGGCCGGGTGACGGACGTTCCGCGCTGCCGCGCGGAAGGTCCGTGGCGGGTTGGTTGTTGGGTACTCAGGTAGTGCCATACGTGCGTGAAACCCGAGGAGTCCCCACCGTGTCAGTCGCCCTCCCCGCCAGCCTCAAGCAGGTCCTCGACGGCCAGGTCTTCATCACCGTCGCCACCGTGCAGCCCGACGGCGCCCCGCAGGCGTCGCCCGTCTGGGTGAAGCGGGACGGCGACGACCTGCTCTTCTCCACCACCGCCGAGCGCGTCAAGGCCCGTAACCTGAGCCGCGATCCGCGGGTCAGCGTCGTCGTGATCGACCCGGCGGCCCCGTACAACTACGCCCAGGTGCGCGGCACGGCCAGCGTCACCACGGAGGGCGGCCGTGAGCTGATCGACGAACTGTCGGTGAAGTACACGGGCAAGGACTACGACACCTTCAGCGGCGGCCGCGCCGGGGAGGGGACGCGGGTGGTCGTGCGCGTCACCCCGGAGAAGATCTCGGGCCAGGGAAACCTGCACTGAGCGACGCCGCCCGCGGCGTGGGGCGGCGGCCCGCCCCACGCCCGGCTGTCGGTGCCGCGGCCTACCCTGGGGCGGGCGTGCGGGGAGGCAGGGGAGGCAGGGGAGGCAGGGTGTGGCCGGGGAGGGGTGTTCGGGGGGAGTCGTGCGGGAGGCCGCCCCGGGGCGGGACTCCGGGGCGTCTATACACGGGCTGCGGCCCTCGGGGCGTCCCGGCCCTACTACCCTTGAGGCGTGACCATTCGCCTGTACGACACCAGCGCCCGGCAGATCCGTGACTTCACCCCGATCGTCCCGGGTTGCGTCTCGATCTACCTGTGCGGTGCCACCGTGCAGGCCGCCCCGCACATCGGCCACATCCGGTCGGGGCTCGACTTCGACATCCTGCGCCGGTGGCTGCTCCACCGCGGCTACGACGTGACGTTCATCCGCAACGTCACCGACATCGACGACAAGATCATCTCCAAGTCCGCGGACCAGGGCCGCCCCTGGTGGGCCATCGGGTACGAGAACGAGCGCGCCTTCAACGACGGCTACGAGGCGCTCGGCTGCCTCCCGCCCACGTACGAGCCGCGGGCCACCGGGCACGTGCCCGAGATGATCGAGATGATGCGCGCGCTCATCGACTCCGGGCACGCCTACGCCGCCGACGGCAACGTGTACTTCGACGTGCGCTCGTACCCCGGCTACCTCGCCCTGTCCAACCAGGAGCTGGACAACCTCCGCCAGCCCGAGGGCGAGGGGGAGACCGGCAAGCGCGACCAGCGGGACTTCGCCATGTGGAAGGCCGCCAAGCCCGGCGAGCCGTCCTGGGAGACCCCCTGGGGCCGCGGCCGGCCCGGCTGGCACCTGGAGTGCTCGGCGATGGCCCACAAGTACCTGGGCTCCCGCTTCGACATCCACGGCGGCGGCATCGACCTCGTCTTCCCGCACCACGAGAACGAGATCGCGCAGTCCAAGACCTTCGGCGACGAGTTCGCCGACTACTGGCTGCACAACGCCTGGGTGACCATCGCCGGCGAAAAGATGGCCAAGTCGCTCGGCAACTCGGTGCTCATCTCCGAGATGGTCAAGCGCTGGCGCCCCATCGTCCTCCGCTACTACCTGGGCACCCCGCACTACCGCTCCACCATCGAGTACAGCGAGGAGGCCCTGCGCGAGGCCGAGTCGGCGTTCGCGCGCATCGAGGGCTTCGTGCAGCGGGTGGTGGAGAAGGCGGGCGGGCCCGTCGCGCCCGCCGCCGACGTGCCGCCCGCGTTCGCCGAGGCGATGGACGACGACCTCGGAGTGCCGCAGGCCCTCGCCGTCGTGCACACCACCGTCCGGCAGGGCAACGCCGCCCTCTCCGCGGACGACAAGGAAGCCGCCGTCGCCCGCCTCGCCGAGGTGCGCGCCATGCTGGGCGTGCTCGGCCTCGACCCGCTCGACCCGCAGTGGACGGGGGCCGGTGACGCCGGCCGCGGCGCGGATCTGCACGGGGCCGTCGACACGCTCGTCCGGCTGGTGCTGGAGCAGCGCGAGGCGGCGCGGGCGCGCAAGGACTACGCCGCCGCGGACGCCATCCGCGACCAGCTCCAGCAGTCGGGCCTCGCCATCGAGGACACCCCGGACGGGCCGCGCTGGACGCTCTGCTGACCGGCGGAGCAGGGCGTACGAGCCCGGCTGTGCCGCCCGGCGGGCCGGGCGGCACACTCATGACGTAGAGAACGACGATCGCAGAAGCAGGTGGAAGCCCCATGGCCGGGAACAGTCAGCGCCGAGGCCGCAGAACGGCGAGCAAGAAGGGCGCGACCAAGGGCAGCGGCGGCAAGGGCCGCCGCTCCCTCCAGGGCAAGGGCCCCACGCCGCCCGCCGAGCAGCGCCCCGGGCACGCCAGGCAGCGCGCCGCCAACGCGCGCTCGAAGAGGGCCGCCGCCGCCCGCCCGGCCGCGAGGCGCCGGGGCGGGAAGGGCAGCAGCGAGCTGGTCGTCGGGCGCAATTCGGTGTACGAGGCGCTGCGCGACGGCGTGCCCGCCACCACGCTCTACGTCCAGCAGTACGTCGACAGCGACGACCGGGTGCGCGCCGCCCTCCAGCTCGCCGGCGACCGCGGCGACGTCCACCTCATGGAGGCGCCGCGCCCCGAGCTGGACCGGATGACGGACGGCCTGAACCACCAGGGCCTGGTGCTCCAGGTCCCGCCCTACGAGTACGCCCACCCCGAGGACCTCCTCGACGCCGCCGCCGAGGACGCCGAGGACCTGCTGGCCGTCGCCCTCGACGGGGTCACCGACCCGCGCAACCTCGGCGCCGTGGTCCGCTCCGTCTCCGCCTTCGGCGGCCACGGCGTCGTCATCCCGGAGCGCCGGGCGGCGGGCATGACCGCGGGCGCGTGGAAGTCCTCCGCGGGCACGGCGGCGCGCACCCCGGTGGCGCGGGCGACGAACCTGACGCGCGCGCTGGAGGCGTACCAGAAGGCCGGCGTGATGGTCGTCGGGCTCGCCGCCGACGGCGAGGTCGAGCTGCCGGACCTGGACCTGCTGGACGGCCCGGTGTGCATCGTGGTCGGCAGCGAGGGCAAGGGCCTGTCGCGGCTGGTGGGGCAGACGTGCGACGTACGGGTGCGGATCCCGATGCCCGGCGGCGCGGAGTCGCTGAACGCGGGCGTCGCGGCCGGTGTGGTGCTGTACGAGGCGGCGCGCCGGAGGGCGTGACCGCCGTACGGGACGGCGTGCGGCGAATCGGAACGAGCCCCTGCGAACGGTGTGTTTGACCGGCCTCCGACACAAAAGGGTTCTGTCAGGCAGTGTCTTCACGGCGCGTCACTCGGTTAGTGGAGCGTGGACACCAGAACACCGCCCACCCCCACGGGTGGTAGCGCCCAGGAGCCCGAGGACACCGGCCGGCTGACGATGGTGCGGGTGCCGAGCGAGCCCACCCGGATCAACGTCGACAACCCCAGTTTCCGGGTCCGGCTCGGACCCTCGTCCCGCCGCACGCTCGCCGCGGCGGGCGCGCCGCTGTACGGGGGCGGCGGGTACGAGCCCGCCCTCGTCGGCGCGGGCGTGGGCGCCGGGGCGGTGGGCGCCGGGACCGTCGGCGCCGCCGGGGCCGGGCGGCGGCGGGTGCCCGTGGTGTGGACGGGGCGCGTGGACGACACCGCTGCCGGGCGGCTGCTCCAGGCCATCCCCCGGGGCGACGCGGGACCGCACCCCGCGGGCGGCGCCGACGCGGCGCCGACGCAGTTCCTGCCCCGCTACGACGGCGCCACGCAGGTGCTCCCGCCCATGGACGACGCCACCCACCGGCTGCCCCGCATCGACGCCTCCGGCATGCCGCCGGGGGCGGCCGCCGACGCGACGCAGGTGCTCCCGCGCATCCCGGAGCCCGCCGGCCCGTACGCGGCCGGCCACCCCGGGGCGTACGGCCCCGGGGACGGCCCGTACGACGACGGGCAGGGCGGCTACGACGCGCCGTACGAGCTCGACGCCGAGCCGGGCGGAGCCGGAGCCGGACCCGGGGACGGCCGCCGCACCCAGCGCCACGGCGCCGACCCCGTGCGGCACGCCTACTACCCCGGGCGCCGGATGAACCTCGGCGTCGTCCTGCTGCCTCTGCGCATCGTCCTCGGCCTCGTCTCCCTCTACGCCGGCATGGGCAAGCTCAGCGACCCGCTCTTCTTCGACGGCGGCGAGCACGGCTCGATGCGGAGCTGGCTGGAGCGGATGGACCCGTGGTTCATCGCCAGGCCGCTCTACGACTTCGGGCTCGCGCACCCCGTCGGCACCGGGCTGACGGTGGCGTTCCTGCAGATCATCGTCGGGGTGCTGACGATCTGCGGGCTGTGGCAGCGGCTCGCCGCTGCCATCGGCGGGCTGCTCGCGCTCGGGCTGCTGGTGACGGTGGCGTGGCAGACGTCCTCCGCGTACGACGCGACGGACGCCCTCTTCCTCGCCGCCTGGTCCCCGCTCGTGATCGCGGGCGCACCCGTGTACTCCCTCGACGCCCGGCTCGCGGGCGAGGCGTGGCGGACGCTGGGGCCGCGCTCGGAACTGTGGGAGCTGCGCCGCCGGGTGCTGCGCCGCGGGACGGTGCTGGCCACGGTGATCGTCGGGCTCGCGCTCCTGGTCGGGTCGATGCTGGGGGCGGCGGTGCGGTCGTCGAGCACGGTACGGGTACCGGGCCCCGACGAGCCGCCGGTCAACCACCTGCCGGGCACCCCGCTGCCCGCCACGCCGGGCGGCAAGGCCCGGGGCGGCGACGCGGGTTCCGCGACCCCGTCGCGGGACGGCTCCGCGGAGCCGGGCGGCGAGGCGTCCTCCCCCGGTGCGGCGGGCGAGCCGGGTACGGAGGAGGCGGGCCCGGCGACGGAGTCGGGCAGCGTTCCCCCGGAGCAGCGGCAGCCGGCGGTGCCCCCGGCGTCGCAGCAGGCGCCGCCCCCGTCCGCCGAGAACCCGGCGCCGCCGCCCTCCCGCACGGGTTCCGGCGCGGACTCCGGCACCGCCCCGGCACCGGGCGCGGGCGCGCCGGAGTCGGGCGCCGACGGCGCGGGGAGCACGGGCGGCGGCGGCTCGACGGGCGGCGGGTCGACGGGCGGCGGCGGTGAGGAGAAGCCGAAGGGCCTGGTCGGCGGACTGCTCGGCTAGCCGCAGACGGTACGGGCCCGGGGCTCCCTCCGCGATACGGAGGGGGCCCCGGCCCGTACGGCCGCCGGCCCCCGCACCTATCCCCGGCGCAGTTCCTTCGCCGCCTCCGTCAGGTCCTTCGCCGTGTCGATGGCCCGCCAGTACGCCCCCTGCGGCAGCGGGAAGCCCGCCAGCCGGCGCTCCCGCGCCAGCCGCGGGAACGTCGTGCGCTCGTGGTCGCCGCGCTCCGGCAGCAGGTCGCGGAAGGCGGCGGAGAAGACGTACACCCCCGCGTTGATGAGATACGGCGACGGCGGCGCCTCGATGAAGTCGATGACGTGCCCGAACTGGTCCGTCTCCACCGCGCCCCACGGCATGTGCGGCCGCGCCAGCGCCAGCGTGGCGTCCGCGCCCCGCTCCTGGTGGAACGCGGCCATCGCGGCCAGCGAGAACCGGGTCCAGATGTCGCCGTTCGTCGCGTACCACGGCTCGTCGGGCCGCGGCAGCGACTCCGCCGCGAACTTCAGCCCGCCGCCGCGCCCCAGCGGCTCCTTCTCGACCACGCAGGTCACCTTCAGCGGCAGCTCCGTGGCGTCCAGCCAGTCCATCAGCACCTCGGCGAGATGCCCGCAGGACACCACCGCATCGGTGACGCCCTCGGCCGCCAGCCACGCCAGTTGGTGCCCGATGATGGGCACGCCGGTGCCGGGGATCTCGACCATCGGCTTGGGGCGGTCGTCGGTGTACGGACGAAGCCGTGACCCCTGCCCCCCGGCAAGGACCACGGCTTGAGTGGGTAGTGCTGCGGCTGCGGTCATACCCCGCACCCTAACCGGCCGGTAGCAAGGCCCCGCGGGTGCGGGGCCCTCTGCTCCCGGCCGGTGGCGGACGCCCTACTGGGCCGCGACGACCCCCGACGCGAACGCGGTGTCGCAGACGGGGCGCGAGAACGACTGCGCGCGGGCGACGCCGTACTTGGCGACCGCCGCCTCGCCCAGCGCGCGGGCGAGGCCGGCGCAGTGCCGCGCGAGCGACGGCCGGGCGTGCACCTCGCGCTGCAACTGCGTGAGCGCGGCACCCGGGTCCTTCTCCTGCAACTCGGCGATCAGCCGCTCCCGTAGCACCTCCTGCGGTGCGCGGGCGCCGGACCTGGCCGTGGCGCTCTCCGCGGAGGCGCTGAGCATCCGGGCGTCGGTCGAGGGCGACGCCCAGGGGACGGTGGCGACCGCGAGCGTACCCGACAGCACGAGTACGACGGGGAGGACGAATGCGATGGTTCTGCCGATACGGCGGGCTGCCTGTTTCACGAGGGCGATCGTAGCGACCGGTAGTGATTTGGCGACATTGAGTCACCCTGACGAGTGCGGTTGGACGGGAAATTCGAATTCCGTGTTGACGTGGACGTCGAACGAAGTGGCGGACTTTCCGACGTACTTGCCGTTACGCGCGGTACCCGGCGGCCGGAAACGCGCAACGGCGCCGCAGCCTTGAGGGGCTGCGGCGCCGTTCCGTGGGAACCGCCCGGCGGTGGCGCTCAGTCAGTCGCTGAGGCGCGCGCCGGTGGAGGTGGAGAACACGTGCGTCTCGCCGGAGCGCGGGACGATGTGGAGCGTGGCGCCCTTGTCCGGCACGGCGCGGCCGGAGACGCGGACGACCAGGTCCTTGTCCTCGCCGCCGACGTTCGCGGAACCGTAGACGTAGGCGTCGGCGCCCAGCTCCTCGACGACGTTCACCGTGACCGGCAGACCGGCGGGGGCGCCGTCCTTCTCCTTCGACAGGGTCTTGTCCGCGGGCGTGTCGCCGTTGGCGATGTCGAAGTGCTCGGGACGGACGCCGACGGTGACGGTGCGGTCGCCCTTGTCGGAGGCGGCGGCCAGGGCCTCGCGGCTGACGGGCACGACGCTGTTGCCGAACTTGACGCCGCCGTCGGTGATCGGCACCTCGACGAGGTTCATCGCGGGGGAGCCGATGAAGCCGGCGACGAACAGGTTCTCCGGCTTGTCGTACATCTCGCGCGGCGTGGCGACCTGCTGGAGCAGGCCGTCCTTGAGCACCGCGACCCGGTCGCCCATGGTCATGGCCTCGACCTGGTCGTGGGTGACGTACACGGTGGTGACGCCGAGGCGGCGCTGGAGGCCGGCGATCTGCGTACGGGTCTGGACGCGGAGCTTGGCGTCGAGGTTCGACAGCGGCTCGTCCATGAGGAACACCTGCGGCTCGCGGACGATCGCGCGGCCCATCGCGACACGCTGCCGCTGACCACCGGAGAGCGCCTTCGGCTTGCGGCCGAGGTACTCGGTGAGGTCGAGGATCTTGGCGGCGTCCTCGACCTTCTGCCGGATCTCGGTCTTCGGCACGCCGGCGATCTTGAGCGCGAAGCCCATGTTGTCGGCGACGGTCATGTGCGGGTAGAGCGCGTAGTTCTGGAACACCATGGCGATGTCCCGGTCCTTCGGGGGCAGGTGGGTGACGTCGCGGTCGCCGATGTGGATGGTGCCGGAGTTCACGTCCTCCAGGCCCGCGAGCATCCGCAGGGAGGTGGACTTGCCGCAGCCGGACGGGCCGACCAGGACGAGGAACTCGCCGTCCTCGATGGAGATCTCCAGCTCGCTGACCGCGGGCTTCTCCGAGCCCGGGTAGACCCGGGTGGCCTTGTCGAACGAAACCGTTGCCATGGTGTTTCCCTTCACCGGCAGGAACGTGCCGGACGATCCGAGTAAAGGATGTGGTCCAGTCCACTGAGTGAACCTTGGCGCTGACCGTACCTGCCGGTCAGGCCCCTTGTCACCACCTGGAAGGTCCCGAAAACGCATCACCGCGCCGCGCGGCGCCCCGGTTACACTTCACGGGCGCGCCTCCTTAGCTCAGCCGGTCAGAGCAACGCTCTTGTAAAGCGTAGGTCGTCGGTTCGAATCCGACAGGGGGCTCCAGAGGGGACCTGACCTGCACGTGTCCGCTCGTCTGCCCGCGGCGAAATGCGGAGGCGGCGGCACCGTCCCGCGTGCGATTCTTGTACGCCGATGAGTTCCGGCGTGCCCGCCGGTCTGTCTTGGTGGAACGACCGAGCCATCCAGTCCGCGGCCCCCGGCTGCGAGGTGACTGTGATCAGGAACCCCAGCGAGGAGCTGTCATGCGAGTGGCGATAACGAAACGTTTCTCCGCAGATGAAGCGGCGGAAGGCCGGACGCCGACCGTGGTGCGGCTGCTGGTGCTGGCGACGTTCGTGGTGATCCTCAACGAGACCATCATGATCAACGCGATCCCGCGGCTGATGGAGTCCATGGACGTCACCGAGCAGGCGGCGCAGTGGGTGTCCACCGCGTTCATGCTCACCATGGCCACCGTGATCCCCGTCACGGGCTGGTTCCTCCAGCGGGTCACCACGCGGCGCGCGTACGCCGTCGCCATGAGCACGTTCCTCGCCGGCACCGTCGTGTCGGCCGTCGCGCCGACCTTCGCCGTGCTGCTGGCCGGCCGGATCGTGCAGGCCGCCGGGACCGCCGTGATGATGCCGCTGCTCATGACCACCCTGATGGCGGTGGTGCCCTCGGAGCACCTCGGCAAGGTGATGGGCCACGTCACCCTGGCGATGTCCACCGCCCCCGCGCTGGGCCCGACCGTGTCCGGGTTGATCCTCCAGGCCGGCTCGTGGCGGCTGCTGTTCGTCGTGGTGCTGCCGATCGCCGCGCTGGTGACCGTCTTCGGGCTGCGCAAGCTGGAGAACATCGGCGAGCCGCAGGTCAGCTCCATCGACTGGGTCAGCGTCGGCGTGGCGACCTTCGGCTTCGGCGGCCTGGTCTACGGGCTGAGCCTCATCGGCGAGCACGACCGCAGGAGCACCGGCATCGGCATCGCCGTGGCCGGCCTCGTGGCCGTCGGCCTCTTCGCCTTCCGCCAGCTCCGGCTCCAGCGCAAGGGCACCCCGCTGATGGACCTGCGCACCCTGCGGTACGGGGCCTTCACCCGGTCGCTGGCCGTCATGTCCGTCGGCTTCCTGGCGATGATGGGCTCGATGATCCTGCTCCCCCTGTACCTGCAGAACGTCCGCGGCCTCAGCCCGCTGGAGACCGGCCTGCTGGTCATGCCGGGCGGTCTGGCGATGGGTCTGCTGGGCCCGACGGTCGGCAAGGTGTTCGACCGCTTCGGCAGCCGGGGTCTGGTGGTGCCGGGCTCGGCCGGTATCGCGGCGGCCCTCTTCGGCTACACGCAGATCTCCATGACGACGCCGTACGGGCTCATCCTCGCGCTGCACGTCATCCTCATGATCAGCCTGGCGGCGACCTTCACCCCGGTCTTCACCCTCGGCATGGGCGCGCTGCCTTCGCACCTCTACTCCTACGGCAGCTCCATCCTCGGCACCCTCCAGCAGGTCGCGGCGGCCTTCGGGACGGCGCTGGTGGTGACGGTGATGTCGTCCCGCGCCACGAGCCTGGTGGACGACGGCATGGCCCCGCTCCCCGCCCAGGTGAGCGGCATGAAGCTGGCCTTCGGCGTGGCGGCGGCCCTGGCCGTGGCGATGATCGCCCTGGCCGCCACCCTCCCGCGCCGGGTGGAGACCCCGCCCGCCGACGACACCGCGGACCCCGCCCCCGAGGCGGACCCGGAGCCCACCCCCGGCGAGCGCGTCACCGCGTAGGTGCGCCGCAGCACCATCGAGCGGTGCATCGCCAAGGCCGGACAATCGCGCGGCCTGGCCGGCCGCTACGACGAAACCGCCACCAGCTACCTCGCCGGAACCCCACCCCGCCGCCATCTTCGTCCGGCCGGAGCACGTCCGGGGCCCCGGCGACGCTCGTGCCCGGTCGCCTAGTCGGTGCCGGGCGGGGCCAGGCAGGCGGCGAGGTCTTCGCGTACGCGGCGCTGTCGCTCCTGCGGCAAGGGCGAGAAGAGCTGCTTCTCGACGGCCCGGACCGCGACGCTGGCCTGGTGCAGTGCCGTCTGCCCGGCCGGGGTGAGTTCCGCCAGCAGCGCGCGGCCGTGGGTCGCGTGGTCGGGTCTGGTGAGCAGATCGCGCTCCTGTAGCCGACGCAGGACGAGGTTCATCGACTGCCGGGTGACGAACGCGCGGCGGGCGAGCTCGGAGTTGGACAGGCCGGGATGCCTGCCGAGCAGTTCGAGGCACGCGTACTGCGGGACGGTCAGGTCCAGGGGCCGCAGGGCCTCGTCCATCGCGGTGCGCAGGGCGGCGTGCACCTGCTTGACGACGTACCCGACCGAGAGTTCCAGCTCCCCGACCGTCTCTGGTTGCTCCATGTCAGCAGTCTGACATACGTTGGATGTCAGTAAGCTGACATAGGAGTACGCATGAGCGGACAGGTCACCTACTTCGAGCTGCCCAGCAGCGACATCGCGGCCACCCGGCAGTTCTGGGGCACGCTGTTCGGCTGGACGTTCCACGAGGGCAACTTTCCGGGTTACTCGATGATCCAGGGGCCAGAGCCGATGGGCGGGGCGCCGCACGACGACGCGTCACGGCACCCGCGGATCTACTTCGCGGTCGACGACATCGAGGCCGCCGTGGCCCGGGTGCGCGAGCTGGGCGGCACGGCGGAGGACCCGGTCACCATCCCGTCCGGCGCGTACGCCCACTGCACCGACGACCAGGGCGTGGAGTTCAGCCTGTCGCAAGAGGCGGGAGGCCGCGCTTGAGCCGGAACGACGCCGGCGAACCGGGGGAGGGGCGGTCCGGCCGGCACGTACGACCGCTGCTCCCTCTGGCGTTGGCCACCTTCGCGGTCGGCACCGACGCGTTCGTGCTGGCGGGACTCCTGCCCGCCATCGCCGGCGACCTGGGCGTGAGCATCCCGGCCGCGGGCCAGTTGGTGACGGTGTTCGCGCTCACGCTCGCCGTCGCGGCGCCGGTGCTGAGCTGGCTGCTGAGTCCGCTGGACCGCCGGAAGGCACTGCAACTGGCCCTGATCGCCTTCGTCGTCGGCAATGTCCTGACCGCGGTCAGCCCGACCTACCTGCTGGCACTCCTCGCCCGGATCGTCACCGCGCTGGGGGCGGCCACCATCACGGCCACCGCGTCGAGCGCGGCCGTCGCGATCACGCCGCCCGAACGCCGGGGACGCGCGATGGCGTTGGTCATCGGCGGTCTGACCCTGTCCACCGCCCTGGGCATGCCCCTGGGCAACCTGCTCGGCAGTGTGGACTGGCGCCTCACGCTGTGGGCGGTGGCCGCCCTGGGCGTCGTGGCGGCGATCGGCGTCTCCGTCGCGCTGCCCTCGCTCATGCTCCCGGCCACGGGTCTCTCCGCCCGCCTGGCTCCGCTGCGCCGGCCCGAGGTGCTCACCATCCTGGCGGCGACGCTGCTGGTGATGGCCGGGCACTACACCGTCTACACCTATATCGGGGCGATGACCGCCGACATCACGGCCGGAGCGTTCTCCCGGGCGCTCACCATGATTCTCTTCGCCTGGGGCGTCGGCGTTCTCGCCGGCAACTTCTTCGCCGGCCACCTCGTGGACAAGCGTCCGATGCTCGGCGTCGCGACCGCCGCGCTCGCCGCCGGCACCGTGCTCCTCGCGATCAGTCCCCTCGCGGTCGAGCACCTGGTCGTCGCGGCCGTCTGGGCGGTCGTCTGGGGCGCGAGCGACGGAATGGCCTCGGTCGTGCAGCAACACCGCCTGGTGACCCTCGCACCCGCCTCGGCGCCGGTCCTCCTCGGACTGAACTCCTCCGCGATCTACATCGGCGTCGCGGTGAGCGGTGGCTTCGGCGGCCTCGCCCAGGACTGGCTGTCGGTCACCCTGCTCGGCCTTCCCGCCGCCGCCCTGGCTCTGGTCGCGACGGCGGTCACCGTCGCCGAGGGGAGAGCGGGCCGAGCGGCGACGGCGCCGCAGGTACCCGAGCGCGAGTACGCCCGGTGACAGAGGCGACGGGCTTTCCCGCCCGGTCCCGCGCCGTTCCGTCGAGGCCGGTTCCTTGGGAGCACGTTGCCGGCCGGATGAAGATGGTGGCGCTTTCGTCGTAGCGGGTGGCCGGGCCGGGCCATGGTGTGAGCCCGGGGAAACGCCCTGGACCCGGTCCGGCGTGCGGCGGCATCCGGGCCTGGGGGCACCCCCGGGCGGCGCCGGCGCTCACCTGGCGTCGTCCGAGAGTGCCCCGTACAGGAAGACCTCCACCAGCTCCCGCGGGGTCAGGTCGGTCTCGTCCGCCGTGCGCGGCTGGGTGAAGAGCAGCCCGAAGAAGAGGGCCGCGATCTGCTCCGGCGGCCGGCGCAGGGCGGCCCTGTCGGGCTCCAGCAACTCCGTGAGGGCCGCGCGGATACGGATCGTCGACTCGTGCCGGCCCGCGCCGCGCACCGTGCCGGGGTGTTTGCCGCCGCGGTGCCCCAGCGAGCCGGCGATCGCGCCCATCCTGGACATGTGCGCCTCCAGCGCCTCGGCGGCCTCCGCGAGCCGGTCGGGCAGCGGTTGGGAGAGGTCGATCGCGTCGAGTTCGCGGACCGCGTGCTCGGGGGAGAGCGCCTCGGCCATGCATGCCTGGAGTAGCTCCTCCTTGTCGGCGAAGACCCGGAAGATCGTGCCCTCGCCGATCCCCGCGGCGCGGGCGATCTTCGCGGTCGTCACCGCGGCGCCGTACTCGGTGATCAGTGGGATGGCGGTCTGGGTGATCATTTCGCGGCGCTGCTCCGGCGACATTGCGGGGGCACGGCGGCGAGCGGTCTGGTTCTCCTTCGGTGAGGTCATGACGCCGAGCGTACGGAGTGAGGACTCACTCCGTCAATGAGTGAGTCCTCACTCCGAAGACTTCCGTACGGCTGGAGTGCCGGGGCGGCCCCGGGAACCCGGCGGGGGCGGTCGGGCGTCAGTCTTCTTGCGGGGCATGGCGTAGCCGGAGATGGGGTGGTCCGGGTGGATCCGGTTTCTGTGGGGCTGCTGGTGGCGCTGGCCGGTGGGGCCGGGGGTGAGATCGGGCGGGATGCCTGGGCCGGTCTGGTGCGGCTGGTGCGGATGCCGTTCCGGCGCGACGGCGGGGGCGACGCCGGCGGCGGCTCCGCCGAGGCGGAGCTGACGCGGCTCGCCGAGGAGCCGGCGGACGAGGCGCGCGCGCAGGCGCTGAGTACGGCGCTGGCCGTACGGGCCGCGCTGGACGGGGAGTTCCGGGCCGCGCTGCGGGCCTGGCACGAGGAACTGCCGCCGCTGCCGGGCGACGGCGCCGACTCGGTGAGCAACAGCGTCAGCGGTCAGGTCTGGAACGGCCCCGTCGTCCAGGGGCGCGACTTCCACGCCGCCCAGGGCATCCACATCGAGTCGGGCCCGCCGCCGGAGCGACCTCAGCGGTAGCAGTACGAGTCCGACGAGGCGTCCCCGCCCTGCAGATGCGTCTGGTGGACGCGGCGGCCCCGGAAGTCCGCCCCGTGCGGGAAGAACCGGTGGTCCACCGTGAGCCCGCCCGCCGCCGGGTCGGTGTCCAGCTTGACGAGCCACGGCTCCACGCCGTCCGGGTAGAACTGGTCGTCCCAGGAGCCGTAGAGGGAGTTCGTCAGGTACACGCGCCGTCCGTCGCGGCTCAGTTCGACCATCTGCGGCCCGCCCGTCAGCGGTGTCTCCGGCGCCGCGGGGTGCGGCGTCCGGGCGGTGATGCCGCCGAGGCGGGCGGAGGCCGTGCGGCGGGGGTGGAACGGGTCGCTCACGTCGTACTGCAGCAACTCGCCCGTGCCCCACGCCGAGACGTACAGCCAGCGGTCGTCGACCGACAGGTTGATGTCCGTCACCAGCGGCGGCACCGCGCCGAACGGCCGCAGCGCGGGCGGCAGTTCCGCCGGGTCCGCGGACTCGGCGGGGATCGTGATGACCTTGCGTACGGTGAACTCCCCGCCGCCCGGCTCGCGGTGCCACAGCCACACCGACGCCGACAGGTCCGCCACGCTCACCACCACCCCGGCGAAGCCCCAGGTTGCCTCCGGGTCGTGCGCCGGGCGCAGCTCCAGCACCATCTGGTGCTCGTCGCCGAGGTCGGCGCGCTGGAGGTGCCGGCCCGTGCCCAGCTCCCAGAAGTGCAGCGCGTGGCCGTACTTCCGGCCCAGCAGCAGCTCCGGGTCGACGCCCTCCTCCACCATCGACGGCGTCCCCCACTCGCTGGTCACCGCCACGTCGTGGTTCAGGTGCCACCACACGTCGTACGCGAGCCGCTGCGGCCCCCGGTCCGTCTCCCAGGCGCGCAGCACGTCGAACGTCTCGTGGTCCAGCAGCGCCACCCCGCCGGGTCCGTCCTCGCCGTTCGCGCCGCCGAGGCAGGAGAGGAACACGCCGTCGGGGCCGCAGTGCAGGGTGTGCGGGCGGGAGTAGCCGGCCTTGGCGGCGAGTTCGTCCGCCTCCACGGTCCTGACCAGCCGGGGGTGCGCCGGGTCGGGGTGGGTGTCGAAGACGTGCAGCCGGGAGGAGCGCAGGCCGGGGGCGAGGAGGTAGCGGCGCTCGGGGCTGTGGTGGCCGGCGTGGGCCAGGGCGCTGGAGCAGGCGTTCCAGCCGAAGTGGTGCAGTTCGTCGCCGAGGGTGGGCAGTTCGGTGACGCCCACGACCGTGCCGTACGCGGCGGAGGCCGGATCGGTGTCGAGGGTGAACAGCGCGTCGGGGCGGCGGGCGCCGCGGTCGAAGCCGACGACGTACGCCAGGCGTTCCGGCGGCGCGGCGGCGGCGTCGGCGGGGGTGCGGTAGAGCGTGGGGTCGCCGGGGTGGTGGCCCCGGTCCCCCTCCCCGTCCTCCTCGTGGTGTGCGTGGGCCTGTGCGGGTGCGTGACCGCCGTGGTCCGTCGTCATGTGCCACTCCGCGTACTCGGGGGTACGCGCACCGTAGCCGCGGCTCCGCGCGGCCCGTAAGGGGCCGGACGGCCCGGCCACACACCCGCAACACGCCCGCAACAGGCGGGCGGCCCCTACGCCTCGCAGATCTCCGGCGCCCGCTCCTTCATCCCCAGCAGGTCGAAGTAGTTCTGCCCGAGCGCGATCCGCCGGAACGCCTCGTCCCCCATCGCCTTGTTGATCCGGCTGGTCACCTCCAGCTCCTCCTTGTAGACCCCGAAGCTCTTGTCCCGCGACGCGACGAAGTCCGTCCCCGGGATCGCCTGCTCCGGATACGCGTCGAAGAGCGCCGCGTACTTCGCCCGCACCCCCGGCTTGCCGAAGTACATGTCCTCCAGCACCCGCCAGCTCAGGTCGAGCGTGAGGTTCGGGTGGCGCTCCAGGAGCCGCGCCATGAGGGCGATGTGCTCGTCCGGGTCCATGGCCGACAGCTCCTTGGAGAGCCCCATGTGCGCCCAGACGATCTTGTTGTGCGGATAGAGCCGCAGCACGCGCTCCATCAGGTGCAGATACCGCGTCGGGTCCTGGTCGTTGCCGAGGTCGGAGTGGATGGTGATCGGCATGTCGCGGCGGCGCAGCTCGGCCATGAACGGCGCCCAGCCGCTGATGTCCGCCTCGTCCGCGGGCTCGTGCTTGTTGGGCAGCAGGGCCTGCTTGATGAGGTTGACCTCGCCCATCCACTGGAACATCCCCGGGAACTCCCTGTCGAGCTGCCGCATCCCGCCCATGACGGTCTCCGGGTGGGCGAGGTCCGGATACGTCATGGACAGGGCCAGGTCGACGTCCTCCTGCTTGTGCTCGACGACGTTCTCGGCGTTGACGAAGTCGTTCTTGATGCTGGGGAGTACGGGCGTGCCGGGGCAGTCCAGGTAGTACGTGCAGGGGGAGTCCACCGGCAGCTTCTGCCCGATGCCGAAGACGCCGGCGTGCCGTACCCCGGTGCGCTTGAGGTAGCCGACCACCTCGCGGAACGGGACGGCCTCGCCGCCGAAGGGCCGGAAGTGCAGGTGCCCGTCGACGACCGAGGTGTACGGCTGGGTGCGGCGGTCGAAGCAGTCCTCCTCGGCCGCGGAGGCGGCGGACCCGGCGGTGGGCCCGAGGACGACGACGGCGGCGAGCCAGGTCGTGGCGGTGACGGCGGTCCTGCGACTCACGTACGGCACGCGGATCCCCTTCGGCGGTGGAGCGGGTGGAGCGACGACGAAGGGATTGTGTGATCACCGGGAGGCGAGCGGGAGCCCGCCCCGCCGCGTGGCGCGGGGGATGACCGAAACGGGCTACGACCGCGGTGCGCGCGGTGCGGGTGGGGCGTACGTACGGGGCCGTGCCGTACGTACGCGCGGGGCCGCGGGCGGCGGGGGCGCGGGGTGCGCGCGGGCCGTACGGAGCGCGGTCCCGCGCGTCACGTACGGCACCCGCAACCGGCCCGCCCGCGCCCCGCCGCCCTCCTCACACCCGCGCCGCCGCGTCCGCCAGGACCCGCCCCGCGCCCCGCGCGGCCTGAAGCGCCTCCTCGTGCTCCCGCGCGGCCTCCTCGCGCAGCGCCTCCATGCCGGGGGTGCTGGCCGCCAGGGTCAACTCGCGCTCGATCACGGTGAGGTCGGCCTGCCACAGGTCGACCAGGACCCGCCGCAGATACGGGGTCGAGTGGTCCCAGCCCGCCCGGGGCGCGCCCGGCTGGTAGCCGCCGCCCTTGCTGGTGACCAGCACGGTGGGCTTCTCCTTGAGTACGGGGGTGGTGGGCCCGGCGGCGTTGATGACCAGGTCGGCCCAGACCTTGAAGTGCTGGGAGACGCCGTAGTTGTAGAGCGGGACGGCGAGCAGGACGGCGTCGGCGCGGTCCAGCTCCGCGGCGAGCGCGGCGGCCAGCTCCATGGCCTGGAGCTGCGCGGGGGTGCGCTCGGGGGCGGGGGTGAAGCCGGCGGTGGTCGCCAGTGCCCAGGCGTCGGCGGGGAGCGGAGCGGTGCCGAGGTGGCGGCGCTCCACGGGGGTGCCGGGGTGGGTGCGGGCCCATTCGGCCTGGACGGTGTCGGCTATCTCGGCCGAGGCGGAGGAGCCGGGGAGGATGCTGGCGTCGATGCGGAAGAGCTTCATAGGGGTTCGTCTCCGTATGCAGGGTTGCGCGTGTTGCGCCGGACTCGCGATCCAGCATAAGCGGACTTTACCCCGGTTATATTCCTGACGATACGGTGGCGACCGTGGACGGTGACCTGATCCCCCTGGGGCGACCCCGCGCGGAGCGCGCGGACGCGGCACGAAACCGCAGGCTGCTGCTGGATACGGCCCGCCGGATGATCGCCGAGGAGGGCGCCGAGAACGTGACGATGGACGGCCTCGCGGAGCGGGCCGGGGTGGGGAAGGGGACGGTCTACCGCCGCTTCCGTACGCGGGCGGGGATCTTCGTCGCGCTCCTGGACGAGGAGGAGCGCGGCTTCCAGCAGCGCGTGCTCTCCGGCCCGCCGCCGCTGGGCCCGGGGGGCGATCCGGTGGACCGGCTGATCGCGTACGGGCAGGGGCGCATCACGTTCCTCCTCGACCACCACGCGGTGGCGCGCGCGGCGCTGGGCAGGAACCGGCCCGTACCGGTGGCGGTGCCGGGGCTGACGCAGATGCACATCCGCCTGCTGCTGGAACAGTCAGGCGTGGCCGCGGACCACCTCGACGCCCTGACCCTGCAACTCACCGGGGCCCTGGAGGGCCCGGTGCTGCTCTACGTCGCGACGCCCGCCCAGGAGGAAGGGGAGGCCACGCGCCACCTCGGGGCGCTGGCGGAGGGCTGGAAAGTCCTGGTCACGCGGGTCTGCCGCCCCTGGGCGGAACCGACCCGCAGCGGCGCGGCCGGTCAGTAGCTGAGGGTGAGGTCGATGTCGATCTCGTACGGGAGCGAGAGCTTCAGCCGGTCCGTGTGGATTCCCGTGAGCATGTAGTTCCGGGTGGCATCGTCCAACTGGTAAACGTGCACGACTGCTTGCTCGCGCTTTCTCTCGACCCGCCAGAAGTGCTGAATGCCCGCCTTCGCGTACTTCAGCGGCTTGGTCTCCCGGTCGCGATCGACGGATTCGGGCGAGACGACCTCGACGGCGAGGAGCACGTCCTGGGCCTGGAAACTGGTCTGCGCAAGTGTCGTCGCCGCGTCCCTCCGGACCACGACGAGGTCGGGCTCGGGCCGCTGCTGCTCGCTGATCACGACCGTCATCTCGCGCAGCACCGCCAGGTCGTCCGGGACTGTACGCCGTAGGCCGTTCTGCAAGAGCCCGACGGTCTCCGAATGGAAAATGCTCTGCGGTGTCCTGAAAACGAGGCTCCCGTCGATCAGCTCCGTGTGCGGAGGCAGGTCGGGGAGCGTGTCCAGGTCGTCGGCCGTATAGCCGCCGGAAGGCGGCATCGGCCATGCCGGGGTCGTGTGCTCCGGCTTCTTCGGCGGCATGCTCATAGCGGGTGCTCCCATGTGCCGGATCCTCGCCCGTACGACCAGCGCACCCCATCGGGAACGCCGATCTTGCCCCTCGAACGAGTGGCCTACCTTCGCCGCCTTGACGCCGACGGGGGCGCCGGTCCCGCCGACCGGCGCCCCCGTGCCGGGCCGCCCCCCTCGGGCCCCCGTGCCCGGCTACCCCCTCCGGCCGCCCCCTCAGGCCGGCGGGGCTGTCAGATGCCGCGGGACGTCAGGATGCGGTCGGCCGCGTTCACCGAGTCGACCAGGGGGTGCAGGGCCACCGCCCGGAGGGCCTTCGCGCGGCTGCTCGTGTCCGCCGCCGCGATCGTGGCGCGCTCCACGTCCTTCAGCGTCAGCATGAGGCCCAACTGGTCCGCCGCCGCCGGGCGCGTCGGGATCGGGTGGGCGCCCTGGGCGTCCACGCGGCAGGGGACCTCGATGACCGCCTCCGCGTCCAGACCCGGGATCGTGGTGCGGTTGGGGACGTTGAGGATCAGGGTGGCGTGCTCGTCGCGGGAGATGGCGCGCATCAGGGCCAGCGCGACCCGGTCGTAGCCGCCGCCGTCGAGGTCGCACGTGTCGCGCTGCCAGCCGCCGGTGCTCTCCCGGCTCTCCGCCATGTACGTCGCCTCGCGCTCCTTGCGCGTGCGCTCCCACACCGCCGCCGCCTCGCCCGGGTCGGCGGCCGCCGCGGCGTAGAACGCCGCCTGCTGCTCGCGCAGGAACTCGCCGCGGGTCGCGGGCGCGTCGCGCAGGGCGGCGATGGCCTCGCGGTTGAAGTAGTAGTAGTGCAGGTACTCGTTGGGCAGCGAGCCCAGCGCCTGCAGCCACTCGGCGCCGAAGAGCTTGCCCTCCTCGAAGGACTCCAGCGTGGCCGGGTCGGCGAGCAGCGCCGGGAGGCGGTCCTCGCCGTCGACGAGGATGCGGCGCAGCCAGCCGAGGTGGTTGAGGCCCACGTAGTCGAGTTCGGTGCGCTCCGGGTCGACGCCGAGGGCGCGGGCGGCGCGGCGGGCCATGCCGACGGGGGAGTCGCAGATGCCGATGACGCGGTCGCCGAGGAGGCGCTGCATGGCCTCGGTGACCATGCCCGCGGGGTTGGTGAAGTTGATGACCCAGGCGTTCGGGGCGACGGCCGCGACCCGCTCGGCGATGTGCATGGCGGCGGGCACGGAGCGCAGCCCGTACAGGACGCCGCCGGCGCCGACGGTCTCCTGGCCGAGCAACCCCTCGGTGAGCGCGGCGCGTTCGTCGCGGCTGCGGCCCTCGAGGCCGCCGGCGCGGATGGCGGAGAAGACGAAGTCGGTGTCGCGCAGGGCGTCGTCGAGATCGGTGGTGGTACGGACCGCCGGCGGCCGGGCGCCTCTGGCCTCCCCGTCCGCCGCGTGCTGCGCGAGGACGGCGGCGATGGCTTCCAGGCGCCGCGGCTCCGTGTCGTACAGGACGAACTCGGTGCACCGCCCCGACTCGTCACCGCTGTCTTCGAGCAGGGCCCGGAACACCAGCGGCACGCGGAACCCGCCGCCGCCCAGCACTGTCAGCCTCATACCGTGATTACCTCCACACCGGCCTCGCCGAAGGCGGCGAGGGTCACCGGGTCCGATGACGTGTTCGTGATGAGCATGTGCACGTCCTCGGGGCCGCAGATGCGGACGAGCCCCGAGTCGCCGGGGAACTTGCCCGCGCTGGCGAGCAGCACCACCTGCCGGGACGCCTTGATCATGGCGCGCTTGACCGGGACCTCGACGTGGGTGCTGTCCAGCACGCTGCCGTCGGGGAGGATCCCGCTGGCGCCGAGGAAGAGGCGGCCGACGTAGAGCTCACGGAGGTTGGACTCGGTGAGTACGCCGACGACCGAGCGGTAGTTCCGCCGGACCTCGCCGCCGAGCAGGATCAGGGTGACCGCGTGGTCGTCGCGGAGTTCCTCGTAGACCGCGAGATTGCTGGTGACGATCGTCACAGGGCGGCCGCGCAGCCGCTGGGCCAGGGCCAGCGTGGTGGTGCCGATGTCGAGCAGCACCACGTCGCCGTCCTCGATCAGCTCGGCGGCGCGGGCGGCGACCGCCTCCCGGCCGCCGGGGTCGTCGTCCGCGACCTCGGCGAAGGGTCTCTCGTCGTCCGCGCGGGCCGCTACGGCGCCGCCGTAGACCCGGGTGAGGCGGCCGGCGCGACCCAGTTCGGTGAGGTCGCGGCGGGCCGTGGCCTCGCTGACGCCGAGCCGCTTGGCGATGTCCCGTACGGGCAGCACGCCCTCGTCGCCGAGGATGCTGAGCAGCTTCTCGTGGCGCGTCTCTCGCAGCATGGACCGCAATGTACTCCACGTGAGCGAGTTTGCGCGAGTGTGAGTGACCTCTTGCAAATTCCGTCGCGGCGGTGCAAGGTGTCGCTCAATGTGAACCACGAGCAGGAAGGACACGCCGTTGAGCACACCCTCGGCGGTCCGCACAGCGATCGACCCGCTGGCGGGCACACGCGCTCCCGGCGATCCTGAGCACGACGTTCTCCTCACCGGCACCGTGTTCATGGACATCGTCTTCACCGGACTCGAAGGCGCGCCCGTGCGCGGCAGCGAGAACTGGGCCCGCGGCATGGGCTCGAGCCCGGGCGGCATCGCGAACATGGCCACCGCGCTCGCCCGCCTCGGGCTGCGCACCACGCTCAGCGCGAGCTTCGGCACCGACCTCTACGGCGACTACTGCTGGGAGAGCCTCTCCGAGAGCGAAGGCGTCGACCTCAGCCCGTCGCGGCGGCTGGCCGGCTGGCACTCGCCGGTCACGGTCTCCATGGCGTACGAGGGCGAGCGCACCATGGTGACGCACGAGCACCCCGCGCCGCCCCCCGTCTGCGCCACGCTCCCGCGCGCCCGCTCCGTCGTGGCGTCGCTGGAGGCGGGCCGGGACGAGGAGTGGGTGCGGCAGGCGCACGAGCAGGGCTCCCGCGTCTTCTCCGACGTCGGCTGGGACGAGACCGGCCGCTGGGACCTGGGCGCGCTGACCGGGCTCCGCTACAGCCACGCCTTCCTGCCCAACGCCGCCGAGGCGATGCAGTACACCCGCACCGAATCCCCGGAGCAGGCGGTACGCGCGCTCGCCGAGCTGGTGCCGATCGCCGTGGTGACCAAGGGCCCCGACGGCGCCGTCGCCGTCGACGGCGTCACCGGCGAGACCGCCGACGTCCCCGGCCTCCTCGTGGACGCCCTCGACCCCACCGGCGCCGGCGACGTGTTCGTCGCCGGCTTCATGACCGGAACACTGGCGGGCTGGCCGCTCGCCGACCGGCTCGCCTTCGCCAACCTCACCGCCGCGCTGTCCGTGCAGCACTTCGGCGGCTCGCTCTCCGCGCCCGACTGGACGGAGGTGGCCGCGTGGTGGATCGAGGCCGCCGCCCGTGCGAAGGCGGGCGACGCGGACGCCGCCGAGGTGGCCCGGCGGTACGACTTCCTGGACGGCCTGGTCCCGGCCCTGGTGCGGCAGCGGCCGCGCCGGCGGGCCATCCCGACCATCGGCTTCCGGGACGAGTAGAACGAAGGAGTTCTGATGGGATTGCGCAACAAGGGCGGCGGTAGAAGGCGGACCAAGGCACTCGTGCCCGCCGCGCTCGCCGCGGGACTTGCCGTGATAGCCGCCGGCTGCGTGCCCGGCACCGACGGCTCCGGCGCCGTCGATGGCGGGGGCGCCGGCGGCGCGGGCGGCGTACCGGACCCGTCCAAGGCGGGGAACGTGACGCTGACCGTATGGGACCAGGAGGTCCGCGGCGGCACCAACGCCGAGCTCGAGCAGCTCAACAAGGAGTTCCAGGAGAAGTACCCGAACGTCAAGATCAAGCGGGTCTCCCGGAGCTTCGACGACCTCAAGACGACGCTGAAGCTCGCCCTGTCGGGCAACAAGCCGCCCGACATCGTCCAGGCCAACCAGGGCTACCCCGACATGGTCGCCTTCGTGCAGGCCGGGCTCCTCATGCCGCTCGACAACTACGCGGGCGTCTACGACTGGAACACGCGCTATCCCAACACCCTGCTGAACCTCAACCGGGTCTCCGCCGACGGCAAGCAGTTCGGCACCGGCAGGCTCTACGGCATCTCCCAGACCGGCGAGTTCATCGGCGTCTACTACAACAAGGAGAAGCTGGCCGACGCGGGCATCGAGCCGCCGAAGACCTGGAAGGAGTTCACGGACAGCCTCGCCACCCTCAAGGACGAGGGCGAACTGCCCATCCAGTTCGGCAACCTCGACCAGTGGCCGGCCATCCACAACTTCGGCGTGCTCCAGGACCAGCACGGCGCCGCCGAGGCGCGCGACACCGTCCTCGGCCGCGGCGACGGCTTCGACAACGCGTACACGAAGGACGCCGCCGCCGAACTCGCCGACTGGATCGACAAGGGCTACCTGCCCAAGGACGCCAACGGCCGCGGCTACGACGACTCCTACAAGCAGTTCGCCGACGGCGAGGGCGGCTACCTGATCGCCGGCACCTGGCTGCAGGCCGACCTGAAGAAGCCCATGGGCGACAACCTCGGCGTCATGGCGCCGCCGCCCGCCAGCGAGGGCGGCAACCCGACCACCACCGGCGGCCAGGGCCTGTCGTGGTCCGTCACGTCCAAGTCCGCGCACCCCGACGTCGCCGCCGCGTACCTCGACTTCATCACCGACGAGCACGCCGCGGACGTGATGACGGAGAACGGCGTCCTGCCGGCCGTACCCGGCAAGGCGGCCGACGAAGTCGACCCCGACAGCCCCGACGGCCAGATGATCGCCGCCTGGAAGCGGCTCAACGCCGACGACGCTCTCGTCCCGTACCTGGACTACTCGACGCCGACGTTCTACGACACCGTCTCCGCGGGACTGCAGGACCTCATCGCCGGCAAGACGTCGCCCGACGGCTTCGCGAAGAAGCTCCAGGACGACTACGGGCCGTTCATGGAGAAGCAGCGCGGCGACGGCGCCGGCTCCGAGCCTGCGGGGTCGTGATGAAGTCCCTCACCGCCGGCTACGGCCGCCGCGCGCCGGGCGAACCACGCGCGGTCGGATACCTGTACGTCCTGCCCGCGCTCGTCATCTACGCGCTCTTCCTGCTCGTCCCCTTCGGGCAGTCCGTCTGGCTGTCGTTCCTGCACTGGGACGGCCTCACCCGGGCCACCTCCGCCGGGTTCTCCAATTACTCCGACATATTCACCGACCCGTCCCTGCGCGCCCCCTTCGGGCACGCGCTCGTGCTGCTGATCTTCTACTCCGCGCTCCCCGTCTGCATCGGCCTGCTGCTCGCGGCCGCCATGTCGCGCATACGCATACGCGGCATGACGTTCTTCCGCACCGTGCTGTTCCTGCCGCAGGTGCTGGCGATGGTCGTCGTCGGCGTCGCGTGGCAGTCCATCCTCGCGCCCGACGGGCTCCTCAACGACGTCCTGCGCGCCGTGGGCCTGGACTCCCTGGCCCGGCCCTGGCTCGGCGACTACGACTGGGCGCTGCCCGCCGTCGGCATCGTCGGCACCTGGGTCATGACCGGTCTCTGTCTCGTCCTCTTCCTCGCGGGTGCCCAGCGCATCCCCAAGGAGCTGTACGAGGCCGCGCGGCTGGACGGCGCGGGCGCGTTCCGCGAGTTCTTCGCCGTCACGCTGCCGGCGCTGCGCGCCGAGATAGCCGTCGCGCTGACCCTGACGATCGTCGCCGGACTGCGCAACTTCGACCTCATCTACGTCATGACGAGCGGCGGGCCCGGCGAGGCCACCTCCGTACCGGCGTACGAGGTCTACCACCGCGCCTTCGAGCTGAACCAGGTCGGTTCCGCCGCCGCCGTGGGCGTCGCGCTCACCGTGCTGATCTTCACCCTGACCGTCACGGTCTCCCGGCTCGTCGAAGGGCGGCGCTCATGAGCACCAAGATCGAACGCACCTTCACGTACGGCATCCTGTCGATCTTCGCCGTCATCTCCCTGACGCCCGTCATCGGCATCCTGTCGACCGCGTTCGGCGAGAAGGGCTCGCTCAACACCGGCTTCTCGCTGCCCGAAGGCGGCCTGAGCTGGAGCAACTTCTCCGACGCCTGGAGCCAGGGCAACTTCGGCAAGTACCTCGGGAACTCGATCCTGGTGGCGGTGGTCGTGGTCACCGTCGCGACCGTCCTGTCGATCCTGGCCGCGTACGCCTTCGGGGTGATGCGCTTCCCCGGCTCCAACGTCCTCTTCTACGTGTTCGTCATCGGCCTCACGCTGCCGCAGGAAGCGCTGGTCGTACCGCTCTACTTCGACCTGCGGCACTACGAGATCACCGACACGTACTGGGCGCTGATCCTGCCGCAGACCGCGCAGTCGCTCGCGTTCGGCGTGTTCTGGATGCGGACCTACTTCCGCAACAGCGCACAATCCGTCATGGAAGCGGCCCGCGTCGACGGCGCGAACAGCTTCACGACGCTGTGGCGGATCCTCGTCCCCATGGGGCGGCCGGCGATCACCACCATGATCGTCATCACCTTCATGTGGACCTGGAACGAGTTCCTCATGGCGCTGGTCATGATCAGTGAAGAAGGACTGCGCACCGTACCGCTGGGACTGGCCTTCTTCCAGGGACAGCAGACCTCCGACACCTCGCTGCTCGCCGCCGCGGCCGTGCTCATCGCACTGCCCGTCGTGGTCGTCTACATAGCGCTGCAGCGGCGGTTCATCGAGGGAATGCTCACCGGAGCAGTGAAGGAGTAAGAGAGTTGGGAGTGGCAGTGCCGAAGCCGAAGCCGTACGACGTGGTGACCATGGGGCGCGTCGGAGTGGACATCTATCCACTCCAGACCGGCGTCGGCCTCGCGGAGGTCAGCACCTTCGGCAAATACCTCGGCGGGAGCGCCACCAACGTCGCCGTCGCCGCCGCCCGCTACGGGCACGGCGCGGCGGTGATCACGAAGACGGGCGCCGACCCCTTCGGCACCTTCATCCGCGACGCGCTGCGCGGATACGGGGTCGGCACCGACTTCGTCGGCACCTCACCGGCACTGCCCACACCCGTCACGTTCTGCGAGATCTTCCCGCCGGACGACTTCCCGCTCTACTTCTACCGCTACCCCAAGGCACCGGACCTGGACCTCGCGGTGGACGAGCTGGACATGGACGCCGTACGGGCCGCCCGTGTCTTCTGGATGACCGGCACCGGACTGAGCGAAGAACCCTCCAGGACCGCGACGCTCGCGGCGCTCGAAGCCCGGGGCCGGACGGCACACACCGTCTTCGACCTCGACTGGCGCCCCATGTTCTGGCCCGAGGGCGCGGGCGCGTCCGCCGACGGACCCGCCCGCGGGCTGTACCGGCAGGCGCTGGCCCACGCCACGGTCGCCGTCGGCAACCTGGAGGAGTGCGCGGTCGCGACGGGGGAGCGGGAACCGCGCGCCGCCGCGCGGGCCCTGCTGGCGACAGGCGTCGAACTCGCCGTCGTCAAACAGGGCCCCCGCGGCGTCCTCGCCGTCCACCGCGACGGCGCGGAAGCGGAAGTACCCCCCGTGCCCGTCGAGGTCGTCAACGGCCTGGGCGCAGGCGACGCCTTCGGCGGCGCCCTCATCCACGGCATGCTGGAAGGCTGGCAACTGGACCGCACCATCGCCTTCGCCAACGCCGCCGGAGCCCACGTGGCGGGCGAGCTCGCGTGCTCCGACGCGATGCCCACGGCGGCACAGGTGGAGGCCAGGCTGCGCGCGGCGGAGATGCGGGCGTGACCCCACCCCCACGCCCCCCACGCCCCGCGCCTCCCTTACGCACCCGCCCCAGGGCAGGCCGCCCCAGTGACAGCACGCGCACGCAGCGCACGCGGCGTACGCGGTCGAGCAGTGCGACGATCGAAGTCCGCACCGCAGCCACGACCGCACCCACCCGCGTACGCGCCCACTCCCCGGAGACCCAGGCATGACCGTTGACAAGACCGGCGACCTCACCGCCACCCGCGTCCACCACCCCGAGGCCATCGCCGCCGCGGCGGCGGCCCGCCGCCCCGCGGCCTCGCCCCTCGGCGACGGCGACCCGGGCCGGGCCATGATCATCGCCGCCGACCACCCGGCCCGCGGCGCCAACGCCGTCGGCGGCGACGCCCACGCCATGGCCGACCGCGGGCTCCTCCTCGAACGGCTCTGCCTCGCCCTCGAACGCCCCGGCGTCACCGGCGTCCTCGCCACCGCCGACATCCTCGAAGACCTCCTCCTCCTCGGCGTCCTCGACGGCAAGTCCGTCTTCGGCTCCATGAACCGCGGCGGTCTCGCCGGCTCCTCCTTCGAGATAGACGACCGCTTCACCGGCTACGACGCGGAGACCATCGCCGCCATGGGCTTCGACGGCGGCAAGATGCTCACCCGCATCGCCCTCGACGACCCCGCCACCGCGGCCACCCTCGAATCCAGCGCCCGCGCCGTCGACGCCCTCGCCGACCGGCGGCTCATCGCCATGGTCGAGCCCTTCCTCTCCCGCTGGCAGGACGGCCGCGTACGCAACGATCTCTCCCCCGACGCCGTCGTCACCTCCGTCTCCATCGCCTCGGGACTCGGCCGGCGCAGCGCCTACACCTGGCTCAAGCTGCCCGTCGTCCCCGACATGGAGCGCGTCGTCGCCGCCACCACCCTGCCCGTGCTCCTCCTCGGCGGCGACACCGGCGGCGCCGAAGGCCAGCGCGCCGTCTTCGACGCCTGGCGCGGCGCGCTGCGGCTGCCCGGCGTGCAGGGGCTCGTCGTGGGCCGCTCGCTGCTCTACCCCGCCGACGGCGACGTCAGCGGGGCCGTCGACCGGGCGGTGAGCCTGCTGTGACCCACACCGACGAGACCGACGACAGGCTGTACGTCCCCGGCGGCGCCGCCGCCTCCGGCCCGTACCGCACCGACATCACCCCCGCGACCGCCGGCTGGGGCTACTCCGGCCTGCGCATCCTCGAACTCGCCCCCGGCCAGAGCCACACCCTCGCCACCGGCGACGCCGAGCACCTCGTCCTCCCCCTGGCCGGCGGCTGCACCGTCGAGGCCGACGGCACGCGCCTCGACCTCACCGGCCGCCCCGGCGTCTTCGGCGACCCCACCGACTTCGCCTACGTCCCCCGCGACACCGAGGTCCGCATCAGCAGCCCCGGCGGCGGCCGCTTCGCGCTGCCTTCCGCCCGCTGCGAACGGCGCCTGCCCGTACGCTACGGGCCGGCCGCCGGCGTACCCGTCGAACTCCGCGGCGCCGGCACCTGCAGCCGCCAGGTCCACAACTACTGCCTCCCCCAGACCTTCGACGCCGACCGGCTCCTCGTCTGCGAGGTCCTCACCCCCGGCGGCAACTGGTCCTCCTACCCGCCGCACAAGCACGACGAGGCGCGCCCCGGCGAGGAGAGCGAGCTGGAGGAGATCTACTACTTCGAGGTCGCCGAAGGCCCCGACGGCGGCCCCGGCATGGCCTACCAGCGCGTCTACGGCACCGCGGACCGCCCGCTGGACGTGCTCGCCGAGGTACGCAGCGGCGACACCGTGCTCATCCCGCACGGCTGGCACGGGCCCTCCATGGCCGTCCCCGGCTACGACCTCTACTACCTGAACGTCATGGCCGGCCCCGGCGCCGAACGGGCCTGGCTCATCTGCGACGACCCGGCACACGGCTGGATCCGCAGCACCTGGGACGACCAGGACACCGACCCGAGGCTGCCGTTCGGAGGAGGGACGCGATGAGCGACGCGACGACCACGGAACACATGGAGACCGTCAGGCTCACCACCGCCCAGGCGCTGGTGCGCTTCCTGGCCGGCCAGTACAGCGAACGCGACGGCGTCGAACGCCGGCTCATCCCCGGCATGTGGGGCATCTTCGGCCACGGCAACGTCGCCGGCGTCGGCCAGGCGCTGCTCCAGGCCGCCCGTACCGGAGAAGCGGACCTCCCGTACCACCTGGCGCGCAACGAGCAGGCCATGGTCCACTCGGCCACCGCCTACGCCAAGATGGCGGGCCGCCTCCAGACCTACGCCTGCACCTCCTCCATCGGCCCCGGCGCCACCAACATGGTCACCGGCGCCGCCCTCGCCACCACCAACCGCCTGCCGGTCCTCCTCCTCCCCGGCGACGTCTTCGCCACCCGCGCCGCCGACCCGGTGCTCCAGCAACTCGAGGACCCCCGCAACGGCGACGTGACCGTCAACGACGCGCTCCGCCCCGTCTCCGCCTACTTCGACCGCGTCGACCGGCCCGAGCAGCTCATCCCCGCCGCGCTCGCCGCGATGCGGGTGCTCACCGACCCCGCCGAGACCGGCGCCGTCACCCTCGCGCTGCCGCAGGACGTGCAGGCCGAGGCGTACGACTGGCCCGTGGCGTTCCTGCGCCGCCGCGTCTGGCACGTGCCCCGCCCCGCACCCGAACCCGCCGCGCTGGCCCGCGCCGTCGCGCTGCTCCGCGGCGCCCGCCGGCCGCTGCTCGTCGCCGGCGGCGGCGCGGTGTACTCCGAGGCGTGGGAGGAACTGCGGGCCTTCGCGCTCCGCACCGGCATCCCCGTCGCCGACACCCACGCCGGCAAGGGCGCCGTGCCCTGGGACCACCCCTGCGCCGTCGGCGCGCTCGGCTCCACCGGCACCGCCGCCGCCAACGCGCTGGCCGCCGAGGCCGACGTGGTCCTCAGCGTCGGCACCCGCTACAGCGACTTCACCACCGCGAGCCGCACCGTCTTCGCCCGCCCCGACGTGGCGTTCGTCAACCTCAACGTCGCCCGCCTCGACGCCGTCAAGCACGCCGCCGAGCCGCTGGTCGCGGACGCCCGCGCGGGCCTCGAAGCGCTCGACGCCGCACTCGCCGACTGGCAGGTGGACGACGCCCACCGGGCGCGCGTACGCGAACTCGCCGACGCCTGGCGGCGCACCACCGACGCCGTCTACCACCCCGAGCGCGGCCACGGCCCGCCGCCCGCGCAGACGGAGATCCTCGGCGCCGTCAACGACCTGGCCGGCGACGGCGACGTCGTCATCAACGCCGCCGGCTCCATGCCCGGCGACCTCCAGGCCCTCTGGCGGGCCCGGGACCCGAAGGCGTACCACGTCGAATACGCCTACTCCACCATGGGCTACGAAATCGCCGCGGGACTCGGCGTGAAGCTCGCCGCCCCCGAGCGCGAGGTCGTCGTCCTCGTCGGCGACGGCTCGTACCTGATGCTCTCCCAGGAGATCGTCACGGCGGTCGCCGAGGGGCTGAAGCTGATCGTCGTCCTCGTCGACAACGGCGGCTTCGCGTCCATCGGCGCGCTGTCGGAGTCGCTCGGCTCGCAGCGCTTCGGCACCCGGTACGCGGGACGCAACCCCGACACCGGCGAGCTGGACGGCGGGCCGCTGCCGGTGGACCTGGCGGCGAACGCGGCGAGCCTCGGCGCGGACGTGCTGCGGGCGACGACGGTGGCGGAGTTCCGGGACGCCTTCGTCCGGGCCAAGGAGGCGGAGCGCACCACGGTGGTGCACGTCGTCACCGACCTGACCGGGCCCAACCCGCCGAGTTCGGCGTGGTGGGACGTGCCGGTCAGCGAGGTCTCCGAGCTGGAGTCCACGCGCAAGGCGTACGAGGAGTACCGCGACGGCAAGCGCGCCCAACGCCCGTACCTCTGACAGCTCAGCAACCCCCGTACTTCCCCGGCAAGTTAAGCGAGACCCTCATGCACACGATCGAGCACTGGATCGCCGGCGGCGCCACCGCGTCCGTTTCGGCCGGCTCCGCCCGCACCGCCCCCGTCTACGACCCCGCCACCGGCCGCGAGCAGGCCCGCGTCCTGCTCGCCGAGGCCGCCGACGTCGACGCCGCGGTGAACGCCGCCGCCAAGGCGTACGACACCTGGCGCGACAGCTCGCTCTCCCAGCGGATGCGCGTCATGTTCGCCTTCCGCGAGCTGCTGGTCCGGCACGAGGACGAGCTGGCCCGCGTCATCTCCGCCCAGCACGGCAAGATCATCTCCGATGCCCGCGGCGAGATCGTCCGCGGCCGGGAGGTAGTCGAGTACGCCTGCGGGATAGCCGACGCCCTCAAGGGCGGCTACTCCGACCAGTACTCGCGCGGCGTCGACGTCCTCTCCTTCCGTGAGCCGCTGGGCGTCTGCGCGGGCATCACCCCGTTCAACTTCCCCGCGATGGTGCCCCTGTGGATGCACCCCATCGCCATCGCCACCGGCAACACCTTCGTGCTCAAGCCCAGCGAGCGCGACCCGTCCGCCTCCAACCTGATCGCCCGGCTCTACGCGGACGCCGGGCTGCCCGACGGCGTCTTCAACGTCGTCCACGGCGACAAGACCGCCGTCGACGCCCTCCTCGACCACCCCGGCATCGCCGCCGTCTCCTTCGTCGGCTCCACGCCCATCGCCACGTACGTGCACGAGCGCGGCACCGCCGCGGGCAAGCGCGTCCAGGCCCTCGGCGGCGCGAAGAACCACGCCGTCGTGCTGCCGGACGCGGACCTGGAGTACGCCTCCGACCAGCTCGTCGCCGCCGCCTACGGCTCCGCGGGCGAGCGCTGCATGGCGATCTCCGTCGCCGTCGCGGTCGGGGACGCGGCCGATCCGCTGGTGGAGGTGCTGGAGCGGAAGGCGCGCGCGGTGCGCGTCGGCCCCGGCGACGACCCGGCCAGCGAGATGGGCCCGCTCGTCACCCGCGCCGCGCAGGAGCGCGTCAGCGGGGCCGTCGCCTCGGCGGCGGCGCAGGGCGCGACGGTCGTGGTCGACGGCCGGGACCTGAAGGTCGCCGGGCACGAGGAGGGGTTCTTCACCGGACCGACGCTGCTGGACCACGTCAGCGCGGCGATGGACGCGTACCGCACAGAGATCTTCGGCCCTGTGCTCGCGGTGATCCGCGTCGCCACCCTGGACGAGGCGATCGCGCTCATCAACGCCAACCCGTACGGCAACGGCACCGCGCTCTTCACCGGCGACGGCGGCGCGGCCCGGCGCTTCCAGCGCGGGGTGCACGTCGGGATGGTCGGCATCAACGTGCCGGTGCCGGTGCCGATGGCCGCGTACTCCTTCGGCGGCTGGAAGGACTCGCTCATCGGCGACAGCCCCGTGCACGGCCCGGAGGGCGTGCGCTTCTACACCCGCCCGAAGGTCGTCACGACCCGCTGGCCGGAAGGCGGCAACCCGGCGGCCAGGGCCGCGGCGTTCGCGTTCCCGACCGCCACCTGACCCGCCCCGCCCGCACCCCCCACCCCCGCAACCCCGTCACGAGCCCCGACCACCGAGAGGCCGCACCCTCATGACCGACGCACCCGGCGCCCCGCGCCCCGCCGCGCGAACCGCCGCCGGCAACCTGTGCCTGGGCTCCGCCCCCTGCTCCTGGGGGGTGTGGTTCCCCGAGGAGGAGCACCAGGTCCCGTACACCCGCTTCCTCGACGAGCTGGCCGGGACCGGCTACAAGTGGCTGGAGCTGGGCCCGTACGGCTATCTGCCCACCGACCCGCAGCGCCTCGCCGGCGAACTCGCCGAGCGCGGCCTCCAGGTCTCCGGTGGCACGATCTTCGGCGCCCTGCACCGCCCCGCCGAGTGGGACGAGACCCTGGCGAACGTCCGCCGCGTCGCCGAGCTGACCGCCGCCACCGGCGCCCACCACCTCGTGCTCATCCCGCCGCTCTACCGCGACGAGAAGACCGGCGACTTCACCGAGCCGCCGGAGCTGACGGCCGCGCAGTGGACGGCGCTCGGCAAGGCCGCCGACGACCTGGGCAGGATCCTCCTGGACGACTACGACGTCCGCCTCGTCGTCCACCCGCACGCCGACAGCCACATCCAGACGCAGCCGGAGATCGAGCGCTTCCTGAACGCCACCGACTCCCGCTACGCCAACCTCTGCCTGGACACCGGCCACGTCGCGTACGGCGGCGGCGACAACCTCGACCTCATCCGCCGCTACGCCGAGCGCATCGGCTACGTCCACATCAAGCAGATGGACCCGGTGATCATCGAGCAGGTCCGGGCCGAGAACCTGTCGTTCAGCGAGGCCGTCAGCCGCGGCGTGGCCGTGGAGCCGCCCGCGGGCGTGCCGAACCCGGGGGACATCGTCGAGGCGCTGTCGGGGCTGGACGCGGAGCTGTTCGTGGTCGTCGAGCAGGACCTGTGGCCGTGCGAGCCCGACGTGCCGCTGCCGATCGCGGTCCGTACCCGCGACTACCTGGCGGGCGTCGGCCTGAGCGGCACGCGCCGCCCCCGCTGAAGCGGCCCGCTGAGAACCAGTACCGAGGAGCAAGAAGTCATGACCGTACGCATCGGAGTCGTCGGCACCGGCGCCATCGGCCGCGAGCACATCGAGCGCATCAGTCGCGTCATCAGCGGTGCCCGCGTGAGCGCCGTCGCCGACATCGACGCGGCGCTGGCCGAGAAGGCCGCGGCGGAGGCGGGCGGTGCGCGGGTCGCCGACGCCGCCGACATCGCGGGGTCGCTGATCGCCGCGGACGACGTGGACGCGGTGCTGGTGTCGTCCTGGCACGCCGCGCACGCCGAGCACGTGCTGGCCGCGATCGCCGCGGGCAAGCCGGTGCTCTGCGAGAAGCCGCTGGCGACCACGGCGGAGGACGCGCTGCGCGTGCTGGCCGCGGAGGAGGCGTTCGGGCGGCGGCTGGTGCAGGTCGGGTTCATGCGCCGCTACGACCCGGGCTACCGGGAGCTGAAGCGCGTCATCGCCGACGGCGGCATCGGCCGGCCGCTGATGATGCACTGCGCGCACCGCAACCGGTCGGCGCCCGAGCGGTACACCACCGAGATGGCGGCGCAGGACACGGGCGTGCACGAGATCGACGCGGCCCGCTGGCTGCTGGACGACGAGATCGTGTCGGCGCAGGTCATCCTCCCACGCGCCACGGAACGCCGGTTCCCGCACCTGCGGGACCCGCAGTTCATGCTCTTCGAGACGGCCGGCGGGGTCCGTATCGACCTGGAGGTCTTCGTCAACTGCCAGTACGGGTACGACATCCAGTGCGAGACGGTCGGCGAGACGGGCCTGATCCGGCTGCCGGACCCGGCGCGCGCCCAGGTGCGCGCGGCGGCGCGGGTGGGCACGGAGATCGACCAGGAGTGGGGCGGGCGCTTCGCGGAGGCGTTCGACGTGGAGGTGCAGGCGTGGGTCGACTCGGTGGCCGCGGGCGCGGCCACCGGCCCGAGCGCCTGGGACGGTTACGCCGCCACGGCGGTCGCGGCGGCGACGGTCGAGGCGCAGCGGACGGGCGCGGTGGTGGACGTGGACCTCGTGGAGCGCCCGGCGTTCTACGCCTGACGGGTACGCCCGCCCGGTTTTCCGGGCCGGGGCACCGCCCCCGGCCCGCCGCGCTTCCCGCGGCCCCGGCCCCCACCGCGGGGGGAGGGGCCGGGCCGCGGGAACCCCGTCTCCGTTCGGCACGTCTCCTTGGGGCAGCAGGTGTGTCCAAAGGGGGATACGGATGTCACTGGGGGAGCCGCCGCTGCTGAGCCGCCCGCCGTGGGTGGGCGTGACGACGACGCTGGGGCGGATGGCGTACGCGCTGGGGGCGTTGCCCGCGGCGTTGATGGCGCTGATGATCCCGCTCTTCCGCGGCGAGCGGGAGTACTGCGGGCCGCCGGACCACACGGGCCCGTGCGACCGCATCCAGGAGATGAGCGCCGCCTCGGCGGCGGGGCTGGGCCTGGGGGTGCTGACGCTCCTGGCGGCGGGCGCCATCGCGCAGTCGGTGGGGCGGCGGCTGGCGGAGACGGGGCGGGAGCGGCGGGGGGTGGCGCTGGTGCTGGGGATGCTGGCGGTGCCGGCGGTGACGTACGCGATGCTGGCCTACGGGTACACGACGGCCTGACGCGGCGGCCCGCGGGGGCGCTTCCCGGCCGCGTACGCCCGCCGCGCAGGGCGGGAAGGCGGTCGATGCCCGCCGTCAGGCGTCGTCGCCGGCGAGGACGTCGTCCGCGTCCACGATCCGGTACGCGTACCCCTGCTCGGCGAGGAACCGCTGCCGGTGGGCGGCGAAGTCCTGGTCGATGGTGTCGCGGGCGACGAGCGAGTAGAACCGCGCCTCGTGACCGTCCTCCTTGGGCCGCAGCACGCGGCCGAGCCGCTGCGCCTCCTCCTGCCGGGAGCCGAAGGTGCCCGAGACCTGGATGGCGACCGTCGCCTCCGGCAGGTCGACGGAGAAGTTCGCGACCTTCGACACCACGAGGACGCTTATCTCGCCGCTGCGGAAGGCGTCGAAGAGCTTCTCCCGCCGGGCGTTGGTGGTCTCGCCCTTGATGACGGGCGCGTCCAGGTGCTCGCCCAGCTCGTCGAGCTGGTCGATGTACTGGCCGATGACGAGCGTCTGTTCGCCCGTGTGCCGGGCGACGAGCGCTTCGGCGATCTTGCGCTTGGTGTCGGTCGTGGCGCAGAAGCGGTACTTCTCCTCGGCCTCCGCGGTGGCGTAGGCGAGCCGTTCGGCGTCGGTGAGGTTCACCCGCACCTCGACGCAGTCGGCGGGCGCGATGTAACCCTGCGCCTCGATCTCCTTCCACGGGGCGTCGAAGCGCTTGGGGCCGATGAGCGAGAAGACGTCGGACTCGCGGCCGTCCTCGCGTACGAGCGTGGCCGTGAGCCCGAGCCGGCGGCGGGCCTGGAGGTCGGCGGTGAACTTGAAGACGGGCGCGGGCAGCAGGTGCACCTCGTCGTAGACGATGAGGCCCCAGTCGCGGGAGTCGAAGAGCTCCAGATGCGGGTAGACGCCTTTGCGGCGGGTGGTCAGCACCTGGTACGTGGCGATCGTGACGGGCCGGATCTCCTTGCGGGCGCCGCTGTACTCGCCGATCTCGTGGTCGGTGAGCGACGTGCGGCGCAGCAGTTCGCTCTTCCACTGCCGGGCGGCGACGGTGTTCGTGACGAGGATCAGCGTGGTGGCCTTCGCCTCGGCCATGGCCCCGGCGCCGACGAGGGTCTTGCCGGCCCCGCAGGGCAGCACGACGACGCCGGAGCCGCCGTGCCAGAAGCCCTCGACGGCCTGTTTCTGGTACGGGCGCAGCCCCCAGCCCTCCTCGACCAGCGCGATGGGGTGGGCTTCCCCGTCCACGTACCCCGCGAGGTCCTCGGCGGGCCAGCCGAGCTTCAGCAGCGCCTGCTTGATCTGCCCGCGCTCGGAGGGGTGGACGGCGACGGTGTCGTCGTCGAGCCGGGCGCCGACCAGGGGCTGGATCCGCTTGGACCGCAGGATCTCCTCCAGCACCGGCCGGTCGGTGGTGGAGAGCACGAGGCCGTGGGCGGGGTCCTTGGTGAGGGTGAGCCGCCCGTAGCGCGCCATGGTCTCGGCGACGTCGACGAGGAGCGCGTGCGGCACGGGGTAGCGGGAGTAGGTGACGAGGGCGTCGACGACCTGCTCAGCGTCGTGTCCCGCGGCGCGCGCGTTCCACAGGCCGAGGGGCGTGACGCGGTAGGTGTGGATGTGCTCGGGGGCGCGCTCCAGCTCGGCGAAGGGCGCGATGGCGCGCCGGCACTCCTCCGCCAGCTCGTGGTCCACTTCCAGCAGGAGCGTCTTGTCCGACTGCACGATCAGGCAGGACATGCGGACCTCCTCCCACTGCTGCCGCTGCTGCCGCGCCCGGTCCGGGGACCCCCGGGGCCCGGGGGATACGCGGGAAACAGGGAAGTCTACCTCGCGGCGGCGACAGCGTGCGGCGCGCCGGCGGCCTGTGCCGCGGGCCGCGGGCGGCCGGACGGGGCGGGCGGCCCGGGCCTCAGCTCATCGCCTTCTTCACCAGTTCGGTGACCGTCTTCTCGTGGGCGGGCGTCAGCTCGGTGAGGGCGAAGGAGGTGGGCCACATGGTGCCGTCGTCGAGGTGGGCGGCGTCGTTGAAGCCGAGGGTGAGGTAGCGCGAGCCGAACTTCTCCGCGGCCTGCACGAAGCAGACGATCTTTCCGCCCTTGCCGTTCCTGGCGCCGGCGGCGTACGCGGGCATCCCGTACCAGAGCCGCGGCGACAGCTCGGGCGCCGCTTCGGTGATGAGGGTGTGCAGCCTCCCGGCGAGGACCCGGTCGGACTCGGGCATCTCGGCGATCTTCTCCAGCAGCTCCGCCACCGGATCGGCCTTGGGGCCGCCGCGCCTGGTCTTCCTGATCTCCTTGGCGCGCTCCTTCATGGCCGCGAGCTCCGCCTCGGTGAAGCCTTCGCCGGACTCGCCGCCGTCGGCCGTGGCTGCCTTCTTCGCGTCCGCCATAGCAGTACCTTTCTCGGGTCCGACCTGGTCCTGATCTCAGCCTACGGAGAATCGGCGGCGACGCCTCCGCCGTGACCGGCCACGCGGACGACCGCCGGGACGACGCCGAAGGAGGCCGGCCGTGGCACGCAGCCGCCGTCTGATTCTGACCCCGCCCGAGCGGGTCTGGGACCTGCTGAGCGACGGCTACCGCTACGGGGAGTGGGTCACCGGCACCCGGCAGGTCCTCTCCGCCGACCCGCACTGGCCCGCGGTGGGCGCCCGGCTGCGGGTGCGCGTCGGCGCCGGCCCGCTGGCGCTCGACGACACCTGCGTCGTCCGCGTCTGCGAACCGCTTGCGCGGCTGGAGCTGGAGGCGAAGGCCGACCCGTTCGGGGCGGCCCGGATCGCGATGCGGCTGGAGCCGTGGGGCGGGAACACGCTCTTCTTCCTGGACTGGCACCCGCTGCGCGGACCGGGGACGAGGCTGCACGGGCTGCCGGTGGACTACCTGGTCGCGGTCCGCAACGGGATGATGCTGACGAAGCTGGCGCGGATCGCGGTACGGGAGTACGGGGCGGCGCGCGGCCCGGACGGGGTGGGGCCCCGTCCGGGCGGGGCGGGTGCCGGGCCGGCGGGCGTCAGGCGGGGGTGACCGGTTCCTGGAGTTCGGTGACCCAGTCGGCGCGGGAGTCGGGGACTTCGAGGTACAGCTCGCGGGCGTAGCCGGTGGAGCGGTAGCCGTTCTCGTCGATCCAGGCGGCGAGGGCCTGGACGGTCGGCAGCACGGCGTCCATGTCGCCGTGGTGGACGACGGTGGCCGCGGTGGAGAGCGGCGGGAGGTCGGTGACCGTGAAGTCGTACGCCGGTGACGGCTCGACGCCGACCTGGAGCCCCGCGTGGACGGTGAGGGTGCCGTCGGGCGCGTCCTCGTACCAGGCGACGCCGGGGCCCGTGACCGCGACGCCCGCGGCGTCGAGGCGGCGGCACAGCTCGTCGTAGAGCGGCTGGATCACCGGGCCGATGTCGGCGGGCTCGAAGCTCGCGGCGCTGCCGCTCAGCTCGGCGACCCGGACGGCGGGGACGGACTTCAGGACGACGTCGGTGGCGGACATGCGGCCCTCGCTCTCGATCGTACGGAGCCGCGCCTCCACCCCGGCGAGCCGTCGCACCGCGTCCGCGGCGGCGGTCTCCAGCTCCGCGCGGCGCAGCCGCAGCATGCCGCGCAGCTCCTCGGCGGTCGGCTTCTCGTCCAGTATCGAACCGATCTGGCCGAGGCTGAAGCCGAGGTCCCTGAGGGCGACGATGCGGTTGAGGCGGCTGAGCTGGGCGGCCTCGTAGCTGCGGTAGCCGCTGTGCGGGTCGACGCGGGCGGGGCGCAGCAGGCCGAGGGCGTCGTAGTGGCGGAGCATGCGGACCGAGACGCGGCCGTGGCGGGCGAACTCTCCGATGGTGAACATGACGTACTCCAGTGCAGGGGCTGACACGGTGTGAGGGTCAAGGCACGCCCGGGTGCTGCCGCGCGGCGCTTCAGGTGGTGTCGTCGGCGAGCTCCGCGGCGCCGGTGATGCGGTGGAGGGGGTAGGTGCGTACCTCGTCGGCGGTGTGGTCGTACGCGGTGACGTAGCCGCCTTCGACGCGGACGGGGGCGATGACGCGCTGGCTGGCGGCGCCGTCGGCGTTGACGTAGCCGATCCAGACGGCGGCGTTGCCGAGGACGGCGGCCTGGAGGACGGCGAGGGTCTCGGCGGCGGGGGTGCGGGGGAGGCCGCCGGGGGCCTGCGTCTGGGGTGCGTCCGGGGCCCGCGGGGTTTCCGCGGCCCGGGGGTCCTGCGGGGTCTGGGGGGCGCGGAGGGGGCGGTGGCGGCGCGGTCTCCGGCCCGTACGGCGCGGACGGCCGCCGCGAGGAGGGCGGTGTCCGGGGCGGGCGGGCCGTCGGGGACGGGCGCGGGCGGCGTACGGGGCGGGGTGCGGTGGGCGGCGGACCGGGCGACGAGGACGGCGCCGTCGGGCGACTCGGCGGCGGGGGCGTAACCCATCTCGCGGAGCCGGGCCAGCAGCACGTCGGGCGGGGTGGGGGAGACGAGGACGGTGGGCGCGAGGTGGCGCAGCCGCAGTTCCGCGGCGCGCCGGTCGGCGACGATCTCGGCGAGGAGCGCGTCGTCGTCGCAGCGCAGATACGCGCCGGCGGCGCCGATCCGCAGCCGGCCGTGCTTGCGGGCGACGTCGTCGATGAGGTAGCTGAGCGGCTGCGGCACGGGGGTGCGGGAGTGGGCGGTGAGGAAGTCGTGCAGCTCGGCGGCAGACCGGCCGGCGTCGAGGGCGCGGCGTACGGAGCTCTGCGTGAAGCGGTAGACGGTGGCGCCGCCCTTGGACTCGACCTCGGCGAGCACGCCGAGCACGGCGGCGAGTTCGCGCTTGAGGGGGCCGGGGGCGATGGCGGTGAGGTCGGCCTGGAGCAGCACGTGGTCGACGGGCGGGGGAGGAGCGGCGCGAGCGCGTGGGCGGCCCGGAGGGCGGCGGCGCGGGCTTCCGCGGGGGTGGCGGGGGCGGGGTGCCGCGGGGCTCCGGTGGGGAGTCCGGCGGCGGGCGTGGCGCCGGTGGCGGGTGTGGCGGGGGCGTCGGTGCTGGTGGCGAGGGGTGGAGCGGGGTGATTGTCGGAGGGGCGGCCTACCCTTGGGCGGGTGCGTGGGGGAGGCGGGGGTGCGGCGTCGGCGGTGTCCGCTTCGGGCGCGGCCGGCGGTGGGCTCTCCTCCTCCGGGGGGCTCAGCAGGGCGCGGCCGTGGGTGGCCAGGGCGCCGCGGCCCGTGACGCCCAGGAGTTCGGCCTCCTCCAGCGTCCAGCGGGCCAGCCGCGTGCGCAGGTCCTCCTCCTCGCCCTCCGCCGCGGGTCCGCCGCGCGGGGGGCGTTCCCAGCGGAGGCGGGCCACCACCGAGTCGGGCGTCGCCGCCGTGCCCTCCGGGAGGACCGCGAGCAGCCCCAGCACCGCGCGGCGCACCTCCGGTGCCGCGCCGCGGTCCAGGCCCTCGCCGAGCGCCGACAGCGCCCGGCCCTTGCCGTCCCGGCCGCCGACCAGCCCCGGCGTCCGCGTCGCCGCCAGCCACGCCGCCGTCAGCTCCGCCCACCGCTCGGCCGCCGGCAGCGCCAGCCACTCGTCGTACGCGGGCGTCGGCGCGTACCGCTCGTCGGTCTCCCCGTCCGAGGCCAGCAGCCCGGCCCCGTAGGCCAGTTCCACCCAGAACGCCGCCTGCGGCTCCGCGACGTCCAGCGCGGTCGCCGTCCGCTTCAGGTCCCGTACGGCCAGGCCGCCGGCCCGCAGCACCGGCGGGCTCGCCGTCGCCCACTGGCCGAGCAGCTCCTCCACCGTCTCGACGGCCACCGCCGCCTGGCCGGCTGCCGTCGCGTCGACGACCCGCATCCCGTACGTCCCGGCCGCCACCGGCTCCGGCGGCACCGCCGCCACGCTGCGGTGCGCCCGCCCGTCGCGCAGGTGCAGCGCCACCTCGCGCGGCAGCAGCACGCTGCCCGGCGCGGTCGGCAGCAGCAGCCCCCGGTCCAGCAGCCACCGCACGTGCGCCGGCGGCTGCGCCGACACCGTGCCGTACGGCGGGCCCCATGTCAGCCGCCCCAGCACCGTCACGGCCTCCGGCGGCGCCTGGTCCAGCAGGTCCGCCATCCGCCGGGGGTCGGAGAAGAGCGCGGTCAGCGACTCCGCGGCCGAGACGGGGTCGTGTGTCGCCGGCAGCCCCGCGTTCGCCAGTACCTGCTGCAGTCGCCCCGGCGACATCCCCGTCGCCACCTCCGCGGCGGCGGGCCCCAGTCCCGTGGCCGACCCGGACGCCTGCGGCGTCAGCAGCTCCCGCGCCGTACGCACCAGCCGCAGCCGCTGTTCGTCCCCCCACACCAGCGCCTGCGCCCGCAGTTCGGCGACGGCGCGCGGCAGCGCGGCCACGGTGTCGGGTTCGTCGCCCATCAGCCCGGCCAGCACGTCGTACGGGCACGGGTCGGGCGCGACCGCGAGCGCCTGGGCGGTCTGCTGCGTGAACCGGTCGAGCCGTTCCAGCGCGCGGACGACGGAGGCGCGGGTGCCGGCGCGGGTGGCGAGCTGGGTCAGGTCGCCCGGTACGGGGGTGAGCAGATCGGGCCGGGCGCGGAGCAGCCCGGCCAGCGCGGTGTCCGGTCGGCCGCGGAGCTCCTCGGCGAGGGTCCGGGCGGGGTTGCCGGTCGTCATCCGCTCCACAGTAGTCCTCGCCGGGCGTACGGCACCGGACGGAGGCGGGGTTGGCGGTGCGCGGCACCGCCTCCGGCGGGAGGCGGCGACCGTACGGCGGGGGTCGGGCAGCCCCTAGGTCGGGTCCGCGCCCATCGTGTCCAGCACCGGCGGTGCCGGTTCGATCGGCTTCGGCATCACCGCCGCCTCCGAGTGGGCGCCGCAGCCGTACGCGAGCGACACGACGTGGCCGTCCGCCGGGGAGAACTCGTTCGCGCACACGCCGAAGGCGCGGCGCAGCGAGCCCGCGATCGGCATGAGGAAGCCGCAGCTCACGCAGGACGCGGGCGCGGCCTGCGCCATCGGCGTCTTGGGGCCGTACTCGTCCTCCCAGCGGTCCGCGGCGGTGTGCAGCCCGTAGCGGGAGAGCACCCGGTGGCGGGTCATGCCGAGTTCGTCGGCGAGGGCGCCGATCTCCGCGCGCCGCGGTACGCCGCCGGGCGGCGCCGCCGCGGCGACCGGGCGTGCCTCCATCCCGGCGCCTTCCGCGCCCTCCGCGGCGGCCTCGCCTTCGGGCTCCGCGGCTCCGGCCCGCTCCTCGGCCTCGGCCGGCTCCAGTTCCTCGTCGCCCACCGCGAGGCCCGGCTCCAGCCGCAGGTCCTGGTCCTCCGTCGGCAGCAGGTCGCCGGGGCCCAGGTCGCCGGGGCGCAGCCGCTCGTGCCACGGCACCCACTCCGGCGCCAGCAGCGCGTCAGGGCCCGGCAGCAGCACCGTTTCGTCGAGCGTGACCGTCCGCGCGCGGGACGCCCGCGCGACGGTCACCGCCCAGCGCCAGCCGCGGTAGCCGGGCAGCCGGCACTCGAAGAGGTGGGTCACCACACGCGTATCGTCGGCGGTGACGCCGATGTGCTCGCCGACCTGCTCCGCGCCCGCGGCCTCCTCGGCCGCCGCACGGGCGAGGTCGACGGCGTCGGCGCACTGCTGGTCGGGGGTGACGCGGCTGCGCACCGCGGCACCGCGCACGGCGGTCGTCTTGGCGGGGCTGTTCGCAGGGCTCATCTGGCTCACAGTCTTTCGGTACGGACGGCCGGGCGGGCGCGGGAGCCGAGGGAGCGGACAGGGGGCCGCGTCAACGCTCGTATCCTCACGACACACAGAGGCGCGTCGTTCACCCTACCTGGCGCCGCGCCGGGTCCGTACGCCCACCGGCGCCATGGGCCCCCGCCGCGCCCCTGCGCCCCCCGCCGGCCTGCCCCGTGCCCCGTACGGACCACCCGCGGCACCCCGGATGACCGCATGCGCCCCCGCGGGGTTCTCGCCCTACGGTCCCGCATGCGGGCACTATGGCGAGGTGGTCGAAGACCGGACGGCTCCCGTGGCCGGCCCGCTGCAGCAGGCGGGCCGGGCGGTCGGCCGTGCCGTGCGGCGGCCGGTGGTCGGCGCGGGGCGGCGGATCCGGCGGGCCACGGACGCGCAGGGGGCGGGGGAGTCGGGCCTCGGGCGGCTGATGGAACTGCACATGGTGAACGCCGCCGGGGACATGATGATCACCATCGCGCTGGCGTCGACGGTGTTCTTCTCCGTGCCCACGGACGAGGCCCGCGGCCGGGTCGCGCTCTACCTGGCCATAACGATGGCGCCCTTCGCCGTGCTCGCCCCCGTCGTCGGCCCGCTGCTGGACCGCATCCCGCACGGCCGCCGCGCCGCGATGGCCGGCACGATGCTGGCGCGGCTGCTGCTGGCGCTGGTGCTGTCGGGAGCGGTCAAGACCGGCGACCTGAGCCTCTATCCGGCGGCCCTCGGGGTGCTGGTGTGCTCCAAGTCGTACGGGGTGGTGCGCTCGGCCGTCGTGCCGCGGCTGCTGCCGCGGCGCATCTCGCTGGTGAAGGCCAACAGCCGGGTGACGCTCGCCGGGCTGCTCGCCACCGGCATCGCCGCACCGCTCGGCGGGCTGCTGCACTTCATCGGCCCCGGCTTCCCGCTCTACGGGGCGATGGTCATCTTCGGCTTCGGCGTCTTCCTGGCGTTCCGGATGCCGCACGCGGTGGACTCGGCGCGCGGCGAGGGCAAGGCGCAGTTGGCGTCGGGCGAGGAGGGCCGGCTGCGGACGCCGCAGAAGCCGGGGCTGCGCTCCGTGGGGCCCTCGGTGCTGCACGCGCTCCAGGCCAACTCCGCGCTGCGGGTGCTGTCGGGGCTGATGACGCTCTTCCTGGCGTTCCTCCTGCGCGACAACCCGCCCGGCGGGCTGCGCCCGGAGCTGACGCTCGGCATGGCGGCGGTCGCCGCCGGCACGGGCAACGCGCTGGGCTCGGTCATCGGCTCCTGGCTGCGCTCGCGCGGACCGGAGAAGCTGATCGCCCTGCTGCTCACCCTCGCCCTGACGACGACGGTGCTGGCGGCGGTCTTCTACTCGCTGCCGCTGCTGATCTGCGTCGCGGCGATGGCGGGGTTCGCGCAGTCGCTGGCGAAGCTGTCGCTGGACGCGCTCATCCAGCGGGACGTACCGGAGTACGTGCGCACGTCGGCGTTCGCGCGCTCCGAGACGGTGATCCAGTTGTCGTGGGTCGTGGGCGGCGCGATCGGCATCCTGCTGCCGCTGAACGGGGTCGGCGGCATGGCCGCGGGCGCGGCCGTCGTCGCGGTCGGGCTTGCCGCGACCGTGCGAGGGCTGCTCACCGCGGCCCGGCACGGCACGCCGCACCCGCGCGTGGCCTGACCGGGGCCGGCAGGTAGCCTGCCCGCATGACCAAAGCGCCCGCCACCACCGTGTTCTCCCGTGCCCGCGGCCTTCGCAGCCGCCGCGGCGCGGCGGCTCTCGGTGCCGTCGTCGTCTCCGCCTTCGCCCTGTCCGCGTGCGAGAAGCCGACGCCGGTGGCGCAGATCACGGTGGACGACCGGACGGCGAGCGCGGAGGCGCAGTGCTACGACGACGGCAAGGACATCTCCAACGAGGAGCTGGAGTCCTGCATCTCGGAGCGCGCGGAGAAGTCGATCACGGTGGACAGCGGCGACCGGGTGAGGATCGGCGTGGAGCCGGAGATCGCGGACAACGGGTGGGTGCTCTTCGTGGACGGCCGGCCGGTCACGTCGCAGCCGAGCAAGCACACGTATGTGACGTACAGCGGGGACCAGTTCTTCGACGCGCAGTCGCAGCCGGGGCAGCCGCCGGTGCAGAGCGACAAGGCGAAGGTCGGGATCGTGGAGATCGACGACGAGGGCAACTACAAGGGCGCGTGGAGCTTCGACCTGAAGCGGAAGCAGTACTGACGGCCGGGCGGCGGTGATGCCCGGCGGCGGCGCGGGGGAGCCCGGCGGCGGACGTGCTCTGTCGGCGGGGCGGCCTACCCTTGGGCGGGTGCGTGGGAGTGGTGCGGTGCCGGGCGGAGACGCGGTGTCCGGTGCGCGGGTGCTGGTGGTGGTCGCCGTTGCCGCCGAGGCCGAGGCCGTCGAGCGGGCCGGGCGGGGGTACGACGTCGTGATCGGCGGCGTGGGGCCCGCTGCCGCCGCCGCGGGGGCCGCCGGCGCGCTGGCCGCGGCGCCCGTTCCGTACGACCTCGTCATCGCCGCCGGGATCGGCGGCGGCTTCGCGGGCGTCGCGCCCGTGGGCGGGGTGGTCGTGGCGGACGAGATCGTGGCCGCCGACCTCGGCGCGGAGACGCCGGACGGGTTCGTGCCCGTCACCGAGCTGGGCTTCGGCGCCGTCGCCCACCGGCCGCCGCCGGCCGCGGCGCGGGCCGCGGCGGAGGCGGCCGGCGCGGTGCTGGGTACGGTGCTGACCGTGTCCACCGTCACCGGCTCCGCCGGGCGCGCCGCCGAGCTGCGCCGCCGCCATCCGCGCGCCGCGGCCGAGGCGATGGAGGGCTTCGGCGTCGCCGAGGCCGCCGCCCGGCACGGCGTCCCGGTCCTGGAGATCCGCGCGGTGTCCAACGCCGTGGGCCCCCGCGACCGCGCCGCCTGGCGCATCCCGGACGCGCTGAACGCCCTCACGGCCGCCGTCGCGGCCCTCCCCGCCTTCGGCGAACTCCCGGACGTCGCCGCCGTGCCCGACCTCGCGGCCCGGCCCGACCTCGCCGAGGGCGACGCACCGGCCGCCGACGTGGCCCCCGCCGATCCCGCCGCCGACCCGGCCGCCCACCCCGCCCCGCCCGACGGAGAGGAGCCCCGATGACCTCGCCGGGCACCCCGAGCGACCAGCCGCTCCGGATCGCCTACTCCCCTTGCCCCAACGACACCTTCGTCTTCCACGCCTGGGCCCACGGACTCGTCCCCGGCGCCCCGCCCCTCGACGTCACCTTCGCCGACATCCACCTCACCAACGGCATGGCCGAGCGCGGCGAGTCCGACATCCTCAAGGTCTCCTACGCCGTCCTCCCGTACGTCCTCGACCGCTACGCCCTCCTGCCCTGCGGCGGCGCCCTCGGCCGGGCCTGCGGGCCCCTGGTGCTCACCGCCGGCGCGCAGCGCCCCGCCGACCTCGCCGGCCGCACCGTCGCCGTGCCCAGCGAGCGGTCGACGGCCTACCTGCTCTTCCGGCTCTGGGCCGCGGCGGAAGTGCCGGGCGGGGTCGGCGAGGTCGTCGTCATGCCGTTCCACGAGATCATGCCCGCCGTCCGCGACGGCAAGGTCGACGCCGGGCTCGTGATTCACGAGGCCCGCTTCACCTATCAGGGTTACGGCCTCCACTGCCTCGCCGACATGGGCGAGCACTGGGAGGCCACCACCGGCCTGCCCATCCCCCTCGGCGCCATCGTCGCCCGCCGCGCCCTCGGCGCGGAGACGCTGCACGCGCTCGCCGCCGCCGCCCGCACCTCGGTGCGGATGGCGTGGGACGACCCGGAGGCGTCGCGGGCGTACGTGCGGGAGCACGCGCAGGAGCTGGACCCCGCGGTGGCGGACCAGCACATCGGCCTGTACGTCAACGAGTTCACCGCCGACCTCGGCGAGGACGGCTACGCGGCCGTGCGCGGACTGCTCACCCGGGCGGCCGCGGAGGGCCTGGTGCCGCCCGTCGCCCCGGACGCGCTGGCGTTCCCGTAGCAGCCGCTACGGGCCGAAGGCGCCGGCGCGTCCGTCCCCGCCGCCCCCTCAGACGTCCAGTTGATCGGCGACGGCCCGGAGCATCCCGGCGATCTTGCGGCCGTGTGCCTTGTCCGGGTACCGGCCGCGTTCGAGCTGCTGCGTCACGCTCTCCAGCAGCGTCGTCAGATCCTGCACGATCGACGCCAGCTCGTCCGGCTTGCGCCGCTGCGCGGCCGCGACCGACGGGGTGGGGTCCAGCAGCGTCACGGACAGCGCCTGGTCGCCGCGCTGCCCGGCCACCACGCCGAACTCGACGCGCTGACCCGGCCGGAGCGTCTCCACCCCGTCCGGCAGCACCGACGAGTGCACGAAGACGTCACCGCCGTCGTCGCGGGAGAGGAAGCCGAAGCCCTTCTCGCTGTTGAACCACTTGACTTTGCCGGTAGGCACGTGTCGTCGCCCTGTCTTCGTTTTCGTACTCGCTGCCGTGAAAGAGCAGGAGAGCGGGTCCAGTGACCCGCCACCTCAAGGCTAATGGTCCCCCGCCCGGTGACAAGATGTCGCCGGGTGCTTCCTCAGCGCACAATCCGGCCTCCGGGCGCGCCGCCTACCCTGGTTGCGTGAACACCGGAACCTCCCGCCCCGGGGATCTCCTCGTCCGCGCCGGGGCGATCGTCTTCCTCGTCGGCGCCCTCGGCACCTTCGTCACTTTCGTCCCGTTCTTCATCGGGGCGGATCCGCTGCCGACAGCCGCGTATCTCGTGTCGATGCTGATGGGCGTCGGCTTCGGGCTCGCGCTTGCCGGGCTCTTCCGCTCCGCGTCGGCGTCCCGGCGCGAGGCCCGGCAGGCGGCGCCGTAGCGCGGACCCTGCCGCGGCGCCGCGGCGGCGCAGACATCCGGCGGACGGCGCAGAGGCGCGCGGCCCGTCGCGTACGGGCGCCTCAGCCGCCCGCCGCCCCCGCCCGGTGCTCCGCCAGCCACCCCGGGAACGCCGTCAGGTCCGGCAGCACGACATCCGCCCCCGCCGCCCGCAGCTCCGCCGCCGGGCACGGACCCGTGGCCACCGCCACCGACAGCACCCGCGCCGCCCGCGCCCCCGCGACGTCGCCGACGTGGTCGCCGACGTACGCCGACGCCCCGTACTCGGTGAGCGCCTCCGCCTTCGCGTCCGCCCACAGCCCGCCGACCACCGCGTCCGGGGCCAGTCCCAGGTGGTCGATGTGCAGCTTCGCCAGCGGCCGGCTCTTGGCGGTGACCACGAGCGCCCGGCCGCCCGCCGCCTGCACCGCCGCGATCGCCGCGGCGGCGCCGGGCAGCGCGGCGGTGGGGGCGATGCCGTGGTCGGGGTAGAGGGCGCGGTAGCGGTCGCCGAGGGCGGCCACGCGGTCGGCGGGGAACCAGTTCGCCAGCTCGCTCTCCACCGGCGGGCCGAGGCGGGAGGTCACGAGGTCGGTGTCGACGTACACGCCGGTCTCGGCGACGATCGCCTCGTACACCGCCTTGATCCCGGGCCGGGAGTCGATGAGGGTCATGTCCAGGTCGAAGCCGACCGTGAAAGACGGCGGCGGGGAGTGAGTACGCACCCCTCGATTCTGCCTGCCGCCGATTCCGTCAGGACAGGCGGATGGCCCGCCGTTCGCCGGGGAACGCGCCCACGGCAGCGGCGCTCTCCCCGGGGCCCCACGCCCGCAGGCGTCCCCTCCGTTCCGTACGCGCGGCTCTACTTCCGCAGCCGCCGGCGCGCCCGCCACAGGAGGAAGAGCGTCGAGGCGACCGCCGCGAACCGGACCAGCGTGGGCAGCATGTCCGAGAACTCCTGCCCCAGCGTCCCCTCCTTCAGCGGCTCGCCCCACCGCTCCTGAGTCCGCCCCCACAGCCACACCAGCCCGGCGGCCCCCACGGTGCCCGGCACCCCGAGCGCGGCCCACTTCTTCTCCGTCATCGACAGCCGCCGCGAGGTGTAGATCAGGGCCCAGCCGACGACCGACGCCATCCACTGGTCGAGCGCGGCGCCGCCCAGCAGCGCGCCCATCGCCAGCACCTCCATCAGCCCGGCGCTGCGCAGGAGTTCGCGGGTGGCGGTGGAGCGGCGGCTCGGGGGCGAGGGTTCCTCGTCCTCGTACGCCTCCTCTTCCCCGGCCTCCGCGGCCTCCCGCCGGGCCTGCTTGGCCTTGGCGGCGCGGGCCGCGCGCGCGGCGTTCGCCTCCCTGGCGGCCTTCGCGGCGCGGGCGGCCCGGCCCATGGCGCCGGTGCCGCCGCCCTTCTGCGCGCCCTTCTCCTCCTCGTCGCCGTCCTGCTGGTCCGGCCGCTGGAAGAGCTCCGGGAGTTCGATGCCGCCGGTGAACCCCGGCACGTTGTCGGCGCCGCTGCCGGCGCCGGGCATCGGTCCTGCGAACGGCGCGGGCTCCACGCGCCACCAGTCGGGGTCGGCGTGCGTGGGGTCGAGTTCGTCCTCGCCCGCGAGGTGCGGCGGGGCGGCGGCGGTGGGCGGCGGCTCGGCGGGCGGGGTGAAGTCCCCGGGCGCCGTCCCGGGCACCTCGGGCGCGGCCCGCTTCGGCTCCCGGCCGCCCGGCCTGCCGCCCGCCTCGCCGCCGCCGGCACGCGGCCGGGGCAGCCGCCCCAGCCACCGCTCGGACCCGCCGACCCGCGGCCGCGGCAGCCGCGACGTCAGCCCGCCGCCACCGCCCGGCGGCTCCCCGGGCTCCACCGCGACCTCCGGCACCGCGGAGGCGGGGTCCCGCTTGGCGGCCTCGACGATGTCGCCCGGACTGCCGAACCGGGCGAGCACCTGCTTCACCGCGGACACGCTGTGCGCGCCCTCGGCGGCGCGCACCTTGTCGATGCTGGCCCGCAGTTCGTTGACCAGCCGCATGCGCTGCCCGGAGGGCAGGGCACGCTGCTGGGCGATGTCGCCGACGCGGCTCAGGTAGTCGTATACGAGCTGGTCGCTCTCGATGCCCACCGAATCCCCTACGGCCGTGCGCTGTTGACCAGTCGACCGTACCGCGCGCACGGCCGCCCCTCGCCCCGCGCACACCGCCCGGAGCACCGCCGTGGGGCGCGGCGGCCGGTGCGGCGCGCGGACGCGGCGGGGGACCGAATACGCTGCGGCGGACCGGCACCTCCCGCGACAAGGAGCCTCAGTGGACCCCGTGGACCCCCTGGACCCCGTGGCCGACCCGACCGCCCGGCTGCGTACCGCGGCGCTCGACGCCTGGGCGGCCTCGGCCGCGCGCTTCCGGGAGGACGCCAACGCGGAGGAGGACCTGGCGCTCGGCGGCTACCGCGACCGCCTGGTGGTCGAGCTGGCCCAGAACGCGGCGGACGCCGCCGCCCGCAAAGGCGCGGCGGGCCGCCTGAGGCTGACGCTGACGGAGGCCGCCTCCGGCGGCGGTCCCGGAGGCGTTCCCGGCGGGCCGGCCGAAGACGCCGGAGGAGCGCGGCCCGTTGACGGGGGCGCCGGCCCGGAATGGGTGCTGACCGTCGTCAACACCGGGGCGCCCCTCGACGCCGCCGGGATCGAGTCGTTGTCGACGCTGCGGGCCTCCGCCAAGCGCGGCGAGGACACCGAGGAGGCCGTCGGGCGGTTCGGCGTGGGCTTCTCCGCCGTGCTGGCCGTCAGCGACGCGCCCGCCGTCGTCTCCCGCGGCGGCGCCCGCGTGCGGTGGTCGCTGACGGAGGCGCGGGAACTGGTCCGTACGACCGCCGAGCGCAACCCCGCGCTCGCCGAAGAAGCCGCCCGCCGCGACGGCCACGTCCCCCTGCTCCGCCTCCCCCTGCCCCTCGCGGAGGCCGACGCCCCGGCCGTACCCGAGGGGTACGACACCGCCGTCCGCCTGCCGCTGCGCGACGCGGCCGCCGCCGCCCTGGCCCGCCGGCTGCTCGGCGGCATCGACGACGCCCTGCTGCTGGCCCTGCCGGGCCTCGCCGAGGTCGTCGTGGAGACGCCCGAGGGCGTACGCACGCTGCGCCGCCGCGAGGACGGCCCGTACACGGTCGTCGAGGACACCGGCCGTACGGACGGGGACACCGCGGCCGGACCCGCGACCGCCCCCCGCCCCGCCGCCACCCGCTACCGCACCCGCACCGCCGCGGGCCGCCTCGACCCCCACCTCCTCGCGGACCGCCCCGTGGAGGAACGCCTCCGCCCCACCTGGACCGTCACCTGGGCCGTCCCCGTGGACGGCGACGGCGCGCCCGCCGCGCCCGTCACCGCCCCCGTGCTCCACGCCCCCACCCCCACCGACGAACCCCTCGGCGTCCCCGCCCTGCTCATCGCCTCCTTCCCGCTCGAACCCACCCGGCGCCACCTCGCCCCGGGGCCGCTCACCGACTTCCTCGTCGACCGCGCCGCCGACGCCTACGCCGGACTCCTCGCCGACTGGGCCCCGCTGAGCCCCGGCACCATCGACCTCGTCCCCGGCCCCCTCGGCCGCGGCGAACTGGACGGCGCCCTGCGCGCCGGCATCCTGCGGCTCCTGCCCGGCGTCGCGTTCCTGCCCCCCGCCGCACCCGAGGAGGGCGCCACACCGCAGCCGCTCCGCCCCCGCGACGCGCTCCTCGCCGAGGGCGCGGGCGCCGAGACGGTGCGCCGGCTCGGCGACGTCTTCCCGCACCTGCTGCCCGCCGGTCTGGAGCGCCGCGGCGAACTGCGCACCCTCGGCGTCTCCCGCGTCCCGCTGGGCGAACTGGTCGAGCGGCTGGCGCGCGTGGAGCGCCCCGCCGCCTGGTGGCACGGCCTCTACGGCTCCCTCGCCGGCACCGATCCGGAGGAGCTGGGCGGCCTGCCGGTGCCCCTCGCCGACGGCCGCGTCGTCGTCGGCCCGCGGCAGGTGCTGCTGCCCGCCGGCGACACCGGCGGCATGGGGGAGAGCGGCTCCGGCGGGCGGTCCGCCCGGCTCGCCCGGCTCGGGCTGCGCGTCGCCGACCCGGTCGCCGCCCACCCCGTGCTGGAACAGCTCGGCGCCGTCCCCGCCACGCCGCGTGCCGTGCTGACGACGCCGCAGGTGCGGGCGGCGGTGGCGGGGTCGCTGGACGCGGGGGAGGTGTGGTTCGACGAGGGGCCCGAGCAGGGCGCGCCGGGTCCGGAGGAGCTGGCGGACATCGTCCTCGGGCTGGTCCGCGACGCGCACCTGGCGCCGGGCGACGAACCGTGGCTGGCCGCCCTCGCGCTGCCCGACGAGGACGGCGACCCCGCCCCCGCCGGGGAACTCGTCTACCCCGGCAGCCCGTTCGCCGCCGTCATCCGACCGGGTGAACTGGCGTACTGCGCCGCGGACCTGGTCGAGCGGTGGGGGGAGGAGCCGTTGACGGCGGTGGGGGTGCAGGCGGACTTCGTGCTCGTACGCGCCGAGGACGTCGTCCTCGACCCCGACGAGCTGGAGCCCCGGGACACCCCCTACCCCGAAGCGGACGACGCCGGGCTGCTCGACGCGGTCGACGTGTGGTGCGAGGACGTCCTCGACCAACTCCCGGAGACGCCCGTGCCGCCGGTGCTCACCGAACTGGTGGGCGTACGGGACCTGGACCTGGTGGACGACGCGCACTGGCCGCAGGCCCTCGCGCTGCTCTCCCGCCCGCCGCTGCGCGAGGCGCTGACGCGTTCGGCGCGCGTCCTGCTGCCGAACGGCGAGGCGTATCCCGTACGCCCGTACACCGCCTGGTGGCTGCGCGGCAACCCCGTCCTCGACGGCCGCCCGCCCGCGGGACTCCGCGCAGCGGGCGGCGACCCGCTGCTCACCGGGCTGTACGAGGCGGCCGACGCCTCCGCCGTCGGCGACGAACAGGTCCTGCGCGCCCTGGGCGTACGCACCTCCGTCGCCGCGCTCCTCGACGAACCGGGCGGCGCCGCGGAACTCCTCGCCCGCCTCGCCGACCCCGCCCACGACGTCGCCCCGGGGCAACTCCACGCCCTGTACACACTCCTCGCCGATCTCGACCCCGCGGACGTCACCCTCCCGGACGACCTCCGCGCGGTCCGCGACGGCACCACGGAGGTGGTACCGGCCGGCGAAGCCCTCGTCGCGGACGCTCCCGACCTGGTGCCGCTGGCTACCGCCCGCCCGCTGCTCCCGGTCGCCCCGGGGCAGGCGGCGGCGCTGGGTGAACTGCTCCAGGTGCGGCGGCTGACGGAGGCGTACGAGGCCCCGGTGGAGACGGCGGGCGAGACCCGCGAGGTCCCGCGGCCCGTCCGGGACCTGCTCGGTCCGGACACCCCGGCGACGTACGAGGAACACGGGCACCTGACCGCCGGCGGCACCGAACTCGACTGGCGCCGCACCCCGGACGGCACCGTCCACGCGGCGACGATGGAGGGCCTGGCGGCCGGTCTGGCGTGGGCGACGGGCCAGTGGCAGCGGCGGTTCGAGGCGGCGGCGCTGCTGGAGGACCCGACGCGGACGCGGGAGCTGGCGGAGGCCCGCTGGTTCGACTGAGGAGGGGCGGCACGCGGCGAAAGGGGCCGCGTGCACGGAACAGGGGCCGGGCGAACGAACGAGCAGTCACCCGGCCCCGGAGAACCCCTGCCGTGCCTACGCCGCCGGAGCCAGCTCCTCCGCCCGCTGCGACGGCACGAACGCGACGTGCTTGCGCCCCCGCCGCAGGTCTATCCGCAGCCGCAGCCCGCCGACGCGGGCCAGCACCAGACCCACCGTGACGGCCGCGAGCACGGATATCACCCCGCAGGTCAGGAAGCCGATCCGGGCGCCGAACGTGTCCGTCGCCCAGCCGACGAGCGGCCCGCCGATCGGCGTGCCGCCGACGAACACCATGACGAACAGGCTCATCACCCGGCCGCGCATGGCCTCGTCCGTGGCGAGCTGGACGTTGGCGTTCGCGGTCGTGTTGAAGAACAGCCCGGCCGCGCCCACCGGCACCAGCAGCGCCGCGAAGAGCCAGAACGCCGGCGACACCGCCGCGACGATCTCCAGCACGCCGAACGCCAGCGCCGCGAGCACCGTCAGCCGCATCCTGCTGACCCCGCGCCGCGCCGCGAAGAGCGCGCCGCCGAGGGAGCCGGCGGCCATCAGCGAGTTCAGCAGCCCGTACGTGCCGGCGTCGCCGTGGAAGACCTCGTCCACGTACGCCGTGAGCCAGATCGGGAAGTTGTAGCCGAACGTGCCGATGAAGCCGACCAGGACGATCGGCCACAGCAGCTCGGGCCGCCCGGCGACGTACTTCAGGCCCTCGCGCAACTGCCCCTTGCCGCGCGGCGCGCGCTCGACGCGGTGCAGCTCCGCGGTGCGCATGAGCAGCAGCCCGGTGATGGGGGCGAGGAAGGAGAGCCCGTTCAGCAGGAACGCCCAGCCGCTGCCCACGGCGGTGATGAGGATGCCGGCGACGGCGGGCCCGAGGAGGCGGGCCGTCTGGAAGTTGGCGGCGTTGAGGCTGACGGCGTTCTGCATCTGCTCCTTGCCGACGAGTTCGGCGACGAACACCTGCCGCGCCGGGTTGTCGACGACGGTGGCGAGGCCGAGCAGGAACGCCATGAGGTAGACGTGCCAGACCGTCACGGCTCCGCTCAGCGTGAGCGCCGCGAGCGCGAGGCCGATGAGGCCCATGGCCGCCTGGGTGGCGAGGAGCAGCTTGCGCTTCGGCAGCCGGTCGGCGAGGACGCCGCCGTAGAGGCCGAAGAGCAGCATGGGCAGGAACTGCAGCGCGGTCGTGATGCCGACGGCGGTGGCGGACCCGGTGAGGCTGAGCACCAGCCAGTCCTGGGCGATGCGCTGCATCCAGGTACCGGTGTTGGAGACCACCTGGCCGCCGGCGAAGAGCCGGTAGTTGCGGATCCTCAGCGAGCTGAAGGTGCCGCGTCTGCTGCTCTCCTCTTCTTCTTCGTAGTCATCGGGCGTGGGTGCGGGTGCGGAGTCTGCTCCGGGTCCCGTACTCAAGGCGTTCTCCTCCGGTCATCGTCCTTCGTCAGCGTGGTGCGGCCTCCGGCATCGGCAGGTGGGCGAGCTTTTCGAGCACCGGTGCGGCGTCGCGCAGGGTGGCCCACTCCTCCTCGGAGAGACCGCCGGCCAGCTCGGCCAGCCAGGCGTTGCGCTTGCGGCGGCTCTCCTCGAGCATCGCCTCGGCCTGCTCGGTCTGGCTGACGACCTTCTGCCGCCGGTCCTCCGGGTGCGGCTCCAGCCGGACCAGCCCCTTGGTCTCCAGCATGGCCACGATGCGCGTCATCGACGGCGGCTGGACGTGCTCCTTGCGCGCCAGCTCACCGGGGCCGAGCGGACCGCAGCGGAAGAGCGTGCCGAGCACCGACATCTCGGTCGGGCTCAGCGACTCGTCCACGCGCTGGTGCCGCAGGCGGCGGGTGAGCCGCATGATCGCGGAGCGGAGTGAGTTCACCGCGGCGGCGTTCTCCTCCTGGGACAGGTCAGGCATGGTCATTAGCGTACCTCATTACTTTAGCTAAGTAAAGTTCGGAAGCCGAGACAGAGGAGGTTACGGCCTGGTCGTGCGGCCCACCCGAAAGGATGACCGCGTACGGGAAAGCCCGCCCCCGGTATACGCGAAGGGCGACCCTGAGCGGCATGGGGACACACGTGCTGAGTCTGCGAATAGACGGCAACCTCCTCGACCGCCTCCGCACCCACGCGGCGAAGCGGGACATGCCGGTGCAGGACTACGTGCTGCAACTGCTGCAGCGCAACGACTTCGACGAACGCGTCCAGACCGCGGAAGCCGAATCCGCCCGCCTCACCCACTGGCCGGCCACCGCGACCCCCGCCGCCACGACCACGACGGCGCCGCACGGTCAGTTGAGGCCCAGCCAGCGTTCGATGGGTTCCAGGGCGAAGTAGACGACGAACACCGCCGACGTCACCCACAGCGCCGGGCGGACGCTCGCCGGGCGGCCCACCGCCGCGCGGAGAAGGGTGTGGGCCAGGAAGCCCATGCCGATGCCGACCGTGATGCTGTAGCTGAAGGGCATCAGGACGATGGTGAGGAAGGCGGGGGCCGCGATCGTCGTGTCGGACCAGTCGATGCTGCGGATGTTGGCCGACAGGATGAGGAAGCCGACCACCACCAGCGCCGGGGTCGCCGCCTGCGAGGGGACGATCGTCACCAGCGGGGTGAAGACCAGCGCCAGCAGGAACAGGCCGCCCGTGACGAGGTTCGCGAGGCCCGTACGCGCGCCCTCGCCGACGCCCGCGGTGGACTCGGCGAAGGCCGTGCTCGCCGAGGCGGAGGCGGCGCCGCCCAGGGCGACGGCGGCGCCGTCGGCCATGAGGACCCGGTTCATCTCCGGGAGGCGGCCGTGTTCGTCGAGGAGGCGGGCCTCCTCCGTGACGCCGAGGATCGTGCCCATCGCGTCGAAGAAGCCGGAGAGCAGCACGGTGAAGACGAAGAGGCAGCCCGTCAGGATCCCCGCCTCGCGGAAGCCGCCGAAGAGGCTCGCCTCGCCGAGCAGGCCGAAGTGGGGGGCCTCGACGACGTGGTCGGGGAGCACCGGGGCGGTGAGGCCCCACTCCTTCTCCGGGAGGTCGGCGACCGCGTGGATGATCACGGCGAGGACCGTCATCGTGACGATGCTGACCAGGATCGCGCCGCGGAAGCGGCGGGCCAGCAGCACGAAGGTCAGCCCGAGGCCCAGGAGGAAGACCAGGACGGGCCACCCTTTCAGGTGACCCGCCGTGCCCAGGGTGAGGGGGACGGTGGTCTGCGCGGAGTCCGGGTTGCGGGTGACGAAGCCCGCGTCGACCAGGCCGACGAGGGCGATGAACAGGCCGATGCCGATCGCGATGGCCTTGCGCAGGCCGTCCGGGATCGCGGACATCACCCGTTCCCGTAGCCCGGTGGCCACCAGCAGCATGATGATCAGCCCCGCGAGCACCACCATGCCCATCGCGTCCGCCCACGACATTTCCGGCGCGAGCTGGAGCGACACCACGGCGTTGATGCCGAGGCCCGCGGCACAGGCGACGGGGACGTTGCCGAGGACGCCCATGAGGAGCGTGGTCACCGCCGCGACCAGCACGGTGGCCGTGACCAGTTCGCCGTGGTCCAGCTTGTGGCCGAACTTGTCCTTCGCCGAGCCCAGGATGATCGGGTTCAGCACGATGATGTACGCCATGGCGAAGAACGTCGCCAGCCCGCCCCGCAGCTCCTGCGTGACGGACGAGCCGCGCCGCGAGATGTGGAAGTAGGCGTCGAGCGGGGAGGAGGGCCGGGGCGGCGGTCCGTCCCCGGGGGCCGTGCCGGTGGTCTTCGCGTCGGGGGGCATGCGTGACCTTCGTGCGGAACAGCGGCCGGACTTCGGCGCCCACTCAGTATGCCGCCGCGATCGGCCCCGTACCCTGGTCGACATGGGCAAGAAGGCGTACAGGCACCCGGCGCCGGAGCCGTTCGAGGGCGACATCACGGCGGTGACGGTCGGCGGCACCGTGCTGTGGCTGGTGCTCTTCGTGGTCCAGTTGCCGTTCCTCGGCTGGCTGGACGACCACGACCGCATGTGGTGGCTGTGGACCTGCCTGGCGGGCGCCGGTCTCGGTGTCCTGGGCCTCTGGTACGTACGCCGCCGCGAGGCCGCGCTCGCGCGGGGCGGCGACGCGGGCGCCCGGTCGAACACGTAACGTCGTACGCATGACGCAGCGGGTCGAGACGGCCGCCGACGGCGGCGAGGGGCCGGAGCCCGGCGGCGGGCCGGGCGGGGCGGGCGGGAAACCTGACGGAGCCGGCGGGACGGCGGGCGGAGACCCTGGCGGTCGGCCCGGTGGGACCGGCGGTCAGCCGGACCGGGCCGGGGCGAACGGGGCGGGCGGGACCGCCGTCGCGCTGCGGCACGGCGGACTCACCGCCGCCGAGGTCGCCGAGCGCGTCGCCCGCGGCGAGGTCAACGACGTTCCCGTACGCTCCTCCCGCTCCACCGCCGACATCGTCCGCGCCAACGTCTTCACCCGCTTCAACGCCATCATCGGCGTCCTGTGGGTCATCATGCTCGTCGTCGCGCCCATCCAGGACAGCCTCTTCGGCTTCGTGATCCTCGCGAACACCGGCATCGGCATCATCCAGGAGCTGCGCGCCAAGAAGACCCTCGACAACCTCGCCGTCATCGGCGAGGCCAGGCCGCAGGTGCGCCGCGACGGCCGCACCGCCGAGATCCCCACCGCCGAGATCGTCCTCGGCGACCTCGTCGAGCTGGGCCCGGGCGACAAGGTCGTCGTCGACGGCGAGGTGCTGGAGTCCGACAGCCTGGAGGTCGACGAGTCGCTGCTCACCGGCGAGGCCGACCCCGTCATCAAGCAGCCCGGCGACAAGGTGCTCTCCGGCAGCTTCGTCGTCGCCGGCGGCGGCGCGTTCACGGCGACGAAGGTGGGGCGCGAGGCGTACGCCGTGCAGCTGGCGGAGGAGGCGTCGCGCTTCACGCTCGTCCACTCCGAGCTGCGCAGCGGCATCAGCACGATCCTCAAGTACGTGACGTACATGATGATCCCGGCCGCCATCGGCCTGGTCATCAGCCAGCTCGTGGTCGAGAACAACAGCCCGCAGGACGCCATCCGCCGCATGGTCGGCGGCATCGTGCCGATGGTGCCCGAGGGCCTTGTGCTGCTGACCTCGGTCGCGTTCGCCATAGGGGTCATCCGGCTCGGCCGCAAGCAGTGCCTCGTACAGGAGCTGCCCGCGATCGAGGGGCTCGCGCGCGTCGACGTCGTCTGTCTCGACAAGACCGGCACCCTCACCGAGGGCGGCATGGACGTCACCGAGCTGCGGCCGCTGGGCGGCGCGGCGGAGGCGGACGTGCGGCGGGTGCTGGGCGCGCTCGGCTCGTCCGACCCGCGGCCGAACGCCAGCCTCCAGGCCCTCATCGAGGCGTACCCGGACACCGAGGAGCTGCGCTGCACGGGGGCGCTGCCGTTCTCCTCGGCGCGCAAGTACAGCGGGGCGGCGTTCAGCGGGGACGGCGCCGGTGCGGGTACGTGGCTGCTGGGCGCCCCCGACGTGCTGCTGCCCGCCGGCGACCCCTCCCTCGCCGAGATCGACGACCTCAACGCCCAGGGCCTGCGCGTGCTGCTGCTCGCCCGCGCCCAACGGGAGCTGGACGACCCGGAGGTGGCGCGCGGTGTCGAGCCGGCGGCGCTGGTCGTCCTGGAGCAGCGGCTGCGCCCGGACGCCGCCGACACCCTCGGCTACTTCGCGGAGGAGCGCGTCGAGACGAAGATCATCTCGGGTGACAACGCGGTCTCCGTGGGTGCGGTGGCCGCGAAGCTCGGCATGGCGCGCGCGGACCGTACGGTCGACGCGCGCACCCTGCCGGCCGACCGCGACGAGATGGCCGAGGTCCTCGACGACAACGCGGTCTTCGGCCGCGTCAACCCGCAGCAGAAGCGCGACATGGTCGCCGCGCTCAAGTCCCGCGGCCACGACGTGGCGATGACGGGCGACGGCGTCAACGACGTGCTGGCGCTGAAGGACGCGGACATCGGCGTGTCCATGGGCTCGGGCTCGGAGGCGTCGAAGGCCGTCGCGCAGATCGTCCTGCTCAACAACAGCTTCTCCACCCTCCCCTCGGTGGTCGCCGAGGGCCGCCGGGTCATCGGCAACATCGAGCGGGTCGCGAACCTCTTCCTGGTCAAGACCGTCTACTCGGTGCTGCTGGCGCTGCTCGTCGTCGCCACGCAGGTGCCGTACCCCTTCCTGCCGCGGCATCTGACGCTGCTGTCGACGCTGACAATCGGCGTGCCGGCGTTCTTCCTGGCGCTGGCGCCGAACAAGGAGCGGGCGCGGCCGCACTTCGTGCGCCGGGTGATGCGGTACGCGATCCCGGCGGGGCTGATCGCCGGCACGGCGACGTTCGTGACGTACATGCTGGCGCGGGCCCACTACTCGGGGCATGGGGCGCTGGACGCGGAGACGTCGGCGGCGACGCTGACGCTGTTCCTGATCGCGATGTGGGTGCTGGTGATCATCGCGCGGCCGTACACCTGGTGGCGGGTGGGGCTGGTCGGGACGATGGCGCTGGGGTTCGTGATCGTGCTGGTCACGCCGTGGCTGCAGAAGTTCTTCGCGCTGAAGCTGGTGGGCACGGAGATGCCGTGGACGGCGGTGGGGATCGCGGTCGCGTCGGCGGTGCTGCTGGAGTTCGCGTGGCGGTGGGTGACGCGCCGGTTCCCGGACTGAGGCGGGCGTGACGGCCGGCGGTACGGGCGCGGGGGTGCCCGGTGCGGACGGGCCACCTCCGGGTGAGCCGGGTGCCGGGGGCCGGATGCCGGCGGGCCGGGCGCCGGCGGGCCGGGCGCCGGCGGGCCGGGTGCGATGAGGCTGTTCGCCGCGGTGGTCCCGCCCGCGGAGGTGCTGGGGGAGCTGGCGGAGGCGGTGCGCCGGCTGCGGCGGCTCCCCGGCGCGGAGCGGCTGCGCTGGGTGCCGCGGGAGGGGTGGCACCTCACGGTGGCGTTCTACGGGGAGGTGCCGGCCGGTTCCGTCGCGGAGCTGGAGGAGCGGCTGGCCCGCGCGGCGCGGCGCCGGGGGCCGGTCGGGCTGCGGCTGGCGGGGGGCGGGCGGTTCTCCGACACGGTGCTGTGGGCGGGGGCGGCGGGCGACGTCGAGGAGCTGGGCCGGCTCGCGGCGGGCGCCGCGGCGGCGGGACACCGTACGGCGGGGGTGCCGCTGGCGGCGAAGCGGGGCGGGGGCGCGGCCCGGGGGCGGGAGCGCCGCTACCGCCCGCACCTGACGCTGGCCCGCCAGCGCCACCGAGCGGGCACGGACCTGACCCCGTTCACGGAGTCGCTACGGGACTTCACCACCCCCCACCGCAACCTGACCACCCTCACCCTGATCCAGAGCCACCCCCGCCCCCGGGCCACCCCGGCGCCCAGCCCCACTACGAACCCGTAGCGACCTGGCCGCTGGGGGCGTAGCCCTTCAGTCCCGGGGGAAGTCGCCGGTCGTCAGCTTGAGCCCGACGGGGGTCTCGGTGAGATCGATGTCCATCCCGAAGTCGAGGGTCGTCTCTACGCGGTACTCCCCGTCCTTGGGCATCAGGTGCAGGTGGCACTTGCCGGTGTACGGGTCGACGATCAGGTAGACCGGCACCTCTGCGGTGGCGTATACGGCCTTCTTCGGCCCGTAGTCGTTGGCAGCGGTGCTCTTGGAGATCACCTCGCCCACGAACTCCACGTCCTGCGGGCGCCAGCGTCCCTTGTCGTCGGGTTGGGCGCCCTTCTCCATTGCGGCGATATCGCAGGCGAAGCCGTTGAGATGACCGGGGAAATCGATGCGCACGTCGGATGCGGTCCGCGTGACAGGGTACTGTGCCCGAAGCTGATCGTAGATGAGCGCAATGATCACCCAGTGCTTCTGCCGCTGCGGCGACATGTAGATGTTCCCCTCGACGATCTCAACCTTGTATCCCTCGGGGACAGGCATCCGCTCCAGCCACTCGAACAACTTGTCGAGGGTGAGCTCGTCGCTCTCGTCGGCCATCTCGATCCTGTCGGTTTCGACGACGGTCATCGTGGCGCTCCTCCCCGCTGCTGCTTGATCGCATGCAGCCGCGCAGTACAACGATACTCACGGTGAGTCGTCACGGCCCGCTACCACCGGCCCGGGCCCGCCGCCCCGCCGGGGGCGGCGGGCCCGTAAGCTCGTACGCGTGAACGCCAAGACCCGCATCCGCGTCGTCAGCGCCACGCTCGTGCTGATCTTCGCCGTCGTCGCCATCGCCGCTGCCTTCGGCGGCTGACGCGCCCGCCTACGGAACGCTCACCACGCGAACGCCTCCGGGGACGGACCCGGGCCCGGGAAGATCTCGTCGAGCGATGCCAGCAGCCCGTCCGGCAGCGTCAGGTCCAGCGCCGGCAGCGCCGACGTGAGCTGCTCGACGGTGCGCGGGCCCACGATCGGGCCCGTCACGCCCGGCCGCGTCAGCAGCCACGCCAGGGCCACCTCCGCCGGGTCCAGGCCGTGCTCGGCGACCAGGTCCTCGTACGCCTGCACCTGCTCGCGCACCGCGCCGCGCGACAGCGCCGCCGACGACCGCGCGCCGCCGCCCTCGCGCTCCTTGCGCAGCGCGCCGCCCAGCAGACCGCCGCCCAGCGGGGACCACGGGATGACGCCGAGGCCGTAGCTCTCGGCGGCCGGGATGACCTCCATCTCGGCGCGCCGCTCGTAGAGGTTGTAGAGGCACTGCTCGCTCACCAGACCCAGCGAGTGCCGTCGCCGCGCGGCCTCGTTGGCCTGCGCGATGTGCCAGCCCGCGTGGTTGGACGAGCCGACGTAGAGGATCTTGCCCTGCTGTACGAGGACGTCGACGGCCTGCCAGATCTCGTCCCAGGGCGTGTGCCGGTCGACGTGGTGGAACTGGTAGAGGTCGATGTGGTCCGTCTGCAGCCGCTTGAGGCTGGCGTCGACCGCGCGGCGGATGTTGAGCGCCGAGAGCCGGTCGTGGTTGGGCCAGGTGGTGCCATTGCCGGCGTCCATCGAGCCGTAGACCTTGGTGGCGAGCACGACCTTGTCGCGGCGGCCGCCGCCCTGCGCGAGCCAGGTGCCGACGATCTCCTCGGTACGGCCCTTGTTCTCGCCCCAGCCGTAGACGTTGGCGGTGTCGAAGAAGTTGACGCCCGCGTCGAGGGCGGCGTCCATCATGGCGTGGCTCGCGGCCTCGTCGGCGTGCGGCCCGAAGTTCATGGTGCCGAGCACGAGCCGGCTGACCTTGAGTCCCGTACGTCCCAACTGCGTATACCTCATGAGGATCAAGCCAACTCCTTCGAGCGCGCTCGAAGCAAGCACCACGCGCGCGCATCCGGCCCCCGTACCGCCGCGGGCGCATGGCAGGCTTGGCGCCATGCGCGCCCACCGCCTGCCGACCGCCGCCGCCCTCCTCACCGCGGCGGCGGTGGTGACCTCCGCCGCGTACGCCCCGCCCGCCGCGGCGCAGGACGACGTGATCCTCACCGACCCGCGGATCACCGAGTCCAGCGGCCTGGCCGCCAGCCGGCAGCACGAGAACGTGTACTGGACGCACAACGACTCCGACGACGGCCCGTACGTCTACGCCGTCGACGGCGAGACCGGCGAGACGCTGGCGACGATCACGCTGCGGGGCATAGGGGAGCCGCGCGACGTGGAGGCCGTCTCGCTCGGGCCCGGCAACCAGCTCTACGTCGGCGACATCGGCGACAACATGGACGGCTCCTGGTCGTACGTGTGGATCTACCGCTTCCCCGAGCCGAAGCGACTCCAGGACGCGACCGTGGACGCGGTGCAGTACGAGGCACAGTACGAGGACGGGCCGCGGGACGCGGAGGCGCTGATGGTGCACCCGAAGACGGGGCGGGTGTACGTCGTGAGCAAGAAGCAGAACGGGGGCGCGGCGCTGTACGCGGGACCCGAGGAGCTGTCGACGGGCTCGATGAACATCTTCGAGCGGGTCGCGCCGGTCAACCTGTGGGTGACGGACGGGGCGTTCTCGCCCGACGGCACGCGGCTGGCGCTGCGCAGCTACGTCGGCGGGCGGATGTACCGCTTCGAGAACGGCAAGCCGGAGGAGGACGGGCGTCTCGACGTGCCGCTGCAGCGGCAGGGGGAGTCGATGACGTACACGGCGGACGGGTCGGCGATCGTCTTCGGGAGCGAGGGCGAGCAGAGCGACCTGATCCGGCGGGAGGTCGAGGGGGGCGGCTCGTCGTCGGAGCCGGGCGGGCCGGGTGACGGCTCCGGTGACGACTCCGGGGACGGCGCGAGTGGTGCGGGGGACGACGAGGACCGCGACCCGGTGAAGACGGTGCTGCTGGTGGGCGGGGGCATCGGCGCGGTGCTGCTGCTGCGCCGCGTGCTGTCGAAGCGCCCGCGGCCGGACTGAGGGCGACCTGAGCGGGACCGGAGCACAAGCGGAGCGGGACCGGAGCGCGACCTAAGCGGGACCGGAGCGCGACCGGAGCGGGGGCGCGGGCCGGGCGGGCCCGCCCGGCTCAGACCGTCTCCTCCTCGCGGCACTCCTCGCCGAAGGCCGCCCCCCGGGGCGGCGGTGTCCAGCCCGTCTTGCGGCGGTGCTCGATCAGCACCTCCAGGCCGTCGAGCATCCGGTCCATCGCGAACGTGAACGTCTCCTCGTCCAGCGCGGAGAAGGAGTCGTCCGCGAGCGAGGCGATCCGCGGATAGCGCCCGGACTCCATGGCCGATTCCAGCGCGGGGGACTGCGCCTCCCAGAACTCCTGGTCGCTGATCCCCGTCCGCGCCTCCGCCTGCTTGGCGTTGACGTGCACCCGGGCGAGGCCGGCGGCGGTGGAGTCGAGCGAGGTGATGAATCCGACCTTCTCCTGGTCGGTGAGGAGCAGCCCGTCGAAGACGCTGAGAGCCAGCTCGAAGGAGTCCAGACCGTTGGGGCCGAGGACGGGCCGGCCCTGGTCGACGTGGAGCAGCCAGGGGTGTGCGAGGTAGTGCTCCCAGAACGAGTGGGCCAGCTCCCGCATCCGGTCCCGCCAGGTCGGCTGGCTGCGGAGGTGCTCGACGTCCTCCGGCTCGATCGAGCCGACCCCGTCGAGCATCAGGTCCAGCAGCTCGGCCTTCCCCGGCACGTGCCGGTAGAGCGACATGGTGCCCACGCCCAGATGCCCGGCGATCTTGCGCATCGAGACCGCCTCCAGCCCTTCGGCGTCCGCGATGCCGATCGCGGTGAAGACGATCCGGTCCACTGAGATGCCGGGCTTCGGACCGCGCTTGGCGCGCTCGTCGATGCCCCAGAGCAGGGCCATGCTGCGGCTGAGGTCGCCGCTGCCGCTGTGTTCCGTTGCCGCCATGCGGCCGAGTCTAGCTGCGGACTTGCCTTCTGCGTACACCGTATGCGTAAATGAGTACGGCGTACTCAGATAGGGGAGGAAGAGCGTGAAGGCAAGCTCGGCCGACGCCGTCGTGGCGGACGGCGTGCAGAAGCGCTACGGAGAGAAGCGGGCCCTCGACGGCTTCGACCTGACCGTGCCGTACGGCACCGTCTACGGCCTGCTCGGCCCCAACGGCGCCGGCAAGACGACGGCGGTGCGGATCCTGTCCACCCTCATCCGCCTCGACGGCGGACAGGCACTCGTCGGCGGGCACGATGTGATGAAGGAGCCGGTCAAGGTGCGCCGGCGGATCGGCCTCGCCGGGCAGTACGCGGCGGTGGACGAGGTGCTGACCGGCCGGCAGAACCTGGAGATGTTCGCCCGGCTGTTCCACCTCGGCTCCCGCCGCGCCCGCGAGCGCGCGGCGGAACTGCTGGAGCAGTTCGGGCTCACCGAGGCCGCGGACAAGGGCGCGAAGGAATACAGCGGCGGCATGCGCCGCCGGCTCGACCTGGCGTCGAGCATGATCCTCGCGCCGGACGTGCTCTTCATGGACGAGCCGACGACCGGCCTCGACCCGCGCAGCCGGGGCGAGGTCTGGGAGGCGGTGCGGGACCTGGTCGCCGGCGGCACGACGGTGCTGCTGACGACGCAGTATCTGGACGAGGCCGACAAGCTCGCCGACCGTATCGCCGTCATCGACGACGGCCGGACGATCGCGGACGACACCCCGGCCGCGCTGAAGAACACGGTCGGCGGGGACCGTATCGAGGTCGTCGTCGGCTCGGCGGAGGAGATCCCGGACGCGGTGCGGGCCGTCGCCCGGGTCTCGGGCGCCGACCCGGCCATCGACCTGGAGGAGCTGCGGGTGCACGGGGCGGTGACCGACCGGGTCGCGGCGCTGACGGAGGTGGCGCGCACGCTGCAGGACGAGGGGGTGGCGGTGGACGACATAGCGCTGCGGCGGCCCACGCTCGACGACGTGTTCCTCAGCCTGACGGGGCACACCGCGGCGGAGAAGGAGCCGGCGGAGGCGGACAAGAAGGACTCGGACAAGAAGGACTCGGAGAAGAAGAAGGCCGACAAGAAGAAGGCCGGCAGGAAAGAGGAGGCCACGGTCGCATGAGCACCGTCACCGACACCGCGGCGGCGGAGAAGCGCCCCCGGCCCTCCGCCCGCGAGCAGGCCCCCGGCGGGGCGGTGAAGTGGGCGATCGCCGACTGCTGGACGGTCGTGCGCCGCGGCCTGCTGCACTACCGCCGGCAGCCGTCGAACATCGCCTGGCAGCTCGGCTTCCCGGTCGTCTCCGTGCTGCTCTTCGTCTACGTCTTCGGCAGCGCGATGGAGGGCGGCGCGGACGCCTACAAGTCGTACGCGATGCCCGGCATGTTCGCGATGACCATGGCCTTCGGGTTCATGAACACGGCCATGCTGATCGCCATCGACAAGGAGCACGGGATCACCGACCGCTTCCGCTCCATGCCGATGTCCCCGTCGGCCGTGGTGAGCGGCCGGGGCGTCTCCGACCTCATCGGCGCCGCGCTGGACCTGGCGGTGATGGCGTCGATCGCCCTGGTCATCGGCTGGCGCTCGGACGGCTCGGTACTGGAGACCGCGGCGGCGTTCGCGCTGCTGCTGTGGCTGCGCTTCGCCCTGATCTGGGTCGGGGTGGTGCTCGGTCTGCTGACGCCCAACCAGGAGGCGGCGGGCAACCTCTTCGCGGTCGCGTTCCCGTTCGGCATGGTCTCCAGCGTCTTCGCCTCACCGGCGGACATGCCGGGCTGGCTGGGCGCGATAGCGATGTGGAACCCGGTGTCCTCCACGGCCAACGCGGTGCGCGAGCTGTTCGGCAACCCGGGGCGGCTGGGCGACTCGTGGATCGAGCAGCACGCGATGCTGATGGCGCTGGTGTGGCCGGTCGTGATCACGGCGGTGTTCCTGCCGCTGGCGGTGCGGAAGTACCAGCGGCTGTCGCACTGAGCGGGCGGCGGCTGTCGCCCTGAGGCGCGCACGCGCACGGGCCCGGCACGCGGAAGCGCGCCGGGCCCGCAGCGGTGCGAGCGAAGCTCAGATCCGCTCGATCACGTAGTCGATGCAGCGGGTCAGGGCCTCGACGTCGACGGGGTCGACCGCGGGGTACATCGCGATCCGGAGCTGGTTGCGCCCCAGCTTGCGGTACGGCTCGGTGTCCACGATGCCGTTGGCGCGCAGCGTCTTGGCGACGGCGGCGGCGTCCACGTCGTCGGAGAAGTCGATCGTGCCCACGACCGCGGACCGCTGCGCCGGGTCGGCGACGAACGGAGTGGCGGCCTTCGCCTCCTCGGCCCAGGTGTAGAGCGTGCGGGCGGAGGCGGCGGTGCGGCGTACGGCCCAGTCCAGACCGCCCTGGCCGTTGATCCAGTCGAGCTGCTCGGCGAGGAGGAAGAGGGTGGTGAGGGCGGGGGTGTTGTACGTCTGGTTCTTGCGGGAGTTGTCGATCGCCGTGGGCAGCGAGAAGAACTCCGGCACGTGCCGCCCGGAGGCGTGGACGCGCGCGGCCCGCTCGAGGGCGGCGGGGGAGAACGCGGCGATCCACAGCCCGCCGTCGGAGGCGAAGGACTTCTGCGGCGCGAAGTAGTACACGTCGGTCTCCGCCACGTCCACCGGCAGCCCGCCGGCCCCGGACGTCGCGTCGACGAGCACGAGCGCCCCGTCGTCGGCCCCCTCGACGCGGCGCAGCGGCATGGCGACACCGGTGGAGGTCTCGTTGTGCGTCAGCGCGTACACGTCGACCCCGGCCTCGGCCCGCGCCTCCGGGTGCGTACCGGGCTCGGACGAGACGACGGTCGGCTCGTCCAGCCACGGGGCGAGCCTGGCGGCCTTGGCGAACTTCGAGGAGAACTCGCCGAAGGACAGGTGCTGCGACTTGCGCTCGATCAGCCCGTGGGTGGCGACGTCCCAGAACGCGGTGGCCCCGCCGTTCCCGAGGACCACCTCGTACCCCTCGGGCAACGAGAACAGCGCACGCACCCCGTCACGCACCCGCCCGACGAGGTCCCGCACGGGAGCCTGCCGGTGAGACGTACCGAGAAGAGAGGAACCGGTGGCGGCCAGCGCCTCGAGCGCCTCGGTGCGCACCTTGGACGGGCCCGACCCGAAGCGTCCGTCGGCGGGCTTGATGTCATCAGGAATCACGATCTCAGCCACCCCCGAAGCCTACGACCCGATCACCCCGCCACGACGCTCCCGTCCACCCTCTGAGACAAGAACACCCACGTACTGGGCCACCCGCCGGGCGCCGGCCCCGGTGCATCTTCACACCGGTGAGTGACGGTCGCTAACTTTGTGCAGGCAGGAGGTGGGAGCGATGGGGAGTCGCCCGACGGACTGGCACGTACTCGACCTCGACGAGGATCCGGTACCTGGCGACCCGGCTCGCGTCCGGCAACTGGCACGGGAGTTACATGACTTCGCCGACGACGTCGGCGGGGCTCTCCGCGACATCAAGGCGATGGCGGGCGAGGACGCGATCCTGCGGTGGGCGGGAAAGACGGCGCAGGCGTTCCAGGGCGAATTCGAGGACGTTCCGAAGAACCTGAAGAAGCTCCAGCGCTCGTACGATCTGGCGGGCGACGCACTTGCGGCGTACTGGCCGAAACTGGAGCGGGCGCAGTCCCTGGCGGACAAGGCGCTGGCCCGGGGGCGCGAGGCCCGCAGCGAGTTGTCGTCGGCGACCGGCCGCCTGGATTCGGCGAATTCGTGGGTGGAGCGGGCGACGAAGAAGACCGAGGAGTACGACGGGAAGCAGGGCAAGGAAAAGCCCGACGAGTCCGAGGTACGCGCCGCGACCCGCAACGCCACCGACGCCAAGTCCGCCCGCGCCTCCGCGCAGACCGCCGTCGACAACGCCGAATCCGGTCTCGAAGCCGCGAAGAAGATGGCCGCGGACGCCAAGAAGATGCGTGAGGACGCCGCCTCCGAGGCGAAGGACAAGCTCGAAGAGGCGTCGGATGCCGGTATTCAGAACCGGAAGTGGTGGGAGAAGGCGGTCGACTGGGTCAAGGACAACTGGGACACGATCGTCAACGTCTGCAAGGTCATCGTCGCCGTCCTCGGCATCGTCGTCCTCATCATCGGCGGCCCCCTCGCCTGGGTGGTTCTCGCCGCTGCCCTCGTGGTGCTGGCCGACACCCTCTACAAGTACATGAACGGCCAGGCCAGTCTCTGGGACGTCGCCTTCGCCGCGCTGGACTGCATCCCCGGCATGAAGGGCCTCACCACTCTCGGTGGCCTGGCCAGGGGCCTCAAGGGCGGGCTGGCCGCGGTCAAGGGCGGCATGAAGGCCATGGCGGGCCGCCTCCGCGGCTCCCTCGACAACCTGGCAACCGCGCTGAAGCGGCGCCCCGAGCGCCGTCCCCGTATCGGTCCTCCGATGCGGATGACCATGGACAGCGTGCGTCACATCTCCGCGCGCTACCAGGTGGATCTGACGGGAATCCGCATCAATATCAATCGAAACGTGTCCGGGGTGTGCGGAACGACTCCCACCGCGAATCGGATCAATCTCTATCGTGACGCCTTCTACGACGAACAGACCCTGGCTCGTACGCTGGCCCACGAGAGGTTCCACGTCGACCAGATCAGGAACGGCCGCAGGGTGCCCGAGGACCCGGCCGAGCTGGCCCGGTGGGAGGACGAAGCGTACGCCTTCGAGGAGGAGTGGTGGCAGAATCACCCGCTGAACCAGCCCTCGGGAGGCGGTGACTGATCATGGCGAACACCTGGGACGACTGGCTGCGTGCCTACGAGGCCGCCTACCGCTCCCCGACGCCTCCGCTGCAACTCCCGTGCCCCAACTGCGGCGCGCGTGCGCTGTCGCTCCTGTTCCGGGAGAAGACCTCCGACGGTGTCGGCCACGTGTTCTTCTGGTGCGGGTCGTGCAGGTTCGGAATTCATCTTTCCCGTGTCGACGTTCCGGATGGCGCCGCGTTCATCCCGTACGACGCACCCGCGGACGAGCAGCCACTTCCGCCCAGTTACACCCTCGTTCATCCGGAGGACTCGGAGGATGAGGGCGAAGACGTCGAATCCGAGGTCTTCTGACCTCCGCGGGGGCGGTTCGGCGGACGCGCAGTCCGCCGGGGGCCACCTGCGTGCGGTGTCCCCCGGCGGACCGGGGCGGGGTCAGCCCAGGGTGAGGGTGGGTGGGGTGGGGTTGGTGGTGGTCCAGGTGCCGTTGAAGCCGAAGGTGACCGAGCCGCCGTCCGGGACGGTGCCGTTGTAGGGGGCGTTCGTGCAGGTGACCCTCGTGCCGGACTGCTGGCAGGTGGCGTTCCAGGCGTTGGTCACCCGCTGGCCCGCCGTGTAGTCCCAGGAGACCGACCAGCCGGAGAGCGAGTCGCCGTCGCAGCTCACCGTCACCGCCGCGGTGAAGCCGCCGTTCCACTGCTGGGGTACGGCGTAGCTCGCGCTGCAGCCGTCACCGGGGCCCGGTCCCGGGCCCGGGTCGCCGCCGAGGGCTTCCGCCACCGCGTTGTACGCCTGTTTCGGCTGGTAGCTGTCGTTCCAGAGGGTCGCCGAGCCCTCGCCGTCGAAGACGCCGGGGACCCAGGAGTACTTGTCGGGGAAGCCCCACACCGTCACGCCCTTGCAGCGGGTGACCGCCAGGCAGGCGTCGACGACGTTCGTGTAGTACTGCGACTGGGTGGCTTCCTTCTGCGCGCTGACCGGGAGCTGCATCCGTACGTCCAGCTCCGTGATCGCCACGTCGACGCCCAGGTCGGCGAAGCGCTGCATGTTCTGCCGCAGGTCGCTCGGGAAGCCGTACTGGATCGCCAGGTGGCCCTGGATGCCGACGCAGTCGATCGGGACGCCCTGGGCCTTCAGGTCGCGTACGAGGTTGTACATCGCGGTGCTCTTCGCGTTGATGCCCTCGATGTTGTAGTCGTTGATGCACAGCTTCGCGCCCGGGTCCGCCGCCTTCGCGGCGCGCAGCGCGTGGGCGACGAAGTCGCGGCCCATGGCGTTGTAGAAGGGGCTGGAGCGGAAGGTGCCGTCCTCGTTGAACGGTTCGTTGACGACGTCCCAGGCGTCGATGTCGCCCGCGTAGTGCCCGGCGACCTGCGTGACGTGGTTCTCCATCACCGTACGGACCTCGCCGCTCGGCAGGCCCGAGACCCAGCCGGGGAGCTGGCTGTGCCAGACGAGGGTGTGGCCGCGTACGGACTGGCCGTTCTGCTGCGCGAAGTCGACGACCCGGTCGCCCGGGGCGTAGTTGAACTGGCCGCGGGACGGCTGCACGGTGTCCCACTTCATCTCGTTCTCCGCCGTGACCTGGCCGAACTCGCTGCGCAGGATCCCGGTGTACTGGGTGTCGGAGAAGTGCGCCGTCGCGGCGGCGGAGCCGATGAACTTGCCGTGCGCCTGCGCGAGCTGGTTCAGCGAGGCGGCGGCGGTCGCGGGCGGGCCGGCGGCGCCGGCGGTAGCGGCGGCTTCGGCGGGGGCGGCCGCCTGCGCGGGGGCGGCGGTGCCGAGGCCGTACAGGCAGAGGGCGCCGGCGAGGGCGGCCAGCAGGGCCCTGGGCCTGCTGCGGAGTCTTCGCATGTTCCCCTTCTTCCCCCGCGGGCGGGCGCGGGCGGTGGTGGAGTGGGTGGCGCCGGATCCGTGCGTGCGGGTGGTGGGACGACGGGATCGAAACATTCGGGACTGGTTTCGAATCTTTCTGGGGTCGGACGTTAGAGGCGGGAGTGGGGCACGTCAATACGCGCGACGGGGCGGGGGCGTCCGGCACGCTGGAGCCATGGATACGGAGACGGGCGCGGACGCGGGTACGGACGCCGGGGTGGATGTCGTGGCGCTGGAGCGCCGGCTGCGGGACGCCGTCGGCGGCGAGGTCGGGTTCGGGACCCGGGACCGGGCCCTCGTCACGATGGACGCCTCCAACTACCGGAGCGTCCCCCTCGGCGTCGTCGCCCCCCGCGACGCCGACGACGTCGCCGCCGCGCTCGCCGTCTGCCGGGAGTACGGTGCGCCCGTCGTCGCCCGCGGCGGCGGTACGTCCATCGCGGGCAACGCCGTCGGCGCCGGCGTCGTCCTCGACTTCACCCGGCACCTGAACCGGCTCGTCGACCTCGACCCCGGGGCGCGTACCGCCGTCGTCCAGCCCGGGCTCGTGCTCGACCGGCTGCGCGGCGCGGCGGCGCCGCACGGGCTGACGTTCGGGCCCGATCCGTCGACGCACAGCCGGTGCACGCTCGGCGGGATGGTCGGCAACAACTCCTGCGGCCCGCACAGCGTCGCGTGGGGGACCATGGCGGACAACGTACGGGCGCTCGACGTGGTGACGTACCGGGGGCGGGCGCTGCGGCTGGAGCGGGACCTGGGGGTGCTGCCGGGGCTGCGGGAGTTCGTCGAAGGGCATCTGGCGACGCTGCGGACGGGCGGGCGCGCGGTGGGGCGCGCGGTGGGGCGCGCGGGTGGTCAGGCGCCCGGGCATGCGGGTGGTCTCCGCGACGAAGGCGGCGCCCCCGCCGCGGACGCCGGCGCCCCCGCCCCGTACCCCCGCGACCTCCCCGGCTGGCCCGACCTCCCCCGCCGCATCTCCGGCTACGCCCTCGACGCCCTCCTCCCCGAGCGCGGCGGCGACCTCGCCCGCGCCTTCACCGGCAGCGAAGGCACCCTCGCCGTCCTCACCCAGGCCACCGTCCGCCTCGTCGAGGCGCCCCCCGCCCGCGCCCTCGCCGTCCTCGGGTACGCCGACGAGTCCGCCGCCGCGGAAGCCGCCCCCGGGCTGCTGCCGCTGCGCCCGCTGACCGTCGAGGGCATGGCCGCCGACCTCGTGCCCGACGCGCACGCGCTGCCCCGGGGCGGTGCCTGGCTCTTCGTCGAGACCGGCGGCGACACCCCCGCCGCCGCGCGGGCCGCCGCCGAGGAGGTCTGCCGCGCCGCCGACGCCGTCGACCACACCGTCGTCGCGGAGCCCGCCGAGCAGCGCACCCTGTGGCGTATCCGCGAGGACGCCTCCGGCACCGCCACCCGCATGCCCGACGGCAGCGAGGCGTGGCCCGGCTGGGAGGACTGCGCGGTGCCGCCCGCGCGGCTCGGGGCGTACCTGCGCGAGTTCCGGGCGCTGCTCGCCGCGCACGGGCTGCGCGGGCTGCCGTACGGGCACTTCGGCGACGGCTGCATCCACGTCCGGATCGACTTCGATCTGCTGACCCCGCCCGGCATCGGCCGCTTCCGGGAGTTCTCGGCGGAGATGGCGGACCTCGTCGTCGCGCACGGCGGCTCGCTCTCCGGGGAGCACGGCGACGGGCGGGCGCGCTCGGAGCTGCTGCCCGCGATGTACGGGGACGAACTCGTCGGCCTCTTCGGCGGCTTCAAGGACCTCTGGGACCCCGACGGCGCCCTCAACCCCGGCGTGATCGCCCGCCCCGCCCCCCTCGACGCCGACCTGCGCTTCGCGCCGCTGCCGCGGGTGCCGGTGCCGGTGGCCTTCGGCTATCCGCACGACGGTCCCGCGGGCGGCGACTTCGCGGCGGCGGTGCGGCGGTGCGTCGGGGTCGCCAAGTGCCGCAACCCGGCGGGGAGTCCGGGGGTCATGTGCCCGTCGTACCGGGCCACGGGCGAGGAACGGCACTCCACGCGCGGGCGCGCGCGTCTGCTGCACGAGATGCTGGCGGGGGAGGTCATCACCGACGGCTGGCGCTCGGAGGAGGTGCGCGAGGCGCTCGACCTGTGCCTGTCGTGCAAGGGGTGCCGCAGCGACTGCCCGGTGGACGTCGACATGGCCACGTACAAGGCCGAGTTCCTGCACCACCACTACGCCGGGCGGCGGCGGCCGATGGCGCACTACGCGATGGGGCGGCTGCCGCAGTGGCTGAAGCTGACGGCGGCGCTGCGGGCGGCGGGCGTGGCGAACGCGCTGGCCGCGGTGGGGCCGCTGGCGGCGGTGGCGAAGCGGGCGGCGGGGCTCGCGGGGGAGCGGGCGATCCCGCCGATCGCGCGGGTGCCGCTGACGCGGTCGCTGCGGCGGGACGCCGACGCGGATCCGGACGTGCTGCTGTGGCCGGACACGTTCACGAACTACCTGTCGCCTGAGGCGGGTACGGCGGCGGTCCGGGTGCTGCGCGCGGCGGGGCTGCGGGTGGGCCTGCCGCGGGAGGCGGGGAAGGTGTGCTGCGGGCTGACGTACGTCTCCACGGGCCAACTCGACCAGGCCCGCGAGGCGATGCGGCGCACGCTGGACGCGCTGGAGCCGGCGGCCGGCGGGGGCGACGACGCGGACGAGGCGGCCGGCCCGCCCCTCGTCGTCCTCGAACCGCCCTGCGCCGCCGCGCTCAAGACCGACCTCGTCGAGCTGCTGCCCGACGACGAGCGCGCCCCGCGCCTCGCCGCCCGCGTCCGCACCCTCGCGGAAGCCCTCGAAACCGCCGCCCCCGACTGGATCCCGCCCCGCCTCGACCGCCCGGTCACCGGCCAGACGCACTGCCACCAGCACGCCGTCCTCGGCGACGGCGCCGAGCGCCGCCTGATGGCGAAGGCGGGTCTGGAGGGCCGACTCGCCTCGGGATGCTGCGGCCTGGCGGGCAACTTCGGCTTCGAGCGCGGCCATTACGAGGTCTCCGCGGCCTGCGCGGAAGACCAGCTCCTCCCGGCCGTACGCAACGCCCCCAAGGACGCGGCGGTCGTGGCGGACGGCTACTCGTGCCGCACCCAACTCGCCCAGCTCGCCGGCGTCCGCGCCCGCCACCTGGCGGAATTCCTCGCGGAGGGCCTGCCGGAGGAGGGCGAGCGCGGCGGGCGGAGCTGACGTACCCCGGGGCCGAATCCGGCAAGCACGCTTGCTTGTTTTCCGGTCCGCTGCCACCCTACTGCGCAGTAGTCACGAGGGGAGCGCGGCATGGCGGGCCCGGAGATCATCACCCTGCTCGACGACCTCCGCGACGAGAGCGCCGCGCTGGACGCCCTCGTCGCCGGGCTGCCGCCCGAGCGGTGGGCGCTCGGGACGCCCGCCGCCGGGTGGACCGTCGCGCACCAGATCGCCCACCTCGCGTGGACCGATCGCGCCGCGCTCGCCGCCGCCCGTGATCCCGGCGAGTTCCGGGGGATGCTGACGCACGCCCGGGAGGCGCCGTTCGGCTTCGTCGACGAGGCTGCCGAGCGCGGGGCCGCGCAGCCGCCCGGGGAGCTGCTGGAGCGATGGCGGCAGGGGCGCGAGGAGTTGCGGCGGGTGCTGCTGGCGCAGCCGGCGGGGGTGCGGATGCCGTGGTTCGGGCCGCCGATGAGCGTCGGGGGCGTCGCCTCGGGGCGGTTGATGGAGACCTGGGCGCACGGGCAGGACGTCGCCGACGCGCTGGGCGTACGGCGTGCGCCCACCGCCCGGCTGCGGCACGTGGCCCGTATCGGGGTACGGACACGGGACTTCGCGTACGCTGTGCACCGGCTCGCGCCGCCCGCCGAGGAGTTCCGCGTCGAGCTGACCGCGCCCGGCGGTGGCGGCGAGGTGTGGGCGTACGGCCCCGAGGACGCCGCCGAGCGCGTCACCGGGCCCGCGCTCGACTTCTGCCTGCTGGTCACCCAGCGCGTGCACCGCGCCGACACCGCGCTCGTCGCCGAGGGCGCGGAGGCGGAGCGCTGGCTGGGCATCGCCCAGGCGTTCGCGGGCCCGCCGGGCGCGGGGCGGGACCCGGCACCGGACGGCACGGCCCGTACCGGCGGCCGGGCCGCCCGGGGGGAGCGCCCGTGACCCTCCGCATCGGCAACGCCTCCGGCTTCTACGGCGACCGGTTCGCCGCCGTCCGCGAGATGCTCACCGGCGGCGAACTCGACGTCCTCACCGGCGACTACCTCGCCGAGCTGACCATGCTCATCCTCGCCCGCGACCGCCTCAAGGACCCCGGCGCCGGCTACGCCAGGACCTTCCTCCGCCAGCTCGAAGACGGCCTCGGCCTCGCCCGCGACCGCGGCGTCACGCTCGTCGTCAACGCCGGCGGCCTCAACCCCGCGGGCCTCGCCGCCGCCGTCCGCGAGCTGGCCGAACGCGTCGGCGTGCCCGCCCGCGTCGCGCACGTCGAGGGCGACGACCTCACCGCCCGCGGCACATGGCCCGGCGCCCTCGCCGCCCACGCCTACCTCGGCGGCGCCGGCATCGCCGCCTGCCTGCGCGCGGGCGCCGACGTCGTCGTCACCGGCCGCGTCACCGACGCCGCCCTCGTCACGGGCGCCGCCCAGGCCCACTACGGCTGGACCCCGGCCACCGCCGACGACCCGGACGACTCCGGCCCAGACGACCCCGCCCTGCACGCCCTCGCCGGCGCCGTCGTCGCCGGCCACGTGCTGGAGTGCGGCACCCAGGCCACCGGCGGCAACTACGCCTTCTTCACCGAGCACGACGTCCGCCACCCCGGCTTCCCCCTCGCCGAGATCGAGCCCGACGGCAGCTCCGTCATCACCAAGCACCCCGGCACCGGCGGCGCCGTGACCGTCGGGACCGTCACCGCCCAGCTCCTCTACGAGACCGCGGGACCCCGCTACGCGGGACCCGACGTCACCGCCCGCCTCGACTCCGTACGCCTCGCCCAGGACGGACCCGACCGCGTCCGCATCACCGGCGTACGCGGCGAGCCACCGCCCCCCGACGTCAAGGTCGGCCTCTCCCGCCTCGGCGGCCACCGCAACGAGGTCGTCTTCGTCCTCACCGGCCTCGACATCGACGCCAAGGCCACCCTCGTACGCGACCAGATGGCCCCCGTCCTCAAGGGCGTCGCCGACGTCCGCTGGACCCTCGCCCGCACCGACCGCCCCGACGCCGGCGTGCAGGAGGAGGCATCCGCCCTGCTCCGCCTCGCCGTCAGGGACCCCGACGAGGCCGCCGTCGGCCGCGCCGTCAGCGGCGCCGCCGTCGAACTGGCCCTCGCCAGCATCCCCGGCTTCCACGTCACCGCCCCGCCCGGCAGGGCGCAGCCGTACGGCGTCTTCGAGGCCGCGTACGTCCCCGCCGCCGACGTCCCCCACACCGCCGTGCTCCCCGACGGCACCCGCGTCCCCGTCGCCCCGCCGCCGCGCACCCGGGCGCTGGAGCCCGTACCGGAACCGCCCCTGCCGCCGCCCCCGCCGCCGGGACCGACCCGCCGCGCCCCCCTCGGCACCGTGGCCGGCGCGCGCAGCGGCGACAAGGGCGGCATGGCCAACCTCGGCGTCTGGGCCAGATCCGGCGCCGCCTGGCCGTGGCTGGCCCACACCCTCACCGTCGACCGCCTCCGCGAACTCCTCCCGGAGACCGCCCCCTTCCCCGTCGTACGCCACGTCCTGCCGCACCTCCGCGCGCTCAACTTCACCGTCGAAGGACTCCTCGGCGAAGGCGTCGCCTCCCAGGCCCGCTTCGACCCACAGGCCAAGGCGCTCGGCGAGTGGCTGCGCGCCCGGCACGCCGACATCCCCGAGGAGCTGCTGTGACCGTGCTCGCCTCGTCGCTGGACACCGCGGGCCCCGACTACGCCGCCCACCGGGCCGCGATGCTCGACAAGCTCGCCGCGCTCGACGAGGAGCACGCCAAGGCGGTGGCGGGCGGCGGCGAGGAGTACGTGGCCCGGCACCGCGCCCGCGGCAAGCTGCTCGTCCGCGAGCGGGTCGAGCTGCTGCTCGACCCCGACACCCCGTTCCTGGAGCTGAGCCCGCTGGCCGGCTGGGGTTCCGATTACGCGGTGGGCGCCTCGCTCGTCACCGGCATCGGCGTCGTCTCCGGCGTGGAGTGCCTGATCACGGCCAACGACCCGACCGTACGCGGCGGCGCGTCCAACCCCTGGACGCTGAAGAAGGCGTTCCGCGCCCACGAGATCAGCCTCGCCAACCGGCTGCCGTCGATCCACCTCGTGGAGTCCGGCGGCGCCGACCTGCCGTCGCAGAAGGAGATCTTCATCCCGGGCGGCGCGCTCTTCAAGTTCCTCACCCGCTCGTCGGCGGCCGGCATCCCGACGGTCGCCGTCGTCTTCGGCAACTCGACGGCGGGCGGGGCGTACGTGCCGGGCATGAGCGACCACGTGATCATGGTCAAGGAGCGCGCGAAGGTCTTCCTCGGCGGCCCGCCGCTGGTGAAGATGGCCACCGGCGAGGAGAGCGACGACGAGTCGCTGGGCGGCGCCGACATGCACGCCCGTACCTCGGGACTCGCCGACTACTTCGCCGTCGACGAGCCGGACGCCCTGCACACCGCCCGCCGCGTCGTCGCCCGCCTCGCCTGGCGCAAGGCGCACCCCGACCCGCCGCCGGCCGCCCCGCCCGCGTACTCGGAGGACGAGCTGCTGGGCATCGTGCCGGGCGACCTGAAGATCCCGTTCGACCCGCGGGAGGTGATCGCGCGGGTGGTGGACGGCTCGGACTTCGACGAGTTCAAGCCGCTGTACGGGACGAGCCTGGCCACCGGCTGGGCGCGGCTGCACGGCTATCCCGTCGGGATCCTCGCCAACGCGCGCGGGGTGCTGTTCAGCGAGGAGTCGCAGAAGGCCGCGCAGTTCATCCAGCTCGCCAACCAGCGCGACATCCCGCTGGTCTTCCTCCACAACACCACCGGCTACATGGTCGGCAAGGACTATGAGCAGGGCGGCATCATCAAGCATGGCGCCCAGATGATCAACGCGGTCTCCAACTCCCGCGTCCCGCACCTGTCGGTGCTCATGGGGGCCAGCTACGGCGCCGGCCACTACGGCATGTGCGGCCGCGCGTACGACCCCCGGTTCCTCTTCGCCTGGCCGAGCGCCAAGTCGGCGGTCATGGGGCCGCAGCAGCTCGCGGGCGTGCTGTCGATCGTCGCGCGGGCGTCGGCGGAGGCGAAGGGGATGCCGTACGACGAGGAGGGCGACGCGGCGCTGCGCGCGATGGTGGAGCAGCAGATCGAGGCGGAGTCGCTGCCGGTCTTCCTGTCCGGGCGGCTGTACGACGACGGGGTCATCGACCCGCGGGACACGCGGACGGTGCTGGGGATCTGCCTGTCGGCGATCCACACGGCGCCGTACGCGGGCGTGCACGACGGGTACGGGGTGTTCCGGCTGTGACCGCACGACCGGCATCCGCAGGGCGACCGGCAGCCACACCGCGACCGGCATCCACAGGGGAGCACCGATGATCCGTACCCTCCTCGTCGCCAACCGCGGCGAGATCGCCTGCCGCGTCTTCCGCACCTGCGCGGAGCTGGGCATCACGCCCGTCGCCGTGCACTCCGACGCGGACGCGGGCGCGCTGCACGTACGCGCCGCGCTGGACGCCGGCGGGCCGGCGGTCCGGCTGCCGGGGCGGGCGGCTTCGGACACGTACCTGCGGGCGGATCTGCTGGTCGCGGCGGCGCTCGCGGCCGGCGCGGACGCGGTGCACCCGGGCTACGGGTTCCTCTCCGAGAGCGCGGAGTTCGCGCGGGCGGTGTCCGCGGCGGGGCTGACGTGGGTCGGGCCCCCGCCGGAGGCGATCGAGGCGATGGCGTCCAAGACGCGCGCGAAGGAACTGATGGGCCTCGCGCCCTTCGACCCGTCGAAGGCGGTGGAGTCCGACCTGCCGCTGCTGGTCAAGGCGGCGGCGGGCGGTGGCGGCCGCGGCATGCGGGTCGTCCGCGAACTGGCCGCGCTGGACGCCGGACTGGCGTCGGCGTCGGCGGAGGCCGCGGCGGCGTTCGGGGACGGCGAGGTGTTCGTCGAGCCGTACGTCGAGGGCGGACGGCACGTGGAGGTGCAGGTGCTCGCGGACGCGCACGGGGCCGTGTGGGCGCTGGGCACGCGCGACTGCTCGCTGCAGCGGCGGCACCAGAAGGTGGTGGAGGAGGCCCCGGCACCGGGCCTCGCGGCGGGTGTGGCGGCGGAGCTGGCGGAGACGGCGGTACGGGCGGCGCGGGCGATCGGGTACGTGGGCGCCGGCACGGTGGAGTTCCTGCTGGCGCCGGACGGGCGGGCGCAGTTCCTGGAGATGAACACGCGGCTGCAGGTGGAGCACCCGGTGACGGAGGCGGTGTACGGGGTCGACCTGGTGGCCGCGCAGGTGAGGATCGCGGAGGGCGCGCACTTGCCGCCGTCGGCACCGCAGCCGAGGGGCCACGCGGTGGAGGCCCGTCTGTACGCGGAGAATCCGGCGTCGGACTTCGCCCCCCAGACGGGCCGGGTCCACCGCCTGGAGGTCGGGGGCACCGCGGGGGGCGAGCCGTTCCGGACCGCCGGGGACGACGGGATGCCGTATGCCGCAGGGGAGTTGGGGCGCAGCCCCAATGGGGCCCCGGGCGAAGCCCCGGGTGCGCCCGCCGGGGACGACCGTGCGCTGTACACGGCGGGGGGTCCGGGGCGCAGCCCCGAGGGGGTCCGGGGCGGAGCCCCGGTTCCGGGAAGGGGCGGGATCGGGGAACCCCCCACCCTCCGCCTCGACACCGGCTACACCGCCGGCGACACCGTCACCCCGTACTACGACGCCCTGCTCGCCAAGGTGATCGTCCACGCCCCCACCCGCGCCGAGGCAATCCGCCACCTGACGGCCGCGCTGCGGCGGGCACGGATCCACGGCCCGGTGACGAACCGGGACCTGCTGGTCCGGTCGCTGGAACACGAGGAGTTCACCGGCGCGCGGATGACCACCTCGTTCTACGACGCCCACCTGCCGGCGCTGACCCGCCCCGCGGACGAGGCCGCCGAGCCCGGCGCCCACCTCCGGCTCGCCGCCCTCGCCGCCGCGCTCGCCGACGCCGCCGCGCGGCAGCAGGCAGGCGACGCCGCGTTGCCCGCGCGCTTCGGGGGGTGGCGCAACGTGCCGTCGCAGCCGCAGGCGAAGGGGTACCGGGCCGAGCCCGGCGGCGCCGAGGTCGAGGTTCGCTACCGCCTCACCCGCGACGGCATACGGGCCGACGGCCTGCCCGGCGTGCGCGTGCTCGCCGCCGCCCCCGGGCGCGTGGTGCTCGAAGTCGCCGGTGTCGCCCGTGCCTTCGACGTCGCCGTCTACGACGGCCCGGCGGGAGGCCGCCCCGCGCCGGCCACCTACGTCGACACCCCCCACGGCTCGTACGCCCTCCGCCCCCTCTCCCGCTTTCCCGCCCCCCGCGCCGACACCCCGCCCGGATCCCTCCTCGCCCCCATGCCCGGCACGGTCGTCCGCCTCGCCGACGGGATCGCCCCCGGGCAGGCCGTCCGGCAGGGACAGCCGCTCCTCTGGCTGGAGGCGATGAAGATGGAGCACAAGGTCGCCGCCCCCGCCTCCGGCGTGCTCACCGCCCTGCACGCCGTTCCCGGCGGCCAGGTCGAGGTCGGCGCCCTCCTGGCCGTAGTAGAAGCGGCGGAAGACGCCGCCGCACATGCCGCCCCACCCCGCGATCAGGAAGGCCGACAGCCATGACGAGCGCCATCCTCGAACCCCAGGAGCACCGCGACCTCCGCGCCGCCGTCGCCGCGCTCGGTACCCGCTACGGCCGCGACTACTTCACCGCCGCCGTCCGCGACGGCCGGCACACCGACGAGCTGTGGGCCGAGGCCGGCAAGGCCGGTTACCTCGGCGTCAACCTCCCCGAGGCGTACGGCGGCGGAGGCGGCGGCATCGCGGAGCTGGCGATCGTGCTGGAGGAACTCGGCGCGGCTGGCTGCCCGCTGCTCATGCTCGTCGTGTCGCCCGCGATATGCGGCACGGTCATCGCCCGCTTCGGCACCGAGGAGCAGAAGCGGCAGTGGCTCCCCGGACTCGCCGACGGCACCCGCAAGATGGCCTTCGGCATCACCGAGCCCGACGCCGGCTCCAACTCGCACCGCATCACCACCACCGCCCGCCGCGACGGCGACGACTGGGTGCTGTCCGGCCGCAAGGTGTTCATCTCGGGCGTCGACATCGCCGACGCCACGCTCATCGTCGGCCGCACCGAGGACGCGCGTACCGGCAAGCTCAAGCCCTGCCTGTTCATCGTCCCGCGCGACGCCGAGGGCTTCCGGCGCTCCCCCATACCCATGGAACTGCACGCTCCGGAGAAGCAGTTCGAGCTGGTCCTCGACGACGTGCGGCTGCCCGCGGACGCCCTCGTCGGCGACGAGGACGCCGGTCTCCTCCAGCTCTTCGCGGGGCTCAACCCCGAGCGCATCATGACCGCCGCGTTCGCGCTGGGCCTGGGGCGGCAGGCGGTGGCGCGGGCCGTCGAGTACGCCCGTACGCGCCAGGTGTGGAAGGGCGGCGCCATCGGCGTGCACCAGGCGATCGCGCATCCGCTGGCGCAGGCGCACATCGAGTTGGAGCTGGCCCGGCTGATGACGCAGAAGGCGGCGGCGCTGTACGACGCCGGTGATGACGCCGGTGCGGGCGAGGCGGCGAACATGGCGAAGTACGCGGCCGCCGAGGCGGCGGCGAAGGCCGTCGACCAGGCCGTGCACACCCTCGGCGGCAACGGGCTCAGCACCGAGTACGGTCTTGCGCAGATGCTCACCGCGTCCCGCGTGGCCAGGATCGCCCCGGTCAGCCGGGAGATGATCCTCAACTACGTGTCGCACCAGACGCTGGGCCTGCCCAAGTCGTACTGACGCCGCCTACGTACCGAAGGAGCACCTCCCCGCCATGACCGACGCACCCGCAGAACCGGCCGCCGCCGACGCGCCCCTCGTCCGGACCGCGCGCGACGACCGCGGCGTCACGACCCTCACGCTCGACTCGCCCCACAACCGCAACGCGCTCTCCACCCGCCTCATGGCCGAACTCGACCTGGGTCTGGCCGCCGCCGCGGAGGACGACGACGTACGGGCCGTCCTGCTCACCCACACCGGCAACACCTTCTGCGCCGGCGCCGACCTCGGCGAGGCCACGGCCGCCGCCGCGGTCACGGACGGGCCGCTGGCGCTGTCGCGGCTGCTGCGGGCGGTCGTGGAGTGCCCGAAGCCCGTCGTCGCGCGGGTGACCGGGCACGTACGGGCCGGGGGCCTCGGGCTGCTCGGCGCGTGCGACATCGCGGCGGCGGGGACGGGGGCGACGTTCGCGTTCACCGAGGCGCGGCTCGGGCTCGCGCCCGCGGTGATCTCGATGCCGCTGCTGCCGCGGCTCGACGCCCGCGCGGCGGCGCGCTACTACCTCACGGGCGAGCGCTTCGGCCCGGAGGAGGCGGCGAGGATCGGCCTGGTGACGCTGGCGGGGGACGACGTGGACGCGCTGCTGACGCCGGTGCTCGACGGGCTGCGGGCGGCGTCGCCGCAGGGCCTTGCGGCGTCGAAGCGGCTGGTCACCGGGGAGGTGCTGCGGGCGTTCGACCGGGACACGGAGCCGTTCGCGGAGCTGTCGGCGTCGCTGTTCGCGTCCCCGGAGGCCAGGGAGGGCATGACGGCGTTCCTGGAGCGCCGGGAGCCGAAGTGGTTCCGCTGACGGACGCCCCGCGCCAGCCACGGGGCCGGGGCCCGCAGCAGGACCGCAGCCGGGCGACCCGGCAGCGGCTGCTGGAGGCGGCGGTCGCGTGCCTGGCGGAACTGGGCTGGGGCGGGAGCACGGTCAGCGTGGTCGCGGAGCGGGCGGGCGTCTCGCGGGGCGCGGCGCAGCACCACTTCCCGACCAGGGAGGACCTGTTCACGGCGGCGGTGGAACACGTGGCGGCGGAGCGCTCGGCGGCCCTGCGCGCGCTGCTGCCGGCGGCGGGGGCGGCGGATGCGGGACGAGCCGAGGGAGCCGGCCCGGTACGAGCCGCCGCAACGGGCGGTGCGGGAGCCGACGCAGAAAAGGCCGCCGGGGGGAGGGCCCCCGCAGGGACGGAAGCCACCGCCGGAGGCGCCGCCGCGGCCACGCCCCTTGCCGACGCGGCCACTGCCGCCGTCGTGCGCGGGGTCGTCGACCTCTACACCGGGCCCCTCTTCCGCGCCGCGCTCCAGCTCTGGGTCGCCGCCGCGAACGAGGAACAGCTACGTCCCCGCGTCGCCGCCCTGGAGGCCCGCGTCGGCCGCGAGGCGCACCGGATGACGGTGGCGCTGCTCGGCGCCGACGAGTCGGTGCCGGGCGTACGGGAGACGGTGCAGGGCTTCCTCGACATGGCCCGCGGCCTGGGCCTGGCGACCCTGCTCACGGACGACAGCGCCCGCCGCGACCGCGTCGTGACGCAGTGGTCGCACCTGCTGACGACCGCCCTCTCGAACCCCCACCCCCGCTGAGCCCACCCCACATCCCCCGCACACCCGCCCAAGGGTAGGCCGCTCCACCGACAACGAAGGGGCGGTCGCCCTGCGGGGCCCACCCCCAGCCGCCGCGGACCCAACCGCCCCGGCAGACCCGGCTCGGGCCGATCCGTGGCTGACTCATCGCGGCCCAGCCGGCGCAAGCCGATTCACTTCAGGCCGCCCACGCGTCGGCGCGACCCGCGCCTCACGCCGACCCGCGCCTCACGCCGACCCGCGCGCGTCACGCGGCACCCCGCCTCACGCCGAGCCGCCCGCCTCCGCGTAGCCCTCGATCTCCTGCGGCGACCGCGTCCCCGGCCCCACGTACCGCGCCGACGGCCGCACCAGCCGCCCCGTCCGCTTCTGCTCCAGGATGTGCGCCGACCACCCCGCCGTCCGCGCGCACGTGAACATCGACGTGAACATGTGCGCCGGCACCTCCGCGAAGTCCAGCACGATCGCCGCCCAGAACTCGACGTTCGTCTCCAGCACCCGGTCGGGACGCCGCGCCCGCAGCTCCGCCAGCGCCGCCTTCTCCAGCGCCTCCGCGACCTCGTACCGCGGCGCGCCGAGCTGCTTCGCCGTGCGCCGCAGCACCCGCGCCCGCGGGTCCTCCGCGCGGTAGACGCGGTGGCCGAAGCCCATCAGCCGCTCGCCGTTGTCCAGCGCCCGCTTCACGTAGCCCTCGGCGTCGCCCGTGCGCTCGATCTCCTCGATCATCCCGAGCACCCGCGACGGCGCGCCCCCGTGCAGCGGCCCGGACATCGCACCGACCGCGCCGGAGAGCGCCGCCGCGACGTCGGCGCCGGTGGAGGCGATGACGCGGGCGGTGAAGGTGGAGGCGTTCATGCCGTGTTCTGCGGCGGAGGTCCAGTAGGCGTCGACGGCGGCGACGTGCTTGGGGTCGGGCTCGCCGCGCCAGCGGATCATGAACCGCTCGACGACCGTACGGGCCTTGTCGATCTCCCGCTGCGGCACCATCGGCCGCCCCTGACCGCGGGCGGACTGGGCGACGTACGACAGCGCCATGACGGCGGCCCGCGCCAGGTCCTCGCGGGCGCGCGCCTCGTCGATGTCGAGCAGCGGCCGCAGCCCCCAGACGGGCGCGAGCATGGCGAGCGCGGACTGCACGTCGACGCGGATGTCGCCGGAGTGCACGGGGATGGGGAAGGGCTCGGCGGGCGGCAGACCGGGTTTGAAGGCGCCGTCGACCAGAAGACCCCAGACGTTGCCGAACGAGACGTGGCCCACCAGGTCCTCGATGTCCACACCGCGATAACGGAGCGCGCCGCCCTCCTTGTCGGGTTCGGCGATCTCCGTCTCGAAGGCGACGACTCCCTCAAGCCCGGGTACGAAATCGGACATCAGGCGGCTCCCTCATGTGTGGCGTGCGCTGCGGGGGGTGTGCAGCGACGGGCGGGTGTCGGCCCCAGGGCGTGGAGTGGTGCGGGGGGTGTACCTGCTGGCCAGGCTCCGCGGCGCCATCGCTCGCGGTCCGGGGCGTGCATTCCGGGCCACCATAGCCGGGGCTGTCGAGTTTCCACAGTGGTCGGGCGGCGGATCTGTCGGGTCGCCTACCTGCGAGGTGACGTGAGATCGGGCACACTCCACCGATCCCGCCCCGGAGGGTTACGGGGTGCGCCGAGCGGGCAGACTCCCGCCCGCAACGGCCGCTCATACTGCAAGATATGTAGGTGCGCCACGTTGACGTTGACACCGAACGCTCCCTCGATCCGGCCGCCATGCGCGCGCACTACCGCGCCGCGGGACTGTCGGAGGACTCCCTCGCCGCCGATCCCTTCGAGCAGTTCGGCCGCTGGTTCCGGCAGGCCGCGGCGAGCGGACTGCACGAGCCCAACGCGATGGTCGTCTCCACCGCGGACGCCGAGGGCCGGCCCAGCTCCCGCACCGTGCTGCTGAAGCACGTGGACGAGCGGGGGTTCGTCTTCTACACCAACTACGGTTCGCGCAAGGGCCGCGAGCTGGCCGCCAACCCGCATGTGTCGCTGCTCTTCCCCTGGCACCCCGTCGCCCGCCAGGTGATCATCGCGGGGGCGGCGGAGCGTACGGGCCGGGACGAGACGGTGGCGTACTTCCGTACCAGGCCGCACGGCTCGCAGTTGGGCGCGTGGGCGAGCGAGCAGTCGTCGGCGGTGGCGTCGCGGGCGGAGCTGGACCGGATGTACGAGGAGCTGGCGGACCGCTATCCGGAGGGCGAGCAGGTGCCGGCGCCGCCGGAGTGGGGCGGCTTCCGGGTCAGGCCGCGGACGGTGGAGTTCTGGCAGGGCCGCGAGAACCGGCTGCACGACCGCCTGCGGTACGTACGCACCGAGGGTGCGGCGGGCGGCGGCTGGACGGTGGAGCGCCTCTGCCCGTAGCGCCACGGGACGAGGACGAGGACGAGGACGAGGACGACGGCGGCGACGGCGCGCGCGGGGGTCCAGGGGGCTGAGCCCCCGCCGCGGACGAAGGCCGGGAAGGACCGGGAAGAACGGCCTCCGCGCAGCAGACGACCCGCGGCCCATTCCCCTGGAGGGGAGCCGGTCGGACGTACCGGCGGACCGCGGGTCGGGTGAACTGCCTGGGATAAGGGCCGGCTGGGTGCGTCCTAGGCACCCGGGTCCGGCATTGCGCTCAAGCGCGACGGCGGACCACTAGCCCGCAGTCACCTCACGCGTCCGGTACTTCATCATCTGCCGAACCACCTCCCTTCTCGTGTGCCTCACACACTAGGCACGCCCCTCGGCCCCCTCAAGTGATTTCTCGGCGGGCCGAACGACGCCCGCCCGCGCGGATCCGGCCGCCCGCCGCGTACGGCCGGAATCCGCTGGTCCACGGCGGTCCCGGGGCGCTGCCAGCGGGTTCCCCGCCCGCACCCCCTCCCGGTGGACCCCCTCCGCGTGCAACGATTTCGACGGAATGGGGTGTGTGCTGCGTCACGTTCGAGTTGAATGATCCGGGTGCACCACACCACGCACACGACGCCGCGGCGAGCAGGGGGTGCCTGATGAGCGCGACCCGGCGTACCAACCGGGACCGCAGGAACGCCTCCGGCGAGCAGGCCGCGGACGCTCCGGACACGGGAGACGACGCCGCCGGGTCACCGCCCGCGGCGGCGGACGCGGCGGCCGGGGACGCGCCGCCGCGGGATCGCCGCGAAGCGGCCCCCGATCTGCTGGTGGCGCTCCTCGACGGCATGGACGCCGCCCTGTGCGCCTTCGACGCCGAGGGCGTCGTCACCCACTGGAACCGTGAGGCCGAGCGGCTGCTCGGCTGGACCGCCGCGGAGGCCGTCGGCCGCCACGGGCTGGCCGGCTGGGCCGTCCGCGCCGATGACGCCGCCGAGGTGGAGGCGCGCCTGATGGGCGCGATGGATGTGCCGGGGCGGCAGGTGCAGGAGTTCGCGCTGCTGCGCAAGGACGGCGGCCGGGTGCTCGTACGCACCCAGACCTCCGCCGTCCGTCCGGGCGGAGCCGAGACGGGCGGGGTCGCGGTCGGGGTCTACTGCGCGTTCAGCGAGGTCCACGCGCAGATGGACCTGGAGCGGTCCATCGCCTTCAGCGAGGCGCTCTGCGAGGACGCCGCCTGGGGCGTGCTCCTCGTGGACGCGGACCTGCGTCCCGCGCTGGCCAACGGCCAGGCGGCGCGCGTGCTGCGCGCCCGGCGCTCGGGGCTGCTCGGGCGCCCCTTCGGCGAGCTGCTGGAGCAGGGCGCGGAGGAGGTCGAGAGCGCCCTCCAGCACGTACTGGCGCAGGGCAGCACCGCGGTCCCCGCCGACGTGTGGGTGACGGTGCGCGGCGAGACCGGCGGCGATCCGGCGGTACGGCGCCGGTGCCTGCGCGGCGCGTTCGTACGGCTCGCCTCGCCGCTCGCCGAGCACCCGGTGCCCCTCGGGGTCGGCTGGCTCTTCCAGGACGTCACCGAGGCGAAGCTCGCCGAGGACGCGGCCTCGGTGCTGCGCTTCCGGGACCACCAGTTGCACCGCGCCTCGCGCGCCGCGGCCGAGTGCGAGGACCCGATGGAGGCCGCGACGGTCTATCTGGACTTCGCGCTCGCCGGCTTCGCCGACCACGCGCTGGTCGACCTGGCCGCCGCCCCCGCGGACCCCGGCTCCCCGCCGGGGCCCGCCGCCCCGCACGACGCGGGTGCGCCGCCGGGCCCGGTGCAGCTCACCCGGGCCGCGGCGACGCCCGCCGAGGGGCCTGGCCCCTGCCTGCCGGCCGGGCCGCACGGCTTCCCCGTCCGCTACCCCGCCGGGCACCCCGCGCTCCAGGCGGTGGAGCGCGGCGGCACGGTGCGCGCGGGCTGCGGGGGCGTGGACCCGGAAGTCGCGGAGGGCTGGTCGGTGGCGCGGAAATGGCCGCCTGGCACGATGCACGCGCTCTGTACGGTGCTGCGCAGCCGCGGCCGGACGCTGGGCGTCGTGACGTTCCTGCGCGGCGGCGGCCGTAAGGGCTTCACCCGGCAGGATGCGGCGTACGCGGAGGACGTGGCCGTACGGGTCGCGGCCTCGCTGGACCTGGCGGAGCTGCTGGGTTAGTACCTGCCCGGCGGGGTCCGTGACCAGGACCCGGGAGACCGGGCGCGGATCGCCTTTTTCCCGTAGATCGGCGGCGAAATTCAGGCGAAAGGAACGCGGCAGGTCCGGTTGTCACCGTGATGCGTCAGAATTGGTGCAGGGCCACCGCACGAGAAATCTAGGGGCACGCATGTCCGGACTGATCGACACAACGGAGATGTATCTCCGCACCATCCTCGAACTCGAAGAGGAGGGCGTCGTCCCCATGCGCGCGAGAATCGCGGAGCGGCTCGACCAGAGCGGCCCCACGGTGAGCCAGACCGTCGCCCGCATGGAGCGGGACGGGCTGGTGCGCGTGGCCGGCGACAGGCATCTGGAGCTGACGGAAGAGGGCCGCATGCTCGCGACCCGGGTGATGCGCAAGCACCGCCTGGCGGAGTGCCTGCTGGTCGACGTGATCGGCCTGGAGTGGGAGCACGTGCACGCGGAGGCGTGCCGCTGGGAGCACGTGATGAGCGAGGCCGTTGAGCGCCGCGTGCTGGCGCTGCTGAAGCACCCGACGGAGTCGCCGTACGGGAACCCCATCCCCGGCCTTGAGGAACTGGGCGAGAAGGCCGAGGCGGACCCGTTCCTGGACGAGGGCATGGTGAGCCTGTCGGCGCTGGGCCCCGACGCCGGGACGGTGATCATCCGCCGGATCGGGGAGCCGATCCAGACCGACTCCCAGCTCATGTACACGCTGCGGCGGGCCGGTGTGCAGCCGGGCGCGGTGGTGAGCGTGACGGACTCGGCGGGCGGTGTGCTCGTCGGCAGCGGCGGCGAGGCCGCCGAGCTGGACGCGGAGGTCGCTTCGCACGTCTTCGTGGCCAAGCGCTAGATCCGTTCGGGCCAGGCTGGTGGCGGGTTTGCGCCGTTGTCGCGATTGGCGTTAAGCGGACCGCGGGATTCCTGTCCGAACGGCAGCGCACCGGGACCGGGCGTGCCACGCTGTCGCTGACGGCATCTGGGAGGGGTGGGCCATGCCGCTGACATATCCGGACCCCCGCGCACCTGCGGGTGGCGCGACGAGGGCCCCGGCGCCTGGCTCGCCGGGGCCCCGCCTCCCCGCACCGACCCGGAGCCCCGAGCTCCCAGGGTCGCCTCCCCTTGGACCCGTTGTCCCCGATGCGGGTCCGCCTCCCGGTCTCTGTCTCCCCGCGACGACCGCGGCCAATCCCCGGCCGTGGTCACTCGAACGAGGGGTGTTGGGCTCTGTACCGCGGTGTTCGAATAGATATTCGATAGCGTGAGCTTGCCGAACGGATTGGGGGTGTCGGCACACATGGTGCGTCGTATCAACGTGCCGGGGGCGGGCGGGCTGCGTCTCGCCGCCTGGGAGTACGGAGATCCGCCGAAGCGCGGTGCCGACGGCATCGCGGCGCGCGGCCGGTCCGCCGCCGGCCCGGCCGGCGGCCCGCCGGGCCCGGCGCCGCAGGACCGCCCCGGCGTGCTCTTATTGCACGGCCTGATGGGCCGCGGGTCCCATTGGGCGACCACCGCCCGCTGGCTCTCCGCCCGCTCCCGCGCCATCGCGCTCGACCAGCGCGGACACGGGCGCAGTGACAAACCGGGGGACGGCCCGTTCGACCGCGAGGCGTACATCGCGGACGCGGAAGCCGTCATCGAGCAGTTGGACCTCGCGCCGGTGGTCCTCGTGGGCCACTCGATGGGAGCGCTCACCGCCTGGCAGTTGGCCGCCCGCCGCCCCGACCTGGTGCGCGGGCTGGTGATCTGCGACATGCGGGCCTCGGCGCTCGGCGCGGCCTCGCAGCGCGAGTGGGAGGAGTGGTTCCGCTCCTGGCCGACGCCGTTCGCCACGCTCGCCGACGTCCGCAAGTGGTTCGGCGAGGACGATCCCATCCTGGAGCGCCCCCGCCCCGCGCGCGGCGAGTTCTTCGCCGAGGTGATGGCCGAGCGCGCGGACGGCTGGCGCCCGGTGTTCTCCCGCCGGCAGATGCTGCGGGCCCGCGAGACCTGGGTGCACGACGCGCACTGGGAGGAGCTGGCCCTCGTGCAGTGCCCGGCCCTGGTGATCCGCGGCATCGACGGCGAGCTGGGCCGGGCGGAGGCCCAGGAGATGGTCCGCGTCCTGCCCCGCGGCGAGTACGCGGAGCTGGAGGCCGGCCATCTGCTGCACCTGGAGGACCCGGAGGCGTTCCACCGGGCGATAGAGCCGTTCCTGGAGAACGTGCTCACCCCGAAGTGAACCGACGCGCGCCGAACCGACGTGGGAGCGGGGCGGGTTGCGGGCTGTACGGTACGAAGGCGCCCGCGGGGCCGACGCGTACGCCGCGGCAGCCGTCCCCCCGGCGCTACTCGCCGACGAACCGGAACGTCGATGTGATCGCGTCGAACACGTCGAAGAACGAGTCCGCCAGATCCAGCACCTGACTGCTCCCCGCCACCAGCGCCACCTTGCCCTCCTGCCCGGGCACCGGGATGAAGGTCTGCATCAGCACGGCGCGGATCGTGCGGTCGTCGCCGGGGATCTTGACGTCCTCGACGCCCTGCGTGCGGGCGGCCGTGCCGATCCCCTCGATCTCGACGGTCGAGACCTTCCGCCAGGCGTCGCCCTCCTTCTTCGGCCGGATCTGCTTGATCTGGCCGACGATCAGCGCCGGGTCGGTCGGCAGCAGCTCGCCGCTCTCGGTGCGGGCGCCGATGAGGGAGACGGTGATCGAGCCGGTCACCGGCACGTCGCCGCCGAAGCTCTCCGCCATGCAGCCGCAGTACAGCGCGCCCGAAGCCCAGGCGTCCTTGGCGGCCTTGCGCAGGAACGCCTCCAGCACGCCGCGCTGCTCGGCCAGTTCGGGATTGCGGCGGACCCGGTCGTTGACCATCTGCCGGATGCCGTCGTCCCGGGACTCGGGCCGTACGTCGAACTCCCACCACGACTCCGGCACCCGGATCCGGAAGCCTCCGCGCTCGATCGTGAGCGCCTCCATCCAGCGGCTCATGCCCTGCCCCCTTTTGTCGCACGTACGGTCGTCTCCCGCACCGCGTCCCGGCCGCGGCGGCGCGGTTATCCACACGTAGTTATCCACAATCCCGGATACGCGCTGTCCCCGCGAAGCCCGGGGCGGATATCGTTTCGTAGACCCTAGTGTCCGAGCTGAACGCATTTCCGCGGGGGGAAAGCCGGGGAACAGCCGGGGACGTTCGAGGAGGATCAGCGTGCGCCTCACCCTGACCGTCGTCGATCCGCTCGGGGGCGACCGTGCCGATGTCGTCCTCGACGCCGAGGCGGAATCGTCCGTAGGCGATGTCGCCCGCGTCCTGGCCGGCCAGCTCGACTCACCGCCGCCCGCCGCGGTGCCGCACGGCGCGCCGCAGGCGGCCCAGGTGCCGGCCTCGCACGCGCAACAGGCCCAGCACGCCCACGCCCAGGCCGCGCCCGCGCAGATGCCCGGCGGCTGGGCCACGGCGGGCGCGCCGCCGGCCGCCCCGCCCGGAGCGCCCCCGGCGGCCGTCCCCTTCGGCGCGCCCGGCGCCCCGCCGCAGCAGCCCGCCGAGGCCGCGCCGCCGCCCGTCTTCGTCGACGGCTTCGCCGTCGACCCCCGCCTGCCCGTCGCCCAGTCGCCGCTGCGCGAGGGCACGGTCGTCAGCCTCTACGACCCGGTGGGCTGCCCGCCCCGCGAGGTCACGGGCCTGGTCGAGCTGCGCGTCGTCGGCGGCCCCATGGCCGGCGCGGTGCACCGTCTGGGCCTGGGCCGCGTCGACGTCGGCAGCGGCAACGCGACGCATATCCGCGTCTCCGACCCGGAGTTGCCCGAGCGCGCCTTCAGCCTCACCGTCTCCGCCGACGGCACGTGCAAGGTCCACGTCCACGGCGACCAGGAGAAGGCCACCCTCGACGGCACGACGTTCGCCGAGCTGGCCAAGCCCAAGGAGAAGTCGGACGACGACGACACCCGCAGGGCCCGCAGGCGCCGCCGCCGCGAGGCCCGCCGGGAGGAGCGCCGCCGGCGGCGCGCCGGCGAGCCGGCGCCCCCGCCGCTGCCGCAGGAGCCGCCGCGGAGCAAGGACGCCTGGCCGTACGGGGCCCAGGTCGCCATGGGCAACTCGCTCTTCGAGCTGGTCCGTTACACCCCGCCGGACGCCGCCGTCGCCACCTCGGAGGACGGCGCCGGCCTCGACTACAACCGCCCGCCGCGCCTGCTCCCGCCCGACCGCGAGACCCGCTTCAAGCTGCCCGCGCCGCCGAAGGAGGGCCAGGCCAGGCCGCTGCCGTGGCTGATGGCGCTGATGCCCGCCGTCATGGGCGTGACCATGTGCCTCGTCATGGGCCGCTGGTATTACCTGCTGATGGCGTTCATGAGCCCGATCATCATGATCGGCAACTACTTCATGGACAAGAAGCACGGCCGCAAGTCCCATGTGAAGGCCGTCGCCGAGTACAAGGAACACAAGGCCAGGATCGAGAAGGACGCCCGCGACGCCCTCGTCGCCGAGCGCAACGAGCGGCGGCTGGGCGGCCCCGACCCCGCCCTGCTGCTGTCCACCGCCACCGGCCCGCGGACCCGGCTCTGGGAGCGGCGCCGTACCGACGCCGACCATCTGCTGATCCGCTTCGGCACCGCCGAGCTGGACTCCGAAGTGCTGCTGGAGGACCCCGAGCAGGACGAGCACCGCCGCCAGGTGCTGTGGAAGATCCAGGACGCGCCCGTCACCGTGCCGCTGCGGCAGATCGGCGTCCTCGGCATCGCCGGCGCCGGCGACACCCCGCGCTCCCTCGGCCGCTGGGCCGTCGCCCAGTCCGCCGTGCTGCACAGCCCGCTCGACGTCCAGTTCTACGTGCTGACCGAGCCCGGCGGGCAGGCCGGCTGGGACTGGATGCGCTGGCTGCCGCACGCCCGCCCGGCCGGGGAGTACGACACCAACGCGCTGATCGGCACCGACACCGAGACCGTCGCCGCCCGCATCGCCGAGCTGACCCAACTGCTCGACGCACGCCAGAAGGCCGCCAAGGACCAGCGGTCCAGCGGGCCGACGTCCTTCAAGGACCCCGACATCGTCATCGTCTTCGACGGCTCGCGCCGGCTGCGTTCGCTGCCGGGCGTGGTGCGGCTGCTGCGCGAGGGCCCGGCGGTGTCGATGTTCGCCATCTGCCTCGACTCCGAGGACCGCTTCCTGCCCGGTGAGTGCCAGGCGATCGTCGTCGCCGAGCCCAAGCCGGAGGAACACGACCCGCGGGCCGCCGCCGCGCAGGGCATCCCCCTGCAGCAGGTGGCCGGGGCCGGCGGGCCCGGCGGCCCCGGGGGCTACCCGCCGTTCCAGGTCGGCGCCTGGGGCACGGGCCAATCACAGGACGCCGCGCAGCGCGCCGCCGCCGCCGACGGCACCGGCCCGATCCGGCTCCGCGTCGAGCAGGCCGGTTCCGAGCGGCGCCGCGGGGTGCGCCCGGACTTCGTCTCGCCGGCGTGGTGCGCGCTGGTGGCGCGCGGTCTGTCGCCCGTGCGCGACATCAGCGGCGAAGCGGAGGACGCGGCCATCCCCTCGTCCAGCCGGCTGCTCGACGTGGTGGAGCTGGAGCCCCCGACCGGGGACGCCATCGCCGCCCGCTGGCAGATCGGCGGTCAGTCGACGACGGCGGTCATCGGCGAGTCCTACGACGGCCCGTTCGCCATCGACATCCGCAAGGACGGCCCGCACGGCCTCATCGCCGGCACCACCGGATCCGGCAAATCCGAGCTGCTGCAGACGATCGTCGCGGCGCTCGCGGTGTCGAACACCCCGGAGAACATGACGTTCGTCCTCATCGACTACAAGGGCGGATCCGCGTTCAAGGACTGCGTGAAGCTGCCGCACACCGTCGGCATGGTCACCGACCTCGACAACCACCTCGTCACCCGCGCCCTGGAATCGCTCCGCGCCGAGCTGCACCGCCGCGAGCACATCCTCGCCGACGCCGAGGCCAAGGACATCGAGGACTTCCAGGACCTGCTGCGCCGCGAGCCCGGCAGGTACGCGCCGCTGCCCCGGCTGCTGCTCGTCATCGACGAGTTCGCCGCCATGGTCCGCGAGCTGCCCGACTTCGTCACCGGCCTGGTCGACATCGCCGCCCGAGGCCGTTCACTCGGCATCCACCTGATGCTCGCCACCCAGCGCCCCAGCGGCGTGGTCTCCCCGGAGATCCGCGCGAACACCAACCTCCGCATCGCGCTGCGCGTCACCGACGGCGGCGAGTCCGCGGACGTCATCGACGCCCCCGACGCCGGGTTCATCGCCAAGTCCATGCCCGGCCGCGCCTATGTGCGCCTGGGCCACGCCTCCCTCGTCCCCTTCCAGTCCGGCCGCGTCGGCGGCCGCCGCCCCGGCGCCGCCGACCCGGCGACGGCCCAGCCCTGGGCCGGCCGCCTCGGCTGGGCCGAGCTGGGCCGGGGCGCGCTGAAGCGCCCGGCGGGAGCACAGCAGGAGGAGGACGAGATCACCGACCTGAAGGTGCTCGTCGACGCGGTCAACGAGGCCAACGAGCGCCTGGGCATCCCCGAGCAGCACAGCCCGTGGCTGCCCGCGCTGCCCGACAGCATCGAACTCGACGCGCTGCCCGCGCCGCAGGGCGCGGGGCCCCTGCCCCCCGCCCCGTACGGCATCGAGGACCTGCCCGCGCAGCAGGCCCGGCGCACCGTCGCCATCGACTTCGCCGACTTCGGGCACCTCATCGTCGGCGGCGCGCCGCGCAGCGGGCGTTCGCAGATGCTCCGGACGATCGCCGCCTCCCTGGCCCGTACGCACTCGGTCGCCGACCTGCACCTGTTCGGCATCGACTGCGGCAACGGCGCGCTCAACGCGCTGACCCGGCTGCCGCACTGCGGCGCCGTCGTCAGCCGCAACCAGACGGAGCGCGCGGTGCGCCTCATCGGCCGGCTCAAGCAGGAGCTGGGCCGCCGCCAGGAGTTGCTCGCCGCCGACGGCTTCGCCGACATCGCCGAGCAGCGGGCCGCGGCGTCGGATCCGGAGCAGAAGCTGCCGTACACCGTGGTGCTGCTCGACCGCTGGGAGGGCTGGCTGCCCACCCTCGGCGAGATCAACCACGGCGATCTGACCGACGAGATCTACGGGCTGCTGCGCGAGGGCGCGAGCGTCGGCATCCACATGATCATCACCGGCGACCGCAGCGTGCTCACCGGCCGGATCAGCACGCTGACGGAGGACAAGTTCGCCTTCCGGCTGCCCGACCGCTCCGACTTCTCCATGATCAGCCTCAACGCCCGCAACATTCCCGAGGACATCGCGCCCGGCCGGATGTTCCGCGCGGAGAGCGGTCTGGAGACCCAGATAGCCGTCCTCTCCGACGACCTGTCCGGCGCCGCGCAGGCCGCCGCCGTCGCCGCCATCGGCGAGGCGGCGACGGCGCGGGACGCCGCGGTGCCGCGCTCGCTGCGCCCGTTCCGCGTCGACGTGCTGCCCAGCCGCCTCGGCTTCGAAGAGGCCTGGGAGATGCGCGACGTCCAGGCGCAGGAGGCTTCCAAGCTGTGGGCGCTGGTCGGCGTCGGCGGCGACGAGCTGATGGGCTTCGGCCCCGACCTGGCGGACGGCATCCCTGCGTTCATCATCGGCGGCCCGGCCAAGTCGGGCCGCAGCACGGTGCTGAAGTCGATGGCGCTCACCTTCCTCCAGCAGGGCGTACGCCTGGTCATCGCCGCGCCGCGGCCGTCGCCGATGCGCGATCTGGCGGACCGCGAGGGCGTGTTGCAGGTCTTCACCGAGGACGACATCGACGAGGACGAGGTGCACGACCTGCTCAAGCAGGCGTCGCCGGACGAGCCGATCGTCGTCCTCGTGGACGACGCCGAGATGCTGACGAACTGCGACGCGGGCGACGAGTTCAAGGCCATCGCCCGCCGCGGCGCGGAGCGCGGCTGGGCACTGGTCCTCGCGGGCGACGAGGAGGAGGTCGCCTCGGGCTTCTCCGGCTGGCAGGTGGAGGCCAAGAAGGCCCGCCGCGGCGTCGCCCTGTCCCCGCAGGACCCGTCGGCGGGCGACCTCATCGGCATCCGGCTGAACCGCGGTTCGGTCGGCGACCAGGTGCAGCCGGGCAAGGGCCTGCTGCACCTGGGCGACGGCGAGCCGTTCGCGGTGACGACACCGCTGACGTAACGGCCGTCGGCGTAACGGCTGCCGGCGCAGGTGCCACCGTCGTGGGCGCCACCGTCGTGTGCGCCCTTGGCGCAACCGCCACTGGTGCGACCGCCGTTGCGGCGTGTGGCATGACCCTGCAACCGCGGGGGCGGGCGACTGCGTCTACGGTTGCAAGATACGAACGATGCATGACTGACGTCTCGGGGACGGCCCTCGCGACGGTTGAGACAAACGGGAGGGTAGCTGCCATGGGCAAGGCCGATGTCGATGTTACATATCAGGACATGCGGGATGCCGCCAAGCGACTCAAGGACGAGCGGCAGGACATCGACCGCAAGCTGGATGACCTGCGCAAGTACATCCAGAGCCTGGTGAGCGACGGCTACGTGACCGGTCGGTCCTCGAAGCAGTTCGACCAGTCCTTCGACGAGTTCACCACCGGTGCGAAGAAGACCATCGAGGGCCTCGAGGGAATGGGCGACTTCCTGAAGTCCGCCGCCGAGGCCTTCGAGAACCTGGACTCCGAGCTGGAGAAGGGCCTCAAGGGCTGACCTTCGCGATTCGGTTCGGTTCGTTTCGCTTGGCCGGGGCGCCGTGGCATCGTATTCGGTGCGGCGGCGCCCCGCTTTCGTAGTGACTGGGGGAGAGGCTCATGGGCAACGACGGCGACAGGCTGGCGATTCCGCTCAGCGAGCTCGACGGCTTCGGCGGCCGGCTGCGCAGCATCAAGAACCGGATGAACCGCACGAAGGCCACCTTCGAGTCGTACCGCGACGACATCGGCGACAGCGGCGTGGTCGACAAGCTGGAGGACTTCGAGTCGGGCTGGAAGGACGGCCGGGGCGACATCGACGACCAGTTGACGAGCCTGGCGGAGATGTCGGACACGGTGGTGCGCGAGGCCCACAAGGTGGACGTGGACCTGGAGAACGAGCTGAAGAAGGGCACGAAGAAGGAGGAAAGCCAGGTAGGCGGCGGCAACCAGTAGCGCCCGGCTCCCGGCCCCCCTTCTTCTCCCTATGCCACGTCGCCGCCCGCGGGCACGTCGAAGCCGAAGGTGCGGCCGACGTGGGCGAGCCGCATGCAGTAGGAGTCCAGCAGGAAGACGGACGGCGTGGCAATCGTGACGTACGCGCAGTAGCCGCGTGGCGCCGGCACGATCAACTGCAGCGACGCAAAGGGGATCACCGGCGCCGGAGTCTCCGCGTCGCCTCCGGGCAGGGTGAGCGACCGCAGCGACGCCGACATCACCCCGGGCCCGCCGGGGAGTTTCACCGCCAGCAGCATGTCCTGCGTGCCCTGGAGCCCCTTGCCCAACTCGTAGTCCAGTTCCCGGGGCTCCTTCTCCCCGGCGAAGAACTTCTGCTCCTTGGCGCGGTAGATGCCCTCGGCCGCCATGAGCTGGTCGTCGTGGTCGCTGGCCTGGGCGGACACGGCGAGGAGCCCCATGGAGAGCCGTTCGTCGCCGTCCACCTCCTCGGTGCCGACGCACATCGCGGTCAGGACGGTCGTCTCGCCGCCCTCGGACAGCAGCGGCAGGAACCGCCGCATCTGGAGCCCGGCGGCCGCGAGTCGCTCCTCGTCCGCGTCCGGCATCAGCCGCCCCAGCGCCTCGTCCCAGCCCGCCAGGGTGTCGGCCTCGGGGAGGCGCACGAACTCGTCCGGCACGCGGTAGCTGAACGCGTACGGGATCTTGCGGGCGCCCTCGGCCACCGTCATGCCGCCGTCCCCATCTGCGAGGGGCTGAGCCCGCGGGTGAAGCTGTCGCCCGCCGACGCCAGCATCGCGGGCGGGTCGACCCGGGGCGGCAGCGGACCGGGCGCGACGACGTCGGGCTCCGGCGGCCGGTACTCGGTCAGCGCCGAGATCGGCCCGATGACCGGGATATCGGCCATGTTCCAGTTGCCGTCGGTCCACCGTCCGGGGTTCATGTTGGAGCCGATGGCGAAGCCCGCGCCGGCGATGGTGGCCGACCAGTCGACGAGATTGCCCGCGGCCACGTTCATCCACCCCTGGCCCGACATGGCGAAGCCCCGCAGCGAGTTGGCCATCCCGCTGGGGAGGCGGGCGAGGTTGCCCCAGTTGCCCGGGCCGACCCGGCCGAGCGCGGCGGCGAATCCCTCGGTGGCGCGCAGGTTCCGCCCGGCCTGGACCAGGGCGCGGCCGGACTGCGCGAGCCGCGCCCCGGCGAGGCCGATGCCGCCGGCCAGCACCCCGGCCGCGTCCCAGGCGAGCGTCTGCCAGGTCATGCCCTCGGCGCCGCCGGCCAGCGCGATGGCGTGCGCCGCGAAGGCGCCCGCGCCGACCCACAGGCCGATCAGGGCCAGTCCCGCGATGCCGCCGAACGGCATGGCGAGGAGGCAGATGACCCCGATGACCATGGCGACGTCGGCGAGGATGTCGCCGATGAGCTTCCAGAAGTTGGGGTCGGTGATCGTGTCCCAGGCGGCTTCGAGGAGGTTCCCGAGGTCGTCGAGACGCCGTTCGAACCAGTTGGGCTCCGGCGGCGCGTCGTCCGCCGCGTTCTTGATCTGCCGCGCGGCCGTCTCGGCGTCGCCGTTGAACTCCGCGTGCAGGGCGCGCGCCCGGCCCCGTATCGCCTCCAGCTCGGCCGAGGCGGTGTCGAGCGACGCGGTCTTGCCCTTCTTGTCCTTCTTGTGCTCTTCCTTCTCCTTGTCCGTCATCCCTTCGGTGTCGCCCGGCAACCCGTCCAGGGCCCGCTGCGCCGACCCGACGCGCGCGGCTGCGGCCTCGGCCTCGCGCTCCAGCTTGCGGGCGCGGTCCTGGTAGCCGGTCAGGCCGGTCTCCCACGCAGAGAGCGCGCGGTGGGCGGCGTCGAGGGAGGTGAGGGCCTTCTCCAGGTACGGGGGGATCTCGGACACGGATTCGCTGAAGGCGTCGGCGGCCTTGCCGACCCAGAGGCCGTCCGTCTCGCCGATCCGCTTGAGCTGGGACTGCGCCGTCCCGCTCTGGCCGGTGACCGTGCCGATGGCGGTGACGAGGCGGCGTACGGTGTCCGGATCGCCGGGCGCGGGGTCGAAGCCGAGGTTCGGGAAATCCTCGGGGCGCGTCATTTCTTCCCCGCCTTCTGCAGCTCGTCGTGGAGCTTCTTGTCCAGCTTCTCCAGTTCGTCGGCCGCTGTGACGACGAACTCCGAGACGCCCTTGGTCAGCTTGGAGAGCTGGCCGAAGCCGTAGTCCCAGGAGTCCGCGAAGTCGTCGCACGCCGAACGCAGCTCGTCGTGGCCGACGAGGCTCGCGTCGGTGCCGGCGATCTTCTTCGAGGACTCCTTCATACGGTCCCCGCTGAACTCGAGGGTCCTGGCCATCGCCATGACGTCGTCATGGAAGAACCTCAGGAATGACACGAATTCCCCCGGAAGCCGAAGTGGTTACCCCGCGGAACGATCCCCCGCCGCATGATAGGAAGCGGAATACCGCGTGCACGGTTCCACTCGAAGGACGGCGATGTCACCACGGCCGCAACTCCGGTCCCGGCTCCGGTCGCTGCTGAAGGCGGGCGAGCAGGGCGCCGAGACGTACACGACGATCAACCCGTGGAACTCGCGGCGTACGTTCGCGGCCTTCGCCTACCTCGCGGAGCAGTACGGATACCGCTACGCCGGCCTCTCTCCGGAGCACGGCGTGAGCCGCGCACACCCGGTCTTCGCCTTCCGCCGCCTCCCGGACGCCGGGGAACGCGCGACCCGCACGCGCGCCCACTACCCGGACGCACCGCTGGGTGGGCCGCTCCCGGGGTTGTCCGGCGGCAGCAGGCCGGTGCCGCTGCCGGAGGCGCGGCAGGAGGTGGAGTTGCTGCACGCCCGGATCATGGTGGACCTCTACGGTACGTCGCGCCGCGGCCGCCTCCGGATGCTGGCGGCGGCGGTCCCCCTGGGCATCCTGCTGGCTCTCGCGGCCAACGGCTCGTTGCACGCGGGTCCGTTGGCCGCGGCGGGCGGGATCACGGTGGGGTGGTGGCTGTACCTGTGGCTGGCATCGGCGCTCATGCGCCGCCGGCGACGCGGGTACGAGCGGATGCTGGAGCAGGCGGGAGCCGAGTGGCCGCCCTAGGGGACCCCGGGCTGATCCCGCCTCTCTCGGCGCCCAGGCACCGTGCGGGCGCGGGGGTGTCAGTCCCGGGTGCGGGTGAAGTCGCCCCGCGCCACGCGGGGGGCCAGGGGGTCCCGGGTCAGGGAGCCGTAGCCCGTGGCCGCCCAGATGCTGGATTCCGCCGGGACCTCGAAGTACGGGACCTCGCGGCCCTCCGTCGTGTCCGTCAGGACCTCCGGGGCGCGGCGTTCGCGGAGTGCCTTCGTGCAGGTGTCGCAGGTGGCGACGGGGAGTTGGCGGCGGCTGCCCAGGGGGCGCCAGCGGGTGCGGTGCGTGGCGCGGCCGTGGAGGGGGTTGAAGAAACACAGGGGGAGCGGGGTGGTGCGGCGGGGGCGTGTGGTGCGGGCGGCTTCCAGGGCGTCGCGGCCCTCCGCCACCAGGGCCAGCACGCCCGCCAGGTCGGCCCGGCTCCCGGCGCCGTCGAGGACCGTGCCCGCCGCGGCGTACGCGTCCAGCGCGGCGTGGACGTGGGTGGCCCGGTCGGGGGTGTCCGTCTCCGCTTCCCGTACCGCCTCGCCCAGGGCCACGACCTCCTCCTCCGCCCGGCGCCGCAGCTCCGCCTCGTCCGCCGCACGGGCCGCCGCGAACACCGCCTGCGGCGTCGCGAACGGCGCTGTCACCGCGCGGGATCCGGTCCTGAAAGCCCATCCGGGATCCCGTCCGGCCGCGGCGGACGTACCACAGCAGCCCGGCGAGCACGGCGACGCCCGCCGCCGCGGCGGCCGGCGTCAGCGGCAGGGCCGAGCCGCCCCCGGACTCCTTCTCCCCGGCGTCTCCGGCGTCCCCGTCCCCGGCGTCCGCGCCGGTCCCGGGCGGTGAGTCCGTGCCCAGGTCCGCCACCGCCTCCTCGTACACCTCCGTGCCGTTGCCCGCGTCGATCAGCTCCACCGCCTTCTCCACCCGCGCCGCGAGCCCCGCCTCGTTCATCTCGTCCAGGTGCCCCACCGCGCCCACCGCGTCCCGCGCCTGGTGGGCGTCGCCCGGCCACTCGAACCCCTGCAGCCAGTCGGCCTGTTCGCTGGTCGTGACGAGGATCAGGTCCCCGTCGCCGAGCCGTCCGCGCACCACCTCCGCGAGCGTCCCCGGGTCGCCGGCGAAGTCGTCGCCCTTCGCGAGCGGTACGAGCACCACCTTGATCGGCAGCCCCGTCTCCTCGATCCGCGCGGCGATCGCGCGCTGCCGCGCCTCGTCCACGGCCCCGGTGTAGGCGTCGTGTACGTAGACGGGGGAGTCCCGGAGACGGTCGGCGATCTCCTCCCCGGGGCTCGGCGCCGCCCAGGCGGCCGGGGTGGGGAGGAGGACCAGCAGCAGCGCCGCCAGGGCGGCGAGCGGCGCCACCCGGACGAACCGCGCCGGGCCACGGGCCGACCCGGCGGGCAGCCGCCGCCCGGCCGCCTCCGCGATTTCCCGCCCCTGCTCAGTCGTGGACACCGGCGGCCTCCTGTACCTCGCGGATCAGTCGGGGCACCCCCTCGCCCGCCGTGCGCAGCGGGCCAGGGGTCGTGTCGTACGGGATACGGGCCTCCCCGCGCGGCGACGGGAGCGTGAGGCGCCGGCGGTGTGCCGTGGCCGGGTCCGACCTCGCCGCCCTGCGGCAGCCCGCGCAGAGCGGGACCGCGCGGGCGGGGGCGCCCGGGGCCGGGCGGAGGCGCTGCCTGCCGTGGGCGGGGCCGTGCATCGGGTTCAGGGTGCACAGGCGGGCCGGGGTGCCCGGGGCGGCGAGCGTCGCGCGGGCCGCGCGGATCAGCGTGATCGCCGTCGCCAGCGACTCCGGGGTCGCGTCCGGGTCGATCCGGCCGTCCTCTTCCACGTCGACCAGCAACTGCGCCGCGTCCAGGCAGTCCCACACCCGGACACGCACGGCGCCCGCCGGGTCCGCCGTCTCGAACGCCCTCGCCAGCGCCTCCAGTTCCGCGTGCGCCGTCCGCCGGAGGTACGCCTCCGAGGGGTCCGGCGGCGCCTCGTACGACCGTTCGCCGGCCGCGACCGCCGCGGTCCTCGCCGGCCGCACCCTGCCGAAGATCCGCACCGTCCCCGCCACCAGCCCGAACGCCAGCCCCGCCGCCAGCGTCCCGACGAACAGCCCCGGAGCGAAGTCCGCCGCGAACACCGACGGCAGCGCGTCCTCCGCCACCGGGTCCGGCGGGTCCATGGGCGACGGTGCCCTCCCCCGATCGCCGCCCGGCCGGGCTCCGTCCAGCTCCTCGACCAGCATCCCCACCCGCTCGCCCAGCCGCAGGTCGTCGTCGTCCACGTCGCGCGGCGGGTACCCGATCGCCTCCGGCAGCAGATACAGGTCGACGTCCAGCCCGATCCCGTAGTCGACGGCGTTCACATAGCCGCTCCGCGGATCGGCCAGTACGTAGATGCCCTCCCCGCCGGCCGTCCGGCCCAGCGCCTTCAGGAACGTGTCCGCCTGCCCGCCGGACTCGTCCTCCGGCGCCATCGGCACCGAGGCCACGTACACCGGCACGTCGAGGCCGCCGATCTTCCTGCGCAGCCCGGCGAGTTCCGCCGAGTCGATCTGCGCGGGCGACTCCGGGTCCACGTACACCGGGTCCTTCGCGAGCCCCGCCGACACCCGGTCCAGCCGGGCGTCCATGTCCGCCCGCGTCGGCGGCGGGCCCGGGTCCGTCGTCTCGTCGTCGTACAGCACCGCGGCGCCGAGCGCGATGGACCCGGCCAGCACCGCCGCCGTCGCGACCGCCGCGAGCAGCCCGCGCCCGCCGACGCCCGCGAAGCAGCGGCCCGTCGGCTTGGCACCCGCCCGAGCGGCGCGCCTCCGCAGCACGTAGAGCACGAGCAGCAGCGTCAGCAGCGGCACCCCGGCCAGCAGGATGCCCGTCAGGAACGACTGGTTCGCGCGGTCCGTGCGCGTGATGTGCAGCCTGTCCGGCTCCTCCTCCGGCGCGCGGCCCGCGTCGCTGCCGTACTTCTCCCGCGCCGCCTCCGCACGCCCCGCCGGGTCGTCGTCGGTCAGCGCCTCCACGAAGCGCTCGAACGTGAGCAGCGGCCCGGCGTCGTACGGCAGTTCATACAGGGCCACGGTCGTCGCCGACTCGGCCGGCACGTCGACGCCGAAGGGCACGGCGGTGATGCCGATGCCGCTGCTGTCCAGCAAGACGTACAGCCCGTCCCGGCGCAGCCTGTCGTGCACGGCGCCGAGCAGCCGCTCGTCGAACGGGTTGCGCTCGGGCAGCAGCACGACGTACGTCGGCACCCCCGTCCGCTTCGCGGCCTTCGCGAACTCCCCGGCGGCCGACCGCGGTATCTCGCGCGGGGCCTGGTCCGTCACGTACACCGGTTCCGCGCGCAGCCGCTCCGCCAGATACGCCGCCTGCCCGCCCCCGCCGCCGTCCCCCTCCGCCCGGCCCGCCGCGACCGCGTCCCCTGCCGGCACCCCGGCCGCCAACAGGCTCGCCAGAAGCAGCAGCAGGCCGACGGTGAGCAAGGCGCGCACCGACGCCCCCGCGCCCCTCACGAACTTCACCATCCCCCCGGATCCCCCGAGTCCGCCGCACACCCGCTGCCGCACCGGCCGTCGCACGTGTATCCCCTTTCCCACCGGATCGTAGCGACGACCACCGACATCCGTAATCGCGCCCCGACTCCCGTGGAATTCCGTTCATTCGGCGAGTTGGCGACTGCACATATCCGGATTCGCCAATACCCGGTCCACAGTTCTGTCACAGCGTGCACCGCCAACGGCGCGGCCGCCCCCGCTCCCGGCGCGCGCGTGGACACGTACGCCCGCGGGAACCGGCCCCATCCGCCCCCGCAAGCTGGTCGTTTGCGGTCCGGACAAGGTTGTCGTCTCAGCCATCGGAACTGTCGATGGGCTGTGACGCTCTCGTTGCCCGACGCGGGTTGAGGGGGGTTTAGGCTACTGCTACGGTTCGATGGCTTGACAACCTGTTGCGGCGTTCTCGGCCGATCAGGTAGGGGAATTTCGGCCAGGAAACGGCGAGTTACGGGGTGATTCCGTGAAGACCAGGGAACGCACGGCAGCCGCGGGCGGCAGGTCGGCCGCCCCTGTTCCGCAGTCCGGCGACAGACTGCCGTTTGCTCCTCGCGAACGCAAACCCGCGCTGGCGGCGCTGGCGGTGCTGCTCATCCTCGCGGGCGCGTTGGGCACCGCCGTGCTCGTGCTGCGCGCCGGCAACCAGGTGGCCGCCGTGCAGATCTCCGAGCGCGTCCCCGCCGGCGAGGGCATCTCCGACGAGGACATCGAGCAGGTGATGATGCCGGAGGACAGCGACATCCCCTACATCCGCTGGGACCTGCGGGGCGACCTCGACAAGTTCTACGCCACCACCGATCTCGTCCCCGGCAGCGTCCTGGTGAGCGAGATGATCCAGAAGGGCAAGGGGCTGGAGGAGGGCCAGACCGTGGTCGGCGTGACCATGGAGTCCGGCCAGATGCCCGGCGGCCTGGTCGACGGCGCCCGCGTCGACGCCTACTTCGTCGGCGACAGTCCCAGTTCGTCTGGCAGCAGCGAGGACGGCAGCACGGGCTCCACCGGCACCGTCACGACCGGCGACGTGCTCGCCGAGGGCGTCAAGGTGCAGAGCATCAGCCGCGGCGACGAGGGCACGGTCACCAGTGGAACCGTGACCGTCAATCTCCTCGTCGACAAGACACAGGCGGGCCCTCTCGTGGCGGCGGCGTCCGAGAAGGAAGTCGGCCTGACTCTCGTATCCAGCGGTAGCTGACGTCGTCTAGCGGGTCTTCACGGGAGCGAGGGAACTCACCATGGCGCTGATCGCAGTCGCGGCCGACAAGGGCGCGCCCGGTGTGACGACGACCGCCGTCGCGCTGGCCGCCGTCTGGCCCCGGCGTGCGCTGCTCGCCGAGGCGGACCCGGCGGGCGGCGACCTCGTCTACCGCTCGGTCGGGCAGAACGGCAACTCACTCGACCCGAACACCGGCATGCTGTCGCTGGCCGCCACCGCCCGCCGCGGGATCGCCGCGGAGCAGTTGTGGGACCACGCGCAGCCGATGTCCGGCGGGCTCGACGTCATCGTCGGCCTCGGCAACTCCGACCAGTCCGCCGGGCTCACCCGGCTCTGGCCCACGCTGGGCCGCGCGTTCGCCGCGCTCGCCGAGTCGCCCCACGGCGGCGCGGACGTGATCGCGGACTGCGGCCGCGTCGGCGTGGAGTCCGGCACCCTGGAACTGTTCTCGCACGCCTCGCTGGTGCTGCTGGTGGCCCGCGCGCTGCCCGAGCAGATCGCGCGGGTACGGGACCGGGCGTCCTCCCTGTCCGCCAGGCTGCACGGCACGCAGCGCGGCGCCGCCGCGCTGGGCACGCCGCTGATCGGCGTGCTGCTGGTCACCGAGCCGTCCGGCGCCGCGAAGGTCGCCGCGCAGGTGAACGACATGCTCACGGCGTCGCAGTCGGGCGCCCGCGTGCTCGGGGTGATCGCGGACGACGTCGCGGGCGCCGAGCAGTTGGCGGGCCGGCGGCGCGGGCGTGCGGAGAAGTCGATGCTCGTACGGTCCATCCGCAAGGTCGCCAGCGATCTGCACCAGCACTTCGGCAGCTCGCTGCTGGCCGAGCCGGCGTCCGCGGGCGCACCCCAGGCGCCGTACGGCGGCGGGGCCCCGCAGGCACCGTACGGCGGCGCCCCGGGCCAGGGCGCCCCGCAGCAGCCCGGCCACGCGGCCCCGCAGCACGCCCAGCAGCCCCAGGCCCCGGGCCGGCAGGGCCGGCCCGCCGCGCCCGGCGCCCCCGCCGCACCCGCGGCCCCCGGTCAGCCCGGAGCGCCCGGCCAGCCGGCCCAGCCCGGCCCGCCCGCCGCCCCCGGCCAGCACCCCGCCTACGGCGCCCCCGGCGCCACGCCCGGCCAGGGCCCCGCGCAGGGCCCCGGCCCCCGCCATGGAGCCGCCCGATGAGCAGCGGACCCGCAGTAGACCACAGCCTCGTCAAACGCTTCCGCCAGGAAGCCGGCGACCGCATCGCCCGGCAGCGCCACGAGGACCAGCTCGCCGGCGTCACCCCCATGTCCGCCGAGGACGAGCGGCACTTCGCCCGCGCCGTCATCGCGCAGATCCTGGAGGACTACGCCCGCTCCGAGATCAACTACGGCCGCACGCCCCTCGACGCCGAGACGGAGGAGGCGTACGCCGCGGCCGTGCACGCCGCCCTCTTCGGCGTCGGCCGGCTGCAGCCGCTGCTGGACGACCCCGAGGTCGAGAACATCGACATCAACGGCTTCGACCACGTCTTCGTGGGCTACGCCGACGGCCGCGAGGCCAAGGTCGACCCGGTGGCCGAGAGCGACGAGGAACTCGTCGAGCTGATCCAGATCCTCGGCGCCTACTCCGGCCTCTCCTCGCGCCCCTTCGACTCCGCCAACCCGCAGCTCGACCTGCGCCTGCCCGACGGCTCCCGGCTCTCCGCGGTCATGGACGTCACCCGCCGCCCGGCGCTGTCCATCCGCCGCGCCCGCCTCGGCAAGGTCTTCCTGCCCGACCTCATCGGCAACGCGACGATCACCGCGGAGCTGGGCTCCTTCCTCACCTGCGCGGTGCGGGCCCGTAAGAACATCATGATCGCGGGCGCCACCAACGCCGGGAAGACGACGCTGCTGCGCGCGCTGGCCAACGAGATCCCCGCCGCCGAGCGCCTGATCACCGTGGAGCGCGCGCTGGAGCTGGGCCTGGACCAGTTCCCCGAACTGCACCCCAACGTGGTCGCGTTCGAGGAGCGGCTGCCCAACTCCGAGGGCCACGGCGCCATCACGATGGCCGAGCTGGTCCGCAGGTCGCTGCGTATGAACCCGTCCCGCGTCATCGTCGGCGAGGTGCTCGGCGACGAGATCGTCACCATGCTCAACGCGATGTCGCAGGGCAACGACGGCTCGCTCTCCACGATCCACGCCAACAGCTCCTCCGAGGTGTTCAACCGCATCTCGACGTACGCCCTCCAGGCCAGCGAGCGGCTGCCGGTGGAGGCCAGCCAGATGCTGGTCGCCGGCGCCATCGACTTCGTCGTCTTCATCGAGCGGCGCAACCTCTACCACCAGGGCGGCGGCCTCCAGCGCATGGTCACCTCGGTGCGCGAGGTGAACGGCGTGGACGGCCGCGTGATGTCGTCCGAGGTCTTCAAGGAGGGCCCGGACGGCCTGCTGCACCCGCACGCGCCGATCCACTGCATCGACGAGCTCATTCCGTTCGGTTACCAGCCCAGCGGGGATTGGAGGTAGCGGCAGATGAACGGATCCATCTTCTCCGCCACCATGGGCTACGGGCTGCTCGCCGGCGCGGTGATCGGCGGCGGCATCGCGCTGCTCATCGTCGCGCTCCGCGGGCTGCCGGCGAAGCCGGAGCACGAGAAGGAGCAGCAGGGCGAACGGGCCGCGGAGCTGGTCCGGTTCGCCAGCCAGCGGGCGACGCTCGCGGCGGTCGCCGGGCTGCTCGTGCTGCTGCTGACCCGCTGGCCGGTCGCCGGTCTGGCGACGGGCGTGCTGGTGGCGTTCTGGGACAAGCTCTTCGGCGGCGCGGCGGCCGAGCGGATGGCGATGAAGCGGGTCGAGGCGCTGGCCCAGTGGACGGAGTCGCTGCGCGACACGATCGCCGGCGCGGTCGGCCTGGAGCAGGCCATACCGGCGTCCGCCAGGGCCGCGGCGCCCGCGCTGCGGCCGCATCTGGACGCGATGGTCGACCGGTTGCGGTCCCGTACGCCCCTGCCGGACGCCCTTCAGCACCTCGCCGACGACCTCGACGACGCCTCCGCGGACCTGATCATCGCCGCCCTGATCCTCAACGCCCGGCTGCGCGGCCCCGGTCTGCGCGAGGTGCTGGGCGCGCTGGCGAAGTCGGCGCGCGAGGAGGTCGACATGCGCCAGCGCGTGATGGCGCAGCGCGCGTCGACGCGGCGCAGCGTGCAGATCGTCGTCAGCGTCTCGGTGGCGTTCGTGCTCGGCCTGTCGGTCTTCAACCGCGGCTTCGTCGAGCCCTACGGCTCGCCCGTCGGCCAGGCGGTCCTGGCCTGCGTCTGCGGGCTCTTCGCGGCCGGCTTCTGGTGGCTGCGCAAGCTGTCGACGATCGAGACGCCGGAGCGCTTCCTGGCCGGCGCGAAGCAGCAGCCGCAGCAGGTCGCCTTCGTCCGGCCGCGTGAGGAGGTCTCCTGATGGAGTTCCAGGGTGCGGACACGCTGACGTACTCCGTCGTCATCGGCGCGGTGATGGGCCTGGGCATCTATCTGCTCGTACGGGCCATCGCGCCCGGCCGCCGCGGCGCGGTCGCGACGGTCGCCCGGGTCGACGCGCTGCGCGCCCGCGGCTCGGGCCGGACGGTGACCTCCTCGCCGCAGCAGCAGGAGGAGGGGCGCTTCGGCGGCCTGCGCGCGCAGGTCGGGGAGCGGGCCGCGGAGTTCTATCTGCGGCAGGGCTGGGAGCAGCGTTCGCTCCGCTCCGACCTGGCGGTGCTCGACCGCTCCTGGGAGAGCTTCCTGGCCACGAAGGTGCTGCTCTCCGCGGTGGGGCTGGTCTTCGGCCCCGGCGTGTACGCGCTGATCTCGGTGGCCGGCTTCGGCCTGAACCCCGTCATCCCGGTCTGGCTCGCGCTGGTCGCCGCGCTGCTCTTCTTCCTCCTGCCCGACCTGGAGGTACGCAGGGACGCCGCCGACAAGCGCAAGGACCTGCGCCGCGTGGTCGGCGCGTACCTGGACCTGGTGGCGATGAACCTCGCGGGCGGGCGCGGCCTGCCCGAGGCCCTGATGGCCGCGGCCGACATCAGCGACGGCTGGGCCCTGCGCAGGGTGCGCAACGCACTTGCCGACGCCCGCATCACCGGCACCAGCCAGTGGCAGGCGCTGGGCAATCTCGGCGACGAGCTGGGGATCGAAGAGCTGAAGGACCTGTCGGCGTCGCTGGCGCTGGTCTCCGACGACGGCGCGAAGGTGCGCGAGTCGCTGGCGGCCAGGGCGGAGACCATGAGGCACCGCGAGCTTGCCGAAATCGAGGGGGCGGCAGGCGAGAAGTCGCAGTCCATGCTCGTCGCACAACTACTGCTGTGCGCCGGGTTCCTGGTCTTCCTGGTCTATCCCGCGGCGATCCGCGTGTTGCAGGTCTGAGTCATCCCCCCACTACGCAGAGAGGACGTAACGACGTCATGAAGAACCGCTTCACCACCAGCACCGGACACCCGGCCATCGACTTCCTGGTCACCTTCCTGCGCGGCCGCGTGGAGCGCGCCCGCTCGGGCGAACTGGACCGCGGCGCCTCCGCCGTGGAGTGGGTGATCATCTCCGCCATCGTGGTCGCGATCGTCAGCGCGGTCGCGGTCATCATCAACCAGGCGCTGTCCGACGGCGCGAACGACGTCAAGGACTGCATCAGCAACGCCGGCGCGGACGGCTGCTGAGCCGCCGGCTGACGGGGCGGGCTGACGATCATGGCGACAAGGGCACAGGCACCGGCGTGGCTGCGGCGCAGGCTGGACGCCTGCCGCGGCGACGGCGGCGGCGGTGACACGGGGCCGGGGGCGGGCGGCACGGCGTAAGCGGAGGCGACCGCGGCATGTCCGCAGTCGAGTTCGTGCTGCTCACCCCGGTGCTCTACTTCATGATCTTCGCCACCGTGCAGTTCGGGCTCTACTTCTTCGCGGACCATGTCGCGCAGGCGACCGCGCAGCACGGGGCGCGCGAGGCGCGCAGGACGGCCGAGTCGAACCCGGGCGGCTGGCAGGGCCTGGCCCGGCAGGCGGCGCGGGAGCGGCTGAACACGGTCGGCCCGAAGCTGCTCACCAGCCCGGACATCCGGGTGTACGAGGCCGCGGACGACCGGGTCGGGGTGGCGGTGGAGGGCGGCGTGGTCAACGTCTTCCCCTTCATCGACCTCAAGGCGCGGGCGGAGTCGGAGGGGCCGATCGAGCGGTTCGTACCGGATCTGGGATGACGACGGGGGACGGGGACGCATGGCTGTGAGCGCGGCGGGCAGGGCGCGCGGCGACCGGGGGAGCAGGGGGCCCGGGAGCCGGGGGAGCGCCGGGACCTCGGGTCCGACCGGGGGGTGACGACCATCGAGGTGGTGATCCTCGCCCCGGTGATGTTCCTGTTCATCCTCGTCCTCGTCGCCTTCGGCCAGTTGGTCGACGGCCGCGGCGGGGTCGACGGCGCGGCGCGCGACGCGGTACGGGCCGCGTCCCTGCAGCGCACCGTGGGCGAGGCGCAGCGGGCCGCGCAGCGGGCGGCGGAGTCGCAGCTGGAGGGCGACGTGTGCACGGGCCCGGTCGACGTGGACCTGTCGGGGGACTTCTCCCCGCCGGAGCCGGGTGCCGCCAGCAACATCATCACCGTGGAGGTGACCTGCGAGGTGAAGGGCCTGGGGATGCTGGGCCTGGACATCGACCCGCGGATGACGGGCTCGTCGTCCGCGCCGCTCGACCCGTACCGGAGGGCGGCATGACGCGGGTGCGGGTGGCGGCCGCGCGGCTGCGCGCGGGCCTGGCCGGGCGGGTGCGGAAGCTGGACGACCGGGGTTCCGGCGCGGGCGCGGTCATCATCTTCGCGTTCCTGTTCATGGCGCTGGCGGCGTTCGTGGTCGACGGCGGGCTGGCGATCTCGCAGCGCGAGCGGGCGGCGGACATCGCGGAGCAGGCGGCGCGGTACGCGGCGCAGGACACGGACAAGGAAGCGCTGTACGAGGGCCAGACGGACCTGGAGGCGCCGATCCGGTTCGAGAACTGCGACAGCCGGGTGCAGGAGTTCATGTCGCACGTCACGGTCCACAACGGCGACGTCGAGGCCGCGACGTGCACGAGCGCGGCGGCCGACCACGTCGAGGTCGAGATCGTCCTCAGTTACCGCCCGCTGCTGACGGGCCTGGCCCTCAGCGGCCCCCTGGAGGCCACCGGCAGGGCCCGCGCCGAGCCCCGCACCGAGGTCGGCGAGCCCTAGGCCCTGTCTGACAAATCCCGCCTGCGTCCCGACGCCTGGCACGCACGCTCGCTGCGTTGTCGGGATCGACCGAATAGGCCCACTATGCGGTCGACCCTCCGCCTTGCGATCGCACGCACCAGACGCCGCAACGCCCGCCCACAGGGCGGACGGCGCTATTTGCCAGACAGGGCCTAGGCGGGCCCGTCCGGAGCGGGGGATGTGGGCCGTACGCGGGAGGCGGTCCTGCCAATCGGGGGAAATGGGCCTTCTTCGGCGAGCTAGACCCCAGACATCGGTCAGATAGTCATACAAACCGGACCGAGGCGACCGCCTCACTCCGATCGACCGTCAAGGGGCATCTGTGCTGAAGAGAAAGAAGACCGCCGTCGCGCTCGCCACGGGAGCCATGGCGCTGGGGCTGCTGGGCGCGGCCCCGGTGGCGGCCACCACGGCGACGGGCCACGCGCCCGCCATGAAGACCTGGGAAGACGACTGGAAGGCCACGCAGCGCGGCGTGGTGATCGCCAAGCCCGGCGTCCTGATCCGCTCGCAGCCCACCACCGCCTCGCACGAGAAGGGGTTCATCCCCCGCGGCGAGATCGTCTGGATCGACTGCAAGGTCGAGGGCCAGGACGTGTTCGGCAACTCCCTCTGGTACAAGATCGGCTCCCACAACGGCTTCATCGCCGCGCGCTGGGTGAAGAACGTGGACCACATCCCGTTCTGCTGACCGCCCGCGGGCGCGCTGCCCGTACCGCAGGCCGCCGGGCCGCACCGCCGCACGCGGGGCGGAACCGGCGGCCTCGCCGTGCGCCGGCCGGGGCGGGGCGGGACGCTCGGGGGCGGACCGCGGGCGGCCGAGGGTGGCACGGTGCCGTACGCTGCACGGCCGCGGTGACGAGGTCGTGACGATGCAGTCACCTGTCTGGGCTCGACCCCCAAATCGGCCTTCGGTAACGTCAGGTGGGCAAGTACGGGGACGCCGCCCAGCGGCCGGCGCGCGCAGCGCGCGCACGAGGGGGCCGCGGTCCGCGCCGCGCTTACCGGGAGGGCTCAGGACCAGCGATGGCACGCAGCAGCGCGAACAGGACTCCGGTACCGGTACGCATCCGGCGCAGGACCTTCGGCGACGTCGTCAGGGCGTTCTTCGCCTTTCTCGCGCTCGTCGTCCTCGTCGTCGGCGTGCCGGGCGCGCTCGCCTACTTCATCGGCTGGCCGCTGCCCGACTCCGCGCCCTCCCTCAGCATGCTCAACGAGGACATCACCGCCGACGTCTTCCTGAAGGTCTTCGCGGTCGTCGTCTGGCTGGCCTGGGCGCAGTTCGCCGCCTGCGTGCTCGTCGAGGCCAAGGCCGCCGTCTCCGGGATGGGCATGCCCGGCCGGGTGCCGGGCTCCGGCGCCAGCCAGGCGCTCGCCCGCCAGCTCGTCGCCGCCGTGCTGCTGCTCACCGCCGGCGCCGCCAGCTTCGCGCCCGGACTCTCCCAGCTCGGCCAGCAACTCGACCAGCACAAGCCGCCGCCGGTCGCCGCCGCGCAGCAGACCCCGGGCCAGCAGGTCGACACCGCCAGGCCCGCCGTGGACGTCGAGACCCCGCGCGGCCAGGGCGCCGGCGGCGAGGTGCAGAAGGACACCCGCGAACAGGCCGAGCGGGACACGAAGTTCTACCGCATCCAGCCACCCGAGGGCCGCCACCACGACTCGCTCTGGGAGATCGCGGAACGGCACCTCGGCGACGGCCGCCGCTACGGCGAGATCTACCAGCTCAACAAGGACCGCATCCAGCCCGACGGCTCCAAGCTCAGCCAGGCCAGCCTCATCCGCCCCGGCTGGATCATGGAGATGCCCGCCGACGCGCACGGCGGCGACCTGGTCGAGATGCCCGACGAGCGCAACGAGGTGTCCAAGTCCGAGGCCGAGCAGATCAGCGAGTACGACAAGTCCAGCCCCACCCTCGACGAGCGCGGCCCGGGCGGCGACGACCGGCAGGCCACCTCCGGCCGCGGTGAGCGCCTCGTGCCCGACACTCCCGCCGTCGACCGCGACTCCGGCGACCGCGGCGGCGAGCAGTCGGTCCAGCAGATCCCGACCCGCGAGAGCGACGGCGGCGACACCGGCTCGGACCGCGGCGACCAGGCCGTCCCCGAGGTGCAGAGCGACGGCGGCGGCATCGGCCTGCCCGAGGTGCTCATCGCCGCGCCGCTGCTCGCCGCCGGCGTGCTCGGCGCGCTGAGCCGGCGGCGCCGGCAGGCGCTGTGGCAGGCGGCGTTCCAGTCCGGCGGCGCGGGCCGCACGGGCGCGGAGCCCACCGGGCGCGCCGCGCTCGCCCGAGACGCGCTGCTGGTGGGCGCCGACCCCGGCGGCGTACGGTTCCTCGACCGCGCGCTGCGCGGGCTGTCCGCCTCGCTCACCGAGGCCGCCCGCCCGCTGCCCACGATCTACGCGGCCTGGCTGACCGACGCCGACCTGTACCTGCAACTGGCGGGCGTGGCCGGCGAGCCGCCCGCCCCGTGGCGTACCGGGCAGGACCAGACGTTCTGGCGCATCGACCGCGCCGACATCGAGAGCTACCCGCAGCCCGACGAGGCCGACGACGCGGCGGCCCCGTACCCGGGCCTCGCCAGCCTCGGCACCCGCGAGGAGGCCCGGCTGCTGCTCAACCTGGAGGCCGTCCCCGGCATCGCCGCCGTCAAGGGCGCGCCCGCGGACCGGCTCGCGGTGCTGTCGTCGATCGCCGCGGAGCTGGCCACGAACGGGTGGTCGGACCGGATGTCGGTGACCGTCGTCGGCTTCGGCGAGCGGCTGACGGAGCTGGCGCCGACGCGCGTGCGCTACCTGGAGGACGTGCCGGCGCTCATCGAGGTCATGGAGGCCGAGTCCGCGCAGCGCGCCAACGCGCTGGGCAACGCCGGCCACGACAGCGTGCTCACCGGCCGCGCCGGGCAGGCGGGCCGGACCCAGTGGGCGCCGCACCTCGTCATCGTCGCCACCGAGCCCACCGCCGCCGAGGCCGACCGGCTCGCGCACCTCGCGGGCGGCTCCTCGCGCCTGGGCATCGGCTACCTCGTCGGTACGGGCCAGGAGGAACTGGCCGGCGCGTCCTGGGAGTTCGAGATCACCCGCGACGGCAGGCTGCGCGCCCCGCTGCTGGGCCTGGAGCTGGCCGCGCAGCGGCTGCCGCAGGAGCAGCACGAGGCGCTGGTCGAGCTCTTCTCGCAGGTGGAGGTCGAGGGGGCGGCGACCAGCGGCACGGAAGGGCGCGGGATCTCGGTCACGCGCGCGGCGGGCGAGGTCGGCTTCACCGTGGACCTGTCCGAGCAGGGGCGGCCCGCGGTGTACGCGCGGCTGCTCGGCTCGTACGAGATCATGGGCCTGGCCGAGCCGGACGGCGAGCGCAGCCCGCTGCTGCGGGAGGCGCTGGCGCTGCTGCTCTTCCACCGCGAGGGCGTGCACCCGCAGGTGCTCGCGGCGGCGCTCTGGCCGCGCGGCGTGACGGACGACGTGCGCGACGCCTTCGTGGAGCGGCTGGTCACCTGGCTGGGCCGGGACCCCTCGGGCGCGGCGCGGCTCGCGCCGGACGCGGACGGGCGGCTCGCGCTGTCCACGTCGGTCGTCTCCGACTGGGACGTGCTGCGCACGCTGCACCTCGAAGCGACCGACCCCACGCGGCAGTCGAGCCCGCAGGCGCGCGAGCGGCTGCTGAACGACGCGCTGGCGCTGGCCGCGGGCCCGCTGCTCGCGGACCGGCCGCAGGGCCGGTACGGCTGGCTGGCGAACGAGATCGTGGAGGCCCAGCTCCCGCTGCTCGTCGCCGACGCGGGCCTGGCGCTGTCCGCGCTGCGCCGCGAGTCGGGGCAGGCGGACGGCGCGGTGGCGGCGGTGCAGGCGGCGCTGGTCGTCGCCCCGGCGGACGAGCGCCTGTGGAACGAACTCCTCCGCGCGGTCCACGCCACCGGGGAGACCCACCGCCTGGAGGCCACCGCCTCCGACCTCCTGGACCGCTCCGCGGCCCTCCACGGCGCCCGCGGCCTGCCGCCCCGCACCGAAGCCCTGCTGGACGAACTCCTCCCGGGCTGGCGCACCCAGGCCGGCTCCGCGGGGGCGGCCAGCTGACTGCCCGCCGCCCACGGCGGACGAGGACGGTCAGGGGCGCGGACGCGGTACGGAAGCCCGCCCGGCCGGCGCTCCCGCTCCGGCGCCCCCTGCCCTCTCTTGCCCCGGCACGTACGGTCGGCGGGCCGGCGGCGGGCTGCGGTACGCGGCCGTCGTCCCCGCGCTTGCGCCGCCGGGAGTTCTGCCCTCCGTCGTCGGCCGTGCGGCCTCCGCGCGGGGTGCCTGAAGTCCCCTGAACCGCGGCTCCCCGCTCCGCCCCCCTGCCCCCTCTCTCGCCCCGGCGCACTACGCGCCCCGGCGTGCTCCTACGCGCTCGCGGCCGCAGGCGTACGCCAGCGTGCTGATCAGCTCCGCCACGTCCGGCAGGTAGGCGTTCGACACCGTCGGCCGCCGGATCCACTGCACGGGACCGCTCGTCGCGAACCGCGTCGGCGGGGCCGCCGCCCAGTCGCCCTCGGCGCGTACCGCCAGGTCAAGGGCGACCGACGAGGCGTAACCCAGCTCGTGCAGGCCGTCGATCACCTTCGGGGTGGCACCCGGGAGGACGAAGAAGAACATCCGCCGGTCCGGCGTCGCCGCCACCGGGCCCAGCTCCGTGCGCCCCCGCTCCAGCCGGGCCAGTGCCAGGCAGCCCGCGCTCTCCGCCACGTCCACCACGTCGAACGCCCGCCCGGTGGGCAGCAGTACGGCCGCCCGCGGGTGCTTCGACCACATGCGGCGCAGGGTGGTGGCGCTGGCCGTTGCGGCTGCCTTCCAGTCGCGCCGCGCGGGGTGCGCGCCCGGCGCGTGGCACGCCGTGTCGCCGCAGGAGCACCGCGGTGCGCCGGTCCCGTCGTCGGTCTCCATCCATGTGCCCGGCACCACGTCCCAGTGCCGGTCCTCCGCGTACTGCAGCGCTGCGGACAGCAGTTCTTCGCTCTGCTCACGCGGGTTCTCTTGCCGGGGTACGTGCGTCGCCTCTGCTCCCAGGGTCTCCTTCACGGACGGCTCAACTCCAGCCGTGAGCAGGGGTTACGGGCCCTTCAAGGGTTCTCCCGAAGCAACGTTACGGCAGCGGGGCGCACGGATGCGCGGGGAGGGAGCATGGCGTTTTCCGGTTATTTCGCGGGAAATGATCGTCCTGTCGGTTCTGCCAGGAACCGGCCGCGCACGGCCCCCTGAGGGAGGACTACCCATGGCCGCCAGGCCAATCGAGGCACGCACGCCGAACGTACGACTTCAGGTGGTGATCGAAGAGGCAGGCTGCTCCAACGCGGGGCTGGCCCGCCGCGTCAACATGTGCGGCCGCGAACACGGCCTCGACCTGCGCTACGACAAGACCTCCGTGGCCCGCTGGCTGCGCGGTCAGCGCCCCCGCGGGCAGGCGCCCGCGATGATCGCCGAGGCACTGGGCCGCAAGCTCGGCCGCGCGGTCACCCTGGACGAGGTCGGCATGGCCGACTCCCGGCACTCCGGCACCGCCCTGGGGCTCATCTACGCCCCGACCGTCACCGCCGCCATCGAGCAGGTCTGCGAGCTGTGGCGGGCCGACGTGGGCCGGCGCGAGGTGCTGACCCGCGCGACCCCGGTGGCCTCCGCGCTCGTCGAGCCCAGCCGCGACTGGCTGATCAGCGCGCCGGGCCCGCCGCTGGCCCGTACCTCGGGCAGGGCCGTGACCCGTACCGACGTGATCGCCGTACGGGAGACCACCGCCACCCTCGCCACCCTCGACCGCCGGTACGGCAGCGGCCACTACCGCCCGGTGACGGTGCACTACCTCAACTCCGTGGTCTCCGGCCTGCTCGCCGGCCGCTACGACGACGCGCTGGGCCGCGAACTCCTCGCCGCCGCCGCCCGGATGACCGAACTGGCCGGCGGCATGGCCGCCGACACCGGCCTGCCGGGCGTCGCCCAGCGCTACTACGTCCAGGCCCTGCGCCTCGCCGACGCCGCGGGCGACCGCGCCTTCGGTGGCTACGTCCTGGCCGCCGGCATGAGCCGGCTGGCCGCGGCGCTGGGCAACCACCGGGAGGTGGTGCAGTTGGCCCGTACCGCCCGCGAGGGCACCCGCGACCGCGTGCCGCCGCGCGCCGAGGCGCTCTTCAGCGCCGCCGAGGCGCGCGGCGCGGCGGGGCTGGGCGACGAGGCGGCGTTCCGGGAGGCGGCGGGACGGGCGCGGGCCGCGATGGAGCAGGCGGAGTCGGGCGGAACCCGTGCGCCGGGCGCGGCGGGCGGTGCCGGTGGTGCGACCGGAGCGCCGGGTGCCGCGAGCGGGACGGGAGCCACGGGCGCGGCCGGCGCCGCGGCCGGCGTGCGGGATCCCGCGCGCGACCCGGCGCGCGGGCGCGAACCCGCCTGGCTGGCGCGCTTCGGCCGCCCCGCCCTCGCCTACGAACTGGCCTGCGCCCTCCTCGAACTCGGCCGCTACGAGGCCGCGCAGCGGCGCGCGGAGGAGGCGCTCGCCGGGCTGCCGGAGTCCTCCGCGCGGCTGCGCTGCCTGGCGCTCGCCGCGCTGGCCAGGGCGCAGTGCGGGCGGCGGGAGCCCGCGCAGGCGTGCCGTACGGGCGCGCGGGCGCTGCGGCTGCTCGACGGGCTGGCCTCCGGCAGGGCGGCGGCCGAACTGGCGCGGCTGGCGCGGAGCCTGGAGCCGTACGAGGCCGAGCCGGCGGTGCGGGAGTTCACCGCCCGGTGCCATGGGCTGGGCTCTTGGCTCACCGCGGCACCGAGCAGGTAGTGTCCGGACGGTCAGAGTCCGTACCCATGAGGAGTCCCGTTGACCCACGACGGACACGGCAGCGAGCCCCGGCGCGAGGAGCGCGCGGGAGCGGTGCCCCCCGCGTCGGACGGCGCCGGGCCGCCCCCGGGCGGCGAGCCGTGGTGGGCCCAGGACCCGTCCCCGGCCGCGGCAGCCGCCGAGAGCGAGGACGAGTCGACGCAGCAGATACGTCACCTCGGCAACCGTCCGGAGCGCCCGCAGCCGCCGGGCGCCCCGTCGGCCGGCGGGCAGCCCTGGCCGCTGCCGGCCTCCCCGGGGACGCCGGGCGCGCCGGGCGCCCCCGCGGGCCCCGGCGCCCTCGGCGGCCCGGAGGCCGCCGCCGCCACGGGCCACCCCGGTGCCGCGCCCCAGCCGCCGTACGGCGGGCCACCGCAGCAGCCGCCCGCCGGACCGCCGCCGGGCGCCGCGGACGACGCGGCCGCGACGCAGCTCATACCCCCGATCGCCCCGGCACCGCAGCAGAGACCCGGGGACGACTCCGACGCCACCCAGCTCATCCCCTCGCTCCCGGGGCCGTACGAGAACCCCCGGCCCGGCGCCTACGACCCGCCCGCCGCCTCCGAGCCGCCCCCGCAGCCCGGCGCCCCGCCCGCGCAGCCCCCGGACCGGCCGCCGTTCGCGCCGCCGGCCTTCGACGAGGACTCCCCGCGCTCGCGCCGCCACGCGGCACCGGTGCACACGCAGTTCGAGGGCCTGTTCCGCGACGGCCCCGGTGGCCCCGGCGCCCCCGCCGGCGACCCCGGCGCCACGCAGCGGCTCCCCCCGGTCCGCCCCGGCGCCGCCCCCGCGGTCGGCCCCCAGCCCCCGTACGGCGCCCAGCAGCCCGGCGCCCACCCCGCGGGACCGCCCCCCGGCCCGTACGGCAACGGCGGGCCCGGCGGCCCCGGCGGCCCGTACTACGACGATGACGACGACCGCCGCGGCGGCATCCCCCGCTGGGCCGCCATCGCCATCGGCACCGCCGCCTGCGCCGCCGTCGGCATCACCGCGGGCTGGCTCCTCAGCAGCGGCGACGGCGACGGCGACTCCGCCGGCGGCGCCACCCCGAGCGCCAGCGCCGACCAGGACCCGGGCGGCGAGGACGACGGCGGGAAGGACGACGGCGGCGAGAAGCCGGTCAAGGACGACCCCGCCGAGGCGCAGGCCGAGGAGCTGGACGCGCTGCTCGCCGAGAGCAACGACAGCCGCGACGCGGTGATCAGCTCGGTCGCGAACATCCGCGAGTGCAAGGCGCTCGGCAAGGCCGCCAAGGACCTGCGCGACGCGGCGGGCCAGCGCCGCGACCTCGTCGCCCGGCTCTCGGACCTGAGCGTCGACAAGCTCCCCTCGCACGAGGACCTGACGCGCTCGCTCACCGACGCCTGGAACGCCAGCGCCTCCGCCGACGACCACTACGCCGCCTGGGCCGACGCCGCCAAGCGCGGCAAGGGCTGCGGCGGCGGCGGGAACCACCTGTCGGCGGGCAACAGCGCCAGCGGCGAGGCCACCGCCGCCAAGGAGGAGGCGGCCGGGCTCTGGAACCCGATCGCCGACAAGTACGGCCTCACGCAGCGCCAGGCGACGCAACTGTGAGCCCCGCGAAGGGCAGCGGGAAGGACGCCGGCGGTCCCGTCGGTGAAAGGGCTTCACGCCGCGACCGCCGTTACTCCACCATGGTGCCCATGCCCATCAACGACATGCCGTGGTGGCGCTGGCGCGCCAATGTGCGCTCCGCGCTGCACATGCTCTCCGACCCGGATTTCCAGCGGGAGTACTGGGCGGCGGGGACGGCGGGGTACGGGGACGTCACCGACGCCGTCTACCGCCTCGTCGAGGACACCTGGCTGGACAACTGGTCGGCGGAGAAGTACGTCGGGACGATCTTCCGCGACTCCCGCGAGGCCGCGCTCGTCGACGTCGCCGTGCTCCGCGTGCTGCGCATCATGCACCAGGTCGGCGCGGACTCGCCGGTCTCCGCGTACATGGAGAACCACGCGTGGCCCGAGGCCGTGCGCGCGGCGCGCGAGGCGCACGTGCGGCTCGCGGAGAACGACGGTGACGACCCGGACGCCCCGCCGCGCTCCCTCGAAGTGCTGGCGATCATGACGGGCGCCGCCTGACGGGTGTGGGATCGTAGGCCCATGAGCGAGTACGTACTGACGCTGTCCTGCCCGGACAAAAAGGGCATCGTGCATGCGGTCTCCAGTTATCTCTTCATGACGGACTGCAACATCGAGGACAGCCAGCAGTACGGCGACCCCACCACCGGCCTGTTCTTCATGCGGGTGCACTTCTCCGCCGAGCCGCAGGCGAACGTGGACAAGCTGCGGGCCAGCTTCGCGGCGGTGGCGGAGTCGTGGGCGATGGACTGGCAGATCCACGAGCAGGGCGCGAAGATGCGGGTGCTGCTCATGGTGAGCAAGTTCGGGCACTGCCTGAACGACCTGCTGTTCCGCGCCCGCATCGGCGCGCTGCCGGTGGAGATCGCGGCCGTGGTCTCCAACCACACCGACTTCCGGGAACTGGTCGGCTCCTACGGCATCCCCTTCCACCACGTGCCGGTCACCAAGGACACCAAGGCGGAGGCGGAGCAGAAGCTGCTGGAGCTGGTCCGGGCCGAGGACGTCGAGCTGGTGGTGCTCGCGCGCTACATGCAGGTGATCTCCGACGACCTGTGCAAGCAGTTGGAGGGGCGGATCATCAACATCCACCACTCCTTCCTGCCGAGCTTCAAGGGCGCGAAGCCGTATCACCAGGCGCACGCGCGCGGGGTGAAGCTGATCGGCGCCACCGCGCACTACGTGACGGCGGACCTGGACGAGGGCCCGATCATCGAGCAGGAGGTCGAGCGGGTCGGGCACGAGGTGACGCCGGAGCAGTTGGTGGCGGTCGGCCGGGACGTGGAGTGCCAGGCGCTGGCGCGGGCGGTGAAGTGGCACAGCGAGCACCGGGTGCTGCTGAACGGCACGCGCACGGTGGTCTTCGCGTAGCCCCCTACGGCCGCGGCAGCTACAGCCGCGACAGCGACGCCGTCGCGTAGAGGAAGTCCTCCACCGCCTCGCGCTCCCCGTCGCTCCCCACCGCCGCCTCCGCGGGCGACACGTGCCCCGCCGCCAGCCGGCAGAACTCCAGGCCCTCCAGCGCCACATGGGCCACCGCCCGCTCGGGGCCCGCGACCGCCGCCGGCGAGTCCAGCGGGAGATACCAGTTCCCGCCGCCCTTGCCCTCGATCTCCAGGTGCAGGGTGCGCCCCGGCGTCCCCGCGGCCACCAGCGTCCGCGGCGGCGCGGCGCGCCCCGAGCGGCGCCGGTCGGCCAGCGTCTGCGGCAGCAGCCGCGCCGCCAGGTCGATCATGAGGTGCATGTGCTCGGGCGTCGGCGGTACGTACGGGTAGTCCACGGCCTCCGCGATGTCCCAGGCGTGCATCCAGCACTCGAAGGCCCGGTCCAGGAAGGCGTCGCGCAGCGGCAGCGCCGCCCCGCCGCCGTACGGCACCTGCACGTCGGCGACACCGCTGCCGGCGAACCCCGCGGTCCGTATCAGCGTGTACGTCTGGTCGCGCCACTCGCTGCGCATCTTGCTCGCGTGCTTGCGCCGGAACTCCCGGGCGAGCGACTGCTGTTCCGCGTACGACGAGCCGGCCACCCGCCACAGCGCCTCGGTGCGCTCGGCGGGGGAGGCGACCGTGCGCGGGTGGGTGCCGGCGGCGGGTGCGTCCGCGGCGAGCGGGTCGGGGAGGCCGAGCGCGAGGGCCAGCAGCCCGTCCACGGCCAGGAGATGGCCGATGACACCGGCCACCGACGTCTCGCGGACCGCGGGGCGGTCGTCGTCGTACCAGGCGAGCTGGACCGGAGCGCCCCAGTCCGCCTCGTTCATGTCCGCCAGCAGCGCGTCGAGCCGGGCCGCCTCCGCGTCGTACGGGACGGACCAGCCCGGCATCGGGATCCCGGGCATCCGCCGCGTCAGGCACAGCTCCAGCACCCGGCTGCGCAGCGCGGGATCCATGTCGAGGTTGTCGTGCGGGTGCAGGAGGCGTACGGCGTCGCGCAGCCGGAGCGCTTCGTCCGCGCAGGGCGCGCAGTCGGTCAAGTGCGCCTCTACGGCGGCGGTCTCCTCGGGTGCGCAGGCCGCCAGCGCCCACGCGCCGAGGAGGGACTTCAGCCGGCCGTGGTCGTAGGGGCCCATGATCATGAAGGCCGCCCGGCCTCGGTGTGCGCGGTGGCGAGCATCTGCAGCCCGAGGCGCAGCCGGCGGCGGGCCTCGTCGGGCGAGACGCCGAGTTCCTCGGCCGTCTGGCGGTAGTCGCGGCGCTTGAAGTACGCCAGCTCCAGCGCGGCGCGCTGCGGTTCCGGCATGGACGTGACGATGTAGTCGGCGCGGGCGGCGGCGGAGACGGCGCGGATGCGCTCCTCGCTGTCCTCGATCTCCCCGGCCGCACCCGCCTGGATCACCGCCCAGCGCAGCCGCCGTACGGCGTGCTTGTGCGCAAGACCCGCCAGGAAGGAGCGCAGTTGGCCGCGCTTCGGGTCGTACGCGTCCGGGTGCTGCCAGACGTACGAGAACACCTCGGCCAGCACGCCGTTCGCCTCCTCCTCGTTCTCCAGCACGCGCTGTGCGAGGCCGTAGACGAGGGGCGCGAAGCGGTCGTACAGCTCGCTCAGCGCCGCGGCCTCGCCGCGCGCGAGCCGCTGCTGCATCTTGCGGTTCCAGCGCGGCGGGACGGCGCCCTGTCCGGTGCCGTGCGGTCCGGTGCCGTGCGCCATGCGCTCCCCATCCGTCGCCCGCCCCCTGGTTACCGGTGTCAACGAATGTAGCGCCGGAGAGTGGGGGCGCACGCCCCAGGAGCGTTATCCGTACCGGATGACGCGCAACAGAAGGCAACGAATTGCCAACGGTTATCCGGTGCTGACCGGAATGCGGGGGACGTGTGGGGCGATTGCGCATAGGGTCGGTGTTTCATCTTGTGTGCTGCGGGCACAGCAGGTGACACGTGCAACACAGCGGATTGCGGATGAACGAAACGGGCAGGCGAGCAGGCACGACAAGCTGACAGGCGACGGAAGGACAGCGACCGGGTGTCTTTGCTGCAGGTGACCACCGACAACCGAGGCGACTGGTACGTCCTGTGGGTCTGCGGTGAACTGGACCTGGTCACCTCGCCCCGGGTGCGGCAGCACGTGCACGACGCCGTCGCCGAGGGCCGCCGCCGTCTCGTCCTCGACCTCTCCGCGGTCCGCTTCTGCGACTCCAGCGGCGTCGGCGTGCTCATCGCCGCGCGCCGCTTGCTGAGTTCCTGCGGCGGCGACTTCCGCCTGATCCTGCCGGCGGACGGCGGGGTGGGCGCGTCCGGGGGCGTCTCGGGGACCGCGGTGTCCGGCGGGGCGCATGTGAACCGGGTGCTGGCGGCGCTGGGCGTACGGCGGCTGTTCGCGGTCTACGCGGACGTGGACGACGCGACGAGCGGCACGGCGGAACCCCTGTCCGCGTAGCCGACGGGGGAGTTGGTCCTACCCGGCCTCCTCGGGGGCCTCGTCCGCGGGTTCGTCCGCGGGTTCGTCGCGCGCCTGGAGCCCCGCGACCCACAGCGGCATCAGCCACACCACCACCACCGCGTACACCAGCACCCACACCGCCGGCACCGCCGGCAGCCCGTCCGCGCCCACCGCCTCGGCGAGCACGAACATCCCCGCCGCCACGGCCAGCAGCACCGTCGCCGCCCGGTGCGCCACGGCCCCCGCGCGGTCGCGGTCGGCGAGCTGCCGCTCGTCCAGCATCCGGGTGCGCAGCTCCAGCAGGCCGCGCGTGCCGCCGTTCAGCACGCCGGTGGCGATCACCCACAGCGGCAGCAGGGCCGCCAACGGCGCGATGAGCCAGGCGTCGTCGAGGCGGTACAGCAGGGTGAGGCACGCCAGGGTCGCCCCCGTGAGCGCCACGTGCGCCCCCACGGCGGCGCGGCGCCGCCCCGCGGTGGCGAACACCGGGCGCGCGGCGGGGTCGTTCATGATGCGGAACATCGCGCGGTCGTACGTCGTGGCCTGCCGTGCGCCCCCGCGGGGCCGCTCGGTCGTGGGCTGGGTCATCGTGCTCCCCTGTCTGCGCTGTCGTGCTCGCTGTCGTTCCCGTCCGCCTTCCCCGGCCCGTACAGCTCGTCGCTGAGCGGGCGGAACGGCCGGAGGGCGAAGAGCACTTCCACCGGCAGTTCGAAGTACTCCGCTATGCGCAGAGCGAGGTCGAGGCTCGGGTTGTACTGCCCGCGCTCGATGTGCCCGATCGTCTGGTAGTGCGCCCCCACAGCCTCGGCCAACTGCTTCCGCGACACACTCCGCTCCGCGCGGATCACCGCCAGCCTGTTGTGGACCCGCTCGCTCATGTATAAGAAGTTATACATCGAGGGTGAGCGACGCAAGAGGAGATTCGGCGATTCGACTACGGAGAGTGCCGAAACTGGGCAGAGCGCCAACACGCATGGGGGAACTCTGCCGTTACGCAACGAAGTCGGCCCCGACTCCACTACCCTTCATCGGGTGCGAGTTGTCATGCGGCGACACGGACCCGCGGCCCGCGAATCGGTGGCCGGGGCGGTGCGGAATTGCCGGACTCGTGCAAGGTCACAGCAGCATGAGTGGTCGACGCCGGACCGGCGTTCGGCCGTCGGCCGCGAGCGTCGCACAGTATGCCGCACGCGCACTCTTTCGCGCTGGGATATGCCCGAAGCGCTTGCCGCTGTGACGCTACGTCAATCATCCTGGACGGCAGAGAGATCACGCAGCGTGATCCCGAGGATGGTGTGAGCGGTGCAGACCCTGCAGGTACAGCTCAAGGTGTGGCCCGACCCCGTCGAGGTCGGCCGGGCCAGGCGGTGGACGCGGGCGCGGCTGGCGTGGACCGGGGTGACGGCCGACGAGCCGTACGCCGAGTCGCTGGTGATGCTCGTCTCCGAGCTGGTCACCAACGCCGTCGTGCACACCGACCGCCCCGCCGAGCTCCGCCTCGCCCTCCCCGCGTCGGCCGCGGACTGCGGCCCGTACCGGGTGGAGGTCGTCGACACCTGCGCCGCCCCGCCGCGGCAGCGGCGCGCGCACGAGTACGAGACGCACGGGCGGGGGCTGGAGCTGGTCGACGCCATCGCCGACCGCTGGGGCTGGCAGGCGGAAGGATTCGGCAAGGTCATTTGGTGCGAGATCGACCGCGCCTGCGCCTTCGCCCCGCCGCCGGGGGAGCGCGCGGACGGCGCGGACGGCGCGCTCTTCGCGGGCGCACACGAACACGCACGCGCCGGCACGAACAGCACGTGACACGTCCGGTACGGAACAGGTGTTGACGAGTCGTACGGGCCTGATCACCCTTGTGGGCAGCGATTCGTCGTGAGGGGACGCCGAGGGTTGCCGGCCGGTCGGACGCCCTTGGCGAAGGCGGGTCGCGCATCCGGCGCAAGTCCCCATCCGCCGATGCCGGGTGGCGGTTCGCCGTGCAGGGCTCGGGGTTGCACGGGCGCGCCGCCACTCGACCCTCTCCCGGGCCTGTGGCGCGATCCTTGCGAATGATGGCGATACGGCTCTCGTCCCCGGCCCGTAGCGGCGCGAAGCTCGAAGCATGAACGTCCTCTGGCTCTTCGCCCACCCGGAACACCGCTCCCTCAACGCCGCACTCCGCGACGACGGCATCCGCGCGCTGCGCGCCGCTGGGCACGAGGTCCGGCAGAGCGATCTGTACGCCATGGGCTTCAAGGCCGTCCTCGACGCCGGCGACTACGCGGGCGGCGACGCGGACCGTCTCCTGGTCGGCGACGCCCAGGAGGACGCCTGGCGCGCGGGGAGGGTGAGCCCCGACATCGCGGCCGAGCACGAGAAGCTGGCATGGGCGGACGCACTGGTCGTGCACTTCCCGCTCTGGTGGTTCGGGCCGCCGGCGATCCTCAAGGGGTGGTTCGACCGGGTACTGGTGCAGGGGCTGGCGTCGAAGGTGAAGGACGCGGCGGGCAGGACGCGGCGGTACGGGGACGGGGGCCTGGCGGGCAGGCGCGCGCTGGTGGTCACGTCGGTCGGCGCGCGCGAGGCGAGCTTCGGCCCGCGGGGCATCCACGGGCACGTCGACGAGGTGCTCTGGCCGCTGCACCACGGCACCTTCTTCTACACGGGGATGGCGCCGCTCCCGCCGTTCGTCGTCTACGGCGCGGACCGGCTGACACGGGAGGAGTACCCGCGGGTGGCGGCGGGTCTCGCGGAGCGGCTGCGGGACCTGTGGACGACCGCGCCGCTGCCGTACCGCCCGGAGCGGAGCGGGGACTACGACGAGGAGCTGACGCTGAGGCCGGAACTGGCGGCGGGCGAAACGGGCTTGACCATCCACCGCGACCAGCGGCCAGGCACCCCCCCCACATCCCCCCACAACCCCGCACACCCACCCCAGGGTAGGCGCCCCCTCTGACAATCCCGCGACTCCGCCGCAGGCGCCCACGGTCCCGGCCGGGCCCCCCGTCCCGGACGCCGCTCGCTCTTCAGACGCAGCCGGCCGACCGGCGCCGGGCGATCGCCCCGCCTCAGGCGACGGCGCCCTCGGACTCCGCGCGGAAGGTGCGGCGGTACGCGCTCGGTGAGACGCCCAGCGCCGCCTGCATGTGCTGCCGCAGCGACGCCGCAGTGCCGAAGCCCGCATCCGTCGCGATCCGGTCCACCGGCAGGTCCGTGTCCTCCAGCAACTGCCGTGCCCGCTCCACCCGCTGCACCGTCAGCCACTGCCCCGGGCTCATCCCCACCTCGTCCCGGAACCGCCGCGTGAACGTCCGCACCGACATCGACTCGCACGCCGCCAAGTCCCGCAGCGCCAGCGGCTCGTGCAGCCGCGCCAGCGCCCACGCCCGCGCCTTCGCCGTCGTCGACACCGCCGGCTCCGGCACGGGACGCCGCACGAACTGCGCCTGGCCGCCGTCCCGGTGCGGCGGGACGACCGTGCGCCGCGCCACGTCGTTGGCCACGGCGGAGCCGTGGTCGTGCCGGATCATGTGCAGGCACAGGTCGACCCCGGAGGCCACGCCCGCGGACGTCAGCACGTCACCGTCGTCCACGTACAGCACGTCGGGGTCGAAGCGCACCTTCGGGAACAGCGCCCGGAACCGGTCCCCCGACGCCCAGTGCGTCGTCGCCGGCCGCCCGTCGAGCAGCCCGGCGGAGGCGAGCACGAACGCCCCGGTGCAGATCGACGCCAGCCGCGTCTCCGGCCGCACGTACGCCAGCGCGCCCGCCAGCTCCGCGGGCAGCCGCCCGCGCGTGTACGCCTCGTCCGCCTCGTGCGACGCGGGCACGATCACGGTACGGGCCTGGGCCAGCGCCTCCGGCCCGTACCGCACGTTGATCGTCACGTCCGCGTCCGTACGCACCTCACCCGGCGCGACCGTGCAGGTCACGACCTCGTACAGCGGATCCCCCGCCGCACTCCTGGCCCGCCCGAAGAGCCGGTGCACGATCCCCAGCTCGATGGGCAGCATCCCGTGCCGTACGAAGACGGCGACGGGATGCCGCTGCGGATGCCGGAACACGGGCACCGGGACCGCCTCCTGCACCACCGCCTCCTGCACCACGGCGGGCCGCTGCACACTTCCCATGGCCCAATCCTGACACACCCCGGCCTCCGGGCCAGAGGCGCCGGAGACCGGGGTGCCGGGGCGCCGGGGGCCGGGATGTCGGGGTGCCGAGGGCCGGGTCAGTCGAGGGTGTTCAGCATCGCCTCTTCCACGTGGTCGGCGGCGTTGCGGTGGCCGAGGGCGTTGGGGTGCACGAAGGAAAGCTGGTCGGGCAGGGTGACGAAGCCTTCGACCCACTTGGTGTCGTCACAGACGCTGTGGTTCTGGGAGGAGGCGGAGAGGTCGACGAAGCTCGCGGATTCCTGCGTGCCGGTCGACTTCTCGATGGTCCTGTTGAGGGGGTCCAGGACGTCCTGGCGCAGCCAGTTCAGGTCGCCCTGGGTGATCGTGCCGAATTTGGTCAGGTCGCCGTAGCCGCACTTGGCGGTGGACTGGGGGACGATCGTGGGGTAGCCGACGGCCAGGATCTTCGCGCCCGGGGCGCGCTCGTGGAGCACGGCGAGCATCCGGTCGTACTCCTGGCTCACCTTGTCCAGCCGGGCCTGGATGCCGGCGCCCAGGGCGTCCTTGCACGGGGTGCCCGCGCCGTCGTTCTCGCCGCCCACCCGCATGCACGTGGTGAGGATTTCGGCGAAGCCGAGGGTGTTGCCGCCCACGCCGACGGTGATGACGTCGGTATCGGGGCCCACCGCTTCGGACTGGGGCGGCACCGCGGGGAAGGGGTAGTCCGGGTCCTCGGAGAAGGGCGGCAGGTGCCGGCCGATCGGCTCCTGGGGCGTGTCGGTGACGTTCTCGATGGTGGCGGCGCCGCAACTGACGTTGGTCAGGTCGAAGAGGCCGCCGAGGTCGCGGTCGATGACCTGGGGGTAGGACCGGCCGGTGCGCTCGCAGCCGTCGCGCGGGTACTCGAAGGCATCGCCCGCGGCCCGGATGACCCCCGCGGTGTAGGAGTCGCCCAGGGCGACCCACTGCTGGTCCTCGGCCGCGGCGGCGGGGTGCGCCCCGGCGAACTGGCCGGGGACGACCGCGCCGGCGGCGAGGGCCGCGGCCGAGCCGAGCAGGGCCAGACGAGTGCGAAGACGGGCCACGAATCCTCCAGGGAGACGTCGTTGATGTCGCTCCGACCCTAGAGAAGTCACTACTCAGTGCACTAGATCCCATACGGACAGTGATGGCAGAGGGGTGGGGGTGCGTCTTTGTGGGTGAGGGTGCGCGGTGTGTCGACCGGATTCCGTCGGTTGGTGACCGCTCTGGTGCGGCACTTGCGCAGCGTGGGAGGCTGCTTGATCGTCTGAGGGTTCACGGCCGGACGTGTGTCCTCTGGGTGGCTGTCCGGTTCTCGATCCCGGCCGCGATGCTTGGCCCGATCCTTGCACACCTTGGCCCTCGGGCCACTCGTGCGGACGTGGTACCCGGGCCATCCTCGACAGGTGACGCAGCCATCGACGCCCTCCGCACGAATCGAGACCGAGGCCGAGACCGAGGCCGGGGCCCGGCCTGAGAACGGGGCCCGGCCTGTGGCCGGGGCCCGGGCCGACACCGGCGCTGCCGCGCCGGTGAAGCCTCCCGCCAAGTGGCGTGTGCACCGTGCCTGGTTCGTCGCGGCGGTGACCTTCGTGACCGTCGTGGCCGCCGCCTCCTTCGTCGCGCTCCCCGGGCTGCTCATCGGCCCTCTGCACGACGAGTTCGGCTGGTCCCGCGGAACCATCGGCCTCGCGGCCTCCGTCAACCTGACGCTGTACGGCGTCACCGCCCCCTTCGCCGCTGCCCTCATGGACCGTTTCGGCATACGCCGCGTGGTGGCGTTCGCGCTCCTGATGATCGCCACCGGCGCCCTGCTCAGCCACTGGATGACCGCGAGCTGGCAACTGATCCTCTACTGGGGCCTGCTCATCGGCCTCGGCACCGGCTCCATGGCCCTCGCCTTCTCCGCCACCGTCACCAACCGCTGGTTCGTCAAGCACAAGGGCCTCGTCACCGGCCTCCTCACCGCCGCCACCGCCTCGGGCCAGCTCGTCTTCCTGCCCCTGCTGTCCTGGGTCGTGGAAACCCACGGCTGGCGGCCGGCGACCGTCACCGTCGCCCTCGTCTCCGCCGCCGCCGTCCCCTTCGTCTGGCTCCTCCTCCGCGACCACCCGGCCGACGTCGGCCTCGCCCCCTACGGCTCCGACGAGTTCGTCCCCAAGCCCCCGCCCCAGCGCGGCGCGGCGGGCCGAGCCCTGCGCGTCCTGCGCGACGCCTCCCGCAGCGGTACGTTCTGGCTCCTCTGCGGTGCGTTCGCCATCTGCGGCGCGTCCACCAACGGCATCATCCGCACCCACTTCGTGCCCTCCGCCCACGACCACGGCATGGCCATGACCGCCGCCGCCTCGCTCCTCGCGCTCGTCGGCATCTTCGACATCATCGGCACCATCGCCAGCGGCTGGCTCACCGACCGCTACGACGCCCGCCGGCTGCTCGCCGTCTACTACGGACTCCGCGGCCTCAGCCTCATGTTCCTGCCGCTGCTCCTCGGCCCGTCGATCCACCCGCCGATGATCTTCTTCATCGTCTTCTACGGCCTCGACTGGGTCGCCACCGTCCCGCCCACCCTCGCGCTCTGCCGCGAGCACTTCGGCGAGGACAGCGCCATCGTCTTCGGCTGGGTCCTCGCCTCCCACCAGATCGGCGCCGCCCTCGTCGCCTGGCTCGGCGGCGTGGCCCGCGACGTCACGGGTTCGTACGACATGGTGTGGCTGGCGTCGGGCGGCCTGTGCGCGCTGGCGGCGATGATGTCGCTGGTGGTGAGGCAAGGACGAAAGGACGAGCCGGCGGGGGCCACGGCGTAGGGGGCGGGGCGTAGGGGCCGCCGGGCCGTTGCTCGGGGACTGGCTGCTCGTGAGCGGGCCGTTCGTGATCGGCGTGTTCGTGCCCTCACGCCCGCCCAGGCGGCTGGGTGCTCGTGGTCGGTCCGCTGGGTCGGTCGGCCTGCTCGTGCTCGGCCCGCTCGTGCCCTCACGCCCGCCCAAGGGTATGCGCCCGGACTGACAACCCGGGGGGCAGTAGGGCGTTGAGCTGGTACGTCGTGTCTGTGTGGGCCGGGTGCGGGGGTACGGTGCCGGGCGGGTGGTGCTTCGTCAGGGGTGCAGGCGTACGGGGGAGCGGCGAGGGGAGTAGCCGTGTCGTCAAGGCTCCCCCGGGCCACCCCGCTTGTGAGTGTGCGGGCCTCCGCCCGGTGTCAAGGGCGTCCCCTCCGCTTCGCTGCGGGAACGTCGCTGCGCGATGGGGCTTCGCCCCACCCTTGACACCGGACTCCGGCCCGAAAGGCGGGCGGCTATGGGTGGCCCGGAGGGAGCGGGCACCCTTGAAGCCACCTACGGACCGGTCGTCCCGTGACGGGGCCGGCCACCGGAGGCGGGCTTGCCCTGTGCGCGGGCGGGACCGGCGTCGGTGGCGGATGACGCCGGGGCCGGGGTCGGTCTGCCTGCGTGTCGGGGCTGTCGGCGGGGTGGTTCGGCTGGGCCGAAAGTCGGGCTGGGCGGGTATTTTGCCCGGGTTTCCGGCTGCTGTTGCGGCGACTTTGTGGCGGTGGGGCGCATTCCGGGTGGCCTGAGGGCGAATCTGGCGGCTGCCGGGTGGGTGGGTGCGTCTGGAGGGGCGAAAGTCGGCGCTGGAGGGCTGATTCGGCGCGGATCGGGGGGTGTTACCGCGAGTTACGGCCCAATTTCTCCGCCCCCCGAGCGCGAGGGCCGCGTGGGGTGGGCGTCAGGTATCAAGCTCGCACCGCACGATCTTTCCCACGGCCTGCCGCTCCGCCACCCCCCACCGGTCGGCCATCGCCTCGACGAGCAGCAACCCCCGCCCGCGCTCGCCCTCCACGTCGTACCGTCGCTCCAGCACCGGCACGCGCTCGCGCCGCGCGTCGGCCACCTCGATGCGCAGCACGCCGTCGACGCGGAGCCGCATCGCCAGGTGGAAGTCCCGGCCGGGCACCCGCCCGTGCAGCACGGCGTTCGCGCACAACTCCGCGACCACCGTCTCGACGGTCAGCGACACCTCGCCGTTGCGGGGGAAATCGTTGGGGGATTCATGGATCCCCACGGTGCCGCTGAGGCGAACACCCTGGCCAGGCACACAGCTCCTACGGAGAGTGCTGTACCGGACACGTATCGCGAGTGGGGAGGCGATCCAGTATGGCGGAATCCAAGCGTCCACCCCGACGGCCCCGTGCTCACCTTCCCCGCCGACGCCTGGCAGGCGTTCACCGACTTCGCCCGCGGGCTCGGCGCAGGGCGGTAGCCGCCACGTGCCTCGCGGTGTAGGCGCTGCCGTACGCCGTGCCGCGGCTCCGTAGGGCCAGGTCGCGGAGCAATCCGCGGGGGCGGGGGCGTTCCGTCAGTTCCGTGAAGATCGCCTCGTGGCGGGCGGCGATCCGGGTCGGGTCGAAGCGTTCGGAGGCGGCGCGGGCCGCCGCCCCCGTGCGGCGGCGGAGGGCGTCGTCCTGGATCAGCTCGAGGAGCGCGTCCGCCACGGCGTTCGCGTCGCCGACCGGGACCAGGCGGCCGTCCACGCCGTCCTCGATGATCTCGCCCGGCCCGTGCGGGCAGTCCGTGGAGACGACCGGCAGCGCGCAGCGCATCGCCTCCACGATCGTCATGCCGAACGACTCCTTGCTCGAGGTGACCGCCGCGATGGAGCCTTTGACCCACTCCCGCTCCATGGGGCTCGCATTGCCCATGAGGAAGACGTGCTCCGTGAGCCGGAGGTCGGCGATCTGCGCCCGCAGGGCGTCGCGTTCGTTGCCCGTGCGGTCGCCGCTGCCGTAGATCCGTAACGTCCAGTCGGGGCGGGCCGCGGCGACCTTGGCGAACGCCTCGATCAGGAGGTCGTAGCGCTTGACCCGGGTCAGCCGGCCGGCGGCGACGACCACTTTGGCGGTGCCGTCGGCGGGGGCGACGGCCGGTGCCGGCACGCTGTTGGGGACGGCCTCGATGCGGACCCCGGGGAGGTTGAGGCGGGTGCGGTAGGCGTGGGCGTCGGCTTCGGTGACGGTGGTCACCGCGTCGAGGAGGCCGTAGCGGATGCCGAGTTCGCGACGGAGACGCCCGCCGTGGCCGTCGAGCGTGAGGTGTTCCTGCGCGACGCGGACCGGGCCGCGGCGGGTCTGGCGGGCGATGTGGACGTTGAGCCCGGGGCGGGTGCCGACGACGACGTCGGCGTCCACGGTGCGCAGATAGGCGCCGATGCGGTCGTCGGTGAGCTTGCTGTATTGGTTGTGCCGGCCGTCGCCGCGTGGGAAGACGCGGGCGGGTTTGCGGTGGTCCGGCAGGTCGCCCGCGTAGTCCGGGCTCCGCCGGCGCAGGTCGACGAGCGTGCGGATGGGTATGCCGAGCGGGGCTTCCATCATGGGCTCGTCGCGGTGCCGGAAGACGGAGACCAGCTCCACGTCGTGGCGCTCCGCGAGGGCCTGGGCGAGGGTGAAGGTCGTACGGATGGTGCCCCCGATTCCGTACGTATTGTGCAGCAGGAAGGAAATGCGCATGCGTGGTCCGTGCCCCCCAGAAGTAGTCGAATCCGACTCTAGTTCTTCGCCGCAGATGCGCCCTCTGTTCTCCCGGTGGCGGGAGGGGCGCGTGGGACGTAGCGTCGGATGGGGGACTACGGCATCGGAGGAGTACGAAGATGCTGGAGAACATCGCGCGCAACAAGCGCTACGTCGTCGGCTCCGTCCTCGTCCTCGCCGGTGTGGTGGGCGTGGTCTGGAGTGTCTGGCGGCCCTGGTACAACGGGCGGGACGGTCGCTTCTACGCGCTCGGCAGCGTCTTCGACGGGATCTCCGATACCCGGGCGCAGCTCTTCGGCTCGATCTTCCTGCCCTTTGCGTTCGCCGCGCTGGTGGCCATCTACGGGACTTTGACGCGCTCGCGCCGTCTCGTCATCCTCGCCGCGCTCCTGGTGCTCTTCATCACCGCGCTGTGGATGCTCCGGCAGAGCCAGTTGGTCGGCGGGCTGAAGGTCAGCACCGACGGCACCGGGTTGGACGTCGGGACGGCGAACGCCGTGATCGGCGCCGCGCTGATGCTGGTCGGCGTGGGCGTCTGGGGCAAGCAGCAGCGCCGCCCCCTCACCCCGCCCGCGGAGGAACCCGAGCCGGGACCCCGCCTCCGCTCCGTCTCCACCACCGGCAAGCCCGGCCGGTCCGGGCGCCCCGGTGAGGCGGAAGCCCCCGAGGAGCGCCCCGAGGAGCGCCCCGAGGAGCCGCCCCGCGCCGCCTAGCGGCCGGCCCGGCAGCCGTGCGTCCGAAGGGATACTGGCCCGGAACCGGACGCACGACTGAGGGGTACGGCACGTGACCGTCGACAACCGTGTGGGACCGCCCCGCCTGGGCAGCGAACGCGACACGCTGCGGGCCTGTCTCGACTACCACCGCGCCACTCTCGCCAGGAAATGCGAGGGGCTGAGCGACGAGGAACTGCGGCGGCGGTCGATGCCGCCGTCCACGCTCTCGCTGCTCGGTCTGGTGCGGCACATGGCGGAGGTGGAACGGGCCTGGTTCCGGCGCGTGTTCGAGGACCACGACGCGCCGATGGTCTGGTCCGACCGGATCGACTTCCAGGCGGCGTACGACGCGAGCGGGTCGACCAGGGCCGAGGCGTTCGGCGCCTGGGAGGCGGAGGTCGGGCGGTCGCGCCGGATCGAGCGGGAGGCGGAGTCCCTGGACCTGGTCGGCTACCAGCCGAGGTGGGACGAGGACGTGTCGCTGCGGATGGTGATGGTGCACGTACTTCTGGAGTACGGGCGGCACAACGGGCACGCGGACTTCCTGCGCGAGGGCATCGACGGGACCGTGGGCGCCTGAGCCCCCGCCGACCGGAAGCCCGCGGTACGGAAGCGGGGCCCGGCCCGATGCCGGGCCCCGCCTCTCCTCCTACTCCTTCAGGTCCGCCGGGTGGAAGTTGACGCGTTCCCGTACGACGGGATAGCCGGCCTTCGCGAAGTTCGCGGCCATCGGGAAGTTCCCCCGGTCCGTCGCGGCGCTGACGAACTCCGCGCCCCGCTCGACGAGGAAGTGCGTGCATTCCGCGAGGAGGTCGTAGGAATAGCCGTGGCCGCGATGTTCGGGGAGGACGCCGATGAAGCCGACGATCGGGCCCGAGGGGTTGTGGGCGGGGATGTGGATGCCCGCCAGTTCGCCCTCCGGCGTGTACGCGGTCTGCCACCACTCCCGCGGGGAGGGGCACCAGTGGAAGAAGTCGATCTCTTCCTGTGCCGCCTGGTCCAGGCCGCCTTCCCCGATCGCCTTGAGCGCGTGGGCGTCCAGGGTGGCGGAGTGGATGCGGCGCAGGGCGTCGAAGAACACGCCGTCGTCGGGTTCGGCCCTGAAGCGCAGCCGGCCGGGCCGCTCGGGGAGGCCGCCCTCGGGGGTCCAGCGGTAGAGGAACCGCTCGACGAGGAGTTCGTACCCGGCGGCGCGGGCGGCGGCGAAGCGGGTGTCGGCGGCGGCGCGCAGGGCGGGGTCTTCGCGCCAGCCGCCGGGCAGGTTGATTTCGAGTTCGACCCGCCAGGGCACGGAGAGCAGGAGTCGGGTCCCCGCCTCCTCCTCGCCTTCTGCCACGTCGAACCAGTTGACGCTGAGGGGCTCGGCGTCGTCGGGGCCGCCCCACCAGGCGCCGCGGGCGACGACCCGGCCGTCGCGGAGGGCGACGTGCTTCCACTCCGTACGGAACCGCGTGTTGCGGTGGCCCTCACGGGCGCCGAGGGGGTCGGGCAGGGTGTCGAAGAGAGGGGCGTCGCTCTCGGTGAGCGCACGGATGATGACCGGATCGGTCATGGATTCCTCCGGGATAACGGCTGTGCGGCGCGCTCCCGTCAGGACTGATGAACCACGCCGGACTGCGGACGAGGGGAGCGCTGGGTAAGGGTGGACTTCACGGCACTCGCCTCCTTCCGACCGTCTCAGGGCGTGCCGTCACACAGTAGGTGATCGCCCGCGCGGCCGTCCACGGATTTACGGCCCGGGAAATCCCTTGAGGCGCACCGACCGGCGCCCGTACGGTGCCCGGGACCGAGTCGTCGAGGCAAGGGCGTGCCGTTGTACACCGTGTGAGACCTCCCAAGCGCTGATTGGTCGCGCGTCGTGCGCCGCTTCGTGCGGGCGCCGTCGCGCTGCATTTTGCTGCGGTTTTCTCACACGGATACCGGTGTACTTCTGTGCTCACAGACTGGTTGGTCATGCCCACCTGCCTGCCGCTCGTCCGCCGCCGCTGTTATGCGTGCGCGTCCGGGCGCTTCCGGGCGAACGGCAAGTTCCGCGTCAACGCCCACCACAAGCTCCTCGACGTCTGGCTCCTCGCGCTCTGCACGGGCTGCGGGGTGACGGCGAAGCTCACGGTCCTGGAGCGGGTGAACGTACGCTCCGTACGCCCCGAACTCCTGGCCCGGCTCCACCACGACGACATCCACCTGGCCGCCACCCTGCTCCAGGACCCGGCCTTCCAGCGCCGCAACCGCGTCGCGCTCGACTGGACCGGCGCCTGGCGCCTCGACACGGGCGGCACGGACCATCTCCACCGCGAGGTCATCGACGTCACGGTGCGCTTCGCGGCCCGGATCCCGGTCCGCCCGGTGCGGCTGATCGCCGACGGCTGCGCCCTCACGCGGGCCGAGGCGGAGCGCCTGATCGACGAGGGGAGGCTCATCTCCGCGGTCCGCCTCAACGCCAGACTGACCGGCGACTTCACGTTCACCCTCAAACGCTGAACCCGCACCCGGGAAACCCGGGGCCCGGTCGGCGCGCTCCGCCGGCCGGGCCCCGGGTACGCGCTACGCGACGGCGGTGGCCTCCAGTTCGACCAGCAGGGTGGGGATCGCCAGGCGGGTGACGCCGAGCATCGTCGTCGCCGGGGCCGCCTTCGCCGCGGCGAGGCGGGCGGCCAGTTCGCCGTAGTGCGGGAAGAGGGCGTCGACGTCGGTGGTGTAGACGTTGAGGCGGACGAGGTTCTCCAGGGACATGTCCGCCCCGGCGAGGACCGCCTCCAGGTTGTCGAGGCTGAGGGCGAGCTGTGCGGCCATGTCGTCCGGGTGCTGCGGCCGGCCCTCGGGGCTCATGGCGGTCTGGCCCGAGACGAAGAGCGTGCGGGTGTGGCCGGAGGCCAGTTCGCCCTGGTTGAAGCCCATGTCCGTCGACCAGGTGACCGGGTTTATCGCTGTGCGTTCCATGGGCGTCAGCCTCGCAACGAATGACGACATCCTGTGTCGTATATCCTGCTAGATTTTTTCGTATGCGCGCCGATCGCCTGGTCTCGCTGGTCCTGCTCCTCCGCCAGCGCGGCCGGCTCTCCGCGGCCACGCTCGCGCGCGAGCTGGAGGTCTCCACCCGCACCGTGCTGCGCGACATCGAGGCCCTGTCCGCGGCCGGCGTGCCGGTGCACTCCGAGCGCGGCCGGCACGGCGGGTTCGCGCTGCTGCCCGGGTTCCGTACGGAGCTCACCGGGCTCAACCACGACGAGGCCCTCGCCCTCCTCATCGCCGGATCACGGCGCGGTGCGCAGGCGTTCGGGCTCGGCTCGGCGCTCGCGTCGGCGATGCTCAAGGTGGTCGACGCGCTGCCGCCCGGCTACCGCGACACCGCCGCGGGGGTCGCGGAACGGCTCCTCGTCGACCCCGAGACCGACCTCCTCGCCCGCCCGCTCACCGCCGACGAGGTACCGGACGACGTGATAGCCGCCATCCGCGGCGCCGTCTTCGCCGGGCGGAAGCTGCGGATCCGCTACGCCCCGGAGGGGCGGGCCGCGGCGTGGCGCACGGTGGACCCGATCGGCCTGGTGACCGTACGGGACAAGGGCTACCTGCTCGCCGCCCGCGACGGCGCCGACCGCACCTACCGCCTCTCGCGGGTCCGCGCCGCCGAGGAACTCCCCGAACCCGCGCAGCGCCCCGAGCGCGTCGACCTCGACCGGGCCTGGCAGGAGCGGAGCGCCCGCTTCCGTAGCGGCGGGGACCAGGTCGCCGTGACGGTACGGATCACGCCGCGGCGCCGCGAGGAGCTGGTGGGCACCGCCCTCGCCGTACTCGCCGAGGACGTGGAAGCGGACGGGCGACTGCGGCTGGAGGTGGCGTTCCAGGATGCGCGGCACGCCGAATGGGCGGTGTGGCAACTCGCGACGGACGCCGAGGCATTGACCCCGGAGTGGCTGCGAACGGCACTGCGCGACCGCGCCGCGGCCCTCGCCGCCCACTACGCGTCGCCGTCCTGAACCCGCCACGGGACCGCCCGCCCTGATGCCGTTCGGTGCCGGAACCGGGCGATCTGCAACGTGCCCGTGGCGGTCCGCTACGGCGGCGGGGTCAGGCTGATCGTGAACTCTTCCTCCGCCCCACCCGAGCAGCGGGCCCGCGCGATCTCGGCGCCGGGGCCGGTGTCCTCGTCGCGCGGTGCCAGGCACTCGCCGGTGTCCGGGCGGATGCGGAAGCGCCTCTCCGCTCCCTCGCCGGCCGCTTCGAGACGGAAGCGCTGCGCCGGGTCGTCGTCGGCGCACGCATCGCGCGGTTCGAGCAGGCCGCGGCCGGGGCCTTCGCGCATGGCGGTCAGGCAGCCGACGCCGTGCTCCGGGTGGTGCCACTGGATCTGTACGGCGCCGTCGCCGACCGGTTCGAGGTAGACCCGCGGCAGGGCCGATCGCGCGCAGGGCTGCTGGGCCGCGACCGCCGAGCCGTAGCGGCCCGTACGGTCCGTACCCTCCGTGACGCACAGCTCGGGGCTGCGGGCCGGACGGATCTCCGCCCAACTGCCCACGGCCTGGAGGTCGAGTCCGGGCACCGCAAGGTTGCCGACCGCCGCGCGCTGCTCGCCGGGCCCGGAGCCGTCCGGGAGCAGCGCCTGTACGCCCAGCGTGCCCCCGGCGCCGATCCCCACCGCGGCGAGCAGCCCGGCCGCCCACCGCCACCGCGGGGCGGGCCCCGGCGGGGGCGGGGCCGGCTCGCGGTCGTCGTCCTTCCCGGGCGGCGGGGGCGCGTGTTCGCGGGTGGCGATGCGGCGGCGCGCCTCCAGCCACGGGCCGACGTCCTGTTCGGCCAGGCCGCAGGCGCGGGTGAAGGCGTCGACGAAGCGCTCCCGGGGGAGCGTGGTCCGGCCGAGGGTGGTGGCGATGGTGCTGGCCGGGAGGGAGTCGGCGTGCGTGCCGGCCTTGGCCTCCAGCTCGCGGTACGTCAGCCCGGACCAGGTGCGCAACTCCCGCAGCGCGGCAAGGTACTCGGCGCGGGTACGGAGCTGCTCCGGCCGGGGCGCCCGTGCGGGCTCCGGCGGCTCCGGCCGCGGCCCCGGTGAGCCGTCCTCCTCGTGGATCACGACCCCAGCATGGCGGCACGGGCGGTCGCCCGCGACCATGAAACCGGCCTTGTTCACGGGACGTTCGCGGGGCGCTCGCGGGCGTTCGGAACAGGTGAGCCCTGTTCCGAACGTACGCGAACGCCTATCCGCCTTGTCAGGTCCGCGCCGCGGCACACATTCTCGGTCCACGTCGCCGCAACCGCTCGGCGGCGGGGCCGGTCACGGGGGACGGCCGCGCTCCACCGGGCGCACGGTGGGCCGGCCCCGGCCCCGGGACCGGTACGGGCCGGGGCCGTCGCGGGGGAAGACCGCGGCGGCCCCGTCCTCGACGCAGGCGGTGAGCGCCGTCAGGGGCCCCGTACGGGGGGCGGGGCCCCGTAACGCCCCAGGCCGCGGCCCGGATCCGGGCGCACGGACCCTCCGCGGCTCTCACGGTCCTTCGGCACGGGGGCGGGTGAAGGCGTGGAGGACGTCGATCTCGGTGAAGCCCGCGCGGCCGTAGAGCGCGGCCGCGGCCGTACGGTCCCGGATGTCCTGGGCCGTGGCGTCGGTGTCGTCGTCGTCCAGCAGGAGGATGACCTGCGTCGCACGGAGGTCGTCCGTGAGCGTCGCGAGCGCGGAGCCGAGGAGGCGGCGGGCGAGGCCGCGGCCCCGGGCGTGCTCCTCGACGCCGATCCACCACAGGGCGCCGTAGCCGCCGTGGGCGCCGACGAGGGCTTCGGCGACGACGGCCTCGCCCCGCTCGTCCCGTACGGTCAACTGCCGCTTCCGCGGGTCGCCGTCGGGGCCGGGACCGACGAGGAGTCCCGGGACGCGGGGGAGTTCCGCGGCGGGAAGCCCGCGGCGGAGGTAGCGCCAGCGGCGGTGGTCGGCGAAGCCGGCGCGGACGAGGGTGGCGCGCGTGGCGGGCCGGTGGCGGACGGGCAGGCACTCCAGGCCCAGGGTGAGGGCGGAGGTGAGGTGGAAGGCGTCGACGGCGCGGGGTGCGAGGGCGGCGACGGCGTGGTCGATCAGCACGCGGGCGACGGGGGCCTGTTCGCGGCAGTGGGCCCAGAGGATCAGCCCGGTGTCGTCCTGGGGGCGGAGCGCGTACGACACGACGCCCTGGACGCCGCCGCCGGGGGTCTCGGCGACGGCGGTGACGGGCGGGTCCAGTTCGGCCCACCAGTCGGCGTCCGCGCGCGACCGCCCGGCGAGGGCGTCGGCGAGCATGGCGGGGGTGGCGGGCGGCTGGCCGGGGAGCCGGTCGGCGTTGACGAGCCGGAGGACGGCGGGCTCGTCGGCGGGCGCGTAGGGCCGGACGGTGAGACGGGCGGGGGAGGGCGGGGCGAGGGGGCGACGACGCATCTACCGGGCCTGCCGGTCGCCGCCGCGGGCAGGAGCGGGGGCGGGGACGGGCACGCGGACGGCCGCCGCCCCGGGGGCCGGCGCGCGGCCGGTGAGCGGGCCGGGGCGCTGCGCGCCGGGGACCGGCACGGCATCGGAAGCCCGCCCGTCGGTGCCCCTGCCGTCGAAGGCCTCGCCGACGGGCGCTTCCGCACCGGCGGCCCGTGCCGCGGCGACGCGCTCCCGGCCCCACTCCGCCAGCGGCACCAGCGCGGCGTTCAGCCGGGTGCCGGAGGCCGTCAGGGAGTACTCGACGCGGGGCGGCACCTCCTCGTACGACACCCGCCGGACGATCCCGTCCGCCTCCATCTCGCGCAGATGGGAGGCGAGGACCTTCTCCGTGATGCCGGGCAGGAGGCGGCGGAGTTCGCCGAAGCGGCGGGCGGGGCGGTCGTCGAGCGCCCAGAGGATCAGCACCTTCCACTTGCCGCCGATGATCTCCATCGCGGCGTCGATGCCGCAGACGTGGCCGTCGGGTGCCCCCGGCCGGTTCAGCGTGGTCATCTCTCCCCTCCCGCTTCCGCACCTCCGGACCCCCGCCGAGGTGCTCGCTCACCCCAGGGTAACCACCCACTCCGAAGTGCGTACTTGATCGTCAACGGGCCTGTGACCAGCCTTGTCGTCATGACTCCGCACAGCGAAGACAAGACCCCCGTGACCCTTCTCGGCCTCGGCGCGATGGGCACCGCGCTGGCCCGCGCCTGGCTCGCCGCCGGCCACCCGACGACCGTCTGGAACCGCACCCCCGCCCGCGCCGGCGCACTGGCCGCCGGGGGCGCCCGCAGGGCGGACGGCCCGGCGGAGGCGGTCGCGGCGAGCACCCTCGTCGTCGTCTGCCTGCTGGACGACGTGTCCGTCGGCGAGGTCCTGGCCGGCACGGACCTCTCCGGCAAGGACGTGGTCAACCTGACCACGTCGACCCCCGCCCAGGCCCGTGCGCGCGCGGCGTGGGCGAGCGACCGGGGCGCGCGGTACCTGGACGGCGGGATCATGGCCGTACCGCCGATGATCGGCGTCCCGGAGAGCGGCGGCTACGTGCTCTACAGCGGCCCGCGCGACGTCTTCGACCGCCACCGCGACACCCTGGCGGTCCCGGCGGGCACCACCTACGCCGGCGAGGACCCGGGCTTCGCGGCCTTGCAGGATGTGGCGCTACTGAGCGCGATGTACGGCATGTTCGCCGGGACGACGCACGCCTTCGCGCTGATCCGCAGGGAGAACCTGGACCCGGCGGCGTTCGCCGGACTGCTGACCGGCTGGCTCACGGCGATGGCGCCGGCCGCACACGCCGTCGCCGCGGGACTCACCGCGGACGCGGCCCCCGAGGAGGAGGTCTCCAGCCTCGCCATGCAGGTGGCGGGCACGCCCACGTTCCTCGACACGGCCCGCCAGCAGGGGGTGAGCCCCGAACTCCTGGCCCCCTACTTCGAACTGATGCGCCGCGGCCTGACGGAGCGGAACGAGGCGAAGAACCCCAAGGGCCTGGTCGACCTCCTCCTGCGCTGAGGCCGCCCCGGCGGCGGGGATCAGCGGCGGGCCGTGCCCTTTGCGGCGTCGAGGGCGTAGACGCAGCGGTCCTTGCTGCAGGCGTAGACGACGCCGTTGGCGACGACGGGGGAGCCGGTGATCTCGCCGTCCGTGGCGAGTTTCCAGCGGAGCTGGCCGCCTACGGCGTCGACGGCGTAGATGCAGTGGTCCGCGGAGCCGAAGTGGACGCGGCCGTCGGCGGCGACCGGGGCGCCGATCAGGTCGCCGCGGGTGGCGAAGCGCCACATCGGGGTGCCGGCGACGGCGTCGAGGGTGTAGAGGGCGGCGCCGCTGCCGACGTGGACGTGGTTGTCGGCGACGAGGACGGGTTCGATGGACTGGCGGGCCTCGGTGGCGATGCGCCAGCGTTCGCGGCCGTCGGCGGCGTCGAGGGCGTAGACCGTGCCGAGGTGGTCGGCGACGAAGACGCCGCCGCCGGTGAGGGCCGCGCCCGGGGCGTACGCGGGCGGGCTGAGGATCACCGCGGGGGCCTCGAACGTCCAGCGCAGCGTGCCGTACGCGGCGTCCAGGGCGAGGACCCGCTTGCCCGCGGACGCGAAGACCGTGGGGCCCGCGGCCGCACCGGCGGTGGCATCCACCGGGAGCAGCCGCACCGGGACGCCGCCGCAGGCGGCGGCGTCGCCGATGGGGTACGACCAGCGTTCGGCGCCGGAGCGGATGTCCAGGGCGCGGAGGCGGCCGTCGCCCCAGACGTAGACCGTGCCGTCGTGGGCCAGCGGCCCGGCTTCCTGGGTCTCGAACTCCGTCTGCGCGCCGCTGTGTTCCCACAGCGGCTCGCCGGTGGCGGCGTGCCGGGCCTGGAGGCCGCCGCCGCGGGTGCCGGTGACCACGGTGCCGGCGGCGACCTGGAGCGAGTACACCCAGCCGCCGGTGCCCTGGCGCCAGTGCTCGCGGCCGTCGGCGGCGTCGAGGGCGTACAGGCTGGGGCCGTCCGAGGCGTGGATCAGGCCCTCGGCCAGCGCCATGGACCAGGCGACCTCGCGGGTCTTGAACTGCCGCCTGCCGCTGGTCACGTCGAGCGCGTGGACCTCGAAGGAGGTGACGTAGAGCAGGTTTCCGGAGACGACGGGCTTGCCCCACACGTCGTTGGACATCCGGAACCGCCACGGCCGCCACCGCGCCGGCTCCTGCGGCGCCGCCTCGGCCGGGGGCGCGGGCGCGGTGGTGGGCGGGGAGGCGGCGGGCGCGTGGCCGCCGGAGTGCGCGGCGGGCGCCTGCTGGGAGCCGGGCGCCGCGGCCGAGCCGCGGGGCCTGGCCCAGCCCAGGTCGAGCCCGCCGTCCGCGGCGGCGCGGGCGCGGGCGGCGCGGGCGTCCACGACGCGGGGCCCCGGGCCGATCGGCACGGCGGCGCCGGCCAACTGGACATCGGCGCCGGGGGCCTGCGGCGGCGCGGCGGCCGACTGCGGGGGCACGCGCTCCGGCGGCGCCGCGGGGGGTGCGGCCTGCGCACCGCCGGGCGCAGCATGGGCGGGCCCCGCGCCGGGGCCGAGGGCGGGGCCCGGCCCGGGTGGCCCGGCGTGCCGCCCGGGAGCGGAGTGCGGCGCGGACTGCGGTGCGGAGTGCGGTGCCGACTGGGGTACGGAGTGGGGTGCCGACTGCGGCGGCGCCTGCGGTGCGCCCCCCGGGCCCGCCGACGGCGGGTGCGCGGGCCGCGGCGGCATCGACCGGCGCGAGGCGGAGGACCCCCGCGACCCCCCGTGCCGCCCGGAGGAGCCCCCGTGCGCCCCGGCCCCGCCGAGCGTGGCCGCGGCCCCCCGGCGCGTCTCGATCATCCGGATCGCCGTACGCGGCAGCCACGCCGACGCCGTACCGCTGTCGTCGCCCCCGGCGCCGAAGAGGTGCGGCGCCAGATCGGACTGGAGCGCCTCGGGCGAGGGCCGCTGGTCGGCGGTCATCTGCATGCACGCCTCGATGAGCGGCCGCAGCTCGCCCGGCAGCCCCTCCAGGTCCGGCCCCTCGCGCAGCAGCATGAACACGGTCTCGACGGGGTTCGCGCCGTGGAACGGCGCGTGGCCCGTCGCGGCGAAGACGAGGGTGGAGCCGAGCGAGAAGACGTCGCTGGCGCCGGTCACGCTCCGCGAGTCGCGCGCCTGTTCCGGCGACATGTACGCGGGCGTGCCGACGGCGACGTTGGTCATGGTCAGCCGGGTGTTGGAGACGCCGGACGCGATGCCGAAGTCGATCACGCGCGGCCCGTCCTCCAGGACCAGCACGTTGGACGGCTTGAGGTCGCGGTGGACCAGCCCGGCGCCGTGGATGGACTGCAGCGCCTCCGCGACGCCCGCGGCGATCCACCGCACGGCCTGCGGCGGCAGCGGCCCGCAGTCGTTGACCATCTCCTCCAGCGAGGGCGCGGGCATGTACGCGGTGGCGAGCCACGGCACGGCCGCCCGCGGGTCGGCGTCGACGACGGGGGCGGTGTAGAAGCCGCTGACGGCCCGGGCGGCCTCGACCTCGCGGGTGAAGCGCACGCGGAAGAGCTGGTCCTCGGCCAGCTCGGTGCGGACAGTCTTGATCGCTACGCGGCGGCCGGACGCCGACCGCGCGAGATAGACGAGACCCATTCCGCCGGCGCCCAGCCTGCCGAGCACCTCGAAAGGACCGATCCGCCGCGGGTCGTGCTGCGCAAGCTGCTCGACCACGTAACCATCCACCTCCCCGTGGGGGGCTCCCGGAACCGGGCCCCCCTGCAGCCTCTCACCGCAGGCGTACGGCCGTCAGTCCCGAAAGTACGCCTGCCGATTCTCCACTCCGGAACGCACCGGGGCTAACCCGGGGGGCGGCTCCGGACACCGCCGCCCCTGGAACCGCCGGGTCCGGTGGAGCCCCGCGGGCCGCGCGGGGCGCGGGGCGCAGGACAGCACCGGGTCAGGTCCCGTCGGCGCTGGTGGCGGGGGCGGAGGGCGGCTCCGCCTCGCCTCGCGCCGACTCGGCCCCGGCCGGCTCGCCGTCCGCGGCCGACGCCCCGTCCATCACCGCGAACGCCGCCCCCTGGTTGTCCACCACCACCGCGAACGTCGCCCCCGGGATCTCCTGCCGGTCCACGAGCACCCGCCCGCCGCCGCGCCGTACCGTCCGCAGCGCGTCGCCGACGTCGCCGACCCGGAAGTAGACGAGGAAGTGCGGCGGCATCTCCGGCGGCAGCACGTCGCCGACGATCGCCCGCCCGGCCACCTGGCGGCCGGACTCCGGCAGCGTCCACGCCTTGAAGTCGCCCGCGTCGAACGGGGGTGCCTGCAACTCGTAGCCGAAAACCGCCGGGTAGAAGGCGTCGGCCGCGTCCGCGTTCCGTACGTAGACCTCGGTCCAGCAGAAGGAGCCCGGCACGTCCGTGACGCCGAAGCCCGGCCGCTCGCCCGCCTGCCAGACGGAGAACACCGCGCCGTCCGGGTCCGCGACCGTCGCCGACCGGCCGGCGTCCGAGGCCGCCACCGGCCCGGTGAGCACGGTGCCGCCGGCCCCGCGGACCTTCTCCACGGTGGCGGCGAGGTCGGGGGTGGCCAGGTGGATGCCCCAGACGGTGGGCATCCGGCCGTCGCGCTTGGCGACGAGCGCGGCGATCGGCCTGCCGTCGAGGTACGCCCGGGAGTGCCGGGGGAAGCCGGGGCCGGCGTCCGTGCCCTCGCCGCCCTCCGTGAACGTCCAGCCGAACAGCTCACCGTAGAAGCGCTCACCGGCGCGGAGGTCGGGCAGGGTGGCGTCGGCCCAGCAGGGTGAGCCCTCGGCGAATGCGGCCATGACCGTCGTCGTCCTTCCATGGGACCGTGAGGGAGTGGCGTGATGGGGGACAAGCGGGACGGGGATCGCGCGATGGGTCGCATCGCCAACGTATCCGGTGCGGACATGGGCTCTTGCGAAAATACCCCGAACGTCACGTCAATTCTGTTCGAGAGTGACAATTCGCGCACTTCCGACCGTGTGACCTCCCCGTTTGCCCTCGTCAGATCGCGGTTCGATCACGCGTCGGTAAGCTGACGGCATGACAGGTCAAGTTCGGACGGTCGACGGCCGTGTCGCCGGCCGGCGCGGCCAGGCGACCCGCACCAAGTTGCTCGCATGCCTCGGCGAGATGCTCGACTCCTCGCCGTACCGGGACGTGAAGGTGATCGACGTCGCCCGCAGGGCGGGCACCTCACCAGCGACTTTCTACCAGTACTTCCCCGATGTCGAGGGCGCGGTCCTGGAGCTGGCGGAGCAGATGGCGAAGGAGGGCGCCGGCCTGACCGGGCTCGTGGCGGGCCGCTCCTGGACGGGCAAGTCCGGGGCCCAGGCCGCGGAGGAGCTGGTCGACGGGTTCCTCGGGTTCTGGCGGCGGAACGAGGCGATCCTGCGCGTCGTCGACCTCGGGGCCGCCGAGGGCGACAAGCGGTTCTACAAGATCCGGATGAAGATCCTCAACTCCGTCACCAAGTCCCTCACCGAGTCGGTCAGGGAGCTCCAGGCGAAGGGCAAGGTGGACGAGGCCGTGCACCCGGCGGCGGTGGCCGGGTCGCTGGTGGTGATGCTCGCCGGGGTGGCGGCACACCAGAAGGCGTTCCAGACGTGGGGCGTGAAGCAGGCGGACCTGAAGCCGTCGCTGGCGCTGCTGGTGCACCTCGGGGTGACGGGGCGCAAGCCGCCGAAGCAGGTGTGAGCGCGCAGCGTAGCGGCTGCTGAATCGTTAGTGCAGGGAGCCGGGCAAGCCGCCGGACGGCGGCCCTCGCGGCACTACGCTCAGCCGCATGTCTCATGACCGTGTCCCTTCAGAGCGCGGACGGCAGCAAGGCGGGCGGCAGCCGGATGGCCGGGACGAGCGTCCCGTGCTCGTCGTCGGCGGCGGCCCCGCCGGGCTCGCGACGGCGGCGGCGCTGCGGGCGGCCGGGGTCCGGGCCGTCGTCCTGGAGCGGGGCGCCCGGGTGGGCGACTCCTGGCGCCGGCACTACGACGGGCTGCGGCTGCACACGCCGCGGCGGATGTCGGGGCTGCCGGGCATGCCACTCCCGCGCCGGTACGGGCGGTGGGTGGGCCGGGACCAGCTCGCGCACTACCTGGAGGAGTACGCGGAGGCCCACGAGCTGGAGATCGTGTACAACGTGGAGGCGGCGCGGGTCGACCGCGCGGGCCCGGGGTCCGCTTCCGCTTCCGGTTCCGGTTCCGGTTCCGGCTGGACGGTGGCCGCGACCGGGGGCCGCGTCCTCGACGGCCGCCGGGTCGTCATCGCCACCGGCTACTGCCACACCCCGTACGTACCGGACTGGCCGGGCCGCGACACGTACCGCGGCGAACTGCTGCACGCCGCGCACTACCGCAACCCCGCCCCGTACGAGGGCAAGGACGTCCTCGTCGTCGGCGGGGGCAACACGGGCACGGAGATAGCCGTGGAGCTGGCGGCCGGCGGCGCGAAGCGGGTGCGGCTGGCGGTACGGACGCTGCCGCACGTCGTCCGCAGACCGGCCGCGGGCTGGTGCGCGGTGGCGGGCAGGCGGCTGAGCGGCGCGCTGCCGGCCGGGACGGTGGACCGGCTGGCGGGCAGGATCAGCCGGATCGGGGTCCCGGACCTCGGCGCGTACGGCCTGCCGCGCCCGGCGAGCGGCCTCTACACCCGGCTGCGGGAGGGCGCGGTCCCGGTCGTCGACACGGGCCTGGTCGCGGCGGTACGCGACCGCCGGGTCCTGCCGGTCCCGGCGGTGGCGGCGCTGGACGGCGACGGCGTCATCCTGGCGGACGGCGACCGCGCGGAACCGGACGCGGTGATCGCGGCGACGGGCTGGCGGCGAGGGCTGGAGGAACTGGTCGGCCACCTCGACGTCCTGGACCCCCGCGGCCTGCCCCGAGCACGGGGCCGCCGGTCGCCGGAGGGGGCGCGGGGGCTGCACTTCGTGGGGTTCACGGGGCCGGCGAGCGGAAGCCTGCGGGAAATCGGGGCGGAGGCGGAGGAGCTGGCGCGAAAGGTGGCGAAGGAGGACTGAGGCGGGGCAGCGAGCCCACCGCGCCCGCCGGAGCCGCGCGGGAGGGCGGCGGCCGGACTGCCCCCGCCCACCTCACGCCGGGCACTTCACGCCGGTCGCCGGAACAGGGCCGTCCACAGGAACGCCTCGCCGAAGTACGCCGACTCCGCCCCCTCGTCCCGCATCCGCCGCAGCTCGACCTCCTCCCACCCCAGCGCCCCGAAGATCCACCGCAGCGACTCCGCCGTGTACGCCAGCCCGCCGTGCAGCCGCCCGTCCCCGTACAACTCGGCGTCGGGCAGCTCGGAGCCCATCCCGCCGGCGCCGGCCGCGAAGCAGGCGAGGCCGAAGTGCCCGCCGGGGGCGACGTGCGCGCGCAGGAGGGCGAGGTAGCTGACGCGGCGGTGCGGGGGGAGGTGGTGGAAGCAGCCGGAGTCGTAGACGAGGTCGTACGGGCCGCGCGGCGGCCCGGCGCGATCGGCGTCCGCGCGTGCGGGACCGGGCTCTTCGCGTACGGGTCCCGCATCGGCACGGACGGCGTGGGGCTCGGCGCGTACCCGGTCGAAGGCGTCGCCGCAGTGGAACCGCACCCCCACCCCCGCCTCCCGCGCCCGCTCCTCGCCCCATGCGACGGCCGTGGCGGAGAGGTCGACGGCCTCGACGTCGAAGCCGCGCCCGGCGAGGAAGACCGCGTTGCGCCCGGGGCCGCTGCCGAGGTCGAGGGCCCGGCCGGGGGCGACGAGGCCGCGGTCGAGGTACGCGGCGAGGTTCTCGTCGGGCTTGGCGGCGAAGAACGGGACCTCCCGCTCGCGGTTCGCGTAGAAGGCGTCCCACCAGCCGCCGCCCCGGTCGCTCCACCGGTCCGCGCCGGCCTCGAACATCCCGTCCAGCAGCCGCAGTACGTCCTCCACGGACCGTACGTCCCGCTCCATGTGCGTCGCCCCTTCCCGCCCGAGGAGCCCGACCGTACGTGACCGCGTCCGGAAACGAGGACGGTGCCCGTCCGACGACTTCCCCTGATGGTCATCGGACGGGCACCGTGTGGGCCGCTCACCTCATCGGTGTAGAAAGCGGCCGACCGCTCGGCCCGGCTTTTCCCCCTGTTGCGGGCCTGAGAAGAGAATGGCAGGGCCCGATCAACGTTTGGTTAATGCCCACGTCAAGCTTTCGTTCAGCGCCCCCAGGGGCCGGCGCGCGGGCGGGGCGGACGTGGCGTACGGGGCGCCGCCGCAAGGGAGTTGCGGGGACATTGGCGAGTAATCGCCAGCATTGCGCGGGGACGTCCTGATTCCTTGACCCGCCTCCGGCCGCCGGAATACTTTCGCGGCTGCCATGCCACTGCGAATCGGGGGGCTGGGAGGACTGACTGTCGTGGGCCAGAGGAGGACGAGCCTGTGCGAGGCCGCCACGGAAGGGCGTTTACGGGCTCCGGGGGACCCGGACGGCATCCCGCTTCTGACCGGGCGTGAGCGGCAGACGCTCTTTCTCGTCGGTACGGGCGCGGGGAACCGGCTCATCGCGCGCCGGCTGGGGATCTCGGAACGGACGGTACGGGCGCATCTCAGCAACGCCGTACGCAAGATAGGGGTCCGCTCGCGCGCGGAGGCGGCGGTCTTCGCGTTCGCCTATCTGGACCTCGTCGACATCCCGGCGGCCGCGGAACCGAGGTGAGGGGCGTCCCGATGCCACCGAAGCCACTGCGCCCGCCGCCGGACCACCCGGGCCTGACGCTCACCGTCTACCACGTCTCGCGGTCCGGCCGCCGCGGCCCCGTGAGCCGTACGCGCTACCGGCCCTCGGACGGGGACCCGGTGCCGCTGCCGGGGCGCTGGCCGCCGTGCCGCTGCGCGCGCTGCGGGGGCAGGGCCGCCCGTAGCTGAAACGGCACGGGAGACGGCGCACGCGGAAACGGCACGGGAGACGGCGAACCGCGAATCCGCCGCCGCCCCCTCACCCTCCCTCCGCCGTACCGGCGAGGCATGCCCCGACGAGCCACCCCCGCCGCACCGCCTGCGCCCCGCCCTGGAACCTGCTCTCCGCGCCCAGGCACTCCAGCAGTTCCGCCACCCGCCTGCTGTACGTGCGCGGGGACATGTGCAGATTGCGGCAGGCGACCGTGTCGGGCGTACCGCGCGACAACTCGGCCAGCACCGGCACCAGATGAGGAGGCGGCGGAGCGGGGAGCTGCCGTACGGGCCGCGGGTCGACCAGCTCGTCCGGGAACGCGCCGACGACGAGACGGAGACCGTGTGCGTGCGATTCTTTCCGGGGAGTCGAGTCGCTCATGCCGTCCAGCGAACCGGATGCCCATGGACATGCTGTGGACGGTGCGTCGGAGGCCGTCAATCCGCTGTCAATCGGCCCGGCCGGCTGTCGGAAAGGGGCCGGTGACGGGGGTGCCCGGGGTGCGGCAGACTGTGTGCGCGGGACTGGAGTGGGGGTGGCGATGTCCGAGGGTGAGCGCGCGGAGTTATCCGGAGAGGGCCCGGCGGAGGGCGCGCCGGTGCGCTTCGCCCTGCTGGGACCCGTGCGGGTCGCACGGGCCGGACGGCCCCTGACGATGGGCTCGCCGCAGCAGCGGGCCGTGCTCGCCGTGCTGTTGCTGCGGGGCGGCCGGCACGTGGCCGTGGACGAGCTGGTCGACGCGGTGTGGGGCGAGGACCCGCCGCGGGACGCGACCGGCACGATACGCACCTACGTCTCCCGCCTGCGCCGCGCCCTCGGCCCCGACGCGGACCTGCTGCGCGGCGAGGCGGGCGGCTACGCCGTACACCTGCGCGCGGGCGCGGAACTGGACGTCGAGACGGCCACCCGGCTCGCGGCCGACGCGGACGCCGCCCGGGCCGCGGGCGACGTCGAACGGGCCCGGGAGCTGCGCCGCGGCGCACTGGACCTCTGGGACGGCGAACCGCTCGCCGGGCTCCCGGGACCGTACGCGGAACGGCAGCGGACGCGGCTGGCGGAGTGGCGGCTGACGCTGCTGGAAGGGCAGTTGGAGCTGGACGTCGAGACCGGGCGGCGGGCGGAGGCGATCTCGGAGCTGACGGCGCTGACGGCGGCGCATCCGCTGCGCGAGCGGTTCCGGGAGCTGCTGATGCTGGCGCTCTACCGGAGCGGGCGGCAGGCGGAGGCGCTGGCGGTCTACACGGACACGCGGCGCCAGCTCACGGACGAACTGGGCGTGGAACCGGGCCGGGAGCTGGCCGCGCTCCAGCAGCGGATCCTCCGCGGCATGGACCAGCCGGCCCCCGCACCGGTCACCGCGTCGGTCGCCCCGGCGCAACTCCCCGCGACCCTGCCGGACTTCACAGGCCGGGGCCACGAGGTGGAGGAACTGGGCAAGCAGTTGGTGCAGGCGCCCCAGATGGTGATGGCGGTGTCGTCGGTCTCGGGCATCGGCGGGGTGGGCAAGACGACGCTGGCGGTGCACGTCGCGCACGCGGCGCGGGAGTCCTTCCCCGACGGCCAGTTGTACGTCGACCTCCAGGGCTGGGGCCCGTCCCCGGTCGACCCGGCGGGCGTCCTCGGCTCGTTCCTGCGCGCCCTGAACGTCCCCGACGCCGACATCCCCGAGACGCTCACCGAGCGCGCCGCGCTCTACCGCTCGGTACTGGCGGGCCGCCGCGTCCTGGCCCTCCTCGACAACGCCCGCGACGCCGCCCAGGTACGCCCCCTCCTTCCCGGCACGGAGGGCTGCGCGGCGCTCATCACCTCCCGCGCCCGCATGGCCCACCTCGTCGGCGCGCACCACGTCGACCTCGACGTGATGGACCCGGACGAGGCCCTGCTGCTCTTCACCCGCATCGTCGGCGCCGACCGCGTGGACCCGTACCGCCCCGCGGCGATGGACGTGGTCGCGGCGTGCGGCTTCCTGCCCCTGGCGATCCGCATCGCCGCCTCCCGGCTGACGGCGCGCCGTACGTGGACGGTGGCGGTGCTGGCCCGCAAGCTGTCGGACGAACACCGCCGCCTGGACGAACTCCAGGTCGGCGACCTGGCGGTGAAGGCCACGTTCGAACTCGGCTACGGCCAGCTCGAACCGGAACAGGCCCGCGCGTTCCGGCTCCTGGGCCTGGTCGACGGCCCGGACATCTCGCTGAGCGCGGCGGCGGCGATCCTGGACCGTACGGAAGAGGACACGGAAGACCTCCTGGAAACCCTGGTGGACACCAGTCTCCTGGAGTCGGCAGCCCCGGGCCGCTACCGCTACCACGACCTCCTCCGCCTCTTCGCCCGCACATGCGCACACCGCGACGAACCGCACGCGGACCGCGAGGCGGCCGTGTCGCGCCTCCTGGACTTCTACCTGGCCACGGCGGCGAGGGTGTACGAGCTGGGCCGCCCGGGCGACACCCTGATCAGGCACCTGGCCCCGGTGGCCCACGCCGGGCTCGACTTCGACGACCAGCACACGGCACGGGACTGGCTCTTCACCGAGGTGGAGTGCCTGCTCGCCGCCGCCCGCCAGTTCGCCCACGGCGACTCGCTTCCGCGCACCGTGGACCTGCTGCTCACGGCCAAGGACCTCGCGGAGTCCGGCCTGTACTCCCCGCGGTTCCTGCGCCTGGCCACGGCCCTGCTGGAGGCGGCGGAAGAGGCGGGCGACGTACGGAGCCTGGCCCGGGCGCATGTCGTAGTGACGGCTGCCAGGCAGTTCACGGGACGGTTCGAGTTGGCGTATGAGCACGCTGGTCATGCCCACCGGCTGGCCGGGGACGACATATGGGTACGCGGCGAAGCGGCGAACGACCTCGGGATGATGGCCTCCCTTCTGGGAGACCTGGAGAACGCCCGGCACTATCTGGACCAGGCCCTGGCCGAGTACCGCGAGGACGGGAACCTGGACGGGCAGTCCTGCGCGCTGAGCAACCTCGCGCGCCTCCACATCGACGCGGGCGCGACGGCCACCGCGATCGAGCTGGCCGAGCAGACCGTGGAGATCGACAGGCGGGCCGGCGCGCCGCTCCGCATGGCGTGCAGCAGGTACGCCTTGGCCATCGCGCTGAACCAGGCCGAGCGGCACACGGACGCCCTCGCCCAACTGGACCTGGCCGTCACGGCTTTCCGCGAGGACCGCATGGGCCTGTGGGAAGGGCTGGCCCACTTCCGTATCGCGCAGGTCCACCTCTCCATGGGGCAGCCGGCCGAGGCCGCTTCGTACGCCGAGAAGGCCCTCTCCCAGCTCCGCGGCATCGGCGGTGACTGGCACCGGGGCAGCGTGCTGACGGTACTGGGCCGGGCCCTCGACGAACTCGGCCAGGCGGACCGGGCGCGGGCGTGTCTGTCGGAGGCGCGCGACCTCCAGGAATCAGGATCGACGCAGGCACCGCAGGGCTGAGGGACAGCCGCAGAGCTGAGGGCGACATGAGGTGACGGCCGTCCTGCATGCCGGCCCGTCGCCTGCGGAGGTCGGACCGTCGTGAGGGCTTCTCAGCCCGGCGGGATGGACGCCAGCAGCGCGCTGACCTCGGCGGCCTCCGCGGAATCCGCCCTCTCCAGCAGACCGACCGCCTCGGCCCAGCAGGCCCGCGCGCGCCCCTGCTGTCCCATCGCCAGCAGCGTACGGCCCAGAAGGGTCAGCACCACCCCGCGATGCCAGTCACCCCCGATGCCCTGCAACCGCCCGAGCGCCTGCTCGGCGAGCACGGCGGCCTGCGAGTGCCGCCCGGCGGCGAGGGCCGCTTCGGCCATGCGGAAGTGGGTCATGCCGTCCCAGAGGTGCATGCGGTTCTCGCGGAAGATGCTGAGGGCCTGGGTGTGCTGGATCAGCGCGTCGTCGTGCCGGCCGGCGGCGGTGAGGGCGATGCCGAGGGCGTACATGCTGTTCGCCATCCGGAAGCTCGTACCGAGTTGGCGATGGAGCGTCATCGACTGCTCGGCCAGCTCGACGGCGATCGAGATCCGGCCAGCGCCGCAGTGCATGCGGGAGAGATTGCTGAGGACGGAGGCCTCGCCGAGCAGATTGCCGTCGGCGCGGTACTCGGCCAGCGCCAGTACGAGGTGGTCACCGGCATCGTCGTAGCGTCCCTGAATATCGGCGATGATCCCGCGGTTGCTGTGTGCGTGGCCGAGCACGAGCGGATCCGGGTCGCGCCGGGCCAACTCGTAGGCGCATTGCGCATGCAGGTCCGCCGCCTCGAAGCATCCGGCGTCGATGTGGACCCCGGCCAGTACGTCGTGTGCACGGGCCTGGGTGCGGCTGTCGCCCGCCTGTCGGGAGGCATCCAGGAGGTGGTCCGCCGCCAGGATGAACGGTTGGGAGTAAATGCCGGACTCAGCGAGATCCTTCGTCACCCAGAGGAGGTCGACGGCGCGGGACAGGGAGTCGCCGTGGGCGAATTGCTGTGCGGTGGCGAGCAGGCATTGGGCCTCGCGGAAAAGCCAGTCCTGTGCGGCTTCGCGACAGTCGAAGGCAAGACCCTCGTATGACACGGCGGGGAGGTGCTTGGTCAGGGTGTCGCCCGGGCGGCCCAGCTCATAGACACGTGCCGATGTGGCCAGGTAGAAGTCCAGCAGGCGGATCTCGGCTGCCTGGCGCTCCGCCTGCGGTTCCTCGCGGTGTGCGCAGGCGCGGGCGAAGAGGCGGAGGAGGTCGTGGTAGCGGTAGCGGCCCGGGGCTGCGGATTCCAGGAGGCTGGTGTCCACCAGGGTTTCCAGGAGGTCTTCCGCGTCGTCCTCCGTACGGTCCAGGATCGCCGCCGCCGCGCTCAGCGAGATGTCCGGGCCGTCGACCAGGCCCAGGAGGCGGAAGGCCCGGGCCTGTTCCGGTTCGAGCTGGCCGTAGCCCAGCTCGAACGTGGCCTTCACCGCCAGGTCGCCGACGCGGAGTTCGTCCAGGCGGCGGTGTTCGTCCGACAGCTTGCTGGCCAGGACGGAGACCGTCCACGTGCGGCGGGCGGCCAGCCGGGAGGCGGCGATGCGTATCGCCAGGGGCAGGAAGCCGCAGGCCGCGACGACGTCCATCGCCGCGTTGCGCTCCGGGGTGACGCGGTGGGCGCCGACGATGCGCGTGAAGAGCAGCAGCGCCTCGTCCGGGGCCATCACGTCGAGGTCCACGTGGTGGGCGCCTGCCAGGTCCGTCATGCGGGCGCGGGAGGTGATCACCGCGGCGCAGCCCTCCGTGCCGGGCAGGAGGGGGCGTACCTGGGCGGCGTCGCGGGCGTTGTCGAGCAGGGTCAGGACGCGGCGGCCGGCGAGCATCGACCGGAAGAGCGCGGCGCGTTCCTCCAGCGGCTCGGGGATCTCGGAGTCCGGGGTGCCCAGCGAACGGAGGAATGAGCCGAGGACGGCGGCCGGTTCCGCCGGTGACGCACCTGCGCCCTGGAGGTCCGCGTACAACTGCCCGTCCGGGAACGAATCCCGTACCGCATGCCCCACGTGCACGGCCAGCGTCGTCTTGCCGACGCCGCCGATGCCCGAGACCGACGACACCGCCATCACCATGCCGGACGCCTGCTCCAACTGCTTGCCCAGCTCGTCGACGAACGCGTCGCGGCCCGTGAAGTCCGCCAGTCTCGCCGGCAACTGAGCAGGCGACAACCGCGCGGTCGCGGTGGCCGCTGGTGCCACGGGCTGCTCACCTCCCCGGAGGATCCGCTGCTGCAGTTCCGCCAACCTCGGGCCGGGCTCGACGCCCAGCTCATCGATGAAAAGCCGCCGGCTGTCCGTGTAGACCGCCAGCGCCTCGGCCTGCCGGCCGCTGCGGGAGAGCGCGAGCATCAGCAGCTCCCGGAACCGCTCCCGCAGCGGGTACGCCGCCGTCAGCGCCGTCAGCTCCGAGATCGCCTCGGCGTAGTCGTGCGACTCGATGTCGAGGGCGAGCCGGCGCTCCAGCAGCGACAGCCGCCACTCGGTGAGCCGCGCGCGCTCGGTCTCGGCGAACGTCCCGGGCAGACCGGCGAGCGGCTCGCCGTCCCAGAGGCCGAGGGCCTCGCGGAGCAGCGACCGGGCCCGTTCGGCGTCGCCGTCGTGCGTTGCCGCGTCGGCCAGGGCGACGGCCTGTTCGGCGATCGCCACGTCCGACACGGCGCCGGCTCCGGGCCGCAGGACGTAGCCGCCGGCCTGGCCGGTGATGAGGTCGGCGTCCGGGCCGAGTGCCTTGCGGAGCCGGGAGACGTACGTACGTACCGTCCCGACGGCGTCGCGCGGCGGGTCCTCGCCCCAGAGGGCGTCGACGAGTTCGTGGGTGGTGGCGTGGTGGCCGGAGCCGATGAGCAGGGCGGCGAGGACGGTGCGCTGCTGCGGGGGCCCGACGTTGACGGGCGCGGCACCACGCCACGCCGCGACGGGCCCGAGCACCGCGAAGTACACCACCCCACCCCGCGCGACGGCCCGCCCCTCAGCCATACCCCACCCCCTCCGGTACACCGAGTCCCGGTTCGACAGTCTGCCGCGGGGCGCGGCGCCGTGTCAGCAGCGTCGGCTCGCACGGCCAGATGTCGACGGGTGAGCAGGGTTTGTGGAGTCTCCACCCGGCGGAGTGGAGACGCGGACGTGGTGCGATCGTGCCGTGCGGAATCCCTTGTGGAGCAGTCGAGTCTCGGTTGGCAGAAGAGGGAAGGCCCGGCCGCAGCAGTCCCCATCTTGCTGCCGCGACCGGGCCGTCTGGCCCCCCCTCGGGCCGTCATTGAAGTCGTCAGGGCTTGGTGTTACCAAGCGGCTTGAGATCGCCCGACGGGTCGTCCTCGTCCTTGGCAGGATCGGTTGCTTTCGTCCCCGGCTTGCGGACGATCTTGTCGTCCTCAGGCGGGGTCGGCTTGGTGTTGCCGAGAGTGGTGACCTCGGGCTCCTTCTCCTCCGGCACTTTTAACCCCCTAGTTTGGTGACGTACTTTGTGCGGTCGCCCGCCCGGCAACTCCCCCGCGGATCGCCGGACGGACGCCGCGTGGCCGCTCACCGGTTGCGGTGTTTGGACTGCGGCCTACCCGGCCCGCTACTCCCCCGAGCTAACGAGCCGTTGACTAGGAGAATGGCGGGTCGTGATAAACGTTCGATGAACGGCTCTGTTCAGCCGATTATGACGCGGCCGCGACGGTCATCAGTTCCCGCACCTCGGCGGCTTCGTTGGATCCCGCCTGATCGTGGAGTGCCAGCGCTTCCGCCCAGCACGCCTGCGCACGACCGGGCTGACCCAACTGGTGAAGGGCTCGGCCCAGCACGGTGAGGGCGTTGGCGCGATGCCAGTCGCCGCCGATGCCCTGCAACCGGGCCAGAGCCTGCTCGGCCTGGGTCGCTGACTGAGGAGCCTGGTCGGCGGCCAGATGGACCTGCGCGATCCGGAACAGGGTCAGACCGTCCCAGAGCCGCATCCGGTGGGCGCGAAATATGTCGAGAGCCCGGGTGAGCTGGCTTATGGCGTCTTCGTAGCGGCCGACCCCGGTCAGCGCGATGCCCAGCGTGTACATGCTGCTGGCCATCCCGAGTGGAGCGTTCGCCTTTCGGAAGATCTCCAGCGCCTGCTCCGCCAGGTTGACCGCCGTTGCCATGGCCCCGGTCTCGGTGTGCCCCCGCGAGAGGTTGTTGAGCGCGCTGGCAGCGCCGTCGAGGTTGCCGTCAGAACGGTAGGCGGCGAGCGCCTGCTCCAGGTAGCCGCTTGACTCCTCGGTACGCCCGAGGAAAGAGGCGAGCAGGCCACGGTCGTTCGCTGCCTCGCCGCACACCCAGACGTCACCGCAGGCCTGCCCCAGCAGCATGGCGTGCGTCGCATGCTGGTCGGCGCGCTCGAAGCGGCCCGTGAAGATGTGGGCGGAGGACAGCGCAGTGTGCGCCCGTCCCTGACTCGCGATGTCCTCGGCTTCCTGCGCCGCCGTCAGCGCCGTCGTGGCGGCACGGACGAACTGTACGGAGTACGCGCCGGACTCGGCGAGGTCTTTGGCGGCGAGCAGCGTATCGGCCGTACGGGCAAGGGTGTTGCCGGCGGAGAGCTGGAGGACTACGGCCAGGACGCAGGCAGCTTCGGTGAACAGCCAGTCCTGTGCTGCCTCGCGGTCGTCGAACATCAACCCCTGGTGCGCCACGGAATTCAGGTGCTTGGTCAACGTGTCGCCCGGGCGGCCCAGTTCGTACACGCGCGCTGCCGTAGCGAGGTAGAAGTCCAGCACTCGGGACAGCGCCGCCTCGCGGTCTGCCGCTGGCTCTTCCCGCTCGGCGCAGTCGCGGGCGAACAGGCGGACGAGGTCGTGGTAGCGGTAACGGCCGGGGGCCGCTGATTCCAGCAGGCTGGCATCGACCAGGACTTCGAGGACCTCCTCGGTCCTCTCTATGGGGCGGTCGATGACGGCTGCGGCGGCACTGAGGGAGATGTCCGGGCCGTCGGCCAGGCCCAGGAGGCGGAACGCGCGGGCCTGTTCCGGTTCGAGCTGGCCGTAGCCGAGTTCGAACGTGGCCTTCACCGCCAGGTCGCCCACCCGGAGTTCGTCCAGGCGGCGGTGTTCGTCCGACAGTTTGCGGGCCAGTACCGACACCGTCCACGTGCGGCGCGCCGCCAGGCGGGAGGCCGCGATGCGGATGGCCAGGGGGAGGAAGCCGCAGGCGGCTACCACGTCCATGGCGGCGTCGCGTTCCGGGTCGACGCGTTCGGCGCCCACGATGCGGGTGAAGAGCAGCAGCGCCTCGTCCGGGGCCATCACGTCCAGGTCGACGTGGTGCGCGCCGGCCAGGTCCGTCATCCTCGTGCGGGACGTGATCAGCGCCGCGCAGCCCTCCGTGCCGGGGAGCAGGGGGCGGATCTGGGCGGCGTCGCGGGCGTTGTCGAGGAGGGTCAGTATGCGGCGGCCCGCGAGCACCGAGCGGTAGAGCGCGGCGCGTTCGTCGACCGGCTCGGGGATGTCCGCGTCCGGGGTGCCCAGGGCGCGGAGGAACGCGCCGAGGACGGCGGCCGGTTCGGCCGGGGACGGGCCCGAGCCCTGGAGGTCCGCGTAGAGCTGGCCGTCGGGGAAGGACTCCCGCGCCGCGTGCGCGACGTGCACGGCCAGCGTCGTCTTGCCCACCCCGCCGATGCCCGAGACCGACGACACCGCCATCACCGTGTCCGGCGCGTTCGCCAGCTCCTTGCCCAGTTCCTCCACGACGCCGTCGCGGCCGGTGAAGTCCGAGACCGTCGCCGGCAGTTGCGCCGGGCGTACGACGCGGAACGGGGCGTCACCCGCGAGGGGTTCGGCCTTCGGGGCGGCCAGATCCTCGTCGGCCTGGAGGATGCGCTGCTGGAGTTCGGCCAGCTCCGGGCGGGGGTCGACGCCGAGTTCGTCCTGGAGCAGGCGGCGGGTGTCCGCGTAGACGGCCAGGGCCTCGGCCTGCCGGCCGCTGCGGTAGAGCGCGAGCATCAGCAGTTCGCGGAACCGTTCCCGCAAAGGGTGGCCCGCGGTCAGCGCCGTCAGCTCCGAGACCGCCTCCGCGTGCCGGGCGGCATCCAGGTCCAGCTCGATGCGGCGCTCCAGCAGGGACAGGCGCAGCTCTTCGAGGCGGTCGCGGTGCCAGTCGGCGTACGGGCCCGGCACGCCGCCGAGCGGTTCGCCGGTGAACTGGGCGAGCGCGCCCGCGTACAGCTCGCGGGCCTTGGCGAAGTCGCCCGCCGCGGCGGCGGTTTCGGCGGCGCGGGCCAGCTCCTCCGCGGTGGCGACGTCGACCTCGGTGCCGTGGGCCCGGATCGCGTAGCCGCCGGCCTCGCTCACCAGGGCGTCGGCGCCGAGGGTCCGGCGGAGCCTGGACGCGTACGTCCGCAGGGCGGACACCGCGCGCGGCGGCGGCTCCTCGCCCCAGATACCGTCGACCAGCTCCTGGGCCGTGGCCGTACGACCGCCGCGCAGCAGCAGCGCCGCGAGCATCGCGCGCTGCTGCGGCGTACCGACCGGGAGGGACTCCTCGCCGCGCCAGGCACGGACGGGACCGAGCACGGCGAAGCGCAGCGCACTCGTCTCGTCTTCGTGGGCCATGGCCGCCCCCTCCCCGGTCCCGGTGATTCCAGATAGCCAAGTCTGCCCTGCCGGGGGTGTTTTAGTCAGCAACGACAGCGCTCTGGCCGGGCCAATGGCCCAGTAAGTGGACGTTTTTCGGCCTTCGGGAGCACACCCAGCGCGAAGGCGCGGCGTGTGATCCTCGCCGTGCGCCCCCGGCCACGCACCGCGCGTGAGCTGACGCCTCGTCAGGAGTGCGTTCCGGTGTGCTCCCGCCGACCACCTTGGCGAAGACGATCACTTCGGACGACCACAGAGGCCAAACCTGTCGCACGCGGCAGTTCGGCTGGATTCTATATGTCCTGAAGAGGCCGTGCCTCTTCGGGCAGAGCCGAAACCGGGGTGTCCGAAATCGGAAGGCGTGCTACGGGGACTGCGGTAGCGGCCCCGTTCTCCATCTCCGGTCGTCCCGGCTTTTCGGGAACGGGGGCCGGTCAGCCCGCCGGGGGTCGCTTGTCAGAGGGGCGGCCTACCCTGGGGCGGGAGTGCGGGGGACGTGATCCCCGCACTCCCGGCCGGCCCCGAGCGGCAGCGGCGTCCCTCCGGGATTCCGCCACCGGAGGTGCGCCGCTGCCCGGCCGGAGCGTCTGCCGCTACGCCCCGGCCCTGCCCCGCGCTCCGGCCTCAGCGGCCCAGCCAGATCGGGTTCGTCATCGCCGCCATCGCCCCCGGCAGCCCGCTCGCCCCGCCGTCCGCCGCCGGGTGGCGGACCTCCGCGCGGACGAACGCCGCGTACGACGGCGTCGTCTGCCACTCCACCGTCCCCGCGCCGTCCGCCAGCGTCGTCGCGTACAACTGGCCCTCGTCCGTCATGAAACGGACCTGCGCCTTCGCCGGGCCGCCGGTGACCTTCAGCCGTACCGTCACCTTTCCGTCCGCCGCCGCCCGCAGCCGCTCCCCGATGCCCGCGTGCTCGCCCCGCGGGCCCGACGCCGTGAACTCCAGGTCCACGTCCGCCGACTCCGCCAGCCAGCTCCGCCCCGCCCGCAGGCCCGCCAGCAGCGCCTGCCGGGACAGGTCGTCGGCCAGCACCACCGTCTGCGGCAGGCCCACGACCTGGCCGTCACGGTGCGCGTCGCTGTTGCCCACCGCCGGCAGCCAGTCCATCGGGCCGCCGCCCTCGCGGCCCGCCGTCAGGGCGTTGTCCCAGGCCGCCACCGCCAGCTCGTCGTCCGTCGTCCACGGGCCGTTCCACACCTCGACCGCGTCGGCGCCCTCGTAGCCGAACTTCCACTGGCAGCCGACGAACGGGCAGTTGGGGTGCGCCGGCACGACCAGCCCGCCGGCCGCGTGGATCTGCCGCACGTAGCGCGGGTACGCGTCGTCCCGCGCCCGGTAGCGCCAGTCGACGAAGACGCCCGGGTCGGTGCCGACCGCCAGGTAGTGCCCATTGCGCGTCGTCACCTCCTCGCCGCAGAGCACCAGCAGGTCGTCGCCCCACAGCCCGTCCCACGCGGCGTGCCCGGAGGACGTGTTGTGCTCGGTCGTCGTGAGGAAGTCGAGCTTCGCCGCCCGCGCCGCCGCCGCGGTCTCCGCGGGCGTACGGGCGCCGTCCGAGTGCACCGTGTGCAGGTGGCAGTCCCCGCGGTACCACGCCCGGCCCCGGCCCTTGGCGCGCTCCGGCGGGAACCGCGGCGGTGCGGTCTCGCCCGCCGGACCGTAGCGCAGGGTGATCGTCACCTCGTAGTCGAGACCCCGCGGGGCGATCGTGTACGGGCCGAGCACCACGTGCCAGCGGCCCGCCCGCACCGGCCCCGGCAGATACGCGGGCGTCGTCGCCGCCCGGTCCGCGCTGATCGCGAACTCCGTGCGGAAGCCGCCCGACCAGCCGCGGAAGCCCCGGCCGCCGTCGTGGGTGCCGCGCTCGTCGAAGATGCCGATGTCCAGGGCGTTGCCCGTCGTGCCCGCGGGCACCTGGGGGCGGTCGTAGCGGTACGCGACGTGGATCTCGCGCACCCCGCGCGGCACGTCGACGGGCAGGTAGACGAAGTCCGGTGCGCCCGGCTCCAGATGGCCGGTGACGGTCCGGCTGTCCTCTTCGCCGTCGGCGCCGGCGTCCGCGCCGTCCGCGCCGTCCGCCGCGCCGGCGAAGCTCACGGGGGCGAGCGTCATCACTCCGGCGGTGGCCGCCGAGAGCTTCAACAGGTCGCGTCTGTCCACGGGTGCGGTCCCTTCGCGTCGGTTCATCGCTGAGACGGTGCTACACGGGTCCTATACGCGGGTGACGCGGAAGGGAACACTGCGGGACGCGTGGGTCGTGAGCGAAGGGGAGGTACGGCCGGGACCGCCGTCAGCGCCCGCGGCGGCGGCGTACGGTGCCCGCCGCGGCGCCGATCAGGCGCATCCCCCGGCCGGCGAGGAAGTAGACCAGGAACACGCCGCCGAGGACGAGCAGCACCGGACGCCAGCCGACATCGCCGTCGCCGGTCGTCGTCCCCGTGCCGCCCGACGTGGTGGTGAACCCCGTGGCGGTCCCCGTACTCGCCGGGAACCCACCGGAGACCGTCGTCGTCGCGCCCATGGAGGCGCCCGCGTTCATGCCCGGGTCGATGTACCGGCCCGCGGCGCCGCTCGCCGAGCCGACCCCGCCCGACGACTGCGCCGAGGCGACCGCCGGCAGGAAGAGCACGTATAACGCGGCGGCGCACAGGACCGCCACCACAAGAGAGGACAGACGACGCGGCCGGAGAGACATGACGGGCCTCCCGTCTCACGGCGGGAATCGCCGCGGGGGTTGTTCCCAGCGTACGCCGCCCGCTGGATACTGCGCGGATGCGTATCTCCGTGACCGTCTTCCTCACCGACGAGACCGTCCGCCCCCCGGCCCTCGCGCGTGAGCTGGAAGAACGCGGCTTCCACGGGCTCTATCTCCCCGAGCACACGCACATCCCCGTCAGCCGCGACACCCCCGCCCCGATGGGCGAACCGCTGCCCCGCGAGTACGGGCGCACGCTCGACCCCTTCGTCGCCCTCGGTCAGGCCGCCGCCGTCACCGAGCGGCTGGCGCTCGGCACCGGCATCACGCTCGTGGCCCAGCACGACCCGATCGTGCTGGCGAAGCAGGTCGCGACGCTCGACTTCCTCTCCGGCGGCCGGTTCACGCTCGGCGTCGGCTTCGGGTGGAACGAGGAGGAGGCCGACGACCACGGCGTCGACTGGCGCGGGCGGCGGGAGCTGGGGCGGCGCCGGATGGGGCTGATGAACGCGCTCTGGGCGCCGGAGCCGACGGCGTACGACGGGGAGGCGGAGGCGCAGGAGGCGGCGGACGCGGCGGACGCGGCCGGTGCGGCGGGGGAGGGGGACGCGGCGGGCGGCTCCGCGCCGCGTACCGCCGTACGGGCGTCCGAGGCGCACCCCAAGCCCGTCCAGGCCCCCCGCCCCCGCAAGGGCGCGCCCCCGCTGCACGGCCCGCGCACGCTGCTCGGCGGCCGGCCGGGGCCGAAGCTCTTCGCGCACGTCGCCGAGTACGCCGACGGCTGGATGCCCATCGGCGGCGGCGGGCTCACCGACAGCATCCCGCGGCTGCGCCAGGTCTGGGAGGACGCCGGGCGCGATCCGGCGGCGCTGGAGGTGGTGCCGTACGCCGTGCGGCCGAGCGAGGGCAAGCTCGCGTACTTCGCCGCGCAGGGCGTACGGGAGACCGTCGTCCAACTGCCGCCCGCCGGCGAGACGGAGGTCCTGCGCGCACTCGACGCGTACGCGCAGTTCCTCTGATCCACGAGCCCTGCGTCCTGCGTCGTATGCTCGGAAAGTTGGCCTCTTCTCCGTCGTGAACGAGGGAGAGTCCTACGGCTTACGCCGCGGGGTTTTCTGCTTCGTCGCTGACTGCCCCGTCCGGGAGGACTCCCGTTGAGGTCTTACACCAGCTCCACAGACTGACACGGCCAGCCCGGCCGCCAGAAGGTTCTTCGCTGCGTTCACGTCCCGGTCGTGGGTCGCGCCGCAGTCGCACGTCCAGGTGCGGACGTTCAGCGACATCTTCGATGCGAGGGTGCCGCAGGCGGAACACAACCTGGAGGAGGGAAAGAAGCGGTCCACGACCACCAGCCTCCTGCCGTACCAGGCTGCCTTGTATTCCAGCATGGACCGCAGTTCGGTCCAACTCGCGTCCGAGATGGCTCGGGCGAGTGTGTGGTTCTTCACCATATGGCGCACGGTCAGATCCTCGATCACGAGCGTTTGGTTGTCGCGCACGAGTCGAGTGGTCAGCTTGTGCAGACCGTCGCGTCGCCTGTCGGCGATCTTGGCGTGGATCTTCGCGACACGGAGCCGGGCCCTGGCCCGGTTCGCCGAACCCCTGGTCTTCTTCGCCAGAGCGCGCTGGGCGCGGGCCAGACGGGTCCGGTCGCGGCGTTCGTGGCGGGGGTTGGCGATCTTCTCTCCGGTGGAGAGGGTCACCAGGTGGCTCAGTCCGGCGTCGATGCCGACGGCTTCCGCGGTGGCGGGCATCGAGGCGGGGGTGTCGTCGCAGAGCAGGGAGACGAACCAGCGGCCCGCAGCGTCACGGGAGACGGTCACCGTGGACGGCGACGACGCCCCCTCGGGCAGGGGCCGGGACCAGCGGACGTCCAGTGGGTCCGTCATCTTCGCCAGCGTCAGCTTCCCGTCCCGGAACGTGAATCCCGAGGTGGTGTACTCCGCGCTGGCACGGGACTTCCTCTTGGACTTGAAGCGGGGGTACTTGGCTCGCTTGGCGAAGAAGTTGGTGAACGCCCTCTGCAGATGCCGAAGGCACTGCTGGAGCGGAACCGACGACACCTCGTTGAGAAAGGCCAGTTCCTCGGTCTTCTTCCACGCGGTCAACATCGCCGAGGTGGCGTTGTAGTCGACCCGCTCCTGCCGCAGCGTCCACGCCTCCGTACGGGCCGCGAGCGCCATGTTGTAGACCTTGCGCACGCACCCGAAAGTGCGCGACAGATCCGCTGCCTGCGCATCGGTCGGGTAGAAGCGGTACTTGAACGCCCGCTTCACGCGAATGCCCATCACTCACAAATTATCACGTCAGATTGTGGGTCCCCGTAGCCCCTGGGCGGTGCACGATGAATCACCCAGCGATGATTCGTCTACCCTTGCCCCATTCCGCAGGGACCCCGATTCCACCCCTCCTGAAGGTGGGGGTATCCACGCAGGAGGCTCGATGACGAAGCTGCCGCCCGCCCCCACCGCCAACGCCATGCGCCGCGCCCTCAAGCGCGCCCGCGACGGCGTCGCCCTCGATGTGTCCGAGGCCGCCGTGCTCCTCCGGGCGCGCGGCGCCGACCTGACCGACCTTTCCGCCTCCGCCGCCCGGGTGCGTGACGCCGGTCTGGCGGCGGCCGGCCGGCCCGGCGTCATCACGTACTCCCGCAGCGTCTTCCTGCCGCTCACCCGGCTCTGCCGCGACCGCTGCCACTACTGCACGTTCGTCACCGTCCCCGGCAAGCTCCGCCGGGAGGGGCACGGGATGTTCATGTCGCCCGACGAGGTGCTGGACATCGCCCGCCGCGGCGCGGCGCTCGGCTGCAAGGAGGCGCTGTTCACGCTCGGGGACCGGCCCGAGGACCGCTGGCCCGAGGCGCGCGAGTGGCTGGAGGCGCACGGGTACGACGACACGCAGGCGTACGTGCGCGCGATGGCCGTCCGCGTGCTGGAGGAGACCGGCCTCCTGCCGCACCTCAACCCGGGCGTGGTGACCTGGGCCGGGTTCCAGCGGCTCAAGCCCGTGGCCGCGTCCATGGGGATGATGCTGGAGACCACCGCGGAGCGGCTGTGGAGCGAGCCCGGCGGGCCGCACTACGGTTCGCCCGACAAGGAGCCGGCCGTACGGCTGCGGGTGCTGGAGGACGCGGGGCGCTCCTCCGTGCCGTTCACCAGCGGGCTGCTCATCGGCATCGGCGAGACGCCGGAGGAGCGCGCCGAGTCGCTCTTCGCGCTGCGAAGGGTGCAGCGGGCGTACCAGGGCCTCCAGGAGGTCATCGTGCAGAACTTCCGCGCCAAGCCGGACACGGCGATGCGCGGCATGCCGGACGCCGAGCTGGACGATCTCGCCGCCACCGTCGCCGTCACCCGGCTCATCCTGGGCCCGGCGATCGGGGTGCAGGCGCCGCCGAACCTGGTGGACGCGGAGTACGGCAAGCTCATCGCGGCCGGCATCGACGACTGGGGCGGGGTCTCGCCGCTCACCCCGGACCACGTCAACCCGGAGCGGCCCTGGCCGCAGGTGGAGGAGCTGGCGGCGCGTTCCGCGGCGGCCGGGTTCGAGCTGCGCGAACGGCTCGCGGTCTACCCGGAGTTCGTGCGCCGCGGCGAGCCGTGGCTCGACCCGCGGGTGCTGCCGCACGTCAGCGCGCTGGCCGACCCGGAGACGGGCCTCGCCCGTGACGTACGCCCGCGGGGGCTGCCCTGGCAGGAGCCGGACGGCGGCTTCGCCGCCGGGGGGCGTACGGACCTGCACCGCACGATCGACACCGAGGGGCGCACGGGCGACCGGCGGGGTGACTTCGACGCGGTGTACGGGGACTGGGAGGCGCTGCGCGAGACGGCCAGGGAGCTGTCCGGCGACCCCGCCGCACCCCCGGCGGCGACCGCGGCGACCGCGGCGACCGCGGCGACCGCGGCGACCGCGGCGACCGCGGAGACCGACGGCCCCGCCGCCGAAGACTCCGACCGCCCCGCCGCCGACGGCCGCGCCCCCGGCCGGCTCGACCCCGACGTGCGCGCCGCCCTCGCCCGCGCCGCCGACGACCCCACCCGGCTCACCGACGCCCAGGCCCTCGCCCTGCTGCACGCCGAAGGACCCGCCCTCGACGCCCTCTGCGGCATCGCCGACGACCTGCGCCGCGCCACGGTCGGTGACGACGTCACGTACGTCGTCACCCGGAACATCAACTTCACCAACGTCTGCTACACCGGCTGCCGCTTCTGCGCCTTCGCCCAGCGCCGCACCGACGCCGACGCCTACACGCTCTCCGTCGAGCAGGTCGCCGACCGCGCCCAGCAGGCGTGGGACGTGGGCGCCGTCGAGGTCTGCATGCAGGGCGGCATCCACCCCGACCTGCCCGGCACGGCTTATTTCGACATCGCCCGCGCCGTCAAGGAGCGGGTGCCGGGCATCCACGTGCACGCGTTCTCGCCCATGGAGGTCATGAACGGCGCGGCGCGCACCGGCCTTTCCGTGCGCGACTGGCTGACCGCCGCCAAGGAGGCGGGCCTCGGCTCCATCCCCGGCACGGCCGCCGAGATCCTGGACGACGAGGTGCGCTGGATCCTCACCAAGGGCAAGCTGCCCGCGGCCGACTGGATCGAGGTCGTCACCACGGCGCACGACCTGGGCCTGAGGTCGTCGTCCACGATGATGTACGGGCACGTGGACCAGCCCCGGCACTGGCTGGGCCACCTGCGGCTGCTCGCGGAGCTCCAGCAGCGCACGGGCGGCTTCACGGAGTTCGTCACGCTGCCGTTCATCCACACCAACGCGCCGGTCTACCTGGCGGGGATCGCCCGGCCGGGACCGACGATGCGTGACAACCGGGCGGTCACCGCCATGGCCCGGCTGCTGCTCCACCCGCACCTCACCAACATCCAGACGAGCTGGGTGAAGCTCGGCGCGGACGGCGCCGCGCAGATGCTCCGCTCCGGCGCCAACGACCTGGGTGGCACGCTGATGGAGGAGACGATCTCGCGGATGGCCGGCTCGTCGTACGGGTCGTACCGCTCGGTGAAGGACCTCGTCGCCATCGCCGCCGCCGCGGGCCGCCCGGCCCGGCCGCGGACGACGACGTACGGACAGGTGCCGGAGGAGCGGCTGCGCGCGGCGGAGGCTGCGGACGGCCGGCTGCCGGAACTGCTGCCGGTGCTGGGGCAGTAGCGGGCCGCGGTACGGAGGGGGCGAACGGCGCGTACGGGAGGGGGCGCCCGGCGCGTACGGGAGGGGGCGCGCGGCGCGTACGGAACGGGACGCCCGGCGCGTACGGAACGGCGCGCGCGGCGCACCGGGCGGCTGCCCGGAGGGTGCCGGGCGGGAGCCCCGGGCCGGACCCGTCCGGCCCGCCCCCTCCGCCGCCCCGAGGCTCTAAGCTCGCCCCCGGGGGAGGTGGCGCCGTGCCCGAAGTGCGTCCGTCCATGCAGGACTTGATCCGCGACCGCCGCCGGTCGGGATTCGTCGGCAGGCAGCGCGAGATCACCGCGTACCGGGACAACTTCCGCTGCCCCCCGAGGATCCGGCGCACCGCTTCCTCTTCCACTTCCACGGCGTCGCCGGCGTCGGCAAGACGTCGCTGCTGCGCCGCCTCCTCCAGCTCGCCGCGGAGCAGGGCGCGCTCACCGCGCAGGTCGACGAGTCCGCGGCCAGCGTGCCCGAGGCGATGGAGGCGATCAGCACCCAACTCGCCCGCCAGGGCCACCCGCTGAAGGGCTTCGACCGGCTGCTCCAGCGCTACCGCCAGCGGCGCCACGAGGCGGACGCCGTCGTCGCCACCCTCGACGGCGCGCCCGGCCAGCCCGGCGCCGGTGCGCCCGGTGTGCCGCACCCGGCGGGCCCCGTGGACGCCTCGGGGCCCGTGCCCGCCGCCCAGGCGCCCGCCGCCGCCTCGCCCGCGGCCGGCATCGCCGCCCAGGCGGGCCTGGCGGGACTCGGCCTCGTGCCGGGACTCGGGGCCGTCGCCGGCGCCATGGACCCGCAGCAGGTCGCGCAGAGCCTCGACCGCTGGCGCGCCGCGCTCTCCACCCGGCTGCGCAGCCACGACGACGTGCAGCTCGTCCTCTCCCCGCTCCAGGCCCTCACCCCCGCCTTCCTGGAGGACCTGCGCGGCGTCGCCACCGCCGTCCCGTGGCTCGCCCTCTTCTTCGACACGTACGAGCGCACGGGACCCGTCCTCGACGCCTGGCTGTGCGACGTCATGACCAGCGACCGCTACGGCGCGCTGCCCGCCAACGTCGTGGTGACCCGCGCCGGGCAGCAGCGGCTCGACCCGGCGCGCTGGCCGGCCGGCGACTTCGCCGCCGAGCTGGAGCTGGAGCTCTTCACCGAGGAGGAGGCCCGCGCGCTCATCGCCGCCAGGGGCATCGCCGACGCCCGGGTCGTGGACGAGATCCTGCACCTGTCCGGGCGGCTGCCGGTGCTCACCTCGATGCTCGCCGAGACGCCGCCGGTCCGCCCCGGCGGCGCGGACCCGAGCGGCACGGCGGTGGAGCGGTTCCTGAAGTGGGTGGCGGACCCGGTGCAGAAGGCCGCGGCGCAGGCCGCCGCGCTGCCGCCGTCCCTGGACGAGGACGTGTTCCGGGTCGCCGTCGCGCCCGCGGCCGCCGGGCTGTACGGGTGGCTGCGCGCCCTGCCGTTCGTCAGCGACGAGGCGGGCCGGGTGCAGTACCACGGCGTGGTGCGCTCGGCGATGCTGCGGGTGCAGCGCGCGCAGTCGCCGCAGCGCTGGCGCGAGCAGCACCGCGCGCTCGCGGCGGCGCACGCCGGCTGGTGCGCGGAGCTGGAGGCGTCCCTGCCGGCCGGGAACGACGTGCGGGAGGAGCGCTGGCTGGACGAGCGGTGGTTCGGCCACCGCCGGAACGAGACGTACCACCTGCTGTGCGCCGATCCCCAGGGCGCCCTGCCCCGCGCCCGCCGCGACGCCCTCCAGGCCGCCGACGTCGGCCCGGCCGAGACCCGCCGGTGGGCGCAGACCATGGAGCAGGCGGGCACGGACGCCGACAGCGAGCCCGTACGGGACTGGGGCCGGCGGCTGCTGGCGGTGCTGGGGGAGGGCCCGCGCGGCGTCGTCGAGGTGTGCACGTTCCTGCTGCGGGAGGCGGAGCTGACGGAACCCGAGCGGGTGCTCGCGTACACGCTCCGCGGGCGGGAGCGCCGCAACGCCGACGAACTCGACGCCAGCGTCGCGGACTTCGACCGGGCGCTGGAACTCGACCCGGCCTTCACCCGCGCGTACGCGGGCCGCGGCCAGGCGTACGTGCTCCTCGACCGCTACGCCGAGGCCGACGCGGACTTCACCCGCTGCGTCGAGGCCGACTCCGACCGCGCCTGGTCGCTCACCCACCGCGGCCGGGCCCGGCTCTACCTGGAGCGCTACGACGACGCGAAGGCCGACCTGGACCAGGCGGTGGAGCTGGACCCGTCCCCGATGAGCTGGGCGATGCGCGGCGAGGTGCGGCGGGTCGCCGGGGACCCGGAACGGGCGATCCCCGACTTCGACCGGGCCGTGGAGGCGGCGGAGGGCGACTACGCCTACGCGTACGCCAGCCGCGCCCAGTGCCACGCCGCGCTCGGCCGCCCCGAGGAGGCGCAGGCGGACCTGGACCGGGCGCTGGCGGTCGACCCGCAGTGGGAATGGTGCTGGGTCGAACGCGGCCGGCTGCACCAGGACGCCGAGCGGTTCGAGGCGGCCGCCGCCGACTACACCCGCGCGCTGGAGCTGTCGCCCGACTACGCCTGGGCGTACGCCAACCGGGGCGAGTCCTACCGGCGGCTGAACCGCCTGGACGAGGCGCTGGCGGATGTGGACCGGGCGCTGGAGCTGAAGCCGGAGTGGTCGTGGTGCTGGGGCGAGCGCGGGGAGGTGCACCGGCTCGCCGGGCGGATCGACGAGGCGCTGGCGTGCTTCGACCGGGCCGTGGAGCTGGAGCACGACTACGCCTGGGCGATCGCCGGCCGGGGGCAGTGCCTGGCGGCGCAGCGGCAAGTCGACGCGGCGATCGCCGAGTTCACCCGGGCGCTGGAGATCGATCCGCAGCTCACGTGGGTGCTGGAGACGCGGGGCACCTTCCACCGGATGGCCGACCGCTTCGACGACTCGCTGGCGGACTACGCGCGCGCCCTGGAGATCGACGCCACGCGCAGGTGGGCGCGGATCGGCCGGGCCCGCACCCTCGGCCACCTCGGGCGGACGGCCGAGGCGTACGCGGAGGTCGAGGCGGTCCTCGCGGAGTGGCCGGACCACGCCGACGGGCTGAGCCTGAAGGGACAGCTGCTCTCCCTGGAGGGGCGGCACGAGGAGGCCCTCGCGGCGCTCGACGCGGCGTTCGCGGCGGATCCCGGCGACCATTCGCTGCACGGCGACAAGGCCGAGACCCTCATGGGACTCGGCCGGTACGAGGAGGCGCGACCGCACGTCGCGGCGGCGCTCGCTGCCGGTCCGGGGGACGGCTACGCCCGGTTCGACGACCTCCTGCTGGCGCGGCTGACGGGGGCCTCGCCGACCGCCGGGCGCTGGGCGGAGGCGGAGGCGGCGATGCTGGCGGACGGCGTCACCGACGCGGACCGGGTGCAGGCCCGGCTGATGTGCCGCGCCGCCGCCGGGGACTGGGCCGCCGCGGACGCGGCGCTGGCCGAACTGGCGTCCGCGCAGACGTACTGGCTGCTGCTCAAGGACGTACGCGCGCTCTTCTCCATGCTGGCCGCCACGCCCGCCACGGCGGCGGCGGACCTGCCCCGGATCGAGGGATATCTGCGCACAATCGATGACTTGCTCCGCGAACTGCCGGGCGGGTGACGCGGATACACCCGCTGGCCTCTCGGTTTCGCTCGATTACAGTGCTGGGCCGGAGCACGTGCGCACAGAGCGAGACCAGACAGCGAGACCTGACCGCGAGAGACCGAACGTCCGGACTGAGGTGGCCGAGTGACGACCGCACGCCGCACCTGGGGCCGCGCCGAGCAGCAGGACTTCCGCAGCAGAGTGCGCGGCTGCCTGCTCGGCGGCGCGATAGGCGACGCCCTGGGCGCCGGCATCGCGGCCGCCTCCCTGGCGGAGATACGGGCCGAGCACGGACCGCAGGGCGCCGTCGACTTCGCCCCGGCCTACGGCCGCCGCGGCGCGGTCACCGACGACACCCAGATGACGCTCTTCACCGTCGACGGCCTCATCCGCGCCCAGGTGCGCCGCGACGGCGGCCGGTGGCACCCGCCGACCGACGTGCACACCGCGTACCGCCGCTGGTACGCCACGCAGAAGGACTGGGGCCCCGACGAGCGCAAGGCGGAGGACGGCTGGCTCGCCCGCGAGGAGTGGCTGTACTCGCAGCGCGGCGCCCCCCGTGCCAGCCTGCGCGGCCTGGCCGACGACCGCATGGGCACCCTCCAGCAGCCCCGCAACCCGGAGGCGAAGGACCCGGGGGCCGTGGTGCGCTCCGCGCCGTTCGGGCTGCTGGTGGGCTGGGAGCCGCAGTTGGTCTTCCAGCTCGCGGCCGAGTGCGCCACGCAGACCCACGGCCACCCGACCGGCTATCTGGCGGCGGGCGCGTACGCGGTCGTGGTGCACGGGCTCGCCCGCGGCGACGCGCCGGAGGAGGCGGTGGCAAGGGCCCTGGAGATCCTCGCGGGGCGCCCGGGGCACGAGGAGACCGCGGCCGCGCTGCGCGCGGCGCTCGACGCCCGCGAGGGCCCGGAGCCGGGTCCGGAGCAGGTGGAGGGGCTGGGCACCGGCGAGAGCGCGGCGGAGGCCGTCGCCCTCGCCCTGTACTGCGCGCTGGCGGCCACCGACGTACGCCACGGCCTGCTCCTCGCCGTCAACCACGGCGGCGCCTCCGACGCCACCGGCTCGCTCTGCGGCAGCCTGCTCGGCGCGCAGCACGGCGAGACGGCGCTGCCCCCGGCGTGGGTGGCGGAGGTCGAGGGCCGCGGCACGATCCTCCAACTGGCCGACGACTTCGCCTTGGAGATGACCCTCGGCCCGGCACTGCACGGCGAGAGCGCCCCCAACGACGCATGGCTCCTGCGCTACCCCCGCTGACGCCGCTCGGCCCGCTCCTGCGCCACCAGCACCCCGTCGCCGTGTTCCCGCGACCACGCGGCGAGCGCCCACAGCGGCCCGAGAAGCGACTGCCCGCTCTCCGTGAGCCGGTACTCGACGCGCGGCGGCGCCTCGGCGTAGCGACGGTGCTCCACCAGCCCGTAGCCCTCCAGCCGCCGCAGCGTCTGGTTGAGGACCTTCGGGCTGATGCCCCCGATGGCCTTCCGCATCTCGGCGGGGCGCCGCGGCCCCTCGCTCAGCGCGAAGATCACGATGCCGTTCCAGGCGTGCGCGAGCACGTCGATGCCCACGCGCGCGCGGCAGTCCGCGAGAAAGGGGCTGGTGTGCACCGGGACGGCCGGCAGCGTCTCGCTCATTCGGCTCCTCCTCTTCCTCCTGCTTGCTGCTCCAGTCGTCCTTCTAGCGCATCCGTTACGCACCGATCGGTGCCTTTCGGACTTCCTAGTGTCGCCGAGGACACCGCGAAGCGATGGAGGAGCGACGATGCGTATCGGAGTGCTGGGCACCGGGGCGATGGCGGAGGCGCTGGCCGGCTCGTGGGCACGTGCGGGGCACGAGTTGCTGGCCGGCGGGCGGAGCGCGGCGAAGGCGGCGGAGCTGGCGGAGCGGGTCGGCGGACGGGCCGGGAGCCTGCGTGAGGCGGCCGGGTTCGGCGCCGTCGTGCTGCTGGCCGTGCCGTACGCGGCGCTGGCGGACGTGTTGCGGCAGGCGGGCGCGGGGGAGGGGGTGTTGCGGGGACGTGCCGTCGTCGACTGCACCAACGCCCTCGACCTGGCGACCATGGAGCCCGACCCGGACCTGCTGGCCGGGGGGCCCGGCGCCGCCCGGCGGATCGCCGGTCTCGCCGAAGGGGCCCGAGTCGTCAAGGGCTTCAACCTCGCGCCCGCCGACGTCTGGCGGCGCAGCCCGCCCGGCCCCGGTGAGGCGCGGGTCGCCGTGCCGCTGTGCGGGGACGACGAGGCCGCACTGACGGCGGTGCGGACGCTCGTACGGGACGCGGGGGGCGAGCCGGTGGACGTCGGCGGGCTGGAGCGGGCCGGGCTGCTGGAGGCGGCCGCGGTCTTCGCGGCGGGGGTGTGGCGCCAGGGCCGGCAGCCGGCCGAAGTCTTCGGCCCCGTCGCAAGCCCGGGCGCAAGCCCGGCGGCGGGGTAGGCGGCGGGACGGGGCGGAAAGGCCGGGCCCTCTCGGCCGGGACGGCGAGCCAGTCGAGAGGGCGTTCGGACATGCGGTTGTGCAGATTCCGGTCAGCTCACGGATTCACCGCCGGTCAGACCGTACGGAAAGCCCCGCCGGCCGCCTCGGCCACGAATGCGGCCCAGGATTCGGGGGTGAAGTCCAGGACCGGCCCGTCCGGGACCTTCGAGTCGCGTACGGATACCAGCCCGGGAGCGGTCGAACGCACCTCGATGCACTCGCCGTTGCCCGCGGAGTAGGTTGATTTGGTCCAGGCGCCGGTGGCGCCGAGTTCGATTGCCATGTTCTTCTCCGGTCACTGAGGAACTCAATTTCTTCCTGCCCGTTCCAGGCCGGAGTGTTGTCGACGCCCCGGCCCGACGCCGAGACGCTACCGCTCAACAACCCACCGGTCAGGGGGCTTTCACTCAACCGGATGGCGAAAGGCCGCTGCGCTTCCGGAGCGTCCGGCCACGGGTGTACCGTGCCTCCGTTCTGGGGTACCCGGTCGCGCCCCCGACTATCAGCGGGCGTACTTCTTGGCCGTATCCGCGATGAATTTCCGGGTCTGTTCTGGATTGAGCGCCTGTGCCCGCAAATGCTCGTACATCACGCTGTAGTTGTGGACGTCGTCGCTCTTCTCCAGGTAGAGATCGCTGGTGACGCCCTCCAGATAGATCACGCTGGAGTCGGACTCCTCGGGGAACTCCAGAATCGCGTACTGCCCCGTGACCCCCGGGTGCGCGCCCGTCTCGAACGGCAGCACCTGCACCGTGACGTGCGGCAACCGCGACACCTCGATCAGGTGCTCCAACTGCTCGCGCATGACCTGCGGGCCGCCCACCACACGCTGGAGCGCGGCCTCGTCGAAGACCGCCCAGAGCCGCAGCGGCTGCTCCGTCCCCTTTATCCGGTCCTGCCGCCGCATCCGTACGTTCACCCGCTTGTCCACGTCCGCCGCGCTCACCTCGGGCGAACTGCCGGCGATGACGGCCGCCGCATACTCGCGGGTCTGCAGCAGCCCCGGCACGACGAGCGACTGATAGATGCGCAGTGAGGCGGCGGCGGTCTCGAAGCCGATGTAGACGCTGTACGGCACGTCCCCGAAGGCGTTCCACCAGCCCTGCTGGCGGGATTCCTTCGCCATCTGCATCAGGGAGTTGACGATCCGCTCGTCTTCCACCTCGTACACCCCGCACAGGTCGCGGACGTCGCGCTGGCTGATGCTGCGGCGGCCGTTCTCCAGCCGGCTGATCTTCGACTGCGAGACCAGCAGCCGGTCGGCGACCTGTTCCGCGGTCATGTTCTTCTGCTCGCGCAGCCTGCGCAGCTCCTGGCCGAGGCGGCGCCGCCTGACCGTGGGGTTGACGTTGGACGCCAAGGGAGTTGCACCTCCGGGTGCGTAATCCGCGTGCGGACGTATCTCATTACTGGGTGCAGCCTGCCACCGACGGAGTGTGCGCCGCTGCGATCGTCGGGAAATCGCCGCAGCGGGCGAAGGTTTGGCCCACAATGTGCCCGGCACGGGACGGCGGGCGCCGGAGCGGCCGCGGCCGGGCGCGTGCGGAACGCAGGGCAGGGCCCCGGCCCGTCGAGTGGTCTCGACGCGCCGGGGCCCTGCGTTGCGGCTCCCGTTCCCGGCCCGGCGCACCGCCGACGCCACGCCTCGCCCGTACGCGGATGCGTGCGTACGGACGCGGCGTCGCGCGCGGCGACCGCCGGGCGGGCTCAGCGCACCGCGGCCGTCCGGATCATCCCCGCGCGGCGGGACCCCGCGGGAACTCCGGCAGGCTGCGCGACAGCCGGCGGGCGGGCCGCGGGACGGCCGCCTCCGGGGGTGCGCCGCGGCTGAGCGGTGACGCCGTTCTGCACGTCCATCACGGCGTGCGCCACCAGACCGCCCATCGGGTCGTGCCTGATCAGATCCCGGAGCCGGGAGCGCGCGGAGCGCCCCTCGTTCCCGGGGTAGAGATGCTTGCCGAGTCCGACCGCGTGGGCCAGTGCGGCAAGCGCCGCGGTCCGCGGGTCCGGCGGGACGCCGGTGCGGATCGCACTGTCCAGCCGGGCACGGATCTCCCGGCTGATGGCGGTGTCGGTTGCCTGATATCGAGTGGTGGGGAGTACCCCGCACATTTGGCTCTCCACGGCATGCACCATGCCGCAGCGCTCCAGATGAGCGAGATACGTCTGGCGCAACCCCAGACGTGGCCCACCTATCCAGTTCACCGCGCGCACGGGACTGCCCCGGCGACGCAGCAACTCCAGCGCTGTGTCCAAAGTGGGGTCCCCGGTCGGACGCGGAAGTATCACGGCGATACGATCCCCGTCCGGGGCTATTCGCCCGGCCAGAGCGAGCTCGACGAGCTGTGCTCCTGCCAGGCCGAGGTCGAGCGACTGCGGCTGTGCAGTGGTACCCGTGGCCGGGTCCAGTGCCAGCAGCAGAAGCTCCTCCGGAAGTGTTCTGCGGCTCCTGCCCATCCATGCCTCCCCGCGTGGATGAATGACAGGGTGACGCCTCTCACATTGGTCTGTCGAGAGTGCGTGGGCGCTTTGATCGGGAACCTGTAGGTATGTCGTTCTCGTCTCTCAGATGCGGGCGAGAGACGGCTGCGTCCCCTTAGGGTGGGTGGCCACGCCATGGTTGACGCGGTTGTGCGGTTGTGACGCAGGAGGAGGAAGTCGGTGGCGGTCGAGTCCCCCGGGAGGCCCGAGGAGCAGCAACCGTCGGGGTCGGCGACCGTGGACGAACGCGAACCTCGCGATCCGGACGGCGGACGTGACCCACGTCTGGCGTTCACGTCCTCCACCGACAACGCCCCCGCCTCCGCGGCGGTTCCCGCGCAGGGCGGCGAGGAGCGAACTGCCCCCGGGGCGGCGGCGGATGACAACGCGGCCGCGGCGGGCGGCGAGCCCGGTCCCGGCGCCGAGCCGGAGTCCGGGTCCGGGTCCGGGAAGGCGAAGTCGCGACCGAAGCCCGCGAGCAGGAACGGCAAGGCGCCGGCACGCGGCGAGGGTTCCGGCGCGAAGCCGAAGAGCGCGGCGGCGGCGAAGCCGGCGGACGAGGACGGCAAGGCGCCGGCTGCGGAAGGGGGACCGGAGTCGGGGTCGGGATCGTCGTCCGAGTCGAAGTCCAAGCCCGCGGCGAGTGCGAAGCGCACGGCCGGCGGCGGCAAGGCGGCGAAGTCGGCGGAGTCGGCGAGCGCCGAGGGCTCGGCGGTACGGAACGGCTCCCGCCCGAAGGCGGACAAAACACCCGCTGGAGCAGAGGGCGGGGCGGAGAAGCCCGCGAGCGACGACGGCAAGACGTCCGGTTCGTCGCCGAAGCCGAAAGGCTCCGGCGAGAAGACGGCGCCCGGCCCGAAGCCGAAGGCCGCGCCCAAGGCGAAGGCCGCGCCCAAGGCGAAGAGCGAGCCGGCACCGAAGAGCGGCAAGTCGCCGGAGCGGACCCCGGGCGCCGAACCCCCGGCCAAGCGCCCCGCCGCGGCGCCTGCCCCGAAGCCCGCCGAACCGGCCGACGCAGGTCCGGCACCGACGTCGCGGCCCAAGCCCGAGGGCGATCGGGCCGAGGCGGACGGTTCCGACGACCGGTCCGCGTCCCGGCCGGAGGCCGGTGCCGGGGCGTCGGCGGATGCCGGCGGTTCCGCCGCGCGGTCCGCGTCCGGGGCGGAGGCCGCGGGCGCGGCGGGTGACGGCGCCACGACGGCCGGCAAGCCCCACTCGGCCTCCGGCGCCTCTGGCGCCACGGGAGACTCCGCGACCGCCGCGTTCCGGATCGGGGACATCGCCCCCGGTGACGGTGGCTCGGGTACGTCGGGCTCGGCCCGGCCGGAGGGCGAGGGCGGCGGGACCGCCGCCCGCGGTGCGGCCTCCGTGCCCGGGGCCCGGGCCGGGAAGGGCTCTGAGGGGGCTCTGGGCGGCTCTCGTGGCGGCCGTGAGGGCTCGGGTGGCTCCGCGGGCTCTGAGGCCGCTGAGGCGCGTGTGGAGGGCGATCTCGCCCCCGGGCGGGCCCGGGAGGCCGCGGGTGCCGGCTCCGGCGCCCCCGAGGACACCGCGGACTCCGGTCCCGGCTCCGGCTCCGGCCTCTCCGACGACGCCCCGGACTCCGGCTCCGGCCTCGGTTCCGGCACCGGGTCCTCCGAGGGGTCCCCGGCGCGCTCCCGCGCCAAGGACTCCGCCACCGCCAGCTTCCGGCTCGTCGCCGAGGCCGACGCAGCCAAGGTCAGCGGCGACGACAGGCTGCGGGCCGCCGTCGCCGCCTGGGTGACGAAGACCGGCGACGACGAGCCCGCCGATGCCGTGGCCGGTGACGTCGAAGACGTGTCCGTGGCGGACGAGCCCGCCGACGCCGTGCCCGACGCGGGCGGCGACGGCGACCCCGCCGACACCCCGCCCGTCGGGAAGCTCGCCGGGCCCCCCGGCAGCACCTTCGTGCCGCTCAAGACCGACGCCGACCTGCCCCCCAAGCCCACCGCCGCCCCGCCGCCGCCCCCCGCGGCGCCTCCGGCGGTCCCCAGCGCGCCTCCGGCCGTCCCCGCGGCCCCCACGGCGCCCCCGGCGGTCCCCGCGCCCGCCGCGGCCCCCGACTCCGCGCCGCCCAAGCCTCCCGCCGGGCCCGACTCGCCGCCCGGGTGGGAGCGCACGCAGCAGCAGCCCCTCCCGCCGTACGAGGAGAAGCGGCCGCTCGACCTGCTCGCCGAGCTGACCAACACCCCGCCGCCGCCCGAGACCTTCACCCGTACGCTCGTACGGCGCGTGAAGATCTGGACGCCGCTGGTCATCCTGCTCGCGATCGTCCTCGGCGTGGTCCAGATGCTCCGCCCGCTGCCCGCCCCCGCGCTCACCCTCACCGCCGCCTCCAGCTACTCCTTCGAGGGCGGCACCCCCGAGATGCCGTGGCCCAGCGAGGGGCAGGCGTCGATAGACGTGGCGGGGCTCGGCAGCCTCGGTTCGTACGGGAAGCAGAAGTCCGTGCCGATCGGCAGCGTCGCCAAGGTCATGACCGCCTACATCATCCTGCGCGACCACCCGATGAAGCCCGGCGGCGACGGCGCGAGCATCCCCGTCGACGACACCGCCGTCGAGGAGGCCGCCCTCAGCTCCGAGGGGGAGACGACCGTCGAGCTGGACCCGGACTCCGAGCTCAGCCAGAAGGAAGCCCTCCAGGCCCTGCTCATCGCCTCCGCCAACAACGTCGCCCGGCTGCTCGCCCGCTGGCACTCGGACGGCGACATGCAGGCGTTCGTGGACGAGATGAACAGGACCGCCGAAGAGCTGGGCATGGACGGCACCACGTACAGCGACCCCAGCGGCCTGAAGGAGTCCACCGTCTCCACCGCCGAGGACCAGGTGATCATCGGCAAGGCGGCGATGAAGGACCCGCTGTTCAAGCAGATCGTCGCCATGCCCGTCTACACCGACAGCCGCGGCGACGACCACGACAACAGCAACAAGATGGTTCCGCTCCACGGCATCGGCATCAAGGTCGGCTCGACCACCAAGGCCGGCGGCAACTTCCTCTTCGCGACCGAGAAGAAGGTCGCGGGCGAGGAGCAGTTGATCGTCGGCGCGGTCCTCGGGCAGTACGCGGTGCCGCAGCTTCCGACCGCCATGGAGTTCGGCCGCCAGTTGATGGCGGCGGGCGAGAAGGCGCTCACGGACATGACCGTCGTGAAGAAGGGCGAGGTCGTCGGCGAGGTCGACGACGGCCTCGGCGGTACGACGCCGGTGGTGGCGACCGAGGACGTCGTGGCGCCCGGCTGGGGCGGCCTGAAGGTGGGCCTGGAACTCGGCCCCGACCGCACCGGAGAGGTGCCGCACGAGGGTGCGAAGGGTGACCGGGTCGGGGTGCTGACGATGGGCTCCGGCCAGGGAGAAGTGCGGGTGCCGGTGGCGCTGGCGGAGGACTTGGCGGAGCCTGGCATGGGGGCGAAGCTCAGCAGGCTCGGTTAGCGCCCGGGGGCGTCGTACGCCCGTGCTAGCGTCGCTGGCACCGCCCCCGGGGACGTCAAGGGAAGACGGGGAGTCGTCGCAGTGACCACCGTGCAGCCGGACCGCGAAGCCGCGTCCGGCGGCCGATCAGCAGATGGAGCCGCCGCAGGAGCCGACGGGGGCCGGCCCGCGCCTGCGTCCGCGGGCTCCGGCGATCCGGCGGATCCCGCGGGGCAGAGCACGGCGGACGAGAGCGGCGACGGTACGGCCGCGGGCGGGGGCGACGCGGCCCCGTCCGGTGCCGCCGGGGCGGGTGGCGATGCTGCCCGTACGGACGTGAAGCACGGCGGCGCTCCCGAGGGCGGCACCCTCCGTACGGAAGCCGCCGCCCCCCGCGCACCCTCCGCCGCCCGGCTGCGCTTCACCCCGCCCGAGCGCTTCCGCCCGCATCTGCGCTGGCTCGCCCAGCGCCCCGTGCTCACCACCCTCGTCGCCGCCGGCATCCTGCACATCCTGTGGCTGCTGCTCCTCGCCAACGAGGGCGGCGACCTGGCGGCGCAGGACGCCTGGGCCGAGTTCGCCGGCCGGCATCCCTCCACGGCGTACAACTTCGCCTGGTACGGGGGCATGCACCCGGTCTCGTACAGCGTCGTCTCGCCCTACCTGATGGCCGTGCTCGGCGTGCGGACGACCATGGTGCTCGCCGGCACGCTCTCCGCGGGCGTGCTCGCGCTGATCCTCGCCCGCTGCCGGTACGTGCCGCGGCCGCTGGTGCCGTCGCTCTTCGGCGCCGTGGCGCTGGTGGGGAACGCGGCCTCCGGCCGCGTGACCTTCGCGCTGGGGCTGCTCTTCGCGCTGGTCGCGATCGCGCTGGTCTTCCGCGACGACCGCGACGGCGACGAGGATGACGAGGACGATGAAGGCGAGGAGGCCGGGAAGGGCCGGCGGCCGGTGGGCGGCTGGCGGGGCACCGCGATCGTGCTCACCAGCATGCTGGCGACGGCCGCGAGCCCGGTGGCCGGGCTCTTCGCCGGGGTGGTCGCCACCGGGCTGTTCCTGCAGAAGCGGCGCACCGAGGCGTATCTGCTCGGGGCGGCGCCGCCGGTGGTCGTCGCGCTGTCGAGCTGGCTCTTCCCGTTCCAGGGGAACATGCCGATGCCGTGGATCTCCGCGGTCGCGCCGATGATCACCGCCGCGCTGATCTGGCTGATGGCGCCGGAGTCGTGGCGTACGGTCCGGATCGTCGCGGCGATCTACTTCCTCGGCACGCTCGGCGCCTGGGTCATCCCCTCGCCGGTTGGCAGCAACATCGAGCGGCTCGCGCTGATCTTCGGCGGCACGGTGCTGCTGGTCATCGCGCAGACGGGGACCCGGCAGGCGGCGCCGCGGCTGATGCGTTCGGTGGGGGCGGCGTATCTGGCGTTCGCGGCCATCACCGTGTGGGTGGTCGTCAAGCCCGTGGTCGACCTCGTGCTCACCAGCCCGACCGCGGCCTGGACGCGCGAGCTGGCGCCGCTGGTGGACCAGTTGCAGCAGGTGGACGCGGAGGCGGGGCGGGTCGAGGTCGTGCCCGTACGCAGCCACCGCGAGGCGTCCGCGCTGCAGCCGTACGTGAGCCTGGCGCGCGGCTGGAACCGGCAGGCGGACCTCGACCGGCACGAGATCTTCTACGACGGCAGCCTGACCCCGAAGACGTACCACGCCTGGCTGAAGACCTGGGCCGTGCGGTACGTGGTGCTGCCGGTGGAGGACCGGCCGGACACCGGGGCGCACGAGGAGGCGAAGATCGTCGCCGAGGGCCAGCCGTACCTGACGGAGATCTGGGCGGACGCGAACTGGCGGCTCTTCCGGGTCAACGACCCCACGCCGCTGGTCGAGGCGCCCGCGGAGGTGCGGCGGGCGGACGAGGGCGAGCTGGTCATCGACGTGAAGTACGCGGGTCCTGTGCTGGTGCGGGTGCCGTTCTCGCCGTGGCTCGGGCTGGTCGACGAGGACGGCGAGGGCGTCGAGGCGCCGCAGGTGCTGGAGGGCGACGGCTCGGACGGGGCGGACGTCGACGGGGTCCGGGAGTGGTCGGAGAGCGGGCAGCTCTACGTCAACCTGGAGGGCTGCGTCACGAAGGCCGGCGAGTGGACCCGGCTGCACGCCCCGCGCCCCGGCACGTACCGCATCTCGGCCCCGTACCAACTGCCGCGCGGGACGCACTGCCCGGACTGACGGACACCGCGGGCCGGGGCCCGCGTCGAACATGAGGCGGTGGAGGTCGGGGCTCTCGGCCGCGTTGACCGGGTACGCGGCCCGCAGCGCGACCGCGCGCGGGATCAGCCGCAGGCGGTCCGGCGGGGGGCGCGTGCGGCGCAGTGCCGGTTGGGTACGGGCGGTCTGGGCCGCGTGGCGCAGCGCCTCGGCGCCGGCGTGCGCCAGTAGTGCCTGGTCTTGCATCGGCGGGAGTTCCACGAGCCACATGCCATCGGCGACCACCTCCTCGGCCCGCGCCGCTGCCCCGTGCGCCGACCGTGCTCCCAGTGTGAGGGGGCGGGCGGGGGCGCGGGCCGATTCCGCGGGAAACGGCCGCGTGGGGGTGGGGCTGGTGGTAAAGGGCGGTCGGCTGGGTGCCGTGTGGGGGGATTGCGGACGGAACCTGACCTGAAGTGGTCCTACGGTCGGTGGCGTCCGGGTCGGCGGCGGCGAGGAGAGACGGCGGATGGGTATGCGGACGATGACGTGGGCGCAGGCCAGCGCGCGCCGGCTGGAGCGCAGCGGGCTGGCGGCGGGGGAGGGTGCCGCGGGGGCGGCGGGGAAGGGGGTCGGCGAGGGCTTCGCGGGCAGCGGTCCCGCGGGCTCCGCCTCCGCCGGCGACGTACCCGCCGGCACCCCCGCCGCCGTACTCCGTGCCCTCTGCGGGGCGCAGGCCCAGGTGCTCTCCGCCGCCGAACTCTCCGTCGGCATGCGCCTCGCCGACGCCACCCGCGCCGACGTACGCCGCGCGCTGTGGGAGGACCGCACCGTGGTCAAGACGTTCGGACCCCGCGGCACCATCCACCTCCTCCCCGCCGCCGACCTGCCCCTGTGGACCGGCGCGCTCGGCGCGCTCCCTGCCGGCTCAGGCAACGGGGGCGGGACCCTCGGCCTGCTCACCCCCGGCCAGGCCGACGCCGTCGTCGCCGCCGCGGCCGACGCCCTCGCCGACGCGGAGCTGACCGTCGACGAGCTGACAGACGCCCTCGCCGAGCGGGCCGGGTCGTGGGCGGCGGACCCGGTGATGGACGCGTTCCAGACGAAGTGGCCGCGCTGGCGGGCCGCCACCGCGCTGGCCGCGCACCGCGGCGCGCTGTGCTTCGGGCCCAACCGCGGCCGGAAGGTCACGTACACGAGCCCGCAGCGCTGGCTGCCGGGCTTCGCCCCCGCGCCCCCGGAGGAGGCGCTGAGCGCGCTCCTGCGCCGCTATCTGCACGCCTACGGACCGGCCACCCCGCAGGACTTCGCCCGCTGGCTCGCGGCCCCCGCCGGCTGGGCCCGGGACCTCTTCGCGGCGCGGGCGAAGGCGGCCGAGATCGAGCCTGTGGAGCTGGCGGGGGTGCCGTCGTGGGTGGTGGCGGGTGACGCGGCGGCGCCCGCGGAGGAGCCGCGCGGGGTACGGCTGCTGCCGTACTTCGACGCGTACGCCATCGCCTGCCGCCCCCGCGAACTCCTCTTCCCCGGGCGGGCCTACGAACGCGCCCTCGCGGGCGGCCAGGCGGGCAACTTCCCGGTGCTGCTCATCGACGGCCAGGCCGCGGGCGTCTGGCACCAGCGCCGCTCGGGCCGCCGGATCACGGTCACGGTCGAACCCCTCGACCGCCTCCCGGCCCGGCGGAGCCGGGCGCTGGAGGGGGAGGTGGAACGGCTGGGCCGGATCATGGAGGGCCGGGCGGAGCTGACGGTGGGCCGGGTGGACGTGGGCCCCCACGCGTAGCGCGCCCCCGGGGCGCCCTGTCTCCGTGCCGCCCCCGCATGCCCTCGCGCGGCCCCGCCCCGCACCCCCCGGCGGGGGTCAGCTCCGTACCGCCGCGCCGATCAGCTCCCGCTGCACCGGCGCCAGACTGCGGAGCCTGCGGGTGTCCGAGAGGCCCAGCTTCGTCATCAGCTTCGCAGTCTGCGCGGGGCCCACCCCCGGCAGCGCCAGCAGGAAGTCCTTCGCCAGCATGTCCCCGGCCAGGGCGTCCCGCGCCGCGCGCTCCAGCGCCTGGACGCAGTCGACCTCCCCGTTCTTGATCGCCCGGACCAGCGCGGTCCGGGCTCGCTGGGCCTCCAGTGCCTGGTCCAAGGCGCGCGCACACTCCACCGGACTGCGCTGTCCCGGGATCTTCTTCATCGGCCCCATCCGCCCTACTCCCCTCTAGCTGCTGCGACTTGAGGAGAACAGTAGCCGGAGTATCCGGATTTGATCCGCCATTTGAGTGTGTGCCGCTAAAGTCAGTTGTGCAGAAAAGTAACCGACTTGGGCGCTTAGTCGCGATGTCGGACGGTCTGCTGGGCGTATCCACGGCTCCGCAGTTCTCCTGCTTGCGTTGGTAATTCTGGAGGTTTAATATCCAGAATCATGAGGATGAGCGAGGGCGTCGAGTGGGCGCTGCACAGTTGCCTGAACCTGGCGTGGGCCGGCCCCGACCGCCCGGTCACGGCAGCCCGCCTCGCGGCGTACCACGAGCTCCCCGCCCCGTATCTCAACAAGCAGCTCCAGGCCCTCGTCCGGGCCGGCATCGTCGTCTCCACCTCCGGACCGCGCGGCGGCTTCCGGCTCGCCCGGCCGCTGGCGCGGATCACGCTGATGGACGTCGTCGCCGCGGTCGAGGGCCCCGACGAGGCGTTCCGCTGCGCGGAGATCCGGCAGCAGGGGCCCGGCGGCGGGGCGCCCGCGAGTTACCGGCTGCCGTGCGCCTTCGCGCACGCGATGGCGCGCGCCGAGCTGGCGTGGCGCCGGGAGCTGGCCGGGCAGACGCTGGAGGACGTACGGGAGCAGGCGGAGGCGCAGGCGCCCGCCGCGCCCGAGCGGCTGCGGCGCTGGCTCGCGAACGGCTGACGGACCTTTCCGATACGGACCGGCCGGTGCCGGAGCAGGGAGCGATTCTGGATGTCGAATATCCAGGATATCCCATCACGGCCGGGGCCCCCGCGGAGCCGCCGGCGCCCGCGCGCTCCGCCGTTCGTGGCCGGCTCGCGGTCGCGGCGGTCACGCTCGGGATCTTCACCGTGATGACCGCCGAGCTGCTGCCCTTCGGCCTGCTCACCCCCGTCGGCCGCGACCTGCCGGAGCGCGAGGTGCCGCGGGCGACCGCCGTCATCTTCGGCGGCGTCTCGGCCGCCTCCGTGCTCGGCGTCCCGGCCGGCACGCTCACCGGCGAACTCGGCGGCTGGCGCGTCGCCTTCGCCGTCCTCGGCGCGCTCGCGCCGGCGGCGGGGGCGGTCCTCACCCTCGCGGCGGTAGTCCTGTGCACCCGTACGACACGCATACCGCCCGCCGCCGCCCGTACCGCCGCGCCCGCCGAGACGCCGTGAGCCCACCCGGCGCCACCCCGAACACCCCCGCCCCCGTTCCGGATTCACCCGAAAGGACACACCGGCCATGACCCGCACGCTCCAAAACCCCCCACAGCTCCACGACCCGACCGGATACGGCTACAGCCACGTCGCCACCGCCCCCGGCCGGCCGGTCTTCATCGCCGGCCAGTACGCCTCCGATAAGACCGGAGCCGTCGTCTCCGCCGACTTCGCCACTCAGGTCGAGCGGTCCTTCGCCAACCTCCGCACCGCGCTGGCGGCCGCCGGGCTCGGCGTCGAGGACGTGGTGCGCCTCGGCACGTACGTCGTCGGCCACGACCGCGAGCGGCTGGAGACCGTCCTCGCCGCGCTGCACCGGGTGTGGGGCGGCTCGCCGCCCGCGCAGACGCTCGTCGGAGTGGCGTCGCTGGCGCTGCCGGAGATGCTCTTCGAGGTCGACGCGGTGGCCGTACGAGCCGTGCCGGCTGCGGGGACCGGCGCCCCCGTCCCGGCCTCCGGTCCCCGCTGACGCGGCACGTCCGCTCCCCCGGCGCCCGGGACGGGAGGCCGTCCGTGTTCAATGGAGGGTGCGGCGTCGCTCCGCCACGGACGCCGGGAAGGAGCACGCACATGCCCACCGCAGCCAGCGGCAGCCGGACCGACCTCGTCGAGGGCCTGATGGCCCGCTTCCCGCACGTGCCCAGAGAGGCCGTGATCAAGGAAGACCTGCTGCGCGGGGGGATGGCCTTCGACGACTCCGCGCTCAGCGGCGCGGGCGAGGACGGCTCCGGCGAGGTGAAGCCGAAGTCGTACTTCATCTTCTCCTTCGACCACGGCACGCTCCCCGAGCTGGGCGCCGCCGCGCTCAACCGCCCGCCGGAGGAGGTCGTCCTCACCGGCGGCCCGTACGACCTGCGCCGCACGGTCGTCTCCGTACGGGTCAACCCCTCGTCCCCGTACCGCGTGAAGCCCGGCGACGACGGGGCCCTCGGGCTCTACCTCGACGGCGTGCGCATCGCCGACGTCGGGCTGCCGCCGATGCCGGACTACTACCGGCACAAGCTCGCCAACGGGAAGTCCGTCATGGAGGTCGCGCCCACCATCCAGTGGGGCTACCTGATCTACCTCACGGTCTTCCGCGTCTGCCAGTACTTCGGCGCCAAGGAGGAGTGCCAGTACTGCGACATCAACCACAACTGGCGCCAGCACAAGGCCGCGGGCCGCCCGTACACAGGCGTGAAGCCGGTGGAGGAGGTGCTGGAGGCGCTGGAGATCATCGACCGGTACGACACCGCGAAGACCTCCACCGCGTACACCCTCACCGGCGGCGCCGTCACCTCCCACATCGGCGGCAAGGACGAGGCCGACTTCTACGGCCAGTACGCCAAGGCCATCGAGGAGCGCTTCCCCGGCCGCTGGATCGGCAAGGTCGTCGCCCAGGCCCTGCCCAAGGCCGACGTGCAGCGCTTCCGCGACTACGGCGCGCAGATCTACCACCCCAACTTCGAGGTGTGGGACCGGCGGCTCTTCGAGCTGTACTGCCCCGGCAAGGAGCGCTACGTCGGCCGCGACGAGTGGCACCGCCGCATCCTCGACTCCGCGGAGGTCTTCGGCCCCTCGAACGTCATCCCCAACTTCGTCGCGGGCGTGGAGATGGCCGAGCCGTTCGGCTTCACGACGGTCGACGAGGCCATCGCGTCCACGCGCGAGGGGCTGGACTTCTTCATGTCGCACGGCGTCGTGCCGCGGTTCACCACCTGGTGCCCGGAGCCGACGACGCCGCTGGGCAAGGCCAACCCCGAGGGCGCGCCGCTGGAGTACCACATCCGGCTGCTGGAGACGTACCAGGACGCGCTGGACACCCACGGTCTCTCGTCCCCTCCGGGGTACGGGCCGCCGGGGGCGGGGCGCGCGGTGTTCTCGGTCAGCTCCTTCATGGACTCGATGCCGCTGCCGGACGACGCCTCGGAGGCCGCGGTTCCGGCACGGACGTGACGGTGCGGACGTGACGGTGCGGACGTGACGCCGCCGAGGTGACTCCGCGCCGACGTGACGGTGCCGACGACCGCGCGGGCGCGAGGCGCGAGGGCGCCGGCGTGACCGCGCGCTCGTGGTGGGATGCTGTGCCCCATGGCGCGCGCGGGAGACCACGACAGGACCCGGACCAGCTACGACACCGTGGCGGAGACCTATCTCGGCACCGTCGGCGGTGAGCTGGCGCACAAGCCGCTGGACCGGGCGCTGCTCGCGGCGGTCCTGGAGCAGGCAGGGGACGGCGCCCCGGTCGCCGACCTGGGCTGCGGCCCCGGGCACGTCACGGGGTGGCTGGCGGCGCACGGGGCGCGGGCCGTCGGGATCGACCTGTCGCCCGGCATGGTCGCGCTCGCCCGGCGCGAGCACCCGGCGGCGGAGTTCCGCGAGGGCGACCTGCTGCGGCTGCCCGCGGCGGACGGCGAGTTCGGCGCGGCGGTCGCGCTGTACTCGGTCATCCACCTCGCACCGGAGGAGCTGGCGCCCGCGTTCGCGGAGGCCCGCCGGGTGCTGCGGCCCGGCGGGCGGCTGCTGGTCTCGTTCCACGTCGGCACCGAGGTGCGGCACCTGGACGACTGGTGGGGGCACCCGGTCGACGTGGACTTCCGCTTCCTGGAGCCGGCGGCGGTGGCCGCCCTGCTCGGGGCCGCCGGCTTCGAGGTCGAGGCCACGCTGGAGCGCGCCCACTACCCCCAGGAGCCCGAGACGACGCGCGCCTACGTCCTGGCCCGCCGGCCGGAAGCGTAGGGTCCCGCGCTTGTCCTGACGTCGGCGTCAACGTCTAACGTCGGCCGTATGCGCATCGGGGAACTCGCCGAGAGAGCCGGGGTCAGCACGCGGACCCTGCGCTACTACGAGTCGCGCGGGCTGCTGCCCGCCGCCGACCGCGGCGCCAACGGCCACCGCGTGTACGGCGACGACGCGCTGCGGCTCGTCGCGCAGATCCGCACGCTGCAGGACTTCGGCTTCGAGCTGGAGGACACGCGCCCGTTCGTGGAGTGCCTGCGCGCCGGCCATCCGGCGGGCGACTCGTGCCCCGACGCGCGCGCGATGTACCGCAGGAAGATCGCCGAGCTGGACGGGCTGATGGCCGAACTGCGGGCGGCGCGCGACCACCTGACCGCGCAGTTGGCGCGCGCCGAGGCGCTGCCGGCGCCGTGCGGCGCGGCCGGGACCGACGGAGACGTGCCGCTGTGCGGCGGCTGACGGGAGAGGACGCATGACGACCACACCGGGGACGACACCGCAGACGACCACCCAGGGCGTTCCGTACGTCACGGACGAGACCTTCGCCGAGGAGGTGCTGCGCGCGGACGTGCCGGTGCTGGTGCAGTTCACCGCCGAGTGGTGCCCGTCGTGCAAGCAGCTCACCCCGGTCATCGGCGCGCTCGCCGCCGAACTGGGCGACCGGGTCAGGGCCGTACGCCTCGACGTCGACCACAATCCGCGGACGACCGTCGCGCACGGCGTCCTCGCGGTGCCGACGCTGCTCGTCTTCCGGGGCGGCGAGCCCGTACGGTCCGTGGTCGGCGCCCGCTCCAGGGCCCGCCTCCTGCGGGACCTCGACGGCGTGATCTGACCCGGGGGGCCGCAGGGGAGGCACGGCGGTGGGCGGGGCATCCGCCGGGCGGGGGCGTCGCCGGTGCGCCTCCGGGACCGTACACGTACACGGGGCAAAACTCCGCGTATGTCTGTATACGTTCCCCATGGCGCGTACCGGCTACGGCGCGCCCTCCTGCTCCTCTTCGCGCCCCTCCTCACCGCCGCCGCCCTGCTCGCGGGCCCGGCCGCGGATCCCGCCGCCGCCTGCCCGTCCGGGGCCTGCGGCTCCGTCATCACCGCCCCGCTCGCACCGCCCGCCCCGGCCGCCGAGCCCTGCCCCAGCCCCGATCCCGTCGTGTGCCGGATCCGGGTGCTGCCGTGGGACGAGAAGGCCGAGGCCCAGCAGACCCGGATGCGCTACCACGGGCTGCTGGAGGACATGCGCCGCACAGAGGCCCGGATGCGGGCGGACGGCGCGTCCGACGAGGAGGTCGCCAGGAAGCTGGTCGACATGCGCAACCAGGCCAAGGAGATCACCCGCGCCGGGATGTCGCCGGAAGAGGTGCGCGTCCTGGAGGAGCGCAACCAGGCCAAGTACGGCAACCCCCTCGGCCCGACGGCCGACCAGCTCTACGCCAAGTACGGCTCCTGGCCGGAGGTCATCGCCGCCTCCACCCGCACCAGCACGGCCGTCGACGAGGCGCTGAGTCTGCACTACCACCCCTGCCCCGTGTAACGCCCGGGACTGCCGGGGCTCTCGGGGTTCTCGGGGCCGTAGAGAAATGCGTGGCGCGCGGGGCCCGGTCCTTGCGAGGGTCGTAGGTGCCCGATCCCCGCGCAGAAGGAGTTGCCCGTGCCCCGTGCCGTCACGCTCATCCGCTCCGACTCCCTGTCGGACGTCGCCGAGTACGCCTACGCCGCCACGGCGCCCGCCGAGGCCCGGCTGATCTTCCTCGCGGGCGCCTGCCCGCTGAACGCGGACGGCTCCACCGCCGCGGTCGGGGACTTCGCCGGGCAGGCGGCCAAGTCCGTCGAGAACCTGCGCACCGCGCTCGCGGACGCGGGCGCCGCGCTGCCGGACGTGATCAGCACCCGCGTCCTCGTCGCCTCCACCCGCCAGGAGGATCTGGTGAAGGCGTGGGGGGTGGTACGGGACGCCTTCGGCGAACACGACGTGCCCAGCACGCTGATGGGCGTCACCGTCCTCGGCTACCACGACCAGCTCGTGGAGATCGAGGCCGTCGCCGCAGTGGTGGACTAGGCCGTTTCCGCGGCGGCGGACCGCCGTCCTCCGACCGCGAGACTGGTCAGAAACGTGATCGAGAAGAAACGGCCTAGCGCCGCGGTGTTGACTCGCCGGCCGAACTGACACTAGCTTGGTTGCGGTTCGGTCGGCGGTGCGCGCCGGCCAGGAAGGGGGCGTGGTGGGGGTCAGCAGCCGGAGCGCGGTCGCGATTCACGCGCTGACGATGCTGGCACGCTGGGACGGTCGCACGCTGACCTCCGGCGAGATCGCCGACAGCCTGTCGAGCAACCCGGTCCTGGTGCGGCGGATCCTCGGCAGTCTGCGGGGCGCCGACCTGGTCTGGTCGACCGAGGGGCGCAACGGCGGTTGGTCGCTCGCCCGCCCCGCGCGCGAGATCTCGCTCTACGACGCGTACGCCGCCGTCGAGGCCGGCCCCGTGCTGTCGCGGCATCCGCATCCGCCGAGTGAGGCGTGCGCGGTGGGGCGCAATATGCAGCGGCTGCTCGATGTCGAGTTCCGGAGTGCGGAGCGGGCCATGGAGGAGCGTCTCGGCCGGACGACCATCGCCCAGTTGGCCCAGCGGGTGGTGGACATCGAGCGCGAGGCCGCGCGACAGGAGCACTGACCGATCGAACGGCGGAGGTCCGGCCTCCGCCTTTCTTCGGCCCAAAATGTAACCATCATGGTGGCGGTTCGAGCTGCCCCAAGCCCTAAGGACGTGCCGAATGACCCCCACGGCGACCACGGCCGAACACACCGACCGAGGGCTCCCCCTGCTGGCGGTGCTGATGTCGGCGATCCTCGTCACGGTCACCGCCAGCGACATGGTCAACCTGATGCTCCCCACCATCGGCGCCGACTTCGGGGCCTCCGAGGCCGAACTCGCCTGGGTGGTCACCGGGTTCCTGCTGATGTTCTCGGTCGGGATCCCCCTCTACGGCCGCGTGTCCGACCGGGTCGGCCTGCGGCGGCTCTTCGCGTTCGCGCTGCTGACCTACGCCGTCGGCAGCCTGATCTGTGCGGTCGCCCCGAGCCTGCTCGTGCTCGTGACCGGAAGGATCGTGACGGGCGTCGGCGCGGCCGCGATCCCGGTCCTCTCGATCATCGCCGTGACCAGGCTGCTCCCCGCCGAGCGGCACGGCGTCGGGATCGGCGTCGTCTCCGCGGGCGCCGGCGTCGGCACCGCCGCGGGGCCCGCGGTGGGCGGCGGGGTCGGCGAATGGCTCGGCTGGCCCGCGCTGTTCTGGATCATGCTGGTGCTCTCGCTGCTGCTGCTCCCCGCCGTGCTGCGGGTGCTCCCTGACGAGTCACCGGCCGGCGCGGGACCGCTCGACCTGCCTGGCGGCGCCCTGCTCGGCCTCGGCGCGGGGCTCGTCCTGTTCGGCATGACCCGGGCCCAGGTGGCCGGCTTCGGCTCGGCGCTGTCCTGGGGCAGCCTCGTCGTCGCCCTCGTGGCCCTCGCGCTCTTCGGGTGGCGCACCGTCCGCGTCGCCCAACCGTTCGTGCCGCCCGCGCTGTTCGGCAACCGCGGCTACCGGACGGGCCTGCTCGTCGCGTTCCTGGCCATGACCGTCAACCTCGGCGGGCTGGTGTTCGTCCCGCTGCTGCTCGTCGAGGTGAACGGCCTCACCCCCGGCCAGGGCGCGCTCGTCATGATCCCGGCCGGGGTCGTCGTCGCACTGCTCTCGCCGTCGATCGGCCGCCTCGCGAGCCGCGCCACCCCGCGGCCCCCGGTGCTCGCCGGGCTCGCGCTGATCGGTCTTTCGGCGCTGTGGCTCTCGACGTTCACCGGCGGCTCGTCCGTGATCCCCGCCGGAGTCGGGATCCTCGGACTGAGCATCGGCTTCATGCTCGTGATGACCACCATCATCGGCGCTGCGGCGGCCGAACTGCCGGCCGAACAGGCCGGCGTGGGCCTGGGCATCCTGCAGGGCGCCCAGTTCCTCGGCGCCGGCACCGGACCCGCCGTGTTCGGCGTGCTGGCGTCCGCCCGGCAGGAGGGCGGCGGCGACGCCGTCAACCCCTTCTACCCGGGCGACGAAGGCGCCGCCTACTCCGACGTCTTCCTGTCCATGGCCGCGGTCGTCGTCCTCACCCTGCTCGTCGCGACACGGCTGCGCCCCCGGGCCGCCTAGTGTTATTGATCACGAGCGTTAACAACGCTCGTGATCAATACACCTAGCCCTTCCCGCCCCTTGGTCCTCCCGGCCTCTGGTCCTCGCCGGTCCGCAGGCTGTGCGCGAGCACGGCACGGATCCGGCGGACGTCCGGGCGGGCGTCGGTGAGCAGGATGTCCGCGCACAGCCCGTCGGTCGCGGCCACGAGCGCGTCGACCGCCCGCGGGTCGGTGGAGTGCCGCTCGCCGATCTGCGCCACCGCCTCCCGCCACCGCCGCGCGACCGGCCGCAGGGCGGGGCGGCGGGCGGCCATCGTGGACAACTCGCGCTCGGCGAGCGCGCGGCGGCGGCCCTCGCCGCCCGCGGAGGCGACGAGGGCGGCGAGTCCTTCGAGGTCGTCGGTGTCGCTCTCGATGATCTCGTGCAGCCGGCGGGTGTACTCGTCGGCGACCGTGGACAGCGCCGCCACCAGCAGGTCGTCGAGGGTGGCGAAGTAGTACGCGGTGAGGCTGGTGGTGACCTCCGCCTCGCGGGCCACGGTGCGGTGCGTGACGCCGCCGGCGCCGTCGCGCTGGACGACGCGGAGCGTGGCCTCGATGATCTCCGCCCGGCGGCGCGCGCCGCGGGCGCGGCGGCCGTCGGTGACGGGCTCGGCCTTGCGGCGCGTCACGCCGTGCTCCACGATGCGGGCCTCCCGTCGGGGTGGTGGGTGGGACCAGGGTAGTCGGGGGCGGGGCGGCCGGCGGGCCCGTACGGGCCGGAGGAGGGGCCCGTACGATGCGGATCGCGGAGCCGTACGAGGCAGGAGGCCCCGGCGCTCCGGGCCGCGCACCCCCCCAACCGGCCACCGCGCTCAGCCGCCTTCCTCCTCCCCCCGGGTCGGCCCCACTCCCCGCAGCGCCACCGCCGCCACCACCGCGAGCGCCGCCACCGCGACCCCCATGATCCCCGTGGCCACGTTCAGCCCCGAGACGAACGCCTCCTCCGACCGCCGCAGCACCTGCGCCGGCAACTCCGCCCCCGCGGCGGCCGGGAGGCTGTCGCCCGCCGCCTCGCGCGCGCCGTCCGGCAGTCCGGCCGGGATCCACCCCTCCATCCGGGCGCGGTACACCACCGTCGTGACGCTCCCCAGCACCGCGACCCCCACCGCGAGCCCCAGTTCCTGCACCGTCTCCGACAGCGCGGACGCGGAGCCCGCCTTCGCCGGCGGCGCCGAGCCGACGACCAGGTCCGTACCGAGCGCGGCGAGGGCGCCGAGCCCGAGATAGACGAGCGCGAAGCCGGTGACGACCGGGGCCGCGCCGTCCGCGCGGTCGACGGTGGCGAGCAGCCCGTACCCGATCGTGGACGCGCCGAGCGTCGCCCCGACGACGTACCCCGGACGGACCTTCCGCGCCAGCAGCGGCGCCCCGATCGCGGCGACGAACATCATCAGCGCCGGCGGGCCCATCCACACCCCCGCGGCCAGCGGCGTCATGCCCTCGACCAACTGCAGGTGCTGCGTGACCAGATACATCACCCCGCCGACACCGACGAGCCCGACCAGCAGCAGCCCGAGCGCCACCCCGAAGGTCCGCTCGGCGAAGAGCCGCAGGTCCAGCAGCGGCGCGGCGAGCGTGCGCTGCCGCCGTACGAACCACACCCCCGCGGCCGCCCCGGCGGCCAGCGCCGGCACCGTGATCCCGCCCAGGCCGCCGGTCCCCTCGGCGGCGACGTGCTTGACCGCGTAGACCACGGGCAGGATCGCGGCGAGTGACAACGCGACGCTGGGGAGGTCGAAGGGCCCGTCCTGGCGCGCCCGGTACTCGGGCAGCAGGAACGGCGCCGCGACCAGCACCACCGCGATCATCGGCACGGCGACGAGGAACGCCGAGCCCCACCAGAAGCGCTCCAGCAGCGCCCCGCCGACGAGCGGCCCGGCGGCCATGCCCAGCGCGAACATCGTCGCCCAGATGCCGATGGCCAGCGCGCGCTGGCGGGCGTCCGCGAACATGTTGCTGATCAGCGCGAGCGTCGACGGCATCAGCGTCGCCCCGGCGACCCCGAGCGCCGCGCGGGCGGCGATGAGCGCCTGGGCGCTGGGCGCGTACGCGGCGGCGACCGACGCGGCGGCGAAGGCGGCGGCGCCGACGAGCAGCAGCCGGCGGCGGCCGAAGCGGTCGCCCAGCGTGCCCATGGTGACGAGGAATCCGGCGATCAGGAAGCCGTACGCGTCCATGATCCACAGGGATTGGGTGCCGCTGGGGCGCAGCTCGGCGGCGAGCGCGGGGAGTGCGAGGTAGAGGACGGTGACGTCCAGGCCGAGCAGCACGGTCGGCACGGCGAGCACGGCGAGCCCCGCCCACTCCCGGGGACCTGCGCGGCGGGTGACGGACGTGGTCATACGGGGTCCCCTCGACGGTGTGGACGACTGGCTCCTTTCTTGAACGATAGTTCTAGTTGTTGTTGTGTTCAAATTGTTGGGCGGGCGTCGGTGAGGGAGTGGGGTGGGGCGGACTCAGACGGCCCGGCCGGCCTCGGCGAGGAGTCCGTCGACGATGATCCGCACCACCTGCGGATACAGGTCGACGGCCGAGCGCTCCGGCCACAGGTCGCCGATGGCCGCCAACTGCGGCTGGCGGGACGGGTCGAGGCGGCGCAGACCGAACGCCAGGTCGGCGGAGCCGACGTCGGCGCGGCGGCGGTCGGAGCGGGCGCGGACGAGGACTTCGCCGACGGTGTAGTACCAGATGCTCCGGAAGACGTCGACGGCCTGCTCCTGCGTGGCCCCGGCGGCCACCGCGCCGGCGACGATCGTCTCCACGATCCACAGGGCGGAGTCGCCGAGCCGCCCGATGAAGCCGTCCGCGGTCAGCGCCTCCGCCGCCCAGGGCCAGTTGGTGAGCGCGTCGTGCATGGTCGTGGCGGCGACGACGATGCGCTCGCGCGGGTCGTCGGGCAGCTCGGGGCGCGCGAGCTGGTCGAGGTGCTGGTTGACCAGCTCGACCACGAGGTCGTCCTTGTTGTGCACGTGGTGGTAGAGCGTCGTCGTCCCGACGCCGATCTCGGCGGCCAGGCGGCGGACGGTCAGCGTCTCCCAGCCGTCCTGGTCGATGACCCGGCGGGCCGCCGCGAGGATCTCGGCGCGCGACGTCGAGCGCGGCCGGCCGGTGCGGCCGGTGCGGTCCGTGCGGTCGGTGCGGGCCGGGCGGTCCGTGCGGTCGGCGGGTGTCGCGGCGGGCTGTCGGCGGTCTCGTTGTCCGGGCACCGTCCCATCATGCTGCCCCGGGGGTTGCCGGGGAAATCGACGCTGGTCAGGTGGCGTCCCCGGGGTGCTGTCCGAGGGGTGGTGTACTTTAGGAACGTGTTCCGGAACATGTTCCGGAAGTCGGGTGGACCACGGGAGGGATCATGACGGGGGAGCGGGCCGGGACGGCGGACCGGGGAGCGGCGCCGGGCCGGGAGGGGCCGGCGGAGGGCTCCGGGGGCGCGGGGCGGGCGGGGCTCGCGCTGGCCACGGCGGCGGTGGCGCAGTTCCTGGTCTCGCTGGACCTGTCGGTGGTGAACGTCGGGCTCCCGGAGATCGGCGCCGCCCTCGGCTTCGGCGAGGTGGGCCTCACGTGGGTCATCCACGCGTACGCGCTCACGTTCGGCGGGCTGCTCCTGCTGGGCGGCAAGGCCGCCGACCGCTACGGGCAGAAGCGGATGCTGCTCGTCGGCCTCGGCCTGTTCGGCGCCGCCTCGCTCCTCGGCGGCTTCGCCACCGAGCCCGGGCACCTGGTCGCGGCGCGGGCGGCGCAGGGCGTCGGCGCCGCGGCCCTCGCCCCGGCGGGGCTGGCGCTGCTGACGGCGACGTTCCCGGGAGGGCGGGCGCGGGTCCGGGCGTTCGGCATCTGGAGCGCGATGAACGCCGCGGGCGGCGCGCTGGGGGTGCTGATCGGGGGAGTGCTCACGGAGTACGCGGGCTGGCGCTGGGTGATGTTCGTGAACGTGCCGATGGCGCTGGTCGCGCTGGCGATGACCTGGCGCGGCGTCGCGACCGACGGGCCACGGGGGCTCGTCGTCGGCGGCGGCGGCGGGGGCGGGGGCGTGGAGCGGGGCCGGGAGCGGGGCCGTCCGGACGTGCTCGGGGGAGTGCTGGCGACGGGCGGCATGTCGCTGCTGGTGTTCGGCATCGTCCGTACGGACCGGCACGCCTGGACCTCCGCCGTCACGGTCACGACGCTCGCCGTCGCCCTCGCGCTGCTGACGGCGTTCGTCGTGGTCGAACGGACCACCGGCCGGGACCCGCTGGTCCGCCTCGGCCTGCTCGCGAACCGCGCGGTGCTCGGCGCGATCACGTACACGCTGGTGATCGGCGCCGCGATGGCCTCGTCGTTCTACTTCATGTCGCTCTACCTCCAGCGGGTCCTGGGCAACGGCCCGGCCGAGACCGGCCTGCAGTTCCTGCCGTTCGCCCTCGGGGTGGTCGCCGGCTCGGTGCTCGCGGTGAAGCTCGGCTACCGGTACGCGCCGAGGCTCCTGCTCGCCGGCGGCGGGCTCCTGACGGCGGCCGGCTTCGCCTGGTTCGGGCTCATGGACGCGGACGGGACGTACGCGGTGGACGTGCTCGGGCCCTCGATCCTGGCCAGCGTCGGCTTCGGCCTCGTCCTCGGCCCGCTGGTCAGTGTCGCCACCGGCGGCGTGGCGGCCCACGAGGCGGGCATGGCGTCCGGCCTGCTCAACAGCGCCCGCCAACTGGGCGCCGCCCTGGGCCTGGCGGCCCTCGGCACCGCGGCCCACCACCGGACGGGGGAGTCCCCGGGCGCGGCGGACCTCAACGACGGATACGCACTGGGCCTGACGCTCTGCGCGGCGCTGCTGGTGGTGGCGGTCCTGATCGCCACGACGGTGCTACCGCGCCGCGCGGAGGAGGACCCGCCGCGGCCGGATGCCGCCGACGGGACGCGGCCGGAGGCCGACGCGGTACGCGCAGAAGCCGCCCCGGTGCCGCCGGATGCCGAGGCGCCGTCCGCGGACGCCGGCGCGGTGCCGGCGCCCCCGCACGCGGCCGGCACGCAGGCTGACCCGGCGCGGACTCCGCCCACATCGCCGCACGCGGACGCCCACCCCGCCGCGGAACGCCCCGGGCCCGCGCCGCCCGCGCCCTCCCGTACCGTCACCGGGCTGCTCCGCCCGCACCTCCGCGGGTTCGCCGCCGTCGTCCTCCTCCAGGTCGTCGGGGCCCTCGCGGGACTCGTGCCGCTGCTCGCCGTCGTCGAGCTGGGCCGCACGCTGCTGGCCCCCGGCCCCGTCGAGCGCGACCGGGTCTGGGCCGTCGTCGCGGTGGGCGCCGCGGGGCTGGCTGTGCGGCTGCTCTTCACGGCGGCGTCGTCCGGCGTCGGGCATCTCCTCGACGGCCGGGTGCAGTTGGCGTTCCGGCGCCGGCTGGCCGCCCGCCTGGGCCGCGTGCCCCTCGGCTGGTTCTCCCGCCGCCGTACCGGCGAACTCGCCAAGGTGGTGGGGGAGGACGTGGCGGCGATGCACCCGCTCATCGCCCACGCGCCCAGCGAGCTGATCTCCGCCTTCGTCGTACCGGCCGCGTCGCTGGCCTACCTCTTCACCGTCGACTGGCGGCTCACCCTCATCACGCTCATCCCGGTGGCCGTCGCGCTCGCGCACGTGCCGCTCTTCATGGCCCCCGCGCGGGTGCGCGACCAGGAGGAGTTCGACGCGGCCATGGGCCGGATCTCCAGCGCCTCCGTCGAGTTCGCGCAGGGGATCGCCGAGGTGAAGGCGTTCGGCGGCGGCGAGCGCGCGCACCGTGCGTTCCGTACCGCCGCCGACGACTTCGCCGACACCTTTAAGCGGATGGTCCACGGCCTCTCCCCGATCGGCGCGGGCATGCAGGTGGCGCTGTCGCCGCCGTTCGTGCTGCTCGTCGTGCTCGTCGGCGGCACCTCCATGATCACGGCCGGGGCGCTCGCCCCCGCCGACCTGCTGCCCTTCCTGCTCCTCGGCCTCGGCCTCACCGCGCCCGTCGCCGCCCTCGGCCACGGCTTCGACGACCTGCAAGGCGCCCGCCGCGCCGTGGGCCGCATCAGGGACGTGCTCGACGTCGATCCGCTGCCGCAGCCCGCGCGCCCGCGCACGCCGCGGGGCCACCGCGTCGAGCTGCGCGGCGTCCGGTTCGGCTACGACGCGGAGCGCGAGGTGCTCCGGGGGATCGACCTGGTCCTCGAACCGGGCACCGTCACCGCGGTCGTCGGCCCGTCGGGCAGCGGGAAGTCGACCCTGGTCCAGTTGCTGCCGCGGTTCTTCGACCCCGACCGGGGCGCGGCCCTCCTCGGCGGCGTCGACCTGCGCGACATGGCGGGCCCCGACCTCTGCCGCGCGGTCTCGTTCGTCTTCCAGGACGTCCGCCTGCTGCGCGCCTCCGTCGCCGACAACATCGCCCTCGCCGTACCCGAGGCCGGCAGGGAGGACGTCATCCGCGCCGCCCGCCGGGCGCACATCCACGACCGGATCCTCGAACTGCCCCGCGACTACCACACGGTGATCGGCGAGGAGGCCGAGCTGTCCGGCGGCGAGGCCCAGCGCCTCTCCCTCGCCCGCGCCCTGCTCGCCGCGGCCCCCGTGCTCGTCCTCGACGAGGCGACCTCCTTCGCCGATCCGCAGACCGAGCTGGCGGTGCGCCGCACCCTCGCGGCACCGGCCGGCGGCGACCGCACGACGCTGATCATCGCCCACCGCCTGGAGACCGTCGCCGAAGCCGACACCGTCGTGATGCTGGCGGACGGGGTCATCGCCGAACAGGGCAGTCCGGCGGAACTCCTGGCCCGCGGCGGCAGGTTCGCCGACTTCTGGCACGCGCACCGGTCCGCGACGGCACACGACTCCGGGCGGCCCCCCGCCGCGGCAACGGAAGCAACGGGCCCGGGAACGAGCCGGCCGCCGGCGACGCACCACCCGCCTCACCCGCCACCGCCCCCCGGCCGCACCTCGTGACCCCCGCCCCCGACCCCGTACCCGGCCCCGCCCGCACGGCGAAAGCCCCCGGCAGTGCGCTGCAAGGAGACGAGCCCCGATGATCCGCACCCTCCTGCGGGTGCTGGGACACCAGCACGCCCGCCCCCTGCGCCGCACCGTCGCTCTCATGCTGGCGACGGCGGTCGTCGAGGGACTCTCCTACGCGCTGCTCGTCCCCGTCCTGCGCGCTCTGTTCGGCAGTTCGCCCGAGGACGCCTGGCCCTGGCTCATCGCCTTCGCCGCCGTCTTCGCGCTCTACGGCGCGCTGCGGTTCACCAGCGACCTCGCCGGCTTCCGCGTCGGCGTCGAGCTGCTGCGCGGGCTCTACCACCGGCTCGGCGACCACCTCGCCCGGCTGCCCGTCGGCTGGTACGGCGCGGGCCGCGTCGGCGAGCTCTCCGCCCTCGCGGGACAGGGCGTGCTCCAGGCCATGAGCGTCATCGCGCACCTGCTGGCCCCGTCCCTCTCCGCCGCCGTGACCCCGCTGACGATCGTCGCCGTCATGCTCGTCTTCAACTGGCAGTTGGGGCTGGCCGCGCTGGCCGCCGTCCCGGTGGTCGCCGCCGTGCAGGTCTGGACGAGCCGGTCGATGGCCGCCGCCGACGAGGAGCGCGCCGCACGCGACCACGAGGCCGCCGGCCGCGTCGTCGAGTACCTCCAGGCCCAGCCCGTGCTGCGCGCCGGCGGCCGGTCCGCCGAGCGGTTCCGGTTGCTGGACGACTCCCTGCACGACGTGCAGCGCGCCTCCCGGCGCACCACGCTGTCCGTCCTGCCGGGCGCGCTGGGCCTCACGCTCACCGTGCAGGCGCTCTTCACCACGCTCCTCGCCCTCGGCGCCTACCTCGCCCTCGAAGGCGACATCGGTGCGGCCGAGGTGCTGGCGACCCTCGTCCTCGCCGCCCGCTGCGCCGACCCGCTGCTCTCCCTGTCGGACGTGGCGGGCAAGTTCCGCGCCGCCCGCACCGTGGTGACGAAGCTCGACACGGTGCTGCGCACGGAACCCCTCCCCGAAGCCGCCGACCCGGTCGAGCCGGCGGGCCACCGGCTGGAGTTCGACGCGGTGACCTTCCGCCACGGCGACCGCACCGTCCTCGACGGCGTCTCCCTCACGGTCGCCGAAGGCGAACGCCTCGCGGTCGTCGGCCCGTCCGGCGCCGGCAAGAGCACCCTGCTGCACCTGCTCACCCGCTTCCACGACGTCGACGCGGGCGCCGTCCGCGTCGGCGGCCAGGACGTCCGGGCGATCAGCACCGAGACCCTGATGTCCAAGATCGCCATCGTCTTCCAGCACGTCTACCTCTTCGCCGGCACCATCGAGGACAACGTCCGCCTCGGCCGCCCCGACGCCACCGGCGCCGAGGTCCGCGCCGCCGCCACCGCCGCCCGGCTCGACGAGGTGATCGACCGCCTCCCCGGCGGCTGGGCCACCGACGTCGGCGAAGGAGGCACCGCACTCTCCGGCGGCGAACGGCAACGGGTGGCGATAGCCCGCGCGCTGCTGAAGGACGCCCCGATCGTCCTGCTGGACGAAGTCACCTCCGCCCTGGACCCGGTGAACGAGGCGGCCGTCCACCAGGGCATCGAACGCCTCATGGCCGGCCGCACGGTCGTCATTGTGGCCCACCGCATGCGCACGGTCCGCCGCGCGGACCGCATCGTCTTCCTCGACGCGGGCCGCATCACCGAAGAGGGCACCCACGACGCCCTCCTGTCCCGCAACGGCCCCTACACCGCCTTCCACCACGCCACCCACACCCCAGCCCCCACCACCGCCCCCTGACGATTGGCGCAGGCGCAGTCTCGACAGCCGAGGAGGCCCGTTCGTTCACTCTCCGTATGGGAAACGGGAAACAGCCACATTCGCCTTGTTCCACCCGAGTCCGCTGCCGCACGCTGACTGGTGCCGGCGACCGAAGGCCGCGACAGCGGCCCGGTCGGGGGAGGCCGGATGCCTGAGCCCACGTACGGGTTCGGGCCCGAACTCCGCAGGCGGCGCCTGGCGGCGGGGCTCACGCTCGATCGTCTCGCCGCGCTGGTGCACTACAGCAAGAGCCATCTGAGCAAGGTCGAGACCGGGCAGAAGAGCCCCACGCCGGAGCTCGCCCGATGGTGCGACACCGCGCTCGGCGCGGGCGGCACGCTCGCCGCCCTCGTACCCGAGCGTGCCGCGCCCGCCCGGCGTTCTCCTGCGAGCCATGACGGTGAGGTGTGGACGTTGCGCATGCACAAAGACGGTACGAGCCGGTTCGAGTCGACGGCGGCCCGGCACACCGCCGCGGCCGGCACCGGCCCCGGCACCGCCCCGGTCTTCGCGCTCGACACCGGTGGCAGCGCACGTTCCGACACAGGTCGCGACGCCGGCGACGGTCTCGCACTCGGCGCAGGTGGCCTGCGCGCGGCCGCCAACGCCGGGGGGACGACGCTGATCGAGGCGTCCCGCGCGGTGTTCGCCCAGTTCCGCCGCCTCGGCCAGACGGCCGACCCCGCGCTGCTGCTGCCCGCGCTGATCGCCCAGACGCACACCACGGAGCAACTCGCCCTGCGCTCCGGCCCGCGCACCCGGCGCGAACTGCTGGTGCTGGCCGCCAGGTTCGCCGAGTACACCGGCTGGATGGCCCAGGAATCCGGCAACGACGAGGCCGCCCTGTGGTGGACCGACCGGGCCGTGGAGCTGGCGGAGGCCGGCGACGACCGCACCCTGGCGGCGTACGGCCTGGTCCGGCGCGCTCTCGTCAGCCTGCTCCGCGGCGACGTGGCGTACGCCGTCGGCCTCGCCGGGCACGCCCGCGACGGCGACGCCCCACCCCGTATCCGCGGCCTCGCCGCCCAGCACGAAGCCCAGGGACACGCGCTCGACGGCAACTACAGCGCGTCCATGCACAGCCTCGACCGGGCCCGCGAACTCCTCGCCCTCGACCGGCCGGACCCCGGGGAGCCGGTCATCGGCGCTTCCCACGTCCCCGACGTGGTGTCGCTCTACACCGGCTGGTGTCTGTACCACCTCGGCCGCCCCCAGCGCGCCGCCGACTACCTCGCCCGGGAGACGGACCGCATGCCACCCCACGCGTTACGCAGCCGCACCCGCTCCGGCGTCCGCCTCGCCCTCGCGCACGCCGCGTCCGGCCAGGTCGAGCACGCCTGCGACCTCCTGCGCCCCCTCCTCGGCCACACCGCCCTCGTCCACTCCGCCACCATCGGCGCCGACCTGCGCCGCACGGCCCGCATCCTCGGCCGCCACCCGCGCAACGCCGCCGTACGGGACCTGAGCCCCGACCTCACCGCGGCCCTCACCGCCACCGCGCCACGCACCACCGCCCGCTGACCGACCGCCCCGCACCACCACAACCGCACGAAAGGATGCTCCGCCATGCCCGAAATCTTCATCAACTACCGCACCAGCGACGGCAAGGACGCTGCCTACGCGCTCTACCACGAGCTCACCCGCCGCTTCGGCGACCGCATGGTCTTCCTCGCCGCTCAGTCCATCCCCGCGGGCGAGAACTACAACGACGCGCTCACCAAGGGCGTGCGCCGCTGCAGCGTCCTGCTCGCGCTGATCGGCCACGGCTGGACCGACACCGTCCACCCCGCCCGGCCGGGCACCAGGGCGCTCGACCACGAGGACGACTGGGTGCGCCGCGAGATCGAGGAGGCATTCGCGCACGGCGTCGCCGTGATGCCCGTCCTCATCGGCCGCAACACCGAACAGCTCGACCCCCGGCGGCTGCCCGAGAGCATCGTGGCGCTGGCGGACTGCCAGTACATGCGCTTCACGTTACGGACGGCCCGCCACGACCTCGCGGTCATCGGCGACCAACTCGCCAAGCAGGTACCCGAACTCGCCGCCGTCGACCGCGGCCCGGACCCGGCCGCCGCGGCGGAGCCGCCCGCCGAACCCGGGCCCGGTGCCGACGACACGGCCACAGGGATGCACAACACCGGCCAGAGCGGCGGCATCGGCAACATCAGCGGCCGCATCGGCACCGTCGTCGGTGAGGCGAACGCTCCCTTCCACACCGGCTCCGGCGATCTGGTGAGCGGCGACCGTATCGACGGCGACCAGATCAACGGCCCCCAGGTCACCGGCGACGGCAACATCGTCGGCGGCAGCGACCACGGCGGCATCGACCAGAACTTCGGCCCCGCGCGCCGACGCCGGGAGAACGACCGATGAGGGACTTCGGCACGTTCGTCGGCGAGGCCCGGGGGCCGGTCCACACCGGACCCGGGGATCAGTACGTCTACATCGCCGCGATGGCCGAGGCGTCTCAGCGCCTCGGCAACCGGGGCAAGGACCCGCGGGCCGTCGCCAAGGAGCAACTCGCCTTCGTCCACCGGCGTTTCGTCCCGCCCCGCCACCTGGGCGAGGCCCGTCGTCTGCTGTGCGAGCACCGCACCGCCGTCCTCTGCGGGCCTTCGGGTTCCGGCCGGCACACCGCCGCGCAGATGCTGCTGTACGAAACGGCCGCCGGCACGGGCATCCACGAGGTCGACCCGGAGGACGGCGAGGACGGCCGGGCGAAGCTCGACCGGCGGGCCGTGGGCGACGGTGACCGCCTGCTGCTCGACCTGTCCGGCTGCGGGGCGGCCCGCTTCACCGGGCTTCAGGGAGAGCTGTCCGACTTCCGGTCCGTCCTGGAGGAGCGCGATGCCCGCCTGGTCGTCGTGCTCTCTCCGCACCTGCGTGACTCCCTCCCGGCGGAGCTGCACCGGCTGATGGTGCACGTGGACCGTCCCCCGGCGGACCAGGTACTCATGCGCTACCTCCGTCGGGAGCAACTCACCCCACCCCTGGCCGCACTCGCGGTGCCCGACCTGGACGGCTTTCTGGCCGACGCCCCGATGCGCGACGTGGCGCGGCTCGCCGAGGGCATCCGCCGTGCCCGGGACGCAGCGCCCGAGGGGTCGTTCGGCGAGTGGTGGCCGGGCCCGCTGGCGCAGCTCCGGGAGGACGATCCGGGGGGTGCCCAGTGGGTCGACCAGCTCACCGATGGACGGCAGCGGGCGCTTGCACTGACCGTCGCGATGCTCCAGGGCGCCACGCCGGAGACCGTCCACGCCGCCGTGACGGCTCTGCTGGACGAGGCCGGCCATCCCGAGGACGAACGGCCCCGGCTGGATCGGACCGATCTCCACACCGAGCTGAGCAAGCTCGGTTGCCCCACCGGACCGGACGGCCGGGTGCGCTACGCGAGGCCCCGCCGCGCCCGGACCGTGCTCACGCACTTCTGGTCCTACTTCCCCGGCCTGCGGCCCGAGTTCCATGCCTGGGTCGCCCGGTGCGTACGGGACCTGAGGCTGGACCGCGAGGAACGGGATCGATTCATCGAGCACTTCGCCGAGCAGGCGCTCCGCACCGGCCACCCTGAAGAACTGCGCTCGCTGGCCCGCAAGTGGACGGACCGCGGCGGACACAGGCTCATGCCCGACGCCGCCAAGGTGCTGGCCGCCGGGGTGAACCACGACGTGCACGGCCGCACCGTACGGCAGCAGATCCTCGACGACGCACGGCAACGCGGCGATCAGTCCCGGGCGTACCGGCTGGCCCTGACCGTGGTCTGCGCCCAAGTGATGGCCGTGAACCACCCCGACCAGGCCCTCGTACGGCTGCACCACCTGGCCCGGGAGGAAGACGGCGACCGCCGCCCCGCGCTCGACTCCCTGCTGAGCCTCGCGACGAGCGACCGCCGCCTCTACGCGCTGCTCCTCTCCCGGCTCACCACCTCCGGCCTCGGTCCGACCGGCTTCCGCTGGCCGGGCGATACCCGCGTCTTCCTCGCCCTCGCCGAGGCCGTCGCCGGGCGACCGGACCTGTGCACCGGGCCAGCCGCCACCGCGCGGCTGACCGAGTGCTTGGCCGCCGTGTTCGCGCACCGGCCGCACGAGGAGTGGGCGCCTCACGTCCCCGCCTGGCTGACCGCCGCCCAGGCCGCCCGTGCCCCCGCCCACCGCGACGCGCTCCTCGCGACGCTCGCCGCCGCCGCGGCCCCGTACCCCGCGGCGGCAGGCCGCACCTACGTCCTCTCGCAGCAGTGGGTCAGGGCCTGCGGCTCCGACCGCGCGCAGCGCCGTGACGTGGCGGAGCGCTACCGCCGCCGCCTCGACACCGCCCAGGGCCTCGGCCGCACGCACCCGGAACCCGGACACCCCGATTCCGACACCCCTCCGGAGGCCCCTCGATGAGTTCCGGCCATCGCACCCTGACGGTCTTCGTCACCGTCATCTGCCTGCTCGTGCTCACCATCGCGGGCCTCGCCGCCGACTGGCCGCGCTGGTTCTGGCCCGCCCTCGGCGCCGTCGCGCTGACCGGCACCGTCGCCGCCGCCCGCGCGGGCGCGTACCGCGGCGGCCGGATCCCGCCGGAGACCACCCTGGAGCCCGACCTCCCGATCCCGCCCCCGCCGCGCCAGGAGCACCGGGTCACGAACGTCCCTCTGCCCAGCGCCATGCCCGACTACGACTTCCTCTTCTCCGCCACCGTGCGCTGGATCCCCGAGGACTGCGAGAGCCCGCACTTCGACCCCTGCGGCCTTGCCGTGCACGCCGTCCTGCTGCGCGCCCGGGAGTTCGCCGCCCGGCAGTCGCCGCGGTCGCCCGCGATGGCGCAGCACCAGCTCAACGGCGTGCTGAGCGTCATGGAGCCGGACGCCTCCGGCCGGGTGCTGGCCATGGCGAAGGACGTGGGCCTGGCGCTGTCGGACTCCGACCGGGAGCGGCTGCGTAAGCTGTCGAACGTACGGAAGGACGAGGACGTCTGGGAGCACGAGCGCAACTACGAGCGGAACAAGCGCATGTACCTCTCCGACGACGTGCTCAAGGACCCCGGCAGCGCCGTCGTCTGGTGGCTCGCGCGCAACGACGAGCAGGTGGAGGGCACGGTGGAGCGCATCGGGCTCCTCGCCCGGCTCTCCGCCGCGGCGAACAACAGCGAGGTAGCCCCGCCCTTCCGCGACCTGCTGTACGCACCGGAACCGGAGCCCGAGCCGGAGTACGAGCCTGAGTACGAGCCGGAGCCGGAGGGGGGCGTGCCGCCGGAGGAGTACGTCGCCGAGCAGTTGATGAGCTGGCTCGGGTTCGACAGCGACGACCCCGAGATGGTGCACTTGGCGGCGCGAATGGCCGAGGACGTACGGGCGACGGGCCGGAAGGACGAGGCCGAGAAGTTCCTCCGCTTCTTCGGCTTTCCCGAGGATCCGCCGCCGTACGCGGACGGCCAACCTCCCGGCGAGGATGGCCCGTTCGCGGACGCGGGCTGAATAGACTCGGGCCCATGGCGGACAGGGGTGGGGAGAGCGCCGGTGCGGTGCTGGTGACCGTGGTCGGTGGGGCGGACGTCGACGACGAGGAACTGGACTCGCTCACCGGGCAGTTGCGGCAGGCGTTGCTGGAGCTGGAGGTCGGCGACGTACGGGCCGGGCGGGCCGGTGGCGCGGTGCCCGCGGGGGCGAAGTCCGGGGAGGGCCTCGCCCTCGGGGTGCTTGCGGTGACGGTGGCGCCGGTCGTGCTGCGGTCCGTCGTGCGGCTGGTGGAGGCGTGGTTGCAGAACCGGCCCGTCCGGTCCGTACGGCTGGAGCTGGACGGCCGCAGTCTCGAACTCGGCGATGCCACCGACGCCGAGAAGCAGCGCCTCATCGAGGCGTTCCTCGACGCCCGGGAGTAGCCGTGGCCGGTCCCGGCTCCGGCCGCCGTGACGCGCTGCTCATCGCCACCGACACGTACGATGACAGCGCCTTCAGCCCGCTCCGTTCGCCCGGTCAGGACTGCGCCGGCCTCGCCCGGGCGCTGGCCGACCCGGCGATCGGGGGCTTCCGGACCGAGCAGGTGAAGGACGCGCCCGCGCACCGGGTGATGCGTGCCGTCGAGCGCTTCTTCCGCGACCGCAGCCGCGACGACCTCCTGCTTCTCCATCTCTCCTGCCACGGCATCAAAGACGACGACGGACACCTCCACTTCGCCGCCCGCGACACCGACCGCGACCTGCCCGCCTCGACCGCCATGCCCGCCGCGTTCCTGCGCAGCCAGTTGGAGCGCTGCCGGGCGCGCACGGTCGTCGTGCTGCTCGACTGCTGCTACAGCGGCGCGTTCCTCACCGGTGCCAAGGGCGACGACCAGGTGCATCTACGGGAGGAACTCGCCGGCTCCGGACGGGTGGTGCTCACCGCGACCAGCCGCACCGAGTACGCCTGGGAGGGCGAACGCCTGGAGACCGCCTCCCCGCAGCCGTCCCGCTTCACCGGGGCGCTCATCGAGGGTCTCGCCACGGGCGCGGCGGACCTCGACGGCGACGGCCGGATCACGGTGACGGAGCTGTACGACTACGTCTACGAGTCGCTGCACCGCGCCGGCGTACGGCAGCGGCCCCGGATGTGGGCGGACGTGGAGTACCAGGTGGTCGTCGCCCGGGTGCCGCGGGCGGAGGCTGCGGACGACGGGCCAGGGCCGGCGGCTGGCGACGGCATGATCAACTACCGCGACATGATGGACGCCTTCTTCGGGGCGGCGGGCGCTCCGCCGAGGCCGGGCCGCGTCCGCCGGGGCACCGACGCGGTGCTCCCGCTCGCCATGGACCTGGAGGACATGGCCCGGGGCACGGTCGAGGAGTTCGAGATCGACACCGCGGTACTCTGCCCAACCTGCTCCGGCAGCCTCACGGAGCCGGGGACCATGAGGGACTTCTGCACGCCGTGCCGCGGCCTGGGCCGGCTGGGAGGCGCGGAGTGCAGCCGATGCGGTGGCCTGGGCAGCTTGCTGCCGCACCCGTGCCCCACGTGCGACGGCGACGGCCGGGTACGCACCCGCCGCACGCTCCACGTCAGGATCCCGGCGGGCATCGCCCACGGCATGCGCATCAAGCGCGAGGGCGAGGGCGAGATCGGCCCGGGCGGCGGCCTCGCGGCGGACCTCTACGTCGAGGTGGCCCAGCGGGCGCACCCCCGTTTCACCCGCGACGGCGACGACCTCCACGTCCGCGTCTCGCTGCCCCAGGAGCAGGTGGCCGGGGGCACCACCGCCCTCGTACCGACCCTGATCGACGGTGAGAAGCACGTCCGCATCCCGGCCGCCATCCGCGACGGCCAGGCACTCCGCCTGCGCGGGCTGGGCATGCCCCGCGTCGGGGAAGACATCCGCGGCGATCTCCTCGTCCACGTCGACCTCGACGGCTGACGCCCGGCCCGCGGCCGGTCAGCGGCGCGCGTGCCGTACCGTCAGCCGGCCGAAGCCCATGACCCCGGAGATCCGGATCGTCGGCCCGCCGGCCGCGGGCCTGCGCGGGGGCTTGTAGACGGAGTCCTTCATGCCGGTCTGCACGCCGTCGAGGTCGACCACGGCGTCGTGCGGAACGGTGATCGAGGCCCTGCCGGTGCCGACGTTGAGCACGATGTCGACCACCGGGTGCTCGATGACCGCCCGCGACAGGTCCAGCCGTACCCGTCCCAGCGCCGACTCCACCTTCAGCGTCCGCGGCACCCGCCACGCGCCGCTCCGCTTCACCCGCCCGGTCGCGGCCCCGATCGCGACCGACGCGCCCGGGTCCTCCGCGGGCAACGACGCCAGGGCCTCGGCCAGTTCGCCGCGGGTGGTGGCGGTGAGCACGCGGTCGAGGCGCGCGTCCATGTCCTCGCGGGTCAGCCGCCCTTCGGCGTACGCGTCCCGCAACCGCCGGGCGCCGTCGTCCCGTTCGCCGTCGCCGACCAGCGTCGATGCGTCGTCCGGAGGGGAGGTCACGCGCTCACTCTAGCGCCGCCCGCGTACGCCGCCGTCCGGCCCGGTGCGCCCGCGCCGCGATACGCGTCGTGCGATCCCGGTCCCGGGCCTGAAAGATCGGGGGATTTGCGCCGGTTGCTTCTACAACCCTGCCCGGGCGTCACGGGTCTTACCGGGTATCCGGGGCATGAGCCGTATGCTTCTGAAATCCCTCTGTGTCCAGAAAAGGGAGTACAGCTATGCGTTCCACCCGTATCAGGAAGTTCGCTCTGGCGGCCGCGGCCACCGTGCTGGTCCTCACCCCCGCCGGCGCCGCCTACGCGGGCAGCGGGCCCGCGCCGGCGCCCTCGGGCAAGAGCGACCGGGCGGCGGCCACCGCGCCCACCGCCCAGGGCAACCCCGAGAGCAAGCGGGCCCAGGCCGCCGGGGTCTGTGACGACGCGTACCAGATCGGGGCGACCGGCTACATCAAGCGGAGCGGCGCGACCGTCGCGTCGGTGAAGCAGTTCTATTCGCCGTCGTGCAAGGAGAACTACGGCTACCTGTGGGTGTGGGACAGCTTCCACACCGGCGCGAAGCCGTACGACGTGACGCTCGGGGTGTTCAGCTACGACCGGGACGCCGTGGTCGGCAAGCTCACCCGCAACGACACCACGCAGCAGGAGTTCTGGACGCAGGGCACGGACACCGCGAACGAGTGCACGGCCGCGGTCGGCACGCTGCGCGTCGAGGGGGCGCCGCTGGCCAACCAGGGCGCGTCCGAGAAGCGCTGCTGACCGCCCCGCGCCGCAGGCCGGTCGGCGTCCACGCCGGCCGGCCGTTCGCCGGCGGTACGCCGGCGGGCCCGCTTCCGCGTCGCGGGCCCGTCCGCGTACCGGCGGGGTCGAGCCGGGCCGCGCGGTAGATGTCGACGTGGTCGGTGCCGAGCCGTTGCCCGGATCCCGCCCGGCCGGACGCCGCTCCCGCCCGGCTGGGCGCCGCTCAAGCCCGGCTCGACGCCGCCCCGAAGGCTTCGACGCCCGTCAGCTCCGCCGACAGCGCCCACAGCCGGGCGGCCTGGTCCGGGTCGGTGGCGTAGTCCCGTACGCCCGCGCGCAGTTCCCCCTCGCCGCCGGCGCCCGCCCGCTCGGCGATGTCGCAGTCCTCGCAGTACACGCCGCCCAGGCCCGCCAGGTGCGGCGAGGTCGCCGCCCAGACCTGGGTGGCGGCGCCCTGCTCGGCGGTCTTGAAGGCGCTGCTGACCTTGCCGTCCTCGTCGATCCAGCCCTGCGCGATCTGCTCCTCGCGGGGGATGTGGCGGGCGAGTTCGGTGAGGATCGCCCCGGGGTGCACGCTGAACGCCCGGACGCCCGCGTCCCGGCCGAGGGCGTCGAGGTGGACGGCGAAGAGCGCGTTCGCGGTCTTCGACTGGCCGTACGCCAGCCACTTGTCGTACGGCTCCGCGCGGAACTGCGGGTCGTCCCAGCGGATGCCGGAGAGGTGGTGGCCGCGGGAGGAGAGCGCGACGACACGGGCGCCGCCGTCGCGGACGAGGGCAGGGCGGAGATGGTTGGCGAGGGCGTAGTGGCCGAGGTGGTTGACGGCGAACTGCCCCTCCCAGCCGGCCGGGCCGACGCGGGTCTCGGGGCTGGCCATGACCCCGGCGTTGTTGACGAGGAGGTCGAGGGAGCGGCCGGAGGCGAGGAACCGGTCGGCGAAGCCGCGGACGCTGTCCAGGTCGGCGAGGTCCATCTCGTCGACCTCGGCGGCGCCGGGGCCCTCGCCCGCCAGGCCGCCGAGCGCCTCCTCGGCGGCGTCGCGCCGCCTGGCCGGGACGACGACGCGGGCTCCGGCCCGTACGAACGCGCGGGTCGTCTCCAGCCCCAGACCGACGTAGCCGCCGGTGACGACGGCGAGCCGGCCGCTCAGGTCGACGCCGCGCAGGACGTCGGCGGTGGTGCTCCTGGGGCCGAAGCCGGAGCCCGTGTGCTGCTGCGGAGTGGTCGTGTGGGTCATGCCGGGGACGCTACGACTTGGAGGGCGCTCTATCGCAAATCCGACACGGGCGAGTTGCCGGGGCGCCGCGGGCCCCGGCGCCGGCCGTGCTCCGGCGGCGCGCTCCGCCGGTCGTCCGGGTGCGCGCCCGGCGGTGCGTGGCGGACCCGGTCCCCTGTTCCGGGCCCGCCGGCACCGACGGTGGGGAACGGCCGGGGAACGACCGTTCTCCGCTCAGAGGGTAATGTCGAGAACGGTCGTTCTCAAGCGGCGGACGACGCCGCGACGTGATCGGGACAGGGCCGGTACGTTGAGGGCGGCGCAGCGGGACGTGACGGCGGGGACGCGGGCGGGGACGGGAGCAGCGGACATGGACGACGCGGAGAACGAGGCCGCCAGGGAGCGCGTACTGGCAGCCGCCGACCGGCTCTTCTACGGCCACGGCATCCGCGCGGTCGGCATGGACCGGATCCGCGACGCCGCCGGCGTCTCCCTCAAGCGCCTCTACCGCTGCTTCGCCTCCAAGGACGAGCTGGTCGAGGCGTACCTCAGGCGGCGCGACCGGTGGGTGCGCGGGGAACTGGCGGAGTTCGTCGCCAAGGAACCCACGGGACTGCCGCGGGAGCGGGTGCTGGCCGTCTTCGACTGGCTGGAGTGGTGGTTCGGCAGACCGGACTTCCGTGGCTGCCCGTTCACCAACGCCTTCAACGAGATCGGCGCGGACAGCGCCCGCGCCGCCGCCGCGGTCCGCGACCACCAGCTCGCCGTCAGCGCGTACCTCCGCGGCCTCATCGCCGCCACCGGGGTCCCCGACCCGGACGCGGTCACGAACCGCTTCGTGATCCTCTACTCCGGCTCCCTCACCTTCGCCGCCATCTCCCGCAGCACCGAGCCCGCGCGGTACGCCCGCGAGACCGCGGCGGCGATCCTGCGGCCGGACGCGGCGGGCGGCTGACGGGCTGGGATCGAGCCGCCACGGGAGACCGTTGACGCTGAGATCACGCCGTGTCACACTTCCGGCAAGTCTCCCCTGTCCGAAAATCAGTTATGCGGAGGGTGAGATTCCCCCCTCTCCGGGATGACGGCCATCGCCGTCACCCGTCAGCGCTCTCCGGCGCTCCGCGATTCCGCAGGGTTTTCGGCTCTCAGGCCCTCCTCCGGAACGCCTGAGACCGCCTGTCCTTTCCCGTAGCACCCGGCAACTCCGCCACCCGGTCCGCTGTTTCAGCGGGCCGGGTCTTTTGCCTTTCCGAAAGGAAGTCCTTGATGACTGATCGACTGGTTGGTTCCGCGGCCGACGCCGTTTCGCAGCCCGTGGCAGGGGGCTCCGGGGGGCAGCGGCCCGGGGCGCGGGAGGTACGGCGTCGTGTCGCGCGGCATCTGGCGGTGCAGGTGGACGGCGAGGGCGCGCTGAGAGACCGGTGCGCCGGCAGAATCATCGAGTCCGCGCTGCTGTTGCTGCTGCTGCGCAAGGAGCGGGCGCTGCCGCGGGTGCAGAAGGAGCTGCAGGAGTACCTGCAGCGGGCCCGGCCGAAGGTCACGCTGGAGCGGGTGGTCGTGGACGCGCTCTCCGGCCGGGCGTGCGAGGCGGACGAGCTGCTCGCGGGGCTGAGCGGGGCCCGGCACGGCTCCGGGATGCGGAAACGGCTGCTGCTGGAGACGATTCTCGTGCTGTGCGGACTGCTGCCGGACGGCAAGCGCCCCGATCCGCGGGAGATCGCTCCGCGGCCGCAGGCGGTGTGGACGGAGCTGACGCTGTACGCGGCGACGATCCTGTACGTGCACGACAACGCGGGTGCGGACGCGGGCGAGTCCGGGGAGGAGCTGGCGGATTACCAGGAGCTGCTCGTACGGCGGCTGGCGGCCTTCCCGGCGAGGCGGGTGTGGGAGGGGAACGCCCTGTGCCACCTGGTGGCGCTGCACGCCCTCCACACCTTCCGGCCCGGTTCCGAGCTGATGCGGGAGGGGATCGAGGCGCTGTCGCGGCTGCGCGGCCCGGACGGCGGGGTGCCGTTCATCGACGGGCAGGAGATCTTCGTGACGTCTCTCGCCGGGCTGGCGCTGGCGTCCGCGCCGGGGCACGAGCGGCTGGCGGCGCGGATGGGGCAGTACCTCGCCTCGCGGCAGCACTGCGACGGCGGCTGGGGTTACAACGAGGCGACCACGCAGACGGACGTCGACGACACCGTCCGGTGCGTGGAACTCCTGCGGTTGCTCGACGCGCGGCGGTACCGCCACGGCATCGCGGCGGGGGAGGAGTACCTCTGCTCGCGGACCAACGAGGCCGGCGGCTTCCCCACGTATCTGCGGGGCCACACCTCGGATCTGGACATGACGGCCGGCGCGGTGATCGCCCTGCCCTGGAGCCGCTACGGGGCCGTGCTGGCTCCCGCGGTCGGCGTCCTCATCGACGCCCAGCAGCAGGACGGCAGCTTCGAGCCGAGCTGGACGCTGAGCAGGTCCAGCGCCATCCTGCGCATCCTGGACGCCCTGGCCTGCGTACCGGCCGAGGAGACGGCACTGCACCGGCGTGCGGGCGAAGCCACCGCGAAGGCCGTGGCGTTCCTGGACGAGAGCCGCGGCAGCGACGGCGGCTGGGGGCACGTACCGGGCGAGGACAGCGACGTGCTCTCCACCGCCCAGGCCCTGGCCACGCTCGCGCGGCACGCGCCCGGGACCGATCTCGCCAAGCCGCTGGCGTACCTCACGGACCAGCAGCACGACGACGGCGGTTTCCGCTCGATAGCCGACCAGGCGGGTCCGCGTCCGCTGCCCTTCGACTTCCCCGTCCTGGCCGACGTCCAGGTCCTCACCGCACTCAACCGCCTCATCGCCTACAACGCCGCCTGACCGGCAACCGCACTCCGGCGCCACGGGCCGGTGCCGCCGGCCACCGGGCGGTCCGGCCTCCGGCGAACGGAGTGCGGCCGGAACGCCGCCCGGGGCGCCGGCGGCGATCGAGGGCCGCACCGGCGGTGAGGCCCTCGACGTCGCGCCCCGGCACGACCACGGCGGAACGGATCCGGATCTCCACCCGCCGCTCGCACGCCGCTCGTACGTCAGCTCCCGCGGCGTACCCGGTCGTGCGCGGCCGTGGCCAACTGGTAGTAGGTCGCGAGCTTGAAGTACTCCCCGTCGGCCGTCAGCGCGCCGGCGAAGACGAGCTTGCGGTCGCCCTCGTAGGTGTACGGCGCCTTGGCGGCGAGCACGCCGAGCTTCGGTTCGACGTGCGAGGGGAGCGCCGCCGGGTCGGTCGTACGGGTGGAGAAGCTGACCCGCTCGATCTCCGCGGCGTCCCAGCCGAAGGTCGGGTACAGGGCGGACGAGGTCGCGGCGAAGTCCAGCAACTGTCCGCTCGGCTCCGGCAGCCCGAAGTCCCGCAGCATCGCCTGGACGGTGGCGCGCTCGAAGTGCTCCGGGGACAGCCCGTTGAAATACACGTTCCACGTCCGGTTCGCATGGTCGATGGCCACGGTCGACACCTTGCCGTCCAGGCCGTACTCGACGAGCACGTCCATCCACTTGGAGAGCGCGGTGGACATGGCGGGGACGGCGGCGAGCGGGCCCAGTTCCTGCAGCCGGCCCATCGGGAAGACGGCGTAGCTCTTGTTGAAGCCGCTGTTGACGCCGTAGTCGACGCCGTAGCAGTCGACCGGGAGCGCGGTGAGCAGGTCGGCGAACATGCCGCGGACCGGATGGTCCGTCTCCTCGGCGAGGCCGTGTTCCAGGGCCCGCTCATAGGGATTGCCCTCGGCCAGCGGCACCGTGAAGTCGAAGGACATGTCCCGGATGCTGCCTCCCTTGTTCACCGCGTTGAACACGACGGTGGAGTCGGTGACGACGTTCGGGAACGCCGCCAGCAACGACGTCATCTTCTCGGGCGGGCAGTCCACGCCCACCAGCCCGGCCGCTTCTTCCGCAGCCGCACACAAACGCTCGATCCCAGGATTTGCGCTCATTGCTCCCCCATAGGGCGATGTGAAAAGGACCTGCCCGCTGCTCGTTCCAGCAGGACGTCGGACAGCGGAACGCCGGCGGCCGACCGCGCCGGTCCCGGCCGTGGCCGAGAGCAGGACCGTGCGGCTTGCGGGGCGCGGGGCCGGATGCGTAAGTCCCCCACCGGCAGCGGCTCTTCCGTTCTACGGGCCGGCCGCGTTGCCGTGATTCTCGGGGGAATCCCACCCTCCGCAATTCCTCGTCCGGGCAGGGGTGACGTGCCCAAAGTGTGACACGGCCTCGACCTCCACGCCAGCGAAGCCGGCGGCGCACCGGACCGTACGGACCGCGCACGTGCCCACGGCAAGCCACCGGCAAGTCACCCTCAAGCCGGGCAGGTCAGCCTGGAGCCGGCGACCGGGACAACGGGCGCCGGGCGGGTGTGTGCGAACCGGCCGACTGCCGCAGTCGGTGCGGGTCCCTCGGGGGCAGCGGTTTTCGAGGCGATGGGTCAGACGGAGGGGCTTCGATGCCGTTTCATCCCTGTACGCGAGGTCATGCGCAGAGAACCAGCGCTGCTGCCCCCTCTCTCCTGTGCGACCCCTGCATCAGGCAGGTCGGGCGTCATCTGCGGGAGCTGGCCGGCCTGCACCGGGAGTGCCTGTACCAGGCGTCGCCGACGGTGGCGACCCGGTGGAGCAATCCGACGAAGGTCTCCACGAGCCGCCGCCTCGACTACCCCGACATCTCCGTGCTGGACACGCGGCAGCGCATCTCCTCCCTGCTGGAGTCCTGGTCGCGGACGGTCGCGGAGAAGCGGACGGCCGCCGCGCCGAAGCGGAGTGTCCCGCACCTGGCGGTGTTCCTCGCCGGGCAGTTGGACTGGATCAGCGCCCAGCCGGCGGCGGCGGACTTCGCCGACGAGGTCGAGGCCCTGGTCAAGGAGCTACGGCAGACCATCGATCCCGAACTGGGCGGGCACTTCACCTTCGTCGGGGAGTGCGTCCAGGACGGCTGCGGCGGGACCATCACCGCTTCGCTGAGGCCCGGCGAGCCGGTGCCCGTGCGGAGCGTCGCGTGCTCGGCGGGACACACCTGGGCGCCGCACGAATGGCTCCTGCTCAAGCAGCTCATGGAACGGCAGCGAAAGGGCAGCGAGGCGTGAGCAGACCACCGCACCACAGACTCGTTCCGACCAAGGTGGCCGCGCTGGCCATGGGGGTGTCGGAGGCGACGATCCGGAAATGGGTGAGCCGGGGGAAGCTCACCCGCTACGGCGCGCCCAACCGGCGCTCGCACTTCGACATCGAGGAACTCGCCGCGCTCTCCGCGCAACGCCGGCCTTGAGCCCACCGCTTCGGTGGGCTCCGGTATTCCCCTCTCGCGCAGCATCGAGGCAGGGTGCCGGCGGGCCGGTGCGGTCGCACCGGCCCGCCGGCAGGGGTCGGGTATCAGCGGTGCCTGGCTCGCCGATGACGGCTGACCAGGACGACTGCCGCGCCCGCACCGAGCAGCAGGGCGGCGAGGGCGAGAAGCTCACCCAGGCCGGACGAGCCGGTGCCGGCGAGTGAACCACCCGGTTTCCGGTCGCCCGCCGGTGCCGGGGTGTGGGGCGCCGCGGGCGTCGGGGGCTCCGGTGCCGGTGCCGGCGGCTCGGTTGCCGGCGGGGTGGGTGTGGGCGGAGTCGGCGTCGGCGGCGTGGGTGTCGGCGGTGCCTCCTTCGGGACGTACACACCGGCGTCGATCATGTGATCGACACCGCCCGGCCTGGCCGGCGCGGTGACCGGGGCGTACCCGTTGCACAGCCGGCCGTTGTCCGGCGGGGTCACGTTGGAGTCGTGTACGCGGTCGTCGCCGGCCCGCGGCAGGGTGAACCGCAGGTCGTCGGCGGCCGGCCGGCCCGGCACCTCGCCGGTGTCCGCCGTGCACACATCGAACTGCACGGTGTACTCGGCGCCCGGCGTCAGCTCGTACTCCGCTCCGGCACCGCCGAAGTAGTACTCACCGGCGGCGTCGGTCGTGGTCGTGGCGACCTTCTCGCCGTCGGCGTCCAGCAGGTTGACCGTCGCGTCCGGCAGCAGTACGTGCCCGGCGTCCTGGACGCCGTTGTGATCGCCGTCGAACCAGACCACGTTGCCGATCTGGATCGGTGCGTTCGCCGCGGCGTACGCGATGTCGCCGAGGCCGCCGGCCTTGCCGAACCCGTTCTGGTTCGGGCCGACGAACTGGTAGGCGTTGGCGGCCGGATCGTTGCCGGGGCCGAGGCCGGTTCCGACGTCGTAGTAGCCGGTTCCGCTGGTGATGACCTGGCCGGTCGGGTCCATCTGCGTACTGACGGCCCACTGCTGCTGCGGGATGTAGGCGACCGATCCGAGGGAGGACTCCTGGTGCGGACCGGGTTGGGTCGCGGAGCCGCCGTTCGGGAAGAAGTCACCCGGGAAGTACTCGACGACGCCGCCGGGCTGGGCCCCGTCGAGGGTCGGGTCCGTGGCGTGGTCGGGGCAGCTTCCGGTGCCCTCCCACTCGAACCCGCCGGTGGGCGTGGCGCAGGCCATGTTGATGTCGCCGCCGGACATGCCGTTCTGCGGGGTGTCGTTGCCCGGCCTCGGGTCCAGCCCGCCCCAGCTCACGACGTCCATGAACCGGTCGCGGAAGCCGAGGATCAGCGAGCCGTCGCGGGTGAAGGCCATACTGGCCAGCTCCGGCTGCGGATCGATCATCGGGCCGTTCACGTTGCGGTCGTCCCAGTCCTCCAGGTCGGTGTTCCACGGGTTCCAGTGGTTGACCTGGTCGCGCCCGGAGTTGCCGGTCAGCACGGCTCCGCGCTCGAAGTCCAGCGGCTGGGAGAGCACGGTGGTGAAGTCCTCGCCGTCGTAGGTGGCGACGACGGCCGTCAGGTCCGCGCGGTCCTGGGTGCTCTCCGCGCTGCACACGCCCCCGACGTAGAGGGTGCCGTTGTGGGTGGCCACGCTGAACGGGCGCCAGTCGTCCGGCGACGCGCAGCCCGGGTCGGGGATCGGCACGGTCGCCTCGGGCGCCGAGGCCGTGGGCTCGGTCGCGTCGAAGCTGACGAGGCTGCGGGTGAGCAGGTTCACCGCGTACAGGGTCGAGCCGTCGTCCGACAGGTCCAGGCTGCCGATGCTCTCCTTGCCCGGTGCGTCGGTGAAGCCGGCGTCCTTGATCAGGTTGCCGGTGTCGTGCGGCGTCTCCGTGGCGTCCGGCACCTCCGCGAAGAGCTTCGGGGCGCCGCCGTGGGCCGGCACGGTGTAGATCGCGTCACCGCCGTCCGGCCCGTACTCGGTGTACCGCCGGGCGAACGACGACTGGAAGAGCTGGTCGCGGTGTCTGTCGTAGGCCAGCCCGTAAGTCGTGCCCACCTGCTCCTGGGTGGTGAGCACCTCCGGGCACGGCTCCTGGTCGGGGCAGTTGCCGCGGGCGTCCGTCCCGAACGCCACCAGCGCCCGGGTCTCCGTCCCGCCGGCGCCGCTCTGGATCGGCACGAAATAGCGGGAGTCGGGCAGTGCGTAGTCGGCCGGGTCCCAGACCCCGGTGACGACCGAGTCGTCCTTGCCGTCCGAGACGTCCACGAAGGTGGTGAAGCTGTCGAAGTGGTTCGGCGCGGTCGAGGCGGGCGCCGGCCGCAGATAGTCGCTGTAGGGTGCCGGGACGGTGACGTCGACGCGGTAGCGGCCGCCGGTCAGCTCGCTCGTCGGCGGCACGACGACCTTTCCGGTGGCGTCCGTGACGCCGCTGACGCGATGGCCGGCCGGGTCGGTGACGTCGACCTTCATTCCCCGTTGCGGCACGTCCATGGTCGAGTTGATCACGCCGGTGCCGAAGAAGTCCCGCAGTACCTGAACGGTGAGGCTGCCGTCGGAGGCCGAAGCACCGGCCTGCCCGGCGCCGGTCAAGAGTGTGCCTGTGCTGCCGCCCACCAATAAGAGGCCGGACAGCCCTAAACGCACCACTCCACGTAATGGCATGGCATTCCTTCATTTGTTCGACGCCGACGCTAAATCGGCATATTCCAGGGTGAGTTTAAGGGTTACGGAGGGTCATGTCTTTCGAACACAGTGTTCTCCCCTGCCTCCGTGGGACCTGTTACAGTCGCGCCGCGTGCGGAGTATCGGAACGCGGAGCATCGACACCAAGCGGGGTCCCAGGGGGCACGAGGCGGGGCGACGCCGGTGGCCGAGGTCGCGCTGGGTGGCAGCAGCCGCCCTGGGCATCACGGCCGCCGCCGTCACCGCCTTCGCCCTCCTCGGCGACAGCGGCGGGCCCACCGCCCCACGGGCGTTGACCTCGGAGGAGGCGAACCGGCTGGCGGTCACGCGGTTCCTCAACTACCAGGCGGGAGGCCGGGCGGTGACGATCACGGTGCCGAACGCCGCCGGCGGGCTGGTGATCACCGCCTCCGTCGACTACCGCACCCACACCGGTTACGGGGTGGTGCGCGGCACCGGGCGCGACACCTCCAGCGACGGGCTGATCCAGTGGACGGCCACCACCGTTCTCGTCCACCCCATGGCAGACCCCCCGGCGGTCGCACCGGCGTCGCCGCCCGCGTCCGGCTGGCACAGTCGTCCGCTGCAGACGTCCGGCATGGCCCTGGACACCTCGCTGGGCATCGCGCTCGGCCTCGGCAGCGACCGGCCGGAGAACGCCGCGCTGCTGGGGCAGAACGGTGCGGCATGGGTCGGGCGGGACGAGGTGCGCGGCCATCGGACGGACGTCATGAACGGGCCGGACGCCGGCACCGGGTCGTCCGGTAAGGCCGGGTCGTCCGACAGGGCCGGTGGGTCGGCCGGCGGGACCGGCGGGTCCGACGAGGCCGGTACGTCACCCACCGTGCGCTACTGGATCGGCTCGGACGGCACCATGTACCGGGTCCAGGCCGGCGTCGCCTCCGAGCCGGAGCCGGTGGTCTTCGACTTCGACGACCGGACGTACGTCCCCGTCAAGCCGGTACCCGGCCTCACACCGGCCCCGTAGCCGCCGCTCACGAGGCTCGTACCCGCGCACGGTCGGCGAGCAGCGACTCCGGCGGCAGCGCCGTGTCCGCGACGTCCGGCAGCGCCGGAACGTCCGGCACGACGGTGGCGCCCGCGGTGGCGGCGCGCGGGAACTCCGGCTGCGGGCCCGGCGCGGCCACGTCGGTGAACGGAATGCCCGCGGGCCCCTTCCCGCTCGGCCAACTGCCCGACGGAGTGGGCGACGTGGCGGGGACCGGGCAGGACGCGGTGTCCGCGAGCCCGGCGGGCACGGTCTTGCGCAGCGCGTTCCCCCGCAGGCAGTTGCCCTGTCCACGGGTGGCGGTGGGGAACGTCGCGCCGACGTCGATGCCGTTGCCGGTGAAGGTGTTGTCCGTGATCCTGTTGCGGTCCGCGGTCAGGTCGGCGGTCGCGGTGATCACGAGTCCGGCGTTGGTGTTGCCGCTGATGCGGTTGCGGAGGAACCGGTTGCCGCTGCCGCCGTCGACGCCGACACCGATGCCCCAGCCGCCGTCGGCCTGTTCGGGCGTCCGCGGGTGCTGATTGTCCGCGATCAGGTTGCCGGCGACGACGGCGTCGCGCTGGGGGAGCAGCTTCTCCTGGTGGTCGGAGCTGGTGGTCAGTCCGACGCGGTTGCCGGCCAGACGGTTGCCGACCACGTACATCTCGCCGCTGGCGTTGGTGCCTTCGTAGCCGACCGCGTTGAGTTCGGAGACGTTGTCCCGTACCACGATCCGGCACGGCTTGCACTGGCCGACGTAGATCCCCGAATCGGCTCCGCCCGAGGCGTAGGAGTGCTCGATGGCACCGTTCTGCGCGGAGAACGCGTAGATGCCGTACAGGCCGTTGCGGGTCGCGGTCACATGCGAGACCAGGAACGACTTCAGGAGCGTGACGGGTTCCTCGCCGGTGTCGTAACCGCCGCTGCCCGGCAGCCCGTCGACCGCCGCCGCCGAACCGGTGACCAGCACCCCGTTCTGCGTGTTCCTCCGCACGGTCAGGTTCTCCACGGCCACGCCGGGTGCGGTGACGACCACCCCGTTCGGCCGCCGCAGCTCGCCGTCGATCACGACCTCGGCCCGGGACTCGCCCCGTAGCGTGATACGAGCCGTGTCGAGCTTCACCGCCTCGCGGTACACCCCCGGAGCCACCAGCACCAGGTCACCGGGCCGGGCCAGGGCCACGCCCGCCGAGATCGTCGGGGCGTCGCCGGGCACGCGGATCGTCACCCGCGCACCGTCCGGCCGCCGGCCCTTGTCCGATCCGCCGTCGTCGCCACCGCTGCCGCAGCCGGCCAAGAAAGTCAGTGCGCCCAGTAACGCCGCCATCACACGAAGTGCCGATCGAGACATGGGGGAGAGTCTGGCACGAGGACGAATTCACCGCCGGAACACGTCGGTTGAGCGGCAGACCTGAGGCCCGGTGTGGCACTCTGCACCCCATGGACCGCGTCCAACGCCCTCCGTCACGCCGCGCGTTCCTCGATGTCACCGGTGCCGCGGTGGCCGCCGGTCTCGTCGCCGGATGCTCAGGGGACTCCGCCGAACCGGCCCGGCCCGCCCCGTCCGCGGCGGCCGGTCCCGCGCCGGTGCCGGCGACGGGCCGGCACCAGGCGGGCATCACCTCTCCCCGGTCCGCCCAGCGCAACCTGCTGGCCGTGGTGGCCGACCTCGGCGACGCGGTGCCGCCCGGCCCGTTGCTGGCCGAACTCGGCGAGACGATCCGCACCCTCACCGCCGGGTCCGACCCGCGGCTGCTGGGCCTGCCTCCGGGAGACCTGACCGTGACCGTGGGCCTGGGCCCGCGGCTGGTACGGACGGCGGGCGCTTCACTGCCCGGCGCGGTCGACCTCCCCCGGTTCTCCCGCGAGCGGATCGCTCCCCGGGCACGCGGCGGTGACCTGCTGATGCAGATCTGCGCCGACGACGCACTGCTCCTCCCGGTCGTCGCCGCCGCGCTCCTGGACCAGGCCGGCGACCGCGTCCGCGAACGGTGGCGGCAGTCCGGACGCCGCGGTACGGACGTGCCGGTCGCCAAAGGCCGCACCGCGCCGCGCAACCTGCTCGGTTTCATCGACGGCATCGTGGGCCCGCACACGAAGACCGAGCAGGAACGCGACCTGTGGCTGGCCGGGCCCCCCGCGGTCGCCGGCGGCACCCTGGCCGTCCTGCGGCGCATGGAACTCGCCCTCACACGCTTCGCCGCCCTCTCCGTCGCCGAACAGGAGGCGGTCTTCGGCCGCCGCCGCGCCAGCGGCGCACCCCTCTCCGGCGGCACCGTCGCCGCCGCCCCGGAACTGGGCGCCAAGACACCCGACGGCCGCTACCTCGTCCCCGCGGACGCCCACGTCCGCAGGGCGAACCCCACCGCGGCCGGCGTCGGCCACATGCTGCGCCGCTCCTACAGCACCGACGAGCCGGCTCCGGGCCTGCTCTTCATCAGCTTCCAGAACGACCTGCGCACCTTCACGGCCACGCTCACCCGCATGGACACCTCAGACGCCTTGCTGCCCTTCACCACGACGACGGCAGGCGCGACGTTCCTGATCCTCCCGGGCTTCGACCGCCAACACCCCCTCGGTTCCACGCTGTTCCGCTGACGGACTCCCGCCCGCGGACTTCGGCGGCTGCGCGCTCGATGGCGGTCGGAGGGCCGGGCTGGAACGCACGTCGGTGCCGTGGGCCTTCTCGAAGGCGGGTAGGCCCCGGCGGGTGAGTCGAAGGTCGGCGGCCTGACGACGGTGGTCCTCGCCCCGGAGCCGCACGCTCTTGCCGACGTGCAGGCTGGGTGCAGGGGCATATGACCCGGGCCCATGCCCCCATCAGGAGGAAAAGCGAACTATTCGGTCTAATCATCCTTGCGGCTTCTGAGTAGCCCGTGCGTTGCTTGTCACTCCGTGAAAAGCGTTGCCGGAGGAGACTGGCATGGGCGTGGTCCAAGACAAGGGGCTGAAGCAGCTCTCCGACCCCGCCACGCTCACCTCGCTGCTCACCCCGCACGCGCAGCTCCTCATCGAGCGCACGCACACGCTGGAATACGAGCGCGTCGTCTCCGTCAAGCAGCTCCGGGTTATGCGGAGAACCCTCGGCGAACCGTTATTCGCGCCCCGCCGCCGGCAGGGCGCCTGGAACCAGGTGACGCCCGCCCCCACGCGTACCGAGTTCTCCTGGGAGGGCGAGGCCGCCGCGCCGGTGTGGATCGACGCGTCCGTCGACCTGGAGATCGACGTGGTCGCGGAGACCGACCCGGGCGGAATCGACTCGGTGGTCACCCGCGCCGTGGACTCGTACCGGACGCTGGACGAGTTCCGCGCCCAGTTCTCGTACCTGAACCTGGACGAGTTCATGGCGAGCCACGGGCTGAAGACCGTCGAGGACCTCAGGGAAGCCGGCGAGTATCTGCGGACTGAGGTGCGGCTGCGCCGGCCGCCGCCCTTCGACCCGGCCGACCCGCACAACGTCCGTACCGTGCCCGTCACCGCCGCGGTGCTCCTCGCGGACCCCACCGATGTGCTCGCTGCCCTTCGATCCGCCCGTCGCGTGGCGGCGGCGGCCCGCGACCGGCCCCTGCCGCCGAGCACCTTCGGCGTACGCAGTGCGCCCTATGCCCTCGCCGCCGCCTTCACCACCCACCCCCAGCCACCGGATCAGGCGCTCTCCAAAGCGGAGATCACCTCTCTCTTCGGTGGTGCCGGCATCACCCCGCTCTTCCTCACCTGATTCCGGAAGGAAGCACGCTCCATGGCCACCCCCAGCCCCGTCCGCTACATCCGCGTCCAAGCCAAGCCCAACTTCTTCTCGCCCGCCGTCCGGCCCACCGGCGACATCGCGATCATCGGTGCCGTGACGCCCCCGGCAGGGGCGACCGGCCTCATCCCGGCGAACGAACCCAAGGTGATCTTGGATCCCGACGAAGCCCTGGAGAAGGCTCCCGGGCCGCTCGGCAAGGCCGTCGCGCTCGCCCTGCAGCAGGAGCCCGGCCCCGGGAACGTCTACGCGGTGCGCCTGGCCGACCAGCCGGACGTCGCGGACACCCTCTCCAAGATCAAGACCCTGCCGGTCCAACTGGTGGTCATCGCGGACACCCCCCTGGAGGTGCCCGCCGGAGGGCAGCCGACCGACGCCATCGTGAAGCTGGCCGAGCACGTCAAGGGGCCGTTCGGCGAGGGCCTGGAACGCATGGGCGTGGCCATGCTCGGCAAGGGCGACCACGATCCCTTGATCATCACCGGCACGCTCAACACCGATCGCATGGTCTACGTGGCGCACAAGAGCGACGAGGACGTGGCGGCCGCGGTCGCCGGCACCATCGGGGGGTACGACCCCCACGTCTCCATGCTCCTCAAGAAGGTCGGCGTGTCGTCCGGGGAGTTCACCGCCGACGAGCTGATCAAGATCAACGGGAGCGAGGACGACGACTCGCCGCCGGCGGGCAACAACCTCAACTGGCTGGTGAACCCCGCGCTCATCCCGGGGCAGGGCGTCTATCTCGGCGAGGGGTACACCGGCGCCAACGGCACCACGGACAAGAAGTACATCGACATCGTCCGGATGCTCGACGACCTCACGTTCCGGCTCAAGGCATCGCTCATCACCACCATCGGCGAACTGCGGATCAGCCGGACAGGGCTGCGGGCGCTCGCCGGCCAGATGGAGGGGGTGCTCGAACCGCTGCGCAGGAGCGAGGTGATCGAGGACTACGAGGTCGTCATCCCGGTGCTCCAGTTGTTCGACAAGCCGCAGCCCACCCCCGAGGAGGAGAAGATCATGGCCGACGCCCGCCGTGACCGGCTCGCCGAGGCCATGATCAAGATCACCTACGCCGGCGCCATCCACCGGCTCAGCATCAAGCTGACCTTCAAGTAGGGAGCGTCTCATGTCCGACTGGAACACCCGCCTCGAGGTGAAGCTGGACGGCCGTACCATCACCCCGATCACCAACTTCTCCCCGTCCTTCAACGTGCCGCACACGGTGCTGCACAGCCTGGAGGCCGACGGCGTCGGCTACGTGCGCCAGCCGTTCACGTTCACCTTCACGATGACCGTGCCCGCGGTGGCGTCGGCCGTCGCCGACCTCACCGAACTCGCCGCCTCCGGCAAGGAGTTCGCCGTTGCGGTCGCCGAGAAGCAGGGCAACGACTGGGCCTTCTCCGCCCTGAAGTTCGGCCGCTGCGTGGTCAGCGCCGTGCAGCCCAGCACGGTCACCGTGGACGGCGTGCCCCAGGCCAACTTCACCTGCATGGCGCTCAACGTGGGCGTGGAGGAGTGACGTGGACGGCGACGACGAGGAGTTCGCGCACGTCGGCAGCTTCGCCGCGGGCGGCCGGGTCGACCGGACCGGCCTCGCGCTCGTACACGAGGGCGAGCACATCGTGCCCGCGGCAGGCAGCGAGGCGGTCGTCACCCGGCACGGTGCGGCCGGGGCCGTGATCCATTACCACTTCCCGGTCGAGGTCGAGGTGGTCGGCGAACTCGGCGACCACCACGTCCGGCGGATCGCGGACCACGTCTTCGCCGAATTCGACCGCGAACTCGGCAGCCGGGGGTGAGCCGTGTCGGAGAAGGTGCTCGTCGGCACGGTCCACCTGCTCTACGTGCAGAGCGTCACCATGACCGAGGGGTACCGGGTCGAGCGGATTCTGGGCAGCCGCTTCTCCCAGGCCACCCAGCCGTCGACGAAGACGATCGTCATCGAGGCGGTCCTCCTCGGCCCGGACCGGCACGCGACCAAGAAGACCCTGGAGATCATGGCGCTCACCTCCCGGGCACTGCTCGCCGCGGCGGCGCCGCAGCTCGCCGTCACCGGGATTCCGGTCGTCTGCGGTCTCACCCTCAGCCTCGACATGCAGATCACCGATCTGCGGTTCACCCAGAGCGTGCAGAAGCGGGACGCCTTCGACCTGTCCCTGACCCTCCAGCACGTGCCCCGTTCCAGCCTCACGGCCCTGCTCGGCGAGATCGCGGACCTCGCCATGAGCGCGGGCAGCGCGGGCGTGCCGAGTCTGCCCGTCCCCGGCCCCGTACCCCGGTCACCCCTGTAGAGGATGCGCGATGCCGCTGCTGCCCGTCGACGCCGACGAGGGATTCCCGCAGAGCTTCCGGCTGCGCTTCGGCCCGCACGTGTACCGCGTCGGGCTGTACGTCAACGCCGACGAACGGACCGTCGCACAGGGCGGGGTGCTCGACCTCCTGGGCACCGGGCCGTTCCTGGTCGTGGTCGTGGACCGCGAGGACCCGGACGGGATCGTCCCGCTGGTGCGCCGCAAGGCCGTACGGGAACTGCCCTGCCCGGCGGGCCGGCTGCGGCTCGTGTTCCGGGAGGCCCTGGTGCACGTACGGAACCTGAACGGCGCGGGCAGCCACGGGTCCCGGGTCGTGGTGGAGGTGTCCGCGTGAGCCTCGTGATCCGCTACAGCGTGACCGTGGACGAGGACAAGCCGCCGGAGGAATCGCCGTTCGGCGCCGTCGCGGGCGCGGTGGCGGGCGCCGCCGCCTCCCTGATCGGTCTCACCGGTCTGCCGCTCACCGTCTCCAACCACGTCTTCGGCGGCTCGCTGGTCCTCGACGCGGAGATCACCGTCACGATGACCGAGGGGGCGGTCGCGGGCACCTTCGACGTGCTGCTCGTCAACGTCCCCCGCGACACCGTCACGATGCTCCGCGCGAAGATCGCCGATGTCCCGCTCAAGGCCGTCGTACGGCTCGGCTACTTCGACGAACCCGGCAGCGTCGACAAGCCCGTGATGCAGGGGCGGATTCTCAAGATCAGCTCCTGGGTGGGCGAGGACGGCCTCGGCCGGGTGCGCCTGACCGGCCAGGACACGGCCGGATTCGTGCTGCGGAAGATGCTGGTCGAGGAGCACCGCGCGAACTCCTGCGACGCGCTGGAGTTCGTGGAGAGGATCGCGAAGGAAGCCAAGCTCACCCTCGCCAAGGGCTCGAAGCTGGCGGCCGACCTCACCGACCACACGGTGCGCGGCCCGACCGCGCTCGGCGTGCTGCGGGACCTCGCCCGGACCGTGCCCGCCCCGGTGGTCATCCGGGACGAGGAGATCCGGACCGGGCCCGCGGTCGGCGCGAAGGACGATCCGGCCCCCGTCCCCTTCGACCCCGCACTCAACCTCGTCTCGTGCGGGGACTCCCAGGGCGACGACACCGACGCCGTCGCCCCGGGAGAGGAGCGCCCGCCGCCGCGCACCTCACTCGACCTGGTCGTCCTCGGCCACCCAGGGCTGCGGGTCGGTCAGGTGGCGACCGTCAAGGGCATCGACGCGCCACCCGGTCCGCTGCGCCTCACCCGCGTCTTGCATCGCTTCGGCGGACGCACCGGCTACGTCTGCGAGGTCCAGGTCGTGGCCGTACCCGCCGGCGCGGTCGCCGAGGTCCTCGACGGCGGCGTGCGCGGCATGGTCGACCGCTTCGACGCGCGCGCCGAGCGCGAGCGGCTGGCCCGGCCGTCGGTCGACGTGGGCCAGGTCACCGGCTACCGGGGCAAGGGCCATCAGGTCTCGCTCGCGTACGGGCAGAACCCGCCGCCGTCCATGGGCGCACCGAGTGTCCAGGGGGAGATCGGCGATGCCTCCCTGCTCGACAAGCCCGTCGCCGCCCCGTTCGCCTTCGGGCGGTGCGGTCTGATGACACCGGTCTACCCGGGGATGCGGGCGCTCCTCGCGCACAACCGCGACCTCGTCAACGACGCCGCCGTGGTGGGGTACCTGTGGCCCCGTACGAGCGGCGCGAAAGCCCCCGAACCGCACCCCGGCGACTACTGGCTCTCCCTGCCGACGAAGCTCGGTCTCGACGGCACCCCCGACGGACCGGGCGTCAACGACCTCACCGACGCGACCGGCGGCCGGATCATCCAGGCGCGCGGTCTGCGCATCCACGTCGGCACCGGGAAGCTCCCGAACGTGGGCACCCGCCCCACCCCGCCCCCCGACGACACCCTGACGATCGAGCACCACACCGGCACCACGATCAAGGTGGACACGGCCGGCGCGGTCACCGTCAGTACGCCAGGAAGGAAGATCATGCTCACCAACGGGACCGTGAGTCTGTCCCTGGACGGCACCTCGGTGCAGGTGACCTGATGCCCGAGGTCCTCACCAGCGCCGCCGACATCCGGTGCGACCACGGCGCCCCGGTCGTGGTGGTGCCCACGCAGAACTCCCTGACCGTGGCAGGGAATCCGGTCCTGCTCGTCAGCGATCTGCTCGCCGCGACGGTCCCCGCCTGCCCCAACCAGCCCACACCGGCCGCGCCGAATCTGGTGCCGTGCGGCAAGGTCACCTCCCTGATCGAGGGGGCCGGCACGGGCCTGTCCGTCCGGGGCACCCCGGTCGCCCTGTCCACGGCCCGCGGCCTGACCCTCGCCTTCCCCGTCAAACCCGTGCTGTGGAAGGTCGCGTCGCCCGGCCAGAACGTCCTGAAGGCGAGGTGACCGGCGTGACGGAGCATTCCGCGGCGACCGCACGGACGAAGGTGCCCGACCCCCTGGGACACAACCTGCGCCTCGACGACGGCGACCTCGTCCTACGGGACGGAAGCCTGGCGGAGGTGCGGGGACTCGCCAGCCTCGTCCAGGCGCTGACCCTCTCCCTGCTCACGCCCTACGGCTCCGACCGCTTCGCCGGCCGGTACGGGCTGAGCGTCGGGCAGGCGTTCGGCGGGCCCGGCGGCATGGCCGCGGTGCGGGAGCTGCTGCGCCTGGAGATCGTGCGCACCCTCGCCGCCGATCCGCGGGTGAACGAGGTCACGGAGGTGACCTTCACCCACCTCCCGGACGACCGCCGGACGTGGACCGTGGAGGTCGTCGTGGAGGCCGTGGACGGCCGGACCACCGCCGTCCTGGCGGAGCTGGAGGTGTGAGTCATGACGTACGGCGTGACGGACGAGGGATTCGTCCTCAAGGGAATCGACCAGCTTCTCGCCGAGAGCCGGGCGCGGGCCAAGACCGTCTTCGGCGACGACGTCGACCTCGGGCCCGCCGGGCCGCTCGGCAAGATCCTGGAGGTCGTCGCGGCGGAGGACTCCGAGCTGTGGAAACGGCTGGAGGACCTCTTCTACGCCCAGTTCCCGGCCACCGCGACCGGCGCCGCGCTCGACCTGCTCGGCGACGACGCCGGGCTGCCCCGCCGGGACGGCCGGCGGACCGGCCAGGTCGTCCTCACCCTGGGCAACGCGGCGCCGAACCGCCCCTACGTGGTCCCCGAGGGGACCCTGCTGCTCACCGCCGCACCGCCCGCCGGGTCCCCGCCCGCCCGGGCGTTCGCCACCGAACAGCCCGCCGTCCTCACCCTCGCCGCCCCGAAGGCGACCGTGAACGTGCGTGCGGTGGAGGCCGGCGAGGACGCCGTGGCGGCCGAGGCGATCACCCGGATTCATCCCGAGCACGCGCGCGAGTACCTGGCGGACTGGGACGGGGCGCTGCTCACGCTCTCCAACCCGGCGCCGTTCTCGGGGCCCCTGCCGCGCGAGGACGACGCCGCGTACCGGTCCCGGCTGATCGCCCTGCCCCACGCCCTGTGGACCACGGACAGCGTCAGACAGGCCGCGCTGCGCATCGAGGACGTCGTCGACGCGCGGGTGACGGATGAACTGGGCGGCCTGGACGTGTCGCAGGTCTTCTTCGACGGATTCGACTTCGGGGAGCGGGTGTTCAGCGCCGAACGGCGCATCGGCGAGCCCTACTTCGCCGAGGTCGCGGTGGCCCACCGGGGCCCGCGACCGTGGCTGTCGACCTCGGGACCGGATGCGGTCGTCGGGGTCCGTGACCTGGTGGCGGCGGCCGTCGAACGGGTCCGGCCCATCGGCGTGCACGTGAACGTGGTGGAGGCCGACCACATCGAGGTCGCGGTCCGGGCCGAGATCGTCGTCGACCCCCGGTTCGCCCCGGCGGCGGTGGAGACCGGCATCCGGGCCCGGCTCGCCCACGACATCGGCCGGCTGCGGCTCGGCGACGACGTCCTGTACGCCCGGGTGATGTGCGCGCTCGTGGCCGAGCCGGGCGTCACGGACGTACGCAACCTCCATCTGCGGCGCTGCCCGCCCGCGTTCGGCCGGTTCGGCTTCGGCACCGTCCCGTACCAGACGGAGGTCCTGGAAGCCGCCGTCGGCGAGAGCCTGGCCATGGGGCTGACCGAGATGGCGCTGTTCACCCGCGACTCGGACCTCACCGGCATCGAGGTGGTGACCTGATGGCTCCCTCGCCCGCCACCCGGGTCGTGCCGCCGCCGCTGGCCGGCACCGACATGGCACAGCGGCTCACCGCCCCCTTCGCCCGGGGCGCCGACCACCTGGATCTCGTCGTACGCGGCCGGACGGTCGAGCGGTACGACTTCTCGGTCCACGCGGCGGTGTTCGGGCACACCCCCGACCCGCTGTACGTCCTCCAGGCCAGGAAGGACATCGCCCCCGGTACGACCGTCACGTTCACCGTGCACCCGGGCGGGACTCCCGGCACGTTCGACGTGCTGCTGCCGGACGGACTGCTCGCCGGCACAACGGCGCCCCTGCCCCGGTTCACCGGCTGGCTGAGCGGCATCGAGACGACGGCCCCCGCCGGCGGGTCCGGCACGCCCGGCAACGAGGAGAAACGGTGGCGGCTGACGGCCCTGCTCGGCACGATGGGCAAGCTGCTGTGGGCCGTCGGCTGGGAACGGGACCATCTGCGCGCCCAGGCCCGGCGCACGTCCGCCGTCCGCTCGCCCCGGGCCCGGGAGGTCCGGGCGCGCGTCCTCGACCTGCACGGGGCGAGCCTCGGCGTGGACCGGTCGAGCGGCGAGAGCGACACGGCGTACCGCAGGCGCGTGGAACTCGCCCGCCGCTGGACGCTGCCGACACCGGCCGGCTTCGCCGCCGCGCTCAACGCGGGCGTCGGACCCATCGCCGGCACGGCCGAGCCCCTCCTCGTGGACGACACCAACGGCCCGCTGCGGCGCGGGCTGCTGCGGCTGCGGGTGGTGCCGGCCACGCTGCTCCCCGGCCAGTGGATCGACCCGCTGGGCCGCACCGGCACCGGCCCCGCCGTGCCGCTGCCGGAGGGCTACTTCGATCCGTACTACCTGGCGGATCTGACGGCCCTCCAGCCGCCGCTCGTGGACGTCGCGCCCCCGCGCCCCGGCCCGTACCCGCCGGGACAACCGCCGCCCGCTCCCGGCCGGGTCCAGCCGGCGGTGGTGGCGGCGCTGCGCCGGCTGGCCCCGCTGCTCACCGGCCGCGCCCGCGTGACCTCGGGGTTCGACCCGGAAGCGGCCGACGGGCGGGCAACGGGCCGGGCCGTGCTCCTCACCCATCCCACCACCGGCGCGGGCCGGCTTGCCGCGCTCGCCCACCGCGCCGGCTTCGACGTGGTCGCTCACCGGACCGACGGCACGGTCTACGCGGAGTGCGCGCCGGGCGAGCTGTTCGTGGTGAACGCCGGGCCGGGGGTGGTGACCCGGGGACAGCAGCTCACGCTGAGCGTGACGCCCGTTCCGCCGCCGGGTGCGACGGTCCGCTGGCGCACGGTCCACTGCGGCCCCGGCCGGGGCACCCTGGCCGGGGCCGCGGACGGGCCGGCGGCCGTCCTCACCGGGCAGGAGGCGGGCCGGGTCGTCGTCACGGCGGAGGTGCGCGACGGACCGCACACGCTGACCGCGTCCCGGGAGGTCACGGTCCTTCCGCAACCCCTCGCCGACGGCGCGGCTATCGGTGCGGACGGCACCGTCGGCCCCGCCGATCCCGCGGCCGGGGTGCCCCTCGACCCGGTGTTCCTGGCCCGCCACGACGACCCGGCGCACGTCGACTACGGCGCCGACCCGAACCACCACCGGATGCGGCGCGAGGTGGCACGGCTTCTCGACGGGCTCGTCGCCCTGCTGGGAGCCGGCGGCGTGACCGGCAAGCTGGTCGTCAAGGCGGCCTACGAACCGTCCGGCACCCCGCTCGCCAAGGAGGGCCGGGAACTGCTGCTGGCCCATCCGGGGCTCGCACCGGGCGCGTTGGCGGTCTGGGCGCACCGCGCGGGGTTCACGCGGGTCGGCGTGGCCGGTGCGGTGGTGACGGTGCGTCAGGACGTCGGCGACCTCCCGGTCCAGGTGGGCGCAACGGGGCTGACCGACGGTGTCCTGGAGGTCGGTGCGGTGGTGAAGCTGACCGTCTCGCCCGCCGAGCCGGATGTCGGCGCGCGAGGCGTGCTCGTCTGGTCGACCGGCGACGGCTCGACCTCCCTCCTGACCACCGCCCCCGCCGAGATGTCGGTACGGGGCGAACACCCGGGCCCCGCCTGGGTGCAGGCCGCCTACCGCCCGGCCACAGGGCCGGGCGCGTACCAGATGACCGTCCGGCTCCACCCCGACCTGGCCGGACACGTCCTCACCCGCTCGGAGCGGGGCCGCATCATGCACCTCCTCGCCCAACTGCGTCCGCTGGGCGTGGAGGTGGTCACCACGGAACTGACCGGAGGGTCGCCATGACCGACATCGCCTTCACGCCGACGTTCAAGCACACGCCCTGGGTGGACAACCGCGACCGGGTGTCCGCCAGCGGCCCGAACGGCTTCAACACCCGCTTCGACACGCTCCAGAAGGACCTGGAGAGCCTCTCGGGGGTGGTGAAGACCATCGACACGGCGATCAAGGCGACGGGACAGGTGCCCTCCGTGGAGCGGAAGCTGACGCTGGCTCCCGCCTTCGTCGCCGTACCGCCCAGCAAGCCGTGGTCCCTGGACCGGTTCGGTGCCGCGGTCCGCCCCTCGGCGGAGACGGATCTCACCGGCATGCTGACCATCGCCCCGCCGGACGGCGCCAAGCTGCTGAAGTTCCGCGCCGCCGGGAACAACACCGGCTCGGGCACCCTGCGCATCAGCCTCTTCCGCGCGCCGTTCGCCGACGCCTCGACGGTGCAGCTCGTGGCCCGGGTGTCGGGCGCCGGCGCCTACGACGCCACCCAGCCGGTCGACCCCACGATGGACCGGGTCGACATGAATGCCTTCCGCTACTTCGTCGTCGGCGCGCTGTCGGGCGCCGCCGTCACGGACACGGTCACGGTCACGAGCATCCAGCTCACCTACCTCACCTGAAAGCGAGCCTCATCCCATGGCAGAAAACCTCTATCTCGCCATCGACTTCGGACGCAACGGCGGCAGCGGGGAGGACAGGGGGACCGAGCGTCCGTGGAACCGGACGGACCCGCCCTTCTGGGCCAGTTCGAGCATCTGGGTGGACCCGGGAGGCACCGAGGCCCACACCGGCGAACCCACCGTGGTCAAGGTGCGGGTCTCCAACCGCAGCAACCAGACCGTCAAGGACGTGGCCGTCCAGGCATGGGCGTTCGTGCCACAGGTCGGAGTGATCAACACTCCGGGGAACGCCAAGGTGTCGTTCCGCAGCCCGACGCGAGACGTGGCGCCCGGCTCCGGCACCCTCAGCAACAGCGACCCCCACGTGTTCACCTGTCTTCCCGAGTGGACCCCCACTGAGGCAGACCTCCCCGCGGGTGAGACCGAGCTGCACATGTGCATCATGGCCAATGCGTTCCAGGACCCGGCCGTTGCCGACCCGCCGCCCCCGGGCGAGAAACTTGACGGCAAGGAATGGCCCAGTGGCGACGAGGTGCTGCCGAACGGCGACGGGCACGTGGGCCAGCGGAACATCACCCTGAAGAAAGTGCCCAGGGCCGCCGCCTCCGAGCCCGTGCACGTGCCGTACCACACGTACCCGCCGCAACCGCCGCCGCACGGCCCGTTCCTCCGCGAGTTCCTGGTCACCACCACGACCGTCACGCCGCGCGATGTCCTGGGGCCCGACGAGTACTTCGTCCTCGCTGGAGTCCCGGAGATCGGGGCACCCGAGCGGGGGAAGGAACAGGAGCAGGCGCAGCCCGAGCTGATGCTCAGGACCTCCTACGGCACGGAACCGGTCCGCCCCGGTGACGGTCGCCTGTCCTTCGAGCTCCAGGCCGAGGGTATCCCCGGGCTGGACAGGAACTTCGTGCCGCCGGAGTCACCGGCCCAGTCCGAGTACGGGGAGAAGGGCATCCCGAGCGAACTCCTCGTCACCCTCGAATCCGACCCCGTCGTCGGGAGCGTGCACAGCTTCGACGTCACCCTCAATGACGCCGAGGAGGGCACGGTCATCGGCGCCGGCCTGCGCGTCATGGTCCTGATCACCGAATAGCGCGGAGCGGCGGCCATGGGTGAGGTGCACGTCCGGGTGCCGATCCGGATCACCCTCGTCGGTGAGCCCGGGCCGGAGGAACTGGCCGCGGTGCGGCGGCAGCTCACCTCGTCCGTCGCTGCGCGGCTGGTCCGGGCCGAGCGGATGCTGCCCCGGTACGGGGCCGGTCCCGGCCCGGGCGCGGGCCCGGCCGGGGAGCGGTTCGACGGCGGGCGGGACGGGGGCGGCGGGTACGCGGTGCCGTCGTATGACGGTGGGGGCCGCCCGGCCCGCATCCCCGTGCGGGGCAGGGCACCGGCCCAGCCGTGGACCGTCGTGCGCACGGTGCGGACGCGGATGGCCGTCGACCGGTTCCTCGCCTTCGTCGCCGAGACCCTGGGCCATCCGCTGCCGTTCGCGGTGCTCTACGAGGCGCAGGCGGGCGTCGAGTTCCCGCTGGAGGTCTCGCTCGTACGGGTCGACGCCCCAGCCCTGCCGGCGGACCTGGGCGAGGCGCTGCTCCGTACGGCGGCGGGCGCCGCACGGCCGGCGCCGGGGGTAGCGCAGGCCGCCCCGGCGCGTACCGAGCCCGCCTGGGTGCTGACCGCCTCGTCCGCCGCGCTGCGCGCCCTGCACGCGCTCGACCGGGGCGGCCCCGTCCCCGCCCGCATCCCGGCGCTGCAGTCCGGCCACGTCCTGTTCGCGTCCATGGCGCTGCCGAGGATCGACGTCAAAGACGTCGCCGCCCTCGGCCCGGGCCTCGGCTTCACCGTGCCCGTGCGCGAGGCCGGGTTCTGCGTCGACCCGGTCCACTTCCAGCAGCGCACGGGCGTGGCCTGGGACCGGTACGCGCAGGAGTTCGGCGCGGAGGAGATCACGGTGTGGCTCCAGCCCGCCGTGGTCCGCCCGTCCTTTGGCCCGGCGCGCGGCGCCGACGGCCGGGTCCGGGAGGACGTCATGTTCGAGCTTCTCGACCGGCACGCGAGCGGCGGCGGCGCCCAGCACCGGGACCCCACCGCGCGGCTGTTCACCCAGGAGGGAGAGGGCTTCCCGGGGCTGCCCGACGCGGTGCGGCGGCGCGCGGAGTGGCCGGACGAGCCGGGGACCCGGGTCCTGTTCGCCCGTGCCCACCCCGACCTGGCGCCCGAGCGGCTCGACGCCGCGTACTTCCGGCCGGTGGCCCGGCAACTCGTCCGGCAGTTCCTGGACCGGCTCCGCGCGAAGGGCGACGCGGGCCGGGCCGTGGACGCGCTGCTTGACGAGGTGGTGGCGCCCCAGCACCGGGGGCGGCCCGGCAGCCTCTTCGGCCATGTCCTGGCCGAACTGGAGCGGGAGGGCGCCCTCGACGAGGTCTTCGACGCCCTGGAGGGCACGGGCCGGTTCGCGCTGCGGGCCGAGTGGCTGCGGAACTGCAGCGTCACCCCGTACGCCCGCCACCCCCGGGTCCAGCGGCTGCGCACGGCGCTCGCGGCGGAGCGGACCACGACGGCCGCGCACGGCTACGTCCCGGGCGGCGAGGGGCAGGGCGCGATCCTGCTCGAACACCAGGAGCGCAAGAAGGTGGTCGCCGGCCACGTGCTCGCCGAAGGCGACGGGATCTACTCCCGGCGGGTGCCCGGGATGCGGCCCAAGTCCGGTAAGGCGGAGGCGTTCCGCGGGAATCTGCTGCGGGAGCGGCACCGGCTGGCCGAGGAGATCCTCACCGGGCGCGACACGGGCGTGTACGACGCGAAGGAGTTCTCCGCCACCGCCCTGGCCCGGGCGGCGAAGGCGGCGGGGCTCACGGAGGACGACTTCGAGAAGATCGTCGTCGAGTACACGATCCGGCTCCTCGACGTGATCGCGGCGGAGCGGGATGGGCTGCCCTCGTACGACGTGCGGTTCGAGATCGTCTCGCGGACGGCTGGCAGCGGCGAGGAGTGGCAGAGCAGAGCGGGGCCGCTGGTCGAGCCGTTCGGCGAGTTCGAGGCGCGCCTCGTGCAGTGGGGGGCGCTGCGCTCCGGCGAGGCGATCCAGGTGGTGAACCTGATCGTGGTCGGCACCGGCGCGCTGGTCGTGGGCTGGTCGGTCGGGATCGTCGGCATCCTGATCCAGTTGGGCGGCGGTCTGAAAACGGTCGCGAGCAGCATCCTGCTCTCGGAGGTGATCTACGCCCTGAAGATCGTATTCGGTGACGAGCACCTGACGGCCGAAGGATTCGCGATGGCGGCGGTCGAGGGCTATCTCAACGCCGTGGGCTTCCGCTTCGGCTCGGGGCTGGGCGGCTGGGCTGGCAAGCTCGGCACCCGCGCGCTGCGCAGCGCGAAGGCCGGCGAGGTGGCGTCGAAGCTGGTCACGGGCTCCGTGTCCGGTGCGTCCGCGGCCGCGCTCGATCAGTTCGCCCGCGATCTGGTCGACGTCACCCTGCACGACGGCGCCGGCTCCGACACCGAGACCTACGTCCGGGGCATGGGGATCGGCGCGGCCTTCGGGGTCTTCTTCTCCTTCGTCGGAGACCCCGCCCTGCACGCCGCCTACCAGGCGGTCACCAAGCGGCTCGGTCCCACGGTGGCGAAGGTGGCGATCGTCGCGCAGCTCTTCGCCGCCGAGGGGGTGACGGCCCGGCAGTGGGGGACCGCCACGGCGACGGGGCAGCAGCGGATGGAGCAGACACTCGCCGGGACGCTGCGCGAGACGGAGGCGGCGGCCTGGGCGAAGTCGTTGGGGCTGCGCATGGACGAGGTGGGCGAGGAGCTGGCCCGGATCGCCCCCGGGCGCGGCGGCGCGCCGGAGACGGGCGCCAAGGCGGCCGGGCCGCGGGCCGGGGCGCGGCCCGTCGATCCGCACGCGGCGCAGTCGCCGGCGCCGCCCGGGACGCCGTCTCCCGCTCTGCCGCCGGGGCAGCCCGGCACGCCGAAGCCGGTGCTGCCGCGCCCCGGCCCGCCGCTGCGCTGGCTGACCCGGAAGGAACTGGAGGACGCCGCCAGGGGCGGCGACCGGGAGGCCATGCAGGATCTGAACTGGTACGAGACCGCCTCGTACGAGCAACTGCGGGCGCGCGAGGCCGTGGACCCCGTGGCCCGGCAGATCATCGACTCGCGCTACGGCGGTGTGCGGCGCCCGTACGCCCCCGACCTGAAGACGTCCTCGCCGGCCATGCAGGCCCGGCTGGCCCGGGACCTGGTCGAGGTACGGAGGCAGGTCGAGGCGGAGCGCGCCCAACTGCCCCCGGACGACCCGCGGAACGTGCCGCGCAAGGAGCCGCGCGGCTGGCAGAGCAAGCGCACCTGGGGGAGCGGGGACGAACCGGAGCTGGTCCCGCCGACCGCCAAGGCGGCGGCCGGCTACCAGGGGACGATCGCCGTCGCCCGCTCGGACGTCCCCGCCCTGGCTGCGCAGCGCTTCGACGGGGGCTCCTACCTGGCGCTCGGTGAGTACAGCCGGACACACGAGATCCGGCCCGGTGCGAAGGTCACGAACATCAAGGCGCACGGCCACGCCGAGCAGGCGCTGGGCCAGCAGCTCAGCGACCGTATGAAGACCCTCACCCCCGCCGAGCTGGCGGGTGCCCGCGGTCGCACGGTCTGGATCCGGGTCGACCAGGAGGTGTGCTCGGCCTGCGCCGCCGGGATCGTGCGGCGGGTGACGGATGCGGGGGTGCTCCGCAAACTCAGCGAGGTCCACCCGGACATCGTCTTCGAGATCACCGCCGACGACACCAGCAAGGTGTACCGGCTGGTCGGCGGGAGGTTGATCGAATGACGCCGGAGCGGCACCACCACCTGCCCGAGCCGCCGCCCCGCCCCGAAGGGCTCTCCCCCGAGGCCGCGCGGCAACTGGAGCAGGTGGTGCGCGAGGCGGTGGTGGCGGCGATCCGGCTCGCCACCCCGGACGGAGGCGGCGCACGGGTCGTCACCGGGCCCCCGCGCGAGCCGTACGCACCGGACCGGGCCGGGCCGGAGGGCTACCAGGTGCCCGGCTTCGACGGCGAGGGCCGCCCGGTCGCCCTGCCGGTGCGAGGCACGAGTACGGGCGTGCGCACCGGCGGGCGGGCGGGATGGCCGGTGGGCGGGCTGGGGCCGGGGAGCCGGTCCGGCTCCGGGGCGCTGAACCTGGGCGGGCGCGCGGGGCGGCAGCGGCCCGACCCGTCGGCCGTCGGGAGCGCCGCCTCGATGGCCGCGCTCGCGGCCGTACGGGACCGGATGGGCCCCGACTTCCGCGCCGCGCCGCTCGGCCGGATCACCGTCAACACCCTGTACTTCGGCGAGACTTCGGCACACCTGATGCCGGCGGCCGGCGGCGGTGCCCCGCCGGGGCCCGCGACGGTGTCGGCCCGGCTGGGTCCCGGGACGTTCTATCTGCAGCCGGTGCCTCGCGAACGGCTCGGCATCCTGGCGGTCACCGCCCCCGGCGCCGCGTACGCCGTCCAGCGGGTCGCGGCGGACGGAGGCCGGCAGGACACGGGCACCCTCGTCCTCACCCGGGACGTCGAGCCGGTGCGGGCAGGGATCGTCGCGTACACGACGGACATCGGCGCGGCCCCGCCCCCCGCCCCCGCCCCCGCCGGGCGGAAGCCGGGAGACCCGAAGCAGGCGGTGGCCCTGATCGTCGCCGCGCTCCCGCATCTGGGCCCGACGGCTCCGGCGAGCGTCGCGACGGGGCTGCTCACGGCGTACCTGCGCGATCTCGACCACGACGGGCTCATGGCGGCCCTGGAGGAGCTGCGCCGGCTCGGCCATCTCGGCACGGTGCTCGCCTGGGCCCGGGCGCGCGAGTTCCGCCGCTTCCTGAGCGAGCGCGGTGTGCCGCGGGCGTACGTCCTGAAGCACTCCGTGCTGGACGCCGCCGACGTCGCCGCGCTCGTCGGCGGGATCGTGTGGGGTGCCGGCGAGAGCTACTACCAGATCGTCGAGATCATCGGCATTCTCGCGGGCTCCGCCGCCTCGGAGCGGCTCGCGCAGGAACGGCACCAGCTCTGGCAGGGAATCGTGCTCTTCGTCGAGAATCCGCTGGTCACCGGCGTGTTGGGGGTGAGCTTGCTCGTCGCCACGATGATGGAGAAGTTCGAGGAGCGGGAGTTCTTCGACCTCGGCCGGATCGTCGGGCAGATCGTGGTCTTCGTGTGGACCACGTGGCAGGCTCTGAAGTCGCTGCCGGCCGTCGCCCGGCGGGTGGTGCAGGTGAGCGTCACTGTGACCCGGATCGGGGTGGCCGCCCTGGAGGAGATCGGGCTGAGCTTCTTCAAGGTCCTGCGGTTCACCGTATCCAGGAAGCGGGTCTTGAACGCGCCGGGCGGGATCACCCTCATGGCGGTCGGTGAGGACATCGCCATCTCCAGTCCCAAGGTCAAGGGCACCTCCTCGCTGGCCAGGGACGAGATCGTCAAGGCTCTCGGGACGGACAAGGCGCCGCTGACCGACGCCGAACTCGACGAGGTCTTCCGGATGCTGACCGACGCCGAGAAGAAGGCGGCGACGGCCCCCGAGCCGGAAGCCGGCGCCGCGGCGGCGGCCGGTGCCACCACGGTGACGCCGCAGAACCTGGAACCCCTCGTGGTCCAGGCCCTCACCAAGGTCGAGGGCATGCCGGGCAGTGCGGCCTTCTCTCCGCGGGTGCGGGGCACGCACATGCACAAGGCGCTCAGCGATCTGGTCAAGGAGAGGTTTCCGGCCGCCGTCTTCGAGGTCTTCAGCGAGCAGCCGCTGCGGACGTTCACGAAGCTCCCCCGGTCGCTCCTGGACACGCCCATCGAGACCTTCGTGGCCAACACCCCGGAGGTGGCCGACTACGCGAGCAACCTGAAGTCCCTGTTCCGGTCGAAGGAGTCGGGGGCCGTCCGGCTGCTCGGCGACCTGGAGCCGGATCTCGTCACGCGCGGGCCGAACGGACTGATCGTCTGGGACCTCGTCCCCGTCCAGCGCCAGGACCATCTCGCCAAGACCCTGCTCTACCGGGCGATCCTCCGCCGGGGCGGCGAGTCCGTCGAGGCGGCCGAGGTCTACTACAGCCACTTCGGGAAGTCCGCCGAGGAGATCGGGAAACTCCCCGCCTACCAATCGGCCGTCCGCAGGGCGGCGAAGCAGCGTGCCATCGCCAAGGCCATCGCGGAGAGCCACGGCCTGGGCCGATCGCAGTGAGGCGGGGGTAGGGAACGCGCGGGGCCGGAGCGGGGGAGGCGGGGCGAAACGAGATCACCAACCGTGCGTTCCGCCGGGGAGACGCAGGGTTGGCTGCCGGGTACGGTCTGTCCCCGCCGCGAAGGGTGGTTGCCGGTGCTATCCGGCGGGTTCGGGTGAGGAGCGATGCGGGGCGGGAAAGGCGGCGCCGGCGTAGCCCTGTTCCATCGAGAGTGCGCGGGCGGCCCGCAATGCGGTCTCGGTGGCGCGGGTGCGGGCCAGCGGGTCCCGCATGCGCTGGCCCGCGGCAGCGAGGGTGATGCTGGACGTGGCCTGGCCGGTGGACCTGAACACGGGGGCGGACACTGCCCAGACGTCGTCGTCCAGTTCGTTCTCGCACACGTCGAAGCCCTGCAGCCGAACCTGGGCGAGATGGGCGGTCACCTGCTCCTCCGTGTGCGGGGTGTCTGCGGTGTAGGCCGTCAGCTCCTGTGCCCGCAGCACCATGGCGACGGTCTCGGGTGTCTGGTACGCGAGGATGCTGCGTGCCGAGGCTGCCGCGTGCGGTGGCATGACCTGGCCCACCCGGACGAAGAGGCGGAGCGGGTGCACGCCCTCGACCAGGGCCACGCAGAGCAGGCGGGTGCCGGTGAGTTCGGTGAGGAACACGGTCTCGCCGCATTCCCTGGCGGCGTCTTGCATGGGGCGCGGCGGGCTCACCGCCGTACCCTGGGAGGCGATGGCGATCGTGGACAACTCGGTGAAGGCCGGTCCGAGGAAGTAGCGGCGGTTGCTGGGGGAGCGGGTGACGTAGCGTTCTTCGACGAGCGCGGCCATCACCCGGTGCAGGCTGCCTATCGGGATGCCCAGCTCTTCGTGTAGCTGTTGCAACGACATACCGCGCACGTGGGCCGCGATGACTCGCAGGACGCGCAGCGCTCTGGTGTAACTGTCGGTACTCAGCGGTCTGTCCGTTCGTCGAGCCTCAAGGACTGCCGGGCGGGGACAGTGGGATCGTACTGATGCGCTGTCAACCTGTTCACGTCGTGACCGCGGTGCCCGCCTGGGGGGAGTCGTCGTCCGAGAGTAGCGCCGCGGCGCGCACCGCCACCCGCAGCATGGCGAGTTGGGCGGGACGGTAGTCCTCCAGCCAGTCGTCGGTGGCGCGGTTGGCGTGCGCGACCAGAACGGCGCCTGCTCGTACGCCGAGGGCACCGGCCACGGCCAGCACCGTCTCGGTCTCCATCTCCAGTCCGTCGACGCCCAGTCCGCGCAGGACGGCCATCCTCGCGGCCGCGCGTTCTTCGTGTCCGGGAAGCGGTCGTCCCTGCCCGAGGTAGTACGAGTCGACCGTGGCCAGGGTGATCTCGGTGAGCGGTTCGTCCAGGTCGCGTGCCGCACGCCGGAGGGCGGTCAGGACGGCCGGATGGGCCGCTGGTCCGGCCGTGTCCGCGGGATAGTACGAGGCGGCGCCGCTGCCCGGCACCGCCCGGGTGGCCGCGCAGACGGTGCCGGGGGCTATGCGGCTGGTCAGGGCGGCCATGCCGCCGGTGCGCAGCACGCTCCTGACTCCGAGCCGGGCGAGTTCGACGACGGCGATCTCGGTGGAAGGGCCGCCGATGCCGGTCGAGCAGACCGCGATGCGCCGACCGCCGGGTGCGCGGCCGGTACCGATCCTGAACTCCCGGTTCTGGCCGAGGACGTGGAAGTCGTCGAGCACCTCGGCGGCCAGGTCGACTCGCGCGGGGTCTCCCGGGAGCAGACAGACCGGTGGGAGGGCTTCTGCGGCGCCGACCGGGAGATGGGGCGGTGCCCCCCTGTGCCATGGATCCTGCGCGCTTCTCGCCATCGGCGACAACCTCCGTATGAGTCCTCAGCTTCCATATATGGAAGCGATGAGTCGCGGGTGCGTAACTTTTTGGCCATCCAGGTTGCGGCTCGCGCAGCCGTCCGTGCCGCGAGAGATCGAGTTCACGTCACGGTATACACCGAATTGCCGACCAGATCTAGGGCTTGACTGTGGCCGAGAAAGAGTCCAACCTCTGAACAACATTCGTGGAGGCATATTTTCCAGATACGGAAGTTGTGGTGCGATGCCGTGCCGGTGGTCCGGAACGACCCCGCTGAGCTCCGTACGGACACCGAGCCGCCGTGACTATTGAGGAGATCTTCATGCCACACCGCTCCATACACGCCGATCACGGGCGTCACCGTGGCGCGCGCGCCCCGGGCCCGGGACGCGCGACTTCGGGAGTGAGGTCCGCATGAACCCCCTTCTGTCGGTGCGAGACGTCCACAAGGCCTACACCGCTGCCAAGCGCTCGAAGGTGGTGGCTCTGGAGGACGTCGACCTGGATGTGGGCGAGGGCGAGATCGTCGCGCTCATCGGCCCCTCGGGGTGCGGCAAGTCGACTCTGCTGAGGATGATGGCCGGCCTGGACACGGACTTCGATGGAGACCTGACCTGGAGCGTCCAACCGCGTCCGGGCAAGGACATCGGCTTCGTCTTCCAGGAGCCCGCGCTGCTTCCGTGGCGCACCGTGAGGCGCAACGTCTCCCTGGGGCTGGAGGCGCAGCGCGACACCTCGCAGCAGGGGCGCGATCGGGTGTCGGAGCTGCTCGACCTGGTCGGTCTCACCGACTTCGCCGAGTCGTTCCCCAAGGAGCTGTCCGGGGGGATGCGCCAGCGCACCGCCATCGCCCGGGCGTTGGCCTACAGCCCCCGGATCCTCCTCATGGACGAGCCCTTCGGGGCGCTGGACGCGATCACCAGGGACCGGCTCCACGACGACCTGTTGCGTATCTGGGAATCGACCCACAAGACCATCGTGCTGGTCACCCACAGTGTCGAGGAGGCCACCTACCTCGCCGACCGCGTGGCCGTGATGTCGGCACGGCCGGGGCGTATCAAGGCCGTGCACACCGTGCCTCTGGGGCGTGAGCGCACCCCCGAGACGAGGCAGCACCCCGAATTCGCGAAGTTCGCCGGCATGCTCCGTCGGGAGCTGGTGTGAGCAAGGACACACTCACGCGCCGGGGCCGCCCCGAGCGAGCCGTGAAGCGTCCCGCCGCGTCCGGCCTCCGCGACAGCGCCGCCCTCACCAGGGTCGTACGCGTCCTGACACCCCTCGCCTACGTGGCAGCCGTGCTGGCCGCCTGGAGCGCCTATGTCGCGCTGGCCGACGTACCGTCCTATCTGCTGCCCGCTCCCGGCGAGGTGCTGGACGGGGGGCTGAACCTGGTACGGGACGGCACGCTGTGGCCCCACCTCACTTACACCCTGCGCAACATCGTGCTGGGCTTCGTCGGCGGGTCACTGATCGGGATCGCCCTGGGCTGGGTCCTGTGGGCCTCCCGCACCGTCCGGGAGATCCTCGCGCCCTACATGGTGCTGCTCCAGGCGGCTCCCAAGATCGCCGTCGCACCGCTGCTGGTGCTGTGGTTCGGGCTCAGCACGACGTCGCAGTACGGGCTCATCCTGCTGCTGGTCTTCTTCCCGATGGCCATGGCCACGATGCTCGGGCTGAAGGATGTGCCCGCGGACATCAGCTCATTGGGCCGGCTGCTGCACCTGTCCCGGTGGCAGTACCTGCGGAAGATCCAGCTCCCCGCGGCCCTGCCGGCGCTGCTGGCAGGTGCCAAGATCGCCGTCATCGACGCGATGACCGGCGCGTTCCTGGCGGAGTACCTCGCCTCCGAACGCGGCCTGGGCTACCTCATGGTGCTCGGCAACACCTCTAGTGACACCCCCCTGCTGATAGCCGCAGTCCTCATCACCGTCGCGGTCGGACTCCTCGGTTTCGGCCTCGTCTCCCTGGCCGAACGCAGGCTCCTGCGCGGACGCCGCTGAGTTTTCACTCCCCCTTCGCCCTAAGGAAAGATCATGAACAGAAGGCCCCTGAAGCTGGTCGGTATCCCCGCCATCGTGGCCGCCGCCGCTCTTCTCGCCGCCTGTAGCCCCGGCTCCTCCGATTCGGCGAAGACGTCGTCCGACGGCAGCAAGAAGGTCACCATCCAGATCGACGGCGCCGCGGTGCCGTACTACGCCCCGCTGTACGCGGCCAAGGAGCAGGGCTACTTCGCCGACGCGGGCCTGGACGTCGAATTCACCTACGCCCAGGGCTCCGACATCGTGAAGAACGTGGCATCGGGCAACGTCGACTTCGGCTTCCCGAACGGCGACTCGGTCGTCACCGCGTACGGCAAGGGCATCAAGACCAAGGTCGTGCACACCACGTACCAGGAGGGCATCGGCGCCCTGCTGTCGCAGCCTTCGGCGAACATCGAGTCCCCGGCCGACCTGAAGGGCAAGACCGTGGCCGTCACCGACCTCGGCAGCCCGAACTACATCCAGCTCCAGGCGATGCTGGAGGACGCCGGACTGGAGGTGTCCGACGTGAAGGTCCGCACCCTGGGCACCGGCGTCATCGTGGACGCGCTGAAGAACGGTCAGGTCGACGCGATCGTCTTCTCGCGCCTGCGCTACTACGCGCTCCAGTCCGCCGGGGTCGAGGTGGACCAGATCCTCAGCGACAAGTACCTGCCCTCCTTCGGCAACGTGGTCATCGCCGGCGAGGACAAGGTGAAGGACGACCCGGACACGGTCAAGGCGTTCGACAAGGCGCTGAACAGCGGCATCGAGTACACGGTCAAGAACCCGCGCGCCGCGGTCGACATGTCGGTGAAGAAGTACGCCTCATCCTTCAAGGGCCAGGAGGACGAGATCACCACCATCGTCGAGGACCTCTTCGCCAAGAGCCTGTGGCAGTCGGACAACACCGAGAAGAACGGCCTGGGCTCCCCGGACCTCGTGCGCTGGCAGCAGGCCATCGACTCCCAGGAGCAGTTCGGACTCCTCGACGAGTCCTTCGACGCGGGTGATCTGGTGGTGAAGCCGAATGACCTCGGCTGAGACGGCCGCTCGCCCCGGCCGGACGGCCGACGCCGTCCGGCCGGTGCTGATCGGCACGTTGTCCCTGCTGGCCGGCGTCGCGCTCTGGTGGCTGGTCGCGGCAGCTTTCGGCATACCGGCCTACAAGCTGCCGAGCCCGGCCGCGGTAGCCGGTCACGCCTGGCAGCTGGCCGGGGACGACGTGCTCACGGTGCACATCCAGCAGACGCTGGCCGAGGTGGTCCAGGGTGTGCTGATCGGCGCGGTGGCAGGGATCGTCCTGGCGATCCTCTTCACCCGCTTGCCGCTTGCCGAACGACTGCTGATGCCCCTCGTCATCGTGGCGCAGGTGACCCCGAAGATCTCGATCGCCCCCTTGATCGTGCTCTGGCTGGGGCTCGGTGTCGGCTCCAAGATCGCCCTCGTGGCCCTGGTGTCGTTCTACCCCGTCATGATCAACATGGTGACGCGGCTACGGTCCGTGCCCAAGGGGGTCGACGACCTGGCCCGTCTGCTGCGCATCGGGCCGGTCGCCCGAGCCCTCAAGATCGACCTGCCGTACAGCCTGCCGGCCATCGCCGTGGGTCTGCGCCTGGGGGTTCTGCAGGCGGTGACGGCAGCGGTCATCGGCGAGTTCATCGGAGCGCAGTCAGGGCTCGGCTACCTGGAAAAGCAGGCCCAGGACAACGACGACATCAAGCTGGTGATCATCTGCCTCGGGCTGCTCTGCCTCATGGCATGGGTCATGTACGCCCTCGTCGGCTGGGTCGAGCGCAGGCTCACCGAACGATTCGGCGGCTGACACCCCGCGGCCCGCGATCCCCGCTCTGTCGTCCCGCACGCCGGCCGGCTCGGCGCCCTTCCGCCCACTCTCCCCCGATCTCCTGACGCAGAAGGCAGGCACCATGACGGAGGTTCAAGACCACGATCCCGCGACGTTCGACGACCGGGACCGGCATTTCGCGGACCACCCCGCGTTCCGGACCGACCTCGCGGTCTCGCTCGGCCCCCTGCGTCTGGCCAACCCCGTGATGCCCGCGTCGGGTTGCTTCGGCCCCGAACTCGCCGCTCTCCTGCCCGTACACGAGCTGGGCGCCGTGGTCACCAAGACCCTCTTCTCGCAACGGCGTTCCGGTAACCCCTCGCACCGGCTCACCGAGAGCGCGCAGGGCATGCTGAACAGCGTGGGAATCCCCAGCCCCGGCTCGGCGGAGTTCATCCGCACGGTGCTGCCCCGCTACCGGTCGTTCGGGGTACCCGTCGTGGTGAGTGTCGGGGGCCTCGCCCCGGATGAGTACCTGCGGATCACCGAGGAACTCGCCGACGCTCCCTGCGAGGCACTGGAGGTGAACGTCTCCTGCCCGAACCTCGAGCACGGCGGGCTCACCATCGGAACGGACGCGTCGACCGTGGAGCGTGTCGTCTCCGGCGTCGTGGCGCGTACCTCGCTGCCCGTCATCGTCAAACTGACCCCGAACGTGACATCGATCGGGGACATCGCGCGCGCCTCAGAACAGGCGGGCGCCACCGCCGTGACCGTCGCCAACACCTTCCCCGGCATGGCCATCGACCTGAACGGGCGGAGCGCGGTGCTGGGCAACGGGGTGGGAGGACTCTCCGGACCCGCCGTCCGGCCCATGGTGCTGCGCCTGGTGTGGCAGGCCGCCGCGGCCGTCGCCATACCCGTCGTCGGGTGCGGCGGCATCAGCACCGCGCGGGACGTCCTGGAGTTCGTCCTGGCCGGAGCCACCGCCGTGCAGATGGGTACCGCGACGTTCACCCGCCCGTACGCCATGACCCAGGTCTTGCGGGACCTTGAGGCCCTCTGCCGCGAACTCGGCATCACCCGTCTCGCCGACGAACGCGGCACCGTGCGGACCTGACTCTCCGGCACGGCCGGACCACACCCCCCGGCGACCCGCTGGCCTCGCACGGTCCCCGAAGACCGTCCCATCCACGGAGCCCACATGAACCTCGACCAAGTCCTCCACACGGCACCCGACACCCCCCGCGCCTTCCAGAGCGCCGGGCAACGAAGCGCCGAGTTGTACGCCGACATACTCGCGGTGGCGCCCATCGGCGACGGCCGGGTCGACATCGAAGCCGTCCAGTGCCGGCCGTCCATCCTGCGCCGCACCGCGGCGCTGCTGGCCGAGGTGCTCCCGCACGGGACCGACCGGTTGGTGTGCGCCACCCCCCAGGGCATCGCCACCACCACCGCCCTGGCCCTGCACACAGGGCTGCCGTTCGCGACGGTGACCGGTACCGGGGACGACGCCCGTCTGACCGGCGAGGCCCACGCGGGTGAACACACCGTCGTCGTCGTGCCGCTGACGGCCACGGCGCAGGACGCCGCGCCGCCGGTGCACGCCGCCCTGCAAGCGGGGATGCGGGTCTCCTCCGTACTGAGCGTGCTCGATCTCGGTGACGGCAGCGTGGTGGACACGCTCCGGGAGCGGTACGGAGTACGGTTCCATGCGCTCTTCCCCGCCACCCCCTCGCCGGCCCCGCCCAGGTCCGCGACCGACACGAAAGAGGAGGATCCCCGATGACCGAAAGCACCTCCGCGATCCTTTCCGGCGTCCGCGAACTCGGCGCGGACACCGACACCTACGGGCTCACCCTGAACACGCAGGTGTCCCCGGCCGCGACCGACCTCATCGGCCGCGCCCTCGCCGACGCCGTGCGACACCTGGAGCCGGACCGCATCTCGGTGTGGGAGAGCAGCGACGAAGCCGTGCTCGCCCACATCGTGGCTCTGGCGACGGACGCGACCGTCCTGCGGGTCACCGACGAGTCCGGAATCACCTCCGTCAGCCCGGCGATCACCCCCGGCGACCGAGTCGTACCGCTGGCGACGGCCTGGGAGCCGCAACCCCTCCAGGTGATGCTCGGCCTGCTGCGCGGCGCCGCCGCCGAAGTGACGGGGGTGGCCGCTGTCCTGCACACGCCGACGCTCGCAGCCGTGGATTCCCCACCCGTGGTGTCGCTGCTCTCCGAGGCGGAAGCCTCGTCGGCCGGTCTCCGATGACCGCACCGACGCTCGCCGCTCTCCGTCACGCCGACGCGGACCGGCTCCGAACGCACCTGGACACCTTCGCCGGAATGTCGGAGCCCGGCAGGGGCCCGGGCATCACCCGGCTGGCCTACACCCCGCTGGAGCGCCAGGCCCACGACGTCTTCGGGGCGCACATGCGTGCGCTCGGCCTGGACGTACGTACGGACACGGCCGGCAACACGCTCGCCGAACTGCCCGGCACGACCCCCGGGCTGCCGGGTCTGGGCACCGGCTCCCATCTCGACAGCGTGCCGGGCGCCGGCGCGTACGACGGCATAGCCGGTGTGGTCGCGGCGATGGAGGTGGCACGGCTGTTCGTCTCGGCGGGGATCCGGCTCACCCGGCCGGTCCGCTTCGTGGCGTTCGCCGCCGAGGAGGGAGCCCGCTTCGGACAGGCCTGCACGGGCAGCCGGATCGCCGCGGGCCTGACCGGCCCGGCCGACCTGAAGACCAAGCAGGACGCCGAGGGCGTATCGCTGGCGCAGGCCATGACAGCCGTCGGCCTCGACCCGAACGACACCGAGACGGCCCGCTGGCGCGGAGAGGACTGGGCCGCCTTCCTGGAACTCCACATCGAGCAGGGCTCCCTGCTGGAGTCCGAGTCCGTTCCCGTCGGACTCGTCGACCTGATCTCGGGCAGTACCCGGCTCCGCCTCGATCTCACCGGACGGGCCTCGCACACCGGGGGAACCCCGATGCGGATGAGGGCCGACGCGATGGCCGCGGCGGCGGAGATCATCCTGATGATCGAGACCCTCGCCAACGACAGCCGTCATCACGGCACCCGCGCGACCGTCGGACGCATGGATGTCTCCCCCGGGTCCCTCACCACGATCGCCGGGAGCACCGAGGTGTACGTCGACGTCCGGGACGTCGACAACGACCGGCAGCGGCTGACCGCGGCGGAGATCGTCGAAAGCGCACAGCACATCTGCTCCCGGCGCGGGATCGGGTGCGAATCCCGGCTGCTGGCCGACGCCTCTCCCGTCATCCTCCCCAGATGGCTCCGCGACACCGTCGCCGAGGCCGCGGCGGAGGCCGGGATCACGCACCGGGTGATGCCCAGCGGGGCCAGCCACGACGCACAGATGATCAACCGCGTGGTGCCCACCGGCATGATCTTCGTCCCCAGCCACAACGGCGGGGTCAGCCACAGTCCCGAGGAGCTGACCTTCCCGGCCGAACTCGCGGTCGGCACCGACATCCTGGCTTCGGGTCTCCTGCGGCTCGATGCCCGGCTGTCCGCACAGGAGGCCGCAGCCGCATGAACACCCTCGACACGGACGCCGTCATACCGGTCACGGACAGCGTGACACCGCTGCCCGGGTCCGGGACCGGCCGGCCCGCCGCGACCTGGCACCGCGCCCAGGTCCTCGCCTCCACGCCGCACGGACGAGGCCACCACTTCCTGCGCCTGGAAGCACCGAGTATCGCCCGGACGTGCCAGGCAGGACAGTTCGTGATGCTGACCGCCGCCCGGGACGAGGACACGGGTCCCGTCCTGCCCCGCCCCATGGCCGTATACGCCCGGAACCCGCAGGCCGGCACCATCGACATCCTTCTCGGAGTGGTCGGTGACGGCACCCGTCGCCTTGCCTCCTTCCGGCCGGGCGAGCGCATGCTGGTCGTAGGACCGCTGGGCCAGGGATTCCGGATCACCCGGGGAACGCGGCGCGTCCTTCTGGCCGGACGAGGCATCGGCACCTGTTCGCTGACCACCGTCGCCCAGGAATGCGCGGGCACCGAGGTCGAGATCGTCGCCGTGGCCAGCGGCAGAAGCGCGGACAGAGTCGTAGGGGCAGACGTCTACCGGGCCGCCGGTGTGACACGACTGCACGAAGTCACCGACGACACCGGCAGCAGCGAGGTGACCCGGCTCCGGGACATGCTGATCGCAGAGCTCGATCAGGCCCCTCCGCAGCAGATCATGACGTGCGGTTCGGAGCGGCTGGCCCGGCTCTGCGAGCAACTCGGCCGACGCTGGGCGGCCGACGTCCAGGTGTCGCTGGAAGCCCACATGGCCTGCGGCCTCGGCTACTGCCACGGCTGCGCCACCGGCACCAGAAGCGGCCCCGAGGAGTCCCCGCTCATCTGCGCGGACGGACCGGTCTTCCGCCTCGCCCACCCGGACACGGACAGGTGAACGGTCCTCGGGCCGCCGGCTCAGCGGGCACGACGATCCTGCGGGGGGTCCGCCCCCTCGGCGGCGCATCCCGGGACGTGACCGTACGGGGCGGCCGGATCGCCGCCGTGACGGCCCCGGGGAAGGGGGACGGCGCCGGCGCCGCGCACGTGACGGCAGCCGACTGCGACGGGCTGATCATGCTGCCGGCCCTGGTGGACCTCCATACCCACCTGCGCGAGCCCGGTGACACCGCCGCGGAGACCATCGCCAGCGGCACAAGGGCGGCAGCGCACGGCGGGTACTCCGACGTGCTCGCCATGGCCAATTGCGTGCCGGTGACCGACACCCCCGGGCGGGTACGGCACATCATCGAGCGGGCGACGCGAACGGCATCCTGCCGGGTGCACCCGGTGGGAGCCGTCACCGACGGGCTCGCCGGCCGCCGGCTCGCACCCCTCGACGCCATGGCGGCGGCCGGTGCCCTGATGTTCTCCGACGACGGCGTATGCGTCGACGACCCCGGGCTCCTGCTGCGGGCACTGGAGGCGGCCCGCCGCACCGGAACCCTCGTCGCCCAACATGCCCAGTGCCCCCGTCTCGTGCAGCGAGGCCAGGTCAACGCCGGCGCGGCGGCACAGGCCACAGCCCTGCCGCCCTGGCCGGCGACGGGCGAGGAAACGATCGTCGCGCGTGACGTGGTACTCGCCGGGGCGACCGGCGGACGCTTGCACATCTGTCACGTCTCCACGGCGGGGACCGTCGAAATCGTCAGGTGGGCCAAGTCGCGCGGCTGGCCCGTCACAGCCGAAGTGACCCCCCACCATCTGCTGCTCACCGATCTCATGACCCGCGAGGCCGACCCCCTGCACAAGGTGAACCCGCCCCTGCGCAGCGCCGAGGACGTGGCCGCGCTGCGCGCGGCGCTGCGTGACGGAACCATCGACGCCGTCGCCACCGACCACGCTCCGCACACCGCGTCGAGCAAGGACAACCACTGGTGCGAGGCGCCCTTCGGCATGCTGGGCCTGGAGACCGCGCTCCCCGTGGTCGCGGAGGCCCTGGGCGCCGGGGGCGACCCGGACTGGGGCCTCGTGGCCACGGTGATGTCCACACGTCCCGCCCGTATCGCGGGGCTCGCCGACGTGGCGGGCCGCCCGCCGGCCGCGGGGGAGCCCGCGACGTTCACCCTGGTGGACCCCCGGGCCGACTGGCGGGTGGACCGGACCGAGTCGGTCAGCGCGTCGGACAACACCCCGTTTCACGGCATGACGTTTCGCCATCGCGTCGTCGCCACCATGGTCGAGGGCCACGTCACCGCCGACATCGACCACAGACTGCCCTCCCCCACGGCCACGAACCACAGCCCACCGGCACCGGGGCGCACCGGCTGAGCGGCGACCGGGCCCGGCTCAGCGACGCGGCCGGCCCGGCGATGTGGAGACGGTCGCCGCGGCCTGTACTGACTACCACCGCAGCCCTTTCACAGGCAGTGGCCCCGGCTGCCGGGCCTCGTTCCTGCTCTCCCATGTTCTGGGTGCCCCCGGCAGGGCACGACACAGATGGGAACGGTCGTAGGCCCTGGTCACCGGGCGCACGGATCACCATCGAGTCCACCTTGCCCATCTGGGGCTCCAGCGTTGTTCGCAGACGGGCCGGGAGATCCCAGGCGTCGACCCGCGACCGTCCAATGGGACGCCGCCCGCGACCACTCGCCCTGCGACACCCGCCCGCCGCCTCGGGTGCCCCCGCGGCGCGAAGTCCGCCGCCCCCTCCCTCGCTGCCCGCCGCGCCGAGGAGATCGCCGCCCGCCTCGCCGACGGAGACAGCCCCACCACCGCGTAGATCATGGTCGACTACCAGGTCACCTAGCGATCCGCCCAGCGCCTTCTGGCCAGTGCCCGCAGGATGAGCGAGTCAGCCCGATGGTAGGCGGGTACCAGCAGGCGAGAAGCCGACGATCGGGAACCGGACGCAGCACTCCGAGCACACCCTTCAGCACACCCTGGAGCAGACCTACGCGTAGGCTTTCAGGGCTGCAGCGGCTCGTCGCGGGGAGCGAGCTCGATCCCGCCCGCGGCGATCAGGAGAATGCTCCCGCCAAGTCCCATGAGGCTGGCCTCCGTTCATGGCGATGCGTGCGTTGCTGCCGCGGCCGGGTACCCGCGCGGGAGCGGGCCGTGCACCTCCGCCGGGCGCTACGGCGCCTCGACGGGCAGCACCGATCCCTGGTACTCCTCCTCGATGAACGTCGTCACCTCGTCCGAGGCGAGGAGCTTAGCGAGCTTCTGCACCCTCGGGTCGTCCTCGTTGCCCTCCTTGACGGCCAGGAAGTTGGCGTACGGGTTGTCCTTGGCGGACTCCAGGACCAGCGCGTCCTCGGCCGGCTTCAGGTCGGCCTCAAGGGCGTAGTTGCCGTTGATCACTGCAGCGTCGACGTCCTCCAGGGAGCGCGGCAGCTGGGCCGCCTCCAGTTCCTTGAACGTGTAGTCCCCGGGGTTCTCCGCGATGTCGCCGGGAGTCGCCTCGTTGCCCACACCGTCCTTGAGCGTGATGATGCCGTTGGCGTCCAGCAGTTGCAGGGCCCGGGCCTCGTTCACGGTGTCGTTGGGTATGGCGATGGTGGCACCGCTCTCCAGGGCGTCGGCGTCCTCGACCGAGCTGGAGTACAGGCCGAGGGGCTCCAGGTGCACCGTGACGACCGGCACGATGGTGGTGTTGTTCTTCTTGTTGAAGTCGTCGAGATAGGGCTGGTTCTGGAAGTAGTTGGCGTCGACCGAGCCGTCCTGGGTGGCCGTGTTGGGCGCGACGTAGTCGGTGAACTCCTTGACCTCCAGGTCGAGACCCGCGCCCTGCGCCAGGTTGTCCTTGACGTAGGTGAGGATCTCGGCATGCGGTACCGGGCTGGCGGCGACGACGAGCGGGGCGCCGGCGCCGGACCCGCCGGAGTCCGAACCGGAGTCCGCGTCCTCCCCGCAGCCGGACAGCCCGAGGGTGAGGGCTCCGGCGGCGAGGGCGGCGACGGTGGTCTTGGCGAGGTTACGCACGAGGGATGTCCTTCTCACGAGAGTCCGACCCCGTCGCGGGTTGCTGACGGGGTTCGTTTCCGGAGGTCTTGGTGGGGGCCGAGGGGGCGGCGGGCGTGGTGGGGGCCGCCGGCCTGGGCGCGGGTACGGCCGTCCGCAGCAGCCTGAGCCGGGGGGCCGTGCCGGAGGAGCGCCGCCGCCGGTGCAGCGCCCGCGCCGTGACGTCGCCCGCGAACTGGATGGCGGAGATGACCACGGCCAGCACGGCCACGATGATCCACATCAGCTCGGTCTCGAAGCGCTGGTAGCCGTAGCGGACCGCGAGGTCGCCGAGACCGCCGGCGCCGACTGTGCCGGCCATGGCCGAGTAGCCGATGAGCGCGACGACCGTGGTCGTGGCGCCGGCGACGAGGGAGGGCAGCGCCTCCGGGATCAGCACCTTCCGTACGACGGTCCAGGTGGAGCCGCCCATGGACTGCACGGCCTCGACGAGCCCCCCGTCCACCTCCCTGACCGACGTCTCCACCAGCCGCGCGAAGAAGGGGATCGCGCCGATGGCGAGCGGCACGATGGCCGCCTCCCGGCCGATGCTGGTGCCGGTGACCCAGCGGGTGAAGGACATCAGCGCGACCATGAGGATGATGAACGGCATCGAGCGCGTGACGTTCACGATCTGCCCGATGAGCTTGTTCGCCGGGGAGTTCTGCGCCAGCCCGCCGCGCTCGGTGAGGACCAGCAGGACGCCGATCGGCAGGCCGCCGGCGAGGGCGATGAGGGTGGACCAGCCGACCATGTAGAGCGTGTCCCAGCAGGCCTGCTCCAGCAGCGGCCGCATCTCGGACCAGGTCATACGGCGCTCTCCTCCGCGGGGGCGGGCCCGTCGGCCGGCTCGCGGCCGGGCAGGCCGACGTGGACGCCCTGGTCGCGCAGGAAGCCGAGGGGCGGGGCGTTGTCCTCGACGCGGCCGGGCAGCTCGATGCGCATCCGGCCCGCCTGACGGCCGTCGGCGGTGTCGATCGTGGCGCTGAGGATCGTGACGTCGATGCCGTACGCGCGCGACAGCCGGCTGATCGTCGGCTGGACGGTCGTCCCCGCCCGGAAGGTGAGATCGACCAGGGTGCGGTCCGCGTCCGACGCCTCGCCGCTGACCGGGTAGAGCGCCTCGGCGAACGCCGAGCCCGGGGTGGCGAGCAGCTCGCCGACGGTGCCGGACTCGACGATTCGGCCCTCCTTCATCAGGGCGGCGGAGTCGCAGACGGCCTTGACCACGTCCATCTCGTGGGTGATGAGCAGCACGGTCAGGCCGAGTTGCCGGTTGAGGTCGCGCAGCAGCCGGAGGATGGAGCGCGTGGTCTCGGGGTCCAGGGAGCTGGTGGCCTCGTCGGAGAGCAGCACCTTGGGGTCGCCGGCCAGGGCCCGGGCGATGCCGACGCGCTGCTTCTGCCCGCCGGACAGGTGCGCGGGGTAGGCCTTCGCCTGGTCGGCCAGGCCGACGAGGTCCAGCAGGTCCAGGGCCTTGCGGGCGCGTTCGGTCCGGCCGGTGCCGAGGATCTCCAGCGGGAGTTCCACGTTCTGCCGCACGGTGCGCGAGGAGAGCAGGTTGAAGTGCTGGAAGACCATGCCGATACGGCTGCGTGCCTCGCGCAGCGCCTTCCTGGCCCGGGGCCCGCGGTCGGCCAGGGCGGTGAGGTCCTGGCCGTCGACCGTGACCGTGCCGGCGGTGGGCCGCTCCAGCAGGTTGACGCAGCGGATGAGCGAGGACTTCCCGGCGCCGCTCTGCCCGATGACGCCGTAGACCTCGCTCTCGGTGACGTGGAGGTCGACGCCGTCGAGGGCGGTGACCTCGCGGCCGTGCGAGTGGTAGACCTTGGTCAGTGCCGTTGTCGTGATCACAGGGGCTTCCGTCTGTGTGGAGCGCACGGCATCGTGCCGCCGGGCACGGGCCGGTACGGGGCAGGGTGTCGAGGACCGCCGCCACGGCCGTACGGGCGCGGTCCGCTGCCGCGGACGGGCGGGGGCCGGGGTGCGGGTGAGGTGGTGTTCCGGACGGGGAACGCGGAGCGGCGGATCCTCAGAGGTCGCGGAGGCGACACAGACAACGGGCGCCGGGCGTCAGGGTTGCCTCGGTCGCGGTGCGGCAGCGGATGCCCGTCGTGGTCATGCGTTCAGTTAAACAGGTGGGAGGTGTGCTCGATCAAGTCCGTTGTGGTGCGGACGGGCCCGGGGCGGCTGATTTCACGGGCGCTTCACACGCCGTGCATGACCGGGCAATACGTGCCCGCGCACGATCACGGACGTGTCACCCGCCGTCCGGGGCCCGCGAGCGCGGCGAGTGCGGCCACGGCGAGTGCGGCGGCCGACATGACGAAGGCGGTCGTGTAGCCGGACTCGGCGGGGATTCCGGTGCCGGGCACGGTCTCCGCGGCGACGACGGAGGCGGCGATCTGGGCGCCGAGGGAGCCGCCGATGGTGCGCATGATGGTGTTGATGCCCGTGGCCTCGCCGGTCCGGTCCGGGCCGACCGCGCCGACGACGAGGTTGACCAGAGCGGCGAAGGCGAAGCCGACTCCGACGCCGAGCACCGCCGAGCCCGCGTACACCGCCCACTCGGTGTCGTGCGCGGCGGCGTAGACGGCGAACCCTGCCATGCCGACCAGGCAGGCGAGCACCAGCGGGAGCCTGAAGCCGACCGCGGCCCCGAGCCGGCCCGCGAGCGGGCTGGCGATCAGCATGGTGGCCGCCATGGGCACCATGAACAGGCCCGACCCGGTCACGGAGGCGTCGAAGCCGTAGCCGGCGCGCGACGGGGTCTGCGCCAGCAGCGGCACCAGGGTGAAGGCGCCGTACATTCCGAACCCGATGATGAGCGCGGCCACATGGGAGGTCGCCACCGCGCGGCGGCGCAGCAACTCGATGTCGATCAGCGGCTCACGGGTGCGCTGCTCCACAGCCACGAAGACGGCGAGCAGCACCACGGCAGCGGCGAACAGCCCGACGACGGCGGCCGAGCCCCAACCCCAGGACGTGCCCTGGCTGATGGCCAGCAGCAGCGCGGTCACGCCGGCGCTGAACAGCGCGGCGCCGGCCCAGTCGATCCGGCCCGGCGAGCGGACCCGCGACTCGTCGGTGAACGCGGCGACGGCGGCGATGCCCAGGACGATCACGATCAGCCCGAACCAGAAGATCCACTGCCAGCCGAGGGCGTCGACGATCGGCCCCGGGATGACGAGCCCGACGCCGAAGCCGATGCCGAAGGTGGAGCTGATCAGCCCGATGGCGACGGGCACCCGCTCCCGCGGGAACTGCTCGCGCACGATGCCGAAGGCGAGCGGGAACGCGGCGGAGCCGACACCCTGCACCGCCCGGGCGGCGATGAGCATCCCCACGGAGTCGGAGAGGGCGGCGAACAGGGTGCCGGCGGCGAACACGGTGAGGCTGGCCAGGAGCACCCGGCGCTTGCCGAACATGTCGCCGACCCGGCCGAGCAGGGCGGTGGCCACGGAGGCCGTGAGCAGGAAGGCGCTGAGGACCCAGGAGACGGCGGTGGTACCGGCGGCGAACTCCCGCTGCAGGTCGGGCAGCGCCGGCACCACCATCGTCTGCATCAGCGAGAAGGAGAGCACCGCGATGAGCAGGGCGGCGAACGGTGCGGCGATCCCGGGCGACCGCTGTGCGGCGGTCGCCGGGGCCGGTGAGGTCTTCGAGTCGGTCATGGACGGTCCTCCGAGGGCCGGGCGGCGCGGCGCGGTCCCGCCGCCGGCCGCCGCCGAGTATTGTGTCTGCATGACATCATTACATGGCGACATTATTCCGTGGGGAGACCTCCGGCTAGGCTGGGACGCATGAGCGACGCCGATCCGCCAGGCCCCGGCCGCCCCGGAGAAGAGGACACCGCGGGCCGCCCGCCGAGCCTCCTCGCCCTGCCCACCTACCTGGCCGGCCACGTCGCCCGGATCGGTCACGACAGGCTGGTCGCCGACATAGCCGCGTACGGGCTGAGGCTCCCGCACTTCGCGACGCTGACCGCGCTCGCCGACTTCGGCCCGCTGCCGCAGCACGCCCTCGCCGACCACCTGGGGTTCAACCGCAGCCACCTGGTCGGCTATCTCGACACCGTCGAGGAGCGCGGCCTCGTCGGCCGCACCCGCGACCCCGCCGACCGCCGCAGGCAGTTGGTCGCCCTCACCGCCGAAGGCCGGCGGCTGCAGCGGCGGTTGCTGAAGGTGGCCGAGCGCGCGCAGGAGGAGTTCCTCCGGGAGCTGTCCGCGACCGAACGCGAGACGCTCGCCGCCCTCCTCCGGCGCATCGTGGCCGCCGGCGACCGGCGTACGGCCCGGACCGACGACTGACGCTGCCCACTCGGCCTGCCCCTCAGTCGCCCCGCGGCGGCCCGGGCGGCGTGCCCGCGAGCTGCTTCCCGGCGAGCGCCGCGCGCTCCTCCCGGCGCGCGGCGCGCCGCAGCGCTGCCTCCGCCGGGTCGAGCACCGGGACGGCGGCCAGGAGCGCCTTGGTGTACGGGTCCTGGGGCGCGTCGTACACCTCGTCCGCCGTGCCCTCCTCGACCACGGCGCCGTGCCGCATGACCGCGACGCGGTCGCTGGCCTGGCGGACGACCGCCAGGTCGTGGGCGATCAGCACCAGCGCGAGGCCCAGCTCGCGCTGGAGCCGGGCGAGCAGCCGGAGGATCTGCGCCTGCGTGGTGACGTCGAGCGCGGAGACGGGCTCGTCGCACACGATGAGCCGGGGGCGCGGCGCGAGCGCACGCGCGATGCCGACGCGCTGGCGCTGGCCGCCGCTGAACTCGTGCGGATACCGGTGATACCAGCGCGGATCCAGGCCCACCTGCTCCAGCAGCTCGGCGACGCGCCGGCGGATCTCGGCGTCGGTGAGCGAGCCGGCCGCACGCAGCGGGTCGGCGACGGACTCGCCGACGGTGCGGCGGGGGTTGAGGGAGGAGACCGGATCCTGGAAGACCATCTGCAGGTCGCCGCGGACGCCGGCCAGGGGGCGTCCGCGGTAGTGCACCGACCCCGCGCTGGGCTCCAGCAGGCCGACCAGCATGCGGCCGAGCGTGGTCTTGCCGCTGCCGGACTCCCCGACGATCCCCACCGTCTCGCCTTCGGCGACCGTCAGGGAGACGGACCGTACGGCGACGGTGAGGTCCTTCCGGCGCCCGAACTCCCGGCCCAGGTCCACCGTCTGAAGCAGGCCATCGCCGCCGGAGCGGGCCGTCGCCGTCGTGGGCTTCGGTTTCCGGGCGACGTCGACGCGCGGCACGGCGGACAGCAGGGCGCGGGTGTACGGCTCCACCGGCGCGCTCAGCACCCGGCCCACCGCGCCGTGCTCCACCGCGCGGCCGTCCTTCATCACCAGTACGTCGTCCACACTGCCCGCGACCACGCCGAGGTCGTGGGAGACCAGGACCAGACCCATGCCGGTCTCCGAGCGCAGCTCGTCCAGCAGGTCGAGGATCTGCGCCTGCACCGTCACGTCGAGGGCCGTGGTGGGCTCGTCCGCCACCAGCACCCGCGGTTCGCAGGCGAGCGCCATGGCGATCAGGGCCCGCTGCCGCATGCCCCCGCTGAACTCGTGCGGCCGGGCCCGGGAGCGGCGGGCCGCGTCCGCGATGCCCACTCTGCCGAGCACCGCCGTCGCGCGCTCGCGCGCCGCGCGCCGGGAGACGCCCGGGGAGTGCACCCGGTGCACCTCGGCTATCTGGTCGCCGACGGCGAGGTACGGATCGAGGGACGACAGCGGGTCCTGGAAGATCATCGCGGCCGTCCCGCCGCGCAGCCGCCGCAGCTCCCGCGGTGCTGCCTCCGCCACGTCGACGCCGCCGACCCGCACGGTGCCGCCGACCCGCGCCCCCGTACCCCGGTGGAGCCCCAGCAGCGCCGCGGCGACCGTGCTCTTGCCGGAGCCGGACTCGCCCACGATGCCGAGCGCCTGCCCCGCGGCCAGCCGGAAGGAGAGGCCGTCGACGGCCCGTACCTCCTCCCCGGCCACGGGGAAGACGACGGTCAGCTCCGCGACGTCGACCACCGGCTCGCCGCCGGGTGCGCTCACGACAGCACCACCCGGCGGTCGGCCAGCGCGTACAGCACGTCCGCGACGGCGTTGGCCACGACGACGGCCGTGCCGATGACGAGGACGACCCCGACGACCACCGGCAGGTCGACGTCGCGCACGCTCTCGATGAGCAGTCGGCCCAGCCCGGGCAGCCCGAAGAGCGACTCGGTGATCACCGCTCCGCCGAGCATCGTCCCCAGGTCCACCGCGTTCAGGGCGATGACCGGGGGCAGCGCTCCGCGCAGGGCGTGCCGCGCCGTGATGGCCCGTTCGCTCACCCCGTACGCGCGGAACGTCCGGATGTGGTCCTCGGCGAGGACCTCCAGGGTCGACGAGCGGGTGAGCCGCGCGTACTTCGCGCTTTCGAACAGCCCGAGCGTCAGCCACGGCAGCAGCATGTTCCAGGCCCACTGCTCGGGATCCTCGGACAGCGGCACGTAGGACGGGAAGGGCAGCCACTGCAGATAGGCGCAGACGGCCATGAGCAGCAGCAGCCCCAGGATGAAGACCGGCGTGCCGCTGCCGACGAGGGTGAGGACGGTCAGGATCCGTTCGGTCACGCCGCCCCGGCGCAGCGCGGACGCCAGCCCCGTGCCGACGCCCAGCAGCAGCCACACCGCCATCGCGCCGAGCGCCAGGGACGCGGTCGCCGGCAGTCCGTCGAGGATGAGCGAGGTGACCGGCTCGTCGTTCTGGTGGGACAGACCGAGGCACGGCGCGGCGCAGTGCTCCTCGAAGCCGCCCGCCGCGAAGTCCCGCCCGGCGACGATGCCCTGGAGGAAGCGGAGGTACTGCACGTGGCCCGGCTCGTCCAGCCCGAGGCGGTCGTGCACCTGCGCGACCTGATCGGTGCTGCAGCGCTCGCCGCAGGCCAGCCGGGCGGGATCGCCGGGCACCAGGTAGAACAGCGCGTACAGGGCGACCGAGAGCACCAGAAGCACCAGCACCGCGCCCGCCAGGCGCTTCGCCGCGAACCGGACGATCCTCACGAGGCCGACTCCTTCCGGGTGCCGACGCGCAGACGGCTCGCCTCCCGCGGGTCGAGCGCGACGCGCACCGCCTCGCCGAGCACGGTGAAGGCGAGAACGGTGAGGAACAGCAGGGCGGACGGCAGCAGTACGTACGCCGGGTCGGCGCGGAACCAGGTGGTCGCCGTCGAGAGCATCTGGCCCCAGGAGGGCGTGGGCGGCTTCACGCCGATGCCGAGGAAGGAGAGCGACGCCTCCAGCACGATGTTCGTCGGCAGCAGGATCGCCGCATAGGTGATCACCGGGGCGGCGAGGGACGGCAGCAGCTCCCGCCGGGCCACGCGCAGCGGCCCCGAACCGCCCAGCCGGGCCGCGGCGACGAAGTCCAGACGGCGCAGGGTCAGCGTCTGCGCCCGTACGACACGGGAGGCGGGACCCCAGCCGAGACCCCCCATGACCAGGACGAGCAGCAGCGGACGCGGGAACCCGGCTGGCACCACGGTGGTGAGCGCGATGGCGAGGATCAGCATCGGCAGGGCGACCATCACGTCCGTGGCCCGGCTGAGCAACTGGTCGGCCCACCGGCCGCCGAGGGCGGCGGCGAGGCCGACGGCCAGCCCGATCGTGATCTGCAGCACCGTCGCCCCGGCAGCCACCAGCAGCGAGACGCGCGCTCCGTACAGCAGCCGGGCGAACAGGTCGCGCCCGGTGCCCGGTTCGACGCCGAGCCAGTGCTCACCGCCGGCGCCGCCGAACGCGCCCTCGGGCGCGCCGCCGCCAGCGGAGTCGAGCAGGTCGTCGTGGTACGTGTACGGGTCCTGGCCGCTGAGCGCTGTCAGCAGCGGCGCGGCGAGCGCCGCCAGCACGAGCAGGGCCAGCCCGGCGCCCGCGGCGACGGCGGCCGGCCGCCTGAGCAGCCGGCGCCATACGCCGCGGGCGCCGGCCGCCGGGCCCGGTACGGTCCCCTCCGGCGTCGCCGGACCCGGCGGGTCCTGCAGGGCCGTCACCCGACCGCGACCTGCGAGATGTCAAGGACGCCGGTCCAGTCGCTGATGACGACGTTCTTGACGTCCTTGCCGACAAGGCGCTGGTAGACCGGGTGGAAGAGCGGCACGGCCAGCGCCCGGGAGCCGATCTCCTCGTCCAGCTCACCCCACCTCTTCGCCGCCGCGTCCAGGTCGGTCAGCCGGCTGATCTCGTCGAACTCCTTGTTGATCGCGGGGTCGTCGAGCTGGGCGTGGTTGAAGTTCGCGCCGTTCTCGACGATCTGGCGGCCGTCGAAGATCGGCGCGAGGAAGGGGTATCCGGCTGGCCAGTCCGCGCCCCACCGGGTGAGGAAGAAGCCCGGGGTGTTACCGGTGTCCCACCGCCGCTCGTCGTACGCGTTGGGCTCCAGTCCCTCCAGCTTCACCTCGAAACCGGCCTTCTGCAGCGACTGCTGCACGGCGGAGGCGATCTTCGGCCCCATCTCGCCCTCTTCGGTGGAGTGGGTGAGGGTGATCGTCGGGCCTTCGTCGTAGCCCGCGTCCTTCAGCACTTCCCTGGCCTTGTCCGGGTCGCCGTTCTCCCCGGCGGGAAAGTGGTCGTAGGGCTTGTAGCCGAGGGCCTTCTGGTTCGGCAGGAAGGTGGTGGCGGGCTCGGCGAGCGCGGAGCCCCCGGCGGCGTTGACGACGCTGCTGCGCCCGATCGCGTAGGAGACGGCCTCGCGCACCTCGGCCCTGTCGAAGGGCTTCACCCTGGGGTTGAAGGCGAGGTAGTTGGTGTAGCCGAAGTGCCCGACGCCGACGCGCTCCTTGAGTGCCTTGTCCTGCCCGATCTGGGCCAGCTCCGCGGGGCCCAGGTTGGTGTCGGTGGTGACGGCCTTCGAGTCCGCGCCGGAACTCGTGGACAGGCGCTGGTTGATGACGGCCGGGTCGAGTCCGGAGCGCACGTCGATGGCGTCCGGATACGCGTGGCGCTGGTCGTCGGTCTTCTCCGACCAGTGCGTGTTGCGCTCCAGCCGCAGCCGCTCGCCGTCACGCGTGTTCTCGACGACTTTGTACGGACCGGAGGAGAGCGGGTGCTTCTCGTACTCCGTCCCGGTGTCCTTGTCCTGGGGGACGGGAGTGAACTGGGTCTGCGTGGCCAGGTAGGGGAAGTCCCCGACGGGCTTCTTCAGGCGGAAGACGATGGTGCGCTCGTCCGGGGTCTCGATCGAGTCGAGCGTCGTCTCGCCCCCGCCGAAGGGGCCCGCGTAGCTGTCCCCGCCGATGAGCCAGTCCCGCAGATACGGGGCGCCGCCGGACAGTTCGGCGGCGAAGGACCGCTCCACGCCGTACTTGATGTCGGCGGAGGTGATGGGACTGCCGTCCTCGTACTTCAGCCCCTTCTTCAGTGTGTACGTCCACACCGTCGCGTTCTCGCTGGGCCGGCCGAGGTCGGTGGCGAGGTCGGGGACGACCTTCGTGCCCGCGGCGCCGTCCGCGCGGTTGCGGGTCGTCAGCGTGCGGAAGACGAGGGAGGGGACGTTACCGCCGCCGGAGGTGTAGAGGCGGGCGGGGTCGAAGTTCTCCTGCGGTTCGGTGTTGAGCACAGTGAGCGTGCCCCCCTCGGCGGGAGCGTCGCCACCGCCGGCACCGTCGTCCTCCGGCCCGGAGCAGGCCGCCGCGCCCGCGAGAAGTGCGAGGCCGACGGCGGCCACGACCAGGCGCCGGGGTGTCGATCTGCGGTCAAGCATGAGAACGGATGCCTTTCACCAGGGGATTGCGGGGGGGGGGAGGGGGAGGAGTGCACCGGGACACGCGGAACGCCCCGGCGGGTAACGAGGGCGCGGGTCTCCCGGGGCGGACGACGGTCGTCCGGGGGAGCCGAGGAGGGAGCGGGCGGGCGACGCGGGGCGTCGCGGGGTCGGACCGTCGCCCTAGCTGGTGCGGCAAGCGGCACTGGCCACGTGGCAGAAGTCCACGTGACGACGGCGAACCAGCAGCGCCTGCTTCCTGGGCATGCGCACCATCGTGCGGGGCCCTCTGGCCTGCGTCAACCATTTTCCTATTAATTCGATAGGATAACTAGGGAAGAGGTTCGGAACCGGCCCGCAACTCCCCGCAAGGCGCCCGCGTGCACGCCTCGTCGCGGGCCCCGTGGCCGCCGCCACGCGCCGGGCGCGGGGCGGCGGTGGACGGCCCGAAGGATGCGAGAGGACGTGGCACCGTGACGACCCTGCCCGCCGAGATAGGGGCGACCGCCCTGGAGACCCGCACGGTGATCGACGTCCGGACGCCGGCGGAGTACGCCGCGGGGCACGTCCCCGGTTCGTACAACATCCCGCTCGACCGCATCGGCGACGCCCTCCCGGCACTCCGCGAAGCGGCCGGACGGCACGAGGTGGCACTGATCTGCGCCACCGGCAGCCGCTCGCTGAACGCCTCCGCCCAACTGGCGAAGGCAGACGTCACCGCGCCCTCGGTCACCGGCGGCCTCGCGGCGTGGCCGGGCGAGCTGGCGCGTACGGAAGGCGCGCGGCCCCGCGCCCCGTGGGCGATGGACCGCCAGGTGTCCGGCTGGCCGCGGGATCGCTGGTGCTCCTGGGTATCGCCCTGGACTTCGTCCTGCCGGGAGCCCGCTACCTCTCGGCCGCGATCGGCGCCGGCCTGGTCTTCTCGGCCCTGACGAACACCTGCGGGATCGCGGCGGTCCTCGCCCGCCTGCCCTACAACCGCCCCCGGGACACGGCCGACGAACTGCGGCGCACCTTGCAACGGCTGCGCGAGGAGATTCACCCGACGTAACGAAGCACTACTAGGACTTGTCCGGCCGATCACGTGCGGAGCCAGATGGTGAGGGCTGCGGCGGTTGCGGTGCCGAGGTAGACGTAGCCGCGCTTGTCGTAGCGGGTGGCGACGGCCCGGGACTGTTTCAGGCGGTTGATCGCCCGCTCGACGGTGTTGGGCTTCTTGTAGCGGTCCTCGTCGAAGCTGGGCGGCCGTCCGCCTCGTAAGCCTTTGCGCAGGCGAGCGGCCTGGCTGTCGGTCTTCTCCGGGATGGTGTGACGGATTCCCCGCCATCGCAGGTACTCGCGGATGGGGCCGTTGCTGTAAGCCTTGTCGGCTGCGAGGCTGTCAGGCTTCATGCGTGGCCGTCCCGGACCGGGTCTGGACACCCGGATCTTCTCCAGGACCGGCTTGAACTGGGTGCAGTCCGCACGCTGACCTGGAGTGACGATCAGGGACAGTGGACGGCAGCGGCCATCCGCGCTCAGGTGGTGGTGGTGAACCCTCCGCGCGAGCGGCCCAGGCCCTCGCCTCCAGCACCACCTCCACCAGGCAGGCGACGAGACTCTGCCACGGCGTCTCGTCCTGGTGTTCCATCCCTTCGGCCCCCTTTGGCTCCGGGACAGGAGGCGAGTCAGTGCGCGCGCCGGCTGCATGCTGATGCGCACGGACGATGGTGGAGTCGACGGAGATGTCCCATTCGATCTCACTCGCCGCATCTGCTGCAGCCTGGACCTGCTGGAGCAGTCGTTCCCAGGTTCCGTCGGCCGACCACAGGCGGTGACGTTCGTAGACGGTCTTCCACGGACCGAATCTCTCGGGCAGGTCACGCCACTGCACCCCGGTCCGCACCGGGTGCAGAATCCCGTCGATCACCTGCCGGTGGTTCCGCCACCTGCCACAACGCCCGTTGCTGACCGGCAGGAACGGCCGCAGCCGTTCCCACTCGTCATCACTCAGATCACCCCGCCCCATGGCAGGAAGAACGACCTCGACAGACGGCAGTCACAAGATCGCACGAACCCTGATCCCTACTCCGTGACGAAGGGTGCGTATCCGACCGGGACCTCGGTCACCTGAAGGTCCGAGAAGAGCAAGGTCACGTTGTGCGCGTTGGTTTCGATGCGCACCTCGTGAAAGTCGATTCCGAGGGCCGTCGACCAGCTGCGGGTCGCCTCGGACTCAGGAAGGAGTCTGGCTCCCGGGTACAGAGCGTGCCACTTCACACCCCAGATGTATCCGTCGAGGTCGACACCGGTTTCCTGGTCGATGAGCCGGTCGTCCAAGGAGACCCGCCAGGTCTTGGCCGGCACTGACGTCTCACACCGGGCCTCAACGCAGTACCGGAAGAGATACCGGAGGTGGGACGGCGCGATGCCGGTACGGGGATCAGCCGTCGCGTAGACGATGACCTCGTAGTCGCGCATGTAGTTGGTGTATCCGTGGTGCACGACAGCGTGATCGAAGGTCTCGTCCAGCATCTGCTCAAGAACGGCGGTATCCATGCCGCCCTTTTACCTCACTCGGCAAGCCCTTCGATAACGAGATTCACGGGTGCTAGGCGCCGCTGCCCTCAGAGATCGCCCGGACAAGCCCTAGGCGCGATTGTGGCCCGTGCCCGCCGCGGGTGCGGTGGGGCACGGGCCGGTGAGAGAGCGGGTCAGCGGCTGTTGTTGTCCGTGGTGTCGGTCAGCCGGTAGCGGCGGAGGGTGTCGGTTACCGGCTCAGCAAGTCCCTTGGTGGTCAGGGTGACTAGGGCGTTTGCGATTGCCCCGGAGCTTCTTTCGATCCCTCGGCTGATCTGTGTGGCCGTGAATGGCTCAGTGGGGTGTGCTTGGAGGTGCCTGAGTACCTGCTCGCGTAGGGCTCCGGGGGCCAGCCGACCGGCAGGGGATGCAGGTGTGTGCGGCGTGTCCGGCTTCGGGGGCGGCAGTTGGCCTGCTGGGTGTCGGCGGAGTTTCCGGAGCGTCGTCGGCGTGAGGGCGAGTCTCGTCCGGCGTGGGGTGGCTGGTGTGCGTGGTGCTGTGGCCGTCCGTGGCCGCAGCAGCCGTGTTCTCGACGGGGTGCGCGGTGTGGGCGAGGGGTGTGTCGGCCTTGTCCTGCTCTGTGTTCTCCGGGGCGAGCGTGGGGCTGGGGTCCGGCTCGGCGGAGGTCTCGGTGTGTTCCGTGGCGTCAGGTTGGGTTGCTTGTTCGTGGGCGGGCTTCCAGCGGTCGGGGGTGCGGCGGCCGCCTTCGAGCTGACCCCGGGTACGTACGGCGAGACCGCGCTGTTCCAGGTATGCCAGCGCTCTGGTGGCGGTGGAGCGGCCCAGGCCGGTGGCGCGGGCCAGATCCGCGGCGGTGCAGTCGGTCTTGCCCGTCAGTGCGGTGAACACGTCGACGGTGGAGCCGGTCAGTACGATCTCGTCTCCGGTTTCGGAATCGGGGCTGGGGCCGTGGCGGGGGTGTCTTCTTCGTCATGGGGTCTCCCGTGGTGGTTCGGTGGGTGGACCCCGGCCGGGGCGCGGCCGCCACTCGGTGGCCGCGTAGGACGCCCGGTGCGTGCGCATCGCGGGTGATTCCGGTCGTCCCGCGACCATGAACGCTCGACTCTTGTGTGTTCGTCAAGCGCCGCATCGCCCCTGGTCAAAGAGCTGTTGGGGTGCGGTGTCGGGAGCGGGTGCACCCGCCGGGTGCGCGTTGTCGAGACGGGTGCGCAAGGTGCGGGCGCGTTTCTGTCCGAGGTGCAGTTGGCGACGTAGTTGGCGGATGGAGACCGGCTGGCCTGTTCGTGCCTGAGTGAACTGTCGCCTACTCCGCGAGGCACAAACTGCGCCGGTGACCCTGTTACGCAATCAGTTGGCTGGATGTACTTTGTTCGCATTGGCCGTAGTTGTCGGAAAAATGCCTGTGTACGGAGAGGTCGGACCATGAGCGGGACTCCAGAGCGGCGGAGACCGCTCACGGTGACTTGGGAGATCGAGATCGTCGACGGGGAGGAGGCGGCTGCGCTGGCTCGCCACCAGGCACGAACCGTACTTGAGGTTCTGTCATGGATTGCCGAGCAGCGGCGCCAGGAGGACGGCTCGGCCCTATCGGAGACGAGTTGACTGCGTGTGTTTCCCTTCGGGCGCAGCCCCTCGTAGGGTACGAACCTGCGACCAGGAATGGGTCGATGCCGTCTGGTTGCGCATATGCCTGACCTGGTCTTTTATCGCGTACTTAAAGGACCTGACGTGACCTTGGGTTGTCACCCATATGAGCCGTCGGCAGTGACGCTGAGTGTGCGCAACCGTGCTGGCCTGCGGGTTCATGCGTCACAGGCTGGTGCCCCCGGAGGGCACGACACAGATGGGAACGGTCGTAGGCCCTGGTCACCGGGCGCACGGATCACCATCGAGTCCCCTTTGCCCCTCTGAAGCTCCAGCGTTGTTCGCAGTCGCCGACGGGACTCTGTGACACCTGAGTGAGGAGTGGGATCGAAACTCTGCCGGGTATGGCCGGAGTCTCCCGCGTGGAGCTGCTGCACCTGGCCAGCGCCACGCTGCCGCGTGCTTGGTCCTGGCCGTTGACACCCCGCGCCGGATACAGCGCGGGCTGGCCCTTTAGCTAGACACGGCCCGCCTGCCGATCCGGGGGCCTGAGCGGCTGACAGGGTGTCCCAGCGAGGGGTGGCCGTCGAGGGGATCGCACGCGTATGCCCGCATCTCTTCAGAAGTGTCCTGACTTGAATGCTCTTTAGTTCATATCCGCTGTGCTTTGTTGAAGTACCTATGCCTGAAGGGGCAATTGGTGTGATGTAAGTCACGAGGGGCGCGGGTGAATTACCGGTTTTGCCCGTTAAGAAGGTCTAGTCCACTCGGGCTCATCTCGTTAGGTTAGCGCGACGTTACGTTCCGTTGTCTCAGGGGTGGGGCTCTGTGGTGATGCGTGCGCGATGGCGGCGATATCGGGCTTGGCTGACAGCGGGGTTGGGCGCGGCGTTGCTCCTCGGGATGGCGCCCGTCGTGGAGGCGAGTGTGGTTCCGGGCAGCACGCGTGCACCCTCGGCGGCGTCGGATGCCAAGGCTGGTGCGGCGGCTGCGGACGCCCGGGCCGCGGGCACCGAGGAAGAGGCGGCGGCGCAGGCGGAACGTACCGGTGAGCCGGTGGAGATCGCCTCGCTGCGCGGCGAGTCGAGTGACGTGTTCGCCACCCCCGGGGGGAATTTGGAGGCGCGCGAGTACCTGCGGCCCGTCCGGACCCGCGTGGACGGTCAGTGGAAGGCGATCGACACGGGACTCGCCCCGGTTGACGGCGGCATGGTGGCGCCCGGTGCGACCACGGTGGGGCTGGAGTTCTCCGGCGGCGGTACGGCGCCGTTGGTGCGGATGGCCAAGGCGGGGCGGGAGTTGTCTCTGTCGTGGCCGGGTGAGTTGCCACAGCCGCGGCTGGAGGGGGATGCGGCCGTCTACCCGGAGGTGCTGCCGGGAGTCGACTTGCGCATGGGGGTGCAGGCCGATGGCTTCACCCAGCTGCTGGTGGTCAAGTCCGCCGAGGCCGCGCAGAATCCGGAACTGGCCCAACTCCGGCTGCACCTGGATGCAACCGGGATGTCCGTGCGCGAAACGGCGGCCGGTGGCCTCGAAGCGGTCGATGCCGGTGCCGGGGGCGCGGTGTTCGAGGCACCGCAGCCGGTCATGTGGGACTCCAGCGGCGGAGGCACATCCGGCGCCCGAAGCGCGGCCGCCGGCGATCCGGCGGATGAGCCGGCGGCGGGCGAGTCCGGCAAGCTGGCGCCGGTCGACGTCCAGGTCGCCCAAGCACCCGACCAACTGGTGCTCACGCCGGACGCTCAGGTGCTGAAAGGCGCGGACACGGTCTACCCGGTGTTCATCGACCCGCAGTGGTACTCGCCGCGGGCGTCGGCGTGGACCTTCGCCTCGAAGTACTGGGCGTCGTCGCCGCAGTGGAAGTTCAACGGCGAGGACAACGCCGGAATGGGCTACTGCGGCTGGGACTACTGCGCCCCGCACGACACCAAGCGCGTCTTCTACCGCATCCCGACCTCCCGCTTCGCGGGCAAGTCGATCCTGTCGGCGGAGTTCGTCGTACGGAACAACTGGTCCGCCTCCTGCTCCGATCGGAGCGTGGAGCTGTGGCGGACCAAGGACATCAGCTCGTCCACCACCTGGAACAGCCAGGACGCAGGTTCCGGTTTCTGGCTCGACAAGCTGGACACGAGATCGTTCGCCTACGGCTACGACGGATGCGCCTCGAAGGACGCCGAGTTCGGAATCAAGGCCGCGGTGCAGCAGGCGGCCAACAACAAGTGGTCGACGATGACCTTCGGGCTGCGTGCGGCCAACGAGGACGACAAGTACGCCTGGAAGCGGTTCTCGGACAAGGCGTTCCTGCGGGTGAAGTACAACCGCCCGCCGCCGCAGATCAAGATGGCGCAACTCACCATGGAGTACGGCGGGGTGTGCAAGCGGCCCGGTGAGAAGGCCCGTATCCACTCGTTGGGCAAGATCTCCGCCAACGAGATCCGAGACCCGGACGGCGACCACGTCGCGGTGCAGTTCCAGGCCCAGTGGACCGACGCGAGCGGTGCAACTCATAGGTGGAGCCCGTCCCGGACTCCGTTCGAGCCGTCCGGATCCAGCTTCACGGTCTCACTGCCGAAGACAGGTACCAACCCCATCCCGAAGAACGAAAACGTGCACTGGTACGCGCGCGCCTATGACGGGGCGCAGTGGTCGCCGTGGTCGTACTCGGGCGATACGAAGACCGCCTGCTACTTCGTCTGGGATACGAACGAGCCCGCGGCGCCCACCATCACCTCAGGTGAGTATCCGGAATCCGATCCGGCGAACCCGAACGATCCGTGGCTGGACGGGGTGGGCCAGTACGGGACCTTCACCCTCGACTCGCCCGCCGCGGATGCGACCCGATATCTGTACGGCATCAACGGCGACCCCTTGCCCGGCAACCAAATCTCCACCTCCGGCGGCGCCGCCAGGGATGTGAAGATCCTCCCGACCAGGCCGGGGCTGAACTTCATCACCGCCCAGTCCTTCGACACGGCCGGGAACAACAGCGAGATCCGCACCTACCAGTTCCGGGTGAAGGCAGGCCAGCCGGACCGCGCGACGTGGCAACTCGACGAGCCGGCCGGTGCCACGCAGGCCGAGGGCTCCACGCCGGCGCGGACCCTTGCTCTCAAGGGCGGGGCGAGCACCGGCGCCGCCGGGGCCGAGGGCACGGCGCTCGGGCTCAACGGCACCGACGCCTACGCGGCCACCGACCTGTCGCCCGTCAACAACACCGGCGGTTTCACGGTCTCAGCCTGGGTGAAGCTGGACGCCAAACCGACGACCGGCGCGGCGGTGGTCGCCTCGCAGCCCGGCAACGAGCGGATGGGTTTCGCGCTGCACTACGCGGCCGCTCACGACCGCTGGATCTTCAACGGCTTCTCCGCCGACACCCCCGACGCCACCGTCCACCGGGCCATGGCACCCAACCCCGGCGGCGTCCAGACCGGCAGTTGGACCCACCTCGTCGGCTCGTACGACTCCGTCGAGGACAAACTGCGGCTCTTCGTCAACGGCACCCTCGTCGGCGAGACCCCCTTCGTCAGCACCTGGAACGCCCGCCGCGGCCTGCAACTCGGCGCCGGCGCGGCGGCCAGGGTGGCCAAGGACTTCTTCCCCGGCACCATCGACAAGGTCCAGATCTTCGACAAGCGGATCGCCCAGGACGAGGTCGACAAGCTCTACGCCAAGCAGACCATCGGCGACCCCGGCCGCCCCGCCATCGCCGTCTTCGAACTCGACGAGCCCGCTGGCGCGACCGAGGTCTCCGGCCGCGGCGGTGTCCTGCCTGCGCGCTACCACGGCGGCGTGACCACCGGCGTGCCCGGCGTGGCGGGCAAGGCCACGAAGTTCAACGGCACCGACGGCTACGCCCGTATCGGCCAAACCTCCGGACCGCACATCAACAGCGAACGGTCCTTCGCCGTCTCCGCCTGGGCGAAGCTCGACGCCAAACCGGACCGCCAGGCGACCGTCGTGGCACAGGCAGGCGAGTTCGCGCTGGGCTTCGAGCTCTACTACTCCGCTGCCTACGACCGCTGGGTCTTCAACCAGTACGCATCGGACACCCCCGGCGCACCGATCATCCGGGCCATGGCAGACCAGCCAGGAGATGCCTACGCGGGCACGTGGGCGCACCTGGTCGGCGTGCACGACACCACGGCCAACACCCTCACCCTGTACATCAACGGCAAGAAAGCCGGCTCCACCACCCTGGTCGACGCCTTCTACGCCTCCGGTTCCATGTACGTCGGCGCCGTCTCCGTCAACAACACCCTCAAGAGCCACTTCCCCGGCACCATCGACGACGTCCGCCTCTTCGACCGGCCCATCTCACCGGCCGAGGTCCAGCAGCTCTACAAGCAGCGTGCCTTCGTCAAGGGCCGGTGGCTGTTCGAGGAGACGTCGGGCAGCGCCCCGGCCACCTCCCCGGACGCCAGCGGGGAGGGCAGGCCCATGGCCCTGGAGGGCGGAGCGAAACTGGGGCCGGGCTGGATCGACTTCTCCGGTCTGCAGCTCGACGGCGTGGACGATCACGCCGCGGCGAGCATGCCGGTGGACACCTCAGGCAGTTTCACCCTCACAGGCTGGGCCCAGGCCGCGGCCATGCCCGGCGGCGCGGTGACGGTGGCCAGCGCCGAAGGCGGCGCCACCAACGCCTTCTCCGTCCGGTATCTACCGGACACCGGGGATCCGAACGCGCCGGGAAGATGGCAGGTCGTGCTCCCGTCATCCGATGCAGGCGACGCGCCGGTGGTACGCGCGGACAACGCGAACTTCTACGACGTACGCGAGTGGAACCACCTGGCACTGGTCTACGACGGCTTCGCCCGCGAGCTGAAGCTGTACGTCAACGGCGTGCTGGAAGAGACCGTCTGCGCCGACAGCGATGGTGACGGTGAGCCTGACCAGGCCGGATGCAAGGACCTGGTGCCGTGGGCGGAGCACGCGCAGTCGTTCAAGGCCACCGGTGAACTGCAGATCGGCCGTGCGAAGACCGCCGGCGGCTTCGATGAGTACTTCCCCGGCACGATCGACGATGTCTGGGCCTTCCAGGGCCCGCTGAGCGAAGACCAGGTCGCCTGGCTCGCCTCCCAGTGGTTCGACGTACCCACCCAGGTACCACCGGGCGACTGACGCACCGCCGAATTTCGCCAGCCAGTCTTTGACTTTCTCTTCTGGTGCCCGCTGCTCTTGGGCGGCCGGCGCCGCGCCCGGGAGGGGCAAGCATGAGCATGATCAGATCGCGCGTGCACATCGGCGCCGGGCTGCGCCGGAAGGTGGCTCTCATGGCGGCGGCGGTGATGAGCGCTACGCTGCTGCAGGCCGCGGCGCTACCGGCAGCTACCGCCGACAGCGACGCATTGCCCCAAGCGCCCTCGCCCGGCGAGGCGGTTCCCGGCACGGTGGGCAAAGTCAAGCCCCGGCCTCAGAGCGACGGCCCCCGCACACCGGTACGAGCCCCCAGGGCGGCATGGCCCGAACCGGGGAGCACGACCGTCGAGATACCAGCCGCGGGCGCCCGCAAGGCGGATTCGGCCGGCGGGACGCCCGTCAGGCTGATCGCGGCGAACGCCGGTTTGAAGGGTGCCAAGCGGCTCGCGACCGGCCGAGCCGAGATCACGACCTTGGACCGCACGACTGCGGAGAAGACCGGCGCCAACGGGCCCGTTTTCAGCATCACCGGCAAGGACGGTACGCAGGGCCGTGCCGGCGTCGAACTGGACTACAGCAGCTTCGCGGAGGCATATGGCGGCGGCCACGCTTCCCGGCTCGCGCTGGTCCAGTTGCCCGCCTGTGCACTCACCACCCCGGCGAAGTTCGCCTGCCGCACGACCATGCCCGTCGCGACGACCAACGACACCGAGAACCAGACTCTGACCGGCAACGTGGTCGCGCTCCGTGCCGGCGAGCCGACGGTCCTGGCTGTCACTACTGCGGCGGAAGGTGACCAGGGTGACTTCAAGGCCACCCAGTTGTCTCCCTCTGCCACCTGGAACACCAACCTGAACACGGGCGACTTCACCTGGGAGTACGACATCCCTGTTCCGGAGGTGCCAGGCGAGCTGACTCCGAAGGTCGGCCTGTCGTACTCCTCCGGTGGCGTCGATGGCCGCACGGGCGGCACCAACAACCAGTCCTCGTGGGTCGGCGACGGATTCGAGATGTGGCCCGGGTTCATCGAGCGCCGGTACAAGCCGTGCGCGGACGACGGGGTCGAGCACCCCGACGGCAACAAGCCGGCCGACCTGTGCTGGGGCTACGACAACGCGTTCATCTCCTTCAACGGCCAAGCCGGTGAACTCGTCCCGGCCGGCGCCGACGAGTGGAAGCTGAAGAAGGACGACGGCACCCGCATCAAGCGCCTTGCCTCAGCAGACCGCGGCAACGGCGACAACGACGGCGAGTACTGGCGGCTGACCGACCCCAACGGCGTCCGCTACTACTTCGGCTACAACCGCCTGCCCGGCTGGGCCAGCGGCAAGGAGACCACGGGCTCGGCCTGGAAGGTCCCGGTGTTCGGTGACGACTCCGGCGAGCCGTGCCATGACGCCGCCGGCTTCGGCTCGTCCTGGTGCCAGCAGGCCTGGCGCTGGAACCTCGACTACGTCGTCGACCCGCACGGCAACGCCATCTCCTACTACTACCACCAGGAGGAGAACTCCTACGGTCGCAACCTGAAGGCGGACAACAACACCCGCTACACCCGCGGCGGCAGCCTGGACCGTATCGAGTACGGGCTGAAGCACTCCTCGGTGTACGACACGAAGCCCCTGGCCAAGGTCGACTTCAGCAGCGGCGAGCGGTGCCTGCCGAACGCGCAGACGACCTGCTCCTCGATCAGCACCGACTCCGCCTACTGGTATGACACGCCCTGGGACCTGAACTGCGGCGAAACGGCCACCTGCGACCAGGGCAGACTTGCGCCCAGCTTCTGGACCCGCAAGCGCCTGACCGAAGTGACCACCGAGGTCCTCAAGAGCGACGGGACCTACGGCCCGGTCGACTCCTGGAAGCTGGAACACCGCTGGGGCCAGGCCGACATCGACTACCAGCTCCTGCTCGACTCGATCCAGCGCACCGGCCACACCGCCACCCCGACGATCACTCTGCCGAAGACCACCTTCGCCTACACCCAACTGGCCAACCGCCTGGACAAGACCGGCGACGGCTACGCGCCCTTCATCAAAGCCCGGCTGGAGAGCATCTCCGACGAATACGGCGGCAAGGTCACCGCCAACTACTCGGAACCGGCCTGTAACTGGAACGACCTGCCCACCCCGCAGACCAACACCACCCGCTGCTTCCCCCAGTACATCGGCGGCAGTGCCACCGCAGACCCGGAGCGGCAGTGGTTCAACAAGTACGTCACCACCTCCGTGGCCAGCACCGACCGCACCGGGGGTGCTGCCGGCTCGATGACCCGCTACGAGTACCTGGGCGGGGCGGCCTGGCACTACGACGATGACGACGGGCTGACGAGGGAGAAGTTCAAGACCTGGTCGCAATGGCGAGGCTACGGCCAGGTGCGGGTCAAAGCCGGCGGGCTGCTCGGCGACGAGGCGATGAAGTCGCAGTCCGACACCTACTTCCTGCGCGGAATGCACGGCGACCGCGAGAGCCCGACCGGCGGCACCAAGAACGTGTCCGTCAGCCTCGGCAGCGGCGAGGGCGACCCGCTCACCGACCATGAGTCGGCCGCCGGCTTCGCGTACAAGACAGTCGAATTCTCCGGCCCCGGCGGCAAGGTACTGAACAAGGCCGTCAGCCGGCCCTGGCACCACCAGACGGCGAAGAAGGAACGCAACTGGGGCACCGTCACCGCCAACTTCACGGGCGCCGCGCAGCGCAAGACCTTCACCTCCCTGGACAACGGCGCCGGCACCGACTGGCGCACCACCCAGATCAGCAACACCTACGACACCATCGCCGGGCGCGTCACCCACGTCGACGACTTCGGCGACACCTCCACCGCGGCCGACAACCGCTGCACCCGCACCACGTACGCGACCAACGCGGACGACAACATCCTCACCCTGCCCGCCCGGGTCGAGACGGTCGCCAAGGGATGCGACGGGACGGTGGACCGCACCAAGGACGTGATCTCCGATACCCGCACCGCCTACGACGGCGACGCCATCACCGCTGCCCCGGGCAAGCCGACGAAGGGCGACGCCACCGCCACCGCCGTACTGAAGTCCCACACCGCCTCCGAGGCGGTGTACCTGGAAGCCGGCGCAACCTACGACGCCTACGGCCGCGAGACCAGCAGCACCGACCTGACCGCGAACCTGGTGTTCGACGCGGCCGGTAAGTTCGTCTCACGGACCCAGCGGGACGACGGCCGCACCGACAAGACCCAGTACAAGCCGGCCACCGGTCTCGTCACGCAGGTCGTCACGACGAGCCCGCCGGCCAAGGCAGGAGATGCCACCACCGCGCAAACCACGACGACCGACGTGGCCACGTTGCGCGCCCTGCCGCTCAGGGAAACCGACACCAACGGAAAGGCCACCGAGTTCGCCTACGACGCCCTCGGCCGCACCACCAAAGTCTGGCTCCCCGACCGCAAGACCAGCCAACTGCCCACCCACGAGTTCGACTACCAGGTCACCGAGGGCAAGCCGGTCGCGGTATCCACCAAGACGCTCACCGAGGGCGGCGGCGGACAGCTCACTTCCTACTTGCTCTACGACGGCTTCCTGCGCGAGCGCCAGACCCAATCCCCTGGGCCCGATGGGGGGCGGCTGGTCAACGACGTCTTCTACGACGAGCGCGGCCTGAGGGAGAAGATCTTCTCCCAGTACTACACCACCGGCGCCCCGGCTGCGGCCCTGTTCAAGCCTGCCGACGCGGAGAGCGTAGAGACCCAGACCTGGTTCGGCTACGACGGTCTCGGCCGCGTCATCAAGGAGGAGCAGGTCTCCGGCATCGGCGAAGGCAACCCCCGCCGGGTCCTCGCCACCACGACCACCAGCTACCACGGCGACCGCACTACCGTCATCCCGCCGCAAGGCGGCACCGCCACCACCACGCTGACCGACGCCCGCGGTCAGACCACCGAACTGCGCCAGCACCACGCCCGCGCGGCCGAGGCCGCCTACGACACCACCCACTACGCCTACACCCCCCGCGGGGAGCTGGCCAAGTTCACCGACCCCGCTGGCAACGAATGGTCCTACCGCTACGACCAGCTCGGCCGGCAGATCACGGCGAACGACCCCGACAAGGGGACCACCACCTCCACGTACGACGACCGCGGCCAGCTCACCACCACCACCGACGCCCGCGGAGTGAAGCTCGCCCACGTCTACGACGGCCTGGGCCGCAAAACCGAGCTGCGTAACGACTCACCGACCGGAACCCTGCGGTCCCAGTGGGTCTACGACACGATCGCCGGCGCCAAGGGCCAGCTCGCCGCCTCCACCCGGTACGAAGACGGCGCCGCCTACACCTCCCGGGTCACCGCCTACGACCAGCTCTACCGGCCGTTCAGAACCGCCGTCACCATCCCCGCCAAGGAAGGAGCGCTGGCCGGCACCTACCAGGACGGCACCTCGTACAAGGCCAACGGCCTGGTCGCCGGGGAAACCTACTCCGCGGCCGGGTCCCTGCCCGGCGGCGGCATCACCTTCGCGTACGACGACATCTTGCGGCCCACCAAGGCGTACGGAGCCTGGGGCAGCTCGTCCGTCATCGCCTACCGCAACACCGGCCAGCCGCTGCAGTACGACCTGGACGCCAGCGATGGCAGCCGGCGCGCGAGGATCACCAACACCTACGAGTGGGGCACCCAGCGGCTCAAGAACTCCCGCGTGGACCGGGAGAACGTCCCCGGTGTCGATAAGTACGCCACCTACGCCTACGACGAGACCGGCAACATCACCTCGGTCTCCGACGTCAACCGCACCGGCACCGACAACCAGTGCTTCACCTACGACTACCTGCGCCGCATGACCGAAGCCTGGACCGAAGCCGACGAGAACTGCGAGACCGCACCGTCCCCAGGCATCGTGGGCGGCCCGGCGGCGTACTGGCAGTCCTTCACCTACGACAAGGCCGGCAACCGCACCACCCACACCGACCACACCGCACCCGGCGGCGCCGCACAGGACACCAAGTACACCTACAGCTACCCCACCCCCGGCCAGCCGCAGCCCCACGCCCTCACCGACGTGACCAGCACCGGCCCCACAGGCACCAGCACCGACAGCTACACCTACGACGAAGCCGGCAACACGAAGACCCGCACCCTGGCCGGCAGCACCCAGAACCTGACCTGGGACGCGGAGGGCCATCTGGCTTCGGTCTCCGAACCGGACGGCGCCGGCGGCACGAAGAGCACCTCATACCTCTACGACGCCGACGGCAACCGCCTCATCGGCCGCACCTCCAGCGAGACCACCCTCTACCTCGGCCACACCGAGGTCACCCTCCCCAAGGGCGCCACGAAGGCCCAGGCCACCCGCTACTTCGACCTCGGCGACGGCCACCAGGCCGTCCAGGAAGACGACGGCAGCGTCTGGTTCACCATCGCCGACCACCACGCCACCGGCCAACTCGCCATCAACGCCGCCAACACAGACCTCCAGCGCCGCCGCGAACTGCCCTTCGGTAGCCCTCGCGGCCAGGAACCGGCCGACTGGCCCGGCAGCAAGGGCTTCGTCGGCGGCACCACCGACACCACCACCGGCCTGACCCACCTCGGCGCACGCGAATACGACCCGACAACCGGAAGATTCATCTCCGTCGACCCACTGATGGATCTCACCGACCCCCAGCAGTGGCAGGGATACGCCTACGCCAACAACAACCCGATCACCCACGCCGACCCTACCGGCCTGTTCTGGAACGGCATCATCGACTTCATCCAGGAGACGGTAGAACGCGTCGTCACACACCAGAACTCCAGCCGAAGCTCCTCCAGCGGGGGCGGCGGAGGTGGCGGAGGCGGCACCTCGGCTACCCAGGCAACCTGGACAGCCGCCCCGGCCTGTGCGAGTCCTACCTGCATACCTAACGTACTTCCCGATTTCGGCCATTTCTTGGAGCCGCCCGTACGTGAGTTGTCCGACATCATCATGCCGGATTGGGAATCTGTAAAGCAGTGTCTTGGAAACCTTGGGTTCAGCATGGATTGCGGGGTCACTGTCCTGGAGGCCCTAGGGGCGAAGGGCGCCAAGGCCGTACTCAAGTTCGGCAAGAGGATAACCGACAAGATTCGGGACGCTAAAAAGGCCAGGAAAGCCGAAGAGGCGGATCCCAAAGCAGAATCCAAGTCTCCTTCATGTGAAAGCAACAGCTTCACTGCCGGCACGCCGGTTCTGATGGCTGACGGTTCCACGAAACCCATTGAAGACGTGAAGGTCGGCGACAAGGTGCTCGCCACCGACCCCGAAACCGGCAAAACCAGCGTCGAAACCGTCACGGCAGAGATCGTCGGCACCGGATCAAAGAACCTGGTCGAGATCACCATCGACCTCGACGGCAAACAGGGGAAGAAAACCGCCACCGTCACCGCCACCGACGGCCACCCCTTCTGGGTCCCCGAACTCGGTGAATGGATCGACGCCACCGACCTCCAGACCAGCCAGTGGCTCCAAACCAGCGCCGGCACCCACATCCAGATCACCGCTATCAAACGATGGACCACCCAGACCACCGTCTACAACCTCACCGTCACCCACAAGCACACGTACTATGTGCTGGCGGGCGAGACGCCGGTCCTCGTTCACAACTCAAACTGCCAGTTCTGGACGCGGACCGACTACAACGGCCAGCGTATTTATCAGCGGGATGATCTGGTGAATCCGAGCTTTGTTTCGCCTGCGGACAAGTACGGTCGAAGCAATCTCAAGAGAATGAAGCAAGGCCTCGCCCCGATGGGCCCTGACGGCAAGCCGATGAACCTCCATCACATGCTCCAGACGCACGATGGGCCGATTGCCGAGGTGACACACTCGATGCACTTCGGGAACTATAATCAGCTGCACTGGAAGGCGGGCACCGAGATCCCCAGCGGAATCGATCGAGATGCCTTCAACGCCTGGAAATCCCAGTACTGGAAGGACCGAGCGGCAGGATTTGGTGGATGATGAACGCTGTCGAGGCGAGTGAGCGACTGATCGAGCTGGTTCGCGGGAACGATGACATATCGAACCACGCCGACGGCTGTGACGCAGGTAGGATGGCCGCTGCCGAGAATGATCTGGGTGTGGTTTTCCCTCCCTCGTACCGCCGTCTGATCGAAGAGTTCGGAACCTGGGATATCGCTGGGGAAGAATTTCTTGGCGTATATCAGACGCCCGCCATGGGGCAGAAACTATTGGGCTCCGTAGCGGAAACCTTGGATGCTCGCAGTCAGTACGGAATGCCATCCGATCTGATTGTTGCGATGTTTGACGGAATGGGTGGATTGGTTGTCCTCGATTCTTCTCAAGTGAATCAGGAAGGCGAGTATCCCGTCCTCGTTTGGAACCCCGGAGTTGTGGACCGCGAGAGCTTGGAGAGGCTCGGGGATGACTTCGGGTCCTTCGCGTTCGCGCTGTGCCAGCGCGCCGTAACGCGCTGGCGAGAGTCCGACTGAAGCTGAAAATCAGGAGAAAAGCGAGAAGCATCGCCCGATGTTCCTGGCGAGGCTTCTGCGGTTCTTGACGGCAACGCTGACGGCAACGTCAGCGGACGACGGCTGCGGCGGGCGGGTCTTCGGGTTCGTCGTCGTCCTGGTCGAGGGCGTGGCCAAGGGTGTCGATGGCTTGGCGCTGGAGGCGGAGTCTGACGTTGGCGTAGACGCCGGCGGTGACGCCGATGTGGGCGTGGCCGAGGAGTTCCTTGATGACGACGTGGTCGACGCCCTGTTCCAAGAGCAGGGTCGCGGTCGCGTGCCGGAGATCGTGAAAGCGGATGCGGCGGAGCCCCGCCCGGCCGAGGAGGATACCTGCCGTAAGTGCCAAATTGGAGTTGATGACGGGAACCTGGGGTTCAGGCCCTTTCGACAGCGACGCAGCTGAGGATTTTCTCGATGAGCTGGAAGGGCGGTCTGCTCCGCAGAGGCTAGCTGCCGTGGAACGTACCCTCCGTTCCGCTATCGAAGGAGACGGGAGTTCATCCTCTTCGGTGCTACCGGAGGAAGTAATGGCTGCCGCTGCAGTAGTTGCTGCAAACATTCCTGCAGGGAATTCGCTGGCTTGGAACGAGGAAGTTGCGGGCATTACTGAGTGGCTGGTGAAGCCTGTTGAGCCTGCTCTGGCAGCATCTGCCGCCCAGGCGCTGGACGTGGCACTGCCTCCAGACGGATGGTTCTGGCGAAGCTGGGTGGACATGGAGGAGCGATCTGAGGCACAGGCTGCCATCGATCGACTGCAGTCAATTTTGCGTCCCGCTGGTCCAGCAGATTCTCGATGAATAGGCTGGAGTCCTGAGGCTCAGTTTACGTCCAGCTAGAAAGTTCGACTGGAAGCAGTTTCCGTCAGGCTCTTTAGCTCTTGACGGCAACTTCAAAGACCACGGCAGGAAGACGAGTGAGGACTGTCACAGCAGACGCCCCGAGGTGATCAACTCAGGGTGTCTGCTGTTATGGCGAGTTGTTGCAGATTCCGCTTATTGATCCGAAGCTCAAAGGGTGCTATTCAAGGATGTAGCGGACGTGCGGGCCGGCGAAGTGGACGCGGATAATGTGCTGCTGACGTTGGCGGCGGTGGAAGAACCTGCGGGATTCGGCAGCGAGCTGGGTGTGGTCACACGCACGGCTGTTTATGGGCAGACTCAGGTTGAGGTCGGCGTTTATCAGCTCGTCGGGGTTCAGCTCGGGCGCGTAGGACGGCAGGAAGTGCAGCTCGATCCGGTCAGGATGGTCGGCGAGCCAGTGGCAGACCTCGCGGGAGCGGTGGGTGCAGTGTCGTCCAGGACGCCTTGTGGGCGAAGTGGCCCGGAAGGCGGTCCAGGAAGCGGCACATGACGTCGGCGTCGAAGGTTTCGGTGAAGACCATGAAGTGTATGCGGCCCTTCGTGCTGATCGCGGACATCACGTTCGCGGAGAAATCGCCGCCCGCGACTGGCTCACCGTCTTCCAACTCCCGCCCTACGCACCCGACCCCAACCCCGTCGAGGGCCTGTGGTCCGTACTGCGGCGCACCACTGGCCAACCGAGCCTTCGCCAACGCCGACGACTGATCACCACCGTCCGCCAAGGACTACGCAAGCTCCAATACCGCCCCGACGTCCTCGACGGCTGCCTCACCGGTACAGGACTCCGACCCGCACCACCATGACGACATCACTCATTCAAAGTCAGTAGCTTCGTGCGGCCCGGTTTTAGCTTCATCACCGTCAGCCGCGAAGCGGATGTCGATACCCCTGTCGATGTCCTCCCGCAACCTGACCAGCTCCCCGTTCGCGCCCACCGCCCGGTCGATCGCGGCCACGACGTGAAGCGTCGGCAGTTGCTCGCCGCGCTCGGCTCTCCCCAGGTAGGTGCTGTCGTACTGCACCTGGGGGGCCAGCTTCGCCAGAGACCGACCGGCTTGCCGGCTCACCGTGACTCGGGGATCGAGATCGTCGATGGCGAGGAGGCGGCTGCGCTGGCTCGCCACCAGACACAAGCGGTACTTGAGGTTCTGTCATGGATTGCCGGGCAGCGGCGTCGGCAGGACAGCTCGACCGCGTCGGCGATGAGTTGACGGCGCGTGTTTCCCTTCGCAGGCATAGTCCCTCGCAGGGTTCGAACCTGCGACCAGGAGTGGGTCGGTGCTTTCTGGTGACGCATACGTCTGACCTGGGCTTTTATCGTGTATCTCGAGGGCGTGACGTGACCTCGGGCGTCACCCGTATGCGCCGCAGGCAGTGTCACTCACGTGTGCGGAGCTGTACTGACCTGCGGATTCACGCGTCGCAGGCTGGTGCCCCCGGCAGGATTCGAACCTGCGACACCCGCTTTAGGAGAAGACGTAAAGCGATCATGAGGCTTGACCGGTCTCGACTAGGCTCAAACAGCCTGGTCAAGGCGCGCGAAGACCCTCGAATGCCAGCCTCACCAAGCGTCGCCCAGGATCCCCAAGGGGGTTTCGTGGACTCCGTGTGGACTCGGCCCGTCACACGGCCCGCAACATTCGAACACCCGGCTCCCGCCCAGGTGCCATGAGCGCCAGCACCTGAGCCGCCACATCCTCCGGCGAGTGCTGGTAGATCCACGTGACCTTCGAGCCACGATCGTGCCCCATGACCGTCTGTACCTCCTTCTCCGGCACCCCCAAGTCCTTCAACCACGTGGCGAAGACATGCCGCAGATCATGAACCCGAGGCCACCACTCCGTCCGTTTGGTCTCGGGGTTCACCACCTTCCGTGCCAGGCCAGCGTCTTGAATCGCTGGTACCCACGTGCGGCGGAAGTTGTGCCGCGTCAGCACGCCGCCCTGCGGCCCGCGGAAGACGAGTTCCTCGGGGACGAGATCGTAGGGATCTGAGATGGGGCTCGCCGTCTCCCGAGGCCGCCATCGGTCCACCATCACGCGAACGGCGTCCGCCGCCTCCGGAGTCAGCGGAACGGTGCGGAAGCCGGCCCCGCTCTTCGGCGCAGGCTTCCGAAACAGCCGCCCGTTGTCCTCACTGAGCACTTCCTTCACCTTGAGGTGCTGAGCCTCGAGGTCGATGCTTTCCCAACGGAGCCCGGTCGCCTCCCCCCACCGAAGACCCGTCTGCTCCAGGAACACGAGCATCGGCCGGTAGTACGCGGGTGTGTGCTGGCGGATGAGCGCGCACTGCTCGCGAGTGGGCGGCCGCAACTCGTCGGCGTGCTTCTTCGGTGTGGCCTCAAGCTCAAGCTCGGCGGCCGGGTTGAAGGGAATGCGCTGCCCGTCGCGGACGGCGTCGCGGAGCATGCCGCGTAGCAGCTCCAGCACCTTCTTGCGGGTGTGGTGCCCTGGCACGCCGTTCGTGAGCCAGTGCTGCAACTCCATGTACTCCAGGTCGCACAGCCGCCACTTGCCCCACTTGGGCTCGATGTGGGTGGACCAGTTGGACAGCTTCCTGTTCCGCGTTGTCACAGCCTTCTTCGGCTGCGCCGGCCACCACAGGTCCCACCAGGCGGCGAGAGTGATCTCACCGCGTTTCGGGTCGTTGTACGTACGCCGGCGGACGCGGGTCCGGACGTCGTCGAGGAAGTCCTCTGCCTCCTTCTTCCTCGGGAAGTTCTTGGAGCACTGCTTCCCGGACGGGTCGCGGTAGCGGGCCTGCCAACTGCCGATGCAGTCGCGCCTGCGCCTGCGCTCACCGTGCTTCTCGGGCGGGTACTTCTCCATGCAGAGCATGCAGCCGCAGGACTTCGTTCTGATCTGTCTGGGGTTGTTCGTGGGCCTAGGCGCCACGAGTCACCACCTCCGTCGAGCGTCGCTGGTTGGGAACACGGGGCTCGTCCGTGGAGACCGCCACGGGCTGCCCGCACCAGCAGACTGCACCGAAGGTGGGTTGCTCGACACCGAGTTCTGCGAGAACGCCGCGTACGGCGCGTAGGGTGCGCTCAGCGTCGAGGAGCGCCGGGACGGTGATCGTTCGCGTCTCTGGGACCCAGGGCGCGGTTACGAGGGCGGAACGTAGGACGCGGACGCACATCTATCCCCCAGGGCAGGCGGACTCACTGTGGCCGGAGGGGGAGGACTCCGGGGACGTGGGGTCGAAGGTAACCCGCGCAGGCGGTCGCTGTAGATAGTTGCGCCGATACTTTCTGCTCAGTAACTTCCGCGATTGTCTACAGAGAGTGACATCACACCTCCGTTTAGACTCCCTGCGCCCCAGAACGGTTGTGCTGTACCAGTGCTTCCATCTCGAGCACCTTCGCCTCTTGCTGCTCGGCGGTCAGCTCGCGGTACAGGAAGAGGATGCGCTCTTCGGCGTCTTTGGAGAGCGGGCCCGGCGTACGGCGGCCGGCGGCCTTGAACACCCGGTCCTCCGGGATGCCGTACTCCGACGCGAGCCCCCGGAGCTTCTCGCGGTTGGGCCCTCTTCCTGTTCCGCGCTTCCGGTGTACCCAGGCGTTGACGGTGGCGGGGGCAACGCCGATGCGGCGGGCGATGGCGCTCTCGTTGTCGCCCGTCGCCTGCTTGATCCACTGGATCAGATCCGCGAGATCCTCGCTGTGCTCCCGGCCGCTCGTCACAGTGCCAGACTGCCCGCACTGTTCTACTTTTCGCAAGTGAAAGTAGAAGGCGCGGCGCAATCTGACCCACGCTAGAACGTGTGTTCGCATTCCGCAACCCCGCCCGAGACTGGGGATTACTTGGCGACACTCCCTTGCGCTGGTCGCTACTCACACTGTAGAAATGTGTCAGCGCGCCAGTCGGGCCGCACCATCACCAACCGGCACGAGGTCAACATGCACAAACTCCTCCGCAAGGGCTCGGGTCAGCCACTGCGCGACGCCATGACGGCGGCGGGAGTGACCGGACCTCAACTCGCGGAGGCCACGCGACGAGTCGACACCGCCGGGCGCGGAATCAGCCCGGCGACGGTCGGCAAGCTGACCGGCGTCGGAAAGACCGCTACGGACTCCTGCCGGCTGCGCACGGCCTGGCTCATCGCCGAGGCCCTGGATCAGCCGCTCCACAGGCTCTTTTTTTTGCCCTCAGTTTCAACAGACACAGTTGAAAGGTCAAACCCCATGGCCAGGAAGACGCTCGCCGAGCGCCGCAAGGCCCTCCCGAACGGTCTGCAGCCGCTGCTCAAGCAGGCGGAGTTGGAGGCGTACTACGGCGTCTCGAACTGGACGGTCGACCAGTGGGTCAAGCGCGGGTGCCCCGTCGAGGACACCCCGTTCCGCGGGCGCCGCTTCGACCTCGACCGCGTGAAGCAGTGGATCGCCCAGGACCAGCAGTCCGCCGCGGACAACGCGGCCAGCGCCTGAAGGTCCCCGCCCCCACCAAGCCGACGGGGCCGCCGGCTGGACCCGACGACCCCCACGGATCAGCACCTCCCCACCTGAGAAAGCGAGGCTCCCCGTGAGCACTCAGACTACCGAGCGGGCCGTACAGCCGCTCACCCCCAGCGCCCAGCTCGGGCCCGCGTTGGCGCTCGTCGAGCTGCTGAAGCAGTTCCCGGGACTGCCGGCCGCCGAGTGGTGTGTCGACCAGTACACCGGCGAGTTGAGCGGCCACCTGTACCGCTCCACCTTCGACAAGCTCACCGCCTTCGCCGAGGTGTTGGGCGGAGAGATCGCGCCCGGCCGCGACTACGAGTTCCGCGGCGAGATGCTCCGGCCGCACCGGCTCCGGTCGGTCTGGCAGGACGTGCGCGTCGTCATCACCGCCACGATGCCCGCGCCGGTGGCGAAGGCGGTCGCGGCGTGAACGCCCCGACGCGCGCGGTGTCCGCGCTGGCGGACGTGATCCTGCGGGCGCAGGAGAACGGCCGGCGGACGCCGATGGGGATCGCGTTCGCGATCGACGCGGCGCGGATGGTGATGTCGCCGGAGACGGCGGCCGATCTGGACCGGCTGCGGAGGCTGGAGGCGACCGCCTCCAGTGACCTCACGCGTGAGCTTCGGGTCGCGTTGACCGAGTGCCTCGGCGACGCGAAGCCCGCGACAGGCGCGCTGCTCGTGCAGCTCGGCGGGTCGGTCCGGAACCGGCTTGCGCACGACCGCTCCACGCAGCGCGAGGACTGGTACTGCATGAACCTCGCCGCCTTCATGGGTGAGCGGATGGGTCCGGTGCTTCGGCGACTGCTGGACGCAGAGATCGAATGTGCGCGGCTGCGGGGCCGGGTGGCGGAGCTGGAGCAGGTCGAGGCCGCGCTCCGGGCGCTGCTGCCGACCGAGCCGTGCCCGCAGGAGGGCACGCCGGTCGAGCTGGCGCAGGAGCGGGCGTGGCACGCGGTGTGGGAGCTGGTCGCCGAGCACCTCGGCGTGACGCTGCCGTACTCGCCGACGACCGAGGCCGGGAAGGTCACCCGCGGCGACGCGGGCGGGATCACCCAGGCCAACGCGGCGCCCACGGTCGAGGTGTTCCGCGCCGAGTACGAGCACGAGATCACCCCGATGGAGAGCTACACCACCCGCGCCGTCGCCCGCGAGCACTGCGAGACCGAGGCCCGAGAGGTGGAGCCCCGCCCGTGCGAAGTGTTCGAGCTGGAGTGGCGGCCCGACCCGGATGACGAGCGGACCGAGGAACTGTGGGTCGTCGGCACCACCCCGGGCGACGAGGAGCGCACCGGATACAGCGTCACCGCCGTCGCCATCGCCACCGAGTACGACCGGGAGGCCGACCGGTGAGCGCCGCCGAAGACCGCGCGCCCGCCGCGGACTTGCCCGCCATCCGCGTCGCCTGCCCCCTCTGCGGGTCCCCCGCCGGCGCGCCGTGCACCTCGCACGGCGGCACCCGCGAGCGCCGTCACGACGTCCACCGCGCGCGCACTGCCGCATGGACCGCGCAACAGAGCGGCGGTGACCGCTCGTGAACTGGATCGTCGTCATCTTCGTCGGTGTGGCTGTCGTCGGCCTGGCCCTCGTCTGGTACGCGGGGCTCGACGACGGCGGCCAGCACCGCCAGCCGCGCCGCCGGTTCTTCCGCCAGGGCGGTGGACGGCTGTGAAGGACATGAACGCCAACTTCGGCGACTGGCTACGCCGCGCGCGTCGTGATGCCGGCCTCAGCCAGAAGCAACTCTGCCACGCGCTGATCCCCGCGGGGCTGCGCCTCATGCAGTCCCAGATCACCAAGACCGAGCGCGGCGAGCGCCCCGTGAAGCTCAACGAGGCCGTGGCCATGGCGCAGATGTTCGGGACCACGCTCGACGTAGCACTCGGTCTACAGCCAGGCCCGAGCGGTATCGCCGCTGAAGAGGCTGAGCGGCGTGCGGTCCTGCTGAAGCAAGCCGCCCGTCGCACTGCGCTCTTGAACCAGCTTCGCGACCAGATCGATGCCGAGCTGGGCGGTGATGCCGGATGACGATCGCCGCGCAGGCCGGGGCTTCGGCCCCGGCCGCCGGCCGGAGGGTCACCCCCACCGGCCGCCTCATCCTCCCCGCCGACGCCGACCGCGCGGACTGGCTCGCCGCCCGCCGCCACGGCATCGGTTCTTCCGACGTTCCCGCGATCCTCGGCGTGGTCAAGGAGCGCACCCCGCTGCACGTCTACCTCGACAAGCGCGGCGAGTTGGACGACGACGCCGGAGAGCCCGCGTTCTGGGGCAACCAGCACGAGGAGACCGTCGCCCGCGTCTGGGCGATGCGGAACCGCTCGGTGATCCGCCGTATCGGCCTCGTCGCGCATGCCGACCGGCCGCACTGGATGACGACGCTCGACCGGCGGGTGACCGAGTGCCCGCTCGCCGAGGACCGCCGCCCGTGCGCGCTGGAGGTCAAGACCCGCAGCGCGTTCAAGGCGGCGCAGTGGCACGCCGGGCCTCCGGACGACGTCCTCGCGCAGATGCTCTGGCAGATCGTCGTCAACGGCTACGAGCACATGCACTACGCCGTGCTCATCGGCGGCAACGAGTACCACCAGGGCACCGTGCGGGCCGACCAGCACGGCGAGGTGATGGCGGACATCACCACGGCCGTTGACCGGTTCTGGGCCGAGCACGTCCAGGCCGAGGTGCCGCCGCCGGCCACCGGCGACGGCGAAGTCCTCGCCAAGCTGTACCGCCGACTGCACCCCGAGCGCTCCGGCACGGTCGACGTCGACCGCCACGAGGACGCCCTCGACGCCCTCGACGACTACGAGCGCGAGCGGCTGGCCGAGTCCGCCGCGAAGAAGCGCAAGAACGCCGCCAAGGCCCGGATGCTCGCCGCCCTCGGCGGCGCCCAGTCCGCGCTCGTCGGCGGCAAGCGCGCCTACTCCATCGAACCGACCGCCGGACGCCCCGCGGTCGACCTGGAGCAGCTCGCCGAGCGCTGGCCCGACGCCTACGAAGCGGTCGTGAGCTGCGCGCCGGGCGAGCGCCTCGACATCTCCAACGACTTCCGCCACACCAAGGGGGACGCCTGACATGGGCCTGCGAGAGAACGCCGCAGCCGCCGCCGGCCGCCAACTCGACGACCAGCACGACCGGCCGGCCGACGCCGACAGCCCGCCGCTGCCCGACCCGATGGCCGACTACGAGCCCGGCGACGACGACCCCGAGATGGTGCCCGTGCACCTCGCGTGGCTGCGCGTGCGCCGCGAGATCCGCGCCATCGGCAAGGACTCGGAGTACGACGACCACCGCAACACCCGGTACAACTACCGCGCCGCGGACACCGTCGTGCAGTACTTCGGCCCGGTCACCCTCAAGCACGGCGTGAACGTCATCCCGGTCAGGACCGACACGTCGTACAGCACGAAGAACACCAAGAGCGGCAGCACCATGCGCGAGTGCTCCGTGACCGTCACCTGGCACATCATGGGCCCGACGGGCGATGTCATCGAGGCCCAGACCGCCGGCGAGGCCCTGGACACCTCCGACAAGGCCACGACGAAGGCGCAGACCGTCGCACTGCGCAACCTCCTCCTCAACGGCGGCCTCATCCCCACCGGCGAGCGGGACCCCGACGCCGACCGCATCGAGCGCGGTGTCGAGGCCCCGGCCCGCACGCCGGAGTCGTACCGCGACGAGATCCTCGAACGCGGCACCTCGCCCGGGCGGTTGCAGCAGATCAGCTACGAGCTGGCCAACCTGCGCATGCTCGGCCGGAAGGTGCAGAACGAGGTCGGCGAGCCGGAGACGCTCGACGACCTCGGCCGCCGCATCTACGCCGAGCGCACCGGCGGCGGTGACGCCTGATGTGGCACGCCGACCGTCTCGCCGGTTTCGACCTGGAGACCACCGCCCCGGACCCCGAGACCGCGCGCATCGTCTCCGCCTGCGTCATCCAGTGCGGCGGCGGCCAGCCCACCGCATCCGCCGTGTGGCTGTCCGACGTCGACGGCGAGACCATCCCCCGCGAGGCCGAGAAGATCCACGGCATCACCACCGGCATCGCCCACACCCAAGGCCAGCCGCTCGCCGAGGTCGTGCAGGAGATCCTCGCCGCCCTGACGCAGGTCACCCTCTCCGGCATCCCCGTCGTGGCCATGAACGCCCGCTACGACTTCACCGTCCTCGACCGCGAGGCCCGCCGCTTCGGGCACCCGCCGCTCACGGACACCGCCGGCGGCATGGCCGTCGTCGACCCGTTCGTCCTCGACAAGCACGTCGACACCTACCGCCGCGGCTCCCGCAAGCTGACCGCCCTCTGCGCCCACTACGACGTGCCCATCGGTGACGCGCACTCCGCGGACGCCGACGCCATCGCCGCGTGCCGCGTCGCCTGGCGGATCGGCAAGCGGAACCCGCGGCTGGCCGCGATGACGCCCGAGGAGCTGCACACGGCGCAGGTGGGATGGGCCGCGGAGCAAGCGGCCTCGCTTCAGGAGCACTTCCGCAAGAAGGACCCGGCCGCGGTCGTGGAGCCCGCGTGGCCGCTCGTGCCCGCCGCGGGGGTGGGCACGCCGTGACCGCGTTCACCGGTACTGCGCTCGCCGCCGTCTTCGCCGTCGTGGTGTGGGCCCTCGCCGCCCGCCTCGACAAGGCCATCGGCCGCCGCGGCACCGTCCCGGTCCCCCGTACGCCTGCTGCCGCGGACGACACGTACGCGGCCCGCGGCAGCAGCGCCCCCGCCCCGCCCGCACCGGCGCCGCTGATCAACCCGAACGCGCTGGTACGGCTGCGAGCCGAGGCCGACCCTGACCCGCTGGCCACGTGCCGCGCGATCTGGGACACCGAGGCCCCCGGGGGCGGTCGTGGCTGACGCGCTCCCGCTGCCCGCTCAGGTCCCCGCCCCGGCCTCCCGGCCGGGCGCGGGGCCCGCGGCCCCGTACGTCATCGCGCTGCCCGCAGGGCTGGAGCTGATCAACTCCAACGAGAGCCAGCACCGCGCGCGCCGCGCCCGCATCGTCAAGAAGATCCGCGGCGCCGCGATGGAGGCCGTCAGCGAGTGCCCGGCGCTCATGGACGCCCTCGCCGCCGCCAAGCCCGGCCCGCTGTTCCAGCGCGCGCACATCCTCGGCATCCTCCACCCGCCCAAGGCCGGCCGCCGTGACCCAGCGAACTGGTACCCCAGCTTCAAGGCCGCCGTGGACGGCATCGTCGACGCCGGCCTCCTGGACGACGACGACCACACGCGGGTCGTCGGCCCGGACATGCGCCTCGGCCGGAAGGTGGCGCGCGGGCAGCTCGTCCTCGTCGTCCGCGGCCTGGCCCCCGGCGACGACCCGCTCGGCACTACGGCGGTGGCCCGGTGATGCCCCGCATCGGTTCCCTCTGCACCGGCTACGGCGGACTCGACATGGCCGTCACGGACATGTTCGGCGGCGAACTCGCCTGGGCGTCCGACATCGACCCCGCGGCCTGCCAGATCATCGCCCACCGCATGCCCGGCGTGGCGAACATCGGCGACCTCACCGCCGCCAACTGGGCCGCAGTCGAGCCCGTCGACGTCGTCACCGGGGGCTATCCGTGCCAGCCGTTCTCTATCGCCGGCAAGAGGAAGGGGACCGCGGATGAGCGGCACCTCTGGCCCTACATCGCCCGTGCCCTTGGGGTTCTACGACCCCGAGTCGCGTTCTTTGAGAACGTCGCGAATCACCTTCGAATCGGGTTCGACACCGTCCTCGCCGACCTTGCCGCCCTCGGGTTCGATGCGGAGTGGTGTGTTGTACGCGCGGACGAGGTCCGCGCTCCCCACCGACGTGAACGGCTCTTCGTCTACGCCACACGACGAGGCGCCGGCGCCTCTGCTGCCTACCCCCTCCGCGAGCGCCCACGACGACGGGAAGGACCCGGCGACCTGGAGGGCGCGGCGGGAGCGGATGCGGGCGGCGCATGGCTGCGGGATCGGCACCCCGCCGCTGCCGGTGCTGGTCACTCTGCTGCCGACGCCAACGGCCACGGACGCGAAGTCGTCGAGCGGAGCGAACCCGGCATGGGGCCACGGCGAGACGCTGGCGGACGCAGCCCGCAGCGTTGGGGCCGGTTCTCCCCGGCGGTCGCGCGGTGGGAGGCGATCACGGGCCGTCGTGCCCCTGGGGCAACTGACCATCGAGGCCGACTGAGCCCCGCGTTCGTGGAATGGATGATGGGCCTGCCCGCCGGCTGGGTCACCGACGTCCCGGGGCTCAGCCGCGCGGCCATGCTCCGCGTCCTCGGCGCTGGCGCCGTGCCCGCGCAGGGCGCCGCCGCGTGCCGCATCCTCCACGCCCGCGCCGTCGAGGCGGGGAGCTGACGTGCCCGCCCGCGGCCGTCGGCACCGCCGCGCTGCCCCCGCCCCGAGGCCCGCCGGGCAGCCTCTCGTCCTCGACTGGCGCGGCCTGGAGCACTGGTCATGGACGGACCGGCCCTGCCGGTACTGCGGCTTCGACACCCCCCTCCGCGACAGCAAGGGCAAGCCCGCGCACAAGGTCTGCGCCGAATTCGCCGTGCAGAAACAGGCCGCCGAGGCGGCCGAAGCCTATGGGAAAGAGCGACTCCATTGAGCACCCGCCCGTACACCACCGCCGACCTCCGCGCCGAGGCCGCCGGCCAGCACGCGACCGCCACCGCGGACCCCGACTTCATGGGCATCGGTGAGCAGATGCTCGGCGCCCTCATCCCGTCCACCGTCACCGACCCCGACGCCTCGGCCACCAGCCGCGACGGCGGACGTACCTGGGACATGCTCGCCCGCGACGACTTCGAGGCCGCGCTGTCCACCGAGCAGCGCCGCGGCCTGTTCGAGCAGCCGGGCCGCGTCGTCGTCGCCATCGTCGAACTGACCTCGAAGCAGTACACCGGCCACGCCGACGGCGAGGAAAAGGCCCCCGAGGTCAAGCTCCGCGTCACCGGCTGCGAGGTCGGCCGCAGCGACGACGAGGCCGCCTCCCTGCTGGACGCCAAGCGCGCCATGTGGCGCGCCCGCCGCATGGACGGCACCCTCGACGAGATCGGCCAGGGCACGCGTGACGCCGAAGCCGTCCTCGACGGCGCGTTCGGCGGCTACCCGACCGAGGCCGAGTACAAGAAGCACGCGCGCGAGCAGGAGGAGCGGCGCCGGGCGGAGTTCGTCCGTTGACGACCCGCCAGGCCGGAGACGGGGCGCGCCGCGGCACCTGCGGCTGCGGCGCGCCCCTGCTCCGGCAGCTCGTCGGCCGCGTCGCCGCGCTGTCGGTCGTGGCCGACGCCCGGCCGCTGCCGCTCGCCCGCGCCCTGGCCGCCGTCGAGCCGAACCGTCTCGCCTGGTGCCTGATCAATGGAGAGCACGTGGAGCCCCGGCTGCGCTGGATCAACCGCGGGACGCACCCTGCTACGTGCCCGCACGCGCACGTGCTTGACCACCGCTGCAACGGACCCCCGCGCGGTCGCCGCCCGTGAGCCCGCACCCCATCGGACAGAGAACGAGGTCCCGTGAGCAGCAGCCCCCGCCAGCAGACCGTCCGCAACGCCTGGATCAACCTGATCCGGGACGAGGCGTTGCGGGCGCGTCGGCCCGAGGTGTGCAAGGCCGCCGGCGTCGGGGTCTGGATCGCGACGTATGCCGACGCCGACGGGTCGAATGCGTTTCCGTCTGCTGAGACGCTCTCCAAGATCGTCGGGTGCACGGACGAGACGGTCACCCGCTGCGTACGGCTCCTGATCGCCGTGGGGCTCCTCCAGCGCAAGCGCCGCCCGAACCAGTCCGCCGTGTACCAGCTCGTCATGCCGTTCGAGCGGCCGGATTGGGACGCGCACATGCACGTCTGGGGGGAGTCTCGCCAGGCGCGCGCTCGACGTCTGCAGAAAGAGCGCGAGATGGCCGAGTTCCTCGCGGAGCGGCAGCCCCGGAACCCGTCCGCGGACGGTAACCGGAACCCGTCCGCGGACGGGGGTCAGGATCCCTCGGAACCCGTCCCCGGCGGGGGTCCGGAACCCGTCCGCGGCGGGAAACCAACCCCACCCGGAACCCGTCCGCGGACGCCCCCGGAGCCCGTCCCCGGACGGGTTCCGGACACCGTCCCCGGCGGGGGGGACCAGTACCCCCTACCTAAAGGTAGGGACCCACAACTTGACCACGACGTGCCTGGCTTCCCAACGCAACCAGACTCCCGCGCGGGCGCGCGCGAGGCGAACGACGATCCCCCCGGCCAACACGAGCCGCCTGCCGCGGCCCCCGCCGCCGTCGCCCGCTGCGCCGCATGCGGCCACCCGCTGCTCCCCGACCCCCGCCGCCCCGGCCGCGACCGACACACCCACTGCACCGCCCAGGCCGCAGGAGGCGACGCCGCATGACCGCGTACGAGCAGCTCCTCGCCGAGACCGTCCCCGACGGCACGTTCGGCGGCCCCCGACCCCAAACGCCCGAGCCCCCGAAGCCCCCGGTCCACGTCGAGCCCACCAGCCCCGAAGACCAAGCCCGACACCGCGCCGAACTCGCCGCCGCCATCGCCACACACCGAGTCGGCCAGCCCAAGCCCCAGCCCCGCCGCCACCTCCGCGCACTCCCCAACGCCGCATGAAGGAGCAACCCATGCACGGCCTCGACCGCGCGCACCCGGTTCCCGCCGGCCCCGCGTATACGCACCCCGACGTGATCACCGACGAGCCCGACCCGGGACCGACCGGACCCGATGCCGCGGCGTGGGCCGCCGGTCTCCTCCTGGACGCCGGGAAGCACGTGCACCTCGCCGCGTCCGGGCAGTCCGTGTGCCTCTCCGGCGCCTGCGGGTTCGTGGGGGTGCCGCAGTGAGCGGGGAGGGCCGCGCGCCCCGCGACACCGACGCGCCCGCAAAGCCCTTCTCGCCGTCCGCGGCCGGGCTCGCCGCCGGCGCCAGCGCAGTGCCCGGCTTCATTGCCGGCATGAAGCGCGGCCAGCGCGTCATCGAGGCGGCCGGGCTGTGGCGCCAGCTCGTCTCCTACCAGCCTGGGGTCGCCGCCGCCCTCGTCGCGCAGATCAGCGCCCTGCCGCAGGACTGGCCGCTCCGGCTGTTCCACGTCGGCCGGCAGGACGCCGCTGTTGCGCTGCCGCCCGACGAGGAGCCCGAGGAGACCGCGCTGCTGATCGACGTCGCCCCGGTGAACGAGTTCGAGGCCGTCGCCCGGTGCCGGGCGTGCTCGTCACAGGACGTCGGGGACTGCCGGTGGCACCGCGGGTACGCGGCCGGGAGCATGGCGCTGTACCGGGCGGTCGTGGAGGCGCTGAAGGCGCAGCCGCGGCTGACGGATGCGGCGCTGCTGGAGTGGTTGGACGTGGCCGCGACGACGGTGGGTCTCGGCGAGCCGGTGCCGGAGCCGCCCGCGTCGGCCGAGGCCGCGGACCGCGGTGAGCCCGCGCCGCCGCTGGCCCCGGCCCGCGCGGAGGCCCACCCGCCGCGTACCGAGTGGCTGCCGGAGACGCGCACCGAGCCCCGCGGCGCCTGGTACCGCGCGACGTACCCGCGCCCGACCCGGGAGGCGGCAGAGGCGTACATCGCCTACGAGCGCGCAGCGCGCATCGAACCCGGCAGAGCGGAATACCGGGTCGTAGAGGCGACCACGACGTACCGCGTCGCCGATCCCGCTCCGCAGCAGCCTGCGGCAGAGCCGCCCTACCTACCGTCGGTCACTTGGGTCGTGCAGACGCACCTCCGCGGCACGTGGAAAGTGTGGAGCAGCGAGGACGACGACCGAGACGCGGTGCGCGAGGACTTCGAGCGGAGCGTGGCGCACGACGGCGGCAGGCACGGCTATCGGATCGTGCGGTCGACCACGACGTACGCGGTCGAGGCCGAGCACACCCCAGCGCCGGACGAGGCGGGCCGGATCGTGGCGTACCGGTCCGCGGCCGAGTCGGCGCTCCGGTGCCTCCGCCACGCTCCGACTCAGGACGCCATCGACCGCGGCTTCTTCCACCCGGTCACGGCCGACGACCTCCCGGACGGCGGCACCTGCACCTGCCACGTGCAGCCGGGGGAGCCCTGCGGCGTGAACGTGCTGATCCCCCAGGACGGTGCGCGGTGAGCGCCCGGCGCCGCATGGTGTGCGGCAACGACCCCACCGTCCAGCTCTCGGCCGGCGACCGCGAGGCCGTCGACGACTTCACGGCGTGGCTCAAGGCCCGGCAGGACGGCACCCTCGACGAGCAGATGCACGCCGCGGCCGACAAGCTGCGCCCTTCCTCGCCCGCCGTCGCTGCGCACACCGTCGCCGTACGGATCAGCCCGGCCGCGGCGGACGCCGTCGCCGATCTCCTCGACTGGTGCGCCCGCGCGCCCGCCGGCGGCGTCGCGATTCCGTACGAGGCGCACGTCCTCGCCCGTCGTCTCCTCGAAGTGCCAGCCGCGGGTGAGCAGAAGTGACCGATCACCTTGAGGGCCTACTCGCCCGGAGGCCCAAGCACCATTCTGGCCTGCCCGACAAAGAGGCTTCGGGCCTCCTCCAACACGCCAGATGCCTCCGCGAACTTGATGACGCGCGTGTCACTGCTGAGCATCGGCACCCGTTCGGTGTTGGCCCTCGCCACCGCCGCGTCGTAGATCCTCTGGGCGAGATTCGCAATGTCTTCCGTGCCCGTGATCGCGACGGTTGTCACCGCTCGCTGGAGCGCCCGCAGTGCCCTATTTTCCTCTCGCCACAGGTCTCGGATCTCGCTCTCTCCGTGCTCTCGGGGATCAATGCGGATGCGCATGATGGGTTCGAGGGCCTGACCCGCTTCCTCCAGCCGGTCGAGCACCGCGGCATATGCCACTTGACGTTCTTCGCGCAGGCGGTGCCGGACGTCCACGGCTTCCTGATCTCGCACCTGTCTCTGAGACGCGCGGCTCTGCAGCCACGTCGTGCCGAGCGACGCGAACAGCGTGCCGGCAATACCCATGCCTGCCACCAACAGCGAGATGTCGCCCTGGTCCATGTGGGCGATTCTCCCGCGAACCGGAGGCACAGATGAGTCCTTGTTGGCTGTTCGCCTCCCCGCCGCTAGTCGTCAGCCTCTTCGTCACCGTCGCCGGGCTGATCGGCAACGCCAACTCCCGCCGCCGCCACCCGCCCGACGACTGGCCGGCCCCGCCCGCCCGCGACGAACACGACCTCGGCGCATGACCAGCGTCCTCGAGGGCCTCACCGCGTTCGCGACCCTCATCGCCCTCGTCTCCCGCATGACCACCGGCTACGGCCGCAACCCGTTCACAGGAAGGCCCCTTGATGGACATCACGACCGCGCTCGCCGCGCCCGACCCCGACGAGCCCGAACGGCCCGACGCCCCGTACCCTCCTGGGCCGTCCAGCCGCGCCGAGACGTTCGCCGAAGAGCAACTGCGCGCCCTCGGCCAGCGCATAGAGGAAGCCAAGCAGAAGCAGCGGCGTTCCGAGCTGGAGCCCGTCGTCGCCTCTCTCGTCGGCATGACGACCGAGCTGCAGCGGATCGCTGACTCCCTGGAGCGCACCGAGCTGGAGCCCGTCGAGCGCACCGCCGAGCCCACACGGCTGCGCCTGGACATCGCCGGCGACTTCCGCGAGCAGATGCGCCGATGGGCCCGCACAGACCCCACCGGATTCGGCAGCGCCGTACGCCGCATGGCGCGCATCGACGACACCCTGCCGGCCGACGTCCTCCCCGACGACACTGCGGGGGACATCACCACCGCCGTACGCCAGCGGAAGGCCGCCGAGGATCGCGCCCGCCGCGCCGAGGCCACGATCGAGCGGATGAAGCGCACCAACCGCATGGTCAACCACGGTGTCCGTATGGAGCGCGAGCGCGCCGAGCGGGCCGAGGCCACCGTCGCCCGCGTCCGCACCTTTGCCGCCTGCATGCGCGCTCGGACGTTGCCCCGCAGCGAGGCCGCGGAGTACGCCGCCCGCCTCCTCGCCGTCCTCGAGGAGCCGTCGGCGTGCACCTGCACGCACGCCGAGCGCTTCGCCACCTGCCGCGCCACCGACACCCCGAAGGACCCGACGTGACCAACTCGACCACCACCGACCTCCGCCGCGAGCTGGCGAAAGCCCACGAAGCCCTCGCCGCAGCCGAGATCCACCTCGCCCGCCACGCCGAGGCCAACGCCGCACTCCACTGCGCCAGCACGGTCATGTACTCCCCGCTGCACGCCAAGGTCCAGGCGGCCCGCGTCGGCATCGAACACGCCCTACGGCGCACCCCTACCGACGCCCCGAAGGAGTCCTGACCCATGCCCCAGCACAACCCGCGCGCCGTGCACTTCGCCCGCACCGGAGCAGCACAAGCCGCCGGGCGCCACGCCGCGACCATCCGCAAGCAGCGCGACGAACTCCGCGCAGCGCTGGACGAGATCCTCGACCGGTTCACCGGGACCAGCGACGGCCAGTACACCGCGGCCGCCACCGCCGAAGACCTGGAGCGCTGGCGCAAGGCCGGCACCTCGAAGGGGACCGACACGTGCAGCGCCACCTTCAACCGGCCGAACTCCCCCGACGAACCCGTTCACTGCATCGTCGATGCCGGACACCCCGGTCCGCACATCAGCCGCGACGGGGATTACTGGGGGCACCCGCAATGACGATCCGTCGCCTCACCCCCGGGCAGGCCCGCGCCGTCGGCCGCGCCCTGGCCCGCGCCGCCGAGCTGTTCGCGCAGTTCGTCCGCGCGGTCCGCGAGATCGGCCGGCGCCTCCTCACCGCCGTCGACGAGGCGCGCTGGCTCGCCCGGCAGGTGCAGACCGTCCTCGTCCGCGCGGACCGGCCCGCCTGGGCCAGCCCGTACGGACCACCTGCCCCGGCGACACCGCGCCTGAACACGCAGCAGGGGCGCGCCCTCTGTCCGGGAAGACCCGGGCGCGCCCCGCAGGTGGAGATCACGATACGCCCCGAGCACCACAGGAGCACGCGATGACCACCACCCCCGCACCGCAGCAGCACCCCCTCCAGCACATCGCCGAACACTGGCCCCGCCTACGCGACATGCTCGACACCCACCACGGCGCACCGTGGCCCCCGGCCGGCCGCATGGCCGACTACCTCGCCCAGCTCGACGCCGCCGACCGCGAAGCCGTACGCGCCGCCCGCGCCGCCCAGCGCGCCGCCGAGCGCTCCCCGGACCAGCTCGGCGACCGCCCCGTCCCGGTCAGGCTCGACATCCTCGACACCATGCGCGCCCTCGACGCCGTACTCCTGCAGCTCGCCGACCAGATCGCCGCCGAGATCCAGCGCCCCGCATACGGCACCCCGCGGCGCTCCGCCGGCCCGCTCGACGAGCTGGGGCAGCGCATGCGCCTCGTCCAGGCCGCCGACGAGGCCGACGCACGCCGCTGGCACTGGAACGGGCCCGGCCGCGACTCCGGCGCCGCCGCGGCGTGGCTCCACGCCCGGATCGAGAACCAGCCCGGCCCCTTCGCCGCGCTCGACGCCGCCAACCGCGAGCGGATCGAACGCCTCGCCGCTGAGGCCGCCGAGCGCCTGGACGCCGCGCTCGACCTCGTACGCCGCGCGCAGACCCTCGACCGGCCGTGCCCGTACTGCCGCGGCGAGTTGCACATGCACTCCGGGGACGGACAGCCGCCGGCGGTCATCTGCGCGAGCTGCGGGCGTACGTGGCGGGAAACCGAGCCGGAAAAAGTCGCCTGACGATGCTGTCTGGCCGCGGACGAGCCTGGGCAAGGGTTGGAGGCGGTATTCCCGCCGTCTCCAGCACTTCAACTGCGGAGGCCAGAATGCCAAACTCGACGCCGATCACCGTTCTCTGCCCGCGCTGCCTGAAGCCCATGCCGGGCGTGCCGCACCGGCCCAATGAGGAGCCGAAGCTGCCGCCGCGGCACAGCGACGGGACGCCGATCTGCCGCTGAGTCGACGCCCGGTCTGGGATGCCCCTGGACCGGCCCGTCCGTCGAACTCCCCGCGGTAGCCTGGTAGCTCGCACAGCGGAGCCCTCCCCGATCCTTTCGGGGAGGGCTCGCGTTGTGTCTGGTCGCCGTTCAGACCCCGGGCTGCGGATAGGCGGTGCAGGACAGCGGAGGGGGCGCGCCGACCACGACGCGCCCCCTCCAGGTCAAGGTCCCTACTCGTCTTCAGGGTCCGGGACCCCATCAAGGAACAGGCCGGCCTCCTCATCAACCGACGCCCCGCCCATGGCCACGGCCGTGCTCAGGGCCCGCAACTCAGGCAGCTTGAGGCGCCGCACCTGCTCAAGCGTGAGCGGCTCCTCGATCTCGCCGTACGCCTCAAACAGCCAGTACGAGTACTGCTCGACCTCGGCCTCTGCCGCACGCTTGTCGCACAGCGTCTGCGCCAACTGCTCGAGGACCGGCACGTCGTCCTCACCAACGCCCGTCAACGTTGCGAGGAGCGACCGCAGGTGCTCGGGCACCTTGTCGTCCGGCCGCACCCCGCACCACTGCTCGGCAACCATCTCCGCTACCCGGCGCTCGGGGACCTGAAGTGCCTTCGCCAGATGCGGGTAAAGCCGCTGCTCTGGCGGGGTGTCGACCTCCCACCATCGCACCTTGTTCCACCAGGTCACGGACCGCTTGAAGCCGCAGTCTGCTGCCATCTCTTGGTACGTCTTGCCTCTGTGGTTGAGGTAGGCCACTTGATCGCTAAATGGGTATCTCATGGCAAGAGAGCATCAACTCAAAAACACAGACTGTCAATTCCTGTTGATGCGTGGACAGTTGCAGCGACCGGCGCCAAGCACAGGGAGGGGCGCGCAGGGACCAAGACGTGCCCCTCCTCCGTGGTCCGACTACACGCCCGCGACGTGGCCGGGCCGCCGTCTCCTTCCCCCGGAGCAGGCCCGTCTCATTCACGCCCACTCCAGCCCACGCCCGCGACAGGATGCCCTCATGCCCGATACCAACAGCCCCGCCCGGCAACGGCCGCCGCCGACCTCACCAGCGCTCTGCACGCCGCGGGCTTCGCCGAGGCCGACGCCGCGGTCTTCTTCAACACCGAGGTCTACGAGGTCTATGTCCGCCTCAACCACGACGACACCGAGGCCCTCCGTAGCCTGCTTGACCTGGGCGCTAACGCCCTGGCGATGGCCCTGCACCCTCTGGGCATCCAGCCGCGCGGCGGGGCAGACATGCCCGATCACGTCTCGCTGTACCTCACGCCCGGAAACGCCCTACGCCTCGCCGAGCACGTGCGGCAAGCGGTGGAATGAGGCTCAACACGTCTGAGAAGTGACCGCCCGTCGCGTCCCCGCTGGGACTCGGCGGGGTCGCTGGCATTCCCGCGTCAGTCGCCGCCGGGCAGCCTGCGCGCGATCCTGCCGGCGACATCCCGCGCTGCCCACCCCACCGCGCCCTCGCTGTCCGCGAGCTGCTGGAGCAGGAGCACCACCGCCCGCGCCTCCCCGACTGTCACCAGCGGCACACGGTCATCCGGCACGTCGACACCGAGCCACTCACCCAGCCGAGCCTCGTCGTTCTCGCTGATCGTCACACCGGAGCAACGCGCCCCAAGCGGGAAGGTCACTCACGCATCCAGCCCGAGCGATTACGGGACGTCAAGCGCGACCGGTTCGTCCTGCCCGTCCCAACGCGCCCATACCTCCGTCGCCCTGTCGGTCTGCCAGGAACCCAGGAGGAGGAACTCGTGGCCCTGACCTGGCTCCAGGGTGACGTCGACCGGCAGCCGCCTCGCGAGACCGGCGGGACCTGCGTCAGTGATCGTCACGCCGGTGGCCCGCCCCGTGCCCCGGTTCCGCAGGACATATCTGTCGTCCTGCTCCGGACGCTCTACACGAAGATCGGGCTTCGGGCGCGCCGCTTCCGCTTCCGCGTCCCGGCGCTCCTGCGCCTCTCGACGCTGCTCGGCGAGAGCGGCCTCGTCCGCGGTAGCTGATCGCTCCGCGGCGTCCGCTGAGCGCTTCGCGTCTACCCGCGCCCGCCAACTGACGATCCCCGAGGCCACCGCGACGACCAGGGCGACCAGCGCGATTACGTCTGCCGTTTCCATGGCCGGAACGTAGCCCAGAGGCGCCGCGAGGCGGCATCGATCGTTCGCCTCATTGACACCCGAGGTGCGCGCGGCTACGCCTCGGCGGCCGGCGCTCCGTCGCTCTTCCGGGGCCGGTTCTTCCCCGACCCCGAGTAGCCGCGCTCGATGTCCTGCACCGTGCCGAGCGAGATACCAAGCATCGCGGCGATCTTCCGGTACGACACGGGCGGCGTCTGCGCGCGCAGATCGAGCACGAAGGCGCGGCGCATCTGCCGCCACTCCTTGCCCCGCTCCGTCTGGTGGGCGAGCACCTCGCTGATCGCCTTCGCGCGCTGCCCGGGATCGGGCATCGCCTCTACCGCGTTCATGGCGTCGATCACCCGCTGAGCCTCCTCGGTCACACCCGATCCCTTCTCCGGGCGGGCCGCTTGCCTCAAGTGTATGGGGTCCCATACGCTCAAGGAAGGCAGCCCACGCTGCCGTGCACAAAGCGCCCCCGGACCGCTGAGTTGGCGCTCCGGTCCGGGGGCGGACCCACCTACAAACGACAGAAAGAGGCAGGTCCGTGACGGATCGTACCGACCAGCCGCAGCCGAGCGGCACCCCCGCGGAGGGCTTGCAGCCCAACCGGATCATCAGCGAACCGGCCACGCCGGAGCGCTGCGCCGAGGACTACGAGCAGGGCGCCGCCGAGCGCCACAGCTCCGAGCAGCGCCACCCCGGCGCGTAGCCACCCCCTGTCCGGCCGGGCCCGCGCTCCCCCACCGCGGGCCCGGCCCCCCTCCTGGAGACCTCCATGCGCTTCGTCTACCTGCTCGGCATGTTCGCGCCGTTCATCGTCCTCGCCGTCGTCGTCCTCGCCCGCTGAGGGAGCCCACCATGAGCCGCCGCCACCGCCGGCCCGTGCTCGCCGTCCCACTCGCCCGCTGGGGCTTCACCGCCCTGGCCGTACTCGCGGTCCTCGTCGGCCAGCTCGAGGCCGCCGTCGTCGTCGGCGCCCTCGCCGCCGCGGCGTGGAACGTACGGGGGCGGCGATGAGGACCCGCACCGTGAGGCGCTCCCGTCTCGCCCCCCACACCATCGACGGCGAGACCGAACTCGTCCTCATCCACGAGGACATCGAGGTCCCCCGCCCGCCTCGGGACTGGGACCGCACCGTGCGCAGCGGCATCACCGTCGCCGCGGTCGCCCTCGTCGTCGTCTCCCTCGTCTGGTCCACCGCTTCCATCGGCGACCTTCTCGCCGCCGCCGTCGTTGCGCCTGCCGCGTACGGGGCCGCCGCCGCGTTCGACCTCGCGTGGGTCCTGTGCATGGCTGCCGAGTGGCTGTGCCGCTATGACCGCCGCCGCGGGCGCCTCCCGCGCTGGGCCGGCCATCTGGCGCTGCTCGTCGCGATGGGCGCGATCTACGCCCACGGCCACGCCCTCGGGCTGCCCGTCGTCGGCGTCGTCGGCGCGGTCGTCTCCGGTATCGCGAAGGGCGCGTGGACCGTCGTCATGATCGTGCAGGCGCGGCCCCTCGATGCCCGTACACAGCAGTGGTACGAGCAGCGGCGCGCCAAGCTCGACGGCCGCCTCGCGATGATCCCCCTTCAGCGGGAGCTGCAGCGCGGTGAGGCGCTCATCGAGGCGGAGGCCGCCGCGCTCAGCGCCAACAGCGAGAGCGGCGGCGCATCAACGGCGCATCATGATGCGCACCCTGACGCATCAGGCGCATCAGGGGATGCGGATGATGCGCCGGGCGATGCGGAGAACGTCGTGTCGATCCCGAGGGACGTCACGAAGACGGCCGCGATCATGGCCGCCGACTCGGCACTTGGCGGTGATGCGCCGCCCGCGAAGATCGCGCATCTCCTCGCGCAGCAGGGCCTCGCGGTCGACACGGCGTACGTCCGCACCGTGCAGTCCCGCGAAGCGCGGAAGACCGCGCGCGGGAGCGGAGGTACGTGATGCTCCTCGGCTTCATCGTCTGCCCCCTGATCGCGGCCCTCGCCGCCATGGCGCTCGTCGTCGCCGCGCCGCGCCACGACCCCGGCGCCTACCTCCTTCCCGCCGCTCGGATCGTCGCCGCCGTCACCCTCATCGTGGTGGCGATCGCCGCGGCGGCCCACGCCCTTTCGTGAGGCCCTCATGCCCAAGCCCAACACGCCGCCGCCCTCGGCGCCCGAGCCACCGTTCGCCCCGCCGGCAGCGTGGCCGCCCCCGCCCGCGGCCCCGGCCGCCGAGCCGAGCGGGCCCCGGTTCCAACTGCCCAGCCTGCGCCTCGGCTACAACGTCCTTTGCGCCGGTCTCGCCCTGTTCCCCCTGTTCGGCGGCTACTCCCTCTCCTCCGGCTGGGGCATGCTGCTCGCCGAGTGCCGCGCCGAGGCGGGAGTTCAGCCGGGATGGATCCTCGCCACCGCCGCGCTGCTCGTCGCCGGCGGCCTGGACCGCCGCCGCAGCGCCTGGTGGACGCGCACCGCAACCTGGGCCGCGGGGCTCGGCATCCTGCACATGGCCGAGTTGTTCGACGCCGTCACCCTGCTCACGGGGGTGACCCGGTGATCCCCGCATCGCTGACCGTCGGCGGCCTCGGCGTCGGCCTGGCCATCCTCGGCGTCAACCTCTGGAAGTGGTGGAAGAGCCCCGGGAGAGACCCCAAGGCGCTCCTGCCGTTCGCGGCCGGGCTGTCCCTCGGTGCCCTCGCCACCCTGTGCGCCGGCGGCCTCCTCGGCGTCCTCGCCGGATGGACCGCCGGCCTGAACAACAAGGCCGGCGAAGTCGCCGTCCCCGGCGCCACCGGCACCAGCTCCGGCGCGGTCGCGCGCGGCTCCATGGGCGCGCTCACCTCGGGGGGTGCGTTGCTGGTGTTCCTCTTGGCCGTCGCGTACGTCGTCGCCTGGCGCGCCGCGAACAAGGAGCTGAAGCGGAAGCTGCTCGGCGGCTGGTGGTCCGGGGCCACCCTCAGCCTGTCCGCCGGCGCCGCCGGGATCCTCGCCTCCACGCTGGTGCCGCTGGTCAACGACGCCGGCGGCGAGGTCCTCGCGTTCTTCGAGGGCGGCGGGTTCCTGTGAGTGCGCGCCGCCGCGCCGCGGACCGGCTGTGGTCAGGCTCCGTGGCGTTCGCTCGCGCGCGGGCCGCGGCGCTCGCCGGGTGGGTGCGCGCGGCCGACAGCCGCGGCGGCTCCGCGCTGCGCCTCGGGCTGCTCCTCGCCGTCGGCTGGCTGGCGTGGCGGCTGATCCACCGCGTCCCCGTGCTGCTGTGGGCGCTCGTGTCCGCGTGGGGCATAGCCGCCTGGCGCACCGCGCCCGCCACCGTGCCGTCGGCGCCTCAGGAGACCACCGCGGCGGCCCCCGCCGATGAAACGGACCAGGCAGCGGCCGAGGCCGCGTTCCGGCAGCTCCTCGCCGGCGCCGTCGGCGACCGCAACGGGGTCCACCTCAAGACCGTCGTCGCGCTGCTCCACGAGCACGGTCTGCTGACCGACTGGGGGGTGTCCGAAGTGCGCGCCCAGTGCGAGGCCCTGGGCATCCCCGTACGGCGCTCCCTGAAGATCAGCGGGCAGGTGCAGATGGGCGTCCACCGCGACGACCTCCCGGCCCCTCTCGCCGCCCCTTCCCCGTTCCCGCTGGACGAGCCGCCCGCGAGCACGTCTACCGCCGCGTGACCTGCACGTCTACCCCCGATCTACCCGCCCATCTACCCGCGGTCTACCCGCCCTGACACGCCCCCGCGGGGGAGGGCGGGGCCCGCGCCTCAAGCCCCGGGACGGCCGTCATCCGCCAAGACATCCGGCCGCCCCGGTCCCATCCCGACGACACGAGACAGGAGCCCACATCGTGGCACTGCGCCCCATGCCCACACGCCAGGACGCCCGCCCCGGCACCAGCGACAGTCGAGCCGGCACCGAGTACGACTCTGCCCGTGGCGGCTACTACCCCTCGGCGCCGGACAAGGGTGGCGATCAGCCGGACGAGGGTACGAGCAAGCCGGAGAGCTGAAGGCGGCTGCGCCCCTCGGCTGCCCTACGGAGAGGTGTTCGCCGTCGCGCTTCCGTGCGGTTTAACAACATCGCACTTGCATCATCGAACGGTGTAAGTGAAAGTGGGCGGCGGACTAGCAATCCATTCGACGAATATTCGTTCGATGGTGCAGTGTCTCGTCCCGACATACAGGTGACTCCTGCATGTTGCGAGGTGCTGGATGCCTCCTCGACGGCTGCCACCGCCGAGGAGGCTGAGGAAGCGTGCTGTCGCTACTCCTGGTCGGTGCCGCCGTCCTCACTGAGGACGGCGCGCACCCCTTGACGGGCTACTTCGCCGATTGCGGCGGCCACGGCCACCGCTCCCAACTGTTTCGCCCACCGCCGCCAACCCCTCGGCTGCTCGGCTGGAGCCTGCTCGTTCGCTTCCGGTGGTGGTGCTCCCATACCTGCCTCTCTGGATGCTCCTATCCCAGGTCCCCGGACGGGGCTGGATATCCGTGTCCCGTACGGGAGTTGGGACCAGAGGCCGTATCGGCTGCGCCACCGAGGGTCACCCTAAGGCTTACGCTCGCGGGTAGATAATCGTGTGAGGCATGCCACAGTGGAAGGGAGGGGCATTGAGGCTGAGCACCGTGCTACCTGCCTGTTGAAACGCTGCCGAGAGATCACGGATCTGCTCCCTCGCGAAGTTGATCAGCACGCAAACCCCAACGGGTCCCGCCGCCTCTGCCTCCGGGCCCGTGCGACCCTGGCGACTCGTCCTGATCGAAGGGCTGGACGGTAACGCCCTCTCGTGCGGTGCCGCATGGCCTTCCCCGCGCCCGGCGTCGCCAGCACCGTGTATGGACCGTTCGGCCCACCCTCTGCAACCACCCACGCCGCTACGCTCCCGGCGACGCCCACGCCTCCGGGGGGAACCATGCGCGTCCGCATCCTCACCACCACTCTCGCCGCTGCGTTCCTGCTCGCTGGTACCGGCTGCTCGGACGAGCCCAGCTACGAGGAGATCGCCGAGCGATGCGCGCAGGCCCTGGCGGATCGGGCACCCGGCGTGAAGGGCAAGCCAGCCGACTGCGAGGGACTGAGCGAGGAGGACTACGGGGCGCTCCTCGGATCGCAGATTCTGAAGGACGAGAGCTTGGCGCCGTAGCCCTCCATCTTCCGCGACCTGGTTCCGGGTAGCGAGACGTCCGACGCAGACCCGAACACCGCCTGGCCGACGCACGGCGCGCGCTCCCACGCGCCGACAACCTGGGCCGAATGGCCCATTCCGCCCGGGAGTTTCCCGACCTACAGTCCCGTCTCCACACGAACCAGGGGGGATCACCACATGACGCACCCGCCGCAGCCCGGAAGACCCGAACAGCCCGGCTACGGGTACCCACATCAGCCCACGCCGGCGTACGGACACCAGCCGTACCCGCCGCAGGGCTACGCCCCGCCGCCTCCGCCGAAGCGCGACAAGGGGAAGGTCATCGGCTTCGGCTGCCTCGGTGTCGTCGCCCTGATCGTCGTCATCAGCGTCATCTCCGCAGCCCTGAGCGGAGGAGGCACCGATGACGACAAGCCCGCCGCCGCCGACACCTCCACCACCGCGCCGGCCGCGCCCGAAAAGGCCGACAAGCCGAAGACGGAGAAGGCCGAAGCCCCCGCCGAGGACAAGCCCAAGGAGCAGCCGGAGGAGGACAAGCCCGAGCCGGAACCGAAGCCGGAGCCCGAGAGCAAGGCCAAGTTCAAGGTCTGGGGCGACGCCCCGGCCGGCATCTCCATCACCTACGGCTCCGACAACGACTCCCGCTCGGGCACGTGGTCAGGATCTTTCGAGACCACTCTGCCCCTCGATGACGACGCCTTGTACTTCCACGTATACGCGCAACTGCAGGGCGGAGGAGACATCTACTGCTCGGTCACTGTCGAGGGGGAGACGGACAAGGCGCACGCGAGCGGGGACTACAACATCTGCATCGCGCAGCTCAACTCCGACTTTCTCGGTGGCTGGAGCTGACCCACGCTCCCCGCGGGCCCCGCCGCGCCGCCGGCGCCGACGGGGCCCACGCACCAATCTCCGGCCCACAATAGGGCTGGTGCCCAGGGCCTCCCTAACTACGGCTGGTCGTCGTCGATGTCAGCCAACTCGATGCCACGCCGCTTTTTCAGCCAACTGGAGAGCCATACCAGTCCGGCTGCAAGACCGACGGGGGACTGCCAGTCGACGGCGATCACCTGCCCGAGCCCCGCAGTGTGGCTGAGATAGATGATGTGCGCACCTACCGCGAGCGCGATTAGGGTATTTGTGCGTTCCTGTGTGGACAGAACCCAGTCCACGGGCCGCCACCATGTGCCCGCAAACCCATGAAGACGGAGCTTGACGGCCGCCACCACTATGCCGAGAGCGTGGTGCAGCCGCTCACCTCTTCCCAGTACGGTGCCTTCCTCCGGCACGTCCACCAGGTCGGCGCGCCAGGCGTCCTGAAGACCAGCGGCCCGCGAGCCGCCGAGCAGAAGTGCCAGGGTTATGAGTCCGTCGGCGAGGGTTGCGTCGGGCCGGCCTCCGAGACGAGCGAGGATGCGCCTGTGGGGGAGACGACGTTGCATCTGATCCACGATGGCGGAGGCGGTGGCCACATCCGCCGCCGCGCGGGTTGCGAAGTTGGTGAGGGCCTCCAGTCGCCGAAACGCTCGCTCTGCCTCCGGCAACGACGCCTGCACCTCGGCCTCAGACTGGGCAGCCGTTAGACGAGCAGCGATGGAGAGGGCGGCTTCACCGCATCTGCGAGCGGCGAGGGCGGCGGCCTGGGCCTGCTGTCTCTTTGCCCGCTCCTCCTGAACAGCACCCAGGAATGCGATGGCCGGCTTCCTATAGACGATCGCCCACATCAGGGGGGCTGTAGAGAGCACAAGCCCAGCAACCCCGAACGCCGTGGCTCCTTCCTGGGCCAGAGCTCTCACTTGGAAGCAGTTAACACCGAGGCCGAGCGGGATAATGAGACGGCAGTTCCAGCGGAAAAACTGAACCGGTTCGATTCCCCTGAACCACCGTATACAGGCTCTCACTTCGCGCTACCTCCGGCGAGGCGCAGTATTCGTCGTTGACGAGCCTTCCGTGCTTCGAGTGCCGCGCGGGCGTTGGCACGCCCCGTGTTCGTCAATTCGTAGAAGAGTCGGGGCGGCCGACCGGGGTGTGGGGCGCTCTCATCGCGGGCCGTCACCCAGCCCCGTTCCTGCAGCCGGGCGAGGATGGGGTAGACGGTGCCCGAGCCCAAGTCGGCATCGCGGCAGATCCGCAGCCCCCATGGGGGATCGTCTGTCGAGGCGTCGAGCAGGACCTCGAGCACGCTGATAGTCGGCTTCGTCAGCCGGGGAGGTGACATGCCCATCAGTAGAGCATGTGTCGAGTACGAGATACAAGCCGCGCTGGACAGCTTCACTTCAGGGTCACCTGGGACCACGCTCAACGCGGTTACCACTCCGCTGGCCAGCGACCAACCATCGCGATGGCTGCGCACACGCCGGCGAGGAGACGGCCGGTACCGTGTATGGGCACGCCGCCGCGGCCGCCGCCCCCGCCGGGTGGCGGGCAGGGCCGAACGGTCTTCTAGCCGGAATCCGCTCACGGTGGCACCCTCGCCGACCCCTCCCGCCGTACGGCAGCTCGCCTTCATCCGCTTCCTCTGCGTCGGGTGAGTTGCCCACAGCCGACGGCCTTCCCTACATCCTCCGAAGCCGTTCTGACATTCCACGATGCGGTTGAGCCACACGGCCCATACCCGCAACCAACCGCGTGACGGACACTGCCCCCACCCCCACTCACTTCACCCCGGGGAGACAGTGTGCCCAGCTACAGCGACGTGCAGAAGGCCGTCCGAGTCGAGAAGTTCAAGATCTGGTTCGCCTGGTTTAGCGGCGGCTGGATCGTCCTCGGCACCGCCCTCGCCACCCAGAACGTCCACATCGTCAGCGTCATCACCCAGGCCCTGCTGGTCGTGTACGCCCTCCTCGCCACCGTCGCCGCCGTCACCATGACCAACCGCCTCAACCGCAAGGCCGACGCCGCACGCCGGGAAGTCCTCGGCGACTACTGACCAGAGGCATCGGCGCCTCGACGGCGAGCCGGAGTCCGTCGAGAACCGCGAGGACGGCTTACCCGTCGCGGTAGTTGCGCGCACAGCCGATCATGTCGCACACTGACCCCACGTCCGGTGTGCCCGGACCCAGCTCCTCCGCAGGTACCCCGAAGCCACGCACGGACCGGTAGCGTTCGTAAGCCTGTGGGCCACTCCTTCGGGTGAAAAGTGGTCGGCGATTCCCAGGTACCGCTTGGTGCGCTGTCAGATACCGGTATGCCCCCTCCAACGACCGGTCGCCCGCGGCTGCGTCGTCGCCGCACCACCCGGGGCGGTCGCCGAGGCGGGACCGGGGCCGCGTCCCGGTTCACGCGAAGTCGGCCCTCCCGTCGGCGCAGGCAGGGCCTGGATTGGGCCCGACGGATCGAATTGGGCTCGGTCCTCCTCGCGTCTCTCGCGGCCGTTGGCGGGCTGTGGTACTCCAACCTCCAAACGCGGCAAGCGAACGAGCAGGCTCGCCAGGAGCGACTGCTGATCAAGGAGGGACAGATCACTGACCGCTACACCGCGGCGGTGGAAAACCTCGGAGACGCCAACCGAGACGTACGACTGGGCGGCATCTATGCCCTGCAACGCATCATGCAGGACTCTCACCGCGACCAGCCCACCATTGCCAACGTGCTGGCCACCTACGTCCGCAGCCACGCCAGCAAGCGCCCTCCGATGGGTGAGGATGTCCCCGCGGACGTCGACGCTGCCCTCACCGTGCTCGCCACCCGCGAATCCGATTACGACGCAGCCTTCATGCTCGACCTGACCGGCGTCCAGCTTCCGCGGTTCAGTCTCGTCCTGACGCCACGAACTTACTTCAGCAAGCCTGGGGACCGTGAAACGGGGGAACCGGCAAGCGCTGCATTCAACGACGCGAACCTGTGCGGCGCGGTCCTGACCAGCGCCGACCTCACCGATGCCGACCTCAGCGGTTCGCACCTTTGTGAAACGAACCTGGGAGGCGCGCTGCTGACGGGCGCGGACCTCCGTGGCGCAGTCCTCGACGCGACAACCCTTCGCTCTGCCGACCTTGTCGAGGCCGACCTGGGATTGGCAACGATGCGTGGCGCCGACCTGCGTCACGCACGATTGGATGGGGCAAGACTCGACGACACGACCATGACCAACGTGGACTTGCGGCACGCCCACCTGGACGACGTGAATCTCCGTTACAGCAGCATGACGGACGTAGACCTGCGCGATGCAGACCTGGACGGGCTAGACCTGACCGGTGCCACGTTGCAGGACATCGATTTTCGAGGCGCAGACCTCACACAGGTGAAGCTGACTGCGAACCAACTTGATGGCGCCCGCATCGATGCGGATACAAAGCTGCCCCCTCATCTCTCCTAGACCCCGCGTCCGCGCGACGAGGGGGATCGGCATGCCTCGGGAGGCGACCTGTGAACCCTAAGCAGCGCCCGGTCACCGACGAGACCCGCGAGCAGGTCCGCCAACTCCACGCACAGAAGCTGTCCCGCAACGAGATCGCGCGCCGTCTGCAGCGCTCCGGCCGCACCATCTCGCTCATCGCGATGGACCTCGGCCTGAGCTTCGATCGGACCGCCACCGAGGAAGCCACCCGCGCGCGGCGGGCCGACCTCGAGGACAAGCGCGTCATCCTCGCCGAGGCCCTCACCGACGACGCGCTGCGCCTGTCCGCACAAGTGCACGAGGGCGGCGTGATCTACAACTTCGGCGGCCGGGACAATACGTACAACGAGAAGGTGGTCAACAGCCTCCCGGCCGGTGACAAGCGGGCGCTGATGGGTGCCGCGAGCATGGCGATCGACCGCTCCCTGCGCCTGGTTCCTACCGGCAGCGACGGCGGCGCCGAGGAGGCCCGCTCCATGGTCGGCCAGCTCATGACCGGTCTCGCCGAGGTCTACCGCCAGCAACGCGACCAGGAGCAGCCCGCAGACGAGGGGGACGGTGATGCTCCGTGACCTCGCCCTGCCGCTGTCCCGCAAGCAGATTACGAGCATCGTCGAGACGCAGGACGCCCCGATAGCGCTGTGGTCCGGCGCGGTCTCCTCCGGCAAGACGATCGCCTCGCTGATTGCCTTCCTGATCCGGCTGACCGTCGCCCCGGATCACGGGCTCGTCGTCATCGTCGGCCGCACCCTGCAGACCATCGAGCGCAACGTCCTCGACCCGCTGCAGTCGAGGCACCTATTCGGGCCGTTCGCCGCGCACGTCCACCACACCACCGGCTCGACGACCGCGACGATCCTTGGCCGCACCGTGCACCTCGTGGGTGCTGCCGACGCACGGGCGGAAGGCCGGATCCGCGGCGCGACGATCGCCCTGGCGTACGTCGACGAGGCGACGCTGCTGCCGCGCCCGTTCTGGATGATGCTCCTCTCCCGCCTCCGTGTCGGGAACGAGTCGCGGCTGCTCGCGACGACCAACCCCGACGGGCCGTTCCACTGGCTGAGGAAGGACTTCATCCTCAAGGCCGCCGAGGTCGGCCTCACTTCGTGGCATTTCACACTCGATGACAACCCGTCGCTCGCGCCGCAGTTCGTTGCCAGGCTGAAGAAGCAGTACGTCGGCCTGTGGTACCGACGCTTCATCCTCGGCGACTGGTGCCTCGCTTCCGGCGCCGTCTACGACATGTTCGACGAGGCCCGACACGTGGTCGACCCCCTGCCGGCCATGCGCCGCTGGATCGCGGTCGGCATCGACTACGGCACCGTGAACCCGTTCTCCGCCGTGCTACTCGGCCTCGGGGAAGACGACGGGCTGTACGCGGTCAGCGAGTACCGGTACAGCTCGGCGGAGGCCCTGCGGCAGATGACCGACGCGCAGTACAGCCACGGGCTGCGGCAGTGGCTCGCGAACGTGCGGCGGCCTGGAGAGAAGGCCACCGCGCGGGGCGTCACCCCGGAATGGATCTTCGTGGATCCGTCCGCCGCCTCGTTCATGAACCAGCTCTGGACGGAGCGGGTCCCAAACATCGCGCCGGCGGTCAACGACGTCCTCGACGGCATCCGCAGCGTCAGCGTCGCGCTCGGCTCGGGGCTGCTTCGCATCCACCGCTCGTGCACGGGACTGCTGGGCGAACTCCCCGGCTACGCCTGGGACGAAGCGGCGGCCGAGCGCGGGGAGGACAAGCCGCTCAAGCAAGACGACCACTCGGCGGACGCACTGCGCTACGCCGTGCACTCCACAGCGCATGAGTGGCGCGGCCTCACCGAGCAGCAGGAGGAAGCGGCATGACGTGCAGAGTGAAGGTCGGCCGGTGATGGCCAGCGCGGCGAGTCTGCCCGTGTTCATGCGCCTTGGCCTGTCCTGGGAGCCGGTTCAGATCGGATCGGTAGAGCTTCCGGTGAGCGGCGACGGGCGGATGACGTTCGAACGCGCCGCCGTGGCTGAGATGCTGCGCGCCGCAGCCGACGAGATCGAGCATCCCACCGAGGACGACGAGGGGGCCGCAGACGATGCCCCTGCCTGAGAAGGGCGCCGCGTGGCCGCCGATCGACCCCGCGATCCGCGCCGACCTTGAGGACTGGTCCGCCTGGTTCTCCGCGAACCCGGATCGTCTGTCGTACCGGTACCGCAACCGCACGGACGGCGGCAGGTTCGGCCACCCGCAGAACCGTCCGTCGCAGTACCGCGGCGGCATGGTCGGGAGGCTGGCCCGCTGGTTCTGGGGCGAGCCCACCCCGCTCGGTGAGAAGCGCGCCAAGCTGCACATGCCGCTCGCCGCGGACATCGCACGCACAAGCAGTGATCTGCTGTTCTCCGAGCCGCCGACGCTGAAGGCGGAGAACACGAAGACACAGGAGCGGCTCGAAGAGCTGATGGACCTCGGGCTGAAGCGCACGCTCATCGCCGGCGGTGAGGTATGCGCGGCGCTGGGCGGCGAGTATCTGCGCATCGTCTGGGACGACGAGGTGTCCGACCGGCCGTGGATCTCGCTGGTGCACGCGGACGGCGCGCACCCCACGTTCGCGCACGGCGACCGGCTGCGCGCGGTCACATTCTGGACTGTGCTGTCGATCGACGGTGAGAAGGTTGTGCGCCACGTCGAGCGGCACGAGCCCGGCGTGATCCTCCACGAGGTGTACGAAGGCACCCCCGACAACCTCGGCAAGCCCATCGGCATGGAAGCGTTCGAGCAGACGAAGGGGCTCGTGGCTGAGCAGGAACTGCCGATCGGGAAGCGGCTCGCCGCGGCGTACATCCCGAACTCGATGATTGCGCGGGACTGGCGGGACATCCCCGGCGCCGCTGGCCTCGGGGCCTCGGACTTCCAGGGCACGGAGGGGTTCCTCAGCGCGATCGACGAGACGTACACGAGCTGGATGCGCGACGTACGGCTCGCGCGGGCCCGGATCATCGTCCCGTCCGGGTACCTGACGAGCAACGGGCCGGGGCAGGGTGTGAGCTTCGAGGACCGCGAGGTCTTCGCGGAGATGAACATCCCGCCCACCGGCGACAAGGGCATCACCCTCAACCAGTTCGCCATCCGCCACGAGGAGCACCGGGCCACGATCGAGGAACTGGTCGGGAAGGTCGTCCGGACCGCCGGCTACTCCGGCGGCACCTTCGGCGACGACTCCGAGGGCCCGGCTGCGACCGCGACGGAGATCAAGGCCCGCAACGCCCGCTCCATGAGCACCCGGGCGAGGAAGGCGGAGCTGCAGGCCGTCGGCATCGCGGACATCACTGAGGCGCTGCTCCTGCTGGAAGCGAGCGACCTGTTCCCGGGTATCCAGGCCGTCGAGCCCGAGCGGCCCGACGTGCAGTTCCAGGACTCCGTCCAGGACGACATCAAGACCCTCGCCGAGACCGCCGACCTCCTCAACAGGGCCGAGTCCGCCTCGACGAAGGTACGGGTCGCGCTGCTGAACCCGGACATGGACGAGACGTGGCAGAAGCAGGAGGTCGCCCGGATCCTCAAGGAGTCCGGCCGGGCAACGGCGGACCCGTTCGAGACCGGTAACGAGAAGCCGCCCCCCGGGCTTGAGGGGGCGGGCGCGGAGGAGTAGCCGATGCCGGTCTCTCCCGAGGACGCCGCGGACCTTGCCGCCGCCGTACGGGCGCTCTATGACGACGCCGAGATCGCGCTTCTCGACCGGCTCCGACGCGCCCTCGCGGAAGGCATCGAGTCCCCGCTGTGGGCGGAGATCAAACTCCGCTCGATCGGAGACCTTCGCGCCGCTGTCGAGCGCATCGCCGCCGCGCTCCAGCAGGACGCGGACGGCGCCGTCGCCCGCGCTCTGACGGAGGCGTACGACCGGGGCCGGCAGGCGGCGGTCGCCGAACTCGGCGGCCTGGACGTCGGCCGGGAGCTTCAGGCGCGGCGGGTGCTTCCCGGGGCGCCGGCGGTGGACCGGCTCGCCGCCTCATGGGCATCGGACAGCCGCCCGCTGTACGCGCGGATCACCAGGGTGATCACCGATGTGTTCCGGGACGTGGTCACGCGCGTGGCCGCGGGGCCGCTCCTCGGTACTGAGACACGGCGGCAGGCGTCGCAGCGCGCACTCAACCGGCTGGCCGCCCGCGGGATCACCGGGTTCACGGACCGCGCCGATCGCTCGTGGGACATGGCGTCGTACGCGGAGATGGCCGTCCGTTCCGTCACCGCACGGGCCGGGGTGGAGGGCCACATCGACGCACTCGCGGAGATCGGTGTCGGCCTCGTCGTCGTCTCGGATGCCCCGCTGGAGTGCCCGCTGTGCCGCCCGTGGGAAGGCGAGATCCTGGCGCTGTCCGGACTGCCGGGGCCTCGTACAGTGCGCGAGCCGCACGCCGCCGACGCAGGTGGGCTGTACCGCCGGCGGCCGACCGTGCCCGTGCACGTCGTCGGCACGCTGGCTGAGGCCCGCGCCGCGGGGCTCTTCCATCCCAACTGCCGGCACAGCTTGAGCGCGTACCTGCCGGGCGTGACGCGCCGGCCCCAAGCGCCGCCGACGCCGGGCACGACGTACGAGGACGTCCAGCGGCAACGGGCGATCGAGCGGCACATCCGCCGGTGGAAGCGCCAGCATGCCGCCGCGCTGACCGACCCGGAGCGGCGCGCGGCTAGCGCGAAGGTCCGCTACTGGCAGGCGGAGATGCGCGCGCACGTGGCCGCGCACGAGCACCTGCGGCGCTCGCCGCGGAGAGAACAGACCCGCGCAGCGCGCTAACGGCCGCCCTGCTCACGTTCGAACTGCTGCAGCTCCTGGAGCGAGCACGACAGGCACCGCGGCTCATCGACCTTCTTCCAAGGGCTCGTTCCCCCGCCCCAGCCGAGGCTTCGCCGCTCGTATCGCTGGCACTTCGGCTCTTCGCAGCGCGGGCATTTCTCGGGAGTTTCCTCATCACGGCTCTCGATGCTCATCCCTCGAAGGTACTGGCCCCCGCCGACACACCTGGCCCGTCTCTTCGGCATCCAGGAGGACTTCATGGCCGCGCTCGGCACCGGTTCCCGCTTCCGCCAGCTCTCCGTGAAGCTCGCCGCCCGCGGCGCCCGCGACCCTGACGCGCTCGCCGCCTGGATCGGCCGCCGCAAGCACGGCAAGGCCCGGTTCCAGAAGCTCTCTGCCGCCGGCCGCGACAAGAGCTGACCCACAGCTTCGGCCCGCTGGGCGCGGGCCGGGACTCACGGGCGCGCCAGGCGCGCGCCCACCTGTTCACCGCGGCACGGCCGGGCGCCGGCCGCCCCCTTCGACGCGCACCAGGAGTGCACGCATGCCCAAGAACACCCTCCCGCGCCACGCCGGCAGGACCCGGCGCGCAGCGCTTTCCGCCACCTTCGCGCCCGGGTGGGCGCACCCCTACGGACACGGCCCTTTCAGCCCGGCCCTCTACGCGGATGGCGGGGACGAGGGCGGCGACGGCTCCGGATCCAGCGGCGGCGGTGACGCCGGCGGAGACGAAGACGGATCCGAGGGTGGCGACGGAGGCGGCGACGGCGGAGAGGACCGCGGCGGAAAGCCGAAGCCCACCCCGCGCCGTGCTGGCGGGGATGACGCCGACGCCACGATCAAGCGGCTGGAGAAGGACCTCGCCGACGCCCGCCGGGAGGCCGGGAAGAGCCGTACCGAGGCGAAGAAGCAGGCCGCCCAGGAGGCGGAGAGCGCCCTCGTGAAGAAGCTCGGCGTCGCTCTCGGCCTGGTCAAGGACGAGGACGAGGAGCCCGACCCGGCGAAGCTGCTGGAGCAGCTCAAGGAGTCGCAGGGCACCACCACGGCAGCCCAGGAGGACGCTGCGAGCGCCCGCATCGAGCTGACCGTCATCCGCACCGCCTACGGCATGGGTGTCGATGGCGACAAGCTCCTCGACTCCCGCAGGTTCTGCGACGAGGTCGACAACCTCGACCCGTCCGACCCGAAGGCGTTCAAGGCCGCGCTGAAGAAGGCCATCACCGACGCCGCGGAGAAGAACCCGGCGCTGCGCTACGGCGGGGGCAAGGCCGGCCGGTCCGGCGGCGACCTGTCCGGCGGCAGCGGCGAAGGCGGCGTGAAGCGCCGCAGCGGCTCGCTCGCGGGAGCGATCCGCGATCACTACCAGACCTGATCAGGAGAACCTCATGCCCGTGACGCTCGCTCAGGCGCAGCTCAACACGCAGGCGGACATCGATTACGCGGTGATCGACAACCTGCGCCGCAACTCGTGGCTGCTCAACAACATGGTGTGGGACGACACCGCGACGCCGGGCACCGGCGGCGGGGCGCTGACCTACGGCTACACCCGGCTTCTCACCCCCAGCGCCGCGGCGTTCCGCCGCTTCAACGAGGAGTACGCGCCGAACGAGGCGTCCCGTGAGCGCAAGACGGTCGATCTGCACCCGCTCGGCGGCGCGTTCAACATCGACCGCAAGCTGGCGCGCCTCGGCCCGGCGGCCACCAACGAGATCATGTTCCAGATGTCGCAGAAGCTGACGTCCGTGCGGACGCGGTTTCAGCAGGAGCTGATCCTCGGGGACCTCGCGGTCGACGACACCGGCTTCGACGGTCTCGACAAGGCGTTGGTGGGCCAGTCGACGGAGTATCTGCCGATCAACGAGGGCATCAGCTCCGGGTTCCTGGACTGGTCGCCGGCGACGGTGAACTCCGAGGACCTCGCGATGAGCGCCTTCGACGCCTTCGACGACTTCCTGTCTCGGATCATGGGCTCGCAGACCGGGTCCGGGGACAGCGGAGCCGACGGCAGCATCCCCGCGGGCACGAAGGCGATCCTCGGCAACACCAAGTCGATCAGCCGCATCAAGGCACTGGCGCGGAGGGCCGCGCAGTTCACCTCCGAGCGCAACAGCCTGGGCGTCCTCGTCGAGCGGTACGGGGACTTCGTCCTCGTCGATCTCGGCGACCGCGCCGACGGCTCCGCCCCGATCATCCCCATCCGCTCCGCCGACGTGGACGGCGGCGGCGCAGGCGGCGTCATCACGGGCCTGACCGACATCTACGCCGTGAGCATCGGTCTGGACGCCTTCCACGGCGCGAGCATGGCCGGCTCGCCGCTGGTCGAGACGTGGCTGCCGGACTTCACCCAGTCCGGAGCCGTCAAGACCGGTGAGGTCGAGATGGGGCCGATCGCCGCCGTGCTCCGCAACACCAAGGCGTGCGGCGTCCTGCGCAACGTGAAGGTGCGGTGACCGACGTGACGAAGTACCAGATCGAGGCGCCTGTACGGACCTTCACGGGCGAGTCCGTGGGCGTCCGCTTCGACAAGGGCACCGGCTACGTTGACGACTCCACGAAGGAGGGCCGAGCGGCCATCGAGTACTTCCGCCGCCACGGCTACGGCGTCGCCCCGGCCCCCGACAAGACCGAGGCCGAGCGCGTGCAGGAGCTGGTCACCGGCACCCCGACGCAGCGCGGCCCGCTCGAGGAAGGCGAGTTCGACCCGAGCGGCCACCAGGCCCCGGACGTTCTCGCCTACCTCCAGCGCGACGACGTCGACGAGACCGAGGCCCGCCGCGTCCTGGACGCCGAGGCCGCGAGCAAGGACCGCAAGACGGTCACCAAGGAGCGCGAGGCCATCCTCGCCACCAAGCAGTCCACCGATGACCCCGCCGCCGGCCAGGCCGACGACGACACGAAGGGAGCCGGGCTGTGACCCTCCTCGGCCAGTACCGCGGCAACCCCCGCGATGACCTCGGCTGGCTCAACACCGCCGGCCGCCCCAGCGTGTTCCACCGGGCGAACCTCCCGCGCGTCGGCCTCGACGACGTCGCCGCGCTCACCTCCGGCGTGATGACGTTGGCCGCGCTGTGGCTGAACGACGGCGACACGGTCACCAACCTGTCCGTGATCTCCGGCGCAACGGCCGCGGCCACCCCGACGAACTACTGGGCGGCGCTCTACAGCCCGACCGGCGCGCTCATGGCCCAGTCCGCGGACCAGACGAGCACCGCCTGGTCGGCGGACACCGTCAAGACGCTGGCCCTGGCCACCCCGCAGAAGGTCACCCGCAGCGGGGTCTACTACGTCGGCGTGATGGTCGCCGCGGGCACCGTGCCGACGCTGGTGGGGTCCTCCGGCGCGCGGCCGGTCCTGACCGGCGAGGGCAACCTGTCCCAGACCTCGGGCAGCTCGCTGACCGCGACGGCGCCGGCGACGATCGCGTCCCCGGCGTTCAAGCGGCAGGTGCCGCTCGTCATCGCGAGCTGAAAGGGGAGGTCGCACGCATGACTGTCTCCAGCACGCTCAGCATGGCCGCGACGGTCCAGCAGACGAAGACGCTGGACCTCACCACAACGCAGGACGAGCTGAACTTCCGGCGCGCGGTACAGCTCAGCTCGGGCACCGCCGCCGGGCAGGCCGACAAGGTCTTCCACGACCGGCGCACGCTGACCGCGTCGGCGACGGAGGATCTCGACCTCGCGGGCGTCCTGCTGGACGCCTTCGGCGGCACCATCACCTTCGTCAAGATCAAAGGGCTGTTCGTCGCCGCGGCGGCCGGCAACACCAACAGCGTCGTCATCGGCGCCGCTGCCGCGACCCCGTGGGCAGCCCTCCTCAACTCCACCGGCACCCTCACCCTCCGGCCCGGCGCGTCCTTCGGGGCCTTCGCTGGGGCCGCGGACGCCGCGGGGTACGCGGTCGGTGCAGGCACCGCCGACCTGCTGAAGGTCGCCAACAGCGGCGCCGGGTCGTCTGTGACGTACGACGTCGTCATCGTCGGCACCTCGGCCTGAAAGGAGGTGGCCGGGATGAGGGTCTACGCGCAGCCCGGCGACCTCACCGCCTACACCGGCCAGCCGGCGCCGGCGGACGCCGAGCGGCTCCTGCGGGACGCCTCCCGCATGCTCGACGCGGAGGTGCTCCGGTACTGCTGGTACGACGTTGACCCGGACGGCTACCCCAGCAACAGCACGGTGCGCGAGTCAGTCCGGGACGCGGTGTGCGCTCAGGTCGCATGGTGGGGCGAGCTGGGCGACTCCACGGGGGCCGCCGCGGCGGGGTGGGGCTCGGTGTCGATCGGGTCGGTGTCCCTGTCGGGTGGGGCTGGCGGCGCCGGGGGCGGTGGGCAGCGGCCCCCGGCGCGGCAAGTCGCCCCGCAAGCTGGGGACGTGCTCCGCAGCCCGGACCTGACGCCGAGCATCTTCGTCCTGGGGGTGGTGACCTCGTGCTGATCCCCGGATGGCTGCTGCAGCACACGATCACGGTGGAGGCGTGGCTCGGCGAAGGCCCGACCGGGCCGCGCTTCGCGGCGCCGGCGGAGGTGCGGTGCTTCGTGGACGAGCAGACACGGCTCGTCCGCAGCCCGAACGACGACGAGGTGACATCGTCCTCGACGGCGTACTGCCGCCCGGACACCGAGTGCCCGGCGAAGTCCCGCGTACGGCTGCCCACGGGCCGGACGACGACCGTCATCGCGGCGCTCCGCCGTGACGGGGGCCGGCTCCCGACGCCGGATCACCTCGAGGTGCAGATGCGGTAGACCGGGGGCTGACGTGTCGCAGTACACCCGCTTCACCTTCAACGGCGACCGGCTGTGGACCACGCGCGGTCGGCGGCTGCAGTCGGAAGGGCTGCGCCGCGGCCTGGAGCACGTCCTCGCCGAGTCCCGGAAACTGGTGCCGCTGGAGGAGGGCACGCTCGAACGGTCCTCGTGGGTGGACGTCGATGGGCTCAACGGCATCGTCACGTACGACACGGTGTACGCCGCGCGGCAGCACGAGGAGCTGACGTGGCGGCACCTGCCGGGCCGCTCCGCGAAGTACCTGGAGCTGCCGATGAACTCGGAGCGCGACGTCGTGCTGCGCCTGATCGCGGTGCCGCTGCGCCGCTGGCTCCGCGGCTGACCCCCACCCCCATCCCCCCGCTCCTCCCGGCCCGGTCTACGGGCCCACGTCGCGCACGGGGAGGTGACCGGTGGGCTACACCAGCGACCTCCTCCGGGGCCTCGCCGCGCTCATCGCCGACGCCGGACACGGCGTGTACGACCCGGACGGGACGTACGGCCCCGACCAGACCGGCATCACGATCGCCGTCGTCCCCGACAGCCCCGACAAGATCATCTGCCTGACCCCGTACCCGGTGGAGGACACCGGCCAGACGGACGTCATCACCGCCGTGCAGATCCGCCTGCGCGCCGGCCGCGACCCGACCGTCCTCGAGGACCTCGCCGACGAGATCCGCGACCTCCTCCACGGCCGCGAGCACTACCAGCTCGGCGGCGTCCGCGTCGCCCTGTCCTGGCGCGCCTCGCAGGTGCCAATCGGCCAGGACACCCACGGCCGGACCGAGCTGACCGCGAACTATTACCTCCGGGCCACGCGGCCCGGCCCGAACCTGACCGACTAGGAGGGCCGCGTCATGACGACGCCGACCGAGACCGCGCTCGCCCGCCGCTGGCGCCTGGAAATCAACATGGGGACGGCGGAGGCGCCGTCCTGGGCACTCTGCCCCGGGGTGACCGAGTTCCAGTGGACCGCCGAGCCCAACATCGAGGACTCCACGTCGTACGACACGGACGGCTGGACGGAGAACACCAAGACGGCCCAGGCGTGGGAGGTGAGCACCACCTTCAACAGGAAGCACACCCCCGACGACACCGCGTACAGCCCGGTGCACGAGAAGATCCGCACCGCGTTCTTCGCCTACGGCGACGACTCGAAGGTCCACCTGCGGTTCATGGACCGCAACGGGCTCCCCGAGGCGTACGAGGGCAAGGCACTGGTCAACTGGGCCCCGTCCGGCGGCGAGTACACCGCGCTGGACCAGGTCGAGGCCACGTTCACCGGCACCGGGCCGCTGACGCCGATCACGAACCCGATCGCGCCCTGATGGCCCGGTTCGAAGCTCTCGCCGAGCTGCACGACGACTCCCTCACCCTGCCCGTGAAGGGCGGCGACGGGCGCGTCCGCGAGTACACCATCCCCGCACCGTCAGCCGAGGTCGGGCTGAAGGTCCAGCAGTTGGCCGGCATGGCCGTGGGCCTCCTCGCCGGCGGCGCCGAGCCGGACACCTCCGCGCTCGACGACGCCGACGAGCTGGACCTCTACAAGATGTGCCTCGGGGACGTCCACGAGCAGCTCATCAAGGACGGCGTGACCTGGCCCTGGCACCGCCACGTGGCGATCACCGCCGTGCGGTGGATCATCGACGGGCTCGACGCCGCCGCGGAATACTGGAAGGCCGCGGGGGACCCTACGCAGGTGGCGGGCCCGAACCGGGAGGCCCGCCGCACCGCCGCCAAGGCGAAGAAGCCGAAGTCGAAGAAGAGTGGATCGGCTGCGGCGAGCAAGACCCGGTCACGGGCCTCTTCGAGTGGTACGAGCGCCCGGAAGGCTACGTCGACCGCCGCCGCCGAGACACCGGCGGAGGACTCTTCGCCGACCTGACGTGGTCGGACCTGCTCGAGCAGTGGGCGCTCATCGAGGCCGACCTCCACCAGGTGTACGGCATCGACGTCGAGGACGCCCACCTGCTGCGCCGCCGGTCGTGGCGGTGGCTGAAGATCCGCATCTTCGGCCTGCTGTCCAACGAGACGAGCAGGCTCTTCCGGCACTTCGCACCACCTCCCGAGGACATCGCCAAGCCCACGCGCTGACGCCACCGCGACCGCGCGCACCTCCGATCCGGCCGAACGGGGGTGCGCGGCGATGGCACTCACGATCGGGGAACTCGTCGGCGTCGTCACGGTCGACGACACCGGCGCCATCGCCGGCATCGACCGCACCGAGCGGCGTATGCGCGGGCTCCAGCGGGGCATGGACAGCCAGCTCCGCGCCATCGCCGGCAGTCTGCTGTCGGTCGGTGCGCGGATCGGCACGCTCGGCCTGGCGCTCGGCGGCGCGATCCCGGTAGCGGCCGGACTGGTTGCCACGCTCGTCGAGATCGCACCGGCCGCGGCCGTCGGCACCACCGCGATGCTCGCGATGGTCTCGGCGCAGACCGCTTTCAAGATCGGCATGCAGGGCGTCGGGGACGCCGTCGCAGCGGCGATGGATCCCTCCGACCCCGAGAAGTACGCCGAGGCACTGAAGAAACTCGCCCCGAACGCACGGGCGTTCGTCGAGCAGATCCGCAGCATGCAGCCCGCGCTCCACCGGCTGCAGCAGCAGGTACAGAACCGGCTCTTCGCCGACCTCGACCAGGACCTCGCGCGCACTGCGCGGGTGACCCTGCCGGCGCTGCGCAGCGCGCTCACCTCGTCCGCGTCGACGCTTAACGAGATGGGCCGCGGCGTGCTCACCACCGCGCGCGGCCTGGGCCGCTCCGGGGTGCTGGGCAAGGCCCTGTCGTCGGCCACCAGCGGGCTGAAGAACCTCGCCGACATCCCCGGCCAGATCCTCCAGGGCTTCGCCCAACTCGCCGCCGCCGCGGGCCCGACGTTCACCCGGCTGACCGCCGCCCTCGGCGACAAGGCCGGCGACCTGGCAGGGGTGCTCACCAGCGCGTTCGAGTCGGGCAGCATGCAGCGCGCCATCGAGCAGGCCGTCGAGCTGTCCGGCGACCTGTTCGACGTCCTCGGCAACGTCGGCTCCATCGTCGGGAGCATCTTCGGGGCCGCGGACACCTCGGGCGCCGGGTTCCTCAGCACGCTGAAGGAGATCACCGAGAGCATCGACGACGCGTTCGCGTCGTCCGCGGTGCAGTCCGGGCTGCAGGCCCTGATCGGCACGATGGCGACCCTCGCCGAGACCGCGGGCCCGATCCTCGGCACGGCCCTCCAGGTCGTCGGCCGCGTCTTCGCCAAGCTCGGACCGCCCGCGCAGAAACTGATCGGCGCGCTCGGCGACGCCCTCCTGCCCGTGATCAGCGCGGCCGAGCCGGTCCTGCTCGAAATGGCGGACGCCGCCGGAGAGATGGTCACCGCCGCCCTGCCGCTCCTGCCGGTGATCAGCCAGCTCGCGGTGTCCCTGCTGCCAGCCGTCACCCCGCTCTTTGCCGCGCTGGGAAGGATCTTCCGCGACTCCGCCCCGGTGATCAAGGAAACCGCGCAGATCCTCCTCGCCAGCCTGCAGCCCGCCCTTGCTGCGCTGCCGCAGATCATCGGCCCACTCGCGCAAATGTTTGCACAGAATCTGAACAATTCTCTGCAAATCTTCTCGCAGCTTCTCGTCGCCCTCGGGCCCAGCCTGATCGTGCTCGGCCAAGCTTTCGCGGACATCATGATCGCCGCCGGGCCGCTGATCCTCGCCTTTTCGCAGGTCAGCGCCGAAATTCTGACCGCGCTGATGCCCGCGCTCCGGCCGCTGATCGCTCTCGTCGGCCGCGTCGCGTCGGTGCTCGCCGGACGCCTCGCCTCGCAGATCACCGGCGTCGTGGTGCCCGCGCTGCGCGCGCTGACCGCGCTCCTGAGCGGCGACTTCTCCACCGCCTGGCGGCTCATGCGCCAGGCGGTGTCCACCTCTGTCCGACAGACCCTCGCCTTGGTCACTGCGGTGCCGCGGCGGATCATCGGCGCCCTCGCGCCGCTCGGCGGCATGCTGTTCGGCGCCATGGCCCGTGCCGGCGGCCGGATGCTGTCGGCCACGATCAGCCGGGCGACCGCCGTAGTCCGCTACATGAGCCGCGTACCGGGGATGATCGTCCGTGCGGTCGGCAGCCTCGGCTCCCTGCTGTACGGCGCCGGGCAGGCCGTCGTCGAGGGTCTGTGGAACGGCATCAGCAGCATGGGCGGCTGGCTGTCCAGCAAGGTCGGCTCCTTCGCCAGCTCGGTGATCCCGGGGCCGATCGCGTCCGCGCTCGGCATCAGCTCCCCGTCCAAGGTCACCGCCGCGCAGGGCCGTTGGATCGCCCGCGGCCTCGTCGAGGGCCTCACCGGCTCTGCCAAGCAGGTCCGCTCCGCCTCACAGCGCCTCGCGGACATCGTCCGCGACAGCCTCGCCCCCGGGCGCCGCCGCAGCGGCGCGCTCGACCGCATCAGCCGCCGCAACAAGCAGTTGACGAGGCTGGCGAACCAGGAAGCGCGGGTCGAGAAGAGGCTCGCCGCCGCGGAGAAGAAGCTCAAGGACCGGATCCGGGCGCGCGATCAGCTCGCCTCCCAGGTCCGCGGCGGCATCCTCCAGGGAGCCGCGGTCACCGCGCAGGACACCACCGGCGGGCCGGTCACCGCCTCCTCGATCATCACCGGTCTGAGGGCGGACGCGGCCGACGCGCAGATTTTCGCGCGGAACCTGGCCAAGCTCCGCAAGCTCGGGGTGTCGAAGAACATCATCGCGGACATCGCACAGGCCGGTGTCGAGGGCGGCGGCGCGCAAGCCGCGGCCCTGGCCACCGCCAACCGGGCCCAGATCAAGCAGCTCAACGGCCAGCAGAAGCTGCTGCAGCAGGCCGCCGGGCGGGCCGGGGACGTAGCCGGTAACGCGATGTACAGCTCCGGTATCCAGGCCGCCAAGGGCCTCGTCCGCGGCCTGCGCTCGCAGGACAAGGCCCTCGAGCGGGCCATGCTGCGGATCGCGAAGAACCTGCGGACGGGCATCCGGAAGGCGCTCGGGATCCACTCCCCGTCCCGCGTGATGGACAGAGACGTCGGCCGCTACATCCCCGCCGGTCTCGTACGCGGCATCCAGCATGGGCAGGCTGCGGTCGACGCGGCGATGTCGTCGCTGGTGTCGGTCCCGTCCCCGGCGACGGCGGGCGCGGCGGGCGGCGGCACGCCGGCCATGGCCGGCGCCAGCGCGGGCGGCGCCGTGGCAACGCTGCGGATCGAACTGGCCGGGCCCTCGGAGATGCGGCGCATCATCCGGCGCATCGTGCAGGTCGACGGCCGCGGCTCCATACAGGTCGCCTTCGGGAACAAGTAGAGGAAGGCGAGGACTGTGCCTGAGACGCTGTTGGAGATCCTCGCAGGCGCCACGCGGGTGCCGGTCACCGCGAAGGCGTACACGCGCGATCCGATCCAGATCCAGCGCGGCCGGCAGGACGCCGGGGCCGAACTGGGCCCCGGCTCCTGCAACATCACGCTGAACAACCTGGACGGCACGTGGTCGCCGAGGAACCCGCGCTCGCCTTACTACGGGGTCATCGGCCAGAACACGCCGGTCAGGGTGTGGGCGCGCGGCCCGCGCCGGTACCTGTGGCTGCCGGGCGCCCCTGGCGACCGCGCCCGCGTCGCCTCGGACAACGCCTTGAACGTGGCCGGGGACCTGGACGTGCGCGTCGACGTCGCGCTCGACCGCCTCCCGACGCTCTCCAGCATCCTCGCCCCGCAGGTCAACGAACTCATCGGCCGCTACAACATCAACTCCAACGCCCGCATGTGGCGCCTGCTGCTCACCAACGACGGGCGCCCCTCCCTGACCTGGTCCACCGACGGCGCCAACGCGATCGAACGTATCGGGACCGCCGTGGTGCCGCACTTCAGCGGACAGCGGTTCGCGCTGCGCGCCACCCTCGACACCGACAACGGGGCGTCGGGTCACAGCGTCACGTTCTACACGGCCCGGACGATGGCCGGCCCCTGGGAGCAGCTCGGCGACGCGGTCGTGACCGCCGGGACCACGTCGGTCAACACGGCGGGGACGGCGGACCTTGAGGTCGGGGAGATCAGCACGATCGGGTTCTCCCCGGGCGGCGGCCGGTACTACGCCGCGGAGGTCCGCGACGGCATCGGCGGCCCGGCGGTCGCGAACCCGGACTTCACGGCGCAGCCGGAGGGAACCGGCTCCTTCACGGACTCGGCGGGCCGGTCGTGGACGATCCAGGGCGGCGGGACGATCACCGCCCTGTACTGCCGGTTCGTCGGGGAGGCCGCGAAGTGGCCCGACCGCTGGGCACCTTCCGGAAAGGACGTGTGGGTCGAGCTGGAGGTCGCGGGGATGCTGCGGCGTTACGGCCAGCGGAACAAGGCCCTTGAGAGCACGCTGCGGCGCTTCATCCCGGGCCACAGCGGGCTTCTGGCGTACTGGCCTATGGAGGACGGCGCCGAGGCCACCCGAGCAGTGTCCGCGCTGGCCGACGGCCGCCCGATGCTCGCGCGCGATCTCGCGTTCGCCGCGAACGACAGCCTGGTCAGCAGCGACGCACTGCCCGCCCTCGGGGACGCCGCCAGCATCAACGCGCCGCTGCCCGCCCTGCCGTCGGGCTCGACCGGCTGGCGTGTCGAGATGGTCTACCGCCTCGACGCCATCCCCACCGGCAGCCAAAAGACCATGATCTCCGTGGCGACCAGCGGCGGCGGTATCGCGCAGATCGTCGGGTCCTACAGCACCGCCGGGCTCCAGGTGGCCGCGTACGACGGCGACGGCGTGCTCCTCGGCAGCTTCAACACCACCGACGCCGGCATCCTCGCCCTGGGGGCGCAGGGCTGGTCCCGGCTCATCCTGCGGGCACGACCCGGCACCAACCCGGGAGACACCGACTACTGGCTCATCGTCGCCCCGATCGGCCAGAACACGCAGCAGGGCGTCTTCTACACCCGCAGCGGGTTCACCCGGCCGCGGCGGATCGCCACCTCGTACGGCTCCGGACTCGCCTCCATGCCCATCGGGCACATCACCTACACCGCGAGCCCGGACACGAGCGTCCTGGGCGGCGGCGAAGGCGCCGCGGACTCCGCATACCGCGGCGAGACCGCGGTCGCCCGCCTCCGCCGCCTGGCGCAGGAGGAGCAACTCCTCCTCATCGCCACCGGACTCAGCTCCAACTCCGAACCCATGGGCCCGCAGCGCATCGCCACCGCCCTCGACGTCATACAGGACTGCGAGGACGTCGACGGCGGCGTCCTGGCCGAGCAGCGCGAGACGCTGGGGCTGCAGTACCGGGCCCGCCGCATGCGGTACAACCAGCGGCCGCGGCTGACTCTGGACTACACCGCCCCGGGGCACCTGGCCCCGCCGCTGGAGCCGGACAGCGACGACCTGACCATCCGCAACCAGGTCACCGTCTCGGTGCCCGAAGGCTCCTCGTCGCCGCCGGTGGCCCTGGAGGAGGGCCCGCTGAGCGTGCAGCCGCCGCCAGCCGGAGCGGGTGTTTACGACGAGGCGGTGACGCTCAACCTGGCCTCCGACGAGCAGGCAGAGCCTCAAGCCTGGTGGCGCGTGCATCTGGGCACCTGGGATGAGGCGCGCTACCCGTCGGTGACAATCAAGCTGCACACGGCGCCGGATACCGTCGTCGAGGACGTCCTCAACCTCGACTCCGGCGACATCATCGAGATCACCAATCTCCCCGACTGGCTTCCCCCCGGCCCCGTACGGCTGATCGTGGAGGGCTACACCGAGACGATCCTGCCGCGCACATGGGAGATCACCTTCGCGTGCTCGCCGGCAGGCCCGTGGACGGTCGGAGTCGTCGGCGACCCGGTGCTCGGCCGCGTCGACACCGCGGGCTCCGTCCTGGCCGCCGCCGTCGGGGCGGCGGACACCACGCTGCTCGTGAACGCCAGCGGCGACCTGCCGTGGGCCACGGACGCCGAGGTCCCCTTCGACGTGACCCTCGCCGGCGAAGACGTAACGGTCACCGCGGTGGCGCCGGGCGCCCCCACCGCAGACCGGGCCCTGACGGTGACCCGCTCCGTCAACGGCATCACCAAGCCGCACGCCCTGGGCACGTCCGTCGCGCTCAAGCAGCCCGCCGTCGTCGCGCTGTAGTCCACCCGCTCCGCGAGGCGGCACCCTCGCGCCCTCGCCGCCCGCCCGGAGGTGCTCTTCGTGGTCGCCATCGTCCAGCCCGGCCAGACGCTGACCGCTGACCGGCTCAACTCGGGTTTCCTCGTCGGGATGCTGCTTTTCCGCGCGACGAGGGACACCAACCAGGCCATCGCCACCGGCAACAACCCCATCGTCGGGAACGCGATCTCGTGGGAGACGGTCGAGCTGGACGACCTCGGCGGCTGGGCTGTGGCCAACCCGACGCGCTACACCTGCCGGCGCGCCGGCTGGTACGAGCTGACCGGTGAGGTGTCCCTCGAGGCGTCGACCGGGGGATCGGTCAGGGGCGCGGCCTGGTACCTGAACGGCTCGCTGGTGCAAGCCGGGCACGGAAACAGGATCACGGCGACGCCGACGAACCTGGTCACGGTGGTCTCGGCGCGAACCCTGAACCTCATGCTCGCGGTGGGCGATTACGTCGAGCTGGTGGCCGTGCAGAACTCCGGCGCGGCGCTGAACACCGGCACGGGCGGCGGCCGACCGTCGATGAACGTCACCTACAAGCGACCCGTCTGACCTGCTCCGCACGCCCCGGCGCCGGTCTGGCCCCGGGGCTTCACCATGTCTGGAGTCCCGCATGGCCGATCCACTGTCCGCCTCCGTCGTCCTGCGCGTGCTGAAGCGCGAAGGCTGCACGGTCGTCGAGCACGACGGATGGCGTACGCACAACCGCAACGGGCGCGGGCCGTGGGGCCCGGTGCACGGCGTGATGCTCCACCACACCGCCAGCGGTGACGGCCAGGGCATCATCGACGTCTGCCGCCGCGGCCGGCCCGACCTGCCGGGCCCGCTGTGCCACGGCGTCATCGACAAGCGCGGCCGCGTCCACCTCATCGGCCACGGCCGTACGAACCACGCCGGCCTGGGCGACGACGATGTGCTGCGCGCGGTCATCGCCGAGCGCTCCCTGCCCGACGAGAACGAGCTGAACACGGATGGGAACGCGAGGTTCTACGGGTTCGAGTGCGTCAACCGCGGCGATGGCGACGACCCGTGGCCCGACGTCCAGTTGGACGCGATCGAGCGCGCGGCCGCGGCGTTGTGCCGGGCGCACGGCTGGGGGGCGCGCTCGGTGCTCGGGCACGCGGAGTGGAGCCCGCAGAAGATCGACCCGCGCGGGTTCAGCATGGGCGGCATGCGGGGGCGGATCGGCGACCGGCTAGGTGACAAGGCACCACGGCCGGCCCTGCCGAAGCCCACGCTGCCCGTGGTTGACCTGTCCCGGCTGCGGACCGCGGCCAAGACCGACCCGCCGAAGAAGGGCACGCCCACGTCGTACGGCAGCGGCGTGCGGACTGTCGAGGCGGCGCTCGTCGACGCCGGTCTACTGCGCAAGGCGCACCTCGACGGCCACTTCGGTACCTCCACCGTCGCCGCCTACGCGGCGTGGCAGCGGCGCTGCGGCTACTCCGGCCCGGACGCCGACGGCATCCCCGGCAGGGCAACGCTGGCCCGTCTCGGCGACGCCGCGGGCTTCCGAGTCGTGGCCTGATCTCCGTCCGAACCTCTACTCGCAGAACGGATCACCTATGGACGTAAATCTCGATGCCGCGTACTGGCTCGGCCTCGTCATCTCCGTCGTACTGCCCGTGCTCGTCGGACTCGTCACCACCCGCGTGACGCATGCTGGCGTGAAGGCCGTCCTCCTGCTCTTCCTCAGCACCCTGAACGGCTTCCTCGTCGAGCTGGCGAGTCCCGGGCCCGACTTCGAGCCGGCGACCGCCGCCGTGCTCGCGCTCGTGAGCTTCGCGACCGGGGTGCTCACGCACTTCGGACTGTGGAAGCCCACCGGGGTCACCGCGGCGGCGCAGGACACCCTCGTCAAGGACGCGCCTCGCGGCGCCTGACGGCCGGTACGCGCGTTCGGGAGGTGGCATGGACGCCGCCATGGTCACGGCCGTAGCCGCTCTACTCGGCTCGCCTGTGGCCGCGGCGGCGGCCGTGTACGGCTCCCGGGCCGCGGCCAGGGCCCAGCGGGAGGGCGGCATCATCGGCGGATACGACAGCCTCACCGGCCGGTTGACCGCAGAGCGGGACAAGGCCGAGCGGGACCAGGCCGCGGCCGAGGCGCGCGCCTCCGCGGCCGAGGCGAAGGTCCACGCACTTGAAGCGGAAGTCGAGCGCCTGCGGACGCAGGTCGTGCAGCTCGGGGGGACGCTGTGACGCGCACAGAGCACGTCTTCGCCCGCCGCCGGCACGTGCTGTGGCTCGTCGCCGGGCTGCTGTTCCTCGGCGGCGTCGTCGGCGTGGTGTGGGTGCAGACGCAGAGCGAGGCTTCGCGGGCAACGGCGCGGGCGGACAAGCTCGCTGCCGAGGCCGCGCGGCTGGCCGACGAGGCGGACCGGCGCGGTGAGGCGGTCAGCACGCTGGCGACGGACGTACGGCAACTGCGCGCTCAGGTACAGGGGTCGGGGGAGCAGCCGGTCGCGCCGGATCCGGCCGAGGCGGTATCCGGACTGCCGGACCGTGCCGAGGTGCCGGTGCCGATCCCGGGGCCGCGCGGCCCCCGCGGGCCGGCGGGTCGGCCGGCGCCGACGATCACGCCGAGTCCCGGTGCGCCCGGGGCCGCCGGCCAGCCAGGGAAGGACTCGACGGTGCCGGGGCCGCCGGGTGAGCCGGGCGCGGATTCGACGGTGCCGGGGCCGCCGGGCCCGCAGGGAGCGGAGGGCCCTCGAGGCCCGCAGGGAGAACAAGGGCCGCGCGGTGAGCCCGGCGTGGAAGGGCCCCCCGGCCCGGCGTGCCCGGACGGCTACACCCTCCAGCCGCCCGCTTGGGATCCGGACGCGCTCATGTGCCGCCGCAGCGATGCCCCGGCGCCGTCGGACGGCTCCGGTGCGCCCGCCGCGCTGTCCATGGGCCTCGACCCGAACCGCCGCCAGTACCTGTGAACTATCGAGCCCCGGCCGCCCGAAGGCGGCCGAGGCTTCTGCACGTGCCGCTGCGCCGGCGTGGGCTGAGCGGCTCTCCCCGAAAGGGTGACGCCCGGCGCGGCGAGGGGGGCGGGGCTGGTGCTGGCGCTATCCAAGGCTCATGAAACTCACGAGATGGTTCGCCCGTGGGGTAGTCGGCGCGCTCGCCGCTGTTCTCGCGCTGTTGCTCCTGCCCGCAGGCTCCGCAGCGGCCGCACAGGGCGAGGTGGTGAAGGCTCCGTTGTCGGAGCTGATCGCCGCCCTGCCCGTCGAGGACGAAGGTCCCCGCGCCGGTTACAGCCGCGCCGAGTTCAAGCACTGGGTCGACCAGGATCGCGACGGCTGCGACACCAGGGCCGAAATCTTGCTCAGGGACGCGGTCACGGCGCCGCAGATCACCGGCCGCTGCACCATCGCGAGGGACACCGGCACCTGGTATTCCTGGTACGACGAAAGCACCCAGACGAGCAAGGTCGACGTCGATATCGACCACATGGTGCCTCTCGGTGAAGCCTGGGACAGCGGCGCGGCGACATGGACTGCTGCCGAGCGGGAGGGCTACGCCAACGACCTTGAGGACGAGCGCGCCCTCCTCGCGGTCTACGACAAGCAGAACCAGTCGAAGGCCGACCGCGACCCCGCCGAGTGGATGCCCCCTGCCGCATCAGCGACCTGCCGCTACCTCACCGACTGGGTCGTGGTGAAGATCCGCTGGGGGCTGACCGTCAACCCGGCCGAGCACGCCGCCATCCAGCGCATCGCCTCTGGCTGCGACGATGAGGAGATCACCGTCGTCCGCGCACGATCGGCACCTGCCGAACTGACTCCCGCGGTGCCGAAGACGCGATCCGATGTCCAACCGTCCTGGTTCGAGCCTGCGGCATAGCCGCCCCCGGCCCCATGCACCCCACCCCCGTCGTCCGGCCATCGGGCCGGGCGACGGGGGCGTTTCTGCATGCCCAGGCTGCGCGGGGTGGAGGCGTTCGCGCCTCCTGGCCTGTGTCAGTCGGTGTGCTGGCGCCATGCGGCCAGCACCTTCTGGACAGCTTCGGAGGTCTTGTGCTGCCCGGCGGTTTCGGCCCATTCGTACTCGTCGTGCTCAGTGAGCTTGACCGCGGTGCAGGAGGCGACTTCGGCGGCGAAGTTGAACTGGCGGGTGCGCCGGCCGCTGCCGGACAGGTAGTCGAAATGCCCCAGGTAGCTGCTGATGCCGGTGACGGGTAGCCCTGTCTCTTCGGCGACTTCGCGGCGTACAGCGTCGAGGAGGGTTTCGCCGTCCTCGACGCCGCCGGAGGGCAGCTCCCATAGGCCGCCGAGGAAGTCGTCGGCGGGCCGGTGCAGGAGCAGGACCTGGCCGGCGTCGTCGGGGATGACGGCGCCGACGACGCGCTTGGTGATGCCGTCGGCGTCGGCGGCGGTGGTGAGCGCCTGGAGCAGGGCGGCGTCGACTGGTGCGGCTGGTGCGATCACAGCAGGTCCTTGTGGTGGCGGGCGACTTTGGCCAGCGCCGCGGCGTAGGCGTCGGCGATTGCGGAGTCCTCGGGGCGGTGCCAGACGGGCAGCTTGAGCGTGCTGGCGTGTACGCGCGCGGCGCTGTGGCAGTCCCCGGGGGCGGGGTCCTGGGCGACAGGGTAGTGGGGGATCAGCTTCCCCGGGGTGTGGAAGAGGGGGTGGTCGCGGAGGGGGCGGGTGGAGCCGGGGTGGTCGACCTCGGTGGCTCCCTCGGCATGGGCCGCGGCCAGGAAGCGGGCCAGGGGCAGGCCGCCGAGTGCAGCCGACTCGTACCGCAGTGGCAGCGCGTACCAGGACGCTCGGGCCGCCGGGTCGAGGTGGGGGACGCGCAGTCCGGGGACATCTTCCAGGGCGGCGCAGATGCGCTTGGCGCAGGCGGCGCGGCCGGTGAGGTAGCCCTCTAGGCGGGGGAGTTGCGCGCGGGCGAGGGCGGCGGCGAGGGGGTGGATGCGCAGCTTGAGTCCTTGGCCGGTGGTCGCGTACTTCGCTAGCGGGTGGCCGGCCGGGATTTCGGTGCGGCAGCGCTTGTTGTACTGGCCGTGCAGCAGCAGCCGGTAGTACAGCTCGGTGTCGTCGGTGGCGACGAAGCCGCCCTCGCCGGCGGCTAGGGGTTTCGGTCCGTTGAGGCTGAAGGCCGCCGCCCGCCCGTAGGTGCCGACGAGCCGGCCGTTCCAGGAGGCGCCGTGGGCGTGGGAGCCGTCCTCCAGCAGCACCACGTCGTGCTCGCCGGCGAACGCGGCCAGGGCGTCGGCGTTCTCGGGCAGGCCCCACAGGTGCACGGCGACCATGGCCTTCGTCCGGGGCGAGACGAGGCGTGCGGCCGCGTCGAGGTCGAGCTGCCCGTCGTCGTCGACGTCGACGAGGACGGGGCGGGCGCCGAGGTGCAGCAGCGGGGTCGCCGTGGCGTGGAAGGTCAGCGCGGGCACGAGCACCTCGTCGCCGGGGCCGATACCGGCGGCGGCGTACATCGAGTGCAGCGCCGCGGTGCCGGTGCACGTGGTGACCACGTGCCGGACGCCGAGCCAGGCGGCCAGGGCGTCCTCCAGGTCGGCGACGATGCCGGAGCGGTCGGGAATCGAGACGGCTTCCATCACCTGCCCGGTGACGGCCTCGATGTCCCGACTGTCGATCGGCGGCCACGAGAAGTGCGCTCCGGGCGTGGTGATCTCCGGCTTCCCTCCGAGGAGGGCGAGCGAGGAAGTGGACGAGTCGGTCACGGCAGGTACTCCTTGGGGTCGCTCGGACGGGCGGTCGTGGCGGATTCGTAGGCGGCGGCCAGGAACGCGGCGTGCGCCCGGTGGGTCTCGGGCGGGGACGGGTTGGTGCGGGTGCCGTCCAGGACCCGGCAGAAGGCGTCGATCTGCGCGGCCGCGGCAGCCGGCCATGCGGGCTGGCGGGTCAGGGACTCGATCTGCTGGCCGGCCGGGTCCAGTCGGCGCACGCTGCCCCGCTCGACGATCACCTTGCCGCGGGTGCCGGTGATGGCCAGGGCCTCGCTCTTCGGGCCGCTGGAGCGGGAGATCAGCAGCGAGCCGTACAGGCCCGTGTCGTAGGACAGGTGGACCAGCGCGGTGTCCTCGGCGTCGTAGTCCGCGTGCGGGGCCGCGGCCGTGGAGACGTCGGCCAGGATCCGGTCCGGCAGCCCGAGGTACCAGATCAGCAGGTCGATCAGGTGGTAGCCCATGTCCATCAGCGCCCCGCCGCCGGCGAGCGTGCGCTGCCCGCGCCAGCCGGCGGCGGGGTCGGCGCAGCAGAAGGTGTAGCGGCCCTCGACGAGGTACGGGGTGCCGATCTGCTCCAGCAGTTGCAGCGCGGCGGTGTAGATGGGGTGGAAGCGGCGCTGGACGGTCACCATCAACTCGATGCCCGCCTTCGCGCAGACCGCCGCCAGATCAGCAGCCTCGACGGGATCGACGGCGAAGGGCTTCTCCTTCATCACGTGCACCCCCGCCGCGGCGCACGTCTCGATCACCTGACGGCCGGCGTGGTGCGGCACCGCGGCGATGACGAAGTCGGGCCGCACCTCGGCGAGCATCTTCTCCAGGTCGGTGTAGCCGGGCACCCGCCAGGCGACGGCCTGGCCCCCGGCGGTCTCCCTGTCGGTGTCGCAGACCGCCGCCAGCTCGGCGAACTGGCAGTCCGCGAGCGCCGGGAGGTGGTCCTCCCGGGCCTGGGAGCCCAGCCCCACCACCGCGGCTCTGCGCAGGGTCGTTTCGTTCAGCATGCACGGCCTCCCTCGGGGTCAGCGGGCGAGTCGCCCGCACTGCCCAGAGCACCGCGCCCCGGAGGGTTCCGGCAGAGCCGTCTGCGATCCGCGCACGCGGTTTGCACCGGGTGTAAACGGCTTGCAACAGACTGCGCTGGCACACCGGTTGCGGGGACAATGAAGTCCGGCAGGAGGTGGTCCATGGACGCCCTGGACAGCTCGCACCCGCTGTGGCACACGCCCGCCATGCGCGACGCCCTCACCCGCCGCGACGCCGGCGCGATCGTGCGCCTGGCCCGCCGCGCCGCGGACGTCACCCTCGCCGACCTGGGCCAGGCCGTCGGCTACACCGCGGCTTCGCTGTCGAGGATGGAACGCGGACAGCAGCCGATGCGTGACATCGACCTCCTCACGCGCATCGCCGGCCTCCTCGGCATTCCGCCGCATCTGCTCGGGCTGGCACCGCGACACGATCCAGCGACGGCAGCCTCATACGGCTCCGCCGCCCCACCCGGCATCGATAGCCTGAGCCGTGAGCCGATCGGCGAGGAGGATGAGGACCCGGTGCGACGCCGCAAACTCCTGGCCCGCGTAGCCGGGGCCACCACCAGCGTGATCCTCACCCCCACCGCGGCCACCGCTGCACCACGGCCCAGCCTGTCCGGCCTGGAGGACGTCCTCCTCTACCGCAACACCCCGGCCCTGGCCGCCCCGGAGCCGACGCCGGCCGCGGTCGCCGCGGCCCTCGACGCCGCCCGGCGCGACTTCGCCGCCTGCCGCTACGACCGCCTCGCCCGCGCACTCCCAAGCCATCTCGCCCTCGCCCAGGCCCTCACCGGCGCCGGGCACCCCGAGGCCGGGGCGACCGCGGTCGCCGAGCTGTACAACATCGCCACCCGGCTGTGCATCAAAATGGGCGAGGACGAGATGGCCGCCGCCACCGCCGACCGCGCGCTGACCGCGTGCCGCGGCGGCGCGGACGCACTGACCACCGCCGAGGCCCACCGCATGGTCTCCTCTGTCTGGCGCCGCGCCCAGCACTACACCCGCGCCACCGACGTCGCCGTCACCGCTGCCCAGCAGCTCACCGGCGCCAGCAACGATGCCGCCGTGCTGTCGGCGAAGGGCAACCTGTACGCCACCGCCGCCTACACCGCGGGCAAACAAGGCGACCGGTACCTGGCCCGCGACCTGATCGCCGAAGCCGGCGCCACCGCCGACCAGCTCGGGCACGACGCAGTCACCGGCGGCGCGGTGTTCGGCCCCAGCCAGGTGATCCTTCACCAGATTTCCATCAGCTACCTGCTGGGCGACGCCGGTACCGCCATCGAGCACGCCCGCAGAATCCGCCCGGCGACGCTGCCGACCCCCGAACGCCAGGCCCGCTACTACGTCGACGTCGCCCGCGCATTCGACCAATGGGGCAAGCCCGACCGCTGCTACAGCGCCCTGTTGGCCGCCGAGAAGGCGGCACCCCAGGAAGTCCGCCTCGGCTCCGTACGTACCATCGCCGCGGGTCTGATGCGCCACGACCGCCACCTACCCGGTATTCGGAACTTCGCCGCTCGTGTCGGTGCTCTCTGAACCGTCTTCCGACGGGATGAGGCGCATCGTGCGGCGGTCCCACCGGTAGGTGCGGCAGAACGTCTGGAGCATGCCGTCGAGGTCCGGCGCAGGGAGTCGGATCGTGACCTGCAAACCGATCTTGCCGTCCGGCCAGTCGTGACGCGCCATCACGGTAGCGGTGCGCCAGTCGCCTTCCGTGCGGACCAGCAGGCGCGGCGGGTGCCTCGCCGGGTAGACGCGGACACGTGGCGGGCGGCCCGAATCCGGGCGCCACGGTCGCATCTCTACAGCTTCGAGCACACGTTCGATTGTAAGTCAGGCGTCGTTCGGCGGCCCCTGCTCAACGAGTTCGGACCGAAACGAGCGCAGCTTCCAGGCACCCGGTTCACGGGGGGCCGAGCGTATTCCGCGCTCGGGTGATGACCCGGTGCGCGTCGGCGCCGTAGACGGCGGAGTCGCGGAGCCTGTCCCAGGTGCGCTGGTAGACAGCAATGCTGTCGGCGTCCTCGACCCACAGCTCGGTGTGCCAGTCCTCCACGATCACCAGGCGCTCGTCATAGATCCAGAAGGCATTCGCGGGCGGGATCTTCAGCGACGCGGTGAGCGGGATGACCCCGAGTTCCACGGTGTCCATGCCGATGATGCCGGCCAGCCGGTCGAGCTGAGCGCGGAGTACAGCCGGCGGACAGATCAGGGCGTGCAGCGCCGCTTCCCACATGATGATGTGGAACATGCGGCCCGGCTGGTACAGCAGCTCCTGCCGCTTCATACGGGCGCGCACCGCGGCTTCGGCGTCGCGTGGGGACTGTTGCAGTTCGGCGTATCGGGTGAAGATCGCCCGCGCGTAGTCCGCTGTCTGCAGGATGCCGACGATCATCGCGCCTTCCCAAGCGCGGAGGACGGCAGAGCGCTCGTACTCGGCGTTCAGCGCGTCCTGTACCGGGCGGTGCCCCGCGGTGAGTTGGCGGCGCCAGGACCGGGCGTGAGTCTCCAGCGCGTGCAGGCGGGCGAGCAGCTCCTCGGCGGCCTGCGGCTGGCCGACCCCGCGTGCCCAGGCGCGCAAGTCTGCCTCGGTGGCGGTCTGCCGCCCGTTCTCCAGCTTCGAGACCTTCGACTGCGCCCAACCGAGCCGCTCGGCGAGCTGCAAGCCGGTGAGCCGGCCCTCGGGGCTGCGCGTACGCAGTTCGCGCAGCCTTTCCCCGAGGGCCACTCTGGCTTGCTGGAAATCGGTGCTCACTCGCCAGCAGACACCTGCGGCTCGAAGCGCTCGAACGGAGTGGCATGGTGCCAGGCGGCTTCGCGGGCCTGGCAGTAGATCAGCACTTCGGCCGGGTTGGTGACGAGGTCGATGCCGGTGATCTCGTCCCCGTCATCGAAGTGGAGCAGGGCCACCACCCGCGAATCGAAGATCCAGAAATCGTCATCCGGCAACGTAAGTTCGGCGGCCTGGGCCCGGGTGAGGATCCGGATGTCCTCGCCGACCGCTCGGTTGCGGCGTGCGTTGTCCAGCAGGTAGAGCTGCCCGGGGGTGGCTGGCTCATCGACTATCCGTACGCGCTCGTACCGCTTGCCGAGCGCTGTCTGCTCACGGCGCTCGGCGCACCACGGATCGTCGAGATCCCAGTGCACAGCCTCGCCGCGCGCGAACTGCCGGTAGGTCTCCGTGCGCTCGTCGGAGGCGTAGCGGCGGCGCGTCTCCAGGCGCCATGCGGAGTGCGCCAGCGTAGAGAACATGCCATCGAAGTCGTCGAAGCCGATGGTCTCGCGCGTGGGGATCGCCTCCTTCGGGGCGAAGTTCGCCAGCAGTTCCCGCGGCACCACGACCGCGGCCTCGCCTGGGGCGAGGTGCCGCAATTGGGCGGCGTCTTCGGGATCGTCGTCCAGGACGCCCTGGACGACGAACTCCCCGCTGTCGAGGTCCTCGTACAACGTGGGGCAGCCGTTGTTGCCTGATCCGGAGCCGTTGAAGCGTAGCCGACGCGCCATGAGCGCTCCCTTCGGTGGGCCTACCGGCCTACAGCATGACCAGCAGTGCATGCCCTGCTCCACAGAGTGCACCTGTACGTCGTGAGAAAGAAGACGAATCTTCCTCCCGACCTTGCGAATATCCGAGAAAGTTCGATGGCTGGTCGACCGCGATCGTCCCTACGGTGCCGGGCATGGCGACTTCTCAGGCCCGGCCGTCGACCCGCACTCGGCCGTCGAGCAACTGCGTGCCGCGCTCACGCGGGCGGACATCGTTCTGCCGTCGCTCGCGGTTGATCCGGTCTCGCCCGATCTGCGGCTCGTCTACCTCGGCAACGTACGCGCTGACGTGGTGGTCAAGCTCGCCCGAGTGATCAGAGACGGGGGTGACTGCAATGGCCAATGCCGAGGTACAGCAACAGCCTGACGCCCCCCTGCTGACGCTGCGCGTGTCCCGCGACAGCGGGCGCACCTTCGAGCCCGAGAAGCGGTTCTACTCCCGCGACTGCGAGCCCCCTCTGCTTAACGGCGTCATGCCGCCCTGCGAGTGCGCCCGCTGCGGTGGACGGCGGTGACCATGACCGCCGAGGCCGGGGACGTGACCGACCCGCAGACCTACCCCTCGGAGCCCGTGTTCCTGCCCGTCCGCGAGGCCCGGGAGGCGCAGCCCTCCCTCGGCTGCGAGCGATGCAGCGAACTCGACCAGGAGCGCCGGGACGCGCGCAACCGAGGCGACTACTCCGCCGCCACCGACTGCTCCGTCCTCATCCGCCGGCACCCCCACCACTGAACTCCGCCCCCTGGTTGCCTGCCCGATCCCGCCAGGGGGCGGGCCAGAAGCCCCGCCCGCCCATTACGCCGGCTCCGGCGGGCGGGGCACGCACCAACGCCCGGGCCGCGCCCCCCGGCGCGGTCACGTTACTCGTGCTCGTGTAGGGGCAAATGCTTTCAGGTCGGAGCGTCACGCCGCTGTCGGTATCTACCCCCCACGCGAACGCCCGCCGGGCCATGCGGTCAGAGGCGGGCTGGGGGCGGCGCAGCGGCGTACGTGGATCCGCCGCAGTGTGCCCCCTCACGCTCTGATTCGGTCAGAGCAACCGCCCCACCCCCTGTGCGGGGGTGGGGCGGCCTAGTCTTCAGGGAGCCCCCGCCGACGCATTCGGCGGGGGCTCCCGCCTGCGGGACGGACCTCCCCGCCCGGGCACCGCAGGAGTGGGAGGGCGTGGATCTGGCGCGCTGGGGAGCCGCGCAGTCCCCTCCAATACCACAAAGCGTAGGGCGTCCCACTGGCCACCTGGGGTCACTCACACGGGTGATCTGCCGCATGATCGCAGGGGGTTGTGGACTCTACGTGGACCCTGATCATGAAGAGGCCGCCCCGTTCGATTGATCGGGGCGGCCTCTACCGTGCTTGACCTGCGAGTTATTCGTGTGCCCCCGGCAGGATTCGAACCTGCGACACCCGCTTTAGGAGAGCGGTGCTCTATCCCCTGAGCTACGGAGGCGGGGATCTGTCGGAAAACATTTCTGAAAGTCGCCCAAAAGGGGACAAGGCAGCTCAACTGTGTTCTGGCAGACCTGCGGTGACGTAGGCGGCAGCCCTGCGTCGCCGCAGCCAGTGTACCGGGTGGCCCGCGGCGAACGTGGCCGGCTCTGTCTCTTGGCGGTGTGGGTCGCTTCGGGCCCCCTGCCGAGCGCGGCGTCGGGGCTCTTCGTGAGTCGTCTGGAGAGGGCAGTCGGGTCCTCAGTGCAGGGCGCGGGCGATCGAGTTGTTCGCCCAGGCGTACCCGATGTAGATCAGGAGGGCCGCGTCGGCCCGTAGGCGGGGACGCGCTTGTGTGGGTACGCCCGATCGAATCGTGAGTGCTGTGATCTGCTGTCCTGCCGGAAGCCTTTCAGGCGACGTCCTGCGGGGGTGTCGGGGCGACTTGCCTGAGGTGATCGGTTCTGTTGAATCGCTGCCGCTTGGTGACGGATCGATTCGTCGGCTCGGATTCTGATTTCCTGGTTTCCGTGTGTTTGACGGGTCGGACTGCGGTGGTCCCTTCGTCGTCTCGATGCGGCTCCTGGGCTCGCTTCTTGTGGCGTACCGATTCGAGGGCAAGGATGATTCGACTGTGCGGCGCGTTGGCCATCCGGATGGCCAGGGAGAAGAACCTGTTACCGTAAACCCGGCTCTGATCGCGGTGCGCGTAGCAGGCGTACCGTCTGCGGGAGTGAAGTGACAGGCCGGATAAAGGGTCCGGATGGCCCTGTGCGCGCGACCATGCTCAGGCCCTGAAGATGCTCAGTGTGGGCCTCGTCGGGCTCGAGGTCGGCTGGACCTGCCCGGTGCCACGCGCTTGACGCCGCGTGATCAGTGGGCGCCGGCCGTGAAGGCTGCGGTGGCGAGCAGCAGGGCCGCGGAGACAGCGCTGAGCCTTCGGGCCGCGCGCGGGCTCTTACCGAAGGTGCTGCTGGCACGGGCGGAGGCGAGCGCGACCAGTACGTAGCCGAGCGTGCAGTTGACGACGTGCAGCAGGCCGAGTACCGCAGTCTGCACTCCCAGCGGCAGGGCCGCGTCCGGGTTGATGAACTGCGGGATCAGCGCCAGGTAGAGCAGGAGTCCCTTCGGGTTGAGCAGCGCCGTGAGCAGGCTCTGCCGCAGCACCGTCGCCGGGCTCGGGCCCGTTTCGGCGAGCCCGTCCGCGGCTGCGCGCAGGCCACCGGCGTGACGCAGCGAGCGCAGCAATGGAAACGCGAGGAAGAGCAGGTATGCCGCGCCCGCGTAGCGCAGTGCGGGCAGGGCATCGGGTACCGCCCCCAGTGCCGCCGCGAGGCCGACCGCGGCGAGCACGGTGTGCGCGGCGTAGCCGGTGCCGATGCCGGCGACCGCGTACAGCGCCGCCTGGCGACCCTGGCCGAGACCGCGGGCGACGATGTACAGCCAGTCGGGCCCGGGGGTGGCGATGAGGAGCAGGTCGACGCCGACGCCGTCGGCCGCGGCTTCCAAGCGTTCGTCACCGTGGCGCCGGCGGCTCCTCGGGTTTGCTCCCGCCATCTCTACATCGGTTCGACGAAGGCGGCCCGCCATTGAGGCTGCGGGTCCGCTCCCAGGCTCGTCCAGTACTCCGTCCCCCGGACGATCTGCCCGTCACGGACAGTCCAGAACGACGCCGCGCGGAAGACGCCGAGATTGTCGTGTGGCACTTCGACCTCGGAGACGACTTCGTCGCCCTCGGCCACCACCTTGAGCACCCGAATCGACCAGCCCTCCGGATACTCACGGTTCACCGCGACGAAGTTCCCCCGGCCGCTGATGCGTTCGAGGCTGGTCGGCCACTCGACAATGACATCCTCCGCGAGCAACGCAGCGACACCGGCCCAGTCGCGAGCCTGGATCCGGTCCCACAGGCTCTCAATGACTTTCGAAGATTCCATCGACGGAGCCTCCCACAGCGCTCTGACAGCGGCCGCCCCGATGGTGAGCGCCCCCGAGTCCGCGGTGCGTGAGTGACGTGGTGGTGTGCCGGTCCGCCGTTCCCAGCGGATGCGCCGGTGCCGGAAGCTGCGGAGCCAAGCGAAGATCCGCTCGAACACCCACCTGCAGGCGCCCCAGACCTGTGCCGCGCCGCGTGCCGCGGCGGGCCATGGCCACCGCGATGCCCCAGTCGCGGATGCTCGCGGTGATGGTTCGTGGTCGTAGCCGCGGTCACCGAAGAGCGAGTCGGGCTTGCGACAGGGACGGGCGACCCGGCCACGGACCGAGGTCGCGTCGAGCAGCGGGATCAGCTGGGTGACGCCGTTGCGGTGGCCGCCTGCCGGCAGGACCGCCGCCGGGTGCCGTGCCCGTCGGTAATCAGGTGATGTTTCGAGCCGGCCCGTGCGGGTTCCACTTTTACGTGTTCGCCCGCTCGGGCTCCTCGGGTCACTCCCCATTCCGTCGTCGGCGCAGTGTCACCACCAGCGCCGCGGCAGCCGCCGACGTGACCGCGGCGCCCGTGCCCCAGGCTGCCGGGCCGAGGCCAGAGCCGTCCGCGGCATGTGATCCGGGGACCGCCATCCGGACGGGGGCCTGGTCGTTGGCGGGTTCCGGGTCCCGGACCCGTACGCCGTCCTGAGTGTTCAAGAGCATCGTGGATGCGGCAACGCTCCCCGGGCGGTCGTCCTTGTTCATGATGCGCAGCGTGAAGTCGAAGAAAACCTGCTCGCCGACCGCGCCGTGGCTGGTGCACACGTACGTTCGCCCCTCGTCCTCCTTCTTGCAGAGCTGGGGGAGCATCTCTTCATCAAGCTCTGGGTCGTACGGCGCTTTCACCACCTCGGCGCCGGGCGGCACGGTGAATACGGCGCGGGTTTCCGCGGTATCCGGATCGGCCGGGCCGTTGTTGCGGAAGCCGATGCTGATCCGGTGCTCCGTGCCGACGGCGCCATGCAGGAAGTCGCCGATGGCTTCGACGTCGGCGCTGTTGCGCACCGGCACGGTCACGTCGGCTGGATCGAAGGTCGGGGTGAACTCGACCCCGGCGTCGCCACCGGGGTCTCTGGCGAGGGAGAGCGGGGCAGCCGTGCCACGCGTGGTCCTACCCGGCGGAAGGTCGCGCCGGAAACCGGTGTGGAAGGCCCATGCGCCATACGAGAGCCGGGCGTCGAGCGCACTGCGGCGCGGCTTCACGCGCGGGTCGGGGGCTACCCGAAACGTCTCTCCCGGGGCGATCTCGACATCGGGGAACCTGCAGTGCATAGCGCTGCCGCCAGCCGCGTAGCGGCAGTTGGAGTGCCGCCTGTCCAGGTCCATGGTGCCGTCCGCGTCGAGCACGAGGTCGACGCCGAGGGCCGGCACGTCACCCTCGTTCCGGATCAGGACCGGCGCGTCAAAGGACTTGCCTACGGCCTTCACGCCGACCCGGCCGCCGGTGTTGACGCGCAGCTCCGGCCGCCCGGCGACGACCGTGACGCTGCCCTTCACGGCGGGCAGCCCGGCCGGCTTGAGGGAGTAGCGCAGCACACCGGAGTCGCCGGCCCGGGCCCCTGCGGCCGCCTCGAAGATCAGCTCCTGCCGGGCCCAGTCGTCGGACAGCCGTATCGAGCAGCTGAATTCCGGCTTGGCCGGCCGGCAGCCGTCAGCTCCCCCTGTGATGTCCGCGACGCCCTCGATCCCGCCGACGTCAACCGTAAGTTCGGCTTCCGTGTCCGGGCCCGAGTGATCAAACTCCAGCGGCAGCACGTTCGCGCCCGCCCACGCGGTCTCGGGGTGCAGCGACGCGTAGTAGTACGGAGGGGTGAGGTCGCGTGGCGCTCGCTTGTCCGCGAACGTGGCTCCAGGCCCGACCGCCGTCGTGGCGACTGCAGCGATGACGGCCAGGGAGAGCGTGAGCAGTTGGCAGGTCCGGTGTCTGTCTCCTCGGGTGCCGGTCATGTCTGCGGAGTCTGCCGCGCTCCGGAGCAACCGGGAGACACGGCCGGGTCACGATGCACTCACGCGGCTCCGGCAGAACTGCCGCACGTACTCGGGCAGTCCGGGTCGCGCGCCGCTCACCGTGAGGCCGTGCCTGGCGCGACCCGGGCGCGGTCGGCCTGGAGCCGCTGCCGACGGAGATGACCGATGCCCTGGTCGACCCGCTGATCGCCCTGGTGCAGAAGATCAACACCCCTGCCGGGCGGCGGGTGGCGAGGCAGCTCACGGCGGCGTTGAAAGGACCGCGGCAAGGAGGGGCATCCTCTTCAAGCTCGCCGACGCAGCGATCGGCAAGCCGGACGAGACGTGCGTACCGCGCTGTATCCGGTGGTCGGGGCGAATCCACTGCCGGACGGAGTCTGCTCCGTGTTCTACGGCTCCTCGGTGGCGGGTCCTTCTTCGGGTTCTACCCTCCTGGCCTTGATCAGCGGAGAGATGACCAGGTCGTACACCGCGACACCGGCGAGTCCGCCGACGAGCGGGCCGACGATGGGGATCCACCAATAGCCGCTGAACCAGTCGAACGTACCGGGGAGAGCAATAGAGCCCCAGCCTTCGAAATACGTCAGCAATCGGGGGCCGAAGTCACGTGCGGGATTGATTGCGTACCCGGCGTTTGTGCCGAAAGACAAACCGATCGCGACGACCACAAAACCGATGAGGAACGGATGGAGATTGGACATCGGAGCGGTATTGCGCTTGTCGATGAGTGCGCAGATCAGCAGAAGCAGGATGCCGGTCCCCACGATCTGGTCGAGCAAGGGGCCCCACCAGGAGTCTCCGTAGTATTCGGCGGGGAACGTGGCGAAGATCGAGTATGTGGGCAGCGATTTGTCTCGCGGGACACCCTCCTTTTTGATGGCCGCGTCGATGGCCCACCTGTAGGTCGCGTAGATGAGCGCGGCGGCGACGAAGGCGCCCACGACCTGCGCCAGCCAGTAGGGCAGGACCTTCCTCCAGGGGAAATCCCGTCGAGCCGCGAAGCCGAGGGTCACTGCGGGATTGAGGTGGGCTCCACTGATACCTCCTGCCACATACACGCCGAATACCACGGCGAGGCCCCATCCCCACGAGATGATGAGCCAGTTGGCGGGCCCGAAGTCCCCGGTCTGCCGGCCTGATCCCGGCAGACCGGCGACCGCTACAGCCACCGACCCGACACCCAGCAGAATCAGGACGAACGTGCCCAGGAACTCGGCAGCCATCTCGCCGCCTAGTCCTTCTCGATACCCACGTCGACGAACGATGCGTTCAGCCATGGACCCTCCTCGGTCAGAAAGTAACCAAACTTTCAATTCCTCATCCGAAATGCAGGGTAATTCGGTGTGGACGCGCCGGTGAATCTGCAGATTTAACCTATACGGAGCAATTCGCGCGCCATTTCCCGGCGGCCGCGCAAGATGTCACAAGACAGGCGGACGGCCGCCAGCGCTGACGGCTCGTCGTCCCAGATCACGGCTAACTAACCCGTGCATGGTCAGCGGCGCTTGCAGCGCGTCCCCGTCAGCGGGCCGTGGGTGCTGGGGCGAAATACAAGCTTGGCTTCATCGACCGCCTGCTGTTCGGAGATCACCCACGCCCGCCAGTGAGGGCTGGTCAAGGTGCTGGCCGACGGACCATCGGTCGAGATCCTGGCGGATGCCGGCTGTCAAGGTACGAGGAGATGCACGAGCGCCAGCGCAGCGCCCCCTCCTCACGGCCCACCCGGGTCGAGCACGGTGGTACTGCCAGTGTCCGGGGGCGGATCGTCTCGCCCGGACGGGATCCTGGTGCCGCGCACGCGGTGGGACACGCCGCTGTCCCGCGGAGCGGGTCGGCACGGGCCGAGCGTTCTACCATGACAAATGCCCCCTTCCTGGGTGGTGGCCGACAGGGTCCCCGGGCGTTTCCATGGTCCGTGGGAGTGTTCGGGCTACGGCCTGGCCCTGGAGGTACTCAGCACTCCCGCGGGGCCGCGGGAGTGTCTGAGAAAATGCCCAGCGGGCATCGGGCAGACACAAGATCACGAGCCAGTGCGGCTTTGATCGCCGACTCAAGACATCCTCCGTGCTCTTTCATGATTCTTTGGTCCGCGCACGGAGCGACGGGATTTCCCGCACGTCCCACGGAGGCGGGGTGGGCCCGTGGCCCGGTCACCCGCGACGGTGTAGCGGGTGGCGGGGCTGTGCGGGGTGGTGGGGGTGGGGCGGGGGTGGGGTTGTGTGGTGCGGTGTCTTTTCGGGGTGGGGTTGAACGCGTACGGTCAAGTTGTAGGCCGCAACGAACCGGAGGACCCCTGCATGCGCCCACGCCGTGCTCTGCTCGTCCCCCTCTCCGCAGCGCTCGCCGCTCTCCTCGCCCTCCCGCTCACCGCCCAGGCCGCCGCCCCCCAGGCATCCCAGCGCATCGACCTCGACGTGCTCTCCGGCCGCCCCGGCTCCGTCACCGGCGGCGACGCGCTGCTCCGCGTCGCCGCCGCCGACCCCGCCGCCGTGGAGATCCGGCTCAACGGGGAGGACGTCACCCCGCTCTTCGCCCCCGACGGACCCGGCGCCGTCTCCGGCGTCGTCGACGGGATACGCGACGGGCGCAACACCGTCACCGCCACCGCCCCCGGCCACCGCGCCGCCCGGCTCACGCTCACCGGGCACCCCGCCCAGGGCCCCGTCTTCTCCGGGCCGCACCAGCAGCCCTTCGTCTGCGAGACCGGCACCTTCCGGCTGCCCGTCGTCGGCGGCACCCTCGGCGACCCGCTCGACGACGACTGCTCCGCGAAGACCCGCGTCGACTACTTCTACCGGAACACCGCCGGCGTCTACACCGCCTGGCCCGCCGGCGCCACCGGCTACCCCGCCGACCTCGGCCGCACCACCACCTCCACCGGCCGCACCGTCCCGTTCATCGTGCGCATGGAGACCGGCACCGCCAACCGCGGCATCTACCAGTCCACGATCCTCCACGACCCCCTCGCCGAGCCGGACCCCGATCCCCGCAGCCGCCCCGCGGGATGGAACGGCCGCGCCGTCTACACCCTCGGCGGCGGCTGCATCGGCGGCTGGTACCGGCAGGGCAACACCACCGGCGGCGTCACCGACACCCACATGCTCGGCCGCGGGTACGCCGTCATGTCCTCGTCCCTCAACGTCTTCGGCGCCAACTGCCACGACCTCACCGCCGCCGAGACCGCGATGATGGTCAAGGAGCGGTTCACCGAGGCGTACGGGCCGGTCGACCACACCATCGGCTTCGGCTGCTCCGGCGGTTCGTACCAGGCGTACCAGATCGTGGACAACTACCCCGGCATCCTCGACGGCATCCTGCCCGCCTGCTCCTTCCCCGACGTCGGCTTCGCGATGACGAACAGGGTCACCGACACCCGGCTGCTCACCGAGTACTTCGCCGGTGACACGGACCTGTCCTGGACCGAGGAGCAGAAGCGCGCCGTCACCGGCTTCGCCTCGTACGCCGTCGCCACCGGCACCCAGGGCGACGCCGCGCGCATCGACCCGACGGGCAACTGCGGCGTGCTGCCCGAGGAGTTGCGCTACGACCCGGAGACCAACCCCCGCGGCGCGCGCTGCGATCTCTACGACCACGCCATCAACGTCTACGGCCCCGACCCGCGCACCGGCTTCGCCCGCCGCCCGCTCGACAACGTCGGCGTGCAGTACGGCCTCGGCGCCCTCGCCGCCGGGACGATCGGCAAGGAGCAGTTCCTGGAACTGAACGAGCGCGTCGGCGGCTACGACCACGACGCCCGGATCGTCGGCGCCCGTACCACCGCCGACCCGATCGCCACCCGTACCGCGTACCGCACGGGACGGCTCACCAACGGCGGCGGGGGCCTCACGGACGTGCCGATCATCGAGTACCGCGCGTACGTGGACGACGCCCCCCGCGGCGACACCCACCTGCGCTACTACTCGCTCTCCATGCGCAAGCGCCTGGTGAAGGCCAACGGCACCGCGGCCAACATGGTCTCCCTCATGGAGGACAACCGCTACGGCGGCCAGAGCACCGCCAGCCCCCTCGTCCGCCACTCCCTCGCGATGATGGACCGCTGGCTCACGAACCTCGACGCCGACACCTCCGCCGCCCCGCGCCTCGACAAGATCGTGGCGGCGAAGCCCGAGGAGCTGCGGGAGGGCTGCAACACCCGGGACGCCGAGCCGCGGTTCGTCGCCGAGGCGCTGGACCGCGACCCGGACAGCACCTGCGAGAAGCTCTACCCGTCGAACTCCTTCCCGCGCGAGGTCGCCGGCGAGGACATCGCCACGGACGTGATCAAGTGCCGTACGGAGCCGCCGCGGCGGGACACGTACGCGAAGGAGTACGGCGTGACGTGGACGGACGCCGAGTGGCGGCGGCTGCGGGCCGTCTTCGACCAGGGCGTCTGCGACTACTCCCGGACGGGGGTGGGGCAGCAGGGGCTCGCGGGCACCTGGCTCTCCTTCTGAGCGCTCCCCGGGACGTCTTCTGAGGGTTTGCGCAGTTGGACGGGCATAAGGTTCAGACCGCTCTCATCCGGTTCTCAGGGAGCCTCGATAGCCTGCATGCATGAGTGGAATGGCACCTGCAGGGTGGTATCCCGACCCGGACCGCAGCGACGACCAGTCGCCGAGGGAGCGGAGGTGGGACGGTGAAGGCTGGACGGACGAGGTCAGGCCCGCTCCTGTCGCCGCAGATGTCCCTGCGCAGAGCCCCGAAGGGGGCACCGGGGCCGACGGAGCCGCCGACGGGGCCGCCGGCGGGGCCAAGGGGCCTGACGGGCCCGCGGACCCCGCGGCGCCCCCGGCTCTCCCGGCCCCCGGTGCCCCGCAGGACGCCCCGTCCGGCGGCCTCTCCGGCGGCTTGCCTCCGCCCGGCGGCATGCACGGGGCGCCCACGGAAGTCATATCCGGCGGCCACGCCGAACCGCTCGGTCCCGAGGGGCCGTACGCGAAGAAGCGCTGGGCGGCCAGGCGCCCGCTCGCGCTCGGCATCGCCATCGGCGTGGCCGCCGCGGCGCTCGTCGGCGGCGGCATCGCCGGCGGGTACGCGATGTGGGGCGGCGACGACGGCGACGAGGCCGGGGGCGGCGGCCCCGTGGTCTACGGCCCGGACGGCGAGCCCCGTTCGCCGGGCCCCGACGAGGGGCCGGGCGGCGGCGGCTCCGGCGGTTCCGGCGGCGGGCCGGGGGAGTCGCCGGGCCCGCAGGACCCCGAGGGCGGCGAGCAGGATCCCCGCGACCCCGACGGCGGGCAGCCGCCGATGGAGATCCCCAGCGAGGACGGCTTCGCCACCGACCTCGCCAGCGGCATCAAGATCCCGGTGCCCGACGGCTGGAAGGGACAGTCCGGGCAGATAGGCGCCTCGGTGTCGGTGGGCGAGTACAAGTGCCCGACGTCACCGAAGGACACGTGCGTACGCGGCGGGGTGAACTCCGCGCCCGCCCTCGCCCTCGGCATCGACGCGACCAGCCCGAAGAGCATCGCCGAGAAGGACATCGAGCCCAACGCCGAGGCGTCGTACGGCGACGAGGCGTACGGCGGCATCACCTCGCACGACGAGGTGGAGTCCGGCGAGGTCGAGGTGGCCGGCGAGGAGGGCTACCTGGTGCGCTGGAAGGTCGTGACGAAGGAGGGCGACGACGGCTACGTGCAGTCGCTCGCGTTCCCGTCCCCGGCCAACCCGGACACGCTGGTCCTCGTCCGCGCCGGCTTCGACATCGGCGACGACGCGCCCGCGCTGGACGAACTGGACGAGATCACGGACGGCATCAAGGAGTCCGAGGGCGGCGCGGGCCTCCCGGGCGGCGGCCGGCCGGCGAGCTTCACGCCGGCGGCGATCGCTCGGAGCTGAACCACGGCGGACACCTCCGGGACGCCGTGCGGCGCGCCCGGGGTCGTATCCGTACGACCCCGGGCACCGCCGCGGCCCGGCGGCACCCGGCCACGGCGCCCGGCCGCGGCACCAGGCCACGGCGCCCGGCTGCGGCTCACCCCTCGTACAGCGCCTCGATCTCCCTCGCGTACGCCGCCTCCACCGCGTGCCGCTTCACCTTCATCGACGGCGTCAGCATCCCGTTCTCCTCCGTGAACTCCCCGGCGACGATGGTGAACCTGCGGATCGACTCCGCCCGCGACACCGCCTCGTTCGCGTAGTCCACCGCCCGCTGCACGTCGGCCCGGAGCTCCGGGTCGTCCCGCAGCTCCGCGAGCGGCGTGTCCCGGGGCCGCTTCCGTACCGCCAGCCAGTGCGCCAGCGCCTCCGGCTCCAGCGTCACCAGTGCCGCCACGTACGACCGCTTGTCGCCCACCACCAGCACCTGCCCCACCGGCGGCCGGCTGCGCAGCCGGTCCTCCAGCACCGCGGGGGAGACGTTCTTGCCGCCCGTGGTGATGAGGAGGTCCTTCTTCCGCCCGGTGATCGTCAGATAGCCGTCCTCGTCCAGCGCGCCCAGGTCGCCCGTCGCGAACCAGCCGTCCGCCAGCACCTCCGCCGTCGCCTCCGGATTCCGCCAGTACTCGCCGAAGACGATGCCGCCCTTGATCAGCACCTCCCCGTCGTCCGCGATACGGATCGCCGTCCCCGGCAGCGGCCGGCCGACCGTGCCGGGGCGGGGGCGCAGCGGCGGGGTGATGGTGGCGGCGGCGGTGGTCTCGGTGAGGCCGTAGCCCTCGTAGACGACGATGCCCGCGGCGTAGAAGAAGAGGTTGAGGTTGCGGTCGAGCGGGGAGGCGCCGCTGATGGCGTAGTGGAGCCGGCCGCCCAGCTCCTTGCGGATGCGCCGGTAGACGAGCAGGTCGTACAGGCCCCACGCCAGGGTCAGTCCTGGGCCGGGGCCCTTTCCGGTGCCGAGGAACTTGTTCAGGTGGGCCTCGCCGAAGCGCACCGCGATGCGGTCGGCGCGGTCGAAGGACGCGCCGCGGCCCAGCTTCTCGGCCATCTCCCGGCCGGTGTGGTGGATCTTCTCGAAGAGGTACGGGACGCCGACGAGGAACGTCGGCCTGAAGGTCTTGAACTCCGGCCGCAGCTCGTCGGGTTTGATCGACGGCCAGTGGCCGATCTCGATGCGCGCGGAGAGGCAGGCGATCTGGATCGCGCGGCCGAGGATGTGGGCGAGGGGCAGGAAGAGGAGCGTCGAGGCGGTCTGCCCGGTGACCTCCTTGAAGATGGGGTGCAGCAACTCGACGCTGTTGGCGGCCTCGGCGTGCAGGTTGCCGTGGGTGAGGACGCAGCCCTTGGGGCGGCCGGTGGTGCCGGAGGTGTAGCAGAGGGTGGCGATGGTGCCGGGGGTGAGGGCGGCGCGGCGCTTGGCGATCTCGTCGTCGGACACGTCCCGGCCGAGGGCCTTCAGCTCGTCCAGGCAGCCGTCGTCGAGCTGCCAGACGTGCGCGTCGGGGGCGGCGGTACGGACCGTCCGCTCGTTGGCGGCGGTCTCGGTGACGACGAAGCGGGTGCCGGAGTCGTGCAGGATCCAGGCGACCTGGTCGGCGGAGGAGGTCGCGTACACCGGTACGGACTGGCCGCCGGCGGCCCAGACGGCGAAGTCCAGCACGCACCACTCGTAGCGCGTACGGGACATGAGGGCGACCCGCCCGCCGGGTTCGAGCCCGGCGGCGACGAGGCCCTTGGCCACCGCCGTCACCTCGTCGGCGAACGCGCGGGCGGTGACCGGGACCCAGCGGCCGCCGGCCTTGCGGCGGATGACGACGGCGCCGGGGGCCTCGGCGGCGTTGGCGTACGGGATGCCGGCGACGGCGCTGCCGCTCTCCGGGGCCGGCGCGGCGAGCCGCGGTACGGTCGCCTGGCGCACGACGCCGCCGTCGGTGCGTACGTCGACGGGGGCGCGCCCGGCGAGGTCCGAGCGCTTCCGCGCGGTCCTGAGGTCCTTTCGTACGCCCACGATCGCTCCTTCGGTTGGCGGGGGGTTCAGGCTTCGAGCAGCGCCGTGACGCCCTGGCCGCCGGCGGCGCAGACGGAGACCAGGCCGCGTACGGGCCGGGCGTCGCCGGCCGTGCGCCGCGCCGCCCGCTCGTGCAGCAGCTTCGCCAGCGTCGCGACGATCCGGCCGCCGGTCGCGGCGAAGGGGTGCCCGGCGGCGAGGGAGGAGCCGGCGACGTTCAGCCGCTCCCGGTCGACGGCGCCCAGCGGTGCGTCGAGGCCGAGGCGCTCCTTGCAGAACTCCGCGTCCTCCCACGCGGCGAGCGTGGCCAGCACCTGGGAGGCGAACGCCTCGTGGATCTCGTACAGATCGAGGTCCGCCAGCGCGAGTCCGGCGTCGGCGAGCAGCCGCGGCACCACGTACGCGGGCGCCATCAGCAGCCCGTCCGGTCCTCCGGCGAAGTCGACCGCGCCGGTGCGCGCGTGCGTGAGGTACGCGAGCACCGGCAGCCCGCGCGCGGTGGCCCACTCCTCGCTCGCGAGGAGCACGGTGGCCGCGCCGTCGGTGAGCGGGGTGGAGTTGCCCGCGGTCATGGTGGCGCCCGGCTCCGCGGCGCCGAACACGGGCTTCAGCCGGGCCAGTTTTTCCGGTGTGGAGTCCGGGCGCAGGTTCTGGTCGCGGTCGAGACCGCGGTACGGAGTGAGCAGGTCGGCGAAGAAGCCCGCGTCGTACGCCGCGGCCAGCCGCCGGTGGCTGGTGGCGGCCAGCTCGTCCTGCGCGGCGCGCGGCACCCGCCACTCGCGGGCGGTGATCGCGGCGTGCTCGCCCATGGAAAGCCCGGTCCGCGGCTCGGCGTTGCGCGGGATGTCGGGGACGACGTGCCGCGGGCGCAGCCCGGCGAGGGCGGCGATGCGGCGGCCGGTGGACCGCTGCCGGCGGGCGTGGAGGAGGACGCGGCGCAGGCCGTCGTTGAGGCCGAGGGGCGCGTCGCTGGCGGTGTCGACGCCGCCGGCGACGCCCGCGTCGATCTGGCCGAGGGCGATCTTGTTGGCGACGAGGAGCACGGCCTGGAGGCCGGTGCCGCACGCCTGCTGGACGTCGTACGCGGGGGTGCGGTGGTCGAGCCCGCTGCCGAGGACGACTTCGCGCGCGAGGTTGAAGTCGCGGCTGTGCTTGAGCACGGCGCCGGCGACGAACTCGTCGAGCAGCGTGCCGCGCAGCCCGTACCGCCCGACGAGGCCGTCGAGGGCGGCGGAGAGCATTTCCTGGTTGGAGGCGGTGGCGTACGCGCCGTCCGCGCGGGCGAAGGGGATCCGGTTGCCGCCGACGATCGCGACGCGCCGCACGCCGCCGCCGGTCCGCCCGCCCGTCCTCGCCGCTGCCGCCATCGCCGCGCTCCCTCCGTCGCCTCCCCGCGGCTTCTTGTGCGGCGGGGGTTCGGTTCCTACGCTCCTTACTCCGCAGTAAACTTACTCAGGCGTAAGGAGATTGCCAATGGCCGATCGCTACCAGAAATTCACGAGCCGCGGAGCCGGGGCCTTCGTCGCCAAGCGGCTGGGCCTCCCGCGGCCCGCGCGCCTGGAGCGGTACCGGCCGGGGCAGCCCGTCGCCCGCGGCCCCGTCGTGCTCGGCGGCGCGGCCGGCGGCCGGATGCACAAGACGCTGCGCGACCTGCTGGACGCGGTGGGCGCGGAGGTGGCGGAGGCCGCGGACGGGGCGTCCGTACGGGCCGGGGCGCTGGTCTTCGACGCCACCGGCATCGCCACCTCCGCCGGACTGCGCGCGCTCTACGACTTCCTCCACCCCAGGATCCGCGAACTCGCCCCCTGCGGCCGCGTCGTGGTCGTCGGCACCCCGCCGGAGAACGCGGCCGGGACGGCGGAGGCGGTGGCGCAGCGGGCGCTCGAAGGGTTCGTCAGGTCGGTGGGCAAGGAGCTGCGCGACGGGTCGACGGCGCATCTGCTGCTGGTCGCGCCGGGCGCGGAGGGCGGGGTGGAGTCGACGCTGCGCTTCGCGCTGTCGGCGCGCTCCGCGTACGTCTCGGGCCAGGCGCTGCGCGTCACGGGCACGGCGCCGGTGCCGGGGACGGCGGACTGGGCGCGGCCGCTGGCGGGGAAGACGGCGCTGGTCACGGGCGCGTCGCGGGGGATCGGCGCGGTAGTCGCGGAGACGCTGCACCGGGACGGGGCGCGGGTGGTGTGCCTGGACGTCGCCGCGCAGGGCGCGGAGCTGGCGGCGGTGGCGGCCCGGGTCGGCGGCGGGGCGCTGGAGTCGGACATCACGGCGGCGGACGCGGGGGACCGGCTCGCCGCGTACCTCGGCGAACACCACGGCGGCGTCGACGTCGTCGTGCACAACGCGGGCATCACCCGCGACAAGACCCTGGGGCGGATGAGCGCCGGCCAGTGGGACGCGGTCATCGGGGTCAACCTCACCGCCGTCGAGACCCTCACCGCCCGCCTCCTCGGCGACGGGCTGCTGCGCGCGGACGGACGGATCGTCTGCACCTCGTCGATCAGCGGCATCGCGGGCAATGTCGGCCAGACCAACTACGCGGCCAGCAAGGCGGGCCTCATCGGCTACGTCCAGGCGGCGGCGCCCGGGGCGGCGGCACGCGGCGTGACGGTGAACGCGGTGGCGCCCGGGTTCGTCGAGACGCGGATGACGGCGGCGGTCCCGCTGGTCATCCGCGAGGCGGGCCGGCGCATGAACAGCCTGAAGCAGGGCGGCCTGCCGGTGGACGTGGCGGAGGCGGTGGCGTATTTTGCGGCGCCGGGCAGCGGGGCCGTGACGGGACAGGTGCTGCGGGTGTGCGGCCAGGCGCTGCTGGGGGCGTGAGGTGGAGACACGGGAGCTGGACAGGGCGCCGCGGCTGCTGCCGCTCTACGCGCGGGCGGTGGTGCCGAAACGGCGGGGGAGGCCGTACGGGACGGGGGCGGGAGCCGGAGCCGCCGGGGAGACCGGACCCGCAGCGGCCGGGGAGGCCGGCGCCGGGCCGCCCGCCGTCCCGCAGCGCCGCCTGGTCCTCCGCGACGTGCGCCCCGACCCCGCCCGCCTCCGCCGCTACGCCGCCGTGTGCGGCTTCCCCGACGACGGCCGGCTGCCGGTCACGTACCCGCACGTGGTGGCCTTCCCGCTCGCCATGTCCCTCATGACCGCCCGCGACTTCCCCTTCCCGCTCCTCGGCCTCGTCCACCTCGCCAACCGCGTCGAGCACCTGCGCCCCGTCGACGCCGGCGAACGGCTGACGTACGTCGTCGCGACGGGCCGTGCGCGGCCGCACCCGAAGGGCACGGCGTTCCCGGTGGCCGCGCACGCGCGCCTGCGCGGCGAGACGGTGTGGCGCTCCACGAGCACGTACCTGAGCCGCGGGCCGCGGACCGGCACCGGCAGCGGCACCGGCACCGGCGAGCCGCCCGCCGAGGCGCCCGGGGCGCCGGAACTCACCGCCGCGGCGCGGGAGGAGAGCTGGCGGCTGCCGGGTTCGCTGGGCCGCTCGTACGCCGCCGCCTCCGGCGACCGCAACCCCATCCACCTGCACCCGCTGACCGCCCGGCCGTTCGGCTTCCGGCGCGCGATCGCGCACGGGATGTGGACCAAGGCGCACTGCCTGGCGGCACTGGCGGCCGACCTGCCCGCGGCGTACGCGGTGGAGGTGTCGTTCCGCGCGCCGGTCCTGCTGCCGGCGGCGGTGCGCTTCCGCGCGGAACGCGCCGAACGGGCGGGACAGCCGGAACACGCGGCGGGCGGCTGGGCGTTCGACGTCCGCGGCGCGGACGGCGACCGCGCCCACCTGCGGGGCGCCGTCTCACCCCTGGGCGGCTGACGGCTCCGGCGGCGGCGCCCAGGTCTCGCCGTCGAGCACGTTGCGCATGCCCACCCAGATCATGTTCATCAGCCGCCGCGTCATGCCCTCCGGCGACTCGGCGGGGTGCTCCGCCATCCAGTCCGTCAGCGCGTCGGCCGCGCCCACGATGGTGTGCGCGACGAACCCGGCGTCCTCGTCCCCGAGCCGGACGGGCCCGCCGTTCTCCTCGATCCCGGTCCGTACCAGCGCGGTGACCTCCGCCATCACCGCCCGCCGCGCCCCCGCGGACTCCGCGGCGATGGCCTCGCTCAACTCCGCGGCGTGCCGATGCAGCACGACCCAGCCGTCGCGGTGCTCGGAGACGAACGAGAAGAACGCCCGCAGCCCCGCCCGCAGCCGCAGCTCCGGCGTCAGCACCCCGTCGGCCGCCCCCTGGAACGCGGCCACCAGCCGCTCCGCCTCGCGCCGCAGGCAGGCGATGAAGAGCCCTTCCTTGGACTCCAGGTAGAGGTAGACCATCGGCTTGGATATCCCGGCCAGCTCGGCTATCTCGTCCACGGAGGCGGCGTGGTAGCCGCGCTTGGAGAAGACCCGTACGGCCACGTCGATGATCTGCTGCTCCCGCACCTGCCGGGGGAGCCGCCGCCTGCGCTTTTCGGTCACAGTTGCGAGCGTACTCTGCCGCCTCCTATATTTAACTATTGAGTAAGTCTACTATTCGGTAAGGAAGATGGGGTGTGCGGATGACCGACGACACGTCGGGGCTCGAGGGCCTGGACTTCGCCGCGGTGTCCCCCGAGGAGTACGCGCGCATCGTCAGGGGGCTCTCCTCGCGGGAGATCGGGGAGCTGGCCCGGGACGAGGCGCTGCGCGCGCGGGTCGTCGGGGAGGTCTTCCGGCGGATGGAGCAGCAGTTCCGGCCGGAGAAGGCGGGGGAGCTGGAGGCGGTCATCCGCTGGCGGATCGCGGGCGTGACCGAGGTGGTGTACGACGTGACCGTCTCGGGCGGCGCCTGCTCGGTGCGCGAGGGGGCGGGCGAGGCGAAGCCGCGGGTGACGCTGGACATGGGCGACGAGGAGTTCCTGAACGTCACGTCCGGGAACGCGGGGCCCGTCAAGCTCTTCATGACGCGGAAGCTGAAGGTCACCGGAGACGTGGCGCTCGCGCTGAAGCTGACGGGCATGTTCGACATCCCCAGGGCCGACTGAGCGCGGGCGACCCCCGTCGCCCCACCCGGTCCCGCCGGCGCCGGCCGTCAGCCCGGCGGTTCGGTGCGCTCCGTGCGTTCCGTGCGCTCGGCACGTCCCGTGCGGCCCGTGATCGGGCCCGTCGACGGCAGGTCCGCCTGGTCGCGCAGCCAGAGTGCGCGCAGCGTCGCCTCCAGGGCGAAGCGCCGGTCCGGCTCGGTGAGCTGGGAGCCGAAGTGCCGGCCGAGGGTCCGCATCCGGTAGCGCACGGTCTGCGGGTGGACGTGCAGTTGCTCGGCGATGCGCCCCGCAGTGCCGCGCGTGGTCAGCCACACCCGCAGGGTCTCCACCAGCCGTTCGCGCCGGCCGGTCGTCACGGCGGCCAGCGGCTGGAGCTGGCGGCCCGCCATCTGCTCCACCAGCGCGGGGTCCGTGAGCAGCCAGAGGGTGAGCAGGTGGTCCTCGACCCGTACCGGGGAAGGGGCGCGGATCGCGCCCGACTCGACCATGCCGAGGGCCTGCCGCGCCCAGCGCAGCGAGTCCGCGGTCCTGTGCAGCGGCACGGTGAGGCCGACGGCCACGCCGACCGTGCCCAGCGCGACGTCCAGCGCCTCGCGGCGCTCGTCGTCGAAGGGCCCGGGGATGAGCAGGTACGGGTGCGGGCCCGCGGTGTCCGCCAGGACGTCCTCGGGCAGTCCGGTCAGCGACGTGAGCCGCTCCGCCGGCATCAGCGCGGCCGGCGTCACCTCCTCCGGTAACTGCCAGCGGGCCTGGGCGGCGATGTCCTCGACGGTGTGGCGCGGTACGGGCGGCTCGGCGACCAGCGTCCGCAGCAGCCGCCTGCGCAGGCTCTTCAGCCGCTCCGCCGAGTCGGCCTCGGCTTGCAGATAGCCCTCCCTGGCCAGCTCCGACAGCTCGTCGATGTAGGCGAGCAGGGCGTCGGCGAAGGCGTTCATGACGTGCGAGGCGAGGTGGTTGCGCTCGCCCACGACCATCGCGCGCCGCCACGCGACCCGCCCGCCGATGCGGTACGCGGACTGCAGGGCGTCGAGGCTGCGGCCCTCCTGCGCCTCGAACCGGCCGAGTCTTCGGTGCACCTCGGCGAGGCTGACGGCGCGTTTGCGGGGCGTCGCGACCCGGTCGGTGAAGGTGTTGAGCGATTGCCGGACGCCGAGCCGCAGGGCCCGGTCGTACGCCTCGCCCCGCTGGAGCCCGTACTCGGGCACCGCACCGCGGATCGCCGCGACGATCTCCCGGTAGAGGCTCGGTAACTCCGGCCGGATCAGCGCGGCCAGCTCCCGCGGCAGCGGCTCGGGCGGCTCGGCCAGTGCGACTGCCTGCACTTCGGACGACATAGGTCTACCCCTCACGCCGCCGGCGAGGCAGGGGGACACCGACCCGGTGGGGGGTGTGCAAGTCAGATGCCCTCCGGTACGGGTGGTGCCGGCGGCTCACTGTCGGATGAAGATCCGCGGGCGCCCGGCAGCGCACCGGTGACCGCGGTGTTGCGCGTGGCGTGTCTCGATACCCGGAAGAAGCTGTAGCCCACACAGAGTGGCGGCGGCACTACTCACCCGGCAAGCGCTTGTACGCATCTTTTGTATGCCGGTGATAGTTCCCCGCCTCCGGCCGGGCCGCCCGTGCGGCGGCTCAGCCGCCGTCGCCCCGCTGCCGCAGATGCAGCGTCCGTACCGCGACCTCCACCGCGAACCGCTCGTCGTGGTCGTCCAGTTGTGCGCCGAAGAGCTGGTGGAGGCTGCGCAGCCGGTAGCGGACGGTCTGCGGGTGGACGTGCAGCAGCCGCGCCATCCGCGCCGCCGTGCCGCGGGTCGTCAGCCAGACCCGTAACGTGTCGACCAGCCGCTCCCTGCGGACGGGCGTGTGGCCGGCGAGCGGCGCCAACTGCCGCCGGGCCAGCTCCTCGGCCAGCGGCGGGTCGGCCATGAGCCACAGGGTCACCAGGTGGTCGTCGCAGGCGAACACCGGCTCGTCGCGGACGATGCCGGTCTCCGCGTGCGCCAGCGCCTGCCGGGCCCAGCGCAGCGAGTCCGCGGACCTGGCGAGCGGCACCGTCACGCCGAGGGCGGCGCGGCAGCCGGCGAGCGCCGCGGCCAGCATGGCGCGGCGCTCCTCGGTGAGGGGTCCGGGCACGAGCAGGTGGGGCTGTGGATCGGCGAGTTCGACGAGCACGTCGCGGTGGAGCGACTTGGGGTCGGGGCGGCGGTCGGCGGTGAGCGCGACGGGTGTCGCCACGTCGGGCAGCGGCCAGCCGGCGCTGTCGGCGAGGTCGGTGACCGCGGGGTGGGCCAGGGGCAGCGCGCCGCCGGAGAGCAGGAGCCGCAGCAGCCGCCGCCGGCGCGCCTCGGCGTCCTCGGGCCCCGACTGCGCCTCCCGGTAGCCCTCGCGGCACAGTTCCTCGGTCGCGTCGACGTGGGCGAAGACGGCGTCGGCGAACATCGCCATGAGGGTGGGGGACATGTTGTAGCGGGCGCCCACCGACTTGGCGCGACGCAGCGCCACCCGCGCGCCGATGCGCAGCGCCGAGCGCAGGTACTGGAAGCTGCGGCCCTCGTACGCCTCGAACCTGCCCAGCCTTCTGCACATGTCGTCCCAGCGGGCGGTCGAGGATGCCGGGTTCGCCACCTGCTCGACGAATGTGGAGAGATTCTGCTCCACGCCCTGCTGCAATACCTCGCCGTACGGGCCCTCCAGTAACCGGCTGTATTCCGGAATGGCCTTCCTGATCTCCTGTGCGATTTCCTCGACGAGGCTGGGCAGTTCCGGTCGCATGATCGCGGCGAACTCCGGCGGCAGCGGCTCGGGCGGCTCGACGAGTCCGGCCGCGGGTCCGGCGTCTGGCATCTGCATGACTCCTCCCACCCCGGGGCGGAGCCCGATCGGCGGGGCTCCGCTTGCGGGTGGCGCGATGAGACGGGGCGGTGAGACGTGGTGGGGCCGCGCGCGTGCCGCCAAGCATGCGCGGTGGGGCGGCGGTACGGGAGTGGAACGCGCGCGATTGCGCACCGGGCGACAAAAGCCCCGGGGGGAGTACTTGCGCGGTGACAAGCGCGTCCTTTCCCCGTCCCGGGGAATCCGGGCGGAAAACCCGCACGGAAGGGAGCTGTGCGCAAGAAGGACGCCGGACCGCACCGCGCCCGTCTCGCCACCGGAACACGCGGCGGTGGCCGGCCACTCGGGGGTGGCCGGCCACCTCGTGCGGGCGGCGTGTTCAGCGGACCGCGGAGTGCCAGTACTGGGAGAGCAGCTTGCCGTTGTCGGGTGCGATGAGGCCCGGGGCGGTGAGGGCCGCCATGTACGTCGAGGCGTCGTTGAGGACGAGGTGGTTGTTGCCCGAGGCCGACGGGAGTCCGGTCTTCAGGTTCACGGCCAGGTCGATGAGGCCGAGGAGGCCGCAGCCCGTCGCGCCCGGCACGGAGAACGCGGAGTCGCCCTGGTCGGCGCCCGGCAGCTCGACCCTCGTCATCGCCGCGTCCGGTGCGGGGTTGGGGGTGCCGTCGCTGTCGAAGCGGGTCGCGCCGAAGGACGGCTGGGTGAGGTTCGCCGGGTGGAGGACGACCGGTTTCGAGGTGGAGCCGATGTAGCAGGAGTCGGAGAGGAAGGGGTTCTCCAGGTGGATCCGTACCGGCAGGGTCACGATCGGCTTGCCCGTGGTCGCGCCCGCCAGCAGGTCGAAGTTCGACGGGGAACCGGCGGACTCCATCGTCGCCGTGATGCGGTTGAGGTCGGAGTTGCTGATCGAGTCGCAGATCTTGCTCACGACCGGGATGTCGCTCGGGCACATCAGCCCGAGCAGCCCGCCCGGCACCGTGGCCGGATCGGCGACGAGCGCGCCGCCCTTGGGCGGTATGACCTCGAAGGTGCCCGCCGCGGTGTTCTGGACGAGGCCGAACTGCAGGTTCGAGTTACCGGCTTTCACCTCGGAGTTGCCGAGTTTGATGGCGCCGCCGGCCGAGGCCGAGGACACGCACTGGGCGACGAAGTCCTCGCCGTCGGCGGCCAACATCCTGGGGTCGTCGACCGGACAGCGGGTGAAGGGCCCCCAGGAACCGTTCAGCTCGGTGGCGGAGGCGGCGTTCGCCGTGGACATTCCCATGGAGAAGAAGGCGGTGAAGGCCGTAAGCGCGCACAGCAGCGAAGCCTTTACCCCGTTTCTGACTGCTTTCATGCTTCCCTTTCCGGTCGGGCCCACTCCGTGATCGCGGTCATGGGAAAGGGTCGTCCGCACAACCGGGCATGGGCGCCTGGGCAGGTGGATGGTGACCTGTGACGTACCGGCCCCCGGTCGCCGGAGGCCGGAAGAGCTGGGAGAACTCAGCGTTCGGCCTGGGGGATGTCCCGGGGGTGGAACTCCTCGGTGCAGCCGCCGTTTGCTTCGGGGGTCCGCCAGGAGCAGGCCCCGCCCTGCGTCTGCTTGAGCAGGTTGCCCGGCCCGGACACCGAGGCGGTGAAGAGCGGGTCGAGGTCTTCCTCCGCACCGCAGCCCTCGAAGCGCGGGATGGTGACGTTTCCGGGCAGGGTGCCGCCCGCGCCGAGCGTGTATCCGTCGAAACTGCCGTCCGGGTTACGGAAGGTGAACCCGGAGAGCACCATGTGGTCCTTGGTGTCCTGCGCCGGATCGGGGTCCTTGGAATAGAGCGGCCCTGCGGTGCGGCAGTCCGGTCCGACGTCCAGGGGCGTTCCGTTGACCCGTACATCGGTGATGCGGATCACCAGGGAGATCCTGATGACGGCGGTGGCCTCGCCCTGCGTGACGTCGAAGAGGTGGGTCTTCGAGTCGGCGACGACCCGCATCGGCCCTTTCTGTTCGAGCACCATGGTGGCGGTCGTCGGCATGAAGCCGAAGGTGAGGAAGGTGGCCTTCACCGGGGGCGACTGAGGGCGGCCCTTGTACATCAGCTCGCCGTCACCGGTGCCGTGAATGTAGGCCCACGGGAACTGGATGTCGATGGTCGGCTCGTACTGGAGGAAAAGGCCGCACATCAACGGGAGCCGGGCCGCGCCGTTCAGCTTTTCTACGTTCGAGAACCCGGTGATGTACGCGGAGAGCGACTGCACGTCGGTGACGTCCGAGGGGCAGGGCGGCGCGTCTTCCCGCGGGTCCGCGGGTGCCCGCGGGGATACCGGCTCGCCCGCCTCGTTCTCCGGGGTGGAAGGGCCCCCGCCGTCGCGCGGGTCGTCCGGGTCGTCCGGGCTCCCGCCGGCGGGCGGGCTGCCGGCCGGGGGGCTCTCCCCGTCGCCGGGGCCGGTCACGGCAATGCTCGCGAGCAGCACTTCCGCATCCTCCGCGGGAGAACAGGCCACGGTCAGCGGCTCGGCCGCAGCCTCCCCGCTTTCGGCGGCCGGGCTCGCGGTGAGGTCCATGGCCAGGTCGCCGGCCGCGACGGTCAGGTCGCCCGGCGTCTGCGTCGTCATCGACGGCGCCAGACCCGGCGCCGGGAGTGTGACGTCACCCGCGTCCGGAACCGGGACGTCTCCCTCGGTCGCGGCCGTCCACTCCGCCTCCGCCGTGTCCTGGCCCTGGGCGACGGCGGTGTCGAGCGACACCTGTGCGTTCAGGGCAGCGGGCCTGGTCGCGGAGATGTCGGGAAGCGCGGACTCCGGGAGCCGGATCTCGACGGCCACCTCCTGCGGCTGGATCTCCTCGCCGGTGTCCACCCGGTCCGGGAGTTCGGCGACGACCCGTACCGCGACGTCCTGCCCGCCGGAAGGGAATCGGCAGGTGTAGGGGATCTCCGTGTCGACCGGCTGGGTTCTGGCCGCGGCGCTCTCGGCCGGGATCGCCCCGGCCAGGAGCAGGGCGGCGACCACCGCGCCGGCGCGCGGGGTGATGCGCGGTCTGCGGCTCTTCGCCGCGTCGCTCTCGGTCACGACTTGCTCGATCCCTTCCGGACCTGGGCGGGATGCCGGCTGCTGGGACATGCCCGGGCTGCCCGGCCGTCGCGAGAGGCCGGGCAGCTTCACGTCAGGCGTGGTGCACTAGCGGATCGTCACGCGGGCGGGTTGGACCCGACGATGGTCGGCTTGCCGCCGCCCGGGATCGTGACGTCGTACACCGAGTCGAAGCTCGGCTTGTCGCCGTTCTTGGCGATCGCACCGCAGTTCACGGAGTTCTGGACGGTGAGGTCGCCGACCACGCTGTCGACCGTCAGCTTCCCGGTGGCGTTGCTGTAGTTCCCGGACGCCTTGCCCACGACGTCGAAGGTGCACGCCAGGACGGCGAGCTTGGCGGTGACGTTGCCGACGTTCCCCTGCGTCACCCCGGCGTTGTAGTCGACGGCGTTCAGCGACCAGGGCTTGACCGGGGTGACGGTGAGGGGGCCGAAGGGGGTCGTGCAGTTGTTGAAGGCGACGTCGCTGATATTGCCGACCGCTGCGGGGTTGCCAGTCTTGCTGGACAGGGTGCCCGAGGCCGTGGAGTTCGTACAGGTGAGCAGGATGCCGTTGAGTTCGAGCTTCGTCGAACTCGAAACGGCGTTGAACGCCTGGGGGCTGCCGGGGCCGACCGTCCACACGGTGGAGGGGCTGGCGGCGGCGGGACCGGCCGCAATGGCGATGGAGCTGACCGCGACGGCCGCTCCGACGGCGAACTTGCGGATCTTGCTCATTCTCGTCCTCGCATTCGTCGAGTTTGCAGGACAGATGGCCGTGCCGCAGCCGAGAATCGGCGCACCGTGGTAGGGGGACACAGTGAATGCATACACTGTGCTCGTGGCCTCCTGGCGTTTACCGGTGCCAATTGCGCAGGCCGGTACGCCTGAATATGCCCACATCTCAGCTACTGACGGGTACCGTAGCCACATCCGCAAGAGGGCACAACACCTTCGCCGGGAAACTATCCGAGAAGTCCCGCGGCCGTGTTGTTTCTGTCAAATCATTGTCACGCCGTGACAATCGGGCGCTTGCCGGGCGCGCAGTCGCTGACAAATCCGGAAGTCGCGCGGCCGGAGAGGTGGTTGAGCGGACGGGCGGCCGGCGCCGTACGCCGTCCGGAGCCCGCCCGATCGTGCTGGTCAGGGCGGTGCCCGCCCGCGGCGCGCGCCCGCCCCGCGCGTCGTGCGCGTCGGAGCCTTCTTTTTGGCGTGGCTGATTTCGTTGTCACGGGATGAGGAACGGCGGTACGCCCGCGGCTGTTCCCGGCGGTCCCGTGATTGTCAGCCGGTGACAATCCGGCGGGTCCGATTACTCAGCGGGCGACAAGAAAATACCCGCTGGTAAGGAGCCGGTGACTTTCCCTGCCGCGGCTATTGATTCCCCGGTTACCCGTGCGTAGCGTCTCCCCCCGCAGGTGCTCGTGCAGCCCGTCCCCCAGCAAGGCCGCACCGAAGAAGCCGGGGTCCGCCGCAGCGTGGATCCCGTAGGCGCAGAGGCCGCACCGGCTGCTGCAGGACTGCTCATGGAGTGATGCACGCATGCGCACGGCAGAACACGCGTCGCGCGGAAACCGGGCCCGGCCCGCCGCTCTTTGCTCACTCGGAGACAAGGCGTGCCCCCGGGATTGTCACCCGTTGCCAGTCGTCGTCCGGGCCGGGCTCACTCCGGCGGCTGCCGTGCTGTGCTGTGCCCGCACCGGACTCGACGGGACCGGCCGCGGTGTACACGGCCGGCGCTGCGCACCCGCCAGGGGGCTGTGATGGGAATCGAAGTCGTCGTGGACGGCCTGACGAAGTCCTTCGGGCGGCAGAACATCTGGCGCGACGTCACGCTGACGCTGCCGGCCGGCGAGGTGAGCGTGATGCTCGGCCCGTCAGGCACGGGGAAGACCGTGTTCCTCAAGTCGCTCATCGGCCTGCTCAAACCCGAGGAGGGGCAGGTGCTGGTCGACGGCGTCGACATGGTGAACGACCGCGAGCGCGACGTCTTCGAGGCCCGCAAGAAGTTCGGCCTGATGTTCCAGGACGGCGCCCTCTTCGGCTCGATGAGCCTCTTCGACAACGTCGCCTTCCCGCTCCGCGAGCACACCCGCAAGAAGGAGTCCGAGATCCGCCGCATCGTCATGGAGCGGATGGACCTCGTCGGCCTCGGCGGCGCCGAGGGCAAGCTGCCGGGCGAGATATCCGGCGGCATGCGCAAGCGGGCGGGGCTCGCCCGCGCGCTCGTCCTCGACCCCGAGATCGTGCTGTGCGACGAGCCGGACTCCGGACTCGACCCGGTGCGTACGGCGTTCATCTCGCAACTGCTCATCGACGTCAACGCGCAGATCGACGCGACGATGCTGATCGTCACGCACAACATCGACATCGCCTCCACCGTCCCCGACAACATCGGCATGCTCTTCCGCCGCAACCTCGTCACCTTCGGGCCCCGCGAGGTGCTGCTGACCAGCGAGGAGCCGGTGGTCTCGCAGTTCCTCAGCGGCTCAAGGCTCGGCCCCATCGGCATGTCCGAGGAGAAGGACGCGGCCACGCTCGCCGCCGAGGGCCTCGACGCCGGCGGCGCCTCCGGTACGGGCCCGCGCGAGATCGTGCCGCAGTTGGAGCCGTCGCCCGGGATGCCGCCGCGGCAGGCGGTGGACCGGCACCGCGAGCGGGTGCTGGGCATGCTGGCCCAACTGCCGTCCGCCGCACGCAAGGCGATCGTCGCGGGCATCGGCGGCCCGGTCGCGCACGCCCGGACGCTCACCATGCCCGCGCCCCCGGAGGAGCGGCCATGACCACGACCCTGCCGCCGGTGCCGCACCCGCCGGACCCCCCGGACCCGGAACCCGGCAAGGAGCCGGAGGCCGCCGGGGAGCAGCCGCCGCCGCGCCCGGCCTGGTCCGTACCCGGTGCGGGTGCGCTGCGCGAGACCGGGAAGCTCTTCGCGCTGGCGTTGTCCGTCGCCCGGCTGTCGTTCAAGCGGCCGTTCCAGTTACGGGAGTTCGTCGAGCAGTTCTGGTTCATCGCCAGCGTGACGATCCTGCCCGCGGCCCTGGTGTCGATCCCGTTCGGCGCGGTGATCGCCCTCCAGGTCGGCTCGCTCACCCAGCAGTTCGGGGCGCAGTCCTTCACCGGCGGCGCCAGCGTGCTCGCCGTCATCCAGCAGGCGTCACCGCTCATCGTGGCGCTGCTGATCTCCGGCGCCGGCGGCTCGGCGATCTGCGCCGATCTCGGCTCCCGGAAGATCCGCGAGGAGCTGGACGCGATGGAGGTCATGGGCGTCTCGCCGGTCCAGCGGCTCGTGGTGCCCAGGGTGCTGGCCACGATGGGCGTCGCGGTCCTGCTCAACGGGCTGGTCTCGGTCGTCGGCACGCTCGGCGGCTACTTCTTCAACGTCATCCTCCAGGGCGGCACCCCCGGCGCGTACCTCGCCAGCTTCTCCGCCCTCGCACAGCTTCCCGACCTCTACATCAGCGAGATCAAGGCGCTGATCTTCGGGTTCATCGCCGGCATCGTCGCCGCCTACCGCGGCCTCAACCCCCGCGGCGGCCCGAAGGGCGTGGGCGACGCGGTCAACCAGTCCGTCGTCATCACCTTCCTGCTGCTGTTCTTCGTCAACACCGTGCTGACGTCGATCTACTTGCAGGTCGTCCCCCCGAAGGGAGGCTGAGCGATGGCCCTGGCCCAGAAGGACGGCACGGCGGGGGAGTACGAGCAGGGCCCCCGGCGGCTGCGCGCAGGACGGCTCCTCGACCGCCCGCTCTCCTGGCTCGACCAGGCCGGCGACCAGCTCGTCTTCTACGTACGCGCCCTGCTGTGGACCCCGCGGGCCGCCCGCCGCTACCTCAAGGAGGTGCAGCGGCTGCTCGCCGAGGTCGCCTTCGGCAGCGGCGGCCTCGGCGTCATCGGCGGCACGATCGGCGTGATGTTCGCGATGACCCTCTTCACCGGCACGGTCGTCGGCCTCCAGGGCTACGCGGCCCTCAACCAGATCGGCACCGCCGCCTTCACCGGCTTCGTCTCCGCGTACTTCAACACCCGCGAGATCGCCCCGCTCGTCGCGGGACTCGCGCTCTCCGCCACCGTCGGCGCCGGATTCACCGCCCAGCTCGGCGCGATGCGGATCAACGAGGAGGTCGACGCGCTGGAGGGCATGGGGGTGCGCTCCATGCCGTACCTCGTCACCACCCGCATCATCGCCGGGGTGGTGGCCATCATCCCGCTCTACGGGATCGGGCTGCTCAGCTCGTACCTCGCCTCGCGCGCCGTGACGGTCCTCTACAACGGGCAGGCCGCCGGCACGTACGACCACTACTTCAATCTCTTCCTCTCCCCGGCCGACGTGCTCCTGTCGTTCATGAAAGTGCTGATCTTCAGCGTGATGGTGATCCTCGCGCACTGCTACTACGGCTTCCGCGCCACCGGCGGCCCCGCAGGGGTGGGCGTCGCCGTGGGGCGCTCGGTGCGTACCGCGATCGTGCTCATCGCGGTCACCGACTTCTTCCTCAGCCTGGCGATCTGGGGCACCACGACCACGGTGAAGGTGTCCGGATGAGCCGCCTCGAGACGACGGGACGCAGGACCGCGGGGCTGGTGTTCCTGCTGGTGATGGCGCTCCTCGTGTGGCTGTCGGTGGCCGTCTACCAGAAGGAGTTCACCGACACCGCGACCGTCACGGTCGAGACCGGCAGCGTCGGCAACGAGATGCACCCGTACGCCGAGGTGAAGTTGCGCGGCGTCGTCGTCGGCGAGGTGCGGGAGATCTCCGCGGAGAACGGCGGGCGGACCGCCCGGCTGACGCTCGCGCTCGACCCCGGGCAACTGGACCGGATCCCCGCGGGCGTCTCCGCGCAGATGCTGCCCACCACGCTCTTCGGCGAGCGGTTCGTCTCCCTGGTCCCGCCCGCGGACGGCGGCACGGCCGGCGAGACGCTGGCTGCGGGCAGCGTCATCCCGCAGGACCGCAGCGAGAACGCCATCGAGCTGGAGCAGGTGCTCGACAACGTGATGCCGCTTCTCACCGCCGTGAAGCCGGCGAAGCTCTCCGCCACGCTCACCGCCATGGCCGACGCGCTCGACGGCCGCGGCGAGAAGCTCGGCGACACCCTCGTCGAGCTGGACGAGCACCTGCGGAAGCTCAACCCGCACCTCCCCACACTCAACCGCGACATCCGGGAACTGGTCGAGTTCGGCCACCTGTACGCCGACACCGTCCCCGACCTGACCAAGGCGCTGCGGGACGCGACGACGACGAGCGGCACCATCGCCGAGAAGGCCCAGGACCTGGGCGGGCTCTACGGCACGCTGACGACCACGTCGCAGGACCTGGACACCTTCCTGGAGCAGAACCGGGAGAACATCATCCGGTTGTCCGCCGACAGCCGGCCCACGGTGGAGAAGATGGCCGAGTACGCGCCGTCGTTCCCCTGCACGCTGCGTACCCTCGCCGACTTCGTGCCCGTCATGGACAAGGCGCTCGGCAAGGGCACCGCCGAGCCGGGACTCCACGTCGACGTCGAGGTGCTGCCCGCCCGCGGCAAGTACGTGCCCGGCCGGGACACCCCGCGCTTCGACGCCGGCGGCGGCCCGCGGTGCTACGGCGTCCCGTACACCGGCGCGCCCGCCGGGAGCGGCAGCGCCGCCGGCCGGCCGCAGTCCGCGAAGACCCTCGCCACCGAGCCGGCCACCGACGAGCAGGCTCTCGGGCTGCCCAACTCCCCGGCGGAGAACCAGCTCGTCAACGAACTCCTCGCGGCCGGCATGGAGAGCCCGCCCGACGACCTGCCCGACTGGTCGAGCGTGCTCGCCGGACCCGTCTTCCGCGGCACGGAGGTGCGGCTGAAGTGAAGAGAAGAAGCCTCGCGGGGCCCCTGATCAAGTCCCTCGTCTTCGTCGTGGTCACCGCGCTCGCCACCACCGCGCTCGCCTTCTCCATCGCCAACACCGGCGTCGGCCCCACCGACGGCTACAGCGCCCGGTTCACCGACGTGACCGGCCTGGTCGAGGGCGACAGCGTGCGGGTGGCGGGCGTGAAGGTCGGCGAGGTCGAGTCCATCGAGCTGAGCGGACGGCGGTACGCGCGGGTGGAGTTCACCGTACGCGAAGGGCGCGAGCTGCCCGCCTCCGTCAACGCCTCGGTGAAGTACCTCAACATGGTCGGCCAGCGCTACATCGACCTGGAGCAGGGCGAGGGCCCGGTGGGGCGGTCGCTCGCGCCCGGCGGCACGATCCCGCTGGAGCGCACCCGGCCCGCGCTCGACCTCACCGAGCTCTTCAACGGCTTCCAGCCGCTCTTCCAGGGGCTGTCGCCGCGGGACACCAACAAGCTCGCGAACGAGATCGTCCAGGTGCTCCAGGGCCAGGGCGGGACGGTCGACAGCCTCGTCGAGACGGTCGGCTCGCTCACCAGCACGCTGGCCGCGAAGGACCAGGTGATCGGCGAGGTCATCGACAACCTCACCGAGGTGGTGGAGACCGTCAACACCCGCGAGAAGGAGTTCAACGACCTGCTGGTGACCCTCCAGGACCTGGTGTCCGGCTTCTCCGACGACCGCAAGCCGCTCTTCCGCGCCGTCGACGCCATGGGCGACCTGACGGCCACCACCGCCGATCTCGTACGCGACGGGCGCGCCCCGCTCAAGGAGGACATCCACCAGGTCGGCCGGGTCGCCGAGCGGCTGGCGGACAACGTGCCGCTGGTGGAGGAGTTCCTGGAGCAGACCCCGGTGAAGATGGCCACGCTGGGGCGGCTGGCCTCGTACGGCTCCTGGTTCAACCTCTATCTCTGCGAGGCGCGGGTGACGGGCGTGAGCATGTCCGACGGCAGCGAGCCGCCGACCGGGATCACGGTGCACCCGCCGAGGTGTGAGCGATGAGAGTGCCGGGGCTGAAGCCCGTACGCGAACGTAACCCCATCGCCGTGGCGCTGGTGGGACTGCTGGTCCTCGCCCTGGGCGGGTTCGCGGCGTACCGCGCGGACGCGCTGCCGGGCGTCGGCGGCGGCACCTCCTACACGGCCCACTTCTCCGAGGCCGCCGGGCTGCGCTCCGGCGACGAGGTGCGGGTGGCCGGCGTGAAGGTGGGCGAGGTCGACGGGGTCGGGCTCGACGGGCCCCGGGTCGCGGTCGACTTCACGGTGCGCGACGCCTGGATCGGCGACCGGTCCACGGCCGCCATCGCCATCGAGACGCTGCTCGGCGAGAAGTACCTGGCCGTGGATCCGCTGGGCAGCGTCCGGCAGGACGCCGATCAGCCGATCCCGGTCGAGCGCACCACCTCCCCGTACGACGTGACGCAGGCGTTCCAGGATCTGTCGTCCACCGTCGGCGAGCTGGACACCACGGCGCTCGCGGAGAGCTTCGAGGTGATCTCGGAGACCTTCGAGGACACCCCGCCACACGTGCGCAAGGCGGCGAACGGGCTGGCGGACCTCTCGCAGACCATCTCCTCCCGTGACGCCGAGCTGGCCCGGCTGCTCTCCGGCAGCGACGAGATCACCAAGACGCTGAAGGACCAGAACGACACGTTCGAGACGCTGCTGAAGGACGGCAACGACCTGCTCGCCGAGGTACGCGCCAGGCGCGACGCGATCCACGCCCTCTTCACCGGCACCCGCGACCTGGCGAAGGAACTGGACGGGCTGGTGGAGGAGAACGAGGAGCAGATCGGCCCGGTGCTCGACGCCCTCGACCGGGTCACCGGAGTGCTCCGGGCCAACGAGAAGAACCTCGACAAGGCGCTGGCCACGGCCGGCCCGTACTACCGGCTCGTCGGCAACACCCTCGGCAGCGGCCGCTGGTTCGACAGCTACCTCTGCGGGCTCGTGCCGCGGGAGTACGCGCCCGACGTCGTGCCGGACCGCGGGTGCCGGCCGCCGGAGCCGAAGGGGGGCCGGTGATGGCACGTCCTGTCACGGGAGCGGTGCGGCGGCTGCGCGCGGCCGCCGGCCGGCTGCGTTGCCGCAGGCCGGTCGCGCTGCTGGTGACCGCGGCGGTGCTGGTGGCCGCGGGCACCTGGGGCGTACGGGCGCTCACCGGCCCCGACGGCAAGAAGATCACCGCCTACTTCGACTCCGGAGTCGGCCTCTACAGCGGCTCGGACCTGCGGATCCTGGGCGTCAAGGTCGGCACGGTGGACTCCGTCGAGCCCGAAGGCGACCGGGTGCGCGTCGGGCTCACCCTCCACGACGGCGTCCGGGCACCGGCCGACGTGCAGGCGGCGGTCATCGCGCCGAGCGTCGTCTCCGGCCGCTACGTGCAGCTCAGTCCCCCCTACACCGGCGGGCCCGAACTCGCCGACGGCGACGAGATCCCCGTCGAGCGCACCGCGACCCCGGTGGAGATCGACGAGCTGTACGCCTCCCTCACCGACCTCAGCGACGCCCTCGGCCCCGACGGCGCCAACGCCACCGGCGAGCTGAGCAAGCTGCTGGAGACCGGCGCCCGCAATCTGGAGGGCAACGGCAAGGAGATCGGCGACAGCATCGACCGGTTCGGCGACGCCACCCAGACGCTCTCCGGCCGCAGCGATGACCTCTTCGGCACGATCGAGAACCTCCAGTCCTTCACCACCATGCTGAAGCGGAACGACCGGCAGGTGCGCGACGCCGAGCAGCAGCTCGCCGACGTCGGCACCTTCCTCGCCGAGGACAAGGACGAACTGGCCGCGGCGCTGGAGGAGCTGGGCAAGGCGCTCGGCAGAGTGCAGGGGTTCATCAAGGACAACCGCGGCCGGCTCAAGGCCAACGTCGGCAAGCTCGCCGACCTCACCCGCCTCCTCGTGGACAACCGCGCCTCGCTCGCCGAGGCGCTGGACACCGCGCCGCTGGCCACCGACAACCTGCTGCGCGCCTACAACCCCGGCAAGCGCACCATCGACGGCCGCGGCAACCTCAACGAGCTGAGCATGGGCGGGCCGCCGGACGCCGGCCTGGCGGACGGCGGCGGCGGCGCCACCGGCCGCGAAGGGCTCGTACCGGCGCCCGCGGAGCGGCAGGAGGAGCTGCCCGGACTGCCGCTGCCCGCGGTCGGCGACGTCTACGGCACGCCGGAGCAGGGAGGCGGGCGATGAACCGGCACGTCAAGACGGTCGCCGGGATCGTGGCCGCCGCGCTCGTCCTCGCCTCCCCGCTGGTGGTGAGGGAGGTCTACGAGTCCGCGGACGTCGAGTTCACCGGCATCCAGGACCTGCCGCTGCCCGGCGGCGCCGACCTCGGCAGCCACCCGTACGAGGTCACCGCCGAGTTCGAGGACGTGCTGAGCCTCGTGCCGCAGTCCTCGGTGCGGGTCAACGACGTGGCCGTCGGCCGGGTCACCGACATCGAGGTCGCCGACGACCGGTGGACCGCCGTGGTCACCATGAAGGTCAACGGCGACGTGCGGCTGCCGGCCGGCGCGTACGCCCGGATCGAGCAGTCGAGCCTGCTGGGCGAGAAATACGTCCAGTTGATCGCCCCGCCCGGGAAGAAGCAGGCCGACGCGGAGCAGGCGGGAGACCTCGGCTCCGCCCCCGGGGACGTGACCACGGCGATCCTCCCCGACGACGGCGAGACCGACATCCCGCTCGCGCGCACCAACCGCAACCCGGAGGTCGAGGAGGTCTTCGGTGCCCTGTCGATGCTCCTCAACGGCGGCGGCATCGAGCAACTGCGCACCATCAGCCGGGAGCTGAACGACGCGCTCCAGGGCAACGAGCCGCAGGTCCGCTCCATGCTCAAGCGCGTCGACACCCTGATGACGAGCCTCGACGACAACAAGGACGGCATCACCGACGCGCTCGACAGCGTCAACCGGCTGTCCGCCACCCTCGCCACCCGCAAGACGGAGATCGGCGTGATCCTCGACGACCTCAGCCCCGGCATGAAGGTGCTGGAGGAGCAGCGCGGCGCGCTGGTCACCATGCTCCGCTCGCTCGACCGGCTCTCCGACGTCGCGGTGGAGACCATCGACGCGAGCAAAGAGGACATGATCGCCGACCTCAGGGCCCTGGGGAAGGTGCTGAAGAACCTCGCCGACGCCGGGCAGGCGCTGCCCGCCTCGCTGGAGGTGCTGCTCACGTACCCCTTCACCGACGAGGTGCTGCGCGGCGTCAAGGGCGACTACCTCAACATCTACCTCGCGGTGACCGCGCCCTCCGGTACGGAGCTCATCCCGCCGCTCACCGAGGGCCCGGCCTCCGGCCCCGGAGACCCGGGCGGCGCCCCCACGGGCACCGCTCTGTCGCTGCCGCTGCCGTCCGTGGGACCGACGACGTCCGGCGCCGGCCCGTCGGCGTCCCCGGACCCGGGCGGTCCCGCGCCGGACGACACGGGGTCCCGGGACCCGGGGTCCGCCTCTCCGGGCGGCGGCGGCCCGCCCGACGGCGCCGGCACCCCGTCGGGGTCGCCGGGCAGCCCGTCCGCTACGGAGCCGGAGTCGCCGCCGGCGTCCGGCAGCGAGTCGCCCGGCAGAGAGTCGCCCGGGGGTGAGGGCCGGTGATCACCAGGTCCGTCATCGTCAAGAACATCGTGTTCGCCCTCGTCGCGGTGCTCGTCATCGGCTACATCGGCGTGCGCTACGCCGACCTCGGCCGCTACGTCGGCATGCGCGACTACTACACGGTGCGCGTCGAACTCGCCGAGACCGGCGGGCTGTTCCCGCACGCGGAGGTCACCTACCGCGGGGTGTCGGTCGGGCGCGTCGGGCCGATCGAGCTGACCGGCACGGGCGTCGAGGCCGAACTGCGGATCCGCGACTCGGCCCCGCCGATCCCCGCCGACCTGTCGGCCGAGGTCGCCAACTACTCCGCCGTGGGCGAGCAGTACATCGACCTCAAGCCCGCCGCCGACTCCGGCCCGTACCTCGCCGACGGCGCCGTCATCGGCCGCCAGCACACCGCGACGCCCGCGCCCGTCACCAACCTCCTCAGCAGCGTCGACTCCTTCGCCACCTCCGTCGACACCGGCGAGCTGCGCACCGTCGTGGACGAACTCGGCGACGCCCTCGCCGGCCAGGGCGACAACCTCCAGCGGCTCCTCGACACCGGCAGCGAGTTCATCCGGGCCGCCGACGCGGCGCTGCCGTACAGCACCCGGCTCATGATCGACGGCGAGACGGTGCTGCGCACGCAGAACGACTCCGGCGAGGCACTCCGGGAGTTCGCGAAGGGCGCCGAGGAGCTCACCGCGCAGCTCAAGCGCTCCGACGGCGACCTGCGCCGCGTCGTCGAGGCGGGCCCCGGCGCCGCGAGCCAGGTCACCGGGCTGCTGCGCGACCTCGACCCGAGCCTGAGCATCCTGCTCGCGAACCTGCTGACCACCTCGGAGATCGCGGTCACCCGGCAGGACGGCCTGGAGCAACTGCTCGTCCAGTTGCCGCAGGTGGCCGCCGCCGGATCCACCGCCATCACCTCCGACGGCGCCCGCTTCGGCATGGCGCTCAGCTTCTTCGACCCGCTGCCCTGCACCCGGGGGTACGGCTCCACGGTGTACCGCAACGGCCTCACGACCAGCCCGGCGGGCTTCAACACGGCCGCCCGCTGCACCGCCCCGGCGTCGAGCGGCGTCAACGTCCGCGGCTCCGCGCACTCCCCGGGCGGCGGCGGGGTGCCCGAGCCCGCCAGGCCCGGCTCGGGACTCGCCGACGACCGGCCGGGCACCCGCGCCGCGCTCGGAGCCCTGCCCGGCGCGCCCGGCCTGCCCGCGGTCGGCGACGGGCCCACCGACATGGCCGGGCTGCTCGGCCTGAAGGAGGCGCGATGAGCCCCCGACCGCCGTACGCCCGCAGCGCCCCGCCGCGGCGGACGCTCGCCGCCGCACTCGCCGTCGCGCTGGTCCTCGCCTTCGCCGGCTTCTCCGCCTGGCGCTACGCGGCCGCCGCGACCCGCGACGACCTGGCCTTCGGCCGCGAGCGCGACCGCGTGCTGGCCGCGGGACAGGAGCACATCGGGACGCTCAACAGCATCGACGCGGCCGACCCGGACGCGGGCCTGGCGCGCTGGGAGGAGGCCACCACCGGACCGCTCCACGAGGACCTGCGCCGGTCGCGGGCCGCGAGCGCCGGCGCCGTCGACCGCGCGGGGGTCACGGTCCGCGCGACGGTCACGGAGGCCGCCGTCACCGAGCTGGACCCGCGCGCGGGTACGGCGAAGGCCCTGGCCACGGTGCGGGTGGAGACGAGCGGCGGCGCGGAGGGGGAGCGTACGGACCGCAAGCGGTTCGAGGCGGGCCTGGAGCGGACGGGGGACGGCTGGAAGATCGCGTCGCTCACCGCGATCACGGTGGAGGGGAGCGATTCATGAGCCGGGACGGCGAGAGCGGGAGCACGGCGGGCGTGGCCGTCGACGCGCGCGAGCGTGAGCCGGCGGAGTCCGCCGACACCGCGGAAGCCGAGGCCGCGGAAGCCGGGTCCGGCGAGCCCGGGGGTGAGGGCCGTACGGGATCCGCCGCCGCCCGGCGCCGCCTGCGGGCCGCGGGCGTCGCGGTGCTGGTCGCACTGCTCCTCGGCGGCACCGGACTCCTCGTCCAGGCCGCCCGTCTCAACGGCGACGACGCGCTGGCCAACCGGGCGCTCACCGACGCCCCCGGCACCGCCGCCGTCGCCGGCGACGTCAGCAACGCGCTGAGCAAGGTGTTCTCGTACGCGCCGGAAGACCCCGGCGTCACCGCGCGGGACGCCGACGACCTCCTCGCCGGGCCCGCCCGCGAGCAGTACCGGCAGCTCTTCGGCCAGATCCGGGAGCGGGTCGTCGCCCAGGAGCTGACGCTCACCACCCACGTCGTACGCGCCGGGGTGATCCGGCTCGACGGCGACGACGCCACGCTGCTGGTCCTCCTCGACCAGATCACCGAACGCAAGGGCAAGGACCCGACCAGCGCCGGCGCGCAGCTCTCCGTGACCGCCGAGCGGCAGGACGGGCAGTGGCGCATCACCGACCTGAAGTCCCGCTAGCGAAAGGGCGGATCGACGTGAGCCTGAGGAAGAACCCCCTGCTGACGCTGGCCCTCGTGGCGGCAGCGCTGGCGGCGGTGCTCGCGGCGTGGGCCGGCACCTCCTGGTACGCGGCCGCGCACGACGACGCGGCGGACTTCGCCGCCTCCCGGGACGACGCGCTGGCCGCCGCCCGGCAGGCCGTGACGAACCTCAACACCCTCGACCACCGCGATCTCGACGAGGGCCTGGACCGCTGGGAGGCGTCCGCCACCGGCGAACTCCTCACCCAACTGCGGCAGGGGCGCGCCGGGTTCGAGAAGGAGGTGGCGAAGGCGGAGACCGTCACCACGGCAGAGGTGCTGTCGGCGGCGCTCACGGAACTGGACGACCGGGCCGGCCGGGCGGACGTGCTGGTCGCGGTCCGTATCACGGTCGCCGCGCCCGGGGAAAAGCCGCAGGCCAAGGAGAGCCGGATGCTCGGCGAGATCACCCGCACCGGCGACGGCTGGAAGCTCAGCGCCCTCGGGCAGGCGCCCGCGGGCGACTCCGCCGGCGGTGACGCGGGCGAGGGGTCCGGCCGGGGCCCGGGGCAGGGCACCGACCAGGGATCGGGCTCGGACTCGGGCCGGGCCGGCGAAGCCGGGCAGTGAACTTCCGGAGAGGACCGCAGAGATGTCGACCACCCGCCACCTGATCAACCGGCGCCGCCGCACCGCACCCCCCGCCGAGGAGGCGCGGACGCCGGCCCGGCGGCAGCCCGCCGCGGCCGTCCGGGCCAGGCCCAGGAGCAGGACCGCGGCCCGTCCCGCGGAGCCCGCGGAGAAGCAGCCCCCGGCCCCGGCCCGCAGGCCGCGGACCGGCGCCCGGGACCGTACCGCCGGGGACCGTACGGGCGCCCCGACGTCCGCGCGCGGGGGGCGGCTTGCCGCGGCGCTGGGCGCGGCCGCCGTGCTGCTCGGCTGCTTCGCGGCCTTCGCCGCCGTGCAGGCGAGCGGGGGCGGCGATCCCGCCGCCGGCAACGCCGCGCTCGTGGACGCGCCGCTGACCAGCGAGGTCAAGGGCGGCGTCGGCGAGGCGGTGGAGGCGGTCTTCTCCGTCGACTACACCGACCTCGACGAGAACCGGAGGGCGGCCCGTACGTACCTCACCGGCAAGGCCGTCGCCCAGCACCGGGACATGCTCGCGGACGTCCGCGAGCAGGCCCCGTCGCAGAAGCTCGTCCTCACCACCACCGTGACCGACTCGGCGGTGGAACTGGCCGGCGGCGACGCGGCCCGCGTGCTGGTCTTCGCCGACCAGCGCAACACCCGTACGGACACGGACGAGACGTCGTACGGCGCCGCGATGGTCGCGGTGGACGCGGTGAAGGACGACGGCAGGTGGCGGATCTCGCACATCGACACCTTCGGCTGACGGCCCGGGCACGGCCGCACGCCACGACCAGGCAACCCCGACTTCGCCGGGAGGCAGGTCCATGGCTTCACTGAGCAGGATGCGCCACAGCGTGGCGACGGCGGCGCTCGCGGCGGCGGCGATGGTCGCGCTCACCGCCTCGCAGGCCCCCGGCGGCGAGGCCGGCCGGGCGGCCGGGGGCGGGGCGGAGGACCGGCTCGACACCGTGCCCGTGCTGCCGCCGGGGACCCCGGGCGACGGCCAGTACCACACCGAGATCCCGCCGCTTCAGGGCATGGACCCGGTCGTCAGCACGGAACCGACGCCGCCCGCGGTGATCGAGCAGCAGTCCGGCGTCCCGGCGACCGTGCTCGACGCGTACCGGAAGGCGGAGCGGCGGATCGCGGTGAGCGACCCCGGCTGCGGGCTGCCGTGGGAACTGCTGGCCGCCATCGGCAAGGTGGAGTCCGGGCACGCCCGCGGCGGCGCCGTCGACGCGGACGGCACCACGCTCACCCCGATCCTCGGGCCGGTCCTCGACGGCAACGGCTTCGCGCACATCTCCGACACCGACGGCGGCCGCTACGACGGCGACACCGGCTACGACCGGGCCGTGGGGCCGATGCAGTTCATCCCGTCGACGTGGGCGGGGTGGGCCGCGGACGGCAACGGAGACGGGCGCTCCGACCCGGAGAACGTCTACGACGCGTCGCTGGCGGCGGGCCACTACCTCTGCGCGGGCGGCCGGGACCTGACGGCGGCGGCCGACCTGGACCGGGCGATCCTCAGCTACAACCACTCGCGGGACTACCTCGCCACCGTGCTGGCCTGGGTGGGCTTCTACCGCTCCGGGGTGCACGCGGTGCCGGACGGCACGGGCGTGCTGCCGGCCAGCTCCGGCGCGGGCAACCCCCGGTCCGTACCGGAGAAGGGGAGCAGGAAGCCGCCGGGAGAGCCGGACGGTCCCGGCGGGATCGTGGTCGGGCCGCGGCCGAGTCCTTCGGACGGCGGGTCGGGGGGCTCCGGCGGGTCGGAGGGCTCGGGCGGATCCGGGGGCTCGGGCGGTACGGCCGGATCCGGCGGTACGGGTGACTCCGGCGGCTCCGGCGACCCGGGCGGAACGGGAGACCCCGGCGGCGACTCCGGCGGCGATCCGGGCGGCGGCCCCGGCGACCCGGGTGAGAGCGGCGGCTCCGGCGACCCGGGCGAGACCGGCGGCTCCGGCGACCCGGGCGGCGACCCCGGCGGCGGCACGGGCGACCCCGGCGACCCGGACCCCAGCGACAGTTGCTCCGCAGACCCGGGTGAGTCCCCCTCACCGAGCCCCGGCGAAGACCCGGGTGCGTCCCCCTGCCCGGACGACTCCACCTCACCGGATCCGTCGGGAACCACCTGACGGGACGCCGGCACACGATCGCCCGGTCCGCGCCGGGGCGCCGACCGGGCGATCGGGGTGTGCGCAGGGCGTCGCTCAGACCAGCGTGGCGTTGAGCGTGATGTTCTTGACGCCCGCCAGCGCCTGGCTCACCGGGCAGTTCTTCTTGGCGTCCTCGGCGGCGGCCTGGAACTCCTCCTCGGAGAGCCCCGGCACGGTCGCGCGCACCGTCAGCACGATGCCGGTGATGCCCTCGCCGGGCTGGAACGTCACGTCGGCGCTGGTGTCCAGGGACTCCACGGTGTGGCCCTTGCCGGCCAGGCCGTGCGAGAAGGCCATGGAGTAGCACGCCGAGTGGGCCGCCGCGATCAGCTCCTCGGGGCTGGTCTTGCCGCCGGGCTCGGCGGAGCGGGCCGGCCAGCTCACGTCGTACGTGCCGATCTTGGAGGACTCGAGGGCGACGGTCCCCTTGCCCTCGAGCAGGTTGCCCTCCCAGTGGGTCTTCGCGGTGCGGGTGGTTGCCATGGCGGTCAGCCTCCGAGTCTGGAGCGAAAGACGGTACGTGCCCCAAGTTATCGGTGCCGGGGCGCCCGAGGGCGCCCGGCCCTGGGCCCGGCGCCCGCGTGGCGCAGATCACAGTGAAGCCGGGAAATAGCGGGGAGTGCCTCCCCGTTTAGCTGGTGTCGGAAGAAAGCGGGGAGAGATTCCCCGGAAGCCACCAGGGAGGCAACCATGGGCAGGGGCAAGGGCGCCACGCTCACCGGGCAGCGGCAGCCGCGCATGCGGGCCGACGCCTCCCGTAACCGCGAACGGATCATCGACGCCGCCCGGGAGGCGTTCGTGGAGTGGGGCCCGGACGTCCCGCTCGACGAGATCGCCCGCCGCGCGGGCGTCGGCAACGCGACGGTCTACCGTAACTTCGCCGACCGCCGCGAGCTCATCCTCCAGGTGACCCTGGAGTCCATGCGCCGCATCGCCGACCTGGCGGAGGCCGCGCTCGCCGAGGACACCGAGGCGTTCGAGGCGCTGCGGGGGTTCGTGCACCGGGGCGCCGACGAGCGGATCGGGTCGCTGTGCCCGCTGCTCGTCGACGGCTTCGACCACGCGGCCCCCGAGGTGATGAACATGCGCGAGCGCCTCGACACCGCGCTGGAGGACCTGATGGCGCGGGCCCGCGCCGAGGGGACGCTCCGGTCGGACGTGGGCGTCGGCGACCTGATGGTCGCGCTCGCCCAGCTCACCAGGCCGCTGCCCGGCCTGGAGTGCGGTGTGGGGTTCGACACGTACATGCACCGTCATCTGGAGCTGTTCCTCGACGGGCTGATGAATCCGGCCAGGTCAACGTTGTCCGGCAGCGCCGCCACGTTCGAGGCTCTGCGGCAGAAGGGCACGTAAATGAGGTGATCCGCGAGCGGTGAGTCTGTTCTGATCATCGAGACTCCCTTTTCCGAGCCCTGTGCGGTGATGAGCACCGGTTCGTTCTGATTCATACCAAGATCAACCCTGAACTCGAATGGTGGGTACCCCCATGCCAGAAACGGCACTGCAGCCTGATCCGAGGCGCTGGAAAGCCCTCGCGTTCATCGCTGTGGCCCAGTTGATGGTCGTCCTCGACGCGACCATCGTGAACATCGCGCTGCCCTCCGCCCAGGAGGACCTCGGCATCTCCGACGGCAACCGCCAGTGGGTCATCACGGCCTACGCGCTCGCCTTTGGCGGCCTGCTGCTCTTCGGCGGCCGCATCGCCGACCTCTGGGGCCGCAAGCGCACCTTCATCACCGGCCTCGCCGGCTTCGCCGCCGCCTCCGCGCTCGGTGGCGCGGCGACCGGCGAGGTCATGATGTTCGGCGCCCGCGCCCTGCAGGGCGTCTTCGGCGCGCTGCTCGCGCCCGCGGCCCTGTCCCTGCTCGCCGTCCTCTTCACCGACGGCAAGGAGCGGGCCAAGGCGTTCGGCATCTACGGCGCCATCGCAGGCGCCGGCGGCGGCGTCGGGCTGATCCTCGGCGGCGTGCTGACCGAATACCTGGACTGGCGCTGGACGTTCTTCGTGAACATCCCGTTCGCCGCCGTCGCCATCCTCGGCGCGATGGCCGTCATCCACGACCCCAAGGGCAGCCGGAACCGCTCCACGCTCGACATACCGGGCGTGCTGCTGGCGACCACCGGTCTGGTGGCGCTGGTGTACGGCTTCACCCGGGCCGAGTCGGACGGCTGGACCGACACCCTGACGCTGGTCATGTTCGTCGCGTCCGTGGTGCTGCTGGCCGCGTTCGTGGCGGTGGAGTCGAGGGTGAAGAACCCGCTGCTGCCGCTGCGCGTCCTGCTGGACCGCAACCGCGGCGGCGTCTACCTGTCGCTCGGCCTCGCGGTCATCGCGATGTTCGGCGTCTTCCTCTTCCTCACCTACTACCTCCAGGTCGTGAAGGGGTACACCCCGGTCAAGACCGGCCTGGCGTTCCTTCCGATGATCGTGGGCATGATCATCGGCTCGACCCAGATCGGCGCCCGGCTGATGACCCGCGTACAGCCGCGGCTGCTGCTGGTGCCCGGCTTCCTCGTGGGCGCCCTCGGCATGCTGCTGCTGGCCCAGATAGAGCCGGGCAGCTCGTACGCCGCGGTCGTCCTCCCCGGCCTCGTGCTGCTGGGCCTGGGCCTCGGCACGGCGTTCATGCCGGCCATGTCCCTGGCCACCTTCGGGGTCGAGCCGCGTGACTCGGGCATCGCCTCGGCGATGGTCAACACCTCGCAGCAGGTCGGCGGCGCCATCGGCACCGCGCTGCTGAACACGATCGCCGCCAGTGCGACGACCGACTGGATCTCCTCGCACGCCTCGGAGGCCCGCAGCCTGGGCCGGCAGGGCTTCGAGAACTCCGCGGCCGTGCACGGCTACTCGACGGCGATCTGGTGGGCCGTCGGCATCCTGGTCGTCTCCGCCGCCATCGCCTACGCCCTGGTCAACGCCCGGGCGCAGGCGGGGCACGAGACGGTCGGCGACGGGACGGGTGCGTCGGACGAGGTGCAGGCGCCGGTGATGGTCCACTGACCGCGCCGGTGCACTGACTCGAAGGAGAGTTCAGGGCCGGGTGAGGGCCCCTTTCCGTTCCTCGGGGGGACGGGAAGGGGCCTTCACCATGCCTGGTTCCGCTCTCCGCTGCCGCTCGTGCTCAGCCCAGTTGGAGGGAGCGCTTGGCCAGTCCCATCCAGAAGCCGTCGATGACGCTGCGCTGGCTCGGCAGGTCGTCCTCGGCGGCGCCGAGGGTGACGAAGAGCGGGGCGAAGTGCTCGGTACGGGGATGGGCCAGCCGCCCGGCGGGGGACTTGCGCACGAAGTCCAGCAGCCCGTCCACGTCCTGCGCAGCCAGCGCCTCGCGGCCCCAGGCGTCGAACTCCGCGGACCACGCGGGCGGCCCGTCGCCGGTGTGCCGCAGGGCGGCGAGGTTGTGGGTGAAGAAGCCGCTGCCGACGATGAGCACGCCCTCCGCGCGCAGCGGCGCGAGCCGGCGGCCGAGCGCGAGCAGCCGCTCCGGATCGAGGGTCGGCATGGAGAGCTGGAGCACCGGGATGTCGGCGTCCGGATACATCTCCACCAGCGGCACGTACGCGCCGTGGTCGAGTCCGCGGTCGGGGAAGTCCTGCACGCTCTCGCCGGGGGTGCGCAGCAGTTTGCGTACGGACTCGGCCAGCTCCGGGGCGCCGGGGGCGGGGTAGCGGACGCGGTAGTAGTGCTCGGGGAAGCCCCAGAAGTCGTAGACCAGCGGGACCGTGGTGGTGGCGCCGAGGGCGGCGGGGGCCTCTTCCCAGTGCGCGGAGACCACGAGGACGGCGCGCGGACGGGGCAGGTCCGCGGCCCAGGCGGCCAGCTCGGCGGGCCAGACGGGATCGTCCGCGAGCGGCGGGGCGCCGTGGGAGAGATAGAGCGCGGGCATGGTGGGCATGGGTGGGTCGCCGCCTTCCGGTCCCCTGAAGTTTAGACTTCAACCATACCCGCGCTCGGCCGGATGCTCCCGTGCGGTTCGCTCAGAACGCCGGGTCGATGAGCGCGACGGACTGCAGCGCGGCCACCCGCGCGGTGTCGTCGCCGACGTCCAGCGCGGTGTCGACGAACTTGATCGTGTGCTCGTCCCCGTGCGCCGCCGCCCGGGTCAGCAACTCGTCGGCCGCGGCGGCCGCGTCGCCGGCCGGCGGCGCCGGGATGCGCTCCGGCGGCAGCGGGGCGGCCGGTCCGTACGCCGCGGTGACGGCGGCGCTCGCCGCCCAGGCCGCCGCGTAGCTCGGGACCCACAGGCCGCGGGGGAGCGCGGGCAGGGCGCGGAGCACCGCGTTCGGGGCGGTCGCGGCGTGCACCAGCATCACCGGCTCGCCGTGGCCGTACGCCGCATAGCGGTGGACCGCGGCCCGTACCAGCGAGGCCAGCGCCTCGCGGGCCTCCTCGGGGGTACGCGCCGGGGTCAGCGCGCTCACCGCCGCCGGCCAGCCGGGCGTCGCCTCCGCGGTGAGCTGCGCCAGTCGCTCGCGGATGCCGCCGGCCTGCGCGGGCACGGCGGGCACGGCGGCCAGCGCGGCGTCCGGGCCCGCGGTGCCGGCCGGGACGGGGGCGCTGGGTAGGCGGGCGTAGCGGGCGGCCCAGTAGCCCAGGGCGTGCGCCAGTTCGGTGACGCGGGGGGCGGTGGGGGCGTGGCCCGCGGCCTCGGTGTCCTGGAGGGTCCGTACGGCATGGCCCGCGCGGATCACGGTGTGCGTCGCGGCGCCGGCCAGCCCGGGCAGCAGCCGCGGCCACCACTCCGCCAGCACCTCGCGCCACGGCCGGGCGGCCAGTTCCCGGGCGAAGTACGCGGGCCAGTCCCCGAGCCGGGCCGGATCGCCGAGCGCCTCGTGCCAGGCGGCGGGGTCGATGGGCCGGGCCTGCGGCGGCATGTCCTCCAGCTTGTCCCGGTAGCGGTCCAGCCAGCGGTGCACGGTCGCCGCCCGGTCGCCGTGCACCAGGGCCTCGACGGCCATCGGGCCGTGGTTCGTCAGCCAGCCCTGCCGCTCGGGCCCCGCGGCGTGCAGCCGCTCCAGGGCCTCGTCGAGCACTCCGCTGTCGTCCCGGATGCGGCTGTCGTCCCGGGTGCGGCCGGTCTCCGTACGCGCGTCCTCACGGCTCTTCTCCATGCCGGCGACGCTACGTGCGCCGCCGCCGGTCCGTAACGGCCGCGGGCCCTAGGTCCCCGTAGGTCTACAGGTCCAGGCGCCCACCCGCACTTTCCGGCCGCGGGAGCAACCGGACGGCCCCGCGCGCCGTCTTCACAGGGGGAGGGCGGCGCAGAGCGGCGCTGCCCCCTGGGGGGAGGCCACGATGCCGGATGTGACGGGCATCTCACGGGCCGGCGGCGGCCGGCACCGGTCCGGGCCGGCGACGGGCGCCGGCCGCCCGGTCTGACCAGGCTCCTCTCCGGCCCGTAACCGCGCACCGTACGGCGGCCTGAGCCTGCCTTGAGGCGGGGCAGGATACTGCAAGATCACGAAAATCGGGGCACCCGAAGGGAATTCTGTCCTGATTCTCTGCGTTGGACAGGGTGAAACGGACACCCGGTAGGTGTCGACCACCGGTTAGGAACTCACTCGCAAGGGAGCACGCATGGCAACCCGTGCCGTCGCCCGCCGCCAGGCCGAGACCCCGGCCGGCGGGGCAAGCAGCGCTCGCGGCGCTCGCGCCAAGAGCGGCGAGATCGCCGACCGCGACCTCGTCGGGATGTACCTCGACGAGATCGCGCGCACGCCGCTGCTCGACGCCGCGAAGGAAGTCGAGCTCTCCCTGGACATCGAGGCCGGCGTCTACGCCGGGAAGCTGCTCGCCGGCGAGGCGAAGCCCGAGGCGGTGGACGCGCCGAGCGCGTCGGCGAACCGGGAGGAACTCGAAGCGATCGTGGCCCAGGGCGAGCGTGCGAAGGACCTCTTCATCCGCTCGAACCTCCGCCTGGTCGTCGCCGTCGCCCGGCGCTACCCGCGCAGCGGGCTGCCGCTCCTCGACCTGATCCAGGAGGGGAACGCCGGCCTGGTGCGCGCCGTCGAGAAGTTCGACTACAAGAAGGGCTTCAAGTTCTCCACGTACGCCACGTGGTGGATCCGCCAGGCCATCACCCGCTCCATCGCCGACCAGTCCCGGACGATCCGGCTCCCCGTCCACCTCGTCGAGGAACTGGGCCGTATCCGGCGCGTACAGCGCGAGTTCAACCGCGAGCACGGCCGTGAGCCGGAGCCCGCCGAGGTCGCCGCCGAGCTGGGCTCGACGCCCGAGCGCGTGACGGACGTCCTGGACTGGGCCCGCGACCCGGTCAGCCTCAACATGTCGGTCGACGACGAGGGCGAGACCCAGTTCGGCGACCTGCTGGAGGACACCGGCGCGGACTCGCCGGAGGACTCCGTGCTGGTGATGATGCGCCGCGAGGAACTGGAGGGCCTCATCGGCCGCTTGGAGCCGCGCACCGCGTCGATCATCAAGGCGCGCTACGGCATCGAGGACGGCCGCGAGCGCACGCTCACCGAGGTCGGCAAGCAGCACGGCCTGACCCGCGAGCGGATCCGGCAGATCGAGAAGCACGCGCTGGTCGAGCTGAAGAAGCTCGCCCGCGACACGGGCTTCGAGTCCGCGGCCTGACCGCGCGCCTGACGGCGCACCCCCGAGCAGCCCCCGATGTCTCCCCCCGGCATCGGGGGCTTCCCCATGCCGGTGGGGAGGCGGGATCACGCGCCGAGCGCGGCGTCGGTCATGTGGGCGGCGGAGGCCAGGGCGAGGAGCAGATACACCCCGGGGAACGCGATGTTGTGGAAGACCCGTGCCCTGACGTGCGCGGCGACGGCGCCGACGAAGAAGAGGGTCAGGCCCACCCCGGCCGCGACCCCGAGCCACGGCACCGCCGCCAGCCCGACGACGAGCCCGGCCGCACCGGCCAGCTTCAGCGCCCCGAGGTAGGGCAGGGCGGCGGCGGGAGTGTGCACGGCGGCGGAGTTCTTCATGACGAACCCCGCCTTGGCGAAGTCGGCGACGGCGATGAACGTGTTCGCCGCGATGCACACCACCACGGCGGTGGACAGCGCACTCGTCTGTACGCTCATGGGCCGCAGACCTCCTCCGATGGTGGGCTACCGGGACGCGAGAGTGGTGGTCTCGTCCGTCCCAACGCTCCTGCCCGGGAAAGGTGACACCCGGTGGTACGGGTCGCGGAGTGCGAAGCGGCCCGGCCCGGTCGACCGGGCTCGCCGACGTCGGCCGGCGGCGCCGCCGTACCGGCAACCCCGACGGGCGGCGGATCGGACGGGTGAGCGCGGCCGTTGTCAGGCGGGGGTGTAGAGGTCGGTGTAGGACGGGAAGGTACCGCCTGGGCCGTCGATGGATTCCGCGGTGCGGAGTGCCTTGGCCATCGCCCGGGTGAGGGTGTCCGCGCTGGCCGCGAAGACCTCGTTGAGGGCACCGGCTTCCTGGTGGACCGCGAATGCCGGGTCGGGGGTGGCGGTGTCCGGGGACAGCAGCGGCCGGGCGCCGGTGGCCAGGGCGAACACCGTGTCGCCGTCGGAGAGCAGGTGCGCGGGTCGTACGGCACGGGCCAGACCGTCGTGCGCGGAGCCGGCCAGCTTCTGCGCCTGCGCCTTGCCGAGCGCGGCGTCCGTGGCGACGACCGCCAGCGTCGTGTTCAGCGGCGGCCGGGCCGACGCGGCGAACCGCCGCGCGGTCTCCTCCCGCGCCGCCTCCAACCGCCGCAACGCGGCGGCGTGCACCTCCGCGCCGGGCAGTCCGCCCGCGGCGCCGCTGGAGAAACCCCCGGAAGAAGCCCCGGGGGGGACCCCCCGCCCCCCATCCCCACCCCTTGCTTCGCCGGGCGTCGCGGGTCCGCCCGCTGCCGCGCCGGGCAGTTCCGCGTAGAGCGCGCCCGTGGCCGGGTCGAGGCCCGAGCCGGCGGCGTTGACGACCGCCAGCGCGGCGACCGTGGTGCCGGAGGGCAGCACCGTGCTCGCCGTGCCGACACCGCCCTTCATCGCCCCGCACACCGCCCCCGTGCCCGCGCCGACGTTGCCCTGCGCGACCGGGGCGCCGGACGCGGAGGCCGCAGCCGCGGCGGCGGCCTCCCGGCCCATGGCGGCGTCGGGGCGGGCCCGGAAGTCGCCGCCGCGGCCCAGGTCGAAGAGGGCCGCCGCCGGGACCACCGGGACCACCTGCGCCGGGTCCGGCCCCACCCGGAAGCCGCGGCCCTGCTCCTCCAGCCAGGCCATCACGCCGGAGGCGGCAGCCAGCCCGTACGCGCTGCCGCCCGTCAGCACCACCGCCTCCACCCGCGGCACGATGTTGCGCGGGTCGAGAGCATCGGTCTCCCGGGTGCCGGGCCCGCCCCCGCGTACGTCCACGGAGGCGACGGCGCCGCCCTCCGGCGCGAGCACCACCGTCGTCCCGGTCAGCCACCCGTCACCGACCCGCGACGCGTGCCCGACCCGCACCCCCGCCACATCCGTGATTCCGTCCACGCCCATCCACGCACTTTAACCGCCGACCTCACGGGCCCCGGCGGCAAAGCCCCGGGCCCGCGCATGGGCACAGCGCGCGCCTGCGCCCGCGCACCGACCACGGTGCCTGTCTACGCCCGCGTGCGTACCGCCCGTCCCGCGTGCGCGCCGGGTCGCCGGACGTGCCGCCCCGCTCCGCTCCGGCGCCGCCCCGGCCGCCGACCGGGGCGGCCCCGTACCCTGGGGGCTATGAGCACCGAGCCCGAGAACCCGCTCGTCTTCGACGATCCGCTGGCGCAGCAGAGCCCGGACGACACCGACGAGGGCTGGGGCGAGCGGCCCGCCGCCGAGGGGAGCGCCGCCGATCTGGCCCGCTTCCTCGACGAGAAGCCGCCGCACCACCTCTGACCCCGCACGGGGCCGCCTCGGCGACGACGGCCCCGCCGCTTCCGGGCGGCCGCCCGCCGCGCTACCTCTGCGTCGGCAGCGTGCCGCCTTCGCGGTGCGGCGTCGCGCCGTTCCGCTGGGCCACCAGCTCGTCGCGGATCTGCGTCAGCAGTTCGATCTCCGTGGCCTCCGCGGGGGTCTCCGCCACCGGCGCCTTCGCCGCCTGCCGCTCCCTGAGCTTGTTCATCGGCAGGATCATCGCGAAGTACACGACGGCGGCCGTCATGACGAACGTCAGCGTCGCGCTCAGCACCGGGCCCCACAGGATCGCGATGCCCTTGGTGACCTCGCCCTCCGGGCTCGTCGTGCAGACATCGCTGAAGCACGAGTGGTACTTGTCGAGGTTCTTCGAGCCGAAGACACCGACGATGGGGTTGATGACGCCCTTGACCACCGCGTTCACGATGCTCGTGAACGCCGCGCCGACGACGACGGCGACCGCGAGTTCCATCACGTTCCCGCGCATCAGGAACTGCTTGAACCCGGCGATGACGCCCTGACTCTCCGAGCTGCTCCCGGCGTCCTGCGTGCTCAATGCCCTTCCTCGCTTCACTCTCGACGGGTCGGCCGACCCAGCAAGGTATGGCAGAGATACGGAAGGATTGTCCAATCCTCCCACTCATGCCGGTGACCATCCGCGCAAGTGTCGTCATCGCAGGGTCACCGCCAGCCGCTCGCCGGCCGCCGCACCGGCCAGTGCCGCAGCCGTGGACCGCGGCACGGACAGCACGACCAGCGTCCCGTCGTCCCACCCCGTCAGCCCCGCTGCGCCGGACGGCAACTCCACCTCCGGGATCTTCGCCAAGTCCGACGCGTCCGGCGCCTCTTCCGACCCGTCCGGCTCCTCTATCGACTCCGGCGAGCCCATCGCTCCCGCCGTCTCCGCGGCCCCCGGCGCGTCCGCCCCCTGCTCCGCATCCGGTGCCCCCGCCGTCCCCGGGACCTCGGCCACCCGTGCCGCTCGCGCCACGACCCGCGCCGGGCCCCCGTCGTCGGCATCCACGGCCAGCACGTCCACCACGTCGCCCGGCTTCAGGAGCCCGGCCACCCCCGCGTCCGCGATCCGCACCGGGGCCAGCACCTCGCCGCCGCTGCCCTCGCCTTCGTCACGCGTCTCGCCCGCCGGTCCCGTGGCCTCCCCGGAAGCCTCCCGCTCCGCGCCGTCCGGTGCCGCGGCAGGCGGCGGGTCTTCCGTGTCGCCGCGCGGCGCCGCGGCCAGGGCCGCCGCCGCCATCGCGAGCAGGGCGGCCAGCAGCCGCCGCCGGCTCGCCAGCGCCCGCCGCAGCCGGGCCCCGCGCGCCGGCCGCAGCGGCTCGAAGTCCGGCACCCCGCCCGGCGGCGGCGCCCCACGCGGCAACGAGCCCGGTGCTGCCGGCGGCCACGCGCAGGATCCCGCCGGCGGCGCTGAGCCCAGCCCCGCCGTCGGCCGCGAGCCCGGTCCCGCCCCCGGCGACGGGCCCGGTCCTGCCGCGCCCCCGCCGCCCTCGCGTGAAATCACCGCCCCCGCGGGGCCGTTGCCTCCGGCCCTCACCTCGCCGTACCGCAAGCCGGCCTCGGCGCCGGGAGAAGAAGCCAGAGAAGAGCCGGGAAGAGTGCGGGCCAGGGCGGACATGGCGGTCACCACCTGTTCGTGACGAGTCGGTCGCGTTCCGTAACGCCCTCGACTCTGCCCGATCCCCGCCCGCCCCGCTCCAGCCTGTGGATAACTCCCCAGTTGTGGATAACTCCGTCACCCGTGCCCGGGGGAAGCCGCCCCCACGGCACGGGCGAATCGCCCTACGGCAGCTCGATCCCCGGGTCCATCCCGGCCAGCGCACCCGCGCACAGGCAGTTCCGGTCCTCCGTCGCCGGCAGCCGCCCCACCGCGTCGAAGAGCACGTCCCGCAGCCGCCCGACGTTCGCCGCGAAGACCTCCAGCACCTCCTCGTGGGAGACGCCCTCGCCCGTCTCGGCGCCCGCGTCCAGGTCCGTCACCAGCGTCATCGACGTGTAGCAGAGCTCCAGTTCACGCGCCAGCACCGCCTCCGGGTGCCCGGTCATCCCGACCACGGCCCACCCCTGTGCCCGGTGCCACACCGACTCCGCTCGCGTGGAGAAGCGCGGCCCCTCGATGACGACCAGGGTCCCTCCGTCGACCGCCTCCCAGCCGCTCTCGTGCGCGGCCTTCAGCGCGGCTCCCCGCCCGGTGGGGCAGTAGGGGTCGGCGAGGCTCACGTGCACGACGTTCGGCGTGGCGCCGTCGGGCAGTTGCTCGCCGTCGTAGTACGTCTGCGCGCGCGACTTCGTACGGTCCACCATCTGGTCCGGCACGAGCAGCGTGCCCGGCCCGTGCTCCGGCTGCAGCCCGCCCACGGCACACGGCCCCAGCACCTGCCGTACGCCCAGGGAGCGCAAGGCCCACAGGTTGGCGCGGTAGTTGATCCGGTGCGGCGGGATGTGGTGCTTGCGGCCGTGCCGGGGCAGGAACGCGACGCGCCGCCCCGCGATCTCGCCGAGGAACAGCGAGTCGCTGGCCGGCCCGTACGGTGTCTCGACGGCGATCTCCGTGACGTCGTCGAGGAACGAGTAGAAGCCGGAGCCCCCGATGACGCCGATCTCTGCCTGTACTGCCGCTGCCTCAGCCATGCCGCAACGATAACCGCGCGGCCGGGCCCGGCGGCGCTCAGGCCGCGGACGTCCCGCTGGACGACTTGGAGGACGACGAGGAGGAAGAAGACGAGGACGCCGAGGAAGACGACGAACCCGAAGAGGAGGAGGAAGGCGAGGACGACGACGAAGAGGACGAGGTCGACGACTCGGAACTCTTCTTCTCGCCCGACCCCGACCCGGAGCCGCCGGAGCCCGATCCCCCGGAACCCGAGCCGGAACCGCTGCGGCTGTCCGTGCGGTAGAACCCGGAGCCCTTGAAGACGACGCCCACCGCGGAGAACACCTTGCGCAACCGCCCCTGGCAGGCGGGGCACACCGTCAGCGCGTCGTCGGTGAACTTCTGCACCGCTTCGAGGCCCTTGCCGCACTCGGTGCACTGGTACTGGTAGGTCGGCACGTGCTTCCTCCTGGCACTCTCAACTGTTGAGTGCTAACGACGCTTCATCATGCAGCATTCCAGCCCGTCAGTCCACCGGCGCCGGCACGGGGCGCCCACCGCCACGGACCGTGATCGCTCCGTGGCTGTCCGCAGGTCGCAGGCGCCGCCGGAGCAGAAGCAGTGTGGCGCATGCGAGCGCGGTCGCCGCCAGCGGTACGAGGAACCCGGCTCTCGCGCCCGGGCCGTCCGCCAGCCGACCGGCCGCCGTCGTCGCCGCGGCCTGCCCCAGCGCGACGGCACCCGTCAGCCACGTGAACGCCTCCGTGCGCGCCTCCCTGGGCACCAGCGCGTCCGCCAGGGTGAAGCCCGTGATCAGCGCCGGCGCGATGCACACGCCCACCGCGAGGCCGAGCCCGCCGAGTGCCGCCGCCGACTCGAGACCCGCGACCGCCCACAGCCCCGAGGCGGTGGCGACCAGCAGCGGGTACGCGACGAGGAGGCGCCGCTGCGCCGGGCCGCGCAAGCGGACCATGCCGATGACGACCCCGGCGAGCATGTTGCCGGCGGCGAAGACCCCGTACAGGACCCCGCTCAGCCCGGGGCGGCCGATCGACTCGCTGAAGGCCGTCAGTGACACCTGCATGCCGCCGAAGACCGCGCCGACCCCGAAGAACGCCGCGACCAGCACCGGCAGCGCGGGCGCCCGCAGCGCGGAGACCCGCCGTCCGCGCGACAGGCCCGTGCGATCCGCGCGCCCCACGGGCGGCGCCGTCCGCCGCTGCGCCGCGAACAGCAGCCCGCCGGCCAGCGTCAGCACCCCCTCCGCCACCAGACCCGCGGCCGGATGCACCCCCGTGCACAGGGCCGCGGCGAGCACCGGCCCGACGACGAACGTGAACTCGTCCGTCACCGACTCGAACGCCGTCGCCGTGTGCTGCAGCGGGGTGCGCGCATCCGGTCCGGTGGCGAAGAGATGTGACCAGCGGGCCCGCACCATCGGCCCGATCTGGGGTATGGACGCACCCGTCGGCACCGCCGCGGCCACCAGCGCCCACCCCGGCGCACCCGCCAGCGCGAGCACGCTCAGCAGGGCCACCGCGGCGGCGTGCAGCAGCACGCTCGGCAGCAGTACCGCGCGCTGCCCGTAGCGATCGGTGAGCTTGCCGCTGACGGGGGCGCAGAACGCCATGGACAGACCCGCCGCGGCGGCCACCGTGCCGGCCAGGGTGTACGAGCCGGAGGTGTGCTCCACGAGCAGCACGATGCTCATGGTCAGCATCGCGAACGGCTGCCGCGCGGCGAAGCCGGGGAACACGAAGCTCCGCGCCCCGGGCGTGCGCAACAACTGACGGTAACCGGGCCGCTCGCCGGGTGCACCGGAGAGAGTTCCCGAAGGCGAAGGGGATGCCGAAGACGAAGGGGATCGCGAGGGAGAAGGGGATCCCGGAGGCGGAGGCTGAGACGGGCGCGACACGGCCCGGTCCTTCCTGCTGCCTGGTAGTGCCGCGCACCGAGGGCCGTCCGCTGTGCGCACCCCTCAGGCGCGCCGGCCCTGCATCAGACAGAGACAACTGTTCGTACGAAATTCCACCCCGACCCTACCGCCCCCGCCGCTCGTCCGCCGACAGCCACCGCGCCAGCTTGCCGCCCCGCCCGACGTCCCGCAGCCGCTGCTCAGCCGCGTCCCGTACCTCGTCGGTCGTCACCACCAGCAGCTCGTCGCCCCGCCGCAGGATGTCCGTCGGCGCCGGCACGAAGCTCGTCCCGTCCCGCACCACCAGCGTCACCGCCGCCCCCGGCGGCAGCCGCAGCTCGCCGACCTCCACCCCGTGCATCCGCGACCGCTCCGGCACCGACAGCGACAGCAGGTGCCCCCGCACCCGCTCCAGCGGCGCCGACTCGATGCCCAGGTCGTACGCCTCGTCGCCGTCCCCGAGCCGCAGCCACCGGGCCACCAGCGGCAGCGTCGGCCCCTGCACCATCGTGTAGACGATGACCAGCACGAAGACGATGTTGAACACGCGGCCCGAGTCGGCGACCTCGTTCACCATCGGGATCGTCGCCAGCACGATCGGCACCGCGCCGCGCAGCCCCGCCCACGACATCAGCGCCTGTTCCCGCCACGGGATGCGGAACGGCAGCAGGCTCACGATCACCGACGCCGGCCGCGCCACCATCGTCAGCACCAGCCCGACGATCACCGCGGGCACGATGTCGTCGCCCAGCTCGTGCGGCGTGACCAGCAGCCCGAGCAGCACGAACATCCCGATCTGCGCCAGCCAGCCCACTCCGTCGGCGAAGCCGCGGGTGGCCGACCAGTGCGGCAGCTTCGCGTTGCCCAGGACCATCGCCGCCAGATAGACCGCCAGGAAGCCGCTGCCGTGCGCCAGGGCGCCCACGGCGTACGCGACGATGGCCAGCGCCATCACGGCGATCGGATACAGGCCGGAGGCCGGCAGCGCCACGTGCCGCAGCGCCATGGAGCCCAGCCAGCCGATCGCCAGCCCCAGCGCCGCCCCGATGGCCAGCTCCAGCAGGATCTCGCCGAGGAGGACGTACCAGGACTCCAGGTGCCCGGAGGTGGAGAAGGCGACGACGAGGATGACCACGGGCGCGTCGTTGAACCCGGACTCGGCCTCCATCACGCCCGTGATCCGCTTCGGCAGCGGCACCCTGCGCAGCACGGAGAAGACCGCCGCGGCGTCCGTGGAGGAGACGACGGCGCCCATGATGAGCGCCTGCTTCCACTCCAGGCCGACCAGGTAGTGCGCGCCGGTCGCCGTCACGCCGACGCTCACCGCGACGCCCGCCGTGGAGAGGACGGCGGCCGTGGGCAGGGCGGGTTTGATCTCACTCCACTTCGTGCCGAGGCCGCCCTCGGCGAGGATCAGTGCGAGGGCCGCGTAGCCGAAGACCTGGGTGAGTTCGGCGTCGTCGAAGTTGTAGCCGAACAGGCCGTCCTCGCCGACGAGGACGCCGATGCCCATGTACAGCAGGAGGCTGGGCAGGCCGCTGCGGGACGCGAGCCGGACCGCCGCGACCGCGACCAGGAGCACCAGCGCGGCGACGAGCGCGAGCTTGTTGAGTTCTTCGACTGACAGCTTTCTCCCTCTCGTCTGATCCGCCTTGACGGAGAATTTACCCGGAGCGACCGCCCGCCTGCTGCTTCGGGGGACAGCGCAGGGGCCGTTCGGAGCCCCTTGACCGGGCGCCTAAGGTTGCTCCAGCAAGTGCTCCGCTGGCTCCAGAAGGACAGGCATGCCCGTCAACGAGAACGGCCGCACGGCAGGCAAGAGGCGCCGCCTCATCTTCGTCGCGATCGGGCTCGCCACCCTGCTGGTGCTGGGCGTCGGCGCCGCCGCGTTCTGGACCGTCAGCACGGTGCGCGACTCCTTCCCGCAGACCACCGGATCGCTCAAACTCCCCGGCCTGGCCTCGCCGGTCACGGTCAAGCGCGACGCCCGCGGGGTGCCGACGCTCTACGGGGACAGCGCCGAGGACCTCTTCCGCGCGCAGGGCTTCGTGCACGCGCAGGACCGCTTCTGGGAGATGGACGTCCGCCGGCACATGACGTCGGGCCGATTGTCGGAGATGTTCGGCAAGGACCAGGTCGAGACGGACGAGTTCCTGCGCACACTGGGCTGGCGGCAGGTGGCGCAGAAGGAGTACGACGAAGAGCTCTCGGGGGAGACCAAGAAGTACCTGCGGGCCTACGCCGACGGGGTCAACGCCTACCTCGCGGACCACAGCGGCTCCAGCCTGTCCGTGGAGTACGCCGCCCTGGGGTTCGTCAACGACTACGAGCCGGAGAAGTGGACCCCCGTCGACTCCGTCGCCTGGCTGAAGGCGATGGCGTGGGACCTGCGGGCCAACGTCGAGGACGAGATAGATCGCTCGCTGCTCTCCCAGCGCTTCGATGAGGGCGAGATCGCGGACCTGTACCCGCCGTACCCGTACAAGCGCAACAAGCCCATTGTGGAGGGCGGCACCGCCACCACCGACGGCTACGAGCCGCAGAGCGCCGGCGGGGCGCAGGGGGTGGAGAACACGTACAGCACCGCCTCCGAGGGCCTCAGGAGCCAGATGGGCTCGCTGGCGCAGACCATGGACGACATCCCCGCCCTCCTCGGCCCCAGCGGAAGCGGCATCGGCTCCAACTCCTGGGTGGTCTCCGGCGACCTGACCACCACGGAGAAACCCCTCCTCGCCAACGACCCGCACCTCTCGGCGCAGCTCCCCTCCGTCTGGTACCAGATGGGCCTGCAGTGCACCCGGGTCAGCGACGAGTGCCCCTACGAGGTCAGCGGCTTCTCCTTCTCCGGCATGCCCGGCGTCGTCATAGGTCACAACGCCGACATCTCCTGGGGGCTCACCAACCTCGGTGCCGACGTCGCCGACCTGTATCTGGAGAAGGTCGAGGACGACGGGTACCTGTACGACGGGAAGACGCGCGAGTTCGGCACCCGCGAGGAGCTGATCAAGGTCGCGGGCGGCGAGGACAAGCGCATCACCGTACGCACCACGCGCAACGGACCCGTGATCTCCGACCGCAGCGACGACATGGCCGAGGTGGGCAAGGAAGCCCCCGTGGGCAACTCCGCGCCCGACCGCGGCGACGGCTACGCCGTCTCGCTGCGCTGGACCGCCCTGGAGCCGTCCAGCACCATGGACGCCGTCTTCGGCATCAACAAGGCCGCGGACTTCGAGGAGTTCCGCCAGGCCGCCCGCGACTTCGCGGTCCCCTCCCAGAACCTCGTCTACGCCGACACCGACGGCAACATCGGCTACCAGGCACCCGGCAGGATCCCGCAGCGCGGCAGCGGCGACGGCAGCCTGCCCGCGCCCGGCTGGGACCCGGCGTACTCCTGGGACGGCTACATCCCCTTCGACGCGCTGCCCTGGGAGCTGAACCCCGACCGCGGCTACATCGTCACCGCCAACCAGGCCGTCGTCGACGAGAAGGACTACCCGTATCTTCTGACCACCGATCCCGGCTACGGCGCCCGCAGCCACCGCATCTCCGGCCTCATCGAGGAGAAGATCGAGGACGGCGGGAAGATCTCCCCCGACGACATGCGCACCATGCAGCTCGACAACCACAGCGAGATCGCCGAACTCCTCACCCCGCTGCTGCTGGAGATCGAGATCGACGACCCGATGGTGCGCGAGGCCCAGGACCTGCTGAAGGACTGGGACTACAGCCAGGACACCGACTCCTCCGCGGCCGCGTACTTCAACGCCGTCTGGCGCAACATCCTCAAGCTCTCCTTCGGCGACAAGATGCCCAAGGAGCTGCGCCCGGACGGCGAGTGCCTGCACGTGCCCCCCGCCAACCCGGCCGCGAACCCCGACGGGCCCGCCACCGTCCGCGAGTGCGGCGAGCGCGACGCGGACGCCGCCCAGCCGGACGGCGGCGACCGGTGGTACGAGGTCGTGCGGAGCATCCTCAAGGACGAGGACAACCGCTGGTGGAAGACCACCGGCAGCGACGGCGAGCCCCTCGACGAGAACCGCGACGAGCTGTTCGAGCACGCCATGAACGACGCCCGCTGGGAGCTCACCGCCGAGCTGGGCAAGGACATCGACACCTGGTCCTGGGGCCGGCTGCACCGGCTGATGCTCCGCAACCAGACGCTGGGCACCGAGGGCCCCGGCGTCGTGCAGTGGCTCCTCAACCGCGGCCCGTGGAACCTCAGCGGCGGCGAGGCCGCCGTGAACGCCACCGGCTGGAACGCGGCGGGCGGCTACGACGTGCAGTGGGTCCCGTCGATGCGGATGGTGGTCGACCTGGCGGACCTCGACGCCTCGGGCTGGGTGAACCTCTCCGGCGCCTCGGGGCACGCCTTCCACCCGAACTACACGGACCAGACGACGGCGTGGGCGAAGGGCGAGCTGTACGAGTGGGCGTTCTCCGACAAGGCGGTGCAGGAGGCCGCTGAGGACACGATGACGCTGTCGCCGTGAGGCGTACGGGGCCGGTGCCCCGGCGGCTACGGAGGCGGGAAGCGGTGCACCGCGGAGGGCGTCACGGCCGCGGTCACCGGGCGGTCGTGGGGCTCGGCCGGTACGTGGTCGAGGACTTCGCCGTCGTAGAGGAGCACGACGAGGGCGGGCCCGGCGGCGGACGGCGCACCGTCGGGGGGCGCGCCGGTCTCCGCGCCCGTACGCCGGGGGCTCACGCCTCCGGCACCCCCGCCGCCGGCACCCCCCGCCAGCCGCGCCAGCACCCGGTCGTACGACCCGCCGCCGCGCCCCAGCCGCAGCCCCCGGCCGTCGACGGCCAGCCCCGGCAGCAGCACCGCGTCCGCCGCCCGCACCGCCTCGGTGCCCAGCCGCGGCCCGGCCGGCTCCAGCAGCCCGCGCCCGGCGGGCCGCAGCGCGCCGGGACCGCCGTACTCCGCCCAGTCCAGGTCGTCGTCCGCCAGCAGCACCGGCAGCAGCACCGCCGTCCCGCGCGCCCGCAGTGCCTCCAGCAGTTCGCGCGTGCCCGGTTCGCGCCCCACCGACACGTACGCCGCGACCGTCCGCGCGCCCGCAAGCTCCGGCAGCTCCAGCGCCCGGCGGGCCAGCCGCCGCGCCGCGGCCTCGGCCTCACCCGGCGGCACGGCGGCCCGCGCCGCGAGTAGGGTGCGGCGCAACGCCGCCTTTCTGGCCTGGTCGCTGCCCACTTGTCCGTACCTACCCTTATGGTGCTGAACATGGATTCTTCGCGTACTCGGATCACCAAGGCTGTCATCCCGGCCGCCGGCCTCGGTACCCGCTTCCTGCCGGCGACCAAGGCGACGCCGAAAGAGATGCTGCCCGTCGTGGACAAGCCCGCGATCCAGTACGTCGTCGAGGAGGCCGTCTCGGCCGGACTCACCGACGTCCTCATGATCACCGGGCGGAACAAGCGCCCGCTCGAAGACCACTTCGACCGCAACCACGAGCTGGAAGAGGCCCTGCGCAGGAAGGGCGACGACGGGCGCCTGGCCAAGGTCGCGGAGTCCAACGACCTGGCGAACATCCACTACGTCCGTCAGGGCGACCCCCGCGGCCTGGGCCACGCCGTGCTCTGCGCCGCCGAGCACGTCGGCGACCAGCCGTTCGCCGTCCTCCTCGGCGACGACCTGATCGACCCGCGCGACCCGCTGCTGGCCCGCATGGTGCGCGCCCAGGCCGACCACGGCGGCAGCGTCATCGCGCTCATGGAGGTCGACCCGGAGCAGATCCACCTCTACGGCTGCGCGGCCGTGGAGACCACCGCGGACAGCGACGTGGTGCGCGTCACCGGCCTGATCGAGAAGCCGGCCGCCGCCGACGCGCCCAGTAACTACGCGGTCATCGGCCGCTATGTGCTCGACCCGGCGGTCTTCGACGTGCTGCGCACGACGGAGCCCGGCCGGGGGAACGAGATCCAGCTCACCGACGCCCTGCAGCGGCTGGCGACGGACGAGGCGCTCGACAGCCCGGTGCACGGCGTGGTGTTCAAGGGCCGGCGGTACGACACGGGCGACCGCGGCGACTATCTCCGGGCGATCGTCCGCCTCGCGTGCGAGCGCGAGGACCTCGGCGCCGACCTGCGCGCGTGGCTGCGGAAGTACGTCGCTGAGGAGATGGCGGATTGAGCGAGGCGGTGAAGGGGGCGACGGACGCGGGGGAGCAGGAGCCGGAGACCGGGGTGCGGGAGCCGGGGACCGGGCACGAGCAGGACGGCGCTCCACGGGCGACCGGTGACGCGGCCGGGGAGGACCGGCCGGGGCGCAGGCCCGCCGGGGTGTGGTCCGTCGACGAGCACATCGACGACATACTGCGGCAGATCCGCCCGCTGGAGCCGCTGGAGATGCAGTTGCTCGACGCCCAGGGCTGCGTCCTCGTCGAGGACGTCACCGCGGCCGTCGCCCTGCCCCCGTTCGACAACAGCTCCATGGACGGGTACGCGGTCCGCACCGTCGACGTCGAGGGCGCGAGCGACGAGTTCCCCGCCGTCCTGCGCGTCGTCGGGGACGTACCGGCGGGCGGCGGCGGCGAGTTGCCGCACGTCGGCGCCGGCGAGGCCGCCCGCATCATGACCGGCGCCCCGCTGCCGCCCGGCACCCAGGCCGTCGTCCCGGTGGAGTGGACCGACGGCGGCACGGGCCGTGGCCGGGTCGACGCCATGCGCCCGCACAGCGAGTCGCCCGCGGGCGCCGGCGGCGCGGTGCGGATCTACGAGCCCGCCGGCACCGGCCGGTACGTGCGCACACGCGGCAGCGACGTCCTCGCCGGCGACCTGGTGCTGCGCGCCGGCACCGTGCTCGGCCCGGCGCAGATCGGGCTGCTCGCCGCCATCGGCCGCGGCACGGTGCGGGTCCGCCCGCGCCCGCGGGTCGTCGTGCTCTCCACCGGCAGCGAGTTGGTGCCCCCGGGCGAGCAGCTCGCCCCGGGACGTATCCACGACTCCAACAGCTACGCGCTCACCGCCGCCGCCCGCGACGCGGGCGCCATCGCTTACCGCGTGGGCGCCGTCGCCGACGACGCCGAGACGCTCCGCGCCACCGTGGAGGACCAGCTCATCCGCGCGGACGCGCTGGTCACCAGCGGTGGCGTCAGCGTCGGGGCGTACGACGTGGTGAAGGAGGCGCTGGCCGAGCTGGACGGCGAGGCGGGCGGCGGCGTGGAGTTCCGGCGGCTGGCGATGCAGCCGGGCAAGCCGCAGGGCTTCGGCCGCATCGGCGCCGACCGCACCCCGCTCTTCGCGCTCCCGGGGAACCCGGTGAGCGCGTACATCTCCTTCGAGATGTTCGTCCGGCCGGTGATCCGCAGGCTGATGGGCGTGGAGCCGGTGCAGCGCCCGGTGGTACGGGCCCGGCTGGCCGGCAGCGAGACGCTGACCTCGCCCGCGGGCCGCCGGCAGTTCCTCCGCGGCTGGTACGAGCACGAGCCGGCGGACGGCGGCACGGACCCGGCCGGCACGGACTCCGGTGTCCCGGGCCCCGGCGGCCCCGGGGCGGTCACCCCCGTCGGCGGCTCCGGGTCCCACCTCATCGCGGCGCTGGCCCGCGCCAACGCGCTCGTCGTCGTGCCGGAGGAGACCACGGAGGTGACGCCGGGGGCGCCCGTGGACGTCGTACTCCTCGACTGAGCGGCGGGAGCCGGGAAACGCGCGGAGCCGGACCGCGGGCCGTGGAGGTAACGTGGCTCCGCGCGAATTGACCCCGGGAGCTCCTGACGCCATGAGCCAGCCAAGCCGCCTGACCCACCTCGACGACACGGGCGCCGCCCGCATGGTCGACGTCTCCGCCAAGGACGTCACGGCACGGACCGCCCGCGCCTCCGGACGCGTCCTGGTCTCGCCGCGCGTCGTCGGCCTGCTCCGCGGCACCGCGCCCGGCGAGACGCTGCCCAAGGGCGACGCCCTGGCCACCGCCCGCCTCGCCGGCATCATGGGCGCCAAACGCACCCCGGAGCTGATCCCCCTCTGCCACCCGCTGGCCCTCTCCGGCGTCACCGTCGACCTCGCCGTCGCGGACGACGCCGTGGAGATCGCGGCGACCGTGCGCACCACGGACCGTACGGGCGTCGAGATGGAGGCACTGACCGCGGTGTCGGTGGCGGCGCTCACCGTGGTCGACATGGTCAAGGCCGTCGACAAGGCGGCGGTCATCACGGACGTGCGGGTGGAGACGAAGACCGGCGGCAAGTCCGGCGACTGGAGCCGGTCGTGAGGGCCCTGGCGGTCACGGTGTCCAACCGGGCGGCCGCGGGGGTGTACGCGGACACGGGCGGCCCGCTGCTCGTCGCGGGCCTGACGGAGATGGGCTTCGCCGCGGACGGCCCGCTGGTGGTGCCGGACGGCGAGCCGGTGGAGGCGGCGCTGCGCGAGGCGGTCGCCGCCGGCTACGACGTGGTCGTCACCACCGGCGGCACCGGCGTCTCGCCGACCGACCGCACCCCGGAGATGACCGCCCGGGTGCTCGACCGCCAACTGCCGGGCGTACCCGAGGCGATCAGGGCGTACGGGTACGCGAAGGTGCCCACCGCCGCGCTCTCCCGCGGGCTCGCCGGGGTCGCGGACCGTACGGTCGTCGTGAACCTCCCGGGCTCGTCCGGGGGCGTACGCGACGGGCTCGCGGTGCTCGCGCGGCTGCTGCCGCACGCGGTCGACCAGGTGCACGGCGGCGACCACGCGCGTGCGGAGGACGGCCCGCATGGCGACGACGGCTCGCGTGCGGAGGACGGCCCGCGCGCGGAGGACGGCTCGCGCGCCGACGACGGCCGTCACAGACACCCCGGCGGTGCCCACTGAGCGCGTCCTGGCCCGCGGTGCTGTCGGAGGGACCCGTGACCCTCCGCCCCATCCGCGTGCGCGACCAGCGCGCCTGGCGGGAGATCAACCAGCGCAACCGCGACTGGCTGCGCCCCTGGGAGGCCACCCTCCCGCCCCCGCCCCCCGGCACCCCGCACACCCGCCGCCCCACGTTCCGGCAGATGGTCCGGCATCTGCGCAGCGAGGCGAGCGCCGGAAGGATGCTTCCCTTCGTCATCGAATACGAAGGCACGCTGTGCGGGCAGTTGACCGTGGCGGGTATCACATGGGGTTCGATGCGCTCCGGACACGTCGGTTACTGGATCGACCGCGATTACGCGGGCCGCGGGGTGATGCCGACGTCGGTGGCCCTCGCCGTGGACCACTGTTTCCGGACGGTGGGGCTGCACCGAATCGAGGTCTGTATCCGGCCCGAGAACATGCCGAGCCGTCGCGTGGTGGAAAAGCTGGGCTTTCGCGAGGAAGGCGTGCGCCCGCGCTACCTGCACATCGACGGGGCCTGGCGCGACCACCTGGTGTTCGTGCTGACCGCGGAGGAAGTCCCGGAGGGGCTCGTCAACCGGTGGCGCGGGCTGCGTCACTCGGAGAAATGAAACAAACATTCGATAGTGTGGGCGTAAAAAGTCAGAAGAAAAGGTCGAGATATCAGCCAGATGGTGCGACACACCGAGCCAATTGGCCCATGCGCTGTCGCCGCGGCCTCTACCGTGTAAGGCGTGAGCAGCAGCGGCCTCATCTACGCAATGATCGTCGGGGCCTGGGCCGCCTACTTGGTGCCGATGTGGCTCCGTAGGCAGGACGAGCTGAACGAAGCCCGTCCGACGGAACGCTTCAGCACCGCCATCCGGCTGCTGACCGGACGGGGTGGGGCGGACCGTAGCCAGGACCGGGACGGCGCCGATTCCGGTGCGGACGCGGACGCGGACTCGGGCTTGGTCCCGGGGCCCGTTTCCGGTTCCGGGGAGGACGCCGGGGGCGACGACGAGAGCCCGGATGCCGCACCCGCCGCAGGCGGCGTGGTGGACGTCCGGGCCGCTGCCGTGCCCGTGACCGACCCCCGCGCCGTAGCCCCGCGCCCGCGCCGTAGCCGCAAGGAGACCCCGGCGGCGCCGGTGGCGCGCCAGGGCGTGACGGCGAGGGCGGAGGAGGAGCCGGAGGCGGCTCCGGCGGGGCGTACGGACGCACAGGCAGGCGCGACCGCGGACCCCCGCGCCCCTGAGGAGAACCCCCCGCGCCGTCCGCCCGCACCCCGCAGTCCCTGCCCACTCCCGAGCGCCGGGCGCGCGCGCGGGTGCTCGCGCGCCGGAGGCGCACGCTGACGCTGCTGTTCGTGGCGCTGACGGCGGGCGCCGTGGCGGCCTCGGTGGGCGGCCCGCGCTTCCTGTGGGCGGTCGTGCTCCCGGTGGTGCTGCTCACGGCGTACGTGGTCCGCGTACGCACCCAGGAGCGCCGCCGCCGCACCTTCACCGCGGACCAGGCCCGCGGCGAAGCGGCGGCCCGCAGGCTGCGCGAGGACCGCGAAGCGGCGCCGCGCCGGCCGCAGGAGAACGCGCCCGGCAGCGGCGACGGGGACCCCCGGGACGCGGAGGCCGGCCCCGAGGACGACCCGTCCGCGACCGCCCCGTTCGACGCCCCGGCGGCGGCGTACGAGGCGGACCGCAGGGCGCTGGTGGAGCAGACCGACCACGCGGAGTGGGTGGACCAGCAACGCGAGCGGGACCGCCCGGCGGACGCCGGCTGGGACCCCGTACCGGTGCCGCTGCCCACGTACGTCACGGCCCCGGTGGCCCCCCGCGCCACCCGGGGCCTGGACTTCGACGCCCCGGACACGTGGAGCTCGGCCCGCTCCAGCACGGCGGAACCCCAGCAGCCGTACCCGGAGCCCACACCGGCCGACCCCACCCCCGAAGCGGCCCCCCACCCCGCCGCCCCACCAACCGAACCCCGCTCTTCGACCAGTACGCCGACCCACCCCGCCGCCGCGCCGCGAACGAGTAGCGCAGGCGTTCGCCCACGACGGGAACCGATTTCCTGGCCAGGGACCGGGGATGCTAAGGTTCCTTCCGTTGTGAGGGCCTGTAGCGCAGTCCGGTAGCGCACCTCGTTCGCATCGAGGGGGTCTGGGGTTCAAATCCCCACAGGTCCACTTCAGAGCCGTTCACGAGTGACCTCGTAGACGGTTCACGAGATCCCGTTTGATCGTCTCGATCAGGCGGGATCTAGCTGTTTCCGGGTTCGTCGGGAGGTCTGCGTGCCGGTGCCGCCGGGGTCTGGCGGGCGTGCATCGTGCGCTCGCCTTTTTCCGGGCATGGGGAAGCACGCCAATCGTGGTGATCGACGTGCTTCGGCGATGTGGTGTTGTTTCGCGAAAGCTCGGTCAGGCGGTGCGCGGTGGCGGCGGGCGTCCCGTCGGCACGACGTGCCTTACGTCGTGGGCGTGCATGGTGGCAGAGGGCCGCTCGCGTCGAAGTCGGCGGTGGTGAGTTCGTCCGGGCCATCGCGTTCCAGAAGCCAGGTTTCCAGGACGGTCAGGTTGGCGACCGTGAGCATGACCGCGAGGAGGAGCGCCTGGGTGACCTGGCCGGGGGCGGGCCGGTGTTTGGGGTTGCCGATGTCGAGTTTCCCGCTCTTGAAGCGTCCGTTGGCGCCTTCGTTGTGGCTGCGGATGGGCCGGTAGGTGTTGGCGTCGGTCGGCCCCTTCGGCGTCCGCGGGCACGGTGATGGAGCCCGCGCAGCACACCTTGGGCAGCGCCTCCTCAGCTTGGTGTTCAACCTCGGCCGTTCACCTGACCCGCTGATCTTGGTTCGTTCCGGGGACAGACAGGGCGGCCGTTCTTCACGCTTCGAGGTGTCGAGCAACGTCGCGTGAAGGAACGGCCGCTGGTGAAGAGTCTCACCGCTGAACAGTCTGCTGACGCCGCGTTGGGCGTCCTGTCCCACATTCGTGTCCAGCCTCTACACCCGGGCTGATGCGCTCTTCGAGCTCACCGACGCGGTGCTGTGCTCAGACGGCCTGACCGCCACCCAGCTGCGCGAGGTGGTCACCCGACTCGTGCAGGCAGGGCAGTGGCGGCCGGGCGACGCGGACATCCCCGTCGTCATGGACACCGGCTACGACGTCACCCGCCTCGCCTACGTCCTGGCCGACCGGCCCGTCGGGCTGGCCGGCCGGCTCCGCTCGGACCGCGTCATGCTCTGGGACGCCGGACCGCGTCACTCCACCCCGCGCGGCGGACAGCCGCGCAAGCACGGCGGCGTCCTCACCTTCTCCAAGCCGGACTCCTGGCACACCCCCGACCAGGCCACGACGTGCGACCCCACCCGCTACGGCGCGGCCGAAGCCCTCGCCCGGGACCGGATGCACCCCCGGTTGCGGGCAACGATGCGCGGACCGGCTCGGCGCCAAGCCCGCGCCGCCGCCGTCCCCAACGGGCCGGCCCGCAGCTGGGCCACCCGGCTCGTGGCGCTGCTGCTGGTCCTCAACCACCACCAATACCGACCGCTGACAGACGATCTCCACCGCAGACAGCGCCGACGACCAGCACGTTCAGGACGAACACGAACCACTCAAGCCGGTCGGATGGCTGCAGTCAGGGCGCGGCAGCCAGGCAGCGCAAGAAAATCCGAGGTCTGTGTCATCCAGTTTCGGTGTGGGCGGCGTTTAGGAGGGTGGAGAGGCGCCCTCCACCTTGTTCGTTCCAAGCCGACAGGAGCATCGCCCGTGACACGGATGAAGATGTATGGGGCGGCAGCGCGGTTGCGGCCGCGGGGGTGGGGGTGTCCACGATGGTCCCGACCTTCGCGGCCACCAGCACGGCTGGAGTCGCCGCCCACACCCAGACCGGGGCATCCACCTCGGCCCAGGCTTCCCAAACGGCGTCGGAGGTGTGGGTGGTGGCGCCGGGTGAGCGGGTGCAGGCAGCGCCGAAGGTGCAGCTGTGGCTCACCGAGGACGGCAAGCACTGGTCCACCCCCGACCAGCCCAACCAGTTCCGCAGTGTCGTCGACGGCAACCTGGACCTGAGCCGGCCCGGGGTGAGCTTGCAGGCCGAGCAGGTGGAGGGGCACTACTTCCTGTCTGGCTTCTGTACCACGGCAAGGGGGACGTATCCGGCGTCACGGTGGTGGGTGGGGCCTTGCCCGTCACCGGGGAAGGTTCGGTGACCGGCCGCGTGGTCCACCTGGCCGGCCAGCCCGGCTGGGGCGCCTGGTACGCCACCAGCCCCCTGCCCAGCGGCTCGCACAGCACGGGCCCCACCCCCAGGCCCACTTGAGAAAGGACACGGATGCAACCGAAACATGGGCGCTTACAGTCGATACTGGCCGGCCTGTTGGTCACCGGCCTGACCGTCTCACCCCTCACCTCATCGGTGACAGCCAACGAGTCAGCCTCGGCCATCACCCCAGCGAGCCGGCTGAGCACCCTTGGTTCGTCGAAGACAGTGACGCTGATCACCGGTGACAAGGTTGTGGTGTCAACGGGACCCTTGCATCGCCGGTCGGTGACTATCGAGCCGGCGCCCGGCCGGGAGGAGATCAGCTTCACCGAGTCTCGGACCGAGGACGGCCAGGTGAGCATCCTGCCGTCCGATGTTGTGGACCTGGTCGCCGCCGGCAAAGTGGATCGTCGGTTGTTCGACGTCAGCGGCCTCATCAAGCAGAAGTACGACGACAGTTCCAGCAAGCAACTGCCGTTGATCGTGACCTACGGCGGGGGAAAGTCACGCGAGGCCGAGGCCGGCGAGCGCATCATCGCCTCCGGCGCCAAGCTCAAGCGCGACCTGACGAGCCTGCGTGGCTCCACGGTTACGACCGCGAAGGAGAAGCTCGGGACTCTCTGGTCGGGGCTGACCGAGGGTTCGGCATCGAAGCGGACCCTCGATCCCGGTGTCGCCAAGGTCTGGCTGGATGCCCGCATACGCGCGAACCTGGCCGACAGCGTGCGGCAGGTGGGCGCGCCGAGCGCCTGGGAAGCTGGGTTCACAGGCAAAGGCGTCAAGGTAGCCGTGTTGGACACCGGCATCGACCCCGGGCATCCCGACCTAGCCGACGCTGTCGTCGCCGCGAAGGACTTCACCGACAGCGGATCACCCGCTCCCACCGATGACCTGCACGGTCACGGAACCCATGTGGCCTCGATCATCACCGGCAGCGGAGCCGCCTCCAACGGCACCTACCGCGGTGTCGCACCTGATGCGCAACTGCTCAACGGCAAGGTCCTCGACGACGGTGGCTACGGCTCCGAGTCGGGGATCATCGCCGGGATGGAATGGGCGTCCGACGAGGGCGCCCGGGTGGTCAACATGAGCCTCGGCGGCTGCCCGAGCGGCGGTACAGATCCGATGTCGCAGGCGGTGAACCGGCTGACCGAACAGTCCGGGACGCTGTTCGTGATTGCTGCGGGAAACCACCCGGGAGGTCAGCCATGTGCGGATAACGAGGAACAGGTCTCCTCACCCGCCGACGCCGACCACGCGCTGGCCGTGGGCAGCGTGACCAAAGCCGACACACTCAGTGACTTCTCCAACTACGGGCCGCGCGTCGGCGACGGCGCTGTGAAACCGGAACTCACCGCGCCCGGCGAGGGGATCATCGCGGCTCGGGCCGGCGAAACCGACCTCGGCCAGCCCGTCGACGACTCGTACACAAAACTGTCCGGGACCTCGATGGCCGCCCCCCACGCGGCAGCTACCGCAGCGATCCTGGCGCAGCAGCACCAGGATTGGGACGCCGACGAACTGCGCTCGGCAATGATGGGCAGCGCCGCCCCCCATCCCGCGCTCGGCGTGTTTCAGCAGGGCGCCGGCCGAGTCGATCTCAGCCAGGCCATCGACCAGCAGGTGCTGGCGTTCCCCGCAGTGCTGAGCATGGGAACCGCCCGGTGGCCGCACGGCGACGACCCGACGGTTACCAGCAAGGTCACCTACCGCAACACCGGCCAGAACCCGGTGACCCTCGACCTTTCCGTCAGCGGCACCGACCCCGCCGGCGACCCGGCACCAGCCGGCATGTTCGGCGTCTCACCGGCAAGGATCACCATTGCGGCAGGGGGAAGCGCTGAGGCGAGCGTGACCGCCGACAGCACCATCGACGGGCCAGACGGTCTGTACTCCGGTCAACTCACCGCCAGCACCGGGAGCACCACAGTCGTCCGGACCCCGATCGGGATCGTCAAGGAGGTCGAGTCGTACGACCTCACCATCGACACGGCCGACCGTGCCGGGAACCGCGCGGCGACACCGGTCTACCTGAGCACCGAGAACGCCGCCCTCCGTAAGATATATGTCGACGACGAACCCGTAACGCTACGCCTCCCCAAGAACGAATACGACCTGTCGGCGGCGGTGTTCACCCCGGGAGCCGAGCGAGACAGTCAGACGCTGGTGACCAGGCCGGAACTCAACCTCACCTCCGACACGACGGTGACGCTCGATGCGCGGGACGGCCTACCGGTCCGGGCCGACGTCGACAGCCCGACGGCGAAGCCGGTGGGCGTCCAGTCCATCAGGGTCGACACCCCTTGGCTCGGCCTGCGGGTCTGGGGCGGGTACGACGCCAACAACGCTGCCGACCTCTACTCGACACCGACCGAGAAGGTCGACTCCTATTCCTACCTGTTCGGATTCACCACCTCGCTGGTCGAGCCGGAGCCGCTGAAAGGCTCCGATCGGCTTCCACGCGGCTACAACCTCGACCTCACCACGCAAGGACGGATCCCCAACCCCCCGACATACCGGGTCCATGACAGTGAGCTCGCGGCCGTCCACTCCACCGTGCACGGCCAGGGCGTCGGCGAAGAGCAGACGACGTCCCTACGCGCCGATGGCTTCACCGACGACGGGTGGGGCTCCCTCACCAGCCTTGGCTACGACGTCCGAACACCCGGCAAACGGATCGACTTCTATACCGGCAGGAACGGCCTTCGGTGGGTCAACGCGCTAGAAGCCGGGACGGCCTGGGAGTACGACGCCTACGACGGGTTCGAGCACCGGTACGAGGCCGGGAAGGAGTACGACAGGCACTGGAACGCCGCTGCCATCGGCCCGATCGCCCGGCCGGTCTTCGCTTACGACCGACTCTGGGCGGCGCTCGGCGCGTTCTCCACCTCCTCACCACTGCACTTGAGCGGTGACGACGGCTCCGGAGTCACCGGAAGCACCACGCTTACCCGCAACGGTGTGCTCGTGGGCACTAACGACACGTCGGACGGCGGCTCCTTCGACGCTTCGCCGGACGAGACGGCCGAGTACATCCTGACCACGAAGTCCACCAGAGACGTCCCGTGGTCGGTGCTGGCCACCCAGGTCGAGGCGACCTGGACGTTCAAGGCGGGCCCGGTGGAGGAGTTCGAACGGCTGTCCCTGCCGAATCTGCGGATGACGGGAGCCTTCGACCTGCTGGACCAGGCACCGGCCCACCAGCCATTCCCGCTGAAAGTCAGCGTCGAGGATCCAAGCGGGGCGAAGCCGCAAGTCGAGCAGCTGAGCGTCGAGGCGTCGTTCAACGACGGCCGAACCTGGACCAAACTCAAGGTGCAGCCGGACGGCGACCGACTCCAGGTGGTCGTACCGAGGGCACCCAAGGGCGCGGCCTTCGTCTCACTACGGGCCACTGCCACCGACTCCAACGGCGCCAGCATCAAGCAGACCGTGATCCGCGCCTACGGACTGAGCCGATGATGGCCGCACCCCCCGCCTCGCCGCTCTTCGAAACCGGCCGCGTGATCCCGAAGCCGGCGCACGGAGACGGAGCAGGTATCAGGGCCTGGACGGCGCAGGATCTCCATCGGGAGCTGTGGAAGCGCGCCACTGTAGGCGAAACGGAGGCGTTCGGGTTGATCTTCGAACGGCGCTCTCGGGCGGGCCACGTCCGTGCCCCGATGTACGGATTCGCCCGCCGAACCGGTACCTACAGCCTGACAGCCACGAACCCGCAGGCCAACCACCAACCGAGACCCCTACCGAGCTGGGGCGCCGCAGGAGATACCACCGCCACCCCCGGCTCCCGCTGACCGCGTGCGACCCAAGGTGGGGCCCGGCTCTTCCGGGCCCCACCTTCCACGACCGATCGCCCATCATGGTGAGGAACGACCAGTTGTGACGGATCAGAGGCACGCCGAGTTCGCCGAGTTCGCAGCGGCGGCCTGGCCTCGTTTGGTACGCACCGCGCACATGCTCACGGGCGACTTCCACGAGGCCGAGGATTTGGTGCAGACCACACTGGCCAAGGTGTATGCCCGATGGCAGCGCGTCCCCCGCGACGAGCCCCACACCTACGTGCGCCGGGCTTTGGTCAACAACAACCTCAGCCGGATCCGCAAGAGGCGCGTGGTTCATCTGCTCATGCCGTTCCTCCCCGAGCCGGTGCACCCTGCTGCGCTCGGTGGACACGCAGAGCTTACCGAGCACCGTGCGGCCATCACGCAGGCGCTGGCGACGTTGCCGCCCCGCCAGCGGACCGTGATGGTGCTTCGCTACTTCGAGGACCTGAGCGATCAGGAGATCGCCACGGTGCTGAACTGCTCACTTGGCACGATCAAGACGCATGCCCGGCGTGGCCTTGACGCCTTGCGTGGTCATCCTGCCCTCGCATCCGACGACTTCCACTCCGGAGCCCACCGATGATCTCCCACCCCGACAGCGAGCGGCTGCGTCAACTGTTTACGGAAGCCGCCCTCGACGTCACGCCCTCCCGGCTGCCGCTGGTCGCCATCGAGGAGGCAGGCCGCACCCGGCGGCGGCGGCGCACCGCAGCGCTGACCGTTGCCGGCGGACTGCTGCTGATCCCGCTGGCTGCGACCGCCGTCCGCGTCGCCGCACCCCCTCCCCAGACCATCGCGCAGCCAGCCCCCACAGCCCCCACAGCCCCCACAGCCCCCACAGCCCCCACAGCCCCCACAGCATCGACGGCGTCGGAGGTGTGGGTGGTGGCGCCGGGTGAGCGGGTGCAGGCAGCGCCGAAGGTGCAGCTGTGGCTCACCGAGGACGGCAAGCACTGGTCCACTCCCGACCAGCCCAACCAGTTCCGCAGTGTCGTCGACGGCAATCTGGACCTGAGCCGGCCCGGGGTGAGCTTGCAGGCCGAGCAGGTGGAGGGGCGCTACTTCTTGTCCGGCCTGTACCACGGCAAGGGGGACGCAGCCAGTGTCACGGTGGTTACCGGCGACGGTTCGGTGACCGGCCGCGTGGTCCACCTGGCCGGCCAGCCCGGCTGGGGCGCCTGGTACGCCACCATCCCCCTGCCCAGCGGCTCGCACAGCACGGGCCGCGAGCCCAACTTCGTCCACAGCGTCACTGTCCGGGACGCCGCAGGCCACACCATCGCCACCCTCAGCACCCGCTGACTTGACGTTGCCGGGGATCTTGGTTGCGCCGCGAGGCGCTGTGGTTCGAGTGGCGGTGAAAGTGCGTCACCTCTGGCCTGTCGCAGCAGGTCGGTGTAGCTGGGGGCAGCCTGATCTGGGTGGTGCCGGGAGGTTAGGGCGGCGTCAGCTTGACTCTGTTGGAGATCTTGGACTTTCCGGTGCGGCAGCGTGGTCAACCGGCATGCTCGGGTGGTTCCGCCGACCGATGCAGCTGCGGTCTTCACGCTCCCGGCGGACCCGGGCGGGGGTGAGCCGGCGCGGCTCGGCGGGCCGTTCCCAGGGGCGGCAGAGGCCCTCGGCGAGAGGCCGGGCGAGGCGGAGTCGGGTGTGGGCGGCGATGATCGGCCAGGTCCACAGGCCGGCCGTGTGCGGGTCGCGGACCTTGGAGACGGCCGCGGCGCAGCCCGCCTCGTCGTCGGAGCTGCCCGGCGGGTGGCAGGAAGTGCGGGGCCCGGAGGCGGCCGCCGCCGACGGGGCGCGCGCGGTTACGGCGGGCGCGGCCGAGCCCGTCGCGATCCGGTCCGTCCGCAACGGCGGGTTCGCGACCGCCGAGGTCAACTACCCGGCGCCGCGCACCGGCGTGCTGCGCGCCCGGTCCGCCACCTCCGGTGCCTGGGAGCAGTTCTCCCTCTACGACCGCAGTCCACTCCCCGCCCCACCCGGGCGGCCGGAGGCTCGGACCGGGCCCCTTCCTCGCGTCAATCTGCACCGGGGTAGGCGGTGGTACGCCACCAGAGGCCGGGCCTGAGATGCTCGATCAGTCGTGAGTCGGTGACCACGACGTCGTAGTCGGCCCCCACGCGCACCTCCTCGCACCGGAGGAAGGCCGCGGCGGATTCGGGGGACATCTCGTCGAACGGCCCCTCGTCCTCCCAGGGAAACCCTCGGCCGCTCCGGGAGAGCCGTTCTTCGGCCTCAGCCGTGAAGGGGTAGTTGCGGGTCGCGATTCGCTCCACACTCTCGACGAAGTCCTGATCGACCCCGTCGTCCTCGTCGGCAAGGAGGTCGAGTACGGCCTCATCCTCTTCCAGGTCACGGGCGAAGAAGTTCTTGTCGGGCAGCGGCCAGTGCCATACGTCCGGGTTGAACGCGGTCACTCGCAGTTGTATGCGCCGCCGCGGCGGATCGACGGCCAGCACCCGTACCGCGTAGAGGTCAGTCACGGCGCCATTCTCGGCATCGGCACCCCGCACCGGCAAGGTCCTCCCGCGCGGGCGCCCTGCCCTGATGCCTCCCGCGATTTTAACGTTACGCGGCCGGGAGTGGCTGCTGGCTTCGGGCGTGGTTTACAACGTTGCATCTTGGTGCTGTGATGGCAGGGACCGCATCCCGTCCGATCTGACGTCCTCCCCCAGGAGACCCTTCGCCATGCCCGATTCGCACGCTCCCTCCGCCCCCGCCGGGACTCCACGGCCCGAGTACCCCCGGCCCGGCTTCGTCCGGGCGGACTGGCTCAACCTCAACGGCACCTGGCAGTTCGCCCGTGATCCCGGTGACAGCGGGTTCGAGCGGGGGCTTGCCCACAGCGAGCTGCCCGAGCGCATCGTCGTTCCGTTCTGTCCCGAGTCGGAGCTGTCCGGGATCGGGGACACCGACTTCCACCACGCCGTCTGGTACCGGCGCACCGTGCGGATACCGGAGGCGTGGGCCGGGCGGCGGGTGCTGTTGCACTTCGGGGCCGTCGACCACGACGCCACCGTGTGGGTCAACGGGCGGGAAGTCGCGCGGCACAGCGGGGGGTTCACGCCGTTCAGCGCCGATCTCGGCGGTGTCGTACGGGCCGGGGAGGAGGCCGTCGTCGTGGTGCGGGCGCGGGATGCCGCGCGGGGGCCGCAGGCGCGGGGGAAGCAGTCGACCGCGTACGACAACCACGCCTGCTTCTACACCCGTACCACCGGCATCTGGCAGACCGTCTGGCTGGAGCCCGTCGCGGACACGCACGTCCGGCGGCCCCGCATCACCCCCGACCTGGCCGCCGGCTGCTTCCACGTCGAGGTCCCCCTCGCCGGCAGCCGCACCGGCCACCGCGTCCGCGCCGAGCTGCGCGACGGGCACGGCGTCGTCACCGAGGCCGCCGTCGCCGCGGACTTCGACCTCGCGCCGCGCCTCGTCCTGCCCGTACCCGACGAGCGGCGCCGCCCCTGGTCCCCCGAGGATCCGCATCTGTACGAGCTGGCGCTGGAACTGACCGGTCCCGACGGCACCGTGATCGACCGTGCCGTCTGCACCGCCGGGCTGCGCGCCGTGACCGTCGACGGCAAGCGGATCCTGATCAACGGCAAGCCCGTCTTCCAGCGGCTCGTGCTCGACCAGGGCTACTACCCCGACGGCCTCATGACCGCCCCCGACGACGCCGCCCTCGTCCGCGACATCGAACTCTCCCTCGCCGCCGGCTTCAACGGTGCCCGCCTGCACCAGAAGGTCTTCGAGGAGCGCTTCCTCCACCACGCCGACCGCCTCGGCTACCTGGTCTGGGGCGAGTTCGGCGACTGGGGCGCCAGCACCGGCGGCCCCGTCGGCCCCGACAACCAGCAGCCCACCGCCGGCTTCGTCGCCCAGTGGCTGGAGGCCGTCGAACGCGACTACTCCCACCCCGCGCTCATCGGCTGGTGCCCGCTCAACGAGACCCGGCAGGTGCTCACCGACCGGCAGAGCGTCCTCGACGACGTCACCCGCGCCATGTTCCTCGCCACCAAGGCCGCCGACACCTCCCGGCCCGTGCTCGACGCCTCCGGTTACGCCCACCGCGTACCGGAGACCGACGTCTACGACTCGCACTGCTACGAACAGGACCCCAAGGCGTTCGGCGAGCTGATGGCCGGGCTGCGCGCGGGCACCCCCTTCGTCAACCCGCAGGACGAGGCGGCCGGGCAGACCTGGTCGCTGCCGTACGGCGGACAGCCCTACTTCTGCAGCGAGTTCGGCGGCATCTGGTGGAACCCCGAGGACGCCGCGTCCGCGGGGGAGGACCGGCTGGTGTCGTGGGGGTACGGGCAGCGGCCGCGCGACGAGGAGGCGTTCCACGAGCGGTTCGCCGGGCTGACGGGGGTGCTGCTCGGCGACCCGGACATGTTCGGCTACTGCTACACGCAGTTGACGGACGTCTTCCAGGAGCAGAACGGCATCTACCGGTTCGACCGGTCGGAGAAGCTGGACGTCGCCCGCGTACGGGCCGCGCAGCTCCGGCCGGCGGCGTTCGAGGGGGAGTAGATCCGTGCCGGGGGTGTGCGCGTCCGTGCGTACGCCCCCGGCTCACGTGCTCCGCCTGACCTCCAGCCTGTGCGCCGCGACCACCTGCCGCGCCGCCCGCCCCCCGTCCGCGATCCGGTCCAGCAGCAGCCCCAGCGCCGTCCGCGCGATCTCCGCCTTGTCCGGCGCGATCGTCGTCAGCGTCGGGTTGCTGTACCGGCCGTCGTCGATGTCGTCGATGCCGATGACCGCCACGTCCTCCGGCACCCGCAGCCCGCGCTCGTGCAGCGTGTGGATGGCGCCGAGCGCGAGGAGGTCGGTGTAGCAGAAGACCGCGTCGGGGCGGGCGCCGCGGTCCAGGGCGGCGGCCATGGCCAGGGCGCCGTCGCGGCGGTGGTACGAGGGCGTGTGGACGACGAGCGACGGGTCGTACGGCACGCCCGCGGCCTGGAGAGCCCGGCGGTAGCCCTCCGTCCGGCGGGGCGCCGTGCCGCCGCCGCGCGGCTCCTGGTGGCCGAGCGCGGCGACGCGGCGGCGGCCGCGGCCGAGCAGATACGCGGTGGCGTCGGCGGCCGCGGCGACGTTGTCGATCGCCACGTGGTCGACGCCGGTTCCGGTGATGCGCTCGCCCAGGAGCACCAGCGGGGTGCTGCCGCGACGGTTGTCGAACTCGTGCCGCTCGATGCCGAGGGGACTGAAGAGCACGCCGTCGACCGTGCCGGGGTTCATGCCGCTCAGCACGAAGCGCTCGGCTTCCAGGCGGCCCTCGGTCTGGTCGATGAGCACCGTGTAGCCGCTCTCGCGGGCGGCCTGGACGACGTGCCGGGTCAGCTCGGCGAAGTACGGGATGTCGATCTCCGGTACGGCGACGGCGATCAGGCCGGCGCGGCGCAGCCGCAGGTTGCGGGCGGAGAGGTTGGGGCGGTAGCCGAGTTGGTCGATTGCCCAGTGCACCCGTTCGCGGGTGGCCGCGCTGACGGGACGGTTGCCCGACAGCACGTTGGACACCGTCGTGGGCGACACCCGCGCCAGCGCGGCCACGTCGCGTACGCCGATGGCGCTGCGCTGGGGCGGTGCTCCGGGGGGCGGCATGGGGTCATCTTCTCAGGCAGGCGCGACGGGGGTGTGCGGGGGAACTCCGGGACGTGCACAATCCGTTGTGTCGAAAGTTCGCAGAGTTACCGAGGTGCGCACACCCCTGCCGTCCCATGCCACGGAAGGCCCGCAACCATGACTCCGAACCACCCCAGACTCTCCCGCCGCCTGCTCCTCGGCGCCGCCGCCGGCGCGACGTTCACGGCCGCGACGGCCGCCACGGCCGCCGGCGCGGGCGCGGCGTACGGCGCGAACAGGCCGTCGGGCAACACCAGGCCGAACGGTACGACCAGCCCCTACGGCACCACCGGGCCCACCGACGGCGCCTGGCCCACCGAGTTCCCGCTCCCCGACGGCTGGCTCCCCGAGGGGATCGCCATCGGCAGCCGTCCGTACGCCTACATGGGCTCCCGCGCCCACGGCGGCATTCTCCGCGCCGACCTGCGCACCGGCGCGCTCAAGGTCCTCCGCGCCGGCGCCCTCGGCGAGGCGTCCATCGGCCTGAAGCTGGACCGCGACGACCTGCTGTACGTGGCCGGTGGCGCCGGCGGCACGGCGAGTGTCATCGACTCCCGCACCGGCGCCCTGGTCGCGACCCACCGGCTGACGCCCCCGGCCGGCCACTTCGTCAACGACACCGTCCTCCTCGGCCGGGACGCCTGGTTCACCGACTCCAACGAGGCGGTTCTCCATGCCGTCCCCCGCGGCCGCCGGGGCGAGGTCCGCGCCCTCCCGCTCACCGGCGACTGGGTCCAGACCCCCCACGTCTACAACGCCAACGGCATCGTCGACACCCCAGACGGCCGCGGTGTCATCGTCGTCAACAGCATCCCCGGCCGCCTCTACCACGTCGACGTGCGGACCGGCCACGCCACGGAGATCGCGCTGCGCGGCGCGGCGGACGTCCTCAACGGCGACGGCCTGGCCCGCGTCGGCCACACGCTGTACGTGGTCCGCAACCGCGACAATCAGGTCGCGGTCTTCCGCCTCGACCGCGCGGTGCGCACCGCCACGTTGCACCACACGATCACGGACCCCCGCTTCGACGTCCCCACCACGGCGGCCCGCCACGGCAACCGCCTCTACTTGGTCAACGCCCGCTTCACCTCCCCCCAGAAACCGGACACCACCTTCAACGCGGTGGCCGTCCCCCTCTGAGGCCGTCCGCGAGGGGCACGCATGAGCGAACGCCGGCTGAGCGCGCGGGAGATCGCCGAGATCACCGCGTACGTGGACGTCTCCGCACCGCCGCCCGCCGGGCGGGCCACCGCGCATCTCGTCTTCGGCACCAACCAGTTCGGCCCGCCCGTGGAGATCGTCGCCGAGCGCCACCACCGCGGGCTGGCGCCCCTGGTCATCCTCACCGGGGGAGTGAACCGGCACGACGGCGTCGTCGAGGCCCGGGAGTTCCGCCGGCTGCTGGTGGCCCGCGGGGTGCCGGAGGAGGTCATCCGGTGTGAGGACAGGTCGGCGAACACCTGGGAGAACGTGGCGTTCTCGCTGCCGTACGTCCACGAGGCGCTGGCCGCCGGGCTGTCCGTCACCACCGTCAGCAAGTGGTACCACCGGCGCACCGTGCACATGCTGGCCACCCAGGTACCCGGCATCGGCCCCTTCTCCGCGCTGACCTGGGATCCCGCGTACGGCGGACCGGTGGTGACGCGCGATGCGTGGGCCGCCACCCCCGGTGGGCGGCGGCGCGTGCTCCGGGAGTGGGAGGAGACCGTGCGGCGGGTGGCGGACGGGAGCTTCAGCGCGGTGGCGCTCGTGGGCGGGGCGTGGCGGTCCCGCGACGGGCCGGGGGCCGGCAGAGGACGCAGCGCAGCACGTGTCGAATGAGTTCGATTCCGTACGCACCTTGACCCCCCTCCGGCGGCGCCGCATTCTGGGAGCGCTCCCACGCGGCGCCGCAGCCAACCCGTGGAGAGGACCCCCCAACGTGCGCAGGATCAGCAGACTCCGACTCGCCGGATCGGTCCTACTCGCCGCCGGCCTGCTCGTCTCCGGGCCCGCGGCGGCCGAGCCGTTCGCCGAAAGTGCTCAGAGCGCCGAGGCGGCCCGGAGCAACGGGAAGACCACCGCCGTGCCCTACGACTGGCGTAACGCCCGTATCGACGGCGGCGGTTTCGTCCCCGGCATCGTCTTCAACCGTTCCGAGCCCGGCCTCGCCTACGCCCGCACCGATATCGGCGGCGCCTACCGCTGGCGGGAGTCCGACAAGACGTGGACCCCCCTCCTCGACTCCGTCGGCTGGGACGACTGGGGCCACACCGGCGTCGCCAGCATCGCCTCCGATCCCGTCGAGCCCGACAAGGTCTACGCCGCCGTCGGCACGTACACCAACGACTGGGACCCCGGCAACGGCGCCGTCTACCGCTCCGCCGACCGCGGAGCCACCTGGCGGAAGTCCCCGCTGCCCTTCAAGCTCGGCGGCAACATGCCGGGACGCGGCATGGGCGAGCGCCTCGCCGTCGACCCGCACGACAACGACGTGCTCTACCTCGGCGCTCCCAGCGGCCACGGCCTCTGGCGCTCCACCGACGCCGGCGTCACCTGGGCCGAGGTGACCGCCTTCCCCAACCCCGGCAACTACGTCGAGGACCCGGGCGACCCCAGCGGCTACGCCTCCGACAACCAGGGCGTCGTCTGGGTCACCTTCGACGAGTCCACCGGTTCCGCGTCCAGTCCCACCCGCACCGTCTACGTCGGCGTCGCCGACACCCAGAACTCCGTCTACCGCTCCACCGACGCCGGCGCCACCTGGGAGCGCCTGCCCGGCCAGCCCACCGGGTACCTCGCCCACAAGGGCGTCCTCGACGCCGAGAACGGCTTCCTCTACCTCGCCTACAGCGACAAGGGCGGCCCCTTCGACGGCGGCGCCGGCCAGGTCTGGCGCTACGCCACCGCCACCGGCGAGTGGCGCGACATCAGCCCCGTCCCCGCGGCCGACACCACCTTCGGCTACAGCGGCCTCTCCGTCGACCGCCGGAATCCCGGCACCGTCATGGTCACCGGCTACAGCTCCTGGTGGCCCGACACCCAGATCTTCCGCTCCACCGACAGCGGTGCCGGCTGGACCCGGGCCTGGGACTTCACGTCGTACCCCGACCGCGAGAACCGCTTCACCATGGACGTCTCCTCCGTCCCCTGGCTGTCCTGGGGCGCCGATCCGCAGCCGCCGGAGCAGACGCCGAAGCTCGGCTGGATGACCGAGGCGCTGGAGATCGACCCCTTCGACTCCGACCGGATGATGTACGGCACGGGCGCCACGATCTACGGCACCGAGAACCTCACCGCCTGGGACGCGGGCGCGAAGTTCACCGTCACGCCGATGGTCCGCGGCCTGGAGGAGACCGCGGTCCTGGACCTGATCTCACCGCCCTCGGGTGCCCCGCTGCTCAGCGCGCTCGGCGACGTCGGCGGCTTCCGGCACACCGACCTGACCCAGGTGCCCGACCTGATGTACACCCAGCCGAACTTCACGACCACGACCAGCCTCGACTACGCCGAGACGCGCCCCGATGTCGTCGTACGCACCGGAAACGCCGGTTCCGGCCCGCACGTGGCGTTCTCCGCCGACAACGGCGCCCACTGGTCAGCGGGCCAGGACCCGGGCGGTGTCACCGGCGGCGGCACGGTCGCGGCGGCGGCCGACGGCAGCCGGTTCGTGTGGAGCCCGCAGGGCGCCGGCGTGCACACCACCACCGGCTCCGGCACCTCCTGGACCGCCGCCACGGGCATCCCCGCGGGCGCCACCGTCGAGGCCGACCGCGTCGATCCAGAGAAGTTCTACGGCTTCGCCGCCGGCAGGTTCTACGTCAGCACCGACGGCGGCGCGACGTTCACCGCCCGGCCGTCGACCGGCCTGCCGGCCGCGGGCGACGTGCGCTTCAAGGCCGTCCCCGGCCGCGAGGGCGACATCTGGCTCGCCGGCGGCAGCGGCGGCACCTACGGCCTGTGGCACTCCACCGACGCCGGCGCGACCTTTGCCCGCGTACCCGGCGTCGACGAGGCCGACACGATCGGCTTCGGCAAGGCCGCGCCGGGCGCGACGTACCAGGCGCTCTACACGAGCGCCAGGATCGGCGGCGTACGCGGGATCTTCCGCTCCACCGACGCCGGCGCCACCTGGGAGCGCATCAACGACGACGCCCATCAGTGGGGCCGGACCGGTGCCGCCATCACCGGGGACCCGCGGGTCTTCGGCCGCGTGTACGTGTCGACCAACGGACGGGGGGTCGTCTACGGCGACGTCTCCTCGAAGTAGGCGTCGAGAGCGGACTCCAGGTCGGCCGCCCACGTCTTCAGCGTCGCCTTGTCCGGCGCCTCCACCTCGGCCGGGCAGATGCCCCGGTCGTCGTGGACGCTGAGGACGAGGCGGCGGCCGAACCGGGAGGTCTTGTACTCGACCGCGCCGATCTCCGGCCAGGTGAACTCGGCCTCGGTGTCGTCGAGCCGGAAGCGGACGCCGGCGCTGTCGACGGTCACCGAGCCGCGGCGGTCGGCGGCCTCGAAGACGGGGCCGCCGTCGTCGGAGCCCGAGTCGTCGGAGGCGCCGGCCCCGGAGTCCCCGGACGCGGCCGCCTTGTCCTCGTCGGCGTCGTCGCCGGCGTCCCCTGCGGCGTCCTTGCCGGCGGGCTCGGCCTTGTCCGCCTCGTCCTCGTCGCTGTCGTCGTCCGCGGCGTCCTCGGTGTCCGCGGCGGCTGCGGTGTCCGCGGAGTCCTCGGATTCCGTCTTCTCGTCGGTCGTTTCTGCTTCGTCCTGCTCCTTCTCCTTCTCGTCCGGCGGCGACGGTACGAGGCCGGGCAGAGCGGCCGGGTCCATCGCTGCGGCGTTGACGGGCGTGACCTTCAGACCTTTGTTCTCCTCCACGGTCCCAAAGTATGGCCGCTGGCCCCCCTCGCGGTCTCCGGGTCCGGTCACCTGCACCGTGATGCCCGGTTCGGCACCCGGCGGCGGCTTCGTACCATTGCCGTCATGGAGATCGTCCCCGTGCCCTACGACCATCCCGACGCGGTCATGCTCAACGACCGGGTCCAGCTCGAGTACGCCGAGCGGTACGGCGAAGGGGATCACACGGTGATGGACCCGCTGCACTTCACGCCGCCGCGCGGGCTCTACCTGCTCGCGTACGACGCCGACGGCACCCCCCTCGCCACGGGCGGCTGGCGGGCCATGGACGGGACCCCCGAGGGGCACCGGCCCGGTGACGCCGAGCTGAAGCGGATGTACGTGGTCCCCGAGGCCCGGGGGCGCGGTCTTGCGCGGCGGATACTCGCGGCGCTGGAGGAGAGCGCGCGGGCCGCGGGGCGGGCGCGGATGGTGCTGGAGACGGGCAGCAAGCAGCCGGAGGCCATAGCGCTGTACCGGTCGGAGGGGTACGAGCCGACGGAGAAGTTCGGTTACTACCGCTGCGAGCCGGACAGCCGCTGCTTCGCCAAGCCGCTGCGGGCGGCGCGGGACGGCGAGCAGGCGGAGGGCGTCGCGGCCCGCTGAGCCACGGCCGAGGCCGCACCGGAGCCGCCGCGGAAGCCGCACCGGAGCCGCGGCGCAGGCCGCGCCGGGGGCCGTGCCCGTACCGCCTAGCCCTCCCGTTCGTCCACCACCCTGCGGATCTTGCCCACCGACCGCTCCAGCGTCTCCGGTGCCACGATCTCCACCTCCACGCCGACCCCCACGCCCTCCCGCACCCGCCGTGCGATCGCCTCGCCCGCCGCCGTCCACTGCTCCACCGGCGCCCCCGGCCGGGCCTCGGCCCGTATCGTCATCCGGTCGAGACGGCCCTGGCGGGTCAGCCGCAACTGGAAGTGCGGTGCCACCCCGGGGGTGCGGAGCACGATCTCCTCGATCTGGCTGGGGAAGACGTTGACGCCGCGCAGGATGATCATGTCGTCGCAGCGTCCGGTGACCTTCTCCATCCTCCGGAACGCCGGCCGCGCCGTGCCCGGCAGCAGCCGGCTGAGGTCGCGGGTGCGGTAGCGGACGACCGGCATGGCCTCCTTCGTCAGGGACGTGAAGACCAGCTCGCCGCCCTCGCCCGCCGCCCGCACCTCGTCCGTCACCGGGTCCACGATCTCCGGCAGGAAGTGGTCCTCCCACACGTGCAGCCCGTCCTTGGTCTCCACGCACTCCTGCGCGACGCCGGGCCCGATCACCTCCGAGAGCCCGTAGATGTCCACCGCGTCGAGACCGGCCCGCTCCTCGATCTCGTGCCGCATCTCCTCCGTCCACGGCTCGGCGCCGAAGATGCCGACGCGCAGCGAGCCGGCGCGCGGGTCGAGGCCCTGGCGTTCGAACTCGTCGATGATCGTGAGCATGTAGGAGGGCGTGACCATGATGACCTCGGGCGCGAAGTCCCGGATGAGCTGCACCTGCCGCGCGGTCATCCCGCCGGAGGCGGGGATGACGGTGCAGCCGAGGCGTTCCGCGCCGTAGTGGGCGCCGAGGCCGCCGGTGAAGAGCCCGTAGCCGTACGCGACATGGACCCGGTGCCCGGGCCTGCCGCCCGCGGCGCGGATGGAGCGGGCGACGAGTCCCGACCAGGTGTCGAGGTCGGCCGCCGTGTAGCCGACGACGGTGGGCAGGCCGGTGGTGCCGCTGGAGGCGTGCAGCCGGCGGACGTCCGCGACGGGGACGGCGAACATCCCGAAGGGGTAGTCCTCGCGGAGGTCGTCCTTGGTGGTGAAGGGGAAGTGCGCGAGATCGGCGAGCGTGCGGCAGTCGTCGGGGGTGACGCCTGCGGCGTCGAACTTGCGGCGGTAGAGGGGGACGTTGTCGTACGCGTGGCGGAGCGTGGCGCGGAGGCGGTCGAGTTGGTACGCGGCCAGCTCGCCGGGGGTCATGCGCTCGCCGTCGTCGAGCAGCGGGGCGGGGGTGCCGGTCGTCGTGTCGCTCACGCGCGTCCCTCCGGTCCTCTCCCGTCGTCCTCGCCGTTCGCCCCGTTGCCGCCTGTTCCGTACGGGCCCCGCGCGCCCGTCGACGGGTCGCGGACGATACGGCTCCGGCCGCGGAACTCCGCGATCACCTCGGCGCCGCGCAGCACCCGCACGTCGTAGACCCCGTTCCGGCCGAAGCGCACCCGCTCCTCCGCCCGCGCCACCAGCACGTCCCCGACGTGCGCGGGCGCCGCGTACGTGATGTCCGCGCCCGCCGCGACGGCGACCCCGCGGCTGTTGCACGCGCAGGCGAACGCGGTGTCGGCGAGGAGGAAGACGTAGCCGCCGTGGGCGATGCCGTGGCCGTTGGCCATCTCCGCCGTGACCGCCATCCGCAGCACCGCGGCGCCCGGCGCGGCCTCCAGCAGCTCGATGCCGTGGCGGCGGGCCGCGGCGTCGGCCGCGAACACCGTCGTGCCGTCGTGCGGCGAGGTCATGTGCTGCACCACCTGACTCCCCTTGTGGCCCGACCGATCATTCGGTTAGCTTGCGGAGCGGCCGGATCCCAGTCAAGAGGTACGACAGGACGTACGACATGACGGAGCACAGCACAGCGCCCGACGAGCCCGGCGCCCAGGCGCCCCGCGCCATGGCGGTCGTCGGCGGCGGCCGGATGGGCGCGGGGATCGCCCAGTCGTTCGCGACCGCCGGGTCGCGCGTCGTGATCGTGGAGAGCGGCGCGGACGCGGCGGCGGCCGCGGTGGCGCGGGTCGCCGCCGCGCTGCGACGGGCCGCGGAGCGGGGCCGGCTGGCCGCGGGGGTGGACCCGGACGAGGTGTGCGCGCGGATACGGGCCGTGGGCTCCGTCGCGGAGCTGCCGGCACAGGCGGGTCTCGAGCTGGTGGTGGAGGCGGTGCCCGAGGACGCGGGGCTGAAGGCGCGGGTGCTCGCCGCCGCCGAGCGGGCGGTGGGCCCGGACGCCGTGCTGGCGACGAACACCAGCTCGCTGTCCGTCGCCGAGCTGGCCGCCGCCCTCGGCCGCCCCGCGCGGTTCCTCGGCATGCACTTCTTCAACCCCGTCCCCGCTTCGGAGCTGGTGGAGCTGGTCACCGCGCCGGAGACCGGTGCCGCGGCGCTGGCGGCGGCGCGCGGCTGGACGCGGACGCTGGGCAAGACGGCGGTGGTCGTACGGGACTCGCCGGGCTTCGCCAGCAGCAGGCTCGGGGTGGCCCTGGGCCTGGAGGCGATCCGCATGGCCGAGGAGGGCGTGGCGGCGCCCGCGGACATCGACACCGCGATGGAGCTGGGCTACAAGCACCCGATGGGCCCGCTGCGGCTGACGGACCTGGTCGGGCTGGACGTCCGGCTGGCCATCGCCGAGCACCTGCGCGAGACGCTGGGGGAGCGGTTCGCGCCGCCGGAGCTGCTGCGGGCGAAGGTCGCGCGGGGCGAGCTGGGGCGCAAGACGGGGCAGGGCTTCTACGCCTGGCCGTGAGCCGGCGCCGCGCCGCCACGGTCCGGCGCCCGCCTACCGGCCGGTAGCCGATTGCCGGGCCGGACCGCTCGCGGGCGGGGAATGCGACCCGGGAGGGGTTCCCACGGCGGTCGTACTGCTCCGGCAGTACGACTCAGAGCATCCGCCAGGATGACGACTTTCGCCGGCGATCGCGCGATCGTTGCTATATGAGCCCACTCATGCTGTCGGTGCTGCTTTCGCTGGTGTCAGCGGTGGCGTACGCCGGCGCCGCACTCGTCCAGGAGCGTGTCGCGGCCACCACCACCGACGCCGACGGTGCGGGCGGGGCGTTCGCGCCGCTGCACCGCGGGAGCTGGTGGGCCTCCGTGGTGCTCAACGCCTCGGGCGCGCTGCTGCACGTGGTGGCGCTCGCCTACGGGCCGCTGAGCCTGGTCCAGCCGCTGGGCGCCCTGACCATCGTCTTCGCGCTGCCGATGGCGGCGATCTTCTTCAGCCGCCGCGCGGGGCGGGCCGCCTGGCGCGGCGCACTGCTGTCGACCGTGGGGCTCGTGGTGCTCCTGATGCTGGTCGACCCGGTGGAGTCGCGGGAGCTGGGCGGGACGACGGCGCTGGCGCTGGCCGTGGCGACGTTGGCGGTGCTGGCCGTGCTGACGCTGGCGGGCACGCGGATCCGGCACATGGCGGCCCGCAGCGTGACGCTGGCGGTGGCCTCGGGCGCGGCGTTCGGCATGGCGTCGGTGTTCACCAAGGACGTCACCGCGGACTTCACCGACCCGCTGGCCATCGGCATGATCGCGATCCTCGCCCCGGCCGGGCTGCTGCTGTCGCAGGCGGCGTACCGCGGCGCGGGGCTGTCGGCGCCGCTGGCGACGCTGACGGTGGTCAATCCCGTGATAGCGGCGGCGGTCGGCGTCACCGCGCTGGGCGAGACGGTGCGGTACGGGGCGCTGGGCGCCCTGCTCGCCATCGGGGCCGGCGCGGTCGCGGCGGCGGGGCTCATAGAGCTGACGGTCCAGGCGCACCGTACGCCGCCGGAGCAGCCGGCCGGCGCGCCCGCCACGGAGCCCGCCGCGGGCCCGGCGGACGAGGCCGCGGCGCCGGTCACCGGCAGGGTGCCGGCTCCCGCCGCGCCGCCCGAACCGGTCGCACCGCCCGAGCCGGCCGGGCCCGGCTCCGTACCCGCGCCCACCCCCGCGTACCACGCGGGCGCCGCAGCGGCAGCGGCGCTCTACGAGACCGCCCCGGCCGCCGAGGCCGGGCCGGAGGCGGGCGGGTCCGACTGGCCCGGGACGGATGTGTCCAGGACAGGTGTGCCTGAATCCGGCCGTGGCCAAGCGGCTCGCGTGGACGCGGCGCACGCCGGGCCCGGCCGTGCCGGTACGGGGCGCCCCGGTGCCGCGCAGGCCGCGAGCCGCAGCGGCGAGCCCCGTACCTCCGAGGCCACCGCCCCCCACACCCCGGCGCCCGAGACCCCCGCACCCCGGGTCCCGGCGCCGGAGAACGCCGCCCCCGCGGGCCCGTCTCCCGCGGTGGCGGCGCTCATCCTCGCGGGTGCCGCCGCGTCCGGCGGCGCCGCCCTGGCGCCGCACCACGCCGGTTGCTCCCGCTTATCCGGCACGCCGGGCCCCCGCCTGACCACGGCGACCGGCACGGCGCTGCCCGGGGGCGTCCCGCTCCCGTAGCGCCCACCGCCCTCGCTCCCGCTCCTCCCGCTCCTCCCGCTCCTCCTGCGACCTCCTCTGCCGCCGCCTCCGCCGACGACACCGAAGCCGCCCCGCCCCCGTGGTGTGCGGCGGCTGTGCCAGGGTGGCCTCATGCGCCGCATCGCCGTGACCGCCTCCGCCCTCCTCGCCGTGGCGCTGGCCGCGTGCTCGACCGGGGACCCCGAGGCGGCGGCCAGTGAGGGCGTAGCCGGTGGGAATGGGGGCACCCCCGCCAATGAGGGCGTAGCCGGCGGGGGAGGGGGCGGCCGGAGTCCGGCACCCACGGACCAGGACGTACAGGAGCTGCGGGTACGGGTGCTGGAGCGCCTGCCGCATGACGCCGAGGCGTTCACGCAGGGCCTGGAGCTGCGCGGGGACGTCCTCTACGAGGGCACGGGACTGGAGGGCAGTTCCTCCGTACGCCGCGGCCCCGTCGGCGGCGCCCCCACCGTCCGCCGCGAGCTGCCCGCCCCGCTCTTCGGCGAGGGCCTGACCCTCGTCGGCCCCCGGCTCTGGCAGCTCACCTGGCAGAACGGCATCGCCATCGAGCGCGACGCCGACACCCTCGAGGAGCTGCGCCGCGTGCGCTACGAGGGTGAGGGCTGGGGCCTGTGCCTGGACCGTACGGACGGCGGCACCGGCGGCCGGCTCGTGATGAGCGACGGCAGCTCCCGGCTCACGTTCCGCGACCCGGAGACGTTCGAGCCCACGGGACACGTGGACGTCACCCGCGCCGGCGCCCCCGTCGACCAGCTCAACGAGCTTGAGTGCACCCCCGACGGCAGCGTCTACGCGAACGTCTACCAGACCGACACCCTGGTCCGTATCGACCCGGACACCGGCGCCGTGGCCGCCGGCATCGACGCCGCGGGGCTGCTCGAGCCCGCCGAGCTGGGGGCCGGGGCGCGCGAGCTCAACGGGATCGCCGCGGTCCCCGGCGGCGACGAGTTCCTGCTCACCGGCAAGTACTGGCCCCGGATGTTCCGGGTCGAATTCGTGGCGCGCTGAGGGCACGGAAAAAACTTCCGGCGGGGTGTCGATCCGGCAGGGTGCCGTTCGACGCATGGGCAGAAGGACGGCACCGGGCCGCCCGTGACGAGAACGAGGAGACGCGCGATGCGCTACATGATGCTGATCGAGCCGGACCTGGAGAACAGCCCCGCCGACGGGATGCCCAGCCAGGAGATCATGGACGAGATGGGCAAGCTGCTGGAGGAGATGACCAAGTCCGGCGTGCTGCTCGACACCGCCGGGCTGAAGCCCAACGAGGAGGCCGTACGGGTCGTCTCCGACCACGGGAAGATCTCCGTGGTCGACGGTCCTTTCACCGAGTCCAAGGAACTCGTCGGCGGCTATCTCATCGCCCAGGTCAAGTCGAAGGAAGAGGCGATGGAGTGGGCCAACCGGTTCCTGAAGGTGCACGGCGAGGAGTGGACCATCACCCTTGAGCTGCGGGAGATCATGGAGCCGTAGCCGGACATGACGGCCCAGGTCAGGGCCGTGGTGAGTTGCCTTCGGCCGGGGCGGGCTGTTCTGATGTGGGGCTGTGACGGCTTCGCAGGACGCCCGCGCCCGGCGGGAGGACGCACCAGGGCCGCCCGCCGCCGCGCGGGGGGCCGCCGACCGCGCCGTGGCGGCGGTCTGGCGGATCGAGTCCGCGCGGATCATCGCGGGCGTGGCCCGTATCGTGCGCGACATCGGCGTCGCGGAGGAACTGGCGCAGGACGCGCTGGTCGCGGCCCTGGAGCAGTGGCCCGGGTCGGGGGTGCCCGACAACCCCGGCGCGTGGCTCATGGCCACGGCCAGGCGGCGGGCCATCGACCTCGTACGCCGCAAGGAGCGCTACGCGCGCAAGCTGGCGGAGATCGGCCACGACCTGGAGAGCCGCCGCCCGGAGGGCGAGGCGCAACTCGCCGCGGTCCTCGACGACGACATCGAGGACGACCTGCTGCGGCTGGTCTTCACGGCCTGCCACCCGGTGCTCTCCACGCCCGCGCGGGTGGCGCTCACGCTGCGGCTGCTGGGCGGGCTGACGACGGAGGAGATCGCGCGGGCGTTCCTGGTCACGGAGCCGACGGTGGCGCAGCGCATCGTACGGGCGAAGCGGACGCTGGCGAAGGCGGAGGTGCCGTTCGAGCAGCCGCAGGGGCCGGAGCGGGCGGAGCGGCTGGAGTCGGTGCTGGAGGTCATCTACCTGATCTTCAACGAGGGCTACTCGGCGACCGCGGGCGACGACTGGATGCGCCCGGGGCTCTGCGAGGACGCGCTGCGGCTGGCGCGGGTGCTGGCCGGGCTGATGCCCAAGGACCCCGAGGTGCACGGTCTCGCGGCCCTGCTGGAGATCCAGGCGTCGCGCGCGGCGGCACGCACCGGGCCCGGCGGCGAGCCGGTGCTGCTGCTGGAGCAGAACCGCGGGCGGTGGGACCACCTGCTGATCCGGCGCGGGTTCGCGGCGCTGGCGCGGGCGCAGTCGCTGGTCGCGGCGGGGGCGCCGGGGCCCGGGCCGTACGCGCTCCAGGCGGCGATCGCCGCCTGCCACGCGCGGGCGCCGCGGGCGGAGTCCACGGACTGGGGGCAGGTCGTCCGGCTGTACGAGGCGCTGGCGCGGGTGGCGCCGTCGCCGGTGGTGGAGCTGAACCGGGCGGTGGCGGTGTCCATGGCGTACGGGCCGCAGGACGCGCTGCAGATCGTCGACGGGCTCGCGGACGAGCCGGCGCTGAAGGACTACCACCTGCTGCCGAGCGTGCGCGGCGACCTGCTGCGGCGGCTGGGGCGGGTGGAGGAGGCGCGGGAGGAGTTCGCGCGGGCGGCGGACCTGACGCGCAACGCGCAGGAGCGCACGCTGCTGCAGACCCGCGCGGAGTCCTCGCCGGACGGGCCGTAGCAGACGGGGCCGACGCGGCGCGCGGTGGCGGAACGGGCCGCAACGATGAGCCGGGGCGGATCAGGGCGTGGCGGACGTGCCGCACCGCACAGGTCTGCGGCGCCTCGGCGGTCCGGCCGCGCTCAGTCCTTCAGCACCAGCGGCAGGCCGAAGAGCGGGAAGAGCCGGTCCACGCCCAGGAAGCTGTTCATATGGGTGACCTTGCCGTCCTCGATCTCCAGGACCTGGATCGCCCAGCCGCGGTGACCGCCGCTCTCGGGATCCGGGTGGTACTGCGCGAAGGCCGGCATCCCGTTCGCCGAGCAGGGGACCAGGCGCGAGCCGCGGCAGACCGAGCCGGTGCCGAGGAACCAGGTGCGGATGTCCTCCGGGCCCTGCAGCCAGAGCGGCAGCGGGGGCATGGAGAGGATGACGTCCTCGCGCATGAGCGCCGTGAGCGCATCCAGGTCATACCGCTCGAAGGCGTCCACGTACCGCTCGAGGAAGCGCTGCTGGTCGGCGTCCAGCGGCTTGGCGGGCTCGCTGTCGGCGGGGGCCTCGGCGGCCAGCGTGGCGCGAGCGCGCTGCAGCGCGCTGTTCACCGACGCCACGGAGGTCTCCAGCAGCTCCGCGACCTCGCTCGCCTTCCAGGCGAACACGTCCCGCAGGATCAGCACCACGCGCTGGCGGGGCGGCAGGTGCTGGAGCGCGGCGACGAAGGCGAGGCGCACGGAGTCGCGCTGGGCCGCGACCTCGGCGGGGTCGCCCCCCGCGGGGAGGACCTTCGTGTCCGGCATCGGCTCCAGCCACGTGGCCTCCGGGAGGGCCGCGCCGAGGGCGGCCTCCGGGGGCGTGGTGGCGGCGCCGGGGGACGACAGGTCCATCGGGCGGGCGCGGCGCTGGGGACTGCCGTGCATGTCGAAGCAGACATTGGTGGCGATGCGGTACAACCACGAGCGCATCGACGCGCGGCCCTCGAAGCGCTCGAAGCCCTTCCAGGCGCGCACCATCGTCTCCTGGACCGCGTCCTCGGCCTCGAAGGCGGAGCCGAGCATGCGATAGCAGTACCCGGTCAGCTCGATGCGGTGGGACTCCAGACGCTTCTCCACCGGCTCTTCTGCGGCGGGGTCCGCCACCGTTTCTCTGGTCACGTGCGCCATCGTAAGGGCGGCCACTGACAACGGTCACCGGGTGGGACAGATGCGCAGAATTCACCAACCAGCCACCGCAAGGGCTTACTTCCCGTCGTTTCGCGTGGCACTGTGCGGATGATGTTGATCAGAGCAACCCGTCAGGAGTGCCCATGACCGGCAGACCCACCCGTCGTACGGCCCTGCTCACCGCGCTCGGCGCGGGCGCGGCGGCCACGCTCCCCGCCGCCGCCGCGCACGCCGCCGGCGGCAGGCCCACCCCGCCCGTCGCCGTCACCGACCAGAAGTCCCGCCGCGTCCTCATCCTCGACTCCCGGCTGCCGTGGGACTCGCCGGACGCCGTGCGCTGGGCGTTCTCGCCGGAGGGCGACGAGCGGTACGCGGACCTGGTGCCGCAGGCGAGCTGGACGTACGTCGACGAGGCCAAGGCCCGCCGCCACAGGGGCCGTACGTACCTGCTCACCAGCGCCTCGTTCGGCTTCGCCGCCGTCGTCGAGGTGCCCACGGGGCGGCGCTACTGGGCCGGTGCCCTCGCCGGCGGTACGGACTCGGTCAACCCGCACAGCGTCGAACTGCTCCCCGACGGCAACGTCGCCGTCGCCGGCAGCACGGGCGACACCATCCGCCTCTACGCCGCCTCGCAGGGCCCGGCGACCGACGCGTACGTCGAGTACCGCTTCGACGACGCGCACGGGCTGCAGTGGGACACCAGGAACGGCCTGCTGTGGGCCATAGGCTACGACGAGCTGATCGCCCTCTCGGTCGGCGGCACCCCCGCCGCGCCCACGCTCACCCGCGTCCACACCGCCGCGCTGCCGCACCCCGACGGCGTGCGGGCCGGCGGGCACGACCTCAGCCTCGTCGCGAGCCGCCCCGGCCGGCTGTGGCTGACCACCAACTACGGGGTGTACCAGTACGACATCGCCCGGCGTGAGTTCAGCCAGGACTTCGCCGGCGCCGCGCAGATCAGCAGGCGCAGCGTGAAGGCGGTCAGCGACGTGCCGGGCAGCGGCCGGGTCGCCACGACCGTCCCGGAGCCGGGCCTCGGTAAGACGTGGTGGACGACGACGGTGTCGGCCCACAACCCGGAGGGCGCGTTCAAGCTGCCCGACGGCGGGATCTACAAGGCCCGTTGGTGGCTGCCGGAACCCCGGTGAACGCCCGCCGGGCCCCGTGACGGGGCCCGGTCACGCCGCGGCGGCGCCACGGCCCCGGACCTGACCTCCGGCGACGTGCCCTCCGCGGCCTGAGTCCCGGGGCCCCCGAACGCCGGTGCAGGACCGGCCGGTTCAGCCCTCCGGCTCCTCGGCGGTGGACCCGGCGCGCGTGCGCTTCCACTCCTCGAACTCCTTGCGCACCCGCCGGTCCATCGCCATGGCCACCTCCGCCTCCAGTACATCCATCGACACCGGCCGCAACTGCTCCAGCGCGTCCGTCAGCCGCTCCACCTGCTCACCCGTCAGCTCGCCCGCCGGCGTCTCCATCACGTCGGCCAGCACGTGCACCCGTATGAGCGCGGTGAAGAGCTCGGCCAGGTCGTCGGCGTGGGCGCGCACCTCGCGGGCGGCGGCGAGCACGGCGGCCAGCGGCACGCCCCTGGCCACCAGCTTCGACGAGGCGTCCAGCAACCGCCTGCTGACGTGGATGAACTCCTCGCCCTCCACGGCGACATACCCCATGTCGATGGACGTCGCCAGGTTCTCCGGCGACACCTCGCCCGCGAACCGGTCGGCCAGCTCCTCCGGCGTGATGCGCACCGGGGTCTCCTCCGACCACGGCTTGGTCAGCGTCTCCTCCAGGCCGAGCAGTTCGGCCGCGCCCCGCACGTCCCGGCCGCTCTCGAAGGCGGAGATCAACTCGGCGATGCCGCCGAGGGTGTGCCCGCGGTCCAGCAGCGCGGCGATCGTCCGCAGCCGGGACAGGTGACCCTCCCCGTACCAGGCGATACGGCCCTCGCGGCGCGGTGGCTGGAGGAGCTTGCGCTCGCGGTAGAAGCGCAGGGTGCGGACGGTGATGCCGGCGCGCTCGGCCAGCTCCTCCGTCCGGTATTCGCGTCCCACCGTCGCGTCCCCTCCGCCGGTCTTCGACCGGTCTTCTTCCGTCCCCGCAGGTCCGTGCCGTACGTCCCGACCACCAGGGTAGGACCTCCCGCCGACACCCCGCCGCCGGGCGGAAGTCGATCTCGCCGGCCCCCTACCCATCGGTAAGGACTGGGCCTACGCTCTCATCGTGCCAGTGAATGCTGGCGCAATCGACTCCACGGCTGGGAGGACGACGGCGATGACGCGTGAACACGTCAGGGTGGCGGTGATCGGCTCCGGCTTCGGCGGCCTGGGCGCCGCCGTACGGCTGCGCCGGGAGGGGATCACGGACTTCGTCGTGCTGGAGCGCGCGAGCACGCTCGGCGGCACCTGGCGGGACAACAGCTACCCGGGCTGTGCCTGCGACGTCCCCTCCCACCTCTACTCGTTCTCCTTCGCGCCCAACGCCGAGTGGCCGCGCACCTTCTCCGGACAGCGGCACATCCGCGACTACCTGGAGCAGGTCGCCGACGTCTTCGGCATACGGCAGCACATCCGCTTCGACCACGAGGTACGCGGCATCCGCTGGGACGACGACGAACTGCGCTGGGAGATCGACACGGCGCGCGGCGAACTCGCCGCCGACGTCGTGGTCTCCGCGACCGGCCCGCTCTCCGACCCGAAGGTCCCGGACATCCCCGGCCTCGACACGTTCCCCGGCAAGGTCTTCCACTCCGCGCGCTGGGACCACGACGTGCCGCTGGGCGGCAGGCGCGTCGCCGTGGTCGGCACCGGCGCCTCCGCCATCCAGATCGTGCCGTCCATCCAGCCGGAGGTCTCCCGGCTCACCGTCTTCCAGCGCACCCCGCCGTGGGTGCTGCCGCGGGTGGACCGCGCCATCAGCGGCCCCGAGCGGTGGCTGCACGCGCGCGTACCCGCGACCGCGAAGCTGCGCCGCGGCATCCTGTGGGGCATCCGCGAGCTCCAGGTGGGGGCTTTCACCAAACACCCCGACGAGCTGGGATTCGTGGAGGGGCTGGCCAAGCGGAACCTCGGCCGGGCCGTCAAGGACCCCGAACTGCGCCGCAAGCTCACCCCCGGCTACCGCATCGGCTGCAAGCGGATCCTGCTCTCCAACGACTACTATCCGGCGCTCGCCCAGCCCAACGTCGACGTCGTCGCCTCCGGTCTGAAGGAGGTACGCGGCTCGACCCTCGTGGCCGCCGACGGCACCGAGACCGAGGCCGACGCGATCATCTTCGGCACCGGCTTCCACGTCACCGACATGCCCATCGCCGACCGCATCAAGGGGCGTGACGGCACCACCCTCGCGGAGGCGTGGAGCGGAGGGATGGAGGCGCTGCGCGGCGCCAGCGCGGCCGGTTTCCCGAACCTGCTGACGATCATCGGCCCCAACACCGGCCTCGGCAACAGCTCGATGATCCTCATCATCGAGGCGCAGCTCACCTACATGGCCGACTTCGTGCGCCAGCTCGGCCGTCTCGGCGAGCCCGGCGCCCGCGTCGCGCTCGACGCGCGCCCGTCCGCCGTGAAGCAGTGGAACGCGCGGGTGCAGGAACGGATGAAGCGCACCGTATGGAACACCGGCGGCTGCGATAGCTGGTACCTCGACGCCAACGGGCGCAACACGACGGTCTGGCCGGGCACGACGACCGAGTTCCGGAGGGTGACGAGGAGGGTGCATCCGGAGGAGTACGAGGTACTGCGCACCGGGAGAGGGGCGCTGCGCACCGGGGGTGGGGCGCTGCGCACCGGCGAAGGGGTGCCCGGCGCCCGGCAGTCCGGTGCGGCGCGGCATGGCGAGGAGGCCGTCCGATGACCCGGCTCATGCACGTCACCACCGGTCCGTACGCCCCGCCCGTACCGCGGCGGGAGCTGACCGCCGTCTCCGCGGACGGCACCCGGCTGTACGTCGAGGAGCACGGCCCCGGGGACGCGCCCGCCGTCGTCCTCGCGCACGGCTGGTGCTGCTCGACCGCCTTCTGGGCTCCGGTCGTCCGGCAGCTCGCGCCCGATTACCGCGTCGTCGTGTACGACCAGCGCGGCCACGGCCGCAGCCCCGCCGGCGGCTACGGCTCGTACCACACCGCCACCCTCGCCGACGACCTCGGCGCCGTGCTGGACGCGGCGCTGGCGCCCGGTGAGAAGGCCGTGATCGGCGGCCACTCGATGGGCGGCATGACACTGATGGCCGCCGCGGGCCGCCCGTACCTGCGGGAGCGGGCCGCCGCCGTGCTGCTGTGCAGCACGGGCAGTTCGGGGCTGGTGCCCGAGTCGCGGGTGATACCGCTGCGGGCCCGCGCGCTGCGGTCCGCGATCCAGCGCGCGCTGCTGGTCTCGCGGCTGCCGATGGGGCCGGTGACGCCGCTGTCGAAGAAGGTGCTGGGACCGGCGATCCTGGGCCGGGGCGCGACCCCGGCGCAGATCGAGGCGAGCGTACGGATCGTCTTCGCCACCCCGCGCAGGGCGCGCGGCGCGTGGGGGAGGGTGCTGGCGGAGCTCGACCTGGACGCGGAGGTGGCGCGGATGCCGGTGCCGGCCGCGGTGGTGCACGGCGGCGCCGACCGGCTCACGCCGGTGAAGCTGGCACGGAAGATCGACGGGCTGCTGCCGGAGCGCGCGGGGTTCACCGAGCTGCCCGGGCTGGGGCACATGACGCCGGTCGAGGCGCCGTACGCGGTCGCGGAGGTGCTGCGCGGGCTCGTACGCGACCACCTGGCGGGAGCGCCGGAGGAGGCGCAGGCTGAAAGGGGCGCTGAGACGGCCGGCGACGCGGCCGACGGGAAGACTGCCGGTCCGGCCGCCGCGGCGGCCGTCGAGAAGGAGGAGGCGGGCGCATGAGCCGGCGGCACGGAGTCGAGGGCAGGACCGTCGTGGTCACCGGCGCCGCCCGCGGCGTCGGCGCGCTGCTGGCGCGCAGGCTCGCGGCGCGCGGGGCGCGGCTGGCGCTGGTCGGGCTGGAGCCGGACGAGCTGAAGAAGGTCGCCGACTCGCTCCCCGGCGAGGCCGCCCACTGGTACGCGGACGTCACCGACCACGACGCGATGGCCGGCGCCGCCGCCGAGGTCGAGGAGCACTTCGGCGGTGTCGACGTCGTCGTCGCCAACGCGGGCGTCGCCACCGGCGGCCCGTTCCTCGACTCCGACGCCCGCTCCTTCGACCGCGTCATCGAGGTCAACCTGCTGGGCAGTGTCGCCACCGCCCGCGCCTTCCTGCCCGCGCTGGTGCGCGCCCGCGGCTACCACCTCCAGATCGCCTCGCTCGCCGCCGTGACGCCCGCGCCGATGATGGCGGCGTACTGCGCGTCGAAGTCGGGCGTGGAGGCGTTCGCGCACTGCCTGCGCGGCGAGGTCGGGCACCAGGGCGTGGACGTCGGGGTCGCCTATCTGAGCTGGACCGACACCGACATGGTGCGCGGTGCGGACGAGGACGAGGTGCTGCGCGACATGCGTGCGCGGCTGCCGTGGCCGTCCAACAAGACCTATCCGCTGGCGCCCGCCGTCGAGCGTCTGGTCGCGGGCATCGAGCGGCGCTCGCCGCACGTCTACGGGCAGTGGTGGCTGCGCGGCATGCAGTCGGTGCGCGGCGCGCTGCCCTCGCTCGTCACCGGGCCGCTGGGGCGGCGGGAGATGGGCAAGCTCGCGCCCCGGCTCGCGGCGACGCGGGGGGCGCGCGGCGGACTCGTCGGCGCGGGCGGCGCGGCGGATGAGCGCACGCGGGCGCTGCGGGAGACGCCGGAGCGGTAGCGCGGGGCGGGGGCCCGGCGCGTACGGCGGCGGAGGTGAACGCCCGTACGCCGTACGCCCGTACGCGCTGAAAGCGGGCCCCTGCGCGCTCGTAGGCGCCCGGCGCGGGAGAACGGCGAAGGGGCGCACCCGGCGTGCGGTGCGCCCCTCGGGCGTGGCTCAACGACGCCGTATCAGCGCTGCTCCCGCTTGTCGTCGCGCTCGTCGCGGTCGCCCTTCATGCGGTCGCGGCCCTGCTCCGCGCCCTCCTTGGCGCGCTGCGAAGGGTCCTGGCCGGACTCCTGCTTCTGCTCGCGGCTCTGCTGTGCCTTCTGCGCGGCCTGCTTGGCCTTCTCGGCCGCTTCGCCGGCCATGTCCTTCGCCTTGTCGAATGCGCCCATGCTGGTCACTCCTAGTGAGAGAGGGGGGTTCGGGCCTCCCTCAGGCTGACATGAACGGCCGAATGCCGCATTCCGGGATCAAGTGCCGTTACGCCTCCCGGGTGTTCTACGACCGCCGCGTGCGCGGCGGCAGCGGCGGCCGGCTGCGGTCCGGTACGTCGGTGTAGTCGGGCGGCACCGCCGCCGGGTGCTCGCGCAGCAGGTCGAGCGCGGTGGCCACCGCGACGTTCAGCTCGGAGGTCCGGCCCTCCGCCCAGTCCAGCGGCGTGCGTTCGGCGACCACGTCGGGCGGTACGCCCGCGTTCTCCACGCCCCAGCCGTATTCGTCGAACCAGGCCGCGTTCATCGGAACCGTGATCACCGTGCCCTCGCCCAGCCGGTGCCGACCCGTCATCCCGACCACGCCGCCCCACGTCCGCAGCCCCACCACCGGGCCGAGGCCGAGCAGTTTGAACGCCGCCGTGATCATGTCGCCGTCCGACGACGTGGCCTCGTCGGCCAGCGCCACCATGGGCCCGCGGGGTGCGGTCGAGGTGTACGAGACGGGCTGCGCGTTGCGCGTGAGGTCCCAGCCCATGATCGTGCGGGTCAGCTTCTCCAGCACCAGCTCGCTGATGTGCCCGCCCGCGTTGCCCCGTACGTCCACGATCAGCGCCTCGCGGTTCATCTCCATCCGCACATCCCTGTTGAACTGCGCCCAGCCGCTGCCGATCATGTCCGGGATGTGCAGGTAGCCGCAGCGCCCGCCGCTCAGCTCGTGCACCACCGCGCGGCGCGCCGCCACCCAGTCCTGGTAGCGCAGCGGCCGGTCGTCGACCAGCGGCACCACCGCCACCCGGCGCAGCCTCCCGCCGCCGCCCTCGATCGCGAACGTCAGCTCCACCGACGTGCCCCCCGCCCCCTCCAGCAGCGGGTACGGGCCCGTGACCGGGTCGACCGCGCGGCCGTCGACGTGCGTGAGCACCGAGCCCTCCGGGATGCCGGTGCCGGCCAGCGGGGAGCGGGCGCGGGTGTCGGAGGAGTCGCCGGGCAGGATGCGGGCCAGCGCCCAGCCGCGGCCGTCGCGGGTGCGGACGAAGTTCACGCCGAGGAAGCCGATGGGCCGCTGGTAGTGCGGCGGGCCCTCGTTGCGGCGGGCGGGCGTGACGTACGCGTGCGACGTGCCCAGCTCGCCCAGCACCTCGCGCAGCAGGTCGGCGAACTCGTCGGGGGAGGCCACCCGGTCCAGCAGCGGCCGGTACTGCGCCAGCACCGCGTCCCAGTCGACGCCGCACATGCGCGGCTCCCAGAAGTACGCCCGGATGACCCGGCCGGCCTCGTCGTACGCCTGGTGCCACTCGGCCACCGGGTCCGCGGTGTGCAGCACGCGCCGCATGTCGATGTAGACCGTGGTGTCCGCGTCCGCCAGGCCGTTCGCCGGGATCGCGCGCAGCGAGCCGCCGTCGTTGACGACCAGCCGGCTGCCGTCGCCGCTCGCGGCGATCTCCGTCACCAGCGACGTCAGCTCGGTGAGCCGGGCGGTGGAGATGTCGAAGTGCTCCAGCGTCGGCCGGCCCGAGGTGTCCGCCGGGTTGGCGAACGTCTCGCCCAGCGCCCCGGAGATCGGCCAGCGCAGCCAGACCAGCCCGCCGCCCGCGACCGGCACGAGGGAGGAGTACTTCGACGCCGGCACCGGGATGGGCGTCACCCGGCTCTCCAGCCCCTCCGGTTCCACCAGCACCGCGGTGTTCGCGCCCGCCTCCGCCGCCGGCGGGCCGACCGGGTCCATCCCGCCGGCCGCGGGCCGGCCCTCGGCGGAGAGCGCGAACGGCGAGGGCGTCGCGGGATGCAGCGGTACGAGGTACGGGCGGGAGCCCAGCGGGAACGACAGGTCGCCGGTGTGCACGTCGTACACCGGGTCGAAGCCGCGCCAGGACAGGAACGCCAGGTAGCGCCCGTCGCGCGTGAACACCGGCTCCTCGTCCTCGAACCTGCCGTCCGTGACGTCGACGATCGTCCGGTCCGCGACCCGGGCGATCTTGATCTGCCGCAGCGAGCGGCCGATGCCCGGGTGCGCCCAGGCGATCCACTTGGAGTCCGGTGAGAACGCCAGGTCGCGTACCGGCCCGTTCACCGACCGGATGAGCTCGGTGAGCTGGCAGTCGCCCGCGGCCTCCGCCGGGGACAGCTCCTCCGCGGCCCGTACCGCCTCGGCGAACTCCTCCGCCACCTCCGCCGACATCCGCTCGTCCGCGTGCACCCGCTCCGGCACCCGGACCAGCAGCAGGCGGCCGTCGTGCGAGGCGATCGCGATGTGCCGCCCGTCCGGCGACGGCACCAGCGCCAGCACCCGGCCCAGCTTCCCGGCCGCCAGCCGCAGCGGCTCGCCCACGGCGCCGGTGCGGGGCAGGTCGGCGATCTCGATGGCGTCCTCGCCGGCGGCGTCCGTGACGTACGCGACGCGGTTGGTGTCGCCCAGCATCTCCGGCAGCCTGATGCGTACGCCGGGGGTCTCGGTGATCGTGCGCGCCGGGCCGTCGCGGTGGGTCAGCCAGTACAGCGCGCCGCGCACCGCGACGGCGCTGGCCCGGCCCGTGGTGTCGACGGTCAGCCCCTGGACGTTGTTCTGCGCGGCCACCTGGTACGGCCGCCGCCCGGCCCGCGGGCTGCCGAGCCGCACGTCGAGGCGGCGCGGCTGGCCGGCGGGGCCGAAGTCCTCGGCGAGCCACAGTTCGCCGGCGCACTGGTAGATCACCCGGTAGCCGTCGGTGGCGGCGTTCCTGGCGTAGAACTCGGCGTGGTCGCTGTGCCGGCGCAGGTCGGTGCCGTCGGGGAGGCAGGAGTAGAGATTGCCCACGCCCTCGTGGTCGGAGAGGAAGGCGACCCGCGCGGCCGGCGGCGGGCCGACGAACATCACGCACTCCACGTGCCCGCCGAGGTCGGCGAGCAGCCGCCGGCCGTGCAGGTAGATGCGGCCGGTGGCGCCGCCGCGGTAGCGCTTCCAGGCGGCGGGCTCGTGCGGCGGGCGGCCGGTGAGCAGCAGGGTCTTGCGGTGTCCCGCCTGCTCCGCGACGGCGATGTCGTCGACCGGGCCCCAGGGCAGCCGGCGCCCGGGGGAGCCGTCGGTCGGCACCAGATAGGACCAGGTCTGGTACGACAGCGGCTGGCCCTGCGAGGAGACCGCGAGGATCTGCGCCTCGCCGTCCTCGCCGCTGCCCGGCGGCGTCCAGCCGCACACCCGGGTGTCCGGGCTGCCCCAGTAGGTGAGCCGGCGGGCGACGCCGCCCTCCGCGGACACGACGTGGATCTCGGCGTCGAGACTGTGCCAACTGGTGAACGCGATGGACCGCCCGTCCGGCGAGAACCGCGGGTGCCCGACGCGGGTGCGGTCGACGGTCAGCCGCCAGCCCCGCTCGGGCTTGGCGCCGGGGGCGGGCAGCGGGGCGAGCCATAGGTCGTCCTCGGCGGCGAAGCAGAGGAGGTCGCCGTGGAGGTGGGGAAAGCGCAGGTAGGGCAGGCCGGGGCCGGGCGCGGCGGTGCTGTCGGAACCGGCTGTCACAAACTCCATGTTTCGGTGCGTACAGGGACACGGCAAGTCGGGCGGCCTACGGAGGGCGGGTCTCTCGCCAGTCGAACGCTGTTGCAATTTCTTTGCAATTGATTTGTGTGACCGCGTGCCGCTCTGCCGATACATATGGGCGAGCCGGATATCGGTCGACGGAGGGACGCCACCGTGCACGTGCCCGACGGATTCATCGACGCGCCCGTCTCGATCGCCGCCGGCGCGGTCGCCGCGGGTGCGGTGGCCGTCAGCCTGCGCGGCGCGCGGTCCGAACTGGCCGAGCGCACGGCGCCGCTGGCGGGGCTCGTCGCGGCGTTCGTCTTCGCCGTGCAGATGCTCAACTTCCCCGTCGCGGCGGGCACGAGCGGGCACCTGCTCGGCGGCGCTCTTGCGGCGGTGCTCGTGGGGCCCTGGACCGCGGTGCTCTGCATATCCGTGGTCCTGCTGATGCAGGGGCTGCTCTTCGCGGACGGTGGGCTGACGGCACTGGGCGTGAACATCACGTTGATGGGCGTGGTGACGGTGGCCGTGTCATACGCCGTCTTCCGGGCACTGCTCGGAGTGCTGCCGCGGGGGCGGAGCGGGCTCGGGGTGGCGACCTTCGTGGCGGCGGCGCTGTCGGTGCCGGCCTCCGCGCTGGCGTTCACGGGGCTGTACGCGCTGGGTGGCACCGCGGACGTATCGCTGGCGAAGGTCGCCACGGCGATGGTCGGCGTCCACCTCCTCATCGGCCTCGGCGAGGCGGCCATCACCACGGCGACGGTCGCCTCGGTGGCGGCGGTCCGTCCGGACCTGATCCACAGCGCGCAGGGGCTGCGGCGCCGGCTGGAGCTGCGCACGGCCGACGTGGCGAGGCCGGGTGACGGGGCAGCGGCCCCGCCCCCGAAGCACGCCGGCACCGTCCCGGAGTCCGCGGGCCCGGTTCGGGAGCCCGGTGCCGCGGAGCCGGTACACCGCAGCCCCCGGCGGGTCTGGGCCGCCGGCCTGGCCGCGTCTCTCGTCCTCGCCGGGATCGTCAGCTTCTACGCCTCCTCCGACCCCGACGGCCTGGAGAAGGTGGCGGGCGACAAGGGGATCGCCGAGGAGGAGAAGGAGCACGCGCTGTCCGGCTCCCCGCTCGCCGACTACGGCGTCGAGGACGTCCCCGGCACACGGCTTTCCGGCGGTCTGGCGGGCGTCATCGGCGTCACGCTGACCCTGGCGGTGGGCAGCGGGGTATTCGTCGTGGTACGCCGTCGCAGGGGCGGCTCCGCCGGGGGCACGGAGTCCGGCACCACCCGCGGCGAAACCGCGGGGGCGGAGGCCAGCGGGGGCGAGGGCCCCGCGGATACGGCGCCGGCGGCCGTGCCCGCCGGCGGTGCGGCCGCCGGGTCCCCCGCCGCCGGGACCACCGCCTCCGTACCTCCGGAGGCCGGTCCGTCCGGCCACCCGCATGCGGGCACCGCCCCGGACGGCGGCGGGGCGCCCGGCCGGCCCTTCGCCCGGCCGGAAGGCTGACCGGTGGGGGCGGGGCATGCGCACAAGCTGTACCGGCACGGGGACTCACCCGTGCACCGGCTGCCCGCGCACGTGAAGGTCGTCGCCGCCTTCTCCTTCGTCCTGATCACCGTCGCCACGCCCCGCGAAGCCGTCTGGGCATTCGGCGCGTACGCCCTGCTGCTCACCGGCGTCGCCGCCGCCGCGCACGTGCCCGCGGGCTTCGTGCTCAGGCGGCTCGTCGTCGAGGTGCCCTTCGTCGCCTTCGCCGTCCTCCTCCCCTTCGTCGCCGAAGGCCCGCACACGGAAGTCCTCGGACTCTCCCTCAGCGAGTCCGGCCTCTGGGGCGCCTGGAACGTCCTGGTCAAGGGGACCCTCGGCGTCGCCGCCTCCGTGCTGCTCGCGGCCACCACCGAACTGCGCGCACTGCTCCTCGGGCTGCAACGGCTGCGCATGCCGCCGCTGCTGGTGCAGATCGCGTCGTTCATGGTCCGCTACGGCGACCTGATCACCGACGACATGCGCAGGATGCGCATCGCCCGCGAGGCCCGTGGCTTCAGCGCCCGGGGTCCACGCCACTGGGGCGTGCTCGCCCGCACCGCCGGGGCCCTCTTCATCCGCTCCTACGAGCGCGGCGAGCGCGTCCACCTCGCCATGGTCAGCCGCGGCTACGCCGGCACCATGCCCGTCGTCGACGAGGTCCGTGCCACCCGGGGCCAGTGGTCGTATGCCGCCGCGCTGCCCCTCGCCGCCCTCGCCGTGTGCCTGCTGGGATGGACCCTCCTATGACACTGCCCCCTTCGCTGGAAGTCACCGGCCTCGCCTACGCGTACCCCGACGGCCACCAGGCCCTCTTCGGCGTGGACCTCACCGTCGAACGCGGTGAGCGCGTCGCCGTCCTCGGGCCGAACGGCGCCGGAAAGACCACCCTCGTCCTCCACCTCAACGGCATCCTCGGCGGCGGCGCCGGCACCGTCCGCGTCGCCGGACTGCCCGTGGAGAAACGCAACTTCACCGAGGTCCGGCGCCGCGTGGGCATCGTCTTCCAGGATCCCGACGACCAGTTGTTCATGCCCACCGTCCGCGATGACGTCGCCTTCGGGCCGGCGGCCGGAGGCATGCGCGGCCCGGAGCTGGAGGCGTGCGTACGGCGCGCGCTCGAACAGGTCGGCATGGCCGACCACGCGGACCGGCCGCCTCACCACCTCTCCTTCGGCCAGCGCCGACGGGTCGCCGTCGCGACCGTGCTGGCCATGGAGCCGGAGGTGCTCGTACTGGACGAGCCGTCCTCGAACCTCGACCCCGCCGCCCGCCGCGAACTGGCCGACATCGTCCGCTCCCTCGATGTCACCGTGCTCATGGTCACCCACGACCTCCCCTACGCCCTGGAGCTGTGCCCCCGCTCCGTCGTCCTCGGCGGTGGTCTGATCGTCGCGGACGGCGCGACGAAGGAACTCCTCCTCGACGACGAGCTGATGGCCGCGCACCGCCTGGAAATACCCTTCGGCTTCGACCCCGGCCGGGCATAGGGTCCGAAGCATGCCCGAACTCCCGCCCGCCATACCGGCTCCACCGCCCTCCCCGGGACCGTCCGACCCCACCGTCGCCATGCTCCGGCGCTTCCCGGTCAAGTCGATGCTCGGCGAACGGCTGCCGGAGCTCGTCATCGACGAGCGCGGCACGATCGGCGACCGCCTCTGGGCCGTCACCTACGGCGACGGCAAGCTCGGCAGCGGCAAGAACTCGCGCCGCTTCCGGCGCACCGAGGGCCTCCTTCACTTCTCCGCCTCCTACGCCGCCGCCCACGACGCCGCCACCGCCCGACCGCACGTCGTCACCCCCGGGGGGTCCGGCCTGCGCGACGACGCCCACCTCGCCGAACTCCTCGGCGCGGACGTCCGGCTGGCCCGCGAGGACGCCGTCTCGCACTACGACGACTGCGGCGTGACGCTCATCGGCACCGCCTCCCTGCACGCGCTCGGCCGGATCCTCGGGGACACCGAACCCGCCGACGCCCGCCGCTTCCGCAAGAACATCCTTCTGGACACCGGGGAACCCTGGATCGAGGAGGACTGGGTGGGCCGGGAGATCGCCGTGGGCGACGAGGTGCGGCTGCGGGTCGTCAAGCGCATGAAGCGCTGTGTGATGACCACGATGGCGCAGCGCGACCTGCCGGAGGACCGCCGCGTGCTCAAGACGCTGACCGCGGACCGCGGGATGTGCATCGGCATCGGCGCCGACGTCCTCACCCCCGGCACCGTACGCCTCGGCGACACCGTACGCCCGGTCTGACCCGCCCCCGCCCGGCCGGACCCGTCCCGTCAGCCCGCGGGCGGCGGAGCGGCAGGCGGCGGTGGCGCCTGCGGCGGCGCGGCCGGGGGCGGCGGTGCGGCTATCGTCGGCGCCTGCGGCATCGCGTCGTACGGCGACTGGGCCCGCGGCTGCGGCGGCGCCTGCGGCGCGGGCCGGCCCACCGGCTGCGGCGGAACGTAACCGCCCCCCACCGGAGGCGCGTCCGCCACGGCCGCCGCCTCCGGCGCGCGCAGCATCATCGCGATCACCACGACGGCTATCAGCGCGCCGCCGACGTAGGTGGCGATGTTGAGCCAGCCTTCCGTGTCCTCGGTGTATGCGTCCCAGCCGGGGAAGGGGATCCGGTTCCCGTCCGCCACGTCGTCCGGGTAGTCGGTGATCGTCATGCCGATCATCTGGCGCACGTACAGGTAGAGCAGCACGCCGAGAAGGGCGATCGACGCGCCCCGCACCACCGGCCGCCGTATCAGCGCCAGCACGCCCAGCACCAGCAGCGCCACCGGGAACACCGCCGCCCAGAAGTCCCCGGAGCCGGCGAGCACCGGGTAGGGATTCTCGCCGGCGTCCACCAGCCCCTTGAAGTACGAACCCTTGTCGACCCCTTCCCGGGTCAGCATGCGCACGATCCAGCCGACGAGCGCCAGACCGAGGACGACCATCAGGCCCCCGGCGATCACGTAGAGCTGGGACCCCTGCGCCGGCACCCCCGGCCGGCCCGCGGCCGGCCGGTCGGCCGCCCGGAGCATCAGCACGACGACGGTCACCGAGAAGAGCAGGACCATCGACCAGCTCGCGATGATCGCGACCTCCAGGTCGTTGCCCCCGATGTACCACTGGCGGAACTGGTCGCTCGACGCCAGACCGATCAACTCGCGCGTGGCGGTCGCGAACATCACGAACCCGCACAGCAGCGCGGCCCCCCGCCCCGCCCGCCGGTTCAGCGCCGCGACCAGCCCCGTCACCATCAACGCCACCGTGAACGCCCACACATGCGCGCCGAACAACTCGGGCTCCAGAATGATGCGCGGGTCGTACAGCGCCTTGAGGAAGTCTCCGACCTCGGTGTTCACATCGTCGAAGTCGTAGGAGATCCAGACGATGATCATGCGGCCCAGGGCCGTGAGGAGCACCGCCGCCGTCAGATACGCGCCCAGGTGGCGCCGCGGCGCATGCCGGTCCGACGGCTGCCCGGACTGCGGTTTGGTCCCTTCTTCGAGCACTGCCATGATCATCCCCCGTTGCCGGTGTTGCGGAGATTCCATCCTGAAGGCGAACGCCCGCGGAAAAAACCCCTGTGGATAACCCCTGTTGCGTACTCGTCACACCCTCGGGACACCCCGGCTACGCCGGGAGCAGCACCAGCGCGATCCCCGCCACCATCAGGCACGCCGCCACGATCCGCGGTCCGCCGAACCGCTCCTTGAGGAACACCGCCCCGATCGCCGCCCCCACCACGATGCTCGACTCCCGCAGCGCCGCTATCGGCGCCAGCGGGGCGCGCGTCTGCGCCCAGAGCACCAGCCCGTACGCCGTGATGGAGATCGCCCCGCCCAGCAGCCCGCGCGCCGCCACCGGCGCCAGCTCGCGCACCATCCCCGGTCCGCGCAGCACCAGCGCCGCCAGCGGGATCCACGGGCCCATCAGCAGGACCAGCCACGCCGTGTAGCCCATCGCGCTGCCGGAAGCCCGCACGCCGACGCCGTCGACGATCGTGTACGCCGCGATGGACAGGCCCGTCGCGAACGCCGCCGCCAGGGCCGGCCAGTGCGGGCGGGTGTCCTTGCCGCGCAGCCCCCACAGGGCGATGCCGCTCAGACCCGCGCACGCCACCGCGACGCCCGCCGTCTGCCACAGTCCCAGCCGCTCGCCGAGGAAGAGATGCGCCACCGCCGCGACGACCAGCGGGGCCGTGCCGCGCGCTATCGGGTAGACCTGCCCGAAGTCCCCCAGCCGGAACGACTGCATGAGCAGCGTCATGTACACGAGGTGGATCGCGACCGACGCCAGCAGCCACGGCCAGGCGCCCGCGTCCGGGACCGGGACGAAGAACACCGCGGTGCCCGCGATCAGCACGTCGCCCACGCCGATCAGCGCGAAGACGACCAACTGGTCCTTGAAGCCGTGGGCGATGGCGTTCCACGAGGCGTGCATCACGGCGGCCGCGAGGACCGCCGCGGCTATGAGGGGGGTCACACCCCCGGCTCGCGCACCTCGGACACGTCGGCGACCCGCGCGCCCGCGTGCGCGACGAGGTCCTTGGGAGCCATGGGGAAGACGGTGTGCGGGTCGCCCGCGGCGGCCCAGACCTCGCCGTGGTCGAGGAGCCCGCGGTCGGCGAGCACCGTCATCCGCGTCACGTGCCCGAAGGGCGGCACGCCGCCGATGGCGTACCCCGTGGCCTCGCGCACCACCGCCGCGTCCGCCCGGCGCACGCTCGCGGCGCCCAGCTCGGCCCGTACGCGCTCGGTGTCCACCCGTGAGGCGCCGTCCATCAGGACCAGCACCGGCACGCCGTCCGCCGCGAAGATCAGGGACTTGACGATCTGGCTCAGCTCGCAGCCGATGGCCTCCGCCGCCTGCGCCGCGGTGCGGGTGGCGTCCGGAAAGCGGCGTACCGGGACGCTCAGGCCGAGGTCGGCGAGGGCGGCGGCGAAGAGCGGGTGTGCGGTGTCGGCTGTCGTCATGGAGGTGACGTTAACGCCCGGTGCACGGGCCACGCGAACACATTCCGCACGCCGGGACCCGGCGCCCCGCGCCGGGTCCCGGTGAACCTACGCCTCAGCCGCCGTGCGCCGCCAGCACGTCCCGCACCAGCGGGCCCGCGAACTCACCGCCATGCCCGATGTTCGGCACCGTGGCCGCCGCCGCCAGGTCCCCGCGGTACGCGGTGAACCAGGCGTCCGTCTCCTCCTGGCCGCCCATCTCCGCGGAGCCGGTCTTCGCGCCCACCTGCCCGGTCAGCCCGCTCATGGCCCCCGCCGCGGTCCCGGTCCTCGCCGTCTCCTCCATCAGTTCCCGCAGCGACTGCGCCGTCGACGCCTTCATGCTCTTCGGCGCCGTCGCGAACTGCCGCCCGTCGAAGCCCTGCGGCACCAGGTGCGGCTGCTTGAAGACGCCGGTCTTCGCGGTCGCGGAGACCGACGCCATCGTCAGCGGGTTCATCCGGACGCCGCCCTGGCCGATCAGCGACAGCGCCATCTCCACGCCGGACTGCACCGGCACGGAGCCGTCGAACGTGGTCACGCCCGTCTGCCAGTTGAGCCCGATGCCGAAGACGTCCCTGGCCTGCTTCGTCAGGTCGTCGTTCTCCAGCTTCTCCGCCATCGAGATGAACGCGGTGTTGCAGGACGCGGTGAAGGACTGGGTGAACGTGCCGCCCTGGATGGTGAACGAGTTGTCGCCGACGTTCTCGAACTCCCAGCCCCCGTACGCCTTGTACCGCGGGCAGGGGTGCGGCTTGTCGGGCGCGGCCAGGCCCTTGTCCATGAGCATCGAGGCCGTGACGACCTTCATCGTCGAGCCGGGCGGCAGCGTGCCCTGGAGCGCCGTGTTGTGGCCGTCGGGGACCTGGTTGGCGACCGCGAGGATCTGGCCGGTGCTGGGCTGCAGCGCCACCAGCGCCGCGCCGCCCTGCTTGGCGACGGCCTCCTCCGCGGTCTCCTGCACGGCCGCGTCCAGCGTCGTCTGCAGCGTGCCGGGCTTGGCCTTGGAGAGCACCAGAAGGGTCTCGGGCGTGCCCGCCTTGTCGTCGTCCTTCTCGTCCTTCTTCTTGTCGCCCTTGGGCGCGTCGGCCGGCTCGGTCCAGACCTTGACGCCCGCCTTGCCGCCCGCCTTCGCGCCGTAACGTTCGCGCAGATCCGCGATGACGGGCGCGAGCGAGGGGTACTCCTCGGGATCGAGCCTGGCACCGGTGCGGTCCAGCGCCCGGATCGGCGGGGCCTCGGTCGAACCGGTGCGCAGCCGCTCGCCCTCGGTGAGTTTGGGATGTATGAGGGACGGGTCCCAGGCGACCTCGGGCTCGCCGGTCTTCTCGTCCCGTACGACCTCGAGTGCCGAGTTGTACGCCCAGGGCTTGACGTTCTCCCCGAAGGTCACCCGGGCGTCGACGCTGAACGGCACCTCCGTGCCCTGCGCCCGGCCGGGGGTGAGCTTCACCTTCTCGACGCCCGCGTCCTCGCGGTACGAGTCGAGTCCGCGAAGCGCCGCCTTCCTGTCGTCCGTCATCCCGGCCGCGGTCTTCGTGTCGCCGCCCGCCCAGGCGGCCAGGAACTCACCCGCCGCCCTGGCGGTTTCCCGGGGACCCGGCGGCCCGGTCTTCACCGGATCGGATGAGGCCGGCGCCGACAGCGCGTTGCCGCCGCTCTCGGCCTTGTCGTCCTCCAAGAGGCTGTACGCGCCGAACCCGGCCGCACCGACGACCGCGGCACCGACTCCGACGACTACTGCGATCCGGGTGCGCGTCGCTCGCGCCGACGCACCTGATCCGACGCGTCTGCGCCGGTGGCTGCCCGCCATCTGCCGTGCTCCCTCTGCGCGCCCCGAGACCATTTCGACCCTGCGTCAAGCACATTAAGCCACCTGCCGCAGGGACGCCCACCCGTCGCGCCCGCGCTCAGACCCAACTCCCCAGCCACATGCGCGCCTCCCAGGCGTCGCGCGTGAGCGTCTCGCCCGTGTAGATCGGCCAGAAGTAGATGAAGTTCCAGAGCACCAGGAGGACGAGCACCCCCGCCGCGACCACGCCCGCGGCTCTGCGCCATTCGGTGGGCTGGGCCGTGCCCGGGCCGGCCCCGGATGTGCCCGTGCCCGCGAGGGCGGCGGTGCCCGCGCGGGCCATCGCGCCGAGCATCATCGTCACCGCCAGGCAGAGGTACGGGAGGAAGACGACGGCGTAGAAGAGGAAGATCGTGCGCTCCTGGTAGAAGAGCCACGGCACCCAGCCGGCCGCCACCCCGCAGAGGATCGCGCCGGCGCGCCAGTCGCGGCGCAGGCCCCAGCGGTAGAGCGCGTAGACGACGGCGGCGACGCCCAGCCACCACAGCAGCGGGGTGCCCAGGGCCAGGACCTCGCGCGCGCAGTTCTCCGTCGCGTCGGCGGGGCAGCCGTCGTAGCCCGGGCGCGGGTCGTCCCAGAAGTACGACACGGGCCGGCCGACCACCGGCCAGCTCCACGGGTTGGAGTCGTAGGTGTGGCCGGAGTCGAGGTTGACGTGGAACCTGTAGACCACCGCGTGGTAGTGCCACAGGCTGCGCACGGCATCGGGGATGAAGGGGAACGCCGTGTCGCGGTCCTCGGCCCAGCCGCGGAAGTAGCCGTTGTCGGAGGCGAACCAGCCGGTCCAGGAGGCGACGTACACGGCCGCCGCCACCGGCACCGTGGAGACGAAGGCCGGCACCACGTCGAGGCGCAGCGCACGCGCGTACGGGCGGCGGGATCCGGCGGTACGGCGGGCGCCCGCGTCCCACAGCACCGTCAGCAGCCCGAACGCGGCGAGGATGAACAGTGCGTTCCACTTGGTGCCCAGCGCGAGCCCCATGCAGACCCCGGCGGCGAGCCGCCACGGCCGCGCCCCCAGCCGCAGCCCGGAGGCCACCGCGTCGTCCGGCCGCCCCCGGGGCAGCGCGGCCGCCAGCCGTTCCCGTGCGCGGTCCCGGTCGATGAGCAGGCAGCCGAATGCGGCCAGCACCCAGAACATCAGCACCAGGTCGAGCAGCGCGGTGCGGCTCATCACGAAGTGCAGGCCGTCGACCGCCATCAGCAGCCCCGCCAGGCAGCCGAGCAGCGTGGAACGGAACAGCCGGCGGCCGATGCGGCACAGCATGAGCACCGACAGCGTGCCCAGCAGGGCGGTGACGAAGCGCCAGCCGAAGGGATCCAGGCCGAACGCCCACTCGCCGAGCGCGATCATCCACTTCCCGACGGGCGGGTGGACGACGTAGCCGGGATCCTCACTGAGCGGGATGACCTGGGGGTCGTCGAGGAGCTTGTCGTTGGCGTCCTTGGGCCAGCTCCCCTCGTAGCCGAGCTGGAGCAGCGACCAGGCGTCCTTGGCGTAGTACGTCTCGTCGAATATCACCGCCCGCGGGCTGCTCAGGTTCACGAACCGCAGCACGCCGGCGACGAGCGCCACGAGCAGCGGCCCGCCCCACGCGCTCAGCCGCGCCACCCGCATCGCCGTCACCGCGGGCACGCCCATCACCTGGAGCAGCCGTGCCCCGGACCGCCGGTACGGCGGCACCAGCCGCTCCGTGACGCCGGACTCGCGCCGCGGCACGTACCCGAACGCGCGGAGCCGCCGCTGCCAGCCGGGGGCGGGCGCGGACCGGCTCTGTGCGGGCTGCGTCACGGTGTCACTGCTCACGGTGGCCCATCCTAGGCGCGCGGGTCCCGGGCACGGCCGGACTGATCCGAACCGGCCGGGAGCCGCCCGTACGGCCGCCGCGGACCTGCGGCGGGACCCGTCGTCGCGGCCTGCCGGCGCCATCCGACAGGATGGGGGCGTGAGTGGACTCCTCGTACTGGCGGGCACGCCCATCGGCGACCCCGCGGACGCCCCGCCGCGGCTGGCGACCGAGCTGGCCGCCGCGGACATCATCGCCGCGGAGGACACCCGGCGGCTGCGCCGCCTGACGCAGGCGCTCGGGGTGCAGCCGACGGCCCGCGTCGTGTCGTACTTCGAGGGCAACGAGAGCGCCCGTACGCCCGATCTCGTCGAGGAACTGGCCGGCGGCGCGCGCGTGCTGCTCGTCACCGACGCCGGCATGCCCTCCGTCTCCGACCCCGGCTACCGCCTCGTCGACGCCGCGGTGCGGCGCGGCATCACCGTCACCGCCGCGCCGGGTCCTTCCGCGGTGCTCGCGGCGCTGGCGGTCTCCGCGCTGCCGGTGGACCGGTTCTGCTTCGAGGGCTTCCTGCCGCGCAAGCCGGGGGAGCGGCTCTCGCGGCTGCGGGAGGCGGCGGCCGAGCGGCGCACCCTGGTGTACTTCGAGGCCCCGCACCGGCTCGGGGACAGCCTCGCCGCCATGGCGGGCGTCTTCGGCGAGGACCGCAGGGCCGCCGTCTGCCGGGAGCTGACCAAGACGTACGAGGAGGTCAGGCGCGGCCCGCTGCGGGAGCTGGCGGACTGGGCGGCCGAGGGCGTGCGCGGCGAGGTCACGGTGGTCGTGGAGGGGGCGCCCGTGGACCGCGAGCGGCCCGGCGCCACGGAGCTGGCCCGGCGGGTCACCGTCCGTGAGGAGGCCGGGGAGGGGCGCAAGGACGCCATCGCGGCGGTCGCCCGGGACGCCGGGGTACCCAAGCGCGACGTCTTCGATGCGGTGGTGGCCGCGAAAAACTCGGCAAACAACTCAGAGTAGCCGGATCAAAACTCCTTCAATTGATGGTATGGACGGCTGCGGGCCACGCCGAATGGGTGTCCACTGGAATAGGGGATGCGTTCAGGCGACTTGTCCCTCACATGGACAAGAGGAGCAGCCAATGTCCGAACCCGAGCCAGTGATCGAGTCATATGCCTTCGCCTGCATGATGTGCGGGCACGGGTGGGAGCAGAGCTACGAGATACACCACCACGTCGATTCGAAGGGCAGGCCCTTCGTCACGTACCACACCGACGGAGAGCGGGTGCCCTCGCCGCTGACCCGGCCCACGTGCCTGAACTGCGGCGAGCACGTCGTCCGCATCATGCGCGCCGGCCAGGTCCGGTCCGTCGAGTCGGTGCGGCAGCGCTCACGCCGCACCTGACCCCGCGGGGACTCCGCCGGGTCCCGGCGGTCACCGCCCCGCACGGCGTTGCCGTACCGGGCCAGTAGAGTCCCCGGCATGGCTCAGCACACCTCAGGCGGCGCGGACGCGAAGTCCGCGCCGCCGCCGCCCGAGCCGCTCGGCCACCCCGCGGCGGACTCGCACACGCATCTCGACATGCAGGACGGCACGGTCGCCGAGGCGGTGGCCGCGGCCGCCGCGGTCGGCGTCACCACGCTCATCCAGGTGGGCTGCGACGTGGAGCGGTCCCGCTGGTCCGCGGAGACCGCCGCCGCGCACGAGGCGGTGTGGGCGACCGTCGCCCTCCACCCCAACGAGGCCCCGCGGCTGGGCGCGGGACTGGAGGCGGCCCTCGGCGAGATCGACGCGCTCGCCGCGCTGCCGCAGGTCGTCGGCGTCGGCGAGACCGGCCTCGACTATTACAGGACAGGCCCCGAGGGCGTCGCCGCGCAGGAGTACTCGTTCCGCCGCCATATCGAGATGGCAAAACGCCGGCAAAAAGCCCTCGTCATTCACGACAGGGATGCGCACGACGACGTGCTGCGCATTCTCGGGGAAGAGGGGGCGCCGGAGCGGGTGGTATTCCACTGTTATTCCGGGGACGCGGCGATGGCCGAAACCTGCGCGGAAAACGGTTACTTCATGTCCTTCGCCGGAAACGTGACCTTCAAGAACGCGGGGCGGTTGCGCGAGGCGGTCGCCGTCGCGCCCGCGGAGCTGCTGCTCGTCGAGACGGATGCGCCGTTCCTGACGCCGATGCCGTACCGGGGCCGCCCCAACGCGCCGTATCTGATCCCCCTCACGCTGCGCGCCATGGCCGCGGAGCGCGGCGAGGACCCCGACGAGCTGGCGGCGGCGATCGCGGCGAACACCGCGCGCGCGTTCGGCTACGCCCCGGCCGGCGCCCCGCGGTCCGCCGCCGGCGCCTCGCCAGGAGCCCGCCAAGACGCAGGGAATAACCTGGAGCGGTGAGCGCCACCACCGGCGAGCCGGACCCGCTGCTCGGCCCCGCGGACGTCCGCGAGCTGGCGGCGGCCCTCGGCGTACGCCCCACCAAGCAGCGCGGCCAGAACTTCGTCATCGACCCCAACACCGTCCGCCGTATCGTGCGCGCCGCCGGCGTGCGACCGGACGACGTGGTGGTCGAGATCGGCCCCGGCCTCGGCTCGCTCACCCTCGCCCTGCTGCAGGCGGCGGCCCACGTCACGGCCGTCGAGATCGACGACGTGCTCGCCGCCGCCCTCCCCGCGACCGTACGGGCCCGGCTGCCGCGCCGCGCGGAGCACTTCGCGCTCCTGCACGCCGACGCGCTGCGGGTCACCGAGTTGCCCGGCCCGCCGCCGACGGCGCTGGTGGCGAACCTCCCGTACAACGTCGCGGTGCCCGTGCTGCTGCACATGCTGGCCACCTTCCCCACCATCGAGCGCACGCTGGTCATGGTGCAGGCCGAGGTCGCCGACCGGCTCGCCGCCGCCCCCGGCTCGAAGGTCTACGGCGTGCCGTCGCTCAAGGCCGCCTGGTACGCGGACGTCAAGCGGGCCGGCGCCATCGGCCGCACCGTGTTCTGGCCCGCGCCGAACGTCGACTCCGGGCTCGTCTCGCTGATCCGCCGCGAGCCGCCCGCGACCCACGCGACGCGGACCGAGGTCTTCGCGGCCGTCGACGCCGCGTTCGCCCAGCGCCGCAAGACGCTGCGCGCGGCGCTCACCGGCTGGGCAGGATCCGCGCCCGCCGCCGAGGCCGCGCTGCGCGCCGCGGGCGTCTCGCCGCAGGCCCGCGGGGAGTCGCTGACCATCGAGGACTTCGCGCGGATCGCGGAGTCCCGGCAGCACCGGACCGCCACCACGAGGAGCAGCACGCCGTGACATCCGGATCGACCACGCCCGCCCCCGGTCCCGCCCCCGCCGCCGCCGCGCGGAGCGTCACCGTCCGCGTACCCGCGAAGGTCAACGTGCAACTCGCCGTCGGCCCGCCGCGCGCCGACGGCTTCCACGACCTCGCGAACGTCTTCCTCGCCGTGGGCCTCTACGACGAGGTCACCGCCACCGAGGCCGACGCCCTGCGCGTCACGGTCGCGGGCCCCGACGCCGCCGCCGTGCCCACCGACACCTCGAACCTCGCGGCCCGCGCCGCGCAGTTGCTCGCCGCCCGGCACGGCCGGGAGCCGAACGTCCACCTGCACATCGCGAAGGACATCCCCGTCGCCGGCGGCATGGCCGGCGGCAGCGCGGACGGCGCGGGCGCGCTGCTGGCCTGCGACGCGCTGTGGGGGACCCGGAGCGGCACCGACGAGCTGCTGCGGATCTGCGCGGAACTCGGCAGCGACGTGCCGTTCAGCCTGGTCGGCGGCGCGGCGCTGGGGCGCGGCCGGGGCGAGCGGCTGACGCCGCTCTCCGCGAAGGGCCCGCTGTACTGGGTCTTCGCGGTGGCCGACGGCGGGCTGTCGACGCCGGAGGTCTACGGGGAGTTCGACCGCCTGGCCGCGGGCCGCTCCGTACCGGATCCGGACCCGTCCCCCGCGGTGCTGGACGCGCTGGGCTCCGGCGACCCGGCGGACCTCGCCGCGGCGCTGACCGCGATCGCGGGCGGCAACGACCTCCAGCCCGCCGCGCTCTCGCTGCGCCCCTCCCTGGCGGAGACCCTGGAGGCCGGCACCGCGGCGGGTGCCCTGGCGGCCCTCGTCTCGGGCTCGGGCCCGACGTGCGCGTTCCTGGCGGCGGACGAGTCGGCGGCGGCGGAGGTCGCGGCGGCGCTGGAGGCGTCGGGCACCTGCCGCAAGGCCCGCGTCGCCCAGGCCCCGGCCCCGGGCGCCGTGGTGGTGGACTGAGGGGCGCCCCGGGTCCGGCAACGGGCGGGGCTGCGGAAAGGCCGCGGGCGGCTTCCGGCGGTGGGCGAACTACGCTGGGAAGCCGCCCGCCGAGGAAGCCGTCCCGACCCCCCGAGGAGCACCGCACCGCCATGGCCGCCGCCAACCTGGTCAACCTGGAAGCCGTCGACAAGGTCTACGGCACCCGCACCCTCCTCGACGGCATCTCCCTCGGCGTCGCCGAAGGCGACCGCATCGGCGTCGTCGGCCGCAACGGCGACGGCAAGACCACCCTCGTCCGCCTCCTCGCCAAGCTCGAAGAGCCCGACGCCGGCCGCGTCACCCACACCGGCGGCCTCAGCCTCGGCGTCCTCACCCAGGGCGACACCCTCAACCCGGCCGCCACCGTCCGGCACGAGGTCGTCGGCGACATGGCCGACCACGAGTGGGCCGGCGACGCCCGCGTCCGTGACGTGCTCACCGGACTCTTCGGCGGCCTCGACCTGCCCGGCTTCGAGCGGGGCCTCGACACCGTCATCGGCCCGCTCTCCGGCGGCGAACGCCGCCGCATCGCGCTGGCCAAGCTGCTCATCGGCACCCCCGGCCTCATCGTGCTGGACGAGCCGACCAACCACCTCGACGTCGAGGGCATCGCCTGGCTCGCCGAGCACCTGCGCACCCGCCGCGCCGCGCTCGTCGTCGTCACCCACGACCGCTGGTTCCTCGACCAGGTCTGCACCCGCATGTGGGACGTACAGCGCGGCGCGGTCCACGAGTACGACGGCGGCTACTCCGACTACGTCTTCGCCCGCGCCGAGCGCGAACGGATCGCCGCCACCGAGGAGGCCAAGCGGCAGAACCTCGTGCGCAAGGAGCTGGCCTGGCTGCGCCGCGGCGCCCCGGCCCGTACCAGCAAGCCGCGCTTCCGGATCGAGGCCGCCAACGCGCTCATCGCCGACGTGCCGCCGCCCCGGGACTCCGCGGAGCTGATGAAGTTCGCCAACTCCCGCCTCGGCAAGACGGTCTTCGACCTGGAGGACGTCACCGTACGGGCCGGGGGCGGCCCCGAAGGCAGGGTGCTCCTCAAGGGGCTGACCTGGCAGCTCGGTCCCGGCGACCGCGTCGGGCTCCTCGGCGTCAACGGCGCGGGCAAGACCTCCCTGCTGCGTACGCTCGCGGACGCCGCCCGCTCCGGCGGCGAGACGCAGCCGGCCGCCGGGCGGATCGTCGCGGGGAGGACCGTGCGGCTCGCGTACCTCTCGCAGGAGGTCACCGAACTGGACCCGAACTGGCGGCTGCTGGAGTCGGTCGAGCGGGTACGGCAGCGGGTGGACCTCGGCAAGGGGCGGGAGATGACCGCCTCGCAGTTGTGCGAGCAGTTCGGCTTCGGGCGGGAGAAGCAGTGGACGCCGGTGGGCGACCTCTCCGGCGGCGAGCGGCGGCGGCTGCAGTTGCTGCGGCTGCTGATGGACGAGCCGAACGTGCTCTTCCTCGACGAGCCGACCAACGACCTGGACATCGAGACCCTCACCCAGCTCGAAGACCTGCTGGACGGCTGGCCGGGGACGCTCGTGGTCATCAGCCACGACCGGTACTTCATCGAGCGGACGACGGACACGGTGCACGCGCTGCTGGGCGACGGCACGCTGCGGATGCTGCCGGGCGGGATCGAGGAGTACCTGCGCCGCCGGGCCCGTGTCCGCGAGACGCAGCAGGACCGGCAGCCGCAGGCCCAGGCCGCCGCGGGAGCGCAGCCGCAGGCGCAGGCGCGGCCGGCGGCCGGGCTCTCCGCGGCCGACGCGCGGGCGGCGAAGAAGGAGCTCCAGCGCATCGAGCGGCAGTTGGACCGGATCGGCGGCAAGGAGGGCGACCTGCACGCCGCGATCGCCGAGCACGCGACGGACTTCGCGCGGGTGGCGGAGCTGGACGCGCAACTGCGCGAGCTGACCGCCGAGCGCGAGGAACTGGAGCTGCGCTGGCTGGAACTGGCGGAGGCGGCGGAGGCCGGCTGAGCCCGCGGCCCACGGCCGGTCGCGCCCTTCGTACGCGGCCGGCGGCGGCTGTCACCCGCGGGTGGTAGAAATGAGCCACGCGACCGCAGCTCGAACGCACAGCCATCCGGGGGGACAGGGAAATGTCGCAGCCGCCACCGCCGCCGGGCCAGCCGCCGTCCGGCGGCTTCGGGCCGCCGCCGGCCGAGGACCCGCAGCAGCCCGGTTACGGATATCCGCAGACCCCGCCGCCGCCCGCGCCCGGCGGCGGCTTCGGCGCGCCGCAGGAGCCGCAACAGCCCGCGCAGCAGCCGCAGTACGGCTATCCGCCGGCGCAGCCCCAGCCCTCGCAGGTCCAGCCACCGCCGCCGCCGCAGGCCCCGGCCGCGCCCCCGCAGCAGCCGCAGGAGCACTACAGCTTCGCGCAGCCCGCCCCGCAGCACTCCGGCGGTTACCCGCAGGCGCAGGTCCCGGGCATGCCCGCCAAGCAGGAGACGCAGAAGCTCGTCCCCGTCTGGGCGGTCATCGCCGCGGTGGTGGCGATCCTCGTGGTCGCGAGTGGTACGGGCTTCTTCCTCACCCGCGACGACGGCGGCACGCAGGCCGGCGGCGGCGGGGGCGGGGGCGGCGGGGGTGCCAAGAAGGCCGTCAGCGACAGCAAGCCCGCCAGCGCGGACGGCGAGTTGCTCTTCGGCGTCCCGTACCCGCAGGCGGAGGAGGGCGCGACCTGGCCCGCCGAGGGCCAGTGGGCGACCGAGAAGATCTACGCCAAGGGCGAGCTGAACGCCGTCAAGGGGTACGACACCACGACCGGCAAGGAAGTCTGGGAGCTGCCGACCGACGGCCTGGTCTGCGGCGCCTCGCGGGCGGTCACCGACGACGGCAAGGCCGCCATGCTGGTGCAGGACGGCAAGGTCTCCGACCCGGACGACACCTACGCGCCGTGCTCCGAGGTCGTGGTCTTCGACGTCAACAGCGGCGAGGAGCTGTGGAAGCAGCACGTGGCGACCGCCGACGAGAGCCTGAAGTTCGAGTACGTGACCATCGCCGACGGCACGGTCATCGCCTCCGGCCTCTCCGGCTCCGCGGCGTTCCCCCTCGCCGGCGGTGACCCGGTGTGGCAGACCAAGCCCACCACCGAGTGCAAGGACCACGACTACGCCAGCGACGGGACGAACCTGCTCGGCCTCGTCTTCTGCGGCTCGCTCAACGAGGACATGAAGGTCCAGAAGGTCGACCCGGCCACCGGCGGCATCTACTGGTCGTACGACGTGCCGGACGGGGTGCAGAGCGTCCAGGTGCTCAGCGTCGAGCCGCCGGTGATCACGATCGGCGCGGGAAAGACCACCGAGACCGACATCTTCGCCCTCGACGAGGGCGAGCTGCGCTCGAAGATCTCGCTGGGCACGGAGACGGCGGGCCCGCGCTACAAGCCGGGTTGCGACTACTCCGACGGCGCCGAGTCGTGTACGACGGTGGCGGTGGACGGGGACACGATGTATCTCCCGTCGCGCGAGCACCAGGGCAAGAGCGACTACGGCGACACGAACGAGATCGTCGCCTTCGACCTCGACACGGGCAAGCCGACGAAGAAGTACGACGCCGGTGAGAAGCGGACGATGGTGCCGCTGCGGATGGACGGCGGCAAGATCATCGCGTACCGGAAGGGGACGTACGACTCGGGTGGCGAGATCGTCGCGATAGACCCGCGCTCCGCCAAGGAGGAGACCTGGCTGGAGCTGCCGAACGACACGGCCGAGGCCGAGGCGACGCTCACCTACAGCGACAGCGTGCCGTACATATTCGAGCACGGCCGGTTCTACCTGGCGCAGGACATCATCAGCGACCGCGACGACGTGGAGTACTTCGCCCTCGCGTTCGGCAGCAAGAAGCAGTGACGGCCGGCTGCCAGGCGCCCCCGGCCGGGGGCGCCTGACCGTCCTCAGACCAGCCGGCGGGCGCCCGCGCCCGGGACGGCGGTGAAGATCCGGGGCGGGCGGAAGTCCGCCGCGGCGAAGGCCGATGCGACGGCCTTGCCGACCGTGTCCGCCGCGTCCGTCTCGGCCAGCACGATCGCCGAGCCGCCGAAGCCGCCCCCGGTCATGCGCGCGCCGAGCGCGCCCGCGGCGACCGACGACTCGACGACCACGTCGAGTTCGCGGCAGGAGACGCGGAAGTCGTCGCGCAGCGAGGCGTGTCCGGCGAGCAGGACCGGCCCGATGTCGCGGGTGCGGCCGGCGTCGAGCAGCGTGATGCACTCCTCGACGCGCCGGTCCTCGGTGACGACGTGCCGGACGAGCGGGCGCACCGCCGGATCCGTCAGCCGGGCCAGCGCGGCGTCCAGCTCCGCGTACGGCACGTCGCGCAGCGCCGGTACGTCCAGCGCCCGCGCCGCCGCCTCGCAGCCGGCCCGCCGCTCGGCGTACTCGCCGTCGCCCAGGGCGTGTTTGACCTGCGTGTCGACGACGAGCAGCGTGAGCCCCCCGGCGGCCAGGTCGAAGGGCACGGCGCGCTGCGTGAGGTCGCGGGTGTCGAGATGGAGCAGGTGGCCCGCGGTGCAGCAGGCGGAGGCCATCTGGTCCATGATCCCGCTGGGTACGCCGACGAAGTCGTTCTCGGCGTGCTGGGAGACCTTCGCCAGCCGTACGGGGTCGAGGCCCAGGCCGTACAGGTCGCTGAGCGCCAGCGCGGTGGAGACCTCCAGGGCCGCCGACGAGGAGAGCCCGGCGCCCGTGGGGACCGTGCTCTCGTAGTGGATGTCGGCGCCGGCGAAGTCCGCGAAGGCGTCGACAGTGCGCCGCAGCGCCCACACCACGCCCGCCGGGTAGGCGGCCCAGCCGCCGCGGTCGCCGCCGACCGTCAGGGGGTCGATGCGGTCGACGGGCAGCTCGGTGAGGCGGGATTCGCCGTCGCCCGAGTGGAGCCGCAGCACGCCGTCGTCGCGGCGGCGGGCGGCGGCGAGGGTGGTGTGGGGGAGGGCGAGCGGCATGACGAAGCCGTCGTTGTAGTCGGTGTGTTCACCGATGAGGTTGACGCGCCCGGGCGCGGCCCACACCCCGGCGGGCCGCTCCCCGTACAGCTCCGCGAACGCCGCGGCCGCCGCCTCCGCCGCGCCCGCCGCACCCGCCGCGGCCGGTCCTGCCGCGGCCGGTCCTGCCGCGTCCGGTCCGGCGGCGTCCGTCTCCGCGGCCTCGCGGCCCACCGCGTCCCGGCCCGCCGCCGTCGTCTCCCCGGCCGTCATGCGTCCCCTCCGCCTTCCCCCGCGCCCGCACCCCGCCGTGCGAAGTCCCAGGCGTCCGACACGATCCCCGCCAGCTCCGTACGCGACGGCCGCCAGCCCAGTTGCTCCTTCGCCGCCTGCGCCGACGCCACCAGCACCGCCGGGTCGCCCGCCCGCCGCGGTGCGACCACCTCGGGCACGGGGTGCCCGGTCACCTGGCGGACCGTCTCGATGACCTCGCGCACGGAGAACCCCGCGCCGTTGCCGAGGTTGCAGATGCGGTGCTCCCCGGGGCGCACCGCGTCGAGCGCGAGCAGATGCGCCTCGGCGAGGTCCGCGACGTGGATGTAGTCGCGGATGCAGGTGCCGTCGGGGGTGGGGTAGTCGTCGCCGAAGACGGAGATCGACTCGCGCCGCCCCAGGGCGACTTGGAGGACCAGCGGGATGAGGTGCGACTCGGGGTCGTGCCGCTCGCCGTACGGGCCGCCGCCGCCCTGCGCGGGCAGATAGGCGCCGGCGACGTTGAAGTAGCGCAGCGACGCGGCGGCCAGTCCGTGGGCGTGGCACTCCGCGCCGATCATGTGGTCGACGGCGAGCTTGGAGGCCCCGTACGGGTTCGTCGGCGCGGTGACGGCGTCCTCGGTGATCGGCACGGACTCCGGCTCGCCGTAGGTGGCGGCGGTGGAGGAGAACACCAGCCGCCGCACGCCCGCGTCGCGCATGGCGGCGAGCAGCTCCAGGGTGCCACCGACGTTGTTGCGCCAGTACTTCTCGGGGTGCGCGACGGACTCGCCGACCTGCGAGGAGGCGGCGAAGTGCAGCACGCCGTCGTACGAGGAGTCCAGCCACTTCGCGGCGTGCTGGATCCGGTCCTCGACGAACTCGGCGCCCTCCGGCACCCCGTCGCGGAACCCGGTCGACAGGTCGTCGACCACGGTCACCCCGTGCCCGGCGGCGAGCAGGTGCGCCGCGACGACGCTCCCCACGTACCCCGCCCCACCGGTCACCAGATACTTCCGCCCGCCCCCGGCACCCCCGGTCACGTCATGACTCACTTGCCAGCTACCTCTCGCAGTCGCTCCGCCGCCTGTTCGGGCGGCACATCGGTGACAAAGGCGTCCATCGCGGACTCCGAGCCTGCAAGGTACTTCAGTTTGCCCGGGCTTCGCCGGATCGTGAACAGTTCGAGGTGCAGAGCGTAGTCATCCCGCCCCGGCGCCCGCACCGGTGCCTGGTGCCACGCCGAGATGTACGGCGTCGGGGGCTCGCCGGGGCCGAAGATGCGGTCGAATCGGCGCAGGAGTTCGAGGTAGACCTCCGGGAACTCCGCGCGCGCCGCGTCGCCCAGCGCCGGGAGGTCGGGCACCCGCCGGCGCGGGTAGAGGTGGACCTCGTACGGCCAGTGCGCCGCGTACGGCACGAACGCCACCCAGTGCGCCCCCTCCAGCACCACCCGCACCCCCGCCGCCGTCTCCGCGGCGACGACGGTGTCGAAGAGGTTCTCGCCCGTCCGTGCCCGGTGCAGGTCGGCGCAGCGCATCATCTGCGCGGTGCGCGGCGTGACATACGGGTACGCGTAGATCTGCCCATGCGGGTGGCCGAGGGTGACGCCGATCTCCTCGCCGCGGTTCTCGAAGCAGAAGACCTGCTCGACGCCGGGGAGTTCGCCCAGTTCCACGGAGCGGTCGGTCCAGGCGTCCAGCACCAGCGCGGCCTGCCCGGGGGAGAGGCCGGCGAACGAGGCGTCGTGGTCGGAGGTGAAGCAGACGACCTCGCAGCGCCCCGCGCCCGGGGCGCTCACGAACGGCGGTTCGCCGGTCTCGGGGCCGGGACCGCCGGTCAGCGACGGGAAGCGGTTCTCGAAGACGGCGACCTCGTAGTCGTCGGCGGGGATCTCGCTCAGCCGCCCGTTTCGGGAGGGGCACAGGGGGCACTCGTCGGCGGGCGGCCGGTACGTACGGCCCTGACGGTGGGAGGCGATCACCACCCACTCCCCGCGCAGCGGGTCGAAGCGCGCCTCCGACGCGGTGCGCGTCGGCTCCAGGGGGCGGCGGTCGGCCGCGTCCCGGACGGCGTCGTCACGCGCGTCGAAGTAGATCAGCTCGCGCCCGTCCGCGAGCCGCGTGTGCGTCTTCTTCACTGGAGCCTCTTCCTCGGCCCTGGCCTGCCCTGCCCGCCGCTCGTCATGGTCCGGTTCCCCAACACAATCGAACACAATGAACCACAAGCCAACAGGCGAGTCAACGCCGGAGCGTCGCTTACCCCAATTTATCCTTTATCAGACATTCTGGGTGCGAGATCCAACAGATAAGCAAACAGTCCCAACAGAAGCTTTCGGAATCCAACGCCATCCGTCTGGCTTCGTCTTCTGAACGCACCACGCACGGAAGCGGACCTGAAGCATGCACCCACTAGCGACAGAGCTGCGGCTCGACACCAACGCCCTCGACTACGTGATCATGGCCATGTACTTCGCCGTCGTCCTCGGCATCGGCTTCCTGGCCCGGCGATCCATCAAGACCAGCCTCGACTTCTTCCTCTCCGGCCGCTCCATGCCCGCCTGGATCACCGGCCTGGCGTTCATCTCCGCCAATCTCGGCGCCACCGAGATCCTCGGCATGGCCGCCAACAGCGCCCAGTACGGCGTCTACACCACGCACTTCTACTGGATCGGCGCCATCCCGGCGATGGTCTTCCTGGGCCTGGTGATGATGCCCTTCTACTACGGCTCGAAGGTCCGCTCCGTGCCGGAGTTCCTGCTGCACCGCTACGACCGCGGCGCGCACCTGCTCAGCTCGGTGCTCTTCTCCGTCGCCGCCGTGCTCATCGCCGGGGTCAACCTCTACGCCATGTCCATCGTCGTCGAGGCGCTGCTCGGCTGGCCGGAGTGGGTCGCCATCGTCGTCTCCGCCGCCGTCGTGCTCGCGTACATCACCCTCGGCGGGCTGTCGTCCGCGGTCTACAACGAGGTGCTGCAGTTCTTCGTCATCATCGCCGCGCTGCTGCCGCTGACGCTCCTCGCGCTCAAGCGCGTCGGCGGCTGGGACGGCCTCAAGGACACCCTCACCGCCTCCCGCGGCAGCGACTTCACCACCGCCTGGGGCGGCACCGCCATCGGCCACGCCAACCCGCTGGGCGCCAACTGGCTGACGATCGTCCTCGGCCTCGGCTTCCTCCTCAGCTTCGGCTACTGGACGACCAACTTCGCCGAGGTGCAGCGCGCGCTCTCCGCCAAGAACCTCTCCGCCGCCCAGCGCACCCCGCTCATCGGCGCGTACCCGAAGATCTTCATCGTCTTCCTGGTGATGATCCCCGGCCTCGCCGCCGCGGCCCTGGTGCCCAAGATCGGCACGTCCGGCTCGAACCTGACGTACAACGACTCGATCCCGTACCTCATGGAGCAACTGCTGCCCAACGGCGTGCTGGGCGTGGCCATCACCGGGCTGCTGGCGGCGTTCATGGCGGGCATGGCGGCCAACGTCTCGTCGTTCAACACGGTGTTCACCACCGACATCTGGGAGCCGTACGTCAAGCGCGGCCAGACGGACGCGTACTACCTGCGCTTCGGGCGGATCATCACCGTGATCGGCGTCGCGGTGAGCGTCGGCACGGCGTTCATCGCGTCCAGGTTCAGCAACATCATGGCCTACCTGCAGACGCTGTTCTCCTTCTTCAACGTGCCGATGTTCGTGGTCTTCATCATCGGCATGTTCTGGAAGCGCACCTCCGCGAAGGCCGGCTTCTGGGGGCTGCTCGTCGGCACGGTCGCCGCGGTGCTCAACTACTTCTGGATCTACAAGCAGGGCGTCATCAGCATCCCCAGCGACCAGGGCGCCAACTTCGTCTCCGCGATCGTCGGCTTCGTCGCCGGCGCGGTCGCGATGCTCGTCGTCACGCCGTTCACCCGGCCCAAGTCCCCGAGCAGCTCGCCGGCCTCGTCTACGGGACCCGCTCCCCGGGCATGTCCGAGCCCGCCGCGGCCGGCGACGACGCCTGGTACCGCAAACCTGCGCTGCTGGGCTGGGGCGCGCTCGTCCTGGCCGCCCTCTGCTACATCCCCTTCTCCTTCTAGGAGCGCACCATGAGCGACACCCACGAGCGCCCGGACGACCCGGACGGCCGCGGCCACCGCATCCCGGACACCGGGGAGCTGGCGCAGCAGATCGAGGAGCTGGAGCGCAAGTCGGCGACGGCCAGCAGGCTCTTCGACGTACGCCGGCTGATCGGCGGTCTCTTCGTCGCGTACGGGCTGATCCTCGCGATCACCGGCGCCTTCGACTCCGACGCGGAGATCGCCAAGGCGGAGGACGTACGCATCAACCTGTGGACCGGGCTGGGGATGCTGGCGCTCGGGCTCTTCTTCCTCGTCTGGCAGCTCCTGCGGCCCGTGCGGCCGCCGTCGGGGGAGGAGCTGGCGGAGGCCATCGACGGGGACGGCGGCCAGGACCGTCCGGACGCCCGCTGACCCGTGCGCCCGCCGATCCGTACGCCGCGGCCCCTGCCCGTACACGAATGTCCGAAAGCCGCCGCGCCCGCGGGCGCCGAAAAGCCGCTACGCCCCGGCCTCGCCGTCCACCGCGGGCCGGGCGGCGGCGCGGTCGAGGAGCCCCGTGCGGGCCGCCAGCGCCGCCGCTTCAAGGCGTGAACCCACCCCGAGCTTCATGAGCACGCGCTGCACGTGCGTACGGGCCGTGCTCGCGGCTATGCGCATCCCCTGGGCGATCAGCCGCGTGTCCTCGCCCTCCGCCACCCGCACCAGCACCTCGACCTCGCGCGGGGTGAGCAACTGCAGCAGCCGGGCCCCCTCGTCGTCCGGCTCCGCCGCCGGATTCAGCAGCTCCGTGAACGCGCTCTGCAGGAGCTGGGGAGCCACCGCCGCCTCCCCCGCACGCGCCTTGACCAGCGCACGCTCCACACCCTCGATGCGCTCGTCATGCCGTACGTACCCGGAGGCACCCGCGGCGAACGCCGCCGCTATGCCGCGCGGGTTCGGCACCGGGCCGAGCACCACCACCGCTATCTGCGGGCGCTCCCGCTTGATGCGCAGCACAGGGTCGAACGCCCCGGGTGCGGCCGGGGTCGCCGTGCCCAGCAGGCACACCTCAGGTCCTCTGCTCACCACCAGCTCCGCGGCGCCCGCCGTGGGCGCGGCCGCGGCCAGCACCCGGTGCCCGCGCAGCTTCAGCGCGGACGCGAGAGCCTCGGCGAGCAGGCGGTGCTCGTCGACCACGATCAGCCGAACGGCCATCTCGCCCTCCCCCCGGGGGGTCTACTGCCCCGGCAAGGTACAGCCTTACCGCTCCCGGGCCCGCCGGAACTCCGGAATCGATCCGCAACGGGGCCGTATCCGGCCGGTTTCTACTCCGCGTGGCGAACTCGCCACGGAAAGTCGGTCGTTGGGCTTCCCTTGTGGGTCCCGCGCCCTACGCTGTGGGGCAGCACCGGTGGGGGCCGGTGCCGTTCAGGGGGCGAGACCGTGGGTACGGCGCACGGGGTGGGGTAGCTATGGGACGCGGCGGCGGCCGCAGCTCAGGCGGGCGCTCCATGCTCCGAGCGCCGTATTCCGCATTCCGCGAGTTCTGGTAGTCCGCGACATGGGGGTGTCCGTGGTTCGGATCCGGGTCCTGGTGGCCGATGCCCACCGCGTGTTCGCCGAGTCGCTGGCCGCCGCGCTGGCAGCGGAGCCCGACGTCGACGTGCTGCCGGCCGGCAGCGGTCAGGCCGCGCTGCGCTCGCTGGAGCGGGCCGCGGCGGAGGGCCGCAGGTTCGACGTGTTCCTGGTCGACGCCGACCTCGACCGCGATACGCCCGCGGGCGCCCCGGTGCCCGCGCAGGCGGTCGCGGGGAACGGCTCGGCGGCGGGCGGTCCCGGCGGCATATCGCTCACCGCGCGCGTCCGCTCGGCGCACCCGCAGACGCGCACGGTGGTGCTCGCGGCCCGCGACGACCCGGCGCGGGCGGCGGCGGCGCTCCAGGCGGGGGCGTTCGGCTGGGTCGCCAAGGACAGCTCGCTCTCCCGGCTGCTGGCGGTGATCAGGGGCGTGCTGCGCGGCGAGACGCATCTGCCGCCCGCGCTGCTCACGGGCGTGCTGCGGGAGCTGACGGCGGCCCGGGAGCACCGTACGGAGAGCGAGCAGCTCGTCGAGTCGCTCACCCCGCGGGAGCACGAGGTGCTGCGCTGCATGGTCGCGGGCCTGGGCCGCAAGGCGGTCGCGGAACGGCTGTACCTGTCGCCGCACACGGTCCGTACGCACATGCAGAACGTCCTCGGCAAGCTGGGCGTGCACTCGACGCTGGCCGCGGTGGCCCTGGCCCGCCGCGCGGGCGTGGGCCCGGTGGACCTGGGCGAACCGGCCAGAGTGGGCGGATAGGCCCTCGCCTGACCCGGGTGCGGGCGGGGCGTCCGTACGGCGGACGGGGCGCTCCGGTCCGTCAGGGCACGTTGTCGAACGGGGCCGTCAGTTGCCGCAGCAGGTCCGCCAGCTCCCTGCGCCGCTCCGGCGCCAGCTCCGCGAGGATCGCCCGCTCCTGCTTCAGCAGCGCCGCCAGCGCCGCGTCCGCGCGTTCGCGGCCCTCCGCCGTGAGCCGTACGAGCACGCCGCGCCGGTCGCTGGGGTCCGGCAGCCGCTCGACGAGGTCCTTCTTCGCCAGCCGGTCGATCCGGTTCGTCATCGTCCCGGAGGTGACCAGGGTCTGGGTGAGGAGCTGCCCGGGGGAGAGCTGGTACGGCTCGCCGGCCCGCCGCAGCGCGGTCAGCACGTCGAACTCCCAGCCCTCCAGGCCGTGTTCCGCGAACGCCAGCCGCCGCGCGCGGTCCAGGTGGCGGGCCAGCCGGCTCACCCGGCTCAGCACCTCCAGCGGCTCCACGTCGAGGTCGGGGCGCTCCCTGCGCCACGCCGCGACCAGCCGGTCCACCTCGTCCCGCATGCGATCAGTGTAGTCGGTCTGTCGACATGAAGTCTCTTGACATCGAGATACGTCGGCGGAACGCTGGAGGCATGACCTCACCCTCCTGGGACCCGCAGCAGTACCTGCGCCACGAGGGGCCCCGCACCCGCCCCCTCGCGGACCTCCTCGCCCGCGTCGGCGAACTGCCGGGACGCCCGCCGCGGATCGCCGACATCGGCTGCGGCACGGGCAACGGCACCGCGCTGCTGGCCGCCCGCTGGCCCGCCGCCCACGTCACGGGGTACGACAGCTCCGCCGCCATGCTCCGCACCGCCGCCGCCCACGCCGGCCCCACCCCCGGCGGCGGCCGGATCGACTTCGCCCGCGCCGACCTCGCCGACTGGACGCCGGAGCCCGGCGCGTACGACCTGATCCTCGGCAACGCCGTGCTGCAGTGGGTGCCGGACCACTGGGAGCACTTCCCCCGCTGGCTCGCCGGGCTCGCCCCCGGCGGCACGTTCGCCTTCCAGGTCCCCGGCAACTACGACGCCCCCAGCCACGCGCTGATGCGGCAGCTCACCCGCGACCCGCGCTGGCGCGAGCGGCTGCGCGGGGTGCTGCGCGACCAGCCGGTGCTCCAGCCCGTCGCGTACCTGGAGCTGCTCTGCGACCTCGGCTGCGCCGGCGATGCCTGGGAGACCACGTACACCCACCTCCTGCACGGCCCCGACCCGGTGCTGGACTGGGTGAAGGGCACCGGGCTGCGGCCCGTCCTCGACGCCCTCGGCGCCGACGCCGACGCCTTCGTCACCGCCTACGCGGCCCTGCTGCGCACCGCCTATCCGCCGGGCCCGCACGGCACCCCGTTCCCGTTCCGCCGCATCTTCGCGCTGGGAGTCACGCCATGATCACCGGACTCGACCACGTCCAGCTCGCCGTCCCCGCCGGCAGCGAGGAAATCCTGCGCATCTTCTACGGCGACGTCCTCGGCATGACCGAGGTGCCCAAGCCGGCGGCGCTCGCCGCCCGCGGCGGGTGCTGGTTCACGTCGGGACCCGTGATGCTCCACCTCGGCGTCGAGCAGGACTTCCGCCCCGCCCGCAAGGCGCACCCCGCGCTCGTCGTCACCGACCTCGACGCGCTGGCCCGCCGGCTGGCCGTCCGCGGCCACGACGTGACCTGGGCCGACGACGAGATCCCGGGCGTACGGCGCTTCCACACCGCCGACCCGTTCGGCAACCGGCTGGAGTTCCAGGCCGCGTGACGGCTCCGCCGGCACCGGAGCGGGCCCGCCCCGGGGCCGCGGGACCGGCGGCGTACCGGGCGCCCGGAACGGCACCGGACCGCGCCGCCGTCGCGCCGCACAGCCCTGCGCACCGGGGGCCATCCGCGCATCACCGGCCCCTCGCGCGCCGCGTGCTACGCGCGGCGGTGGCCTATGAGCCGCGGCTTCGCCTCCAGGTCGCCCAGGCCGTGCCAGGCGAGGTTCACCAGATGCGCCGCGACCTCCGCCTTCTTCGGCTTGCGCACGTCCAGCCACCACTGCCCGGTGAGCGCCACCATGCCCACCAGCGCCTGCGCGTAGAGCGGCGCCAGCTTCGGATCGAAGCCGCGGGACTTGAACTCCAGCCCCAGGATGTCCTCCACCTGGGTGGCGATGTCGCTGATCAGCGAGGCGAACGAGCCGTGCGACTGCGCCACCGGGGAGTCCCGGACCATGATGCGGAAGCCGTCGGTGTACTCGTCGATGTAGTCCAGCAGCGCGAACGCCGCCTGCTCCAGCAGCTCCCGCGGATGCCCCGCGGTCAGCGCGCCCGCCACCATGTCGAGGAGCTGCCGCATCTCCCGGTCGACGACGACCGCGTAGAGCCCCTCCTTGCCCCCGAAGTGCTCGTACACGACCGGCTTGGACACGCCCGCCTTCGAGGCGATCTCCTCCACCGACGTCGCCTCGAAGCCGCGCGCCGCGAAGAGCGTGCGAGCCACGTCGACGAGCTGCTCGCGGCGCTCCTTGCCCGTCATCCGCCGCCGGGTACGGCGCGGCGGCTTCCCTTCGCCGCCGTCGCCGCTGTTGCCCGTGCTGCTCTTACCGCCGGTAGCCACGGCTCCATCATGCCGCGTCGGCGGCGGCCTCCTCACGCCGGGCCGACGCGGCGGCCGCGCCCTTGCCCGCGCCCTTGCGGGCGTCGCCGTCCTTGTTGCGCTTCGAGTCGATACGGGACTCGCTCGGCCAGCGCACGTCGTACGCCCAGCCGAGCTTCTCGAACCAGCGGATGATCCGGGCGCTGGAGTCGATCTGGCCCTTCATCACGCCGTGCCGGGCGGAGGTCGGGTCCGCGTGGTGCAGGTTGTGCCACGACTCGCCGCCGGACAGGATCGCCAGCCACCACACGTTGCCCGAGCGGTCCCGGGACTTGAACGGGCGCTTGCCGACCGCGTGGCAGATCGAGTTGATCGACCAGGTGACGTGGTGCAGCAGTGCGACCCGGACCAGCGAGGCCCAGAAGAACGCGGAGAGCGCGCCCTGCCACGACCAGGTGACCAGCCCGCCGACCAGCGGCGGGAAGAGCAGCGAGACGGCCGTCCAGAGCACGAACTGACGCGACACCCGGCGGATCGCCGAGTCCTTGATGAGGTCGGGCGCGTACTTGTTCTGCGGTGTCTGCTCCTCGTCGAAGAGCCAGCCGATGTGGGCCCACCACAGGCCCTTCATCAGCGCCGGCACCGTCTCGCCGAAGCGCCAGGGGGAGTGCGGGTCGCCCTCGGCGTCGGAGAACTTGTGGTGCCTGCGGTGGTCCGCGACCCAGCGCACGACCGGGCCCTCCACCGCCATGGAACCGGCGATCGCCAGCGCCACCCGCAGCGGCTTCTTCGCCTTGAACGAGCCGTGCGTGAAGTACCGGTGGAACCCGACCGTCACCCCGTGCAGGCCGAGGAAGTACATGAACGTCATCAGTCCGAGGTCGAGCCAGCTCACCCCCCAGCCCCAGGCCAGCGGGATGGCCGCGACCAGCGCGACGAACGGCAGCACGATGAAGGCGAGCAGCGTGATCTGCTCGATCGATCTCTTGTTCTCACCGCCGAGCGTCGCGGACTCAGCGGTGACCGTGGCCGAGCGGGGCTGCTCGTCGATCACTTCGGACGTGGACGGCATGGGCATCCCTCGGAGGCTGGGGGAACATGGACCAGCGAGGCTACGGTCCCGTAACCTACGTTGGCGTAAGTATGGCATGCCTCAGTTCCGGGCTGAAAGAGGCACGGTCCCAACGGGCGTACATACGCGCCCGTGTGGAAGGAACACCTCTTGAGTGCCCGCAGACGCCGGTTCCCATGCCGCAACCCCGCGGGCTTCGCCCACCCGGGCAGCGAGCAGCGGCGACTAGTCTGGGGGCGTCGGACAGCGCGGTCCGCACCCCGGCCCGCCGCGCGCCGCCGCGCACGGGCGGAAACACCAGCGCCGCACGCCAAGGAGCCGCACCAGTGACCAGTGCCGACACCCACGCGCCCCGCCCCGCCGGAGCCGCAGGCCCGGACCCGGACGCCGCGGCCGCCGGCAACGCCGAGCTGCGCGCCGACATCCGGCGCCTCGGCGACCTGCTCGGCGAGACGCTCGTCCGCCAGGACGGGCCGGAACTGCTGGACCTCGTCGAACGCGTACGCGCCCTGACGCGCACCGACGGCGACGCCGCCGCGGAGCTCCTGCGCAAGGTCGACCTGGAGACCGCCGCCCGGCTCGTGCGCGCCTTCTCCACCTACTTCCACCTCGCCAACGTCACCGAGCAGGTGCACCGCGGCCGCGAGTTCCGCGCCCGCCGCGCCGCGGAGGGCGGCAGCCTGGCCCGTACCGCCGACATGCTGAAGGACGCCGACCCCGCGCACCTGCGCGAGACCATCGCCAGCCTCGGCGTACGCCCCGTCTTCACCGCCCACCCCACCGAGGCCGCACGCCGCTCCGTCCTCACCAAGCTGCGCGACGTGGCCCGCCTCCTGGAGGCCGACGAGGGCGCGTCCACCGCCGACCGCCGCCGCTGCGACCGCCGCCTCGCCGAGGACATCGACCTCATCTGGCAGACCGACGAGCTGCGCGTCGTCCGGCCCGAACCCGCGGACGAGGCCAGGAACGCCATCTACTACCTGGACGAGCTGAACCGTGGCGCCGTCGGCGACGTCCTCGAAGACCTCGCCGCGGAACTGGAGCGCGTCGGCGTCGACCAGTCCGCCGTCCTGCCGCCCGGCACCCGCCCGCTCACCTTCGGCACCTGGATCGGCGGCGACCGTGACGGCAACCCCAACGTGACCCCCCAGGTCACCTGGGACGTGCTCCTCCTCCAGCACGAGCACGGCATCACCGAGGCCATCGGCCACGTGGACGAGCTGCGCTCCGCCCTCTCCAACTCCATCCGCAACGGCGGCGCCACCGAGGAACTCCTCGAATCGGTCCAGCGCGACCTGGAGGTGCTCCCCGAGATCAGCCCCCGCTACAAGCGGCTCAACGCCGAGGAGCCCTACCGGCTCAAGGCCACCTGCATCCGGCAGAAGCTCCTCAACACCCGCCGCCGGCTCGCCGAGGGCAGCGCCCACGTGCCCGGCCGCGACTACCTCGGCACCGCGCAGCTCATCGACGAACTCACCCTCGTCCAGACCTCGCTGCGCGCGCACCGCGGCTCGCTCGTCGCCGACGGCCGGCTGGAGCGCACCATCCGCACCATCGCCGCCTTCGGCCTCCAGCTCGCCACCATGGACGTACGCGAGCACGCCGACGCCCACCACCACGCGCTCGGCCAGCTCTTCGACCGGCTCGGCGAGGAGTCCTGGCGCTACCTGGACATGCCGCGCGACTACCGCCGCGGCCTCCTCGCCAAGGAACTGCGCTCCCGCCGCCCGCTGGCGCCCACCCCCGCGCCGCTCGACGAGGCCGGCACCAAGACCCTCGGCGTCTTCGAGACCGTCAGGAAGGCCATCGACGCCTTCGGGCCCGAGGTCATCGAGTCGTACATCATCTCCATGTGCCAGGGCGCCGACGACGTGTTCGCCGCCGCCGTCCTCGCCCGCGAGGCCGGGCTGCTGGACCTGCACGCCGGCTGGGCGAAGATCGGCATCGTGCCGCTGCTGGAGACCACCGACGAGCTGAAGATCGCCGACGACCTCCTCGACGCGATGCTCTCCGACCCCTCCTACCGGCGCCTGGTCTCCCTCCGCGGGGACGTCCAGGAGGTCATGCTCGGGTACTCCGACTCCTCCAAGTTCGGCGGCATCACCACCTCCCAGTGGGAGATCCACCGCGCCCAGCGCCGACTGCGCGACGTCGCCCACCGGCACGGCGTACGGCTGCGGCTCTTCCACGGCCGCGGCGGCACCGTCGGCCGCGGCGGCGGCCCCACCCACGACGCGATCCTCGCCCAGCCGTGGGGCACCCTCGAAGGCGAGATCAAGGTCACCGAGCAGGGCGAGGTCATCTCCGACAAGTACCTCGTGCCGTCCCTGGCCCGGGAGAACCTGGAGCTGACCGTCGCCGCCACCCTCCAGGCATCCGCCCTGCACACCGCGCCGCGGCAGTCCGTCGAGGCGCTGACCCGCTGGGACGCCGCGATGGACGTCGTCTCCGACGCCGCCCACGCCGCGTACCGGCGGCTCGTCGACGACCCCGACCTGCCCGCGTACTTCTTCGCCTCCACGCCCGTCGACCAGCTCGCCGAGCTGCACCTCGGCTCCCGGCCCTCCCGCCGTCCCGACACCGGCGCGGGCCTCGACGGGCTGCGCGCCATCCCGTGGGTCTTCGGCTGGACGCAGTCCCGGCAGATCGTCCCCGGCTGGTTCGGCGTCGGCTCCGGGCTGCGCGCCGCCCGGGAGGCGGGGCTCGACGCGGTGGTCGACGAGGCGTACGAGCACTGGCACTTCTTCCGCAACTTCCTCGCCAACGTCGAGATGACGCTCGCCAAGACCGACCTGCGGATCGCCCGGCACTACGTCGACACCCTCGTGCCCGACGAGCTGAAGCACATCTTCGCGGTCATCGAGGCCGAGCACGAGCTGACGGTGAGTGAGGTGCTGCGCATCACCGGCGAGTCGGAGCTGCTGGAGGCCAACCCGGTGCTCCAGCAGACGTTCCGCATCCGCGACGCCTACCTCGACCCCATCTCGTACCTCCAGGTCACGCTCCTCGGCCGGCAGCGCGAGGCGGCCGAACGCGGCGAGGCCCCCGACCCGCTCCTGGGCCGGGCGCTGCTGCTGACGGTCAACGGCGTGGCGGCGGGCCTCCGCAACACGGGCTGACCGCGGCCGGCCCGCGGGGCGGACGTACGACGTGCTCACCGGGGCGCGCGGCGCCCGCAACCGCACGCGGCCCCCACCCCCGGGGGTGAGAGCCGCGTGCGGTCTTCCGGCGGGACCCGCTCAGTGCTGGCGGCCCATGCCCCGGCGGCGGAGCACCAGGTAACCGCCCGCGCCCAGGAGGATCGCCGAGGCGATCGAGATGCCCGTCACCGACGCGCCGGTGGCGGCCAGGCCGCCCGACTCCTCGTCGCCCCCGCCCTGCGCGCCCGGTGCGTTGGACGCACTGGGCGCGGCGTCCGCGCCCTGCTCGCCGTCCTCGCCCGGCTTCCCGGGCTTGCCCGGCTCCTCCGCCGCCTGGGAGGAGTCGTCCGACGGGGTGTCGGACGGGGTGTCCGTGTCCGGCGACTCGGAGTCCTCGCACTCGGTCCAGAAGACCTTGTGCTTCGCGGCCCCGTTCTCGCCCTCCCAGTTCCAGAAGAGCTTGTAGTGGCCGTCGGGGAGGGTCATGTCCTCGGTCCGGCCGTGCCCCTCGCCGTCGAGGACGATCTCGCCCTCGTCCGCGACGGTCTTGTTGTCCCCGGTCGGCTTCCAGCCGACGATCTCCCACGTGACCTGCTGGCCGGCGTCGAAGCCGAAGGCGTCGAGATAGAACTCGCAGACCTTCGGCTCGTTCTTGCGAAGCTCCTCGCCGGTGGCGGCGTCGTGGATCTTCACGGTCCCGTTGTCGCCGCTCGCCGCCGGCGCCGGCGCGGCGGCGAACAGCAGGGAGGCGGCAGCGGCAGCGGCGACCGCGCCGATCGAAGCGATGGTTCGCATGCGATACCCAACTTCGTGAGTGAAAGGTGTGCAGAGGGAAGTTGGGGGGCGGCTCAGCTTCCGCCGCCGGCGGGGCGCCGGTCAAGCGCGTCGTGCGCCCTTCATCCCGTTTCAGGAGATGTGCTGGGAAAACCCTTTGTCACAGTCTGGTGACAGGTCGGGGGATCAGCCGTTGTACGTGTTCTGGGCGCGCTCCAGGCCCTCCGTGACGAGTGCCTCCACGGCGTCCGCCGTACGGTCCACGAAGTAGTCGAGCTCCTTGCGCTCGGCGGCGGAGAAGTCCTTCAGCACGTAGTCCGCCACCTCCATCCGACCCGGCGGCCGGCCCACGCCGAAGCGCACCCGCAGATACTCCCGGCCCAGCGACTTCGACAGCGACTTCAGCCCGTTGTGGCCGTTGTCGCCGCCGCCGAGCTTCAGCCGCAGCGTGCCGTAGTCCAGATCCAGCTCGTCGTGGACGACGACCATCCGCTCCAGCGGGACCTTGTAGAAGCCGGCGAGCGCCGAGACCGGGCCGCCGGACAGGTTCATGTACGTCATCGGCTTGGCCAGCACGATCCGCCGCCCCGCCGGACCCGGCGGGCCCAGGCGCGCCTCCACGACCTGCGCCCGCGCCTTGTGCGCCTTGAACCGGCCGCCGACGCGCTCCGCCAGCAGGTCCGCGACCATGAACCCGACGTTGTGCCGGTTGCCCGCGTACCCCGGGCCCGGATTGCCCAGGCCCACGACGAGCCACGGCTGCGCTGCGTCCGACATCTGCCGGCCCTCCCGGGGTGCGTGTGCGTGCCTGCGCGTACGGAGACGGGGGGCGGGCCCGTACGACCCGCCCCCGCGGTGCTCAGTCCTCCGACTTGCCCTCGTCGGCCGCGGCCTCGCCCTCGGCCGCCTCGCCCTCGGCCGCCGGCTCCTCCGCCTGCGGCGCGACCACGTGCAGCACCGGGTCCTCGCCGTCGACGGCGAGCGTCACCCCGGCCGGCAGCTTGACGTCCTTCGCCGCCACCGTGGCACCCGCCTCCAGGCCCTCGACGCTCACCGTCACGGACTCCGGGATGTTCGTCGCCTCGGCCTCGACCGGCAGCGCGTGCAGCGTGTGCTCCAGCAGGTTCTGGCCCGGCGCCAGGTCGCCCTCGACCTGGATCGGTACCTCGACGGTGACCTTCTCGCCGCGCTTCACGACCAGCAGGTCCACGTGCTTGAGCACCCCGGTGCGCAGCACGTCGCGCTGCACGTCCTTCGGGATGACCAGCTCGGACTTGCCTTCGAGGTCGAGGCTGATGAGCACGTTCGAGGTCTTCAGCGCCATCAGCAGGTCGTAGCTCGGCAGCGCCACGTGCCGCGGGTCGGCGCCGTGGCCGTAGATGACGCCGGGAACCTTGTCCTCGCGGCGCAGCCGGCGGGCGGCGCCCTTGCCGGTCTCGGTCCGCGGCTCCGCGGTGATCTTGTACTCGGCCATGGTCGCACTCCTCGCAGTAGGTGAGGCTGTCGGGACGGTCACCCGGCCGCGATCGGCCTGCTACGAAGAGCGCGTCGATAACGGAGCACCGAACCGGAACCGGACGGACCGGGGCGGCCTCCCTCGCCGAGCAACTCCGGGAGTCTACCCGGCGGCGAGCGGCCGCCCCAAGTCGATCTTCCGCGCTACGGCTACGCGTGCTCGTCGAAGAGGCTGGTCACGGAGCCGTCCTCGAACACCTCGCGCACCGCGCGGGCGATCACCGGCGCCATCGACAGCACCGTGATCTTGTCCAGGTCCAACTCGCTCGCCGTCGGCAGCGTGTTCGTGAAGATGAACTCGCTCACCTTCGACCCCTTCAGCCGGTCACCCGCGGGACCCGACAGCACGCCGTGCGTCGCCGCCACGATCACGTCCTCCGCGCCGTTCGCGAAGAGCGCGTCCGCCGCCGCGCAGATCGTGCCCCCGGTGTCCACCATGTCGTCGACCAGCACGCACACCCGGCCGGCCACGTGGCCCACGACCTCGTGCACCGTCACCTGGTTCGCCACGTCCGGGTCCCGGCGCTTGTGCACGATCGCCAGCGGCGCCCCCAGCCGGTCGCCCCACCGGTCCGCCACCCGCACGCGCCCCGCGTCCGGCGAGACCACCGTCAGCTTCGAGCGGTCCGTCTTCGACGCCACGTAGTCCGCCAGCACCGGCAGCGCGAAGAGGTGGTCCACCGGGCCGTCGAAGAAGCCCTGGATCTGGTCCGTGTGCAGGTCCACCGTGAGGATCCGGTCCGCACCCGCCGTCTTCAGCAGGTCGGCGATGAGCCGCGCCGAGATCGGCTCCCGGCCGCGGTGCTTCTTGTCCTGGCGGGCGTAGCCGTAGAAGGGGACGATCGCGGTGACGCTGCGCGCGGAGGCACGTTTCAGCGCGTCCACCATGATCATCTGTTCCATGATCCACTGGTTGATGGGCGTCGTGTGACTCTGCATCACGAAACAGTCGGCCCCCCGCGCCGACTCCTGGAAACGGACGTAGATCTCACCGTTGGCGAAGTCGAACGCCTTCGTCGGTACGAGGCCCACACCGAGCTGGTGCGCGACCTCCTCGGCAAGCTCGGGGTAGCCACGGCCGGTGAAAAGCATCAGCTTCTTCTGGCCGGTCGTCTTGATCCCGGTCACAGCACGTTCTCCTCGGTGTCGGGCAGGCGGCCGGGCGGGCGGCCGGTCGGATGTCCTACTCACCGTACGCCCAGTACGCCCCGGCTTCCCACGCCGTCACCCCGCCTGACCGGCGCCCTCGTCCTCCGCCGCACCCTCCCGGCGGGCCGCCTCGGCCGCCCGCGCCGCCGCGCTCCCGGGGCGCTTACGGGCCACCCAGCCCTCGATGTTGCGCTGCTGACCGCGCGCCACGGCCAGCGAACCCGGCGGCACGTCCTTCGTGATCACCGACCCCGCGGCGGTGTACGCGCCGTCCCCGATTGTGACGGGCGCAACAAGCATGTTGTCCGCGCCCGTACGGCAGTGACTCCCGATCGTCGTGTGGTGCTTGGCCACACCGTCGTAGTTGACGAACACGCTCGCGGCACCGATGTTCGTGTACTCACCGATCGTCGCGTCCCCCACGTACGACAGATGCGGCACCTTCGTCCCCGCGCCCACGTCCGCGTTCTTCATCTCCACATACGTCCCGGCCTTGGCCCCCTCGCCCAGCCGCGTCCCCGCCCGCAGATACGTGTACGGACCCACGCTCGCCCCCGGCCCGATCTCCGCCCCGTCCGCCACGGTGTTGAGCACCCGCGCACCCGCGCCGACCACCGTGTCCGTCAGCGTCGACCCCGGCCCCACCTCGGCACCCGCACCCACGTGCGTCGCCCCCAGGAGCTGCGTCTGCGGGTGCACCACCGCGTCCGGCTCGTACGTCACCGCCACGTCGAACCACGTCGACGCCGGATCCACCACCGTCACCCCGGCCATCATCGCGTCCCGCAGCAGGCTGTCGTTGAGCAGCCGGCGCGCCTCGGCCAACTGCACCCGGTTGTTGATGCCCAGGATCTCGCGGTGGTCGGCGGCCGGCGACGCACCCACCCGGTGCCCCGCGGAGCGCAGGATCCCCAGTACGTCGGTGAGATACTCCTCGCCCTGGCTGTTGTCCCGCCGCACCTGCGTCAGCGCGGACGCCAGCAGCTTCGCGTCGAACGCGAACACCCCGGAGTTGATCTCCCGGATCTCCCGCTGCGCGGCGGAGGCGTCCTTGTGCTCCACGATCCCGGTCACGGCCCCGGTCGCGTCCTCCCGCACGATCCGCCCGTACCCGGTCGCGTCCGGCACCTCGGCGGTGAGCACGGTCACGGCGTTCCCGTCGGCGTCGTGCGCCGAGGCGAGCCGGTCCAGCGTCTCGCCGGCGAGCAGGGGCGTATCGCCGCACACGACCACGACGGTCCCGTCCAGCGCCACGCCGCTCCCGGCCAGCTCCTCCAGCGCGATCCGCACGGCGTGCCCGGTCCCGTTCTGCTCCTGCTGCACCACGGCCCGCGCCTGCGGCGCGATCTCCCCGAGATGCGCGGTGACGGCCTCCCGGCCGTGGCCGACGACGACGACCAGATGCTCGGGGTCCAGCTCTCCGGCGGCGGCGACGACGTGCCCGACGAGCGAGCGACCACAGATGCGGTGCAGGACCTTGGGGGTCGCGGACTTCATTCGGGTGCCTTCGCCCGCGGCGAGTACGACGACGGCTGCGGGGCGGTTCGCGGTCACGTGAGGTCCTTACGCAGGCGGAATCGGGGGTACGGGCAGGATACCGAGGCCATACGCGTCGGTAACGCAAACGGGCCCCGGCGGTTGCCGGGACCCGTGGGCCCTCTGTGCCGAGGCTCCCGGGGAAGGAATCGAACCCTCATTCAATGGACCAAAACCATTTGTCCTGCCATTAGACGACCCGGGATAGTTCATCACCTATGTCCGATTCGGTGATCGGGGTGATGCGCGGCCACCACTATGCCGTACCACCACCCCTCGATGCGACGGTACAGCTCAGCGCCGTCCCGGACCGTTACACGAAGGCATCCGTGGTAGCCCTCGCCGGTGTTCGTGCGGTTGGTCCGGGGGTTGTGCGTCTTGAGCGAGGTTTTGAGCAGAAGGCTGCGGTCCACGCCCACGTGCGCGGCCCAGAACTCCTCGGCGGCTGCGGCGTCCGCCGTCTCGTGGATCTGCACGCTGAACCGCACACGCTCCGGATCGACGTCCAGTAGGCGGAGCCAGGCCAGGAAGACGGTGATCATTCCGGGGTCGCTGTTGACGAAGATCACCCTTTCCTGCCGGCCGGGGGCTTTGGCCTTGGCTCCCTCGGACCAGTAGAGGCCCACGCCGACCAGGAACAGTTCTCTGTCGCTGAGCCGCCCGATCTCGCCGGTCGCCGCGGCCTTGGTCTGCTGTCTTTCCTTCTCCCGCCGCCGCAGCGTGGCCTCCCATCCCCGTTTCGCGATGGCCGACGCTTCCTCCGGGGTCCGGGGCGGCGGCTTGGGCAGGTCGCGTACCCACAGGGAGATCGAGCTTTTCGAGCAGCCCAGTTCCAGTTGGATCTGGTCGTACGTCTTCCCCTGCTTGCGCAACTCGCGGGCCCTCGCCCGCAGGGCGTCCTTCGCCCGCGGGCGCTTGGTCCACTCCGGGGGCGGTTCGCCTTCCAGGAGGCGGTTGAGCAGGTCGTTGTTGCCGACTTTCAGATGGTCGCGGATCTGTCTGCGGCTCAGGCCCTTCCTGCGTAGGGCGACCGCCCGGTCGCGCAGTTCCTCGAAGGTCGCGGTGCCGGTGAGCAGGCCGCCCGTGCCGTCGCCCCGGCGGCGTCGTGCTGCGTGGGTCATGGCGACCAGACTCGCCCCGGGTCCGGGCGGCGGATGCGAATATGCGGTCGATTCACCAGTTCGGGGCCTACCTGGTGGTTTCGTGTGCGTTCGAATCCGTTGCGTGCTGTTGCACCCGAAGCCCGGCACCGTGTGTTCGGCCCTTACGCTGGTTGGTATGACCGCGTCGGGGGAAGCCGTGAGCGAGGTCTCCGGGGGGCGGAGGCCGGTCTGGTGGTGGGCGCGGCGCCGGTCGATGGTGCTGGACGTGGTGCTGGCGGCGGCGTCGGCCGCGGAGTGCGCGGCGCAGGGGGTGCCGTTCGCGCGGGACGCCGGGCTTCCGCTGGGGTTCGGGATCGTGCTGGGGCTCGTCGCGGGCAGCACGCTGGTGCTGCGGCGGCGGTGGCCGATCGTCCCGGTGCTGGTGGGCATGGCCGTCACGCCCGCGGAGATGGGCTTCCTGCTGGCCGTCGTCGGCCTCTACACCCTCGCCGCCTCCGACATCCCCCGGCGCATCACCGCGGCCCTGGCCGGGATGTCCGTCTCCGCCGTGATCATTGTCACGTTCGTGCAGATGTACCAGACCTTCGAGGAGCACGACCGCGACTCGCCCTTCGTGCTGGCCGCGCTCGTCGCGCTGCTGATGTCGGTCGGCCTGACGCTGCCGCCGCTGCTGTTCGGGCTGTACGTGGGCGCGCGGCGGCGGCTGGTGGAGAGCCTGCGGGAGCGGGCCGACGGTCTGGAGCGGGAGTTGTCGCTGCTCGCGGAGCGGGCGGAGGAGCGCGCGGTGTGGGCGCGGCGCGAGGAGCGCACGCGGATCGCGCGGGACATGCACGACGTGGTGGCGCACCGGGTGAGCCTGATGGTGGTGCACGCGGCGGCGCTGGAGCGGGTGGTGCTCAACGATCCGGAGAAGGCGGCGCGGAACGCGGCGCTGGTCGGGGACATGGGGCGGCAGGCGCTGACGGAGCTGCGGGAGATGCTGGGCGTGCTGCGGATGCCGGCGGGGTCGGTGTCGGCGCCGGGGAGCGGGGCGCCGGGCGGTGGCGAGGCCGTCGTCGGCGCCGCGGCGCCGGGTGGTGCGGCGTCCGGCGCTGCCGCGTCGGGCGGTACGGCCGCGGAGGCGGCCGGCGCCGGCTTCGGGGTCGCGGTGGCCGGTGCAGGGGCCGGGGCCGGTTCCAGGGCCGGGGCCGACGGGGCCGGGGTTGCCCGGGGCGGTCCGGAGGCCGCCTCCTCCGCGGGCGGCGGTGCCTCCGCCGCCGTGGCCACCGACGCCGGCCGCCCGGCGCGCGGCGGCCCGGCCGCGGCAGCCCGTGCCGGGCAGCGCCCGCGGGATGCCGCAGACGCCGACGCCGGTGGTCCCGGGCCACGCCTGGACGATCTGGAAGCGCTCATCGGCGAGTCCCGCGCCGCCGGCATGGCCGTGGACTTCGCCGAGGAGGGCGATCCCGGCCCGTATGCCGCCGAGGTGGAGCAGACCGTCTACCGGGTCGTGCAGGAAGCGCTCACCAACGTCCACAAGCACGCCCCCGGTGCCAAGACCCGGGTGCTGCTCGCGCACCGCGTCGCCGAGGTGGCCGTGCTCGTGGTGAACGGCCCGTCCGACGCCGCCTCGCAGAGCGCCGGGCTGCCCAGCGGCGGCAACGGCCTGGTGGGCATGCGCGAGCGCGTGACGGGCCTGGGCGGCGGCTTCGTGTCGGCCGCGACGGACGCGGGCGGCTTCCGCGTCTCAGCCGTGCTGCCCGCCGGGGCGTAGCACCCGGCGCGTCCACACGCGGAAGCCCTGCCCGTACGGACGCCCGTCAGTCCGGCTCGGGCGTCAGGCGCTGCGGTTCGAGGCCGGTCACCAGCGTCACCAGTGCCTCGTCCACGGTCCTGCCCAGGAACCAGTCCCCGGCGTGATCCAGCGCGTACCCCCTGCCCTCGGCGTCGACCGCCAGCACCGCCTGCGCCGTGCTCCCGTCCGGGGCCAGCTCCGCGCCCAGCGGGCACAGCTCCGTCCGGAGCGCGCGGCCCAGGTCCGCGAGGGTGCGCGTGAGGTGCAGCCCGTGCATCGGGTCCACGTGCAGGTCCGCCGGGCCCAACTGGCGGCCGGAGCCCTCGCCGACGACGCGCAGGCCGCCGAACTCGGCCCACGCCTCGACCGCCGCCGGGAAGACCGCGTGCACGTGGCCGGCGGGCGACACATGGGCCCGCAGCGTGTCGGCCCAGGTCTCCGCCTGCCGTATGTCCCACCGGCCCGGCTCCCAGCCGGCCGCGCGCAGCGCGCTGTCGACCTCGACCGGGAAGCGCGTGTGGTGCGCGGCCAGGTCGCGCGGGTCCGGGGGGACCACGGGTCAGTCCTCTGCGTGCGCATCGCCCACGGTGCGCACGCCGAAGTGGGTGAGGAGGGCGGTGCAGGAGCGGCACGGCGGCGCGTACCGCCCGTGCAGCGGGTCGCCGTCCTCGCGGATGTGCCGGGCGGTGATCTTCGCCTGCTTCAGCGCCCGCCGCGCCTCTCCCGCCGACAGCGGCTTGCGCGCGGCGCGCTTGCTGCGGGCCGCCTCGACGGCCGTCAGGTGCCGCGAGAGCAGCACGGCTTCCGGGCAGCGCCCGGTGAACCGCTCGCGGCGGCCGCTGGTGAGCGTGTCGAGGAAGTCCTGCACCAGTGGGTGGAGCAGGGGGCCCTGGTCGGCGCGGCTCGCCGTGCAGGTGAGGGTCTGGCCGCGGACGGAGAGGGCGGCGCCGACGGCCGGCAGGACGCCGTCCCGCCGGCTGGTGAGGCGCGGCACACCGTCGCCGGGCGCCGTGTCGCGCCAGTCTGTGCGGGGGTCGGCCGCCGGGCCCGTCCCCGTCCCCATGTCCGTTTCCATGTATCCGTACGGAGTGTCCGTCAGGCCGAACGGGCGTCCCATACCGCCGTATGGATCGCCGCCGGTGAGCGGATCTGCTGTGTCTGAGCGTGCGTGCATAGCGGTAAGAGCCTCCCCCGTGAAACTCCGCTGTCTCGCGCCGTCCAGCTTGCCACATACGTACGACACGACACCCGAGGTGCCTTCCGTACCGGCGTGTGCACACCCCGCGGCCCGGTCCCGTGCTGGGCAAGTCCGTCATTGCGGAGCAGATCACGCCGCTTGCCGGGGCGCTCTCTGACCAGGGCAAGACCGCCGGCCGCGGCACCCCATAGGCTGTGTTTTGACGGAGACCAACGGCAGGGGGCACACGCGATGACGTCAGGTCGGCGAGGAACGACCGTCGCACCGCCGAACGCGGCATACGCCGGGCAGGTCGTGAACTTCCCGGACCCGGTCCGGGCCGCCAGACACCCCCGCGGCGTGCGTGTGGACGCCGACGGTTACCCGGACTTCTCCCCGTACGCGCGCGCGGCGGCGGAGATCGCCGAGCCCCCCGAGGGCTTCGGCATCGACGAGCTGCGGCTGACGGACTACGTGTCGGCGAACGCGGCGCTGCACGCGCAGGGCCACGAGCTGTGGTCGACGCTGCCGTCGGTGGCGACGCCGCACGGCTGGACCTGGCACCACGTGGCGGGGACCCGCCGCATGGAGCTGGTGCCCGCCGACGTGAAGGCGCTGCTGCGGCACCACGGCGGGCTGGCGACGGCGGCCGTCGACCAGGACAAGCGCGGCACGCGCCCGTTGCAGGAGACGCGGCCGGTGCATTTCACCCTTCCGCGTGACGGCGCGGCGGTCACCGAGGACCAGGTGATGGGTGTCGAGGAGGATCTCGGCTACGGGCTGCCGGGCGCGTACCGCGACTTCCTCAAGGCGGCGGGCGGCTGCGCGCCGGTCGGGGCGGCGCTCGATCCGGAGCTGGGGCTGCTGGTGGACCAGCCGTTCTTCACCGTGCGCGACGAGGCGGCGGTGAACGACGTGGTCTACGTCAACAAGTGCCTGCGCGACCATCTGACGAAGGACTATCTGGGCATCGCGTTCCTGCAGGGCGGGGTGCTCGCGCTGAAGACGAAGGGCCGCAGGCGCGGCAGCGTGTGGTTCTGCCCGTACGACGACGCCCGCGACCAGGGCGACTCGGGCTGGTCGGTCGCGGAGCGGGTGGAGCGGCTGCTGCTGTTCTGCGGGGAGGACTTCGACGCCTTCCTCGACCGGCTGGTGGGCGGCCCGCCGGAGTTGGAGACCGTGGCGAATCTGATGGTGGACGGCGGCTTCGCGCGCGCCGTGCCGGTGGAGGGGTGAAGAGGTAATGGTCACCTTCGCACAGGCGCAGGAGCGCGCCGACTCGTGGATCAACGGCGGGGTGCCGCAGCAGCGGCGCCGCGAGGTCAAGGTGCGGGAGTTCGAACTGGGCTTCGTGGCCTGGGCCGAGATCCCGGCGGGCGACGAGATGCCGGAGGGCTCGGGGGCGCGCATGGTCATCGCGCGTGACTCGGGTGACACGACGCTGTGGCCCGCGCTGCCGGTCGGCGAGGTGATCCGGCGCTTCGAGGAGGAGTACGGCGGCGAGGAGGCGGCGGCTCCGCGGGGCGTGCAGCCGGGGGAGCGCGTGGATTTGGGGGCGACGTCGTTCCTGCTGACGCCGCCGGAGTGGCTGCAGGAGGCGGCGGACCAGATCGGCATTCCGCGGCGCGACTCGGGGTCTTCGGGGTCGTCCGGGTCCGGCAGGTCGGGTGGCCGGCACGCGGGCGCGCCTGCTCCTGCGCCTTCTCCGGCGCCCCCGGCCGCCCCGTCATCGTCTTCCCCGTCGCCCGTCCCGGCGCCGTCTTCGGGCCCGGGTGCGCCTGCGGCGCAGGGGAGTCCGGGCGCGCCATACGGGGCCGGGGGTTCCGGGCCCGCTTCGCCGTACGCGGCCGGGGGCGCCGGTGCGTCGGGGGCCTCCTCCGGGTCGGTGGGCCCGCGGGTGGACCCGACCGCGCCCGCGGCGGCGGCACCGACCCCGTGGAACGACACCAACTCCCGCGGCGACGACGACGCGGCCTCCGTGCCGCTGCCGGAGACGGTCCTCTCCGCTTCGCTTCCCGACACCCCGCCGCCGGGCGGCCCGTACCCGCCCCCGCCCGGTGGCGGCAGCTACCCCGGCGCGCCGGGCCCGCACTCGGGCGCGGGCGCTCCGCCCGCCCCCGGCTCCGGCGGCTACCCCGGCGCTCCGGCGCCGCCCGGCGGGCCCGCGGCCCCCGGCGCCACGCCTCCTCCTGCCCCCGGCGCCCCACCCGCCCCCGGCTCCGGCAGCTACCCCGGTGCGCCGGGCACCCCGCCCCCGGGCGCCCCCGCCCCGGCACCGCCGGGTGGACCGAACGCCGTGGGAGCCCCCGGATCCACGGGCACCCCCGCCCCGCCGGGAGCCCCGAACACCCCCGGCGCCCCGGGCACTCCGCCCGGCGCCCCCGGCGCCCCGCCCGCCCCACCCGCGGCCCCCGGTGCCCCGGCCGCACCGGGCGCTCCCTCCGCACCCGGGGCCCCCGGCGCCCCGGGCGGGCCCAGCACCCCGGCCGCCCCCCAGACCCCCTCCGCCCCGCCCGCCGGCTCCGGCGGCGGTGCCGCCGACATCGCCGAGCAGGCCACCAGCAAGGCCACCCCCATCCCGCCCCCGCTCAAGGGCAAGCGGGCCCCCGGCGGTCAGGGCGTACCGCCGCCGCCCGGCGCCCCCGGCACGCCCGGCGCCGGCCGCGGCTCCGGTTCCTCGGCGCCGCCCCCGCCGTCGGCCCCGGGTGCCCCGGGCGCCGGCAACGCGTACATCCCGACCCAGCTCGTGTCGCAGGTCGACCCGGGTGCCTCCGCGGGCGGCGCACCCCCGGGCCCGCCCTCACCCCCCGGCGCACCCGGCGCCCCGGGCGCACCCGCCGCCCCACCGGCACCCGGCGCACCCGGAGCCCCTGGCGCCCCGGGGGCACCCAGCGCACCCCCGCCCCCCGCGCCCGGCCAGCCCGCCCCGCCCCCCGGCGGCGCCCCCTTCGCGCCCGGCGCTCCGGGCGCCCCCGGCGCGCCCCCCGCCGCCGGTCCCGCCCCCTTCCCCCGGGCGCCCCCGGAGCCGCCCCCGCAGGACCCGTGCCCGGCGCGCCCGGCATGCCGCCCCCCGGCGCCCCGCAGCCCGCGGGCTACGGCTATCCGCCCCCCGGCGTCCCCACCGTCGGCCCCGGCTACCTCGCCGTCCTGCGCTACCGCGCCCAGGACGGCTCCGAGCAGCAGGTCATGCGCCGCTCCGCCCCCGGCACCGCGCACCCCGAGTGGCAGATCCTGCACGAGCTGCGCGGCATGGGCGTACCGCCGCAGCAGGTCCTGGAGCTCCACACCGAGCTGGAGCCCTGCGACCTGCCCGGCGGCTACTGCTCCCGCATGATCCGCGAGACCTGGCCGCAGGTGCGGCTGAGCCACACCGCCTCCTACGGCCGCGACCACGCCTCCCGGCAGCAGGGCATGCAGCAGCTCATCGAGCACCAGGGCGAGCTGCACCAGGTCGCCGACGGCCCGGCCCGGCCGCGGCCGCAGCGCGTGCCGCTGCCGCCGCCGGGGCAGATCCCCGTGCTGCCGCCGCTGCCGCCCGAGGGGCTGGGGCACGAGCTGTACCAGGCGTTCGGGCCGCAGGGCGTGTTCCGGTACGACCAGCGGGCCGTGGCCCGGCAGGGCGTGCCGGACATCGTGGCGCAGACGCTCGTGTGGGCCGGGCTGCCGATGGACTTCGGCCCGTTCTTCTGGGGCCAGGCGCAGCCGGGCCGGCCGGTTCCGACGCTGGCGGAGCTGGCGGCGGAGCGGGGCGTGCAGGCGGCGTCCGACGCCGGTTCGTACCTCGTGATGGGCAACGACTTCGGCCGCCAGATGTGTGTCCAGTACGGGACCGCGCACATCGTCGCCGTGCCGCTGGAGGCGGCGCCCGGCGGGGGCAGCGCGCCGCCGCAGTTCGTGAACACCGGGCTGCCGGAGTTCGTGCGCTGCCTGGCGATGCTCGGCCACATGTGGCGGATGCGCTTCGGGCTCACGCCGGACCAGGCGGGGCGCTGGACGGTCGACTTCCAGTCGCAGTTGGTGGCGATCGACCCGGCGGCCCTCCAGGGCCCCGACCACTGGTGGTCGGTGGTGCTCGAACAGCTCTGGGACGGCCTGTTGTAGCCCTTCGCGGGCAGTAAGGGAACGGCCTCACCGGCTCCGCCGGTGGGGCCGTTTCGTATGTTCTTCGACCGATGACCACCTGAAAGGAGTGGGTGTCAGGTTATGACCGATTAGCGAGAGTCCTGAAGGATGAGCGCCGACAGTCGACCGGGGACGAGAGGAGCTCGATCACATGGGCGCCGTGAAGACGTCGGCTCGGGGCTTCGACACCGTACGCGGTGGGCGCGGCTACCACCCCGACCAAGTGGACGCCGCGGTGACCCGCGTGGGCGAGGAGCGCGACTCCGCCTGGGAGCGGGCCGCCCGCCTCACCGTCCTGGAGCGCGAGCTGAGCCAGGAGCTGGAACGCCTCACCGGCGAGCTGGCACAGGTCAAGGAGCAGACCTACGCGGAACTGGGCCCCCGCGCCCAGGAGATCCTTTACCTCGCCCAGGAGCAGGCCGCGGAGTTGCGCGGCACGGCGGCGGAGGAACTGCAGCGCGCGGAGGCCGAGACGCGCCGGTACGTCGAGGAGACCACCGCCGACACCCGCCGCGCCGCCAACGCCCTGCGCGAGGAGGCCGAGGCCCGGCTGCGCAGCGCGCTCGGCGCGGCCGAGCAGGAGGCGGCCGACCTGCTGGCCTCCGCGCACGCCGCGGTCGAGGACACCGCGGGCGAGGCGGCGGCGGCGCTGGCGGAGATGAAGCACCGCACGGCGGCGATGCTCGACGAGGCCAGCCTCGAACGCACGGCGGCGGCGCGGCGGCTGGACGAGGAGGTACGCGAGCGGCGGCAGGCCATCGACGCCGACCTCGCCACCCGTACCCGGGCCGCGGAGGCGCACCTCGCCGAGCAGCAGGCGGCGCACGCCGAGGCCGAGGCGTACGCGGCCCGCTGCCGCGACGAGGCGGAGGCGCAGGGCGCGGAGCTGGTGGCGGAGGCGGTGGCGCAGGCGGAGCAGATCGAACGCGACACGCAGCGCGCGCTGCGCGAGGCGGAGGGCCGCCGCGAGGAACTGACGGCGCACATGGAACACGTACGCGCCACCCTCACGGCGATGACGGGCCGCGCCCCCGACTCCGACGCAACCACGGGCACGGTCCCGGGCCCCTCCCCCCACGGGGACGACTAGGCCGGAGGGCCGTTGCGCGGTGGGCCCGCGGGGGGCTCACCGCGGGCGGCGGGCTTTCAGGACGGTGTCGTGGGTGTGGTGGGTGCCCGCGGGGGGCGGGGTGGTGCGGGGGCGGGTCTCGTCGAGCAGGATGTCCCAGGCGGGGGCGAGGAGTTCGGCGATCTCCCCGGGCTGGTAGTAACCGGCCGGGTCGAAGCCGGGGTCCCCGTGCCGGTCCGGGTCGGCGGGGGCGTGGGTGGCGAAGAGCAGCGTGCCGCCGGGGGCCACGGCGTCCAGGAGGCCGCGCAGCGCGGCGTGTCCCGGCCGGCGCCTGAGCGGGAAGTAGTGGACGGACACCAGGTCGTAGGCGCCGGCGGGCGGAGGTGCGGCCATCAGATCGGCCCGGGTCCACGTCACCCGGCCGCCGGTGCCGGTGGCCGCGGCGGCGGCCCGCCGCAGGGCGACCCCGGAGACGTCGACCGCGGTGACCCGCCAGCCCCGCCGGGCGAGCCAGCGGGCGTCGGCCCCCTCGCCGCAGCCGGCGTCGAGCGCCCGGCCCGGCGGCAGGCCCGCGGCCTCGGCGACGAGTACGGCGTTGGGATTGCCGCTGAACACCTGATCGCTGCCGCCGTACATCGCATCCCAGTGCGCCGTGTTCATGAGCCCGCTCCTCTCGCTGGGTGACGCCACCGTGCGCCGGGTTCGGCGATCCCGCAAAGTTCTTTGCGGAAAGTGCAAAGCGGCCGCACAGTGGGCCCGTGAGCGAGGACATCGACGCCGTGCTGGCCGCGGTCGGCCCCCGGCTGCGCGAGCTGCGCCGCCGCAGGGGCGTCACCCTGACCGCCCTCTCGGCGGCCACCGGCATTCCGGTCAGCACCCTGTCCCGGCTGGAGTCCGGCCGGCGCAGGCCCGGTCTGGAACTGCTGCTGCCGCTGGCCGGGGCGTACCGGGTGCCGATCGAGGAACTGGTCGGCGCTCCGGAGGAGCTCGATCCCCGGGTGTATCCGCGGCCGTTCACCCGGAACGGCATGACCGTCGTCCCGCTGACGCGCAAGCCCGGCGGGCCGCAGGCGTTCAAGCACCTGCTGCCCGCCGGCCTGACCGAGGGCCGCGAGCCCGACCCCCGGTCGCACGAGGGCTATCACTGGCTGTACGTGCTGAAGGGGCGCCTGCGCGTCGTCCTCGGCGAGAAGGACTTCGTCCTCGGGGAGGGGGAGGCGGCCGAGTTCGACACCCACCTTCCGCACTGGTTCGGCAACGCCGACGAGTACGCCGTGGAGTTCCTCAGCATCCTCGGCCCCCAGGGCGAGCGCGTCCACGTCAGAGCGAGCTTCCGTCCCGACAGCCCCGACAGTCCCGATAGTCCCGACAGTCCCGGCGATCCCGACCGCCTCTGATCGGCCGTGGGCCCCCTTCACCGACGCCGGTACGCGGTGGCCAGCACCGAGACGGTGACCCGGCCCGGCGGAGGTTCCTCCGTACGGGCCGGGTGGCGCGCGCTCGGCGTCATCGCCACCAGGTCCAGGGCCTCCGCCGCGGTCAGGCGGGCGGGGTAGTCGATCCGCTCGGTGGCGGCGGCCTCGAAGAAGGGGCCGAGCGCGCGGTGCAGCCGCTCCTCCTTCGCCGGGTCGACGGTGACCATCGCGGGCCGCCGGGCGCGCAGTTCGGCCAGGTGGCGCCCGGTGGGGCGGAGCACGACCAGCCGGCCGCCCGGCCGCAGCACGCGGTGGAACCCGGCCGCGTTGCGCGGCGCGAAGACGTTCAGGACGACATCGGCCGCGCCGTCGGCCAGCGGCAGGGGGCGGAAGACGTCGGCGGCCACCGCGGCGGCCCGGTCGTGGGCGCGGGCGGCGGCGCGCAGGGCGCGTACGGAGGTGTCGAGGCCGATGCCGCGGGCGCCGGGCAGCCGGTCGAGCACGCCGGCGAGGTAGTGGCCCGTACCGCAGCCCGCGTCCACGACCGTGGCCCCGGCCCTGGAGACCGCCGCGGCGGCCAGCCGGGCGGCGGCCGCGCGCAGCGGTTCGTACGCGCCGGCGGCCAGGAAGCGGCTCCGGGCGCGCACCATGTCCGCGTCGTCGCCGCTGGTGGCGCGGGCGCCGGTGAGCAGGCTGACGTAGCCGTGGCGGGCGAGGTCGAAGGTGTGGCCTGCCGGGCAGCGCAGGGCCCCGACGCCGGGGTGCAGGCGGCGGGCGCGGCGGCACGTGGGGCAGCGCAGCACGTCGAGCGAGAGGGCGAGGGCAGGGGGAAGCGGTACGGGCACGGGGCGCTCCTGGCACGGGGGCGGGCGGGGACCGTGCCTGCGGGCGGGCGCGTCACGCACTGCCCGGGAGGCGGGCGGCGAAGGGGCGCGGGTCACGCGGCAGGCACGCCGGGGAGGGCGACGCCGGCCGGCGTCGCCCTCAGTGCCTTCCGCTCAGAGGAAGCAGTGCGGACCGCTCGTGAATGCCACGCCACGAGTCTACGAGCCGCCCCCGCCGGGTCAGGAGACGCCGTCGGCGGAGGCCGCCGGGTCGCCCTGCCGGAACTCCCGGGGCGTCACCCCGTACGCCGCCCGGAAGTTGCGCGTGAACGCCTCCGCGTGGGTGTAGCCCCAGCGGGCCGCGATCCGGTGCACGGGCACCGCCGCGAGCACCGGGTCGGCCAGGTCGCGGCGGGCGTGTTCGAGGCGCCGGCGGCGGATCCAGCCCGCGACGGTCTCGCGGCCGCCGGTGTGCGCGCGGAAGATCCGGTGCAGGTAGCTGACGGAGACGTGGTGGGCGTCGGCGACGGACTGCGGGGTCAGCTCCGGGTCCTCCAGGTGGTGGCGCATGAAGTCCACGACCCGCACCAGCAGCGCGTGCCGGCGGTGCTCCGGGTCCAGCGACTCCGGTGTCAGCGCCTCCAGTTGGTGTGCCAGGTGCGCGTGCACCAGGTCGAGCACGGCGGTGCCCAGCCGGGCGGTGTCGGTGGGCCGGTAGACGTGCGCGCTGCTCAGCACGTGGCCGACGGTGCCCGCCAGCAGCGCGCCGGGGCCGCGGTCACCCGGGAGTTCCCGCCCGATCAGCCGCCGGAGGCTGCCGGCCGGGAGCGTCAGCCGCTCCTTCGGGATGGTGACGACCAGCGCGTCGAACGTGCCGGAGGCGTCCGCGGCGCGGCAGTCGAAGCCGCCCAGCCGCGTCCCGTCGTGGAAGTACATGCCGCCCGGCCGGCAGACGCCCGTGCGGCCGTCCCAGTCCGTGTGCAGCGATCCCTGCAGGGGCATAAGGAACTGGTACGTGGCGTCGTCGACGCCGGCGTTCGCGGACTCGCGGCGTACGTGCACCGGGGAGAGCCTGCGGGCCGCGACCTGGACCCCGCCCAGAGCGATCTCCAGCTCCTCGGCGAGGAACCCGGTGCCGTCCCTTCGCTCACCGCCCGCCTCCAGCGCGCAGAACCCCTCCATCCGCGAGCACATCCGGTTCGTCCAGTGCGTGAACCGCTCCGGTGCCGGTACCTCGTCGCTGCGGAACTCGTCCCCGATCATGCCTGCCTCCCCGACTGCCCCCCGAGACAAGGCCCCCGAGCCTAGAGCATCCGTTTACCCGCTCTTTACCCGGACCGCGGGGCGTGCGGCGCGCGCCCGGCGTCGACGCATCGTCAAGAAAGTGTCCTCAGAGCGTCAATGACCCGGCCGGTGCCCGGCTGCCACCGTGGGTCGGGACACGAATCTGCGCGTGCGGTGACCGCTCGTGTCCCTGCTTGCATGCCTCTCATGCACGACCAGCACGAGAGACCGCGCGCGCCACCGCGCATTTTCGAAAGGCAACCCTCAGTGAACCGAACTCGCATGACAGTGCTGGCGGCGGTGAGCGCCGCCGCCCTCGCCCTCGCCGGCTGCTCGGACGACGACTCCGACTCCTCCGCCGCGGACCAGGAGTCCTCGCAGGAGGCCGCGCCGGAACCCGAGGAGGAGCCGGCGGCCGCCGAGGAGGAGAGCCCGGCCGCCGCGCCGAAGGAGGTCGAGGTGACGCCGCCGGGAACGAAGCTGAAGATCGGCGAGCAGGCCGTCGTCCCCTACGACAGGGCGGGCGCCACCGGCCACATCGGGATCACCGTCACCGGGGTGTCGGACGTGGACAAGGCGGCCTTCGACGCCGCGCTCGGGGAGAACGGCGACGCGGACATCACGCCGTACTGCGTCGAGTTCACCGTCGAGAACGCGGACGGCAGCGACCTGGGCGGCTCGTACCCGCCGGACCTGGTCGGCACCACCGCCGACGGCGGCGACCCGGGGGCCACGGTCTTCGGCGCGGACGTCGAGGGGTGCGCGGAGGGCCAGGCGCCCGACGAGTTCGCCGAGGCGGGGGCCTCGTACGAGACGAAGCGGCTCCAGGGCGCCGGTCCCGGCGCCAGCGTCGCGGGCGCCTCGTACAAGGAGGACGACTACGAGGACGCGCCGATCGTCTGGACCCCGTAACCGCCGGATCCGCAACAGAGGTTCGGCACCGCAAGCAGGGCCGGCGTCCCACCCCCCGTGGGGTCGCCCGCCCGTCGGGAGCCGCCCGCGGCGGCTCCGACACCGCCCCTCCCGGATACCGCCCGTACCGGGAACGGGCTCGGGGCCCGGCGAACGCCCACCAAGGCTCGCCGGGCCCTTCCACCGCGTACCGCCGCTACTCGGTCGCGATGGCGTTCAGCACGTTCATCCGGCCCGCCCGGAACGCCGGGACCAGCGCCGCGAACAACCCGACGACCGCCGAGCCCGCGAACACCACCCCGATCGTCGGCCAGGGGATGTCGAGCACCTTCAGGCCCTCCAGCGCCAGCAGTTGCTGCGCCGCCGTGCCCCACGCCAGCCCGAGCCCGAGCCCGAGGAGCGCGCCGAAGAGGGCGATCACCACCGACTCCAGCCGGATCATCCGGCGCAGTTGCCTGCGCGACAGCCCGATCGCGCGCACCAGCCCGATCTCCCGGGTCCGCTCGACCACCGACAGGGCCAGGGTGTTGACGACCCCGAGGACCGCCACGATGATCGCCAGCGCCAGCAGCCCGTTGACGAGGTTGAGCATCTGGCCCACCTGGTCCTTGAGGGTCTGCTTGAAGTCGGTCTGGTCGCGCACCTGGTACTGCGGGTACGGGTCCATCAGCTCCTTCAGCGAGGCGTACGCGGCCTCCTCCTGGCCCTCCTTCGCCTTGCCGAACATGATGTCGTCGAACGGCAGGTCGCCCGCCTTGATGTAGTCCCGCGCCGTGGTCAGGTTCAGGTACGCCGCACCCGAGTCGAGCGTGGTCTCGGAGGAGGTGACGGCGCGCAGCGTCAGCTCCGCGGTGCCGCCGTCGGCGAAGTCGACGGTGAGGGTGTCGCCGAGCTTCAGCCCGTGGTCCTTGGCGAAGTCCTCGCCGACGGACATGCTGTCCTTCTTGTAGGCGTCGGCCAGGTCGCCGCGCACGGTCTCGGTCCTGAGGTCCTGCGCGTACGTCGCGGAGGCGGCCGTCAGGCTGTACTCCTCGACCGTCTTGCCGTCCGGCAGCGTCAGGTCCGCGTCGAGCGCCTTGTAGTGCGTGACGTGCTCCATGTGCGGGGCGTCGTCGAGGACCTTCGCCGCCTCCGGGACGATCGGCTGGCCCATGTCGGACTGGATGATGAAGTCCGCGCCCACCGACTTGTCCAGCTCCTCCGTCGCCGAGGCGACCATGGAGGACCCGACCACCGACAGGCAGGCGACCAGGGACAGGCCGATCATCAGCGCCGAGGCGGTCGCCCCGGTGCGCCGCGGGTTGCGCAGCGCGTTCCGCTCGGCCATGCGGCCCACCGGGCCGAAGATCCGCAGCACGCCGGCCGCGAGGGCCCGTACCAGCAGACCGGCCAGCACCGGCGCGAAGACGATGAAGCCCAGCAGGGACAGCAGCACGCCGCCCGCGAGGTACATGGCGCCGTCGGCGGCCTCGTCGACGCGGGTGGTGAGGAAGAGCAGCCCGCCGCCGCCCGCGGTGAGCAGCACGCCCAGCGCGGTCCGTACGGCACCCGCCTTGCGGTCGCCGGGCGTGCCGGCGTCGCGCAGCGCGGCCATCGGCGAGACCTTGCCCGCCCGGCGGGCCGGCAGCCACGCGGCGAGCACGGTGACGACGACGCCGAGGACGATGCCGACGACCGGCGTGGTGGCGTTGATCGTCAGGTCCGCGGTGTTCAGCTCCATGCCGACCGCGCCCATGAGCTTCATCAGCCCCACGGCGATGCCGATGCCCGCGCCGACGCCGAGGACCGAGCCGATCACGCCGAGGAGCAGCGCCTCGACGAGCACCGAGCGGTTGACCTGGCGGCGGCTGGACCCGATGGCCCGCAGCAGCCCCAGCTCGCGGGTGCGCTGGGCGACGAGCATCGAGAAGGTGTTGACGATGAGGAAGATGCCGACGAGGACGGCGATGCCGGCGAAGCCGAGCATGGCGTACTTCATGACGTCCATGAAGCTGCCGAGGTCGTTCTTGTTCTCCTCGACGACCTCGTCCTTCGTCTGCACCTTGAGGGGTTCCGCGGAGTCGGCCACGGCCTTTTGGACCTCGGCCCGCAGCTCTTCGTTCGAGACACCGGCCTCGGCGGTGAGGTTCACCGAGGAGAAGACGCCGGGCTTGCCGAGGAGCTTCTCCTGCGCGGTCGCGGTGTCGAAGTAGACGATCGTCGCACCCGGGTTGGTGATCTTGAAGGTGGCGATGCCGACGACCTCGGAGGTGAACGAGCCGGGGGCGGCGATCGTACGGATCTCGTCGCCGATCTCCACGCCGTGCTTGTCGGCCGCGTCGGCGTCGATGACGACCTCGTCCGGCCCGCGCGGCTCGTGGCCCGAGGTGATCTCCGTGGTCTCCAGCTCCAGCCGGTCCCAGTTGGTGCCGATCGTGGGGGCGCCGGTGGTGGAGCCGAGGTTGTCGTTGTCGGCGTCCGCGACGGTGATGGCGTCGTTGGCCACCTCGCCGTCCGCGGCCTTGACGCCGTCGACCTTCTCGACCCGCTTCAGGTCCGCGGCCGGCATCGTCGGCTGCGGCTTGCGGCCCCACTCGCCGTCGTCGTTGTCGGCGGCCTTGGGGCTGACGCGGACGTCGGAGGCGGACGCCTTGAAGAGCCGGTCGAAGGTGGTGGTCATGGTGTCGGAGAAGACGAGCGTGCCGCAGACGAACGCCACCGACAGCACGACGGCGACGGCCGAGAGCGCCATGCGTCCCTTATGGGAGAAGAAGTTGCGCATGGAGGTCTTGAAGACGGTCATCTCAGGCCACCCGGCCCCGCGCGTCGAAGGACTTCATCCGGTCGAGGACCTGCTCGGAGGTGGGGTTCCACATCTCGTCGACGATGCGGCCGTCGGCGAGGTACAGGACGCGGTCGGCGTAGCCGGCGGCGACCGGGTCGTGGGTGACCATCACGATGGTCTGGCCCAGCTCGTCCACCGAGCGGCGCAGGAAGCCGAGGACCTCGGCGCCGGCGCGGGAGTCGAGGTTGCCGGTCGGCTCGTCGCCGAAGATGATCTCCGGCCGGGAGGCGAGGGCCCGCGCCACCGCCACGCGCTGCTGCTGGCCGCCGGAGAGCTGGCTCGGGCGGTGCTTGAGCCGCTCGGCCAGGCCCACGGTGCCCACCACGCGCTCCAGCCACTCGCGGTCGGGCTTGCGGCCCGCGATGTCCATGGGCAGCGTGATGTTCTCCAGTGCGTTGAGGGTGGGCAGGAGGTTGAACGCCTGGAAGATGAAGCCCACGCGGTCGCGCCGCAGTTGGGTCAGCTTCTTGTCCTTCAGCCCGGTGATCTCGGTCTCGTCGATCCAGATGCGGCCCGCCGTGACCGTGTCGAGGCCGGCGAGGCAGTGCATGAGGGTCGACTTGCCGGAGCCCGAGGGCCCCATGATGGCGGTGAACTGGCCCCGGGCGATGTCCACATCGACATTGTCGAGAGCGAGGACCCGCGTCTCCCCCGAGCCGTACGCCTTGGTCACCTGTCGCGCTCGTGCGGCGACGGCCGTGCGCGCCGCTACAGCCGTAGTCACTGTCGTGTCTCCTTCGTCTGCGGAACCGCCCTGCGGAACCTGTTCGCACCGCTGCCGCGGTGCTGCTTCGTCGTCTGTACGAGTCTTGTGGGCGGGGGCCGGGAAATCCCTGGTGCCTGGCGCCGTATCGGGTGTGGGGATATCCCCACCCCGCTCCTGGGGAAGGACCCCCGCCCGGCCCGCCGTCTCCGCCGTCGACCCGCCTGACCAGGCTAGACAGCCGCGCGGGCGGTCCCGTCGGCCGGACGGAGGAGCCCGCCCCTGCTTTCCGGCGGGGGCGTGCCCTTAGGGGTGCGCGGTGCGGTACGGGCCGGAGGTCGGGGTTCCGCGGCGGCACCTGCGGCTTCGTGCTGAGGGCGCGGGGCGGCGGGCAGCGGTGCGGGGAGTACGGGGGTACGGGGCCCGGGCGGGCGCGGGGGCGCCGGGCGGCGCGGCACCGGGCGGCCGGCCGCCGCCACCGCGCGGGCGGTCCGGCCGCTCGGGGCGCGGGGTGCCGGTGGGGCGTCGTACGCTGGAGACCCCCGGGGCGTCCGCCGCCTCGGGCTGTTCGCGTTGCCCGCGGCGCCAGCCGCCTGCCCACCCAGCCAGCACCCAGCCACCCGGAGCGGATGCCCCATGAGTCTGTACGGCCTGCTCGACGCCGTCGTCCGCGACCCCGCGCTCGCCGAGGCGGTGACCGCCGCGGAGGGCGGCGCGCGGCCGCAGGTCGACCTCGTCGGCCCGCCCGCCGCCCGTCCCTTCGCCCTCGCGGCGCTCGCCGCGCGTACCCGCCGCCCGGTGCTCGCCGTCACCGCCACCGGCCGCGAGGCCGAGGACCTGGCCGCCGCCCTGCGCTCGCTGATGCCGCCGGGCCGCGAGGACGCCGTGGTGGAGTACCCGGCGTGGGAGACCCTGCCGCACGAGCGGCTTTCGCCCCGCTCCGACACCGTCGGCCGCCGCCTCGCCGTGCTCCGCCGGCTCGCCCACCCGGACCCCGGCGACGCGGCGGCGGGCCCTGTCTCCGTCGTCGTCGCGCCCGTACGTTCCGTGCTCCAGCCGCAGGTCAAGGGCCTCGGCGACCTCAAGCCGGTGGCGCTGCGCAGCGGCAGGTCCGCCGACCTGGAGGAGACGGTGCAGGCGCTGGGGGCCGCCGCGTACAGCCGGGTGGAGCTGGTCGAGAAGCGCGGCGAGTTCGCGGTGCGCGGCGGGATCCTCGACGTGTTCCCGCCCACCGAGGAGCATCCCCTGCGGGTGGAGTTCTGGGGCGACGACATCGAGGAGATCCGCTACTTCAAGGTCGCCGACCAGCGCTCCCTGGAGGTCGCCGAGCACGGCCTGTGGGCGCCGCCCTGCCGCGAGCTGCTGCTGACGGGCTCCGTCCGGGCCAGGGCCGCCGACCTCGCCGTACGGCATCCGCAGCTCGGCGAGATGCTGGGGAAGATCGCCGAGGGCATCGCGGTGGAGGGCATGGAGTCCCTGGCCCCGGTCCTCGTCGACGACATGGAGCTGCTGCTCGACGTGCTGCCCGCCGGCAGCATGGTGGTGTCCTGCGACCCGGAGCGGGTGCGGACCCGCGCCGCGGACCTGGTCGCCACCTCGCAGGAGTTCCTCCAGGCGTCCTGGGCCGCCTCCGCGGGCGGCGGCGAGGCGCCGATCGACCTGGAGCTGCTGGGCCGCGCCTCGCTGTGGGGCATCGCCGACGTCCGCGAGCACGCGCGCGAGCTGGGCATGATGTGGTGGTCGGTCAGCCCCTTCTCCGCGGACGCGGAGCTGGAGGACGACACCCTGGAGCTGGGCCTGCACGCCCCAGAGGTCTACCGGGGGGACACCGCCCGCGCCCTCGCCGACACCAAGGGCTGGCTCGCCGACGGCTGGCGCGTGGTCTATCTCACCGAGGGCCACGGCCCCGCGCAGCGCACCACCGAGGTCCTCGGCGGCGAGGGCATCGCCGCCCGCCTCGACGCGGACCTCGCCCCCGACGCGCTCGCCCCGTCCGTCGTGCACGTCTCCTGCGGCGAGCTGGACCACGGCTTCGTCGCCCCCGGCCTGCGCCTCGCGGTGCTCACCGAGACCGACCTGTCCGGCCAGAAGGCCGCCGGCCGCGAGGGCGCGCGGATGCCCGCGCGGCGGCGCAAGCAGATCGACCCGCTGACCCTCCAGGCCGGCGACTACATCGTGCACGAGCAGCACGGCGTGGGGCGCTACCTGGAGATGGTGCAGCGTACGGTCCAGGGCGCCACCCGCGAGTACCTGCTGGTGGAGTACGCACCCGCCAAGCGCGGCCAGCCCGGCGACCGGCTCTACATCCCCACCGACCAGCTCGACCAGGTCACCAAGTACGTCGGCGGCGAGGCCCCCACGCTGCACCGGCTGGGCGGCTCCGACTGGGCCAAGACCAAGTCCCGGGCGAAGAAGGCCGTCAAGGAGATCGCCGCCGACCTCATCAAGCTCTACTCGGCGCGCATGGCCGCCCCCGGCCACGCCTTCGCGGGGGACACCCCGTGGCAGCGCGAGCTGGAGGACGCGTTCCCGTACGTGGAGACGCCCGATCAGTTGTCCACCATCACCGAGGTGAAGGAGGACATGGAGAAGCCGATCCCCATGGACCGCCTCGTCTGCGGCGACGTGGGGTACGGCAAGACGGAGATCGCGGTGCGGGCGGCGTTCAAGGCGGTCCAGGACGGCAAGCAGGTCGCTGTCCTCGTACCGACGACGCTCCTGGTGCAGCAGCACATGGGCACGTTCTCCGAGCGGTACGCGCAGTTCCCCGTGGTGGTGCGGGCGCTGTCGCGGTTCCAGACGGACACCGAGGCCAGAGCCGTGCTCGACGGGCTGCGCGAGGGCTCCGTGGACATCGTCATCGGCACGCACCGGCTCTTCTCCTCCGACACCCGGTTCAAGGACCTGGGCCTGGTCATCGTGGACGAGGAGCAGCGCTTCGGCGTGGAGCACAAGGAGCAGTTGAAGAAGCTGCGCGCCAACGTCGACGTGCTGACGATGTCCGCCACCCCCATCCCGCGCACGCTGGAGATGGCGGTCACCGGCATCCGCGAGATGTCGACGATCACCACCCCGCCGGAGGAGCGGCACCCGGTGCTGACCTTCGTGGGCCCGTACGAGGAGAAGCAGATCGGCGCCGCCATCCGCCGCGAACTGCTCCGCGAGGGCCAGGTCTTCTACATCCACAACCGGGTGGAGTCCATCGACCGCGCCGCCGCCCGGCTGCGGCAGGCCGTGCCGGAGGCGCGGGTCGCCACGGCCCACGGGCAGATGTCGGAGTCGGCGCTGGAGCAGGTGGTGGTCGACTTCTGGGAGAAGAAGTTCGACGTGCTGGTCTCCACGACGATCGTGGAGAACGGCATCGACATCTCCAACGCCAACACCCTCATCGTCGAACGCGGCGACACCTTCGGCCTCTCGCAGCTCCACCAGTTGCGCGGCCGCGTCGGCCGCGGCCGCGAGCGGGGCTACGCGTACTTCCTGTACCCGCCGGAGAAGCCGCTGACGGAGACGGCGCACGAACGCCTCGCCACCATCGCGCAGCACACGGAGATGGGCGCCGGCATGTACGTGGCGATGAAGGACCTGGAGATCCGCGGCGCGGGCAACCTGCTGGGCGGCGAGCAGTCGGGCCACATCGCGGGCGTCGGCTTCGACCTGTACGTCCGGATGGTCGGCGAGGCCGTCGCCGATTACCGCGCGACGCTGGAGGGCGGCGCAGAGGAGGCGCCGCCGCCGGAGGTGAAGATCGAGCTGCCGGTCGACGCCCACGTCCCGCACGACTACGCCCCGGGCGAACGGCTGCGCCTGGCGGCGTACCGCGCGATCGCCTCGGTGACGTCGGAGGACGACATCCGCGCGGTCCGCGAGGAACTCACCGACCGCTACGGCCCCCTCCCGGAGCCGGTCGAGAACCTCCTGCTGGTCGCCGGCCTGCGCATGCTGGCCCGTGCCTGCGGCGTCGCGGACATCACCCTGCAGGGCACCCGCATCCGCTTCAGCCCGGTGTCGCTGCGGGAGTCGCAGGAACTGCGGCTGAAGCGGCTGTACCCGGGCGCGGTGGTGAAGCCGGCGCTGAACCAGATCCTGGTGGACCGCCCGAAGCCGAAGCAGATGGGCGCCCAGCCGCTGAAGGGCCGGGAACTGCTGGCATGGGTGGGCGAACTGCTGACGACGATCCTGGATTCGTAGGGACGAGCGACGGGAGCGGGGGCGTCACCCCTGGAGAGGATTGCGCACCCGGACTCCGGGAAACCGGCTGAAGTCACGGTCGGCGGACCAGAGTTCCCGTACGCCGTGCATCCGGCACAGCGCGGCGACGCGCCCGTCGTGCACCATCGGCCCGGCGACCTTGCCCTGCTCCAGCGCCTCGCGGAGCACGGGCCAGTACCCGGTGCCCTCGGCGAGGAGGACGGCGGTGGGGGACTGCAGCCAGGCGTCGATCTGGGTCAGCGCCTGGTCGGTGGTGCTCGGCGGCTGGTAGACGCGCGGGTGGGTGGCGACGGAGAAGAACTCGTGCAGACACGGCCACGGCAGCGCCCACGGGACCGACCCCTCGGCGAGCCCCCGCACGGCGGCCGCGGCGGCGTCGTGGAACGGGCTGTCCGCGCGGTGGGCGTAGACGAGCACGTTGGTGTCGAGTGCGATCACGCCCGGTCCCCGTAGGCGAGGTCACGGATCTCGTCCCAGCTCGCCCCGCGCACGTCCCGCTGCAGCCCGTCGCCGGTCACGCTGGCGTCCCGCAGCGTGAAGGCGGCGCGGTCGGCCTCTTCCTCCAGGACGGCGCGCAGGCCCTGCTCGATGAGGGCCTTGAGCGTGGTTCCCTTGCGTCGGGCCGTCCGGCGTGCCTCGGTCAGCAGCGCGTCGGAGATGTCGACGGTGGTCTTCATATGGCTCACCATACCCATGGACCCATACTCCCATACATCGTGACACTCTGCATTGGATTATCACCCTGCGTACGGGTGTGCTGATTGGGTCGGTGTCCGGTGTGCCTGTGGCTCTACGGGGCCTCGATGCCGGAGATGCGGTACTTGTGGACGTCCGCGTCGAGGATGCGGACGGACTGGTCGGCGTCCGGGCCCGTGCCGCGGAAGCGGAGGACGTCCTCGTCGGTCTCCCACCGCTCGTAGACGTTGATCCGGTCCGCCTCGACGGGGTCGGGGGAGAGCGCGAAGTCCAGACAGCCGGCGGCGGCGCGCGCCTGCGTGACGACGTTCGCGCAGCCGGCCAGATAGTCGTCCCGCCCGGCGGCGTCGACTCGCAGCATCCCGGCGATGATGATCATGATGTTCTCTCCGGTTCTCGGTGCGGCGGTGTGTGGGTACAGACCACCGCGGCACGCAGGATTCATCGCACCGCCACGCCGCCCGCCACGCCCCGTTTAACCTCGGCGGATCGCCCCCACCCCTCGCTACACTCCGCCGGATGGACCCGATCCGCGTCACCAGCCTCGCCGAACGCCCGGAACTCCGTGCCCGGCTCTGGGAGATGGCGGACTCCTGGCCGGAGTTCATAACCCACGACCACGTCGCGAACGCCCTCCACGAGCGGATCGCCGAGGTCTTCCCCGAGCACGTCCACGTCGCCACCGACGAGTCCGGCGCGGTGGTCGCCCGCGCGTTCGCCGTACCGTTCGCGCTGCGTGGCCCGGGCCAGGACGGGGCGCTGCCGGGGCGGGGCTGGGACCAGGTGCTGGTCTGGGCGTTCCAGGACCGGCGGGACGGGGTCGAGCCCGACACCGTCAGCGCCATCGAGGTCGCCGTCGACGCGGGCCGGCAGGGCGGCGGGCTGTCGGCGGTCATGCTCGGCGCGATGCGCACGGCCGCCGCGGACCGCGGCTTCGCGGAGGTCGTCGCCCCCGTACGCCCCAGCGCGAAGCACCTCGAACCGCACACCCCGATATCCGAGTACGCCACCCGCGTACGCGACGACGGCCTCCCGCACGACCCCTGGCTCCGCGTCCACATCCGCGCGGGCGCCACCCTGGCCGCCCCCGACCCGGTGGCCCCGGCCTCGATGGTCATCGCCGCCCCGCTCCCGCAGTGGCGAGTGTGGACGGGCCTCCCCTTCGACAAGGAGGGCTGGACAACGGTCCCGGGCGCCCTCACCCCGGTCCGCTGCGAACCGGCCCACAACTGGGCGGTCTACGTGGAACCCAACATCTGGCTCCGCCACCACCTGGGGTGACCGAAGAGGGACTGCCGTCCCGGTCAGCGGCCTGTGGTGCCGTCGATTTGTTCGCGGAGGATGTCCGCGTGGCCCGCGTGGCGGCCCGTTTCCTCGATCATGTGCGTCAGCGCCCACCGCACGCTCGGCGCCTTCCCGCCCCGCCGCGGTACCTGCGCGCCCAGGTCCGTGCAGTCGTCGAGCACCCGGTTCGCGCCCGCCACCGCCTCGCGGTAGTCCGCGACGATCTCCGCCACGGTCGACGCCGCCGGGGCCTCGAACGTCGACGGCCAGTCGGTGACCCGTTCGCCGAGGAACGTCGCGCGCTCGACGTACGTGAGGTGGTGCAGCAGGCCCAGCAGGTTCGTACCCGACGGGACTCCCGCCGTGCGCACCTGCGGTTCGGGGGCGGACTCGACCTTCGCGGCGATCGACGTCCGCAGGTAGTCGAGGAAGCCGCGCAGCGTCTCGGCCTCCGAGGCTCCGGTACGGGGCGGCGGGGTGTCCCTGCGGCGGGATGCGGCGGTGGCCATGGGGTGTCCTGCCTTTCGGCGGTCGGCGGTCGGTGCTCTGCGGTCGGCGGGTCGTCGTGTCGGCGGTTGGCGGTTGGCGGTTGGCGGTTGGCGTGAGCCTTCGGTACGTCGTCAGTCTCCGCACGCCCGCCCCCATCCCGCGAGAAACGTTGCCGTTCCGGCAAATCCCCCGCACCCGTAACGGATGAACCGAAGCCGCCCCGACCCCGGCGGTAAGGTGCGTCGCATGCCGGATGCACCGTCCCGCCCCGAGCCGTTCACCCCGCACACCGAGCCCGCTGCGCTGGACGACCTCCGTGCGAGGCTGCGCGCGACCCGCTGGCCGGACGCGCCCGAGGACGCCGGCTGGTCCATGGGCACCGACCTCGCCTACCTCCGTGAACTCGTCGGCTACTGGGCGGACGGTTTCGACTGGCCGGCGCAGGAGGCCGCGCTCGCCCGGCTGCCCCGCTTCCGCGTCCGGCTCGGCGGCCTCGGGATCCACTTCGTGCACGTACGGGCCGCCGCGTTCTCCGCCTCTGCCGCGCCCGTCCTGCCGCTCGTCCTCAGCCACGGCTGGCCCGACTCCTTCTGGCGCTACACGAAGGTCATCCCCCTCCTCACCGATCCCGGCGCGCACGGCGCCGACCCCGCCGACGCCTTCGACGTCGTCGTGCCCGACATGCCCGGCTACGGCTACTCCGACCGCCCCGCAGGACCGCCCCTCGACTCCCTCGCCGTCGCCGGCCTGTGGGCCCGGCTCATGGACGTGCTCGGCTACGCGCGGTTCGGCGCCGCGGGCGGCGACATCGGCAGCCACGTCAGCCGCTACCTCGCGCTCGACCACCCCGACCGGGTCGTCGCCGTTCACCGTACGGACGCGGGCGTGCCCGTCCCGCCCGGCGACCCGGCGGACCTCGCCCCCGAAGAGCGCGCCTGGTTCGAGTCCGTCACCGCCTGGGCGGCGACCGAGGGCGCGTACGCCGCCATGCACCGCACGAAGCCCCAGACCGCCGCCTTCGGGCTCGCCGACTCGCCGGCCGGGCTCGCGGCGTGGATCGTCGAGAAGCTCCGGGCGTGGAGCGACTGCGACGGCGACGTCGAGCGCTCGTACACCAAGGACGAGATCCTCACCAACGTCACGCTCTACTGGCTGACGAACACGATCGGCTCGTCGATGCGCATGTATCGCGCGAACGGCGCGATCCCGCCCGCGCAACTCGCCCGCCGCGTCGAAGTGCCGTCCGGCTTCTCGCTCTTCCCCGGCGACATCGCCCGCCCGCCGCGGGCCTGGCTCAAGCGCACCGCGAACGTCGTGCGGGTGACGGAACCGGCGCGCGGCGGGCACTTCGCGCCGTTCGAGGAGCCGGAGCTGTACGCGGAGGAGCTACGCGCCTTCTTCCGCCCGTACCGGGCGGCGGGGGCGGCCTGAGCTACCCGGCTCCGGACTTCGCGGAACCGGCCGACGCCCTGGCCCGCTCCTGCCGGCTTCCGGCCGCGGCGGGGGAGGTGCCGCCGGCGCGTCCCCGCGTAGGTCCAGTTCGGCGCGGACCGTCTTCCCGACCGGCACCCGGTCCAGCACCGCCCACCGGTCGGCCAGTTCGTCGACGAGCAGCAGCCCCCGCCCGGATTCCCCCTCCGGTACGGGCATCGCCCCCACCTGCTCCGGCCCCGGCGGCCGCCGCTGCCCCCGGGCGTCGGAGACCTCGATCCGTACGGCCTGCCCGAGGAGCGAGAGCCGCAGCTCGAAGTCCCGCCCGGGCACACGGCCGTGGGTCACGGCGTTCGCCGCCAACTCGGCGACGATGGCGGCGGCGTCCCAGACGGTGGCGGTCTGCGGGACACCCCAGGAGTGGAGCTGCACGATCGTGAGATGCCGCGCCAGCCGTGCCCCGAGGGGAGTGGAGCTGAAACGCTGGCTGAACATACGTACGGTGACGGGAGGGGGTGCCGGGTGCGGCGTGGAGAGTGCGGTCATGCCCCCGAATCTGGCCCGGGGGAGGGGTGGTTCGCCAGGTCAGACGCGCGTACACGCCGGATGGTATGCGACGGCGGGATGGACGGTACCCGTCACTACCCGTAACCCTCGGGGAGGGTGCGGCGGTTCTGTCCGCCACCCGCCAAGTGAATCACCCGTGGCGCAACCGCGACGGGTGATGGGTGATGGGAAGCATGCCCGCCTCGCCACATCCCATGCCCGATCATGTCCGGATCCCTGGATGGGTGGATGTGGTTGCTCTGTGGGTGGGTTCGGTCGGAGGCACGGAGGCACGGAGGCACGGAGGCACGGAGGCACGGAGGCACGGAGGCACGGAGGCACGGAGGTCTGGAGGCACGGAGGTCTGGAGGCCCGGAGGCACGGACGCACCGGCGCCGACGCACTCGTGCCCTCACGCCCGCCCAAGGGTATGCGGCTGGTCTGACAGTTCGGGGGCGGTGCGGGGTGTAGCGGGGCGTTGAGTTGGTACGTGGTGGGTGTGTGGGGCGGGTGCGGGGGGTCGGTGTCGGGCGGGGTCTGCTGCGTGGGGTGGGCCGGTGTCGGGGGGAGCCGAGTCGGGGTGGGCGGTGTCGTTTTGGCTCCCACCGGGCCACCCATCTCTTGAGTGTGCGGGCCTCCGTCCGCCGTCAAGGGCGTCCCCTCCGCTTCGCTCCGGGAACGTCGCTGCGCGATGGGGCTTCGCCCCACCCTTGACTGCGGACTCCGGCCCGTGACAGACCGGCGGCTATGGGTGGCCCGGAGGGAGCGGCGTCCCTTGAAGCCGCGTACGGGTCGGTTGTCCGGTGACGGGGGCCGGCTGCCGGGGGCGGGCTTGCCCTGTGCGCGGGCGGGCCCGGTGTCGGTGGGGGATGGCGCCCTGGCCGGGGTCGGTCTGCCTGCGTGTCGGGGCTGTCGGCGGGGTGGTTCGGCTGGGGTGAAAGTCGGGCTGGGTGGGTGTTTTGCCCGGGTTTCCGGCTGCTGTTGCGACGACTTTGTGGCGGTGGGGTGCATTCCGGGTGGCCTGGGGGCGGATCTGGCGGCTGCCGGGTGGGTGGGTGCGTCTGGAGGGGCGAAAGTCGGCGCTGGGGGGCTGATTCGGCGCGGATCGGGGGGTGTTACCGCGAGTCACGGCCCATTTTCTCCGCTCGGAGTGCCATGACCCGCCCGCGTACGTGTCCAACTGTATGAAGGGGCGGGGATGGACGGTGATCGTCACTGTACGTAAGTATTCGCGTGCACGGTGTTCAAGGCGGGCCGGGTGAGTGGGAGGTGGCCGCTGATGGCCGGGGATGTGAGCGGGACGAGTGGGCTGGGGAGTGAGCCGGAGCCGTCGGACAGCATGAGGACCTTCGGTGCGGTGGTCCAAGCGCTGCGTGAACACGCGGGGTTGAGCCGGGAGCAGCTCGGTGAGCACGTGCGGTACTCGAAGCACACGGTGGCGTCGGTTGAAGGCGGACGCCGGATGCCCCCGCCCGACTTCGTGGAGCGGGCCGAGCCCGTCCTCGGGGGGACGGGGGTGCTGCGGAAGTCGGTCCCGCATGTGGTGCGAAGGCCAGGGCTGGCGCGGTGGTTCCGGGCGTGGGCCCACCTGGAGACGGACGCGATCAGTCTCTATACGTACGAGTGCCGGCTGATCCCTGGGCTGTTGCAGACGGAGGCCTACGCACGGTCCTCGTTCATGAATCAGTTGCCGCCGATGAGTGACGAACGCATCGAGGCGCAGTGGGAAGCGCGTGCCGAGCGGCAGCGGTTGTTGCGTGAGCGGACCGACACCGCGTTCAGCTTCATCCTGGAAGAGCACCTGTTCCTGCGGCAGATTGGCGGAGTGGAGGTCACTCGCGACCTGATCGGCCATGTTCTGGAGGTGGCCGAGCTGCGGAATGTCGAGATCCAGGTCATGCCGCTGGTGAGAGAGGCGCACGCCGGGTTGCACGGCCCGATCGTGCTGCTGGAGACGCCGGACAACCACTGGCACGCTTACAACGAAGGGCAGGAGAGCGGGCAGTTGATCTCCGACTCGAAAGTTGTGAGTGTGCTCCAGAAGCGGTATGCCAGGATGTGCGCGCAGGCTCTCACCCCCGAGGATTCCGTGAGCCTGTTGCAGCGGATTCGAGGAGCGCTATGAACACCTCCGACCTGGCCTGGTTCAAGTCCAGCTACAGCAGTCCCTCAGGCGACAACTGCATCGAGGTCGCCGTCTCCTGGCGCAAGTCCAGCCACAGCAGCGGATCCTCCGGCGACTGCGTCGAGGTTGCCGCCTGCCCCTCCGTCGTTCACGTGCGGGACTCCAAGGACAAGACCGGCCCCCAGCTCGCCTTCACCCCCGACGCCTGGGCCGACTTCGTCGCCTTCGCCCGGGGGCTCTGACTCCCCTTCCGTGGCTCCCCCGTGGGCGTACGGGGCGGTGTGAACGGGAAGTTGCCGTGCAACTTTGGCCGTGCGTCGCACGTCTCAACCACGGGGGGATCATGCTTCACATTGAGTTCACTTCTGCCGATCTCAACCGGCTGCGGTCGGCCGGGGACGTCAGTCCCATGTGGGAAGTCGTCCTCAGCTTGCAGGCGTTGCAGACCGCGCACGCCGCGCTCGCGCTGGATCCGTGGCGGCGGCGGGTGCGGGGCGCGTTGGCCGCCGCCGGGCTGGGGGAGACCCTTGGGGCGTTACAGCGACTGTGTCCCGAGGCCGCGTACTTTCCGGACTTCCTGACGCCCAGCGACGGGGGCGGCCGGACGTTCGATGCCGAGCTGGAGCAGGTGCTGCGGACCCCGAAGGCCCAGTTGCGCAAGGAGATCGGGCTCCTCTGTGCCCATGGCCAACCACCCCGTGGTGTACGGCGGCTGGCCGACGGGGACGTCGGCGCGCTGCGGCGGCTCGGTGACGCGGTGCGGCGGTACTACGCGGTGGCCGTCGCCCCCTACCGGGAGGCGATCCGGTCCGCTGCCGCCGCCGATCGGCCCGTACGGGCCGAGGCCGCCCTGCGGGAGGGGGCGGAGGGGCTGCTGGCCAGCTTCGCCCCCGAGGTCACCTGGCGCGGCGACCGGCTGGAGTGTGTGTACCCGGTGAGCAGGGGATTCGCCCTCGACGGGCGGCCGTTGACGCTCATCCCGTCGTTCTTCTGCACCCGCAGGCCCGTCGCCCTCGCCGACCCCGAGCTGCCGCCCGTGCTCGTCTATCCGCTCACCCCCGCCCCCGGGTGGCTGCCCGCGGCCGAGAGCGCCCCGGCGGACAAGGGTGACTCGCTGGTCCGGCTCATCGGTCTCACGCGCGCCCGCGTGCTGGAAGTCCTCGACCGGCCCATGTCCACCGGCCGCATCGCCGACGCCCTGTACGTCGCGCCCGCCAGCGCCAGCCGGCACGCCGCCGTCCTGCGCGAGGCCGGGCTCGTACGCTCCGAGCGGCGCGGGCACTGCGTGCTCCACCGGCGTACGGACCTGGGCGAGGCCCTGCTCAGCGGCGGGTGACGGCGTCGTCTGAAGCCGCCGCTCCGTTCAGCACCGAGTCCAGCAGGCCCGGGAAGAGGGAGTCCAGGTCGTCCCGCCGCAGCCGCACCAGTCTCGTCCGGCCCTGGACCGTCGTCCAGGTCACGCCCGCCTCCCGCAGCACGCGGTAGTGGTGGGACATCGTCGTCTGGTGGACGTCGAGATCGCCGCCGATGGCGGTGCAGCTCTCCTCGCCCGTCGCCGCGAGCCGTAGCACGACCTCCAGCCGCACCGGGTCGGCGAGCGCGCGCAGCACGTCCACCATGCGGATCGCCTCGGCCGCGGGCTGGGACACCTCGCGCATCGTCTTCCGTACTCCCTCCGGTGTCTGCCCGCAGCCTACCCACACATTGATACATGGACAAGCATCCATGTATTGGCTACGGTGCCGTCCCGTGACCAGACAGCTCCTGCCCCTCGCCCTCGCGACGTTCGCCGTCGGCACCGACAGCTACGTCATCGCCGGACTCCTCCCCGCCATCGCCGCCGACCTCGGGGTCTCCACCCCCGCGGCCGGCCAGCTCGTGACGGTCTTCGCGCTGACGATGGCCGTCTCCGCGCCGGTCGTCGGGGCGCTCACCGGCGGGCTCGACCGGCGTACGACACTGCTGATCGCGCTCGGCGTCTTCGTCGCCGGCAACGCCGCCACCGCCCTGGCCCCCGGCTACGGGACCGCCATGGCCGCCCGCGTCGTCACCGCCGTGGGTGCCGGTGTCATCAACTCCGCCGCCTCCAGCACCGCCGCCGCGATCGTGCCGCCGGAACGCCGCGGCCGGGCGCTGGCGTTCGTCCTCGGCGGGCTGACGCTCGCGACCGCGCTCGGGCTGCCGCTCGGCACGCTGATCGGCGGCGCGGACTGGCGCGTCACGCTCTGGGCGGTCGCGGGGACCGGGCTGGTGGCGGCGGGCGGCGTCGCCGTCGGGCTGCCCGCCGTACGGCTGCCGCCCGCCACGCTCGCCGACCGGCTGCGGCCGCTCGTGCGGGGCGGGCGGGTGCCGGCGCTGCTGGCCGTGACGACGCTGGCCTTCCTCGGCACGTACACGCTCTACACCTACGTCGCCCCCGCCCTCCGCGACGCGACCGACGGCGACGAGCCGCTGCTGACGCTGATCCTGCTCGCCTGGGGTATCGGTGTGCTGGCCGGGAACACGGCCGCCGGGCGGCTGGTCGACCGCCGCGACCCCGCGCGTGTCCTCACCGGACCACTCGCCCTCGCGGTCCCCGCGCTCGCGCTCACCCCCCTCGCCACCCGCGCGCTCATACCCGCGCTGCTCTGGGCGGCGGTCTGGGGCGTGGCCGTGGGCTTCGTCGTCGTACCGCAGCAGCACCGGCTCGTCGCGCTCGGCCCGGCCGCCGCGCCGGTCCTGCTCGGGCTCAACTCCTCGGCGCTGTACGCAGGGATGGCGCTGGGCGGCGGTCTCGGCGGGCTGGCGCAGGAGTGGTTCGGGCTGAGCCCCGCGGGGCTCGGTCCCGTGGCCGCGGGGGTCACGGGCGTGGCGCTGCTCTGGCATCTGGGTACGTCGCGGACGCGGACGCCGCGACGGCTTGTACAACGTTGAAATCTCCGCTACAAACCTCCTGACACCCTCCTGCGCACCACACCCCCACAGGCATCGCACGGAAGGTACACACCGTGACCCACGCCGTACGCAGACTCCGCCGCCGGCGCTGGCCGGCCCTGGCCGCGACGCTGCTCGCGGTCGCCGTGCTGGCCGGCCTCGGCCCGGCGGCCGCCGACGAAGCCCCGGCCACCGACAGCACCGCTGCCGCCGCCGAACGCGCCGCGGCAGCCACGGCAGCCGCCGCCCCGGCGGCCAAACCCGCCGCCGCCGGCCAGTTCCGCAATCCCGTCAACACCGGCGCCGACCCCACCCTCGTCACCCACCAGGGCAACTACTACGTCGCCACCACCCAGGGCGACGCCATCCGCATGTGGAAGTCCCCCTCCGTCGCGACCCTCCTCACCGCCTCCCCGCACGAGGTCTGGCGCGACAGCGACCCCTCCCGCAACCAGCAGATCTGGGCGCCTGGACTCCTCAAGGACGGCGGCCGCTGGTACCTCTACTACACCGCCAGCGACGGCAACGACGCCGCCCACCGCATGTACGTGCTGGAGTCCGAGGGCAACGACCCGCTCGGCCCGTACCACTTCAAGGCCAAGGTCGCCGACTCCGGCAACGACCGCTGGGCCATCGACGGCGAGCCCTTCCGGCACAACGGCAAGCTCTACTTCGCCTGGAGCGGCCAGCGCGACGACGGCGTCGGCAACCAGCTCTTCGTCGCCCCCATGTCCAACCCCTGGACCCTCTCCGGCGGCCGCGTCCACCTCCCCGCGGACGGCAACTGCCCCGAGGTGCGCGAGGGCCCCACCCCGCTCCACAACGCGGCCGGCCGCCTCTACCTCACGTACTCCGCCTGCGACACCGGCAAGCCCGACTACGCGATCTGGGCCAAGTCCCTCGCCCCCGGAGCCAACCCGCTCGACCCCGCCGCCTGGCGGCAGGAGCCGGGCCCGATGTTCTCGCGCAACGACGGCGCGGGCGTCTACGGCCCCGGGCACCACTTCTTCTTCAAGTCGCCGGACGGTAGCCAGGACTGGATCGCGTACCACGCGAAGAACACGACGACGTACACCTACAGTTGGCGCACCACCCGGGTGCAGAAGATCGGCTGGACCGCCGACGGCCGCCCCGACCTCGGCACCCCCGTGGCCGCGGGCGCGACCATCGACCTGCCGGCCGGCGACCCGGGCCCCGGCACCACGGCCATCAACGACACCGATCCGCAGGTGACGTACACGGGCAACTGGAACTCCGGCAGCGGCTGCGCCGTGCAGTGCTTCTGGGGCAACGACCACTGGAGCGCGGAGCCCGGCGCGACGGCGACGTTCCGCTTCACCGGTACGCGGCTGGCGCTGCTGTCGGTGAAGGACACCGGCAACGGCATCGCCGCGATCTCCGTCGACGGCGGCCCGGAGCAGCGCGTCGACTACTACGGCAGCCCGCGCGTCGGCGAGCAGTTGCAGTGGGTGAGTCCGGTGCTGCCGCGCGGCGAGCACACGGTACGGATCCGGGTGACCGGCGAGAAGAACCCGAGTTCGGGCGCGGCGTTCGTCTCCGTCGACCGGGCGGAGGTCTATCCGTAAGCGGCCCGGCGGGCGGCCGTTAGCATGCGGAGCCGGGGCCCGGCCGCGGTCCCGGCTCCGACGTGAAGTGCGAGTGCCGTGATACGAATACGCCGCCTGCTGCCGCCGCTCCTCGCCGCCGCCTCGGCCGTGACCGTGACCCTCACCGCGGGCTGCGACACCGCGGAGGACCGGGTGGACAAGCCACCCGCCGACAACGCCCCCGCGAGCCCCGGCAGTCCTGACGGCTCCGACGGCTCCCGCAGCCCCGGTGCTCCCGGCCGCGGAACCTCACCCCTCGACAACCCCGACGGCACCGCCCCCGGCCTGGCCCCCCTCACCTCCGCCGCCGACCGCAAGGCCGCCCTGGGCATCATCGGCCGCCTGGCCACCGGGAGCCGCGGCTCCGGTTCTGGTTACGACCGCGACGAGTTCGGCTACGCCTGGATGGACACCGCGACCGGCGTGCCGCTGGCGGGCAACGGCTGCGACACCCGCAACGACCTGCTCCGCCGCGACGGCCGGGACGTCCGGATGCAGAGCGGCGACGACTGCGTGGTGGCGGCGATGGAGCTGGCGGACCCGTACGCCGGCAAGGACATAGCGTTCGAACGCTCCCCGTCCACCTCGATGGACGTGCAGATAGACCACGTGGTGCCGCTCTCGTACGCGTGGCGGATGGGCGCCGGGAAGTGGCCGGAGGAGAAGCGGAAGCAGTTGGCGAACGACCCGCTGAACCTCCTCGCGGTCGACGGCGACACCAACTCCTCGAAGGGCGACTCGGGGCCGGAGGAGTGGCTGCCGCCGGCCGAGGGGATCCGCTGCGCGTACGGCGTACGGTTCGCGCAGGTCGCGCTCAAGTACGAGATGCCGGTGACCACGGCGGACAAGGAGACGCTGCGGCAGCAGTGCGGGACGTGACACCGGGCATGTGGGAGGGGCTGGCGGACGTCGACTGGGCGGGGCTGCGGCACAACTACGGCACCGCCGGGGACGTACCCGGGCTGCTGCGCCGCTGCGCCGGGGTGGACCGCGCGGACGCGGAGGCGGCGGCGTACGACCTGGAGAACGTCCTGTTCCACCAGGGCGGCTGGATCTGCCCCGCCGCCCCGGCCGCGCTCCCCTTCCTGCTCCGGCTCGCCGCCGCGCCGCACGTGCGGTGCAGGACCGCGGTGCTGGATCTGGTCGCGATGCTCGCGGCGGAGGCGGCGCGGGTGGAGGAACGGTTCCTGGCGCCCGGCTGGCCGGCCGCGTGGGACCGGGCCCTGCCCGGCGTCCTCGGCCTGCTGGCCGACCCGGAGCCGGAGATCCGCCGGGCCGCGGCCGGCATCGCGGGCGCCTGCGCCGGCCCCGGCGCGGTCCTGCTGCCCGCGCTGCTGGACCGCTGGCGGGCGGAGCCCGACCTGGTGAGCCGCCTCGACCTGGTGCTGGCCCTCGGCGAGGCGCGTACCCGCGCGCCCGCCGGCGACCGGTACGACGAGGCCGGCGCCCTGCTGCACGATCTGCTCGACTCCCCGGAGCCGCAGGTGCGTCTCGCGGCCGTGCACGCGCTCGCGGCCGGCGACCCCGGGTTCGCGGCCGGGCGCAGGGAGATGCTCCTGGCGGCGGTACGGGACCCGAGCGTGGCGCTGTGGCGGCAGAGCAGCACGCGGGAGAGCGGGCCGCAGGGCGTTCAGGCGTGGACCGCGGGGCTCTTCCCGGGCGCCTCGCCCGCGTTCGCGCTGGGCCTGCTCGCCGACCACCCCGACGCGGAGCAGCGGGCCGGCGCGCTGGCGGTGGCGGGCGGGCTGCTGGCGCAGTGGCGCTCGCCCGCGGCGGCGCTGCTGCCGGTGCTGGCCGGGCGGCTGGCCGATCCGGATGCCGAAGTGCGCTACCGGGCGGTGGAGTTGCTGGCCTGCCTCGGGCCGCAGGCGGCCGGCCACGCCGACGCGGTGGCCGGGCTGCTCGGCGACGGCGCCGCGCGGCCCGGCGCCCGTACGGACGAGACGGTCGGCGACACCGCCCTGTGGGCCCTGGCCCGGATGAACGACCCGCGCTGCCTGCCGGGCCTGGCCGGGCACATCGCCGGGGCCCGCACCGGCTTCGCCGCGCACTCCGCGTACCACGGCGGCGTCCGCGGCCGGCACTGGCCGGTGCTCCCTGCCCTCCACGAGGTGCTGGCCCGCCTCCCCGGCCACGCGCCGGCGCTGCTGCCCGCGATCCGGGACCGCCTGGCCGCCACCGCGGGCCCCGCCGCGGACACGGGCACGCTCACCCGGCTCTGCGACGTCCTCGCCGCCTGGGGCCCGGCGGCGGCACCCGCCGTGCCCGAGTTGCTCGACCTGCTGCGGAACGACGAGACCTGGCCCGCGGCGGCGAAGGCCCTCGCCGCGATCGGCCCCGCCGCCCACGCCGCGCGCGACCTCCTTCTCGTACGGGCCGACGCGGCCACCCCCGGCAAGCAGGCCCAACTCGCCGCCTGGGCCCACTGGAAGACCGGCGGCGACCCCGCCCCCGCCCTGCGCCTGCTCGCCCCCGCCGCCGGGGACCGCTACCCCCGGCACGCCCTGCGCCTGCTCGCCGGCCTCGGCCCCCACGCCGCGCCCTGCGCCGGCCGGCTGCGTCCCCTGCTGACCGCCGCCGACCCGTGGACGAGCGTCGAGGCCGCCCACGCCCTGTGGTCCGCCACCGGCGACGGGGACGCCGCCGTCCCGGCGCTCCTCCGCGCCGTACGGGGCCTGCCCGAGGGGACGTACCTCCCCGTGGCCCTCCCCGCCGTGCGCTACCTCACCCGCATGGGCCCCGCTGCCCGGGAGGCCGCGCAAGTCCTCCACGACCTCCCCGACCGCCGCCTCCACCACAACGGCGGCTGGCGCGCCTTCACCGAGGACGAGGACATCCGCCGCGCGGTCGCCGGACTGCTCGCCGGGTGACAGGCTCCCCCTATCGCCCTCCTCAGCGCGGGGCGGGGCGGCGCCCCCGTACGAAGCCGGAGGAACGGCACACGTTTGCTCACCGGGCACCGAGAATTCACCCGCTGGCCTCCTCGGCGGCAACCGCTTCAATGGCCGCACGCTTAGCCTTGCGAAGTGCCCAAACTGTCGGTCATCGTGCCCTTTCACAACGTGCAGGACTTCGCCCAGGACACCCTGCGCAGCCTGGCCCGCAACGCCCGTTCCGACCGGGAGTTCATCCTCGTCGACGACTGCTCGACGGATGCCACCCCGCAGATAGTCGACCGGGCCGCGAAGACGCTGCCCGGTGCACGGGTGATCCGGCACGAGGCCAACCAGGGCATCGCACGGGCCCGCAACAGCGGCATCGACGCCGCCAGAGGCGACTACCTGACGTTCCTCGACGGCGACGACTGGTACGCGCCGGGGTACCTGGACGACCTCATCGCCGCCATGGACCGCTACGGCACCGATTTCGTCCGCGTCGACCACGTGCAGTCCAACGGGCGCGACCGCGTCGTGCGGCGCGCGCCCGCGCGGCGCCGCGACACGATACTCGCGGCCCGCGACGGCATCGGTCAGGCCAATCTCGAAACGATGGTCGACTATCCCTTCGTCTGGGCCGGCATCTACCACCGCCGTCTCTTCAAGGACGGCGCCGGGCGCTTCGCCGCCGAACTGCGCACCGCCGAGGACCGGCTGTGGACGTGGATGCTCCACCTGACCGCCGAGACCTTCGCCGTCACCGGCCTGCTCGGGGTCTTCTACCGGCGCGGCGTCAAGACCTCCCTCACGCAGATCAGCGACGACCGCCAGCTCGACTTCATCCCCGCGCACGACGCGATGCTCGATGCCGTCCTCGCCGACCCGGACGCCGACCGCTTCCTGCCCAAGGCGGTACGGACGTACTGCGCCCTCATCGCCTTCCACCGCGGCAACTCCGAACGCCTGGAGCCGGGCCTCGCCAGACGCCTGGAGCGCGCCTCCGCCGAGGCGCTGCGGCGGATGCCGCAGGACGTGCTGGAGGAGACCCTGCGCGGCATGGACGAGCAGCGCGCCCGCATGCTGCGGCAACTGCGCGCGTCGGGGCGGGGGAAGCCCGGGAAGCCGGGCGGGCAGGGCACGCAGGACAGGACGGGAAAGCCGGAAAGGGTCGCCTGAAACGTGCACGAGCACCGCACCCAGATCTTCGAGGTCTCCACGCTGTACGGGGCGGCGACGCTCGCCGCCGCGCTGGACGCCGGGCAGTTCGGGCCGCGCGCCGGCGCCCGCCGCATCCTGCTCGTCGCCAACAACGCGACCGTACCCGAGACCGCCGTCCAACTGTCCGAAATGCATGGATGGACGCCGGTTTCCGCCCGCTTCGACGAGGTGCTGGACTACAACCACGAGATCCGCCCGCACCACCCCGCCGCCTGGCACCCCAAGGGCGGCGACGTGCCGCTGCTCCAGCGGCTGCTGCGGCGCGCCTGGAACCTGGGCGACGGGCCGCTGGACCTGGTGGTCGAGTCGGTGACCGCGCCGCCCGCCAAGGCGCTCGTCGCGATCTTCGCCGACGCCGGCGTGCACGTGTACGCGGACGGGCTGATGAGCTACGGCCCGACCCGCGAGAAGCTGCCGCAGCACGTGGCCTGCCGGGTGCAGCGGCTGCTCCACCTGGACCTGGTACCGGGGCTCGAACCGCTGCTGCTCACCGAGTACGGGGTGCCGGCGGAGGTGGTGCCGAACGCGGCGTTCCGCGCGGTGCTCGACGAGGTGACCGCCGCCACGCCCGCGGGAGACCACGGCCAGGGGGAGGGCGAGGGCGACGGTGCGCCCACCGCCGTGCTCCTCGGCCAGTACCTCGCCGCGCTCAACATCCTCGGCCAGGCCGAGGAGGAGGCGCTGCACGAGCGGATGCTGCGCGGCGCCGCGGCGGCCGGCCACCGCGCCGTCCTCTTCAAGCCCCACCCCACCGCGCCCGCGCGCTACTCCACGGTGCTGCAGAAGGCCGCCGCGGACGCGGGCGTCGCGCTGACGGTGCAGGAGGAGCCGATGCTCGCCGAGGCGCTGTACGGCACGCTGCGCCCGCGGCTCGTCGTCGGCTGCTTCTCCACGGCGATGCTCACCGCGGCCACCCTGTACGGCATCCCCGTCGCCCGCGTCGGCACGGACACGTTGCTGGAGCGGCTGACCCCGTACCAGAACAGCAACCGGATCCCCGTCACGATCGTGGACTCCGTCGTGCCGGAGCTGGGCGGCCCGGACCGCCCGGCGCGGGACGCCACCCAACTCGCCGGGCTCCTCACGGCGGTGGGGTACTGCATGCAGGCCGACAACCACGCGCGGCTGCGCCCGGGCGCGCAGGAGTGGCTGGCGGTGTACCTGGACGCGTCCACCCGGCCGTACTTCAAGCGCAAGCGGCTGACGGCGCTGCGGCTGCCGGGCGGCAACCTCGGCCGGGTCCCCAACGCCCGCAGGGCGCTGGGGAAGGTGCGCAGGGCGCTGACGAAGCCGTAGCCGCGCGGGCGGTGTGAAGGAGGGGCCGTACGGGGCGAGATCGCTCGTACGGCCCCCGGCCCGCTAACCCAGCAGCCGCCGCAGGCCCAGCCGCTGCCACAGCAGCGCCGCGCCGAAGGACAGCACCACGCTCGCCGCCCATATCCCGGCCGTGAGCAGCACCGCCTCCGCGCCGCCCAGGTCCGCCGACACCAGCGGCTCCGCCAGCGTCCTGATCACCATGAGGTGCACGAGGTACGCCCCGAACGCGGCCCCCGCGACGCGCTTCAGCGGGGAGCGCCACCGTTCCGGCACCCGCGCCCGGGTGAGCGTCAGCAGCACCGCGCCGGTGAAGACCGCGACCAGCACGTGGGCGTTGGGGATCACGTACTTCACCTGCGTCTGGTAGAGCAGCACGCCCAGCATCGCCGCCGTCGCCGCGCCCAGCCACAGCGCGCGGACGCCGCGCCCGCTCCGCGGGCGCAGCGAGAACAGCAGGGCGCCCCCGGCCGCGTACACGAGCGAGTAGACGCCGAAGCCCCAGCCGAACGACGGGGTGCCCGAGTCCGCCACCCGGCCCGCGTCGGCCAGCAGGCCGGGGCCGAGGGCGAAGCCGAGGAGCACCGCGCCGAGCCACCAGGGGCGCCGTCCCGCGCGCAGCAGGACGACGAAGCCGAGGAGGAGGACGACGGGGACGTACGCGTACAGGTACCAGAGGTGGTAGGCGGGGCGTACGGTCCCGAACGCGGCGTCCACGGCCAGGTCCCGCAGGGGGTCCTCATTTGTCTCCCGCAGCCTGCCCCAGAGCAGATAGAGCACCGTCCACACGGCCATGGGGACGACGATGCGCACCATGCGCTGCGCGAGCCGCCGCCCGTCGCGCGGGGGCGCGCCGACGAGGACGGCCCAGCCGGCGATCGCGAAGTACATGGGGACGGCGAACCGGCTGAGGGCGTCGGCGGTCATGCCCGCCCAGTACGCGGCGGCGCCGTTCGCCTCCTGGCGGCCCACGGCGTCGATGAACTCCGAGCCGGTGTGCCCCAGGATGACGCCGCAGGCGCAGAGGAGCCGGATGAGATCCACGTCGTAGCGGTGTCCGGGCCGCCGTGCGGGTGCCGCGGCGGGATCCGGGGCCGCGGCGGGGTCCGTGGCGGCGGTGCGCTTCGGCGGGGAAGTGGAGGCGGCTGCCGGCTGCGTCGGCACGTCGGATACGGTCACTGCCGAACCTTCTTGTGCCCCGGTGTACGGAACATGAATGACGGCCGAACAGACAAGTCATGCCTTGGCAGTGGTGGCGCCGGCCACCCCTTGCATAAGATCGTGATCCGTATCACGAAGTGGCACGCCGCCGCAGGAAAGCCGCCCAGGAGGCCGCCATGCGCAGGACAGCGCTCGCCGTAACCGCCGCCGCGTTCATCGCGGCCGTGCCGCTGCTCAGCTCGTGCAGCGGCGAACCGCGCGCGGGAGCCGCGGCCGTGCTCGGCGACGACGAGCGCATCACGGTCTCGCAGTTGCAGAACCGGGTCGCCGACGTGCGCGCCGCGCAGAACGCCAGCCCCCAGGCCGACGAGATGATCGACCAGAGCGGCGACCTCAGCGTGGACACGCTGAACACGATGCTCCAGGGCCGGGTCATCGAGCAGGCCGCGGAGAGCCACGGGGTGACCGTCCCCCGCGGCGAGGTGCAGCGCACGCGCCGGGCGGAGGCGGACTCGGTCGGCGGCGAGAAGCAGCTCGAGGCCATGTACCTCCAGCAGTACAGCATCCCGCCGGAGGGCCTGGACACGCACTACAAGCAGCAGCTCATGGTGCAGGGGCTGGTGGAGAAGCTGGGCATCAACCCGCAGACGCAGGAGGGCCAGGCGCGGCTCGGCGGCGTGCTGGTCGAGGCGTCGAAGGACCTGGGCATCGACGTCAGCCCGCGCTTCGGCAAGTGGGACAACGAGCAGGTGCGGCTCGGGCAGGCCGACACCCCGTGGATCAAGCAGGTGAGCGCCACCGCGGAGGACGGCGCCCTCCCCCAGCAGTGACCGGGCGGCGCGGGGCGTAGGCCCCGTCCGGGCCCGTCGTTCCCCGGCCGCCGGTGCCCGCGCTGTCGGCGGCGTCGGCTACGGTCGGGGACGTGACCGGCCGAATCGTCCTTCTGACCACCACCCACCGCATCGCCCCCGGGCTGCTGTCCTGGCCCGCGTGGGAGGCGCTGCGCGGCGCCGACCGCGTGCTGTGCGCCGACGCCGCACATCCGCAGGTTCCGTATCTGCGGGAGGCGGGCGTCGAGGTGGAGACCGCCGTGCCCGACGCCCGCGAGCTGGTCGACGCCTGCGCCGGGGGCGCGACCGTCGTCGTGGTCGCCGCGGCGGACGGCGAGCCCGCGCTGACGGACGGGCTGGCCCGGCTGGCGGGCTCGGGGCGGGTGGAGATGCCCTCGCTGGAGCTGCTGCCCGGTTCGTACGACGTGCCGGGCGCCCGGCTGGTCGACGTGGTCGAGGTGATGGACCGGATCCGGCGCGAGTGCCCCTGGAGCAGCGGGCAGACCAGCGCGGGCCTGGCGGCGCACAGCCTGGAGGAGGTCTACGAGCTGGTCGAGGAGATCGAGTCCGGCGACTTGGGGGCCGTCCGCGAGGAGCTGGGGGACGTGCTGCTCCAAGTCGTCTTCCACGCCAGGATCGCGGAGGAGGACCCCGAGGAGCCCTTCTCCATCGACGACGTGGCGGGCACGCTCGTGGAGAAGCTGGTCCGCCGCCATCCGCACGTCTTCGGCGACGCGGTCGCCGAGACCCCGGCGGACGTGAAGGCGCACTGGCTGCGCGAGAAGGCCATAGAGAAGCGGCGTTCGTCGGTCACGGAGGGCGTGCCGCTGGCGCAGCCGGCGCTGTCGCTGGTGGCGAAGCTGGCGGGCCGTGCCCGCTCGGCGGGCCTGGCGGTGGAGGCGCCCGGCGGGGGACGGGCCGGGCTCGGGAACGGGGTTCCGGCGGCCGCGGGGAACGGCGTTCGCCGGGAAGAGGCCGACGCCGCCGTACGGGAGGGCCGCGGCGCGGTCGCGCCCGCGGGCGACCCCGTGGACGGGTTCGGCGCCGAACTGCTCGCGCTGGCGCTGCGGGCAGAGGCGCGGGGCGTGGAGCCGGAGACGGCGCTGCGGGCCGCGGCGCGCACGTACCGCGAGGCGATCCTCGCGGCGGAGAAGGCAGGGAGGGCGGAGAAGGCGGGCGCGGGGGAGCCGGCCGGCGGGGGCGGCGGCACCGGCGCGTACGACGCCGCGGGGCCGACCACCGCCGAACCTCCGCCGGGCACGAACGGCAGGGCTGCGGAGGACTCCACCGCCTCCGACGGGCCGTCCGCCGCCGGGCCCTCCGGCGCGCGCTGACGTGGCCGCTCCGCCCGCGGGTGACGGGCCCGAGCCCGCGCTCTTCAGCTACGAGTTCGCCACCGACCCCTACCCCGCGTACGCCTGGCTGCGCACCCACGCGCCCGTCCACCGCACCACCGTGCCCAGCGGCGTCGACGCCTGGCTCGTCACCCGCTACGCCGACGCCCGCCAGGCCCTCGCCGACCCCCGGCTGTCCAAGAACCCCGCGCACCACCACAGCGACAAGACCGGCATCCCCGGCGAGCGCAGCGCCGGCCTCATGACCCACCTGCTCAACATCGACCCGCCCGACCACACCCGGCTGCGAAGGCTGGTCTCCAAGGCGTTCACGCCGCGCCGCGTCGCCGCCTTCGCGCCCCGCGTACAGGAGCTGACGGACAGCCTCATCGACGGCTTCGCGGACCGCGGCGAGGCCGACCTCATCCACGAGTTCGCCTTCCCGCTGCCGATCTACGCCATCTGCGACCTCCTCGGCGTCCCCGCCGAGGACCAGGACGACTTCCGCGACTGGGCCGCCGTCATGCTGCATTCCTCCGGGGGACGCCCCCCGGACCCCCGTAACCACGGCAAGGGCCCGCGCGGCGGCGTCGCGCGCGCGGTGAAGAAGATGCGCGCCTACCTCGCCGAGCTGATCCACCGCAAGCGCGCGGCGCTCGGCGGCGGCGACGCCGCGGCCGACGACCTGATCTCCGCCCTCATCCGCGCCTCGGACGAGGGCGAGAAGCTGACGGAGAACGAGGCCGCCGCCATGGCGTTCATCCTCCTCTTCGCCGGCTTCGAGACCACCGTCAACCTGATCGGAAACGGGACGTACGCCCTCCTCACCCACCCCGCCGAGCGCGCCCGGCTGGCCGCGGATCCCGGGCTGCTGCCCTCCGCGGTGGAGGAACTGCTGCGCTACGACGGCCCGGTGGAGCTGGCGACGTGGCGGTTCGCCACCGAGCCGCTGGAGATCGGCGGGCAGCGCGTCGCCGTGGGCGACCCCGTGCTCGTCGTGCTGGCCGCCGCCGACCGCGACCCCGCGCGCTTCGCGGACCCCGACACCCTGGACCTGTCCCGGCGTGACAATCAGCACCTGGGCTACGGCCACGGCATCCACTACTGCCTCGGCGCCCCCCTCGCGAGGCTGGAGGCGCAGACCGCCCTGGGTACCTTGCTGCGCCGCCTTCCCGACCTGCGGCTGGCGGGCGAGACGTCCGAATTGCGGTGGCGCGGCGGGCTCATCATGCGGGGCCTGCGGACGCTTCCGGTGCACTTCGGGCGTTCGTTGTGATCTGCGCGTGACTATCAGGCGATCAACTTGTGATCGGCGGTGGTTCGGTATTAAGTTCGGCCACTGGCTCGAACACACAGGGAACGAAAGGCACTCGCATGCGCTCGGGTAACGGACGCCACCGACGTCCCCGCCAGGCCCCCGCGTTCGTCGTCGCGGCCGGTGCGACCGGGGCTGGTCTCGCCCTGCCGCTGCTGGGCGCGAGCGGCGCGAGCGCCGCCGACGCCGGCACGTGGGACCGGGTCGCCGAGTGCGAGAGCGGCGGGCTCTGGAGCGCCGACGAGGGCAACGGGTACTACGGCGGCCTGCAGTTGACGATGGACATGTGGCAGGAGTACGGCGGCGAGGAGTTCGCCTCGCAGCCCGACTACGCCAGCCGTGCGCAGCAGATCACTGTCGCCGAGCGCATCCTCGCCGGCATGGGCGCCGACAAGGCGTGGCCGGAGTGCGCCGAGGACGCCGGGCTGGACGGCGACGTCGGGGTGCCGGAGGTCGACCCCGGCGCCGAGCTGCCGCTGCTGCCGACGGCGCCGCCCACCCTCGCCCCGAGCCCGGACGACGACTCCCGTGGCCAGGACGAGGACGGGCGTACCGACAGCGAGGACGAGCGCGACCGCAAGGACGGCGACGACTCCCGGCAGGCCGGTGAGGGCGGCGGCAAGCACCGCGGCGGCCAGGACCCGGGCGAGCGCGACGGCGGCTCCGGCGAACGGACCGGCCGGGACGACGACACCGCCTCCGGCGAGGGCTCCGGCCGGCACCGCGCCCCGGACGCCTCCGCGACCCCGGCCCCGTCCTCGCCCGGCTCCCCCGAGGCCCCGCGCGAGGCCGTCGAGACCCCCGGCGCCTCCCAGTCGCCCGACGAGACCGAGCCGCCGGAGCCCGGCCGCGAGTGGATCGCCGAGATCCCCGGTGACGCGGACGAGCGCGGCGGGGACCGCAAGAGCGACGCCTCGGGACGCGACGCCGCGGCGGGCGGCGGCAGTTATACCGTCCGACCGGGTGACACCCTCTCGGATATTGCCAGCGAGCATTCCCTGTCGGGCGGATGGTCCGAGTTGTACGACGGGAACAAGAACTCCCTCGGTGAGGACCCCGACACCATCAAGCCTGGTCAGGAACTCGAATTGAGCGGGAACTGAACAGTCGGCGGGTGAAGTCGGCGCGGATTAGTCATATTTGACGTAATCGGCTGACCGGGCTACCTGACGGACGTAAAACCGGGCGTGGCATTTTCCGAGGTCTTTGAATCGCACACGCCTATGTGCTTACCGTCACATCGCTCGCCAACGCGAGCCCCGGTGATCGCCTCACGCCGAATCCTGTCGGCGTTCACCCGGGCCACCTGTGCATGAAGCACCGCTGACAGGAGCGGGGGACCCACGGTAAGCGCCGCTCCGGTCCAACGAGAAGGCGGACCGGACGGCTTGGGGTCAAGCCGCACGTATGACGTACGGCCGGGCACTCACAGCCCGCACCCGACAGCTCACCTCGCAGGCGTCGGTGAGAAAAGAGCACCATGCTTCTTCCTGCCGGAATGGGTAAGCACCGCCGCCCCACCGCACAGGCACGCCTTGGCACACACTCCCGCGTGGTCGTTCTCATGGGCGCCACCGGAACCGCGATCGGGCTGCCGGTGCTCGGCGCCCAGCACGCGTCCGCGGCCCCCATCGATACATGGGAACGGGTGGCCGCCTGCGAGTCCAGCGGAAATTGGGCGACGAATACGGGGAACGGCTATTTCGGCGGCGTCCAGTTCTCCCAGTCGAGCTGGGAGGCCGCCGGCGGCCGCAGCTTCGCCCCGCGCGCCGACCTGGCGTCGAAGGAGCAGCAGATCGCCGTCGCGGAGCGGCTGCTTTCCATGCAGGGACCGGGCGCGTGGCCCAAGTGCGGCCCGCGCGCGGGTCTGGCGGCGAGCGGTCCGGCCGCCGGGCCGACCGTCCCACCGGCGCCACAGGAGGCCCCGCAGCAGCCGCAGGAACAGCCGCAGCCGCCGCAGGAGCCGCAGGAGGCCCAGACGCTGCCGGCCCCGGCGGCGCAGGAGCAGGCGCCGCAGGAGGCCCCGGAGGGCACCGAGGCAAGCGGCGCCGCCGAGCAGACGCAGCCGGAGTCCCGCACGGTCTTCCGCGGCTTCTACTACGAGGTCCGCGAGGGCGACACCCTCGACGACATCGCCCAGCGGCACGGCGCGGAGAGCTGGCAGCAGTTGTACGAGGACAACAAGCCGGTCGTCGGCGAGAACCCGGACCTGATCCGGCCGGGACAGAAGCTGAAGGTGAACTAGCCCCGCGCGCGGGCGGGCCGCACCGGACCACGAGCCGGCCGGCCCGCCCGCGCCGTGTGCACCGCCGCCGCCTGCCGCCCCCTGGTGCCCCTCTGGCGCCGCCCGCTGCCCGGCACGCCGCCGCGGTACGGCGCGGCCGTCCCGGCCCGTCCGGTGCGCGGGCCGGGACGACCACGCCGTACGCCACCCGCCCCCGCGGGCCCCGCCTCCGCGGGCCCCGCCTCCGCGGCTCCCGTTGCGCGCCGCCGCCGGTGGCCCGTCCCCCGAGCCGCGGCCCGAACCGTCTCGTACCGCGGAATGCGGCCGGGTGCGCGCCGGGGCCGTCACCCGGGGCGGCTAGGCTCAGGGCGGAACCCGTAGCGAATCCCTCCGAAGGAGACACCGTGCCGTCCATCGACGTCGTCGTAGCCCGAGAGATTCTCGACTCCCGCGGCAACCCCACGGTCGAGGTCGAGGTCGGCCTCGACGACGGCAGCACCGGCCGTGCTGCCGTTCCGTCCGGCGCCTCCACCGGCGCCTTCGAGGCCCTGGAGCTGCGCGACGGGGACAAGGCCCGTTACGGCGGGAAGGGTGTCGAGAAGGCCGTGCTCGCCGTCATCGAGCAGATCGGCCCCGAGCTCGTCGGCTACGACGCCACCGAGCAGCGCCTCATCGACCAGGCGATGTTCGACCTCGACGCCACCCCCGACAAGTCCTCCCTCGGCGCCAACGCCATCCTCGGCGTCTCCCTCGCCGTCGCGCACGCCGCCTCCGAGGCGTCCGACCTGCCGCTCTTCCGCTACCTCGGCGGTCCCAACGCGCACGTGCTGCCGGTGCCGATGATGAACATCCTCAACGGCGGCAGCCACGCCGACTCCAACGTGGACATCCAGGAGTTCATGATCGCGCCGATCGGCGCCGAGTCGTTCTCCGAGGCCGTCCGCTGCGGCGCGGAGATCTACCACCAGCTCAAGGCCGTCCTCAAGGAGCGCGGCCTGTCCACGGGACTCGGCGACGAGGGCGGCTTCGCGCCGAACCTCGACTCCAACCGGGACGCGCTGGACCTCATCATCGAGGCGATCCAGAAGGCCGGCTACACCGCGGGCCAGGACGTCGCCCTCGCGCTCGACGTCGCCGCCTCCGAGTTCTACAAGGACGGCGTGTACGTCTTCGAGGGCAAGGGCCGCTCCGCCGCCGAGATGACGGAGTACTACGAGCAGCTCGTCGCGGACTACCCGCTGGTGTCCATCGAGGACCCGCTCTTCGAGGACGACTGGGCCGGCTGGCACGTACTGACCGAGCGCCTCGGCGACAAGGTGCAGATCGTCGGCGACGACCTCTTCGTCACCAACCCCGAGCGGCTCCAGCGCGGCATCGACGAGGGCTCGGCCAACGCGCTGCTGGTCAAGGTGAACCAGATCGGCTCGCTCACCGAGACCCTGGACGCCGTCGAGCTGGCCCAGCGCAACGGCTTCAAGTGCATGATGTCCCACCGCTCCGGCGAGACCGAGGACGTCACCATCGCCGACCTGGCCGTCGCCACGAACTGCGGCCAGATCAAGACCGGCGCCCCCGCCCGCTCCGAGCGGGTCGCCAAGTACAACCAGCTCCTGCGCATCGAGGAGATCCTCGACGACGCCGCCGAGTACGCGGGCCGCAGCGCCTTCCCGCGCTACAAGAACGGCTGAACGGGCCGACCCGTACGACATCGGCGTCGGACGCCCCCGGCCCCGGCCGCACCGCGTAAGGTGCGACCGGGGCCGACCACCGCTTGCCGCCCGGGGAGGACGCGACGCACATGGCCAGGGAGCGCTTCTCCACCACCACCCGGCTCAAGCTGCTCGGCGAGCAGGCCGTCAGCCGGGTCTCGGAGCGCGTCTACCGTGCGCGCCCGCCGCGGCGCAGCCGGCTGACGGGGCGGGCCGCCGTGCTCGCGCTCGTCGTCTGCTCGCTGGTGGTGGCGCTCGCGTACCCGCTGCGCCAGTACATCGCCCAGCGCGCCGAGGTCGCCGAGCTGGAGCGGGAGAAGGCGCAGGCCGAGGAGCGGGTCGAGGAGCTGCGCGACGAGAAGTCCCGGTGGAACGACCCGGAGTACGTGCGCCGGCAGGCCCGCGAGCACCTGCACTACGTGCTGCCGGGCGAGACCGGCTACATGATGCGCGACGGCACCGGCTCCGCCCGCTCCGGCGAGGAAGGGGAGGCGGTGGACAGGCCGTGGTACGAGAACCTGTGGGACGGCCTGGACGCCGCGGACGGCCGGCGCTGAGGCGCGTACGTGCGCGGACTCCGCCCGCCGCGGAACGCCGGACCCGACGCGGTCCACCTGCCGCCCGGACGCCGCCGAACCCCGCCGCCCGACGCCGCCTGACGCCGGACGCCGACCGCCCGGCTGAACGAGGAGAGATGGACAAGCCCCCGCCGCCCACCGAGCACACCCCCGCCACCGCGGCCGACGCCGCCGCCGTGGCCGCGCAGTTGGGCCGCGCCCCGCGCGGCCTTCGCGCCGTGGCGCACCGCTGCCCGTGCGGCAACCCGGACGTCGTGGAGACGTCCCCGCGGCTGCCCGACGGCACGCCGTTCCCGACGCTGTACTACCTGACGTGCCCGCGCGCGAACTCCGCGATCGGCACGCTGGAGGCGGACGGCGTGATGAAGGAGATGACGGCCCGGCTGGCGGCGGACCCGGAGCTGGCGGCGGCGTACCGCGCGGCCCACGAGGACTACCTCGCCCGCCGCGACGCGATCGCCGAGCTGGCCGGATTCCCGAGCGCGGGCGGGATGCCGGACCGGGTGAAGTGCCTGCACGTGCTGGTCGCCCACGCGCTGGCGGCGGGGCCCGGGGTGAACCCGCTGGGGGACGAAGCGCTGGCGATGCTGCCGGAGTGGTGGGCCAAGGGCCCATGCGTGACGCCAGAGGAATCCGGGGAGGATGAGGCATGACCCGAGTGGCTGCCGTGGACTGCGGTACGAATTCGATCCGCCTGCTGGTCGCGGACGTCGACACGCGGTCCGGCGAAGTGAAGGACCTGGACCGCCGGATGGAGATCGTCCGGCTGGGCCAGGGCGTGGACCGTACGGGCCGGCTGGCGCCGGAGGCGCTGGAGCGGACCTTCGCGGCCTGCCGCGGGTACGCGGAGATCATCGAGCGGCTGGGCGCGGTCCGTACCCGGTTCGTCGCCACCTCCGCCTCGCGCGACGCGGAGAACCGCGCGGACTTCGCCCGCGGCGTGGAGGAGATCCTCGGGGTCCGCCCCGAGGTCATCACCGGCGACGAGGAGGCCGCGCTGGCCTTCACCGGCGCGACGAAGGAGCTGTCGGGGCGGGTGCCGGGGCCGTACCTGGTGGTCGACATCGGCGGCGGCTCGACGGAGTTCGTCGCCGGCACGGACGACGTGGCGGCGGCCCGCTCCGTCGACATAGGCTGCGTCCGCCTCACCGAGCGCCATCACTTCGCCGACCCCCCGACGCCGGCGCAGATCGAGGCGGCGAAGGCCGACATCGCCGCGGCCCTAGACACGGCGGAAGCCGCGGTCCCGCTCCGCGACACCGCCACCCTGGTCGGCCTCGCCGGCTCGGTCACCACGGTCGCGGGCATCGCCATGGACCTCCCCGCCTACGACACGATGGCCCTGCACCACGCCCGCGTCCCGGTGGCCCGCATCCGCGACATCACGAACTCCCTGCTCAAGGCCACCCACGAGGAACGAGCCGCCATCCCGGTCATGCATCCGGGCCGCGTCGACGTGATCGCCGCGGGCGCCCTGGTCCTGCTGTCGGTCATGGAGCGCACGGGCGCCCCCGAGGTGATCGTCAGCGAACACGACATCCTGGACGGGATCGCGTACCGGTGTGCCTCAGCCTGATTGAGCCCGCTGACCTGCCATGATGCGGGTGATGCTGATGGCGAGGGCGCCGAGCGCTTCCTTTTCGGGGCCGTAGATGCTCCGGATGTTCGCGAGCTGCTGCGCGCGCGGGGCTGTCGGATTGACGTTCTCCGGCCCCTCGCCGTCGAGCAGCGCCTCGAAGGTCGGATACTCGTTGACCCGGGTGACCCGTACGTCGACGGTTTCCTCGGTGCCCTTGATCCGGAACCGGATCACGTCGCCCGCGGCGAGGTCGGCGAGGTGCGGATACTTGACCCTTACCTCTACGGACTTTCTGCCCGCTGCGACAAGATCGAAATACTGCCGGTAGAGATTGAGTTCGTGAACGCGAGCCGTGACTCCGGTCATGGGGCGGGAACGCTCCTGGTCGCTGGTTCGGAGATCATCCGGCCGACTTCGCCGGCCGAGTACGAACGGAAGAAGTGCCGCGGGTCCGAGAGCACGATCTCGGTCATGCCGAGCAGGCGCTCGACGTAGTCGGCTAACGTGCCGGGCCATTCTCGGGTGTCGAGCATCCAGGGCGCAGCGCCGTCCGGCAAGGGCGTATGTCCTTCCCGAATAAGGGATTTCGAGAGCTTCGCCCCCGTGTCCGTGACGACCTGCGGGCAGAACAACCGGGTGGGAAGCTGCTGCGGGGCGAGGCCGACGGCCTGAAGGGCGCCGTCGACGAGCTGCGAGCCGAACACCCAGTCGCCGCCCTTGACCATCACGTGCAGCGTGCCGCTGTGCTTGTCGCTGAGGGACAGCTCTTTCACGAGGTTCCGGTACAAGGTGGCCAGGTCGAGGTACCCGCCACTGCCAGGAGCGATGGTGACCTCGTACGCGCCATGGTGCAGGCATTCGGCCGTCACGACCGCGTGCGCGCGGCTGCTGTCGCGTACGCGCGTGCGCTGGGCGTACTTCTCGGACCAGCCGCACCCCGATGTGGGGCACGGCACGCGGAGGTGAGCGACGCCGGTCGAGGGGGCGAGCCACCAGCGGGCAGCGTCCATACGCGGCAGAACACGCAGCCACGTGCGCCGGTAGTGCTCGGTGGCCTGCTGCCGGCTGTAGGTCTCGACCGTGTACGGCACCGCCAGGCGCTCGGAGAGCGCTGCGAAGAGCGGTCGGTACAGGGCGTCGATCTGCCCGAGGATGGCCTGCACGCCGAGGGCGTGCGCGTAGGACCGCATGTACCGGTGGCCGGTCGAAGGGTCCGTGATGACGGTGTGCGGGGCGTTGTCCAGCGCGGCGAACCGCACCTCGACCGGCACGTCGAACTTCTCGCGCACCTTTGCTGCCGTGGCGAAGGTGAGGGACTGGACGAGTGCTGTACCGATGTGCGGCGCCCCGTTGATCTGCGTCCCGACGACGAACACGATCCGCTCGGGTGTCGCGTCGAGGACGCGGGGTGTGAGTACGTCCTGAGCGTGTGAAAGCGCGTTGGCAAGGACGGTGTTCGGCGATACCGGGTAGCCGCTCACACTTCCCCCTCGGTGGTGAGACGGGACGATGCCACTCGCTGTCCTAGGACTGTGGCCGATAGGTAAGACTGTGCCATGCGGCCCTAGAGCGGTCAACAGTCCTGGGACTGTGCTTCACTGTCGCTGTCGAGAGGAGTGCTGCATGGCGCCCAAGTGGCGAGAGCTTGCGGACCGGCTGGCCGGACAGATCAGGAACGGCGAGTACGCGCCCGGTGACCGGTTGCCGCAGATCAGGGACCTCGTCGAAGCGGGGGAAGGCTCGAAGTCCACTGTCCACGCGGCCTACAAGGCGTTGGAAGTCGAAGGCCTGGTCACGTCGTCGCGCGGGCACGGCACGGTCGTCCGCGAGCGGACCCCGCTCAAGCGACTCGGTATCGCGCGATACGACAAGGCCAAGTGGCGCGACAGCGATGAAGTGGCGTTCATCGCGGACCGTGTGGCGTCCGGGCGCGCGTACAGGCGGAACGAACAGACTCAGACCGTCAGCCGCGTGCCTGCTTCGGCCACCGTCGCTCAGGCACACGGCCTGCCGGAAGGCGCGGAGGTCTATGCACGCGCGCGCGTGGTCAAGGAAGGCTCACAGCCGACGCACACCCTGACCAGCTACTACCGTCCCGAGCACGTGGAAGGGACCCGCATCGTCGACCCGGCGCCGGGGCCCGCCGGCAGGGGCGGCGGCTTCCGTGTCCTGTATGACGCCGGATACGAGATCGACCACATGCAGGAGACGCTCTTCGCGCGCATCCCCACGGCCGACGAAGCGCAACTCCTTCAGCTTGCACCGGGCGAGTGGGTGGTGGAGCTGCACCGGACGACCTACACGGCGGACGGCACCGTCGTGGAGTTCGCGGTCGGCGTCCATGCGGCGACGCGCTTCGCATGGACCTACGACTTCAAGGTCCCCGACTCGGCGACGGCGAAGGGCGAGAGCAAGTGATCTCAGCGCAGGTCTGGGCCGACGCGCAACGGCTCTGGGACTTCCAGCAAATGGGTCATGAGCCGCGCCCGTGCTCTGTCGCGATCGGCCTCGGCAGCCATGACCTCGGAGTCGCGGACGCGACCGCGGATCTCTACCGCCGGGGCCTGATGCCGCTGATCGTCTTCACCGGGGCGACCAGCCGCACCACGCGCGACCGCATGCCGCGCGGGGAGGCCGAGCACTACCGGGAGCGGGCGATGGAGCTGGGGGTGCCGGCCAGTGCGATCCTCGTCGAGCCGCGGGCCCGGAACACGGGGGAGAACATCCGCTTCTCCCGCACGCTTCTCGGGGAACAGGGTGTGCCGGCGTCGTCCGTCCTGCTGATCAGCAAGCCGTACGAGGAACGACGGGCCTACGCGACCGCACGCAAGCTGTGGCCCGAAGTCGAGTGGATCAGTGCCTCTACGCCCATGACGCTGACCGGATACGTCGGCTCGATCGGGGACGCGCGCCTGGTGCTCGACATGCTGGTCGGGGCACACCAGCGGCTCATGATCTACCCCCAGCGGGGATTCATGATCGAACAGCACATCCCCGACGACGTGGGCGCAGCGTACGAGCGCCTGTGCGACGCCGGTTTCACGAGCCGACTCGTGCCGGACAACCCGGAAGCGAAGTGACGGAGCGGAGCACGGAAAGAAGTTCGTGAAGTTATTCACATGCTTCCGGGGCGGATTTGGCCATCTGGCTCGGATCCTGGACTTCGCGGGCCCGCGCGGCGTGTGACAGGCGCTTTGCGTCAGAGTGACATCTGTGCGTCGTGGGTCCGAAATCCCAGTTCAAGGGCCTGTCGCCGAAAACCGCCCCGCGGTTCGCGGTGAGCGCACAAGGTGCGGCGGCGCAGTGTAGCACTACCGGGGGTGGAGCTTGTGAACCCCCTCACGAGCACCCCTCCGGTACCGGGGGGATACTCGAATCATGAGCACTACGGAGCGTCCCAGGATCCTCGTAGTAGGCGGCGGTTACGTCGGCCTTTACGCGGCGCGCCGCATCCTGAAGAAGATGCGGTACGGGGAGGCGTCGGTCACCGTCGTCGACCCGCGCTCGTACATGACGTACCAGCCCTTCCTCCCCGAGGCGGCCGCCGGCAGCATCTCCCCCCGGCACGTCGTGGTGCCGCTGCGCCAGGTCCTCCCCGGCGCCGAGGTGCTCACCGGCCGGGTCACCTCCATCGACCAGGACCGCAAGGTCGCGGTCGTCGCACCCATCGTCGGCACTCCTTACGAGGTGCCGTTCGACTACCTGATCGTCGCGCTCGGCGCCGTCTCCCGTACCTTCCCGATCCCCGGCCTCGCCGAGAACGGCATCGGCATGAAGGGCGTCGAGGAGGCCATCGGGCTCCGCAACCACGTGCTGGAGCAGCTCGACAAGGCGGAGTCCACCAACGACGCCGACACCCGGCGCAAGGCCCTCACCTTCGTCTTCGTCGGCGGCGGCTTCGCCGGCGCCGAGACCATCGGCGAGATCGAGGACCTGGCGCGTGACGCCGCCAAGTACTACCCCTCGATCAAGCGCGAGGACATGCGCTTCGTCCTCGTCGACGCCGCCGACAAGATCCTCCCGGAGGTCGGCCCCGCGCTCGGCAAGTGGGGTCTGAAGCACCTCCAGCAGCGCGGCATCGAGGTCTACCTCGACACCTCCCTGGAGTCGTGCGTCGACGGCCGCGTCGTGCTCAAGAACGGCCTGGAGGTCGACTCCCACACCCTCGTGTGGACCGCGGGCGTCAAGCCGCACCCGGTGCTGAGGGAGTACGGCCTGCCGCTCGGCCCCAAGGGGCACGTCGACACCGCCCCCACCCTCCAGGTCCAGGGCACCGACTACATCTGGGCCGCCGGCGACAACGCCCAGATCCCCGACCTCGCCGCCCGCGCCGCCGGCGTCGAGAACGCCTGGTGCCCGCCGAACGCCCAGCACGCCCTGCGGCAGGCGAAGCTCCTCGGCGACAACGTCGTGGCGGAGCTGCGCGGCTTCCCGCAGCGCCAGTACCGGCACAAGAACAAGGGCGCCGTCGCCGGGCTCGGCCTGCACAAGGGCGTCGCGATGATCAACGTGCTCGGCAGGTCCCTGAAGTTCAAGGGCCGCCTCGCCTGGTACATGCACCGCGGCTACCACGGCCTCGCCGTGCCCACCTGGAACCGCAAGATACGGGTCTTCATGGACTGGACGCTCGGCGTCTTCCTCAAGCGCGAGGTCGTCTCGCTGGGTGCCATGGAGTCGCCGCGGGACGAGTTCTACGAGGCCGCTGCGCCGGTCACCGCCGCCGCCCGGGCCCAGCACGACCAGTCCGTACGCGAAGCAGAGGCGACGCGGGAGAAGGAGCGGGCCCGCGGCGCCGCCGGCCTGCCGCCCGCCGAGGACGGCCGCGACGAGCGCGGCCGTGACGAGCGCGGCCGCGAGGAGCACAGCCGCGAGACGGCCCGCGCCTCCTGACCTCCCCGGTGAACGCCGGTCAGGCGCCCGCCCGGTCCGCCGGGCAGGGCGCCTGACTGCTCTTTTCGGTGGTGGTACCCGCGCCCCGGCGGGCAACGGGACTTCCCGGGGTGGGTCTTGGTGTTTACGTGTAGTCCAGCAACGGCGGACATCACGTCGACCACCTGCCCATCTCACGGAGGTGCGCCATGCCCCACGGAGCCGCGCCCCGGCTCGCCGCCCTCGCGGAGGAGCTGCTCGGAGGCCCGCTGCCGATCCGTATCCGCGCCTGGGACCGCTCGGAAGCCGGTCCCGAGGGCGCCCCCGTTCTCGTCGTACGCCACCGCAGAGCGCTGCGCCGCATCCTGTGGCGCCCCGGCGAACTCGGCCTCGCGCGCGCCTGGGTCGCCGGCGAGATCGACGTCGAAGGCGACCTCTACGCCGCCCTCGACCGCCTCGCGGGGCTCCTCTGGGAACGCGGCCCCGACGCCCCTCGCCCCCGCCCGGCCCGGCTCGCCGCCGCCGCCCGCGGCGCCCTCGCCCTCGCCCGGCCGCTGCCCCCGCCCCCGCCGCCGCCCGAGGAGGTGCGCCGGCACAAGGTCCGCGGCGCGCTGCACACCCTCCGCCGCGACAAGGCCGCCGTCAGCCACCACTACGACGTCGGCAACGACTTCTACTCCCTCGTCCTCGGCCCGTCCATGGTCTACTCCTGCGCCTACTGGCACGAGGACGGCACCCTGGAGGACGCCCAGGCCGCCAAGCTCGACCTCGTCTGCCGCAAGCTGGGCCTCCGGGAAGGCGACCGGCTGCTCGACGTCGGCTGCGGCTGGGGCTCGATGGTGCTGCACGCGGCGCGCGAATACGGCGTACGCGCCGTCGGTATCACGCTCTCCCGCGAGCAGGCCGCGTACGCGCGCAAGCGGGTGGCGGACGCCGGCCTCGGCGACCGCGTCGAGATCCGGGTACAGGACTACCGCGAGACGGCGGACGGCCCGTACGACGCGATCTCCTCCATCGGCATGGCCGAGCACGTCGGCTCCCAGCGCTACGGCGAGTACGCCCGCGTCCTCCACCGCCTGCTGCGCCCCGGCGGCCGGCTGCTCAACCACCAGATCGCCCGCCGCCCGCTGGCGGACGAAGAGGACTACGCCATCGACGAGTTCATCGACGCGTACGTCTTCCCCGACGGGGAGCTGTCGCCGCTCAGCACGACGGTGGACCAGTTGGAGCGCGCGGGCTTCGAGGTGCGCGACACCCAGGCGCTGCGCGAGCACTACGCGCTGACGCTGCGCCGCTGGGTGGCGAACCTGGAGGCCCGCTGGGCTCAGGCCGTGGCGCTGACCTCGCCGGGGCGGGCGCGGGTGTGGCGGCTGTACATGGCGGCGTCGGCGCTCTCCTTCGAGCACAACCGGATCGGCGTGAACCAGGTCCTGGCGGTACGGACCCCGGCGTCGGGCGACTCGGGGCTGCCGCTGCGGCAGCCGCGGTGGCGGTGAGGCTGGTCGTGGGGGTCCGGGGGTGTGGGGCGCGGTCCGTGGGGGTGCGGATCGGTTGATTCCGCAAACGGTACGAGGGCGTCACGCCGGCGCAGCACGGGGTTAACACGGGTCCTGCATTGTTGAGGACGTCGGCAAGGAACTCTCCGGAGCGGCTCCCGGACCTCCTGGTCGCCGGACGCAGGGCACGGCCTGACCGGGCCCGCAGCGTCCCCACGCGGGGACCGCCGTCGTCCCGCCCCTTGGTGCACGCACCGGGGGTGCGGCGGTCCCCGCGTCACACGTTTGTTCGCAGGTGCACCAGCGGGTCGTCGAAGCTGACGTGCTCGGCGACGTCGTGCAGCATCGCGCGGTAGTGGGCACGGCGCTGCGGCGCGGGAGTGGTGAGGGTGAGCACGGCGAGCCGGCTGCCGTCGGGGTGGGGCAGATAGGCGTGAATCTGCAGCAGCCGCTCGACGGCGATCCCGAGATCGGGCGCGACGGACCTCGCCACCTCGCCGAGGGCGGCGGGGCCGCAGGGGAGGTCGAGGACTTCGATACGGTCGTGACCTGCGGCGACGGCCCGGGCGGCGGTGAGGTGGCGGGGGGCGCGACTGATTTCCTGCCACCGGAAGGTGAAAAATGAGGTGAGCAGGCGGCCGTCGCCGTCGTCGTCGCGATGTAATCCGAGCGAACAGTGCACGACGCCTTCTTCCCGGAGGGCGAGCATCATCCGCTGAGCCCCGGCTAACTGCCCGATGATTTGCTGCCGAACAATTCCGTCGGGCACCGCACCGAGAATCCCGTCGACCACCTCCCGCAGCCGCGAGGCACCGGGGCTGCCGACAGGGGCGGTGAGGACATCGAGCGGCAGGGGGGTGAACCCGGCTGGCAACGCGAACCACGCGTCACGGTCGGGCGCGGTGGCGGAGTCGCTGAGGATGTAGGTGTTCTGGTCTTCAGCCACGGGGGCCTCGCCAACCAATGGCTTGCCGTGCGTGAGCGAGATCCTCGGGGGAAGCCTGCCATGAGTTGACGTCGATGGGTGCCGTTTGCTTCGTCTCTCCGACCTGGACGATTAGGTGCATGCGTTTTGGTGCTGGGGTTTCAGGGGCGCTTCCGGGTTTGGTGACGGCGATGACACCGAAGAAGCGCGGATCGCCGACGAACCAGATGGGCTTCAACTGAGCCTTCAGCTCAGGCTTGGCGCGGGGTCCCATCCTTCTGGTCCACCATGTGTGCAGGTCACGCAGGTGTTGGTACATCAGGAACGTTTCCCCCGGCTGCGCGGGGTGGGGGATTTTGAGGCAGAGCTTCGTCGGCGTTCCTCCGGGGAGGGTGGGGAAACTGTAGGGGATATCGTCGAGACGCCAGGGATAGGCCCGAAGGACTCTGCGGATTCGGACGTTGGCGAGGATTTGAGCAGGCTGAATTTTGGCGCGATACGCACCGTAGCCCATGAGAATGATGATGAAGATGCTGAGTGCGAGCGAGTAGAACGCGAGGAGAAGGATCAGCAAGCACCAAGGGCTCAGGAACCAACCGATAAAGGCAAGGACACTGATCGTCGTCTGCTTGGCCCAGGCGCGCCGGGTCGGCGGGTGTTCCCATGCTGTGGGGTAGTTGGCTGGGTGCACGTTAAACCTCCTTGAGGCATGGTCGGGAGGTGTGTCAGGGGAAGACGCGAGGGATGACATTTATGAGATCCCCACTGCTGACTCCGGCAATCTCAAGGCCACCGAAGATGGATCCCGAATTGCTGACGCCTTCGTTGTCGAGGGCGTCCACCTTGGTGCCGAGCAGGTTGATTCCTCCGGAGGCCACCCCGATGGAAGCCGCGCTTACCTCTATGACTTTGGGTGCTGAGGGTGGCATCCTTGTACTGTGGACAATCCAGGCCACCGTCGGGTTTTCCAGTGCACTGATAGCTCGTGCTTCTGTTATTACGTGGCTGCCTACGGTGCTAATTCTCTGGCCGAGTGACAGAGCTGCGGATCCTGTCCGAATAGCGCCCACGCCGAGTTTGATTCCCTGGCCTACCGCAGCCAGGCCGGGCACCATGCCGAGAGCGTCGGCACCCACGCCTGTCAGGTTGGAGAAGAAGTCCGCGTCGAATTCGCCCTTCGTGATGCCGTTCCACAGCGATGCCCGCACTTCCGGATCTGAGAACCGCATCGCCAGTGCGGACGCGCTCAGCCCTGCCGCCACCAACAGCAAGATGGCCGTTGCCGTGCCGCCCGTGACGATCGTCAGCGCGGCCAGGGCCACCACACCTGCCGCGATGCTGAGGATGTCCGGGAGGTTCTCCTTGACCCAGGCCGCTGCCTTGGCGAAGAAGCCCGGTTCCTGGGGGGCGAGTTTGTCCGTGGCGTCGCGGATCCTGTCCGCTCGAGCACTCGCCTCGTTCTCGTGCTCCCAGGCGAGCGCGCGCGCCCGCGACAGGATGCGCTCCAGTTCCGCCTGCGCGTCGTCCACCGCCGCGTCCAGGCGCCGCATCGTCGCCTTCGCCTCGCGGCCGTCCCGGCCCTCGCGCTGCCCGTCGTTGTCGCCGGTTTCCATGGCGTCCTGCTTTGCCGCTCCCGCGCGGGATTCCGCCTCATCGAGAGCCTGCCGCGCTTCGCGGGCACGCTCGTTGAGGCGGTTGGCGCGGCGTTGGAAGTCGCCGAGGTCGGATTCCCAGCCGTCGAGCTGGTGGGCGGCCTTTCTGATGGACCGTGCGGCGTTGCGGAGGTTCAGGGGGAGCGGGCCGTCCTCCAGTTGTTCGCGGAAGGCGACGGCTGCGTCACCCTTCCAATAGCTGCCGTCCATCAGCTTGGTGATCATGTCGCGTGTGTCGTCGAGTACGTCCGCGCACTTGATCAGCTTGGCTCGCAGCGTGTGGACGGTGTCAGTGCTGCCGGGTGCGGGGTTGAAGCCCAGGTGCGGGTAGGCGTCGGGGACCGTACCTGGCTGCAGGCCCTGCGGCTGGTTGCCGCGCCACGCCTGCCCAGGCGGGACCAAATCGGCAGGTTTGGCTCCCGGTTGCAGCCGCGGGGTGCCGCCTAAGCCGGGGGTGCCGTCGTTCGTCATGTGCCGCCTCCCTGGGCAGACTTCGCCAGGTTCTCCTCCAGGGCCTTGTCGACCTCGGCGTAGCTCTCCTTGCTGTCCCCGACGATCTCCGCCAGTTCCTCTACCTGTTCGCCGATCTGCCCGGTCCCGTACTTCCAGTCGTCCTGGAAGTCCTGGCACGCGTCATCGAGATCGTCCGTACCCAGTCCGCTGATGGTGGAGTCGCGCAGGGCCTTGTGGACCCCTTCGAGTGACCGCACCGAGCGCTTCAGCAAGCGCATGAAGCGCTCTAATTCGTCGCCGTCGACTGCGAGTCGGTCCGCCAATCTGTCCCTCCGCACGTGTCGTCACCGGGATACGCACGCATCGTAGCGGTGCGTGGTGACTCGTGTTCGAAGGGTGTGGGCAACGTGGCGACTTCACGCCGTGCCGGCGCCTTTCGCCAGGTACGCCAGCAGGTCCGTGCGCGACACCACGCCCGTCGGCTTGCCCTCCACCAGCACCACCGCCGCGTCCGCGCGCTCCAGGACCGCGACCAGGTCCGCCACCGGTTCGCCCGAGCCGACCTGCGGGAGCGGGGGGCACATGTGCTGTTCCAGGGGGTGGTCGAGTTCGGCCTTGTGGGTGAAGAGGGCGTCCAGCAGCTCCCGTTCCACGATCGAGCCGACGACCTCCGCCGCCATCACGTCCGGGTGGCCCGCCCCGGGCTTGACGACCGGCATCTGCGAGACGCCGTACTCGCGCAGCACCTCGATCGCCTCGCCCACCGTCTCCTCCGGGTGCATGTGCACCAGCGAGGGCATGCTGCCCTCCTTGTCCCGCAGCACGTCGGCGACGCTCGCGGCGCCGGCCTCCTCCATGAAGCCGTAGTCCGCCATCCAGTCGTCGTTGAAGATCTTCGACAGGTAGCCGCGGCCGCTGTCCGGGAGCAGGACGACGACCACGCCGTTCTCGTCCAGCCGTTCCGCGACCCGCAGTGCCGCGACCACCGCCATCCCGCAGGAGCCGCCGACGAGCAGGCCCTCCTCGCGGGCCAGCCGGCGGGTCATGCGGAAGGAGTCCTTGTCGGAGACGGCGACGATCTCGTCGGCGACCCCGCGGTCGTACGCGTCCGGCCAGAAGTCCTCGCCCACGCCCTCGACCAGGTACGGGCGGCCCGAGCCGCCGGAGTACACCGAGCCCTCCGGGTCCGCGCCGACGATCTGCACGGCGCCGTCGGAGACTTCCTTCAGATACCGGCCGGTGCCGGAGATCGTGCCGCCGGTGCCGATGCCCGTGACGAAGTGGGTGATGCGGCCTTCGGTCTGCGTCCACAGCTCGGGGCCCGTGGAGTGGTAGTGGGACGCCGGGTTGTCCGGGTTGCTGTACTGGTCGGGCTTCCAGGCGCCGGGGGTCTCGCGGACCAGGCGGTCGGAGACGTTGTAGTACGAGTCGGGGTGCTCGGGGTCGACGGCGGTCGGGCAGACGACGACCTCCGCGCCGTACGCCCGCAGCACGTTGATCTTGTCGGTGGACACCTTGTCGGGGCAGACGAAGATGCACTTGTAGCCCTTCTGCTGGGCCACCATCGCCAGACCCACGCCGGTGTTCCCCGACGTCGGCTCGACGATCGTGCCGCCCGGCCGCAGCGCGCCCGAGCGCTCGGCGGCCTCGATCATGCGCAGCGCGATGCGGTCCTTCACCGAGCCGCCGGGGTTGAAGTACTCGACCTTCGCCAGCACCGTCGCCCGGATGCCCTGGGTCACGCGGCCCAGCCTGACCAGGGGCGTGTTGCCCACCAGGTCGGTGATCGACTCGTGATACTGCACCGCTCACTCCAGGGTCCGTGGCTCTCGGGGCGAGCCCAGCGTACGGCTTCCGCCGCGGGTGATTGAGCCGGGCACAAGGCCGGGCAACAAAGTGTTAGCACGCGCGTAGACCGCGCCGGGCGGCGGGTGCCCGCGCGCCGCCGCGGACCGGAGGGGGAGACGGCGTAGGACAGAGAAGGGGAGGGGACCGACAGCGGACAGTAACTGGCGCAAAGGACAGAAAAAGGGACAGGGGCGGCGACGGTTCGGACACGGTCGTACGGACCTGGCGGCAGCGGTACGTACGGACACGGCGCGGCCGGTACACGGGGGCCGGCGCGGAACGGAGAGGCGATGTCGATGACCAGGGCGAGGGCGGCACGCCGGATCGCCGCGGCGGCGGCGTACGGCGGCGGGGGCATCGGCCTGCTCGGCGGTGCGACGCTGGGGGTGCTGGTCGCGGAGGTGCACCTGGCGCGGCGCCGGGTGGGCGGCAGCGACGAGGAGCCGCCGCGGGCCGACGGGCGGTACGGGGCGGCCTTCGGCCGCAGACGCGGCGTGCGACCGGTGCTGCTGGCGTTCCTCGGCGACTCCACCGCAGCCGGCCAGGGTGTCTACCGCCCCCGGCAGACGCCGGGGGCGCTGCTTGCCTCCGGCCTCGCGGCGGTCGCCGAACGGCCGGTGGACCTGCGCAACGTGGCGCTCTCCGGGGCGCAGTCAGACGACCTCGACCGGCAGGTGACGCTGCTGCTGGACGAGGAGGGGCTGCGGCCCGACGTCGCGGTCATCATGGTCGGTGCCAACGACGTCACCCACCGGGTGCCCCCCGCGGTGTCGGTGCGCTGCCTGTCGGACGCCGTCGCGCGGCTGCGTGACGCCGGTACGGAGGTCGTCGTCGGCACCTGCCCGGACCTCGGCACCATCGAGCCGGTGCAGCAGCCGCTGCGCTGGCTGGCCCGCCGGCTGAGCCGGCAGCTCGCCGCGGCGCAGACCATCGCCGTGCTCGACCGCGGCGGGCGCACGGTGTCGCTGGGCACGCTGCTGGGGCCGGAGTTCGCGGCCAACCCGCGCGAGCTCTTCGGGCCCGACAACTACCACCCCTCGGCGGAGGGCTACGCCACCGCCGCGATGGCCCTGCTGCCCACCCTCTCCGCGGCGCTGGGCCTGTGGCCGGCGGAGGAGGAGCGCCCGGACGTCCGCCGCGACGAGGGCTACCTGCCGGTGGCCAAGGCCGCGGCCCAGGCGGCGGGCGAGAGCGGCACGGAGGTCGCCCCGGCGGGGCCGACGGGCGGCCGCGGGCCGTGGGCGCTGCTGAAGCACCGGCGCAGGCGGCGGGTGGCGGAGTCGGAGACGGACGCGGAGCAGACGGCGGTGGGGGAGCGGGGGTAGCGGGGTAGCGGGCAGGGGGCGTGCGGAGGCGGGCGCGTGCCCTGCGGCCCGTAGGGCACGCGTTTCGCGTACGGGACGGGCGTCGCGTACGGGACGGGCCTCGCGTACGGCGCCTCGCGTCCGGCACGCGCCTCGTGTACGGCGCCGGCCGTGCGCCCTCCGCCCCGTACGCCTCAGTCCAGGAACAGTCCCCGCTCCGCCGCCCGTGCGTCGAACTCCTCCAGCCGCGCCTGCGCCTCCGGCAGCGCGTCGCACATCGCCTCCAGCAGCACCCGCCCCAGCAGCATCGGCCCGCACGCCGTGTCGAACGACAGCCCCGTGCCCACCGCCGCCGGCAGCAGCACGTCGCTGTCCTGCGCGACCGGCGTGAACGAGCTGTCCGCCACCGTGACCACCGTCAGCCCGGTCGCCCGCGCCGTGCGCAGCGCGTCCGACAGCTCCCGCGGGTGCCGCGGCAGCGCGAAGCAGAGCAGCGCCGTGGCGCCGGCGCGGGCGGCGGCGTCGACGCGGTCGTCGAGCATCGAGCCGGCCTCGTCGAGCACCCGGATGTCGGGGTGGACCTTCGCCGCGAAGTACGCGAAGCCGCGCGCCTGCGCGGCGGCGGCGCGCAGGCCCAGCACGGGCAGCGGCCGGGAGGCGGCGAGCAGCCGGCCGGCGTCCTCGACGGGGGCGGGGTCGGCGAGGAGCGCGGCGAGGTTGCGCAGGTTCTCGATCTCGGCCTGCACGGCCTGCTGGTACTCGTTCCGCTCCGCCCGTCCCGCCGGCTCGCCGAGCCCCGCCTCGCGCAGCGCGCGGCGCAGCGCCGGGTACCCGTCGAAGCCGAGGGCGACGGCGAAGCGGGTCACGGACGGCTGGCTCACCCCGGCCAGCTCGGCCAGCTCCACGCTGGACAGGAACGGGGCGTCGGCGGCCCTGCGCACCATGCAGTGCGCGATACGGCGCTGGGTCGGCGTCAGCCGGCGCCCCTCGAAGAGCTTCTGCAGCCTGGCGCCCGCGTCGGCGGAGACCATCCCACCTCCGGATCCGGTGTCCTATTCACTGCACGACGACTCTGCATGACCGTATGCACGACGGCAAGGGCGCACCCGAACGAATTGGGGGGGTAGCACTACTGCACCTGGACGCGCGGGCTCGTACCGTACGGGGTATGAGTGCGCGGGACCCGGAGATCAAGAGTGAACTCGATGCCACCCTGCAGACCCGCAGGGACCTCGGCCCCGAGTACGAGGAAGAGCTGATCGAGGGCTTCCTCGAGAAGGTGCAGCAGCGGATGGACGGGACGTTCGACACCCGGCTCCGCCGCCAGCTCGCCGAGCAGCAGATGCAGGTCGCGCGGGGCACGCAGCCGGGCGCGAGCTCGCCGGAGGGCACGTTCGGCGAGCGGTTCGGCTTCGCCGCCGTGTCGATGGTGCTGGCGATTCCGCTGTCGGCGATCGGCGTGGTGAACGAGGGGCTGGCCGGGCTGCTGGTGACGTGGGGCGGCATCGTCGGCGTGAACGCGGTGCACGCCACGGGCCTCTTCCGCCGCCGCCGGGCGGAGAAGGGCAAGTCCGACTGGGACTGACGCGGCTGCCGGGGCGGTTGCGGCCGTGCCGGTCGCGGCAGGCCGCCGCAGGGGCCCCGGCGTGGCATGAAGCTGCGCGGGTGGCGGCGTTGACCGGGGTGACGGCGGACCGTAGCGTACGGTCAGAAATTTTCGGCATTGATCTCGAAATATTTCGCCGTCTCGCCCCGGGAGCCGCAGATGCCCCAGCCCGCGTACCGACGCCCCCGTGACCGCCGCGCCGCCGTGTATCCGTACCTCGCCGCCGCGCTCGTCGTGGCCCTCGTCGCGGCCGTCGCGGTGGCGGCGAACGCGCTACGCGGCCCCGCCCCCGCCGCCGGGACCCCCGCGGCGGCGCCCGCGGCTCCCGGCGGGCCCGCGCAGTGGGTCGCCGCCTGGACCTCGATGCCCCAGCTCACCGAGCCGGCGAACATGCCGCCCCCGCCGTTCACCCAGGACGACGGCGTGCTGCGCGACGCCACCCTGCGCCAGACCGTGCGCCTCGCCGTGCCCGGCGAACGGCTCCGGTTCCGCTTCTCCAACGCCTTCGGCGGCGCCGAACTGCCGATCACCCGCGCCGCCGTCGCCCTCCCCGCCGGCGGCCGGGCCGGCGTCGACGGCATCGTGCCGGGCAGCTCGCGCCCGCTGACGTTCGGCGGCCGGACGGGCGCGACGGTCCCCGTCGGCGCGCAGGTCGTCTCCGACCCCGTACGCCTCGACGCCGCCCCCGGCGCCAACCTGACCGTGACCCTGTACCTCGCCGACGGCCAGGCGTCCACCGCCGTCACCTCGCACCCGGGCTCGCGCACCACCTCGTACCTGCTGGCCGGCGACCACACCGGCGCCACCGCGCTGCCCGGCGCGACGGCCACCGACCACTGGTACTTCCTCAGCGGCGTCGAGGCCCAGGCCCCCGCCCGCACCCGCGCCGCCGTCGTCCTCGGCGACTCCCTCAGCGACGGCCGGGGCTCCACCACCAACGGCAACGACCGCTGGCCCGACGTGCTCAACGACCGGCTGCGCGGGCCCGGCGCCCCGCCCGCCGCCGTCGTCAACCAGGCCGCGGGCGGCAACCGCGTCCTCGACGACGGCCTCGGCCCCAACGCCCTCGCCCGGCTCGACCGCGACGTGCTCGCGGTGAGCGGGGCGCGCTGGCTGCTGGTCTTCGAGGGCATCAACGACATCGGCACCGCGCCGGCCACCGAGGCCGCGCAGCGCGCCACCGGCGACGAACTGCTGGCCGCGTACGACCAGATCGTCACGCGCGCGCACGCGCAGGGCATCCGTGTCTACGGGGCGACGCTCACGCCGTTCGGCGGCAGCGCGCCGTACGACGACCCGGCGGGGCTGCGCGAGGCGACGCGGCAGCGGGTGAACGACTGGATCCGCAGCAGCGGGCGCTTCGACGCCGTCGTGGACTTCGACGCGGCCACCCGCGACCCCGCGCACCCCCGCGCGCTGCTGCCCGCCCTCGACACCGGGGACCACCTCCACCTCAACCCCGAGGGTTACGCGCTCCTGGCCCGCACGGTCCCGCTGCGCCTCTTCCGCTGACGTTGTTTCTATGCGTTCACGGTGATTTGGGCGACGAACGGATTAGCCGCCGGGAGGCCCGCAACTACGCGGGTAATGCGGAACGTTGTTTTTCACTTAACGCCGGGTAATTCGTGTGCCGCTGAAATTCCATGTGCGCGGTGGGCGCCGGTGGCAATAGGCGGGATTTTCCGGTACGCGAATATCACTCGCCGCCGCGCACCGGCGCACCGGCGCACCCCGCCCGTGCGCGCAGCCCCGCACCCCCGCGCTCCGGGCCCGCCGCCGTCAGACGGTGGCGGGCGAGCCCCGGCGTACGCCCCCGCCCGGCAGGGCGTCGCCGGCGGCGATGCCCGTACGGAGGTACGCGGCGCCCGAACCGCCCGTTCCGGCGCCGCGGGCGGTGACCGCGTCGACCGGCAGCCACAGCAGCGCCTCCTGCTCCCGCTCCCAGCGGCCGAGCCACGCGGCCTTCGCCCGCAGCCCCGCACCGGCTCCGGCCAGCGCCAACCCGCCGGCGACCGGCATCGCCGCCGCCGAGCCCGCCGCGACGGCGAACGCCGCCGCCAGCCACCACCGGCGCGCCCGCCGCCATGTCCGTACGGTCACCGCACGGTCCTGCAACACCGCGCCGCGGCCCGCCCGTTGGGCCTTTCGCGCCTGCGCCATAAGACGCCCGCGGCGGACCGCGCAGACCGCGGGGGCGACGACGAGGAAGAGCGCCGCGCCCGCGTAGACTCCTATCCACTGACCGGTCAGCCCGTCCTGCCAGGCCCCCGCCGCCGCGGCGGCGATACCCAGCCACCACAGCGGCGCCGCGCCCGCGCGCACCACGACCGCCGCCCGCGCCAGCGTCACCGTTCCGCGTGCCACTTCCGCTCCTCCCGTCGGGGTCCTCGACCGCGTAGCGCGCGAGGCTACCTGCGGATTCTGAGGAGTGCATGAGAAGGGGGCCGCCCGGCGCCAGGAGGCCGCAGTCGTCCGATCTGCGTCCCGGGGGATCCGGGTGAACGTTTCAGCGCTGTGGCCGGTTCCAGACTGCCGGGGCGAGGCCGAAGGAGGTGTCAGCGGTGCCCCGGAGGGGCGGGGTCACCGTTGCTGACCAGCCGTCTTCGCAGGTCGACGACCTCTTGCCGGGAGGTGCCCGGAGCCGGACTTGAACCGGCACGGCCCGAAGGCCAGCGACTTTTAAGGTCGCCGTGTCTGCTTTCCACCATCCGGGCAGGACTCCCGGCCCGCACACGCTGCGTACGGACCACCGCATGGCGCGTAACCAGAGTAGCGGGGCGGATGGGCCGAACTGGCCATCTACGGACTGATGTTGGCTTGAATTAGGCCCGAGTTGTCGAAGAAGTCCTCGGATGAAATTCCACTTCCCTTATTGCCCCTCCGGGGGCCCTTGCCCCATGCCTTCGTCAGGGTGCGGGTCATCCCCGAGGAGGAGCCGGCGGCGGCCCGTGTACCTCCTCGGTCTCGCCCGGAACCGGAGCGCGGGCTGATCCGGGCGACGGATTCCGCAGCCACGATGGAGGGGACAGGTTGCACACCACCGTCCCGACAGGAGCCCACCGCCGTGACCACCACCATCCCCGGCGCCTCCGGCCCCGGTACCGCCTATGCCCGCGTGGCGGCGGCCGGCGCCACCGAGCTGACGAAGGTCTACGGCGAGGGCGAGACGAAGGTCGTCGCCCTCGACCGCGTCTCCGTCGAGTTCATGCAGGGCGAGTTCACCGCGATCATGGGGCCGTCCGGCTCCGGCAAGTCCACCCTCATGCACTGCATGGCCGGCCTCGACACCATCTCCGGCGGCTCCTCGCGCATCGGCGAGACCGAGCTGAACGGGCTGAAGGACAAGAAGCTCACCCAGCTCCGCCGCGACAAGGTCGGCTTCGTCTTCCAGGCGTTCAACCTGCTGCCGACGCTGAACGCGCTGGAGAACATCACGCTGCCCATGGACATCGCGGGCCGCAAGCCCGACGAGCAGTGGCTGCGGCAGGTGGTGGAGACCGTGGGCCTGTCCGGACGGCTCAAGCACCGCCCGAGCCAGCTCTCCGGCGGCCAGCAGCAGCGCGTCGCCGTGGCCCGGGCGCTGGCCGCCCGGCCCGAGATCATCTTCGCCGACGAGCCGACCGGCAACCTCGACTCCCGCTCCGGCGCCGAGGTGCTCGGCTTCCTGCGCAACTCCGTGCGCGAGCTGGGCCAGACGGTCGTCATGGTCACGCACGACCCGGTCGCCGCGGGATACGCGGACCGCGTGGTGTTCCTCGCCGACGGCCGCATCGTCGACGAGCTTCGCGACCCCACCTCCGAGCAGGTGCTGGACAAGATGAAGCGCTTCGACGCCAAGGGCCGGGTGAGCTGAGCCCCGCTCGCTGACCAGCAGGCCGCCCCGCTACCGGCTTTCCACCACAGGACCCCATATGCTTCGCACCGCCTTGCGCAACGTGTTCGCGCACAAGGCCCGGTTGCTGATGACCGTGCTCGCCGTGATGCTCGGCGTGGCCTTCGTCTCCGGCACCCTGGTCTTCACCTCCACCATCTCCGACGCCTACACCAAGAGCTCGGAGCAGGGCTTCGACCACGTCGACGTACGCCTCCAGCCCGACGACGACGCCGACGAGGGCCGCCCGGGCGAGCCGCCGCCGCTCACGCAGGACCTGCTGGACGAGGCCGCGGCCCTGCCCGGCGTGAAGTCCGCCACCGGCAACGTCGCCGGTTTCGCCGCGCTCGCCGACAAGGACGGCGACCTCGTCGGCGACGGCTGGTCCACCAGCGGCGCCAACTACTACCCCGGCGACGGCGGCAGGGGCGAAGACCCCCGCTACCCGATGCGCGACGGCCGCGGGCCCGCGAACGCCAACGAGATCGCCATCGACGCCAAGACCGCCGAGCGCACCGGCTACGAGGTCGGCGACACCCCGCGGATGTCCGTCGACGGCCCCGTACTCGAACCGGTGATCACCGGCATCTTCACCACCGACGACGGCAACGTCGCCGCCGGCGGCAGCCTCGTGCTCTTCGACACGAAGACCGCGCAGGACCTCTTCACCAAGCCCGGCGAGTACACCGAGATCGACCTCGCCGCCGCCCCCGGCACCTCCGAGTCGCACCTGCGGGCCGAGGCGCAGAAGATCCTGCCCGCCGAAGCCGAGGCGCTCACCGGCACCAAGCTCGCCGACGACCAGGCCCGGCAGATCGAGCAGGGCATGGACGGGCTGCGTACCGCCATGCTTGCCTTCGCCGGCATCGCGCTCTTCGTCGGCATCTTCCTCATCGCCAACACCTTCACCATGCTCGTCGCCCAGCGGACCAAGGAGCTGGCGCTGCTCCGGGCCGTCGGAGCCAGCCGCCGCCAGGTGACCCGCTCCGTGCTCTTCGAGGCCACCGCCGTCGGCACCGCCGCGGCCCTGACGGGCCTCGCCGCGGGGGTCGGCATCGGCGCCGGGCTGCGCTCGCTGATGAGCGCCACCGGCGAGACCGTGCCCGACGGCCCGTTGGTCGTCTCGCCGGCGACGGTCGTGATCTCGCTCGTCGTCGGCATCGTCGTCACCGTGCTCGCCGCCTGGCTGCCCGCCCGCCGGGCCGCGAAGATCCCGCCGGTCGCGGCGATGAGCAGCCTGCACGCCCAGGCGTCCACCCGCAGCCTCGTCGTACGCAACATCATCGGCGCGCTCATCGGGGGCGTCGGCGCCGTCATGGTCGTCGCGGGCACCACCGCGAGCGACGGCAAGGCGCTCATGGGCATCGGCGCCGCGGTGCTGCTGATCGGCATCTTCGTGCTGACGCCGCTGCTCTCCCGCCCGGTGATCGCGCTCGGCGCACCGCTGCTGCGGGTGTTCGGGGTCTCCGGCAAGCTCGCCCGGCAGAACGCCGTACGCAACCCGCGGCGCACCGCCGCCACCGCCTCCGCGCTGATGATCGGGCTCACCCTCATCACCAGCCTGACGGTGATCGCGGGCGGCGTCGCGAACGCCATCGACAAGATGGCCACGGACGCCATGAAGGCCGACTACTCGGTCTCCATGACGAACTTCACCCCGCTGAACCCGGAGGTCGGGGAGAAGCTCGCCGGCCTCGACGAGGTCACCGCCGCCTCCCCGCTGCGCACGGTCCCCGTCGACATCGGCGGCGACGACGAGGACCTCACCGGCGTCAACGGCGAGACCGTCGGCAAGCTCGTCGAGCTGGACTTCGAGCAGGGCTCGTTCGCTGGCCTCGCCGAGGGCGTCCCGGCCGGCGGCGGCCCCGCCAAGGCGATCGTCGACACCGACACCGCCGAGGACGAGGGCTGGAAGATGGGCGACACCGTCCAGGTCACGTACCAGGACGGGGCCAAGGGCGAGCTGACCGTCTCCGGCCTCTACAAGGGCAACGAGATGCTCAGCGGCATCATGCTCGACACCTCGGTCGTCAACCCGCACCTCGACCGGATCACCGACTTCGAGGTCTGGGTGAAGACCGCGGGCGGCGAGAGCGACGCCATGAAGGACAAGCTGGAAGCGGCCCTCGGCGACAACCCGGCCATCGCGGTGATGGACGAGGAGGACGTCTCCGAACTGGTCGCCGGGCTCATCGGCATGATGCTCAACGTGCTCTACGCGATGCTCGGCATGGCCGTCCTGGTCGCGGTCCTCGGCGTCATCAACACGCTGGCCATGTCGGTCTTCGAGCGCTCGCAGGAGATCGGCATGCTGCGCGCCATCGGCCTCGACCGGCGCGCGGTGAAGCGGATGGTCCGGCTGGAGTCGCTGGTCATCTCGCTCTTCGGCGGGGTGCTCGGCATCGGGCTCGGGGTCTTCCTCGGCTGGGCCGCGGGTGAGTTGATCGCCAGCTCGATCGACACGTACTCGCTGGTGCTGCCGTGGGAGCGGATGGGCTACTTCATCCTCGGCGCGGCGCTGGTCGGCATGCTCGCGGCGCTCTGGCCGGCCCGCAGGGCGTCGCGGCTCAACATGCTCGCGGCCATCAAGAGCGAGTAGCGCGGGGAGAGCGAGGCAGGGGCCACGGGGGTACGGGGAGACGGGCGGCCGCGCCCGTCGGAAGGGCCCGCGAGGAGGGATCACCCTCCCGCGGGCCCTTGGACGTGCCGTGGTGTGCTCTCGTGGTGCGCCAGGGGTGCGCGGAGTCCCCTCCTAGAGCAGTTTGCGCGCGGCCCGCCTCAGGTCGTACTCGTGGATGATCGCTTTGGCGTGGCCGTACGCCAGGTTGTGCTCACCACGGAGCCAGCTCACTTTCTCCTCGAAGCGGAGGAGACAGGGACCGTCTTCGACGGTCTGCAACCAGTCGGAGACTTCACGGCCGGTGCAGTGGGGGATGCGGGAGAGCAGGTTCCGGTGGGTTTCTGCGGAGAAGACTTGGGACATCGGCGCCTCCGGTATGCAGTCCTTCTCAGCACCGTGCCTGAGGGCGCGCCGATTGACAACCGTCTGGAACGGGACGGCTCGAACCGCCCGGCGGCTACCGGCGGGTTAGGCTCGGCTCGTGCTCGACGTCCTCGACTTCGTGACCGCGGTCGACCGGATCGCCGACCGGCTGCGGTCGCTGCCGCAGAGCCGGCTGCGCGCGGGGGCGGCCGCCGCCGGGCTCGCGCTGGCGCGCGAGCTGTCCGCGCGTGCGCAGCGCCTGGAGGCGCCGGAGCGGGTGCCGTACGAGATGCCGGCGGCGGGGGAGTTCGCGGTGGGGGACCAGGTGGCGGTCGCGGGCCGGGACCTGGCGGAGGCGCTGCGGGCGGCGGGGGACGCCGAGGGGCTCGCGGAGGCGCTGGCGGTGGTGAGGGACGTACGGCTGTGAACGGGGCGCTCTGACGGGCTTGTACGGGCTCTGCGCGGCCCGTCCGCACGGGGCCCGGCCCGTACGGCTCAGAGCGAGGCGATGACGCGGTCCGCGAGGATGTAGACGCTCTCGCCCGCGCAGTCGAAGGTCAGCGCGAACGCCCCGCTGATCGCCGAACCGCCCAGCAGCACCGGCTCCGTGCCCCCGTCGAGGGCATCGGCGAGGCGCTCCGCGGTGTCGCGGTGGCCGGGGGAGAGGCAGAGCGTGGTGCCGTCGGCGAAGACGTAGACGTCGAGGGTGCCGAGCGGGCCCAGCCGCACGTCGGTCAGCGGCGTACGGCCCGCGGCCAGGTCCTCCAGCCGGTTCACGGTGCGCTCGTGGTCGGCGACGGCGGGCTGGGGGCGGAAGTCGGGGTGCGAGGGGTGGCGGCGGCGGGCGGCGGCCAGTTCGGCGGACTCGCCCTCGGCGGGCGGTGCGTCGGCGGCGGCGACGTCGTCCGGCTCGGCGGGTTCGGCGTGCTCCAGCCGGTCCATGCGGTCCATCCGGTCGATGCGGTCCAGCCGGTCCATCGGGTCGAGCAGCGGCTCGAAGCCGGCGAAGTCGGCCTGGCGCGGTATGAACACCTCGCCGCCGAAGTCGACGGGGTCGCCCGGGAAGGGGGTCGCGTCGATGCTGTCGCGGGCCTCCTGCTCGGCCCAGAACGCCCGGGCCTCGGCCAGCTCGCGCTCCCGCTCGTCGGCGAGCGCCTGGGCGACGGCGATACGTATCTCCGCCGCCGGTACGGGCCGGGCGGCCGGCACCGCCGCCTCGTCCGCGGCCTCCGCCGCGCTCTCCTTCGCCTGCTGCGGGACGGCCTGCGCCCGTTCCCCGGCGTCCCGCGTCGCGGCCCGCGCGGTCAGCTCGGCACGGAGCGTGACGACTTCGCGCCGCAGCCCGCTCACCGCGCGCAGCACGGCGGCGCCGAGCAGCGCGGTGGGGGTGGCGGCCAGCAGGACGGCGAAGTTGGTGGCGCTCACTGTCGGACTCCCGATTGCTGTAGGACCCCCATGTTCTACCTCAGCCTGCCGGAGCGCAGAACCCCACCCCTAGCGGAAAATGGCATGAATAGGACGGGCCTTTGGTCCCACCGCCGCATGACGGGGCGCGGAACACACCCCGCACGCCCCCGCGCCAGGCTCCGTACCGGCTCAGCACTGGCCCAGCCGCGCGGTGTCTCCGGTCGCGCTGGGCTTCGCTTCCGCTCCGGGCGGGTCCCGCCCCTCGTTCCTCGGGACGGCCCCCACCCTCCGCTGCAGCTCAGCTCAGCCGCTCCAGCACCATCGCCATTCCCTGCCCGCCGCCGACGCACATCGTCTCCAGGCCGAACTGCTTGTCGTGCCACTGGAGGGAGTTGATGAGCGTCGTCGTGATCCGCGCGCCCGTCATGCCGAAGGGGTGGCCGACGGCGATGGCGCCGCCGTTGACGTTCAGCCGGTCCAGGTCGATGCCCAGATCCCGGTACGAGGGGATGACCTGCGCGGCGAACGCCTCGTTGATCTCCACCAGGTCGATGTCGCCGATCGCCATCCCGGCCCGTGCGAGCGCCTGCCTGCTCGCCTCCACCGGGCCCAGGCCCATGATCTCCGGCGACAGCGCGGAGAGACCGGTCGAGACGATCCGCGCCAGCGGGGTGAGACCCAGCTCACGCGCCTTGGTGTCGGACATCACGACGACCGCCGCGGCGCCGTCGTTGAGCGGGCAGCAGTTGCCGGCGGTGACCCGCCCGTCCGGACGGAACACCGGCTTCAGCCCGGCGACCCCCTCCATCGTCACGCCCGGCCGCGGGCCGTCGTCCTTGGTCACCACCGTGCCGTCGGGGGTGGTGACCGGCGTGATCTCGCGCTCCCAGAAGCCCGCGGCGATGGCCTTCTCCGCGAGGTTCTGCGACCGCACGCCGAACTCGTCCATGTCCTGCCGGGTGACGCCCTTCGCCCGGGCGAGGTTCTCCGCGGTCTGCCCCATGGCGATGTAGACGTCCGGCACGAGGCCGTCCGCGCGCGGGTCGTGCCAGCCTCCGCCCTCGAAAGCCGACCCCTTCTCCTGCCGTTCCGCGGTACGGGCCTCGGCCTCGGCGAAGAAGGGGTTGTGCGTGCCGGGCATCCCGTCGGAGGAACCGTTGACGAACCGCGAGACCGTCTCCACGCCCGCCGAGACGAACACGTCGCCCTCGCCGGCCTTGATGGCGTGGAACGCCATCCGCGTGGTCTGCAGCGAGGAGGAGCAGTAGCGGGTGACGGTGCAGCCGGGGAGGTGGTCCATGCCGAGCTGCACGGCGACCACCCGGCCGAGGTTGTGCCCCTGCTCACCGCCGGGCAGGCCGCAGCCGAGCATGAGGTCGTCGATGTCCCCGGGGTCGAGCCCCGGCACCTTGTCGAGGGCGGCCCGGACGATCCCCGCGGTCAGGTCGTCGGGGCGGACGTCCTTCAGCGAGCCCTTCCCGGCCCGGCCGATCGGGGAGCGGGCGGCAGAGACGATCACGGCTTCGGGCATCACGGCTCCCAGGGGACGCGGAGGGGCAGGGTCCTGGGCTGAAGTTACCCGTACGTAGCGAAGGGGTCACGGTTCTCGCCCTGTGACGCGGACCTCAATTTCTGAGCGCTTGCTTACCCGGAAGTGGGAAAGTCCGGGAAAAGCCTTGTGAAAGATCCTCCTGAGGTACTGGCGCGATGTCTTTGCCTACCCATTACTCTTGTCCCAAGGCCGCGCAGTGCGGCCACGGAGGAGTGAGATGAGGAGCAGCAACCCGGTCTTCACGCGACGGGGGTTCAGCCGCGAGGGCGGTTCGGCAGGCTTCAACGCGCCGTCGCAGGCCGGGGGCCCCACTGTCGCCCAGGGCAACAACCCGTACGCCCAGCCCGGCACCAACCCGTATGCGCAGCAGCCGGGTGGCGCCCCGCGGAACCCCTACGCGCCCGCGGACCAGCAGCAGGGCGAGTGGGCGCCGTACGCGGCGCCCGCCGGCGGCCGGATGACCATGGACGACGTCGTGTCCCGCACGGGCATGACGCTCGGCCTGGTGATCCTCGCGGCCGTCGCCTCCTGGATCACCTTCGACGGCGAGAAGTCGCTCGGCATCGGCCTGGTGGCCGCGCTCGGCGCCTTCGTGCTCGCGATGGTCCAGGCGTTCAAGCGCCGGCCCGTCCCCGCGCTGATCCTGTCGTACGCGGTCCTCGAGGGCGTCTTCCTCGGCATCATCAGCGAGTACTTCAACACCTACGTCGACGGCGCGGTCATGCAGGCCGTGCTCGGCACGATGGCGGTGTTCTTCGGTGTGCTCGTCGCGTACAAGCTGCGGATCATCCGGGTCACGGCCCGGTTCCAGCGGTTCGTCGTCGGCGCGGCCATCGGCTTCGTGCTGCTGATGGCGGTGAACCTGTTCGCCTCGCTCATCGGCGGCGGCGACGGCATGGGTCTGCGCAGCGGGGGCCTCGGCATCCTGTTCGGCATCATCGGCGTCGTGCTCGGCGCGTGCTTCCTGGCCCTGGACTTCAAGCAGGTCGAGGACGGCATCGCCTACGGCGCCCCGAAGAACGAGGCGTGGCTCGCCGCCTTCGGTCTGACCCTGACCCTCGTCTGGATCTACCTGGAGATGCTGCGCCTGGTCGCCATCCTTCAGGGCAGCGACTGACGCGGCGGAGACGACTGAACGACCGACACGACGACTCGACTGACCGTGTGGCCCGGCCGGATCCCTCCGGCCGGGCCACCGGCATGAAGGGGGCGGGCATGACCGACCTGAGGCGGCTGCTGCGGGGAATCGAGGTCTTCGAGGGCGACCTGCCGACGTTCGACCCGCGCGAGACACCGGACGAGCCGGTCGCGCTCTTCACGAACTGGCTGCTGGAGGCCGTACGGGCGGGGGTGCGCGAGCCGCACGCGATGACCCTCTCGACGGCGGACGCAGCCGGCGACCCGTCGGCACGGGTGCTGATCCTCAAGGACGTCGGCCCGGACGGCTGGCAGTTCGCCTCGGACGCGGGCAGCCCGAAGGGCCGGGAGCTGGCGGGGCGGCCGTACGCGGCGCTGACGTTCTACTGGTCGCCGCTGGCCCGCCAGGTACGGATCCGGGGCCCGGTCGCGACCGCGGACCCGGAGGTGAGCGCCGCGGACTTCCGCGCCCGCGGAGCCGCCGCCCGCGCGGAGGCCCTCCTCGCCCGCCAGTCCCGCCCGCTCGCGGACCCGGCGGAGCGGGACGCGGCGGTCGCCGGGTCCCTGGCCCGGATCGAGGCGGACCCGGAGCTGGTGTCGCCGGGGTGGACGCTTTACGCGGTACGGCCGCGGACGGTGGAGTTCTGGCAGGGCGACAAGTCCCGCCGCCACACGCGCCTCGTCTACGAGTCGGCACCACCCGGGTGGACGAAGCACCTCCTGTGGCCGTGAGACTCACTTCTGCCCGGCCGCCCGCACGGCGATCTGGTTGACGATCCACAGCCCGATCCCGATGGCCAGCAGCACGCCCGCCCGGATGTAGACGTCGGCGGGCCGGTCCGACAGCGGGCTGGCCAGGATCCCGGCGGTGACGGCGCCCAGCACGGGTATCCACGTCGGCGCGCGGAAGTGCCGGTGGTCCACCGGGTCGCGGCGCAGCACGAGCACGGCCACGTTGACGACGGCGAAGACGCAAAGCAGCAGGAACGACGTGGTGTCGCCCAGCCCCTCGATCTCGCCCGTCGACACCAGCCCGATGGCCAGCACGGTGACGAAGACGATCCCGACCACGGGCGTCCGCCGCCCCGGCAGCACGCGCGCCATCCCGCGCGGCAGCACCCGCTCGTTGGCGAGGCCGTAGCAGAGGCGGGAGGCCATCATGATGTTGATGAGTGCCGAGTTGGACACGGCGAAGAGCGCGATGAGCGCGAAGAGCTTGGCGGGGAAGTCCACACCGCTCTCGTCCACGACCAGCAGCAGCGGCCCGCTGGAGCCGGCCAGCCGCTCGTGGTCGACCATCAGCGAGGAGACGAGCGCCACGAGGACGTAGATCGTGCCGGTGATCGCCACCCCGAGGAAGATCGCCCGCGGGAAGTTCCGTACCGGATCCTTGGTCTCCTCCGCCATGTTCACGGAGTCCTCGAACCCCACGAAGGCGAAGAACCCCAGCGCGGTCGCCCCGAGCACGCCGGTGAGCACGGCGTACCCGGTACCGCCGGTCTCGAACTCCGTCAGCCGCGACGGCTCGCCCTCGCCGGTGAGCACGGCGGCGACGCCGATGCCGAGGATGACGAGCAGCCCGGTCACCTCGACGACGGTGAGCACGACGTTCGTCTTCACCGACTCGGAGACGCCGCGCAGGTTGAGCGAGGCGAGCAGGAGGACGAAGAGGATGGCGATGAGCGTGGGCGAGATGTCGACGAACTCCTGGAGGTAGTCGCCGCTGAACGCCCGCGCGGCGGCGCTCGCGGACGACAGCCCCGAGCACATCACCATGAAGGCGACGATGAACGTGAGGAACGGCACCCGGAACGCCTTCTGCGTGTACAGCGCCGCCCCCGCGGCCCGCGGGTACTTGCCGACCAGCTCGACGTACGAGGCGGCGGTGAGCATCGCCACCACGAACCCGATCACGAACGGCACCCACAACGCCCCGCCGATCCGCCCGGCGACGGCACCGGTGTTGGCGTAGATGCCGGTGCCGAGGATGTCGCCGACGACGAAGAGCAGCAGCAACTTGGGCCCGATGGCCCGCTTCAGCGGCGTACCGCCGTCGGTGGGTGTCGGGCCGGCGGCTTCGGTGGATGATTTCGACATGCCCCTGCCAATGCCCACCAGCCCCTTACACCAACCCCTTACAAGCACCCCTTACCTCAACCACCCCCGGCCGTGCGGTTACCCGACCGCCCGGCCGCTACACGATGAGGTGGCCGGTGAACCCGTCGCGAACGAGGGACCGGTACGCCGCGTACACGTCCCCCGGGACCCTGGATTCGGGGGCCGGAGCATTGCGCGGCTTCAGCGGAGGGTGATGGTGTTGCCCGTCACGAGGGCGGCGTCGTCAGAGGTGAGGAACACGATGGCCCTGGCGACTTCGTCCGGCGTGGCGACGTGGAAGTGCGTGCCGCTCGACGCGACGAACTCGCGGACCTCGTCGGTGATCCACCCGGTGTCGGTCACCGGCGGGTGGACGACGTTCGCGGTGATGCCGAGATCGGCCAGCTCCGCCGCGGCGGACAAGGTGTAGTCGGTCTGGGCGGCCTTCGCGGCCCCGTAGGAGACCTCCCCGGGGAACCCGAGGTCCCCGCCGGAGGTGAGGCCCACGATGCGGCCCCAGGTGGCCCCGCGGGCGCGGTGGCGGCGGGCCAGCTCGGCGATCAGCAGCGCCGGGGCCATCGCGTCGACGGCGAACTGCCGGGACCACGTTTCGGCGGTGACCGCGCGCAGCGGCCTGCCGAACCGGTCGGCCGGCCGGGGTGCGAAGGTGTCCTGGATCCAGCCTGACGCGTTGTTGATCAGGATGTCGACCGCGCCCAGATGGTGCTCTGCCGCGTCGAAGAGGGCCGCAGGGGCAGCCGGATCGCTCAGATCCGCCTCCAGGGACGCGGCCCGCCCTCCCGCCTCGCGGATCTCCTCGACCACCGCCTCCCCGCCGGCGGACCGGGCGCGCCGGTAGTCGTCCGTCGCCTCCTCGCCGGACTCGCGCAGGTACGTGCAGAGCACGGCAACGCCGCGAGCCGCGAGGGCCTTTGCCACCGCGGCCCCGATTCCGTGGTTGGCACCGGTGACGAGGGCAACGTGGTCCATCCGGGCTGTCTCGGGCATGACGAAATCCTCACAGAGCGAGAGCATGCCGCGACATCGGTTTTCCCGGGGTACCGTCCTTCGCCGGCGGCAGCCTCACGGCAGGGCCGGCCAGAGCGCGGCCGCGGGCAGGTCGGCCTCCGCGGCGTCAGGTCAGGGTGGTGAGGGACGTGCTGTGGGGGCCGCCGGATTCCTTGACGATTTCCTGGAGCGTCTGGGCTGTTCTCACCGTCGCGAAGCGGACCCCGGTGCTGTCCGTCGTGAAGCCGTGGATCGCCGGGCGGGGGAGGCTGTTGTACGAGAAGGGGTTGGAGAAGTAGTACGCGCCCGTGTCGAGGAGTGCCACGTGGTCGCCCGCGGCCAGCGGGGGGAGTTCGCGGGCGCGGGCCACCAGGTCGCCGGCGAAGCAGCACGGGCCCGCCACGTCCTGGGCGACCGGGGGGCCCGTCTTGGGGCGGCCCTCCGCGTCGTACGCCGTCACGCGCAGCGGCCAGGAGTCCGGGGCGAAGACCGTGCGTACGGCCACCTGGACGCCCGCGTGGGTGACCGCGATGGGGCGGCCGCCCGCGGACTTGGCGTACTCGACGCGGGCCAGCACCAGGCCGTTCTTCGCCAGCAGCGAGCGGCCGAACTCCGTGATCAGCGCGTAGCGGCCGTCGAAGAGGCCCGGGATCCCGGCGCGCAGCAGCCGGGCGTAGTCCGCGAACGACGGCGTGATCTCGTCGGAGCCGAAGTTGACCGGCAGGCCGCCGCCGATGTCCAGCGTCGTGACCTGCCGCCGGCCCGCGGCCGCGTTGATCTCCTCCGCCAGCTCGTACGCCGCGCGCACCCCCGCCGCCATCAGCGGCAGCGGCACGCCCTGCGAGCCCGTGTGGGTGTGCAGCGCGGTGAGCCAGGGGCGGTCCACGTACGCGCGGATCAGCCAGTCGCGGGCGCCGTCGTCCTGGAGCGTCACGCCGAACTTCGACGTGGCCGTCGCCGTGCTCATCGCGCCGATGCTGCCGCCGCCGACCTGCGGGTTGATCCGCACCCCGATCGTCGACCGCGTGGGCGCCGAGCGGACCAGGGCGTCGATGCGGGCCAGTTCCTCGGGGTTGTCGGCGTTGACCGCGATGCCCAGGGCCAGGGCGCCGCGCAGTTCGGCGGCGGTCTTGGCGGGGGAGTCGAGCACGGTGCGGTCCGGGGGTACGTCCGCGGCGCGGGCCAGCTCCAGTTCCCCGGGGCTGGCCACCTCCGCGCCCAGGCCCTCGTCGGCGAGCAGCCGCAGCACCGGCACCAGGGAGGCGGCCTTCACCGCGAAGGAGTGCAGCACCGGCGTCCCCGGCGCGGTCACCTCGTCGAACGCGGCCCGCAGCGCGGCCGCGGACTCGCGGATGCCCGCGACGTCCAGCAGCCCCGCCACCGGCTCGGCGCCGGACACCAGACCCTGGGCCAGCGCCGCGCGCACCGCCAGGTCGCGGCGGGCGGCGAGCGGGAGATTCTGCGGCACGGGAACGGGCTCGTCGTCAGGCATGCCGGCAGTCAATCATCCGTCCGCAAATGCTGTCGTACGGCGTCCAACTGTCGGACGCGAGGCGGCCTTGACTAGGGTAATTCAGTCGCGTCAGGATGTGTTTCTGTTCATTCAGAAACGGACGGTGCGCGCCAGGAGGCAGGCATGGCAGGACCCCGACCCGTGCGGGCCCCGCGCGGCAACCAGCCCGGTGCCCGCGGGTGGCAGCAGGAAGCCGCCCTGCGGATGCTGCAGAACAACCTCGATCCCGAGGTGGCCGAGCACCCCGACAAGCTCGTCGTCTACGGCGGCACCGGCAAGGCCGCCCGCGACTGGGACTCGTTCGACGCCATGGTGCGGACGCTGACGACCCTCGGCCCCGACGAGACGATGCTCGTCCAGTCCGGCCGCCCCGTCGGCGTCATGCAGACGCACGAGTGGGCGCCCCGCGTCCTCATCGCCAACAGCAACCTCGTCGGCGACTGGGCCACCTGGGAGGAGTTCCGCCGGCTGGAGGCCCTGGGGCTGACCATGTACGGCCAGATGACCGCCGGTTCGTGGATCTACATCGGCACGCAGGGCATCCTCCAGGGCACGTACGAGACCTTCGCCGCCGTCGCCGCGAAGCTCAGTCGTGAGAACAAGCACAGCGGTGGCACGCTCGCCGGGACCCTCACCCTCACCGCGGGACTCGGCGGCATGGGCGGCGCCCAGCCGCTCGCCGTCACCATGAACGACGGCGTCGCGCTCTGCGTCGAGTGCGACCCCTCCCGCATCGAGCGCCGCCTGGAGCACGGCTACCTCGACGTGAAGGCCGACAGCCTGGAGCACGCCCTGCGGCTGGCCACCGAGGCCCGCGACGCCCGCCGCCCGCTCTCCGTCGGCGTCCTCGGCAACGCCGCCGAACTGGTGCCCCGGCTGCTCGCGGAGGGCGCGCCCATCGACATCGTCACCGACCAGACCTCCGCCCACGACCCGCTCGCGTACCTGCCCCTCGGCGTCGACTTCGCCGACATGGCCGCGTACGCCGCCGAGAAGCCCGCCGACTTCACCGCCCGCGCCCGCGAGTCGATGGCCCGGCACGTCGAGGCCATGGTCGGCTTCCAGGACGCCGGCGCCGAGGTCTTCGACTACGGCAACTCCATCCGCGGCGAGGCCAGGCTCGCCGGTTACGCGCGCGCCTTCGACTTCCCCGGCTTCGTGCCCGCCTACATCCGCCCCCTCTTCAGCGAGGGCAAGGGCCCCTTCCGCTGGGCCGCGCTCTCCGGCGACCCGAAGGACATCGCCGCCACCGACCGCGCCATCCTCGACCTCTTCCCCGGGAACGAGTCGCTGGCCCGCTGGATCCGGCTGGCCGGCGAGCGCGTGCGGTTCCAGGGCCTGCCCGCCCGCATCTGCTGGCTCGGCTACGGCGAGCGCGACCGGGCCGGCGAGCGGTTCAACGACATGGTCGCGAGCGGCGAGCTGGCCGCGCCGCTGGTCATCGGCCGCGACCACCTCGACTGCGGCTCGGTGGCGTCCCCGTACCGCGAGACCGAGGCCATGCGCGACGGCTCCGACGCCATCGCGGACTGGCCGCTGCTCAACGCCATGGTCAACGTCGCCTCCGGCGCCTCCTGGGTCTCCCTCCACCACGGCGGCGGCGTCGGCATGGGCCGCTCGCTCCACGCCGGCCAGGTCACCGTCGCCGACGGCACGGCGCTCGCGGGCGAGAAGATCCGCCGGGTGCTCACCAACGACCCGGGCATGGGCGTCATCCGGCACGTCGACGCGGGCTACGAGCGCGCCGAGGAGATCGCCGCCGAGCGGGGCGTGCGCGTGCCGATGCGGGAGAACGCCGAAAGCGGACCCGCGTGAGCCCGTCCTCGTTCCAGGAGATGTGGCGCGAGCTGCGCCCCCTCGGGCGGTACGCGCCCTCCGGCGGCTACCGCCGGTTCGCGTGGACGGCGGCGGACGCCGACTGCCGGGCCTGGTTCCGGGCACAGGCGAGCGCGCGCGGGCTGGCGTACGAGACCGACCGCAACGGCAACCAGTGGGCCTGGCTCGGCGACCCCGCCGCGGGCGGCGCCATCGTCACCGGCTCGCACCTCGACTCCGTACCCGACGGCGGCGCCTTCGACGGCCCCCTCGGCGTCGTCTCCGCCTTCGCCGCCCTCGACGAGCTGCACGCCCGCGGCGTCCGCCCGGACCGCCCCCTCGGCGTCGTCAACTTCGGCGACGAGGAAGGCGCCCGCTTCGGCCTGGCCTGCGTCGGCTCCCGGCTGGCCGCCGGGCAGCTCACCGCCGGCGCCGCGCACGAGCTGACCGACGGCGACGGCGTCACCCTGCCGCGGGCGATGGAGCGCGCGGGCCACGACCCCGACGGCATCGGCCCCGACCCCGAGCGGCTGGCGCGCATCGGCGCCTTCGTCGAGCTCCACGTCGAGCAGGGCGTGGCGCTCGCCGGTACGGACCACGCGGTGGGCGTGGCGTCGGCGATCTGGCCGCACGGCCGCTGGCGGTTCGACTTCCGCGGCGAGGCCAACCACGCGGGCACGACCCGCATGGAGGACCGCCACGACCCGATGCTGACCTACGCCCACACCGTGCTCTCCGCCCGCAAGAAGGCCGCGCAGGCCGGCGCCCGCGCCACCTTCGGCAAGGTCGCCGTTGAGCCCAACGGCGTCAACGCCATCCCCTCGCTCGTCCGCGGCTGGCTCGACTCCCGCGCCGCCGACGAGGAGACCCTGCACACCCTCGTCGCCGCCGTCGAGCAGGCCGCGCGCGAGCGGGCAGGACGCGACGGCACGGCGGTGGAGGTCACCCGCGAGTCGCTGACGCCCGTCGTCGACTTCGACCACGCCCTGCGCGACCGCCTCGCCGCGCGCCTCGGCGGCGCGCCCCTGCTTCCGACCGGGGCGGGACACGACGCCGGGATCCTCTCCGGGGCGGTGCCGGCGGCCATGCTGTACGTACGGAATCCGACCGGCGTCTCGCACGCGCCGGCCGAGTCGGCGGACGAGGACGACTGCGCGGCGGGCGTACGGGCGCTCGCCGACGTGCTGGCGGACCTGGCCGGCGACGGCAGCTCCGTACCTCGGTCGGAAGGGGCCGCGTGACGACGTACTGGGCGGAACAGGCATGGGTCGGCGGGGTCGTCGAACCCGGTGTCGTCCTGGAGGCGGCGGCGTCCGGCGGGCTGCTCGCCGCGGTGAGGACCGCGGTCCCCGCGCCGCCGCCGGGCGCCACCGTCCTGCGCGGCCTCACCCTCCCCGGCCTGGCGAACGCCCACAGCCACGCCTTCCACCGCGCGCTGCGCGGCACCGTGCAGGTCGGCTCCGGCACGTTCTGGACCTGGCGCGAGGTGATGTACGGCGTCGCCGACCGGCTCACCCCCGGCACGTACTACGACCTCGCCCGCGCCGTCTACGCCGAGATGGCGCTCGCCGGGATCACCTGCGTCGGCGAGTTCCACTACGTCCACCACGCGCCCGGCGGCGCCCGCTACGACGAGCCCAACGCCATGGGCCACGCGCTGATCGCCGCCGCCGCGGCGGCCGGGATCCGGCTCACCCTGCTCGACACCGCCTACCTGGCCGCGGGCTTCGGGCAGCCGCCCGGGCGGCACCAGCTCCGCTTCAGCGACGGCGACGCCGACGCCTGGGCGGAACGCGCCGCGGCCCTCGAACCCGGCGACGCCACCGTGCGCGTCGGCGCCGCCGTCCACTCCGTGCGCGCCGTGCCCGCGGGACAGCTCGCCACCGTGGCGGGCTGGGCCGCGGAACGCCGCGTCCCGCTCCACGTCCACCTCTCCGAGCAGCCCGCCGAGAACGAGGCGTGCGTCGCCGCCCACGGCGTCACCCCCGCCCGCCTCCTCGCCGACTACGGCGTCCTCGGCCTCCGCACCACCGCCGTGCACGCCACCCACCTCACCGCCGACGACCTCGCCCTCCTCGGCCGCAGCAGCACCGGCGTGTGCATGTGCCCCACCACGGAACGGGACCTCGCGGACGGCATCGGCCCCGCCGCGGCCGTGGAGCGGGCCGGCAGCCCGCTCTCGCTGGGCAGCGACAGCCACGCCGTGATCGACCTCTTCGAGGAGGCGCGGGCGCTGGAGCTGAACGAGCGGCTGCGCACCCGCCGCCGCGGCCACTGGACCGCCCACCAACTGCTGCGCACCGCCACCGAGGGCGGCTACGAGGCCCTCGGCTGGGACGCGCCGGCCCGGCTGGAGCCGGGCGGGCTCGCGGACTTCACCACCGTGGCGCTGGACAGCGTGCGCACGGCGGGCGCGGTGCCGCGGCTGGGCGCGGAGACGGCGGTGTTCGCGGCGACGGCGGCGGACGTGCGGCACACGGTGGTGGGGGGCCGGCACGTCGTACGGGACGGGGTGCACGCGCTCGTGGAGGACGTACCGGGGGCGCTGACGGCGGCGATCGCGGCGCTGCGCGTCTGACGCCCGGCCCCCGGTCCCGCGCACCACCGGCCCACGGAACCGTATGCCCGTCCCGCACCCACCCCGACCCACGAGGGCAGGACCATGACCGCCACCGCCATCGTCAACATCGGCAGCCTCGTCACCAATGACCCGGCCCTCGGGGACGGGCCGCTCGGCCTGCTGGAGGACGCGGCCGTCGTCTTCGACGGCGACCGCGTCGCCTGGGTCGGCGCGGCCGACGCGGCGCCGGCCGCGGACACCGCGTACGACGCGGCGGGGCGGGCGCTGCTCCCGGGCTTCGTCGACTCGCACTCGCACCTCGTCTTCGCCGGCGACCGCACCCGCGAGTTCGCCGCCCGGATGTCGGGCCGTCCGTACACCGCGGGCGGCATCCGCACCACGGTCGCCGCCACCCGCGCCGCGACCGACGAGGAACTGGCGGCGAACCTCGCCCGGTTCGTCCGCGAGATGCTCCGGCAGGGCACGACGACGCTGGAGACGAAGTCCGGCTACGGGCTGACCGCGGCGGACGAGGCGCGGGGGCTGCGGGTCGCGGCGGAGCAGGTGGAGGAGGTCACGTACCTCGGTGCGCATGTCGTCGCGCCGGAGTACGCGGACGATCCGGGCGCGTACGTCGACCTGGTCACCGGCGAGATGCTGGACGCCTGCGCGCCGTACGCGCGGTGGATCGACGTCTTCTGCGAGAAGGGGGCGTTCGACGGCGACCAGGCGCGGGCGATCCTCGCGGCCGGCAAGGTACGCGGCCTGACTCCGCGGGTGCACGCGAATCAGTTGTCGTACGGGCCCGGGGTGCAGCTCGCCGTCGAGCTGGAGGCGGCGTCCGCGGACCACCTGACGCACCTGACGGACGCGGACGTGGCGGCGCTGGCGTCGGGGGTGACGGTGGCGACGTTCCTGCCCGGCTGCGAGTTCTCGACCCGGGCGGTCTACCCGGACGTGCGGCGGGTGCTGGACGCGGGCGTGACGGTGGCGTTGTCGACGGACTGCAACCCGGGCTCGTCGTTCACCAGCTCCATGCCGTTCTGCGTGGCCGTCGCGGTACGGGAGATGGGCATGACGCCGGACGAGGCGGTGTGGTCCGCGACGGCGGGCGGCGCGGCGGCGCTGCGGCGCACGGACGTGGGCCGCCTCGCACCGGGCGCACGGGCGGACGCGGCGCTGCTGGACGCGCCGAGCCACGTGCACCTGGCGTACCGGCCGGGGGTGCCGCTGGTGGCGGAGGTGTGGCGCCGGGGGGAGCGGGTACCGGCGGGCGGCAACTGAGGAGCGACGGCGGGCGCGAGGGCGCCGGGCGGCAACTGAGGAGCGGCGGCGGGTCCCGACGGGCCGGTCAGCAACTGAGGTTCGCGTCCGGTGCCGCCGCGGGGCGCGCCGTCAGATGCTCCACCGCCGCGCGCTCCGCGCACTCGTTGCCGAAGCCCACCAGCCCGTGCCGCCCGCCCGGCACGGTGAGCAGCGGCGCCCGGAACCGCATCGCCACCCGCTCCGCGCCCGCCGCCGGTGTGCGGATGTCGTCCTCGCTGTTGATCAGCAGCAGATCCGCCCCGTCGGCCGCGCCGTAGTCCCCGGCACGGGCCCCGTCGCCGGCCCTTTGGCCGGTCCCGGGCCGGACCGCGCCCAGCGGCTCGCCGCGCCCCGGCCAGTGCACGCAGGGCGCGTAGTCGCGCGCCACCGTCCGCGTACGCCACCGCGCCTCGCGGGCGTCGTCCAGCTCCCGCAGCAGCGCCCGCAGGTTCCCCGGCCACCGGAAGTCCGTGCAGTGGACGCCGAGGAAGAGCGCGAGCGGCGGCGGTCCCGGGTCCAGTTCGTCGAACGCCGCCCGCACGTCGGACGGCACCGCCTTCGGCGCGGCCCTGGGCCCCGGCTCCGGCACCTGCTCGTCGTCCAGTTCCTGGCGGGTGTGCAGGGTCCTCAGTACGTAGGACGTGCCCGGCCGGTCCGGGTCGACGACCCCGTCGAAGACCGCCGCGCGCACCCGCTCCGGGTGGCGGGTGACGTAGACCTGGCCGGCCACCGTGGCGTACGAGTGCAGCAGCAGGCTGATGCGCTCCTCGCCCAGCGCCCGCCGGACCCGCTCCAGGTCCGTCGCGCCCGCGCGGGAGCCGAGGCGGGCCAGCAGCGGGCCGTAGGAGAGGCGGCAGCCCTCGACGTAGTCGCGGGCGGCGGCGTCGACGGCGGTGACGTCCCGGACGAGGCGGAGGCTGCGCGTGCTGCCGAGGCGGTCGAGGGCGCCGCGGGGCTCGCCGCAGTCGACGCGGTGGCTGCGGCCGGTGCCGCGGCGGTCGTAGCCGACGATGTCGAACCGGTCGCGCAGCGCGCGCGGGTAGTCGACGCCGGCGGACACGGCCTCCTGGAGGCCCGACAGGCCGGGACCGCCGGGCGCGAGGACGAGCGCGCCGATGCGGCGGCCCTGGTCACGGGCGGGCAGCCGGGAGAGCGCGAGGCGGAGGGTCTCGTGGCTGCCGCCGCCGACGGGCACGGTGACACCGCGGCACTCGCGCCGCTCCATGCCCGTCAGCGGGCAGGGGGTCCACTCGTCACCGCCGGGGTCGGGGTCGTACGAGGAGGTGCCGGCGCCGGACGGCTCCCGGCCGTCCCCGCCCGGCAGCGCGCACGCGCCCGTCCAGGCCAGCGCCAGCGCCGTGAGCAGGGCGAGCACCGGGGCCCGGCGGCCGGGCCGCCGCCGGGGGGAGGCCATGGGCCGATCATGGCACCGCCTCCCCGGAAAGCCGGGGAGGCGGCTCCCGGCCGGGTCCGCGGCCCCGTTCCCGGTCCGCGGCCCGGTCTCCGGCTCACTCCTCGACCATCAGCCCCTTGCGGAGCCGCACCAGCGTCCGCGACAGCAGCCGGGAGACGTGCATCTGCGAGATGCCCAGCTCCTCGCCGATCTCCGACTGGGTCATGTTGGCCACGAAGCGCAGCGAGAGGATCTTCCGGTCGCGCGGCGTCAGCTCCGCTATCAGCGGCTTGAGGGACTCGACGTACTCGATGCCCTCCAGGCCGTGGTCCTCGTAGCCGATGCGGTCGGCGAGGGTGCTCTCGGAGTCGTCCTCCTCGGGCTGCGCGTCCAGCGAGCTGGCGGTGTAGGCGTTCGAGGCGGCCATGCCCTCGACGACCTCGTCCCTGCCGATGTCCAGCCGCTCGGCCAGCTCGTCGACCGTGGGGGCGCGGTCGAGCTGCTGTGCCAGCTCGTCGCCCGCCTTCGCCAGGTCGAGGCGGAGCTCCTGCAGCCGCCGCGGGACGCGTACGGACCAGGAGGTGTCGCGGAAGAAGCGCTTGATCTCGCCGATGATCGTCGGCATCGCGAAGGTGGGGAACTCCACCCCGCGGGCGGGCTCGAAGCGGTCGATCGCCTTGATGAGCCCGATTGTGCCGACCTGGATGATGTCCTCCATCGGCTCGCTGCGCGAGCGGAACCGGGAGGCGGCGAACTTCACCAGCGCCAGGTTGAGTTCGATCAGGGTGTTGCGCACGTACGAGTACTCGTGGGTGCCCTCTTCGAGGGTGCCGAGCCGGTCGAAGAGGGTCTTCGACATGGCCCGCGCGTCCGCGGGGGCGACCTCGTCGAAGGCGATGCCCTCCAGCTCGTCGATGCTCCCCGTGAAGGCCGCCGTGCCGGCGGCGTCCGCGGCGTCCGCGATGCTCGCGGTGTCCTCGGTGGCCTGGTCGGCGGCGTCCTCGCCGCCGGGGCCGCCACGGGAGACGACGGTGTCCGCGCCGTGGTGCTCAGTGTGGTCGTTGCCGCGCTCGGCGTGGGGTCGTGCCGGCGGCGTGCTCGCCGCGGCGTCGAGCCGGGTTGACATTTGTCCTCCATCGTTCTCGGCAATGCGGCTGCCGATGCCAGTTCTTGTCCGCTTGTGGTCTGCGGCGCCTCCCAAGGCCACGTGTGGTGAGTGCTTCTAGCCCTACCCGCTTCTCTCCTCCGGTGCAAGAATCAGGTGTCCATATTTGCCCTATTATGTTGGCTGTTCGGGTGCCGAACGTGTGACCAAAGGCGTAGGGTCGGACCTGCATCGCACGACAGCCCGAGGGTCAGGAGACAAGCGCGCATGGACGCCGGAACCGCCGGAAGCCCGAGCCGCGGCCGACTGCACGTCGACGTGCGGGTCCATGGCGGGAGCGCCGTCCTCACACCTGCGGGTGAACTCGATTACCACACGGCCGAGGTGCTGCGGGAGCCGCTGGAGCGATGTATCGCCGGCGGCCGCAGCCGGCTCGTACTCGACTGCTCGCGCCTGGAGTTCTGCGACTCGACGGGGCTGAACGTGCTCCTCGGCGCCCGCCTGAAAGCGGAGGCCGACGGCGGAGCCGTGCACCTCGCGGGGCTGCAGCCGGTGGTGGCCAGAGTCTTCGAGATCACGGGTGCGGAGGCGGTCTTCCGGCTGCACGACACCCTGGAGTCCGCCCTCGTGGAGTGACCTCCCGGTCACCGGATGCCGGGTGGGGCCGGTGCGTCAGGTGATGCGCGTCACAGTGACCCGGGGAAACTCAGGGGTGTTTCCGCGATCTCGTAGGGCAGAAGCCCAGGCGAAACTTCTGGAACGGGCAGGAAGGGCACGAATGCGCGGACGGGTGCGCGAACGGGCGTGCGGTTGCGCGAAGGGGGTGTCGTGAGGCGATGAGCTTCAGGTCGTTGCCGCCGGGCGCGCTGCCGCCCGAGGGCGAGGCCGGCAGCGGCGCCGCCGCGCCCGCGCGCCCCGACGGCGGCGCCGCCGCGGCCGATCCAGCCGGCGAGCCCGCCCCCGCGGGACAGGTCCGCCGGCTGCGGCTCGTCGGCGCCAGCGGCATGGTGCCCCGCGCCCGCGACTTCGCCCGCCGGGCCCTGGAGGACTGGGGCTGGCTGCCCGCGGTCAACGCGGAGCAGCGCGCGGCCGCGGAGGACGTCCTGCTCGTCGTCTCGGAACTGGTCACCAACGCCTGCCTGCACGGCGGCGGGCCGGACGAACTGCGGCTGCGCACGGCGGGGAAGGTGCTGCGGCTGGAGGTCAGCGACTCCGGCACCGGCACGCCCGAGCCCCGTACCCCGCACCGCGCCAGCAGGCCGGGCGGGCACGGGATGTTCATCGTGCAGCGGCTCTGCCTCGACTGGGGCGTGCAGCGGGAGCCGGGAGTGGTGGGCAAGACGGTGTGGGCGGAGCTCTCCGCGCCGCTCTAGGCCGTCGTACGGGCCCCGCCCGCCGCACGTCGTACGAGCCGATCGTCGTACGCCCCCGCCCGGCGCCTACGCCTACCCGATCCGCCCCCGCAGCCACCCCTCGATCTCCCCGACCACCCCCGGCTCCGTCAGCAGCCGCATCCCGTGCGCGCTGCCCGGCACCACCCGCACCCGTACGTCGTCCGCCGGCATCCCCTGTGCCCGCTCCGCCGCCGCCACCTCCTCCGAGTGGTACGCGGGCACGAAGTCGTGCGCCGAGTGCAGCAGCAGCATCGGGGCGTCGTCCCGACCGGACGCCATGCTCCGCGGGTCCAGCGACCACCACGCCCGCCGGCACGACGGGTCCTCCGACAGGGACGGCGTGCCGTCCGGTGCGCACCCCGCCAGCCGCTCCGCGCTCGCCCGCAGCCGCCGCTCCGCCGCCGTCGCCCCCGGCGCCCCGCCGTCCGACCAGGCCCGGTACGGCGACGCCACCGGCGAGAGCGCCACCACCCCGGCGCTGTGCGCGGCCCCCGCCCCGTACACGGCCGCCGCGACGGCGAGCTGCCCGCCCGCCGACGAGCCCAGCACCGCCACCCGCGCCGGATCCACGGCGTACCCCGCGGCGTGGTGCCGCACCCACCGCAGCGCCGCCGTCACGTCGTCCCGCTGCGCCGGCCACCGCACCTCGGGGGTGAGGCGGTAGCCGGCGTCGAAGACCGCGTAGCCGCGCCGGGCGAAGGCCCGCGCCCACTCCTCCCAGTCGGTGTCGTACGACCAGTACCCCCCGTGCACCACGACGAGCCCGCCGCGGAGCGCCCGCCGCGGCTGCCAGTGGACGGTGACGCGCTGCCGCGGATGCTCCCCGTACGCCTCGACGCTGCGCCTGAGCGCCCCGTCTGCGCCGGGCCGCTGCTCCGCCGTCCGCTCCGCAAGCCGCTCCGGGGGCACGGTCCCGGCCGGCGGCGGCACCAGCGCCGTGAGCGCCGCGGCGGTCCCCAGCACCGCGGTCACGAGCCGCCGCCACCGGACCCGTACCGCAGCCATCGCACCCGCCTCCCCGCGGACCGGCCGGCCCGGTGCCCTCATGGTCGCCGGAAACCCCGCGCGCCGCGATCCGGGGACCGCGATCAGGCGGACGGCGCGAACCGGCGCACGGGCACCGCCGGGGTGTTCGACCGCGTGCCGGGAGGTGAGAGAACCCGACGCCACCGGCCCACTCTCGGTGACCGGAGGTCTACCATCGCACCATGACCCGAGTACTGCTGGCCGAGGACGACGCGGCCATCTCGGAACCGCTTGCCCGCGCGCTGCGCCGGGAGGGCTACGAGGTGGAGGTACGGGAAGACGGTCCCACTGCGCTCGGTGCCGGGCTCCGCGGCGGCGTCGACCTCCTCGTGCTCGACCTGGGCCTGCCGGGCATGGACGGCCTGGAGGTGTGCCGGCGACTGCGCGCCGACGGGCACGGCTTCCCCGTGCTGGTGCTCACCGCCCGCGCGGACGAGGTGGACACCGTCGTCGGCCTCGACGCGGGCGCCGACGACTACGTCACCAAGCCCTTCCGCCTCGCCGAACTGCTCGCCCGGGTCCGGGCCCTGCTGCGCCGCGGCTCCACCGAGGCGCAGCCGCCGGCCACCCACGGCGTACGCATCGACACCGACTCGCACCGGGCCTGGCTCGGCGAGGAGGAGCTGCAGCTCACGGCGAAGGAGTTCGACCTGCTCCGGGTGCTGGTGCGGGACGCGGGCCGGGTGGTCACGCGCGAGCAGTTGATGCGCGAGGTGTGGGACACCACCTGGTGGTCCTCCACCAAGACGCTCGACATGCACATCTCCTGGCTGCGCAAGAAGCTCGGCGACGACGCCGCGAACCCCCGCTACATCGCGACGGTCCGCGGCGTGGGCTTCCGCTTCGAGAAGAGCTAGGCCGGCCGCCCGCGGCCTCCGGCAGCCATGCGCAGACGGCTCATCAACAGCACCCTCGCGGTCGTGCTCGTCGTCATCGCCGTCTTCGGCGTCTCGCTCGTCATCGTCGAGACCCGCACCATCGAGGCCGCCGCGCGCGACCGGGTGCAGTCCGAGGCCGTCCGGCTCTTCAGCGTCGTGGAGGGCAAGATCGCCGACGACGCGCGGGTGACCCGCCAGGCGCTCGCCGGGCAGGTCACGGACGGGCGGTACGCGGAGGTGGAGCTGCCGGGCGGGCCGCCGCTCAAGATGGGGGAGCGGCCCGAGGGCTCGGTCATCGAGGCCACCGAGACCGGCAGCAGGGGCGAGCGGGTCACGGTCATGGAGGCCCGCGACCGGGTCAACGACGAGCTGGGCCAGACCCTGCTGATCATCTTCGCGGTGGCGCTGCTCGCCGTCGGCGCCGCCGTGCTGCTCGCCGTCCGCCAGGCCAACCGGCTCACCGCCCCGCTCACCGACCTCGCCGAGACCGCCGAGCGCCTCGGCTCCGGCGACCAGCGCACCCGCCACCGCCGCTACGGCGTCCCCGAGCTGGACCGCGTCGCCGACGTGCTGGACGCCAGCGCCGAACGGATCGCGCGGATGCTCACCGCCGAGCGGCGGCTGGCCGCGGACGCCTCGCACCAGCTCCGTACGCCGCTCACCGCGCTGTCCATGCGGCTGGAGGAGATCGCGCTCACCGACGATCCGGCGACGGTCAAGGAGGAGGCGGCGGTCGCGCTCACCCAGGTGGAGCGGCTGACGGACGTGGTGCAGCGGCTGCTGACGAAGTCCCGGGACCCCAAGGCCGGCTCGGGCATGGGCTTCGACCTGGACGAGGTCGTCAAGCAGCAGTTGGAGGAGTGGCGGCCCGTGTACCGCGGCGAGGGGCGGGCGATCGTCCGCTCCGGCAAGAAGGACCTGCGCGCGGTGGGCACACCGGGTGCGGTGGCGCAGGTGCTCGCGACGCTGATCGAGAACGCGATGATGCACGGCGCGGGGACGGTCGCACTGCGCACCCGGGTCACGGGCAACCAGGTGGTCGTCGAGGTCACCGACGAGGGTCCCGGCGTCCCCGCGGACCTCGGCTCGCGGGTCTTCGAGCGCACGGTCAGCGGGCGCAATTCGACGGGTCTGGGGCTGGCGGTCGCCCGCGACCTGGCGGAGGCGGACGGGGGGCGGCTGGAGCTGGTGCAGCAGAAGCCGACGACGTTCGCGCTCTTCCTCGCGCGGGAGCACGAGGAACACTGAGGGGGCGTACGGGGCACGCGGACGGCTCGGGTACGGGCGTGCGTGCGGGCTCGCGGGGGTGGAGGGGGCGCGTACGCGAGACGCGGGGGCTCGTACGGGACGCGAACGCTACCGCCGCGCCGCGACCGCCTCTTCCTGCGCCTCGGGTTCCTCCGGCTCTTCGGGCTCCTCGGCCTCCCGCGGTGTGCGCCGGCTCCCCGGGATCCGCACCCCGGGGGTCACGGCTATGTCGCCGGCTTCGCCGCCATCCGCGGGCGCGGCGGCGGGCCGGGCCGCGGGCACCGCACGGAAGACCCAGCTCCGGTAGGACCAGAAGCGGAAGAGCGACGCCACCCCGATGCCCAGGAACTTGAAGATGTTGTTCTGCAGCGGGGTGTCCCAGTCGAACCCGTACGTGGCCACGTACAGCAGGCCGTTCTCGATGACGAGCCCGGCGGCGCTGAAGACCAGGAACAGGGTGAACTCGCGCGGGGGCCGGGTCTTGTCCCGGTCGCGGTAGGTGAAGTACCGGAAGCCTATGTAGTTGAAGATGATCGCGACGGCCGTCGCGATCATGCTGCAGCGGACCACGGGCAGCTCCGTGGAGTTCCGCACGAGGTTGAAGACAGCCAGATTGACCAGGACGCCGATGCCCCCGACCGCGGCGAACTCGGCCACCTCGCGGCTCAGGCGGCGCAGCCGCGTTGCCCCCGGTTGCCGTGCACTCATCAAGATCGTCAGACTCCGATGGTCGGTGGTGTTCCCCTGGTCCCGGTCTTCTCCGGCGGGCCGGAGCCCTCATGCTAACCGTGCCCGCCGACGGAGGGGGCGGCTCCGCCCGCCCGGCCGATACCCTGGGACGCGTGACATTCCCGGTAGTCGGCATGATCGGCGGGGGACAGCTCGCCCGGATGACCCACCAGGCAGGCATCCCCCTCGGCATCAGGTTCAAGCTCCTCAGCGGCACCCGTACGGACTCCGCCGCCCTGGTGGCGGGCGACACGGTCGTCGGGGATTACCGCGATCTCGACACGCTGCGTGACTTCGCCCGCGGCTGCGACGTGATCACGTTCGACCACGAACACGTACCGGCCGAGCATCTGCGGACACTCCAGGCCGAGGGCGTCGCGGTGAGGCCGGGCCCGGACGCGCTGGTGTACGCCCAGGACAAGGGCGCCATGCGGGCCCGGCTGACGGAGCTGGGCATCCCCTGCCCGCGGCACCGGATCGTGGCGGACCCGGCGGACGTGGCGCGCTTCGCGCGCGAGAGCGGCGGCTTCCCGGTCGTGCTGAAGACGGTCCGCGGCGGGTACGACGGCAAGGGCGTGTGGGTCGTCCGTACGGAGGAGGACGCCGCGCCCCCGTTCCGCGCGGGGGTGCCGGTGCTGGCCGAGGAGCTGGTCGGCTTCCGCCGCGAGCTGGCCGCGAACGTCGTCCGCTCGCCGAGCGGCCAGGCGGTTGCGTACCCGGTGGTGGAGTCGATCCAGGTCGACGGGGTCTGCGACACGGTCCTCGCCCCGGCTCCCGGGCTGGCGCCGGAGGACGCGGTGCGTACGCAGCAGCTCGCGCTCCGCATCGCGATGGAGCTGGACGTGGTGGGCCACCTGGCGGTGGAGCTCTTCGAGGCGGAGGGGCCGGACGGCGAGCCCCGGATCCTCGTCAACGAGCTGGCCATGCGCCCGCACAACTCCGGCCACTGGACCCAGGACGGCGCCGTCACCTCGCAGTTCGCCAACCACGTGCGCGCCGTGCTCGACCTGCCGCTGGGCGACCCGCGCCCGCGCGCGCCCTGGACGGTGATGGCGAACGTCCTCGGCGGCGACTACCCCGACATGTACCCGGCGTACCTGCACTGCATGGCCCGGGACCCGGGGCTGAAGATCCACATGTACGGCAAGGACGTGAAGCCCGGCCGCAAGGTCGGCCACGTCAACACCTACGGCGACGACCTGGCCGATGTGCGCGCCCGCGCCCGCCACGCCGCCGACTACCTGCGGGGGACGATCACGGAATGAGCACCGTATGAGCGCGGAGAACGGCCCGCTGGTCGGCATCGTCATGGGCTCCGACTCCGACTGGCCGGTCATGGAGGCGGCGGCGCAGGCCCTCGACGAGTTCGAGGTCCCGTACGAGGTCGACGTCGTCTCCGCGCACCGGATGCCGCGCGAGATGATCGCCTACGGCGAGGAGGCCGCGTCGCGCGGCCTGCGCACCCTCATCGCCGGCGCCGGCGGCGCCGCCCACCTCCCGGGCATGCTCGCCTCCGTGACCCCCCTCCCGGTCATCGGCGTCCCGGTCCCGCTGAAGTACCTCGACGGCATGGACTCCCTGCTCTCCATCGTCCAGATGCCCGCCGGCGTCCCGGTCGCCGCGGTCTCCGTGGCCGGCGCCCGCAACGCGGGCCTCCTGGCCGCCCGCATCCTGGCCGCCCACGACGAGGACCTCCGCGCCCGGATGACGGCGTTCCAGGAGGACCTGAACCACCAGGCCCGCGACAAGGGCGCCCGCCTCCGCCGCAAGACCACCCGCGCGGACTGACACACCGTCCGATCCGGGCCCGGTCGTCCGGCTGTCAGCCTGCGCGGATAGCGTGTGTCCCACGCTATCCGCGCAGGGAGGACGACCTTATGAACGGCGAACTGCTCGCGCGTGCGCGCGAGGTGCTGCGGGCGCACCCCGTCGTCGACGGGCACAACGACCTTCCCTGGGCCCTGCGCGAGCAGGTGACGTACGACATCGACCGGCGTGACATCGCCGTCGACCAGCGCGCGCGGCTGCACACCGACCTCCCGCGGCTGCGGGCCGGCGGGGTGGGGGCGCAGTTCTGGTCCGTGTACGTGAGCGCCGACCTGGCCGGGGACGCCGCCGTGAGCGCGTGTCTGGAGCAGATCGACGTGGTGCGGCGGCTCGCCGACCGCTATCCCGGGGAGCTGCGGCTCGCCGTGACCGCCGACGAGGTGGAGGCGGCGCGGGCCGACGGGCGGATCGCCTCGCTGATGGGGGCCGAGGGCGGGCACTCCATCGCCAACTCGCTCGCCACCCTCCGCGCCTTCCGCCGGCTCGGCGTGCGCTACATGACGCTCACGCACAACGACAACACCGATTGGGCCGACTCCGCCACCGACGAGCCGCGGCACGGCGGGCTCACCGCCTTCGGCGAGGAGGTGGTGCGCGAGATGAACCGGGTCGGCATGCTCGTCGACCTCTCCCACGTGGCGCCCTCGACCATGCGCCACGCGCTGCGCGTCACCGAGGCGCCGGTCGTTTTCTCCCATTCATCCGCTCGGGCCCTGTGTGACCACCCGCGCAACATTCCGGATGATGTGCTGGAAATGCTCCCCGCCAACGGCGGTGTGGCGATGGCCACGTTCGTGCCGAAGTTCGTCCTGCCCGCCGCCGTGGCGTGGACTGCGGAGGTGGACGAGCACATGACCGCCCGGGGCCTCGACCCGTTCGGCGCGGACGACGAAGCGGTCCGCGTACGGCGTGCGTTCGAGGAGGCGCACCCGCGGCCGCAGGCGACGGCCGCGACCGTGGCGGATCATCTGGATCATATGCGCGAAGTGGCGGGAATCGACCATATCGGTATCGGCGGCGACTTCGACGGCACGCCGTTCACGCCGGAGGATCTCGCGGACGTGGCCGGTTATCCGCATCTCGTCGCCGAGCTGCTGCACCGCCGTTGGTCGGAAGAAGACCTGGCCAGGCTCCTGTGGGCCAACGCGCTACGGGTGTTGCGCGACGCCGAGGCGGCGGCGCGCGAAGTGGCCGCCCGGCGCGGCCCGTCGATCGCCACCATCGAACAGCTCGACGGCCCCGCGAAGGTCCAGGGGTGAGCAGAGTGACATAAGTCACTCACAGAATTCTCATCTCGTGCGGCACCGCGCCCGGCTCCTCATTTATCGACAAGTCTCTACCGGAGAGGGGAGATTGGGGAGCGCCACGGGATGGGGCGATTGTCGGGCTGATTCCGATGTGATGTGGGGAACGGCCTTGATGACGTTTCACAGCTTGTTCTGTTTTCGGCTGTGTGATTACGGTGCTCGGCGTGCTCGCGCCACCGATGCGGGTACCTCGTCGCCGTAACGCCGAATCCTGTCGGCGGCGACGGGCAGGCACTTCAGCTTTCACGGCAGGAGCGGGGGACCCAGGTAAGTGCCGCACCGCGCGCGCAAGCGCGGGACGGCTTGGGGTGAAGCCATGCTCCGCATGGCCGGGCATCTCCAGCTCGAACCCGACAGCTCACCTCGCAGGCGTCGGAGAGGAGCATGTCCATGTCCGCACGCGGACGTCACCGTCGCCTGGGCCGGATAGCCCGGGGCAGCAGGGCCCTCATCGTCACCGCCGGCAGCGCCGGCGTCGCCATCCCGCTCATCGCCGGCGGCCACGCCCAGGCCGCCTCCGTCGACACCTGGGACCGCGTGGCCCAGTGCGAGAGCGGCGGCGACTGGAGCATCAGCACCGGCAACGGCTTCTACGGCGGCCTGCAGTTCGTGCAGAGCACCTGGGAGGGCTACGGCGGCACCCAGTACGCGCCGCGCGCCGACCAGGCCACCAAGGAGCAGCAGATCGAGATCGCCGAGAAGGTCCTCGCCTCGCAGGGCCCCGGCGCCTGGCCGGTCTGCTCGGTGCAGGCCGGGCTCACCCAGGGCGGCCCCGCCCCGGACCTCTCCACCGGCGGCGGCGAGGAGAGCGAGCCCGAGGCGCAGCCCGCCAAGGACGAGGCCCCGAAGCAGGAGAAGGCGCCGGAGAAGAAGTTCAAGAAGGCCGGCAACTACACCGTCGTCTCCGGTGACACCCTGTGGGACATCGCGCGCAAGCACGGCATCGAGGGCGGCTGGCAGACGATCTACGAGGGCAACAAGGACGTCATCGGCGACGACCCGGACCTGATCTTCCCCGGTCAGGAGTACGAGTTCGACGGCGGCGAAGAGGTCACCCTCGAGGAGCCGGAGACCACGTCGGCCCAGCCGTCCTCCGCGCAGGAGGAGAAGCCGGCGGCCGAGGAGCAGCAGGAGGAGCAGTCCGCCGAGGCCGCTCCCGCGGGCGGGTTCTCCGCCCCGATCGACGCCGGTCTCTCCACCGCCTACCGGGCCGCGGGCGGTTCCTGGTCCAGCGGTTACCACACCGGTGTCGACTTCTCCGCCGGCACCGGCACCCCGGTCAAGGCCGTCACCTCCGGCACCGTCGTCAAGGCCGGCAACGGCGCAGACGGCGGCGCGTACGGCATCGCCGTCGTGATCAAGCACGACGACGGCCACTACAGCCAGTACGCCCACCTGTCGTCCACCTCGGTGAGCGTGGGCCAGAGCGTGGGCGCCGGCGACCAGATCGGTCTCTCCGGCTCCACCGGCAACTCCACCGGGCCGCACCTGCACTTCGAGGTGCGCACCAGCCCGGACTACGGTTCCGACGTCGACCCGGTCGCGTACCTGCGCGACAACGGCGTCTCCATCTGAGGGTCCCCCGCAGGCGCAACCCCCCGTTTCCGGCGGAACGGGGGGTTCGCCGTGTCCTGCGGCCCGGAGCCGCCCGCGCTACGCCGCCGGGCGGCCCATCGCGCGGAAGGTCCAGCCCGCGGCGCGCCACGGCACCGGGTCGAGCGTGTTCCGGCCGTCGATCAGGTGCGGCCGGGAGACGACCTGCGCGAGCTGCCCGGCGTCGAGGGCGCGGAACTCCGGCCACTCGGTGAGGTGCAGCACGAGGTCGGCGCCGCGCAGCGCGTCCTTTGCCGACTCGGCGTAGCGCAGGGTGGGGAAGACGCGGCGGGCGTTGTCCATGCCCTTCGGGTCGTAGACGGTGACCTGGCCGCCCTGGAGGTGGATCTGCCCGGCGACGTTGAGCGCGGGGGAGTCGCGCACGTCGTCGGAGTCGGGCTTGAACGCGGCGCCCAGGACGGCGATGCGGCGGCCGAGGAAGGTGCCGCCGCAGGCTTCGCGGGCGAGTTCGACCATGTGGGCGCGGCGGCGCATGTTGATCGAGTCGACCTCGCGGAGGAACGTGAGCGCCTGGTCGACGCCGAGTTCACCGGCGCGGGCCATGAACGCGCGGATGTCCTTGGGCAGGCAGCCGCCGCCGAAGCCGATCCCGGCGCGCAGGAACTTCTTGCCGATCCGGTCGTCGTAGCCGATCGCCTCGGCCAGCTTCACCACGTCACCGCCCGCCGCCTCGCAGATCTCCGCCATCGCGTTGATGAACGAGATCTTCGTGGCGAGGAAGGAGTTGGCGGCCGTCTTCACCAGCTCGGCGGTGGGGTAGTCGGCGACCACGAACGGCGTACCGGAGTCCAGCGGCGCGGCGTACACCTCGCGCAGCACCTTCTCGGCGCGCTCGCTCGCCACGCCCACGACGATCCGGTCGGGGCGCAGGGTGTCCTCGACGGCGAAGCCCTCGCGCAGGAACTCCGGGTTCCAGGCCAGCTCGGCTTCCTCGCCCGCCGGGGCCAGCTCGGCCAGCCGGCGCGCCAGCCGGGCCGCGGAACCCACCGGCACCGTCGACTTGCCGACCACCAGACAGGGGCGGTCGAGGAGGGGCGCCAGGGTGTCGATCGCGGCGTCGACATAGCTCATGTCGCAGCCGTACTCGCCGTGCTTCTGCGGCGTGTTCACACAGACGAAGTGCACGTCGCCGAAGGCCGCCGCCTCCTCGTACGACGTGGTGAAGCGCAGCCGGCCGGACGAGCCCCCGACGCCGGAGACGTGCGCGCGCAGCAGGTCCTCCAGACCCGGCTCGTACATCGGCACCCTGCCGGTGGACAGCAGCTCGACCTTTTCCTCGACCACGTCCAGGCCGAGCACGTCGAAGCCCAGCTCGGCCATCGCGGCGGCGTGCGTGGCACCGAGGTAACCGGTGCCGATGACGGTGATCTTCAAGGTCATGGTCCCGAGCATAACGGCGGGCTCCACCACACCCGCCTGGGCAACCATGGGCCCGGGTGCGGAGTCTGACTCATGAGCGTGCACCAAAGGGAGTGGGGATCGTGGCGAGGCAGCATCTGGACGGAACGGGCAGCGGAACCGACGAGCCCGGTACGCCGCGCGCCCGCGAACCGGAGGCGCCGTACGCCGGGGACACGTCGACGGCGGCGCACGCGGCCTACGTGGACGCGGCGTTCGCGCCGGGCGCGCAGGGGACACCGGGAGCGCCGGGCGCACTCGGGGACGGGCCCGGGGGACCCGACGGCCGGGACCCGCTTGCCGGCCCGGCGACCGGCCCGGCTGCCGACCCGGCGACCGGCCCCGGCGGCCCGGACGACCCCGAAGACCCCGCCGGCGCCCCCTCGCACGCCGCGCCCCGCCGCCGGATGCGCCGCGGCCGCAAGGTGCTCCTCGGCGCCGTGATCATGCTCTTCGCCGGCGTGCTCATGGTCGCCGGCGGCCTCTGGTGGGCGTACGAGCACTACACCGGGCGCGTCGACCGCATCCCGAACGCCTTCCCGACGAACGTGCCGGAAAAGCACCGGCCCGCGCCGTCCAAGGGCGGTGAAACGTACCTTCTCGTCGGCGTCGACGCCCGCTCCGACCTCCCGCTCACCGGCGACGGCGCCGGTGAGCACACCTGGAAGCCGGGCGCGCAGCGCAGCGACACGATGATGCTCGTCCACCTCCCCGAGGGCCGCGACGGCGGCTACGTCGTCTCGCTGCCCCGCGACTCCTGGGTGAACATCCCCGGCCGGGGCGACGCCAAGCTCAACGCGGCCTTCTCCTACGGCGGCCCCCCGCTGCTCATCGACACCGTGCAGCGCATGACGAAGGTGAAGATCGACCACCTCGCGGTGATCGACTGGAGCGGCTTCAAGCGGCTCACCGACGCCGTCGGCGGCGTGGACATCACCATCGACGAGACCACCCCGCGCCGCAACGGCGGCGGCGAGTGGACCGCCGGCACCCACCACATGGACGGCAAGACCGCCCTCGACTACGTACGTGAACGCCACGGCCTGCCTCGCGGCGACCTCGACCGCACCCAGCGGCAGCAGAACTTCCTCCGCGCCGTCATCACGGAGACGATGTCCTCGGACAACTTCTCCAACCCGCTCAAGGTCAAGCGCCTGCTGGACGCGGTGACCGCCACCGTCAGCGTCGACGACCGGTTCTCGGACGGGGCGATGCGCGACCTGATGTGGGACATGAAGGGGGTGCGCTCCGGCGACCTGGTGTTCATGAACGCACCGGTTGCCGGCCTCGACATGATCGAGGGCCAGTCGGTGGTGCTGCTGGACGACAAGGCGGGCGACCCCCTGTGGGAGGCCATGCGGAACGACACCATGGCGCAGTACGTCGAGAAGTACCCGACCGACCGCCTGGGCGGCACGGCACCCTGAGCCGGGCCCCCGCGCCCCCTGTCGCCAACATCACGTAGGTCCGCTCGCCGCGCACGGCATACCATCAGAACTACTTAACGGTAGTTAGCATGCGCGGGAATGGAGAGAGCCTTGGCAGGAGCGCCCGAATTCGACCTGTACCGCCCGGCCGAGGAGCACGACATGCTCCGCGACGCCGTACGCTCGCTCGCCGAGGCGAAGATCGAGCCCTTCGCGGCCGAGGTGGACGAGGAGGCGCGCTTCCCGCAGGAGGCACTGGACGCGCTCGTCACCAACGACCTGCACGCCGTCCACGTCCCCGAGGCGTACGGCGGGGCGGGCGCGGACGCGCTGGCGACGGTCATCGTCATCGAGGAGATCGCCCGCGTCTGCGCCTCCTCCTCCCTGATCCCGGCCGTCAACAAGCTGGGCTCGCTGCCCCTGATGCTCTCCGCCTCCCAGGAGCTGAAGGCGAAGTACCTGACGCCGCTGGCGCGGGGCGAGGCGATGTTCTCGTACTGCCTCTCCGAGCCCGAGGCCGGCTCCGACGCGGCCGGCATGAAGACCCGCGCCGTACGGGACGGCGACTCCTACGTCCTCAACGGCGTCAAGCGCTGGATCACCAACGCGGGCATCTCCGAGTACTACACGGTGATGGCCGTCACCGACCCGGAGAAGCGCTCCAAGGGCATCTCCGCCTTCGTCGTCGAGAAGTCCGACGAGGGCGTCTCCTTCGGCGCCCCGGAGAAGAAGCTCGGCATCAAGGGCTCCCCCACCCGCGAGGTCTACCTCGACAACGTCCGCATCCCCGCGGACCGCATGATCGGCGCCGAGGGCACGGGCTTCGCCACCGCGATGAAGACCCTCGACCACACCCGTATCACCATCGCCGCCCAGGCCCTCGGCATCGCCCAGGGCGCCCTGGACTACGCCAAGGGCTACGTCCGCGAACGCAAACAGTTCGGCAAGCCGGTCGCGGACTTCCAGGGCGTCCAGTTCATGCTCGCCGACATGGCCATGAAGATCGAGGCCGCCCGCCAGCTCACCTACGCGGCCGCCGCCACGTCCGAACGCGGCGGCGCGGACCTCACCTTCCAGGGCGCCGCGGCCAAGTGCTTCGCCTCCGACACGGCGATGGAGGTGACCACGGACGCGGTCCAGCTCCTCGGCGGCTACGGCTACACGCGCGACTATCCGGTGGAGCGCATGATGCGCGACGCGAAGATCACCCAGATCTACGAGGGCACCAACCAGGTCCAGCGCATCGTCATGGCCCGCAACCTGCCCTGATACGGGCGACGCCGGACCCCGCCGCCGCGCGGCGGGGTCAGAGGCGGGCTATGTCCGGGATGGCGGCCTTCGGTTTGCGGCGCGGGGGCATGCGGCCCAGGAGGCAGAGGTAGCGCGTGGCGCGGTGGCGCTGGCCCCCGGCCTCGTACGGCGCGAGCAGTTCGAGCATGCGCTCGTCGTCCGCGTTGCGCTCGCCGGCCAGGGTGTAGCCCACGATGCGGGGCAGGTGCAGGTCGCCGACGGTGACCGCGTCGGCGGCGCCGATGACGCGCTGGAGGGTTTCCGCCGCCGTCCACGGGCCGATGCCCGTGATGGCGGTGAGGCGGCGGGTGGCGGCGTCGAGGTCCATGTCCGCCGCCGCCTGGAGGGCGCGGGCGCGGCGGACGGCTCGTACGATCGTCGCCGCGCGCTTGCCGTCGACGCCCGCGCGGTGCCACTCCCAGGACGGGATCATCGCCCAGCCGCGCGCGTCCGGCATCACCCGCATCCGCAGCTCCGGCCCGGCCGGGCCCGGGGCCTCGGTGCCGTAGCGGTGCAGCAGCAGGCGCCAGGAGCGGTACGCCTCGTCCGTGGTGACCTTCTGCTCCAGCACCGACGGGATCAGCGACTCCAGCACCACGCCGGTGCGGATCAGGCGCAGGCCCGGGTGGCGGCGGCGGGCCTCGTGGACGACGCGGTGGCGCGGCGTGAACGGCTCCGGGTCGTCCTCGGCGCCGAGCAGCGCCGGGAGGCCGTCCAGCAGCCACTCCGCGCCCGGGCCCCACGCCTCGGCGGCGACCGCCCCGCCCGCCGGGGCGACGCGCAGCGTGCCGGGGCCCGCGGGGGTGCGGCTCGCCCGCCAGACCGCGCCGTCCGCGACGCGGAACGCCGGATCGCCGGGCCCCCGCCGCAGCACGCCCAGGGTGCGCCACAGGTCGTACGGGCCCGGGGGTGCCCAGGTCCGGGTACGGGCGCGGTGGTCGGGGGCGGCGGACACGTCGCACGACTCTAGCCTCCGCCGCCGACAGCCACGGCGGCGGCCGGCGCCGGGAGTTGCCCGCGCCGCGGCGCACCGCCCGCGGGGACCGGTGCCGCGTCACAGGCGACCGGCGCGCGTCCCCTTCTCAGCCCCTTCTCAGCGGCGGCCCTGGTACGACGCCGAACTCGCCCTCGCCGCACCCAGCCTGTCGTACAGCCGCACCCCCGGGCAGGCCGTCGCGAAGCCGTCCCGGTGCCCCGAGATGACGTTCATTCTGACCCGCGTCCCTCTGGCGTACTTGCCGCCGCCCGACACCTTCGTCTGCTTGCCCTTCGGGTTCTTGCCGAACAGGCCCAGCTTCCACGCCGTCAGCCGCGACACCGCGTTCACCGCGGCCTGCGACGGCGCCGCCGAGTCGTAGCTGCCGAGGACGGCGATGCCCATGCTGTTGTGGTTGAAGCCGTACGTGTGCGCCCCCATCACCGCGCGCGTGACGCCGCCCGCCCGGCCCTCGTAGACGCGGCCGCACTTGTCGACCAGGAAGTTGTAGCCGACGTCCGCCCAGTTCAGGCTCTGGGTGTGGTAGCGGTATATGCCGCGGATGAGGCCGGGTGCCTCGGTGCAGCGGTAGTCGTTGCCCGTCGCCGAGTGGTGGACGAAGGCGATGTTCACGGTCTTCGTGTACCGGTACCCCTTCGCGCGCTTGCTCTCGTCCGCGCCCCACCCCTTGCGCGTGACGATCTCCGGCCGCGGGCCGACGAACGGGCGGGCCGCGGCGGGCAGGGCCGGGTTGAGGCGTACGGCGTCCGCTTCCGACGCGGCCTTGGTCTGCGCGGCGAGTTCGCCCGCGGCCGCGGTGCCGGCCGCTCGCGCCTTGTCCGTTCCCGCCCCGCCCCGCCCGGGTCGATCAACTCGGCGGTCAGCCCCCGCGGCAGCCCCGCCGCCCCCACGGCCTCCGCAGTATCCGCCGCCCCCGCCGCGTCCGCCGACCGTGAGCGCGCGGGTACGACGCGGACCTCGACCCCCGTCGAGTCGCCCACCCACAGCGGCGCCGTGCCCCCGCGCCGGGCCGCCGCGCCGCCGCGGCCCTCGCCACCGGACTCGCCGCCCGACTCCGCGCCGGACCCCGGGTCGGGCGCGTCCGCGGCGTGGGGGTCCAGGTCCCGCCAGCCGGACCACCGGCCCGTCTCCGCCGACCTGGCCCGTACCCGCACGCGCCCGTCCAGCTCCGCCTCCGGGTCCTTCCAGACGACGCCGACCATCGTGAACGGCCCGGCGTCCGGTTTCGACAGGCCCACCGTGCCCGCCCCGGGCCCGCGCGAGGACGAGCCGAGCGGCGTGAGCGGCAGCGACTGCGTACGGCCGGCGGCCCGCTCGGCCTCTGCCGCCCGGGGGAGCGCGCCCGCCGAAGCGGGCGGCGCCGCGAGCGGCGTGAGCGGAGTGAGCAGCGCGGCGGCGGATATCGCGACGACCGAAGAAGAAAATGCGTACATATGACGCATCCTTTCCACACCCCCCACCGCTGTCCATTTACCTCTGCCGGACGGAGTAACGCGACGGCGTAACCTGGCGGCGATGAACCCCACCGCCGCCACCCCCGCCGCCCTGCTCGACGCCGCCCTCGCCGCCGACCCGGCCCGCCCGCTGGTCACGTACTACGACGACACCACCGGCGAGCGCGTCGAACTGTCCGTCGCCACCTTCGCCAACTGGGTGGCCAAGACCGCGAACCTCCTCCAGGGCGACCTCGCCGCCGAGCCCGGCGACCGGCTCGCGCTGCTCCTGCCCGCCCACTGGCAGACCGCCGTCTGGCTGCTGGCCTGCGCCGCGACCGGCGTCACCGCGGTGCCCGCCGACCCCGACCCGGCCGCCGCCGACCTCGTCGTCTCCGGCCCCGGCGCGCTGGAGCAGGCCCGCGCCTGCACCGGCGAGCGGGTCGCCCTCAGCCTGCGCCCGCTCGGCGCCCGCTTCCCGCAGCCGCCGGACGGCTTCCTCGACTACGCCGTGGAGGTGCCGGGGCAGGGCGACCGCTTCCAGCCGTACGCCCCGGCCGACCCGGACGCGCCTGCGCTCGAAGCGCCCGGCGCCCGGTTCACCGCCGCCGAGCTGGTCGCCCGCGCCCGCGCGGACGCGCAGGCGCGCGCGCTCGCGCCGGGCTCCCGCACGCTCTCGACGCTGGGGTACGACACGTGGAAAGGGCTCTCCGCGGGCCTCTACGCCCCCCTGGCCGCCGGCGCGGGGGTCGTCCTCTGCCCGTACCTGGACCGGCTCACCCCCGAACAGCAGGAGAAGCGGAGGGCCGACGAGCGCGTCTCGTGACGCCGGCCCGCGCCACCGCCCCGAGCGACGCGCGCGGGCGAAGTTATCGGGCGTAGCGCCTCATTCGTGATGCGATGTACCGAATGAGGCGGACCGTACGACCCCGGGGGTGCTCGGCCGTCCGCACACGTGCACAACGGCCGAATGAGTGTGACGGATGGGCGCAGATGAGACCGGCCCGCGGGAGGGCGCATCCTCGTACCAGGCAGACCCCCTGCCGCCCCGCCGCCCCCGTCCGCGCAGCCGCCGCCGCGTCCTCGCCCGCCGCGTCGGCCTCGGCCTGGCCGTCTTCCTCCTCGCCCTCTCCGGCGTCGGCTGGTACTTCTACCAGCGCTTCGACAGCAACATCACCGTCGACTCCGCCACCGCCCGCGAGCTGAAGCGCTACGAGGAGGAGCGGCCCGCGCCCGCCGCCGGCGGGGCCACCAACATCCTCGTCCTCGGCTCCGACTCCCGCGCGGGCAGCGAGCGCTACGGCCACGACACCGGCGTCGAACGCTCCGACACCGCCGTGCTCCTGCACCTCGCCGGCGACCGCGACAGCGTCACCGCCGTGAGCATCCCCCGCGACCTGATGGTGAAGATCCCCGACTGCCGCAGCCCCGGCGGCGGGACGAGCGGCAAGCAGGTCAACCAGTTCAACTTCAGCTTCGCCTACGGCGGTGCCGCCTGCACGATCCGCGTGGTGGAGAAGCTCGTCGGCGTGCGCGTCGACCACCACGTCATCGCCGACTTCCAGGGCTTCAAGGAGGTCGTGGACGCCGTGGACGGCGTCGAGGTGTGCCTGCCGGCGGCGATGCATGACAAATCGGCCAAGCTTCGGCTGCCCAAGGGCCGCCAGGTGCTCGACGGAGAGCAGGCGCTCGGCTACGTACGGGCACGCAAGTCCCTCGACGGCGGCAGCGACACCCAACGCATGTCGCGGCAGCAGGAATTCATGGCCTCGCTCGTCAACAAGGTGCAGAGCAACGGCGTGCTCTTCAACCCGCTGCGCCTCGCCCCGCTGCTGGACGCGGTGACCTCCGCGCTCACCGCCAACGAGGAACTGTCGTCGCTCACCGAGCTGTACGACCTCGTACGCGTCGTCCGTGACGTGCCCCAAGAGCGCGTGCACTTCATGACCGTGCCGCGCCGCCCGTACCGCCTGGACTCCAACCGCGACGAACTGGCGCAGCCGGCGGCGCGAGAATTGTTCGGCGCACTGCGAACCGACAGCGTGGTGCGCTTCGTCTCCGAGGGCAGGAAAGCCAAGCAGAAACGGGACTCCGGCGCGCCGTCCGTATACAAGGGGACAACCCCTGTGGATGACATCTGCCGATAGAGCGGATCAACGCGCACAAGGGGGCACGGTGTATGGAGGGGATGCGCGGGATGTCCTGTTACGAGTGCGTGGAATTTGTCACGGGCGTCGCCAGTCGTCGAAAGAGGCGGCTAGTGTGAGCCGACCGGCCGCCTGACAGGCGGTCGTCGAGCGTATGGCAGGAAGTCCGGCGCCGGCAGGGGGAGGCGCTGACCGAGCGATGTGAGGAACCCAAGCGACCGTGGATGGGCGAGGCCGTGGACACGCCGGCGAGGTCGACCCCGCCGATCAGTGGGTGTTCAATCCCGAGACCGGCAGCTACGAGCTGCGTCTCGACCCGCAGATCCCGGGCAGACAGGCCCCCCAGGCCCACGGCCAACACGCACCGGGTCCGCACGGTCACACCCCGCACGGGTACGGCGGCCCGCCCCAGCACCCGCAGCAGTACATCCCGCAGCAGAGCGGGCAGCCCCCGCACGGCCAGGCCCCGGGCCCGCCGCACGCGCAACCGCCGCACGCCCAGCCGCATGCGGGCCCGCCGCAGCCCGGCCAGCCGCATACCGGCGGCCCGCCCCGGGCCGGCGGCAGGCACCAGTCCCACGCGTCGCCCGCGGAAGCCCCGGAGAGCCTTCAGGAGCCCCGCCTGCCGTCCCAGCGCCGCCGCGGCGCGGCGGGCGGCTCCGGCGGCGCGGGCGGCTCGGGGCCGGACGGGGACGGGCCGCGCAGCCGCCGCCGTCCCAAGCCCCGTAAGAGCAAGAAGAAGAAGGCGCTGATCTGGGTCGCCGGCGGCCTCGCGGTCGTGCTCTTCGCCGTCGGCACCGCGGCGTTCCTCATCTACCGCAAGCTCAACGGGAACATAGACAAGGTCGAGGTCGCCGGCGAGGATCACGCGGCGGTCATCGACGGCCCCGTCAACATCCTCGTGATGGGCACGGACAAGCGCACCGGCAAGGGCAACGACGGCTACGGCGACATGAACAGCCCCGGCCACGCCGACACCACGCTGCTGTTCCACGTCTCCGAGGACCGCACCAACGCCACCGCGATGAGCATCCCGCGGGACATGATCACCGACATCCCGGACTGCAAGACCAAGCAGGAGGACGGGAGCTGGAAGACCATCCCGGGGACGTACGAGACCAAGTTCAACGAGAGCCTCGGCCAGTTCGGCCGCGACCCCGGCTGCACCTGGAAGACCGTCGAGCAACTGACCGGGCTGGACGTCAACCACTTCATCCTCGCGGACTTCAACGCCGTCAAGGACCTGTCCAGCGCGGTCGGCGGCGTCGAGGTGTGCCTCGCCGAGGACATCAACGACCCCAAGTCGAAGCTCAACCTCCCCGCCGGCCGGCACACGATCGAGGGCGAGGAGGCGCTCGCCTTCGTCCGCACCCGCTACTCGGTCGGCTTCGGCAGCGACCTGAGCCGGATCGAGCTCCAGCAGCAGTTCCTCAGCTCGCTCATCCGCAAGATGAAGTCCGGCGGCTCGCTGAGCAATCCGAAGAAGATGTACGACCTGGCCGACGCCGCCACCAAGGCGCTCACCGTCGACTCGGGCATCGGCAGCGCGAAGAAGCTCATGGACCTGGCCAACGACCTCAAGAAGGTCCCCCAGGACGACATTACTTTCGCGACTTTGCCCGTCCTGGACAACCCTGAGGACGACGCAACAGTCCTCATGGATGAGGCCAAGGCGAAGCCGCTCTTCAAACTGCTGGCCGCGGACAAGCCGTTCGACGGGGCGAAGAAGGGCAAGAAGGGCAAGCCGGTGAAGAAGTCGGAGCCCGGGGAGGTGAGGGTCGACGTCGTCAACGGCGGTGGGGAGTCCGGCATGGCGTCGGCCACGGCCGGGTGGCTTCTCGACGAGGGCGCGGGCTACGCCGCCGAGGCCGGCAACACGCCGGATCTCCAGCCGGAGACCCGGCTTGAGTACGGTCCTGACCAGGCCGAACAGGCCGCGCGGCTCGCCGACATGATGGGGCTGCCGAAGTCGGCCATGAAGAAGACGGGGGAGAACGCAGGGGCCGAGGGAACCATGACGCTCACGCTCGGCGAGGACTTCGCCGCGCCGGGCACCCCGGTCGAGGCGCCCGACAAGGCGCCGGACGGGGTGCAGAACGTCAAGGCCGGAGACAAGAACGTCTGTGCGAAGTGAGGCGTACGTGCGGACTGGACACCGCACGTCCGCGATCGACCAGGAGGCCCCATGCGCCGCAGCAATGTCCGCGGTAGCGGAGCAGACGGTCGACCCGACAGAGCCGGCGAGCTCGGCTGGGACGACTCTCTGTACGAAGACGCGGGCGCGCCGGGCATGCCGCGGCAGCGCGGCTACGCGCGTCACACCGGCGACCACGACCCGCACGACGACGACGGCCGCGAAGGACCGGGCCCCGGCGACGGCGGGCCGCCACCGCCGCGGCGCCGCCGCGGGATGCGTATCGCCCGCTGGGTCTTCGGCATCGTCGCCTTCCTCATACTCGGCACCGCGGCCGCGGGCTACCTCTACTACCGCGACCTGAACAACAACCTGGAGAAGGACCGCCTCAACCTCGGCAAGAACAAGCTCGACGAGAAGCAGCCCAACGCGGACGGCCAGACCCCGCTGGACATTCTGCTCCTGGGGTCCGACAGCAGGAACTCCGACGAGAACGTCCGCCTCGGCGGCTCCCGCGCCGACCGCGGCCGCAAGCCGCTCGCCGACGTGCAGATGCTGCTCCACGTCTCCGCGGACCGCAGCAACATGTCCGTCGTCTCCGTCCCGCGCGACACCCGGGTGACGATCCCCGAGTGCACCGACCCCGACGACGGCACGGTCTACCCGGAGACCACGTCCCAGACCATCAACACCAGCCTCCAGAACGGCGGCCCCGGCTGCACCGTCGCCGCCTGGGAGGCCCTGACCGGCGTCTCCATCGACCACTTCATGATGATCGACTTCGCCGGTGTGGTGAGCATGGCCGACGCGGTGGGCGGCGTCCCCGTCTGCGTACGGGACAACGTCTACGACGACGACTCCGGGCTGCGCCTCGAAGAGGGCGAGACGACCATCAAGGGCGAGCAGGCGCTGCAGTGGCTGCGCACCCGGCACGGCTTCGAGGACGGCAGCGACATCGGGCGTACGCACGCGCAGCACCAGTACATGAACTCGATGGCCCGCCAGCTCAAGGAGGGCGCCAAGCTCTCCGACCCCGGCAAGCTGCGCCGCCTCGCCGAGGCGGCGACCAACGCGCTCACCGTCGACGACGGCCTGGGCGACCTGAAGAAGCTCTATGACCTCGGGAACGACATCAAGCGCGTGCCGCCCGAGCGCATCACCATGACCACGATGCCGTGGGTGCCGGATCCGCAGAACAACGCGCACGTCGTACCCAACGAGGAGGACGCGCCGCAGATCTGGTCCATGCTCCGCAACGACGTCGCCTTCGACGGCAAGGACAAGCCCAAGAAGAAGAAGCCGGACGACCTCGTCGCCCAGGCCGAGCCGAAGGCGGACATCCCCGTCCTCGTCCAGAACGGCACGGGCACCACCATGTACGCCCCGGTCACCGGGCGGGCCGGCGACATCGCCGAGGTGCTCGCCGAGGACGGCTTCACCCAGGCCGCCACGGACGCCACGCCCAAGTCGCAGGCGGACACCACCATCTCGTACGCGACCGAGGAGCAGCACGCGAACGCCCTGGCGGTGGCCAAGGCGCTCGGGCTGCCCGACCGGGCGGTGAAGGAGTCCAGCGGCGTCGACGGGGTGACGCTGGTGGTCGGCGCCGACTGGCGGGAGGGCGACGCCTATCCGCCGGACGCCGGCGGCGACGCCGACGACGGCGAGGAGGCGGGGCCCGAGAAGGCGCCGGAGAGCTCCAACCCGCTGGCGGGCAGCGACAAGAAGGCGTGCATGGACGTCAATCCGTCCTACACCTGGTAATGCCGCGGCCCCGCGCGCGCGTGCGGGCGGGGCCGTACGGAAGCCCGCGGCGAAGGCGGCCGGAGGTCAGCCCGCCGTGACCGCGGGGCGGCGGCTGGCGATCACCTTCTGCGCCAGCGACCGCGGGCTGGTGAGGAACCCCCAGCCCCACGACATGTGCATCGTGGCCAGCGCCAGCGGGATCTGCATACGCGCGCGTACCGGCAGACCGCGCCCCGCGGGCACCGAGCCGGCCGCGATCCCCACGGCGTACGCGAGCGGAACCGCCAGCCCCAGCGGTGTCAGCGGGGTGACCAGCACGCCCGCGACGATCCCGGCGAGGGCGGCGGGCGGCGCGAGATAGCGCGGGTTGATCGAACCCTTGTGGTACCGCGCGACGACGCGGCGCCAGCGGCCGTAGTCCTTGTACTGCTTGGCCAGCGCCCGCAGGTTCGGCCGCGGCCGGTACGAGACCCGCAGCTCCGGCGAGAACCAGACCGCCCCGCCGGCCGAGCGGATCCGGAAGTTCAGCTCCCAGTCCTGCGCGCGGATGAACTCCTCGTTGTACCCGCCCTGCTGCTCCAGCGCCTCCCGGCGGAAGACGCCGAGGTAGACGGTGTCCGCGGGCCCCGCCTCGCCGCCGGTGTGGAACGCGGCGTTGCCCACCCCGATGCGCGCGGTCATCGCCGCGGCGACGGCCTGCTCCCAGCTCGTCTCGCCCTCGGCGTGCATGATGCCGCCGACGTTCTGCGCGCCGGTCTCGGCCAGCAGCCGGACGGCGGTGGAGATGTAGCCGGGGGAGAGCATGCCGTGGCCGTCGACGCGGACGACGACGGGGTGCGAGGAGGCCGCGATGGCGGCGTTGAGCCCGGCGGGCGTACGGCCCGTGGGGTTCGGCACCGTCTGCACCCGGCAGCGCGCGCCGTCGGCGGTCTCGCGGACCAGCTCGGCGGCGATGGCGTCGGTGCCGTCCGTGGACGGGCCGAGGGCGATGACGACCTCCAGCTCGCCCTCGTAGTCCTGCTCCAGGATGTGCCGCACCGCCTCACGGAGGTGCCGCTCCTCGTTGAGCACCGGCATGATCACGGAGACCGCGGGGGGAGTCGCAAAGTCGTTCATGGCGCCGCTCAGGTTACCGCGAACGGGGGATCGGGGCGTGCCCGCAGGGTGGCGTTAAGCGTACGGACGGCGTGTGCGGGGAAGGACGGCGCCTGCGTCCCTACCGTGGTCGGGTCCGTACCCGTGCCGCCGCCCTGCCACGCAGGCACAGACGCGCCCAGCACGCATGTGCGCGCGGCGGACGACGCCCGTATCCGAGCCCCGTGGAGGTCCCCACACCGTGCCAGCCCCGTCAGTGAAGCGCCCGCGCTGGGGTCTGCGGATCGCCACCGCACTCTCCCTCCTGCTGCTGGCGACCGGTGGGGCCGGGTACTTCCTGCTCAGCTCCATCGGCTCCGGTATCCACCGGGTCGACGCCTTCGGCGGCATCTCCGACCGCCCCCGGGAGGGCCACGGGCTCACCTTCCTCGTCGCCGGCGTCGACCGGCGCGACAGCGTGAGCGAGGAGGACCGGCGCAAGTACCGCCTCGGCGGGGAGCCGTGCAACTGTACGGACGCGCTGATGCTCGTCCACCTGTCGAAGGACCGCGACCGCGCGAGCGTGGTCAGCATCCCGCGCGACAGCTACGTCGAGCTGCCGCCGCACACCAACCGCGCCCTCGGCGAGCGGCGCACCGCGCACGCCGCGAAGGTCAACGCCGCGTACACGCACGGCGGTCCGCCGCTGACCGTACGGGCCGTGGAGAAGCTGTCCGGGGTGCACATCGATCACTACGTGGAGATCGACTTCGCGGCCTTCATGAAGACGGTGGACGTGGTCGGGGGCGTGCAGGTGTGCACGCAGCGCCCGCTGCGCGACAAGTACTCCGGTCTCGACCTGCCCGCGGGCACCAGCAGCCTCGACGGCGGCGAGGCGCTGGCGTACGTACGCGCCCGGCATCTGGACGGCGCGTCCGACATGGGGCGGATGAAGCGCCAGCAGCGCTTCCTGGCCGCCGTGATCGACAAGCTCACCGGCACCAGCGGCCTGATGAACCCGCTGCGCTTCCGCGAGGTCGGCTCGACGCTCCTGGGCTCGGTGCGTACGGACGCGGCGCTGGACACCGGCGCGGTGTTCTCGCTGGGCAAGGCGCTGCACGGGTTCTCGCCGGGGTCGTCGGAGTTCGCGACGGTGCCGGTGGCGGACATGGACTACGAGGTGCCGGGGCTCGGCACGACGGTCAGGTGGGACGAGGAGCGGGCCCGGCGGCTCTTCGACAGGCTGCGCGAGGACAGGCCGCTCAAGGCGCGTGGCGGGGACCCGGACGGGCGGAAGGGAAAAGGGAAGGGGCAGGGCAAGGGACAGGGCAGGGCGACGCCGGTGGAGGTGCCGCCGGAGCAGGTCCGGGTGCAGGTGGCGAACGGCACGGGGGAGGACGGCCTCGGCGGCCGGGTGGACCGCTCGCTGGCCCGCACCGGCTTCGACACCACCGGGGCGCCCACGACGGCGGCGCGCACGGACCGCACGATCCTGACGTACGACCCGGAGTGGGACCGCTCCGCCCGCTCCCTGGCGGCCGCCCTCCCGCACGCGAAGCTGGTGCCGGACCGCGGCCACGGTGCGCTCATGACGGTCACGCTGGGCGACGACCACGAGAAGGTGCACCGGGTACGGCCCGCGGACCCGATCCTGGACGGCGCGGACGTCTGGTCGGCGGTCACGGGAGACGAGGTCCTCTGCACGTGACGCCGCCCGCGGGCACGGCGGGGCGGCGGGCGGTCGCCTGCGCACGCGGGGCCGACAGCAGCACGCGGTACGGGGGCGTGCGCGGTCGCCGGCCCGGGCCGGCGTACGCCCCGGAACGCGCGTGGACCCCCGGGCGTGCTTCGAACAGCCCTGCCCGGCACGGGCCGGCGTCGCGGTGAGCCGCCCACCGGCGGGGGCCGGGCGTACCCCGCCGCCCGGCCGCCCTCAGGCGGGTTCGCTGCGGGCGCGGAGGTTCTTGATCGCGCGGCGGCGGGCCAGCCGGTGGGTGCGCCGGATCTGCGCCTCCTGGCAGCGCCGCTCGTCGCGCTCCGTCTCCGGCGCGACCGCCGGCACCGGGCGCGGGCGGCCCTGGTCGTCGACCGCGGCGAAGACCAGGTACGCGCTCGCGACCTGCTTCGCCGGCGTCGACTCGTTCCACCGCTCCGCCATCACCCGCACCCCGACCTCCATCGAGGTCCGCCCCGTCCAGTTGACCTGCGCCAGGACGTGCACCAGGTCCCCGATCCGCACGGGCTCCAGGAACACCATCTCGTCCATCGACGCCGTCACCGCGGGCCCGCCCGAGTGGCGCCCCGCGACGGCCCCCGCCACGTCGTCGACCAGCTTCATGATCACGCCGCCGTGCACGGTGCCGAGGAGGTTCGCGTCGTTCGCCGTCATGATGGACGACAACGTGGTGCGGGAGGCCGAGGTGGGTTTCGCCTCGCCTGCCGCCGGCCGTGCCTGATCGTTCATGTGTGTCACTGTATGCGGCGCGCCGCTTTGCATCAGAACCGCTACAAGCCCGGTCCGATTCAGAACCCCCCTTCAGGTCGGCATGGCGGGCAGGGCACACTTCCCGCATGAGTGACTGGCCCGAGGGATGGACTGCAGACAGCAGGGACCGGTACGGGCGCGGCAGCCGCGCGTCCGATCCGGAGCCCCACCGCGTCATGCCCGTCGTGGGCGGCGGCGGGGTGCCGCCGCAGCGATCCCGGGGCTACGACGACGGCCACGGTGCGTACGGCGACGGTTACAACGAGGGGCAGGTCTACCGCAGCGGCGGCGGCGACCCCTCGGGACCGTACGGCGACGACGGCGGCGGCCGGCAGGCCGGCGGCTACGGGAAGCCGCCGCCGAACTGGCGCAAGCGGATCAAGATCGGCGCCATCGTGGCGCTCGTCATCCTCATAGTCGTGCCCGTCGTCACGTACTTCTGGGCGGACTCCAAGCTGCGCCGCGAGGTGGACCTCAGCAAGGTCGAGGACCGGCCCGGCGACCAGGACGGCACGAACTACCTCATCGTCGGCTCCGACAGCCGCGAGGGCATGTCCAAGGAGCGGCAGCAGGAGCTGCACACCGGCTCCGTCGAGGGCAAGCGCACCGACTCGATGATGATCCTGCACACCGGTGACAACGGGAACACGATGGTCAGCCTCCCGCGCGACTGGATGGTCACCATCCCGTCGTTCACCGGATCGGAGACGGGCAACCGCATCCCGGAGCAGACGCAGAAGATCAACGCCGCGTACGCCATCGAGGGCCCGGAACTGCTGGTCCGCACGGTCGAGTACAACACCGGCCTGAAGATCGACCACTACGCCGAGATCGGCTTCGGCGGCTTCGCCAACATCGTCGACGAGCTCGGCGGCGTCGAGATGTGCTTCGACGAGGCGGTCAAGGACAAGAACTCCGGCGCCGACTTCGAGAAGGGCTGCCAGGACCTCGACGGCGCCGAGGCGCTGGCCTTCGTCCGCAACCGCTACGCGCTGCCGGGCGGTGACCTGGACCGGACGAAGAACCAGCAGAAGCTGCTGTCGAAGCTGGCCAGCGAGTCGGCGAAGTTCACGACGATCATGAACCCGTTCAAGCTCTACCCGACGATGGGCGCCGGCCTGGACGCGCTCATCGTCGACAAGGACATGAGCCTGTTCAACGTCGCCCAGATGTTCTGGGCCATGAAGGGCGTCTCGGGCGGCGACGGCAAGTCGATGAACCTGCCGGTCGTCTCCGGCGGCACCGACCCGCGGCTCGGCTCCGTGCAGAAGTGGGACGAGCCGAAGGCGAAGCAGCTCTTCGAGCAGCTCAAGAACGACGACAAGGTCACCGTCTCGGCAGACTGAGCGTTGGCCAACCGAGCACATTGATCAGTCGGACGGGACCCCGGCCCGCGGTGGGCCGGGGTCCCGCCGTCGTACGCCGCCGGGGGCGCGCCGCGCTCAGCGCACCACCGTGAACGTGTCCGCCGTCCGCGGCGGGCGCTGCCGCGGCGGGGCCGCCGCGTGGCCCACGGCCACCGAGCCCATCGGATCCCAGTCCGCCGGCAGGTCCAGCACCTCCCGGACCACGTCCCGGCAGAACATCGTGGACGACACCCACGCGGACCCCAGCCCCTCGCCGGCCAGCGCGACGAGGAAGTTCTGCACCCCGGCACCGGTGGCGACGACGAACATCTCCCGCTCGGCGGCGTTGCGCCGGTCGTCGGGGTAGGTGTGCGAGCCGTCCATCACCAGGCAGGGCACCACCAGGTACGGGGCGTTGCGCAGCACGTCCCCGCGGCGGATCCGCTTGGCGATGGACTCCTCCGTGAAGTTGCTCAGCTCCCGCAGGTCCCGGATCCACGCCTCGCGCATCGCGTCCAGCAGCTCCGTGCGCGCCTGCTCCGACTCCAGCAGCACGAACCGCCACGGCGTCGTGTGGTGCGGCGCCGGCGCCGTGACCGCGGCGGCCACGGCCCGCCGCACCGCCGCCGGGTCCACCGGCTCCGCGGTGAACTCGCGCACCGTACGCCGCTGCGTCACCGCCTCGCGGACCGCCTCCGAGGTGCCGAGGCGGAACATGTCCTCGGCCGGCTCCCGCACCAGCGCCCGCGCGTCAGGACCGTCGTCCTCGCCGGCCGGGGCGACGAGCTGCGGCAGCCCGCTGAGCACCGCGACCGGCAGCCCGTCGGCCTTGCCCTTGACCAGCTCGCCGGCGGCGGCCAGTTCGTCGGCGGCGGCGACGATCGTGCCCTCCAGGGCGTTGCCGTACGTGTCCGGGGCGCCCCGCAGGTCGTCGAGCACCCGGACGCCGGCGGCGCCGATGGCGACGTCCGTGACGCCGTTGCGCCAGGGGCGGCCGAAGGTGTCGGTGATCAGGACGCCGACGTTGACGCCGAGGGCCGTGCGCAGCCCGGCGCGGAGCGCGCGGGCGGAGGCGTCGGAGTCCTCGGGGAGCAACAGGACGGTGCCGGCGGGGGTATTGGAGGCGTCCACGCCGGCGGCGGCCATCACGAGGCCGTGCCGGGTCTCGACGATGCGCAGCGGGCCGCGGCGGGCGACGAGGCGCACGGCCTCCTCGTCGATGGCGGCCTCCCGGTCGCCGGGCACGGCGGTCTGCCGGACCCGGCCCTCGGCCTTGCTGACGATCTTGGAGGTGACGACGAGGATGTCGCCGTCGGCGAGCGGGGGTCCCGCGAGGCCGGGCGCGGCGGCGGCGACGAGCTCGGCGAGGTCGTCGCCGGGGCGGACCTCGGGGATGCCGGGCAGGGCCCGTACGTGGAACTCCGGGGCACCCGGCTGCCCCGCGGGGGTCTGCGTGCCGGTCTCCGTGCCCGTACCCGGGTCCGCCGTCATGCCCGTACCTCCTCGGCCAGCTCCAGCGCCGCCGCGGCCATCCGCGCCGTCGCGTCCGTGTCGCGCATCATCAGCGGCACCGCCCGGCAGCGGATCCCGGCGGCCTCCACCGCCGGCACCGCCGCCGCGTCCACCTCGTCGACCAGCCAGCCGTCGATGAGCCCGGAGCCGTAGTGCAGCGCGACCGCCTCGGCGGTGGACTCGACGCCGACCGCGGCGAGCACCTTGTCCGCCATGCCGCGCACCGGGGCGCCGCCGACGATGGGGGAGAGGCCCACGACGGGCACGTCGGCGTCGGCGATGGCCTCGCGGATGCCCGGCACGGCGAGGATCGTGCCGATGCTGACGACGGGGTTGGACGGCGGGAAGAGCACCACGTCGGCCTCGGCGATGGCCTCCAGCACGCCGGGCGCGGGCTTGGCCTGCTCGGCGCCGACGGGCACCACGGCGAGCGCGGGCACCGAGGCGCGCAGCCGCACCCAGTACTCCTGGAAGTGGATCGCCTTGCGCTCGCCGTCCAACTCCACCGCGACGTGCGTCTCGACCCGGTCGTCGGTCATCGGCACCAGCCGCACGCCCGGCCGCCAGCGGTCGCACAGCGCCTCGGTCACCGCGCTGAGCGGGAATCCGGCGCCGAGCATCTGGGTGCGCACGATGTGGGTGGCGAAGTCGCGGTCGCCGAGCCCGAACCAGCCGGGCCCGACGCCGTACGCGGCCAGCTCCTCCTTGACGGCGAACGTCTCGTCCGCGCGGCCCCAGCCCTGCTCCTCGTGGATGCCGCCGCCGAGCGTGTACATCACGGTGTCCAGGTCCGGGCAGACCTTGAGGCCGAACAGGTGGATGTCGTCGCCGGTGTTGCCGACGACGGTGACGTCCGCGTCCGGCTCTGCCTGCTTCAGGCCGCGGAGGAACCGGGCGCCGCCGATCCCGCCGGCCAGTACAACGATGCGCATGGCGCCCAGTCTTGCAGGCCGGGCTCAGTGGCGGGCGGGCTCCTCGGTCGGGCGGGCGGCGCCGCAGGCGACCGTGAGGGGAGGGGGACGGTCCTCGTGCATCGGCATCTCGGTGAGGGCGGGGAAGTAGACGTGCAGGCTCACGGCGGGCGTCAGCGCGTCGTTGACGACTTCGTGGACGTACCCCGGCGCGAAGACGCGTTGCGCGCCGGGCGTGAGGGTGCGCGCGGTGTGGTTCGCGCGCTCGGTCAACTCCCCTTCCAGCACGGTGAGTACGCCCGAGGACGGGCCGTGGCCGTGTGCCCCGCTGCGCTGTCCCGGCAGCCAGCTCAGCAGCCACACCTCGTAGCCGGGGCCGGTGCGCAGCCGGTGGTACCAGCGGGTGACGGGGTCGTAGTCGACGAGGGGCGCCCAGGCGTCCCGGTCGGCGGCGAGCGCGCGGGCGAGGCCGGCGAAGTCGGCGACCGTGGCGGGGTGGGCGGGCGCGGGCGGGAGGAGGTGCGGGAAGGCGAGCGGGTCGCCGCCGATCTGGATGTCGCTGAGCATGGGGCTCGGGAGTCCTTGGCGTGTGTGGTGCGCGAGGAGTGCGGAGAGTGGCGAAGGGGTGGCCTGCGGAGCAGGCAGCAGGGAGCGGAGCTGGAGCCTCAGCGGCTACAACAGCTCGGACACTCCTCGCTCGGCCGGTACGGCCACGGGCCCGACATGCGCATCAGCAGAGCGGATCCGGGGGTGTTTGTCAACTGGATGTCCGGGTTGACCGCAAGGATTCACACCTTCCGGTTGCCGGGCGTGGCGAAAGGTTTATTCACCCCGTTGTACGGAGAGACGGCGACCAACCGCAGGGCGACCATCGGGGCCGGGGTGCCGTTGTGCATCCGTGACGCGACTGTGATCTTCTTCGCTTTGCCGGGCGGGCCGCAACGGCGCCGTAGCCCCGATCGTCTCCCCCGGTAGGGGCGCCTGCCGGGATCGCGGTCTATCGGACTGTCATGGTCTTGGCCGATATGAACACTATTCACGAGGGCTTGGTGCCGCAGGGTGAATAAGAGGTCCAATAGCAGATCCCGGCTTGACTGTGCCAGAGCGGCGTACCTGTAATTTCACACGTGTCCGTTCAGGCGATTCAGTAACGGCAACATCACGGGGAAGCAAAGACGAGGGGCGCACATGACCGAGCTGTTCCAGCAGGTGCTGGTCGAGGAGGCGGACGAGGAGCTCGGGTGGCAGGAGCGCGCGCTGTGCGCCCAGACCGATCCCGAATCCTTCTTCCCGGAGAAGGGCGGATCCACACGCGAGGCCAAGAAGGTCTGCCTCGCCTGCGAAGTCCGGTCCGAGTGCCTGGAGTACGCCCTCGCCAACGACGAGCGCTTCGGCATCTGGGGCGGCCTGTCCGAACGGGAACGGCGCCGGCTGAAGAAGGCGGCCCTCTAGCCGGTGCCGTAGCCGTGCCGTAGCGGGCACTGTCACCGGCGGCGCGGCCGCGCGCCGGGCGGGCCCGGAGGCGGCGAGCGCGGCGCCACGGGATTCGCGCGGGCGTGCGCCCGGCCCCCGTACGGCGTACGTGACCTCGGCGGAACCCCGCGGCGGCCCGGGGATCGTCCGCCAAGTCGCCCTGTGACGGAGGGACCCTCTAGTGTGGGGCACCGTCCACGACAGCCGCCACATTCCCGGGAGGTGACCCGGACTCCACCAGGGGTCCGCACCTCGATGTCCGAGCACAGCAACGCTGACTTCGCGGCCGGCTACCCGGCCGCAGCCGACGCGGCAGGCCGGCCCGGGACGACCGCGGCCGCCCCCGGCGGCGGCACCCCCGCCTTCCCCCGGCACGTCGTCACCGCCGTGCTCGTCTCGCACGACGGCGAGCGGTGGCTGCCCGACGCGCTCGCCGCGCTCACGGCGCAGGAGCGCCCCGTGCAGAGCGTCATCGCCGCCGACACCGGCAGCGCCGACGGCTCCGCCCGCATCCTCACCGAAGCCCTCGGCGCCGAGCGCGTGCTCCACCTCGCCCGCCGCACCGGCTTCGGCACCGCCGCCGCCGAGGCCGCCCGCACCGCGGGCGTGCTCACCCCCGACCAACTGCCGTACCTGCGCCGCCCCAGCGGCTGGGACCCCGTCAGCCGCAGTTGGCGCGACGACGCGTACGACATGCCGGAGTTCCCGCACGGCGAGCCCGTCCAGTGGCTCTGGCTGCTGCACGACGACTGCGCCGCCGAGCCCGACGCGCTCGCCGCCATGCTCCGCCTCGCCGACGACATGCCCTCCGCCGCGATCATCGGCCCCAAGCTGCGGAGCTGGTACGACCGCAGGCAGTTGCTGGAGGCCGGCGTCTCCATCGCCCACAGCGGCCGCCGCTGGACCGGCATCGACCGCCGCGAGCAGGACCAGGGCCAGCACGACGGCGTCCGCGACGTGCTCTCCGTCTCCACCGCGGGCATGCTCATCCGCCGCGACGTCTTCGACCAACTCGGCGGCTTCGACGCCCGGCTGCCCCTCATGCGCGACGACGTCGACCTCTGCTGGCGCGCCCACAAGGCCGGCCACCGGGTCGTCGTCCAGCCCGACGCCGTCATGCGGCACGCCGAGGCCGCCGCCCGCGAGCGGCGCTCCATCGACTGCATGGGCAGATCGGGGCAGACGGCAAAGGGGGCGAGCCCGCACCGCGTCGACAAGGCCGGCGCCGCCTACACCCTCCTCGTCAACTCCAGCACCGCGGCCCTGCCGTACATCGCCTTCCGGCTCGTCCTCGGCACCCTGCTGCGCACGCTGGCGTACCTCGTCGGCAAGGTCCCGCGGCAGGCGCTCGACGAAGTGGCGGGGCTCGGCGCCGTGCTGCTGCGCCCGCACCGCATCGCCGCCGCCCGGCGCAGGCGCGGCAAGCCCGCCGTGCCGCCCGGCGACCTCAAGCCCCTCTTCCCGGGCCGCGGCGCGACCGTACGCGTCACCGTCGAGCAGGTGCTCAGCAACTTCAGCGGCCGCTCCGAGCCCGAGCTGTCCGGCGGCGGCCGGCACGGCGGCGCCGTCGAGACCGGCCCGGGCGACGACGATGCCGACTTTCTCGAAGTCGAACAGTTCGCCCGGCTGAAGCGGGTGGCCCGCAAGCCGGGCCCGGTGCTCTTCGCCGTCCTGCTGCTCGTCGCCCTCATCGCCTGCCGCGAGCTGATCGGCGGCGGCACCCTCATCGGCGGCGCGCTCCTGCCCGCCCCCGCGGACGCCGGCGACCTCTGGTCGTCGTACGCCGACTCCTGGCACCCCGTCGGCACCGGCGGCACCCAGGACGCACCGCCCTACCTGGCGTTCCTCGCCGGTCTCGGCACCATCCTGTTCGGCAGCACCAACGCCGCGCTGACCCTGCTGCTCGTCTGCTCCGTGCCGCTGGCCGGCTTCACCGCGTACTTCGCCTCCCGGCCGCTCGTCAGCTCCCGGCTGCTGCGCGCCTGGGGCAGCGTCGCGTACGCCTTCCTGCCCGCCGCCACCGGCGCGCTCGCCGCGGGCCGCATCGGCACCGCGGTGCTCGCCGTGCTGCTGCCGCTCCTCGCCCGCGCGGCCGTCGCCGCGAGCGGGCTGCGCGGCCGGGCGAGCTGGCGCGGCGCCTGGGCGTACGCGCTGCTGCTCACCGTCACCACCGCCTTCACCCCCGTCGTCTGGCCGCTGGCCGCCCTCCTGGCCGCCGCGCTGGCCGCCTGGGCCGTCGTGCGCGGCCGGAGCCCCGTCGGGCCCGGCCTGCGGCAACTGGCCGTCCTGGTGACCCCCGTGGTGCTGCTGGCGCCCTGGTCGCTCGATCTGCTGACCGAACCGTCCCGCTTCTTCACCGAGGCCGGACTCGACGCCACCGCCGACGACGTCTCCCCGCTCGGCCTGCTGCTCGCCTCGCCCGGCGGCCCCAACGCGGGCGGCAGCGTGCTGCTCGCCGGCATCGTCCTCGCCGCGCTGGCCGCACTGCTCCGCTCCGACCGGCGGCTGCCGGTGGGCGCCGCGTGGGCCGTCGCCGCCGTCGCCGGGCTGCTCGCCGCGGCCGGCGCGGGCGACGGCTGGACCGGGCCGCAGACGCTCGTCTACGGGCTCGCGCTGCTGGCCGCCGCCGTCATCGGCGCCGACGGCGCCCGCCACCGCGTCGCCGAGCAGTCCTTCGGCTGGCGGCAGCCGGCCGCGGTGCTCGTCGCCGTCGCCTGCGCCGTGGGGCCGCTGGTGCTGGCCGTCGGCTGGATGTGGCGCGGGGCCGACGGGCCGCTGGAGCGCGGCGGCGCCGACCAGGTGCCGGCGTTCGTCGCGGAGGAGAGCCGCACGTCGGACCAGCCGCGCACGCTGGTCGTCGGCGGTTCGGCCGCCCAGGTCGAGTACATGCTCGTACGGGGCGCGGGCGCCCGCCTCGGCGACGCCGAGCTGGCCGCGGCCGGCGGCGGCAACTCCCGGCTCTCCGGCACCGTCTCCGGGCTCGTGGCCGGCTCCGGCGCCGACCAGTCGGCCGAGCTGGGCGCGTACGCCGTGCGCTATGTCCTCGTACGCAACGACGCCCCCCGCACCTTCGGCCGCGTACTCGACGCCACCCCCGGGCTGACCCGGCTCAGCCAGCAGGACGGCGGCGCGCTCTGGCGCGTCGACGCGCGGGTCTCGCGCGCGACCGTCGTCGCGGGCGACGGCGAGGGCCAGGGTGCCGCCGAGCCGGTGCCCGTGGCCGCCGGGCCCGTCGAAGTGCACACCGACATCAAGGACGGCCCCGAGGGCCGCGTGCTGCGCCTCGCGGACGCGGCGAGCGCCGGATGGCAGGCCACCCTGGACGGCGAGCCGCTGGAGGCCACGACGGTCGACGGCTGGGCGCAGGGCTTCGAACTGCCCGCGGGCGGCGGGCGGCTGGACGTCACGTACGACACCGCCGTGACGCACACGGCGTGGACCTGGGCGCGCGGCGCGGCGCTCCTCGTCGTGCTGGTGCTGGCGCTGCCCGGGCGGCGGCGCGACGTGGACGACGACCTGCCGGAGGCGGGCACCCCGGCGATCCCGGCGCAGGCGCTGGAGGGCGACGGGCGGCGCGCACGGCGGCTGCGGGCGCAGGCCGCCGCGGCGGAGGCCGGGGGCGCCGGGGCGCCCGGGGGCGCGGGCGCGCCGGGCGGCGTGCCCGGGGCGCCGCCGATGCCGCCGGCTCCGCCCGGTTCCCCTGCCGTGCCCGGTGCGCCCGACGAGCAGCCGGCCTGGGCCGCGGCGCCGGTGCCCGGCGCCGGGCAGGCGGAGCAGGGCTACGGGGACACGGCGGTCGCCGACCCGTACGCGGCCCCGCCGCAGGGCTACGAGTGGGACGGCACCGGCTACGGCGGGCAGTACGGCGGGACGTCGTACGAGGCGCCCTACGAGCCGCAGTACGACGCCGGCGCGTACGAGGGCGAACAGCGGCCCGGCGCCCCCGCGGTGCCCCAGCAGGGCGGCCAGGGCTACGGCGACGGCGAGCAGGACCCGTACGGTGCGGGGCAGTACTCCGGCCCGTACTACGACCAGAGGAACTACGGCGCGGGCGCCGAGCGGGACGGGAGTGACAACGCGTGAAGACCGGCCCCCTCACCCTGATCGCCGCGGCGGCCGCGCTCGCCGTCACCGCGGGAATCGCCACTCTCACCGTCCCCGGCGACGAGGACGACGCCGGCAAGGCCGCACCCGCCGCGGAGCGCATCGCCGTCGAGCGCTCCACCCTGCTGTGCCCGCAGCCGGGCGACACGGAGGTCGGCGAGACGACGTACACCTCCTTCGTGCCCGGCGGCGAGGGCGACGAAGGAAGCGCCGAACTGCTTCCCGCCACAACGGAGTCCGAAGCCGCGGAGCAACAAGAGAAGAAGGACGACGACGGCAAGGGCGACGAGGGCAAGGGCGACGGGCAGAAGAAGGACGACGCCCCCGACCCCGTCGCCCCCCTGAAGCGCGCCGGCACCCCCGCCGAGGCCACCACCGACGAGGCCGAGGCCCCCGCGCTCGTCGGCACCGCCCACGGCGACTTCGCCCCCGGCTGGAGCGTGCAGCAGACGACCCTGGTCACCGCGGGCGACGGCCGCGGCCTGTCCGGCGCGCGCTGCACGGCCCCGGACAGCGAGTTCTGGTTCGCCGGCGCCAGCACGATCGACGAGCGCCGCGACTACGTCCAGCTCACCAACCCCGACGACGAGGCCGCCGTCGTCGACCTCCAGTTGTTCGACAAGGACGGCCCGGTCGAGAGCGAGGCGGGCAACGGCATCCAGGTCCCCGCCCGCTCCAGCGTCTCGGTGCTGCTCTCCACGGTCGCCGAGGAGCCGTCGATCAACGTCGCGGTGCACGTCGCCGTGCGCTCCGGCCGCGTCGGCGCCGCCGTGCACGCCGCCGACGAGCAGGTCGGCGGCGACTGGCTCCAGCCCGTCTCCGCACCCGCGCCCGGCGCGGTCCTCCCCGGCATCCCCGGCGACGCCACCTCCGTGCGCCTCGTCGTCTACGTCCCGGGCGAGGACGACGCCGACCTCGCCGTGAAGCTCGCCGGACCCAACGGCTCGATCACCCCCGCCGGGTACGAGTCGGTGCACGCCAAGAGCGGCATGACGACGGCGATCGACATGCAGAACCTCACCAAGGGCGAGGTGGGTTCGCTGATCCTGGAGCCGGAGGACGGCAGCAGGACACCCATCGTCGCCGCCCTGCGGGTGACCCGCGGCAAGAACACCGAGCAGGAGATGGCGTTCATCCCCTCCGCGACGCCGGTCGAGGAGCGCACCACCGCCTCGGGGAACTGGCCGAAGGCCGCGAGCCTGTCGCTCGCCGCGCCGGGCAAGGCCGTCGAGGTCAAGGTCACCGCGTCGCCGGGGAGCGAGGGCGGTGAACCGGCGGAGGAGACGTACACGGTCAAGCCCCGCACCACGCTGACCGTCGAGCCGCCCAAGACGTCCGGCACGAAGGGCACCTTCGCGCTCACCGTCGAGCGTGTCTCGGGCGGCGAGCTCTACGCCTCGCGGACGCTGGAGACGAAGGAGAGCGGCATCCCGATGTTCACGATCCAGACCCTCCCCGACGACAAGGGGATGGTCGAAGTCCCGGACGCCGAGCAGGACCTGGGCGTCCTCACGGACTGACGTACGGTGCCGTCGTCAGTCCTGGCCGTAGTGCGGATCGACCGACTCCGGGGCGACGCCGAGGAGTTCCGCGACCTGCTCGACGATCACCTCGTGGACCAGCAGCGCGCGCTCGTCGCGGTTCTTCGTACGGATCTCGACGGGGCGGCGGTAGACGACGATGCGGTCCGGGCCGCCGCCGCCGGTGACGAGCCGGCCGAGCGGCACCCCGCCGTCGTCCTCCCAGCCGGCCGGGCCGCTGCCGTCGCCGGGGACGTCGAGGACGGCGAACTCGACGCCGGCGAGCTGCGGCCAGCGGCGTTCCAGCCGGGTGGCGGACTCGTGCACCAGGTCGACGAAGGCGTCCGAGCGGCTCACCGCCAGCGGCACCTGCGGCGGCGCCACGGGGCCCCGCATGCCGCGGCCGTGGCGGTCGCGGGTGCGGCCGCGCGGGCGCGGCGGGGGCCCTGGGGGCGGCGCCGGTCGTTCTGTGTGCTCCATCACCGATGAGCGTAGCCCGCGCCGGGCCCGCCGCAGACCATCCCGGGGCAACCCCGGGAATGTCGCGAAGTGAACGGTCGGCACAGGAATCGGCCCGCAGATGAACGGGCCGAAGTCCGCCGAAACCGGTTGGATTGACATGATTTGCAGCCAGGGCTGATCACTTGCAACGTCGTAGCCACCCGCGATGTGACCGACGTCGCAGGTCAACTCGGCCACACGCGCCCGGCTTCGCACCGGACGGCGGGCGACACGGGTGGGTGACGCGATGGTGAGTCGTCGCGGCCCGCTCAGGAGTGCGGTACCGTCCAACGTCGTGAGCCCTGTACGTCGCTGTTCGCGCACCGCATGCGGCCGAGCCGCCGTCGCGACGCTCACCTACGTCTACGCCGACTCCACCGCCGTCCTCGGCCCCCTCGCCACGTACGCCGAGCCCCACTGCTACGACCTGTGCACGGAGCACTCCGAGCGGCTCACGGCCCCGCGCGGCTGGGAGGTCGTCCGGCTCGCGGTCCCCTCGGGACCCGCGCGGCCCAGCAGCGACGACCTGGAGGCCCTGGCCAACGCCGTACGCGAAGCGGCCCGCCCGCCCCGCGCGGCGGCGGACGGGGACGGGATGGCCGCCCAGCGCGCCGTGGCCCCCGGCGGCCGGGACGCCGACCCCATGGAGGTCGCGCGCCGCGCCCACCTGCGGGTGCTCCGCTCGCCCGAGGGCTGACCGCCGCCCGCCCCGCAGGCAGTCCGCCGGGCCGCTCCCGTACGGTCCCCCGCCTGCCCGGCCCCGGACGGCGCGTGTCCGCCCCATCGCGTACTGTGCAAGCCTCAGCAGCGTGCGAAGGGCGGTAAACCGTGACCGATCTCTCGACGATCGTGAAGGCGTACGACGTGCGCGGCGTCTTCCCCGAGCAGCTCGACGAGCCGCTCGTCGAGCTCTTCGGCGCCGCCTTCACCGAGACCACCGGCGCAGGCAAGATCGTCGTCGGTCATGACATGCGCCCCTCGTCGCCCGCGCTGGCCGCCGCCTTCGCGCGCGGCGCCGTCGGCCGCGGCGCGGACGCCGTCCTCATCGGCCTGTGCTCAACCGACCAGCTCTACTTCGCCAGCGGCCATCTCGGCCTGCCCGGCGCCATGTTCACCGCGAGCCACAACCCCGCGCGGTACAACGGCATCAAGATGTGCCGCGCCGGTGCCGCCCCCGTCGGCCAGGACACCGGGCTCGCCGAGATCCGCGCCAAGGTCGAGCGGTGGCAGGCGGAAGGGGCGCCCGCCCCGGTCGCGAAGCCCGGCAGCGTCACGCAGACCGACCTCCTCGCGGACTACGCCGCCCACCTGCGCTCCCTGGTCGACCTCGGCGCCATCCGGCCGCTGAAGGTCGTCGTCGACGCCGGCAACGGCATGGCGGGCCACACCGTGCCCAGCGTCTTCGACCCGCTGCCCGTCGACGTCGTCCCCATGTACTTCGAGCTCGACGGCACCTTCCCCAACCACGAGGCCAACCCGCTCGATCCGAAGAACATCGTCGACCTCCAGGCCGAGGTCCGCAGGACCGGCGCCGACGCCGGCCTCGCCTTCGACGGCGACGCCGACCGCTGCTTCGTCGTCGACGAGAAGGGCGACCCGGTCGCGCCGTCCGCGATCACCGCGCTGGTCGCCGCGCGCGAGCTGGAGCGCAACGGCGGCGGCACGATCATCCACAACCTGATCACCTCCTGGTCCGTGCCCGAGGTCGTCAAGGAGCACGGCGGCACTCCCGTGCGCACCCGCGTCGGCCACTCCTTCATCAAGGAGGAGATGGCCAAGACCGGCGCCATCTTCGGCGGCGAGCACTCCGCGCACTACTACTTCCGCGACTTCTGGAACGCCGACACCGGCATGCTCGCCGCGCTCCACGTCCTCGCCGCCCTCGGCGGCCAGGACGGCCCGCTGTCGCGGCTCGTCGCCGCCTACGACCGGTACGCGGCCTCCGGCGAGATCAACAGCACCGTCGACGACCAGGACGCCCGGCTCGCGGCGGTCAGGGCCGCGTACGCGGGCCGCGAGGGCGTCACGATCGACGAGCTGGACGGGCTGACGGTCACCGGCGACGGCTGGTGGTTCAACCTGCGGGCCTCCAACACCGAGCCGCTGCTGCGGCTCAACGTGGAGGCGGGCGACGCGGAGACGATGGCGCGGGTACGGGACGAGGCGCTGGCGCTGGTACGGGGCTGAGGCGGCGGGCCCGCGGCAGGCGGGCCGGTAAGGGGCAGCGCCCGAGGGCGTACGGCCCTTACCCCGCCCGTACGGCCGTCACCGCCGCCCGCGCGGACGGCCGCCCCCGCGCCCGTGCACGGGGCCCGCCCGCGCGCAGGCGGGCCCGTACGCCCGGCGGTAGGCTGGCCGCCTGCCGCTCGTACGCACCGCCGAGCCCAGCACCGCAGCAGCCAGCCGAAGGGGACGCACATGCCGGTCGACGCCAGCCTCCTGGAGATCCTCGCCTGCCCGGCGTGCCACGCCCCGCTGCGCGAGAGCAAGGACGGCGCGGCCGGCGGCGCCTCCGACGCCTCCGGCGAGCCCGAGCTGCAGTGCACCTCCGACACCTGCGGCCTCGTCTATCCCGTACGCGACGACATCCCCGTCCTGCTCGTGGACGAAGCCCGCCGCCCCGCCTAGGCCCCGCCATGCTCGACGAGTCGCTGCTCGACGACCCCGGGGAACTCGCCCGCGCCGACGCCCGCGGCCTGCTGCGCAGCGTCGCCCAGGCCGGCGCCCAGATGCGCATCGCCGCCCGCCAGGCGGCCGAGTCCGACCTCGCCCGGGTGCGGCCCGACGGCCGTCCCCGCGCCGTGCTCGTCGCCGCCCCGGGGCCCGTCGCGAACACCACCGCCGACCTGCTGCGCGCGCTGACCGCGGGCGCCAGCCCCGTCGCCGCCCTCCGCCCCACCGGCGCCCGCCCCGAGCCCAGCGCCCTGAACTGGACGCTGCCCGGCTGGGCCGGCCCGTACGACCTGCTGCTCATCGCCACCGACTACGGCCGCGAGCCGGGCCTCACCGCGCTCGTCGAGCAGGCGTACCGGCGCGGCTGCACCGTCGCCGCCGTCGCGCCGCGCACCTCCGCGGTCACCGAGATAGCGACCTCCCGCGGCCTCGCGATGCCGTTGCTGCGCGACCCCGGCGAGCAGATCGAGACCGGCGGCCTGTGGCCGCTGCTCACCCCGCTGCTCGCGCTCGCCGACCGCATCGACCTGATCGACGCCCCCGACGACGCCCTCTCCCGGGTCGCCGACCGCCTCGACATCGTCGCCGAGCGCTGCGGTCCCGCCATCGAGACGTACGCGAACCCCGCCAAGACGCTCGCCGCCGAGCTGGCCGAGTCGCTGCCGCTGCTGTGGAGCGAGGGCCACGTCGCGGGCGTCGCCGCCCGCTACTTCGCCCGCAAGCTGGCCTCCGTCGCCGGCCGCCCCGCCCTGCCCGCGACGCTGCCCGACGCGCTCGCCGCCCACGGCATGCTGCTGTCCGGGGCCTTCACCTCCGGCGCCGACCCCGACGACATCTTCCGCGACCGCGTCGAGGAGCCCGCCGCGCTCCGCGCCCGCATCGTCCTGCTGCACGACGAGTCCGCCGACACCGCCCGCACCCCCCGGGAGGCCGCCCCCGCGGTCCGCGAGCTGGCCTCCGCCCAGGGCACCCCCGTCAGCGAGCTGGAACCCTCCGACGGCGATCCCCTGGAGGCCGCGGGCGAGCTGATCGCCACCGCCGATTTCACCGCCGTTTACCTCGCCCTGGCTGCAGGTTCCGCCTGACCCGTACCAAGATGGCCGTATGGATCGCCTGAACAACACCGTCCGCCCGTACGCCTGGGGCTCCACCACCGCCATCCCCGAGCTGCTCGGCACCGACCCGACCGACGAGCCGCAGGCCGAGCTGTGGATGGGCGCCCACCCCGGTGCCCCCTCCCGCCTCGACCGCGGCGCCGGGCCCGTCCCCCTGGACCAGGTGATCGACGGCGACCCCGAGGGCGAGCTGGGCGCGGCGACGGTGGCGCGCTTCGGGCCCCGGCTGCCGTTCCTCCTCAAGGTGCTCGCCGCCGCCGCCCCGCTCTCCCTCCAGGTCCACCCCGACCTCGCCCAGGCCCGCGTCGGCTACCTCGACGAGGAGGAGCGCGGCGTCCCCGCCGACGCCCCCGAGCGCAACTACAAGGACGCCAACCACAAGCCCGAGCTGATCTGCGCCCTCACCCTCTTCGAGGGCCTGTGCGGCTTCCGCCCGCCCGCGGACGCCGCCGACCTGCTCGACGGCCTCGGTGTCGACGGCCTCAAGCCGTACGCCGACGCCCTGCGCGCACAGCCTGAGGAGGACGCGCTGCGCGAGGTGTTCGCCGGGATTCTGCGCGCGGACCGCGACGAGCTGGCGGCCACCGTCGAGGCCGCGGGCCGGGCGGCGGAGAAGCTGGGCACCACCCGCAGCCCGTACGCCGCCGACTACGCCGCGTACGGCGCCCTGGCCCGCTCCTGGCCCGGCGACCCCGGCGTCATCGCCGCCTACCTGCTCAACGTCATCAGGCTGCAGCCCGGCGAAGCGCTCTTCCTCGGCGCCGGCGTCCCGCACGCCTACCTCGACGGTGTCGGCGTCGAGATCATGGCCAACTCCGACAACGTGCTCCGCTGCGGCCTCACGCCCAAGCACGTGGACGTGCCCGAGCTGCTGAAGATCGTCTCATTCACCCCCGGCGCCCCCGAGGTGCTGCGGGCGGGCCCCGACGGCCGCTACGCCGTCCCCGTCGACGACTTCCGCCTCCACCGCCACGACCTCGACGACGGCCCCGTCACCATCGGCGGGACGGAGGGCGCGGGCCCGCAGATCCTGCTCTGCACCGACGGCAGCGCCGAGCTGACCAACGCCGCAGGCGAGCACCTGGCCCTGCACCGCGGCGAGTCGGCCTTCGTCCCGGCCGCCGACGGCACGCTGCACGCCACCGGCTCCGGCATGCTCTTCCGCGCCACCACGGCCAACTGACGCCACCCACCGGATCTCCCCGCCCCGCCGCGGGCCGTCCACGGCCGCGGCCGGCAGGGCTTGCGCCCACCGGCCGCGATGCTGACAGAATGTGCCGCCGTGAAGGGCGCGGCCTCCCGCCGCGCCCCGCGGAGGCAGACGGAAGGGAACCGGCGGCACATGGCTGCAGGCGGCGGTACGAAGGCGATCCTCGCGGCGCTCGGCGCCAACTTGTCGATCGCGGTCGCGAAGTTCGTGGCATGGGCCTTCAGCGGCTCGTCCTCCATGCTCGCCGAGGCCGTGCACTCCCTGGCCGACTCCGGCAACCAGGCGCTGCTCCTCCTCGGCGGCAAGCGCGCCAAGCGCGCCGCCACCAAGGAACACCCCTTCGGCTACGGCCGCGAGAGGTACGTCTACGCGTTCCTCGTCTCCATCGTCCTCTTCACGGTCGGCGGCCTCTTCGCGATCTACGAGGGCTATCACAAGATCGAGGACCCGCACGAGATCGACCACTGGTACTGGCCGGTGGGCGTCCTCGTCTTCGCGATCATCGCGGAGACCATCTCCTTCCGCACCGCCATCAAGGAGTCCAACGAGATACGGGGCAGCCAGGGCTGGTGGCAGTTCATCCGCCGCGCCAAGGCCCCCGAACTGCCCGTGGTGCTCCTGGAGGACCTCGGCGCGCTCGTCGGCCTGATCCTGGCGCTCCTCGGCGTCGGCGTCGCCCTCGCCACCGGCGACGGCGTCTGGGACGGGATCGGCACGGTGTCCATCGGCGTCCTGCTCCTGATCATCGCCGTCATACTCGCCGTCGAGACCAAGAGCCTCCTCCTCGGCGAGGGCGCCAGCGAGGCGGACGTCGAGGCCATCAGCACCGCGCTCGTCGACGGCGACGCCGTCACCCAGGTCATCCACCTCAAGACCCTCTACCTCGGCCCGGACGAGCTGCTGGTCGCCGCGAAGATCGCGGTGCAGCACGACGACACCGCGGGCGAGGTGGCGCGCGCCATCGACGCCGCGGAGTCGCGGGTACGGGAGGCGGTGCCGGTGGCGAGGATGATCTACCTGGAGCCGGACATCGCCCGCGCACAGGCGGACACGTAGCGGAGACCGGGGCCGGCGCGCACGGACCGCCGGCCGACCGCCCGCGCCCCCGCCCGGGACGGCCGTCTCACCGGCTGTCCGGTCCGCGGGATGGCCAGTTCCCGTTCCCCACATGCCCACGCGGTGAGGGCGGCCTGCGGTAGATTCGGGGGGCAGAGCCAGACGTCGCTGCTGATGGCGATCGGGTGGCCCGCCAGCGGGCCGGCCGAGGGGGAGAGAGGGCCTCCGGCGGACTGAGCCGCAGAGGGACCGGTGTGTCCGTACGCGTGCGTGCGCCTGCGCGCCGCGCGCACGTCCCGTCTGCGCTCAGGGAATCCGACCACTCTCAAGGAGTTGCGACGTGACTTCCACGACCACCGCCACGAGCCCGGACTTCAAGGTCGCCGACCTGTCCCTGGCCGCCTTCGGCCGCAAGGAGATCCAGCTCGCCGAGCACGAGATGCCCGGCCTCATGGCCATCCGCAAGGAGTACGCCGAGGCCCGGCCGCTCGCCGGCGCGCGGGTCACCGGCTCGCTCCACATGACCGTGCAGACCGCGGTCCTCATCGAGACGCTGACCGCCCTCGGCGCCGAGGTCCGCTGGGCCTCGTGCAACATCTTCTCCACCCAGGACCACGCCGCCGCGGCCGTCGCCGTCGGCCCCGACGGCACCCCGGACGACCCCCGCGGCGTCCCCGTCTTCGCCTGGAAGGGCGAGACGCTGGAGGAGTACTGGTGGTGCACGGAGCAGGCGCTGACCTGGCCCGGCACCGACACCGGCGGCCCGAACATGATCCTCGACGACGGCGGCGACGCCACGCTCCTCGTCCACAAGGGCGTCGAGTTCGAGAAGGACGGCAAGGTCCCCTCGCCCGACACCGCGGAGAGCGACGAGGAGCGCGTCATCCTCCAGCTCCTCACCCGCACCGTCGCCGAGACCCCGCAGAAGTGGACGCAGCTCGCCTCCGAGATCCGCGGCGTCACCGAGGAGACCACCACCGGCGTCCACCGGCTCTACGAGATGCACCAGGCGGGGACGCTGCTCTTCCCGGCCATCAACGTCAACGACTCGGTGACCAAGTCGAAGTTCGACAACAAGTACGGCTGCCGCCACTCCCTCGTCGACGGCATCAACCGCGCCACCGACGTCCTCATCGGCGGCAAGACCGCGGTCATCTGCGGCTACGGCGACGTCGGCAAGGGCTGCGCCGAGTCCCTGCGCGGCCAGGGCGCCCGGGTGATCATCACCGAGATCGACCCGATCTGCGCCCTCCAGGCGGCCATGGACGGCTACCAGGTGGCGCGGCTGGAGGACGTCGTCGAGACCGCCGACATCTTCGTCACGGCCACCGGCAACAAGGACATCATCCTCGCCGAGCACATGCAGCGGATGAAGCACCAGGCGATCGTCGGCAACATCGGCCACTTCGACAACGAGATCGACATGGCCGGCCTCGCCAAGCTGCCCGGCGTCGTCAAGGACGAGGTCAAGCCGCAGGTGCACACCTGGACCTTCCCCGACGGCAGGGTGCTCATCGTCCTGTCCGAGGGCCGCCTGCTGAACCTCGGCAACGCGACCGGCCACCCGTCGTTCGTCATGTCCAACTCCTTCGCGAACCAGACGATCGCCCAGATCGAGCTCTTCACGAAGACCTCCGAGTACCCGACCGGCGTCTACGTGCTGCCCAAGCACCTCGACGAGAAGGTCGCCCGCCTCCACCTCGACGCCCTCGGCGTCCGGCTCACCGAACTCCGGCCGGAGCAGGCGTCGTACATCGGCGTGCAGGTCGAGGGCCCGTACAAGCCGGACCACTACCGGTACTGAGCACGGCACCACCGCCGCCCGCCCGGGGACACCCGGGCGGGCGGCCGCGCGTCGGGGGAGAGCCGGCCGCGTAGGGTGCCGGACATGCCGCGCGGACGCTATTCCCTCCACGACCCGTACGACGGCA
>NZ_CP029618.1:1275000-2735000 GCF_003945505.1 Streptomyces sp. WAC 06738 | reverse complement strand
CTGCCTGGCGCACTGTTGGGTGTCTGAGAGTACGGGCATGTGAGTGTCTGTTTCTCTTATGGGTTGTTGTTTGAGAACTGCACAGTGGACGCGAGCATCTGTGGCCAAGTTTTTAAGGGCGCATGGTGGATGCCTTGGCACCAGGAACCGATGAAGGACGTGGGAGGCCGCGATAGGCCCCGGGGAGCTGTCAACCGAGCTGTGATCCGGGGGTGTCCGAATGGGGAAACCCGGCAGTCGTCATGGGCTGTCACCCGCTGCTGAATGTATAGGCGGTGTGGAGGGAACGCGGGGAAGTGAAACATCTCAGTACCCGCAGGAAGAGAAAACAATTGTGATTCCGGGAGTAGTGGCGAGCGAAACTGGATGAGGCTAAACCGTTTGTGTGTGATACCCGGCAGGGGTTGCGCAGGCGGGGTTGTGGGAGCGAGCTTTCATGGTCTGCCGGCTGTGAGGTGAGTGATAAACCGTTGCGATAGACGAAGGGCATGCGAAAGGCCCGGCGTAGAGGGTAAGACCCCCGTAGTTGAAATCGTGATGGCTTGCTTGTTTGTTTCCCAAGTAGCACGGGGCCCGAGAAATCCCGTGTGAATCTGGCGGGACCACCCGCTAAGCCTAAATATTCCCTGGTGACCGATAGCGGATAGTACCGTGAGGGAATGGTGAAAAGTACCGCGGGAGCGGAGTGAAAGAGTACCTGAAACCGTGTGCCTACAAGCCGTGGGAGCGTCGCGTCATGCACCTTGTGTGCATGGCGTCGTGACTGCGTGCCTTTTGAAGAATGAGCCTGCGAGTTAGCGGTGTGTAGCGAGGTTAACCCGTGTGGGGTAGCCGTAGCGAAAGCGAGTCCTAGCTGGGCGTTTGAGTTGCACGCTCTAGACCCGAAGCGGGGTGATCTAGCCATGGGCAGGGTGAAGCGGCTGTAAGAGGTCGTGGAGGCCCGAACCCACCAGGGTTGAAAACCTGGGGGATGACCTGTGGTTAGGGGTGAAAGGCCAATCAAACTCCGTGATAGCTGGTTCTCCCCGAAATGCATTTAGGTGCAGCGTCGTGTGTTGCTTGCCGGAGGTAGAGCTACTGGATAGGCGATGGGCCTTACCGGGTTACTGACCTTAGCCAAACTCCGAATGCCGGTAAGTTGAGCGCGGCAGTGAGACTGCGGGGGATAAGCTCCGTGGTCGAGAGGGAAACAGCCCAGAGCATCGACTAAGGCCCCTAAGCGTATGCTAAGTGGGAAAGGATGTGGAGTCGCAGAGACAACCAGGAGGTTGGCTTAGAAGCAGCCATCCTTGAAAGAGTGCGTAATAGCTCACTGGTCAAGTGATTCCGCGCCGACAATGTAGCGGGGCTCAAGCGTACCGCCGAAGTCGTGTCAGCAGCACAGATAGCCTTAACGGGTGTGTTGTTGGGTAGGGGAGCGTCGTGTGCCGGGTGAAGCCGCACTGGAAGGTAGTGGTGGACGGTTCGCGAGTGAGAATGCAGGCATGAGTAGCGATACACACGTGGGAAACGTGTGCGCCGATTGACTAAGGGTTCCTGGGTCAAGTTGATCTGCCCAGGGTAAGTCGGGGCCTAAGGCGAGGCCGACAGGCGTAGTCGATGGATAACCGGTTGATATTCCGGTACCCGCTGTGAAGCGCCAAACATCGAATCAGGTGATGCTAAGCCCGTGAAGCCCCCCTGTTGATCCTTCGGGTGATTCGGGGTGTGGTGGAGCCGGTGATCCGAGCTTGTAGTAGGTGAGTGATGGGGTGACGCAGGAAGGTAGTCCAGCCCGGGCGGTGGTTGTCCCGGGGTAAGGGTGTGGCCCGAGAGGCAGGTAAATCCGTCTCTCATTGTGGGTGAGACCTGATGCCGAGCCGATTGTGGTGAAGTGGATGATCCTATGCTGTCGAGAAAAGCCTCTAGCGATGTTTCATGGCGGCCCGTACCCTAAACCGACTCAGGTGGTCAGGTAGAGTATACCGAGGCGTTCGGGTGAACTATGGTTAAGGAACTCGGCAAAATGCCCCCGTAACTTCGGGAGAAGGGGGGCCGCTTCCGGTGATCCGTTTTACACGGGGAGCTGGGGGTGGCCGCAGAGACCAGCGAGAAGCGACTGTTTACTAAAAACACAGGTCCGTGCGAAGCTGTAAGGCGATGTATACGGACTGACGCCTGCCCGGTGCTGGAACGTTAAGGGGACCGGTTAGTCATTCTTCGGGGTGGCGAAGCTGAGAACTTAAGCGCCAGTAAACGGCGGTGGTAACTATAACCATCCTAAGGTAGCGAAATTCCTTGTCGGGTAAGTTCCGACCTGCACGAATGGCGTAACGACTTCTCGACTGTCTCAACCATAGGCCCGGTGAAATTGCATTACGAGTAAAGATGCTCGTTTCGCGCAGCAGGACGGAAAGACCCCGGGACCTTTACTATAGCTTGATATTGGTGTTCGGTTCGGCTTGTGTAGGATAGGTGGGAGACTGTGAAGCGGCCACGCCAGTGGTTGTGGAGTCGTCGTTGAAATACCACTCTGGTCGTGTTGGATGTCTAACCTGGGTCCGTGATCCGGATCGGGGACAGTGTCTGGTGGGTAGTTTAACTGGGGCGGTTGCCTCCTAAAGGGTAACGGAGGCGCCCAAAGGTTCCCTCAGCCTGGTTGGTCATCAGGTGGTGAGTGTAAGTGCACAAGGGAGCTTGACTGCGAGACTGACGGGTCGAGCAGGTGCGAAAGCAGGGACTAGTGATCCGGCGGTGGCTTGTGGGAGCGCCGTCGCTCAACGGATAAAAGGTACCCCGGGGATAACAGGCTGATCTTCCCCAAGAGTCCATATCGACGGGATGGTTTGGCACCTCGATGTCGGCTCGTCGCATCCTGGGGCTGGAGTCGGTCCCAAGGGTTGGGCTGTTCGCCCATTAAAGCGGCACGCGAGCTGGGTTTAGAACGTCGTGAGACAGTTCGGTCCCTATCCGCTGCGCGCGTAGGAGTCTTGAGAAGGGCTGTCCCTAGTACGAGAGGACCGGGACGGACGGACCTCTGGTGTGCCAGTTGTTCTGCCAAGGGCATGGCTGGTTGGCTACGTTCGGGAGGGATAACCGCTGAAAGCATCTAAGCGGGAAGCCTGCTTCGAGATGAGGACTCCCACCCCCATGAGGGGTTAAGGCCCCCTGTAGACGACGGGGTTGATAGGCCGGATCTGGAAGCCCTGTGAGGGGTGGAGGTGACCGGTACTAATAGGCCGAGGGCTTGTCCATAGCTGCTTGCGTCCACTGTGCGGGTTCTGAAACAACAACCCCGCCCAACACAACCTGTACCGGTCTGGTGCGGGGTGTGGGGGATAGTTTCATAGTGTTTCGGTGGTCATAGCGTTGGGGAAACGCCCGGTCTCATTCCGAACCCGGAAGCTAAGCCCGACCGCGCCGATGGTACTGCATGGGGGACCGTGTGGGAGAGTAGGTCACCGCCGAACAATTCTTGGATTCAACCCCTGGGCTGTCGCCCAGGGGTTGAGTCATTTCCGGGGTCCTTGCAGACTGGGACAATGGCCGAGGAGATAGCCGCGCTTCGTTGGGAAGAGCCGTCGGACGGCAGGGACGGCCCCGCCGTCGTCCTGCTGGATCAGACGCGACTGCCCGCCGACGAGGTGGAGTTGGTCTGTGCCGACGTGCCGGCGTTGGTGCGGGCGATACAGACGCTTGCCGTGCGGGGTGCCCCCCTGCTGGGTATTGCCGGCGCGTACGGCGTTGCGTTGGCGGCCGCGCGGGGCGATGACGTCGACCAGGCCGCCTCGCTGCTGGCCGGGGCGCGGCCTACCGCCGTGAACCTGGCGTACGGCGTACGGAAGGCGCAGGACGCCCTCCGCGCCGCCCTGGAGGCCGGGGACGGTGACGCCGGGGCGGCCGGGGCCGCGCTTGCTGAGGCCCGGCGGCTGCATGCCGATGATGCGCGGGCCAGTGCGCGGATGGCCGAGCACGGGCTGAGGCTCCTCGGCGAACTGGTGCCCCAGGGCGGTTATCGCGTGCTCACGCACTGCAACACCGGCGCGCTGGTCTCCGGTGGCGGGGGTACGGCCCTGGCGGTGGTGCTCGCGGCGCACCGGTCCGGGGAGCTGCGGCGGCTGTGGGTGGACGAGACCCGGCCCCTGCTCCAGGGGGCCCGGCTGACCGCGTACGAGGCGGAACGGGCGGGGATGCCGTACACGCTGCTGACGGACAACGCCGCCGGCTCGCTCTTCGCGGACGGGCAGGTGGACGCGGTGATCCTGGGCGCGGACCGGATCGCGGCGGACGGGTCGGTGGCCAACAAGGTCGGGACGTATCCGCTGGCGGTGCTCGCCCGCTACCATCGGGTTCCGTTCCTCGTCGTCGCGCCGACGACGACGGTGGACTTCAGTACGCCGGAAGGCTCGGCCATCGAGGTGGAGCAGCGGGCCGGGGGCGAGGTCACGGAGTTCTCCGTGCCGTACGCCGCCGGGCCGGGTCCGGGACAGGCCGCGGTGACCTACGCGGTCGCACCTGCGGGTACGCAGGCGTACAACCCGGCGTTCGACGTCACCCCGCCGGAGCTGGTGACCGCTGTGGTCACGGAGCGTGGGGTGGCCTCGCCGGTGACGGGGGATTCGCTCGCGGAGCTGGTTGTGCGTTGACCGTGGGTGAATTTCAGGGGAAGAGGTGCGTTCCGGCGGTGGCCGGGGCGTGACCTGGGACACGGGATTCTCTGTATGGGATGTGTAAATGGGATGATGTCGTCATGAAGGGACGCGTTCTCGTCGTCGACGACGACACCGCACTGGCCGAGATGCTCGGCATCGTGCTGCGCGGGGAAGGCTTCGAGCCGTCATTTGTCTCGGACGGTGACAAGGCCCTTGCCGCGTTTCGCGAGTCGAAGCCCGACCTGGTGCTTCTTGACCTCATGCTGCCCGGCCGGGACGGTATCGAGGTCTGCCGCCTGATCAGGGCGGAGTCTGGTGTGCCGATCGTCATGCTGACGGCGAAGAGCGACACCGTGGACGTTGTCGTGGGCCTGGAATCCGGGGCCGACGACTACATCGTCAAGCCGTTCAAGCCCAAGGAGCTGGTGGCCCGTATCCGGGCCCGGCTGCGCCGGTCGGAGGAGCCGGTGCCGGAGCAGTTGGCGATCGGCGATCTGGTGATCGACGTCGCCGGGCATTCGGTGAAGCGCGGCGGGGAGCCGATCGCGCTGACGCCGCTGGAATTCGACCTGCTGGTGGCGCTGGCGCGCAAGCCGTGGCAGGTCTTCACGCGCGAGGTGCTGCTGGAGCAGGTCTGGGGCTATCGGCACGCCGCCGACACACGCCTCGTGAACGTCCACGTACAGCGGCTGCGCTCGAAGGTGGAGAAGGACCCGGAGAAGCCGGAGATCGTGGTGACCGTCCGCGGCGTCGGCTACAAGGCGGGACCGAGCTGACGTGTTCCGCGTGCTGCCGCGGGAAGGCGTGCCCGGTGGGCCGGTGCAGCCGTTCGTCCGGCTGTGCGTGCGCTGGGTGCGCCGCCCGTTGCACATCGCGACGAAGCTGTACCGGCGGAACATCCAGTTGCGGGTGGTCGCCACCACCCTGCTGATGTCGCTGGGCGTCGTCGTGCTGCTCGGCATCGTCGTCATCGGGCAGGTCCGCAACGGCCTGCTGGAGGCGAAGCTCGGTGCCGCGCACGGGCAGGCGCAGAGCGGCTTCGCGCAGGCGGAGATACGGGGCGCGTCGGAGGAGCCCGGCAGCGGCAGCGAGGCCACGGCGCCCGTGAACTCCGCGGAGTGGCGGGCCGCCCTGGTGGAGCAGCTCATGGGCAGCGGGCAGGGCGTGGTGTCCGTCCTCGTGATGAGTTCCAGCGTGAACAACGAGGCCACCGGCTCGTCCGACAATCCGCGCGGCTCGCTCGTCTCGGACGACACGTCGGTGGACAGCATCCCGGCCGATCTGCGCGAGAAGGTCGACCGCGGCGGCGGGTCCGGGATCTACGAGCAGTACGCGCGCGTCTGGAAGCGAGGCTCGGCCGAGAGCGAGCCCTCGCTGATCATCGGCAAGCGGCTGAACGACCCGAACAACAACCCGTACCAGCTCTACTTCGTCTTCCCCTTCACCCAGGAGGAGAAGACGCTGAGCCTGGTGAAGGGGACGCTCGCGACGGCCGGTGTCTTCGTCGTGGTGCTGCTCGGGGCCATCGCCTGGCTCGTCGTACGGCAGGTGGTCACGCCCGTGCGGATGGCCGCCGGCATCGCCGAGCGGCTGGCGGCGGGGCGGCTCCAGGAGCGGATGAAGGTCAGCGGCGAGGACGACATCGCGCGGCTCGGCCAGTCGTTCAACAAGATGGCGCAGAACCTCCAGGTGAAGATCCAGCAGCTCGAAGAGCTGTCGCGGATGCAGCGCCGCTTCGTCTCCGACGTCTCGCACGAGCTGCGCACCCCGCTGACGACCGTGCGGATGGCCGCGGACGTCATCCATGAGGCGCGCGAGGACTTCGATCCGGTGACCTCGCGCTCCGCGGAGCTGCTGCTTGATCAGTTGGACAGGTTCGAGTCGCTCCTCTCCGACCTGCTGGAGATCAGCCGCTTCGACGCGGGCGCCGCGGCGCTGGACGCCGAGCCCGTCGACTTGCGGGAGATCGTGCGGCGCGTCGTGGGCGGGGCGCAGATGCTGGCGGACGCCAAGGGCGGGCGGCTGCTCGTCAAGGGCGACGAGCGGCCGGTGATCGCGGAGGTCGACGCGCGGCGCGTGGAGCGGGTGCTGCGCAATCTGGTCGTCAACGCCGTGGAGCACGGCGAGGGCCGCGATGTCGTCGTACGCCTCGGGGCGTCGGAGAGCGCGGTCGCGGTGGCGGTGCGCGACTACGGCGTGGGGCTGAAGCCCGGCGAGGCGACGCGGGTGTTCAACCGCTTCTGGCGCGCCGATCCTGCCCGTGCCCGCACCACGGGCGGGACCGGGCTGGGGCTGTCGATCTCGCTGGAGGACGCGCGGCTGCACGGCGGCTGGCTGCAGGCGTGGGGTGAGCCGGGCGGCGGGTCGCAGTTCCGGCTGACGCTGCCGCGGACGGGCGGGGAGCCGCTGCACGGCTCGCCGGTGCCGCTGGAGCCGGAGGACTCTCGGGCGCGGCGGGCGGCGCGGAAGGCGCAGGAGCCGGGCGCGGTGAGCGTGACGAAGGTCGGCGGGTCCGCGGGCGGTGAGCTGCTGGGGACCGTACCGGCGCAGGGCGGGCGGGGGACGGCCGCCGCCGCGCGGGCGGCGGCGCCGCGGCCCGCGGCGCGGGCGGAGGCGGACCCGACGGCGCTGCCGGGCAGCGGGCGGCGGGTGAGCGGCTATGCGGGGGCGGCCGACGAGGCGCCGGCCGCCCGGGGCGAGGATGGGGCCGAGAACGGCTCTGAGGGCGCCCCTGAGGGGGGCGCAGACGGCGGTGAGGTCCCTAGTGAGGTCGGCGGCGAGGGGGAGCGCGGTGGTCGCGTCTAGGCGTACGGGAGAGGCGTCGGCGGTACGCGGGCGGGGGCGCCGGACCGCGGCCCGCGCCACGGGCGCGTACCGGCGCCGGCTGCCGGCCCGTGCGCGCCGCTACGTCACCGTCGCGCTCCTCGGCGGCTCCCTGCTCCTCGCCGGCTGCGCGTCGATGCCGGACAGCGGGGGCGTGCACCAGGTGCCGCTGTCGGAGCAGCGCGAGGATCCACGCGCGCGTACGTACGCGGAGCGGCCGGAGCCCGGCGCCAGCCCGCAGCGCATCGTGTCCGACTTCCTGGAGGCCCTGCGCAGCGACGACTACGCCACCGTCGCCAAGGCGTATCTGACGAAGAAGGCGCGCACCTGGACTCCGGGCGAGACGACGGTGCTGGCCGAGGCGCCCCGGGTGGCGGAGCAGCCGACGCCCGGGCCGAAGCAGGTGAACGGCGACACGATGACCACGGCGGTCGTCCAGCTGAGCGGCGACAAGGTCGCGTGGCTCAACGACGCGGGCACGTACACGCCGGATGAGCGGGTGTACAACCTGAACATCGAGCTGTCGAAGGAGGGCAAGTCCGGGCAGTGGCGGATCGTGGATCCGCCGCGGGGGCTGGTGATCAGCCGGGCGGACTTCGAGCGCACCTTCCAGTCGGCGTCGACGTACCACTTCACGGCGCGCAGCAGGGACACGCTGGTGGCCGACCCCGTGTACGTACGGCGGCGGATCGACCCCGTGACGGACGCGGTGCGCACGCTGCTCGACGGGCCGGGCGGGCTGATCGGCTCGGTGACGGAGACGACGTTCCCGCAGCGCACCACGCTGGCGAGGAACCAGCGGCTGGCGGTCGACGAGGAGGGCACGCTGCGGGTGCGGCTCGCGCTGGAGACGAAGCCGGGGCTGCACACGTGCGAGCGGATGGCGGCGCAGGTGCTGCACACCGCGGAGAGCCAGGAGGGCGTGCGCGTCGACAACGTGGAGCTGCTGACGGCCAGGGACACCAAGCTGTGCGACCTGAGCGCGACGGCGGGCGAGCGGTACGCGCCGGACCGGCTGGCGCGGCATCCGTCCTCGCTGTACTTCATCGACGCCAAGAACCGGCTGGTGCGGACCTCGTCGGGGCCGGACGGGGGTGAGGCCGGGCCGGCGACGGTGATCAGCCCGCTCGGCGACGGCAAGCCGGCGATCGGGTCGGCGGCGGTGGCGCGTTCGGAGAAGAAGGCGGCCGGTGTGACGGCCACGGGGCGCGCGCTGTACGTGTCGTCGCTGGACGAGTCCTCGCCGCTGGGGGAGCCGCTGCTGACCAGCGGTGCCACCGAGGCGCAGGTCGAGCGCGGCGACGGGCTGACGGCGGCGAGCTGGGACGGGCTGGGCGACCTGTGGGTGGCCGACCGGGTCGGCGGGGAGTCGCGCCTGTACTGGATGGCGGGCGGGGCCGCGGATCCGGTGCGTATCGACGTCACGGGTCTCGAGGGGCGGATCGAGGCGCTGCGGATGTCGGCGGAGGGGGCGCGGATCGCGCTGGTCGTCAGCGAGGGGTCGGAGAGCCGGCTGGTGCTGGGGGCGGTGTCGGTGAAGGACGGCGTGCCGGTGGTGGCGCAGTTGCGCGACACGGGGGCGCTGGAGGAGGTGCGGGCCGTGTCCTGGGCGGGCGAGAGCCGGCTGCTCGTCGTCGGGCGGGAGAGCGAGGGCGTGCAGCAGATGCGGCTGGTGTCGACGGACGGGTCGGTGCCGCCGGCGGCGGAGCTGGGGCAGGGGCTGACCGGGGTGACGTCGGTGGCCGCGGCGGAGGACGGTACGAAGCCGCTGGTGGCGGCGGTGGAGGACGGGATCGTGCGGCTGCCGCAGAACGCGTACTGGAAGGCGGTGCTGGGCGGCGAGGGGGGCACGGCGCCGGTCTATCCCGGGTAGGCGGGCGCGGGTTCGGCCGCCGGGTTGTCCACAGCCGGGGCGGTTGTCCACAGGGGTCGCGGGGTGTCGGTGGGCGGCGGCATGGTGGACGCATGCGGGGGACAGGGCGGGAACTGGCGGGGTTGATGCTGCCGGCCGGCTGCGCGGGATGCGGGGCGGGTCGGGGCGCGGGGTTGCTGTGCGCGGGGTGCGCCGCGGAGCTGACGGCAGGGGCGGTGCGGCGTGTGGTGCCGCGGCCCCGGCCGCGGGGGCTGCCTGTGGTGTATGCGGCGGTGGCGTATGCGGGCGCGGCGAGGTCCGCGCTGCTGGCCCACAAGGAGCGGGGCGCGCTGCGCCTGGCCCGCCCGCTGGGCACGGCCCTGGCGGCGGGGGTGCGGGTGTGCGGGGACGGCGGTGAGCGGGTGGTGCTCGTGCCGGTGCCGTCGGCGCGGGGGGCCGTGGTGCGGCGGGGGCACGATCCGGTGCGGCGGCTCGCGCTCGTGGCGGCGGAGCGGCTGCGGCGGGGCGGGATACGGGCGGAGTTGCTGCCGGTGCTGCGGCAGCGGCGGGCGGTGGCCGATCAGGCGGGGCTGAGCGCGGTGGCGCGGCAGCGGAACGTCTCGGGGGCGCTGGAGGTGGTGCGCTGTGGTGCGCTGCGGTTGCGCGCGCCCGGGTGCCGGGTGGTGCTCGTCGACGACGTGCTGACGACGGGGGCGTCCCTCGCGGAGGCGGCGCGGGCCGTGCGCGCGGCAGGCTGCCATGGCGGGCTCGCGGCGGCCGTCGTGGCCGCGCCGCGGGACGCGTTCGAAGCCGGTCGCGCGTGTCCGCCACCTTGACTGCAATCTTACGTTTCCGCAGGTAGAAACGAGGTATGAGCACCTGATCGGACCACAGTCGTCTCAGGGGGTGCCGCAGCATCTCAGGCGAGCTATGTTCGATTGTGAGGAGGCTGTGAGAACAGTGGATGGGCTGAATCCGCTGGATCCGATGGGGTGTCGATCTTGTCAGTGGGGGAGGAGGAGGTGAAAGCCGGCCCTCCGTGACCAGAGGGACCGGCGGCAGAGAACCCCGAGGCTCCGGCACGAACCGGGGCCCGAGCGCACCAAGGGACCGGCTTCGCCCGTCAGCTCAGCGGTACGCGGAGCCGTTCCAGAACGGAGTTCTGCGTGGACATCGTCGTCAAGGGCCGCAAGACCGAGGTTCCCGAGCGGTTTCGTCGGCATGTGGCCGAGAAGCTGAAGCTGGACAAGATCCAGAAGTTCGACGGCAAGGTGATGAGCCTTGATGTCGAGGTGTCCAAGGAGCACAACCCGCGGCTGGCCGACCGCTGCGACCGGGTGGAGATCACAGTTCACTCCCGGGGGCCCGTGGTGCGCGCCGAGGCGGCCGCGGCCGACCCGTACGCAGCCCTGGACCTGGCGACGGCCAAGCTGGAGGCGAGGCTGCGCAAGCAGCACGACAAGCGCAAGACCAGGCGGCCCGGGAAGGACCGCCGGACGGCCGCGGAGGTGGGCGAGGTCGTCGCGCACGCGGCGCAGCTCACCGACGACGGGGAGCTGATGACCCCGTCGATGGAGACGATCGCGGAGGGCGAGCCGCTGGAGAGCGGCTCCCGGCTCCACCGCCGCGGCCCGCTGGAGGTGGACGGCGACGGCCCGCTCGTGGTGCGGGAGAAGACCCACGCCGCCCCGCCGATGACGCTGGACCAGGCGCTCTACGAGATGGAACTCGTGGGGCACGACTTCTATCTCTTCGTCGACTCCGACAAGAAACTGCCCAGCGTTGTCTATCGCAGGCACGCATATGACTATGGCGTGATCCACCTCGACCCGTATCTGATCGAGGAGTCGCTGCCCGACGGTGCAGGGGGCGCCCTGGGCGGCTGAAAGGCGACGGTAGGCGGGCGGCGGGGGCGTCACCCCGCCGCCCGGTCGTGAAATCATGTGCGCGCACGGCAATGTCGGTGCCTGGGGGCAAGCGTGGCGGAGTTCGAGCTGAGCGGAGCTGGTGAGCCGAAGGCGACGGTCGGTCCCCGGGAGGAGCCGATTCGCGTCCTCGTCGTGGACGACCATGAGCTCTTCCGCCGCGGCTTGGAGATCGTCCTCGCGCAGGAGGAGGACATTCAGGTCGTCGGCGAGGCGGGCGACGGCGCCGAGGCCGTGGACAAGGCCGCCGATCTCCTTCCCGACATCGTGCTGATGGACATCCGGATGCCGCGGCGCAGCGGCATCGAGGCGTGCACGGCCATCAAGGAAGTCGCCCCCAGCGCGAAGATCATCATGCTGACGATCAGCGACGAGGAAGCCGACCTCTACGACGCGATCAAGGCGGGCGCGACCGGCTATCTGCTCAAGGAGATCTCCACCGACGAGGTCTCCACCGCGATCCGCGCCGTGGCGGACGGGCAGTCGCAGATCAGCCCGTCGATGGCGTCGAAGCTGCTGACCGAGTTCAAGTCGATGATCCAGCGCACCGACGAGCGGCGGCTCGTGCCGGCGCCACGGCTGACCGACCGCGAGCTGGAAGTGCTCAAGCTCGTGGCCACCGGGATGAACAACCGCGACATCGCCAAAGAGCTGTTCATCAGCGAGAACACGGTGAAAAACCACGTGCGCAACATCCTGGAGAAGCTGCAGTTGCACTCCCGGATGGAAGCCGTGGTCTACGCGATGCGCGAGAAGATCCTCGAAATCCGCTGACGCCAACGGGCGCCGAGGCGGCGCCCGGACCTGCGCGCCCATGGTGCCGCGGGGCCCGGCGGCCGGGGCTTCAGCCCGCGGCCACGGCCTTCTCCGCCGCCCGCGCGAGCGGCGTGTGCAGCTCAGGCGGGCTGACCCGCTCCACCCGCACCGACTGCGCGCCGACCCAGGTCGCCGCCTCCGCGAGCGCCGCCGCCGTGGGCTCCACCGCCTTCGCAGGCGTGACGCCGTTCGGCCGGTCCGCGCCGAGCGTCACCTGGCGCGCGACGAGCGTGTTCCCTTCGCGCCCGGGGTCGACCCGGCCGACGAGCCTGCCGCCGGCGAGCACCGGCATGGCGAAATACCCGTGTATCCGCTGGGGCTTCGGCACGTACGCCTCCAGCCGGTGCGTCAGTCCGAAGATCCGCTCCGTCCGCGGCCGGTCCCAGATCAGGGAGTCGAACGGGGAGAGCAGCGTCGTCCTGTGCCGCCCCCGCGGGGCGTCTGCCAGCGCCTCCGGGTCGGCCCACGCCGGCTTGCCCCACCCCTCGACCTCCACCTCGACCAGCTCCGTGTCCCCCACGACGGCGGCGACCTGCTCGCCCTTGAGACGGTGATAATCAGCCAGGTCCGCGCGCGTGGCCACGCCGAGGGCCCGGCCCGCCTGGGCGACGAGCCGGCGCATGCACTCCTCGTCCGGCACATCGTCGTGGAACAGGGCGTCCGGGACCGCGCGCTCCGCCAGGTCGTAGACCCGCTTCCAGCCCCGCCGGGCCGTGACGACGACCTCGCCGGCGTCGAGCAGCGTCTCCACCGCGATCTTCGTCTCCGACCAGTCCCACCACGGGCCGCCCTTCTTCGCCCCGCCCAGATCCGTGGAGGTCAGCGGCCCTTCGGCGCGCAGCCGGTCCACGACGGCGGCGCGGGAGCCCTCCGGGTCCTGCAGCCGGTGCCAGCGGTAGCCGCGGGCGCGGCGATCCCGGCGGCGGAAGGCGAACAGCGGCCACTCCTCGATGGGGAGGACGCAGGCCGCATGCGACCAGTACTCGAACGCGGTCGTCCCCGACCAGTACGCCGACTCCACGGCCTCGCGGCCGATGGCGCCCAGGCGTGCGTACGGCACCAGTTCGTGGGACCGGGCGAGCACCGAGATCGTGTCCAACTGCACCGCGCCCAGCCGCCGCAGGACCCCGCGGGCACCTGCGCGGCGGTCGGGCGCGCCGAGCAGCCCCTGGGCGCGCAGGGCGATACGGCGGGCGTCGTCGGCGGAGAGAGACACGTTCGTGGTCATGCCGGCGAGCGTAGAGGCTGCCACTGACAACCCCGTCCGGGAGCCCTGTCCGGCGCCCCGGCCTGCGCGGCCGCCCTGCCTGCCCCGGCGCCCGGCCCGCCCGCCTGCGGGTCAGCCCGCCGTCCGCGCCGGGTACGTCGCAGGAGCCCCGTACGGCACCTGCGGCGCCAGGCCCAGGTCCGACGGCAGCAGGGATGCCACCCAGGCGTCCCGCCGCACGCCCCGGTGGATGAGCCGTGAGCGCAGCACGCCCTCCATCGTGAAGCCGGCCTTGCGCGCCACCGACCGCGACCCCTCGTTCCCCACCTGCGCCAGCCACTCCAGCCGGTCCGCGCCCAGATCCGTGAACGCCCAGCGGGCCAGGGCCGCCACCGCCTCGCCCGCATACCCGTGCCCGCGGTGCGCGGGGGCGGTCCAGAAGCCGACCGAGCGGACCCGCTCCTCCGGCCCGGCCGTCCGCCCGACGCCCGCCGAGCCCACCAGCGCGCCGCTCTCCAGGTCGGTGAGAACCAGGTCGTACTGCCGGTCCTCGCGCCAGCCGGCGGGGATGATCTTCAGTACATACTCCTCCGCGTGCTCCCGCTCGTAGGGCGACGGGACCGGCAGCCAGCGCTGGATGCCGGGGTCCTGGCAGGCGGCCAGGACGGCGTCGACGTCACCGGGCTCCGCGGGGCGGAGCAGCAGGCGCTCGGTGACCAGCGTGATCGGGTCCATGGGGGAGATTGTCCGCTTCCCGGGCGGGCCGCGCCAGCAGCACAGTTGGACACCCTGTGCGCTTTCGGACACTCACGGCTATGGCTGCGTCCGCTACTGCGGCGACTACTGCGGCGGCTGTTGCGGCTGTGCCGGCAGATACGGCAGCCGCGACTCCAGACCCAGGTCCGAGGGGAGCAGCGACCCCACCCAGGCGTCGCGCCGCGTGCCGTGGTTGACGAACCACGAGCGCAGCGTGCCCTCCATCGTGAACCCCGCCCGGAGCGCCACCGCCCGCGACGGCTCGTTGCCCACCTCGGCGAACCACTCCACCCGGTCGATGCCGACCTCCGTGAACGCCCACCGCACCACGGCCGCCACCGCCTCCGCCGTGTACCCCCGCCGCCGCTGCTCCGGCGCCGTCCAGTACCCGAGCTCCGCGACCCGCTCCGCGTGCCGCGACGGCGTGAATCCGACGAGCCCCATCGAGCCCACCAGCGCCCCGCCGTCGCGGGTGAAGACGCCGAAGCTGTACATGGTGTCCTCGCGCCAGCCCGCCGGGCCGACCTTGAGGACGAAGTCCTCCGCGTGCCCGCGCCCGTACGGCGACGGTACGCGCGTCCAGCGCTGCACGTCCGGGTCCTGGCAGGCGGCCAGGACGGCGTCGATGTCGCCGGCTTCCATGGGCCGCAGCAGCAGCCGGTCGGTGTCCAGTGTGACGGGTTCCATCCACGGATTCTCCGCCCGCGCCCCCCACCCCGCCACGGCTTTTCCGCCCCGCCACCCCCGCGTGCACCCGCCCGTCACGGCGGCCTCTCGCGTCCTTTGCGGCACTTTCCGCGGGGTTCGGACGTTGACACGTACGGTGACGGCACCTAACGTCCCTGGGCTGGACCTCCCGGGGCGCCCGCGTCCTCGCATACGATGGCCGGTGCGGCCGTGGGCTCCGCGAGGCCCGAGAGGAGCCCCAGAGGACAGGGGCCGCACCAGCGCACCCGACCGTGCCAGGCCCGACCGGCAAGGAGCCAGCCCAAAGTGTCCGTCTTCGGAAAGATCATGCGCGCAGGAGAAGGAAAGATCCTGCGCAAGCTCAGCCGCATCGCGGACCAGGTCAACTCCATCGAAGAGGACTTCACCAACCTCTCCGATGCCGAGCTGCGCGCACTGACCGAGGAATACAAGCAGCGCTACGAGGACGGCGAGTCCCTCGACGACATCCTGCCCGAGGCGTTCGCCACCGTGCGCGAGGCGGCCCACCGCATCCTCGGCGAGCGACACTACGACGTCCAGATCATGGGCGGCGCGGCGCTGCACGAGGGCTACGTGGCCGAGATGAAGACCGGTGAGGGCAAGACCCTGGTCGGCACCCTGCCCGCGTATCTGAACGCGATCTCCGGCAAGGGCGTGCACATCGTCACGGTCAACGACTACCTCGCCCAGCGCGACTCCGAGTGGATGGGCCGCGTCCACCGCTTCCTGGGCCTGTCGGTCGGCTGCATCCTCGCCAACATGCCGCCGGCGCAGCGCCGCGAGCAGTACAAGTGCGACATCACCTACGGGACGAACAACGAGTTCGGCTTCGACTACCTGCGCGACAACATGGCGTGGTCGAAGGACGAGCTGGTGCAGCGCGGCCACAACTTCGCGATCGTCGACGAGGTCGACTCCATCCTCATCGACGAGGCCCGTACGCCGCTGATCATCTCCGGCCCCGCCGACCAGGCCACCAAGTGGTACGCCGACTTCGCCAAGCTCGTCACCCGGCTCTCCAAGGGCGAGCCGGGCGACCCGCGCCTGGGCAAGCAGGAGACCGGCGACTACGACGTGGACGAGAAGAAGCGGACCGTCGCCATCCATGAGGCGGGCGTCGCCAAGGTGGAGAACTACCTCGGCATCGACAACCTCTACGAGTCCGTGAACACGCCCCTGGTCGGCTATCTCAACAACGCCATCAAGGCCAAGGAGCTCTTCAAGAAGGACAAGGACTACGTCGTCATGAACGGCGAAGTCATGATCGTCGACGAGCACACGGGCCGTATCCTCGCCGGACGCCGCTACAACGAGGGCATGCACCAGGCGATCGAGGCCAAAGAGGGCGTCGACATCAAGGACGAGAACCAGACGCTCGCCACGATCACCCTGCAGAACTTCTTCCGCCTCTACAAGCGCCACGACCGCGACGGCAAGGAACTGCCGGGCCTGGCCGGCATGACCGGTACGGCCATGACCGAGGCCGCCGAGTTCCAGCAGATCTACAAGCTCGGCGTGGTGCCCATCCCCACCAACCGGCCGCTGGCGCGCATGGACCAGTCCGACCTGATCTACCGGACCGAAGAGGCGAAGTTCAACGCGGTCGTCGACGACATCGAGGAGAAGTACAAGAAGGGCCAGCCGGTGCTGGTCGGCACGACCTCGGTGGAGAAGTCCGAGTACCTCTCGCAGCAGCTCAGCAAGCGCGGCGTGCAGCACGAGGTGCTCAACGCCAAGCAGCACGACCGCGAGGCCATCATCGTCGCCCAGGCCGGCCGCCGGGGCGCGATCACCGTCGCCACGAACATGGCCGGCCGCGGCACCGACATCAAGCTCGGCGGCAATCCCGACGACCTCGCCGAGGCCGACCTGCGCCAGCAGGGCCTGGACCCGGTCGAGCACGCCGAGCAGTGGGCGGCGGCGCTGCCGGCCGCGCTGGAGAAGGCGGAGGCGGCGGTGAAGGCCGAGTACGAGGAGGTCAAGGACCTCGGCGGGCTGTACGTGCTGGGCACCGAGCGGCACGAGTCGCGGCGCATCGACAACCAGTTGCGCGGCCGCTCCGGCCGCCAGGGCGACCCCGGCGAGTCCCGCTTCTACCTCTCCCTCGGCGATGACCTGATGCGGCTCTTCAAGGCGCAGTTGGTGGAGCGCGTCATGTCGATGGCCAACGTGCCGGACGACGTGCCGATCGAGAACAAGATGGTCACCCGCGCCATCGCCTCCGCCCAGTCGCAGGTCGAGCAGCAGAACTTCGAGACGCGCAAGAACGTCCTGAAGTACGACGAGGTGATGAACCGCCAGCGCGAGGTCATCTACGGCGAGCGCAAGCGGGTGCTGGAGGGCGAGGACCTGCACGAGCAGGTGCGTCACTTCATGGACGACACCATCGACGCCTACATCCAGGCCGAGACCGTCGAGGGCTTTGCCGAGGAGTGGGATCTCGACCGGCTGTGGCGGGCCTTCAAGCAGCTCTACCCCGTCTCCGTGACGGTCGAGGAGCTGGAGGAGGCCGCGGGCGACCGGGCGGGCATCACGCCCGAGTTCATCGAGGACATGATCAAGGAGGACGTGCGCGCGCAGTACGAGAAGCGCGAGGAGCAGCTCGGCTCGGAGATCATGCGCGAGCTGGAGCGCCGGGTCGTGCTGTCGGTGCTGGACCGCAAGTGGCGTGAGCACCTCTACGAGATGGATTACCTCCAGGAGGGCATCCAGCTCCGCGCGATGGCGCAGAAGGACCCGCTGGTGGAGTTCCAGCGCGAGGGCTTCGACATGTTCAACGCCATGATGGACGGCATCAAGGAGGAGTCCGTCGGCTACCTGTTCAACCTGGAGGTCCAGGTCGAGCAGCAGGTCGAGGAGGTCCCGGTGCAGGACGCGGCGCCCGCCGACGCCGCGCCGCAGGACGCGACCCCGGCCCCGGCGATCCTCGCCAAGGGCCTCGACCAGCCGCAGCGCCCCGACCGGCTGCACTTCTCCGCCCCCACGGCGGAGGGCGGCGTCGAGGAGGGCGAGCTGGCCACCGACGGCGCCCAGTCCGCCACCGCCGGCGGCTCGGGCGACGGCCGCACCCGTGCGGAGCGCCGCCGGGCCCAGAAGGGCGGCTCGAAGGGCAAGCGGCGCAAGAAGTGATGCCGTAGTACGTCACCGCACGGCGGGGCCGGTCCGGAAGGACCGGCCCCGCCGTCGTCATGCGCGGTCCCGCTCCGGGCCCGGGGCCATCTCGACCGCAGCGCAGCGCCAGCGGTGGTCGGGGCCCAGTTCCAGGCGGAAGGCCAGGGCGCGGAGCCGGTCGCCCACGGCGATACGGGCGAAGCCCTCGATGGCGTCGGGTGCGGGGCGGCAGTAGCCGCAGGCCCGCAGCTCCGGGCGGGGCCCGTCGCGCAGGGGCAGGTCGTCGGCGAACGCGGCGAGTTGGTCGTAGGCGCGGCCGGTGGTGTGGCCGAGGAGCCAGTGCATCGGCCGCTGGCCGCTGAGCGCGAGCATCAGCCGTTCGGCGAACCACTCGTGCGGGCGCAGCTCCCCCGCCGGGTGGCGCGCGGGCGGACGCCCGGGGCGCCGGGTGTCGCGCCGGTTCGGCGGTGCGGTGCGGCCGTGGGGCCGCCGGGGTTTCGCCCGCGGCGGCCGGCGGGCGGGGTTCCGGCCGCGTGCCGCGTCGTACGGCGACCCGGGCGCCGGTTCGTGTGAGGGGCCGGCCGCGGTGCCCCCGGTTCGTTCGTTCCCGGTCGCCGTGCCGGCGGCCGGCTCGTTCCGCTCCGGCCCGCCTTCGGGCCGGGTGCGTGTGGTCGTCACGCTGTCACCCCCGTGATGCGTGTGGTTCGCGATGCCCGAAGGTCTACAGGCGCCGCTCGCCACCCCGCAACGTCCGCCGCCCCTCGCCGGACCGCCGGAGGATTCACCGATCCAGGTGACCCGCCCGCTCCGGCGCCCGGCCGTGGCCCGTCCCGCCTGCGACGGGCGTCGCACACGGTGCCGTCGCCACGGGCCCGGGCAACCCACTCGGACGGGGGACCGCCGCCGTATAGTTCGCCCATGCGCGTGTACGTCCCCCTGACCCTGCCCGGCCTGGCGCGGGCGCACGAGGCCGGTGAGCTGGGCCCGGCGCCGCTGGTGGCCTACGCCGTGACCCCGGCGCTGCGCGAGTGGTACGTCTCGGACAACCTCGAAGAGCTGGAGTACGCGGCCCTCACCCGCGCCGCCCAGGCGTCGCTGCGGCTGCTGGCGATCGCCCCCGCTCCCGGTGCCCCGCCGCGCCGGGTCGTGGTCGCGGTGGAGCTGCCCGAGGGCGCCGCCGCGGCCGACCCCGATCGGGGGATGGACCCGGCCGCGATCGGCGAGGTGCGGGTCGCGGCGGCCGTGCCGCTGAAGCTGGCGGCGGCGGTGCACGTGGACGCGGACGACGCGGCGGCGGACGTCGCGGCGGCGGTGGCCGCGCTGGGCGCCGCGGACGCCGGGGACGACGACGCGCGGTTCACGGTCGACGGCGCGGAGGACCACGAGCTGCTCTGGTACGGCGTACAGGAGATCGGGAACCTCGTCGGCTGAGCCGCCGAACCGCCCGGGGGACCGGGCCGACCGGACGGCGGACGCGAACGGGACGGCCGGGGCCGCCAGCGCGGCTCTCCGGCCCGGTTGTCAGACCGGCCGGTTACCGTTCTGGGGTGCGTACACACCTCGTCTGGGACTGGAACGGCACTCTCTTCCACGACATCCACGCGGTGATCGAGGCGACGAACGCCTCCTTCACCGAGCTGGGCCTGCCGCCGATCACGCTGGAGCGCTATCGCGAGCTGTACTGCGTTCCGGTGCCGCGGTTCTACGAGCGGCTGATGGGCCGGCTGCCGACGGCGGAGGAGTGGGAGATCATGGACGAGACCTTCCACCGGCACTACTGGGTGCGCGCCGAGGAGGCCGCCCTCGCCGACGGCGCGGCGGAGCTGCTGGCGCAGCGGCGGGCCGCGGGGCAGACGCAGTCGCTGTGCTCCCTCGCGCCGCACGAGCAACTGCTGCCGATAGTGCGTTCGCACGGCATCGCGGACCACTTCGTCCGGATCGACGGCCGCACCGGCCCGTCCGACAGCGGGAAGGCGACGCACATGGTGCGCCACCTCGGCGCGCTCCAGGGCATAGACCCGGCCCGTACGGTCGTGATCGGGGACGCGGTGGACGACGCCGTGGCCGCGCGGCACGCGGGGGTACGGGCCGTGCTCTACACCGGCGGTTCGCACAGCCGCGCGAGCCTGGAGGCCGCGGGCGTCCCGGTGGTCGACAGCCTGGCGGAGGCGGTCGCGGCGGCGGACGAACTGGCGGCGTAACACGCCCCGGGCGGCCCGTCCGGCACCGGGTTCCACCCCTCGCTCGTACGCTCCGATGGTGACGTTCGCCACCTCCCGGCCCACCGGACTCCACAGCGCCATACGGAAGGCTTTAGTCCAGGTGAAGGACGCTCCGCAGGCTGGAGAAGCTGTGCGGATCGTCAAAGAACGGGGGCTGCGTTTGTACACATTCGGCCGTGGACGGCGCCTGGCCCCAAGGGGATAGCCTGGTGGGCGTGATCAGCCCGATATCTCATGGGGGCGACGGAGGCGGGGCCCGCGGGGCCACCACCGCGCCCCTCCCGGCGTCGGTCGGCGCCGGGGACCCCGACCGGGGGACGGCTGATCGGCGAAACCGGTGCCGCCGCCCGATGATGGCCGGAAGCGGACCGGTGCGTTTCCCGTTCCGGCACGATGCCGCGCAGGGCCCGGAGGCATCCGGGCCGCGGTGCCGTGCCCGCTCGTCAGCAAGGGCCGGGGAACACTCCCGGCCCACAAGAACCGTCACGCAACGGCGCGCGACAGGAGCCTGAGGACCATGCAGATCAAGCTGGCTGAAGCCAAGAACGAGCTGCTCGCGCGCGCCGCGCGGGTGGACGGGACGGGTGAGGGGGGATTGCCTCCCGAGACCCTCGACGCGTACCTCCAGCGCTATTACCTGCATACCGCGCCCGAGGATCTGCTCGGCCGTGACCCGGTCGATGTCTTCGGCGCCGCGCTCTCCCACTACCGCCTGGCCCAGAACCGCCCGCAGGGCACCGCCAACGTGCGCGTGCACACGCCCACGGTCGAGGAGAACGGCTGGACGTCCAGTCACAGCGTCGTTGAGGTAGTAACGGACGATATGCCGTTTTTGGTGGACTCTGTCACCAATGAGCTGTCTCGTCAGGGGCGCGGCATTCATCTGGTGATCCACCCGCAGATCGTCGTCCGCCGGGACGTCACCGGCAAGCTGCTGGAGGTCCTGGACGCCGGCCGCGACCCGAACGCCTCGCCGCCGTACGCCCGCGGCCTCGAAGACCTGCCGCACGACGCCGTCATCGAGTCCTGGATCCACGTCGAGATCGACCGGGAGTCCGACCGCGCGGACCTCAAGCAGATCACCGCCGATCTGATGCGCGTGCTCTCCGACGCCCGCGAGGCCGTCGAGGACTGGCAGAAGATGCGCGACTCCGCCCTGCGCATCGCCGACGACCTCGACGAGGAGCCGCTGCCGGACGACATGCCCACGCAGGAGGTCGAGGAGGCCAGGGAGCTGCTGCGCTGGCTCGCCGCCGACCACTTCACCTTCCTGGGCTACCGGGAGTACCGCCTGACGGTCAACAGCGACGGCGAGGAGCTGACCGCAGTCCCCGGCACCGGCCTCGGCATCCTCCGCGCGGACCCGTCGCACGCCGCGTTCGCCAAGGACGACGGCAAGCCGCAGCCCGCCTCCGAGTCCTTCCACCGGCTGCCCGCCGACGTCCGCGCCAAGGCCCGCGAGCACCGCATGCTGGTCCTCACCAAGGCCAACAGCCGCGCCACCGTGCACCGCCCGGCCTACCTCGACTACATCGGTGTGAAGAAGTTCGACGCCGAAGGCAACGTCGTCGGCGAGCGGCGCTTCCTCGGCCTCTTCTCCTCCGCCGCGTACACCGAGTCCGTACGCCGCGTGCCCGTCGTCCGCCGCAAGGTCGCCGAGGTCCTCAGCCGGGCCGGCTTCACGCCCAACAGCCACGACGGCCGCGACCTGCTGCAGATCCTGGAGACGTACCCGCGCGACGAGCTGTTCCAGATCCCCGTCGCGGAGCTGCAGTCCATCGTCATCAGCGTGCTGTACCTCCAGGAGCGCCGCCGGCTGCGGCTGTTCCTCCGGCAGGAGGAGTACGGGCGCTACTATTCGGCGCTCGTCTACCTGCCGCGCGACCGCTACACCACCTCCGTGCGGCTGCGGCTCGTCGACATCCTCAAGGAGGAGCTGGGCGGCACCTCCGTCGACTTCACCGCCTGGAACACCGAGTCGGTCCTGTCCCGGCTGCACTTCGTCGTCCGCGTCGACCCCGGCACCGGGCTGCGCGAGCTGACCGAGACCGACGTCCACCGCATCGAGAACCGCCTCGCGGACGCCTCCCGCTCCTGGAACGACGGCTTCACCGAGGCGCTGGTCGCCGAGTTCGGCGAGGAGCGCGCCGCCGAGCTGGCGCACCGCTACGCCGGCGCCTTCCCGGAGGGCTACAAGGAGGACTTCGCGCCCCGCGCCGCCGTCTCCGACCTCCAGCACTTCGAGAAGCTCAGCTCGCGCGGCGGCACCGCCGAGTTCGCCCTCAGCCTCTACGAGCCGGTGGGCGCCGCGCCCAACGAGCGCCGGCTGAAGGTGTACGGGGCGGGCGCGCCCTTCTCGCTCACCCGCGTGCTGCCCGTGCTGCACAACCTCGGCGTCGAGGTCACCGAGGAGCGGCCGTACGTGCTGCGCTGCGGCGGCGGCGTCACCGACGCGTGGGTCTCGGACTTCGGGCTGCAGTTCCCGCCGTCGCAGAACGGCGGCGGCCTGGAGGTCGGCGAGGACGCGCGCGAGCGCTTCCAGGAGACGTTCGCCGCGGTGTGGAACGGCGAGGCGGAGGACGACGGGCTCAACTCCCTCGTACCCGTCGCCGGGCTGACGTGGCGGCAGGCGATGGTGCTGCGCGCGTACGCCCGCTATCTCCGCCAGGCCGGCTCGAAGTTCAGCCCGGCGTACATGGAGGACACCCTCCGGACCAACGTGCACACCACCCGGCTGCTGGTGAGCCTCTTCGAGGCGCGCATGGCGCCGGAGCGGCAGCACGCCGGGCGGGAGCTGACGGACGGCATCCTGGAGGAGCTGAACGGCGCGCTGGACCAGGTGGCCTCGCTCGACGAGGACCGCATCCTGCGCTCGTTCCTCACCGCCATCCAGGCCACGCTGCGGACCAACTACTTCCAGCACGACGGCGACGGGAAGTCCTGGCACTCGTACCTGTCGCTGAAGCTCGACCCGCAGGCCATCCCCGGCCTCCCCGAGCCGCGCCCCGAGTACGAGATCTGGGTGTACTCACCGCGCGTCGAGGGCGTGCACCTGCGCTTCGGCAAGGTCGCGCGCGGCGGGCTGCGCTGGTCCGACCGGCGCGAGGACTTCCGCACCGAGATCCTGGGCCTGGTGAAGGCGCAGGAGGTGAAGAACACCGTCATCGTCCCGGCCGGCGCCAAGGGCGGCTTCGTCGGCAAGCGGCTGCCGGACCCGTCGGCGGACCGGGACGCCTGGCTGGCCGAAGGCATCGCCTGCTACAAGACGTTCATCTACGGCATGCTCGACATCACCGACAACCTCGTCGGCGGCGAGGTCGTGCACCCCAAGAACGTCGTCCGGCACGACGAGGACGACACGTACCTGGTCGTCGCCGCCGACAAGGGCACCGCGACCTTCTCCGACATCGCCAACGAGGTCGCCGTCTCGTACGACTTCTGGCTCGGCGACGCGTTCGCCTCCGGCGGCTCCGCGGGCTACGACCACAAGGGCATGGGCATCACCGCCCGCGGCGCCTGGGAGTCGGTGAAGCGGCACTTCCGCGAGCTGGGCGTGGACTGCCAGACGGAGGACTTCACCGCCGTCGGCATCGGAGACATGTCGGGTGACGTCTTCGGCAACGGGATGCTGCTCAGCGAGCACACCCGGCTGATCGCCGCGTTCGACCACCGGCACATCATCGTCGATCCCGACCCGGACCCGGCCGTCTCCTACGCCGAGCGCCGCCGGCTCTTCGAGCTGCCGCGCTCCTCCTGGGAGGACTACGACACCCGCAAGCTCTCCGAGGGCGGCGGGGTGTTCTCCCGCAAGGCCAAGGCGATCCCGGTGAACGCGAAGATGCGCCGGGCGCTCGGCATCCGTGACGGCGCCGCGAAGATGACGCCCGCCGAGCTGATGAAGGCGATCCTCCAGGCGCCGGTCGACCTGCTGTGGAACGGCGGCATCGGCACGTACGTGAAGTCCTCGGCGGAGGCCCAGGCCGACGCGGGCGACCGGGCGAACGACGCGATCCGGGTGGACGGCGCCGACGTACGGGCGCGGATCGTCGGCGAGGGCGGCAACCTCGGGCTGACGCAGCTCGGCCGGATCGAGTTCGCGCGGTTCGGCGGCCCGGACGGCAAGGGCGGCAAGATCAACACCGACGCGATCGACAACAGCGCGGGTGTGGACACGTCCGACCACGAAGTGAACATCAAGATCCTGCTCAACCAGGTCATCGGCGACGGCGACATGACCGTCAAGCAGCGCAACAAGCTGCTGGGGGAGATGACCGACGAGGTCGCCGCGCTGGTGCTGCGCAACAACTACGCGCAGAACACCGCCCTGGCCAACGCCGTCGCGCAGGCCCCCAGCCTGCTCCAGGCCCACCACCGGTACATGCGCAAGCTGAGCAAGGAGGGCGCGCTCGACCGCGACCTGGAGTTCCTGCCCGGCGAGAAGCAGGTGCGCGAGCGCCTCACCGCGGGTCTGGGCCTCACCCAGCCCGAGCTGGCGGTGCTGCTGGGCTACACGAAGATCACCACGGCGGAGGACCTGGTCGCCACCGGGCTGCCCGACGACCCGTACCTGGAGCGGCTGCTCTTCGCGTACTTCCCGCAGCCGCTGCGCGACCGCTTCCCCGACCAGATCCGGGCGCACGCGCTGCGCCGCGAGATCGTCACCACCGTGCTGGTCAACGACACGGTCAACACCGGCGGTACGACGTTCGTGCACCGGCTGAAGGAGGAGACGGGCGCGTCGACCGAGGAGATCGTACGGGCGCACACCGCGGCCCGCGCGATCTTCCACCTCGGCGACTTCTGGGACGAGGTCGAGACCCTCGACAACGTCATCGCCGCCGACGTCCAGACCCGTATCCGGCTGCACTCCCGCCGGCTGGTCGAGCGCGCCACCCGCTGGCTGCTCAACAACCGGCCGCAGCCCCTGCAACTGAGCGAGACGATCGACTTCTTCAGCGAGCGCATCGGGCAGGTCTGGGCGGCGCTGCCGAAGCTGCTGCGCGGCACCGACCTGGAGTGGTACGAGCGCAACCAGAACGAGCTGACCGACAACGGCGTCCCGGCCGAGCTGGCGCAGCGGGTCGCCACGTTCTCGGCGGCGTTCCCGGCGATGGACATCGTGGCCGTCGCCGACCGCACCGGCCACGAGCCGCTGGACGTCGCGGAGGTGTACTACGACCTCGGCGACCGGCTGCACATCAGCAACCTGATGGACCGCATCGTGGAGCTGCCGCGGGCCGACCGGTGGCAGTCCATGGCCCGCGCGGCGATCCGCGAGGACCTGTACGCGGCGCACGCGCTGCTCACCGCGGCGGTGCTGTCGGCGGAGCCGGAGGCGGAGGGCGAGGCGATCACGCCGGAGCTGCGATTCAAGACCTGGGAGGCGAAGAACGCCGCGATCCTGGGGCGGGCGCGCAGCACGCTGGAGGAGATCCAGGGATCGGAGTCGTTCGACCTGGCGAACCTGTCGGTGGCGATGCGGACCATGCGCACGCTGCTGCGGACGAACCGGTAGGAGGGCGGCGGCGCGGGGCGTTGCTCGAAGTCCGGGGCGGGCGAATGGCGTAGTTTGTCCCGCATGGGGCAGACAGCCACGGATCAGCGACCGCCGCGCGTCGGCCCCGGCACGGCGTCCGTCGTCGCCGCGTACCGCCGCGCGCTTCCCCGCGCCGTCCGCCGCCGCCTCGCCGTCCTCACCGCACCGCACCACGCCGACCGGCTCCGCGCCGCCCTCAAGGCCCGCCGCGAGCAGGCCGCGTCCGAGGCCCCGGGCCGCGTCGTCCTCACCGTCGACGGCCGGCCCCGCATCGCGCAACTGCAGCGCGCGCTCTCCCCGGTGCAGGCCCGCCGCGTCGGGGTGCTCGGAGTCACCCGGGCGCTGCGGGCCGCAGGGGTCCCGTACTTCGCGGTCCGGGGCCGGGCGTGCGGGCCCTCGGTCGTCGCCGTGCCCGCCGACCAGCGCCGCCGGGCGTGCCGGGCGCTGGCCCGGCTCTGCCGGGTGCAGCCGGCGTACGTGACGGTGGTGGCGGGCGCGGGGCCCGGCGCGAGGTCCGGCGCGGGGCACGGGGCCGGTGCCGGACCGCGGAGGGCGGGCCTCGCGGGGGACGGCGCGGCCGGTGCGTACCCGCGCCTCGTGCCCGGCTACGAGCCGGGCGTCTGGCAGCAGTTGGAGAAGGCCGACGTGCTGCGCCTCACGTGGTATCGCACCGAGCCCGGCCTGCGGCTCGTCATCGGCGGCGACTCCGGCTGCGAGGTCGAGTTCTGGCACGAGGACGCCACCGGCGACCGGCTGCTCGCGCCCCGCCCCGGCCGCGTCGCCGACAGCGTCCCGGCCGGCGCCACCACCGTGAAGATGACCGACCGCGGCTCCTGGGGCTGCGGCCGGCTCACGCTGCGCACCCGCGAGGAGTTCGCGCACCCGCTGCCCGAGGACGTCACGTACGCGGTCGACGCGGTCTTCACCTGGACCGACCCCGAACTGCGCTACGCGCTGCGCTCCCTCGCCACCTACGCGCCCTGGCTCCGCCGCATCCACCTGCTCACCGACGACGGCGAGCCGTCGTGGCTGGACACCGCGCACCCGGGGCTGAAGGTCGTCGGGCACCGCGAGGTCTTCGCCGACCCGACCCTGCTGCCGACGTCCAACCCGCGCGCGGTCGAGAGCCAACTGCACCACATCGAGGGCCTCGCCGAGCACTTCCTGTACTTCGGCGACCGCCTCTTCCTCGGTACCGAGACCGTCCCCGAGCAGTTCTTCCTCGCCAACGGCCTCACGCGGTTCTTCGTCTCGCCCGTACAGGAGCCGCTGCGGCACGCGCCGCACCCGCTGCGGCGCAGCGTGCTGTGCGAGATCGAGCGCGAGTTCGGCGACCGGCACGTGGCGACCGCCGCCCACCGCGAGCCGCGCCGCGACGACCTCGCGATCGCGTCGTCCCTATACCACCACTACGCCGCCCACACCGGCCGCGCGGCGGCCGCGACGCTGCGCCACGCCGACGTGGACCTGGCGGCACCCGGCGCGGACACCGTGCTGCGGGGGCTGCTGGCGGCGCGGAACCGGACGGTGATCCGGGCCAGGGGCACGGGGGCGCCGGGGCTGCTGGGGGCGTTCCTGGAGGCGTACTTCCCGGTGCCGAGCGCGTACGAGCTGCCGGGGTGAGGGCGGCGGCGGGGTGTTTGGACGCCGAGCACCTGACAGTGCTGGACGGGCGGACGCTGAACGTGTGCGTGCGGCTGCCGGAGGACGGGGCGGGCCGGTCGGGGGCGTGGCTGCGGGCGGGGGCCAGGGCGCTGCCGCTGGAGGTGGCGCGGGAACGGGCCTTCGGGACGTACCTGGTGGAGCCGGGGGCCGAGGACGGGGCCGGCATGAGGCGGCGGCGGGCCGCGGGGGCGGGGCACGGGCTGGACGTGATCGCGGTGCGGGAGGGGGAGGCGCGGGAGCTGGGCGTGGAGCTGGCGGTGGCGGGCCGGCGGCGCCGGGGGTACGGGCTGAGGGCACCGGGAGGCGGGGTGCCGGCGGCGGGCCCGACCCTTCTTGATCCACCGCATCCCGGCGGGTGGCGGATCACCGTCGCGGCATCGGGGGACGGGTGCGCCGTCGAGCTGAGGGCGGTGCGGTTGCCGCCGCACGCGGAGGTGGAGCGGGTGGAGACGGGCTGGACCGAACTGGCGGTGCACGGGCGCGTGGTGGGTCCCGCGGATGCGCCACCGGCCCCGCGGTGGCCCGCCCTGCTGCCCCGGAGCCGGGGCGCGGAGGACGCGCGGCGCGGGCCGGCCGGCCCGGCTCCCGGCGGGGAGTTCGCGTGCGCACTCGTGGAGCGCGGGGAGGCCGGTGGCGTGTGCGCGCTGCCGGTGGACGGGCGCGGTGGCGGGCGGTTCGTGGCCCGGGCCGGAGGTGCCGCGTTGACGCGGGTGGCCGCGCGGGGCGGCGAGCGGACCTGGGACGTACGGGTACGGGCCGCCGGGTGCGCGGCCGCGCTTCCGGTCGGCCGGCTGCTCGGCGACGTCGTCGACCCCGGGCGCGTCTACCGGCTGCCGAACCGTTTGCTCGTCGCCGACTCCGGCGATGTCGTCCGGGTCGCCCCGCGGTACACCGCCGCCGGGCTGCTGGTCGTCGTCACCGAGGTCGTGGGGCACGCGGGGGAGGCCCGATGAGGATCACGTTCCTCGCGGACGCCGCCGCGGTGGAGGACGGCGTCGTACGGGGCCTCGCGGCGCACCACGACGTGGAGTTCGCCGCCGGTCCCGGCCCCGCCGCCCTGCGTACGCTCGACGCCGACGTGCTCGTCATCGCCGCCCCCGGCCTCGTATCCGCCGCCGTCGCATTCGCCCCCGCCCGCATCCTCACCGTCCACCGCGCCACCCGCCCCGGCCACCCGCCGCCGCCCGGCGCGCCGGAGCTGGACGCGCTGGTCGTACCGGCGGAGGACGACCGGGAGGCGTACGAGGCGGAGTTGGGCCCGGCGGCGCCGCGCCTCGCGGCCATCCCCGACGACGCGCACGCCGCCGAGCGCTGGCAGGCGCTCCTCGCCGAACTGGCCGCGCTCCGCGACGACGAACCCCGCCGCCAGCGCGACCGCGCCGACCGCGCCGCCTTCCACCGCGCCGCGACCGCCCCCGCCCGGCCGCTCCGCCCCCTGCCGCCGCACCCCGCGCCGACCGCGGCGGAGCTGCGACGGTGGGAGGAGACGGTAGGGACCTCGGGCGGCGGAGGCGGCGGGCGACTCGTGCGGGCGGCGGGGCAGTGGGCCGAGGTGCGGGACGACCTCCTCGCCGCCGACGCGTACGCCGCCAACCTCCGCCTCGCCGCGGACGCGCTGGAGGCCGCCGATGTCCCGTACCTCCTGCTGCGCGACCCCGACGACCCCGACGGGACCGACGGGACAGACGGGGCCGACGGGACAGACGGGGCCGACGGGACCGACGATCCGGACGGGCCCGCCCCCCGCCACCGCCTCGCCGTCGACGCGGGCCTGCGTTCGCGGGCCTGCCGCGCGCTGGCCGGCGCGTACCCCGGCCAGGCCGTCTACGCCGTGTCCCCCCGGAACCCCGGCGTCCCCGTCCCCGCCGAACTGCTCACCGCCGCAAGCGAACCGCCCGCGCTGCGCCTCTACCGCCCGTACGTCACCTCGGGCCGCACCCTCCGCTACGGCCCCGGCCACGGCTGCGACATCGAGTTCTGGCAGCGCCGCCACCGCGGTGGTGCGTACACCACCCCGTGCGCCCCCACCGCGCTCGGCACCACCCTGCCCTCGCTGACGCCGACCGCCGTGCTGTACGTGGCCGACCGCGCGTTCCCCACGCTCCGCGAGTTCGTCACCGAACCCCGCCCGCCCGTCGACGCCGTCTACACCACCACGGGCCCCGCGCTGCGCTACTCCCTCCGTTCCCTCGCGATGTACGCGCCCTGGATCCGGCACACCTACCTCGTGGCGGAAGCCCCGCCGCCCTGGCTCGACACCGCCCGCCCCGGCCTCACCGTCGTCGACCGCCGCCACCCCCTCGACGCCCTCGCCAGGCACGTACTGCCCCTCGCCGACGACGTGTTCCTCGGCCGCGCCCTCCCCGCCGGACGCCGCACGGGGCCGCCCCGCGTCGAGAGCGCGGGCGGCCACGAGCCGCGGCGGCTCGACAGGCTGTTCGCCCGCCGCGACACCGACGTCTTCTGCCTCCGGCTCCACGGCACACTCCCCCGGGGGGTGCAGGCGTTCCTGGAGGGGTACTTCCCGGCGCCGTCCCCCTACGAGCGCGCGGGGGCGCGCGGGGAGGGCGTACGGGCGTGAGGATCGTCTTCCTGCTCTCCCGCGCCGACGAGCCGGGCGAGGTCCCGCGGGCCGTCCTCACCCGGGCGGGCCACCTCGCCGCGCGCCACGACGTCGAGGTCGTCAGCGTCTTCCGCACTCGCGACCGGCCGCACACCGCGCCCGGCCCCGGCGTCCCGCTGCGCCACCTCGTGGACCGCACCGGCCCCGTCCCCGTACCGCTGCGGCCCACCGCCCTCACCGACCGCGCCCGGCAGCAGCTCGCCGCCGTGCCCAGCGCGCTCGCCGACCCCGCCCTGGACCCGGAGTTCGACGCGCTCACCGACACCGAACTCGCCCTCGCCCTGCGCACCCTCGACACCGACGTCCTCGTCACGGCCTCGCCCGCGCTGCTGCGCGCCGCCGCGGACCACGCCCCGGCGGGGGCGGTGCGGATCCACGAGTCGCCCTGGGCGGGGGAGGGGGAGCCGCCGCCGGGGACGGGGGAGTGCGACGCGGTGGTGGTACGGACGGAGGGTGCGCGGCGGCGGCTGGCGGCGGCGCTCGGCGCGGCGGCGCGGGAGCCTTCGGCGGTGAGGACGGCGGCGATCCCGTACCCGGCGCCCGGCGGCTTCCGGCCGCGGTCGTCGCGTACGGCACGGACGGCGGTGCTGGCGGGCCCGCCGGCCCGGGCGGACCACGCCATCGCCGCGTTCGCGGCGGCGGCATCGTCGCCGGCCGGTTCCGGCTGGCGGCTGCGGGTGTTCGGGGAGGGCCCTGAGCCGCCGCGGCTGCGCCGGCGGGTGGCGGAGCTGGGGCTGTACGAGCGGGTGGAACTGCTGGGCCCGAGCCCGCACATGGCGGCGGAGTGGGCCAAGGCGAGCTTCGCGGTGCTGCCTTCGGGGAGCGCCGGGGTGCTGGAGGCGTACGCCGCGGGGGTGCCGGCGGTCGCGTACGACGAGGGCGGCGGGGCGGCGGACGTCGTACGGGACGGGGTGGACGGGCTGCTGGTGCCGCCGGACGACGTGGACGCGCTGGCGGACGCGATGGCGCGGCTGATGGCTGCGGACGCGGAGCTGCTGCACCGGCTCGGCGCCAACGCCCGTGCGGGGGTGGGGCGGTTCGCGCCGGAGGGGGTGACGCGGGCGTGGGAGGAGCTGTGCGCCGAGCTGGTTGCGGCGCGCGCGCCCGCCCGCCGAGCCGCGGAGCCGGGGCGGCGGCGCGCGGCCGGGGCCGAGCACGCGGGCGTGCCGCCGCGCTGACGCGGAGGGGCGCCCAGAGCGTACGAAACACGCGGCCCGACCGGGGGCCGGGGGCAGCCCCCGTGCGTACGGGCGGCGCTACGGGACCGGGGCACCCGCCGTGCCGCGGGGCGCCGGGGTCCGGGCCGACGACCGGGGCTGCGGTGCGGGCGCCGGACCCGGGCGGTCGCCGGAGAGCGCCGCGGAGAGCGGCAACTGCTCGTGCAGCCCCGCGCAGAGCAGGGCTACGGGCGCGAGCGCCAGCAGACCGTAGAGCAGCCGGTCACCCGGCGCCGCCGCCGCGGAACCGGCCAGCGTCGCCAGCGCCCCGGCCGCCGCCCCGATGCCGCAGTGCACCGCGTGCGCCCGCAGCGCCTCCCGTACCCGCACCAGCCCGCACCGCCCCCACCGCACCAGCTGCAGCGCGTGCCCCGCGGCGGGCCCGGCGGCCGCGGCGCAGGCCAGCAGCGGCAGGGCGGAGCCGGAGCCGCGCCACGGGAGGACGACGGCGAGGGCGGCGGCGGTGGCGAGGAGCACGACCAGGTGCGTACCGAGGAGTTCGCGGCGGCGGCCGCGGGCGAGGTCGAGGGAGCAGCCCGCGGAGTAGACGAGGTGCAGCGCCCCCGCGGCGCAGAGCCACGGCACGAGCGCCGTCGCGGACTCCCAGCCGGGGCCGAGGAGCAGCGCGAGCGCGGCGGGCCCCGCCCCGGCGACGATGCCGAACCCGGCGAAGCCGGCGGCCGAGGCGGCGGTGACGGCGAGGCGCGCGGTGGGCACGTCGACGCCGCGTACGGGGCGGGACGCCCGGTGGCGATCGGCCTCCCGGCTTCCGCCCGCCGTCCGGTTCGCCACCCGGCCGTACACCGTCACCGGCACCTCGCACAGCCCCGCGGCGCGCGAGTACACGCCCGCCGCACCGGGACCCAGCAGCCCGCAGACCACCCACAGCGGCGCGCCCGCCGCGACCAGCCGCAGCAGCCCGAACCCGGCCTCGAACCACGGGACGCGGATGAGCGACGCGGCCTGCACCGGAGGTCCTTCCGGCAGCGGCGTACGGGACAGCAGCAGCCCCGCCGCGCCGAGTGCGACCGCGGCCGAGACCGGCAGCACGGCGGCCAGACCGAGGGGGTTGACGCCCCCCGCGAGCAGCAGGAGGCCGGTCGCGGCACCGGCCGCCTGGCCGCCGGCGTCGGTCAGCACGGCATCGCGCGGGCGGCCGGCGCGGCGGAGCGCGGCGAGTGCGGCGTCGGCGGCGGGCCGGCAGAGGAAGGCGCAGGCGAGGAGGCGGAGCAGGGGGGTGGTGCCGGGGGTGTGCAGGAGCAGGGCGGGCAGCGGGGCGGCGAGTTGCGCGACGGCGAAGCCGGTGAACCCGGTGATCCCGGCGAGCCGCAGCGCGGCGTGCGCGGCGGGCCGGGTCGGCGGCCCGGCGCGGTGCAGGGAGGCGGCGATGGCGCCGCCCGCGAGGTGGGCGAGGAGGTGGACGGCGGTGAGGGCCACGGCGTACGCGCCGAGGGCGGCCGGGGAGACGTGGCGGGCGGCATAGGCGACACAGCAGAGCTGGAGCAGCAGCCCGAAGGCGGCGCCACCCCACCGCCAGCCGCCCGCGGCGTCTTCCGCGTGCACCGTACGGTCCGCGCCCCCGCGCACCGCCCCGCCGCCCGCGGCGGCTTCCGTATGCCCCCTGCGAGCCGGATCCCCGTTCACCGTCCCACCGCCTGCCGCCACATCCGCGGCAGCCGCGCCGCCGGCCCGCGCCGCGGCCGGGGCGGCGCCCCCGGCCCACCGTGCGGCGCGTTCCAGTCCCGCGGGAACGGCTCGCCCGGCGGCACCAGCACGTTCTCCTCCTTGCCGCACGCCAGCACCGCCCGCAGCCACGCCCGCTGCGCCGCGTAGAACTCGTCCGCCAGCGGCTCGGGCGCGAACAGCCAGTCGCGGCACTCTCCCTGGACGTGCGGCGCGTAGCTCGTCGCGTCGTGCGCGGGCCACGGCGTCTCGGGGTGGATGAGGTGCAGGCCGTACCCCAGCTCCGTCAGGTGCGACAGGGCCGCCGCCATCGCCGCCGGGTCCGTGCTCGGCAGTACCTCGCAGACGATCCACGGGCGGTGCTCGCGCAGCACCCCGGCCGCGCCCGCGAGGACTTCGGGCTCGTGGGTCTCGACGTCGATCTTGATGAGGTACGGCGCGTGCCCGTGCCGCTCCGCGAAGCCGTCGACCGTGCCGACCGGCACCCGTACCGCCTCCGTGTGCGCGCGGTGCGCGGCGTTGAGAGAGTTGGAGCTCTCGGCCTTCAGGGACAGGTACAGCTCCGCCGTGCGGCTTCGGTCCGACAGCGCCATCTGCCGTACGTCGAAGTCCAGTCCGTTGCCGTCGCGCAGGCGGCGGCAGAGCTTCGCCGTGCGCGGCGTCGGCTCGAAGGCGACGGTCTGCAGCCGCTTGGCGCCGTGGACGAGGTCGACGAGGGCCGCGTACAGCCCGATGTGCGCGCCGATGTCGTACACCGCCGCGTGCGGCGGCGCGTACTGCGCGACGGTGAGCAGCGTCGCCTGCGTCAGCGGCTCGTACCCCGCGAGGCCCGCGCGGCGCAGTTGGCGCTGGACCGCGGTCTCCTTCCGGCTGAGCACGTTCAGCGCGCGGGGGTACGCGCCGGTGCCGGGCGGCGCGGCCGGGTTCACCGGCGTGCGGACGGCCAGGGGCATGGCCTGCTCACCTCTCCAGGGGGCCCGGGCCCGGACGCGGGCCCGTGAACGGGATCTCGAACGGGCTGGGGTCGGGGAAGTACGCCTCCAGGAAGGGGCGGATGAGCTCCACCTGCCGGTCCAGGTCGCCCGCGCCGGAGAGCGTGTCGTTGAGGCAGAAGACGTTCCGGTCGCGGCGGCGCAGCAGCCGCCGGAGGCGGGCGGCGAGGTCCGGGTGGGCGAGGTCGAAGTAGTCGTACGGGATCTGCCCGGGCACCGCGCGGCCGGTGAACGCCGCGTAGTAGTGGTGGAACGCGGACGGGATGCTCAGGTCCGTGGCGCTGCGGAAGCGGCTCGCCGCGGTCTGCCGGTGCCGTTCGGGGAAGCGCTCCTCGATCTCGGCGAGGATGCTGCGCCGCAGGGCGTGCGGCGTGTGCTTCATCTTCTGCGTGATGTAGGTGCCGAACCTCTGCTGGAGGAGCGCCCTGTTGTTCTTCCCCGCGACCGACACGGGCACGTCGCCCGCGTCCGGCGGCCCGGAGGGCAGCAGCGCGCGGGAGGGGAAGTAGCGGGTGATGCCGCTGGGGAGGAAGAACCGGTCGGGCAGGAGCGGGGCGCCGAGGAAGACGTCGTCGTTGAAGTAGAGGAAGTGCTCCGCCAGGCCGTCGATGTGGTGCAACTGGCTCTCGATGGCGTGCGAGTTGAACGTCGGCAGGACGCCGGGGTCGGTGAAGACGTCGCGGTGGTCGACGACCGTGAGGCGGGGGTGGGCGGTGTCGAGCCAGTCGGGGGCCTGGTCGTCGGTGACGAGGTAGACGTGCCGGATCCAGGGGGCGTACAGGTGCAGCGAACGGAGCGAGTAGCGCAGCTCGTCGCGGTTGAGGTAGCGGGCGTCGTTCGCGGCCTCGGCGTGGTACGGGACGCCGCCCGCCTCGGCGCGGCGGCGGCGCCAGGCGGGGTCGTCCCCGTCGACCCAGGTGTAGACGGCGTCGATGGGGAAGCGGAGGTCGTCGGGGAGCGGGACGGTCATCTCGGGGCGGGTGCGGACGTCGGGGACGGTGCCGAGAGAGCCGGGGAGCACGAAGCGGGTGAAGAGGTGACCGGGCGCGGTGACATGGGTGCCGTCGTGCGGTACGGACTCGACGACGCGGTTGAAGCGGGGCGCCACCAGCCGGCCCGCGCCCGGTGACCCGTCGCCCGGATCGCTCTCCTCGTACGGTTCCTCCGCCCAGAACTCCACGTCGCAGCCGTAGCCGGCGCCCAGCAGCGTGTGCCCGCCGCGGTCGGCGTAGTAGCAGGCGAACCGGACGACGGCCGCCCCCGCGAGCGCCTCCCACGAGGCGGGGTCGCCGGCGGGACGCACCCGGCGCTCGGGGCGCTTGCGGCGGTCGGGGAGGCAGACGTAGCCGGGGTGTGCGGTGCACAGGGCGGTGAGCGCGGCGACGGCGCGGGCGCGGGCGGAGGCGGGGACGGCGACGGCGGTGGAGACGCTGCCGTAGCCGCGGACGGCGAAGTGCTCGACGCCGGCGGCGTCGAGGGCGCCGGTGACCAGGCGCAGGTTCTCGTTGCGGGCGTGCAGCGGCGTGGGGGAGCCGGCTACGACGGCGAGCCGGGTCTGGCCGCGGTAGTGGACGACCCGGCGGTCGGGGCGGCCGAGTTGGCCGGTGGCGCGCAGGGCCCGCAGCACCGAGCGCTGCCCCGGCTCGGGGACCCGCCGGGAGACGGCGCCGAGCACGCGCTGCACCCGGTGCCGGGTGGCGGGGCCGGCGACGGCGACGACGAGCCGGCGCACGCGCCGCGGGACCGCGCGCCGGTAGCGGCGTACCAGCCACGGCTGCCCGGGCTTCGCGCCGTTGGCGTCCGCGGCGTAGGCGGGACGGGGGCCGGGCCGGGCGGGACCGGGGCGGGGGCGGCCGACTCCGGTGGCGGGGGGCGCCGTCGGCGGGGCGGCGGGGCGCTCGCTGCGGGTCTGTGTCATCCGTACCTCCGGCTTCCGTGCGTCGGGACTGCGTGCGTCGGGCGTGCGTGCGTGCGGCTCTCGTGGCTGCGGTGCGCGTGCCCGCGGGGTGCGTACGACCCGTGGCCGCACCGCCGTCATTCGCTGCGCACCACCGCACTCCCCGCCGGCCGCGGCAGCACCCCGGCAACGCCTCGCGCCACAACCCCGGGCCCCGGCACCGGCGGGCGCCCCGCCTCGCCGAGGAACACGTGCCGGACCACGCGCTCCGCGGCGTGCCCGTCGTCGTACGGGCAGAACCGGCGCCGGAACGCGGCGAGCTGCGCCGCGGCGGCGGGGGCCGCGTGGGCGCCGGTGGCGAAGGTGCCGGCGATCTCGTCGACGGTGCGGCAGACGCGGCCGGGCGGCTCGGCGGTGAGGTCGAAGTACGTGCCGCGCGCGAGCCGGTACGCCTCCCAGTCCGCGGCGTGGATCACGATGGGGCGGCCGAGCAGGGCGTAGTCGAACATCACGGACGAGTAGTCGGTGAGCAGCGCGTCGGAGGCGAGGCACAGCTCGGTGAGCGAGGGGTGCGCGGTGACGTCGAGGACACCTGCGGGCGGGGCGCCGGCGGGTGCGGCGGCGTGGAAGTAGTGCGCGCGGGCCAGCAGGACGACGTGCGCGCCGCGTTCGCGCAGCGCGCGGGCGAGGGCGCCGAGGTCGAGCGCGGGGACGTGGCCGGGCAGGTAGTCGCGGTGGGTGGGGGCGTAGAGGACGGCGGTGGCGCCCTCGGGGATGCCGAGCCGGGCGCGCAGCCCGGCGCGCGCGGAGGGCGCGAGCGGCGGCCCGGCGAGGGCGTCGTTGCGCGGGTAGCCGTACTCCAGGGTGGTGTGCTCGGCCGGGTAGGCGCGGCTCCAGGCCAGCGTGGAGTGGCGGTTGGCGGAGAGGCTGTAGTCCCAGCGGTCGACGCGGGTCATGAGCGCGGCGAAGTCCATGCCCGCCGCGCCCGCCGGGTGGGCGGCGAGGTCCAGGCCCATCTTCTTCAGCGGGGTGCCGTGGTGGGTCTGCACGTGGATCTGGCCGCGGCGCTTCACCACGTACTGCGGAAAGTTGACGTTGTTGACGAGGTACGTGGCGCGCGCCAGGGCGCGGTGGCAGGCGAGCGAGCCGGGGCGCAGCACCCGTACGCCCGGCGGCACGGTGTGCGCGTACGCGGGGCGGGCGATCCAGGCGGTGGCGAGGCCGGGGACCAGCTCGCGGGCCTTCGCTTCGAGGGCGGCGGGGTTGCAGGAGTAGCCGCGGTACCAGTACGCGGCGAAGACCGCCAGGTGCGGGTCGAGGGGCAGGCGGAGCTGGAGGCGGTAGTAGAGCAGGCCGCAGCCGGCGCGGGCGCGGCGGGCCGCGCGGGCGGCGAGGTCGCGGGTACGGGAGAGGAGCCGGCCGGCGGCGCCGAGCAGTTGGAACGCGCGCCGGGTGCCGAGCCGCACGAGGAGATGCCGCGTCCGGGCCCGGGCCCCGCGCCCGGCCCGCAGGGCACCGCCGGCGGCACCCCGGGCCCGTACGGGCCCCTCGGCCTCTGGGGCGGGACCCGTCCCATACCGCACGTACAGCGCCCGCGCCCGCCGGAAGAACTCCGCCCGCTTCTGCCGCGGCACCCGCTCGCTCTTGTTGAAGATCGTCGTCAGGTGGTCCACCATCCGCACGAACAGCACCGGCCGCCACCGCTCCAGCCGCCGCGCGGCGAGGAACGCGAACACCCGCTCGTACTGCTCGAAGACGTCGAGGTGCTGCTCCCCCGGCGTGCCGAGGATGTTGCCCGACCGCCGCTGCCGGTAGTGCACGCACACCCGGTCCAGCACCGCGATCCGCCCCGCCGACAGCAGCGCGGGGTACGTCCACGGGGTGTCCTCGTAGTAGCCGGGCGGGAAGCTGAGGCCCTGCGCGGCGACGAAGTCCCGCCGGTACGCCTTGTTCCACACCACCATCAGCAGCCGCAGCAGCTCCGGCCGCTCCGCCAGCCGGAAGACCTGCGGGTCGCGCTCAGCGAGCAGGTCGGCGCGGACGTTGCGGGCGTGCCGGCCGTCCCAGTAGGTGCGCGCGTAGTCGTAGACGAGGACGTCGGGGTCCGCGGTGGCGGCGAGCCGGTCGGCGAGCGCCTGGAGCGCGCCGGGGACGAGGGTGTCGTCGCCGTCGAGGAAGAGGACGTAGTCGCCGGTGGCGCGCTCCAGTCCGGCGTTGCGGGCGCGGCCCAGGCCGACGTTCGCGCTCAGGTGGACGGCGGTCAGCCGCGGATCGCGGGCCGCCGCGGCGTCGATGATCTCGCCGCAGAAGTCGGGGGAGCGGTCGTCGACCGCGATGACCTCCACGTCCGTGAAGGACTGGGTGAGCACGGACTCCAGGCACTCGTCGAGATACGCCTGGACCCTGTACGCGGGCACGATGACGCTGAACCGGGGCACGGACACATCCCTGGGCGGGCGGCGGCGGAAGGACAGTCCGCTGGTCGGAATGTCCTTATTTCTGGTATCCGCCACCGTAACGGCGGCCCCACGCACGCGGCCGTACGACAGTACGGCCGCCCGGGTGATCCACCCGGACGGCCGTATCGTCTCGACGCGCTCGCCTCAGCGCGTACGCGCCTACTTCACCGCGCCCGCCATCACGCCGGACACGAACTGCCGCTGGAAGGCGAAGAAGACGACCAGCGGGATGATCATCGAGATGAACGCGCCGGACGCGATCAGCTCGATGTTGCTGTCGAACTGCCGCGTCTGCTGCTGCACCGCCACCGTCAGCGGCGGCTTGCCCGGGTCGGCGAAGACCAGGGCCACCAGCATGTCGTTCCACACCCACAGGAACTGGAAGATGCTCAGCGCCGCGATCGCGGGGCCGCCCAGCGGCATCACGACGCGGAAGAAGAGCCGCAGCTCGCTCGCCCCGTCGATCCGCGCCGCCTCCAGCAGCTCCCGGGGGATCTCCGCGAAGAAGTTCCGCAACAGGAAGATGGCGAACGGCAGCCCGAACGCGGTATGGAAGAGCACCACGCCCGTGATCGTGTGGAACAGGTTCAGATCCCGGTACAGCGACGCGATCGGGATGAGCGCCACCTGCACCGGCACCACCAGCAGGCCCACCACCGCGAGGAACACCCAGTCCCGGCCGGGGAACTCCATCCACGCGAAGGCGTAGCCCGCCAGCGCGCCGATGACCACGACCAGCAGCGTGGACGGCACGGTGATCCAGATCGTGGTGGGCAGCGCGCCCATCACGTCGTCGTTGCCGAAGAGCGTGTCGTACGTCTCCGTGGTGAGCTGCCCCGGATCGCCGAAGACCTTCCACCAGCCGGTCGTCGCGATGTCCGCGGGATCCCGGAACGACGAGATGAGCAGCCCCACCGTCGGGGTCAGCCACAGGAACGCCACGATCACCAGGAACGCCCGGACCGCGCCGCCGCCCGCGTACCGGCCGATGCGTGCCGCGAGGGACTCCTTGGCCGGCGCCTCGGCCTCCGCCTTCTGCGGTTCCGGCTTGGGTGCGGTCTCCGCCGCTGCTGCGGTGGTCATCGGCCGGACTCCTTTCGCAGGCGGCGGATATTGAAGATCATCACGGGGATGACGAGGAGCAGCAGCACGACGGAGATCGCGCTGCCCACGCCCAGGTCGGGCTCGGTGCCCGCGAACGCCTGCTGGAACAGCTCGACGGCCAGCACGTTGCCGTCCTCCAGCCGGGCGCTGGGCACGATGATGTAGACGAGGTCGAAGATCTTCAGCACGTTGATCATCAACGTCACGAGCACCACGGCGAGCACCGGCGCCAGCACCGGCACCGTGATCCGCCGGAACACCTGCCACTCGTTCGCGCCGTCGACCCGCGCCGCCTCCATCAGCTCCCGCGGCACGGACGCCAGCCCCGCCGCGATCAGCACCATCGCGAACCCGGCCCACATCCACACGTACGCCGCGATCACCGCCGGCGTCACCAGCGACGGGCCGAGCCAGTCGACGCCGCCGTACGCCTCCGCGAAGTTCGAGGAGGGCAGCCGCAACTGGGCGCCGTCGGCCGCGGCCGGCAGCGTGAACGTACCGTCGGACGCGGTCGTGGCCGAGGCGACGACCTTGCCGTCCTTGACCGCCTCGACCTTGATGTCCTTCAGCGCCTTCTCACCGCTGTCGACGACGTCGGGCTTGCCGCCGCCGGGCTTGAAGTCCAGCCACACCGTGCCGCTCACGCCGTCGTCCGCGGGCTGCGGCTTCGCCGCCGGCTCCTCGCCGGCCGCGTCCTGCGGCTTCACGGCGACCAGCGGCAGCAGCGCCGTCTGACCGGCGCTGACGGTCGCGTCGCTGGTGAAGGGGCCCTTGTCGGGGCCCTTCAGATCGGCGTTGGGGCGCGGCCGGGCGCCCGGCCAGGGCGCGGGGTCGCTGAACGTGTCGTGGATCGTCGTCCACGCCGCGTTCGCGGCGCCGCGCTCCGGCTCGTTCTGGTAGACGAGGCTGAAGATGACGCCCGCCGCCAGCATCGAGATCGCCATCGGCATGAAGACGACCATCTTGAACGCCGTGCCCCACCGCACCTTCTCGGTGAGGACGGCGAAGATCAGCCCCAGCGCGGTGCAGACCGCGGGCGCGACGAGCACCCAGATCAGGTTGTTGCGCAGCGCGGTGCGGATGCGGTCGTCGCTGAAGAGTTCGGTGTAGTTGTCCAGGCCGATGAACTCGTCGCCGGAGACGTCGAAGAGGCTGCGGTAGACCGAGTACCCGATCGGATACAGCACCAGGGTGCCGAGCAGGACCACGGCGGGCAGCAGGAACGCCACCGTGATCCAGCTCTTGGTCCGTACCACCGACCTCGGCGGCTTGCTCAGCTTCTGCTCTTCCGGCTCTTGCGACGTGCTGCCCGGCGGTGCGAGGGGGGTGGGTGCGGCGGACTCCGCCGCACCCCCCGCCGACGAGGTCGACATCAGGGTCTCCCTGCTCCGTCCGTCAGCTCTTGTAGGCCGCGGCCGCGGCCTTCTCGAGGTCCTGCTGCGCGCCCTCGACGTCCTTCGGATCGGCCAGGAAGTCCTGCAGCGCCTTCCATTCGCCCTTGCCCGCGGTGCCGCCGAAGTCGGCGGGCGCCTGGTCGGACATGTCGAAGCGGAAGTCGTCCCCGGCGTCGACGAGCGCCTGCGCGATCTCCCGCTGCACGTCGTTCGGGTACGCGCCCATGTCCATGTTCTTGTTCGGCGAGACGAAGCCGCCGGGCGCCGCCCACGCCTCCGCCGCCTCGGTGGACGAGAGGTACGTGAGCAGGGCCTGCGCGCCCTTGGAGCCGGTCAGCGTCACGGCCGCGTCGCCGCCGGTGACGACCGGCTTGTCCGGGCCGACCGCCGGGAACGGGAAGATCTTCGCGTCCTCGCCGACCTTCGCGTCGGTCTCGTTGACGAACGCGCCGACGAAGTCGGCCTCGAAGACCATCGCGGCCTTCGGGTCCTCCAGGTCCGCGAACGGGGCGATCGCCGAGTCCGGGAACGCCATCTTCGTCGCCTTCTTCTGGCCGCCCGCGATCAGCGTGTCGTCGCCGAAGAGTTCGCCGAGGGTGGTGAGCGCGTCCTTCACGGACGGGTCGGTCCACGGGATCTCGTGCGCCGCGAGCTGGTCGTACTTCTCCGGGCCGGCCTGCGAGAGGTAGATGTTCTCGAACCAGTCGGTGAGCGTCCAGCCGTCCGCGCCGCCGATCGCCACCGGCGGCACGCCGGAGTCGGAGACGAGCTGCGCGGTGTCCATGAAGCCCTGCCAGTCCTCCGGCTCCTGGGCGCCCGCGTTCTCGAAGGCCGTGGTGTTGTACCAGACCAGCGACTTGTTGGCCGCCTTGCAGTACACGCCGTACTGCTCGCCGTCCACCGCGCCCAGGTCCTGCCAGCCCTGCGAGAAGTTCTTGCCCAACTCCTTCTTCGCGGCGGCGTCCAGCGGCTTCGCCCAACCCTCCTTGACGAACTCCTGCAAGACGCCCACCTGCGGCGCGAACACGACGTCCGGCGGCTTGCCGCCCGCGACCTGGGTCCGTACGAAGGACGCGACGTTGTCGCCGGTGGGCACGTACTCCACCGTGGCGCCGGTCTTCTCCTCGAAGCCGTCGAGGACCTTCTCGAAGTTCTTCTGCTCAGGGCCCGTCCAGACGGCGCCGACACGCAGGGACTCGCCGTCCAGCTTCGGGAGCGTGACGCCGGCGCCGGACTTGTCCGCCTTGCCGCCGTCCCCGCCGTTGTCGTCGCCGTCGTCGCCGCACCCGGCGGCTGTCACGGCGAGGGCACCCGCGGCGATGATCGCCACCGCGGCCCGCACGACTCGTACCTGCTGCAGTGTATGCAGCGAACTGCGCATCCCAGCCTCCCCAGGAACGCGGGGCAGATGGGGTTGTCCCGTACCGGCACAAACCTGCCCCGCGAGGTCTGTGCCGTTTTACCGGTGCGAAATGCTGTGGGGTATGTCCTACGCCCGGACCGGCGGGCCCGCAATAGCGCCTTCTGCGCAATCCCCGTAAGCGGCCGTTTCGTGATCCGTCCGTGACAGGGCAGCGTTCGGGAGGTGAAGGCGGGCCCAGGCGGGCCGGAGGCCGGGGAAGGCGCAGAAACCGCTGGTGGGGGGCTACTTGAAGAGAAACGGGCGCGGTCGTGGGGTGTGACGGGAGAGTTCGGCCGTTGGAGGGAGGCCGGTTGCGGTGGGTTGACGCCGGGGACTTCTGGGGTGGCAGATTGTTGCTGGGGGGACGGGTGGGGCGGATGGTGCGAGTGGGGCGTTGAGGGCAGGAGCGTGCGCGGACGGGCGCGCGCGAAGCGTGCGAGAGGCGTACGTGCCCACCGCGCGGCCGCCGTGCGCAGACGCGGGCCGGCCGGGACGGGGGTCGCGGGTCCTACGGAGACGGGGTGCGGGTGTCGTCCTGCGGGGCGGCGGGGGTGCCCGCGGCGCGCTGGAGGGCGCTGGCGAGCAGGGCCAGGTCGGTGGGCCCGTTGCCGAGTTCGCGCAGGGGGCGGCTCGTCGGGGGTGAGCCCATGCGGGCCCACTCCAGTGGCACGACGGTGGGCCGTGCGGTCGCCGTACGGGGGATCCGGCCGGTGACCCGCGCCGCCTGGAACGGCACCGGCTCCGCCCCCGCGGCGCACCACAGCCCGCGGCCGGGCGGCACGTCCTCGCCGCCGAGCACGACGTGGTGCGCCGCGCCGGAGACGGCGGCGGTGCCGGCGGTGGCCTCCGGCTGTGCGGAGGCGGTGACGAGGTGCATGCCGAGCGGGCCGCCGTCGCGGGCGATGGCCTCGACGACACGGACGACGGAACCGGCGGCGGGCCGCGCGGGGCTGCCGAGGGCGGGGGCCACGAGGGCGTCGTAGTCGTCGACGACCAGCACGACGGCGGGCGGCGCGCCCCGCCGTCCGGCGGGCGCGGTGGCGGATGCGGGGGCGGTGCCGTGCGGCGGTGTGGCGCCCGGGCGTTGCTGCGGTGCGGGCGTCCGGGTGCCATGGGGCGGGGTCGCACCGCGGCCGCCGGCGGTGCCTTCCGTACCCGCGCCCGCTCCGGTCCCGGTCCGTGCCCCTGCCCCCGCCGCCGGCACCGTGCCGGACTCGGCCCGTGCTCCGGCCACCGGCGTCTCCTCCGGGGCCGGTCTGGGGCGCAGCCGCAGCGTGTTGCTCTGCGCGGCCTGTATGTCCGCCGCGCCGCCCGGGCGCGGGTCGCCCGCCGCGCGGGGGCCGGGGATCGCCGGGCCCTGCGGCGCCGGTTCGCCCCCGGGGGCGTGCTGCGCTGCCCTCCGCTTGAACTCCGCCCACAGCTCCTGCGCGAACTCCCGCATCCGCACCGGGTCGGACGCCACCAGATATCCCGACACGTGCGGCAGGTCCGCCGCCGCGCCGAGCGCGTCGCCCCGCTCCCGGCCCGCGCCGTCGACGAGCACCAACTGCAGCCGCTCCGGCGGCTCCCCGGCCGCCAGCGCGGCGGCGAACGAGCGCAGCAGCTCCGACTTGCCGCCCCGGGCGGCGCCTTCGACCGCCAGCGGCCCGGCGGCGAGGTCGGCCATGAGCCGCCCGGTCGGCCCCGCGCCGAGCACCGCGCCCACGCGCGGGGCGCCCGAACGGGACTCCAGCCAGCGGGCGGTGAGCGCGGTGGGGGTGGCGCGGGCGAGGTCCAGCTCGTCCAGGAGGCGTACGGCACCGGGGAGCGCACCGCGGCGGGCGGGGTGGATGCCGTCCGCGTCGTCGCGCTCGCCGTACGGGGCCAGCGCGCGGGCCAGCCGCTCCGCCCACGCGGCGGACACGGCGTCGACCGTCCCGGCCGGTCCCGCCGCGGCGGGCCCTGAGGCGGCGGCCTCGAACCAGCCGCCGGCCGCGGCGGGTTCCGCGGGCGCCGCGGAGCCGTCGCCGCCGAGGCGGGCGCGGCCGGTGCCGTAGGAGGTCGCGGGGGAGGAGCCGGCGGGGTCGTCGTGCGCGGTGTCGTACGGACCGGGCGCCGTCGGCTCCGCGGGCCCCGGCGGCGGCGCCGTGGCCCGGGGGGCGCCCGGGTCCGCGGCGTGGCCCTCCGGTGCCGTGGCGGGGCGCTGGAGGAGCCGCAGGCTGGTGGCCACGTCACCGCTGAGCAGCCCGACCGCGCCGCAGGCGGCGAAGCCGGGGGCCGCGCCGCTCGCCGCCGCGTACGTCGCGGTCAACGGCGAGGCGGGGGTGGCGGGTGCGGTCTCGGCGAGGCAGACGAGGTGCACGCCCGCGGCGGGCCCGCGCTCGGCGAGCAGGGCGACGGCGTCGCGGACGGCGGCCGTCCCCGGATCACCGTCGACGACGACCACGCTGCGCGTCCCCGGCACCGGCTGCTCCAGCCGCCGCTGCAACTCGCCCACGCGCGCGGCGGCCTGCTCCCGGTCGTACGCGAGCAGCAGCCGGCAGTCCTGGCCCTGGCGCGGCCGTACATGGGGGAGCCAGCCGGCCCACGACCAGTCCTCGACGCGCGACTCGTGCGGCCGGCTCGGGTCGGCGGCGATCAGCACCAGCTCGAGGACGTCGGGCCCGTGCAGCGCGGCGAGTTGGGCCACGACGGAGCGCGCGAGCCCGGCGAGCCGCCCGCGCGGGCCGGCGAGCGCGAGCGACCCGGCCCGCCGCAGGTCGACGGTGAGCGGGACGGTGCCGCCCCCCGGGCGGAACTCGGTCCCCAGCCGCACGACGAGCGTGTCGGCGTGCGCACTCCCGCGCCGGAAGACGAGTCCCCGCCCGGCGGAGCCGCCCGCGCGCGGGGTGGTGCCCTCCGCGGCGCCCGGCTGCGCGGGGATGCCCGCTACGGCATCGGCGGCACCGGAGCGGCCGGGAGTGCCCGCGTCCGGGCCTGGGTGCGGGAATCCGCCCGCGGCTGCGGGGGGCGCGGGGTGGTGCGCCGGGGTGTCGTCCGGGGCGTAGAGGAAGCCGGGCCGGTACGCCGCCTCGCCGGCCAGGGCCGCGAGCAGGACGGTGGCGGCGTCCGGGTAGCGCTCGTGCAGGTCGGTGGTCTCGCCGGGCCGGGAGGCGGTACGGGCCGTGGCCGGGGCGCCGGCCGCCGGCTCCGCGGCCTCCTCCCGGCCGCCGAGCCGCCGGGCCCACGCCCGGATCCCGCGCCGCGGCGGCTGCGGTACGGCAGCGGCGCCCGCCGCCCCGCCGCGGGACCGCAGCTCCGGCGGCACGACCGTGCCCCGCGTCGGCGTACCGCTCCTGCGCGGGGCGGCCGCGCCCGGTGCACGCGCTCCTTCGGCGGCGGTGCGCCCGCGCGCCCGCCCGGCACCGGACTCCGCGGCACCGTGCCCCGCGGCACCCTCCCGGGGATCTGCTTCCGCCGCACGTCCGACCCGGTCGGGGCCGAGGTCCCCGCCGCCGTACCCCGGTTCCGCGCCCGTGGCGGGCCCGCTGAGGTCGGCGGGGACGCGTCTCCCGCCGTACCCGGCGTCCGCCGCCGCGGAGCCGTGGACGCGTGCGCCGTCCTCGTCACCGCGCGCCGGGCCGTCGTATCCGCCGCCGTCCGTCCGGCCGCCGTGCGCGCGGTCCGCTCCCGTGCCCGATCCGCTCCCGCCGGGGGTCTCGTGTCCCTCGCCGTACGCGGTGCCGCGCGTGGCCCGCGCCTCACCGGCCGCGTCTCCGTCCCCGCGGACCGCGTCGGGATTCGTCCGGCCGTGCACCCCGTGCGCACCGGCGTGCGTACGGTCCGCTCCCGCGGCCGTGCCACCTCCGCGCGGCCCCGGGCGCCCGCCGCCGGACTCGCCGCCGCGGGCGGGGCCCGCGCCTCTCGGCGCCTTGCCGGACCGGGCGCCGCCGGCACCCGGACGTCCGCCGTGCTCGGGGTCCACGTCCGCGCCGCCCCGGGCCGCGTCCCGCGCACCGCCGTCTCCGTACTCCGGGCCGCCGCCCGCCGGCCAGCCGCTGCCCAGGCCCGCCGTCGTCGTGCCCTGGTCCCCCGGCCGGCGCTGCTCCGGGACCCGGCCGTGCTCCGCCGCCCCGGCCCCCGGCCCCGCCGTGATCCGCAGCGCCGACTCCCCGACCCGCAGCACCGCGTCCGGGCGCAGCGGCACCGGGGTCGTGCCCACCGCCACCCCGTCGATCGTCGTGCCGTTCGTGGAGCCCAGGTCCGCCACCGTGACGCCGCCGTCCGGGGCGACCGTCAGTGCGCAGTGGAGCCGCGAGACGTCCGGGTCGTCCAGCGGGACGTCGGCGTCGGCCGATCTGCCGATCCGGATCTGGCCGCCGTGCAGCAGGTGGACACCGCCCGCGTCGGGGCCCGCCACCACCCGCAGGCTCGTGACCGCCGCCGCGTCGGCCGCCGGGGGCTGGCCGTGGCCCGGGTCCGCGGGGCCGCCGAGGCTCAGGACCGCGCCGTCGACCAGCGGGGGTTCGCCGAGGAGGACGCGGTCCGGGTCGAGCAGCCGCTGTCCCGCGTAGACCGCGACGCCCGCGCCGCCGCCCGTGCCGCCCGCGGTGCCCCCGCCGCCGCTCGCGGCGGCCGCGGCGGCGTCCAGGAGGCCGCCCGCCACGGCGCCCAGGGTCGTGCCGGCAGGTGCGGTGACGATCACATCGCGACCGCGGGCGGCGGCGCCGCCGCGCGCCGCCTGGACGGTCAGCCGGATCTGCATGCCGGTCACCGCTCCCTTCCCTGGGCAGGCCGATTCGAGGGCCGCCGTCATATTCCCATCTCCCACCGACAGCCCGCTGCGAGACCGGTGTTGGCGGATCTTGTATGGCCGCTTCCTGCCCCGACTCCGACTTGAAAGTTGCCGTTACGGACCATTGTTGACGCCTTCATCAGCCCAACGGGGCAACCAACGACCGGGTGGCTGACGTCCTTCCTTCGCACAGGCGTCACGGAACGACCGCGGGCGGGCGATACGGCGGCAGGCACGGGTGGGACGGCGCCGCGCGCGGGTACGGCGTCCGCAGGGGTACAGGGACGAGCGCGGCGATGCGGGTACCCGGCGGACGAGGGCACGGCACAAAACAGGAGGCGCCTTCCGGAAAACCGGTGGCCAGGGGCTGACCGGGACGCCGGACCCCGGGTCCCGCCCGACCCCGGCGGGCGCCGCGGTGACGCCACTAGAGTGGTGCAGATGGCGCACGGACCGACCGGTCCGCGGGCCGCCAGGAACGATCAGACCAGGGAGCGCATGACGTGCGGCCGGTAGGCAGCAAGTACCTCCTCGAAGAGCCGCTCGGGCGCGGCGCCACGGGCACCGTGTGGCGCGGCCGCCAGCGCGAGACGGCGGGGGCGGAAGCCGCCGTGGCGGGCAGCCCGGGCGAGGTAGTCGCCATCAAGGTCCTCAAGGAGGAGCTGGCAGGCGACCCCGACGTGGTGATGCGGTTCCTGCGGGAGCGCTCCGCGCTCCTCCGCCTCACCCACCCGAACATCGTCCGCACCCGCGACCTGGTCGTCGAGGGCGATCTGCTGGCCCTGGTCATGGACCTCGTCGACGGTCCCGACCTGCACCGCTACCTGCGAGACAACGGCCCCTTCACGCCCGTGGGCGCCGCCCTGCTCACCGCCCAGATCGCGGACGCGCTGGCCGCCAGCCACGCCGACGGCATCGTCCACCGCGACCTCAAGCCCGCCAACGTGCTGCTCGCCGGGAGCACCGGGCCCGACGGGGCCGGCCGGATGCAGCCGATGCTCACCGACTTCGGCATCGCCCGGCTCGCGGACTCCCCGGGCCTGACCCGGGCCCACGAGTTCGTCGGCACGCCCGCGTACGTGGCGCCCGAGTCCGCCGAGGGCCGCCCGCAGACCTCCGCCGTGGACGTCTACGGCGCCGGCATCCTGCTGTACGAGCTGCTCACCGGCCGGCCGCCCTTCGGCGGCAGCTCCGCCCTGGAGGTGCTCCACCAGCACCTCAACCAGGAGGCGCAGCGCCCGCCCGGCCTGCCGGACCCGATGTGGACCGTCGTCCAGTCCTGCCTGCGCAAGAACCCCGACGAACGCCCCAGCGCCGAGAACCTGGCCCGCGGCCTGCGCACCGTGGCCGCCGGCATCGGCGCCGGCGCCACCCCGGAGCAGGCGACCGCCGCCCTCGGCGTCGCCGCGCTCCTCGCCGCCGACCCGCACCCCGCGCAGGTCCCGGGCACCGGCACCGGTGCGTCCGACCCCACGCAGGTCCTCCCGGGGGCAGCGGCAGCGCCCCCGGGCAGCAGGGCGCGTACGACCCGAACGCGGCCACCAGCGTCCTGCCCGCCGGCGCCGCGGGAGCCGCGGCCGGTGCCGGCGCGGGCGCCGCCGCCGCGCACGCCCAGCAGGGGCCCGGGTCCGAGGACGGCACCCGTGTGATGCCCGTCACCGAGGGGCCGCCGCAGCCGGAGGGCCCGCACCCCTGGGAGACCCAGATGCGCGCCGCCCGCGACCGCGGCGAGCAGACCCAGCAGATCGGCTACCTCGACCCCAGCGAGGACCCGCTGCGCCGCCGCCCGCCGCGGCGCGTCCAGCGCCGGCAGCCGCCGCCCGAGGCGTACGCCGCCCCGCCGCAGCGCCGCGAGCCGCCGCCCCAGCGCTACGAGCCCCGCCCGCAGCCCCCCGCGCCCCCGCCGCAGCCCCCGCGCGAGCGGCGGCGCAGCGCGAACCCCATGCGCATCCCGGGACTCGGCTGCCTGAAGGGCTGCCTCTTCACCGTCCTCATCCTGGTCGTCGGCTCCTGGCTGATCTGGGAGCTGACCCCCGTCCAGGACTGGATCGCGGACGGCAAGGGCTTCTGGGACCAGATGACCGACTGGGCCACCGACCTCAAGAACTGGATCTCGGAGTTCAACGACGCCGCCGACGACGCCCAGAAGACGAAGGACGACATCGACTCGGGTGTCAACGACGTCCAGAAGGGCATCGACGGCCTGAAGAACGGCGGCCAGTAACCGGAGCGCCCGTGACCGACGGGCCGGTCTCCGTGGACCGGTGACCGCCGCGGAGCGGTGACAGAAGGGGCTCCCCAGGCCCCGAACCGCCCCCTGGCCTGTGAGCATGCCGACAAGTCGACACCCACGGGGGGTTTCCGCGCCGGTCCGGCAGCCAACGCCCGTGGCGCCGCGTAGCTTTGTGGCATGGCACGCAGAATCGGCAGCCGATACGCCGCCCATCAGGTGATCGGACGCGGCAGCGCGGGCACGGTGTGGCTCGGCGAGGGCCCGGACGGGCCGGTCGCCATCAAGCTGCTCCGCGAGGACCTGGCCGAGGACCGGGAGCTGGTCGAGCGCTTCCTGGGGGAGCGCGCCGCGCTGATGAGCCTGGACCACTCGCGCGTCGTCGGCGTCCGCGACCTCGTCGTCGACGGCCGCGACCTGGCGCTCGTCATGGACCTCGTCCGCGGCACGGACCTGCGCACCCGGCTGGAGCGCGACCGCCGGCTGCTCCCGCAGGCCGCCGTCGCCATCGCCGCCGACATCGCGGAGGCCCTGGCCGCCGCGCACGCCGTGGGCCTCGTCCACCGGGACGTCAAGCCCGAGAACGTCCTGCTGGACTCCGACGCCCCCGCGGGCGCGGGCGGCGCGCCCCCCGCGCTGCTCACCGACTTCGGCGTCGCCAAGCTCATCGACGCCCCCAGCCGCGCCCCCCAGCCCCCGCCCCCGCCCCGCGGGCGGGGCGGCACGGCGGCGGGCACCCGGGTGCCGACCCAGCGCCGCGTCATCGGCACCCCCGACTACGTCGCCCCGGAGATCGTCGAGGGCCTGCCCGCGCGCGCGGCCGTCGACATCTACGCCCTGGCCACCGTGCTGTACGAGCTGCTGGCCGGCTTCACCCCCTTCGGCGGGGGCCACCCGGGCGCCGTGCTGCGCCGGCACGTGACGGAGACCGTCGCGCCGCTGCCCGGCATCCCCGACGAGCTCTGGGAGCTGCTGCTGCAGTGCCTCGCGAAGGCACCCGCGTCGCGGCTGCGGGCGGTGGAGCTGGCCGCCCGGCTGCGCGAGATACTGCCGGACCTGGACGGGCTGCCGCCGCTGGACGTGGAGGAGTCGGCGGACGGCGCGGACGAGGCGGGCGGCCGGTCGCCGCACACGATGCGGCTCGGCGGCGACCGCGAGACGGCCCCGGCCGGAGCCCTCGCCACCGCGGGCGAGCCGGGCGTGACCGGCGCCGGCGGCCGGCCGCTGCGCGGCTCGGTCCCGCTGGTACGGTCCGCGGCCCCGGACTCCAACCGGGACACCCACACGAGCATGCGGATGCCCAGCGCCGACGAGCTGGCCGGCGGCGCCCGGGGCACCGCGCGCGTACCGCGGCTGGCCGGCCAGCCGCGGCCCGGCTCGGCCCGCGCCGCCCGCGCGACCGCGACCCGGGCGAAGCGGCTGAAGCTCACGGTCGCCGCGGCCGTTATCGCCCTCGCGGGCGTCGGCGGCTGGCTGGTCGCGTCGGGCGGCGGCGACGACGGCGGCGGGGGCGGGAGCGGCGGCGGCGACCGCTCCACCACCTCGGAACCCTGACTCCGTCCCGGTCCGCGGATACGCGCCACCTGCGGTCGGAGCGCGCAGCGGTACTCTGGTGGGGTGGCAGCACCTGATGTATCCGAATCGCTCAAGGCCCTCGGCTCCACCATGGACTCCATCGAGGCCGTGCTCGACCTCGACAGGCTGAGGGCCGACATCGCCGCGCTCGAAGAGGAGGCGGCGGCCCCCGCCCTCTGGGACGACCCGGAGAACGCGCAGCGGGTCACCAGCCGGCTCTCCCTCCTCCAGGGCCAGTTGCGCAAGATCGAAGAGCTGCGCGGGCGGATCGACGACCTCGAGGTCCTCTTCGAGCTCGCCGAGAGCGAGGGCGACGCCGACACGCAGCGCGAGGCCGAGGGCGAGCTGTCCGACGTCCGGCGCGCGGTCGAGGAGCTGGAGGTGCGCACGCTGCTGTCCGGCGAGTACGACCAGCGCGAGGCGATGGTCAACATCCGCGCCGAGGCGGGCGGCGTGGACGCCGCGGACTTCGCCGAGCAGTTGCAGCGCATGTATCTGCGCTGGGCGGAGCACAAGGGCTATCCGACGGAGGTGCTGGACACCTCGTACGCGGAAGAGGCCGGCATCAAGTCGACGACCTTCGCCGTCAAGGCCCCGTACGCGTACGGCACTCTCTCCGTCGAGCAGGGGACGCACCGCATGGTGCGCATCTCCCCGTACGACAACCAGGGGCGCCGCCAGACGTCGTTCGCCGGCGTCGAGGTGCTGCCCGTCGTGGAGCAGACCGACCACATCGAGATCCCGGAGAACGAGATCCGGATCGATGTCTTCCGTTCCTCCGGGCCCGGCGGCCAGTCCGTCAACACCACGGACTCCGCGATCCGCATCACGCACCTGCCGACCGGCATCGTCGTCTCCTGCCAGAACGAGAAGTCGCAGATCCAGAACCGCGCCGCCGCCATGCGCGTGCTCCAGGCCCGCCTGCTCGCCAAGCGCAAGGAGGAGGAGCAGGCGAAGATGAACGCGCTCAAGGGCGACAGCGCCGGCTCGTGGGGCAACCAGATGCGGTCGTACGTGCTCCAGCCCTACCAGATGGTCAAGGACCTGCGCACGACGCACGAGGTGGGCAACCCGCAGGCGGTCCTCGACGGTGAGATCGACGGCTTCCTGGAGGCGGGCATCCGCTGGCGCAAGCAGCAGGAGCAGGCGGCCGCCGAGGGCTGATATCCGCCGGTCGCGGGAGCGCGTCCGCGGCCCGGTCCTTCCGCTGCAATTCCACGGCTGACCGCGGGCGTTGCGGGTCCCAGAGCGAGTGTCACAGTCGTGCACCACTTACCCCGGACATTGGCCGGGAAAAGGTACAACCCCGTCTCAACTCGCTTGACGCTCCAGCGAATACCCGAGAGGCTTGCCGCCGAGCTTTCTGCAGGTGTGTGGGGTTCGTGTGACTCAGGGGGGTAAGCCCGCCGCGAACAGGCCCCGTACCGACGCCAGCCCACTGACGAGTACGGCTACTGGGGGTAGCGAGCAATGACGAACAAGGTGCGTGTACGGGTGGCGCGAATCGCCGCCAGCGCGCTGATCGCCGGCGGAGCCTCGCTCGCCGCTGCCGGAGCGGCGCAGGCCACCGGCGACGACGGCGGCGGCGACAGCGGTCGCCAGGGCAACGGACTTGAGGTCAGCGCGATCGCGGGTGTGGCCGGCATCGGCGCGACCGACACCGGCGGCGACGTCGCCGGCCCCGGTGGCGTCGACGACGGCGGCACCACCGACGACGGTGGTACGACCGATGACGGCGGCACGACCGACGACGGTGGTACGACCGATGACGGCGGGACCACCGATGACGGCGGGACCACGGACGACGGTGGTACGACCGATGACGGCGGGACCACCGATGACGGCGGGACCACGGACGACGGCGGCACGACCGACGACGGTGGCACCACGGACGACGGCGGCACCACCGACGGCGGTGCCGACGACGGTGGTTCCGGCGACGACGGCGGCTCCGGCGACGACGGTGGTCAGCAGACCACCGGCGGCCAGCAGACCACCGGCGGCACCGGCGGTGGCGACACCGACTGCGAGCTGGACGGCGACAGCGTGATCTGCGAGGCCGAGTCGACCTCCGGCGGCAGCGAGCCCTCGCCGGCCGGCGACAGCGAGCCGCAGGAGCAGCTCGCCGACACCGGTTCCAGCGGCACCACGTACCTGCTCGTCGGTGCGGCCAGCATCATCGCCGGCGGCGTCGGCTTCCGGCTGCTGCCGCGGCTGATGACCCGCAACGAGTCGGCTGCCTGACCCAGCCCCCGCCCCACAGGCGACACGAAGGGCCCGGAGCGAATCGCTCCGGGCCCTTCCGCGTCTTTCGTAGCGCTGTGTGGCGGTTTCCGGCACTTCGCTACGCACCGTCGGTGAAGCGATGTGACGCAGATCACATACGTGGGTTTCCCGGGCGCCGTACGCCCCGCGCCCCCCGCGGACTCCGCCGCGCTACGCCGTCCGCTGCTGCAGGAACAGCACCGCCGCCACGGCCGCCAGCAGCGCCAGCAGTATCCACACCGTCGTCGGCGTCACGCCGTGCCAGCCGTTCTCCTGGCGCATGCGCTCCCTGCTCGCCCGGCAGACGGGACAGCGGCCCTCGCTCACGGGCCCCGCACAGCTCGCGCAGACCAGCCAATCGCGTGTCATGTGCTTCCTCCTCCCGCTTCGCTCTCCGTGCACCGCCGGTTCCGTTTCTCCCTCTACCACTGTGCCAGGTCCGGACCGAATCGGCGCGTGTCAACGGATTCCCCGCCGGCACCCGGGGCGGTTTGTCCGTGACGAAACGCACCAACCGCCCACGGCGACTGCGCGCCCCCGCCGCATTCGCGTAAGGTCACCTGCGACCGCGACAGGGAGCCCAGCGTGATCCGATTCGACAACGTCACCAAGATGTACCCCAAGCAGAACCGTCCAGCGCTCCAGGACGTCTCGCTGGAGATCGAGCGCGGCGAGTTCGTGTTCCTCGTGGGGTCCTCCGGCTCCGGCAAGTCCACGTTCCTGCGGCTCATCCTCCGCGAGGAGCGGACCACGCACGGCCAGGTGTACGTGCTCGGCAAGGATCTCGCCCGGCTGTCCAACTGGAAGGTGCCGCAGATGCGGCGCCAGTTGGGCACGGTCTTCCAGGACTTCCGGCTGCTGCCGAACAAGACCGTCGCGGAGAACGTCGCGTTCGCCCTCGAAGTGATCGGCAAGCCCCGCGGGCAGATCCGCAAGACCGTCCCCGAGGTGCTCGACCTCGTGGGCCTCTCCGGCAAGGGCGACCGGATGCCCGGCGAGTTGTCCGGCGGTGAGCAGCAGCGGGTCGCCGTCGCGCGGGCGTTCGTCAACCGGCCGATGCTCCTCATCGCGGACGAGCCGACGGGCAACCTCGACCCGCAGACCTCGGTCGGCATCATGAAGCTGCTCGACCGCATCAACAGGACCGGTACCACAGTGATCATGGCCACGCATGATCAGCAGATCGTCGACCAGATGCGCCGGCGCGTCATCGAACTCGAGTTGGGGCGGCTGGTCCGCGACCAGTCGCGCGGTGTCTACGGATACCAGCACTGAGCCGCTGCCCCCGGAGCTGAAAGGACGGGCATGCGCGCCCAGTTCGTCTTCTCGGAGATCGGTGTAGGTCTCCGCCGCAATCTGACGATGACCTTCGCGGTGATCGTCTCCGTGGCCCTGTCGCTGGCCCTGTTCGGGGCCTCCTGGCTCATGGGCAAGCAGGTCGACACCATGAAGGGCTACTGGTACGACAAGGTCAACGTCTCCATCTTCTTCTGCAACGAAGTCGACGCCGAGACCTCGCCCAACTGCGAGCGGGGCGCGGTCACGGCCGAGCAGAAGAAGGAGATCCAGGACGACCTGAAGGCCCTCGACGTCGTCGAGAGCGTGCACTACGAGTCCAGCGAAGAGGCGTACAAGCACTACAAGGAGCAGTTCGGCGACTCGCCGCTGGCCTCCTCCCTCACGCCGGACCAGATGCAGGAGTCCTTCCGCGTCAAGCTGACGGATCCCGAGCGGTACGAGGTCATCACCAGCGCCTTCGCCGACAGACCCGGCGTCCAGGAGGTGCAGGACCAGCGCAATGTGCTGGAGAGCCTCTTCAACCTGCTCAACGGCATGACGTACGCGGCCATCGGTGTGATGGCGCTGATGCTCGTCGTGGCGATCATGCTGATCGTCAACACGGTACGGGTGTCGGCGTTCAGCCGAAGGCGGGAGACCGGCATCATGCGGCTGGTGGGCGCGTCCAGCGTCTACATCCAGTTGCCGTTCATCGTCGAGGCCGCCGTCGCCGGGCTGATCGGCGCGAGCTTCGCGGCCGTGCTGCTGGTCGGCGGCAAGCACTTCCTGATCGACAACTGGCTCGCCGACAAGATCCTGTTGATCAACTTCATCGGCTGGGACGAAGTGATCCGGGTGCTGCCCCTCGTCGTCGCGATCGGGCTGCTCATGCCGGGTATCGCGGCCTTCTTCGCGCTGCGGAAGTACCTCAAGGTCTGACAATCGGGGCGGGTGTGGCGTAGGCCACGTGCGTGCAGTGGCGGGGCCAACTCCCCCTGCCGCACCCGCCGCTGTCCTACACTCAGCGACATGTCGGGCCCGGCTGACAGCGACAGGCCCCGCAGCGCCTTCCGCCGCGGGGCCTCCCTGACGTTGGTCTTCGTCAGCGTCCTGGCCACCGGCGCCGCCACCGGGTCCTGGCCGGGCGAGGCCGAGCGCCCGCCCAAGGTGCTCACGGGGCACGTCGCCGACGAGCAGGACTACGAGCCGCGGGCCGGCGAGGGCGACACCGCCGGCTCGGCGGGCGAGCTGGTCAGCCGCAGCGGAGACCGCTGGTCGACGGCGTACAGCGCGCGCGAGTACGAGTCGCTCCAGCAGATGCTGGCGGGCAAGTACGTCGGCGTCGGGCTGTGGATCAAGACCGACGGGGCCGGCCGGATGGAGATCGCCCAGGTGGGCGAGGAGAGCCCGGCCGCCGAGGCCGGCATCCGCGCCGGCGACACGCTGCGCGCCGTCGACGGCACCCCGGTCGCGGGCCGCCCGGTCACCGAGGTCGTCGCGCTGCTGCGCGGCGAGGAACTGGGCGAGGGGGCGCGAGGAAGCACGGTGGTGCTTGCGCTCCAGCGCGGCGAGCGGCGCTGGACGCGGCCCGTGCGCCGGGTGGAGCTGACGACCGAGCCCGTGACCGTACGGCAGGACAGGCCCGGGGGCGAGGGCGCCGCGACCCCCGTGATCCGGGTGGAGAGCTTCACCCGGGGCAGCGGCGCGGAGGTGCGCAGGGCCGCGGCGGAGGCGCGCGGCAGCGACGGCCTCATCCTCGACCTGCGGGGGAACTCCGGCGGCCTGGTCGTGGAGGCCGTCGAGGCGGCGTCGGGCTTCCTCGACGACGGGGTGGTGGCGACGTACGACCTGGAGGGCAGCCAGCAGGTGCTGTACGCGAAGCCGGGCGGGAACACCCGGACGCCGATGGTCGTCCTCGTCGACGGCGGCACGATGAGCAGCGCCGAGCTGCTGGCCGGGGCGCTCCAGGACCGCGGCCGCGCCGTCGTCGTCGGCAGCCGCACCTTCGGCAAGGGCTCGGTGCAGATGCCGAAGGCGCTGCCGGACGGCTCGGTCGCCGAGCTCACGGTCGGCGAGTACCGCACCCCGGCCGGGCGCAGCCTGGAGGGCGTCGGCGTCACCCCGGACCTGGACCTGGCCGTCGCCGGCGGCCGGAGCGCCGAGGAGGAGGCCCGGACGGTTTTGAGTGGCCTCGGGAGCGGCGTCTAGGCGACAATGGCCCGGCTATGGGTAAAGACACGGGTCGCAAGCTGATCGCGCAGAACAAGAAGGCGCGGCACGACTACCTCATCCTCGACACGTACGAGGCGGGGCTCGTGCTGACCGGTACCGAGGTCAAGTCGCTCCGCCAGGGCCGGGCCTCGCTCGCCGACGGCTTCGCGCACCTCGACGGCGGCGAGATCTGGCTGCACAACGTGCACATCCCGGAGTACTCGCAGGGTACGTGGACGAACCACACCGCGCGCCGCAAGCGCAAGCTGCTGCTGCACCGGGCCGAGATCGACAAGCTGATCGGCAAGACGCAGGAGACCGGGCTGACGATCGTGCCGCTGGCGCTGTACTTCAAGGACGGCCGGGCGAAGGTCGAGATCGCGCTGGCCCGCGGCAAGCGGGAGTACGACAAGCGGCAGGCGCTGCGCGAGAAGCAGGACAACCGCGAGGCGCAGAAGGCGATCTCCGCGGCCCGCCGCAGGTTCCGCGGCTGACCTGCGCGGACGGCGCGCCGCGGGGTGGAATACGGTGGCACGGCGCGGCGTTCCTCCAGTAGGATGTCCGCAGCGGCTCCTGAGGGCTGCGCACCTTGAAAACACCACATGGGGATGATCGGTTTCGACAGCGGCTGTCGGAACAGGAGAAGCGAGCCGAGGAAGCGGCCATGATCTCGTTAACCACAGGCCGAAACAAATAATCGCCAACACCAAGCGCGATTCCTTCGCCCTCGCTGCCTAAGTAGCGACTTGCGAAGTGTCAGCCCGGGGCTGTTCCCGACCCGGATCCTGGCATCAGCTAGGGAACTCCACTGCTAGACCCGGTCACGGGGTGTAGCAGGACAAACCACAGTGACTGAGCCCGTCGGAGACTTGTCCGCGTGATCTCCGGGGCCGAGAAAAACGTAGCGGACTGCGCTCGGAGAAGTCCTGTCCCTGCACCGTTGGACGCGGGTTCGATTCCCGCCATCTCCACGAATGCGATCGGCGACCTGTGCCCACGGAAGTGTGGGCCGGGTCGCCTTCGTCGTTTCTGCGCGGCTTCGCCGCGCCCGGCGGGGGCGTCCCCTGTCGTCACTGTCTTCCGATGTGGTCCCTCAGGCGGGTCAGCAGGGGCTCGGCCACCGGCCTGCGGCGGTACAGGAGCACCGGTGGGGTCGTGAACTCGCCCAGTGCGTGGGCGCCGGGGCGTAGCTTCGGGGACGTCCTCGTCAGCGTGACGCAGAACCCCGCCTCCGCCACCCGGCTCTCGTGGAAGTCCGCCGCGGACGCCGCGTAGAAGCGGCCGGGTCCCAGCAGCCGGTCCTCCACGACCTCCAACTCCGCGACCTCCTCCGTCCGCTTGAGCACGGAGAGCCGGCCCCCTCCCTCCGCCCGGTACAGCGGCCCGCGCACCCCGCCCGGCGCCCCGCCGAACCGCCGGTAGCGTAACTCCCCGTCGATCACCAGGCTTTCCAGCGCGTACGCGTGCCGGTGCACGGTCAGCGTCCGTGCCGCCGGATGCCGTTCGCCGCGCGGCCAGCAGTGCAGCGCGTACCGCCGGCGTGATGCGGCCCCGGCCAGGTCGAGGCGGAAGCAGCCCAGCGGGTGCCACAGGGCCGGGCGCCCGCCGGGGGCCGGCGTGTCGAGCAGCTCGCCGAGTGCGGCAAGGGCCTTGCCGGCGTCCCGGTCGTCGAAGGCCGCGGCGAGCGCGGGCATGACAAACTCGTCGCCGGACATCGAGGTCTCCGCGGGCATGTGGGAGGTGGACCATCGGTCTGCGGTGCGTCCCATATGCAAGCAACGCCGCGCGCCCCGGGCAATGGCGCATGGTCGCGGACCGATGGCTTTCGGACGGGCGGGCGCCCCGCCCGGTCAGAGCGGTGGCGGGGTGCTCGGCAGGCGCTCGATGACCACCAGCGCCGCGTCGTCGGCCAACTGCCGGCCGGCGTGCCGCAGCAGGTCCCTGCGCAGGGCCGTGACGAGGTCGGCCAGCGCGCCTTCGGCGTGGCGGGCGACGCTGGCGGCGAGCGGGAAGTAGACGCCGTTCTCGTTGCGGGCCTCGATGAACCCGTCCGTGTAGAGCAGCAGCCGCTCGCCGGGGCGGAAGGCGATGGTCTGCGGCACCGGCAGGGTGCCGACCAGGCCGCCGAGCCCGATCGGGAGGCCCGGCCGGTCGGGCATGTGGCTGGTGACGGTGGCGCCGTCGATGAGCAGCGGCTCGGGGTGGCCCAGGTGCACGATGCGGGCGACGGGCTCGTCCGGCGGGATCTCCACCAGCAGGGCGGTGGTGAAGCGCTCGCTGTACATCTCCGACGGGTCGTCCCGGGCGATCTCCCGCAGCGCGGTCTCCTCCAGCCGCCCGGCGACCTCGCCGATCGTCGGCTCCCGGTACGCGGCCTCGCGGAAGCACCCGGTCAGCACGGCGGAGACGCCGACGGCGGGCAGCCCCTTGCCGCGTACGTCGCCGATGAGCACCCGGGCGCCGTACGGGGTCGGCAGCGCCTCGTACAGATCCCCGCCGATCTGGGCCTCCGCCTCGGCGGCGAGATAGACGCTGTGCAGGGCGAGCCGGTCGATCCGCGGCGGCAGCGGCCGCAGCAGTGCCCGCTGCGCGGCGCCGGCCACCGATCTGACCTGCCGCAGCTCGGTCTCCCGCTGCTGCCGGATGGCGGCGCCGACGATGCTGGCGATGCCCACCGCGCACGCGGACGCGAAGGTCATGTCGGAGCTGAGCTGGCCCCAGACGTCGTGGTAGACGTTGAGCGCCACGGTCAGCCCGATCACGACGGCGGAGAACGCGGCGGTGGTCCATACCGAGAGGGTCGCCGCGGCGACGACGGGCGCGGCGACCAGCAGGGGGGCGACCTGCGTCGTGCGGGGCGTCGCGATGTCGATGACGAGGGTGATCGCGATGATCAGCAGGGGGAACAGGACGCGCGGGATCGCGGACGCGCCGGGTGCGGCGGGGTCCTCGGCGCCTCCGACGTCACGGCGGTGGCCGCCGCGGAGCGGGAGTCGCATGGTGGTGGCGTCCTTCGGTTGATTTGCTCCTTATGTTCTGATTATCGAGGATAGGTCACGGTAGGGGAGGCGACGCGATCGTGCGACCCGATCGGGGTCGGGGGCGGTCGCCGCGGGCTGGGGGCCGCTCGGATACGGGTCCTGAGGGCCGGCTTCGTACCGGGGCGTACGGCGGGCGCGGCCGGGCCCCTGCCCGTTTCGCCGCGGTGGGTCAGCGGGCGCCGGGTGTGGCGCGCAGCACCAGGGTCTCGGGCGCGATGATCTCGATGTCACCGTGCGCGTACGTCAGCACGCCGTCCCGGCGGAGTCCGGAGAGCGCGCGGTTGAGGGTGACGCGGGTGACCCCGAGGTGGTCGGCCAGGGCCTGCTGGCCGCCGGGGAGGGGCACCCGGCGGGAGCGGCGGCGGGCGGCCTCGTCGAGCAGCCAGCCCGCGAGCCGGGCGGGCGCGGGGAGGGTCGCCGCCGCGGTGAAGCGGGTCTGCTGGTCGCGGGCCTGGGCCGCGAGGGTGCGCAGGACGTGGGCGCGGACGGCGGCGGCGTCGTCCACGAGCGCGAGGAAGTCCGCCCGGGGCAGGCTGCGCACGGTGCAGGGGGTGAGGGCGGTGTACGTCGCGGTGTGCCCGCGGCCGTCGATGACCGCGACCTTGTCCAGCGCACACGGCCCCGCCCACGCCCCGACCCGTACCACCCGCCCGCCCGCGGAGACGACGGTGGCGGCCACGCGGCCGTCGAGGAGCAGGAGCAGGTGCCCGGCGGGCTCCCCGGCGGTGCGCAGGACGCCCCCGGTGGCGAACCGCCGCGGGAGGGAGGCGCGCCACAGGGCGCGGAGGCGGTCCTGGGGGAGGCCGCGGAGCAGCGGTACGCCCCGGAGCGCGGCGCTCGCACCGGGCTCCGCGTCCGGCGCCGGTGTATCGGGTGATACAGATCCCCTCACGCCCCCGACCGTACCGTCGCCCCCATGCTCGTACTCGAACTGTCCTTCACCCCCACCCCCGACCGCCTCGCCGCCAGGACCGCCCACCGCGAGCGGCTCGCCCGGCTGCACCGCGACAAGGTCCTCCTCGCCGCCGGGCCCTGGGCCGACGACTCCGGCGCCCTGCTCGTCTTCGACACGACCCGCGACCGGCTCGACGCGCTCATGGCCGGCGACCCGTACTACCGCACCCCCGGCGTCCGGGTCGTCGGCGTCCGCGAGTGGAGCCCCGTCGTCGCCCCTTGACCTCGACCTTGGTTCAACCATCACGCTGGCGGCGTGACCCGCCCCCTCGTGCCGCGCGCCTACCGCCCCGTGTTCGCGCACCCCCGGCTGCGCCGGCTGCTGCCCGCCTTCGTCGCCTCGGACTTCGGCGGCGGCATGAGCATGGTCGCGGTGGCCTGGCTGGCCCTCCTCATCGCCCCGGACGGCCGCGAGGGCCTGCTCGTCGGGGCCGCGCTCGCCGCGTACGCGCTGCCGGGGGCAGCGGGCGTGCTGCTGCTCGGGCGGTGGCTGCGGAAGCTGCCCGCGCGCCGGCTGCTCATCGCCAACTGCGCGCTGCGCGGCACCCTGCTGGGCTGCGTGCCGCTCGCCTGGGGCCTCGGCGTCCTGGACCCCGTGACGTACGTCGTGCTGCTCGGCTGCTCGTCGGTGCTGACCGCCTGGGGCAGCGCGGGGAAGTTCACGCTCGTCGGCGAACTGCTGCCGGAGCGGCACCGGCTGGCCGCCAACGCCCTGCTCGGCGCCAGCATGTCCACGAGCATCGTCGCGGGACCCGCGGCGGCCGGGTTCCTCGCCACGGCCGTCAGCCCGGCGTGGATCATCGGCCTGGACGCGCTGACGTACGCCGTTCTCGCCGTGCAGACCGCCCGGCTGGGACCCGGCGGCGAGGAGCGTGCGAACGCGGCGGCCGGGCCCGCGGGGCGCGGGCTGCGGCTCCTCGCCGGAGAGCGCGAACTGCTCGCGATCCTCGTCCTCACCTGGCTGTTCTTCGCCCTCTACGGCCCCGTCGAGGTCGCCCTCCCGCTCTACGTCACCGGCGCGCTCGACGGCGACGCCGGGCTCCTCGGCCTCTTCTGGACCGCCTTCGGCGTCGGCGCGGTCGCCGGCGGGCTGACGGTCGGCGCGCTGCGGCGGCTGCCGCTGTGGCCGGTGACGCTCGGCATCGTCGCCGGCTGGGGCGCGACGCTGCTGCTGCCGTACGGACTCGGGGCCGGGACCGCCGCGGCGATGGCCTGCTTCGCGCTGGGCGGCGCCGTGTACGGCCCGTATCCGGCGCTGTCGTTCACCCTCTTCCAGAACCGCACGCCGCAGGGCTGGCTGACCACGGTGCTCGCGGCGCGGGGCGCGGTGCTGCTCACGTCGACGCCGGTCGGGGCGGCGCTCGGCGGGCCGCTGGTCGCGGCGTTCGGGGCGCGGGCGGTGCTGGCGGGGTCCGGCGCGGCGACGGTGGGGGTGGCGGCGGTGGGGACGGGGGTGTGGCTGGCGACGCGGGGGGCGCGGCCCGTAGCGGAGGCGGGCGGGGAGCAGGACGGCGGGCCGGACGACGACGGGGCGCGGGGGGACGGGGCGCGGGCCCCGGCCTGACCCGCGCGGCCCCGGCGGTTCGCTCCTTCAGCCCGCCGCCAGCACCTCCCGCAGCCGCCCGTACGTCGGTGCCAGCCTGCGCAGCACCTCGGCCAGCGCGGCCCCGTCACCCCGCACCAGCGGATACTGCACCGCCCCCACCAGCCGCGCCTGCTCCTCAAGCACCGCCGCGGCCCGGCCGAGCCCCGCCCGCCGCACATACGCCGACGCGTCCGCGAGCCGGCGCGCCCCGACCCGTACCGCGAAGTCCGCCAGCAGCTCCCGCACCCCCGCGTCGAGCCCCGCCGCGGCCCGGTCCGCCAGCCTCTCCAGCGCCTCGGCCCCGCCCACCGTCCCCGGCGGCACGGGCAGGTCGGCGCGTCCGGCGAGCCACGCGGCGGCGCCGGGGAGCGCGGCCCGTACCGCCTCCTCCGCCGTGACCGTGCGGACCCGCTCGAAGCCCGCCCGCATCACATACGGCTCCGCCGTGTACTCCACCGCCTCCGCCCGCCAGGACGCCAGGAACTCGCCGGCCGGCAGGGTGGCGTAGGGGTGGCCGTGCGGGTCGTGGAGGAGGACCGTGTCGCCGTCGGCGGCCAGCGCGACCACGTAGTGGTCGTTGCCGCCGGCCGAGGGGCCCCACGGGGTGCCGGGGTGGTACAGCAGCAGGCCCATGTCGACCGGCCCGACCAGCACGGGACCGCGCGCGCACGCCGTCCGCAGCCGCGCCATCGCCTCGTCGGCGGACCCGCCGGAGGTGCGGTCGCAGCGGAAGCCGAGCAGGGCGACGGCATCGTCGAGGCCGATCTCGGGGTCCCAGCCGTACGGGTCGAAGAGCGGGACGGTGCCGCCGAGAAGCTGGACGCCGAAGGGGGAGCCGGTGAGGGTCTCCACGAGACCGGGGGAGGGGCGCGCGGCCGCGCCGGGAAGGGACATGACGAGGGAGTTGGCGTAGCAGTAGGGGCCGGAGCCCGTGTAGTCGGTCATGCGGCCAGGCAACGCCCTGACACGGGGAGAGAGTCCAGCCGGGCGCTAGCGCCGCGACCGCGAAGGTTCACCGGGTGACCGTTCGTGCCGTTGGCGCCGGTGCCGGTCGGATGCGGGCGACAGGCCCTGTTGCGGCGGAACCGCACAGCCATGGTGGTGCGTCGGAGTCGCTGTTCCGGTCCGATCTGTGTACGGAGGAGGCTCGCGCATGGCGAGGGTTCGGTGCGCGCTGGTTGTGCCACATGACGCGCATGTGGATGAGGAATTGCTCCAGGCCGTGGCCATGGCGTCAGGTAAGGAGTTCTCGGTTGACGCCAGTGGCATGTTCGGCATCGAGGTGTTGGCCACGCTCTACTCCGATGAGGCCGGTGACCTGCTGATTGAGGCACAGGCCGTGGAGGTGCCGGTCAAGGCCGTGCTGGTACGCACTGCGGTTCCCGAGGACGCCGTTGCGATCCGCCAGGTGGTTGGAGACCGGCTGCACGGCTGGAGCGAGCAGATGATCCGCGCCCGGATCGAGGCGGAGCCGGACGGTGACCCACAGCTCATGGTGGCCCTCGCCATGGCGGTGGGTGGCGGCTCGATCGAGCAGGAGAGTCTCAGCCTGCTGCAACGCGCCGCTGTGGTCGATGATGAGAAGGTGCGGGGCCTGGCTGCGTATGCGTTGCAGGTCGCGGCCGATCTGGCGGACCCGCCGATCGTCCGGAAGGAGGAGGAGCGGGAGCTTGCCGACGTGCTCCGCCCCCGGGCGCCGGTGGACGACGGCGACGATTGGGTTACCGCACGACCGGGAATCAGCGGGCGGCAGATCCCACGCCCGGTCACCTGGTTGCGCGGGGCAGATGCCTCGAAGGCGATCACTGAGTGTAGTTGGGACGATGACTGGCTCATGGAGGTCGCAGGTGATACCCGTTCCGACTGGTACGAGGACATCTGGATTACCGAGAACCAGCGCACCGCGATCCACAAGATCGAGCACCCGGCGCTGGGCGGTGTGCACATCGCTGTTCACGGCATGGATACGACCGCCATCGTCGCTGCCCTCGGCATGAAGGGCGACCTCGAAGTCCTCGACACTCCTCCGGACTGCCTTCCCCGGACGGCTCCTTGACTTGATCGCATGGGGTGGGCGACATGCTTGTGCGGGGACCGATCGGGTCGGCCCAGGGGGCGGACCGGCTGAACCTTCGCGGTCACGGCACTAGGAGCCGGCGTTGGTCCGCGGGACCCGGCCGAGCAGGGTCACCGCGACCGCGCCCAGCGCCAGCGCGCCGCCGAACCACAGCACCGACCGCGTACCGAACCCGTCCACCATCCGGCCGCCCGTGAACGCCCCCAGGGCGATCGCCCCGTTGAACACCGCCACGAACAGCGACGTCGCACCCTCACGGGCCCGCGGCGCGGCCAGGCCCAGCCACGTCTGCGTACTCACCGACACCCCTCCGTACGCCAGCCCCCACACGACCAGCAGCACCGCCGCCCCCGCCACCGACAGCCCGAGCAGCGGCACGAGCAGCAGCGAGGCGGTGAGGACGGCGCCGATCACCAGTACCGTGCCGCGCAGCCGCCGGCCCACCCGGGCGCCGGCCGCGAAGTTGCCGGCGATACCGGCGATTCCGTACGCGAGCAGGAGGGTCCCGATCATCGGCGCCCCGGCGCCCGCGAGGTCCTCCAGGACGGGACGCACATACGTGTACGCGGCGAAGTGCCCCGTCACCAGCAGGGACACCACCGCGAGCCCGGTGGCCACCCTGCTGTCGACGGCCAGCCGCAGCACCCCGCCGAGGGCGACCGCCTCCGTGGCGGGCAGCGGCGGCAGCAGGACGGCCATCGCGGCGCTCACCAGCAGTGCGAGGCCGCCGACGGCGAGGAACGCGGCGCGCCAGCCGGCGAGGTCTCCGAGGTACGCGCCCGCCGGCACGCCCACGACCGAGGCGACGGCGACGCCGCTGAAGATGAGGGAGGTCGCCGCCCCGACGGCCGCCGCCGGCACCAGCCGCACCCCGAGCCCGCCGGCGAGCGACCAGACCCCGCCGAGCCCGACGCCGACGAGGACGCGGGCCGCGATCATGACGGCGAACCCCGGCGACCAGGCGGCGAGCACGTTGGCCGCGGCCAGGAGCACCATCAGCGAGCAGAGGACGAGCCGCCGGTCGAGCCGGCCGACCGCGGCGGTGACGAGCGGGGCGGAGAGGGCGGCGACCAGGCCGGTGACGGTGAGGGTGAGCCCGGCGGTGCCCTCGCTCACGTCCAGCGCACCGCTGATGGGGGTGAGGAGACCGACCGGCAGCATCTCGGAGGTGACCACGGTGAAGGTCCCGGCGGCCACGGTCGCCACGGCGGGCCAGCCGCCTTCGGCGGCGGCTTCTGCGGGCGGGGCTGCGGACAGCTCGTCGACTTTTGCCATGGCCTCAGCCAAGCCCGGCGGGCGGGAGGGGAACAAGCGCGAAGTGCTCATGCTTCCATGAGGTGGACTTATCGATGGGCGGCGTGCGGCGGCGCCGGGCAGAAGGGCGGCGGCGGATGGCGAGCGCAGGTCAGAAGGGCGGGAACGGGAATCCGGCGGCGGTGGGCGGGGTGGAGATCCGCGAGCTGGAGTGCTTCCTGGTCCTGGCGGAGGAGCTGCACTTCGGACGTACCGGCGAACGGCTGTATGTATCGCAGAGCCGGGTGAGCCAGCTCGTCCGCGCGCTGGAGCACCGCATCGGCGCCCGCCTCGTGGACCGCACCAGCCGCCGGGTCCGGCTCACCGCGGCGGGCGAGGACTTCCTCGCCGCGCTCCGCCCCGCGTACGCGGCGCTGCGCGCGGCCGTCGACGACGCCCGGGCGGCGGCGCTGGGGGTGGGCGGGCCGCTGCGGATCGGGTTCCAGGGGGTGGTGGGGTACGGATTCATGGACGCGGTCGGGGAGTTCGAGGACCGGCACCCGGGGTGCGGTACGCGTCTCACCGAACTCCCGCTCTCGGACCCCTTCGGGGCGCTGCACCGCGACGAGGTGGACGCGGCGGTGGTGCTGCTGCCGGTGGCGGAACCGGGACTGGCGCTGGGGCCGGTCTTCTCGGTGCAGCCCCAGTACGCGGCGGTCTCGCGGCGGCACGCCTTCGCCGGGCTCGTGGAGGTGGACGCCGAGGACCTGGCCGCCACCCCGCTGATCGGCGTGACGGCTCCGGCCCCGGCGTACTGGCGCGAGGCCCAGGCCCCGGCGCGTACCCCGGCGGGGGCGCCGGTCCCGCGCGGGCCGGAGGTGGGGACGCTGCAGGAGGGGCTGTCGCTGGTGGCGGCGAACCGGGGGGTGATGCTGCTCTGCCGCCCGACGGCGGAGCACCACCCGCGGGGGGACGTGGCGTACGTACGGGTGCGGGGGCTGCGGGAGTCGGCGCTGGGACTGGTCTGGCGGGAGGACGGGGCGGGCGCGGCGGTACGGGCGTTCGCGGAGGCGGTGGGGGAGGCGATGAGGGGGGCGGGGTGAAGGGGTGCCGGCGACCGGCTCCCCCGTGGCCGGTCGCCGGGCTCCCCGGCGGTTACCTGATGTTCCTCGTGTCCGCCTCCACCTCCGCCAGGTACTCCGCCATCGTCACCGGCCTCCCCCGTACCCCCGGGCGCCGCTCCCACGGCCTCGGGCCCTCCGGCCGCCGGTACTCCACCCCCAGCGCCTCCAGCCGGTCCAGGTGGTGCGCCAGCCGCTCCGCGAAGGCCGTCCCGTCCCGGGTCGCGTCGCACCACACCGTCTCCGCGAACGCGCTCATCCGCGGGAACGCCTGGTAGTCCAGCGCCCGGGCATTGTCGATCGCCTCCGTCCACAGGCCGCACTGCGCGCCGATGACCAGGTCCGCCGCCGGGGTGCCGCGGAGCTCCTCCGGGACCGGTTCGAAGGCGTAGACCTCCTCGACCGGCAGGACCGTGCCCACCGGGACCGGTTCGTCCGGGGAGTCCGAGGCCCGGTAGTCGAGGTAGACCTGGCGGGCCGGGCTGGTGACGACCTGGTGGCCCTCGCGGGCCGCCCGCACCGCGCCGTGGTTGTCGCGCCACGACACGATCGTCGCGGCCGGCGGCAGGCCGCCCTCCAGGATCTCGTCCCAGCCCAGCAACTGCCGTCCCCGCGCCTGAAGATGGTCCGAGACCTGCCGGATGAACCAGCTCTGCAGCTCGTCCTCGTTGCGCAGCCCCAGCTCCGCCATCCGCGCCTGCGCCGCCGGACTCGCCTTCCACTGGTCCTTCGGGCACTCGTCGCCGCCGACGCAGATGATCGGGCTGGGGAAGAGCTCGATCACCTCGTCGAAGACGTTCCGTACGAAGTCCAGCGTCGCGTCGGAGACGTTGAGGATGTTCGACTTCACGCCCCAGCCGGTCTCCACCGCCAACTGCGCCCCCGTGTTGCCCAGTTCCGGGTACGCCGTGATCGCGGCCTGCGTGTGCCCCGGCACGTCGACCTCCGGCACCACGAGGATATGCCTGGCCGCCGCGTACGCGACGATCTCGCGGATGTCGTCCTGCGTGTAGTAGCCGCCGTGCGGCCGGCCGTCGCCCGTCTCGTTCCAGCCCGGCTTCGACTCCGTGCGCCAGGAGCCGACCTCCGTCAGCCGCGGGTAGCGCTTCACCTCCAGGCGCCAGCCCTGGTCGTCGGTGAGGTGGAAGTGGAGCACGTTCAGCTTGTGCAGCGCCATCTGGTCGAGCACGCGCAGCACGTCGCGCTTGGTGAAGAAGTGCCTGGCCACGTCGAGCAGCACGCCCCGCCACGCGAACCGCGGCCGGTCCTCGATCTCGACGCAGGACAGGTCCCACGGGCCCTCGTCGAGCGCGCTGTGGCGCAGGGTGTGCGGCGGCAGGAGCTGGCGCAGCGTCTGCACGCCGTAGAAGGCGCCGGCCGGGCCGCCCGCGGCGATGCGGATGCCGTCGGGGCCGATCGTCAGGCGGTACGCCTCAGGACCCGCACCCGGGTCCGCCGCCAGGTCTCCGGCCAGGGCCAGCTCGATCCCGCCCCGCCCGGGCGGCAGCGTGCAGCCCGTGCCGGGCAGGAGCTGTTCGCGCAGGACGCGGGCGACCGGCGTGAGCGCCGGATCGGCGACGTGCAGCGGGGTGTCCGGGCCCAGGGCGTACGAACCGGGGCGGGGGGAGCTGCGCGACGGCGTGGGGATGATCAAGGTCGGTCTCCGTTCGACGGGTTGACGCTGGCGTTCTCCACTCCATATAAAGGGCTCCATCGTAAATATGTAAAGGAGTCCATCGTTACTCCGTCGCGGGTTCTCCACGGCGGGAGGTGGGCGTGGGAGGGGCGTGACTCATGGCATCGGCAGCGGAGCTGGGCGGGGACCTGTCCCGGCTGCGGCACCTGAACTCGCTGGCGGTCGTGGACGTCCTGCGCGGCGCCGAGCCGCTCACCCTCACCGCCGTCGCCGAGCGGACAGGACTCTCCCGGCCGTCCACCAAGGACGTCGTAGGCCAGCTCGTGGAGCTGGGCTGGGTCCAGGAACTCGGCCCCGCGCAGGGCACCGTCGGGCGCCCCGCGCGGCGGTACCGGTTCCGGGCCGACGCCGGGCACGTCGCCGGCATCGACATCGGCGTCCACAGCGTGCGCGCCGCCGTCGCCGACCTCGACGGCACCGTACGCGCCCAGACGCACCGCACAGTCGGCCCCGCCACCCCCGTCGACGACCGCATCGCCGCCGCCGACCTGGCCGTGGCCGACTGCCTGACCGCCGTCGGGCTGCGGCGCGAGGACCTGTGGGCCGTCGGCGCGGGCACCACCGGCATCGTGGACCGCGCCGGCACCGTGCAGTTCTGCGCCGGCGTCGCCAACTGGACCGGCGTCGACCTCGCCGCCCGCATCGGCGCCCTCTTCCCCTGCGCCGTGCAGATCGACAACGACTCCCGCCTCGCCGCCCTCGCCGAGCGCCAGTGGGGCGTGGCCAAGGGCGTCGACGACACCGTCTTCCTCCACGCCGGCCGGCGCACCGGCGCCGCGCTGGTCGTCGGGGGGCAGGTGCACCGCGGGTTCGGCGGCGTCGCCGGCGAGGTCGGCATGCACCCCGTGACGCACTGGGTCACCGCCGCCTCGTACCTCCACGACTGCCCCGCCGTCCCCCCGGACGTGCCCAAGAGCGACGCCGCGCGGCACACCTTCGCCGCCGCCCGCGGCGGCGACCCCATCGCCGTGGCGGCCGTCGAGCGCTACTGCGACGACCTGGCCCTCGGCACCTCGGCGATGGTCATGACCCTCGACCCCGAACTGGTCGTCCTCGGCGGCGCCTTCTCGCGCGCCGCCGACGTGCTGCTGCCGCGGCTGCGGCGGCGGCTGGAGGACGTGTGCCTGCGGGTGCCGGAGCTGCGCGCGTCCGCGCTCGACGAGGAGTGCGTCGCGGTCGGCGCGATCGGGCGGGCCGTGGCGTATCTGGACGGCGAGCTGTTCGGCGGTGCCGCCGGGCAGATCGTCCCGCTGCACGACCTCGCCGCCGGCGACGGGAAGGCGGCGGAGTCCCCAGGCCACCCGGGCGATCAGCGCCACCCGGGCGTGCGGGCCCAGCGGCGCGATCCGGGCGATCAGGGCGCCCCGGGACCTGACCGAGCAGCAGGAGGTGCCCGTTGACGACGACGCCCCGCACCGAGGCGACCGCCGATCCCGTACGGAACGAAGGCGGCGCCCCGCCGACATCCCCACGACCCCCGGCCGGCGCCGCGCCGCCCCCGGTGAGCCCGCTCCGCGCCCTGTGGCGGCGGACCGTCCCCGCCCGCTGGCTGGCGCCCGGCACCCTGCTCATCGCGGCCGTGATCGTCTTCCCGGCGATCTACATGGTCGGGATGTCCTTCGTCGAGATCAACCGCATCGGCCTCACCGACGGCTTCGCCGGGCTGGAGAACTACCGCAGCCTCTTCGCCGAGGACGAACTCCCCGGCGTCGTCGGCAACACCCTCCTGTGGGTCGTGGTCGTCGTCGGCCTCACGGTCCTCGCCTCCCTCGCCCTCGCGCAGTTCCTCGCCAAGGACTTCTTCGGCCGCCGCTTCGTCCGGCTCGCGCTGATCGTGCCGTGGGCGACGTCCCTGGTGATGACCGCGACCGTCTGGCGCTTCATCTACGAGGGCGGGAACGGCCTGCTCAACCGGCTGCTGATGGATCTGAAGATCCTCGACTCGCCGGTGGACTGGTACAAGGACCCGGACATCGCCTTCTTCTCGCTGATGGCGGTCGGGGTCATCACCTCGATCCCCTTCACGGCGTACGTCCTCCTCTCCGGGCTGCAGACCATCCCCGGCGAGGTGGTGGAGGCCGCGAAGATCGACGGCGCCGGGCCGTGGACCACCTGGCGCCGGGTGACGCTGCCGATGCTGCGGCCCTCGCTCACCGTCGCGCTCGTGCTCAACATGCTGCACGTCTTCAACGCCTTCGCCCTGATCTGGGTGATCATGGGCAAGACGGCCGGCAACCACGCCGACACCTCCGTCACCTTCATGTACAAGATCGCCTTCACCGGCCGGCTCGACACCGGTGAGGCCGCCGCCCTCGGCGTGCTCAACGTCATCGCGATCAGCCTCCTCATCGCCGTCCTCATCCGGCTCCTCAAGGGCCGCGCCCCCGCCGCGTACGGCAAGGAGCGCGCGGGCAGCGGGGCCGCCGAGGCCCTCGGCCGCCGCACCCGGCTGGCCTCGGCCGCCCTCGCCCGCGGCCTGCGCCCCGTGACCGGACCGCTGGCCGCCGGGTGGCGGCGGGTGCGGCACATCGGGCTCCCGCTCGCGGGGCTCTGCGTCGCGCTCTTCTTCCTCGCGCCGTACGTCGCGATGTTCCTCGGCTCGCTGAAGACCGACGCCGAACTCTTCCAGGTGCCCGCCGACTACCTGCCCGACGAGTGGGCCTGGTCCAACTACGCCGACGTGTGGGACAAGATCCCGCTGGCCGACTACTTCAGGGTCAGCCTGATCGTCGCGCTGGTCTCCACCGCCGTGGTGCTGCTGATCGCCGCGCCCGCCGCGTTCATCCTGGCGCGGACGGACTTCCGCGGCCGGGGCGCGTTCCTCGGGCTCGTGCTGGTCTCCCAGATGTTCCCCGCGGTGGCGCTGCTCATCGGCCTCTACCGGGAGGCGGTGTTCACCGGCGGCATCCACAGCTACTGGTTCATCATCGCGGTCAACTGCGCCTTCAACATCGCCTTCGCGATCTGGATCCTGCACACCCAGTTCAGCTCCATCCCCGTGGAGATCGACGAGGCGGCGATGCTCGACGGGCTCGGCCGCTTCCGGACCATGGTGCGGATGGCGCTGCCGCTCGCGGCCCCCGCGCTCATCACCGTCACCATCTTCACGTTCATCCAGGTCTGGAACGAGTTCGTCGTCTCGCTGACCGTCTTCAACGAGCCCACCGAGAACCGGGTGCCGCTCACCGTCGGCGTGCAGCAGTTCGTGGGCCTGTACGAGACGAACTACCAGTACCTCTTCGCCGCCTCCCTGATGGCGATCGTGCCCGCGGTGATCCTGTTCGCGCTCATCGAGCGGTACCTGGTGAGCGGCCTGACGAAGGGCAGCACCAAATGAGCCACCCCATGCCCGGCAGCGGGCCCGGCAGAAGGGCCGTCCTCCGCGCCGGCGGCGCGCTCGCCTCCGCGTCCGCGCTCGGCGCGCTGGCGGCGGCCTGCGGCCGGCCCATCGCGGCCGGCGACCCGGACTCCATCAAGGTCGTCATCGCGCAGTACACCGACGGCACGCAGCCGTACTGGCGCAAGCTCGTCGCGAAGTTCGAGGACAAGCACCCCGGCAAGAGCGTCAAGCTGCAGATCATCGACTGGGGCAACCTGCAGACCCAGATCAACACGATGGTGCAGACGGGCCAGTTGCCCGACATAGCCAACCTCAACCTCTTCGCCGACTACGCCGACGCCGGCCTGCTGCACCCCGCGGAGGACGTCCTCACCCCCGAGGTCTACGGCGACTTCATGCCCGCCTTCGCCGACAACGCCTCCTTCGAGGGCCGGCAGTACGCGCTGCCGTTCCTCGCCACCGTCAACGGCATGTACTACAACAAGGCGATCCTGCGCGAAGCCGGCTTCGACGGGCCGCCGGAGACCCGCGAGGAGTTCCTCGACGCCGTCGACCGGATCAAGGCGCTGCCCGGGAAGTACGTCCCGTACGGGCTGGCCCTCGGCATCGAGTCCGGGCACTACGAGTTCGGCACCTGGGCCCGCGCCAACGGCGGCGGCTGGACCGCGAACGGCAAGTGGGCCATCGACAGCGACCGCAACGTCGAAACGCTCGGCTTCCTCCAGGACCTCAGCAGGCGCGGCTACACCCAGCCCAACCCCGGCCAGACCAACCGCCCCGACGGCACCTGGCCGCTCTTCGCGCAGGGCAAGGCCGCGATGGTCTACGGCGCCTTCGGCGCGCGGGCGTTCCTGGACCTGATCGAGAAGGGCGACGTCGACTACGGGCTCGCCGTCCACCCGGTCAGCCACGGCGCCGCGCCCGTCGCGCACGGGATCCAGGACTACCTGATGGCGTTCAAGAAGTCCGGCAACCGGGAGCTGATCCGCGACTTCCTCAGCTTCTTCTACCGGCCCGAGAACTACGTGCCGTATCTGAAGGCCGAGGGCCTGCTGCCCACCACGCAGTCGGCGGTCGACGTGCTCAAGGACGACCGGCGGGTCGGGCGGTACGTGGGGATGACGGGGCGGGCCCGGTTCGACCCCACCACGCGGCCGGTCTGGGCCGAACTGCTCGGGGTGATGGGCAACGACCTGGGCAAGGCCGTGAGCCGGAACTCGGCGCCGGAGAAGGTGCTCCGCGAGTTCCAGTCGATCGCGGTCTCGGGGGACTGAAGGCTCCTTCCCGGGTGCGTACCGGGATCCCGCGAGCCCCGTGAGCCCCGGCACCGCCGGCCGCCGTGCCCTCGGCCCGGCGGTGCCGGAACCGGCGTCCGCGGCGGGCGGCCGTCCTCCCGCCCGCCGCGGACCACCAACCCGCGGCTCAGCTCAGGGAGAAGTCCGCGATGCGCACCCCTTCACCCGGCACCAGGTACACGTCGCGCCGCCCGGTCGCGCCCCGCAGCACCGCCGTGACCTCCTCGTACGCGTACCGCGACCCCGTGCTGCGCACCGCCGCCTCACCCGCCAGCGGGCCGTCCGGCGCGTCCAGCCGCACTTCCAGCGTGGCCGCGCCCGGCGACTCCTTCGCCACCCGCGCCACCAGCCGCCGCGCCCCGCGCCGCAGGTCGGCGTCCGCGAAGAGCAGCCACGCGCCCGCCGACTCCGCGCCGACGGCCGTGCCCCTCGGCTTCGACTCGTCGACCAGCCGCACGCCCGCGTAGTCGTCGAAGTTCTCCGCCCGCGTCGTGCGCCGCAGATCCCGCGGCGGCACGGTCTCGCCGTCGACGTCCAGCTCCGCCCGCGCCCGGATGTCCCCGGACGAGGCGCCGACGAGCACGTCGTACGTGCTGCGCTCCACCACCCAGCGCTCGCGGGTGACGTCCCAGTGCGCCAGCGCCGCGCGCGGCAGCGGCAACGTCACCGTGCGCGTCTCGCCGGGCCGCAGGGTCACCTTCGCGAACGCCTGGAGCTTCTTCAGCGGCTGCTTCACGCGCGAGTCGCGCTGCCGCGTGTAGAGCTGCACGACCTCCGCGCCCGCGCGGCTGCCGGTGTTGGTGACCGGCACGGCGACGGCATCGCGCAGCAGCCGCGGGCGGCCGTAGCGGAAGGTGGTGTACGACAGGCCGTGGCCGAAGGGGTAGAGCACGTCGCCGGTGAAGTACTGGTACGTGCGCTCGTACTTGATGTTGTCGTACTCCAGGATCGGCGGCAGGCCGGCGGCCGACCGGTACCAGGTCTGGGTGAGCCGGCCCGCCGGGTTCACGTCGCCGAAGAGCACGTCGGCCAGCGCACGGCCGGTCTCCTGGCCCGCGTGGGTCGTCCACACGAGCGCGGGGACGTGTTCCTGCTCCCAGGTGAGCGTGGTGGGGTAGCTGTTCTCGACCACGACGACGGTCTTGGGGTTGGCGGCGAGCACGGCGCGTACCAGCGCCGACTGGGTGCCGGCCAGGCCCATGTCCTCGCGGTCGTCGGTCTCGCGGGCGTTGATGAACGGCATCGAGCCGACGACGACGATGGCGGTGTCCGCGGCCCGTGCCGCCGCCACGGCCTCGTCGATGCCGTCTCGAAGCGTTTCGAGGGTGTAGCGGGAGGCGTCGGCGGCGGTGCCGAGGACGAGCACGCCGTCCTCGCGCGCGCGGAGGTAGACGGCGTCGCCGAACCAGTTCTCGTAGCCCGCGTACCGCAGCACCACCGTGCCGTCGTCCTGCTCCTCCGGCCGGAACAACTGCGAGACGAACCAGCCGTTGGGCTGCTCCTGGTCGTTGTAGAACCGGCCGTCGCGCAGGCCGACGACCTTGCCGTTGGCGACGGCCCGCAGCGTGACGACGCCCTCGCCCCAGCCGAAGACGTCGAACTGCTCGGTCTCGCCCGCCGTCGTCGCGCCCTCCGCCAGCGCCGCGCCCTCGTCGCCGCGGCCGGCGGTGACGTAGCGGCCGGTCGCGGCGTTCTTCAGCGCCACGCGGTCGACGCCCTCGCCGGTGGTCACCTCGGCGCCCGCGCCGAGGCGGTCGGTGATGCCCCGCAGCGGCGTGATCGCGTACGGCAGGCTGCCCGAGTACCAGTCGGTGTAGAGGGTGTCGGCCAGCGGGCCGACGACCGCGACCTTCCGCAGCTTGCGGGCGTCGAGCGGCAGCGCGCCGCGGTCGTTCTTCAGCAGCACGACCGCCTCGGCGGCGGTGCGGCGGGCGAGCTTGCGGTGCGCGGGGCTGTCGATGACGGACTTGTCGAGGTGCCCGTACGGACCGCCGTCCGCGTCGAAGTCGCCGAGGCGGGCGCGGATGTCGAGGATGTGCCGCACCGCGGTGTCGACGTCCGCCTCGGTGAGCAGGCCCTTCGCCAGCGCCTCCTTGACGGCGGCGGTGGTCGGGCCGCCGTCGGTGTCGTCGGTGGTGAAGCTGTCGACGCCGGCCTTGAGGATGGCGGCGTCGGCCTCGGCGAGGGTGCCGAAATACTTCTGCGAGCCGGTGGCCGGGAGGTTGTTGGGGGCCCAGGCGTCGGTGACGTTGAGCAGGGAGCGGTCGGTCCAGGTGCGGACCGAGGCGTTGAGGTCGGTGACCGTGCAGGGGCGGCCGTTGACGAGGTTGTACGCGGTCATGACGCCGCACGCGGCGTCGGCGGAGATCGCCGCCCGGTAGGCCGGCTCCTCGTACTCCTTGAGCACCCGCGGGCGCAGGTCCGAGGAGGTCTGGTCGCGCCGGACCTCGTTGTTGTTGGCCAGGTAGTGCTTGACGAGGGGGGCCGTCTTGAGGTTGTCGGGGTCGCCGCCGGTCAGCCCGCCCGCGTAGGCCGTGGAGATGACGCCGGTCAGGTACGGATCCTCGGAGTAGCCCTCCTCGTTGCGGCCCCAGCGCGGGTCGCGCAGCAGGTTGACCGTCGGTGCCCACACGTTCAGGCCCCAGCCGGCGGGGCGTTCGTGCTGGAGGCCGCGCACCTCGTCGCCGACCGCTTCGCCGACCTCGCGGATGAGTTCCGGGTTCCAGGTGGAGGCGAGGCCGATGGCCTGCGGGAAGACGGTGGCGGGGCCGAGCCAGGCGAGGCCGTGCAGGGCCTCGGTGCCGGTGCGGAACGCCTTCATCCCCAGCCGGGGGATGGCGGGTTGCCACTGGTGGAGCAGGGATATCTTCTCGTCCAGGGTGAGTCGGGCCAGCAGCTCGCGCACCTTGGCGGCGGCTGCGGAACCGGCCGGAGCGGCCGGAGCGGCCGGGGCCGCGGCGGCGGTGCCGGCGAGGGCGGTGGTGAGGGAACCGGCCAGCGGGAGCGCCAGCGGGGCGGCGAGAACTGTTCTTCGTTTCACGTGCGCGACTCCTTGTGATCTAGTCGAAACGCTTCGACTACGCGATGAGTTGCTCCGTTCCGTTCCCCAAGAGGTCCGCCCGCCCCCCGGTCAGCCGGCGCGTGGCGCCGTCGTCGCCCGCCGGGTCAGCCACGGCGGCAGCATGGTCGCCTCCGGCACGTCCTGCCCGTCGAGCTTGCCCATCAGCAGCTCCACGGCCCGCGTCCCGATGCGCGCGGAGGGCACCGCCACCGACGAGATCGGCAGCGGTGCCTGCTCGGCCAGCTCGTCCGGGCAGATCGCCACCACCGACAGGTCCTCCGGCACCCGCAGCCCGAGCCGCCGGAACGCGTCGATCAGCGGCTGCACCACCGGCTCGTTGTGCACGACCACGCCGGTCAGCTCCGGGTGCTCGCGGAGCAGTTGCTCCGCCATCGCCTGCGCCGCCGCCGGGGTCGCCTCGCAGGGGTGCACCGTCGACGTCAGCCCGCGCTCGTCGGCCGCCGCGGTGAAGCCGTGCGTGACGCGCTGCGCGAAGCCCGTCTCGCGCAGGTACACCTCCGGCGGCGAGCCGACGAGGGCCACGCACCGGTGCCCCAGCTCCGCCAGATGCGTCACGCAGGCGCCGCCGGCCGCCGCGAAGTCCAGGTCGATGCAGGTGAGTCCCGCGGCGTCGGCCGGGAAGCCGATGAGCACCGAGGGCCGGTCCAGGGCGCGCAGCAGCGGCAGCCGGGCGTCGTGCAACTGCACGTCCATCACGATGAGCGCGTCGACCAGCGCCGTGTCCGCCACCCGCCGCAGCCCCTCCTCGCCCTCCTCCTGGGTGAGCAGCAGCACGTCGTGGTCGTGCTGCCGCGCCGTCGTCACCACCGACACCGCGAACTGCATGACGACCGGCACGTGGATCCCGCTGCGGAACGGGATGACCAGCGCCAGCACGTTGGACCTGCTGCTCGCCAGCGCGCGGGCGCCGGCGTGCGGGCGGTAGCCCAGCTCGCGGATGCTGGACTCGATGCGCTGCCGGGTCTCGTCGGAGATCGGGCGCTTGCCGCTGAGCGCGTACGAGACGGTGCTCGGCGACACCCCGGCGTGCCGGGCCACATCGGTGATCTTGACCATCAACTCCCCCTGCTCGCCGGGTCGGCCGTCCGTCTGCCGGACAGCCGGACCTTAGCCCAGCTCCGCGACGAGGACGCCGCGGCCCGATTCCGCGCGCACCGTGGGACCGCCGACGACCTCCAGCGCCCAGGGCCCGCCCGTACCGCTCGAACCGTCCGCGGCGCCCTCCCCGTCGCCCGCCGACGCCCGTACCGTGCCGCCCTCGCAGACCACCGTGAACACCCGCCCCCCGACCGGCACCCGCACCCGCTGCCCCGGGCTCAGCCCGTACGCGCGCAGCGTCACCCCGTCCGCGTAGTCGTAGTCCGGCCGGTCGTCCACCGCCCCCACCGGCAGCACCGCACCCGGCCGCACCAGCACCGGCGCGCTCGCGAACCCGTGCCGCTCCCGCACCCACCGCGGCCCGTGCACCTCCTCGCCGCTGAGCAGATGCGTCCACGTGCCCTCCGGGACGTAGTACGAGACCTCGCCCCCGTCGCTGAACACCGGCGCCACCAGCAGGTCGGGCCCGAGCATGTACTGCCGCTCCAGATGCGTGCACGCCCGGTCCTCCGGGAACTCCAGCGCCATCGGCCGCATCATCGGCACCCCCGACTCGTGCGCCTCGCGCGCCACCGCGTCCAGATACGGCATCAGCCGCAGCTTCAGCTTCGTGAACACCCGCAGCACGTCCACGGCCTCCTCGTCGAAGAGCCACGGCACCCGGTACGACGACGAGCCGTGCAGCCGGCTGTGCGACGACAGCAGCCCGAAGGCGATCCACCGCTTGAAGAGCGCCGGCGACGGCGTGCCCTCGAAGCCGCCGATGTCGTGGCTCCAGTAGCCGAAGCCCGACATCCCCAGCGACAGACCGCCGCGCAGCGACTCCGCCATCGCCTCGTACGTCGACTCGCAGTCCCCGCCCCAGTGCACGGGGAACTGCTGGCTCCCGGCCGTCGCCGAGCGCGCGAAGACCACCGCCTCGCCCTCGCCGCGGTGCTTCTTCAGCACGTCGAAGACCGTCTCGTTGTAGAGGTACGTGTAGTAGTTGTGCATCCGCTCCGGGTCGGAGCCGTCGAAGTACGCGACATCGGTCGGCACCCGCTCGCCGAAGTCGGTCTTGAAGCAGTCCACGCCCATGTCGAGGAGCGCCGCGAGCTTGCCCGCGTACCAGGCGCGCGCCTCGGGGTTGGTGAAGTCCACCAGCGCCATCCCCGGCTGCCACTTGTCCCACTGCCACACTGCGCCGTCCGGCTTGCGCAGCAGATATCCGGCGTCGCGGCCCTCGGCGAAGAGCGGGGAGCGCTGCGCGATGTACGGGTTGATCCACACGCAGATCCGCAGCCCCCGCTCCTTCAGCCGGCGCAGCATCCCCGGCGGGTCGGGGAAGACCCGCGGGTCCCACTCGAAGTCGCACCAGTGGAACTCGCGCATCCAGAAGCAGTCGAAGTGGAAGACGGACAGCGGCAGATCGCGCTCGGCCATCCCGTCGATGAAGGAGGTGACGGTCTCCTCGTCGTACGAGGTCGTGAACGACGTCGACAGCCAGAGCCCGAACGACCAGGCCGGCGGCAGCGCGGGCCGGCCGGTGAGCGCCGTGTACTTGCGCAGGATCTCCTTCGGCGTCGGCCCGTGGATGACGTAGTACGTCAGCTCCTGCCCCTCGACGCTGAACTGCACCCGCGACACCGCCTCCGAGCCCACCTCCAGCGACACCCGCCCGGGGTGGTCGACGAAGACGCCGTAGCCGGCGTCGGTGAGGTAGAACGGCACGTTCTTGTACGCCTGCTCGGTGGCCGTGCCGCCGTCGGCGTTCCAGATGTCCACGACCTGGCCGTTCTTCACCAGCGGCCCGAAGCGCTCGCCGAGCCCGTAGACGTGGGTGCCGACGCCGAGCCCGAGCTGCTCGCGCAGATAGTGCCGGGCCGGGCCGCCGCCCGGGGCGTCGGTCTCCATGATGGCCATGCCCTTGGGCCCCGAGGAGGTGAGCGGCTTCAGCCCGTCGGCGGTGAGGAAGTCCAGCCGCCACGGCCCGCCGCGCGCCACCCGCAGGGCGAGGCTGCCGGCGGTGAGCAGGGCGTGCTCGTCGTCGTACGAGACCTGCGCGTGCGACTCCGCCCCGGCGAGCCGGAAGCGGGGCCCGGCGTCGGTGCCGCCGTCGAAGTGGGTGAGCGTCACACCGATCACGTCGGGCATGGGGGAGTGCACGGAGACGGTCATGACCGGGCCTTTCAGCAGATCGCCGCGGTGCCGGATGGGCTGGGTCGGTGCGTGCACGTCCAGCGTGCCGTCCCCGGGGGTGACGTCGAGCACCTCGACGGGGTAGGCGGCACGAACGCCCTCGCGCAGCATCCAGTAGCCGTCGGTGAACTTCATGCGCAGCCTCTCGGGGTCACTTGGGGAGTACGTGGTGGGGCACGTCGGGATGTACGGGGGTCACTTCACGGCGCCCACGGCGATGCCGCGGGTCAGGGTCCGCTGGAAGATGAGGAAGAACGCGATCGCCGGCAGCACGCCCAGCAGGGCGGCGGCGTTCGTCATCGTGGCGTCCATGTCCCGCTGCCCCTGGAGCACGCCGAGGGCGACGGACACGGTCTGGTTGTCGTCCGAGACGAGCATGACCAGCGGCAGCAGGAACTCGTTCCACGTCCAGATGAAGAAGAGCACCATCAGCACGCCGATCGTCGGCCGGCTCACGGGCACCACCACCCGCCACAGCACCTGCCACTTGGTCGCCCCGTCGATCCGCGCCGCCTCGATCACCTCGCGCGGGAACCCGCCGAGCACCGAGGCCAGCAGATACGTGCCGAAGGCGGACTGCACGACGGTGAAGACGATCACGACGCTCAGCCGGGTGTCGTAGAGGCCGAACTCCTTCGACAGGTAGTAGAGGGGGTAGACCAGCGCCTCCTGCGGCAGCATGTTCGCCAGCACGAAGAACGCGAGCACGTACGGCCGCCCCCTGATCCGGCCGATGCCGATGGCGTACGCGCTCAGCACCGACAGCACCACGGCGAGCACCGCCACCGAGCCGGAGATCAGCACCGAGTTCCAGAGCTTCTGGCCGAAGTCGACGCGCTCCCAGAAGTCCGCGAGGCCGTCGAGGTACACGCCGTCGGGCATGCTGAGCGGCCCGTCGCTGGAGTACTCCTCCGGCGTCTTGACCGCGTTCATCAGCACGACGAGGAACGGCAGCACCATGAACGCCGCGCCCACCACCAGCGCCACGAGCACGGGATACTTCTTGACCGGGCTCATCTGTTCTCGTCCTCCGCCCGCGTCTGCAGCTTCAGGGCGACGACCGCCAGCACCAGGATGAGCACGGTGAGGACGGTGGAGATCGCGGCGCCGTAGCCGGCCTGGAAGTTCTCGAAGAAGTTCTGGTACGCGAAGTACGACGGGACGTTCGTCGCCCCGCCCGGGCCGCCGCCGGTGAGGACGTACACCATGCCGAAGACCTTCAGCGCCGCGATCGTGCACCACAGGAGCACCACCGCGATCTCCGGCCGCAGTTGCGGCAGCGTCACGTGCCAGAACCGCCGCCACCAGCCCGCGCCGTCCAGCTCCGCCGCCTCGTGCAGCGCCGGGTCGACGCGCTGGAGCCCGGACATGAAGATCACCAGCGGGAAGCCGATCTGCACCCACACCATCACGGCCATCACGCTGTACAGCGCCCAGTCCGGGTCGCCGAGCCAGTCCTGCTGGAGCGCGTCGAGCCCGACGGCGCCCAGGAGTTCGTTCAGCGAACCGCTCTCCGGCGCCAGGACCCAGCTCCACACGATGCCGGCGACCGCGATCGGCAGCACCTGCGGCAGATAGAAGCAGGCGCGCAGCACGGCCACCCAGCGGCTGCCGGCGTGCCGGCCGACGAAGTCGAAGAGCGCCGAGGCGAGCACCAGCCCGAGCGCGGTCGGGATCAGCGCCATCGCCGCGACCATGGCCAGGCTGTGCCGGAACGACTCCCAGAAGTCGTCGTCGCCGAGGAGCCGGTCGTAGTTCTCCAGACCGGTGAACTCCGGCGTGCCGACGCCGCTCCAGTCGGTGAAGCTGATCCCGGTGTTCATCGCGAACGGCACGACGATGACGACGAGGAACGCCAGCGCGCCGGGGAGCAGGAAGAGCGCGTACGAGCCCTCGGTGGACGGCCGGCGCGAACGGCCGCCGCGGCTGGTGGGCCACCGCCGGCGGGAGGGGGTTCCGCTCCCGCCGGCGGGGCGAGCCGCGTCCTTGGAGACGACGGCCGTCATTCCTGGAGCACGTTCTCGTCGTACTCGGCCTGGAGCGACTCCAGCACGTCGCCCGGCTCCGCGCTGCCGGTGAGGAGCTTCTGCGTCTCGGAGGTCATCGAGTCGTAGAAGCCGTTGGCCGGCCAGTCGGGGTAGTAGGCGAGGCCGTCGTTCCCGGCGAGGGTCGTGTAGTCCTCGATGAGGGCCTTCGACTGCGGGTCCTTGATCGCGGCCGCGTCGGCCGCGACGGGGACGCCGCCGTTGTCGCCCAGGACGTTCTGGATGCCCTTCTTCATCGTGATGTCGATGAAGTCGTACGCCAGCTCCTTGTTCTCGGCGCCCTCCGGCACCACCCACAGGTTGCCGCCGGAGCCGAGGGTCAGGTCGCTGCCGGGCCACAGGAAGGTGTCCCAGTCGAACTTCTGGATCTCCGCCTGGAAGCGGCCGAACCACCAGCTTCCGGAGAAGAGCATCGGGTGCTTGCCCTGGATGAACGAGACGCCGGCGTCCTCGGCCTTGGTGCCGGAGGAGTTCTCGGCGATGTAGCCCTTGTCGACCCAGTCGGCGAAGGTCTCGGCGGCGTACGTCCAGGCCGCGTCGGAGAAGTCGGTCTCGCCCTCCATCTGGAAGGAGTCGACCCACGCCTTGTCGGCCCGGCTGAGGGCGAGCTGGTAGAGGTACTGCTGCGCCATGTACTCGGCGCCGGCGTTGGCGAAGGGGGTGATGCCGGCGTCCTTGAACGTCGCGAGCGCGTCCTCCAGCTCCGCGAACGTCGTCGGGACCTCGACGCCGTGCTCCGCGAAGAGGTCCTTGTTGAAGTAGACCATCGTGAACTCGGCGTAGTTGGGGATGCCGTACCAGGCGCCGGAGCCCATGACGCCGCTCTCGTCGTACCGGCTGGTCGTCGCCACGGTCGGCGGCACGGCGTCGGCCCAGCCGCGCTTCTCCGCCTCGTCGGTGAGGTCGGTGAGCAGGCCCTGGCGGGAGAGCTGGCCGGTGGTGGCGTTGCCCTTGTTGTACTCCATGAGGTCGGGCGCCTGGTCGGAGTTGAGGACCTGCGGGGCGGTCTTCTGGATCTGCTCGAAGCCCTTCTCCTCGAACTCGACCTTCACCCCCGGGTGGCTCTCCTCGAACTCCGCGATCGCCTCGGCCCACGCCTTGCCCATGGCGCTGTCGGGACCCTCGTAATGCCAGAGCCGGAGGGTCTTGCCGTCGCCGGAACCGCCGTCGTCGGAGCCGCCGCACGCGGCGAGCGTGCTCAGCGACAGGGCTCCCGCCAGGGCGGCAGCCAGCAGGCGCGCCCTTCTCCGTGCCTTCAACATCCACTGCCTCCGGGAGAGTCGTTCTCGTCGAATCGGTTCGATGAGAGGTGTCGAAGCGCTTCGACGGAGGAACGTAGGGAGGACCCGGCAGTATGTCAATGGCGTTGACAAATTGTTTCGGCGAACGGCATCGGCGAACGGCATCGGTGAACGGTGGTGGCGGGAGGTGCCGGTGAACGGCGCCGGCGAAGTGAGCGGCGAGGGGGCGGGTGCCCGCCGGCACCCGCCCCTTCCGTCGCCGCGTCGATGCGCCGTGCGTCACTCCGGCCCGTACGCCGGCCGTCACTTCGGCAGGACGCCCCCGAAGGCCACGCATGCCGGGCTCGGGGCGGCTGCGGTGGCGCCGGTGCGCCGCAGGGCGCCGGAGCGGGTGACGCGGAACGACACCACGTCGTCGCTGTTCTGGTTCGCCACCAGCAGCACGTCGCCGGCCGGGGCCAGGGCGAAGTGCCGCGGCCAGGCGCCGCCGGTCGAGGTGGTCTCGCGCAGGTCGAGCCGCCCGTCGGCGCCGACCGCGAACCGGGCGATGCTGTCGTGCCCGCGGTTGGACACGTAGACCGTCCTGCCGTCCGGGTGCACGGCGACCTCCGCGCAGTAGCTCTCGCCGGTGAAGCCGCGCGGCAGCGTGCCGAGGGTCTGCAGCCAGCGGAACGTGCCGCGGGCCGCGTCGTACGTGAAGGCCGTGACCGACGACGTCAACTCGCCCGCGACGTAGACGAACCGCCCGCCGGGGTGGAACGCCAGGTGCCGCGTGCCCGACCCGGAGGCGACCTGCATGAACGGCAGGGGGTTCGGCGTCAGCTTCCCCGCCTCGGCATCCAGCCGCCAGGCCCAGACGCGGTCGGTGCCCAGGTCGGCGCCGAAGACGTACCCGTACGCCGGGTCGAAGGCGACCTGGTGCGGGTGCGGGCCGGTCTGGCGCTCCGGGTCGGGGCCCGTACCGGTGACGGTGACGGTGTCCGAGACCGGCTGGGGCGTGCCGTCCGCGCCGAGCGGGACGACGGCGAAGGTGGCGCCGCCGTAGTTGGCGACGATCAGGTGGTCACCGCGCTCGTCGAGCGCGCCGTGCGCGGGGACGCCGGGCACGGGCTGGTCGCCGGTGCGGGTCAGTTCGCCGGTGGCGGTGTCGATGGCGTACGAGACGACCCCGCCGCCCTTCTGCCCGTTCCAGGTGCTCACCTCGCAGACGGCGTAGAGCACCGGCAGCCGCGGATGCACCGCCAGCCACGAGGGGTTGGGGACGCCGGGCACCTCCTGGACCGGGGTGAGGCGGCCGTCGCCCGCCATGCGGAACGCGGCGAGCCCGGCGGGGGCGCCGGGGCCGCCGGCGTAGCCGCCGACGTAGACGGCGCGGGGGCCGCGGGCCGCCGCCGCGGCGGCGGCGGGCGCCGCGGCCGCGGGTGCGGCCGACGCGGGCGAGGCGGAGCCCAGCGCGGGAACGACGCCCGCCAGCGCCGCGGCGCCGAAGACCGGCAGCATCTGGCGCCGGCTCGGTCCTGTGGGGCTTGCGGCGGCGGGTCCTGAATCGGGTTCGGGGGGCGGGGCGGAGGCGTGCAAGGCGGTGCTCCTCTCGTGGCGGGGACGGTCACCGGTGGAGCGGGCGGGGACGGGGATCGGTGGGCGGTGCCGGGGTGGCGCGGGACGGGAAGCGATTCGATACGGGGCTGCTCGCAGTATGCGGCCCGGTCGCGGCGAGCGGACCGGGCGGGGCACGTGAACCGGCCGGGGCTGGCGAACCGGCCGTGCCGCGCGAGCCCTTCGCGGTACGCGAACCGATTCGACCCGGCACCGATCGCAGGGTCCGGGCCGAGCCGGTCCGTGCACTCCTCGCCGGTCCCGCCCCTTCGCCGTACGCCACCGGCCGGCGCACCCCGGCCCGTCGAACCCGCCGCCCCGTCGAACCCGGCCCCGGCGCACGTCGAACGGCGCGCGCGTCGCCCGGCCCGGGGTCCCCTGCGCCCCGGGCCGGGCGCCGTCGCCGCGGCCGCCTACTCGGGCAGCCGGACGGACTGGGCGTGGCGGAACACGTTCCCCGGGTCGTACGCGGCCTTGACCCGCTGCAGCCGCACGTACGCCTGCTTGTAGTACAGGTCGTGCCAGGGGGTGTCCGAGGTGTTCCACTGCGGGTCACCGAGGTCGATGTCCGGGTAGTTGATGTAGCACCCGTCGTTCACCTCGTTGGGGACGGGGACGCCGCCGGTGTCCGCGTACACGTCGCGGTACATGTTCCGGATCCAGCCGAGCTTCGCCGCCTCCTCGGACTGCTCGCTCCAGTACGCCTGGTACTGGAGCTTGATGATCGAGTCCCGCTGCGGCGCCGCGGTCGCGTCCGTACCGACCGCGTTGACCTGCGCACCGTACGAGTCGATCGACACGAGCGCGCTGCGCTGGTCGGTCTCGGTGAGGTTCTTGTACATCGCGGATATCTGCTCGTCCGGGAACGCCCGCCGCAGGTACGCCGACTTGTAGTCGCCCCGCCCGCCCCAGCCGGAGCCGCCGAGCTGGCGGGTGGCGACCAGCCACGGCCGCGCCTGCGGCGCGAAGAGGTCGGGCATCGCCCGCATCTCGTTCGTGGAGAGCGTCGTCGGCTGGGCGTCGCCCATGTGCCCGCCGATCTCGGCGAGGAAGTCGTCCAGCTTGCGCGCCGCGTCCGGCTGGGTGGCGTCGATCTGGGTGGTCATCGAGATCGAGCCGCTGGCCTTCGTGCTGCACACGAGCATGCTGAACATGCCGGCGTACGGATTGCCGGGGGCGCTGTACTCCTCGTAGAAGCCGCTGTAGTTGCGCAGCAGCGTGCGGAAGCGGTCCTCGTCGATGTTGCTCCAGGGCCACGACTGCTGGTGCACGTACACCTCGCCGGGCGGCTGCGGCAACTGCTTCTCCGGCGCCAGCCGCTCGGTGCCGGGGGCGCGCAGGAAGTAGCGGGTGACGATGCCGAAGTTGCCGCCGCCCCCGCCGGTGTGCGCCCACCACAGGTCGTGGTGCGGGTCGTTCTCGTCGCTGCTGGCCACGATCGCGCGGGCCTTGCCGGAGGCGTCCACCACGACGACCTCGACCGCGTGGATGTAGTCGACCGTCAGCCCGAACGCCCGGGACAGCAGCCCGAAGCCGCCGCCCTGGATATGGCCGCCGGCGCCGACGGAGGAGCAGGAACCACCCGGAATCGTCACCCCCCAGACGCGATAGAGCTCCATATAGACCTCCATCAGCGTGCAGCCGGGCTCGATGACGAAGGCGCGTCTCTTCTGGTCGTACGAGATGTCATTCATCGCCGACAGATCGATGACGACCTGGGCGTCGGAGTGGTAGACGAATGCCTCGTAGCAGTGCCCGCCGCTGCGTACGGAGACGCGCTTTCCGGCCCGTACGGCCTCCTCCACCGCGGCCACCACCTGCTCGGTGGCCGTGGCCACCCGGATCGCCTCGGGGTCGGCGCGCCAGCGGCCGTTGCTGCCGGAGACGAAGTCGGGATAGCGCGCGTCGGCGGGGGTGATGGTCGAGGCGGGCACGCCGGCGGCGGCTCCTGCCGAGGTCGCGGCGGCGAGCTGGCCGGCGCCGAGGGCGGCGGCACCGCCCACGGCCGCGCTCGAAAGAAGCACTTTCCGGCGTGAGACGTTGTCCATGAGAAAACTCCCGTCGGCGCAGAGGGAAATGGGCAGCGCAAAGTCAGGCGGCACGCATGTGCGGAGGCAGAAGAATTTCGTCGGGGCGGCGCTCGATGCGGGAAGATGTTAATCCGGGGCGGCCGGGACGTAAATCCCGGTTTGGGAATGCCCGTATTCAATTCCCTGATATTCGGCGGGAGTCGATCCACCGGGAAGGTGCTGCGGTGGGGCGTTGCGCGGAGCGCAGCCAACGGAATGTAACAGACCGCCCGGGAAATCGCCTTGGCCGGGGATCTGCTTCAGGCCGCGGGGCGGCGCGCCGCCTTGAGCCCGGCGGGGGCGAGCGCGGTGGCGGCGAGTGCGGCGGCAGTGGCGGCGGCGAGGGGGACGGCGTACGCGGCGGCGGGCGCACCGGCGGCCGGGCCGCCCGCGGCCCAGCCGCCGGTGGCGGACCCGGCGGCGATGCCGGCGAGGAGGGCGGTGACGGCGAGGGTCATGCCCTCGTTGAGGCGGCCGGCGGGGGTGCGGGCCTGGACGAGGGACATGCCGGTGATCATCGTCGGGGCGGTGGCCATGCCCGCGAGGAGGAGGGCGGGGGCGAGGAGGGCGAGGCGGCCGGTGGCGGCGGCGAGGAGGGGGAGGAGCATGAGGGCGGCCATGGCGAGGACGCAGCGGAGGAAGAGGGATTCGGGGGCGGACGTGTCCGCGGCCTCCGACGTCTCCGTGACAGGCGTCTCGGCGACGGACACCTCCGTGACGTCCGAACCCCCCGGGCCCGCGGGGGAATCCGCGTGGGCCGGGCGCCGCGCCCCGTAGACGAGGCCCGCCAGGCAGGAGCCCGCGGCCAGCAGCGCGAGGATGCCGCCCGCCGCGGCCGGCCTGCCGAGGCGGTCCGCGTACGCGATCGTGACGACCTCCATCGACCCGAACACCGCTCCCGCGCAGCAGAACACCGCCAGCAGCGGCGGAAACCCGGGCCGCCGCAGCGGCGAACGCGACCGCTCGCCCGGCGCGCGCGGCCGGGGCGGGGGCTCGGTGGCGCGCTGGGAGGCGAAGAGGAGGATGCCGCCCATCAGCAGGACGGCGCCGGTGACCGTGCCCGCCTCGGGGAAGGCGGTGGTGCACAGGAGGGCGGCGAGGACGGGTCCTGTCATGAAGCAGAGTTCGTCGGCGGCCTGTTCGAAGGAGTTGGCGGTGTGCAGGGCGGCGGCGTTGCCGGGCCCGGGGCCGCGGAAGGCGTGGGCCCAGCGGGCGCGGGACATGCCGCCGGTGTTGGGGGTGGTGGCGGTGAGGACGTAGGCGGCGAAGAGCGTCCACGCCGGGGCGCGGAGGTGGACGCAGAGCGCGAGCACCAGCGAGCCGAGCGCGGCGATCGCCGCCGCGGGCACGGCGATACGGGCCTGGCCGCGCCGGTCGACGAGCCGCGCGGTGAGCGGCCCGACGACGGCGGTGGCGGCGAGCCCGGCGGCGGGGACGGCGCCGGCGAGGGCGTACGAGCCGTAGCGCTCGGCGATCATGATGACGGCGCTGACGGAGAACATGCCCATGGGCAGCCGGGCGACGAGGTTGCCCGCGGTGAAGGCGCGGGCGCCGGGGACGGCGAAGAGCCGGCGGTAGGGGGCGAGGAGGTGCCGCGGGGAGCGTAGGGGCATGCGGGAAAGGCTGGCCGCGGGCGGCTGCGGGGGTCCAACACCTGATCGCTGGCCATTCACGCGCGTACGTTGTCAACCACCCGGCCCTGAGGGACCCCGCTAGTAAGCCGGGTCCTTCACACCGGGTTCGCGCTCCCGACTGCCCTCTACGACAGGACGGTCACGGGTCGCATCTACCACTGGACAGGAGGTGCTAGTTCCGTTGTGGTACGGGCGTATTGACGAAAGCCCACGCCGAGCGTGCACGGTCGCGCACGTTGACCCCGGCGACGTGGTCGGCCGGGCCAGCGAGCCCGCACCGACGACACCGGAAGTGATCCCGCGAAGGACGGTTGTTCCTCGCGGTGTGCCCGCAGCGCGGGCAGTGCTGGGATGTGTACCTGGCATCCACTTCCAGGTACGGCACCCCGGCCCGGCGGCACTTGTACGCCACAAACGCGCCGAGCTGGGCGAAGGGCCAGGAAGAAAGCCGTGCCCGCTGGTCGCGAGAGGCCGTTCCCCGCTCACGGATGCCGTCGAGCTGTTCGAGGGCGATACCGCGCCGGGTGCGTTGTGCGACGGCAACGACTTCCTTGCTGATCCGGTGGTTGATGTGGGAGGCGTGCCGCGACTCGCGCCGTGCCCGTCGCCGGGCGCGGCGCTTGGCGCTGCGGGTCTTCTTCACCTGCAGTTCGCCCCGCTTCTTCGTGTGCCAGCGCCGGTACCGGGTCAGACGGCGGCCCTGATAGTTGGCGCCGTCACTCGTGGTGGCCAGGTTCGTCGTCCCCCTGTCCACGCCGATCCAGTCGACCGGCTGGTACACCTGCGGCTCGGGGATCTCGCACACCGCAAGGAGGAACCACTTCCCGCCCCGGTACATCAGGTCGGTCTCGCCCCGCCGATACTCGCGCAGGGTCTTGAGATGGTCGGGTTGCCCCGTGTACCGCACACCCTTCAATCGCCCTGCAGTCGTCCAGATGGACACAGTTCGTGCGTCGTACTGCCAGGACAAGATCCGGTCGTCGTACGGCTGGGCCGCATCCGCACGGAAGACGATCGGCTTGGATTCCGCCTTGCGGTGCCGCTTCGATCCCTCTGGTCCGAGGTTCCCGGCCCGCATGTTCGCCCTGAGCGTCGCGTAGGCGTCCACGACCTTCTTCACCGTCCGCACCGCCGCCTGCGCCGAGAGCCCGAAGTCCGCCTTCAGGCCCGCATAAACCTCCTTCTGGAGGTCGTTGCGGGAGGTCTTGCCGGTATGGAACGCCACTGCCGCGGCGTGGCTGGCGGCCCGGTTGACCATGCGCAGGGTCGCCTCAAGTGCCGGCGCCTGCACGGCATCCGGCAGCAGCTTCACCTGCACCACAACCTTCACCCCTTCACCGTAACCAGAGACACTGACAATGCCTGATGACCAGCCATACCGGCTCCACCGGCACGTTGCTGCGGCGCTCCGCACCGCTCAGCCAACGACTCTTTCTCCCGACCCTGAAGGACCAGGCTGCCAGCGGGAAGTCTGGTGAAATGGCCGGATGCCGACCGCACCCCGGGACGTCGAACCGCGGCTGCTGCGCGCTTTCGCGGCGGTGGCGGACGAACTGCACTTCACCCGCGCGGCAGGACGCCTGTACGTGGCGCAGCAGGCGCTGAGCCGCGACATCCGCAGGCTCGAACGCGAGCTGGGCGCGGAGCTGTTCGCCCGTACCACCCGCCAGGTGCGGCTGACCGCGGAGGGCGAGCGGCTGCTGCCGTACGCCCGCAGGGTGCTCGCCGCGTACGAGGACCTGGCGGCAGCGGCGGACCCCAGGACCCGCCCGCTCCTCGTCGACGTGGGCGCGCGCTACAGCACGGGCCAGCGGGTCCTGGACGCGGCGCGCGCGGCGGCGCCGGAACTGGAGCTGGTCGCGCGTTTCCACAGCGGTCTGACGGGCGCGGCGGCGGAGATCGCGGCGGGGCGGCTGGACGTGTCGTTCGGCCGGGTGGCGGGGCTGGCCGCGGAAACGCGGGTGGGCCTGCGGCACGAGCTGGTGCGGCTGGAGCCGATGGCGGTGCTGCTGCCGTCGGCCCACCCGCTGGCGGCCGGGCCCGAGGTGCCGCTGTCGGCGCTGGCGGGCGAGACCCTGTACGCGGCCGACGGCAACGCGGCGACGGCGGAGTGGACGGACCTGGCCCGCGAACTCTTCGCCGCCCACGACATCCGCCTGGCGGCGCCGTTCCCGGAGATCGACGGCGAGGCGGAGTTCGTGCGGCTCGTGCACAAACACGGCTGGTCGGTCCTGGCCACCACGGAATTCGCCCCGATCCCCGCGATGACCCTCCGCCCCCTCACGACCCCGGTCCCGCTGTCCCCGGTCTCCCTGACCTGGCGCAACGGTCTGACCCACCCGGGCCTGACGGCGCTGCGCACGGCAGCGAGAACCCTGGCCCGGGAGCACGACTGGCTCCACCACCCACCGGACGCCTGGCTGGCCACCGCAGACCAGGCCCTGCACGCCCCCTGAGCGATCAGGCGCCCTCGGGCCTCTGTGTCCGTGGTCAAGGGAAACGGGGCTGCGTTCCACCAGGGTGCCGGGCACCACGGGGGGTGGCCGGCCTGCCGTGGGATGAGGTGAGGTGTTTCTTCGACCCCGAATTGATGGGGTCGTTGACCGCTTGCCCTCTCGCGTGTGCCGCTGCCAGTACCCCGCGTATGGCTCGATGCTCCTGAGCCTGCGGTACGCGGGTCAAGCGATCACGGTTGACGGAACGGGAAACCGCGTAACCGGCCCCCCCCGCGCCCCCAGGCGGAGCCGGTACGGTGCGGGCGTGGGGGAATTTGCGGAGCAGTTGCCTGCCCTGGTCGGGGTGGTGGTCGGGGCTCTTGGGTCGTATGTCGCCGTCATGCACGGCGAGCGGGTGCGGTTCCGGCGGGAGCGCGTCGTCCGGTGGGAGGAGCGGCGTCTCGCCGCGTACCAGGGCTATGCCCTCGCCGTGAAGTCCGCCGTCAGCCTCCTGTTCCGCGTCGGTGCCCACCTCGGCAACGACGGCAACCCCCATCCCCTGCCGCCGCAGGAAGCCGCGCCCCGGCTGGGCGATGCCTCCCAGGCCCGCGATCTCGCCTGGGAGGAGATGCTGTTGCTCGGCTCGCCCGAGGTGGTGGAGGCGGGCCGGGAATGGGCCGGGGCGGTCGCGGCGATGGAGCGGTTCGTACGGGACGGGACCCGCGATCCGGATGCGTGGTCGGCCCTGGTAGGGGAGCAGCGGGTGGCGCGCGAGGCGTACTACGCGGCGGCACGGCGGGACATGGCCCTCGGGCCCGGGCACTCGGGCCGGTGGCAGCCGTGAGCCGGCGCCCGGGGCGGAGCGGGGTCGCGGGCGGGCGGTTCGTGCGGGAGGGGACTCGCGATCCGGGTGCGTGGCCGGCCGGTGCGGAGCCCTTCTCAAGGCTGCGCCTCGGTCCGGCCTGGCGCACCGGCGATCACGGCGACGGCTTCAGGTGAGCGGGCCGAGCTCGGCGGTCACAAGGTCCGAGAGGCGTTGCGCGGTGGCGAAGCCGGGGGTGAGGCGGTTCTTGGTGACCGCGAACGACGTCTCCGTGGCGGGGTCGGCGTAGGCGTAGCTGCCCCCGCCACCGGGCCAGCCGAACGCGGTCGGTGCCTCGTCCGCCGGGGCGCCGAGGCGACCGAGCGGGTAGCCCAGGGCCAGCCGCGCGGGGTTGCCGAAAACCTGGTCGGTGCCCTCGAAGGCGACCGCCGACAGCTCCTCCAGTTGCTCCGCGGCGATCAGCCGGCCGTCCAGGACCGCCGCGTAGACGGTCGCGATCCCCCGTGCGGTGAAAGTGCCCACGGACGGGACGTCGGCCTGGAGGAAGCCGGGGTCGTTGCCCATCGACGCCCGGGGTTGCCGTTCCCACGGCGCGAGGATGCCGTCGTGCGCCCCCGGGCCCGCGAGCCGGGGCTCGGCGTCCTCCAGCCGGGCGAGACGGGGGAACGCGGCCGGGGGCACGCCGAAGTACAGCTCACCGGTGATTCCCAGGGGTGCCGCGATCCAGTCGTGCAAGAGCCGCCGCACCGGCTGCCCGGTGGCGCGGCGCGCGATCTCACCGACCAGAAAGCCGAAGGTGAAGGAGTGATAGCCGGTCCGGGAGCCGGGGGGCCACCGCGGTTCCGCGCCGGCGAGGGCCGCGCAGACCCGTGGCCAGTCGGCGAGGTCGGCGGGACCGATTTCGCCGGGCATCGCCGCCACACCCACCGTGTGCGTCAGCACCTGCCGCAAGGTTGCGGTCTCCTTGCCGTGTACGCCGAACTCCGGCCACACCTCCGCCACCGGGGTGTCGTAGCCGATCAGGCCGTCCCTGACCAGCAGGTGGGCGAGCAACGCGGTCACGCCCTTGGCGGTGGAGAAGCCGAAGAACAAGGTCTCCGGGGTCACCGGCCGCCCGGTCGTGCCGTCGGCGAGGCCGGCGACGGCGTCGACGACCCGACGGCCCCGATGGTGGACGGCGACCTGCACGCCGGTCTCGGCCCCGTCGGCGACCAGTTCGTCCAGGACGTCCTGGACCCGTTGCCGGAGGGTCATCGGACCGCGCCGAGGCGGTCCAGGCGGTGCTCCCACGCCGTGCGCCGGCGCTGCAGCCACGCCTCGGCGCTCCGGAGGCCGGCCGGGTCGAGGTGGCAGGTACGGACCCGCCCGGTCTTCTCCGACCGCACCAGCTCGCTGTCCTGCAGCACCCGCAGGTGCTGGACGGTCGCGGCGACGGTCACCCCGAGGTGGGCCGCCAGCTCGCTCACGGTGGACGGGCCGTGGGTCAGGCGCTCTACCACCGCCCGCCGGTTCCCGTCCGCGAGCGCGTGGAACACCCGGTCCGCCGCCTCCGGCCCATACTTAAGCATGTACTTAACTATATCCGTTCGAGCCGCGAAGCCGAGGAGGACGCGAGCCGGCCCCGGCGGCACCGCACCGGCCGCGCTGGACCGGGGAGGAGCGCACCGCCTTTCGTGCGCGGGGGGTTGACGGTCCCCGTGGGCGTCTCTAGCTTCCGAAATCGATTTCAGATCGTGGAGTCGAGGGATGCGGAGGGCCGTCATGACCGTCGACCACGCCGGACGAGCCGGTGAGCACGACTGCCGCCCCGGCACCGGCTGTTGTCCGCCGCGCGGCTCCGCGGTGCCGGACGGGCTCAACCGGCGCGGGTTCGTCGCGCTCGGCGCCGCCGCCGCCGTGGCGCTGGGGCTGCCGCCGCGCAGTGCCGTCGCGGTGCCCGCGGACAAGGGGCTGGACGACGGGTGGTTCAAGGAGCTGCGGCGGCGGGGGGAGGCCACCGCGTACCGGGGGGAGGCGCTGGAGAACGTCGGCATGCCCGTCGGCGGGATCGCCGCCGGGCAGGTGTACCTCGCCGGGGACGGGCGGTTGTGGCTGTGGGAGGTGGACAACCCCGACAGCTTCCCGTACGGCGGCGCCGACTGGCAGGGGATCCACTACGCGGAACCGCTGCCGGTGACCGCGCCGTTCGCCACCGGGTTCGCCCTGCGGTGGGCGTCGGCCGCGGGCGGCGGGACCGCGTCCCTCGACGGCGACGGCTTCGCCGACGTCGTCTTCCGCGGGCGCTACCCCCTCGGCACCGTCACCTACGCCGACCCCGGCGTTCCGCTCGCCGTCACCCTCGACGCGTACTCCCCCTTCGTCCCCACCGCCGTCGAGGACTCCTCGCTCCCCGTCACCGTCCTCGACTACACCCTCCGCAACACCGCGAACCGCCCGCTCACGGCCGAACTCCTCGGCTTCGCCGAGAACCCCGTGTGCCTGCGCAGCCGCACCGCCCAGCCGGTCACCCTCACCGCCGCCCCCTTCGAAGGCGCCGCCACCGGCGTGCAGTTCGGCGCCCGTGCGGGCACGAGTCCCGAACCGCCGCGCGAGGAAATCGTTTTCGAGGACTGGGAGCGTACGGACTACTCCCGCTGGACCGCCACCGGCACCGCCTTCGGGCCCGGTCCCGTCACCGAGGCCGAGTGTCCCGACTACTTCAAGCGCTTCGGCGATCTCGGCGTCTCCGGCACCCGCTTCGTCACCTCCCACCACTTCCGCGCCGGCGGCGACGCCGCCGCGGCCGACGGGCACACGGGCAAGCTCGTGAGCGAGCCGTTCACCATCGAGCGCCGCTACGTCGCCGTCGCCGTCGGCGGCGGCAGCCAGGCCGGCACGGCGTGCGTCAACGTCGTCGTCGACGGCGAGACCGTCGCCTCCTTCACCGGCCGCAACGCCGAGCCGATGACCCCGCGCGCGTACGACGTCAGCGCCCACGAGGGCAAGCGGGCGACCATCGAGATCGTGGACGAGTCGACCGGCGGCTGGGGCCACGTCAACGTCGACCGGATCCGCTTCACCGACACCCCCGTCGCCGAACAGCCCCTCGACGAGCTGACCGACCACGGCACCTTCGCGCTCGCCGCCGCCCACCCCGCTGCCCGCGTCCGGCCCTCCGTCGCCGACTGGTCCACCCCCGACGCGCTCTTCGACTCCGCCGACGCCCCCGCCGAGACGGACGGCGGCCGGGCCCGCTCCACCGGGGGCCAGGCCGGGACCGTCACCGTCCCCGTACGCCTCGCGCCCGGCGAGACCGCGCGCGTCCGCTTCACCCTCGCCTGGCACTTCGACCGCGTCGACCGGCAGCTCTTCGGCTACCTCACCGGCGCCGGCTCGCTGCGCCGCCACTACGGCACCCGCTTCGCCGACGCCCGGGCCGCCGCCGCCCACACCGCGGCCCGCGGCGACGAACTCGCCGCGGCGACCCGGGAGTTCGTCCGCACCTGGTACGAGGACGCCACCCTCCCGCACTGGTTCCTCGAACGGACCCTGGCCCCCGCCTCCACCCTCGCCACCTCCACCGTCCACCGCTTCCAGGACGGCCGCTTCTACGCCTGGGAGGGCCTGTACTGCTGCGACGGCACCTGCACCCACGTGTGGAACTACGCCCAGTCCGCCGCCCGGCTCTTCCCCGCCCTGGAGCGCGACACCCGCGAGCGCGTCGACCTCGGGCTCGCCTTCCACGAGGACACCGGCGCCGTCGACTACCGCGGCGAGGCCGCCCGGCACGTCGCCCACGACGGCCAGTGCGGCAACGTGCTGCGCACGTACCGCGAACATCTCATGGCCCCCGACAGCGCCTTCCTCACCCGCGTCTGGCCGCGCGTGAAGAAGGCCACCGCGTACCTGATACGCGCCGACGCGCTCGACGGCCGGGAAGCGGACGGCGTCCTCGAAGGCGAGCAGTACAACACCCTCGACGCCTCCTGGTACGGCGAGATCCCCTGGATCTCCGGCCTCTACGTCGCCGCCCTCCACGCCGCCGCGGCCATGGCCGACGAGATGGCCGACGCCGCCTTCGCCGCCGAGTGCCGCGAGCTGGCCGCGCGCGGCACGAAGGAGCTGGAGGCGCGGATGTGGAACGAGCGCTACGGCTACTTCGAGCACCTCGTCGACCCCGCCCACGCCGATGCCATCAACTCCAATCGCGGCTGCCACATCGACCAGATGTACGGCGAGACGTACGCCTTCCAGCTCGGCCTGCCGCGCGTCTTCCCCGGGGACAAGGCGCGCACCGCGCTCGCGAACCTCTACCGGCACAACTTCCTGCCCGACGCGCAGTCCTACAAGGACGTCTCCGGCATCCCCGGCGGCCGGATCTACTCCACCGAGGGCGAGGCGGGCACCGTCATGTGCACCTGGCCGTTCGGCGGCAGCGACACCGCGCCCGGCAGCGGCGAGCCGTTCGCGATCGGGTACTTCAACGAGGTGTGGACCGGGCAGGAGTACCAGTTCGCCGCCCACCTCATGCACGAGGGCATGACCGACGAGGCCCTGGCCGTCACCCGCGCCGTGCACGACCGGCACAGCGCGGAGAAGCGGAACCCGTACAACGAGATCGAGTGCTCCGACCACTACGCGCGCGCCATGATGAGCCACGCCGTCTACCTCGCCGCGACCGGCTTCGACTACCACGGGCCGCTCGGTCGGCTCGGCTTCGCGCCACGGCTCGAAGAGGGCGGGGACTTCGCCGCGGCGTTCGTCACCGCGGAGGGCTGGGGGCTGTACCGCCAGCGGCGCCGGGGCAGCACGCTGACCGCGCGCGCGGAGCTGCGCTACGGGACGCTGCGGCTCACCTCGCTTGCCGCGCCCGCCCGCGCCGGGGCGCGGGCGACGGCGGAGGCGATCGGGCGGGACGGGCGTCGGCGGCGGGTCGCGGTGCGGGGGACGTCGGCCGGGAAGGGGCGGGTGGCGGCGGAGTTCGCCGAGGCGGTCACGCTACGGGCGGGGGAGACGCTGGAGGTGACGTACCGATGAGCGGTCCGCGTACGCCGGACGCCCCGGGTGCCTCCGCCGTTCCCGGCGCCGCTCCGGGCGGACCGGTGCCCGCCTCCGTGACCTTCGCCGTCGTCGGCGGGTTCCTCGGCGCCGGCAAGACCACCACCCTCGCCGCCCTCACCCGCGAACTGCGCGCCCGCGGGCGGCGGGTGGCGCTGATCGCCAACGACCAGGGCGACGACCTCGTCGACACCCGCCTCGCCGAGGCCGCCGCCGGCTGGGCGGGGGAGGTCACCGGCGGCTGCTTCTGCTGCCGCTTCGAGGACCTGCTGGACGTCGTCACGCGGGCCGTCGAGGAGTACGGCGCGGACACGGTCCTCGCCGAGGCGGTCGGCAGTTGCACGGACCTCCAGGCCACGGTCGTACGGCCGTTGCGCCGGCGGTACGGGGCGCGGTTCCGCGTCGCGCCGCTGCTGACGGTGGTGGATCCGGCCCGGTTCGCGGCCCTCGGCCGGGCCGGGGAGGCGGACCTCGCGTACCTCTTCGACCGGCAGCTCGCCGACGCCGACGTGATCGCGCTCAACAAGGCGGATGCCGTGGACCCGGCGCTGTCGGCCGCGGTACGGACCGCGCTGGCGTCCCTGCACCCGGGCACACCGCTGCTGACGTACTCGGCCCGTACCGGCACGGGCCTGCCGGCCCTCGCCGAGACCCTGGCGGGGCCCGCGGACGCCGCCCGCCACCCCGCTCCCGCGGACCGCGACCTCGTCATCGACTACGACCGCTATGCCGCCGCCGAGGCCCGCCTCGCCTGGCTCAACCACACCGCCGAGGTCCGCGCCCCGCACTCCGCCGCCGGCTTCCCCTCCGCCCGCTGGGCCGCGACCCTGCTCGCCGAACTGACCGCCGGTGCCGCCCTCGTCGGTCACGCCAAGGTCCACCTCACCGCGGACGACGGCCGGACGACGAAGGCGTCCGCGGTCGGCGACGGCCGGGCGCCGGCGGTGGACGCCGACGGCGGCGCGATGCGGTCGGCGCGGGCGCTGGTCAACGCGCGCCTCGCCTGCCCCGCGGCCGAGCTGGACGCCGCCCTGGCCGCCGCGGTGCGCGCCGCGGACGCCGCGGCGGGCGCGGCGACGTCGGCGACGGCGCCCCCCGCCGCGTTCCACCCCGCCTACCCCCGCCCCGTCCATCGCCTTCCGGCCACCGCCCCGCCCCCTGTTACATCCAGGTGAATCCCGGTAAACACCCTGGTCCAGCCCCCGAAACAGGCTCGTCCACCCGCCGTGAGCACCGTTTCCTCACCTGTCAAGTCCCCCTTGAGTGAGGGCAAGGTTGCGCGTGCGTCACTTGTCAACACAGGGTGGAAACCCACCGTCCCTACGGTCACCCTGAACCAGATCCGCCGCCCCTTCCGCGGGTGCGGCACGCCGACGAAGGGCAGGGACGGCTGCGATGACCGGCTCCGGGCAGACCGCGCGCAAGGGGAAGCGCTGGATCGAGGAGTGGGATCCCGAGGACGAGGCGTTCTGGGCGGAGAAAGGCGAGAAGATCGCCAACCGCAACCTCCTCTACTCCGTCTTCTCCGAGCACATCGGCTTCTCCATCTGGACTCTCTTCTCCGTCCTGGTCCTCTTCATGGGCGACGAGTACGGCATCGACGCGGCCGGGAAGTTCTTCCTCGTCTCCGTCGCCACCCTGGTCGGCGCCTGCGTGCGGGTGCCGTACACCTTCGCCGTCGCGCGCTTCGGCGGCCGTAACTGGACGGTGTTCAGCGCGCTGATGCTGCTGCTGCCGACCGCCGCCGCGTTCGCCGTGATGGAGCCCGGGACGTCGTATGGCACTTTCTTGCTGGTCGCCGCGCTCGCCGGAGTCGGCGGGGGCAACTTCGCCTCCTCGATGACGAACATCAACGCCTTCTTCCCGCTGCACCGCAAGGGCTGGGCCCTCGGGCTCAACGCCGGCGGCGGCAACATCGGGGTGCCCGTCATCCAGCTCGCCGCGCTGCTCGTCATCGCCGTCGCGGGCGACGGGCGGCCGCGGGTGCTGCTGGGGATCTACATGCCGCTGATCGTGGTCGCCGCGGCGCTCGCGTGGTGGCGGATGGACAATCTGGCGCCGGTGCGGAACGACACCGGGGCGGCGAAGGAGTCGGTCAGGGACGCGCACACGTGGATCATGTCGTTCCTCTACGTGGGCACTTTCGGCTCGTTCATCGGCTACAGCTTCGCCTTCGGTCTCGTGCTGCAGACCCAGTTCGACCGCACCCCGCTCCAGGCCGCGGCCGTGACGTTCATCGGGCCGCTCCTCGGGTCGGTGATCCGGCCGGTCGGCGGCTGGCTGGCGGACCGGTACGGCGGGGCGCGGATCACGCTGTGGAACTTCGCGGCCATGGCCGCCGCGACGGCCGTCGTCGTCTTCGCGTCCGTACGGGAGTCGCTGCCCGTGTACCTCGTGGGCTTCGTCGGGCTCTTCCTCTTCTCCGGGCTCGGCAACGGCTCCACGTACAAGATGATCCCCGGCATCTACCAGGCCAAGGCGATCGCCCTCGGGCTCCGCGGCGAGCAGGCCAACGCGTACGCGCGGCGGCTCTCCGGCGCCGCGATCGGGCTCATCGGCGCGGTCGGGGCGCTCGGCGGCCTCGGCATCAACCTCGCCTTCCGGCAGTCGTTCCTCTCCAACGGCAACGGCACGGCCGCCTGTGTGGCGTTCCTCGTCTTCTACGCTGTGTGCTTCGTGGTGACCTGGGTCGTGTACCTGCGCGGGCCGCGCAGGCCCGCGGCGCGCGCCGACGGCGCGGACGGCCCGGATTCGCGGCAGCCCGCCTACGCGGGGGTCTGAGCGGAGCACCATGGCACGGCACGAACGGCACCGACCGGGGAGCAGCGAACCATGACCGTACCCGCCGAGGTCAAACCCCTGGAGGGCTTCTCCGTCGGAGTCACGGCCGCCCGCCGCGCGGACGAGCTGAGCACGCTGCTGGCCCGCCGCGGCGCGGTCGTGCACCGCGCGCCCGCGCTGCGGATCGTGCCCCTGCACGACGACGACGAACTGCTCCACACCACCCAGGCGCTCATCAGCGACCCTCCCGACGTCGTCCTCGCCACCACCGCCATCGGCTTCCGCGGCTGGGTCGAGGCCGCCGGCGGCTGGGGCCTCGGCGAGGCGCTGCTCGACAAGCTCGCGGGCGTCGAACTGCTGGCGCGCGGGCCGAAGGTGCGCGGCGCGATCCGGGCGGCGGGGCTCACCGAGTCGTGGTCGCCCGCGTCGGAGTCGATGGCGGAGGTGCTGGAGCGGCTGCTCGCCGAGGGCGCCGAGGGCCGGCGGGTGGCGCTCCAGCAACACGGCGAGCCGCTGCCGGGCTTCGTCGAGTCGCTACGGGCCGCGGGGGCGGAGGTCATCGTCGTACCGGTCTACCGCTGGATGCCGCCGGAGGACCCCGCGCCGCTGGACCGGCTGCTGGAGGCGGTCGCCGCCCGCGGCGTGGACGCCGTGACGTTCACCAGCGCCCCGGCCGCCGCGAGCTTCCTGGACCGGGCGGCCGCCCGGCACTGCCGCGACGAGGTCCTCGACGCCCTGCGCCACGACGTGCTGCCCGCCTGCGTCGGGCCGCTCACGGCGCTGCCGCTGGAGCGGCACGACGTGCCGACCGCCCAGCCCGAGCGCTACCGCCTCGGGCCGCTCGTCCAGCTCGTCGCCCTCGAACTCCCAGGCCGCGTACGGACGCTGCCGGTGGCCGGCCACCGCATGGAGATCCGCGGCCACGCCGTGATCATCGACGGCGCGCTGCGCCCCGTGGCGCCGGCCGGGATGTCGCTGCTGCGCGCCCTGGCGCACCGGCCGGGGTGGGTCGTCTCCCGCGCGGAGCTGCTGCGCGCGCTGCCGGGCGCGGGCAGCGACGAGCACGCGGTGGAGACGGCGATGACCCGGCTGCGTACGGCGCTGGGGGTGCCGAAGCTCATCCAGACCGTCGTCAAGCGCGGCTACCGGCTCTCCCTCGACCCGCACGCGGACACCAAATACGCCGAGATCCGGGCATAACGCATCCGCGCGGGCGGACCGTTGAACGCCCCGGCGGCGATCCCCGTACTCCTCGACCCGGAGGTGAGGGATGCGGGACGATGCCGTGGTGGCAGCGCAGCGCTCGAAGCCGACTCCCGACGAGGAGTTGATGCGGGTCCTCTACCGCGAGCACGCGGGCCCGCTCTTCGGCTTCGTGCTGCGCCTGGTCGCCGGGGACCGGCACCGGGCGGAGGACGTCGTCCAGGAGACGCTGCTGCGCGCCTGGCGGCACGCCGACGAACTGGCGGCCGCGGACGGCTCCGTGCGGCCCTGGCTCGTCACCGTGGCCCGCCGGATAGTGATCGACGGGCACCGCAGCCGGCAGGCGCGCCCGCGCGAGACGGACTCCGCGCCGCTGGAGAGCGTCCCGGCCGCCGACGACACCGACCGGGTGCTGCGGCTGATGACGATCTCCGAAGCGCTCGACGACCTGACGCCCGCCCACCGCGCCGCGCTGGTGGAGACATACTTCAAGGGCCGGACGGCGAACGAGGCGGCCGAGGTGCTGGGCGTACCGGCGGGGACGGTGCGCTCACGGGTGTTCTACGCGCTGCGCTCGCTGCGGTTGTCGCTGGAGGAACGGGGAGTGGTGCCGTGACCGGCAAACGGCATCCGGACGTCGGGGCGTACGCGATCGGCGCGCTGGAGCACGACGAGGCGGAGCGGTTCGAGGAGCATCTGGCCGGCTGCGAGCGGTGCGCCGCGGCGCTGGCGGAACTGGTGCCGGTCGCCGACATGCTGGCGGACGTACCGCCGCCGCAGGATCCGCCGCCGGGCGCGCTCGACCGGCTGCTGGCGGAGCTGACGGTGGTACGGGCCCGGCAGCGCCGGGTGCGCAGGCGGCTGGTCGTCGCGGTGACGGCGGCGGCGGTGGTGGCGGTCGCGGCGCCGGTGGTGACGGCGGTGGTGCTCACCGGCGACGACCCGGCGCCGGAGCAGCGGCGCACGGACGTCGCGGGGCAGGAGGTGAGGGCCGTGGACCCGGAGACGGGTGTGGAGGCCCGGATCAGCATGCGCCCGGTGACCTGGGGCACGAGCGTGGACCTGGACCTGCGCGGGGTGAGCGGCCCGCGCCGCTGCGACCTCCAGGCGGTGGGCAAGGACGGCTCGCACGAGACGGTCACGAGCTGGGGCGTCCCGGCGGACGGCTACGGCGCCGGAGACGGCAGGAACGCGGGCGCGAGCGGCCAGGGCGGCGGCAACAGCCTGCGGACCTCGGGCGGCACGAGCATGTCGCCGGACGACATCGACCACTTCGAGGTGGTCACGTCGGAGGGCGACAGACTGGTGATCGTCCCGGCAGAAGCGGGCTGACCCCCCGCCGACCTGGTCTGACCTCCGGTCACCCCGTCCGCTCCACACCCCCGCCGACCTGGGCTGACCTCCGGTCACCTCCGCGCGAGAGGTAAGATGAACGGCTGCCTTTTCCGCACGAAGGGGGCCGCGGGTGACCGCGCACATCACCGCCCCGGACTCCGTCCGGGATCGCGAGATCCAGGCTGAGCAGGAACATCTGGACCGCGTGTACGACCGCCTCGAGGAGAAGATCCACGAGGCGGAGTTCCTCATGAGCGACGCCGCCAAGCGCGGCCAGGTCGGCACCCCCGGCGCGCTCGCCGAGCGCGACGCCCAGGTCTTCCGCGCCGGCGTCCATCTCAACCGCCTGAACAGCGAGTTCGAGGACTTCCTCTTCGGCCGCATCGACCTCCTGCCCGGCAAGGACGGCGTCCGCGGCCCCGACGGCGCGTACACCTCCGTCGAGCCCGCGGACGACGCCGTATCGGCCGCCGGCGAAGGCGGCGAGCAGCGCGCCCGTATCGCGGAGACCCTGCACATCGGCCGCCTCGGCGTCCTCGACGCCGACTACGCTCCGCTGGTCATCGACTGGCGCGCCCCCGCCGCCGCGCCCTTCTACCGCGCCACCCCCGTCGCCCCCGGCCGGGTCGTGCGCCGCCGCGTGATCCGCTCCAAGGGGCGCCGGGTGCTCGGCGTCGAGGACGACCTGCTGCGGCCCGAGCTGTCGGTGACGCTCGAAGGCGCCGCGCTGCCCGTCGTCGGCGACGGCGCGCTGATGGCGGCCCTGGGCCGGGCCCGTACGCACGCGATGCGCGACATCGTCTCCTCCATCCAGGCCGAGCAGGACACCGTCATCCGCGCCCCCGCCGCGTCCGTCACGGAGGTCGAGGGCGGCCCCGGCACCGGCAAGACGGCGGTGGCGCTGCACCGCGCCGCGTACCTGCTGTACCAGGACCGGCGGCGGTACGCGGGCGGGATCCTCGTCGTCAGCCCGACGCCGCTGCTCGTGGCGTACACCGAGGGCGTGCTGCCGTCGCTGGGCGAGGAGGGGCAGGTGGCGATCCGGGCGGTGGGCTCGCTCGTCGAGGGTATCGACGACGGGGCGGTGACGCTGTACGACGAGCCGCGGGTGGCCCGGGTCAAGGGCTCGGCGCGGATGGTGCGCGTGCTGCGCCGCGCCGCGCGCGGGGCGCTGACGGCGGGCGAGGTGCCGCAGCGGCTGCGGGTGGTCGCGTTCGGCGCCCGGGTGGAGCTGGACGCGCGGGACCTGCGGCGCGTACGCCAGGCGGTGCTCGGCGGCACGGCGCCGGTGAACCTGCTGCGGGCCAGGGCCCGCCGCTTCCTGCTGGACGCGCTCTGGCAGAAGTCCGGCGCCCGGCCGCGCTACGACGACCCGGAGCTGGCGGCGGAGGCGCGGGCGGGATTCGACGAGGACATCTCCACCGAGGACGGCTTCCTCGCCTTCCTCGACGCCTGGTGGCCGGAGTTGACGCCGCGCGCGGTGCTCGCCGCGCTCGCCGACGAGCGGCGGCTCGCGGGCTTCGCGCGGCGCGTGCTGAACCCGGGCGAGGTCCGCGGCCTCGCCCGCTCGCTGGCCCGCGACGGGCTCACCGTGCACGACGTGGCGCTGCTGGACGAGTTGCGGGTGCTGCTCGGCGCGCCCGCGAAGCCGGCCAGACCGCGGGAGCTGGACCCGCTGGACCAGTTGACGGGCCTGGAGGAGCTGACGACGTACGGGGAGCGCACCGCGCCCGCCGTGCGCCGCCGGGACGAGGAGCGGCAGGAGTACGCGCACGTCATCGTCGACGAGGCGCAGGACCTGACGCCGATGCAGTGGCGGATGGTGGGCCGCCGCGGGCGGCACGCGACGTGGACGGTCGTCGGCGACCCGGCGCAGAGCTCGTGGCCGGACCCGGAGGAGGCGGCCGCGGCCCGTACGGAGGCGCTGGGCAGCCGCCCGCGGCGCCGCTTCACGCTGACCGTCAACTACCGCAACCCGGCGGAGATCGCCGAGGTCGCCTCCCGGGTCCTGGCGCTGGCCATGCCCGGCACCGAGCCGCCGGAGGCGGTGCGGTCGACCGGGGTGGTGCCGGCGTTCGCGGCGGCGGGGGCGGATCCGTACGACACGGTGCGCGCGGAGGTCGGGCGGCTGCTGGCGGACGTGGACGGCACGGTGGGCGTCGTGGTGCCCATGGGCCGCCGCGACGAGGCCCGCACCCGGCTCGCAGGGCTGGGGGAGCGGGTGGTGGTGCTGGGCAGCCTGGAGGCCAAGGGGCTGGAGTACGACGCGACGGTGGTGCTCTCGCCCGCGGAGATGGCCGACGAGTCGCCCGCGGGCCTGCGGGTGCTGTACGTGGCCCTCACCCGGGCGACGCAGCGGCTGACGGTCGTCGCCACGGCCCCCGATCTCCCGGACGCCGACGGCGTCCCCGACCTGCTGCGTCCGTGAGAAGGCGGCACAGGGGCCGCCGGGACGGGAATGGCCTTACGGGGAGGGTTTGTTAGCCTGAGTGTGGCACCGGCCCGATCCATGCCCCCGGGCCCAACCATCGGCGCTTCGAGCGCCCACTTGCCGCGAGGCGAGCTGGCGGGTCGGTGCCACCAGGCTTGTACGGGCCGGGTGCGCGGCAGCAGCCGCGCACCCGGCCCGCGGCCTTTCCGTAGCACGCCCGGACCCGCCACCCGGCCCGACCCCCGGGCCCGTACTCCGCGATACCGTTTCGCGGAAAAATGATTCCGCCTTCCGGAGGGTTTCCGGATACCACCCAGTAGGTGCGACCATCGATCCGATCCGCAGCGGGGCGTGTCGCGCCCCGTGGCTTCACCACACAAGAGGGAACACACGGCCATGGCAACGGCGCCAAGCGTCTCCTACTCGAACACGGTCCGGCTGGAGGTCCCGGCGGGGGGCAACGCCGTCAGCCAGCTCACCTCCGCCGTCGAGTCCTCCGGCGGCAGCGTCACCGGCCTCGACGTCACCGCCTCGGGACACGAGCGGCTGCGCATCGACGTCACCATCGCCGCGGCCTCGACCGACCACGCGCGCTCCATCGTCGAGAAGCTCCGCGGCATCGAGGGCGTCGTCGTCGGCAAGGTCTCCGACCGTACGTTCCTCATGCACCTCGGCGGCAAGATCGAGATGCAGTCCAAGCACCCGATCCGCAACCGCGACGACCTGTCGATGATCTACACCCCCGGGGTCGCCCGCGTCTGCATGCAGATCGCCGAGAACCCCGAGGACGCCCGCCGGCTCACCATCAAGCGCAACAGCGTCGCCGTCGTCACCGACGGCTCCGCCGTCCTGGGCCTGGGCAACATCGGCCCCAAGGCCGCGCTGCCGGTGATGGAGGGCAAGGCGGCGCTCTTCAAGCGGTTCGCGAGCATCGACGCCTGGCCGCTCTGCCTGGACACCCAGGACACCGACGCCATCGTGGAGATCGTCAAGGCCATCGCCCCCGGCTTCGCCGGCATCAACCTGGAGGACATCTCCGCGCCCCGCTGCTTCGAGATCGAGGCGCGGCTGCGCGAGGCGCTGGACATCCCCGTCTTCCACGACGACCAGCACGGCACCGCCATCGTCGTGCTCGCCGCGCTCACCAACGCGCTGCGCGTGGTCGGCAAGGAGCTGGCCGACGTGCGCGTGGTGATGTCCGGGGCCGGCGCCGCCGGCACGGCGATCCTCAAGCTGCTGATCGACGCCGGCGCCAAGCACGCCGTCGTCGCCGACATCAACGGCGTCGTCCACTCGGGCCGTGCCGACCTGGTGGACGCCCCGCCCGGCAGCGCGCTGCGCTGGATCGCGGAGAACACCAACCGCGACGGCCTCACCGGCACCCTCAAGGACGCCGTGCGCGGCGCGGACGTCTTCATCGGCGTCTCCGCCCCCGACGTCATCGACGGCGGCGACGTGGCCGCCATGGCGTCCGACGCGATCGTCTTCGCGCTGGCCAACCCCGACCCCGAGGTCGACCCGGCCGCCGCCCGCGAGCACGCCGCCGTCGTCGCCACAGGACGCAGCGACTTCCCGAACCAGATCAACAACGTGCTCGTCTTCCCCGGCGTCTTCCGCGGCCTGCTCGACGCGCACTCGCGGACCGTCAACTCCGAGATGATGATCGCCGCGGCCCGCGCCATCGCCGACGTCGTCCAGGGCGACGAGCTGAACCCGAACTACATCATTCCGAGCGTCTTCAACGACCGGGTCGCCCCCACGGTCGCCGACGCCGTCCGCGACGCCGCCCAGGCGGCGGGCGTGACGGCGCCGCCCACCACCGGGCCGTAACCGCCCCTGTACCCCGCGTGGGAACGGGCCGGGCCCCGGCGCGTCGGCTGGCTTTCGGGCCGCGCGTACGTCATAAGTGTGCGGATGGACGGGCTGCGGTGCACGACGCGCCAGGGCGCCGGATTGGCGTTTCCGCCGCAGGTGAGGGCAGGATGCGTAGTCGGGCGCGAGGCGCTGTCACGGGACCCGGTTACGGGGACTGTCAGCGGGTCCTGGCAGCATCGGCTTTGATCTCACGCCTCAATGGCAAGAAAACACGGGAGACAGATATGAACCGCAGTGAGCTGGTGGCCGCGATCGCAGAGCGCGCCGAGGTGACCCGCAAGGACGCCGACGCCGTGGTGGCCGCCCTCGCCGAGGTCGCCGGGGAGGTCGTCAGCAAGGGCGACGAGAGGATCACCATCCCCGGCTTCCTGACCTTCGAGCGCACGCACCGCAAGGCGCGCTCCGCCCGCAACCCGCAGACCGGCGAGCCGATCCAGATTCCCGCTGGTTACAGCGTGAAGGTCACGGCCGGCTCGAAGCTCAAGGAAGCGGCGAAGGGCAAGTAAGGCCCGCAGACCGAAGCAGGAGGGCGGCCGGACCCAGCGGGGGCGGCCGCCCTTCGCCTGTCCGGCCGCCCTCGTTCGTACGCGGACGGTGGCGTACGCGGACGGGGGCGGGCGGCGCTCAGCCTGCCGCGGCTGCCGCGGAGGCTGCGGCGGGGACGTCCGGCAGCTCCGCGCGGGCGCCGAGGTCCGCGAGCTTCTGCAGGAAGTTCTCGTAGCCGCGGTTGATCAGGTCGATGCCGTGCACCCGCGAGGTGCCCTGCGCCGCCAGCGCCGCGATGAGGTACGAGAAGCCGCCGCGGAGGTCCGGGATGACCAGGTCGGCGCCCTCCAGCTTGGTCGGTCCCGACACGACCGCGGAGTGCAGGAAGTTGCGCTGCCCGAAGCGGCAGGGGGTGCCGCCCAGGCACTCGCGGTAGAGCTGGATGTGCGCGCCCATCTGGTTGAGCGCGGAGGTGAAGCCGAGGCGGGACTCGTACACCGTCTCGTGCACGATCGACAGCCCCGACGCCTGCGTGAGGGCGACGACCAGCGGCTGCTGCCAGTCGGTCTGGAAGCCGGGGTGGACGTCGGTCTCCAGCGCGATGGCGTTCAGCGGCCCGCCGGGGTGCCAGAAGCGGATGCCCTCGTCGCCGATGTCGAAGGCGCCGCCGACCTTCCGGAAGGTGTTGAGGAACGTCATCATCGAGCGCTGCAGCGCGCCGCGGACGAAGACGTCGCCCTCGGTCGCCAGCGCTGCGGACGCCCAGGAGGCGGCCTCCAGCCGGTCCGGCAGGGCGCGGTGGGTGTAGCCGCCGAGCTGGTCCACGCCGGTGATGCGGATGGTCCTGTCGGTGTCCATCGCGATGATCGCGCCCATCTTCTGCAGGACGCAGATGAGGTCCTCGATCTCCGGCTCGACGGCCGCGTTGGACAACTCGGTGACGCCCTCGGCGAGCACGGCGGTCAGCAGCACCTGCTCGGTGGCCCCCACCGAGGGGTAGGGCAGCCGGATCTTCGTGCCGCGCAGCCGCTGCGGCGCCTCCAGGTACTGCCCGTCGGCGCGCTTGTCGATCCGGGCGCCGAACTGGCGCAGCACGTCGAAGTGGAAGTCGATGGGCCGGCCGCCGATGTCGCAGCCGCCGAGGCCGGGGATGAAGGCGTGGCCGAGGCGGTGCAGCAGGGGGCCGCAGAAGAGGATCGGGATACGGGACGAGCCCGCGTGCGCGTCGATGTCGGCGACGTGCGCGCTTTCGACGTGCGTCGGGTCGAGCACCAGCTCACCGGGCTCGTCGCCCGGACCCACGGTCACGCCGTGGAGCTGGAGCAGACCGCGCACCACCCGCACGTCGCGGATGTCCGGGACGTTGCGCAGCCGGCTGGGGGAACTGCCGAGCAGCGCGGCGACCATCGCCTTGGGCACGAGGTTCTTGGCCCCGCGGACGTGGATCTCGCCGCGGAGGGGCGTACCGCCGTGGACGAGGAGGACATCGGCGCTGTCAGGAGCTGTCATGAGGCTCGCGATCCTGGAGACGGACGGGGACAGACAGAAATGCTAATGCCCCGCACACCCCCTCCCCCCGGGCCGGGGCGGGGCGGGGGACGTCATGAATTCGCTACAGATCCGAAGGGACGAACGCGGAGGACTCTCCGTACGGCGCCGGGCCGCGCAGGGTGACGCCGGGGAGGGCGGGGCACCGGGGCGGGGGCGGAGCTCCCGGGTTCGGGGAGGGGTGGGGCGGGGGAGTCCCCGGCCCCCGGCGGGTGGGGGCGTGGAGGGGTCCGGAAGCCCCGGGGTGCGCGCCCTCGGGCGCGCCGGTACGTACCCCCTGGGTCGCGAGGGGCGGCCGGGGGCGGCCCCCGGGGTGCGTGCGTGCGCGCATTGCCGTATTCCTCGGCCGTCCTCGGCCGTCCGCTCCCCACACGCCCGTAACTGCGGGATCATGTCCGCATGACGGAGGTGTCATCCCTCACGGGCCGGTTGCTGGTCGCGACGCCGGCCCTCACCGATCCGAACTTCACCCGGACCGTGGTGCTCCTGCTCGACCACGACGACGAGGGGTCGCTCGGCGTCGTGCTCAACCGGCCGACCCCCGTCGGCGTCGGCGACGTGCTGCGGGACTGGGCCGACCTCGCCGGCGATCCCGGCGTGGTCTTCCAGGGCGGCCCGGTCTCCCTCGACTCCGCGCTCGGCCTCGCGGTGGTCCCCGGCGACAAGGGCGGCGTGCCCGGTGGCGAGGGGCCGCTCGGCTGGCGCCGGGTGCACGGCGCCATCGGGCTGGTGGACCTGGACGCCCCGCCCGAGCTGCTCGCGGCGGAGCTGGGCACGCTGCGGATCTTCGCGGGGTACGCCGGGTGGGGTCCCGGGCAGTTGGAGGAGGAGCTGGACGACGGCGCCTGGTACGTCGTGGAGTCCGAGCCCGGCGACGTGTCCTCGCCCGCGCCGGAGGGCCTGTGGCGGGCGGTGCTGCGGCGGCAGCGCAGCGAGCTGGCCATGGTCGCGACATATCCGGACGACCCGAGCCTGAACTGATCCGCGCCGGCGTCGGTACCCTTGGCCACCATGAGCACTCCTCTCCCCGAGCCCGAACGCGGAACCGGCACCGGCACCCTCGTCGAACCGACGCCGGAGGTGTCGCACGGCGACGGCGACCACGAGCGCTTCGCCCACTACGTCCAGAAGGACAAGATCATGGCCAGCGCGCTCGACGGCACCCCCGTCGTGGCGCTCTGCGGCAAGGTGTGGGTCCCGGGGCGCGATCCGAAGAAGTACCCCGTCTGCCCCATGTGCAAGGAGATCTACGAGTCCATGGGCGCCGGCGGCGGCAAGGACGGCGGTAAGGACGGCGGCAAGAAGAAGTAGCGGCTTCCCGGCCGCGGCCCCCGGTCCCCGGGTCGCGGCCGGAATGGTCTAGTCCAAATCGCCGTCCTGGGGCAGGATGAGGCCATGGATCTCATCCCCGCGCCCCGCAGCGCCGCCCGCACCAGCGACACCGCGACCTTCGCCCTGGGCCAGGGCACCGTCCTCGCCGCCGGCGAGGGGGCCGAGGGCGTCGCCCGGTGGCTGCGCGCCGAGATCGGTGCGGCCACCGGGCTGCCGCTCGCCCCCGGAGACCCGGCCGCCGCGGACGCCCTCGCCGATGCCGCGGACGCCCCCGGCCCCGACGGCGTCATCCGCCTCGCCGTCGACCCTGCACTCGCCCTCGCCGGCCGGCCCGCCGGTGCGGCCGGCGCCGAGGCGTACCGGCTGGAGATCGGCCCCGGCGGCGTCCGCCTCACCGGCGGCGGCCCCGCCGGGCTGTTCTGGGGCGCGCAGACCCTGCGCCAGCTCCTCGGCCCGCAGGCGTACCGCACCGCCCCCCTCGGCGAGCGCGCCTGGGAGCTGCCGCACTGCCGTGTCGAGGACGCCCCGCGGTTCGGCTGGCGCGGCTTCATGCTCGACGTCTCCCGGCACTTCCTCACCAAGCGCGAGGTGCTGCGCCACCTCGACCTGATGGCCGCGCACAAGCTCAACGTGCTGCACTTCCACCTCACCGACGACCAGGGCTGGCGCATCGAGATCAAGCGCCACCCCAAGCTCACCGAGGACGCCTCCTGGCGCCCGCGCACCAAGGTCGGCCACCGCGCCTCCGACATCTGGGACGAGCGTCCGCACGGCGGCTTCTACACCCAGGACGACCTCCGCGAGATCGTCGCGTACGCCGCCGCCCGGCACATCACCGTCGTCCCGGAGATCGACATCCCCGGCCACTCGCAGGCCGCCATCCACGCCTACCCCTGGCTCGGCAACACCGATGTCGTCGACACCGCGGCGCTCGACGTGTGGGGCGACTGGGGCGTCTCGGAGAACGTCCTCGCGCCCACCGAGGAGGTGCTGCGCTTCTACGAGGGCGTCTTCGAGGAGGTGCTGGACATCTTCCCCTCGACGTTCGTCCACGTCGGCGGTGACGAGTGCCCCAAGCACCAGTGGAAGTCCTCGCCCGCCGCCCAGGCCCGTATCCGCGAACTCGGCCTGGCCGACGAGGACGAGCTGCAGTCGTGGTTCATCCGGCACTTCGACCGCTGGCTCGCCGGCCGCGGCCGCCGCCTCATCGGCTGGGACGAGATCCTCGAAGGCGGCCTCGCCGACGGCGCCACCGTCTCCTCCTGGCGCGGCTACGCCGGCGGCATCGCCGCCGCGCGGGCGGGACACGACGTCGTCATGTGCCCGGAGCAGCAGGTCTACCTCAACTACCGCGAATCGGGCGCCCCGGACGAGCCCGTGCCGATCGCCCAGGTGCGTACGCTGGAGGACGTCTACCGCTTCGAGCCCGTGCCGCCGCAGCTCGAAGGCCCGGCCGCCAAGCACGTCATCGGCACCCAGGCCAACGTCTGGAGCGAGGTGCTGGAGAGCCCGCAGCGCTTCGACTACCAGGTCTACCCGCGGCTCGCCGCCTTCGCCGAGGTCGCCTGGTCCGCCCTGCCGCCGTCCGCCGAGCGGGACTTCGCCGGCTTCGCGGCCCGCATGGAGGAGCACTACGCGCGCCTCGACGCCCTCGGCGTCGACTACCGCCCGCCCGGCGGCCCGCGGCCGTGGCAGCGGCGCCCGGGAGTGCTCGGACGCCCGATCGAAGGACCGCCCCCGATCGTGTGAGCCTCGACCGCCGTTCCGGAAGTAGTACAAGACTCCCCGAAGAGTGACAATCCCCACGTGGTGTGGAGCAGGTCCCCATCCGGGCCCGCGAGTTGGGCGCCGAGCGGGGTACGCTCGTGTTCTTCCGCGCCGCCGGAGGCGGCCCCGGACCGTGACGGATGTGCCAGAGTTGCCACGTCCCGGCCGGGAGCCCGTACCGTACGGCGGAACGGCCGGAACTCCTGGGGGACACTGCGGAAGGGGCAGCCGGGTTGACCACTCACGCACCGCAGGCCGCACCGACGGTGGTGCTGCCGGACTCGCTCGACGAAGCGGTCGCGGCGCTCGTCGCCATGCCCGCCGCCGTGCCCGTCGCCGGGGGAACCGACCTCATGGCGGCCGTCAACGCGGGCCTGCTGCGCCCCTCCGCGCTCGTCGGCCTCGGCCGGATCAGCGAACTGCGCGGCTGGCAGTACCAGGACGGCGCCGCCCTCCTCGGCAGCGGCCTGACCCACGCGCGCATCGGGCGGCCCGACTTCGCCGCGCTCATCCCCGCGCTCGCCGCCGCCGCGCGCGCGGCGGGCCCGCCGCAGGTGCGCAACGCGGCCACCCTCGGCGGCAACATCGCCTCTGCCGACCGCACCGGCGACACGCTGCCGGTGCTGGCCGCGCTCGACGCCACCGTGGTGATCGCGGAACCCGGGGGCGGGCACCGCGAGATCCCGGTCAGCCACCTCCTCGCGGGCGTGGAGATGCTGCGCACCGGCGAGCTGATCGCGTTCGTACGGGCGCCGCTGCTGCACGCGCCGCAGGTGTTCCTCAAGGCCACCGGGCGTACCGGGCCGGGGCGCGCGGTCGCCTCGGTCGCGTTGGTGCTCGACCCGGCGCGCCGCTCGGTGCGGTGCGCCGTCGGCGCGGTGGCGCCCGCGCCGCTGCGGCCGATGGAGGCCGAGCAGTGGGTCGCGGGCCTGATGGACTGGGACGGCCACCGCGGGCTGCCCCCGGAGGCGCTGGCCGCCTTCGGCGAGTACGTCGCCGCCGCGTGCATCCCCGACCCGCCGCCGGGCGCGGAGGGCGAGGAGCCGCCGCGGCTGCCGGCGGCGGCGCTGCATCTGCGGCGTACGGTGTCGGCGCTGGCCCGCCGGGCACTGGGGAGGGCGCTGTCGTGAGCCGGGACCACCAGGACGAGCAGCAGCCGCAGTACGGCACCGGGGGCTGGCAGCCGATGCCGCAGGGCGCGGATGGCGACCCGGACGCCACGGCGTTCGTGCAGTTGCCGCCGGAGGCGTTTCCCGAGGCCGACGCGGGCGCGCCGCTCGCGGCGCCGGGGCACGGGTACGTGCCGCCGCCGATAGCGGTTCCGGCGACGGACCCGGGGCAGACGGGGCAGTTCCAGATCCCGGAGGGGCTGAGCGGGCAGACCGCCCAGGAGGCGCCGGAGACGTACGGGCACGGCGAGGCGTACGGGTACGGACCGGAAGGGGCCGGGCCCGGCCCGGACGACGGCCACGGCGGGGCGCACGGCCCAGGCCACGGCGACCAGCACGGCGACGGCGGGGCCCGGCCCCGGCGGTCGGGCGCCGGGGGCTTCGGGCAGGCGGGCCTGCGCGCGGTGGCGGAGAGCCGGCGCACGGCGGCCTATGGGGGTTCCCCCGCCGGTGAGAGTGGGGGCACCCCCGCCGGCGGGGGAGTAGCCGGTGGGGGAGGGTACGCGCAGGACGCGCCGGACGGCGGGCAGGGCGCGTACGGACTGCGGCAGGATGCCGGCCACGACGGCGGCGCGCAGCCGTGGGCGGATCCGGGCTACCCCGTGGACCAGGACCCCGGCACGGGCACGTGGCCCGGCGCCGCCGCGCACGCGGGCGCCGGCGAAGGACCGTACGGCGTCCCCCCGGGCCCCGCGCCGCACCCCGCCGACCACGAAGGCCCTCCCGCCGAGGGACAGATCAGCGCCTGGCGCCCGGTGCCGCAGGACGGCGACACGTCGCCCGGCTGGGCGATCCCCACCGCGCCCGACGACCTGCCGGAGGACTCCGGCGAGTACGCGCTGCACGACCGCTCCGTGGGCGAAGGGCAGCCGGACGGAGACGCCCGGGAGCACGCGGCGCCGGAGGCGGACGTACCGCTGCCGCCGGAGACCGGCCACGCCGGCCCCGGGGACGAACCGGAGCCGGAGGCCGTCCCGGCCGGGACCGGGCCGGAGCCCGCCCCCGCCTCCGCCCTCGCGGCGGACGAACACCCCCTCGCGTCGTACGTGCTGCGTGTCAACGGCGCCGACCGCCCGGTGACCGGCGCGTGGATCGGGGAGTCCCTGCTCTACGTGCTCCGCGAGCGGCTCGGCCTCGCCGGCGCCAAGGACGGCTGCTCGCAGGGCGAGTGCGGCGCGTGCTCGGTGAAGGTCGACGGCCGGCTCGTGGCGGCGTGCCTGGTGCCGGCGGCGACGGCCGCGGGCGCCGAGATCCGCACCGTCGAGGGCCTGGCCGACCAGGGCGTGCACTCCGACGTGCAGCGCGCGCTGGCCGCGTCGGGCGCGGTGCAGTGCGGCTTCTGCGTGCCGGGTCTGGCGATGACGGTGCACGACCTGCTGGAGGGCAACCACTCGCCGAGCGACCTGGAGGCCCGCCAGGCGCTCAGCGGCAACCTGTGCCGCTGCACCGGCTACCGGGCCGTTCTCGACGCCGTCCAGGAGGTCATCGCGGGCCGCCGCGCCCCGGAGACGGAGGACGACGCCGAGGGCGCCGAGGGTGCCGAGCGCGCCCGCATCCCGCAGCAGGCGGGCCCGGGCGAAGGCGGTGCCCACCCCGCCCACGACACGGTCCGCATGCCCCCGCCCCGCCCCCCGAACCCCCACGAGGGAGGCCCCCGGTGACCTCCTCCCCGGAGCACACGGCCACGACCCCCATCCCCCCGGGCGGCCCCGAGGCGCACGGGATCGGGGCCTCGCTCCCCGCCGCGGACCTCGTCGCCAAGACCGAGGGCACCTTCCCGTACGCCGCCGACCTGTGGGCCGAGGGCCTCCTCTGGGCCGCCCTGCACCGCTCCCCGCACGCGCACGCGCGGATCGTCTCCGTCGACACCTCCGCCGCCGAGGCCATGCCCGGCGTCCGCGTCGTCGTCACCCACCGCGACCTGCCCGACGCCGCCGACCACGGCCGGGGCGTACGGGACCGGCCCGTCTTCGCGCACGACGTCGTACGGCACCACGGCGAGCCCGTCGCCGCCGTCGCCGCCGACCACCCCGACACCGCGCGGCTGGCCGCCGCCGCCATCGCCGTCGAGTACGAACTGCTCGACCCCGTGACCGACCCGCAGGCCGCCTTCGAGGCCGAGCCCCTGCACCCCGACGGCAACCTGATCCGGCACATCCCGCTGCGCTACGGCGACCCGCAGGCCGCCGGCGAGGTCGTCGTCGAGGGCATGTACCGCATCGGCCGCCAGGACCCCGCGCCCATCGGCGCCGAGGCCGGTCTCGCCGTGCCGCGCCCCGACGGCGGCGTGGAGATCTACGCGGCCGCCACCGACCCCCACTCCGTACGCGACCAGGTGTCCGCCTGCCTGGGCCTGGCCGCGGACCGGGTGAAGGTCGTCGTCACCGGCGTCCCCGGCGCCACGGGCGACCGCGAGGACGGCTCCATGCAGTTGCCCCTCGGGCTGCTCGCGCTGCGCACCGGCTCGCCCGTGAAGCTCCTCGCCACCCGCGAGGAGTCGTTCCTCGGCCACGCCCACCGCCACCCCACCCTGCTGCGCTACCGGCACCACGCCGACTCCCGCGGCAAGCTCGTCAAGGTCGAGGCGCAGATCCTCATGGACGGCGGCGCCTACGCCGACACCTCGGCCGACGCGCTGGCCGCCGCGGTGTCGTTCTCGTGCGGCCCGTACATCGTCCCGCACGCGTTCGTCGACGGCTGGGTGGTCCGTACGAACAACCCGCCCTCGGGGCACGTCCGCGGCGAGGGCGCCATGCAGGTCTGCGCGGCGTACGAGGGGCAGATGGACAAGCTCGCCGCCGCCCTCGGCATGGACCCCGCGGAGCTGCGCGCGCGCAACGTGATGGCCACCGGCGACCTGCTGCCCACCGGCCAGACCGTCACCTGCCCGGCACCCGTCGCCGAACTCCTCACGGCCGTACGCGAAGCGCCGCTGCCGCCCGCGGAGGCGAGCCTGCTGCCCGGCGGCCCCGAGGGCGCGGGCGAGCCGGGCGTCGTGCGCCGGGGCGTGGGCTACGGGCTGGGCATGGTGCACATGCTGGGTGCCGAGGGCGCCGACGAGGTGGCCACCGCGACGGTCCGCGTCAGCGGCGGCGTCGCGACCGTCATCTGCGCGGCCGTCGAGACAGGGCAGGGCTTCGCCACCCTGGCCCGGCAGATCGTGCAGGAGGTCCTCGGCGTCGACGAGGTGCACACCGCGCCCGTCGACACCGACCAGCCCGCCGCCGGGCCCGCCTGCCACGGGCGGCACACCTGGGTCTCGGGCGGCGCGGTGGAGCGGGCCGCGAAGATGGTCCGTACCCAGCTGCTCCAGCCGCTGGCGCAGAAGTTCGGCATGTCCGCCGAGCTGCTGACGATCGCCGACGGCAAGATCACGTCGTACGACGGCGTGCTCTCGACGACGGTCGCGGAGGCGCTGGAGGGCAAGGAGCTGTGGGCCACGGCGCAGTGCCGCCCGCACCCTACGGAGCCGCTGGACGCCCACGGGCAGGGCGACGCCTTCGTGGGCATGGCGTTCTGCGCGGTGCGCGCGGTGGTGGACGTGGACGTGGAGCTGGGCGCGGTGCGGGTGGTGGAGATGGCCGTCGCGCAGGACGTCGGCAAGGTGCTCAACCCGCGGCAGCTCGCGGCCCGGATCGAGGCGGGCGTCACGCAGGGCGTGGGCGCGGCGCTCATGGAGAACCTCCGTACGAACAAGGGCATCGTCCGCCACCCCGACCTCACCGGCTATCCGCTGCCCACGGCCCTCGACGCGCCCGACGTGCGGATCGTGAAGCTGATCGAGGAGCGGGACGTGGTGGCGCCGTTCGGCGCGAAGGCGGCGAGCGCGGTGCCGGTGGTGACGTCGCCCGCGGCGGTCGCGGCGGCGGTGCGGGCGGCGACGGGGCGGCCGGTGAGCCGGCTGCCGATCCGGCCGCAGTCGGCGGCGGTGCAGTAACCGCCGGTGCGGCGGGCCGGGGTGCAGTAGGGGCACCTTCGGGGGCGTTGGGCGCTCAATGCCCGTGATGCGCAGGATGAGGCGGTACGGTCCGCGGGAAGAGCCGCGGCCGTACGCACCCGCACCCCCCTGCCCGTACCTCCTGCCCGTATCACATCCGCCCCCGCCCGTACCGCCGAGACGTGCTCCTCCGGGGCCTCACCGCCCCGCCCCCGACGCCGACGCTGAGCAGGCAAGGAGCACGTATGAAGACCGCACCCCCCGCCACCCCCGTGACCTCCCACGCCCCGCTCAGCTCCCAGGTCACCATGACCCTCGCCGCGCTCGCCGCCACGGCCGCGACGCCGCGGCCCTCGGGGGAGACGGTGGCGGAGCAGACCGCGCGGATCCGCCGCGGCATCGTGGCGCAGTTGCAGAGCTCCACGGTCGTCAGCGGGTGGGAGCTGCTCTGGCTGGCCCTCAGCCCGGACAACGCCAACCTCGTCTACGTCGCCCTCAACACCGACGGCTCGAACCAGATCGCGGTCGTCGTCCGCGGCACGGTCGGCAGCCCGGCCGACATGCTCGAAGACCTCGACGTCGGCACGCTGGTGACGTTCACCCCGGCCCAGGGCGTGGCGCCGCTGGCGGTCTCGGCGGGCGCGATGGCGGCGTTCACGCAGGTCGCGACGGTCCGCGGGGCGGAAGGGCTGGCGGGGGACGTGACCGGCGCGGGGCCGGTCCCGCTGACGGCCACGCTCACGGAGGAACTCGCCGCCCTGCTGCAGAACCTCCCGCCGTCGCCCCAGCCCACCGTCTACGTCATCGGCCACAGCCTCGGCGGCTGCGTCGCCACCATGCTCGCCCCGTACCTCCAGGCGTGGAGGTGGCCGGCGAACCCCCCGCGGCTCGCCCTCGTCACGTACGCCGCGCCGACCGCGGGCGGGCAGGGCTTCGCCGACTACGTCGACTCGCTGCCCTGGGCGCAGTACGAGCGCCACGTCAACGCGTACGACCTGATCCCGCTGGCCTGGTCGGACCTGAGGGCGGCGACGGACTGGTACCCGTCGCCGGGTCCCGCGGCGACCGACAAGGTGAAGGAACTGCTGCACGTGATCGACGGGTTCAGGAAGGGCAACGTCTACGTCCAGCCCGGCGCGGACGACCCGATCACGGTGAACCCGCACTACCACACGAACGACGGGGCGCTCACCAACAAGACCACCGCGGACTTCCTGGGCCAGGTCGCGTACCAGCACGCCGACGACACGTACCTCGCCCTGCTGGACGCCCCGGCGCCGGACCCGGGACCGGTGGTGACCGGCCTGAGCCCCACCACCGGGCAGGGCGGCACGGAGGTCACGATCACGGGCACCGGCTTCGACACGAACACCGCCGTCGACTTCGGCACGGTGCCCTGCACGAACTACACCGTCGACTCCGCCACCACCATCACGGCCTACGCCCCCGGCGGCGCCGGCATCGCCGACGTCCGCGTCACCAACTTCCTCGGCACCTCCCCGGCCGCCCCGGCGGCCCGCTTCGCGTACGGCCTCACCGCCCCCGTGGCGATCACCTCGGTCTCCCCGGCCCGCGGCCGGGTCGACACCAAGGTCACCGTCAACGGCACTGGCTTCACCCGGGACGCGAAGGTCCTCTTCGGCAACCACGCCTCGACGCACGTCGAGCACGAGTCCTCCACGACCCTCACGGCCAGGGCCCCGCGCCACCTCCCCACGGACCCGGCGACGGTGGACATCATGGTCGTCACGGACACCGCCACGTCCCCCACGGGCCCGTACGACGAGTTCACCTACGGCGACTGACCGCCCGCCGCGTCCGGGGAGCCCTCCCCTGCCACGGCACCGGTGGCGGCACGGCTACGCCGGAAGGGAGAACCCCTCGGGCGGCGAGCCCTCGGCGAGGAGCATGCCGACCCGGATCTTGTCCCCGCGTATCTCCCGGGCCCGCCGGTACTCGGGGGAGTCGTACCACTCCCGGACCCGGGCCATGTCGGGAAACTCGATGAGCAGGAACCGGAGGGAGTCCCAGGTGCCTTCGACGGGCTCGGGCGTGGGGCCCGCGACCAGACAGCGGCCGCCGTGGCCGAGGGCGACAAGGGCGGACACGTCCCGGCCGTGCGGAGCCGCCGGAAGCGGCTGCGGGCCGGGACGACCCGGGAGATCAAGGCCATCGCGCTGCGGCAGATGACGGAAGGGGGGCCCGGGGCGATCTCCCTGCGCGGCATCGCCCGCGAGATGGGGATGACGGCTCGCGCGATCTACAGCTACTTCCCACCCGGGACGACCTGATCACCGCGCTGATCATCGGAATCGGCACCTCACTAGGGGAGGCGGTGGAAACGGCCGTCAACGCCGTGCCCGAGACCGATCCCGGCGGCAGGCTGCCGGCCTGGGGCCAGGCCCTGAGGGAGTGGGCGCTGGCCCACCCGGAGAGCTCCCGGCTCTTCTACGGACAGCCCGTCCCCGGCTACCGCCCCCCTGAGGAAGGGCCGGACCAGGCGGCACGCCGCGTGTGCCGCGAACTCACCCGCCTGGTGGCCGAAGCCCGGCCCCAGGCCCGGCACCGGCAGCCCGAGGGACCTCCCGGTCCGACCTCCACCCGGAACACGCCGCGAAGATCCAGACGGACCTCCCGTCCGTGCCCCTCGCCGCGGCGGCATTCGCGCTGCGCGTATGGGGCAGGATGCACGGCCTGGCGGCCCTCGAGGTCGACGGCCACATCCGCCCCGTAGCAGGCAACCCGGCGGCCCCGCACCGCGCCGAAATGCCCGACCTGGTCAGGTCCCTGGGCCTGGCCGGCCGCGAATCCGCCGCGCCGGCCACCCGGGAAACCTGACAGCAGCCCCCGGAGCAGCCGTGCCCCGCAACCCGGCGGTGTGCGACGGCCTTTCCGCCTGGCCGGTCAGAGACGTGGAGGCCGTGGCGGGAATCGAACCCGCGTAACTCGCTTTGCAGGCGAGCCCCTCAGCCACTCGGGCACACGGCCTTGGTACTCCGTCGAGCGTAGGCGGGGGGAGGGGCGGGGCTCAATGCGCGGCGGGGGGATGTCACACGGTGGCAACAGCGTGTGCATCCCGGCGACGTATCCGGGTGTGGCCCGGGCGGGGTGAGCGGGTGGGGGACTAGGACCAAGGGACCGGAGGGTTCGCGACCTCCGACAGGGGCTCTTGTCGGTGTGGGGACTTACCCTGCTGCTCATGGCCAGCCTCGAATCGCGCGACACCGACGTCGCTCCCGCCGGCGCCCCGCCCGCCCCCGAGGGCGTGCTGCGGCGGCCGTACCGGGCGCTCAGCATCGGGATCGTCACCGTCGTCCTGCTCATCGCGTTCGAGGCCACCGCCGTGGGCACCGCGATGCCCGTCGCCGCGCACGACCTGGACGGCATCGGGCTCTACGCCTACGCCTTCTCCGCCTTCTACACCACCGCTCTCTTCGCCATGGTCTTCTCCGGCCAGTGGTGCGACAGCAGCGGGCCGCTGCGGCCGCTGACCGCCGGGATCGGGGCGTTCGCGGTCGGGCTGGTGATATCCGGGACCGCGCAGACGATGTGGGCGTTCGTCGCCGGGCGGGCGGTACAGGGGCTCGGCGGCGGGCTGGTGATCGTCGCGCTGTACGTGACCGTGAGCCGGGCGTATCCGGAGCGGCTGCGGCCGTCGATCCTCGCCGCGTTCGCCGCGTCGTGGGTGGTGCCGTCGGTCGTGGGGCCGCTGGCGGCCGGGGGCGTCACGGAGCACGTGGGGTGGCGCTGGGTCTTCCTCGGCATACCGCCGCTGGTCGTCGTCCCGCTGGTCGTCGCCCTCCCCGCGATACGCCGCCGCGCCCGCGGCCCCGTCGACCCCGCCGCGCCGCCCGCCCTCGACCGGCGCCGTATCCGGCTCGCGCTGGCCATCGCGGCGGGCGGCGGGCTGCTGCAGTACGCGGGGCAGGACCTGCGCTGGCTCTCGCTGCTGCCTGCGCTGGCCGGGGTCGCGCTGCTGGTGCCCGCGGTGCGGGTGCTGCTGCCGCGGGGCACCTACGTCGCCGCGCGCGGGCTGCCCACCGTGGTGCTGATGCGCGGCATCGCGGCCGGGTCGTTCATCGCCGCGGAGAGCTTCGTGCCGCTGATGCTGGTCACCCAGCGCGGGCTGTCGGTGACCGAGGCCGGCATGTGCCTGGCGGTCGGCGGGGCGACCTGGGCGCTGGGCTCCTGGACGCAGGCGCGGCCCCGGCTGGACCCGTACCGGACGCGGCTCGTCCGCATCGGCATGCTGCTGGCGGCCACGGCGATCGCGACGGCGCCGCTGGTGCTGGTGGAGTCGCTGCCGGTGTGGATCGTCCCCGTCGAGTGGGCCTTCGGGTGCTACGGGATGGGGATGGTCATCTCCGGTACGAGCGTGCTGCTCCTGAAGCTCTCGGCCCCCGAGGAGGCCGGCACCAACTCCGCCGCCCTCCAGCTCTCCGACAGCCTCGCCAACGTCGTCCTCCTGGCCGTCGCGGGCGTCATCTTCGCCGCCCTCGGCGGCGCGGCCGTCGGCCACGGCGCCCTGGGCGCCGGCGGCGACGCCCACGCGGGCGCGTTCGTGGCGGTACTGCTGCCGATGGCGGGGGTGGCCCTGGTCGGCGCGGCGGTGGCGGGGAGACTCCGTACGGCGCCGGGGGCGAAGGCCGTTGCGGGTTGAGGCGTACGGGCGCAGGGGGCGTACGGGCTCGGCGGGGGCGTACGGGCTCGTGAGGGGTGGCGCGTCGATACGGCACCCGTCAGGTCGTGTCGGTACGAAACGCTTCGATGCCCGTCACCGCGCGTGGGCCGTCCCTCGTCGTAGCGCTTCGATACCCGCCTCATCCCGTCGGGACGCGAACCGGACGTCTCCGGACCCGGGTTCGTGTGAGGCTCCTCTCGTTCGGTGCGCCGCGGGTGGTGCGTGGGGCGGCGGTAGGCTGACGCGGTTGCCGACGAGCAGCCGCCAGTGACGACCGACCCCACCCGGAGACCGTGAGCACCACCTCTCATCACCTCTCACCGGCCTTCCCCGGCCGTGCCCCCTGGGGCACCGCCGGCAAGCTGCGTGCCTGGCAGGAAGCGGCCATGGACCGCTATCTGCAGTCCCAGCCGCGCGACTTCCTCGCCGTCGCCACCCCCGGCGCCGGCAAGACGACCTTCGCGCTCACCCTCGCCTCCTGGCTGCTGCACCACCACGTCGTGCAGCAGATCACCGTCGTCGCGCCCACCGAGCACCTCAAGACGCAGTGGGCCGAGGCCGCCGCCCGTATCGGCATCCGGCTCGACCCCGAGTACAGCGCGGGGCCGGTCGGCAAGAGCTACCACGGCGTGGCCGTCACCTACGCCGGCGTAGGCGTACGGCCCATGCTGCACCGCAACCGCTGCGAGCAGCGCAAGACGCTCGTCATCCTCGACGAGATCCACCACGCCGGCGACTCCCGCTCCTGGGGCGAGGCGTGCCTGGAGGCGTTCGAGCCCGCGACCCGGCGGCTCGCGCTCACCGGCACTCCCTTCCGCTCGGACACCAACCCCATCCCCTTCGTCGTCTACGAAGAGGGCAACGACGGCATCCGCCGTTCCTCCGCCGACTACACCTACGGCTACGGCAACGCCCTCGGCGACGGCGTCGTGCGCCCCGTCATCTTCCTCTCCTACAGCGGCAACATGCGCTGGCGCACCAAGGCGGGCGACGAGATCGCCGCGCGTCTCGGCGAGCCGATGACCAAGGACGCCACCGCCCAGGCGTGGCGCACCGCACTCGACCCGCGCGGCGACTGGATGCCCAACGTCCTCAGCGCCGCCGACCGCCGCCTCACCGAGATCCGCCGCGGCATCCCCGACGCCGGCGGCCTCGTCATCGCCGCCGACCAGGACTCCGCCCGCGCCTACGCCAAGTTGCTCAAGGAGATCACCGGGCACCGCGCCACCGTCGTGCTCTCCGACGACGCGGGGGCGTCGAAGCGTATCGACGAGTTCACGGACTCCGGGGACCGCTGGATGGTCGCGGTGCGGATGGTGTCGGAGGGCGTGGACGTGCCGCGGCTCGCGGTCGGGGTGTACGCGACGACGATCTCGACGCCGCTGTTCTTCGCGCAGGCGGTGGGCCGGTTCGTACGGTCGCGCAGGCGCGGCGAGACCGCGTCCGTGTTCCTGCCGACGATCCCCGCGCTGCTCGGCTTCGCGCACGAGATGGAGGTCGAGCGCGACCACGTCCTCGACAAGCCGAAGCCGGACGGCGAGGAGGACCCGTACGCGGAGAGCGAGAAGGAACTCGCCGAGGCGGAGAAGCAGCAGGACGAAGAGACCGGCGACCAGGACGAACTGCCCTTCGAAGCGCTGGAGTCGGACGCGGTCTTCGACCGGGTCGTCTACGAGGGCGCCGAGTTCGGCATGCAGGCCCACCCCGGCAGCGAGGAGGAGCAGGACTACCTCGGCATCCCCGGGCTGCTGGAGCCGGACCAGGTGCAACTGCTGCTGCAGAAGCGGCAGGCGCGCCAGATCGCGCACAGCAGGAAGAAGCCGGCGGAGGACGCGGACCTGCTGGAACTGCCCGCCGACCGGCGTCCCGTGGTCACGCACCGCGAGCTGATGGAGCTGCGCAAGGAGCTGAACTCCCTGGTCGGCGCCTACGTCCACCAGAGCGGCAAGCCGCACGGGGTGATCCACACCGAGCTGCGCCGCGTCTGCGGCGGCCCGCCGAGCGCGGAGGCGACGCCGGGACAGATCCGGCAGCGGATAGCCAAGGTGCGGGAGTGGGCCACGCGGATGAAGTGAGCCCGGCCCGGGACGGCCGGGACGGGGCAGGGCGGGGAGTCAGTCGCGGAGCCGGGTCAGTTCCGCCCCGGTGCGGTACAGCTCCACGAGCAGCGGGCGCAGCGCCCGTCCGGCGGGGGTGAGGGTGTAGCGCGTACGGACGGGAAAGCCCGGGAGCCGCTCCTGGAGGACGAGCCCGCGGTCGCGCAGCGCGGCCAGCCGCTCGGTGAGCACCTTCGGGCTGATCTCTGGCAGCCCGGCGCGCAGGGCGCCGAAGGAGTGCGGGCCGCCTGCCAGTTCGCGCAGCACAAGGGTCGTCCAGCGGCCGGCGACCGCGTCGAGCGCGATCTCCACCGGGCAGTCCGGCTCGGGCCGGTACGTGCGCCCGGCGGGGGTCGGGACCAGCTCTTCGTCCCAGGTCTCCGCGTCCCGCGTCCCGCGGTCTGCACCGTCGGTTTCCGTTTGGTGAGCCACGCCGCGGTCGGCTTGGCTGCGTCCATGACCACTCACCCGCGCCCCGGCCACGCCGGCTCCCTCCGCCCGTACGAGGCCGAGCAGCTCCCGTACGCCTTCGCCGCCGCGTTCAACTCCGGCAGCCCGGACACCCTCTCCCGGATCTACGCCGACGACGCCGTCTTCGTTCCCCGCCCCGGCACCTGCGTCTCGGGGAGGGAGCTGGTGGCGGCCAACACCGCGTTCCAGGCGCTGGGCGTGCCCATCCGGGTCGAGCCGCGGCAGGTGTACGCCACCGGGGATACCGCGCTGCTCGTCGTGGACTGGGTCCTCGACGGGGAGGGGAAGGACGGGGTGCACGTCCGCCTTGAGGGCACCGCCACCGACGTTGCCCGCAGGGGAGCGGACGGAGTGTGGCGGTACGTGATCGACAACCCTTTCGGTACGGCGGCCGCGGCGTGACGGACCCGCCGGGCTAGGCTGCGCCATGCCCTCTTCCGACAGCCGGTCCGACGGTACGTACGACGTCAAGTACGACGTCAAGCGCGCGCTCAGGCATCTCTACGCGCCGAAGAACACCGACTGGGAGCTGGTCGACGTACCGGCGCAGCGCTTCCTCGCCGTCGACGGCGAGGGCGACCCCAACACGAGCGCCCGCTACGCCCGGGCCGTCGAAGCGCTTTACGCGGTCGCGTACACGGTGAAATTCGCCAGCAAGCGCACCCTGGGCCGGGACTTCGTCGTCGGACCGCTCGAAGGGCTGTGGTGGGCGGACCGCCCGGAGGTCTTCGTGGCGCGCGACAAGGGCGCCTGGCAGTGGCGCATGCTGATCAGCCTGCCGGAGTGGATCACCGACGACTTCGTCGAGGAGGCGAAGCGGGCGGCGCTCGCGAAGAAGGGCGCCGCCGCTCTGCCCGCGCTGCCGCTTCTCCGCGTCGAATCGCTTCGCGAGGGCACCAGCGCGCAGCTCCTGCACGTGGGCCCGTACGACGACGAAGGGCCCGCGCTGGCCAGGCTCCACGACGAGTACCTGGCCGCGAACGGCCTCCGGATGACCGGGCACCACCACGAGGTCTACCTGAGCGACCCGCGGCGCGCCCGGCCGGAGAAGCTGAAGACCGTACTCAGGCAGCCTGTCGAACGGACGGAGTGACCGCGCGCTCGGGGTGCCGGGTGCGCTCGTAGCGGAGAAAGGCCGAGATCCGGCCGGTGACCGGGTCGTGCTCCACGACGACGTAGCGGCCGAGGACGGCGAGGGCGACGACGCAGGCGCCCATCTCCAGGCCCTCCTCGACGAGGGTGCCGAGCATGAGCGTGAGGCTGTGGTCGTTCTTGTGCGCCCAGCCGTTGAACGCTTCGACGACCAGCGCGCCCCCCAGATACACCCCGAGCGCCCCCAGCAGCCCGAACCGCAGATCCCGCGGCAGCCGCCGCGCCCACACCACCGCGACCACGACGCCCGCCACGGCGAGGATCGCCCCGGGCAGCACCCAGGCGTGCGACGGAAGCGCCACTCCCGCGGTGTTCTTCCACGACTTGCCGACCTCGCCGAGGCGTTCGTGGAGGGAGACGGTCTCGTCGATGCTGAGTGTCGCGGTGGCGGCGGAGAACCCGAGCCACGACAGCCGGCTGGGACGGGCACCGTGCCCGCTGAGCAGCGCGGCGGCGAGGGCGACGCCGGCGACGGCGAGGAGGAGGGTGCTGTTCCACCAGGTGGCGAGGTTGGCTTCGAGGTCGACGTTCATCATGCGGCGGACGCCGGGTATGGGCTCGAAGTGGTTGAAGCCGCGGGTGAGGAGATCGGCGGCGAGCACGAGGACGGTGATGCCCCCGGCGCCCCAGAGCACCCAGCGCCGGGCGGGGGGTGGGGCGGCTTCGGCGACGGGGCCGGCGGGGCCGGTTGCGGCGATGCCGGCGGTGTCGGCGACTGGGGCGGTGTCGGCGGCTGGAGCGGTGCCCGCGACGACCGTGGTGTCGGCGACTGGGCCCGTTGCGGCGACGTCTGCGGTTTCGGGGGCCTCGGCCGCCTCGGCGGTCTCGGTGACGTCGGCGGCTTCGGCAGGTTCGGTGACCTCTGCGGCTTCGGCGGCTTCGGTACCCCCGCGGTCCCCTTCGCGCTCCCGGCCGGGCTCGTTCCCCCCGCTACCCCCGTCGGCGTCGGCGTCAGCCTTGGTCTTGGACGCGGAATCGGCGGGTCCGCCGCCGGTGCCGTCCGCGTCCGGCTGGTGTATCTCAAGGTCGGTCATAAGCGCGGAGATTAACGGCAGGCGACGAGGGTGAACTGCCCGGGGTGCCCTTGTATGAAGCAGTTCTCACGCCTCCTTCATCCATGTGGGGAACTCGCCCCCGCCGAGGGAAAATCCGGCAACGAGCATGAAAGCCCCCTTCATCAGCACGTTCTCGCGGTGAAGGGGCGGGGGCGAGCGGCCGCGGTGGCGGGGAAGCGGTGCTTCCCCGCCACCGCGGATGGATCGTTGGAGAGCAGTCAGGGGTTCAGCAGAAGTCGGCGGAGCGCGGCGCCGAGACGTTGCCCGAGCTGTCGATGGCGCGGACGGTGATGGTGCAGCCGGTGAGCCGCGGGTCGCCGATGTTGGGGTGGTCGCCGTAGAAGGTCCTGCCGGCGATGACGTGGTCGGTGCCGCCGTCGGTGGTCACCCGGTACCGCAGTCCGCGCGGGAAGTTGACGTTGTCGGTCGCGCCGCTCCACCACACGTAGTTGGCTCCGTCCGCCACCTCCTCGGGCTGGATCCTGGTCACGGGCGACGGGGGCTCGGTGTCGGGGTCGACGCCGGTGGTGATCGTGCCCGGCGAGCTGGTCCCGGAGACGTTGCCGGCGGCGTCGCGGGCCCGCACGGTGAAGGAGTAGCCGGTGTCCGGTTGCAGCCCGGTGAACTCGGTTCCCCATCTCTCCGCCGATACGACCTTGGTCGTCTCGCCGTTGCTGACCAGGAACTCGGTGACGCCGACGTTGTCCGGCGCGACGGTGGGGTCCGAGAAGTCGAACTCCATGGTGACGCTCGTGCCGGTCCGGTCCACGAACTTCGGCGGCAGGGGTGTCTGCGGCGGCTCGTCGTCACCGGCGGCCGCGGCGGGGACGACGCCGGGGACCGCCAGGGCGGCGGCGATCAGCCCGCCGAGGAGGGCGAGTGCCGGGGCGGGGACGCGCCTGCGCCGAGGGGACATCGTGGTGCGGTGCATGGTTCCTCCGGTTCTCGTTCCGATGGAGCACGTACGGAAGTACGCGCTTTCCGCGGGCAGTACGGGCCGGGGAGCCGCCGCGTTCACGGCCCGCCGGGCCGGACGGCGTACGGCCCCTCACGAGGGTGCGCCGCGGGACGTAGCCGCGGTGCCGCTCAGGGGATGACGATCACCGCGGGCGGGCGCACGTAGCTTGCGGGGATCTGTCGCCTCTCCGTAAGGATCCGAACTCGTGACTGGAACGCACCGGCCGAGTCGACGTGCAGTCCTCGGCGCCGGCACCGGGCTGGCGGTGGCTGCAGCGGGAACGCGCGCGGGCGCCGCGGTCCGCGGGCGGGACACCCGCGGCGTACGCCCGAACGTCGTGCTGATCATGCTCGACGACGTCGGCTACGGCGACGTGAGCCGGCTCGGCTCACGGAAGATCGAGACGCCGAACATCGACGGCGTGGGCGCCAGAGGCGTCACGTTCTCGCAGATGTACTCGCCGGGTCCGGTCTGCACCCCGGCCCGCGCCGGACTGCTCACCGGCCGCTACCCGCAACGCGTCGGCCTGCCCTGGGTGCCGGGGCCCGGCGCCCCGGACGGGATGCCCGCGTACGAACGTACGCTGGGGGAGATCCTCGGGCAGCGGGGATACCGCACCGGCCTCTTCGGCAAGTGGCACCTGGGCGACCCGGCCGAACGCCCGGAACTCAACCCGCTGCACCACGGCTTCGACGAATTCTTCGGCATACCCGGCTTCACCACGGACGCACCCTTCCCGGTCTACGACGGTGCGGAGATCGTCGACTGGCTGGAAGGGGACGAGCAGACCGGCCTGCCCCGGCGCCACACGGATCGCGCGATCGACTTCGTCCGCCGGAACCGGCACCGCCCCTTCTTCCTCTACCTGCCGTACACCCTCGCGCACACGCCGTACCACGTGGAGAAGCGCTTCGAGGGATCGTCGGGGGCGGGCCCCTACGGCGACCTCGTGCAGCAGGCCGACTTCCACATCGGACGGATGCTGCGGGAACTGCGGGTGTGCGGACTCGACGGGAACACGCTCGTCATGATCACCAGCGACAACGGGCCGGATGAGCACGGCACGGGGGGCCTGCGGGCGGGAAAGGGGTACACCTTCGAAGGCGGTATCCGCATGCCGTTCTTCGCGCAGTGGCCGGAGCGCATCGCGCCGGGGACCACGTACGACGACCCCGCGTGCTTCACCGACGTCGTGCCGACGGTCGCGGCGATCGCCGGGAGCGAACTCCCCGCGGACCGGCCGATGGACGGTATCGACCTGTGGGCGGCCGGGCGGGGGAGGCCGACCGCGGAGCGCGTGCTGTACCACTACCACGACTGGACCCTCAACGCCGTCCGCCGCGGCCGGTGGAAGCTCCACCTGCCGGGACGGAGGAACGGCCTGCAGCCCGAGCCGGGCGAGCCGCGCCCGCCGCTGCTGTACGACATCGGGGCGGACCCCGGTGAGCGGCACAACCTCGCGGGGGCGTATGGCCGTACGGTGCGGGAACTCACGGCGCTGGGCGCGCGGTTCGACGGGGAGATCCAGGCGGGGAGGGAGGGGGCGCTGCGGCGCGCGCGAGGGGGGTAGGGCGGGGGGCCCGGCTCCGGAGGGCCCGTACTCCGCCAGGCCCCCCATCTCCCCTCACACCCGCCCAAGGGTATGCGCCCGGACTGACAGCGCGGGGGGCGGTGGGGCGTTGAGCTGGTACGTCGTGTTTGTGCGGGCCGGGTGCGGGGGTACGGCGTCGGGGTGGCTGTGGTGCGCGGGGTGGGCCGGTGTGCGGGGTGGCGGCGAGGGGAGTGGCCGTGTCGTAAGGGCTCCCCCCGGGCCACCCCGCTTGTGAGTGTGCGGGCCTCCGCCCGGTGTCAAGGGCGTCCCCTCCGCTTCGCTGCGGGAACGTCGCTGCGCGATGGGGCTTCGCCCCACCCTTGACACCGGACTCCGGCCCGTAAAAGACCGGCGGCTATGGGTGGCCCGGAGGGAGCGGGCGCCCTCCGACTGGGACTACGGATGCCGTGCCCGGCGGACGGGGGCGGGCATCGGTGCCGGGTCGGGCCCGCTCGCCGATCCCCCGGCGGACGGAGGGGCGGGCTGCCGGATGCCGGGGTCTTCCCCGATGGCCGATCCCCCGGCGGACGGGGCAGCGGGCTGCCGTGCGCCAGGGTCTCCCTGATCGCCGGACCCCCCGGCGGACGGGGGGAGGGCTGCCGGGCGCCGGGTCTTCCCCGGTGGCCGATCCTCCCGGCGGACGGGGGTGGCGACCGGGACGGGGCTGCCCTGTTCACGGGGTGCCGACGGTGGACGGGGGCCGGGAAGCCGGAAGTTGAGCCGGCCCTGATCGCGGACGCCCCGTCAGAGAGTGGGCCGGGGGTGCGGAATGCATGCCGCGGAGACGAACTCGCGGTAACCCATCCTCCAAACTGTCCCAAAACGCCCACCGAGGCCGACTTTTGCGCACCTGGAGACGCCAAGGGCGGCGCCGGTCGCCCGAATGGACGGGGCCGGGATGAACTCGCGGTAACCCTTCCCGAAAATCGGCCCAAATCGCCCGCCGGGCCGGACTTTCGCTCATCCGCGTGCACTCGCCTCACTCCGGGCGGGTCGGCTCGCCCTGGGGCGGGTCGGGTGCGGGAATTCGAGCAGAACTCGCGGTGCCCCCGCTGGGAACTGGGGCAAATCGCCCTCGTGGGGCGTCTTTCGCCCATCGATGCGCACGCGGCCGATTGGAGGGCTGTTGGCCGCTGTTCGTGGTGTCTGGGCGGAGGAATTGGGTCGTAACTCGCGGTAACACCCCCGGATGCGGGCCGAATCGGCCCCCGGAGCCCGACTTTCGCTCAACGGCATGCATGGGCGGGGGCCCTGGACCGCGGGAGCCCGGGGCCGGTTCTGCGCGGCGCCGCCCTGGGCCTCCGTCTTCCGGAGGGACCGGTGACCGGGCTGAGCCCGGTTCCGTGGGGCCGCCCCCGTCCGGTGGGGGAGCGGCGAGGAAGTGCAGCCCGCCTCCGGCCTCGCCCCACGTCCGCCGGGGAGACCCGTGATCGGGACAGCCCCGGCGCCCGGCCGCCCGGCTCCCGTCCCCCGGGGGCCTCGGCGCTCGGGACAGCCCCTGCGCCGGGGGTCCGTCCCCCGTCCGCCGGGGGGATCGGCGATCGGGCCCGGTCCGGCGCCGGTGGCCTCGGCCCCCCGTCCGCGGGGTTCCGCCTCCGTAGTGCCGGTCGAGGGTGCCCGCTCCCTCCGGGCCACCCGTAGCTGCCGGTCTTTTACGGGCCGGAGTCCGGTGTCAAGGGTGGGGCGAAGCCCCATCGCGCAGCGACGTTCCCGGAGCGAAGCGGAGGGGACGCCCTTGACACCGGGCGGAGGCCCGCACACTCACAAGCGGGGTGGCCCGGGGGGAGCCCCTGCGACGCCCTTCTCCCTTCACCGCTCCCCCCGTACACCGGCACCCCCACAGCCAAGCACCGCCACCCCGGCACCGTACCCCCGTACCCGGCCCGCACAGACACGACGTACCAGCTCAGCGCCCTGACGCCCCCCGCGTTGTCAGAGCAGGCGCATACCCTTGGGCGGGTGTGAGGGGATGTGCGGGCGAGGGACGTGCAGGCGAGGGACGTGCGGGCGAGGGACGTGCAGGCGAGCGGATGTACGGGCAAGCGGATGTACGGGCATGAGCGGACGTAACCGGAGGGGACCCATCAGCCCCCGCGCATACCTTGGGCGGGTGCGAGGGGGTGTGCGGGCGAGCGGACGTGCGGGCCCGAGCCGGGGCCCTATCCCTCTCCCGAGGACGCGCACGATGCCTCCTGCGCCGCCATCACCTCGTCCCCGTGCGCGAATGCCCACGCCCCGAACGCGCCGATCGGCGTCAGCAAGCTCTCCCCCAGCTCCGTCAGCCCGTACTCCACCCGCCCCGCCGCGCCCGGCCGCACATCCCGTTCGACCAAGCCGTTGAACTGCAACCGCCGCAGTGTCTCCGTCAGGACCTTCGAGCTGATACCGCCGATCCTCTCCCGCAGTTCCACCGGCCTCCGCGGCCCCTCGCGCAGCGCCCACAGCACCACGGCGTTCCACGTATGGGAGAGCAGGTCGAAAGCGAGGCGGGCCCGGCAGTCGGCGAGAAACGCGTCAGTCGTCACGTACCAAATGGTGCCTCCCCCGCCTTCTAGCGTCGTTCCGAACCCCGCCTTCCAACACCCACGCGAAACGGAACACGCAATGAACATCGGCATATTGGGGACCGGCAACATGGCCCACGCCCTCGCCGCCCAATGGGTACGCGCCGGGCACCACCTCACCATCGGCGGACGCGACACCCGCAAAGCCCGGCACCTCGCCGCCCGCCTCGGCGGCGCCACCACCGCCGGCGGCCTCCGCGCCGCCGTCGAGGGCGGCCAGGACGTCGTCCTCGCCGCCCTGCCCTTCGGCGCAGGCGCGCCCGTCGTACGGGACCTCCGCACCGCCCTGGACGGCAAGGTGCTCCTCGACTGCTCCAACCCCGTCGGCCCCGGCTTCCGCCTGCTCACGGACGGCGGCCCCTCGGCCGCCCGGCTCCTCGCCGCCGCGGCCCCCGGCGCCCACGTGGTCAAATCGTTCAACCTCTGCCACGAAGACGTCTGGCGCATGCGTCCGCCCGTCTTCGACGGCCGCCCCCTCGCCGTGCCGCTCTGCGGCGACGACCCCGCGGCCCTCGCGCTCGTACGCGAGTTGATACGCGACATCGGCTGCGACCCCGTCCCCGGCGGCGGGCTCGACCGCGCCGCGCTCCTCGAAGCGACCGCCGCACTGTTCATCGCCCTCTGGGTAGGCGCAGGCGCCGACGTCCAAGCGATAGCCCCGCCCCTCGCCTACGCGGCCGGCCCTGGCGGCGCCTTGCCTCCGCCACTCCGGTGAATCTCGCGGCGCCCCGCCCGGACCATGATCCGCGGAAAGCCCACAATCAGGCAATATGCAGTCATTCGGCCCCGTGAGCGTCGGGCCGCACGACTTGTGGAGCTGAGATGAGGCGTATCCGCCTGGCCGTCGTGGGTGCGGCCGCGATCGCGATGATCACCACCGTCAGTGGATGTTCCGACAGCGACGGCGATTCCTCCGCCTCGACGCCGTCGACCGAAGCCTCGGCCAAGGCATCCGCCAAGGCGTCGAAGGTCGCGCAGGCCGCCGGCGACAAGGCCACGGTGAAGACCGCTTCCTCCGACAAGCTCGGCACCATCCTGGTCGACGAGAAGGGGCGGACCCTCTACCTCTTCGAAAAGGACAAGTCGACCACCTCGACCTGCGACGGAGCCTGCGCCAAAGCCTGGCCGCCACTGCTGACCTCCGGGACCCCCAAGACCGGCGGCTCGGCGAAGTCCAAGCTCATCGACACGTCGAAGCGCTCCGACGGCAAGACCCAGGTCACGTACGACGGGCACCCGCTCTACCGCTTCCAGGGCGACTCCAAGGCCGGCGACACCAACGGCCAGGGTCTCAACCAGTTCGGCGCCAAGTGGTTCGTCCTCGACGCCGACGGCAAAGAGGTCGAGAAGGGCGGCGCGGCCGGGTCGGGCTACTAGTCACCGCCTGTCGGACGGGCGATCGACATGCCGCCGAAGACCGGCCGCCACCGAGCCCCCCGCCGCCCCACTCGGGCACACCCCGTCTTCTTCGCCCTCGGCGCCCTGCTGCCGGTGGCCGCGGGGGTGGCGATCTGGCTGGTCGGTCAGCACCACACCCCCGAGTACACGACGAGCCTCTTCGGCCAAGAGGGCGAAGGCGCCGTCACTCTCAAGGCCCGTCTGGGCACAGCCCTGTTCGGCCTCGCCGTCATCCAGGTTCTGCTCGCCTTGCTGATGTACGGGCGGCGCGGCGGCCTCACCGCCGCCCCCCGCCGCATCCGCCTCACGCACCGCGTGATCGGCTGGGGGGCCTTCGCGCTGTCGGTGCCCATCGCCTACCACTGCGTCCGCACCTACGGCGTGGAAACCAGCAGCACCCGCGTCTATCTGCACTCCGTCGCCGGCTGCGCGCTGTACGGAGCCTTCGTCGCCAAGGTCCTGGTCGTCCACAGCCGCCACCTGCCCGGCTGGCTGCTCCCGGCGGCGGGCAGCACGCTGTTCGCCGCCATCGGGGTGCTGTGGTACTCGGCGCCGCTGTGGGTCCTCAACGAGTACGCGGTTCCTGGTCTGTAGCGACGACCAGCGCGACGAACCGGGTCCATGCATCGGGGGTGAAGCGGAGTATGGGGCCCTCGGGGTCCTTCGAGTCGCGTACGTGGACGGTGTGCGGGGTGGGGGCGACCTCGATGCAGTCGCCGCCTTCTGAACTGCTGTAGCTCGACTTCACCCAGGTCAGCTTGCTCATAGCTCTCCTGCCACTTGCTCGATGAGGCGGACCGACTCCTCAGGGCTGAGGGCCAGCGCGCGCATTGAACCATAACGAAGCCAGAAATGGCCGGTCTGTTCCCGGCCTGCTCGGGACATCACGCAACCCTGCGACTCGGTGTAGACATACTGCTTCCCGTCCGGTGTCTCCAGGAGCACCATGTGACCGCTCATACCGCCATGCACCGCGCGTGCGGACGGCATGACCTGAATCTCGACATTCCGCAGCTCTGCGCAATCCAGTAGTCGGCGGAGTTGTGTCCGGAGGACCTCGCGACCTCCCACCATGCGGTGCAGCGTCGCCTCCTCGATGATGAAGGTGAACGTCACCAAAGGACTTTTGCGGGTGAGCAGCCCTTGCCGGGCGAGGCGTGCCGTCAACCACTTGTCGACGGTCTCGTCGTCGACTGGTGGGTAGGTGCCGTTGAGCATGCACCTTGCGTAGTCCTCAGTCTGTAACAGCCCCGGGATCACCAGCGGGTCGTACGAGAGCCTGACCACCGCATCCTTCTCCAGAGTCGCCAAGTCCCGGAAGAACGTCGGCAACTGCGCGAAGTCCACATCCTCCTGCAACTCCGCCAGCACACCCCCCGCCCCCACCACCTCCTCCGCCCGCTCCGTGAACTCCGCCTTCGCCGGCCGCCGTCCCTGCTCCACCGACGCGCAATGGTCCAGCGAGTACCCCATCCGCTCGGCCAACTCCTCCTGCGTCAGCCCCGCCTTCGTGCGGAAGAACTTCAGCAGCCTGCCGTACGCGACCCAGCTCCCCGGCCTGCCGTCGTCCTCGATGCGCTTTCCCCGGCGGCGGTTGTTTCCCATCCGACCCACGCCCCTGTCTGTCGTACGCGCGTGCTACCCGGGTACAACGACACGTATCGGCACGGGTTTCGGGCATCGGCCCGTACAAAACAGCCCCCTTCTCGTACACAACACCCCTGAGGCCCGGCTGCCCTGCCCGCCCCTTCCCCACCCCCGCCACCGTTGCTCCATGCACGCACCAACCGCCGACCCCACCCTCGCCGCGCTCTTCAGCCCCACCCCCCGCGGCGCCCGCCGTGCCCGGCTGCTCGCCGTGCACCAACTCGCCGCGTGGGGCATCCCCCGCACGACGGCCACCGCCGAGGCCGTCGCCCTCGTGACCGCCGAGCTGGCCGCCAACGCCGCCGTGCACGGGCGGCATCCGGGGCGGTGCTTCCGGCTGCGGCTGCGGCTGATGGAGCACGTCGTACGGATCGAGATCTCCGACGCCCGCCCCGAGCGGCCTCTCCCCACGGCCGCCCCGCCCGGCCCGGTTCATCCCGAGAGCGACCGCGGCCGCGGGCTCGTCCTCGTCGCCGCGTTCGCCGAGCGCTGGGGCTGCTTCCAGGCCGACGCCGTCGTCAAGACCGTCTGGGCCGAGGTACGGCGGTAGCGTCCCGCCCGCCCGGTGGGCACCGCCTCAGAACAGCTTGCCCGGGTTCATGATGCCCAGCGGGTCGAAGACCGCCTTGATCTGCCGCTGGAGCTCCAGACCCACCGGGCCCAGCTCCTTCGCCAGCCACTCCTTCTTCAGCAGCCCCACCCCGTGCTCGCCCGTGATCGTGCCGCCCAGGTCCAGGCCCAGGGCCATGATCGCGTCGAACGACTTCCGCGCCCGCGCCGACTCGTCCGGGTCGGCCGGGTCGAAGCAGACGTTGGGGTGGGTGTTGCCGTCGCCCGCGTGGACGCAGGTGCCGATGGTCAGGTCGTACGTCGCGGCGATCTCGGCGACGCCGTCGAGGAAGGCGCCGAGGCGGCTGCGGGGGACGCAGACGTCGTCGATCATCGTGGTGCCGCTCACCGCCTCCAGGGCGGGGAGGGCCGCGCGGCGGGCGGCGAGCAGCAGTTCCGACTCGGCCGCGTCCGCCGCCGGGACGACCTCCGTGGCGCCCGCCGCCGTGCAGAGGGCGCCCACGGCGGCGAGGTCGGCGGCCGGGTCCGGGGTGTCGAAGGCGGCGAGGAGGAGGGCTTCCGTGCTCTCCGGGAGGCCCATCTTCGTGAGGGAGTTGACGGCCCGTACGGTCATGCGGTCCATGAGCTCCAGCAGCGACGGCACGTGCCCGCCCGCCATGATCCGGCAGATCGCGTCGCACGCCGCCGCCGCCGAGGGGAACTCCGCCGCCAGCGCCAACTGGGGCCCCGGCGCCGGCTTGAGGGCCAGCGTGGCGCCGACGACCGCGCCGAGGCTGCCCTCGGAGCCGACGAAGAGCCGGGTCAGGTCGTAGCCCGCGACGCCCTTCGCGGTGCGGCGGCCGGTGGTGAGCAGGCGGCCGTCCGGGAGGACGACGTCGAGGCCGAGGACGTACTCGGCCGTGACGCCGTACTTCACGCAGCACAGCCCGCCCGAGCCGGTGCCGATGTTGCCGCCGATCGTGCACGTCTCCCAGCTCGACGGGTCCGGCGGGTAGAACAGGCCCTCGGCGGCGACCGCGCGGGAGAGCGCGGCGTTGACGACGCCCGGTTCGACGACGGCGATCCGGTTGACCGGGTCGATCTCCAGGATGCGGTCCATCTTCACGAACGAGAGCACGATCGCCCCGTCGTCCGCGTTGGCCGCGCCGGACAGGCCCGTGCGGGCGCCCTGCGGGACGACGGGGACGCGCAGCTCCGTCGCCGTCCGCAGCACGTGCTGCACCTGCTCGACCGTCTGCGGCAGCACCACCGCCGCGGGCGTGCCGGAGGGGCAGAACCCGGCCATGTCGCCCGCGTACGCCACGGTGACGTCCGGGTCCGTCAGCACCGCCGCGGCGGGCAGGCCCCGCAGGAGGGCGGTACGCACTGCCTCGTCCCGGGTCGCGTGTCCGGCTGCTGCCTCATCGCTCATGGCTCCAGACTGCAACGCCTCCGCCCGCCGCGAAACCCCGCCCGCCTCACGTCACCCGGCGTAGCTGACCGTCCAGCCAGTCCGTCAGCGTCTCCATGTACGACGCCGTGATGTGCGCCCCGTTGCGGTACACGATCACGTTGCCGATCACCGCGGGGCAGGTGCCGTCCTTGCACATCACCGGCTTCGGGTCGATGAGCCCCACCTCGTCGAACTTCGCGTTCGCCCGCGCGCTGACCGGCTCGTACCCGTACCCGTCCGCCTCCGAGAACGCGCAGTCGTCCAGATCCCGGACCGCGCCGGAGACGCAGGACGGGATGTCCTCGGGCGGGTACGGGTTGTCGGCGAGGGTGACGACGGTGGCGCCGGTGTCGAGGAGGTCGTCCATGGTCTCCTCGTAGCCCTTCTGGTGCGCCTTCGCGCTCTCCTTGCCGCTGAGCCGCTTGCCGTCCTCGACGACCGTCTTGACGTCCTGCGTGCCCGTGATGATCAGGGCCGGGCTCTCGTCCTCGATCCGCTCCAGCGCGTTGTCGCGCCACTCGTCGCACTCGGTGTACGTGCGCTGGAGCTGGTTGTTGAAGACCGTGACCTGGGCCGGGGTGCAGGCCGACTTCGTGAGGGTGACCAGCCGCAGGCCGCGCCGCTCGGTGATCTTCTCCAGCGCGGGCGCGTACTGGATGGCGTGCGAGTCCCCGAAGAGGACGACGGTGTCGCTGCCGCCCTTGTCGCCGTACGCGCAGTCCCCCGACTCCGTCTCCTGCTGCCCGGCCAGGCAGCCGTCGTCGTGGACCTTGCCGCGGTCGTCCGTGGCCTTCTCCGGGAGCGGGCGCAGCGCCTTCGCGGACTTCTGCGGCTGGTCCTCGTCGGCGAGGGCAGCGGCGCCGCGGGCCTGTTCCGCGGAGGCCAGCGCGATCGTCGGGGCGGAGATCCAGGAGCCGGCCGCGACGAGCACCGTGGCGGCCGTGCAGGCGGCGCCGACGGCCAGGGCGCGGGGGGTGGGCAGGAGGACGCGGGCGCGGCGTACGGGCTCCTCCACGAGCCGGTGCGTGAGCGCCGCGGGCAGCGCGGCGGCGAGGACCACGACGAGCATCCAGCGCACGGACAGCTCGCGGTCGAGCGCGAGGGGCACGAAGACGACGGCCGGCCAGTGCCACAGGTACCAGGAGTACGAGATCCGCCCCGCGTACCGCAGCGGCGGCACGGACAGCAGCCGGCCCACGGGGTGGGCGGCGAGCCCGCACCCGGCGGCGATGACGGCCGCGGTGCCCAGCACCGGCAGCAGGCCCCACGGGCCCGGGAAGCGGGTGGCGTCGTCGAACCGCAGCCCGGCGTACGCGACGGCCGCAAGCCCTGCCATCGCCAGCGCACCGGCGGCCAGGGCACCCCTCCGGGCGACGGGACCGGCGCCCGGCCCTGCGGCGGGCAGGGCGCGGCGCCAGGCGGCGGCGGGGACAAGGGCGAGGAGGCCGCCGACGGCCAGCTCCCAGCCGCGGGTGAACGTCGAGAAGTACGCGACGCCGCCCTCCTCGGCGCTCAGCCGCACGGCGTGCACGAAGGACACCGCGGCCAGCGCCCCCAGCACCACCGCAAGCCGCGCCCGCAGCCCGAAGCGGCCCGGGTGCGGCGTACGGCCGGCGGCGCCCTCGGCCCCGAGCCCCTTACCCCGGCCCCGTACCTTCCGGAACGTCCACAGCACCGCCAGCACCAGCAGCGGCCACGCCAGATAGAACTGCTCCTCCACCGCCAGCGACCAGTAGTGCTGGAGCGGGCTCGCCTCGGCGTCCGCCGCCGAGTAGTCGACCGCCCGCCCCGCCTGTTGCCAGTTCGTCGCGTACAGCGCCGCGCCCACCGCGTCCGCCGCGACGTTCCGCCGCTCCAGGGGCGGCATCCACTGCACCGCCGCCAGGCACACCGCCAGCACGACGACCGCCGCCGCGGGCAGCAGCCGGCGCGCCCGGCGGCCGTAGAAGCGCAGCAGCGACACCTTGCCGTGCCGCTCCGCCTCGCGGAGCAGCAGGCCGGTGATGAGGAAGCCGGAGACGACGAAGAAGACGTCCACGCCGACGTATCCCCCGGGGAACCAGGGGACGCCCGCGTGGTAGAGCAGGACGAGACCGAGCGCCACCGCCCGGAGCCCCTCCACGTCGGGGCGGAACGCCGGGCGGCGCCGCTCTTCCTGCTCGTCGTCTCGCGCAGCCTCCTGCTGCTCCCGCTCGATACGCATCACAATTGCGTATCATCCCTGTCGCGGAACGGCCAAGCCGGGGTGGGAAAACTGACAGGGATGAGGCAGGAGTCACGCGCGCTCAGAGGTTGCCGCGCTTGTCCTGTTCGCGCTCGATGGCCTCGAAGAGCGCCTTGAAGTTGCCCTTTCCGAAGCCCATCGAGCCGTGCCGCTCGATGATCTCGAAGAACACCGTGGGCCGGTCCTGCACCGGCTTGGTGAAGATCTGGAGCAGGTACCCGTCCTCGTCGCGGTCGGCGAGGATCTTCAACTCCCGCAGCTCGTCGATCGGTACGCGGGTGTCGCCGACCCACTCGCCGAGGGTGTCGTAGTACGCGTCCGGCACGCTGAGGAACGCGACGCCGGCCGCGCGCATGGTCCGTACCGTGCCGACGATGTCGTTGGTGGCCAGCGCGATGTGCTGCACGCCGGGGGAGTTGTAGAACTCCAGGTACTCGTCGATCTGCGACTTCTTCTTGCCCGGCGCCGGCTCGTTGATCGGGAACTTGACCTTCAGCGTGCCGTCCGCGACGACCTTGGACATGAGCGCGGAGTACTCGGTGGCGATGTCGTCGCCCACGAACTCCTTCATGTTCGTGAAGCCCATGACCTTGTTGTAGAAGGCCACCCACTCGTCCATCCTGCCGAGTTCGACGTTTCCGACGCAGTGGTCGACGGCCTGGAACGTCCGCCGCGCGGGCGGCGCGACCAGCGGCTCCACGGCCGTGTAGCCGGGCAGGTACGGGCCGTCGTAGCCGGTGCGCTCGACGAGGGTGTGGCGGGTCTGGCCGTACGTCGCGATGGCGGCGAGCACCACGGTGCCGTGCTCGTCCTTCAGCTCGTACGGCTCCTGGAGGCCGGTGGCGCCCTGCGCGACGGCGTGCGCGTACGCGGCGCGGGCGTCGGGGACCTCCAGGGCGAGGTCGATCACGCCGTCGCCGTGCTCGGCGACGTGCGCGTCGAGGAACCGGCCGTGGTCGGTGGCGGCCTTGATGACGGAGGTGAGGACGAAACGGGCGGAGCCGTTCTCCAGGACGTAACTGGCGGTCTCGCGGCTGCCGTTCTCCGGTCCGGAGTACGCGACCAGCTTCATGCCGAACGCCGTGGAGTAGTAGTGGGCGGCCTGTTTGGCGTTGCCGACCGCGAACACCACGGCGTCCATCCCCTTCACCGGGAAGGGGTCGTCCTGCCGGATCTGCGGAGCGGGCTGATCAATGGTCTCGGTCATGCTCAAAAGGGTCTCTCCGGTTGGCAAGGTGTGCAATAGTTACCGAAATCGCTGGGCAGATTGACCGGTGGGACGCGCGAAGACCCGGGCTATCTGTACAAGCTGACCAACGAGGAGCGTGCGGGATGATCGATCAGCTCGACGGCCGGCTCCTGGAGCTGCTCGCGAACGAGCCGCGCATCGGCGTGCTGGAGGCCAGCCGCCGCCTGGGCGTCGCCCGCGGCACCACGCAGGCCCGGCTCGACCGGCTGCGCTCCGGCGGCGTCATCCGCGGCTTCGGCCCGGACGTGGACCCGGCGGCCCTGGGCTATCCGGTGACGGCGTTCGCCACCTTGGAGATCAAGCAGGGCCAGGGCACGGACGTCCGCAGCCACCTGGCGCGGGTGCCCGAGGTGCTGGAGCTGCACACGATCACGGGGCACGGCGACATGCTGTGCCGGCTGGTGGCGCGGTCGAACGCCGATCTACAGCGGGTGATCGACCTGGTGGTGGGGTTCGACGGGATCGTGCGGGCGTCGACGGCGATCGTGATGGAGAACCCGGTGCCGCTGCGGATCGTCCCGCTGGTGCGGCAGGCGGCGGGCGGTTCCCCGGGGGGCGATTCTGCTGCGGGTGGTCCTACGGAGCGGCCGGGGCGGTGACCTTCCTCACGAAGTCCTCCAGGTTGCCCCACATGCGCGCGATCCGCTCGGCCTCGGTGAGCGACTCCTCCTGCGGCACGGTACGGAGCTTCGGCTGCCGCTTGCCGCGCAGGTAGAGCGAGCAGGCGAGGTCGGCGCAGACGTACACGCCGACCGTGTTCCCCTGCCGCCCGCGCGGGCCCGCGAGCGGGGCGGCGAGCAGCCGGACGCCGGAGGCGGAGTGGGCGGTGAGGCAGAGCTGGCACATGCGGGAGCGCACGGCGCTGGCGCGGCCGGCGGCCGGGACGCGCAGGGTGATCCCGAGGAGCCCGTCCGGGCGCGGGACGACGAGGTGGGCGCGGAGCGGGGCGCCGGGGTCCACCCAGCCGAGGAAGTCCAGATCCGGCCAGGGCAGGCCGGCGAAGTCGAGCGGCAGCTTGAGCCGGCCGGCATCGCCCTTGGTGGCGTTCACGAAGGAGGCGCGGATCTGTTTCTCGCTGAGCGGTTCCACGCCGGTCGAGGGTACGGAGATCGCGTACGGACCGCACGTGAATTCCGGGGCGGGCCGCGCGGGGCGTACGGGCCGTACGGGGAGCGCGTCAGCAGCTCGGTACGTCGCCGCCCGACTCCAGCGCCTTCAGCGACGTCACCGCGTCCGACAGCTTCTCCACCGGCACCAGCCGCAGCCCCTCCGGCAGCTCCGACTGCGCGTCGGCGCACTCCGCCTTCGGCACCAGGAACACCGTCGCGCCGTCGCGCTTGGCGGCCTGCGTCTTCAGCGGTACGCCGCCGACCGGGCCGACGGTGCCGTCCCGGTCGATCGTGCCCGTACCGGCGACGACCCGGCCGCCGGTCAGGTCGTCGGGGCCGAGCTTGTCGACGATCCCCAGGGCGAAGAAGAGCCCGGCGCTGGGGCCGCCGACGTCGGTGAGGCGCAGCTCGACGTCGACGCTGCCGGGCTTGCGGCCGAGGTGGTTCAGGGCGGCGGTGACGGCGGTGTTCTGGGACTCGCGCATCTGCTCCGCGTTGTACTCGCGGATCTCCTTGCGGGAGTCGCCCACCGGATACACCGCGTCCTTGGGCATCACGGCCTCGTCGGTGGCGAACCAGCCGGTGGCGATGTCCGCGAGCCGCAGGTCGACCTCGGGGCCGGTCGCGGCGATCGTCGTCATGCGCAACTCGCCGTCGGTGGCGTGCTGTTCGGCCCCGGAGACGGTGATCACGGGGCTGCCCCGGTGGTCGCCGAGCACGTCGGCGGTCATCCCGGGCTTCGCCAGCGAGAACGGCAGCGGAGCGAACGCCGCGGCGGCGAGCAGCCCGGCGACGGGCGCGGCACAGAGCGCGAGGGTCACACGACGAGGTGGCACGCCCCCAATCTACGGTGCCCTCGCCGGGCGGGCGGAATCGGAGGGGCGGGGCGGGCGGTACCGGAGGCCGGCCGCGTTGCGCCGTACCCGCGGGGTATCCGTCACGCCGTGCCGCGGCCTCCCGGCCGGTCGCGCCGCGCCCCGCGCGGCTACCGCAGGGCCTGGGCGACCTCGCGGGCCGCCGAGACCACGCGGGGGCCCACCTCGCCCGGGACGATCTCGTGCAGCATCACCACGCCCACGCTGCCCTCTATCCCCGACACCCCCAGCAGCGGGGCCGCCGCGCCGCTCGCGCCCGCCTCCAGCTCGCCGTGCGTCAGGGCCAGCGCCAGCTCCGCGTCCGTCTCGCACGCCCCCGGGCCGAGGCCGCGGCCCTTGAGTATCGCCCGGCCCGCCGCGCCCTGGTCCAGGGCGTGCCGGAAGCCGGCGCGGTAGGCGACGTGGTAGTCGGTCCAGCTCGGCTCGACGACCGCGACGGCCAGCGCCTCGCTGCCGTCGACCAGCGTCAGGTGCGCGGTCGCGCCGACGTCCTCGGCGAGCGCGCGCAGCGCCGGCAGCGCCGCCTCCCGGACCAGCGGGTGCACCTGCCGGCCCAGCCGCAGCACCCCGAGCCCGACGCGCGCGCGGCCCCCGAGGTCGCGGCGGACGAGGGCGTGCTGTTCCAGGGTCGCGAGCAGGCGGTACACCACGGTGCGGTTGACGCCCAGTTTGTGCGACAACTCGGTGACGGTGAGGCCGTGGTCGGTGTCGGCGAGCAGCTTGAGCACGCGGAGTCCACGGTCGAGGGTCTGGGAGGTCTCTGCGGGCACGCCGCCTCCTCAAGTGATGTGCGGCCCTTCCCGCGCCGGCGCACCCGTCCCTTGCAGCGCCGGCGTCTGGAGCCACCGGCCGCAGGTGGCACCGGCATGTGTCCGCGGCGGCTCTGCCGCGGATCTCGGAGCCCCGCCTCCGCCTGCTCGGCGGGGGTGAGCGGAAACCTAGCGAGCGGCACCGCTCAGCGGAAGACCCCGTCCAGAATCCGGTCAGGATCTTGCGCGTCCGTCGCTTTCCGTGATCGTTGCGCCTGGCGCAATGCCCTTGAATGGCCGGATTGAGCGCATGTGAAAGAATCGTGCCATGACCGGCTCCGCAGCAACCTCCCCCACCGGACCGCACCGCGTCGCCGTGCTCGTCCGGGACGGCGTGATGCCCCTCGAACTCGGCCTCGTCCACCAGATGTTCGGCTCCGCCGAGGCCGGGGGGCGGCGGCTGTACGAGGTCGTCACCTGCGCGCTGCGGCCGGGTCCGGTGCGTACCGACGCGGACTTCCCGGTGCTCGTCGAGCGCGGCCCGGAGGCGCTGGACGGGGCCGCGACCGTCGTGGTGCCCGCGTCGCACGCCGCGGACGCGGTCGAGAGCGAGGTCGGGAGCGCTGTCGGGAGCGCGGGGGACGCGGGGGAGGGGCCGGCCGGGGGCGCCGGGTACGGGGAGCCGTCGGCCGCGCTGCGGGCGGCCCTCGGGCGGGTGGGGCCCGACGCGCGCGTGGCGTCCGTCTGCACCGGCGCGTTCGTGCTCGCCGCCGTGGGTCTGCTCGACGGGCGCCGGGCCACGACGCACTGGAAGTCCGCCGAGCTGTTCCGCCGCCGCTTTCCCGCCGTGCGTCTCCAGCCCGACGTGCTCTACACCGAGGACGGCGGCGTCCTCACCTCCGCGGGCGAGGCCGCGGGCATCGACCTGTGCCTGCACATGATCCGCGCCGACCACGGCGCCGCCGTCGCCAACGACGTCGCCCGCCGCACCGTCGTGCCCCCGCACCGCGACGGCGGGCAGGCGCAGTACGTGCCCCGGCCGGTGGCCGAGCCGGAGCTGGGCACCACGGGCCGCGCCCGCGCGTGGGCGCTGGCGCACCTCGACCGCCCCATCGCCCTGCGGGAGCTGGCCGCGCAGGAGTCGATGAGCGTACGGACCTTCAGCCGCAGGTTCCGCGAGGAGACCGGCGTGACGCCGCTGCAATGGCTCACCCGGCAGCGCGTCGAGCGGGCGCGGCACCTGCTGGAGGAGACCGACCGCAGCGTCGACCGGGTGGCGGCGGACGCCGGGTTCGGCACGGCGGCGTCGCTGCGGCAGCACATGCAGGCGGCGCTGGGCGTCTCGCCGACCGCGTACCGGGGCACGTTCCGCGGGCCGGGGCAGCTTCCGGCGGGGACGGCGGCGTAGCGCCGAACGGGGGCGGGGCGCCGCACGGTTGCGCGAGGCGGCGCGGGGGCGCGCAGCGGGGCGTACGGGCGCTCACGTATCGCCGGACTCGTCCGACGGCCACGGGTCGCTCAGCCACAACTCGTCCCGTGTCGCGGGCCCCAGCAGCTCCGCCAGCCCCTCGTCCAGGCCGAGCTGCGCCCTCTCCGAACCCGGGGGCACGGCCCGTAGCGTGCGCTCCAGCCAGGTGGAGACCGCGGCGGCGGGCGCCTCGATGAGCGCGTCCCCGTCCGAGGAGGTGAGCGCGAGGCAGATGACGCTCCCCGAACGGGACTTCGTCGGCCAGACCCGCACGTCGCCGTGGCCGCACGGCCGGAACACCCCCTCCACCAGCAGCTCCCGGGCGAACGACCAGCGCACCGGCGCCGCCGAGCCGATGTGGAAACTGATGTGGACCGCGTACGGGTCCGACGACCGGTATGTCAGTCTGGACGGAACCGGAACACTTCTCTCCGGCGACAGCACGAGCCGCAGCTCCAGTTCGCGTTCCACCACGGTCCGCATGGTGTGGCACCTCTCTTGTCGAACGTCACGCAGGTCCGACGGGCCTGCTGGGGGAGAGAGGGCCAAACGGGGGCGCTCTTACGCGACTTCCGCAGACTTCCTCCCATCGTTCGACAAGTCACTTAAGGCGGAACGGGGGTGAGGCGGACCCGGCTGTCCGCCGGTTCTGGTAGATGTGGACACCATGAGCGCCCCGACACCACCCTCCGGAGGCGGGATCCCCGGCCCCGGTTATTACCCCGACCCCTCCATCCCGGGCTACGTCCGGTACTGGAACGGTGCGGCGTGGGTCCCCGGCACCAGCCGCCGTGCCCAGGAGGGCGAGGAGCAGTTGGCCGCGGACGCGCAGGAGACCGCCGACGCGGAGTCCGCGAGCGCGGGCGGCGCGGAGGGCCCCGCGGACGCCGCGCCCGCGGAGCCCGCCGCCTCAGGGCCGTCGCTGAGCGAGACCGGTCCGGTCTTCCTCGACGAGGAGGAGCCCCGGGACTCCGTGCCCGCCCCCCGCGGGCGGCACGCGCGCGGGAGCGACGACGCGGACGACGTACGGGACGCGGCCGAGCGGGCCGCGTCCGACGAGGCGCCCGCGTCCGCCGGGGAGCCGGCGGACGCGCAGGGTGCCTGGCAGGCGGTCGACGTCGTGGACGTGGCGGACCGGGCCGACAGCCGGGTCGCCTGGGGCGCGCAGGACCCGCCGGCGCTCACGGTGCCGGCCGAACTGGGCGGCGGCGCACCGGAGCCGGACCGCACCGAGGAGGAGCCCCGGCTGCCGGCCGCGCGCCGTGCGCAGGACGACGGGGCCGCGGAGGGCGGCGCCGGGCAGGAGGGCGGACAGGCCGCGCCCGGTCCGTACGAGCAGGACCGGCCGGGCGTGCCGCTCGGGCGCGACCCGCGCGTCGGGGGCGGCTCGTGGGGCGAGCAGGTACGGCGGCTGTCGGGGCCCGCGCCCGTACCGGCACCCGGAACGCCGGAGGAGACGCGCGAGGAGGCCGGCCCGGGGGTGGGCCCGGTGCGGGCTCCGGGGCCGCCGCCTCCGGGTTCGGGCAGGGGGCCCTTGGGTCCGGGGCCGCGGATCCGCGGCAGATCCCGGGGGCCTACGTGCCGGCGCCCACCACGCCCGACGTACCGGGCGCCCTTCCCGCGCCCACCACCCCCGACCTGCCGCAGGCGCGCCCTGCGCCCACGACCCCGGACGTACCGGTGGCCCCGCCGCCGACGCCGACGACGCCCGAACTGCCGCAGCCCCGCCCCGCGCAGCCGCAGCTCGCGCCGCAGGGCGGCCACGCGGCGCCGCCGCTGACCCCCGCCGCGCGCACGGCCCCTCCCCCCACCCCGCAGCAGCCGCCCGCCGCGCAGCTTCCCGAGCGGCCCGCGGCCCGTGCCGAACTGCCGCAGGGCGGCGGCGGCAGCGAGCCGCCCGTCGTGCCCTGGCGGCCGCCGTCCGGTGACCCCTTCCTCAGTGCCGCGCAGGGCACCGCGCCGCCCGCCGGGCTCGGGCGCAGGCTCGGCGCCCGGTTCGTGGACGCGCTGCTGGTCGGCGGCGTGCTCGCGGCGGTCGCGGTGCCGCTGGTGAGCAAGTCCGTGGACCACGTCCAGGACAAGATCGACGCCGCCGAGGAGTCCGGCAAGACCGTGACGGTCTGGCTCATCGACGGCACCACGGGCCCCTATCTCGCGCTCGTCCTCGGCCTCTTCCTCGTGCTCGGCCTCGTCGTGGAGGCGCTGCCGACCGCGAAGTGGGGGCGTACGCCCGGGAAGAGGCTGTTCGGCGTGCGGGTGCTGGACATCGAGTCGCAGGACCCGCCGGCGACCGGCTCGGCGCTGCGGCGCTGGCTGACGTACGCGGTCTTCCTGCTGCTGCCGTTCATCGGGCTGCTGAACGTCGTCTGGTGCGCCTTCGACAAGCCGTGGCGGCAGTGCTGGCACGACAAGGCGGGGCGCACGTACGTGGCGCGCGGCTGAGCCGTTCGGCGGCCCCCGGGATGCGGGGCGGTGACGCCGGGGGTCGACTCGGTGCATGAGCTCCGACCACGGCGAGGGCGCCGACCCGCACCGCAGCAAGCCCACGCGCTCGCAGCCGCCCCAGAGCGGCGCGCCCCCCGGCGGCACGCGGGGGCAGGAGGGGCAGGAGGAGGCGGAACCGCCGCCGGGTGAGGAGCACGGGGCACGGGAGCCGCGCGAAGGGCCGGCGGCCGGAAGCGGGACGACGCGGCCGGCGGGCGGCCCGCAGACGTCGGAGACACCCGGCGAGGCACCTCCGCCGGCCGGCCCCGCGCCCGGTACGGGCGAGGGCACCCCGGGGCACGGGGGCGGAGGGCAAGGGCCCGGCGGCGCGCCGCCCCCGCCGACCGGTCCCGGCGCCACGCCCTCGTCCGGTTCCGGCATGACTCCGCCGCCCGGTCCGGGGGCTTCCTCGTCGTCAGGTTCCGGCACCACCCCGCCCACCGGACCCGATGCCGCGCCCTCGTCCGGGCCGGGCGTCACGCCGCCGACCGGTCCCGGCGGCTCGTCGCCGTCCGGTCCCGGCGCGACCCCGCCGCCCGGCTCGGGCACCGGCGGCGAGCACGGCTACGGCCCCCCGCCCTCCGGCGGTTCCCCCTACGACCAGCCCCCCGGCTCCATGCCCCCGCCCCCGCCCCCGCCCCCGCCTCCGCCCCCGTACGGCGGCGGCCCCGGCGGCTCCCCCTACGGCGCCCCCGATCCCCGGCTCGCCGGGATGCCCCCGCTCGGCGGCCTCGGCCGCCGGCTGCTGGCCCGCATCATCGACGCCCTGATCGTCTACATCCCGGTGTCGCTCTTCCTCACCCTCATCGGCCGCGTCGACGAGGTCGCCGACACCGACAACACCGGCTCCCAGTACGCCTGGGGCATCTTCGGCATCCTGGTCTACCTCGTGTACGAGGGCCTGATGCTCACCCGCAGCGGTCAGACCGTCGGCAAGAAGCTCATGGGCATCCGCGTCGGCATGCTGGAGAACGGCGCCGTTCCCGCCGGAGGCCCCGGCTGGCTCCGCGCCGCCGTCTACTCGCTGCCGGCGATCGTGCCGTGCATCGGCACCCTGTTCTGGCTCTACAACGTGCTGTCCTGCACCTGGGACCGGCCGTACCGCCAGTGCGTGCACGACAAGGCGGCCAAGACCGTCGTGGTCTCGACCGAGGGGCAGCGCTACACCCCCTGACCACGACCACACCCACCCTGCCCGAGGGACCGGCACACCGAAGCGGCCGGCGACCACATGGTCGCCGGCCGCTTCGGCGTTCGGTTGGTGCCTCGGCCGTCCCCCGTGGGCGCCCCTGCGGACGCCCCCGTGCCGTCTCAGTGCGGCGCGGACTGCGCGCCGACCGGCCGCCGGTCCGCCGCGGGTGCGGCGATACCGTCCGGCCGCGCCGCCACCACGTGCTCCGCCGTCAAGGCGGGAGCGCGGCGGGAGCGCGGTACGGGAGCGGTCAGTGCGACGAGCACTCCGAGCGCCAGGGCGGTGACGCAGATCGCCACGAGGGCGATGGCTGCGCCGGCCTGCGAGAGCAGCAGCATGACTGCTGCTGAGGCGATGACTGTGGCCGACCCGTACAGGATTTGGGTGAGAGTCGGACGCGGCATGGCAGCCCCCCTGGTGGGCTCAGCATCGGTGCGGACGGGTGAACGTGCCGAAGGGCGGCCCCGTGCGTGCAGCCGCCCCCCATTACCCAAGGCGTTGCCCGCCCGGGGATGCAAGTAAGCGTGACCTTACCCACTCGGGGGGTGCACGAGGGGGCGCACGGTGTCATGCCGGGGTGGGCAACGCCGTCACCAGCGGCTCAGGTGCCGTAGCCCTCTGAAGTGTCCAAGTCAAGACTGTCATTTCTTTGTTCACTCCGGTCGAATGCAGGCACACCTATTCGTGCGGCGACGCGGGAGGGACAGCGCAAACGTGAAGAGCAGGCAAAGAAAGTTGTCAAAAACTGCCGTTACCACGGTGGTTGCAGCCGCACTCGGGGCGGCTCTGCTTCCCCTGGGGCAGGCTGCCGCCGACCCCGGCGACGGCGCGGCCCAGCTCGAACGCCGTGACCCGGCGCGGGCGCCGAAGCATCAGGAACACGACCTCGACGGCCCGTTCAGCAAGGAGCAGGAGGCGCGCCAGGAGGCCGCGCTCCAGCAGTTGCTCTCCGGCGAGACCGAGGCGCAGCCGCGGGCGAAGAAGGACGGCTCGACCGTCGTCAAGCTCGACGACGGCAAGTACGCCGAGCTGGGCCGGGGGGCGAAGACCGACAAGATCTTCACCGTGCTGGTCGAGTTCGGCGACGACGTCGACAACGAGACCATGTACGACCCGGACGGCCCCGAGGGCCCGAAGCCGCCCGTCGTCAAGTACGGCGGCGACGCGGGACCCGCGCACAACCAGATAGCCGAGCCGGACCGGGCGGTGGACAACTCCACCGACTGGAAGGCCGATTACGACCGTCAGCACTACCAGGACCTCTACTTCTCCAAGGAAGCGGACAAGCAGTCCGTGGCGAAGTACTACGAGAAGCAGTCCTCCGGGAAGTACACGGTGGACGGCGAGGTCAGCGACTGGGTCTCGGTGAAGTGGAACGAGGCCCGCTACGGCTCCAACTACTGCGGCGACTCCACCTGCGCCTCCGTCTGGGACCTGGTCCGCGACGCGACCGCCAAGTGGGCCGAGGACCAGAAGGCCGCCGGCAGGACCGACGCCGAGATCAAGGCGCAGCTCGCCGAGTACGACGTCTGGGACCGCTACGACTTCGACGGCGACGGCAACTTCGACGAGCCCGACGGCTACATCGACCACTTCCAGCTCGTGCACGCGGGCGAGGACGAGTCCGCCGGCGGCGGCGCACAGGGCGAGGACGCCATCTGGGCGCACCGCTGGTACGCCTACGGCACCGACGCAGGGCAAACGGGCCCCGGCGAGAACAAGGGCGGCGGCACCCAGATCGGCGACACCGGCGTGTGGGTCGGCGACTACACCGTCCAGCCGGAGAACGGCGGACTCGGCGTCTTCGCCCACGAGTACGGCCACGACCTCGGCCTGCCCGACCTGTACGACACCGCGGGCGGCGAGAACTCCACCGCCTTCTGGTCGCTCATGTCCTCCGGCTCCTGGCTCGGCCGCGGCAAGGACGCCATCGGCGACCTGCCCGGCGACATGACCGCCTGGGACAAGCTCCAACTCGGCTGGCTGGACTACGACACGGCCAAGGCGGCGACCCGCTCCAAGCACACCCTCGGCCGCGCCGAGGAGCAGGTGGACGGCAAGCCGCAGGCGCTCGTCGTCGAGCTGCCCGAGAAGGCCGTCACCACCACCATCACCAAGCCCGCCGAGGGCAGCAAGCAGTGGTGGAGCGGCATGGGCGACGACCTGTCCCACTCCCTTACCCGCACGGTCGACCTGACCGGCAAGTCCAGCGCCTCGCTCAGCCTCGCGGGCTGGTGGGACATCGAGGAGAACTACGACTACCTCTACGCCGAGGTCTCCACGGACGGCGGCGCCGGCTTCACCCCGCTCGACGGCACCGCGGACGGCGCGCAGATCCCGCGCGACGGCGGCGACCGGCCGGCGCTGACCGGCGTCTCCGGCGAGTACCGCGACCTGGAGTACTCCCTCGACGCCTACGCGGGCCAGGAGATCCAGCTCCGCTTCCGCTACCAGACCGACGGCGGGGTGGCCCAGAAGGGCTTCGCCGCCGACGCGCTGACGATCACGGCGGACGGTGCGGAGGTCTTCGCGGACGGTGCCGAGGGCGACGACGCGGGCTGGACGGCGGACGGCTTCTCGCGCGTCGAGGAGTCCTTCACCAAGGACTACCCGCAGTACTACATCGCCGAGAACCGGCAGTACGTGTCGTACGACAAGACGCTCAAGAGCGGCCCGTACAACTTCGGCTGGGTCACCGACAAGCCGGACTGGGTCGAGCACTTCCCGTACCAGAACGGCCTGGCCGTCTGGCTGTGGGACACCTCGCAGCTCGACAACAACACCAGCGAGCACCCGGGCGAGGGTCTGGTGCTGCCGGTCGACTCGCACCCGAAGCCGGAGAAGTGGGCGGACGGCTCGGTGATGCGGAACCGCATCCAGGCGTACGACGCCACCTTCAGCACCCAGCCGACCGACGGCTTCACCCTGCACAAGGACGGGAAGCCGGCGAAGATCACGTCGAAGAAGGGCGTCCCGGTCTTCGACGACCGCAAGGGGTCGTACTGGGACGAGGGGAACCCGGGTGGCAGCGTGAAGGTGCCGGACACCAACACGAAGATCACCATCGTCCAGGAGCCCAGTCATGGCCGGACCATGACAATCCAGGTGGCGCCCTCCGGTAGGTGATTCGGTAAAATCGCAGGTCAGAGACGTGTCGGCCGCTGCCCCTGGCGGGGTGGCGGCCGATCGCGTAAAGATGGCGTGAGCAGAACGGCCGACCGACGACCACGTGAGGAGCGCCATGGGCGGAGGAGGATTCACCAAGCTGCCGGACGGCAGCATGGTGGTCGCCGTCTCCCTGCCGGCCCCCGTGGAGGGCCGGCGGATACGTGTGCTCGTCCACGCCGCGAACCGCGCCAGGGCCCTGACGCGGCTGCGGAACCTGGGCCTGCGCTCCGTCTACCTCCGCGGCAACGCGCACCCGCCCACGCCCGACGAGGTGACCGCCGTGCTCTGCCACCCCGACGGCCTGGTCTGGCGCGGCTCGCTCGACGACGACACGGAGCCCTGGCACCCGATAGCGGCGCTCTTCCGGCTGGCGACGTAGGCGTACGGGCGCGGCCGCGGGCTCTCCGGGCGCGGGAAGCGCACGCCGCGGCCCCGGGGGCCCCGCGGGCGGCCCTGAGGGCGCCCGTGGCGTCAGCCGACGACGGGCTTGCCCGTCAGCTCCACGCCCGCCTCCGCGAGCTCCCCCAGCGCCCGGTGGGTGCTGTCCTCGGCCACGCCCGCCGTCAGGTCCAGCAGCACCTGGGTGCGGAAGCCCTCCGCCGCCGCGTCCAGCGCCGTGGCCTTCACGCAGTGGTCGGTGGCGATACCCACCACGTCGACCTCCGTGACCTCCCGGGCGCGCAGCCAGTCCGCCAGCGGCACGCCGTTCTCGTCCGCCCCCTGGAAGCCGCTGTACGCCGCCGCGTACGCGCCCTTGTCGAAGACCGCCGAGATCGCGCCGGAGGCGACGGTCGGGGCGAAGTTCGGGTGGAAGCCGACGCCCTCCGTGCCGGCCACGCAGTGCCGCGGCCAGGAGTGCACGAAGTCCGGGTGCGCCGAGAAGTGGTCGCCCGGCTCGATGTGGTGGTCGCGGGTGGCGACGACGTGCTGGTAGCCGGCCGTGGACCGGCCGATCAGGTCCGTGATCGCGGCGGCGACGTCCGCGCCCCCGGTCACCCCCATGCTGCCGCCCTCGCAGAAGTCGTTCTGCACGTCAACGACGATCAGTGCACGATGCATGGTGCGATGCCCTTCGTGAGTCGGCGTCGGACGGGCGGACCGCTGGGAGCCAAGCCGCCGCGCGTCCCGGTTCTCTGCCCGCTGGGCCGGGTGTCATACGTACTCCGTCGGCAGGACCGGCTCGCCCCTGGAGAGCTGGGTGGCGGACAGCGGCAGCCCGTCCCTGGCCACGACGTGCCGGGCCCTGGCATCGTCCATGGGTTCCCGGCCCACGATCTTCCCGCCGCGCACCAGCGGCACCAGCAGCTCCCGCCCCGCCAGCTCCGCCGGCACCTCCCCGGTGCCGACGACCTCGGCCTCCGCGACCCCGTACGCGTCGAGCCGCCGGGCCGCCCACTTCCGCCCGCCGATCGACGTCTTCCCGCCCGTCGACCGCTTCGCCACCGGCACCAGCGGCGCGTCGGGGGCGTCGGAGGCGGCGCGGGCGACCAGCTTGTAGACCATCGAGCACGTCGGGTGCCCGCTGCCGGTGACCAGCCGGGTGCCCACGCCGTACGCGTCCACGGGGGCGGCGGCGAGCGAGGCGATGGCGTACTCGTCGAGATCGCTGGTGACGATGATCCGGGTGCGCTCCGCGCCCAGCTCGTCGAGCTGCTGGCGCACCCGGTGCGCGACCAGCAGCAGGTCGCCGGAGTCGATGCGCACCGCGCCCAGCTCCGGGCCCGCGACCTCCACGGCGGTACGGACCGCGGCTTCCACGTCGTACGTGTCGACCAGCAGCGTCGTCCCCACGCCCATGGACTCGACCTGCGCGGTGAACGCCTCGCGCTCGCTGTCGTGCAGCAGCGTGAAGGCGTGCGCGGCGGTGCCGACGGTGGGGATGGCGTAGCGGAAGCCGGCGGCCAGGTCGGAGGTGGAGGCGAAGCCGCCGACGTACGCGGCCCGGGAGGCGGCCACCGCGGACAGCTCGTGGGTGCGCCGGGCGCCCATCTCGATGAGCGGCCGGCCGGCGGCGGCGACGGCCATCCGGGAGGCCGCGGCGGCGATGGCGGAGTCGTGGTTGAGGATCGACAGCACCACCGTCTCCAGCAGCACGCACTCGGCGAAGCTCCCCTCGACGCGCAGCACGGGGGAGCCGGGGAAGTACACCTCGCCCTCGGGATAGCCCCAGATGTCGCCGGTGAACCGGAAGTCCGCGAGCCACTCCAGCGTCGGGGTGTCGACCACGTCGTGCGCGCGGAGGAAGCGCAGCACCTCGGGCTCGAAGCGGAAGCTCTCCAGCGCGTCCAGGACGCGCCCGGTGCCCGCGACGACCCCGTAGCGGCGGCCCTCGGGCAGCCGGCGGGTGAAGGTCTCGAAGACCGACCGCCGGCCGGCGGTGCCGGCGTGCAACGCGGCCTGAACCATGGTCAGCTCGTAGTGATCGGTGAAGAGAGCCGTCGAGGGGACGGTGACCGGCAGCTTCAGTTCCGACATGCACCTGATCCTACGCCCATACTCGTCACTCTGACGATTTCCGGTGTCCGAATGGCTGCGGCACCGTCTCGGGTGGCAGCATGGGACCGTCAGGGCTGCGATCGCAGCCGGAGCTAACGAGGAGTTGCCGCCAACCGTGAGCGTCGCACCCACGGAGATCGAGCGCCCGGAGACCGTCGAGTCCCAGTCACCCGCGGCGGTGCCTGAACCGGACGTCCCCTGGGTGACGATCGTCCACAACGACCCGGTGAACCTCATGAGCTACGTGACGTACGTCTTCCAGGCGTACTTCGGATATCCGAGGGAGAAGGCCCGCAAGCTCATGATGGACGTACACACCAAGGGGAGGGCCATCGTCTCCAGCGGGTCCCGCGAGGAGATGGAGCGGGACGTGCAGGCGATGCACGGCTACGGCCTGTGGGCCACCCTCCAGCAGGACCGCTGATGGCGGGGCACTTCGAAGCGGTTCCCGGCGGCGGCGCGGCCGTCGCGCTGGACGAGCTGGAGATCTCCATCCTGCGCACCCTGACCGTGCAGTTGCTGGAGCTGATCGGCCCCGGCGACGCCCCCGCGGACGCCCCGCCGCCCGCCGACCCGCTGGACGCGCTCTTCGCCGAGGGCCCCAGCAAGCCGCCGTCCGACCCGGCGCTGGCGCGGCTCTTCCCCGACGCGTACGGCGAGCCGGGCAAGGGCCCGGACGACGAGGAGCGGGCCCGCTCGGCGGAGTTCCGCCGCTACACCGAGCCGGAGCTGCGGGAGAGCAAGCGGGAGAACGCGCTGGCGGTCGTCCGCGGGCTCGACCTGCTCTCCGTGCAGGGCGAGGGCGGCGCCGTGCTCAAGGTCGGCCCGGAGGAGTCGCGGCAGTGGCTCGCGACGCTGAACGACCTGCGGCTGGCCATAGGCGCGCGGCTCGACATCCGCGACGACGACGACGGCGAGGAGCTGTTCCGGCTGCCGGACGAGGACGAGCGCAAACCGATGGTGATGGCGTACCTGTGGCTGGGCGGGCTCCAGGAGACCCTGATCGAGACGCTGATGGGCTAGGCCCGCGGGCTCTCCTGGGGCCCGTTCGGGTGAATGTGCACATAATCACCCTTTTCCCGTGGTAAAGCTGCAGACGGGGGACTGCACGGGAAAGGGCACAACTCCACATGACCACTGCGAAGGTGCCGGAGGGCGGCGGCGCGGCTCCGTCCTCCGAGGAGGGCTACGAGCGCGGGCTCGGCAGCCGCCAGATCCAGATGATAGCCATCGGCGGCGCCATCGGGGTGGGCCTCTTCCTGGGCGCCGGCAAGATCATCGAGAAGGCGGGGCCCAGCCTCATCTTCCTCTACGCGCTCGCCGGCGTCGTGATCTTCTTCATCATGCGGGCCCTGGGCGAACTGCTCCTCTACCGCCCCGTCTCCGGCAGCTTCGCCGAGTACGCCCGCGAGTTCCTCGGCCCCTACTTCGGCTACGTCACGGGCTGGACGTACTGGCTGATGTGGGCCGTCACCGGCATGACCGAGCTAACCGCCGCCGCCATCTACATCAACTACTGGTGGCCGGCCATCCCCCAGTGGGTGAGCGCGCTCGGCTTCCTCCTGCTCCTCTTCGGCGTCAACCTGATCTCGGTGAAGATCTTCGGCGAGCTGGAGTTCTGGTTCTCGATGGTCAAGGTCACCGCGATCATCGGCATGATCGTCATCGGCGTCGGCGTCCTCACCCTCGGCTTCTCCGCCGCCGGCAGCACCGCCACCACCACGAACCTCTGGAACCACGGCGGCTTCTTCCCCAACGGCATCGGCGACAGCCTCATGACCCTCCAGGGCGTGATGTTCGCCTACCTCGCCGTCGAACTCGTCGGCGTCACCGCGGGCGAGAGCGCGAACCCCGAGAAGACCCTGCCCAAGGCGATCAACACGCTGCCCTGGCGGATCGTCATCTTCTACGTCGGCTCGCTGATCGTCATCCTGTCGGTGGTCCGGTGGACGGAGTTCAGCGAGGGCATCAGCCCGTTCGTCGCCGCCTTCGGCAAGATCGGCATCCCGCTGGCCGCCGGCATCGTCAACTTCGTCGTGCTCACCGCGGCCCTGTCGTCGTGCAACTCCGGCATGTACTCCACCGGCCGCATGCTGCGCGCCCTGGCCGCCAACGCCGAGGCGCCCAAGGTCTTCGGCCGGCTCAGCCCGCGCCGGGTGCCGGCCGCGGGCATCGCCATGTCGGTCGTGGTCATGTCCGTCGGCGTGGTCCTCAACTACCTCGTGCCGGAGAAGGCGTTCGGGTACGTCATGTCCGTGGCCACCGCCGCCGGTATCTGGACCTGGGCGATGATCCTCGTCAGCCACATCCGCTACCGCAGCCGGGTCGCCGCGGGACACCTGCCCGCCTCGTCGTTCCCGGCGCCGGGCGGGGTGGTGTGCAGTTGGCTGGCGCTGGTGTTCCTCGCCTTCGTCACCGTGCTCACCGCGCTCGACGCCGACGCGCGCGTCTCGCTGTACGTGGGCGCGGGATGGGCGGTGCTGCTCTCCGGCGGGTGGGCGGTGAGCCGGCGGCGGGCCGCGGCCCGGGAGGCGGGACCGGAGTACGTCGCGGGGGCGCAGTAGCCGGCCGCGCCCCCGTTCCCGCCGCGCGCCCGGCGCGTACGCCGGGTGCTACGCCCAGAGCTGGCCGTGCAGCGCGGCGACGGCCTCCTCCGTGGTCTCCGCGGTGTAGATGCCCGTCGACAGGTACTTCCAGCCGCCGTCCGCGACGAGGAACGCGATGTCCGCGCTCTCCCCGGCCCGTACCGCCTTGCGGCCCACGCCGATCGCGGCGTGCAGCGAGGCGCCGGTGGAGACGCCCGCGAAGATGCCCTCCTCGCGGAGGAGTTCGCGGGTACGGGTCACGGCGTCCTCGGAGCCGACGGAGTAGCGGGTGGTGAGCACCGACTCGTCGTACAGCTCGGGCACGAAGCCCTCGTCGAGGTTGCGCAGCCCGTAGACGAGGTCGTCGTAGCGCGGCTCGGCGGCCACGATCTGCACGCCGGGGCGGTGCTCGCGGAGGAACCGGCCGGCGCCCATGAGCGTGCCCGTGGTGCCCAGGCCGGCCACGAAGTGGGTGATCGACGGCAGGTCCGCGAGGATCTCGGGGCCGGTGGTGGCGTAGTGCGCGCCGGCGTTGTCGGGGTTGCCGTACTGGTAGAGCATCACCCAGTCCGGGTGCTCGGCGGCCAGCTCCTTGGCGACCCGTACGGCGGTGTTGGAGCCGCCGGCCGCGGGCGAGGAGATGATCTCCGCGCCCCACATGGCGAGCAGTTGGCGCCGCTCCGCGCTGGTGTTCTCCGGCATCACGCAGACGATGCGGTAGCCCTTGAGCTTCGCCGCCATGGCCAGCGAGATGCCGGTGTTGCCCGAGGTGGGCTCCAGGATCGTGCAGCCGGGGGTGAGCCGGCCGTCCTTCTCCGCCTGCTCGACCATGAAGAGCGCCGGGCGGTCCTTCACGGAGCCGGTGGGGTTGCGGTCCTCCAGCTTCGCCCAGATCCGCACGTCGGGGGCGGGGGAGAGGCGGGGCAGGTGGACCAGGGGCGTGTCCCCGACGGCCGCGAGGGTGCTCTCGTAACGCATCAGACCGAGCCGCCGGCGACGGCGGGCAGGATCGTCACGCTGTCGCCGTCGGTGAGCTTGGTGGCGATGCCGTCGAGGAAGCGGACGTCCTCGTCGTTGAGGTAGACGTTGACGAACCGGCGCAGGTCGTCGCCGTCGACCAGGCGCGCGCGGATCCCGGTGTGCCGGGACTCCAGGTCGTCGATCAGCTCGGCCAGCGTGGTGCCGTCGCCCTCGACGGCCTTCGCGCCGTCGGTGTAGCTGCGGAGGATGGTCGGGATGCGGACCTCGATGGCCATTTCGGGGCTCCTGTGGGATACGGGGAGTCGGGCTGCGGGCGCTTGCGGACGCGGGCCGGCCGCGCCGCAGGCGGGCGGGGACGTACGCGGCCGGGGCCGCCGGACGCCGGGTCGGCGGAGTCAGGCGCGGCCGGCCGCGCGGGGCGGCGCGGTCGTACAGGCGGCGCTGGCGAGACGGCAGAGGTCGACGTGGAGACGGGCGACGAGCAGCACCTGCCCGCCCGGGGGTTTCCGGGTCACGTCGTGGACAACCATGGGCTCATGGTATCGATTCCCCGTCCGCCCGCCGGATCGCCGTTTCATGATGCGGACCGGGGTCTCAGCCGGCGGGGGCGTCGTCGTACGAGGCGATCACCTTGACGTCCTCTTCGGTGATCACACCGTCCACGATGCGGAACGAGCGGAAGGAGACCGGCTCTTCGCCGTCGCCGGACTCGGCGGTGGAGACCAGGACGTAGTGGGCGCCGGGCTCGTTGGCGTAGGAGACGTCGGTGCGGGAGGGGTACGCCTCGGTGGCGGTGTGCGAGTGGTAGATCACCACCGGCTCCTCGTCGCGGTCGTCCATCTCCCGGTAGAGCCGGAGCAGGTCCTGCGAGTCGAACTCGTAGAACGTGGGGGAGCGGGCGGCGTTGAGCATGGGGATGAAGCGCTGCGGCCGGCCGTCGGCGGGCGCCGGCGCCGGGCCCGCGACCACGCCGCACGCCTCGTCGGGGTGGTCCTTGCGGGCGTGGGCGACGATCTGCTCGTACAGCTCCTCCGTGATGGTCAGCATGGGGGAAGGATGGCACGGCCGCGGCGGGCTTACCTCGTACGTTCCGAACACTGAGACGAATCTGCTCGGATGCCGGGAGACTTTCCGGGGCGTCAGGTGTCGGACAGGTGCCGGACCCGGTCCCACACCGCCGGGTCCACGGGACCGGCGCCGCGGCGGAGGTCCCGGAGGGCGACCTCGCGCAGCGCGTCCGTCTCCAGGAACGCCGGGCGGTCCGCCCCGGCGCCGGCGGAGCCGGGCGGCAGCGGGATCCGGTCCGGCCGGCCGCCGTCCTCCCGGGTGGTGATCCAGGCCACCGTCACCGTCTCGCCCGCGGTCTTCAGCACCAGGCAGGGCCGGTCCTCGCCGTCCGCCGTCTCCGCGTTCCCGTACGGCACGGCGGCCCACCACACCTCGCCGGGCTCCGGCGCCCGCGCCGGGCCCGCGCCCGGCTCGCTTCCGCCCTCCGGCCCGGCCGGGCGCCGGTGCGCGCGCCGCACCCGGCCGAAGCTGTCGACCAGCCCGGCGATCACGGCCAGCACCACCACGGCCACGATGGCCGGCCACCACGAGGCGTCCATGCACCCGATCCTAGGACCGGTCCCCGGCGCCGCCCGCGCACGCGCGCGGCGCCGCGCAGGCGGGTCGCCATACTGGTGATTCCGCCCACAACCGGGATGGCCGGGGGACCGCTCCGGTCCGTCCCGGCTTACCCTCGGCAGAGCCGGCGGGGCATCGTCGCCCCGTCCCGACCGTGCCGGAGGTCCCTCCCCGATGAAGCTCACCGTCGTCGGTTGCTCGGGCTCGTTCCCGTCCGCGGACTCCGCGTGTTCGAGCTACCTGGTCGAGGCGGAGGGGTACGCGCTCCTGCTCGACATGGGCAACGGTGCGCTGGGGGCACTGCAGCAGCACTGCGGACTGTACGACCTCGACGCCGTCCTCCTGAGCCACCTGCACGCGGACCACTGCATCGACATGTGCGCCTACTTCGTCGCGCGCTACTACCGCCACGACGGCGGCCCCGCGGACGTGCTCCCCGTCTACGGCCCCAAGGGCACGGAGCAGCGGCTCACCACCGCGTACGCGGACACCCCCTCGGAGACGTCGATGAGCGAGGTCTTCGACTTCCGGGCGCTGGAGCGGGGCGCGTTCGAGATCGGCCCGTTCCGGGTGCACGCGGACCGGGTGAGCCACCCGGTCGAGGCGTACGCCTTCCGCATCGAGCACGACGGCCGCAGCCTCGTCTACTCCGGCGACACCGGCCCCTGCGAGGCGCTGACCGAACTGAGCGCGGACGCCGATCTGCTGCTCTGCGAGGCGGCGTTCACCCACGGCCGCGAGCAGATCCCCGACCTGCACCTCAACGGCCGCGAGGCGGGCGAGGCCGCCGCGGCGGCGGGCGTGGGGCGGCTGGTGCTCACGCACATCCCGCCGTGGACCGACCCGCAGGTCAACCTGCGGGACGCGAAGGACATGTACGGGGGTCCGGTCGAACTGGCGCGCGCGGGCGCGGTGTACGAGGTCTGAGGATCTCCCCGGCCGGTCTCCCGGCCCGGGGCGGGCGGGTCGAACTCGACGACGGCGAACCGGGAGATCACGCAGTAGGGGGCCCAGGGCGCTGTCCCCAGGGGCACCGCGGTGCGGGCCGCGGGGCCTTTTGGTCCGGGGGCGGGGACGGAGGGCCGGCCTTCATGAAGGGCCTATAGGGTCGGGGGCATGGCTACCTCTGAGACCTCCGGCGGCTTCGGCCGTATCGACGGACGTACCCCCGCCGAGCTGCGCCCCGTGGCGCTGGAACGCGGCTGGAGCATGCACGCCGAGGGGTCCGTGCTGGTGTCCTTCGGCGACACCCGGGTGCTCTGCACCGCCAGCTTCACCGAGGGCGTGCCGCGCTGGCGCAAGGGCAGCGGCGAGGGGTGGGTCACCGCGGAGTACGCGATGCTGCCGCGGTCCACGAACACCCGGGGCGACCGGGAGTCCGTACGCGGCAAGATCGGCGGCCGCACGCACGAGATCTCCCGGCTCATCGGCCGGTCGCTGCGCGCCGTCATCGACTTCAAGGCCCTCGGCGAGAACACCGTCGTCCTCGACTGCGACGTCCTCCAGGCCGACGGTGGCACCCGTACCGCCGCCATCACCGGGGCGTACGTCGCCCTCGCCGACGCCGTCGCGTGGGGCCGGCGGAACAAGCTGATCAAGTCCAAGGCGACACCGCTGACCGGCACCGTGGCCGCCGTCAGCGTCGGCATCGTGGGCTCCGTGCCGCTGCTCGACCTCTGCTACGAGGAGGACGTGCGGGCGGAGACCGACATGAACGTCGTCTGCACCGGCGACGGACGCTTCGTCGAGGTGCAGGGCACCGCGGAGGGCGAGCCGTTCGCCCGCGCCGAACTCGACGCGCTGCTCGACCTCGCGGTCGGCGGCTGCGCGCAGCTCGACGGGCTGCAGCGCACGGCACTGGAGGGAGACCAGTGATGGGGAAGAGGCTCTGGACCCGCGCGGGCGTCGCGCTGGCGGCGGGCGCCGCCGCGGTGACGCTCACCGGCGCGTGTGACGCCGTGAGCAAGGCCATAGACTGCGGCCAGCTCGCCACCAGGATCGCGGCCGACGTCGATCAGTTGCAGGAAGCCGTCTCCGGCGCGGGCGAGAACCCGCAGGCCGCCGCGGACGCCCTCAACGAGATCGACAAGAACCTCGACGACTTCGGCGACCAGGCCGACAACGCCGACGTCGGCAAGGCGGTCGACGACCTCCAGCGGGCGGTCGACAACGCCCAGCAGGCCACCGACCGCGGCGAGGTACCCGACTTCCGGCCGGTCGGCGACGCCGCCGGCGAACTGACGAACGTCTGCACCTCGTGACCGCGCACCGTCTCGTCCTCGCCACCCGCAACGCGGGCAAGATCACCGAGCTGCGCGCCATCCTCGGCGAGGCGGGCGTCGACGCCGAACTCCTCGGCGCCGCCGACTTCCCCGACGTCCCGGACGTGCCCGAGACCGGCGTCACCTTCGCCGAGAACGCGCTCCTCAAGGCGCACGCGCTCGCCCGGGCCACCGGGCTCCCCGCGGTCGCCGACGACTCCGGGCTCTGCGTCGACGTCCTCGGCGGCGCCCCCGGCATCTTCTCCGCCCGCTGGGCCGGCCGGCACGGCGACGACGCCGCGAACCTCGCCCTGCTCCTCGCCCAGCTCTCCGACGTCGGCCCCGGGCACCGCGCCGCGCACTTCGCCTGCGCCGCGGCCCTCGCGCTGCCGGACGGCACGGAGCGGGTCGCGGAGGGGAAGCTGGAGGGCACGCTGCGGTACGAGCCGGCGGGCACCGGGGGCTTCGGGTACGACCCGGTCCTCCAGCCGCTCGGCGAGGACCGCACCTGCGCCGAGCTCACCCCCGAGGAGAAGAACGCCATCAGCCACCGCGGCAAGGCGTTCCGCGCGCTGGCCCCGGCGGTGCGGGAGTTGCTCAAGGGCTGAGCGCCCGCGTACGGGCCGTCTCGCGCGGCCCGTACGGACGCCGCCGTACGGAGAGGCCCGTACAGACGCCGAGGGCGCCGCCGGATCCCTCCGGCGGCGCCCTCGCAGTCGTCCTGCGCCTACGCGCCCTTGATCTCCTGCCGCTGCCGGCCGAGGCCGTCGACCTCCAGCTCCACGACGTCGCCCGCGCGCAGATACGGCTTCGGCTCCGCCATGCCCAGCGCGACCCCCGCCGGCGTACCGGTGTTGATCACGTCGCCCGGGTAGAGCGTCATGAACCGGCTCAGATACCGCACCACATGGGCCACCGGGAAGATCTGGTCCGCCGTCGTGCTGTCCTGGCGCTTCTCGCCGTTCACCCACAGCCGCAGCCCCAGGGCCTGCGGGTCCGGCACCTCGTCCGCCGTCACCAGCCACGGGCCCAGCGGGTTGAACGTCTCGCAGTTCTTGCCCTTGTCCCACTGCCCGCCGCGCTCCAACTGGAACTCGCGCTCGGAGACGTCGTGCGCCACGGCGTAGCCGGCGACCGCGGCCAGCGCGTCCGCGTCGGACTCCAGGTAGCGGGCCGTACGGCCGATGACCACCGCCAGCTCCACCTCCCAGTCCGTCTTCTCGCTGCCGCGCGGCACGAGGACGGTGTCCTCGGGGCCCACCACCGTGTCCGGGGCCTTCATGAAGAGGATCGGCTCGGCCGGGATGGCCGCGCCGGTCTCGGCCGCGTGGTCGTGGTAGTTCAGCCCGATGCACACGATCTTGCCGATCCCGGCCACCGGCGGCCCCGTGCGCAGCCCTTCGGCGTCGAGCGCCGGCAGGTCGCCGGCCGCGGCGGCGTCCCGTACGCGGGCGAGCGCCGCGTCGTCGGACAGCAGCGCTCCGTCCACGTCGGACACGACTCCGGAGAGGTCCCGCAGGGTCCCTCCGTCGTCGAGCAGGGCCGGGCGCTCGCTCCCCGACGGTCCGACACGCAGCAGCTTCATGTGATGACTCCCCTCTCCGCGGTCGATCGATCATCCGTTGACGGCTGTTCATTCCGCAATACCCTGTTCAGCCCGTGGACCCGGGTGGCGGTAGAGGAGGGTGCGTTCCGCGGCGGTCCATGCGGTGGTGGTCGCCAGGTAGAGGCCCGCGGCGAGCGGCACGATCGCGGCCGTGACCAGGGTGCCGAAGGAGAGCAGGGGCAGCCAGCGGGTGAGTCCCGCGGCGGGGCCCGGGAGTTCGGGCGGCGGCGCGGCGGCCTGCGCCCTCCCGCCCTTCTTCCCGCCCTTGCCGTTCTTCCCGCGTCCCGCGCCCTTCGCGGCCGCCGCCTTCCGTACGGCCTCCGCCTCCGCCTTGCGCTCGGCCATCATCCGGCGGCTGCGCCAGAACGTGTACGCGGCCACCCCCGCGATCACCGCGAAGAGCCCCGCGTAGACCATGCCGTGCGCCCCGAACACCCCGCCGTCCGCGAGCGCGTCGGACCACCGCCCGCCCAGCGGGGCGCCGAGCAGGGTGTGGGTGAGCAGGTCGTGGTCGTGGCCGGTGAAGAGCCGGTACATCACCATGAACACCGGGATCTGCAGCACCATCGGGCCGCAGCCCGCCAGCGGCGAGGCGCCGGCCTCCGCGTACGTCTCGGTGAGCGCGCGGCGCAGCCGCTCGGGGTCGTGGCGGTGCTTGCGCTGGATCTCCGCCACCTGCGGCGCGAGGTCCCTGCGCACCCGGTCGCCGCGCGCGGCGGCGCGCGCGAGGGGGTGCAGGGCGAGGCGTACGCACAGGGTGAAGACGATGATCGCGACGCCGGTGGCGGAGGCGCCGAAGAGGGGGTCGAGGGTGCCGGCGAGGCCGGACAGGAGGGCGGAGAGCGCGCCGAATACGGACATGGAAGGGCTCCACAGGTCTCGTCGTGCCGGAAGAGGGGCGGCGTGACGAGCCGTGCGGGGCGCCCGGCGGGCGGCATCGCGGGTAGCGGGCAGCGCACGGCCGGGGGCCGTGCTGCGGGCTACGGGCGGTGTACGGCGGGGCGCCTACACGGCCGTCGCGGTGCGACGGCCGGGCGCCCTGGGCCGCGGGCGGCCCGCGGCGTCCGGGTCCCGCTGGGGCAGGAAGGCGGTGCGCCGCGCGCGTTCGCGCAGCGCGGTGCGGATTCCGGCGGCCGACGCGGGCGCCGCGACGGCGGCGCAGAGCGCGAGCCCGGCGAGCAGCGTCAGGGCGGCGGACGCGGCGGAGGCCGCGGCACCGGCGAGGCCGGTGGCGACGCCCGTCTCGTCGAGGACGAGGTCGGCGGCGAGGAGGAGCAGGGCGACGGCGACCATGCGCCAGCGCGTGGCGGCATCGAGGATGCGGAGCATCGGGGCCGTCCTCCCTTCCGTTCACCGTCCCGTACGAGGCGTACGCGGCGTCTGCGCGCATCCTAACGCGGCACCGCCCCGCCCGGCCCGGGCGGCGACCGCCCCGCTCAGCCCGCGACCGCCCGGTACACCGTGTAGATGACCAGCCCCGCGAGCGAGCCCACCACCGTGCCGTTGATGCGGATGAACTGCAGGTCCCGGCCGATGTTGGCCTCGATCTTGCGCGACGTCTGGTCCGCGTCCCAGCCCGCGACCGTGTCCGAGATCAGCGACGTGATCTGGTGCTGGTACGTCGTCACCACGTGCGTCGCGACGTCCTCCGCCCAGCCGTCGACCTTCGCCTGCAGCCGCTCGTCCGCCGCCATCCGCTGCCCGAACGACAGCAGCGCCGTCCGTGCCCGCAGCCGCAGCTCGCTCCGCTCGTCCTCGGCCGCGCCGACGATCATGCCGCGCAGTGACGTCCACGCCGAGGCGATGAAGTCCTGCACCTCGTCGCGGGCCAGGATCTCGCCCTTGAGCCGCTCGACGCGCGCCCGGGTCGCGGTGTCGCCCTGGAGGTCGGCGGCGAAGTCGGAGAGGAAGCGGTCGAGCGCGCCGCGCGCCGGGTGCTCGGGCGAGTCGCGCATCTCGCCGATGAACCGCAGCAGTTCCTTGTAGACCCGCTCGCCGACCCGGCGGTCGACGAACCGCGGGGTCCAGCCGGGTGCGCCGCCGGCGACGGCGCCGACGACCGAGGGCCCGTTGAGGATCAGCCAGGACTCGGCGCGCTCGCAGACCATGTCCACGACGCGGCGGTGGCCGCCGTCCGCGACGACCCTCTCCAGCAGCTTCCCGAGCCCGGGGCCGACCTCCAGGGCGGCGGCCCGGCGGTTGATGGCCTCCCCGACGATGGCCTGCACGTCGTTGTCCCGCAGCACGGTCAGCGCGCCGCGCAGCACGGTCGACGCCTCGGCGGTGACCCGGTCGGCGTTGTCGGGCTCGGCGAGCCAGCCGCCGACGCGGCTGCCGAGGCCGAGCGCGTGCAGCCGGGCGCGTACGACGTCGGCGGAGAGGAAGTTCTCGCCGACGAAGTCGCCGAGGCTCCGGCCGAGCTGGTCCTTCTTGGTGGGGATGATCGCGGTGTGCGGGATGGGCAGCCCGAGGGGCCGCTTGAAGAGCGCCGTGACCGCGAACCAGTCCGCCAGCGCGCCGACCATGCCCGCCTCCGCCGCCGCGGCGACGTAGCCCGACCAGGCGCCGGCGCCGTTGTGCTGCGCCCAGCGGGCGAGGGTGAAGACCACGGCGGCCAGCAGCAGCAGGCCGGTCGCGAGGGTCTTCATCCGGCGCACGCCGCGCCGCTTCTCCGCGTCGGCGTCCGTATAGGCAAAGCCCCCCGGTCCTTCCGCTGCCGGCCGATCCATCGCGCTCCGTCCGCTCACGCCGTTCCCGAGGGCCATTGTCCCCGGGCCCGGCACCATCTTTCACTCGGAGAACGGATCGGGGGTTCCCGGTGTCCCGGGCCCGGCCGGACGGCGCCGCCGTAACTTTACCTTCCGGATGGTAAAGTTACGTTCCATGCGACCGAGCTCCCGCACCCAGCTCCTCGAAGCCGCCCTCCGCGTGGTCGAACGCGCGGGGATCACCGCGCTCACGCTCGACGCCGTCGCGGCCGAGGCCGGCCTCACCAAGCCCGGGCTGATGTACCACTTCCCCAGCCGCGACGCGCTGCTGCTGGCCATCCAGCGGCACCTGACCGAGACCCTGGACGAGCGCCTCCGCGCCGAGCTGGGCAAGCCCTTCGAGGAGACCACCGCCCGCGAGCGGGCCGCGGCCTACGTGCGGTGCTGCGGGCAGAGCGGCGGGACGGCGGACTTCGTCTTCATGGTCGCCTCCGCCACCCGGCCGGAGCTGGCGCGGATCTGGGACGAGTTCGCCGACCGCTGGGCGCCCGAGCCGCCCGGCCCGGACCCGGACCCGGAGGCCGTCGACCTCTTCCTGGCCCGGGTGGCGGCGGACGGGCTGTGGCTGTTCCACGCCACCGCGCAGTCCACCCTCGGCCCCGAGGTGGAAGAGGCGGTGCGCCGGCGGCTCGCCGCGCTCATCGACCCGGCGTCCTGACCGCCCGCCCGCGCACGTACCCGCGCACGCACACACAGGCAGAAAGCAAGGTGCTCCATGGTGAAGGCGCGACGCTGGTGGGTGCTCGCGACCGTCTCGGCGGGACTGCTGCTGATCTCGCTCGACGTGACGATCCTCTACACGGCCCTGCCCACCCTCACCGCCGACCTGGACGCCGACGCGTCCGCGAAGCTCTGGATCATCAACGCCTACCCGCTGGTGATGGCCGGGCTGCTGCTGGGCGCCGGGACGCTGGGCGACCGCGTGGGCCACAAGCGGATGTTCCTCACCGGGCTCGTCCTCTTCGGCGCGGCGTCCACGGTGGCCGCGTTCGCGCCCTCGGCGGCGGTGCTGATCGGCGCCCGCGCGTTCCTCGCGGTCGGCGCCGCGGCGATGATGCCCGCGACGCTGGCGCTGGTGAGGATCACCTTCGACGACGAACGCGAGCGCGGCATCGCCATCGGCATCTGGGGCACGGTCGCCGTCGTCGGCGCGGCGCTCGGCCCGGTAGCGGGCGGGCTGCTGCTGAACCACTTCTGGTGGGGCTCGGTCTTCCTCGTCAACGTCCCCGTCGTGCTGGCGGCGCTCGCCGCCACCGCGCTGCTCGCGCCCGGCGGCTCGGGCAGCAAGGACCGGCCGTGGGATCCGGTGGCCTCGGTGCAGGTCATGGCCGGGCTCGTCGGCCTCGTGTACGCGATCAAGGAGGGCGCCCGGCCGGAGCCCGACCCGGTGCACATCGTCGCCGCGCTGCTGGTCTCCGCCGCAGGGTTCACCGTCTTCGTACGCCGCCAGCGCACCCGCACGTACCCGCTGATCGACTTCGCGCTCTTCCGCAACCGGCAGTTGCTCGCCGGGGTCCTCGGCGCGGGACTGTCGATGTTCGCCACCGCGGGCGTCGAGCTGATCCTCGCCCAGCGCCTCCAGCTCGTGCTCGGCCTCAGCCCGCTGCACGCCGGGCTGGTGGTCGCCGCCTCGGCCGTCGGCGCCCTCCCGGCGGGCGTCGTCGCCGGCGGCCTGGTCTACCGCGTGCCCGCGCGGCACCTCATCGGCGGCGGGCTGCTCGTCGGCGCCCTCGGCATCGTGCTGACCCTGCTGCTCACGCCGGGCATCGGCCCGCTGCTGGGCGCCGGGCGCGCCGCGGGCTGGGTCGTGCCCGGCGTGATCCTCACCGGACTGGGGCTCGGCGCGGTCATGACCGCGGCCTCCGCCGCGATCATCGGCGGCGCGCCGCCGCACCGGGCCGGCATGGCGTCGTCGGTGGAGGAGGTCTCGTTCGAACTGGGCAGCCTCACCGGCGTCGCCGTCCTGGGCAGCGTCCTGACCGCCGTCTACACCGCCACCGTCGACCTGCCCGCGGGCGCCCCCGCGGCGGCCTCCGACGGCATCGACGAGGCCCGCGCGGTCGCCGGCGAACTGCCGCCGGACGGCTCGCGTTCGCTGCTGGAGAGCGCCGCCTCGGCCTTCGACAACGGCTACACGCTCACGCTGGCCATCAGCGTCGCCGTGCTCGCCGCCGGCGGCGTCGCCGCCCGCCTCCTCCTCGGCCACCGCATCGCCGGCGCCGCACCGGAGGACGAGACCCCCGGCGACGGACCGGGCGATGCCGGGGCTGTGACCGGAACGTCTCCCTCCCCTCGCTAGGATGGCGGACCGCCGAGACGGCGCGTACGACGAACTTCCGGGGGAGCAGGCTGACGTGAGGAACAGGACGGGCTACGCCGTGCTCGCCGCCCTGGTGGCGGTCGTGGCCCTGCTCGTCGTCGGCGTGCATGCCCTCACCGACCGCCCGGGCGTGCCCGCGGCCGCGGGCGCCGGCGGCGGCGCGGACGCCGCCGCCCCCGCCTCCGTCGGCGGCTGGGCCGGCACCTGGGCCGCCGCGCAGGCCGCGGCGGAGCCGGGCACCCGGGACGGCTTCGCCGGGATGTCCCTGCGCAACGTCGTGCACACCTCCATCGGCGGCGCGAGGGCCCGGATACACCTGTCCAACGAGTACGGCGAGACGCCGCTGACCCTCACCCGCTCCAGCGTCGCCGTCGCCGCCGGGGCGGGTGCCCCGGCGGCGCAGCCGGAGACGATGCGGCCCCTGACCTTCGCCGGCGCCACCGCGGTGACGATCCCCGCCGGCCGGACGGTGACCAGCGACCCCGTACGGCTGCGGGTGCCGGCCGACACCGACCTGCTGGTGACGACGTACGCGCCGGCGCCGGCCGGCCCGGTCACGTACCACCCGCACGCGCTGCAGACCTCCTACCTGGCCGCGGGCGACCACACCCGGGACGCCGAAGGGACGGCGTACGACCGGGAGTTCCGGTCCTGGCGCTACGTCACCGCCGTCGACGTCTGGAGCGAGCACGCCACCGGCGCCGTCGCCGTCCTCGGCGACTCGCTCACCGACGGCACCACCTCCACGCCCGGCGCCAACCGCCGCTGGACCGACTACCTCGCCGTCCGCCTGCGCGAGGAGCCCGGCGCCCCGCGCTACGGGGTGCTCAACCTCGGCCTCAGCGGCAACCGGATCCTCACCGACGGCGGCACCGAGTTCCCCGGCAACGGCCCCTCCGGGCTCAACCGCCTCGACCGTGACGTGCTCTCCCGCACCGGCGTCAAGGCCGTCATCGTCGAACTGGGCATCAACGACATCCTCAAGTCCCCCGCCACCGCCGACGCGGACGCCATCGTCGCCGGCCTGCGCGAGACCGCACGGCAGTCCCGCGACCGGGGCCTCAGGGTGCTCGGCGCGACGCTGATGCCGTTCCGGGGGCACGCGGCGTACACGCCGCGGGCGGAGCGCGTACGGCAGGAGGTCAACGAACTGATACGCGCGGGCGGCGTCTTCGACGCGGTCCTCGACTTCGACGCCGCCCTGCGCGACCCGGACCGGCCCGCGCGCCTGCACCCGGCGTACGACTCGGGCGACCATCTGCACCTGACGGACCTGGGCTTCCACGAGATGGCCCTGACCCTGGACCCCGCGGACCTCAAGCCCCGCGCCCAGGCCGTGCTCTGACCCGGCCTACGCGGCGACTCCCGTACTACTCCAGCCGCTTGCGGCGCTCCTCGCGCGCGAGGCGCCGCTCCTCCCTGGCCAGCCGCCGCTGCTCCCTGGCCGCCTCCGCCTCCGCGCGCCTGGCCGCCTTGGTCTTCTTCCGGCTCGTCCCCACGCCGCCCCAGAAGGCGAAGCCGGTGAGCGTGACGCGCGGGGCGCCGGGAGCGTGGGGGACGCCGGTCTGGGAGTGGTCGAAGCCGCCCATGATGCCGATGCCGCGCACTTCCAGCGCCATGTCGGGCGGCAGGATGACGTGCGCGCCGCCCATGATCGAGATGCAGCGGATCTCCACCTCCGCGGCCTCGAAGTCCGCCTCGCGCAGGTCCAGTTCGCCGCCGCCCCAGAACGAGAACATGGTGAACCGCCGCGGCACCGTCCAGGCGCCCTTGCGCTGGAAGCCGCTCATGATCGCGATGCCCCGGCGCGACGTCGCCTCGCCGCCGACGCGGCCGGCCCAGCCGGCCGCGGGCCGGGCCGCGGGCGCCGCCTCGCGCGGCGCGGGCGCGGCGCCCGCGGCGGGCAGGTCGCGGGTGAGCGGTTCGAGCTGGGCGTAGGTCTTCGCCCGGTACGTCTCCTCCAGGCGCTCCTCGAACTCGTCCATGGCGAGCCGGCCCTCCGCCAGCGCGTCACGCAGGATGTCGGCGACCCGCTCCCGGTCGGCGTCCGAGGCGCGCAGCTCCGGCAGGTGCTCATCGCTCGTCATGCACAAACCCTATGCGTACATGCGGGCGATGACGTCCTCGATGTCGGGCTCCCGCACCGAGAGGTCCACCAGCGGCCACCGCGCGGCCACCTCCGCGACGAGCGGCGCCGCGCTCGCCCCCGCCGGGAACGCGAGCCACTGCCGCGGGCCCTCCACCTTCACCGTGCGGCAGCCGGCGAGGTCGATGGGCGGCAGCTCGCGCTCCAGGTCGACGACGAGCATCCGCTCGCTCTCGCCGACCGCGTGCAGCCCGTCGAGGCCGCCGTCGTACATCAGCCGGCCGTGGTCGATGACCATGACCCTCTTGCAGAGCTGCTCGATGTCGGACAGGTCGTGCGTGGTGAGCAGCACGGTCGTGCCGCGTTCCGCGTTCAGCTCGCGCAGGAACTCCCGCACCTTCGCCTTGCTGAGCACGTCCAGGCCGATCGTCGGCTCGTCCAGATACAGCACCTCGGGGTCGTGCAGCAGGGCGGCGGCGATGTCCCCGCGCATCCGCTGGCCGAGCGAGAGCTGCCGCACCGGCACCTCCAGCAGGTCGCCGAGGCCCAGCAGTTCGGTGCAGCGCTCCAGGTTCTCGCGGTAACGGTCGCCGGGGATGCGGTACATGCGGCGCATCACCCGGTACGAGTCGAGCAGCGGCAGGTCCCACCACAGGGTGGTGCGCTGGCCGAAGACCACGCCGATGCGCCGGGCCAGCTTCGTCCGCTCGCGCGCCGGGTCGATGCCCGCGACGCGCAGCCGGCCGCCGCTGGGGGTGAGGATGCCGGTGAGCATCTTGATGGTGGTGGACTTGCCCGCGCCGTTGGGGCCGATGTAGCCGACCATCTCGCCGCGGGGCACGGAGAAGCTGATGCCGCCGACGGCGCGCACCTCGTGCCGCGTACGGCGCAGCCGGCCCGCCCGGCGGCGTACGACGAAGACCTTCTCCAGGTCCTCGACCTCGATCACGTGCCCCTCCTTCGCGTCGTGTGCACCGTCGCGTCAGCTTCCCGTGCTGCGGTACCCGCGCAGCCCCGTGCGCCACGCCAGCCCGGCCAGCGCGCAGCACGCGGCGGCGACCAGCGGCGAGGCGAAGTCGACCCAGCCGGGCAGGCCCAGCGGGTCGTCCCGGCCGAGGATGTGCAGGGCCGGCAGCCAGTTGACGAACGCCAGCGGCACGGCGAACGTCACGCCGCGCACCAGCTCCTTGCTGAAGATCGTCGGCGGGTACTGGGTGAGCATGTTGCCGCCGTACGTGAAGGAGTTCTGCACCTCGGCCGCGTCCGTGGCCCAGAACTGGAACGCCGCGCCGCACGCGAACACCGCCCCGAAGATCGCCGCCCCGGACAGCACCATCACCGGGACCAGCACCACCGCGACCGGCGTCCACGCCACGCCGTCCAGCGCGGTCAGCGACCAGACCAGCACGATCAGCCCCTGGAGCACCCGCCCGATCCGGCGCAGCGCGAAGCGGTCGGCGGCTATCTGCGCGAACACCGGCACCGGCCGGACCAGCAGCGTGTCCATCGTGCCGTCGCGGATCCTGCTGCCGATCCGGTCCAGGTTGCCCAGCAGCAGGTCGGCCAGGCCCAGGGAGGTGGAGGTGGTGCCGTAGAGGAGCCCGACCTCGGCGAAGGTGAAGCCGCCGAGCACGTCGGTGTGCGAGAACATGATCGCGATCGCGGCGAAGTCGGCGGCGGTCATCAGCAGATTGCCGAGCGCGGTCATGGCGAACGACATGCGGTACGTCATCGTCGTACGCACCCACATGGCGACGATCAGCCCGTACCCCCGCACCCCCGCGGCCAGCTCAGCCACCCTGCACCACCACCTTGCGGGTCGCGAGCGCCTGCATCGCCCGCCCGGCGGCCAGCAGCGCCACCGCCCAGGCCGCCTGGAACGCCAGCGCACCGGCGAGGCCCGCGCCGGTGTGCCGGCCGAGCAGCACGTCGGCGGGGACCTGGAGCATCGCCGCCCACGGCAGCGCCTGCGCGAGGTCGCCGGCGGCGCCGGGGAAGACGGTCAGCGGCAGCAGGGTGCCGGACAGGAGGATCGCCACCAGCGAGTTCATCAGGTTGATCCCCTGGCCGTCGAGGAGCCAGAACGCGGCGAGGCCGACCAGGTAGCGGATGGCGAAGCTCACCAGGCAGCCCAGCGTCACGGAGAGGAGGAAGAGCAGCCAGGTGTGCGCCGCCGTCGGCAGCGCCAGCTCGAACGCCAGCGCGCCCACCGCCATCGGCGCGATGCCGCGGCCGAGCAGTTGGAACGAGGCCCGGCCCAGGTCGTGGGCCAGCCACCAGAGCTGCAGGTCCGCGGGGCGGTAGAGGTCCACGGCCACGTCGCCGGAGCGGATGCGCTCCTGGAGGTCCTCCTGGAAGCCGTAGCCGAGGAGGGCGGCGGGCGCCAGCAGCGCCTGGCCGATCCAGACGAAGGTGAGCGCCTGCGCCTCGTCGTACCCGCCGAGCTGCGGGCGCTCGTGCCAGAGCGCGATGAACGTGTAGGCCAGGATGAAGCCGAAGACCGTGTTGGTGAAGACGCCGGCGGCGGTGGCCGCGCGGTACGTCGAGAAGCGGCGGAAGCCGCCGGCCGCCACCAGCCCGTACAGCCGCAGCGCCTGCACGGCGGGCGCGTCCCGCAGGGCACCGGACCCGCGCATGCTCCCGCCACCCCCGCTCTCCCCAGGGGGCCCCGCCGCCGGGCCCCGCACAAAGGACCCGACTCTAGTCCAGTCGGGTTGAGCCCTGCGACTGATTATCCACACCTACCGGATATCTGCATTCTTAATGACAAACTGCTCGCAAGTGTCATATCAGACGAGGATCGAGCCCACGGACGGCAGATGAGCCACACGGAGATGCGACAGGGCACCCGGAGCTTCGGCCCCCAGGCGGAACCGGAGGACACCGAGCGCACGGACCTCGAACCGGCGCACCCGCCCGCCCCGCCCACCGGCCGCCCCGCGAAGGACCGCCGCCGGCGCACGTACCGCAGGACCTGGTGGAAGGTGCTGCTGGGCGCCGCGATGCTGACGGTGGCGCTGGCCTCCGGGGCGTTCGCCGTCGGCTACCTGACCGTCGACATCCCGCGGCCCAACGACATGGCGACCGCGCAGAGCAACCACTACTTCTACGCCGACGGCACCAAGCTCGCCGACAAGGGCGAGGTCGACCGGGAGAGCGTCGAGTTGCAGCGCGTCCCCGACCACGTGCGGATGGCCGTCCTGGCCGCCGAGGACCGCGAGTTCTACTCCGACTCCGCGGTCAACCCGATGGCGATGGTGAGGGCCGGCTTCAACACTCTCACCGGCAAGGGCACCCAGTCGGGCTCGACCATCACCCAGCAGTACGTGAAGAACTACTACCTCGATCAGGAACAGACGATCAGCCGCAAGCTCCGCGAGGCGTTCATCGCCATCAAGCTGGACCGCGAGGTCACCAAGGACGACGTCCTGGAGGGCTACCTCAACACCAGCTACTTCGGCCGCAACGCCTACGGCGTGCAGGCCGCCGCCCAGGCGTACTACGACAAGGACGTCGAGGAACTGACCGTCGCCGAGGGCGCGTTCCTCGCGACGCTGCTCCAGGCCCCGAGCACGTACGACGTGGCCGTGCACCCCGGCAACCGGCCCGCCGCCGAGGCCCGCTGGAACTACGTGCTGGACGGCATGGTCAAGGAGGGCTGGCTCGCGCCCGGCAGCCGCGGCAGCCTCGAGTTCCCCGTGCCCGAGCCGTCCCGGCTCGACCCCGGCCTCTCCGGGCAGCGCGGCTATCTCGTCGAGGCCATCAACAGCTACCTCACCGAGCATCGCATCATCGACGAGAAGACCCTCGCCGCCGGCGGCTTCCGCATCGTCACCACGCTCCAGCCCGAGAAGCAGGACGCCTTCGTCGGCGCCGTCGAGGAGCAACTGACCTACCAGCTCGACCCCGAGTCCAACCCCGCCGACGCCTACGTGCGCGTCGGCGGCGCCTCCATCGACGTCGCCAGCGGCAAGGTCGTCGCGCTCTACGGCGGCACCGACTACACCCGGCAGTACGTCTCCAACGCCACCCGCCGCGACTACCAGGCCGGCTCCACCTTCAAGCCGTTCGTCTTCGCCGCCGCCGTGCAGGAGAAGGCGAAGAACTACGAGGGCAAGCGGATCACGCCGCGGACGATGTACGACGGCGACACCGACCGCCGGGTGATCGGCAAGAAGGGCAAGGCGCTCCGCTACGCGCCGAGCAACCAGGACGACGTCTCGTACGGCCGCCTCAACGTCGCCGACGCGACCAACGACTCGGTCAACTCCGTCTACGCGCAGATGGCCCAGGACGTCGGCCCCAAGAAGGTCCGCGCCACCGCCGTCCGCCTCGGCCTGCCGTCCGCCACCCCGGAGCTGAAGGCCCACCCCTCCATCGGCCTCGGCACCGCCACCCCCAGCGCGCTCGACCTCGCGCAGGCGTACGCCACGCTCGCCGGCCACGGCGACCACGGCGGCTACCGGCTCGTGGACGAGCTCAGCCGCAACGGCGAGATCTTCCAGCTCCCGCCGCGGCGCCCGCACCCCGTGATCTCCCGCAACGCGGCGGACGCGACGACCGCGATGCTGCAGAACGTCGTCGAGAACGGCTCCGGCGAGGAGGCGCAGATCGCCGAACGCCCGGCGGCCGGCAAGACCGGCACCGGGGAGCACGACCGCTCGGCGTGGTTCGCGGGCTACACCCCCGAGCTGGCGACGGTGGTCGGCGTGATGGGGCAGGACCCGGAGACGGGCGCGCAGAAGTCGCTCCACGGGGTGCTGGGCGAGGACCGGATCAGCGGCGGCGGGGTGCCGGCGAAGATCTGGGGCGCGTACACCAGGGACGCGCTGTGGGACGTGCCCGCGAGCGACTTCGACCTGGAGGTGAGCCACCGGCAGCGGATGCCGTACGTGCCCCCGCCGGCGCCCGACCCGGCCGAGGTACCGATGCCCGCCCCCGCGGCGCTCCCGGCCCCGCCCGTCCCGGCCGCGCCGCCGGTCCCGGCGGCACCCGCGGGTGCGGCACCGCCGGTGCCGCAGTAGGGAGCGGGCGGGGGAGAAGGGCGGGGGAGCGAGGCGGGAGCAGGCGGGAGACGTACGGGGATCAGTGCCCCGACGTCGCCTTCAGCCCGACCACCGCGACCAGCAGCAGGGCGACGAAGAACACCCGCGCCACCGTCGCGGGCTCGCCCAGCACCACCATGCCGAGCAGCGCCGCGCCGCCGGCGCCGATGCCCACCCACACGCCGTACGCGGTGCCGATGGGCAGGGTCTTCGCGGCCTGCGCGAGCAGCATCATGCTCGCGGCGATGCCGGCGATGGTGAAGACGCTGGGCCAGAGGCGGGTGAAGCCTTCGGTGTACTTCATGCCTATCGCCCAGCCCACTTCGAGCAGACCGGCGACGAGCAGCAGAATCCAGGCCATGAGACGGACCTCCGTAGTCGGACTGACGGGGGTGCGTCGTCTTTGCGTGACCCGGTACGGCGCGTCTCGTCGGGTTCCTCCCACCGTAGCAAGCCGCGGGAGAAGGCCGCGTGGGTGCCCGTGCCGCCTCTGCCGGAGGCGGCTGAGGGGGGCCGTTACAGGTACAGGCCGGTCGAGTCCTCCGTGCCCTCCAGCCGCTCCGAGGCGACCGCGTGCAGGTCGCGCTCGCGCAGCAGCACGTAGCCCACGCCCCGCACCTCGACCTCGCCGCGGTCCTCCGGGTCGAACAGCACCCGGTCCCCCGGCTCGACCGTCCGCACGTTCTGCCCCGTGGCCACCACTTCGGCCCAGGTCAGCCTCCGGCCCACGGCCGCGGTCGCGGGGATGACGATGCCGCCGCTCGACCGGCGCTCGCCCTCCGCGGAGTCGGTACGGACGAGCACCCGGTCGTGGAGCATCCGGATGGGCAGCTTGTCGTCGGGCGTATTCACGGACTCGACGGTACCCGCGCCGCTAGCGGCGCCGTCGCCTGCCCCGGTACTTCCCGGGCCGGCGCGAGCCCAGCACCAGCAGCCCGGCCACCGCCACCAGGGTCACCGCGACCGGCACGATGCGCTCCATCCGGGGGCCGCCGTCGGGCGAGACCAGCACGCCGCGGGCGCTGTCGACGGCGCGGTTCGCGACCACGAACGCCTGCCCCGCCGTACGGTCGACCGCGCCCTTCGTCCGGGCCTTGGCCTCGTCCACCAGGTTCTTGGGGCTCACCCGCAGCGAGATCTCGTCGAGCGTCGCGGCGAGATCCTGCCGCCGGCGGGCGATGTCCGCCTCGATCTGCGCGGGAGTCCTGCCGTCCGACACCGCGGTGCCTCCGTCCTCGCCGTCCGTCTGCTTTTCGACAGTCTGTCAGCCGTTACGCTCGGGTGCGACATCCGCCCCGCACCGAGGAGTAGGGAAAGCACCATGAGCGAGCGACTGCAGCCCGGCGACACCGCCCCCGACTTCACCCTGCCCGACGCGGATGGCAAGGATGTGTCCCTCGCCGACCGCCGGGGCCGCAAGGTCATCGTCTACTTCTACCCGGCCGCGCTCACCCCGGGCTGCACCAAGCAGGCGTGCGACTTCACCGACAACCTCGACGTGCTCGCCGCCGCCGGCTACGACGTCATCGGCATCTCGCCCGACAAGCCGGCCAAGCTGGCGAAGTTCCGGGAGAAGGAGTCGCTGAAGGTGACGCTCGTGGGCGACCCCGACAAGGCGGTGCTGGAGGCGTACGGCGCCTTCGGCGAGAAGAAGCTCTACGGCAAGACGGTGACCGGCGTCATCCGCTCCACCGTCGTCGTCGACGAGGACGGCAAGGTCGAGCGGGCGCTGTACAACGTCAAGGCCACCGGTCATGTCGCGAAGCTCCTCAAGGATCTCGACGTCACTGCGCCTGCGTGAGATAGCCGGAGACCACCAGGTTGCCCGTGTAGCTCCTGGCCGTCGACTCGTACGCGCCGCCGCAGGTGAGCAGGCGGATCTCGGCCCGGCCGCGCCGGTGCTGCCCGTAGACGCGCTGGGCGTCGAAGTCGTCCTTGGCGACGGTCTCCACCCGCTCCACCGTGAACACCGCGGTCCTGCCGTCCGCGCGCGTCACCGTGACCTCCTCGCCGGGGCGCACGTCGCCGAGGCGGTAGAACACCGCCGGCTTGGCGCGGGTGTCCATGTGCCCGACGAAGACCGCGACGCCGGCCGCGCCGGGCCGCGCGCCGCCGCGGTACCAGCCGATCTCGTTCGCGTTCCCGAACGGCGGTGCCGCCACCGCGCCGTCCCCGTCGAGCCCGCGGCTGATCACCGGGCCCTCGACCCCCACCGACGGCACCGCGACGGCCGCGGGCACCGAGCCGGGCAACGGGCGGGCCGCCGGGGGCCCGTCGCGGAGCACCTGCGCGGCGGCGGCGCCGTCGGAGACCGCGCCGCCGCCGTCCTCTTCGCTCAGGTCGCGGCCCCAGAGCGCCAGGCCGAGCAGGAGCACGGCCCAGGCGGCGGCGGTGACGAGACCCGGGCGGCGGGCGGGCTTATCGGCCATCGGGGGTGCCGCCGTCCGGGCCGCGGGACGCGGCGGCGCGCGTCCGGCGGCGTACGAAGGAGAGCGCCAGGACCGCCGCGCCGCCGCCGACGAGGGCGAGGGGCACGACGGGCACGGAGCCCTTCGTCTCCTGCTCCTGTGCCTGCGCCGGGTCCGTCTTCTTCGCCGTGCCGCCGCCGCCCGCGGTCACCGGCGACCAGGGCTCGTGGTGCCAGTTGTTCTTCCAGTGCTCCGGACGCTGGTGCCGCTCCTCCACCACCACTTGGCCGCGCGCCACCCGCTTGCCGCCGTCGCAGTCGACCCACACCGGGAACGTGCCGGCCCGCGCGCTCCACTTGATCTTCCCGCGGCCGGTGAGCCCGCCGAAGTTCTCCGGCCGCAGGTTCACCGGCGCCTCGAACGCCTCCGAGGTCGCCGAGGCGAAGTCGCCGCGGCAGGCGCCGGTGCTCACCTGGACCGGGTCGCCGCGCTGCACGCGGTACGGGGTCACCGTCACCTCGCCCTGCGCGAACGCGTCGGTGGCACAGGAGACGGCGCCGCCGCCCGTCAGCAGGAGCACGGCGGCGAGGCAGACACGGACCGGGCGCATGGGACCTCCGGGAGTTCTCACTCCCAGGGTCGCGACCCGCGCGCCGCGCGCATCCGCACGGCGGCGGCACTACGCCGATCCGGGCGGCGCCCACCCGAACGGCGGGTGCGGGCCCCGCCGCGGCGGCCGCGCGCGCCGGGTCAGATGAGCGCGACCAGGTCGGCGATCGAGTCGACGATGTGGGACGGCCGGTACGGGAAGCGCTCCACCTGGTCCGCCCGGGTGAGCCCGGTCAGCACCAGATACGTCTCCATGCCCGCCTCCAGACCGGCCAGCACGTCGGTGTCCATCCGGTCGCCGATCATCGCGGTCGACTCGGAGTGGGCGCCGATCTGGTTGAGCCCGGCGCGCATCATCAGCGGGTTCGGCTTGCCGACGAAGTACGGCTCCTTGCCGGTCGCCTTGGTGATGAGCGCGGCGACGGCGCCGGTCGCCGGCAGCGGGCCCTCGGTGGACGGGCCGGTCTGGTCCGGGTTGGTGGCGATGAAGCGGGCACCGTTCTCGATCAGCCGGATGGCCTTCGTCAGCGCCTCGAAGCTGTACGTGCGGGTCTCGCCGAGGACGACGTAGTCGGGGCGGTGGTCGCTGAGGACGTAGCCGTGGTCGTGCAGCGCGGTGGTGAGGCCGGCCTCGCCGATGACGTACGCGGTGCCGCCGGGGCGCTGGTCGTCGAGGAACTTGGCGGTGGCGAGGGCGGAGGTCCAGATGTTCTGCACGGGCACGTCGAGACCGATGCGGGAGAGTCGGGCGTGCAGGTCGCCGGGGGTGTAGATGGAGTTGTTGGTGAGCACGAGGAAGGGCTTGCCGGAGTCGCGCAGCCGCTTGATGAAGGCGTCGGCGCCGGGGATCGGGATGCCTTCGTGCATGAGCACCCCGTCCATGTCCGTCAGCCACGACTCGACCGGCATGCGCTCCGCCATCTGCTCTCTCCAACCGGTGCCTCGGGAACGGGGTCACCAGCCTAGACGCAGGAGCGGCGGGACCGAGGGGGGCGGAGGGAGAAGAGTGAGGGGAGGGGGTGGGTGGTTTGGGGGGGTGGGTTGGTGCGGTGCCTCGGGGACGGGGTCGCCGGGTGGGATGCAGGAGCGGCGGGAATGAGGGGGCGGAGGGAGGAGAGTGGGGGGAGGAGGTCAGGGGACTGTTGGGGTTCTTGGGGTGCGGCGTCGGCGGTGGGCGGTGAGGAGCAGGGCGGTGCCGAGGAGGAGCGAGCCGGTTGCCGCGGCGGCCGCGGCCCTTGCCCCACCGCCCGTGGCCGCGAGGCTCTCCGGCATGGGGGCGGCGCCGGGCAGCCGGGGCGGTGCCGGCGGTGCGTCGTTGGGCCACTGCGGTACGGGGGCGCCCTTCGGTGCCGGGGGCACGGTCGGCTTACCCGGTGGGCCGGGTGTCCGTGGTACGCCCGGCGCTCCCGCTCCCGGCGGTGTGCCCGGCGCTCCCGGAGTTGCCGGAACTCCCGGCGCCGCCGGGCTCCCAGGCACTCCCGAAGCTCTTGGAGACATCGGCGTCCCGGGCGCTCCCGACCTTCCCGGCGCTCCCGATCCTCCCCGTGCCCGAGGTGTCCCGGGCTCTCCCGTCCCCGGCGCGCCCCGCGCGCTCCGCGCGCCAGGCGCTTCCGGCGGGCCGGTCTCCGCCCGGGGCTCCCGTCTCTCCGGGCGCCCGCTCTCCCTCGCCCCCGGCGGACCGGCCCGGTGCCGTGGGCGTTCCGGCGTCGCGCCCTCCCGCGGCTCCGCGGGGCGCTTCGTCGCCTCCTCCTCCGGTTCCCCCGTCCCGCCGCAGCACCGCCGTCCCCGCTCGATGCCCGTCTCGTAGTCCTTCGACTGCCCCACCCACTCGCTGTCGTCCCCGCGCCGCTGCACCGTCGTCACGTTCACCGTCACCCGCCCCGGCGGTGCGCCCTTCGCGAAGCCGATCCGCAGCCGTACCTCCCGGCTCTCGCCCGCCCGCAGCGTGAAGCCGCGGGAGCCGCCCGCGAACACCCCCGCGCTCTCGTCCGCGCCCGTCCGCTCGAAGGCCACCGACCGCCAGCGCCGCGTCCGCTCGTCGTGGAACTCCAGCCGGATGTCCCCCGGCCGCAGCCGCCCGCCGGCCTCGTGGCCGACCACGGCCACGGGGTGCACGTCGCGGCAGGCCCCGGCCGAGGCGTTGTGCAGCCGCAGCGTCAGCCCACCCCGTGCGCCCCCCGCCCGGAGCGCGTCGCCGTCGCCGTGCAGTTCCGTCCGCACGGGGAAGCGCCCGGCCCCGGGGTCGCCGCAGCGCGGCGCGAACGCCCGTCCCGGCGGCGGCTCCTGCACCGCCGCGGCCGGGGACACGGGAGAGAGGAAGAGGGCTGCGGCGGCGGCCGTGACGGCGAAGGCGGAGCGCGGTCCCATGCTCGCGACCGTGCCACGGTCCCCGTACCGGCGAGCGGCGAGGCGGCTCCGAACGGCCCAACGCCCGGCCGCATGCCGCCCGTCCGGGGCAACCCCCGGGCCCGTACGGGCAGCGCACGCCAACCCCCCGCCCGCCCCCGGCGCGCCGCGGGCCGTGTGGTTGAGTGACGGCCATGGATGGCACCCCTGGCACCCCCCTGCGCGTCGGTCTCCTCGGTTACGGACTCGCCGGGTCCGTCTTCCACGCCCCGCTGGTCGCGGCCACGGACGGGCTGGTCCTGGACACCGTCGTCACCGGCGACCCCGAGCGGCAGAAGCAGGTGCGCGCCGCGTACCCGGACGCCACCACCGTCGCCACCGCCGACGACCTCCTCGCCCGCGCCGACCGCCTCGACCTCGCCGTCGTCGCCTCCCCCAACCGCACCCACGTGCCGCTGGCCACCGCCGCGCTGGAGGCCGGTCTGCCGGTCGTCGTGGACAAGCCGCTGGCCGCCACCGCCGCCGAGGCCGAGGAGCTGGCGACTCTCGCCGACGCCCGCGGGCTGCTCCTCTCCGCCTTCCACAACCGCCGCTGGGACAACGACTTCCGCACCCTCGCTGCGCTCCTCGCCGACGGCTCCCTCGGCGAAGTCCACCGCTTCGAGTCCCGCTTCGAGCGCTGGCGCCCCGCGCTGCGCGGCGGCTGGCGCGACTCCGCCGACCCGGCGGACGTCGGCGGGCTGCTCTACGACCTGGGCAGCCACCTCGTCGACCAGGCGCTGACCCTCTTCGGCCCGGTGACCTCCGTCTACGCCGAGTCCGACGCCCGCCGGGCGGGCTCGGTGGTGGACGACGACGACTTCGTCGCGCTGGTGCACGCCGGGGGCGTCCGTACGCACCTGTGGATGACCGCGATGGCCCCGCAGCTCGGGCCGCGCTTCCGGGTGCTGGGCAGCCGGGCGGGCTACGTGAAGTACGGGCTCGACCCGCAGGAGGCGGCGCTGCGCGACGGCCGCCGCCCGGGGGACGGGGACGGGACCTGGGGCGCGGAGCCGGAGTCCGCGTGGGGCCGCCTCGGCGCGGGGGAGTCCCCGCTCACCGGCGGCGGCGAACCGGTGCCCACCCTGCCCGGCGCCTACCCCGCGTACTACGCGGGCATCGTCGAGGCCCTGCGCACCGGCACGCCCCCGCCGGTCACCGCCGCGGAGGCCGCGGCGACGCTGCGGGTGCTGGAGGCGGCCCGCCGCTCGGCGGCGGAGGGCCGGGTCGTACGGCTCCCGGACGGTGCCTGAGCACCCCCGCGGAGCCGGTATGCTTGACGGCGTCGTCCAAGACGACCTGCGCCGCTAGCTCAGTTGGTTAGAGCAGCTGACTCTTAATCAGCGGGTCCGGGGTTCGAGTCCCTGGCGGCGTACGCACCCCGAAGAGCCCGGGCCGGAAGGCCCGGGCTCTTCGTGTGTCCGGGCGTCCGCGTGTCCGTGTGCCTTCAGCCGAGGCGGTACGTACCGGCCGCGACGGCGTCGCGCACGGCGGCGGCGGTCGCCTCGGGCGGCTGGCCGCCGGTGTCCAGCGCGTGGGTCTCGTACGGGCCGAGGTCGGCGAACTCCCGGTGCATCGCCCGTACCGGCCCGGGGTCGGTCAGCGCGTCGGGTCCCGTGCGGGCGGTGGCGCGGGCCAGGGTCGTTTGCTCGTCCGGGCGCAGGACGACGTAGTGCAGCGGGACGCCGGCGGCGCGGGCGGCGGCGCGGTAGGCGTCGACGAACCAGGGGCCGACGACGCCGTCGAGCACCACGCGGTAGCCGCCGGCGGCGTACCGGGCGGCGGCGCCCGCGGCGACGGCGACGACGGTCTCGTTCTGGCGCCGGGCGGCGGGGAGGTAGGGGGCGATGCCCCCGCGGGCGATGAAAGCCCAGAAATCGTCGGTGTGGAGGTGGACGCTGGGTTCTGCCTCCCGGGCGAGGAGCCGGGCGACGGTGGTCTTGCCCGCCCCGGGCGGCCCGCTGACGACGAGGACGTCGCCGAGCGGGTGGCCGGGTGCGTCCGCGGCTTCCGCGGGGCCCCCGGCCGGGTCGTCCGCCGCCACCACGCGGTCGCACCGCCCGCGGGACGCCTTCACCAGCTCCGCGTTGGGCGCGTCGTTGGCGTCGATCCAGGCGCGGGAGGCGGCGGCGGTACGGCCGAAGCCCACGTGCCGCGCCATCAGCCGCGCGTCGCGTACCGCGTCGGGGGCGTCGACGTACCAGACCTCGGCCATCAGCTCCCGCGCCGTGCGCCAGCCGGGGAGGTCGCAGGCGAGGTAGTTGCCCTCGGTGACGATCAGCCGGGTGCCGGGCGGGACGTGGTGCCGGGCGGCGACGGGCTCGTCCAGCGCGCGGTCGAAGTCCGGCACGTACACCTCGGCGCCGGGCTCCTCCGCGAGCCGGCGCAGAAGGGCGGCGTAGCCGGCGGCGTCGAAGCTCGGCTCGGAGCCCTTGCGGTCGCGCAGGCCGAGGCGGTCGAGCTGGGCGTTGGAGAGGTGGAAGCCGTCGAGCGGCACGTACGCGGCGGCGCCGGCCCCGTGCCGCGCGCGCAGCGCCGCGACGAGCGCGCGGGCCAGCGTCGACTTCCCGGCCCCGGGCGCCCCCGCCAGCCCCAGCACGGCCCTTCGCCCCCCGCGGAGGAGGGCCCACGCGTCGTCGGCCAGCAGTTCGCTACGCATTGCCGCACCCTACGACGCCGGGCCCAACCCGCCGTATCCGGGCCGCGATCGGGGGGCGGGTAACATTCCGGGCGGAGCGGCGGTGGCGCAATGGCTGACGCAGCAGACTTAGGATCTGTGGCCCCTGACAGGGCTTGAGGGTTCGAATCCCTCCCGCCGCACGCAACCCGCTGCGCGGGGCGCGGCGGGGTGGGCGGCGCCGCGACGCCGGGCCGGTGGCGAGGCTGCCGGGGCGGCGCCTGCGGCGCGGTGAGCGCACGGCCGAACGGGGGCCGACGCCGGTCGTGTCGGCGAAGCGGGGAGTCCGCGCGCGGTACGGGCCCCCGCTGCGCGGAGGCGAGGCGGATGCGAACCCGGCCGGCGAGCCGTCCGTGACGCCGCACCGCCCCCCGCCGCGGGCGGGCGGAATCGGCCACGGCCCGCGCCGCGTCTGCCCTCCGGGGGCTGTTCCGGGCCGCTGTACGGCGGACCGCCACCCGGCTGCCGGCCCGCGGCTCCCCTCCTTGCCCGGCGCCCCACGGCTCCGTTTCCGTGCCTCCGGCGCGGGGCCGGGCGCGTAGCCCGGGATCCGCGCAGTTCCGTGCCGCTGCACGAGGGCCACCGGTTCCGCCTGCCCGTGCGCCCGGCACCTGGGCGCCCGGTCCGCCCGCCGGGAGCCCTCTCCCCGGCCGCCCGCGGCTGCGTGGCCGCGGCTACAGCGACAGCGCCAGCAGCAGGTTCGCCGCCTCTCTGTTCAGTCTTTCCGCCGCCGCGCGCAGACGGTGGGTCTGGTTCACCGGGAGGGACAGGGCCACGCAGCCTATGTCCAGGCCCGCCGTGAGGGGGACCGCCGCGCAGACCGTGCCGACCGCGTACTCCTGGAGGTCCAGGGTCGGGACCGTGGCCACCTGGCGGTCCAGGGCGGCCAGGACCGCCGCCTCGCTCGTGATCGTGCGGGACGTCAGCCGCGCCGCCCGGTGGCGCGACAGGTGGTCGCGGCGCGCGTCGTGGTCCAGTTGGGTCAGCAGGCACTTGCCCAGCGCCGTCGCGTGCGCCGCCGAGCGGAAGTCCACCCACTCGTTCACCCGCGGCGTCCCCGGCGCGTCCGCGATCTGCGTGACGCGGACCTCCCCGTCCTCGTACCGGCCGAGGTATATCGCCGCCCGCGTCGCCTTCCGCAGCTCGTTCATCTCCCGCCGCAGCTTGTCGTGGACCGCCCGCGTCCTGCTCCCGCCCGCGCCGAGCAGCGCCACGGCCTCGCCGATGGCGTACGAGCCGTCCTCCAGCCGCTCCAGGTACCGCTGCCTGCGCAGCGTCAGCAGCAGGTGTGCCAGCCGTCCCGGCGGCAGGCCGGTCTCGCGGGCGAGGCGGGCGACGGGCACCCCCTCGCCGCCGTGCCGGGCCGCGGACTCCAGCACGCGGAGAGCGTGCCGTACGGAGGGGAAGGGTGCCGCGGGTTCGTCCCTCGGCTCGGGTCGCCGGCCCGGGGGCTGGTCCCCGGGCGGCGGGTGCAGGACCGGCACGTGGTCTCCCTGAAGTGTCTCCTCAGGTGTTCCCCGCTTTCCCGGCCGTCAGGCCCGGACGCCCCCTCCTCCCCATGGTTGTCCATATCTCACTGTTCTCTCCCGAAGCACGCCTAAGCACGCCGACGGGCGTCCTCGTGACCGGAGGGCGCCCGCCAAATGGCGTCCGTCCGCCGCGTCTCAGAGGATCGCGTTCAGGAACTGCTGCGTACGCTCGTTCTCCGGATCGCTGAAGATCTTCTCCGGCGACCCGGACTCGATGATCTTTCCCTCGTCGAACATGAGCACGTCGTCGGAGATGTCCCGGGCGAAGTTCATCTCGTGGGTGACGCACAGCATCGTGATGTCCGTCGTCCGCGCGATGTCCCGCAGCAGGTCGAGCACGCCCGCCACCAGCTCCGGGTCCAGCGCCGAGGTGACCTCGTCCAGCAGCAGCACCTGCGGCCGCATCGCCAGCGCGCGGGCGATCGCCACACGCTGCTGCTGGCCGCCGGAGAGCTGGGTCGGGTACTTGTCGATGTGCTCGGTGAGGCCCACCAGCTCGAGCAGCTCCCGCGCCCGCGTCTCCGCCTCGTCCTTCGCCATCCCCAGCACATGCACCGGGGCCTCGGTGATGTTCCGCATCACCTTCATGTTCGGGAAGAGGTTGAACTGCTGGAACACCATGCCGATGTGCTTGCGCACCTCGCGGACGTGGTTCTCGCCCGCCGGCTCCAGCTTGCCGTTGCGCTCCTCGTGGAAGAGGTAGTCGCCGTTGACCTTGATGGTGCCGCTGTCCGGCTTCACCAGGGTCATCAGCAGCCGCAGGATCGTCGTCTTGCCGGAGCCCGAGGGCCCGATGAGCGTCACGTGCTTGCCCGACGAGACGTCGAAGCACAGGTCGTCCAGGACGACGTTGTCGCCGAACCGCTTGGTCACGTTGTGGAAGCGGATCAGCTCGCTGCCGTCCACGGGCGGGTTCTCGGTGGTGGAGTCAGGTGTTGTTGACAAGGCGACGCTCCAGGACTCGGATCAAGAGGGAAGCGGGGTACGCGATCACGATGAACGCCACGCCCACGATGGTGATGGCCTCGGTGGTGAAGGTCTCGTTGCTGAACTGCCGGGCCTCGCCGAGCATGTCCAGCGCGCCGATGACGGCGATCATCGGCGAGTCCTTGAGCATCGCGACCACGTAGTTGCCCAGCGCGGGGACCACCCGGCGGATGGCCTGCGGCAGGATCACGGACGACCACGTCCGGCCGCGCGACAGGCTCAGCGCCTTCGCCGCCTCCCACTGCCCGACCGGCACGCCGTCGATGCCCGCGCGGTACACCTCGGCGGTGTACGTCGAGTAGTGCAGGCCCAGGCCGACGATGCCGGTGGTGAGCGGGGACATGGACGGGCCCCACTGGGGCACCACGTAGAAGAGGAAGAACAACTGCACCAGCAGCGGCGTGTTCCGGATGAACTCGGTGATCGCGGTCACCGGCCAGCGGACCCACCGCTGCGGCGCACGCTGCGCCATGGCCCAGACCAGGCCGAGCGCGAAGGCGATCAGCGTGCCGAGCGCCAGGGCCTGGAGCGTGACGAGCACGCCGTCCCAGAACCGTGGCATGAAGTCCTCGACGACCTTCCAGTCGAACGTCATCCCAGACCTCCAGCGCCTTGAGTGCTCGCCTGCATGGACTCACCGCTGGGGCTGAGCTTGCGGGAGAGCAAGCCGTTCCTCTTCTCCGGAGCCCGGCCCACCCCCGCTTTGGCCCGGCGCTCCAGCATCCGCATGAGACGGGTGAGGATGAACGCGAGAATGAAGTACAGAACCAGCAGCAGCGTGTAGATCGGCGCGCTCTCGTTCTTCGCCAGCCGCAGCAGGTTCCCGGCGAACGTCATGTCGGCGACGGCGATGACCGACACCAGCGACGTGCCCTTCAAGAGCTCGATCAGCAGGTTGTTGAAGGGCGGGACCATCTCGGGGAACGCCTGCGGCAGCTCTATGCGCCGCAGCCGCTGCCAGCGGGTGAAGCTGAGCGCGATGCCCGCCTCCCGCTGCGCCGCGGGCACCGCCGCCAGCGCGCCGCGCACGATCTCGGAGCCGTACGCGCCGTAGGTCAGGCCGAGCGCCAGGGTGCCGGACCAGAGCGGCACGAACTGCCAGCCGAGCATCAGCGGCACCGCGAAGGCCATCCAGAACATGAAGATCAGCGCGGACATGCCGCGGAAGATCTCGAAGTACGCGCCGGCCAGGAACCGCACGATCCAGAACCGCGAGGTCCTCAGCGTGCCGACGACGAACGCCACGACGGCGGAGAGCACTGCGCTGTAGACCAGCACCTGGATGGTGATCCAGATGCCCGGAAGGAACCACTCGGTGAAGAAATCCCAGCTCATCATGTAGGACAGAGCTCCTTCACCGTCTTGTCCGTCATCTCCCGCTCGGTGAAACCGAAGGGCTTGACGATGCGGAGCAGCTCGCCGCTCTCCTTGAGCTTGTGCAGCTCCTTGTTGAAGGCGTCGCGCAGGTTCTTCTCCGAGAGCCGGAAGGCGAAGCCGCCGGCGCCGTAGGCGGGCTCGCCGTCGACCATCGGCTGGAAGGGCTTCGTGCTCTCGGCCCGCCTGGAGCCCTTGACCGCGTTGAACACGGTGACATTGGTGCCGGCGAAGGCGTCCACGCGGCCCTGCTCGACGGCCTCCAGCCCGGCCACCTGGTCCGGCAGGACCAGGACCTGCTTGACGCCGTTGGCCTTCGCGTAGTCGATCTCCGCGTACGCGGTGCCGCTGGCCAGCTTCAGGCCCTTCTCGGCGATGTCCTTGTAATCCTGGATGCCGTGCGGATTGCCCTTCTTCACGATGAAGGCGTCCAGCATCAGATAATCGGGGTCCGCGAAGAGCACCTGCGCACACCTGTCCGGGTTGATGTACATTCCCGCGGACACGACGTCGAACAGCGCCACTTTCAGCCCCGGGATCAAGGCGCCGAACTCCACCGGCACCGGTTCGATCTTCGGAATCCCCAGTCGCTTGAAGACCACCTCGGCGATGGCCGGTGCCTCCCCGACGGCGTCGCCGTCCTCGTTGATGTAGCCGAAGGGCACCTCGCCGGCGATGCCGACCTTGACGACGCCGCGGTCCCGCAGCTGTTCGAGCAGGTCACCCCCTTCGACGGTGCCGTCCGCCTCGGCCGTCCGGCTGCAACCGGCGGCCCCGCCGATCGCGCCGGCCGCGCCGACGGCGGCGGCTGATGCGAGCAGGGAGCGGCGCCTCAGCCCGCCCGGCCCGCTTCTCGTCTCGTTCTCACCACGTAGAACCATGGGCGCGCGGCTACCCGTCCCCGCCGAAGTTATGCGGGTCGGTTCCGGCCGGTGATCCTCCCGTTATCGTGGGATACACCGAACGAGGGAGTGGTGCATGTCTGCACGATTTGTCGAAGTCTCTCTGGCCAAGCGGGGCGTCCGCTGCACGGCGAAACTGCTCGACGACAGAGCCCCCATGACCTGCGCCGCGGTCTGGAACGCGCTACCGCTCGGCGGCGACGTCTACCACGCGAAGTACGCCCGCAACGAGATCTACACCCTGCTGCCCGCGTTCGCGCCCGCCGAGCCGCCGCTGGAGAACCCCACGGTCACCCCCATTCCCGGGGACCTGTGCTACTTCAGCTTCACCGACACCGTGCTCGGCACCGCCAGCTACGGCTACGAGGCGGAGGCCAAGCACCAGGGCCGCGCCAGCGTCGTCGACCTCGCGCTCTTCTACGAGCGGAACAACCTGCTCATCAACGGCGACTCCGGCTGGGTCCCCGGCATCGTCTGGGGCTCGATCGTGGAGGGTCTGGACGAGATGACCGCCGCCTGCCAGGACCTCTGGCGTGCCGGCGCGCTCGGCGAGACCCTCAACTTCCGCCGGCTCTGACCGGGACGGCGGTACGGGCCGCGGGCCGCGGCCCGTACCGCCGTGGCGGCTCAGCCCAGGGCCGGCGGCCGGATGCCGTCCGCGATCCCCGACTCGTACAGCGCCTGCGCCGTGCGCAGCACCAGGGCGTCCCGGTGCCGCGCCGCGACGAGCTGGAGCCCCACCGGCAGCCCGGCCCCGTCCACCCCGCAGGGCAGGCTGACGGCCGGCTGCTGCGTGAGGTTGAAGGGGTACGTGAACGGGGTCCACCCCGTCCACCGGGTGAATCCCGAGTCCTTCGGCACCTCCGCCCCCGCCTCGAAGGCGGTGATCGGCACGGTCGGGGTGACCAGCACGTCGTACGTCTGGTGGAAGCGCCCCATCGACTGCCCGAGCGCCATCCGCACGTCCACCGCGGCCAGGTAGTCCAGCGCGCTGTAGCGCTCGCCCAGCTCCACGATCTCCCTCAGCCCCGGGTCCAGCAGCTCCCGCGCGCCGGGACCGTACGGCTGCACCACTCGCGCGGCACCGCTGAACCACAGCGTGTGGAACGCCTCCTGGCACGCCGCGAGCCCCTCGCACAGCCGCGGGTCGGCCTCCTCCACGTACGCGCCCAGGTCGGAGAGCCGCTCCACCGCGCCCCGCACCACCGCGGCCACCTGCCGGTCCACCGGCACCTGCCCGCCGAAGGTCGCGCTGTACGCCACCCGCAGCCCCCGCACGCCCTCGGCCGCCCCGTCCAGGGCGTCGACGAAGCCGCCCGCGGGCGGGCCGAGCTGCGACCAGTCGCGCGGGTCCGCGCCGCTGATCACGTCCATCATCAGCGCCGTGTCCCGGACGTCCCGGGTCATCGGCCCGACGTGCGCCAGCGTGCCGAACGGGCTCGCCGGATAGAGCGGCACCCGCCCGTACGTGGCCTTCAGCGCGACGATCCCGCAGAACGCCGCCGGGATCCGCACCGACCCGCCACCGTCCGTGCCCAGGCTCAGCGGCCCCGCGCCCAGCGCCACCGCCGCCGCGCTGCCGCCGCTGGAGCCGCCGGTGGTGCGGCCCGCGTCGTACGGGTTGACGGTGACCCCGCTCAGCGGGCTGTCCGTGGTGCCCTTCCAGCCGAACTCCGGCGTCGTGGTCTTGCCCAGGAACACCGCCCCGTGCTCCCGCAGCCGCGCCACCGAGGGGCCGTCCTCGTTCCACTCCCGGTCAGGGTCGACCAGCCTGGAGCCGCGCAGCGTGGGCGTGCCGCGCTCCAGGATCATGTCCTTGACGGTCACCGGCACGCCGTCGAGCAGCCCGGCCGGCTCGCCGCGCTGCCAGCGGCGCGCGGACGCCTCGGCGCGGGCGAGCGCCGCGTCCCGTACCGCGTCGTCGAGGGTGACGAAGGCGTTGGTCAGCTTCTGTGCCCGGGCCGCGCGCGCGAGGGCCGCACGGGTGGCCTCGACGGGCGACAGCTCGCCCGAACGGTAGCGGCGCAGCAGCTCCACCGCCGTGAGATCCGCCGGATCCGTACTCCCCGTCATCCCGCCGCCTCCTGAGGTCTCCGTCACCTTCTCCGCATTCTGCGTCACCGTACGTACCCGAGCTGCTTGTCCACGACGTTGAAGAGCGGCCGGCCCGCCTCCCACAGGTCGAACAGCTCCAGGAACTGCTCGGAGAGCGCCTCGCGCCACCCCACGATGTCGCCGCTCATGTGGGGCGAGACGAACAGCCCCGGGACCTCCCACAGCGGGTCCTCGGGCGTCAGCGGCTCGTTCTCGAAGACGTCCAGGGCGGCCGCCGCGATCTCCTGCTGCTCCAGCGCCGCGACCAGCGCCGTGGTGTCGACCAGCGGGCCGCGGCCGACGTTGATGAACCGGGCCCGGTCCGGCATCGCCGCGAAGGCGTCGCTGCCGAACATCCCGCGGGTCTCCTCCGTCAGCGGCGCCGCGCAGACCACCCAGTCGGCCTCCACCAGCAGCGCCGGCAGCTCCGCCTGGCCGCGTACGCCCTCGCGCGCGGTCCTGCCCACCAGCTCCGTACGCACGTCCAGGCAACCCAGCGTCTCCGCGATGGCCCGCCCGATCGGCCCGGCGCCCACCACCACCGCCCGGGTCCCCGCGAGCCGCAGCGTCTCGCGGTGCTGCCAGCGGCGCTGCCGCTGCCGCTCCCAGGTGCCCGGCAGGTCCTTGGCCATCGCCAGCACCAGCCCGGCCACGTACTCCGCGATGGGACGGTCGAAGACGCCGCGGGCGTTGGTCAGTACCGTGTCCGAGGCGGCGAACTCGGCGGAGAGCACATGGTCGACCCCGGCGCTCGGGGTGTGCACCCATCCGGGCCGCGGGCCCGGTCCCGGCCAGGCCCTGCGCACCGCGGGCGAGGTGAAGTTCCACACCAGCACCACGTCGGCGGAGGGCAGCAGCTCGGCGAGGCCGTCCTCGTCCGTGCTGATCACGTGGGCCCGGCCGCGGAGCCGGTCCAGGTCGGGCGGCGGGTCGTCGTCGAGGACGAGCACGCGGATTTCGGACATAGGAAGGAAACCGTCCCGCAATGTGGCACTGCTGAAATGGGGCCCGGTGGCGGGGGCAGTACTCATTCCGTCACCGGATGTAGCCTGAAGAGAGAAGGCGCAAAAACGTCGGAGATGCGAGGATTGACCACGCTAGGGGTGTGCCTCTACCTTCGTCAATAACCGCATCTGTCACTGCGTCCCGGTCGCTCACCGGCTGCTCCAGATGTTTTACCTTCCCCCAGCCCTCCGTACGAACGGGGCATCCTCATGGACGTCTCTTTTCTGGGCGGACCACAGCCACAGCGTGGTGTGGGTGTCGTAGCCCCTTTTGACTTCGCGCTCGACCGTGAGCTCTGGCGATGGGTACCGGACGATGTGTCCCTGCATCTGACGCGCACCCCCTACGTCCCCGTCGAGGTCAGCCTCGACCTGGCCAGACTCGTGAGTGAGCACCAGACCCTGCGCGAGGCGGTCAGGGCCCTGACCGCCGTCTCCCCCGAGGTCATCGCCTACGCGTGTGCGTCCGGCAGCTTCGCCGACGGCCGCATGGGCGAGCGTGCCATGACGGCCGCCATGTCGTCCGCCGCCGCGGTGCCGGCGCTGACGACATCCGGGGCCATGCTCGCGGCGCTGAACGAGATCGGTGCCCGTCGCACCGCCATCGTCACGCCGTATACACCGTCCGTCACCGGAGCTCTGGAGGACTTCCTCGAAGAAGGCGGCGTCGAGGTCACGGGGCGCGCCAGCCTCGGCCTGACCCGGCACATCTGGCGGGTGCCGTACCGGCAGGTCGTCGAGATGGCGCGGATCGCGGTCGCGCAGGGCTCGCCGGACGCGCTGTTCATCAGTTGCACCAACCTGCCGACGTACGACGTCATCCCCCAGCTCGAAGCGGAGCTGCGGATGCCGGTGCTCTCCGCGAACCAGGTCACCGTCTGGGAAGCCCTCCAGCGCATCGGCAAGGACGCCGTGGGTCCCTACCAGGCGCTGCTGGACCCGGCGGCACGGCTCGGCTGGGCGTCCATGCCGCCGCCGGACGCCACCGTGCTCCCGGACGTCACGGTGCTGTCGGCGGAGCCGGCGGGAGGGCCGCCCGAGGTCCCCGCGCCGCCCGCGGAGATCGCCGCCCCGCCGCCCCCGCCGGAGGCGGCGCTGGCGGGCTCCGCGCAGGCACAGGACGCCGACGCGGTGGACGCGGCGGAGCCGATCTGGCCGGACGATCCCGGGCAGTGGCCGGCGTAGGCCGGCGCGGGAAACACACCGAGACCCGGCGTGGGGGAGCCGCCCACGCCGGCATACGCACGTTCACGTAGGGAGGCAGTGTGCAGCAGAACGCCAGGGCGACCGCGACCGTCGGTTTCCTCTACCCCGGGTACTCGGCCGAGGACGATTACCCCCGCATCCAGGACATGCTCGGCGGCGAGACCGCGCTGCCGCTCGTCCACACCGACATCGGCGAGGACGCCCACCGCGTCGACGCCCTGCTGGAGATGGGCTCCGCCGCCCGGCTGGCCGCGGGCGTGGACCAGCTCAAGGCCCAGGGCGCGCAGGCGGTGGTCTGGGCGTGCACCAGCGCCAGCTTCGTCTACGGTCCCGAGGGCGCGGCGCGGCAGGTGGCCGAGCTGTCCGAGACCGCGGGGCTGCCGGCCTCCAGCACGTCCTTCGCCTTCGCGCGCGCGGTGGCGGAGCTGGGGGTGCGCCGGGTGGCGGTGGCGGCGACGTACCCGGAGGACGTGGCGGAGCTCTTCGCCGTGTTCCTGAAGGCGGGCGGCGCCGAGGTCACGTCGACGCGGGGCAGCGGGATCATCACCGCCGCCGAGGTGGGCACCTGGGCCAGGGACGAGGTGCTGGAGCTGGCCCGCGCGGGCGACCACCCGGACGCGCAGGCGGTGCTGCTGCCGGACACGGCGCTGCACACGGCGGCGTACGTCGCCGAGGTGGAGGCGGCGCTCGGCAAGCCGGTGCTCACGGCGAACCAGGTCACGGTCTGGGAGGGCCTGCGCCTCCTGGGCCGCCGGGCGACGGAGCCGGCGCTGGGGCGGCTCTTCGGCGCCCGGGGCTGACGGCGCGCGCCCGGGGGCGTACGCGCCGGGACGACGGGCGTACGAGCCGGGCGCGGGACGTACGCGACGGCCGGAAGGCGACGCCCTCCGGCCGTCCTACAGCAGCCGCTCCACCCGCTCGGCCGGCACGGCCCGGGAGTAGAACCAGCCCTGCGCCGTGTCGCACCCGATCCGGCGCAGCCGCTCGGCCTGCTCGCCGCTCTCCACGCACTCCGCGGTGACGCTGATCCCCAGCCGGTGCGCGAGGTCGACCAGGGCCTCGACGATCGTCTCGTCCGCCGGGCTCGGGTGCTCCGCGGAGCTGAAGCCGCGGACGAACGATCCGTCGAGCTTCAGCGCGGAGACCGGCAGCCTGCTGAGGTACGCGAGGTTGGAGTAGCCCGTACCGAAGTCGTCGATGGCGATGCCGACGCCCATCTCGCTCAGCTCCTGGAGCGCCTGGAGCGGCCGGCCTGCCGAGCCCATGACCGCCGACTCGGTCAGCTCCAGTTGCAGCAGCCGCGGCGGCAGGCCCGTCTCCTCCAGGATCTGCGCCACGTCGGCGACCAGGTCGGAGTCCCACACCTGCCGCACGGCGACGTTGACGCTGACGAACACCGGGTCGGCGGGGCGCAGCCGGCGCCAGCCGGCCGCACGGCGGCACGCGGTGGCCAGCACCCAGCGGCCCAGCGGCACGATCGCGCCGTTCTCCTCGGCCAGTCCGATGAACCGATTCGGCGTCAGGGTGCCGAGCTTCGGGTGCTGCCAGCGCACCAGCGCCTCCACGCCGCGCACGCTGCCGTCGCCGAGGTCGATGAGCGGCTGGTAGTCCAGCGTGAACTCGTCGCGCTCGATGGCGGGGCGCAGCGTGGAGGAGAGCGCCTGCCGGGTCATCCGGTGGGCGTTGCGCTCGGGGTCGAAGAGGGTCCAGCGGGCCTTGCCGTCGGCCTTCGCCCAGTACAGCGTGGTGTCGGCGGCCTGCATCAGCGCCGTGGCCGTCTGCCCGCTGGCCGCGCGCTCGACGACGCCGATGCTCGCCGAGACCGCGAGCCGCTGCCCGGCGAGGTCGAACGGCTCCTGGAGTGCGTCGAGCAGCCGCTGCGCCAGCTCGCCGAGCTGTTCCGTACCGGCGGAGCGGGCCACCAGCACCGCGAACTCGTCGCCGCCGAGCCGGGCGACCGTGATGCCGTGCTTCTCGGCCTTGCCCGCCTCCGCGGTGCAGGCCACCAGCCGGCGCGCGACGGCGGCGAGCAGCCGGTCGCCCACGCGGTGGCCGAGGGTGTCGTTGACGGCCTTGAAGCCGTCGAGGTCGAGGTAGGCGAGACCGACGCGCCCCGCCGCCCCCGGCGCGGGTGCCGCCGCCCTCGTGCGCGTACGGGATCCGCCCTGTCCGCGGCCCCGGCCGGCGCCGCCGTGCTCGGCCGCGGGCTCCTCCTCCTGCCTGGCCTCCTGGAGCGCGCCGGTGAGCCGCTCGAAGAACAGCTCCCGGTTCGGCAGCCGGGTCACCGGGTCGTGCATCTTCAGATGGCGCAGCTTCGCGCGCAGCTCGCGCTGCTCGGTGACGTCCGAGAGCGACAGCAGCGCCCGCCCGCCGGAGAGCGGGGTGAGGGTCATCTCGACCGAGAGCGACCGGCCGCCCGCATCCTTCATCCGCCGCGTACAGCGCAGGGAGGCGCGCCTGCCCTGGAGGACGTCCACGAAGCCGGCCCAGCTCCACGGCTCGTCGCGCAGCCCGGTCAGCTCCGCCGCCGAGGCGCCGGTGAGACCGCTCTCGCCGGCGCCGACCAGCTCCTGCATCCGGCTGTTCGCGGCCCGTACGAGGCCGTCGCCGCCCACGACGGCCATCGCGAGCTGTGCCCCGTCGAAGGCGGCGCGGAAGTCGTCCACGGACGCGCCCGCGGGAAGGTGACGTTCCGTGACCGCCTGGAGTGAGGTCCCGGGCCCGCAGCCCGGCCCTTCGAGAGATACGCTCACCGCTCGCTCCCGCCCGTGGGGACCGCTCGGCTCCGCCGCTGCAGAGCCACAGCGCTGGAAATGTGCCCGATCATAGGGCTACCGGCTGTGTCGATCCAGTGACGCCGCTACGGCGCGGAAAGCGCTGAGCCGGATGGGGCCGGGAGTGATCGCACATGGCCGCCTCCTGCCGGGCGAATGACCAGATGTGACTTTGTGTTACCCGCACATGCTCCTGATCTCCCCTCTCGTCCCGCCCCGGACTCACTCGTGTGGGGCACTGGAACAGGACGGGCGGGAACAAACACGAACAAAGTGGGCTGTGTTCCCTACTCTTCCGAGCCGATGAGGTCGATGTGGCCCACCCATCCATACCCCCTGTGGAACAGGACCAGTCGCGCGCGTTGCACCGGGCCGCCGCCGTGGCGACGTCGCTCTCCGCCGTCATGGCCACCTCCCTCATCGCCGACCCGGTCGGCGCCCAGCCGGGACACCCCTGTGCGCTGGAGCGGACCGCCGCCCACCACTCGGAGGGGATCGCCGGCTGGGACCCGGCGTACCCGCGGCCGAAGAAGACCCTCGACGCGGTGATGGTGTATCTCTCCTTCCCCGATTCGGAGCCGCTGACCTCCCCGGACGAGCTGACCGGCGACCACTTCCCGGCCACCGCCGAGTTCTTCGAGCGGGCCTCGTACGGGCAGTTCCGGCTGCGGGTCGACGCGCGCGAGCGGTGGATACGCATGCCGTCGGACTCCCTGTCCTACGGCATCGCCCGCGACTGGGACCCGACGGCGCGCAGCCGTTTCCTCAACGACGCGGTGTCCGCGGCCGATCGGAAAGTGGACTTCCGTGACTACGACGTGGTCTATCTTGTCGCCGACCCGGATGCCCCCGGCGTGGATTCCGACGCCACCAAGGTGGTCAACTTCGAAACCCCGATGCGCGCCGACGGCACCGACCTGCACCGCATCGTCACCGTCTTCGAGCAGCACCCGCCCGACCGCAACGTCCTCGCCCACGAGACCGGCCACGTCTTCGACCTCCCCGACCTCTACCACCGGCCGCTCGACGGCCGGGCCGACTGGGACACCCACGTCGGCGACTGGGATCTCATGGGCAGCCAGTTCGGGCTGGCGCCCGACCCCTTCGGCTGGCACAAGTGGAAACTCGGCTGGCTCGGGGACGACCAGGTCGGCTGCGCCGCGAACCCCGGGTCGGACCGCTTCACGCTGCACGCGCTCTCCGCCCCCACGAGCCCGCAGACGCCCCCGCGCGGCACCACGGAGACGGAAGCGGAGAACGGGGCGGGGGAGCCCCGGGAGCGGGGCGGGAACGGGAAGGGGGCGGCGGTCCTGCGGCGCGACACCCGGCTCGTCGTCGTGCCCACCGGCGCCACCACCGCCGTCGCCGTCGAGGCCCGCGGCCGCTACGCCAACGACCGGCACGCCTGCACCGAGGGCGTCCTCGTCTACCGCGTCCACACCGGCACCGACTCCGGCGGCGGCCCCGTCGAGGTCGTCGACGGCCACCCCCGCACCGCCGCCTGCCACGACACCTCCGTCTACCCGCCGCTCGCCGACGCCCCGCTGGGCGAGGGCGAGAGCCTGGAGCTGAAGCGCGAGGGCGTACGCGTGGAGGTCACCGGACGCACCGCGGACGGGGGCTGGGGCGTACGGGTCGTGCGGGGCGCGGCGAAGCGGGGGTGACCGGCGGCGGGGCCGCGGCGGGATCCGGCCCGGAACGCGGACCGGGCGCCTTCAGAGATCCGAAGGCGCCCGGGTCGACGGTCTTGCGTGCTGTACGCCGTCAGGGACTCGAACCCCGGACCCGCTGATTAAGAGTCAGCTGCTCTAACCAACTGAGCTAACGGCGCCTGTCGACGTGGTCGACCTTAGCACCCGGGCCCCGGAGATCGAAAATCGGTATTCGGGAGCGGCCACCGCGGCCCGTACGCACCCCCACAGCAGCTCCTTCGGACCCGGCAGCCACGGGAACCGCACCTCCGGCGCGACCAGCCAGCGCGCCGCCCCCGCGCCGGCGCCCTCGCGCCGCCCGTAGACCGGCGGCAGCGTGACCGCGTCGCCCGGCCCGTGGCAGAGCGCCGGGGGCAGCCCGGGGCGCCACTCCTCCCAGGAGAGCAGGGCGGGCAGCCGGGCGGCGGTGCCGGGGGCGGTGAAGAGGAGCGTCCGGTCGCGTACGGCCGCGGCGGGGCCGCTGCCCGCGCCCTGCGTCCACAGCAGCTCCAGCACCCGGCGGCCCGGCAGTGCGGGGAAGCTCACCACGTCGAAGGCGCCGCCGCACGGCAGCACGGCGGGCGCCGCGGGGCGCTGCGACCACAGCGCGTGCACGCTGCGCGGGAAGGGGCTGGCGGAGGCGAGCCAGTCGGCGCCGGCGGGAGTCACGTCGCTGGCGGGAGTGTCCGATGCGTGACGGTTCATGGAAACCACATCTACGCGCGCTGCCGCACGCCCCCGTACAGATCCGCGGAACCAGGGACAAGTCGGCGGAGGGGAGAGTACTCTGCGGCGGTTTGTACGCGTGCCGGAGGGACGGCGTTCCCTCTCCGACGGCCTCTAGCCCTCCGCCGGAGAGCCCGCCCCGCCCTCGGCGAGGAGGTCGCGGCCGTACTCGACCATCCGCTTCGCGTAGTCCTCGGTCCAGTCCGCCCGCTCCGCGATCGCCTCCGGCGTCAGCCGGTCGAACCGCTTGGGGTCGGCGAGCTGCGCCGCCGCCATCGCCTGGTACTCGATGGCCCGGTCGGTCGCCGCCCGGAAGGCCAGCGTGAGGTCGGTGGCGCGGGCCAGCAGCTCGCGGGGGTCCTCGATCGACTCCAGGCCGAAGAAGTGCTCCGCGTCGGGCTCCGCGAGCGGCGGCTCGAAGAGCAGCGCGGCGGGCCGCCGCGGGGTGCGCGGCTGCTCCGTCCGGCCTGGCCGAGCCGGGTCCGGCTCCGTCATAGGGGTCCTCCACTTGCCTCTGTGCCACCGCCCATTCTCCCCCGCCGCGCAACCCCGCCCGCGCGCGGCGCCGCGGGACCGCCCGTACGGGCGCGTGCCGGGCCGGCGCTCACGCCCGTACGCGATGGTCCGCCAGGTGCGCCAGGACCGCCTGGTGGGCCTCCCAGCCGTCCGGGAACTTGACCACCGCGCCGAGCTGCACCGGCTCCGTCGAGGGGTGCTCGTCCAGCAGCTCGGGCACGCCCGCACGGCACACCACGACACACGCGTGCCGGTGCCGCGAGGCGAGCACGCACAGGCGCCCGGTCTCCAGGTGGAACGCCGTCGCGTCCGGGCGTCCCGACAGCGGGTGCAGCACCACCGTGACGTCGAACTCCATGCCCTGCAGCCGGTTGGCCGTGTCGACCGTCACCGCGTCCGCCGACTCCGCGGGCAGCGTCCGCGCGAGCGCGGCCCGTACCGCCGCGGCCTGGTCCCGGTGCGCCGTGCCCACCGCGACCCGGTCCGCCGTCAGCTCGCCCTCGCCGCGCTCCGAGGCCGTCGTGCCGCGCCGCTCCAGCAGCCGCCGCACGACGCGCGCCACCGCCGCCACCGCCTCCGGATCGGTCCGCGGCGTGTGCGCCGCGGGCAGCTCCAGCAGCCCCCAGCCGCTCGCCGCCGCCTCGTCCAGCACCCGGTCGGCGCCCGACCCGTCCGACCGCTCCGCGAACGCCAGCCGCCGCTCACCCGGGCCCGTACCGCTGCGGAACGGCGTGAAGGGGTAGAACGCCCGCGACACCAGCGGCGCGGCCGACGCCGGCAGCCGCCAGGACACCGGCAGCCGGTGCTGCGGCAGCCCCGGGTGGTGCGCCAGCAGTGTCGTCACCGCGCTGGCCGCCGGGTCCCAGGCCAGGCCCGACCACTGCTCGGCGCCGACCGCGCTGAACGGGTCGAGCTGCCCGGGATCGCCCACGAAGAGCGCGCGCTCGAAGAGCCCGGCGACGGAGAGCAGCGCGTCGGAGCGCATCTGGTACGCCTCGTCCACGATGGCGTGCTCCCAGCGCTCCGCGCCCTCGGCCTCCTTCGCCCGGGCCGCGGCGACATACGCCCACTTCGCGGCGGTGGAGGCGATGACCCCGAGTCCCGCGAGATCGGCGAGGCTCGTGGCGGTACGCACGTGCTCGTGGCCGTCGAGCACGGGGTCGTAAGGGCGGGGGTCGCTGCTGTGCAGCCGGCCGACGGGCAGGTCGGGCTCCTCCCGGGCGAGGCGGTCGACGAGGTCGTCGACCTGCGCGTTGGTCTGGGCGACGAGGAGGAGCCTGCGGCCGGCGGCGGCCAGCTCGCGGGCGGCGCGGACGACCAGGGTGGACTTGCCGGCGCCGGGCGGGGAGTCGACCAGGACGCCGCGGGAGGAGCCGTCGAGGGTGTCGCGGAGGATGGCCTCGGTGGCGGCCCGGGCGGCGGTGGCGGGGTCGGCGCCGTGGTGCTGGGGTGCGGCCGGACCCGGGGGGCGTGTGGCCGCGGTGCGGGGCTCGGGGGCGTGCGCGCGGGCGCGCTGCTCGGCACCGGACGCCTCCGCGGGGCCGCCCGCTTCTGCCACCGTCCCGCCCGCCGCGGGTGTGTCCGCCGCGCTCCGGGTGCTCTCCGCGCGCCCGTACGCGCCCGTCCTCGGCTCCGTCGTCACAGGAAGTCCTCCGCCGTCACCCGGTCCGGCTCCTCCGCGGCCCGCGCCGCCGGGCTGCCGTGCGTCCACGGGGTGTCCTCCGGCTCCGGCAGCGCGGGGCCGCGGCGGGCCGTGTGCTCGAAGAGCGTCCACACCACCCGGTCGCCCGGCTCCGGCACCGAGCCCTCCGCGGGGGTGCGCGAGCGGCCCATGCCGTCCTGCAACTGCACGGTGACGCGCCCGTCCCCGTACCCGGCGACCAGCGCGCGCTGCGTGCGGCCGCCGGGCAGCTCGCGGTAGACCTTGCCGCCGTCCTCCAGGTGCGGTTCGTCGTCGGTGGCGACGGTGACCAGCGGCCGGGGCATCGGGCGGCGGCCTTCGGAGTACGCCATCTCCACCGATTCCGTACGGCACACGAACGCCTGCCCCGCGAGCCGCCGCTCCGCCATCGTCAGCGGGTCGTCCAGCGCCTCCTGGGCGTCCAGCTCGGCCAGCGCGCGCTCGCGCTGGGCCAGCTTGCGGGCGGCGGTCACCGCGTCGTCGCGGCGCGGCTGCGGGGGCTCCCCGGCGCGCACCCGGTCGCGGTGGGCGGTGAAGGACCACCTGTCGCCGAGCCACCGGCCGGGCACGTGCGCGCCCTCGGGGAGGGCACGCAGCAGATCGTACGACCGCCAGACCGCGTCCCACGTGGGCCGCAGCCGGCTCTCCACGAGCCGGGCGACGGTCTCTTCCGCGGCCCGCACCGCGGCGGGGTCGCCCTCGGCGCGGGCGCGGTCGAAGCGGGCCATGGCGGGGGCGAGGAGCCTGTTGTCGAACGCGGGGTCGGTGGCCGGTCCCGCCGGGGGCACGAGCAACTGGCCCTCGGCGTCGCGGCCGGTCTCCGCGCGCTCCGCGGCCGCCGCGCCGTCCGTGATCCAGGCGAGCAGGGCGCCGAGGTGCTGGTCCTCGACGGTGCTCTGGCCGGTGGCCCAGTGCCGGGCGAGCAGTTCCGTGGCCGGCAGCAGCAGCGAGGCGCCGGGCACGCGGGCGCGCTCGCCGTAGTGCGACAGCCAGCGGCCGAGGAGCGGCACGCGCGGGGGCGCGGGGTGCGGGGTGTCCGGGTCGTCCTCGGCGGTCCTGCGGAAGCGCATGGAGCGGCCGAGGAGGCGCACGTACTCGATGCCTGCGCGGCTGGGCACGAGGAGCTGCGCGGCGTCGGCACAGGGCTCCTGGACGGGCTCCGCGGGCTCGTCGTCGCCGGGAGTGTCGCCGGAGCCGCCGGACTCGCCGGAGCCGCCGGACTCGCCGGAGCCGCCGGTTTCGCCGTCCTCCGCGTACGACTCGACGTACGGCAGCACCTCCGCCGCCAGCTCCGCCAGGAACGCGAACCGCAGGTCGCGGTCGCGCGGCTGCGGGACGACCAGGAGGCGCGGCCGGTCGCGGTCGCAGCCGACGAGCGCGCCCAGCGGGGCGGCGGCCTCGCCGGCGGCGGTCATCGGGACGAGGACGAGCGGCCGGTCGGACAGATGCCGGTGCCGCACGGTCGCCAGCGGGGTGGCCCGCCCGGCGACCACGGCCTCCGCCCGCGCAAGGGTGACCATGAGACTCATGCGCCGCCGCCCCCTTCGGCGGCGGCCAGCGCCTCCGCGCGCAGCACGGCGGCCCGCCGCAACGCGGCCACGGCGGGATCCTCCGGGGACGGGCCCGCCTGGTCCACCTCCGGCGCCACCGCCCGCGCGGCAGCGGCGCGCCCCGCGGCGGGCCGCCCTGCTTCCGCCGCACCCTCCTCGGCGTCTGCGCCGCCCGCCCGCGGTGCCCCGCCCGACGCAGCCGTCACGACCTCCGCCACCGTGCGCAGGCCGCCCAGGTCGCCGCGCACGCCGCGGCCCAGGGCGGTCACGTCGCCCCGCTCGCGGGCTCGCGCGCGGCAGTGGAAGGCCAGCTCGCAGGCCGCCAGGCACTCGGGGGCGTACGCGGCGGGCACCGACTCCACCGCCGTCATCAGCCGGGGCGGGGGCTGGCGGACGTCCAGGGTAAGGTCCGCGGGCAGGGTGGCGGCGATCGCTTCGAGGCGGGTGAGGCGGGCAAGCTGGCGGCGGGTGGCGGCCAGTTGCTTGCGCACGTCGACGGGCTCGGCGACCGGCTGGTTGGAGAAGTCCTTGGGGCAGACCAGCAGCACGTCGTGGTGGACCTCGCAGTGTGGCTGGAGCGCCAGCACGTACACCGCCGCCTGCCGGGCCGCCGCGCCGACCTTCGCCGGGTCCGCCGCCCCGTCGAGGATCGGGAAGGACTTGATCTCGGCCACCGTGCAGCGCCCGTCGGGCCCGACGACCGCCGCGTCCGGCTCCAGGTAGACCGGCGCGCCCGCGACCTCCAGGCTGACCATCGGGTGCCGCAGCAGCGTCCAGCCGCCCGCCGCCACCGCCTCGGCGATGGCCAGCCGGGTGCGCTCCGTACGCCCGCGGGGGCCGGGGGCGGCCAGGTCGGGGACGTGCACCGCGGCGGGCTCGGGCGGGACCTCGCCGGTCCGCTCGGCGAGGAGGCTCAGCAACTCGGCGCCGCCGTCGGCGGTGATACGGGCCTCGAAGGCGTTGCCGCGGGCGAACGCGAACTGCGACTGGCCGAACGGCGCCGGTCTGCCCAGCGCCTCGGCGAGCGCGCCCTTGTCGATCCCGGCGCCGTCCAGCAGCGTCCGGCGGCGGCACCCGGGGTTCGCCGCCAGCGCGGCGAGCGCCCGCGCGTCCAGGGCGCGCGCCTCGACGCCCGCGCCGCGCAGCGCGTCGAGCCGGCGGCGCAGCGCGGGTCCGGGCGCCGGCTCCGTCCCGGGCCCGGCGGTGGGGGCGTCGGCGTGGGCGGGGGTCAAGTCGCCCGTAGCGGTCGTACGTTCCACGCGCCGCAGTCTGGCACGCCCCACCGACACCGGGGGTGCCCGCGGGGCGGGAGCGGCGCCGCGGCGGTCCGCCGCTGCCCTGTCGCGATCCCCGCCGGTGCCGGGCGCGCGCGGCGCATCCGGCGGATCTTCGCGTACGGGCGTACCGGGCGCGGCACCGTCAGCCGCCGCGCCCGCCGCGCGTCAGTACGCGAGTCTCCTGCACATCACCTGTGCCGCGCTGCCGCGCTGCTCCACCGGCGCCCGTCTGCCGCCCGACGGCGCCGGCGGGTCGCCGGGGCCCGGGTTCTCGTGGGTGGCGCGCGGGCTCGGGATGTGGGGCGCTTCGGGTTCGTCTCCCGGGGCGCCGCCCCCGCCCGTGCGGACCTTCTCCGGCGCGCGGTCGTCGGCCGGTACGTCGCTGCCGTCCGGGTCGCCGGGCCGCGGGCCGCCCGCGGCGACCACGCCGCCGCCCGCGGGCGTGCCGCTGACGCGGGAGGCGAGCCGGTAGACCCGGCGGCGGATGCCGTCCGCGGCGCGCAGCGACGGGCGCAGCAGCAGCCAGCCGAGGCCCATGACGGCGGCGCCCGCGACCGCGTCGAGGAAGTAGTGGTTGGCGGTGCCCATGACCACGATGGTGGTCACGAGCGGGTACGCGACGCCCAGCAGCCGGACCGGCGTGTACGGGGCGTGCCGCCACAGCACCACCGCGCACCAGAGCGCCCAGCCGACGTGCAGGCTGGGCATCGCCGCGTACTGGTTGGTCAGCCCGCCGAGGCCGCGCGGTGCGCTCGCCTCACCGCCCCACCAGCCGTACGACGAGTACTGCGCCATCGTGTCGACGAACCCGTACGCCGGGTCCAGCAGCCGCGGCGGGCAGGTCGGCATGAGGATGAAGCCGACGAGCGCGACGACGGTGGAGAGCAGCAGCCAGGTCCGGTAGCGCCGGTAGTGCACGCGGTGGCGGAGCCAGACCCACACCAGGACCACGGGCGTGACGACGTAGTGCAGGGACGCGTAGATGAAGTCGGCGGGGACGCCGAGCACCGCGTGCGCGGTGAAGAGTCTGTTGAGCGGGTCCTCGAAGTTGATGTGCAGGGTCTTCTCGATGTCGAGCAGCGCGAGGCCGTTGTCGACCGCCATGGTCACGTCGCCGCGGGCCAGCAGCCGCCCCGCCGAGTACGCCATGTACACCACGACGACGAGCAACAGCTCCGTCCACCAACGCTGCCTCAGTCGCATGGTCCAGGCACTCCGTCTCCGCTTCCCCGCTCCGGGCCGCCCCACGTGGCCCACGGACAACCGTACGGTGTACGTCAGCCCACCGCACGATGTATATCCCTCCACCGGTTGGTGGATGCGACCTCCACCGAACGGTGGAGGGAGCAAGAAAGACGCGGAATGATCCGGAAAGGTTGCCTGGAGTTGCCGGATCAGGCGGAAATCAGCCCCGGGTTCGTCAGGAACGCGTCCACCTCGGACCTGCCTGACCAGCGCCGCAGTCTCTCCGCGGTGGCGTCGAGCATGGCGCGTACGCGCGTGGAACGCACCTCCTCCAGGAGCGCGAGCGCGCCGCCGGCCGCGGCGGCGGCCTCGTCCGGCCGGCCCGCGGCGGCGAGGTCCGCGGCCAGTTCCGCGGTGAACAGGGCGGTGTTGCGGGCGAAGTGCGGGTCCTGGAGGAGCACGGCGCGGCGGGCGCACTCGGCGGCGCGGGTGTGGTCGCCGAGCGCCGCCCAGCACTGGGCCTCCAGGCCGGTCAGCTCGGCCTCGCCGTAGAAGGACATCCACTCCGGGCACCCGTCCGCCGCGCCCCGCGCGAAGAGGTCGCCCGCCGTGGTCAGCGCCTCGCGGGTCGCGGCGGGGTCGCCGAGGAGCGCCCAGCCGCCGGCCTCGCGGGCGGCGAGCAGCGAGCGCAGCCGGTCGCAGCCGGCCGCGGCGGCGGCGCGGCGGCCGGCCTGGGCGGCGCGTACGGCCTCGTGGGCGCGGCCGGTGTCGCGGGCCAGGAACGCGGTGTTGGAGAAGGCGTGCGCCTCCAGGGCGGGGTCGTCGGCGAGCCGGGCGGTGGCGAGGGCCTCGGCGTAGTGCGAGCGGGCGTCGGCGTAGCGGCCGGAGTCGTGGGCCAGCCAGCCGACGGAGAGTGCCAGCTCACCGGCCGCGGCGTGCAGCCGCTCGGCGTCGGAGCCGGGGCGCGGGACGGTCTCGGGGAGCAGCGCGCGGGCGGTGCGCAGGGTGCAGCAGGCGCGGGCGTAGAGGTCGTCGGCGCCGTGCCGGTCGTCGTGCAGCCGGATGCGGCGTACCGCCTCAGCCACGGCGGCCTCGGGGAACTCGGGCGTACGGGGCCGGGCGGGCGGCAGCGCCGGGAAGGGCGGGAGCGGCGGCGGCCCCCCGGCCGCGGAGGCGGCGGGGGAGTGCTCCGCCGGCCCTTCCGGAGGCGTGGGGCGCATGGACGTGCGCGGGGGCGCATCTTTGCTGCCGCGCGCCCTTCGGCCCCGTACCGCCGCCCGCGGCTCGAAGCCCAGATCGCCCAGCGAGCGCCCCGGGAACATGTGCAGGAACACGCGCTCGTACGCGTAGTTGGGGCACCGGATCTCGCCGGACTCGACGCGGCCCACGTAGCGCGCGTCACACGAGACCTGTTCGCCGATCTCCCGCGCGGCCCGCCGCACCGAGGCGGCGAACTCGCCCGGTGACCGGCTGCCGCGCAGCGCGCGGAAGGCGGCGTTGGGACGCAATCGGTCCGGTGGGGCGGCCACGTCCGCTCTTCCTCCCTGCTGCTGCTCGACCCTGCTGCTGCTCGGCGACGCCCGTGCCGCGACCCCCGGTCGGCCACCGATGCGCTCCACGGGCGGCGCCGCACGGCGGCCCGCTCGCACCCGCGGTGCGTGCGCCGCCACGCAGAGTCTGCCGACCCGCGGGTCCCCTCGCCCCCGATCCGCTATAAAACGCCATCCTTTGCGGCGACTTCACCCCGTGCCGTTGACGCGGTCCTGGCGTTGGATGGGCAGAGGACCGGGGGAACCACGACGGGGACTGGATGAGGAGGGGTTCCTGTGCCGGACACCGGCGGGGAGACCACTGTCGGTACGAGAGCCGCCGCGGACCCGTGTGACCTGGTCACCGTCCCGGCCAGACACGGCCTCGAAGCGGTCGACATCCTCCGGCTGCGCACGGCCGTCGGGCCCGTGCTGCACGACGGCGGCGTCGACACCCTGGGCTTCCTGGTACCGCCGGGCACGGCGGCGCGCTGGGACCTGCCCGGCAGCGCGTGCACCCCGACGCTGCGCCGCGGGCTCGCGGCGCAGCCGGTGGCGGGGACGTACTGGCTGGTGCCGCCGGAGGAGGCGGCGCCGGTGACGGACCCGGTGCTGCTCGCGGCGGCGCTCTGCGAGGCGGCCCGTACGATCGAGGCCGCCGACCGCTTCTGACCCCGGGCCGACCGCCCCGTACCCCCGCGGAGCGCGCCCGGGGCCCGGGCGGGGGATACTGGGCCCGTGGCCAGGCAGAGGTCGCGCGGCGGGCGCAGCCCCGTCGTGGTGGACGTGGACGGCGGCACCGCGGAACTGCGTCCCGACCCGGACCGCCCGCGTGCCTGGATGCTGCTCCTCGACGGCGCCCCGCAGTCGCACGTCGACCTCGACGACCCCGCGCACCTGACGTTCGAGTACCAGCGCCGCCTCGGCCACGCCGCCGACCTCGTCGCCCCCGCCGGCCGCCCCGTGCAGGTCCTCCACCTCGGCGGCGGCGCGCTCACCCTCCCCCGCTACATAGCCGCCACCCGCCCCCGCTCCGTCCAGCAGGCGGTCGAGATCGACGGCAGGCTCACCGCGCTGGTACGCGCCGAACTGCCGCTGCCCGAGCGGGCGCGGATCCGGGTGCGGCACGGGGACGCACGCGCCGTGCTGGCCAGGATGCCGGACGGCTGGGCGGACCTGATCATCGGCGACGTCTTCCACGTCGCGCGCACGCCCGCGCACCTGACCACCACGGAGTTCCTGGGCTCCGTGCGCAGGGTGCTGCGCCCCGGCGGGGTCTACGCCGCCAACCTCGCCGACGGGCCGCCGCTCGCGTACCTGCGGGCGCAGATCGCCACCGCCGCCGCGGTCTTCCCCGAGCTGTGCGTCGTCGCCGCCCCCGCCGTCTGGCGCGGGCGGCGCTTCGGCAACGCCGTGCTCCTCGCCTCCGCCGTCCCGCTGCCGGTCGGCGAGCTGACCCGCAGGGCGGCCACCGACCCGCAGCCCGGCCGCGTCGAACACGGCCGCGCGCTCCGGGACTTCGCGGCGGGCGCCCGGCCGGTGACCGACGCCACGGCGACCGAGTCGCCGGCGCCGCCGCCCGGGGTGTTCACGTAGCGGAGGACGTGTCCGGGTCCTTCAGGTCGCGTACTCGTTCGTCTCCACCCGCGGCGGGCCGTCGTGCCACGTGCAGATCACCGACGTCCGCCCGTTGTCCGCGACGAAGTCGACGCGGATCCACGTCGTCTGCTCCCACGTCTGCATCTGCCACCCGGCGTCCGGCGTCGCCGACACCAACTCCGCGGAGTCCGCGGCCATCTCGAACGTCACCCGCCCGCCGGCCACCGGATACGTCTGCACGTCCCCCGTCGCGGTCGCCGCAGGCCGGTCCCGCCGCCCCGCGTCCCCCGGGCCCTCTTCCGCCCCCACGGTGCCCTCGGGGCTCGCCGTACGCCGCTCGCGCTCCGGCGGATCCTGCGAACTCTCCGGCGCCGACGGGGTTTCCGGCTCCGGCGTCGGGGAGGCCGGCGGGGGCCGCTCCGTCGCCGTGCCGACCAGAGGAGGCGGCGACGACGGCGCGCGGCCCGACAGCGGCACGGTGTGCGGCCGGTCGGACGTGCTGTCCAGCACCAGCCTGACCCCGAACCACGACACGGTTACGGCCGCCAGTGTCGCCAGGGTCCACGCGAGCGCGTGCACAAGCCTTCGACGCATCAGCCCTATCCTGCCGCACCCGCCCCCGCGGTGCCGCACCCCGCCCGGAACCGCTTGCGGCCGGTTGTCCACAGGCGGGCGGAGGCGGGGCGGCGCACACCGCGCTTTTGGCGTACGTTGCCGGACATGGCATGTGTGCTGCTGGTGGAGGACGACCAGTTCGTGCGCTCCGCGCTGATCAGGCATCTCACCGACGCCGCCCACACCGTGCGCAGCGTCGGCACGGCGCTGGAGGCGCTCCGCGAGGTCGCGCACCACGGGTTCGACGTCGTGATCCTCGACCTCGGGCTGCCCGACCTCGACGGCGCCGAGGCGCTGAAGATGCTCCGCGGCCTCACCGACGTGCCGGTCATCGTCGCCACCGCCCGGGACGACGAGTCCGAGATCGTCCGCATCCTCAACGACGGAGCCGACGACTATCTCGTCAAGCCGTTCTCCGTCGAGCATCTGCAGGCCCGCCTCGGCGCCGTGCTGCGGCGCGCCGGCGGCCGCACCGCCGCCGCCCCGCCGCCGCGGCAACTGCGCGTCGGCGGCCTCGCCATCGACCTGCGGCGGCGTAGCGCGGAGCTGGACGGCCGCGAGCTGGACCTGACCCGGCGCGAGTTCGACATGCTGGCGTTCCTCGCCGAGCGGCCCGGCGTCGTCGTACCGCGGCGGGAGCTGCTCTCCGAGGTGTGGCGGCAGTCGTACGGCGACGACCAGACCATCGACGTCCATCTGTCCTGGCTGCGCCGGAAGCTCGGCGAGACCGCCGCGCGGCCCCGCTATCTGCACACCCTGCGCGGCGTCGGCGTGAAGCTCGACCCGCCGGCCGGGATCCCGCCCGCATGAGGTGGGCGCTGGTCAAGGTGTGCCTGGCGGTCACGGTGATGGTCGTGGTCGCCTTCGCCGTGCCGCTCGGGCTCGTCGTCAAGGAGATGGCCCGCGACCGGGCGCTGACCAACGCCGAGCGGATCGCGGCGGGCATCGGCCCGGCGCTGGCGATCACCACCGACGCCGAGCAGTTGGAGCGCGCGGTGGGCAGCACCGAGGCCGGCGCGGGCGGGCGGATCGCGGTGCACGTGCCGCGCGGCAGCGCGGCGGGCATGTCGGCGGTACGGATCGGGGAGCCGCGCGCCGGCGCGGCCGACGTGGAGCGCGCCTCGGGCGCGGGCACGTCGCTGCTCGTCGCCGTCGCCGGCGGGCACGCGCTGCTCCAGCCCATCGCCGTCGAGGGCGACCGGGTCGCCGTCGTCGAGGTGTTCGTGCCCGCGGGGGAGCTGACCGAGGGCGTGGCGCTGGCGTGGCTGGTGCTGGCGGGCGTCGGCCTGGCGCTCATCGCGGGCTCGGTCGCCGTCGCGGACCGGCTCGGCACCCGGATGGTGCGGCCCGCGCGCCGGCTCGCGGGCGCCGCCCACGACCTGGGGGAGGGGAAGCTCGGCGTCCGGGTCGAGGAGTCGGGGCCCTCCGAACTGCGCTCGGCGGCCGTGGCGTTCAACTCGATGGCCGACCAGGTCGCGCTGCTGCTGGCCAACGAGCGCGAGCTGGCCGCCGACCTCTCCCACCGGCTGCGCACCCCGCTGACCGTGCTGCGGCTCAACGCCGCCTCCCTGGGCGAGAGCGGCGCCGCCGAGCAGACCCGGCAGGCGGTGGCCCAACTGGAGCGCGAGATCGACCAGATCATCGCCACCGTGCGCGAGCAGCGCGGCCGGCCCGCGGGGCCGCAGGCGGCGGCGGTGGCCGGCTGCGACGTGTCGGCGGTCATCAGGGAGCGGATGGAGTTCTGGTCGGCGCTGGCGGAGGACGAGCGCAGGTCCGCCCGGCTGGCGGGGGTCGACCGGCCGGCGCAGGTGCCGGTGGCGCGCGCCGAGTTGGTCGCCGCGATCGACGCGCTCATCGGCAACGTCTTCCGGCACACCCCGGAGGGCACGGACTTCTCCGTCGACGTGCACCACGCGGGCGACGCCGTGATCGTGCTCGCCTCGGACGCGGGACCCGGCATCCGCGATCCGGAGGCGGCGCTCGCCCGCGGGCAGGGGCAGGGCGGTCCCGGGTCGACGGGGCTGGGTCTGGACATCGTGCGGCGGGTCGCGGAGTCCACGGGCGGGGACGTGCGGATCGGCCGGTCGGTGCTGGGCGGCGCGGAGATACGGCTTTGGCTGGCGCTGGGCGCCGGGCCCGCCGCTGCGGACGGCGAGCGGCGCCGGCAGCGGCACCGGGTGGTGCGGCGGCGGCGCGGCCGGGCGGCGGAGGGCCCGGCGGCGGGCGGCGCGGGGGACGGGGACGGGACGGCGGCCGCCGCGGGCGCGGGCGCGGGTGCGCGGCGCGCGTAGCGCGGGCGGCGGCCTCCGCCCCTGAAAGGCGCCGGCCCGTCGCGCCGGCCGCAGGCCACCGCCCGTCACGCGGCGGCCTCCGTCCGGGCCGGACGGCCCTCGCCCTCCCCATGCGGCGCCCGCCGGTCGCCGGTCCGGCGGGCGCCCGTCTCGTCGCCCGGCCCCGGGCGCCGGTCCGCGGCGCCCCGTCTGCCGAAGCCCCGGTCTGCCGAAGCCCCCGTCTGCCGAAGCCCCGGCCGGCCGGGCGCCGTCGCGCCTCCGTCAGAGGCCGGCCGCGGGCAGCGCCCCCGTGCGGATCACGTCCGCGTACCAGCGGGCGCTGGACTTCGGCGTGCGCCGCTGCGTCGTGTAGTCCACGTGCACCGCGCCGAACCGCTTGCCGTAGCCGTACGCCCACTCGAAGTTGTCCAGCAGCGACCACAGGAAGTAGCCCCGCACGTCCGCGCCCTCGGCCATCGCGCGGTGCACGGCGCCGATGTGCCCGTGCAGATACGCGATGCGGTCCGGGTCGTGGACCGAGCCGTCCGGCTCCGGCTTGTCGTCGTACGCCGCGCCGTTCTCGGTGATGTACAGCGGCAGGTCCGGCGCGTCGGCGGTGAACCGCAGCAGCAGCTCCGTCAGCCCCGTCGGGTCGACGGTCCAGCCCATCGCGGTGCGCTCGCCCGGCGGCTGGTGGAAGGCGATGTGGTCCGCGGCCGGCCAGGGGGACTGCGCGCCGCCGCCGTGGCCGTCGGCGCGCTCGGGCCTGGCGTCGCCGGAGACGGCGGAGACCACGGTGGGCGTGTAGTAGTTGAGGCCGATCGAGTCCAGCGGCCGGTTGATCAGCGGCAGGTCTCCGTCCCGTACGAAGGACCAGTCCGTCAGCCGCGCCGTGTCGTCCAGCAGATCGGGCGGGTACGCGCCGTCGAGCATCGGCCCGGTGAAGATGCGGGTGGCCAGCGCGTCGACCTGGCGGGCGGCGTCGCGGTCCGCCTCGGAGTCCGTACGCGGCCGGACGACGGCCGGGTTGAGGCTGACGGAGACCTGGGCGCGGGCGGGAAGCACGGTGCGCAGCGCGTCGGTGGCGAGGCCGTGCGCGAGGTTGAGGTGGTGCGCGGCGCGCAGGGCGGCGACCGGGTCGGTGCGGCCGGGGGCGTGCACCCCGGCGGCGTAGCCGAGGAACGCGCTGCACCAGGGCTCGTTGAGCGTGGTCCACAGCTCGACGCGGTCGCCGAGGGCCTCGCCGACGAGGCGGGCGTAGTCGGCGAACCGGTGCGCCGTATCGCGCTCCGGCCAGCCGCCCGCGGTCTCCAGCTCCTGCGGCAGGTCCCAGTGGTAGAGCGTGAGCACCGGCTTGATGCCGGCCGCCAGCAGCTCGTCGGCGAGCTGCCGGTAGAAGTCGAGCCCGCGCTGCACGGCGGGCCCGCGGCCGGTGGGCTGGACGCGCGGCCAGGAGACGGAGAAGCGGTACGCCCCGACGCCGAGCCCGGCCATCAGCTCGACGTCCTCGGTGCGCCGGTGGTAGTGGTCGACGGCGACGTCCCCGGTGTCGCCGCCCGCGGTCTTCCCCGGGGTGTGCGAGAAGGTGTCCCAGATGGAGGGGGTGCGGCCGTGCTCCCGCGCGGCGCCTTCGATCTGGTACGCGGCGGTGGCCGTGCCCCACAGGAAGTCCTCGGGGAAGGTGGCGGTGGTGTCGGACATCTGGGAGCGCTCCCAATCTCGGCAGTGACGAACGTCGTGGACAGGTGGGTCGGGTCGCGAGGATTCCCTGACGGTGGTCGCGGCGGGCCGCGGATACGGGTGGGCACGGCCGGATCAGCCCTTGACCGCGCCCTGCATGATGCCGCCGACGATCTGCTTGCCGAAGAGCAGCAGGAGCAGCAGCAACGGCAGCGTGCCCAGCAGGGCACCCGCCATGATCACGGACTGGTCGGGGTTATGGCCGCGCGGCAGCCCCGTGAGCGCCACCTGCACGGTCGGGTTCTCCTGGGTGAGGGCGATGATCGGCCAGAAGAACTCGTTCCAGGCGAAGACGAAGGTGAGCATCCCGAGCACGGCCATCGCGGGCCGCGCCGCGGGGAAGACCACGTGCCAGATCACCCGCACGCTGCTCGCGCCGTCCACCCGGGCGGCCTCGATCAGCTCGGTCGGCAGCGCCTGGATCAGGTACTGCCGCATGAAGAACACGCCGAAGGCGCTCACCAGGAACGGCAGGATGACGGTCTGCAACTGGTCGATCCAGCCGAGTTCCGCGATCGCCATGTACAGCGGCACGACACTGAGCTGCGGCGGCACCATCATGGTGCCGATCACGAGCAGCAGCAGCAGGTTCTTGAGGCGGAACCGCAGCTTGGCGAAGGCGAACCCGGCCAGGGTGCCGAAGAGCACGGTGCCCGCCGCGACCGATGCGGCCACGATGGTGGTGTTCAGCAGCGCCAGGTCCATGTTGGCGTCGGTCCACGCCGTCTCCATGTTGGAGAAGAGGTTGCCGCCGAACCAGAGCGGCGGGGGCGTCTCCGCCAGTCGCGCGTTGGTGCGGGAGGCGGCGATCGCGGTGTAGACGAGCGGGCCGATCGAGATGGCCGTGAAGAGCGCCAGGATGGCGTACGTCAGCTTGCCGGCCCGCTGCTGCCCGCCGGCCTCGCCGGCCCGCGGCCGGCGTCGGCGGCGGGCGGCCGCCGGGGGAGCTTCCGTCTTGAGCAGTGCCATGAGCTCTCCTTCAGCTCTTCCGCAGACGGCGTGCGATCAGGGCGTTGACGACGCCGATCACCACCAGGATCAGGAACATCACCCAGGCGATGGCCGCGGCCCTGCCCAGGTGCAGGTTGCGCCAGCCCTGCTCGTACATGTAGAGACCGAGCGTCTGGAACTGGTGGTCGGCGCCGCCGGTGGCTCCCTTCGTCTCGTCGAAGAGCAGCGGTTCGCCGAAGAGCTGCACGGAACCGATCGTCGACACCACGACGGTGAAGAGGATCGTGGGCCGCAGCGACGGGACCGTGACGTGGAGGAACTGCTTCCAGCGGGACGCCCCGTCGAGCGAGGCCGACTCGTAGAGGTCCTGGGGCACGGCCTGCATCGCGGCCAGGTAGATCAGGGTGTTGTAGCCGGTCCAGCGCCAGATCACGATGCTCGCGACGGCGATCCGTGAGGTCCAGTCGCCGGCCTGCCAGTCGATCTCACCGACGCCGAACTGCCCCAGCACCCAGTTGATCACCCCGTAGTCGCGGCCGTAGAGCATGGCGAAGACCAGCGTCGCCGCCGCCACGCTGGTGGCGTACGGCGCCAGCATCGCCACCCGGAAGAAGGCGGAGGCGCGCATCTTGTAGTTGAGCAGGTGCGCGAGACCGAGCGCCATGAGCAACTGCGGGACGGTGGAGATCACGGCGAGGACGAAGGTGACCCACAGCGAGTTCCAGAAGAAGTCGTCTTCCAGCAGCCGGCTGTAGTTGTGCAGGCCGGCCCACTCCATGTCGGTGGGTGCGGTCAGCTCCACCCGGTGCAGCGACGCCCACGCGGTGTAGAGCAGCGGAAAGAGGCCGAACGCGACGAAGAAGAGGAAGAACGGCGAGATGAAGGCGTACGGGCTGAATTTGGCGTCCCACCGGTAGCGCCTGCTGCGCCACGTCTTCCGCGGGTCGCGGGCCGCGGCCCGCGGCGCGGGCGGGGCCGCGCCCCCCTCCGCAGAGGGGGGCGCGGCCGCGGTCGAACCTGTCTGGGTCATGATTCCCGTCTCACTGGTCCAGCGCGTTGTCCACCGCGTCGACGGTCGTGTCCCAGCCACCGTCGGCGTCTTCCTTGCCCTGCTCGACCAGCCGCAGCCCGTTGGCGATGTTCTCGGCGATGACCTGGTCCTTCGGGCCGATGATCTGAACGGGGGTGCCCTCAGCGGCAGCGGCGAAGATCTCCCCGATCGGGGCGTCGCCGAAGTACTCGTTCGTGGCGTTCTTCACCGAGTCCATCTCGTACGCGGACGGGGTGCTGGGGAAGCTGCCGCGCTCGGCGAAGAGCTTGGCCTGCTGCTCGGGCGCGAAGAGCCAGGCGACGAACTCGGCCGCCTCCTCCTTGTTCTCCGCCGCCTCGGGGACGCCGAAGAAGGAACCGCCCCAGTTGCCGGGAACGGGCGCCTGAGCGACGTCCCACTTGCCCTTGGCCTTCTCGCCGCCCTTGTCGGCGATGTAGCCGAGCATCCACGGCGGGCAGGAGACGGTGGCGAAGTCGCCGTTGCTCATCGCCTGGTCCCAGCCCTTGGTGAACTGCTGAAGGTTGCCCGTCAGCTTCTCCTCCGCGGCGGTCGAGGCGATGTCCCAGGACTCCTGCACGCCCGGGCTGTCCTTGTAGATGACCTCGCCGTCCTCGTCGTAGTACCGGGTCTCGTTGGAGGACACGGCCGCGTTGTACACGCCGCCGGCGGCGTCCGCCCAGGCGACGCCGTCGGGGGCCTTCTTCTGGAAGTCGCGGCCGACGTCGAGGTACTTCTGCCAGTCGCCCTCCCACAGCTTCGAGACCTCGTCGCGGTCGGTGGGCAGTCCGGCCGCCTCGAAGTGGTCCTTGCGGTAGCAGACGGCCATCGGGCCGATGTCGGAGTCGAGGCCGACGAGCTTGCCGTCGGCGGTGGAGCCCATCTGCCACTTCCAGGGCAGGTAGTCCCCCTCGGAGACACCCTTCACCTCGGAGAGGTCCATGAACTTGTCGGCCTGGGTGTCGACGATCTCGGCGATGTTGGCGACTTCGATCGCCTGGACGTCCGCCAGGCCGCTGTCGCTGGTGAGGTGGTTCAGCAACTGCGGGTAATAGTTCTCGTTCCGCTCGATCACCGTCTCCTTGATGGTGATGTCCGGATTGAGCTTCTCGTACTCGTCGTAGAGCCCGGCCTCCTTGAAGCCGAAGGTGCCGAAGAGTCCCATCGTGATGGTGGTCTTGCCGCCGCCTCCGTCCTCGGAGCCGGCCTTCGAGCCGCCGTCTTCGTCATCGCTCGCGCACGCGCTGAGCAACCCGGTGCCCAGAGCGGCTGCGGCCAAAAGGCCCACGGCCCGTCGGGTCGTGCGGTAACTGCGCACTGCATCCTCCTAGCGCCCTGACGCGTGCCGCTCCTGCCGGAGGTCTACGAGGGGGATCGGGAGTGGCGGCTCGGGCGGGCTTTCGTGCGGGTTCTCTATGGGTCGAGTAGAGTGGGAGCGCTCCCAGAAGTGATTGGTTGAAGGGTGGCCTGTCGGCGAGGGGGTGTCAAGGGACCGGACATCTCGACTGGCTCCCGTTACGCGGCTGTTAGCTTCTGCGCGGTCCGTGGACATGGGCCGGGGGCGAGAATCGGACAGTCAGCAGACAGCCATAACGCGGGAGGGTGGAATGGCGGTCAGGGATCGGCGTACGCCGGTGGCGCGCGGCGGGCGCGGTGGCAGGCCGACGCTTGAGCAGGTCGCCGCGCGAGCCGGGGTGGGCAGGGGGACGGTGTCCCGGGTGATCAACGGATCGGACCAGGTCAGCGAGCAGGCGCGGACCGCCGTCGAGCGGGCGGTCGCGGAGCTGGGTTACGTGCCCAACCGCGCGGCGCGGGCGCTCGCGGCCGGGAGCGCGGACGCGGTCGCGCTGGTGATCCCGGAGCCGGAGACCCGGCTCTTCTCCGAGCCGTACTTCTCGGACATCGTCCGCGGGGTGAGCGCGGAGCTCGCGGAGACGGACAAGCAGCTCCTGCTCACGCTCATCCGCTCGCCACGGGAGCGGGAGCGGCTGGCGGCGTATCTCAGCGCCGACCGGGTCGACGGCGTGCTGCTGGTCTCCGTGCACGAGGGCGACCCGCTGCCGGAGATGCTGGCGGCGATGGGGCTCCCGGCGGTGCTCAACGGCCGGCGGGCGGCGGGCGAGGCCGTGCCGTACGTCGACTCGGACAACACCGGCGGCGCGCAGGCGGCCGTCGAGCATCTGATCGGCCGCGGGCGCTCGGCGATCGCGACGATCACCGGCCCCTCCGACATGTACGTCGCGAGCTGCCGGCTGGAGGGCTACCGTCAGGCCCTGAAGGAGGCGGGCCGGGCGGAGGACGCCGGTCTGGTCGCGGTCGGGGACTTCACCGAGGAGGGCGGCCGGCGGGCGATGCAGGAGCTGCTGGAGCGGCGGCCCGCGCTGGACGCGGTCTTCGCCGCCTCCGACGTGATGGCGGCCGGCGCGCTCCAGGTGCTGCGGGCGGCGGGCCGTACGGTGCCGGACGAGGTGGCGGTCGTCGGCTTCGAGGACTCGCCGGTGGCCCGGCACACCGACCCGCCGCTCACCAGCGTGCGCCAGCCCACGGAGGAGATGGGGCGGGCGATGGTGCGGGTGCTGCTGGACGGTATCGACGCGAAGGAAGCCACGCAGGGGCGGCACGTGGTGCTGCCGACCGAGCTGGTGGTCCGCGCCTCGGGGTGACCCGGGCGGTGCGGGCGGTCCGGGCGGCTCCGCCGCCCGGCGCCGGAAGGTGACGCGGGGCGGGCCCGGCCGGGCCCGCCCCGTCCGCGTGGGTACGGGCCGTCCTGCCGGCGCGTTGCAGGCAACTGCCCCGGCTCCGGGGCGACTTCTGTCCGGAGGGTTGACACGTGCATAACCCTTCGGGAGATTGGGAGCGCTCCCACGATTCAAGACTTGCACCTCCTTCCGCGAGGCGAGGACGGGGGCGTACCACACCAGGACCACCCCGTCCGGTCAGCTCAGCCGGGCCGGGCGCACACAGGCCCCGTGCGCCCGGCCCGGCTGTCCCCCCACGCCGTCCGCTCGCGCATCCGCACGCCCGAACACCTTCCAGTTCCAGGAGGATTCGTGCACGCACCCCGCACTCCCGACGAGTCCGCACGGCTGTCACGAAGATCATTCACCACCGCCGCCGGCGGCGCGCTCGTCGCCCTCGGCGCCGGGCAGGCCCTGGCCGGCGCCACCGCCCACGCCGCCGAGGCGCCGGCGGGCGAGCGTACGAAGGCCGTCGCCGCCACCCCGTACACCGACGCCTTCCTCGCCCAGTACGAGAAGATCAAGGACCCCGCCAACGGGTACTTCAGCCCGGACGGCATCCCCTACCACTGCGTCGAGACCCTGATCGTCGAGGCGCCCGACCACGGCCACCAGACCACCTCGGAGGCGTTCAGCTTCTGGATCTGGCTGGAGGCCGCCTACGGCAGGGTCACCGGCGACTGGGGCCCGTTCAACGGCGCCTGGGAGACCGCCGAGCGCTCCATCATCCCGCCCCACGCCGACCAGGCCAGCAGCGGCTCGTACAACCCGGGCTCGCCCGCCACCTACGCGCCCGAGCACCCCGAGGTCTCGTCCTACCCCTCCCAGCTCGACCCCGCCGTCTCCGTCGGCCAGGATCCCATCGCCGCGGAACTGGCCTCGGCGTACGGGACGATGGACGTCTACGGCATGCACTGGCTGATGGACCTCGACAACGTCTACGGCTACGGCAACACCCCCGGCACCGGCGGCCAGAACGGCCCCGGGCCCGGCGCGTCCTTCATCAACAGCTACCAGCGCGGCTCGCAGGAGTCGGTCTGGGAGACGATCCCGCAGCCGACGACCGACCTCTTCGAGTACGGCGGCCCCAACGGCTACCTCGACCTCTTCGTCGGGGACGCCTCCTATTCCCGGCAGTGGAAGTACACCAACGCCCCGGACGCCGACGCCCGCGCCGTGCAGGCCGCGTACTGGGCGCTCACCTGGGCCAAGGCGCAGGGCAACGCCGGGCAGATCTCCGCCTCGGTGGCGCGGGCCGCGAAGATGGGCGACTACCTGCGGTACTCGATGTTCGACAAGTACTTCAAGCGGATCGGCGACTGCACCAGCCCCACCGGCTGCCCGGCGGGCTCAGGACGCAGCTCGCAGCACTACCTGCTGTCCTGGTACTACGCCTGGGGCGGCTCCGCCGGCAGCGGCGGCGGCTGGGCCTGGCGCATCGGCGACGGCGCCTCCCACCAGGGCTACCAGAACCCCTTCGCGGCCTGGGCGCTCTCCACCGTGCCCGAGCTGACCCCCAAGTCCCCCACCGCGAAGAGCGACTGGGCCAAGTCCCTCACCCGGCAACTGGAGTTCCTGCGCTGGCTGCAGTCCACCGAGGGCGCCCTCGCCGGCGGCTGCACCAATAGCTGGGAGGGGCGGTACGGCAGCCCGCCCGCCGGCACGCCGACCTTCTACGGCATGCCGTACGACTGGCAGCCCGTCTACCACGACCCGCCCAGCAACAACTGGTTCGGCTTCCAGGTCTGGGGCATGGAGCGCGTCGCGCAGTACTACCACGCCACCGGGAACGCCGACGCCGGGGCGATCCTCGCCAAGTGGGTCGCCTGGGCCTCCGCCGAGACCACCGTCGGCGCCGACGGCAGCTACCGCTTCCCGTCCACCCTGCGGTGGACCGGCGCCCCCGACACCTGGAACCCCGCGAACCCGGGTGCCAACGCCGGCCTGCACGTGGACGTCGTGGACTACGCCGACGACGTCGGCGTCGGCGCCGCGCTGGTCATGACGCTGGTCTACTACGCCGCCAGGGCCGCGGACACCGACGCCGCGGCGCTGGCCAAGGCGCTGCTCGACGCGATGGCCGCGCACGCCGACGACAAGGGCATCGCCGTCCCCGAGACCCGCCGCGACTACAACCGCTTCGAGGACGAGGTGTACGTGCCCGCCGGCTGGTCCGGCACCTCCCCGCACGGCGACCCCATCGCGCCCGGCGTCACCTTCATCGGCCTGCGCCCCTGGTACCGCGAGGATCCGGACTGGGAGAAGGTGCAGACGTACCTCGACGGCGGCGCCGCGCCGGTGTTCACGTACCACCGCTTCTGGGCCCAGGCCGCCCTGGCCCTCGCCCTCGCGGCCTACGGCGAACTGCTCGGCGGGGAGACCCCCGGCGGTCCCGGCGACGACACCGAGCCGCCGACCGTGCCGGGCGGGCTGCGGGTCACCGGCACCACGGCGAGCAGCGTCGCGCTCGCCTGGACCGCCTCGACGGACAACGTGCGGGTGACGGCGTACGACGTGTACCGCGACGGCACCCCCGTCGGCAGCGCGACCTCCACGTCCTTCACCGACACCGGGCTCTCCGCCGCCACCAGGTACTCCTACACGGTCGCCGCCCGGGACGCGGCGGGCAACGCCTCGGCGCAGTCGGCCGCGGTGGCGGCGACGACCGGGACGGGCAGCGGCACCGGGGCGGTGAAGGTCGAGTACCGCAACAACGACCAGGCACCCACCGACAACCAGATCAAGCCGGGCCTCCGGATCGTGAACACCGGCGGCGGCGCGCTGAGCCTGTCGACGCTCACCCTCCGGTACTGGTTCAGCGGCGAGTCCGGCGCGGCCACGTACAGCACCTGGTGCGACTACGCCCAGCTCGGCGCCGCCAACATCACGCACCGCGTGGTCGCGGCCGGCGGCGGCAAAGCCGGCGCCACGCACTACCTGGAGGTCGGCTTCACCGCCGGCGCCGGCAGCCTCGCCGCCGGCGCCTCCACCGGCGACATCCAGTTGCGGCTGAACAAGACCGACTGGTCCGCCTTCAACGAGTCGGACGACTACAGCCGCGCCACCACCGGCACGTACATCGACGCGCCCCGGATCGTCGCGTACGTCGCCGGCTCGCCGGTGTGGGGCACGGAGCCCTGACCCCGGCGCGCGGCCCGGTGCGTACGGGCGGGACGACTCCGGCCCGTACGCACCCGCCGCGGCACGACGGCGGGCCGACCCCCGCCCCGAGGGCGCGGCCGTGACGACGAGGGGCGCGGCCGCGCCCCAACCCCCACACCCCCTGCCGAAAGGACGTCTTCCGTGAGACGGCACATACCCCGTGCCCTCGCCGCCGTGCTGGTCGCCGGAGCGCTCGCCGCGCCCGGCGCCGCCGCGGCCGACGAGGGCCCCGAGCTGATCCTCAACGGCGGCTTCGACGCCGGCACCGCGCCCTGGTGGTGGACGCCGGGCAACCCCGCCACCGTGGTCGACGGGCGGCTCTGCGCCGACGTGCCCGCCGGGACCGCCAACCCGTGGGACGCCATCATCGGCCAGAACGACCTGCCGCTCGCCGCCGGCGAGACCTACGCCCTGAGCTACACCGCGACCGCCACCGAGCCGGTGACGATCCGCACCAACGTGCAGCAGGCCGTGGAGCCGTGGGGCCAGTTCTTCTCCTCCGCGGACCAGGTGACGGAGGCCGCCACGACCTTCGAGCACGTCTTCACCGCCACCGCCGCGGACGACGCCGCCCAGCTCGCCTTCCAGATCGGCGGCAGCGACGCGGCGTTCACCTTCTGCGTCGACGACGTCTCGCTGCGCGGCGGGGCGGAGCAGCCGCCGTACGACCCGGACACCGGCTCGCCCGTGCGCGTCAACCAGGTCGGCTACCTCACCGAGGGGCCGAAGAACGGCACCTTCGTCACCGATTCCGCCCAGCCGCTCGCCTGGACGCTGAACGCCGCGGACGGCACCGAGAAGGCGCGCGGCACCACCGTGCCCGCGGGCACCGACCCGACCTCGCTGGAGAACGTGCACACCTTCGCCTTCGGCGACTTCACCGAGGCCGGCGAGGGCTACACCGTCACGATCGACGGCGAGACCAGCGAGCCGTTCACCATCGGCGACGACATCTACGGCACCCTGCGCACCGACGCGCTCGCGTACTTCTACCACAACCGCAGCGGCATCGAGATCGACGCCGGGCTGGTCGGCGAGGAGTACGCCAGGCCCGCCGGGCACGTGAACGTCGCGCCCAACCAGGGCGACGACGACGTCCCCTGCCAGCCGGGGGTCTGCGACTACACGCTGGACGCCGCGGGCGGCTGGTACGACGCGGGCGACCACGGCAAGTACGTCGTCAACGGCGGCATCGCCGCCGCGCAGGTGATGAGCGCGTACGAGCGCACGCTGACCACCGAGGGCGCCGACGGCGGGCCGCTCGGCGACGGCAAGCTGGCCGTGCCCGAGCGCGGCAACGGCGTGCCCGACGTGCTCGACGAGGCGCGCTGGCAACTGGAGTTCCTGCTCGCCATGCAGGTGCCCGCGGGCGAGGACCTGGCCGGCATGGCGCACCACAAGCTGCACGACGCGCAGTGGACCGGCCTGCCGACGCTGCCGCACGAGGACCCGCAGCCGCGCGAGCTGCACCCGCCGTCCACCGCCGCGACGCTCAACCTGGCCGCCGCCGGCGCCCAGTGCGGGCGGCTTTACGGGGACTATGACGAGACGGCCGCCTTCGCCGACCGCTGCCTGACCGCGGCCCGTACCGCGTACGCCGCCGCCAAGGCGCACCCCGGCATGCTCGCCGACCCGAACGACGGCACCGGCGGCGGCGCGTACAGCGACGGCGACGTGCGCGACGAGTTCTACTGGGCCGCCGCCGAGCTGTACCTGTCCACCGGCGAGGACGCGTACCTCCAGGACGTGCTCCGCTCGCCCCTGCACGGCGACGCCTCGGCGGTCTTCCCGAGCGGCGGCATGTCGTGGGCCGCCACCGCCGGACTCGGGGCGCTCGACCTGGCCACCGTCGACAGCGGGCTGACGGACGCGCAGCTCGCCGTCGTACGCGGCATGGTCACCGACGCCGCCGACGGCTACGCGGCCGACGCCGCGAACGCCGCCTACGGCGTCCCGTACGCCCCCGAGGGCGGGCGCTACGTCTGGGGCTCCAACAGCCAGGTGCTCAACAACATGGTCGTCCTGGCCACCGCCCACGGGCTCACCGGCGAGGCCGGCTACCGCGACGCCGTGCTCACGGGCCTCGACTACCTGCTGGGCCGCAACCCGCTGAACCAGTCGTACGTCACCGGACACGGCGAGCGCGACTCGAAGAACCAGCACCACAGGTTCTGGGCCAACCAGCTCGACCCGAGCCTGCCGAACCCGCCCGCGGGCGCGCTGGCCGGCGGCCCGGACTCGCAGCTGGAGGACCCGGTGGCACAGCGAGAGCTGGCCGGCTGCCCGCCGGCGATGTGCTACATCGACCACATCGAGTCGTACTCGACCAACGAGGTCACGATCAACTGGAACGCCCCGCTCGCCTGGATCGCCGGCTACGCCGACGACCTCGGCAGCGGCGGCGGCGACCCGGGGCCGGGGCCCGGCGAGGAGTGCTCCGCGGCGTACTCGGTGCCCAACCAGTGGCCGGGCGGCTTCACCGGAACCGTCACCATCTCCTGCGACGGCGCGGCCCTCGACGGCTGGACCGCGCAGTGGGACTTCCCCGACGGCCAGCGGCTCCAGAACGCCTGGAACGCGGTCTGCTCCCAGACCGGCACTACCGTGACCTGCCGTAACGCGCCGTACAACGGCCGGGTGCCGGACGGCGGTTCGGTCTCCTTCGGCTTCAACGCCGGCTGGAGCGGCAGCAACGGCACGCCGCGGGAGGTGAAGCTCGGCGGCGGCACCTGAGCCGCCGTACCCGGGGTGCCGCACCCGAGCGGCACCCGCACCTGAACGACCGTCCGTGCGCCGCCGGGGCGGGGTGCTCCCGCCCCGCCGGCGCACGGATTAAGTGCTTCCGATGCGTTCCTCAAGAGAGCCTTAAGGCTCGCGCCCGGCGCCCGTGTTGCGATTTTTGCCCGAGTCGGGGCCACTAGCGTGCGTAGCGTTCCTCGGGACGGCGCGGAGGCGGTGGTCTCCAGCCGTGCCGAGCGGTGCGGGCCGTCCCCCCACCGCCTCCCCTCAGCGGGCTCCGCGGCCTCGCCGCGGACCGGCAGCCGCCGGGGGGAGGCGGGCCCGTGCCCCCGGTCCCGGCGGCGCCGGGATCACTCCCAGGGCACCTGCGCCGAGCGGTAGAAGTCGACGCCCATCGCCTCCCACCGCGGGCCCTGCGCCACCAGCCGGTCCCGGTAGCCGTCCCAGCCGAGCTTCGCGGCCGGGGACCAGCCCAGCTCGGCGGCGCCCGCGGCGCGCGGGAAGGCCATGAACTCGATCTGGTCGCTGGTCGACAGCGTCTCCGACCACAACGGCGCCTCGACGCCGAGGATCGCGCTCTCGGGCACGCCGCCGCGCATGTACGTGCCGGGGTCCCAGTCGTAGGACTGCCGCACCTCGACGTACCCGGCCCAGCTCAGCCCGAGGGGCGTCTGCGCGTGGTACTTCATGTCCAGATACGTCCTGTTGGCCGGCGACAGCACCAGCGGCGTCCCCGCCTTGGCCGCGTCGATGACCCCCTGCTCGCCGCCGGTGGTGCCCCAGTACTGCGCGACGGTGCCCTCGGCGGGGCTCGCGGTGATCTGGTGCCAGCCGACGACCGTCTTGCCGTACCCGGCGACGATCGCCTGCGCCCGCTCCATGAAGGCGACGTACTCGTCGTGCGGTGTGGAGTGGGCCTCGTCGCCGCCGATGTGGAGGTACTTGCCGGGCGTCAGCTCGGCCAGCTCGCGGACGACGTCGTCCACGAAGTCGTACGTGACCTCCTTCGGCACGCAGAGCGAGCTGAAGCCGACGCTCGTGCCGGTGTAGAGCGGCGGGGCGACGCCGTCGCAGTTCAGCTCGGCGTACGAGGCGAGGGCGGAGTTGGTGTGGCCCGGCATGTCGACCTCCGGCACGACGGTCATGTGCCGGCTCGCGGCGTACGCGACCAGCTCGCGGTACTGGTCCTTGGTGTAGTAGCCGCCGGGGCCGCCGCCGACCTGCGTACTGCCGCCGTACTCGGCCAGGTTCGGCCACGAGTCGATCGCCAGCCGCCAGCCCTGGTCGTCGGTGAGGTGCAGGTGCAGGGTGTTGTACTTGTAGAGCGCGAGCTGGTCGATGTAGCGCTTGACCTGCTCGACGGTGAAGAAGTGCCGCGCCACGTCGAGCATCGCGCTGCGGTACGCGAACCGCGGCTCGTCGGTGATGCGCCCGCCCGCCACCGGCCACGGCCCGTCCTGCCGGGTGTCCGCCTCCACGGCGGGCGGCAGCAACTGGCGCAGGGTCTGGACACCGTGGAAGAGCCCGGCGGGGGCGGCGGCGGAGATCAGCACCCCGTCGGCGCCGGAGGTCAGCTCGTAGCCCTCGGTGCCGACGGCCTTCTTCAGCTCGGCGCTCAGCCGCAGCTCCACGTCGCCCGACTTGCTGCCGACGGGCAGCTCGAAGCCGGTCGAGGGGCGCAGCACGCCGGCCAGGTACTCGCCCGCGTCCCGGGCGGACGCGGCGGCGGCCGAGCTGCCGGCGGGCACCCGGATGGCGGTATCGGCGGTGATCTCGTACGGGCTGCCGCCGGGCGCGACGGCGGCGGGGGCGGGGATGACGGAGTCCAGCGCGGCCGGCGCGGCGGCCCGCCGCCCCCCGTCCGCCGCGCCGGGCGCCGCCGCGCCGCCGGCGCCGGCGCCCGCGGCGACGGTGAGCAGCAGCGCGACCCCCAGGCGCGCGAGGGAGCGCGGGGAGCGGTGCGGGGGAGTCCTCAGGCGGTGACCTCTCACAGTGGTCCCTTCGGGGCTGCGGCTCGTGCGCATGACATGGACATTCCCAGGCGTACCGCCGGTGTCCGCGCCGGTCAAGGGTGTAGACCATTCCGGCGAGGGGAAGGAAGGATTCCTGCCCGATTCCGGGCAGATTTCTTGCGGAAGTGAAGATCATCAAGCAGTATCGACGGGTGCACGACGACCTCATCGACCACCTGACACGCAGCGCGCCGCTCAGCCGCGGCGAAGCCGCGCGGGTCGTGCAGGACGTCCTGGCCTACTTCGACGAGACGACGCCCGCGTTCGTCCGCCGCCGCCACCGCGAGCTCCAGGCGGCCGGCCTGGTGAACGACGAGATCTTCGACCGGATCGCCCGCGAGCTGGCGCACCGCGCGGTCGCCCCGCCCGAACTGACCCGGCGCCAACTGCGCCGCCTCGTCTACGGCTAGCCCCACCCTCACCCTCTCCCGACAGGAAGCGAACGATATGTGCGGAATCGTTGGTTACATCGGCAAGCGAGACGCCGCGCCGCTGCTGCTCGAAGGGCTCCAGCGGCTGGAGTACCGGGGCTACGACTCCGCCGGCGTGGCCATCGCCGCCCGCTCCGGCGCGCTGAAGACGGTCAAGGCCAAGGGCCGGGTACGTGACCTGGAGGCCCGGCTGCCCAAGCGCTTCGCCGGCGCCACGGGCATCGCGCACACCCGCTGGGCCACCCACGGCGCCCCCAGCGACGCCAACGCCCACCCGCACCTGGACGAGGCGGGCAAGGTCGCCGTCGTCCACAACGGGATCATCGACAACGCCGCCGACCTGCGCGCCAAGCTCGCGGCCGACGGCGTCGAGCTGACCTCAGAGACCGACACCGAGGTGCTGGCCCACCTCGTCGGCCGCTCCGCCGCCGCCACTCTGGAGGAGGCCGTACGCGAGACGATGCGGCTGGTGGAGGGCACGTACGGCATCGCCGTGCTGCACGCCGACCACCCCGACCGCATCGTCGTCGCCCGCAACGGCTCGCCCGTGGTGCTCGGCATCGGCGAGCGGGAGATGTTCGTCGCCTCCGACGTCGCCGCGCTGGTCTCGCACACCCGGCAGGTCGTCACCCTCGAAGACGGCGAGATGGCCACGATCAAGGCCGACGACTACCGCACGTACACCACCGAGGGCTCGCGCACCTCGTCCTCGCCGGAGACGGTGGAGTGGTCGCCCGAGTCGTACGACATGGCGGGCCACGACACGTACATGCACAAGGAGATCTGCGAACAGGCCGAAGCCGTCGACCGCGTGCTGCGCGGGCGCATCGAGGACCGGTTCTCCACCGTCCACCTCGGCGGCCTCAACCTGGACGCGCGCGAGGCGCGCGCGGTGCGGCGCGTGAAGATCCTGGGCTGCGGCACGTCGTACCACGCGGGCATGATCGGCGCGCAGTTGGTCGAGGAGCTGGCGCGGGTGCCCGCGGACGCCGAGCCGGCCAGCGAGTTCCGCTACCGCAACCCCGTCGTCGACCCCGACACGCTCTACGTCGCCGTCTCCCAGTCCGGCGAGACGTACGACGTGCTGGCCGCCGTGCAGGAGCTGAAGCGCAAGGGCGCGCGGGTCCTCGGCGTCGTCAACGTCGTCGGCTCGGCCATCGCCCGGGAGACGGACGGCGGCATCTACGTGCACGCGGGCCCGGAGGTCTGCGTCGTGTCCACCAAGTGCTTCACCAACACCGTCGTCGCCTTCGGCCTGCTCGCGCTCCACCTCGGCCGCATCCGCGACCTGTCGGTCGCCGACGGCCGCCGCGTCATCGAGGGGCTGCGGCGGCTGCCGGAGCAGATCGCCGAGATGCTGCGCGGCGAGGACGAGATCCGGGCGCTGGCGAAGGAGTACGCGCACGCCAGGTCGATGATGTTCATCGGCCGGGTCCGCGGGTACCCGGTGGCCCGGGAGGCGGCGCTGAAGCTCAAGGAGGTCAGCTACATCCACGCCGAGGCGTACCCGGCCTCCGAGCTGAAGCACGGCCCGCTGGCGCTCATCGAGCCCGAGGTGCCGACGGTGGCGATCGTGCCGGACGACGAGCTGCTGGAGAAGAACCGGGCGGCGCTGGAGGAGATCAAGGCGCGCGAGGGCCGCATCCTCGCGGTGGCGCACCGGCGGCAGGAGAAGGCGGACCACACGATCGTGGTACCGCGCAGCGAGCCGGAGCTCGACCCCATCCTCATGGGCATCCCGCTCCAGCTCTTCGCGTACCACACGGCGCTGGAGCTGGGCCGCGACATCGACAAGCCGCGGAACCTGGCGAAGTCGGTGACGGTGGAGTAGACGCGGGCGGTGGCGGCGGCCGGCCGCGGGGCCGGCCGCCCGCCACCGTGTCTCACCCGCGGCCGCCGCAGGCCGGGCAGTCCGGGCGGCGGGGCAGCCGGACGGTCACCTCGTCGCCGGGCACCATCAGGTTGAACCCGAAGCGGACGCCGGGTTCGAGCGGCGGGATGCCGGTCAGCAGGGCCAGGGCGCCGTACGCGACGAGCGCGCCGGAGAGCCCGGCGGTGACCGCGTTGGCCGGGTTCCACGGCAGGTGCGCGGAAGTGCCGGGCTCGTCCGCCCCGGGGGCGAGGCCGAGGTCGGCCCGCTGCCTGGCCTGGTCGTGCAGGCACTCCCAGCACCCGCCGCTACCCGGCCGGTGGACGCCCGCGGTGACCAGCGGCCCGCTGTAGCCGCCGTCCACCCACGGCAGTCCCGCGGCCAGGCAGGCCCGGTTCGCCCAGCGCCGTATCTGCGGCGGCCCGTCGGCGCCCAGCACGAACACGTCGTACGGGGGCGAGGAGACGACGAGCGCGGCCAGCTCCGCGGCGGTGGCGATGCGGCGCACCTCGCCGGTGACGCGGATGTCGGGGTTGAGGGCGGCGAGCCTGGCCACCGCCGCCTCGGCCTTCCGCCGCCCCAGGTCTGCCTCCGCGTACAGCAACTGCCGGTTGAGGTTCGACAGTTCCACCCGGTCGTCGTCGACCACGTGCAGGTGGCCGACGCCCGAGGCGGCCAGGTGCCAGGCGGCCGCGCCCCCCGTACCCCCGACGCCCAGGACCAGTACCCGGGCCTCCTTCAGCCGCAGTTGCGCCTCCCACGCGCTGGCGCGGGCGCCCAGGTCCATCCAGCGGAGCAGCGGTACGCCCCGGCTGTAGCGCTCGGCCTCCCGCGGCGAGAACTGCGCGGGCAGCGGCGCGGCCGCGTCCTCCAGGAAGCCCGCCGCGGCCAGCCGCTCCAGCGCCGCGGTGACGTCGCCGGGTTCGATCTCCTCGTGCCGGGTGCGCACGGCGGTGACGATGTCGCGCGTGCTGCGGCTGCCGTCGGCCGCCTCGACCAGCGTCCAGACCCACCCCCGCGGGTCCTCGATCTCCGCGCCGACGCCGTAGATCACGCTGCCGATACGGACGTTTCCCGCCACGGTGCGATAGCCGCGGTGCTCCGGTTTGACCCGGGGCCGCGCCCACTCTCCCACCGCCATACCCCACTCCAGGATGATGCGCCAGGAAGCTTGCACCGACGCGGCCCAATGTGCACTACTGAGTGAGTCGTTTCAAGCACACAGAGTTGACAAGGGTGGGAGGGAGGCGCGATGCAGGAGATCAGGATCCGTCGTCTCGACAAGAAGGAGACGGCAGGCGACAGCAACCCCAGCGGCGAGTGACGTCGGTCGGCGTCCCCGCGCTGGCGCGGCACCGCTACCCCACCGTGGACGACCTCACCCGGACCGCCCGCGACCTGGCGCGGCGCCATCCGTCCCGCTGCCGGCTGCGGCAGATCGGCGAATCCCGCGCGGGGGAGCCGCTGTGGCTGCTCTCCGTCGGCCACGGCTCCCGGAACGTCCTGGTCGTCAGCGGCGCGCACGCGAACGAGCCGGCCGGGGGCGCGGCCGTCGCCGACCTGGCCTACCGGGCCGTACGCGGCGGGCACGGGGGGCACGGGGGGCGCGCCGGGGCCGGCGCGCGCGACCGCCGCCACGACCGCGACGCCGCCTGGCACTTCCTGCTCTGCCTGGACCCGGACGGCGCCCGCCACACCGAGCCCTGGACCCGCCACCCCGGCACCCTGGAGCGCCAGCTCCGCCACTTCTACCGGCCCGCCGCCGACCAGCAGCCCGAGTGGCTGCCGCCGCCGGGCGGCCGGGCCGCGCCGCTGCCGGAGACCCGGGCGCTGCTGACCGTGCTGGACGAACTGCGCCCGGCGGTGCAGTTCTCCCTGCACGCCAACGACGTCGGCGGCGCCTGGGTGCAGCTCACCCACGACCTGCCGGGCGCCCGCGCGGCGCTCGCGGACGCCGCCGCCGGCCTGGCCGTGCCGCTGGCCGTGGCCCCTGTGGACACGCTGCACATGCCCGGCGCGGGACCGGGCGTCTTCCTCATGGCCGCGGGGGCGGGGCTCGACGCCAACGTCGTGCACCGCGACTGGCTGACCCGTTCGACATGGTTCCACCCGCTGCGGTACGGCACGGTGACCGCCGTCGTCGAGACGCCCGTCTGGGCCGTCGAGGGCGTCGCCGACCTCCGGCCCACCGGGGCGCCGAGGGTGGTCGTGGGAGAGGCCGTGGGCCATCTGCGGGCGCAGGCCGACCGGTTGGCGGGGCTGCTGGACGAGGCCCGTACCGGACTCGGCGCCGCCCCGGGGCCGTTGGTGGACGCCGCGGCCTGGCTCACCGAAGCCTGCTTCACCAACGCCGCGCAGTGGTCCGCGCCGCCCTCGCCGGGCAGCCCGCCGCCCGCGGCGACCGCGGGCGGCGCCCTCGCACTGCGCATGGCCGCCCGGCGGCTGCCGCTGCGGGCGGCGGCGATGCTCGCCCGTGCGACGGACGGCCATCCCCTCGGTCCCGAGGCGGAGACGCTGCTCACCCGCTGGCGCCGCAGCTACGCGGCCGGCTTCGGGCCCCGCTGGATCCCCGTACGCGACCAGGCCGCCCTGCAGACGGAGTTCATCGCCCGCCTCGCCCGCCTGGCCCTCGACTCCGCGCCCCGCACGGACGGCTCCCCCGCGAACCGTCGCCGCGGCGGGTGACGGGGCCCCGTCCGGGCCGACGCACCGGGGCGCGGCGGAGGGTGCCGTACGGAGCGTGGACGTGAGGCGGTCCGGAGCCACCGGCCCCGTTCAACCCGCCGCCCCTCGGCGGGAGGCGAAAGAGCGGCCCTCTGCGCGTGCCACCACGTCGCGCAGAGGGCCGCCTCCCCTGTGCCGGCGTCGCCCAATACGCCGGCGGTGCCGCTGCCGTACCGGGGACCGTCACCTCCCGGTCGGCAGCGCGTCGTCGTGTCCCCTATATGCCCCTCACAAATTCACAACCCACATCTACCCGCGAGTAGATTTCTCCGGGGAGGCGCGACGGCGCGCACCACGGGCGCGACCGGCGCAAACGTGCGCGGGGGCGGCTACGGAACGACGACGACGGGCCGTTGCGCCCGCCGGGCGAGGCGGCCCGCGACCGAGCCGAAGATGCGGCCCACGATGCCCTGCGTGGAGCCGACCACGATGGCGTCGGCCTCGTACTCCCGGCCGACTTCCTCCAGTTCGTGGCAGATGTCGCCGCCGCGCTCGACGAGGATCCAGGGCACGTCCGACAGGTAGTCGGCGCAGGCGAGTTCCAGCCCGAGGACTTCGGTGCGGTGGTCGGGAACGTCCACGAAGACGGGCGGTTCGCAGCCGGCCCAGACGGTGGTGGGCAGCCGGTTGGCCACGTGCACGATGATCAGGCCGCAGCCCAGGCGCCGCGCCATCCCTACCGCGTAGGCCAGGGCGCGTTCACTGGACATGGAGCCGTCGAAGCCGCAGACGACGCCGTGCTTGAAAGCGGGATCGCAGCCTTGGCGCGGCTCGGCCGCCGCCTCCAGGTCCGCCGTGGGATCGGCGACCGGCTTGCGGTCCGCGGGTTCGGGGAATTCGTGACCGGCCATCGGTGTCTCGGCGAAGGGAATCCTCGTGGCTGGAGGGACACGGCTTGCTGTGTCCGCGCTTCCTGTGTCCGGGAATCATCTTCCCAATCCCGTACAACAAGGGTACGGCGACACCACCTCCCTTGCCCAGGGGCGGGCGGCGGTATGCCAGGTGGCCCCGGCGAACGGTTCACAGGAGCATGCCCCAGTGCGGCGTCCCGCGCAACGCCGACCGGTCGGCGCGGCGGCCCGGCGATCGGTCTCGGGCACCGCCGGGGGCGCACGGCGGCGGCGCTCGGGGATCACGCCGCCGCCCTCCGTGCCGCCCCCCACGCTTCCGTGCGCTGTCGCCGCGCCCCCGGGGTCCGTCGTCGCCGCCGCGAAGGCAAACGTGGCACGTGCGCCGGGGTCGCGCCGCAGGACACGGCGCGGGCGCGGCCGGCACCGGCGTTTTCGCGGCTGGGCGCGGGCGTACGCCCTTGGTTGAGGGGACAACCTCCTCTGACCCGATCTTTTCGGCCAACTTCCCTTCTGCACACCGGAGTTGCAAGACTTAAGGCTGGAACGTTCCGGGCTCGGGGGGCTGGGGGCGCAGTCGGGGCGCACGAGCCTTGCACGTCGGAGAACCGGAGGGGGTGGCCTTCCCTGATGCGTGAACGAGTGGAACCGTTCGCGATCGAAAGCTTCACGCCAGGTTTCCTTGTCGACATAGAGGCAGGGCCGAACCTGGCACGCGTGTCACACAAGAGCCGCTCTACCTGTCGTTATAGATGCGGGGCTGAAGCTGTCCGGTCCGCCGGACGACACACAGTAGATTTGATCTTGGCCGAGAGACCGAGATCGTCCCGGGGGTGTAGGTGCAGGACGCGGAGGAAGAGAGAAGCGAGGGGGCTTAGCGTCATGAGCCAGGACTCCACCGGAGCGGGCGCAACGATCCGGTCCGGCGGGCCACGCACACCCGAGGCGGCGGCAGCCGCGGTGCGGACCGAGGCGGTGCGGGGCGAAGCACCGCGCCCGCCCCGGCGGCGCCGTGAGGTCGTCGCCGTGCTGCTGTTCAGCGGTGGCCCCGTCTTCGAGAACTCCATCCCCCTCTCCGTCTTCGGAGTCGACCGCCAGGACGCCGGCACCCCCCGGTACCGGCTGCTGGTCTGCGCCGGTGAGGACGGTCCGCTGCGTACCACCGGCGGCCTGGAGCTCTCCGCCCCGTACGGGCTGGAAGCGCTGGCCCGGGCCGGCACCGTCGTCGTGCCCGCGTGGCGCTCCATCACCCAGCCGCCGCCCGCCGCGGCGCTGGACGCGCTGCGCAGGGCGCACGAGGACGGCGCCCGCATCGTCGGGCTGTGCACGGGCGCGTTCGCGCTGGCCGCGGCCGGACTGCTCGACGGCCGCCCGGCGACCACGCACTGGATGTACGCGCCGACGCTCGCCAAGCGCTACCCGTCGGTCCACATGGACCCGCGCGAGCTGTTCGTCGACGACGGCGACATCCTCACCTCGGCGAGCACGGCCGCCGGCATCGACCTGTGCCTGCACCTGGTGCGCCAGGACCACGGCGCCGAGGCCGCCGCCGCGCTCTCCCGGAGGCTGGTGGTGCCCGCGCGGCGCGGCAGCGGCCAGGAGCGCTACCTCGACAGATCTTTACCCGAGGAGATCGGCGGAGACCCGCTGGCGGAGGTCGTCGCCTGGGCGCTGGAGAACCTGCACGAGCAGTTCGACGTGGAGACTCTGGCGGCCCGCGCGTACATGAGCCGACGCACGTTCGACCGGCGGTTCCGCTCGCTCACCGGCAGCGCACCGCTGCAGTGGCTGATCACCCAGCGGGTGCTTCAGGCGCAGCGGCTGCTGGAGACGTCGGACTTCTCCGTGGACGAAGTGGCGGGGCGCTGCGGCTTCCGCTCGCCGGTCGCGCTGCGCGGGCACTTCCGCCGCCAGCTCGGCTCCTCCCCGGCCGCGTACCGGGCCGCCTACCGGGCCCGCAACCCCCAGTCCGTACCGCCGCCGGAACCCCCCACGGTCCCGGCCCCGCGGCGCCCGCAGCCGCCCGGCGCGGCCGGGCCCGCCGGGGTCGCGGGCGGGGGCATGGGGGCGGCGCGGACGGCGCGGAGAAGCCGCAGTCCGACGCGTTCGCGCCCGGCCACCCCGAGCCGCACCCGCCGCGGCACCGGGGAGCGCTCGCCAGGCGCGCGACCGTACCGGGACAGCGGGACCGGCACGTAGGGTGAGGGCCATGAACGATCGGATGGTCTGGATCGACTGCGAGATGACGGGCCTCTCGCTGATCGACGACGCGCTCGTCGAGGTGGCCGCGCTCGTCACCGACTCGGAGCTCAACGTGCTCGGTGACGGCGTCGACATCGTGATCCGGCCCCCGGCCGCGGCCCTCGCCTCCATGCCCGACGTCGTCCGCGCCATGCACACCGCCTCCGGCCTGCTCGACGAGCTGGCCGGCGGCACGACGCTGGCGGACGCGGAGCGGCAGGTGCTCGCCTACGTACGCGAGTTCGTCCCCGAACCCGGCCGCGCCCCGCTCTGCGGCAACTCCGTCGGCACCGACCGCGGCTTCCTCAGCCGGGACATGCCGAACCTGGAGGGCCACCTGCACTACCGCATCGTGGACGTCTCGTCCGTCAAGGAGCTGGCCCGCCGCTGGTACCCGCGGGCCTACTTCAACAGCCCCGAGAAGGCGGGCAACCACCGCGCGCTGGCCGACATCCGGGAGAGCATCGCCGAACTCCGCTACTACCGCGAGGCGGTCTTCGTCCCCCCGCCGGGCCCGGATTCGGAGACCGCCAAGGCCATCGCGTCCCGCCACACGCTGGCGGCGGACGGCTCGTAACGAAGCCCCCGCGGCCCGGGGAAAGCGGGAGGCGAGCACCGCCGGCGACCCTGTACACTTCTACACGGCCGGTGCGGAAGCATCAGCTCACGGTGGGTGTAGCTCAGATGGTAGAGCACCTGGTTGTGGTCCAGGTGGCCGCGGGTTCAAGTCCCGTCACTCACCCTCACGGAAACGCAGGTCAGGCCCGGTACTCCGATGCGGAGTACCGGGCCTGACGGCTGTCTGGGGGCGGTTGGGGAGTGGCAGGGGAGTGGATCTAGGAATTCCGCCCCTTGGCAGATGCTCTGAGTAGCCGGTCGAGCACCGTCACGGGGGAGCCCGGCGACAGGTTCCGGCGGGCCCGTAAGGACTCCTCCCACAGCTCCGTCAGTCCTCGGCACAAGCGCCGCCGCATGGCCTGGGTCACGTGGGTGTACCGGGCAGAGATGGAGCAGTCCTGGTGCCCCATGCGCTCATCCATGAGGACCTTCTCCGTCCCCAGCTCCGAACCGTCACCTCATCGATGGCCACCTCGAAGAAGCTCTTTGTGTCCATCGAAGCGGCGGGTCGAGCGGCCATGGCCACCGGCGCCGGGCAGCGGCGTCTCGATCTGCACCGGGCCGCCGGACAGCGCGGCGCGCCCGTGCCAGGGCGCGGACCCGATCGGAACGCCGCACCGCCGCGTCGACGACGGGGCGCCCGGGTGCCGGCTCCGGCCCGTGTCCACGGACGTGCCCTGTCGGTCGCCTTTCGCGTGCGGGATGATGAGGCGGCGGGGCGCAATCCGCGGGGGCGAGGGGGTGTGAAGTGGCGGTCGACGCGATGACCCATGCGGTGGTGGTGGGAGCCGGGGTCTCCGGTCTGCTCGCAGCTCACGTGCTGGCGAGCAGCTTTGAGCGGGTGACGGTGGTCGAGCGGGATGAGTTCGCCGACGGGGCGCCCGCGTTCCGGTCCGGGGTGCCGCAGTCGCGACATGTGCACGTCCTGTGGTCCCGCGGGCAGGCCGCGGTGGACGCGCTCTTACCGGGGGCCGTCACCGACCTCGAAGCCGCCGGGGCCACCGTCGTGCGCGCCCCTGATCAGATGCGCTGGCTCTCTCCGGCCAGGTGGTTCGCCGACGTCCCGGGAGCGCACTACCTCTCCGCCTCGCGCGAACTGCTGGAGGCGACCCTACGGCGCCGGATCGACGACCATCCCGCGATCGCGTGGATGCCCCGCCATGAGGTGACCGCTCTGGTGCCCGGGCGAAACGGGGCGGCAGCGGTGTCCGGTGTACGGCTGCGCGAGCGTGGCAAGGACGGCCAGGAGTCCACGGTGCACTCGGACCTGGTGGTCGTCGCCACCGGCCGCAGCTCCCGTACCACCCGCTGGCTGGTCGAACTCGGTCACGCCGCGCCAGCCACGGAGAGGTTCGACGCGCACCTCGGCTACTCCTCGCGCTACTACCGGCGCCCGGCCGCCGAGGGTCCCTGGACGGCCATGTACGTGCAGGGCACCCCCGATGTTCCGCGCGGCGGGGTGATCGTGCCGATCGAAGGCGGGCGCTGGCTGGTCACGTTGCTGGGGCAGGCTGAACACCAACCACCGATCGAGGAGAAGGACTGGCTCGCCTTCGCCGCCTCGCTGCGTACCGATGAGCTGGCAGAGGCGCTCGCGGGTCTGGAGCCGTTGTCGGACGCGGTCGCCTTCCGGGCGACGGCGAACGAGTGGACGCACTTCGAGCGGGCGAGGCGGTGGCCCCGGGGACTGCTGGTGATCGGTGACGCCCTGTGCCGCTTCAACCCGGTCTACGGGCACGGGATGACGGTCGCGGCGATGCAGGCGCAGGCCATCGCCGCCCGGATCGCGACGCTCAGGCCGGCGGAGGTCCCCGCACGCGCACCGGAGCTGCAGAAAGCCGTGGCGAAGTGCGTGCGCGGCGCCTGGGCGATCGCCACGGGCGAGGACGCCCGGTACCCGAGCACGGACGGGCCGAAGCCGGGGCCACTGGGCAGGATGCAGCAGCGCTACATGTCGCGGGTGGTGGCTGCGGCCAACACCGACCCAGTGGTGTCCGAGGCGTTCTTCGCGGTGCTGTCACTCAACCGCCCCCCTGAGTCGCTGCTGACGCCGCGGATCGCGGCGCGCGCGAGGCGCTGACCGACCGGCTCGTCTGACCACTGCTCACGGCTCGTCGAGTGGGTCACCATGCTGCTTGTCACTCGTGAGGCGACCGGCGCTGCAAGCTCTGTGCGTCTCCACGCGCGATGGTGGCGCTGGTGTACCTGCGCGCGCACATCACTCTGGCGAAGATCGCTGCCGGGCTCGGCATCAGCGAGTCCACCGCCCACCCTTACACCAGCACGGTCGTCGACCTTCTCGCCGCACGTGCACCGGGCCTGCTGAAGACGCCATGTACATACAGGACCGCACCTCCTGTGGTTCTCTGCGGTTACCTGCGTCCAGACGTGAGAGCTGGGCCGTCGGGGGAGTGGCGTGGGAGTGGATCTTCGTATTCTCTGCCGGAGTAACCGCGTGAGACCAACGGATCCCGAAGCTCTGACCTGCGTCGTAGTCTGCTAGGCGTGGTAGCGGGTCACATGAGACCTGGTTGTGGTCCAGGTGGCCGCCTGACCGCTGTTCTGGGGTGTCGGCTCCGTTACTGGGCGAGCCAGTCCCGCAGGTCCAGTTGCCGGTCGCTGAGCACGGTGGCGCTCGCCCCGGGGGTGGCGTCCACGACGTACACCTTCCTCGTGGAGGCGTCGTCCTGGCCCGTGAACGCGATCCGGTCGCCGTCGGGGGAGAAGACCGGGGTCCAGGCGTAGACGGGGATCCGCACGTCGAGGAAAGTGCCGTCGCTCACGTCCACGGAGCGCAGTCCGTAGCCCGTGGAGTAGACGATGTGCCGGCCGTCCGCGGACCAGTCAGGCCGTGTCCACTCGCCGCCGCGGTGGTCGGTGGTGAGTGTGCTGACCTTGCCCGAGGCCAGGTGCAGCACGTGGAGGTCACGGCCGCAGTTATTGTCCTCGCCGGTGTCCCAACATGTCGTCGTCAGGAAGGCGAGGCTCTCGCCGTCCGGGGAGAACGCGGCGTCGTGGCCGCCGGTGGTGTTCAGCACCTCGCGGCCGGTGCCGTCCGTGGCGATCCACTCCAGTCGCTGGGTCTGGTCCGAACGCATGGTGTGGAAGAGGATGCGCTCGCCGTCCGGCGCCCAGGCCACCTCGTCGATTGAGTCGCTCGCCCCGTCGACCAGTACGCGCGCGTTGCCGCCGTCGGCGTCCGCGATCCAGAGGTCGGAGCGGTACGTGCAGCCCTCGGGCTTCGGCGGTGCTGTCGGCGGCGGCGTGCACGGTGAGCGGCAGGCTCGTGGCGACCATGAGCGCGAGTGTTAACGCGGCGTGTCTGAGGCGCATCTGTTCCTCCCCTTGCGTCGCGGACCGGCAGCCCCGGTCCTACGGGGGCAGCGCACGGCGGGCGGGAAACGTCACTGGGCGGCCCGCTCAGCCGGGGGCGGCGGCGCGGCGGGCGGCGTAGGTGCGGGCCTTGGCGCGGTTGCCGCAGCCCTGCATCGAGCACCAGCGTTTGCTGCGGTTCTTCGACGTGTCCCAGAACGCCTCGTGGCAGGTGTGCTCCGCGCAGCGCTTGAGGCGGGCCGCGTCGCCGGTGATCGTCAGCGTGCTCCAGGCGAGGGCCAGCTCCGCGACCGCCCGCTCCGCGGGCGTGAGGCCGGGGGCGGGGACCGGGGGGCCGGCGGTGGTGGGGTGGAGGGGGAAGCGGGTGAGGGCCGCGTCGGCCGCCGCCGTGACGGCGGGGTCGGGGGTGTCGCCCACGTGGGCGCCCAGGTGTTCGCGGATGCCCGCGCGCAGGGCGACGGCCGCCGCGTGCAGGCCCGGGTCGGGGGTGGCGGTGACCGGCAGAACGTGTGTCGTCAGCCAGGCGGCCAGCTCGTCCGGGGTGCTCAGGGTGTCCGTGCCGGCGTAGATGTCCAGGGTGTTGGCGAAATCGGCCACCAGCTCGGCGGCCCGAGGAGGTGTGCGCATACGGACCACTTTACCGGCTATCGCGTTTGGTGGTAACTTCCTCTCACCGGTAAACGGCTTTGGTGGTTAGAGGGGGACGTCATGGGTGCAGCCGGGGTGCTGGAGAGTGATCGGCTACGGGCCGGGCGGGACGCCGGGCGCCGCAACACCGCCGTCCTCGTCGCGTTCACCGCCGTGACGAACCTCGCCGACGGCGTCGTGAAGATGGCCCTGCCGCTGCTCGCCGTCCGTGCCGGCGGCTCTCCCGCGCAGGTCACCGGGGTGGCGCTGGCCATCTCGCTGCCGTGGCTGCTCGTCGCCCTGCACGCGGGTGTGCTCGTCGACCGCGTCGACCGGCGCCGGCTGCTGTGGATCATCAACGTGCTGCGGCTGCTCGCCATGGTGCCGCTGCTCGCCGCCGCCGCGAGCGGCGGCCTCTCCGTGGCGCTGCTGGCCGCCGCCGGTGCGGCCATCGGGGTCGCCGACGTCGTCGCCTCCACCGCGGCCACCGCGCTGGTCCCCGCCGCCGTCCCGCCCGCCGGGCGGGACAGGGCGAACGCGTGGATGGCCGGGGCGGAGACGGTGTTCAGCGAGTTCGCCGGGCCGTTCGTCGGCGGGCTGCTCATCGCGGTGGGCGCCGGGTGGGCGCTGGGTGCGACCTGGGCCGCGTACGCCGCGGCGGCGCTCGTGCTGCTGCTGCTCGCCGGGCGGTTCCGGGCGGGGGCCGTGGCGTACGGGAACGGGGACGAGGCGCCCGCGACCACCGTCAACGGGCAGATCGCCGAAGGGCTCCGCTACCTCTGGCGGCACCGCCTGCTGCGCTCCCTCTCCCTCATCCTCACCGTCCTCTCCGGCACCTGGGGCGCCTGGCTCGCGCTCATCCCGCTCTACGCGACCCGCGACATGGGCCTCACCCCCGGCGAGTACGGCGTGCTGCTCAGCGCGCTCGGCATCGGCGGGCTCCTCGGCGCCACCACCGTGACCTGGCTCAACCGGCTGCTGGGCCGCCGCCGCGTGATGCTCGCCGACCTCTTCGGCACCGCCGCGATGGCCGCCGTCCCGGCGCTCACCGCCGACGCGCGTGCCGTCGCCGCGGCCGCGTTCCTCGGCGGGCTCGGCGGCACGCTGTGGACGGTCAACAGCCGCACGGTCATCCAGCGGGCGGTGCCGGACGCGATGCTCGGCCGGTTCAGCTCCGCGAACCGGATGTTCGCCTGGGGCGCGATGCCGCTGGGCGCCGGGCTGGTCGGGGTCCTCGCGGAGTTCGCCGGGCCGCGGGCGGCGTTCGGCTTCTTCGCGGTGGCCTCGCTGCTGACGGTCCCGTTCTTCCTGCGGGCGGCCGCGCGGGGCGCGGACACCCTGCGCTGAGCCTTCTGCCAGATTTTTTCGCGGGGGATGTCGAGAACCGGCGCGCGGCTCCGTCCCCGGGGTGAACGCGGCCCACAATGGGCCGTACCTCGGCAAGGAGAAGATCATGGCCAAGTACCTGCTGCTCAAGCACTACCGCGGCGCGCCGGCGGCGGTCAACGACGTCCCGATGGACCAGTGGGAGCCGGAGGAGGTCACGGCCCACATCCAGTACATGCGTGACTTCGCCGCCCGGCTGGAGGCCACCGGCGAGTTCGTCGGCGAGCAGGCGCTCGCCCCGGAGGGCACCTTCGTCCGCTACGACGGCGAGGGCAGGCCCCCGGTCACCGACGGGCCGTTCGCGGAGACCAAGGACCTGATCGCCGGCTGGATGGTGATCGACGTGGAGACCTACGACCGCGCGCTGGAGCTGGCCGCCGAGCTGTCCGCCGCCCCGGGCGCGGGCGGCAAGCCGATCCACGAATGGCTGGAGATCCGCCCGGCCTACGGCGTGCAGGCCCCGGCCGCCGAGTGAACGAGTCGCTGCTGCGGGAGCTGGTGCCGGAGGTCATCGGGGTCCTCGTCCGCCGCGGAGCAGACTTCGCGGCGGCCGAGGACGCCGTACAGGACGCCCTGGTCGAGGCCGTGCGCGGCTGGCCGGAGGGCGACGTGCCGAGGGACCCCAAGGGGTGGCTGATCACGGTGGCGTGGCGCAAGTTCCTGGATACCGTACGGGCCGAGAGCTCCCGGCGGCGGCGCGAGGAACGGGTCGAGGCCGAGCCCGCGCCGGACGGGGGCGGGGCGGTGGACGACACGCTCCAGCTCTACTTCCTCTGCGCGCACCCGTCCCTGACGCCGGCCTCGGCCGTCGCGCTGACGCTGCGCGCGGTCGGCGGGCTGACGACGCGGCAGATCGCGCGGGCGTATCTGGTGCCCGAGGCGACCATGGCACAGCGGATCAGCAGGGCGAAGCGGACGGTCTCCGGGGTGCGGTTCGACCAGCCCGGGGACCTGGCGACCGTGCTGCGGGTGCTGTACCTGGTGTTCAACGAGGGCTACTCCGGGGACGTCGACCTGTCGGCGGAGGCGATCCGGCTGACGCGGCAGTTGGCGGCGAGGACGGGCGCGGCGGTGGCGAGAGGGGGTGGGGGCGAGGGTGCCGGTGCCGGGGGGACCGGGGCCGGCGGTGAGGAGGTCGCGGGACTGCTGGCGCTCATGCTGCTCCACCATGCGCGGCGGCCGGCGCGTACCGGCGCGGACGGCAGGCTCGTACCGCTCGCCGAGCAGGACCGCGGGCTGTGGGACACCGGACTGATCGCCGAGGGCGTCGGGATCCTCCAGGCGGCGCTGGCCCGGGACCGCCTGGGGGAGTTCCAGGCGCAGGCGGCGATCGCCGCGCTGCACGCGGACGCCCCGACGGCGGGGGAGACGGACTGGGTGCAGATCGTGGAGTGGTACGACGAGCTGGTACGCCTCACCGGCAGCCCGGTGGCCAGGCTCAACCGGGCGGTGGCGGTGGGCGAGGCGGACGGGGCGAGGGCGGGGCTGGCGGCGCTGGCGGACCTCGATCCGTCGCTGCCGCGGTACGCGGCGGTGGCGGCGTACCTGCACGAGCGGGACGGCGACACGGAGACGGCGGCCGGGCTGTACGCGCAGGCGGCCCGCTCGGCGCCGAACATACCGGAGCGGGACCACCTGACGCGGCAGGCCGCGCGGCTCAACGCGCGGCGGCGGGGGTGAAGGGGGCGGTGGCGCGGGCGGGTCGAGGGGCAGGCCGGTGACACCGGCCGGGTCACGGGCTTTGTCGGTGGAGCGGCCTACCCTGGGGCGGGTGTGCGGGGTTCGGGGGGCGGATTTCGGCGGTGGGCGTCGGCGTTCGGGGCCCTGTGAGGCGCATGCCTGCCGGGCCACCGGCGTCTCGTCCTCGGTGGCCCGGGCTGCTGTCGGTGGGGCGGCCTACCCTGGGGCGGGTGTGCGGGGACGGTGCGGGGCCAGAGGGTTGCGGAGGGTGCCCACCAACTGGAGGGCCGCCGACGGGTCCGTGAGGTCGACCATCTGCCGGTTGTCCCGCAACTGCAGCCTGTTGAGGCACGACAGCGCGAACTCCGGCGCGAACAGGTCGTGCCGCTCGAACCGGTCCGCCAGGTCCGGCACCGCCGCCCGGTAGTCCCGCGCGCACTCCGCGACCGTCCGCCAGAAGTCCTCCTCGCCCAGCACCCCCGCCTCGTCCAGCAGCGGCGCCAGGAAGCGGAAGAAGCAGTCGAAGACGTCCGTGAAGACCGACAGCAGTTGCATGTCGTCCGGGACCTCGGCGCGGATCCGCTCCGCCGCCGGCGGCAGCGGCAGGTCCGGGTCCATGACCACGACCTCCTCCGCGATGTCCTTGAAGAGCGCGCGCACCACCGCCCCCGCCTCGTCCAGGACCAGGATGACGTTCTCGCCGTGCGGCATGAACGCCAGCCCGTATGCGTAGAAGGCGTGCAGCAGCGGCGTCAGATACGCGTCGAGGTACCGCCGCAGCCACACCTCGGGCGCCAGCCCCGAGCCCTCGACCAGCGCCGCCGCCAGCGGGCGGCCCGCGCGGTCGGTGTGCAGCAGCGCCGCCATCGTCGCGAGCCGCTCGCCCTCGGCGAGCCGCGGCACCGGGCTCTCCCGCCACAGCGCGGCGAGCATCTTGCGGTACGGCGAGCCGGGGGCGGTGGCGGCCTCGTACGCCTCGTGGCGGTAGCCGACGGCGGCCAGTTCGCGGAGGACCACCAGGCCCGTGCCGCGCAGCACCTCGTCCTGGTCGACCAGCCTCGCGACCCAGTCGTTGATCGCCGGGGTGGCCTCCATGTACGCGGCGGAGAGCCCGCGCATGAAGCCCATGTTGAGCACGGAGAGCGCCGTCTTGACGTAGTGCTTCCGGGGCACGGACGTGTTGAAGAAGGTGCGTATCGACTGCTGCGGCTGGTACGTGTCCTCGCTCTCGCCGAGGTACACCAGCCGGCGCGCGGCGACCTCGCCCGCGAAGGTGACCGAGAGCTTGTGCTCCCACTGCCAGGGGTGCGCGGGCATCAGCAGGTAGTCGTCCGGGTCCAGGCCCAGGGCGCGGAGGCGGGCCGCGAAGCGGTCCAGCACGGCGGGCCCCAGCTCCGCGCGGAGCAGGGTGTCGTAGTCGAGGTCGGCGGCGCAGGTGAAGGCCGCCCGGTCGCGGTGGGCGGCGAGCCAGACGAGGCGGGTGCGGGCGCCGGTCTCGGGGGCGTACGCGCGGTAGTCCGCCGCGCCCAGCCCCAGGCGGCCGTTGTTGGCGACGAAGCAGGGGTGGCCCTCCGTCATCCCCGCCTCGATCCGCTGGAAGTCCGCGGTCGCCAGGTCCGGGTCCTCGGGCCCGGCGAGCTTGTACGCGCTGCTCGCCAGCGTGGACGTGATCTCCTCCAGGTACACCGGCAGCACCTCGGCGCTCAGCCCCAGCGGCTCCCGGAGTTCGGCGAAGAACCGCAGCGCGTCGGGCGCCGAGCCCTCCGGCGGGTCGCCGGGGGCGTGGCGGGTGACCGTGCGCGGGTCGACGCGCCAGTGGTCCAGCGCGTAGCGCCGGGCCTCGAAGCGGTATTCGGCGTCCCCCACCCGTAGCGCGTACGAGCCGACCCCCCGCGGCTGTGGCGTCAGCAGCCGCTCGTGGGTGAACTCCCCGATGGCCTTGGCCAGGAGCCGGCGGGTCGCCTCCGCCCAGTGGCCGGGGGTGAGGTGCCCGGTGGGGTCGGGAGGTGCCGGCGCCTGCGAGGCGGCGAACTGCTCGCGGGTGCAGAAGCTCAGCAGCGCCTCCTTGCCCGGCTTCCCCGGGGCGCCCGGTATCCGTACGCGGCGGGCGACGCGGAAGCCCACGGCCTCGTTGAGCGCGTGCACCGCGGTGTTGCGCGCGTCGGGCTCGACCACGACCCGGCGCACCGCCGGGTCGGCGAAGAGCCACTCCATCACCGCCGTGATCACCGCGCGGGTGAAGCCGTGCACGGGGGTGTCGGCGGGCGCGGTGAGGAAGTGCATGCCGACGTCGCCGTCCTCGGCGGCGTAGACGCCGGTCAGCTCACGGTGCGCCGGGTCGTAGCGCTCGGCGAGGAACGCGGGGGTGCCGTCGGCGAGGCCGAGCCAGGCGTCGTGGTGCGGATCGGCGGCGATCCGCGCGTACTCCTTCTCGACCTCCTCCGGCGTGCAGCCCTGCATGAGCCAGAACGCGGCCTTCGGATGGGTGACCCAGGTGTGCAGCAGCGGCGCGTCCAGGGCCGGGTCCAGGGGGCGCAGGGTGAGTTCCATCAGGCCGGCGCTCCGAACTCCTGGAAGGCGATGGACTTCTCGACCGGGTAGACCTCGCGGCCCGTCATCTCCCGGATGATGCAGGAGTTGCGGTACGCGGCCATGCCCAGGTCGGGGGCGGCGAAGCCGTGGGTGTGCAGCTCGGCGTTCTGGACGAAGACCTCGCGGCCCGCGTGGTCGACGGTGTAGTTGCGGGCGACGGCGAAGCGTCCCTGCTCGTCGCGCGCGAGGCGGTCGGCGATGCCGGCGAGGAAGGGCGGCTCGGCGTAGCGGTAGCCGGTGGCCAGCACCAGGCCCTGGGTGGCCAGCTCGAAGTCCCGGCCCTGCTCCTCGTGGCGGAGCCCCAGGGTGTACGTGCCGTCCGCGTACCCGGCGGAGACGAGGGCGGTGTTGGTGAGCAGCCGGGTCGGCACCGGGCCGCGGCGGGACTTGACGTAGAGCAGGTCGAAGATGGCGTCGATCAGCTCGGTGTTGATGCCCTTGTAGAGGCTCTTCTGCGCGGGGCCCAGCCGGTCGCGGACGGGCGCCGGCAGCGCGTGGAAGTAGTCGACGTACTCGGGGGAGGTCATCTCCAGCGTCAGCTTGGTGTACTCCAGCGGGAAGAACCGCGGCGAGCGGGTCACCCAGGTGAGGTGGTAGCCGTCGGGGCCGAGGTCCTGGAGGAGGTCGTAGTAGATCTCGGCGGCGCTCTGCCCGCTGCCGACGATCGTGACCGACTCCTTGTCCCGCAGCCGCTCGCGGTGCTCCAGATAGCGGCTGTTGTGGAGGAGGTCGCCGCCGAGGCCGCGGCACGGCTCGGGTACGTACGGCGGCGTGCCGGTGCCGAGGACGAGGCGGCGGCCGCGGTAGGTGCCGCGCGGGGTGCGGACGACGTACGTGCCGTCGGCCGCGTCCCGTACGACGTCGGTGACCTCCTCGCCGAAGCGGATGCCGGGGAGTTGGGCGGCGGCCCAGCGGCAGTAGTCGTTGAACTCCTCGCGCAGCGGATAGAAGCTCTCGCGGATGTAGAAGGAGTACAGCCGCCCGGTCTCCTTCAGGTAGTTCAGGAAGGAGTACGGGGACGTGGGGTCGGCGAGCGTGACCAGGTCCGACATGAACGGCGTCTGGAGCGTGCTGCCTTCGATGAACATCCCGGAGTGCCAGTCGAAGTCGGGCTTGCGCTCCAGGAAGACGCCGTCGAGGCCGTCGACCGGCGCGGAGAGGCAGGCCAGGCCCAGGTTGAACGGACCGAGGCCGACGGCGACGAAGTCGTGGACGCGGGTCTCAGCGCGCGGGGACCGGCGGGGCCGCCGGGCCTGCGGGGCCTGCGGGGACTGCGGCGACTGCCGGGACTGCGGGGGCTGCTGGGTCGGCGGCGGCGGGGACGTCGGGGACAAGGGACTCTCCGGTGTGGTCGGCGGCGTGCGCGGCTATGAGGTCGAGGACGGCGGCCAGGTCCTCGGTGGTGGTCTCGGGGTTGAGCAGCGTGAACTTCAGGTGGTGCCGGCCGTCGACCTTGGTGCCCGCGACCATCGCGGCGCCGGAGGCGGCCAGCCGTTCGCGGGCGCGCAGGTTGGCGGCGTCGACGAGGGCGGGGTCGGTGCCGGCGGGGCCGTCCGGGACGTAGCGGAAGACCAGCGTCGACAACTGCGGCCGTACGACGACCTCGAAGCGGGGGTCCGCGTCGAGCAGCCGCCACCCGGCCCCGGCGAGGTCGCAGACCTCGTCGAAGAGCGCGCCGACGCCGTCGGCGCCCATGACGCGCAGCGTCAGCCAGAGCTTGAGCGCGTCGAACCTCCGGGTGGTCTGGAGTGACTTGTCGACCTGGTTGGGGATCTGCTCGGCGGCCATGCGCTCGGGGTTGAGGTAGTCGGCGTGGTACGTCGCGTGCCGCAGGGTCGCCCGGTCCCGTACCAGCACGGCGGAGGAACTGACCGGCTGGAAGAAGGACTTGTGGAAGTCGACGGTCACCGAGTCGGCGCGCTCGATGCCGGCGAGGAGGTGCCGGCGGCGGCCCGAGACCAGCAGCCCGCAGCCGTACGCCGCGTCCACGTGCAGCCACACGCCGTACCCGGCGCACACCCCGGCGAGCTGCGCCAGCGGATCGACGCTGCCGAAGTCGGTGGTGCCCGCGGTGGCGACGACGGCCATGGGGACGAGGTCGTCGCGCTGGAGCCGCGCGAGGGCGGCGGCCAGCGCGGCGGGCCGCATGCGGCGCTCCGCGTCGCACGGCACCTCGACGACGGCCTCCTCGCCGAGGCCGAGGAGCGCGGCGGCCTTGCGGACGCTGAAGTGGCCGTGCGCGGAGGCGAGGATGCGCAGCCGGGGCAGGATCTCGGCGGTGCGCAGCCCGGTGCCCCGCTGCTTGCGCACGCCGTCGCACGCCTCCTCGCGGGCGAGCAGGAGTGCGTGCAGGTTGGACTGGGTGCCGCCGGAGGTGAACACGCCGTCCGCGGCCGGGCCGAGGCCGATGCGGGCGGCGGTCCAGTCGATGAGGCGGCGCTCGATGAGGGTGGCGCCGGCGGACTGGTCCCAGGTGTCCAGGGAGGAGTTGACGGCGGAGAGCACCGCCTCGCCGAGGACGGCGGGGATGACGACGGGGCAGTTGAGGTGGGCGAGGTAGCGCGGGTGGTGGAAGTAGACGGCGTCACGCAGGTAGAGCCGGTCCAGCTCGGCCAGCGCGGCGCCGGCGTCACCGAGGGGGAGGTCGAGGTCGACGGCGTCGACGACCGGGGCGAGGGCGGGGGGTGTGATGCCCGTGAACGGGCGGTCTGCATGGGCCAGTCGGGCCGCGATGTGCTCGACGCCTGCGGTGACCGTACGACGGTAGGCACCGGCGGTGCGGTCGTTGAGCAGGTGGGACCTCATGGATGGTGTCCTCACGACGGGGGCCAAAAACTTAGGGAAGCCTAACCTAAGTAATTGGTCCTAGGGCCCCCGCCCCCGTCGTTTCGGCCACGCGCCGCCGGCTCATCCGTCCGCGGCCGCGTCGTCGTCGCCTCCGGTCTCGGCCTCGTGGCGGAACTGGTCCTCGGAGGCGCCGCGGCGCCAGTAGCCGGTGAAGGCGACCGACCGGCGGTCGAACTTCCGCTCCCGTACGAGCTGGCGGCGCAGCTCCCGCACCATCCCCGCCTCGCCGGCGAGCCAGGCGTACGGCGTGCCCGCGGGCAGGTCCGCGGCGCGCAGCGCGTCGACCACGCCGGCCGCGGGGCCGGTCAGCCAGGTCACCTCGGCGTCGGCGGCGGTGTGCAGCGCGATCGCGTCGTCGGGGTGCGGCACCCGTATCCACGCCTTCACCGGCAGCCCGGCGGGCAGCGACTCCAGGATCGCCGCGGCGGCCGGCAGCGCGGTCTCGTCGGCGGCGACGATGACGTGATCCGCGCCCTCGGGCAGCCGGAAGCGCACCCCGGTGTTGTCCGGCACGGCCGGGCCGAGCGCGATGATCCAGTCGCCGGGCCCGGCCTCGCTCGCCCACTGCGCGGCGGGGCCCGCGGGTTCCGTGTGCAGCACGAAGTCGATGTCGACCTCGCCGGGGCGCTGCGCGCGCACGGTGTACGAGCGCAGCACGGCCCGTACGCCGGGGTCGAGCGCGCGGTACTCGTCGAACCAGTCCGGTCCCGTGGGCATCACCGGTTCCGTCTGGCCGGGCTGGGGGAGGAACAGCGACAGGCTCTGGTCCCGGCCGCCGGAGGCGAAGCCTTCGAGGCTGCCGGGGCCGCCGGTGCCGTCGTCGCCGAAGGTGACGCGCAGGAGGGTGGGGCTGAGCCGCCGGGTGCGGGTGACGTCGAGGCGGAAGAAGCGGAACGGTTCGGCGGCGTCGGGCGCCGGCTCCGCCGTCTGCGTGGTCGGTTCCGTGGTCACGTCGGGCTCACCTTCCGGGCGGGTGCGGGGGTCGCGGCCGCGTCCCGCGTACGGAAGGGCCGGCAACGCAGATTAGGCTAACCTAACCTAACTCCCGTGCACAGGTACCGGAATCAGGCCATGAACCCCGCCTCCCGGCACGCCCGCGCGGCGCCCGGGTGCAGCGGCGCCGGGACATTGCTGTGAGGTGGTTCACGAACCGGACCGGTCCGGCAAGAAGCCGTCGGAAGAAGGTACGTTCCCATAATCTGGTGCCCCGTCGACGTGGACGGGAACGAGGAGCTGCCGCATGGGCCAGGGGTGGGAGGGGCGCTCCCGGCGCGACCGGGTGGTGACGGAGTACGTGGGCGCCGCGCTGCGGCGGCGCTTCCGGCCCGCTGCAGAGCGGGCAGGCGATCATGGGGCACGACGCGATGCTGGCGCTGGTCAAGGCCGTGGAGTTCGCCACCGGGCCGGGCGGCGGCGACCCCGTGGACGCGGGCGCGGTACGGCAGATGCTCCTGCAGCTCGGCACCACGAAGGAGGTACGGGGCCTCAGCGGGCCCCTCGGCTTCGACGCGTACGGGAACCCGAAGGGCCGGCCGATGGCGTACGTCGAGCTGCAGTGGCGGTCCGGCTTCCGGTACGTGCACAAGGCGCGGCTCTGGCCGTGAGCGCCGGGGCTCCGGCCGGCCGGCCCGGCTGACGGGCGACCGGCCGGCCCGCCGTCAGGCCGTGGGCGGCAGGCCCAGTTCGCGGGCGATCAGCATGCGCTGCACCTCGCTCGTGCCCTCGCCGATCTCCAGGATCTTGGAGTCCCGCCACATCCGCGCCACCGGGTACTCGTTCATGAACCCGTACCCGCCGTGGATCTGCGTCGCCTCGCGCGCGTTGTCCACCGCCACCGTCGAGGTGTGCAGCTTCGCCAGCGCCGCCGCCTTCTTGAACGGCTCGCCGTGCACCAGCCGCGAGGCCGCGTCCCGCCAGGAGAGGCGGGCGGTGTGGGCGCGCAGCTCCATGTCGGCCAGCTTGAACTGGATGGCCTGGTTCGCGCCGATGGGCCGGCCGAAGGCGTGGCGCTGCTCCGCGTACGCCAGCGACTCGTCCACGCAGCCCTGCGCGAGCCCGGTGGCGAGCGCGGCGATGGCGATGCGGCCCTCGTCCAGGATCCGCAGGAACTGGGCGTAGCCGCGGCCGCGTTCGCCCAGCAGGTTCGCGGCCGGGACGCGGACGTCGGAGAAGGAGAGCTCACGGGTGTCGGAGGCGTTCCAGCCGACCTTGGAGTACGGGGCGGCGACCGTGAATCCCGGGGTGCCGGACGGCACGATGATCGACGAGATCTCCGGCTTGCCCGACTCGCTCCTGCCGGTGACGGCGGTGACGGTGACCAGTCCCGTGATGTCCGTGCCGGAGTTGGTGATGAAGCACTTCGTCCCGTTGATCACCCACTCGCCGGCGGCCTCGTCGAGGCGGGCCGTGGTGCGCGTACCGCCCGCGTCCGAGCCGCACTCCGGCTCCGTCAGCCCGAACGCGCCCAGCATCTCGCCGGTGCACAGCTTCGGCAGCCAGGTGCGCTTCTGCTCCTCCGTACCGAAGTGGTAGACGGGCATCGCGCCCAGCGAGCAGGCCGCCTCCAGCGTGATCGCCACCGAGGAGTCGACCCGGGCCAGCTCCTCCAGCACGACGCCGAGCGCCAGGTAGTCGCCGCCCATGCCGCCGTACTCCTCCGGGAACGGCAGCCCGAACAGGCCCATGCGGCCCATCTCGCGCACGATGTCGTACGGGAACTCGTGCCGCTCGTAGTAGTCGCCGATCTTCGGCGCCACGACGTCGTGCGCGAACTCCTCGACGGTGCGGCGGAGCTGCTCCAGCTCCGGGGAGAGGCGGTGGTCGAGGCTGGGCGTCATCGGGGTCACTCCTTGTGGGAGAGGGCGGTCACGGTGCGGGACGGGCTCGGGCGGCCGAGGCGGTCGGCCATCCAGACGCTGGTGGCGACGAGCGCGTCGAGGTCGACGCCGGTCTCGACGCCGAGTCCCTGCAGCATCCACACGAGGTCTTCGGTGGCGAGGTTGCCGGTCGCGCTCCTGGCGAACGGGCAGCCGCCGAGGCCGCCCGCGGAGGCGTCGACGGTGGTGACGCCGTGCTGCAGCGCGGCGAGGGTGTTGGCGAGGGCCTGGCCGTACGTGTCGTGGAAGTGGACGCCGAGGCGCTCGACGGGGATGCCCTCCTGGGCGAGGGCGCCGAGCAGCGCGGCGACGTGGCCGGGGGTGGCGACGCCGATGGTGTCGCCGAGGCTCAGCTCGTCGCAGCCCATGTCGGCGAGCGCGCGGGCGGTCCGTACCACCTGGGGGAGGGGGACGGGGCCCTCCCAGGGGTCGCCGAAGCACATCGAGAGGTAGCCGCGGACGTGCAGGCCGTCGTTCTTGGCCTCCGCGACGACGGGGGCGAACATCGCGAGCGACTCGTCGACGGTGCGGTTGAGGTTGCGGCGGGCGAAGGTCTCGGTGGCGCTGGCGAAGACGGCGACGCGGCGGGCGCCGAGGGCGGTGGCGCGCTCCAGGCCGCGGATGTTGGGGACGAGGACGGGGAGGTCGACGGCGCCCGTGGCGGTCAGGTCGGCGAGGCGGGGGTACAGGTCCTCGGCGTCGGCGAGCTGGGGGACCCACTTGGGGTGCACGAAGCTGGTCGCCTCGACGGTGGTGAGACCGGCGGCGGCGAGGCGGTGCACGAACGCGGCCTTGACGTCGGTGGGGACGGTGGCCTTCTCGTTCTGCAGGCCGTCGCGGGGGCCGACCTCGTGGATACGGACCCGGGCGGGCAGGCCGGCGGCGGGCACGCGCATGGGGAGGGGCTGGGGGGTCATCGCGGGTCCTCCGGTTCGTCGCGCTGCCCGTCGCTCCGGCTGTCGCCCTGTCCGTCGCCCTGTCCGTCGTCGGGTACGACCAGGGCGAGGACCTGGTCCATGGCCACGGTCCCGCCGGCGACGACGTCCAGCTCGGCGACGGTGCCGGCGTGCGGGGCGGCGATGACGTGCTCCATCTTCATCGCCTCGACGACGAGCAGACTCTGCCCGGCGGCGACCCGGTCGCCCACGGCGGCCTTGACGACGGTCACGGTCCCGGGCATGGGCGCGGTGAGCGCGTCGGCCCCGGCGACGAGGGCACCGCCGCGGAGGGCGGCGTCGACGGGGTCGTGGTCGAGGAGATGCCAGACGTCGCCGTCGCGGCCGAGCCAGATCCCGCCGGGGGAGGCGGCGATGCTGAACCGGTGGGTGACGCCGTCGAGTTCGAAGGTGACGGAGGAGTCGTCGGCGTGGGCGAGGCGGGCGCGGAGGGGATGTTCCCCGACCCCGCCCCTTCCCGAAACCCGGGGGCTGGGCCCCCGGGACCCCCCGCGGGGCTCCGCCCCTTCGCCCTCGGCGGCGGCTTCGCCGCCCGCCGGGGCGGACACCGGCGCTCCGCGCGGTGCCGTGTCCACCGGACCACCAGGCGTGCCCGGGGTCTGGGGCGTGGCCCCGGTGCAGACCTCCGCCGCCGACGTCAGGCCCCTGACCCGTACCTCCACCGGGTCCCCGCCCGCCGTGCGGAACCACCGTGTCGTCCAGGCCGGGGGGCCGCCCGGGCGCCAGCCCGACGGCTCCGCGAAGGGGTCCGTCCAGCCGTCCGGGCCCGTCGGGCGGCGGGAGGCCGACTCCAGGGCCGACTGCGCCAGCAGCGCCGCCGCCGCGTACGCCTCCGGGGGCACCGGGGCCGCCGCCAGGCTCGCGCCCGTGCGGTCCACCAGGCCCGTGTCCAGGTCGCCCGACGCCACCGCCGGGTGCGCCAGCAGGCGCCGCAGGAAGCCCGTGTTGGTGTCCAGGCCCAGCACCACCGTCTCCGCCAGCGCCGCCCGCAGCCGCCGCAGCGCCGCGGCCCGGTCCGGGCCCCACGCGACGACCTTCGCCAGCATCGGGTCGTACGCCGTGCCGACCTCCGTGCCCTCCAGCAGCCCCGAGTCGACCCGCACCCCCGGCCCCGACGGCTCGCGCAGCAGCCGGACGCGGCCCGCCGAGGGCAGGAAGTCGACCCGCTCGCCGCCCTCCGACACCCGCGCCGTCTCGGCGTAGATCCGCGCCTCGACCGCGTGCCCCTTCAGCGGCACATCCGCGGACGTGAACGTCAGCCGCTCCCCGGCGGCCACCCGGAGCTGCCACTCCACCAGGTCGAGCCCCGTCACCAGCTCCGTGACCGGGTGCTCGACCTGCAGCCGCGTGTTCATCTCCATGAAGTAGTACGCGACCGGGCCCTCGCCGCCGCCCGGCACGATGAACTCCACCGTCCCCGCGCCCGCGTACCCGCACGACCGCGCCGCCTCCACCGCCGCCGCGCCCATCGCCGCCCGCGTCGCCTCGTCGAGCAGCGGCGACGGCGCCTCCTCGACGATCTTCTGGTGCCGCCGCTGGAGCGAGCACTCCCGCTCCGCGAGGTGCACCACGTTCCCGTGGCCGTCCGCCAGCACCTGGATCTCGATGTGCCGCGGCCGGTCGATCCACCGCTCCACCAGCAGCGTGTCGTCGCCGAACGAGCCCCGCGCCTCGCGCCGCGCCCCCGCGATCGCGTCCGTCAGCGCGTCCTCGTCCCGTACGAGCCGCATGCCCTTGCCGCCGCCGCCCGCCGAGGGCTTCAGCAGCACCGGCAGCCCGGTCTTCCGCGCCGCCGCCGCCAGCTCCGCGTCCGACAGGCCGCTGCCCGTCGAGCCCGGCACCACCGGCACGCCCGCCGCCCGTACCGTCTCCTTCGCGCGGATCTTGTCGCCCATCAGCTCGATCGCGTCCGCCGGCGGGCCGACGAAGACCAGCCCCGCCGCCGCGCACGCCCGCGCGAACTCCGCGTTCTCGGCGAGGAACCCGTACCCCGGGTGCACCGCCTCCGCGCCCGTCTCGCGCGCCGCGCGCAGCAGTTCGGCGGCCGACAGGTAGCTCTCGATCCGCACGGCCGTGTCCGCCTCGCGGACGTGCCGCGCGTCCGCGTCCGCGTCGGTGAAGACCGCCGCGGAGCGGATGCCGAGCGCCCGCAGCGTACGGATGACCCGTACCGCGATCTCACCCCGGTTGGCCAGCAGTACCGTCTCGAACATCGCCACCCTCCCCCTCACATCCGGAAGACGCCGAAGCCCTGCGCCGCGCCGTCCCTGGCGGGCAGCGGCGCGTGGGCGCAGGCGGTCAGCGCGAGCCCGAGCACCCGGCGGGTGTCGAGCGGGTCGATGACGCCGTCGTCCCAGAGGCGGGCGGTCGCGTAGTAGGCGTTGCCCTGCGTCTCGTACTGCTCGCGGATGGGCGCCTTGAACTCCGTCTCCTCCTCCGCCGACCACTCCTCGCCGCGCGCCTCCAACTGGTCGCGCTTGACGGTCGCGAGGACGGACGCGGCCTGCTCGCCGCCCATGACGGAGATCTTCGCGTTGGGCCACATCCACAGGAAGCGGGGGGAGTAGGCCCGGCCGCACATCGAGTAGTTTCCGGCGCCGTACGAGCCGCCGATGACGACGGTCAGCTTCGGCACCCGCGTGCACGCCACGGCGGTCACCATCTTGGCGCCGTGCTTGGCGATGCCGCCGGCCTCGTAGCTGCGGCCGACCATGAAGCCCGAGATGTTCTGGAGGAAGAGCAGCGGGATGCCGCGCTGGTCGCACAGCTCGATGAAGTGGGCGCCCTTCTGGGCGGACTCGGAGAACAGGATGCCGTTGTTGGCGACGATGCCGACGGCGTGGCCGTGGATGCGGGCGAAGCCGGTGACGAGCGTCGTGCCGTACTCGGCCTTGAACTCCTGGAAGCGCGAGCCGTCGACCACCCGCGCGATGACCTCGCGCACGTCGTACGGCGTCCGCGAGTCGACCGGCACGACGCCGTAGAGGCCGGCGGGGTCGTGCTTGGGTTCCTCCGCGGCGCGTACGGACCAGGGGGGCGGGCCGGGTTCCGGGAGGGTGTCGACGATGCCGCGGACGATGCGCAGCGCGTGCGGGTCGTCCTCGGCGAGGTGGTCGGTGACGCCGGAGGTGCGCGCGTGCACCTCGCCCCCGCCCAGCTCCTCTGCGGTGACGACCTCGCCGGTGGCGGCCTTCACCAGCGGCGGGCCGCCGAGGAAGATCGTGCCCTGGCCGCGGACGATGACCGCCTCGTCGCTCATCGCGGGGACGTACGCGCCGCCCGCGGTGCAGGAGCCGAGGACGGCGGCGATCTGCGGGATGCCGGCGCCGGACATGCGGGCCTGGTTGTAGAAGATCCGGCCGAAGTGCTCGCGGTCGGGGAAGACCTCGTCCTGCATGGGCAGGAAGGCGCCGCCGGAGTCGACGAGGTAGACGCACGGCAGCCGGTTCTCCAGGGCGATCTCCTGGGCGCGCAGGTGCTTCTTTACCGTCATCGGGTAGTACGTGCCGCCCTTGACGGTGGCGTCGTTCGCGATGACGACGCAGGCCCGGCCGCTCACCCGGCCGATGCCGGCGATGACGCCGGCGGCGGGCGCGCCGCCGCCGTACATCCCGTCGGCGGCGAGCGGGGCCAGCTCCAGGAACGGCGAACCGGGGTCGAGCAGGCCGTCGACGCGGTCGCGGGGGAGCAGCTTGCCGCGGGCGGTGTGCCGGGCGCGGGCCTTCTCGCCGCCGCCGGCGCGGGCGGCGGCGAGCTTGTCGTGCAGCTCGCCGGCGAGCGCGCGGTGCGCCGCCTCGTTGGTCCGCCAGGCGGCGCCGGCCGGGCCCGCGGGGTCGGCGGCGGTCGTCAGCACGGGTGCGTGGTCCACGGGGGCGCGCCCTTCCCTAGATGAGCCCGTACGGCCGTACGGGCCGACAAGCAGGTTAGCTGTCGTTAACCCCGTGCGCCCAAGGTTAACGCTCACTAACCGGGCTGTCTACAATGGACCGCATGAGCACCGAGGCCCCCGCCCCCACCCGTCGTGAGCAGATCCTGAAGGAGGCCGCGCGCCTCTTCGCGGACCGCGGCTTCCACGGGGTGGGCGTGGACGAGATAGGCGCGGCGGTCGGCATCAGCGGCCCCGGTCTCTACCGGCACTTCGCCGGCAAGGACGCCATGCTCGCGGAGCTGCTGGTCGGCATCAGCGAGCGGCTGCTGGAGGCCGGCCGCACGCGGGCGGCGGTGCGCGGGCCCGGCCCGGACGCGCCGCTGGACGCGCTGATCAGCGGGCACATCGACTTCGCGCTGGACGACCGCCCGCTCATCACCCTGCACGACCGCGAGCTGGACCGGCTGCGGGACGAGGACCGCAAGCTGGTGCGCCAGTTGCAGCGGCAGTACGTCGAGCTGTGGGTCGACGTCGTACGGGAGGTCTACCCGGCGCTGACCGAGGGCGCGGCCCGTACGGCGGTGCACGCGGTCTTCGGCCTCCTCAACTCCACCCCGCACCTCGGCGCCCGCGGCACCCTCCCCGACCGCGCCGCCACCGCCGCCCTCCTCCACCGCCTGGCCCGCGGCGCCTTCGCGGCGGCGCCGCAGCCGTAGCCGGTGCCGTGGCCGGTGCTGTGGCGGTGCCGTGGCCGGTGCTGTGACGGCCGCCGCAGGGGTGCGGCCTGGACAGCCGTGGTGACCCGCAGGTAACTTCGACTGCGAGGCGCTGAGCAAGCGCTTAGTCGGAGCTGGCCGGGAGGCGAGGACCATGCGGCGGACGGTGTTCAACGAGGACCACGAGGCGTTCCGCGAGACCATCCGCGACTTCATCGCCGCCGAGGTCGTGCCGTACTACCACGACTGGATGGAGGCCGGCGCCGTCCCCCGCGAGCTGTACAAGAAGCTCGGCGAGCTGGGGGTCTTCGGCATCGAGGTGCCCGAGGAGTACGGCGGGGCCGGGGAGCACAGCTTCAAGTTCAACGCCGTGATCAGCGAGGAGTGCGCCCGCGCCGGCGTCTCCTTCGGCGGCTCCTCCGTCCACACCGCGCTCTGCCTGCCGTACCTGCTCAAGTACGGCAGCGAGGAGCAGAAGCGCCGCTGGCTGCCCCCCTTCGTCTCCGGCGACATGATGACCGCCATCGCCATGACCGAGCCCGGCACCGGCTCCGACCTCGCCGGGATGAAGACCACCGCGAAGCTCTCCGACGACGGCACGCACTACGTGCTCAACGGCGCCAAGACCTTCATCACCGGCGGCGTGCAGGCCGACCGCGTCCTGGTCTGCGCCCGCACCGCGCCGCCGACCCCCGAGGACCGCCGCGGCGGCATCTCCATCCTCGTCGTCGACACCTCCTCCGCCGGTTACGCGGTCGGGCGCAAGCTCGACAAGCTGGGGCTGAAGTCCTCCGACACCGCGGAACTGAGCTTCACCGACGTCAAGGTGCCCGTGGGCGACCTGCTGGGCGAGGAGGGCAAGGCGTTCACGTACCTCACCCACAACCTCCCGCAGGAGCGCCTCGGCATCGCCGTCGGCGCGTACGCCCAGGCCGCCGCGGCCGTGCGGTTCGCGGTGGAGTACGTCAAGGAGCGCACCGTCTTCGGCCGGACGGTGGCGGAGTTCCAGAACACCAAGTTCGTCCTCGCCGACTGCAAGGCCGAGGTCGACGCCATGGAGGCGTACGTCGACCGCGCGCTGGAGGCGCACGACGCGGGCGATCTGAGTGTCGCCGACGCCGCCGCCGTCAAGCTCTTCTGCACCGAGCGCGCCGCCGTCGTCATCGACAAGTGCCTGCAACTCCACGGCGGCTACGGCTACATGAACGAGTACCCCATCTCCCGCCTCTACGCCGACACCCGCGTCACCCGCATCTACGGCGGCACCAGCGAGGTCATGCGCTCCATCGTCGCCAAGTCGATGGGCCTGTAGGGCCGCGGGCTCTGCGAGACTCGCACCATGGACGACGCCGCGCTCACCGCACTGGTCGACCTGCTGGACCTGGAGCAGATCGAGCAGGACATCTACCGCGGCCACTCCCGCGCCGCCGTCGTCCCGCGGGTCTTCGGCGGGCAGGTCGCCGCGCAGGCGCTGGTCGCCGCGGGACGGACCGTGCCCGCCGACCGGCCGCCGCACTCGCTGCACGCCTACTTCCTCCGCCCCGGCGACCCCGGCGCGCCCCTCGTCTACACCGTCGACCGCATCCGCGACGGCCGCTCCTTCACCACCCGCCGCGTCGTCGCCGTCCAGCACGGCCAGCCGATCTTCAACCTGTCGGCGTCGTTCCAGCTCCACGAGGAGGGCCTGGAGCACCAGGTGCCCATGCCGCCGGCGCCCGACCCCGAGACGCTGCCCACCGCCGAGGAGGCGATGCCGCGCTACGCCGTCAACTTCCTCGACCCGGCCCTCGCGCGCCGGCTGCTGGAGGCGCGCGCCGCGGTCGACCTGCGGTACGCCGAGCCGCCGCCGTGGGGCGGTGAGGCCGGGGTGCCGCGGGAGCCGCGCTCGCAGGTGTGGTTCCGTACGAACGGCAAGCTCGCCGGCGCCATCGACACCCCGCTGCTGCACGTCTGCCTGATGACGTACGTCTCCGACATGACCCTGCTCGACTCCGTGCTGCTCGCGCACGGCCGCGGCGGCTGGGCCGTCGGCGACGTCGTGGGCGCGAGCCTGGACCACGCGATGTGGTTCCACCGGCCGTTCCGGGCGGACGAGTGGCTGCTGTACGACCAGGAGTCGCCGACGTCGCAGGGCGGGCGCGGGCTGAGCACGGGGCGGATCTTCACCCGTGACGGGCGGCTGGCGGCGTCGGTGATCCAGGAGGGCGTGATCCGGGTCCCGCGGACCTGACGGGCGCGGGGACCCGGCCCGTACGGACCGGGCGCCGCGCGGCCGGGACCGGCCCCGCTACGGCAGTTCCAGCCCCGCCGCCGCCAGCAGGTACGCCGTCATCGGCGCGTACGCCGCAGGATCCGCGACGTGGTCGTCCAGCGGCACCGCCACCGCGAGCGTGCCCTCCGCCTCGCCGAGGAACAGCGCCGGGTCGTTGCAGTCCGCGTACCCCACCGCGTGCACACCGCGCTGCGCCGCGCCGCCCGCCCAGCCGTGGTCGGCGACCACCAGGTCGGGCAGCGGCTCGCCGGCCCGCTCCAGCGCGTCGAGGATCTGCCGCACCGGCTGCGGCGCGTGCGTGTGCCACAGCGTCGCGCCCCGCTCCAGCACGGCCACGTCGCAGAACTGCTGGACGTTGCCGTACGTCCCGTCGTCGCCCTCGCCTGTCCGCAGCCCCGGCGGCACCGTGACGATGTCGCAGCCCGCCGCGCGCAGCGCCGCCGCCGTGCTGCTGTGCACCTCCAGCAGCCCGCCGGGGTGGCCCGTCGCCAGCAGCACCCGCTGCCGGCCCGCGGCGGCCTTGCGCAGCTCGGCCGCCATCCGGTCCAGGCCGTCGACGGTCAGCTCCGGGTCGATCCGGTCCTGGCCCTGGGTGTGCGCGGGGTCGGCGACGACGCCGACGCGCTCGGCCATGACGGCGAGCACGTCGCGCTCGTCGGTCCAGCGGTCGCCGAGGTCGAGGCCGAGCCAGAAGCGCAGGTTGCCCTGGCTCAGCTCGCGGTAGTGGCGCAGGTTTCCCTCGCGGGGCGTGGCGACGTCGCCCGCGATCCGGGTGCGTACGAGGTGGTCGACGAGGGCGGGGCGGCTGGGTGCGTCAGGCAGGGACATGAGGGCCATGGTGTCATTGTCACCCGGACACATGTGCGGGGGCGCAGGTGTCCACTCTGTACAGCGGCCACCGTGCTGCCCTGCGCTTATCGTCGAAGGCATGAGCAGCACCGGCACTCCTCGCGGCCCCGTCGACTCCTCCCGCGTCCCGCGCTACGCGGGCCCCGCCACCTTCGCCCGGCTGCCCCGCCTGGACGAGGTGGGGCGCACGGACGTCGCCGTCGTCGGCGTCCCCTTCGACAGCGGCGTCTCCTACCGCCCCGGCGCCCGCTTCGGCGGCAACGCGATCCGCGAGGCGTCCCGGCTGCTGCGCCCGTACAACCCGGCGCAGGACGCCGCGCCCTTCGCACTGGCGCAGGTCGCGGACGCGGGGGACATCGCCGTCAACCCGTTCGACATCGGCGAGGCGGTGGCCACCGTCGAGGGCGCGGCCGACGAACTGCTGGCCACCGGCGCCCGGCTGATGACCCTCGGCGGCGACCACACCATCGCGCTGCCGCTGCTGCGGGCCGTCGCCCGCCGGCACGGGCCGGTCGCGCTGCTGCACTTCGACGCGCACCTGGACACCTGGGACACCTACTTCGGCGCCGCGTACACCCACGGCACGCCGTTCCGGCGCGCGGTGGAGGAGGGCGTGGTCGACACCGCGGCGCTCTCGCACGTCGGGATCCGCGGGCCGCTCTACGGGCGCAAGGACCTGGACGACGACGAGAAGATGGGCTTCGGCATCGTCACCTCGGCGGACGTGATGCGCCGCGGCGTGGACGAGGTCACCGACCAGTTGCGGCAGCGGATCGGGGACCGGCCGCTGTACGTGTCCGTCGACATCGACGTCCTGGACCCGGCGCACGCCCCGGGCACGGGCACCCCGGAGGCCGGCGGGCTCACCTCGCGCGAGCTGCTGGAGATCCTGCGCGGGCTGGCCGGCTGCCGGCTGGTCTCCGCGGATCTGGTGGAGGTGGCGCCCGCGTACGACCACGCCGAGATCACGTCGGTGGCGGCGTCGCACACGGCGTACGAGCTGACGACGCTGATGGCGCGGCAGATCGCCGGTGAGCGGGACGCGGGTTAGCGCAGGACGCGAGCCGGAGAAGGACGCGGGCCGGAGCACCACGGACCAGGCGCCGCCGCGCCTGATTCCCTGATGCCGTGTGCGCAACCCTGCCGGGCGGGCCGTGGGTGCCCGGGGTGCCGGGAGTCCGTCAGAACTCGTCGGCCAGGCGCTCCAGTATCCGCATGCTGCCCGCGTGCGTCTCGGCAGTGGCGCAGAGCCGGTCCATGACCAGCTTGTAGTTCTCCACCTCGTCCGGCTTGTCCAGGTAGAGCGCGCTGGTGAGCTGCTCCAGATAGACGACGTCGGGCAGGTCGGGCTCGGTGAAGCGCATGATGTGTATCGGCCCGCCGGCCGCCGCGAGGCCGCCGATGTCGAAGGGCGCGATCTGGATGGTGATGTTCTTGCGGGTGCCCATCTCCAGCAGGTGCCTGACCTGGCCCCGCATGACGTCCGGCCCGCCGAGCGGACGGCGCAGCGCGGCCTCGTCGACGACGACCCACAGCTTCGGCGCGTCCGGCCGGTCCAGCACCTGCTGGCGGCGCAGCCGCACGTCGACCTTGCGCTGGATCTCCTGCTCGGGCGCGCCCGCGTTGGCCAGCAGCGTGACGGCGCGGGCGTACTCCGCGGTCTGCAGCAGCCCGGGGACGAACTGGACCTGGTAGTTACGGATCAGCCCCGCGGCCTCTTCGAGGCCGAGCAGCGTCTCGAACCAGCCCGGCAGCACGTCGCCGTACTTCTGCCACCAGCCGGGGGAGCTGGCGCGGCGGGCGAGGGCCAGGAACTCGGAGCGCTCCTGCTCGTCCGTGACGCCGTAGAGGCTGAGGAGGTCGGAGACGTCGCGCTCCTTGTACCCCACGCGGCCGAGCTCCAGGCGGCTGATCTTGGCGTGCGACGCCCGGATCGCATCACCGGCCGCCTCACGGGAGACGCCGGCGGCCTCCCGGAGCCGACGCAGGTGTGTGCCCAGCAGGATGCGGAGAACCGTGGGCCCTCCGTGCTGCTGAGAGAGTGCCCTGCGTACCGATGACGTCTGCTCCGGTGACGCTGACATCTGGCCTGCCCCTGTCCCGCGGTGTGGTGAATCGACCGCTCAGTCTCTCACTGTGGAGGGTGCGGTGTACAGCTACTACGGAGTTCAACCAGGGCCCCTCGCCGCGCTGTTGACGATCAGATCGTCGAACTGGCCGTCCTTCGCGCCGAGCAGGAAGGCGGTGATCTCCGCCTGTGTGTAGATGAGGGCCGGTCCGCCCGGATCGCGCGAGTTGCGCATCGCAATGTCCCCACCGGGGAGTCCGGCGACCTCTACGCACTCGCCGTTCGGATTGCTGAAGCGACTCTTCCGCCAGGTGATTCCCGCCAGTTGATCCGCCGGTACACCGTTCATGACCTGCTGCATCCTGTCTCCTTCTGTGATCGCGACTCCAATGTACGTGCACCTGTTCTTGCGAATGAAATTGCATCCGTACTTGCAGCGGCAAGTGCACATCGATCACTATGGCATCGCAACCTGTTTCATCAACGTGCACGTGAGACTGGGGAGTTGGAGATGACCGCACCGGCTGAAGGGTGGGTGACCGCCTCCGAGTTCGCAGCGTGCACGCTCGAGGACGACCCCCGGTCGATATCCATCGCCCGCAACGTCGCCAGGGCGACGCTCCGCGGGTGGCAGTTGGAGGACCTGGTCGACGACGTCGCCTCGGTCGCCTCCGAGCTGGTGGCCAACGCACTGCGGCACGGTCTCTGCGAACCGTCCTGGAGCCAGGCCCCCCACCCGGTCGTCCTCAGCCTGCTGCGCCGCGGCTCGGAGGTCGTGTGCGCCGTCTTCGACCCCGGGACCGGCGTCCCGCGGGTGTGCGTCGCCGACCCCTTCGCGGAGTCCGGCCGCGGGATGCAGATCGTGGAGTGCCTCAGCGACAGCTGGGGCTGGAGCGAGCCGGGCCCCTACGGCAAGGCGGTCTGGGCCCGCTTCTCCGCGGGCGGCAGGGCCGCGGCCCCGGCGGAGGAACACGGCGTCGAGCAGCCCCTCACCCGGTTACTGGTACTCGTCGAGGTGCTCACGGGCAGCAGCCCGCCCCAGTTGCAGGCAGTGGCCTGACCTGCGCCCGAGCGCCCGCAGCCGCAGGCGGGCAACATTCCGTACGCATCCGAGAAACAAAAACCGGCGCCCGTAGGTTGTGGATCCTGGACCAGGACCATCGACACTGAGGCGGAGGCGGCCGGTGGCGGAACCATCGGGGAAGATCCCTGCGGCACGGACCCCATCGGACGAGACCCCCGCGAACGGGAACACAGCCGGGCGGAAGCCTTCGCGGAAGGCACCCGAGGGCTGGGCCCGGCGGCTCCTCCGGCACTGTCTGCGCTATCGCCGCAACGTGCTGCTCTCCCTCGGCGCCTCCCTCGCCGGGATGGGCATCATGGCCCTCGTCCCGCTCATCCCCAAGCTGATCATCGACGACGTGATCGTCTCCGGCGACCGGGCGCTCGCGCCCCTGGCCGCCCTCATGGTCCTCGCCGCACTCGCCGTCTACGGCCTCACCTATGTCCGGCGCTACTACGGCGGCCGGCTCGCCCTCGACGTGCAGCACGACCTGCGCACCGAGATGTACGACGCGATCGTCCGGCTCGACGGGCGCCGCCAGGACGAGCTCTCCACCGGCCAGGTCGTCGGCCGCGGCACCACCGACCTGCAGCTCGTCCAGGGCCTGCTCTTCATGATCCCGATGATGATCGGCAACGTGCTGCTCTTCGCGGTCTCCCTGGTCGTCATGATCGTGCTCTCCCCGACGCTCACCCTCGTCGCCCTCGGCGTCGCCCCCGCCCTGTGGTGGATAGCCAACCGCAGCCGCACCCGTCTCTTCCCCGCCACCTGGTACGCCCAGCAGCAGGCCGGCACCGTCGCCTCCGTCGTGGACGGCGCCGTCGGCGGTGTCCGCGTCGTCAAGGGCTTCGGCCAGGAGCGGCAGGAGACCGGCAAGCTCCGCGCCATCAGCCGCAAGCTCTACGCCGCCCGGCTGCGCACTGTCCGCATGAACGCCCGCTACACCCCCGCCCTCCAGGCCGTGCCCTCCCTCGGCCAGGTCGGGATGCTCGCGCTCGGCGGCTGGATGGCCACCCGCGGGCAGATCACCCTCGGCACCTTCGTCGCCTTCTCCACCTATCTCGCGCAGCTCGTCGGCCCGGTCCGGATGCTCGCGATGATGCTCACCGTCGGGCAGCAGGCCCGCGCGGGCGTGGAGCGGGTCTACGAGCTGATCGACACCGAGCCGGAGCTGTCCGACGGGCCCGGCGCCCACGAGCTGCCGGCCGACGCCCCCGCCGACGTCGAGTTCGACGCCGTGACCTTCGGCTACGACCCCGGCCACCCGGTCCTCGACGGGCTGACCCTGCGCGTCGAGCCCGGCGAGACCATGGCCGTCGTCGGCGCCTCCGGCAGCGGCAAGTCGACGCTGTCGATGCTGATACCCCGCTACTACGACGTCGCACCCGACGGCGGCGCCGTCCGCATCGGCGGCCACGACGTACGCGACCTCACGCTGCCCTCCCTGCGGGCGGCCATCGGGCTCGTCCCCGAGAACAGCTTCCTCTTCTCCGAGTCCATCCGGGACAACATCGCCTATGGCAAGCCCGACGCCACCGACGAGGAGATCCGCGCCGCCGCCCGCGCCGCGCAGGCCGACGGCTTCATCACCGCGCTGGGCAACGGCGCCGCCGCGGCCTCCGCCGACGGTGCCGGAGCGGCGGACGGCACCCCCGGCACCGGCCTCCCCGAGGGCTACGACACCGTCGTCGGCGAGCAGGGCATGACCCTCTCCGGCGGCCAGCGCCAGCGCATCGCGCTGGCCCGCGCGATCCTCACCGACCCCCGGCTGCTGCTCCTGGACGACGCCACCTCCGCGGTCGACGCCCGCGTCGAGCACGAGATCCACGAGGCGCTCCGCAGCGTCATGGCCGGCCGCACCACCCTGCTCATCGCCCACCGCCAGTCCACCCTGGCGCTCGCCGACCGCATCGCCGTCCTCGACGGCGGCCGGCTGGTCGACGTCGGCACCCACGAGGAGCTGCAGGCGCGCTGCCCGCTCTACCGGCGGCTGCTGACCGACCCGGACGAGCTGGCGGACCGCGAGCGCGACCCCGCGGGACAGGTCGCCGCCGACACCCACGCCAGCGTCGACGGCGTCACCCCCGACCTGTGGGTGCGCAAGGAGACCGGCGAGAAGAGCGCCGAGGGGGGCGGCAACTCCACGGCCTCCGCAGGCGATCCCTCCGGTTTCGCCGGCATGCTCGCCGGCTCGCCCGGCAGCCCTGAGCTGCTGGCCAAGGTCGCCGCCCTGCCGCCTGCCACCGACACCCCGGACGTGGACGAGGACCAGGCCGAGGCGCCCGAGGTCTCGTACGGCCTGCGCCGGCTGCTGCGCGGCTTCGGCGGCCCGCTCGCCATCGCCCTGCTCTTCGTCGCCGGCGACGCGGTCGCCGGACTGCTGCTGCCCGTGCTCATCCGGCACGGCATCGACGACGGCGTCCAGCGGCTCTCCCTCGGCGCCGTGTGGACGGCCGCGGGCCTGGCCCTCGCGGTCGTGCTCGGCCAGTGGGCCGCCCAGGTCGGCGCCACCCGGCTCACCGGCCGCACCGGCGAGCGCGTGCTCTACGCCCTGCGCGTCAAGATCTTCGCCCAGCTCCAGCGGCTCGGTCTCGACTACTACGAGCGCCATCTCACCGGCAAGATCATGACCCGGATGACCACGGACGTGGACGCCCTGTCCACGTTCCTGCAGACCGGCCTGGTCACCGCCGTCGTCTCGCTCCTCACCTTCTTCGGCATCCTGGTCGCGCTGCTGGTCATCGACCTCCAGCTCGCCCTGATCGTCTTCGCCACCCTGCCGCCGCTGATCGTCGGCACGTTCTTCTTCCGGCGGCAGAGCGTCAAGGCGTACGAACTGGCGCGCGAGCGCGTCAGCGTCGTCAACGGCGACCTCCAGGAGTCGGTCGCCGGACTGCGCATCGTGCAGGCGTTCCGCCGCGAGGACGGCGGCGCCGCCCGGTTCGCCGAGCGCAGCGACGGCTACCGCAGGGCCCGCGTACGCGGCCAGTGGCTCATCTCCGTCTACTTCCCGTTCGTGCAGCTCCTCGCCTCCTTCGCCACCGTCGGTGTGCTGTGGGCCGGTTCCGACCGGGTGGCCGCGGGGACGCTCACCGCGGGGGCACTCGTCGCGTACCTGCTGTACATCGATCTGTTCTTCGCCCCCGTGCAGCAGCTCTCCCAGGTCTTCGACGGCTACCAGCAGGCGGCCGTCGCGCTCGGCCGCATCCAGGAACTGCTGCACGAGAAGCCGTCCACGCCGCCGCCCGCGAAGCCGCGGCCGGTCGGGCAGCTGAGCGGCGAGATCGCCTTCGACGACGTGCACTTCGCGTACGACGGGCAGACGGAGGGTGCCGCCGAGGCGGCGCTGACCGGGCTCGACCTGACGATCCCGGCCGGGCAGACCGTCGCGTTCGTCGGCGAGACCGGCGCCGGGAAGTCGACGCTGGTCAAGCTCGCCGCCCGGTTCTACGACCCGACCCGCGGCGCCGTCCGCGTCGACGGCACCGACCTGCGCGAACTCGACCTCACCGGCTACCGCCACCGCCTCGGCGTCGTCCCCCAGGAGTCCTACCTCTTCTCCGGCACCGTGCGCGACGCCATCGCCTACGGCCGCCCCGACGCCTCCGACGCCGAGGTCGAGGCCGCCGCGCGGGCCGTCGGCGCGCACGACATGATCGCCTCGCTGCCCGGCGGCTACCTCCACGACGTCGCCGAGCGGGGCCGCAATCTCTCCGCGGGCCAGCGCCAGCTCATCGCCCTGGCCCGCGCCGAGCTGGTCGACCCCGACATCCTGCTCCTCGACGAGGCCACCGCCGCGCTCGACCTCGCCACCGAAGCCGCGGTCAACAGCGCCACGGACCGCCTCGCCGGCCGCCGCACGACCCTCGTCGTCGCCCACCGCCTGACGACGGCGGCCCGCGCCGACCGCGTCGTGGTCCTCGACCACGGGCGCGTCGCCGAGGACGGCACGCACGAGGAACTGCTCGCCCGCGGCGGCCGGTACGCGGAACTGTGGCGGACCTACGCGGGCTCGGTGGAACCCGCGGCGGCGTAGCCGTCCGCACCATCGCCCCGGGTGGTTCCGCATCATCGCTCGGCCCTGCCTTCCCTCTCCCCGACCCTTCATTCCGCTACTCAGAGTAATCGAAGCAGCGCAATGCGTGGAAAGTTATCCACAGGGGGCTCGGCGTCCTTCTCCGGCGTGGCCAACGCGGCTAGGTTCCGAGGGTCATTGTGAACCCGGGGAGGGAAGATGCGCAGGAAGCTCGGATGGCTGCTGAGTCTGGCCGTGCTCACCGGCACGGCGGGGCTGGGCAGTTCGCCGGTCGGTGCCGCCACCGCGGACGAGGCCGACATCAAGGACCGGCTCCTCTCGATCAAGGGCATGAGCCTGATCGAGGAGAAGCCGGTCGACGGCTACCGCTACTTCGTTCTGAACTACACACAGCCCGTGGACCACCGGAAGCCGGACGGCCAGACCTTCCAGCAGCGGATCACCGTGCTGCACAAGGACACCGACCGGCCCACGGTCTTCTCCACCGGCGGCTACAACGTCTCCACGACGCCGTCGCGCAGCGAGCCCACGCAGATCATCGACGGCAACCAGGTTTCGATGGAGTACCGGTTCTTCACCCCGTCCCGGCCCGATCCCGCGGACTGGAAGAAGCTCGACATCTGGCAGGCCGCCAGCGACCAGCACCGCATCTTCCGGGCGCTGAACGACATCTACGACGAGAACTGGCTGGCCACCGGCGGCAGCAAGGGCGGCATGACCGCCACGTACTACGAGCGCTTCTACCCGCGTGACATGGACGGCGTCGTCGCCTACGTCGCGCCGAACGACGTGGTGAACCAGGAGGACTCGGCCTACGACCGGTTCTTCGAGCGGGTCGGGACAAAGGAGTGCCGCGACGCGCTCAACGCCGTGCAGCGCGAGGCGCTGGTGCGGCGGGACGCGCTCTCCGGGAAGTACGCGGCGTGGGCCGCGGAGTCGGGCGCGACGTTCACCACGATCGGCAGCCTGGACAAGGCGTTCGAGGCGACCGTCCTCGACCTCGTGTGGGGCTTCTGGCAGTACAGCTCGGCCGCCGACTGCGCCGACGTGCCGGACGCCGCCACCGTCTCCGACCAGGAGCTGTACGACTACGTCGACGCCATCGCCGGCTGGTCCTTCTACACCGACCAGGGGCTCGCGCCGTACACGCCGTACTACTACCAGGCGGGCACCGAGCTGGGCGCGCCCACCATCCAGTTGCCGCACCTGAAGGACCTGAGCCGCTACGGCTACCAGCCGCCGCGGAACTTCGTCCCGCGCGACATCGACATGCGCTTCAAGCCGTCGGTGATGAACGACGTCGACAAGTGGGTGCGCCAGAACGCCGACCGGATGCTCTTCGTCTACGGCGAGAACGACCCGTGGGGCGCCGAGCCGTTCCGCCTCGGGAAGGGCGCGCACGACTCGTACGTCTACACCGCGCCCGGCGCCAACCACGGCGCCCGGGTCAGCCAGCTCCCGGAGGCGCAGCGCGCCAAGGCCACCGGGCGGATTCTCGACTGGGCCGGCGTCGAGGCCGAGGCCGGCACCACGAAGGCGAAGCCGCTGGCCGCGTACGACAGCGGGCTGGACAAGGTGACGAAGAAGGAGCTGCGGGAGCAGTCGCTCCGGCCGTGATCCCGGGCCGCTGAGCCGCACGAAGCCGCGCCCGCGGGTGTCATCGCCCGCGGGCGCGGCCGCGCGGCCCGGACGTACGGGAGCGGTGGCCCCCTGCCGTCAGCCGACCCGTTCCTTCCACTCCCGACGCAGCAGCCGCACCGCCTCCCGGATCGCCGGCCGGCGTGCGGCGCCCGTACGCCACAGCGCGTACACCCGCCGCACCGGCACCGGCTCCAGCGGCACCGCGACCACCCCGGCCGGCAGCGGACCGCGGCCCAGCCGCGGCACCAGCGCGATGCCCAGGCCGGCCGCGACCAGCGCGAGCTGGGAGGCGTACTCGGCGACCTGGTAGGCGAGATCCGGCTCGTGGCCTGAGGTGCGCAGGGTGCGTACGAGCCAGTCGTGGCACGTCGAGCCGGGCGGCTGGCAGATCCAGCGCTCGCCCACGAGATCCGCCCGGACGAGCCCGTCGCGCCCGGCGAAGGGGTGGCCGGCCGGGACGCAGATGTCGCACAGGTCGTCGCCGATGGACGCCAGCTCCATCCCCTCGGGGGTGGGCAGCGGGGCGATGTCCCAGTCGTGGGCGACGGCGAGGTCGGCCACCCCGCGGGTGACCATGCCGGGGGAGAGGTGCGGGTCGGCCTCCAGCATGCGGGTGTCGAGCGCCGGGTGCTCCGCGGCGAGGGCGGCGAGCGCCGCGGGCAGCAGCCCGCGGGCGGCGGTCGCGAAGCAGGCCACCGTCAGCCGGCCCATGGGCCGGCCGCGGCGCTCCTCCAGCGAGGTCTCGGCCTCCTCGACGATCGCGAGCAACTGCTCCGCCGTGGCGGCGAGGTGCTGGGCGGCGTCGGTGAGCGTCACCCTGCGGCCGCGGCGCTCCAGCAGCGGCGTGCGGGTCTCGCGCTCCAGCTTGGCGATCTGCTGGGAGACGGCGGACGGCGTGTAGCCGAGGGCGGCCGCGGCGGAGCCGACGGAGCCGTGGACGGCGACGGCGTGCAGCGCGCGGAGCCGGGACAGATCGAGCATGGCCACTCCCAGATTTCAGCGTTCCTACATCCAATCATGAAGTAATACGTGCTGGTGCTTCACGGTCGTCCGGCCCGATCCTGGGTGCATGCGCCCGCTGCACATCGCACTCGCCGTCCTCGTCGCCTTCTTCTGGGGCCTGAACTTCGTCGTCATCGAGGTGGGGCTCGACCACTTCCCGCCGCTGCTCTTCACCGCCCTGCGCTTCCTGGTCGCGGCGCTGCCCGCGGTGTTCCTCGTCGGCCGGCCGCAGGTCGCGTTCAAGTGGATCCTGGCGGTCGGGCTGGTGCTGGGGGTGGCGAAGTTCGGGCTGCTGTTCGTCGGCATGGAACAGGGGATGCCGCCGGGGCTGTCGTCGCTCGTACTCCAGATCCAGGCGGTCTTCACGGCGTGCATCGCGGCGGCGGTACTGGGGGAGCGGCCGGGGCGGGTGCGGCTGGCCGGCATGGGCGTCGCGCTGTGCGGGGTGGCGCTGGCCGCGGTGGACGAGGGCGGCTCCGGGCCGCTGGGGGCGTTCGCGATCGTGCTGGCGGCGGCGTTCTGCTGGGGCATCTCGAACGTCATCATGCGCAAGGCCGCGCCGCCGGACGGGCTGCGCTTCATGGTGTGGGTGTCCTGCGTGCCCGTGCTGCCGCTGCTCGCGCTGTCGCTGGTGTTCGAGGGACCGGAGCGGGACTGGGAGGCGCTGCGGTCGCTGGACTGGGCGGGCGCCGGCGCGGTCGTCTACATCGCGTGGATCGTCACGATATTCGGCTTCGGCGTGTGGGGGTACCTGCTGCGTACGTACGACGCCTCGACGGTGGCGCCGTTCTCGCTGCTGGTGCCGGTCGCGGGGATGTCCTCGGCGGCGCTCTTCCTGGGCGAGGAGATCACGGGGCTGCGCTGGGTGGCGGCGCTGCTGCTGGTCGGCGGGGTGGCCGTGACGTCGCTGGGCGGCGGGCGGCGTGGTGCGCGCACGCACGGGAGCGGGGGCGGGGACCGCCGGGGCGGCCCCCGCCCGCCGCGGGACGACGTCAGGCCGGCGCGGGTGCCGGCCGGTTGACGAGCGCCACGTTCATCCAGAAGCCGGCCGCGGCGAGCAGCAGCATCAGCGTGGCCATCGCCTTGCCGTCGTAGTGCTTCGCGACCTCGGCGTACAGGTCGTCCGGCACGCGCTCCCCGCCGTGCGCGGCGGGGCGGAAGACGGCGTCGGTCAGTGCCAGCGCGGCCCGCTCGGCGCCGGTGAAGCACGGCGCGTCCCGCCAGGTCGCCACGGCGGCGATCCTGTCCTCGGACTCGCCCGCCGTACGCAGGTCGACGGAGTGCCGCAGTACCTGGTAGGTGCTGCCGACGATCTGGCCGGCACGGAGATACACCAGGCTGACGGTGGCCGCCGGCACCGAGCCGTTGCCGAGGGCCTTCGTCATCGTGCCGGCCAGTTCCTGGATCTCGGGCAGGTGCGCGTTGGCGTCGGGGATCCGTGAACCCACGGTGTCCTCCCTCGTGGTCGGGAAACCTGTCGCCCTATGAGCCCTCGCGCACCGGCGATGTGACGGGCGGCCTGGAGATTCCGGCGACGGCGGCGAAGCGGCGGACCAGCTCGGGGTCGCGGATCCCGTCGATGGCGGCGATCCGGTCGCCCGCGACGGTGAAGACGAGCACCGCGAACGGCCGGCCCTCGATGGTGATCAACCCGCCGACCGCGCCGTCGACCACCACCGGGTGCAGCCGGCCGCCGTACGGGCCGCGGGCCTGCCCGGCCACGGCCGCCGCGCCGCGGACGACGACACGCCGGCCGTCGTCCCCGAAGCCGGTGGTCAGCACGACGTCGGGGTCGAGAATCCGGACCAGGGCGTCGAAGTCACCGGCCCGTGAGGCCGCGTAGAAGGCGTCGACCACCTTGCGCTGCCGTGCCAGGTCCGGTTCGGGCGACGGCGCTTCGGCGCCGTTCATCCGTCGCCGTGCCCGGCTGGCCAGTTGCCGTGCCGCGGCCGGCGTGCGGCCCAGGATGCGCGCGATCTCGTCGTACGGCAGCGCGAACATGTCGTGCAGCACGAACGCCAGCCGCTCGGCCGGACCGAGCCGGTCGAGCACCACGAGCAGGGCCAGCCCCACCGAGTCGGCCAGCAGCGCTTCCTGCTCGGGGTCGAGCGCGCCGTCCGGGGGCACGGCCGGCCCGGTCGCGCGCGGCTCATCCCGCCGCCGGGAACGGAGGATGTGCAGGCACTCCCTGGCCACGACGGTGGTCAGCCAGCCGCCGAGATTGCCGATCCCCTCCCCGCCGGAACGCCAGAGCCGCAGCCAGGCGTCCTGAACCGCGTCCTCGGCCTCGGCCGCCGATCCCAGCATCCGGTAGGCCACGGCACGCAACCGCGGCCGGTGCTGCTCGAACCGCTCGGCCAGCCGCTCGGTCTCCTCCATCGCTCACGTCATCCCCTCGTCGAGACTCGGAGATATGAGCCCGCCGGGGCGGCGGATGTGACACGGGCCGGCGCGCCGCCGCGGGCGACGGCCGCCGGCTCCGGCTCAGCCGCTCAGCGCACCACCGTCTGGATCTCCTTGACCGTCACCGGGATTTCGGTGGTCGACTGGCCGTCGGGGAAGTCCTCGTGCACGGGCGTCCCGTCCGGGCTCCCGGTCGGGTTCCAGTTGACGTTCCAGGTGAGCGAGGCTTCCAGCTCGTACGTCCCCTCGCCGGAGGACTTGCGGTACGTGATGTTGCAGCCGGCGTCCTCGGTGTCCACGGCGAACCCGCCGCCCTTGCGCACGAGGTCGTACTCGCAGACGTTCGGATCCGCGTACTCCGTGCCGGCCTCCAGCCGCAGCCGCTGCGGGGTGGCGACGGTGGTGGCGGCGATCCGCTCCATGCCCGGCGGGTCGATGAAGGCGGTGACCCAGACGCGCTGCAACTCGGCCGGGTCGAGCACGGCGAGGGTCTCCAGGTTCACCACCTGGCGGTCGGCGTTGGGCTTCAGGTCCACCGGCGGGGCGGGCAGCTCGGTCTCGTTGTACGCGAGCGCCGCCAGGGTCTCCGGGTCGATCACGTCGGTGTTCGGCTCCGCGGGCTCCTCGGGCCCGATGAACATGAAGGACTTCGTCGCCGGGCACTCCTCGGCCGTCACTCCACCCTCCTTCGGGTAGGACAGCTCCCACCAGAGCCCTTCCTTGTCCTTGCGGAGGTCGAAGGTGCTGTCGTCGGTGACGAGTTCGGAGATCGCCGAGGTGGCGTTGTGCTCGGCGTTGTAGGTCTCGTGGACGTAGTCGTCCATCTGGTCCGGCGTGTAGCGCGGCTCGTACCAGCACGACGGCGGCGACCAACTGCCGCCGATCGGCGTCATGGGCGAGGTCTCGCCGGAGCCCGGGCTGCTGTGGGTGAAATCCACCCGGGAGCCGATCTGGTCGGAGCCGCCCTGGCCCGTCCCGTCGCCCGCGGTCGCGGGTCCGGCCGCCGCGAGGGCGAGGGCCGCGCCGGCTATGGACACCGCCGCCGTACGCCTGGTGCTCAGGAGGTTCCGCACTGCGCTGCTCCCTGTTCGTCGGACTCGTGGACCATCTGCCAGCGGCCGTCTGCCGTCTTGCGCATCGTCGAGACGTGCCGGATGAAGTCGTCGGCGCTCGGCTCGGTCTTCAGCACCTTGCCGGAGTCGGCGATCTTCGCGTACGAGTTCGTCTGGTCCTCGCAGTACACGACGGACGCCACGTCGCCCTTCCGCGAGGTGACTTCGCGGTCGTAGTAGCGCACGGTGCCGGAGACCGTCTTGCCGTCCTTGACGAACTCGTCGATGCCCGCGCGCCAGCCCAGCAGGGCGTCGCCGCCGAGGTACCGCTCCAGGACGTCCAGGCGCGGGTCCTGCTTCGCGTAGCCGAGGCGTATCGACTGCACGGCGTAGCCGTGGTCGCGCAGGATCGCGTCCTCGGCGGCGTCGCCCGTCGGCTCGCTCTCCACCTCGACCTTGACGTCGTCGGGGAAGTCGAACTCCGGTGCGTCGGCGCCGTCGTCCGCGGCCGGGGACGGCGAGGCGGACGAGGACTCCTCCGACTCCGTGGCGGTTTCCTTCGCGCCCGTGATCCGGTCCGGTTTGTCGTCCGACGACCCGCACGCCGTCAGCAGCGTGACCGCCGCTGCCAGTGCCACGGCACTCGCCGGTGCGCAGAGCTTCATGACGGATCGAACCCCCGTTTCCCCGTGTGCATGTGCAAGTCGCGCCTCAGCGTAGGCAGCGGCGCAAGGATTAGGCCAGTCGGCCCCTTGGTTTCACAACCGTCCTGTGACACAAGGCCGTCGGGGACCCGGCTCCGGCATCCGTGCCGAGGTGCAACGTTGCGCGATCACCCGCGGTCGCGGGCCGCCCGCCGGTGCCGGGCGCGCGCCGGGGAGGGCCGCCTATTCAGGCCACGTCGGCCAGCAGCCGGAGCAGATGCTCGCGGCCTCCGGCCAGCAGCGGCGCGAGCTCCCGGGCCTCGGGGAACCAGCGCTTCTCGTACTCCCAGCAGAGCCAGCCGTCCCAGCCCGCCTCCGTGAGCACCGCCAGGCACTCCGCCAGCGGGACCGTCCCCTCGCCCAGCGCCAGCGGCGCCAGCTCCTCCCGCGACGCCGCGTCCTTGACCTGCACGTAGCCGAGGTACGGGGAGAGCGCCGCGAAGGACTCCTGCGGCTCCTCGCCGCCGAGCCAGGTCTGCATCACGTCCCACAGCGCGCCGGTGGACTTGTGCCCGACGCCGTCCAGGATGCGGGCCACGTCCGCGCCGGTGCGGTGCGAGTCGTGCGTCTCCAGGAGCACGCGCACGCCGAGGTCCGCGGCGTACGGGGCCACGGCGGCGAGCCGCCGCGCGGCGGTGGGGTCCGCCTCCACGGCCGGCTGCTCCCCGCCGCGCGGGAAGACCCGGACGTGCGCGGCGCCCAAGTCCCGGGCGAGCGCCAGCAACGCGCGGATCTCGGTGACCACCGGCTCGTCGTCCCCGGCCGCGGCGACGCCCGCGTAGCCCGCCACCGTCAGGATCTCCACCCCGGCCGCGGCGAACTCCTCGACCACGTCGGCCCGCTCCCCGATCCCCAGCCCGGTGTGCACGGGCTCCTCGGGGTGACACCGCAGCTCCACGCCCTGGTAGCCGCTGTCGCGGGCGAACCGGGCGACCTCGGCGACGGGGAGCTGAGGCATGCCGAGGGTGGAGAAGGCGAGTCGCATGCCGTGAGTCGATCAGACCCCACCGCACCTGGCAACCCCGCAGCCACCTCCCCCGGAGCCCCGTCCGCGCCCGGGCCGTACGTCTGCCCACGCCCGGCCGCATCCGGCCGCCGCGCGCCCCGGACCCGGACGTTCGGCCGCCCGGCGGAAGCACCCTCGGTACGCCCTCGCCCCCCATAGCCGGACGCCCGCGCTCACCCCGCCCCGATCCGATCCGCCCTGCCCTGCCCGGCCACCGCCACCACCGCGGTCGCGCCCGCGGCGGCCATCCGGCTGAATCCGTCAGAGCGTCAGCCGCCAGTCCTGGCCCACCAGGTCGGCCCCGTAGCTGTGGTGCGGCTTCTCGGCCACCAGCTCGAACCCCGCCCGCTCGTAGAGGCGGCGGGCGGATTCCAGCACCGAGTTCGTCCACAGCACCAGCTCGCGGTATCCCGCCTCACGGGCGAAGCGGACGCACTCGTCGACCAGCCGCGCTCCCAGCCGGTGTCCCCGCACCTCCGGGTCCACCAGCAGCAGCCGCAGCCGCGCCGTCTCCGGAGCGTCGTCCCGCACGCACATGACCGTGCCGACCGGGCGGCCGCCCAGGTCCGCTATCCAGGTGCGCTCGCACGACGGGTCCCGCTGCGCGGCGTGGTCCGCGACGATCCGGGCCACCAGGGCCTCGAAGTCCGCGTTCCACCCGTACTCCTGCGCGTACAGCTCGCCGTGGCGCTTGACGATCCAGCCCAGCTCGCCGGGGCCCGGCTCGCGCAGCTCGGCCTCCTCGACCGGGCTCGGCACGACCGACTCCGACAGCAGCTCCCGCACCGTGCTCATGGCGGCCGCCAGCCGGGCGCGCCGTTCCAGCGGGACCTGCGCCAGCAGCGTCCCCACCTGCTCGCGCGAGCGCTCTTCCAGCAGATGCGCCGCCTCCCGCCCCCGCGGCGTCAGCTCCACCCGCTGCCGCCGCGCGTCGGCGGCCGACGGCCCGCGCGTGATCAGGCCGTCCTTCTCGAACTTGCCGAGCAGCCTGCTGAGGTACCCCGCGTCCAGCGTGAGCGCCCCGCGCAGGTCCGCGGCGTCGGCCTGCCGGGCATAACTCAGCTCGTAGAGCACGCGGGCCTCGGTGAGCGTGTACGGCGTGTGGAGCTGGCGGCTGTAATCGAGGGCGCCGATCAGATTCGTATAGAAGCGGTTGAACGAGCGGATGTCCTCGACGGTCACGGGAACCCCACCTCCTGGCGCGCACATTTCTTTGACTGAGTCAAAGATACCCCCATGCGCCGACCCCGTGCAGAGTTATCCACAGACCGTGTCGAGCGGTCGGATGATCGACCTGACGCCCGGCTTCCGCTACGCCCGCGGGGCGGCCGTCGATGCCCGCGCCACCAGCTCCGCCGGCACCATGTAGCGCCCGTCCGCCGGCGACTCCTCCCGCCCCAGCGCCAGCCGCGCCGCCCGCGCCGCCGCCTCCTGCAGCGGCAGCCGCACCGTCGTCAGCGCCGGCGTCGCGTCCGCGCTGAACGGCAGGTCGTCGAAGCCCGCCACGGAGATGTCGCCGGGGATGTCCAGACCTTTCTCGCGGAGCGCCGCGCAGATGCCCAGCGCCACCGCGTCGTTCGAGCCGACGATGGCCGTCAGGCCCGGCTCCCGGTCCAGCAGTTCGAGCGCGCCGTCGTAGCCGGACTTCCGGGAGTACGGGCCGTGCACCGTCAGCCGGCCGAGCTCGCCGGCGTCGCCGCCGAGACCGTGGGCGGCGAGCGCGGCCCGGTGGCCTTCGAGGCGGTGCCGGGTGGTGGTGCGGTCGGCGGGGCCCGCGACGTAGCCGATGCGGCGGTGGCCGAGGGAGATCAGGTGCTCGGTGAGCCGGCGCCCGCCCTCGCGGTTGCCGAACTCGACGGCGAACGCGGAGCCCTCGGGCGCGGCGCTCGCCGGCCGGCCGAGGAGGACGACCTGCGTGCCGTTCGCTGCGAGCCGCCCCACCTTCGCCGCGCTGGCCGCGGCGTACTCGGGCGTCTCGACGGCGCTTCCGGTGATCACGACGGCGGCGGCGCGCTGGCGCAGCAGGAGCGTGAGGTAGGTCAGCTCGCGCTCCGGGGAGCCGCCGGTGTTGCAGACGACCGCCAGTTTCTCGCTGCCCAGCTCGGACTGCACGGCGCTGGCCATGATGCCGAAGAAGGGGTCGGCGACGTCGTTGACGAGGACGCCGACGAGGTCGGAGGTGGCGGCGGCGAGCGCGCTCGCGGGGCCGTTGATGACGTAGTCCAGCTCGTCCACGGCGGCGAGCACGCGCGCGCGGGTGGCCTCGGCCACCGGGTAGTTTCCGCTGAGCACCCGGGAGACGGTCGCGGCGGAAACGCGGGCGCGTGCCGCGACGTCCGCGAGGGTGACTGCCATCGCTCTGCCTCCCGTTGGGTACGACGTTCCGGCCCGGTGGCCGGAATCCCCCGGGGCCCGCGCGGGCCCCGCCCGGCGCCGGTCGCCGGTCCGAACTGTGAGCGGAAGTCTTGCACGTCGCGGCGCCCGCGTCGCGAGAGTGGCAGGAGTGTGCACGCCTTTGTCCGTACCCGGTCGGGCTCTTGCGCTGCAGGCCGGGCGGGGATAGCTTTCTCCCGGGGCAGAAAGCGCTTACTATGGGAGACCAGATGCCACGTAGGACGCTGCGTATCGCCATGAACGGCGTCACCGGCCGGATGGGGTATCGGCAGCACCTCGTCCGTTCGATTCTTGCCATTCGCGAGGAAGGCGGGCTGGATCTCGGCGGTGGCGACGTGCTGTGGCCCGAGCCGGTCCTGGTGGGTCGCAGGGAGCACGCGCTGGAGGACATCGCCCGCCGGCACGACCTGCCGGAGTACACCACCGACCTCGACGCCGTCCTCGCGGACGACTCCGTGGAGCTGTACTTCGACGCCCAGGTCACCTCCGCCCGCGAGGAAGCGGTGAAGAAGGCCGTCGCGGCCGGCAAGCACATCTATGTGGAGAAGCCGACCGCCACCTCCGCCTCCGCCGCCCTCGAACTCGCCCGGATGGCCCAGGACGCGGGCATCAAGCACGGCGTGGTGCAGGACAAGCTGTTCCTGCCGGGGCTGCTGAAGCTCAAGCGCCTCATCGACGGCGGCTTCTTCGGCCGCATCCTGTCGGTCCGCGGCGAGTTCGGCTACTGGGTCTTCGAGGGCGACTGGCAGCCGGCCCAGCGGCCCTCCTGGAACTATCGCGCGCAGGACGGCGGCGGGATGGTGCTGGACATGTTCCCGCACTGGGAGTACATCCTGCACGAGCTGTTCGGCCCCGTACGCAGCGTGCAGGCCCACGTCACCACGCACGTGCCGCGCCGCTGGGACGAGCACGGCGAGGCGTACGAGGCGACGGCGGACGACGCGGCGTACGGCATCTTCGAACTCGCCGCGCCCGGCGGCCCCGTCGTGGCGCAGATCAACTCCTCCTGGACGGTCCGCGTCCACCGCGACGAGCTGGTCGAGTTCCAGGTCGACGGCACCGAGGGCTCCGCCGTCGCGGGCCTGCGCGGCTGCCGCGTACAGCACCGGGCGGCCACGCCGAAGCCGGTGTGGAACCCCGACCTGCCGGTCTCGGAGAGCTTCCGCGACCAGTGGCAGGACGTGCCGGACAACGCCGGGCCCGCCGGGTTCGCCAACGGCTTCCGCGCCCAGTGGGAGCTGTTCCTGCGGCACCTGATGCTCGACGAGCCGTACCACTGGGACCTGCTCGCGGGCGCGCGCGGGGTGCAGCTCGCCGAGCTGGGCCTCAAGGCCGCCGCGGAGGGGCGGCGCGTCGAGGTGCCGGAGCTGGCCCGATGACGACGATCCGGCTGCCCAGGCCCGGGGGCGTGCTCGAGGCGTACGAACCGCGCGCGGAGCCCGCTCCGGCGCTCGCGACCGGCGGCCCGCGCCCCTCCTCCCGTACGGTCTTCGCCGCCGCGCACGTCGTCGCCGACCCGTACGCGGACTCCAGCCCCGGCGACCCGGACAGCCCCGCCGCGGTCGACTGGGACGCCACCCTCGCATTCCGCCGCCACCTGTGGTCCCACGGTCTCGCCGTGGCCGAGGCCATGGACACCGCGCAGCGCGGCATGGGCCTCGACTGGACCCGCGCCGCCGAACTGATGCGCCGCTCCGCCGCCGAGGCCAGGGCCCACGGCGGCCGCGTCGCCTGCGGCGCCGGGACCGACCAGCTCGCGCCCCGGGGCGCGACCCTCGCCGGCGTGCGCGCCGCCTACGAGGAGCAGCTCACCCTCGTCGAGGACGCGGGTGCGCAGGCGGTGCTCATGGCCTCCCGCGCGCTGGCGGCGTGCGCCCGCGGGCCCGAGGACTACGTGGAGACGTACGGCGCGCTGCTGCGGCAGGCGCGCGAGCCGGTGATCCTGCACTGGCTGGGCGACATGTTCGACCCGGCGCTCGCGGGGTACTGGGGCAGCTCCGATCTCGACGCCGCCACCGGCACGTTCCTCGACGTCATCGCCCAGCACCCGGACAAGGTCGACGGCGTCAAGGTCTCCCTCCTCGACGCCTCGCGCGAGGTGGACCTGCGCCGCAGGCTGCCGCGCGGGGTGCGCTGCTACACGGGTGACGACTTCCACTACCCCGAGCTGATCGAGGGTGACGAGCACGGCTTCAGCCACGCCCTGCTGGGTGTCTTCGACCCGCTCGCCCCGCTGGCCGCCGAGGCGGTTCGGACCCTCGACACCGGCGACGCGGCCGGCTTCCGCAAGATCATGGACCCGACGGTGCCGCTGGCCCGCCACCTCTTCCAGGCCCCGACGCGCTTCTACAAGACGGGCGTGGTGTTCCTGGCCTGGCTCGCCGGCCACCAGAGCCACTTCACGATGGTCGGCGGGCAGCAGTCGGCCCGCTCCCTGCCGCACCTCGCGCGCGCGTACGAACAGGCCGACGCCCTCGGTCTGTTCCCCGACCCGCAGCTCGCGGCGGAGCGCATGACCTCCTTCCTCGCCGTCCACGGAGTCGCCCTGTGAGCACCGGACAGCCGGCCGGCGGGCCGGCCCGCCTCAGCCTCAACCAGGAGACCATCAGGCAGTGGTCGCTCCCCGAGCTCGCGGACGGCTGCACGGCGGCCGGGGTGCGCGGCGTGGGGCTGTGGCGCGCGCCCGTCCAGGAGTTCGGGGTGGAGGCCGCGGCCAAGCTGTTCCGCGACGCCGGGCTGACGGTGACGAGCCTGTGCCGCGGCGGGTTCTTCACCACCGGCGACCCGGGGGAGCGGGCCACGGCCCTCGACGACAACCGCCGCGCCATCGACGAGGCCGCCACGCTGGGCACGGACACGCTCGTGCTCGTCTCCGGCGGCCTGCCGGCGGGCAGTCGCGATCTGCACGGCGCACGGGAGCGCATCGCGGATGCCCTGGGCGCCCTCGCGCCGTACGCGGCGGAGCGCGCCGTGCGGCTGGCGATCGAGCCGCTGCACCCGATGTACGCCGCCGACCGGTGCGTGGTCTCCACCCTGGCCCAGTCGCTCGACCTGGCCGAGCGCTTCCCGGCGGACCGGGTGGGCGTGGTGGTGGACACGTACCACCTGTGGTGGGACGACACGGTCGCGGCGCAGATCACGCGCGCGGGGGAATCCGGCCGGATCGCCGCCTTCCAACTGGCGGACTGGGTGACGCCGCTGCCGGAGGGGGTGCTGCTGGGGCGGGGCCAACTGGGCGAAGGGAGCGTCGACCTGCGCTGGTTCCGGGAGCGGGTGGACGAGGCGGGGTACGCGGGCTTCGTCGAGGTCGAGATCTTCAACCCGGGGCTGTGGGCGCGCGACGGCGCGGAGGTGCTGGCGGAGATCGTCGAACGGTACGAGCGGCTGGTCGTGCGCTGAGCGGCCGGCCGGTGTGCCGTTGACGGTGTGTCGTCGGGTCGCGGCGGCCGGTCCGGGCGGCGGCGGGTTCCGGGCCGCTCGTCGGATACGGGCCGGTCCCCGCCGTGCCGTCAGGCGCGGTGGCGCCCGCCGCCGTAGGACTGCCCGCCGCCGAAGAGCCGTGCCAGCGCGCCGAGCGTCCCGCCCGGCCTGCGGGTCGCCTGCTGCTCCTCCCTGAGCATCTCGGCCAGCCCGTCCGCCCCGACGTTGCGGTTCCGCGCGGCCCGGGAGACGGCGGCCATGGCGACCGGGGTGAGGATCTTCAGCGCCCGGGACACCTGCGCCATGGGGATGCCCGTGCGCTGCGAGACCGCGCGGGCCACGGGCATGCTCGTCCTGCCGACGATCGTCGCCAGCATCCCGCCGCCGAGGGCACTCCCGGCGAAGGTCCCGGCGCCCGCCGGCGCGGTCGCCCCCTTCGCCGGGCGCGCGCCCGCTGCCGCGCCCGCGGGCGTCGCCCCCTGAGCCTCGTCGAGCGCCTGCTCGACCTCGTGCGCTCCGTGCGGAGTGGCGGCCTCTTCGGCGAGCGAGCCGGTGAGGGCGGCGACCGTCTCGCCGACGACCCGCTTCGCGCCCCGGCTGCCGGTGCCCAGCTCGGTGGCCACCTGGTGCAACTGCTCCGTGCCGAGGTCGTCCAGGACGGATTTGTGTACCGGTCTGTCCCTCATGCCGGAAACGTTACGGCCGATCACCGATGTCGGCACGTCGGGTTACAGATCGATAAAGTGCCGAAGCCGTGCAACCCTTCGCCGTCGATCGGGGTCGTATAGGGCATCAGGCTTCCCGGGGGGAGTACCAGGGGGGTGGGGGAGCCTTCGGAGGGGGACACGCGAGGGGGCCCGGCCGCAGAGGCCGGGCCCCCTCGCTGCGCCCGTCACGGGTTGTCCACAACCGGCGAGTAGTCCACAGGCCGGTCCGCGATGTCGGGGCCCGGCGATAGCGTCTTTCCCATGACGCAACTGGCGGTGGTGGAGGGGGTCCTCGAGCGGATCACGTACGCCAACGAGGACAACGGGTACACGGTCGCCCGCGTCGACACCGGCCGCGGCGGCGGCGATCTCCTCACGGTCGTCGGCGCCCTCCTCGGCGCCCAGCCCGGCGAGTCGCTGCGCATGGAGGGCCGCTGGGGCTCCCACCCGCAGTACGGCAAACAGTTCACCGTGGAGAACTACCGAACGGTCCTCCCCGCCACCGTCCAGGGCATCCGCCGGTATCTCGGCTCGGGGCTGATCAAGGGCATCGGGCCCCGCATCGCCGAGCGCATCGTCGACCACTTCGGCGTCGACACCCTCGACGTCATCGAGGAGGATCCCGCCCGGCTCGTCGAGGTCCCCGGCCTCGGCCCCAAGCGGACGAAGCTGATCGGCGCCGCCTGGGAGGAGCAGAAGGCGATCAAGGAGGTCATGCTCTTCCTCCAGGGCGTCGGCGTCTCCACGTCCATCGCCGTGCGGATCTACAAGTCGTACGGGGACGCCTCCATCTCCGTGGTGAAGAACGAGCCGTACCGGCTGGCGGCCGACGTCTGGGGCATCGGCTTCCTCACCGCCGACCGGATCGCCCGCTCCGTCGGCATCCCGCACGACAGCCCGGAGCGGGTGAAGGCCGGCCTTCAGTACGCGCTGTCGCAGTCCTCCGACCAGGGCAACTGCTTCCTGCCCGAGCAGCAGCTCATCACCGAGGCGGTCAAGCTGCTCCAGGTCGACACGGGCCTGGTCATCGACTGCCTGGACGAGCTGGTGAAGGAGGAGGGCGTCGTCCGGGAGACGGTGCCCGGGCCGGCCGGTCAGGAGGCCGTGCAGGGGATCTACCTCGTGCCGTTCCACCGCGCGGAGGTCTCCCTGGCGGCCCAGTTGCTGCGCCTGCTGCGCACCGAGCGGGACCGGATGCCCGCCTTCCAGGATGTCGACTGGGACCGGGCGCTGAGCTGGCTCGGCGGTCGCACCGGCGCGGAGCTGGCGCCCGAGCAGGAGCAGGCGGTCCGGCTGGCGCTGACGGAGAAGGTCGCCGTGCTCACCGGTGGCCCGGGCTGCGGCAAGTCGTTCACGGTCCGCTCGATCGTGGAGCTGGCCCGGGCCAAGCGGGCGAAGGTGGTGATGGCGGCGCCCACGGGCCGCGCGGCCAAGCGGCTGGCGGAGCTCACCGGCGCCGAGGCGTCCACGGTCCACCGGCTGCTGGAGCTGAAGCCGGGCGGCGACGCCGCGTACGACAGGGACCGCCCGCTCGACGCCGACCTGGTCGTCGTCGACGAAGCCTCGATGCTCGACCTGCTGCTGGCGAACAAGCTGGCCAAGGCGGTGCCGCCGGGGGCGCACCTGCTGCTCGTCGGCGACGTCGACCAACTGCCGTCCGTCGGCGCCGGGGAGGTGCTGCGCGACCTGCTGGCCGAGGGCGGTCCGGTGCCCGCGGTCCGGCTGACCCGGATCTTCCGCCAGGCCCGGCAGTCCGGCGTGGTGACGAACGCGCACCGCATCAACTCCGGGGTCCAGCCCCTCACCCAGGGCCTCGCCGACTTCTTCCTCTTCGCCGAGGACGACACGGAGGCCGCCGGCCGGCTGACGGTGGATGTGGCGGCGCGTCGGATTCCGGCCAAATTCGGCCTCGACCCGCGCCGCGATGTGCAGGTCCTCGCCCCCATGCACCGTGGCCCCGCGGGCGCCGGCGCGCTCAACGGGCTGCTCCAGGAGGCCGTCACCCCGGGCCGCCCCGGGTTGCCGGAGAAGCGCTTCGGCGGCCGTACGTTCCGCGTCGGCGACAAGGTCACGCAGATACGGAACAACTACGAGAAGGGGAGCAACGGGGTCTTCAACGGCACCGTCGGCGTCGTCACCGCCCTGGATGCCGACGAGCAGCGGCTGACGGTGCTCACGGACGAGGACGAGGAGGTGCCGTACGACTTCGACGAGCTGGACGAGCTGACGCACGCGTACGCCGTCACCATCCACCGTTCGCAGGGCAGCGAGTATCCGGCGGTGGTGATCCCCGTCACCACCGGCGCCTGGATGATGCTCCAACGGAACCTGCTGTACACGGCCGTCACCCGGGCCAAGAAGCTGGTCGTGCTGGTCGGCTCCCGCAAGGCCCTCGGCCAGGCGGTGCGGACCGTTTCCGCAGGCCGGCGTTGCACGGCGCTGGATCATCGGCTGCGTGGGCGAGTGGGTCTCCCATAACGCGCTCCGACAGGGCACGATGGTCCGTATGTGGCACGCAGTGCCGTATGTTGATCCGGCAGCCGACCCCGAGTGCACGGAAGAGCTCCGCATGGGGGAAGCTGGAGGGTAGTCAGGGCACCTCAAGCACACCTCAAAGAAGAGGCACGATACGTCGGGTGAGGACAGAGTGAGCGACAAATCTGCAGTACTTCGGTACGGCGACGGCGAGTACACCTTCCCGATCGTCGACAGCACCGTCGGTGACACCGGCGTCGACATCGGAAAGCTGCGCTCCCAGACCGGGCTGGTGACCCTGGACAGCGGCTACGGCAACACCGCGGCGTACAAGTCGGCCATCACCTATCTGGACGGCGAGCAGGGGATTCTGCGTTACCGCGGCTACCCCATCGAACAGCTCGCCGAGCGCAGCACGTTCCTGGAAGTCGCGTACCTGCTGATCAACGGTGAGCTGCCCAGCGTCGACGAGCTGTCGGTGTTCAAGGGCGAGATCACCCGCCACACCCTCCTGCACGAGGACGTCAAGCGCTTCTACGACGGCTTCCCGCGGGACGCACACCCGATGGCGATGCTGTCCTCCGTGGTCAGCGCGCTGTCGACCTTCTACCAGGACAGCCACAACCCGTTCGACGAGCAGCAGCGGCACCTGTCGACGATCCGGCTGCTGGCCAAGCTGCCGACGATCGCGGCGTACGCGTACAAGAAGTCCGTCGGCCATCCGGTGGTCTACCCGCGCAACGACCTCGGGTACGTCGAGAACTTCCTGCGCATGACCTTCTCGGTGCCCGCCGCCGAGTACGACCTGGACCCGGTCGTGGTCAGCGCGCTCGACAAGCTGCTGATCCTGCACGCCGACCACGAGCAGAACTGTTCGACCTCCACCGTGCGGCTGGTCGGCTCTTCGCAGGCCAACCTCTTCGCCTCCATCTCGGCGGGCATCAGCGCGCTCTGGGGGCCCCTGCACGGCGGCGCCAACCAGAGCGTGCTGGAGATGCTGGAGGGCATCCAGGCCACGGGCGGCGACGTCGACACCTTCATCCGCAAGGTGAAGAACAAGGAAGACGGCGTGAAGCTCATGGGCTTCGGGCACCGCGTCTACAAGAACTTCGACCCCCGGGCGAAGATCATCAAGGCGGCGGCGCACGATGTCCTCTCCGCGCTGGGCAAGTCCGACGAGCTGCTGGACATCGCCCTCAAGCTGGAGGAGCACGCGCTCGCCGACGACTACTTCGTCGAGCGCAAGCTGTACCCGAACGTCGACTTCTACACCGGCCTCATCTACCGCGCCATGGGCTTCCCGACCGAGATGTTCACGGTGCTCTTCGCGCTCGGGCGGCTGCCGGGCTGGGTCGCCCAGTGGCACGAGATGATCAAGGAGCCCGGCTCCCGGATCGGCCGTCCCCGGCAGATCTACACCGGTGAGGTGCTGCGAGACTTCGTCCCGGTCGAAGAGCGCTGAGCTGCCGGCCACCCGCACGCCGGCACGACGCACGAGAACGCGAAGGCGCCCCGTCTGCGATCCCCCCACGGATCAGTCGACGGGGCGCTTCGCTCTCCCGGCCCCGGTAAGGGCCGGGCGCCTTCATGCCGCCGGGACGCCGCCGCGGGAGGGGCCGCTCAATGCTCCTCGCACGTGCCGTCCCGGCCTCGTGCACGTCGACTCCGCCGGGTGTCGACGTCACCCGAATAGACACGCGAATGGCGCCGATGGTTACCCCCCGATCAGTGTGATCTAAGTCACTCGCCCAGGGTCGCGCAACCGGCGGCTCCGCGCGCCGACGCCGCCCCCGCGTCGCGCGTGCGGATGCGGGGGCGGCGTTCGCCGCGGACCGTACGGCTCAGGCCGTGCCGGTCAGTTCGTACCCGGCCTCGTCGACCGCGGCGCGCACCTTCTCCTCGTCGAGCGGGGCGGCGGAGGTGACGGTCACCTCGCCGGTGGCGGCCGCGGCCTTGACCGAGGAGACGCCGTCGAGTTCGGAGATCTCGGCGCTCACGGCGCCCTCGCAGTGGCCGCAGGTCATGCCGGTGACCTTGTAGACGGTGGTGACGGAGGTCTGAGCGCTCATGGGAGTCTCCCTTGTCGACGGTGGGCGCAGCCGTGTCCTGCTCCCTGCACTCCACAGTATACCCCCTAGGGGTATTTTCCCGCGCTGATCCCGCGGTCAGCCCGGCGGGGCTATGGCGTCGGTGCCGACGACCGGCGCGAGGTAGCCGAACAGGGCCCGCTTGATCTCCCCGCGGTACGGCTCCCGTTCGGCCTCCCCGGCGGTCATGAACAGCTCCAGACCCGCCTTGAAGATGCTGAACGACATGGCGGTGGTGCGGGCGATCTCGGTGCCCGAGAGCTCCGGGGCGCGCAGGGTGAGCATGCCCTCGACGGCGGCCACGATCGTCGTGTGCACCGCCTCGTGCTCCTCCGCGACCAGGCCCGGGGCGTCCGCGCTCTGCAGCAGCACCTCGAAGCCGGGGTTGGCGGCGCAGAAGTCGATCACCGGGTCGAGGGCGGCGTCGAGCATCGCGCCGAGCGGGAGTGCGGCGTTGGCGGGGGTGAACGCCTCGCTGTTCGTCTCCTGGAGTTCGTGGTTGTAGCGGCGGCCCAACTCGACCGCCACCGCCTCCTTGTTCGGGAAGAACTGGTACAGCGTGCCGGGGGAGACGCCGGCCTCGCGGGCGATGGCGTTCGTGGACGCGGCGGCGTATCCGCTGCGGGCGAACACGGCCGCGGCGGCGTCGAGCAACTGCTGCACGCGCCGCTCGCCGCGCGCCTGCCGGCGGCGGGGCGGCCGGTCGGCGGGGGCGTGTCCGCCGACGGCCGGTGCTGGATTCGACACGGCTATCCACAGCCTCCGGGTAGGAGTTGACAAACACGAGCGACCGCTCGCATTCTGAGTGAACGCGAGCGCGGACTCGTATTCCGGCTCGTGTCTCATTCTATTGCGCTGTGCAACGAGAGGGCGGGTCCGATGGCCGAGGGCACGAACGGGGGGACGGCCGGGGTGAGCCGCTGGACGCGGTTCGTCACGGCGCGGCCCAGGCTGTCGCTGCTGCTCGCGCTGGTCTTCACGGCGCTGGCCGTGGTGGCCGGGAGCGGGGTGGCGGACCGCATGAGCGGCGGGGGGTGGCAGGATCCTGCGTCCGAGTCGGCGTACGCCGCGGACGCGCTGGACGAGCAGTTCCCCGGCGCCCGGCCGAACCTGCTGCTGCTCGTGGACAGCGGCCGGCCGGACGGGGTGGACGACCCCGCCGTCGCCGCCGAGGCGGAGCGGCTGGCCGGGCGGCTGGCGGCGGTGGACTCCGTCGAAGGGGTGACGTCGTACTGGGCGGCGGCCCGGGCCGCAGGACAGGCGGAGGCCGGCCCGGCCGAGGGCGCGGCAGGCGCGGGCGAGGCGCGGGGCGCGGCGGCCGCGGCCGCCGGACTGCGGTCCGAGGACGGCAGCGAGGCGCTGATCGCCGCGCGGATCACCGGGGACGAGACGCGCAACAGCGAGGTCTTCGACGAGCTGGCACCGGACTTCCGCGGTGAGCACGGCCCGGTCGAGGTGCGCCTCGGCGGGCAGGCCGCGATCTACGACGAGTTGCAGGGCACCATCCAGGAGGACCTGCTGCGCGCCGAGATCATCGCCCTGCCGGTGACGCTCCTGCTGCTCATCGTGGTCTTCGGCAGCGCGGTCGCCGCGCTGCTGCCGCTGGCCGTGGGCATCATCGCCATCCTGGGGACGAACGCGGTGCTGCGCGGCATCACCGAGTTCGCGGACGTGTCGGTCTTCGCGCAGAACCTGACCACGGCCCTCGGCCTCGGACTCGCCATCGACTACGCACTGTTCATCGTCCGGCGCTACCGGGAGGAGCTGGCGGCGGGCGCGGATCCGCTCGGCGCGGTGGGCACCACGCTGCGGACCGCCGGCCGCACGGTGCTGTTCTCGGCGCTGACGGTCGCGGTGTCGCTCTCGGCGATGCTGCTCTTCCCGCAGTACTTCCTGCGCTCGTTCGCGTACGCCGGGATAGCGGTGGTGCTGCTGGCCGCGGTGGCGGCGCTGACGGTGCTGCCCGCCGCGCTGGTGCTGCTCGGCCCGCGGGTCAACGCCTGGCGCATCCTGCCCAAGCGGGGCGGCGGGGTGCCCGGCGGCGCCGAGAGCGGCCGCGGCTGGGCGCGGCTGGCCAAGGTCGTGATGCGCCGGGCGCCTGTCTTCGCGGTGCTCACGACCGGCGGGCTGATGCTGCTCGGACTGCCGTTCCTGGGAGTGCAGTTCGGTACGGCGGACGACCGGCAGCTTCCCGGGTCGGCCGAGTCCCACGTGGTGCAGGAGCACATCAGGGACGGCTTCCCCGGTACTCCCGGCGGGACGATCGAGATCTACGTCGAGGGCGGCCCGGCCGCCGCGGAGCTGGCCGCGTACCAGGAGCGGATCGCCGCGCTGGACGGGGTGGAGCGGGTCGACGGCTCCGCGATGAACGCCGGGGCCGGCTATCTGACCGTGACCGCCGAGGGCGAGGCGGTGGAGGCGTCCAGCCAGGACCTGGTGCGCGACATCCGGGACTTGGGGCCGCCGTTCGAGGCGTCGGTCGCCGGCTCGGCCGCCGACCTGGTGGACGCCAAGGACTCCATCCAGTCCGTCCTGCCCTGGGCAGCCCTCATGATCGTGCTGGCCACGCTGATCCTGCTCTTCCTCCTCACCGGCAGCGTGCTCATACCGTTCGTGGCCGTCGTGCTCAACGCGCTGAGCCTCACCGCGATGTTCGGCGCCATCGTGTGGGTCTTCCAGGACGGCAACCTGTCCGGGGTGCTGGACTTCACCGCCACCGGCGACATCGAGACGACGCTGCCGGTGCTGATGTTCTGCGTCGCCTTCGGCCTGTCCATGGACTACGGCGTCTTCCTGCTCTCCCGCATCAAGGAGGAGTACGACCGCACCGGGGACCGGGACGGGGCCGTGGTCTTCGGGCTGCGGCGGACCGGCGGGCTCATCACCGCGGCCGCGGTGATCCTCGCGGTGGTGATGTTCGCGATAGGCACCTCCCGGGTCACCAACACCAAGATGCTGGGCATCGGCCTCGCGCTCGCGGTGCTGATGGACGCGATGGTGGTGCGCGGGCTGCTGGTGCCGGCGGTGCTGAAGCTGACCGGGGCCGCCACGTGGTGGGCGCCCGGGCCGCTGCGCCGGTTCCACGAGCGCGTCGAGCGCAGCGGATTCGGCGAAGGCGGGCCCCGGGCGGCCGGTCAGGAGGAGGAGCGGCCGGCGGAGAAGTCCGACGACCTCACGCCTATCGGCGGGCGGTGACACCCGCCGGCCCGGGGAGCCGGCCCGGCCGCGGGGCGGGGCGTCACCGGCGGCCGCGGCGGGTGCGGCTGCTGGGCCGCTGGGCGACCCAGGCGCGCACCGTGTCCGGGTACCAGTAGGGCTTGCCGTGCTCGACGACGTCGGGCGCCGGCAGCATCCCGTGCTTCCGGTACGACCGCACGGTCTCGGTCTGCACGCCGATGTGTGCCGCGATCTCCTTGTACGACCACAGACTGTCCGTCATCTCTGTACCTCCCGGCGGGGCGCCGGGGCAGCGCCCCTGGTGATCAGTGACCCTGTGCCCGCCGGGAGACCCCCTCCGACCCTCGCCGGGGGGTTGTCGAGCACCTGTGGTGGGGAACCGACGTAACCGTGACATTGGTGACGAGACACGCACGCGGCGTGATCGACGCATGATTGACACGGCTCCTCGGCGGCGGTTAGACCGAAACCGTTGCTGGACGAAGGGATTGCCCATGAAGACCATCGGCCACTGGATCGGCGGCAAGGCAGTCGAGGGCGCGTCGGGACGGTCGGGGCCGGTCTACGACCCCGCCACCGGGGCGCAGGCCGCCGAGGTCGCGTTCGCCTCCGCCGCCGAGGTGGACGCCGCCGTCGCCGCCGCCCGCGAGGCGTTCGCGGAGTGGGGCGTGTCGTCGCTCGCGCGGCGCACCGCCGTGCTGTTCCGCTTCCGCGAACTGCTCGCCGCCCGCCGCGAGGACGTCGCCCGGCTGATCACCGCCGAGCACGGCAAGGTGCACTCCGACGCCCTCGGGGAGGTGGCCCGCGGGCTGGAGATCGTCGAGGTCGCCTGCGGCATTCCGCAGTTGCTCAAGGGCGAGCTGTCCACGCAGGTCTCCACCCGTATCGACGTCGCCTCGATCCGCCAGCCCGTCGGCGTGGTCGCGGGCATCACGCCGTTCAACTTCCCCGCGATGGTTCCGATGTGGATGTTCCCGCTGGCCATCGCCTGCGGCAACACCTTCGTGCTGAAGCCCAGCGAGAAGGACCCGTCGGCCTCCGGGCTGCTCGCGGAGCTGCTCGCCGAGGCGGGACTGCCGGAGGGGGTCTTCAACGTCGTCCACGGAGACAAGGAGGCCGTCGACCGGCTGCTGGAGCACCCCGACGTCGCCGCGCTCAGCTTCGTCGGCTCCACCCCGATCGCCCGGTACGTCTTCACCACCGGCACCTCCCACGGCAAGCGCGTCCAGGCGCTCGGCGGCGCGAAGAACCACATGCTGGTGCTCCCCGACGCCGATCTGGACGCGGCCGCGGACGCCGCGGTCTCGGCGGCGTACGGGTCGGCGGGGGAGCGCTGCATGGCGGTCTCCGCGGTGGTCGCGGTCGGGGACACGGGCGACGAGCTGGTGACGAAGATCGCCGAGCGGGCGCGCAAGGTCCGTATCGGCCCCGGCGACGACCCCGACTCGGAGATGGGCCCGCTCATCACCCGCGAGCACCGCGACAAGGTCGCCGGCTATGTGCGGGGGGCCGCGGCGCAGGGCGCCGAGGTGGTCGTGGACGGCACGGGCTACACCGTTCCCGGCCGCGAGGACGGCCACTGGATCGGGGTCAGCCTGCTGGACCGGGTGCCGGTGGAGTCCGAGGCCTACCGGGACGAGATCTTCGGGCCGGTGCTGTGCGTGGTGCGGGCGGAGACGTACGAGGAGGGCGTGCGGCTCGTCAACGGCTCGCCGTGGGGCAACGGCACCGCCATCTTCACCCGCGACGGCGGCGCCGCGCGCCGCTTCCAGCTCGAGGCCACCGCCGGGATGGTCGGCGTGAACGTGCCGATCCCGGTGCCCGTGGGCTACCACTCCTTCGGCGGCTGGAAGGACTCCCTCTTCGGCGACCACCACATCTACGGCGAGGACGGCGTCCGCTTCTACACCCGGGCGAAGGTCGTCACGACCCGCTGGCCCGACCCCGCTGACGGCGGCGTCGACCTGGGCTTCCCGACGTCCCGCTGAGACCGGTGCCGCCGTTGGGGAGGCAGATCGTGCGGCCGGGGGTACTTTGCGGGTAACGGTGCGACATGTCTGCGGCATCGGGATCCGGACGGTCCCGGTGTTCCGCACCGCCTCCACCATCAACCGTCGTGTGTGCGAGGAGCTGATGCCGTGTCACTGATGCCCCGGGCCGGGATCCGCGAGTCGACGGAGTAACGGCACCGAATCGCCCCCTCCTTCGTCACAGTCCCGATGAGGACGGCACGAGGGAGGGGCGCGATGAGACGCGCGGTGCTCACAGGACTGGCAGGAATGATGACGGTGCCGCTGTTGCTGACGGGCTGCAGCGGGGGCGGGGGCGATACGAGCGACAAGCAGGTGTCCCATGACCGGGCCGGCGGCGGGAGCGCGCCGCTGCCGGCTCCCGCGGCGCCCTCCGCGGCCCCGGGGGGTGCGTACGACGCCGCGCCGGAGGCCGCGGGCAAGGAACGGGCGGACTCCTTCGTACCGGAGCCCGACATGGTCTCCACCTTCGCGCTCGACGTGGACACCGCCTCGTACAGCTACGCCCGCCGCACGATCGACAGCGGGGCGCTGCCGCAGCCGGACACCGTGCGCCACGAGGAGTTCATCAACAGCTTCAGCCAGGACTACCCCGCGCCCGAGGACGACGGCTTCTCCGTCACCGCCGACGGCGCCCGCACGGCGGACGACCGCTGGTCGCTGATGCGCGTGGGGCTGGCGACCCGCCCGGAGAGCAACGAGTACGGCACGCAGGCGCGCCGGCCCGCCGCGCTGACCTTCGTCGTGGACGTCTCCGGCTCGATGGCGGAGCCCGGCCGGCTCAGCCTCGTACGGGAGGCCCTGCACACCGCGGTCGACGAGCTGCGCGACGACGACGCGCTGGCGCTCGTGGCGTTCAGCGACGAGGCCCGTACGGTGCTGCCGATGACGGCCGTCGGCGGGGCGGAGGACCGTATCCACGACGCGGTCGAGGAGTTGCAGCCCACCGAGAGCACCAACCTCGAGGCGGGCGTGGCCCGCGGCTACGACGAGGCGGTCGACGGCCACCGCAAGGGCGCCACCAACCGCGTCGTCCTGCTCTCCGACGCCCTCGCCAACACCGGCGCCACCGACGCGGAGACGATCCTCGACCGCATCGCCGCGGCCCGGGAGGACTACGGCATCACCCTCTTCGGCGTCGGCGTCGGCAGCGAGTACGGCGACGCGCTGATGGAGCGGCTGACCAACCAGGGCGACGGCCACACCGCCTACGTCTCCGGGACCACCGAGGCCCGCAAGGTCTTCGTCGAGGACCTGCCGCGCAACGTCGACCTGCGCGCCCGGGACGCCAAGGCGCAGGTCGTCTTCGACGCGGACGCCGTCTCCGACTACCGGCTGATCGGCTACGACAACCGCCAGGTCGCCGACGAGGACTTCCGCAACGACGCCGTCGACGGCGGCGAGGTCGGCCCCGGCCACACCGTCACCGCGCTCTACGCCGTCCGGCTCGCCGAGGGCGCCTCGGGCAGCGTCGCGACGGCCACCGTGCGCTGGCTCGACCCCGACACCCGCGCCCCGCACGAGGAGTCCAGCACCGTCGACGCGGGCGCCCTCACCGGCGACCTGTGGGGCGCGGCCCCGCCCCGGCTGCAGCTCACCGCGCTCGCCGCCTACTTCGCCGACGCCCTGCGCGGCGGCTCCGGCGCCGGCACCACCCCGACCCCCACCCCCGAGCCGTACGAGGACGGCAAGGAGAAGGAGGGCGCCGGTACCACGGGCGCCGGGTACCTGCCGCTGCCCGGGGCACCCACGGTCGACGACCTCGCCGGCCACGCCGAGGACCTGGCCGCCGAGACCGAGGACCCGGCCGTGGGCGACCTCGCCGAGACCGTCCGGCGGGCGGTCGAGCTGACGGGCTGAGGCAGAGGCTCCGCGGACGCGCCGGGAGGCCGGCGGACCGGCTCCGCGGACGAGGCGGCAGGCGGACTCGCCGGCCGGGCCGGGGCGGCGGGAAGCGGGTTCCCGCCGCCCCGGCCGCGTACGGGCCGCGCTTTCCCGCCCGAACCGCCGTGACGTACTCTTGGCGCCACATTTCCGGGACCCGGCAGCGACCGCGGTGTCCCGTCTCCAGGATCCGGCAACCGGGAGCGGTGGTGGCGCGAACGCGCGTGGCGGGGTCACCCCCCGATGTCCTCGTCGGCTACGCGGACCTGCTGGCCGACGTGTCCGCCACCGGCCGGCTGCTGCGCCGCCCCGAGCTGGACGCCCTGCGCGAGCTGGGCGAGCAGGCCGCCGAGTCGGGACGCAGCCTGCGCGAGCTGGTCGCGGGACACCTCGCCGAGACCCGCCGTACCTGGGCCGCCCTGCCCGGCGTGGCCAGGGCCGCGAGCGCCGCCGAGCGCGCCCGCAGCGGCGACGCCGTGCTGGCCGCGGTCGAGGCGGCCGTGAGCGCGCTCGGCGAGGGCCACGAGCGCGCCCAGCGGCTCGCGGTCCGGCAGGAGGAGGCCGAGCGCCGCGAGTTCGTCGACGACCTGCTCTACGGCCGCAGCGACCTCGGCCGGCTCGCCGAGCGCGCGGAGCGCTTCGGGCTGCGGCTGGCCCGCGCCCACGCCGTCGCGGTCGCCGCCGGCGAGGAGCCCTTCGCCGACGTCCACCCCCTGGTGCGGCGCATCGAGCGGGAGCTGCTGGGCCGCTTCGTCGAGCGCGACGTGCTGCTGACCACCAAGGAGGGCCGGCTCGTCTGCGTCGCCGGCAGCAGCGAGCGCGCCCTGCTCGACGCCTTCGCCAAGGTGGCCCTGGAGCCGGGCAGCGGCTATGCCGGCGCCACCCGCGTCGCCATGGGCCGCGAGCACGCGGGCCCCGGCGGGGTCGTACGCAGCTACGAGGAGGCCCTCGGCGCGCTCGACATGGCCGCCGTGCTCGGCCTCGCGCAGCCCGTGCTGCGGGCCGCCGAGCTGCTGGTCTTCCCCGTGCTGCTGCGCGACCGGGCCGCGATGGCCGATCTGGTACGGACCGTCCTCGGCCCGCTGACGCAGGCCCGCGGCGGCGCCGAGCCGCTGCTCGCCACGCTGCAGACGTGCGCCGCCGCCGGCTACGTCAACGCCGAGGCCGCCCGGCGGCTGGGCGTGAGCGTGCGGACGCTGTCGTACCGGCTGGACCGGATACGCACCCTCACCGGCTACGACGTGGCGGACTCCCTGCACCGCTACACCCTGGAGACCGCCGCCATGGGCGCCCGGCTCCTCGGCTGGCCGGAGGAGCCGGTCTAGCCCCGCGCCGCGGCGAGCCCGCGGCCCTCCCACCAGGCCCCCGCCGCCGCTCCCGCCCGCCTCCCCGCCCCTGCGCGCCGCGTCCGGAACCGGACGCACCCGGCTTGCGTTCTCCCCCGTAGGTGGCCCACTCTTCTCCCTGCCGCCCGTCCCAGATGTCTGGAGTCCCGAACCCATGAACACGCTCGCGCTCGGACCCGGATGGCTGGATCCCGACTTCCTGATCGACAAGTTCGGCGTGCTCGGCGTGCTCGTGATCGTCTTCGCCGAGTCCGGGCTCCTCATCGGGTTCTTCCTGCCGGGCGACTCGCTGCTCTTCACCACGGGCCTGCTGATCACCTCGGACGTGCTCGACTTCCCGCTGTGGCTGATGTGCGTGCTCATCGCCGTCGCGGCCGTCGTCGGCGACCAGGTCGGCTATCTCTTCGGCCGGAAGGTCGGCCCGGCCCTCTTCAACCGCCCGGACTCCAGGCTCTTCAAACAGGAGAACGTGCAGAAGGCGCACGAGTTCTTCGAGAAACACGGCCCGAAGTCGCTGGTCCTCGCCCGCTTCGTGCCCATCGTGCGCACCTTCACCCCGATCATCGCCGGCGTCAGCCGGATGAACTACCGGCAGTTCGTCGTCTTCAACGTCATCGGCGGCGTCCTCTGGGGCGTCGGCGTCACCCTTCTGGGCGCCGCCCTGGGCCGGATCGACTTCGTGCACGAGAACATCGAGGCGATCCTCATCGGCATCGTGCTGCTGTCGGTGCTGCCGATCGTCATCGAGTACCTGCGCGCCCGCAGCCGCGCCAAGAAGGCGCCCCCGGCGGGCCCTTCCGCGGACGAGCCGGAGGGCCACCCGGCCACCCCCGCCGCCGACGGCGGCGACGGCGGGCCGCAGCGCGGGCGGCACGCCCGGCGTTAGGGTCGCGTCAAAACATCGGCGCCGTCCTGGACAAAGCGCACTTCGCTGCCCAGAGCGGTATTTCGGATCACTTACGATCGCCCCGTGCCCAAGCTGACCGAACTGCCGAAGCGCATACTGATCGGCCGCGCGCTTCGCAGCGACCGGCTCGGCGAGACGCTGCTCCCCAAGCGCGTCGCGCTCCCGGTCTTCGCCTCCGACCCGCTCTCCTCGGTCGCGTACGCCCCGGGCGAGGTGCTGATCGTCCTGTCGATCGCCGGCGTCGGGGCGTACTCGTACAGCCCCTGGATCACCGCGGCCATCGTCGTGCTGATGGTCGTCGTCGTCGCCTCGTACCGCAAGACGGTGCACGCCTACCCCAGCGGCGGCGGCGACTACGAGGTCGCCACCACCAACCTCGGCCGCCGCGCCGGCCAGGTGGTGGCCAGTGCGCTCCTCGTCGACTACGTGCTCACCGTCGCGGTGTCGGTCTCCGCGGGCGTGGAGAACCTGGGCTCGGCCTGGGGGTTCGTCGCGGACAACAAGGTGCTCTGCGCGCTGATCGTCATCGGCCTGCTGACCACCATGAACCTGCGCGGCGTGAAGGAGTCGGGGACGCTCTTCGCCATCCCCACCTACGTCTTCGTCGGCAGCGTCCTCATCATGATCGTCTGGGGCGCCTTCCGCGCCCTCGTCCTCGACGACACGATGCGCGCCCCCACCGCCGACCTGGAGGTCCACAGCGAGCACGCGGGCGGCCTCGCCGGCTTCGCGCTGATTTTCCTGCTGCTACGGGCCTTCTCCTCCGGCTGCGCCGCGCTGACCGGCGTCGAGGCGATCAGCAACGGCGTGCCCGCCTTCCGCAAGCCCAAGAGCCGCAACGCGGCGACGACGCTGGCGATGATGGGGCTGCTGGCGATCGTCATGTTCGTCGGCATCATCGTCCTCGCGCTCCACACCGACGTGCGGATGGCCGAGCGGCCCGCCGAGGAACTGCTGCGGAACGGCGAGGCGGTCGGCTCCGGCTTCATCCAGAACCCGGTGATCGCGCAGGTCGGCGCGGCGGTCTTCGGCGACGGCTCGCTGCCGTTCGTCGTCCTGGCGGCGGCCACGGCGCTCGTGCTGTTCCTGGCCGCCAACACCGCGTACAACGGCTTCCCCGTGCTTGGCTCGATCCTCGCCCACGACCGCTTCCTGCCGCGCCAGTTGCACACCCGCGGCGACCGGCTGGCGTTCAGCAACGGCATCCTCTTCGTCGCCCTGCTCTCCGGGGCCCTCGTCTACGCGTTCAAGGCCGACTCCACCCGGCTGATCCAGCTCTACATCGTCGGCGTCTTCGTCTCCTTCACCTTCAGCCAGACCGGCATGGTGCGGCACTGGAACCGCGCGCTGTCCGCCGAGCACCGGCCCGACGAGCGCCGCCGCATCCTGCGGTCGCGGGCGATGAACGGCTTCGGCGCGGTGTTCTGCGCGCTGGTGCTGGTGGTCGTGCTGGTCACCAAGTTCAGCCACGGCGCGTGGATCGCGCTGGCCGGCATGCTCTTCTTCTACGTGGTCATGGCCGCCATCCGCCGCCACTACGACCGTGTCGCCCAGGAGGTCGCGGTCGCCGAGGGCGAGGCGGACGACGCGATGCCGCGTCCCGGGCACATGCACTCGATCGTGCTCGTCTCCCAGTTGCACCGCCCGACGATGCGCGCCCTGGCGTACGCGAAGCTCGTACGTTCCGACAAGCTGGAGGCGCTGACCATCGGGGTCGACGCCGAGGAGACCAGGCAGCTCCAGCAGCAGTGGGTGGACAGCGAGCTGGACGTGCCGCTCACCGTCATCGAGTCGCCGTACCGCGAGATCACCAGGCCGCTGATCGAGTACGTCAAGCGGCTGCGCCAGGAGAAGCCGGACACGGTGATCAGCGTCTACATCCCGGAGTACGTCGTCGGGCACTGGTACGAGCACCTGCTGCACAACCAGAGCGCGCTGCGGCTGAAGGCACGGTTGCTGTTCACGCCGGGTGTGATGGTGACGTCGGTGCCGTACCAGCTCGGCTCCAGCGAGCGCGCCAAGCGGCGGGCGCGGCGGAGCGCGGAGTGGCAGGCACCGGGCGCGGTACGGGGTCCGGCGCCGGCGGCGGCGCGGAAGCGGCGGGAGCCTTCGGGGCGGGAGTCGGCGGACCGGTAGCCGGGGCGGTGGCCGTCCGTCCGCCTCGGGTACGGGCGCCGTCCGGCCGGGCCGGACCTGTCGTGCGGCCGTCCCGCCGTGTTCAGAAGCCGCCGAAGCCGCCGTCCCCGAACCCCCCGCCGCCGAAGCCGCCGTCCCCGAAGTGGCCACCGCCGAAGCCGCCGCCGAAGTCGCCGGGGTCGAAGTCGGCGCCGGCGGGGTCCCCGTCCGCGTGGCCGCCCTCGCCCATGCCGTCCGCCGCCGCCCAGCCGCCCGCGGCGTACACCGCCTGCCCCAGCATCGTGCCCACGAGCAGCCCCGGGAGGAGGCCGCCGCCGAAGTAGCCGCCCGCCCAGGGGGCGTACGCCGGGCCGGCGTTCCAGTACGGCTGCGGGCCGCGGGAGGTGTGGACCGTGCGGACCATCGGCTCCTCGCCGGCGGCCAGCAGGTTCGCGTCCGCCGCGCACGCGGGTACGGTGCGCGCCGCGGAGCCCGGCGGGGTCCACTCCACGTCGTCGGTCGAAGGGCCGTGGCGGGGGTCGAAGAAGCACGGCGGGCGGCGCTCGGGGAGGGCGACGCCGGTACGGCGGGCCTCCAGGGTCGCCAGCGCGAACCACCCCTCCTCGAGTGCCTCCGTCACGCCGCGTACGTCGCCGGGGGCGCCGGCCGCGTCCATCCGGGACTTGGCCTTCTCGTACGCGTCGAGCGCCTTCTGGTAGTCCGCGCGCATCGCGTCGTCGGCGGCCGGGTCGGCGGGGTCGAAGGCGATACGGGTCATCGCCTCGCCGTAGGCGGTGATGTCCTCGTCGACGACGGTGCGCAGCCGCGCCAGCTCCGTCCTGGCCCGCTCCACGTCCCGCAGCCTGGCGCGCTGCCGGACGAAGAGGACGGCGCCGACGAGCAGCAGGAGCACGACGCCGACCGTGAGCGCCCCGGTACCGCCGATGCCCGTGCTGTCGCGCCAGCCGGACGGGGCGCTGCCGCCGGCCTGCCCGGCGGCGTCGTCGGCGAAGGTGACGAGCTGGCCGGTGGCGTCGCCGGGGTGGGCGCCGACGGCGGCGCGGCGGAGATTGTCGACGGCGCGGGCGGAGAGCACGCGATCGTCGGCGGCGGCGCCGAAGCCGTCGCCGAGGCGGACGGCGTAGACGCCGGCGATGCCGGTACGGGAGCGGAGGTTCGGCAGCACGTCGCGGGCGGCGACGTCCGAGTCCGCGGGGAGCACGGCGACGAAGACGGGGCTGTCCTCGTCCTTGATCCGGGCGGCGAGCGCGTTGGCCTGATCGACGGACATCTGGCCCCGGACGTCGGGGTGCACGTACACGGGCCGGTCGCGCAGCGCCTTGGCGGCGTCGCCGACGGGGTCCTGGGCGTGCGCGGGGGATGCCGTGAGGAGCGCGGCGAGCAGGGCGAGGAGCGGGGCCAGGAACCGGTGCATACCTGACATTCTTCTCGCGGGAGGGGCGGGCGCCACCCGGGTCGCGGCCGTTGCCGCGGTGTCAGAGGGGGCGCCTACCCTAGGGCGGGGTGTGCGGGGGACGTGGGGTGGGGGCGGCGCGGTGGTGAGGACCGCGGTCTCGGTCCGCCGTTATGTCCCCGCCGTTACGTGCCCGCCGTCACGTGCCCACCGTCACCGCGCCGTCCAGGTCGCACGCCTGGAGCCGGCCGCACATCCCGTACCGCGACTCCGCCCCCGTCCGCTGCACCGACGCCGACCGCAGATGGGCGCCGTCCGTGTGGAGCGCGGTCAGGTGCGCGTCCGTCGCCGCCGCGGCGGCGGCCGGACCCCGTTCCCAGCGCTCGCGCCAGTTGTCCAGGTGCGGCCGGACCAGCTCCACCGCCCGCGCGTGGAACGCCTCCAGCGGTGCCGGATCGCCCGCCCGCGCGGCCCCGGCCAGTTCGGCGAAGCCGGCCAGTGCCAGATCGCGGCGTGCCTGCGCGGACTTCTCCGGCTCCGCCGGGTCGAGCGCGGCGGCGCGGGCGTAGGCGTCGTCGTCGTACAGGACGTCGGACGGGAAGGGGAAGACGGCGTCGCCGGCCTCGGGCAGACCGGCGTTCTGCATGAGGACGAGGATGTCGAGCCGGCCGTCGGCGTTGACGAGCCGGTGGATGGTGCCCGGCGTGAACCAGACGACGGCGTCCTCGACCAGCTCGGTCTCGGCGTACCCTGAGGCGGTCAGGGTCTGCACGGCGCCGTGGCCGCCGAGGACGACGTACGCCTCGGTGCAGGCGAGGTGCAGATGCGGGGTGCCGCCGCGGAGGCCGTCGGGGGCCTGCCAGTCGTAGACGCGGAGCCGGGAGACGCTGACGCCGCCGGGGAGGGGCGGAAGTGCGGGATCGGCCATGGCACCAGCATGACGCAAGCGCTTTCTACGGGCCAGACCCCCGAGCCGTCCGATCTGCCGCACGGCCGCGCCGCGCCACGGGGGGCGGGTCCGCGGGCGTTGTGCCGGCGGGCGGTTCTGTCGGTGGGGGGCCTACCCTGGGGCGGGTGTGCGCGGGATATGCGGGGATGTGCCGGGTGTTCTCTGTGTGCCGTGTGTGCGGTGCGTGCCCTGTGCGCCACGTGGGAACCGGTGTGCCCGTGATGTCGGGAGTGGCCGGGGCGGGCTTTCGCTGGGCTACGCCGGCTGCACCAGCGTGTATCCCTCGTCCAGCAGCCGCGGCAGGTAGTACTCCAGCGCCCGTACCGTCGCCCACCTATTGCCCCCGCCGTCGTGCGCCAGCACGATCGCGCCCGCGTGCGCCTTCCTGAGCACGGTCCTCTCGATGAACGCCTGGTCCCGGTGGTCCCAGTCGAGCGTGTCGATGTCCCACTGGAAGGGCTCCATCTGCAGTTGCGCGCAGATCTCCAGGCTCGGCCCGTGCCACATCCCGTACGGCGCCCGCGCCACCCGCGGCGGCGCACCCAGTTCCTTCGCCACCAGCTCGCAGGTCTGCTCCAGTTCGGCGCGCACCCGCGGTGTGCTGATCAGGTCGAGCTGCGGGTGGGTGTAGGAGTGGTTGCCGACGACGTGGCCTTCGGCGGCGATCCGGCGCAGCACGTCGCGGTTCCAGGGGATGTTCTCCCCGATGACGAAGAACGTCGCGCGTGCCCCGTGGCGGCGCAGGATCCGCAGGATCTCCGGCGTCTGGGTCGCGTGCGGGCCGTCGTCGAAGGTGAGTGCGATCTTCTTGCCGGTCTCCCGGAGTGTGGTGTGCGCTGCCGCGCGCACCGCGACCGGCCGGGTGGGTCCGACGATACGGGCCATGCCGCCCGACGTCGTCATCGGCGCGGTGCCGGTGCGGCCGGCGGCCGGGCGCAGCCCGTACGAGGCGCGGCGGAGCGGCTTGCCGTCCGCCAGGCCCGTCCGGACGGCCGCCGTCCCCGATCTGGGGGCGTGCGCGTCGGGGGCGAGGGCGAGCTGGTACGCGCCGAGCAGGCCCAGGCAGAGCGCGGTGCGCCGGGACACCCCTCGCTTGGGGTATTTGTCGTATTTCATGACCAACTGCTCTCACGAGGTGGAGCCAGGGCCGGTCAGTGACACGGGGCGCCGCGCCGAAGCACCGGATCGGGCCCCGGCGAGTGGCGGGGAGATCCGGAACGCGGTAGTCACGGGGGCGCCTTGTGCGTGTCGTCCCTCCGCGGGGGCCGTCTGCGCGAGCGTCGTCCGGCGACGGCCGCCTGGCCGCGGCCGGGCCCCTGGCGGCGGCCCCCGCCGGGGCGGCGCCGCCCGTCCGCTACGCCGAATGGCCCAGGACGCGCCCCTTCGACAGCGTGCCGGAGCCGGGACCGGGCTTCACTGGAAGCGTCGATAACGGAGCCGGAGCCGGGAGCGTGGCCGTCACGAGGGCCCGCCGGACCGTCCCCGCGCCGAATGCGAGCTGAGGAGAGACGCCGTGCGGGCGACGTTCACGCTGGGGCGCATCGCCGGGATCCGGGTCGGGGTCCACTGGAGCGTGGTCCTGATCTTCGGCATCATCCTGGTCGGCCTCGCGCAGGGCCAGCTACCGGACTCGGATCCGGGCCGCCCCCGGGCGCTGTACTGGGCGGCGGGCCTGGTGGCCGCCCTGGTCTTCTTCGTCTCCCTCCTCGCCCACGAGCTGGCGCACGCCGTGGTCGCGCGGCGCAACGGCGTCGACGTGGAAGACCTCGTGCTCTGGCTGCTCGGCGGGGTGGCCCGGCTGAAGTCGGAGGCGTCGAGCCCGGGGGCGGAGCTGCGGATCGCGGGGATCGGCCCCCTGGTCAGCCTCGTGCTGGGCGGACTCTTCGCGCTGGGCACCTGGCTCCTCCACCACGCGTCCGCGCCGGAACTCGTGGTGCAGGTGATGGGCTGGCTGGCGGGCATCAACCTGCTGCTCGCCGTCTTCAACTCCCTGCCGGCCGCGCCGCTGGACGGCGGGCGGCTGCTGCGCGCGCTGCTGTGGTGGCGTACGGGGGACCGGCTGCGGGCGACCGCCGGCGCCACCGCGGCGGGCCGCGCGCTGGGCTGGCTGCTCATCGTGCTGGGCTTCGTGTGGTTCCTGAGAGGCGGCGGGTTCAGCGGCCTCTGGCTGGCGCTGATCGGCTGGTTCCTCATCGGGGCGGCCACCGCCGAGAGCAGGCAGGCGCAGTTGCGCGGTGTGCTCTCCGGTGTCCCCGTACGGAACGCCATGACGCCTGACCCGGTCGTGGTGCCCGCGAGCCTGGACGTCGCGCACCTGCTGGACAACCCGCTGTACCGGCACTCGGCGTTCCCCGTCCTCGGCGGGAACGGGGAGCCGGTCGGTCTGGTGACGCTGCGCGGCGCCCGGCACGTACGGCCCGACCACGGCGGGACGGTGACCGTGGGCGAGGTGATGGTGCCGCTGGCGGAGCTCGTCGTCGTCGGACCGGACGACTCCCTGGCCGATCTGCTGCCCCGCATGTCGCCGGGGCCCGAGCACCGCGTCCTGGTCACCGAGGAGGGCAGGCTCGTCGGGATCCTGTCGCTGTCGGACATCAGCCGGACGGTGAGGTACCTGGCCGAGACCACGCCCCGCGCGCGACAGGGCCCCTGACCGCGGGCCGCCGGCTCCTCGTCCGCCGTGGCCGTGGACGCCGTGCCGGTGCCAGTCTGTGCCCGGTGCCAGGCCGTGCGGTGGTGTCGCTCACAGTTCGCAGGCCGCGGGACCGGTGCGGTGCGGCGGCGCGGTTACCCTGGCGTCGCTCCCGTACCCCCCGACCGCAGGCGAGGCCGCACGTGTTCCGGACGATGCTGAAGTCCAAGATCCACCGCGCCACCGTGACCCAGGCCGACCTGCACTACGTCGGGTCCCTCACCGTCGACGAGGACCTCATGGAGGCCGCCGACCTGCTGGCCGGCGAGCAGGTCGACGTCGTGGACATCGACAACGGCGCCCGGCTCACCACCTATGTCATCCCCGGCCCGCGCGGCAGCGGCGTGATCGGCATCAACGGCGCGGCGGCCCGGCTGGTCAGCCCAGGCGACCTGGTGATCGTCATCAGCTACGCGACGGTGGCCGACGCGGAGGCGAAGGCGCTGCTGCCGCGGATCGTCTTCGTGGACGGCGACAACCGCCCCGTCCGGCACGGCTCGGACCCGGCCGAGGCGCTGCCCGGCACGGCAACGGTGCGGGGCGACTCCGTGGCCGGCGACTGAGCGGAAGTCACCGGCGAGGGGTCGCCCCGCACCGTGAGGGGCACAGCGGGCGGCGCCGCGGCCGCCCGCCGTCGTGTGCGTCGGCCTCAGGAACGGCCCGCCTCGATGTCCAGCGTGATCTTGATCTTGTCGCTCACCGCGGCACCGGCCGTGCCGCCGGTCACGCCGAAGTCGCTGCGGTTGATCTCGGTGCTCGCGGAGAACCCGACGACCGTGTGGCCCTCCTGCATGCCCGGCCCGAAGCCGCCGACCTCGGTCTCCAGGGTCACGGGGCGGGTCACGCCGCGCAGGGTCAGGTCGCCGTCGATCAGGTAGACGTCGTCCTTCACACGGATCCCGGTGGACTTGAAGGTCATCTCCGGGTACTTCTCGACGTCCAGGAAGTCCGCCGTGCGTACGTGGTCGTCACGCATGTCGTTGCGCGTGTTCACCGAGGAGGTCTGGATGACCGCGGTGACCTCGGACTGCAGCGGGTCCTCGTGGGTCACGATGGTGCCCTCGACATGGTCGAACGTGCCGCGGACCCGCGTGACGCCCAGGTGCCGGACGACGAACGAGACGTCGGAGTGCACCGGGTCGATGGTCCAGGTGCCGGTCTGGTAAGCGGGGATCCGGTCGGCGTGAGTGGTCATGGGGATATGCGCCTCTTCCGTAGCGGTGCCCACCACTGGGCAAGTGGTTGAACTTTCACTAAAAAGCGTAGCACTCTCTGGTTGAGGACTCAACTATAGGTATGCTGGACACATGAACGACGTACGCTGGCTCTCCGAGGACGAACAGCGGATATGGCGCCTCTTCATGGACGCGGTCCGTGACTTCAACGCGCATCTGGACCGCCAGTTGCGGCGTGACTCCGGGATGCCCGTGGCGTACTACGAGATCCTGGTGCACCTCTCCGAGGCCCCCGGGCGCAGCCTGCGCATGAGCCAGCTCGCCGAGCTGTGCCGCTCCTCGCGCAGCCGGCTGTCGCACGCGGTGGCGGCCCTGGAGAAGGCGGGGTATGTCTCCCGCTGCACCACCGACGCCGACCGCCGGGGGTCCGTGGCGCAGCTCACCGACGCCGGGTACGGCGTGCTGGAGGCGGCGGCGCCGGCGCATGTGACGGAGGTGCGCAAGCACCTCTTCGACGTACTCACGCCGGAGCAGCAGCAGCAGCTCGGTGAGATCAGCGGTGCGGTGAAGAACGGGTTGCGGCCGATCTGCGCGCAGGCGCGGGCCGAGGACGGTGAGGACGCCGAGGAGGCGGAGGTCACTGTGGAGGCCACCGCGGAGGGCGCCGCGGGCAAGGCGCGGGAAGCCGTCGCGGAAGCCTGACGCGCGCCGCCGCGTCCCGCCCCTCGGCCCGCCGCGGCGCCGGCCGCCGCGCGGGTGCCCGCCCCGCCGCCGGGGAGCGTGTCCGGAGCGGAGCGGGCAGGTGCGTACGCCTTACCCGGAGAGCGTCCATACCGCGTGCGCGAGCGCGTCGCTGTTCCGGTCGAGCGCCGTGTCGTTCACGTTCGACGTGGTGTCGCACGAGGAGTGGTAGCACCGGTCGAATGCCTGACCGGCCGTGCCGCCCCACTTCGCCGCCTGCGCCGAGGACTTCGTCCGGCTCGCGCCCGTGAAGAGCCCGCCGACCGGCACGCCCGCGCTCTTGAACGCCGCGTGGTCGGACCTGCCGTCGCCCTCGGTCTCGATCTCGGTGGGGACGCCGAGGCCGGCGTAGTAGTCCTTGAAGACCTTCTCGATCTGCGGGTCGTCGTCGTAGACGAAGTAGCCGGGGTTGGGCGAGCCGATCATGTCGAAGTTCAGATAGCCGGAGAGCGCGGCGCGGTCGGCGGCCGGCAGGTTGCCGACGTAGTACCGGGAGCCGACCAGGCCCAGTTCCTCCGCGCCCCACCAGGCGAAGCGCAGGTGCTCGCGCGGCTGGAAGCCGGACCGGGCGACGGCAAGCGCGGTCTCCAGGACGGCGGCGGAGCCGGTGCCGTTGTCGTTGATGCCGGGTCCCGAGGAGACCGAGTCAAGGTGCGCGCCGGCCATGAGGACCTGGTTCGCGTCGCCGCCGGGCCAGTCGGCGATGAGGTTGTAGCCGGTGCCGCCGCCGGCGCTGAACTGCTGGATCCTGGTGGTGAATCCGGCGGCGTCGAGCTTGCCCTTCACGTAGTCGAGCGAGGCCCGGTAGCCGGGGCGGCCGTGGGCCCGGTTGCCGCCGTTGGCGGCGGCGATGGACTGGAACTGCGACAGGTGCGCCTTGACGTTCGCGACGGGTATGTCCGGCGCCTGCTCGGGCGCGACGCGCGCCGCGGGTTCCGCGGCGACCGCGGCCGGCACGAGCAGCGCGGTCAGCAGACCGCCGGCGAGGAGCGCGGCGGCCGGCCGCGACCTGAGGCGTGCACGACGGAGGGGCATGGGTGCTCCCAACGGTGGGGGATTGTCGTGCACATGAGGCTGGCGGAGCTGTTGAGGCCGCGTCAAGAACCCATCCGGTCGCGCAAAACCGGTTATCGGACAGGTGGTGTACGCGGCCACCCGCCGTCGTACGCAGTCGCGCCCGGTCCCGCACCGGTTCGTACGACCCCTCCGGCCGTCCTCACCGGCGCCGGGCCCCCGTCCCCGTATCGTCTCTGGCTATGAACATCATGGGAGTCGACATCGGCGGCTCGGGCATCAAGGGCGCCCCGGCCGACCTGGACACGGGCACCCTCGCGGAGGAGCGGCACAAGGTGCTCACGCCGCACCCCTCGGGCCCCGACGCCGTCGCCGACGGCGTCGCCGCGGTCGTCGAGCACTTCGCCGGGCACGAGGGCCCGGTCGGCGTCACCTTCCCCGGCGTCATCACCGACGGCGTCGTACGCACCGCCGCCAACGTCGACAAGAGCTGGGTCGACGTCGACGCCGCCGCCCTCCTCGGCAACCGCCTCGGCCGCCCCGTCCACATCGTCAACGACGCCGACGCCGCCGGCATCGCCGAACTGACCTTCGGCGCCGCCCGCGGCCGTACCGGCACCGTCATCGTGCTCACCTTCGGCACCGGCATCGGCAGCGCCGTCTTCACCGGCGGCCGGCTCGTCCCCAACACCGAGCTTGGCCACCTGGAGCTGCACGGTCACGAGGCGGAGAAGCGTGCCTCCGCCAAGGAGCGCGAGGACAAGGAGCTGAGCTGGAAGCACTGGGCCCACCGGGTGCAGCGCTATCTCGCCCATCTGGAGATGCTCTTCACGCCCGAACTCTTCGTCATCGGCGGCGGCGTGAGCCGCAAGGCGGACAAGTTCCTCGACGACATCACCGGCATCCGCGCCGACGTCGTCCCCGCCGAGCTGCAGAACAACGCGGGCATCGTCGGCGCCGCGATGGCCGCCGCCGCGGCCGCGCGCTGACCCCGCCGGTCCCCGGCGCTCCGGCCGCTCTCCCCTATGGTGAGTGGGTTCTGCACACGGAGCGTAGGGAGAAGGTGACCGCACGTGCTCGACGAACGGGTGGAGACGCCCGCGGAAGGCGGCGGCGCACCGGGGCGCTCACCGCGTACCGACGCGGTGGTCTTCGGCGTCGCCGCCGCGCTGACGCTGGCGTTCGTGATCTGGGGCGCGGTGGCGACGGATTCCCTGGAGGACGTCTCCACGTCCCTGCTCAACGACACGATGCACTACGGCGGATGGGCCTTCGTGCTCGCCGCCTCCGGCTTCGTGATCTTCGCCCTGTGGCTGGCGTTCAGCCGCTACGGCCGCATCACCCTCGGCCGGGAGGGCGAACCGCCGGAGTTCCGCACGGTGTCGTGGGTGGCGATGATGTTCAGCGCCGGCATGGGCATCGGCCTGATGTTCTACGGCGTGAACGAGCCCCTCGCGCACTTCGCCACCCCGCCGCCCGACACCGTCTCCGCAAGCGCCGGTGCCGCCTCGCGGATGGAAGTCGCGATGGCGACCACCCTCTTCCACTGGACGCTGCACCCCTGGGCCATCTACGCCGCCGTCGGCCTCGCCATGGCGTACAGCGTCTTCCGCCGCAACCGCCGGCAGACCATCAGCGCCGTCTTCACCCCGCTCATCGGCCCGCGGCACGCCAACGGCGCCGTCGGCAAGGTCATCGACATCCTCGCCATCTTCGCCACCCTCTTCGGCTCCGCCGCCTCGCTCGGGCTCGGCGCGCTGCAGATCGGCAGCGGCGTCAGGGAGGTCGGCTGGACGTCGGAGGAGGTCGGCGAGGGGCTGCTGATCCTCGTCATCGGCGTGCTCACCGCCGCGTTCGTCGCCTCCGCGGTCTCCGGCATCGAACGGGGCATCCAGTGGCTGTCGAACATCAACATGGTGCTCGCCGCGCTGCTCGCCGTGTTCGTCTTCATCGCGGGGCCGACGGTCCTGATCCTCGACCTCATCCCGACCTCGATCGGGTCGTTCTTCGCCGACCTGCCGCAGATGATGGCGCGTACGGAGGCCAGCGGCGGCTCGGACGTCGCCGGCTGGCTGTCGGGCTGGACGGTCTTCTACTGGGCGTGGTGGATCTCGTGGACGCCGTTCGTCGGCATGTTCATCGCGCGCATCAGCCGGGGGCGCACCATCAGGCAGTTCGTCGGCGGCGTGATCTTCGTGCCCAGCGTGGTCAGCCTCCTGTGGTTCTGCATCCTCGGCGGCACGGCGATGCAGCAGGAGGCCCACGGGGCGGGCATCACCGAGGAGTCGACGCAGGAGGGGCAGTTGTTCGCGGTGCTGAACGCATACCCGATCGCCGGCGTCACGACGCTGCTGGTGATGGTCCTCGTCGGCATCTTCTTCGTCTCCGGCGCGGACGCGGCGTCGATCGTGATGGGCGCGCTGTCGCAGAAGGGGACACTGGAGCCGACGCGCATGGTGGTCGTCGTCTGGGGTGTGCTCACCGGCGCGGTCGCCGCCGTCATGCTGCTGGTCGGCGGCGGCGGGGACGCCGCGCTGACCGGGCTGAAGAACCTCACGATCCTCGTCGCGGTGCCGTTCACGCTGGTGATGATCGGGCTGTGCGTGGCGCTCATGCGCGACCTGCGGCACGACGAGCTGATCGTCATCGGCGAGCAGGGCGAGCAGGCGGTCGAGACGGCGGTACGGGCCGGACACCGGCACTACGACGGGGAGTTCGAGCTGCAGATCCGCGGACTCGCGCGGCGGCTGCGCGGCGGCCGGGGCCCGGGCCGGGACCGCGGCGACGGGGAAGGCGGGGGCGACGGCGGGGACACGGCGCCGGACCCCGAGGACGGCCGGCCCGCGGACTGAGCAACGGGGCCCGGCGCCCGGTGCGTACGAGCCGGCAGCCCGGCCCGTACGCACCGGGGCGCCCGGCGGGGGTCAACCGACCGGTGGACCCCCGGTTCCACCGGTCGCGGCTGTCGGGGGCAGGGGCGCGCTCGCGAGCATTTCCGGTATGAGAAATCTCCCCGTTCGCACAGCCCGCTGGAGCGCCCGGCATCCGTGGCGCGCGATCGCCGGCTGGTTCGTCTTCGTCGCCCTCTGCCTGGGCACCGGCATCGCCGTCGGCGGCAACCCCGCCACCACCGAGGACTTCCGGGTCGGCGAGGCCGGCCGCGCCGAGCAGATGGCGACGGAGGGCGGTCTGGAGCGCAAGCCCACCGAACACGTCCTCATCCGCGCCGAGTCCGGCCGCTCCCTCGACCACGCCGCCGCCCGCGCGGCCGCCCGGGACATCACCGACCGGATGGAGCGGCTTCCCGAAGTGGCGTCCGTCGCCGCGCCCGTACGCTCCGCCCACGGCGAGGCGCTGCGGGTGCCGGTCGTGCTGAAGGGGGCCGAGCTGGACGGGAAGAAGAACGTCGGGCCCTTGCTGGAGCAGACCGGGAAGGCGGCCGCGGCACACCCCGGCGTCGTCATCGAGGAGACCGGTTCGCCCGCGATCAGCAAGGGAGTCAACGAGCAGCGCGGCGAGGACCTGGCGCTCTCCGAGCGCATCTCGCTGCCCGTCACGCTCGTCACGCTGCTCGTCGTCTTCGGGTCCTTCGTCATGGCCGGCGTGCCGCTGCTGCTGGCGCTGACGTCGATCGCCGCGGCGCTCGGCCTGTCGATGCTCGCCTCCCACCTGCTGCCCGACCCCGGCGTCGGTACCAACCTGATCCTGCTCATCGGCCTCGCCGTCGGCGTCGACTACACGCTCTTCTACCTCAAGCGCGAGCGAGAGGAGCGCGCCCGCGCCGAAGGCAGGCTGTCGTCCGCCGCCCTCGTCGAACTGGCGGCGTCGACGGCCGGACGCGCCATCGTCGTCTCCGGCCTCGCCGTCATCGTCTCCACCGCCACCCTCTACCTCGCCACCGACGTCATCTTCTCCTCCCTCGCCACGGGCACGATCCTCGTGGTGGCCATGGCCGTCGTCAGCTCCCTGACGGCGTTGCCCGCGCTGCTCGTGACCATCGGCCGCCGCACCGAGCGGCGGGCCGCACGCCGGGAGGCGCGCGGGGCCACCCCGCGCCGGCGCCGGCAACGCCCCGAGCACGGCAGGGTCTTCGCCGCGCTGCTGCGGCCCGCGCAGCGGCGTCCCGCCGCCACCCTGATCGTCTCCGCGGTGGCCATGGCCGCGCTCGCCGTGCCCGCGCTCGGCATGAAGCTCGTGGACCCCGGCAAGGACACCTTCTCCCGCGACATCCCGGCCATGCAGACGTACGACCGGCTGACCGCCGCCTTCCCCGAGCTGAAGGTGGAGCACGAAGTCGTCGCCCGGGCCGCCGCGGAGCGCGCCCCCGAGGTGCGGCGGGCGCTGGCCGGGCTGGGCCGGCGGGCGTCGGCCGACCCGCTGTTCGTCCGGGACGCCGAGCCCGCGGTACGTACCTCACCGGACGGCCGGACCAGCGTGCTCGTGCTCTCCGTACCGCACTTCGCCAACTCCCGGCCCGCGAAGGACTCGCTGCGGCATCTGCGCGACGAGCACCTGCCCGCGACCGTCGGGCGGCTGGCCGGCGTCGAGACGGCCGTCAGCGGGGACGTCGCCCGCGGCACCGACTACGTGGAGGACGAGCGCGACAAGCTGCCGCTGGTCATCGGAGCCCTGCTGCTGCTCACCTTCGTGATGACGGTGATCGCGTTCCGCTCGGTGGTGATCGGGCTGCTCGGCGTCGTGCTGAACCTGCTCTCCGCCGCCGCCGCGCTCGGCGCGCTCGTCCTCGTCTTCCAGGGCACGTGGGCCGAGGGGTTGCTCGACTTCGACTCGATGGGCGCGATCGCCTCCCGGGTGCCGCTCTTCCTCTTCGTGATCCTCTTCGGCCTCTCGATGGACTACCAGGTGTTCGTGGTCAGCCGGATCAAGGAGGCCCGGGACACCGGGATGCCGGCGCGGGAGGCGGTGATCGCGGGCATCGGGGCGTCGGCGAAGGTCGTGACCAGCGCCGCGGTCGTGATGGTCACCGTCTTCGCCGGGTTCGTCGCCCTGCATCTGACCGAGATGAAGCAGATGGGCTTCTGCCTCGCGCTCGCCGTGCTGCTCGACGCGGTGGTGATCCGGTTGATGGTGCTGCCCGCGGCCCTGCTGCTCCTCGGCGAGCGGGCCTGGTGGCGGACGCCGCGCCGGCCCGCACCGCTCCCGGCGGCGGTGGTGCCGGTGCCGGTGGGCGGCGCGGACGGGGAGAGGGCCCGTACGGCCCGGAACGTACGCTGAACAGCATGCTTCCTCGGCCACGGCGCGGCGACCCCCTCTGGATCTGGATGCTGCACGGCTGGGACGTCTTCTCCTGGGCGATCATCGGCCTGCTGACACTGGTCACGATCCTCGGAGACGTCCCGGCCGGGGACCGGTACGGGTCGCTCGCGCCCGTGGCACTGCTCGCCCTCGGCTACGCGGTCGTGCGCAGCCGCCCCGGGAATCCGGTGCGGCTCGCGTACGGCTATCTCGTCCTGCTGATTCTCGTCCTGGGGTGGCTGTCGTGGCTCCGCGACGGCTACGGCGTGCTCTACACGGTGACGCTGGCCCAGTTCGTGATCTTCGTGGACGGCCTGCGGGGCGCCGTCGTCAGCAGCGCTCTCGGCGCCGTCGCGATCACTCTCGGCGGTGCGCTGCGCGAGGGCTGGGGCGTCGGCAGTCTCGCCACCAACGCCCTCTCGTCCGTCGCGGTCTACGCCGTCAGCGTCATGATCGCGCTGCTGACCCCCCGGGCACTGGCGGTACGCGACGAGCGCGCCCGGTTGCGCAGCCGGCTGGCCGACGCCGAACAGCAACTCGTGCGGGCGCAGAAGCGGCAGGGCGCCGCCGAGGAGCGGGAGCGCATCGCCCGGGAGATCCACGACACCCTCGCGCAGGGCTTCGCTTCGATCGTCGTACTCGCCGAGGCGGCGCGCGCCGGGCTGGCCGCCGAGCCCGCGAAGAGCGCGCAGCAGTTGCTTTCCATCGAACGCACCGCCCGCGAGAACCTCGCCGAGGCCCGCGTCCTCGTCGGCGCCGCCCCGCGCAGCGGTGTCGCCGCCGGTTCCGTCGCCACCACGCTGCGGCGCACCCTCGACCGCTTCGCCGAGGACACCGGGCTCGTGGTCGAGGCCCAACTGCCTGACGTCGACTGCGACCAGCCGACCCGGATCGCACTCCTGCGCTGTACGCAGGAGTCGCTGGCCAACGTGCGCAAGCACGCGGAGGCGTCGACGGTCGGGGTGGTGCTGACGGCGGGCCCGGAGGGCATCGAGCTGGAGATCACCGACGACGGGAAGGGGTTCGTACCAGGGGCGGCGGGGCCGGGCGCGACTCGCGGCGGCGGCGCCGGTGTCGACGACGGCGAGGCGGACGGCGCCGTGCCTGCCGGGGGCTTCGGGCTGGACGGGATGCGCCGGCGGCTCGCCGAGTTCGGCGGCGAGCTCACCGTGACCAGTTCCCCCGGTGACGGCACCCGCATACTCGTCACCGTGCCCGCCGCCGCGCCCACCGCGGACGGCGCCCTCCCGGACGGGACCCGTGCGGCCGGGGCCGCCGCCGTCACCGCCGCCGGCCCGACGGGCGCCACCGGAATCGCCACGGACGGACAGGTCTGAGATGCCGACACCCGTACATGCCACTCCGCTCCGCGTCGTCCTCGCCGACGACCACATCGTGATGCGCGCGGGCCTCGTCGCGCTCCTCGCCGCCGAGCCCAGCATCGAGGTCGTCGGCGAGGCCGGCGACGGCCGCGAGGCCGTCGCCCTCGTCGCCCGCCTCGATCCGGACGTCGCCCTGCTCGACCTGCGGATGCCGCAGCTCGACGGCGTCGGCGCCACCGCCGCGATCGTCGCGGCAGCGGCGCGTACCCGGGTGCTGATCCTCACCACGTACGACACGGACAGCGAGATCGAGCGCGCGGTCGAGGCCGGTGCCACCGGCTATCTGCTGAAGGACGCCACCCGCGCCCAGTTGGTCGACGCCATCCACGCCGCCTCCCGCGGCGAGACGGTCCTCGCGCCCCGCGTCGCCCAGCGCCTGGTGGCGAAGATGCGCAGCCCCGCGCCGGTGACGCTGACGCCGCGTGAGTCCGAGGTACTGGCCGGCGTGGCCGAGGGGCTGTCGAACGCCGAGATCGGCAAGCGCCTGTTCATCGGCGAAGCCACCGTGAAGACCCACCTGCTGCGCATCTTCGCCAAGCTCGACGTCAGCGACCGTACCCGCGCCGTGGTCGTCGCCCTGGAGAGCGGCCTGCTGCCGAGCCGCTGAGGCCCGGAGCTTACGGGCCGCTCCCGGCACGCCCCCTTCCTGCTTCCGCGCGGCGCGCGCACAATGCGGTCGACACCGTCGCCGCCCGGAAGGCAGGGACCCGTGAGCCGACGCCGTACCGCACCCCCGTTACGCACCACCGCCACCGCCGCCGTCCTCGCCGTGCTCGGCGCGCTGCTGACCGTGCTCGCCCCGCCCGCGTCGGCGTCCGACGCGGCGCGGCCCGCCGCGGCGACCGCGATGCGCGGCGGTGAGGCGCTGTACGGGCCCTCGTACGCCTGCACGCTGGGCTTCAACGCCGTGAGCGGCGGCACCTCGTACGGCATCATCGCCGGCCACTGCGCCGACGTCGGCAGCACGTGGGCCGTCGAGGCGGAGGGCGGCCGCGTGTCCGTCGGCGTGACCTCCGGGTCGGTCTTCCCCGGCAGCGACTACGGCGTCGTCCGCTACACCAACACCTCCGTGTCGTACCCCGGCGAGGTCAAGGGCAGCGGCGGCGCGCCGGTGGACATCACCGGCGCGGCCGACCCGGCGCCCGGCATGCCGCTGTGCCACTACGGGCGGGTCGGCGGCTACCGCTGCGGCACGGTGCAGGCGGTCAACCTCACCGTGAACTTCCCCGGCGGGACCGTCTCGGGACTCTTCCGCTCCACCATCTGCTCCGAGCCCGGCGACACCGGCGGACCCGCGTTCTCCGGCGGCCGGGCGGTCGGCATCATCGTCGGCGGCAGCGGCGACTGCACCAGCGGCGGCGTCACGTACTACCAGCCCGTCAAGGAGATCCTGTCCGCCTACGGCCTCACGCTGTCGTAGCCGCGGAGGTACGGGCGAGGAGGTCGCGCAGCGCCGCGGCCACCTCGTCCGGGGCCTCCTCGGCCATGAAGTGGCCGCAGTTCACGGTGGCGTGCCGCAGGTCGGGGGCCCAGGCGCGCCACCGCGCGGCGGCGTCGAAGCCGAGCGCGGCGCCCCAGTCCTGCTGGAGGACGGCGACCGGCATGCGCAGCAGGTTGCCGGCGTCGCGGTCGGCGGTGTCGTGCTCGACGTCGACGCCCGCGGAGGCGCGGTAGTCCGCCACGATCGACGGCACCGCTTCGCGGGACGCGGCGAGATACGCCGCGCGCACGTCGGTGGGGACGGCGTCCCCGCCACCGGACCAGATGTCGAGGAAGTGGCCGAAGAACGCGTCCGGGGCGGCGGCGATCATCTCCTCGGGCAGGCCGGGCGGTTGCGCCATGAGGTACAGGTGGAAGCCGACCGCGGCCGACACCCCGTGCATCACGTCCCACATGTCGAGCGTCGGCAGCACGTCCAGGCACGCCAGGTGGGTCACCGCGTCCGGGTGGTCCAGCCCCGCGCGGAACGCCACCAGCGCGCCGCGGTCGTGGCCCGCGAGCGCGAAGCGCTCGTACCCCAGCGCGCGGGCGAGCGCCACGACGTCCTCGGCCATCGTGCGCTTCGCGTACGTGCCGCCGCCGGGCCCGCCCGCTGCCTCGGCCGGCTTGTCGCTGGCGCCGTAGCCGCGCAGGTCGGGGCAGATGACGGTGTGGTCGGCGGCGAGCCGGGCGGCGACGTGCCGCCACATGAGGTGGGTCTGCGGGAAGCCGTGCAGCAGCACGACGGGGCTGCCGCCGGGGTTGCCGCCGACGGCGGCGCTGAGGGCGACGCCGTCGGCGACGGGGACGCGCCGGTAGTCGAAGCCGGGGATGCGGGGTGACATGGGGGATTCCCTTCGTGGCCGATCGTTGCCCCCAGCGTGCGCGGCGCGGATGAGCAGCGGATGAGCGCGCTGTACGGTGGCGCCCGGCGGGTCCCGGGCGGGTCCCGGGCCGGGTCTGGAGAGGTGGTCGGCGGTGCGGGTCCTTTTCGGCGTGCTGGGTCCTGTGACGGCCTGGGACGTCGACGGGGCCGGGTCCTCCGGCCCCGGGGGCGGCGGCGCGGAGGACGGAGTGATCGCGCTGAAGGGGCCGCGGCACCGGGCCGTGCTCGCCCGCCTGATCGTCGCGCGCCGCCGCGTCGTCCCGGTCGGCCTGCTGGTCGAGGACCTGTGGACCGACCCGCCCGCGGACGCCGTGGGCGCGGTACGCACCTTCGTCGCCGCGCTGCGCCGCGCCCTCGAACCCGGCCGCCCGCCGCGCGCGCCCGCGCGGCTGCTGGTCACGCAGGGCCCGGGGTACGCGCTGCGCGCCGCACCGGACGCCGTCGACGCCTGGCGCTTCGAGAGCGCGGTGGCCGAGGCGAGAGACCTGCCGCCGGGGGAGGCGGTGGCGCGCCTCGAAGAGGCGCTGGGCTGGTGGCGCGGCCCCGCGTACGCGGAGTTCGCCGACCTGCCGTGGGCCCGTACCGAGCGCTCCCGCCTCGCCGACCTGCGCCTGCACGCCGTCGAGTCGCACGCGGAGGCCCGGCTGTCGCTGGGCCGCGCCGCCGAGACCGCCGCGGACCTGGACGCCCACGTGGCGGAGCACCCCTGGCGCGAGGACGCCTGGCGCCTGCTGGCGCTGGCCCTGTACCGCGCGGGCCGCCAGGCCGACGCGCTCGCGGTGCTGCGCCGGGCGCGTACGACGCTGGGCGGGCAGTTGGGCGTGGACCCGGGTCCGGCGCTGCGGCGGCTGGAGACGGACATCCTGGCGCAGGCGGACCACCTGGAGGCGCCGGGCGGGGGCGACGAGGCGCGGCGGGTGTGGGCCGAGGCGGCGGCCGCGTACGACCGGGCCGTCGCCGGCGGGGCGCGGGCGCGGCTGGAGTCCACGGTCGGGCTGCTGCGCAGCCTCGCGGTCACCGGGGGCGGCGGGCTCCAGGCCGCGCGGCGGCACCGGGTGGCGGCCGTCGAGGCGGCCGAGGAGTCGGGCGACCCCGAGCTGACCGCCCGGGTGATCGGCGCGTACGACGTGCCCGCCGTCTGGACCCGCGTCGACGATCCGGAGCAGGCCGGCCGCGTCGTGGCCGCCGCCGAACGCGCCCTCGCCGCGCTGCCGCCCGCCGAGCACGCCGCCGTACGGGCCCGGCTGCTGGCCACCGTCGCCGTCGAGTCCCGCGGCACCCGCGCGGCGCGCGGGCCGCAGGCCGCCCGGGAGGCGGAGCGGCTGGCCCGCGGCCTGGACGATCCGGCGCTGCTGGCGTTCGCGCTCAACGGCGTGTTCATGCAGACCTTCGAGCGCACCGGTCTGGCCGCGGAACGGGACCGGATCGGCGCCGAGCTGGCCGGGCTCGCGGCGCGGCACGGCCTCGTGACGTACGAGGTGCTGGGCCACCTGATCCGGCTCCAGGCCCGCGCCGCGCTGGCGGACTTCCCGGGTGCGGACGAGCACGCCGCCGCGGCCGACCGGCTCGCCGAGCGCCACGAACTGCCGCTGGTCGCGGTCTTCACCGGCTGGTACGCCGCCCTCCGCCTCGCCGAAACCGGCACCCCGCCCCCGTACGCCGCGGCCCCGGCAGAGGCCGGACCCGCCGGCCGTGACGCGGCCGGGCGGTCCGAGGACGCCTACCGCGCCGCCGCCCGCCTCCTCGACGGGGCCGGGATGCCCGGTCTGGAGCGGGGGCTGCTCCCCTTGGCGCTGCTCTGCCTGCGGCTGCGGCGCGGGCTCCCCGTGGCCGTCGGCCCGGACTCCGACTGGGGCCCGTACGAGCCGTGGGTGCGGCCCCTCCTCCTGCTGGGCGAGGGGCGGCAGGCGGAGGCGGCGACGGCGCTGCGGACCGCGCCGGAGCCGCCGCGCGATCTGATGCAGGAGGCCGTCTGGTGCCTCCTCGCACGGGCCGCCGTCGAACTCGGCGACCGCGAGACCATGGCGCGCGCCCGCGACCGCCTCGCCCCCGCCGCGGACGAGATCGCCGGCGCCGGGACCGGGCTGCTCACCCTGGGGCCCGTCGCGGCCCACCTCGCCGCGCTCACCGCCGCACTGGGCGACACACCGCCCGCGTAGCCCGCGTCAGAGCCGGACCTCGCGGCGGGTGTCTATGCCCGTGCCGTACACCGGGTCGCGGCCCGGGACGTGGACTTCGCAGCTCGTCGCCCTGGCCCGGTAGAGCCGCAGTCCGGCGTCGCCGCTGAGGTCCGCGGGCCGGAACCGCGTGGCCCCGGCGGCGACGGCACCCCCGAACGCCTCGTCGCACGCCGCCGCGAGCTGTGCCTCCGGCACCTCCTCCGCCGTCGCGCCGACGTACACCGCGCGACCTTCACCGATCGCCGCGGTGGAGTCGTAGACGACGAACTCGACGCCGGGCCGGGCCGCGATGTTGGCGGAGTGCCGCGCGCGGGGCGAGGAGACCCAGTAGAAGGTGCGGTAACCGGCGTGCGTGAAGAACACCGGCGAGACCCGCGGCCGCCCGTCGGGCCCCGCGGTGCCCAGGGTGAGATAGCGGTTCGCGTCGAGCACGCTGCGCGCCAGCCCGGCCAGGTCGTCGGGAAGTGTCACGGCTGTCCCCCTTCACCTTTCGCGGCCGCCGCCGGCCGTCCGGCGACGGTATCCGACGCGACTGACAACCGCCGCCGGGCCGCCGTGGCGCCCCGCCCTCCCCGCTCAGTCCCGCGCCCCCACCGGCTCCGCCGCCAGCAGCGACGTCAGCGCGGCGATGTCCGCCGCACCGTCCAGCCCGTCCACCGCCGCCTTGATCTCCCGCGCCCGCTCCCCGCCGAGCACGTCCGCCGTCAGCGCCGCGAACTTGCGCTCCAGGTCCGCCTCCGACAGCGGGTTTTCGGGCGCGCCCAGCGGGTGTTCGACGTCGCGTACGTACGTCTCGCCCGAGCGCGTGGTCACTTCCGTCACCGACGCCACCGACTGCCGCAGCGCGCCCGCGCGTGCGTCCAGGGCCGCGTCCCCCGTGACCGTGATGCGCGCACTGAGCGCGGCGATCGCCGGGTCGGTGGTGCGCAGGTCGGCCATGATGTCGGCGAAGCCGACGTGGCCGCGGTGGGCGGCGACCGCCAGGACGTACTGCATGCAGTGGGAGCGCAGCGGGTTGGCGTCCACCACGTGGTACGAGGAGCGCGGGGCGCGGACGGCGACGCGGTCGATGTCGCCGGGGCGCAGGTCGTGGGAGCGCATGATGTCCAGCAGCCCGTCGAGGGCGGCGGGGATGAACACGCAGCAGGAGTTGCGCTTGAAGAACAGCTCCCCGACCGCGTACCGCTCGCCGATCCCGGCGAGCAGCGCCTCCTGGTCCCACTGCCCCGTGAAGGCATGCCCGAAGGGGTATTTGCCGCCGAAGACGTCCGCCGGACCGCGCAGCCCGATCCCCGCGAGCGTGGCGGCCTGCACCCCGGCCTGGGCGGCGAGGCCGATGTTGAGGGGGCGGGACTGCTCCGTGGGGTCGTCCACCCACGACAGCAGCCCGGACGCGCTCGTGCCCGCCAGCCCCAGCGCGGCCGCGAACCGCTCCTCGTCCAGGCCCAGCAGCAGGCCCGCGGCGACCGCGCTGCCGAACGTGCCCGCGACCGTCGTCGGGTGGAAGCCGCGCGCGTACTGGACGGCCGGGCCGAGGGCGTAGCTGACGCGGGCGGCGACGTCGATGCCGGCGACCGTGGCGGCCAGCACCCCGGCACCGGAGGAGCGCTCCCGCTCTCCCACGGCGAGCGCGGCGGGGGCGACGACGGCGATGGCGTGGACGTTGGCGGAGGGATGGTGGCTCTCGATGTCGCAGTAGTAGGCGAGGGTGCCGTTGGCGAGGGCGGCGGTGCTCGCGTCGGTGCGCAGCGCGGAGCCGAAGAGGCGGGAGGTGCCGGGGCCGGCTTCGGCGGCGGTCCGCTCCAGCAGGTCCATCACCGGGTAGCGGCGGGAGGTGGCGGCCAGCAGGGCGCCGAGGCAGTCGTAGAGCGCGTTCTTCGCCTGGCGGACGACGGGGGCGGGGAGGCGGTCGTACGCGAAGACGTCGAGGCGGTCGAGGAGTTGCTGCGTGCGGGTACGGGTGCGGGACATGGCGGGATCCTCCCGGGTGCGGTGGTACGGAATCGGCGCGATCAGCGCGCGAGCGCGCGCAGCACCGTGGTCATCCGGCCGAGGGCGGCCGCCCACACCGCCTCGTCGCGGGCATAGCAGACCCGCAAGGAGCCGATGCCGCGCGGCCCGAACTGGTAGCCGGGGCTGACCAGGACGCCCGCCTCGCGCACGAGCCGGTCGGCGAGGACGTGGTCGGGCACGCCGAGCGCGGAGGCGTCGACGAAGAGGTACGCGGTCCCCGGCGGCCGGGGGCCGCCCCGGGCCCGCAGCCCGAGGTCCGCCGCGTCCGCCAGCCACACCGCCGTCTGCTCGCGCAGGGCGCGCAGGTCGGCCAGCCGGTCCCGGACGAACTCCTCGTCGTCGCGGAGCCACCGGGTCAGCAGGTGCTGCGCGTAGGCGGGCGCCCGCAGGGACATCGCGGCGAGCACGTCCTCCGCACCGTCGGCGACGTCTCCGGGCGCGACGACGACGCCGACGCGGTAACCCGACAGGGACTCGGTCTTGGACGGCCCCGTGACGGTGGCGCACCGCCCGCGCATGCCGGGCTCGGCGATCAGACGGGGGAGCGGGGCGTCGTAGACGAGCCGGGCGTACAGCTCGTCGACGACGGCGAAGGCGTCGTGCTCGCGCACGAGCGCGGCGATCCCGGCGACGACCTCGGGCGGGTAGACCGCGCCGGTCGGGTTGTTGGGGTGCGAGAACAGCACGACGGAGGCGCCGCCGCGCAGCGCCGCGGCGAGCTCGTCCAGGTCGGGTACGAGGCCGTCGTGCGGTCCCGCGCCGGCCGGGCCCGGGACCAGCGGCACGTGGTGGACGTGCGCGCCGAGGAGCCGCAGGATGCGCTCGCTGAAGAGGTAGTCGGGATCGACGAGCGCGACCGTGTCGCCCGGGGAGACGAGCGCGGCGAGGGTGGCGAAGAGGCCGGCCTGCGAGCCGGGGGTGAGGAGCAGTTCGCGGTCCGGGTCGACGGGGATGCCGAGGCGGCGGCCCAGTTCCCGCGCCACCGGCCGCCGGACGGCCGCCGCGCCGCGGTACGGGGTGTAGGCGTGGGCCCCGTCCGCCGCCGCGGCGGCGAACGTCTCGGCGGCCCAGGGCGGCGGCGGGAAGCGGACGGTGTCGAAGTGCGTGGTGTCCAGCACGTCGCCGGTCACCCCGGCGGCCACGAAGCGGTCGGCCTCGCGGACGGAGAGGCCCAGGCGCCCGGCGCGCTCGGGCAGGTGGAGGCGGCGGACGGCGGTGGCGCGGCCGTAGCCGGGCTTCCGGTGCGTACGCCCGGATGCGGGCTCCGGGCTCCTCACGCCGCCTCCGTCAGGCCCAGCAGCTCCGGCAGGCCGCGCAGGTCGGGCAGTTGGGCAGTGGGCGCGGGGGTGGTGGGGCGCAGTTCCTGGCCCTGCCGGTTGATCCACACGGTCGGGATGCCCATCGGTACGGAGCGCGGCAGGTCGACGTACTGCGACTGGGCCACGTGCACCGCCTCGTGCGGCTCCACGCCCGCGCGGCCGAGGACGAGTTCGAAGAGCGCCCGGTGCGGCTTGTACGCGCCGACCGCCTCGCCGGTGAAGACGTACGTGAAGGGGTCGCCCAGCTTGCGCACGCTGACGTCGATGATGTCGCGCTGGCTGTTGGAGATCGTGGCCAGCGGAGCGTGCGCGCCCAGCAGGCGCAGCGTCCCGACGCTGTCGGCGAAGGGGTCGGCTTCGGCCATCACGTCGCCGAGCGCGGCCAGTTCCGCGTCGTCCGCGGTGATCCCGGCCTCCGCGGCGAGGGCCTCGGCCATGGTCGTGGCGAGCAGGTCGCGGTAGGGCAGGAAGCGGCCGTGGACGGCGGGCAGGGCGTAGCCGTAGTACCAGCGGCGGTAGAAGGCGGCGACGTCCGTGTCCTGCGCCCGTGCCGCGAACAGCGCGCGCAGGTGGGCGCGGAGGGCGCCGTCCCAGTCGATGAGGGTGCCGTAGGTGTCGAAGGTGATGAGCCGGGGGCGGGTCGGCAGCGGAGTGGGCATGGCTCGACCGTAGGACCGTTCATTGACATTGGTCAAGAGCTGATAACTCATGTACGAAGCGGGAGCGGCTAGCCGGCGCTCCGCGTGCGCTTGCGCTCCCGGTAGGCGGTGACGTGGGCGCGGTTGCCGCAGCTCTTGGTGTCGCAGTAACGGCGCAGCCCCGGGCGGGAGGCGTCGACGAAGACGTTGGCGCAGTCGGCGCCGTCGCAGATCCGCAGCCGCCCCGCGCCGCCGTCGGCGATCGCGGTCAGCAGCGCGACCACGCACGACGTCGCCACCCGCTCGCCCAGCGGCGCCCGCGGGCGGGCGTAGTGCCAGTGCCAGGCGCCGTCGTGGTCGGTGAGGTGGGGCTGCGCGCGCAGGTCGCGCAGGAGCGCGTTGAGGTCGGCGACGGACTTCTGCACGGGTGTGCCGCCGAAGACGAACCGCAGTCGCGGGCGCAGTCGCCGCAGCCGCTCCAGGTCGGCGGCGGAGACCGCGCGGCCGACGTCCCAGTGGTGCCGGGCGAGGAGCGCGGCCGCGTCCTCGCCGTCGCGCAGCCGGTCCCTGCCGGTGATGACGTCCAGGCTGTTGACCAGGTCGACGGCCGTGAGTGCGGCCTGCCCCGTGTAATCACTTACGGCCATGGTGACTTCCGCTCGTACCCATTACTTAAGGCAAAGATACCAATGGCGGCGGGTGCGGCCCGCCCGTCACGTGACGCCCAGCGCCGCCCGTCCCGCGAGCACCACTGCGGTGTGCCGCGCGACCCGTGCGCCCAGGTGCTCGGCGGTCGCGATGTCGGCCTTGTGCACGGCGTCGGTGCCCAGGTCGCCCATGGTGGTGGCGGCGGCGCCGTTGAAGTAGCCGAGGCGGTTGAGGTCGTTCTCGCTCTCGTGGCTGAGGTGCCAGCCCGGCGCGAGACCGAGGTTGACCCAGTGCATCTGGTGCTGGGCGGCGAGGGTCGCGAAGTACCCGAGGGTGATGTGCTTGTCGCCGGCCTTGCACGACGAGTGCGTGAAGCCCGCCCCGATCTTGTCCTTCCAGGACTGCGTCGACCAGCGCGTGCTGGTCGACTCGGCGAAGACGTGGAACGCGCCGGAGGCGGAGCCCATGAGCGTCGGCGCCCCGAACACGATGGCGTCCGCGGCGTCCAGCGTCTCCCAGTCGCCGTCCTGCATCTCCTCGACGAGGACCATCGCCACCGTGCTGCCCGCCGCCTCGGCGCCGGCCCTGACGGCCTCCGCCAGCACGTGGGTGTGGCCGCGGCGCGAGTGGTAGGCGATCGCGATGCTGGGTGACGTGTCCATCGAGTGGTTCCCCCGTTACCGGTCCATGGCCGATGCCGTAAGGGCCAGGATCGGGCCGGGAGGTTGGCCGAGACTAACCCCTGACTTGACGCCCACTTGGCGCGGCGGCGCGCGGTGAAGGGGGCAGGCTCCGGCCGCTCATCCGTGGCCGCTCTCGTAGTGGGCGCGGAGGAGGTCAAGACCCCAGTCGTGGCGCGTGTGGCGCCATACGGAGTGGGCGTGGTTGCCGTCGTCCTGGGTGTTGTCGTACTCGATGAGGAAGTCCGGGGCGCGCACGCAGTAGTAGTGCCGGTCGCCCGGGGCGAGGCCGCCGGCCCAGGCGAACGAGAGCCGCTCCAGGCCCCCGGCCACCGTGTCCGACCAGCATGCGCGCGCGTACGCCTCGGGTGCCCGCGCCAGGTAGCGGCGGACCAGGCGCTCCAGCAGCGCGCGCTGGGCCGGGGTCATGGCCGCGTACGGCAGGCCCGGCGGCAGCAGGTCCGGGTCGGCGAAGGGGTCGGCGCGGGTGAGGATGTCGTCCGGGGGCTCGGCGGAGTAGACCGCCGTGCTGCGGGCGGCGGTGTCCAGGTCCCTGACCAGTTCGCGGGCCAGGTCCTCCTCGGGTCCCAGCAGCCGTCCCGCCCGCGGTCCCGAGGCGACGACCGCGGGCTCCGAGCCGACGAAGTGCGGGGTGACCCGCAGCCAGGCGGGCGTGATCAGCACGTGTACGGCCAGGTGGTGGCCGTTCATCCGCCAGCCCCACGGTCCTTCGCCGTCCGGGTCGCCGAGCAGCCGCAGCCAGTAGCGGTCGGGCCCGGGGCGGCCGGCCAGCTCGCGGCGGTGGCGCTCCACCTCGATCGCCCCGGCCGCCAGCCGCCCTCCGTGCGCGCTGTGCGCCGCGGCGAGCAGCGCGTCGACGGCTTCGCGCTGCTTGCCGTCCAGTTCCTCGGTGGACAGCCCGGGTCGGGGTCCCGGCAGGTACGTCCACTCGCGCAGCTCCGGCGCGTCCAGCCGGGCGGGCCCGGCGCGCAGCTCCCGTACCTGCTCGGGCGCCAGCACCGATAGCAGCGCCCGCGCGGCCTCCCGCATCCGCGCCGCGGTCGCCGCCGTGCCGGCCGTCGCCGTTGGTTCGTCGGACCCGCCCACCCGTTCCTCCTGCCCGTCACGCGGTCACCGGGGGCGGCGCCCCCGGTGACCCATGGTGCAGTACGCGCGCAGCGCGCGCGGGCGGGGTTCACGCCGTGTTGAGCGTCCACTTCTGGTTGGCGCCGCCCGTACACGACCAGATCTGCGTCTTCGTGCCGTCCGCGGAGGTGTTGCCGGTGACGTCGAGGCACTTCCCCGAGCCCGCCCCCACGACGTCGTGGGTCACGGGATCGTACGACCACTGCTGCGCCGCGGTGCCGTTGCAGCCGTAGAGCTGGACGGCGGTGCCGTTCGCCGTGCCCGCGCCGGCGACGTCCAGGCACTTGCCGAGCGCCCGTACGGTGCCGTCCGCGCCCACGGTCCAGCGCTGCGCGGCGCTGCCGTTGCAGCCGTAGATCTGCACGGGGGTGCCGTCCGCGGTGGCGCCGCCCGCGACGTCGAGGCACTTGCCCGCGATGCCGGTCAGCGTGCCCGTACCCGTACCGGGTGCGGTGCCGGAGGGGGTGCCGGACCAGGTGAAGGTGGCGGTGGTGCGGGCGGGCAGGGAGTAGACGAAGGACTGGCCGCCCCAGTCGACGCGTACGGAGCGCGCGGACGTGCCCCCGTTGTGGGCGATCAGGGCCTTGGAGCCGTCGGGGTTGCGCCAGGCCACGTTCTGCACCGTGCTGCCGGCCGTGGAGGAGATGCGCCGGGCGCCGGGCTTGACGAACTTGGTGAGGTGGCCGGTGGTGTAGTACTCGATGGTGTTGTCGACCTGACCCGCCCGCGGGCCGCCCTCCTGGACCGTGACCAGGCCCGTGCAGGTGCCGCAGCCGCCGTTGTGCGGGCCCATGTCCTGGTTGAGCGCGAGGCTCCACTTGACCACGCTGCCGCTCCAGTTGCGGGTGTAGTTGACGATGTCGGCCATGTCCTCGTTGTGCTGGTTGCCGATCCAGGTGCCGCCGGAGTGCTCGGTGCTGAACTGCGGGACGTTCGGGTACTGCTGGTGCACCTGGCTGCCGACCGCCGGATCGCCGGCGTAGCCGTGCCACGCGATGCCGCCGAAGAGCGGGTCGTTCCGCACCCCGGCGTCGGCGAGGACGGCCTGCCCGATCTGGCCGTAGTCGCCGTAGTTCCAGTCGTGCACGAGGATCTTGGTGGTGAGGCCGGCCGCGCGGAACGCCGGGTAGACGTGGTTCTTGGTGAACTCGATGAGGCCGGAGGCGTTCCAGTTCATGCCGGGGTAGTTCATGGCGGTGGGGTTGCCCGCCTGGCAGCAGTTGGGCTCGTTCTGCACGGAGAGGTAGTCGACCTTGACGCCCGCGGCCTGGTAGCTCTGCACGTACTTGACCAGGTACTGGGCGTACATGGGGTAGTACTCCCACTTCAGCCAGCCCATCTGGTCCATCCGGCCGTTGTCCTTCATCCACCCCGGCGCGCTCCACGGCACGCCCTTGACCCGCAGCGCGGGGTTGAGCTGCTTGGCCTGGGCGGTGAGCAGGCGGACGTTGGTGTCGTAGCCGTTGGCGCCGAAGTCGTCCAGGGTGCAGCAGGTGTCGTCGAGCGAGACGTGCCCGGGCCGGGACAGGTCGGAGGCGCCGATCGGGTTGCGGACGAAGGAGAGCCCGATGCCGTCGGTCGGCGAGAACAGCCGGCGCATGACGGCGTCGCGGGTCTGGGCGCTGACCGGGCCGCCGCGCAGCAGGTACGCGGTGGTGTCGGTGATCGACGCGCCGCCGCCCTCGAACTGCTGGTACGTGGTGCCCTCGTCGACCCGGATCGTCTGGTCCGCGCCGCCACCGGCCGGGCCGAAGGCGAGCGGGGACTGCTGCTGGAGCCCGCGGGTGACGTTGCGGCCGCCGGAGTCGGAGGTGGTGGTGAGCCACACGTCGACGCGCTCGCCGGCCGCGGCGGCCCGCGGGGCGAGCCCGGGGGCCGCGAGGAGGGCGGTGGCCAGCAGCAGGACGGCGGCGAGCAGCGCCGGCAGGCGGCGGCCCGGGGAGTGGGGGGTGCGGGGGTGGAGCCTGGGTGACGGGATCATCGTGTGCCCTCTCGTGGAGGAGTGCCCGTGCCTTCGGAAGCTGAAGGGTTCGCGGCTCGACAGGCTTATTTCACGGCGTGATTAAACTGATATGCCATGCTCGCGTCAAGAGGTCGGAATGCGTCCGTCCAGAAGTCGACGGCGGTACACCCTGCCGCGCCACCCGCCGCGACGGAGCTACGCCGCCGGGCTCACCGCGCGTCCGCCCACCCGGCCGCGGCCACGACCTCCGCGGCGATCCCCGCCACCTCCCGCCCGTCCGTCCCCACCCGCACGGTGCCCGCGGCGGAGCTCTCCGCCAGCCGCCGGGCCATGAGCGTGCTGCGCCGCACCTGCTCCGCCAGCTCCGAGCCCTGTTCGCGGCCCGCCAGCCGGGCGCGGGCGGTGGCGTCGGAGGCGGTGAGCAGGACGCGTACGAACCGTGCGCCCTCGCCCAGGGCCCGCGCGTACAGGCCGCTCTCGCTCGCCAGGACGCACGCGGTGTTGGTGTAGATCAGCCGCCGGCAGCCGAGCGCGGCGTAGGTGCCCCAGACCGCCGCGAGGTTGCGCTCGGTGACCAGCGCGCGGTGCGGGTCGCCGGGCGGCGCGGGGTGGAGGTGATCGAGGGCATCGCCCTCGATCAGCGCGTGCCCGAGGTCAGCGGCTCGCAGCAGGGCCGAGACCTCGTAGCCGACGGTGGACTTCCCCACCCCGGACCGGCCTCCGATGAGCAGCACTTCGGTGATCGTCACCCGCGGAGCCTGTCACCGCGCCCGCCGGGGTGTCACCCGGATTCCCGGGCGCCGCCGCAGCCGCCGCCGATCCCCGCGGGGCCGGGCCGCCGGGCGCCGGGGCCGGGCGCTCCGGGCGGATTGTCAGAGGCAGGTTCTAGGGTGGCGGAGACCGCCGGCCGAGGGGGCCGCGCGACCGCTGACACACGGAGAGACGAGCATGGCCACCAGGAAGGACACGCCGGCGCCCGAGCAGCACGCCGCCGACAGCCACGACCTGATCCGTGTGCACGGAGCGCGCGAGAACAATCTGCGGAACGTCGACGTGGAGATCCCCAAGCGCCGGCTGACCGTCTTCACCGGCGTCTCCGGCTCGGGGAAGAGCTCGCTGGTCTTCGACACGATCGCCGCCGAGTCGCAGCGGATGATCAACGAGACGTACAGCACCTTCGTGCAGGGCTTCATGCCGACCCTCGCCCGGCCGGACGTGGACGTCCTCGAAGGGCTGACCACCGCGATCATCGTCGACCAGGAGCGCATGGGCGCCAACGCCCGCTCCACCGTCGGCACCGCCACCGATGCCAACGCGCTGCTGCGCATCCTCTTCAGCCGCCTCGGCGAGCCGCACGTCGGCCCGCCGAACGCCTTCTCCTTCAACGTCGCCTCCGCCCAGGGCACCGGCGCCGTCACCGTCGACCGCGGCGCGGGGGAGACGGTCAAGGTGGCCTTCACCAGCACCGGCGGCATGTGCCCGCGCTGCGAGGGCATGGGCAGCATCTCCGACATCGACCTCAGCGAGCTGTACGACGAGACGAAGTCGCTCTCCGAGGGCGCGATCACCATCCCCGGCTACAAGGCCGGCGGCTGGATGGTCCGCCTCTACGCGGAGTCCGGCTTCTTCGACCCCGACAAGCCGATCGGCAAGTTCACCGACAAGGAACTGCACGACTTCCTCCACCACGAGCAGACCAAGCTCAAGGTGAGCGGCATGAACGTGACCTACGAGGGTCTCGTCCCGCGGGTGCAGAAGTCCTTCCTCTCCAAGGACCGCGAGTCGATGCAGCCGCACATCCGGGCCTTCGTGGACCGGATCGCCACCTTCACCGCCTGCCCCGAGTGCGAGGGCACCCGGCTCAGCGCGGCCGCCCGCTCCTCCAAGGTCGCCGGCATCAGCATCGCCGACGCCTGCGCCATGCAGATCAACGACCTGGCCGAGTGGGCTCGCGCACTGGACGAGCCCTCCGTGGCGCCGCTGCTGAAGACGCTGCGGGAGACGCTTGACTCGTTCGTGGAGATCGGCCTCGGCTACCTGTCGCTCGACCGCCCCTCGGGCACCCTCTCCGGCGGCGAGGCGCAGCGCACCAAGATGATCCGCCACCTCGGCTCCTCGCTCACCGACACCACCTACGTCTTCGACGAGCCCACCACCGGGCTGCACCCGCACGACATCCGGCGGATGAACGACCTGCTGCTGCGGCTGCGCGACAAGGGCAACACGGTGATGGTCGTCGAGCACAAGTCGGAGGTCATCTCGATCGCCGACCACATCGTGGACCTCGGTCCCGGCGCCGGCACCGCCGGGGGCACGGTCTGCTTCGAAGGCACGGTGGACGGGCTGCGCGCCGCCGGGACGGTCACCGGCCGCCACCTCGACGACCGCGCCGGGCTCAAGGACACCGTGCGCAAGGCCACCGGCGCCCTGGAGATCCGCGGTGCAAGCACGCACAACCTCCAGAACGTCGACGTCGACATCCCCCTCGGCGTCCTCTGCGTGGTCACCGGCGTCGCCGGCTCCGGCAAGAGCTCGCTGGTGCACTCCTCGCTCCCCGCCGGCGCGGGCGTGGTCTCCGTCGACCAGGGCGCCATCCGCGGCTCCCGCCGCAGCAACCCGGCGACGTACACCGGGCTGCTCGACCCCATCCGCAAGGCGTTCGCGAACGCCAACGGCGTGAAGCCGGCGCTCTTCAGCGCCAACTCCGAGGGCGCCTGTCCCGCCTGCAAGGGCGCCGGCGTGATCTACACCGACCTCGGCATCATGGCCGGTGTCTCCACCACCTGCGAGGAGTGTGACGGCAAGAGGTTCCAGGCGTCCGTCCTCGACTACCGCTTCGGCGGGCGCGACATCAGCGAGGTGCTGGCCATGCCCGTCGCGGAGGCCGAGGAGTTCTTCGCCCAGGGCGAGGCCCGTACCCCCGCGGCGCACCGGATACTCCGGCGGCTGACCGACGTCGGCCTCGGCTACGTCAGCATCGGTCAGCCGCTGACCACCCTGTCCGGCGGCGAGCGGCAGCGGCTCAAGCTGGCCACGCACATGGGCGACAAGGGCGGGATCTACGTCCTGGACGAGCCGACGACGGGACTGCACCTGGCGGACGTGGAGCAGTTGCTCGGACTGCTCGACCGGCTGGTCGACGGCGGCAAGTCGGTCATCGTCATCGAGCACCACCAGGCCGTGATGGCGCACGCCGACTGGATCGTCGACCTCGGCCCCGGCGCCGGCCACGACGGCGGCCGGGTCGTCTTCGAGGGCACGCCGGCCGACCTGGTCGCCGACCGCTCGACGCTCACCGGGGAGCACCTCGCGGAGTACGTGGGGGCGTAGCGCGGCGGCGGGGCGGACCCGCCCGGGGCGCTAGCGCGCGCCCTCCAGCCGGGCCGAGCGGGCCGCGGCGGCCTCCGCGACCCGGCGGCTCTCCCGTGCGGTGCGCTCGGCGTCCGCCAACCGCTCGCGGGCCGCCTCCACCTGCCAGTTCGCCGTGTCCCGCGCCGCGCTCGCCGCCTCCATCTCGCGTTCCAGGACGGCGATGTACTCCTGTGCCTGGCGCAGCCCGGCCTCGGCCCTGGCCCGCTGCTGCTCGGCCTGGCGCACCTCGCCGTCCAGCCGGACGGCCTGCCACTGCGCCTCCTCGGCCTCCTGGCGCGCGCTGAGCATCTCCAGGAAGCCGGCGAGGTTCCGCACCGCGCCGGCCATCTGCTGGAGCATGAACGCGGCGGCCGCCACGTCGTGCACCTCGAAGTTGTTGGCGCTGCCGGTCTCGTCCGACACCCGCAGGAACGGCCGCCCGGGACTGCCGTCGGTCAACGAGTACGCGCACAGATCCACATCGAACCCCACTGTCTGGCGCGGGTCGCCCCGCCCCTGGAACATCGCCCCGGCATTCCAGCCCAGGTGCAGCACCCGGGTCAGGTCGTCACCGAGAGCCCCGAAATGGTCTTCCGGTGAGTCGGCCATGTTGCACCACGGCGGACAGACGAATTGGAGGCATTCATCCATGACGGTCACCCTCTTCGTATCGTCACGAACCGCACCCGACTGGAGTGTTGTCGCCCGCAGGGGGTAAGAGGGGCGGGAGTGGCGATGACGCGGAGGGTCGAACTCGCCGCGTACGGACCGGTGATGGCGGTGCCCGCGGCCCGGGACGCGCCTGCACGCGCATGCGTACGCGACGCCAAGTCCCGTGCCACGGAGCGGAGTTAGGACTTCGCGAGCGCCCGGTCCACCAGCGGCCCGGCCGCACCGGTGTAGGAAGCGGGGTCGAGGAGCGCCGCCAGCGCCGGTTCGTCGAAGTGTTCGGCGATCGCGGGCACGGCCGCGAGGAGCCCCGGCATGCCCGCGCCCGTACGCTCCGACTCCGCCGCCGCGTCGGTGAGCAACTGCTTCGCCCGCGCCTTGCCGAGCAGCGGCGCGAGCACCGCCGCGACCCGCTCGGAGGTGACCAGGTTCTCCGTCAGCCGCATGTTGGCGCGCATGCGTTCGGGCCTGACCTGGAGCCCCTCGGCCAGTTCGACGGCGGTGTGCGCCGCGCCGCCCGCCAGCCGCAGGCACTCGCGCAGCAGATGCCACTCGGCGTGCCACGCGCCGGCGGAGCGCTCGTCCTCGGTGACCATGCACTGGGTCACCGCGGCGGCCAGCGCCGGGACCTGGAGGGAGGCGCTGCGGATCAGGGTGGCAAGGACCGGGTTCCGCTTGTGCGGCATCGCGGACGAGCCGCCGCGTCCCGCGACCGCGGGCTCGGCCACCTCGGCGACCTCGGTCCTGCCGAGGGACTGCACGTCGACGGCGATCTTGCCGAGCGCCCCGGCGACGACCGCGGTGACGGCCGCGACGTCGGCGATCGGGGTGCGCAGCACGTGCCAGGGCAGGGTGGCGGGCGCGAGCCCGGTCTCGTCGGCGAACGCCGCGGTCAGCCGCTCGACGTAGGCGCCGGAGTCCTCCGCGCCCGCGCCGTCCAGCGCCGCGTACTCCAGGTACCCGGCCAGCGTTCCCGCCGCCCCGCCGAGCGCCACCGGCAGCCCGCCGGCCAGCACCCGCTCCAGCCGCTCGGCCGCGTCCAGCACCAGCGCCCGCCAGCCGGCGGCCTTCAGCCCGAACGTCGTCGGCACCGCGTGCAGGGTGAGGGTCCGCCCGGCCATCAGCGTGTCGCGGTGGCCGGCCGCCAGCTCGGCCAGGGCGCCCGCGGTGCGCAGCAGGTCGCCGTGGACGAGGCGCAGCGCCCGGTCGCACACCAGCATCGCGCCGGTGTCGAAGACGTCCTGGCTGGTCGAGCCCCGGTGCACGTACTCGGCGGCCGCGGGGTCGCGTTCGGCCACCACCCCGCTGAGCGCCTTGACCAGCCCGACGACCGGGTTCGCCGTCTCGCGGGCGGCGCAGGCGAGCGCGCGCAGGTCGAGCAGTTCGGCGCGGGCCGCGGCCGTGATCGCGGCGGCGGCGGTCGCGGGCATGGTGCCCGTACGGGCCTGGGCGCGCGCCAGCGCCGCCTCGGCGTCCAGCATCGCCTGGAGCCACGCGCGGTCCGACACGGCGGCTTCGACGGGGGTGCCGGCCCGTACGGGGGACAGGAGGCCGGCGTCGAGGTCGGTGGTCACGAAAGCTCCTCGGTGGCATGGGGGCGCGGGCCGTCCGCGGGGGTGAGGGCGAGGACGGCGCGGGCGATGGCGTCGGAGTCGCCGAGCGTCACGGAGTTCACCCCGGGGCGTATGCCCGCGGCGGTCACCCAGTGCACGGCCTCGGTCGGCACGCCGTAGGCGAAGCGGCGGGGGTGGAGCATTCCCGCCGCGTCGAGCAGCCGGTACGGGCGCTCGCCGACGGCCAGTCCGCCGGTCACCACGTCGGCGCCGGAGTCGCTGGAGATGCGGTACGGGCGGCACTGGCCGGTGGCGAGGAGGTGGGTGAGGAGCGGGTCGGCGGTGCGCCGGATGTCGGGCTCGGGCAGCCGCGCCTCGATGAGCGCCCCGGCCCGCACCGGCGGGCCCTTGACCCGGCTCGACTCGGCGACGAACGCCGGTTCCGCGCCCGTACGGTCGATGCGTACGCGCAGCTCCGGACCCATGAACTCCAGGATGCCCGCGTTGGCGAGCGCGATGGTCTCCTCGATCCGGGAGGCGGGCGGGCCGATGGACAGGTAGGCGTTCAGCGGCGTGTACCAGTTCTGCAGGTCGTCGCGGTACGAGATGCCTTCCAGACCGCCGTGGTCGACGACGAGGCGGATCTCGTTGCGCAGGTCGCGCAGCACGTCGAGCGCCGCCTTGAGCGGCCCGCTGACGTTGCCCTCGCGGGCCTCGCGGACGTCCTCGGCGAGGTGCCCGAGCAGCCAGTCGCGGAACTCGTCCCGGCTGGCGAACTCGCGTGTCGCGTACGGGCGGTCGATGCGTTCCCAGTCCCAGCGGTCCGCGGCGGGGATCTGGTGCTCGTCGAGCAGCGCGGCCTCCACCTCGGCGGTCGGCGCGGCGAGGTACCGCGCGACGAACGCCTCCCGCTCCTCTCCCCGGCCCCGCGCCGCGAGGAGGGCGCCGTAGTAGACGCTCGCGACCTCCTTGGCGATCAGCGGCCACAGGTCGACGGCGAAGTACACCCGCCGGCCCGCGGCGCCGCGCTCGCGCAGCCGGGCGATGACCTCGGGGGTGAGCAGCCGCGGCTCGTAACGGCCGTGCGCGCCCTTCTCGTTGTGGCCGCGCGCGTGGTACGGAACGCCGCGCCGGGAGCCCGCGAACAGCCGCGGCTCGCGGCCCGACGGCCGGTACACCAGCCGGTCGCCGCTGCGCTCGAACCGGCCGCCGCGGCCGGTGGTGAGGAGGGCGAGGTGGTCGAAGAAGTTCAGCCCGAGCCCGCGCAGCACCACGTTCTGCCCCGGCTTGATCCCGGACAGGTCGGCGTCGGCCGGGTTCACGGGCGTGACGAGCACGAGCCCGCACGCGGCCGCCTCCCGCGCCAGCTCCTTCTCGCTCTCGGTGGCGCGTGCCGGCAGGTGCCCCTGGGCGAGGACGACGGCATCGAGGTGATGTAAGCGGGTGCCGTCCGCGAGGGCGAGGCACTGGCCGGCCCCGTCCTCCTCCTCGTCCAGCGCGATCGCCGTGGACCGGTGGACGAGCACGGTCACGTGCTCGGGGGCGCCCGCCACCACCCGGCGGAAGGTGTCGCCCAGGTAGTGCCCGTAGAACGCCCGCGTCGGATAGTCGTCGGGCCCCAACTGGCGCGCCTCGGCCAGAGCACCGCCCGGCAGCTCGGGGCCGCCCCCGTCGCCCCGCACGACGGACCGCGCCCACTCGTACAGGCTGGGCCCGGCCTCGATCGGCCCCTCCATCTCCACGCTGTCGTCGGTGTAGACGGTGACCTGGGAGGCGACGGTGTTCATGAGCAGCAGATCCGGCTGGTCGGTGCGCCACACCCGGCCCGCCCCCGGTGGGTGCGGGTCGACGACGTGAACGCGCAGCTCCCCGTGGGACGGGGACTTGCGCTCGTTGGCGCAGATCCGCTCCAGGACCGACAGGCCACGCGGCCCGGCGCCGACGACGCAGACGTTCAACTGCCCGTTGGACATGGACACCTACTCCTTGGAAGCGATGTACAGACCCTTGGGCGGGAGAATTCCACAATGCCCGACCTCACAGCGATGACAAGTTCCTGTGAGGTGTCCGGGGCGGGCTCCAGCGGCAGGGCGCTGACGTGCGGATGAACGCCTCGGCGGGCCCCTTGATGGGGGAGGAAGGCCGGGGCGGTCGTCGGCGGGGAGGGGGTGCGGGTGGAGAACGTCCTTCCCGGCGTGGTGGGCGCGCTCACCGGACTGGCGGGGGTGCTGCCCGGCACCTGGCCGACGGGGCGCGGCGGGATCCGGCCGGACGGGCGCCGGCGCGGGCCGCGTACCGCGGCCGGGCGCTGACCGCGCACCGGGCCGGGAGCCGTATCCTCCGCGCGCCGGCCGGGGGAGCCGCCCCGCCACGTCGGGCCCGGCCCGCCGTCGTCACGCGATAGCGTCGGCCGAGTGCGCTACGTGATCACCGTCCCGGTGTGCCGGTCGTGAATCCGGGCAGTACGGGCTCGCGTACCCGGTGGACGCGCATCGGCCGGCTCTGGTGGGTGCCGGCGGCCGGGCTGATCACGGTGGGGCTGCTGCTGGCGGTCTCGCAGCGCGGCGAACTGCGCCGCGCCCTCGAACTGCTGACCCACGTGAGCCCGGCCAAGGCGCTGGTCGCGTTGGTGTGCCAGGCGGGGTGCCTGGCGTGCCTGGCCGGGCTGCAGCAGTGGCTGCTGGCGGTCGGCGGGGTGCGGGTGTCGCCGGCCGTGATGGGCCGGTTGGTGCTGGCGGCGAACGCGATGGCCGGTGCGCTGCCGGGCGGCGCGGCCTTCGGCACGGCCTGGCTCTACCGGGAGTTCCGGCGCCGGGGCGCGGACCGGGCGCTGACGGCGGGGGTGCTGGCGGCCTCCGGAGTGTTCTCCGCGCTGGCCCTGGTGGTGGTGATCGTGCTGGGCGTGCTCCTGGCCGGGACCCGGGGGCCGGGCACGACTCTGCTGTGGGCGCTCGCCGTCCTGGCGCTGCTGGCCCTGGCCGGCCTGATCGTGCTGCGCTCACCGGCCGTACGGGAGGCGCTCGGCCGCCGCTGGGAGCGGATCGCGGCCCGGCACGAGGGCCTCGGCTCGGCCGGCCGGGCGACCCGGGACCTCATCGCGCACGCCCGCACGGTCCGGCCCGGGCTGCGGCCCTGGCTGACGCCGGCCGCGCTGGCCCTGCTCAACTGGCTGCTCGACGCGGCCTGTCTGCTGGCCAGCCTGTGGGCGCTGGGCCTCCCGGTGCCCTGGAGCGGCCTGCTGCTCGCCTTCGCGCTGGTGCAGATCCCGGTGAGCGCCCGCATCACCCCCGGCGGGCTGGGCATCGCGGAGGCCAGCCTGACGGGCCTGCTGGTCGTCTACGGGCTCCACCCCGGCCAGGCGTTCGCCGCCACGCTGCTCTACCGGATCTTCAGTTACTGGCTGCTCGAACCGATCGGCGGGGTCTGCTGGCTCGTCACCGCGCTGGAGCGCAAGCGGTGAGCGGGCCGCCGGTGCTCCGGATGCGGGGGCGCCGGGGGACGCCGGGTGAAGGGGCGGTGTCGCTGAGCCACCGTCCGGGATCGGTGGACCACGCTTGCCGGGTGACGGGAACGACGGGGCGCGTGGGCGGCAGCACGGCGGGTCCGCCGGGGCCCGCCGCGGTGCTGCCGAGCCTGAGCGAGGAGCAGGTCCGGGCGCTGCGGCGGGTCGGCAGGGCCTGGGGGCGGGTGTCGGCGGCCCCCGAGGTGTGGCGGGAGGCGCTGCCGGTGGAGCCGGACATCGGATCGTTCCCGGCGAAGGCGGAGGCGAGCACCGCGTGGTTCGGGCGGGTGGTGCCGCTCACCCCGCTGCGGGCGCGCGCCGCGGAGGGCCGGGCGGTGCCGGTGCCGGAGGGCGGCGGTCCGGCGGAGGCGGGCTCGCTCGTGCGCCGGGTGCTCATCGGGGCGCCGCTGGCGAGTTCGGCGTTCGTCAAGGAGCGGATGCGGAAGCTGGTCGCGCTGCCGGTGCTGTCGGCGGACGTGCTGTCGTCGGTGGCGTACGCGCCGGAGGCCATGCTCGCCGTGCTGGTGCTGGCGGGTACGGCGGGCCTCACGTACTCGCTGCCCATCGCCGCGATCGTCGTCTTCCTCATGCTGGCGGTGGGCGTGTCGTACCGCCAGACGATCCGCGCCTACCCGCACGGCGGCGGCTCGTACATCGTCGCGGGCGACAACCTGGGGCCCGTCGCGGGGCTGGTCGCCGCGGCCGGGCTGATGACGGACTACATCCTCACCGTCGCGGTGTCGATCGCCTCCGGGATCGCCGCCGTCACCTCCGTGCTGCCGGGGCTGCGGCCGCTGACGGTGCCGCTGGGCGTCCTGGTGATCATGGTGCTCCTCGCCGGGAACCTGCGGGGCATCCGGCAGGCCGGCAGCCTCTTCGCCGCCCCCACCTACGCGTTCATCATCGCCATGCTCGTCCTGATCGGGTACGGGCTCGTCGACGCGGCGCGCGGAGGCTTCCACCGGGTGCCCGCGCCGCACGTGCCCGTCACCGAGGCCGTCGGTGTGCTGCTGATCGCCAGGGCCTTCTCCTCCGGTGCGACGGCCATGACCGGAATCGAGGCCATCTCCAACGCCGTCCCCGCCTTCCGGCCGGTGGAGTGGCGCAACGCCCGTACCACCCTGACCTGGATGCTGGGCCTGCTGATCACGATGTTCGTCGGCATCGTCGCGCTGATCCACCTCACCGGGGTGGTGCCGACCAGCAGGGAGACCGTGCTCTCCCAGCTCGCCCATCTCTCCTTCGGGAACGGGTGGTTCTACGTCTACGTCCAGGCGGCCACCGCCGCCGTGCTCCTCCTGGCCGCCAACACCGCGTTCAACGACTTCCCCCGCGTCCTGTCGCTGCTGGCGCGGGACGAGTACGTGCCCAAGATGTTCCTGCGGCTCGGCGACCGGCTGGCGTACAGCGGCGGGATCGTGCTGCTGTCCCTGGCCGCGGCCCTGGTGTACGTCGCCTTCGACGGCAGGACCAACGCCCTCATCCCGCTCTACGCCGTCGGCGTGTTCCTCGCCTTCACGCTCTCCCAGTCCGGCATGGTCGTGCACTGGTGGCGGCGGCGCGACCCGCACTGGCGCAAGAGCCTGGTCTTCAACGCCACCGGTGCCGCACTGGCCGGGCTGGTCCTGCTCACCGCCGGGATCAGCAAGTTCACCGCGGGGGCCTGGGCCGCGCTCATCGCCATCGCCCTCTTCCTGCTGGTGACCACGAGCATCAAGCGCCACTACGTCACCGCGCGCGAGACCCTGCGGCTGCGGCCCCACGCCGTCGACCTCCCCACGCGCGTCGAGGCCGGACCGCTGGCCCCCGCCGCCCGCACCGCGGACGGGCTGCAGGCCGACCGCGAGACCGAGGAGATCCCCGGGGAGATCCACCACCTGTCGGTGGTCCCCATCGCCACCATGGACCTCGCCGGCATGCGCACGCTCGCGTACGCCGCCTCCCTCGGGCAGCCCGTGCTGGCCGTCCACATCAGCGTCTCCGAGGAGGAGGAGCGCCGCTTCCGCGCCTACTGGAGCCTGTGGGGCAACCACCTCCCGCTCCAGACCGTCCTGTCGCCGTACCGCGCCCTCGTCGCCCCCCTGGTGCACTACATCGAAACCCTCCACCGGCTCAATCCGGACCTGACCCTGACGGTGATCCTCCCGGAGGTCGTCACGCGGCACCGGCGGCACCAGATCCTGCACAGCCGCACGGCGGGCAGGCTGCGGCGGGGTCTGCGCCATCTGCCGAAGATCGTCATCACGACGGTCCCGTTCCACCTGCCGTGCTGAGGGCCGGCCCGGCGGGCCGGCGGGATGCCGCACGACTTCCGGGAATGGGGGCGGCGAATCGGGGGAGGCGAGGCGCAGGGAGCGCGGTGACCGGCGGCGGGGTCCGCAGGTTGGGCCCTCCCTGGGGGAGGAGGGCAGCCCTGCGCCCCCGGCAGGACTCGAACCTGCGACCAAGCGCTTAGAAGGCGCCTGCTCTATCCGCTGAGCTACGGGGGCCGGTGTGGCGTGGAACGGTGGCCGGGCTCGGCGGATCCGTGACCTTGCCAGGGGTCAAGGATAGGGCTCCGTTGAGCCACACCCGGTAGCTTCACTCCGGCACCACCTTGTGGAGGTTCAGTGAAGCGTCCCGATAATCGCAGGCGAGTGCGATTCGCGCACCGCTTTTTTCCGGGTGATGCCGGTGGTGTTGTGCAGTCGTTATGCCCGCGTGGCGGGAGCTTCCGGGTTGAAGAAGGCGCGCTGCGGGGCTAAACGCTTTCAAATTCGGATGGAAGCGGGCATTCTTCGCATGTGGTGACCTCGGACGTACGGCCTGACCTGCTGAACGCACTCTCCACGCTCCGCGAGTGCGTCGCCGCCGCGCGCTTTCCGCTCCCCCTTCCGGGGGCGGACGGAGCGCGGCGCAGCAGAGCGGAACTGCTGGCCCAGCTCGACGACTACCTGGTGCCCAGGCTGCACCGGCCGGACGCGCCGCTGCTCGCGGTGGTGGGGGGATCGACGGGGGCAGGAAAGTCGACGCTCGTCAATTCGCTTGTCGGCAGATGCGTCAGCGAGTCCGGCGTGTTGCGGCCCACGACGCGGATGCCGGTCCTGGTCTGCCACCCCGACGACCAGTCGTGGTTCGCCGGGCAGCGGGTGCTGCCGCATCTGACGCGGGTGTGGATGCCGCGGCAGGACGGGGCCCACGGGCGCGTCGAAGCCTATGAGTCGTACGGCGCGTATGAGGCCCAGGAGGTCGACGAGCCGTACGGGGACGGTGGGGATGCGGGGGACGGCGACGGGGCGCGTCAGTCGTTCGGGGGTGGTGGTTCCCGTGCGGCGTACGGGGGGAGTCCGCGAGAGGCGTACGGGGCGAACAGGGGTGCCTCCGGTGCGTACGACATCCGTGACCCGTACCCCCCGCGGCACGGCCCGGCGCGCGACGGTCTGACGCCGGACGGTGTGACGCGGCGCGGTCGTGCCCGCGGGGCGGCGACCTTCGGCGAGGGCGGCGGCGGGCCCGACGGGACGCTGCTGCGGATCGAGGTCGACGAGAACGTCCCCAGCGGGCTCGCCCTCCTCGACGCCCCCGACATCGACTCCCTCGCCGGGCACGCGCGTGAGCTGGCCGCCGAGCTGGTGTGCGCCGCGGACGTGTGGGTGCTGGTGACGACCGCCTCGCGGTACGCGGACGCGGTCCCCTGGCACCTGCTGCGTACGGCGAAGGAGTACGACGTCAGCCTGGTCACGGTGCTCGACCGGGTGCCGCACCAGGTCGCCGGTGAGATCTCCCTGCAGTACGCGACGCTGCTGCGCAAGGCCGGACTCGGCGACGTGCCGCGCTTCACCGTCCCCGAACTCCCCGAGTCCGCCGGCGGCGGCAGCGGGCTGCTGCCCGCCACGGCGGTGCGGGAGCTGCGCGAGTGGCTCGCCCACCGCGCCCAGGACCCCGCGGCCCGCGCGGAGGCGGCCGTACGGACCGCGAACGGCGTGCTGGCGTCGCTGCGTTCGCGGGTCACGTCGCTGGCCGGTGCGTGCGCCGCGCAGCACGCGGCGTCGTCGCGGATGGCGCACCGCGTGGAGCGGTCGTACGAGGAGGCCGCGGAGCAGGCGCACGCCGACCTCGTCGGCGGGGCCGCGTTCGCCGGCGACGCCCTGGCGCACTACCGCAACCGCGCCCTCACCGGTGCCTCCGGCGCCCTCCTCGACGCCCTGACCGGCAGCGTCGCCGCCGTCCTGTACTGCGCGGTGGCCGCCGCCGACGAACGGTTCACCGCCGAGCTGCGCCGCGAGCCGGGCGCGGCGGCGGTGCCGTTCGGCGAGGCGGGCGAGGGCGCGCAGGAGCGGGTGGGCGTGCTCGTGCGGCGCTGGCAGCGGTGCCTGGAGGAGCTGGCCGACGAGGCGCTGCGGGCGGCGGAGCGGCCCGGCGACGCGGACCCGGAGGAGGTCGCGGCGCTGCTGGCGGTGGCGCTGCTCGGCGGTGAGAACGGGCAGGGGGCGGCGGACGAACTGGCGGCGCTGCTGGGAGCGAAGGACGGGCTGCGGCTGCGGAGCCGGGGCGGCGGGCTGCTCGGCACGTACTTCGAGCGGGTGCTGGACGGCGAGCGGGATCGCCGGCTGGCGGCGATCGACGCCTTGGAGGCGCAGTCGGGGCAGCAGGCGCAGTTGATCGCGGCCATGTCGGTGCTGCAGCGGGAGAAGTGACGGAAGAGGTGCGCGACGTGACGGGCGAGGTGCGCGGGGTGACGGGTGAGGTGGGCGAGATGTCCGGCGAGGTGGGCGCGATGCGCGCGGAGGAGACGCCGGGGCGCGGCGAGTCGGCGGAGGTTCCGGTTCCAATTGGGGAGGCTGCGGAGCCGGTCGCGAGGGCCGGTGGGGTCGATGGGCCGGGTGAGATGGCTGAGTTGTGTGGGGTCGCGGGGGCGGATGACTCCGGTGGGGATGTGGGTGGGGACGCGCGTCGGGACGCGCGTGGGGTGGGGGACGAGCGCGGCGCGGCCGGTGCGGGGGCGGTGGCCGCGGCCGGGGGATGTGGGACGACGGGTTGATCGCGCGGCGCGCGGCGCGCTGGGGCGTGCGGCGGGAGCGCCGGGAGGCGGTACGGGCGGAGGGCGGCGCGGTGGGCGACTCGGTGCCGGTCCCGGTCCCGGTGTCCGCGCCGGGGGTCGAGGGGGAGGCGGGCGACGCGGCCGGGTCCCGCGGCGGGGCGGTGACGACTGCCGCGGGGGACGGGGCGGTGGGGGCCGCCGGGGCTGTTCGGGCCGACATGGCTGTACGGGCTGACGGGGGTGTACGGGCTGACGGAGTGGCTGAGCCGGGGGGTGCGGTCGCGGGGTCCGGGGACCGGGCCGCGGCCGACGTGGATACGGGGGGCCGTTCCGGCGCCGGGTTCGGTGCGGAGCGCGGGGGTCCGGCGGATGGCGGTGGGCGAGAGGGCGGTGTCGCGGAGATGGGTGCGGACGGCGGGTCGGACGCAGGGGCGGAGGAGGTGCCGGAGCCGGCGGGCGGTGCGGCGGCGGGGCCGGCGGAGGGGGCGGCGGCGGTGCGGGTGCCGGTGCGGAGGACGGTGGGCGGCCGGGCACCGGCGCCGGTTTCGGTACGGGCGCCGATGCGGATCCGGGTTCCGGCGCCGGTGCCGACTCCGGTACGGGGCCGGGCGACGGCGGCTCCGGGGCGGGCCGGGAGGACGGGGACTGCGCGGACGGCCCGGGGCGCGGCGGCGCGTACGACGGTGACGGCGCCGTGCCGCGTGCCGCGGTCCCGGGGCGCGGCGGGGCGCGCGCGGGGTACGGGGCGGACGCGGGGGCGACCGGAGGATTCGTACCGCGTGCCGAAGGCCCCCTGCGCGGGCGCCTCGACGCTCTGCGCGAACTCGTCGGCCTCTCCCGTACGCGACTCGACGGGCGCACGCTCGCCGAGGCCGGCCGCGTCCTCGACGAGGCCGCCGACCGGCAGCGGCTCTCCCTCGACCACGCCGTCGTCGCCATCGCGGGCGCCACCGGCAGCGGGAAATCCAGCCTCTTCAACGCGCTCGCCGGTGCCCCCCTCTCCGAGGTCGGCGTGCGCAGGCCCACCACCTCCGTGCCCGCCGCGTGCGCCTGGCGCGGCGCCGGCGACCACGCGCCGACCCTGCTCCTCGAACGCCTCGGGCTCCCGGCGCGCGCCGCCCGCCCGCTCCGCGACGACCTGGGGCTGCGCGGGCTCGTCCTGGTCGACCTCCCCGACCACGACTCGGCGGTGGACGAGCACCGCCGCCGCGTGGAAGACCTGCTGCGCCGCGTGGACGCGGTGATCTGGGTGGTCGACCCGGAGAAGTACGCGGACGCGGCGCTCCACGAGCGCTACCTGCAACCGCTGGCCGGCTACGCCGAGGTGATGTTCGTCGTCCTCAACCAGGTCGACCGGCTGCCCGCGCACGCCGTCGGGCAGGTGCTCGACGACCTGCGCCGCCTCCTCGACGAGGACGGCCTGGCGCTCGGCGAGCACGGCGAGCCCGGCGCGTGCGTGCTGTCGCTGTCCGCGCTCACCGGCGAGGGCGTGGCCGACCTGCGCGCGGAGCTGGTGTCGTTCATCGCGGAGCGCCGGGCGGCGGAACGCCGGCTGACCGCGGACGTGGACGAGGCGACGGCGAGGCTGCGCGAGGTGTACGTCGGCGAAGGCGGCGGGGGCGGTCTCGACGAGCAGGTCAGGGCGGAGTTCGAGGACCGGCTCGCGGAGGCGGTCGGGGCGGCGGCGACGGGGCAGGCGGCGGAGCAGTGGTGGCTCCGCGAGGCGGAACAGGCGTGCGGGGCGCGGCTGGCGGAGCTGTGGCGGCGCCGGCGGGCGGGTACGGCGCCGGGCGGGGCCAGGGGACGGGCTCGCTCAGGCGATGCGGGGGACCGCCAGAGCCGACCCGGATCGGACGGGCGGCCGGCGGACGTCGGCGCGCTGATGCCGGAACCCCGGGACGGGCAGCAGGGGCTGGTCCCCGCGCGGGCGGTGGTCGAGCAGGCCGTACGGACCGTGGCGGACGAGGCGGGCGCCGGGTTGCCGGCGCCGTGGGCGAAGGCGGTGCGCGAGGCGGGTGTGCGCGGCGCGGAGGGGCTCGCGGACGGGCTGGCGCGGCAGGCGGCGGACCCGGAGGCGGGGGCGGAGCCGCCGGGGCCCGATGGGCCCGGGGCCGTGCCGCGGCCGCGGTGGTGGTCGGTGGTGGGTGCGGTGCAGCGCGGGCTGCTCGGCGCGCAGGCGCTGGCGGTCCTGTGGCTGGTCGCGGCGCTGTCCGGCGTCGCCGGAGTGCCGTGGCCGCTGCCCCTGGCCCTCGTGGCGGTCACCGCGGCCGCCGGCCCTGGGCTGGCGCTGGCCTGCCGGTTCGCGGCGCGCGGCGCGGCGCGGCGGTACGGCGAGGAGGCGGAGCGCCGCCTGCGCGAGTCGGCGGCCGCGAGCGGGCGGGCACGGGTGCTGGAGCCGATGGCGGCGGAGCTGCTGCGCTACCGCGAGGTGCGGGAGCAGTACGCCGTCGCGTCAGGCGGCGGCACACGGCCCTGACCTGCTGCTACGCGGCCCGGTCCGGAGTTATCCACAGGGGTCGCGGGGGCGGGGCTGAGCGGGCAGCATGTGGGTCAGCGGGCAGGTGACGTGCCCGGACGGGGGAGGTGCGTGGGAGATGAACGAAACGATGGTGACCGTCGTGGGGAATGCGGCCACGAGCGCGGATTACCGCACGACGCAGTCAGGAGTGCCCGCGGTGCGTTTCCGCCTGGCGGCGACGGTGCGGCGGTTCGACCAGGCGACCGGTAGCTGGAGCGATTCATATACAAATTTCTTTACGGTCTGGGCGTGGCGCCAGTTGGCGGACAATGTGGCGGCTTCCGTGTCCATCGGTGAACCGCTGCTGGTGCGGGGCCGATTGCGGGTCAGGGAGTACGAGAAGGAAGGCGTGCGCTGCACGGACCCGACGATCGACGCGACGGCGGTGGGCCACGACCTCGGCTGGGGTACGGCGGCGTTCCGCCGGGTCTCGCGGCTCAGGCCGTCCTTCGCGGACCCGGCGAGGACGGACCTGGACGTCGCGGTGCGGGACGCGCTGACCCCGGCGCTGGAGTCCGGTACACCGGACGCGGCGGACCGGGAGCCCCGACAGCCGGTGCTCACACCGGACTTGGGCTGACGCGAACCCCCCCGGGCCAGGGCCCGTACCGGGTCCGGGGGACCCGGGCCGGGCCCGGAAACAGAGGTCCCCGGTGCGGGGGCGGAGCCGGCTGCCGGGCGCCCGGCAGCCGGGCCCGACTCCCGGGCCCGGCAGCGGAGTTGCGTGGCCGCCGGCCGGCCTCGCGGGCGCCGGACGGTGACGGTTCCGAGACGATCAGTTCGACTGAGGCGCGAGAACTTCTGCCGGTCCGCTGGGGTCTGCCCGAAATAGTCGTTGCCCCATGTAACGATTGCGTTCTAAAAACCTGTTCCCTTGGGGCATTTGAGGTTCGCGGGACGAGGGGAGTCCATAGGATTCCGAGCGGCTCGACGAGCCCGGAGCGAAGGCGTTCTTACGGCGGGGGCAATCCGAGCCTTGACCAACCCGCCCGGAGGGGATTTTCGACCATGACTTCTGTTCGGAGGCCGTCGCATCGGCGGTCTGCTCGGCTCACCGCGGCTGTGCTCGCCGCGGGCCTGGCCACTGCCGGTGCGATAGCCGGTGCCGCTCCCGCGGCGGCGCAGGACGCGCCGCCGGCCAACGGGGCCACCGCCACCCTGGGCGGGCTCACGATCAAGGACACCGCCATCGTCGACGGCGGCAAGGAGATCGGTGCCGGTCTCTTCGAGATGGCCGTCGACGACGGCGGCACCATCCAGACCTACTGCATCGACTTCGGCAACCCGACCCAGCCGGAGGCCAAGTACCAGGAGGTGCCCTGGAGCGCCTCCTCGCTGCAGAACAACCCCGACGCGGGGAAGATCAACTGGATTCTGCAGAACTCCTACCCGCAGGTGGACGACCTCTCCGCGCTCGCGGAGGCGGCCGGCGCGGGTGAGCTGACCGAGAACACCGCCGCGGCGGGCACCCAGATCGCCATCTGGCGCTTCTCCGACAAGGTGAACGTCGAGGCCAAGGACCCCGAGGCGGAGAAGCTCGCCGACTACCTGGAGGCCGGTGCCGAGGCCGTCGAGGAGCCCGCGCCCTCGCTGAACCTCGGTCCGACCGCGGTCTCCGGCAAGTCCGGTGAGAAGCTCGGCCCGGTCACGGTGAACACCGACGCCGCCGAGGCCAGCCTCTCGCTGTCGCCCGAGGCCGAGTCCGCGGGCGTCAAGGTCGTAGACGCCGACGGCAAGGCGCTGACCAGCGCCCCCGACGGCGCCGAGGTCTTCCTCGACGTGCCCGCCGGTACCCCGGACGGCTCGGCGACGCTGACCGCCCAGGCCACCACCCAGGTGCCCGTCGGCCGCGCCTTCGCCGGCGTCGGTGAGCACGCGAAGAGCCAGACCCAGATCCTGGCCGGCTCCAGCGACACCACCGTCACCGCGCAGGCCACCGCGAACTGGGCGAGCGAGGGTCCGATCCCGGCCCTGTCCGCCGACAAGAACTGCGCCAAGGGCGGCGTGGACGTGACCGCCGAGAACAAGGGCGACCAGCCCTTCTCCTTCGAGCTGGCGGGCGAGTCCCACACCGTGGCGCCGGGCGAGTCCAAGACCGTGCTGGTCGAGGTCGCCGAGGACCAGGCGTACGAGATCACCATCAACGGTGACGACGGCTTCAGCGAGAAGTTCACCGGCGTGCTCGACTGCGAGACCGCGGGCAACGACACTCCGGCGCCCAGCGAGCCGAGCCCGGCCTCCGCGGGCGGGTCCGCCGGCGGCGACGACGCCGGTGACGACGAGGGCGGCGACCTGGCGAACACCGGTGGCAGCAGTGCCACCCCGGTGATCGCCGGTGTGGCCATCGGCCTGGTCGTGGTCGGCGGTGCGACCGTCTTCCTGCTCCGCCGGCGCGGCAGCGGCGGCGCGGACGCCGCCTGACGACGGCCCTCCGGCCGGCGCCGGGAAGCGCGTAGCAGCGCCGAACGGTGCCGGCCGGCGGACGCCGGCTGACGGCTGACGCCCCGCACGGCACAGGGGCCGGATCCTCCGGGATCCGGCCCCTTCGCATGCCCGCCCGGCGGCCCCGGCGCCGCCCCGTGCCCGCCCCGCGCCCGTCCCTGCCGCCGCCGGCGACGGGCGGGACCGGGGGCGTTTTCGTGCGGGGGCGCCCGTGCGGCAAGATGGGTGCATCTGCCCACCTCGGATCTGCCGGACGGTTTCTCTTGGCTGAGTTCATCTACACCATGCGCAAGGCACGCAAGGCGCACGGCGACAAGGTCATCCTTGACAACGTCACCTTGAACTTCCTGCCCGGCGCCAAGATCGGTGTCGTGGGCCCCAACGGCGCCGGGAAGTCCACCGTGCTCAAGATCATGGCGGGCCTGGAGCAGCCGTCGAACGGCGACGCCTTCCTCTCGCCCGGCTACAGCGTCGGCATCCTCCTCCAGGAGCCCCCGCTCAACGAGGAGAAGACCGTCCTCGAAAACGTCCAGGAAGGCGTCGCCGACACCAAGGGCAAGCTCGACCGGTTCAACGAGATCGCCGAGCAGATGGCGACCGACTACACCGACGAGCTGATGGAGGAGATGGGCAAGCTCCAGGAGGAGCTGGACCACGAGAACGCCTGGGACCTCGACGCCCAGCTCGAACAGGCCATGGACGCCCTCGGCTGCCCGCCCGGCGACTGGCCCGTCACCAACCTCTCCGGCGGCGAGCGCCGCCGCGTCGCGCTCTGCAAGCTGCTGCTGGAGGCCCCCGACCTCCTCCTCCTCGACGAGCCCACCAACCACCTCGACGCCGAGTCCGTGGCCTGGCTGGAGCAGCACCTCGCGCAGTACGCGGGCACCGTCGTCGCCATCACCCACGACCGGTACTTCCTCGACAACGTCGCCGGCTGGATCCTGGAGCTGGACCGCGGCCGTGCCTTCCCCTACGAGGGCAACTACTCCACGTACCTGGAGACCAAGGCCGCGCGCCTGAAGGTCGAGGGCCAGAAGGACGCCAAGCGGCAGAAGCGGCTGAAGGAAGAGCTGGAGTGGGTCCGCTCCAACGCCAAGGGCCGGCAGGCGAAGTCCAAGGCGCGCCTCGCCCGGTACGAGGAGATGGCGGCCGAGGCCGAGAAGATGCGCAAGCTCGACTTCGAGGAGATCCAGATCCCGCCGGGCCCGCGCCTGGGCAACGTCGTGGTCGAGGTCGAGAAGCTCAGCAAGGGCTTCGGCGACAAGCTGCTCATCGACGACCTCTCCTTCACGCTGCCGCGCAACGGCATCGTCGGCGTCATCGGCCCCAACGGCGCGGGCAAGACGACCCTGTTCAAGATGATCCTCGGCCAGGAGAAGCCGGACTCCGGCAGCATCCGCGTCGGCGACACCGTGAACGTCAGCTACGTCGACCAGACCCGCGGCAACATCGACGCCAAGAAGACGCTCTGGGAGGTCGTCTCCGACGGCCTCGACTACATCAACGTCGGCCAGGTCGAGATGCCCTCGCGGGCGTACGTGTCCGCCTTCGGCTTCAAGGGCCCGGACCAGCAGAAGCCGGCCGGCGTCCTCTCCGGCGGCGAGCGCAACCGGCTCAACCTCGCGCTCACCCTCAAGCAGGGCGGCAACCTGCTGCTGCTCGACGAGCCGACCAACGACCTCGACGTCGAGACCCTCTCCTCGCTGGAGAACGCGCTGCTGGAGTTCCCGGGCTGCGCCGTGGTCATCACCCACGACCGCTGGTTCCTGGACCGCATCGCGACGCACATCCTGGCGTACGAGGGCGACAGCAAGTGGTTCTGGTTCGAGGGCAACTTCGAGTCGTACGAGAAGAACAAGATCGAGCGGCTCGGCCCGGACGCGGCGCGCCCGCACCGGGCGACGTACAAGAAGCTCACCCGTGGCTGACGTGGCCCGGCACGTCTACCGCTGCCCGCTGCGGTGGGCGGACATGGACGCGTACGGCCACGTCAACAACGTCGAGTTCCTCCGCTATCTGGAGGAGGCCCGGATCGACTTCATGTTCCGGCTGGCGCCCGGCGAGGGCGCCGGCGGGGGCGGTACGTCCTTCGCGGGCGGGTCGGTCGTGGCCCGGCACGAGATCGACTACCGGCGCCAGCTCGTGCACCGGTACGAGCCGGTGACGATCGAGGTGTGGGTGACGGAGATCCGCGCGGCGGCGGCGACGCTGGCGTACGAGGTGAAGGACGCGCCCGGGGACGGCGGCGCGGTGTACGCGCACGCGTCGACGGTCATCGTCCCGTTCGACTTCGCGGCCGGCCGGCCGCGGCGGATCACGGCGGAGGAGCGGGCGTTCCTGGAGAAGTACCTGGGGCCGCCCCCGCCCGCGGGATCGGGGAAGCCCGGAAGGCCGGGGGAGGCAGCGGCGGCATGACGCGGCGGCTGGTGTTCGCCGAGGGACGGCAGGCGGAGAGCCTGGCGGTGTTCCTGGGGCGGCTGTTGCGGTACGACAGGGGCGCGGCGGTACGGCTGCGGGTGGCCGCCGGCGCCGGGGGCGGGACCGGGGGAGCGGCGCTGGCCGTCTTCGGGCACGCACCGGCGCTGGAGGTGATCGTGGTCCGTACGGCGCTGCTGACCACGGCGGCGGAGCTGGACGAGACGGTGTCGGCGGGGGAGCTGGCGGAGGCGATCGACGCGGCGAACGCCGGGGCGGGATCTGCGGAGAGCGCGGCCGCGGCCCCTGGTGCCGGATCCCCGGCCCCGGGGCGGGAGTCGGCCGTGGACCTGCCGCAGCCGGTGAGCGGGCCCGGATGGGCCGGGCTGCTGCCGCCGCGGAGCGGCTGGGAGCCGGTGGCGGGGCTGCCGCGGCCGGAGGAGTTGCGCGTCGCGGTGGTGGCGGGCGTCGCGGAGTTCAAGTCCCGGGTGGAGGCGCTGCCCGAGGAGAAGCGGACGCGCTCGGAGGTGGACCGCATAGGCGGCGACATCTGGAGCCGCCCGCTGGGCGGGACCCCGCTGCCGCTGCGCGCCGCGCACGCCGCCCGCGTCTTCGGCCTCCTGCCGCACCCGGAGGACCCGGCCGAGCCGGCGTTGCTCGCCGCCGGCAACTGGCTGCGCCTGCGCACCCCGTACGGCTCGGTGGCCCTCCGCCGCACGGGCGGCCTGGGCCGCCTGGGCGTCACCCCGGTCTGACCGGGTCCGCGGGTTGCCGCCCGGGCGGCACCTGAGCCCGTCACGGTCGCACGCACGGTACGCAACCCGCGGACATTGCGCGGCCTGCCCGCCGTTCGCGCCGCGTCCGCTCCTGCGCCCCCGGTTACTCCCCGTCCTCCCGGTCCGGGCTCACCCTGATGTGGTCCTCCTCCAGGTCCAGGACCACCCGGTCGCGGATGTCCAGCGCCTCCGTGTACTGCTGGGGGAGCTGGAGGCGGCCCGTGCGGTCGACCGCGGCGTACTCGCGGGCCACCACCCGCTCCTCGCCGCTCGCGTCGACCTCCGTGCGGCGGACCACCTCCGACGCCATCCGGCCGTCGCGGATCGCCACCGTGCGGCGGACCTGCGTGGCCACCGCCTGGTCGTGGGTGACGATGACGATCGTCGTGCCCAGTTCCTCGTTCGCCGTGCGGAAGGCGGCGAAGATCTGCTCCGCCGTCGCCGAGTCCAGCTCGCCCGTCGGCTCGTCCGCCAGGATCACCGCCGGGGAGTTGGCCAGCGCGACCGCGATCGCCGCGCGCTGCTGTTCGCCGCCCGACATCTGCCGCGGGCGGCGGTCGCGGCAGTGGGCGAGGCCCAGGAGGCCGAGGAGGTCCTCGGCGAACGCCACCCGGCGGCGGCGCGCGTGGCGGCCGCCGCCGCCCTCGCTGAGCTGCATCGGGAGCACGACGTTCTGCACGGCCGTCAGGTACGGCAGCAGGTTGCGCGCGGTCTGCTGCCAGACGAAGCCCACGACCTCCCGGCGGTAGCGCAGCCGGGCCCGCGCGTCCATCGCCAGCAGGTCGAAGCCCGCGACGGTGGCGGTGCCCGCGGTGGGGACGTCGAGGCCCGCGAGGATGCCGAGCAGGGTGGACTTGCCGCTGCCGGAGGCGCCGACCAGGGCCAGCAACTCGCCCTCGGCGACCAGCAGGTCGAGGCCCTGGAGCGCCTGCACCTCCACGCCGTCGGTGCGGAAGATGCGGACGAGCTGGTCGCAGGAGATCAGCGCGTCGTGCCCGTACGCCGGCCTGGCGCGCTGCTCCGCCGCCCGCCGCTCCAGGTCCTCCAGCGTCGTCCCGCTCCTCATACCGCCCGTGCTCTCTTGCGTCTGGGCCATCTCACTCCCTCTCCCCGGCCCGCAGTTCCTGTACGGCCCGCCGTCTGCCGCCCCACCACGCCTGCACCAGCACCGCCGCCAGCGCCAGCGCCGGCACCGCCAGGGACGGCAGCGCCAGCGCCAGCGGGTCCGCCCGCAGCTCCGCGCCGCCGGGGCCGAGCAGGTCGGGGCTCTCCTCGCCGAGCGCGAGCGCGCTCAGGTCGATGCCCGGCCCCAGCAGCCGTACGGTGACCAGCCCCGCCAGCGCCCCGACCAGACCGGCCGCCACCAACTGCGGCAGTGCCTCCAGCACCAGCAGCCGCCGCCCGTGCCGCCGGCTGAAGCCCATCGTGCGCAGCCGCGCCAGCAGCGCGACGCGCTCGGGGGCGGCGCGCAGGAGCGACAGCAGGACGGCGAGCAGCGCGTAGCCGGTGGCGGCGACCGCGGCGGCGGCGTAGAGCCGCTCCGCGCCGCGCTGGAGCTCCGAGGCGGCCAGGTCGTCCGTCACGTCGTCGCGCAGCAGCAGGCCGGCGGCGGGCGCGGAGTCGCGGACCAGCTCCCGCAGCGCCGCGCCGTCCAGGCCGCCGCCGGCGGCGGAGAGCAGCAGCGTGTCGAGGCGGGCCTCGGTGACCGACTCCGTGCCGGGCAGTTGCCGGGCCACGCTCTCGGCGTCCACCACGGCGAACTGGCCGCCCGTCAGCGCCGGCGTCATGGTCCGTACCGCGGCGACCTCCGCCGTGATCCGGCCCCGGGACGACTGGAGCCCCAGCGTGCCGTCGCCGATCAGGTCGGCGACGCCGGGGGAGACGAGCGCGGGCAGCGCCCTGCCGCCGTTCCCGTCCCGCAGCCGGCCGGCGTCGAAGGGGCCGAGGCCCAGGTCGGCGCTGAGGCGCGCGTACGCGGCCGCGTCGACGGTCAGCAGCGTGAGGTCGCCGCTCAGCCCGATGACCTGCAGTCCGCTCTCGGTGCTCACGGCCGCCACGTGCCGTACGCCGCCCACCTTCTCCGCCTGCGCGGCGAGACCGCCGGGCAGCGGTGCGGCCGAGGTGAGGCGGGCGTCGCCGCCGACGCTGTGGAGCGACGCCGTCGCGCGCGCGTCGGCGACGCCCGTGAGCACCGAGCCGCCGAACGAGGCCGTCGTCAGCGCCACGAGCAGCGCCAGCAGCGGCAGTGCCGACGCCGCGGGGGCGCGCCCGGCGCGGGCCAGCGACAGGAAGCCGAGCGCGCCGCGCGCCCACGCCGCCGGCCGGGCGGCGAGCCGCAGCGGCAGCGGATAGAGGCGTACGAACACCGTCGCGGCGACCGCCCCGACGAGCACCGGCGCCGCGCTGACCAGCGCGTCGGCGCCGCCGTCCGCGTCGCCCCTGCGGCGCAGCACCACGATGGCGGCCACCGCGAGCACCACCGCCGTCACCTCCGCCACCAGCCGCTGCCGCGAGGGCCGCGCCCTGACCAGGTCGGTACGGACCGGGGGCCGGGGCCGGCGGACGGCGGCCACCGCGAGCAGCGGCAGCGCGCACAGCGCCAGCGCGGCCGTCGCGCCCGCCGCGAGCAGCGCGGGCGCGTGCCGGGCGCCGGGCAGCAGCAGGACGGCGAGGCCGTAACCGGCCGCGGCGGCGGGCAGCACGGCGGCGGCGTTCTCGGCGAGGAGGCGGGTGGCGATGCCCCTAAGCGAACCGCCGCGGGAGCGGAGCAGCGCCAGCTCGGCGCGGCGCCGGGAGGCGGCGAGGCCGCCGCTCATGCCCAGCACCACCGCCGCGACCGCGCCGACTCCGAAGGCGGCCACGGCCACGATGGGCGCGATGGCGTCGCGCGCCCCCGTGTAGCCGGCGAGCAGCCCGGTGGCGCCGGTGGAGACGTCGAGCGTGCCGCCGGACCGCTGGGCGAGCCGCTCGAAGCCGGGGCCCTCCTGGAGGGTGGACAGGGCGTCGAGCACCGAGGCCACGTTCCGGCCGCGGAGCGCGCCGCCGGCAACGGGCACGTTCCAGTACGGTGACGTGCCCGCGTCCTCGAAGGACGGGCCGAACGACTGCGTGCCGGCGAAGAGCGCGGGGCCGCTGTCGGGGTGGAGAAGGAAGGCGGCGGTCCAGTAGCGCTGCGGATCGAGCGACTCCGGCCGCTGGCGCAGCTCGGGGGTGCGCAGGAGCGGGTCGACGGACCAGTAGTCGCTGTCCGGCGCCTTCGGCTCCAGGATGCCGGTGACCTCGACGGTGACCGTGCCCTCGGACCGCGGGATGTGGACGCGGGAGCCGACGCGCAGGCGCAGCTTGTCCGCGGTGGCGGCGGTGACGGCGGCTTCGAGGGCGACGTCGCCGCCGCCCTCGGCCTCGTACGCCGTCGGCTCCGGCAGCCGGCCCTCGACCACCCGGGCGCGCTCCCCGACCCCGGCGCGCGCGTCGAGCTGGACCTCGGGCCGCTGCCCGTCGGTCTTCGGCAGCCACGGGTCGTCGGTGACGAGTACCGGCTTGGTCCGTACGCCGTACGAGACCTGCCCGCGCTCCGCCCGCAGCGGTTCGCGGAACTCCCCCAGCACCGGTTCCACGAACCGCTCGACGACCCGCCCGCCCATCGACTCGGCCCGGTCCTCGAACCTCGCCTCGGGGTCCGGCTGCGCGGTGAGCGCCACGTTCCGCTCGGCGGCCGTGGCGCCCTCGATCAGCCTTCGGGCCTCGCGGTCCTCGTAGGTGTCGACGCCGCGCGGGAACGCGGCGGCGAGGAACGCGGTGACGAGCACGAGCAGCGCCAGCGCGACCGCGCCGCCGGGCGCGGCCCGCAGCCGGGTCCGCACCCAGGGGGCGGCGCCGGGCGGGCGGGGGCCGCGCGGCGGGTCCGCGGGTGCGTCCGGGGCGTTGGCGGCCTCCGGGACGTCCGGGGACTCGGGCGCCTCCGGCGGGTCCTGTGCGGGCATGTCACCGGCCTCCCGGTGTCGACGGGGCGGGCGAGGCAGCGGCGCGGGCGGGCGGCATGTCACTCGCCTCCCAGGCGCAGTGCCGTCGCCGGGTCGCCGCGGCGCAGCGCGACGAGCACGGTGACGAGGACGGGAACGGCCGCGACCGCCGCGAGCAGCCCCGCCACGGACCCCGCGGGCAGCTCCACCACGACCGGCGGTACGGGCTGCGCCGCCCGTCCTGTGAGGGTGATGAGCGGGATGACGGAACGGGCCAGCGCCCAGCCGAGCAGCATCCCGGCGGCCAGCGCGAGCGCGATGAGCACGCCCTGCTCGGCGGCGAACGTGCGCGCCAACTGCCGCTGCGGGGCGCCGAGCGCGCGCAGCACCGCGAACTCGCGGGTGCGTTCGCGTACGGACGCCGCCGCGCTGACGGCGAAGCCGAGCGCCGCCAGCACCGCCGCGGCGACGGCGGTGGCGGCGAGGGCGGCCTGCGGCCCCGCGCCGAGCGGGTCGCCGTCGAGTTCGCCGGCGAGCTCGTCGCGTACGAGGACGTTGCCCGGATCGGTGTCGGCGCGGTCGCGCAGGGCGGCGACGGTGGTGTCCGTCTCGCCCGGCCGCGTCGTCAGCCACCACTCCGAGGGCAGCAGCGTGGCCAGGCCGCGCTGGGTCAGCGCGGCGTTGGCGGTGGGCAGGTCGATCAGCAGGGCGCCGCCGAACCGGGCGCGCGAGGGCTCCGCCGCGGCCGCGGGGGAGCCGGGTCCCGTGGTCGGCAGCTCCTGCACCGAGCCGGTGATCTTCGCGGAGAGGCTGCCGCCGGGGACGGGGACGCTGATCGTGTCGCCGACCTTCGCGCCGGTGGACTTCAGCATCTCGTCGGTGGCCAGCGCGGTGAGCGGCGGGGTGGCGCCGCGCGCGGCGGTGACGGTGAGGGTGACGAGGGGCGGTCCCGTCCAGGTGTCGTAGAACTGGTCGCCGGTGTCGTAGCTCAGGGAGAGCGCGGAGTCGCCGGTGGCACGGGGGCGGTCGGCGACCGCCGCGGGGATCTCGTCGTGCAGCGCCTCGGGTTCGGAGACCGCGCGGGCGTGCCACCTGAACCCGTCGGGCAGGGGCACTTCCCGAGGGCCGGCGGCCGTGTCCTCCGCACCGAGGGGCTCGGCGACCTCGATGCGCGCGACGTCCAGCCGGCGCTCCCCGCCGTCCCTCGGCTGCGGGTGTACGAGCCGGAGCCCCGTGAGCCGCAGCGGCCCCGCGGGGCGGCCGTCGGGGGCGGCCGCGGCGGCGGCGACGTCGGCGGTGAGGGTGTGCGTACGGTCGTCGGCCGGGAGGTCGCCGGCGGGCAGCTCGTACGCGGCCCCGTAGCGGTCCTCGACGAGCACGGTCACCGCGGCCCGCCCGCGGGCGGTCGCGTCCGCGTCGAGCCGCGCCACCACCCGCACCTCCCCGGGCAGGCCGGGCAGCTCCAGCCCGCCGGCGCGGGTCCGCTCCGCGGGGGCCGCGGAGGCAACGGGGGCCGCGGCGCCCGCGCCTCCGGTACGCGCCGCGGCCGGGGCCGCGTGGTCCGGCGAAGCCGGTCGGTCGACCGGGTCCGGGTCGCCGACGGCGCGCTCCGCGCCCGCGGCGGGCCGGGCCGCGGTGTCTGCGGGCGCGGTTTCCGCGCGCCACGAGTCCGGAGGCGGGCCGCCCGCAGGGCGCTCCGCGCCCGGGACAGAGTGCCGCGTGCTGTCCGCGGCGCCCGTGCTGTCCGCGGCGCTCGTCGCGCCCGGGGCGTACGCGCCGGAGCCTGCGTCTTCCGCGCCCGCGGCCGACTCCCGCTTCTCCTCCGGTCCCGGCGCCGACTCCTGCTTCCCCACCGGACCCCCCGGGGCCAGCTTGCGCAGCAGCTCCGCGCCCTCCGCGCCGTCCGCCAGGTCGGGGCGCAGCCGCAGGCCCTCCGCCGCCTGTGCCGTGTCCAGGGCCAGGACCTCCGCGGAGCCGCCGCCCGACAGGCTCATGCCCCACCGGGCCGCCGGGGCCGCGGCGGCCACACCCGGGACGCGCTCCATCATGCCGCCCTGGCCCAGCTCGGGGAGCCGGCTGGTCAGGACCCGTACGTCGGTGCCCGCGTGGAAGTCCGCCTGGTCGCGCTGCGAGCGGTCCCAGGACGCGCCCTGGGCCAGCGCCAGCATGCCGATCGCCACCGCCAGCACCAGCAGCAGCACGGGACCCGCGCCGCGCAGCGGGCGGCGGCTCAACTGCCAGCCCGCGAGCGCCGAGGGCAGCCCGCGCCCCGCCGCCGCGCGGCGCTCCGCGAGCCGGGCGACGGGCGGCAGGAGGCGCAGCGTCAGCACCGTCCCGGCCAGCAGCGCCAGCGCGGGCGCGGCGACCAGCACCGGGTCGATGCCCAGGGTGCCGGAACGGTCGCCGCTCAGCGCGCCGCTGCCGGAGGTCTGCCGGTCCAACTGCCAGTAGGCCACGCCCGCCACCACCAGCAGTGCCCCGTCCGCGCCCGCCCGCAGCGGTGCGGGCAGCGGCTTGGCCCGTACCGTACGGCCCGCGGACAGCACCCCGTCGGCGCCGCCGCCGCGCAGCAGCGTCGGCGCGACGACCGCCGCCGCGCAGCCCAGCGCGCAGGCCGCGGCGACCAGCCAGGTGCCGCGGCCCGCCGCGGAGTCCGGGGTGAGCCCCGCCCGCTCCAGCGGGCCCCGCGCGGAGAGCAGCCGGATCAGCGGCCCGGCGAGCAGCGGCGCGGCGATCGCGGCGGGCAGCGCGAGGAGCAGCGACTCGGCGGCGGTGAGCACGCCGATGCGCTGCCGCGAGCCGCCGCGGGCGCGCAGCAGGTCTGTCTCGCCGCGACGCTCCGCGCCCAGCAGCCGGGCGACGAGCATCAGCGCGTACGCGGCCAGCAGCACGAGCTGGAGGGCGACGATCAGCAGCGTCGACCGGCTGACGAGCAGGGCCCGTTCGGTGCCGTCGAGGAGCTGCGGGAGCCGCGTGGTGGCCACGGCGCGGCCGTCGAAGACCGGCTCGTCCGCGAGCGCGCCGGAAGCCTTCTTCACCGACGCGCGCAGGGCGTCCGCCCGGCCCGCGGTCATCTCGCCGAAGTCGCCGCGCAGCACCCACGCCCCGGCGGCCTGCGCCACCCGGCCGGAGGCGAAGGAGCCGGGGTCGGTGAGGAGGGGGCCGTAGGTGGTGTAGCCGCCCTGCTGGACGCCCTTGCCGTGGAGTTCGTCGGCGAGCCAGTACGGGGCCTCGCGGTCGCGGGGGCGGTAGACGCCGGTGATCTCCACGGGCAGCGGCGGGTCGTCGTCGCTCCGTCCGGCGAGGGCGAGGGTGTCGCCGGGGGCGAGGCCGAGCCGGTCGGCGGCGATCTGCGGCACGGCGACCTGTACGGTGCCGCCGTCCCGCGCGTCCGAAGCACCCGGCGCGTCGGGTGACGTGGCCGCCGCCCCCGGCCAGCGGCCCGCGGTCAGCGCGACCTCCGACCGCTCCAGCGCCCCCAGATGCGTCAGGTCCGGGTCCTCCCCGGCCCGCGCCGCCGGCGGCTGGAGCCGGCGCGGCAGCTCGTAGGGCCCGGAGCGATCCAGGCTCTGGACCCGTACCGGCAGGCCCGCGAAGGCCGCGCGCGCGTTGTCCTCGACCGCCTTGCCCGCCGCCTCCCGGTCCGCACCGGTCAGATACGGGACCTCCAGGGTCAGCGCCGCGTCGGCCGCCGCGTCACCGGCCAGCGTGCGGCGCAGCGCGGCGTCGCCGACCGTGCCGGAGAAGGCGGCGAGCGTGGCCAGCACGGCGGTGGTGAGCAGCACGGCGAGGAGGGCCGCGGCGAGGAGCAGCCGGTGGGCGCGTGCCCGCAGCAGAACGAACCCCGTCACGCATCCCCCAGACACCACCGTCGAATTGTGTGGATGCTGTCAGAGCGCGTTCGCACGCGGTAGCGAGTGACGGGGGAATTTGACCGGATCGTGACCGGCCCCGACCCGCGGGTACGGAGCGGAATCCGCCGGTCAGCCGGGGGTGTTGACCATCGACGCCGCGGCGTACACGAGGTAGTCCCAGAGCTGCTTCTCCTGCGCCGGGGGCAGCTCCAGCTCGTCCACCGCCGTGCGCATGTGGCGCAGCCAGGCGTCGTGCGCCGCGCGGTTCACGGCGAACGGCGCGTGCCGCATGCGCAGCCGCGGGTGGCCGCGCGCCTCGCTGTACGTGCGCGGGCCGCCCCAGTACTGGATGAGGAAGAGCGTCAGCCGCTCCTCCGCGGGCCCGAGGTCCTCCTCGGGGTACATCGGGCGCAGCAGCGGATCCTCCGCCACGCCCTCGTAGAACCGGTGCACGAGGCGGCGGAACGTCTCTTCGCCGCCCACCTGCTCGTAGAACGTCCCGGGCGGCGGCGGCCCCACTGGAATCTCTGTCATCGGATCCATCGTCTCATCCCGCCCGGCCGAGTACGGAAGTCGTAGGACCCCGCCGGGAGCTACGCCGCGTCCCAGCGGAAGAACCGGTGCGCCAGCGCCGTGAACACCGCAGCCGTCAGCAGCAGCACGCCCATCGTCGGCAGCGCGTCCGACCAGCTCCCGCCGCGCGTCAGCACGTCCTGCACGGCCTGCACCAGGTGCTTCAGCGGCAGCGCCTCCGAGATCGTCCGCACCCACGGCGGCGCCTCGTCGAGCGGGAAGAACGAGCCGGACAGGAAGGCCATCGGCAGCACGACGATCTGCGCCAGCCCGTTGGCGGCGTCCTCGGTCTTCGCCCACGCGCCGATCGCGAAGCCGATCGACATGAACGCCACGCTGCCGCAGGCCACCAGCGGGATCACCAGCCACCAGTCGCCGGTCAGCTTCAGCCCGTAGAACGGCACCGTGGCCACCAGCAGGAAGATGGCGGTCTGGCCGAAGGCCAGCAGCATGTTGACGCCGAGGCGGGCGAAGATCACCGGGCCCGCGCGCACGGGCGCCAGCCACAGCCGCCGCAGGATGCGCTTCTTCCGCCAGCTCACCAGCCCGAGTGCGGCGCTGAACACCCCGCCCATCGCCACCGCCCAGCCCAGCAGCCCGGGGGTGAAGTACTGGATCGCCTGCAGCGACTCGTCCTCGACCTGCCCGCCGGTCAGCGTGTACGCGGGCGGCTGCCCGGTCGCCGCGATGCTCGCCTGGTCCACGACGGACCTGAGGACCCCGCCGACGCTGCCCGCCTGCACCGGGTCGGCGGCCGAGACCCGCATCTGCACCTTGCCGCCCGGCTCCTCCCACACGGCGGCGTCGGCGTCCCCGTCCCGTACCTTCGCCAGCGCCTCGGCCCGGTCCCCGGACTTCTCGATCTCCAGTACGTCGTCGAGGCCGGCCCGCGCCTTCGCCGGCATCTCGTCGAAGACCTCGACGGCCCCGACCTGCACCACCGTGGCGCGGGCGACGCCCGCGTCCTTGAAGAGCACGCCGAAGAGCGCGAGGAACATCAGCGGGAAGACCAGGATGAAGAAGACGGAGGCCCGGTCGCGCAGGAGCCCCAGGGCCATGGCCTTCGACAGGCTCACGAACGGCTTCACTCGCGGTACTCCCGCCCGGTCAACTGCAGGAAGACGTCCTCCAGCGAGTCCACTTCCAGCTCCGCGGCCAGCTCCGCGGGCTTCCCGACGCGCAGGATGCGGCCCGCGTCCATCACCGCGACGCGGTCGCAGAGCACCTCGGCCTCGTCCATGTAGTGCGTGGTCAGCACCACGGTGCGGCCCGCGGCGTTGATACCGCGCAGCAGGTCCCACAGGTTGCGCCGGGCCTGCGGGTCGAGTCCCGTGGTCGGCTCGTCGAGGAAGACCAGCTCGGGGTCGTGCACCAGCGCGCAGGCGATCGACAGCCGCTGCGCCTGGCCGCCGGAGAGCTTGTCCTCGCGGGTGCCGGCCTTCTCGGTGAGGCCGACCTCGGCGAGCATCGCGTCGGCCCGCTCGTCGGGGATGCCGTAGAGGGAGGCGAAGGTGCGTATCTGCTCGCGGGCGGTGAGCTTCTCGAAGAACGCGGACGCCTGGAGCTGGACGCCCATGCGCCGCAGCAGCGCCGGGTTGCGCGGCCAGGACGGCTCGCCGAGCAGCACCGCCCGGCCCTCGTCGGGGCGGCGCAGGCCCTCGACCATCTCCAGGGTGGTGGTCTTGCCGGCGCCGTTCGGCCCCAGCAGCCCGAAGAACTCGCCCTCGCGGACCTCGAAGCTCACCCCGTCGACGGCGCGCACGTCGCCGTAGCGCTTGCGCAGGCCGGTGACGGAGATCGCGGCGGTCATGGGGCCGACCCTAATGGCGGAGCGATCGTTCCGGGAGGGGCGGGGAGTGCCGTTTCTGCAGTTCGGGGTGGTACGGGCGCGAGGGCGCGGGTCAGCCGCAGATGCCCGTCATCCACGGCCGCTGCTTCTCGAACTCCTGCACCTTCTGGACGTTCTGCAGCCACGGCAGCGGGTCGAGCTCGTCCGCGGCCAGGTACCGCAGCACCGCGTTGTAGAACGCGTCCCGCACCGCCGGCGGCATCACGTCGGAGGCGTCCAGACAGCGCGGCAGGGCGGTGTCCTCGAGGTCGCGGACGATCCGCTGCGTCACCGGTTTCTCCGATTCCGGCATGCCCCGCTCCGCGTTGGCGCTGTAGACCGGCGCGTCCGAGAGCCCGGCCCAGGCCCGCTGCCCCTCCGCGGAGGCGAGGAACCGGAACACCTGCCGCGTCTTCTTCCGGTCGTCGAAGAGGGCCGCGAAGTCCCCGCTCACCTCCCGCCCGCGCGGCACGGTCGTGCCCGGCAGATACGGGGTCGAGGGCGTGTAGTCCGCCCGGCCGGCGGCGTCCCCGTACAGGTCGCGGGCGAACGAGCCCTGGTGCTCGGCCACGCACCACTCGTCGGTCCGCACCCGCCCGCCGAAGAGCAGCCCGTTCGCGTCGTCGGCACCCCGGTAGTCGTTGAGCAGCGCCCAGCGCGCGGGCCCCGTGCCCTCCGACTTCATCAGCGTGCCCCACGCGGTCCAGGCGCGTACGACGGCCTCGTCCGTCCACTCCAGTTCGCCGCGCGCCCAGCGGGCGTACGTCTTCGCCCCGGCGGTCTGGAGCAGCAGGTCCTCGATCCAGTCGCTGCCGGGCCAGCCGGCGGCGCCGTCGTCGCCCATGCCCACGCACCACTGCCCGGCCCCGACGGACTCCGGCCTGCCGTTGGCCGCCCGGTACCAGACGATGCTCTTCAGGGCCACGCGGACCGGCACCCAGTACACGCGCTCGCCGGACTTCCCGGTGGCCCGCGGGATCCACGGGGCGTGGTACTGGTCCTCGTCGTACAGCTTCCACTCGTCGAGCGGCTGGAGCCGGTCCTCGGCGGCGTACTCCGCCAGTTCGCCGGTGCCCGGCATGATCACGATGTCCGGCGGGGTGCCGGCCTGCGCCTGGGAGAGCAGCACTTCGCGCTGGGCGGCGGTGCCCTGGTAGACGTAGTCGAAGCCCTGGCTCTTCAGCAGCTTCTCGAAGGTCTCCTCCTGCGGGCCCGTCCACGGACCGAGCACCGTGACCGGGCGGTCCACCGCCTCGTCGACCGGCGGCTGGCCGCCGACGCAGCCCGCGAGCACGGCCGTCGCGGCCCCCGCCACGAGAACCCGGCGCAGCCGGGACGGTCGGAGCACGGCTAGTCCCTCCCGTAGTCGTCGTAGAGCCGCCAGAGCAGCCCGCCCGCGGCGCACACGACCGCCAGGCCGCAGCCCGCCGCCAGCCACGGCAGCGCGCGGGTGGCCGCCGAGGTGGACGCGATGCTCTCGCGCACGTTCTCGGCCTCGTCGTCGATGGCGTTCTGCTCGTCGGTGCCGTCGACGCGCACCAGCGCGGTGTGCACCGCGTCCAGCTTGTGCTGGGTGTCGTACGTCGCGGCCAGCGGCAGCACGGCGAGGACGCCGACGAGCACCAGCGCCACGGCCAGCCAGCCGCTGAACAGCCGCCCGCAGCTCCGCCACAGCAGCCGCCAGGCCAGCAGCAGCACGAGCGCCAGCAGCGACAGCGCGGTCAGGGCGACGATCCAGCCCGCCTTCTCGGCCGCGGTCACGTCCGTCTCGTCCTCGATGGTCGCGAGCTGATCGTGCTGGAGTTCCTCCAGCCGCGGCAGGATGCCCGTGACCTCGCGCCGCAGCACCGTCTCGGCCTCGTGCAGCTTCTCCTCCCGCATCGGCAGGTTCTCCTCACCCCGGTAGTAGGCGGCGGCCTCGTTGACGGCGTCCTGGTACGCGTCGTGCAGGACGTTGAGCACCTCGACGACCCGGCGGCCGTCGTCGCCCTCGATCTGCCGGTCGGACAGCCGCGACAGCGCCTGGCGGGCGGCGCCGCTCTGCTGCTTGTAGCGCTCGCCGGGACCCACGGTGTCCATCAGGCCGTCCACGTACGACCGGTGCACCTGGTTGTCCGCCTCGCCCAGCGCCTTGCGGAACGCCACCGCGTCCTGGACCGCGGGCACCGAGCGCGCCTGCAACTCCGCGGGCACGCGGTGCACCGTGTCGTACGAGACGAGCAGCGCGGTGCCGCCGACCGCACCCAGGACCAGCACCGCCGCGAGGTGGCGCAGCAGCCGGAACTTGACGGTCTCCGGCAGCAGCAGCGCGCGCAGGAGCCGCCGCAGCCGCGCCCTCACCGCGGGCTCCCCGCTGCGAGCCGCGTGCCGCAGGCGACGCAGAAGGCGGCCGCGGCGGTGGAGAGCCGGCCGCAGCCGGGGGCGGGGCAGGGGATGCCGGCGGGCGCGGGCGGGGCCAGGTCCAGGGGGCGGTCCTGGCCGCGCGACAGCCGGCTGCGCAGCACCGCGGGACGGTCGACCGCGGCGTCCGCCCGTACCCGTACGACGCCGTTGGCCGCGTCCAGCACCTCGGCGACCCGGTTCAGATCGCGGTCGAGGAAGTCCCGGTCCTTCAGCGCGTACGCGAGCTTCGCCGCCGCGCCCAGCATCTCCGCCGCCGTGCGCAGGTCACCCCGGGAGATGGCGGTGCAGCCCGCGTTGAACGCCTCGGCCAGATCGTCCCGCAGCAGGTACGTCGCGCTGGCGCCGCGCGCCCGCACCCGGCCGGGGGCCGCGTCGTACGACCAGCGCACCCGCACCGCCGCCGCCCCGCGCCCCGGCAGCGCCGCCACCGCGGGGCCGAGCGCGACCTGGGCCAGCAGCAGGTCCGCCTCCAGCATGTCGGCCTCCCGCCCGGCCGCCGGGTCGCCGTCCGGGCGGGCCTCGACGGAGAGGATGTAGCGGCGGGTGCCCGCGGCCCACAGCCGGGTGCTGAAGACCTGCCGCCACGGGTCCGCGCCCGCGGGCCGCGGGTCGGGCCGCAGCTCCCGGCTGACGGGGGCCGCCTCGCGGAAGGACCGCAGCGTCACGCCGGTACGCAGCCGCACCTCGACCGGCACCGCCGGCACCCGCGTCGCGCGCAGCCGGCCGACGATGTCCGTGAGCCGGGCGGCCAGCGGCTCCGCGCCCTCCGCCAGTTCGGCCCGGCCGTGCAGCCGGGTCGCGATCCGGGCCGGCAGCGCCGGCTCCCAGTCGTCGCCGACGCCGATGACGTCGCACGTCAGCACCTCGGCGCAGGCGTCGATCGCGGCGTCGAGACGGCCGTCGTCGTGGCCGCGGCCGTCGGTGACCATGAGCAGGTGGGCGATCCGGCGCGGCTCGCGGGCGACGTGCGCGCGGGCGGCGTCGAGCCACGCCGCGTAGCCGCCGGTGCCGCCCGCGGACGCCGCGCCGCCTTCGGGCAGCAGCCGCTCCGCCTCGAAGCGCGCGATGTTCCGGCTGATGCCGTCCGCGTACGCCCAGACTTCACCGGCGTCGTACGGGTAGCGGATCCGCGGCGCGCCGCCGCCGTGCAGCACCGCGAACGCCATGCCGTCCGGCAGCGCCGTGATCGCCGCGGCGACCGCCCTGCGGGTCTCCGCCAGCCGCTCGGGCGCGAAGTCCACGGCCACGACGACGCCGGTGCCGGCGGCTCCCGGCAGCGGCCCGCCCGCGGCCTCCGCGGTGATCTCCACGGTGGCGTCGACGGTGTGCGCGGCCACGTCGGCGCGCAGCCGGTGCTGCGCCTCCGCCGCGTCCGCGAGCGTGACGCCGAACCGCAGCGTGTCCATCGGGGTGCGCCTCCAGGGGGCGGGTCAGACGACGGTGGGCGGGCGGACCGCGTTCTGCAGCTCGATGAGCTTCGCGCGGTCGTCGTCCCGGCAGTGCCGGGAGAGCTTCCGGTAACAGGCGGCGAGCAGCAGCCGGATGGTCCGCTCGGGGGTGTCGCGGGCGGCGGCCGGGCGGGACGGCAGCACGCGGGGGAGGAGGCGTTCACCGGCGCGCGGGCGGTACGGCTCACCGAAGAGCCGGCCGTACGGGAAGCCGTCGCCGCCGCCCGCCGCGTCCGGCCCCGTGACCAGGTCCAGCGCCCACTCCAGGAACTCCGCCTCCAGCAGCAGCCCGTGCTCCTGCGCGAGATGGAGCGGCGCCGCGCTGCCGGTGTCGGCGGCGTCGGCGAGCCGCGCGCGGGCCCGGCCGATCTCCGCGAGCGGCGGCAGCGCCGGGCCGCCGGCAGCCAGGCGCGCCGCCGAGACCCGCAGGGTCGCGATCCACGCGGCGCCGTGGTCGGGGGAGTCCATCGGCATGTTGTCCAGCACGTCGACCGCCTCCCGCCGGCTGCCGCGGGCGAGCGCGAGCCGGGCCAGGCCGAACGCCCCGTTGCCCTGCATCCGGTTGCGGTACCAGACGGTGCGGTAGTGGTCGGTGGCTATCCGGCGCAGCTCCTCCGGCGTGCGCCCGCCGGCCGTCCCGGCCGGGTCGGCCGCCGCGGCGGCGGCCAGCCGCTCGGCGCAGTAGCCGAGCGCCAGCTTCGGCGCGTACTCGCCGGGCAGCCGCCGGTAGACCGCCTCGTAGTGGCGGTACGCCCGGTTCAGCGCCGCCACTTCGGGTGACACCGCGTCGCCCGGGCCCTGTTCACCCTCCGGGAGGACCCGGGCCCCGCCGCCGTCCGCGGCGGTCTGCGCCCGCACCAGGTCGAGCAGCCCCTCGTACCAGTCCAGTTGCCAGGTCCTGTGCGGGCTGCCCGCCAGGATCTCGCGCGCCTCGGCCAGCTCCGCCGCCGCCTCCGCGAGCCCGGGCGCCGGCACCGACTGCAGATGCATCCGCACGTTGTGGAAGCAGATCTCGGCGGACGGCTCATCCGGCGGCTGGTGCAGCTTCCTCCCCGGATCGGTAGTCGAGAGCCCGAACAGGCCGCGCTGGCCGTCCTCCGCGTGCGGCCTGGGCACCGGCAGCGCGGCAGCCACGTCGCCCGCCGCCGGCGGCCGGGTGTCCAGTGGCTCGGAGACCTGCCGCGCGCTCCGCCGCGGCGCCGGCCGCTCCAGCCAGCGGCGCAGCGGCGGCAGTTGGCCGAGGCCGGCGTCGAGCAGCCGCCGCACCGGCACGAACAGGGCGGACGGCTCGGGCCGGTCGGGCTTGCCGCGCAGCGCCCGGATCTCCCGCAGCACGCCGCGCAGTTGCTCGCTCATCTCGGCGGCGGAGGCGAACCGGTCGCCCGGCTCGGGCGCCGTGGCGCACCGCACGACGTACCGGAAGGACGTGATGCCGGTGCCGGGGATGTCGCGGGTCGCGGCGAAGCGGGCCAGTTCCTGGAGCGTACGGCCGACGGTGTGCAGGTCGTGCGCGACGGTCGGCCCGGTGCGGTCGACCTCCGGCGCGGCGTAGCCGGCGGTGCGCACGGGCGCGGTGGCCTCGCTGATGCGGCGGACGCCGCCGAGGTCGATGACCTTCAGTCCGTCGCGGTAGTGGATGACGTTGGACGGCTTCATGTCGCAGTACGCCAGCGGCCCCATGGGCTCCTTGCGCCGGTGCAGGTGGTCGAGCGCGTCGAGGATCCGGCAGCCGTAGGTGATGACCTCCTCGATGTCGAGCCCGCGCCGGCCGCGCCGCACCTCCGTGACGATCTTCTCCAGGGTGTTGCTGCCGACGTACTCCATGACGATGTAGTGCATCGGCTGCTCGGTGCCGCCGCGCGTCTCGCGCAGATAGTCGAGGATCCGCACGATGTCCGGGTGGTCGAGGGCGATGAGGTAGCGGCGTTCGCTCTCCGCCAGCTCCGCCAACTGCTTGTCGTGCCGGTTCAGCAGCTCCTTCACCGCGACCTGGGTGTCCTCGAGGCGGGTGTTCTCCGCGAGGTGGACCCAGCCCTGGCCGCCGTGGGCCAGGCAGCCGAGCACCCGGTACTGGCCGAGCATGTCGCCCTCGCGCAGCCGCGGCACGAACGAGTAGCGGTGCCCGCAGGCCGGGCAGTGGCCCTCGTTGGGCACGGGCGGCTCCACCAGCGGCGGCGCGAGCAGGGCACCGCACGCCTCGTTGCCGCAGCGCTTGCCGTACGCCAGCGGCGCGTTCTCCGGGATCACCGAGTCGTACGCGTCCTCCGCGGGCAGCTCCGGCAGCACCAGCGGCTGCGCCGGGCCGCCGTCGGGCTCCGGCAGCCGCGGCGCGTCGCGGTGCCGGCCGCAGCTCGTGCAGTAGCCGGAGGGCAGCAGCTCGCCCGTGCAGCCGGCGCCGGAGAACAGCCGGTGCGGGCAGTCGGTCCGTACGCCGGGATCCGTCATCGGGGGCCCTCCAGGCGGGCGATGTCCGCGTGCAGCAGCCCGGTCAGCTCGCGGAGCACCGCCACCGGGTCGCGGGCGCAGTCGTGCGCGGTGAGCGCGGCGTTGCGGGCGTTGGCCACCCGCGGTCCGGTACGGCCGCGCTCCAGGGCGATCACCCGGCGGACCAGCCCGCGGGCGTACGCGCGCAGCGCCGGGCACTCCACCCGCCGCTCCGCCTCCTTGACGAACTCGGTGCCGGGGCGGCGGAGCACGACCAGCAGCCGGACGCCCAGCGCCGCCAACTGCGCCAGCACGCCGAGGGCCGCGAGCGGCTCCGCCGCGGTGTCGGCCCCGGCCACGGCGACCCTCACCGGCAGGTCGAGCTGCCGGCCCGAGTCGCGCAGGGCGGGCCGCGGGCCGCCGCCGCGCAGCCAGGCGGTGAAGGCGCTGCCGTACGGCTCCGGCAGCCGCAGTCGCTCGCCCAGCGCGTACGCGAGGTCGTCCGCCCTGCTCCCGGCGGCGTCCAGGGCGATCTCCATCCGGCCGAGACCGGCGGTGAAGGCGAGGTCCCGGGCGGAGCCCTCGGGCGCGGTGACGAGCAGCACGGGCGGCCCGGCGCCCGCGGCCCAGCCTGCGAGCCGCGCGGCCAGCACGGGGTCCGCGCCCGTGCCGGGGCGGGCCGGCACGACGGCGGAGAGCGCGGCGTCGCGCGGGGCGGGCCCTTCGATGAGCCCGCGCACCTCCGGCAGCAGCTCGGCGATCCGGTCCAGCGGGATCATGTGCCCGTGCCGCTTCTCGAACTGCGGCACCTGCCCGTCGTCGTAGAACCGGCTGACGACCATGCCCAGGACCTCCGGCGGCGGCTCGGGGGAGACCTGGTCCAACTGGGCGTTGGCGACGCCCGCGCCGCTGAAGCCCGCTTCGAGGACCATCACCTGGTTCTCCGGCGTCAGTTGCCACCAGGCGCCGTACGGGCCCTCCACCCGGGCCCGTACCCATAACCCCTCGTCGCCCTTCGCGGGGAAGCCGCCGATGAGCACCTTCGCGCCGGTGTAGCGGGGGATGAGGCGCAGCGGTGCCGGGCGGGCCTTAGTGCGGGGCGGGTCGAGGGAGAGCAGCGCGACGTCGCCGTCGGCCGGTTCGGTGCCGCAGGGCCTGACGGAGCCGGGCAGCGGGCGGGCGCGGCTGGGCGGGACGGCGCCGTGGTAGTCGGCGTAGTCGACGGTCAGTTCGCCGTCGGTGCCGTCGAGGGCGTGCGCCGAGGTCAGGGCCCGGTCGGGGGCGATGAGGATGCCCGCGCCCAGCACTTTGCCGCCGGCGCGCAGCCGCAGCCGCCAGCCGTTTCCCTCCGCGGCAGCCCGATCCCCCATGACGGCTGACGATAACGCTCCCGGCGGCTCCCCCTCTACACTCTGGCACGGCTCACTGACAGATAGTCATGACGTGAAGGGGGCTCGCTGATGGCGCTCGAGGCGCGGAGCGATGAGTTGGTGGGGCTGGCGGAGGCGATCGCCGAGGTGCGGCGGGAGCTGGTGCGGGCGGAGCGCGAAGGGGAGCGGAGCGACTGGCGGTTCCGGGTGGAGCGGGTGAGCCTGGAGTTCGCGGTGGAGCTGCACCGTACGGGGGAGGGGCGGCTGTCGCTGCGGCTCGGCGTGGTGGAGGCGGGTGCCGGGGGATCCGCGACCCGGGTGGGTACGCACCGGGTGCAGCTCGATCTGGTGCCGCACGGCGCGGCCGGGGACCGGCCGATCAGCCGCTGAGGGCGCCTCGCCGTCGAGGCGGCGGTGGTGCGGGTGGTGCGGGTGGTGCTGGGTCCCGCGGTGGTGCGGGGTCCGGCGGTGGCGTACGGGATGGGGTCCGTACGACATCGCCTCTGCCGTCCGGCTCGGAACGATTCGGCACCGGGCCTTCCGGGTCCTGCGGGCGGAACGGGCGGCTAGCCCCGCTCGATGCGGATCGTCGTCCACGCGCCGACGTGCACCCGGTCGCCCTCTTTCAGCGGCACCGGGACGAACGGCTGGATCGGGTCGGCCGCGCCGTTGACGGTCGTGCCGTTGGTGCTGTTCTGGTCGACCACCGCCCAGCCGCCCTCCGGCTGCTCCACGAGCATCGCGTGCTTGTGCGAGACACCCGGGTCCTCCGGAGGTCTGGCGAGGTCGATGTCCGGCACCTCACCGGTCGACTGCCGTTTGCGGCCGATCGCGATCTGCGGCCCGACCAGCGGCACCTTCTGCTCGGGCGAGTACGCCGGCAGGTTCAGCCCCTGCGCCTCGGGACCGCTGCGCGACATCATCGCCGCGAAGTACTCCCGGTCCGGCGCGACGACCGCCACCCAGCCCCCCGGCTGCGGCGGCGGCCCCTGGCCGGGGAACTGCTGCCCGTGCTGCCCGTGCTGCGGCGGCGGCTGGGCGGAACTGGGCGGCGTGATCACGAAGTCGCCGCCCATCCGCGGGTCCGGCTGCGGCGGCGCCTGCGGCGGTACGCCGAGCCCGGGTCCGGGCGGCGGCGGGGGCGGCGGAGGCGGCGGCGCCTGCGCCGCGCCGGTGTCCGGGCCCAGCGGCTCGGGGCCGCGGTGGACCTGCGAGGGCCCCGAGGGCTGGTACGTCAGCCCCTGCGGGTGCTGCGGATGGAAGCCCTGCGAGAAGCCCTGGGCCATCGTCGGCGGCACGTACGGCTGGGCGCTCTGGGTGACGAAGTTGTACCGGCACTCCTCGCAGAACTGCGCCTGCCCCTCCCGGGGCGTGCCGCACGACGGGCAGGGCTCCGCGGCATGGGTGGGCTCGCCGGCGGGGGGACCGGGGTAGCCGTAGCCCCCCGGGCCCGGCGGCGGGACCTGGGCGGCCGGTGGCGGGACGGCGCCCGGCATGCGGATGCCGCACACCTCGCACCAGTCCTCGGCTCCTGACGGGTGACCGTTCGGGCAGGTCGCCATCTCGGTGGATCCCCCTGTCTCACTCTCGTCACTTCTTGACGCGGACGGTCTTCGTCGACCGTGTCTCCAGTGTCATCTCGTCGGCCTCCGCGACCTTGGCCTTCAGACGCACAGTACCGCTCGCCGCGTCCACCACGTCCACCACCTTCGACAGTAGCTTCGCGGTGTCCGCGTTGCCGGAGGCGCTCGCGAGCTGGACCGCGCGCCCCAGTTTCGCCGTGGCGCCGTCCATGTCGCCGGCCTTGCGGTCCTCCAGGCCCGCCTGGATGACCTGGGCGAGTTCCGCCTGTCCCGTGTAGTGCGCGACCTGCGCGTTGATACGGGTCGAGGCCGCCATGTCGTCCGTCCACACCGCCCGGATCAGCCCCTGGGAGAGGGTCTGCGCACTGCCGTCGGGGCGCGGCAGGATGAGCGAGACGCGGGCGGCGAGCATCTCCTGGCCCACGGAGGCGGGGGGAACCTCGACGCAGACGTGGTAGTCGCGGGACTCGTCGCCCCACGAGCCCGTGGGGTAGTCGCCGGCGCGCGGGCCGGCCTCCGTACGCCGCTCGGTGAGTTCCTCGACCGTGGGGGCGACCTGCTTGACGAACTTTATGACCGAGCCCTGCGGCGTCCAGAGCCGCAGCGCCACGTCCGCGACCTCCTTGCCCATCGCGGTCTCCATCATCTGCGTGAAGTCCGCGGCCAGGCCGGCCGGGTCGGCGACGATGTCGGCGGTGCCGAGCAGCGCGGAGGCGATGCCGGTGACCTCCTTCACCTCCCAGTCCGTGCCGACGCCGCGGGCGTCGCAGGTGAACCGGCCGGCGCAGGCGTCGAGCGCGGCGCGCAGGTCCTCCGGCGACTCGTGCTCGTTGCGGCCGTCGGTGAGCAGGATGCCGTGCCGGATCGCCACCTCGGAGGAGCCCAGCAGCTTGTCCGCGAGCCGCAGCCAGGTGCCGATCGCCGTACCGCCGCCGGCGCTCAGCTTGCGCAGCGCCTCCTTGGCCTCGGTACGGGTCGCGGCGTCGGCGACCGCGAGCCGGCCGCCGCCGGGGTAGACCTCGCGGGCCACGTGGGTGCCGGCGACGACGGCGAAGGCGACGCCGTCGCGTACCGTCTCGATCGCGGCGGCCGTGGCGTCCCTGGCATTGCGCATCTTGGTGGGGGGATAGTCCATCGAACCCGAGCAGTCGACCATGATCACCACGCCCGCGTCGGGGCCCGCGGAACCGAACTGCGTCCGCCCCGGATCGGCGGCGGGCAGCGGCATCCCGCCCGTCGTGCCGCCGCCCGTCGAGGCGACGGTGACGATCGCGTTGACCTCGCGGCCGCCCTCGGGCAGGTACTCGTTCTGGTAGACCTCGACCGAGAACTCCGGCGCGTTCGACTTCGAGAAGTTGGCCATCTCGTCCCCTCCCACTGATGGTATTTAGATCTATGTAGACAATTCACCGGGCAAGAGAGGCTGACTACGTTACGCGCGCGCCGCCCCCCGTGGCGGATCACACCCCCTCGCGTTCCCCCTCCGTCACGAAGGGCCTGCCCCGCCCGCCGGTCCCGGGAACGGGAGCACCGCCACTGTTACGTTGTCGTGGCCGCCCCCGTCCAGCGCGTGGCCGACGAGCACCTGGGCCGCGTGCAGCGGCCGGGTCGCGGCGTCCTGGGGCACGGCGGCGGCCAGTTCCGCCGCGGCCTCCGCGTAGTTCCAGAGCCCGTCGGTGCACACGATCACCACGCCGGGCCCGTCCGGCTTGAACGAGGCCGTGTGCGGGTCGAGTTCGTGCGCGTCCGCGCCCAGCCAGCCGGTGATCGCGTGCGCGCGCTCGTCCGCGTAGGCGTCCGCCTCGGACATGAGCCCGGCGGCGACCATCTGCGCGGCCCACGAGTCGTCCTCGGTGAGCCGGGCCGACGGCGCGGCGCGGTCGTCCGGCACCCAGTACGCGCGCGAGTCGCCGACCCAGCCGACGGTGAGGATGCCGCCGGCGATCACCGCGCTGACGATCGTGCAGGCCGGCGCGTTCTGGTGGCTCAGCGGCGAGTGCTGCGCGGCCAGTTCGTTGACGGAGCCCGCGGCGGCCAGCAGCGCCTCGTGCATCGCCTGCTGCGGATGCAGCCCGCGGCCCAGCGTGGCCTGCAGCGATGCCCCCGCGGCGACGCTGGCGGCGGCGGACGCCTCGTCCGGGCGGCCGGCCGAGGACACGCCGTCGCAGACGACGGCGACCGTGGCCGGCGCGCCGTTGGGCAGGGCGGTCCCGGCGATGGCGAAGAAGTCCTCGTTGCGGTGGTGGCGCAGGCCCCGGTCGCTGACCGCGGCGACGCCCTCCACCTCGTGCTCCATGTGGTCCCGCTCGCGCGGCTGCGCGTGGCCGCAGCGCTCGCAGTAGCCGTCGGCGTCGATCGCGCCCGTACGGCACGCGATGCAGCGCCGCCCGGGCGGCACCTGACCCGCGGCCGGCGCCTCGGCGGCGGCCGGGGCGTCCGGGGCGGCGGTGCCGAGCGCCGCGCGCGGGTCGGCGCCCTGCGGCGCCACCGGCTCGGCGATGCGGTAGTGCTCCGGGTCCTCCGCGGGCGTGTCGAGGAGGAACTCGCCGGAGTCCCCGCCGCCCTGCGGGGCGGTTCCGGGGCCCGCGATGCGGTAACTGCCGGTGCGCTGCCCGTCGGAAGGCCGGCTGTCCGGCGCGGCGACCTGGCCGGCGGGCGGCGCGCCCGGAGCCGCGGCGGGCGCGGCTCCGTTGGGGCCGGCCGAGGGTGCCGCGGCCGCCGGTGCGGCCGCCGCGGGCGCGGGGGCGGGCGCGGCGAGATCCGCACCGCACGCCCCGCAGAACAGGTCACCCTCCTCCAGCGGCTCCTCGCACGAGGGGCACGAGTGCAGTTGGGATACGGGAGGTGTGTTCGCCATGGGCTTTCCTCTCATACCCAGGTCTTCGGCCGGTAGCGGTTGGCCCGTTCGACCATGTCGATCCGCTCATGGCCGTGCTGCGCGAGACGGGCCAGCACCCGGAAGGAGTTTTCCAGACCGAGCCGCAGCCCGTCCTCGTCCAGCGTGCACCCCAGCAGCGGCTGCTGCGGCGGACCCGCCGGTGCGGCCGGGTGCTGACCGGCCCCGGTGCGGCCGGTGAGCACCCAGTCCAGCGCGCTGCCCAGCACCTCGGTGGCGAGCCGGGCTCTGCGGCCCGCGTCCAGGCCCACGTCCTGCAGCCGCTCGACCTGCGTACCTGCCGCCTGCAGATCGGTGAGCAGCGGCTCCTGCGGGGCGCGCTGGCGCAGCCGGGCCCTGATCGCCGCGACCCGCGCCGCGGTGTAGTGGATCGACGCCTCCGGTACGGACTCCAGCGCCCGTACCGCACCGGACCTGTCGGCGGCGGCGAGCCGCACCCGGGCGAGCCCGAACGCGGCGCTGACGTAGGCGGGGTCGGTCGTCCACACCAGCCGGTAGTACTCGGTGGCGTTGTCGAGCTGGCCCAGCACCTCGGCGCAGATGCCCAGCGCCAGCTTCGGCGCGGGCTCGCCGGGGAAGGCGTCGTAGATCGCGTCGAAGGAGAGCGCGGCGGTCTCGAAGTCGCGGGTGGCCAGCGCCTGGAGCCCGCGGTACCAGACGATCCGCCAGTCGTCGGGGTGCTGCTCGCCCAGCTCGGCCAGCGTGGAGCCGGTCGCGGCCAGGTCGCCCAGCTCCAGGTGGGCGCGTACCCGGCGCAACTGCAGCTCGATGGAGTCCGTCGGCGCGTTGGCCAGCGCCGCGGTCAGCTCCGCCGGCGCGGACGCCATCAGGCCCGCGAGGAAGCCCGCGTTGGGGTCGCTGGGGCTCACCCGCGGCACCGGCAGCGCCAGCGCCGCGGCGGGGGAGTCCAGCGGCAGCGTGTCCGCGATCTGCGCGGGCAGCGCCACCTGCGTGCCCATCCCCGGCCCGCCGCCCGGCAACTGCGGCGGTACGCCCTGCGCGGGCGGCAGCGCCGGAACGCCGTTGCCCGCGGCCCGCGCCGCGCGCTCGCGCTTGCTGACGGGCCGGGCGCCGAGCTGCGAGGTCTCGCCGGTCGCCGGCGGGAACAGCTCGGTGTCCACCACCCGCAGCTCGGGACCGAAGAGCGTGGAGAGCGCCGGCTGCGGCTTGCCCGTCTGCAGCGCCACGACCTCCCGCAGCACGCCCGTCAGTTGCTCGGACATCTCCGCGGCCGAGGCGAACCGGCGGGCCGGGTCGGGGTCGGTGGCGCGGACCAGCAGGCGGTAGAAGGACTCGTACCGGTTGAAGACGTCGATCGAGTCCGGGTCGGGCAGGGTGTCGACGAAGACGTTGGTGTAGCCCTGGAAGTCGAAGGTGAGCACGGCCAGCGTGCGCGCCACCGTGTACAGGTCGGAGGCGATGGACGGGCCGACGTCGGCCACCTCGGGCGCCTGGTAGCCCACCGTGCCGAAGATCGCGGACTCGTCGTCGTCCATGCGGCGCACCGCGCCCATGTCGATGAGCTTGAGCTGGTCGCCCTGCTGGATGGCGTTGTCGACCTTGAAGTCGCAGTACAGCAGGTTGCGGCTGTGCAGGTGGCCGAGCGCCTCCAGCGCCTCGATGCCGTACGCGCACGCCACCTCGACCGGCAGCGGGTCGCGCTTGCCGTCCGGCGTGCGCCGCTCGTTGGCGATCTCCTTCATCGACTTGCCGCCGACGTACTCCATCACGATGTAGCCGTCGAGGCTGCCGGTGCGCTGGTCGAGGTGCTCGACGAAGTTGTAGATGCGCACGATGCCCGCGTGCTCGATCTCCGCGAGGAACCTGCGCTCGGAGACGGCCGCCGCGATGGCGTCCTCGTCACCGGTGTTCAGCAGGCCCTTGAGGACCACCCAGCGGTCGGCGACGGCGCGGTCGATCGCCAGGTAGATCCAGCCCAGGCCGCCGTGCGCGAGGCAGCCCGCGACCTGGTACTGCCCGTGGACGATGTCGCCCTCCTGGAGCTTGGGCACGAAGGAGTACGGCTGCCCGCACTTGGTGCAGAAGCCCTCCGTACGCCCCGGCCGCCCGCCGCGCGAACGGCCCACCGGCGCCCCGCACTCGCTGCGGCTGCAGTACCGCTTGCGCTCGGGCACCTCGGGGTTCGCCAGCACCGCCGTGCGCGGGTCGGGCCGCGGCACCTCCGGCACCGAGACCAGGCCCGCGCCCAGCTTGCCGCGGGAGGCCACCGCGGACGTACGCGAACTCTTCACCGAGACGGAACGGCCCGTCGACTCCCCGGTCAGCGCGCGCGACAGCCGCCCGGACACCGACCGGCGCGACGCCCGCGAACTACTCCGCGACGTGCTGCTCGACCGGCTCGACGCGCTGGAACCGCTCGACGAGGAACTGCCCCGGCTGCCCCGGCTGCCGCGGCGGTGCCCGGTCACCCCGGTGGGCGCCGAGCCGACCACGCCGTCCGGCGAGACGACGGGGGCGAGCCCGCAGGTGTCGCAGTACAGCTCGCCGCCGCCGACGTCCTCGTACGTGCCTCCGCAGCCCGGCCGCTGACATGCCTGCGCGTTGCTCATGACTCCCCCAACTCCGTTCCGTCCAGCCTCACGCCGTGCCCCCGGGCCGATCGACCGGTCCCGCCGCCAGCACCTCCGCCGTGGCCCGCTGGTAGCGCAGCACCGCCTGCTCCGCCGCGATCAGATCGCAGGGCGCCGACCACAGCAGCCGGCGCGCTGCGTCGTACCGCTCCACCAGGATGCGGTCCTCGGCGAAGCCGTGCCGGGCCACCTTCGCCTTGTACGCGTCCAGCCGGCCGCGCAGCTCCGCGCGCACGGCCAGCGGCGCGGTCACCGCCGTCAGCGACTCCCGCGCCCGTAGCAACTCCTCCTCGGCCCGCTGCTCCAGACTCTCCAGCAGCGGCGAGAGCCGGTGCCACTGGGCGCGCCTGCGGAACTCGACCGCGGTGGCCAACTGCTCGTTCAACGCGGTCGGCGGGCCGCTGACCGCCGGCACCTCGGACGCCGCTATCTTCGCCAGCACCTCGCCGCGCGCCCGCCGCGCCTCGCCCAGCGTACGGTCCGCGCGCGACAGCACGTCGCGCACCTTGATCAGCCGCTCCTCCGCGTCCTGCCGGACGTGCAGCACGGCGTCGATCTCCCGGCGCACGTCCTCCAGGCCGCGCGCCGCCGCGTCGTAGCGCGTGGTGTCCGGCGTGCCGCCGCCGGGCGCCGCGCCGGGGCTGCGCCCCGCGGGCCGGGACCAGAACGCCAGCGGGTCGCGCACCACCTCGTCGCGGAGCGACGCCAGTTCCGCGGTGATCCGCTCCAGGTCGTCGCCCGCCGGGTGCTCCCCGGAACGTACGCCGACGGAGTGGGCCAGCGACCGGGTGCGCTGCAGCTCGGCGGCGAGCAGGTCGATGCGCGCGGGCAGCGCCGACCACACGGAGTCCGCCGCCGCGACGACGTCGATCACCTCCGCGTACCACCGGTTCATCCGCTCCACCAGCTCGTCCAGCTTCAGCGACTCCGACAGCCGGGCCGGCCCCGTCAGCGACGCCGGATAGCCGCCGGCGACGGTACGCGGCAGGGCCGCGGCGCCCGGCGCGATGGTGACGCCGTGGTCCCGCAGCAGCGCCGTCAGCTCGGCCAGCTCCGCGGCGCCCGGCGAGCGGCGCCGGGCCCGGATCTCCCGGGCCGAGCCCAGCGCGCCGGTGTACGCGTCGAAGTGCGCCCAGAGCAGCGAGATCGCCTGCTCGGCGGCGGCCCAGCGCTCCTTGGTCGTACCGGACAGCTCGGCGCCCTCCAGCAGCCGGCGTCCCGCGTGGTCCTGGAGCGCGAGCAGCGAGGTCTCGATCGCCTCGTGCTCGGCTCCCAGCCGCGCGAGCGCACGATCGACCTCCTCGCGGTCCATCGAACCCCGTGGCGGGAGCGGCATCTGTTTCCCTCCGTGCTGCCGTACTCTGCCCGTTGCCCTGCTGTTCCTGCTCCGGCGTGCGCCGGCTCAGTCCTTGTACTTGGGGGCCGGCGGTCCCTCGATCCCCGGCATGGCGTCGGCCAGCCACTTGTCGTAGGCGTCCTGCCAGCGCCCGTCCTTGCGGTAGTCGTCGAGCAGCTTGTTGACCCGGCGCACCAGATCGTCGTCGTCCAGGTTCATCGCCACGCCGTAGGGCTCGGGCTGGTCCAGGGTGCCGAAGAGCTTCATCGACGGGTCCTGCGCGGCCTGGCCCGCCGCCAGCGCGTTGTCGGTGACGACCGCGTCGGCGTCGCCGAGCTGCACCCGCACCAGGCAGTCGAGCTGGTTGGGCACCAGCATGACCTTTGCGCCGTACGACTCCTCCTCCAGGGCGGCCTGGCCCGTGGAGCCGTCGGCGGTGCAGACGCGCTTGCCGTCCAGGCTCTCGTCGAAGCCGGTGATCTCCGAGTCGGCGGGCGCCAGCACCGCCTGGTCCCCGGTGAAGTACTCGGTGGAGAACGCCACGTCCTGGATGCGCTCGCAGTTGATGGTCATCGTGCGCACCACGATGTCGACGTCGTTCTTCTGGAGCGCCGGGATGCGCTGGCTGGTCGGGATGGAACGGAAGACGATCTTCTTCTCGTCGCCGAGGATCTCCTCGGCGATGGCCCGCGCCAGGTCGATGTCGAAGCCTTCGAGATCGCCGGTGAGCGGGTTGCGGTACCCCCACTGGAAGCTGTTCTGGTCGATGCCGGCGATCAGGTACTCGCGCTCCTGGATCCGCTTGACGCCGTCGCCCGACGCGGTCGCGGACGGCCGCAGGCTCGCCTCCGGCGTCTCGCACTCCTCCTGGCCCGCCTTCGCCGCCTTGGCCGGCTGCGCCGCGACCGCGCCGCCGGCGGCGCGGTCGTCCGCCGCGCCGTCCTGGCGGCCGTCGCCCGTGAGACCGGGCAGCAGGGCGGCGGTGAGCGCGACGGCCGCCGCCGTCCCGGCCACGCCGCCCCAGCCGCGCAGGTTCCGCCTCGTCCTCGGTGCCTTCGCCGTCCGCATCGCTGCCTCCCCCTTCGCCGTCATCGGTACTCCGAGAGCCTGCGGCCGATGCCGAACACCGCGCCGGCCGCGCCGAGCACGGCGAGCACCCCGGCGCCGATCCACAGCCCGGAGAGCGCCCCGCGGCCGTCCTCCGCCGCGGACTCGAACTCCCCGCGCTCGTGCTCCAGGGCCTCCCTGAGGCTCTCGTCGACCTGGTCGAAGAACTCGCTGGTCGACTTCTCCCCGTCACCGCCGATGACCATGTCCTTGGCGCCCTCGTAGTCGCCCGCGACGTTCTTCTCCTGCGCCTCGCCGTGCAGCTTGCGCCATTCGCGCACCTTGTCGGCGGCCTCGGCGACCGGCTCGCGGCCCTGGTCGTCGTCGGCCAGCTCCAGGGCGCGGCCGAGCAGGCTCTGCTCCGGCGCCGCCTTGGCGCCGGCTTTCTTGCCGGCCAGCTCGGTCATGCCCTTGAGGTAGCTGTCCTCGTACTTGTCGAGGCCCTCCTCGGTGGTGACGGCACCGCGGTTGACGTACGTCAGGTTCTCGTCCGCGCGGGCCCGCAGGGTGTTGATCCGCGCCTCGTTGAGCGCGTGCATCGACTGGGCGCCGTGCCGGTCGGAGTCGCCGAGCCCGGAGCGGGCGAAGGTGTGCCCGACGGAGAGCCAGAGCAGCACGATCACGGTGGCCGCGGAGGCCGCCAGCAGGCCGTGGTTGAACACCCGGTTCGTACGGAGGTAGTGGCGGCGCTGCGCCCAGAACAGGACCCCGAGCGCGAGCAGTCCGCTGGCAAGCGCGGCCCACGGCCATGACTTGGCGTCGGAGTAGTCCTGCTCCAACTGGCCGGTCTCGGAGAGGTAGAGCTGCTCGGCGGCGGGCAGCAGCGTCTCGCGCATCTGCTCGTCCGCGTAGCGCAGGTACGCACCGCCGAGGGGCAGGCCCTGGCGGTTGTTGGCGCGGGCCGTCTCGACCAGCGAGGTGTAGACCGGCAGCGCCTGGTTCAGCTTCTCGATCTGCTTCTGCGACTCCGCGGCGCCCTGGGAGTTGGCCGCGGCCTTCACCAGCAGCTTCGACGCCTGCTGGATGTCCGCGTCGTACCGCTCGCGCACCTGGGCCGGCTCCTGCCCGCCCTCCAGGAAGCCGCTGGACGCCGTGGTGTTGGCCCCGGCCAGCGAGCGGTAGATGTCGGCGGCGTCGGCGCTCAGCGGCTGGCTGCGGTTGATGACGTCGTCGGCCGCGGCGGCACGGTCGGACACCTGCCAGGCGGTGAGCGCCCCGAAGAGCACGACCAGCGCCGCCAGTACGGCCCCGATGATCCGCAGCCGGCCCGGCTCGGTGGTGGCGGCGGCGCGCAGCCGGTCGACGCCCTCGGCGAACGCGGAGCGCCGCCCCGGCGGCACGGCGGGCGGCGGCGGTGCGGCGGAGCCGCCCGCGGGGGAGCCCGGCTGCGGTACGAGTGGGCCGTCGGGGCCGGCCTGCGCGGGAAACGCTGGCGCGGTCCGATGCTCCGGCGGCGCGGCGCTGCCGGCCGGCGGCGGGTACGTCACGTGACCTCCCCCTGGGTCGCTGGCTGTTCGCCCGGTTGCGTGGGCGGGTCCAGTCCACCCCGGGCACGTCGGCAAGTATGGCGGCCCGCTCAGGCCGTCACACCGCGATTCCCGGGATCTTGTTCGGATCGGTACCGTAGCGCGCTGCACGAGCGGGCGTCGGGGCCCATCCTGCCCTTCTTCACGCGCAGCGCATCCGTTCGGTTCCTGTTCCGACCGGCTTCTGCGCCCCGGGGGGAGTGCCGGGGTGCCGGGGCCGCGGCGGGGGTCGCCGCGGGCATAACAAAGGCCCGGTTCTAGGCAGAGATGCCGTCGATCCGGGCCAGGGCCTCGTCCGCGCCGTATGGCTGCAGGTAGGGCAGCCAGCGCGGGTCCCTATGCCCTGTCCCGATGATGCGCCAGGCCAGTCCGGACGGCGGCGCGGGCTGATGGCGCAACCGCCAGCCCAGCTCGTGGATCGCCCGGTCGGCCTTCACGTGGTTGCAGCGGCGGCAGGCCGCCACGACGTTGTCCCAGCGGTGCTGGCCGCCGCGGCTGCGCGGGATCACGTGGTCGACGCTGGTGGCCACTCCGCCGCAGTACGCGCAGCGCCCGCCGTCGCGGGCGAAGAGCGCCCGGCGCGTGAGCGGAACGGGCCCCCTCACGGGGACCCGTACGAACCTCTGCAGGCGCACGACGCTTGGCGCCGCTATCACCCGCGTGGCGCTGTGCAGGAAGGCACCGGATTCCTCCAGGCTGACCGCTTTGCCGTTCAGCACCAGCACGAGCGCGCGGCGCAGTGGCACGACGCCGAGCGGCTCGTAGGAAGCATTGAGGACGAGGACGTGCGGCACGGTGCCTCCTTGTACGCCGGCGGCGCGTGGCTCGCGCCGGGACGATCTGGTCAACAGTGTGTCCTGCACCCCCGCCTCCGCGCCACCACGATCAGGTAAACGGGCCAACCGCCCGGCAAGGTTCCGCGGCCGTCCCCGTGATGTTGATCCCCCCATCCGGCCCGCCCTACGCCTGCTCCCACCGGGCGGTAACCGGACCGCAACACGGGCGCCGCCGAGGGGCCCCACGGCGCCCGCCGGACGGTCCCGCGACGGTAAAGCGACGCTAAAGGAGCAGGCCGGAGCGGCGGGTAGGGTGAGGGCGTCCGCCCCTGAACGGAAGGTTCCACGCCGTGTTCGCCACCGCTCGCCCGGCTGCCGAGAGCCCCTCCCCGACGCCGCTTGAGGACTCGCGCAAGAGCGCGGAGGAGACGGCCGGGTGGATCCAGGAGAACTGGGCCTCCTGGCTGGGCGTGGGCCTGCGGATCCTGCTCGTCGTCGTGATCGCGTACGTGCTGCGGCGCGTGGTCCAGCGCATGATCACCAAGCTGATAACGCGGATGACGCGCACCGCGGACGCCGTGGACGGCACCGCCCTCGGCGGGCTCCTCGTCAACCACGAGAGACGCAGACAGCGGTCCGAAGCACTCGGTTCCATCCTGCGCAGCAGCGCCTCCTTCGTGATTCTCGGCACAGCCGCCCTCACCGTGCTCTCCGCCCTCAAGATCGACCTGGCACCGCTGCTGGCCAGCGCCGGCGTCGCGGGCGTCGCGCTCGGCTTCGGCGCCCGCAACCTGGTGATGGACTTCCTCTCCGGCGTCTTCATGCTCATCGAGGACCAGTACGGGGTCGGGGACACCATCGACGTCGGCGAGGTCACCGGCGAGGTGATCGAGGTCGGGCTGCGCGTGACCAAGCTGCGCGGCGACAACGGGGCGATCTGGTACATGCGCAACGGCGAGGTCAAGCGGATCGGCAACCTCAGCCAGGGCTGGGCGACGGCCGTCGTCGACGTGCCGGTGGCCGCAGGCGAGGACCTGGACCGGGTGCGCGACGTGATCGCCGCCGCCGGCGAGGAGTTCGGCGTCACCGAGCCGTGGAGCGAGCAGTTGTGGGGCGAGGTCGACGTGCTCGGCCTCACCGCCGTCGCGCAGGGCACCGCCGTCATCCAGGTGCAGGTCAGGACGATGCCGGGGAAGTCCATCGGGGTCGAGCGGGAGCTGCGCTGGCGGATCCGGGAGGCGCTGCTCGCGGCCGGGGTCGTCATGTCGGACGTACCGCCGGGAGCGATCGTGCCGCCCCGGGCGGAGCAGGTGGCGGTGGTCCGGCAGGCGCCGTCGGGCGGCGGTGGCGGCGGGGAGTAGTCCCGTCCCCCGGGCAGCCGCGGGCGGCCCGGCGCGCTTTTCGCCCGTACTCTTGACGCGCTTCGTCCACGGCATTACTTTCGCCGCACTCCGATAGGAAAGTTTCCTAACCATTCGGAGCGGCGAGCGGTACGGCACCCGTCCGGACCGGGGAGAGGTGACGCCCATGGCCGGTGGCCCGGGGACGCTGCGCGCGATGAACGACCGCGCCGCGCTGGAGCTGCTGCTGGAGCACGGCACGCTCTCGCGCACCCGGCTCGGCAAGCTCACCGGCCTCTCCAAGCCGACCGCCTCGCAGTTGCTGGCCCGTCTGGAGGCGGCCGGGCTGGTCGTCGCCACCGGCACCAGCGAGGGCAGCCCGGGACCCAACGCCCAGCTCTACGCCCTCAACCCCGCCGTCGCCCACGTCGTCGGGCTCGACGTCACCGCCGCCCGGATCCGCGCGGCCGTCGCCGACGTCACCGGGCGCACGGTCGGCTCGTACGAGCTGGCCACCGCCAAGCGCACCGGCGGCGGCGCCGCGGAGGGGACCGTGCGCCGCGTCGTCCGCGCCGTCGACGGCGCCGCCAAGGACGCCGGGCTCACCCGCGCGGAACTCCACCGCGCCGTCATCGGCACCCCCGGCGCCTTCGACCCCGGCACCGGCCGCCTGCGCTACGCCTCCCACCTCCCCGGCTGGCACTCCCCGACGCTGCTGGAGGAGCTGGCCGCCGCCCTGCCCATGCCGCTCGCCTACGACAACGACGTGAACCTCGCCGCCGTCGCCGAGCAGCGCCGCGGCGCCGCCCGCGGCCACGACGACTTCGTCCTGCTCTGGAACGAGGAGGGCCTCGGCGCCGCCGTCGTCATCGGCGGCCGGCTGCACCGCGGCGGCACCGGCGGCGCCGGCGAGGTCGGCTTCCTGCCGGTGCCCGGCGCCACCCTCGTCCGCCAGGTCACCCGCGCCAACAGCGGCGGCTTCCAGGAGCTGGCCGGCGCCCAGGCGCTCGCCCCGCTCGCCCGCGAACTGGGCCTCACCCCCGGCCGCGGGCACTACGCCGAGGTCGCCGCGGACCTCGTCGCCCGCGCCGCCGCCGCACCGGAGGAACCCGGCCACGCCGAACTGCTCGACCGCTACGCCCAGCGCCTGGCCGTCGGCCTCGCCTCCGTCGTCGCCGTCCTCGACCCGCAGCTCATCGTGCTCTCCGGCGCCGTGCTCACCGCCGGCGGCGACCGGCTGCGCGCGCTCGTCCAGTCCGAGCTGGCCGAACTGGCCGCGCCCCGGCCGCGCCTGGTGACGGGCGAGGTCGAGCGGCACCCGGTCCTCACCGGCGCGCTGGAGAGCGCGCTCGCCACCACCCGCGACGAGGTCTTCGACACCACCGCCCGCTGACACCCGCCCGGCCCCTCTCTCCGTACGCCGGTCCCACCCGCCCCACCCCCTGCCCGGCTCGCCGGCACCCACCCGATTCCCCTGCATCCGCCAGGAGGTACGACGACCATGCCCACGACCCGTCCACGCGGCCGCGCCGTCGCCGCGGTCGCCGCCGCGGCCGCGCTCTCCCTCTCCGTCGCCGCCTGCACCGGCGGCAACGACTCGGGCGCCGCGAACGACGACCCCGACGCCGACGTCACGCTCACCTTCTGGCACGGCTGGAGCGCGCCGTCCGAGGTCGAGGCGATCGAGGCCAACATCGACGCCTTCGAGGAGAAGTTCCCCAACATCACGGTGAAGTCCGTGAAGGGTGTCAACGACGACAAGCTCAACCAGGGCCTGCGCGCCGGCGGCTCCAACGGCCCCGACGTGGTCTCCTCGTTCACCACCGACAACGTCGGCCGCTTCTGCTCCTCCCACGTCCTCGCCGACCTCGACCCGTTCCTGAAGAAGTCCGGCATCAGCCCGGAGGAGACCTTCCCGGCGCCGATGCTGGAGTACACCCAGTACGAGGGGAAGCGCTGCGCGCTGCCCCTGCTCGGCGACGCCTACGGCCTCTACTACAACAAGGACGCCTTCGCGGAAGCCGGCATCGACGCCCCGCCGAAGACCCTCTCCGAGCTGGACGAGGTCGCCAAGAAGCTCACCAAGCCCGACGGCGACGGCTACGAGCAGCTCGGCTTCATGCCCAACTTCCAGGGCTACGAGACCACCGTCGAGCACTACGGCGGGCAGTTCGGCCTCACCTACTTCGACGACGAGGGCAAGTCCAACGCCGCCGGCGACCCGAGGATGGCCGAGCTGTTCGAGTGGCAGAAGGGCATGGTCGACGCCCTCGGTGGCTTCGAGAAGCTGCGCAAGTACCGCAACACCTTCGGCGACGAGTGGGGCCCCAAGCACCCCTTCCACACCGGCCAGGTCGCCATGCAGATGGACGGCGAGTGGCGCGGCAAGATGGCCGCCGACGCCGGCGTCGGCTTCGAGATAGGCGCGGCCCCCTTCCCCGTCCCCGACGACCAGGCGGACTCGTACGGCAAGGGCTACCTCTCCGGCACCATCACCGGCATCGCCACCACCAGCGAGAAGAAGAACGCCGCCTGGGAGCTGGTGAAGTACCTCACCACGGACACCGACGCCGTCGTGGACTTCGCCAACGCCATCCACAACGTGCCCTCCACGCTCGCCGCGCTGAAATCCCCGAAGCTCAACGACGACCCGGTCTACCGCACGTTCGTCGACATCGCCCAGCACCCCGGGTCCAGCCACGCGCCGCCCTCGAAGAACGGCGGCGCCTTCCTGCTCACGCTCCAGGACTACGGGCTGAAGTACGAGAAGGGCGAGGAGGACGATCTGCGGTCCCTGCTGGAGCAGGCCGACGAGCAGATCGACAAGGACAACGCGCAGGCCGGCTGATGGCCGCCGCCGTCCACACCCTGGGTGCGCGGCGCCGCCGCGCGGCGCTGCGCACCCTCGGGTTCCTCTCGCCCTGGCTCGTCGGCTTCGGCGTCTTCTTCGCCTACCCCCTCGGCGCGACCGTCTACTTCTCCTTCATGAAGTACGACGGGTTCACCGACCCCGTCTGGGTGGGGCTGAAGAACTGGCGCTACGTCCTCTTCGACTACCCCTTCTTCTGGCCCGCCCTGACCAACACCCTGTGGCTGGTGGCCGTGATGGTCACCCTGCGCACGGTCTTCGGGCTCGGCATCGGCCTGCTCATCACCAGGATCAAGACGGGCGCGGGCGTCTTCCGCACCCTGTTCTACCTGCCGTACCTGGCGCCGCCGGTCGCCGCCACCATGTCGTTCGTCTTCCTGATGAACCCCGGCACCGGACCGGTCAACACCGTCCTCGGCCGCCTCGGCCTGGGCGAGCCGGGCTGGTTCAACGACGCGCAGTGGTCCAAACCGGCGCTCACGGTCCTCGCGCTGTGGTGCGTCGGCGACCTCATGGTCATCTTCATGGCGTCGCTGCTGGACGTGCCCAGGGAGCAGTACGAGGCCGCCGAGCTGGACGGCGCCGGCGCCTGGTCCCGCTTCCGGTACGTCACCCTGCCGAACATCCGGCCCGTCGTGCTCTTCGCCGTCGTCACCGGCGTGATCGCCACGATGCAGTACTACACCGAGCCCATCGTGGCCGCGAAGGTCGCCAGCGGCGTCATCGGCGGCTCGGGACAGCACTTCGAGCCCGGCTACCCGGAGAAGTCGACCCTCACCGTCCCGCAGAGCGTCTACCACCTGGGCTTCCAGCGGTTCGACACGGGCGCCGCATGCGTCGTCGCCCTCGTGCTCTTCGTCCTCGCGATGGGCTTCACGTACGTGCTCATGCGCCGCGGCAGCGGCTTCCTGAAGGAGGACGGCTGATGGCCGCGGTACATCCGGTCGAGCGGAAGCGGCCGGCGGCGGCGCGCCCCGCGACCCGGGGGCGGCGCCCGCGGCGCGGTCCCGCGACGAACGCGCAGGCGCGCCGCAATGAGCTGCTGAACCGGGTCGCGGTGCACGCCCTGGCGATCGCCGCCGCGCTCTTCTTCGTGCTGCCCTTCGTCTTCGTCTTCCTCACCGCCGTGATGAGCGACGACCAGGCGCTCACCCGGGCGCTGTGGCCGCGCACCTGGGAGTGGGGCAACTTCGGCACCGTGTGGGAGACCCCGGGCTTCCTCACCTGGTGGCGCAACACGCTGCTCTACGCGGGCCTGGGCACCGTGCTCGCGGTCGGCTCCAGCCTCCCCGTGGCGTACGCGCTGGCCACGTTCCGCTTCCGCGGCCGGAACCTGGCGATGATGATGGTCATCGCGGCCATGATGCTGCCCCCGCAGGTCGTCATCGTGCCCATGTACCTGTTCTGGTCCCGGCAGATGGACATGACCGGCACGCTGTGGCCGCTGATCATCCCCTTCGCCTTCGCCAACCCCTTCAGCGTCTTCCTGCTGCGCCAGTTCCTGCTGACCATCCCGCGCGAGTACACCGAGGCCGCACGCATCGACGGCTGCGGCGAACTGCGCATCCTGCTGCGCATCGTGGTCCCGATGGCCAAGCCCGCCATCGCCGCCGTCGCCCTGTTCCACTTCTTCTACTGCTGGAACGACTACTTCGGGCCGCAGATCTACGCCTCGGAGAACCCGGGCTGGTGGACGCTGAGCTATGGCCTCGAGTCCTTCAAGGGTGCCCACCAGACCGACTGGAACCTCACCATGGCGGCCACGGTCCTGGTCATGGCCCCGGTGATCGTGGTGTTCTTCTTCGCCCAGAAAGCCTTCATCGAGGGCGTCACCCTGACAGGAGTCAAAGGTTGAAACTCGCAGTGGTAGGCGGCGGCTCGACCTACACGCCCGAGCTGGTCGACGGCTTCGCGCGGCTGCGCGAGACGCTGCCCGTCGACGAACTGGTCCTCATCGACCCCGCCGCCGAGCGGCTGGACCTGATCGGCGCCCTGGCGCGGCGGATGTTCGCCCGGCAGGGCCACGACGGGCGGGTCGTCACCACCGCCCGGCTGGAGGAGGGCGTCCAGGGCGCGGACGCGGTGCTCCTCCAACTGCGCGTCGGCGGGCAGGCGGCGCGGCAGCAGGACGAGACGTGGCCGCTGGACTGCGGCTGCGTCGGGCAGGAGACGACCGGCGCGGGCGGGCTCGCCAAGGCGCTGCGCACCGTGCCCGTGGTGCTCGACATCGCCGAACGGGTCCGCAAGGCCGCCCCCGACGCCTGGATCATCGACTTCACCAACCCCGTCGGCATCGTCACCCGCGCGCTGCTGCAGGCCGGGCACCGCGCGGTCGGCCTCTGCAACGTCGCCATCCACCTCCAGCGAACGTTTGCGCGACTCTTGAATGCCCCGCCCGCGGACGTCCACCTGGAGCACGTCGGCCTCAACCACCTCACCTGGGAGCTGGCCGTACGCCTCGGCGGCCCCGGCGGCGTCGACGTGACGCCGAAGCTGATCGGCGAGCACGGCGCCCGGATCGCCGGGGAGCTGCGGCTGCCGCCCGGCCTGCTCACCCGGCTCGGCGTCGTGCCCTCGTACTACCTGCGCTACTACTACGCCCACGACCAGGTCGTACGCGAACAGCGCGAGGGTCCCTCGCGGGGCGCGCAGGTCGCAGGGATGGAGGCCGAGCTGCTGCGGATGTACGCCGACCCGGCGCTCGACACCAAGCCGGAGCTGCTGTCGAAGCGCGGCGGCGCGTACTACTCCGAGGCCGCCGTCGCACTCGCCGCGTCGCTGCTGGGCGGGGCGGCGGGCGCGGTGCAGGTCGTCAACACCCTCAACCGCGGCACCCTGCCGTTCCTCCCCGACGACGCGGTCGTCGAGGTGCAGGCCGAGGTCACCGCCGAGGGCGCGAGGCCGCTGCCGGTCCCGGAGCTGGACCCGCTCTTCGCCGGCCTCGTCGCGCACACCACCGCGTACGAGCGCCTCGCGCTGGAGGCGGCGCTGGCGGGCGGGCGCGAGCGCGTCTTCCGCGCGCTCCTCGCGCACCCGCTGGTCGGCCAGTACGACCGGGCCGAGAAGCTGACGGACGCCCTGATCGCGCACAACCGGGAGCATCTGCCGTGGGCCTGAGCCCGGTCGCCGTGCTGGCGATCGACGCCGGGAACAGCAAGACGGACGCGGCGCTGGTCGCGGCGGACGGCACGGTGCTGGGCCAGGGGCGCAGCGGCGGCTTCCGGCCGCCGGTGACCGGGGCGGCGGCCGCGGTCGACGTGCTGGCGGAGGCGGTGGCCGGGGCGGTACGGCAGGCGGGGGGCGACGGCTCCGGCGGTGCCGTCGCCGCGCATGTGTCCGCGTGCCTGGCCAACGTCGACCTGCCCGTGGAGGAACGCACCGTCCGCGCGGAACTGGAGGCGCGCGGCTGGGGCCGCACGGTCGCCGTCCACAACGACACGTTCGCCCTGCTGCGGGCCGGCCTGCCGCCGGGCGCGCAGCCGCGCGGCGTCGCCGTCGTCTGCGGTGCCGGCATCAACTGCGCCGGGCTGCTGCCCGACGGCCGCACCCACCGGTTCCTCGCCCTCGGCAGGCTGTCGGGCGACTGGGGCGGCGGCGCGGGGCTCGCGGCGGAGGCGGTCTGGTACGCGGCGCGGGCCGAGGACGGCCGCGGCGAGCCGACCGCCCTGGCGACGGCGGTGCCGGAGCACTTCGGCCTCGGCACGATGTACGAGCTGATCGAGGGCGTCCACCTGGGCCGGGTCCCGGTGGCGCGCACCCAGCGGCTGGCGCCGCTGCTCTTCGCGGTGGCGGCGGCGGGCGACCCGGTGGCGCGGTCCATCATCGACCGGCAGGCGGACGAGGTGGTGGCGCTGGCGGCGGTGGCGCTGGAACGGCTCGGCCTGCTGGACGAGGAGGTGCCGGTGGTGCTCGGCGGCAGCGTCCTGGCCGCGGGCCACGCGCAGTTGGACGACCGGATACGCACCCTGCTCACGGCCCGCGCCCCGAAGGCGGTCCCCCGGGTGGTCACGGCCCCGCCGGTGCTGGGCGCGGCGCTCCTGGGCCTGGACCGCACGGACGCCCCGGAGGGAGCCGAGTCCCGCACCCGCGCGCACTACGGCTGACCGCCGGGCGGCCCCGCCCCGCGGTCAGTCGCGGACGGCCCGTACCTCCAGGGCGTAGAGCGAGTAGCCGAACTCCGTCGCGCGCTCCACGCCCTGGACGCGGACGTAGCGCACCTCGCGCTCGTCCATCCGGACCGACTCGCGGCCGCCCCCGCCGTCGTTCACCGCCGCCGCCGTGCGCCAGCGGCGGCCGTCGGCGGAGACCTGCACGCGGTAGCGCTTCGCGTACGCGCTCTCCCAGCGCAGCGCCACCTCGCCGACCCGCGCCGGCTTCGCGAGCCGCACCTGCACCCAGGCGCCGTCCTCCGCCGGCGACGACCACCGCGTCTCCGGGTCGCCGTCCGCCACCGCCGCCGCCGGGAAGTCCGGCGTCTCGTCCGCCGACGACGACGCGCGGCCGTCGCGCGCCAGGTCGGGGCCGCCCACCGCGGGGTAGGCGTGCACGGTGACGGTACGGACCTGGGCCTTGCCGCCGTCCTCCAGCTTCACCGGGATCTCGTACGTGCCCGGCGGCACGTCCTCCGCCGCCCGGATCTCGATCGGGGCCCTGGCCGTCGTGCCGCGGGCTATCCGCACCTCGCCGGGGGCCCGCGCCTTCAGCCCCTCCGGCGCCTTCGCCGTCACCGTGCCGCCCGCGTCACCGGGGCGCCGCGCGGACAACTCCGCGTCCACGACCACCGGATCGCCGCCGATCGTCACGTCCGCCTCGTCGCGGGAGAGCGACAGCCGGGCGCCGGGCTCCGCCGCGGACCACGGCACCACCTCGTGCACCACGGGCGCCGTGGTGTCGGCGGCCCACACGAGCCGTACGGCGTCGGCGTCGGCGCGCTCGGCGGGCAGCTCCGTCCAGCCGCCGCCGTCGAGTTCGCCCACCGCGCGCCAGGCGGTCCCGCCGCCGTCGCGTACCCGGATCTGCACCTCGGCGCGGGTGCCCGTGCCGGGCTGGGTGAGCACCGTCACCGCGCGCAGGGGCCGCCGGTCGAACTCCACCACCAGCGCCTCGTGCGTGCCGGGCGACGGCGGCCGGGCGGCCTCGTACGCCGTGGCCGGCTTGCCGTCGGCCGCCGCGGCCACCGACGAGCCCTCCAGCGGCTCCGCGCCGCCCGAGACGGCCGCCCCGGCGCCGGCGGGGCGCTCGGCGCCGCCGCCAGCGCCCAGCCAGGAGTCCGAGTCCGTCAGCGCCCGGCTGAGGAAGGCGTCGAGCACGCCCGCGCCCACCACCCCGCCGCCCGGGGGTACCGCCTCGCCGGCCAGGCGCTGCAGTTCCAGCCGCGCCTGCCACGCCTCCTCGTTGCGGCCCGCGGCCTGGGCGGTGACCATGTCCACCGCCCGCTCGCCGGCCGCGCCGTACCGCGCCAACTGCGTCAGCCACGGCCGCACCTCGTCACCGAACGTGCCGTCCGCCAGCGGCGCGAGGTCCTCCGGCGCGCGGCGCATCACGGTGAACGCCTCCCGGAGCCGCGCCGCCGCCTTCTGCCCGTCCCGCCTGCCGCCCGCCGCGCTCTCCCGCTCCCGCCAGAAGTCCGCGATCAGCGGCCGCAGATACGCCGACTCCCTGGCGCCCAGCTCCGACGACGCCGAGTTCCCGGCCAGCGCGGCGAGCGCGGCGCCCGCCTTCTGAGGGTCCGGGGCGTCCGCGGCGAGGTCGCGCACGGCGGCCCGCCAGGAGGCGTCCGGGTCGTACGCGCGCGGGTTCCAGGCGTAGTCGGCGACCGTGAAGAGCGGCACCCGGGAGGCGGCGGGCTGCTCCATCGCACCGGCCAGCACGCCGGCGGAGCCGGCGGCGACCGCCGGGTCGCGGCCGTCGTACGGGCCGAGGAAGATGCGGTCGCGGGCGTAGTCGTTGACGGGGTAGTTGTCCTGCGTGACCAGCGGGTGGCCGCCGAACGCGGCCTGGTTGTCGCGCAGTTGGCCGCCGCTGATCTCCTTGGGCACCGCGCCGACGCCGGACCAGGCGACCTCGACCCGCTCGTCCAGCTCGCCGGCGAGCGCCGAGCGGTAGTCGGTGGTGCCGTCCTGGTAGTACTCGGTCGGCAGCAGCGACAGCGGCGCCGCGTCCGGGTGCCGCCGGGAGAGGTGCGCGGCCAGCGCGTTGGCGGTCTCGGCCTGCGCGCGGGCGGCGGCCTCGGGCCCTGAGCCGTACTCGTCGGCGTCCTCGCCGCAGGCCCACTCGCTGTAGCTGACGTCGTGGAACTGGAGCTGGAAGGCCCGTACGCCCAGCGCCCACATCGCGTCCGCCTTGGCGAGCAGGTCCTTGCGGTCGCGCGCCGAGGAGAAGCAGAAGTCCTGGCCGGGCGCCACGGCCCAGGCGAGCGTCACGTGGTTGGCGCGGGCCCGCTCGGCCAGCTCGCGGAACCGGGCGCGCTGCGCTGCCGGGTACGCCTCGCGCCAGCCGGCCTGGCGGTACTGGTCGTCGCCGGGGGAGTAGAGGTAGCGGTTGAGCTTCGTGCGGCCCATGAAGTCGAGCTGCGCCAGGCGCTGTTCGTGGCTCCAGGGGCGGCCGTAGTGGTTCTCCGCGATGCCGCGCACGGCGGTGCCCGGCCAGTCGCGTACGGAGACGGCGGGCAGCGTGTTCTCCGTGCGGGCCGCGCGGGCCAGTTCGCGCAGCGTCTGCACGCCGTGGAAGAGGCCCTCGGCGTCGGTCCCGGCCAGCGCGACGACGTCGCGGCCCTCGTGCTGCCCGGCGGCCAGCCGGTAGCCGCCGGCCGGCAGGTCGGCCTGCTCGCCCGCGCCCAGGGCGCGCAGCGCGGCGTCGGCGGGGGAGCGGCGCGGCGGGGGGCCCGCGACGCCCGCGGCGCCGGCCGGCGACTGGTCGGCGTAGACCACGAGCCCGGTCGCGGGCAGCGCGGCGCCGGGGCGTACCTGCGTGAACTCCCGTACGCCGACCGCCCGCAGCACCTCGTGCAGCTCCGCGAGCGCCCGCGAGTCCGCGTCCTCGGGGGTGACGAGCACCGCCTGTCCGCCCGCGTGCACCTCGCCGGCGCGGGCCCGCAACTGCTGCGGGCGCGGCCACACCGCGTCGCGCAGCGCCTCCTCCGCGGCGGGCGTCTCGGCCGACTCCGTGCCGCCCGCGTCCGGCTGCTGCGGCTGGGCGGTGGCCTCCGGCGCGCGGCCGCCGAGCAGCCCGCCGATCACGGCGGCGGACAGCGCCGTCGCCGTGGCCACTCGCCGCCTGGCAGCTCCGCCCAACTCCGCCGCCCTCCGTCCGTTTCCGGTCCGCACCCGGCTGCCGGCCGTCTTCGCGACCGTACGCCGACGCTGTCGACTGCTCATCGCCCGTGCGTTTCACGGCGGTTAAGGATGCGCGTACGTGTGCCGTACACCAGTCCCGCGCCGCCCATGCCCTCGCGGGGCGCAGGCGGAGAGCCCACCACCGCGATGCCGCCGCTGTCAACGAGCCGGTCGGCCCCGATCCGCCGGACGAGCGAGCCAGGGTACCCGCGCCGCACCGCCGCGGCACCCCCGGCCTGCGCGGGAGCCGGTGCGCGGGTCCGCCACGGCGAGGCAGGGCGCTCCGCCTGTCGCGCGGCCCGGTGCACGTCCCGGTGCGCGGTCCCGTGCGCGGCCGTCTTCCGTCCCGCCCGCCCCGGCGGAAAAAGCGGGCCGGGAGGGCGCACGTGCCCCAGCTCTTGCGTTCTACAGGCCCCCCTACAGTGAATTCGCCCGTTCCGGGTACTGTGACGTATGGCACGAACGCGTGTCGCCACGACTGCCGGGCCCTTGATCGGGTAGCGGCGGACGTGACCAGCCGCCGACCGAGGAGGATCCGCGGTGACCGCTCCCGCTCCGTTCGAAGTCAGCCACGACCATCACCTCAAACCCGTCGAGGGCGCCGACCCCGACTACGGCCTGGCGGGCTCCTGCTCCTGCGCCGAGCTGCCGCTGACCAGCGAACCCCCGCTGGCCGCGGGCACTCCGCTCACCAGCGAGCCGCCGCTCGCCGCCGAGGACAACCTCATCAGCGAGCCGCTGCCGCCCGTTCACTTCACGTGACGGCCTGCTGACGGCGCGCGGCTGCCGCAGTACGATCAGCCTTCCGGTTCACCCCGGCGGCGACCCTCCGGGGCCCGCGACCTGGTAGGTGGGTGGCGCCGGAGCCGATGACGTCGCATACCACCTGGGGGTGGCATGTCTCTGGCGCGGTTAGCTGCGCTGCACGGAGTCGCGGTCTCGTACGCACGCACGCCTGGCCGCGCCGTCCCGGTCCCCGAGGGCACCCTCGTCGCCGTCCTCGCCGCGCTCGGCGTGGACGCCGCCGGGCCCGCCGCCGTCGCCGCGTCGCTCGCGGCGTACGAAAAGGCCGAACGGGACCGTCTCCTGCCCGCGACCCTCGTGCCGCGCGCGGGCACCGTCCTGGACCCCGGGCCGCTGCCGCCCGGCACCGTGACCGCCCTGGCCGGCGAGGACGGCGCGGAACTCGACCCGCGCGCCCCGCTCCCGCCCGGCGTGCACACCCTCACCGCCACCGCCCCCGGCGGGCGCACCGGCAAGGCCACCGTCATCGCCGCCCCCGCGCGCGTGCCGCAGCCGGCCGGGCGCGGTGCCGGGCTCGCGCTTGCGCTGCCCACGCTGCTGTCGGCCCGCTCCTGGGGCATGGGCGACCTCGGCGACCTGGCGGAGCTGGCCGCCTGGTCGGCGCGCACCCACGGCCTGGACTTCGTGCAGTTGGGCCCGTTGCACGCCGCGGTCCCCGGCGCCGCGGGCCGGCCGGCGGACCCGTCCCCGTACCTGCCGTCCTCCCGGCGCTTCACCGACCCCGTGCACCTGCGGATCGAGGACATACCCGAGTACCGCTACCTCGCCCCCGACGACCGCGCCCAGGCCGCCGAACTGGCCGGCCGCGCGGCCGCGTTGCGCGACCAGGTGCGCGCCAAGGGCGGGCTCGTCGACCGCGACGAGGTGTGGCGGCTGAAGCGCGCCGCGCTGGAGCTGCTGCTGCGCGTCGAGCTGACGCCCGGCCGCCGCGTCGCGTACCACCACTTCCTCGCCGAACAGGGCCAGCCCCTCGACGACTACGCCGCCTGGTGCGCGCTGGCCGAGATCCACGGCCCCGACTGGCGCTCCTGGCCCGGCGGCCTCTCCGACCCGCGCTCCACCGCCACCACCCGCGCCCGGCACGACCTCCTCGACCGCATCGACTTCCACTGCCGGCTCGCCTGGCTCACCGACAACCAGCTCTGGCGGGCCCAGCGGATCGCCCGGGACGCGGGCATGGCCGTCGGCGTCATCCACGACCTGGTGGCCGGCGTGCACCCCTCGGGCGCCGACGCGTGGGCGGAGCAGTCCGTCCTCGCCGCCGGCTGCACCGCGGGCACCGCGCCGCGCGAGGACGACGCCCGCGGCACCGACCGGGGCGTGCCGGTATGGCGGCCCGACCGGCTGGCCGCGGCGGGCTACGGCCCGTACCGCTCGGTGCTGCGCGCCACGCTGCGGCGGGCCGGTGCGCTGCGCGTCGGGCACGTGGGCGGGCTGTTCCGGCAGTGGTGGGTGCCGGCGGGCCGGCCGCCGGCGGAGGGCACGTACGTCTCGTACGACGCGGACGCGATGCTCGGCGTGCTCGCGCTGGAGGCGCACCGGGCGGGTACGCCCGTGATCGGAGACGACCAGGAGGACCCGGCGGAGCCCGCGGTACGGGACGCGCTGGCCGCGCGCGGCGTGCTGGGCACGTCGGCGCTGTGGACCCAGCGCGAACCGGCGCCGGAGACCCCCGGCGGCGTGCCGTGCCCGCGGCCGCCGGAGCGCTGGCGGGCCGACGCGCTCGCCTCCGTCACCGGGCACGGCCTGCCGCCCACCGCCGCCCGGCTCAGCGGTGCGCACCTGACGCTCCGCCACGAACTCGGCCTCGTCGAAGGGCCGCTGCCCGCCGCCCGCGCCGCCGACGCGGTGGAGGTCGGCGCCTGGCTCGACCTGCTCGACCGGCTGCGGCTGCTGCCCGGCGGCCGGGCCGACGAGGCGTCCGTCATCACCGGCCTGTACCGCTTCCTCGCCCGCACCCCCGCCCGGCTCGTCGCCGTCTGGCTGCCGGACGCGGTCGGAGACCGCCGCCCGCAGCACGTGCCGGGCGCGGGAGCGGCGTACCCGGGCTGGCGGCTGCCGGTCGCCGATCCGGACGGCCGCACGGTCCTCCTGGAGGAGCTGGCCGACGCGCCGCGGACGCACCGGCTGCTGGCGGAGGTGGTGCGCGAACTCGGCGGCCGGGCCGGCGCGCGGCCCGGTGGTGACGTGTCCGGTGGCGACGTGTCCGGCGGTGACGTGTCCGGCGGCGCGGAGTCCAAAGGCGCGGGACCGGGCCGTACGAGCGAGGAGGCACCCCGTGCGTAGAGCCGCCCGCTCCGTCGGCACCGGAGCCGCGGCCGTCGCCCTCACGGCGACCGCCCTGCTGCCGGCCGCCGGCGAGCCCGCGGCCGCCGCCGACGAGTGCACCCGGCCGATCGAGCCCGCCTCCCGGATGACCGTCGAGGACTGCGACACCCCCGAGCGCATCGTCGCCAAGGCCGCCCACATCGTGCCCACGCGCGGCCAGCTCGCCTGGCAGGGGCGCGAGGTGACCGCCTTCACCCACTTCGGCATGAACACCCTCACCGACCGCGAGTGGGGCTCCGGCGCGGAGGACCCGGCGCTCTTCGACCCGGGGCGCGTCGACGTCGCCCAGTGGATGCGCACGTACAAGGCGATGGGCGCCGAGATGGCCATGCTCACCGCCAAGCACCACGACGGCTTCAACCTCTACCCGACGCGCTACTCCGACCACTCCGTGGCCGCCAGCCCGCACAGCCGCGACCTCCTCGGCACGTACGTCAAGGAAGCCCGCAGGGCCGGGCTCGGCGTCGGCGTCTACCTCTCGCCGTCCGACGGCGCCGAACTGCCGCACGCCTGGCACGCCGGCTGGCTCGCGGACCTGCGGGAGAAGCAGGAGGCCGGCGAGCCGCTGACGAGCGTCGAGCGCACCGCGCTCGCGGACGGCGGTCCGCCCTCGGGCCACGGCCGCTACGGCAACGGCAGCCCCGTGCGCACGCACACCATCCCCACCCTCGCCGAGGGCGACGACCGCGCCGACGACGTGGCGGCCGGGCGGCTGCCGACGTTCACGGTGCGCGCGAACGACTACGACGCGTTCTACCTGAACCAGGTCTACGAACTCTTCACCGAGTACGGCCCCATCGACGAGCTGTGGCTCGACGGCGCCAACCCGTGGCGGGACGCGGGCATCACGCAGGAGTACGACTTCCGGCAGTGGTACGAGCTGATCCACGCGCTCTCCCCCGACACCGTCGTCTTCCAGGGCCCGCAGGGCATCCGCTGGGTCGGCAACGAGCGCGGCGTCGCCCGCGAGACCGAGTGGAGCGTCACCCCGCACACCGTCGACCCCCGGTCCACGCACGGCGCGCTGCCCAACGACTCCACCGACGCCGACATCGGCTCGCGCGCGCGGCTGCTGGCGGACGGTGTGCGGTACCTGCAGTGGTATCCGGCGGAGGCCGACGTCTCCAACCGCCCCGGCTGGTTCCACCACCCCGGGGAGCGGCCGAAGACCGCGGACGAACTCTTCGCGCTCTACGAGCAGAGCGTCGGCCGCAACGCCCCGCTGCTGCTCAACGTGCCGCCCGCGCGCGACGGCCGGATCGCCCCCGAGGACGTACGCGAACTGCGCGCCTTCGGCGACCGGGTGCGCGCGGTGTACGGCGAGAACCTGCTGGACCGGCGCGGGCCGCAGACCTTCGACCGGGTCCGTCTCGCGGAGGACATCCGGCACGGCCAGCGCGTCGAGCGCTTCGCGGTGGAGGCGCGGGATCCGGCGACGGGCCGGTGGCGCCGGATCGCGGCGGGCACGACGATCGGCGCGTACCGGATCCTGCCGCTCGCCGCCCCGGTGACGGCGGACGAGCTGCGGGTACGGGTGGAGGAGGCGCGGGGCGAGCCGCGGCTGCTCCCGGTGACGGCGCATCTGAGCACGGCGGGGAGCGCGTAGCGCGTTAGACGACCCCGGGCGCGCGGGTGGCGGCGGTGTTCGCTACGGTTTGAGCGTGGACAGGAAGAAGACTCTGCGCGCCGGCGCGCTCGCCGCCGGGACGGCGCTGATCATGCTGATGTCGTCCCCCGCCGCCTCCGCGCTCAACCGCGACGACGGCGACGACCCGGGCCCCGGGCTGAGCGTTGCGGAGACCCTCGGTCTCTTCGTGCTCACCCCGCTGGTGGCCTTCGCGGTGATCGCCGGCCTGGTGGTCGCGGCGGAGAAGAAGAAGAGCTGACGCGGGCGGGCGTATCCGCCGCGCGCCGGCGCCTGCTCCGTGCCCCGGGGCAGGCGCTTTTGGCGTGCCCGCGCGGGCCGCGGCGGCTGCCGCGCCCGGTGGGCCGGGGCCCGGCGCCTCGGCACCCGGCCCCGGCCGCTGCCGCCCGCCTCAGGCGAATTCCGGCATGTCACCGACCGTGCGGTTGACGTCGATCACGGTGAACGACGCACCCTGCGGGTCCTCAAGGGTCGCCATCCGCCCGAACGGCGAGTCCTGCGGCCCGAACGTCACGCTGCCGCCGCGCCGCCGCGTCGTCTCCACGGCCCGGTCGCAGTCGTTCACCGCGAAGCAGACGCCCACGTGCGGGGGCGTGCCCGCCGGGAAGACGTTGCCGCTCATCTCCGCCCGGCCGATGAGCGGGTCGCCGTCGCCGACGCTCCACACGGCGTAGTCCATGGTGTCGTCCTGCATCTTGCGCACCCGGTAGCCGAAGACCTCGGGGAAGAACTCGTCGGCGTGAGCGGGGTTGTTGGTGTCGACCTCGGCCCAGCAGAAGGTGCCGGGCTCGCCGATCGCGGCGAAGCCCTCGTGGCTGCCGGACTCCCACAGGCCGAACCGGATGCCGTCCGGGTCCTCCGCGATGGCCATCGTGCCGTACGGGCCGACCTCCATCGGGCCCATGAGGACCCGGCCGCCGTGCTCGCCGACGTGCGTGGCGGTGGCGTCGGCGTCGGGCGTGGCGAAGTAGAGCGTCCAGCCCGCGGGGGCCTCCTCCGCTCCCGGCATGGGGGGCGCGAGACCGGCGGCGACGCCGCTCTCCGCCATGGCCTGGGTGTAGTGCCCGGAGGCCTCGCCCCCGTCCTCGAAGGTCCAGCCGAAGACGTCGGCGTAGAAGCTCTTCGCGGCCTCGAGGTCGGGGAAGGTCGCGTCCGCCCAGGTGGGTGCGCCTTCGGGTCGTACGGTCATGATCTGTCGCCTCCTCTGAGGCTGGGGGGTATTGCGCGGATTCGTGCGCACTTCTCACGCTAGCCCCGCGGCGCGCCGCTCGCGCGCGGACGGCTCAGGGGCGCGGTACCTCGTAGAGGAAGCAGCCGTACTCCACCGCCCGCACGTGCACGAACGCGACCTCGGGCGCCGCGAAGGCCGCCGCCAGCGCCCGCACGGTCGCCGCCTCCGCCGCGGCCGGGTCCTCCGGCAGCCGCAGCGCGGCGCCGCCGACGATCCGGCCGCCCGCGTCGTAGCGCCGGAACGCCCGCAGGGCGGCGGTCTCGGCGAACGGACAGCCGCCGCCGGGCACGGGCCCTGCGCACTCCCCGGCGTGCACGAAGACCGGGCCCTGCTCGTCGTACGCCCCGGGATCCACCCCGGCCGCGGCGGCCCAGCGGCGCAGGGGCGCGTACGACACGAGCGCGATCCGCTCCCCGGCCCGGCTCCGCCGCAGACAGCAACGCAGCGGCGCACCACCCTCACCGTCGGTCACCTCCCGGGCGGGGCGCCCGGCGTCGTCGGCTTCGCGGAGCCGTGCGAGGACGGCCGGCGGGATGGGAGCGGGGCGGTAGGCGGCGGGGGCTTCCGATGTCGTCGTCATGCCGTCCAGGCTGCGCGCCGCGGGCCGCGGACGCTGGCGGGAATCCGACGTCAGGTTCGGTGTCGGCGGGCGCTGGCAGAATTGCGTCACGCACCGACCGCGTGACGCAGACCAGGGGAGGAACCGTGTCCGCACCGGACGCCACGTGCCCGGCCTGCGGCGGCCCCGTGCCCGCGCGCACCGGCCGCCGGGGCCGCACCTCCGTCTACTGCTCCGCCGCCTGCCGCCAGCGCGCCTACCGCGAGCGCCGCGCCCCCGGGGCGGCGGGGTCCGTGCGGGAGCTGATATCCGACGTCGCCGAGCGCGCCGGGCGGCTCACCCCGCAGCCGCCGGAGACGTTCTACGCGGACGTGACGGAGCTGTCGTCGTCGGTGGGCCGGCTGCGGCGCATCGCGCGCACGGCCAGGGACGCGGCGGGGACGGCGGAGGACGTCACGCCGGAAAACGTCACGCCGAAGAGCGTGACGGTGGAGAGCGTGACGCCCGGGGAAGCGCCCGAGAACGTCACGCCGCTACCCGTGACGCATGAGGAGCCGGGCTCCGGCGCCCCCGGCGACGCGGACTTCGCCGCCCTGATGGAGGCGTACCGCCGTGAACTGCAGGTCCACTGCTACCGGATGACCGGCTCGTACGACGAGTCGGAGGACCTCGTACAGGAGACGTTCCTCAAGGCGTGGCGCCGCCGCGAGACCTACGAGGGCCGTGCCGCCGTGCGCGCCTGGCTCTACCGCATCGCCACCAACACCTGCCTCGACCACCTCCGCCGCCACTCCCGCACCCCCGCCCGCTACGAGCGGCTGCCCGGCATGGCACACGGCGACGCCGAGCCGCCCGCGCGTATCACCTGGCTCCAGCCCTACCCCGACGAACTGCTGGCCGACGTGCCCGCGGCCGACGCGGGCCCGGAGGCCCAGGCCGTCGCCCGCGAGACCGTCGACCTGGTCTTCCTCGCCGCGCTCCAGCACCTGCCGCCCCGCCAGCGGGCGGCCCTCGTGCTCCGCGACGTCGTCGGCCTGCCCGCCGCGGAGACCGCCGGGCTGCTGGACCTGAGCACGGCCGCCGTCAACAGCGCCCTGCAGCGCGCCCGACCCGCGCTGCGCGCGCACCTGCCCGCGGGGAAGCGCGCGGAGTGGGCGCCCCTCACGCCGCCGACGCCGGAGGAGCTGGCCGCCGTCGACCGGTACCGGGAGGCGGCCGAGCGGCTCGACATGGCGGCGATGGCGGCCCTGCTGACGGAGGACGCGACGCTGACGATGCCGCCGAACCCGTTCTGGTTCGTCGGGCGGCAGACGATCGTGGACTTCGTCTCCCAGTCGCTCGACCCGGCCCTGCCCGGCTTCTTCGGCGACTGGCGGCACGTGCCGGCCCGCGCCAACGGCCGCCCGGCGGTCGCCGGTTACGTGCGCCGGCCGGGCACGACCGTGTACCGGGCGCAGACGCTGGAGGTGCTGAGGGTCGAAGGAGGGCGGATCGCCGAGATCACCACGTTCGAGCCGCATCTGCTGCCGGCCTTCGGGCTGCCGCTGACGCTCTGAGCAGCGGCCTCTTCCCACCGTACGGCAGAGGGCGGGCGCCCCGGCGGCTACGGGTCCGGGCCCGTGTGCCCCGGCATCGTGGACCCGGATCCGGGAACCCCCCCCGCCGCACACACCCCTCACCCCGATGGCGCCGGAGTTCCGCTCGGCGGGGGCATTCGGGCGAACACCGGGGGCCGTGCCGCGGACGCCGGGCGGGGAGCGATGACTGCCGCGGCCCGCGTGCGTCTCAATGGCCGACATCACCCGATGACGACAGCCAGGAGAGACCATGCTGCTGCAGGAGAAGAACGCGATCGTCTACGGCGCCGGCGGCGCCATCGGTGCCGCGGTCGCCCGTACCTTCGCCCGCGAGGGCGCCCGCGTCCACCTCACCGGCCGGCACGCGGCCAACGTCGAACTGGTGGCGAGGGACATCAACGAGTCCGGCGGCACCGCCCACGCGGCCGTCGTGGACGCGCTGGACGAGCACGCGGTGGAGGAGCACGCGGCCCGGGTGGCGGAGGAGGCGGGCTCCCTCGACGTGAGCATCAACCTGATCACCCGCAACGACGTCCAGGGCACCCCGCTGGTCGACCTCTCCGTCTCGGACTACGTCTCCTGCGTCACCCGCGGCCTCACGACCAACTTCGTCACCGCCCGCGCGGCGGGCAGGCGGATGGCGGCGCAGGGCTCGGGCGTCATCCTGGCGCTCAACAGCGGCTCGTCCCACACCAGCCCGATGATGGGCGGCACCTGCCCCGCGGACGCGGCGATCGACACCCTCATCCGCTCCCTCGCCCAGGAACTGGGCCCCAGCGGCGTCCGCGCCGCGGGTCTGTGGGCGGCCGGCGTCCCGGAGACCCTCACCCCGCAGAAGCTCGGCGCGGTCAACCCGGCGATGGCCACCCCGGAAGCCCTCCGCGGCGTACTCGACACCCTCGACGGCCTCCGCATGCTCCCGGCCTCCCCCGGCTCCAGGAGATCGCCGACCTGGCCGCCTTCCTCGCCTCCGACCACGCGGGTGCGGTCACCGGCACCTGGGTGAACGCCACGGCGATGTTCCCGAGCTGACCGCCCCCGGAGACCGGCGGCGACCCCGCCGGTCCCGCTTCGACCGTCACGGCCGACCGGAATCTTCACCTCATTGACGCACAAAGATGACGACAACTGTCTGAAATGCCGCTTTCAGTGCAAAGTATGTAAAAGTTATCTTTTTGATCGAGTGGGAGGTGGCTTGGGATGGCCGACGAGGCGGAAGAGGCGCGGTCCGGGGGCCGTCAGAGCGGTGAGGGCCGGGCGGGCAGCGCCGGCAGGCACGTCGCGCCGGGTGATCGCGGCCGGACCACCATCGCCGACGGCGTGGTGGAGAAGATCGCCGGGCTGGCCGCCAGGGACGTGCCGGGCGTGCATGCCATGGGCGGCGGTATGGCGCGTACGCTCGGCGCCGTCCGCGACCGGGTTCCCGGCGATTCGAGAAGCAGGTCGTCCGTCACCCGCGGCGTGAAGGCCGAGGTCGGCGAGGTCCAGTGCGCCCTCGATCTCGATCTCGTGGTCGATTACGGCTTCGCCATCGCGGATCTGGCCTCGGAGGTCAGGCAGAGCGTCATCGCCGCGGTGGAGCGGATGACGGGCCTGGAAGTCGTCGAGGTCAACATCGCGGTCGACGACGTCAAACTGCCCGACGAAGAGGACGAAGAGGGCGATGGCAGAACGATCAGGTAGTCCGGTCCGCTGCCGGCCCCGGCTCCGAGTGGGGAGCACGCGATGAGCATGGCCGTGGTCGGCATGGCGGCCGGGATGGCGGCGGGTTTCGCCGGGTACTTCGGCGGCTTCGGAGCCTTCATCGTGGTGGTGGTGCTCGGCCTGATCGGGTTCTTCCTCGGGCGGTTCGCCGACGGCGACCTGGAGCTGGGCGACTTCTTCGGAACCCGCGGCGGAAGCGGCGACCGCTTCGACCGGCGAAGGTGAAGGCCCGGTGACGACACCAGAAGCCTCACGTGTGGAGGCCGGAGCCCGGGGCGCGACCCGTGTCGCGGACCGGGTGGTAGCCAAGATCGCCATGCAGGCGGCGCGCGAAGCGCTGCGCGCGAGCAGCCCGGCCGACGGCCCCGTGAGGGCGAACGCGCGCGCCAAGGCATCGGTACACCGCCAGGGCGGGAACGGCCTCGGTCAGGCGCACGTCCAGGTCGACGTCGACCTGGACTACCCCGCACGGATCGGCAGCCAGTGTGCCGAAGTCCGCCGGCACGTGCGCGAACGCGTCGAACACCTGGCGGGCATGTCCGTGCGCCAGGTCGCCGTCAGTGTCGAGCGTCTGCACGGGCCGCAATCGTCTGACGTGGAGCGGGTGCGATGAGCGAGGAGCACTTCCCCGACGGCCGCGCCCGGCGGTTCTGGTCGGCCCGCAGGGTTCCCGCGGGCATCGTCGCACTCGTCGTGCTGGTCGCCTCCGGGTTCCTGCTCTACGACGTGGTATCCGTACGCGCGGGCCGGCCCGGGATGTACTGGCGCCGCTGGCTCGCCCACAAGCTGTCCACCGTCCACCTGGACAACACCTGGGTCCTGGCCAGCAGCGCGGCGATCGCCGCGATCGGACTCTGGCTCCTGGTCATGGCGCTCACTCCCGGACTGCGCCATCTTCTGCCGATGCGGCGACCGTGCGCTGACATCCGCGCCGGCCTCGACCGCTCGGCGGCCGGCCTGATCCTGCGTGACCGTGCCATGGAAGTCCCCGGCGTCCAGTCGGCGAAGCTGTCCGTCGGCCGGCGACGTGCCAAGGCGCGCGCGGTCTCCCACTTCCGCGACCTGGACGACGTACGCAACGAGCTCCGCACCACCCTGGACCAGGAACTGCACCACCTGGGGCTGGCCCGCCGGCCGGCGGTCTCCGTCCGTGCCAGACGAGCGAAGAAGTGAGGTGACATGCGCCAGGCACGCCTGATCGTCAATCGGCTGCTGCTCGGGGCCTGCGGTCTGGTCCTTCTCGGCTTCGGCGGGACTGCGCTGCTGGGCGGGCTGGACCTCCTGCGCCGGTGGCATTTCCCCGACGCCTGGCCCTGGGACCGCCCGCAACAAGTCCTGCTCAGCAACGCCGACCGAACCCGGTGGCGCGATGAGGGATGGTGGTGGCCCGTCGTCATCGCCGCCCTGGCCGTCATCCTCCTGCTCTCTCTCTGGTGGCTGCTGGCCCAGGTGCGCCGGCGTCAGTTGAGCCAGGTGCTGGTGGACACCGAGGGCGGGGAAACGGCCCAGGTCAGGGCCCGCGCCCTGGAAGACGCCCTGTCTGCGGAGGCAGGCTCTTTTCCCGGCGTCGACCGGGCCACCACCCGCCTGGTCGGCCGGCGCACACACCCCCGCACCTGGCTGTCCCTGCGCCTGGCCCCGCACGCCGATCCCGCCGGAACCCTCGTGCGGCTCGCCGACGAGGCGCTGGTCCACGCCCGCGACGCCGTGGGGACGGACCGGCTACCGACGGAGGTCCGGCTTCGGGCAACCTCACACCGTGCGGGCCGCGTCCTGTGAATGCTCCCGTACCCCTGACTGCGGGCCGGCTCCTCGCCCGCCGTGGCCGGGTACGGGTCGTGGCCGGGACGCCCGGCCCCGGCCAGTCCTCCTCCGCTCGATCCGCGGCTCCGTCCGGGAAGGGACCGCCCGCCCGGGTCAGGACGTCGCGGCAGCCGCGTCGGCCTGCTGGGCTCTCAGGGCGCGTTCCACGCCGGCGCGGGATTCCGTCACCATGCGGCGCAGGGCCGGGGACGGCTGGGTCTCCGTGAGCCAGGCGTCCGTGGCGTCCAGGGTGGCCTGGGAGACCTGGAGGGCCGGGTAGAGGCCGACGACGATCTGCTGGGCGATCTCGTGGCTGCGGGAGTCGAAGACGTCCTTCACCGCGTCGAAGTACTTCGCCGTGAACGGGGCCAGCAGTTCGCGCTGGTCGGTCTGGACGAAGCCGGCGATCACCGCCTCCTGCACCGCGTTGGCCAGGTTGCCCTCCTCCACGACCTCCGTCCACGCCCGCGACTTGGCCGCCGCGGTCGGCCGGGCCGCCCGGGCGGAGGCCGCGTGGCGTTCGCCGGCCGCGGTCTTGTCGCGCTCCAGCTCCGCCGCGATGGCGTCCTCCCCGGCCCGTCCGGTGGCGGCCAGGCGGTGCAGCAGGGCCCAGCGCAGCTCGGTGTCGACCTCGAGCCCCTCGATCGTGCGGGAGCCGTCGAGGAGGCCGGCGAGCAGGTCGAGTTGGCCGTCGGTGCGGGCGGTGGCCGCGAGGGCGCGGGCCCAGGCGAGCTGGTGGTCGCCGCCCGGCTCGGCGGCGTGGAGCCGGGTCTCGGCCTCGGCCGACCAGCGGGCCAGGCCGGTCTCGCGCCAGTCGGGGGCGGCGTAGAGGTCGAGGGCCAGCTTCACCTGGCGGTGCAGGGACTGCACCACGCCGATGTCGCTCTCCTTGCGGATGCCGGAGAGGACGAGGTCCAGGTAGTCGCGGGTGGCCAGCTCGCCGTCGCGGGTCATGTCCCAGGCGGACGCCCAGCACAGCGCGCGCGGCAGCGTGGTCTCGAAGTCGCCGAGGTGCCGGGTGACCACGTCCAGGGAGGCGGGGTCGAGCCGGACCTTGGCGTAGGTGAGGTCGTCGTCGTTGAGCAGGACGACCGCGGGGCGGGGGCGGCCCGCCAGTTGCGGCACGTCGGTCAGCTCGCCGTCGATGTCCAGCTCCAGCCGGTCCGTACGGACCAGCCGGCCGTCCTTCAGCTCGTACAGCCCGACGGCGATGCGGTGCGGGCGCAGCACCGGCTCGCCCTTGGCGCCCGCGGGCAGCGCCGGGGCCTCCTGGCGGATGGCGAACGACGTGACCACGCCGTCGGCGCCGGTCTCCAGCTCGGGCCGCAGCACGTTGATCCCGGCGGTCTCCAGCCACGCCTTGGACCAGGCCGCCAGGTCGCGCCCGCTGGTCTCCTCCAGGGCGCCGAGCAGGTCGCTCAGCCGGGTGTTGCCGAAGGCGTGGCGCTTGAAGTACGCCTGCACGCCGCGGAAGAACTCGTCCTCGCCGACGTACGCCACGAGCTGCTTGAGCACCGAGGCGCCCTTGGCGTACGTGATGCCGTCGAAGTTGACCAGCACGTCGTCGAGATCGGTGATCTCGGCCATGATCGGGTGGGTGGAGGGCAACTGGTCCTGGCGGTACGCCCACGTCTTCATCTGGTTCGCGAACGACGTCCACGCGTGCGGCCAGCGCGAGCCGGGCGCCTGGGCGAGGCAGGCGGTGGAGGAGTAGGTGGCGAACGACTCGTTCAGCCAGAGGTCGTTCCACCACTCCATGGTCACCAGGTCGCCGAACCACATGTGGGCCAGCTCGTGCAGGATCGTGTCGGCCCGCATCTCGTACGCCGCGTCGGTGACCTTGGAGCGGAACACGTACTGGTCGCGGAAGGTGACCGCGCCCGCGTTCTCCATCGCGCCCGCGTTGAACTCCGGGACGAAGAGCTGGTCGTACTTCTCGAACGGGTACGGGTAGTCGAACCGCTTCTGGAACCAGTCGAAGCCCTGCCGGGTGACGTCGAAGATCGCCTCCGCGTCCAGGAACTCGGCGAGCGAGGGCCGGCAGTACACGCCCAGCGGCACCGTCCGCCCGTCGCCCTCCCAGGTGCCGTGCACCGACGTGTAGGGGCCGGCGATGAGCGCGGTGATGTACGTCGACATCCGCGGCGTGGGCGTGAAGCGCCACACCCCGGCCACCGGCTCCGGGGACGGCGAGTTGGAGATGACCTGCCAGCCCTCCGGCGCGGTCACCGTGAAGGCGAACGTCGCCTTCAGGTCCGGCTGCTCGAAGTTGGCGAACACCCGGCGCGCGTCCGGCACCTCGAACTGCGTGTACAGGTACGTCTCGCCGTCCACCGGGTCGACGAAGCGGTGCAGACCTTCACCCGTATTGGTGTACGCGCAGTCGGCGACGACCCGCAGCTCGTTCTCCCCCGCGCGCAGCCCCCGCAGGGCGATCCGGGAGTCGGCGAAGACCTCGGCGGCATCCAGCGCGGTGCCGTTCAGCACCACCTCGTGCACCTCGGGCGCGATGAGGTCCGCGAAGGTCTCCGCGCCCTCCTCGGCGGCCGAGAACCGCACCGTCGTCACCGACCGGAAGGTGCCCCCCTCCGCGGCCTCCTTGGCGCCGGAGATGTCGAGATCGATCTCGTACGCGTCCACCTTCAGCAGGCGCGCGCGCTCCTGCGCCTCTTCCCGGGTCAGATTCGTGCCAGGCACCTGGGCTACTCCTTACCCCTACGACTGACCGCAATCCTCGCACGCCGGCCCCCCGCGCGAAGCGGCCTGTGGATGACGGCGGCACCCCCGCCCGTACGGCCCGTGCCGGCCTGTGGAAAACCCGGCCGGACGGAGGCGCGCCCCCGGCTCAGGACCGTGCTTCGGCCGCCACCAGCTCCGCGATCTGCACCGCGTTCAGCGCCGCGCCCTTGCGCAGGTTGTCGCCGGAGAGGAAGAGCGCCAGCCCGTTCTCCGCGGTCTCGTCCCGGCGGATGCGCCCGACGTACGACACGTCCCGCCCGGCCGCGCCCAGCGGCGTCGGCACGTCCGCGAGCGCGACGCCCTCCGCCCCGGCCAGCACCTCGGCGGCCCGCGCGGGGCTCAGCGGCTCCGCGAAGCGGGCGTTGACCTGGAGCGAGTGGCCGGTGAAGACGGGGACGCGGACGCAGGTGCCGGAGACCTTCAGCTCCGGGATCTCCAGGATCTTGCGCGACTCGTGCCGCAGCTTCTGCTCCTCGTCCGTCTCGTCGAGCCCGTCGTCGACGAGGGAGCCGGCCATCGGCAGCACGTTGTACGCGATCGGGGCCACGTACTTCGCCGGCTCGGGGAAGGCGACCGCCGCGCCGTCCCGCGTCAGCTTCGGCGCGTCCTCGCCGGCGGCGCGGACCTGCTCGTACAGCTCGTCCACGCCGGCCAGGCCGGAGCCGGAGACCGCCTGGTAGGTGGCGACGACCATGGAGACCAGGCCCGCCTCGCGGTGCAGCGGCTTGAGCACCGGCATCGCGGCCATCGTGGTGCAGTTCGGGTTGGCGATGATGCCCTTGGGGCGGTCGGCCACCGCGTGCGGGTTGACCTCGGAGACCACCAGCGGCACCGCGGGGTCGCGGCGCCACGCGGAGGAGTTGTCGATCACGACGGGGCCCTGTGCGGCGACCTTCTCGGCGAGGGCCCTGGAGGTGGCGCCCCCGGCGGAGAAGAGCACGATGTCGAGCCCGGAGTAGTCGGCGGTGCCGGCGTCCTCCACCGTGACCGTACCCCCCGGAGCGTCCCGCCACGGCAGCGTGCGCCCCGCGGACCGGGCCGACGCGAACAGGCGAAGCTGGTCGGCCGGGAAGGCCCGCTCGGCGAGGATGTCGCGCATCACTCCGCCGACCTGGCCGGTGGCTCCGACGATTCCGATCTTCATGGCTCTCCGTTCACGGGTGCGGGTCCGCCCACCATGATGCCGGGCGCCGGGCGGCTGGCTCCAGTCGTTTCCCCTGCCCAGCCGCCCGCCGCAGGTGCGCTCGCGCGTGGGACTGAGACGCACGCCACAGGGGCGGGACACCGGCTGGTCCGGCGTCCCGCCCCCGCGGGTGGTCGTCAGAGCGTACGGGCGGCGCCCACGGCGTACGCCGGGCGTGCTACGGCACCACCGTGCCGATCCGCACGCTGCCCGCGCCCGCCACCGTGCCGCGGGCGTTCCGCAACTGCACCTCGCCGAAGAACTCGCGCCCCTCGGGCCCGGGCGCCGCGACCGTGACCTCGGCACCGACCTCGGCGCTCGCGCCGCTGTCCAGCTCCACCGGCTCGTCGGCGACGCTCACCTCGCCCAGCGCCGGGGAGAAGTACACGTCGCGGTAGTCGTACGCCGTCGTGCCCGCCGGCACGTCGTAGGCGTAGACCTCCACCGTGTACGTCCCGGGCTCCGGGTCGGTGAGGGTGACGCCCTCCTCCGAGTCGGCGTCCGCGGACTGCGCGACCGGCTCGCCGTCGCGGTAGACCGTCAGGTCCAGGTCCGCGTTGGCGTCCGAGGTGGCGCCGATCACCGCGTCGAACCGGGTGACGCCCTCGCCGACCTCGACCGTCGTGGTGTTCGTGTCACCGTCGGCGATCTCGGGCCGGGTCGCCAGACCGGAGCCGAGCGGGCCGCCGGCGAGCTTGCCGGCCACCGGGGCGAACCCGTTGGTCACCGTCCACTCCACCGGGCTCGGGGTGCCGACCTTCGCCTCGTCGATCGTCTGCACCTCGGGGTCGAAGGCCGCGCCGAGCACGGCCGCGTCGACCGTGAAGGGGTTGTCCAGCTCCGGCGAGGTGCGCCGCGACTCGACCTCGATCTCCCAGACGCCCGGCATCGGGTTGTCGTAGGAGCGCAGGTCGGGGCGGCAGGTGTTGGCCGGGTTGTCGTAGTTGTTGTAGCAGAACGGCGTCGACGTCTCGTCGGCCGGGATGCCCCAGGGGTCGATCGCGATCCAGCGGGTCTGGCTCTTGCCCTTGAGCCCGCTCATCGCCACCTCCAGGGTCTTCGCGCCCTCGGGGACCTTCACGAAGTACGAGCGCGTGGAGTTGCGCTGCACCTCGTTCGAGACCTGGTGGCCGTACGCCGGCGCCGCCAGCTCCTGCGAGGTGACGACGGTGGTCAGCACCCGGTGGTCGATGCCCTCGGTGCGCTTGCCGTCGACCAGCAGGGCCGCGCTGTGCAGCCCCGCCGAGCGCGGCTTGGCCTGCACCTTCACGGTCACGGGCTGGCCGCGGCGCAGCGTGACGTCGTCGTCGCCGAGCAGCTTGAACGTGCCGTCGTTGCCCTGCCACTCCAGCTCGTGCGGCGTGCCGCCGGCCGGGCCGGAGGTACGGGTGAGGGTGATCTCGTACGTCTCGGACCCGCCGCGCGCCGGGCCGCTCTCGCGGTCGTAGACGCCGGTGCCCACGCCGGGCGTGGCGAGGAAGCCGTCGAGGACGGTGTCGACGGGCGCCTCGACCTTGTACTCGTACGCCGTGGCGCCGTCCTCCAGGGACTCCCAGGCGTCGACGACGTCGACCAGGCCCGCGCCCTCCGCGTACGTCTGCACGCCGGGGATGTGGTCGGCGGTGGACGTCAGCGCGGTGCGCAGGGCGTTCGGCGTGACGTCGATGCCCTCCCGCTCGGCGGCGGACAGCAGCAGCGCCGCGGCGCCCGCGGTCTGCGGCGAGGACATCGAGGTGCCCTGGAGCATGCCGTAGCCGGGCGGCAGTGCGTACCCGGCCTCGGCGACCGGCGAGCCGGGCTGCCAGGTCGGGATGGTGTTGACCGACGCGCCGGGGGCGGTGATCGTCGGGGTGGCGCCGCCGTCCTCGCGCGGGCCGCGGGAGGAGAACGGCATCATCGCGTACGCCGTCTTCACCTGGCTGCCGTAGTTGGCGGCCCAGGTCTCGCGGGACACGGCCGCGCCGACGCTGATGACCTTGTCGGCCAGGCCGGGGTCGCCGATGGTGTTGGCGCCGGGGCCGTCGTTGCCCGCGGAGATGACGAGCTGCACGCCGTAGGTGTCGATGAGCCGGTTGTAGAGCGCGGCGCGGGCGTTGTTGCCGTCGTTGAGCGGCGGCAGGCCGCCGATGGACATGTTGACGACGTCGACGCCGCGGTTGGCGACCAGGTCGATCATGCCCTCGGTGAGCGCGACCGCGGTGCAGCCGCCGCTCCAGGTGCAGGCCCGGGAGGAGACGAGCTTGGCTCCGGGCGCGGCGCCGTTCATCCTGCCGCCGAAGAGGCCGTTCGCCGCGGTGATGCCGGCGACGTGGGTGCCGTGCGCGCCCTCGACGACGCCGATGTTGACGAAGTCCTCCTTCTTGCCGATCCAGTCCCCGCCGTACGGGTCCATCGGCACGTCCTTGCGGATCTCCACGACGAACGGGATCGCCTCGGCGATCGCCGTGCCCGGGTCGTCGGCGCCGAAGTACCGGAACTCGTGGTCCTCGCCGTACGGCGCCATCGGCTTGTCGTTCGTGAAGTCGCCGTCGTCGCCGAGGTCGACGCGCACGGTCCCGGCCGCCGCGTCGTACAGCAGCGCCCAGGAGTCGGTGGTGTCGCCGTCGCGGTTCAGGTCGCCCTGCATCTCGCCGCCGAGCGTGGCGTTCTCGCTGAAGAGGCTGATGGAGTAGTCGCCGCGCGGGGCGGTGTACTCGCGGTCGTTGAACGTGAAGGCGGGGCCCGAGACGTCGGTGACCATCGGGCGCCAGGTGCGGTCGCCGTCGACGATCGGGTCGGTGGCCGTCACCCAGTCGGTGATCTTGCGCTCGCCGGTGGTGGTCTTGCGCAGCGCGGGGTGGGCGAGGTCGACGCCGGAGTCGAGGATGCCGATGGTGACGCCGCGGCCGTCGGCCTTCGGGTGCTTCTCGACGAAGTCGACGGCGCCGGTCTCGTGGGCCGGCTGGTACGGGTTCTCGGCCGGGGTCGAGCGGCCGGGGGCCGGGTAGGCGCCCTGCGCGCCGCTGCCCTTGCCACCCTTGTCGCCTTCGGCCCGGTCGGCTTCGGGCCGCGGATCGGGCAGCTCGATCTCCTCGTTCAGATCGATGCCCTGGACCGCGGCGAGCTTCGCGGCGCCGGCGATGGCGGCGTCGGCGCGGCCGGTGGGCACGGTCGCGCGGACGTAGCCGAGTCTGTCGTGCGTACGGCCGACGGAGGCGCCGCGTACGGCGCGGAAGGTGTCGGCGACCTCGGCGGCCTGCCCGGGCTCGACGGCGACCAGCAGCGTGACGTTCTTGTCGCCCGCGGCCTTCGCCTCGGCGAGCAGTTCGGCGTCCTTCGCGCCGAGCTTGTCCGCCGCGGCCTTGGGCCGGTCGGGCTCCGGTGCGCCCTCCGCGGCCTGGGTGGCCGCCGAGCCGGTCGCGGTGAGCGCGGCGGCCAGCCCGGCCGCGAGGGCTATTCGGGCGGCGGCGCGCGGCCGTCCGCCCCCCGGTATGCGTCCGGGCGTGCGTCTGGGAGAGATCGTCATCTCTTGTTCAACCCCCACCTGTGTGGAAACCGGCATCCGGTGCCGGCTGTCCGCATATTTATCAGCAAGGAACGCGTGCGCGGGGGGAGTTGAGAGTGGCGGATTGCGGCGTTGGCGCATAGCCGCCAGGAGGGTGCGCGCGGCGCTTTCCCGCCGCGATGAACCCACGGTGACCGTCGCCACTCGAACGGGCGAGGATCGCGTGTCCATTGCGCGGTGTTTTCAACCGGTGAAGGTATTTGTGGGCTACCCGGCCGCCGTCGTTCCGGTTGCGTTAAGTAGCAGGTCACCCGGCGTGCCAAGGCTCCGAGTGTACGGGTGACCCACCCGCGCCGAAGCCTCCCGCTCATCCCCCCAGGAGCGCTGATGCACCGCGAACGCACGTCCACCATGCCTCCGGGCCCCCGCCGGCGCGCCGTCCTCCTGGGCGCCGCCGGGGCCGCGGGTGCGGCCGCCGGACTCGGTCTCGCCCTCGGCCCCGGCCAGCCGCGGGCGACCGCGCGGTCCGCCGGGCCGCCGGCGCTGGCCTCGCGGGGCGGCGCCCGGGGGCTGGCGCCCGGCGCGCCGCCCGCGCCGTCGTCGGCGGGCACCACGATCCGTACGACGGCCACCGCCGCCGGGTCCGGCGGCTACCGGAACCTCACGGAGGGCGCGGGCTGGCCCCGGGTCGTACGCGCGGAACTCGGCGCCGCGGGCGCGCGGCGCGAGGAGAAGCGGACCCCGCTCGCCGCCTTCGTCCAGCTCACCGACCTGCACATCGTGGACGTACAGACGCCGCTGCGCTCGGAGTACTTCCGCGAGCACCAGGGCGACGGCTGGCGCCCGCAGGAGGCGCTGAGCGTGCCGGGCGCGATCGCGCTCATCGAGCGCGTCAACTCGCTGACCGCCGGGCCCGCCACCGGGCTCGCGCTCGGCTGTGCGGTCACCACCGGCGACAACACGGACAACAACAACGGCCTGGAACTGGAGTGGTACCTCACCGCGATGAGCGGCGGCCGGATCGTGCCCAACAGCGGTGACCCCCGGTCCTACGAGGGCGTCCAGAACAGCGGCGTCGACCGCTACTGGCACCCGGAGAGCCGGCTGCGCGACGCCGACAAGGCGCTCGGCTTCCCGCGCGTCGACGGCTTCCTCGACGCGGCGATCCGGGAGGTCGCAAGCCCCGGGCTGCACCTGCCGTGGTACTCCACCGTCGGCAACCACGACCTGCTGCCCGGCGGCTGCTACGCGGCCCGCCAGCCGTACTTCACCGAGTACGCGACCGGCGACCGGAAGCTGATGACCCTGCCGGAGTCGATCGCCGGGCCGCTCTTCGACGCCCTGCGCGCGGGCACCGACCCGCGGGGCGAGGCGTTCGCCGAGATGCTGCGCACGCAGCGGCACCTGATGCGTACGGTCACGGCGGACGAGCGGCGGGCGCCCTTCACGTCACAGGAGTACGTGGCCGCGCACCTCCAGGAGCGCTTCACCGGGGCGGGGCCCGTGGGCCACGGCTACACGGAGGCCCACCGCGCCTCCGGCGAGCTGTACTACGACTTCGCCCTCGGCGAGGCGGGACCGGGCGTCGTCGGCATCAGCCTGGACACCACCGACCAGGGCGGCGACTACCGCGGCTCGCTGGGCACGGCGCAGTTGCGCTGGCTGGAGCGGAAGCTGGCGGAGCACGCGCACGCGTACGTCGTCGTCTTCAGCCACCACACCAGCAAGTCGATGAACAACACGACACCCGACCCCTTCCGGCCGGACGACAAGCGGCACACGGGCGGGGAACTGCTCGGGCTGCTGCTGGCCCACCGCAACGTGGTCGCGTGGGTGAACGGGCACAGCCACCGCAACGAGATCACCCCGCACGGCGACGCCGAGGGCGGGCTGTGGGAGATCACCACCGCCTCCCACGTGGACTTCCCCCAACTGGCCCGGGTGGTGGAGCTGGCGGACAACGGCGACGGGACGCTGTCGCTCTTCACGACGCTGATCGAGTCGGCGGCCCCGTACCGCGCGGACGGCGGCGAACTGAGCCAGGCGGGCCTGGCGTCCCTCTACCGCGAGCTGGCCCTGAACGCCCCCCACTCCCCGCGCCGCCGCGCCCTGTCGGGCCTGGAGACGGACCGCAACACCGAACTGCTGCAGACCCGCTGACCCCGTGCGCCATACCCGTGAAAAGACATCGGGGCTACTCCCGTTCCGTACGTTGCCCGCGTCGTCGGCGGTGACAACGACGACGCCCCGATATCCCTTCCCACCGGTGACGACGGCGGTGCGGCGCTCAGCGCGGCAGGACCACCACGTGCGTGGCGTGGTCCCGTTCCGCCGAGGCGATCATCGCGGCCCGTACCACCTCCGCCTGCTGCTCCGGCGCCTCGCGCAGCGCCCGCGGGGTGACGTGGACGACCGTGATGCCCAGGCGCTCCAGCGTCTCCCGCTTCCTCGCGTACTGGGACCACAGCGCCTCCTCGTCGTGGGAGGTGCGGCGCGGGGTACGGGCGTCGATCTCCACGGCGACCGCGTGGTCCGGCCAGTAGGCGTCGACGCCGCCGAGGTGGGGGCCGCCGGGCAGGCGGAGGTCGACGTTCCAGAGCGGGTCGGGCAGGGCGTGGGCGTCGACCATGGCGTACAGGCGGCCCTCGGCCAGCGCGCGGCCCTCCGCGATCAGGGTGTCGACCGCGTCGATCACGTGCGCCCGGCCCAGCAGCCGGGCCCGGCTCAGCTCGCGTACCACCGCCGCCGCCTCGCAGTGCCCGCCGCGCACCGCCTCCGTCAGCAGCCGGTGCACGTCGGCGGCGTCGGTGAGGACCGCGACCGTGTCGGCGAGGGCGCGCGGGACCGGGGCGACGGGCAGGCCCGTGATGCGGTCGGGGCGCGGGAGCGTGTGGGCGCGGACGAGGCGGACGGAGCCGGTGGAGCGGAGCCGGCGGGTGCGGGGGAGGAGGACGTCGATCCGGGCGAGGGCGAGCAGCGGCGGGGCGGCGGTGAAGCCGTGCAGCGCGAGCGCCGCGAGGCCGGTGATCATCGCGTCGCCGTACGGCGCCGGTGCGGCGTCCCGCGCCGGGGCGGAGGCGGTCCTGCCGCGGGTCTGGGCGGGTACGGTGGCGCGGCCCGGCGGCCGGCCGGCGTAGAGCAGGGCCGCGTGCAGCCGCTCCGCCGGCGTCGGTGGCCCCGCGTGCAGCAGGTAGACGCCGGGCAGGAGTTGCTGCCACGGGCCGCCGGGGCGGCAGCGCTGCGCGGCGTCGGCGGCGGCGATGCCGTGCTCGCGCAGTTGCCGGGCGGTCATGACCTGGTCGCGGGCGCCGGCGGCCTCGCGGAGCGGGCGCGGGCTGAGCGGTGCGGGGGAGGCTGAGTTCGCATTCATGGCCGCTGGATTCCCGGCGCCCCACCCTCCCCTAACCGCTGTTACAGGGCCGTCGAAGAATACGGACAAGCCGGGGCCAATGACCACACGTTCGACTGTCGAGCAGAGGTGCCGCCGGCCCGTACGGGCCGCGCCCCCGGCGGCTCACTCCTGCCCGTCGCGCTCCTGCGCGCGCAGCGCGCGCGCCAGGTCGTCGCGCGCCTCCCACACCAGCCGCCGCAGCGCCGGCGGCGCCGTGCCGTCGGTCTCCCGCAGCCAGGTGTCCGTCGCGTCCAGCGTCCCCCGGTGGGCCTGCAGCGCCGGGTAGAGGCCCCGTACGACCGCCATGGCGCTCTCGATCGTCCGCTCCCGCCAGATCCGCTCGATCGCCTCGAAGTACCGCGGCGCGTACGGCGCGAGGAGGTCCCGCTGCCCCGGCCGGGTGAAGCCGGAGATGGTCGCCTCGACCATCGCGTTGGACAGCTCGTCGGAGTCCACGACGGCGGTCCACGCCGCCTCCTTCACCCGCGCGTCGGGCCGGGCGGCCAGGCAGCGCACCTGGTGGCGCTTGCCGGACGCGGTGTCGTCGCGGGCCAGTTCGGCGTCGACGGCCGCCGCGTCGGCGGCGCCGTGGGCGACGAGCGGCAGCAGCACCTCCCAGCGCAGCTCCTGGTCGACGTCCAGCCCGTCGATCTTCGCCTGGCCGTCGAGGAGGCCGCGGAGCAGTTGCAGGTCCTGCTCCGTACCGGCGACGGAGGCGAAGAAGCGCGCCCACGCCAACTGGTGGTCGCTGCCGGGCGGCGCGAGCCGCAGCTCGCCCAGCGCGCCCTCGGCGAGGGCCTCTTCCGCCGCGGCGCGGTGCCCGGGGGCGGCGTAGTGGTCGACGGTGTAGTGCGCCTGCTGGTGCAGCCCCTGGAGCACGCCGATGTCGGTCTCGCGGCCGGCGAAGCGCAGCACGAGGTCGAGGTAGTCCCGGGCGGGCATGAGGCCGTCGCGGGTGAGGTCCCACGCGGTGGCCCAGAGCAGGGCGCGGGCGAGGGGGTCGGAGACGTCGTCGAGCCGCTCGCGCACGGTGTCGAGCGAGTCCTCGTCGAAGCGGGCCTTGCAGAAGGTGAGGTCGTCGTCGTTGACGAGGATCAGCTCGGGGCGCGGCTGTCCGGCCAGCTCCGCGACGACCGCGTGCCCGTCGGTGACGTCGGCCTCGGCGCGCGCGTAGCGCACCAGCTCGCCGGAGGCGTCCGCCTGCCCGTAGAGACCGACGGCCACCCGGTGCGGCCGCGGGGCCGGGGCGGCGGCGCCCGGGCCGGTCTCGGGGCTCTCGCGCAGGATCGCCAGCTCGGTGATCCGCTCGTTCGCGTCGTACGTCACCTGCGGCGTGAGGGTGTCGACGCCCGCGGTCTGCAGCCACGGCCCGGCCCACGCCGACATGTCCCGGCCCGACGTCTCCTCCAGCGCGGCCAGCAGGTCGGCGAGGCGGGTGTTGCGGAAGGCGTGCCGCTTGAAGTAGCGGCGGGCGCCCTCCATGAAGGCGTCCCGGCCGACGTACGCGACGAGCTGCTTGAGCACCGCGGCGCCCTTGGCGTACGTGATGCCGTCGAAGTTGAGCTTGGCCGCCTCCAGGTCGTGGATGTCGGCCGTGATCGGGTGGGTCGTCGGCAGTTGGTCGGCCCGGTACGCCCACGCCTTGCGGCGGTTGGCGAAGGTGATCCAGCTCCCGGTGAACCGGGTGGCCTCGGCGAGCGCCAGCGCGCCCATGTAGTCGGCGAACGACTCCTTGAGCCAGAGGTCGTCCCACCACTCCATGGTCACCAGGTCGCCGAACCACATGTGCGCCATCTCGTGGAGCACGACGTTCGCCCGGCGCTCGTACGCCGCGTCGGTGACCTTGCCGCGGAAGACGAACTCCTCGCGGAAGGTGACGAGACCGGGGTTCTCCATCGCGCCGATGTTGTACTCCGGCACGAACGCCTGGTCGTACTTGCCCCAGGGATAGGGGTAGTCGAAGTGGTCGTGGAAGAAGTCCAGGCCCTGCTTGGTGACGGTGAAGACGTCGTCCGCGTCGAAGTGCCGGGCGAGGGACCTGCGGCAGAGCGCGCCGAGCGGCACGACCAGCTCCCGGCCGTCGTCGAACGTGCGCGTGTAGCGGTCCTCCAGGTGGGCGTACGGTCCGGCGAGGACGGCCGTGATGTACGTGGAGATCGGCTTGGTCGGCTCGAACCGCCAGGTCGCCGATGCGTCCTGGTGCCGCTCCACGGGGCCCGCGAGCGCGCCGCCGGAGAGCACCGTCCAGTGCGCGGGTGCCGTGACGGTGAAGGTGAACGGGGCCTTGAGGTCGGGCTGTTCGAAGGTGGCGAAGACCCGGCGGGCGTCGGCCGGCTCGTACTGCGTGTAGAGGTAGACCTCGCCGTCCTCCGGGTCGACGAAGCGGTGCATGCCCTCGCCGGTGCGGCTGAACGCGCAGCGCGCGTCGACCACGACCTCGTTCTCCGCCGCCAGGTCCTCCAGCGTGATCCGCGACCCGTCGAAGACCGCGCCCGGGTCGAGGTCCCGCCCGTTGAGGCTCACCGCGGTCACGTCCGGCGCGATGAGGTCGAGGAAGGTCGCCGCGCCCGGCTGGGCGCAGCGGAACCGCACGGTGGTCACCGACCGGAAGGGCCCGGGCGCGGGGGCCACCGCCGTGCGCAGGTCGAGCTCGACCTCGTACGCCTCGACCTCCAGCAGCCGTGCGCGCTCCCGGGCCTCCTCGCGGGTCAGGTTCTCACCGGGCACGGGGTGACTCCTTCGTCTCGCAGGTCCGATGGCGAAATCATGTCATGCGGGTACCCCGCCGGCGGTGCTGACGTACCAGGCCCACGAGGGAGAGCGCCGCGGTCAGACCCGCCGTGGTGAGGAGCTGGGTGCGCGAGTCCGGCTCGCGCAGCATGAGCACCAGGATCCCGCCCATGGCGGCGAGCGCCGCCCAGGTCAGGTACGGGTACGCCCACATCCGTACCGTCAGCAGCTCCGGCGCCTCGCGCTCCAGCCGGCGGCGGGTGCGCAACTGGGCGACGGCGGTGAACGCCCAGACCACGAGGATCGCGGCGCCGACCATGTTCAGCAGCCACTGGAAGAGCGTGTCGGGCCAGCGGTAGCTGAGCAGCACGGCGGCGAAGCCGAAGGAGCAGGTGGCGACAACCGCGCGGCGCGGCACGCGGTGGGTCAGCCGGCCGAGGAAGCGCGGGCCCTGGCCGCGGGCGACCAGGGAGTACGCCATGCGCGAGGCGCCGTAGATGTTGGCGTTCATCGCGGAGAGGAGCGCCACCAGCACGACGACGTTCATCACCTGGCCCGCGGCCGGGATGCCGAGGTGGTCGAGCGCGGCGGCGTACGGACCCGACTTCACCGCCGGGTCGTCCCACGGGATCAGCGCGACGACGACCAGCATCGAGCCGACGTAGAAGATCGCGATCCGGTACATGGCGGTACGCACCGCGCGGGCGACGCCGCGCCGCGGGTGCTCCGACTCGGCGGCCGCGATGGTCACGTTCTCCAGCCCGCCGTACGCGAAGACGGAGGCGAGCAGGCCGACGAGCAGCCCCTCGGAGCCGTTGGGCAGGAAGCCGTCGCCGTCGCCGGTGAGGTTCGCGGTGCCGGGCGAGTCCGTGCCCGGGAGCAGGCCGAGCACGGCGAGGAGGCCGAGGGCGAGGAAGGCGGTGATCGCCGCGACCTTCAGCCCGGCGAACCAGAACTCGGCCTCGCCGAAGTTGCCGACGGCCGCCAGGTTCGTGACGCAGAAGACGGCCATGAACAGCAGGACCCACATCCACGACTCGGTGCCCGGCAGCCAGCCCGTGACGATCTGCGAGGCGCCGATCGCCTCCGCGGCGATGGCGACGCCCAGCAGCGTCCAGTACATCCAGCCGGAGGTGAGCCCGGCCCACGGGCCCAGCGCCCGCTCGGCGTGCACGGAGAAGGAGCCGGAGGCGGGGTGGGCGGCGGACATCTCGCCGAGCATCCGCATCACGAGCATGACGAGCAGCCCGGAGACGGCGTACGCGAGGACGATGCCGGGGCCCGCGGCGGCGATGCCGGCGCCGGAGCCGACGAAAAGGCCCGCGCCGATGACGCCGCCGAGCGCGATCATCGTCAGGTGGCGCTGCTTGAGGCCGGTGCCGAGGGCGGACGGCACCGCGGGTGCCCCCGCGGCCGGTGCGGCGGCGTCGGCGGTGGCCGGTGCGGGGATGCCTGCGGGGTCTGCGGGGGCGCCCGCGGGGGCGCCGGCGGTGCCGTCGGGGTGGGGGGATGCGCTCATGCTGGTGTCCTGGGGGGTAGTGCGTGGGGACGATTCAGTCTGCGGCATCGCGCCGGGCGTGCGCCGCGGCCGGCGAGCCGGCGTTGGAGGGGTTCCACAGCGGGAGTCGGGCGTACGGCCGGGCAGTTGGCCCGGCGCGAAACCCGGTCACCGTGTGGCGTATCTCACGTGACCTGCTCGGATGCCGGAATCGCAGTCCCCGGGCCGGTAGCCGCGGGGGTGCGGGGGAGTGACAGGTATGTGCGGCGGGGATTGGCACCTTTCCACGGTGATCGGCCCGAGGCCGTCGGCTAGCGTACGCAGCGTCCCCGTACCCCGTGACGGACCCGCGAACCGAGACCGGAGAACCCGATGAGCACTGCCGCCGTCTCCTCCCCGCACCGCGCGCGCCCCGGCGCCGTACTCGCCGACGTGCTGCCCGCCTCGACCGCGGCCCGCGCCCGGCTGCGCGACATCGCGCTCGTCGCCGGCGGCGCGGCGCTCACCGGCGCCGCCGCGCAGTTGTCGGTGCCCGTGCCGGGCTCGCCGGTGCCGGTCACCGGGCAGACCTTCGCCGCGCTGCTCGTCGGCGCCTCGCTGGGCACCGGGCGGGCGTTCCTCTCGCTCCTGCTCTACGCGGTCGCGGGCATGGCGGGGATGCCGTGGTTCGCGGAGGGCTCCTCGGGCTGGGGCATGCCCTCGTTCGGCTACGTCCTCGGGATGCTCCTCGCCGCCGCGGCCGTCGGCGCGCTGGCCCGCCGCGGCGGCGACCGCGACGTGTGGCGCACGGCCGGGACGATGGTCCTCGGCAGTCTCGTCATCTACGCCGTGGGCGTGCCCTACCTGGCGCTCTCGCTCGACGTCTCCCTGGGCGAGGCGGTCTCCCTCGGCCTCACCCCGTACCTCCTCGGCGACGCCCTGAAGGCCGCCCTCGCGATGGGCGCGCTCCCCGCCGCCTGGCACATCGCCGGGCGTGCGCACCGGGGCTGACCCGGGGCCCGTAGACTCCGGGCCATGCGCGTGTACCTCGGCAGCGACCATGCCGGCTACGAACTCAAGGAACACCTCCTCGTCTGGCTCCGGGAGCACGGGCACGAGCCCGTCGACTGCGGCCCGCTGATCTACGACGCCGCCGACGACTACCCGCCGTTCTGCCTGCGCGCCGCCGAGCGCACCGCCGCCGACCCCGGCAGCCTCGGGGTCGTCATCGGCGGCTCGGGCAACGGCGAGCAGATCGCCGCCAACAAGGTCGCGGGCGTGCGCTCGGCGCTGGCGTGGAGCGAGGAGACGGCCCGGCTGGCGCGCGAGCACAACGACGCCAACGTCGTGAGCGTCGGCGCCCGGATGCACACCCGCGACGAGGCCACGAGCTTCGTCGAGGTCTTCCTCGCCACCCCGTACGCCGGCGAGGAGCGCCACCAGCGGCGCATCGACATGCTCAGCGCGTACGAGCAGAGCGGCAAGCTCCCCGACGTGCCGGCGCACCACCCGCAGCCGTAGCGGCGGCCACGAGCAGGACGGGCGGGAGAGGACAGGACCGAGAGGGGGCGTATGCCCGAGGGCCACACCATCCACCGGCTGTCCGTCGAGTACGGCGTGCGCTTCGGCGGCCGGGCGGTCCGCGCGGCCAGCCCGCAGGGCAAGTTCGCCGACGGCGCCGCGCTCATCGACGGCTGCCGGCTCACCGGCACCGACGCCCACGGCAAGCACCTCTTCCTCGGCTTCGGACCCGTCGGCCACCTCCACGTCCACCTCGGGATCTACGGCAAGGTCGGCTTCGGCGACGGCCCCGCGCCGCCGCCCGTCGGCGCCGTCCGGCTGCGGCTGGCCACCGGCGCCGGCTACGCGGACCTGCGCGGCCCCTCGGCGTGCGAGCTGGTCACCGAGGAGGAGAAGGACGCCGTGCACGCCCGGCTCGGCGACGACCCGCTGCGCGCGGGCGACGACGGCGAGGCGGCGTGGGCGCGGATCTCGCGCAGCCGCGCGCCGGTCGCCACGCTCCTCATGGACCAGCGGGTGATCTCCGGCGTCGGCAACATCTACCGCACCGAGGTCCTCTTCCGGCACGGCATCGACCCCTACCGCGCGGGCCGCGACCTCGGCCGCGCCGCCTGGGAGGCGGTCTGGGCGGACCTCGCGGCGCTGATGCGCGAGGGCGTGCGCACCGGGCGCATCGACACCGTACGGCCGGAGCATCTGCCCGAGGCGATGGGCCGCCCGCCGCGCGTCGACGAGCACGGCGGCGAGGTGTACGTCTACCGCCGCGCGGGCCGCCCGTGCCACCTCTGCGGCACCGACGTACGCACCGCCACGCTCGCCGCGCGCAACCTCTTCTGGTGCCCCGGATGCCAGCCCACGTGACCCTCGTCCCAACTGCGTTCGCGCAGGCCCTCCTTCGTTCAAAACTCCGTGAATTCGCATACGATTCCGGCAGTGCCGCCCGAAGAGTGCGGTCGGCACGCCGTGAATCGACGCCCGGCGCGGCGGGTGGATAGGGTCCCGGGGCATGGCCGGAGGTGCGGGTTCCACCTCGCAAGCGGCCCGGTGGCACAAGGCGCTGCACCGGGCCCGCGTCGGCGTGCGCAGGGCCGGTGTCGACTACTTCCGCGGTGAGGGCTCCGACTGGATGGCCCTCGTCGTCCTCCTGCTGACCATCCCGGCGCTCGCCGCCGGCACGATCCTCTCGGCGGCCTGGATCTCGCCGGCCGCGCTGGTGCTGCCGATCTTCATCGGCGGGCTGGTGCTGCGACCGGCCAGCCTCCTCGCGCTGTACGCCGCCTCCGCCACCGCGCTCATCGTCGAGGCGATGCTCCTCGGCCCGTACGCGGAAGGCCCCGCCCGGGTCACTCCCGGCACCGTGCTCGTGATCGCCTCGGTGGGGCTGACGGGCCTGACCGTCGCGCAGTTCCGCAGCCGCGTGGGCGTGCCGTGGCGGCGCGGCGGCACGATGCTCTTCGACCTGCGCGAGCGGATCCGGGTGCAGAGCAAGCTGCCCCGGCTGCCGCGCGGCTGGCACGCGGAGATGTCGCTGCGCCCGGCCGGCGGCCAGTCCTTCTCCGGCGACTTCGTCGTCGCCTCCCGCACCCACGGCGGCCAGATCCTGGAGGCCGTGCTCACCGACGTCTCCGGCAAGGGCATGGCGGCGGGCTCGCGGGCGCTGCTGCTCTCCGGCGCCTTCGGCGGGCTGCTCGGCTCGCTGCCGCCGCACGACTTCCTCCCCGCCGCCAACGGCTATCTGCTGCGCCAGGAGTGGCAGGAGGGCTTCGCCACCTCCGTGCACCTGGTGCTGGACCTGGAGTCGGGCGACTACGAGCTGTTCTCCGCGGGGCACGTGCCCGGCGTGCAGCTCAGCGCCGGCACGGGCCGCTGGGAGGAGAAGGGCGCGGAGGGGCCGCTGCTCGGCGTGGTGGAGGAGGCGCAGTTCGACCCGCTGAAGGGCACGCTGCGCCGCGGGGACGTGCTGATGCTCTTCTCGGACGGGCTGGTCGAGGCGCCGGACCGGGATCTGACCGAGGGCATGGACCGGCTGATAGGCGAGGCGGACCACTACGCGTCGAGCACGTTCCGGGGCGCGGCCTGGCACCTGATCGAGAAGGTGGCCAAGGACGTCAAGGACGACCGGGCGCTGCTGCTGATCTGCCGCGAGTGAGGCGGACGGGCCGGGACCGGGGCGCTCACGCGTCGCCGTCGCGCGCGTACGCCCCGGTCCCCGGGGTCACTTGGCCCCGGCCGTCTCCGGCTCGGGTTCCAGTGCCGCCCCGCCCGCGGGCGGTTTGCCACCGGGCAGGAAGCGGGCCAGCCAGTGGGACCGCCCCGCCGCCAGCGGCGCGAGCACGGCGAGCACCAGAACGTACCCGGCGATGAACGGCGACAGCCGCCGGTCGAGCCCTGCCGTGGCCGCCATCGTGGCCAGGATGAGCGCGAACTCGCCCCGGGCCAGCAGCGTCAGCGCGATGTTCGAGGCGGGCGCCGCCCCGAACCCGTACAGCTTCGCCGCGGCGAGGCCCGCGCTGATGTTCATCACGATCGTCAGCAGCACCGCGAGGGCCACGGGGGCGGCGACCGAGGGCAGGTCGCCCGGGTCGATCGAGAGCCCGAAGCCGAAGAAGAAGATGGCGCCGAAGGCGTCCCGCAGCGGGTGCACGAGCGTGCGGATCCGCTCCGCGGACGTCGTACTGCCGAGCATCAGGCCGACCATGAACGCGCCGATGGCGTCCGCCACCCCGAACCACTCCGAGATCCCGGCGACGAGCACCGCGGCGCCGAGGAAGGAGATGACGAGCAGCTCGTTGTCGCGGGTGTCGAAGAGCCGGCCGATGACCTTCGTGCCGAAGCGCGCGATCGTGGCCAGGACGAGCAGGAAGGCCATCGCCTTGCCGGCTTGCAGGGCGGCCTCGCCGGGGCCTTCGGCGCCGGACAGGACGGGCTGCAGCACGGCCAGGTAGATGGCGAGGAAGATGTCCTCGATCACGATGATGCCGAGGATCGGTTTGGTCTCGCCGTTCCCGATCCGGCCGAGGTCGACGAGGATCTTCGTGACGATGGCGGACGAGGAGATGCCGAGCACACCGGCGAGCACCAGCGCCTCGGACGTGCCCCAGCCGAGCGCGAAGCCGAAGCCGGCTCCGGCGCCCACGTTGAGCAGCAGATAGATGCCGCCCGCCACGGCCATGCGGCGACCGCCCGACTTGAGGTCGTCCATGTGGAATTCGAGACCGAGGTAGAACAGCAGCAGGACGAGGCCCAGAGCGGTGAGCATCTCCAAGTCGTGCGGGTCCTTGACCAGCACGATGCCGGGGGTGTTCGGGCCGAGCAGGATGCCGGCGAGGATGAAGAGCGGGATGGTGGGCAGCCCGATGCGGCTGCCGATACGGGCGAGGATGGCGGCTGCCATGAAGGCGCCGCCCATGGCAATCAAGGTGTCTGCGTGTCCGATGGGTTCCTCCCGGGGTCGTGGGGACGGCCGTTCCGGGACCTGAGCCCTTTACTTACTTTACCTCATTGTTGCCCTGGCAATTAATCCACCGAGCGCACTTCCCCCGCTCTTCCGCCCCCGGCCACCGCCGCCACCTCGGGTTAACCCCACCCCGGGTCCGCCAGCAGCCGCCATGGCCCCGCGTACCCCCGCTCCGTAGCGTCGACACCACGATGACCAGGGCGGCAGCCCCGGCGACACCACGGCGAACGGCACGGAAGAAGGGCGGACGACATGCGGCTGCGGACCAGGGGAGAGCGGCAGGACCACGGGGCACCCGCCGCCCCCGGCCACGCCGTCGAACTGCGCGGCGTACAGCGGCGCTACGGCCGCGGCGCCGGCGCGGTCCACGCGCTGCGCGGCATCGACCTCGCCCTCCCCCGGGGCACGTACACCGCCGTCATGGGCCCCTCGGGGTCCGGCAAGTCCACGCTCCTGCAGTGCGCCGCGGGCCTCGACCGGCCCACCGCGGGCTCGGTGCTCCTCGGCGGTACGGAGCTGACGCGGCTCGGCGAGAACAAGCTCACCGAACTGCGCCGCAGCCGCCTGGGGTTCGTCTTCCAGGCGTTCAACCTGCTGCCGTCGCTCACCGTCTCGCAGAACGTCCTGCTGCCCATGCGGCTCGCCGGGTTCCGCGCCGACCACGCGCGGGCGGCGGAGGTGCTGGCGCAGGTCGGCCTCGCGGCGCACGGCAGGCGGCGGCCCGCGGAGCTGTCCGGCGGCCAGCAGCAGCGGGTGGCGATCGCCCGGGCGCTGGTCACCAGGCCGGACGTGATCTTCGCGGACGAGCCGACGGGGGCGCTGGACACCCGCACGGCGGGGGAGATCCTGGCGCTGCTGCGGCACGCGGTGGACTCCCTGGGCGCGACGGTGGTCATGGTCACGCACGACCCGGTGGCGGCGTCGTACGCGGACGTGGCGCTCTTCCTCGCCGACGGCGCCCTGGCGGGCAGCCTTCAGCGGCCCACGGCGGAGCAGGTCGCGGCCCGGATGACGGCGCTGGACCCGCGGGACGCGGCGCGCGGGGCGGAGCGGGCGGCGTGAGCGGCGGTCTCGCCGGGGCGGGGGTGCGGGCGCGTACGAACGGTCTTGCGCGGGCCGCGCTCCGGTTCCGGCCCGCCGGCTTCGCCGGGACGTTCGTCGCGCTGATGATGGCGGCGCTGATCGTGTCGGCGTGCGGGATCCTGCTGGAGACGGGCGTACGGGCCTCGGTGCCGCCGGAGCGGTACGCGCACGCGCCCGTGGTGGTCGCCGCGGACCAGCGGGCGCACATGACGGTGGGCAGCGGCGACGGCGCGTACGACGCCTCGGAGCAGGTGCCGGACCGGGCCCGGGTGGGGGCGGGGCTGGCGGAGCGCGTCGCGTCCGCGCGGGGCGTCGCGGCGGCGGTCCCGGACGTCACGTTCCCGGCCCGCCTGGCGGCCGGGGAGGGCGCGCCGGACGGCGCCGCGCTCACCGCGCAGGGCTGGGGCTCCCACGCCTTCACCGGCACCTCGCTCGCGGCGGGCTCGGCACCGGGGACGGACGAGGTGGTCCTGGACCGGGCGACGGCCCGTGCGGCGGGCGCGGCCGTGGGGGACACGATCGCACTCGTCCTCCCGTCGGGACAGCAGGAGTTCCGCGTCTCCGGCATCGCGGCGGCCGCGTCGGCGCGGACCTCGGGTGCCGCGTACCTCGCCGACGACGCCGCCGCCCGGGCCGCCGGGCACCCGGGGCGGTTCGACGCCGTCGCCGTGCTGGCCGCGGACGGGGTCGGCGCCGGGCAGCTCGCCGACGCCGTGCGCGGCGTCGTGGGGGACCGGGCCGAGGTGCACACGGGGGACGGGCGCGGGGGCGTCGAGGACACCGGGGTCGCGGCGGCCGAGGAGCTGCTGACCGGGCTCGGCGGCTCGTTCGGCGGCATCGCCGCCACCGTCGCCGTCTTCACCGCCGCCGGCACCGTCGCCCTCTCCGTGGCGCAGCGCAAGCGCGAGTTCGCCCTGCTCCGGGCCATCGGCGCCACCCCGCGGCAGATCCGCCGCTCCGTGGCCGCCGAGGCGCTGCTCGTCGCGCCGGTCGCCGGGCTCGCCGGGCTGCTGCCCGGCATCGGGCTCGCCTCCTGGTGGTTCGGCCAGCTCAAGGACCGCGGCGCCGTGCCGGCCGCCGTCGACCTGCACGTCTCCCCGGTCCCGCTCGCCGTCGCCGTGGGCACGGCGCTGCTCAGCGCGCTGGTCGCCGGCTGGGCGGCCGCCCGCAGGCCCGCGCGGACCAAGCCCGGCCAGGCGCTCACCGAGGCGTCCGTGGAGCGGCTGCGCCCCGGGATCGTCCGTACGGTCCTCGGGCTCGGCGCCGTCACCGGCGGCATCCTGCTCAGCGGCGTCGCCGCCCGCTCCGCGGGGGACGACGCGGCCGAGGCGGCGCTCGGCGTCGTGATGCTCTTCATGCTCGCCGTCGCCCTCCTGGGGCCGCTGATCGCGCGGCTGGCCGCCGGGCTGTTCGGCCTGCCGCTGCGCGCGGGCGACGCCAGCGCGGAGCTGGCCGCCGCCAACTCCCGTACGAACGCCCGCAGGCTGGCCTCCGCGATCACGCCGATCGTGCTGGCGACGGCGTTCGCCTCGGTGCTGGTCTTCATGCACACCAGCGAGGACCACGCCACCGCGGCCCAGCAGCGAGCCGGCGTCACCGCCGACCACGTCGTCACCCATCCCGGCGGCCTGCCCGCCGACGCCGCCGAGCGCGCGGCGCGGCAGCCCGGGGTGGACGCGGCGGTGGGCGTGCTGCGCTCGGAGGTGCTGGTGCCGGTCGGCGGCGGGGGCGACCGGTGGCTCCAGGGCGCGACGGCGCAGGGCGTCTCCGGCGACGGGCTCACCCGCGTCCAGGACCTCGACGTCCGCCAAGGCTCCCTGGACCGGCTGCCGGAGCCCGGCACGGTGGCGCTCGACGAGAACCTGGCCCGCTCCGCGGGCACCGGCGTCGGCGAGCGCGTCGAACTGCGGCTGCCGGACGGCACGTCGGAGAAGGCCGAGGTGGTGGCCACGTACGGGCGCGGCCTCGGGCTCGCCCAGGTGACGCTCGACCGCGGGGCGCTGGCCGGGCACGTCACCGCCGGGTACGACACGGACCTGCTGGTCAGCGGCGGCAGCGCCGCCGGCCTCGGCGCCCTGGGCGGCGCCGGCACCGCGGTGACCGACGCGGCCGGCTACGCGCAGCAGCAGGACGTCGACCGCAGCCTCAACCGCTGGGCGAACTTCACCATGGCCGGCGTCCTCGGCGGCTTCGCCGCCGTCGCCGCGCTCAACACCCTCGTCATGACGGTGCTGGACCGCCGCCGCGAGCTGGGCATGCTGCGGCTGATCGGCTCCACCCGGCGCCAGGTGCTGGGCATGATCCGCTGGGAGGGGCTGCTCGTCGGGGTCGCGGGCCTGGTGCTGGGCGGGGCGATCGCGGCGGCGACGCTGGTGCCGATGGTCCGCGGGATCACCGGCGGGGATCCGTACCTGCCGCCGCTGACGGTCGCCGCGTTCACGGCGGGCGCGGTGGGGCTGGGGCTGCTGGGCACCGTGCTGCCGGCCCGTGCGGCGCTGCGGCGGGCGGAGCCGGCGGGCTGAGGGGCCGCCTGTACGGGCGGGGGCGCGGCCCGTACGGGCGGGGACACGGGAACGCGAGCGGCCCGGGGCGCCCTTCCGCGAGGAGGGGCGGCCCGGGCCGCGTGCCGTACGGGACTCAGCGGGAGGCGGTCGCCCGCTCCCGCTCGGGGGTCTGCTCCGCCTTCGCCGGCTCGGCGGCCGGCGAACCGCCGCGGCCGCCGCCGTCGTCGGACCTGAACAGCCAGTTCATCTTCGGCTCCATCGTCCACCGGAACATCCGCCGCACCGGCGGGGTGCAGAGCACCGTGACGATCACGGCCGCGATCGCCGTCACCGCGATGGCGCCCAGCGGGGTGTGCGCGAAGTCGTTGTCGTACCAGCCCCAGAAGCGCGAGCCCTTGGCGAGGAACCCGTGCAGCAGGTAGCCGTACAGCGTGCCGGCGCCCAGCACGGTGAACCACATCGTGCGCCGCGGCACCCAGGCCAGGAAGCACACCGTGAGCACCAGCGCACAGCCGAACATCGCGAACGTCATCACCGGACCGGCCCAGATGGGCGCGCCCAGCTCCTGCGCGGAGTCGCGGTGGTAGAACCAGCCGGCGTTCATCCGCGGCACCGCCCAGTAGGCGACGACCGCGGCCATGAGGCCCACGGGGACGGAGAGCAGCCGCACCTCGCGCCTGCGCACCAGGTCGAAGTGCTCGGGCCTGAGCATCAGACCGAGCACGAAGAAGGGCATGAACTGCAGCACGCGCTGCAGGTCGAGGTCGTTGCCGACGGTGTCGCTCATGGACGCCGCGGTGGCGATGACCAGCGCCAGCGGCACCGGCCAGCGCACCGCCTTCCACAGCGGCGTCGTCATCCGCCAGACGAACAGGGCGATGAGGAACCACGTCAGGTACCACGGATCGAGGATGCTGATGCGGTAGCCGGGGACGTCGCCCGCCCAGCGGTTGAAGAACGTGTACGCGGTCTCGAAGATCACGTACGGCACGAGGACGCCGGTGACCAGGCGCTGCACGCGCCCCGGACGGCCGAGGTCGAACGAGCGGGACATATAGCCGGAGATGAGGATGAACGCCGGCATGTGGAACGAGTAGACGAGCATGTAGAGCGCGGATGCGGCGCGGCTGTCGTCGCGCAGCGGCTCCCACGCGTGGCCGAGCGCCACCAGCACGATGGCCAGGTACTTTGCGTTGTCGAAGAAGGGATCGCGGGTCTTCGGCTTGCCGGAGTCGCCGGCCGGACGAGCCGCGGTCTGCGGCAGGTGGGTCACGAAGCCTCCAGGTACGAGTCCGGCGGCGGAACCCGGAACCGCACCGGCGGGTTGGGGTCGAGGGGGGATCGGAACATCGTCGGCACCCTAGCGCCCGGGAGTCGGGCCCGTAAATTCGAAGTCAGCGTCGGGAATTTCATAGACATGGAGACAGGCGGCCTGGTCAGCGAGCATCACTGTATGCCAGTTTTGTCCTGAATGAACCGGACATAGGGGTACGAAACTTCGGCGTGTCCTGTGATCAGTTTTCGGCCGGTTCCGGATGCCCGCGGACCGTTCGAATGGAGAATTCCGAGCGGGCGGAACGCCCGTCCGCGTACCGCTTATTACGCATATCCGTGCGCCTGGAACACGGAATTCGGATTCGCCGCTCCGGTTTCCGCACGGTCGCCGCCGGGGATGGACCGCATGGGCGCGCCACCGGCGCGGAGGTCGTGCGGCGTCCCGCGTTCGGCGCTCCGCGTGCGCCGTGGGCGCAGATCGGTGTAAGGGGCGCGAGATATCAGCCAGTTGGGCATCCCACGCACCCCCGTGCACCTCTTGGTGGCACGATGGATCCACCGGGGTGTGCGGGCGGCGGGTGCCCTGGGTGGGTGAACGAGAACCTAGGGGTGATCAGGGCGTGGCTATCTCACTGTCATTGGTGCTGCTGATGGGGATCATCCTGGTCGTGCTGATCCGTGGCGGCTCGATCAAGGTGGGCCCGGCGATCGTTGCGGTGCTCTTCGGCTTCTTCCTGGCGTCCACCAGCGCCGCACCGGACATTCAGGACGCCCTCGACGAAATAAGCCAGAGCATCAGCGACATCGGCACCTGACGGTGCCGCCCGGGGCGACCCGGCCGCCGCGCACACGACAACGGCCGGGGCCCCGGCCCGCGCACGTCCCCGGGACGCGGCGCGGACAGGGCCCCGGCCGTCTCGCGGAGCGGGTGACGGGAATCGAACCCGCGTAGCCAGCTTGGAAGGCTGGAGCTCTACCATTGAGCTACACCCGCAGGCGCCACCCGCGGCGGGTGGCACGCCCAGCATCGTAGCCGCTGCGCCCCCGGTCCCGCACGCCGCTATGCCTTCCGGGTTGCCTGCGGGCGGCAGGGCGCGTACCCGCGCGCGGCGCCGCCTGTCGCGTACGGGTCAGGACCCCGGCCGGGCGCGGGCCGCGTACGGCGTCACCAGGGACGTAATCCGCCGCGCCGCGGCTGTGCGGGCATGTACCCTACTGCTCGCACATGCGGGGTGTGGCGCAGCTTGGTAGCGCGTCCGCTTTGGGAGCGGAAGGTCGTCGGTTCGAATCCGGCCACCCCGACCGCGCGGGGACCTTCGTGACGAAGGTCCCTTTATGGGGAGCGGACCCGGCACCGGTACTATGCAAGCTGCGTTCCTGCGTGCCTGGACCGGGCCGCTCCACGCTTCTGCCGGAAGCCGGACGCAGCCGCAAGAAGTCCAGAAGAAGTACAGCACTTCCCAGACGCCATCCCAAGGAGACCGACCGTGAAGAGCGCCGTGGAGACCCTGAACCCGACCCGGGTTCGGCTCACTGTCGAGGTGCCCTTCGAGGAGCTCAAGCCCAGCCTCGACGCGGCGTACAAGAAGATCAACCAGCAGGTCACGGTGCCGGGCTTCCGCAAGGGCAAGATCCCGGCCCGCATCATCGACCAGCGGTTCGGTCGCGGCGCCGTCCTGGAGGAGGCCGTCAACGACGCGCTGCCGAAGCTCTACGAGGACGCCGTCAACGAGGGCGACCTCAAGCCGCTGGGCCGGCCCGAGGTCGACATCACCGAGCTGAAGGACAACGAGACGCTGACCTTCACCGCCGAGGTCGACATCCGCCCCGAGTTCGAGATCCCCGACTACTCCGGCATCAGCGTCGAGGTCGACGCCATCGAGGTGCCCGACGAGGACGTCGACAAGTCGGTCGAGCAGCTCCGCGAGCGCTTCGCCTCCACCACGCCGGTGGAGCGGCCCGCGGCGGAGGGCGACGTCGTCACCATCGACCTGGAGGCGAGCGTCGACGGCAAGGTGCTGGACGACGGCGTCGCCAGCGGCGTGACGTACACCATCGGCTCCGGCGAACTGCTCGACGGCATCGACGAGGCCGTCACGGGCCTGGAGGCCGGCGGCTCCGCGACCTTCGCCTCCGAGCTGAAGGGCGGCTCCGCGGCGGGCCAGGAGGCCCAGGTCAAGGTCGAGGTCACGCAGGTCGCCGAGCGCGAGCTGCCGGAGCTGGACGACGAATTCGCCCAGATGGCCAGCGAGTTCGACACGCTGGAGGAGATGCGGGCGGACAGCCGCAAGCGGCTGGAGCAGATGAAGCGCTACGACCAGGCGCAGCAGGCCCAGGAGAAGGTGCTGGACGAACTGCTCGGCCTGGTGGAGATCCCGGTGCCGGAGAAGCTGCTGGAGGAGGAGATCTCCACACGCCGGCACAACCTGGAGAACCACCAGCTCGCGCAGATGGGCATGAACCTGGAGGGCTACCTGAAGCTCCAGGAGAAGACCGCCGAGGAGTTCGAGACCGAGCTGAAGGAGCAGGCGGAGCGCGGCATCCGCACCCAGTTCGTCCTCGACGAGCTGGTGGGCAAGGAGCAGGTGAACGTCGGCCAGGAAGAGCTGACCGAGCACCTGATGCGCCGCGCCCAGTCCTCGGGCATGAGCCCGGACCAGTTCGCCCAGGCGGTCGTCGAGGGCGGCCAGGTCCCGGTCCTGGTCGGCGAGGTCGCCCGCGGCAAGGCCCTGGCGGTCGTGGTGGAAGCCGCGACGATCAAGGACACGAACGGCGAGCCGGTGGACCTCTCGGACGAGGACGAGACCGCGGAGACGGTCGAGGCCGCGTCGGAGGAGACCGCGGAGGCGACGGACGCCGAGGCGACCGAGGAGAAGCCGGAGAAGGCAGAAGCCTGACCCGCCCCCCACCACGCGGGCCCCGCGCACCAGCCGCCGGGGCCCGCAGCACGCCCCCTCCGCAGACGGCGCCACCCCGCCACCACCCGCACTCCGCAGCGGTAAGCCCACGCGCCCCGCACGGTGCCGGCGCACGGCCCCGGCCGTCGTCACCCCCCCGGCGCACACCGGCCACCGGCCGGGGCGGTCCGGCACGGGGAATGCGGCTCTACCCGGCAGAGCGGCACGCGCACCCCACCGCCCCCGGCACACGGCTACCCTCCGGGCGCCTGCCCCCGGCTACGCGGGCGCGGCGCCGCGAGGAGCGGGGCGTACGCTCCCGTACCCGGTAGCCGGGCGCAGCCACCGGGCCCTGGCCAGCCGCTGCGCAGCGCCGCCCACAGGCCGCGCACCCACGCGCGGCCTGCGGGCGGCGCACAGCCCCGGCCGGCCCCTGCGCGCAGCGCGGCGGGCTACGACCAGGCCCGGTGCCGGGAATGCCGTCCTGTCCGGCAGGCCGCACCTGCACTCCGCCGCCCCCTGCGGACGGCCGCCCGCAGGGCGCCTGCCCACGCCCGCTACGCGGCCGCCAGGAGCGGGGCATACCTCCCGGCCCCGGTACCCGGGCGGACTCACTGGGCCTTGGTCAGCCGCCGCGCAGCGCCGCCCCAGGGTGCCTGCCCACGCGCAGCGCAGAGCCCCCGCCGCGGCCGGGATCCCGCTCCTCTCCGCCGCGCCGCCCGCAGGGCGCCGGCGCCGGGTAGGGTGGCGGGTCCGGCTTGCACCGTCACCCGCCACCCCGCCGCGCCGCCCGCAGGGCACCCCGCCGGGGCCTGCGCTCACAGCGAACAGTTCCGGAACCGGGATGGCCGCCGCCTACCTGCGCGTTAGGGTCCATAAGCAAGTCAGGCAACTCAGGAACGTACAGTCAGACGGCCTCAGGCGGCCGTCACAGAATGAGCAGGTGGACACGTGACGAACCCGATGCTTTCCGGCCCGGGCGAGCCGTCCTTCGGCGGCCTTGGCGACCAGGTCTACAACCGGCTGCTCAACGAGCGCATCATCTTCCTCGGCCAGCCGGTCGACGACGACATCGCCAACAAGATCACGGCGCAGCTCCTCCTCCTCGCCGCCGACCCGGACAAGGACATCAACCTCTACATCAACAGCCCGGGCGGCTCCGTGACCGCAGGCATGGCGATCTACGACACGATGCAGTTCATCAAGAACGACATCGTCACCATCGCCCTCGGCCTCGCCGCCTCCATGGGACAGTTCCTGCTCAGCGCCGGCACCCCCGGCAAGCGCTTCGCGCTGCCGAACGCCGAGATCCTGATCCACCAGCCGTCCGCCGGCCTGGCCGGCTCCGCGACGGACATCAAGATCCACGCCGAGCAGCTCATCCGGACCAAGAAGAAGATGGCGGAGCTCACCTCGCTGCACACCGGCCAGACTGTCGAGCAGGTCACCCACGACTCCGACCGCGACCGCTGGTTCTCCGCGGAGGAGGCTAAGGAGTACGGCCTGATCGACGAAGTCATGCCGTCGGCCTCGGGCATCCCCGGCGGCGGCGGCACCGGCGCCTGAGGTCCGGCGCCCGGCCGGCGACCCGCAACAGCCCGCGCAGCCCTTCACAGCCGCACTGCCACCAGGACGGAACACCACGATGCAGAACTTCCCCGGACGCGGTCTCTACGACCGCATGGCCGACGAGGCCGCCGACGCCCGTCGTTCGCTGGGCGCCGAGTCCCGCTACGTCATCCCGCGCTTCGTCGAGCGCACCTCGCAGGGCATCCGCGAGTACGACCCGTACGCGAAGCTCTTCGAGGAGCGCGTCATCTTCCTCGGCGTGCAGATCGACGACGCCTCGGCGAACGACGTGATGGCCCAGCTCCTGTGCCTCGAGTCGATGGACCCCGACCGGGACATCTCGGTCTACATCAACAGCCCCGGCGGCTCCTTCACGGCGCTCACCGCCATTTACGACACCATGCAGTTCGTCAAGCCGGACATCCAGACCGTCTGCATGGGCCAGGCCGCCTCGGCCGCCGCCGTGCTGCTGGCCGCCGGCACCGAGGGCAAGCGCATGGCCCTGCCGAACGCGCGCATCCTCATCCACCAGCCGTACACCGAGACCGGCCGCGGCCAGGTCTCCGACCTGGAGATCGCCGCGAAGGAGATCTTCCGGATGCGTAACCAGCTCGAAGAGATGCTGGCCAAGCACTCGACGACGCCGATCGAGAAGGTCCGTGACGACATCGAGCGGGACAAGATCCTCACCGCCGAGGAGTCCCTCGAGTACGGGCTGATCGACCAGATCGTCTCCACCCGCAAGCTGTCCGCCGGCATCGGCGGCTGACGGCTCGCGGCCGGCTCCCGGCTCCGTATCCGCGGCGCCGGACCTGACGTCCGGGCCCTTGTCCTCTGGACAGGGCCGCCCGTGGAGCGGTCCCCTGGGAAGCGAACCAGTGAGTTGGGCCCAAGGGGACCGCTCGGGGCTCCGGGCAAGGTACCGTCGATACGCAACCAGGTTCCGCCCCCCAAGAGCGGATCCCAGGCGAAGGGGAAGCACCTCGTGGCACGCATCGGTGACGGCGGCGATCTGCTCAAATGCTCGTTCTGCGGAAAGAGCCAGAAGCAGGTCAAGAAGCTCATCGCAGGACCCGGTGTCTACATCTGCGACGAGTGCATCGACCTCTGTAACGAGATCATCGAAGAGGAGCTGGCGGAGAGCTCCGAGGTGCGCTGGGAGGAACTGCCCAAGCCCCGCGAGATCTACGAGTTCCTGGAGGGCTACGTCGTCGGCCAGGAGGCCGCCAAGAAGGCGCTCTCCGTCGCGGTCTACAACCACTACAAGCGGGTCCAGGCCGGCGAGAACGGTGCCGCGGCGCAGAACCGCGAGGACGGCATCGAGCTGTCGAAGTCCAACATCCTGCTGCTCGGCCCCACCGGTTCCGGCAAGACGCTCCTGGCGCAGACCCTGGCCCGGATGCTCAACGTCCCCTTCGCCATCGCCGACGCCACCGCCCTCACCGAGGCGGGGTATGTCGGCGAGGACGTCGAGAACATCCTGCTGAAGCTCATCCAGGCCGCCGACTACGACGTCAAGAAGGCCGAGACCGGCATCATCTACATCGACGAGATCGACAAGGTCGCACGGAAGAGTGAGAACCCGTCGATCACCCGTGACGTCTCCGGCGAAGGCGTGCAGCAGGCGCTGCTGAAGATCCTGGAGGGCACGACGGCCTCCGTGCCGCCGCAGGGCGGCAGGAAGCACCCGCACCAGGAGTTCATCCAGATCGACACGACGAACGTGCTGTTCATCGTCGGCGGTGCCTTCGCCGGTCTGGAGAAGCTCATCGAGTCCCGGGCGGGCGCCAAGGGCATCGGCTTCGGGGCCACCATCCGCTCCAAGCGCGAGCTGGCGAACGAGGACCCGTTCCAGGAGGTCATGCCCGAGGACCTGGTGAAGTACGGCATGATCCCCGAGTTCATCGGGCGGCTGCCGGTCATCACCAGCGTGCACAACCTGGACCGGGCCGCCCTGCTGAAGATCCTCGTCGAGCCGCGGAACGCGCTCGTCAAGCAGTACCAGCGCCTCTTCGAACTCGACGGCGTCGAGCTTGACTTCGACCGTCCGGCGCTGGAGGCCATCGCCGACCAGGCCATCCTCCGCGGCACCGGCGCCCGCGGGCTCCGCGCCATCATGGAGGAGGTGCTGCAGTCCGTGATGTACGAGGTGCCGTCGCGCAAGGACGTCGCCCGCGTGGTCATCACGGAGGAGGCGGTCCACTCCAACGTCAACCCGACGCTGGTGCCCCGCTCCCGCGCCGCCGAGCCGGAGCAGCGCCACCAGGAGAGTGCCTGAGCCGCACGCCGTCTCCGGCCGGTACGGTCCCGTACGAGCCGGACGCACCACCCGATACGGAAAGGGGCCGCCCACCGGGCGGCCCCTTCGCGTGTGTGCCCCGCGGCTCAGCCGAGCGGCACGCGGACGTCGTTGCGGACCTCCGCGGTGGTGGTCGCGGCCTCGTCGATGCTCGTCTCGCCGCCGGTGATGATCAGCGTCGGGTCGGTCATCGCGATGTAGCCGATGGTGCTGCTGTCGGCCCAGGCGCAGGTCGGGAAGTTGAAGCTGTCGACCGGTGCGCCGGAGTCGTCGCTGGAGAACTTCACGTACTGGCACTTCATCGAAGCGCCCTCCTCCAGCCCGTCGGGATTGACCTCCTCCGGGCTGCCGACCAGCTCGGCCGTGTCGCCCCCGCCCGCTGACGGGTCGGCGGCGGCCTCCTTGGCCATGTACGTGAAGAACGCGTCGAGGACCATGTCCGGGTTGGAGATGTCGCCGTAGACGCCCTGGAACTGCAGGATCTTGGCCGTTGCCTCCGTGCCCGCCGTGTAGCCGGCGCCGACGTCCTTCGGGTTGGAGACGCCGATCGTCTCCAACTGGTCGATGTCGCTGGAGTTCAGTTCGCCGCCGGGGGCGGAGTCGTCCTTCTGGTACTCGGAGGCGACCGTCTCGGGCGTCGTCAGCTTGTACTTCTTGCCGTCGTCGGCGGGCGGGTCGTCCCCGCTGTCGCCCCCGTCGTCCGTCTTGTCGCCGTCGTTCTGCGAGTTCTTCGACTCGTCCTTCTTGCCGTCATCGTCGTCGTCGCCACCGATGAGGAAGAACGCGGCCACGGCTATGAGCGCGACCGCGACCACCGCGCCGACGACGACGAAGAGGGTCTTGTTCTTGCCGCCGCCGGGCGGCGGGGGCGGCGGGGCCTGGCCGTACCCGGGCTGCTGCTGACCGTACGGACCCGCCTGCTGCTGGCCGTACTGCTGCTGGCCGTAACCCCCGGGCTGCCCGTATCCGCCCGGCTGTTGCTGCTGCTGCCCGTAGCCCTGGTCGCCGCCCTGCTGCGGGTAGCCGTAACCGGGCTGGCCCGGCTGACCGCCCTGACCGGGCTGGGCGTAGGGGGACTGCGCGGGCTGCTGCGGTTGCTGGGGCTGGCCGTAGGGACCGGGCTGCCCGTACGGGCCTGGCTGCTGCCCTCCACCCCCGTACGGTCCGGGTGGCGGCGGCTGGTTGTGACTCATTACGGTCCCCTCCGTGAGTTAATGCTGCTCCGCCCATACTGTCGGATCGCGCCGCGTTGCGCTGCCTCGGGTCTCGATCGGCGGAGGCGCGGTCGTCCACAAGGACGCAGCCCGTCCACAAGTGGTTCGCAGCGGGGCGTGACGCGGCTCTACACTGACCGTCGTGACCGACGCAAAGAACCCGCAGAGCAGCGCAGCAGAACTCCCCACGCAGTACACGCCCGGCGAGGTCGAGACCTCGCTGTACGAGGGCTGGGTAGAGCGCGGTTACTTCGCGGCGGACGCCAAGAGCGACAAGCCCCCGTACGCGATCGTCATCCCCCCGCCGAACGTCACGGGAAGCCTGCATCTCGGCCACGCCTTCGAGCACACGCTCATCGACGCCCTCACCCGCCGCAAGCGGATGCAGGGGTACGAGACGCTGTGGCAGCCCGGCATGGACCATGCCGGCATCGCCACGCAGAACGTGGTGGAGCGCGAGCTGGCCAAGGAGGGCCTGTCGCGGCACGATCTGGGCCGCGAGGCGTTCGTCGAGCGGGTGTGGAAGTGGAAGGCGGAGTCCGGCGGGCAGATCGCCGGCCAGATGCGCCGCCTCGGCGACGGCGTGGACTGGAGCCGCGACCGCTTCACCATGGACGAGGGCCTGTCCCGCGCCGTCCAGACCATCTTCAAGCGGCTCTTCGACGACGAGCTGATCTACCGCGCCGAGCGCATCATCAACTGGTGCCCCCGCTGCCTCACCGCGATCTCCGACATCGAGGTGGAGTACCAGGACGACGACGGCGAGCTCGTCTCCATCCGCTACGGGGAGGGCGAGCAGTCCATCGTCGTGGCCACCACCCGCGCCGAGACGATGCTCGGCGACACCGCCGTCGCCGTCCACCCGGACGACGAGCGCTACCGCCACCTCGTCGGCACGGAGATCGTGCTGCCGCTCACCGGCCGCCGCATCCCCGTCCTCGCCGACGAGCACGTCGACCCCGAGTTCGGCACCGGCGCCGTGAAGGTGACCCCGGCGCACGACCCGAACGACTTCGAGATCGGCCGCCGGCACGACCTGCCGATGCTCACGATCATGGACGAGCACGCGGTCATCACCGCCCACGGGCCGTTCCAGGGCCTGGACCGGCTGGAGGCCCGCTCGGCGATCGTCGCCGCGCTGCGCGCCGACGGCCGGATCGTGGCCGAGAAGCGGCCTTACACGCACTCGGTGGGTCACTGCTCCCGCTGCAAGACCACGATCGAGCCGCGGCTGTCCATGCAGTGGTGGGTGAAGGTCGGCCCGCTGGCGAAGGCCGCGGGCGACGCGGTGCGCGACGGCCGGGTCGCCATCCACCCCAAGGAGATGGAGTCCCGCTACTTCGGCTGGGTCGACCACCTCAACGACTGGTGCATCTCCCGCCAGCTCTGGTGGGGCCACCGGATCCCCGTCTGGCACGGCCCGGACGGCGAGCTGGTGTGCGTCGGCCCGGACGAGGAGCCGCCGAGCGGCGAGGGCTGGACCCAGGACAGCGACGTGCTGGACACGTGGTTCTCCTCCGGCCTGTGGCCCTTCTCCACGCTGGGCTGGCCGGAGGAGACCGAGAGCCTGGCGAAGTTCTATCCGAACTCCGTCATGGTCACGGGCTACGACATCCTCTTCTTCTGGGTCGCGCGGATGATGATGTTCGGGCTGTACGCGATGGACGGCGAGATCCCGTTCCGCACGATCGTGCTGCACGGCATGGTCCGCGACGAGTTCGGCAAGAAGATGTCGAAGACCTTCGGCAACGTCGTCAATCCGCTGGAGTGGATGGACAAGTACGGTGCCGACGCCGTCCGCTTCACCCTCGCCCGCGGCGCCAACCCGGGCACCGACGTGCCGATCGGCGAGGACTGGGTGCAGGGCTCGCGCAACTTCGCGAACAAGGTGTGGAACGCCACGCGCTTCGCGCTGATGAACGGCGCCACGGTCGAGGGGCCGCTGCCCGCCGAGGCGGACCTGTCCACCACGGACCGCTGGATCCTCTCCCGGCTCGGCGCCGTCGTCGCCGAGGTCGACGCGCTCTACGACGACTACCAGTTCGCGAAGCTCTCCGACGTGCTGTTCCACTTCGCCTGGGACGAGGTCTTCGACTGGTACGTGGAGCTGTCCAAGACCACGTTCGCGGCCGGCGGCCCCGCGGCCGACGCCTCGCGCCGCGTCCTCGGCGAGGTCCTGGACGTCACGCTGCGGCTGCTGCACCCGGTGGTCCCGTTCGTCACCGAGACGCTGTGGACGACGCTGACGGGCCGCGAGTCCCTGGTGATCGCCGACTGGCCCGCGGACTCCGGCTTCCGGGACGCGGCGGCCGAGGCGGAGATCGTGAAGCTCCAGGAGGTCGTCACCGAGGTCCGCCGCTTCCGCGCCGACCAGGGCCTGCAGCCGGGCCAGCGGGTGCCCGCCCGGGTGGAGCTCTCCGGCGCGGGACTGGAGGAGCACGAGGCCGCCATGCGGCAACTGCTGCGCCTCCAGCCGGAGGGCGGCTCCTTCGCCGCCACCGCGTCGCTGCCCGTGGCCGGGGCGACGGTCGCGCTGGACCTGTCCGGGACGATCGACGTGGCGGCCGAGCGCAAGCGGCTGACGAAGGACCTGGCCGCGGCCGAGAAGGAGAAGGCGCAGGCGGAGGCGAAGCTCGGGAACGAGGGCTTCCTCGCCAAGGCGCCGGAGCCGGTCGTCGCCAAGATCCGTACCAGGCTGGCGAAGGCCGAGGAGGACATCGTCCGCATCGGCGCCCAGCTGGAGCGCCTGCCGCAGGCGTAGCGCGTGCGGGTACGGGCCCGGGGCGCCTGCCCCGGGCCCGTATCCGCGGCTACGCGCTGTGGCCCAGGGACTCCGGCCGCACCGGGTGCGCGAAGGGCAACCCGGCAGCGTAGCGGGCCAGTTCGCCGGCCGCCGCCCGGCCCAGCCGCGGCAGCTCGCCCGCCAGCGACCCCGCGACATGCGGCGTCAGCAGCACGTTCGGCAATTCGTACAGCGGCGAGCCGGCCGGCAGGAACTCCGGCTCGGTCACGTCCACCACGGCGTGCAGCCGCCCCGAGACCAGCTCCTCCGTCAGCGCCTCCTGGTCCACCAGCGAGCCGCGGGCGGTGTTGACGAGCGTCGCACCGTCCCGCATCGACGCCAGCCGGGCGCGGCTGATCAGATGCCGGGTGCTCGGCAGCGCCGGCGCGTGCACGGAGACCACGTCCGCGGTGGCGCACAGCTCGTCGAGCCCCGCCGGGGTGGCGCCGAGGGCGCGCAGCTCGCCGTCGTCCGCGTACGGGTCGTAGACGAGCGCCGACAGGTCGTACGGGCGCAGCAGCTCCAGCACCCGCCGCCCGATCATCGAGGCGCCGACGATGCCGACGGTGCGCCGGTAGTTGCCGGCGCCCGGGTGGTCCGCGTACCAGTCGTACGGGCCGCGCCGCCGCCGGTACTCCTCCCGTACCTCCAGCACCCGCTTGTTGGCGAAGAGCACCGCCGCGACGGTGTACTCCGCCACCGGCAGCGCGTTCGCCCAGGCCGCCGAGGAGACCGCGATCCCGCGCCGCCACACCGCCTCGGTGACGTGGTGCTTGACCGACCCCGCGGCGTGCACGACGGCCCGCAGCTCCGGCGCGGCGGCGAGCGCCGCCTCGTCCAGCGGCGGGCAGCCCCAGCAGGTGACCAGCACCTCCGCGCCCGCCAGCGCCGCGGCGGCGCGCGGCACGGTGAAGTCCGCGGCGACCAGACCGGGTTCGAGGTCCGCGACCTCGGCGAGCCGGTCCCGCGTCGCCGCGTCGAAGAGCCGCGGCAGGACGTCGGGGCTCATCGCGAACAGCGCGCGCGGGCGGCGCCCCGCACCGTTCGGGGGGTCGTTGGGGGACACGCGGTGGCCTCCTGTGTCGAACGTGCGATCCGAAGCTGCTTCTCGTGCACCCGCCGGTCGGGGGACTGTCGTAGCCGGACCCTAGACTGACACCGTGAGCGCCCGCGAAGAACCCGCTGGTCCCGACCCGGACGAGACCCCCGGCAGCCCGGACACCCCGGGCGGCCCCGAAGACGATGCCTTCGAGGAGATCGTCGGCACGGAGACCGACCGCGATCCCGACCTCGCCGTCATCGAGGCCGGCAGCCGCACGCTGCGCGCGCAGGGCGGCCCGCCCGCCGGTGACGGCGTGCCCGCGGTGCCCGCGGACCCCGAGGTGGCGCGCGCGCTGCGCGAGGCCGAGGCGGAGCTGCTGGCGCGCTGGCCGGAGACGCGCATCGACCCGTCGCTGGAGCGCATCCAGGCGCTGCTCGACATCCTCGGCGAGCCGCAGCGGGCCTATCCCTCGATCCATCTGACGGGCACGAACGGCAAGTCCTCCACGGCCCGCATGATCGAGGCCCTGCTGGTCGCCTGCGACCTGCGCACGGGCCGCTTCACCAGCCCGCACCTGCAGTCGATCACGGAGCGGATCGGCCTGGACGGAACGCCGATCGACGCGGAGCGGTTCGTGGAGACGTACCGCGAGCTGAAGCCGTACGCGGAGCTGGTCGACGCCCGGCAGGAGCACCCGCTGTCGTTCTTCGAGATGCTCACCGCGATGGCCTTCGCCGCGTTCGCCGAGGCCCCGGTGGACGTGGCGGTCGTCGAGGTCGGCCTCGGCGGCACCTGGGACAGCACGAACGTCATCGACGCCTCCGTCGCCGTCGTCACCCCCATCGCCGTCGACCACAGCCGGCTGCTGGGGGACACCCCGGGCGCCATCGCCGCGGACAAGGCGGGGATCGTCAAGAAGACCGCGACGCCCCCCGGCGGCGGCACGGGCACCGTCGTGATCATGGCCCAGCAGCCCGTCGACGCCGCGCAGGTCATCCTCAAGCGGGCCGTCGAGATGGACGCGACCGTGGCCCGCGAGGGCATGGAGTTCGGGGTGCTGAGCCGGGAGGTCGCGGTCGGCGGGCAGTTGCTGACGCTGCGCGGCCTCGGCGGCGAGTACCCGGAGGTCTTCCTGCCGCTGCACGGCGAGCACATGGCGCACAACGCCGCGGTGGCGCTCGCCGCCGTCGAGGCGTTCTTCGGCGTCGGCTCCGAGCACGCCCGCAGCCTCGACGCGGACACCGTCAGGCGCGCGTTCGCCGCCGTCACCTCGCCGGGCCGCCTCGAGGTCGTACGGACCTCGCCCACCGTCATCCTCGACGCCGCCCACAACCCGGCCGGCGCGCTGGCCACCGCCGCGGGCGTGCAGGAGGCGTTCGGCTTCAGCCGGTTGGTCGGCGTCGTCGGCACCAGCCGGGAGAAGGACGTGCGCGGCGTGCTGGAGGCGTTCGAGCCGATCTTCTCCGAAGTCGTCATCACCCGGAACTCGACCACCCGCGCCATGGACCCGGACGAGCTGGCGGCCATCGCCGTCGAGGTCTTCGGCAGCGAGCGGGTCCAGGTCGAGCCGCGGCTGGACGACGCCCTGGAGGCGGCCATCACGCTGGCGGAGGAGGAGGACGAGTACGCGGGCGCGGGCGTGCTGGTCACCGGCTCCGTCATCACCGCCGGAGAGGCCCGGCTGCTGCTGGGCGCAAAGTAGCGGGGGACTACCCTGGCGGGGAGGGACGAGCGCGCCGGTGCCCGCCGCGCCGGGTCCGTCACCCCGCTGGAACCGAAGAGAAGGGCGAGCGATGCGCACGCTCTGTGCGAGCACGCTGATCGGCGAGATCCTGGTCGTCGGCCTGACGGGTCTCGTCGCGATGCAGCAGTCCGACCTGTCGAACGGCACGATCTGGGGGGTCAGCGGCGCCGCCATGGTGCTGTGCGTGCTGCTCTGCGGGATGCTCGGGCGCCCCGGCGCCGTGCAGGTCGGCTGGGGGCTGCAGATCGCGCTGATCGCCTCCGGCTTCGTGGTGCCGTCGATGTTCTTCCTGGGCGCGGTCTTCGCCGCCCTGTGGTGGGCGTCGGTGCACTACGGCCGGATCGTCGACGAGGCCAAGGCGGCGCGCGCCCGCGCCGCCGCGGAGCAGACCGGCGGCGCCCCCGCCGAACCCGGCGGCGCCCCGGCGTAGCCGCCGTGGCCGCCGGAGGCCGGGATGCGTGCGGGCGCCCGCGGGGGGCCGGGTAAGGTCGGATTCCCCCGAATCCAGCAACGCACTGCCAGGAGCCGTACATGAGCCAGCGCACGCTCGTCCTCCTCAAGCCCGACGCGGTCCGCCGCGGGCTGGTCGGCGAGATCATCGGCCGGATCGAGCGGAAGGCCGACTGGTCGATCGCCGCGCTCGAGCTGCGCACCCTCGACCGCTCGATCCTGGAGCAGCACTACGCCGAGCACGTGGGCCGCCCGTTCTACGAGCCCCTGGTGGAGTTCATGGCCTCGGGACCCGTCGTCGCGCTCGTGGTCGAGGGCGAGCGGGTCATCGAGGGAGTCCGCGCCCTGTCCGGGCCCACCGACCCGATCGCCGCCGCGCCCGGCAGCATCCGCGGCGACTTCGGCACCGTCGTCCGTGAGAACCTCGTGCACGCCTCGGACTCCGAGGAATCCGCCGCACGCGAGCTGAAGCTGTTCTTCCCCGACCTCGCCTGACGTCCCCGCAGGTCGGCAGCGGACCCGTGCCCCGGAGAGGCGACCGGATCATTCGGTCGCCTCTTGGCATGTGCAAGCGAAAAGGGGGCATGCGCAACCGACACGGTGCCGTATTGACTGCGACACCCTCGCTCCCTCCGCGACCTCGCGAGACTACGATGGCCCCTACGGGCCGTAGCGCGCGTCGCCCTGCTGCCGACCCCCGTCCGCCATCACCCTGGAAGGCCAGACGTACCCCATGGCGAACAACATGAGCTTCATCGGCCGTGACATGGCCGTCGACCTTGGGACCGCCAACACGTTGGTGTACGTCAGAGGCCGGGGCATCGTCCTGAACGAGCCGTCGGTCGTTGCCATCAACACCAACACGGGCGGCATCCTCGCGGTCGGCGCCGAGGCGAAGAAGATGATCGGCCGCACCCCGGGCAACATCGTGGCGGTGCGCCCGCTGAAGGACGGCGTCATCGCCGACTTCGAGATCACCGAGCGGATGCTGCGCTACTTCATCCTGAAGATCCACAAGCGCCGCTACCTCGCCCGTCCGCGCGTCGTCGTCTGCGTCCCCTCCGGCATCACGGGAGTCGAGCGCCGCGCGGTCATCGAGGCGTCGACCCAGGCGGGCGCGCGCCAGGTGCACATCATCGAGGAGCCCATGGCGGCGGCCATCGGCTCGGGGCTCCCGGTGCACGAGGCGACGGGGAACATGGTCGTGGACATCGGCGGCGGCACCACCGAGGTCGCGGTGATCTCCCTCGGCGGCATCGTCACGGCGCAGTCCATCCGGGTCGCCGGGGACGAGCTGGACAACGCGATCATCCAGCACATCAAGAAGGAGTACAGCCTCCTGCTCGGCGAGCGCACCGCAGAGAACATCAAGATCACCATCGGCTCCGCGTACGACACCGACCGCGACGAGCACACCGAGATCCGCGGCCGCGACCTGGTCAGCGGGCTGCCGAAGACGGTCGTGATCTCCTCCGCCGAGGTCCGCAAGGCCATGGAGGAACCGCTCAACGCGATCGTCGACGCGGTCAAGACGACGCTCGACAAGTGCCCGCCGGAGCTCTCCGGCGACATCATGGACCGCGGCATCGTGCTCACCGGGGGCGGCGCGCTGCTGGCCGGCCTCGACGAGCGGCTGCGGCACGAGACGGGGATGCCGATCCACCTCGCCGAGGAGCCGCTCGACTCCGTCGCGCTCGGCTCCGGCAAGTGCGTCGAGGAGTTCGAGGCGCTGCAGCAGGTGCTGGACGCGCAGCCCCGTCGTTAGCCCCCCAAGTCCGCACCCCACCGCCGGGACACCCAGGAAGGCGCTTCGGAAGCACGTGAGGGACACACGAGAGAGCCGGGTCCTGCTCCTGCTGCTCATCACCATCTCGTTCGCGCTGATCACGGTCGACATCCGGGGCGGGGACGACTCTCCCCTGGACGCCACGAAGCGGGGGGCCGCGGCGGCGTTGGGGCCCGTCGAGAACGGCGTCGCGACGGTGGTCGACCCGGTGGGCAACGCGATCGAGGCGGTCCGCGAGTCGGGGGACAGGCACGACAGGATCGCCGAGCTGCAGCGGCAGAACGCCGAGCTGAAGCAGCGACTCGGCAGCGACGACCGCAACCGCGCCCGCGCCGCCGAGCTGGACAAGATCCTCAAAACCGCGGGCGCCGGGCGCTACGGAATCAAGGGGGCCCAGGTCATCGCCATAGGAGCGGCCCAGGGCCTGTCCTGGACCGTGACCATCGACGCCGGCTCCCGGGACGGCCTGGAGCGGGACATGACCGTACTCAACGGCGACGGCCTCGTCGGCCGCGTCACCACCGTCGGGCCGTCCACGGCCACCGTGCTGCTCGCCAACGACCCGGACTTCACCGTCGGCACCCGGCTGGAGAAGACCAGCGAGCTGGGCTTCGCCACCGGCCAGGGCGACCGGCCCATGAAGGTCGAACTGCTCAACGGCAAGCTGAAGGTGGCGAAGGGCGACCGGCTGGTGACCTTCGGCTCCAGCGAATCGCGGCCGTTCGTGCCGGGCGTGCCGATAGGAGTCGTCTCGTCGGTCGAGCCGGTCGGCGACGTCACCCGCACCGTGTACGTCGAGCCGTACGCCTCCTTCACCCGGCTCGACATCGTCGGGGTCGTCGTCCAGCCGCCCCGTGACGACCCGCGCGACACGGTCCTGCCGCCCGCGCCGAAGGCCACCCCGACGCCCACCGTCACCGTCACCGTCCCCCCGGGCGGGGAGGGCGAGACGGACGGCGGCGCGGCCGAGGGCGAGACGGACGCCGGGGCCGGTGCCGGCGCCGGCGAGGACCCGGCGGCCGATCCCGCCGCCGGGGGCCCCGCAGCCGGAGAGGACGTGAACTGACCGCATGAGGCACGTGAACCGCGTCCTGCTCTGCGCCTCGCTGCTGGTGACCGCCCTCGTCTTCCAGGTCACCGTGCTCGCCAGGCTCCATCTGCCCGGCGCCGTACCCGATCTGACGCTCCTCGTCGTCCTCGCCCTCGCGATGGTCTACGGGCACGTCGGCGGCGCCCTCGTCGGCTTCACCGCAGGACTGCTCGCCGACATCGCGCCGCCCGCCGACCACGCCGTGGGCCGCTACGCCCTCGTGCTCGCCGTCATCGGCTACCTCGCCGGGCTCATCAAGCCCGAGACCGGCCAGGTGCGCAGCGCCGCGGGCCCGATGATGGTCGTCGGCTGCGCCGCCGTCGGCTCCACGCTGCTCTACGCGGGCGTCGGCGCCCTCGTCGGCGAGGGCTCGGTGCGCGGCGTGGGCCTGGGCAGCCTGGTCTTCACCGCCGCGATCTACGACCTGCTGCTCGCCCCGTTCACCGTGCCGCTGGTGATGGCGCTGGCCCGCAAGGCCGACCGGGGCACGACCGCCGAGGCCGCCGAGACCGCCACCGGCGGCTCGGCCGCGGGCGACTCCTCGTACCGCTGGCTGGCCGGCGGCACGGTCAGCCGCACCGCCGTCAAGCGCGCCCGTTCCTACGGCCGCGGCGGCATCGGCCGGCAGCGCGGCAACCTGTTCGGCCCCAAGTCCAAGTCCGCCAAGGCCACCCGCATCAAAGGGGTGAAGCGGCTGTGACCAACATCCCGGAGACCGGCAAGTCCACCCGGGTCACCGTCCGGCTCGTCGGCATCCAGGTCCTCGTGCTCTCGCTGCTGCTCACGCTCGGCGGCCGGCTGTGGTACCTGCAGATCCGCAACGGCGACGAGTACGAGGCGGAGGCCGCCGGCAACCACGTCCAGCAGGTCATCGAGCCCGCCGTACGCGGCTCCATCCTCGACTCCCGCGGCGAACCGCTCGCCGACAACGAGACCCGCCTCGTGGTCTCCGCCAGCCGCACCGACCTGATGAAGATGGACGACGACGGCGAGGCGATACTGACCAAGCTCGCCGACGTGCTCGGCATGGACCCCAAGACGGTCATGGAGCGGGTCCGGCTCTGCGACGCCAAGACCCCCAAGCCCTGCTGGAACGGCTCCCCGTACCAGCCGATCCCCATCACCGACGAGGCCACGGCCCGCCAGGCGCTGCAGATCCGCGAGCGTGCCGAGGAGTTCCCCGGCATCACCGCGGAGCCCAGCGCCGTCCGCCGCTATGGCTCGCCGAACGACGCGAACACCGCCCAGGTGCTCGGCTATCTCTCCCCGGTCACCGACGAGGAGATCGCCGACGCCGAGGACAGCGACAACCCGCTGCTGCGCACCGACCAGATCGGCCGCTCGGGCCTGGAGCGCTCCTACGACTCCGAGCTGCGCGGCCAGGCCGGGGTGACGAACTACCGCGTCGACAAGCTCGGCCGGGTGATAGGAGAGGCCGACAAGCAGCCGGGCGTGCCCGGCTCCAACCTGGTCACGAGCATCGATTCGCGGGTGCAGGCGCTGGCCGAGGTGGAGCTGGAGAAGGCGATGGAGAAGGCCCGCACCGAGTTCGACGACAACACCGGCACGAACTACAAGGCGGACTCCGGCGCGATGGTGGTGATGGAGGCCGACACCGGCCGCATCGTCGCCATGGCGTCCAACCCGTCGTACGACCCGAACGACTGGGTCGGCGGCATCGACTCCGGCACGTACAAGAGGCTCACCGGCAAGAAGGCCAACTATCCGCTGCTCAACCGGGCGATCCAGGGCCAGTCGGCCCCCGGCTCGATCTTCAAGCCGATCCCGACGGCGGCCGCGGTCAACGCCGGGTACGACTTCGACGGCAGCTACGAGTGCAGCAGCGACTACAGCATCGGCGGCCAGGTCTTCAAGAACTTCGAGTCGCAGAGCTACGGCGCCATCGGCCTCGGCCGCGCGCTGGAGGTCTCCTGCGACACGGTCTACTACCGGCTGGCGCACCAGGAGTGGCAGAACGACGGCGGGATCAAGCCGAAGAAGAAGCCCGACGACTGGTTCTACAAGACCGCGCACCAGTTCGGCCTCGGCGCGGAGACCGGCGTCGACCTCCCCAACGAGGTCCCCGGCCGGGTGCCCGACCGGCAGTGGAAGAAGGACTACTGGCGGGCCAACAAGGACGCCTGGTGCAAGCAGGGCAAGAAGGACGGCGACTACGCCCAGCGCATCGCGTACGAGAACTGCCGGGAGGGCATGCAGATGCGCGCCGGTGACTCCGTCAACTACTCCATCGGTCAGGGCGACACGCTCGTCACCCCGATACAGATGGCGACGATGTACGCGGCCCTCGCCAACGGCGGCACGCTCTACAAGCCGACCGTCGGCAAGGCCATCGTCAGCGCCGACGGCAAGAAGGTCGACATGATCGAGCCGGAGGAGCACGGCAAGCTGCCGATGGACAAGGAGACGCGCGCGGCCATGGACGATGCCCTCGCGGGCGTCGCCACCCGCGGCACCGCCGCCTGGCGCTTCGGCGGCTGGCCGCAGGAGAAGATCCCGATGCACGCGAAGACCGGCACCGCAGAGGTCTACGGCAAGCAGACGACCTCGTGGTTCGCGACGTACACCGACGAATACGCGATCGTCATGACCATGTCCCAGGGCGGCACCGGCTCCGGTGCCTCGGCGCCCGCGGTCCGCGCCGTCTACGACGCGCTCTACGGTGTCGGCGGCAAGAAGAAGGCGCTGCTGCCCGAGCCGGAGAAGAAGCTGCCGAAGATCTCGCCGGACGGCAGGATCGAGGCGCGATGACGGCCGCAGAGGGGTACTCGGTCCGGCGCTTCACCCCCGAGCTGGGCACGTGGGGCAGGCTGACCGCGCGCGACTCGCTGGTGCGCCGGGTCGACTGGATGCTGATGTTCTCCGGGCTCGCCCTCTCCGTCCTGGGCACGGCGCTGGTCTGGTCGGCGACCCGCAACCGCGACGACCTCACCGGCGGCGACCCGTACTTCTTCGTGATAAGGCACGCGATCTTCACCACCATCGGCATCGCGCTGATGGCCGCCACCATCTGGGTGGGCCACCGCACGCTGCGCGGGGTGGTGCCCGTGCTCTACGGTCTGTCGCTGGTGCTCGTCGCGATGGTGCTCAGCCCGCTGGGCAGCACCATCAACGGCTCCCGCGCCTGGCTCGACCTCGGCGGCGGCTTCACGGTCCAGCCGGCCGAGTTCACCAAGATCACGATCATCCTGGGGATGGCGATGATCCTCGCCGCCCGGGTCGACGCGGGCGACCGCGAGCACCCCGACCACCGCACCGTCGTCCAGGCCCTCGGCCTGGCCGCGGTGCCCATCGGGATCGTCGTGCTCATGCCGGACCTCGGCTCGGCGATGGTGCTGACGTCGATCGTGCTGGGCGTGCTGCTGGCCTCCGGCGCGTCGAACCGCTGGGTGCTGGGGCTGGTGCTGGCGGGCGTCGGCGGCGCGGCGCTGATCGTCTCGCTGGGCATGCTCGACGAGTACCAGGTGGCCCGCTTCGCCGCCTTCGCCAACCCGGCGCTCGACCCGGCGGGCGTCGGCTACAACACCAACCAGGCCCGTATCGCCATCGGCTCCGGCGGCGCGACCGGCAAGGGCCTGGGCGAGGGCAGCCAGACGACCGGCCAGTTCGTGCCCGAGCAGCAGACCGACTTCATCTTCACGGTCGCGGGCGAGGAACTGGGCTTCGTCGGCGCGGGACTCATCCTGGTGCTGCTCGGCGTGATGCTCTGGCGGGCCTGCCGGATCGCGCGGGACGCCAGCGACCTGTACGGCACGATCGTGGCGGCGGGCGTGGTGGCGTGGTTCGCGTTCCAGGCGTTCGAGAACATCGGGATGACGCTCGGCATCATGCCGGTGGCGGGCCTGCCGCTGCCGTTCGTCAGCTACGGCGGCTCGTCGATGTTCGCGGTGTGGATCGCGGTGGGATTGCTCCAGTCCATCAAGGCGCAGCGGCCCCTCTCCGCCTGAGCGCCGCTGCGAGGTGAGGCCCCGGCGCTACGGAGCCGGGGCCCGCCCGCGCTACAGCCGCCGCAGGAAGAGCACGCCCACCCCCGCCGCCACCCCCAGGAGCACCGCGGCCACCCCCGGCGCGAGCCGCCCGCCGCGCCCGAGCGCACCGTCCACGGAGACCAGCCCCGCCCCGGTCAGCGCCAGCGCCACGCCCGCGGCGCCGAGCAGGAACTCGTACTCGATGCCCCGCGGATCCGTCGCCGCGATCGGGCCGCTCCAGTCGTAGCCCCACTTGAGGGCGACCGCGTTGATCATCACGCCGATCACCGCGGCGGCCGCCAACGGCGTGAGGAAGCCGATGACCAGCGCGAACCCGCCCACGATCTCGCTCAGCCCCAGCACCCACGTCATCGTCCGCCCGGAGGGATAGCCGGCCTGGGCCAGCGTCGCCGCCGTCGCGTCGAACCCCGGGCCATCGAACCAGCCGAGGAGCTTCTGCGCCCCGTGCCCCGCCAGGATCACGCCGACCACCGCCCGCAGCACCAGCAGCCCGGCGTCCACACCGGTCACGCCCTCGTCGATGTCCTCGGCGTAGCTGATGGCGGGGATGGTGCGCGTCTGGGCCATGGGCGAGCTCCTTGTCGTTCCAGGCGCGACGCTAGGACACCCCCGGGACCCTCGCCACCCGGCACATTCCCGTGATCCGGCGCCGCGCACCTCATGACCCCTCGCCCATCCGCGGCTAAATTCGTTTCATGGTGGACACGGTGCGCGAGATCGAGCGGAAGTACGAGGCCACGGCGGGCACCCGCGAACTGCCCCCGCTGCCGGACCTGACGGGCGTCGACGGCGTGGCGTCGGTGATCGACCAGGGCACCGCTCTGCTCGACGCCGTCTACTACGACACGGCCGCCCGCCGGCTGGCGGCCGACGGCATCACCCTGCGCCGCCGCACGGGCGGCGACGACGCGGGCTGGCATCTGAAGCTGCCGGTGGCCGCGGGCGTACGCGACGAGATCCGCGCCCCGCTCGGCGAGGGCATCCCGCGCCGCCTCGCGGCCCTCGTCCGCTCCCGTACGCGCGACGCCGAGCTGGCGCCCGTCGTCCGCATCCGCACGGAGCGGGACGTCCACCAACTGCTCGACGCCGACGGCGAACAGGTCGCGGAAGTCTCCGTCGACCGGGTGACCGCGGAGCGGCCGGAGACGGGGGCGACGGCGCGGTGGGCCGAGGTGGAGGCCGAGCTGAGCGCCGGGGGAGACCCGGAGGTGCTGGACGCGGTGGACGCGGCGCTCACCGGGGCGGGGCTGCGGCGTTCCACGGCGCCGTCGAAGCTGGCGCGGGCGCTGGCGGAGACGGAGGAGCGGAAGGAGAAGGGCGACAAGAAGAACGACAAGAAGCCGAAAACCGGCAAGGGCGGCAAGGACGGCAAGAAGAAGAGCGCGGACAAGCAGAAGCCGGGCAAGAAGGGCGCGGGCAAGAAGGGGGACAAGAAGAAAGCCGCCGGCAAGCAGCCCCCCGAGCCCGCCGCCCGCACCGCCGGCGACCTCGTCCTCGACTACGTACGCGCCCAGATCACCGCCGTCGTCGAACTCGACCCCGCCGTCCGCCGCGACCAGCCCGACGCCGTGCACCAGATGCGCGTCGCCAGCCGCCGGCTGCGCAGCACCTTCCGCAGCTACCGCGCCGTGCTCGACCGCACCGTCACCGACCCGGTCTCCGCGGAACTCCGCTGGCTGGCCGGCGAACTCGGCGTCGACCGCGACCGCGAGGTGCTCACCGAGCGCATCCACGCCGCTCTCGCGGAGCTGGACCGCCCGCTCGTCCTCGGCCCCGTCCGCGGCCGGCTGCGCACCTGGTCCGCCGCCCGCCGCACCGGCTCCCGGCGCCGCATCGTCGCCGTGCTCGACGGCCGCCGCTATCTCGCCCTGCTCGACGCCCTCGACGCGATCCTCTCCGACCCGCCGCTGCGCACCGCCGCGGAACGCCCCGCGGAGCCCGTGGTACGCAAGGCCGTCGACCGCCAGTACCGCCGCTTCGCCGGCTCCCTCCAGGAGACCTTCGACCTCGCGCCGGGCCCCGACCGCGACACCGCCATCCACGAGACCCGCAAGGCCGCCAAGCGCACCCGCTACGCGGCCGAGGTCGCCCGCCCCGCGCTGGGCCGGGAGGCCAAGACCGTCACGTCGCTGATGCGGGAGGTCCAGGAGTTGCTGGGCGACTACCAGGACGGGGTGCTGGCGCGGTCCGCGCTGCGCGAGATCGCGGTGCAGGCGCAGGCCGCGGGGGAGCCCTCGTTCACGTACGGCGTCCTCTACGCGCGTGAGGAGGCGCGCGCGGCGGAGCTGCGCGACCGGCTCCCGCGGTTGTCCCGGAAGCATCTCTGAGCAGCGTGAAGAGGGGCACGCGCGGGGCGCGCGCTACGCTGGATGGTCACCCGCGTACGTACCACAGGACCGACGAGGACAGCTTTCCCGATGACTGCCGTGCCCGCACCCACCGTCGAGTCGGTCTTCCCCCGCCTGGAAGCCCTCCTCCCGCACGTCCAGAAGCCGATCCAGTACGTCGGCGGTGAGCTGAACTCCACCGTCAAGGACTGGGACGCGGTCGACGTCCACTGGGCGCTGATGTACCCGGACGCCTACGAGGTCGGCCTCCCCAACCAGGGCGTCATGATTCTCTACGAGGTGCTGAACGAGCGCGCGGACACCCTCGCCGAGCGCACGTACAGCGTGTGGCCCGACCTGGAGGAGCTGATGCGCGCGCACGACGTGCCGCAGTTCACCGTGGACAGCCACCGTCCCGTGCGCGCCTTCGACCTGCTCGGCGTCTCCTTCGCCACCGAGCTGGGCTACACCAACCTGCTGACCGCCCTCGACCTCGCCGGCATCCCGCTGGCCGCCGCCGACCGCGGCGACGACGACCCGATCGTCGTCGCGGGCGGGCACGCCGCGTTCAACCCGGAGCCGATCGCCGCCTTCGTGGACTGCGCGGTGATCGGCGACGGCGAGCAGGCGGTGCTGACGATGACCGACATCGTCAAGGCGTGGAAGGCCGAGGGCCGTCCGGGCGGGCGCGAGGAGCTGCTGCTGCGGCTGGCGAAGACCGGCGGGGTGTACGTCCCGTCCTTCTACGACGTGGAGTACCTGCCCGACGGCCGCATCGCCCGGGTCGTACCGAACCGCTCCGGCGTGCCGTGGCGGGTCTCCAAGCACACCGTCATGGACCTCGACGAGTGGCCGTACCCGAAGCAGCCGCTGGTGCCGATGGCCGAGACCGTGCACGAGCGGATGAGCGTCGAGATCTTCCGCGGCTGCACCCGCGGCTGCCGTTTCTGCCAGGCGGGCATGATCACCCGGCCGGTACGGGAGCGCAGCATCACCGGCATCGGAGAGATGGTCGACAGGGGCCTGAAGGCCACCGGCTTCGAGGAGGTCGGCCTGCTGTCGCTGTCGTCGGCCGACCACAGCGAGATCGGCGACGTCGCCAAGGGCCTCGCCGACCGCTACGAGGAGGAGAAGGTCGGCCTGTCGCTGCCCTCCACCCGGGTCGACGCCTTCAACATCGACCTGGCCAACGAGCTGACGCGCAACGGCCGCCGCTCCGGCCTCACCTTCGCCCCCGAGGGCGCCACGGAGCGCATCCGCAAGGTCATCAACAAGATGGTCTCGGAGGAGGACCTGATCCGCACCGTCGCCACCGCGTACGGCAACGGCTGGCGGCAGGTCAAGCTCTACTTCATGTGCGGGCTGCCGACCGAGACCGACGAGGACGTCGTGCAGATCGCGGACATGGCGGCCAAGGTCATCGCCAAGGGGCGCGAGGTCGCGCGGTCCAACGACATCCGCTGCACCGTCTCCATCGGCGGCTTCGTGCCCAAGCCGCACACGCCGTTCCAGTGGGCCCCGCAGCTCTCCGCCGAGGACACCGACGCCCGTCTCGAGAAGTTGCGCGACCGTATCCGCGCCGACAAGCGGCACGGCCGCGCCATCGGCTTCCGCTACCACGACGGCAAGCCCGGCATCGTCGAGGGCCTGCTCTCCCGCGGCGACCGCCGCGTCGGCGACGTCATCCGCGCGGTCTACGAGGACGGCGGCCGCTTCGACGGCTGGCGGGAGTACTTCTCGTACGAGCGCTGGATGCGCTCCGCGGAGAAGGCCCTGCCGGCGCACGGCGTGGACGTCGACTGGTACACGACCCGCGAGCGCTCCTACGAGGAGGTCCTGCCCTGGGACCACCTGGACTCCGGCCTGGACAAGGACTGGCTCTGGGAGGACTGGCAGGACGCGCTCGACGAGACCGAGGTCGAGGACTGCCGCTGGACGCCCTGCTTCGACTGCGGCGTCTGCCCGCAGCTCGACACGGAGATCCAGATCGGCCCGACGGGCAAGAAGCTGCTGCCGCTGAGCGTGGTCAACGGCCGGACGGGCGCAAACGAGGGGTGACGCGGGCCGGCCTTCGGGCCGGCGGACGAGGCCCGTACACGCGGGCGACAATACGGGTGCGCCCAGGGCCTGAATGCCGGCCCTGGGCTTTTCCGTGCCCGTCCTGGGTGGCATTTCATGGCATTCGGCCGCCGCTTTTCCGCGTTACGCCGACAATCGCATCATTGCTCCGCACGGGGGACTTGTACGCGATTATTTCCCGTGCCGTGTCGTCGGCGCGCCGCCCTCGTTTCGACTAACGAAGGTGGGGTTTCGGGAGAACGGCCGTCGCTTCGACGGTGAGGAGTTCGCCCGAAGACTCCGTGGCGGAAAGGATGCCGATGAAGTACGTCAAGTCTGCCGTGGTCCTGTGCGGTGCCGCCCTGGCACTCGGCGCCGCGGGGCCGGCGGGCGCAGTCGACCCCGGACTCACCAGCCCGGACCTCAGTCTGGACGCCGCGGCCCAGCAGGCCGTGGAGGGTCTGGTCAACCAGCCGCCGACCGAACTGGTGCAGCACAACCTGCCGGTCGACGGGCCTGCGGTCCGGGAGCTGACCCGGCCGGTCGACGATGCGGCGCACGATGTCATCCAGGGCGCCCTGCCACAGAACACCCTGGCGCCCGCCGGTGCGGAGTCGCGCGGCGGCTCCTGAGCGGTCGGTTTCGCTCCGGACACAATCCGATCGTCCGAACGGGCGGTTCCGGATAACTCACTCAAGGGTGCGGAGTTGTACAGCGTGCCCGCATCGTTGTTCCCTCAGGTGGAAAAGGAAAGAACATCATGAAGAAGTACCTGAAGACCGCGGCGGTTGCCGTCACCATGCTCGGCGCCTCGGCGATGGCCGCCCCGCAGGCGTTCGCCGCCGACGACAGCGGCGACGGCCCGTACGCCAACGGCAACGGCTCGACGCAGGCCTACGGCAATACCCAGACGGGCGGCTACATGAGCCCGAACATGGCCCTGGTGAACGGCTCGCTCAACGAGCCCTGCATCGCACTGCCGCAGGCCGCGAAGAATGCGAAGCAGCTCGTCAACGTCATCAACCTCGCCAACGTCGGCGTGGACGAGATCCTGGCCCAGAACCAGAACCAGACCTGCGCCAAGAACTCCAGCGCGGACCAGGGCGACGCCCCGCTGTCCCACCTGCTGGACGACTTCCCGATCCTCTCGGGCAACGGCGCGGGCAACGACGCCGGCTGAGTCCGCACCATACGGGGAAACCCGGTACCCGGCCCGGGGCGAGTCCTGCTCGCCCCGGGCCGGCGCCTTGTGCGGGGCGCGTACGGCGGGGACGTACGACGGCGGCGGGCCCCGGCGCACGCGGACGGCCCGCGGAGCGAACTCCGCGGGCCGTCCGCGCCGGTCCTCCGCCCGGTTCCCGGGCGGCCGCCCTCAGTCGACGAGGCCCGCGACGACCGGGCCGGCCGTCGGCAGCTCGCCCAGCGAGGCGCCCTCGGCCAGCGGCCCGGTGACCGCGGCCGTGCTCACCGGCGCACCGCCCTCGCCGACCGCGGTGCCCACCGAGTTGTCCAGCGGGTCGGAGCCGGTCTTGGCCATCGGGTTGAGCTGGAGGGCCGTCAGCGGCCGGAGCGCGTTCTGCCTGGTCGTGTCCAGGCCCTGGGAGACGCCGGCCAGGGCCGCGGCCACCTGGTCGGTGTCGATCCTGTTGTCCTCACCGACCTTCAGCTCGTCCAGCGTGTCGAGCACCCTGCTCGTCGGGCCGTCCGCGGGCGCCGCGGCCGCCCCGGCGGCTCCGCCGGCCGCGAGCGCGGACCCGGCCGCCGCCGCGGTCAGGCCGGCGCGCAGCAGGGCGCGTTGTGTACGGGAGGGGAATCGGGAGGCGTGCTGGCCCATGGTCACCACCAGTGAGGGAAACGACACTTTCAGTGTCATGCTTCCACAAACCCCTTGATTACCGGAAATTCTCCCTTGCGCCTCACCGTGCGCATCCGCCTCAACTGATTTGTGAATACGCTGTGACCTCCGGTTATCCGGTTGCCGCGGCCCTCCGAACGCCGTAAGCATGGGGCGATGCCGCAACTGACCACCCCCCACATTCGATTCCGCGCCTCCTTCGCCGGGGCGATGAAGGAGTTCGAGGCCGAGGGCAGGGGCGCGGTCGGCGACGACACGTCCATCGGCCAGGACCTGCGCCGCTGGCGCCGGCGCTGGCACGACCCCGCGGTCTTCGCCTCGTACGTCGCGGGGCTGCGCGCCGAGGCCGACGAGACCATCCCGATGATCCGCCCCGGCTGGGTGCACTGCACCACGCTCTGGTATGTGGACGGGGACGCCTACCTCGGCCGGATCGCCATCCGGCACTCGCTCACCGGCTGGCTGCGGGAGCAGGGCGGGCACATCGGCTACGACGTCCGCCCCACCGCCCGCCGCCGCGGCCACGCCACCGCCATGCTGCGCGAGGCGCTGCCGGTGGCGCGCGGTCTGGGGCTTGCGGAGGTGCTGGTGACCTGCGACCACGACAACGTCGCGTCGCGGAAGGTCATCGAGGCCAACGGGGGCGTGTTCGAGGACCGGCGGGGGCTCAAGCTGCGGTACTGGGTCGCCACGGGGGAGCCGAAGGAGTAACGCGGCGGGCGGCCCGCGGCGGCGCGGGCGGCCGGGCGCGGCGTCCGTACGACGCAGAGGGAACCCAGAGGAGCAGCGGAAGGTCCGACTGAGCGGAGCCGCCGGAAAAGCGGGCACGTACCCTTGGGGCAGGACAAGCTCACGGACGAAGGACTGAACGACTCTGGGCAAGCGACAGCCCGAAGGCCCGCCGCCCGCACCCGCGGTGCAGCGCATCCGACTCCGCTACACCAAGCGCGGCCGCCTCCGGTTCAACAGTCACCGCGACTTCCAGCGCGCCTTCGAGCGGGCGCTGCGCCGGGCGGAGGTGCCCATGGCGTACTCCGCGGGATTCACCCCCCACCCCAAGGTCTCGTACGCGAACGCCGCCCCCACGGGGACGGCGAGCGAGGCCGAGTACCTGGAGATCGCGCTCACCGAGGCCCGCGACCCGGAGCTGCTGCGCGCGCTGCTCGACGAGTCCCTGCCCGCCGGTCTCGACGTCGTCGACGCCGTCGAGGCCCGCGCCCCGGGACTCGCCGACCGGCTGGGGGCGTCGGTGTGGGAGCTGCGGCTCGACGGCGTGCCGCCCGCCACGGCGCAGGAGGCGGTCCGCGCCTTCCTCGCCGCGGAGACGGTCGAGGTGGAACGGCAGACGAAGAAGGGGATGAGGACCTTCGACACGCGCGGCGCGGTGGCCGCGCTCGATGTGCTCCCGGACGGGGGCGATAGGCCGCAGGCGGGTCCTTGTGCGATACTGCGCCTGGTAGTGCGGCACCTGACACCTGCCGTACGACCCGACGACGTCCTGTCCGGCCTGCGAGTCGCGGCTGACCTGGCGCCGCCGGTCCCGGCAGCGGTGACCAGGCTGGCGCAGGGGCCGCTCGACGCGGAGACCGGCACGGTGACCGATCCGCTCGCGCCGGACCGCGACGATGCCACGGCCCTCGCCGCCACACCGCAGGTCGCGAGCGGAACCCCGCCCATGGCAGGGGACGGCACCGGGTAGGGACGGTGTCGAAGCGCCGCCGGTGGACGAGGGAGCCACCCCGGGCCCGGCAGGCGCATGGACCAGCAGACTTTCGCCGGTCCGCCCGAGGAGGGCGGGTCCGGCGAGCGAGACAAGAGCCCTCGCGCGGCGCATACGTCCCGGGCGGTGGCCCTGTGCACGGCACGGGCGCCGCCGCCGTACGGGAGGTGGCGCCCGGGGGCGTGACGGGAGAACCGCCCGCATGCTCGAACCGATTGAGCCTTCGGAAGCGCAGTCGCCTTCCGCGGGCATCACCGGCGATGGTGGAGCCGCCGTCGGCGGCCCGCTCGACACCCCCAGTGACCGCCTGCCCTTCCGCCGCCGGCGTGCGGCGGCGGAGCCGGCGGGGGAGGTGCCGCAGAGAGCGACGGAGCCGACCACCGGGGGACCGGGGCCGGCGCTGACGTATGAGCCCGCAGGGGAGCCGGCGGGCGCGCCCGCGCCCGTGCTCGCCGAGCCGGCCGTGGACGTAGCAGAGGCCGCCGGGTCGCCCGCGGCCGTCGACAGGGAGACCACCGCCGGGACGGCGGCGGCGGAGCCGGGTTCCGGCACCGCGGCCGCCCCGCCGGCGAGGCGTTCGCGGCGCAGGGTCGTACGCGACGCCGGCACGCCGGAGGCTGCCGCACCGGACACCGTCGTGGTGCCGGTGGGCGAGCAGCCCGGCTCCGCGGCGTCCGGGCACACGGTGCCCGTGTCCGGCCGGGAACCGGCCGCCGAGGCCGCGCCGCCGCGGAGGCGGCGGGTCGTACGGGACGCGGGGACGCCGCAGGCGGCGGCCGCCGCCGAGCCCGTACCGCAGCCCGCCGCGGCCGGTGACGCCACCACCACAGACCACCATGACAGCACCAACGAGGGAGCCCACACCGTGGCCGACAACGAAACAGAGGCCGACGGCGCCGACTCTTCCGCCGATTCCGGCCCGCGCCGCAGGCGCCGCCGGGTGACCCGTACGGTGGCCACCCCGGCCGCCGGCACGGAGGCTCCGGCGCAGCCGGCGGCACCGGAGCAGGCCGGCGAGGCCGCGCCGCAGGCGGCGGAGGAGACGACGGAGGCCGGGACCGGCCCCGCCGCCGCGGAGTCCCGGCCGGAGCCGGACGCCGACGCCGCCCCGAAGGGGCGCAAGCGCCGCCGGGTCGTACGCAGCGCCGGTACGCCGGAGGCCGCGGAACCGGCCGCCGCCGAGCCGGCCGCCGACGCCGCCCAGGCCGCGCCCGCCGAGACCCCGGCGGCCGACGAGGAGCCGGCGCCGCGCACCCGCCGCGTACGCCGCCGCAAGACCGACGCCGAGGCCGCCGGCACCGCGGAGACCGCGGACGGCGCCGCGCCCGGCGAGGACCAGACCACCGCCGCGCCCGCCGCCGAGGACGCCGACGGGCCCGCCGCGGGCACCCGGCGCCGCAGGTCCCGCCGGGTCACGGCGCCCGCGGGCGAGCCCACCCACGTCGAGCCCGCCGCCGAAGCCCCGGCGCCCGCCGCCGACTCCGCTCCGGCCGCCGCCGCTGCCTCTGCTGCCGAGAGCGAGCCCGCTGCCGAGGCCGAGCCCGCCGCCACCGGCCGCCGCCGCACCCGCCGCGCGACCGCCCCCGCGGGCGAGCCCGCCGCCGGGGCCGGTGCCGCCGCCGAGCAGGCCGCCGACGAGACCCCCGCGGAGTCCGGCACCTCCCGCCGCCGTACCCGCCGGGCCACCGGCGCGGCCGCCGAGGAGGCCGCCGACGCCGACGCCGCGCCCCGCCGCCGTACCCGCCGGGCTGCCGCCGCCGCGGAGGAGCCCGTGACGGGCGACCGGCCCGCGCCCGCGGAGGCCGCCGCGGAGCCCGACTCCGCGCCCCGCAGGCGTACCCGCCGCGCCGCTGCCGCCGCCGAGCCGGCCGTGGACGACACCGCCGGGCAGTTCTCCGACGGCGGCGAGCAGCCGCCCGGCTTCGGCGCCGCGCCGCTCGCGCTCTTCCAGGCGCCCGTCTTCACCGAGCCCGCGTTCCAGACCCCGCAGCGCGCCGCCGCCGAGGCGGCGGTGGGGCCGGAGGAGGCCGAGGAGCCCGAGGACGCCGACGAGATCGAGGCCGGCGCGGAAGCCGCCGCCGAGGCACAGGGCGAGGCCGAGGAAGCCGCCGCGGAGGACCGCGACGAGCAGGACGAGGACGGCGAGGACCGCGGCCGCCGCCGGCGCCGCCGCGGCGGGCGGCGCAGGCGCCGCGGCGAGGGCGCCGAGGACGGCGACCGCGGCGACGAGGCCGCCGAGGACGGCGAGGAGGCCCGCGAGGCCGACGCCGAAGCCGCGGAGGGCGAGGCCGAGGAAGGCGAACGCGCCAGGGGCGGCTCCTCCAGCACCAGCAGCCGCAGGCGCCGCCGCCGGCGCCGCCGTACCGAGGGCGCGGAGGGCGCAGAGGGGGCGCCCGACGACCCGGAGCGCACCGTCGTCAAGGTCCGCGAGCCCCGCGCCAAGGCCGAGCCCAGCGACGAGGTGCAGTCCATCAAGGGCTCCACCCGGCTGGAGGCCAAGAAGCAGCGCCGCCGCGAGGGCCGCGAGCAGGGCCGGCGCCGGGTGCCGATCATCACCGAGGCCGAGTTCCTGGCCCGCCGCGAGGCGGTGGAGCGCGTGATGGTGGTGCGCCAGCAGGGCGACCGTACGCAGATCGGCGTGCTGGAGGACAACGTCCTCGTCGAGCACTACGTCAACAAGGAGCAGTCGGCGTCGTACGTCGGCAACGTGTACCTCGGCAAGGTGCAGAACGTCCTGCCCTCCATGGAGGCCGCGTTCGTCGACATCGGCAAGGGCCGCAACGCCGTCCTCTACGCCGGCGAGGTCAACTTCGAGGCCCTCGGCCTCGCCAACAGCCCCCGCCGCATCGAGCACGCGCTGAAGTCCGGCCAGTCCGTCCTGGTCCAGGTCACCAAGGACCCCATCGGCCACAAGGGCGCCCGCCTGACCAGCCAGGTCTCGCTGCCCGGACGCTACCTCGTGTACGTGCCCGAGGGCTCGATGACCGGCATCAGCCGCAAGCTGCCCGACACCGAGCGGGCCCGGCTGAAGACCATCCTCAAGAAGATCGTCCCCGAGGACGCGGGCGTCATCGTCCGTACGGCCGCCGAGGGCGCCAGCGAGGACGAGCTGCGCCGGGACGTGGAGCGGCTGCAGAAGCAGTGGGAGGACATCCGCAAGAAGGCGAAGAGCGGGAACGCGCCCACGCTGCTCTACGGCGAGCCGGACATGACCGTCCGGGTCGTCCGCGACATCTTCAACGAGGACTTCTCGAAGGTCATCGTCAGCGGCGCGAAGGGATGGGACACCATCCACGGCTACGTCTCGCACGTGGCCCCGGACCTCGTCGAGCGGCTGTCGAAGTGGACGTCCGAGGTGGACGTCTTCGCCACGTACCGGATCGACGAGCAACTGATGAAGGCGCTGGACCGCAAGGTGTGGCTGCCGTCGGGCGGTTCGCTGGTGATCGACAGGACCGAGGCGATGGTCGTGGTCGACGTCAACACCGGCAAGTTCACCGGCCAGGGCGGAAACCTGGAGGAGACGGTCACCAGGAACAACCTGGAGGCGGCCGAGGAGATCGTGCGGCAGCTCCGGCTGCGGGACCTCGGCGGCATCATCGTGATCGACTTCATCGACATGGTGCTGGAGTCCAACCGGGACCTGGTGCTGCGCCGGCTGCTGGAGTGCCTGGGCCGCGACCGGACGAAGCACCAGGTCGCGGAGGTCACGTCGCTGGGTCTGGTGCAGATGACCCGCAAGCGGGTCGGGCAGGGCCTGCTGGAGTCGTTCTCCGAGCCGTGCGCCCACTGCAACGGGCGCGGCGTGATCGTGCACATGGACCAGGCCACGGCGGCGGGGGCCGGCGGCGGCAAGCGGAAGAAGAAGGGCAAGGAAGGCAAGGAGGCCAAGGAGGCCAAGGAGGCGGCGAAGGACGTCAAGGAGGTCCAGGTCGGCGGCGAGGCCGCGGCGGTCGAGGCCGCGCCCACGGAGCCGGCGGCCGAGCCCGCCGAGGCGGAGCGGCCGGAGGCCGGCGAGCCCGCGGAGGCGGTACGCCCGGCCCGTACGCGGCGGCGGGTGACCCGTAAGGCGATGTCGCCGGGCGGCCCGCCGCAGGCGGCGGAGCCGGCGGGCGCGGAGCCCGAGGCGGCGCCGCCCGCGGAGGCGCCCGCGGAGCCCGCGGAGGCCCCGGAGGCGGCCGCCGCTGAGGCGGAGGCCGCGGAGAAGCCCCGGGCCCGTAAGAAGACGGCGGCCAAGCGCGCCTCCGCCAAGAAGGCCACGGCGAAGAAGGCCGCGGCCAAGAAGACGGCGAAGACCACCGCGAAGAAGGCCGCGACCAAGTCCGCCGCCACCAAGACGGCGACGAAGGCCACGGCCAAGAAGTCGGTGAAGAAGACCGCCGCGGCCGAGCAGGGCTCCCCGCCCTCGGTCTCCGTCACCACGGAGGACTGACGCCGCCCAGGCCGATGCCGTACGCCCCTCGCCCCGCCGGTCCGCCGGCGGGGCGAGGGGCTTTTGCCCCCTTTGTCCGTGCGCTTGACATCGGTTGCGGCGCCCGGTTTGGATACACCGCACTCGAACGCGCGGGCGCCCCCACCGCACGGCAGTCGAGGCAGCAATCGGCAGCCGTGCACCCAGGGGGTCGTTCCTTCCATGTCCGTGTTCAAGCCCACCGGACGCCACCGGGCCGTCTCGCCGCGCAAGGGCGCGCGCCAGGCCGTCGCGCTGGCCACCGTCCTGTCCGCGGCCGGCGCACACGCCGTGAGCAGCGCGGGCGGCGCGGCGGCGGAGCCGCGGGTCTGGATCGAGGGGCCGATCTTCAACGACCCGCTGGGCACGGTGGACGAGCAGCACGCGATCCGCACCCGGCTGATCGAGCTGACCGACGCGGCGGTCCCGGGCTCGGTGATCAAGGTGGCGGTCTACCACATCTGGGAGCAGCCGGTCGTGGACGCGCTCGTACGCGCCCGGGCGCGCGGCGTGAACGTGCAGGTGCTGCTGGACGAGTCGAGCCGCAGCGACCGGCCGGACAACACCATGTACGCGAGCCTGAAGGCGGCGCTCGGCACCAGCACGACGGCGGGGTCGTTCGTCAAGCTCTGCCCGGTCGACAAGTCCTGCCTCGGCGACCCGAAGTTCGGGGCGTCGATCATGCACAACAAGTTCTGGCTCTTCTCGGAGGTCGAGGGCGCGCGGAACGTCGTCGTCCAGACGACCTCCAACTCCACCCCCTCCGCGCACACGAAGTTCTTCAACGACGCCCTGCTGCTGCCGGACAACCCGGCGATGTACGGGGCGTACTCGGAGTACTTCCGCGACATGGTGGGCGCCCAGTGGTCGACCTGGCGCTACCGCGCGGTGACCGCCAGCAACGGCCTCTACAAGGCGTACTTCTTCCCCCGGTCCGGCACCACCAACAGCACGGACACGATCCACGCCGTCCTCGACAACGTGCGCTGCACGTACAAGGACTCCGCGGGCGTGACCCAGCGCACCCTGGTCCGGGTCGCGATCTTCAAGATCACCCGCAAGGCGATCGCCGACAAGCTCGTCGCGCTGAAGAAGGCGGGCTGCGGCGTCAGCCTCGTCTACGCCGAGTCCGACAGCGCCAGGAGCCAGGGCGGCACCCGCGGCACCTGGGACGTGCTGCACGCCTCCGGCGGCCCTTCGCTGCGCTGCTACAACGACGACCGCGACCCGCAGAACCCGGGCCAGAAGCTGACCACGCCGTACATCGTGCACAACAAGTACGTGCTGATCGACGGCATGTACGCCGGCTCCCGGGACAAGCTGGTCTTCACCGGCTCGCAGAACTTCACCGGCCCCGCGCTGCGCGAGAACGACGAGGCCGTCGTCAAGATCGACAGCGATCCGGTGCACGACACGTACCTCGGCCACTACACCTCGGTGCGGGATGTGGCGTGGCCCGGCACCGCGGACAAGACGAACCTGTGCCAGGGCGTGAAGTCGCTGCCCCAGGACGGCGAGCGCGCCCTCCGTTAGACCGGTTTGACCAGGCGGTCAAGGGGCCCGTAATCTGGATCGTCGGCGTGTCTGTATGACGCGCCAGGCTCCTGAGCAACTCCCTCCCGCAGTCTCCTCGTGAGCGGCGGGAGAGGCCGCTCATCCCATGCGTTCCAGCCGGGCGGCTGGCATCAGGGGTCTCCGTCGCGACTGAGGAAGAGAGCTGAAGCGCGTGTACGCGATCGTGCGCACCGGCGGCCGCCAGCAGAAGGTTTCTGTGGGCGACGTCATCGAGGTAGACCGGTTGGCCAGCAAGAGCGTCGGCGACAGCGTCGAGCTCTCCACCCTGCTCGTCGTCGACGGCGAGACCGTGACCAGCGACCCCTGGGTCCTGGACGGGGTGAAGGTCCAGGCCGAGGTCGTGGACCACCACAAGGGCGACAAGATCGACATCCTGAAGTACAAGAACAAGACCGGTTACCGCAAGCGGATCGGTCACCGCCAGTTGCACACCGCGCTGAAGATCACCCAGATCCCCGCGCCGGCCGCCAAGTAAGGACTGAGGAGAGATGGCACACAAGAAGGGCGCATCGTCCACTCGGAACGGTCGCGACTCCAACGCCCAGCGGCTCGGCGTCAAGCGCTTCGGCGGCCAGGTCGTCGGCGCCGGCGAGATCATCATCCGGCAGCGCGGCACCAAGTTCCACCCGGGCACGGGCGTGGGCCGCGGCGGCGACGACACGCTGTTCGCGCTCATCCCCGGCTCGGTCCAGTTCGGCACCAGCCGCGGCCGCAAGGTCGTGAACATCGTCCCGGCCGCCGAGTAAGCACCGGCTCCGGACACCACACACCTGATCCGAGGGCGGTCCGCCGCTCCGCACGTGCCACGGACGACGTGCGGGGAAGCCGGGCCGCCCTCGGCGCGTTCCCCTGACGTCGTACGGCACACGCGCGCCGTACGGCACGAGCATCCCGTACGGCGCGAGCGTTCCGTACGACGCCGAACGACCCCCGATCGCACCTCAACGCCGGGAGGCACACCCTCATGACCACCTTCGTGGACCGCGTCACCCTGTACGTGGCCGCGGGCAACGGGGGACACGGCTGCGCCTCCGTTCACCGCGAGAAGTTCCGGCCGCTCGGCGGCCCCGACGGCGGCAACGGCGGTCACGGCGGTGACGTCATCCTCACCGTCGACCAGAACGTCACCACCCTGATCGACTACCACCACACCCCCCACCGCAAGGCCACCAACGGCAAGCCGGGCGAGGGCGGCGACCGCGCGGGCGCCAACGGCAAGGACCTCGTCCTGCCGGTGCCGGACGGCACGGTCGTCCTCACCAAGGACGGCGAGGTGCTCGCGGACCTCGTCGGGCACGGCACGACCTTCGTCGCCGCCCAGGGCGGCCGCGGCGGCCTCGGCAACGCGGCGCTCGCCTCCCAGCGCCGCAAGGCCCCCGGCTTCGCGCTGCTCGGCGAGCCCGGCACCGCGCGCGACGTGGTGCTGGAGCTGAAGACCGTCGCCGACGTGGCGCTCGTCGGGTACCCGAGCGCGGGCAAGTCGTCCCTGATCAGCGTGTTGTCCGCGGCCAAGCCCAAGATCGCCGACTATCCCTTCACCACCCTGGTGCCCAACCTCGGCGTCGTCACCGCGGGCGCCGTGACGTACACGATCGCGGACGTCCCCGGCCTCATCCCGGGCGCCAGCGAGGGCCGCGGCCTGGGGCTGGAGTTCCTGCGGCACGTCGAGCGCTGTTCGGTGCTCGTGCACGTGCTGGACACCGCGACCCTGGAGTCCGACCGCGACCCGGTGAGCGACCTCGACGTCATCGAGGAGGAGCTGCGCGCGTACGGCGGCCTGGACGACCGGCCGCGCGTGGTGGTCCTCAACAAGATCGACATCCCGGACGGGCACGACCTCGCCGAGATGGTCCGCCCGGACCTCGAAGCGCGCGGCTTCACGGTCTACGAGGTCTCGGCGGTCGCGCGTACGGGCCTGAAGGAGCTGTCGTACGGGCTCGCCGGGATCGTCGGCGAGGCGCGCGCGGCCCGGCCCAAGCAGGAGTCGACGCGCATCGTCATCCGCCCGCAGGCCGTCGACGAGGCGGGCTTCTCCGTCGTCCGCGAGGGCGGCGACGCGGACGGGGCCCTGTTCCGTATCACCGGCGAGAAGCCGGAGCGCTGGGTGCGCCAGACCGACTTCGGCAACGACGAGGCCGTCGGCTACCTCGGCGACCGGCTCAACCGGCTCGGCGTCGAGGACCAGCTCCGCAAGGCCGGGGCGAAGCCCGGCGACGACGTCGTGATCGGCACCGGCGAGGACGCCGTCGTCTTCGACTGGGAGCCGGCCATGGCCTCCGGCGCGGAGATGCTGGGGCGGCGCGGCGAGGACCACCGCTTCGACGCCCCGCGGCCGGCCGCGCAGCGCCGCCGGGAGCGGGACGCGGAGCGGGCGGAGGAGGAGTACGAGGACTTCGACCCCTTCGCCTGACCCGGACCATCCGGGCCCTGACCCTGACCCGGCCCGGCCCCTGACGAACGACGGCGGCGGCCCGCGGGAAGTGCTCCCGCGGGCCGCCGCCGTTCACGGCACCGGATCCGGATCGCCATCCGGGTCGACGCTCGCCTCCGCGATCGGGTCGACGCTCTCGTCCGTCACCGGGTCCGTGTCCGGGACGCGGCCTAGACGCCCGCCGGCTCCTCCGGCTCCAGCTCCAGCTCCTCCGCCGCGTCCCGACGCTGAGAAGGGATATCGGACTCCCCTCGCGCTTCGATGCGCGCCGCGCGCGCGTCCGCCTTCGCGCACAGCGCCACCGCGGCGGCGTTGAAGCGCACCAGCGACGGCGGTTCCGACGGCCCGAGCAGGTGCTCCTTGAGCTCCGCACGGGCCCGTACCAGCGTGTCGTGCTCCGGGTCGCGGACGGCCTCCAGCAGGGCGGGGATCTGCTTCGCCTTCGGGCCGAGGATGGTCCCCGCCCGTACGGTCGGGAACTCCGCCTTGAACTCCGCCTCCGTCATCCCGCTGGTGTTGGCGACCGCGTACGGCTTCTCGCTGGTCAGGTAGTCGGAGATGACGCTGGAGACATCGCTGATCAGCACGTCCGCCACGTTGAAGCAGGCGTAGATGCCGGGGCGGGAGTCGGTGATGATCTGGTGCTCCCAGGCGGGCAGCGAGGCCCAGTACGCCTCCTCCCAGGCGGCGGTCGCGGCCTGTACGGCCTCGGCCCTGCCGGCCTCGGGGGAGGACTGCATGAGCATGCGCTCGACCTCGTCGGCGCCGGTGCGGAAGGTCGTGGTGGCCAGTTCGTCCAGCTCCGCCTGGACCCGGGCCAGCTCGGCGGCGGCCTCGGGGCCCGGCCGCTCGGCGCCCCGGCCGCCCGCGCCCTGGCCGCCCGCGGCGGCCTCGGCGACCATGGCCGCGTTCGCCTCGGTGATCATCGCCTGGATCCGCTTGTTGGCCTCGCCCGCGCGCGGGTCGACCGAGCCGGTGAGCGGGTGCGGCTTGTACAGCAGCCGCACCCGGGGGTCGGCGAGCAGCTCGCGCACGATGTTCTCGCCGGCCAGCACGACGGAGGTGTTGCCGGGGTTGCCGTCCCAGCCCTCCCAGGTGGGGGCGTACAGCACGGTGGTCAGGCCGCCGGCGGGCGGCGGTCCCGCGTACGGGCGGATCGGCGCGAGCTGCGGGCGGCCGACCTCCACCACGTCGCGGTCGTCGACGCCGATGTCGGCGAGCTGGTAGCGGGCGCGGGCCGCGGGGCCCGCCACCCACACCTCGTCGTACGCCTTGGCGTACGGGTTGCAGCTCGACAGCTTGTCGCTCTCGCCGTGGTTGGTGAAGGCGTGCTTGATGGTGGGGATGCGCAGCACCTGCGAGGTCTTCCCGGAGTTCGCCGGGTGGAGCAGCATCTTCAGCGTCGAGTGCTCCAGCAGCATCAGGTCGGCCACCTTGGGCAGGCAGACGATCGGCACGTCGGTGGCGGTGATCTTCTGCACCATGAAGCGCTCGCGGAGCACGATCAGCGGCTTGCCGTCGAGGGCGGCCAGTGTGGAGACCCACATGTTGGCCTGGTACGCCGAGGTGGCGCCGCCGGAGAAGTAGAGGCCCACCGTCGGCCGGTACTCCTGCAGCCAGCCGGCGAACCACTCGCGCACCCGCTCGTCGTCGGCCGTGCGCTTCGCGGGCAGCAGCCAGGTCGCCAGATACAGGGCGCCGCCCCCGCTCAGCGCCAGCGAGATGCCGAGGCCCAGCACGCCCCACACCGCGTCCGTGGTGGCGGCGGTGGTCAGCAGCCCGACCGTGACCGGCACGGAGAGGTACAGCAGGCGGTGGCTGGAGCGGCGGGCGAGGATCCGCGGCGGCGCGGGCGCGAGGCCCAGCGCGGAGACGTCGACGTTCCGGGTGACGATCGGCACGGTCCGGTCCCGGCGCACCATGATCGTGACGCCCTGGATGAGGAAGTGCACGAGGTACGACGAGAGCAGCATGACCGTCAGCGCGGACTGCTCCCGCAGCGGCTCGATGCCGTCGATCTGCAGCAGGCCGAAGAGGATGAGCATGTCGCGCAGTAGCTGGCGGACCATGACGTCGAAGCGGACCCTGCTGAGCAGGGAGAGCAGCCCGGGCTGCCGGTGCTGCAGGTAGAGGTCGAGGGCGAGCCCGCCCGCGGCCGCGGCGACGAGCAGGGGCACGTTGGGCTTGAGCGCGCCGACGAGCTGCGCGCAATACGCTGCTAGCAGCGTTGTCAGCGCCATGAGCTGCACGGCGCGGCGGGGGGCGATACCGGCGAAAGGCACGGGTGCTGACTCCTGGCAGGGAGGTCGTGAGGACAGTCCCGGGACCGCCTGGTTCCGGGGGTGGTAGGGAGTTGACCCCAGACCGTATGACGGTCATGGGGCAGGAGACAATTCTCCACCCGGCATGGGCCGCCAATCGGGCGCAAATGCGTGTAGCGGCCCTTGAGAGCCATTTCGTTTCTGATATCAGCCCAGGAATGGGGGGGCGGGCGCACCCGCGGCGGCCCGCGGGGGCGTATTCCGGGCGGGGTGTCCGTACCGTGGGACGGCGCCGCGGGGCGGCCGGGCGGTGGCGTAGATTCGCAGTTCCGTAGGTATGGGACGCGGGCCGGGAAAGCGCAGGGGTACAGGTGGCAGGGGCGAGTCGGGAAGCCGCGGCGGTTGCCCGCAGGGTCGTCGTGAAGGTGGGGTCGTCCTCGCTGACCACCGCGGCCGGCGGGCTGGACGCGGACCGGGTCGACGCCCTGGTGGACGCGCTCGCCAAGCACGGCGACCGGGAGATCGTGCTGGTCAGCTCGGGTGCCATCGCCGCCGGGCTGGCGCCGCTCGGGCTCGGCAAGCGCCCGCGCGACCTGGCCAGGCAGCAGGCGGCGGCCAGCGTCGGGCAGGGGCTGCTGATGGCCCGCTACACCGCCTCGTACGCCCGCTACGCCAGGCGCGTCGGGCAGGTGCTGCTGACCACCGACGACATGAGCCGCCGCACCCACTACCGCAACGCGCAGCGCACCCTGGAGCAACTGCTCGCCATGGGCGCCGTGCCCGTGGTCAACGAGAACGACACCGTGGCCACCGAGGAAATCCGCTTCGGCGACAACGACCGGCTCGCCGCCCTCGTCGCCCACCTGGCCCGCGCCGACCTGCTGGTGCTCCTCTCCGACGTCGACGGCCTCTACGACGGCCCGCCGGGCGCCCCCGGCGCCTCCCGCATCGCCGAGGTGCGCCACCGCGGCGAGCTGGCCGGGGTCCGGCTGGGGACCGCCGGGCGGGCCGGGGTGGGCACGGGCGGCATGGTGACCAAGGTGGAGGCCGCCAGGATCGCCACCGGCGAGGGCGTGCCCGTGGTGCTGACGTCCGCCGTGTACGCGGACGCGGCGCTGGCCGGGCAGCCCACCGGCACGTACTTCCACCCCACCGGGCGGCGCGCCCGCGGCCGGCTGCTGTGGCTCGCGCACGCCTCCACCCCGCTGGGGGCGCTGGTGCTGGACGACGGCGCCGTACGGGCCGTGACCGAGCGGCGGACGTCGCTGCTGCCGGCCGGGATCAAGGAGGTGGAGGGCAGGTTCACCGCGGGCGACCCGGTGGAGCTGCGGGACACCTCGGGCCGGGCGGTCGCGCGCGGGCTCGTCGCCTTCGACGCCGAGGAGCTGCCGCGGCTGCTCGGGCGCTCCACCCGCGAGCTGGCCAAGGAACTGGGCCCGGCGTACGAGCGCGAGGTCGTGCACCGGGACGACCTGGTGGTGCTCGACAAGTGAGGCACGAGCGTGCGGCGCGGCAGGCGCGTGCGGCAACTGAAGTGCCGCAAATGGCGGGCGGCAACTGACGGTTGACCGGCCGCGGACGGTACGTGCCGCGCGACCGGTGCCGTACCCCGCGTGAGACCGGCGCGCGGCGCGCGAAAAAACCGGTGTCCCGGCAGAGACCTTGGGCAAAAGCACCACGGGCGGGCGCGTCGGCTGGTCAACTTTGTTGTATGGGGCTGCCGCGGCGCGCAGCCCGTTGCAGACTCGTATTCAGGAGGCCGCCCGTGACACAAGGGCGTCCAGGGGCGCTGCCCCGGGGAACGGCACAGCGGACGTTGACCAGCGTCCAGGGGACCGGAGGTGGGCATGCGGGCAGCGCGGAGGAGCCGGGGGCCGTGGCGGACGCCGACGGGCCCGCCGCCGGCGGTGCCCACCGGCTGTGGCACGTCACGCTGAGCGTCGCGGGACCCGAGGCACCGCTGAAGGAGATCAGACGCGGCCTCGAACGGCTGGCGCACGACCATCCCTTCCTGCTGACCAGCCGTTATGCCAACGACCACGCCGAGATCCGCTACTGGGAAGAGGCCCGCGACCTGCACGACGCGGCGGCGGTGGCGCTGCGGCTCTGGGGGGAGCACCGGGCGTCGGCGCAGTTGCCGCCGTGGGAGATCGTGGGGCTCGAGGTGATCGCCCGGGAGACGTACCACCAGCGCATCGCCGACGGGTACGGGCCCGCCCCGGCGGTGCCGGTGGGGGTCCATCCGTTCTGAGCCGCGCCGGGCGACCGGGGCGGCAGCGGTCCGTAGCGGGCGATACGGGGGCGTACGCTCCGGCGCGCGCGGCAGCGTCCGCGCCCCGGGGCGGCTACCGGCGCACGCGCACGAGGTGAAGCGCGGGAGCACGCACCCGCCGGTGCCGTGTCTCGCGGAGTGATACGGCCCGTCCACGATGCCGGCACCGCCGACTACCCTGCACGGCATGAGCAGCGAAACCCAGTCCCCGGTCCGCCAGGCCGCCCAGCGGGCGCGTACCGCGGCGGCGATGATCGCCCCGCTGCCCCGCGCGGCCAAGGACGCCGCCCTGCTGGCCGTCGCCGACGCGCTTCAGGCGCGCGCCGCGGAGATCGTCGCGGCCAACGCCGAGGACGTCGCCCGCGCGCGGGCCGACGGGGTCTCCGACGCGATCGTGGACCGGCTGACGCTCACCGAGGAGCGCGTCGCGGGCATCGCCTCCGACGTCCGGGACGTCGCCAAGCTGCCCGACCCCGTCGGCGAGGTGGTCCGCGGCTCCACGCTGCCGAACGGCCTGGAGCTGCGCCAGGTGCGGGTGCCGCTGGGCGTCGTCGGCATCATCTACGAGGGCCGGCCCAACGTCACCGTGGACGCCGCCGCGCTCTGCCTGAAGTCGGGCAACGCGGTGCTGCTGCGCGGCTCCTCCTCCGCGTACGCCTCGAACACCGCCCTCGTCGCCGTGCTGCGTGACGCGGTGGCCTCGGCCGGGCTGCCGCCGGACGCGGTGCAGTTGGTGCCCGGGCAGGGCCGGGAGTCCGTGCACGAGCTGATGCGCGCCCGCGGCCTGGTCGACGTGCTGATCCCGCGCGGCGGCGCCGGCCTCATCCGCACCGTCGTCGAGGAGTCCACGGTCCCGGTGATCGAGACCGGCACGGGCAACTGCCACGTGTACGTGGACGAGCACGCCGACCTCGACCTCGCCGAGAAGATCCTCGTCAACTCCAAGGCGCAGCGCCCCAGCGTGTGCAACGCCGCCGAGACCGTCCTCGTCCACCAGGCCGTGGCCGACGCGTTCCTCCCCCGCGCCCTGCGGGCCCTTGAGGCCGCGGGCGTCACCGTGCACGGCGACGACGCCTGGGTGAAGGCGGGCGCCGCGGCCGGCGTGGAGGTGCGGCTCGCCGACGACGAGGACTGGGCCACGGAGTACCTGTCGTACGACATCGCCGCGGCCGTGGTGCGCTCCCTGGACGACGCGGTGGCGCACATCCGCCGCTGGTCCTCCGGGCACACCGAGGCCGTCGTCACCCGCGACACGGGCGCGGCCCGCCGCTTCACCGCCCTGGTGGACTCCGCCGCGGTCATGGTGAACGCCTCCACCCGGTTCACCGACGGCGCGGAGTTCGGCTTCGGCGCGGAGATCGGCATCTCCACCCAGAAGCTGCACGCCCGCGGCCCGATGGGGCTGCCGGAGCTGACCTCGACGAAGTACGTCGTCACCGGCGACGGCCAGCTCAAGGGCCAGTAGCCGGGCGCGTCGCCGCCGAACGGCCCAGTGGGACGCCACGAGTCCGCGCGGACGCCTCCGGGCCGCGAGGAGGCCGTACAGGCGCCTTCCGGGGCCCGTTCCGCCCGCCGCGCGGGCCCGCCGGAGTGGCCGGGACCCGTGTCCGGTTCCCGCGCTGCCTGGCGCATCCCGACTGTCCCGGTTTACGCTGGTCGGGTGCCGGACGATGTGGGGGGCAGGCCACCGTACGCCGACGGTGACGAGCCCGACAGCCACCACCACGGAGGCGCGGACGAAGAGTTCGCCGCCGTGGTGCTCGACGAGGACTTCGTCCGTTCGGCCCACTTCCACGAGCCCAGTGCCGTGGAGCGCATGGTCGGAGCCGCGGAGGCGCGGGCCCAGGCGGAGGCCGTCCTCGACGACGTGGCGAACGACGACCGGATCTACGACGGCTGGGACGACCCGGACGCCCCCGACCCGTACGGCCCCTACGGCGGCGCCCTGCGCCCGTACCGCGGCCACGGGCACTGGCAGCGGCCCGTCGCCCTGCTGCTCGCCCTCCTCCTCGGCGTCGGCATAGTCGCGCTCTCCTTCGCCGCCGTGTACCGTTCCGGCACCGACGGCCGCGACGACGCCCCGCCCCCCGGCGGCTCCAGCCCCTCGGCCACGACCGGCGCGGACGCCCTCGAACCGTCGCTGACACCGCGCTGACCCCTGCGGAACCCGTGCGGAACCCCTGGCGCGACCTCCGCGCGAGCGCCGCCGCCGATCTGCCGCAACCGCTTCCGCCCGTTTGATCCTCGCCCTCCCCCTACGCCCTGCGGGCGTGGGCGGTGCCCCCACACGGCGCAGCGGCAAGTTGGCGTTGACGCGCCGGTTTACGGGGGGCGCCGCGGACCTACTCTTCTGTATATGGCCGGGCACGAAGGCCCGCCCGACGGGACACCCGAGCGCGCCCCCGGAGGCGGAGACGACGAATACCGCTCCATCGTCTTCGATGAGGCGTTCGTCAAGGCTGCCCGCCTGGAGGAGTACTCCGCCAGCGAGCGCGTCGGCGACCACGCCCCCGCCGTACGCAGCCGCCGCCCCCAGCGGCCCGGCGCCTCCCGGCAGGCCCTGGTGCTCGTCCTGCTCATCGCGCTCGCCTTCGGCACCGCCATCTACATGGGCGTACGCATGCCCTACCGGCAGCCCGGCGCCCCCGCCGCGGCGCCGCTGCGCAGCACCGTCGTCCCGCTGACGCCCGACGGCCCGGTGCCGGGCGGCGAGCCCGGCGAGCTGATCGCCGGCAGCCCCGCCGCGGACTTCGGCACCGGCGCCGACGGCATCGATCTCCCGGATCCGGACGCGACCCGGAACTTCACCGAGGAGCAGGTCGTCCAGGCGCTCACCGCCAGCAAGGACTACCTCGTCACCTCCGCGGTCGACGCCCGCACCCTCACCGGCGGCAACGTCCGCGACGTGCGCATCCAGCTCGACCCGCAGCAGCACGGCCAGTTCGACCAGAGCCTCGCCCGCCCCGCCGACGACGGCAGGCACGCCGCGACCGGCTGGATGGTCCGCTTCGACCCCGAGCACGTGCGGCTGGCCGACCGGAAGGTACGGGTCGACGGCGCGGTGACCTTCTCGGAGGTCAGCGACGAAGAGCTGGAGGTGAGCGCGGACCACGTCTTCGTCTACGTGCTGCGCCCCGCGAAGGCGTCCGGCGGGACCCCCGAGGCGAAGGCGTCGCTCTTCACCGTGCGCCGCCAGGTGCGCATCCGCTTCGACCACGACGACCTGCGCGACCGGCAACTGGAGCTGGCCGAGACCGCGCTGACCGCCGGGCCGCTGGCGTGCACCGCGGATGCCTCGGCCTATCTGCGGCCGCTGCTGGCCGGCGAGCGGGACCCGCGGAAGACGCCGCACGGGACGAACCCGTTCGCGACGCCGGGGCAGTTGAGCGGGTCGCTCTGCGGGGTGCTGGACACGGGTCAGGCGGCGAAGGTGTCGTAGGCCCTGTCCGGCGCGCGGGGGTACGGGCCGAAGGCGCGGAGCGCGCGCCCCGTACGACGGCGGCACACGCCGTACGAACGACGCCGCCGCCCCCGGGACGAGGGGGCGGCGGCTTGCGTACGGTGAGCGCTCGCTGAGCGGAGGGGACGGTGCTCAGTTGGGCGAGGGGTCCGCGGGGCCGGAGCCGTCCGCCGGGGCGGAGCCGCCGGAGCCGCGGTTGTTGAAGCGGTCCCGCAGCTTGCCGCCTATGTCGGCGGTGCCGCCCGCGATGTCGTTCACGAGCCGCAGCAGCGGGTCCTTGCTGTTCTTCACGGTGTCGGCGTAGCTGCTGGCCGACTCGCGGAAGGACTCGCGCGCGGAGGCGTCCTTGTCCTCGTCGCGCCGCGGGTAGTGGCCGTCCATGATCCGCTGGTAGTCGCGGCTCTCCGACCACTTCTTCAGCTCGGCGGCGCGGATGGTGGTGAAGGGGTGGCTGCGCGGCAGCACGTTGAGGATCTTCAGGACGGAGTCGCGGACGTCGCCGCCCCGGTCGTACTCCTCGGCCTGCTGGAGGAACGCGTCGACGTTCATCTCGTGCAGGTGGTTGCCGCCGGCGAGCTTCATCAGCCCGCGCATCGACGCCTCCAGGTCCTGCCCGACGAGCAGCCCCGCGCGGTCCGCGGACAGCTCCGACTTGCGGAACCACTCCAGCAGCGCGGCGATGATGGCCCGTATCGCCAGGGCGCCCAGCGGGATCCAGGCCAGCGCGAGGGCGAGGTTGGTGAGGAAGAGCATGATCGTGCGGTACACCGAGTGGCCGGAGAGCGCGTGGCCCACCTCGTGCCCGACGACGGCCCGCATCTCCTCCTCGTCGAGCAGCTCGACGAGGCCGGTGGTGACGACGATGATCGGCTCGTCCATGCCGATGCACATCGCGTTGGGCTGGGGGTCCTGCTTGACGTACATCTGCGGGACCTTGTCGAGGTCCAGGATGTAACAGGCGTCGCGCAGCATGTCGTGCAGGTGCTGGAACTGCTGGTCGCTGACCCGCACCGAGTCGGAGAGGAACAGCAGCCGCAGCGAGCGCTCCGGCAGCATGCCGCTGATCGCCTTGAAGACCTTGTCGAACCCGGTGAGCTTGCGCAGCGAGACGAGCGCGGAGCGGTCGGCCGGGTGCTCGTACGCCCGGGACGAGATGCCGGGGAACCTCCGGCGTTCTCGGCTCGGCACGTTCTTGTTGAGTTCAGGCATGTCTGTCCGTCCCCTCCCCGTACGGCTGACCCCCAAGGCTAGTGCGACAACGGGCCGGCGCGGCCGGGAGTTCCGTAGCAGGTTCGTCACGGCATCCGTACTCCACGGTGACCTCGGCGTCCGCGGCGCCGGCCGCGCCCGGCGCCCCCCGATGGCGGAGCCGACGTGGGAGCGGGCCGCGGACCCGCTTACGATGTCGAGGCACGCCCACCCGACGACACCGGATTGGCCACCGTGACCATGAGCGCTCTGACCGCCGCCCACGACCTCGCCGTGACCCTCGCCTCCGCCTCCGAGAGCGGTGGCGGCGGCGGGCACGAGGGCGACTCCAGCCCCAACGCGTACTTCGTCGGCGGGAGCACGCTGTTCATCCTGCTCCTCCTCCTCTTCATCACCACCCGCTTCAACCGGGACCGCTGAGGGCGGTGAGACGCAGACTGGGCGTGATGGGCGGGACGTTCGACCCCATCCACCACGGTCACCTGGTGGCGGCGAGCGAGGTCGCCGCCCGCTTCCACCTCGACGAGGTGATCTTCGTGCCCACGGGCGAGCCGTGGCAGAAGAGCGACAAGGCGGTCTCGCCGCGCGAGGACCGCTATCTGATGACCGTGATCGCCACGGCGTCGAACCCGCAGTTCTCGGTGAGCCGCATCGACATCGACCGCGAGGGGCCGACGTTCACCATCGACACCCTCCGGGAGCTGCACGGGCTCGAACCGGACGCGGAGCTGTTCTTCATCACCGGCGCGGACGCGCTCTCCCAGATCTTCACCTGGCGGGGCGCGGAGGAACTCTTCTCGCTGGCCCACTTCATCGGGGTGACCAGGCCGGGTCACCGGTTGCACGACCCCGGGCTGCCCGAGGGCAGGGTGTCGTTGGTCGAGGTTCCCGCGCTCGCCATCTCGTCCACGGATTGCAGGGAACGGGTGGCTCGCGACGAACCCGTCTGGTATTTGGTGCCTGACGGCGTTGTGCGCTACATCAACAAGCGAAGGCTTTACCGCGACGGCGATTGACGCGCAGGATCTACGGAGCGGCGGGGGCCGCACGGGGAGCGAAGGGTAAGCACGGGGGGACCGTGGGCGGGGATTGCCCATTATGGAAGGGGCACCAGTGAACGACGGATACCGCGGCCCGCAGGGCCACGAGCCGTACCAGGACCCCTACGCCCGCGGCTACGACCCGTACGGACAGCAGGGCTACGACTACGACCGGCAGGGCGCCCCCCAGGAACCCGGGGCCGAGGGCTACCGGGATCCGTCCTCCGGCTACGGGTACGACTATGACCCGTACGCCCAGCAGCCGCCCCCGCCCCAGCAGGGCGCCGTCTACCCGCCCCAGGCCCCCCGGGCACAGCAGCAGCACTACGCCCCGCAGGCCCCGCCCCCGGCCGTCGGGTACGACTACGACTACGACCCGTACGGCCCCGCCGCCCACTCCGGCGAGCAGCCAGTGACGCCCGTACCGCCCGACGGCGAGTGGGGGCGCATCCCGCAGCAGCGGCCGCCGGGGGAGGAGCCCCCAGGCCGCGGCGGGCCGGCGCACGAGCCCCGCGAGTACGCCACCGAGCAGTTCTCCTTCGTCGAGGACGAGACCGAGTCCTCCGAAGACGTCATCGACTGGCTGAAGTTCACCGAGAGCCGCACCGAGCGCCGCGAGGAGGCCAAGCGGCGCGGCCGCAACCGCCGCGTCGCGCTGCTGCTGGCCATGGTCCTCGCCGTGCTCGGCGGCACCGGCTATCTCTGGGCCACCGACCGCCTTCCCTTCGTCGGCGGCGACTCGGCGCCGGCGGAGGCGGCGGAGGAGAAGCGCGACACCCTCGTGGTGCACCTGCACGACACCGACGGCGGCGGCAGCGCCACCGCGCTGCTCGTGAACAACGCCACCACCGGCAAGGGCACCACCGTGCTGCTCCCCAACGACCTCGCCGTCTCCGGCGACGACGGCACCGCCACCACGCTCGGCCAGGCCGTCGACGAGCAGGGCGCGGGCGCCACCCGGGACGCGATCGACGCGCTCCTCGGCTCGCAGATCAAGGGGAGCTGGCGGCTGGACACGCCGTATCTGGAGATCCTCGTGGAGGGCGTCGGCGGCGTCACCCTCGACGCCGACGCGACCGTGCCGGGCGCGAAGAAGGGCGAGGAACCGCTGGTCGAGAAGGGCGAGAAGCGCAGGCTCAACGGCGAGCAGGCCATCGCCTACGCGACGTACCAGGCGGACGGCGAGCCGCAGACGGCGCAGTTGCGGCGCTTCGGGCAGGTCATGCAGTCCGTGCTGAAGCAACTGCCGAGCGACACCGCGGGCGCCAAGAGCCTGGTGAAGTCCATGGGCATGGTCCTGGACCCGTCCCTGTCCGAGGCCGAGCTGGCCGCGTCGCTCGCGTCGCTGTCGGAGCTGGCCAAGGAGGGCGCGTACGCGACCGAGACGCTGGAGGTCGGGGGCGACGGGCGGCCGAGCGAGCAGGCCACGCAGAAGGTCGTCGAGGACGTCCTGGGCGGCACGGTCAAGAACCCCGGCGGGGCCACGGCGGCGCGGGTCAGCGTGGAGAACGGCGCGGGCAGCGCGAAGCCGGCGGAGTCGGCGAAGGTCGCGCTGGTGAACGGCGGCTTCACGTTCGTCGACGGCGGCCAGGCGGCGGAGCCGGCTGCGGCCTCCGAGGTGCGCTACGCGGACGCGGCGGCGAAGGAGCAGGCCGTGCAGGTCGCCAAGACGCTGGGGCTGCCGGAGAAGGCGGTGACCAAGGGCAGGACGCCGGCGAACGCCGACGTGGTGGTCGTCCTCGGGCAGGACTACGAGGGGTGACGGAGCCGGGAGCCACGGCGCTGTCGTACGGGCGTGAGATCCTGGAATACGTATCCGCAGCGATACCCCAGTTCCGGACAGAGATTCCCGACAGAAGTGGACAGCCCCGCCCGTGACCGCAACGGACCGCTCCATCGACCTGGTCAGCACCGCGGCCCAGGCCGCCGCAGACAAGCTCGCGCACGACATCGTCGCGTACGACGTCAGCGACGTCCTCGCCATCACCGACGCCTTCCTGCTCGCCTCGGCGCCCAACGACCGCCAGGTCAAGGCCATCGTGGACGGCGTCGAGGAGGCGCTGCTGAAGGAGCGCGGCGCCAAGCCGGTGCGGCGCGAGGGCGAGCGGGACGGCCGCTGGGTGCTCCTGGACTACTCGGACATCGTGGTCCACGTGCAGCACTCCGAGGAGCGGGTGTTCTACGCCCTGGAGCGGCTCTGGAAGGACTGCCCCGAGCTGGACCTGCCGCCGGACGCGGTGGCCACCCGCGGCCGCGCCGCGGAGTACGCGGAGGCCCACGGCGACGGGGCCCGGCGGGATGCGTGACCGCCGGATCGTCCTGTGGCGGCACGGCCAGACGGCCTGGAACCTGGAGCGGCGCTTCCAGGGGCAGACCGACATCGAGCTGACCGAGGCGGGCGTGCTGCAGGCGCGGCGCGCCGCCCGGCTGCTGGCGGCGCTGCGGCCGGACGCGATGATCTGCTCCGACCTGCTGCGCACCCGCGCCACGGCGGCGGAGCTGGCGTCGCTGACGAACCTCGAGGTGACGTACGACAGCGCGCTGCGGGAGACGTACGCGGGCGTCTGGCAGGGGCTCACGCACGAGGAGATCATCGCGCGCCACGGCGAGCAGTACGCGGCGTGGAAGCGCGGCGAGCCGGTGCGGCGCGGCGGCGGGGAGCTGGAGACCGAGGTCGCGGACCGGGCGGCGCCGGTGGTGCTGGCACACGCGGACAAGCTGTCGGAGGCCGGCACCCTGGTGGTGGTCAGCCACGGCGGCACGATCCGGACGACGATCGGGCGGCTGCTGGGCATCGAGCCGCGCAACTGGGAGGCGCTGGGCGGGCTGTCGAACTGCAGTTGGTCGGTGCTCGGGGAGTCGGTGCGCGGCTGGCGGCTGCTGGAGCACAACGCGGGCAGCCTGCCGGAGCCGGTGCTGGGCGACGACACGTAGCTCCCGGGCGGCCTCCGGTAACCGATTTTTGTTTCCGGGCCCCTTCCGGCTAAGCTCTACCTCGTTCGCCCCGCGGTTCGGCAGGGCGACTGCAAGGGGCTATAGCTCAGTTGGTAGAGCGCTTGCATGGCATGCAAGAGGTCAGGAGTTCGATTCTCCTTAGCTCCACGCGAACGTTCTTCAGGATCCCGTCCCGCTGGGGCGGGATTCGTCGTTTTCCGGCCCCTTCAGCGCCGCCTGGCGGGCGCGCTCCTCGGAGAGGGGGCGCGCGTGGGCCGGGCAGCCGATCAGAGGGTCCGCCAGCGTCCGCAGGCAGTCGAGCAGCTTGCGGCTCGTCTCGTCCGCGGGGGTGTAGACGACGATCCGGGTCTCCGGCGCGCCCGTGATGGACAGCGACGTCGACACGCAGCGCAGCTCGCCGACCGAGGCGTGCTGCACGACCTTGATGCGCGAGCCCGGCGGCGCCACGTCCCCGCTGCGCCACATCTCCGCGAAGTCCTCGCTGGTCTCGGAGAGGGTGCGGATCAGCCGCTCCCAGGAGGGCTCGCCGACGTGCCGCCCGTACGCCCCGCGGAACGTGGCGACGAGGATCGGCAGCTCCTCGTCCCGGTTGACCATCGCGCAGCAGCAGGCGCGGGCGGAGAAGAGCTGCCACAGCACGTTCCGGCCCTGCGGCCCGGCGGCGCGGACGGCGGGGAACATCCGCTCGTACAGCTCGTTGGCGGCGAGCACGTCATAGCGGGAGTTGTAGACCGCCGCGGGCAGGTCCATGGCGGCGAGGATCCCCAGCACCTCGGGGCCGACGGACTGGGCGGCGGCGGCCGGCTCGGGCGCGTACGGCACCTCGGCCAGGTGGTAGAGGTGCTCGCGCTCCATCGCGTCCAGGCGCAGGGTGCGCGCCACCGCGTCGAGCACCTGGGGGCTGGCGTTGATGCGCCGGCCCTGCTCCAGCCACGTGTACCAGGTGACGCCGACGCCGGAGAGCTGCGCGACCTCCTCGCGGCGGAGCCCCGGGGTGCGGCGCCGCGGTCCCGGCGGCATGCCGACGTCCGCGGGGGTGATACGCGCCCGGCGGCTGCGGAGGAAGGCCGCCAGCTCCGGCCTGCGGCGTCCGGCCGCCATCGTCGTCATGCTCATCTCTCCAGGGTCAGGGCGTTGCGCCCGCCGTGCCAGGTGCTGTCAATACCAGCATCAGCAGACTCTCACTACCAGTACGACGCTCGGGGGATGCTCGCTGCATGCCTGACACCACCACGACGTCCCCCGGCGGCGGGAGCGCGCCGGGCGCCGCCGCCGTCTCCAGTAAAGCGCGCGGCACCGACAACGCACCCGGCACACGTACCGGCTGGCTCCTCGGCATCGTCCTCGCGGGGCAGTTCATGGCGCTGCTCGACGTCTTCATCGTCAACGTCGCCGCCCCCACCATGCGCACCGACCTGGGCACCTCGGGGGCCGAGCTGCAACTGATCATCGCCGGGTACGTCATCTCGTACTCGGTGCTGCTGATCACCGGCGCCCGGCTGGGCGCCATGCTCGGCCACCGCCGCATGTACCTCGGCGGCCTCGTGCTCTTCACCGCCGCCTCCCTCGCCTGCGGGCTGGCCGCCACCTCGGGACAGCTCATCGCGTTCCGGCTGGTGCAGGGCGCGGGCGCGGCGGCGATGATCCCGCAGGTGCTCAGCCTCATCCAGCGCAACTTCACCGGCACCGAGCGGGTCCGGGCCCTCGGCGTCTACGCGGCCGTCCTGGCCACCGGCGCGGCCGCCGGGCAGATAGCCGGCGGCCTGCTGGTGAGCGCCGACCTCTTCGGTTGGAGCTGGCGCCCGGTGTTCCTGGTGAACGTGGTGGTGGGCGTGCCGCTGCTGGTGCTCGGCGCCCGGCTGCTGCCGCGCGACGAGCCGCGGTCCGCGGCGGGCGGCGCCCCGTACGGCGGCGTCCTCGACCGCGGCGGGCTGGTGCTGCTGGCGGCCGCGGTGACCCTCTTCACCGTGCCGCTGGTGCTCGGGCAGGAGCTGGACTGGCCCGTCTGGGGCTGGGTGATGCTGGGCGGCAGCGTCGCGGCGGCGGTGGCCTTCGCGGCGTACGAGTCGGGCCTGGCCCGGCGCGGGGGCGTGCCGCTGTTCCCTCCGCGCGTGGTGCGTGCGCCGGGGATGCCCGTGGCCGTGGTGCGCTCCGGGCTTGCGATGGTGCTCAACGGCGCGTTCATGTTCGTCATGGCGCTGCACCTGCAGTCGGGGCTGGGCTTCGGCCCGCTGCGCGCCGGGCTTACCTTCGTGCCGACCGCCGTCGCCTTCGGGGCCGCCGGGCTGACCTGGCAGCGGCTCCCGGAGCGGCTGCACCCGGCGCTGGTGCCGGCGGGCTTCGTGACGCTCACGGTGTCGTTCCTGGCGGTGGGCCTGGCGATGCGCGACGCCGGCGAGGGCGGCCCCGGCTTCTACGCCGGGCTGACCGGCGTCGGCCTGGGCCTCGCGCTGGCCTTCAGCCCCAACCTGACGGCCGCGCTCGCGCTCGTACGCACCGAGGACGCGCCGCACGCCAGCGGGCTGCTGACGACCACCGCACAGCTCGGCGGGCTCATCGGCGTGGCGACGATCGGCACCCTGTATCTGGAGCGCGTGGGGGCGCTCACGGCGCGTAGTTCAGCGGACGCGGTGTGGTACGCGCTGCTCGCGCTGGCCGCTGTGGGGGTGCTCGGGCTGCTTGCGGGGGTTCGGTACCGGTATCGGCGCTGACCACCTCGGCCGCGCGTGGCAGAATCACAGCATCCTCACAGGGCGGAAGCCGAAGGGAGGGGCTGCGAGATGCCTTCGTGCGCCACCAGGAGGCAGCCGGCGGCCGGGTCCCGCCGGCCGGGAGCCATCCGCGCCTCCGCCCTGCACTGTCCAGCCTGCGGTTCCTCGCACGTCGCGCAGGTGCTCGGTGACAACGGCGGAGTGTCCTATGTGTGCACGGCCTGCGGCCATAGCTGGAGCTGAGTGATGGGAGCACACAGCAGGAAGTGCGACTGGTGCGGAAACGGCACCCCCATCGTGCGCGACATGGAGCCGCTCAACCCCGACTACCAGTACTGGTGCGAGGAGTGCGCGCGGGCGCTGATCATAAAGGGCGATCCCATCGAGACGTACCGCGAGCTGGAGGGCGAGCCGATCTACGGCCGGCTGCTGGACGAGCACTGCACGCTCAAGCGCTTCTACTCGTTCGCGACCGCCTGATCCGCCACCGCCGCGGTGGGGTAGGGTGAAGCCCGCCCAGGGGCTATAGCTCAGTTGGTAGAGCACTTGCATGGCATGCAAGGGGTCAGGAGTTCGAATCTCCTTAGCTCCACTCGGCTCCCCTTCAGGCTGCGATATCCTGAGCGCATGCGTGCCCGACGCCTTCTGCTTAGCGGGCCGCGCTGACGGCAGGAAACACTCAGCGCGGCGTCCCCTCCTGTGCGAGGGGTTTTTTCGTTTCCGCATCCGGACCGCAGGCAGAGACCACCAGGAGCTTTGAGGACGATGAGCAGCGAGACGACCACCGCCGCCGCCACCGAGTCGGTGCCGCCGACGGCACCGCACCGCTACACCGCGGCCCTGGCGGCCGAGATCGAGGGACGCTGGCAGGACTTCTGGGAGCGCGAGGGCACGTACGCGGTGGACACGGCCGCGGCGTCGGACCGGCCCCGGAAGTTCATCATGGACATGTTCCCGTACCCCTCGGGCGCGGGCCTGCACGTGGGCCACCCGCTGGGGTACATCGCCACCGACGTCTTCGCCCGCTACGAGCGCATGACGGGCCACGACGTCCTGCACACCATGGGCTTCGACGCCTTCGGCCTGCCCGCCGAGCAGTACGCCGTGCAGACCGGCACCCACCCCCGGGTCACCACCGAGGCGAACATCGTCTCCATGCGCCGCCAACTGGGCCGCCTGGGCCTGGGGCACGACCGGGACCGGTCGTTCGCCACGATCGACCCGGACTACTACAAGTGGACCCAGTGGATCTTCCTGCAGATCTTCGAGTCCTGGTACGACGAGGAGGCCGGGGCCGCCCGCCCGATCGCCACCCTGGTCGAGCAGTTCGAGACCGGCAAGCGCGAGACGCCCGACCGGCGACCCTGGGGCGAGCTGACGCCCGAGGAGCGCGCCGAGGTGCTGAGCGGCTACCGGCTGGCGTACGCCTCCGACTCCCCGGTCAACTGGTGCCCCGGCCTGGGCACCGTGCTGGCCAACGAGGAGGTCACCGCGGACGGCCGCTCCGAGCGCGGCAACTTCCCCGTCTTCAAGGCGAATCTGCGGCAGTGGATGATGCGGATCACCGCCTACGCCGACCGGCTGCTGGCCGACCTGGACGAGCTGGACTGGCCCGAGGCCATCAAGCTGCAGCAGCGCAACTGGATCGGCCGCAGCGAGGGCGCCCGCGTCGACTTCCCCGTCGACGGCCACGAGGGCACGCGGGTCTCCGTCTTCACCACCCGCCCCGACACCCTGTTCGGCGCCACCTACATGGTGCTGGCGCCCGAGCACCCGCTGGTCGACGGCATCATCCCGGCCGGCTGGCCGCAGGGCACCCACGAGGTGTGGACCGGCGGGCACGCCACGCCCGCGGAGGCGGTGGAGACGTACCGCGCGCAGGCCGCCGCCAAGTCCGACGTGGAGCGGCAAGCGGAAGCCAAGGAGAAGACCGGCGTGTTCACCGGCGCGTACGCCCTGAACCCCGTCAACGGCGAGCGCGTACCCGTCTTCATCGCCGACTACGTCCTGATGGGCTACGGCACCGGCGCCATCATGGCCGTACCCGGACAGGACCAGCGCGACTGGGAGTTCTCCGAGGTCTTCGAGCTGCCCATCATCCGCACCGTGCAGCCGCCCGCCGACTGGGACGGCAAGGCGTACATCGGCGAAGGACCCGCGATCAACTCCGCGGGCGACGGCATCGACCTGAACGGCCTGGAGATCGCCGACGCCAAGCGGAAGATCATCGCCTGGCTGGAGGACAACGGCGTCGGTGAGGGCACGGTCAGCTTCCGGCTGCGCGACTGGCTCTTCAGCCGCCAGCGCTACTGGGGCGAGCCCTTCCCGATCGTCTACGACGAGAACGACGTCGCCCACGCCCTGCCCGAGTCGATGCTGCCGCTGGAGCTGCCCGAGGTCGAGGACTACTCGCCGCGCACCTTCGACCCGGACGACGCCGGCAGCCGCCCCGAGACGCCCCTGTCGCGGAACGCGGACTGGGTGAACGTCACGCTGGACCTGGGCGACGGCTCGGGGCCGCGGCGCTACCGGCGCGAGACCAACACCATGCCCAACTGGGCCGGCTCCTGCTGGTACGAGCTGCGCTACCTGGACCCGCACAACGCCGAGCGCCTGGTCGACCCGGCGATCGAGCGCGCCTGGATGGGCCCGGCCGAGGGCAAGCCGCACGGCGGCGTCGACCTGTACGTCGGCGGTGCCGAGCACGCCGTGCTGCACCTGCTGTACGCCCGCTTCTGGTCCAAGGTGCTGTACGACCTGGGGTACGTCTCGTCCGCCGAGCCGTTCCACAAGCTGTTCAACCAGGGCATGATCCAGGCGTACGTCTACCGCGACGCCCGCGGCTTCCCGGTGCCCGCCGCGGAGGTCGAGGAGCGCGACGGCGGCTACTGGTACGGCGGCGCGCAGGTCAGGCGCGAGCTGGGCAAGATGGGCAAGTCCCTGAAGAACGCCGTCACGCCGGACGAGATCTGCGCCGAGTACGGGGCGGACACGCTGCGGCTGTACGAGATGGCGATGGGCCCCCTGGACGTCTCCCGGCCCTGGGACACCCGCGCGGTCGTCGGCCAGTACCGGCTGCTGCAGCGGCTGTGGCGCAACGTCGTCGACGAGTCGACCGGCGCGGTCGCCGTCGTGGACGCCGAGCCGGACGAGGCGACGCTGCGGGCGGTGCACAAGGCCGTCGACGGGGTCACCAGGGACATGGCGGGGCTGCGCTTCAACACCGCCATCGCGAAGGTGACGGAGCTGAACAACCACGTCACCAAGCTGCCCGCGGTGCCGCGGAGCGTCGCCGAGACGCTGGTGAAGCTGGTCGCGCCGCTGGCGCCGCACGTCGCCGAGGAGCTGTGGCACCGGCTGGGGCACGGCACGACGGTGGTCTACGAGCCGTTCCCGGTCGCCGATCCGCGGTACGTGGCCGACGAGACGGTGACGTGCGTGGTGCAGGTCAAGGGCAAGGTCAAGGCCCGGCTGGAGGTGTCGCCCGAGATCACCGAGGCGGAGCTGGAGGCGGCGGCGCTGGCGGACGAGTCGGTGGTGCGGGCGCTGGGCGGGGCGCAGGTGCGGAAGGTGATCGTACGGGCGCCGAAGCTGGTGAACGTGGTCATCTGAGGCCGCCCGGCGCCTTCGTGCGAGACGCGGGAGCGGCCGCGGGCGGGTCCCCGGGGGGCGTTCCCTAAGGGACGATTCCGGGAAGGCCGGGGGCCTGCGGGGCCGCCCGGCCTTTCCCGTACCCGTACGCTGGAGGGCAGACCGCCTGCCGTGGCCGCCCGGGGCTGCGCGGCCCGAGATGGAGGGATGCGGACCTCATGGACGTCGTCGTCGCTCTGCTGGCGCTGTTCTTCGTGCTCTGTGTCGCGGCGGGCGTGGTCCTGACCGTGAAGGCCACGCGGGCGGTGAAGCGGGGCGTCGAGCGCACGGTGGCCGACACCCGCAGAACGGTCCAGGAGACGACGCTCAGGGCCCGCCGCGCGGTGCAGCCCGGCGCGGCCGGCGACATCGCGGGCCTGCGGCTCTCCCTGCGCAACTCCATCGACGCCACCCGCCGCGAGCTGGAGCACGCGGTGCAGGGCGACCCCGGGCTGCGGGAGTCGATCGGCCTGCTCGACCGGCTCCACGAGTACGCGCGCCAGGTCGACGGCGAACTGCGGCACCTGGAGCGCGAGCCGGACAAGTCGCGCATCGCCGAGCGGCTGCCGGAGCTGCGCGGCCGCGCGGAGCGGATCGCGCAGTCGGCGAACTCGCTGCGCTGGGCGGCGCAGGACCGCGCGCGGCACACGGCCCAGGACGAGGACGGGCTGGACGCGCTGACGACGCAGATCGACCTGGAGACCGGCGCGTTGCGGCACTGGACGCCGGCTGACGGGCAGGAGACCACCGCCCCGGGCGCCGCGTCGTCCGAGGGGCCGTCCGAGGCGGCTCCCGGTGAAAAGGCGCGGCCGGCGGACGGCGCGGGCCGGTCGCCGAAGCAGCCGCCGGCGCTGTCGTCCGGTGGGACGCCGGAGGGGCAGGACGCCTTCCAGGCGCTGCTGTCGAAGATCGAGAAGATGCGCAAACCGGAGTCGGCGTAGCGCTGTCCGCGGCCGGGACACCGGGCGTGACCTGGGCGGGACCGCCTAGCCCGTACGCGCCGTGCGGGCCCTCGGATGCGGGGTGTTCGGCAAGCCCAGTAGTGTCTTGGGCATGTCCTCCGATGTCGCGATCGTCGCCGATTCCACGGCCTATCTGCCTCCCGAGGCGATGCGGCGGCACGGCATCATCTCCGTCCCGCTGACGGTCGTGCTCGGTGACCGGGCGCTGGAGGAGGGCACCGAGATCTCCGCCCGCTCACTGGCCGAGGCGCTCCGCAAGCGGAACCCGGTGACGACCTCGCGGCCCGGTCCGGCGCTCTTCGCGGCGACGTACCGGAAGGCGGCGGAGGCGGGCGCGCGGGGCATCGTGTCGCTGCACCTGTCCGCGGAGTTCTCCGGGACGTACGACGCGGCGGTGCTGGCGGCGAAGGAGGCGCCGGTGCCGGTGCGGGTGGTGGACACCCGCATGGTGGCGATGGCCCTCGGCTTCTGCGCGATCGCCGCCGCGGAGGCGGCGGAGGCGGGCGGCACCGTGGACGACGCGGTGGAGGCGGCGGAGCGGCGGGCGGCGGGCACCTCGGCGTTCTTCTACGTCGACACCCTGGACTACCTGCGCCGCGGCGGCCGGATCGGCACCGCCCAGGCGCTGCTGGGCTCGGCGCTGGCGGTCAAGCCGCTGCTGCGGCTGGACGGCGGGCGGATCGAGCTGCTGGAGAAGGTCCGTACGGCGAGCCGGGCGATCCTGCGGCTGGAGGAGCTGGTGCTCGAACGGGCGGCGGAGGGCCCGGTGGACGTCGCGGTGCACCACCTGGCGGCGGCGGAGCGCGCGGCGGAGCTGGCGGACCGGCTCCGGGAGCGGGTGCCGGGGCTCGGGGAGCTGCATCTGAGCGAGGTGGGCGCGGTCATCGGGGCGCACACGGGGCCGGGGCTGCTGGGCGCGGTGGTGTCGCGACGGGGCGGCGCGTAGCCGCGGGTTGTCCACAACCGGCGAGTTATCCACAGGAATTGCCGGTGATCAGCGGGGGTGGGGGCGGGGCTCGTACCTTCGGGCCATGAGCGCACGAACGGGTACGGAGACCAGGGGACCGGGCCGCCACGAGCCGCGCGGCCGCCGCCGGCGGGGGAGCGGGCCGGCGGGGACGCCGCGGACCACGTCGCGGGAGCACCTGCGCCAGAGAGCAACGACGATGCTCGGCCCGCCTGTCCGCCACCCCACGGACGACCCGCGCCCGCATCTCCGCTGGACGAGCAAGGACCCGCCCCGCTTTCCTCCGACAGGTACGGCGGGTGCGGAGGGGCCGGGGCCGGCGAAGCCGGGACGGTCCGCCGAAGGCCGGCGTACGGCGGGGGAGCCGCACGGGCCGCAGCCCGCGGAGCCGGCCGCGCCGCCGGGGTGGCGCCGGGGCGCTCCGCCTCCAGCGGCGGAGGAAGCGGGCCGAGCGGCGCCCGGTGCCTCGCCATCGCCCTCGCGCTCACGCCCGGACGGCACCGATCGGCAACCGCCCGAGGGGGACGGCGGCCAACCGGCCCGCGACCGCGGGGAGGTGGGGCGATGGGAGCGGTGGGGGGTCGCGGTGCGGGAGCGGTTGCCGGTGTGGATCCGGCTGCGGTGCGGGCTGGAGCCCGGGACGTGCGCGGCCCTGGTGCTGGTGCTCGTCGCCGGGGTCGCGCTCGCCGCGTATCACTTCTGGTCCGGCCGCCCCCAGCCCGTACACCCTCCGGAGGCACGCGGCTCGGCGCCATCGCCCGCCGCGGAGGCGGCGGTGCCGGATGCCGCCGGGGAGCCCGGCGCCAGTGCGGCGGCGGACGTGGTGGTGGACGTCGTCGGCAAGGTGCGCGAGCCGGGTGTCCACCGGCTGCCTGCCGGGTCCCGCGTCGAGGACGCCGTACGTGCCGCGGGCGGTGTCCGCCCCGGCGCCGAGGCGGACGGACTCAACCGGGCGCGGCCGCTGGTCGACGGCGAGCAGATCGTCGTCGGCGAGCCGCCGCCCGCGGCGTCGGGCGCGCCACCGGGCCCACCGGCGACGGGCCCGAGCCCACCGGCGGGAGGCGGTTCGCCGGCGACCGGACCGAGCGCGGTGGTGAGCCTCAACTCCGCGACGCTGGAACAGCTCGACGCCCTGCCGGGCATCGGCCCCGTGCTGGCGCAGCACATCATCGACTTCCGCGACCAGAACGGAGGCTTCACCGACATCGAGCAACTCCGCGACGTGAACGGCATCGGTGACAGCCGCTTCGCGGACCTCCGCCCCCATGTCCAGCCGTGACCCCGCCCCGACCACGGCCACCGCCGCACCTGGCCGGTCCCCGGCACCCCGGGGCCGGTTACCCGGCCCGCCGCGGGCGGACGGTACGGCGGGCCGGGCCCCCGCGGCGGAGGGGCCGGTCGATCTGCGGCTGGTGCCGCCCGCGCTGGCCGCCTGGGCGGCGGCGGCGCTGGCGCTGGGCCGGGAGGGCGCGGCGGTGCCGGTGGCGTGCGGTCTGGCAACGGCCGTCGCGCTGGCGCTGCTTGCCGCCGCCCGCCTCCGCGGGAGGTGGCACGGGCTGCGCCCGGGACGCGGCGCCGCCACCGTCCGCCCGGCCGCCGCCGCGCGGTCGCGGGTGCTGGTGGCCGGGGCGGCGGCGCTGCTCTGCGGTGCGGCGGGGGCGGGCGTTGCGGCGCTGCACGGTGCCGACCTCCACCGGGGGCCGCTGCCCGCGGTCGCCGAACGGTACGGGCAGGCCACCGTCGAGATGGAGGTGACCTCCGACCCCCGGCTCACCCGCCCGCAGGCCCGCGGCCCGGCCGCCGTCCCCGCCGCCGTACTCCTCAGGGCCGAAGCCCGCCACGTCACCACCCGCCCCACGGACACGCCCCGGGCGTCGCCGAAGAGCCCCGCACCACAGACCGCCGCCGGCCCCCCGGCCGCCCTTCCCGCACCGCAAGCCGCCGCTCCGGAGCCGACCACCTCCGCCGATCCGACGCCGACTCCCCCCGCCACAACGGCCGTCGGCGCACCCCCCGAAGCCGCCGGCCCGGCTCCCACGCCACCCGCCACCGCCCCGCAGACCGCCCGCGTGCGGACACCCGTGCTGGTCCTCGTGCAGCCCCGTGACGCCGCCGCGCGGGACGCGTGGCTGGGGCTTCTGCCCTCGACCCGGGTGCGGGTCGACGCGCGGGTCTCGCCGGACTCCGGGGGCGGCCGGGCCGTGGGGGCCGTGCTGCGGGTCGCCGGGGACGGGCCGCCGGACGTCGTGGGCGGGCCCAGCGCCGCGCAGCGCGCCGCGGGCGCGCTGCGGGCAGGGCTGCGCGAGGCCACCGACGGGCTCACCGCCGACGCCCGCGCGCTGCTGCCCGGGCTCGTCGTCGGCGACACCTCCCGCATCCCCGCCGAGCTCCAGGACGCCTTCCACGCCACCGACCTCACTCATCTCCTCGCCGTGAGCGGAGCCAACTTCACGATCCTGCTCGCCCTGCTCATCGGACCGCCCCACCTCGCCGCCCGCGCCGAGCGCCGCGGGCTCGCGCCGCGGCTCGGCATTCCGCTGCGCGCGACGGCGCTCCTCGGCGGGCTCCTCACCCTCGGCTTCGTCGTCGTCTGCCGCCCCGAGCCCAGCGTCCTGCGGGCGGCGGTCTGCGGGCTCCTCACCCTGCTCGCCCTCGGCACCGGCCGCCGCCGCTCCCTGCTGCCCGCCCTCGCCGCCGCCGTCCTGCTGCTCGTCCTCTACGACCCGTGGCTCGCTCGCGAGTACGGCTTCCTCCTCTCCGTCCTGGCCACCGCCGCGCTGCTCACCCTCGCGCCCCGCTGGAGCGCGGCGCTGCGCGCCCGCCGGGTGCCGCCGCGGCTCGCCGAGGCGCTGGCAGCGGCCGGGGCCGCGCAGGCGGTGTGCGCGCCCGTCGTCGCCGTGCTCGCGGCGCGGGTCTGCCTGGTCGCGATTCCGTGCAACCTGCTCGCCGAGTTCGCCGTCGCGCCCGCCACCGTCCTGGGGTTCGCGGCGCTCGCCGTCGCCCTGCCCGCGATGCCCGTCGCCGAGGTGCTGGCGACGCCCGCGGGCTGGGCGGCGGAGTGGATCGCCGCCGTCGCCAGGACCGGGGCGGCGCTGCCCGGCGCCACGTACGGCTGGCCGGGCGGGTGGTACGGCGGGCTGGCCCTGGCCGCCGCGACGCCTCCCCTCCTGCTCGGCTTCCGCCGCCTGGCCCGCCGCCGGTGGCTCTGCGTCGCCTGCGCCCTCCTCGTGCTGCTCGCCGTCCTCCGCCCCGTCCCCCTCACCCGGGTCCTCACCGGCTGGCCGCCCGCCGGCTGGCGCCTCGTGGCCTGCGACGTCGGCCAGGGCGACGCGCTCGCGCTGGCCGCGGGCGACGGGGAGGCGGTCGTCGTGGACACCGGACCCGACCCCGCGCTGGTCGACCGCTGCCTGCGCGACCTCGGCGTCCGCCGTATCCCGCTCGTCGTCCTCACCCACTTCCACGACGATCACGTCGCCGGTCTGGCCGGCGTGCTGCGGGGCCGGGCCGTGGGCGCCATCCAGGTCGGCGGCCTGGACGAACCCCCGGGCCAGGCGGCCGCGGTGCGCCGTACGGCCGCCGCCGCGGGCGTGCCGGTGGTCCGCGCGCGTCCGGGGGAGCGGCGCCGGGTGGGCGGGCTGTCGTGGCAGGTGGTGTGGCCGGCGGCGGGCGCACCGCCCCCGGCCGAGCCGAACGACGCCAGCGTCACCCTCCTCGTGGAGACGGCCGGGCTCACCGTGCTCCTCCCCGGGGACCTGGAGCCGCCCGCCCAGCGCGCGTTGCTCGCCGCCGTCCCCCGGCTGCCCCGCCTCGACGCGCTGAAGGTGCCGCATCACGGCTCGGCGTACCAGGACCACGAGCTGCTACGGCGCCTCAGACCCCGCTTCGCCCTCGTCAGCGCGGGCGCCGGCAATCCGTACGGCCACCCCTCGCCCCGTACCGTCGCCGCCCTGCGCGCCCAGGGCGCCGCGGTGCTCCGCACCGACCTGCACGGCCCGCTCGCCCTCACCGCCGAAGGAGACGCAGAGGACCGCGCCCCCGCCGCCACCCTCGGCGGCAGCTAGCCGGGCCGGAAACGGATCCGAACGGGCCGGTGAACTCCGGCACTTGACCCAAGCCCGCCCCAGCCGTCACAACCTGGCGGTGAACCCCCGGTTTGCATAGAAAGCAGAACCAGTGCTCGAATGAGTGCCCGAGCCACTGAAATTCCACGGGGGTGGATGCTTCATGATCGGTCGTCTTCGGCGCAGATCCCCGGCCACGGCAACCCGGCGCGGCGCCGGTCTGGTCGGCGTGCGGGTCCCTGCACACGCGGGGGTGCTGAGCTGCCGCGTGCTCGACCCCGTCGACCAGCCGCTGCCGCAGGCGGAGATCGTGCTCGCCGACGCCGCCGGGCGCAAGGTCGTCAGCGGCGAGAGCGACCCGTTCGGCACCTTCGTCGTCGCGGTCCCGGCCGGGAGCTACCGGCTCTCGATCAACGCCGAGGGCTTCACCCCGTACCGCGGCGAGATCGAAGTCGCGGAAGGAGCCCACAACTCCCTCGGCGACCTCGCCCTCGGCCCCTCCCCGCTGCCGCAGCTCCCGCCGCCCGGCGACTGGGAGATCGACCCGGCGCACACCACCATCGCCTTCGTCGCGCAGCACATCGGCATGGCGCGCGTACGCGGCCGGTTCAACGCCTTCAACGGCGCCCTGCGCATCGGCCGGCGCATGGAGGACTCGGCCATGCGCGTCGCCATCAAGGCGGCCAGCATCGACACCAACATCAAGATGCGCGACGACCACCTGCGCTCCCCGGACTTCCTCGACGTCGAGCGCTACCCGGCGATCGAGTTCGCCAGCGACCGCTTCCTCCACCGCGGCGGTGCCCGCTGGGCCGTCACCGGCGCGCTCTCCATCCACGGCGTCAGCCGCACCGTCACGCTCGACACCCGCTACCTCGGCACCGGTTACGGCATGGAGGGCGAACTGCGCGCCGCCTGCCGGGCGACGGCCGAACTGCACCGCGAGGACTTCACCCTCAACTGGCAGCACATGCTCGCCCGCGGCATCGCCGTCGTCGGCTCCAGCATCCAGATCGAACTGGACATCCAGGTGGTGGCGGCAGGCTGACGCCACGGGCCCGCGCCGTGCGCCCGGCCGGTCAGCCAGCCGGGTCGTCCGGCACGGTCGCGGAGCCCTCCAGCCAGCCGTCGTACGACTCGGCCAGTTCCTCCAGACCCGCCGCCGCCTCCTCCCGCGCGTCCTCGACGACGACGAGCCACTGCGCGTCCTCCGCGTCGTCCTCGCCGGCCAGGGCGTCGCGGATCAGTTGCGGCTCCCCGGCCAGACCGAAGCGCTCCACGGCCAGCCCGGCCACCTCCTCCGCGGCGTCGCGGTCGGGCAGCACGAGTACGAAGGTCAGGTCGCTCACGCCGCCCATTGTGCCCGCGGCCGCGGGCGGTGTCGTACCGGCGTGGGATGCTGTACGGCGATGGCAGCCACGACGCGGAACCCCAGGACCAGCAAGGGCGGCAGCGCCGGCGGCGACCCGCTCACCCCCGTCACGCTCGCCGTGGGCCAGGAGGACCTGCTGGTCGACCGCGCGGTGCAGGAGGTCGTGGCCGCCGCCCGCGCCGCCGACCCCGACACCGACGTGCGCGAGCTCACCCACGACGCCCTCCAGCCCGGCACGCTCGCCGAGCTGACCAGCCCGTCGCTCTTCGCCGAGCGCAAGGTCGTGGTGGTGCGGGGCGCGCAGGACCTCGCCGCCGACGCGGTGAAGGACGTCAAGGCGTACGTGGCCGCACCCGCCCCCGAGATCACCCTGGTGCTGGCGCACGCCGGCGGCGCCAAGGGCAAGGGCCTGCTGGACGCGGCGCGCAAGGCCGGCGCCCGCGAGGTCGACTGCGCGAAGGTGACCCGCCCCGCGGACCGGCTGGCGTTCGTGAAGGCCGAGTTCCGGGCCGCGGGCCGCACCGCGACGCCGTCCGCCTGCCAGGCGCTGGTCGACGCGATCGGCTCCGACCTGCGGGAGATGGCCGGCGCCTGCGCGCAGCTCGCGGCCGACGTGGAGGGCACGATCGACGACGCGGTCGTCGCGCGCTACTACACGGGCCGGGCCGAGACCTCCGGCTTCGAGGTGGCCGACCGGGCCGTCGAGGGCCGTACGGCCGAGGCCCTGGAGGCGCTCCGCTGGGCGCTGGGCACGGGTGTGGCCCCGGTCCTGCTCACCAGCGCCCTCGCCCAGGGGGTCCGCTCCATCGGCCGCCTCGCCTCGGCCCCCCGCGGCATGCGCCCCGCCGACCTGGCCCGCGAGCTGGGCATGCCGCCGTGGAAGGTGGACCGCGTCCGCCAGCAGATGCGCGGCTGGACCGCGGACGGCGTGGCGACGGCGCTCCGCGCGGTGGCCCAGGCGGACGCGGACGTCAAGGGCGGCTCGGACGACCCGGCCTACGCGCTGGAGAAAGCCGTGGTCACCATCAGCACAGCCGCCCGCCCCCGCTGACCGGGCACCTACGGGTCCGGGAGCCACCGGGGAACGACCGCGGCGCCCGGTCCGCCTCCGTGCCGTGGCCCGGGCCCGACGCGCCCATGCGCAAGGCCCCGCCGGGGCCCTGGGGAGGGGCTGGGACGGGGCCTTGCGGAGTTGCTGTGCGCCGCACCCGCGTGGCGAACGCAGGCCGCGTGCGGCGTGGTGTTCTCGGTGCCCGACCGGAGCGGAGTGAGAGGGCTCGCGACTGCCGGCCGGGGGTGGGCCCCCGGGGGCCCGGGGTCAGGACTGGAGGGCCTGGACGCGCTTGGCCAGGGCGGCCTTCTTGTTCGCCGCCTGGTTGCGGTGGATGACGCCCTTGCTGACCGCCTTGTCCAGCTTGCGGGCGGCGGCGCGCTGCGCCTCCACGGCCTTCTCGGCGTCCCCCGCCTCGACGGCCTCGCGAGTACGGCGGATCGCGGTGCGCAGTTCGGACTTCACGGCCTTGTTGCGCAGCCGGGCCTTCTCGTTGGTCTTGATCCGCTTGATCTGGGACTTGATGTTCGCCACGTAGCTGCCTCTTGAGAGATGTTCGTCGATCGTCCTGTGGGACCTGAACTGCCGGACCTCACCGGGTCCAGGCACAGTGGCTCAGGCTACCAGCAGCCAGGACGGCCGCCCAAACCGCTCCCGGCCCCGCGCGCATGGGACCATGGGGGCGACGAGTGCAGACACGCCCCTCCCTCCCGACAGGACCCCTAGGTGCCCGCGACCGAAACCACCGTGCCGCAGCCCAGCCGTACCGAGCCCGCGCTGATCCGCAATTTCTGCATCATCGCGCACATCGACCACGGCAAGTCGACGCTGGCCGACCGGATGCTCCAGATCACCGGAGTCGTCGACAAGCGCCAGATGCGCGAGCAGTACCTCGACCGTATGGACATCGAGCGCGAGCGCGGCATCACGATCAAGTCCCAGGCCGTACGCATGCCGTGGTCGCCCTCCGAGGGCGAGAGCAGCGGCCGGGCGCACATCCTCAACATGATCGACACCCCGGGGCACGTCGACTTCACCTACGAGGTCTCCCGCTCGCTCGCCGCCTGCGAGGGCTGCGTGCTGCTGGTGGACGCCGCGCAGGGCATCGAGGCGCAGACCCTCGCGAACCTCTACCTCGCGATGGAGAACGACCTCACGATCATCCCGGTGCTGAACAAGATCGACCTGCCCGCCGCGCAGCCGGAGAAGTTCGCCGCCGAGCTGGCCGGGCTCATCGGCTGCGACCCCTCCGACGTGCTGCGCGTCTCGGCGAAGACCGGGGAAGGGGTCGAGGCGCTGCTCGACGAGGTGGTCCGGCAGGTGCCGGCGCCGGTGGGGGTGAAGGACGCCCCCGCCCGCGCGATGATCTTCGATTCCGTATACGACTCGTACCGCGGCGTCGTGACGTACGTGAAGGTCGTCGACGGCACGCTCGGCAAGCGCGAGCGGATCAAGATGATGTCGACCGGCGCCCAGCACGAGCTGCTGGAGATCGGGACGAACTCGCCCGAGATGACCCCGGCCGACGGCCTCTCCGTCGGCGAGGTCGGCTATCTGATCACGGGCGTCAAGGACGTCCGCCAGTCCAAGGTCGGCGACACCGTCACCCGGCTCACCAAGGGCGCCACCGAGCCGCTCGGCGGCTACAAGGACCCCAAGCCCATGGTGTTCTCCGGGCTCTACCCGGTCGACGGCTCCGACTATCCCGAGCTGCGCGACGCCCTCGACAAGCTCCAGCTCAACGACGCCGCGCTGGTCTACGAGCCGGAGACCTCGGCGGCGCTCGGCTTCGGCTTCCGCGTCGGCTTCCTCGGCCTGCTGCACCTGGAGGTGATCAGGGAGCGGCTGGAGCGCGAGTTCAACCTCGACCTGATCGCCACCGCGCCCAACGTGATCTACCGCGTCGTGCTGGAGGACCGCACCGAGCACGTCGTCACCAACCCCAGCGAGTTCCCCGTCGGCAAGATCGAGGAGGTCTACGAGCCGGTCGTACGGGCGACGATCCTCACCCCGAGCGAGTACATCGGCTCGGTCATGGAGCTGTGCCAGAACCGCCGCGGCACGCTGCTCGGCATGGACTATCTCTCCGAGGAGCGCGTCGAGATCCGCTACACGCTCCCGCTCGCCGAGGTCGTCTTCGACTTCTTCGACCAGCTCAAGTCGAAGACCCGCGGCTACGCCTCCCTCGACTACGAGCCCACGGGCGAGCAGAGCAGCCAGCTCGTCAAGGTCGACATCCTGCTCCACGGCGACAAGGTCGACGCCTTCTCCGCGATCACGCACAAGGACAAGGCGTACGCCTACGGCGTCCGTCTCGTCGCCAAGCTGAAGGAGCTGATCCCGCGGCAGGCGTTCGAGGTGCCCGTGCAGGCGGCCATCGGCTCCCGCGTCATCGCCCGCGAGACCATCCGCGCCATCCGCAAGGACGTCCTCGCCAAGTGCTACGGCGGTGACATCTCCCGGAAGCGGAAGCTGCTGGAGAAGCAGAAGGAGGGCAAGAAGCGGATGAAGATGGTCGGCAACGTGGAGGTGCCGCAGGAAGCCTTCATCGCGGTCCTCTCCTCGGACGAGGACGGCAAGGCGAAGAAGTAGCGGCTGCCGCCCCGGGCGGCGCGAAGCGGAATCGTACGGACCGGGCCGGGCGCGGGACCCCCCGCCCGGCCCGGCTTCGAGACCTATCCGAGCCTTGCAGACCCTTACGCCGTTCGATGTCACCCTCTAATCTGCTGGTTACTCGCCAGTTACCAGCGAAGAGCAGGGCCGGAGGATGCAGTGACCGAGACCGAAACCCAGACGAAGCTGGACAGCCGCCCGCCGTCCGTCGCCACGCTCTTCCTTGACCGCGTCGAGTCCACCCCCGACCGGGAGGCGTTCCAGTACCCGGTGCCCGCGGCCACCGCCGGCGAGGGCGACGAGTGGCGGTCGCTGACCTGGGCGCAGTCCGCCGAGCGGGTCTTCGCCATCGCCGCCGGGCTGCTCGACCTCGGCCTGCAGCCCGAGGAGCGGGTCGCGCTCGCCTGCAACACCCGGCTGGAGTGGATCCTCACCGACCTCGGCATCCTCTGCGCCGGCGGCGCCAACACCACGGTCTACCCCAGCACCAACGCCGAGGAGACCGCGTACATCCTCGCCGACTCCGGCAGCCGCGTGCTCGTCGCCGAGGACGCCGCCCAGCTCGCCAAGGCGCGCGAGATGCGCGCGGGGCTGCCCGACCTGGCGCACGTCGTCGTGGTGGAGGCGGCGGACGCCGTCGCCGCCGAGGGCGACCCGGACGGCTGGGTGCTCTCCCTCGCCGAGCTGGAGCGGCGCGGCGCCGACTATCTGGAGAAGCACCCCGAGGCGGTACGGGAGCACATCCGGGCCCTGCGCCCCGAGCAGCTCGCCACCCTCATCTACACCTCCGGCACCACGGGCCGTCCCAAGGGCGTGCGGCTGGCGCACGACGCGTGGTCGTACATGGGCTACGCGATCGAGGGCATCGAGCTGGTCATGCCGGAGGACACCCAGTACCTCTGGCTGCCGCTCGCGCACGTCTTCGGCAAGGTGCTCACCGCCGGGCACATCAAGGTCGGGCACGTGATGGCCGTCGACGGCCGGATCGACAAGATCATCGAGAATCTGCCGGTGGTCCGGCCCACCCAGATGTGCGGCGTCCCGCGGATCTTCGAGAAGGTCTACAACGGCGTGGCCGCCAAGGCGAAGGCCGGCGGCGGCGCCAAGTACAAGATCTTCCTGTGGGCCGCCGAGGTCGCCCGCGAGTACGCGCGCGTCACGCAGGACAACCACCGCCGCACCGGCAAGCGCACCGCGCCCGCCGGCCTGGCGGCCAAGCACGCCCTCGCGGACAAGCTGGTCTACGGCAAGTTCCGCGCCGCCTTCGGCGGCCGGATGCGCGGCATGGTCTCCGGATCCGCCGCCCTCGCCCCCGAGATCGGGTACTTCTTCGACGGCGCGGGCGTCCCCATCCTGGAGGGCTACGGGCTCACCGAGTCCGCCGCCGCCAGCTTCTGCAACCGCCTGGAGACCTACCGCACCGGCACCGTCGGCAAGCCGCTGCCCGGCTGCGAGGTGCGGATCGCCGACGACGGCGAGATCCTGCTGCGCGGCCCCGGCATCATGCAGGGCTACCACGGACTGCCGGAGAAGACCGCCGAAGTGCTGGAGGACGACGGCTGGTTCCACACCGGCGACATCGGCGAGCTGTCCGACGACGGCTTCCTCCGCATCACCGACCGCAAGAAGGACCTGATCAAGACGTCCGGCGGCAAGTACATCGCGCCGAGCGAGGTCGAGGGCCAGTTCAAGGCCGTCTGCCCGTACGTCGGCTCGATCCTCGTCATCGGCGCCGACCGCAACTTCTGCACCGCGCTGATCTCCCTCGACGAGGTGGCGCTCACCGGCTGGGCGAAGGAGAACGGCCTGGCGGACAGGTCGTACGCCGAACTGGTCGCCTCCCCGGAGGCCCGGGAGCTGGTCGACGGGTACGTGCAGCAGCTCAACGAGCGGCTGCAGCGCTGGCAGATGATCAGGAAGTTCCGGATCCTGCCGCGGGACCTCGACGTCGAGCACGGGGAGCTGACGCCGAGCCTGAAGCTGAAGCGTCCCGTGGTGGAGAAGGAGTACGCGGACCTCATCGAGGACATGTACGCGGGCGCCAGGGAAGCCTGAGCCCTGGCTGTTTTTCGACGCGCCCCCGGGGCCGGAAGTGCCGTGCGGCGATGGCCGCTTGCGGCCGGTCCGCGGGGGCGCGTCCGTTGCCGTACACGGGGACTGGAAGGGTGTTCAGGGGTGTGCGGGCGGCGTGTGCGTCGCCGGTCGCGCCCCTCGAACGTGTGACGTACGCGATCCCGTTGACGGTGGCCGCGGGCCCCGCGGCAGGGCGGTGAGAGAGCCGCTCCCGGGAGTGCGCAGGTCTCGTACGCACGCGTGTCCACCGCGGTGAGCTGTGTCTTCGCCGTGACGGACGGTGCGGCGGTGCCTCACCGGCGGCCCGTGGGAAGGGCCGGGCGGGGGTGGCCGGAGGGGGTAGTCCGGGGGGTGAGGCGGGGGTCGGATGGGCCATATCCGGTCACCAGTTGTGTCACTTGGTGCATCTGGGCGAGCTCAGTCTGTCACCCTGGTACGTGGGGAACGCCCGTATGCCGGGATTGGGCCGGGAGAGGACAGTGGGGACGACCTTCGCAGTGCAGGCCGTACGTCGATCCACCGTGGTGTCGGTCGTGCGAAGAGAGCCCGCGGAGCCGGACGGCGGGGCAGGCGGGGACGGCGGAGGCGGCACGGAAGGTGCCGACGACGCGGACGGTACGGACGGTGCGGACGACGTGCCGGCATCCGGCGGGGAGACCCGCGGCGGCGCCCGCGGAGCGCACCGTACGGCCGCCCGGGGCGACGCGGACGGCGAGGCCGCGGACGACGGCGGTGACGGCGGCCGGGACGGCTCGGGGGAAGACGGCGCGGACGCACGGGCGGACGGCTCCGCGGGCACCCGCACGGAGGGTCCCCCGGACGGGAACACGGACGACGGGATCGAGGGCCCGGCGGAAAGCCCCGCCGTGGGTGCGGCCGCGGACGCCGCCCCCGGCCCGCAGGGCGTGACCGACGTCGCCCTGACCCTCGCCGCCGGAATGCCCGCGGCCGCGGCGGCCCGCCGGTTCGTACGCGAACTTCTCGCCGGCCGCGCCGGGCCCGAGGTCGACGACGCCGAGCTGCTCACCAGCGAGCTGGTCACGAACGCCGTGGTGCACGCCGGCACCGACGTACGGGTCCGCTGCCGGCTCGTCACCGAGGACGCCACCGCCGCGGGTCTCGCGCGCGACGGCGCCGCCGCCGGCGGTCCGGCCGCGGAGCCGACGCTGCTGGTGGAGGTCACCGACGGGCACGCGGCCCGGGTGATGCCGCTCCCGGCCCCCGAGGAGTCCTACGGCTACGGGCTGCAGCTCGTCGCCGCGCTCGCCGACGCCTGGGGCGTGGAGCACCGGCGCAGCGAGAAGACCGTCTGGTTCCGGATGGGCCCGCTGCGCGAGGTCGCCGACGAGCCTGCCGACGAAGACCCGGCCGCCGCGGCACCCGGCCGGGAGACGGGCGCGGCGCACGGCGGGCCGGGCGCGCACGGCACGGGCGCGGTACCCGACGACGCGGCCCACGGCCGGGGCGTACCGCATCACGCGGACGGCTCCGGCGGCGACACCGTCCGCGGCGCGCACGACCTCGCCGACGACGACCCCGCCGACTCGTACACCGACCCGTACGCCGCCCACTCCGCACCGTTCCGCCTGCCCAGCCAGGCCACCGCGCACACCCCGCGCAGCGCCACCGACCCCGAGCTGCGCGGCGGCGGCCCCTGGGCCGGCGTCGGCGCCTTCTCGTTCCTCGCCGAGACCTCCGACATGCTCGCCGGGCAGTTCGACGAGGACATGGTCGCCTCGCTGGCGACCCAGCTCCTCGTCCCCCGGCTCGCCGACTGGAGCGCCGTCTGGCTCGAAGGCGCCGACGGCGCCGAACCCCGCCTCGCGCAGGTCTGGCACGCCGCCGAGGAGCGGATCTCCCCGCTCCGCCATGCCCTGGAGCAGTGCCCGCTGCCGCCGCCCGACGCCCGCCCCGTACCGGTCGCGTGGCCCGGCGGCAGCGGCGGCGTCGCCCGCGGCCCCGGAGACGCCGGCTACGGGCTCGGCGGCCCCGCGCTGGCCTGCCCGCTGGTCGCCGGCGGCCGGCGCGTCGGCACGCTGCTCTTCGGCCGCGCCGGCGTCGCCCGGATCGGCGGCGACGTCGTCGCCGTCGTCACGGACTTCGCGCGCCGCGTCGCGCACGCCGTCTCCGCCGCCCGCCAGTACACGCGCCAGGTGACCATCAGCGAGGTGCTCCAGCGCGGTCTGCTGCCCAGCGGCATCGCGGAGATGCCGGCCATGGACACGGCCGTCGTCTACGAGCCGGCCGAGGGCGCCGCCGCGGGCGGCGACTTCTACGACCTCTTCCCCAGCGGCAGCGACCGCTGGTGCTTCGCCCTCGGCGACGTCTGCGGCCAGGGCCCGGAGGCGGCGGTCGTCACGGGCCTGGCGCGCCCGGTGCTGCGGCTGCTGGCGCGCGAGGGCTACGGCGTCGCCGACGTGCTCGCCGGCCTGAACCGCACGCTCGTGGAGCACGCCTTCGAGGCCGTCGAGGCGGCCACGGCGTTCGGGCTGCCGCCGGAGCAGGCGCGGTTCCTGTCGCTGCTCTACGGGGAGCTGGTGCCGTACGAGCACGACGGCGGCGGCGTCCGCTGCACCGTGGCCAGCGCCGGCCACCCGCTGCCGCTGCTGCTGCGCAGCGACGGCGGGGTGCGGGCGGCGGCGGACGCGCAGTTGCTGCTGGGGGTGCTGGACGACGCGGAGTACTACAGCCAGTCGTTCGACCTGGAGCCCGGCGACACGCTGCTGTGCGTGACGGACGGCGTGACGGAGCGGCGGTACGGGGACCGGCTCTTCGACGACGGGGACGGGCTGGCGGAGGCCCTGTCGTGCTGCACGGGGCTGGGCGCGGCGGCGGTGGCGGAGCGGATCAGGACGGCGGTGCACGATTTCGCGCCGGCGCCGCCGCGGGACGACCTGGCGATGATGGTGCTCCAGGCGCGGGGGACGGAGCCGGGCGGGTACTGAGCCGGGGCCGGACCGGAGCCGGGGCTGCGCCGGGGGCGGCGTACCGGGGAGTCCGGGCCTTGCCGGCGGGCGGGGGACAATGGGGCGTATGCCCTCCGTACTGCCCGATGGCGAGCCCGCGCCCGAGGACGGGACCCTGCCCGCCCACGCGCTGGCCGGGGCCGCCGGCCGCCCCCTCGGCTTCTACGCCCACGTTCCGTACTGCGCCACGCGCTGCGGCTACTGCGACTTCAACACGTACACCGCCTCCGAACTGCGCGGCACCTCGCGCGACGACTACGCCGCCACCTTCGCCGAGGAGGTCCGCCTGGCCCGCAAGGTGCTCGGCGACGATCCGCGCGAGGTCGAGACGGTGTTCTTCGGCGGCGGCACGCCCACGCTGCTGCCGGCGGCGGACCTGGGGCGGATGCTGGCGGCGATCCGCTCGGAGTTCGGCCTGGCGGCGGACGCGGAGGTGACGACGGAGGCCAATCCGGAGTCGGTCGATCCGGCGTATCTGGCGGAGCTGCGGGAGGCCGGGTTCAACCGGATCTCGTTCGGGATGCAGAGCGCGCGGGAGCACGTGCTGCGGGTGCTGGACCGTACGCACACGCCGGGGCGCCCGGAGGCGTGCGTGGCGGAGGCGCGGGCGGCGGGGTTCGCGCACGTGAACCTGGACCTGATCTACGGCACGCCGGGGGAGACGGACGACGACTGGCGGGCGTCGCTGGCGGCGGCGCTGGCGGCGGGTCCCGACCACGTGTCGGCGTACGCGCTGATCGTGGAGGAGGGCACGCAACTGGCGCGGCGGATCCGGCGGGGGGAGGTGCCACCGACGGACGACGACGTACACGCGGACAGGTACCTGATCGCGGAGGAGGTGCTGTCGGCGGCGGGGATGGAGTGGTACGAGGTCTCGAACTGGGCGGTGCCGGGGGACGGCGCGCGCTGCCGGCACAACGAGCTGTACTGGACGGGCGCGGACTGGTGGGGCGCGGGCCCGGGGGCGCACAGCCACGTGGGCGGGGTGCGGTGGTGGAACGTCAGGCACCCGGGCCCGTACGCGTCCGCGCTGGCGGCGGGCCGGTCGCCGGCGGCGGGCCGGGAGGTGCTGACGGAGGAGGACCGCAGGGTGGAACGGATCCTGCTGGAACTGCGGCTGTCGGCGGGCTGCCCGCGGTCGCTGCTGCGCCCGGCGGGGGCGGAGGCGGCGTCGCGGGCGGTAGGGGACGGCCTCCTGGAGCGCGGTCCTTACGAGGAGGGGCGTTTGGTGCTGACGCTGAGGGGGCGGCTGCTGGCGGACGGGGTGGTCCGGGACCTGGTGGACTGAGGGCCCGCCCGGCGCCCCACCGCGCACAGAACGCACGATCTCGCGTGATCCCCGTGATTCCCGCAATCCCCACGATCCCCGCACACCCGCCCAAGGGTATGCGTCTCCGCTGACAACGCGGGTTTCACCGAGGCCGGAGCGGAGCCGGGCATGGGGTTGCGGTCGGGTCCGCAGGCGGGTGCGTGCGGAGGGGCGGAAGTCGGCCGGCGAGGGCGGAAACGGGCCGAATCAAGGGCTGTTACCGCGAGTTACGACCGGATTCCTCCGCCGATCCCGCACGCGTACGCCGCCCCCGCCCGCCGGACCCATGCGGCGGGCGGGGCGCCCGCCCCGGGGCGGGCCTGAGTACCGTCGCCCGCCCCGGGTCCGCCTCTCGGCCGCGGTCTGCCCCGGCGACCGGGAGGCGGGTTTCAGTGGGGATGGCGGCGGATGAGGACGTTGGCGTCGCTCACCGCCGACCAGTCGCCCTTCCCGCGGGCCGCGGCCCGGCCCGCCGCCAGTTCGGCACACCTGCCGCAGCCGGGGGCCGGAGCGGCGTCCGCGGGCGGGAACACGTCGGACAGGTGGATCGGGTCGGCCGCGGAGGTACGGCGCGGGGGAGTGGTCACGGTCGTCCCTTCAGTGACAGCGGGGCGCTGACGGTGATTCGCCCGTGGCTCAGTTCGAGGTCGTTCTCTCCCGCGGTGGTGACGCAGTAACCGCCCGCCCGGTGAACCGCGTGGCGCAGGATCGCACTGTCCCCTCGGTCCCAACTGATGCGGTCCCACGTGGCCACCAGGCACACCGCGGAGTCGGCGGCCTGGCGCATCGCGTAGACGAGCATCCCCCACTGCGCCCGCTGCCAAGCGCACAGCGCCTGGTCCCCGCGGTCGACCCACTCCCCGGCCACCACCCAGCCCTGCTCGGCGGCATACCGCCTGCAACGCACTATGCGCTCGTCCAGGGCCGCGGTCGTCAGTGTGGCGTGCCGGTCGTAGATGAACGCCAGCGTGGGCCGGGGCGGGTGGGTGTCAGGGGTCTCCATCACGCTCGCCTGTCGTCGGTGATCAGGTCGTCACCGACGGTAGGGGCGGCCGGAGCGGGGAAGGGGCAGAGATCCTGCCCCTCGCATGCCCGTTCGCTACGCGGCCAGGAGTCCGATCTTCGTCGCGAGCGAGGCGGCGCGCCTCCTGCGCGCAGGACTCTTGGCCTCGGACTCCTCAAGGATGATCCGGCGGGCGTACCCGTTGTAGCGGATCGTCTCGGGAGCTGCGGCGTTGGCCTTCTCCAGCGTCGCCAGGGCGACGTCGGGCTGGCCGTTGAGCTGGTAGGCGCGGGCCTCTTCGATGCGGTGCCGGGCCCGTCGCGGGTGGCTGGGGATGACGACGGCGTCAGTGCGCGCCGCTTGCCGTACGGACTCGCCTCCGGCGTGCAGCTCCACCGCCACCGTGACCGCGTGCGCGCCCATGATGGCCGCGCCGAAGCTGGTGACGGGGTGGTAGTAGCCGGCGGGGAGGTGCCCGGCCTTGGCGCGTGCGTCGTCCCAGTGCGCCCAGGCCACACCGGAGGCGCCCCGGCGGGCGGCGGTGTAGCCGAGCTCGAAGTCGAGCGCACCGGCGATGGCCAGCACGCGGTCGTCGGCCTCGGCCAGCAGCGGGCGGAGGTAGTCGATGGCCGCGCGGTTGACGTCGTCGGCGGCGTCGAAGTCCCGCGGGCCGGCGTCGCGGTGGGCCTGGGCGAGCAGCCAGGCGGCGGTTCCGATGGCGTGCGGGTCCTCGCTCTCCTGGGCGGCGACCATGCCGCGGTCGGCGACGCGCCAGAGGAGCGAGCTGTCGGGCTGGTAGGCGAGGAAGAACTGCGCCAGCGCGTACGTCTCGGCGAGCAGCGACTGCGCGCGGCGGCGCTGTGCGGCGGTCTCGGCCTGTCTCGTGGCGAGATGCGCGTCCAGAATCAGGTCGGGCAGCAGTGCGCCGATGACTTCGCGGTGGTCGGGGGCGGAATGGCGGGCGCTCCACGCTCGGTCAAGGCGGGCCCGCAGGTGCGGCAGGCTCGGGGCCTGGCGGTCGCCGGGCAGCGGGAAGCGGTTGAGGGCGTCGCGGACCGCGGGGAGCCTGGCGTGTCCCGGGCCGATGAACATGCCGACGCGCATGGACTGGTCGCCGGTGAGGTCGGCGAGATCGCGTACGCGCAGCACCTCGGCGATCCGCAGGATCATGGGCAGCTTCGGCAACTGGAGTTTTCCGGTCTCCACTTGCTTCACCCACGACGGCGACTTGCCGAGCAGCCCGCCCAGGACGGGCCGGCTCATGCCGCGGCGCTCGCGCAGGATCTGCATCCGCTGGCCGAACGCGAGTGGTTCCGTGAGCGGGTCGGGGGCAGCGTCTGATGACGTCACGGCCTTACCTCTTCTCTGCGGCTCGACAATGCCAGGGTAGGAGGCGGGGCCGGTTCTGTGCGCGGTCGGACACAAAGAGTGCGGTTTCGGGGAACGTGAGACAACGCCGTCCGCCACGGGGGTGGTCTTCTCCCCGGAACCCTCAGGAAGCCGGGGCCGTGACGAAGTCGATCAGTTCCTCCACCCGGCCCAGCAGTGCCGGTTCCAGGTCGCGGTACGTCCGTACCGAGTCCAGGATCCGGCGCCACGCCGCGCCCGTGTCCGGGGGCCAGCCCAGTTCCCGGCAGACGCCCGTCTTCCAGTCCTCGCCCCGCGGGATCCTCGGCCACGCCGCGATGCCCACAGACGCGGGCTTGACCGCCTCCCAGACGTCCACGTACGGGTGGCCCACCACCAGCGCGTGGGCGCTCGTCACCGACTCCGCGATGCGCCACTCCTTCGTGCCCGGCACCAGGTGGTCCACCAGCACTCCCAGCCGCGCGTCCGGGCCGGGGGCGAAGGCGGAGACCACCGACGGGAGGTCGTCCACGCCCTCCAGGTACTCGACCACCACGCCCTCGACCCGCAGGTCGTGGCCCCAGACGCGCTCCACCAGCTCCGCGTCGTGGCGGCCCTCGACGTAGATGCGGCCGGCGCGGGCCACGCGCGCCGTGTGGTCGCGGACCGCGATCGAGCCGGAGGCCGAGAGCAGGGGGCCCGCGGGGCGGGTACGGCCGGGGCGTACGAGCGTCACCACCCTGCCGTCGATCATGAAGCCCCGCGGGGTGAGCGGGAACACCCGGTGCTTGCCGAAGCGGTCCTCCAGCGTCACCGTCGGGCCCTCCGCGGTCTTCTCCGTGCGGATGACCGCGCCGCAGAAGCCCGTCGCCACCTCCTCCACCACCAGGTCGGGCTCGGCCGGCACCTCGGGGGCGGGCTGCTGCGGCTTCTTCCAGGGGGGCGTGAGGTCGGTGTCGTAGCGGCGCACGGAAGTGAGATTACGACAAGCGCCGCGCCAGTTCGTCGCGTTGGGCCCGTACGAAGTCCGCCCCGACCGCCGCCCCGTGCCCCGGCACGTACACCGCCCCGGAACCGCCCAGCTCCAGCAGCCGGTCCAGCGCCGCCGGCCAGCGGGCCGGGTCCGCGTCCCGGCCCGCCTGCGGGGGTCCTGACTCCTCGACCAGGTCGCCGCAGAAGACGACGGCCGGGCGGCCCGGGACGCAGACCGCCATGTCGTGCGACGAGTGCGCCGCGCCGAGCTCGGCCAGGAGCACCTCCCGGCCGCCCCCCAGGTCCAGCCGGTACGTGCCGGAGACCGCGTGCCGCGGGGCGACCAGGACGTCGACGGCCTCCGCCGCCGCGTCGCGGTCCAGCCCGTGGCGTACGGCGTCCGCGCGCAGCTCGTCCGCGCCGGGGCCGCGCAGGTGCGCGGCCATGCCCGCCGGGCCGTAGACCTCGGCGCCGGCGAAGGCCGCGGTGCCGAGCACGTGGTCGAAGTGCGGATGGGTGAGCGCGATCCGGGTCACGGGGCGACCGAAGCGCTCCCGTACGGCCCGCCGCAGCTCCGCGCCCTCCCGCAGCGAGGCGCCCGTGTCCACGAGCAGCACGCCTTCCGCTCCGCCCACCGCACCCGCCGTCGCGTCCCAGCGGGGCAGCCGGCGCCGCAGGACGTCCGGGGCGAGCTCTTCCCAACCGCCACCCATGCCCCGACGCTATAACGTGACCGGCCGCCTTGCCCGGGCTGCCCTACCCGGCCGTACACTGGCCCCGAACCCTGGCACTCCCCGCCGTCGAGTGCCAGCGGCGGAACGACCGGACGGACCCCGAGTGCGGAGGTGGGCAGCATGCTCAGCGAGCGTCGGCTCGAAGTGCTGCGCGCCATCGTCCAGGACTACGTGGGCACGGAGGAGCCGGTCGGCTCCAAGGCGCTCACCGAGCGGCATCACCTGGGTGTCTCCCCGGCCACGGTGCGTAACGACATGGCCGCCCTGGAGGACGAGGGGTACATCGCCCAGCCGCACACCAGCGCCGGCCGCATCCCCACCGACAAGGGCTACCGGCTCTTCGTCGACAAGCTCGCCGACGTCAAGCCGCTGAGCGCGGCCGAGCGGCGGGCGATCCAGAACTTCCTCTCCGGCGCCGTCGACCTCGACGACGTCGTGGGGCGCACGGTGCGGCTGCTGGCGCAGTTGACGCGGCAGGTGGCGGTGGTGCAGTACCCGTCGCTGACCCGTTCGACCGTGCGCCACGTCGAGCTGCTCCAACTCGCCCCGGCGCGCGTGATGCTCGTGCTCATCACCGACACCGGCCGGGTCGAGCAGCGCGTGATCGACTGCCCGGCGCCGTTCAGCGAGGACTCCCTCGCCGACCTGCGCGCCCGGCTCAACAGCCGCGTCGTCGGCCGCCGGTTCTCCGATGTGCCGCGGCTGGTGGCAGACCTGGCCGACCCCTTCCCCGCGGACGACCGGGGCACGGTGCAGACCGTGCTGTCGGTGCTGCTGGAGACGCTGGTGGAGGAGACGGAGGAGCGGCTGATGATCGGCGGCACCGCCAACCTCACCCGGTTCGACCACGACTTCCCGCTCACCATCCGGCCGGTGCTGGAGGCGCTGGAGGAGCAGGTGGTGCTCCTGCGGCTGCTCGGTGAGGCGAAGGAACCGGGCGTGATGGTGCGTATCGGCCATGAAAACGACCACGAGGGGCTCACCTCCACCTCGGTCGTCTCCGTCGGATACGGTTCAGGCGGCGACACCGGTGAAGCCGTCGCCAAGCTCGGCGTGGTCGGACCTACCCGCATGGACTACCCCGGAACGATGGGAGCGGTACGCGCAGTGGCACGGTACGTCGGACAGATCCTGGCGGAGTCATAAGTGGCCACGGACTACTACGCGGTCCTCGGCGTCGGACGTGACGCGTCGCAGGAAGAGATCAAGAAGGCGTTCCGCAGACTCGCCCGCGAGCTGCATCCGGACGTGAACCCGGATCCGAAGACCCAGGAGCGGTTCAAGGAGATCAACGCCGCCTACGAGGTGCTGTCGGACCCGCAGAAGAAGCAGATCTACGATCTCGGCGGCGACCCCCTGTCGCAGAACGGCGCCGCGGCCGGCGGCTTCGGCGCCGGCGGCTTCGGCAACCTCTCCGACATCATGGACGCCTTCTTCGGCCAGGCGGGGCAGCGCGGGCCGCGCTCGCGCACCCGCCGCGGCCAGGACGCCATGATCCGGCTCGAAATCGAGCTGGAGGAGGCGGCGTTCGGCGCCACCAAGGAGATCCAGGTCGACACCGCGGTGGTCTGCGGCACCTGCAACGGCGAGGGCGCGGCGCCCGGCACGTCGGCGCAGACGTGCGACATGTGCCGCGGCCGCGGCGAGGTCTCGCAGGTCACCCGGTCCTTCCTCGGCCAGGTCATGACCTCCAGGCCCTGCCCCCAGTGCCAGGGCTTCGGCACGGTCGTGCCCACGCCGTGCCCCGAGTGCGCGGGCGACGGCCGGGTGCGCTCGCGGCGCACGCTCACGGTCAAGATCCCCGCGGGCGTCGACACCGGCACCCGCATCCAGCACGCGGGCGAGGGCGAGGTCGGCCCGGGCGGCGGCCCCGCGGGCGACCTGTACGTGGAGATCCGCGAGCTGCCGCACCCGATCTTCCAGCGCCGCGGCGACGACCTGCACTGCACGGTGACGATCCCGATGACGGCGGCCTCTCTGGGCACGAAGGTCAATCTGGAGACGCTCGACGGTCTTGAGGAGGTCGACATCCGTCCCGGTACGCAATCGGGGCAGTCGATTCCGCTGCACCAGCGCGGTGTGACGCATCTGCGCGGCGGCGGCCGGGGCGACCTGGTCGTGCACGTGGAGGTCGAGACGCCGCAGAAGCTGGACCCGGAGCAGGAGCGGCTCCTTCGCCAACTCGCCCAGTTGCGCGGCGAGGAGCGGCCGCAGGGCCAGTTCAAACCGGGCCAGCAGGGGCTGTTCTCGCGGCTGAAGGACGCCTGGAGCGGTCGCTAGGCCCCGCCAGGGGACCTCGCCGGGCCGCCTCCGTGCGGCCCGTGCGACGGGTGTTGCGGGTGGGACGTCAGCCGTCCCCAGGTGCGCGAAGACGCGCGGATTCCACGATCCGGCGCGGGCCGCCGGCGTCCGACCTGCATGACAGGATTGAGCCATGCCCACCGAGCTGAACGATCTCTTCACCTTCCCGATCGTGCAGGCGCCCATGGCCGGTGGCGCATCCTGCCCGCAGCTCGCCGCCGGGGTGCTGGAGGGCGGCGGCCTGGCGTTCCTAGCCGCCGGCTACAAGACGCCCGAGGCCATGTACGAGGAGATCCGGCAGCTCCGGGCCGTCACCGACCGGCCCTTCGGCGTCAACCTGTTCATGCCCCAGCCCCCCTCGCCGCCCGACCCGGCCCAGATCGAGGCGTACGCGGAGCAGTTGGCCGGCGAGGTCGAGTGGTACGACACGGCGCTGGGGGACGCCGAGGCCGGCACGGACGACGCCTTCGACGCCAAGGTGGCGATACTCCTGGACGAGCCGGTGGCGCTGGTGTCGTTCACCTTCGGCTGCCCCGAGGCGGCCGTGCTCGACGCCTTCGCCCGCGCCGGGACGTACACCGTCGTCACCGTCACCAACGTCGTCGAGGCGCGCCGCGCGCAGGCCGCCGGGGCCGGCGCCGTGTGCGTGCAGGGCGTCGAGGCCGGCGGCCACCAGGGCGGCTTCCGCAACGACCCGCGGGACGACGACGTGGGCCGCGGGCTGCTCACGCTCCTCGCCGAGGTGCTGGAGGCCGTCGACGTGCCCGTGATCGCCGCCGGCGGGCTGATGCGCGGCGGGCAGATCGCCGCGGTGCTCTCCGCGGGCGCCGCCGCCGCGCAGCTCGGCACCGCGTTCCTGGTCTGCCCCGAGTCCGGCGCCAACGCGCTGCACAAGCGGGCCGTCACCGGCGGCGTGTTCACGCGTACGGAGCTGACCCGCGCCTTCTCCGGCCGCCCCGCGCGCGGGCTGGTCAACCGGTTCGTACGCGAGCACGGCCCGTACGCCCCAGCCGCCTACCCCCAGGTCCACCACCTGACCTCCCCGCTGCGCGCCGCCGCCGCCCGCGTCGGCGACCCGCAGGGCATGGCGCTCTGGGCGGGCCAGGGCTACCGGCTGGCGCGGGAACTGCCCGCCGCGGAGCTGGTCGAGGTGCTGGCCCGGGAGCTGGCCGACGCGCTCAGCGGCACGACGAAGCCGGCCGGCGACGCCTCGGGCGGCCTGCTGTGACCGCCCCGGTGTTCGTCGCCGAGCCCGCCGTGCTGGACGCCGCCCGCCCCGGCGCGGTGCTGGCGCTGACCGGCCCCGAGGGGCGGCACGCGGTGTCCGTACGGCGGCTGCGGGCCGGCGAGGACGTCGTGCTCACCGACGGCGCGGGGCGCGGCGCGTACGGCACCGTGGCCGGCGCGGAGGGCCGCGACCGGCTGCTGGTGACCTGCGCCGAGGTGCGCGAGGAGCCGGCGCCGCGCCCGCGGCTGACCGTCGTGCAGGCGCTGCCGAAGGGCGACCGCGGCGAGCTGGCCGTCGAGACCATGACCGAGACCGGCGTGGACGCGGTGGTGCCGTGGGCGGCGGCCCGCTGCGTGACCCAGTGGCGCGCGGAGCGCGGGCAGAAGTCCCTGGCCAAGTGGCGCGCCACCGCCCGCGAGGCGGGCAAGCAGGCCCGCCGGCTGCGCTTCCCCGAGGTCGCCGGGCTGCACTCGACGAAGGAGCTGCTGCCGCTGCTCGCGGACGCGGCGTTCACGGCCGTGCTGCACGAGGAGGGCGCCGCGCCGCTGGCCGCCGCCGCGCTGCCGGCGGAGGGCGAGATCGTGCTGGTGGTCGGCCCGGAGGGCGGGGTCGCGCCGGAGGAGCTGGCCGCGTTCGAGGGCGCGGGCGCGGGGGCGTACCGGCTGGGCCCGAGCGTGCTGCGCACCTCCACGGCGGGGACGGCGGCGGGCGCGGTGGTGCTCGCCGCGACCGGGCGGTGGTCCTGAGCGAGCGGAGCGAGACGTTCCGTACGCCCGGATCTTCACCCTCCGCGCGCGGGAAACAGGGGGTTTTCCCAAGGTGTTCACAATTAAGTCCCGATTCGTTCCATCCCCGGACGGGGCGGGTACAGGACGAAGGTCACACCGCACCGCAAAGCGGTGGTGAGTACCGCTTCCGCATGATGGGATGATCGACGTGACTCAGCCTGCTTACCTGCGATTCCCGCACCTGCACGGCGACTTGATCACCTTCACGGCGGAGGACGACGTCTGGGCCGCGCCCCTCGACGGCGGCCGGGCCTGGCGGGTGAGCGCCGACAACATGCCGGTGGACCATCCACGCATAGCCCCCGACGGCACCCGCGTCGCCTGGACCTCCACCCGCGACGGCGCCCCCGAGGTCCTCACCGCACCCGTCGACGGCGGCGCGCCCGTCCGCCTGACGTACTGGGGCAGCGGCAAGACCTCCGTACGCGGCTGGACGCCCGACGGCGACGTGCTGGCGCTCACCACCCACGGCCAGTACTCGCTGCGCCGCACCTGGGCGCGCGCCGTGCCGCCCGACGGCGGCCCCGCGCATACGCTGCCGTTCGGCCCCGTCGGCAACGTCGCGTACGGGCCCGAGGGCCGCGTCGCGCTGCTCACCGCGGGCATGGGCCGGGAGGCGGCGTACTGGAAGCGCTACCGCGGCGGCACCGCGGGCCGGCTCTGGCTGCGCACCGCCGCCGACGCGGAGTTCACCCGCCCCGCCGAGCTGGACGCCGTCCTCGGCAACGCCGAGTACCCGCTGTGGGCCGGCGGGCGGCTCGCGTTCCTCTCCGACCACGAGGGCACCGGCGCGCTGTACTCCGCCGACACCGACGCCCCCGACGCGTACGCCGCGCTGCGCCGCCACACCCCCCTCGGCGGCTTCTACGCCCGCCACGCCGCCACCGACGGCACCCGCGTCGTCTACGCCAGCGCCGGCGAACTCTGGCTCCTCGACGGACTCGACGAGGGCACCGAGCCCCGCCGCCTCGACATCCGCCTCGGCGGCCAGCGCACCGACCTGCGCCCCCGCCCGCTCCGCGCCCGCCACAACCTCGGCACGGCCCGTCCCGACCACACCGGCCGCGGCAGCGCCGTCGAGATCCGCGGCACCCTGCACTGGGTGACCCACCGCGAGGGCCCCGCCCGCGCGCTGGCCGCGGAGCCCGGCGTACGGGCCAGGATGCCGCGGGTCTTCCGCGCCGAGGGCGCCGAGCACGTCGTGTTCGTCACCGACGCCGAGGGCGAGGACGCGCTGGAGTTCACCCCCGCCGCCGGCCGCGACGCCGGCGCCACGCCCCGCCGCGTCGCCGCCGGGCGCCTCGGCCGGGTCACCGGGCTGGCCGTCGCGCCGGACGGCAGCCGCGTCGCCGTCGCCTCGCACGACGGCCGGGTGCTCCTCGTCGAGCGCGCCTCCGGCGACGTACGCGAGGTCGACACCAGCGCGTACGGCGACGCCGGCGGGCTGGTCTTCTCGCCCGACTCCGCCTGGCTGGCCTGGTCCCACCCCGGCCCCGGCGAGCTGCGGCAGTTGCGCCTCGCGACCACCGACGGCCTCGCCGTCGCCGAGGCCACGCCGCTGCGCTTCCGCGACTACTCCCCGGCGTTCACCGCGGACGGCAAGCACCTGGCGTTCCTCTCCGAGCGGGCCTTCGACCCGGTCTACGACAGCCACGTCTTCGACCTGTCGTTCCCGTACGCCTGCCGCCCCCACCTGATCACGCTGGCCGCCGAGACGCCCTCGCCGTTCGGCCCGCAGCGCCACGGCCGGCCCCCCGAGCGCGGCACCTCCGACGACGGCGACGACGCCGGCTCGCCTTCCGGCGACACCCCGCCGGTCACCCGCATCGACCTCGACGGCCTCGCCGACCGCATCCTGCCCTTCCCCGTCGAGGCCGCCCGCTACTCGACCCTGCGCGCCGCGGAGGGCGGCCTGCTGTGGCTCGTCCACCCGCTGCGCGGCGTCCTCGGCACCGACGCCGCGGGCCCCGAGGACGACGGGCCCACCAGCCGGCTGGAGCGGTACGACCTCGGCAAGCAGCGCGTCGAGGAACTCGCCGACGACGCCGAGGGCTTCACCGTCACCGGCGACGGCACCCGGATCCTGCTGCGCACCGACGGCAAGCTGAAGGTCGTCCCCGCCGACCGCAAGGCCAGCCACGTCGACGACGGCGACGGGGACAACGTCACCGTCGACCTCACCCGCGTACGGCAGTCGCTCGACCCGGCCGCCGAGTGGCGGCAGATGTACGCCGAGGCCGGCCGGCTGATGCGGGACCACTTCTGGCGCGCCGACCTCGGCGGCGTCGACTGGGACGGCGTGCTGGAGCGCTACCGGCCGCTGCTGGAGCGCGTCGCCACCCACGACGACCTGGTCGACCTGCTCTGGGAGGTGCAGGGCGAGCTGGGCACGTCCCACGCGTACGTCATCCCCCCGGGCGGCGGCGCGCCCGCGGGCGCCCCGGAGCGGCGGCAGGGCCTCCTCGGCGCCGACCTCACCCGCGGGGACGACGGCACGTGGCGCGTCGAGCGGATCCTGCCGTCCGAGACCTCCGACCCGCACGCCCGCTCCCCGCTGGCCGCGCCCGGCGCCGCGGTCCGCCCCGGCGACGCGATCGTCGCCGTCGACGGCCGGCCCGTCGACCCGCTGGCCGGGCCCGCGCCGCTGCTGGTGGGCGCCGCGGGCAAGCCCGTCGAGCTGAGCGTGCTGCCCGCCGACGGCGGCGACGTGCGCTACGCGGTGATCGTCCCCACCGCCGACGAGGAACCGCTGCGCTACCACGCATGGGTCGCCGGCCGGCGCGCGTACGTGCACGAAGCCTCCGGCGGCCGCCTCGGCTACCTCCACGTACCCGACATGCAGGGCCCCGGCTGGGCGCAGCTCCACCGCGACCTGCGCGTCGAAGTCGCCCGCGAGGGGCTGGTGGTCGACGTCCGCGACAACCGCGGCGGGCACACTTCGCAGCTCGTCGTGGAGAAGCTGGCGCGGCGCGTCGTCGGCTGGGACGCGGGCCGCGGGCTCCGGCCCGTCAGCTATCCGATGGACGCACCGCGCGGTCCCGTGGTCGCGGTGGCCAACGAGTTCTCCGGCTCGGACGGCGACATCGTCAGCGCCGCGATCCGGGCGCTGGGCATCGGGCCGCTCGTCGGGCGGCGCACCTGGGGCGGGGTCGTCGGCATCGACAGCCGCTACCGGCTGGTCGACGGCACGCTGGTGACGCAGCCGAAGTACGCCATCTGGCTGGAAGGGCCGGGCTGGGGCGTGGAGAACCACGGCGTGGAGCCGGACGTGGACGTGCAGCTCACGCCGGAGGACTGGGCGCAGGGGCGCGACCCGCAGTTGGAGACGGCGGTGCGGCTGGCGCTGGAGGAACTGGAGCGCAGCCCGGCGGCGGTGCCGCCGGAGGTGCCGGGCGCGGTACGGGACACGCCGGAGGCGGCGTCCTCCGAGCCGTCGTCTTCCGGGTCCCCGGCGGGGGAGTAGCGGCAGGGCACCGGGTACGGGCCGCGGGGTACCATGCGGCCCGTACCGCCCGACTCGTACGAAGGAGGCCGGGAACATGGCCGGGGAGCCGCAGGCAGACTGCCTGTTCTGCAAGATCACCGCGGGCGAGGTGCCCGCGACCGTCGTCCGCGAGACCCCGACGACGATCGCCTTCCGCGACATCAACCCGCAGGCGCCCACGCACGTCCTCGTCATCCCCAAGGCCCACTACCCGGACGCCGCCGCCCTCGCCGCCGCGGAGCCGCAGCTCCTCGCGGACGTGCTGCGCGAGACGGCCGAGGTGGCCGTCGAGGAGAAGATCGACGCCACCGGCTACCGCGTCGTGTTCAACACCGGCGCGGGCGCCGGCCAGACCGTCTTCCACGCGCACGCCCACGTGCTCGGCGGCCGCGGTCTGAACTGGCCGCCCGGGTAGCGCGGGCCGCCCGCACGTGGCCGCCCGCGAACTCGTCGTCCTCGGCACCGCCAGCCAGGTCCCCACCCGCCAGCGCAACCACAACGGCTACGTGCTGCGCTGGGACGGCGACGCGATCCTCTTCGACCCCGGCGAGGGCACCCAGCGCCAGATGCTGCGCGCCGGCGTGGCCGCGTACGGGCTCACCCGCATCTGCGTCACCCACTTCCACGGCGACCACTGCCTCGGCCTGCCCGGCGTCATCCAGCGCATCAACCTGGACCATGTCCCGCACCCCGTGACCGTCCACTTCCCGGCCAGCGGGGAGCACTTCTTCGAACGGCTGCGGTACGCCAGCGTGTACCGGGAGAGCGCGCGGATCAAGGCGGGGCCCGTCGAAGGCGACGGCGTGATCGCCACCACGCCCGCGTACAGCCTTCAGGCCCGCCGGCTGCACCACCCCGTGGACGCGTACGGCTACCGCCTCGTCGAGCCCGACGGCCGACGGATGCTCCCCGGCCTCCTCGCGCGCGCGGGCATCGCCGGTCCCGACATCTCGCGCCTCCAGCGCGAGGGCGAGCTGCGCGGCGTGCGGCTGGAGGAGGTCTCGGCGCCGCGCCGGGGACAGCGGTTCGCGTTCATCATGGACACCGGGCTGTGCGAGGGGGTGTACGCGCTCGCGGAGGAGGCGGACCTGCTGGTCATCGAGTCGACGTTCCTGGGCGCGGAGACCGAGCTGGCCATCGAGTACGGGCATCTGACGGCGGCCCAGGCGGCGGGGGTGGCGATCGCGACGGGCGTACGGCACCTGGTGCTGACGCACTTCTCGCAGCGCTATCCGGACCCCGAGGACTTCGCGCGGGAGGCGCGCGAGGCGGGGTACGAGGGGCCGCTGACGGTGGCGACGGACCTGGGCAGGGTGGCGGTGCCGGCGCGGCGCTGAGGGCGGCGGGGCCGGGCGCGGAGGGCCGTTGTCAGTGGGCTGAGGCAGACTGAAAACAGTCGGACAAGTGTTCCGTTCTCGGCGCGGAGGCCCGGTGGGGAAGGAGGCGCTCACGTGACCACCCATCCGTCCGCTTCAGCCTCTGCGGCCGATTCCGCTGTCACGGGCGGTTCAGCGGTGGCGGGCGTGGACCCGCTCAAGCACGTGCGCGGCCCCGGCGACCCGGCCGTCGACGTCTACCTGACGGGGACCGTCTTCCTGGACATCGTCTTCACCGGCCTGGACAGCGCCCCCGTCCGCGGCACCGAGTCCTGGGCCCGCGGCATGGGATCCAGCCCCGGCGGGGTGGCGAACATGGCCACGGCCCTGGCCCGCCTCGGCCTGCGGACGTCGCTGTCGGCCGCCTTCGGCGACGACGTCTACGGCGACCACTGCCAGGAGGCCCTGGCGGGCGAGGGCATCGACGTGTCCCTCTCCCGCACCTGCCGCGGCTGGCACTCGCCGGTCACCGTCTCCATGGCGTACGACGGCGAGCGCACCATGGTCTCCCACGGCCACGAGGCGCCGCCGCCCGACGAGCCCCCGCGCTGCCCCCCGCCGAGCCGCGCCTGCGTCGCGTCCCTCGACCCCGGCCGCCGCCAGCCGTGGATTGAGCAGGCCGCGCTGCACGGCAGCCGCGTCTTCGCCGACGTCGGCTGGGACGACACCGGGCGCTGGGACCTGGCGGAGATACCGGAGCTGGCGCACTGCGAGGCGTTCCTGCCGAACGCGGCGGAGGCCATGCGCTACACCGGCACCGCCTCGCCGCGCGCGGCGGCCCACGCGCTCGCGGAGCACGTGCCGCTGGTGGTCGTCACGATGGGCGCCGACGGGGCGTACGCGGTCGACGGGCGTACGGGCGAAAGCGCCGAGGTGCCGGCGATATCGGTGGCGGCCCTGGACACCACCGGCGCCGGGGACGTCTTCGTCGCCGGCTTCGTCACCACGTCGCTCGCGGGCTACCCGCTGCCCGACCGGCTGGCGCTCGCGGGACTGACGGCGGCGCTGTCGGTCCAGGAGTTCGGCGGCTCCCAGTCGGCCCCCGGCTGGACGGAAGTGGCGGCCTGGTGGGAGCAGATACGCACGGTCGAGGAGCAGGACCCGCAGGCCCTCGCCCGCTACGCGTTCCTGGACGGCATCACGCCGTGCGCCCCCCGGCACTGGCCGCTGCGCCGCGCGGTCCCGACGATCGGCTTCCGCCCGGAGCCGCAGGGCGGGTAGCGGACGGAGGCCGTACGGAGCCGCACGGCCGGCGCTGCGCGCGGCCACCGACGCCGTACGGCGGGCCCTCAGGCCCGGACCGTGTCGCGCAGTTCGCCGTCCGGGGCGGCCAGCAGGACCGGGGTGCCCGGGCCGCCGAGGTCGCGTACCGCGGCGAGGTCCGCCTCCGCGGGGCCCGCCGCCTCGGTGACGACCGCCGCCGCCTCCAGCGACGTGGCGCCGCTGGCGACGGCCATCGCCACCGCGGTCTGCAGCGCGGTCAGCCGCAGCGAGTCCAGCGCCACGGTGCCCGCGACGTAGGTGCGGCCGGTCTCGTCCCGCACGGCCGCACCCTCCGGCACGGCGTTGCGCGCACGCGTGCTCCGGGCCAGCGTGACGATCTTGCGGTCTTCCGGATCCAGCGAGCTGCTCTCGTTCATACCGGCGAGCATACGAACCCCGTAGGGCGGCCGCTCCACGGGCCGCCTCCACCGCCTGCGTTGTCGTAGGCGGCTGCCAGGGTGACGGCATGGACAACACGTACCGGATTCACGTCGTACACGCGGATGCCCCGGCAGGCCCGGTGCGCCTGCGCGTGCTGCTCGTGCACCACGAGCCGTGGTGGGACCAGACCATGCTGCTGCCGTCCGACCCGGGGTTCTTTCTGCAGGTGCTGCGGGAAGCGGCTGACGGCGACGCCGGCCGGCCCCGGGGGCCGTTGGCCGGGGAGGTGGGTGAGGCGCAGTTGCTGGACGCCGCGTTCGTCCGCGCCAACGCGCACCGGTTCGTCGCGGACGTCGAGCGCGTAGCCGTGCGCCATCATCCCGTCGACGACGCGCTGGCCGAGTTCTACCGCAACGCCTACGACACTCTTGATCACCTGTACTACGCGGGGACGTTCAACGGCCGCTACCGCCCCGGCGAGCACGGCGCGCTGGAGGAACGCCTCGTCCAGGCGGAGTACGACGTCCGGCCCACCGACTCGCGCTGGACGCAGACGCTCCGGGCCGGCCAGTGCTGGGGCACCCGCGCATGGGGGCCGATCACGCAGGCCGAGGCATCGGTGCGGCTCGGGTGGATGCTGTGGGACGACGACCCCGAGGGGGCCGCCGCCGCGTTCCGCCACGCCATCGAACTCGAACACGGCGACCCGTACGCCAAAGTGGAGGCGCGTCTGCACCTCGACGCCCTGCTCACCGGGCAGGACCAGTACGCCGTACAGGACCAGGGTCCGGAAGCACCCCTGGAACTGGCCCTCCGGCTCCACTCGGAGGGGCACGAGGCGGAAGCGCGGGCAGCCTACGCGCAGGCGGTCTCCCGGGGCGACTGTTCCGTGGGCGGCGTTTTCCTGGGCGGCGCTTCGGTGATCGCCGAAGCACGCCGGCGGGCGGGTATGGAGAGCCCGGCCGAGTACGGGCACCGCCTCGCACAGGCAGGTGACCTGTCGCGGGCGGCGGCGGAGCTGCGCAGGATCTACGACGACGGTTCCGCACGGGTGGCCGCCTTCGCGCTGGCCCTCTGCGAAGGGGCATTCGACCGGGCCGACGAGATCTCGGGGGGAAGCCTCGAAGGAGACCTGGCGGGAACGTGGATGGGCCAGTTCGCGATGGACCTGGCCTTCGTGCACGCTCGCGCCGGCCATACCGACACGGCCCGCCGGCTGGCGGACCTGGCCGATGAAGGGCTCAACAGTGGGCCGTTCCTGCACGCGTTGGCCAGCGGTTCGGCCCGCCCGGCGGAGCTGGCCGTGGAGATGGGGACCGCCCTGGTCGACAAGATCGTCAACCCGGCGTGGGACGACGGCATCGAGGCGATCGTCGACGTGGCACGCGTACACCTCCCCGAGCTGGCGGTGTACGCCTGTCGTGCCCAGGCCGCTTGCGAGTCCGCGTACGGGCAGGAGGAGAACGCCGCCCGCTGGCGGACGCGGCTGGCGCGCCTGGAAGCCGCCGGCCCCCTCCACTGAGCGCACACCACCGGCCGTGCCGGACGCCAGGGCCGTGCCGGGTGTCGCGGAGGCGCACGTGAGGAGGTGGCCCGGGGGAGGGGGCTACGCCTCCTCGTCCTGTTCCACCGGCGTCTCCCGCACCGGCTCCACCAGGACCGTCACGATCTTGTTCCGCCGCCCCGCCGGCGACTCCGCCGTCAGCCGCAGCGCCCGCAGCCCCGGGTCGGACCCGTCGTGGGTCACGTCGACCTCCGCCGTCGCGCCCGCGATCGGCACCCGCCCCAACTGCTTGGCCAGCAGCCCGCCGACGGTCTCCACGTCCTCGTCGTCCAGCTCCAGGTCGTACAGCTCGCCCAGGTCGCCGATGTCGAGGCGGGCCGTGACCCGGAAGCGGCCCTCGCCCAGCTCCGTCGCCGGCGGCAGCTCCCGGTCGTACTCGTCGGTGATCTCGCCGACGATCTCCTCCAGGATGTCCTCGATCGTCACGATGCCCGCCGTCGACCCGTACTCGTCGATGACGACCGCCACGTGGATCCGCTGCTGCTGCATCTCCCGCAGCATGTCCGCGGCCTTCTTCGTGTCCGGCACGAACGCCGCCGGCCGCATCGCCGTCGACACCAGCTCCGACTCGGCCTCCCGGCTGATGTGCACCTTGCGCGCCAGATCCTTCAGATACACCACGCCGACGACGTCGTCCTCGCTCTCACCCGTCACCGGGATCCGCGAGAAACCGGAGCGCAGCGCCAGCGTCAGCGCCTGCCGGAGCGTCTTGTACCGCTCGATGGTCACCACGTCCGTCCGCGGCACCATCACCTCGCGCACCAGGGTGTCGCCGAGCTCGAAGACCGAATGGACCATGCGCCGCTCGTCGTCCTCGATCAGCGACTCCTTCTCCGCCAGGTCCACCATCGCGCGCAGCTCCGCCTCCGAGGCGAACGGCCCCTGGCGGAAGCCCTTGCCCGGCGTCAGCGCGTTGCCCAGCAGGATCAGCAGCCGCGGCACCGGGCCCATGACCCGGGCCAGCGGCAGCAGCACGTACGCGGAGGCCGTCGCCGTCGCCACCGGGTGCTGGCGCCCGATGGTGCGCGGCGAGACGCCGATCGCGACGTACGAGACGAGGACCATCGCGGCGATCGCGACCGTCAACGCCTCCCAGGTGCGGTCGAAATGGCGCAGCGAGGCGTACGTGACGAGCGCACCCGCGGCCATCTCGCAGCCGACCCGCACCAGCAGCGCCACGTTCAGATAGCGCACCGGGTCCGACGTCACCGCCAGCAGCTTCGCGGAGCCGCGCCGCCCGGCCCGTACCGCGTCCTCGGCGGCGATCCGCGTCGTCCGCGCCAGCGCCGTCTCGGCGCACGACGCCAGCCAGCCGACCCCCACGAGCAGGACCGCCGCGGCGATCAGCCGGGCGGTCATCGCTCGGTGGGCGCCGGCGAAGGACCGGTCACGCCGCGCTCGGCGCGCCAGCCGTCGACGATCGCCTTCTGCAGACCGAACATCTCGGCCTTCTCCGCGGGCTCCTCGTGCTCGTAGCCGAGGAGGTGCAGCACCCCGTGCACCGTGAGCAACTGCAGCTCCTCGTCCATGGAGTGCCCGGTCGGCGCCGCGGCGCCCTGCCGGCGGGCGACCTCGGGACAGAGCACGATGTCACCGAGGAGCCCCTGCACGGGCTCCTCGTCGTCCTTGGCGGGCGGACGCAGCTCGTCCATGGGGAAGGACATCACGTCCGTCGGCCCCGGCTCGTCCATCCACTGCACGTGCAACTGCTCCATCGCGGCGGGGTCGACGAGGATCACCGACAGCTCGGAGAGCGGATGGATCCGCATCCGCGCCAGCGCGTACCGGGCGACCCCGAGCACGGCCTCCTCGTCGGCCTCGACCCCGGATTCGTTGTTGACCTCGACGGACACGGGTCTAGGCCCTGCCGTTCCTGTCGTCGCGGCTCCTGACGTCGAACTTGTCGTACGCCTCGACGATCCGGCTCACCAGCTTGTGCCGCACGACGTCCTTGCTGGTCAGCGTGGAGAAGTGCACGTCCTGCACCCCGTCCAGGATCCCCTGCACCTGCCGCAGCCCGCTCTTCGTCCCACCCGGCAGGTCGACCTGCGTGACGTCACCGGTGACGACGATCTTGGAGTTGAACCCGAGCCGGGTGAGGAACATCTTCATCTGCTCGGGATTCGTGTTCTGCGCCTCGTCGAGGATGATGAACGCGTCGTTCAGCGTGTTGTGCGTGAGCAGGTAATCCTGCGTGACGTACAGCGAGTCCTCCGCCGCCACCTGGATGCACACGGTCTCCTCGCGGCCCGCCGGCTCGATGCTGTCGATGAACCGCATGGGACGGCCGCCGCCTCCGGCGGCGTGGTACTTCTCGCGCTTGCGCGCGAGCCGGAAGGGCTCGATGCCTTCGGGGAGTCGGATGTCGACGATGTGCGCGTCGCGACGGTGGTACACCTCGCGACCCCGTGCCCGCCCGGGCTTCCGGCCTTGGGCCGCCCGGCGACGGGTGTAGGCGACGCCCCCCAGGGACTGCACGAGGGAGATGACGTCGTCACGGAGCAGAATCGACGCGGTCGTGTACTGAATGCGGCAGGTCCGGTCGGACTGGGTGACCGGTCCGCCATCGCTGTCGAGCAGCCCCTGAAGCAGAGCCAGCCGGACCTCGGGGGTGTTGTAGAGGTAGTCGTCCGGGATGAACTTCGAGACGGAGCGTGAGCCGAGCAGGCCGAGTGTGCGCAGGTCCCTGGTGACAGGATTCGCCAGCGTGATGACGTCGCCCGGAGCGCTCTCGCGGTTGAGGACGTAGTCGATCGGGCCTTTCCGCCGGACCTTGACGCCGGGCAGAGCCAGCTCCAGCGCCGACACCAGCTCCGGATCGGCGGTGGTGAAGCCCGGCGTGGTGGTACCCGTGATGCAGCCGTCACCCAGCAGCAGACCCAGCGCGTACGGGTCCATCGGCACCTCGCGGGCCGGGAACTGCGCCGGTCCGGTCAGCGTCGGGAGCTCGTACCGGCGGGCGTGAGCGGCGCGCAGATTGCCGATCATCTCCCGGGTCTCCAGGACCCGCCAGGGCTTGTTGCGCCGCTTGTCCGCGGCGGTCCTGACCGTCCACAGGTGCTCGCCGCAGCACAGCGTCCACGCGCCGTCCTGCGCGGTGACGCGGTAGATGTCCCGCTCGCCCTGGGGATACACCCCCAGCACGGGGGTCGGCTCGCCATTGGAGCCGATCACCAGGTCGCCGACCTGGAGGTCGCCGATGGGGCGCCAGCCGTCCGGCGTCAGCACATTGGTCCAGACCGGTTGCGCCCTGCCCCTCATGTATGCCAGGGGGGCGACCTCGATCGTGCCCGCGGCCATCAGGCGCGGGATCGAGTCCGGGTCCAGCATGTCGTGCAGTGCGTCGTACAGCGGGCGCAGGTACGGGTCGATCTTCTCGTACAGCGTGCCCGGCAGGAAGCCGAGGCGCTCGCCGGCCTCGACCGCGGGGCGGGTGAGGATGATGCGGTTGACCTGCTTGGACTGCAGGGCCTGGACCGCCTTGGCCATGGCGAGGTACGTCTTGCCGGTGCCCGCGGGGCCGATGCCGAAGACGATGGTGTGCTTGTCGATGGCGTCGACGTAGCGCTTCTGGTTCAGCGTCTTCGGGCGGATCGTCTTGCCGCGGTTGGAGAGGATGTTCTGCGTCAGGACCTCGGAGGGGGCGTGGTGGCCGCCGGCCTCGTCGTCGCGGTCGGATTTGAGCATGGCGATCGTCCGCTCCACCGCGTCCTCCGTCATGGGGGCGCCGGTGCGGAGGACGAGCAGCATCTCGTCGAAGAGGCGCTGCACGAGGGTGACTTCCTCGGATGCGCCGACGGCGCTCACCTCGTTGCCCCGGACGTGGATGTCGGTGCTGGGGAACGCCTTCTCGATGACCCGCAGGAGGGAGTCTCCGGAGCCCAGCACGGTCACCATGGGGTGCTTCGCGGGGATGGTGATGTGGGCGCGGGCCTGTCCCTCTTCGGGGGTGCGGCTTACGGGTGTCTGTGTCATGGGCCGGCCCTCGGGCCTGAATCTCATCCCACTTCTTCGCTCGCGGAACTGTGAGAGGGCCCGCCGGACGGACCACGCCCGGGGTCCCGACGCCTGCTCCACACGCAGGCCCTGACGCCATCGTAACGGGGGGAGGTGCGGCTGTGGCCAGTGAGTTTCGAGGACGGTACGCCAGACGTGTGGGAGAAGTGCGGGTGCCTGCTCACGGGCCACCGCGGTACCGCGGTGACCCGTGAGCGGCGGGGTGCCGTTACGCCGGCAGCGGAGCCCCCGGCGGCTCGGGCGGGACGTCGGGGGCGGGGCGGACGGCGTCGGCCTGCGGTTCTGCGGGGGCGGGGCGGTCGGTGGGGCCGGGGGCGGCGTCGGGTCCGGGTGCCGGGCCGTGGCCGGCGGCGCGGCCTTCCCGGGGCTCGGCGGCGGGTGGCTGGTCGGCGGGCTTGTCGGCGGGCGGGGGCGGGAGGGTCTGGGCGCGCACGTACGCTTCGAGCGCGCGCGAGAGGTCGATAGGCATGGCGAACTCCGGCTTGCCGCTGGCGTGCTGACGTGGGGGGTACGGGCAGCAGGGCAGGCGTCCGCCGTACGCGAACGGGCCGCCCCGCGGGCCCCGTCAGCAGCGCAGTACGGCGTACCGCGTCCGGGCGGCGGCAAGGACCGCCGCCTCCGGGGCGTACGGGCACCACGGGGAGCCGGTCTTCTCGGCGCCCGGCGCCGTCCGGGGCACGGGCCGGACGGCGGCCGCCACGTGGCCGGCCCGGTCGATGTGCCCGGCCTTCGCCGTCCGCGGCCCGCGCCGGGCAAGGGCGGGCGCCGGGCCGGTGTCCTCGCCGGGGGCCGCCTCGCCCGCGGCTCCGGCCGCCCCGGCCGCCCCGGCCGCCCCGGGGGCGGCGGAGGACGTGGAGTAGCCGTCCGCGGCGCTCGCGCGCTCGGCGGCTCCGCCGGGCACCAGCAGCACCCCGAGGAGCAGCGCGAGCACGGCGCGCAGGGCGAGCCCGCGGACGAGCGCGGCACGGACGATCACGACTTCAGGTAACCACGGTGCTACGTTCCGTACAGTCCATCCTGAGGGTGATGTTCCGCGCGCCGCCGCGCCCTCCACCCGGCGCCCGCGCCGCCCGCCCGGCCCCCGCACGCGCGGCGCACGCCCGCGCCCCGTGCGTACGCGACAAGGCACCCCCGCGCCCCGGCCACGGGGGTGCCTTACGCTCGCGCTGGCCGCGCTGGCCGCGCTGGCCGCGCTGGCCGCGCTGGCCGCGCTGGCCGCGCTGGCCGCGCTGGCCGCGCTGGCCGCGCTGGCCGCGCTGGCCGCGCTGGCCGCGCTGGCCGCGACGGCCGCGACGGCCGCGACGGCCGCGACGGCCGCGACGGCCGCGACGGCCGCGACGGCCGCGACGGCCGCGACGGCCGCGACGGCCGCGACGGCCGGGCCGCGACGGCCGCGACGGCCGCGACGGCCGCGACGGCCTATGTGTGTTCCCTCGTGCTCCCCCGGGCCCCGCCGCCCCCGCCCGCGGGCGGGGGCGGCGGGGCCTCGCGGAACGCCGCCGCGAACTCCGCGACCTCCCGCCGCCCGTCCGCCGTCCGCCACAGCAGCGCCAGCTCGCACGGCGCCAGTCCCCGTACCGGCACCGACACCACGTCCGGACGCGGGTACAGCCGGGCGTTGCCCTCCGCCAGCAGCACCACGCCCAGGCCCGCGCCCACCGCCTCGAACACCTCCTCCGGCGCCGACGCCTCCAGCGCCACCACCGGCTCCCGCCCGCCCCGCTCCGCCGTCCCCAGCCAGAAGTCGCGCAGCACGCCCGCTGACCGCGGCAGCGCCACGAACGGCTCGTCGAGCAGTTCCGCGAAGTCCACCGCCGTCCGGCCCGCGAACCGGTGGCCCAGCGGCAGCGCCACCCAGCGCTCCTCCCGGGCGAGGACCTTCGCCGTCAGCTCCGTGCCCACGCCCGGCACCGGCAGCCAGCAGAACGCCGCGTCGGCGCCCCCGCCGGCCAGCCCCGCCGTGGGGTCCTCCCAGTTGACCAGCCGCAGCGAGATCCGCCAGCCCCGCTCCCGGAACCGGCCCAGCACCTCCCGTTGCAGGTCACGGCCGACCGCCGTCTGCATGCCCACCGCCAGCGACTCCGCGGGACCGGCCGTGCGCGCGGCCCGTACCGCCTCCGCCCAGCCCGCCGTCAGCTCCCGCACCGCCGGCAGCAGCGCCGCGCCCTGCGGGGTGAGCGCGATCGTGCGCGCCCGCCGCTCGAAGAGGGGGAAGCCGAGCTGCCGCTCCAGCGCCCGGATCTGCTTGGAGAGCGCGGGCTGCGAGACGTACAGCCGCTCGGCGGCGCGGGTGAAGCTCAGCTCCTCCGCGACCGCCGCGAAGTAGCGCAGATCGCGAACGTGGGCGTCCATAACCACCCGTTATAGCCATAGGTCTTGGACGCCGCCACGCAATTCCGCGGAGGCTGCGGGCATGACCACAGCTTCGAACCCCGTCCCCTCCCGCACCCTCGGCGCCCTGGAGTCCCCGGCCATCGGCTACGGCGCGATGGTGCTCTCGCCCGGCGTCTACGGCGAGACCGACGACGACCGCGGCGTCGCCGCGCTGCACGCCGCCCTCGACGCGGGTGCCACGCACGTCGACAGCTCCGACGGCTACGGGCCCGACGGGCACAACGAGCGCCTGATCGGCCGGGCGCTGCGCGGGCGGCGCGACGAGGTGGTGGTGGCCACGAAGTTCGGGCTGACCCTGCCCGAGGGCGTCGAGGGCCGCGCGCATCCCGTCAGCTACGCCTTCGGCAACCTCACCGTCAACGCCGAGCCGCGGTACGTGCGCGGCTACGCCGAGCGCTCGCTGCGCAACCTGGACACGGACCGGATCGACCTGTACTACGTGCACTTCCCCGACCCGGCGGTGCCGATCGAGGACACGGTGGGCGCGATGGCCGAGCTGGTCGCCGAGGGCAAGGTGCGCCACCTGGGCCTGTCCAACGTCACCGCGGACCAGTTGCGCCGCGCGCACGCCGTGCACCCGGTCGCGGCGGTGCAGGCGCAGTGGTCGATGTGGACGCCGGTCGACCCGGAACTGCACGCGGCGGCGCGCGAGCTGGGCGTGGGCGTCGTCGCCTGGGGGCCGCTGGGTACGGGCTTCCTCACCGGCTCCGTGACGGACGTCGCGGAGGGCGACTTCCGGCGCAACATCGGCGCCTTCGACGCGGCGAACCTCAAGGCCAACCACGACCGCTTCGCGCCGCTGCGCGCGGTGGCCGCCGACGTGGGGCTGACCCCGGGGCAGCTCGCGCTGGCGTGGCTGCTGCACCAGGACGACCACGTCGTGCCCATCCCCGGCAGCCGGACGCCGGCGCACATCGAGGAGAACATGGCGGCGGCGCACGTCGAGCTGCACCCCGACACCCTGGCACGGATCGACAAGGTCCTCGCCGGGCTGGCCCCGGAGGGCGGTGCGCGGCTGCTGGGCGCGTAGCACCCGCCGCGGGCCGTACGCCGACCGCCCGCCCGCTGCCCGACCGCCGACCGCCCCGCTGCCCGCCCGGCGACCGCCCCGCCGACCGCCCGCCGACCGCCGCGGGTGCGGGCCGCGGTCGCCGGGACCGGAGCGGCGGCGGGTGCCGGGCGGCGGTCGGGGACAATGCTCCCCATGACCACCCCTGACACCGGGCACCGCTCCGGCTTCGCCTGCTTCGTCGGCCGGCCCAACGCCGGCAAGTCGACCCTGACCAACGCGCTGGTCGGCCAGAAGGTGGCCATCACCTCCAGCCGGCCGCAGACGACCCGGCACACCGTGCGCGGCATCGTCCACCGCCCCGACGCGCAGCTCGTGCTCGTCGACACCCCCGGCTACCACAAGCCGCGCACGCTGCTCGGCCAGCGGCTCAACGACGCGGTGCGCGCCACCTGGGCGGAGGTCGACGTGATCGGCTTCTGCGCGCCGGCGAACGAGAAGATCGGCCCGGGGGACCGGTACATCGCCGGCGAGCTGGCCGCCCTGCGGCGTACCCCGAAGGTCGCCGTCGTCACCAAGACCGATCTGGCCGACTCCGACACGGTCGCCGCGCAGCTCGTGGCCGTGGACCGGATGGCGAAGGACCTGGGCTTCGAGTGGGCGGAGGTGGTGCCGGTCTCGGCGGTCGAGGGCAAGCAGGTCGGCCTCCTCGCGGACCTGCTGGTGCCGCTGCTGCCGGAGGGCCCGGAGCTGTACCCGGACGGGGAGCTGACCGACGAGCCGGAGCAGGTGATGGTCGCCGAGCTGATCCGGGAGGCGGCCCTGGAGGGCGTACGGGACGAGCTGCCGCACTCGATCGCGGTGGTGGTCGACGAGATGGAGCCGCGCGAGGACCGCCCGGCGGACCGGCCGCTGCTGGACATCCACGCCAACCTGTTCATCGAGCGCGACAGCCAGAAGGGCATCGTCATCGGGCCGAAGGGCAAGCGGCTGAAGGAGATCGGCACCAAGGCCCGCGGGCACATCGAGGCGCTGCTGGGCATGCCGGTGTACCTCGACATCCACGTGAAGGTCGCCAAGGACTGGCAGCGGGACCCGAAGAAGCTGCGCCGGCTGGGCTTCTGAGCCCCGAGGAGCTTGAGGGGCCCGAGGGGCCCGCGGAGTACGGCGGGCGGGGGGCGGCCGCGGGGGCGCGTGGAGGCGCGCGGGTCCCGCGCGCCCCTTATGGCGGCGTGCGCGTTATGACGGCGTGCGCGCGGACGTCAGCAGCCGCTCGACATCCGAGGCGGGCAGCAGCAGCGCGTCGCCGACGACGACGAGGGTCTCCCACTCCGGCGGCGTGTACGCCCCGTCCGCGAGTGCGATGCGCGCGCCGCTCAGCAGGATCGACTCCCGCCCGACGGGCACCAGGTGCGGCGCCAGCGGCGCCAGCGTCTCGCGCAGCTCCGCCTCGAAGTTCCGCTGCTCCGGCGGGAGGTCGGCGCAGAGTTCCGGCATCCGCCCCGAGTCGGCCTCGATGGCGGCCAGCAGCGTCAGCAACTGCTCCTCGGTGCAGTCGTCGTAGCCCGCGGTGCGCACGGCGGTGACGGCGGCGCAGCGGACGGCGGAGGAGGAGGTGCCGCCGGCGTGCAGGACGGCGAGGGCGACGGCGTGGGTGGCGTCGCGCAGCAGCAGCGCGAAGCGCGTCGAGGTGGGCTCCGCCAGGGACGTGAGGCCGAAGTGGCCGCCGCAGTCGGCGCATTCGACGACGGGCCCCGCGGCGCCGCGCGGCAGCACGGGTACGCCGAGGACGGTGAACCGCCGTCTGCCGCTGCGCCGGCGGTAGTTGCGGTCGCCGCCGCAGCCGGGGCAGAAGAACTCACCGTCCGACTCGGTGTGCCAGGACGTCCGCACGCCGGCGAACCGGCGGAGGATATGCGTCACGTCGACCTCCATCACGCTTCGGCAACGCTGCCGCGCTGACGTGATGCTAACCACACCGGCCGACATCGTCAGCCCTCGTACACGTCAAGGCGGCGCGAACGAGCCGCGCCCCGCGCCCCGTCCGCGGTCGGACGGCGCGCGGGGCGCTCGGCGCTCCGGGGGTGCTGCGGGAGTGCCGCGGGTGCCGCGGCGGTCAGCGGGCGGCGCGGTTGACCGCGGAGACGACGGCCTTCAGCGACGCGCGCGTGGTGTTGGCGTCGATGCCGATGCCCCACAGCACCTTGCCGTCGACGGCGACCTCGATGTACGAGGCGGCCTGCGCGCTGGCGCCCTCGCTCATCGTGTGCTCCTGGTAGTCCAGGAGCCGCGCGTCGATGCCGATGCCCTGGAGGGCGTGGAAGAACGCGGAGATGGGGCCGTTGCCGGTGCCGACGAGGGTGGTCTCGGCGCCGTCGACGTCGGCCTGGACGGTGAGGGTGTCGACGCCGTCGCGGTCGGTGGTGGTCTGCCCGCCGCGGAGCTGGATGCGGCCCCAGGCGTTGCCGGGGTTGGGCAGGTACTCGTCGCGGAAGACGTCCCAGATCTGCGCGGGGGTGACCTCGCCGCCCTCGGCGTCGGTCTTGGTCTGGATGATGCGGGAGAACTCCACCTGCATGCGCCGCGGCAGGTCGAGGCTGTGGTCGTGCTGGAGCACGTACGCCACGCCGCCCTTGCCTGACTGGGAGTTGACGCGGATGACGGCCTCGTAGGAGCGGCCCACGTCCTTGGGGTCGATGGGCAGGTACGGCACCGCCCACTCCAGCTCCTCGACGGGCTTGCCGGCCTGCGCGGCCCTGGCCTCCATCGCCTCGAAGCCCTTCTTGATGGCGTCCTGGTGGGAGCCGGAGAAGGCGGTGTAGACGAGGTCGCCGACGTAGGGGTGGCGGGGGTGGACGCCCATCTGGTTGCAGTACTCGTAGGTGCGCCGGATCTCGTCGATCCCGGAGAAGTCGATCATCGGGTCGACGCCCTGCGAGAAGAGGTTCATACCCAGGGTGACCAGGTCGACGTTGCCGGTCCGCTCGCCCTGCCCGAAGAGGCAGCCCTCGACGCGGTCGGCGCCCGCCATGAGCGCCAGCTCGGCGGCGGCGACGGCGGTGCCGCGGTCGTTGTGCGGGTGGACGGAGAGGCAGACGTGCTCGCGGCGGGACAGATTCCGCGACATCCACTCGAAGCGGTCGGCGTGCGTGGAGGGCGTGGAGCGCTCGACGGTGGCCGGCAGGTTGAGGATGATCTCGCGGCCGTCCTCGGGCTGCCAGACGTCCATGACGCCCTCGCAGACCTCCAGCGCGAAGTCCAGCTCGGTGTCGGTGAAGATCTCCGGGCTGTACTGGTAGCCGAAGGTGGTGCGGTCGTCGAGCAGCTTCTCGGCGTACTCCACGACCAGCCGGGTGCCGTCGACGGCGATCTGCTTCACCGCGTCGCGCGAGCCGCGGAAGACGACCTCGCGCCAGACGGGCGCGGTGGCGTTGTACAGGTGGACGGTGGCGCGGCGGGCGCCCTTCAGCGACGCCACGGTGCGCTCGATCAGCTCTTCGCGGGCCTGGGTGAGGACGGAGATCGTCACGTCCTCGGGGATGGCGCCGTCCTCGATGATGGAGCGGACGAAGTCGAAGTCGGTCTGCCCGGAGGAGGGGAAGCCGACCTCGATCTCCTTGTAGCCCATGCGTACCAGGAGGTCGAACATGGCGCGTTTCCGCGCCGGCGACATGGGGTCGATCAGGGCCTGGTTGCCGTCGCGCAGGTCGGTGGAGAGCCACCGGGGCGCGTGGGTGATGCGGTTGCCGGGCCAGGTGCGGTCGGGGATGTCGACGGCGTCGTACGGGCGGTAGCGGTGCACGGGCATGCCGGAGGGCTGCTGGCGTACGGTGGCGGCGGTGACGGGCGTACCGCGGCCGACGGTGTTACCGGGACGGTCCATGGTGGCGTGGGCTCCTTCGCGCGAGCTGGTCGTCGACCGACGGGTGGCAGCACCGGACTCCGCGGGGAGGGGGTCGGTCTACGACAGCAGACCCTCGCCGCGGCGGCTAAGAAGAAGCAGCCCGTAACGCACGATGCCGACCAATGTAGCCCAGCCGCGGCGGCGCCGGCCGATCAGTATCACGATGCGAGACCCCGCGCCGGGCCCGCGGTGGGCCCCGCCACCCGAAATCGCGAAGAATTCGCTGCGGGGAGTGACAAGTCGATTACTCAGTGACACATTGCAGGGATGGACGCATCCTCACGTACCCCCGTGTTCTGCACGATCGTGCCGCCCCACATGCTGGACAAGCTGGCCCGTACGGACGACGCGGCGCTGTCGGCCCGCGCCCGCCGCACCCTGGAGCGCGACGCGCTCCAGCGCACCCGCCGCCGCATCACCACCGTCCGCCGCGCGGCCGCCGCGCCGGCCGCGCGCCGGGCGGCGGACGACGCGAAGCCGAAGCGGACGATCTACGACGCCGGGCAGACCCAGGACCTGCCGGGGACGGAAGTCCGCAAGGAGGGCGGGGCGGCGGTCGACGACGCCACCGTCAACCGCGCCTACGACGGCCTCGGCGCCACCTTCGACCTGTTCCTCAGCGGCTTCGCCCGCGACTCCATCGACGGCGCCGGGCTGCCGCTGAACGCCACCGTCCACTACGGCGAGGACTACGGCAACGCCTTCTGGGACGGCGAGCAGATGGTCTTCGGCGACGGCGACGGCGAGGTGTTCCTCGACTTCACCCTCGCCGTCGACGTCATCGGCCACGAGCTGACGCACGGCGTCACGCAGTACACCGCGAACCTGGAGTACTTCGGCCAGTCCGGGGCGCTCAACGAGTCGGTCTCCGACGTCTTCGGCTCCCTCATCAAGCAGTACGTCAAGGGCCAGAGCGCCGCCGACGCCGACTGGCTCATCGGCGCCGAGCTGCTCGCCCCCGGGGTGTCCGGCGAGGCGCTGCGCTCGATGAAGGCCCCGGGCACCGCCTACGACGACGACGTCCTCGGCAAGGACCCGCAGCCGGCGACGATGGCCGACTACGTCGACACCTCCACCGACAACGGCGGCGTCCACATCAACTCCGGCATCCCCAACCACGCCTTCTACCTGCTGGCCACCGAACTCGGCGGCAACGCCTGGGAGCGCGCCGGCCGCATCTGGTACGACGTGCTGACCGGCGGCGCCCTCACCACCACCGCCGACTTCGCCGCGTTCGCCGCCGCCACCGTCGCCGCCGCCGAGGCCCGCTACGGCGACGGCGCGGAGCGCACCGCGGTGCTCTCGGCGTGGTCGCAGGTCGGGGTGGACGCCGACGCGGAGGCCACCGTGCCGCGGCAGACCCCGGCCCGGGAGGGTGCGGCGCCGCAGGCGGGGTAGGCGTGGGGGCATGCGCATCACCGTCACCCGCACCGGGGGCTTCGCGGGCCTGACCCGCGAGGCCACCCTGGATACGGCCGGCCGCGCGGACGCGGCCGGCCTGGAGGCGCTGGCAGGACGGGCGCTCGCGGAGGGCAGCGTGGCCCCGCCCGCGGGCGTGCCGGACGGCTTCGCGTACCGGCTCACGGCCGGCGGCCGCACCGTGCACTTCGCCGACCCCAAGCTGACCGACGCGCAGCGCGCGCTCGTACGGACGGTGCTGAAGGAGGGCGGGTGAGTACTCCCCGGGGTACTCCCCGGGAAGCAGCGGTGGCCGGAGGCCACCCCGTGCAGTAGGCGAGGTCTCGCACCCGGGAGCGAAGCCCCGTGCCGGATCTCCGGGGGAAGCTGGGCGCAGTCCAGTTGCCTCCCCGGAGGGAGAGCCCGCCATGGGCGCCGTATCCGCACCACCGAAAGCGCCGCCAGGCCCCGCGACGAGACCGGGGCGCCGCCGGCTGCCCTGGGTCGTGCTCGGCCTGTGGGTCGCGATCCTCGCCCTGGCCATGCCGTTCGGCAGCAAGCTCGGCGACGTCAGCCGCGACCGCGCCGTCGACTACCTGCCCGGCAGCGCCGACTCCACGCAGGTGTCGCGGACCGCCGGGGAGATGCCCGGCGGCGACACCCTCGACGGCATCCTCGTCTACCAGCGCGACGGCGGCATCACCGCCGCCGACCGCGAACTGGCCGCCGGGCACGCCGGCGCCGTCGCCGACCGGTTCGAGCTGGCGAAGGACGGCACGCCGCGGGCCGTGCCCGCCGAGGACGGCAGCACGCTGATGCTGCCGTTCTCCGTCGTCGGACTGCCGGACGAGGATGCCCAAACGGCGGCCGTCGAGGAGATCCGCGAGGAGATCGTCGCGGATCCCCCCGAGGGCCTGTCCGTCGAACTCGGCGGCCCCGCCGGCATCCAGGCCGACTCCGAGGCGGTCTACGAAGAGGTCGACGGCACCCTCATGTACGCCACGGCGGGCATCGTGACGATCCTGCTCATCCTCACCTACCGCAGCCCGTTCCTCTGGCTGCTGCCGCTGGTCTGCGTCGGCGTCGCGTCGATGAGTGCCATGGCCCTCGTCTACGGCCTCGTCCAGGCGTTCGGCCTGACGGTCAACTCGATGAGTTCCGCGGTGATGACGGTGCTCATCTTCGGCGCGGGCACCGACTACGCGCTGCTGCTCGTCGCCCGGTACCGCGAGGAACTGCGCCGCACCACCGACCCGCAGGAGGCGATGCTGACGGCCGTACGCAACTGCGGCCCGGCGATCCTCGCCTCCTCCGGTACGGTCGCGGCGGGCCTGATCTGCCTGCTGGCCGCGGACCTCAACTCCAGCGCGGGCCTCGGCCCGGTCGGCGCGGTCGGCGTGGTGTGCGCGCTGGCGGTGATGACGACGCTGCTGCCGGCGCTGATGGTCCTCTTCGGCCGCCGCGTCTTCTGGCCGCTGGTCCCCGCCTACGGCAGCGAGCCCAAGCGGCGCGGCTTCTTCGACCGGATGGGCTCCTCGGTGGGCCGCCGCCCGGCGGCGATCCTCCTGGGCGGCGTGGTGCTGCTGGGCGCGCTGGCGCTCGGCGCGTTCAACCTGCCGGGCAACCTCAAGCAGGAGGACGCCTTCACCGACAAGCCCGAGTCGATCACCGCGATGGAGAAGCTGAAGGACGCCTATCCCGAGCAGAGCGCCCAGGCCATCGTCGTCGTCGCCGAGGACGCGCGGGCGGACGCGGCGCTGTCGGCGGCGCAGGGCGTCGAGGGCGTCGCCTCCGCGGAGATGGCGCGCTCCGGCAACGGGTACAGCGAGATCACCGTCTACGCCGCCGACCCGCCGCAGTCCGCGGGGGAGGACCGCACGATCGCCGGCCTCCGCGCCGAACTGGGCGCCCTCGACGGCGCCGATGCCCTGGTCGGCGGGCCCAGCGCCGAAGCACTGGACCTGGCGGAGGCCAACTCCGGCGACCGCAAGCTCGTCATCCCCCTCACCCTGGCCGCCGTCCTGGTCATCCTCATCGTCCTGCTGCGCAGCCTGGTGGCGCCGCTGGTGCTGACCGTCGCCGTGGTGGCGTCGTGGGGCGCGGCGATGGGCATCGGCGGCCTCATCTTCGAGCCGGTCATGGGCTATCCGGGCATCGGCGGCGAACTGGCGCTGCTGACCTTCGTCTTCGGTGTGGCGCTCGGCGTCGACTACGGCATCTTCCTGCTGCACCGGATGCGCGAGGAGGCCACCAACGGCGCCGGCACCCGCACCGCGGCGCTCACGGCGCTGCGCCGCACCGGCGGCGTGATCGCCTCGGCGGGCCTGGTGCTGGCGGCGACGTTCGCGGCGCTGGCGACGATGCCGATGGTGATGATGTTCGAGCTGGGCTTCGTCGTCGCGGTCGGCGTGCTGCTGGACACGTTCCTGGTGCGCACCTACCTGGTGACGTCCGCGAGCTGGCTGCTGGGCAAGAAGATCTGGTGGCCGGGGCCGCTGTCGAAGCGGGAGGAGGCGCCGCCGCCCGCTCCCGGGGAGCAGCGGGAGCCGGAACCGGCGGGCGCGGCGCGTTAGCATCCCCGCCGCGGCCGTACGCACCGTACGGCCCCCGCCCAGGCCGGGCGGCGGTCCAGCGGGACCGCCGCCCGGCCGGGACCTGTCCGTTTCCGCGCCCCGCGGGCGTGCGGGAACGGCCCGCCCGTACCGAGAGTTCCGCCTGTGGAGCCGTAGGCGAGGATGGTGGTCATGCAGTCAGCGAGGGCCCGGCTGAGCGGGCTGAAGCGGCCGACGCGCCGGGACGTTCTCTTCACCGCGTTCGTCGGCGTCGTCGTCGCGTGCCTGGCGCTCTTCGGCGGCGTCGGGGAGTCGGCGCACCGGCCGGACGTCTTCGGCTGGGGGCTGCTGTTCGTCATGGTGGCGGTGCTGGCCTGGCGCCGCCACTACCCGATGGCCGTCTTCCTCGTCTCCGTCCTCCCCGAGGCGCCGTACCACATCCTCGACAACATCCACAGCGCGCCGACGCCCACGATGATGGTCGCCGTCTACTCCCTCGCCGTCGCCGGGCCGCGGCTGCGGACGCTGCTGATCACCTGCGGGCTCGTCGTCCTGGCCGTCACCATGCTGACGCTGCACAACGCCGACCAGGGCGCGGACCTGCTGCGCAACTCCGGCTGGGTCATGTCGGTGGCGCTCCTCGGCGAGGCGGTGCGGGTGCACCGCAACTACGTCGGCGCCATCGTCGAGCGCGCCGAACGCGCCGAGCGCACCCGGGAGGAGACCGCCGCCCGCCGGGTCGCCGAGGAGCGGCTGCGCATCGCCCAGGACCTGCACGACCTGCTGGCGCACAGCATCACCCTCATCGGCGTGCAGACGTCGGTGGCCGCGCACCTGCTGGTCGCCGACCCCGGCCGGCTGGACCGCGCGGCGCTGGCCGACGCCCTCGACGGCATCGCGGGCACCTGCCGCGACTCCCGCGCGGAGCTGCGCACCACGCTCCAGGTGCTGCGCGGCGGCGACTCCGTGGACGGCACCCGCCCGCCGCCGGGCCTGGCGGGCCTCGACGACCTGGCGGCGGCGGCGCGCTCCGGCGGCGCCGAGGTGCGCCTGGACGTCGCCGACGCCGCCGTCGACGTGCCGCGGGGGGTCGGGGCGGCGGCGTACCGGATCGTGCAGCAGTCGCTCACCAACGCGGTGCAGCACGCCGGGTCCGCGGTGCACGTGCGGATCTCCGTCACCTACGACGAGGGGGCGGGCGAACTGCGCATCGCCGTCGTCGACGACGGTCCCGCCCACCCGGAGAAGGCCGCCGCCGCGGCCGCGGGCGCCGGTGCGCACCCCGGGTACGGCATCGTCGGCATGCGCGAGCGGGCCCGCAGCGTCGGCGGCACCCTGGAGGCGGCCCGCCGCACGGACGCCGCGGGCTTCGCGGTCACCGCCGTGCTGCCGTGCGTACCGGCCGGCCCCGACGGCGTCGAGACCGTGGAAGCGGATCCTGCAGGACCCGCCGCCCCGGCGGAGCCCGCCGCCGGCGACCATGCCGCCCCCGCCGACCGGCCCGGGGCCCGTACCGCCTTCACCGACAGGAGCCGCACCGCATGACCGCGCAGCCCATCCGCGTCCTGCTCGCCGACGACCAGACCCTGGTGCGCAAGGCGTTCGCCATGCTCGTCGACTCCGCCGCCGACATGGAGGTCGTCGGCGAGGCGGGCAACGGCCGCGAGGCCGTGGCGCTCACCCGCAGCGAGCGGGTCGACCTGGTGGTGATGGACCTGCGGATGCCGGAGCTCGACGGCATCGAGGCGACCCGGCTCATCGCCGCGGACGAGGACCTGGCGGGCGTGCGGGTCCTCGTCCTCACCACCTACGACACCGACGAGCACATCATGGCCGCGCTGCGCGCCGGCGCCTCCGGCTTCCTCGTCAAGGACACCCAGCCCGCGGCGCTGCTGGAGGCCATCCGCACCGTCGCCGCCGGCGACGCGCTGCTCTCGCCCGGCCCCACGGCCCGCCTCATCGAGCGCCTGGTGCGGCTGCCGGAGGCGCCGCAGCCGGCCGCGACGCAGCACGGCGGGGCGGCGCTGGGCGCGCTGTCGGAGCGCGAGCGGCAGGTGCTGGTGCTGGTGGCGCGCGGGCTGAACAACACCGAGATCGCCGAGTCGCTGGCGCTGTCGCCGCTGACGGCCAAGACCCATGTGAGCCGGATCATGGGCAAGGTGGGCGCCCGCGACCGGGCGCAGTTGGTGGTCATCGGCTACGAATCGGGGCTCATCACTCCCGGATCTTCCTCATCTTCCGGATGAACCTCCCGTTCCACACGTAGGATGTCCCTCCTTGTGCGTACGATACCGCCATGCCCCAGGAGCTGAAGCACCCCCAGCCGCGTTCGGACCGCAGGAAGCGCATGGGCGGCCAGATCCAGCGCGAGATCATGCAGCTCATCCTCGACCGGGGGCTGCGCCCCGGCGCGGTGCTGCCCACCGAGACCGAGCTCATGGACGACCTGGGGGTGAGCCGCAACTCGGTGCGCGAGGCGCTCAAGGCGCTGCAGGCCCTCGACATCGTCGAGATCCGCCACGGCTACGGGACCTACGTCGGCGAGGCGTCGCTGACGCCGCTCGCCGACGGGCTGACGTTCCGCACCCTCGTCCAGCTCGGCGGCGACGACGCGCACGCCCTCACCGAGATCCTCCAGGTCCGCGAAATACTCGAAGAGGGCCTGATCAGCCGGGTGGTGGAGAGCATCCCCGAGGCCGACCTCGACGCGCTGGACACCATCGTCGCGCGCATGGAGACCCGCGCCGGGCAGGGCGAGGTCTTCCCCGAGGAGGACCGCGAGTTCCACGAGGTCCTCTACCGCTCGATAGGCAACACCCTGGTCCCGCAGCTCCTCGGCGCGTTCTGGAACGTCTTCCACCGCGTCGCCGGCGCCCGCGGCTGGGCCGACGACCCCTCGCCGCTGGGCACCGCCCGCCGCCACAAGGAGATCGTCGCCGCGCTGCGGGCCCGCGACCGCGAGCACGTACGGGCCGCGATGACCACCCACTTCCGCGGCATCGAGGCGCGCGCCGGGAAGGCCATGCGCGGCGTCGGGTGAGCGGCGCAGGCATGAGCGGAAGGTGAACTGCGGGTAGCCGCGGACGGACCCTTGACCGTACGGGGGGCTGCCTTTACGTTACCGGACATCCCACGTCCCACGTAGGACATGGGCTATCCACCGCTGTCCGCGTCACCCCGACGTGCCCCATGTGCCCGACGTATCCCGACGAAAGCGAGACGCACCATGCAGCCACGCCTCGCACCCGCCGCAGGCCGCTCCCGCCGAAGAAGCCCCCGCCGCGCCACCGCCCTCGCGGCGTGCGCCGCGGTCCTCGGAGCCGGCCTGACCGCACTCGCCCCCCACGCCAGCGCAGAGGACCCCGCAGCAGCACCCGAGTTCAGCCAGGAAGTGCTCTTCCAGGGCGGCACCGGCGGCTATTTCTGCTACCGCATCCCCGCCGTCGTCGAAGCCGCCGACGGCACCCTCCTCGCCTTCGCCGAAGGCCGCGTCGACAGTTGCGCCGACAAAGGCGACATAGACATCGTGCTGCGCCGCTCCACCGACGGCGGCGCCACCTGGAGCGCCCCGCAGGTCGTCCTCGCCGGCGACGGCGACACCCGCGGCAACCCCGCCCCCGTCGTCGACCGCGAAACCGGCCGCATCTCCCTCCTCAGCACCCACAACCCCGGCGCCGACGACACCGTCCGTACCCCCTACCTCCAGCACTCCACCGACAACGGCCGCACCTGGAGTGCCGCCCGCAACATGGGCGCCGAACTCTCCAAGCCGGAATGGGACCGCTGGTACGCCACCGGACCCGGCCACGGCCTCCAGCTCACCACCGGCGACCACGCGGGACGCCTCCTCGTCGGCGGCAACCACCAGGGCCTCGACGGCCGCCAGGGCGCCCACCTCCTCTACAGCGACGACGGCGGCCTCACCTGGCGGCTCGGCGCCGACGACACCCGCGCCGTCCAGCCGCCCGACGTCAAACCGCAGGAACTCAGCCTCTTCGAACGCCCGGACGGCTCCGTCTACGCCGCCGCCCGCGACGAACGCGGCACCGACCCCGGCAACCGCGCCGCCGCCGTCAGCAGTGACGGCGGCACCACCTTCGACGCCCCCTTCGCCACCACCCCCGACCTCGTCAGCCCCGTCGTCCAGGGCGCCACTCTCCGCCACGGCGACCAGGTCCTCGCCTCCCTGCCCGCCCACCCCGCCGACCGCAAGGTCATGTCCGTACGCGCCTCCCGCGACGACGGCGCCACCTGGGAACCCTGGCAGCAGGGCCGCGTCATCCACTGGGGCCCCTCCGCCTACTCCGACATGGCCGGACTCGACGGCGACCGCGTCGGCCTCCTCTACGAAGCCGGCACCGCAGGACCGTACGAGACGATCCGCTGGGCGCGCTTCAACGACGCCTTCCTCGACCAGCCGGGCGACGACCCGCCGCAGCCCCCCGCCCCCGCCCCCGGAGCGACCACCCCCGACGTCTCCGGCAGCGGCAACACCGCCTACGTCCGCGGCAGCTCCCACCTGCGCCCCGGGCGGTTCGGCCAGTCCCTCTACCTCGACAACGCCGCCCCCCACGTCGACGCCCGCGTCGAGGTCCCCTGGAACGACTCCCTCGACGTCGGCGACGGCGACTTCACCTGGACCGGCTGGTTCAAGTACGGCCGCACCAACGGCGCCCACGCGATCATGTGGGCCTACGGAGTCGGCGGCAACGCCCCCTCCGTCTGGCTGCGGGCGGAACCCGAGCAGAACCGCATCATCGCCCGCATGCAGATGGAACAGGCCGCCGTCAGCGTCCAGACCACCGGCGCGTACAACGACAACGCCTTCCACTTCGTGACCCTGCAGCGCGCCGGCGGAAAACTCACCCTCAGCGTCGACGGCACCTCCTACGCCGCCGACGCCCCGCCCGGCTCACCCACCGCGGGCAGCGAGTTCGGCATCGGCGGCATCGACGTCGGCCAGCGCCTCGACGGCGCCAACCGCTTCCACGGCTACCTCGACGACATGCGCGTCTACGACCGCGCCCTCACCCGCGGCGAGCTGACCGCCGTCCGCAAGGACAACGCCCCCGTCCCCCGGGGCCAGCAGCTCCGCCTCCCCCTCGACACCGTCACCCCGCAGTAGCGACCCGGCGACGCCGGCCCGGGCAGCCACAGCCCGGGCCGGCCCCGCCCGCCACCCGCCGCCCGCCGCCCGCACCGCGCCGGGCGCGAACCCCGCCGCGTAGGCAAGAATGGGGCCCATGACCCTGTTCCGCGACGACGGCATCGTGCTGCGCACCCAGAAACTGGGCGAAGCGGACCGGATCATCTCCCTCCTCACCCGCGGCCACGGCCGCGTCCGCGCCGTCGCCCGCGGCGTACGGCGCACCAAGTCGAAGTTCGGCGCCCGCCTCGAACCCTTCAGCCACGTCGACGTCCAGTTCTTCGCCCGCGGCAGCGACCTCGTCGGCCGCGGCCTGCCCATGTGCACCCAGACCGAGACGATCGCCCCCTACGGCGCCCCCATAGCCGCCGACTACGCCCGCTACACCGCCGGCACCGCCATGCTGGAGACCGCGGAACGCTTCACCGACCAGGAAGGCGAACCCGCCACCCAGCAGTACCTGCTCCTCGTCGGCGCCCTGCGCACCCTCGCCGGCGGCGCCCACGCCCCCCAGCTCGTCCTCGACGCCTACCTGCTGCGCTCCCTCGCCGTCAACGGCTACGCCCCCAGCTTCGGCGACTGCGCCCGCTGCGGCCTCGACGGGCCCAACAGGTTCTTCTCCGTCAACGCGGGGGGAGTGCTGTGCGGCGATTGCCGCGTGCCCGGTAGCGTCGTACCGTCACCCGAGGTACTCGCGCTGCTCGGCGCACTCCTCACCGGCGACTGGCACACCGCCGACCGCTGTGGAGCACATCACGTCAAGGAAGGCAGCGGCCTCGTCGCCGCCTATCTGCACTGGCACCTGGAGCGGGGCCTGCGCTCGCTGCGCCACGTCGAAAGGTAGCCGGACGGAACCGGCCCGCCATGGGACGGGCCCCGGGCGGGCAGAAGCCGGGCAGCGATGAGAAGACGGACGGGAACGACACGGCCCACGCCGAGGAACGGGAGAGCACGGCACATGGCACGACGAGGGATCCGCGGCACCTCCCTGACGCGGCACCGCCGCTCCTACCGGCCCCCCGAGCCGCACCCCTCCGGCGCCCGCGCGCCGAAGCTGCCCGGCGAACTGGTCCCCGGACACGTCGCCATCGTCATGGACGGCAACGGCCGCTGGGCCAAGGAACGCGGCCTGCCGCGCACCGAAGGCCACAAGGTCGGCGAAGCCGTCGTCCTCGACGTCGTCAAAGGCTGCCTCGAACTCGGCGTGAAGAACCTCTCCGTCTACGCCTTCTCCACCGAGAACTGGAAGCGCTCACCCGACGAGGTGCGCTTCCTCATGAACTTCAACCGCGACGTCATCCACCGCCGCCGCAGCGAACTCGACGCCATGGGCGTACGCATCCGCTGGGCCGGCCGCATGCCCAAACTGTGGAAGAGCGTCGTCCAGGAACTCCAGGTCGCCGAGGAACAGACCAGCGACAACGACGCCATGACCCTCTACATGTGCGTCAACTACGGCGGCCGCGCCGAGATCGCCGACGCCGCCGCCGGCATCGCCCGCGACGTCGCCGCGGGACGCCTCGACCCCAAGAAGGTCAGCGAACGCACCTTCGCGAAATACCTCTACCACCCCGACATGCCGGACGTGGACCTCTTCATCCGGCCCTCCGGCGAGCGGCGCACCTCCAACTACCTCATCTGGCAGAGCGTCTACGCCGAGATGGTCTTCCAGGACATCCTCTGGCCCGACTTCGACCGCCGCGACCTGTGGCGCGCCTGCGTCGAGTACGCCTCCCGCGACCGCCGCTTCGGCGGCGCCATCCCCAACGACACCGACACCGGAATCGGTGAGGGCCTCAACGGCTTCGGCAGCGAGGCACACACCCGCTGACACCGGCGCGCGCGGCGCGCCCGCACCGCCGCGGTCAGTCCCGCGCCCGCGCCTGCGCCGCGCACTCCGCGCACGTACCGAAGACCTCCACCGTGTGCGCCACGTCCACGAACCCGTGCTCCGAGGCGATCGACTCCGCCCAGCGCTCCACCGCCGGACCGTCGACCTCCACCGCCTTCCCGCACACCCGGCACACCAGATGGTGATGGTGCTCACCTGTGCTGCACCGGCGGTACACCGCCTCACCCTCCGTCGTCCGCAGCACGTCCACATCGCCCGCGTCCGCCAGCGACTGCAGCGTCCGGTACACCGTCGTCAGCCCCACCGACTCGCCACGATGCCGCAGCATGTCGTGCAGCTCCTGGGCGCTGCGGAACTCGTCGACCTCCGCCAGCGCCGCGGCCACCGCCGCCCGCTGACGCGTCGACCTGCCGCGTACCGGGGGACCTGCGGTCGTCACCCTTGCCTCCTGCTGCTCGCTCGAAGCCCTGTCCGCCCCACGAGCCGCCATTGTGCCAGCAGCACCCACGGAAACGGACACAGCCGCCGCAGCCGTCCTCACCGCGCCCCGCCTCCGGCCCGCACACCGGCCCCCGCACCCGGCCCCGCCGCGACCGGCCCCCGGCCCCGGCCACCGCCGCGCCACCCGACCGCGACCGCACCCTCGCCAACGGCACCGCCAACGCCGTGACCAGCAGAAACAGCCCGAGAGCAAAGAGTACGATCGTCGCCCCCGGCGGCACGTCCACGTAGTACGAGAACACCGTCCCCGACAGCGTCGTCACCACCCCCATCGCCACCGCCAGCGCCAGCGTCGCCGCGAACGCGCGCGTCGCCTGCTGCGCCGCCGCCACCGGAATCACCATCAGCGCACTGACCAGCAGCAACCCCACGACCCGCATCGCCACCGTCACCGTCACCGCCGCCGTCACCGCGAGCAGCAGATTCAGCGACCGCACCGGCAGCCCCGTGACCTTCGCGAACTCCTCGTCCTGGCAGATCGCGAAGAACTGCCTGCGCAGCCCCAGCGTCACCAGCAGCACGAACACCGACAGCCACAGGATCGCCGTCACATCGGAATCCGACACCGTCGTCACCGAACCGAAGAGATACGTGGTCAGGTTCGCCGTCGACCCGTTCGGCGCCAGATTGATCAGCAGCACACCGCCCGCCATGCCCCCGTAGAAGAGCATCGCCAGCGCCAGATCACCGCGCGTGTGCCCGTACGAGCGGATCAGCTCCATCGCCACCGCGCCCGCCGCCGCCACCAGCACCGCCGTCCACACCGGGCTCGTGTTCAGCAGGAAGCCCAGCGCCACCCCCGTCAGCGCCACATGCCCGATACCGTCACCCATGATCGCCTGCCGGCGCTGCACCAGATAGATGCCCACCGCCGGCGCCGCGATCCCCACCAGCAGCGCCGCCAGCAGCGCCCGCTGCATGAACGGCGGCTCCAGGAACTCCAGCATCATGTCAGCAGCCCCGTCCTGTCCGCCGCGGCCGGCTCACCCGCACCGCCCGGGTGCGGATGGCACGCCAGATCGTGCACCCGCGCCGCCGCGTCCGCCTCACCGCGCCCGTACTCCCGCACCACCAGACCGTCGCCCAGCACCACCGTGCGGTCGATCAGCGGCTGCAGCGGCCCCAGCTCGTGCAGTACCAGCAACACCGACGCACCACCCTCCACCTGCCCGGCCAGCGCCTCCGCCAGAATCCGCTGGCTCGGCAGATCCACCCCGCCCAGCGGCTCGTCCATGATCAGCAACTCCGGCTCCGCCGCCAGCGCCCGCGCGATCAGCACCCGCTGGTGCTGCCCGCCGGACAAACGATTCACCGACTCCTTCGCCCGGTCCCCGAGACCCACCACCTCGAGCGCCCGGTCCACCGCCGCCCGGTCCGCCCGCCCCAGCGGCCGCAGCCGCGACCGCGACAGCCGCCCCGACGACACCACCTCACGCACCGACGCCGGCACCCCCGACGCCGCCGTCGAACGCTGCGGCACGTACCCGATCCGCCGCCACTCGCGGAACCGTCCCAGCGGCGTCCCGAAGAGCTCCAGCTCACCCGACGTCAGCGGCACCCGGCCCACCACGGCCCGCACCGTCGTCGACTTCCCCGAACCGTTCGCCCCCAGCAGCGCCACCACCTCGCCGCGGCCCACCGCCAGATCCACCCCGCCCAGCACCGCGCGCCCGCCCAGCGACGCACGCCCACCGCGCAGACTCACCACCGGCTCCACGCCCGCTCCCTCCGCCGAGACCCCGCTCACTTCGCCCCCAGCGCCCGCTGGAGCGCCCCGAGGTTCGCCTCCATGATCTCGAAGTAGTCGTCACCCCTCGACTTGTCCGTCACGCCCTCGATCGGGTCGAGCACATCCGTCTGAAGATCCAGGTCACCCGCGAGAGTGCGCGCCGTCTTGTCGCTGACCAGCGTCTCGAAGAACACCGTCGTCACCCCGTCGTCCGCCGCGATGTCCTGCAACTGCTGCATCCGCGCCGCGCTCGGCTCCGACTCCGGGCTCAGCCCCTTGATCGACTCCTGCACCAGGCCGTAGCGGTCGGCGATGTAGCCGAACGCGGCGTGCGTCGTGATGAACGTGTCCGTACGCCGGTTCTCCAGCCCCGCGGCGAACTTCCCGTCCAACTGCCGCAGCCGGTCCGCCAGCTCCGCGGCGTTCTTCTCGTACGCCTTCGCGTGCTCCGGGTCCGCCTCCGCCATCGCCTCGCCGACGCCCTCGGCGACCTCCGCGTACCGCACCGGGTCCAGCCAGATGTGCGGGTCGGTCCCCTCCTCGCCGCCGTGGTCGTGCCCCTCGTGCCCGCCGTCGGCCTCCTCCGCGTGGCCGCCCTCCTCCTCCGCGTGGCCCCCGTCGCCGTCATCCTCGCCGTGCTTCTCCAGCGACGTGAACTCCGACGCCTCCACGACATGCTCCGCGCCCGACTGCTCGATGGCCTCGTCCACCGCCGGCTGCATGTCCTTCAGGTAGACGATCAGCCCCGCGTCCGCCAGGTCCCCCGTCTGCCGCGGGCTCAGCTCCAGATCGTGCGGCTCCGTCCCCGGCTTCGTCAGCGTCGAGACCTCCGCGTTCTCGCCGCCTATCTCCTCGGCCAGGAACTGCATCGGATAGAACGACGCGGTCACCCGCAGCCTGCCGTCCTCCGTCGTGGTGCCCGAAGCCCCGTCGCCGCAGGCGGACAGGGCCAGCAGCGCGGCCGCGGACAGCGCCGCTGCGGCGGCGGGGGTGAGACCGGATATGGACCGGCGGGAAGCTCTCATGACACTCATTTTCATCAAAGATGGAAACGATTGTCAAAAATATTGACGGGCGGTACCCTCCGGGCCACCCGGCACCCGCCCGCGGCCCACCCGGGAGTGGCCCGCCGCCCTCCGCACCCCCGCCCCGCCCGCCCCCGATTTGAAACCAAGGGCACCGCCGCCGGTAACCTGGAGCACCGCTTCGTCGTCGTAATGAAGAGAGCACCGTGGCCGCCGACAAGATCGACACCATCGTCAGCCTGAGCAAGCGCCGTGGCTTCGTCTACCCGTGCAGCGAGATCTACGGCGGCCAGCGCGCCGCCTGGGACTACGGCCCCCTCGGCGTAGAGCTCAAGGAGAACATCAAGCGCCAGTGGTGGCGCTCCATGGTCACCTCCCGCGACGACGTCGTCGGCCTCGACTCCTCCGTCATCCTCGCCCGCGAGGTCTGGGAAGCATCCGGTCACGTCGCCACCTTCACCGACCCCCTCACCGAATGCACCTCCTGCCACAAGCGCTACCGCGCCGACCACCTCGAAGAGGCCTACGAAGCCAAGCACGGCCACCCCCCACCGGCGGCCTCGCCGACATCAACTGCCCCCACTGCGGCAACAAGGGCGGCTTCACCGAGCCCAAGCAGTTCTCCGGCCTCCTCGCCACCCACCTCGGCCCCACCCAGGACGCCGGCTCCGAGACCTTCCTGCGCCCCGAAACCGCCCAGGGCATCTTCACCAACTTCATGCAGGTCCAGACCTCCTCCCGGAAGAAGCCCCCCTTCGGCATCGCCCAGACCGGGAAGTCCTTCCGCAACGAGATCACCCCCGGCAACTTCATCTTCCGCACCCGCGAGTTCGAGCAGATGGAGATGGAGTTCTTCGTCAAGCCCGGCGAAGACGAGACCTGGCACGAGTACTGGATGCAGCAGCGCTGGAACTGGTACACCGGCCTCGGCATGCAGGAAGCCAACCTCCGCTGGTTCGAGCACCCCAAGGACAAGCTCTCCCACTACTCCAAGCGCACCGTCGACATCGAATACCGCTTCGACTTCGCCGGCAGCCAGTGGGGAGAACTCGAAGGCATCGCCAACCGCACCGACTTCGACCTCAAGGCCCACTCCGCCGCCTCCGGCCAGGACCTCTCCTTCTTCGACCAGGAAGCCGGCGAACGCTGGACCCCCTTCGTCATCGAACCCGCCGCCGGCGTCGGCCGCACCATGCTCGCCTTCATGCTCGACGCCTACGTCGAAGACGAAGCCCCCAACGCCAAGGGCAAGATGGAAAAGCGCACCGTCATGCGCCTCGACCCCCGCCTCGCCCCCGTCAAGGCCGCCGTCCTCCCCCTCTCCCGCAACCCCGAACTCTCCCCCAAGGCCAAGGGCCTCGCCGCCGACCTCCGCGGCCACTGGAACATCGAGTTCGACGACGCCGGCGCCATCGGCCGCCGCTACCGCCGCCAGGACGAAATCGGCACCCCCTACTGCATCACCGTCGACTTCGACACCCTCGACGACAACGCCGTCACCGTCCGCGAACGCGACACCATGAAGCAGGAACGCGTCTCCCTCGACCAGGTCGGGACCTACCTCGGCGGCCGCCTCCTCGGCTGCTGACCACACCCGCCACACCGCCACACCACGACGGCGCCCCCGCCCGGGGGCGCCGTCGCCGTATACGCGGACCGCACGCAAGCCGCCCACCGGACCGTACGGAAGCCCTGTGCCCGGACCGTACGGAAAAACGTGCAGCAAGCTGCGGCACGCGCACCCCTTGCTGCACACTGAGCCCCACCGCCAGGCCAGAAGGAGCCACGCACAGCACGAACAAGCAGCAGCAGGAGGCGCGCCATGCACGCGAGGGCCACCAGCCGGGTCACCGCCACCGACCCCGACGGCCGCGAACACACCGTCCACGTCACCGGCGCCGGCGCCCGGCGCACACTCCACTGCGAAAGCTGCGACTGGACCAGAGCCGCCCAGTTCCTCCCCTGGCTCAAAGCAGAAGAACACCTCGCGGAAACACACCAAGCCGCCGCCGGAACCGGACCCGACGACGGTGCGGCGCCCGCGTCAGGGACGTAGACCCCGCACCACCACATCCACCACCAGCGCGAACTCCGCCGCCACCCCCGGCTCCTCCCAGTCCGGCGCGAACGCCGGATCATGGAACCGGCGCGTCGCATCGAACACCGCCCGCGCCACCCCCTCCACCGAACGCCGCGCCGCCTGCGCCACCGCCGTCGACTCCGCATCCCCCGCCGCCACCGCCGGCGGCACCGACAACACCCCCTGACGCACCCCGTCCTCCAGGATCAGCGTCAACTGCCCCGTCAGCTCCGCGACATGCCGCGCCACCACACCGGCCACCGTCGCAGAACCCGCCGCGCCCGCCGCCCCGGCCGCCGCCGGGCCCGCACGGCCCGCGGAGGCGCCGTCACCGATGAGCGCCATGTACGTCGCGAACATCTCCGGATCGTCATGCGCCTTGTGCCGCTTCGCGTCGAACAACTCCGCCAGCCACCGCCGCAACCGCACATCCGCGGGACCCTCCGCCGCCGCGACCTTCTCCAGCGCCGCCGACGTCCGGTCCAGCCACCGTGCCGCCACCGCCGCATGCAGCGCCGCCTTGCTCGGAAAATGCCGGTACACCGAGCCGTGGCTCACACCCAGCACCCGCGCCACGTCCACCACCGTGGCCTTCGCCGGACCATAGCGGCGCAGCACGTCCTCCGTGGCTTGGAGGATGTGCTCGGGGGTCAGGGTCTCGGACGGCATCGGCGCTCTCCGGCTCTCGGGCTCTCCCGACTGGCGTCGGCTCTGCTACCAGCTTCGCAGCCGCCGCCGACAACGACACACCCGCCGCCGTGACCCGCCCCGCCCGGCGACGGCACGGGCGGGACCGGGATCGTGGCCGTGGACGTGGCTGGGACCGGGACCGGGGCCGGGCGGGGGACCGGGGGCGGCGTCCGGCTACGCGCCGGCCGTACCGCCGGACCCGTCGCTCGTCCGCTCGCTGTCCAGCATCGCCATCTGCTCCGGCGCGTATCGCTCGCCCGCCGCCGCGCCCGGCGGCACCGCCTCCTCGATCGCGGCCAGATCCGCCGCGTCCAGCGCCACGTCCAGGGCGCCGAGGGACTCCGCGAGCCGGTCCCGGCGCCGGGCGCCGACGAGCGGCACGATGTCCTCGCCGCGGCCGAGCACCCAGGCGATGGCGATCTGCGCCACCGTCACGCCCTTGCCGTCCGCGACCCGCCGCAGCGCGTCGACGAGCGCCAGGTTCCGGTCGATGTTCTCCGCGGCGAACCGGGGGGAGTGCGCCCGGAAGTCCTGCGCGCCGAGACCGCGCACGCTCTCGCGGGTCATGTGCCCGCTGATCAGGCCGCGGGAGAGCACGCCGTACGCGGTGACGGAGACCCCCAGCTCGCGGCAGGCGGGCAGGATCTCGTCCTCGATGCCGCGGGAGATCAGCGAGTACTCGATCTGGAGATCGGCGACGGGCGCGGTGGCGGCGGCCCGGCGCACGGTCTCCGCGCCGACCTCGGAGAGCCCGATATGCCGCACGTAACCGGCGTCGATCAGCTCCTGCACGGCGCCGACGGTCTCCTCGACCGGCACGTCGGGGTCGAGGCGGGCGAGCCGGTAGACGTCGATGTGGTCGGTGCCGAGGCGCTGCAGCGAGTACGCGGCGAAGTTCTTCACGGCGGCGGGCCGGCCGTCGTAGCCGAGGAAGCCGCCGGCGGGGTCGCGCAGGGCGCCGAACTTGACGCTGACGACGGCCTGGTCGCGGCTGCCGGGGCGGGCGGCGAGGGCGTCGCGGATGAGCAGCTCGTTGTGGCCCATGCCGTAGAAGTCGCCGGTGTCGAGGAGGGTCACGCCGGCGTCGAGGGCGGCGTGGATGGTGGCGATGGACTCCTTGCGGTCGACGGGCCCGTAGAGCGCGGACATGCCCATGCAGCCGAGGCCGAGGGCGGAGACGCGGGGGCCGGTGGTGCCGAGAGGGCGAGTCGGAATCGAAGTCATGGTGACAAGTATGGAATGACGAATGACAGATGTCAAAATCTGTCAGCGCTATATTCTCACGTGCTCCGGAACACCGCCGTCCCCGCCGCCGTTGACCCCACAGTCCGAGACCAAGGAGTAGCCCATGCGTCGAGTTCGCCCCGCGTCGTTCGGCGCCGAGCCGGCTGGTGCCCGGCTGGCGCGGATCCTCAACTCGCCGAACTACGACCCGGAGGCCGGCGCCTTCCGCAACCCCGTCCCCGCAGGCATCGGCCCGCAGCCCGGCGGCGGTTCCCGCGGCGAGATGTTCCGCGCCCTGCTCCGCCGCGACGGCCGCAAGCCCGCGGGCCCCATCCCCGTGCAGCGCCCCGACCTGTCCGCTCCGCCCGCCGACGGGCTGCGCCTGACCTGGCTCGGCCACGCCACCGTCCTCGCCGAGATCGACGGCCGCCGGGTCCTCTTCGACCCGGTCTTCGGCGAGCGCTGTTCGCCGTTCTCCTTCGCCGGCCCGCGCCGCCTCCACCGCGTGCCGCTGCCGCTCGGCGAACTCGGCCCGCTCGACGCGGTCGTCATCTCCCACGACCACTACGACCACCTGGACATGTCGACCGTCCGCGAACTCCGCAAGGCGGTCGCCCCCGACGTGCTCTTCGCGGTGCCCCTCGGCGTCGGCGCGCACCTGGAGCGCTGGGGAGTCCCGCAGGACCGCATCGCGGAACTGGACTGGAACGAGACCACCGAGGCCGCGGGCCTGACCCTCACCGCGACGCCCGCCCGCCACTTCTGCGGCCGCGGCATCCGCAACAAGCAGCGCACGCTGTGGGCGTCCTGGTCCGTGCGCGGCCCGGAGCACCGGGTGTTCCACAGCGGTGACACCGGCTACTTCCCGGGCTTCGCCGAGATCGGCGCGGAACACGGGCCGTTCGACGCGGCGATGGTGCAGATCGGCGCGTACAGCGAGTACTGGCCGGACATCCACATGACCCCGGAGGAGGGCCTACGGGCCCATCTCGACCTGCGCGGCGGGGTGCTGCTGCCGATCCACTGGGGCACGTTCAACCTCGCCCCGCACCGCTGGGAGGAGCCCGCGGAGCGCACCGCCGCCGCGGCGGCGGCAGCGGACGTCCGCGCGGCGATCCCGCGCCCGGGCGAGCCCTTCGAGCCGTCGGCGCAGACGCTGCCGACGACGCCGTGGTGGCAGGAGATCGCCGCCCCCGAACGCACCCCCCAGCCGGGGGGCGGCCGCAAGGCTGCCGCGAAGCCGAGCCCGGCGACGGAGCAGTAGCGGGGGAGCGAGCGCCCGGTGGCGGTGTGCCGCCCCCGTGACGCTAGGGGCTGGTTGCCGGGTGGGCCGTCAGCGGCATCTCCTGGCCCTCCTCGTGGGCCTCGGTGAAGGCTTTCCGGCCCACGGCCCTCGTGGCGCGGGCTGTGATGCGGTCGACGTCGCCGCGCTCCGCCGTCGGCAGCGGGGCGCCCGCCGCCGTGCGGAGGGCGGCTGCGGTGCCGAGGAGGCGGGCGGCGGGCAGGTGGTTGCCGGTGAGCGTCTCGACGCCCGCCAGCCCCTCCAGCGCCAGCGCCGCGGCCCGCGGGTCCTCCGAGGCGAGCGCCGCCGCCAGCCCTTCGCGCTGGAGGGCGCGCGCCTCCTCCGCGTCGCCGCGCTGCTCGGCGATGAAGCCCAGCTCCGCCGCGATGAGCGCCACCCCGCGCGGTGCCGCGGAGCAGTCGAGCCCGCGCCACCACTCCAGCCAGGGGCGCAGGTGCGCTTCGGCGGCCCCGGGCCGGCCGGCCCTGCGGGCGACCATGCCGAGGCCGATCTCGGCGAACTCCTCGCCGACCGGGTCGAAGTGCGCGACGGCCAGCGCCATGGCCTCCTCGTGCAGCCGCCGCGACTCGGCCAGGTCGCCGGTGAGCATCGTGATCCGCCCGAGCCCGGTGAGGCGGTACGACTGCTGGGCCCACAGGCCGAGTTCCTCCGCCCGGCGGGCGTCGTCGCGGTGCAGGCGCGCGGCGCGCGCGTAGTCGCCGGTGATCTCGGCGTGCCCGGCCATGGCCTCGCCGGCTTCGAGCCGGCCCCAGTCCTCGCCCAGTTCGCCGAAGATGCGGGCGGCGGTCGCGGAGTTCCGTGCGAGCGCGGCCAGTTCGCCGCGGAAGAGCGCCACGGTCGCCTGGACGACGAGCGCGGCGGCCTCGCCCCAGCGGTCCCCGCGCGTACGGAACTCGCCCAGTGCCCGGTCGGCGAGCGCCCCGGCGCGCGGGATGCTGCCGAAGCCGGCCTCGGCGAAGGCGAGGAACCACACCGCGCGCGTGTCGGCGTCGTCCCCGGGGAACTCCGGGCCGTCGCCCGGGGAGCGGGCGGCGCTGTCCTCGTGCGTCCCGTTCTCCGAGGGTGTCCCGTTCTCCGGGGGCGTCCCGTTCTCCGGGGGCCTGTCGTACGGGCCCTCCGTACCGGCTCCGCCGGGCTCGCCGGGCCGGGCCGGGGTGCGGATCGCGGAGTCGAGCAGGGCGAAGCCGGCGTGCCAGGCGGCGGCCGTGGCCCGCGGCACGGTGACGTCGGCGGCCTCGCCGTCAGGGGTGCTGGTCGCCGTGCCCGTTTCCAGGGCGCGTGTCAGCGCTCTCGTGCCTTCGCGGTGGCGGCCGCGGAGGAACCAGTACCACGCCAGCGCGTTCGCCAGCCGCAGCGCCAGGGCGGCGGCGCCCGTCGTGGTGGCGGTGTCCAGGGCGCGGCGCAGGTTGGCCGACTCGGCGTCGAGGACGGTGAGCCAGCGGGTCTGGGTGCGGGTGCAGAGGTGGGGGGCGGCGCGTTCGGCGAGGTCGGTGTAGTGGGTGGCGTGGTGGTGGAGCGCGCGGGGGTGTTCGCCTGCGGCGGTGAGTTCTTCGAGGGCGTAGGCGGCGACGGATTCCAGCAGCCCGTAGCGGGGTCCTTCGGGGCCGGGGGTGGTGACGACGAGGGAGCGGTCGACGAGGCGGGCGAGGAGGCCGGCGACGTCGGCGGGCTCGATGTCCGTACCGGCGCAGACGGCTTCGGCGGCGGGCAGGGTGGTGCCGGTGGCGAAGACGGAGAGCCGGCGCAGGACGGCCTGTTCCGCGGGGGTGAGGAGTTCCCAGCTCCATTCGATCGTCGCGCGGAGGGTGCGCTGCCGTTCGGGCGCGTCCCGCCGGGTGCCGGAGGCGGCGAGGAGGCGGAAGCGGTCGTCGAGGCGTTCGGCGAGGTGGTGGACGCCGAGGGCGCGGACGCGGGTGGCGGCGAGTTCGAGCGCGAGGGGGATGCCGTCGAGGCGGCGGCAGATGGCGGCGACGGCGGCGGCGTTGCCGGGTTCGAGCTGGAAGCCGGGGGCCGCGGCGGCGGCGCGGGCGAGGAAGAGCCGTACGGCGCTGGACTCGTGCAGGCACGCGGTGGCGGGGGTCTCGGTGCTCGCGGCGGGGGTACCTGCGGCGGTGGTGTGTGCGGGCGGGGCGGCGGGGTGGGGGAGGTCGAGGGGCGGTACGGCGTAGAGGGTTTCGCCGGCGATGGCCAACTGCTCCTGGCTGGTGGCGAGGATGCGCAGGCCGGGTGCCGCGCGCAGGAGGCGGGCGGCGAGCGGGGCGACGGCCTCGACGAGGTGCTCGCAGTTGTCGAGGACGAGGAGGAGGCGTTTGGCGCGTACGGCGTCGGCGAGGACGTCGTGGGTGGGGCGGCCCTCGGTGTCGTGGACGCCGAGGGCCTGGGCGATGACGTCGGCGGGGTCGTCGTAGCAGCGGCGGCCGGCGAGTTCGGCGAGCCACACGCCGTCGGGGAAGTCGCCGGGGAGGCCGGCAGGGGCGTCGGTGAGGGCCTGGGCGGCGGCTTCGAGGGCGAGCCGGGTCTTGCCGACGCCGCCGGGTCCCGCGAGGGTCACGAGGCGTTCGGTGTGGAGGAGTTTGCGTACGTCGGTCAGTTCGCGGTCGCGGCCGATGAGTTCGGTGACGGGCGCGGGGAGGTTGGACGGCGGCGCGGCGGGTGCGGGGCCGGGCGTGCCGGCGGCGGGGCTCGTCGTTCCCGGCGCGGGGGCGGCGGCTGTGCCCGCTCTCCCCGGGGCCGCCGCCGTCCGCGCGCCCGCGGCCTCCGTGCCCGCGGGAAGCAGCGCCGGGTCCTGCGCCAGGATCGCGCGTTGGAGCGAGGCGACCTCCGGCCCCGGCTCCAGGCCCAGTTCGCGGGCCAGGTGCCGGCGCAGGTCGCCGTAGGCGGCGAGGGCTTCGCTCTGCCGGCCCGCCCGGTACAGGGCGGTCATGTGTGCGGCGCGCAGCCGTTCCCGTAGCGGATGGCGGTCCACGAGATCGGCCAGTTCGGCGGCGAGCGGGCCGTGCTCGCCGAGGGCGAGCCGGGCGTGGGCCAGCTCCTCGACGGCGGTGAGCCGGGTCTCCTCCAGCCGGGCGGCTGCGGCGCGGGCGAAGTCCTGGTCGGCGACGTCCTCGTAGGCGCCGCCGCGCCACAGCGCGAGGGCTTCGCGGAGTCCCGCCGCCCGTTTCTCCGGGTCTTCGGCCGTACGGGCCCGGGCGAGGAGGGCCGCGAAGCGGCCGGCGTCGGCGGATTCGGGGGGCGCGGCGAGGCGGTAGCCGCCGTGTGCGCGTACGACCAGGTCGCGGGCGCCGGGCTCGGCGGTGGCGAGGGCGCGGCGCAACTGCCAGACGCGGGTCTGGAGCGTCGCGGCCGGGTTCGCGGGGCGGCTGCCGGGCGGCCACAGGTCCTCGATGAGGCGGCCCGCGGAGACGGTGCGGCCCTCGTGCAGCAGCAGGTCGGCGAGGAGCGCGCGGACCTTGCGCTCGGCGACCTTGACCGGTTCGCCGGCGTCCGTCCACACCGCCAGCGGACCGAGGACCCCGTATCGCATGCCTCAACGGTACGCAGCCGGTCTGACATCCCGTCCCGCCGTGTCCCGGCCGTCACCCGGTGTGCGCTGGGCGCCGTTCCCGGGTGCCGGCGCCGGGCCGAGAGCGGATCTGGAGTGGACCGAGAGAGGCGGGTCGCACAGTCGGGTCCGTAGCACCCGGCCACCTCGAAGGGATTCCCGTGAACACCGACCTCACCACCGGCAGCGACGCCCCCGATACCGGCGGCTCCGGCGAACGCGCCGGGCTGCGCGCGTGGGCCGGGCTCGCGGTGCTGGCCCTGCCCACCCTCCTGCTGGCCCTCGACGTCTCCGTGCTGCACCTGGCGGTGCCGCATCTGGCGGCCGATCTGCAGCCCAGCAACACCCAGATGCTGTGGATCATCGACATCTACGGCTTCATGATCGCCGGCTTCCTGGTGACCATGGGCACCCTCGGCGACCGTGTCGGCCGCCGCCGGCTGCTGCTGATCGGCGCCGCCGCCTTCGGCGCCGCGTCCGTCGCCGCCGCGTACGCCCCGAGCCCCGAGGCGCTCATCGCCGCCCGGCTGCTGCTGGGGGTGGCCGGTGCCACGCTGATGCCGTCGACGCTCTCCTTGATCAGCAATCTCTTCCCCGACCCGCGGCAGCGGGGCCTGGCGTTCGCGATCTGGGCGGCGATGTTCTCCCTCGGCGTCGCGCTGGGGCCGGTGCTGGGCGGCGCGATGCTGGAGCACTTCTGGTGGGGTTCCGCCTTCCTGCTGGGCCTCCCGGTGATGGTGCTGCTGCTGGTGGCGGGGCCGGTGCTGCTGCCGGAGTCGCGGGATCCGGACGCGGGCCGGGTGGATGCGCCGAGCGTGGTGCTGTCGCTGGCGACGATGCTGCCGGTGACGTACGCGATCAAGGAGCTGGCGCACGGCCTCGCGGTGCTGCCGCTGCTGGCGGCCGTCGTGGGGGTGGCGGCGGGGACGCTGTTCATACGCAGGCAGCGGCGGCTGGCGAACCCACTGCTGGATCTGGGGCTGTTCGCCGACCGGTCGTTCCGCAGCGCACTGCTGATCATCCTGGTGGGGACGGTCGCGGTGAGCGGCACGTACCTCTTCGTGACGCAGTACCTGCAGATGGTGGAGGGCCAGTCGGCACTCCGCGCGGGGCTGTGGCTGCTGCCGCCCGCGGGGGTGCTGATCGCCGCTTCCGTGACGGCGCCGGTGTTCGCGCGGCGGTTCGGTCCGGGGCCGGTGATGGGTGCGGGGCTGGTGGCGTCGGCGGTGGGGTACCTGCTGCTGACCCGGGTCGAGCCGGGTGACGCGGGGGCCATCGCGCTGATCGTCGTGGCGTACGCGCTGGTGAACTCCGGTATCGGGCCCGTGCTCGCGCTGGGTACGGAGATGGTGGTGGGTTCGGCGCCGCCGGAGAAGGCGGGGGCGGCGTCGGCGATCAGCGAGACGAGTTCGGAGCTGGGCGTGGCGCTGGGCGTCGCGGTGCTGGGGAGCGTGGGCACGGCGGTGTACCGGTCGGATGTCGGCGGCGGGGTCCCGGAGGGCACGCCGGTGGCGGTGGCGGAGACGGCGCGGGACACTCTGGCGGGCGCGGTGGCGGTGGCGGAGGAGCTGCCGGGGGAGCGGGGCGCGGAGTTGCTGGGCGCGGCGCGGGAGGCGTTCGCGGGGGGTCTTGCGGCGGTGGGCGTGATCAGCGCGCTGCTGGCGCTGTCGGTGGCGGTGCTGGCGTTCACGGCACTGCGGGACGCGGAGGACGCGGAGGGCGCGGAGGGCGCCGGAGGCGGGGACGAGGCCGGAGGCGTGAAGGCGGCCGGAGGCGAGAGCAGGGCCGGAGGCGACGACGGGTCCGGCGCCGAGGACTTGGCCGGTGCCGGAGCGGGCGCCGGTGCCGCTGCCGAGGTCCGGGCCGGAGCCGGGGACGGGGGCGCGGGGAAGTGAGCCGGGGGCGTACGGGGGCGTACCCCGCCCCCGTACCGCCGCGTACTCCGCGCCCCGGCTGACGCTTCCGACTCCGTTGTCATCCGGGCCCGTTAGGCTGCCTCCCGAAGCATGGACACAGTGCGCGCATCGGACACGGTGCGCGCACCGAACGGCAGAGGGCGGCTGTGGGGGAGAGCGAAGCGGGGGCCGGCCGGCGGCTCGCCGGACGGTATCGCGTGGTGGGGCAGCTCGGCCGCGGCGGCATGGGCACGGTGTGGCGTGCCGTGGACGAGGTCCTGGGCCGCGAGGTCGCGGTGAAGGAACTGCGGGCGTTCGGCGAGGGCGCCGCGCATGACGCGGGCGAGCTGCGGTTGAGGATGCAGCGGGAGGCGCGGGCCGCGGCCCGTGTCGACCACCCGGGCGTGATCGCCGTCCACGACGTCACGGAGCACGAGGGCCGGCCGCTGATCGTCATGGAGCTGGTCGACGGACCGTCGCTGGACGACGTCATCCGTGAACGGGGCGTGCTCGACCCCGCGGAGGCCGCCGGTATCGGCGCGAAGGTCGTCGACGCGCTGGCCGCCGCCCACCGGGCCGGCGTCCTCCACCGCGACGTGAAGCCGGCGAACATCCTGCTCGCCCGCAGCGGCCGCGTCGTCCTCACCGACTTCGGCATCGCCGCGATGGACGACCCGGGCGACGACGGCACGACGCGGCTGACGGCCCCCGGCGAAATGGTCGGCTCCATCGACTACCTGTCGCCGGAGCGCGCCCGCGGCGACCTGCCGGGACCGCCGTCCGACGTGTGGTCCCTGGGCGCGACGCTGTACGCGGCGGTGGAGGGCATGTCGCCGTTCCGCCGCTCCTCCACGTGGTCGACGATCAGCGCGATCGTCGTCGACCCGCTGCCGGAGCCGCAGCGCGCGGGCGCGCTGACCGGTGCGCTGCGGGAGTTGATGGAGAAGGACCCGGACCGCCGCGCGGACGCGCTGCGCGCGGGCCGGCTGCTGGCGGCGGTGGCGGCGGGGGAGCCGCTGCCGGACCCGGCGGAGACGATGCGCCTGGGCGGCCCGATCACTGCTAGCGGCGGCGGTACGGGCGGTTCCGGCGGCGGTGCGGGGGCTGGGGGTGCCCCCACGCCCCCGGGCGTAGGGGGAGGGTTCGGGCCCGCGCCGGAGTCGCATACGCCGTCGATGCCGCCGGAGGCCCTGAACGCGGCGGCGGGCCGTGAGGCGGCCGCCCCGTACGGCCAGGGCGGACAGCCGCAGTTCACCCCGAACGGCCAGGGCGGCTCTCCCGGCTCGGCGGAGACCTCCCCCGGGCGGCGACCGCCGCGGCGCCGCCGCCCCCTGGTGCTGGCCGGTGCGGCGGTCGCGGTGGCGGCCGTGGCGGCTGCCGCGTTCACGGTGCCGGGGTGGGTGGGCTCCGACGACGGCGACGAGAACGCCGCGGGGGCGGACCGGAGTTCGAGCGCCCCGGCCGGGGAACAGAAGCAGCGGGGCGACATGAAGCCGTCCGAGGAGAAGGAGGACGGCAAGGAGCCGGCATCCCCGTCCCCGAGCCCCTCCGTCGCAGGCACCTCCGAGCCGGCCGAGACCCCCGGAAGGACCGCCGGCCCCACCTCCGAGCCCACGCGCCCCGACGCGACCTCGGCGAAGCCGACGAGCGGACCGACGACCTCGGCCCCGCCCGCGGACCCGTGGGACTCCTGCACGTACTACTCGGGCACGGCCCTCACGCAGCGGGGCGACAACGGCGAACGCGTGGTGCAGGTGCAGTGCATCCTCCACGCGCGCGGCTACGACCTCGGCTCGGCCGGCGTCGACGGAGCGTTCGGCCCGAGCACGGAGGCGGCGGTGAAGAAGTTCCAGGGCGCCGAGGGCTTGGCGGTCGACGGCCAGGTGGGCCCCGATACGTGGGGTGCGCTGCGGGGTTGAGTTCGGGCTAGAACTCGTCGTTCTTCACGGCGCAACTCTCGAAGTGAGCGATGTACGCCGGTGAGCAGAACACCCGCTCACTGAGCCGTTCTTGTGACAATCCCGCATCCTCGCGCAGTCGGCGCAACTCCGCTCCAGAGAACGTGCGTGGTGAGTCGCAGGGATCCGGCGGTCGTATCTGTTTCATGCGACCGAAGGTAGTGACTCATGTGCCGTACGGAGTCGGTACATGCGCGGTTGTCCGGCCGCCGGTACCCTGCCGCCAGCGACGTAAGACCTCAGGGGGACGAACATGGGCGATCTGTGCGTGGACTACGAACGCCTTCAGGTGATCGAGCGTGATCTCGGCATCGTGAAGCGGGAGTTCGAAAGCTGCGAGGATCATCAGGAGCAATTGCGCGGAATATGGGGATCCGGCACCGTCGCCGATGCGATGGAGGATTTCACCACCAACTGGGACCGGCACCGCAAAGAGGTGCTGGAGTCCGTGAAGTCCGTCGGCGAGATGGCGAGCAGCGTCCATCAGTCGTTCCTGAAGACGGACAAGAAGCTTGAGCAGGAATGCAAGGGTGAGTGACGGTCATGGCCCGCCCCACCGACTGGCAGCCGCTCGCCGACTCCGATCCCGTGCCGGGGAACGTCGAGGACATACGCGATGAGGCCGCCCGGCTGAAGAAGATCGGCGAGACGATCGAGTCGCAGGTCGGCAAGTTGCGCGACATCGGCAAGGACGGTGCCCTGAAGGGCAAGTACGCCGACAAGCTGCGCAGTGCCGCCACCGATCTGGCCGGGAAGATGGAGAAGACCTCCGGACGGTACAAGGAGGTTGCCGGGCATCTGTCCTCGTGGGCGGGTGATCTGGACGAGGCGCAGAAGGCGGCCGAGCGGGCGCTGACGAAGGCGCAGAGCGCCGCCGGGACGATGGCGCAGAACAAGCCGCCGGACCAGGCGTCCTCGCCGGACGCACCGAAGCCCACCGACGACGAGAAGGAAGCGGAGAAGCGGCGGGAGAAGGCGTACGGTGCGGCCGAGGGGGAGCTGGAAGAGGCGCGCCGGATGCTCGGGCGGGCGACGTCCGCGCGGGACAGTGACGCCGACACCGCCGCCGGGCGGATCAAGAAGTCCATCGACGACGATGTCAAGGACAGTTGGTGGGACAACGTCAAGGACTTCGTCGACAAGCACGCGAAACTCATCAAGATCGTCATCGACGTGATCAGTTGGATCGCCACCGCGGTGGCGATCATCTCGCTCTTCATCCCGGGCCTGAACGTGGTGGCGTTCCTGCTGATCGCGGGATTGCTGGTGGTCGGGGGCAGAGCCCTGCTCGCGGCCACGGGCAACGCGAGCTGGATGGAGGTGCTGGTCGACGCCGTCGGGCTGCTGACCATGGGGCTCGGCCGTGCCGGGATGGCCGCGCTGAAGGGCACCAACGCGCTGACGAAGACGGCGGCGACCGGGGCCCGTTCGCAGCAGGTCGCCCAGAACCTCGCCCGGTCGTCCGCGCAGCGGCAGGCGCTGGGCCGGGTGCTCAGCAGCCGTACGGCGAGTCCCGCCGCGAAGCGCTCGGCCCGTGCGCAGATCGACGCGCTGAAGGCGCAGGCGCGGCGGCAGGCGACGAGCGTGCCGCAGAACCTGCCGTCGGTGGGGCGCCTGGGCAAGATCCTGAACATGGGCGACACCGAGGGCCTGGCTCTCATCCGCAACATCGGGCGGATCTCGGACCGGTTCCCCGGCCTGGTCAGCGGCGGTACGGCGGCGAAGGCGGGCGCCGCGTACTCGGCCTCTCTGGGCGCCGCCTGGGGCGGTACGATCGTCGACCTCGGCGACAAGGCGTTCGGCAGCAGCGACATGATGCCCTTCAAGTGGGCCAACGAGTCGTACAACAACTGGAAGGGCGACACCTGGCAGGCGCCGATCGGCTCGACGTGGTGAGGCAGCCGGCGCCGTAACGCCCGGAGGCCGGGCACCCGACGTGAAGAGGAGCCGATGGTCTTCCTGCCCCGCCGCACCACCCCGTCCGCGCGAGGGCGCGCCGACGGGCCGCTACTCGTGGCCGCGCGCGCCGCCGTGCTCGTGCCGCTCGCGGCGGGGGCGGTGCTCGTCGCGCTGGCGGCCGTCTTCGACGGGACCGCCGACGCGATGGTCTGGGCCGAGCGGGGGCTGCTCTGTGCGGCGGTCGCGGTGCTGGTGTGGTCGGTGGTCACGGCGGCGGTACGGAACGTGGGCGACGGCGAGCTGGAGGTCACCGCCGTCTTCGGGTCGGTGCTGCTGATGATCGCCGCGTACTTCACGGGTCCTGTGGCGCTGGTCGCGGTGCCGGGGGTGGCGCTGGTGACGGGGGTGGTGTCCGCGGTGCGTACGGACCGGGCGGAGCGACGGCGCAAGCGGGAGCGGCGGGAGCGGGACGCGCGGGTGCGGGCGCACCATGCGGAGAAGAAGCGGCGCAAGAGGGAGAGCGGGGGAGCAGGCGGTGGCTGAGCGGGCGGGACGCATCGACTACGTCAAGCGGCCGGGGCGTACGGAACGGGCCGGGCAGCCGGAGCGTACGGAACGGCCGGGGGACGCGGCGCGCACGGAATGGCCGGAGGACGCGGCGCGTACGGAACGGCCGGAGGACGCGGAGCGTACGGAACCGTCCGGGCGGGCAGCGTCCGCGGACCGTACGGAGAGGTCCGTCAAGGACCGGGACGAGGGCGCCGCCGTCGGCTACACCCTCGTGCTGCCGCCCAACTGGTCGCGCATCCCCCTGCGCGACGGCACGGACGAGGCGATCATGCGGATCGTCGACGACGCCGTCGCCGACCTGCCCGACGACATGCCGCGCGACCGGATACCGCAGGTGCGCCTGGAGCTGGTACGGCGGCTGCGCAAGGCCGCCGCCGACGCCCGCAAGAGCGGCGGCCTCGACCTCTACCTCCCCGTCCAGCAGATGCACGGCGTGACGGTCGCCGCCTCGTTCGTCGTCTCCGAGATCACTCTGGCCACGGGCGCCGACCCGTCGCTGATCCTCGCCCGGCTGCTCGCCGACGCGGAGAAGTCGCAGCCCGCGGCCGTCGACGGATCCGTCGGCTACCGCAACGAGCGGGTCGCGCGCGGCTCCGGCGAGGAGGGCGGGGAGTACGCTTCGCGGCGCGTCGACTACGTGCTGGCTGTCCCCGAGGACGACACCCGGTGGGTGACGGTGGGGTTCAGCACGCTCGCGGACGGCGATCCGAAGGGGCAGTTCGCGGACGTGCTGGTCGAGCTCTTCGACGCCCTGATGACCACCTTCCGCTGGACGAGGAGCAGCCGGTGAGCTGGATCGAGGTCGACTACGACGACGCCAAGTGGCTGTGGGTGCCGCAGCAGTGGGAGGGCATGCCGTGGCCGGGGCCCGCGGAGTGGGCGGAGGCGTTCGCCGAGGCGTGGTGGACGCTCGCGGACGTCGAGCCGGGCGACGAGGAGGAGGTGGCGCGGCTGCGGGACGCGCTGCTGGAGTTCGCGACCCGCGCCGGCACGGTCTTCCCCGGCCAGGACCTGTACCTGTATCTGCCGGACCCGCGGCAGGCGCCCGTGCCGCTGGCGGTGTGGGGGCTGGCGATGGCGGGGGAGCGCAACGACCGGCTGCGGGAGCTGGTGCGGTCGATGGACGCCGAGGCGGTGGAGGCGCCCATCGTGGAACTCTTCCGCCACCCGCACCTGGGAAACGGGCTGCGGGCGATGCGCTACTTCACCGACCCGGGCGACGGCACGCTCGGCTGCTCGCTGAACTACGCGTTCCGCTCCGAGCCGCACGGCGTGGACGTCCTGGTCCGCGCCCTCAGCTCCGACGTGGGGCGGCTCGCGGCGGCGGCGCAGGACATGGACGAGCTGGCGCTGGCGGTACGGGTCCGGCGGGACGAGGACCGCTGAGGGCGCGCTGACGGGCCGGTGCTCAGGGGCCGCGGGCCGGTGCGTACGCGGTCCTGCCCGCGGTGAGGGACAATGGAGGGTCCGTCCCCGTCCCGACCCTGTCCCGTCCCCGTACGCAACGAGGTAGTCCGTCCCATGTCCGAGCTGCAGATCGGCCCGCACACCGTCTCCCCGCCCGTGGTGCTCGCGCCCATGGCGGGGATCACGAACGCGCCGTTCCGTACGCTGTGCCGGGAGTTCTCCGGCGGTCGGGGCCTCTTCGTCAGCGAGATGATCACCACGCGGGCGCTGGTGGAGCGGGACGCCAAGACGATGCGGCTCGTCCACTTCGACGGCACGGAGAAGCCGCGGTCCATCCAGCTCTACGGGGTGGACCCGGTGTACACCGGCCGGGCGGCCCGCATGATCGCCGACGAGGACCTCGCCGACCACATCGACCTCAACTTCGGCTGCCCCGTCCCGAAGGTGACCCGCAAGGGCGGCGGCTCGGCGCTCCCGTACAAGCGGAACCTGCTGCGGGCGATCCTCCGCGAGGCGGTGGCCGGCGCCGGGGACCTGCCGGTGACGATGAAGATGCGCAAGGGCATCGACGACGACCACCTCACCTACCTGGACGCGGGCCGGATCGCCGTCGAGGAGGGCGTGACGGCGATCGCGCTGCACGGCCGCACGGCGGCCCAGCACTACGGCGGCACCGCGGACTGGGACGCGATCGCCCGGCTGAAGGAGCACGTGCCGGAGATCCCGGTGCTGGGCAACGGGGACATCTGGTCGGCGGCCGACGCGCTGCGGATGGTGCGCGAGACGGGATGCGACGGGGTGGTGGTCGGGCGCGGCTGCCTGGGGCGGCCGTGGCTCTTCGGCGACCTGGTGGCGGCGTTCGACGGGTCGTCCGAGCCGTCGGCGCGGCCGGCGCTGAAGGAGGTCGCGGGGGTGATGCTGCGGCACGCGGAGCTGCTGGGCCAGTGGCTCGGCGACGAGCGGCGGGGCGTCATCGACTTCCGCAAGCACGTGCCGTGGTACACGAAGGGCTTCTCGGTCGGCAAGGAGCTGCGCCACCGCATGGCGATGGCGGGCACGCTGGCGGAGCTGGACGACCTGCTGGGCACCCTCGACCTGGACCAGCCGTGGCCGGAGGGCGCGGAGGGCCCGCGGGGGCGCACGGCGGGGCGGAACAAGGTGGTGCTGCCGGAGGGTTGGCTGGGGGACCCGTACGAGTGCGCGCAGGTCGACGCGGCGGCGGAACTGGACACGTCAGGGGGCTGAGGCGTGGGATGGTCCCCGCCCCCGCCCCCGCCCCTTCCCGGAACCGGGGGCCGGGCCCCCCGAACATCCGCCTCCTGCGCGCTATGGCCCGGCGCTCCCGGCCCGCTCCCCCGGTACCGGTGAGGTGACCGCAGAGGTTCACCGGATCCCGTGGCTGCCCAGGCGGCGGCGATCAAGGGGCGGTGGAGATCGGTGCGCCGGATGCACGCGCCGATGGTGAGTTCGCCGGGGCCGGACGGGGCCGGGGCGGCATGCAGCCGGTGCTGGATGCTGCAGTGCTGCAGGACGAGGTCGGGGACGATGCCTGTGCCGTAGTCGAGAGCGACCAGAGTGAGCAGGGCTTCGTGTCCGTCGGCCTCCGCGGCTATGCGGGGGGTGATGCCGAGGCGGCGGAACCACCGGTTGGCGATGTCTCGGACCAGGCCCTGTCCGGGGAGTACGAACGGCTCGTCGGAAGCAGGGAACTGCGCGCCCGGCCGTGAGGGGCCGGCCCGGACGAGGACGAGGGGGGTGCGGGCGACGGTGCGGGCGAGGAGGGTGGCCGGAACCCGGGAGGGCAGGGCTGCGACTGCGAGGTCGGCCTCGCCTTCGTCGAGGAGCGCGAGGGCGGCTGCCGCGTCACCGGTGCGCACCGAGATCTGCACCCGGGGATGGGCGTCTCGCAGCGGTGCGAGCAGGTCGGGCAGCAGGCCCTGGCAGGCAGTGACCGAGGCGAACACCCGTAGCCGGCCGCCGAGCTGGTCCCGTGTGAGGTCGTCGTCGCAGTAACGGCCCCACAGCTCCAGGGCTTCGGCCGCGTAACGGCGGAAGCGGTGGCCGTGCTCGGTCAGTGCGACGCCGTGTGGGCCGCGGTCCAGTAACCGGTGCCCGGTAGAGGTTTCCAGCCGCTGCACGGTACGGGACAACGTAGCGGGGCTGACGTGGCAGTCGGCCGCGGTGCGGGTGAAGCTCAGCGTGGAGGCGAGATGGAGGAAGAGGCGGTACTGGTCGTGGTCCTGCATCTTTCACCTTCCGGAACGCCATGCTGCGGATGTTGCCGTTGCCGTCGGACCTGCCCGGACCCTACAAACAGGTCATGCCACGAAGCGACACCACTCGCCCACGCCCCGCCTGGTTCTTCCGCGAATACGAGCCCGTCGGCGTCGACCTGGGCAGCCCGGCCGCGGTGGCCGCCTACGACCGCAACCAGGGCACCGACTCGGACGCCGACGACGCGCTGCTCGACCGGCTCGGCGTCGTCAGGGGCAGCCGCTTGGTCGATCTGGCCTGCGGCACCGGCTCGCTGGTGGTGCAGGCGGCACGGCGCGGGGCCGAGGCCCACGGCGTCGACGTCTCGGCGGAGATGCTCGCCTTCGCCCAGACCAGGGCGGAACGGGCCGGTGTCGGCGCACACTGGCACCGGGCCGGGTTCCTCGACTACGCCCACCGCGCGGCGCCCGCGGACGTGGTGACCACCACGTCGGCCCTGCACCAGCTCCCGGACTTCTGGAAACTGCAGGCGCTCCTCAACGCGGCCGGCATGCTGCGGCCGGGCGGCACCTTCTACCTGTGGGACGTCCTCTTCAGTTTTGAGCCCGCCGAGGCCGCAGAGCATCTGCAGCGGTGGATCGACACCGCGGGCCGTCCCGAGGGCCGGGGTTTCACCCGCGCGGACTTCGAGGCGCACGTTCGGGAGGAGTTCTCCACATACGCCTGGATCCTGGAGGGCATGCTGGAGCGGGCCGGTTTCGACATCGTCTCGCGCGCGTCCCGCACACCGACGCACGGTGAGTTCCTCTGCCGCCGCCGGTAGCTGCTCCGCTTCGCACACCGAGGTCCTGGTCGGTCGAGCTGTCTTGTCCAGCAGACGTGCGTGCACCTCCGCGGGCATACAAGCGCGCCGCACGACAGGAAGCCGCCGGCAATCCGGTGGACCTCCGCGGTCACAGCACTAGCCTCGGAGTGGTGGACGCGACCCATCGGCCCGCCGCGCGGGTCATCTGCCTCGACGCCGCCCAGCGCATACTGCTGCTGCGCTGGCGCGACCCCTTCGACGGTGCGCTGATCTGGGAGCCGCCCGGCGGCGGCATCGAGCCGGACGAGACGCCGCTCGCCGCCGCGCGGCGCGAACTCGCCGAGGAGACCGGGCTCGACCCCGCCGCCGTGGCGGAGCGGGGCGTGCCCGTGGCGCGTGACTTCCACTGGAAGGGCACCCACTTCGTCGGCACCGAGCACTTCTTCCTCGCCCGCTACCTGGACGACCGCCCCCCGCTGCGCCGCACCGGTCTCCTCCCCGACGAGCAGGTCACCCTCGCCGGCCACGCGTGGATCGCCTGGCCCGACATCCCCGCACTCCCCGACCCGCTCGAACCCCCGCACCTGAAGGCCGTCCTCGCCGACCTCGCCCCGAACGGCCCCTGGAGCAGCACCGCAAGCGGCTAGCGGCGTATCGCGACGCGCGCGGTGGTTCCGGACCATCCGCTACGGCGTGGAGCGGCCGGCGTCCCCGCAGGCGACCGCGGGCGCGGCGAGCGGGGCGATCTCCCTGGCGAAGAAGTCGTGGAAGTCGTCGCCGCGTTCATACAAGGCGTCGAACCCGGCCGATGTTTCTTCGATCAGGGCGCGATCGGTGAAACGATGGCACCCCATCGCGTTTCCGTCGTCGTCGTAGAGCACCTCGTACATGGAGACGTCCCGAGAATCACCACTTCGGGAACGGGGCGGTGCTTTTCGATGTCCGCGATCTTGCTGGCATCCAGCACCCTGATGTTGTCACCTAATTCCACGCGTACGCGCAGCACATGGAATTCCCACTGCACGTAGGGGGTCACCGGGAATTCCACTACGCGAAGGCGGCGCTGCACGACTCCGAGCCGGGCTGCCTCTTGGAACTGTTCTGCGTAGGTGTCGCGCCTTTCGTCGGAGAGGGAGAGGGCGCGGTCCCACTCACCTGCCGCGAAGGCTTCCCAACTGGCGAATCCGCGCTCTTTGAAGTGCTGTCCGCGTTCGAGCTTTCTCATGTGGCGGATTCCACTGGCGAAGACCCGATGGTAATCCGCGTGGTACGTGGGCCGGTCCAGGCGCTCTGAGACGCCGTGTGGGAAGGAATCAAACACTCGGGATGTCCTGTTTCGCGGCGATCAGCATGTTCCTGGGGATGACGACGAGCCGTTCGTCCGCACCGACGGAGACGCCGGACGGCAGATTCCTGCCGAGGGACTCCGTGAGGTCGCGGCCGATGACGACGATGTCGCCGTTGTCCAGCTCCCAGATGTCGGGGCAGTCGGGGCCATCAGTCGTGGTGCCTAACTCCTGCGGCGATTTACCCAGGCGCCGCTTGAATGTCGTCGCCGGATCGGCTTCCCACGGCCTGGCCATGACTTTCTCCCCTCGTTCCTGAAGATTCGGGGCGACGCTAGCACCGAAACACGGGGACCAGCCAGGTCAAAACCGGACACGTCGAAGTGGGGCCGCGGCTCCAGTTGCCCTTTCCGGCTCCTGAACGCGATGATGACCGGTGGCGAACCGAGTCAACAGGCACATGTATTCGGCTTACAATCCTAAGACCGGACGTTTGAGGTAGGGGGAAACGTGGACCCGGAGGCAGCCTTACTCGCACAGAGCGCGGGAATCACGCTGGTCACGCTGATGACAACCGATGCCTGGCAGCGCACCCGAGAGGGAATCACGCAACTCTGGCGCCGAATGCAGCCACACCGTGCGGAGGGCGTCGCCGCCGAACTGGAAGCCACCCGCGACGACGCTCTGGCGGCGAGAGAGGCCGGGGACCAGGCGACGGTCGACGAACTCCACGCCGAGTGGCAGGGGCGGCTGCGGCGGCTGCTCGTCGCGCGGCCCGATGCCGCCGCGGAGTTGCGGGCGCTCCTCGACGAACTCGCACCGGGGGGTGCGGCGGGCTCCGTCGTCGTGCTCCGGGCGCGGGCGTCCGGGCACGGGCATATCCAGCAGGCCGGGCGAGACCAGCACATCACCGAACGATGACGGGTGGGATGGACGGCCGCGCCGAAGACCGGGGACGGGTCTACCAGGCGTCCGGCGATCAGCACATCACCGAACACCACCACCACGGCGACGGGTCCGCCGTGCCCGGCGGTCCCGACTCCGTCCGCCGACCGGCGGTCGGCAGGCCCCCCGCCGTCCTCCGCGACCGCGCCGAGGTGCTGACGCGGCTGCGGGAGAGCGTGGCGGCCGGGCGGGGCGGCGAGGCGTACGTGCTGTACGGCATGGGCGGGTGCGGGAAGACCGCCGTCGCGTACACGCTCTTCCAACTGGCCACCGGGGAATACGGCCGGGTCGGCCTCTGGGTCAGCGCCTCCGACCGCTCAAGCCTGCGTGCCGGGATGCTCGCCGTCGCCGCCGACCGGGGCGCCGGGGACGGCGAACTGCTGGCAGCCCGCGGAGGTCTGCGCCCCGCCGCCGACCTCGTCTGGCAGCACCTCGACCGTTCCGCGGAGCCCTGGCTGCTCGTCCTGGACAACGCCGACGAACCCGAGATCCTCCGCGACGGAAGCTGGCTGCGCACCAGCCCTCGCGGCACGGTCGTGGTGACGACGCGCCGCTCGGCCGCCCGTTGGTGGCCGGGGGCCGAGCTGCAGCACATCGGCGTGCTGCCACGCGAGGACGCTGCCCGGGTGCTGCAGGACCTCGCCCCGCACAGCGGCACCCAGCAGGAGGCCGACCGGATCGCCGAGCGGCTGGGGCGGCTGCCCCTGGCTCTCACCTTGGCGGGCGGCTTCCTCTCCCAGCAAGTCCTCGACCCCTGGACGATGGAGACGTACGGGCGCCGGCTCGACGAAACAGAGGGGGTCGAACTCATCGACCAGGGAGCGGACCCGCTGTCACCGGAGGACCCCCGGCACCTCGTGGGCCTCACCTGGCAACTGACGCTCGACGCCTTCGAGGCCCGCGGGCTGCCGGAGGCGACCGCGCTGCTGCGGCTCCTGGCTCGGTTCTCGCCCGAGCCGCTGCCGCTGTCGCTCCTCGACCACCGTGAGATCGGCGGCATCCTGCCCCACGATCGCTGCGAAACGGCGCTGCGGGCGCTGCTCGACCAGTCGCTGACCGAACTCGTCGACGTCGGCGTTCGCTGCACGCAGAGCCACGGGGTGCTGCTCGACAGCGTCGCCGCCGCCACACCGGCGGACAAGGTGCCGCCGCTCGACACCACGGCGGTCCGCCTGCTCGACGCCGCCGTGCCGGCCGTGCCTGACGCGGGCCCGTACGAACCGCGTTACCGGCTGCTGGTGCCTCATGTGCTCGCCCTGCTCCGACGCGCCGCCGATCCGCGCACGGCCGCCGACGCGCTCGCCGTGGCGATCCGGCTGTCCGTCGCCCTGCACCGCACCGGCGACTACCAGGCCGCCTGGGAGACCGCCCGGACCGCCGCGGACCTCGGCGAACGCCGACTCGGCCGCCCGGGGCACCGCCTCGTCCTGGCGGCCCACTCCCGGGCCGGCCGGTCACTCTTCAGGCTGGGGAGGTACGCCGAGGCCGAGGGGCTGCTCCGCCGGATCCGTACCGCCCAGGAGACGTTGCTCGGAGCCGACGATCCCGACACCCTGGACAGCGGCCAGGGCCTGCAACTCGTCCTCGGCAACCTCGGCAGACGTGACGAGGCCGCCGCCCTGCTCCGCGCCACGGTCGCCGGCAGGCGCCGGGCCCTGGGCCCCGACCACCCGCTGACGCTGCGTTCCCGTACGAGTCTGCTGGCCCTGCTGCCTGCGGCGGACATCGCCGCGGAAGACGACGGGACGCTGCTGTCCCTGCCCGAGGAGTGCACCCGCATCCTCGGCCCTGACCACACCGTGACCCTGGGCGCCCGGCACAACCGCGCCTGGACGCTGTACCGACTGGGCCGCTTCGATGCGGCCGAGCGGGAAACGCGGCTGGTCACCGAGGCGTACCTGCGGCGCTTCGGACCCGACTACCCGATCACGCTCTCCGCCCGGCAGTTGCTCTCCCGCACCCATGTCGCACGGGGCCGCGTGGCCGCGGGGATCGAGATCATGACGGACGTCCTGGCGAGGCGGGAGCGCAGCCTGGGAGCCGACCACCCCTTCACCGTCGCCAGCCGGGAACTGCTCGGGGACTTCACGTCGCGGCGGGGGCAGACCGACACTGCGTCGTCGTGAGGGCGTTGAGGAGGACCAGACGGGGCTGCCAGGACTGGGCGGCAGGGGTCGCCGAATGACACGGGGGAAACGACCTAGCGGCGTACGCGGTGGTGGAGGTAGACGACGCCGGAGTCGAAGGTGCGGGTCTCCACCAGTTCCAGATCCACCTGGCGCTCGATACGGGCGAAGAACGGCGTGCCGCCGCCGAGCAGCACCGGGTTCACCCTGATCCGGTACTCGTCGATCAGCCCCAGCTCCGCCGCCTCCGCGGCGAGCGTCGCCCCGCCGATCGCGATGTCCCCCTCATCCGGCTCCTCACGCAGCCGCGCGATCTCCTCGGCCAGCCCGGCGGAGGCCAGCCGCGCGTTGCCCTCGACCTCCGTCAGCGTGTGGGAGAACACGACCTTGGGCAGCGGGTTCCACAACCTGATCCACTCCCGCTCCGTCTCGCTGAGTGAGGAGGGGTCCTGCGCGGCGGTCTCCCAGTAGAGCATCGTCTCGTAGAGCCGCCGCCCCATCAGATGGACGCCCACGTCCTGGATCTCCTCGATGGAGTGGCGGAAGACCTCCTCGCTGGGCGCCCCCCAGTCGATGCCGCCGTCGGGTCCGGTGACAAAGCCGTCGAGTGAAACAGCCATCGAATACGTCACGCTGCGCATCGCACGTCCTCCTCGGTAAGGGATTCGACAGTAAGACCGGCGAACTCCCGCGGACTCATCGCAACGCGCGGCCCACTCCCCCTTGACGGCATCCGGGTGCGGCGTTCGGGGACCGGTCCCCACCCGCGTCTGACAGCGTGGCCCGGATTCTGAAGCCCAGCGGGTCATCCCCTCAACCACAGTGAGGCCCTGTGAGACGAATACATCGTGCGCTTCTGGTGGGGCTGTTAGCCCTCGGAGTTTCGGCCACCTACCACCCCGTCGCGTCGGCCGAGGCGGGTCCCCGATTGGAGGTCGCGGGAGTCACGGCGAGCGCCCATGACGGCAACGTGCCCGCCAACACCCTCGACGGCGATCTGAGCACCCGCTGGTCCGCCCAGGGTGACGGGGTGTGGATCCGCTACGACCTCGGCTCGGCGACGACCGTCGGGTCGGCGTCGATCGCCTGGCACCAGGGGAACACCCGGAAGAACACCTTCGACGTCGAGGTCTCCGACGACGGATCGTCGTGGACGCCGGTCCTGTCGCGAAAGACCAGTAGCGGCACCACGCTCCAGCCGCAGGACTACGACTTCGCCGACACCACCGCCCGGTATCTGCGCATCGTCGGCCACGGCAACACCTCCAACGACTGGACCAGCATCACCGAGACGGCGATATACGGAGCCGACGGCGGCGGCGAGTCCTGTGACTACCCGGCCGACGTACTGGACCTGACGGACTGGTACATCGGGCTGCCGGTCGGCGAGGAGGAGTCGCCGACCAACGTCTACCAGCCGGAACTCGCCACGTACGCGAACGACCCGTGGTTCACCGCCACGCCGGACTGCGACGCCGTCCAGTTCCGCGCCGCCGTCAACGGGGTCACCACCAGCGGGTCCAACTACCCCCGCTCGGAGCTGCGCGAGATGACGGACTCCGGGGAGACGAAGGCGAGCTGGTCGTCGACCTCCGGCACGCACACGATGGTGATCGACCAGGCCATCACGGACCTTCCCGCGGACAAGCCGCACGTCGTCGCCGGGCAGATCCACGACGCCGACGACGACGTGTCGGTCTTCCGCCTGGAAGGCAGCAAGCTCTACGTCACCTCTCCCGACGACAGCAACTACAAGCTGGTGACGGACGACTACGCGCTGGGCGACAGGTTCCAGGCGAAGTTCGTGGTCGGCGACGGTGAGATCAAGGCGTACTACAACGGCGTGCTGCAGACCACGATCGCGGCCGACTTCGAAGGCGGCTACTTCAAGGCGGGCGCGTACACCCAGGCCAACTGCGAACGCTCGTCGCCGTGCAGCGACGACAACTACGGCCAGGTGGAGATCTACGACCTGAGCGTCACCCACGACGACGGCCAGGGGGCCGGGGACCCGACGGAGGCGGCCGAGCGGTACGGCTGGGGCGAACCGCTGCCGATCTCCGACGAGTTCGACTACACCGGACCGGTCGACCCGGAGAAGTGGGACGTTCCCTCGGGCACCGTGGGCGGCACCGCCCAGTGCTGGGAAGGGCACGCCGGGAACGGCCGCAGGTGCGCGAAGAACAGCACCGTCGCGGACGGAATCATGACCATGCGCGGCGAGGCGAACGGCGACACGGGATGGATCAGGCAGAACCGTGACACCCAGTACGCGCGCTGGGAGATCCGCTCCCGCTCGCGGAACACCGGCTCCTCCGGCGGGCTCTACCACCCCCTGCACCTGATCTGGCCCACCGCCGGCGACCGGCTCAAGAACGGGGAGTACGACTGGGTCGAGTACTCGAACCCCGACGCGCAGTGTCTCTCGGCGTTCCTGCACTACCCGGAGAGCCCGTCGGACGAGAAGGAATACCGCGAGCTCTGCCCGGTGGACATGACGCAGTGGCACAACTTCGCGTTCGAGTGGACGCCGGACGCGCTGGTCGGCTACGTCGACGGTGCCGAATGGTTCCGGCTGGCGGACGGCGCGAACTCCGACCGCGGGGACATCCAGAAGATGCCGCTGGGGAACCTCGTCATCCAGCTCGACAACTTCACCGGCGACAGCGGTCTGCGCCCGGCGGTGTACGAGGTCGACTGGGTGAGGACGTATCCGGTCACGCCGGGAGGGGACTCCCCGGGTGCTCCGGTGCCGGTCACGGGAGTCACGGCGAGCGCCCATGACGGCAACGTGCCCGCCAACACCCTCGACGGCGATCTGAGCACCCGCTGGTCCGCCCAGGGCGACGGGGTGTGGATCCGCTACGACCTCGGCTCGGCGAAGACCGTCGGCTCGACGTCGATCGCCTGGCACCAGGGCAACACCCGGAAGAACACCTTCGACGTCGAGGTCTCCGACGACGGATCGTCGTGGAGACCGGTCCTGACCCGCCAAACCAGCAGCGGGACCACACTCCAGCCGCAGGACTACGACTTCGCCGACACCACCGCCCGGTATCTGCGCATCGTCGGCCACGGCAACACCTCCAACGACTGGACCAGCATCACCGAGACGGCGATATACGGAGCCGACGGCGGCGACGGCGGTGATCCCGGTGACCCCGGTCCCGGCCGTACCGTCGAGGTCGCCGACTCCGACCAGTTGCGGGACGCGATGGGGGACGCGCGCGCCGGGGACCGCATCGTCCTCGCTGACGGCGAGTACACGATCGGCAAGATGAGCGGCAAGAACGGCACCGCCGACGCGCCCATCACCGTCGTCGCGGAGAACCGCGGCCGGGCGGTGGTCACGGACGGGCAGCTGGAGGTCGCCGGTTCCTCGTACGTCACCTTCGAGGGCCTGAAGTGGACGAACAGCGACACGCTGAAGATCAGCGGCTCGAACAACGTGCGCCTGACCCGCAACCACTTCCGGCTGACCGAGGAATCCTCGCTGAAGTGGGTGATCATCCAGGGCGCGAACAGCCATCACAACCGGATCGATCACAACCTCTTCGAGGAAAAGCACCAACTGGGAAACTTCATCACCATCGACGGATCCGAAACCCAGCAGTCGCAGCACGATCTCATCGACAACAACCACTTCCGCAACATCGGCCCGCGTGCGGCCAACGAGATGGAAGCCATCCGGGTCGGCTGGAGCGAGATCTCCCAGTCGAGCGGATTCACCGTCGTCGAGTCGAACCTCTTCGAGGACTGCGACGGTGATCCGGAGATCGTCTCCGTGAAGAGCAACGACAACATCGTCCGCCACAACACGTTCCGCACCTCGCAGGGCGTGCTGTCACAGCGGCACGGAAACCGCGGCGCCTTCTACGGCAACTTCTTCCTCGGGGAGGGAAAGGCGGGAACCGGGGGAATCCGGCTCTACGGCCAGGACCACAAGATCTACAACAACTACTTCGAGGGCCTCACCGGCACCGGCCACGACGCCGCGCTGCAGATCGACGGCGGCGACGTCGACACCTCGGGCGCACTGAACGCGCACTGGCGCGTCTACCGGGCGACCGTCGTGAACAACACCTTCGTGGACAACGTGTCGAACATCGAGGTCGGCGCCAACTACCGGCTCGCCCCTGTCGACTCGGTCGTCGCCGACAACGTGGTCACCGGCGGCACCGGCAAGCTGTTCAACGAACTCAAGGCGCCGGTGAACATGACCTACGTCGGCAACATCGCGTGGCCCACCGGATCGGCGACGATCGGCGTCACCGTGCCCTCCGGCGCCGTCAGGGCGGCCGATCCGCTGCTGGCCCCCGACGGGCCGGTGCACCGGATCGGCGCGGGAAGCCCGGCGATCGACGCCGGCACCGGCCGCTTCGCGTTCGTGACCGACGACATGGACGGCCAGGCCCGCACCGGCGCCGTCGACGCCGGAGCCGACGAGCGGTCGTCGTCCGCCGTCACGCGAGCCCCCCTCACCGCGGCCGACGTCGGCCCGAGCGCCGCGTAGGACGCACCGCACGACCGGTGGCGGCCCAGCCGCCACCGGTCGTCGCCCGTCGTGCCGGCCGATCAGGTCCGGCACGGGTGCCGCTTCCCGCCCGTACTCCAAGGAGACGCACGTGAACGATCCGAACACCCGGACATTTCCTCCGGTCTTACACCCCTCCCCGCGCACGCCTGCGGCGCGGAGGAAAGGCGCATCGGTGAGGCGCATGCTCACCGCCGCGCTCTGCGCCTGCACCGCAGTCGGCTCGGTGGCGCTGCTCGCCCCGGCCGCATCGGCGGCGACCCTGCCCATCTCGGCGGCGACCGCCAGCTCCCACGACGGCAACGTGCCGGCCAACGCGATCGACGGCGACCTGTCCACCCGGTGGTCGGGGGCCGGTGACGGAGTCTGGATCCGCTTCGACCTCGGCTCGGTCACCACCGTCGACTCGGTGGCGCTCGCCTGGTACGTCGGGGACAGCCGGAGGTCGACGTTCGACGTCCAGCTCTCCCAGGACGGCTCGACGTGGTCGACCGTGCTCTCCCGGGAGACCAGCAGCGGCACCACGCGCAGCCTGGAGACGTACGACTTCGCCGAGGGGTCCGCCCGCTACGTACGGATCGTCGGGCACGGCAACGACTCCTCCGACTCGTCCAAGTGGACGAGCATCACGGAGGCGGCCGTGTCCGGGGAGCCCGGTGGCGATCCGCAGCCTCCCGGGCAGTCCCTCGGCGTCGGCGGGGTGGCGACGCCGCCCGGGGCGATCCTCGTTCCCGACCGGGATTCCCGGTTCGAGATCGAATCCGGCGGCACCTCCGCCGCGCCCAAGGTCTACGACTGCCAGGGCAACACCATCCGCGGCGGCGTCCTGATCGACGCCGACCACGTGGTGATCCAGAACTGCCGGGTCGACGCCGAGCAGCAGTACGGCATCTACTCGGACGACAACACCGACGTGACCATCCAGAACAACGACATCAAGGGCGTCGAGGGCCCCGGCGACCTGAACGCCATCACGTTCTTCGGCAACCGGCACAAGATCCTCTACAACACCGCCGTCGACTTCGTGACCGGCGACCCGGGCGACAGCCACACCGACTTCATCCAGACGTGGGTGTCCAGCTCGCACCCCATCGCGAGTGACGACGTGCAGATCCGCGGCAACAAGGCCGTCGGCCCGGCGAACCCGGACCGCGAGAACAGCGTGCCGAGCATCCACCAGTGGCTGATGGCCGAGGACTACGGCCGCGGCGGGAACTCCGGCGGCAACACCGACGGCATGAAGAACTGGATCGTCGCGGACAACGAGATGGGCGATAGCTGGAACCAGTCCATCAAGCTCGACGGGCCGGACGACGTGTCGATCACCCGCAACGATTTCGTGGGCTCCTCGACGCGGGTCATGGAAGTCACCTCGGCCTCGACCGGCGTGAAGTTCTACGGCGACAACCACGTCGGCCCGGACTACGGGTCGGTCGGCATGACGGTCACCCCGGGCGCAGGGCCCGCCTGACGGAACACCGCCCTCACGACGGCAGACCCCCCGACGGGTCCCCCGCCGTCGTGAGGGCGGTGAGCAGGGCGAGGGGGGCGGCCGCCGACCAGGACTGCGGGGAGGAGGCGTGGGGGAAGGGCACCGGGGTGGGCTGGGAGGCGCGGGGGTAGCCGGCGGTGGCCTCCGGGAGGCGGCCCGCGCTGTGGGCCGCCAGGTCGGTGAGGGCCCTCGCCACCGTACGGGCCTCCTCATGGAGGCCGTAGCGGGCCAGACCCAGGGTGAGGATCGCGTTGTCGTGCGGCCAGACGCTGCCGCGGTGGTAGGCCATCGGGTGGTACGCCCCCTGCCCCGCGGCTATGGTCCGCACCCCCCAGCCCGAGAAGAAGTCCGGCTCCAGCAGCCGCCGTCCCACCCGCCTCGCCCGCTCGGGGTCCAGCAGCCCGGACCAGAGCAGGTGCCCGGCGTCGGAGGCCAGCGCGTCGGCGGGGCGGCCCGCGCCGTCGAGGGCCAGGGCGGGGAAGTCCTGGGCGGAGAGCCAGAAGTCGGTGAGGAAGCGGGCGCGGAGGTCGTCCGCGGCGGCGGTGAGGCGGTCGGCGAGCCGCGGGTCGGCCCAGGCGGTTTTCGCGAGGCGGGCGGTGTGGACGAGGGCGGCGTAGGCGTAGCCCTGGGGGGCGGCGGGCGCGAGGGCGCCGGTGACGCGGGTGCCGTCGGCGCCGCAGAGGGCGCCGGGGGAGTCGCGCCAGCTCTGGTTCGCCGGTCCCGTGCCCGCGCGGCCGTCGTCGGCGCGGTGGCGCAGGTAGCCGGAGTCGCCGAGGCCGCCGTCGCGGAACATCCACTCCACCGCGGCGCGGGCCTGCGGCTCCAGACGGCGGGCCGGCTTGTCGTCGCCGGTGTGCTCGGTGAGCGCGCCGAGGAGGACGAGGAAGAGCGGGGTGGTGTCGACGGCACCGTAGTAGCGCCCGTACGGCACCTGGCCGAAGTGGGCCAACTCGCCGTGGCGCACCTCGTGCACGATCTTCCCCGGCTCGCCGTCCGCCTCCCCCGCCTGGGTCGCGGCGAGCGCGAGGAGCGTGGCGCGGGCGAGCGCGGGGCGGTGGCCCAGTGCGAAGAGCGACGTCACGAGCGCGTGCCGGCCCACGAGCGCCAGGTACCACGGCACCCCGGCCGCCGGCACCCGCACCTGCTCGCCGCCGGGTCCGGCGGCGGGGATGAGGAGGCCGTCGAGGTCGGCGAGGCCCTGCTCGGCGGCCTGGGCGAGGCCGGGCCAGGGGGCGGGGTGGTGCGATGCGGGGACGGCCCGGGCACCGGCGTCCGTGGCCGCCAGGCGTGCGACTGCGTCCGCGGCCGGGGTCTCCTCCGCCGGATCCTCCGTCCCCGCCCCCGGTCCCGCCGTCGGCAGCGGGCCCGCTCCAGGCCGGGCCGCGGCACGGAGTGTCAGCTCCGTGGTCTCGTGCGGGTCCAGTTTCAGGTGCCACACCAGGCGTCGTGCGCCGCTCCCCGTCTCCTCCACCGCATCCGGCGGCGGCTCCGCCGTGACCGTGGTACTGGCCTGCCAGCCGCCGCGCCGGTAGCGGAACTCCACGCCCGCCGGCAGCACCTCCCGGTCCCGTACCGCGTGCGACTTGCCGTAGACGCGGTGGTCGGCCCGTAACTCGAACTGGTCGGCGAAGTCCGCGTCCACCGTGAGCGCGAGCCACAGCTTCTCCGGCTCCGCGCGGTTGGAGGTGATGCGCAGGACGTCGACCAGCGCGCCGCCCTCGACGCGCTGCTCGCGGAAGACCGTGTGCGGCGGCGGCTCGTCGCGGCCCGTGGGCGGTACGAGGACGGCCGCGGCGGGCTCCGCGACCAGCAGGGTCGGTACCGCGCCGTCCACCGTCAACTGCCAGCGGCTCAGATGCCGGGTGTCCCCGAGGAAGAAGCCGTCCGGCTGCGTCCCCCGGGCGCCGGTGATGTCCCCGGCGCGGGTCACCGCGGCGAACGCCCCGCCGTGGAAGAGAAGACGGTGTTCCACGCCGCTCATGCGAGCGCCTCCCTCGGCGAGGTGTCAACGCGTCATCGCGCTATTAAGTCTGGTTGGCACGCAAAACTAGCGCGCGGCTGTCGGGTCGACAAGCAGAACCGGGGGCGCACGTACGCACGTTGCGGGAGCATGCCCCGCCCGCCTCCGGCTCCGGCCGGTCCCGCCCGCGTTTCGCACGGTCCGCTGTCCACATCGTGAGATTCTGCCCGCCCGATCGCGTGATTCTCCCCACGCTTGATAGGTCTTGCGCTCAAACGAGCGCTCAAATGGGGACGTCATCTCTCGTATGCGCGGCACTGAGTGCCACTCTCATTCCTTCACCCTTCGAAGCCACCGACGCGTTCCGTAACGCGGATGACCCGCCCCGGCTTGCCGATGACCGCCCGTCCGGGATCGTCGTTAAGAGAAGTGAAGAAGGGGCGCGGCTCCCGGTCGCCGACAGGATCCCAGGTGTGAGGGCCGAACCCCCTCGTGATCGTCTACGCCTCATCCCCGGGAGCCTTCGATCTGGGTATGTTCCTCGCCGTCAGGGCAACTCCCCGCCAGGGGTCCCACACGAGGAGTCGATCCCGTGCCGGAAACGAAGCCGGATAAGAAGAAGGCAGCGAAGAAGTCCCCGGGGAAAGGGGCCGCCTCCGCCGAGGCCGCCGCGGTCAAGTTCGTCTACGACTTCCACGAGGGCAACAAGGACCTCAAGGACCTCCTCGGCGGCAAGGGCGCCAACCTCGCCGAGATGACGAACCTCGGCCTGCCCGTCCCGCCGGGCTTCACCATCACCACCGACGCCTGCAAGGTCTACCTCGCCAGCGGCGCCGAGCCCCCGGCCCTCCGCGACGAGGTCAGCGCCCACCTCGACGCCCTCGAACGGCGCATGGGCAAGAGGCTCGGCCAGGCCGACGACCCGCTGCTGGTCTCCGTACGCTCCGGCGCCAAGTTCTCCATGCCCGGCATGATGGACACCGTCCTCAACATCGGCCTCACCGACGCCTGCCTGCCGGGACTCGCGGCCCAGGCCGGCGACGAGCGGTTCGCCTGGGACTCGTACCGCCGCCTCATCCAGATGTTCGGCAACACCGTGCAGGGCATCGACGGCGAGCTGTTCGAGACCGCCATCGAGGACGCCAGGCGCGCCAAGGGCGTCGCCACCGACGTCGAGCTGGACGCCGCCGACCTCGAAGCCCTCGTCGGCACGTTCAAGGACATCGTCGCCAGGGAGACGGGACGGCCGTTCCCGCAGGACCCGCGCGAGCAGATGGACCTCGCCGTCCGGGCCGTCTTCGAGAGCTGGAACGGCGAGCGCGCCAAGCTCTACCGCCGCCAGGAGCGCATCGCGGGCGACCTGGGCACCGCCGTCAACATCTGCTCCATGGTCTTCGGCAACCTCGGCCCCGACTCCGGCACCGGCGTCGCCTTCACCCGCGACCCCGCCAGCGGCCAGCAGGGCGTCTACGGCGACTACCTGCAGAACGCGCAGGGCGAGGACGTCGTCGCCGGCATCCGCAACACCGTGCCGCTCGCCAAGCTCCAGGACCTGGACGAGAAGTCCTACGACGAGCTGATGCGGATCATGGAGACGCTGGAGACGCACTACCGCGACCTGTGCGACATCGAGTTCACCATCGAGCGCGGCAAGCTGTGGATGCTCCAGACGCGGGTCGGCAAGCGCACCGCGGCGGCGGCGTTCCGTATCGCCGTGCAGCTCGTGGACCAGGGGCTGATCACCGAGGCCGAGGCGCTCCAGCGCGTCAACGGGGCGCAGTTGGCGCAGCTCATGTTCCCGAGGTTCGACAACGGCCACAAGGGCGACCTGCTCGCCCGCGGCATCGCCGCCTCGCCGGGCGCCGCCGTCGGCAAGGCGGTCTTCGACTCGTACACCGCGGTGAAGTGGTCGCGCTCCGGCGAGAAGGTCATCCTCATCCGCCGCGAGACCAACCCCGACGACCTCGACGGCATGATCGCCGCCGAGGGCATCCTCACCTCCCGCGGCGGCAAGACCTCGCACGCCGCCGTCGTCGCCCGCGGCATGGGCAAGACGTGCGTGTGCGGCGCGGAGGAGCTGGAGGTCGACACCAAGCGGCGGCAACTGACCGCGCCCGGCGGCGAGGTCATCGACGAGGGCGACGTCGTGTCCATCGACGGCTCCAGCGGCAAGGTCTACCGCGGCCGGGTGCCGGTCGTGCCGTCGCCGGTCGTGGAGTACTTCGAGGGCCGCATGCACGCGGGCGCCGAGGACGCCGACGAACTCGTCGTCGCCGTGCACCGCCTCATGTCGTACGCGGACCGCATCCGCCGGCTGCGCGTCCGGGCCAACGCCGACAACTTCGACGACGCCGCCCGCGCCCGCCGCTTCGGGGCGCAGGGCATCGGGCTGTGCCGCACCGAGCACATGTTCCTCGGCGAGCGGCGCGAGCTGGTCGAGCGGCTGATCCTCGCCGACACCGAGGAGGAGCGCGACGCGGCGCTGAAGGAGCTGCTGCCGCTCCAGCAGCGGGACTTCGTGCAGCTCTTCGAGGTGATGGACGGGCTGCCGGTCACGGTGCGGCTGCTGGACCCGCCGCTCCACGAGTTCCTGCCGGACATCACGGAGCTGTCGGTACGGGTCGCGCTCGCCGAGTCCCGCAAGGACCACAACGAGAACGACCTGCGGCTGCTCCAGGCCGTCCACCGGCTGCATGAGCAGAACCCGATGCTGGGCCTGCGCGGCGTGCGCCTCGGGCTGGTGATCCCGGGGCTCTTCACGATGCAGGTGCGGGCCATCGCGGAGGCGGCGGCGCAGCGCCTGGAGGCGAAGGGCGACCCGCGGGCGGAGATCATGATCCCGCTGGTGGGCACGGTGCAGGAACTGGAGCTGGTACGGGACGAGGCCGAGGCCGTCATCGCGGAGGTGGAGGCCGCACGGGGAGTGGAGCTGAAGCTGTCGCTGGGCACGATGATCGAGCTGCCGCGCGCCGCGCTGACGGCGGGGCAGATCGCGGAGTCGGCGGACTTCTTCTCGTTCGGCACCAACGACCTGACGCAGACCGTGTGGGGCTTCTCGCGCGACGACGTGGAGGCGAGCTTCTTCACCGCGTACCTGGAGAAGGGCATCTTCGGCGTCTCCCCGTTCGAGACGATCGACAAGGACGGCGTGGGCGCGCTGGTCCGCGACGCGGTGGAGGCGGGGCGGGCGACGCGCCCCGACCTGAAGCTGGGCGTCTGCGGCGAGCACGGCGGCGACCCGGAGTCGGTGCACTTCTTCCACGACGTGGGTCTCGACTACGTCTCGTGCAGCCCGTTCCGTATCCCGGTGGCCCGGCTGGAGGCGGCACGGGCGGCGGCCCACGCGGCGGCGAACGGGACGCGGAACGGCGCTGCGCCGAACGGCACTGCGCGGAACGGGACTTCCCCGAACGGCAAGCCGGCCCGCGGCGCGAGGAAGCCGCAGCGGGCCACCTGAACCCCCGGCCACCGTCGGCGTTCGCCCTGACCCTCACCCGACGGCAGACCGGTTCCCAGAGGGGCGGCGCCCGTGCGGGGGCGCCGCCCCTCGACCCTGGTTCAGGCGAGCCACTCGCGGTAGCGGGTGGGGGCGATGCGGGCGTCGGGCGGGGGGAGGAGGGCGTCGCCGGGGGCCGCGGCGAACATGCCGGCGGTGGTGTCGGTGACGACCGCGCGGCCGTCGGGGCGGGCCGTCAGGGTGATCCGGCCGAGTTCGTCCAGGGGGAAGACGTCCGGTCCCGCGATGTTCACCGTGCCGTTCAGGGGGCTGCCCGCGGCGACCTCGGCGACCGTGTCGGAGACGTCCTGGGCGGCGATCGGCTGGACCGGGGTGGAGGGGAGGCGGACGGTGTCGCCGTCGGTGGTCATGGCCAGGGTCGGCGCCATGAACTCCATGAACTGGGTGGCGCGGACGATGGAGTACGGGATCGGGCCGGCCTTCAGGATGTCCTCCTGCAAGGACTTGGCCCGGTAGTAGTCCAGGCCGGGCACCCGGTCGACGCCGACGATCGACAGGATCACCGCGTGCCGCACCCCGGCGTCCCGGCACGCGGCCAGGATGTTGTCCATCGAGGTCTGGAAGAACGCCCGGGAGGCGTCGTCGAACGTCGGGGAGTTCGTCAGGTTGACGACGACGTCGGCGCCGGCCACCGCCCCGGCCAGGCCCTCGCCGGTGATCACGTCCACTCCCGTGGACGGCGAGAGCGGCACGGCCTCGTGTCCCGCCGCGGTCAGCTTCTTCACGACCTGCGACCCGATCAGGCCGGTTCCGCCGATGACTGCGATCTTCATGGGTCACCTTCCGTCGAGCACACGGCAGTCAGGGCGGCGCGCCGCGCCGCCTGCGGTACGCACACCCCCGACCACCGTAAACGCGCCCGATCCACCGCGCCCGCCGACACGAAGGCGCTCCGTACGGGAAGGGAGGCCGGCCGCTCACCGCGAGGACCGCGGGTGGGGCGGGGTTCGTTACGCTGTCGCTCGCTCTACGGGGCCGCGGGTGGCGGTTCCGGGCAGGCGAGGCGGTCGGCAGGCCGCCGGGGGTGAGGGGGAGCATGTCCCGACCGGACGAGTCGGCCGTGCCGCACGGCCGTACGGGGGACGCGGGGTGGTCCACGGTCGCGCCGCCGCACCTGCCGCTGGGGGCGGCCGACCCCGCCGTGGCCGGCCCCTACCGGCTGGAGGCGGTGCTCGGCGCGGGCGGCATGGGCCGCGTCTATCTGGGGCGCACGCCGGCGGGCAGCGCGGTGGCGGTGAAGCTCGTGCACCGCGAGTACGCGGGCGACGCGGCGTTCCGTCAGCGCTTCGCGCAGGAAGTCGCCGCCGCCCGGCGGGTGCAGGGCCTCTACACCGTGCCCGTCGTCGACGCCGACCTCCAGGCCGACGAGCCCTGGCTCGCCACCGCGTACGTGCCCGGGCCCTCCCTCCAGCACGCGGTCGCCGAGAGCGGGCCGCTGCCCGCCGACGCGGCGCTGGCGCTCATAGCCAGGGTCGCCGAGGCGCTGCAGTCCATCCACGCCGCCGACGTCGTCCATCGCGACCTCAAGCCCTCCAACATCCTGCTCACCGCCGACGGGCCGAAGGTCATCGACTTCGGCATCGCCAGGGCCGCGGACCTCACCGCCCTGACCGCCACCGGCGTACGCACCGGCACGCCCGCCTACATGGCGCCGGAGTACATCCGGGGCCAGACCGTCACCGAGGCGGGCGACATCTTCGCCCTCGGCGGCGTCGCCCACTTCGCCGCGACCGGCGAGCACGCCTTCGGCGGCGGTACGGACCACGGCGTGGTCTACCGGATCCTGGAGCAGGAGCCCGACCTCGACGGCAGTCCCGAGCCGGTACGGGCCGTCGCCGCGGCCTGCCTGGCGAAGGACCCGGAGCGGCGGCCGACGCCCGCCGAGGTCATCGAGATGTGCCGCCGGGCCGCGGGCGACGGGGACGTAGGCGGGGGCGGTGACGGAGGCGGGGCCGGGCATCCGGTGACCGTCGCCGACGTGCCGCCGCCCCGTACCGCACCGGACGCCGCGGCGGCCACCGCCCCCGGCACCCCCGACCCGTACGCCCTCACCCGGACCGCCGCCCCGGCCACGCCGTCCCCGCCGCCCGGCCCCGACCCCGGGTCCGAGGCCCGGAGCGGGACCCTCGGGCCCGTGGTCCTGCTGCTCGGCGGGGTCGCGGCCGTCGTGCTCGTCATCGTCCTGGTCGCCGTCCTCCTGCCCTCGTCCGGCTCCGGCGAGCGGCAGCAGCCGAGTTCGCCGTACAAGACGTACGAGCCCACCGGCAGCCTCGCCTTCCCCGCCCGCGCCCCCGGCCCCGCCGGCATCGGCTTCAGCCCCGACGGCAGGACGCTGGTCACCGGCGGCGAGGACGGCAAGATCCGGTTCTGGGACGTCGCGAGCCGCAAGCAGACGGACGTCGTCACCCAGAAGAACACCATCAGCAACTACGTGCCCGCGGTGCTCAACGTCGCGTTCAGCCCCGACGGCAAGCTGCTCGCCACCGGCACGGGCAACGGCGGTACCGGCCTCTACGACGTGGCCGGGCGGCGGTGGCTCAACTTCCTGGATCTGGGCGGCGAGAAGGTGGAGTTCTCCCCGGACGGCAAGCTGCTCGCCATCGGCAGCAGGACGGGCTCGGTGTTCCTCTTCGACCCCGCCGAGCGCGGTGACGACATCGTCGCGTACTTCGACCACGAGCACGACGTCACGGGCATCGCCTTCAGCCCGGACGGCAGGACGCTGGCCTCCGTGGGCGACGACTCCGAGAGCACCTCCGGCCGCGACGACACGACCCGGCTCTGGGACGTCGCGGGACGCGACCCGGAGCCGTACGGCCAGGGCGACCCCGCCAAGGTCCTCGACCAGGCGTGGGAGGCGACGGCAGTGGCGTTCGGCCCGGACGGCAGGACGCTCGCGGTCGGTTACCCCGACGGCGAGGTGTGGCTGTGGGACGTGAAGACCGGGAAGAAGAAGGCGAGCCTGCGCGACGACCACCTCACCGACGTCGCCGACCTGGAGTTCAGCCCCGACGGGAAGACGCTCGCCACCGCCCCCGAAAGCGGCGGCGGCGTGCTGCTGTGGAACGTGGCCCGCGGCAAGCCGGGCGCGCGGCTGGTGAGCGGCGAGGAGGACGGGAAGGGCAAGGGCCTCATCGAGGAGGTGGCGTTCAGCCCGGACGGGAAGCTGATCGCGGGCGCCGACCGCAAGGACGGCGCCGTTCGGCTGTGGCGGAACCCCCGGTGACGGGGGCGGGCGGGCTCAGGTGCGGAACGGGCCCGTTATCTCGTACGTGAGGCCGCCCGAGGAACTGCCCGTGGTGCCGCGCTGGCTGGAGAAGTAGAGCCGGGTGCCGTCCGGGGTGAAGGCCGGGCCGGTGATCTCCGAGCCGTCCTGGCCCTCGACGCGCAGGAACGGGGCGACGACGTCGTCGGGGGTGATGAGGCAGATCTCCATGTTGCCGCCGTCCTCGGCGACGTAGAGGTCGCCGGAGCGGCTGCCGGTGACGTTGTCGACGCCGGTGAGCGGGGCGGTGCCCGGTACGAGGGAGTCGTCGTACGCCAACTCCAGGGTCTGCGCGGCCGCGTCGTACTGCCAGACGCGGCCGTCGCCCTTCGTCGTGAACCAGCAGATGCCGCTCTCGCTCGCGTAGTGGCAGCCCTCGCCGCCGTCGAACCGCTTCGCGCCCGCGACCTGGTTGCGCGTCGCCGCCGACGCGCCGCTCGGGTCCGGCACCTGCGCCCACGTCACCGGGCCCGAGGTGCCCGAGCCCATCCGCAGCACCTCCAGGGTGCCGGCGGAGAGCGAGCCCCAGGTGGTGGGCCGGAAGCGGTAGAAGCAGCCGTCCGAGACGTCCTCGGTCAGGTAGACGACCCGCCGCTCCGGGTCCGCGGCCGCCGCCTCGTGCTTGAAGCGGCCCATCGCGTCGCGGCGGACCGCGGCCTTCGCGCCCCAGGGGTCGGTCTCGTAGACGTAGCCGCGGTCGACCTCCTCGCAGGAGAGCCAGGTGTCCCACGGCGTCTTGCCGCCCGCGCAGTTCTGCCGGGTCCCGGAGAGGATGCGGTACGCGCCCGCCACCTCGCCGGCGGCGGTGAAGCGGATCGAGCCGGCGCCGCCCGAGGGGGTGACCTCGGAGTTGGAGACGTAGATCCAGCCGTCGCCGTCCGCGAAGCAGGCGCCGCCGTCGGGCGCGGGGTGCCAGGTGTACGACGTCCCCGCCACCTGCTGCCCGGAGCGGGCCACGACCCGGCTGGTGAAACCCTGCGGCAGCCGGATCCCGTTCCCGTCCGCCTGACCCGGCGCCCCGTACGGGCCGGCCCCCGGCTGTGCCGGATCCGCGGCGGCGGAACCCCGCCACAGACTGCCGCCGAACGCCGCGGACGAACCGCCGACGACCGCTCCGCGCAGGAAAGAACGGCGCTCCACGACCATCCACTCCTTGAGGTGGGGGAGCCCGGGGACAGCCGCCCGCGAGCCGCCTTCGCACCATAGAACTGCGAGGTTGACGGAGCGGCAACAGTCCGGTTACGCAGAGCTGTCCACCGGCCGCCATTACCGGGTGGGAGGGAGCGGGAAACGCGGAAAGCGCCGCCGGCAGGAGGGGCGCCGCCGGAGCACGGCGGTGCGCGCCCGGACGTCGGTGTGGGTCAGCCGCCGATGTCCGTCCCGGTGTGCCGCAGGCGGAGGTCTTCGGCAGTGCGCAGACCTTCCACGGCCCGGTGGCGTTCGGCGTCGGTGAGGTCGAGGGCGGTCAGCCGGCGGCGCCATTCCGCGACGCCGTCGGTTTCCTCCAGCGCGGTGGCCAGCTCGATCAGGGTGGCCAGCGTCCGGGCCAGGTCCACCGGGGCCGCATCGGGCCCGTGCCTGCGCAGGGCCGTGGTGAGGATCCGGAGGGCGGTGCGGTCGTCGTTCTTGAACTCGCTGAAGATCCGGGCGTTGTCGAGGGCTCTGGCCAGCCCCGCGAGGCTCTTCGAGCCGCCGTACTCCAGTTCCGCGGGCTCGTCCCGCCGGATGAAGATGATCGAGTTCCCGGACGGGTCGACGACGGTGAACCGGCTCGCCCCGGGCCGGAACCGGGTGATCCGCGGCCTGCCCTTGGCCGGGACCTTCCCGTAGGCGGCGCGCAGGGCCCGTGTGAACTCCGCGTGATACGGCGCGACGTCGTCGACCATGACCAGGCAGCCTCCGGTGTCCTCCCGGCTCGGGTCGATGTTCTTCGGCGGCGTACCGAAGTGCAGGGCGAAACCGCTCCACTCCAGAGCCAGATAGAGGTAGGGGCGGGTCTGCTCGTAGGTGACCTCGAACCCGAGGGCCCGGTAGAACTCCAGCGTCTCCGCCGCCGACACGCACGGCATCACCGGCACCGTGGTCTCGTTCGCCCGCACCGTCGCCTCCGTCATGCCCGCCACCCCTCGACCGCCGTGCTGAAACCGGACGTCCGAGGGTGCCGCAGATGCGGACTCCGCGCCTATGGAGCTTTTATCGCGCCTTTATCGCCGCAGGCCGAGGGGAGAAACCGCGGCCGGCGCGGTGCACACGGGCCGGGCGCGTGTCAGGCCGCGGTGCGGGTCGGGGTGCGGGCCGGGGTGCGCAAGGCGGCGAGTTCTTGGTCGTAGCGGTGGAGTATGAGCTGGGCGAGTGCCGGGTGGGCGCCGAGCGGCGCCGCCACGGTCAGGCCGAGGCCGCGGGCGGTGGCGGCGGTGCGGGTGGCGAAGAGGCCGGGGGCGGTGAAGCAGCAGGCCACGCCGATACGGCGGCAGCCCCGGGCGGCGAGGGTGCGGGCCGCCTCCGCGACGGTCGGCGCGGCTGCGGAGGCGTACGCGGGCAGCACGGGCACCCCGAGCCGGCCGGCGAGGAGCGCGGCGGTGGCGGCCGTGTCGGCCGCCGCCGGGGCCGCCCGCGAACCGGCGGCGGCGAGCACCACCCCGTCGCCGCGCCACCCGGCTTCCGCCAGCCGGCCGGCGAGCGCGGCGGCGAGGAGGGGATGGGGCCCGAGGGGGCCGGCGACGCGGGCGGAGGGCCAGACCCCCGCCGCCCGTACCGCGTCCGGGATGTCCCTCGTGACGTGGTGGCCCCGGGCGAAGAGCAGGGGGACGAGGACCGCGTCGCCCGTCAGCGTGCTCAACGTGTCCCGCAGCAGCGGTTCGTTCAGCTCCACGTGGGCCGGCCGCACCCGCAGCCCCGGGCGCTGCGCTCGTACGGCCGCCAGCAGCGCCCGTACCGTGCGCGCCGCCGCCGGGTCCCGGCTCCCGTGCGCCACCGCCACCAGCGCCGGGCGCCCCCGTCCCCTGCCCGCCGCCGCAAGACCCGTGCTCAGCTCGGCGGTGATCCTGCTCATCAGCTCTGCCGCGGTCGTCATACGGCGAGCCTGCCCCACCGCCGTTGCGGCGTCGTTTCCGCACAGCTTCACCTTGTTGACGGCTGCTCACTCCCCTTCGCCCCCGCCGCTGAGGACGGCGAACCCCGCCCGTAATACCCCCGTCCACCGGGGGTGACATCTGTCCCGCACCCTCACCCCATGACCGTCGACACCCACTGCCCCTACTGCTCCCTCCAGTGCGGCATGACGCTCGCACCGGCCGCCGCCGGCGGCGGGCTCGACGTGCGGGAGCGCCCGGCGTTCGACGTCAACCGCGGCGCCCTGTGCGGCAAGGGCCGCACCGCGCCCGCCGTCCTCGGCTCCGCCGCCCGGCTGACGCAGCCCCTCGTACGCGACGGCCGCGCCGGCCCCGGCGCCCCGCTGCGCCCCGCCTCCTGGGCCGAGGCGCTCGACCGCGTCGCCGCCGGGCTCGCGGCGGCCCGGGACGGGCACGGGGCGGACGCCGTGGGGGTCTTCGGCGGCGGCGGGCTGACCAACGAGAAGGCGTACGCGCTCGGCAAGTTCGCCCGCGTCGTCCTCGGCACCTCCCAGATCGACTACAACGGCCGCTTCTGCATGTCGTCCGCCGCCGCCGCGGGCACCCGCGCCTTCGGGCTCGACCGCGGCCTGCCCTTCCCCCTCGCCGACATCCCCCGCACCGGCTGCGTGATCCTCGTCGGCGCCAACCCCGCCGAGACCATGCCGCCCGCCCTGCGCTACTTCACCGAGCTGCGCGCCAACGGCGGCACCCTCGTCGTCGTCGACCCGCGCCGCACCCGCACCGCGGAGCAGGCCGACCTGCACCTCGCGCCCCGCCCCGGCACCGACCTCGCGCTCGCCCTCGGGCTGCTCCACCTCGTGATCGCCGAAGGCCGCACCGACGACGCCTACATCGCGGAACGCACCGCCGGCTGGCCCGCCGCCCGCGCCGCCGCCATGGCCCACTGGCCGGAGCTGGTCGAGCGGATCACCGGCGTGTCCGTACCGCAACTGCGGCAGGCCGTCGCGCTCTTCTGCGACCCCGAGGCGGCCATGGTCCTCACCGCCCGCGGCCCCGAGCAGCAGTCCAAGGGCACCGACACGGTCGGCGCGTGGATCGACCTCTGCCTGGCCACCGGGCGTCCAGGACGCCCCTTCTCCGGCTACGGCTGCCTCACCGGACAGGGCAACGGGCAGGGCGGCCGCGAACACGGCCAGAAGGCCGACCAGCTCCCCGGCTACCGGCTGCTCACCGACCCCGCCGCCCGCGCCCACGTCGCCGCCGTCTGGGGCGTCGACCCCGGCACGCTCCCGGGCCCCGGGCGCAGCGCGTACGAACTGCTCGACGCCCTCGGTGCCCCCGGTCCCGACGGGGTGCGGGCGCTGCTGCTCATGGGCTCCAACCCGGTGGTCTCCGCGCCGCGCGCCGCGCACGTCGAACGGCGGCTGCGGTCGCTGGACTTCCTGGCGGTCGCGGACGTGGTGCTGTCGGAGACGGCGGCGCTCGCGGACGTCGTGCTGCCCGTGGCGCAGTGGGCGGAGGAGACCGGCACGCTCACGAACCTGGAGGGGCGGGTGCTGCTGCGCCGCCGCGCCGCCGACCCGCCGCCCGGCGTACGCGGCGACCTCGACGTGCTGCGCGGCCTCGCCGAGCGGCTGGCGCCGGCGCGGGCGGCGGGGTTCCCGGTGGCGGCGGAGGAGGTCTTCGCCGAGCTGCGGCGGGCGTCGGCCGGGGGGAAGGCGGACTACTCGGGGATCACGTACGCGCGGATCGAGGCGGAGGGCGGCGTGTTCTGGCCGTGCCCGGAGGGCGGCGAGCCGGTGCCGCGGATGTTCCTCGACCGGTTCGCGACGCCGGACGGGCGGGCGCGGTTCTCGGGGGCGCAGCACCGGCCCGCGGCGGAGGAGACGGACGCGGAGTACCCGGTGTGGCTGACGACGGGCCGGGTACTCGCCCAGTACCAGTCGGGCGCCCAGACGCGCCGGGTGAGCGAGCTGAACGCGGCCTCACCGGGGCCGTACGTGCAGATGCACCCGGAGCTGGCCGCCCGCGTGGGCGCCGACGAGGGCGACCCGGTCGCGGTTCTCTCCCGACGCGGCCGGGCCGTGGCGCCGGCCCGGATCACCACGGCGATCAGGCCGGACACGGTGTTCATGCCGTTCCACTGGCCGGGCGCGGGGCGGGTGAACACGGTGACGAACCCGGCGCTGGACCCGGTGTCGCGGATGCCGGAGTTCAAGGTGTGCGCGGTGCGGGTCGAGCGGGAGGGTCCCGCGGGGGAGTAGCGGCGGGTGCGTCCCGTACGCGGCGTCAGGCCGTCGTTTGCCGCTCCACCCACGCGAGGTACCCGGCGCTGCCGTGGGTCACCGGGGTGGCGATGATCTCCGGCTCGTCGTAGTCGTGCGCCTCGCGCAGGTGGGCCTCCAGCTCCGCGTACCGCGCCGTCGTCGTCTTGAGGAGCACCTGCCACTCCCGGGTCTCCTCGACCGCGCCCTGCCAGCGGTAGACCGACGTGACCGCCGCGCTCACCTGCGCGCACGCCGCCAGCCGCGCCTCCACCGCCCCGCGCGCCAGCCCGTCGGCCTTCTCCCGGGCGTCCGTCGTCGTGAGCACTGTCAGGAAGTCCGTCATGACCACTGATCGTAGGCGAGCTTGGCGACCAGACCGACGACCGTGACGACCAGGACGCCGCGGACGAAGCCGCTGCCCTTCTTCAGCGCCATGTGCGCGCCGAGCCAGCCGCCGCCCAGGTTGAAGACCGCGAGCAGCGCGGCCAGCGACCACAGGACCGTGCCCTGGACCGAGAACATCACCAGCGCGCCGAAGTTGGTGCAGACATTGACGATCTTGGCGGTGGCGGACGCCTGGACGAGGTTCATCTGCAGCACGGCCGTGAGCGCGAGCACCAGGAACGTGCCCGTACCCGGGCCTATCAGCCCGTCGTAGAAGCCGATGCCCAGCCCCGCGAGCGCCACCGCGGCGGCGACCCGGCGCGGCGTCACCGGGCCGGTCGCGGGTGCGTCCGTGCCGAACGACGGGCGCAGGGCGACGAACGCGAGCACCGCGAGCAGCACCACCATGATCACCGGCCGCAGCACGTCGCTGCTCACCCCGGCCGCGAAGAACGCCCCCAGCGCGGAGCCGGCGAGCGCCGCCGCCCCGATGCGTACGGCGAGCCGTACGTCGACGGGGGACTTGCGGGCGTACGTCACCGCCGCGGCGGAGGTGCCGACGATGGCCACGGCCTTGTTCGTGCCGAGCAGATACGCGGGCTGGAGATGCGGATACCCCAGCAGCAGCGCGGGCAGCAACAGCAGCCCGCCGCCGCCGACCACGGCGTCGATCCAGCCTGCCGCGGCGGCGGCGAGACAGAGCATGACCAGGGTCAACAGGGGTATGTCGGGCATCGTCGGGCGAGCGTAACCCCCGGTGGGGAGGCGTCCGGGAGGCGGGGTGGAACCGGGATCGGGGGCGGCTTCGTTTCAGGGGACGGGGAGGGGAGTTCCGCGTGGGGATGCTGTGGGGGGACCGGGCGAGACGGGCCGCGGTGGCCGTACGGGAGCGGCTGCCGGGGGCGGGGGCGCGCCGGCCGGCGGGGCGGGCGCGGCCCGGTGTACGGGCGCGCGGGCCGGGTGGCGTGCCGCGGCCGCGGTGGCCGCGCACGCGGGCCGGGCAGCGGCGGGCGCTGCGGGCCGCGGTGCTGGCGTGCGTCCTCGCGCTGCTGCCCCCGGCGTGGCTGTTCGTCGCCGCCGGCGACCGCGTCGTGGCCGCGGAGCGCGCGCCGCGCGCGCCCGTGGCGCTCGTCTTCGGCGCCGGGCTGTGGGGCGAGGATCCGTCCCCGTACCTCGCGCACCGCCTCGACACCGCCGCCGAGCTGTACGAACTCGGCAAGGTCGACGCCATCCTCGTCAGCGGCGACAACAGCACCCGCGGCTACGACGAGCCCACCGCCATGCGGCGCTACCTCGTCGGCCTCGGCGTCCCCGCCGCCGCCGTCGTCCGCGACCACGCAGGCTTCGACACCTGGGACTCCTGCGCCCGCGCCCGTCGCGTCTTCGGCGTCGACCGGGCGCTGCTCGTCAGCCAGGGCTTCCACATCCGCCGGGCGCTGGCGCTGTGCCGGGCGGCGGGCATCGACGCGTACGGGGTCGGGGTGGACGAGCCGCGGCGCGGGGCCTGGTACTACGGCGGCCTGCGGGAGATCCCCGGCGCGGCGAAGGCGGCGTACGACGCGGTGTTCACGCCGGACCCGCGCCATCTGGGCCCGCGGGAGCGCGGCGTGGACGAGGCGGTGGCCGCGGCGCGGTAGGAGGCGGTCCCGGGGGCGGGGGAGTCCGCGGAAGGGTGCGGCGGCGGTCGGGGGTGCGGCGTCGGTCGCTCCCCGCCGCGCGTGCGCCGGCCGCGGCGGACCGGTCGCGCATCGCCGCGCGGGCGCGCGGTCACGCGTCGGCCTCTCCTGTACGTCCGCCGGGTACGGAGCTGCCCCCGGACGCCGGGTTCCCTCGCGACGACCGCGTGCGCGGTGCCCGGCGCTCACAGTGCCGTCCGGGGGGTGCTGAGGGCAGCGTTGCGCGGTGGAAACCGGGGGGATGCGGTGGGGTAACGGCCTCGCCGCAGGGTGGGTGCATGAGCCTGACCGAGCCCGTAGCCGACCGCCCCGCCGGGGGGCGCCGCGTCGTGATCGTCGGCGGCGGCATGGCCGGTACGCGGCTCGCGCGGCAGCTCGCCGGTGCCGGGGCGGGCGTGACGGTCGTCGGGGAGGAGCCGCATGCCCCGTACAACAGGGTGCTGCTCGCCGACGTCCTCGCCGGGCAGTACGCGCCGGACGTGATCCGCCTCCCCGACCTTGCGGCGGGCCCCGCGGTCCGCGTGCTGCGGGGCGTGCGCGCGGTGCGCGTCGACCGGGCCGCGCGCCGGGTGGAGTGCGACGACGGGCAGGCGGTGCCGTACGACGTGCTGGTCCTGGCCACCGGCGCCTGGCCGGTGCTGCCGCCGCTGCGCGGGCTCTTCGACGACGACGGCGACGACGCCGGCGGTGCCGGTGTCGCCTTGCCGGCGGGGGTGCACGCCTTCCGGACGATGGACGACTGCCTCGCGCTCGCCGCGGCGGCGACCCCGGACGCCGCCGCGGTCGTGGTCGGCGGCGGGCTGCTCGGCGTCTCGGCCGCCCGGGCGCTGGCCCGCCGCGGCGCGCGGGTGGTGCTGGCGCAGCAGGGGGAGCGCCTGATGGAGCGCCAACTCGACCCGGCGGCGGCCGGGCTGCTGCGGACGCACCTGGAGGAGCTGGGGGTGGAGGTCCACACGGAGTGCCGGGTACGGGGCGTGCGGACGCGCGCCGCGGCGCCGGGGCGCCCGCGCCGTACGGCACCGCCCCCGTCCCGCAGGGCCGACGGCGACGGCTCCGCCGCGCGCCCGGCCGGCTCTGCCGCCACCCCGCGCCCGGCCCCCGCCGCCCGCGTCGTCACCGGTGTCGAACTCGCCGACGGCTACGTCCTCGACGCCCGCCTCACCGTCCTCGCCTGCGGTGTCCGGCCCCGCGTCGGGCTCGCCAGGGCCGCCGGGCTCGACGTGGACGCGGGCGTCGTCGTCGACGACGCGCTCCGTACCTCCGATCCCGCCGTCCACGCCATCGGCGACTGCGCCCAGCACGCCGGGGTCCTCTACGGACTCGCCGCCCCCGCGCTCGACCAGGCCGACCTGCTCGCCCGCATCCTCACCGGGTCCGGCCCCCGGGAGCCCCGCTACACCGGCACCCGCGCGCTGACCCGCCTCACCCTCTCCGCCGCCGACGCCCCCCTCGACCTCGCCGCCTTCGGCGAAACCGAACCGGCCCCCGGCGACGACGTCGTGCACCTCGCCGACGCCACCCGCCGCGTCTACCGCAAGGTCGTCGTCCGCGCCGACCGGCTCGTCGGCGGCATCCTCCTCGGCGACCTCGCCGCGGTCGGCGCCCTCGCCCGGGCCTGGGAGGGCGACGCGCCGCTGCCCGCGGGCACCCCGCTGCACCACCTGCTCACCGACCACCTCGGAGGTTCCGGACGATGACCGCCGCCCCGCACTCCCGCACCCTCGTGCTCGTCGGACACGGCATGGTCGGGCAGCGCTTCCTCGAAGCCCTCGCCGAGCACCGCGTCACCGGCACCCACCGCGTCGTCGTCTTCTGCGAAGAGCCCCGGCCCGCCTACGACCGCATGCACCTCACCTCCTACTTCTCCGGCACCACCCCGGAAGGGCTCTCCGTCACCCCCGACGGGTTCATGGCGGAGCACGGCATCGAACTCCACGTCGGCGACCCCGCCGTCGCCGTCGACCGCGCCGCGCGCACCGTCACCTCCGCCGCGGGCCGCACCGTCCCGTACGACGTGCTGGTGCTGGCCACCGGCTCCTTCCCCTTCGTCCCGCCCGTCCCCGGCAAGGACGCCCGCGGCTGCTTCGTCTACCGCACGGTCGAGGACGTCCTGGCCATCGAGGCGTACGCGCAGGGGGCGAGCGCCGGCGTCGTCGTCGGCGGCGGACTGCTCGGGCTCGAAGCGGCGGGCGCGCTGCGCGGGCTGGGGCTGGCGACGCACATCGTGGAGTTCGCGCCGCGGCTCATGCCCGTCCAGGTCGACGAGGGCGGCGGCGCCGCGCTCCGCCGCACCATCGGCGACCTGGGGCTCGACGTGCACACCGGGGTCGCGGGGAAGGAGATCCGCACCGACGCCGCCGGCGCGGTGACCGGGATGGAGCTGTCGGACGGCTCGGTGGTCGCCGCGGACCTCGTGGTCTTCTCCGCGGGCGTACGCCCCCGGGACCGGCTCGCCCGCGAGGCGGGCCTGGACGTGGGCGAGCGCGGCGGCGTCGCCGTGGACGAGCGGTGCCGGACCTCCGACCCGGCGGTCTTCGCCATCGGCGAGTGCGCGCAGGCCGCGGACGGCCGGGTCTACGGGCTGGTCGCGCCCGGGTACGAGATGGCGGAGACCGCCGCCGCCGCGATCGCCGCCGCACAGGCCCCCGCCGCCGCCCCCAAGACCTTCACCGGCGCCGACACCTCCACCAAGCTCAAGCTCCTCGGCGTCGGCGTCGCCTCCTTCGGCGACGCCCTCGGCACCGCGGACGACTGCCTCGACGTCGTCTACTCCGACTCCCGCGCCGGCCTCTACAAGAAGCTCGTCGTCGCCCGCGACGGCACCCTCCTCGGCGGCGTTCTCGTCGGCGACACCGACGCGTACGGCATGCTCCGCCCGCTCACCGGCAGCGTGCCGCCCGTGCCGCCCGAGCAGTTGGTGCTCCCCCCGGGCGCCGGCGCCCCCGCCGCCCTCGGGCCCGCCGCGCTCCCCGACGACGCCGTGGTCTGCAACTGCCACAACGTCACCAAGGCCGCCATCCGCGGCGCCGTCGCGGAACACGACTGCACCACCGTGCGCGAGGTGGAGAAGTGCACCCGCGCGGGATCCGGCTGCGGCTCCTGCGAGAAGGTCCTCACCGCGCTGGTCAACGACGAGCTGGCGGCCCGCGGCGTCGCCGTCGACAAGGGCCTGTGCCGCTGCTTCGCCCACACCAGGACCGAGCTGTACGAGATCGTCCGCGTCAAGCGCATCAGCTCCTACGTCCGCCTCCTCGACGAGCACGGCCGCGAGGAGGCGCGCAGCGGCGACGGCTGCGAGGTGTGCAAGCCCGCCGTCGCGTCGATCTTCGCCTCGCTCGCGCCCGAGATCGGCGCCGCCGGCTACGTGCTCGACGGCGAGCAGAGCGCCCTGCAGGACACCAACGACCACTTCCTCGCCAACCTCCAGCGCAACGGCTCGTACTCCGTCGTCCCGCGCGTGCCCGGCGGCGAGATCACCCCCGGCAAGCTCATCGTGCTCGGCGAGGTGGCGCGCGACTTCGGGCTCTACACGAAGATCACCGGCGGCCAGCGCATCGACCTCTTCGGCGCCCGCGTCGACCAGCTCCCCGCCATCTGGGCCCGGCTGGTCGAGGCCGGATTCGAGTCCGGGCACGCCTACGGCAAGGCGCTGCGCACGGTGAAGTCCTGCGTGGGGTCGACCTGGTGCCGCTACGGCGTGCAGGACAGCGTCCGCATGGCCATCGACCTGGAGCTGCGCTACCGCGGGCTGCGCTCGCCGCACAAGCTGAAGGCCGCCGTCTCGGGCTGCTCGCGCGAGTGCGCGGAGGCGCAGGGCAAGGACTTCGGCGTCATCGCCACCGCGAACGGCTGGAACCTGTACGTCTGCGGCAACGGCGGCGCCACCCCCCGGCACGCGGACCTCCTCGCCCAGGACCTCGCCGACGACGAGCTGATCCGGCTCATCGACCGGTTCCTGATGTTCTACATCCGCACCGCCGACCGGCTGGAGCGCACCTCCGTCTGGCTGGAGCGGCTGGAGGGCGGCCTCGGCCACCTGCGGGACGTCGTCGTCGCCGACTCCCTCGGCATCGGCGCCGAGCTGGAGGAGCAGATGGCCGCGCACGTCGCGCACTACCGCGACGAGTGGGCCGCCACCCTGGCCGACCCCGAGCGGCTGGCGCGCTTCGTCTCGTTCGTCAACGCGCCGGGCGTGCCGGACCCCACCGTGCGGTTCGTCCCCGAGCGCGACCAGGTCAAGCCCGACCTCACCCTGCTGTCAGGCCCCGCCATCCCGGTGCGCGGGACGCTGGAAGGAGCCTCCGCATGACCACGACGGCATACGCGCCCGCCCGGACCGTCCTGCGCGTCGAGATCCGCACCGCGGCCGGCTGGCACCCGGTGTGCGACCTCGCCCTGCTCACCCGCGGCCGCGGCGTCGCGGCGCTGCTGCCGGACGGCACGCAGGTCGCCGTCTTCCTCGGCCGCACCGGCAACGCCTACGCGATCGGCAACCGCGACCCGTTCACCGGCGCGTACGTGCTGTCGCGGGGGCTGCTCGGGTCGGCGCCCCCGGCCGAGGGGGGCCGGCCGTTCGTGGCGTCGCCGCTGCTGAAGCAGCGGTTCGACCTGGCGACGGGGCGGTGCCTGGACGACGAGGAGGTGGCGGTGCCGGCGTACGAGACGCGGATCGCGGAGGTGGCGGCGTAGCGGGCGGCACACGACCGGCGCCTGAGGCGCCCCTCCCGTACGAACCGGGCGTCCGGCCCGTACCGCCCGAACCCCCGCGCACCGCCCCGGCTACCGTTCCGTGCATGGGGTACACCGACGCCGACCTCGAACGCTGGGCCCCCGAGCCCGACAAGCGCCCCGGCCGCACCGCCTTCCAGCGCGACCGCGCCCGCGTGCTGCACTCCGCCGCGCTGCGCCGGCTCGCGGGCAAGACCCAGGTCGTCACGCCCGGCGTGAGCGACGACGGCGTGGGCGGCCAAGCCCTGACCTTCGCCGACGCCACGCCCCGCACCCGGCTCACGCACTCGCTGGAGTGCGCCCAGGTCGGCCGCGAGCTGGGCGCCGCGCTCGGCTGCGACCCCGACCTCGTCGAGACGGCCTGCCTGGCGCACGACCTCGGGCACCCGCCGTTCGGGCACAACGGCGAGCAGGTGCTCGACGAGCTGGCCGCGCCCTGCGGCGGCTTCGAGGGCAACGCGCAGTCGCTGCGGCTGCTCACCCGGCTGGAGCCCAAGCGGTTCACCGACGACGGCAGGTCCGTCGGGCTGAACCTCACCCGGGCGGCCCTGGACGCCGCCACCAAATACCCCTGGCGGCGCGGCGGCCACCCGGCGGGCCCGGACGCGGTGAAGTTCGGCGTGTACCCCGACGACGTGCCGGTCTTCGACTGGCTGCGCGCGGGCGCGCCCGGCGGTCCCGCGGGCCGCACCTGCTTCGAGGCGCAGGTCATGGACTGGTCCGACGACGTGGCGTACTCCGTCCACGACGTCGAGGACGGCCTGCACGCCGGCCACCTGGACCCCGCGGTGCTCCTCGCCGGTCCCGAGCGGGCCGAGGTCTTCGCCGTCGCCGCCGGACGGTACGCCCCGGGCACGGACGCCGCGGAACTCGCCGAGGCCCTCGACCGGCTGCTGGCCCAGGAGTGGTGGCCGCACGGCTACGACGGCACCGCCGCCGCGCAGGCCCGCCTCAAGGACGCCACCAGCCAGCTCATCGGCCGGTTCTGCCTCGCCGCCGAGGGCGCCACGCGCGCCGCCTACGGCACGGGGGCGCTGTCGCGCTACGCCGCCGAGCTGATCGTGCCCCGGGCGGAGCGGCTGGAGTGCGCGGTGCTCAAGGCGGTCGCCGACCGGTTCGTCATGCAGCGCCCCGACCAGGCGCGGCTGCGCGCGGACCAGCGGGTGGTGCTGGGGGAGCTGGCCGGGGCGCTGACGGCGGGGGCGCCGGCGGGCCTGGACCCGCAGTTCCGGGCGCTGTACGAGGAGGCCGCGGACGACGCCGGGCGGCTGCGGGCGGTGGTGGACCAGATCGCGGCGCTGACGGACGCGGCGGCGCGGCGGCTGCACGCCCGGCTGACCGGGTAGTACCCCGTACGCGGCGGCGGCGCGCCCCCGCACCACGACCGCCGCCGGGGTGAACGGCGAGTTCCGGCCACCGGCGCGTCGTCGGGCACGGGGGCGGGCGGGAAGCCCGGAGCGCCCCCGGTCGGGTACCGGGGTCCCGCCCCGCCCCCGTACCCGCCCATCACCGCCCCCACCAGCCCGTTCTCCCACCACCCGCCCCTGCACCGCCGCCGCTCGCGGCCCGCCCCCGTACCCGCCCGTCCCGTCCGCCGCCCCGCCCGTCCGCCCAGCCCTGGCGCGCCTCCCCCTTCCGCCGTCACGCCCCGGTGCGGGAGGCTCGCGGTGTCGGCAACGCAGCCGAGGACACGGCAAAATGGATGGTCGGGGCCAGGGAGCTAGGAGGCGTGAAGTGGTCGACGCACATCAGACGTTCGTCATCGTCGGTGGAGGACTGGCCGGTGCGAAAGCAGCAGAGACGCTGCGATCGGAAGGGTTCACCGGCCGGGTCATCCTCATCGGCGACGAGCGCGACCACCCGTACGAGCGACCGCCGCTGTCCAAGGGCTACCTCCTCGGCAAGGAAGAGCGCGACAGCGTCTTCGCGCAGCCGTCAGGCTGGTACGCGGAGGCGGAGGTCGAGCTGCACCTCGGGCAGACCGTCACCGCGCTCGACCGCGCCGCGAAGACCGTGAGCCTCGGCGACGGCACCCGGGTGCACTACGACAAGCTCCTCCTCGCCACCGGCGCCGAGCCCCGCCGCCTCGACATCCCCGGCACCGACCTCGCCGGCGTCCACCACCTGCGCCGCCTCGCCCACGCCGAGCTGCTGCGCGGCGTCCTCGCCGCCCTCGGCCGGGACAACGGCCAGCTCGTCATCGCGGGCGCCGGCTGGATCGGCCTGGAGGTCGCCGCGGCGGCCCGCACGTACGGGGCGGAGGTCACGATCGTCGAGCCGGCGCCCACGCCGCTGCACGGGGTGCTCGGCCCGGAGATCGGCCAGGTCTTCGCCGACCTGCACGGCGAGCACGGGGTGAAGTTCCACTTCGGCGCCCGGCTCACCGCGATCACCGGCAAGGACGGCATGGTGCTGGCCGCGCTCACCGACGACGGCGAGGAGCACCCGGCGCACGACGTGCTGGCCGCCATCGGCGCCGCCCCGCGCACCGCGCTCGCCGAGGCCGCCGGGCTCGACGTCGCGCCCCGCGCGGAGGGCGGCGGCATCGCCACCGACGCCTCGCTGCGCACCTCCGACCCCGACGTCTACGCCACCGGCGACGTCGCCTCCTTCCCCCACCCCGCCGCCGGGGGCGGCCGGCTGCGGGTGGAGCACTGGGCGAACGCGCTCAACGGCGGCCCGGCCGCGGCCCGCGCCATGCTCGGGCAGGACGTGACGTACGACCGGGTGCCGTACTTCTTCTCCGACCAGTACGACATGGGCCTGGAGTACTCGGGGCACGCGCCGCCCGGCTCGTACGACCAGGTGGTGTGCCGCGGGGACATGGGGCGGCGGGAGTTCGTCGCCTTCTGGCTGAAGGAGGGCCGGGTGCTCGCGGGCATGAACATGAACGTGTGGGACGTCACCGAGGACATCCAGAACCTGGTCCGCTCCGGCGCCCGGGTCGACGCGGAGCGCCTGGGCGACCCGGCGGTGCCGCTGGCGGACCTGATCGCGTAGGGAGCGGACCGTGCCGCGGCGGGCCCGCCGGCCGTCCACCCGACGGTCGCGGGCCCGGGGCGTGCGGCGGGAAGGGCGCCGCCGTACGGGCAACGCCCCCCGCCGGGCGGGAGTCCCGCGGGCCCGGCCTATGCTCGGCGCATGGCCATCCGCACCGCCCGGGTCGACGTCGCCGAGATCTTCGCACTGCGCCACTCCGTGCTGCTGCCCGGACGCCCGCCCGCCGAGGCGGAGTTCGCGGAGGACGGCGCGCCGGGCGCCTTCCACCTCGCCGCGTACGACGAGCGGGGCGCGCTCGCGGCCTGCGTCTCCTTCTGCCCCGAACTCCTCCCCGGCGACGGCACCCCCGCCTACCGCTTCCGCGGCATGGCCAGCGCCCCCGCCGTCCGCGGGCGGGGCTACGGCGTCGCCGTCCTGGCCGCGGGGCTCGCCGAGGCCGCGGCCCGTGACGCGCACCTGGTCTGGTGCAACGCCCGTACCTCGGCGGCCGGTTTCTACCTGAAGCACGGCTTCGAGGTGCGCGGCGCCGAGTTCGACATCGAGGGCGTCGGCCCGCACGTGGTGATGACCAGGAAGCTCACCCCCGGCGGCTGACGGGGTGCGCACTACTACCGGCGGGTACTCCCGCGGGAGTAGCGGCCCGCCAGGGCCGCCCGGGGCAGTAGCGCCGGTCTCGGTCGTGGGAGCGAGGACACCTGCCCGGGCTGCCGGGACGCTGGATACGTACGAGCACAGGAACATCAGTCGTCCCGAACGGGTGGGGGAGGTGTCCGGGTAGCGGCGGCGCGTCCGCCTCCTGTGCGGGCCCGCTCCCCCCGGCCGGGTCCGCGACGGGCGGCGTCCGGCGGCCGGCGCGGTGCTCAACCCACCAGCCTGCGGGCTCCGGTTCCCCCGGCCGGAGCCCGCGGACCCCGCCCCGCCGGGCGGCACCCCCAAGGGCTGCCCGGCGGGGCTTCCACCGTCGCCCGGGACCCTCCCCGCGACGACACGACCGGGCCGTCCGGGTGAGGAAGAACCGCATGCCGTCACCGATATCGGTACAGGGACGGTTCGTGATGCCCCTCCGCAGGGACATGGCCCTCGCGGTGGCCGTGGCGGCGGTGTCGGCCGGGCTCGCGCTGCTGGCGGAGGTCGAGGAGGGTGCGCACCGGCCCGACGCGGTGGGCTGGGTGCTGCTGGCCGCCATCTGGGCGGCGCTCGCGTGGCGGCGGCCGGCCCCCATGGCGGCGTTCGCGGCGGTGATCGCCCTGCAACTCCCGTACCACGCACTGCAGAACGTCCACCACGCGCCGGTGCCCGCCACCGTCGTCGCCGTCTACTCGCTCGCCTTCGCCGGGCCCCGGCTGCGGACCGCGCTGGTCGTCGGCGGGCTGCTCGCCGCGCTCACGGGCGTGCTGACGACGGTCGACATGAGCCGGGCCATGGACATCCTGCGGATCTCCGGCTGGATCATCGCCGTCGCCCTCTTCGGCGAGGCCGCCCGGGTGCACCGCAACTACCTCTCCGCGATCGTCGAGCGGGCCGAACGGGCCGAGCGCACCCGGGAGGAGACCGCGGCCAGACGCGTGGTCGAGGAGCGGCTGCGCATCGCCCGCGACCTGCACGACCTGCTCGCGCACAGCATCACGCTGATCGGGGTGCAGACCTCCGTCGCCGCCCACCTCCTCGTCTCGGACCCGGACCGGCTCGACCGCAAGGCCGTCGCCGAGGCGCTGGACGGGATCGCCGGCACCTGCCGGCACGCCCGCGCGGAGCTGCGCACGACGCTCCAGGTGCTGCGCAGGGGCGACGGCGGCCAGGACGCCACCGGGCCGCTGCCAGGGCTCGCGGGACTCGAAGGGCTGGCCGAGGCGGCGCAGTCGGCGGGCGCGCGGGTGCGGTTGGAGGTCGCGGCGGAGCCGGAGGTGCCGCAGGCGGTGGGGGCGGCCGCGTACCGGATCGTGCAGCAGTCGCTCACCAACGCCGTGCAGCACGCGGGGCCCGGCGTGCGGGTGCTGGTCGAGGTGCGCTACGACGAGGACGCGGAGGCGCTGTCGGTCTCCGTCACCGACGAAGGACCGGCCGGCCGCGGCAGGGAGCCGCTGCCGGCGGCGGGCCCGCGGCGCGAGGGCTACGGCATCGCGGGCATGCGGGAACGCGCCCGCAGCGTGGGCGGGTTGCTCACCGCGGGCCACCGTCCGTGCGCGGCCGGTTTCGCGGTGGCCGCCGTGCTGCCGTGCGCCCGGGAACCGGACGCCTGAGCCGGCCGCGGCACCGCCGCCTTCGGGCTGCCGTACGCGGCCGGCGGCCGCCCGCCGCCGGGGGACCCCCGCCCGCCGGCCCCCGCCTCCGGGCGCACCTGCGCGGATACGCGTGACCGGGCCTGCTCTTCCACCGATCCTTCAGCGGTTCTGGATGTGCGGAGCGCACGCTGGTCACGCGATTCGGGGAGATGAGATGCACCGGAAAGAGGCGACGTTGTTGGTGCTCTCGGGGGACCACCTGATCGACGCTGCCAAGGGGGCAATCTGGTGAGCATTCTCGTGGAACTGACTCGCTCTACGGCACCCGGCGAGTGGGACGCCGACCTCGCTCCGGAGGGGCCTCCGGGGCTCCACGACACCCTGATCGGCCGGGAGCGGGAGATCGCCGACGTCCGGGCCCGGCTGGCGGCCCCCGGCTGCCGGCTGCTGACGGTCACCGGCCTGGCGGGCGTGGGCAAGAGCGCCCTCGTACGCGCCGCGCTCGCGGACCGTACCGGCACGGACCCCGGCGCCGCGGTGAGCGTGGACCTGGCCGCCGCCGCCGACGCGGACGGCGTCTGGACGCGGGTCGCGGCGGCCCTGACCCGGCCGCCGGACGGCGACGCCCGGGAGGCGGCCTGGACGGCGCTCGCCGACCGCGCGGCCGACCGCGAGCTGCTGCTCGTCCTCGACAACGGGGACCTGGCCGCCCGCGCCGTCGCCGGGGACATCGCCGTGCTGCTGCGGCGCATCCCCAGGCTGTGCGTGGTGTTCACCAGCCGGGTCGCGCTCGACATCCACGCCGAGCGGATCTTCCCGCTCGGACCGCTGGCCACCGGGTCCGCCGGGGCGGCGGGACCGTCCGCGGCGTCCGACGCGGCGCGGCTGTTCGTCGCCCGCCTCCAGCCGCACTACCGCTGGGCCGTCACCTCCGCCGCGGACCGCGACGCCATCGCGGAGATCTGCGCGCTCCTGGAGGGCGTGCCGCTGGCGGTGGAGGAAGCCGCCCGCGCGGTCGGTGCCCTCAGCCCGCGCCGGATGCTCCAGCGCATACGCGACGGCGAACAGCTCTACAGCAGAAGGCTGGTGGACATACCCTCCCGGCACGGCTCCATGGACGCCGCGCTCTCCTGGGGCGACGCGGCGCTCACCGCCGGCGAGCTGCAACTGCTGCGCCGCCTGTCGGCCTGCGAGGCCGCCTTCGACCTGGCCGTGGCCCAGCAGGTCGCGGGCCTCACCTGGGCGCAGACGGTGCAGGGCCTGGACGCGCTGGTCCGCAAGAGCCTGCTGCACAGCGTCAAGCGCGAGGGCGCGGAGCCCGAGTTCCGGATGTTCCGCGCCACGCGTCAGCACTACCGCGCGCGGCTGGCCGCGGACCCCGCGGACCTGGCGGCCACCCGGGCGCGGCACGCCACGCACACGCTGGAGTTCGCGCTCCAGGCCCGGCAGGGGCTGCGGCTGCCGAAGGAGCGCGCGTACTGGCTGGAGCTGGTGGCCGAGCGCACGCCCGATCTGTTCGCGATCGCCCGGCTGAACCAGGAGGCCGGCGAGCACGCCGCGGCGGCCCGGATGCTGCTGGCGCTGGAGGAGGCGTGGACCGTACACGACCTCCTCGGGACCGCGGGCGCACTGCTCGACGGCTCCCTGGCGGCGCTCACGGGCGCCGAGGGTGCCCAGGCCACGGAGGCCGCGGCCCGCTGGGCGCTGACGGAAGGCGACTGGGCACGCGCCGAGGCGTACATCGAACGCCTCGGCCGCTCCCTCGACGCCGCCGCCCGCGCCGCGGCGTTCCGCGCCGAGCTGATGCTGGGCCGCGGCGACGCCGTGGGCGCCCTCCAGCAGGCCGCGTTCGCGCTCGCCGGCAAGCGCGCCCCGGGCGGCACGGTCGCGGCCGCCCGCGTGCTGCGTACGCTCGCCGCCGCGCGCGCCGCCATCGGCCGGCGGCAGCCGGAGGAGCCGCTGGTGAAGGCGGCGCGCGGGCTGCTGGAGCTGGGCGAGCCGCGGCAGGCGGCGCTGACGCTGGCCGCGCTTGCCGTGGCGCAGCGCGGCCACGCCCGGGCCAGGGCCGCGGCGGGCGAGGCGGTGGAACTGCTGCTGGCGCACGCCGCGCCGGTACGGGACGTCCGCGCCGTGCTGCTCGCGGCCGCCGGGACGGTACCGGCCGGCGGGGAGGCGTACCGGCGGCTCGGCGCGCTGGCCGACCGGATCCCGGAGCGGGGCGACGACGCGCCGCAGGGGGCGCCGGAGCCCGCGGCCCCCGACGGCCGCGGGGGCGTGCTCCTCGCCGCGCGCGCCGCGCTGGCGGAGGCCGCGCGGGAGGAGGCGGAGGCCGCGCCCGCGGGCGGTCTGGAACGGCTGACGCACCGTCAGCTCCAAGTGGCGGAGCTGGTGGCCGAGGGGATGACGAACCGGCAGATCGCCCGCGCGCTGGAACTGTCCGAGTGGACGGTGGTCAACCACCTGCGGCAGGTCATGCAGCGGCTCGACTGCCCGTCCCGGGTGCATGTGGCCCGCATCGTGCAGGGCCGCGCCACCGCCCGGCTCTCGGGCTGAAGCCCCCGCCCCAGGACCCGCGCCCGTCGCCCGCAGGCGGCGGGCCGCCGGGGCGGGCGGATCCGTACGACAGGGAGCACCGGCCCCCGCGCGACGGCGCGGGGGCCGGTGGTTCCTGTCCGGGTACCGGGCACCCCCCGTGGTGCCCGGTACCCGGCTCAGCCCCGCCGTGCTTCTTCCGCCCGGCGGTTGCTGTGGTCGTCGCGCCCGCGCGGAGGCGGTCCCGCCGGGGCGAGGACGGCGCAGGCGATGGCGTCGGTGTCGGTGAGCGTCGCCGAGCCCACCGCCGGGCGGATCGCCGCCGCGGTGACCCCGTCCGCGGACTCCGTGGGCACGCCCACGGCGAACCGCCGCGGGTGCGGCACCCCGTCGCCGTCCACGACGTGGAACGGCCGCCCGGTGACGGCGAGTCCGCCCGCCACGTAGCCGGTCCTGCCGGGGCCCAGCCCGTACGGGCGGCACTGCCCGGTGTCGAGCAGGTGCCGCAGCAGCGGGTCGGCGGTGCGGCGCAGGTCGACGCCGGGAAGCCGGCCCTCGACGAGCACCCGGGCGGTCTCGCGCGAGCCGCTCACCCACGGCGACTCGCAGGCGAACTTGCCCGCCTCCCGGTCGGCCGCCACCTGCATACCCGGGCCCACGATCCGGGCCACGCCCGCGCGGACGAGCGCGATCAGCTCCTCGGTCCGCCGGGCCGCGGGGCCGCCGGAGAGGTAGGTGCCGAGCGGGGCGAACCAGCCGTCGAGGTCGCGGCGGCGCGACTCGCCGCCCAGACCCGCGTGGTCGACCGCGAGCCGGACCTCGTCGCGCAGGTCGTGCAGCACGTCGAGGGCGGCCTCGACCGGCCCGCCCGCGGCGCCCCCGCTGGTTTTGGTGCCCGGGTGGACGCCGTGGAGCACCGGCGCCCGCTCCGGCCGGTCGCGGCCGGGGAGCAGCGCGGTGTAGTACGCGGACTCCATCTCCCGGGCGATGAGCGGCCACAGGGACTCGCGGAAGTCGAGCGGCCCGTCGCGCTGCGCGCGCAGCCGGGCGGTCAGCTCCTCGGTGAACACCCGCGGCAGGCGCCGGCCGCCGCCGTTGCGGTGCCCGCCGCCCGTCCCGTACGGGACCGCGCGGCGGGCACCGCACAGGATCCGCGGCTCGCGGCCGGACGGCCGGTAGGTGACCCGGCCGTCCCGGTCGCGGTCGAACCGGCCGCCGCGCCCGGTGGTCAGCAGCGTCAGGTAGTCGAAGAAGTTCAGCCCCAGACCGCGCAGGACGACCGGCTCACCGGGGGCGATGGCGCTCAGGTCGGCGTCCGCGGGGTTCCCGGGGGCGACGTAGACCAGGCCGAACTCGGCGGCGAAGGCGGCGTACCCGCGCTCCTGCGCGGTCGGCAGCACCGGCATCCGGCCCTGTGCGAGCACCACGGCGTCGAGGCCGGTCAGCCGCCGGCCGCCGGCGAGCCGGATCTCCTGGGTGCCGCCGGGCCCGTCGTCCAGCGCCACCGCCTGCGCCGCGTGCACCCGCAGCGCGAGGGACTCCGCGCTCGCCACGGCGACCTGCCGGAACACCCACCGGAAGTAGCCGCCCGCGAGCGCCCGGGACGGGTACGAGTCCGGGCCGAGCCGGCGCGCCTCGGCGGCGTCCGCGCCGCCGGCTCCGGAACGGGCCAGCGCCCGCGCCCACTCGTACAGTCCCGGCCCGCGGCGCTGCGGCGCGTCCGCCGGCGTCACGCCCTCGCCGGCGAACGCCGTCACCCGGCCCGCCGTCCTGTCCAGGAGCAGCGAGCGGTCCTGCCCGGTGCGCCACTCCCGGCCCGCGCCCGGCGGCAGCGGGTCGATCAGATGGACGGTCACCGTGCGCCCCGCGGCGTGCGCGGCGAGCCGCTCGACCACCGAAAGGCCGCGCGGCCCGGCGCCGACGACTCCCACCACGAGTGACTTCTCGCTCATCAAAGGATCTCCCTCTCCGGGGAGTTCACCCCCGGTGCGCGGGGTCGGAGCGTCGCGGGTCAAACCCCAGCCATCCTGAACGCGCGGACCGGTGCGGGACAGCGGCTGATTCTTGCTAGCCCGCGGGGCGGAATGGCGGGGCCATTGCCATGTCGCCCGCCCGGCCGCGGTCGTACGCTGCCCGGCCGCTTACCGGGGAGGGCGCCCGGTCACTCCGCCCGCCGGTGCAGCGCCAGGTGCGTCAGCACCCCGGCCAGCAGCCCCCAGAACGCCGCCCCGACGCCGAGGAGTTCGATGCCCGAGGCGGTGACGAGGAACGCGACGAGCGCGCTGTCGAGCCGGCTCCCGTCGCGCGTCGCCGCAGCCAGCGCGCCGCCGGTCGCGCCCAGCAGCGCGATGCCGGCGATGGCCGCCACCAGCGCGGCCGGGAGGACCGCGAAGAGGCCGAGGAACGCCGAGCCGAAGACCCCGACGACGACGTAGCCGACGCCGGCCGCCACCCCGGCCCCGTACCGCCGCTCCGGGTCCGGATGGGCCGAAGGACCGCTGCAGATGGCCGCGGTGATCGCGGCGAGGTTGATCCCGTGCGCCCCGAACGGCGCCAGCACCAGCCAGGCGGCGCCGGTCGAGGTGACCAGGCGGTCCGCGTCCGGGCGGTAGCCCGCGGCGTTGAGCACGGCGAGCCCGGGGGCGTTCTGCGACGCCATGGTGACCAGGAACAGCGGCAGCGCGATGCCCACCGCGGCGTCCACGGTGAACTCCGGTGCCGTGAACGCCGGCACGGCCACGCCCACCTCGCCCGACCAGGTGCCGAAGTCGCCGGTGGCGGCGGTCCAGGCGCAGCCGGTGAGCAGCGCGCAGGCGGTCGCCCAGGAGGCGGCGAAGCGGCGTCCGGCGAGATACGCGCCGAGCATGAGGACGACCAGCGCCAGGTCGCCCTCGGCGGTACGGAAGAGCCGCAGCCCGAACTCCAGCAGGATCCCGGCGAGCGTGGCCGCCGCGACCTCCGGCGGCAGCAGCCGCATCAGCGCGCCGAAGAGCCTGCTGAGGCCGAGCAGCACGGTGAGCACCGCGGCGATCACGTACGCGCCGGTCGCCTCGGCGAAGGAGTGCGTGGTCAGCGCCGTGACCAGCAGCGCCGCCCCCGGAGTCGACCAGGCGGTGAGCACCGGGGCGCGGTACGCCAGGCTCAGCAGCACGCACGTCACGCCGCTGCCCAGCGACAGCGCCCAGAGCCACGACTCCACTTGGCCGGCGGTGAGGTCCCCGGCGCGCGCGGCCTGGAGCACCACGGCGACCGGACCCGTGTACGAGACGACCACCACGACGATGCCGGCCACCACCGTCGAGACGGTGAGGGCCGGCCGACGCTTGGCCGCGGGTGCCGCGTCAGGGGTCAAGGGGCGCTCCGGTCAGGCGGGTGCGGCGAGCAGGTCGGGGCCGGTCGGCACCGGCACGCCCCCGGCGGGTCCGGGCGCGGCCGTGCGGCCACGGCCACGGTAGCCGCCGCTCAGCGCGGCCGGCGGCCGTACGTGGAGATGAGGATCTGGCTCAGCCAGCGGTTCGCCGGGTCGGCCATCTCCTCCAGCGCGGCGTCGATCCGCGCGTCGTCGAGGAGCCCGGCGCCGGTGATCCGCGGGCGCATGAACTCCAGCCAGAGCTGGTAGTGCCGCGCCTGCGGCGAGCCGCCCTGCATCATCACCGTCCGGCCCTCCGCGGACACGTCCTCCAGGCCGCACTCCAGCACCGCCTGGAGGTCGAAGTGGCCGCCGCGGGGCTCGTGCCCGGACTCGCGCATCAGCCCGTAGCCGGCCGCGCGGACGTCCTGGAGGAAGTCCTCGGAGACCACGCTGCGGAAGAGCGGCAGCGAGTCGGTGTCCTCCAGGAAGAGCCAGCCGCCCGGCTTGAGCGCGGCGACCATCTTGCGGACGGCGGCGGGGCGGTCGGGCAGGTGCTGGACGAGCATGCGGGAGTGGACCAGGTCGAACTGCCCGGCGGGCAGCTCGTCGGTGGTGATGTCGACCTGGAGCACCTCGATGCCCTTGTCCTTCAGCCGCGCCAGCCGGCCGGTCTCCAGGTCGGCGGCGGTCACCCGGCCGGTGGGGCCCACGAGTTCGGCGAGCCGCTCCGCGGTGCCGCCGTAGCCGGCGCCCACCTCCAGCACCGACCAGCCGGCGGCGACGCCGAGCCGGTCCAGCCGCTCACTGGTACCGGGATCCCAGATCGCCTCGTTCGTCAGCAGCCGTTCGGTCTCCTGGTCCCACAGCGGGTCGAAGACATAACGCTTGGCGGGCTGTTCTGAGTTGGACACACACGCCCCCAGAGATAATCCGGCTTTCGCGTGGGGAGCGTAGGAGCCGGAATTGCCGGACGGCCATGGCAATTCCATGTCCCCGGGCCGGACGGGACGGCAGATATCTGCCACCACCCCGGCTCCGCCTCCCGCCGTAGCCTGCTGACGTACCTCGCTTTCGTACCGGACGGACGACCGTAAGGAATGCGTGTTGCGTACGTTCATCGTCGGTTTGGGACGCTCCGGCCGCGAGCTCCATCTGCCGGTCCTGCTGCGACTGCGGCGCCGGTTTCCCGATCTCTTCTCCGCCTCACCGCCGCTCGGGTACGACACGGGGCCGGCCGGCGGCCCGGACGACGACCCGGAGATCGAGATTGTCGGCTCCCTGGCCGCGGCCCGGCTGCGGCTCGACCCGGCGGCGACGCTGGTGCACGTGTGCACCCCGCCCGGCGAGCGGGCCGGCGTGCTCGCCGCCCTCGGCGAGCTGGGGTTCGTCAACGTCCTGGTGGAGAAGCCGCTCGCGGACACCGCCGAGGCGCTGGCCGAACTGGCGGCGGTCCGGGAGAAGTACGGGCTGCGGATGGCCGTGGTCGCGCCGTGGCTGCACAGCACGCTCACCGAACGGCTCGCCGACCTCGTCGAGAGCGGGCGCTTCGGCCCGCTGCGGCACATCCGGATACGGCAGCACAAGCCCCGTATCCACCGCACCCTCAACAGCGCCGGGCACCGGACGGCCTTCGACGTGGAGCCGCCGCACGCGGTCGGCGTCGCGCTGCGGCTGGCCGGCGACGCCGACGTCACCGGCGCCGCCCTCACCGACGTGGACGTCGGCGGCCGGCGGGTGCCGGGCATGGGCGGGGCCGAGCTGACGCTGCGCCACCACTCGGGCGTGGTGAGCCGGCTGGAGTGCGACCTCACCTCGCCCCGCCGGGAGCGCCGGATCGAGCTGGACTTCGCGTCCGGCCGGGTCGTCGGCCACTACCCCGTCGGCAGCGAGGACCACTACGCGCACCTCACCGCGAGCCCGGTGGACGGCCCCCCGGCGGAGTCCGTCTTCCCGGACCTCGCCCTCGACGCCTGCCTGCTCGACGCCTACCGGCACCTCGCCGGCGACGACCCCGACGACGCCGTGCTGGACGCACGGGTGCGGCGCCAGATGCAGGTCGTCCGGCTGCTCGACGCGGCCAAGCACATGTCCGGCTCCAGGACGGAGGCACGTGATGCCGGCTGACACCCTCCCGCTCTGCGGAATCGGCGACGAGGCGGGCGCCCCGGCGGCGGTCCAGACCGGCGCCCTGAACGAACTCGGCTGGCCGCTGATCGAACTGCGGTCCGTCGACGGCGTCGCGCTCGCCGACCTCGACGACGCCGCCTTCGCCGAGCTGGCCGGCTCGGTGCGCGCCGCCGGTCTCGGCGTGCACTGCGTCGACTCCCGGATCGCCAACTGGGCCCGCCCCGTCACCGGCGACTTCGACGAGGACCTGCACGAGCTGGACATCCTCGCCGAACGCTGCGCCACGCTCGGCACCCGGTACGTACGCGTCATGTCGTACCCCAACGACGGGCTGAGCCCCGGCGCCTGGCGCGCCGTCGTCCTGCGGCGCATGGCGATCCTCACCGAACGCGCCGAGCGCGCCGGGCTGGTGCTGCTCCACGAGAACTGCGCCGGCTGGGCCGGCGCCAGCGCCGACCGCATGCTCCAGCTCCTGCGGTACGTCGACAGCCCCGCGCTGCGCCTGGTCTTCGACACCGGCAACGGGCCCGCCTACGGCTACCGGGCGTACGACCTGCTGCCCCAGCTCACGCCGTGGATCGAGCACGTCCAGATCAAGGACGCCGTCGTCGAGGGCGACGAGATCCGCTACACGCTGCCGGGACACGGCGAGTGCCGCGTCCTGGACTGCCTGCGGCACCTGATCGACCGCGGCTACACCGGCGCGCTGTCGATCGAGCCGCACGTCAAGGTGCGCCCGCACGAGTCCGCGACCGCGGGCGACGACGAGACCCGCGCGGCCTTCGTCGCCTGCGGCCGGGCGCTGGAGGAACTGCTCGCCCGGATCGGCAAGGTGACCGTATGACCACGGCGCAGGTACGGATGTCGCGCGCGGACCGCGACCTGTTGCTCGATCTGGTCGGGTTACCGACCGCCGGGCCGATGGAGACCGGCCCGGACGCGGAGCCGCCGCGGCTGCGCGAGGCGCAGATGCGCTACGCCAGGGCCGCGGCCGAGCTGGGCTTCGAGGTGGCGTACCACGCCGCGCCGGGCCCCGAGTGGCTGGACCGGCCCGACGTGCCCGCGCAGGTGCGCGACATGGCGCGGCGGGTCGACGGGTTCCTGGACAACCAGCCGAGCCTCGTGCTGCGGCTCGGCGGCGCGCTGCCCCGGGCGCGCACCCTGATGTTCAACGTGCACCTCGACACGGTCGCCGGCGGCAAGCCGCCGCACCTGGCCGGCGACCGCTTCCACGGCCGCGGCGCCGTCGACGCCAAGGGGCCCGCCGTCGCGCTGCTCGCCGGGCTGCGGGCCGCGATCACCCGGGTGCCGGCGCTCGGCACCGACGTGGGCGTGCTCATCCAGGCGGTCTCCGGTGAAGAGGGCGGCGCCATGGGGGTCTTCGGCACCCGGCCGCTGGTGGAGCAGGGCTGGACGGGACGCATCAACGTGTTCTGCGAGCCGACCCGCGGCCTGCTCGTGCCCCGCGCCACCGCGGCGGCCACCGCCCGGATCGCCGTCGCCGGCGCCGACTCCATCGACGACCACCCCGACGCCGGCCACAACGCCTCCGTGCTCCTCGGCTTCCTCGCCCAGCGGCTCGCCCGCACGCTGCCCGGCGCGGTGGCCGAGGGCCGGGTCTGCGTCGCCGGGCTGCACACCGGCGCCGCGCACAACAAGGTCTACGGCACCGGCGCCCTGCTGCTGAACCTGGCGTACCGCACCGCCGCGGCCGGCCGGGCGCAGGAGGAGGCGCTGGAGCGCGAACTGACCGCCGGGATCGACGAGTTCGCCGCCGTCTTCGGCGGGCTGCCGGACTTCGCCCGCACCGCACGGGACGCCCGCCGGATCACCCGGCTGGCGTGGCTCAAGCGCGGCCTGCCCGCGCTCGACAACCGCGACGCCTGGGCGGAGCAGGTGCTGACCGGGGCCGGTCTCGAGTACGCCCCGCCGGACGCCCCCGCCTGCACCTGCGACGCCATCTGGGCCCACGCCCTGCCGCACGCGTACACGGTCGTCTACGGCCCCGGAGACCTCGACGCCAACGGCGCCCACGCCGCGGACGAGTACGTCGACGCCGCCGACCTGGAGCGCTACGCCGACGGCATCGCCTCCATGGTGGCCGCCTTCGCCTCCGCTACGAACGGATCGTCATGACCCTGCTGCCGTACCACCAGCTCACCGACTTCACCACCGAGGTCTTCCAGGCCCACGGCGTACCCGAGGACCGGGCGCGTACCGCCGCGGAAGCCCTCGTCTACGGCGACCTCGTGGGCATGCGCTCCCACGGCCTCGCCAACCTCACCCGCCTCTACCTGCCGCTCTTCACCTCCGGCCGGGTCGCGCCCGCCGCCGAGCCCGAGGTGCTCGCCGACCGCGGCGCCACCGTGCTGCTCGACTCCCGCAAGGGCCTGGGGCTGTGGGCCGCCGCGGAGGCCATGGACCTCGCCGCCGAGCGGGCCGGGCAGTACGGCATCGGCATGGTGTCCGTACGCGACGCGACGCACCTCGGCTGCGCCGGCTTCCACGCCGCCCGCGCCGTCGAGAACGGCATGATCGGGCTGGTCGCCTCGAACTGCGGCCGGCAGCGCATCGCCCGCCCGCCGGGCGGCCGGGTCGCCATGCTCGGCACCAACCCGCTCGCCGCCGCCGCCCCCGCGGGCCCCGGGCAGGCGCCGTTCGTGCTGGACATGAGCACCACCGTCGCCCCCACCGGCAAGGTGCGCGAGGCGGCGCGGGCCGGCCGGTCCATACCCGAGGGCTGGCTGCAGGACGCCGAGGGCCGCTGGGTGACGGACCCGCACGCGCTCGACCGCGGCGAGGGCTTCCCGCTCTTCCTCGGCGGCCACCCGGAGACCGGCGGCTACAAGGGCTACGGTCTCGCGCTGCTGGTCGAGGTGCTGGCCGCGCTGGTGCCCGGCGCCGGGCTCGGCCCGGACCCCGAGGCGTACTCCGGCACCGGCGGCCCGAGCGGCCGCGACGACGACATCGGCTTCTTCGTCCTGGCCGTCGCGCCCGCCGCCCTCCGCCCCGAGGAGGACTTCACCCGCCAGGCGGCCGGGCTCTTCGCCGCCCTCACCGGCAGCCCGACGCTGCCGGGGACCGACAAGGTCGTCTACCCGGGCTGCCGGGAGGCGGACCTGAAGGCCGCGGCGCTGGCCGAAGGCGTGCCCGTGGCGGACGCGCTCCTCGGCGAACTGCGCTCCGTCGCCGACGACCTGGGGCTGAAGCTCCCGGAGGGAGACCGCAATGACCGGTGACGACATCACCCGCCCGCTGCGCATCGGGCTGATCGGCCTGGGCGTGATCTCCCGCTTCTACGCCGCGGCGCTGGAGGAGGTGCCGGGGGTCGAACTGGCCGCGGTGTGCGACCTGCGGGACGAGGCGCTGGCCCCGTACCGCGACCGCGTCCCCTGCTTCACGAGCCACGCGGACCTGCTCGAGGCCGGCGGTCTGGACGCGGCCGTCGTCAACGTGCCGAACGACGCGCACGCGGCGGTGTGCGGCGACCTGATCGCCGCCGGGTTGCCGGTGTGTGTGGAGAAGCCGCTGGCCACCAGCCTTTCTGACGGCCGCGCGCTGGTACGCGCGGCCCGCGACCGCGACGTCGTGCTCTTCACCGCCTTCCACCGGCGCTACAACGGCAACGCGCTCGCGCTGCTGGAGGCCATCCCGCCCGGCGTGGGCATCGAGTGGATGGTCGTGCGCTACCTGGAGAAGATCGAGGAGCACGCCGGCGCCGACGCCTGGTACCTCGACGCCGACCGCTGCGGTGGCGGCTGCGTGGCGGACAACGGGCCCAACGCCTTCGACACCGTGCGCCAGTTCCTCGGCCCGGTCGAACTGGAGTCGGCCGAGGTGGTGCGCGACGAGGCGGGCACCGACCGGCAGGCGCAGGTGTCGCTCACCGCCGCCTCCGGCGCCCGCGGCCGGGTGGAGCTGGACTGGTCGTACGAGGGCGAGCGCAAGGACGTCACGGTCCGGCTCACCGACGGCTCGCTGCACAGCGCCGACATGCTCGACGGCTACCCGGAGTTCAAGCAGTCGCTGTGGCACGAGTACCGGGGCATCGTGACCGACTTCGCGCAGGCCGTACGCGCCGGGGAGGACCGCGCCGAGGGCGGGCTCGCGGCGCTGGAGCTGGTCGCGGAGATCTACCGCAGGGAAAGCACGGCCGGCGAGCCGACGACGACGGGAGCAGCGCGGTGAACCCGCAGGAGGACGGCGACAAGCTGACGGTGACCGGACGGCTGGTGAAGATCCTCATCCACCGCCGCGAGGACCGCGGGATGTCGGTGGACGAGTGGGCCAGCCGCTGCGTCCGCAGCGGCGAGGTGCACGAACTCGTCACCACCGACCAGCACGACACCACGACGGGCGCGCGGGTCGACCGGGTCGGGTTCCTCGGCTTCGTGGAGATCTCCGAGGCCGGCGTCGTCGACCGCGGCGACCCGGTGGTGATCGACGGCAAGCGGGTCGGCTCCGTACTCGGCTTCGACTCCTGCCACTTCCCCAACCACTACAACATCCTCATCGCGGTCGACGCGACCGTCACCGGCCGGGAACTCGGCCTGACGCCCGACATGAAGGTGTCCATCGGCCCGCAGCCGTGATCCGGGCCCTCTTCCTTTCACCGCCGGGCGGCGGCGGCCCGCAATGATCCGCGCGCTGAAGGACACCTTGCGCGGTGCTTGGGAACCAATTGCGGCCGACTTGGCGCCGAGTTGCCGACGGGGCCCGCCACCCCTGGTCGGCGGGGACCGGCAACCCGGCCGCCTGTGACACTGCTTGTGCCGAACCATGCGGTCGGTTACTCTCCCGTGAGGTCTCTGGGGGATATCACGGGGGAGTGATCACCGATCGAGCCTCCGTTTACGTGCACGAGTTATCGGAAGGGTTCGAGAGCGCGATGGAATTTTCCCTACTCGGTCCACTGCGCATGCACGAACAGGGGTGCTCTTATACTCCGACGGCGCCCAAACAACGACAGCTACTCTCGTTGCTCCTGCTCAACGCCAACCAGGTTGTCTCGACGCGCACATGCATAGAGGAACTCTGGGAGAACACTCCGCCCAACACCGCGCTCTCGACGGTCCAGTCCTACATCCTGCAGTTGCGGCGCATCCTGCGCCGGGTGCCGCGGGTGGGCAGTCTGGAAGCGGCCCGGCGGATACTGGAGACACGGGACGGCGGCTATCTGCTCACGGTGCGCGGGGACGAGCTGGACACGAACACCTTCGCCACGCTCGTGGCCAGCGGCCGGTCCAAGCTGTACACCGACGACGTCGCGGCGACCGAACTCCTGGGCCGGGCACTGGCCTTATGGCAGGGGTCGGTGCTGGCGGACGTCCAGGTCGGGCCGGTGGTCAGGGCGTACGCGGTCGGACTCGAAGAGGACCGCATGAGCGTCCAGGAGCAGCGCATCGACGCCGACCTGCGGCTCGGCCGGCACCGCGAGGTGCTCGGCGAACTGAGTTCGCTCACCACCAAGCTGCCCACCCGGGAGAGCCTGCACGCCCGGCTCATCCTGGCGATGTACCGGTCGGGACGGCGCAGCCAGGCCCTGGAGGTCGTCCACCGGCTGCGTACGACGCTCCGTGAGGAACTGGGCCTGGAGCCCTCACCGATGATCCGGAATCTGCAACAGGCGGTGCTGACCTGCGACCCCGAATTGGACGATCTCCTGCGCGGTCCCGACCTGACGAAATCCGTCCACGCCGGTCCATTCGACCTCGTGGCGCCCGGCCGGGTGGAGCAACACGCGCTGGCGTCCGCCGCTTTCGGTAGGGACGTATAGCGGGGCCCGGATTCCGTGTCCTCCGGAAAAGCACCTTCGGCGTTCGCGCCGGGGGTGCTTTTTCCCTGTCCGTATGAACTCGGCGATAAGTATTTCGGAACTGCGGTATACAATGTCCTGAAATTCGCCCCGCGGCTCAGAGGGATTCCACATGGTCCGCGGCCGGCACCCGGTGCCGGCAGTCGAAGATATAGCCGGCCGTCGCCACGAGGTGCGCGTAGTCGAAGGCGTCGTGGTCCGTGGCGACCAGCACGACATGCGCCGCCCGGACCTCCTCGTCCGACAGCTCCACCCGCACCAGCCCCGCGACCCCCGGGTCCTCCGAGACCACGGGGTCCGCGACCCGCACCTGGGCGCCCTCCGCGAGGAGCTGCTCCGCGAGGCGGACCGCGGGCGACTCCCGTACGTCGCCGGTGTTCGGCTTGTACGCCAGCCCCAGCATCAGCACCCGGGCGCCGTGGAGCGTCTGGCCGCGCCTGCCGAGGCCCCGGGTGACCCGGCGGACCACGTACTCGGGCATCTGCGTGTTCAGCTCGTCGGCCAGCGCGACCATCCGGAAGGGCCTGCTGAGATCCTGCTCGACCTTCCACGACAGATACAGCGGGTCGACCGGGAGGCAGTGGCCGCCGACCCCGGGGCCCGGGGTGAAGCGCATGAAGCCGAACGGCTTGGTGGCGGCGATGTCCAGCGCGTCCCACACGTCGACGCCGAGCGCCTCCGCGTGCATGGCCAGCTCGTTCACCAGGGCGATGTTGACGTGCCTGAACGTGTTCTCCAGCACCTTCGCCATCTCGGCCACCCGGATCGTGGGCGCCGGCACGACCGTGTCGACGATCGAGCCGTAGAAGTCCGCCAGCCGGCGGCGGGAGCGCTCGTCGACCCCGGCCACGACCTTCGGCGTGGTGGTGAACGTCCAGCGGGTGTTGCCCGGGTCGATGCGCTCCGGGCTGTAGCCGAGGTGGAAGTCGGTGCCCGCGGCCAGTCCGGACAGCCGCTCCAGCAGCGGGGCGAGGACGTCGCCGGTGGTGCCGGGGTAGCTGGTCGACTCCAGCGAGACCGCCGCCCCCGGCCGCAGCCAGCGGGCGAGGGTGGTGCCGGCGGCCTCGATGTACGACAGGTCGGGCAGGCCGTCGCGCATCGGGGTGGGCACGGTGATCACCGCGAGGTCGAAGCCGGCGAGGTCGTCCGGCTCCATCGTGGGCCGGTACGCCCCGCTGTCCAGCAGCGCGGCGAGTTGCGCCGAGTCCACGTCGCCGACGTACGACTCGCCCACGGCGAGCTTCTTCACCCGGTCCTCGTCGACCTCGAAGCCGACGACCTCGTACCCGCGCTCCGCGGCGGCGACGGCCAGCGGCAGGCCCACGTAGCCCTGCCCCATGACGACGACCTTCTCGCCCATGCCCGTACCCCCTAGTCGAAGAATTCGCACACCGAGTCGGCGATGAACTCCACCTGGAAGTCCGTCAGGTGGGGCCAGATCGGGATGGCCAGGTTGCGGGCGCTGACCTGCCGGGCCCGCGGCCAGTCGGCGCCTTCGGGGGCGTACTTCGCGAACGCGGGCTGGAGCGGCAGCGGCACCGGGTAGTAGATGTGCGTGCCGATCTGCTTCTCGGTGAGCCAGGCGCGCAGGTCCTCGCGCCGCTCGACCAGGAGCGAGTACACGTAGTAGCAGCGGCCGTTGCGGCCCGCGGGCGGGGCGACGAGGCCGCGGTCGGCGAGCGGGGCGAAGCGCTCCGTGTAGTAGTCGGCGATCCGGGCCCGGCGCTCCAGCCGGTCCGCGAAGCCGCCGATCCGGTGCAACTGGAAGGCGGCCAGGATCTCGTCGAAGCGGCTGTTCTGGCCGATCTCGTGGTGCAGGAACCGGGTGATGCCGTCCTGGCCGTGGTTGCGGAGCATCCGCACCCTGCGGGCCAGGTCCTCGTCGTCCGTGACGACCATGCCGCCCTCGCCGGCCGTGCCGAACGCCTTGACCTGGAAGTAGGAGAACACCCCGAGGTCGCCCCAGGCGCCGGACGGGGTGCCGTCGAGCACCGCTCCCTGCGCGACCGCGGCGTCCTCGATCACCGTCAGCCCGTGCGCCCGGCCGATCTTGTTCATGGCCGGCATGTCGGCCATGATCGAGAAGACGTGGGCGGGCATCAGGGCCCGGGTGCGCTCGGTGATCAGCTCCTCGGTGCTCGCCGGGTCCATCACCATCGTGTGCGGGTCGACGTCGGCGAAGACCGGGGTCGCGCCGAGGTTCGCCACCGAACTGGCCACCGGCTGGCAGCAGAACGCCGGGACGATCACCTCGTCGCCGGGGCCCACGCCCACCGCCTGGACGGCGAGGTTGAGCCCGCCGGTCCCGCTGGAGCAGGCGACGGCGTGCTCGACGCCCGTCGCGGCGGCGGTCGCGCGTTCGAGTTCCGCGGTGCGCCGGCCGAGGATGAACTTCTGCTCGTCGTCCGTGCCGACCTCGTAGAGCAGGTCGAGGAACGCCTGCCGGTCCTGCTCGAAGAGGTCGTCGGGGAAGAACGGGATGGTCACCGTCCGGCACCTCCGGCGTAGAAGTCGGCGACGGCCCCGCAGACGATGTCCACCTGGTCCTCGGTGAGGTCCGGGTAGAAAGGCAGGGCCAGCGTGCGCTTGCAGGTCCGCTCCGCGACCGGCAGCGAGCCCTCGGGGTGCTCGGGCCCGGCGTAGCAGGGCTGGAGGTGGAGCGGGCGGGGGTAGTACGTCTCGGTGCCGATGCCGCGGGCCGCGAGGAACTCGACCAGCTCGTCCCGCTGCTCGACCTCGATGAGGTAGACGTAGAACACCGGGTCCGCCTGCGCCGGACGGGGCACCAGCCGGGGCAGGGAGTGGATGCCCTCCTGCCCGCGCAGCCGCTCGTCGTACGCGGCCGCCAGCTCCCGGCGCCGGGCGATGTCGGCATCCAGCCGGGTGAGCTTGGCCAGCAGCACCGCGGCCTGGACGTCGTCCATCTTGCTGTTGGTGCCGGAGACGCCGGAGAGGTTGGAGATGCCGGCGATGTGGTCCAGCGTCTTGCCCATCCGCCCGTGGTGGCGCAGGATCGCGGCCTGCTGGGCGATGTCGTCGTCGTCCGTCAGGATCATCCCGGCGTCGCCCAGGGCGCCGAGGGTCTTGGTGGGGAAGAAGCTGAGCACGCCGCCGGCGCCGAGCAGCCCGGCGTGCACGCCGTCCCAGCGCATGCCGATGCCCTCGGCACTGTCCTCCAGCAGCTTCAGGTCGTGGCGCCGCGCCAGCTCCGTGAGCCGGTCCATCGCCGCGAGCTGGTGGAAGAGGTGTACGGGCATCACGGCCTTGGTGCGCTCGGTGACGAGCGCCTCGGCGGAGTCCGCGTCCAGCGCGTAGTCGCCGTCCGCCGTGATGTCGGCGAAGACGGGACGGGCGCCGGCCATCGTGACGGACGACGCGGTCGCGAAGAAGGTGAACGCGGGCACGATCACCTCGTCCCCGGGGCCGATGCCGGCGGCCCTGAGCAGCAGGACGAGGGCGTCGGTGCCGCTGTTCACGCCGAGGGCGTGCCGGGCGCCGGTGTACTCGGCGACGGCGCGCTCCAACTGCCCGACCTGGCGGCCGTGGGAGTACTTGCCCCGGTCGAAGACGGCGTTGACGTGGTCACTGATCTGCGGCCACAGCTCGGTGAAGCTCCGTGCCTGGGAGAAGAACGGCACAGGTGGGGCCGCAGCTTCGGAGTGGGTGAGCGCCATACGCGCCAGCGTAGGGAGCGATTCCGGGGGCGGCCACGGACAAGTTGTTGCCTGCACGGAACGCACCCGGGGTGACAGTCCCCGGGGTAGGAGCGGCTTCTACGGCTCTACCGCTCTACCGCCGCCCGCGCGCAGCGCAGTGTCTCCCGGCTGGCCGTCCCCAGCGCCTTGCGCACGTGCGCGCGGGCCCCGGCGAGCGTCGCCCCCGCCCCCGGGAAGTCCGGCACCGCCTCCGGCCGCAGCACGGCGGTGTGCCGGTGCACGGCCCGTACGCCGCCGGCCGTCTCGGTGAACGACCATTCGGTGAGGTGCGCGGCCAGCAGCGCCGGCAGCCGCAGCCGCTTGGCGACGATCCGCCCGGGGCCGGGGCGTACCCGTACCGACTCGGTGGTGTGCGTGCTCCCGTCGGGGAGCACCGTGTCCAGCTCCAGGAGCTGCGCCCGCGGCGAGACCTCGGTGAGCGCCGCCCGGGCGACGTGCGGCACCCGCTCCGCCCAGGCGCCGGCGCGCCAGAGGAAGTCGTGGACGGCCGCCGGCGCGGCCGCGATCTCCAGCTCGTCGGCGAAGGTGAGCAGCACGTCGCCGATGCGGTCGGCGTGTTCGGCGGCCTGCTTCAGGCTCTCCAGCCCCGACTTGGCGTCCGCCTCGGCCGCCGCGCGGAGCCAGGCCAGTCGCTCGGGGTCGTCGCCTGCCGCCGCGTACGCCTGGTCGAGCACCACCTCGCAGCCGCCCGCCGCCGGGCGGATCCGCCAGGTGCCGCTCCGGCCGGCGGCCGGGGGGCGCGGTCCTTCGTACCGGAAGCCGAGGGTGAGCGCGTCCGGGTCGGGCGTGAGGCGTACGCGCACGTCGTCGACCCCGCCGTCCGCGGTCGTCCAGAGCCGCAGCACGTCCTCGCCGCCCTCCGCCGGGTCCCGTTCGGCGTGCACGACGGCGGGGAAGAGCCGGGACCATCCCGGCACGTCGGAGAGGAGCCCGTACACGACGATCGCGGGCGCCGCGACGGTGCCGGTGTGCCTGACATGGTGGGAGTGCGCCATGGTGGATCGTCCCCTTCTCCGCCGGACGTGCCGTGGCTTCGATCGTGAAGAGCGGCAGTGAGGATTCGATCGTCTCTTGCTGGTGGCTCGACGGAGGCTGCCTCCACTCACCATCGCGGCACCAGGCCGGGGTGGACCATCGGGGACGCGTACGTCCGTCGTCCGCAGGAGGTCACGTGCCCGAACCGCCGCAACGAGACATCGAGACCACCCGCCGCAGCCTTGCGCGGTGGCTCGCCGGCCGGCTGCCGGAGGCCGGGACCCCCGAGGTCGGGGTGGAGGCGCCGCGCGGACGGGGCTTCGGTCCCGAGACCTTGTGGGCCGTCGCCGAGTGGCAGCGGACCGGGACGCGGCGGGACTTCGCCGTACGGGTGGCGTCCACGCGGTATCAGGTGCTGCCCGAGTCCCGGCTCCTCGACGAGTACCGGGTGCTGCGCGCGCTGGCGCCCACGCCGGTGCCGGTGCCCGCCGTGCTGGGCTACGAGGCCGACCCCGCCGTGCTCGGGGCGCCGTTCTACGTCACCGAGCGCGTCCGCGGGTGGACGCCCGCGGAGCGGCCCCCGTACCGCTCGGGCGGCGCGCTCGCCGACCGCGACGAGGCGGGACGGGCGGAGCTGTGGTGGGCGGGCCTCGGCGTGCTCCGGACGCTGCACGGCCTGGACGGGGACCGGCTCAACGTCGCCTTCCTGGAGCACGCCGCCGGCGCACCTAGCGGCCTCGGCGGCCAGCTCGACTTCTACGAGCGGCACTTGGACCACTTCGCCGCCGACCGCTCCGGCGTCGTCCTCGCGGCGCTCGACTGGCTGCGCGAGACCCTCCCGGAGCCCGCGGGCCCGCCCCGGCTGCTCTGGGGCGACGCCCGGCTCGGCAACATCGTCTTCCGCGGCGCCCGCCCCGCGGCCGTACTCGGCTGGGAGACGGCCTTCCTCGGCCCGCCGGAGGCGGATCTCGCCTGGTTCCTGCACGTCGGCCGCCACCTCGCGGGCGACGGGCCCCGGCTCGCGGGCCTGCCGGGACGGCAGGCTACGATCGACCGCTACGAGGAGTGGCTGGGCCGGCCGATCGCCGGACAGTTGCCCTGGCACGAGGTGTTCGCCGGCTTCCGCTTCGCCCTCGTCGCCGCCCGCACGGGCCGGCTGCTGGCCGAACAGGGCCTGGCCGACGGAGCGTCGGAGGTCCCCTTCACACGCGCCGCCGAGCGCCTGCTCGCGGCGATCCTCGCACCCCTCGATGCCGTCGCCGTCTGATTCCGGCGGGTCCGCGGCGGGCCCCTTCAGCAATCAAGGTCGGCGATACGGCGCCGACTTTGGGACAAGGTGTACGGATTCCTCCGAGTGAGGCCGTACGTGATCGTCAGCCAGCCCCGGGCCTCGGGGTCACGCGGGATGGAGTCCTGTTGTCGCCTCGAACCGGCACGAGGTCTTCGGGCCTGGAGCGCGGACCCGATCCGAGAGCCGTACGCAGCCGGGCCGCCGCCCTCGACGCCGCGCGCGCCCTGCTGGTCGAGCAGGGCTGGGCCGCCGTCACGCACGTGTCGGTGGCCGCCCGCAGCGGCGTCGGCCGCACCACCCTCTACCGCCACTGGCCCGACCCCGCGGAGATGATCCGCGACGCCATCACCGAGGGCCTGACGATCGCGCACGTCCGCCGCACCGGGGAGCTGCGGCGCGACCTGCTGGGCGAGCTGAACGTGGTCCGCCGCTGGCTGCACGACCCCACCGCGGAGCGCGCGCTGCGTGCCGTCATCGAGCGGGTCAGCGTCGACCCGGCGTACGGCGAGCTGAAGAACTCCCTCTACACCGCGGCCTCCGAGGGGCTGCGCGCCATCGTCGACGCCGCCAGGGAGCGCGGCGAACTGCCCGCGGGGCTCGACACCGACCTGGCCGTCGACCAGCTCTCGGGCCCGCTGATGTTCCGCCGGCTGGTGGCCGAGCGGACCTTCGACGGCGGGTTCGTGGAGTCCGTCGTCGACTTCTTCCTCAGCGCGTACGACGACACCTCCTCCTGAAGCTCCTGAAGCCGCCGTTTCCCCGGGCCGCCGCGGCGGCGGGGCGCGGGGCTGTCGGCGCCCGGCCGTAGACTGCACTCGTGGCAGGCAGGATCAACGACGACGACGTGCGGACGGTCAGGAACGCGGTTCCGATCGACGCCGTCGTCTCCGAGTACCTGCAGCTCCGTCCCGGCGGCGGGGGCAATCTCAAGGGGCTCTGCCCCTTTCATGATGAGAAGTCCCCTTCCTTCCACGTGAGTCCGGCCAAGGGCCTGTACCACTGCTTCGGCTGCCAGGAAGGCGGGGACACGGTCGACTTCGTCATGAAGGTCGAGCACCTGTCCTTCTCCGAGACGATCGAGCGCCTCGCCGCCCAGGCCGGCATCACCCTGCGGTACGAGGAAGGGGGCTACACCCCCGGCCGCCAGCAGGGCGAGCGCACCCGGCTGCTGGAGGCGCACAAGGTCGCCGCGCAGTACTACGCCGAGCAGCTCGGCTCCGCGGAGGCCGAGATCGGGCGCGGGTTCCTCGCCGACCGCGGCTTCGACCAGGCGGCGGCGGAGCGCTTCGGTGTGGGGTACGCGCCGGCGGGCTGGGACCACCTCACCCGCTTCCTCCGCGGCCGGGGCTTCACCGACAAGGAGCTGACGCTCTCCGGCCTCTCCCAGGACGGCCGCCGCGGGCCCATCGACCGGTTCCGGGGGCGGCTGATGTGGCCGATCCGGGACATCACGGGCGAGGTCGTCGGCTTCGGCGCCCGCCGGCTGCGCGAGGACGACAACGGGCCGAAGTACCTGAACACGCCGGAGACCCCGATCTACCGCAAGTCCCAGGTGCTGTACGGGATCGATCTGGCCAAGCGGGACATCGGCAAGCAGGGCCGGGCGGTCGTCGTCGAGGGCTACACCGACGTGATGGCCTGCCACCTCTCCGGGGTGACCACGGCCATCGCGACGTGCGGCACGGCGTTCGGCGGCGAGCACGTCAAGATCCTGCGCCGGGTGCTGACGGACAACTCCCGCTCCGAGGTGGTCTTCACCTTCGACGGCGACGCGGCGGGGCAGAAGGCGGCGCTGCGCGCGTTCGAGGACGACCAGAAGTTCGCGGCCCGTACGTCGATCGCGGTGAGCCCGGGCGGCATGGACCCCTGTGACCTGCGTCTCGCCAAGGGCGACGAGGCGGTGCGGCAGCTCATCGAGGAGCGCTCGCCGCTGTTCGGCTTCGCGATCCGCTCGTTCGTCACGCAGCACAACCTGGACACGGCGGAGGGCCGTTCGGCGGCGCTGGAGCAGGCGGCGCCGGTGGTGGCGCGGATCAAGGACGTAGCGATCCGGCACGAGTACGCGGTGCAGCTCGCGGGGATGCTGGGGATCCTGGACGAACGGTTCGTGGTGGACCGCGTACGCCAGCTTGCGCGGTACGCGGCGCAGGGCGGCGGTGGCCGGGGCAGGGGCGGCCAGGGCCAGGCGCAGGGCCAGGGCCGCGGCCCCGGGCAGGGGCCCGGCGCGGGCGCGCCGCCCGCGGGGCCGGGAGCCACGACCCGCGCGGCCGGCGCTTCCGGCGGCCCGGCGCTGTACATGCGGACCCCGGCGCTGCACCGCGAGCGCGAGTTGCTGAAGCTGGCGCTCCAGCACCCCAAGCTGGTCGCCCCGGCCTTCGACGCCTACCTCGCCGACGAGTTCACGGCCGCCCCGTACGCGACCGTCCGCGCCGCCATCGAGGCGGCCGGCGGCGTCGCCGCCGCCGACGACAGCGCCGCGTACCTGGCCCGGGTCCGCGACGCCGCGCCGGACGACGGCGTGCGCTCGCTCATCACGGAGCTGGCGGTGGAACCCCCGCGCAGCCGCCGCGACCCGGACGCGATCTACGCGGGCGAACAGCTCGCGGGCGTCCGCCTGGCCGCGGTCGACCGCCGCATCGACGACGTCCGCAGCACGGTCCACCGCCTGGGCGCCCAGGGCCCGCCGGACCAGTTCGAGTCGGCCCAGCGCGAGTTGTGGACACTCCAGCAGTACCGCGAATCCCTCCGCGCCCGCGGCGCGGCCGCGCTCTGACGCGGAGGCGGAGGCTCGGCGCCGGTCAGCCGCCCCCGGCGGCCGCCTCCGGCGGGTTGATGCCGAGATGCTCCATGATGGCCACCTGCCCGGACACCAGTACACCGAGCACCTGGCTGTACTCCAGGAGGGTCTTGCCGTGCGCCTCAAGGACCTTGCCCGAGGGCGCAAGTCTGACCGGAGGACGCATGGTGGTCAAATCACCAGTGTGACCATAGGGTTACGCTGCGCGAGCGGGCGCGCTGCCCCAAGCGTGCACATTCGTCCGTTGCGTAACCGTCCGGTCACGAGCCGGACACAAAATGTGGTCGCACGACCCTACTGCCGGGCGTGTGTCGTACCCCACACTGGGGGCGGTGCCTGAGTCCTCGGAGCGTGGCGGGGTTGTCCAAAACGGGCGACGAGCCGCCAGGGATCCGCTATCCACGATCGGGACGGAAGGCGGCGAGTCCGCCGCTGCCGTTCCGCTGCCCCACGTCCCCGAACCGGCAGTGACCACCCTGGAGGTCGCCCCCGTGCAGACCCAGACCCTCAACACTTCCGTACGGGCCGGGCGCGAGGCTGCGCCCGACGTCCTGACCCTGCCGAACGGGGCTCCGGCGGGGCTCGACGAGCCCGGTGCCGCGCCCGCGCCGCCGCCTCCGGCATCCGCCGTGCGGCCCGATCGGGGCGGGCCCACGTCCGACCTGTTCCGGCAGTATCTGCGCGAGATCGGCCGGATTCCGCTCCTCAGCGCCGCCGAGGAGGTGGAGCTGGCGCGGCGGGTCGAGGCCGGGCTCTTCGCCGAGGAGAAGCTGGCCGCCGAGCCGGACCTGGTCACGCCGCTCGCGCTGGACCTGGACAAGCTCGTCGTGCTGGGCCGGATGGCCAAGCGCCGGCTGATCGAGGCGAACCTGCGGCTCGTCGTCTCCGTCGCCAAGCGGTACGTGGGCCGCGGGCTGACGATGCTCGACCTGGTGCAGGAGGGCAACCTCGGGCTGATCCGCGCGGTGGAGAAGTTCGACTACGCCCGTGGCTACAAGTTCTCCACGTACGCGACCTGGTGGATCCGCCAGGCCATGTCCCGCGCCCTCGCCGACCAGGCCCGGACGATCCGCGTCCCGGTGCACGTCGTCGAGCTCATCAACCGGGTCGTGCGGGTCCAGCGCCGCATGCTCCAGGAGCGCGGCTACGAGCCGACGCCCGAGGAGGTCGGCGCCCATCTCGGGCTGCCCGAGGAGCGGGTGAGCGAGGTGCTGCGGCTGGCGCAGGAGCCCGTGTCGCTGCACGCGCCGGTCGGCGAGGAGGAGGACGTCGCGCTCGGCGACCTCATCGAGGACGGCGACGCCGCCTCGCCCGTGGAGTCGGCGGCGTTCCTGCTGCTGCGCGAGCACCTGGAGGCGGTGCTGTCCACGCTCGGCGAACGGGAGCGCAAGGTCGTCCAGTTGCGGTACGGGCTGATCGACGGCCGGCCGCGGACGCTGGAGGAGATAGGCCGCATCTTCGGGGTGACCCGCGAGCGGATCCGGCAGATCGAGTCCAAGACCCTCAACAAGCTGCGCGATCACGCCTTCGCCGACCAGCTCCGCGGCTACCTGGACTGATCCGCGGTACGGCACCGGCACGGGCTCCGGCCGTGAGGCGCCGGAGCCCGCTTCCGCATGGGTGGAACCGGTCCGGCCGAGCGGGCGCGTGGGGCCTGCGAAGGACCCCCGCCCGGCCGGACCGGGGTCGGGGGAACGCCTGGGTGAAGTTAGCATCGCCGGGGCGGTGTTGAAAGACTTTGCAAGCGTCTTTCCCACGGGTTGACCGTGCTCTGTTCCGCCCCCTACCGTCATCCGGGAACGCGGATCCGGATCGTTCTGCAAAATCTTGCGATCCTCGGTTCCGCAGACCGATGTGGCTGTGGCGCGTCAGCTCTCCGAGACCAGGAGGGTACACATGGCTCAATCGGTACGGAGGCGGCTGCGCGGCTCGCGCCTGCTGCCCGGGACGGCGCTCGCCGCTCTCGTGCTCGGGCTGCTGCCCGCCGCCACGGCGCACGCGAGCACCGAGGCGGTGGCGAGGGACACGGCCGCGGGGAACGACGTGATCGCCAACCTGTGGTCGTGGAACTGGAAGTCGGTCGCCGCCGAGTGCACCGACGTCCTCGGGCCCGCCGGCTACGGCGCCGTGTGGGTGGCGCCGCCCGCGGAGTCGCTGTCCCACCCCCGGCACCACTGGTGGGACGTCTACCAGCCGTACAGCTACGGCCTGAGCGGCCGCTTCGGCACCGAGGCCGACTTCACCGCCATGACCGCCGCCTGCAACGGCGCGGGCGTCGCGGTCTACACCGACGTCGTCGTCAACCACACCGCCGCGCAGACCGGCACCGGCTACGCCGGCACCGCGCTCGGCGACAAGTACGCGCCGCCCATGTACTCCCGGGCGGACTACAACGTCGACGTCTGCAACCGCGAGATCAGCGACTGGGACGACAAGTGGGAGGTCCAGAACTGCGAACTGCTCGGCCTGCCGGACCTGAAGACCGGCAGCGACTCCGTCCGCGACAAGATCGCCGGATATCTGAACTCCCAGATCGCGCGGGGCGTCTCCGGCTTCCGCGTGGACGCCGCCAAGCACATCCCCGCCGCCGACCTGGAGGCGATCGCCGGCCGGCTGGACGACACCGCGGACGGCTCGCGGCCGTTCGTCTTCCACGAGGTCTTCCCCGGAAGCACCCCCGCGCCGGACGAGTACTACGGCAGCGGCCGGGTGCTGGACTTCGCCTTCGGTGACCGGGTGAAGGCCGCGTTCCAGAGCGACATCGCGCAACTGGAGAACCTCGGCCCCGGTCAGGGGCTGCTGCCCGCGGGGAACTCGGTGTCGTTCGTCACCAACCACGACACCGAGCGCAACGGCCGCCATCTGACGTACAAGGACGGCGACACCGCCGTGCTGGCCAACGTCTTCCAGCTCGGCTGGACGGAGGCGCCGCCCACCGTCTACGCGGGCTTCGCGTTCGCCGGCAACGACGACTCGCCGCCCGCCGGCGCGGACGGCTTCGTCACCGGCACCGACTGCGCCGCCGGCTGGTACTGCCTCGACCGCGACCCGCGGATCACGGGGATGGTCGGCTGGCGGAACGCGGCCGGGGACGCGGAGGTCACCGACTGGCAGTCGCCGCGCGGCAACGTCGTCGGCTTCGGCCGCGGGGACCGCGGGTTCGCCGCGCTCAACAACACGGGAGAGCCGGTGACCCAGGAGTTCGGCACGGCGGTCCCGGACGGCGTGTACTGCAACGTGCTCGACGACTGCGCCGGCAAGGTCACCGTCGCCGGCGGCAGGGTCACGCTCGACCTGCCGGCCAGGGGCGCGGTGGCCTTCCACCCGTAGGAGCGGCCGAGGGGGTCTGGGGGCTCCGTCTCCAGACCCTCTTCGGACGCCGGGGCCGTCGAGCCGTGCCTGACCGGCCGGCCCAGGCAGGGGGGTCTGGGGGCAGCGCCCCCAGGATCCTTTCGGCACCCGGCCCCCGGCGGAGCCGCTTACGCGGGCGCCGAGGCCGTCGAGCCGCGGACCACCAGCTCCGGGTGGAAGACGAACTCGCTGTGCGGGGCCGGGGTGCCGCCGATCTCCTCCAGCAGGGCCCGGACCGCGGCCTGGCCCATCGCCGTCACCGGCTGGCGGACCGTCGTCAGCGGCGGGTCGGTGAAGGCGATCAGCGGGGAGTCGTCGTAGCCGACGACCGACACCTGCCGGGGCACCGCGAGCCCGCGCTGCCGGGCCGCGCGGATCGCGCCCAGCGCCATCATGTCGCTCGCGCACACGATCGCCGTGCAGCCGCGGTCGAGCAGCGCCGCCGCCGCGGCCTGCCCGCCCTCCAGCGAGTACAGCGAGTGCTCGATGTCCGCCCGCGCGTCCGCCTCCGGCACGGACAGCACCTCGCGCATCGAGTCGAGGAACCCCTCGACCTTCCGCTGTACGGGCACGAAGCGGCCGGGCCCGAGCGCGAGCCCGATGCGGCGGTGGCCCAGGGAGGCGAGGTGGGTCACCGACAGCCGCATCGCGTCCCGGTCGTCGGGGGAGATGAACGTGCCCTGGAACTTCTCCGAGTAGCCGTTGATCATCACGAACGGCACGCCCTTGCCGCGCAGTCGCGTGTAGCGCTCCATGTCGGCGGTGGTGTCGGCGTGCAGCCCGGAGACGAAGACGATGCCGTCCACGCCGCGCTCCACCAGCATCTCGGTCAGCTCGTCCTCCGTCGAGCCCCCCGGGGTCTGCGCGGCCAGCACCGGGGTGTAGCCCTGCCGGGTCAGCGCCTGGCCGATGACCTGGGCGAAGCCGGGGAAGATCGGGTTGTCCAGCTCCGGGATGAGGAGCCCGATCAGGCCCGCGCTGCGCCGGCGCAGCTTCACCGGCCGCTCGTAGCCGAGCACGTCGAGCGCGGCCAGCACGGCCTGCCGGGTGGTGTCCGCCACGCCCGGCCTGCCGTTCAGCACCCGGCTGACCGTCGCCTCGCTCACCCCGGCCTGGGCCGCGATGTCGGCGAGCCGCGCGGTCGCGGGACCTGACTGTTCCTGGCGCACGTCGTGCCTCCCTTGTTCTCGCTGAGACCGTAACTCCTTGCAGAAATTACTTGCAAGGTCTTTCGGTCGCATGTCAATCCTGTTAGCTTCCTCGGCGTCCGGCGCCGCGCTGTGCGGGCGCGGTTCCCTGCCTGAAGGAGAGTTCACTATGCGACGTGGCATAGCCGCCACCGCCCTGGCCGCATCACTTGCGCTGGTGGCGACGGCCTGCGGTGACGACGGCGGCGACGGCGGGAGCGCCGGCGGCCAGGTGACGATCACCTGGTGGGACACCTCCAATGCCACCAACGAGGCCCCGACGTACAAGGCGTTGATCAAGGAGTTCGAGAAGGCGCACCCGGACATCAAGGTCGAGTACGTCAACGTCCCCTTCGACCAGGCGCAGAACAAGTTCACCACCGCCGCCGGCACCAAGGGAGCCCCCGACGTCATCCGCACCGAGGTCGGCTGGACCGCCTCCTGGGCCAAGTCGCAGTTCCTCGCCCCGCTCGACGGCACCGCCGCACTCGAGAAGCAGGACGACTTCACGCCGTCGCTGCTGAAGCAGGCGCAGTACGAGGGCACGACCTACGGCGCCCCGATCGTCACCGACACGCTCGCGCTGATGTGGAACAAGGACCTGCTGAAGAAGGCCGGCCACGACGCGCCGCCCGCCGACTGGGACCAGCTCATGGACGTCGCCGCCGACGTGGAGAAGAAGACCGGCGCCGACGGCTTCTGGCTCCACAAGGACCCGTACTACACGCTGCCGTTCCTCTTCGGCGAGGGCACCGACATGGTCGACGCCGAGGCGCAGAAGATCACCGTCAACTCGCCCGGGGCCGTCACCGGCGTGGAGAAGGCCAAGGAGATCGTCGACGCACCGGGCACCGCCGACCTCGACGTCACCGCCGACGCCTACGCCCACATGCAGGACGCCTTCGTCAACGGCAAGGTCGCCATGATCATCCAGGGGCCGTGGGAGCTGACGAACGTCTTCGCCGGGCCCGCCTTCAAGGACAAGGCCGACCTCGGCATCGCCCCCGTCCCGGCCGGCTCCACCGGCAAGGCCGGCGCCCCCACCGGCGGACACAACCTCTCCGTCTACAACGGCTCCGACGAGGCGCACAAGGAAGCCGCGATCGAGTTCACCGGCTGGATGACCTCCGCGGACACCCAGGCGAAGATCGCGCTGAAGAACGGCACCCTGCCCACCCGCGCCTCGGCCTACACCGCCGAGGTCAAGGCCGCCCCCGGCGTCGCCGACTACCAGCAGGTGCTCGCCGACACCGCTCAGCCGCGCCCCGCGCTGCCCGAGTACAGCACCCTGCTCGGCGACGACTTCGCGCAGAACCTCGCCGCCGTCCTCAAGGGCGACACCGGCGTCAAGGCCGGACTCGACGCCACCGCCGAGAAGTTCGGCGAGCTGGTCCCCGACTTCTCGTAGCGCGGCAGCGGTCCTGAAGGGCACCGAATGATCAGCAGCCTGAAGCAGTCGTACAGCCGCCACTGGTACGCCTACGCCATGGTGGCCCCGGTCGTCGCCGTCCTCGGCGTGCTCGTGGCCTACCCGCTGGGCCGCGGCGTCTACCTGTCGCTCACCGACGCCACGAGCGACAACGTCGGCCGCACCATCGGGGTCAACGAGATCCCGGACAGCTTCTCCTTCGTCGGCTTCGACCACTACGTCGAGATCCTCACCGGCAGCGCCGCCGACACCTTCTGGAAGCAGTTCGCCTGGACCCTCTTCTGGACCGCCGCCTGCGTCGCCCTCCACTACGGCATCGGACTGGGCCTCGCCGTCCTGCTCAACCGCAGGATGCGCGGGCGCACCCTCTACCGGCTCGCGCTGATCCTGCCGTGGGCGGTGCCGACGTTCGTCACCGTCTTCTCCTGGCGGATGATCCTCGCCGACGGAGGCGTGCTGAACTCCGTGTTCGCCTCCGTCGGCATGCCGGAACCGGCCTGGCTCAGCGAGCCGTTCTGGCAGCGGACGGCGGCGATCGTCGTCAACACCTGGTGCGGCGTGCCGTTCATGATGGTCTCGCTCCTCGGCGGGCTCCAGTCGATCCCGAACGAGCTGTACGAGGCCGCCGAGACGGACGGCGCCACGCCCTGGCAGCGCTTCCGCTACGTGACGCTGCCCGGACTGCGCGCCGTCAGCAGCACGGTGATCATGCTGGGCGTCATCTGGACGTTCAACCAGTTCATCGTCATCTTCCTGCTCTTCGGCTCCACCGCGCCCGACACCGAGATCCTGGTCACCTGGGCCTACCGGCTCGGCTTCGGCCAGACGCCCCGGGACTATGCGGGCTCCGCCGCGTACGGCGTGATCATCCTGTCCATGCTCGTCGTGCTGGTGTCGGTCTACCGGCGCTGGCTGAACCGCAACGAGGAGGCGGCCGTCCGATGAGCCAAGCAACCACCTCCCGCCCGGCCCGCTCCGCCGCCTCGCGTCCTGCCCGCCCTGCCGCCGCCCGCCCGCGCCGGCGCGGCGAGCGCAGCACGGCCGCCTCCGTCGCGCTGCACGGCACGCTGCTCCTGGCGAGCTTCGTGGCGCTCTTCCCGGTCGCCTGGCTCGCGTGGATCTCGCTCGGCCCCGACAAGACCGACTTCCTGCACGCCGGCGAGATAGCCGGGAAGGTCAGCCTGTCGAACTACACCACCGTGCTGTCCGACACCGACTTCCTGCACTGGGTCGGCAACTCGCTGATCGTCAGCCTCGGCACGTGCGTGATCGGCGTCTTCGTCTCCGCCAGCGCCGCGTACGCCGTCTCGCGCATGCGCTTCCCCGGCCACCGGCAGCTCATGTGGACCTTCCTGGTCACGCAGATGTTCCCGTTCGCGATCCTCATCGTGCCGCTGTACAACATCCTCGCCGGGCTCGACCTGCTGGACACGTACTGGGCGCTGATCGCGGTCAACCTCACCCAGGCCGTGCCGTACTGCGCCTGGCTGCTCAAGGGCTACTTCGACACCATCCCGCACGAGATCGACGAGGCGGGCCGCGTCGACGGGCTCACGCCCTTCGGCACCTTCTGGCGGCTGGTGCTGCCGCTCGCCCGGCCCGGCATGGCGGTCGCGGCGTTCTACACCTTCATCACCGCGTGGGCGGAGTTCGCCTTCGCCTCGGTATTCCTCCTCAGCTCCGACAAGTACACGCTGCCGATCGGCCTGGCGACCTTCGTCAGCGAGCACGACCAGCAGTGGAACCTGATGGCCGCCACCGGCGTGCTCATCGGGCTCCCGGCGGCGGCGTTCTTCTACCTCGTCCAGCGCCACCTGGTGACCGGTCTGACGGCCGGCGCCGCCAAGTCGTAAGCGCTCCGCCCCCTCCGCCCCTCCGCTCAGACCCCTCCGCACAGCCCCTCCTCCCGCAAGCCACTGGACGCGGCCCGCACGCCGCCCGCCCACCGACGACCCGGGGAAGACATGACCCAGCACCTGGCCGCCCGTACGGCCACCGACTCCGCCGCCGACCTCGACTGGTGGCGCGACGCCGTGATCTACCAGGTCTACCCGCGCAGCTTCGCCGACGGCGACGGCGACGGCACCGGCGACCTGCCCGGCATCCGCGCCCGGCTGCCGTACCTCGCGAAGCTCGGCGTCGACGCGGTGTGGCTCAGCCCGTTCTACGCCTCCCCGCAGGCGGACGGCGGCTACGACGTCGCCGACTACCGCGCCATCGACCCCGTCTACGGCACCCTCCACGACGCCGACGCCCTCATCCGCGACGCCCACGAACTGGGCCTGCGGATCATCGTGGACGTCGTGCCCAACCACTCCTCCGACCGCCACGAGTGGTTCCGCCGCGCCCTGAGCGAGGGCCCCGGATCCCCGCTGCGCGCCCGCTACCACTTCCGCCCCGGCAAGGGCGCGAACGGCGAACTGCCGCCCAACGACTGGGAGTCCATCTTCGGCGGCCCCGCCTGGACCCGGGTCCCGGACGGCGAGTGGTACCTGCACCTCTTCGCCCCCGAGCAGCCCGACTTCGACTGGGAGCACCCGGCGGTCGCCGACGAGTTCCGCTCCATCCTGCGCTTCTGGCTCGACATGGGCGTCGACGGCTTCCGCGTCGACGTCGCCCACGGCCTGGTCAAGGCCGCCGGGCTGCCCGACGTCGGCGGAACGGGACAGCTCGGGCTCCTCGGCAACGCCGCCATGCCGTTCTTCGACCAGGACGGCGTGCACGACATCTACCGGAGCTGGCGGCGCGTCCTGGAGGAGTACCCCGGCCGGCGCATCGCCGTGGCCGAGGCGTGGACGCCGACCGTCGAGCGCACGGCCAACTACGTCCGCCCCGACGAGCTGCACCAGGCGTTCAACTTCCAGTACCTCGGCACCTACTGGGACGCCGCCGAGCTGCGCCCCGTCATCGACGCCTCGCTGGCCGCCATGCGCCCCGTCGGCGCGCCCGCGACCTGGGTGCTGTCCAACCACGACGTCACCCGGCACACCACCCGCTTCGCCAACCCGGCCGGCCTGGGCACCCAGTTGCGCTCCGCCGGCGACCCCGTCCGCGGCCTGCGCCGCGCCCGCGCCGCGACGCTGCTGATGCTCGCGCTGCCCGGCTCCGCGTACCTCTACCAGGGCGAGGAGCTGGGCCTGCCGGACGTCACCGACCTGCCCGACGAGGTGCGGCAGGACCCGGCGTTCGCGCGCGGGGCGGGGCAGGACGGGTTCCGCGACGGATGCCGGGTGCCGATCCCGTGGACGGTGACGGGGAGTTCGTACGGCTTCGGGGACGGCGGTAGCTGGCTGCCCCAGCCGGCCGGGTGGGGCGAGCTGAGCGTCGAGGCGCAGACCGGCACGCCGGGCTCGACGCTGGAGCTGTACCGCACGGCACTGGCGGTACGCCGGGCGCACCCCGCGCTGGGCGCGGGGGACGCGGTGGAGTGGCTGCCGGCACCGGACGGGGTGCTGCTCTTCCGGCGCACGTCGGGGGACGCGGCGTTCGTCTGCGCGGCGAACACCACGGGCGCGCCGGTGCGGGTCACGGTCCCGGCGGGGCGGCTGCTGCTGGCGAGCGCGGAGCAGGCCGGCGGCGAGCCGGGCGGCCCGGGCGGCGGCGAGGTGGAGCTGCCGGCGGACACCACGGTGTGGTGGTCGGCCGGGGAGTCCTGAGCGGTACGGACCGGGGGAGCACCCGGTGCGTACGGAGCGGGGGAACGCCCGTGCCGTACGCACCGGGTGCACGCCCCTTCGGGTGGCGGGTTCCTCCCGTCCGCCGCGCCCCGGCCCGCCGGTTGCCGATAGCCTCGGTGAGCTGGACTGGGGCGAGTGCGGAGGCAGTTGATGCCGGGTCGGGAGACGGGGAGGCCGGGTGCCGGGGGCGGCCGGGGGAGACGCCGCGACCTGCGGAGCCGCCCCTTCCCGGGCGCAGCGCTCGAACAGGCGGGCGGGCAGGCCGAGATCCTGCGGGAACTGCGCACCTGGGCCGAGCACGAGGCCGAGGACGCCATCGAGTGGTATCTCGACGACAAGCGCCTCAAGCGCCGCGGCTCCCGCGTCATCAGCGCGCTGACGATCCTCCTCGCCGTCGCCGGCACCCTGATCCCGCTGGCGAGCGTCATCTCGGGCGGCCCGCCGCAGGGCTGGGGCTACGTCCTGCTGGCGCTGGCGGCGGGCTGCAAGGGCTTCGACCACTTCTTCGGCCTGTCGTCCGGCTGGATGCGCGACATCACCGCGGCGCAGGCGCTGCGCGCGGAGCTGAACGACTTCCGGATGGCCTGGGCGGCCGAAGGGCTCCGCGCGGCGGACGGGGCCGCATCGGGTGACACCCTCGACCCGGCGGCGCTGGAACGCCGGCTCGCGCTGCTGACGTCGCTGGTGGAGGCCGTACGGCGGCAGGTGGAGTCGGAGACGGCGGAGTGGCTGAACGAGTTCCGCGCGACGGCCCAGCAGTTGCAGGACAACGCGGGACTGCCGCCGGGCGAGCGGGGGTGAGGGGGGTGGCCACGGAGCGGATGCTGACGGTTGTCCTGCCGGGGGGTGCGGAGCGGGACGTGGTCCTGGAGGCGCCGGACAGCGCGCCGGTGCGGCTGGTGGCACGGCAGCTCGGACAATGGTGCGGTCGGCACCCGGGCCCAGGCCCGGAGCGGCTGTTCCTCGCCGATGCCACGGAGCTGCTGACCGATGCCACGCTCGCGGACGTGCCCGTACGCCCGGGCACCCGGCTCTGGCTGGGCGAGCCACCGGCGGATCCGATGTGGAGCCACGTCACGCCCGAGGCCATCCATGACCGACTTGTCAGTAACGGCCTTGCAGAACCGCGCGACGGCGGCACGCTCCTCGTCTCCCATCGGCGAGGTAAGGCGGACGCCCCTGGGCTTGAGCGCAGAGGCTGGCGGCGACTGCTGCCGGGTGGACAGCGCCGTCCGGACATCAGGTCTATTTACAAGCCGCGCTTTGAGGATCCCCGCAATCTACTCGAATCGGCCGAGCCGTGGCATCGGACACCGGACAGCGTGCCGTTCCTTCGACTTGTGCTGGGCTACGACTTCGACTCCCCCAAGCTGAAGCGTTTGGTGCCGGTCTCGGTGGACCTGACCGACGTCGGGGTCCTCGGCATCGCCGGGGAGCAGGCGGACGGGGTCGGGACGTGGGTAGTCGCCTCTATCCTGGCCACGTACAGTCCTGTGCACGTCGACGTGCGTGTCTTAACGATCGGCCCGGACCTCGGCGTCTGGGACTTCCTCCGCCTGCTTCCTCACACCTCCTCCGGCCCGAGGATCGCCTACGACGCCGAGACGTCGGCCCGGCATATCCATGACCTCCTCAGCCACGGCTCCGCCCCGCCTGGGAGCACCAAACCGGCCGCGAGCGTGCTCGTTCTCGACGGAGCGCGCAGGCTGCGTGCGCTGCCTGCGGTGACGGAACTACTCCGGAGCGGACCCGAGTACGGAGTGTTCTCGATCTGCCTGGAGGAGCACACGCGGCTTCTGCCCCCCGAATGCCGTGCGGTAGCCGAGATCGACGAGGGCTCCCGTCTGCTGCAGGAGGGTGGGCCCGTACGCGAGGGCTGGAGTCCACTCCGGACCAGCCGTGCGCAGACCGACCGTATCGCCCGCATCCTCGCGCCGCTGCGCGATCCCGCCTCCGCACAGCCGGACAGCCCCCGGCTGCTCGACCTGCTCGATCTGCCGCCGTACGGCACTGGGGCACTGCGCCGGCGCTGGGCGCGTCCCTCCCACGGGCTCTCCGCCCCGATCGGCGAGTCCCAGGGCGTGCCGGTGGCCATCGACCTCGTACGCGACGGGCCCCACGCCCTCGTCGCCGGCACGACCGGTTCCGGCAAGACGGAGTTCCTGCGCACCTGGATCGCCTCGATGGCCGCCAGCCACCCGCCCGACGCCGTGTCGTTCGTGCTGGTGGACTACAAGGGCGGCAGCGCCTTCGCCGACTGCGCCCGGCTGCCGCACACCGTCGACGTCATCGTCGACTTCGACGCGTACCTCGTCGAACGCACCCTCACCGGACTCGCCGCCGAGCTGCGCAGGCGCGAAGAGCTGCTGACGAGGACCGGAGTACGTGACGTCGGCGACTACATCGACCTGTTCAGAGCGGGTCACGTGCCGCCGACCGAACCGCTGCCGCGGATGGTGCTCGTCGTGGACGAGTTCGCCTCGCTCACCCGTGAGTTCCCCGACTTCATCAGCGGCCTCGTGGACATCGCCCGGCGCGGCCGCTCCCTCGGCGTGCACCTCGTGCTCGCCACCCAGCGCCCCGGCGGCGTGGTGACCCCCGACATCCGGGCCAACACCAACCTGCGGATCGCGCTGCGCCTCGTGGACCGGAACGAGAGCACGGACGTGATCGACCAGCCGGACGCGGCCTGGCTCGGCAAGTCGGAGCCGGGGGCCGCGTACGTGCGCACCGGGGCGGAGACCCTCGTGCGCCTGCGCACCGCGCGCGTCGGCGTCCGCCACGCGCCCGACCCCGCGCACTGGTCGGACGTGCGGGTACGGGACGCGCACGGCGACCCGGAGGACAGCGGCTCGCTGCGCGTGGAGTCCGAGCCCACCGGCATGACGGACCTCACCAGCCTGGTCCACCAACTCGACGCCGCCGCCACCGCCCTCGGCATCCCCCGGCCGCCCGCCTTCCTGCCGCCGCCGCTCGCCGACGTGATCCAGCTCGACGCGCCGCTGGCCGAGACGGACCTGCCCGAGCGCGGCCGCGACCTCGTGCCCGTTCCCATCGGCCTCGCGGACGTGCCGGAGGACCAGTTCCGTACCGTCGCCGTGCTCGACCTCGCCGACAAGCTGCCGCTGCTCGCCGCGGGCGGCCCGCGCAGCGGGCGCTCGCAGCTCCTGCGCACCGTCGCGGGCTCCGTCGCCCGCCAGCACAGCAGCGCCGACGTGCACCTCTACGGCATCGACTGCGGCACCGGCGCCCTCCAGGCGCTCACCGAACTCCCGCACTGCGGCGCCGTCGTCTCCCGCAACGAACGCGACCGGCTGACCCGGCTGCTGGACCGGCTCACCACCACCGTGCGGGTCCGGCAGTCGGAGCTGGCCGCGGAGGCGTTCGCCGACGCCGCCGCGCAGCGGCAGGCGGTGGCGGCGCACCGGCGGCTGCCGTACCTGCTGGTGTTCGTGGACGGCTGGGAGGGCTTCGTCGACGCGATGGAGGACGTCGACTACGGCAGGCCCGTCGAGGACTTCCTGCGGCTCTGCCGGGAGGGCCCGCGGGTGGGGGTCTGCCCGGTCGTCGTGGGCGGGCCGCAGGTGCTCCACGGCCCGATCAGGGCGGCGGCGGCGGACGTGCTCGTGCTGCGGCAGGCCGACGAGACGGACTACCTGGACGCGGGCATCCGCCCCCGGCTCGTGCCCGGCCGCATGCCGCCGGGGCGCGCGCTGTACGCCGAGGGCAGGGACCGTACCGTCGTGCAGATCGCCCTCCTGCCGGGGGGCGCCGAGACCGGCCGCGGCCAGGCCGAGGCGCTGGCGCGGATCGGCGCGGCGGCGCGGGAGCGGGACGCCGCAGTGCCGTCCACGCGGCGGCCGTTCCGGGTCGACGCGCTGGACCTGGCCGCCGACCGGTTCCACGTCGGCGGCGGTACGGGCCGTCCGGTCGGCCGCGACGCGGAGCTGTACTGGCTGCGCGACCGGTACGCCACCGGCACCTCCGTCGCACTGCTCGGCCCGCGCCGGGCGGGCAAGACGTGGGTGCTCGGCGAGCTGGAGCGGCGCCTCGTCGCGGACGGCGCAGGACAGGTCCGCAAGCTCACCGTCCCGCACCGCGCCAGCCCCGTCGACAGCCCCGACCAGCTCGCCGCCCTCCTCGACCCCGCCGTGCGCGGCGCGGCCAGCCCCGCCGAGGCGCTGCTCACCCGGGCCGCCGCCCGCGCGGCGCGCGCCGACCGGGAGGCGTTCCTCCTGGACGAGGTCGGCCGGCTCGCCGAGTACCACCCCGCGGCCGTCTCCTGGCTGCGCGACCTCGGCCAGGCCGGCGCCTGGCTCGTCTACACCGGCACCGAGAAGGACTGGCAGACCGTCGTCCGCTCCGCGCTCACCGCCCCCGGCTCCAGCTTCGGCAACGACGTCGACAAGCGCATCCTCGGTCCCCTCGGCGAGCCGCACGCGCTGGCGTTCCTCACCGGCACCGCCGCGAACCTCGGCGTCGACATCGCCCCCGACCGCGCGGGCGCGCGGATCCTCGCGCTGGTCGGCACCTGGCCGTTCTACCTCCAGGTGATGGGCGACGCGGTCGTACGGGCCGTGCAGGCGGACGACCGCCGCCCGCTGACGAGCGGTCCCGCCCTCGAAGAGCTGTGCAGGCAGGAGCTGCTGATCGGGCGCAGCGAGCAGTTCCAGTCCCGCTGGGCGGAAATCGGCCCCGCGGGCCGCGCCGCGCTGCTGCACACGCCCGGCGCGCCCCCGCCGGAGCCGGCGCCCGCGCAGCGGATGGAACTGCGCGACGTGGGGCTGCTCCGGCCGGGCGACGTGTGGCTGGCGGACCGGCCGTTCTTCGACTGGATCGCGCTGAGCCAGGTGTCGCTGCGGGACGAGTCGTTACGGGGCGGGGGACGGCGCGTACCGCCGGGAGAAGAACCACGGGCCGAGGGCCCCCGAACCGATGAGGAGCAAGCCCCATGAGCCGCTTCCGGCCGAGCCGGGCCTACCAGCCCGAGCTGGACGTCCGGTTCCCCGGCGACCACGTGCCCGGCTGGGCGCGCCCCCTGGTCGAGGGCCAACTGCCCAACTCCGCCGCGTGGCTGGTGGAGCTGCCCCGGCGGGCGGGCAAGACGTGGCTGGCGCACGCGGTCGAACGGGCCCGGGCGGAGCGGCCGTCGCTCCGGGTCGACCTGCGCTCGACGCCCGGGGCGGTGCGGCGCAGCGGGCTCGGGTGCCTGACGGGCGGCAAGCAGGCGCCGCGGGTGGCGCCGGGGTGCGTGGTGCTCGTCGACGAACCGGCGGTGGCGCGGGGCGCGGAGAACGGCGCCAGGACCCGTACGCGGAACGCCCCGGCCGCGCCCGGCCGCCCCGCCCTGGGCGGCGTCGACCCCGCGGCGCTGGCCGCGGGCCTCGAACAGGTGCGGGACGCGGGCGCGGTGCCCGTCGTCTTCGCCACCCCCGCCGAGCAGTTGCTGCTCGCCCCGCACCTCGGCGCCGACGCGCCCAAGGACGTGCTCCGGCCGCCGCGGCTGGCCGACGGCGAGTGCGCGCGCATGGCCGGGCGCGCCCCGGAGTGGGCGCCCGCGGTCGTCGAGCTGCTGCGGGCGGCGGAGCCCGCCTGGCTGCAGACCCCGTTCCTCCTCGAACTCGCCCTGCAGACCGCCGAGGAGCACCCCGCGCTCCGCACCGACGCGGCGCGGCTGGCGACGGCCGCGTACGAGGAGGCGTGCGGCCGGCACCAGTACGTGCCGCAGTGGTTCCACGACGGCCTCGCCGCCGAGCACCGGGCGGCGCTGCGGGCGCGGCGGTGGCACGACGCGGGCGTGGAGATCGCCGTACGGGCCGCGCACACGCCCGCCGACGACCCCGTCCTCGCCCGGCACCTGCCCGACGTGCTCCGCATCCACCACGTCACCGACCTCCACCACGGCGGCGGACTGCGCGCCAACGTGGACGCCAAGGACACCTCGCAGGCCGGGCAGCGCCTCGCCGAACTGGCGGGCGCCGGCTCGCCGCTGGACGCGTACCTGGACCACGTGCGCCAGCTCGCGGACCAGGGCCGGGCGCCGCACCTGGTCATCGCCACCGGCGACCTCGTCAACCGGCCCGTCGACGCCGACGGCGAGACGGCCCTCGCCTGGCTGCGCGCGCTGGAGGACCTGCTCGCCGGCCACCCGGACCTGCGCCCCGGCGACCCGCGGGTGCTCCTCACCGGCGGCAACCACGACGTGTCCTGGGAGCTGTGCCTGGACGACGACCCGCAGGCGCGGCACCGCTGGTTCGCCCGGATCTTCGCGGCCTATCCGCACCCCGACCTGCACGAGCCCGACACCGCGGCCCGCCGCGTCTACGTCACGTACCCGGACGCCGGACTGCGGGTGGCGCTCCTCGGCACCGCAGAGTCCGGCGGCGAGCCGGCGCACGACCGGGACCGCGAGCGGCTGGAGCGGTTCCGCGAGACGTACGTGGCGGCGGCGGACGCGGCGGACGAGGACGCCGTACGCCGCATCGTGCTGGAATTCGAGCGCCACGACCCCGGCGTCATCGCCCGGGGCGTACTCGACCGGCTGACGCGCGAACCCGGCTACGTCACCCTGGCGGCCCTGCACCACCCGCTGTCGCCGGTGCCCGCGGTGGAGATCGCCCCGTACTCGGGGGTGGTCAACGCGGGCCAGGCGAAGTGGACCATGGCGGAGGCCGCCACGTCCCTGGTCCTCCACGGCCACACCCACCTGGGCTTCACCGCGGCCGAGCGGCTGCTGGGCACCGCCCGCCCCTGGACCACCCGCATCGCGGGCGCCCCGGCGCTCGGCAGCCGGGAGTCGGACGAGCGCAACGGGTACAACGAGGTGTTCGTCGCCCGCGAGGGCGGCGAACACGCGCTGGCGCTCCGCACGGTCCGGTACGAGGCCGGCACCTGGACCCCGGGCCCCACCGTCGGCTTCACCCCCGGCGCGCCGGACGAGACCCCCCTGGCCCTCCTCTGCGGCGACCGCGCCTGACCCTGGCGCGCCTGAAGGGACGTCGCCGAAGCCGCCGGCCGCCTCTGGGCGTCCCAGCGACGCACGAGCCCGCCCGGCCCCCGGGGCACGCGTCCTGGCCTTACGTCCCGCAGGCCGACCTGGCTCAGCTCTGCGGCACTTCCTGCTCCGCCCGCTGTTCCTGGTCCTCCGACCCGGGCTGCCCGGACCCCGGCTCGCCGCCGGCCGTGTCCCCGGCCGCCGCCGCACCCGCCGTGCCGGCTGCAAGCCCGAGCGCACCGGGGTACACCGACTCCCGTACGGCCGCGTACTGCTGCCGTACCGCCTGACCCAGGGCCTCCTCCTCGTCCGCCTCGAACGTCTCGTGCGGCCCCGTCTCCCACACCGGAGGAGCGTCCGCACCGAGCCGGCCCTCCGCCACCCCCAGCGCCCAGGCCGCCTGCCGGGCCGCGCCGAGGGCCGCGTAGTCCGCGGACGCCGGGACCACGACCTGCGCCTGGAAGATCGCCGGCGCCAGCGCCTGCACCGCCGGGAGGCCCGCCGCGGCGCCGAGGAGGAAGACGCGGCGCACGCTCACGCCCCGGGCGCGCAGCACCTCCAGCGCGTCCGCGAGGCCGCACAGCATGCCCTCGAAGGCCGCGCGCGCCAGGTGCTCGGGGCGCATGCTCTCGCGGCGCAGGCCGTGCAGGGAGCCCGCGGTCTGGGGCAGGCTCGGGGTCCGCTCGCCGTCGAGGTACGGCAGGAGCACGAGCCCGTGGGCGCCGGGCGTGGAGGTGAGCGCCAGCTCGGAGAGCCGCTCCAGGTCGGTCGGCGCCAGGCCCAGCAGCTCGGCGGCGCCGCGCAGGGCCCGGACGGCGTTGAGGGTGTGCACGACCGGCAGGTGCATGCCGGTGGCGTCGGCGAGCGCGGTGATGGTGCCGCCGGCGTCGGGCAGCGCCGTGTCGTGGACGGCGTAGACCGCGCCGGAGGCGCCGAGGGTGACGACTGCGTCGCCGGTGCCGAGGCCGAGGCCGAAGACGGCGGCCATGGTCTCGCCGGTGCCGGCGGAGATCAGCAGCCCTTCGGGGGTGCGCCCGGCGGCCTCGGCGGGGCCGAGCACCTCCGGCAGCCCGGCCTCGTGGCCCAGGGCCAGCTCGACGAGGTCGCGGCGCCACTCGCCGGCGTGTGCGGACCAGTAGCCGGTGGTGGAGGCGGAGCCGCGGTCGGTGGTGCGGCGGGCGGGCTTGCCGAGCAATTGCCAGACCAGCCAGTCGTGCGGCGTCATGAGCTGCGCGGTGCGCTTGGCGTGGTCGGGCTCGGTGGCGGCGAGCCGGCGCAGCTTGGTGACGGGCAGCTTCGCGTCCGGCACGGCCCCGACGGCCTCGGCCCACGCCGCCCGGCCGCCCAGCTCGCCGGCGAGGTCGGCGGCGGCGCCCTGGGCCCGCTTGTCGTTGCCGGTGAGCGCGTGGCGTACGGGCGCGCCCGCGGCGTCCAGCGGTATGACCGCGTGCTGCTGGGCGGCGACCCCGATGGCCTGTACGCCCTCCAGCACGCCGCCGTCGGCGGCCTCGCCGAGCGAGAGGAGCCACGTCTGCGGGTCGGCCTCGTACGCCGCCGTCTCGTCCGCGGACTCGGACACCGGGTGCGGCGCGTAGCCCTGCTTGAGCACCGCGCCGGTGTCGGCGTCGCAGACGACGATGTTGGTGCCTTCAGGCGAGCTGTCCAGACCGGCGACTATCCCCATGCCGCAGATGATGCCCTATCCGGGGGGCCGCTCGGGCACCGGCGGGGATTCCACCGGCGGGACGGACGGGATCCGGCCCGCCGGGCGCGGCGCCGGCTCGAACCGGTGCGCGCCCGGCGGGCGCGCCCGGGATCAGGTGTTCGTCGTACCCCAGTCGTCGGACTCCTCGCGCCGGCCGCGCGTGCCGTTCGCGTGCCCGTTCCCGAGGAAGTGCACGCGCGAGGCGACGTTCTCAGGCACCACGTCCGCGAACTTCGTGGAGAGCGTGCTCGCCGCCTTGGTCACGGCGTCCCGGCTGGTCAGCGCGGCGGCCTCGGCGGCGTTGCGCACCGCGGGGGACTCGCTGAACTGCTGAGCCGCCTTCCGCAACTGCTCGTAGCGCTCGCGTCCGGCCCGGCTGCCCAGGACGTACCCGACGGCGATCCCCGCAACGAAGCTCACCCGGTACCGCATGGTCTCCACCTTCCCTCGGACTTCCTCGACTGGGCTGTTCCCACCCTGCTGTCACCGGTACGGGTACCCGGAGGAGGGGAGGGGTGAATACCGATTTCGGAGCGGACCCAGCCATGCGCTAATGTATGGCGAGCAGCACAGGAGCGCCCCCGGAAGCCGGAAGGGCCTCCGTGCGGAGCAGTCCTCCGTAGCTCAATCGGCAGAGCAGCCGGCTGTTAACCGGCAGGTTACTGGTTCGAGTCCAGTCGGGGGAGCAGGTACGCGAAGGCCCCGAACGGGGCCTTCGTTCCTTTCTGCCCGTACGACCCTGTCGGCCCCCCGCCGCCCCCCGGAACCGGATGCGGTCCACCCGCGTCTTTCCGGGCATGCGCAGCGGCCCGGCCCCACCCCGGCGACGGGGTCTCCGGGCGACAGATCGTATGAGCGGCTATGCTGCGGCAGACGGCGCGCACATCTGTACGTGACGCGCCGGACGGGGCGGTAGCTCAGCCGGTTAGAGCAACGGACTCATAATCCGTCGGCCGTGGGTTCGAGTCCCACCCGCCCCACCCAGAGACCTCCGAGAGGGATCGTTTCGACCAGGGATTTCCTGCCGACCGCCCCCCGGTGTCCGGCTCCGGCAGCCGCAGAGATCGTCAGCCGGCCCGCTGCCGGCCCGAGCGCCACACGATCACGCATTCGGCCGTGCCGTGGGAGGACGCGTGCCTCGGCCCGGACGGGCGCAGCCGGCGGCGCTGGGACTGGGACGGCGGTCACCGAGCAGGCACCAGCCCCGCGGGCGCGGGGAGCACCGGCGTACGCCGTGGTCGGCGATGAGCCGGGACGGCTTGTCCGCGAAGTCCCGGTCGCCGGCGCCCTCGGGGAGGAGGGCGCCGGCCGGTCGGGGGCCGGGTGTCAGGTGCGCCAGGTGTCGCTGAGGGTGAGGGAACTGCTTGCGGGGACGGTGGCTTGCCGGTTGGAGCCGGATTCCCACGTGACGCCGGTCTGGCCGTCCCAGCGGCGGATGTACTTGTACTCGAAGGTGGTGCCGGCCGGCAGCGGGATGGTGTGCTTCCAGACGGGGTAGTCGGCACTGCTGAGCTTGATCGCCTGGGCGGGGTCCCAGGCGCCGAGCTGCGGGATGCTGCCGACCACGTAGATGTTCTCGCCGGGCTGGGTGGTGGCGTTGACGTTGAAGGAGGTGCCGCCGACCGGGTTGCCGCCGCCGTCGCAGTCGCGGGCGCCGGTGTGCAGGGCCAGCGCCGTGTCGGCACCGAGCGTGGCGGTGAACCGACCGGAGCCGTCGACCGTTACGGCGCGGTCGCTCTGGACGTCGCAGTAGGTGCCGGCGGCCAGGGAGGTCTGGAAGGTGCGGGTGAGGGAGCCGGATTCGTGGTTGATGGCGACGTAGCCCTGGCTGCCGCGGCCGAAGGCGATCGCGTCGCCGCCGTTGTCCCACCAGTCGGTGACGCCCTGGCCGCGGGCGGCGTTGCGGAAGCCGACCATGGACTCGATCTCGGGCCAGGCGTGCTGGCACTTCCAGCCGTCCTGGTAGCACGCGTTGACCGCGCCGTTGTTGGGCGGGCCCGCGTCGTTGTTGCCGAACTCGTAGCCGGAGTGGACGTCGGGAGACCCGTAGGGCCAGGCCAGCATGAAGACGTTGGCCAGGGTGTAGTCGGCGCCGCTCTTGTAGCTGAGGGTGGAGCCGTTGCGCTCGGTGTCGTGGTTGTCGACGAAGACGGCGCTGCTGCCCGAGGGCATGTAGTTCCAGCCCTCGCCGAAGTTCTTCAGGTAGGCGAGGTTCTCGTTCTCGAAGACCCGCTTCAGGTCACGGCCGTAGCGGAACTCCTGGACGTCGCCGGTGCCCCGGTACTCGTCGGGCTGGATCGGCTCGCCGGCTCCGAAGATGGCCTCCTGCTTCCAGTAGGCGTTCGGGTCGGTGAGCCGGGATTTGATGTCGGCGAGGTCGCCGGCCGGGATGTGCTTGACCGCGTCGACCCGGAAGCCCGCCACGCCCAGTGAGAGCAGGTCGTTGAGGTAGCCCGCGATGCGGCCCCGGACGTAGTCCTTGCCGGTGTTGAGGTCGGCCAGTCCCACCAGTTCGCAGTTCTGCACGTTGGCGCGGTCGCCGTAGTTGTCGCCGATCTCCCGGCGGCAGGTGTTGAAGTCCCAGTCGCTGTAGGGCGCGTCGGGGTAGTGGTACTTGGTGTAGTTCGAGCCCGCGGTGCCGGTGCCGGAGCCGGCGGACATGTGGTTGATCACCGCGTCCACCACGACGCCGACCCCCGCGTTGCGGCAGGTGTCGACCATGTTGCGGAACTGGTCGCGGTTGCCGAGGCGGCTTTCGATGCGGTAGCTGACGGGCTGGTATGCGGTCCACCACTGGCCGCCCTGGATCTGCTCCTGGGGCGGGGAGACCTGGACGTAGCCGTAGCCGGCCGGGCCCAGGCGCTGGGTGCATTCGCGGGCGATGGAGTCGAATTTCCAGTTGAACATCACCGCGGTGACGTCCTTGGACCCGGACGGTGCCGCCTGGGCCGCGGGGGTCGTGACGGTCATCGAGAGGACGCTGCCCGAGACGGCGATCAGGCCGGCCATGAACGCGCCGATGGACCTCTTCCAGCCTGGAGTTCCGTGTCTGCGTTGACGACGAGCGAACAAGACTCCTCCTGGGGATGGACGGGTTGAGGCCGCGAAGGCAACGCGCCATGCCCGACAGCCCGGAGCACACCCTTGCGGGGTTGCTGCAAGAGCTTGCATGGTGGACCGTAGAGTCGGCTCTCAGGCCGGTCAAGAGTTCTGACAGGCACGTCGAAACGAGCCGCCGAGCCGGGCGTCCGCATCAGCGAACCCGACGGCTTCCTGACGGCAGGTGGCTTCGGGCCCGGGTGGCTGCCTAGCGGTATGCCGCTCTGACCAGCGGAAAACGGCCGTCGACCGGAAGTGGACGCGCGGGCGCCACCCGCCGCCGCCTCCTTTCGTGAACCGGTGGATCATGCTCCCGGGGTGAGTCGGCGTGGAGTTGCCGGTTGCGTGGGGTGGTGCAAGGAATTGCAGGCACGGCGGGAAGACTGCGGTACGTCGACACCCTCCCACCCACCCCGGGAGCCGACACCGCCGGGCCTGGCCGGTCCGGAGGGCCCGCGGCGACCCCCGCTGCCGGCCCGCTCCGGCGGGGCTCTGCGCCTCAGGGGTGGCGCGGTGTGTACGGCGGGAACGCGGCGGGGTCGGTGAGGTCCAGGTCCGCGTCCGGCCAGCGGTGGCGCAGCAGGGCCGCGGTGCGGCGGGCCCAGCCGGCGAGGTGGGGAAAGGCGCGATGGTGCTCGGCGGTACGGGCCGCGGCCTCCAGCGTCTCGATGAGCTGGGGGCGGCTGGGGTCCCCCTGTACGCGGGCGTCGAGTGCGCCGAACCGTTGCAGGCGGGAGATCGCCCAGAACAGACAGGCCGCCGCCAGCCCGGTTCCGTACCGCCGGTCGTCCTCGGCTTCGGGCACGCCGCGGGCGAGGGCACGGCGGTGGAGGTCGGCGAGTCCGGTGGCGACGGGGTCGCCGACCGTCATCCACGCGGGACCCGGTACGTGGAGGCAGACCGCGTCGAGGAGGGCATGGGTGTAGGCGGCCGACTCGAAGTCGATGAGACGGGCGTCGGCGGCGCCCGACTCGTGGACGAGGACGTTGTTGGTCTCCGCGTCGCCGTTGCTGAGCGCGCCGAACGGGCCGGGGTCGCTCAACTCGATGAGAACGGTGTCGAGTTCGGTCGCGACTCGCCCGGAGAGGGGCACACCGAGCGCCGCGGCCTGCCCGGGCGCCCGGCTCCGGAGCCGGGCGAACAGGGCCGTGCCGGATGACCCCGGGTCCTCCGGCCCGAGGGACGTCCGTCGCAGGAGGTATCTGCCGGCGTGGCCGGCGGTCGACGCGCCGAGTTCACCGCGGGCGCGGGCGAACGCGGCCAGGCGGTCGGCGTGGGCGGCGGCGCCGTCCCGGCGGAGCAGCAGGTCGAGCGCGGTGCGAGGGGCCAGGTCCTCCAACACGACGAGCCCGCCGGAAAGGTCGGCGGCGAGGACGCGCGGGGCGAGCGCCAGACCGAGGTCGTCGGAGAGATGACGGAGTGCGGCCACCTCGGTGGGCAGGCGCCAGGGCTCGGTGCGCGTCGAGCCCGGCCCGTCACGTACCCACTTGACGACGACGGTCGGCAGAGCGGCGATGCCACGGAGCGTCACACGCGCGATCGCCCAGGGCTCCAGCCGCTCCCAGGCGACGACGCGGACGGGCGAGGAATGGAGATCCGTCAGGAGCGCTTCGACGATGGCGCGCCGCGGAGTCGCGCCGGAGGCAGGCATCGGGGGAGTGTACGGCGCCCCGCAGCGAACCGGGCGCCGGCCACTACGAGATGTACGACGAGCCCGAGTACGTCGACGCCGCCGTCGAACGGCTCACCGACTTCTACGTCAGCAACCTGTAAGCATGCTGCCGGCTCGGGCCGCCGCGCCCCCGCTTCAGGAGGAATCTCCTGCTCGGTCATGAGGGCGTGCCCCGGTGATGCAGTCGTGCAGCCGTCTGCGCGCGTCCCGGAGCTCCGTCATCCGCCGGTCGAGGCGGTCGCGTTCGCCCGCGAGCAGCTCCAGAAGTTCCGGTGAGACCTCACCGGAGTCGGCGAACGGCAGCACCTCGCGAATCGTTCTGCTGGGCAACCCCATGGCGTAGAGCTGCTGGATCAGCCTGACCCGTTCGACGGCACCGTGCGGGTACCGGCGCTGGCCACCCGGGTTCCGGGAGGAGTGGAGCAAGTCCTGCTGCTCGTAGTAGCGCAGCGCCCTGACGCTGACGCCCGCCTGCGCGGCGACTTCTCCGATCCGCATCCCGACCTCCTGACTCGACTCCACGTCCCGCTTGCACCTGACGTTGGCGTCAGGTTTTAGCGTAGCGGACACCGGTACGAACCAGCCCTCCGAGTCCTGGAGCACACGGCATGACCCACCGCATGACCCACAGCGGCAAAACCGTCGTCGTCCTGGGTGCCACCGGGCAGCAGGGAGGATCGGTCGCCGCGGCGCTGCGGGCCGACGGGTGGGGGGTGCGCGCGGTCGTGAGGAATCCGTCCGGCGACCGGGCCCGGTCCCTCTCCGCCGCCGGCGTGGAAACCGTACGCGGTGACCTCCGCGATCCGGAGTCGCTCCGCGCCGCTTTCTCCGGCGCCCACGGCGTCTTCAGCGTTCAGCCGAACTCCGGCCAGGCCGGCGCCGGCGTGACCGACGAGGACGAGGTCCGCTTCGGTGCGGCGGTGGCCGAGATCGCCGAGCGCTGCGGCGTCGCCCACCTCGTCTACAGTTCGGCGGTCACCGCGGGTTCGGCGACGGGCGTGGACCATCTCGACACCAAGAGCCGTATCGAGGCCCATGTCCGGAACCGGGACACCGCCGGCACCATCATTCGGCCGGCCACGTTCATGGAACTCCTGGTGACCCCCGGCATGGGCCTCGACCGGGGACACCTGTCCTTCCTGATGCGTCCGGACCAGGCCATGCAGTTCATCGCCGTACGCGACATCGGCCGCATCGCCGCCGCGGTCTTCGGCGCACCCGATCGCTACGCCGGTCGCACCATGGAGATCGCCGGTGACGCTCTCACCGGCAATGCCCTGGCCGAGGGCCTGTCCCGGGCCGCGGGCCGGACGATCAGCTACAGCCGCCTGCCGACGACCCTGCCGGAGCAGGACGCGGTCCTGGGCAGACTGGCAGCACTCGTGGACGACGGCAGGCTGGCGGGAAGCGCGAACCTCGACGCGCTGCGCGCGGAGTTCCCCTTCCTGCTGCGCTTCGACCGCTGGCTGGCAGGCCCTGGCGCGGGCCTCCTCGACAAGGCGCTGCGGCCTCCGAGCGGCTGACCGGGGCGGCCGGCGACGGGGTGGAGCCGGTCGCAGCCGGTTCCACCCCGTGCCTCTCTTCCGTGCCGTCCTCACTTCCTGTGATAGGCCGCCGTCACCTCGACCTCGACCAGCCAGCCCGGCACTGCGAGAGAGGCGACTTCCATGGTCGCCCGGGCCGGGCGGGCCCTGTTGACGAGGATCGGCGGCTTCGGCGCCGAGGTGCCCATCGGCGCCGGGACCGTTTCACCGGAGGCCAGATCGACGTTGGCGTAGAACTGCCGGTACGCGCGGTTCCAGCCGGCGTAGTCGGCGAGTTCGGCGCGCGGCGGCTTCATCAGATAGCACTTCATCGTGAGGACGTCGGCGGGAGCCAGTCCGGCCACGGCGAGGTTGTCGGAGATCTTGCGCAGTACCACCAGCGCCTGCGCCTCGGTCACCGTGACGCCCTCGGCGCCCTCGGTCATCGACGGGTCCGTCCAGTTCTCCGGCGTACCCGCGGGAGCGGCCGGGTTGAGCGCGTCGGGGCCGAGGCCGCTGCTGGCGTAGAGAGCGACGGACTCACCGGTCGCCACCCCGGTGGCGATGGCCGGGTTGCTCTGCCCGGTCGGCAGCATGACCTTGACCTGGCGCGGCCCTGGCCGCCAGCCGCGTGCGGCCGCGAAGGCGGTGGCGGAGGTGAGCAGTGCGCCCCCGGCGCCGGCGGCGGTCAGCATCACGGCGCGTCGCTTCGGTGCGTTCATCCCAGCATCACTCTCTCGTGCAGTTCCGTGACGACCTTGCGGGCCGAGGTGATGGCTCCGTGCTGCCAGGCGATCGCGTGGCTGAGCCAGTCGCCGGCGAAGTACACGTGGCCCGCGGGCTCGAGCAGCCGCCGGTACTCGGGGCCGGTCTGCGACTCCCAGCCGACCCATCCGCCCTCGATGAAGGGGGTGCGGTGCCAGGCGACGCTGAAGGAGGCGGCGAGTTCGGCGCGGTACTTGTCGCCGTGGATGCGCACACCCTGACTCACCGCCCGCGCCTCCCGCTCGGCGTGCGTGAGCCGGCCGTAGGCGAGGGCGTCCGCCCCGAAGTTGTAGTAGCCGATGATCGTGCCCCGCCGGCCGTGGTAGCCGTACGAGGGGTACCAGATGGTGGCCAGGTCGGTGTCGGTCGGGGTGATGCCGCCGTAGAGGTGTTCGTCTGTCTCCCACCAGCGGCGGCGATACTCCAGGCCGATCTTGCCCACGGGGAGGGCGGAGGGAGTTCTGAGCGCGGCGGTGACCTCGGCGCCCAGGTTGTGGTCGAGCCGGGCGGCGATCATCGGCGGGATCGCGGAGACGACGAAGTCGGCGCGCTCGGTGTGGTTGCGGCCGCGGGCGTCGCGCCAGGTGACCTCCGCGCCGTCGGGGCGGTCGGTGACGGCGGTGGCCTCGGCCCCGTAGACGATCCGCTGGCGGCCGACGGCCTGCGCCAGCGCGTACGGTATCCGGTCCATGCCGCCCTTGGGCTGGAACATCAGCATGGCCTGGTCGTAGCCGAACTCGAAGGTGAAGCGGTGGCCGATACGGCTGGCGAAGACGTCCGAGAGAGAGGGGACGGGGTCGAGAACGGTGCCCGCCTCCAGGCCGGCGCCGGGCTCGACGGAGTAGCCGCGGCGTTCGCTGCCGGAGTACGCCCAGCCGTCCGCGCGCCCTCCTATGCCGCCGAACTCCTCCAGGAACGCCAGCAGCCGCTCCTTGTCGTCGGCGGTCAGCTCCTCGTCCAGGGCGCCCTGGTCGGTGGCGGTGGCCAGCAACTCGGAGACGTAGCCGTAGACGTCGGCCTTGGCGGTGCGCCAGCGCACCGGCTTGCCGGCGAGCGAGCCCGCGGTGTTCTCGTGGTAGATGTAGGCGTTCGCGTTCTGGTTGGTGAAGACCTCGAGCTCCACGCCCAGTTCGCGGCAGTACTCCAGCGTGACGTGGGACTGCGGCAGCCGGGCCGGGCCGGCGTTCATGTACTGGTCCTTCGAGAACGTCGCGTGCTGGGTTCGTCCGTCGAGGTCGGTCAGGGTGGTGCCGCCGCGCACCGTCCAGTTGCGGCCGCCCGGCCGGTTCGCGGCCTCCAGGATCCGCACGTCGTAGCCCGCCTTGCCCAGCTCGTACGCGGTGACCAGCCCCGCGATGCCGGCGCCGAGCACGATGACCGAGCCCGCGGCCCGGCCGGAGAGGGTGAAGTCGCCGCGCCGCGGCGGGCGGAACTCGGTCGCGGCCGCCTCGACGACGGGGGCCAGGCCGAGTGCGCTCATCGTGGAGTACAGCACTCCGGCGCCGCCGGCGGCACCGACGGAGCGCAGGAAGTCCCGGCGGGTTGCTGAACCTGCCAAAGTCTCCTCCTTGCCCGCGGCCGCCCCGAGAACCGGCGGCCACGTGTTCGTGGATCGGTCCGGCCCTGGGGGTGGGGAACCGGCGTGCGAGAGGAGCCTCTCCCCGGCGTGTTTCCCGCATATGCCGACTGCATCAACGGCCGGTTGAAGCCTTGACCGCCCCGTGCGGGGACTCGGCGGGCGGCGTGCACCAGGTCCGACGAGGCGTTACCGCAGGCCCCGAGGGGGGCCGCGGCCAGGATCACGGTCTTCGACTCCCGCGTGGCTGGAATCCCTGGGCATCGGAAGCGTGCCCGAGGCGGAGGCGTACCTGCGCGCGGGGCGGTACTACGACTGGCTGAGACTGCCGCCCGGCAAGCGGCTGCTGCTGGCCAGTCTGGAGTGGCGGCCGGGCCGCACCCCCACGGCCGCGCCCGGCGGCGAGGCGCCGACCCACCCGGCGTACACCCTCGGCCGCTTCCTCACGCTGCGGGACGAGGAGTTGCCCGCGCGGGAGCGGGCGCGCCTCACCGCGGAGCGGAACGACCAGATCCGTACCACGTTCGTACGGACCCTGGAGCCCTCGCTCGCGCCGCGCCCGCCGGGGCGCTCGCCCGGGTCGAGGCGGCACACCGGCGGCGGGACCTGCGGAGCAGGACGATCCTGCGGCGCGTCTTCCTCCTCCTCCAGTGCGGCCTCCAGGTGTACCGGGACGGTGCCCCGGGCGGCCACCGGCCCCTGCTCGGCACGGATGTGGCCCGCGCGCTGGCCCACGGTGGCCGGGTCAACATCCGTATCCCGCAGTGCGATGGGGCCGCAGCGCCGTACGCCCTCCTGGACTGGCTCGGGCTGACCGCGGACGGCCGGGACGCGGATCCGGCCGAGCGGCGCCGGGCCGGCTCCCACCACATGCGGATCGGCCGGAACGGAGCCGGGGCGGGCTCGGAGACGTTCGAGGAACTGGGCGGTCACGGCGCCTCGGCGCGGAACGCCGTGCGCAAGCTGTTCGGCCCCAGGAGGGTGCGGCTGTACGGCGTCGACCTCGCGGCCGGCGGCCTGGGCACCGCGGACTTCAACGGCGACGTGGTCGTCCCCGACGGAAGCCACGGCCACATGTTCCTGGGCTTCACCCCGCCGGGCCGCCACCACGACGGCGCGCTCCAGGTCGGCGTCGAAACCATCGCACCGGGTGCGCCCAGTCCCGTGGGATACCGGCACACCTGGCGCTCCACGGAGGCCACGGCGAACCCGGAGTCCCGCTTCTTCGGCTTCAAGCAGGACAAGATCGGCGACGGCGGTCTGCCCCTGAGCTCACGCTACGTCGACCTCGCCGCCCTCCGCACCGCGGAGGGCGGCGACTGGCCCGCGTTCCTCGCCGCCGCCGAACGCCGGCTGACGGAACTCGCCGACGACGCGGCCGCCGCGGGCCCGGCCCGCCTGGCGGCGCTCTACGACCACCTGACGGGCCCCCGCACACCGCTCTTCCAGCCACGGGGCTGACCGGGGGCCGGAGGGACAGAACCACGGACCACGCTTCCGCCGTCTCCACTGTTCCCCGGCCTCACCGCCACCGCAACAGGAGCAACCGTGGACCTGACCGGATACCCCACCGACTTCGTCGCGGACCTCGGCTTTCCCGGGGCCGCGCGGCGATTCCTGGAGCGGCGGGCGCGGCACTGGCCGCGGCTCTTTCTGAACGGGGTACCTCTGGACGACACGGCGCTGGGCGGTTGGCAACTGCCTGAGGAGCCGGACACGTCCGAGTCGAGCATCCTCGGCTTCGCCCGTGACGCCGCGATGGAGCAGCACTGGGAGGACGAGGGGTACGCGCTGGACGACACCGGCGAGGGGCCGTTCGCCCTCTTCTACTCGCGCTACGGCAGGCCGCTGAGGGCCGGCGCGATCACCGGTGTCGCCGGCGTACCGGAGCAGGTCGCCGAGTCCGTCGAGTCCATCGGCCTCATGCTGAGCGGCTTCTTCGTGGTCAGCCTCCTCACCCCGGACGACCCGGCCACCGACCCCTTCTCCGAAAGCGTTCTCCGCGACCTGCGCGAGAGCTTCGCGGAGTGAAGCCTGCGGCGGGAGCAGAGAGGCCGGCCGGACCGTGACGGAAGAATTCACGACGGACCTCGACGACGGAATGCTGAAGTATTTCCGGTCCATCGCCGATGTCATCGTGCAGCGCATCGGCATCTCACGGGCCGAGGCCGTGGCCCGGATCAACAGGGCGTACGGCGGCATGGACATCGGGCCGTACCCCGACCTCATGTGCCACGAGCTGCCCGAATTCTGGGCCTACGGCCTCTGCTACGCGGGCGACGTGCCGTACTGGGAGCCGGACGCGGACCCCTCCGGCTGGGAGGTCCGCGAGGCGCCGCCGCGCGGCGGGCCGGAGTGGACGCTGCCGGAGGGGTGAGCCTTCGGGCGGCCGTTCGGGGGTCAGAGGCGGTCGTGGAGGAGGCGGGACAGTTCTACGCGGCGGGTCTTCAGGGTCGCCGTGCGGGGGAGTTCGGCGAGCGGGAGGTGGACGGGCGCGCCGAGTTGGGGGTAGTCGGCCGTCGCCGCCTGCCAGCGGGCGGGGGCCAGGGGCTCGTCGTCGCGGGTGCAGAGCACGGGGACCGGTTCCGCGTCGGGGCCCTGGACGACGACGAGTTCGACGAGTTCGTCGAGGCGGTCCAGGACGGCGTCCTCGATCTCCAGGCTGGAGCCGACGCCGGGGATGGTGTCGATCTCGCGGTCGAGCATGTGCAGGCAGCCCGCGCGGGTGCGGTAGCCGACGTCGCCGGTGCGCCACCAGCCGTCGTGGACGTTCTCGTCGTAGCGCTCCTGCTCGCCGTGGTACGTCTTGGCGATGCCGTCCCAGCGGACCTCGATGAACCCCGGGTTCGTCGCGGAGACCCGCCGGTCGTTCCTGGGGACGACGCGGACCCGGGCGCTGCCCGGCAGCGGGAAGCCGACGCAGCGGCCGTCCATGCGGTGGGTGTCGCGGCGGAAGTAGGGGCGGCCCACGGCGGGGCCGACCTCGGACTGGCCGTAGATCTGGAAGAACTGCGGCGCGCGGCGGCGGGAGGCGTCGAGGAGGCGGCGTACGGTGCGCGGGTGGATGGCGTCGAAGGTGGAGGAGAAGTACTTCACGGACGCGAGGGGCCGGCGCGGGTCGTCGGCCAGGCCCTCCCAGGCGAGGAACGAGTTGGGCAGCGCCTCGATGAGGCCGGGCCGGTTCTTCAGGAAGAACGTCGCGACGGCCGCGGGCTCGTGGTTGTTGAGCAGCAGCGTCGGCATGCCCTTCATGAGCACCAGCGACATCGCCGCGAACAGCCGCGAGTGCACGAACGGCACGCTGACCGCGACCGTCTCGCGGCGGCGCAGCAGCGCGAGCATGACGAGCTGCGGGCGCAGCCGGGTGCGCATGGTGCGCGGGGTGTGGACGACCAGCTTCGGTACGCCCGTGGTGCCCGAGGTGTGCGTGATCATCGCGGGCTCGTCCAGCCCCTGGTACACGGGCGGTACGGGCGGGGAGCCGGCGAGCCGGGCCAGCGACGCGACGCCGCGTCCCGCGCCCGCCACGCCGATCACGGAGGTGGCCAGCTCGTCGAGGGGCAGGCCGGCCAGCTCGGCGAGCTTCGGGCCGTCGGTGAGGAGGTGGGGGCGGTGCGGGCCGTGCAGCCGCCTGAGGAGGGCGGCGACCGTGGGCGCGGGCAGGGCGGGGGAGAGCAGGACGGGGATCGCGCCGAGCCGGGCGGCGGCGGTGGCGAGCAGCCAGGCGTCGAAGTTGGCCCGCTTGTAGACGACGACGTGCTCCCCGGCCCGTACGCCCGCCGCCGCCAGCCGGTTCGCCAGGTCGGCGGCGAAGACCGCCACCTCGGCGACCGTCAGCCGGCGGCCGGCCGCGGGGAGGGCGTCGAGGTCGTGGTCGAGGGTGAGCAGGGTGGCGCCGTGCTTCGCCGCGGCGCGCTCCGGCACCGTACCCAGATAGAGGCCGCGCTTGTGGTTCGGAATCTGGCTCATGAGCCCTCCACCCAGACCGGCGTCACGTTCCGTTACGCGGGGGCGGCGGGCCGCCCGGGGTCGCGCGCCGACAGTGTGGGGCGGCCGGCTTGGCCGCCACCAGGGGACGACTTGGCGTCTACTTGAGCATTCGTCATGGGAAAGGCGACATAGAAGACACGCCTGACCTCTCGGGCGCCCGAGTCGGGGTGTGAGGTCGTGTTTGATTATCCGTTCGAGTTCGGTCGTCCGGTGCCCGCGTGCTCCGGCGCGGCTCCGGAGCCCCCGTGGCCCGGCATGAGGTGACCCTACGTGACGGGCCCGGGGGCGGCCGGGCGCGCTCAGGTGGGCAGGACGCAGCCGGTGGACGCCGTCGCGAACGGCTCGCCCGACGCCGTGAGCGCGCCGGTATCGGCGTCCACGGTGAACACGCCGATGGTGCGGCCCCGTTCGTTGGCCGAGTAGAGCAGCGCGCCGTCCGGCGAGAGCGTGATGTGCCGCGGCCAGTTGCCGCCGCAGGGCACGGTGTCCACGAGGCGCAGCGCGGCGCCGCCGTCCTCGACGGCGAGGCGGGCGACGCTGTCGTGGCCCCGGTTGGAGAGGTAGACGAAGCGTCCGTCCGCCGAAATGGTGATCTCCGCGGGGTAGTTGCCCTCCGGGTCCACACCGTCGGGGAGGGTCGGCACGCTCGCCAGCCGGGTCAGCGCGCCGGTCGCCGCGTCGTGGGCGTACGCGGTGACGGTGCTGTCCAGCTCGTTGGCCACGTACGCGTGCGTGCCCCGCGGGTGGAAGACCATGTGCCGCGGCCCGGCGCCCGGCACGGACTTCACCTCCGACACCGCCGACAGCGCGCCGCTGCCGGTGTCGAGTGCGTACGTGTAGACGGAGTCGGTGCCCAGGTCCACGGCGTAGACGAAGCCGCCGGCGGGGTCGGTGACGATCTGGTGGGCGTGCGGGCCCTCCTGGCGGTCCGGGTCGGGCCCGGAACCGGAGTGCTGGACGAAGCCGGTGCGCTCGCCGACGCTGCCGTCCGCCTCGATGGCGTGCGCGGCGACGCTGCCGCTGCTGTAGTTGGCGCTGAGCAGATACCCGCCGCCGGGGTGCACCGACAGGTGCGTGACGCCGGCGCCGCCGGTGGACTGCACGCCGCCGAGCGCGCTGAGCACGCCGTCCGCGCCGATGGCGTACGCCCGTACGCCGCCCTCGGCGCCGCCGCCGACGGTGGAGTAGAGGACGCCACCGGCGGGGGAGAGGGCGAGGAAGTCGGGGTTGGTGACGTCGCCGAAGCCGCCGTCGGCGGCGGCGAGGGCGCCGGTTTCGGTGTCGTAGGTGCAGGCGAGGATGCCCTGGCCGTAGGTGCCGAGGTAGAGGGGGCGGCTTGCGAGGGGGCGGGCGGTCCGCGGCGGGCCGGCGTGGGCGGTGCCGGTGCCCGCGGTGCTGATGCCCGCGGTGCCGAGTGCGCCTAAGCCCGCGGCGCCGAGGAGAACGGCGCGGCGTGTGGGACGGGACGGCATGGAGACCTCCAGTGGGGGATGGAGTGACGTGGGGTGGCATGTCCCGGCCATGAAGCATGCCGGGACGCCCGGGGCGGGTCAACGGCGCCCGGGGCCGTTGCGTCCGGGCGCCGCGCCGGGGCCGATCCCCCGGGGGATGGGGACGCCCGTTCCGTACGGCCCCATCCCCCGGGGGATCACCAGCTCTCGGCGCCCGCCGCCTCCGCCGCGATCGTCGTCGACTCGCCGTGCCCGGTCCGTACCACCGTCTCCGGCGGCAGCGTCAGCAGCCGCGCGCGGATCGACGCCTCGATGGTCGGACGGTCGGAGTACGAGCGTCCGGTGGCGCCCGGGCCGCCGTGGAAGAGGGTGTCGCCGGTGAAGACGGTGCCCAGCTCCGGGGCGTAGAGGCAGACGGCGCCCGGCGCGTGGCCGGGGGTGTGCAGGACCGTCAGCTCCGTGCCCGCGACGGCCAGCGTCTGGCCGTCGGCGAGGGCGGCGTCCGGGGCGCGGTCGGGGTGGGTCATCTCCCACAGCACCCGGTCGTCGGGGTGGAGCAGCACCGGCGCGCCGGTCTTGGCGGCCAGCGCCGGGGCTGCGTCGATGTGGTCGTCGTGCGCGTGGGTGCAGACGATCGCGGTGACGCGGCGGTCGCCGACGGCGGCGGCGATGGCGTCGGAGTCGTGGGCGGCGTCGATGACGAGGGCCTCGGTGTCGTCGCCGACGATCCACACGTTGTTGTCGACGTCCCAGGTGCCGCCGTCGAGCGAGAACGTACCGGAGGTGACCAGGTGGTCGATGCGGGCGCGGCTCACAGGACCACCACCGAGCGGAGCACGTCGCCGGCCTGCATCCGGGCGAAGGCGGCCTCCACGCCGTCGAGTTCGATGGTCTCGGATACGAAGGCGTCGAGGTCGAGGCGGCCCTGCCGGTAGAGGTCGATGAGCATGGGGAAGTCGCGGGACGGCAGGCAGTCGCCGTACCAGGAGGACTTCAGCGCGCCGCCGCGGCCGAAGACGTCGAGCAGCGGCAGCTCCAGCTTCATCTCGGGCGTGGGCACGCCGACGAGGACGACGGTGCCGGCGAGGTCGCGGGCGTAGAACGCCTGCTTGTACGTCTCCGGGCGGCCGACCGCCTCGATGACGACGTCGGCGCCGTGGCCGCCGGTGAGGTCCCGTACCGCCTCGACGGGATCGGCGGCGCGGGCGTCGACGGTGTGGGTGGCGCCGAGGCGGGTCGCGGTGGTCAGCTTCCGCTCGTCCACGTCGATCGCGATGATCTTCCCGGCGCCCGCGAGCCGCGCCCCCATGACGGCGGCTCCGCCGACGCCGCCGCAGCCGATGACGGCGACGGAGTCGCCGCGGCCGACGTCGCCGGTGTTGAGCGCGGCGCCGAGGCCGGCCATCACGCCGCAGCCGAGCAGTCCGGCCGCGGCGGGGGACGCCTCCGGGGCGACCTTCGTGCACTGGCCGGCGGCGACGAGGGTCTTCTCCGCGAACGCGCCGATGCCCAGCGCGGGCGACAGCTCGGTGCCGTCCTGGAGGGTCATCTTCTGCGTGGCGTTGTGGGTGTCGAAGCAGTACCAGGGCCGGCCCCGCTCACACGCCCGGCACCGGCCGCACACGGCACGCCAGTTGAGGATCACGAAGTCGCCGGGCGCCACCTCGGTGACGCCGTCGCCGACGGACTCCACGATGCCGGCCGCCTCGTGGCCGAGGAGGAAGGGGAAGTCGTCGTTGATGCCGCCCTCGCGGTAGTGCAGATCGGTATGGCACACCCCGCACGCCTGCACCGCCACCACCGCCTCCCCGGGCCCGGGGTCGGGCACGACGACGGTGGCGATCTCCACCGGCTCGTTCTTCGCACGCGCGACGACGGCTCGTACGTCCTGGGGCACGGGGCGCTCCTCTCGTGGCGGGGCTCATACAGTACGTCGCCGACCTCTCCGGAGGGGCGAGGCGGGCGCCAGCGAGGCGAACGGAAGACGCCGCCTACCGGACGAGCCCGACGAACTCCCCCTGGTCCCCGGCCAGCAGCCCGCCGGCCCGCTCCAGGGGGACGAAGAAGCACCGGAAGACCATCCCCCGGTCCTCGTCGCCGCTGACGACGGTGTGCATCCAGTCGTCCCGGGTCTCGGCGGTCTCCGCCTGGAAGTAGACGGTGATCTGCGGCTGCCCGGTATGAGGATGCGGACTCTGCTGCACGGCCAGCGCCGCCCCCAACGCGACTCCCGCCACGCCGGTCTCCTCGGCGATCTCCCGCAACGCGGCCGCGGCGAGCAGTTCCCCGCCCTCCACACCCCCGGCCGGCACCTGGGTCCCCGCCTCCGGGAAGTCCCGGTGATCGAACACCAGCAACTCCGGCCCACCCGGCCGCCGGCGGATCACGTAGGCGGCAGTCCTGACACGAGCGATGTACATCGGGAACCTCCGGTCAGAGCCGAGCACATCGGCCGGCACGAGTCCGGGCCCACGCTACGGCGCGGCGGGCGGGCCCGGACCGGCGGCGACGGAAGGCGTACGGCGTGGGGACAGCGAACTCCGATGGCACATCCTGTGATCAGGAGTCCGTGTGCCGGCGGGCGGTGGGTCGGGGATGGAGGGGTGTAGTGGCGATGCTCATCAGGGGGAGGTTCCGACCGGGGAAGGTGCCCGAGGGGATCGTGCCGGTCCGGGTGGCTCCCATGGCGCGGTAGAACGGTTCGGCGTGGGGCTCGGATCCGATCTCCAGCCGGGTGAAGCCGAGGGCTTCGGCGACCGCGACCGCGTGCTGGAAGAGCCGCCGGCCGACGCCGGTTCCGATGGCCGGCGGGTCGACGAAGAGCATGCCCAGTTCCCCGTGCGGCGGGTCGCCCTGGACGGTGACGAAGCCGAGGATCCGGCCCCCGTGCTCCGCCACCGAGGTGCGGCGCCGTTCGATGTCGCCGGGCGCCAGCGTCAGCTCCGCGCTGCACCGGGCGAGGAAGTCCCGGTCGTATCCCCAATGGCCCTTGGAGCGCAGGGCCAACTCGCTCAGCTCTCCCGCTTCGTGCGGCCGGGCTGCTCTGATCTGCATGGGTGGCTTCCCTTCTGCGGTCGGCGGAGCCCCGGCGGCGGGGTGTGTGAGCATGGGCTGATGGTGGGCGGGCTTCGGGGCGAGGCGTCGATCCTCATTCCCGAGGACGAGTTGCGGTGGGAGCTTCCCGCCGATCCCGCGGTCGGCCGGGCCGATCCCACCCTGGGCGGCTTCCGCACCGTCCTCACCGTCGACACCACCGCGTGCGCCGCCCTGGATGCGCGGCAGCGGCAGCGGATCCGTGAGCGGGTCGCGCGGTTCCGGCGCAGCGGGGACGTCGTCGTGGCGAACGTCGACGGTGTCCTCACCGTGACCGTCGACTGGATCGCCGGCCCTCCGGAGTCCGGGCGCCTCGCCCGGGAACATCTGGCCGCGGTGCTGCGCGACGCCCTCTGACCCGGGCGGGCTCAGGTGAGGACTTCCAGCTTCAGCCCGTCGATCCGGCTCCTCTCCGCGGTGAGGCCGATGCTCGTGATCAGGCCGCCCACGATGCCGAACCTGAACACCACCAGCGGGCGGTCGTCGCGGATCCAGACGGCGCCCACGTCGCCGTCGACCAGGGCGAGCTTCGCGCCGCCCGCGCGGCCGAAGAGGAACCGGCCCGCGGCCACCGAGCCGAACGCCTCCTCGGGGGCGCCCAGCCGTACCGCGGGGGTGTCGGCGCGCAGGACGACGTCGGGGTCGAGGACGCCGAGGAGGGCTTCGAAGTCGCCGCCGCGGGAGGCCAGCAGGAAGGCGGAGACGACCTCGCGGCTGCGCTTGGCGTCGGCCGCGGGCGGCGTCGCCGCGCCCTGGATGCGGCGGCGCGCGCGGCTGGCGAGCTGCCGGGCCGCCCCCGGCGTGCGCTCGATGATCCGGCCGATCTCGTCGAACGGTACGTCGAAGAGGTCGTGCAGGACGAAGGAGAGCCGCTCCGCGGGGCCGAGCGTGTCCAGGAGGACGATCAGGGCCAGTCCGACCGAGTCGGTGAGGACGGCTTCCCGCTCGGGATCCGGTGCCTCCCGGCGGTCCCGTTCCGGCTCGTGGACCTGCTCGTCCGTGAGGTCCTCGCGCCGCGACCGACGGGCGCGCAGCATGCTGAGGCAGACCCGCGTCACCACGGTCGTCAGCCAGGCGTCGAGGTTGCGCACCTGGTCGGTGTCCGCGCGGCAGAGCCGCAGCCAGGCTTCCTGGACCGCGTCCTCCGCGTCGCCGGACGAGCCGAGCATGCGATAGGCGATCGCCTGCAGGCGCGCTCTGCGGACCTCGAACAAGTCCGCCTGCAACTGCTGTGCGTTCACTGTCACATGTCCCTCCCGGCGCGCGTCATGGTAGTGACCCGCGCGAAGCCCGGCAGTATGAACAGCAACATACGGGATATTCCGAGCTTATGGGTAATTCTGCCCCATGTCGGACCGCTCTACGCTGCTGTTCATGAGGCGAAGCGCTGTGGAACTGGTGATCTTCGACTGCGACGGCGTGCTCGTGGACAGCGAGCGGATATGCATCAAGGTCGACGCGGTCGTCATGGCAGACCTGGGATGCGCCTTCACCGAAGCCGAAATGGCCGAGCTGTTCGTCGGCTCGTCCGCCGAGGTCTACACGGCGGTCGTCGAGGAACGGTTCGGACGGCGGCTGGAAAAGGGCCGGCACCGGCAATACGACCACCTTTACCGGGCGGCGCTCGAAGAACAACTGACCGCGGTCGACGGCATTCCGGAAGTCCTCGACGGACTCACCACGGGCTTCTGCGTCGCGTCGAACGGTGACCACGCCGCCATCCGGCGCAGCCTGACGACCACCGGTCTCCTCCGCCATTTCGGGAACCGCATATTCAGCGCGGCCGACGTTCCGCGCGGCAAGCCCGCTCCCGACCTCTTCCGGTACGCCGCCCGCGTCATGGGCGTGCCGCCCGACCGCTGCGCGGTGGTCGAGGGCAGCGTCTACGGCGTGCGGGCGGCCCGGGCCGCGGGGATGCGGGCCTTCGGCTACTGCGGCGGGCTCACGCCGGCCGCGCGGCCGGCGGGGCCGGGCACGGTCGTGTTCGACGAGATGCGCGACCTGCCCGCGCTGCTGGCGGACTGACCGCGGGGGCGGAGCGGCGCGGGCTTCGCCGCGGGCCCCGACTTCCCGTACGTACCGGGGCGTTGACCCCGGGCGGCAGGAGGCTTACGTTGACAGAGCACAGTCAGAAAGCGCTTTCTTCTCGATCTCAGGAGAACCACTGTGCCCACCCCCCACCGCCGCATCCCCCTCCGGGCCGCCCTCGTCGCAGCCGCCGCCGGCTGCCTCCTCGCCGCCGCCCCCGCCCCCGTACCCGCCGCCACGACTCCGCCGGCCCCGGCCGCCGAACGCCTCGTCCTCTTCGACGGCACCGGCACCGAAGGCTGGAGCCAGGCCGGACCCGGCGGGTTCACGCTCGCCGACGGCGCGCTCACCTCGTACGGCGGCCTCGGCCTCATCTGGTACTCCGGCCGGGAGTTCGGCACCCGCTACCACCTGACCCTCGACTGGCGCATGGCCGGTGACGACAACTCCGGTGTCCACCTCGGCTTCCCCGCCGGTGACGACCCCGCCATCCGCAACAGCGGCTTCGAGGTCCAGATCGACGCCACCGACTCCCCCGACCGCACCACCGGCGCGGTGTACGGGTTCCAGTCGCCCGACATCGCCGCCCGCGACGCCGCGCTCCGGCCGCCCGGCGAGTGGAACACCTACGACCTGCGGGTCGACGGCGACCGGCTCACCGTGGAGCTCAACGGCGTGCGGATCAACGACTACACCGACACCGTCCCCGAACGCCGGCTCGGGCCCGGCCACATCGGGTTGCAGAACCACGGGACCGGGGACGAGGTCTCGTTCCGGAACATCGTGATCGAGGTCTATGGCAAGTGACGAGCAGGCGGGGACCGTCGTCCCGCCGCACCGCCTCCACCGTTGGGAGCCCCATGAGCCGCACGATCAAACCCCTGTCCCTCGTCGCCGCGCTCACCGTCCTGCCCGCCTTACTGGTGGCGACGCCCTCCGCCGTGGCCGCGCCCGAGCCCACCGGCACGAGCGCACCGAACGCGGCCGGGTTCACCCGCACCGCGCTGGTCGACTCCGACCTCGCCGACCCGTTCGAGCTGGCCGTCACGCCCGACGGGCGGGTGCTGTACGCGCAGCGCACCGGTGAGCTGAAGATCATCGACCAGGAGACGCGGGAGGTCACCACCGCGTACGACTTCGACTATCCGCTGGAGTTCACCACCCAGTCCGACGGGCTGATCGGGCTCACGCTCGACCCCGCGTTCGCGCAGAACCACCGGCTGTACGTCATGCACTCCGACAAGGCCGAGAAGAAGGTCAACATCTCCCGGTTCACCCTCAAGGGCGACCGGCTCGACCCCGCCTCGCAGAAGGTGCTGCTGTCCATTCCCACCTGGCGCGGCGAGGGCCGCGCCAACGTGCACATGGGCGGCTCGCTGGCCTTCGACAGCAAGGGCAACCTGTACGCCGCCACCGGCGACAACACCGACCCCTTCGAGTCGGACGGCTTCACCCCGACCGACGAGCGCGCCGGCCGGCACGCCTGGGACGCCCAGTCCACCGCCGCCAACACCAACGATCTGCGCGGCAAGGTGCTCCGCATCAAGCCCACCAAGGGCGGCACGTACACCGTGCCGAAGGGCAACCTCTTCCGGAAGGGCGAGACGAAGACCCGGCCGGAGATCTACGCGATGGGCTTCCGCAACCCGTTCCGCATCTCCGTCGACCCCGCGACCGACGCGCTGATGGTCGGCGACTACGGCCCCGACTCCCGCACGGCGAACGAGAACCGCGGCCCGGCGGGCATCGTCGAGTACAACCTCATCTCCAAGGCCGGCAACATGGGCTGGCCGTACTGCGTCGGCAACAACATCCCGTTCAACGACTACGACTTCGCCGCCGGCACCTCCGGCGGGAAGTTCGACTGCGCCGCGCCCGTGAACGACTCGCCGAACAACACGGGCAAGACGCAGTTGCCGCCGGCCACCGCCGCGCAGGTCTGGTACTCGTACGCGGCCTCCGCCGAGTTCCCGCAGCTCGGCTCCGGCGGCGGCGGCCCGATGGGCGGCCCGGCGTACGACTTCGACCCGGACCTCGACAGCGCGACGAAGTTCCCCGAGGCGTACGACGGCAAGTGGTTCAACTACGAGCTGACCCGCAAGTGGTTCAAGACGTTCTCGTACGCGGACGGCAAGCTGGAGTCGATCGACCCGGTGTTCGAGGGCATGAGCTGGATCCAGCCCTTCGACGCCGAGTTCGGCCCTGACGGCTCGCTGTACGTCATCGACTTCGGAGCGGGCAGCGGCGTCGGCCGCGGGAGCACCAACACGGACGCCGGTATCTACCGCATCGACTACGCCGCGGGCGCAGCCGACTAGGCGGCACGGCACGGGCGCAGCCCGTGGCCATGGCCGACGGGTGCCGCCGGGCGATTCTCTCCCCGCCCGGCGGCACCCCCGGCCGTCCCTGGCCAGCCCCGGGGACGGCCGTACGGGCCGCGCCCCCCCGGCGGCCCACACGCGACCTCGGCGGTCCCGGGGGACGGCCGTACGCGACCGGCCCCACGGGTGTGCCGGACCGGCTACTCCAGCACCGCTATGTCCAGCTCCTCCAGCCGGCCCGGCTCGCCCACCAGCTCGATCGCCGTGATCCTGCCGTCCTCCAGGGTGAAGCCGAACGCCACGATCGTGCGCGCCTTCGCCTGCCACACGGCGCCCACGGCCCCGTCGACGAGCGCGAGCCGCGCCCCCTGCGCTCCGCCGGAGAAGATCCTCGCCACCCCCTCGGCCCCGTGCGTCGCCTGCGCCGCGCCGATGCTCACCGCGGTGGCGTCGGCCCGCATCGCGACGTCCGGCGCGAGCAGCGCCAGCAGCCGGTCGAACTCGCCCTTGCGGGCGGCGGTGAGGAACGCGCTCACGACCTTGTGCTGACGCCGCAGGTCGGGCAGCGGAGACGCGCCCTGGACGCGGCGGCGGGCCCGGCTGGCGAGCTGCCGCGTGGCCGCCGGGCTGCGCTCGATGACCGCGGCGATGTCGGAGAACGGCACGGCGAACATGTCGTGCAGCACGAAGGCCAGCCGTTCGTCCGGCTCCAGCGTGTCGAGCACGACCAGCAGCGCCTTGCCCACCGAGTCGGCGAGCAGGGCCGCCTGCTCCGGGTCGGCGGCCTCGTCGGCCGGGGCGGCGGGCGGGGGGTCGGCGTGCTGGTCGAGCAGTTCCTCGAAGAGTTCCTCGCGCCGGGTACGGGCCCGCAGGATGTCCAGGCAGACGCGGCCGACGACGGTGGTGAGCCAGGCGTCGAGGTTCTCGACGGCCGCCACGTCGGCGCGCTGCAGCCTGATCCACGCCTCCTGCACCGCGTCCTCGGCCTCCTCCGCGGAGCCGAGCATGCGGTGGGCCACGGCCTGGAGCCGCGGGCGCTTCTCCTCGAACCTGCCGGCCAGCAGTTCGCTCTCGTACATGGCCACCATCATCCTCCTTGCCGGTGCGGCCGCGCGGCGGGACGGTGTCACACCCTCCCGCCGGCAGACGTCGTAGCAGTGTGCACGCCGGAATCCGGCGGCACCGCAATTTCCATGAGGAGTGATATTCCATGCAGCCGCGAATGCAGAATCCGGCCATGATTCTCGACGCCATGCAGCCCGTCGGGGACATTTACAAGGCCGCTTTTTCCGGCGGGGTTCCGAAAACCACGCTCGACCTGGTGCACCTGCGCGCCAGCCAGATCAACGCGTGCAGTTCGTGCGTCGACTCCGGCGCCCGTAACGCCCGCAAGAGCGGCGAGACCGACGAGCGGCTCGCCAGCGTCGCCGCCTGGCGGGACGCACCGTATTTCACCGACGAGGAGCGCGCGGCGCTGGCGCTGACGGAGGCCACGACGCGGATGGCCGACCGCAGCGACCCGGTGCCCGACGCCGTCTGGGACGAGGCCGCCAAGCACTACGACGAGAAGGGCCTCGCGGCCCTCGTGCTGACGATCGCCGTGACCAACCTGTTCAACCGGCTCAACGCGACCACCAAGCAGGTGCCGCAGGACTGGAGTTCCTGACCGGGGCTTCGCACACCGGCCCGGTCCGCGGGCGGCGGACCGGGCCGAGTGCTGTCCGGGTGGGCTCTGTCCGGGGCGGCTGCCGTCCGGGCGGGCTGCTGTCCGGGCGGGCTGCCGTCCGGGGTGGCGGACAGCGGACCTGCCCTCCTCCGCGGGGATACTCCGCGCTAGCGGTTCGGCTCCTCGACGAGCGTGGCGGCGCGGGGGTCGGGGTGCGGGGCGGTGCGCGGTGCGGTGCGCGGGGCGGGGAGGATGCCGGCGCCGTGGAGGTGGCGGCGGGCGGCGGCGACGGCGTCGGGGGTCGTGGCGTACTCGCGGCCCTCGGCCCGTAGCAGATCCAGCGCGCCCACGGAGTCGAGCGCCCGCCGGTGCTCGGGGCGGATGCCGGAGGTGAGGACGACGATGCCGCGGCGGTCGAGGGTCTCCACCGCGTCCTTGAGGACGAGGGCGCCGGTGGCGTCGATGGTCGAGACCCGGGACATCCGCAGGATCACGACGCGTACGTCGGCGATGTCGGTCAGCTCCAGCAGGAAGCGGTGCGCGCCGGCGAAGAAGAGGGGCCCTTCGAGGCGGTACTTGACGATGTGCTCGGCGAGCAGCGAGTGCTCCTCGTCGGTGTGGTCGCCGGGCAGGTGGGCCTTGAAGGAGACCTGGTCGAGCCGCGCCTGCCGGGCCACGTCGCGCAGCGCGAGGGCACCGGCGACGAGCAGGCCGATGATCACGGCGTAGACGAGGTCGAGGGCGAGGGTGGCGCCGGCGGTCAGCACGAGCACGGCGGCGTCGGAGCGGGTCGCCCGCGCCATCGCCCGCAGCGAGGCGACCTCGACCATGCGCACGGCGGTGGCGAGCAGCACCCCGGCGAGGGCGGCGAGGGGGATCTTCGACACGAGCGGCGCGGCGGCGAAGACGATGACGGCGAGGACGGCGGCGTGGGTGAGGGACGCGAGCCGGGAACGGGCGCCGGTACGGACGTTGACGGCGGTACGGGCGATGGCGCCGGTGGCGGGTACGCCGCCGAAGAGGGGGGCGGCGATGTTGGCCAGGCCCTGGCCGAGGAGCTCTTTGTCGGGGTCGTGGTGCTGGGGGGCGGGGGCGGGGGCGGGGGCGGTCTTGTCCTTCCGGCTCGTCTGGCCCGTCTGCGCTGCCTGGCTCGTCTGCGCTGCCTGGCTCGTCTGGCCCGTGTGGCCCGTCTGCGCTGCCTGGCTCGCCTGTGCGGTGGCCATGCCGTCTGCGACCTGCGCCGAGAGCAGCGACTCCAGCGCGGCGAGCGCGGCAACGGCGACGGCGGGGGCGAGGAGCGTACCGAGGTCGCCCATGTCGAGGAAGCCGAGGGAGGGGGCCGGGAGGCCGGCGGGCAGCTCGCCGATCGGCTTCGCATCCGTGAGGTGGAACGCCTGCGCGGCGAGGGTGGCGGCGATGACGGCGACGATGGAGAAGGGGACGGTGGGCCGCCAGCGCGCCCCGGCGAGCATGACGGTGACGACGGCGGCGGTGAGAGCGACGGCGGTCCAGTTGGGGGCGGCGGCGAACTCCTCCAGCGCGCGCCAGGTGACGACGAGGACGCGCTCGCCTTCGGGCTTCTCGACGCCGAGGGCGTTGGGCATCTGCTGCAGTGCGATCACGCACGCGATGCCGAGGGTGAACCCCTCGACGACGGGGGCCGGTACGTACCGCATGTACCGCCCCGCGCGCGCCACCGCGAGCCCGACGAGCATCACCCCCGCGAGCAGCCCCACCGCGAGCACCCCGCCGGGCCCGTACTGGGCGACGATGGGCACCAGCACGACGGTCATGGCCCCGGTCGGCCCGGAGACCTGGAAGCTGGACCCTCCGAAGAACGCCGCCACCGCCCCGGCCACGACGGCGGTCGCGAGTCCGGCCTCGGCCCCGAGCCCGGAGGAGACCCCGAAGCCGAGCGCGAGCGGGAGCGCGACGATCGCGACGGTCAGCCCGGCGAGCAGATCCCGCCGCGGCTCGCGCCCCATGTCCCCGAGGTCGGCGCGTGCGGGCAGCAGCGCACGAACCGGGCGCCAGACCCGGAGGAGGAATGCGTTCACCGCGCCTCGGCCTCGGCTTCCCGCAGTTCGGCGAGGAGTTCGTTCTGCCCGGCGAGCATCTCGGTGAGGATCCGCCGCGCCGCGCGCATCAACTCGGCGACGTCACCGCCGGCGAGGGCGTATATGACGGTGGACCCTTCGCGGGTGGCGGTGACGATGCCGGAGCGGCGGAGGACGGCGAGCTGCTGGGAGAGGGCGGGGGCTTCGATGCCGCCGATCTCGGTGAGGAGGTCGCGGACGGCCATGGGGCGGTCTTGGAGGAGCTCGAGCACGCGGATGCGGACGGGGTGGCCGAGCATGCGGAACAGGTCGGCTTTGGCTTGGTAGAGCGGGACCTGCACGTGAGTCGACTCCAAGTGATCGGGTGGCGACTACATGATGTAGCAAATTGCAGAGTATTGCAATTTGCGAACCTGGGGCAGGGGCAGGGGCAGGGGCAGGGGGCAGGGGGCAGGGGGTGTGGGGGGGTGGGGGGGTGTGGAGGTGTGGGGTCTGAATTTCCCCTCACGCCCACCCAAGGGTATGCGGCTGCTCTGACAGTGCGGGGGCGGTGGGGCGTTGAGCTGGTACGTCGTGGCGGTGGGGCGGGCCGGGTGCGGGGGTGCGGTGTCGGGGTGGGGGTGCTTCGTTGGGGTGCCGGTGTACGGGGGTGGCGGCGAGGGGAGTGGCCGTGTCGTAAAGGCTCCCCCCGGGCCACCCCGGTTTTGAGTGTGCGGGCCTGCGTCCGGTGTCAAGGGCGCTCCTCTCCGCTTCGCTGCGAGGAGCGTCGCTGCGCGATGGGGCTTCGCCCCACCCTTGACACCGGACTCCGGCCCGTAAAAGACCGGCGGCTATGGGTGGCCCGGAGGGAGCGGGCGCCCTCCGACTGGGACTACGGATGCCGTGCCCGGCGGACGGGGCAGCCCACGGAGCCGGGGCCGCGCCGATCGCCGGTATCCCCAGCGGACGGGGGCGGGACCCCGGTGCCGGGTCTGTCCCGATCGCCGATCCCCCCTGCGGACGGGGCGGGCGGGCTGCCGCGCGCCGGGTCTTCCCCGAGCGCCGATGCCCCAGGCGGACGGGGGCCGGGCCGCCGGACTCCGGGTTTGTCCTGATCGCCGATCTCCCCGGCAGGCTGGGGGCGGAGGCCGGGGTGGGCTGCACTTCCTCGCCGCTCGCCCCGGCGGGCGGGGCGGCGGGCCCCATGGCTCCGGGCTCAGGCCGGTCGCCGGTCCCTCCGGCAGGCGGAAGGCCAGGGCGGTGCCGGCGGAAGTGGGCGCGGGGCTCCCGTCCGGCCGGGGTCCCGCGCGTGGGTGTCGTTGGGCGAAAGTCGGGCTCCGGGGGCCTATTTGGCCCGTATCCGGGGGTGTTACCGCAGGTTACGACACAAGCTCTCCGCTTGGGCGTGCGGGCGGTGGCCGCCTGGCCTCGGAACGGCTGCGTGCGCGTCTGTGGGCGAAAGTCTGGCCGTGTGGGTGAGTTGCCCCGGTTTGGGCCCGCTGTTACCACGAGTTACGGTCCAATTCCTCCGCCCGGGCCTCTGCCCCCTACGCCGACTCCCGTACCACCAGGTCCGGTTCGAAGATCACCGATCTCGGGCTTGCCCCCGGCGACTCCAGTGCCGTCAGCAGCAGGCTCACCATCTCGCCCGCCATCTCCTCCACCGGCTGCCGCACCGTCGTCAGCTCCGGGCGCGTCGACGTCGCCGCGCTGCTGTCGTCGAAGCCGATCACCGCCACATCCTCCGGGACCCTTCTGCCCTGCTCGCGCAGGACCTGCACCGCCGCTCGCGCCATCAGGTCGTTCGCCGCGAAGACACCGTCCAGGTCCGGGTGTTCCCGCAGCAGGCGGGTCATCGACTGCTCGCCGCTCGCCGCCGTGAAGTTCCCCTCCGCGCACGGGACGTACGCGTGGCCGTGGCGGGCCATCGCCTGGTTGAAGCCGTCGAGTCGCTCCTGGCCCGCCAGTACGTCCAGGGGGCCGCATATCGTCACCGGGCGGCGGCAGCCGCGGGCGAGGAGGTGTTCCGCGGCCAGGCGGGCGCCGTCGCGGTGGGCCAGGTCCACGTAGCCGGCCGGGACCGGGCGGGCCGGGCGCGCGAACAGCACCGTCGCCACGCCCGCGGCCGTCAGCATGCCCGGCAGCGGGTCCTCGCCGTGGGTGGAGACCAGCAGCGCCCCGTCCGCGATGCCCTGGCGCAGGTGCGCGACGACCTGTTCGCGGGCCTCCGCCGTCTCGGCGAGCATCAGCATCGGGTGCATGCCCCGCGGGCGCAGCGCGCCCATCACGCCGTCGACCACGCGGCCGAAGAACGGATCGGAGAAGACGTAGCGCCGGTACGCGGCCTCGTCGCCACCCTCGCCCGCGCCGGAGATCACCAGGCCCACCGCACCTGTGCGCCGGGTGACGAGGGAGCGGGCCGCGCTGTTGGGTGCGTACCCGGTCGTACGGACCGCGGCGCGGACGGTCTCCTGGATCGCCGGGTCGACGTTCCGGGTGCCGTTGATCACGCGCGAGACCGTGGCCCGGGACACTCCGGCGACCCGGGCCACGTCCTCCAGCGTCGGCGGTCGGCCCATACGCGCCTTTATAGCACGCGCCGGAAACCGCTCTCCAACACCTGATCGATCAGCGGTACACGCCGAACTCGTAGAGCGAGTACCCGTATCCGGTGCCCCGCGCGGTGCCGTTCATCCGCACGTAGCGGCCGGTGCCCGAGACCTCCAGGTCGTCGATCCCGCCATTGCCCGCGGTCGTCTCGTACACCGTCCGCCAGTTCTGGCCGTCGTCGGAGACCTGGATCGCGTACGACCTCGCGAACGCGGCCTCCCACGCGAGCTGGACGTGCGTGAACGTCGTCCGCTCGCCGAGGTCGACGCTCAGCCACTGCGGGTCGGCCCACGCGCTGGCCCAGCGGGTCGTGTAGCTGCCGTCGGTGGCGTCGCCGGCCTCGCAGGGGCAGCCGCCGTAGGCGTCGGTCTGCTCGGTGGACGCCGTGGACGGCTTCCCCCGTGCGACGTTGGTGCCGTCGACCGGCGGCGGGACGACCTTCACCGACAGCGTCTCGATGCCGACGTTGCCCCTGCCGTCCGTCGCGCGCAGGTACACCTTCCACACGCCGAGCCGGTCCGGCGCCGTCACCGCGAACGTCCCCGCGCCCGTCTGCCGGAACTGCGCCGGCCGCAGCGCCTTGTCCTGGTCGATGTAGTTGCTGTTGACGAGCACCCCGTACGTCAGCGCGTCCCCGTCCGGGTCGGCGATGTCCGCGGAGAGCGTGAACTCCCTGCCCGCCGGCACCGCGCCCGCGTCCCCGACGCGCAGGCCGGAGATCACCGGCGGGGTGTTGTCGCCGCCCGTGTCGCGCCCGTACGCCTCCTTGACCGCGTAGTACGACAGCCGCCGCTGCTTGTCCGGCGTGAGGTTGAACCACACGCCGCCGAAGTCGTTCTCGATGCCGTAGTGGAAGAGGGTGGCGCCGAGCGCGACGCCGCGGTGGCCCGTCACGCAGTCCCACGCGCGCTCGTAGCCCTCGGCCTTGGCGACGTCGGACGGCTCCGCCGGCACGCCGTTGGCGTCGTCCTCGACCTCCCACTCGCCCGGCGGGCCGCCCTCGGTGACGATGTACGGCTTGTCGTAGCCGCCGGCCTCCCAGGCGGCGCGCACGTCGCAGACGGCGGCGTACGCGTTGACGGCGTACAGGTCGAGGTCGGGGGCGTTGCGCTGGTAGTACGGCCAGGCGCCGACCCAGGCGTCGGTGGAGGTCACGGGGTGGTTCGGGTCGACCTGGTGGATGCGCTCGGCGACGTCGTTCACGAAGCCGGTGTACGCGTCGCGCTGGCGCTCCAGCTCGGCGCCCTGGTAGCAGTTCTGCAGGCCGAGGACCGACTCGTTGCCGACGTTCCACATCAGCACCCCGGGGTGGTCGCGGTACGTCTCGACCCAGCGGGGGAACTCGGCCAGCATGTCGTTCTTGTACGCGGTGTCCGCGACGTAGTCGACGCAGCCGCCGCTGCCCGGGCCGCCGCCGGGCTGGAGCCAGAAGCCGGCGATGACCTTGACGCCGTTGGCCGCGGCGGCGTCGAGGAGCGGGCGGGTGGTGGCGTCGGTGCCCCAGGTACGTACCGTATTGGCGCCCAGGGACGCGACGTCCGGCATGTACGAGGCGGCTTCGGCTACGGGCGGGCCCCAGGTCAGGCCCTTGACGGTGTACGGCTGGCCGTCGACGGTGAGCTGCCACGCGCCTTGCGAGCCGGTGACCTTGACGACGCTCCCGGCGGCGGCTTCGGGGCCCGCGGCTCCGGAGGCGGGCGCGGTCACGGAGGCGGGCTCCGGGGCCGGCTGTACGGCGGCGGCCGGGAGCGCGGTCGTCAGGCCGGCCAGCAGCGCGCCTGCGGCCAGGACGGCGGGCAGTGCGGCGGGCAGGCCCCTGGCGCGCCGGGGTCTCGCCGCGCCGGGGGGTGCGGGGGGTCGGGGTGCATGGGGGGGATCCTCCAGCGGTGGGGGTCAGGGAAGCTCGTAGTTCTCGTCGAGGGCGGCGCCCGCTTCGGGGTGGGTCTCGTCGTAGCCGCGCGCGTTGCACTGGAGCGCGCCGACGACGCAGTGGTCGACGAGCGCCCTGAGGGTGGCGTCGTCCCAGACGTTGATGAAGTCGTAGTGGAAGGAGTAGCCGCGGCCGCTGGAGAGCGCGATCCGTGACATGTCTCCGTTGACCGGGAACGCCATCTTGAACTCGATCATCGGCAGCGCCACCGGGTGGCTCTGCGGGCAGACGTCGTTGTTCGTACCGGCCTTGACCACGGGGTACGCCATGTGGCTCTTGTGGTCGGGGGTGTCCAGGTAGCGGCCGTCCCAGCAACTGGGCGCCTGCATCCGGATGTTGAGCTGGGTGTCCCGGGTGCCGGGGCAGGTGGCGGGGAAGTCGACGTTGAAGTAGCTCTCGCCGCATTCCCAGCCCTCCACGAAGCCCGGGTGGTCGCGGAACTCCTCGGCGCTCTGCAGCGGGCTGCCGACGACGAAGCGCAGGCCCTTGGGGAACGGGCGGACGCTGGTGTAGTCGGTGACGCCGGCCTTGTAGTAGATGACCTGCTCGCCGACCGGCAGTACGGGCCGGCCGTCGTTGAGGACGGTGGGCATCCAGTAGCCGGACTTGTCGCCGGGCGCCTTGCACTCGGTGCCGCCGGCGTCCAGCGAGGCGGTGGTGCTGTGGGCGTCGGTGGTGTCGTTGCCCATGAAGGTGTGGTCGTGGGACTTGCCGGGCTGGCCGGGGTAGACGATGGGGTCGTCCGGCTTGGTGTGGGTGACCGAGCAGTTGGCCTGGAACTCGTGGAAGTAGCGGTGCGGCGGCTCCTTGTCGGACGGTACGACGCCGGTGACGGGCGGTTCCGCGGGGATGTAGCCGTCGCCGTCGGGGTCGTCGCCGGAGGCGACGGGGCGGGGCTGGGCGTGGGCGGCGTGGGCCGCGTGGGCGGCGTGGGCCGGGTCGCCGGCGCTGCCGTCTGCCGTGACCGTGCGGGCGCGGGCCTTCTCGCCGGTGGCCGCGATGGCACCGAGTGCGGTGACGCACAGGGCCAGGGCCAGGGCCGGCAGGAGTACGGCGTAGAGCCGCGATCTCCTCATCGGGGGCCTCCTGGGGGGTGGGGGAGGAGAACGGGAGAGCGCTCTCCCGTTGGCCTGGATGGTTACGCTCCGGAGAACAGCCGTCAAGAGAGCCGGCACGGACGCATGGGCCGATACGCGGGAACGCGCCAAATGCCGGACCCGATACGGCAGTTGGGCGCGCGTCCGTGGTGGGTACGGGATGATTCGGCGATGGTGTGCCGGTATAGGCCGTACGCCCCGTACGTCGCGGCGCTTCCCGTACGTCCGGCGCGCGCCCGGGAGTGCCCGCGCGCGTACGCCGTCGTCCGCCTGCTCTCGCGCCCCCGCGCCCCCCGTCCGTACCATGCACCGGTGCCGGACTCCGACCTGACGCCGTACTGGAACACCAACGTCGCCCACCACCCGGGCATCCTGCGCGCCGTCCCGGAGGGCTGCCACGACGCGCTCGACGTCGGCTGCGGCGACGGCCTCCTCGCGCGCAAGCTCGTCGCGCGGGCCGAGCGCGTCACCGGCGTCGACAACTCTCCGGAGATGATCGCCACTGCCCGCGAAGAGGCCGCCGACCGGCCCGGGATCGACTTCGTCGCGGGCGACTTCCTCACCGCCGACCTGCCCGCCGCCGGCTACGACTTCATCTGCTCGGTCTCCGCCGTGCACCAGATGGACTTCACCGCCGCCCTCGCCCGCATGCGCGAACTGCTGCGCCCCGGCGGCGTCCTCGTGGTCGTCGGCCTCGCCCGCGAGGCGAGCGCCGGCGACTGGGCCGTCACGGTCGCCGCCGCGCCCGTCGTCCGCGCCGCGAAGGTGCTGCGGCGCGCCTCCTTCCCCACCGGCATGCCGTTCATCAGCCCGCACATGAGCTACGGCGAGGTCCGCGCCGAGGCCCGCCGCGTACTCCCCGGCGTGCGCTACCGCCGCCACGTCCTGCGCCGCTACAGCCTCACCTGGCACGCCCCCTGACCGGCCGCCGCCCGGCGGCCCCCGACCGGATCCTGCCCGCCCCACCTCGCCCACGTGCGAGTTCACCTTCCCGTCACGTTGCGCGGTCTACGTCCCCGGCCGCCGGGCTCCTAGGCTGATCAGCATGCCGACCCACCGCATCAGCGCGCCCCTGCCCGCCTTCGACCCCGCGCAGGGGGAGGTCGTCATGCTGCCCGAGGCTCCCGAAGCCGGGTACTGGACCGGCTGTCCCGGGGTGCTGTACGAGCCCGAGCGGGGGCGGTGGCTGATGACGTACCGGCGACGGCGGCCGCGGGGGCACCCGGACGGCGAACGCGGCTGGCGGTGCGCGGTCGCGGTGAGCGAGGACGGGGTGGACTTCACCGACGTGTGGAGCGTGGAGAGCCGGCAGTTGGGCACCGACTCGATGGAGCGCTTCAGCCTGCTGCCCACCCCCGGCGGCTATCAGCTCTATCTCTGCTACGTCGACCCCGCCGACTCCCGCTGGCGCATCGACGTCGTCGACGCCGCCGCGCCCGACGCCTTCGACCTCGCCGGGGCCCGCCCCGCGCTCACCGCCGCCGGCACCGGCACCGAGGGCGTCAAGGACCCGTACACACTCCGGCACGGCCCGGTGACCTACCTCTTCGCGAGCTACGCGGCCGCCGGGATCGCCGCCGCGGACGCCGACCGCGCGCACGCCACCGCCGACGTCTTCAACACCGGCGTCACCACCCACCCCACGGGTCTCGCCCTCTCCCTCGACGGCGGCGCGACCTTCGCCTGGCAGGGCGAGGCCATGCCCACCGGCAGCGGTTGGGACGCGTACCAGACCCGGCTCAACTCCGCCGTCCCGCTCGGCCCGGGCGCCGGCTGGCTCGGCTTCTACGACGGCATCGCCTCCCACGAGCAGAACTACGAGGAGAACTGCGGCCTCGCGGTCTCGTACGACCTGCGCACCTGGCACCGGCTCAGCACCGAGGGGCCGTGGGCGGCCGTCCCGTACGGCACGGGCTCGGTGCGCTACGTCGACGCGGTGGTGGCCGAGGGCACGTGGCACCTCTACTTCGAGGCCGCGCGCCCGGACGGGGCGCACGAACTGCGGCTGGCGCGCGTGCCGGTGGGCTGAGCGGGGGTGCGGGTCCGCGGTCGGGGGGAGCCCGGTCCGCGGTCGGGCCGCGGGCTGTCTCCCCGGTCCGGCTCCGGTCCCTGGCTGAGCCACAGGGCCGGTCTGTGGCTGAGCCCGGGGCCGGTCAGTGCTGAGCCACGGGGCCGGTCCGCGGCGCGGAACTGTGACCGTGCTGTGGCCGACGGAGTGACCCCCGTCACGGCCGCGGCGCATCCGCCCTGGTCAACTGGGCGGATGCGCCCCGCCACCCGTGCCACCCGGCCGTTCCGTACACGTCAGGCCGGCCCCCGGGCCGGCGCCCTCGCCCTCGGGCTCGCCGCCGTACTGCTGCTCGCCGGCTGCGGCACCGAGCCGGCGGACGGCACCGTGGACGCCGGAGCCCCGACCGCGCCGGGCAACCCGACCCCGGTGGAGGTCGACGGCGTGACCGTCACCCGCGTCCACACGAACCCGGAGACCGCGGAGCCGGTGCGGGTGGAGTTCGAGATCGCCAACCGCGGGTCGGAGGCGATGACGTACACCGTCGCCTTCGAGGTCCGTACCGCCTCCGGCGAGGTGCTGGCGCACCCGGAGAAGATCGTGGAGTCGGTCCCGGCCGGCCGTACGGTGCCTGACCAGGCGGACGTCACCGCCGCGATGTCGGGCGGGCGCGGGGCCCAGGTGCAGATCGGCGAGGTGCGCAGCGTCCCGGCGGACGAGGCGCCGTCGACGGGCGGTCCGTGCCCGCCGACGGGGGTGCGGCTGTACGCGGACGAGGGCGATGCCGCGATGGGCCTGCGGGTCGTCGGGCTGCACCTGGAGAACTGCGGCACGGAGGTGCACCGGCTGGAGGGCTATCCGCGCGTGCAACTCCTCGACGAGGAGCACGCGGAGGTCACCGGCGTACGCATCCGCCGCGGCGGCGCCGCCATCGCCGCCGGCACCGGCGCGGACGCCCCGCCGCGGCCGCTGGCGCTGCAGCCGGGGGAGCGGGCATCGACGCAGTTGGTGTGGCGCAACACGGTCGAGGCGGGCGAGGCGGTCGACGTCCCGTACGTACGGCTGTGGGCGAAGCCCGATGCCGCACCGGTGACGGTGACGCCGGAACTGGACCTCGGCACGACGGGCGAACTCGGCGTCGGCGCCTGGCAGAAGACCGACTGACCTGCACCATCTCTTCCCGACTCTTCCCGCACGCCCGCCCAAGGGTAGCCGCGCGCTGTGACATCGCCGCGGGGCCGCGGCGGCGATGCCCCCGGAGGGGCGTGGGCTGCGCGAGATGTCAGAGGAGGCGCCTACCCTTGGGCGGGCGTGCGGGGGCGGTGGGCGGGGTCGGTGGCGCGTTTCGGGGTGAGCGGGCCGGTGCGCGGCGCCGGGTGCGCGCGGTCCGGGGTCACCTCGTGAGCGTACGGATGCGGTACCGCAGGCCCGACCTGCTGAGCTGCCAGCCGCCGTCCTCGGCGACCCGCCACTCCGGTCCCGGCACCGGCGCGTACGTGTCGCCGCCCGCCACCTCCGTGTCGACCTCCGTCACCGAGAGCGTCGTGGCGTGCCCCAGCGCGGCCCGGTAGACCTCCCCGCCGCCGATCACCCACACCGCCGTGACGCCCGGCGAACCCGCGGCCAGTTCCAGCGCCCCGTCGACGGACCCGGCGCCGACCGCGCCCTCCGCCGCCCACCGGGGATCGCGCGTCACCACGACGTTGCGCCTGCCCGGCAGCGGGCGGAACCGCGGCGGCAGCGAGTCCCAGGTCCTGCGTCCCATCACCACCGGGTGGCCGAGGGTGGTCGCCTTGAAGTGCGCCATGTCCTCGGGAAGGCGCCACGGAATGCCGTTGTCCGCGCCGATCACGCCGTCGCGCGCCTGCGCCCAGATGAGCCCTACGTTCACACCGCGACCGGGGCCTTGATGGCCGGGTGGTGCCGGTAGCCGACCACCTCGACGTCCGCGTAGGCGTAGTCGAAGAGCGATTCCGCCCGGCGCAGCCGCAGCTCGGGGAACTCGTACGGCGTGCGCGAGAGCTGCTCCGTCACCTGGTCGACGTGGTTGTCGTAGATGTGGCAGTCGCCGCCGGTCCAGATGAAGTCGCCGGGTTCGAGGCCGGTCTGCTGCGCCACCATGTGCGTGAGCAGCGCGTAGCCGGCGATGTTGAACGGAACGCCGAGGAAGAGGTCCGCGCTGCGCTGGTAGAGCTGGCAGGAGAGCCTGCCCTCGGCGACGTAGAACTGGAAGAAGGCGTGGCACGGCGGCAGCGCCATGTTCTCCAGCTCGGCGACGTTCCAGGCGGAGACGATCATGCGGCGCGAGTCGGGGTTGCGGCGGAGGGTGTCGAGCACGTCGCTGATCTGGTCGACGTGCCTGCCGTCGGGGGTGGGCCAGGAGCGCCACTGGACGCCGTAGACCGGGCCCAGTTCGCCGTCCGGTCCCGCCCATTCGTCCCAGATGCTGACGCCGTGCTCCTGGAGCCAGCCGACGTTGGAGTCGCCGCGGAGGAACCACAGCAGCTCGTACACGATGGACTTCAGATGCACCCTCTTGGTGGTGATCAGCGGGAAGCCCTGCGCGAGGTCGTAGCGCAGTTGGTGCCCGAAGACACTCCGGGTGCCGGTGCCCGTCCGGTCGGCCTTGGCCGTCCCGGAGGTGAGCACGGTTCGCAACAGGTCTTCGTACTGGGTGTCCGCCACAGCGGCGAGTCTACTGCCGCCCACCAGGCGGACCGCGAAACGGAGCCCCCGCCACCGCCCGGCGGCGGGGCCGGCCCCGGGTGCCGTACGGAACGGGCGCCCGGGGCCGTACGCGCTACTTGCGGCCGTGCCGCAGCCCGTGCACCGCGGCGATGGCCGCCGCGGCGCCGGCCGAGAGCCCGGCGATGACGAAGCACAGGACGTACGCGTCGACAGTCGGCACCTCGGTGCCGTCGATGACCTGCGCCGCCAGCACGGCCGCGGTCGCGGCGCTGGCGATGCTGCCGCCGGCGGTGCGCACGAGGGAGTTGATCCCGCTGGCGATGCCGCTCTGGTCCATGGGTACGTGCTGGACGGCGAGCGTGCCGAGGGCCGCGTAGGCGATGCCGATGCCGAGGCCCTGGATGCCGCTGAAGATCATGATGTCGAGCGCGGAGTCGTGCATGAGCGCGAGCCAGGCGTACGCGACGCCCGCGATGACCGAGCCGGTGGCGAGGGTCCAGGCGGCGCCGATCCGGGCCTCGATGCGGCCGGAGAGCGCGGAGAAGACCAGCATGGTGAGGGTGCTCGGCAGCATGTACAGGCCGACGTCGAGCACCGAGCCGGTGAGCCCGTAGCCGACCTCGGCCTCGGGGGTCTGGATGAAGTTCGAGATCAGGGTGAAGGCGGCGAACATCGAGAAGCCGAGGAGCAGCGACGCGAGGTTGGCCGAGAGCGACTTGGGGCCGACGAGGATCTGGAGCCGTACGAGCGGCTCGCGCATCTTCAGTTCGACGGCCACCCAGACCGCGCACAGCACGACCGCGGCGGCGAAGAGGCCGAGGATGCGGGCGTCCGTCCAGCCCCACGAGTTGCCCTGGCTGATGCCGATCAGCAGGCTGACCAGCCAGCCGCCGAGCAGGGCGGCGCCGATGAGGTCGGGGCGCCCGCCGGCGCGGCGGCCGGAGTCACGGGTGCAGAAGAGCACGAAGAGCAGTCCCACGGCGGCCATGGCGGCGGCGATCCAGAAGACCGGGTGGTGGGAGTCGGTGTTGTCGGCGATGAGACCGGTGACGAGCATGCCCACGGCGCCGCCGACGCCGAGGGTGGCGCTGACGACGCCGATGGCCGTCGTGACCTTCTCGCGCGGGTAGGAGTCGCGGATCATCCCGATGGCAAGGGGGATGACGGCCGCGGCGGTGCCCTGGAGCGCGCGGCCGACGATGAGGAGGGCGAGCGAGTCGGCTATCGCGCAGATGACGGAGCCGGTGACGAGCAGGCCCATCGTCACCGAGATCATCTTCTTCTTGCCGTACATGTCGCCGAAGCGGGAGAGCAGCGGTGTGGCGACCGCCCCGGCGAGCAGCGTCGCGGTGAAGACCCACGAGACGGCGGCGACCGAGATGTCGAACGTCTGCATGAGCTGGGGGAGCAGGGGCAGCACCAGCGTCTGCTGCAGCGATACGACGAGCCCGGCGGACGCCAGCGCGAGCAGCGTCAGGCCGGGTCCTGAGGACTGTCCCGGCCGGGCGGCGCGGCCGTCCTCGGCCACCGTGGTGGCGGTGTCTGTCATCGGGGTGGACTCCTGCGACGGGAAGTGGATTACTTGACTTACGCAAGCATGTGATACTTAGTTGAGTCAAGCAAATTAAGGTTAAAGTGATCCCCATGTCTGTCCGGCCGCCTGAAGCCACCCACGTCTCCTCGGACGTGGCCGAGATCGAGCGTGCCCTCAGCCGTATCGCCTATCTGAGCAGCCGGGCGCGGCAGCACGACCGGCTGATGGCGCTGGCCGAGGTGCCGCTCGACCGGGCGGCGGTGGCGCTGCTGCGGCAGATCGACGACTCCGAGCCGCTGCGCCTGGGCGAGCTGGCGGACCGGCTCGGGGTGGAGGCGTCGCACGTGACGCGGCAGGTGCAGCAGTTGCAGAAGGCGGCGTACGTGTCCCGCGTCCCGGATCCGGACGACCGCCGGGCGCAGCGCATCCAGCTCACCGACGCCGGGCGCGAGGCGATCGGGCGCATCCGCGCGGTGGCGTGCCGGGGGATGCAGGGGGCGCTGGCGGAGTGGTCGCCGGAGGATCTGCGGACGCTCGCGGAGCTGTTCCACCGGATGGTCGACGACTTCGTCGCGCACGTCGACGAGTGGGCGGCCGAGGTGGAGCAGCTCTCCGGCGGCGGGCCGGACCGGCCGGACCGGGCAGGCGAGGCGGGCGGGGTGGGCGGGGCCGGTCCCGCGAGCCCCTCCGACGGCGGCGCCCCGGAGGGGGCCGGGGCCTGACGGGGGCGGAGACTCGTGTGGACCGGCTTCGGGGTCGTCCATCGCTGACGACTCGTCAGGATCGCCCGGCCCGCGGCGGCGACCGCGTCCCCTTGCCGGGCTTCGGCGGACGGGTGCCGCGCGTGGCCGATCTGCTCCAGCTCGCGCACCGGCTCGGAGGCTGAACCGGGACGTGTCCCGCGATGGCCCCGCCGAACGCCGGCTCTCTGCCGCGGTCACCTGACCCGTGCGGCCGGGGGCTTGACGGCGTGGGGAGGCTCGGCTTCAATCCGGTAATAGGTCCAGACCAATAGCTCCACACCCCCTCCCTGTTCGAGGCGGCCCCATCCCCGGCCGCTGGAAATGTCATGCTCGCGTCATGCATGCCCATGCCGGCGCCGCCCTCGACCGGCCCTGGGCGCCCACCCCACCGCACTGGGAGGACCCGTGCGTATCCGAAACCGCTTAGTCGCCTACCTGAGCGCCGCGCTGCTCGCCGGCGCCGGCGCGGTGGCCCTGCCCGCCCCGGCACAGGCCGCCAACCTGCTGAACGACCCGGGCTTCGAGTCCGGCAGCCTGGCGAACTGGACGTGCGCCGACGGGGCCGGCTCCGTCGTGAGCAGCCCCGTGCACAGCGGCACCAAGGCGCTCGCCGGCGCCGCGAGCGCGAGCAGCAACGCGCGCTGCGCCCAGACCGTCGCCGTCCGGCCCGGCACCACGTACACCCTGTCCGGCTGGGTACGCGGCGGGTACGTCTATCTCGGGGTGACCGGCGGCAACGCCACCTGGACGGCCTCCGCCGCCGACTACACCGAGCTGACCGCGTCGTTCACCACCGGCGCCAACCAGACCAGCGCCGAGGTCTACGTCCACGGCTGGTACGGCCAGGGCACCTACCACGCCGACGACATCAGCCTCGACGGCCCCGGCGGCGAGCCCGACACCGAGGCGCCCGGTGCCCCCGGCACCCCCCGCGTCACCGGCACGAGCGCCACCTCCGTCTCGCTCGCCTGGGACGCCGCCACCGACAACGTCGGCGTCACCGCCTACGACGTCTACCGCGACGGCACCCTCGCCACCACGGTGACCGGCACCACCGCCACCGTCACCGGGCTGACGCCCAGCACCGAGTACGCCTTCACCGTCCGCGCCAGGGACCGGGCCGGCAACGCCTCCCCGCCGACCGCCGCGGTGCGCGCCACGACCGGCAAGGACGGCGGCGGCAGCCCTGCCTTCGTCCAGGCCGCGCCGTACCTCTACCTGGGCTGGGGCAACCCGCCGAGCCCCACCGAGGTGATGAGCGCGACCGGCGTCACGTGGTACACGATGGCGTTCATCCTCGCCCAGAACGGCTGCAACCCGGCGTGGGACAGCCAGCGTCCGCTCACCGGCGGCGTCGACCAGAGCAGCATCAACGCCATCCGCGCGGCCGGCGGCGACGTCGTCCCGTCCATCGGCGGCTGGAGCGGCAACAAGCTGGGCCCCAACTGCTCGACGGCCGAAGCGCTGGCCGGCGCCTACCAGAAGGTGATCGACGCCTACGACCTGAAGGCGATCGACGTCGACATCGAGAACACCGACGAGTTCGAGAACCCCGCGGTGCAGGACCGCATCCTGACCGCGCTGAAGATCGTCAAGCAGAACAACCCCGGGCTGCGGACCATCCTCACCTTCCCCACCCTCAACACCGGTCCCAACTCCTGGGGCAACCGCCTGATCGAGCGGGCCCACGCCCTCCAGGCGGACGTCGACAACTTCACGATCATGCCGTTCAACTTCGGCGGCCACGCGGACATGTACGGCAACACCGTCCGGGCCACCGAGGGGCTGAAGGCCAAACTCACCTCCGTCTTCGGCTGGAGCGACGCCGAGGCGTACGCGCACATCGGCATCTCGGGCATGAACAACACCAGTGACGTGGGCGAGGTCACCACGCCGCAGATCTGGACCCAGATCCGCGACTGGGCCAACTCCCACCACATCGGCCGGATGGCCTTCTGGGCGGTCAACCGCGACCGTCCGAACTGGGAGTTCACCCGCATCACCGCCGGCTTCACCGGCTGAACCACCCGCACACCGCTACGAGTGCGCCGGCACCCCCGGGGTCCGCTCCGGGGGTGCCGCCGCGTCCGCCGCGTCCGCGGGGCGTGCGGCGCGACGGCGCAGGGCGAGGGTGATGAGCAGGGCGAAGGCGACGACCGCGGTGAGCGTCCGCAGGTTGTTGTACAGATCCCAGCGCCGGAGTATCTCCGCGTGGTCCGCGGGGGCCGAGGAGGCGGCCCACTTCTTGATGTCGGAGTTGATCGGGACGTTGCCGAACCGGGTGATGAGGAACGAGGCCAGCGCCAGCAGCGCGGCCCCGGCGGCGAGCAGCCGCTCGCGGCCGCGGTGCAGCGCGGCGAGGGCCAGCGCGCTGAGCGCGGTGAGCGTCATCGCCGTCTGCATCACGGGCGAGTTCATCTTCATCAACTCGGCGTGGAACGACAGGCGGGTCTCCAGCGGCACGGCGTCGAACGTCGGGCCGAGGTTCACCGCGCCGTAGCCGAATGCGCCGGCGAGCAGCCCGGCGGAGAGCAGGGCGACGGCGGTGAGGATACGGATGGGCACGTGCTAACTCCGTGGCGTCGGGGGCGGTTCGGCGGGTGGTGGCGCGGCGTGGGGCCGGGCGGTGCCGGGCGGGGCGGTGCCAGGCCGTGCCGTGCCGGGTGGTCCGGTGTCGCGCGGGGTGGCGCCAGGCGGGGCGGTGCCGGGTGCGTCGGGCGGGGGCGGGGCCGGGGTGTAGCCGGCCTCCTCCACGGCGGTGTCGATGTGCGCCCGCGGCACCGGGCGGTCCGCCCGTACGACCACGGTCTCGGCCGCTATGTCCACGCGCACGTCCGTGACGCCCGGGATCCGGCCGATCTCCTCGCCGACGATGGCCGCGCAGTGGCTGCACACCATGCCCAGCACGGTGTGACGGGTCTCGATCACGAGCCGTCCCCCTCCTTGCCCGTCTCTTCCCCCCGGGGGCTCCTCCCGTCCGCCCCGGGTCCTTGATGGTCCTGCTGAGCTGGTGCGTCCTGCGTATCCGGCCGTCCGGGGCCAGCTCGCCGAAGAGATGGACCTCCGTGGCCGTCCGCCGGCCCCTGCGGTCCGTGGCGTGGATGGTGAAGCGGGCGGCGATCCGCTCCCCGTCCCGCAGCGCCTCGTGCACCTCGAAGGCGAAGTCCGCCAGGTTCTTGCGGACCGGGCGGATGTGCGCCACCAGCCGCTCCCGGTCGATGCGGATCCCGTCGGCCGTCTGCACGATGTCCGGCGTGTAGTACCGGTCGACGACCGGGCCCGGGTCGCTGCCGTCCGCCGTGATCTCCCGCGTGAAAGAGGTGAAGAACTCCGTCATGAACTGGCGGGCTGTGTCTGTCATCTCGCTCCCCCCGGTGGCGGGCGGGCCCGCGCGCACGGCGGCCTGGCACCCGCAGGCGCTATCTCTTACACTCCGTAAGATATAGCGCCCGAGATAACTTTGACAAGGTGTAAGACTTTGCCGTCCAAGGAATCCGGCGGACCCGCCGAGTCCGCGGGCCGCCGGCCCGCCCCGCGCCGCCGCCGCGCCGACGCCGAGCGCAGCAGGTCCGCCATCGTCGACGCCGCCGTCCGGCTGCTCGGCGAGCGGCCCGAGGCCAGCGTCGAGGCCATCGCCGCCGCCGCGGGCGTCACCCGCCAGACCGTCTACGCCCACTACCCCTCGCGCAACGAGGTGCTGTCCGCCGTCTTCGACCGCGTCACCGCGGAGACCGACGCCGCGCTCGACGCCGCCCGCCTCGACGAACTCCCCGCCGCCACGGGTCTGCTGCGGCTGCTCGACGTGAGCTGGGAGATCGCCGACCGCTACCCCGGCCTCCGGCACGCGGAGCCGCCCCCGCGGACCGCCGGCAGGAGGACGAGCAGCACCGGCCGATCACCGACCGGCTGGAGCGGATCGCCCGCCGCGGCCAGGAGTCGGGGGAGTTCGCACGCGACGCCGAGCCGCACTGGCTGGCCGCCGCCACCGTCGCCCTCGGCCACGCGGCAGGGGCGGAGGTCGCCGCGGGCCGGATGACCCCGGCCGCGGCGGCGGAAGCGCTGCGCGTGGGGGTGCTGCGGCTGCACGGGGCGGAGGCGGAAGCGGACGCGGAGCTCTAGCGCCCCGAGGGTGCGTACGGGTACGACCCGCGGCCCGGGCCCGTCGGCCCGGGCCGCGGGGGCCCTTCGCGAGGCCGGGCGCCCCCGTGCTCGCCCGCCCCGCGCGGCGTCGCCCCTCGGCGCCGCCGTCCGTGCCGCCCCCGTCGCGGCCGTCAGGCCTGCTGCCTCCCCGGGCCGTTCCGGCGCTGGTTGTACACCAGTGCGCCGCCCGCGAAGATCACCGCGCCCGCGCCCGCCAGCGCCGCCGGCAGCACCGCCGAGGAGTCGTCGGACGAGGCGGCCAGGTTCGACTCGCCCTCGTTCAGCGTCTCCACCGCCTGCGCCTGCGGCGCCGCCGCGCCGTGGTCGCCGTGCGCGCCCTTGACCGGGTCGGCCTTGGTGTTCTCCTGGCCCGCACCCAGCGCCTTGACCTCGTCCGCCGACATCGCGCCCGGCGTCAGCCCGGTGACCTGGCCGTTGCCGCCGTCGAAGACGACGTCCGAGCAGGAGAAGAAGTTCTCCTGGCTGTCCGAGCGGATCCACTGGATGAACAGCATGTGCTGCCCGCTGCGCTGCGGCAGTTGCAGGTTCCAGTAGTAGTGCCCGCCGTCCGAGCCCGCGCCGCCCGCCTGCGGCGGGTTGGTGACCGTCTGCAGGTGCGTCAGGTCGCCCCAGGCCAGCGTCTTGGACGGGCTCCAGCCGTTGTTGGTGATGTAGACCTCGAACCGGCCCGGGTGGTGCGCCCAGTTGCTGTACTGGAGGTTGATGTTCGCGCCGGAGGTGAGGTGCGTGAGCGGCCAGTCGGTGCGGGCCGCGTTGTACGGCGAGAAGTTGTACGGGCTGCGGTCGCCGGCGCTGCAGAGCTTGCCGTCCGGTACGTAGCCCTGGGCGCGCCCGCCGGCGTTGGAGTCCAGCACGGCGAACCAGTTGTACAGCGGCGTCGTGCCGGCGGACTGCACCGCCGCCTTGCACGCCGGGTTCTGCGGCATCTGCGTGGAGCTGTTCGCGATCAGATCCTTGTAGCACAGGAACGTGCGCGAGCCGGGCACCATCGCGACGCCGTGGGCCGACGCGGGTGTGGGCACCGCCAGCGCGGCGGTCGCGACGCCCGCGACCCCGGCGAGTGCGAGCGTGCGCCGGAGCCGGAGTGATCGTGCGGCGCGGACGAGTCGTTGGACAGCCATGGTCTGGTCTCCTTCGGGTTCTCCCTGAGCGCTGACGCGAGAGCCCGCGACTTCGGTGCGCGTGCCGGGCCGCCGGGCCGTCCCGGAGCACGGGGCTCGGGCCCGGGGCCGGGGCGGGCGACCGACCTGGCAGGGGGTCTCACGTTCGTCGTGAACAGGTCAATGGGAGCGCTCCCATTGACGGTAGCGCGGGATTACACGGCTGTAAACGGAATGTGCGCCCGCGTGTCGACATCTCTTCCCCTCCTGAGGGCATGGACCGGCCGGCGGCGTTGTTGCCGATCACGACAGCCCGCCGTGAACAGGAGAGACACATGCCCGAGATCCGCGACGCCCAGGTCGTCGTCTTCGACGTCCTCGGCACGCTCGTCGACGAACCCGGCGGGCTGCGCGCGGAGATCCGCGCCGCCGCGCCCGCCGCCGACGACACGGCGGCCGGCGAACTCCTCGCCCTGTGGCAGCGGCACGTCGAGACCGAGCAGGCGCGGATGGCCCGGGGCGAGCGCCCGTACGCCGACAGCGAGACCGTCGACCGCGAGGCCGCCGAGCTGGTGGCCGCACGCGCCGGGGTCACCGACCCGGCGGCCGTCGCCCGGCTGGCCACCGCCACCCGGCGGCTGCCCCCGTGGTCCGACTCCGCCGCCGGACTCGACCGCATCGCCCGGCGCTTCCCCGTCGCCGGGCTCTCCAACGCCTCGGGCCCCGCGCTGCTCCACCTCGCCGCGCACGGCGGGCTGCGCTGGCACCAGGCTCTGTCGGGCGCGGCGGTACGGGCCTACAAGCCGGCGCCCGAGGTCTACGGGCTCGCCGCCCAAGCCGCCGACTGCCCGCCCGAGCGGGTGCTGATGGTCGCCGCCCACGCCTGGGACCTGCGGGCGGCGCAGGAGAACGGGCTGCGGACGGCGTACGTCCCGCGGCCGGCCGGTGATCCCCCGGCGGCGACGGACGCGTTCGACTGGCACTTCGACGGGATGGACGGCCTCGTCCGGGCACTGACGGCGCAGTAGGGCGCACGGCGGGGCGCGTCGGCGGAAAGGCGTGGCGCTACGGGTGGGCCCGTAGCGCGCAGACGGTGGGCATACCCGCGACCGGACGGCAGCCGGGTGGCGGATGTGCCGCAGCGCGCGCTGCGGCACATCCGCCGTCGCTCCTACGCCGCCGCAAGCGCACTCCGCAAGTCCTCACAGGTCCCACTCGGCGCACCCGCCCCGTGAGGGGCGCGCGGCGCCGGGTGCGCTTCCGTGACCCGCGGCAAGGCCGGGTTCTGCCTGTTCGGCGGGGCCGCGATGGGCCACGATCTCCCTGGCGGCTCATGTGCCCGCCGGGGGGCGGGTGTTCCGGGACCCCTCCCGGCTCCGGTGCCGAAAGATGGGGACGGCCCGCCGGTGGCTCGCCCGAGAAAGGGATCACGATGGAAGCGTTTCCCCCGATGCCCAGCGAGCCGCCCGCCGAACCCGAACGGGGCGCCGGCTCCGGGCAGCAGCCCACCGAACCCGACATCCTCGCGTTCGGCCCCGACCGCCCGGTGTTCGAGCTGGCGCCCGTGCCCGTACGGGCCAGGGACCCGTACGCCGTCGGGCTCGCCAACGCCTCGCTGCTGGGCATCGGTTACGGGATGCTCCGCAGGCCGCGGATCGCCTTCGGCGCCGCGGGCGTGTCGGTCATGCTCGTCATCCTGCTGGCGACGGCCGGACGGAACGCATGGTTCCAGGCCGTCGTGCTGGCGTGGTGGATAGGCGTCACCGTGCACGGCTGGTATCTCGCCGGGGGCCGCCTGCCCCGCCGCGGCGCCGCCGCGCCGGAGGCGTCCGCGCAGGCCACGGAGGTACAGCCGGCGGAGCCCGCGCAGCCCGTCGCAGCCGCGCACGCCGCGGAGCGCGAGCCCGCCGACGCGCCCCCGCCCCCCTCCGCACCCCCCGTCCTCCCCGCGAACGTGCGCCGCGACCGCCTCATCGCCCTCCTCGTCGCCGCTCCCGTCCTCCTCGCCTGCACCGCCCTGCGCCTCGACGCCTCCCGGATCGAGGGCAACGCCGCCGACGCCCACCGCGCGGGCGAATGCGCCCAGGCCGTCTCCGACCTCGAAGGACTCTGGTTCGGCCACCGCCTCGCCGACGCCCCGCTGACCGCCCGCGCCGAGGATGGCACCGAGGCGTGCGAGCTGCTGCTCAAGGCCGAGCGCCAGGCGGAGGACGACCGCATACGCGGCGCCCGCACGCTCAAGGCGTACGCCGACCACCCCGGCGCGCTCTGGGACGGCGCCGCCGGCCGCCGGGCCGACCTCCTCCTCGCCCAGGCCGAGGACGAGCTGGACGCCGGACTGACCGGCGACACCGACGCGCTGAGCGCGGGTTTCGGCCATCTCGCCACCGTCCTCGACGAGTACGCGGGCGGCGACGCCGAAGGCGGCGAGGACCGCAGCGGCGACGTCGACAAGGCGCTCGACGGGTTCCTCGGCGCGCTCCCCACCGACGACGCCTGCCAGACCAAGGAGGTCACCGACTGGCTCGGCGCCCATGAGACCGGGGACGACGGCCTGGCGCGCGCCGCCGACGTCGTGCCCGAGGTCGCGCCCGCCGCGATCGTCGACTGCGGCGACGCGCTGATGGCCGACGACACCTGGAAGCAGGCCCGCACGCAGTACGAGCAGCTCCTCGACGAGTACCCCGACAGCGAGCTGGCCGGTGCGGCGAAGGACGGGGTCGAGCGCGCGGACCTGGCCATCCAGCTCGACAAGGTGCGCGGCCTGCTGAAGCCCGGCGAGTACGGAGAGAAGCCCGCGTACTGCGACAACCCGGCCCCGTACCGCGGCGCCAAGCCCTACCGCGGCGAAGGACCGCACCGCGCGATGCTCATCGGCCAGGGCAAGCACCGCTCGAAGCTGCCGTCCTCCTGGCTCGCGAAGGACCCCAAGGACGCGGTGGCGATCATCTGCGCGGGCTCCTCGAAGCACGGCGCCACGGTGGCGAACTGCCCGTACGAGGACGACCTGGCCATCGGCGGCTCCGTCAACGTGGCCTTCAAGAACCGGGAGATCCCCGTCCGGGTCTACGAGCTGCGCACCGGCAAGCTGGCGAAGAAGACCACCGTCGAGATCGGCGGCGCCAGTTGCCCGGCCGTGCTGGAGTACACGTACTACGGCGTCGACACCGGCCCGCCGTCCGAGGTGTACGTCAAGTCCTCGGAGTCCGACGTGCGCGCGGGCTACGAGCCGCTGATCTATCCCTGAGGGCCACCCCTGAGGGCCGGGTCCGGTCCGGGTCGGTGGCGGCCGCCCCGGACCGGCCCGGCTGAACGCCGGCCGGTGGCAGGCGGGCTCAGTTGGTCGCCAGCGCGTACGCCAGGTCGGGGACGAACTGCCCCGCCCGCGCCGCGCAGCCGTCCGCCTCGCCGGGCGGCTTGACCCACAGCAGCGCGTCCACGGCGTCGTCGCCGGTCGTGAGCGTCGGTTCCGCGCCCAGCGCGCGGCCCGAGGGGTCGCACCACTGGCCGTTGGAGCCGTTGCCGTTGCGGCTGGTGTCCACGACCAGGCTGAGGTCCGGGTCGCCGAGCGCGGCCAGGATCTGCTTGCCGTACGCCACCTCCTGCGCCGTGGTGCGGAAGTTGGAGACGTTGGTGAACACGCCGTCCGCCTCCGCGACCCCGGACGCCGCCAGCCGGGCGGCCTGGTCGCCGGGGGAGTGCCAGGCGGAGTGGCCGCCGTCGAGGTAGACGTGGGTCTGCGGGCCCGCGGCCTTCAGGGTGGTGACGGCCTCCCCCAGCGCCGCGTGCCGGGCGTCGCGGCCCGCCTGGTCGAGGCAGTCCTCCAGGGCGAGCGCGTCGGTCTCCAGGATGATCACGACGGGGTGGTCGCCGAGGCCGGCGGCGATGAGCCGGATCCAGTTCTGGTACGAGGGGAGGTCGGGGGCGCCGCCGGAGCTGGCGCCGCCGCAGTCGCGGTTGGGGATGCCGTAGACGGAGAGCACGGGCAGGGCGTCGCCGGCGGCGGACATGTAGCCGGCGACCTCCTGCTGCACGGTGCCGGGGTTGTACTGGGAGAGCCAGCGGGCCTGCGGCTGGGAGGCGATGCGGTCGGCGATGACCGGCTGCCGCCAGTCGCCGGGGTTGGCCGCGGTCCACCGCCGGACCTGGGAGTCGGGGTCGACGTACAGGGGGCCGGGCAGTGCGGCGGAGGCGTGCGGGGCGGCGGCGGCCCCGGAGTCCGGCTCGGCCGCACGTGCCGCCGGGGCCACCGGGGCCGCCGGTGCCGCGGTGGCGAGGCCGGCGAGGGCCAGGCCGGCGCCGAGGAGGCCGGTGAGTGCGGTGCGGCGCCATCGGCGCAGGATGCGTACGCGCATGGTGGTCCGTCCTTGTCGCGTCTGCCGGAGACGGGGGTCTCCGGGTGGGAGGTGTGCGGTTCTGGGAGCGCTCCCATGCGCTGCCGGAGCATAGTGGCGGACCGCCGGGTTGGAAACACCGCCCGCGCGCGGGACGACGGCGCGTGGGACGTACCTCACGACGGGAGGCCCGCGGGATCCGGGTTACAGTCGACCGGTGAACGTGGGAGGACCCGGGGATGAAGCCGTCGGCTGCCCGCTGACCGCCGTCGCCGCCAGGTACCTGCCCCGGCTGTCGGAGTTCGCTTTCGAGCCGGGGCTCGTCGCGGCCGTCGACCAGCACGCGGCCGCCGTACGCGACGCGATCGTGCCCCGGCAGCGCCGTCCCTGGCACGACCTCCTGCCGCAGCGGATCGAGCGCGTCTGCGCGCCGCAGCGGATGCGCCGCGAGGATCTGACGGACTATGTGGTCGGGTTCACCGACGTGCTGGCCGAGAGCGACTGGCGCGAGCCGGTCGGCTACGACTTCGCGGTGCTGCGGCTGACGGCGGTCTGCTGGCTGATCCGCGAGTACGACCTCCTGTCGGGCTGACCCGGCGAAGTCCCCCGTACGACTCCCCGCCGCACGGGCGGGTGAACGCGGCCCGCCGCCGGATTGCGCTGTCCTGTGTGTCCCGTATCGTCACGAATGCCCCCGTGACCAGGAGGGACCGTGCCCGAACCCCAGCCCGTGCTGGCCCCGCCCGCCACCGCCGCGGTGTTCCTCGTCGTCACCGTCGCGCCCGGCGGCGAGGACACGATCCGCGACGTCCTCGAAGACCTCCCCGCGCTCCAGCGCGCCGTGGGCTTCGGCGCCCCCGACGACGATCTGACGTGCGTCGCGGGCATCGGCGCCGCCGTCTGGGGCCGGCTCTTCCAGGGCCCGCGCCCGGCAGGGCTGCACCCGTTCCGCGAGCTGGCGGGCGAGCGCCACCGCGCCGTCGCCACCCCCGGCGACGTGCTCTTCCACATCCGCTCCCGGCGCATGGACCTCTGCTTCGAGCTGGCCAGACGGCTGCGCGCCCGGCTCGGCGACGCCGTCGCGGTCGCCGACGAGGTGCACGGCTTCAAGTACTACGACATGCGCGACCTGCTCGGCTTCGTCGACGGCACCGAGAACCCGGTCGGACGGGCCGCCGGCGCCGCGGTCTTCACGGGACCCGAAGACCCGCGGTTCGCCGGCGGCAGCTACGTGATGGTGCAGAAGTACGTGCACGACCTCGACGCCTGGGAGGCGCTGAGCACCGAGGAGCAGGAGCGGGTCATCGGGCGCACCAAGCTGGGCAACACCGAGCTGCCGGAGGGCGTGCAGCCGGAGGACTCGCACGTCGCGCTCAACACGATCACCGGCCCCGGCGGCGAGGAGCGCCAGGTCGTACGGGACAACATGCCGTTCGGCTCCGTCGGCGAGGGCGAGTTCGGCACGTACTTCATCGGCTACGCGCGCGAGCCCGGGGTGCTGGAGGAGATGCTGGAGAACATGTTCCTCGGCCGCCCGCCCGGGACGTACGACCGGATCCTGGACTTCTCCACGGCCGTGACCGGCTGCCTGTTCTTCGCCCCCGCGGCCGGCTTCCTCGACGACCTCCCCGCCCTGCCGGCCGCCCTCGGCGCGGCGGCGGCCGCCGTTGCGGACCCCGTCGCCCCGGCCCCCGTACCCGACCCGCAGGGCGCCGGTGACGGCTCGCTGGGGATCGGCGGCCTCAAAGGAGCACCCGCACGATGAACAACCTGCACCGCGAACTCGCTCCGATCACCCAGGCGGCCTGGGCGGAGATCGAGGAGGAGGCCCGGCGCACCTTCCGCCGCCATGTCGCGGGCCGTCGCGTCGTCGACGTCACCGGGCCCGAGGGCCCGGAGCTGGCCGCCGTCGGCACCGGGCACCTGGAGGAGATCGCCCCGCCCGCGCCCGGTGCGACGGCGCGGCTGCGCGCGGCGCAGTCGCTGATCGAGCTGCGGGTGCCGTTCACCGTCAGCCGCGACGCCGTGGACGACGTGGAGCGCGGCTCCCGGGACTCCGACTGGCAGCCGGTCAAGGACGCCGCCCGCACCGCAGCGTTCGCCGAGGACCGGATGATCGCCGACGGGTACGCGGCCGCAGGCGTCGAGGGACTGCGCACGCGCAGCTCGCTGCCCGAGCTGAGCCTGCCCGCCGAGGTCCGCGACTACCCCGACACCGTCAGCCGGGCACTCTCCGCGCTGCGGCTGGCCGGGGTGGACGGCCCGTACTCGCTGCTGCTGGGGGCGGACGCGTACACGGCGGTGAGCGAGACCGCCGACCACGGCTATCCGGTCGCGCAGCACATCTCCCGGCTGCTGGACGGCGAGCTGATCTGGGCTCCGGCGATGACCGGCGGGCTCGCGCTCTCCACCCGCAGCGGCGACTTCGAGCTGCGCCTCGGCGAGGACCTGGCCATCGGGTACACCGCGCACGACGCGAAGACGGTGCAGCTCTACCTGCACGAGACGCTGACGTTCCTGACGTACACGGACGAGGCGATCGTCGTCCTACGGGCGTGAAGGACGGGCGCGACGAGGCCGACGACGTCCGGGGCGACGGCCGCGACGGCGCCCGGGGCGACGGCCGCGACGGCGCCCGGGGCGAGGGCCGCGACGGCGCCGGGGGCGGTGACCGGGACCCCCGCGCGCAGGGCCGCCGCCGGGATCCGCTGCTCCCCTGGCTGCGCGAGGCCGTACCCGTGGCGATCATGGTCGTCGCGTACTTCCTGCTGCCCCTGCATCTCCTGGGCGCGGAGCGGCCCGAGCTGAGCTGGACGCTCTTCGTGCTGGCGCTGGGCGCGGTGACCCTGCTGCTGCTCCGCGAGATCCGGGCGGTGCTGATGGACGTGCCGCACGCCAGGCCCGGGGTCACCATCCCGCTGCTGATGATCGCCTCGCTCCTCGTCTTCTCCGCCGCGTACAGCTCGATCGCCCGGCAGTCGGGGGAGTTCCACGGGCTGCGGACCCGGGTCGACGCGCTCTACTTCACGGTCGCGACCGTGGCGACCGTCGGCTACGGCGACATCACCGCGCAGGGGCAGACGGCCAGGATCCTGGTGATGGGGCAGATCACGTACGGCTTCATCTTCCTCACCGCCGCCGCGACCGCGCTGAGCCGCCGGCTGCGCCGGGCGCTCGGGGAGCGGCAGACGCCGGACGGGCGGCGGCACGGCCGGGGGCGGCGCGGGCGGCGGCACGGCGACCGGCGGCGCGGCGGCGGTACGGGGCCGGGCGGCGGCCGGCCGGACGGGGGCGCCGGCCGGGGCACGGGGCGGGCCTGAGGCGAGGCGCGGGGCCCGGGCGCGTGCGGCGCCGGGGCCACGGGGCGTTCACCCGTACGGCCGTCACGGGATCGTCCGCCCCGGGCCGCGGCGTGATGCTGGGACTCCTGGCCACCCCCCGGCGGCCCTCGGTAAGGAGTGTGTTCCGATGACCTCCCCCACCGCCTCCTCCCACGGCACGACGTCGTCGAGCCCCACCCCACCGCACCGCGGCGGCAGCCCCTGGGCGACAGGGGGCACGGTGTTCGCCGGGGTGATGATGCTGGTGTACGGCGTCCTCGCCGTGTTCCAGGGCATCGCGGGCATCGCCCACGACGACGTGTACGCCCGGCAGGGCGACTACGTGTTCAAGTTCGACCTGACGACCTGGGGCTGGATCCACCTGATACTCGGCGTCGTCGTCGCCGCGGCGGGCCTGGGCATCCTCATGGGCAACGAGTGGGCCCGGCTGCTGGGCGTCGCGCTGGCCGCCCTGGCGGTGATCGCCAACTTCGCGTGGCTGCCGTACCTGCCGGTGTGGGCGATCGTGAACATCGCCATCGGCGTCTTCGTGATCTGGGCGCTGTGCACCGACCGGTCCCGCTCGCTCGTCTGAGGCTGCGCGGACCGCGGCGGCCCCGGCGGCGGGCGCCTCCGCTCCCCCCTGCGGAAGCGCCCGCTCCGGCCGGTACGGTGTGACACCTTTCCACGCGGCGACGCTGAACAACGGGAGCCCCGTCGTGTGGAGGTGTGCACCGTCAGCGCCGCAGACATGAACAACGGTTTCCACGAGCCGGCCCACCGCGCCCGCGATCTGGTCGCGTTCCTCCGCGAGCGGTACGCGGAGCAGCGCAGGACCGCCGTCGAGCAGCGGTTGCAGCACTGGCAGCGCGAGGTCGCCGAGCTGAACGCCAAGCAGGCCGTCGTGGACCACTGCGAGCGGTGGACCCTCATGGCCGACGAGGCGGGCCGCAGGATCGCGGAGCGGTCCGCCGCCGGGCTCGGCGTCGAGCCGGCCGAGGCGCTGGAGGCGGCCCGGCTGGACGGCTGCGCGACGGCGGTGATCCACGTCGTGGCGACGCTGGCGCTGCCGTTCCAGCGCCACCCCGGGTACCGGGAGGCGTGGCGCCCGCCGCCGGTGCCGTAGGGCGTGGCGGGGTCAGCCGCCGGAGCGGCCGAGGAGGGTGCGTACGCCCGCGGCGCTCAGGGTCAGCGCGCCGGGACTGCCGGTGTCGATGGTCAGATACACCTCGTCCGACGGCCAGGCGTTGGCCAGCAGCACCAGCGGCAGCTTGCGGTACTTGTCGACGGAGGGCAGCGCGTACCCCATCCGGGACTCGGACGTGAAGACGGGCACGAGCCGGTCGCCGTTCGGCTGCTCCATCACCGGCAGCATCATGCTCTCCTCGGCGCCGGCCCGCTCCTGCTCCGCGCTCTCCTCCTGCTGACCCGGTCCTTCGTCCGGCACGGGCACGAGGACTTCGCTGTGGGCCAGCGCGTGCAGCGCCGCCGGGTCCTTGGCGTCGGTCGCCAGTGCCTCCAGCGCCCGCTGAGTGGTCGAGGGGTCGCTCCCCTGCGGTGCCTCGGTCATGGTCCTTCGCTTCCTCCGGTGTGCCGCGGCGCGCAGTCCCTTCCGGCCCGCCCGCGGCATTGCCTACCCCGTACAGCGTCGAACGTGCCGCCGCTGTCACTCCCGGAGCGGGTGACGGAGCCGTTCCGGGTGTGCGCGCGGCCCGGAGGGACCATAATCCGGGCGATGAGTGACCCCGGGGGCCAGGCACGACCCGATCCCAGAGCCGGTCACCGGCTCGCGCTGCACACCGCCGCCAAGAGGTTACGGACGGAGTTCCAGGGGGTGTTCGGCGAGCAGACCATCGAGCGGTTCCTGTACGGCGCGTACGGGGACATAGCGGTACGCGGCGCCCCGCCGGACGACCTGCCGCGCCTCACCGAGCGCTACGCGCGCCGCCGGCTGCACGCGCTGGCCCGGGTGGAGGGGGTGAGCGGCGACGGGCGGCCGGTCGTGCTCTTCCTCTGCGTGCACAACGCCGGGCGCAGCCTGATGGCGATGGGCCTGACGGCCCGGCTGGCGGGGAACCGCGCGGTGGCCTGGTCGGCGGGCTCCGCGCCCGGCACCTCGGCCAACGCGGCGGCCGTGGCCGTGATGGGGGAGCGGGGGATCGACATCTCCGGCGAGTTCCCCACGGCGTGGACGGACGAGGTCGTCCGGGCGGCGGACGTGATCGTCACGATGGGCTGCGGGGACGCCTGCCCGGTGTTCCCCGGCAAGCGGTACGTGGACTGGCCGCTGGCCGATCCGCGCGGGTGGGCGGTGGCGGAGGTGCGGCCGCTGCGGGACGAGATCGAGCGGCGGGTCCGCAAACTCCTCGCGGACCTGGGCATACCGCCCCGCGGCTGACGGCGGCGGACGGCCGCGCCCGCCGGTTCCGTACGCCCGCCCGGGCGCGCCCGGTTCACCCGAAGGGCGGGCGGTGGCGCGCGTGTTGGTCTGCGGGCCCGCCGCCCGACCTGCGGATCATGGTGGGGCCGCCGACCGCCGAGCGCGAAGGGCCCCACCGTGAAGCGAACCCCCACCGTGACGCGAACCCGCACCGTACGCACGGCACTTGCCGTCCTCGTCGCCGCCGCGGGGCTGGCCGGCGGCGTCCCCGCCGCGGCGGGCGCCGCCGGGCACCCCGACCCCGCGACCCGCCCCTCGGCCGTCCACCCCCGGCCACCGGCCGCGCGGCCCCCGTGCCCGCGCCCGCCGTGGGGGCCTCCCTCCGGGCCGCGCCCGTCTGCACCGGCGAGCGGTTCGGCGACGCCCGGCTGGGCCCGGAGCACCTGCCGGGCCGGTGGGAGCCGCGGGTGGGGCCGCTGCTGCAGGGCTGGCATCCCACCGGTTCGCTCACGCCGGCCGCGTTCCTGGAGAAGTACTGGACGGGCCCCGCCGAGGGCGGCACCTGGAAGTACCCGCCGAACGACGGCTTCGCCGAGGTCAACGGCACCGTCGACCGGGAGGCGACGCGGCTGGAGGCCGGGCAGCTCCTCGACCGCTTCGGCTCGGAGTACGGCGGCTACCTCGCTCCCGCCGGCGACCGCTACGCCGAGCGCGCGCTGCCTCCGCAGAACCTCAACACCCGCGATCCCGACGCCCCCTGCGACTACCGCGTCTACCAGGTCACGAAGCCGTTCTGGGTCTGGCAGGGGGCGGTCGCGCCGTGGTTCGAGCAGCCCGGCGGGGGCGAGCAGATCAAGCTCGACCCGGTCTTCCTCGACCCGGGCGAGGGGCAGCGGCTGAACGTCACCTGGCTGCTGGAGCACGGCTACCTGGCGCCCGCGTAACGCCTTGTGCCTGTGCGACGCCCGGCGGTCCCGGCAGGCCCGCAGGCCGGCTGACCGGCCGGCCCGCGGGGACGGCGCGGCGTCAGTCGTGCTCGGAGACGAGGACGGCGACCGTGTCCGGCGCCAGGGCCTCGAAGACGTGCGGGACGTCGGCAGGGTACGAGGTGTAGTCGCCGGGCTCCAGGTCGACCGGTTCTTCCGCCACGCCCACGCGCGCGTGCCCGCTGCTGAGTATCACGTGCTCCACGACGCCGGGTGAGTGCGGATCCGAGCGGCGCGGGACGCCGGGCTGGATGGTGACGAGGTAGATGTCCCGGCGGGCGTGGGCGGGGGAGGAGGCGAGCAGCGTCGCCGCGTAGTCGGCGTGCTCGGAGGGCACGGACGGGCCCTCGCCGCGGCGTATGACCTGCACTCGCGGGCGGGGCGGCTCGACCAGCCGGGAGAAGGGCACGTCGAGCGCGACGCTGAGGGCCCACAGGGTCTCCACGCTCGGGTTGCCGGTGCCGGATTCGAGCTGGGAGAGCGTCGACTTGGCGATGCCCGCGCGGCGGGCCAGCTCCGTCAGCGTCAGCCCCGTACGGCGGCGCTCGCGCTGGAGCGACGCCGCGATGGCGTCGAGGGGGGCTCCTCCGCTCGGGACCATGGCACGCTCCGTTCGCTTCGTCGGTCGTTTATTCGACTTGACGAACAGAGTAGCGGATGTTCAGCATGGCAGTCATGCGTTCGATATGGCGAACCCTGCGCGGCGACCTCGCCCGCGACATCGCGCTCGTCTGCGCCGCCGACACCCTGGTCGGCGTCTCGTTCGGGGCCATCGCGGTCGGCGAGGGGCTGCCGCTGTGGCTGCCGGTGCTGCTGTCGGTGGTGGTCTTCGCGGGGGCGGCGCAGTTCATGTTCGTCGGCATCGTCGCCTCCGGTGGTACGGCGCTGGCGGCCGTGGCGGCCGGGCTGCTGGTCAACGCGCGGCACGTGCCGTTCGGCTTCACCGTCGGCGACGCGCTGGGCGGCGGGAGGCTGCGGCGGCTCGCCGGCAGCCATCTGATGATCGACGAGACCGTGGCGTTCGCCCTGGCCCAGCGGGACCCGGTGCGGCGGCGTGCGGCGTACTGGGCGTGCGGCGTGGGGCTGTTCGTCTGCTGGAACGCGGGGGTGGTGCTCGGTGCCCTGGGCGGTACGGCGGTGAGCGACACGGACGCCTTCGGACTGGACGCGGCGTTCCCCGCGGTGCTGCTCGCGCTGGTACTGCCGTCGCTGCGCGAGGCGGGTACGCGGCGGGCGGCGCTGGTGGGGGTGGGCGTCGCGCTGGCGGCGGCGCCGTTCCTGCCGGCGGGGGTGCCGGTGCTGCTGGCGCTGGCGGGGCTCGCGGTGGCGGGGACCGGTGGTGAGAGGGCGCGGAAGCAGGGGAGCGGTGCGGTGGCGGAGGGCGGTCCGGTGAGCGGCCGAGTGGCTGAGGGAGGCGTGCCGGGGGGCGGCGCGCCGGGCGGCGGTGACGACGAGCCCGGGACCGGTTCGTACGACGAGGAGCGGGTGCCGTGAGCACGACGACCCTGGTGCTCGCCGTCTTCGTGCTCGGCGCCGGCACGTTCGCCTTCCGCTTCGCAGGACCCGCGCTCCGCTCCCGCGTGCGGCTGGAGCCGCGGGTGGAGCGGCTGATGACGGTCGCGGCCATCGTGCTGCTCACCGCTCTGGTCGGCACGCAGGCGCTGCTGGACGACGGCGGCTTCGCGGGGGTCGCGCGGCCGGCGGGCGTCGCGGTCGGCGGCGTCCTGGCATGGCGGCGGGCGCCGTTCGTGGTCGTGGTGGTCGCCGCGGCGGCCACGGCGGCGCTGCTGCGGCTGGTCGGCGTCGACTGACCTGCCGCCGTCGGCGGCAAGCCGCCCGTGCCCTACGGTCCGGCCGCCCCCGGTGCCGTACGGGCACGGGGGAGGCACGGGGGTCCGGCCGGGTGTCAGACGGGGTCGAGGGGGCCCAGGAGCCAGCTTCCGGCCGAGGCGGGGTCGTCGTCGAAGTAGTAGTCCCTGATGGCCGCGAGCAGATCGGCGGTGGTGACGCGGCCGTCCCCGTCGGTGTCCAGCCGGCGGAAGACCTCGCGGGCGTCGTGCGCCGGGAGGTTCATCAGCGCGCCCGTCCAGCGCACGTGCTCCTCCTGGTCGAGCGCGCCGTCGCCGTCCACGTCGGCGATCGCCATGATCGCCTCCAGGAACTCCCCGTAGCCCGCGGCGAAGTCCTCCGGCGTCTCCAGCAGCCCGGCGGCGAACGCCGCCGCGTACTCGGCCTGGTCGACCCGCCCGTCCCCGTCCGTGTCCGCGGCCCGTACGAGCCGCTCCCACACCCCGAGGCACAGCTCCTCCACCCGGCGCCGCGCCGGCGAGTCGGGGCCGTGGCCGAACTCCTCGCCCAGTTGCCGGGCGGCGCGTTCGAAGTCCGCGCGGTCGACATAGCCGTCGCCGTCCGTGTCGTACGTGCGGAAGCGCCGCGCGAGCTTCCGCGCCAGGAACGTCGATACCTCCACGAGCCGTCCTCTCCGCAGGAATTGCCGCCGGTGCACGACGCTACGGCCGGTCCACCGGGGCGCACAGGGGCGCCTGGGCGGGCGCACGGTGGCCTGGAGACGGATGGGGAGCCGACCCCTTTACGGAGAGTGAGCAAGGGTTTACGATGAGTGGGTGACGGCGCCGAAGGCCGGCGCGGACCGACGTCACCGGCCAGGGAAAACCGGGGGGTTGCTCGCATGGCAGAACCACTGTCCGCCGCCGTCGTGCTGCGCGCGCTGAAGCGCGAGGGGCTGACGATCGTCGAGCACGGCGAATGGCGCACGCACAATCGCAACGGCGTGGGCCCGTGGGGCCCGGTGCACGGCGTGGTCCTCCACCACACGGCCACGTCCGGCACGGACGACAGCGTCCGGCTCTGCTACCGCGGCAGGTCCGACCTGCCGGGCCCGCTCTGCCACGGCGTCATCGACAAGAGCGGCCGGGTTCACCTCGTCGGCCACGGCCGGGCGAACCATGCGGGCCTGGGCGACGACGAGGTGCTGCGCGCGGTGATCGCCGAGCGGTACGGGGAGCGCCCGCCCTCGCCCAACGAGCAGAACACCGACGGCAATGCACGCTTCTACGGCTTCGAGTGCATCAACCTCGGCGACGGCGAGGACCCGTGGCCCGACGCGCAGGTGGAGGCCGCCGAGCGGGCCGCGGCGGCGCTGTGCCGGGCCCACGGCTGGCAGGCGAAGTCGGTGATCGGCCACAAGGAGTGGACGGACCAGAAGATCGACCCGGTGGGCTTCGGCATGCCGGGGATGCGCGAACGCATCGCCAAACGCCTGGCGGGCAAGCCGGAAGGCGAGCCCCCGGCCCCACCGGATCCCTCAGGCTCCGCACCCTGACCCGTCCCCCGGGAAGCCTCGGCGTGCCGTGCGGGTTGCATGTGGCGAGCACGTACGCCGGCCACCCAGCGGAGGCACCGTGACAGCATCGCCCGCCGAGACGACCGCGCCGCTCGTCGTCCGGGACCTGCCCGCGCCGCCGCCGCTGGTCCACCGGGCGTGGACGGAGGCGGACCTGCTGGCGCGGTGGATCGGTCCGCGGGGCTACACCGTTCCGCGCGACACCGTCACCGTCGAGCCGTACGTCGGCGGCCGCTTCGACTACTGCATGGTCGACGCGGCCGACGACACCGAGGGCGACACGACCGACCGCGGCCGCCACTGGCTCCGTAACCACATCACCGAACTCGCCGCCCCCCACCTCCTCGTCCTCACCTCCGCCCCCATGGTGGAGTACGGCATCCCCGCCCCGGTGAACACCCGCATCTACCTGGCCCCGGCCCCGCCCGGCACCCGCCTGACGTTCACCCGTCCCTACCCACCCGAGCGCCGCCCCACAGCCCGCGCGACATGGACCACGTCGTTCGACAACCTCGAAGCACTCCTGCGCACCCTCACCTGACCCGGGACGAGTCGGTCCGGGGCCCACCCTCCGCAGGTGCGGCGGCGTGTGCGGGGTGCCCCCCGCAGCTCCCCGTCGCCCCCGGCGGAGTAACCGGCGCGCCCGGCGGGGTTGCGGTGCGTCGGCGTGCCCGGCTCGTGCCGCAGCATGCGCAGCATGTACGCGAACCGCTGCACCGGTCCTGCGGCCGGATCCGGCGCCGTTTTCCGGCGACCCCTCGCGTTCCCGACCCCCTTTCACGCCGGCCGATTCGAGAGGCCGGTCGAGTGGGGCCTGCCCGGCGAACGGGTGGCCGCCGGGCTCCGGGGAGCCCTGATCTTCTTCCCGCCGGAGCCCGCCGTCGCCGCCGTCCAGCGCCGCGGCCTCGCCCCCGCCCCCGGCGCGGAGCCCCCGGGCCACCGCCCGGCCGCCACCGCCCTCGCCGAAGCCGTCCGGGGGCCGGGCCGCGGCGTGGCCGCCGCGCCCCTCGTCCTCGCGCCCGCCGCGCTCGCGCTCGTCCTGGGCCTCTGGGGCCTGGGCCGGCAGGGCACGATGTGGCGGGACGAGGCCGTCACGTACGAGATGGCCCACCGCGGCCTGACCGCGCTGTGGCAGACCCTGCCGCACTTCGACGCCGTGCACGGCCTCTACTACCTGCTGATGCGCGGCGTCTTCGGCCTCTGGGACGGCGGTCTCCTCGCGCTCCGGATGCCCTCCGTGCTGGCGACGGCCGCCGCCGCGGCCGGGGTCGCGCTCCTCGGCCGCCGGCTGGCGGGCCCGCGGGCGGGGCTCGTCGCCGGGCTGGTGTACCCGCTGGTGCCGGACGTGCAGCGGTACGCGCAGGAGGGGCGGTCGTACGCGCTGGTCGCCGCCTGCCTGGTCTGGGCCGGCTGGCTCTTCGTCCGCGCCCTCGACGAGCACGGCCCCCGGCTCTGGGCCGGCTACGCCGCGCTGATGCTGGCGGCCGGGCTGCTGCACGAGTTCGCGGTGCTCGCGATGGCGGCCCACGGCGTGACCCTGTGGCTGCGGCGCCCGGGGCCCGTGGCCCGGCGCGGCTGGTGGGTGGCCGTGGGGTGCGTCGCGGTGGGGCTGACGCCGCACGCGGTGCGCAGCGCCGGGCAGTCCGCGCAGGTGGACTGGATCGCCATGCCGGGCCCGGTCGCGCTGCTGAAGTACGCCGCGATCGTGGTCCTCGGCTTCGGGCTCGCCGGGTTCGTCCCGCGCGCCTCGCGCCGCCTCACGCACTTTGCGCTGCCGCTCGCGGTCCTCCCCGGCGCCCTGCTCCTCCTCGCGACGCCGCTGCGCCCGCTCTACGTCGACCGCTACGTCCTCTGCTACGCCACCGGCCTCGCCCTGCTCGCCGGGGCGGCGCTCGACGCGGCGTTACGCGCCGGGGTGCAGGGCCCGGCCCGGGACCGCCACCCCGCCTCCGGCGCCGCGGCCCCGGCCGGGGCCGCGGGACCGCGTACCCGGCGGCGCGTGACGGCCGTGGCCGTGGTCGCCGTCCTCGTCGCGCCGCTGCCGGCGATGTTCCACCTGCGGACGCCCGCCAGCCGGCTGGACGACGTCTCCGCCGTCGCCCGCGCCGTGCAGGCGCAGAGCAGGCCCGGTGACGGGCTGCTGTTCCTGCCCGCCAGGCGGCGCGTGTGGCTGCACGGTGCGCCCGGGGCGTACGACGGGCTCGTCGACCTCGCGCTCGCCGCGCCCGCCGCCGACTCCCGCACCCTGTACGGCGTGGAGCTGCCCGCCGCGCACCTCCGCGCCCGGCTGCTGGCCGCCGACCGGATCGTCGTGCTGCGCGACCCGCCCGGGCAGACGTTCGACGCCGAGCCCGGCGAGGCGGCCAAACGCGCCGTGCTGCGCGAGCACTTCAGGGAGTGCGGGACCCGGAGCGTCCGGGGCGCCCGCGTCTCCCTCTACGCGCGGTCGGGGCTCTGCCGCACCGGCTCCACGTCCGGGTCCGGCTCCACGTCCGGGTCCGGCTCCGCGTCCGCGGAAGCCTCGTCGTCCCCGTCGTCCCGGTCGTTCTCCTCCGAGTAGCGCGGCCGCGGCACCGAGGTGCGGACGAACTCCACCTCCGCGTACGGCGGCGTATGCAGCCACAGCCGCCGCCCCACCGCGAGCCACACCACCCAGCAGAACGCCACCAGTCCCGTCAGTCCCACCAGCGTGTTCGAAAGGAACTCCGTCACCGGCGGATGCTCCACCGTCGCCTTGTCGACCCAGTACGGGCCGCCCCACTTCCAGTCCATCGGGGCGTCCTCGGACGCCTGCGCCCAGATGGTCCAGGCGAATATCCGGCACGCGCCGTAGAGGAAGTAGGCGTGGTAGAGCGCCAGCAGGAAGCGGTCGGAGAGGCCGACGCGGTGGCGCAGCCAGCCCCAGGCGGGGTCCGCGGGGTAGACGTGCTGCCTGAAGTACTTGGCGGTGAGCGAGCGGTAGTTGTACGCGAGCATCGCCAGCCAGAAGAGATCCCAGGCCAGGCCCAGACTGCCGTAGTACGCGGCGGCGTCCCCGTAACGGCCCTCCTGCGCCGCGTACGCCCACATCCCCGTCGAGTAGTGCTGGTCGGTGAAGGGGAAGAAGAGCATCACGCCGACGCTGTCGAAGCAGTCGGTCAGCACGTGCGCCCACTGGCCGATCAGCAGGCCGAGCGCCCACTCCCGGCTCTTGAAGATGAGCAGCACCGCCAGCGCGAGCACCACGCCCCACACCAGCGTGTGGGTGAAGCCGACGCCCGGCCAGCCGCGGTGGTAGTCCCAGGCGTTCTCCGGCTTGAAGGAGAAGCTGCCTATCTCGAAGCCGTAGACGGTGCCCTTGGTGCCCATGTCGGGCAGGAAGCAGCCGAGGAGGATCGCCAGGTACGAGACCTTGACCTTGGTGTGCTTGTGGAGGATGTAGCTCTCCAGCTCATGTGCCGCCCAGCTCACCGGTCTTCCCCCTCGCCGCCTCCGTCGCCGCCGCCTCCGTCGCCGCCGCCTCCGTCGCCGTCCCGGCCGTCGTCCGGCTCGTCGTCCCCGGGGTGCCGCCGGGCGCGTACCTTGTCGACGGCCCAGCCGGTGAGGAGGATCGCCGCGATCGCGACCACCGGGCCGCGGGTCCAGGTGAGAATGCCGCGGGTGAAGATCGCGCCGCCCGCGACGAGGGCGATCACGGCGGCCGTGTAGCCGGCGACGTCGCCGGCGCGGGTGCGGCGTACCGGCCGCAGGAACGCCGGGCGGCTAGGCACCGGCGGTCACCCCCGCGGCGCGGCCCGCCTGCCCGGGGTGAGCCGTCCGTATGTGTACGGGCCCGCCCCCGCGTCCCGTTCCGCTTCCGCGTACGGCCACGCCGTCGCGTATCGCACCCTCACCGTGCACCGCGCCCCACCGTTCCGTCGTCCGCCGGCGCGCCTCCCCGGCCGCGCAGGCCCCCCCTCGGTCGTCCGGGATCTTACGGGATGGGGCACGGTGCCCGACATTCCGGAGTCAGCTCGCGGGCCTCGTCTCGTAGACCAGCAGTTCCGTGCCCGCGGGGGAGGCGCCGTCGTCGGGCGCCGCCCACATGCGCAGTCCTTCGCCGCGCAGCGCCTCCAGCAGCACGGGGTTGCGGGTCGCGACGTGGCCGCCGGTCGACCAGAGCTGCACCGGCACCTCGTGCTCGATGTCGAACGTGCGCAGGTCGATCGTCGCGATGCCGCCCAGCTCGAAGTCGGCGCCGGAGGCGTTCTTGAAGCCGGTGATGCCGGTGCAGAGCATCTTGCGCGAGTCGGCGTACGCGCAGTCCTGGTAGTCGACGAAATGGCTCTGGTTCGTACGCCGCTGTATCTGGCGGCCCTGCCGGTCCCAGGTGTAGAGGGTCCGCGAGCCCCACGAGACGCCGTGCACCTTGCCGGTGCGCGGCTCGGGCACCACGCCGCCGACATGGTCGTCGACCCGGAACTCCTCGGTCACCTTCAGCGTGCGGACGTCGACGCGGTAGACGACGGCGGCGCTGTCGGGCCGGTACTCGGCGACCGGGACCCAGACCGAGCGGCCGTCGGTGTCGATGCCGCCGGGGTGGTACATGTCGCCCTCGCCCAGCGTGATGTCCTCCAGGAGCCGGCCCTTGAGGTCGAGGACGAAGAGGTGGCCGACGCCGCGGCCGGGGCTGCGGTCGTAGCCGTCGACGGGCTCCGGGTAGCGCACCGGCGGTTCGATGACCTCGACGCTGGAGAGGAACAGCCGGTCGCCGACGCGGGTCATGCCCTGCGGGTGGTACGTCTCGAAGTCGAGCGGCAGCTTCTCGACCAGTTCCCACTTGCTGTTGCGGTCCAGCTTCGCGACGGCCTCGACGACGGGGGCGTCGCGCTCGGTCCCGTGGCCGCCGCCGGGCCGCGCGGCGGGGGCGGCGGAGGCGGCGACGGTGCCGAGCAGGGCCGCGGCCAGGGCGGTGACGCCGAGCGTCCTGACGTACCTCATGTGCATCGATCCTCTCCCTCGCGGGCCGGCCGGGGCGGCGGGGTGCTCCCCGCGGCGCCCGCCGGCCGGCGCCCGATGATGGCGAGGCCATCCTGCCCGTACGTGGCGGCGGGGCAATCCCGCGGCGAACAGCGGGACACGGCGACGGAACACGGCGAAGGGACAGGAGTCGAGACACGGAGCGACAGGCGGATACGCGGTACCGCGACCGGCCGCGGCGAGGGTGACACCGCGCCGCCGCGGGGAGGGACGGCGGCGCGGCAGGTGACACGGCGACGGGACACCGCGCCGTCCGCTGATGTCCCGCCACCGCGGTCCGGGTGCCCCTTTCTCAGCCCGCCATGCCCAGCACCGTCAGCGAGTACGGCGTGAAGCCCAGCTCCATCGTCCGCGTCACCTCGAACCCCTCGCTGGCCACCTCCGCCTCGATGAGCGAGCCGGTGAACGGATCGGTGACGTACACCGACTCCTCGCCCGGCGCCAGTGCCGCCTGGTTCTTGGTCCAGTCCTCCGAGACCTCGAACGGCTCGGTCACCTTCGAGGAGGCGACGACCTTCGCGCCCTTCGGGTCGACCCCGTGCAGCTCACCGTCCGCGGTGAGCGCGAGGCCCCGGTCCCAGTACGGGTCCCAGGTGAACGCGGCGCGCGCGGCGGGCAGTTCGACGCGGCGCATGGTGCGCTCGCCGAGGTCCAGCGCGGCCATCGCCTCGTCGCCGAAGGTGCCGAGGACGGCGTCGCCGCTGTGCCCGGCGAAGGAGCTGACGCGCTCCTCCTCGCCGCTGCCGGCCGGGTTGGGGATCTTGTCGGCCTTCCACTTGCCGCCGTCGCCGCGCTCCAGCACCAGCACGCCGTCCAGGCAGCCGAAGAGCAGCAGATCGTCGCCGACGGCGTGTTCGCCGTGCAGTTCCGGGCAGTCGCGGAAGGCGGCGAGTTCGCGGTTGTGGGCGTCGTGGACCCGTACGCCGACGGGGAGGTCCTCCTCCGTCTCGCCGGGGATGGTGAGGGCCATCTCGCCGTTCTCCAGGGTCACGGCGACGCCGTGGTGCGGGCCTTCCGCCTTCAGCTCGCGCTCCGGTTCCGTGCTCGCGTCCTCGGCGCCGACGTGCAGCACCCGGGCCGTACCGGTGCCGTCGTCGAAGACGGTGACGTGCTCGCCGTGCGGCACGGCGTGCGAGGGGTACTCGCCCTTCAGGCTGCCCAGGAGCCGGGGGCGTTCGTGGTGCGCGTCCTGGTGGCCGCCGTGGTCCTCCCAGCGGATGCCGGCATCCAGGAGGTGCGTGACGCCCTGCTCCCCCTGGGGCAGCAGGACGTGGGTGTCGTCCTCGGTCCGCACGGGCCTGGACTGGCCCTCCACGCGCAGCGTACGCACCGTCCCTCCGTCGGCGAGGCCGATGACCCGGACGGCGCCCGAGCCCTGTTCGGTGACGACGGCGCGCAGTTCCGGGGCGCCGTGGGCGGTCTTCTCCGCGGGCCAGCCGGAGCGGTCGGCGCCGGCCTGCTCGCCGCCGGCCGCGTCCGACGCGCGGCCGGCGCCGGGCTCTCCGCCGCCCGGATCGTCGTCGTTCTCCGCACATCCGCCGGCCAGCACGAGGGCTATCGCCGCCACGCCTGCGGCGAGCGTCTTCCTTGTCTTCGTAATGACAATCATTTTCATGACGATAGCAGGAGTGTGCGCGGGCGTCCGCCACGGGGGCGTCCGGGCATGCGAAAAGCCGGCGGCCCCACCCAGCGGGGCCGCCGGCCGGTCTCGCGGCTCGGCGTGTGCCGTGCCTCAGTTCGTGTCGTGGCTGCCGTGGGCCGGTGCGTCGCGGGTGGCCTTCATCGCGTCCGCGTTGTGCGTCCCGGCGACCGTGCCGTTGGGGTTCGTCACCACCAGCAGGCCCGCCATGCCCATGTCCGCGTGGCTCTGGACGTGGCAGTGGTACATCCACCGCCCCGAGCCGACGAGTTCGCCCGCGATGAACTGGAAGCCGAACGAGTCGCCCGGTCCGCAGATCTTGTTGTCGATGATCGGCGTCGGGTCGTCCACGCTGGTCAGCATGCCCGTACGGTTGTCCGCCCAGCGGTGACCGTGCATGTGGAACGTGTGGTAGAACTCGCCGTGCGTGATCATGATGACCTCGCAGCGGTCGCCGAGCGTGGCGGTGAAGTCGGGCCCGTGCCCGGTGATGTTGTTGATCGTGTTGTCGTTGAAGACGATCACGAACTGCTTGTCGGGCAGCTTGTCGCCCTTCCGGCGGACGATCAGGCCGCCGTAGAGGCCGCGCCTGACGCCGCCGGTGCCGTGCGGGGTGCCGACCGCGTGGTCGTGGTAGTGCCAGTAGCCCGCGCTGCCCGGCTGGATGGTGCCGTCGCGGCGGGTGCCCGCGGTGTGCGAGTGCCAGACGTAGGTGCGCGAACCGCCCGGCGGCACCGCGCTGTTCGTCATCGGCGTGCCGTCGTTGTCGATGTCGTAGTCGACGCCGTGGACGTGCAGGCTGGCCTCGACGTCGAGGTTGTTGACCAGCTTGATCATCATGCTGTCGCCCTCGTACATCTCCAGCAGCGGGCCGGGGATGGAGGGCTTGCCCGGTTCGAGGCCGTAGCCGAGCTGGCCGTCCGGCATGGCCTCGGCGTACATGGTGATCCGCTTGATCTCGCCGAGAGGCTGGGGTTGGGGTTTGTCGTCGGACGCCGTGACCGTCGCTCCCGAGGTGGACAGGGCGACCGGGGTCGCCAGTGCGGCCGCGGCCGCACCGCTGGTGAAGGACCTTCTGGAAAAAGCGTTGCGCGGCATGGTGGCCCCCGCCTTCTCGCGCGTTTGTGACTCGTCCCTGACAGCCGCTCATGGTAAGGGCTTGCGGAGGCTTTGCCCATCCTCAGGACAAAGTTCGGACCGAATCCGGCTGTAGGCATTGGCAGTTCGCGAAAAGGGGTCTAACTTCCTACGGCGGCGCAGCTATCCCGCAGCATCCCGGGACGAGGTGGGAGGACCATGCGACGCAGGGGAAACGCCCTACGCTGGGCGGCCGGCGCATCGGCGGTGGCCATGGCGGCAACGCTCCTGGCAGGAGCGGAAGCCGTGGCAGGACCGTCGGACGCAGGACCGCTGGCGGCCGGCAGCCCGCCGGGCAAGGCGAACGCTTCGGTACTCGTGTTCTACCGGGTCGACGGCGACCAACACGCCGTGACCCGGGCGGGCATCGAGGCCATCAAGGCGATCGGTGCCCAGGGGCCCGAGACGTTCACGGTGACCGCGACCGACGAGGTCACGGCGTTCACCGACAAGAACCTGGCCAAGTACAACGCGGTCGTCTTCCTGTCACCGGGCAGCGACCGCCTCAACACCATGCAGGAGCAGTCGTTCCAGCGCTACATCAAGGCGGGCGGCGGGTTCCTCGGCATCCATGACGCGGCCCGCTCGGAACCGGAGTCCGACTGGTTCACGGGCCTGATCGGCAGCCGCCCCGCCGGCACCTCCGGCGGCGCGCAGGAGGCCGTCGTCGAGGTCGGCGACCGGCTGAACCCGGCCACCAAGGAGCTGCCGCTGGAGTGGAAGCGCAGCGACGTGTGGACCAACTGGGAGAAGAACCCGTCCGGCAGCGTCCACACCGTCGCCCGGGTCCGGGAGAACACGTACCAGCCGGGCTCGACGGCCAACGGCTGGGACCACCCGATCTCCTGGTGCCGCGACTACGAGGGCGGCCGCTCGTTCTACACCGGCATGGGCGGCACCGCCGCCGGCTTCGCCGAGGAGAACTTCCGGTCGCACCTGCGCGGTGCCCTGCTGTGGACCACGCGCCAGGCGCGCGCGGACTGCCAGGCGAGCATCACCGCCAACTACGAGGCGACCCGGCTGACCCAGCCGAACCAGGCGAACCAGCTCGACCAGATCGGCGAGCCGCACGGCATCGACATCGCCGACGACGGCAAGGTCTACTACATCGGCCGCGGCGGCCGCTGGTCCGGCGCGCCCGTCGACGTCGACTGGAACAGCCCGGAGATGGGCAAGGGCCCCGGCACGATCCACATGTGGGACCCGGAGACCGAGAAGGTCACCGCGGTCGGCACGCTCGACGTCTTCGGCAACAAGGGCGGCGGCGACGAGCTGGTCAAGGTCGAGGAGGGCCTCCTCGGCATCGCCCTCGACCAGGACTTCGCCGACAACGGATACGTGTACCTGCACTACACGCCGCACTCCGGCGTCGACCGTGCCGCGCACATGGCCGAGCGGCGGGTCTCCCGCTTCACCATCGACCAGGAGACGCAGAAGCTCGACACCGCCTCCGAGAAGGTCGTGCTGTCCTGGCCCGTCCAGGTGCACAGTTGCTGCCACGCGGGCGGCGACATGGAGTGGGACTCCAAGGGCAACCTGTACATCGCCACCGGTGACACCAACTCCTCGCGGTTCAGCGACGGCTACTCCGGCAACAACCCGGAGCCCAACTTCGGCGGCGTGTCCTTCGCCGACGCGCGCCGCACCGCGGGCAACACCAACAACCTCAACGGGAAGATCCTGCGGATCCACCCCGAGGACGACGGCACGTACACCATCCCCGAGGGCAACCTCTTCACCGGCGACGAGGGCGACGGCGACCAGGCCAGGCCCGAGATCTACGTGATGGGCGTGCGCAACCCGTCCCGCATCGAGATCGACGCGGACGACCGGCTCTACGCCGGCTGGGTCGGCCCGGACGCCGGCGCGCCCAGCACCACCTGGGGCCCGGCCAAGTACGACACGTTCGCCGTCATCACCAGCGCGGGCAACCAGGGCTGGCCGTACTGCATGGGCAACTCGCAGCCGTACCGCGACCGCAACCTGCCCGACCCGTCGCAGCCGCTCGGCTGGTACGACTGCGACAACATCAAGAACACCTCGCCCAACAACGACGGGCTCACGGACCTGCCGCCGGTCCGCGACAACAACATCTGGTACTCGCCCCAGGGCGGCGGCCCCGACTACCCGCGCAACGCGGACGGGGTGCCCAGCTACAACGTCGACGAGGCGCAGTACCGCCTGCCCTGGCTCAAGGGCGGCGGCCAGGCGGCCATGACGGGCCCCGTCTACCGCTACGACGCCTCCTCCGACAGCGACGTGAAGTGGCCGGAGTACTGGAACGACAAGTGGTTCGTCGGCGACTTCTACGACGGGGACCAGCCGCGGCACGCCGTGGTCATGGACCCGGACAACGCCGGTGACGGCGGACTGCCGGTGCACGCCGAGTCGCTCGACAAGATCATCCCGGTCGGCAACGGCGGCATCCGCAACCTGATGGACTGGAAGTTCGGCCCCGACGGCGCGCTCTACGTGCTCGACTACGGCCGCGGCTTCTTCAACGCCGACTCGGCGTCCGCGCTGTGGCGGGTGACGTACAAGGGCGGGCCGGCGACGCCGCTGCCCGGGGACCTGATCGGGAAAGGGAGCCAATGAGATCCGGAGCTCTGACCGCGGGCGGACTGCGGCGGGCGCTGATCATTCTGGTGGCGGTCTGCCTGGCGCTGCTCGCGCCGGGCGGCCTGCCCACCGCGGGCGCGGCGGCGCCCGACGAGGCCCGGGCGGCGCAGACGCTGACCTGGACCGCGGGTGACAGCATCACCGAGTACACCTCCGCGCCCACCACGGCGGTGGCGGGGGAGACGACCATCGTCTTCGAGAACAGCGCCGCCACCGGCAACACCACCGGCATGGTGCACACGCTGACGTTCGACACGTTCAGCGACGGCTACAACAAGGACGTCAGCCTCAACCTCCAGGCGTCCCCGAACGACGAGAACAACGGCAAGTGGCAGGCGACGGTCAACCTCTCGCCGGGCAAGTACCGCTACTTCTGCGCGATCCCCGGCCACGGCTCGATGGTCGGCGAGCTGATCGTCACCGACGGCGGCGGCGAGGACACCACGGCGCCCGAGACGGCCGCGGAGGTCAAGGGCGAGCAGGACGCGAACGGCGCGTACCTGGGCAGCGCGACGGTCGAGCTGTCCGCCACCGACGACATGTCGGGGGTCGACCGCGTCGACTACGCCCTGGACGGGGCCACGGACTGGACCGCGTACGAGGCGCCCGTCGTGGTCAACACCCCGGGCGAGCACACCGTCAGATACCGCGCGACCGACAAGGCGGGCAACACCAGCGAGGAGAAGTCGGTGACCTTCACGGTCACCGAGGCGAACGACACGACGCCGCCCACGGTCACCGCCTCGGTGAGCGGTGAGCGGAACGCCGACGGCGCGTACCTGGACATGGCCATGGTCACGCTCAAGGGGGCCGACACCGGCGGCTCCGGCCTGGACCGGGTCGAGTACTCGGTGGGCGGCAGCGCCTTCCAGAGATACACCGAGATGCTGCACGTCATGACCGTCGGCGAGCACACGGTCAGCTACCGGGCCACCGACAAGGCGGGCAACTCCTCCGAGGTCGGGACGGTCACCTTCACGATCGTCGAGAAGTACCCCAACCCCGACCCGGACTGCCCGGAGCTGGACTCCCGTCCGATCGTCTTCATCGGCCAGTACGACACCCACGTGCCCAACCGCGTCACCAGGAACGGCTGCACGATCAACGAGGTGATCGAGGACGAGAAGGCGTGGCCGAAGCAGAAGGCGTTCCTGGACCACGTCCGGGACGTCACCGACGAGCTGTACGCGGACGCCGTGATCAACGGCGAGGAGCGCCAGATCATCCGCGACACGGCCAGGGAGTCGGGGATCGGCAAGCCGGGCCAGAACGAGGGCTACACGCCGCTCTTCACCGGCACCGAGAACTCCTTCTCCAAGTGGCAGCAGGTCGGCGGCGGCAGCTTCAACCTCAACGAGGACGGCTCGATGACGAGCGGGACGACCGTCGGCGGGATGGGCATGCTGTGGTACCCGCAGGCCCAGTACGGCGACTTCTCGCTCAAGCTGCAGTGGCGCGACGACGCGCCGGGCACCGGGCGCACCAACTCCGGCGTCTTCGTCCGCTTCCCGGACGTGCGCGACCACCCGGACGAGTCGCGGCCCGAGTGGGTGGCGATCAAGTACGGGCACGAGGTGCAGATCTTCGACTCGGAGGCCGGCGACCAGTACAAGACCGGCTCGGTCTACGGCTTCGACCGGGTCGACCACGGCTCGGCCGGGGTGGTGCCCAAGGGAACGTGGAACGACTACGAGATCCGGGTGGTGGGCCAGAAGTACTCGATCTACCGCAACGGCGTGCTCCTCAACGAGTTCGAGAACTCCCCGGGGCAGCTCTTCTCGCCGCCGCGCGGCGACGACCCGGGCACGGACGGCCGCCAGCACGCGAAGGGCTACATCGGCCTCCAGGTGCACGGCACGACGGACGTGGTCTCGTTCCGCGACATCCGGATCAAGCCGCTGTGACGTATACGGTCGGCTGAGCCGGATCGGGTCCCGGTGGGGGGCGGTGGACACACCGCCCCCCATCAGGCGTTCCGGGGGGTGTACCAACGGGCGCCGGGGCCGAAACGCCTGTTCGCCACGGGATCGAAAGCCCACCGCTGCCCGTACCTCGGTGGGATAGTCGGTCCGTTCGGTGTCCACGGTCCCGAAGGAAGGTGATGGCCCGTGGTGTTCGCCATGGGATTCTCCGAGTACGGCGGCCCCGAGGTGCTGCGCCCCCTCGACGTCGAGGTGCCGGCGCCGGCCGCCGGCGAGGTGCGTGTGCGCGTCCGCTGCGCGGGGGTCAATCCGCTGGACTGGAAGCTGCGCGGCGGGCGGATGGCGGCGGCCAGGACACTGGCGTTCCCGTACGTCCTGGGGCTGGAGGCCGCGGGCGTCGTCGAGTCCGTGGGCGAGGACGCGGGGCCGTGGCGGGTGGGCGACGAGGTGCTGGGGCCGGTGACCGCGGGGTACGCGGTGCAGACGCTGGCACGCGCGGACCGGCTGGTCGCCAAGCCGCCGGGGTTGCCGTGGGAGCTGGCGGGCGGGCTGCCGATGGCGGCGGAGACCGCGTACCGCACGCTGACGGCGCTCCGCGTGGCGAAGGACGACACGCTGCTCGTGCACGGCGCGGCGGGCGGGGTGGGCAGCCTGGCGGTGCAGTTCGCGGTCTCGGCGGGGGTACGGGTCATCGGCACCGCGAGCCCCGCGAACCACGACTACCTGCGCTCCCTGGGCGCGGAACCGGTCGCGTACGGGGAGGGCGTGGGCGCGCGGGTACGGGAACTGGCCCCGGACGTCGACGCGGTCCTGGACGCCGCGGGCCGCGGCGTGCTGCCGGAGTCCGTGGACCTGGCCGGCGGTCCTGCCCGGGTCCTGACGATCGCGGACGCGGCGGGCGCGCAGACTCTGGGCGTACGGTTCTCACGCCAGTCGGACGGCGAGGACCAGTACGTGCCGGGGATCGAACGCGCCCTGGCGCTGTACCGCGACGGCCGCCTGCACCTGCCGGTGTGGCGCGCCCTGCCCCTGGCGGAGGCCCCGGACGCCCACCGGGCGAGCGAGGAGGGCCACTTGCGGGGAAAGATCGTCCTGGTGGCGGACTAAGGCCTTTCGCCTGGATCGGGCCGCGCGCATCGCACGGCGAACAGGGAGCCGTGACGGAGCCTGGTGACCGATACTGGCGCGTCGGCCCGCGAGCCCGGCGTGATCCCGACGAGTGTCCACGCCCTCATGCCCCGCGCCTGGTTGACTTCGGTTGGCCGGGGGCACGTTTGGTGTCAGGGATGTTGTCCACCGCAGGGGCGGAGGGGGTCTCTCGTGGAACCTGTGGCGGCCGAGCTGCTGATGGCGCTGGCGAGTGGAGCGCTGGGAGCGGCGGGGCAAAGTGCGTGGGAGCGGTTACGGGGGCTGGTACGGCATCCGGACGGAGAGCCGGGGGACGGCGCACCGGTCCTCGGCGAGGGCGAGTTGACGGCGCTGGGTGAGGCGGTCGGCGACGCGGGGCGTGCGCGGCGGCTCGCGGAGGTGCTGGCGCAGCGGGCCGCCGAGGACCCCGCCTTCGCGCAGGCGCTCTCGGCATGGCGTCGGGAGGCGGAGGTGGCCCGCGACGCGCACGTGTCGTCAGGCGGCCAGCACCAGGAGATATCCGGAGGCACCCAGGCGCGAGTGGTCTTCCTGCGTGACGTGAACGGGAACGTCAACATCGGCTGAGGGACGCCAGGTGGAGCGCGACGGGCGCGGCCGGTCCCCGCAGGAGCAGGGGATCTGGGGTGGCACGCAGGAGAACGTCGTGTTCGCCCGGGACATCCGGCATGTGGAGATCCACGAGCACGGCCGGGGCAGCGCTGTCCAGGGCCGCTCGCTCTGGCGCGCCGCGGTCGTGGCGGGCGTCCTGGCCTTGTTCTTCCTCCGGCCAGAGTTGCCGCTGCACGCCCGCTGGGACCCGGGGCCAGTGGTGGCGGGCTGGGTACTGCTGGCCGGAGCGGCGGCCGTGGAAGGGGCCGTGTGGATACGGAAGGCGGCGCGGCGCAGGCGGGCGCGCGCCTGGCGGACCCCGAAGAACCTCACGCGGGCCGTCGAAGCGCTCGCCGACAGCCTGTTCCTCCGCTACGACCGGGACGAACGCCTGCCGCAGATCCACGATCCCCGGCCCATCGAGGTGACCTGGACGACCCTGACGGAAGACCCCGGGGAAGCTACCGGCCCGTACACCTCCCTCGCCGACCACTACACCGCGCTGTCCGCAGGCCGCCTCGTCGTCCTCGGTGGTGCGGGCGCCGGAAAGTCCGTCCTCGTGCTGCGGCTTGCGCATGATCTGCTGCGGCGCCGCACGGATGGTCCGCGGGAGCCGGTGCCCGCGATCGTGTCCCTCGCCTCCTGGGATCCCAGGCGGCAGGGGCTGATGGGCTGGGTGGCACGGCAGTTGGCGGACGAATACCCCGAGGCGTGCGAGCCGGTGCCGGGGGCGCCCCCTGTCGACGTCGCCTTCGCACTGATCCTGGACCGCAGGGTGCTGCTCGTACTCGACGGCTTCGACGAACTCCCGGCCGAGAACCGCAGAGCGGCCATGGAGCAGATCACCGGGACCGTGCGCGGCGGTGTCCCCTTCATCCTGACCAGCCGCGAGCCCGAGTACCGCGAACACGCGCCCGAGACGACCGTCTTCGAGCGGACCGAGATCACCCTCAGCCCGCTGACCGCCGAGACGGTCCGCGCGTATCTCAGCCCCGGCACGGCGCCGACCCGCTGGTCCCCGGTGCTCGCCCGGCTCGCGGACGAGCGGGACCGTGCGCCCGAGGTGCGGCGACTGCGCCGGGTGCTGAGTGTGCCGCTGATGGTCGCGCTGGCCCGGGTCGCGTACGCCGATCCTGCCACCGACCCGGCCGAACTCCTTGCCCCGGGCCGCTTCCACCGCGCCGCAGACCTCGAACGGTACCTGTACGACGTGTACTTGGACGTCGCCTACAGCAGGTCCCACGACATCAGGGCCGCGTACGGCGGCTGGGACCCGGTACGCGCCCGTGCCTGGGCGGGCTTCCTCGCTGCCCGGGGCAAGGCCGAGCAGCGGCAGGACATCGCATGGTGGCGGCTGGACGAGGGGCTGCCTGGTGTGGTGCGGCTGGCCGGACTCCTCCCCGCGTACGCGGTGAGCACCGCGGTCCTGGCCCTGCTCGACTTCGGGCCGGCGGTTTGGCACGACTGGCTGCCGGTCCCGCTGTGGGCCGGGTTCCTGCTGCTGTGTCTGCTGCGGCTGCTGCTCACGGGACTGATCGGCATGGACGGCTGGTCCGACCCGCCGCGCCGCCTGACCCGGCCGGTCGCCGCCGAGATCAGGACGGTGCTCGGCCGCCGCCGGGTCCGTGCGGTGGCGGCGATCACTGTACTCGCGGTCGGCGGGGGCTGGGCGGCTGCGTATCCGCCGGGCTCGTCGAGGCTCTGGCGCTGGACGATGGGCCTGCTCACCGTCTACATCCTGTGGCGCTGTGCCATTCCGGCCGTCAGGTCCGTGGTACGCCCTTCCGACCCGGCACTCGCGCCCTCCCCGGCCGCGCTGCTCCGAGCCGACCGGAGGTCCGTCCTCGCCCTCGGCTGGCTCCGGCCGGTACGTGCCAAGGTGGATGACACCCCGGCGGCACTGGTGCTGCTGCCGCTCGTCCTCCTCTTCGGCTGGGGCGGGCTGGGCGGCCGGGACATCGTCGGGACCCGGGAGTGGGTGCTGGCCGGCGCGGGCACGCTGCTGTCCGGGGTGCTCTACGGGCATGGGGTGTCCGCCTGGGGCCGGTTCACGGTGGCCCGCGCGTATCTCGCCCTGACCGGGCGGCTTCCGTGGCGGCTGATGGCATTCCTGGAGGACGCACACGCGCGGGGGGTGCTGCGCCAGTCGGGGGCCGCGTACCGGTTCCGGCACATCGAACTGCGGGACCGGCTGGCGCAGGACGCGCCGAGCGTTCCGGCACGGCCGGGCCGACGCCCCGCGTGGCTCCGGACGGCGATGGCGGTGCCGGTGGGCGGGGCCACCCTCGCGGTGCTCCTGGGTGTGGGCGTGCAGATGGTGCTGGAAAGTCCGGGACCGGTACGGCACCTTCCGCCCGCGTGCCAGCTCCTCGCACACGCCGACCTCGACACGCTGATGACCGATCCGGCGACCGCGCCGTCGGCGGGCGGCCGGATGTGCGCGGCGGGGGAGCAGTTTCCGTTCGCCCGGAACACCCAGCTCGAACTGCGGGCATGGGTCGAGGCCAGCGACGGGGTGGACAGTGGGCCCGCCGAGGCGGGACTCGTTCTCGATCGTCTGAAGTCGACCACGGATACCCCGGACGGCACGGTCCGTACGGTCGCCGGTCTCGGCGACGCCGGCTTCCTGGCGGTTCAGCCCCGTCCGGCAGTTGTCGACCATCCGGCAGAGCAGGGGTACACGGATTCCTGGATGGCATCGGTAGGGGTGCGGGTCGGGAACGCGCTCGTCTTTCTCACCTACCGCGAGGAGTTCGCGTCCCGGGAGCGCGTGGCGGAGGTCGCGGAGGTGCTGGCGCGGACGGTGCTGCGGCGTGCAGACCTGGACCCGGCGCCCCCGGGTGAGCGGCGGCTGTCCGCGATACCGCGCCCGACGCCCGCGTCGGTGGACGGCACCCGTTTCGACACCTACGCGCGTCGCCCGGCGCGATCCCTGACCGGAGCCACCTATGGACCGGACGAACGCTCCTACCTGTGGCATCTGGTCAGTGTCCCCTTCGCGTTCCGCGCGCCGAAGCATCTCGACTGCGGGGAGGCGGACCTCGCCAGCGACGGGACGGCGTCCTACACCTGCACGTCCTGGCCGGAGAACGTCCGCGCCGGGCACCTGCCGGAACTGCGCGTGTCGATCCGCTCCCACTACTGCGGCGCGTCCTGCTCCCCCAAGGAGACGGACGCATTCCGGCGCGCGATCCCCGACGAGGCAACCACTCCCTGGCGGAAGGTGGACGACGCGACGTCCTACGCGGCGCAGGACGATGTCGCGGGGCGGTACCGGATGTCGCTGTACCGGCAGTGGGGGTGGACCGCGGAGTCCCGTAGCCACGCCTTTCTGCTCTGGGCCCGGGTGGATGCGCCCAAGTCCGCTGAGGAGTGGGCCCAGCAGCCGATCAACGACATCTTCACGCAGACGACCATCGATTGAGGCGTCACCGCTGTGCCGCCCGCGGTGGGCGGATCCGCAGCGGTCGGGTGCGGGGGCGGCGCCGGCACGCGGGCCGGGGCCGGCGGTCAGCGGGCCAGGCCGAAGGTTTCGGCCGGGCGGGCGGCGGGGCGCCGTGCCCAACCGGGGGCCCGGCCCGCCGCCTTGGCGGCCGGACGCGGCAGCGCCGCCGCGGCGCGGTGCTCCGCTGCCGCCGGAGTCCGGGCCGCCGTCTCGCCGGGGCGGGAGAGCAGGACCACGCCGTGGGTGGCCAGGGCCGTCGCCGTCAGGGCGGCCGCCACCCCCACCGCGCCGCCGGTCAGTTGCTCGCCGAGCAGCGTCAGGCCCACCGCCGCGCAGACCGCGGGGTTCACCAGGGTCACCGTGGCCAGGGGCGCGCCCAGCCCGTCGCGGTAGGCCGCCTGCGAGAGCATCAGCCCCGCGGGGGCCAGTGCCGCCACCGCGAGCCCCGTCAGCACCGTGAAGGCGTCCGGTCCCGGGCGTACCGCGACCGTCTGGGTCAGCACCGAGCCCGCGCCGAAGGCGATGCCCGCGGCCGTGGCGTACGCGATCCCCGCGGCCCGCGGCCCCGCCCGGCGCGCAGCCGCGGCCAGCGCCGCCAGCGCCGCCGCGGTGGCCGCGACCGCGCCGAGGACCTGCGCCGGGGTGAGCACCTCGATCCGCCCGCCGCCGCGCACCAGCAGCAGCACCCCCGCGAGTCCCGCCAGCGTCAGCGCCGCGCCCCGCCACCGGACCGCGCCGACCGCCCGCCCGCTCACCGCCGCCTGCAGCGGCAGCGCGAGGACCAGCGTGAGGGCGCCCAGCGGCTGTATGAGGGTCAGCGGCCCGTACCGCAGCGCGAGCACGTGCAGCGCCGCGCCCGCGACGTTCAGCCCGACCGACAGCCACCACGAGCCGCGCCCGAGCGCCGCCCACACCCCCGCGTCCGTCTCCCGGCCCGCCCCCGCGATCCGCTCCTGGAGCACGGCGGCCCCCGCGTACGCGGCGGCGGACGCGAGGGCCAGCACCAGTGCTGCCGCGAGGCCGTTCATGCCGTTCATGTCCCCTCCGGTGGTCGAACCCGTCCCCGGACGGTATCGAGCCTTGCGGACAGATCCTGTCCGGAAGTCGTCGCTGCCGTCGTGTTGGTGGACTGCCCGCGGCACCGGAACTCATCGGCGGGGAATCATGGGGCGCGTGGCCTCCCTCCTGTACGACGACTCCGCCCCGCCGCCCGGCCCCGTGCAGTTCCAGCTCGTCCTGCTGCGCCGCATGAAGGACTTCCAGCCTGACCTGGTCGCCGGTGCGCTGCGCGCCCTCGGTGTGCCCCGTACCGCCATGCGCGAGGCCAACCGCCGCTGGCAGGGCCGGCTCCGCGCCCGCGGCGGCCCGGCCGCCGGCGCCGCGCGGGCCCGTGACTTCGCCGCGCTGCTCGGGCCGCCGGCGTCGGTGACGCGGCGCGCGCACGGCGACATGGCGCTGGACGTGCACGTCTGGCCGGTGCCGCTCTGGCCGGACCTGCGGTTCGAGGCCACCTGCGGCGTGGGCGGCGTGGCGCTCAACGCCTGGCTCGTACGGGCGCCGGACGCGGCGGGCCCCGCGCTGCGCACGCTCGCCGATCTGGCGCCCTGGGGCTGCACCGTCGACGAGGTGGCGCGGGCCGTCCCGCCCGCGGCGCCCCGCGAGACGGCCGCAGCCCCCCGCTTCGCGCTGGCCTTCACCGCGCCGGACGCCGCCGGCGAACCGCGCGCGTGCACCGCGGAGTTCGCCTGGGGGCTGGTGCAGCGGTGGACCATCGATTAAGCGTCGCTTACCGATCCCTTGAACGGATTCTCGCTGGTGCTGCACAGTCCTCCGCGGGGAGACTGGTCGGCATGATCACACCGGACACCAAGGACTGGACCTGGGTCCTGGACCGCCCCTGCCCCGAATGCGGCTTCGTGGCGGCGGAGACCCGCGCGCAGGACGTCCCCGCGCTGGTACGGAAGAGCGCCGTGCGCTGGGTGCAGGTGCTGGCCGACGAGCCGGAGCGGCTGCGGGCGCGGCCGCGGCCCGACGTGTGGTCGGCGCTGGAGTACGCGTGCCATGTGCGCGACGTGTTCCGGCTGTACGACGAGCGGCTCGACCTGATGCTCACCCAGGACGGCCCGACGTTCGCGAACTGGGATCAGGACGAGACGGCGGTCGCGGAGCGGTACGGGGAGCAGGACCCGCTCCGGGTGGCGGCGGAGCTGTCGGCGTGGGGGGAGACGCTGGCGGAGCACCTGGACGAGGTGGGCGAGGGGCGGTGGCAGCGGACGGGATTCCGCAGCGACGGGGCGGCGTTCACGGTCGACACGTTCGCGCGGTACTTCGTGCACGACGTGATCCACCATCTGTACGACGTGGGCGCGCTGGACCGCTCCGCGGAGGGCCGGGGGTGAAGAACTAGCCCCGACGGGGGCTGCGCCCCTCGCCCCCCGGGGCCTTGGCGCTCGGTTGTTCAGTTCTCTGAGCTCGGCGGGTCGGTTCATCCCCTGGCCCGGCCCGCCGTTTCTTCTGCCCGCCGCGGGCGGCCCGCCCGCGTGGCTGGGCGTGTCGCCGGTGGTCTCGTCCACCACCGGCTTCTGCCACTCCGCGCCCTCGGCCGCGGGCTGTTCGCACCGTGCGTGAAGCGGACCACCTCGTCCTGGCTCCGCCAGTCGCCCCCGGCGACGATGCCCGCTCCGCCGCCCGCTTTCGTCACCGTACGTAGGTCGGGCCGGATTCCGCCGCGGGCGGGCCGGCGGCCCCCGCGTACCCGTGAAGCCGTGCCGGGACGTCGATCCCCGCCGCGGCCACCTCGGTTCTCCCGCGCCCCGCGGCGGTGGTGGGCGGAGGGCGGCGGCGGCCCCGACCGCGGTCCGAACGCGGTCGTGAAGATCGCGCCGACGACTACCGTGCGTTGCCGCCGAGAACGAAACGGAAGCAGTCGGAAGCCCCTGATTGCAGCCAGGTCACGGCAGTGGCCTAGACCTGTTCGCGAGAGGCGCCCGTCGGTAGGCTGACGCCCAGCGCACGCTGGATGATCTTCATCTGGTCGTAAACCAGCGCCGAGGACAAAGGGGTTCAACAGTGAGGACAGTACGGTTGATCAGTGCCGGCGCAGCCGCCTCTGCGCTGGTACTGGGGCTTGCGGCATGTGGTGACGACGGGGGCAGCTCGGACGGGACCACCACGATCAAGTTGGTGGCGGCCGACTACGGGGACAAGGCGTCGAACGCGTCCAAGGTGTACTGGGACGATGTGGTCAAGCGCTTCGAGGCGAAGAACAAGGACATCAAGGTCGATGTTCAGGTGATCAACTGGAATGACATCGACACGAAGGTCAAGACGATGATCCAGGGCGGGAACGTCCCGGACATCCTGCAGACCGGCGGCTACGCGGACAAGGTCGCCGACGATCTGCTGTACGAGGCGGATGAGGTGCTGTCGCCGAAGACGAAGTCGAACCTGATCGAGTCGTTCGCGAAGGCGGGTGAGGTCGACGGTACCCAGTACGGCATCCCGTTCGTGTCCTCGGCGCGGTTGATGTTCTACAACAAGGAAGTCCTCGACAAGGCCGGTGTGGAGGTCCCGCAGAGCTGGGACGATGTCGCCGCCGCGGCGCAGAAGATCAAGGACAAGAAGGCCGCGGAGATTCCGTATGCGTTGCCGCTGGGTCCGGAGGAGACGCAGGGCGAGTCGATGATCTGGGAGATCGGCAACGGCGGTGGTTACACCGACGCCGAGGGCAACTACACCATCGACAGTGCGCAGAACGTCGAGACGTTCGAGTGGCTGAAGGAGAACCTGGTCGACCCCGGTCTGACGTATGAGAACCCCGCCACCACCGACCGCAAGACGGCCTTCGCCGACTTCGCCGCCGGCAAGGTGGGCATGCTCAACGGCCACCCGACGCTGATCCAGATGGCGAAGGACGGCGGTGTCGACTACGAGGTCGCGCCGATCCCCGGCAAGGACGGCCCGCTGGATTCCACCCTCGGCGTCGCCGACTGGATGATGGCGTTCAAGGACGGCGGCAAGCAGGAAGAGATCAAGAAGTTCCTGGACTTCGCGTACTCCAAGGAGAACACGCTGAAGTTCGACGAGATGTACAACCTCATGCCGGTGACCACGGACACCCTTGAGGAGATGCAGTCGAGCGGCAAGCACAAGGACCTGGAGCCGTTCTTCGAGGTGCTGCCGGCCGCCCAGTTCTACCCGCTGGGCAGCACGAGCTGGGACGTGGTCTCCGCGGAGATCAAGAAGTCGGGCGGCAAGGCCGTCTCCGACGACCCGTCCAAGGTGCTGGGCGAGCTTCAGCAGAAGGCCGAGGACACCGCCGCCGACATGGGCGAGTGACCCGGCACGGGTGCTGAACCGCCCTCGGTGACCCCACCGGGCCGCCGCGCCGTAGCCGCGCGGCGGCCCGCCCCGGGCGCCGTCGCCCGGGCATCCCGTGCTCTCGCGCGGCCCGCGTACGACGCGCCGCCGCGCCCCCGTAGCCCCTAGTGCGGTCCCTCAACCGCCGTATCCGCAAGGAGTCCCCCGTGCCCGTCACGGTCAAGGAGCCCGCGGCCGCTGCCGGCCCCGGGCCCGGCGGGCGGAAGACCGGGCCGCAGCGCCGCCGCCGTCGCGGTGGTCTGGCCCGGCTCGGTCCGCTGCCCTGGATTGCCCCCGCCATCCTGCTGATCGTCGTGGTGGTGCTGTGGCCCATCTACGAACTGATCCGCACCTCGTTCCTCAACGTCAGCATCAGCGGCTTCGTCCGCGGCTCGGCCGGCACCGAGAAGTACCGCCAGCTCTTCGACGAGTCCGGCTTCTCCAGCGTGCTGACGATGACAGTGGTATGGACCGTCGCCGTCGTCGGCGTCACCATGCTCCTCTCCCTCGGCCTGGCCCAGCTCTTCAACAAACCCTTCCCGGGCCGTACGGTCACCCGCTGGGCGCTCATCGCACCATGGGCCGCCTCCGTGCTGATGACCGCCATCGGCTTTCGCTGGATGCTCGACCAGACCGCCGGCGTCCTCAACACCCTGATGACCGACCTCGGTCTGATAGACGGGCCGAAGGACTGGCTGGGCGATCCCGCGACCGCCTGGCCGTGGATGATGTTCGTCGCGGTCTTCGTCTCGCTGCCCTTCACCACGTACACGCTCCTCGCCGGCCTGCAGACCATTCCGCACGAGGTGTACGAGGCCGCCCGCATCGACGGCGCCAACTCCCGCCAGACCTACTGGCGCGTGACCGTGCCGCTGCTGCGGCCCGCGTTCCTCGTCGGCTTCGTCATCAACCTCATCAACGTCTTCAACTCCTTCCCCGTCATCTGGGCCATGACCAAGGGCGGGCCCGGCAGCGACACCGCCACGACCACGGTCTTCATGTACCAGCTCAAAGACACCGACATCGGCGAGTCCGCCGCGATGTCCGTCGTCAACTTCGCCATGGTCGTCGTACTCGTCCTGATCTTCCTCAAGGTCAGCCGCTGGAACAAGGAGGACGCATGACCCTCTCCGCGCCCTCACACACCCCCGAAAACGAACCCGTCACCAAACAAGCCGACGGGAAAAACGGCCACCGCGGCCGGGCAGCCAACAGCCGCAAGAGCGCCGCCAAGCGCAGGAAGTACGGTCCGCGCACCCTGGTCACCGCCGCGAGCGCGTGGATGCTGGCGGTCATCTTCATCGCACCGTACCTGGAGATGATCATCACCGCGCTGCGGCCCGCGGACGAACTCCGCGACCGCACCTACCTGCCCACCTCCTTCGAGTGGAAAAACCTCGTCGACGTCTGGGAGGAGTCCACCCTCGGCGACAACCTCCAGGTCACCCTCCTCATCGCAGGCGGCGCCACGCTGCTCGTCCTGCTGGTGTCCCTGCCCGCCGCGTACTACACCGCCCGCGTGCGCTACCGCGGCCGCAAGGCATTCCTGCTGCTGGTCCTCGTCACCCAGATGTTCCAGCCGACCGCGCTGCTCATCGGCCTCTACCGCGAGTTCCACCAGTTGGACATGCTGAACTCGACGTGGACGCTGATCCTGGCCAACGGCGCGTTCAACCTCGCCTTCGCCATCTGGATCCTCACCGCCTACATCTCCTCCATCCCGGCGGAGCTGGAGGAGGCCGCGATGGTCGACGGACTCGGCCGGTTCGGCGCGCTGTTCAAGGTGACGCTGCCGCTGGCCATGCCCGGCGTGGTCACGGCGATCATCTTCACGTTCATCTCGTCCTGGAACGAGTTCGTGATGGGCCTGACGCTGATGACCGAACCGGAGAAGCAGCCGCTGACCGTCGGCATCAACAACTTCATCGGCAACTACACCGTCGAATGGAACTACCTCTTCGCCGCCTCCGTCGTCGCCATCATCCCCGTCGTCGTCCTCTTCGCCTTCATCGAACGACACGTCGTCTCCGGCCTGACAGCCGGCTCGGTGAAATAGGTCCCGGCACCGCACTACCCTGACCCGCACCCCGCCCGCCGGCGCCGCCGGCCGGCGGGGTGCGGCGTACACGGCCGGGGGAGCGCGGGGGCGCGGGCGACTGCGCCGGACGGGCGATATACACCGACACCCCGTGTTCCCTGCGTCGTGCCGCGCCGTAGGTCGGTAAGTATCAGCCGATGCGACGAATTATCACACAAACGGGAGCGACCGCGGCCCTGTGCGTCGCCCTTGCCGTGCCCGCCGGCGTTCCGCACGCTGCCGCCCGCCCCGACCCGGGGACCGACGGCAAGGCCGGGGTACGGGCGGTGCGCGGCACCGTCGACCGGCTCTTCCGGGACGCCGCCGCGGCCACCGAGCGCTACGAGGCCGCCCGCCGGGCGTCCGCCGCGCAGCGCGTGAAGATCGCCAAGCTCCAGCGGGCCGTCCGCGCCCAGCACCGCAGGCTCGTCGTGCTGCGCGGCCGGATCGGGCAGCTCGCCGCCCACCACTACCGGTCCGGCGGCCTCGGCCCCACCGCCGCGCTGATGTCCGCGCGCACCCCCGAGGACCTGCTCGACCGGGTCTTCCTGCTCGACAGGGGCGAGCAGGCCGCGGCCGGCCTCTACCACCGCGCCGAGCAGGCCGAGCGGCGGCTCGCGGACGAACGCGAGCGCCAGGCCGTCGCGCTCGCCGACCTGCGGGCGGAACTGCACACGCAGGCGCGGGTGAAGCGGTTCATCGAGCGCAAGCTGGAGCGGGCGCAGGGCCGGCTCGACGACCTGCAGGGCGCGCAGGCCGCCCGCTCGCGCAGCTCCGCCTGCCCGCGCGGCGTGCGCTCCCGGGCCGTGACGCTGAGCGCGGACGGCAAGGCGCTTGCGGGCCGCAAGTGGACGGCTCCTGTGGGCCGTTACACCCTCTCCTCGCGCTTCGGCCAGGCCGGCGGGATGTGGTCCTCCCGGCACACGGGCCTCGACTTCGCCGTCGAGGAAGGCAAGCCGGTGGGCAGCGTCGGCTACGGCGTGGTGTACGAGATCGGCTGCGACGACGCCTTCGGCAACTCCGTCACCGTCCGGCACGACGACGGCTACTACACCTTCTACGCCCACCTCTCCGAGGTCCGCGCCAAGCCCGGCGAGCGGGTCTTCCCCGGGCAGCCCCTCGGCCGCGCCGGCACCACCGGCAACTCCACAGGGCCGCACCTGCACTTCGAGGTCCGGGTGACACCGCAGTTCGGCTCGGGGATCGACCCGGAGCCGTGGCTGCGGGGCAAGGGCGTACGGCTGCGCGAGGCGCCGGCGGAGTAGCGCTCAGGCCCCAGGCTGCGGGCCGCCGGTGATCCGCTCGTGCTCCTCGTCCGACACCGCCTCGCCGGAGGCCGGCAGCAACTGGGGTATGCCGTCGCGCACCGGATAGCGGCGCCGCAGCCGCGGGTTGTAGAGCGCGTCGCCGGAGTCCAGCAGGGTCAGCGGGCCCTTGTCGAGCGGGCAGACGAGGATCTTCAGCAGCGGGTCTTCGGGGTTCACGGGACGGGTCCTCCACGGTGGGGGGTCGGTACGGGGGCGGGCGGCAGGGCGGCGGGAGGCCGCCGCTCCGGCGGCTCGGGCGCGGCGCCGGGTTCCGGTGCGGAGCCGGGCAGTGCGCCGCGTACGGCCTCCGGCTCGTCGCCGCCCGCGGCCTCCGGCTCACCGTCGCGTACGGGCCCGGGGCCCGGCGCGTCGCCGGCCGGCTCCTCCGGAGCCGGCTCGTCGTGGCGCGGGAGCGCCAGCAGCACCGACACCGCCAGCGCGATCCCGCCCAGCCGCAGCAGCAGCCGCGGCGCGTCGTGCGGCAGCGGCTCGCCGAAGACGAACGTGCCCGCGGCGACGGCGTGCAGGCAGTTGGCCGTCGTGCACACCGGCACGATCAGCGACGCCCGGCAGCGCTGCAGCGCCGCCTGCGACATCACCAGCCCCGCCACCGCGGTGAACGCCAGCGTGTACGGGTACGGCGACGCCAGCAGGTCGCCCGCGATGCCGAGCACGTCGGAGCCCGACACGAGACCCGAGACGCCCTTGATCGTGAGCGAGCTGACCCCGTACAGGAAGCCCACCCCGACCCCGTACGCGATGCCCGTCGTCGGGATCCGGTGCCGCCGCTTGGCGCGCAGCTCCGCCGCCAGGTACAGCCACACCCCCGCGGCCAGCGACGGGAGCGCGACGAGCAGGAACCGCCCGGCCGGCGCCGAGGTGCTGACCGTGTCCGCGTCCTGGTCCAGGGAGAGCACGATCATCCCCAGCGAGAGCAGGATCGCGGCCACCCCCGCCAGTTCGCGCGCGCTCAGCCGCTCGCCGAGGAACCGCGACGACAGCAGGACCAGCAGCACCAGCCCCGAGACGAGGATGCCCTGCGCGGCGGCCAGCGGCAGCGTGCGGTAGCAGAGCAACTGGGCCGCGAACCCCAGCCCCAGGCTGAGGCAGCCCGCCAGCCAGAGCGGGCTGGACACCAGCACCCGCACCATGCGGGCCGGCCGCTTCACGCTCAGCTCCGGCAGCGCCGACAGGGCCCGTTTCTCCAGCACGAAGCCGCAGCTGATGAAGACGTTCGCCAGCAGCGCCGCGGCAACCCCCCACCACATCGACTACTCCCGCCTGGCGTGGACGAGCAGGATCGAGGCCAGCGACGGCGCCCGGCACAGGGCGCGGTCGAACGGCCGCAGCGGCCTGGGCACGTCGTGGTACGGCGCGCCGGCCACCTTCTCCACGGTAAAGCCGGAGGCCGCCAGAAAACCCCGGAGTGCGCGGGCCGTGTAGAGCCGGAGGTGGCCGACGACCTGGCTGCCGGGGCGGCCGTGGATGCCGCGCAGGCTGACCTCCGAGAACACCGGCTGCACGCCGGCCAGCAGCAGCGCACGGTTGTACCAGGCCGCGAGGTTGGGGGTGGAGAGCAGCAGGTGGCCGCCGGGCCGCAGCACGCGGCGCAGTTCGTCGAGCGCGGCGTCCGGATCGACCAGGTGCTCCACGACCTCGCTGAAGAGCACGGCGTCCGCGCTGCCCGCGGCGAACGGCAGCCCCGCGGGCTGCGCCGCGCCGTCCGGCAGCCCGCCGCGGACGACGTGGACCGGTGTGCCGGGGGCGGCGTCGCGGGTACGGGTCCTGGCGCGGCGCAGCGCGTCGTGCGACCAGTCGACGGCGACGATGCGCTGCCCGCCGGGGCGGCGCGCGTCGAGCACGCCCGCGGCCACCGCGGCGGCGGAGCCGTCGCCGCACCCGACGTCCACGACGACCGCGGGCGCCGCGCCGGTACGGAACGGGCCCAGGGCGTCCGCCAGCATGCGCGCCTGCCGCCGGCTGCGGGCGTCGCCTGAGGCGACGGGGACCGCCGGGTTCTCGTAGAACTCCCGCAGCGAGGCCGGGGCTTCGGCCCGGCTCACGCCGGATCCCCCGCGTCCTCCGCGCAGGCCGCGAGACCCTGCTGCATCAGCTCGCCGATGCGGACGGCCGCGGCGTGGTCGAGGAGGGCACGGGAGTAGCGGATGGCCAGGTGCAGCCGGCCCGCGGTGGACGCGGCGGTGATCGCGAGACCGCGCGGCATCCGGGAGGGGGCGGAGAACCACACCGCGGTCGGGCGGCCGGCGTCGCCGAAGTCCAGCGGGTAGACGATGCGGCCGATGTTGGAGAGCAGGGTGGTCGACATCAGCGGCGCGGCGGCGCTGCGCAGCGTACGGGCCAGCACGCCGCGGACGCCGACGGGCAGCACCGGCGCGGTGAGCAGCCTCCCGTAGAGGCCCAGCGGGTGGCTCGGCTCGGACTTCAGCGTGTGCGTACGGGCCATGGTGGCGCGCAGCAGCCGCTCGACCGCCGCCCGGTCAGGCGCCTCGCCGCCGCTCAGCGCCTCCGCGTCGGCCCGCTCCCCGGGGCCGAAGCCGACCTCGGTCAGCCGGGTGCCGTTGCCGATCAGCATCTCCGCCGACTCCCGCGCGCGGTTGTCGACGGGCATGGTGATGCGCACCGGGGCGGTGCGGGCGCCGTGCGCGCGGTTCCAGCGGGCCGCGGTGAGGCAGGTGGCGACGAGGAGCTGGTCGTTGACAGTGGCGCCGTAGGAGGTGCGGCGGGGGGCGGGCAGGTCGAGGAGGAGCAGGCCGTTGCCGGTGCCGGGAGCCCCGGAAGACGACGTGTCGCCCGCGATGCGGGCGGGGCGGGCGGGGCGCGAGCGGCCGGCGTCGGCGGCCGGGGGCGGGGGCGGGGGCGGCGCGGAGGCCGCCTTCGGTCCCGTACGGGCCGGGGAGGTGCCGCCGGGGGAAGGCGCCGGCTGCGGTTCGCCGCCCGTGTACACCTCCGCCGCGGTCGCCAGCACCCGCAGGCAGGAAGGGCCGTCCATGGCCGTGTGGTTGACGGTGGCCATCAGGACCGTGCCGCCGTCGCCGGTCTCGACGGCCTCGATGCGCACCGGCGGCGCGGCGTCCAGCGGCGGGCAGTCGGTCAAGGTCCGCTCGCGCGCCGCCTCCAGCACGCCGGGCCCCGCCGGCAGGAACGTGACCGGGTCGACGTCGGCCTCCGGGGTCACCTGCCACTGGTAACGGCGGTGCCACCAGCGGCTGGCGGCCTTGCGCTGCTGGAACCGCGGGTGCCTGCGCGCGGCCTCGGCGAGCGCGGTGCGCAGCCGCTCGGGCTCGAACCGCCCGGGGAAGTGGAGCTCGATGTGCACGGTCTCCGGCTCCACCGGATCCGTGCAGTGCAGCGAGACCTCGTCCACCGTGGGGAACGGGACCCGTCCCGGCGCCGCGGGGGCGGGCCGGGCGGGCTGCGTCACCGTCATCTACGCCTCTCCTTCGCGGTGGGCGCCCCGGGTGCGGGGCGCCCACCGGTGTTCACTTGCCGTTCTCCTCCCGCCGGCCGGCGGGCGTGCCGTCGTCCGGCGGGGTGTCCGCGGGCGGTGCGTCCGCGGGCGGGGTGTCCTGTACGTCGTCCGCCGGGCCGGCCGGATCCGCCGCGTCCGGCGCCTCCGCCGTGCCGCTGAGCGGGATCGGCGGCTTGGGCACGAAGACGTCGCGCGGCTCGTCCTGCGCGGTGCCCAGCGGCGGGGTCGCCGAGTCGTCCGCCGCCGCCCGCTCGGTGCCGAGCGCCGGCGTCCGGTCGGCGCCGGACTCCGCGGCTGCCGCCGCCGCGGCGCTCGCGCCCGCGGACCTGCGGCGCCAGAAGCGCTGCGTCGGCCGGTCCGGTTCCGCCTGCGGCACGGCGCCGGGCTCCGCCGCGACGGCCGTACGTCCGGGCGGCCCGCCGGGCCCGGGCGGCGGACCGCCCGCGGCACCGGCCGCACCCGCCGCGGGCACACCCGCGCCGTACGCGGGGAACGCGGCCGTCTCCGCCTCCGGGTCGACGTCGGGGCCGTACCCGGTCTCCGGCCCGGCCGGCTCCGGCCGCTCCGCGGTGACCAGCGCCGCGGCCAGCGCCAGCACGGCGAGCGCCTGCGCGACGCCGCTGAAGGCTCCCTCGTCCATGCGGACAGCCTCGCCCGCGCCGGTCAGCGCCGCAACACCCGCGCCGGCCATGGCCACCAGCGCCAGCGGCGCGAGCAGCCCGGCCCGGGTCCGCGCCAGCAGCGCCAGCGCCGGGACGATCAGCGCGTACGGCCCGGCCACCACGGCGACCACGGCGGTGAGCACCAGCGCGCCCAGCACCCAGCCCGGCGCCGGCGGCGCCGGCTCGGCGACGACCACCTCACGCCGCCCGGCGCGGACGAACGCCAGCCCGAGCAGCGCCAGGATCGCGGCGACGCCGGCGAAGATCCCGGCGTCGTACCAGGCCGCCGGCTTGTACTCCAGCTTCACCTCGCCGCTCTTGTCGGCGGGCACCAGGAAGCCCTGCTGCCAGCCGTCGAGCCGCACCGACTCCAGCTCCTCGCCGTCGAGCGTGGCCTTCCAGCCGTCGTTGTAGTTCTCGTACGTCGTGAGGTACGCGTCCTGGCCCTCGCCCACCGTCACGGCGCGCTCGTCGCCCGCCCAGTCGGTGGCCTCCACGTCGCGCCCCGCGGCCGCCGCGGCGGGCTCGCCGCGGGTCAGCGTCAGGTCGGTGACGGCCAGCGCCTCGCCGTCGCCCGCGGCGACCGCGTGCCGCCCGGCGGCCAGCTCCACGGGACCCGCGGTCTCGCCGTCACCCGGGCACAGCTCGATGTCGACGGGCCGGCGGTCGACCAGGTCGCCCAGCGTGCCCTCGGCGCGGGTGTTGAGCAGTTCCCCGTCCACCGACACCACCGGGCCGCTGCCGCACTCCAGCTCGAACGGCTCGTCCTTCTTCACCGGCTCGGTGCGCAGGTCCTCCTCCGCGTCCTCGCCGAGCGCCGGCACGTAGACCTCGGTGAGGCCCACGGGCAGTTGCACGTCGCGGTCCGCGAACGGGTTGTGCACGGAAAGCGACTCGGTCTCGGTGACCTTGATGTCGATCCTGTCCGTCGTCACCGGCGGGATCCGCACCCAGCCGTTGGCGTCCACGCCCACGGTCTGCGCCCCGGTCGGGGTGCTCACCTCGACCTCGGTCGGCCGCGCCGACAGGCCGCCGGCGGGCGCGAGCACGAACTCGCTGATCTCGGTGGCCTCCGGCCAGGTCAGCGTCAGCGACTCGTCGGCCCCGGCGATCCAGGCCGTGGTCAGGTCCTTGTCGACCAGGTTGCGCGGGCTCAACTGCGGGCTCAGCGGCATCGTGGAGCCCGCGGTGACGTTGATCCGCTCCTCCGGCAGCGCGCTCAGGTCGTCCAGCAGCGCGTCGAGTTCCTGCCCCTGCACGGGCAGCGCCCTGCCGGTGACGGTGTACTCGCCCTCCCCGGACTCGAAGCGCCGCTGCAGACCCGTCTCGGCCGCGGCCGGGTTGAGGCCGCCGAGGTCGCTGCCGCGGTGCAGGGAGATCTGCTCCGCGTCCGCCGCGACCTGCTTGGCGTCCGCGGGCAGCCGGAGCTGCCTGCTGACCGGCGAGACGCCGGGGATCTCGACCTCGGCGAAGCCGGCGCCGGCGAAGCCGGTGCGGGCGCCCTCGGTCTTGCGGATGGTGATCCGCAGCCAGTCCGCCTGCCCCTCGGGGGACTTGACGGTCTGCGTCCGGCCACCGGCCTGCAGCGTGCTCACCTCGCTGCCCCGCGGGGTCTCCACCTCGACCTCGACGGGCTCGGGCCGGATGCCGGCGCCGGGCAGCGGCGTCAGGTCCAGCGTGCCCTCCAGGTTCGTGGGCTCGGTGAAGTCGATCTGCAGCCACTCGCCCTTGGACGTGTCCGGGTTGCCCTCGGCCCAGCCGGTCTGCGGCACGCCGTCGAAGGCGTTGACCGGGTCGAACTGCGGCAGGTGGAACATCCAGTTGCCGCTGGTCGACGCGGTCACCGAGGCGGCGCCGTCGAGGACGGCGGTCGTCTGGTGCTCGGTGCCCTTCTCCGGCACGATCATCCGCGGTTCGTCACCGGGGTCCTGGAGGCTCTCCTCCGGGTTCTTCTCGTCCTCGGTGTAGGTGTACGAGGTGTTGTTGTTGACCACGCCGAACCGGGTGTCCGCCCGGCGCAGCCCGTCGGCCTGCACCTTGAGCGCCGGCTCCTCGACGCCGGGGTGGGCGTCGCCCGCGAGCACCGCGGGCCGGCCCTGCCAGTCGGGGTCGGCGGAGAGCCGCAGCAGCGACTCGGGACCGCCGCTGAGGACGGCGGTGTCAGCGGCGTTGAGCGTGCCGGCCGGTCCCGGACGCAGGTCCTCGCCGTCGGCGGGCTGGTAGATCTCCACCGCCCGCTGGCGCGAGAACAGCCCCTCGATCTGCAGCGGCGTGCCCTCGGGGATGCGGCCGCCGGTCAGCTCGGGGCCGAACTCGGCGACCTTCTCGTAGCCGGAGGACGTGAGGGTCTGCTTCACGGTGGTCGGCGGGACGTAGCCGACCTGGTCGGGGTCGAGGTCGTTGCGTACGACGACGTAGTGCAGGCCCGCGCGGGCCAGGAACGCCTGGAGGCCCGGCACTTCGCCGCCGGTCATCAGCGCCTGGTCGACGGCGTCCATCGCGCGCCGCGAGCCCGCCGTGCCGAACGGCACGTAGTCGCGCTGCGCCCAGCGGGACTCGGCGAGCACGTCCAGCGGCTGGTCGATCGGCTTGCCCCACTCGTACGTGCCGTGCGCGGTCGCCGGCACCACCAGGGCCCGGCTGTCGGGGGAGTACTCCTCCAGCCAGTCCGCCGTCTGCTCCCAGTGCCTGGGCAGCTTGTCGAACCCGCCCGGCTGCAGCACGTCGCCGTTGGCGTACGGCAGCACCAGGCCGGGCAGCACGACCAGGGCCGCGATCGCGGGCACCCACGCGCTGCGCCGCGGGTTGGCGCGGGTGCCGCGGCGCTCGGCGGCGACCGCGACGATGTGCGCGAGGCCCAGGGCGAGCGCGAGGGCCAGACCGGGCTGGAACTTGTAGATGTTGCGGAACGGGCTCAGCCAACTGTCCAGCGCGTCCTGCACGCCGCCGGAGAACGGGGCGCCCAGCGCGCCGCCGTAGCCGGCCAGGGTGAGCAGCGCGACGACCATCACGGTCAGCACCAGCCAGCGCCGCTCGGGCAGGTCACGCCGGGCCAGGCCCGCCAGACCGAGTCCCGCGGCGAGCACGGAGGAGAGGATCGGCAGCCAGCCGGTGGCGACGGTCCAGCCGCCGGGCAGCCACGCCTCGCCGAAGTTCAGGTACGCGACCCAGTTGCCGGTGCCGCGCAGCACCTCGGTTGCCGACATGGTGGTCGTGGTGTTCTGCGCGGTCTCGATGAACGGCAGGAAGTTCTCGCCGTAGATGCCGAGGAGCAGCAGCGGCACGATCCACCACAGGCACGCCAGCAGTACCCCGGGCAGCCACCACGCCAGCAGCCTGGTGCGGCGCGAGCCGGTGCGGGTGCACACGTACAGCAGCGCGGGCAGCAGCGCCGCCAGCGTGGAGGCCGCGTTGACGCCGCCCATGAACGGGATGATCAGCGCCGAGCGGGCGGCGGCGACCCGCGGCGTCAGCCGCTCGTCGAGCAGCGGCAGCAGCACCCAGGGCAGGACCGCGCCGGGCAGCGCGCCGGCGGAGGTGGAGCCGACGATGATGGTGAACACGGGCCACAGCGCGTACGCGACGGCGCCCAGCACCCGGGTCCCCGGGGTGCCGAAGCCCAGCCGGTCGGCCAGCTTCAGCGCGCCCCAGAACGCGGCGGTGACCACGAGCGACAGCCACAGCCGCTCGGCCAGCCACGTCGGCATCTGCAGCACGTCGGTGAGCAGGTAATACGGCAGCATCGGGAAGGCGTAGCCGAAGTACTGGTCGTGGATGCCGCCGAAGCCGTTCTGGTCGTGCCACAGCTCGCCCAGGTCACCGGCGAACTTCCACGGGTCGACCACCACGCCGAGCTTCGTCTCGAACGTCGTCTTCCCCGCCGAGGGGATGAGCCAGGCGACGAAGGCGAGCGCCCAGAAGCCGAGCGGCCAGCGCCAACTGCGCCGGCTCTCGGGCGGCCGCGCCCCTGCCGGCCCCGAGGGGGGCGGTGGTGAGTAGGGCCGGCCGGGCGTGGCCGGCTGCGCGGGGAGCGTGGAGGTCATGGGCACCGCCGGAGTATGAGAAGAAGGTTCCAGGTGGCGAACTCGCGTACGCCGGGGACACGGACGACGGCCTCGGCGAGGAAGGGCCAGTAACGGGACCGGGCCGCGACGACCTCGACGTCGTCCCGGGCCCGTACCGCCTTGAGCGTGGGGCCTATGTGGATGGCGAAGAGGTTCTCGCCCAGGGTGTGCTTCGGGGCGCGTCCGGTGCGCCGCGTGTAGCGGCGGCGCGCCCGGTCCGCGCCCAGGTAGTGCCAGGGCGCCTGCTCGTGGCCGCCCCAGGGGGAGAGCCAGTTGGTGAACGCCACGTACAGCAGGCCGCCGGGCTTGGTGACCCGGATCAGCTCGCTGAGGAAGGTCTCGGGGTCGGCGACGTGCTCCAGCACGTTGGAGGAGAACGCCACGTCGGCGACGCCGTCGGCGAGCGGGAGCAGATAGCCGTCGGCGACCACCGCACCGGTGGTCACGTCGGAGCCGGCCGCCATCTCGCCGGCGTCGCAGTCGAAGAGGTACGCCTCGGCGCCCCGGCTGCGGAACTCCTCCGTGAACCAGCCCCCGCCGCCGCCGACGTCGACGACCAACTGGCCCTTGAGCGGCGTGATCCGCTCGACCTGGTCCGCCGCGTCCCGCGCCAGCAGGCCGTACGCGCGGGCGGGGTCGTCCTGCTCCTTCATGAAGGCGCGGAAGAGGGCGACAGAACGCCGGATGGAGGGGTCCCGCACCGCCGTCACCCTCCCCGCTTGTCGTGCTGCCCGGCGCGGGCGAGCGCCTCGTCGGCGACGGCGCGGAAGTCGCGCACCGTCGCCTCCCAGCTCAGCCGGGTGGCGCGCCGCCGGGCCGCGGCGCCGAGGGCGGCGCGCCGCTCCTCGCTGAGCGCCAGCGCGCACCAGTGGGCGGCGAACGCGCTCTCGCCGCGGGCCAGCATGCCGGTGTCGCCGTCGCGGATGGAGTCGCGCAGGCCGGGGATGTCGAAGCCGATCGCGGGCGTGCCGCGCACCGCCGCCTCGGTCACCACCAGGCCCCAGCCCTCGACGAGGGAGGGGTGCAGCAGCAGCCAGGAGGAGGCGAGGAGGCGGTGCTTCTCGCCCTCGGAGACATGGCCGGTGAAGGTCACGCCGGGACCCGCCATCGCCTCCAGCCGGCCGCGCTCGGGCCCGGTGCCGACGATGACCAGCCGGCCGCCGGTGACCGGGCGCACCCGCTCCCACAGCCGCAGCAGCAGGTCGATGCGCTTGTACTCCACCAGCCGGCCCATCGCCAGGAAGAGCGGCTCGGGCGACTTCTGCGGCAGCGGGCCCGGGTCCTCGACGCCGTTGTGGACGACCCGTATCCGCTTGGGGTCGACGCCTATGTTGCGCAGCGCGGTGGCCGTGGAGGAGGAGACGGCGACCAGGAGGTTGCCGCGGTGCGCGCCGGCGAGCGCCCAGTGCTCCAGCCGGCGGCCGAGGCGGGCGAGGGGGCCCGGGTAGCGCATCGCCCACAGCTCGGTGTGCACGTGGTTGACGAGGCAGAGCGACGGGCCGCTGTGCCAGAGCGGCGCCAGGTAGGGCATGCCGTTGCAGACCTCGACCAGCAGGTCGGTGCCGCCGACGTGGCGGGAGAGCGCGCGGCGCGCGCGCAGGAAGTGGCCGGCGTCGCCGCCCGCGGAGACGACGCGGTAGTCGCGGTACGCGGCCGGGCCGCCGCAGACGAGGGTCACCTGGTGGCCGTGGTCGGTCAGCCCGCCGGCGAGCCGGTCCACGAGCAGTTCCGAGCCGCCCGCGGCGGGGTTGCCGAGGTCCCGCCGGGCGAGGAAGGTGATCCGCCGGGCGGCGTGGCCGCCGCCGTCGCCGCCGCGGCCGTCGGCCGCGCGGGTGCCGGCGGTACGGGCGCCGCCGTCCTCGGGGCCGCGGCTGCCGCGGCGCTGGGCATCGTGGCCTTCCGCGCCCCGGCTCGCGGGCACGCCGGCGGTCCCGGCCGGGTGCGGGTGCGTACGCCGGAGTGCGTCCGCGTCCAGGGACGGGGGTACGTGCTGGGGCATCGGTGCTCCAACTCGTCTCAGGGTGCGGGCGGGTGGTTCAGGGCCGTTCGTGGGGTGCGGCATGGCTGTCGGGTGGACGGGGGCGACGGGGACGCCGGCCGGGGGGACCGGCGCCCCCGTCACGGGGGTGGGGGTGAGGGGCATCAGGCCGCGACCGGCTGGGGCGGGACGCCGTCCGGCTCCCGGTCGCGGTCCGGCTCGTCCCGCCGGCCGCCGCGGGCCAGCAGCACGGCGCCGGCGCCCGCGAGTACGAAACCGGCCACCAGCGCGACGACCGGCAGGGTCTCGCCGACCAGCTTCAGCCTGCTGCTGTCCTCGTCGGCGAGGTCGACCTGTTCCTTCTGGGTCTCCTCGGTGAACGCGATGCCGTCGCTCTGCAGCAGCGTGACCTCGTCGGTGCCGCCGCCGGGCTGGCGCAGCGTCTTCTTCGGCGCGATGGAGGCGTAGATGATGCGGCCGGTGCGCTCGTCGGCGACCAACTCGATCTTCTCGTTCGCGTACCACTCGTCCGCGAACACCTGCTCCTTGTCGGGCAGTCCGACCATCACGCCCGGCACCTGCCGGGTGCCGGTCTTGACGGGCTCGACCTCGCCGGTGAAGGCGAGCCCGGTGTAGCCCTGGATCTTCCGCGTGCCGTCGTACTGCAGCGCCACGGTGTCCTGGGCGGTGCTGTCCCACCAGCGGTACGTACGCTTCTCGACGTCGAAGGGGAACTTCAGGTACGCGTCGCCGCCGAACCGGTTGCCGTCCACGCCGGTGTCCTCGTCGCAGCAGTGCTCCGGCGCGTTCGTCTCGCGGTTCATGACCCAGCGCTCGGTGGTGAACTGGAACGCCCGGCGCGGGTCGTCGATCTCCCGCGTCAGCGGGGTGTCGATGGTGGTGGCCGCGTCCCAGACGGCGGTGTCGTCGTCGCTCGCCGCCACGTCGCCCAGCACCCGCCGGACGATCGTCAGCTCCTGGTTCTTCCGTTCCTTCTGCGTTTCGGTGTCGTAGAAGGTGCCGGTGCCCTCGTAGCGCGTCGTCGACTCGATGTCGACGGGATTCAGCTTGGCCCGCGGCTCGACGTAGAACGCGAGCATGGGGGCGAGCACGAGCAGGAAGACGCCCAACCCCAGCAGGATGAGGGACAGGGGTGACGCGGTACGGCGGCTCATGCTGCACTCCCGGCAGGGGCTGGTTTACGACGCTGGTTTTGTCACCGCGGTGCAAGTTCTACGGGTCGGTAACGTAAGGCTGTGCTTGACAGGGTGTCAATGCTGCTCCCACACTCAGCGTCCATGCAGAACCGACTGGTAGCCGCCGTGGTGACCAGCGTCGCCGCCGCCGCTCTCGCCGTGGGCGCCGCCCTCGGCCTGGTGGCCGCGCTGAACGCCACGCCGGAGCAGCCCAACGTCCCGCTCATCAGCTTCGACGGTCGCTGACCTGGTATTCGTCCCCGCCGCGGAGGCCGCGGCGGGGGCTTTGCCACGCCCGGGCGGCCATCGTCGCGCAGAGGGCGACACGCCGAGGACACGGTGTCGTATCGATGTCCAAAAATTGTCGACCAGGTGACAAGTAGTCACCGTCCGGTGGCGCGGCGCACCGGTGGCCGGCGGCGGTACGCGGCACGCGCCGCGCCCCGCGTCCGCGCGGCGGTCATCAGCCGAACTCGGCCCACACGCACTTGTCGTTGCCGCGCGGCTCCACGCCCCACACGTCCGCCAGCCGGTCCACCAGCAGCAGCCCGCGGCCCGAGACGCCCGCTTCGCCCGGTTCGCGGCGGTGGGGCAGCGCACTGGAGCGGTCCTCGACCTCGACGCGCAACCTGCGCTCCGGCGTACTCAGCGGGCGGATCGTCACGATCGCGGGGCCGTCGGTGTGCAGCAGCGCGTTGGTGATCAGCTCGTCGGAGACCAGCTCGATCTCGTCCGCCCGCTCGCCCGCACCCCAGGAGCGCACCGCGCTGCGGATCATGTGCCGGGCGGCGGAGAGCGCGTCGGGGTCGGAGGGCGGGATGTACTGGCGCAGCCGGCTGCCGGGCTGCGCGGTGTCGCCCGCGGTGCGGCGGAGCATCACCAGCGCCATGTCGTCCTCGACCTGCCGCTCGTCCACCACGTCGCACAGCCGGTCGGAGAGTTCGTCGATGTCGCGCGGCCCGGTGCGTACCAGCTCGGCGAGTTGGGCCATGCCCTGGTCCAGGTCGGTGCCGGGGGCCTCCACCAGGCCGTCGGTGTACATCAGCAGCGCGTCGCCGGGGTCGAGGACCATGGTCGTCACGGGGTAGTCCAGCGGGCCGAACGTCGCGGAGAGCCCCAGCGGCAGGCCGCCGGGGACCGGCAGCACGCGGCAGCCGCCGTCCGCGTGCCGCACCAGCGGGTCGATGTGGCCGGCCCGGACCAGTTGCAGGGCGCCGGACGACAGGTCGATCTCCGCGTACGTGCACGTGGCGAAGCGCTCGGTCTCCAGCTCGCGGAGGAACTCCGAGGCCCGCGCCATCACGGTGGCGGGCGCGTGGCCCTCGCCCGCGTACGCCCGCAGCACGATGCGCAGTTGGCCCATCACCGCGGCGGCCTGGGTGTCGTGTCCCTGGACGTCGCCGATGACGACGCCGACCCGGCCGCCGGGCAGCGCGATCACGTCGTACCAGTCGCCGCCGATGCCCTGCCCCTCGTGCGCCGCCCGGTAGCGCACGGCGACCTCCGCGCCCGGCACCTCGGGGATGCTGCGCGGCAGCATGGCCTGCTGGAGGTCCTCGGCCAGCCCGTGCTCGCGGTCGTGCAGCTTGGCGCGCTGGAGGCTCTGCCCGATGCCGCTGCTCAGCGAGACCAGCAGGTTGCGCTCCTCCGGCGAGAAGGCGCTCTTGTCGCGGTACGAGAGCCCGAGCGCGCCGATGACGCGGTCCTCGGCGATGAGCGGCAGATACGCGGCGCAGTCGATGCGCAGGGACTCCACGTACGGGTAGAGCCGCGGGTACGCGGCGGCGAACTCCGCCCGGGAGAGCACCAGCCGCGGCCGGCCCGTGCGCACCACCTCGCTCAGCGGCAGCCCGGGCTCGTCGACCCGGGTGAAGTCCGCGAGCTGGACCTCCGTGCCTTCACCCATGGTGATGATCTGGATCCGCCCGGCGTCCACCAGCCCCAGCACCATGTTCACCGCGCCGAGCCGGGCCAGCCCTTCCTCGTCGCCGAGCACGCCGATCACGTCGTGCACCGTGGTGGCGTTCGCCAGCGCCGCGGTGGTCTGCTGCACGACGCCGGTCTGCCGGCGGCGCTCCTGGTCGAGCGCGAACTGCTGCGCGGAGTAGTTCAGCTCCAGCGTCGCGTCGCGGACCATGCCCACGACGCGGTGCGCGCGGCCGCCGTCGTCGCGCAGGATCACGCCCTGGGTGTGCGTCAGCCGGGACGTGCCGTCGCGTAGCTGAACGCGCAGGTACGCGCTGTAGGCGGGGCGGTCCTGCGCGATGGCCCGGGAGATCAGCGCGTCGAGCCGCGCACCCTCCTCCCGGGTGACGCGCGAGCCGAGTGTCTGCGGGTCGCCGTCGTACTCCTCCGGCCGCAGGTCGAACACCCGCAGCGCCCCGTCGTCCAGGTGCATCTGCCCGCCGTCGAGGTCCCAGTCGAAGCTGCCCATGCGGTTCAGCTCCATGCTGACCACCGCGGGCGCGGGCCAGTCGCCTGCCTCCGGGGCCGGCGCAGCCGTGCCTCCCCGCTCGCTCATGCCGTTACTTTCACACTTTTTGTACGGATATTCGAGTGATCCGCCATTCTACGCCCCGCGGAGCCACCCGCAGAACAAAGCGGTGGCGCCCCCGCCCGCCGCCCCGGCATGCTGACCCCATGCTGATCAGGGACGCCACCGCCGACGACTGGCCCGCCATCTGGCCGTTCTTCCACCGCATCGTCGCCGCCGGCGAGACCTACCCGTACCCGCTGCACATGAGCGCCGAGCAGGGCCGCGAGGTGTGGCTGCCGCCGCCCCCGGACCGGACGACCGTCGCCATCGACGACGAGGGCCTCATCGTGGGCTCGGCGAAGATGAACGCCAACCGGCAGGGCAACGGCGACCACGTCGCCAGCGCGAGCTACATGGTCGATCCCGACCGGCACGCGCGCGGCGTCGGCCGCGCGCTGTGCGAGGACTCCCTGCGCTGGGCCCGCGCCCGCGGCTTCCTCTCCATGGAGTTCAACGCCGTCGTCGAGACGAACATCTACGCCGTGAAGCTCTACGAGTCCCTCGGCTTCCGCATCACCGGCACCCAGCCCCGCGCCTTCCGCCACCCCAGCGAGGGCCTGGTCGGCCTGCACTGCATGCACGTCGATCTCTGACTCCGGTCCCCATTGCCCGCCGTGAAGGCGGGCGTTACGCTGCGTTCGTCATTTCGATAACTGGTCGAGATTTCGGACCTTCAAGGGGTGGGTGAGCGCGCATGGGGCGACTCGTACCGGCCGTGACGCGCGCTCTCGACATCCTAGAGCTCTTCCTCGACCGGGACACGACGCTCTCCGCTCCCGAGATCACCCGCAAGCTGGGCCTGCCCAGGACCACGGTGCACGAGCTGGTCACCACCCTGGCCGCCCGCTCCTACCTCGGCGCCGTCCCCGGCCAGCCGGGGCGCTACCGGCTGGGGGTGCGCACGTACCAGCTCGGCGCCACCTTCGGCGAGCAGCTCGACCTCGCCGCCGAGGGCCGGGAGGTCGCCCGCGAGGTCGCCGAGACCTGCGACGAGACCGTGCACATCGCGATCCTCGAGGACACCGACGTCATCTACATCGCGAAGGTCGACAGCACCCGCGCGGTCCGGATGGTCTCCGCCACCGGCCGCCGGCTGCCCGCGCACTGCACCGCCGTCGGCAAGATGCTCCTCGCCTCGCTGCCCGAACAGGCCCTCGACGCGCGGCTGCCGGAGAGCCGGCCGCTGGTCGCGATGACGGACCGCAGCCTCACCTCCGTACGCGACCTGCGCCGCCACCTCGCCGGGGTGCGCGAGCGCGGCATCGCCGTCGAGGAGCGCGAGTCCAACCCGGACGTGAGCTGTGTGGCGGCGCCGGTGCACGACTCCGCGGGCCGGGTGGTCGCCGCGCTCAGCATCTCGGTCCCGATGATCCGGTGGAGCGGGGAGCGCAGGGACGAGCTGGCGGAGCTGGCCGCGAAGGGCGCGAGCCGGCTGTCGGAGCGCCTGGGCCACCGGGGCGGCAGGGCCGGGACCAGGTGAGCCGGGGGCACGGCCGGTACGGCGGTCCCGGGCGGACCGGGGACGCGGGCCGGGCGCGTACACGGGAAGTGAGCCGGGGACGCACCCGGAGACGAGAGCCGGGGCGTACCCGGGAAGGAGCCGGATGACGATGCTGGACGTGGCCGTACGCACGCGCGCCGAGCTGGGCGAGGGGCCCACGTGGGACCCCGCGGCCGGCCGGCTGATCTGGGTCGACATCCTGGGCGCCCGCATCCACGCCTACGACCCGGCCACCGGCAGGCGCACCGTGCAGACCACCGAGCAGCACGTCGGGTCGGCCAAGCCGCGTGCCGGCGGCGCCGGTTACGTCGTCAACCTCCGTGACGGCGTCGGGCTCTACGACGCGGACGGCGCGTTCCGCTGGCTCGTCCACGAGCCGGTCCCGGGACGCCGCGGCAACGAGGCGATGGTCGCCCCCGACGGCGCCCTGTGGGCCGGCACCATGCGCTACGACTCCACCCCCGGCGGCGGCACCCTGGCCCGGGTCACCGGCGACGGCACGCAGACCGTCGTCCTGGACGACGTCACCGTCAGCAACGGCACCGGCTGGAGCCCGGACGGCCGGCTCATGTACTACGCCGACACCCCCACGGGCCGCATCGACGTCTTCGACACCGACGGCGTGGAGGTCACGGGCCGGCGCCTGTTCGCCGCCGTGGAGGACACCCCCGGCTCGCCCGACGGGCTCTGCGTCGACGCCGAGGGATACGTGTGGGTGGCGCTGTGGGACGGCGCCGCCGTGCGCCGGTACGCCCCGGACGGCACCCTGGACCGCACGGTGGAGGTGCCCGTACGCCGCCCCACCTCCTGCGCGTTCGGCGGCCCTGAGCTGACCGACCTGTACGTCACCTCCTCGTCGCTGGCCGACGCGCACCCGCTGGCGGGTTCCGTCCTGGTCCTGCCGGACGCGGGCCGCGGGCTGCCGCAGGCGCCGTTCGAGGGGTGAGGCGCGGATGACCGCGGAGACGGCGGCGGGGACGTTCCGCATCGGCGGCGACCTGGAGGTCGGCCGGCTCGGGTTCGGGGCGATGCAGTTGCCCGCCGGACCGGCGGACGCGCGGGCGGCGTCGGTGGCGGTGGCGCGGCGGGCGGTGGAGCTGGGCGTCACGCTCATCGACACGGCGCACCTGTACGGCGGCGGGGCCAACGAGGAACTGCTGGCCGAGGCGCTGTACCCGTACCCCGAGGGGCTGTTGATCACCACGAAGGTCGGTGTCGCCCGCTCCGCCGAGACGGGGGAGTGGGGGCTGGACGGCCGGCCCGAGGTGCTGCGCGAGCAGGTGGACCACGCCCTGCGGCGGCTGCGGGTGGAGCGGATCGAGCTGCTGCAACTGCACCGCATCGACCCGGAGGTGGACCTCGCCGAGCAGTTGGGGGCGCTGCGGGAGCTGCAGGAGGCGGGGAAGGTCGCGCGGCTGGGTCTCTCCGAGGTGACGGCCGGGGAACTGGCCCGGGCGCGGGAGCTGGTGGACGTCGCGAGCGTGCAGAACCGCTACAGCGTGGGCGACCGGGAGCACGAGGCGGTGCTCGACGCCTGCGCGGCGGCGGGGATCGCGTTCCTGCCCTGGCGACCGGTGCTGGGCGCGGTGCCGCCGGCGGACGCCGCGGGCGCTCCGGACGCCGGGGGCCCGGAGGCTCCGTACCGGGTGATCGGGGCGGTGGCCCGCGAACTCGGCGCGACGCCCGTGCAGGTCGCGCTGGCCTGGCTGCTGGCGCACTCGCCCGTGGTGCTGCCGATCCCGGGGACGGCGAAGCTCGGGCATCTGGAGGAGAACGTCGCGGCGGCGGGCGTACGGCTGGAGCCGGCGCACCTGGAGCGGCTGGACGCGCTGTCGTCGTGAGGCCCGCGGGGCTGCGGCCCCGATTTCTGAAATCGATTGCGTGCCGGAGGGCTTGACAGTCCCTCCGTTCAACTCCCGCTCTCTGCACACCCCTTGACCGACTCGCCGACCGCGCCTAGCTTCTCGTGAAATCGATTTCGAGAAGACTGGGAGGCACCGTGGACAGACATGGCCGGATTCGCGGCGGCATCGCCGCCCTCCTCGCCGTGGTGACGGCGCTGGCGACCGGGGGCCTGGCGGCGGCCGCGCCCGAGGCGCCCGAGCCGCGCGGCGGCCCCGACCGGGCCGCCGCCAAGGGGCCCGTCGGATGGGACACGTACCGGCAGCTCGACCGGCTCTCCGACCTGCCGGCCGGGGTGCACACGAAGCAGTTCTCCAGCTTCGACCGCACCGGCGGCAACGCGCACGACGGCTTCGACGGCAAGTACTCCTGTCTGCGGACGACCGCCGCCGGCTGCGTCATCGCCGAGCAGGCCGGGGCCGGCGAGATCGGCGCCATCTGGTTCACCCGCGACGAAGGCGACGTCAGCAGGACGGGCCGGATCACCATCGAACTCGACGGCGAGAAGGTCGTCGACGCACCGCTCCAGGACCTGGTCGACGGCAAGCTCGGCGCCCCCTTCGTCAGCCCGCTGGTCGCCAACGCCGACCAGACCTCCGGCGGCGTGGTGATCGAGGTGCCGATGCCGTACCGCGAGTCGATGCGGATCACCACCGAGCACAACCCGCTCTTCCACCACGTCTCGTACCGCACCTTCGCCGACGCCGAGGGCGTCACCACCTTCGACCCGGACGACCCCGCCGCCGACGTGGTCGCCGCCCTGCGCGCCGCCGGCACCGCCGACCCCAAGCCGGCCGTGCCCGGCGCGCGCACGCAGCGCACGGGTCTCTCCCTCGCGCCCGGCGCCTCCCAGACCCTCGCCCGCGCCGACCGGCCCGGGCTCCTCACCGAGCTGCGCCTGAAGCTCCCGCAGGCCCCCTACGTCCAGCCGCGCAGCGAGACCGACGACGGCAGGGCGTACGGCGCGGGCGGCGGCAGCGAGTTCACCCTCGCGATCGACCCCGGCAACGAGGGCGTGCGGCTCACCCGCCGCTACGACCCGATCATCGCGAACCAGGTCGCCACCGTGTACGTCGACGGCCGCGAGGCGGGCACCTGGGGCCCGACGCCACAGGCCGGCGGCGGGCTGTGGGGCGAGGACAGCGTGGAGCTGCCCGCGGAGCTCACCGCGGGGAAGTCGGAGATCACCGTACGCAACGCCTTCGTCTCCTCCGACCTCGACGTCAACGAGTTCACGTACTGGGCCGACAGCCGCGTCGGCGGCGAGACGCGCCGCACCGACACCATGGACGTCGGCGACGCCGCGAGCGAGACCGCCCACGGCTACGCCATCACCGCGCCGAACTGGCAGGGCGTGCGCACGTACGACTACCCCTCGGCGACGGTGAGCGCGCCGAACTCGCCGCGGCCCAGGACGTGCTCCAGGGCCTCCGGCTGCGCGCCACCTTCGACGGCGAGCGCACGGTCGACGCCCCGCTCGGCGAGTTCTTCGGCTCGGGCCACGCGACCGCGCCCGTACGGGCCCTGATGTACGGCATCGACGCCGAAGCCGCGGGCGGGCCCGTCCTCACCTCCTGGTGGCCCATGCCGTTCGCGCGGAACGCGAAGGTCGAGCTCTACAACGGCTCCGACACCGCGATCACGTCCGGCACCGCCGAGGTCACCGCCGCCCCGTCCCGCACCCACGCCCAGGCCGTCGCCTCCGGCGACGCGGGCCGCTTCCGCGCCACGTCCCACGCGGGGCCGACGGTGCCGGGGGAGAGCTGGGACTTCCTCGCGACGGCCGGCACCGGCAAGTTCGCCGGCGTCACCCACACCATGACCGGCGAGCTGAACCGCAACTACCTGGAGGGCGACGAGCGCGTGTACGTCGACGGTGCCCGCACCCCGCAGATCCACGGCACCGGCACCGAGGACTTCTACCAGAGCGGCTGGTACTTCAACCGCGGCACCTACGCCCAGCCCTTCAACGGCAACCCCACCCACCTCGGCCCGCCCACCGGCTGCGCGGCGGACCGGGACTGCACGGGCACGTACCGGCTGATGATCCACGACGCGGTGCCGTTCACCCAGGCCATCGACTTCGACATCGAGCACGGCTTCGTCAACGACAAGCAGGCGGACTATTCGTCGACCGCGTACTGGTACGGCGAGAAGGAGGCGACCGGCGCGAAGACCGACACCCTGGACGTGGGCGACCCGAAGAGCGAGGAGGCGCACGGCTACGCGTCGGACGCCCCGGGTGACGTCACCGGGCTGGACTCCGTCTTCGAAGGCGACGCGCAGAAGCCGCTGCGCCTCACCGCCGACACCCGCGCCACGACGGCACCGGTCAGCTTCACCCTGCGCGTCGACCGCGGCAACGCGGGCGTGGAACTGCGCCGCACGAGCGACCAGGCGGCGCCGTACCAGCGCGCGGCGGTGCGGGTCGACGGGAAGCGGCTGCCGGACTGGCTCCAGCCCCTGGGCAACGCGGAGCGCCGCTGGCTGGACGACACGTACCAGATCCCGGCGAGCGCGACGGCGGGCAAACGGCAGATCACGGTGACGCTGGCGCCGGCGGCGGACGCCCCGCCGTGGTCGGCCGAGTCGTACGAGGCCCACAGCCTGCGCGACGGCGGCTGACCCCGTCCGCCCCCTCAGGCGGGGAACAGCGGGTGGCCGTCCCGGGCACGGGAGGGCCACCCGCCGGCGTGCCGGGTCAGTCCGTGCCGAAGGAGTGCACGGTGGTGGAACGGTAGGTGTCGCCGGGCCGGAGGACCGTGGAGGGGAACGACGGCTGGTTCGGCGAGTCGGGGAAGTGCTGGGTCTCCAGGCAGAAGCCGTCGCCCTGGCGGTAGACCCGGCCCGAGGTGCCCGTGAAGGAGCCGTCGAGGAAGTTGCCGCTGTAGAACTGCAGACCGGGCTCGGTGGTGGCGATGCTCATCGTGCGGCCCGAGGACGGCTCCCGGACGGTGGCGACGCGTTCGGGGGCGCGGGTGATGCCCTTGTCCAGGACCAGGTTGTGGTCGATGCCCTTGCCGTAGAGCAGTTGCTCGTGGTCGTCGCGGAGGTCCGCGCCGATCGTCTTCGCGCGCCTGAAGTCGAAGGGGGTGCGGGCGACCGGAGCCAGTTCGCCGGTGGGGATGAGACCGGCGTCGACGGGGGTGTAGCGGGAGGCCGCTATTCGCAGCTCGTGGCCGTAGACGTCGCCGCTGCCCTCGCCGGCGAGGTTGAAGTAGACGTGGCTGGTGAGGTTGACGACCGTCGGCGCGGAGGTGGTGGCGGCGTAGTCGATGCGCCAGTCGCCCTCCGCGGTGAGGGTGTAGTCGACCCTGGTGGTCAGCGCGCCCGGGTAGCCCATCTCGCCGTCGCCGCTGACGTAGCGCAGCGTCAGGCCCACGCCCGCGGCGGAGGTGAACGGCTCGACGTCCCACACCCGCTTGTCAAAGCCCTTGTCGCCGCCGTGGAGGCTGTGGTCGCCGTCGTTGAGCGGCAGTTGGTAGGTCCGGCCGTCGAGTGCGAAGCGGCCTGCGGCGATGCGGTTGCCGTAGCGTCCGATGAGCGCGCCGAAGTACGGGCTGAGGGCGACGTAGTCACCGAGGCCGCCGAAGCCGAGCGACACGTTGGCGTACCGCCCGTGCCGGTCGGGCACCTCCAGGGACTGCACGATGCCGCCGTAGGACAGCACTCCGAGCCGGGTGCCGCCGTTGCTCAGCGTCCAGCGGTCCACGCGGGTGCCGTCGGCCAGCGTGCCGAACGGCTCGCGCACCGGCTTGCGGGGGCGGCCCGCGGTGTCCGCCGCGGCGGGGGCCGCCAGGCCGGCGGCGGCGAGGCCCCCGGCCGTGGCGGCGAGTAACGTCCGTCTGCTGGTCGCCGAAGGCGCGGCGACCGGTGCTCGGTCCTGGGTCATGTCGATGCAGCTCCTCGTTGAGGGAAGGGGGCAGGACGCACGGGTCACGCCCTACGCGCCCGCCCGGCGTTTGTTCCAGATGTCGAAGCCCACCGCCGCCAGCAGCACCAGGCCCTTGATGACCTGCTGGTAGTCCGTGCCGAGGCCCACCAGCGACATGCCGTTGTTCAGCACGCCCAGCACCAGGCCGCCGATGACCGCGCCGAACACCGTGCCGATGCCGCCGCTCATCGACGCGCCGCCGATGAAGGCCGCCGCGATGGCCTCCAGTTCGAACATCTCGCCGGCCTTCGGGACGCCCGCGTTGAGGCGGGCCGCGTAGACGCAGCCGGCGAGGGCGGCGAGGACGCCCATGTTGACGAAGACCAGGAAGGTGACGCGCTTGTCCTTGACGCCCGACAGCGTCGCCGCCGCCCGGTTGCCTCCCAGGGCGTAGACGTGGCGGCCCACGACGACGTTGCGCATCACGTAGCCCAGCGAGACCAGCAGGCCCGCCATGATCAGCAGGACCACCGGGACGCCGCGGTAGCTGGCGAGCATCAGGGTGGCGACGACGACGGCGGCGACGATGAACGCGCACTTGCCGAGCCACAGGGGGTACGGCAGCACGTCCAGTTCGTACGACAACTGGCGGCGGCGGTCACGCCACTCCTGCCACAGCAGGAACAGGCCGACGCAGAGCCCCAGCAGCAGGGTCAGGTTGTGGTAGTTGGTCTCGGGGCCGGTCTCCGGGAGGAAGCCCTGGGCCATGTTCTGGAAGCCCTTGGGGAAGGGGGAGAGCGACTGGCCTTCGAGCACGATCTGGGTGAGGCCGCGGAAGACCAGCATGCCCGCGAGCGTCACGATGAATGACGGGATGCCGACGTACGCGATCCAGAAGCCCTGCCACGCCCCCGCCGCCGCGCCGATGAGCAGCGAGCAGACCAGCGCCAGCGGCCACGGGAAGTCGTGGTTGACCATCATCACGGCCGACATCGCGCTGGCGAACGCGCACAGCGAGCCCACCGACAGGTCGATGTGCCCGGCGATGATGACGATCATCATGCCCATCGCCAGGATCAGGATGTAGCTGTTCTGCTGGACGATGTTGGAGACGTTGCGCGGCAGCAGCAGCGTGCCGTCGCTCCATACCTGGAACACCACGACGATCAGTCCGAGCGCGACGAGCATGCCGTACTGCCGCATGTTGTTGCGCATCGCGTCCAGCAGGGCGCCTGCGAGCGCGCCGCGGGATCCGCCGGCGGCGGGGGCGGCGGGCGGGGTGTCGCGCTTCTCGGTGGTGAGCGGGCTCATCCTTCGTCCCTTACGTGCGTGGTCATGTGGCGCATGAGGACTTCCTGAGTGGCTTCCGACCGCGGCACCTCGCCGGTCAGCCGGCCCGCGGCCATGGTGTAGATCCGGTCGCACATCCCGAGCAGTTCGGGAAGCTCCGAGGAGATGAAGACCACCGCCTTGCCGCGGGCGGCCAGCCGGTCGATGACCGTGTAGATCTCGTACTTCGCGCCCACGTCGATACCGCGGGTGGGCTCGTCCAGGAGCAGCACCTCGGGGTCGGCGTGGATCCACCTGCTGAGCACGACCTTTTGCTGGTTGCCGCCGCTCAGCCGGTTCACGGGCTCGAAGACCGTCGGGGTCTTGATGTTCATCGACGTGCGGTAGCCCTCGGCGACCCGCCGCTCCTCGTGCTCGTCGACCGCGCCGCGGCGGACCAGCTTCGGCAGGGCGGAGAGCGTGATGTTGCGCATGACGTTGTCGATGAGGTTGAGGCCGTACGTCTTGCGGTCCTCCGTGACGTACGCGATGCCGTGCCGCACCGCGTCCGGCACGGTGCGGGTGTCGACCTCGCGGCCGTCGACCCGTACCGTGCCGGACTCGTACCGGCCGTAGGAGCGGCCGAAGACGCTCATCGCCAGCTCCGTGCGGCCCGCGCCCATCAGGCCCGCGATGCCGACGATCTCACCGCGCCTCACCTCGATCGAGACGTCGTCGACGACCTTGCGCTCGTGGTCGATGGGGTGGCGCACGGTCCACCCCTCGACGGCGAGCGCGACCGTGCCCGCGTCGTCGCCCCGGTAGTGGGAGCGCTCGGGGAAGCGGTGGTCGAGGTCGCGGCCGACCATCGCGCGGATGATGCGGTCTTCGGAGAGCGCCGGACCCTCGCCGCCCGACTCCGCATCCCGTACGGCCAGCGTCTCGATCGTCCGGCCGTCGCGCAGGATCGTCACCCTGTCCGCGACCTGCCGGATCTCGTTCAGCTTGTGCGAGATGAGGATGCAGGCGATGCCCTGGTCCCGGAACTCCCGGATGAGGTCGAGCAGTTTGCGGCTGTCCTCGTCGTTGAGTGCCGCGGTGGGCTCGTCGAGGATGAGGAGCTTCACCTTCTTCGACAGGGCCTTGGCGATCTCCACGAGCTGCTGCTTGCCCACGCCGATGTCCGCAATCCGGGTCTGCGGCTTCTCCGCGCCCAGACCGACGCGCTTGAGCAGCGCGGCGGCGGCGCGCAGCGTCTCGTTCCAGGAGATGACGCCGCGCTTCGCCTGCTCGTTGCCGAGGAAGATGTTCTCCGCGATGGACAGGTACGGCACCAGGGCCAGCTCCTGGTGGATGATGACGATGCCGCGCTCCTCGCTGGCCCCGATGTCCTTGAAGGCACAGGGTGCGCCCTCGAAGAAGATCTCGCCCTCGTAGCTGCCGTGCGGATGGACTCCGCTGAGGACCTTCATCAGCGTCGACTTGCCGGCGCCGTTCTCGCCGCAGACGGCGTGTATCTCGCCGGGTGCGACGGTGAGGCTGACGCCGGCCAGCGCCGTGACCCCGGGGAAGGTCTTGGTGATGGCGCGCATCTCAAGGACCGCAGCGGTCACGTGAGGTCCCCGGCCTTGTAGTAGCCCTCCTCGACCAGCAGGTCCGTGTTGGTCTTGTCGATGCTGACGGGATCCAGCAGGAACGCGGGGACGACCTTGACGCCGTTGTCGTACGTGTCGGTGTCGTTCACCTCCGGCTTGCCGCCGGTGAGCACGGCGTCGGTCATCTGCACGGCCTGCTTGGCGAGCTTGCGGGTGTCCTTGTAGACGGTCTGCGTCTGCTCCCCGGCGATGATGGACTTCACCGACGCCAGCTCGGCGTCCTGGCCGGTGACCACCGGCAGTTCCTTGCCGCCGCTGCCGTAGCCCGCGCCCTTGAGCGCGGAGAGCACGCCGATGGAGATGCCGTCGTACGGGGAGAGCACGGCGTCGACGTCCTCGGCGCCGCCGTAGTTGCCGCTGAGCAGGTCGTCCATGCGCTTCTGCGCGGTGCCGCCGTCCCAGCGCAGGGTGGTGACCTGGTTCAGCTTCGTCTGGCCGGAGCGCACCGTGAGCTGTCCGGAGTCCAGGTAGGGCTGGAGTACACCCATGGCGCCGTTGAAGAAGTAGCGGGTGTTGTTGTCGTCGGGGGAGCCCGCGAAGAGCTCGATGTTGTACTCGGCGTCCTTGTCCTCGTCGAGCTTCAGCGCGTCCACGATGTACTGGCCCTGGAGCCTGCCGACCCGCTCGTTGTCGAACGAGGCGTAGTAGTCGACGTTCTCCGTCTCCAGGATCAGCCGGTCGTACGCGATGACGGGGATGTCCGCCTCCTTGGCGTCGGCCAGCACCTCCGTCAGCGAGGTGTTGTCGATCGCCGCGACGACGAGCGCGTCCACGCCCTTGGTGATCATGTTGTCGATCTGCGAGACCTGGTTCTCGACCTTGTCCTCGCCGTACTGGAGATCGGTCTCGTAGCCGGCGGCCTCGAACTGCTTCACCATGTTCTCGCCGTCGGCTATCCAGCGCTCCGACGACTTCGTGGGCATCGCTATGCCTATTGTGCCGCCGCCCTCGGCGCCGTCCTTCTTCTCCTCGCTGCCGCCCTCGCTGTCCTGGCCGCAGGCGGCGAGGGCGAGGGCGAGCGCGGAGACGGCGGCGGCGGTCCGCAGACGGGCGATTCGGGGCGTGCGGGGGGTGCGCATGGCGGTCAGTTCCCTTCGGATACGGAGGCGGGGGAGGACTCGGAGGCGGAAACGGGGGCGGGGGCGGGGACGGACCCGGGAGCGGGCGATCCGGTCCCGGGAGCGACACCGGACCCGGCCCCCGGGAACCTGTGCAGCGCCCCCGGCAGCCGGGACCCGGGCGGCGACATCGCACCGCCCGCGCCGAGCCGGTCGAGGAGGTCCAGGACCAGCCGCCCCCGGCGCACCCGCTCGCGCGCGGTGGCGAGCACCGTCTCGCGCATGTGGGCGCCGTACGGGTAGATCCCGGGGGCCTTGGAGAGGCCGAACTTCAGGTACAGCGGCGCCCCGCGGCGGATCAGCTCGGCGGCGTCGTACATCCGCACGTAGCCGCCGAGGTCGTCGGGCGCCTCCACGTACAGGTCCATCGGCGCCGCGCTCACCCGGCGGATCTCGGTGAGCTGCTGGAGCGAGAGGTCCGAGGGGATGTTCAGCGAGTCGGCGCCGAGCCGTTCCCACACCGCGTACGCGGCGGGGTTCACCGGGCCGACGAGCGCGGAGACCTTGAACGTGGTGTCGGCGGGCAGCTCGCCCATCTCGCGCAGCCCGTGCAGCAGCCACAGCACCCCCTCGTCCGCGACGAGCAGGCACCGCACGCCCAGCCGGGCGGCGCGCAGCGCGTCCTCCACGCAGCCTGCGAGCTGGTCGTGCCCGCGGGCCCGCAGCCCCGCGCCGCCGGAGGGGCTGCGGGTGGCGCCACCGGTGTCCCAGGTGCCGCGCGGGCCGGTGAACAGCGACAGCTCGATGTCCCGCGCCGCGCAGGCCGCGACCATGTCGGCGATCTCGGCGTCGGTGAGCATCCACACGCCGCTGCCCTGGCTGATCCGGTGCACGGGCACCCCGAGGCGGGTGCTCTCCTCCAGCACCGCGGCCAGCGCCTCCGGTCCCTCGACGGAAGGGATCTCGGTGCGCCAGCGGCCGCCGTCGGGGAAGGCGTGCGGCGAGGTGTCGGCGGGATCGGGCGGCGGGGCCGCGAAGCCGAGGCGGCCGAGGGCCGGTTCACCGGGAGCGTGAGGCACGGTACTCCTTCGTTCGTCATGTCGGACGTCGTTCGGTTTCGTACCGATGGGAAGGCCGTGGCGGCCGGACGCGCACCTACGGCCGCAGCAGCACCTTGCCCACCGCCGGATCCCCGCCGCCGACCAGGCCGACGGCCTTCTCGTACGCGTCCAGCGGCAGTTCGTGCGTGATGAGCGCCGCCGGGTCCATCCGCCCGGCGCTGAACGCCCGCACCGCGTACGACCACGCCGCCGACGAGGCACCGAAGACCCCGTACACGGCGATCTGCCGCATCGCCAGCGCCACCGGGTCGACCCCCGCGGCCCCGCCGGGCGGGATGCCCGCGACGACGACCCGCCCCCCGCGCCGTACCAGCTCCACCGCGGCCGCCGCGGAACGCTCCGCCCCCGCCGTCTCCACCACCATGTCGTACGCCCCCGCCAGGTCCCCGGCAGCGCCGGGCGCCACCGCCCGCGCGCCGAACCCCCGCGCCGCCTCGGCCCGTTCCGCCCGCGGCTCCACCACCAGCAGCTCCGCCGGCGCGTACCCGGCGAGCAACTGCACCGCCAGCAGCCCCAGCGTCCCGCCCCCCACGACGGCGACCCGCTCACCCGGCAGCGGCGCCCCGCGCAGCACCGCCGCCGCGGCGACGGCCGCCGGCTCCAGCAGCGCGGCGGCGCGCAGGTCGGCGTCGTCGTCCAGGACGTGCAGCAGCCGCGCCGGCACCGTGACCGTCTCCGCGAACGCCCCGGCGCGGGTGAACCCCGTCTCGTCGTACGGCCCGGCGCACAGGTTCGTCTCGCCGGCCCGGCAGCGCGCGCACACCTGGCAGCAGCGGAACCCCTCCGCCACCACCCGGCGCCCGGCCAGCGCCGCGTCGGCGCCGGGCCCGACCTCCGCCACCGTGCCCGACCACTCGTGGCCGGGCGTCAGCGGGTAGGTGACGTAACCGGCCGGCCGGGTGCCGTCGTACACCTCGCGGTCGCTGCCGCACACCCCGGCCGCGTACACCCGCACCCGCACCTCGCCGGGCCCCGGCGGCGGCGACGCCACGCTCGCGACCCGCGCCCGCCCCGGTTCGCGCAGCACGACCGCGCGGTGGGACTCAGTCATCGGGGTTCCTCTTCTCCCAGCCGTCCGCCCACAGGTCGAAGTGCGCCCGCTGCTGGGGGAACTCCGCCGCCGCGTCGGTGTCCAGCTCCACCCCCAGGCCCGGTGCCTCGGAGCGCGTGAAGTAGCCGTCGACCACCTCGGGCGCGCCCTTGACCACTTTCTTGATCTCCGCGTCGGCGAAGTCGTTGAAGTGCTCCAGGACCTTGAAGTTGGGGGTGGAGAAGCCGACGTGCAGGGAGGCGGCGGTCAGCACCGGGCCGCCGACGTTGTGCGGTGCGAGCAGCACGTAGTGGGTCTCGGCGGTGGCGGCGAGTTTGCGGGTCTCCAGGATGCCGCCGACGTGCCCCACGTCCGGCTGCACGATGTCCGCGGCCTGGCTCTCGAAGAGCTCCCGGAACTCGATCCGGTCGTGGATCCGCTCACCTGTCGCCACCGGCACGTCCACCCGCCCGGCCACCTTCGCCAGCGCCTTGAGGTTCTCCGGCGGCACCGGCTCCTCCAGCCACGCCGGCCGGAACGGCGCCATCTCCCGCGCCAGCCGCACCGCCGTGGCCGGGGAGAAGCGGCCGTGCATCTCCAGCATCAGCTCCGTCTCGTCGCCGACGGCGTCGCGCACGGCCTCGATGAGGGAGACCGCGTAGCGCGACTCGGCGTGGTCCAGCTCCAGGCGGCCCGCGCCGAACGGGTCGATCTTCAGCGCCCGGTAGCCGCGCTCGACCACCCGGCGGGCGGCCTCGTGGTACGCCTCGGGCGTGCGCTCGGTGGTGTACCAGCCGTTGGCGTACGCCTTGACCCGGTCGGTCACCGCCCCGCCGAGCAACTGCCACACCGGCACGCCCAGCGCCTTGCCCTTGATGTCCCAGCAGGCCGTTTCCACGCACGCGATCCCCGACATCACGATCTCGCCCGCCCGGCCGAAGTCGCCGTACTTCATCCGGCGGACCAGATCCTCGATCGCGAACGGGTCCGAGCCCGCGATGTGGTTCACCTCCGCTTCGCGGAGATAGCCGACCAGGGCGTCGGTGCGGCCCAGCATCCGGGTCTCGCCGACCCCGGTGAGGCCCTCGTCGGTGTGCACCTGGACATAGGTCAGGTTCCGCCAGGGGGTGCCGACGACGTGCGTGCTGATTCCCGTGATGCGCACGGCTGGTGGCTCCTTCACCGCGTTCGAGATTTCGTCAGGCGTTCGAAATACAGGCGTGACGGTAAGGAGGCGGGCGGCGGGTGTCAACGGTCAGCGCACGGCGAACTCGTAGACCGTGGCCGAACGGTAATGCTCGCCGGGCCGCAACACGGTCGAGGGGAAGTGCGGGTGGTGCGGGGAGTCGGCGAAGTGCTGGGTCTCCAGGGCGAGTCCGTCGCCGGGACGGTAGGCCCGCCCGGACGGCCCGGTGAACGACGGGAAGACGAAGTTCGCGGTGTAGAGCTGCAGTCCCGGCTCCGTGGTGAACACCCGCAGCGAACGCCCCGAGGCGGGCGAGGAGACCTCGGCCACCGGCTCGGGCGCGGCGGTGACGCCCTTGTCGAGCACGAGGTTCTGGTCGTACCCGAGGCCGATCAGCAACTGGGGGTGCCCGGAGCGCAGTTCCGCGCCCACCGGGCGCGCGGTGCGGAAGTCGAACGGCGTGCCCGCCACGTCCGCGATCTCGCCGGTCGGCGCCGAGGTGGGGGAGTTGACGGTGAACCGGCTCGCGGCGACGCGCAGCCGGTGGTCCTCGATGCTGCCGCTGCCCTCGCCGTCGAGGTTGACGTACGAGTGGTTCGTCAGGCTCACCACGGTCGGCGCGTTGGTGGTCGCCTCGTAGTCGAAGCGCAGGGCGCCCTCCGCGGTCACGGTGTACGTGGCCCGCACGTCGAGGGTGCCGGGGAAGCCCTCCTCGCCGTCCGGGCTCGTCCGCGAGAGCAGCAGCGCGGCTGCCCCGGGTGCGGCCGGCGCCGCGGCGGCGGCCCACACCCGCTTGTCGAAGCCGCGGGCACCGCCGTGCAGGCAGTTGGGGCCGTCGTTGGCGGGCAGCGGGTAGGTGCGGTCGCCGAGGGTGAAGGCGGCGCCGGCTATGCGGTTCGCGTACCGCCCGATGAGCGCGCCGAAATACGGGTCCGGATGCTCCACGTACTCGTCCACGGTCGCCAGCCCCAGCACGACGTTCGCGTAACGCCCCGCCCGGTCCGGCACCTCCACGGACTGCACGATCCCGCCGTACGACAGCACCCGCACCCTGGTGCCGCCCGCGACCAGCGTCCACCGCTCGACGGGCGTGCCGTCGGCGAGCTTCCCGAAGGGCTCGGCGGTCACGGAGGGCGCCGGCACGGCGCCGGGCGGGGGCAGGGGAGTCTCGGCCATGACAAAACCCTATGCGGCCCTCCGGGCCGTCCCCAGACCGCCGCCCGCCGCCCGCTCGCCTATCCCTCCCGGGCCTCCCGGAGCTTTTCGTACGCGATCTCCGCCAGGACGTTCTGGCCGTCCTCGTCCGGGTGGAAGGAGTCCCAGCGGCTCAGGTGGTCGCCGGTGAAGGCGTACCGGAACGCCGCCCCGTCGTCGTACACGCAGAGCGGATGCTTCCCGCACTCCTCCGCCAGCACCGCGTTGTACGCCACCACCCGGTCCTGCACCTCCTCGCGCCGGCCGCTGGCCGTCGTGCCGAGGTCCGAGGGGTCCGCGAGCATCGACTGGCAGATGCCCAGCGACCAGACCTGCCGGGTCACCATGCTGCCCCGGCCCACCTCCCACAGCCGCATGAGGCTCGGCACGCTGGACACGTACACCTGCGTCCGCGGCAGGTCGGCCTCCAGCCGGTCCAGCGAGTCCGCCACGGCCGTGCGGTAGTCCGCCACCGGAGTCATTTCCTCCGCGCTCTCCGTACAGGCGTCGTTGGCCCCCATGAGTATCGTCACGAGATCCGGCCTGCGGGCGATGGCCTCGCCCGTCTGGACCGGCAGATCCGCCACTTGCGCGCCCGAACGGGCGAAATTCCACGTGTGCCCCGACGGCTTCTCCAGCAGCCGCCGCGCGAGGCTCTCCACGTCCTTCGAATCGCCCGTCGACCAGGACTTCTCCGGGCAGTCGGTGAGCGGCTCGCAGGCGTGGAACCCGCGGGTGATGGAGTCGCCGAGGGCGGCCACCGACTTCGGCGGCCGGGGCGCCGCCCGGGCCTCCCGCGAGGGCGCGCCCGCCTCCTCCGCGCCGCCTGACGGCGCGGCAGATCCCTTGTCCTTCCCCTGTGTCGCGCCCTCGCCGGTGCAGCCGGCGAGGACCAGTGACATCGCGACCGCCCCCGTGAAGACGAGTGCCGCCCCTTTGCGCATCCCTGCGCTCCCTCCCGCCCCCGAGGTCCTCCTCCGAACGTAGGTCAGCATGCCCAGGACCGACCGTACGGCACGCGCGTGGTGCGACAGCACGGTAGCTTGGCTGATGCTCAACGGGCCGTATCGCGGCGGGATCGCACCCGGTAACGGAGTGTCCTGTTTACCCGGAAAGGCGACCCGTGGTGTTTACTCTAGGCAACTTCGAGCCCGCGGATGGAGGCCCCCGGTGACGACACGTGGAGTTCTGTTCGTCCACTCTGCCCCGCGGGCACTCTGCCCGCACATCGAGTGGGCGGTCGCCGGCGTCCTCGGCGGCCGGATCAGCCTCGACTGGATCCCCCAGCCCGCCTCGCCCGGCACCTGGCGCGCGGAGTTCTCCTGGCAGGGCGAGCCCGACACCGCCTCCCGGCTCGCCTCCGCGCTGCGCGGCTGGCACCTGCTGCGCTTCGAGGTCACCGCCGAGCCGTACGCCACCGCGGAAGGCGAGCGCTACAGCTCCACCCCCGACCTCGGCATCTTCCACGCGGTCACCGGCGTGCACGGCGACATCCTCATCCCCGAGGACCGGCTGCGCGCGGCGCTGGCCCGGGCGCAGCGCGGCGAGACGCACTTGGAGGCGGAGATCGCCAAGCTGCTGGGCAAGCCGTGGGACGACGAGCTGGAACCCTTCCGCCACGCGGGCGAGGGCGCACCCGTCCGCTGGCTGCACCAAGTGGTGTGACCCGGCGGGCCGTCGGGCCCACCGGGTCGCGGTGAGGACAAGCGGGGACGGGCGGGGCCGCGCCGTCAGACCGAGCGGAACGCCAGCACCACGTTGTGGCCGCCGAAGCCGAACGAGTTGTTCAGCGCCACGATCGGTCCCTCGGCCGGCAGCGGCGTCGCCCGCACGGCGATCAGCGCCGGGTCGACCTCGTCGTCGAGGTCCTCGACGTTGATCGTCGGGGGCGCGACGCGGTGCTTCACCGTCAGCACCGCCGCCACCGACTCGATGCCGCCGGCGCCGCCCAGCAGATGGCCGGTCATCGACTTCGTACCGGAGACCAGGACGTGCCCCAGCTCGTCGCCGAAGACCTTCTCCATGGCCTTGATCTCCGCCACGTCGCCCTGCGGAGTCGACGTCGCGTGCGCGTTGACGTGGACGACCTCGGCGGGCGTCAGGTCGTTCTGCGCGAAGAGGTTCTCCAGCGCCGCCGCGATGCCGCGGCCGCTCGGCTCCGGCTGCGCGATGTGGTGCGCGTCCGCCGAGAGGCCCTGGCCGACCGCCTCGCAGTAGACCTTCGCCCCGCGCCGCTTCGCGTGCTCCGCGGACTCCAGCACCAGCACGCCCGCGCCCTCGCCGAGGACGAAGCCGTCGCGCGCCTTGTCGTACGGGCGGGAGGCGCCCTGCGGGTCGTCGTTGTTCTTCGACATCGCCATCATGTTGGCGAACGCCGCGATGGGCAGCGGGTGGATCGCCGCCTCCGTGCCGCCGGCCACGACGACGTCGGCGCGGCCGGTGCGGATCATCTCCACCGCGTACCCGATCGCCTCCCCGCCGGAGGCGCAGGCGCTGACGGGCGTGTGCACGCCGGCCCGGGCGTTGATCTGCAGGCCGACGTTGGCCGCCGGGCTGTTGGGCATGAGCATCGGCACGGTGTGCGGGGAGACCCGCCGGGCGCCCTTGTCCCGGAGGTTGTCGTACTGCTCCAGCAGCGTCGTCACGCCGCCGATGCCGGAGGCGACGACCGCCCCCAGCCGGTCGGGGTCGACCGCCGCGTCCTCGCCCGCCTTGGCGGTGAACCCGGCGTCGGCCCACGCCTCCCGGGTGGCGACGAGCGCGAACTGCGCCGCCCGGTCCAGCTTGCGGGCCTGCGGCCGCGGGATGATCTCGGTGGGCTCCACCGCGACCTCGCCCGCGAAGTGCACGGGCAGTTCCGCGGCCCAGTCGTGGGCCAGGTCGGCGATGCCGGAACGGCCGGCCACCAGGCCGTCCCAGGTGGAGGCGCTGTCGCCACCCAGCGGTGTGGTGGCGCCGATTCCGGTGACGACCACGGTGCGATCGGTCGCGTTCACGTCGATGCTCACTCCGAAGGTTGAGGTGTTTCTACGGCACCACCGCGGGCCGCCGCCCGCGCCCGGGGGGCGCGGGGGAGGGGGTGGCGACAGCGGGAGAGCCGGGCGGTCAGCTCTGGTGCTTGAGGATGTAGTCCGTGGCGTCGCCGACGGTCCTGAGCGCCTTGACGTCGTCGTCCGGGATCTTGACGTCGAAGCGCTCCTCGGCGGCGACGACGACCTCGACCATGGAGAGCGAGTCGACGTCCAGGTCGTCGGTGAACGACTTGTCCAGCTGGACGTCCTCGACCGGGATGCCGGCGATCTCGTTCACGATCTCCGCGAGACCGGCGACGATCTCTTCCTGAGTGGCGGCCATCTTGGGGACTCCTTCTTTCCGTTCCTTGAGGGTTCTCATGGGAGTGAGCTGCGCGGCGGCCGGGGCGCCCCGGCCGCGGGTCAGGGCAGGGTCACGACCGTGGCGGCGTAGACCAGTCCGGCCCCGAACCCGATGACGAGGGCGGTGTCCCCGCTCTTCGCCTGCCCGGTCGCCAGCATCCGCTCCATGGCCAGCGGGATGGAGGCGGCCGAGGTGTTGCCGGTGGTCTCGATGTCGCGGGCGACCGCGACATGCTCCGGCAGCTTGAGGGTCTTCACCATCGAGTCGATGATCCGCATGTTGGCCTGGTGCGGGATGAAGACGTCCAGCTCGTCCGGCGTGATGCCGGCGGCGTCCAGGGCCTCCTGGGCGACCTTGGCCATCTCGTAGACCGCCCAGCGGAAGACCGTCTGGCCCTCCTGGGTGAGCGCGGGGAACTTCACGTCGCCGTTCTCGTCCAGGGGCAGTTGCCCCGGGTCGCCGACGCGGAAGCGGTCCCACGGCACGGTCTGCTTGATGGTCTCGTGCTTGTCGCCCTCCGAGCCCCACACCGAGGGGCCGATGCCCGGCTCGTCCGCGGGGCCGACGACGACCGCGCCGGCGCCGTCGCCGAAGAGGAAGGCGGTGGTCCGGTCGGACTTGTCGGTGAGGTCGGAGAGCCGCTCGACGCCGACGACGAGCACGTGCTCCGCGCTGCCCTCCACGATCAGGCCCTTGGCGAGCGTCAGCCCGTACCCGAAGCCGGCGCAGGCGGCGGAGATGTCGAACGCGGCCGGCTTGCCGGCGCCCAGCAGATGGGCGATCTCGGTGGCCACCGACGGCGTCTGCATGAAGTGCGAGACGGTCGAGATGATCACGGCGTCGACCTGCTCGGCCGTCACGCCCGCCGCCGCGAGCGCCTTGCCGGCGGCCTCGACGGACATCTGCGCGACGGTCTCGTCGGGCCCCGCCCAGTGCCGGGTGGTGATGCCGGAGCGGCTGCGGATCCACTCGTCGGAGGAGTCGATGTACCGCAGGATCTCCTCGTTGGGCACGACGCGGGTCGGGCGGTAGCCGCCGACGCCCATGATGCGGGCGTACGGAGCACCCTTGGTGGGGCGGATCTTCGCGGTCATGCGCTCTCCTCCGCGGCGGCGGCCGTCCCGGCGACGGCGGCACGGGCCTTCTCGATGTCCTCGGGGGTCTTCAGCGGAACCGCCGCCACGCCCTTCAGCGCGCGCTTGGCGAGTCCCGTGAGCGTGCCGCCCGGGGCGGCTTCCACCAGTGCGGTCGCGCCGTGCGCCGCGAAGGTCTCCATGCACGCGTCCCAGCGCACCGGGCTGGCGACCTGCGCGACCAGCCGCTCGACGACCTCCGCGCCCGAGGCCACGACCCGGCCGTCGCCGTTGGACACGTAGGGGATCCGCGGGTCCGCGGGCGTGAGCTGCCCGGTCTTCGCCGCCAGCGCGGCCACGGCGGACTTCATGTGCTCGGTGTGGAAGGCGCCGGCGACCTTCAGCGGCACGACGCGGCGCGCGCCCTCCGGCTTCTCCTCGGCCAGCTCGGCGAGCTGCGCGGCGGTGCCGGCGGCGACGATCTGCCCGGCGCCGTTGACGTTGGCGGGGGTGAGGCCGAGGCGGTCCAGGTGCGCGAGCACGGTGTCCTGCTCGCCGCCGAGCACGGCGGACATGCCGGTCTCCGTGACGGCGGCGGCCTCGGCCATGGCCAGGCCCCTGGCCCGTACCAGCGCGATGGCCTCCTCGTCCGTGATCACCCCGGCGAGCGCGGCGGCGGTCAGCTCGCCGACGCTGTGCCCCGCGACCATGCCGACCTGCCGGTGCAGCGGCCCGGGGCCCTCGAAGAGCGCGTACGCGCTGACGAGGCCGGCGGCGACCAGCAGCGGCTGCGCCACCGCGGTGTCGCGGATCTCGTCCTCGTCCGCCTCGGTGCCGGCGCGGACCAGGTCGAGCCCGGCGACGTCCGACCAGGCCGACAGCCGCTCGGCGACGCCGGGGAGGTCGAGCCAGGGGGTGAGGAAGCCGGGCGTCTGGGCGCCCTGGCCGGGAGCTACGAGTACGAGCACCCTTCAACCTTCTCTTGTCGGGGGTGTCTGCCGCCCGTGGGGACGGGGACGAAGAACACCGGAGGGATTTGTTGAGTCCGAACAAATGACTACGGCTGGGGTTCCGTGTCCGTCAGCCGGCCGAGGATCAGTGCGATACGCAGAGTAAACGCCGAACGGACATCGGACGGGGACCACCCCGTGACATCGGTCACACGTCGCAGCCGGTAGCGAACGGTGTTGGGGTGAACGAACAACATCCGTGCGGCGCCTTCGAGGCTCGACGCCTGCTCCAGGTAGACGCTCAGCGTCTCCAGCAGCGCGGAGCCGGCCTCCGCGAGAGGACTGTAGATCTCCTCCACCAGTTGTTCACGCGCCGCCGGATCGCCGGCGATCGCCCGCTCCGGCAGCAGGTCGTCCGCCAGCACGGGCCGCGGCGCGTCCTCCCAGGCCGAGCACGCCTTCAGCCCCGCCGCCGCGGCCTGCGCGGAGCGCGTGGCGGCCAGCAGGTCGCCGACGACAGGGCCGGCCACCACCGGACCCTGCGCGAACGGGCCGATGAGCGCCTTCGCCGCCTTCAGCGGCTCCGCGCTGCCGCCCGCGATGACCACGAGCCGCGTGCCCAGCACCCCCGTCAGCACCTGGAGCTTCGCGTGCCGCGCCGCCCGCCTGATCGCCTCCACGGTGAGCTCGCTGTCGCCGTCCGGCGCGGTGCCCAGCACCACGCACACGTGGTCGGGCGAGCTCCAGCCGAGCGCCGCCGCGCGGGACACGGCGCCCTCGTCGGCCTCGCCGGAGAGCACCGCGTTCACCACCAGCGACTCCAGCCGGGCGTCCCACGCGCCGCGGGCCTCCGCGGCCTGCGCGTAGACCTGGGCGGTGGCGAAGGCGATCTCGCGGGCGTAGACGAGCAGCGCCTCGCGGAGCGCGGACTCGTCGCCGGGCGCGGCGACGTCCTCGATCGCGGACTCCATCACCTCGATCGTCGTACGCACCATCTCCACGGTCTGCCGCAGCGTGATCGCCCGGGTCAGCTCCCGCGGCGCCGTGCCGAACACGTCGGTCGAGATGGCCTGCGGCGTCTCGGGATGCCGGAACCACTCCGTGAAGGCCGCGATGCCCGCCTGCGCGACCAGCCCGATCCACGAGCGGTGCTCCGGGGGCATGGCCCGGTACCAGGGCAACTGCTCATCCATCCGGGCGATGGCGGCGGCGGCCAGTTCCCCGGACGACTTCTCCAGCCGGCGCAGGGTCGCGGTGTGCGGATGCTGCAACCGAGCGGCGTCTCGGTCGGGCGGCTCGGGTGTCTCGGTCGGTTCAGGCACGGGTCTAGCCTGCCCTATCCGGGTCGCGTCGGACGAAAGCGGCGTCTTTCCGCGGTGACTCCGGCCGCTTCGCGGGGCTTCGGGCGGCTTCGGGCGGCGTACGGTGGCGGGGTGATTCAGCTACGGCGGGGGCGGGGGCGCTACCGCGGCGGGGACGCGGGCGCCGGAATCGAGACGCTGCACGCGTTCTCCTTCGGCGGCTTCTACGACCCGGAGAACGTCCGCTTCGGCGCGCTCGTCGCCTGCAACGAGGAGCGGCTGCGGCCCGGCGCTGGCTTCGCCGAACACCCGCACCGCGACATGGAGATCGTCACCTGGGTCCTCGACGGCGAGCTGACCCACGAGGACTCCGCGGGACGCACCGAGACCGTCCGCCCCGGGGACGTCGCGCGGCTCTCCGCGGGCACGGGCATCCGGCACGTGGAGCGCAACGCGGGCCCGGCGCCGCTGGCGTTCCTCCAGATGTGGTTGATGCCGGCGGCGCCGGGCGGCGACCCGTCGTACGAGGTGGTCCGCGGCATCGCCGACGGCACGCCGCTGGCGGTCGAGCGGGCGGCGTCGGTCCTGCACGTGCGCCGGCTGCGCGCGGGGGAGCGGACGGCGCTGCCGGACGCGCCGTGGGTGTACGTGCACGTGGTCCGCGGCGCGGTCCGCGTCGGCGGCGAGTCCCCGGCGGCGGGGCCGGGGGACGCGGCCCGTATCGCCGGCTGCGAGGGACTGGACCTGACGGCCGAGGAGCCGGCGACGGCGCTGGTGTGGGAGATGCAGCCGGCCGGGGAATAGGGCCGCCGGTGCGGGCGCTTGATGCCGGAAAGCGCCTTGCCCTGCTTCATTCCTATGCGTCATGTCGCTCATGAAACGGAGCCGTGGCCTCTGGCAGGCTGATCTCCCCGTCGAAGAGCCACCGTTCCCGAAGGCATCGAGCCGCTGCCGCCCAGGGGACCCGTGAGGCAACCAGGGAGCCAGTGTGCCGGTTCGGACAGGGATGCAGGAGCCCGACGGGTCGTCCGGTCGTGAGGGAGGCGTTTCCGCCGGTTCGTCACGGCACCGGATGCTGGCGGGCGGGTCGGCCGCCCTCGTATGCCTCCTCCTTTTCGGATGCGAGGTGATGCCCAAGCCGTACGCCCCGCCGAGCAAGAACTCCGGCGGCGGGTACACGTACTACGTCAGCCCGGACGGCGACGACGGCAATGACGGCATGTCCCCGTCGAAAGCCTGGCGGTCCCTGGAGCGCGCCGACGAGGCGAGGCTCGAACCGGGGGACCGGCTGATGCTCAGGGCCGGCGCGCGCTTCCGCGGCGGGCTGCGCTTCGGCGAGCGGGACGCGGGCAGCGCCGAGGCTCCTGTGCGCATCGAGTCCTACGGCAGCGGACGCGCCACGATCGCGGCCTCCGGCGAGACGGGGATCTCCGTCCACAACACGGGCGGTATCGAGATCCGCGACCTCAGGATCGTGGGGAACAGGAAATCCTTCAGGAAGCGGACCGGTATCAATCTCTTCGCCGACACACCCGACGGCAGGAAACTGGATCACGTCACGGTGTCGGGCGTCGAGGTGTCGAACTTCAGGACGGGGATCGGCATCGGCGCCGGGAAGGGCACCTCGGGATTCCGGAACGTGCGGATCAGTGACTCCACGGTGCACGACAACAAGGACGCCGGCCTTTCCAGCTACGGGCCCGACTTCGACGCCGGGGACCCGAAGTACGCGCACGAGTCGGTGACCGTCTCCCGGGTCAAGGCGTACGGCAACGACGGAGATCCGGCGGCCCACGGCCGCAACACCGGCAGCGGCATCGTCCTCGGCAGCGTCCGCCGCGGCAGAGTGCAGCGGGCGGTCGCCCACCACAACGGGGCGAAGTCGGCCGCCAGGGCGGTGGAAGGGCCCGAGGGAATCTGGACCTACGACTCGACCCGCATGGTCATCGAGCACAGCGTCTCCTACGCCAACCACACCGGATCGCGTTCGGACGGGGGCGGGTTCGGCCTGGACAACAACGTGTCCGCGTCGGTCCTCCAGTACAACCTGTCCTATCGCAACGACGGCCCCGGCTACCTGGTCTACACGGCCGTCGACAACCGCGCGCAGAAGGACAACACCGTCCGCTTCAACCTCAGCGGAAGCGACTCCCGGAAGCTGTACATGTACGGCGGAATCGTGGCCTACGGGGAGTGGGTCAAGAATGTGAACATCTACCACAACACCGTGGTGCAGGAGGCGAACGGCCCCTACCCGGTGCCGGCCCTCCGCCTCCAGGCAGGGCTCACGGGTGCCAAGGTGCGCAACAACATCTTCGTCACGGACGGAGCGCCGCTGGTCGAGTCGTCGACGGCGTACACGCCGGCGGAGGTGAAAATCCAGGGCAACAACTACTTCAGTACCGGTGACTGGCAGGTGACGTGGGGTGCCCGGACGTACGGCGCGCTGAGCCGGTGGCGCACGGCCGCGGGTCAGGAACGGCTCGGCTCCACGGCGACGGGGACCAGCGAGGATCCCTGCCTCCCGGTGACGTCGGCCCCGATCACGAGTGTGACCGGGGCCGACGGGATGGTGCCCGGGTGCGCCGACGGGGTGGCGGGTGCGGTGGACCTGAGGGCACTCGGCGTCGACCCCGGCCCCGTGGACTACTTCGGGGAGAGGCTCAGCGAGTCGGCGACGGCCGGAGCGGCGCAGCCCGAGGCACCGTGAGGAATGACGACGCGCGGGGGCTGCCCGCCGGCGGCCGGGGCCGGCCGTCCGAGCGCGTGCACGGTCCAGCCCGCGGCGCGCCACCGGTCGGCTTCGAGACCGTTCCGTGCGTCCAGGACCTTCGGCGCGCGTACGACCGCCGCCAGTGCGACGGGATCGAGGCGGCGGTAGTGACTCCACTCGGTGAGATGCAGCAGCAGGTCGGCGTCCCGGCACGCCGCGCTCACGTCGGTGGCGTACCGCAGGTCCGGCAGGACCCTCCGGGCGTTGTCCAGGCCCTGCGGGTCGTGGACCCGCACCTCGCCGCCCTGGTCGTGGATCGCGGCCGCGACGGCGAGCGCGGGTGAGTCGCGCACGTCGTCGCTGTCCGGCTTGAACGTCGCGCCGAGGACCGCCACCCGGCGTCCGGTGAACGTCCCGCCGGCCAGGTCCCTGGCGAGGGCGACGGTGCGGCTGCGCTGCCGCAGGTTGATCTCGTCGATCTGCCGCAGGAACGCCACCGCCCGGCCCACGCCGAGCTCCTCGGCGCGGGCGGTGAAGGCCCGGATGTCCTTGGGGAGGCAGCCGCCGCCGAAGCCGAGACCGGCGGAGAGGAAGCGCCGGCCGATGCGGGTGTCGTGGCCGATGGCGTCGGCCAGGGTGACCACGTCCGCCCCGGCCGCGTCGCACACCTCGGCCATGGCGTTGATGAACGAGATCTTCGTCGCGAGGAACGAGTTGGCGGCCACCTTCACCAGTTCGGCCGTCGCCGGATCGGTGCCGATGTACGGAACGCCCGCCGCCAGCATGGGTGCGTACACCGCGCGCAGCGTCTCGTCCGCCCGGCTCGAACCGGTGCCGACCACGAGGCGGTCCGGTTCGAGGGTGTCCCGGACCGCGAAGCCCTCCCGGAGGAACTCGGGGTTCCAGGCGACCTCGGCGTCGACCCCCGGGGCGCGTTCCCGCAGCCGGGCGGTGAGCCGGTCCGTCGTGCCCACCGGGACCGTGGACTTGCCCACGATCAGGCACGGGCGGTGCAGATGCGGCGCGAGGGAGTCGATGACCGCGTCGACGTAGCGCAGGTCCGCCGCCTGGGAGCCGCGCTGCTGCGGGGTGCCCACGCACACGAAGTGGACCTCACCGACATCGGCGGCCTCGCGCAGCGAGGTGGTGAACCGCAGCCGCCCCGCGCCGACGTTGCGGGTGAGCACGTCGTGCAGACCCGGCTCGAAGAAGGGCGGCGTGCCTTCGGCCAGAGCCCTGATCTTCCGGGCGTCGACGTCGACGCCGAGGACTTCGTGCCCGATGTCCGCCATGCACGCGGCATGCACGGCTCCGAGGTATCCCGTACCGATGACCGTCAATCGCATACCTGTCCCTGTCTGTAGAACGTCCGACTCCTGACACCGACGACACTGCTGACTGCGGAGGGATCAGCCGGGGTAGCCCGACGGGTTCAGCTCCTGGAACGCCCACGCGTCGCGGCACATGGCGGCGAGATCGCGGGTCGTGGTCCAGTTCCAGGCCCGGGCCACGGCGCCCGGGTCGGCGATGAGCGCGGCCACGTCACCCGGCCGGCGCGCGGTGATCTCGTACGGGATGGGTCTGCCGCACGCCCGTGTGAACGCCGCGACGAGTTCGAGGACGGAGGTGCCGACGCCGGTGCCGAGGTTGAAGACGCGCATCCCGTTCTCGTCTCCGAGATGTTCGAGAGCGACCCGGTGTCCTTCGGCCACGTCCCGCACGTGGATGTAGTCGCGGACCCCGGTGCCGTCGGCGGTCGCGTAGTCGTCGCCGAAGACGCGGAGCCCCGGGAGCCGCCCGACCGCGACCTGGGCCAGGTACGGCATGAGGTTGTTCGGCACCCCCCGCGGGTCCTCGCCCAGCAGCCCGCTCTCATGGGCACCGACCGGGTTGAAGTACCGCAGCGCCAGGACGCTCATGTCCGGCAGCCGCCGGCAGGTGTCGGCGAGCACCTGCTCGCAGAGCCACTTCGTCGTGGCGTACGGGTTGGTGGGCCGGGCCGGGTCCGCCTCGGTGAGCGGCACCCGGGTGGCGTCGCCGTAGATCGAGCACGACGAGGAGAACACCAGGCGGTGCACGCCGTGCTCGCGCATGGCGGACAACAGCGCCGTGGTGCCGCCGACGTTGGTGTCGTAGTACTCGACCGGCTGCTGTACGGACTCGCCGACCGCCTTCTTCGCGGCGAAGTGGATCACCGCGTCGAAGGAGTGGGCGGCGAACACCTCGGCCAGCGCGCGCCGGTCCCGCAGGTCGCTCTCGTACACCGCGGTCAGCGGCCGGCCGGCGACCTTGGCGACGCGCTCCAGGGCGCGGGGCGAGCTGTTGGAGTGGTCGTCGACCACGACCACGCCGTAGCCGTGCTCCAGCAGCTCGACGCACGTATGGCTGCCGATGAACCCGGCACCGCCGGTCACCAGCACTGTTGCGGACATGGGAGTACCTCTTTCGACCTCGTCACGGGTTGCGGGGGAAGCGGGGCCGGTCTCACCAGCCGATGACGCCTGCCAGGTAGACCGGGTACATCGAGAGGGCCCAGGCGAGCGGGACGAGCAGCGCGGCACCGGCGAGGAGGGGCGGGCCGGCCGTGCCCAGCGCGCGGCGAAAGCGCACTCCGGCCGCTCTGGCCGTCTCGGCGACGTGCAGCACCGCGACCACCAGGGTGACCAGCGCGTACGAGACGGCGCCGGCGAGGCAGAGGAAGACGTAGCCGACGGCGGGACCGGTCAGCTCGCCGACGATGGCCGCACCCGTCAGCACCGACGCGATGAAGAGATGGGGGGCCACCAGCCGCAGCGGCAGGGGCTCCAGGCCGTCACGGCTCTTCGGCGTGACCTTGAAGACGACCGTCCTGGGGCGCAGCCGCTGGAGTACGGCCGTGCCCACCCCCCAGACGACGAACGGCCAGCGGGAGACGCTGAACAGCCAGTTCTCCCAGCTCACCACCGGGGCGTCCCGGGGACGCAGCAGGCCGCGCCGGCGCATCATCAGGGCCAGGAGGACCATCCACACGGTCATCGCCCAGAAGTGGCCGAGGAACGCGAAGTAGTTCACGTCGATCCACGGCAGCCCGGTGACGGCCGCGACCGGAGGCAGCGTGAGTCCGACCGTCGACGTCAGTGCCAGCAGCGGGTAGTACGACAGCGCCAGTACGAACCGTGCACGCAGCCACCCGCTCATCCGGCCCAGGTGCCGGGGCACCAGGTCCATCATCATCACCGCGAGACTGCGCGACCACTGGAACTCCTGGGTGGCCATCGCCGCGAAGGTGATCGGCCCGTCGCCGTGGGCCTCGGCGTCGATGGCGAACGCCCCCTGCCAGCCCGCCGAGTTGAGCAGGAAGGCGGTGGAGAAGTCCTCGGCCAGCTCGGGGCCGATGCCGCCGATGTCGCGCAGGGCCCGGGTGCGCACCGCGTAGTGGGAGCCGATGCAGACGGGAGCGAGTCCCTCGGAGTGCCCGAGCTGGACGGCGCCGTGGAACATGGCCTCCCGGTGCAGCCGGCCCCGGGCCGACCACGAGGCCGCCGCGTTGGCGTCGCACACGCTCGGGGCGGCCACGTAGCCGACGGCGGGATCGGCGAACGGCCGGATCACCTCGGTGAGATAGCTCCGGTGCGGCACGTGGTCGCAGTCGAGCTGGGAGACCACGTCGTAGTCGCGGTACCCCCAGTGGTCGTAGAAGAAGGCGAGGTTGCCCTCCTTGCAGCGCGTCCGCCGCGGCCAGGTGGCCCGGTGGTAGTCCGCCCGGCCCCGCCGGCACGACACCCGCACCCCGTTCGCCGCGCACCACTGGAGAACCTCCGCGGACGGGTCCTCGTCGCAGAGCCACACGTCGTACGGGTACGGGAAGTCCTGCGCCAGCATCGCCAGGAGCGTGCCGCGGGCCAGCTCCCACTGCTCCGACGGCGCGCGCGTCACCACGAACGCGGCGCGCACGTGCGGAACGCCGATCGCCGGACTGAATCTGCGCAGCCGCAGGACCGGGACGAGGAAGTGCAGGGGCATGAGCGACAGGTACATCAGGAGCGCGCTGTTCACGAGGAACCCCACCCAGCCGATCCGGTGCGCGGGCTGCAGCCACCACACCCAGAACCAGACCAGGCACACCAGCCAGCCTGTCACCAGGATCGTCACCTTCCGCCGGTCGGCCCGGGAGAAGACGGGGGCGAAGCTGCCGGCCCGGGTGCGCAGGGACGGTGAAGGGCGGCCGAACGTCGGTCCGCCGGCGGGGATGCGGACGACGTTGCCGTCCGAGAGTGCGAGGATCCGGGCACGCAGGTCTTCGTGCGAACCGGCGGCCGCCGTGCGGCTTCCGCCGGTGGCAACAGTCTGACCTGCGAGTCCTGACTCTGCCTGCGTCATGGGAAGGTGCTCCGGGAGTGGTCTCGGCGCGGCGACGCGAGAGGTCCGGGCCGCGCTGGGCGAAGGGGGTGCCGGCCGGAACCGCGTGACGTCCGACGGTTCCGGCCGGGGGCGTTCGTCAGAACCCGGCCTCGGCGGCCGTTCCGGCGGACATGACGGCGGGACCGTCCTGCTGCCCGCCCCTGATCGCCGCGGCGCCGGCCGCCACGTCCCGGGGCCGTGCGGCGAACCACTCGACCGTTCGCCGCAGCCCTTCCTCGATACCCACCTCCGGGTACCAGCCGAGCCGTTCCTGCGCGCGGGTGATCACCGGGCGGCGCCGGACCGGGTCGTCGACGGGGAGCGGGTGGTACTGCAGCTCGGACGTGGCACCGGTGATGCCCAGCACGAGTTCGGCAAGCTCCGTGACGGTCCGTTCCGCCGGATTTCCCAGATTGAACGGACCGGCTTCGGGCGAGTCGAGCATCGCGACGATTCCGCGGACCAGATCGTCCACGTAGCAGAAGCTGCGCGTCTGCTTTCCGTCGCCGTAGATCGTCAGCGGCTCGCCGGCGAGGGCCTGGGTGATGAAGCTGGACACCACGCGGCCGTCCTGCGGGCGCATCCGGGGGCCGTAGGTGTTGAAGATGCGGAGGATGCCGGCGTTCACCGAATGGCTCCGCCGGTAGGCCGCCGAAACCGCCTCGGCGTACCGTTTCGCCTCGTCGTACACACTTCTGGGGCCGACGGGGTTGACGTTTCCCCAGTAGTCCTCTCCCTGCGGATGGACCAGGGGGTCCCCGTACACCTCGCTCGTCGACGCCAGGACGAAGCGGGCATCGTGACGCCGGGCGAGGCGGAGGCAGTTCTCGGTGCCGCGGCTGCCCACGGCCAGCGTCTGAAGTGGCCTGCGCAGATAGTCGGGCGGCGACGCCGGGCTCGCGAGATGCGCGACGGCGTCGATCCGCCCCGGGACGTCCACGGCGACGCTGACGTCGGTGTGGAGGAATTCGAAGGCGGGATGCGCCCTCAGGTGGGCGATGTTCTCCGGCTCACCGGTCGAGAAATTGTCCAGGCACACTACGGAATCCCCGCGCCGCATCAGTGCTTCGCACAGATGCGAGCCGAGAAAACCGCCGCCACCGGTCACGGCAACGCGCATGTCTCTCTCCACGAATCAAGGATGAAACCTCGGCTCCGCGACCGGGCACGCCCCACCCCTTTCGCGGCGGGGAAGTCCCTGGATTGGAGACGGCTCTCGGTGAACCGCAGAAAAAGCATAGGGGCATTAATAGGATATTCATCAAAGGGTGTCGGGCGTGCTGGGCCGATCAGCCGTACGCCGAGTGGCCCACCCACCGCTGTGATCACTGACGGGATTTCTCCGGAAGTCCGGCTCCGCCTCGTCCGGCTCACTCTCGCGAGTGAACCGGCCTCGCGCGCGTCGCACTGCCGCGGCGGCTCTCCCGTCCCGCGGATGGCCCCCGGGTCACCGGTCTTCCTGGAGCCTGAGCAACTCGGCGAAGACCGAGTCCCGGCCGCGGGCGACGAGTTCGTCGAAGGTGCCGGTCTCCACGACGCGGCCGCGGTCGAGGACGACGATGCGGTCGGCGATGCGGGTGTTGACCAGGCGGTGGGTGATGAACACGGTGGCCCGGCCGGCGGCGAGCGTCTTCAGCCGGGTGTACACGCGGTGTTCGCCGCGGGCGTCGAGCGCGGCGGTCGGCTCGTCCAGGACGAGCACGGGGGCGTCGCGGTGGAAGGCACGGGCGACGGCGATGCGCTGCCACTGCCCGCCGGACAGGTCGTGGCCGCCCCACCACGAGCGGGCGAGCGAGGTGTCGAGCCCGCGGGGGAGTTCGGCGAGCACGCCGTCGGCGCCGGCCGCCGCGGCGGCGGCGTGCACGGCGGCGTCGCCCTCGGGGCGGGGCTGGCCCAGGGTGATGTTCTCGCGGGCGGCCAGCGGCCAGCGGGTGTAGTCCTGGGGCACGTGCGCGATACGGGAGAGCACGGCGGCCGGGTCCGCGTCCGCCAGGTCCGTGCCGTCCCAGCGCACGGCGCCCCCGGTGGCCACGTACAGCCCGGTGAGCAGCCGGGCCAGGGTGCTCTTGCCGGCGCCGTTCTCGCCGACGAGGGCCAGGACCTCGCCGCGCCTGAGGTCCAGGTTCACGCCGGCCAGCGCGGGCCGGTCGGCGCCGGGGTAGGTGAAGGAGACGTCCCGCGCGGTGATCAACTGCGGCCCGTCCCCGGCGACTTCGGCCGCGCCGCGGCGGTTCGCCCACGTCTCGGCGAGGGCCAGGAAGCGCGCCCAGTCGTCCAGCGACAGCGACGTGCGGAAGAGCCGCGCCCCGGCCCGTACCGTGGTGTCGAGCGCCGCCCCCGAGGCCCGCACGGCGAGCGCCGCGGTGCCCGCCGCGGCCGGCTCCATGTGCCCGGCGGCCACGAGGAACACGAGCACACCCCACGTCGCGGCGGTGCCGAGGGCGGTGAGCGCGTCGCCGACGCCCTGCACGAGGAGCGCCTGCCGGGTGGCGGCGAGCTGCTCGGCCTCCAGCCGGGCGGAGATCACGCGGTACTGCCGGACGAGGAACCCGGCCATGGTGCCCGCCCGCACCTCGTCGGCGTGCCTGCGGTCGGTGGTGTACGAACGGAAGACGCTGCGCAGCCGGGTGTCGCTGAGATTGCGGTGGTGCGCGGCGTGCTCGATGCGCGCACCCCGTACGGCGCCCCAGGCGCACGGCACCACGGACGCGACCAGCAGCGGCAGCATCACCGGGTGCAGCACGGTGACGACGGTCGCCGCGGCGGCCAACTGCGCGGCGGCGGACGTCAGCACCTGCGCGTCGAGGATCAGCTCGCCGGTCTTCTCCGCCCCGTCCGACGCCGCCTCGTGCGCGTCCTCGAACCCCGGGTCCTCGTACGCCACCAGCTCGGCGTCGGTCGCCGCGGTGATCACGGCGAGGTCCGCCTCCCGCACCACCTTCGGCGCCAGCCGCGCGGCGGCCGCCCGCGCCCCGGCGTCCAGCACGTACCGCCCGCACGCGGCGAGCACGAGCGCCACCACGGCCCCGGCGCTGCCCCGCAACCCGTCGGCGACGTCATCCCCGCCGAAGACCCCGGCGAGCACCCGCGCCGTCGCCGCCAGCGCCAGGGCGGTGAGCACGGCGGCCCCGATCTGGCACCCGAGCAGCGCCACCAGGGCCCGCCGGTCCGTCCGCCACCCGAGCCGCCCGGCTTCGGCGAGGGTCCGGGGCAGCCGGCGGGCGATGGTCCAGGTGGACAGGTTGACGCCGGCGTCGAAGTGCCGGTCGGAGTCGAGCCGCATGAGCGGCGCCTGCCCGGCGGCGGCGACGGGCGGTAAGGAGGCGGAGTTACTCACGCCCCCATTGGGGCCCGCAGGCGCCCGGCGGGCAACGGTGTTGTTCCGGCCACGCACCCGCCGGGCGGTCGCCGGGCAGCGGACGGCGGCCCGGGGGAGCGCCTTGCGTCAGCGGCCCGCCGGCAGGTGGTCGCGGGCCCACTCCTCGAAGGTGGTGAGCGGGATGCCGAGGTCCGTGGCGTACCGGGGGCGGCCGGGCTGGCCGGCGGTGTTCAGCCACTCGTGCGTGACGCCCATCGGCGGCATGCCGGCGGCGAGGGCCTGCTCGGCGGTCATGTCCGGGGCGGGCAGGTGCGTACCGAGGACGCGGGAGAGGACTCCGGCGATCTCCGTCATCGACAGGTAGTCGCTCGCCAACTCCAGCTCGACGCGGTCGAACCGCTCCGGCTCGGCGATCGCCGCGGCCGCCGCGCGGCCGATGTCGGCCACCGCGACCAGGGACAGCCGCGTCCCGGGGTCGAGGACGCTCACCAGGCCGCCCTCGATGCCGCGCGGGAAGAGAAACCGCATGGAGGGGAGGAAGTTCTCCATGAAGGTGCCCGGCTTGAGGAGCGTCCAGCGTGGGAAGCCGGCCGCGCGGAGGCGGTCCTGGACCGCCGCCTTGGCGGTGAGGCTGTCCTCCACCGCCCAGCGTCCCTCGGCCCAGCCGGGGGTCTCGGTGTGCTGCCCGGCGCCGGTGACGGAGGTGTGCACGAACTGCCGGACCCCGGCGGCCTTCGCGCCCTCGATGAGGTTGACGCCCTGGGCCACCTCCCCGTCGAAGTCGAAGCCGTCCGCGGTCATGGCGGGCATCTGGACGGAGAACACCGCCCGGGCCCCGGTCGCGGCCCGGATCACGGAGTCGCGGTCGCGGAGATCGCCGGCGACCACCTCGGCGCCGAGCGCCGCGACGGCGCGGGCGCGGTCGCCGTCCGGGTCCCGTACCAGCGCGCGGACGGGAACACCCGCCGCCCGCAGGGCGCGTGCGGTGGCGCCGCCCTGCTTGCCGGTGGCGCCGGTGACCAGGACGGGCGCGGAATCTGCGGACATGGCGCTCCTCGGATGCTCGCCGGAACCTAAACGGCGGGGCCCGCCGTTTAGGTTCCGGGTACGATACGGCGGGCCCCGCCACTTAGCAATCCCGGAGGCGACACCATGCCCGGAACCGGCCGGCGCGCAGACGCCCGGCGCAACTACACGCGCATCCTCGCCGTGGCCGAGGAAGAGGTCGCCGCGCACGGCGCGGGCGCCTCCCTGGAGCAGATCGCGCGCACCGCAGGCGTCGGCTCCGCGACCGTACGGCGCCACTTCCCCACGCGCCGCGCCCTCTTGGAGGCGGTCTCCAGGGAGCGGATCGAGGCCCTGTGCCGCCGCGCCCACACCCTGGCCGGCAGGGCGGACAGCCGCGGCGCGCTCCTGGAATGGCTGGACGAGGTGGTCGCGTACTGCGTCTCGGCCCGCGGCCTGGCCGCCGCCCTCTCCTACGACACCGCCGGGACCGACCCCGTACGCGGCAACACCTGCGCGGCGGCACTGGAAGAAGCGGCGGCTCCGCTGCTGCACCGGGCGGTCCGGGACGGCAAGGCGACCCCGGACGCCACGGTCGCCGACCTGATCACCCTCATCGTCGGCATCACCCTGGCCACGGAACACCACCCGGCCCCCGCCACCGAGGCGCACCGCCTCTTCCACTTGGCGGTAACGGGCCTGAGCCCGCGGACCTGACGGATGCCCTCGGCGGGTGGGGCCGCGGCGCCGCTGCCCGGGTCCTCGACTCCAGCGTCCTGCTCGGACTGCTCGACCCCGGCGACACGCTGGTGACCGCCAAAGGAACGGCTACGGGCGCGTTCGCGGTGCTGACCGGCGACAGACGCTAGGACGGCGTGGACCCGCCGGTGGAGATCGTCACCCCGGACGAACGGTGACCTGAACGAGGGACGACAGCATGCCGGTCATCAGCAGGGTCTGGCCCTCCTGGCGGGTCGTGGTGTGGGCGAAGCCCGCTCGGGCGAGCTGGTCGGCCCAAACGCGGGGCTGAAGCACCCAGCGGTGCATAGTCGTTGCGTCGCCCGCGGGTGTTCTGGCCGGGATGCCGACGCGTACGACGTCCGCCTGCGCGGGAGCGCCGCCCGCGTGGTGGGCAAGGGTGGCGAACACCAGCCGCCCGCCGGGGCGCAGGGCGGCGGCCGCTGCCGGGAGCAGCGTGCCGGGGTCGGTGAAGTCGACGGCGCCGAAGATGCTGTAGAGCACGTCGTACGTGTCCGGTGTCCTGCGCAGGTGGGTGGCCGCATCGGCGTGGACGAGCCGGAGCCGGGGGGCGAGGTGCGTGTACAGGGTGGTGGCCAGGGCATGTTGGGCGGGGGAGGCGTCGATCGCGTCCACCCGGGCGGGGCGACGGCGCGCCGCCAGGTACGCGGCCTGCCGCGCCGACCCGGCCCCCAGATCACCCACCCGCAGGCCGGTGACATCCCCCAGGATCTCCGCGCCCGGTCCGCCGTCCCCGGCCCACGTCCAGCGGAAGGCGTCCGGAACCGCGCGGTCTCGCTCCGCGCGGACGCGGCCGTAGTGGTGCCAGAGGTCGGGCGTCGTCTCCACCTGCCCCATCATGTCGGGTAGGGCACCCGGGGGTTATCCCCCTGCGGGGGACGGGAGTTGGCCTGATGGTCGTGGGGCACGTTCGCGCCGTAGCTTCGGGGCGCCGGCCCGCTGACCCGGCGCCCCCTTGGCATCCTCCCGAGGAGCACCATGCGCAGAACCTCCCTCATCTCCCTCGCCCTGCTCGCCGCCACCACCCTCACCGCCACCCTCTCCGCCGCCTCACCCGCCACCACCCCCTCGCCCGGCGGGCGCCAGGCCATCGACTGGGGGCCATGCTCCGCCCAGCGGCACCCCGGCCTGGTGGAAGCCGGGGCCGAGTGCGGGCGGCTCTCCGTGCCCCTCGACTACGCCGCACCGCACGGCCGCACCATCGACATCGCCGTCTCGCGCATCCGCGCCACCGCCGAGCCTTCCCTGCGCCGCGGCATCCTCCTCGCCAACCCCGGCGGACCCGGCGGGCCCGGACTCGACTACCCCCTCGCCCTCAGCCCCGTGCTGGGCGACGTCGCCGACCGCTACGACCTCATCGGCTTCGACCCCCGCTTCCTCGGCGACAGCACCCCCCTCGCCTGTACGCCCCCCGCAGGCCCGCCCGCCCCGGCCGCCGGCAGCCGCCGGCAGCTCTTCGACGCCACCGTCGCGTCCGCCCGCGACATGGCACAGCGCTGCGGCCGGCCCCGGGGCAACACCGCGCTGCTGCCCCACGCCACCAGCCGCAACGTCGCCCGCGACATGGACGCCATCCGCGCCGCCCTCCGCGAGCCCGCGCTGTCGTACTTCGGCGTCTCCTACGGCGCCGACCTCGGCGCCGTCTACACCCAGCTCTTCCCCCGCCGCGCCGACCGCATCGTCCTCGACAGCGGCACCGACCCCTCGCTCACGCAGTACGAGCTGTTCCAGGCCACCGGCCCCGCCGCCGAAGCGGGACTCGACGAGTGGGCGGCGTGGACGGCGGCCCGCCACGGCACGTACCGCCTGGGCCGCACCGCCCCGCGCGTCCGCGCCACCGTGGAAGGGCTGGTCACGCGGGCGGAGCGGCAGCCGATCACCATCGGCGGCCACGTCGCGGACGCCGGCCGGCTGCGCCTGATCATGCACCAGTTGGTGCAGTACGAGGAGAACGACCCGGCGCTCGCGCGCATCGTACGCAACCTCCGCGACGCCCTCGACGGGCATCCGGTCGAGCCCGACCCGGTACTCGCGCAGTGGCTGGCGCTCCTCGGCTCACCCGAGGCCGACGCGCTGTTCGCCGTCCCCTCGTTCACCATGTGCGCGGACGGCGGCTGGCCCGCGGGCGGCTGGCCCGCCGGCACGCACGCCTACTGGCGCGCCACCCAGCAGAGCCGCGCGACCCAGCCGGTCTTCGGCCCCCAGGCCAACGCCCTCTCCGCCTGCACCTTCTGGCCCGTCGAACCCGGCGACAACGGCACCGTCATCGACAACGACGTACCCGTCCTCATCCTCCACGCGACCCGCGACAACAACACCCCGTACGCGGGCGGCGTCGCCCTGCACCGCGCGCTCGGCGGCTCCCGCCTCCTGACCGCCGACATCCGCAGCCACGGCGTCTACGCCAACGCCATCAGCGGCAACCGGCCCGTCCGATGCGCCGACAGGGCGGTCAACACCTACCTCGCCGGCGGCCCCCTGCCCCAGACCGACCGCACCTGCACACCCTGACCACCCCGGCCGGCCACCGCGGTCGCGGATGTCCGGGGCGGCCGTCCCGGACGCCCCTCACGCCTCCGCGGGGCGGGCGTCCTCGGGGCCGGCGTCCGCGGGCGGGGCGTCCGCCGCCGCGTCCGCCGGTTCCGTCTCCTCGGCCAGTTTCACCACCGCCACCGCCGCGACCACCACCCCCGCGACCGTGACCAACTTCTCCAACGCACTGCCGAATCCGAAGAGCATGCGTACCTCCCCCTCACCGCCCACCAGCCTAGCGCCGGCCGGTGACAGAGGTCACTTGCCCGCGGCCAGCTCCGCCAGCACCCCGTCCGTGAACGGCGGCCACGCCTCCGTCGCCCAGTCGCCGAAGCCCCTGTCCGCCAGCGCCACGCACGCCGCCCCGCGCCCCGCCGCCGTCGGCGCCTCCGGGTCCACCCACAGGAACGTGCCCGACTGGCCGAAGTGCCCGTACGTGGCCGGGGACGACGACGCGCCCGTCCAGTGCGGCGACTTCCCGTCGCGGATCTCGAAGCCCAGGCCCCAGTCGTTCGGGTTCATGTGGCCGTAGCCCGGCAGCACGCCCTTCAGGCCGGGGAAGCAGACCGACGTCGCCTCGGCGTGCGTCTCGTCCGAGACCAGCCGCGGCACCAGCAGCTCGCCCGCGAACCTGGCCAGGTCCGCGACCGTCGACGTGGCGTCCTTCGCCGGGGAGCCGTCCAGCGTCGTCGCCGCCATGCCCAGGGGCACGAACACCGCGTCCCGCACGTACTCCGCCAGCGGTATGTCCGTCGCCTTCGCGAGGTGGTCGCCCAGGACCTCGAAGCCGGCGTTCGAGTACAGCCTGCGGGTGCCCGGCGCGGCCATCACCCGGTGCTCGTCGAAACCCAGGCCGGACGTGTGCGCCAGCAGGTGGCGCACCGTCGAGCCCTCGGGCCCGGCCGGTTCGTCCAGCTCGATCGCGCCCTCCTCGACGGCCACCAGCGCCGCGTACGCCACCAGGGGCTTCGTCACCGACGCCAGAGGGAAGCGGTGGTCCGCCGGGCCGTGGGACCCGGCGAGCGAGCCGTCGGCGCGTACCGCCGCGGCCGCCGCCGTACCGACGGGCCACGACTCGATCACAAGCAGGCTGTCCATGCGCCGAGCCTAACGCGCGCATATCTTGTTGCTTGGAGTGCACTCGAAGTCAGTAGCGTCGACGCGTCGAGAGTGGGGAGCCTGCAATGAGCCTGACCACAGCGGCCCGGGTACGCCCCGAGGGCCAGGAGCACTTCTCCATCAGCGAGGTCGTCTCCTTCACCGGACTGAGCGCGCACACCCTGCGCTGGTACGAGCGCATCGGACTGCTCAACGACGTCCGCCGCTCGCACACTGGCCAGCGCCTTTACACCAACGACGACCTCGACTGGCTCGACTTCGTCCGCAAACTGCGGCTCACCGGGATGCCGGTCGCCGACATGGTGCGCTACGCCGAGCTCGTCCGGGCCGGCGACCAGACGATGACCGAGCGCACGCAGCTCTTCCGCGAGCACCGCGAGGTGGTCAGGCAGCAGATCGCGGATCTGCAGACGACGCTCGCCGTTCTCGACTTCAAGATCGAATTCTACGAGGGAGCAGCTTCCGGATGCACTCCATGAACACCCCCGTCGCCACCGTCCCCCTCGGCACCGACGGGCCCCTGGTCGGGGTCCAGGGCCTCGGCTGCATGGGCATGAGCTTCGCGTACGGGCCCACCGACGCGGACGCCGCCCGGGCCACCCTCGACCGCGCCCTCGAACTCGGCATCACCCTGTACGACACCGCCGACATGTACGGCGACGGCGAGAACGAGAAGTTCATCGCCCCCTTCATCCGCGCCAACCGGGACGCCGTCACCCTGGCGTCCAAGTTCTCGCTCTCCACCGACCCCGAGGACCCGCAGAAGCGGGTGATCCGCAACGACCGGCCCTATCTGCGCTCCTGCATCGAGGGCAGCCTGCGCCGGCTCGGCGTGGAGACCATCGACCTGTACTACATGCACCGCCGCGACCTGCGCGTCCCGATCGAGGACACGGTCGGCTTCATGGCCGAGCTGGTCCAGGAGGGCAAGGTGCGGCACCTCGGGCTGAGCGAGGTCACCGGCGCGGAGCTGCGCGCGGCGCACGCGGTGCACCCGATCGCAGCGGTGCAGTCGGAGTGGTCGGTCTTCAGCCGGGACGTGGAGCGGACGGCGGTGCCCGCCGCCCAGGAGCTGGGCGTCGCCTTCGTGCCGTACTCGCCGCTCGGCCGGGGCTTCCTCACCGGGGCCTTCGTCAACGCCGAGGAGGACCTGACCGCCGACGACTTCCGCCGCACGATGCCGCGCTTCACCGGCGGCAACGGCGCGAAGAACGCGGAACTGCTCGCGCCGCTGCGGCAGGTCGCCGAGGCGCACGGGGCGACGCCGGCGCAGATCGCGCTCGCGTGGGTGCACGGGCAGGCGGCGCTCCGCGGGATGACGGTCGTGCCGATCCCGGGGACGCGGAAGCCGTCGCGGGTGGAGGAGAACGCCGCGGCGACGGTGATCGAGCTGACGGAGGCGGAGCGCGCGCTGCTGGAGCCGCTGGCCGGGCAGGTCGCGGGTCCGCGGTACGCGGACGTCACCTTCACCTCGGCCGGCAGGGAGTAGGGCGCCGGTACGGTGACGGGCCGCCCGGCGCGGCTCCGGCCCACCGGGCCGGCCCGTCCGCGGGCGTGCGGCCCGGTACGCCCGGCGGCCGGTACGCCGTGCCGCCCGATACGCCGCCGGCCGGCCCGTACGAGGCGTACGGGACCGGCCGGAGTGCGTGTCACCGTCCCGGGCGCGGCCCCCGGCAGGACAGGCGCCGCCGCCCGTCCCCGCCGGTCCCGGCGCCCCCGGGCGGGAGGTGTCAGGCGTCGCCGCCCGCCGCCCCCGGATCGGCCGCCGCCACGTCCAGAAGCTGGTACCGGTCGATCGCCTGCTTCAGTACGGACCGGTCCACCTTCCCCTCCTTCGCCAGCTCCGTCAGCACCCCCACCACGATCGACTGCGCGTCGATGTGGAAGAAGCGCCGCGCCCCGCCGCGGGTGTCCGCGAAGCCGAAGCCGTCCGCGCCCAGCGACTGGTACGTGCCCGGCACCCACCGCGCGATCTGGTCGGGTACGGACCGCATCCAGTCCGACACCGCCACGAACGGCCCCTCGGCCCCGGCGAGCTTCCGCGTCACCCACGGCACCCGCTGCTCCTCCTCCGGGTGCAGCAGGTTGTGCCGCTCGGTCTCCACGGCCTCCCGGCGCAGCTCGTTCCACGAGGTGGCGGACCACACGTCGGCGCGTACGTCCCACTCCTCGGCCAGGATCCGCTGCGCCTCCAGCGCCCACGGCACGGCCACGCCGGACGCCATGATCTGCGCCGGGATCCGGCCCGCGGCCCCGGGGGACAGCTTGTGGATGCCCCTGACGATGCCCTCGACGTCGACGTTCTCCGGCTCGGCCGGGTGGATGATCGGCTCGTTGTACACGGTCAGGTAGTAGAAGACGTCCTCGCCGTGCGGGTGCTCGGGCGACGAGCCGTACATCCGCCGCAGGCCGTCCTGCACGATGTGCGCGATCTCGAAGCCGAACGCCGGGTCGTACGCCACGGCCGCCGGGTTCGTCGACGCCAGGAGCTGGGAGTGGCCGTCGGCGTGCTGGAGGCCCTCGCCGGTGAGCGTGGTGCGGCCGGCGGTGGCGCCGATGACGAAGCCGCGGCCGAGCTGGTCGGCCATGGCCCAGAACTGGTCGCCCGTGCGCTGGAAGCCGAACATCGAGTAGAAGACGTAGACCGGGATCAGCGGCTCGCCGTGGGTGGCGTACGCGGTGCCGGCGGCGGTCAGCGCGGCCGTACAGCCGGCCTCGGAGATGCCGTCGTGCAGGAGCTGCCCGGTGGGCGACTCCTTGTAGGCGAGGAGCAGCTCGCGGTCCACGGACTCGTACGTCTGGCCCAGCGGGTTGTAGATCTTGGCGCTCGGGAAGAAGGAGTCCATGCCGAACGTGCGGTACTCGTCCGGCGCGATCGGCACGAACCGCTTGCCGATCTCCTTGTCCCGCATCAGGTCCTTGAGCAGCCGCACGAACGCCATCGTGGTGGCGATCGCCTGGCTGCCGGAGCCCTTCTTGACGGCCGCGTAGGTCTTGTCGTCCGGCAGCTTCAGCGGCTGGGAGCGCACCACGCGCGTCGGCACGTAGCCGCCGAGGGCCTGCCGGCGGTCGTGCATGTACTGGATCTCCTCGGAGTCCCGGCCCGGGTGGTAGTACGGCGGGAGGCCGTCTTCCAGGTCCTTGTCCGGGATGGGGAGGTGCAGGCGGTCGCGGAAGCGCTTGAGGTCCTCGACCGTGAGCTTCTTCATCTGGTGCGTGGCGTTGCGGCCCTCGAAGTTCGGGCCGAGGGTCCAGCCCTTGATGGTCTGGGCGAGGATGACCGTCGGCTGGCCCTTGTGCGCGACGGCGGCCTCGAAGGCGGCGTAGACCTTGCGGTGGTCGTGGCCGCCGCGGCCGAGGTGCAGGAGCTGGTCGTCGGTCATGTCCTCGACCATCTTGCGCAGCCGCAGGTCGTCGCCGAAGAAGTGCTCGCGGATGTACGCGCCGGATTCGGTGGCGTACGTCTGGAACTGGCCGTCCGGCGTCGTGTTCAGCTTGTTGACCAGGGCGCCGTCGCGGTCCTGCGCGAGCAGCGGGTCCCAGGAGCGGTCCCAGACCAGCTTGATCACGTTCCAGCCGGCGCCGCGGAAGTACGACTCCAGCTCCTGGATGATCTTCCCGTTGCCGCGGACGGGGCCGTCGAGCCGCTGGAGGTTGCAGTTCACGACGAAGGTGAGGTTGTCCAGCCCCTCGCGGGCGGGCAGGGACAACTGGCCCAGCGACTCCGGCTCGTCCATCTCGCCGTCGCCGAGGAACGCCCACACGTGCGAGTTCGAGGTGTCGGCGATGCCGCGGGCCTGCATGTAGCGGTTCATCCGGGCCTGGTGGATGGCGCCCAGCGGGCCGAGGCCCATGGAGACCGTGGGGAACTCCCAGAAGTCCGGCATGTTCCGCGGATGCGGGTAGCTGGAGAGGCCGTTGGGCGCCTTGGAGTGCTCCTGCCGGAAGCCGTCGAGCTGGGCTTCGCTGAGGCGGTCGAGGAGGAAGGCGCGGGCGTAGATGCCGGGCGAGGCGTGGCCCTGGAAGAAGACCTGGTCACCGCCGTCGCCGTGGTCCTTGCCGCGGAAGAAGTGGTTGAAGCCCACGTCGTAGAGCGACGCGGACGAGGCGAAGGTGGCGATGTGCCCGCCGACGCCGATGCCGGGGCGCTGGGCCCGGGAGACCATCACGGCCGCGTTCCAGCGGGTCGCGTTGAGGACCTTGCGCTCGATCTCCTCGTTGCCGGGGAAGAACGGCTCGTCCTTGGTCGCGATGGTGTTGACGTAGTCCGTGCTCCGCATCTCGGGCACTGCCACGCGCCTCTCGCGGGCGCGTTCGATGAGGCGGAGCATGAGATAGCGGGCTCGTTCCCGGCCCCGCTCGTCGACGGCCGCGTCGAGCGAGTCGAGCCACTCCTGGGTCTCCTCGGGATCGAAATCCGGGACCTGGCTGGGAAGGCCGCCAATGATGATCGGGTTGCGATCGGATCCGGAAGCCACGCTGTTCCTTCGCTGTACGTATCGGTAATCGGACTGCTCGCAGATGAGAGGTCTCGCGCTGATTCCCATCGTCTACCGCGGTTGCGGCCACGTCATCTCTACTGTTTGGTAACCCTGTATTCGTTCCACCGGGGCTCGACCGACACGGCCGTGGAGGGGCCGTACGGGCTGATCGCCAGCGTACCCGCAGGCAACCCGGGCGACTGCGCCCCCTGGTCGAGGGGTGCCCTCCATAGGGCGGGATCGGCCGCCGGGTACTTGCGCGATTCGCCCGGCACGTGTGGACTACGCCCATCGCCTCGCGTGCGCGCGAGCGTGATGGCTGATTTCGGAAGATCGACGGACACGAGCAGGAGGCAATCCGTGAGCGCGACCGCGGACCACGCGGAGGAGCGGACCAACCCCGCCACCAGGCTGGGTTTCCAGGCCGGAGAGGTGGTCCAGGAGATCGGTTACGACGACGACACCGATCAGGAGCTTCGCGAGGCCATCGAATCGATCACCGGGCAGAACCTCGTCGACGAGGACTACGACGACGTCGCGGACGCCGTCGTGCTCTGGTTCCGCGAGGACGACGGCGATCTGACGGATGCGCTGGTGGACGCCACCACCATGATCGACGAAGGCGCCCCGGTCTGGCTCATGACGCCCAAGACCGGCCGTGACGGCTACGTCGAGCCCAGCGACATCGGCGAGGCGGCGCAGACCGCCGGTCTGGCCCAGACCAAGAGCATCAACGCGGGTACGGACTGGAGCGGCAGCCGGTTGGTCACCCCGAAGGGGGCCCGCTCGACCAAGCGCTGACACGTCTTTTCACCGGGACTGCCCGTGCGGTCCCGCACTTCTGCGCGGGCGCTCCCGCGGTGCTGCACGGCCGGGCTCCCGGCCGGCGCGGCGGCATCCCGGCGCGGAGCGGCACCCGCCACGCCCGTACGCTCGTGACCCGGCAGAGGTTCGCTGGACCGGGAGACCGGAGGTCACGGATATGGCACTGGACGGGATCGAGGCGCTGGCGCCCGGCGCCGAGGCGCCGGACTTCGCGCTGCGCAACGAGCACGGCGAGACCGTGCGGCTCTCGGACTACCGCGGCGAGAAGGCGGTCGTCCTGCTCTTCTTCCCGTACGCCTTCACCGGCGTCTGCACGGGCGAGCTGTGCGCGCTGCGCGACCGGCTGCCCGCCTTCGTCAACGACGAGGTCCAGCTCCTCGCCGTCTCCTGCGACACGCCGTTCGCCCTGCGCGTCTTCGCCGACCGGGAGGGCTTCGGCTACCCGCTGCTCAGCGATTTCTGGCCGCACGGCGCCACGGCGCGGGCGTACGGCGTCTTCGACGGGGAGAAGGGCTGCGCGGTCCGCGGCACCTTCATCATCGACACCGCAGGCACGGTCCGGTGGACGGTCGTCAACGACCTGCCGGACGCCCGGGACCTCGACGAGTACGTGGCGGCGCTGAAGGCGCTCGCCCCCGCCTGACGTCCCGCGGCCGGGCGGCGCCGCGTTCGTTCGGGTGTTCGGCAGGTGGACGTGTGTGGCCGGAATCCTGCACTATCCGGCAGTGGCGCGGCTCCTGACGCTTCCGGACCCGGGAAGTGTGGGGACTTGACACCGCCGGGGAAGATGGGGTCACGACCTACGTGCCGGGTGCGGGTGAACCGTGCGGGTACGGTGACGAAAGCCCGGTGGCGTGCAGCGTCCCGGAGACGGACGGACACACGATGAGAATGGACGACTGCCAGTGGTGCTGAAAACCTTCGGCTGGTCTTTCGCGGTGACCGCCGCGGGCCTCGCCTGTGCCGCGATCTTCTGGGGGTGGGAGGCGTTCGTCCTGGTGGCGATCCTGTCCATCCTGGAGATCTCGCTCTCCTTCGACAACGCGGTCGTCAACGCCGGCGTGCTGAAGAAGATGAACGCCTTCTGGCAGAAGATCTTCCTCACCGTCGGCATCCTCATCGCCGTCTTCGGCATGCGCCTGGTCTTCCCCGTGGTGATCGTCGCCATCACCGCCAAGGTCGGGCCGATCGAGGCGATCGAACTGGCCGTGGACGACCCCGACCACTACGAGCAGCTCGTCACGGACGCGCATCCGTCGATCGCCGCCTTCGGCGGGATGTTCCTGCTGATGATCTTCCTGGAGTTCCTCTTCGACGAGCGGGAGCACAAGTGGATCCCGTTCATCGAGAAGCCGCTCTCGAAGGTCGGCCGGATCGACGCGATCTCCGTGTGCATCGCCCTGATCGTGCTGCTCACCACCGCGATGACGATCGCCACCAGCGCGATCCAGCACGGCGGCGGACATGTGGACAAATCAGGCACAGTCATGTCCGCGGGCATCGCCGGTCTCATCACGTACCTCATCGTCGGCGGCCTCTCCGGGCACTTCGAGAACAAACTCGAAGAGGAAGAGGAACGGGAACACGAGGCGGAGGAGGCGGCGAAGCGCTCCGGCCAGCAGCAGTCCGCCGTCGGGCTGGCGGGCAAGGCCGCGTTCTTCATGTTCCTCTACCTGGAGGTCCTGGACGCGTCGTTCTCCTTCGACGGCGTCATCGGCGCCTTCGCCATCACCAACCACATCTTCTGGATGGCGCTGGGCCTGGGCATCGGCGCGATGTACGTCCGGTCGCTCACGGTCTACCTGGTGCGGCAGGGCACGCTCGACGAGTACGTGTACCTGGAGCACGGCGCGCACTACGCGATCGGCGCCCTGGCGACCATCCTGCTCATCACGATCAAGTGGCACATCCACGAGGTCATCACCGGCGTCATCGGCGTCGCCTTCATCGGCCTCTCCCTCTACTCCTCCATCCGCCGCAACCGGCGCATCGCACATGAGGGCGGCGGCGGAGACGACGAACCGGCCGAAAAGGAGCTTCCCTCCCGCGTGTAGGTTCCGCGCGGTCCGAGATGCGGAAGGATTCCCCTCGGGGCCGGTCGACCGACCGGGCCCGAGGGGTTTCCCACGTCTGGGGGTACGAGGTGTCGTTCTGGGGCAACTGGCGGCGGGAGGGGGTGCCGCAGTTCGACAGCGCCGGTGCGTCGTACGCGGTGCAGCTCACCAAGCGCAAGCCGCTGCTCTCGCTGAGCCGGCAGGGATCCGACACCGGCAACCTGCGCATCAACCTGTCCTGGCGGATGCGCACCTCCGACCTCGGCGGCCGCACCCGCAGGAGCGGCGGGACGCTGCTGCACCCGGCGAAGCTTTTCCGGCCGGAGATCGTGCAGGCGCAGGGTCCGGCCGTCGTCAACGTCGACCTCGACCTGGCGTGCATGTACGAGCTGGAGGACGGCACCAAGGGCGTGGTGCAGCCGCTGGGCAACCTCCTCGGCGACATCAACGACCCCCCGTACATCAAGCTCAGCGGCGACGACAGGTTCGGCTCGGGCTCGGGCGAGACGGTGTACGTCAACCTCGACCACAAGGACGCGTTCCGGCGGCTGCTGGTCTTCGTCTACATCTACGACGGCACCCCCGCGTTCGACCGGACGCAGGCCGTCGTCACGCTGTACCCGTCCAGCGGGCCGCGGGTGGAGATCGCGCTCGACGAGCGGGCGCCGGAGGCGCGGTCGTGCGCGGTGCTGCTGATCGAGAACAAGAAGGGCGAGCTCACGGTGCGGCGCGAGGTGCGCTACGTGTACGGGTTCCAGTCTGAGCTGGACCGCCTGTACGGCTGGGGGCTGGTCTGGGGGCGCGGGTACAAGACGAAAACGTGAGCGCCCGCGCGGCGGTCAGCGGCCGATGAACTGCGGGCCCTGGGGCGGGAGGGTGAACGCCGGAGGGTAGCCGTACGCGATGGGCGGCGCCGGCTGCGGCTGCGGCTGGGCGGCGGCCGGCTGGGGGCTCTGCGGGGCCTGCTGGGCCTGTGCGGCTTGCTGGGCCTGTGCGGCCTGCGCGGCGCCCGGCGCGGGCCGGCCGCCGGAGGCCGGGTCGTTCCCGGAGTCGGGCGTCGGGTGGTGCCCGGTGTCCGTCTCGTCCACCGAGATGCCGAACTCGCCGGCGACGCCGACCAGGCCCGTGGCGTACCCCTTCGTCACCGCCCGGAACTGCCAGCCGCCGCCGGCCCGCCGCAGCTCGCCGCAGATCAGCGCCGACGACGCGCCGCCGTCGGGCTGGATGTCCACGTACGCGAAGGGCTCCCCGCCCGCCGCGTCGCCGCTCCCGGCGTCGTGCAGCTCGACCCGCAGGTTCCGCACCCGCCCGAGGGTGCCGCCGTCGGCCGAGGCGATCAGCACCATGCGGTCGACCGACGGGTCCTGCCGGGTGAGCTGCGCCTCGACGGAGTCGGTCAGGCCCTCGCCCTGCCGCTTCTTCGGCAGCTTGCGGGCGAGCCCCGAGGGGTGCCGGGGCTGGTTGTAGAAGACGAAGTCGGCGTCGGAGCGCACCCGGCCGCCGTCGTCGAGGAGGATGACGCAGGCGTCGACGTCGGGGACGCCGGCCCCCGGGGTCCAGCGCAGCACGGCCCGTACCGCAGGCACGGATACGGACATGTCGGATCCCTGCGCCATGGCGTGCGTCATGCGGGCTATCCTGCCCTGTCGCCCGCGGCGGCCACAATGCGGGGCGATCGGGGAACGGTGGAGGGCTCCCGGACGTCCCTTTTACCGAATCATCGCCTTCCCTCGACCTTCCTTTACCCGCCTCACCCCGTCCGCCTCCTCACCCCGTCTTCCCCCACCCACGCCGGCCCCGCCCCGGCCGCGTCGACCCTTGGGAGCACCGCATGCGCCACTTCGGGCACGTCTCCCCGGACGTGCGTGCCGGGCTGTTCCACCGCGAGCCGGCCGAGTTCACCGCCGAAGCCCCGCCCGCCGAGCTGGCCATGGCCCTCGGCGCGACCCTCTACAGCCCCGCCACCCGCCCGCAGCTCGCGCGCGACATCCGCGTCCAGGCGGCGCGGGGGTGGTGTCGATGGTGCTGTGCCTGGAGGACTCCATAGCGGACGACGAGGTGCCGGAGGCGGAGGCCAACGTCGTACGGCAGCTCAGGGAGCTGGAGCGGCAGGGCGCCGGCGGTGCCCTGCCGCTGCTCTTCGTCCGCACCCGGGAGGCGGGCCAGATCCCCGATCTGGTGGCCCGGCTGGGGCCCGCGGCGCGGCTGCTGTCGGGGTTCGTGCTGCCGAAGTTCACGGCGGTGCAGGGGGTGGCGTTCCTGGAGGCGGTGATCAAGGCGGAGCAGGTGCTGCCGCCGGGCGGGCGGCGGCTGTACGCGATGCCGGTGGTGGAGTCGCCGGAGGTGCTGCACCTGGAGTCGCGGGCGGCGGCGCTGCGGGGGATCGCACGGGTGCTGGAGCAGTACCGGGAGCGGGTGCTCGCGGTACGGCTCGGGGTCACGGACTTCTGCGCCGCGTACGGGCTGCGGCGGTCGCCGGACATGACGGCGTACGACGTGCAGTTGGTGGCGGCGGCGATCGGGGACGTGGTGAACGTCTTCGGGCGGGCCGACGGCAGCGGCTTCACGGTCACGGGGCCCGTGTGGGAGTACTTCCGTCAGCAGGAACGATTGTTCAAGCCGCAGTTGCGGAGCAGCCCGTTCGCGGCGGGGCGGGCGGAGGAGCTGCGGGCCGCGCTCATCGAGCACGACATGGACGGCCTGCTGCGGGAGATCTCGCTGGACCGCGCGAACGGGCTGCAGGGCAAGACGTGCATCCACCCGAGCCATGTGGCGCCGGTGCACGCGCTGTCGGTGGTGAGCCACGAGGAGTACGTGGACGCGACGGACATCGTGCGCAAGTCCGGTGCGGGCGGCGGGGTGATGCGGTCGGCGTACACGAACAAGATGAACGAGGCGAAGCCGCACCGTGCGTGGGCGGAGCGGACGCTGCGGCGGGCGCGGGTGTTCGGGGTGGCGCGGGAGGACACGACGTTCGTGGAGCTGCTGGCGGCGGCGGGACGGGGGGAGAGCTGATGGCCGGGAACGCGGGCACGGGCGCGGGTCCGGCTTCCGGGGCGGGTCCGGCTTCCGGCGCGGGGCCGGGCGCCGGTTCCGGGGTGTGGCCGGGGGAGTGGGTGGAGAGCCGGCTCGGGGTGGAGCTGTCGGGCCCCGCGGAGCTACGGGACCTGGTGGGCCTGGCGCTGCGCCGCAACCCGCGCCGGGCGCACCTGCTGGTCTCCACGGTGCTGGGCAAGCACGTCCCGCAGCGCCCGAGCCGCATCCACGGCGCGGGCCTGCGCCTCGGCGGCCTCGCCCGGGACCTGCTGGGCCCCGGGCCCGCGGCCCGGGCGGTGGTCCTCGGCTACGCCGAGACGGCGACGGGCCTGGGCCACTGCGTGGCGGACGGCCTGGGGGCGAGCGCGTACCTGCACTCCACCCGCCGTGCGGTCCCGGGAGTACGGCGGGCGGCCGGCTTCGAGGAGGAGCACAGCCACGCGACGGAGCACCTGCTGCTCCCGGCGGACCCGGGGCTGCTGACGGGTGAGGGCCCGCTGGTGCTGGTGGACGACGAACTGTCGACGGGCCGCACCCTGCGCAACACGATCGCGGCCCTGCACGCGGCCCGCCCCCGGGCCCGGTACGTGGTGGCGGCCCTGACGGACATGCGCTCGGAGGAGGACCGCAGGGCCCTGGAGAAGTCGGCGGCGGACCTGGGCACGCGGGTGGACGTGGTGTCGCTGACGTCGGGAACGGTACGCCTGCCGCCGGACGTGCTGAGCCGCGGCGCGGAGCTGGTGGCCCAGCACGAACCGCCTGCCGCGGGCACGGCGGGGTCGGGGGTTGGCCGTGGTTCGGTGACCGGGTCGGCTGATGCCGGTGGTCAGGAGCGTGAGGGGCCTGTGGCGGGTGGGATGGATGCGGCGGGGGTCGGCCGGGGGCTGGGTCGGGTGGCTTCGCCGGGTGGTCGCGAGGGCGTGGCTCCGGGGGGTTCGTCGGGCGGTGCGGGCGCGGCGGGGTCGGGGGTTGGCCGTGGTTCGGTGTCCGGGCCGGCTGATGCCGGTGGACAGGAGCACGAGGGGCCTGCGGTAGGCGGGTCGCATGCGGCGGGGGTCGTTCGCGGTCCGGTGACCGGGTCGGCTGGCGTCGGTGGCGGGGAGACCGAGGCGCCTGGGGCGGAGGCAGCGCCCGCCGCGTGGGATCCGGCGGGGGCGACGGCGACGGGGTCGGCGGAAGTTGCGCAGCCCGGCCCGGCCGACGCCGCGGGGCGGGCGGCGGGCACGGTGGCGCCCCGTGTCATTGGCGGCCGGGCGGCCGGGCGCTCCGCGCCCTCGCCGGCCGGCGCCCCTTCCGCCTCCGACCGCCCCTCCGCCTCCGACCGCCCCTCCGCCTCCGGCGCCCCCTCCGCCTCCGGCGCCCCTTCCGCCTCCGGCGCCTCTTCCGCCTCCGGCGCTTCTTCCGCCTCCGGTGGTGGGCTGCCGGAGGGCCCGGGGGGCTCGGGGGCGGAGCCCCTGAGTTTCGGGAAGGGGCGGGGTCGGGGAACAACTGCCGTGCGCCGCGTTGCGCTGGGGTGGCCCGCCGGGCTGCCCGACGGGGGGCGGCACGGATTCGGCGCCGGGCATCGTGCGCGGCTCGATGACGCCCTGCCCGGCATGGCCGGCCGTGTCGCCGGTGCCCTCGGCCTCCCCGCGGCCCCGGCGGAGCCGCCGCGCCTCCTCGTCCTCGGGACCGAGGAGCTGATGTACGCGCCCCTCCGGCTCGCCACCGCGCTGGAAGACCTTCTCCCCGGCGCCGACGTGCGGTTCTCCTCCACCACCCGCTCGCCCGTGCTGCCCGTCGACCACCCCGGCTACGCCATCCGCAGCCGGCTCACCTTCCCCGCCCACGACACCCACGACGCCCCCGGGGCCCCCGGCGCCCAAGGCGGCACCCGCTACGCCTACAACGTCACCGGTGACGACGCCTACGACGCCGTCGTCGTCGTCACCGACTCCGCCGCCGACACCCCCGCCCTGCACGCCCCCGGCGGGCTCCTCGACGTGCTCGCCGCGCACACCGACCGGGTACTCCTCGCCGTGATCCCCTCCTACACACCCCCCGCCGAGTCCGGGACCGAGGCCGAGGCAGGGCCCGGGGCCGCCGGCCCGGCCGAGCCCCTGCGCGGGCCCGCGTTCTCCTCCTACGCCCCCGACGAGGTCGGCTGGCTCCTCAAGGACCTCTCCGACGTCCCCCTCGAAGCCCCCACCGAGGAGCGCGAGGAGGCCATCCAGCGCGGCGGCGCCCACTACGCCGAGTCGCTGCCCGTCGAGTACCAGCCCAGCCCCGACTACGTACGTCTCTTCCACTCCGCCCTCGACGCCACCGCGGGCCGCATCGCGGACGCCGTCGCCACCGTCACCGAGACCGTGCTCGCCGAGCGGTCGCCCGCGCCCGTGCTCGTCTCCCTCGCCCGCGCCGGCACCCCCGTCGGGATCCTGATGCGCCGCTGGGCCCGGCACGCCCACGGGCTCGACCTGCCGCACTACGCCGTCTCCATCGTCCGCGGCCGCGGCATCGACACCGCCGCCCTGCGCCGGCTCGCCGCCCACCACGACCCCGCCGACGTGGTGTTCGTCGACGGCTGGACCGGCAAGGGCGCCATCGCCCGCGAACTCGCCGCCGCCCTCCGCGACTTCCCCGGCTTCGACCCGCGGCTCGCCGTCCTCGCCGACCCGGGCCGCTGCGTGGACACGTACGGCACCCGCGAGGACTTCCTCATCCCCTCCGCCTGCCTCAACTCCACGGTCTCCGGCCTCATATCCCGCACCGTGCTCCGCGCCGACCTCATCGGCCCCGCCGACTACCACGGCGCGAAGTTCTACCGCGAGCTGGCCGGCGACGACCTCTCGGGTCACTTCCTCGACGCCGTCACCGCCCGCTTCCCCGACCCCGCCGCCGTCCGCCCCATGCCGGCCGCCGCCGGGCGCGAGCCGACCTGGGCGGGCTGGGCCGCGGTCGAGCGGATCAGCGAGGCGTACGGCATCGGGGACGTGAACCTCGTCAAGCCCGGCGTCGGCGAGACGACGCGCGTGATGCTGCGCCGGGTGCCGTGGCGCGTGCTGGCGCGGCGCGGCGCGGGGGCCGACCTGGACCACGTACGGCTGCTCGCGGAGCAGCGGGGGGTGCCGGTGGAGGAGACGGACGATCTGCCGTACACCTGCGTGGGGCTCATCCACCCCCGGTACACCCGCGGGGCGACCGGCGCGGACGGCACCGCGGCCGCGGCGGCCCCGGGCGCCCCCGTCCCCGACGTCCCTGGAGCGCCTGCCCCGTGACCATCATCGCCAGCGACCTCGACCGCACCCTCATCTACTCCCCGGCGGCCCTCGCCCTCGCCGTGCCCGACGCCGCCGCGCCGCGCCTGCTGTGCGTCGAGGTCTACGAGGGCAGACCGCTGTCGTTCCTCACCGAGACCGCCGCCGCGTTCCTCGCGGACCTCGCCGGGCGGGCCCACTTCGTACCGGTGACGACGCGCACCCGCGAGCAGTACGGCCGCGTCCGGCTGCCCGGGCCGCCGCCGCGGTACGCGATCTGCGCCAACGGCGGCCACCTGCTGGTCGACGGCGAGGCCGACGCCGGGTGGCGGGCGCGGGTGGGCCGGGAGCTGGCGGCGGGGAGCGCGCCGCTGGCGGAGGTCCGCGCGCATCTGGAGCGGGCGGCGGACCCGGCGTGGCTGCGGAAGCTGCGGACGGCGGAGGACCTGTTCGCGTACCTGGTGGTGGAGCGGGCCGCGGTGCCGGAGGAGTGGCTGAAGGAGCTGGGGGAGTGGGCGGAGGGCCGGGGGTGGTCCGTCTCCGCGCAGGGGCGGAAGGTCTACGCGGTGCCGCGCCCGCTGACGAAGAGCGCGGCGGTGGCGGAGGTCGTACGGCGGGTGGGGGAGCCGGCGGCGGACGGCGTGCTCGCCGCCGGGGACTCCCTGCTCGACACCGATCTCCTCCTCGCCGCCGACCGCGCCTGGCGCCCGGGGCACGGCGAGCTGGCCGCCCGCGGCTGGACCGCGCCGCACGTCACGGCGCTCGACGAGCGCGGGGTGGCCGCGGGCGAGGAGATTCTGCGGCAGATGGCAGGATGCCTCCCATGACCTCTCCCTCTCCCGCGGGCCGGGACAAGCGACCTGACCAGACGCCGGAGCTGTACCGGTACGTGCTGGAGCACAACCCGCCGCTGGACGCCGTGCAGCGCGACCTGGTGGAGCTGACGCACAGCCGCTTCCCGGACTCGGCGAGCATGCAGTCCGCGCAGGAGCAGGGTCCGCTGCTGGCGTTCCTGGTACGTCTCGTCGGTGCCCGGCACATCGTGGAGGTCGGCACCTTCACCGGGTTCTCGTCGCTCTCCATGGCGCAGGCGCTGCCCGCCGACGGGAAGCTGGTGGCGCTCGACGTCTCCGAGGAGTGGACGGCGTACGCGCGCGAGGCGTGGGAGAAGGCCGGCGTCGCGGACCGGGTGGAGCTGCGGATCGGGCCCGCGGCGGACTCGCTGCGGGCGATGCCGGCGGAGCCGCACATCGACCTGGCGTACCTGGACGCGGACAAGGGCGGCTACGTCGGGTACTGGGAGGAGCTGGTGCCGCGGATGCGGCCCGGCGGGCTGATCGTCGCGGACAACGTGCTCTTCCACGGCCGGGTCGTCGACCCGGACGCCACCGGCGGGGCGGCGGCGATCCGGACGTTCAACGACCACGTGGTCGCGGACGACCGGATGGACTCGGTGCTGCTGACGGTCGCGGACGGTCTCACCGTCGCGCGGCGCCGGTAGCGGCTCCGGCCTCCTCGTCTTCCGCGGCCTCCTCGTCCTCCGCGGCGGCCTGCTCCTCGTTGCGGGTGCGCCAGTACGGGTTGTCGTGGGGGAGCCGGCCGCTCACGCGCCCGTACATCCCGAACACCGCCAGGACCAGGCCGAGGATGAAGCTGAAGAACACGTTCTGCATCCTGAAGGCGAAGAAGTTCCAACTGGTGTCCAGGACGGCGAGGTTGACGAAGCCGCTGAGGACGAACAGCCCGCCGAGGACCATGTTGAGCGTCGAGGCGAAGTTGCCGCCGCGGACCATGCCGTAGAGCAGCACCACGCCGGCGACGATGGACAGGACGCTCAGCGCGCCGTTGCTGTTCAGGCCGAGGGTCTGGTGGCCGCCGGTGTCGAAGAACCCGATGCGGTCGATGAGGCCCAGGATGCCGAACACCAGCAGGAAGACGCCGGCGAGGCCGGCGCCCGCGCGGTAGACGTTGCTGAGGTGGTGGTCGACGGGCAGGTGCTCGTCGAGCTTGGTGTGCTGGTGCGCGGGATGCCCGACGTTGACGCGGTCCTTGAGGGCTTCGCGGCTGCCCGGCACGTGCTCCTTGGGCGGTTCGGCCAGGGGATGCGGCAGGGACTCCATGACGTGATCCTGCTCGGCCATGGCGGACCTCCTTACGGCGGTCGTGCTGCAGTGCCGTAATCCAGGATCAGCCCTGTGCGCATTCAGGGGCAAGTCGCCCAGGTCGGGCGCCGTACGCTACGACGCCCCGCGACTACGCGCAGCAACCGCCGCCGCAGCACCCGCCCCCGCCGCCACCGCCGCCCTGCGGCGCGGCTCCGGCGCCGGTGGCGGCGCCGCCGACGGCGACGGTGGAGAGCAGCTTGACGGTGTCGTCGTGGCCCTGCGGGCAGTCCGCGGGGGCGGAGGACTCGGCCATGGGGCGGCTGACCTCGAAGGTCGTCCCGCAGGACCGGCAGCGGTACTCGTATCGCGGCATGGCGGACAGCATATCGCCGGTACGGAACGGGCCGTAGGGCGCGACGGCGCCGGGGGAGGGCGGGAAACGGCGGCGGGGATCAGCGGGCGGTGCCGGCACCGCGTTCTGCCCGTATCGCCTGGACCACCTCGGCGACCGTCTCGCGGACCGCCTCCAGCTCCTCCAGGAAGCTCCAGTAGTCGGGATGCCGCCCCGTGAGGGCCGCCTCCGCCCGGTCGACGCGCTCGACGGCCGCGTCCAGAGGCCCCGCGTGCCGGGGGTCGGGGCGGTCGCGGCCGGCCATCGCGAGGCGCTGCGCGTCGCGGATGGCGAAGCGGGTGCGGTTCACCTCCGAGGTGCGGTCCTTCTCCACCGCGTCGAGGCGGTGCAGCCGGTCGCGGGTGGCGTCCACGGCCTCGTCGGTCTGGTTCAGCAGCGCCCGTACGCTCGCCAGCAGCGCGATCGCGTCCGGCCAGCGCTGCTCGCGGCGGGCCCGGGAGGCGTCGGCGATCTTCTCCTCCGCCTCGGTGACGGCCTGCGCGGCCCGGTCGGGCACCTCCTGCAGATCGCGCCAGCAGGCCAGCGCGAAGCGCCGGCGCAGCTCGCTGAGCACCGGCTTGACCTTCTCGGCGCGGGTGGCCAGCGCCTGCGCGCGGGTGCGGAGGCTGACCAGGCGGCGGTCGATCTCCTCGGCGCGCTGCGGCAACTGCTCGGCCTCGCTGCGCAGCGCCTCCGCGTCGCGCTGCACGCCCACGGCGCGGTGGATGGTCTCCTGCACGCCGTGCCGCCCGGCGCCCTCGTTGAGCTTCGTCAGCTCCGGTCCCAGCCCGGCCAGGCGGGCGGCCAGATCGTCGGCCTGGAAGCCCTTGCCACGCACCTCGTCCAGCGCCGTCGTCGCCGCCAGCAGCGCCTGCCGGGCCCGCTCCACGGCGGGCGCGAGCCGGGCGAGCTGGCTCTCGGCCTGGTCGAGGAGGGGGCCGAGGCCGTGCGCGAAGTGGTTGAGGTCGGAGCGGACCTTCTCCAGCCCGTTGGTGGCCTGCTGCAGCTCGTGCCGGGCGCGGGAGGCGGTGCCGTGGTCGAGGTCGTCGCGGTCGAGGTCGTAGGAGTCGACCGCGCTGATGTACGTGTGGCTGACCTCGTCGATGCGCCGGCCCAGGGCGGCGAAGTCCGCGGTCGCCTTGCGGGCGGCCGGCGAGTCGTCGACGGCGGCGATCGTCTCCACGGAGATGCGCAGATCGCGCTGCGCGGTATCCAGCTCGTAGAACGCGGTCGCGGCGGCGTCCTTGGCCGCCTGCGCCTCGGCCCGAGCCCCGTCACCCCGGTCTCCCCAGCCCCACCGCCGGGTGCCGCCTCCGCCTCCGCCGAATGCCACGAGACCCCTTTCCGTGCCCTGCGCTCCCCTGGAGACTCATTCTCCCACCAGGGGTGAACGAACACACGGCCCACGACGATCCCCGCGGCCCCCGCAGGTCGATCGCCGCCGGCGGGGCACGATACGCTGTCCCCGCATCCGGGCGCGTAGCTCAGCGGTAGAGCGCTGCCCTTACAAGGCAGATGTCGGCGGTTCGAACCCGTCCGCGCCCACCAGGGGAGCTCACATTCTCCCGCTCACCATCGGCCCCGGACCACCGCTCCGGGGCCGTTGCGTGAGCGTCAGCACTGGCGATCTTCTCCTTCGGGGCCGTCGGCAGGCTGTCCCGCTGCGGCGGGACAACGGCCGCCGCCTCCGCGACGGCCCGGTCGACCTGCGGCAGCCGGTGCGCATAGGTCGACGTCCGTCCACCGCTGCCCGCACGCCTCCCCGCGGCGCCACCCGCGGAACGTGATCAGGTGAAACAGCGCATACAGGCGGTCACCGGCCGCGTGGTCGAGGAACGCACCGATCATCTGCGGCGGCCACACCATGACCGGGCTCGGCTGCTCCCCGGTCTCCGGCCACCGGCGCACGTGCTCGTCGGTCCACCGCACGCCCTTGGGCCATCGTGAAGTTGCTGGTCGTGGTGGTGGCGTGATCGGTGTCGGGGGTGCTCGTGCTGGTCATGGGCGGTAGTCCGGGGGCAAGATCGTTGGTCAGCGGGCGACTTCGGTGTGGGTATGCCGGAATCCTCCGTGTCGGGTACGGGATGAATCGATCCTCGCGGGGCGGTTGATGTGCGGGGATTTCCGGTCGGCGGTCGGCAACGGTCGCCGGGGCCCGCCGCCCTACAGTGCGAAACCCTGAGCGAAGTCCTCCTTGGCGGGGGCTTCATGGTTGTCCGGTCCAAGGGAGCGTGCACCCTTCCCCGTCAGCCCTTCGTCCGTGCCGAGCAGCACCCGTACTGCTCCTTCGGACTCGTTCTCCTCGGGGGCGTTCGCCGCCAGGTCCGACCTGCCGTCGCCGTCGGAGTCGAGCAGCCGCACGCCTGGGAGCCCGCCGTAGAGCTGCCCGTCGCCTGCGGAACCGCCGCTGAACTCGTCGCCCCGCTCGATGTCCGCGGGCTTTCCACCGGTGGCCTGGTCGACCTTCTGCACGCGGTCGCCCGACAGCCCGTCCGGTCCGCCCGTGGCGACATAGGCGGTGCCGGCGCTCGCCTTCCCCTCGACGCTCGCGCCGGGGGACGCGATGGCGACGTCGGCGTAGCCGTCGCCGTTCACGTCACCGGTGTCCAGCGCCTCGCCGAAGTCGCCGTCCTCCACCTCGTCCAGTTCGCCTCCGGCCTCCGGGCCGAGCTTCGTCGAACGGGCCTTGTCCGGGCCGTCCTTCTTGCCGTGGAGCACCCGGAGGGCGCGGGGTTCGCCGCTCTCGGGGTCGGTGTCCTCGGGCCGTTCACGCACGATCAGATCCCCTGTGCCGTCGCCGTCGACGTCGCCCACGGCCGCCTGGTCGCCTCTCGGCACACGCTTGGTGTCCGGCTTCTCGAACCCGTCCGCACCGCCGGCGATGAACTCGGGCCGCCGGGCCGGCTCCCACGGGTAGTTCCCCACGTCGTGGAAGGCGACGAGGTCGTCGGCCCCGTCACCGGTCATATCGCCCGCGACCACGACCGACTGGTCGTTCCCCTCCGAGCCTGGGACCCGCTCCGTCCCCGCTGAGGCTCCGTCGCGCGTGAACGGGCCCTTGAGCAGGCCCTTCTTCTCACCGACGCCCAGTGCCAGATCCGCCTGCCCGTCGCTGTCGAAGTCCCCTCCGACGAGCTGGTATTGGCTTGCCACGCCCTTGGCGTCCTTGAGCTCCGTACTGTCCTTCAGACCGTCGGCGGAGCCCCAGACGACGATGACGCCGGACTCTTCGTCGTGCACTCTCACGGAGACGCTCAGGGCAAGGTCGGTATAGCCGTCGCCGTCGAAGTCGCGGGCGACCGCCCGCTGCCCGAGTGCACCCTTGCCTGGTTCGCCCGGCACCCCTTCGGAGCCCTGGGTGATCACCCGGTATCCGGCGGGGTCGATGCCCTTGTCGGAGCCGTAGTCGACGGTCACGTACCCGGCCCAGCGGTGGCCGCCGGCCTTGGCCGCGGACGAGGTGGAAACCAGATCCGCCTTGCCGTCGCAGTTGAAATCGGCCATCGGCGCTGCGCCGACGTCCTTCGCCTGCTTCTTGCCGGCACCGCTCTGCTTGTTCTTACAGCGGTCAGGGCCGTCGTCGGCCGGGCCGAGGATGCCCCAAGCCGGCCAGGCCACGGCGACGACCGCCACGGCCGCGGCTGCTATCAGGACGGTGTTCTTCTGGCGGGGGGTGATTGTTGGCACTGCGTGCTCCACACATACGACTGGGTCAGTTGGGATACGCGCCGTCGGATCGGCGCGCTTGCCTTTCCTTACGTCTACGACCCACCGGAGCCCGCGCGCAGTTGCAGCCGCGGGCGATTGATCGCCGGCAGCTCAAACCGCATGGGATCAACACACATGCAGGGTCGTCCGGGGCGCTGGAGAGGAGGCACACCCGATGACGCTCGCGAACTTGCTGACGATCACCCCCGCCGTGTGGGGCGACCCGGGCGACGAGGACGACAACACCGACATCGAGGACGGCGACGGAGGCGGCGGCGGCTCCGGCTCCCGCCTCGACATCATGAACACCGCCTGGCGCCTGCGCCTCGACCGCCGCATCACGCTGGACAAGCCCGCCCGCCCGGTCGGATAGCGGCACGCGAGCGGAGCCCGGCAGCCGCGTCGCGCCCGCCGCGGCTACGCGGCAGGCGTCGGCGGTTCCGGGCGGCCCGGTTCCGGGCGGCCCGGGTCCGGGTGCGGGGGCCAGGGGAGGCGGACTTCGGGTTCGGGGGGTCGCCACGGGCGGCGGCGCCGGGCGGCGCGCGCGGGGAAAGCGAGCGGTAGGCAGCACAGGGTTGCCTGAACGGTCACGGTGATCCAGAAGCCGTGCGTGATCCCGAACCAGATGACCAGCGGGGGCGTCGCCAGCAGCGCCGCGGCGCCGACAGCCAGCCCCGCCCGCCAGGCGAAAAGCTTCCGCCGGCCCGGAGGACGGTGCTGCTTGTATCGCCAGCCGATGCTGAGCAGGCAGTAGAAGGAGACCATCCCGCAGAGCTGCGTCCACAGCAGCAGCGCCTTGCCCAGTGCGATGTCAAGGAGCCAGTGCAGCAGCAGTCCCATGTGGGGAGTGTCTTCCCCGCGGCTTCCGCCGGCATGAGTACCCGTACTCATGGAACGGCACGTACGCCAACTCCCCGACACCGCCGCCCCGCGCCCCGGTTCAGGTGGGTATCGGCTCCTGCGCGCCGCCCCGGCGCCCCCCAAGCACAGGCGAGGACGGCCCCTGGAGCGTGTACATCCACTCCCGGGGCCCTTCCGTGCGCGCGTGGGCGACGTCCGGGCAGGGGAGTGGGAGAAGGGAATGCGGGCAGGTCAGCGCCGGTTCGGACCACCGGGCTTGCGTGAGCGGAGGTCCCGGAGACACCCGGAATCGCCGGAGTGACCCGCGGAGGCGGTGGTGGCCCGGGCGGCCGTCGGTGGTGGGCGGCCGGCCCGGGCGGCGGGGTCGTTCCCGGGTGGGAGGACCGACCCCGGGTCTAGCCCGCTCGGGCGGCTCCGTGCGGGAGGGAGCCGGCGTTCTCGGGGTGTTCCGCTCGCCATGCCGACGGGTGCAGGAGCAGCAGGTCGCCGTTGAGGACGCGGCGGTGCAACTGCTGCATCTGGATGCCGGGTTCGATGGCCAGCTCCTTCACCAGCGTCGCGCGCAGCTTGGCGAAGGTGCTCAGCGCGTCGGCCTGGCGGCCCATCCGGTAGAGGGCGACCATCAGATGGGCGTGGAACTGCTCGTGCATGGGCAGTTCGGTGACCAGGGTCTGCAGGTCGCCGACCACCTCGTGGTGCCGGTTCAGGTGCAGCGCGGCGCTGATGCGCTGTTCCAGGGCGGAGATACGGGTCTCGCCCAGGCGGACGGCCGTGCTGTTGAGCAGGGGGCCGTGGGGGATGTCGGAGAGCATTGGGCCCCGCCACAGCTCCAGTGCGCTGCGCTGCAGCTCCGCGGCTAGCTCGTAGTCCCCGCGGTCCATGGCCTTGCGGCCCTGCGCGTACAGCTCCTCGAACCTCACCAGGTCCAGTTGCGCGTCGTTCAGCAGCAGCATGTATCCGGGCGCGCGGGTCACCAGGGCCTTCCGGCCGCCTTCGGCGTCGGCCTCCTGGAGGACCTTGCGGAGCTGGGAGACGTACACCTGCAGCGTGGTCATCGCGGTACGCGGCGGCTCGTCACCCCACAGCTCGTCGATGAGCCTGTCGATCGAGACGACCTTGTTCGCCCGGACGAGCAGTGTCGCGAGTACGACACGGAGCTTGGCGGCCCGGGGGGTCAGGTCGCCCCCGCCGGCCCGCCGCGCGTGCACTTCCAGCGGGCCCAGTATTCTGAACTCCACTGCTCTCCTTGCCCCTCAGTCGGTACGGTCCGGGCGCGACGCCAGGCCGCCCACGGCGTGGTCGGCGAGGGAGGCGCCGAGTTCGGCGGTGAGCGTTCCGGTGCCGAGGAGCAGACGGAACCAGATCGGGCCGAAGACCATGTCGATCGCGGCGTCCAGATCGAGGTCCCGCCGGACCTGACCCGCCTCCTGAGCAGCGCGGAAGCGCTTCGAGGCGGCCGCGCGGTTGGGGGTGAAGACCCGGTCCAGGAAGACCTTCGCGAGCATCCGGTCGGTGTTGGCCTCGGCGGCGAGGGCCGCGATGTGGGGACCCACACCGGGGTCTCCGAACGCCTCCGCGATGGACGTCAACTGCGACCGCAGATCGGCCTCGAAGTCGCCGGTGTCCGGGAACACCAGCCGGGGGGCGACCTCGCCGAACAGCGCCTCGACGACCATCAGGCTCTTCGTGGGCCATATCGCCCGCAGTTGCTGCTCGTCATGGCCGGCCAGCTTGGCGACGTCGGCCGGTTGTATGTCCTCGTACACCCGCTCCCGGCACAGCTTCACCACAGCTCGCAAGAAGTCCTGCCGCGCACCGGGGGACGGCTCAGCCACCGCAACCTGTTGCTCAGTCATGGGCCGAGTCTAGAGTTCGGCTTTCTCGGGCAGCAGCGATCCAGGTATGGCAAGGATCTGCCGTTTGGCTACGGAGCGCTGGCCTCCCCGCACGCGGCTGGTGCACGGCGCCGGCGGCCCGGCGCCGTGCCCGCCGGGTTCAGCGGTTGCCGCTGGGGACGCCCGGTCCCTCGTCGTCCGTCTGCGCCCCCGCGAGTACGGGTTCCGGCACCGTGATCGAGGCGCCGCGGCGCCGGAGGGCGGCCAGCACCACCCCGGGGCGGAAGAGGTGGGTCGGCGGTTCGAGGAGCATCACCACGCTGAAGAACGCCTTGCCCGCCACGGGGTTCACCAGCGCCTCCGCGCTGACGCGCTTGACGTACCAGTCCAGCATCCGCTCCAGGGCGTTGGGGCGGCCGCCGCCGACCGTCGTCGGGTAGCGGCGGTCCTCGCTCGTGGCCATGGTCCAGGGGTTGCGGATCGTCCGCGCGACCATCTTCTGCGCCTTGCGGGTCATGCCCTTCCCCGCGCCGTGCTTGGCCAGCAGCTTGCGCAGGGCGAGCCCCTCGAAGCAGGCCACCGACATGCCCTGCCCGTAGACCGGGTTGAAGGTGCAGGCGGCGTCGCCGAGCACCAGGAAGCCGTCCGGGCGCCGGCTGAGCTTCTCGTAGTAGCGCCGCCGGTTCTGCGTGTTGCGGAAGCCGAACACGTTGGTGGCGGGCTCCGCGTTCTCGATCATCTTGTAGATCATGGGGCTGCGCAGTTCCTTCGCGAACCGCGTCCAGTCGTCGGACTCCGTCGGCGGCTCGTAGCCGCGCAGCCCGCCGAGTGCGACCAGCCAGCGGTTGTCCTCCACCGGGATGAGGAGCCCGAAGCGCGGGGTGGAGAGCACCGGCTGGATCATCACGACATTGAACGACTCCTTCTCCGACTCCGGCGTACGGTGCAGCAGCCGCGAGGCGTACGCCATCCCGGAGTCGATCAGCTCCTCCTTCGGCTCCGGATACCCCAGCTCGCGGAGCCAGCGCGGCGCGTTCGAACCGCGCCCGCTCGCGTCGATCACCAGCGGGGCCTTCAGCTCCTCCGGCTCGCCGCCCTTCTCCTGTGCGACGACACCGCGCACCGCGTCCTCGGAGCAGAGCAGCGCGGAGACCGTCACGCCGTGGCGGACGGTGATGCGCGGGCTCTTGAGGACCCGCGAGCGCACGATCCAGTCGAGCATCGGCCGCGTGCAGGTGAGGAAGGAGCCCGCGCCGCCGCGGATGGCGGTGCCGCGGTCGTTCCAGCCGGCGTAGTCCAGCCAGAGCAGTTCGGCGGGCAGCTTCGTCCGGGTCGCGCCGGCCTCGACGAGCTCGTCGATGATGCCGGGGAGCAGCTCCTCGAGGGCCCGCTGGCCGCCCTCCATGAAGGCGTGCGCGTGCCGGCCCTGGGGTACGCCCGGCCGGAACTCGGGACCGGTCGGCTCCCGGTCCCGTTCCAGCACGGTGACTTCGTCCATCACCTCGGCGAGGGCCCAGGCGGCGAGCATGCCGGTCAGCCCTCCGCCGATGACGATGGCGCGCCCGCCCCTCGCTCCGGTGGATATGTCAGTCATCCGATTCTCTCCCCTGCGTTCCGAGTTCAGGTTCTTGCCGACCTGTGGGCACGCCTCATCACGGAAAGACGGCCTGTCTCCCTCGGCTCCGGGCCGTCGTCTCAGGTCCAGCGGCCGGTGCCGAAGGTCTCCTCGCTGTTGAGCATCCGGTTGCGCAGTTGGGGCCGGCGGACCTTCCAGGTGCCGGTCCGCGGGAAGTCCTCCCACGGGATGACCCGCGGTTCGTCGAGCTCGGGCAGGTCCGCGGTGGCCCGCCGCCACTCCTGCGGGTCGAGGGGGGAGCCGTCGTAGGTGCTGACCACGGGGAGGGGCAGCCCGTTCGGGTTGCCCAGGACGATGGCCTCGGTGACCGGTTCGAGGCGCTCGATCAGCAGGCTCTCCAGTTCGAGGCTGCTCATGCCGGGGATGCTGTCGACCTCCCGGTCGAGGATCTCCAGGCTGCCGGTCCGGGTGTGGACGCCGATGTCCCCGGTGTTCCACCAGCCGTCCCAGTCCTTCTCCCGGTGGCGCTCGGGCTCGCCGAGGTAGGTGAGGCAGCGGCCCTTGGTACGGATGAGCACGAGCCCCCGCTGGCCGCGCCGCTTCGGCTTGCGCGTCTCGGGGTCGACGACCCGGATGCGGGTGACGAAGGGGATGGGGCGGCCGACGTTGTTGGTGATCGGCCCGCCGCGGCTGCCCTCGGAGCGCATCACCTTGCGCTTCGGGTAGACGGCCAGGGTCGCGGGCCCGATCTCGCTCTGGCCCCAGCTCTGCCCCCACACCGCGCCGCGGCGCTTGGTGGCCGCCATGAAGGCGCGGACGGTGCTGGGGTGGATGGCGTCGAAGGTGCTGAGGTACGCCCGTATGTTCGTGAACAGCTCGGGGTTCGTCCGGATCAGGTGCTCCCACAACTGGTAGATGTTGGGGCACGCTTCCAGCGTCGTCGGACGGTGCTTGCTCAGCGTCTCCACGACCGTCGACGGGTCCGCCTGGCTGAGCACCACGGCCTTCGCCGGCGGGAGCGCGAACTGGGCGAAGGTCCAGGTGACCGCGCGCGAGTGCACGAAGGCGATGCACGAGGCGATGGTGTCGTCGGGGCGCGTGGAGAGGAACGGGATCCGGAGGGTCTCCAGCTTGGAGAGCACCCCGAGGAGCGTGTTCGCGGAGTGCGCGACGAACTTGGGCACGCCGGTGGTCCCGGAGGTGTGCGTGCAGAGCATCGGATCGCTGTTGTCCACGATGTCCGGCTGCGGGACGTCCGCACCGGCGAACTCGGCCAGCGGCGTCACCCCGGACGGGCTGTCCGGCGCACCGTCGACGCAGACCACGCGGGTGGACTTGTCCACCAGCTTGATGCCCGCCCGGTCCGCGGCGCCGAGCACCTCCTCGGAGGCGACCAGCAGCTTCGGTTCGAGCCGCGGCATCATCCGGGCCAGCGTCTCCGAGTCGAACGTCGAGGTGATCATGGCCGGCAGGGCGCCGAGCCTGGCCACCGCGGCGGCCAGGACGATGGTGTCGAGGTGGTTGTTCTTGACGAGGGCGACCCGGTCACCGCGCCGCAGCCCGGCCGCCTTCAGCCGTCCCGACATGTCGGATACCAGGTTCGCCAGCGACGTGGCGTCGTGGGTCCTGGTGTCCGGCGCGATGGAGAACGGTATGTCCAGGTGCCATTCCGGCGCCGGAGACCCGGCGTAGTGCTCGAAGAGCAGCCCGATGTTCTTGGGACGTGGGTTCTTTGGCATCGCGGAATCCCGCTTCGTAGAGGAAACGTGGGCATGGGCCGGCACGAGGTGCCGGGGCGGCGGCCCGGGTGGGGCGTGAGGCGCCCCACCCGCGCCGCCGGGCACCGCGGTTCCCCAGGGAGCCGGGCGGCGCGGTGAGCGGCCGTACGAGGTGGTGCTACTGCTTCTGCGCGGCCAAGGAGGCGTCGGTGTCGGTGCCGGTGGCGGCCGGCGCCGGGGCCATCTCCTCCCCCTCCCTGATGCCGAAGCGGGTGTGCAGCGCCTTGAGGGGCTTGGGTGCCCACCAGTTGGCGCTGCCCATGAGCTTCATGAACGCCGGCAGCAGGCCGCCCCGGATGAGCGTGGCGTCCATGACGATCGCCAGCGCCATGCCGATGCCGATGGCCTTCATGTAGCTGATGCCCGAGGTGAGCAGGACGAGGAAGACCAGCGAGAGCAGCAGCGCGGCGTAGGTCACCACCTTGCCGACCCGCTCCAGGCCGGAGGCGACCGCCAGTTCGTTGTCACCGGTGCGGTCGTACTCCTCCTTGATGCGGGAGATCATGAAGACCTCGTAGTCCATGGAGAGCGCGAAGGCCATGGCGAAGATCATGATCGGTGCCGTCCAGGTGATGCCGCCGGTTTCGACGAAGTCGCCGACCAGCCACATCAGGTTGCCGTCCTGGAAGATGAACACCAGCGCGCCGAAGGTGGCGGTGAGGCTGAGCGCGGTGAGCACCATCGCCTTGAGCGGCAGCAGGATGCTCCCGGTGAGCAGGAACAGCAGGATGAACATGATCACGAAGAGGATCGCGCCGGCGATCGGCAGCCGGTCCACCAGCGTGTCGAACGTGTCCGTGCTCACGGCCGCCTGCCCGCCGACCTGTACGTCGAACGGTGCCTTCTCCGCCCGGACGTCCTCGACCAGGTCGGTGCCGGCGTCCGAGTACGGGTCCGCGGCGGGAATCATCGAGAAGTACACGCCGTCGTCCACGGCGAACCGGGCGGACGCCGGGCCGGGTTCGGCGGCGAGCTGCCCGTCCTGGTACGTGCCGGTGACGGTGTCCACCCGGGTGGCGCCGGGCAGTTCGGAGAGCCGCTTGGCGTAGTCGTCGATCTCCCCGGTCTGCTGGTCCGGTGCGCCCGTGTTCGTCGCGACGATCTGGACCGGCTGCTGCTCACGCGAGTCGAAGTCCTCGCGGAGCACCGAGGCGACCTCGGCGGACTGGGCGTCCGTGGCGAGCACGCTCTCGTCCGGAAGCCGCAGGTTCATGTTGAGCGCGGGCAGGCCGAGGGGGATGACGATGGCGAGGACCAGCACGGTCACCGCGATGGGGCGGCGCATCACGCCGGTCGCCAGCTTGTGCCAGGAACCGCCGCCGTCCTCGGACGGGTCGGACTTGCGCCGGATCAGACGCCACTTCTCGATCCGCGGGCCGAGCCACTTCAGCAGCCCGGGCAGGAGCACCACCGTGAGGAACGCGGCCAGCAGCGAGGTGACGATGCAGCCGATGGCCAGCGACCTCATCATGGTGAACGGCAGCACCAGCAGCCCCAGGAAGGCGGCGGCGACGGTGAAGGCGGAGAAGAGCACCGTCCGGCCCGCGGTGTGCAGGGTGGTGCTGATCGCCTCGCCGATCTCCTTGCCGCGGCGCAGCTCCTCGCGGTACCGGGTGACGAAGAGCAGGCTGTAGTCGATGCCGAGGCCGATGCCCAGGAACGTGGTCGTGTTCACCACCACGTTGGAGGTGTCCATGGCGAACGTGATGCCGAAGAGGACACCCATCGACGTCAGCATCGCGCATATCGCCACGGAGAGCGGCAGCAGGGCGGCCACGACGCCGCCGAAGATGATGATGAGAACGAGGAGGACGAGCGGGAAGACCATGAACTCGGCCTTGGTCGCGTCCTCGGCGGCCTTGGTGGTGTTCTCCAGCCACATCATGGCGGAGCCGCCGGTGGTCACCTCGAGGCCGTCCACCTTGCCGGTGTAGTCCTCGTCCAGCTTCTCCACCCGGTCGATGACGTCGTCGAAGTCACCGGTGATCCGACCGAGGACGAGGGCCTGTTCGCCCGACTCCCCGCGCAGCGCGGGCGCCTGGTCCGAAGACCAGTAGGACACCACGTTGGTGACGTCCGCTTCGTCCGCCAGCTTCTCGGTGAGCCGGCCGCCGGCCGCCGCCACCTCCGGGTCGTCCACGCCACGGGCGTCCTCGACGACGAGCGCGAGGTTGGGCTCCCCCTGCTCGAACGTCTTCTCCAGTTCCTGGGCCGCCTCGTACGACTCGGTGCCCGTGGACTCGTACCCGCCCATGGTCAGCCGGTCCTGCAACCCCGCCGAAGCCCCACCGAAGAGGAAGACGACCAGTAAGGTCAGTCCCACCACCTTCTTCGGTGATGTGAGCGCCATGCGCGTCAGTCGATCAAACATCACTTACCTTTCGCATCATCAACTCCGCCACGGGAACTACCCGGAGAGCTTCCGGTCCACCCAGTCCCGGACGATGGCGTAGCTGTCGGTGGCATTTCGGTGAACGTTCAGGGAATGGCCCGCGCCTGGGATGACGTGTGCCTCCAGCTCCGACTCCGCCGCGTAGAAGTCCGCTTCAAAGGCGAGAACGGCCTCGCCCGTTGCCGCGAAGTCCACGTCCGCACTGCTGAACAAGGCGTCATGCTCTCCCACCACCAACAAGACCGGGACCTTGACCGCACGGGAATGTTCGGGCAGATAGGTCTTTGGCAGGCTCTCACCCTCGCCGATGGTGGCGGTGGACTTGATCTTTTCGTTATGGGCGGAGAGCTCGGGGTCCATGCCGTCGGCGTGCTCGAGCATCCGGGCACGCAGACCGGGGCGTTGGGTCATGTACCACTGCGGCAGGGAGGCGTCGTTCAGGACCGGGTCCTGGGAGCCCGGGTGGAAGAAGTTGATCACCTCGTCGTAGAGCGGCGAGGTGGTGTGCAGCATGCCGGTGACCACGAGCGCGTCGATGTCGGCGTGTGCGGCCGCTTCCATGATGGCGATGCCCGCGCCGTAGGAGTGCCCGACCGAGACGATCTTGCCGAAGGAGTGCCCGGCCGGGGTGCCGGAGCGGAGCTGCTGTATCACGTGATGGATGGTCTCGACGTGACTGTCCGCGTGGAGTTGCGTCGCCGGAGGCCTGCTGCTCGCTCCCGTTCCCACCCGGTCGAGCAGCAACACAGCGTATCCGGCTCGGAGCATATGGTCACAGTAGTCGTACTCGCCCGGCACCTGCCAGTAGCGCCTGTCGTACGTGAGACCGGGCAGCAGCACCTGGACGGTGTCGGCGCCGCCCTCGGGTATGACGAGCTGAGCGCTGAGTTCCCATTCGTTCTCCGGGTCGGCGCTCGTCCGGATACGGAACGTCAGATCCTCGGTAATGTGGCCGGTTTCCGATCCCTCACCCGATGTCATATCCGGCGCCTTGTCTGTGGACTGAGTCGACATCAGCTACTCCTTGTTTTCCGGTTGGAGGGCGAAGAGATCGCCCGGTCGTCCGCTCCGGGAGCGGTCGGGGCGCCGTGCGGCGCGCGCGGGGGTCGGTGGACACGGGCCCGCGGGGCCCGCGGAGCGCCGACCTGAGCACGCGCGGCCGGAACACCGCGGTCGGTGCGGCCAGGAGCTGGGCCAGCTCCAGGACCACCCGGGCCGCGTCGTGGTCGGCCGGCGCGGCGGCGCCGACGCGGTCGACGTAGCGCATGCCGAGCCGGGTCGGCAGGTCGGGCGGGCTCGCCTCGGCGGCCCAGGGGTAGTGCAGGTCGATGGCGGTGGCCAACTGCCAGGCGACGGCGACCTGCTTGGCGAGGGCGCGGCGGAGCCGGTGGGTGCCGCCCCCGTTCGTCCCGCGGCTTTCCAGCATCCTGTCGAGGAGCAGCGCGCTCTGCACCGCGACGGACATCCCCTGCCCGTACGAGGGGTTGAAGGCCGCGAGCGCGTCGCCGATGACCAGGAACCGGTCGGGCCAGCGGCGCAGCTTCTCGAAGTGGCGCCAGCGGTTCTCGGTGCGGCCGGAGCCGTACACCGGGCCGACGGGAGTCGCGTCCTTGATGGCCTCGTACACGACGGGGTGGCGCAGCGACTTGGCGCCCTCCAGCATCCCCTCGTGGTCCGTGGGCGGGCGGTTGCCGCCGCTCGCGGAGACCGAGACCATCCAGCGCCCGTCCTCGATGGGGTTGAGGATGCCCTGCCGGGGGTTCTCGGGGGTGGCCAGCAGCAGGATGCACTTCCAGTCGGCGGCGTGTCCTGCGGGCGGCTCGTAGACGGTGGTGCCGTACGCGGTCTTGGCGTCCACCACGCTCTCGGCGGGCTTGTCGTAGCCCAGTTCGCCGAGCCACTGCGGTGCGCGGGACTTGCGGCCCGCGGCGTCGACGACGAACTCCGCGGCCATGGGCTCCGGTTCGCCCCAGCCGCCCTTGGCGTCCTTGTCCTTGGCGCGTACGCGGACACCGCTGACGGAGTCGCCGGGGCCGCCCTGCAGCCCGACCACCTCGTGCTCCTGGAGGAAGGTCACCTTCGGCTCGGCACGCAGCCGGTCCCGGACGACCGCGTCGACGATGTCGCGGGTGCCCGTCATCATCGTCATGCCGGTCTCGAACCGGGGTATCCAGCCGCCCGGGGCGAGCATGAGCATGTCCTCGGGAACCCGGACCGACACCATCTGCGCGTCGAGCAGCTCCTGCTGGATCCCGGGGAACAGCTTGCCCAGGCCCTGGTGCCCGGCGGCCATCAGGTTGTGGGCGTGCCGCGACTGGGCGACTCCGGGACGCCACTGCGCGTCGCTCGGCAGCCGGTCCCGCTCGATCACGGTGACCCGCTCCATGTGACGGGCCAGCACGGCGGCAGCGGTGAGCCCGGCGAGGCTGGAGCCGATCACGATGGCGTGGCCCGCACCGTCCCGCGTGCCGCTCAGGTTCCTACTCATCTGCCTCACCTTCCGCGCTGCTTCGTGGAGGAGCCGTGTGGTGGTAATGCGGCCGCGCCGGCCGCGAGGGCCTCCAGGGTTCCGGGCAGGCCCTCGGCCACGGTGGGGTGGGCCGGTGCCCAGCCGAGGTCCGCGCGGGCGCGGCGGTTGGACACGCGGTACGACGTCATGAGCGAGGCGGCCACCGGGCGGCCCAGCGCCAGGGAGGCGGCGAATCCCGGCACCCGCGACACCCGGGACACGCCCATCTCGCGGGCGATGGCGCGGGTGAACTCGGCGAGCGGCAGCGGCTCGTCGTCGACCAGGTTGTAGCCGCTGCCCGCCGGGGCCCGGTCCAGCGCGGCCAGGTAGCCGGCGGCCAGGTCGGACAGGTGGACGCAGCTCCAGTGGTTCCGGCCGTCGCCGGGGTGGCGCAGCCGGCCGGCGCGCCCCTGGTCGTAGAACGCGGCCTTGAAGTTGCCGCCGGGACCGTAGACGAAGCCGGCGTAGAGGACCACGGAGTCCAGGCCCCGCGCCGTCAGGGCGCGCAGCCGGGCGGCGCCGTCCGCGTGGCCGGCGCCCAGCGGGGCGGGGGTGTGCGGGGTGGACTCGTCGATCCACTCGGCGCCGTGGTCCCCGTACACAAACGTTCCGGCGGCGTAGAGGAACCGGTTCCCGGCCTTCAGGCATGCCTGGGCCAGGGCGTCGGACATCACGCGGTCCGCCTCGTGCATGCGGGCGAGCGCGGCTTTCGACATCCGTCCGCCGACGCGGAGCTGGGCCGCGTGCACCACGGCGTCCACGCCGTCCACCAGCGGCACGTACGTCTCCGGGCGCAGCATGTCGCCGGTGTGCAGGTCGGCGCCGGCCTCGGCGAGCCCTTCGGCCCGGGAGGTGTCGCGTACCAGTGCCGTCACCTCGCGGCCCGCGGCGAGCAGCGCCCGGGTCACCGCGCCGCCGACGAAGCCGGTCGCGCCGGTGACCAGGATGCGCTGCGGCGGCCCGCTCACAGGTGCTCCACCGTCGGGCCCGCGGGCAGCCGGCGCCGGCAGTCCAGGACGTACGGGGCGTGCTCGACCACCAGTTCGTAGTCGAACGAGGAGTGATCGGTGATCAGCAGCACGGCGTCGGCCTGCGCGATCTCCTCGGGGACCAGCTCGGCGCGCATCACCCGGTCGTCGATGGTGATCGGCTCGACCACGTGCGGATCCACCGCGCGCACCTTCGCGCCCATCCGCAGCATGGCCTCGATGACCCGTACCGCCGGCGACTCCCGGGCGTCGCCCGTGTCCGGCTTGTACGCGAGTCCCAGCACCAGGACGCGGGCGCCGTTGACCGACATCCGCCGCTCGTTGAGCGCGGAGATCAGCCGCTGGACCACGTAGCCGGGCATGTGGTCGTTGACGTCGTTGGCCAGCTCCACGAAGCGGAAGCGCTGCCCCAGGGCCCTGTTCACCCGCCAGGACAGATAGACCGGGTCGACCGGCAGGCAGTGGCCGCCGACTCCGGGCCCCGGGGTGAACCGCATGAAGCCGAAGGGCTTGGTCGAGGCCGTGTCGATGGCCTCCCACACGTCGATCCCGAGTTCCCGGGCGTAGATCGCCAGCTCGTTCACCAGGGCGATGTTGACGTGGCGAAAGGTGTTCTCCACCAGCTTGGTGAGCTCGGCGACCCGGGTGGAGCCGACCGGGACGGTGTTCTCGATGAGCCCGCCGTAGAAGTCGTCGACGGCCGCCAGCGACTTCTCGTTCACCCCGGAGACGACCTTGGGCGTACGGTCCAGGGTCCAGGTGCGGTTGCCCGGGTCGATCCGCTCCGGGCTGTAGCCGAGCTGGAAGTCCTCGCCCGCGATCAGTCCCGAGCGCTCTTCGAGGATGGGGGCGACCAGTTCCTCGGTGGTCCCGGGGTACGTGGTGGACTCCAGCACGACGGTGGCGCCCGGGCGCAGGAAACGCCCCACCGTGTCCGTCGCCGACTCGATGTGCCGGAGGTCCGGCGCCCCCTCGCGCAGCGGCGTGGGAACGCTGATGACCGCGACGTCGAATCCGTCGATCTGCTTCTCGTCGGTGGTGGGCCGGTAGTTGCCCGACGCCAGCGCAGCGGCCAGCTGCTGCGGTGCGATGTCCTCGACGAAGGACTCGCCGGCGCACAACCTCTTGACCCGCTCCTCACTGACGTCGAAGCCGACGACCGTGTCGCCCGCTTCCGCAGCCAGCATGGCGAGCGGGAGACCGACGTAGCCCTGGCCCATGATGACGATCTTCTTCATCGCCTGGTCCGTTCTCTGGTGGCGGTTGAGGTGACGGTCCGCTCAGGTCCAGCGGCCGGAGCCGTACGTGGCCTGGGAGCCGAGCACTTGCTGGCGCAGGTCGAACCGCCGGACCTTCCAGGTGCCGGTGCGGGGGAACTCGTCCCAGTCGATGATCTCCGGCTCGGCGAGCTCGGGAAGCCCCTCGGTGGCCTCGCTCCACTCCTCCTTGCCGAGCGTGCCGCCGCCGGAGAGGCTGATCACCGGGACCGGCAGGCCGCCGGGGTTGCCGAGCACGATCACCTCGGTGGACCTCTTCAGCCGCTCCAGCAGGATGCTCTCCAGCTCGATGCCGCTCGTCCCCGGGATGACGTCCACCTCACGGTCGAGGATGCGCAGCAGCCCGGTGCGCGACCGCACGCCGATGTCGCCGGTGTTCCACCACCCGTCCCAGTTCTTCTCCCGGTGCCGCTCGTCCTCGCCGAGGTAGGTGAGGCACAGGCCCTTGGTGCGCACCAGGACCAGCCCCTGCTCCCCGCGGGCCACCGGCTTGCGGGTCTCCGGGTCGGCCAGCTTGATCCGGGTCACGAACGGGACGGGCCTGCCCACGTTGCTGGTCACCGGGTTCAGCGCGCCCGCGTTCTTGCGGATCTTGTTCCGCGAGTAGAGCGCCATGGCCACGGGACCGGTCTCGCTCTGGCCCCACACCTGCCCCCACACGGGCCGGCTGCGGCGGCTGGCCTCCATGAACTTGCGCACCGTGGAGGGGTGGATGGCGTCGAAGGTGTTGAGGTAGGCCCGGATCCGGCTGAACGCCTCCGGGTCGCTCTCGGTGAGCGGCTCCCAGCGCTGGTAGAGGTTGGGGCAGGTCTCCAGGACCGTGGGCCGGTGCTTCTTCAGCGTCTCGGCGACGAGCCGCGGTTCCGAGCCGCCGAGGACGACCACCTTCTTGGGCGGCCGGGCGAGCTGGGCGTACGTCCAGGTGATGGCCCGCCCGTGGACGAAGGCGATGCAGGAGGCGAACACGTCGTCCTTGCGCACCGCGAGGCCCGGTATGGGCAGCGTCTCCAGCTTGGTGAGGACGCCGATGAGGGTGTTGGCCGAGTGCGCGACGAGCTTGGGCACGCCGGTGGTGCCGGAGGTGTGCGTGCAGATCATGGGTTCGTCGTCGGCGCGCAGATCCATGGGGGGAACGTCGGCGCCGGCGAGGTCCGCGAGGGCGAGCGATCCCGGCGCGAGCGAGGTGTCGCCCTCGATCGCGACCACCTGGGTCTTCTCGCCGGTCATCGTCACGTCCGCGGCCGCGGCGGCGGCGAGCACCGAGTCCGAGGCGATGAAGACCCGGGGGTCGAAGCGCTCCATCATGGTGGCGAGCGTCGCGGGCGCGATGGACGTGGAGATCATCGCCGGCAGGGCGCCGATTCGGGCCGCGGCCGCCGCCAGCAGCACGACGTCGTGGTGGTTCTCCTTGACGATGGCCAGCCGGTCACCGCGCCGCAGGCCCGCCTCCCGGAGCCGCCCCGACATGTCGGCCACCAGCCGCGCGAGCCCCGAGACGTCGTACTCCCGGCCGCCGTCGGGCGCGATGTCGAAGGGACGGTCGAGGACCCACTGCGGCGTCTGTGCGCCCGCGTAGGACTCGAGCAGGCCGCCGAGGTTCTTCGGACGTGGTGCTTTCTTCATGATCCACCTTGCTTTCCCCGACGTGGGTCAGACGGCGAACAGGTTGGCGACGATGATCAGGACGACACCGAGCCGGTGCGCCTGACCGCCGAGCTTCCGGGCTTTCAGAGGGTCGTGCCGGACCAGGCCGGTCGCCATCTGGACGACGCGCACCGCGACCAGCGGGGCGAGGAAGAACCCGAACCACCACGGCACCGCGCCGAGAGCGCAGGCGAGCACGATGACGACGGTCTCGGAGAGGCTCAGCAGGGCGATGACCCCGCGGTACGCGGGCGGAGGGAGCATGATCGCGAGGTTCCTGCGGCCCGCGGCCCGGTCCCCCTCGACGTCGTTGATGTTGGAGTAGACGGAGACCAGCAGGCTCCAGAGGCCGAAGAGGTACGCCTCCAGGGCCACGATGCCGGTCAGCTCCCCGTGGGTCAGGCCGTAGGGGATCAGCACCACCAGACCGGTGCTCAGCAGCAGCACCAGCTCCTGCCCGCCCCGGTAGCTCAGCCGCAGCCCGTACGAGTACTGCACGCTGATGAAGACGAGGAAGACGGTGAGCAGCAGCGCCCAGACCGGCCGGTGGGGCGAGGTCAGCACCGCGAGCCCCAGCCAGACGAGGCCGGTGAGCAGCGCGGCGTAGCCGAACCGCACGGCCTCCCGCTCGGTCAGCCGCCCGTCCAGGAGCGGCTTGCGCTTGCGGCTGCGCAACTGCCCCTGCCCGGGGTCGTAGTTGAACTGGTCGCTGCCGTCCCGGAAGCCCGTGACGTCGTCGAACGCGACGGTCGCCGCACACACGCCCACCCAGCCCAGGGTGAGCACGGCCAGCGTCCACACGGCGCCCAGGTCGTCCCGGGTCCCGGGTGGCAGCATCGTCCACACCACGAACGCGGACAGGTAGTAGTCGAAGAACGACAGCTTCGCCAGACTGACGAAGGCGCTCAGCCTCTTCCCGGCCGGCGCCGCCCGTCCTTCTTGCAGGGTCTCGCTCATGAGATACCTCTGCTTCCAGGCCGTCAGGCAGCCAGTGGCCCGCGGCCGGTGGGGGATATCAGGACCGAGTCGCAGACCGGGCGGCTGAACGCGGAGGAGGTCCGTGGCGGTCTGAGGGCCGTCGCCTGGGCGAAGCAGGGCACCTGGGGGGTGCCGGCCTGGGCCGGTGTCGTCGCACCTGTCACGCTTTTCCCTTCCAGACGTACGGACGGACTGCTTGCGCCCGGCTCCCGGGAGTGCTCAGCCCGGGTGCGCGCGCGGGAGGACGGCCGGAGCCGGATCCGGAACAGGTGGCCCCGGACGTGCCCGCGCCCGGCCGAGTATCCAAAGCAGTCCATGGACGGGACTAAAGCCGCTGCTCACAGGCCCTGTTGGTGCGCGAACACGCGTGCGGGAGCGGATTCCGCAACCCGGACGGCGCGGGCCGACATGCCCTGTATTGGCGTAATGAGCCTCTCGGGCGGTTCGGCAGGTCACCTTGTACCCGGACGGTGACCGTGGTGACAGGAAGGGCGTGGCGAACCGGGCCATGGGCGAGGACATCGTGGACCGATCGGAGGGTTTCGGCGAGCGGCTGCTGGGTCTGCTGCTGGACAGGGCGCGGTTGTTGCCGCCGCAGCTCATCGCCCCGCTGATTGCGGATGAGGTCGCCAGGATCGGCGGCCGTGACGTCTCCATCCTGCTCCAGGACTACGCGCAGGAGCGGCTGGTGCCGTTGCCGGGCAAGAAGCTGCACGTCAGCGAGGCTCAGGCGATCAGCGACTCCCAGGCCGGCCAGGCATTCCTCAGCGCGGCTCCCGTCGAGGCACCGCAGGCCGGCGGCGGCGTCCGGATGTATCTGCCCTTGCTGGACGGCAGCGATCAGGTGGGCGTGATGGCCCTGACCCTGGACGCCGTCGGCGACGACATCCGGCGCCTGCTGCGCCGACTCGCCGGCCTGGTGGCCGACATGCTGGTCACCAAGAGCGCCTACACCGACCAGTTCTTCCTGGCCCGGCGCAGGGAGCCGATGAGCGTGTCCGCGGAGATCCAGTGGAACCTGCTGCCGCCGCTGGCGATGACGGTGCCGCAGATCTCGGTGGCAGGGGTACTGGAGCCCGCCTACCGCGTCGCCGGCGACAGCTTCGACTACGCCCTCAACGACAACATCCTGCACATCGCGGTGATCGACGCGATGGGCCACGGCCTGGACGCCGCCACCATGGCGACCGTGGCCATCGGCGCCTACCGCCACGCCCGGCGCGTGTTCATCAGCCTCGCGGAGAAGTACGCGTTCATGGACGCCGCCATTTCCCAGCAGTTCGGGCCCGACCATTTCGTCACGGCGCAGCTCATGCACGTCAACATCGCCACCGGCCAGATGGAGCTGGTCAACGCCGGCCACCCCGCACCTCTGCTGATCCGCGGAGGCGAGGTCGTACGGCAACTGGAGAGCGCGACGACACTGCCCGTCGGCTTCGGCGGCGAGGAGCCCAAGGTCAGAGAGCACACGCTCCAGCCGGGCGACCGGGTGCTGTGCTACACCGACGGCATCATCGAGGAGCACCTCGAACACGAGGAACCGTTCGGCGAGGAGCGCCTCATCGGTTGCGTCAACCGCCTGCGGGAAGAGCCGTCACAGAGCCTGCGGGCAGATCTGCGCCGGCTCTCCCACACGCTGAAGAAGCAACGGGGCGGGCGCACCAGCGACGACGCCACCCTTTTCATGATCGAGTGGCGCGGGGGCGCCGCCGACCACCTCGCGGTCCCTGACTGAGCACGCCGACCCCAAACCAAGATCCGGAGGAGACGGCCTGGGTCCGCCGCACCCTCATTCCTGGTCCTCGGCTCCTCCTCCGGCCGCGGTCCCGGCCGGCTCGCCGGCCTCCGTCCCGTCCGCCGTGAGCTTCGCGTCGAACCGTTCCCGCGCCCACGAGCGCAGCGCCGAACGCGAGCTGAAGCGGCCCACGTTCGTGTCGATCGGCGACGACGTGTACTGGTGGAACCGCCACGACGCCTGGATGTCCGGCTTGCCGGGCTTGCCGTTGTACTGGGCGATCCAGAGGCCGTCCCCGGCGTAGCTGGTGGTGTCGCGGTTGAGCCAGAAGTCGCGGTTGCAGTAGAGGAGCACCTTGTGGCGCGGGCGCAGCCGCTTCACCTCCTTGATGAAGGCGTCCTTCTCCTTGTTGCTCGCCGCGGTGCCCTCGCTCGTGTGCTCCCAGTCGCAGGCGAGCATGTCGCCCGGCTTCTCCTTCGCCTTGTCGACGAAGTACTGGGCCTGTGCCTTGATGTTGCCCGGCCAGAGGAAGTGGTAGAACCCCAGCACCAGGCCCGCCTCGCGGCCGTGCGCGGCCTGGTCGCCCTGCTTGGGGTTGACGTAGCTGCGGCCTTCCGACGCCTTGACGAAGACGAAGTCCATGCCTCGCGTGGAGTAGTTGCCTGACTGGTGTGAACTGACGTCGATGCCCTTGATGGTCATCACTCGTCCCTTTCGAGTGGGGGTCGGGACGGGACGGTGGCCAAATCCCTCGCGCTGTCTTTCGCGTTCTTTGCCGTCCTTGCCGTCTCGTGCGTTTCTCCCCTCATCCCCGCTGCGGGCGCCGCGCAAGCGCCGCCGTCGAATCACGCGTTCGCCGAGTGCGCCCCCAAAGGGCCGCCGTGCCGGGGGAGTTCGATGCGGAAGAGGACGTTCAGGTTGTGGTTCAGGGGGCCGCTGTGCGGGCATCTCCCGTGTGAGAAGGCCGCTTTACCCTAGGTGGCCGCGGATCGGGGGATCTGACCATGAATCTCTACATCTCTGTCTTACGTACCCTGGTGCCGCTGCTCGTCGGCTGGGTCGTGACCGCGGCCGGTGCCTTCGGCGTCGACGCCGACTCCACGACCGTGACCGCCGGGGTCACCGCGCTCGTCACCGCCGTGTACTACGCGGTGTTCCGGGCGCTGGAGGAGTGGGCGGCGAAGCGGGACTGGAAGCCGCTGCGGCTCGTCGCGGGCGTGCTGCTGGGCTGGGCGCGACCGCCGGAGTACCCGGCGCGGGCGTCGGCGCGGCAGTCCGCGGCGCCGGTGGCCGCCGTACCGCCGCCCGACCCCGAGGGGCGGCCGGCGTGAGCGGGTCCGACTGGATCTGGGGCGGACTGCTCGCCCTCGGCGCGGTGGTGGAGGTCGTCGCGCTGTGGACCCCGAAGAAGGGCGACACCCTCTCGGAGCGGACCCGGGCGTGGTTCCGGGTGCGCACGCCGGTGGGCAAGGCGGTCTTCGTCGCGGCCTGGGTGGGCTTCGCGGGCTGGTTCCTGGTGCACATCGCCTGGTGACAGGCCCCGCGCGGACACGGAGGGCGGCCGCCGCTACCGTGGCGCACGGAGGCGGATCCGCCTCCGTGCGCGTACCGGAGGAACGGCATGAAGCTCACCGTGCTCGGCGGCCGCGGCGCCTGGCCGACCGCGGACGCCGCCTGCAGCGGCTACCTCGTCGAGCACGACGGGCACCGGCTGCTGCTCGACCCCGGGTACGCGGTGATGCCGCGGCTCCTGCGGCACCTGCGGCCCGGGGACGTCGACGCCGTCGTCGTCACCCACGGGCACCCCGACCACTGCGCCGACCTCAACCCCCTCCTCCGCGCCCGCGCGCTCGCCGACCGGCCGGCGCCCGCGCTACCGGTGTACGCTCCGGCCGGTGCGCTCGACGCGGTGCTGGCGCTGGACCGGCCGGGGATGCTGCGCGGCTCGTACGAGCTGCGCGCGTTCGACCCGGCGACGGAGCCGGAGTTCACCTCCGGCCCGTTCCGCGTCCGGACCCGCGCGCTCCCGCACCACGTCCCCAACGCCGGGCTGCGGCTGACGGCGGCGGGCCGTGTGCTTGCGTACACCGGTGACACCGGCCCGAGCCCGGCGCTCGCGGAACTCGCGGACGCGGCGGACCTGTTCCTCGCGGAGGCCACGTACCCGGAGGAGGTGCCGGAGGAGGACGCGCCGTACCTGTCGAGCGCCCGCCAGGCCGGCGAACACGCGGCCCGCGCGGGCGCGGAGCGGCTGCTGCTCACGCACCTGTGGCCGGGCGGGGACGAGGCCGAGGCGATCGCCGCGGCGCGCCGGGGGTTCGGCGGGGAGACGGGGGTGGCGCGGCCGGGGACGGTGGTGGAATTCGGGGCGGAGTGAGGGAGCCGACCGGCGACCCCGCTGCCGTTCCCGGGTGTCCGCTACACGCTCCGGGCCGCGGTCAGCACCGCCGTCACCGCGCGGTCCACGTCCTCCGGTCCCGTACGCCAGTTGCTGAACGCCGCCCTGAGGCCGTGCGTCCCCCCGTACACCGTCGGCGTGACCACCGCCTCCCCGCTCGCCGCCACCGCCGCCGCCAGCGCCGCCACCCGCTCCGGCGTCGGCTCCGCCGCGAGCGTGAAGCACACGACGTTCAGCCGCACCGGCGCCAGCAGCCGCAGCCCGCCCCCGGAGTCGCCCGCGACCCCCGAGCCGAAGCGACGCGCCAGCGCCGCGTTGCGCTCCACCACCTCCCGGTGGCCCTCGCGCCCGTACGCCGCCAGCGTCAGCCACGTCGGCAGGGCGCGCAGGCGGCGGGAGTTCTCCGGGGTGAGGTGGACGAAGTCGGGGTCGTCGCCCGGCTGCGCCATGTACGCGGCGGCGTTGCGGAAGACACGGACCTGGAGGTCCCGGCGGCGGGTGAACTGCACCGCCGCGTCGTACGGGACGTTCAGCCACTTGTGCAGGTCCACGCAGACGGAGTCCGCCGCGTCCAGCCCCGCCACCAGGTGCGCGTGCTCCGGCGACAGCGCCGCGAACGCGCCGAACGCCGCGTCCACGTGCAGCCAGAACGGATACCGCTCCCGCAGCGCGGCGATCGCGCGCAGGTCGTCGAAGTCGACGGTGTTGACCGTGCCGCTGTTCGCCACCACGATCGCCGGCCTGCCGTCCAGCGCCGCCAGTTCGGCGGCCAGCAGGTCCACGTCCACGGCCTCGCGCCCCGGCAGCGGCGGCACCGCGCGCAGCGCGTCGCGGCCGAGCCCGAGGAGGGACAGCGCCTTGGGGACGCTGGAGTGCGCGGCGCCCGACAGGACCGCGACCTCGCCCAGCGCCCCCGCCCCGGCGTCCGCGACCGAGACCCCGAGCCGTTCGCCCAGCCACTCCCGGGCGACGGCCAGCCCCACGGCGTTCGACATCGTCGCCCCGGACACGAACGCGCCGGCGTGCGCCTCGCCGAGACCGAACAGCTCGCGCAGCCAGCCCACCGTCTCGCGCTCCAGGTCCGTCGCGGCGGAGTCGCACGCGGCGACCACGTTCTGGTCGTACGCACCCACCAGCCAGTCGCCCGCCACCGCCGCCGGCGTCGCGCCGCCGGTCACGAACCCGAGGTAGCGCGGCCCCGCGCTGCCCGAAAGGCCCGGCTCCCAGCGCTCCCCGAAGCGGGCGAGCGCCGCCGCACCCCCGGCGCCGCGCTCGGGCAGCGGCTCGTACGGGCCGGGGGCGTGCGGCGCGGGGGCGGCGACCGGGCGGTCGGCGAGGCCGCGGAGGGCGGCGACGGCGCGGGCGCGGGCGGCGTCGAGGAGCTGGTCGAAGCGGTCGAGGTCGGCGGCGAGGGCGGGGTGCACGGGGCCTCCTGGGGCGTACGGCGGGCGGGGCGGCGGCCGGCGGGCGACGCCCGCAAGACGGCGGCCAACCCCGCCGCGACCTGCGGCGACGCGCCGTACGCCGACCACGTTCCGTACGCTACGACCCCGCACCCGCCCCGGTCCGTGGCCACTTCCGTCCCACTGGACCGCTGACCGCGAGGCACCCCTCATGGCCGTCGTGGGCCTGACCCTCAGAGGCATCTCGTACGTCACGGGCGGGACCGGCGGCGTACGAGGCGGCGACCGGGCGGCATCCGGCCCGAGTCTGCCGCCCGTTGCCGGAAAGGGCCGAACGGCCTCGACCCGGAGGCGGTCGACTCCCTACCCTACTGGCCAGTTGTCACCGCGTGCCGGAGGACCTGATGGAGACGAAGCGCTGGGCCGGGCCCGTGCTCGCCGTGGCGTTGGTGGCCGTGGCCATCGGCTGGGGCGCGGTGTCGCGCTCCGACGGCGGCGAGGCGGGCGGCGACACCGTGGACAGCGCGGTACGCGACCAGGCGCCCGACCGCTCCCGTTTCACGCCCCCCGACCCCGCCACCCCGGGGCCGGGCGACTCCGGCTCCGCCCCGGCCGATCCCGGTGCGCCCCCGCGCGCCCCGCAGGACGTGCTCTACCTCGGCGACTCCCTCGCCATGGAGGCCCAGGACATCCTCGGCAGCCGGCTCGAACGCTCCGCCCGCGTCGGCTCGTACAGCAGCGAGCCCGTCGCCGGCGTCACCGTCTGCGACTATCTCCAGGGCCGTCCGGGACGTTCCCTCGTCCCGGCCGAGGACAAGGCCGCCGCCCTGGTGAAGAAGCGCGAACCGGGCGTGATCGTGCTGCAGTTCTGGGGCAACACCTGGGGCTACACGCCCTGCATGGAGGGCGTCGAGTGGGGGACGTCCGCGTACTACGAGCGCTACGCGGAAGACCTGCGCGCCCTCACCGGGCAGATCACCGACGCCGCACGCGAAGCGGACGTGCCGCGGCCCCGGATCGTCTGGGTGCAGCAGCCGCCCGACGCCCTGCACCCCGACCGGATCGAGCAGGTCAACGACCTGTACGAGCGGCAGGCCGCCGCGTCGGGCGACCTGCTGGCCGACGGGGGCCGCGAACTGCGCGACGGCGACGGGAAGTGGACGCAGTACCTGCCGTGCAACGACTACGAGCAGCGCACCGCCGGCTACTGCACCGGCCCCGGCGGCACCGCCCGACTGCACCGCGACGACGACCCGTTGCACTTCTGCCTCGCGCCGACCCCGGAGGGCGGGCGGCCGTGTCCGGCCAAGTCCCCGGGGCTGGAGCGCTACACGCGGGCGATCGAGGACGAGGTCGACGCCTATCTGCGCGGCTGACGCGCCCGTACGCGCGCGGGGCGGGCGGTCAGTCGGAGGCGGCCGGCTGCGGGCGCGGCCTGCGCACCAGGTATGCCGCGCCGAGCCCGCCGACGAAGAGCGCCAGCACCGACACGCCCGTCGCCAGCCACCCGGCGCCCAGCCAGCGGCTGCCGAAGTACCCGAGCGTCACGCCGTACGCCGCCCACAGCAGCCCGGCGAGCACGGACCACGGCAGGAACTCCCGCACCTGCCGGTGCATCGCGCCCGCGCCGAGCATCACCACGCTGCGCCCCGCGGGCGCGAACCGGGCCAGGACGACGATCCCGCCGCCCCGCCGGCCGCTGAGGTGGTGGCCGAGGCGCTCCTGCGCGCGGACCAGGAGGCGGGAGTTGGCGAACTTCTCGCGGCCCCTGCTGGCGAGCCGGAAGGCGAGCATGTCGCCGAGGACCGAGGCGGTGGCGGCGCAGAGCATGAGGGCCAGCAGCTCGGCGAGGTGGTCGGCGGCGGGCAGGGTGGCGCCGTTGCGTACGGCGTCGGCCGCGGTGGTGGTGCCGGCGGCGGCGGTGGCGGCCATTATGACGAGCGCGCCGCTGGGCAGCAGCGGCAGGAAGACGTCGAGGAGGACGGAGGTGGCGACGATGGCGTACATCCACGGGGTACCGCTCAGTGACCCCACAAACTCCACTGTTCCCCTGCTCCCCGTGTCCCGGTGGTCATCCGGTGATTTTCCGCCGCGGACGAGAGCGCCGGGCGGATCACAGCGTACGCCTGGCGCGTCGCCGGAATTCGCACGGGGGGACCAGATGTAACCTGCATCACTCCTGAGGGCCCGCTCATCTGCTGTCACCCGGATGCCGTACGGCACGGAGTGCCGCTCAAGCGGGGGGTTTCGGCGGGGAGTCCGGGTCGGGCCGCCATTTCTCCACCGCCTCGCCGGGCGGCGCCTCGTCGTCGGAGCCGCACAGCTCGGCGGACAACTGCTCCACCAGTTCGGTGAGGTCCGTGGGCCGGTCGGGCGTCCACCAGTCGCCGAGCATCTCGGCCAGCGCCGCCTGCCGCGCCGCCGAGAGCCGCTTCGCGGCCCGGGTGCCGTCCTCCGTGCAGAGCACCGGCGGCCCCTCCCGGCGGGTCAGGCCCCGCTCCTCCAACTCCTGTGCCGCGCCGAGGACCACGTCGAGCGGCAGCCCGGTGCGCTCGGCGAGCGCCACCGGCTCGGTGGACTCGTACCGCTGGACGCGCAGCAGCAGCCAGCTCGACGCGGGCCGCAGGTCGAGGCCCGCGCGGCGGGTGATGTCCTCGTACAACTCCCGCCGCCCCTCCCGGGTGCTGAGCGCGCTGAGCGCGCGGCACACCTCGTCGTGGGGGGAGCGCTCGACGGGGTTGGTGGCGACGGTCTCGCTGCCGTCGGGGACGGTGACGGTGCCGCGCAGCGGGTCCTCGCGGAGGAAGAGCGCGATGAGGAAGGCGAGGAAGGCGACGGGGGCGGCGTAGAGGAAGACGTCGGTGATGGAGGTGGAGTAGGCGTTCACCACTTCCTGCCGCAGGGAGGCGGGGAGCCGGACGATCGAGCGGGGGTCGGACTCCAGCGTCTTCATGCTGATCCCGCCGGGCAGGGACACGCCGCTCAGCTCGGTGTCGAGTTTGTGGCGCAGCCGGCTGGTGAAGACGGTGCCGAAGACGGCGACGCCGAAGGACGCGCCGATGGAGCGGAAGAAGGTGGCGCCGGAGGTGGCGACGCCGAGGTCGCCGTAGGAGACGGCGTTCTGCACGGCGAGCACGAGGACCTGCATGACGAGGCCGAGGCCGAAGCCGAAGACGAAGAAGTAGCCGCTCAGCTCCCAGTTGTTGCTGCCCTGGTGCAGCCGGTGGAGCAGGAGGAGGCCCGCGGTGGTGACGGCGGTGCCCAGGACGGGGAAGACCTTCCACCGGCCGGTGCGGCTGATGAGCTGCCCGGAGCCGGTGGAGGCGATGAGCATGCCCGCGACCATCGGGAGCATGTGGACGCCGGAGGTGGTCGGGGAGACGCCGCGGACGACCTGGAGGAACGTCGGCAGGTACGTCATGGCGCCGAACATCGCGAAGCCGACGACGAACCCGATGACCGAGCAGAGCGTGAAGGTGCGGATGGCGAAGAGCTTCAGCGGGATGACCGGCTCCGCCGCCCGCCGCTCGACCCGGATGAACGCGGTGAGCAGCGCGATCGCCAGCAGCCCGGCCACGACGACCTCCCAGGAGCCCCACGCCCAGGTCGTACCGCCGAGGGAGGTGACGCCGACGAGGCAGATGGCGAAGGAGGCGATGAGGGCGGTGCCGAGGTAGTCGATGCGGTGCCTGGTGGCGCGGCGCGGGATGTGCAGGACGACGGCGATGACCACGAGGGCGGCGAGGCCGATGGGCAGGTTGATGTAGAAGACCCAGCGCCAGCTCAGGTGCTGGGTGAAGATGCCGCCGAGGAGCGGGCCGAGGACGCTGGTGGTGCCGAAGACGGCGCCGAACAGGCCCTGGTAGCGGCCGCGTTCGCGCGGCGGCACGATGTCGCCGACGATCGCCATGGCCAGCGACATGAGCCCGCCGCCGCCGATGCCCTGGAGGGCGCGGAAACCGATGAGCTGGCCCATGTCCTGCGCGATGCCGCAGAGCGCGGAGCCGACGAGGAAGATGACGATGGCGGTCTGGAAGAGCTTCTTCCGGCCGTACTGGTCGCCCAGCTTGCCCCAGAGGGGGGTGCCGGCGGTGGCGGCGAGGAGATAGGCGGTCACCACCCAGGACAGGTGCTCCAGCCCGCCGAGGTCGCTGACGATGGTGGGCAGCGCGGTGGCGACGATGGTCTGGTCGAGTGCCGCGAGGAGCATCCCGGACAGCAGGGCGCCCATGGACACCAGGACGGCCCGCCGGGGCAGGCCCTGCCCGGGGACCTCGGGGGCGGGCGGGGCGCCGGCGGTCCGGGACATGCGCGGCTCCCCTCTGGTGGTGTGACCGTGCGGCGGGTGGTGCTTGTGAGGCTCGTGGTGCCGGTGATGCGCGGGGCGTTTGCCTCATCGTCGCCCGGATGCGTCGATACGGCCCGCCGGGGCGGTCCGCTCGGGCCGGGTTGCGGCCGGGGTGCGGTGCGCAGGGTTCCGCGGGGTCTGCATAATCGCCTCCAGCCCACAGGAGGGGGAGCACGGTGATACCTCGCGCATGCCGCACCTGCGGCGAGCCGCCCCGGGAGGACGGCGGGCGAGGCTGCGCCTGCGGCGCGGAGAGCGGTGCGGAGGACGGCGCCGAGGCGGGCGCGGGGGGCCGGCGGGAGCAGGACAGACCGCTGCTGCGGCCGTACGTCATGAAGGCGCCGGGTCCGGTCGGGGGATGGGACGGCGACGGGGCTGGCACCGCGCCCGAGGGCTACGGCCCGGAGGCGCCGGAAGCCGGGTGGGGAGAGCGGGATCCGGCGGCGTACGGCGCGGTGCCGGGCGCCGCGGCGGCCTGGGCGCCCGGCACCGTACCCGAGGGGGCACCCCCATCTGACGGACCTCCCCCGGGGTCACCGCCCCCTGACGCCACCCTCGCCGCCCCCTACGGCCCCATCGGCGCCGCGCCGGAGGGGCCCGCGGACGCCGACCTCGGCCTCTTCGCCGACGACCCGGCCGCGCCGCGCGCCGCCCGGGACCCGTACGACGCGGACGACCCCCGCGACCCGTACGACCCGCGCCGCCGGGGCGACCGCCTCGCCGCCCGCCGGCGCCGCCGCCTGACGCTGGTCCTCACGGTCGGCGGCGTCGTGGCCGCGCTCAGCGTCGGACTGGTGGGCTCCGGGCTCTTCTCGGACGACGGGGCGGACGACCGCGCCGTACCGAAGCCCGACACCATCACCGCCGTCCCCACCGGAGGCGGCACGAAGCCCGGTATCGACGACGCGCACAGCGGCGCCCCCACCGCCCCCGCTGACGGCGACGACCCGGCGGAGCCCAGCGCCGGCGAATCCGACCCCACCGGTTCCGCGTCGGCCGACCCGGACGAGGCACCCACCGAGCGCACCGAGGCCGGCCAGGTCACCGCCGCCCCGCCCGACTCCGACCCCAGCACGCCGAGTGACCCCGACCCCGGCACCACCCCCGAGGACCCGGACCCGCCCCCGCCGCCGCCCACGTTGCGGGAGGGCGATACGGGCCCGGAGGTCGTCGAGTTGCAGAAGCGGCTCGATGACGCGGGCTACGACAAGTTCCTGGACTCCGAGGGCGAGTACGGCCACTTCACGGGAGTGGCGGTCGGCCGCTTCCAGCGGGACCACGACATCGACGGCGACGAACGCGGCGTCTACGGCCCGGAGACGCGCCGCGCGCTGGAGTCGATGACGAAGGAACCCTGAGCATGGACGTGTACGAGGCCGTGGACAGCCGCCGGGCCGTGCGGGCGTTCAGCGACGAGCCCGTACCCGTGGAGATCCTCCGGCGGGTGCTCTCCGCGGCCGCCCGCGCCCCGTCGAGCGGGAACCTCCAGCCGTGGCACCTGTACGTGGTCACCGGGGAGCCGCTGGCCGGCCTGAAGAAGCGCGCGACGGCCAGGGCGCTGGCCGGGGACCCGGGCGACGAGCGGGAGTACCCGATGTACCCGGCCGACCTCGGCCCGCCGTACCGGGACCGGTTCACCGCGGCGGCGGCCCAGCGGTACGCGGCGCTGGGCATCGAGCGCGACGACCCCGGGAGGCCGCGGAAGATCGCCGCCCTGAACGCGGGGGCGTTCGGGGCGCCGGTCGTCCTCTTCTGCTATCTCGATCGCGCGATGGGTCCCGGGCAGTGGGCGGACGCGGGGATGTATCTGCAGACGGTCATGCTGCTGCTGCGGGCGGAGGGGCTGCACAGTTGCCCCCAGGTGATGTGGACGATGTACCGGCGGACCGTCGCCGAGGCGGTCGGGGCCGGTGACGGGCTCGTGCTGCTGTGCGGTGTCGCGGTCGGCCACGCGAAGCCGGGCGTGCCGCCGCTGCGTACGGACCGGGCGGACCCGGCGGAGACGGTGACCTTCGTGGGGACGTGACGGCCCGGAGGCGGGCAGCAGGGGCGGACGGGTCTTCAGGCGGATGCCTGTTCGAAGTGGAACGCCTTGATGAAGCAGTCCCGGGGCTGTCCGAGGGCGAAGAACACGCACTCCGCCACCGAGTGGGCCGTCAGCATGTCGCCGGGGCCGCGCGGCGTGCTCTCCCACTCCGGGGACAGCGGGTCCGGGTTGCTGAAGTCCGGCGGGTAGAGCGAGATGACCCGCACCCCCCGGGGCCGTAGCCGGGTGGAGAGGATGTCGGCGAAGCCGGCCTGTGCGCTCTTGGCGGCGTAGAAGGCGTCGTGTGCGTCGGAGCGCTGGTGGGCCGGGAGCCCGGCGGCTGAGATCACGTTGACGATGTCCGGCCTGTCGGATGCGAGCAGCAGCGGCAGCAGGCGCTTGACGACGAGGATCGTGCCGGTCGCCCCGGCGGCGACGGTGTCGATCACGTCCTCGTCGGAGGCGGAGAGGAGATCAGGACCGCCCAGCCAGCGTGCGCCGTTGTTCACCAGCACGTCCACCCGGTCGGTGCGCTGCACCACGTCGGCGGCGAACCGGCGGACCGAGGCGGGGTCCGCCAGGTCGCAGACGAGGGCGTGCACCTGGGTGTGGCCCAGGTCGCGGATCTCGTCCGCCACCCGTCGCGACGCCGCCAGGCTGCGGGAGGAGACGAAGACCTCGGCACCCCGCTGGGCGAAACGGATGGCGAGAGTCCGGCCGAAGTCCCGGGACGCGCCGGTGATGACGACGCGTTGTCCTGCGAAGGTCATGTGGTTGCCTGCCGCCCCTGGGATGTCCGTGCCGCCCTGCCGCCCTGCTGTGATCGGGTACGTCGACACCATCACACGCCGGCCGGGCAGGGGAACGAGACCTTCGGCCTAGGTCCTCAGGCCCAGGGGCGCGCCGCGGCCTCATCGAAGGGCGAACTCGGCCCAGACGGCTTTCCCGGGCCCCGACCGCTCGGCCACGCCCCACTCGTCGGCGAGCGCGGCGACGACGAGGAGCCCGCGCCCGTGGTCGTCGTCGTGTCGCGGCGCGCGCGTCCGCGGACATCCGTCGCCGGTGTCGTGGACCTCGACCCGCACCGTGTCGTGCAGGGTGACGACGCGGACCAGGAAATCCCGGCCGGCCGGCCCGTACCGGACGGCGTTGGTGGCCAGCTCCGAGGTGCAGAGCCGGATGTCGGCGAGCAACTCGGCGCCCGCGATGCCGCCGAGCGCCGCGGCGACGAAGTCGCGCGCCCGGCCGACCTCACCCGCGTCGCGGGCGAACTGCCGCTTGTGCACGGGTTCCAGCGGGATCGGCCGCCGGGCCCGGGAAGCGGGCTGCGATCGCCCGCCGCTACGGGCGGAGCGGTGGCCGCCGCCGGGGCTGCCGGTGCACCGGCCGGTGCGGCAGGCGCGATACCGGATGCCGGCGCCGCTGATGCGGTGCGGCAGCGCCGCGCGGGCGTCGGCGGGCCAGGCGCCCGGCGAACCGTGCGTTTCGTGGTGGCACTTGGGAATAACCGGTTCTTCTGCGGCCATGGGCACGTCTCCTCGTCTTCCGCGCGTGGCCGTAGGCGTACGAAAAAGGCAGGGGTTCAAGTAGCGTTCTACGCGGCGGGCTTGACACGCTGAGCTATCGGAAGACTAGAGTGCCGCCGCCTTTTGAATTCTGCAAGACCGGATTCCGTGAATCCTGGCCGGGCACTCGAACGAGTGAAGTTCATTGTGAATTCGGGGACCCCGGTGCTTTCATTTCGAGCGTCGGAAGTCCTTCACTTTGAATGACATGGGGAAGGGGAAAACGCATGGCGGAACGGGCGACGGGATCGACGGTGCCGCGGAGGCAACTCGGCCGGTACTTACGTGACCTGCGGAATCAGGCGCGGCTCACGGTGCGCTCGGCGGCGCACCAACTGGAGTGGTCGGAAGCGAAGATGTGGCGCATCGAGACGGGACAATCGTCGCTGCGCAGCTTCGACGTGGAGACCATGTGCAAGGTGTACGGGGCGCCGGATGATATCACCGAGGCGCTCATGGGGCTCGCGAAGGAGACGAAGGCGAAGGGGTGGTGGCACGCTTACGGCGACGTCATTCCGGAGGGCTTCGACGTGTACATCGGGCTTCAGGAGGCGGCGTCGAGTCTCACCTCGTACCAGAGCGATCTGGTACCGGGACTGCTCCAGACGGAAGACTACGCGCGGGCAGTCATCCGTTACCACAATCCGGACGAGACGGAAGCGGAGATCGACCGTCGGGTCCGGCTGCGTATCGAACGGCAAACGCTTCTCACCCGGCCGACCGCGCCCCCGTCCCTGCGGCTGGTGCTCAACGAGGCGGTGCTGGCGCGGCCCGTGGGCGGACCGGAGGTCATGGCCGGGCAGTTGGCGTACCTCGCGGAGGCGGCCGAGCGCTCCAACATCGCGATCCGGGTGGCACCTTTCGCCGCCGGGCTCCATCTGGGCATGCTGTCGGGGTCCTTCGTCGTCCTTCGCTTCCCGGCGAACGGCGACGGCACGGAGACGGAGCCCCCGACCGTCTACTCGGACGGCTTCACCGGAAGCCTGTACCTGGACAAGCCGAGCGAGGTGCAGAGCTACCAGGAGGCGTTCGACGACGTCTGGGAATCATCGCCCGATGAGCAGGTGTCACAACGCCTGATCGCAGACACGGCAGGGAGTCATGGACAGGTCTGATCTCGCAGATGTGCACTGGTACAAGTCGAGCTACAGCGACGGACAGCGCGATTGCATCGAGGTGGCGGTCGCCGACGGCGTCGTCGCCGCGCGTGACAGCAAGGACCCCTCCGGCCCGGTGCTGACGTTCGCCCCCGACGCCTGGCGCGCCTTCGTCGCGTCCGTGCGGGGCGGGGAGTACGGCCGGTAACGGAACCGCAGGACCGCAAGCGCCCCACCGCCGGCGGCCGTCCGGCGGCGGGGCGCCCGCCGGTCACCGGCCGCCCGTCACGCGCGTTCGTACGCGGTGCCGGACTCGTTCCGCCGCAGCAGGCCCTCGTCGACCAGGGCGCGGCGCAGGGTCACCCAGTCGTCGAGCCATTCGCCGCAGATCGCGTTCACCTTCGCCTCGGAGTACGTGGTGCCGGGCGCGAACGAGTCCTTCACCACCGCCAGCACCCGGCTCCGTACCTCCGCGCTGCCCGGGATCGACGTCAGCCGGCCGCGGCGGAAGTACCCGCCCGCGCCGTCGCCGCCGCCCCGGCCGGTGAGCCGGACCTCGGCCTGGACCGCGAGCCGGAAGGTGTCGTCGCGCAGGGTGTACGCGCGGGTGGCGGCGTCGAAGGCGGCGATCCCGCCCGCCGTGAGCTTCTGGAGCGCTGCCGCGGCGGCCGGAGGGCGGAGCCCGGTGCGGGCGGCGACGTCCGTCACCGACGTGGCGCCGAGGGCGAGGGCGGCGTAGGCGGCGCGGCGGTCGGTCTGGGCGAGGAGGCCGACGAGGTCGCGGCAGGAGGGCGGGTGGCCCTCGGGGGCGGCGGCGTCGGCGGAGGAGTCCTCGGCGGAGGCGGCGGCGTCGGAGGCGGCGTCGGAGGCGGCGTTCATGGAGCGTTCCATCCCGTCGTGGTGCCGGTGTCGTCCCGTACACGTACCGCGTCCCCCGGCCCGCCCGAAAGTCGTTTTCCCCCGCCCCGCCCGGCCTCCGGGTCGATCGGCGTCAGCACCCCGAGCCGGTCCTCGACCGCCTGCGCCGCCTCCAGGCACAGGTCCTCCCGGAACGCCCGCCCGACGATCTGCACTCCCACGGGCAGGCCGTCCACGACACCGGTCGGTACGGCCACGCCCGGCACCCCCACGAAGCTCGTCGCGCTGCAGAGCCGCATCGCCGAGGTGACCCGGTCCAGGCCCGCCCGGTCGCGGGACTCCAGCCCCGGTTCGACGGGTGGCTCGGTGAACGACGGGCCCAGCAACAGCGGATGGGCGTCGAGGAATTCGGCCCACGAGCGGCGGAGGGACATCCACGTGCCCATGAGCTTCACCAGTTCGTCCGCGGTCGCGGGCGGGGTCCGCTCCATCGCCATCGCGATGTAGCGGTCGCCGCCCTCGCCGAGCAGCGTCCGCACCGCCGGCCAGGTCGGCGCGAACTCGGTGACGGTCAGCCGCCCGTACGCCTCCAGCACCTCGTCCAGCCGCGGCACGTCAGCCACCTCGCGTACGGCGTACCCCGCGTCGCGGAGCGCGTCGGCCGCGCTCTCGACGGCCCCGCGGATCGCGGGGTGGACGCCGCGGCCGCCCGGATCCGCCACGACCGCGACCGTCAGCGGTCCGGGGAGCGCTTCGCCGTACGGCGGCACCGGTACGGCTCTCGGGTCGCGCGGGTCGGTCCCGGCCAGCGCCTCGTACGCGAGCCGCAGGTCGGCCACCGTCCGGGCCAGCGGTCCTTCGGTGACGAGCAATTGGGATGCCGGGCCCGGGTCGTCTCGGCCGAGCACGCGGTGGTCGGCCGGGAACCTGCCCGTGGACGGCTTCAGCCCGGCGACTCCGCAGAACTGTGCCGGTATCCGCACCGAGCCTCCGGAGTCGTTGCCGAGCCCCAGCGCCGCCATGCCGGTGGCCACGGCGACCGCGTCGCCGCCGCTGGACCCGCCGGGGGTGCGGCTGCTGTCCCAGGGGTTGACGGTGTCGCCGAAGAGTTCGCTGCGCGTGTGCATCCCCGCGAGGATCAGGGTGGGGATGTTGGCGTGTCCGATCGGGATGGCCCCGGCCGCGCGCAGCCGCGCCACCGGAGGCGCGTCGGCGGCGGCCACGAGATCGCGGAAGCGCGGCACCCCGAACGTGGTCGGCACCCCCTCGACGGGGGTGCTCTCCTTCACCGTGAAAGGCACACCCGCCAGCGGTCCGAGCGCCACCCCGGCGGAGCGGAGGCGGTCGGTCCTGGCCGCGGCCTCGCGTGCGCGCTCCGCGAGGAGCTGGGTGACCGCGTTCACCTGCGGGTTGATCGCGGCGATGCGGTCGAGGTGGCTGTCGACCAGTTCGACGGCGGAGATGTGTGCGCCGCGTACGGCTTCCGCCTGTGCGGCGGCCGGCAACTTCCAGAGGTCGTCGGGCATGGCCTTTCTGGTTCCTCTCTTCTTCCTCGTTTGCTTTCCGATGCGACTGCATCGGAACGGCCACCGTACTCTGGATCCGATACAAGCGCATCGAATAAGGAGGCGGCCGGGAGCATGCCCAGACAGGTGGATCACGAGAGCCGGCGCCGCATCATCGCCGAGGCCGTCTGCCGTCTCGCCGACGAACGCGGGCTGGAGGGCGTGACCCTGCGCGACGTCGCCGCCCGCGCGGAGGTGTCCATGGGGGCCGTGCAGCGGTGCTTCCGTACCAAGGAAGAGATGCTGGTGTTCGCGCTCGGGTACGTGGGCGAGCGCATCGGCGAGCGCGTACGGGCCCGTCTCGTCCGGAGCCCGGCCCAGTCGGCGGGCACGGCGCTGGGGCACGCCGCGGCCGAGGTGTCACTGCTCGGGGACGAGCACCGCGCCGAGGCCAGGGTCTGGCTCGCCTTCGTCGCCCAGGCGGCGGTCAGCGAAGCTCTCGCCGGGACGCTGCGGGCGAACTATGCGGGGCTGCACGAGGTGTTCGCCCGGCTCGTGGCGGAGGCGGGTGGGGGTGCGGGGCTGGGGGAGTCCGGGGGCCCGGCGCCCGAGGGGGTGGAATCCCTCGATCCGGAGCGCGAGGCCCGTACGCTCCTCGCCCTCGCAGACGGCCTCACCGTCCACGTCCTCGTCGGTCATCTCACCCCGCATGAGGCGCACGAGGTTCTGCATGCGCACCTGGCCGGCCTCTGGGGGTGAGCGGGCTCAGGTGACTCTTGGCTGGGGGTGCCGCGTTTTGTATCGTGTGTTTTGTATCGTCGGGAAACAAACGCGGTTCTCCACCCCTGGGGGTTACGTATGGGCAGGCCCATGGACATAGGTGTCTTCAAGGCACTGCTCCTCGACATGGACGGGACGCTCCTCAACTCCGACGCCGTCGTCGAGCGCATCTGGCGCCGCTGGGCAGCGGAAAACGGGAAGGACCCCGAGGAGATCCTGCGCCACGCCCACGGCCGGCAGGCGCACGCCACCATGGCGCACCTCTTCCCCGAGCGGCCCGTCGAGCAGAACCTCGCGGACAACGCGCGCATGCTCGCCTGGGAGACCGCAGACACGGACGGCATCGTGCCGGTGCCGGGTGCGCCGGAGTTCATGGCGGGTCTGGCCGGGCTGCCGCACGCGCTCGTCACGTCGGCGGACCGGGCGCTGTCGCAGGCGCGGATGGCCGCGGCGGGGCTGCCGGTGCCGGCGATCTCCATCACGGCGGAGTGCGTGAGCGCGAGCAAGCCGGACCCGGAGGGGTTCCTGAAGGGGGCGGCCGACCTGGGGTTCGCGCCTTCGGAGTGCGTCGTGTTCGAGGACGCGGCGGCGGGCATCGCGGCGGCACGGGCGGCGGGGATGCGGGTCGTGGGGGTCGGCCCGCGGGCGGCGGGGGAGGGGACGGACGTCCACGTGGAGTCGCTGGCGGGGGTGCGGGTCCGCCCTCTGGGCGGGGGCGCGCTGCGGTTGACGGTGGGGTAGGCGGGGGCGGGGGGCGGTGGTTTGGGCGGCGCGGGGTTGCGCTGGTTCCGGCGCCGGGCCGTGCGGCTGGTCTGATGCGTTCGCTCGCGCCAGCGCGTCCTCTCACGCCCGTCCCAGGTAATGCGCCGGGATCGGTGCGTCCCTCGCCCGTACGTCCCCTCACACCCGCCCAAGGGTATGCGCCCGGACTGACAACGCGGGAGGCAGCAGGGCGCTGAGCTGGTACGTCGTGTTTGTGCGGGCCGGGTACGGGGGTGCGGTGCCGGGGTGGGGGTGCTTCGTTGGGGGTGCCGGTGTGCGGGGGTGGCGGCGAGGGGAGTGGCCGTGTCGTTGGGGCTCCCCCCGGGCCACCCCGCATGTGAGTGTGCGGGCCTCCGTCCGGTGTCAAGGGCGATCCTCTCCGCTTCGCTGCGAGGAGCGTCGCTGCGCGATGGGGCTTCGCCCCACCCTTGACACCGGACTCCGGCCCGAAAGACCGGCAGCTAAGGGTGGCCCGGAGGGAGCGGGCGCCCTCCGACTGGCACTACGCCGGCGGAGGCCCGCGGACGGGGCAGCCCAAGGAGCCGGGGCCCGCCGAACGCCGGTATCCCCAGCGGACGGGGGCGGGACCCCGGTGCCCGGTCTGACCCGATCGCCGATCTCTCCGGCAGGCGTGGGGTCGAGGTCGGAGGCGGGCTGCGCTCCCTCGCGGCGTCCCCCGGCGGACGGCCCCCGCGTGCCACGCTACGCGTGTCGCCGAGACGAACTCGCGGTAACCCTCACTCAAAACGGGACAAACGACTCCCGGGTGGTCGACTTTCGCCCATCGACGCACCCGCGGTTGCTCCGAGGTCCAGCCGCCGACCCCCGGCAGTCCCCGACCGGAGAAATCGTGTCGTAACCCGCGGTAACACCTCGGGATACGGCCCAAAACGGGCCCCGGAGCCCGGCTTTCGCCCCACGGCGCGCACGCACCGACAGGTCAGCCCGTGATCGCCTCATAGATGCTGAAGCCGGCCAGGACCAGCATCACGCCCGCCGCCACCTTCGTGATCAGCTTCAGCGGTACGTACCGCATCAGCGTTCGCCCGCCCAGGATCCCGATCGCCGCCACCGCCCACAGCGCCAGCACCGCGCCGATGCCGACGGACAGCCAGTCGTCGTAGCGCGCGGCCAGGTTCGCCGTCATGATCTGCGTCAGGTCGCCGAACTCGGCGACCAGGATCAGCATGAAGCCCGCCCCCGCCACCTTCAGGAAGCTCTGATCGGCGGGGGCCTTGACCTCTTCCTCGTCGTCGTCCTTCTTCAGCAGCAGGACCAGCGCACCGGCCAGGAACAGCGCGCCGACGATCCCCTGCACCGGACGCTGGGGGAGCTGTGCGAGGAGGCTGCCCGCGGCGATCGCGAGGCTCACGTGGACGACGAAGGCGGCGGCGACGCCGGCGAAGACGTAGGAGGCGCGGTAGCGGGTGCCGAGCATGAGTCCCGCGAGCGCGGTCTTGTCGGGGAGTTCGGCGAGGAAGACGACGCCGAAGACGATCGCGACGGTGCTGAGGCTGAGCAATGTTCCTACTCTCGGTCGGGCGCCGTACCGAGAGCGTAAGCGCATGGCAGACCTCGGCACGGCAGCGTCAACGGACACTGCGGCCGAAGGTCTCGCCGGCGCGGAGATCCCGCGGCCTGCCGGCCGTGCGGTTCCGCGCTCCGGGCGCCGGCCCAGCGGGCTGGGCAGTATGTCGACGACACCGGCTGAGGGCTACTCCCCTTCAGACGTCCCCGAGTCTAGGCGATGCACCCGGCCCCGGGCGACCAGCTCCAGCACCACCGCGACCGCCACCGCCTGCACCGCCATGAGCGCGACCAGCACGAAGAGCTGTACCGCACCGGCCTCTACGGGGGACGCGCCGCCCATGAGCATGCCGACGTACGCGCCGGGGAGTGTGACGAGGCCCACGGTGCGGGTCTGGTCGAGGCCCGGGATCAGGGCGTCGGAGGCGGCCGGGCGGGCTATCTCCAGGCGCGCCTCGTGCTCCAGGAAGCCGAGCGCCAGCGCCGCCTCCACCTCGCCGTGCCGGGCGGTCAGCTCGTCCAGCGCGCGGCGGCCGGCGAGTACGGTGCCGGTCAGCGCGCCGCCGATGAGGATGCCGCTGACCGGGATGAGGGCGATGTCGTCGACCCTGACGAGGCCGGTGAGCAGCAGCGTCGCGACGACCGGGGTGACCCCGGCGGCGATGGGGACGGCGGCCCAGCGCCAGGTGCGGTTATGCGTGATGCGGCGGCCCGCCGTCCAGGCGGCGACGGCGAACATCAGCGCCACGAAGGCGAGGAGCAGGGGCACGGCGCGTACGACGTAGCCGATGACGACCGAGACCGCGGCGAGTTGGGCGGCGGCGCGCAGCCCCGCGGTGGCGATGGCGCGCGCGTGTGGTGAGCCCCCGAGGGTTATTCGGCTCTTCCCGCCCCCTCGTTTCCCCCCGCCTGCGCCGCCTTTTCCCCTCTGCCGCCGCTCGTTCCCCTCGCCGAGCCGGGCCACCGCGGCGACGGTGACGGCGGCGGCCAACAGGGCGGTGAGCACGGCCGCGAGGGTGACGTTGACGGGCAACACCACCCGAGCGTAGTCCGGTCGGGGGGCGGCGGCTCCGGGGGCGTGGCGAGGGCAAACCCGGTATGCGGTCTTGCGGATGACATGGCCATGTCCTCAAGGTGTTACCTGGCGCCTGCAGAAACGACACTTCGCGGCGCCAGCATCACGTGCACACGCACAACACCCCCCATAGATCCGGGAGTTCGTATGTCCGGCATTTCTCAGCGGCCGCTCACGCGGCTGAAGGTCTACGCGCGTCACCTCGCCGCGCCACTCGCGGCGGCGGCGCTGCTGCTGACCGCGGCGCCCAGCGCCCAGGCCGAGCCGCCCGCCCCGCCCAGCGCCGACACCGCCCTCGGCTACCTCGCGGAGATCACCACCGCGCCCGAGGGCTCCTCCGACGGCTACGACCGCGACCTCTTCCCGCACTGGAGCACCCAGTCCGGGGCCTGCAACACCCGCGAGGTCGTCCTCGCACGGGACGGCGAGAACGTCGAGCAGGACGCGAGCTGCGCCGCGGTGAGCGGTTCGTGGTACTCGCCGTACGACGGCGCGACCTGGACCCAGTCCTCCGACGTCGACATCGACCACATGGTGCCGCTCGCCGAAGCCTGGCGCTCCGGTGCGAGCGCGTGGAGCACCGGCGAGCGCGAGCAGTTCGCCAACGACCTCCAGATCGCGCAACTGCTCGCGGTGACCGACAACGTCAACCAGTCGAAGGGCGACAAGGACCCGGCGGAGTGGATGCCGCCGTCGACCGGCTACCACTGCACCTACGCGAGCATGTGGGTGTGGGTCAAGCACACGTACGACCTGACCGCCGACGACGCCGAGAAGGCGAAGCTGGAGTCCGTCCTCTCCGGCTGCTGACGGGCCCGAGGGGCTGCGGGCCGAGAGCCCGAGGGCCCGGTCCCGCAGTCCGGCGGCACGCGGGCGCGGCGCGGAACTCCCGCGCCGCGCACCGCGGTTCGCACGCCACCGGCCCGTGACCCGGTCGTACCGTGCACGGCCGGCCCGCGGCCGTACGGCCGTGTTTGCGGCGGACGATACGGGCTAGCCGCCCTCTATGACTGTGTGGCTGATCATCATCGTGGTCGTGGCCGCCGTCGCAGCAGCGGCCCTGTTACTGATGCGCACCCCTGGCGGTATCGCCGCCCTCGGCCTGCCCCGCGGGCCGCGAGGGCTGCGGCGGCGCTTCGGACCGGAGTACGACCGGACGGTCGAGCGCCACGACGGCGACCGCAAGGCCGCCGAGAAGGAACTGGCCCAGCGCGTCCGCGCGTACGGCAAGCTGCGGACCGTACGGCTCGATCCCGCCGCCCGCGAGCGCTACGACGCCGAATGGAGCCTGATCCAGCAGCACTTCGTCGACTCGCCCGTGCGCGCCGCCGCGGAGGCGGACGCGCTGATCGCCCGGCTCGCGGGCGAACTCGGCTACCCCGCCGAGGAGTACGACGAGCGGGTCTCCGCCCTTTCCGTCCACTACCCGCGCCACATCGGCGACTACCGCCGGCTGCACCGGCTCGCCCAGCGCGAACCCGGCCGGGCGGGCGGGGAGCCGCCCACGGAGGAGGCCCGCACGGCGCTGCTCCGCACCCGGGAGCTGTACACGGAGCTGGCGGGCCGGCCGGGCACTTCCGCCACCCTCCCGAAGGCGCCGGATGCGCCGGAGGCGCCCGGGACCCCGGAGAACGAGAAGGCGGCCCCGGCCCGCGAGGGCGGCGGCGGGCGCCGGCTGGCCGGCCGCGTGCCCACGCCGTGGGCGATGCGCCGCGGCGACGGCCGGGGCGGGAGCGCTTCGTGACCGGCGCGGGGGAACGCGACGAGACGGCGGGCAAGCCGGCCGGCAACTCCCGCGACAGGGAAGGCGAGCACGCCGGGGCGGCTGCGCGAGGAGCCGTGGCGCCGGGGGGCGGTTCCGGCGAGAACGCGCCCGAAGGGCCCGGCGGCGCGGCGGAGCCCGGCGTGCCGCTGGCCGGAGAGCCGTCCCGCACCGGGTCCCCCGGTGTCCTCGTACCGGCCGCCGCGGCGGCGGACCGGGCAGGCCCGGCGAAGGGCGGCCCCGCGACCACGGATCCCGTCGCGACCGCCGGCCACGTGGCCGCCGACCCGGTGGCGGTCGCGGACCCCGTGGCCCCCGCGCCCGCAGCCGCCCCCGCCCCCGCGGCGTCCCCCTCCGCGACCGGCCACGGCCGCGCGCCGGACGGCCCCCTCCTGCCGCCGTCCGAGCGGGACGAGTGGGGTGAGCGGCTGCACCGGGCGACGGGCCGCTTCGTCGACGATCCGCCGGGGGCCGTCGACGACGCCTGCGCCGTCCTCGGCGATCTCGGCGAGCGCATCGCCGCGCTGCTCGCGGAGCGCCGCGACGCCTCCCGGGACCTGACCCGCGAGGCCAGGACCACCGACGGCGAGGCGAACGCGCAGACCGAGCGGCTCCGCCTCGCCCTCCGTGACTCACGCGACCTCGCGGAGCGGCTGCTGACCCTGTAGACGGCGGGCTCCCCAGGACCGCTCCCGCCCCAGGACCGCTCCCGCCCCGGGAGCGGTCCCGGGGCGACCGGGCGACACTGCCTCCACTCCCGACCGCGGAGAAGTGGAGGGCCCCGTGCTGGGTCTGCTGATCGCACTCGTGACGTGTCTCGTCCTCGCCGTGTCCCGCTTCCGGCGGCGCCGCCGCAGCACCGCGTTCCTCGGTGCCGTCCTGCGCGGGGACCCCGCCGAGGTGCGCGCGCTGGTGGACCGCGGCTACGGCCTCGGGATCTCCGACGCCCGGGGCGACACGGCGCTGCACTACGCCTACTACGCGGGCGACCACGAACTCGTCCAGACGCTGCTCGCCCTCGGCGCGCGCGAGGAGTCGTACAACCGCGACGGGCTGCTGCCGCACCAGCTCGCCGAGGTGGCCGAGGCGGAGCTGCGCATCGAGGAACTCGTCGACCTCCTCCGCCGGTACGACGGTGAAGCGACCGCCCGGGCCGCGGAGCTGGCCGAAGAGCTGCGCCCGTACCACCGCGCCCCCGTCTATCCCGCGGCGCTGACCAACGTCCTCGCCAGGACCGGGGACGGCGAGCCGCTGCGCGCGGTGCTCCTCACCGCCATCCGGGTCGGCCGCCCGGACTTCCTCGCCGTGCTGGAGGAGGAGCTGGGGCGCCGCGGGGACCGCGAGATCGCCGAGGACTACCTCAACAGCGGTTCCCCGCGGCTCGGATACGCGGCCCAGCGGTGGGCCGAGGGACACCGCTTCGCGATCACGGACCACGGCGAGGGCGCCCGCGCCGGCTGGGGCCGCCTCTGACGCCGCCGCCCCCGGCTCTGACGCACCGCCACCCCCGGCCGCGTAGCGCATCAGGCCCAGGTCCGTCGTCCGGGCGGTCTACGCGCTCGGGCATCCGGGTGAGCATCCGGTATTTGTATGTTTTTCGGGTTATCACTCCAGCGAATTGGCGCGGGAGAGAGAGGTGACCCATGGGCAGGGCGAGGCGTGCGGTCGTCGGCGCGTGCGCGGCGGCGGTGCTGGTGCCGGTGGCGGCGGCCGGGTGCACGGCGGGGCCGGGGGACAGCGGGGGCAAGGCCGGGGAGCAGAGCGGCGAGCACGCGGACCCCGGGACAGACGCCCGCGCCGCCGCCCGGAAGAGCACGAGCGCACACCTCATCGGCGACGGCTCCACCGCCTGGACCGGCGCGCAGCCCGCGCAGCCGCGGGTGCGCAAGCTCGCCCCGGGCGAGAAGCCGCCGCAGTTCGTCGTCTTCTCCTGGGACGGCGCGGGCGAGACCGGCGACGGCCTCTTCCGGCACTTCCGGGAGGTCGGGCGGAGGTACGACGCCGCCATGACGTACTTCCTCTCCGGCATCTACCTCCTGCCCGAGTCCAAGCGGTCGCTGTACGAGCCGCCCGGCCACGCCCCCGGCGCCTCCGACATCGGGCTGCTCAGCGACGCGCACATCGAGGAGACCGTCGACCAGGTCCGCGGCGCCTGGCTCGACGGCAGCGAGATCGGCACCCACTTCAACGGCCACTTCTGCGGCCCCACCGGCGTCGCGAGCTGGTCGAAGGAGGAGTGGAAGAGCGAGATCGCGCAGGCCGAGCAGTTCGTCAAGCGGTGGAAGACGAACACCGGGATGCGCGACGCCGCGCCGCTGCCCTTCGACTACGACAAGGAGCTGACCGGCGCCCGCACCCCCTGCCTCGAAGGAGCCGGCAACCTCCGCGCCGCCGCCCGCGAACTGGGCTGGCGGTACGACACGAGCGGCGTGAGCGAACAGGTGTGGCCGGCGAAGGAGGACGGCCTGTGGGACCTGTCGATGCAGCTCGTGCCGTACCCCGGCAGCGACCGCGAAGAGCTGACCACGGACTACAACTTCAAGGTCAACCCCCTCACCACCCCCGCCAACGCCCAGTCGCAGATGCGCGACGGGCTGCTCGCCGGCTTCCGGCGCGCGTACACGGGCAACCGCGCGCCGCTCATCGTCGGCAACCACTTCGAGACCTGGCACGACGGCGCGTACATGCGCGCGGTCGAGGAGACCATCAAGGAGGTCTGCCCCCGCGAGGACGTGCGCTGCGTGTCCTTCCGGCAGCTCGCCGACTGGCTCGACGCGCAGGCCCCGCGGACCCTGCGGGCGCTGCGGGGCCTGGAGGTGGGGCAGGCGCCGGAGGGCGGCTGGGGCGCGCTGGGCAGACGCGGCTCAGGTGTGCAGTGACAGGCCCTTGACCGTACGGTCGACGGCGTTCCTCGGCCCGTGGACCGCGAGGCCCGCCAGGGTCAGGTCGGCGGCGGGGACGTCGCGGACGGCGGCGCGGTTGTCGTCGTCGTTGCCGGTGGCGAAGAGCTCGTCGGTGTAGAGGGCGGTGGCCAGACCGCGGGACAGCGCCCGGGTGTGGGTACGGGTCAGGCCCGCGGCGTCGGCGGCGAAGACGAGGACGGGCTCGCGGAACATCGGCAGGTACCGGTTGCCGGAGCCGTCCTCGTACGGCTTGCCCATGATGTCGTCGGCGGCGTGGGCGACGCCGCTGCACAGGAAGGCGGTGACGTTCAGCCGCTGCCAGGCGGCCAGGTCGTGCCGGACGACCACGGCGATCTTGGTCTCGAAGCGCATGCCGCCAGCCTGGCCCCGCGGGCGGCGGCGGTCTTGAACGCTGGTGCGGCACCGCGGTGCGCTCACCTGGTGCGGCACCATGGAAGGCGTGAGCGACTGGGTCTCCTACTGGCGGGACGCGCAGCGGCCGGTGGAGGCCATGCGCGCCCACTTCGAGGAGCACGTCTTCCACCGCCACAGCCACGACGCCTACTCCTTCGGCCTCACCGAGACCGGAGCCCAGCGCTTCGTCTGCCGCGGCGGCTCGCACACCTCCGCCGCGGGCCTCGTCATGGCCTTCAACCCCGACGACCCGCACGACGGCGAGTCGGCGGCCGAGCTGGGGTTCACGTACCGGATGGTGCACATCGGCCCCGACGTCGTACGGGACGTCCTCGCCGACGCCGGCGCTCCCGACGGCGCCGCCGCCCTCCCGCTCTTCGCCGACCCCGTGCACCGCGACCCGCCGCTGTGGCGCGCGCTGCTGAGGCTGCACGCGGCGCTCACGGAGGGCGCGGGCCCGCTGGTACGCGACGAACGGCTCACCGCCGCCGTGACGGCCATGGTCCGCCGCGCCTCGACGGCCCCGCCGCGCCCCCGAACGCTGCGCCCCGGCGGCCCGCAGGCCGGCGCCGCCCGGCGGGCGCGGGCGGTGCTCCGGGAACGGTTCGCGGAGGAGATCCCGGCGGCGGAGCTGGCCGCGGCGGCGGGCTGCAGCCGCTACGCGCTGTACCGGGCGTTCCAGACGGAGTACGGCATGTCCCCGAGCGACCTCCAGCGCCTCTTCCGCCTCCGCGACGCCCGCCACCGGCTGACGGCGGGGGAGAGCGCGGCCGGGGCCGCGGCGGCGTCGGGATTCGCGGACCAGAGCCACCTGCACCGCTGGTTCGTCCGCACCTACGGCATCACCCCGGGCGCATTCGCCCACGCCGTACGGCGGTAGCGCGCCGGGGGCGGCGGCGAGTTCGGCGCGGGTGGGAGGGCGGGGCGGTTCGGCGATGAGTTTCGCGTCCCGCGCGAGTCATGATCGGTGGAGGCAGTACGCCACGGAAGGAACTCCGCATGACCGACGCAAACCCCGCCGCACCGGCCGCCCACCCGGACCTCGGCCCGCAGACCGGAGTCGTCGCCCGGCTCGCCGCCGGCGTCCCCGACGACCGGCTGGAGGACCCCACGCCGTGCGAGGGCATGGCCGTACGCCACCTGCTGGGCCACCTGGCCGGCCTGACGGTCGCGTTCCGCGACGCGGGCCGCAAGGACCTCGGCCCCACCACCGGCACCGACCCGAGCTCCGCGCCGCGCCCCGACATCGGCCCCGGCTGGCGCGAGGAACTGGCCCGGCAGCTCCCCGAGCTCGCCGAGGCGTGGCACGACCCGGCGGCCTGGGAGGGCGACACCCAGGCAGGCGGCGTCGCGCTCCCGGCCGCGGTGGCCGGCCGAGTCGCCCTCAACGAGCTCGTCCTGCACGGCTGGGACCTCGCCCGCGCCACCGGCCTGCCGTACGAGCCGGACGACGAGGCGCTGCGCGTCTCCTACGACCTGCTGGCGGCCACCCCCGACGGGCCCGCGCGGGGAGGAATGTTCGGGCCGGTCGTCGCCGTGCCGGAGGACGCGCCGCTGCTGGACCGGGTGGCGGGGCTCAGCGGCCGCGACCCCGGCTGGACGCCTCCCGGACGCTGACGCCCGTCCCCCTGGGACGATCCGGCCGCAGCGTGGGCGCGGAGGCGTGTCGATCCGGGTCGGCCACCACATCGGCGAGGACACCGCCGTCAAGCTCAGTGGCAGTGGCCGGGCTCGGTTGCCGGGCCGGTTCCGGCGGTGCCCAGGTCGTCGGAGCGGCCGGCGTCGATGCGCGGCCACTGCGCTGTGGGACGTCCGCCCGGCCACTCCCACAGCGGCGGCCAGTCGGGGGCCCCGCCCAGGGTCCGTGTGGCCTGCCCGAGACGCGGCCAGCCTGCCGGTGAGTCCTCCCAGTCCTCCTGACGCCCGAACACCGTGAGATCCATGAGCGCGTAGCTGTAGTCCACCGCCTCGGCCCCGCGGCGCTTGGTCCAGTACGTTTCGAAGACACGGTCGCCGTCGCGCAGGTAGCACACCAGGTGGAACAAGCCGAGCTCCCGGCCGACGAGAAGCGCTCCGAGCGAGGGCTGGGCGGAGTACCAGGGCATCGTCCAGCCCATGAAGTCCCGGTAGCGCAGGCTCTCGTCGTAGGAGGTCTGGGCGTCTCCGAAGCCGTAGGCGGTGTTCCGCCCCTGACAGAACACGGCGAAGGTGATGTCGCGGGAGTGCAGATAGGCCAGCTCGCCTACGTGGCTCATCACCCAGGTGCAGCCTTCGCACTGCTCGGCGGCCGGCCGGCCCGGCCACCACATGAAGTAGTAGGCGATCATCTGACGCCGGCCTTCGAACGCGTCCAGGAGCGTCGTGGGGCCGTCCGGCCCCAGCAGTCGGCTGTCCGCGGCCACCTCGACCATCGGGAGCCTGCGGCGCGCGGCGGCGATCCCGTCGCCTTCGCGGGTGTGGGCCTTCTCCCTCGTCCGCAGCTCCTCCACCTGCTGCTCGAAGGCCGCGCGGCCGACCACCGGCGGTTGCGCCTTACTCGGGTTCTCGACCATCACTGGCTCCTGGGATCGCTTCGTTGTGACCACGCATCGCTTCTCAGCAACGTAGTCTCCGGTCCCCGACGACGCCCTCGGGGACCCGCGGGAGACCCCTCACAGGCGGACGATGATCAGGGCGATGTCGTCGCGGGCGCCGCCGGCCACGCCGAGGCGGGCGAGGAGGGTGTCGGCGAGGCGTTCGGTGCCGAGCGTGCCGTAGCGGGCGAGTGTGTCGGTCAGCCGGTGCAGGCCGGCGTCGATGTCTTCGCCGCGCCGCTCGATGAGCCCGTCGGTGTACAGGACGAGGGTGTCGCCGGTGCGGTAGGGCAGGCTGGCGTGGGGGCGCGGGATGTGCCGGGGACGTGTGCCCAGCGGCGGGTCGGTGGACTTGTCCAGCAGATCGCAGGTGCCGTCGGGGTGGAGCAGGATCGGCGGGAGGTGGCCGGCGCTGCTGTAGGTGATCCGGCAGCCGTCGGGGTCGATGACGGCCTTGACGGCGGTGGTGGCCATCGCCCCTTCCACGGCGTAGGAGTACAGGTCCAGGAGATCCAGCGCCCTGCCCGGTTCGCGGAGTGCCCGGACTCCGGCGGACAGTGCGCTGCGCAGCATGCCCATGGTGGCCGCGGCTTGCAGGCCGTGGCCGACGACGTCCCCGACGGCGACGGCGAAGCCGTTGTCCGGGAGATCGATGACGTCGTACCAGTCGCCGCACACGTTCAGGGAGCCGGAGGCGGGCAGGTAGCGCACGGTGATGTGCGGGTGGTGTGCCAGGTCCGGCGAGCGGAGCATGGTCTCCTGCAAGGTGACGGCGACCTGCCGTTCCCGGGCGTGGGCACGGCGCAGTTCCTCGTTGAGCTGCTGCAGCTCTCGCGCCCGCACGTACAGCTCGGCGTCCATCGCTTCCCGTTCGCTGAGGGCCCGGTCCTGGTCGCCGTTGCCGGCCGACTGGGCTGCGCGGGCCAGGATGAACGGGGTCACGTCCTCTACGCGGTGGATGATCCAGGCGACCTGTCCGTCCGGCCCGAGGACGGGGGTGTTGATGGGAGACCACCACCGCTCCTCGAACGTCCCGGGCCTGCCGGGGCGGGGGATGTCGTACTTCGTCAGCGCCAGGGTGTCCGGCTGCTTCGTGCGCAGGACCCGGTGCAGCGAGCCCTCCAGGTCCTGAATTCCGGTGGCGTGCGGGTCTGCGGGATTGCGGGGGAAGGCGTCGAACAGGTACTGGCCGATGAGGTCTTCCCGGGTCCGGCCGGTCGCCCGCAGGTATGCCTCGTTGACGTCGACGATCACCAGATCAGGGCCCAGCACCAGGTTCGGATCGGGCGCGGCCGTGAACAGCGCTTCGTAGTCGATCTGCGAGGTCACAGGTCCGTACCAGCCCTTTCCACCCCCGGAAGAATGCCGACCTGCCACCCCGCTGCCAATCTAGAACGGGCGGAGCGGTCGTACCCGCCGTAATCCGCCAAACGGACGTGACCGGCGAGGCAGGCCGTCAGACCACCCGCGGACCGGCCACGGCTCCGCTCCGGCGGCGCGCGAACGAGGGCGCGGAGCGCGGCGCCGCGGCAGGGGGGCGGGCCGGGTACGAGAGTCGAGGCGAGGCGCGAGTACCTGTATGTCAGATGTCGCGGAAGGTCTCGATGCGGGCGCCGACCGAGTTGAGGCGGTCGGCCAGGGACTCGTAACCCCGGTTGATGACATAGACGTTGCGGAGCACCGACGTGCCCTCCGCCGCCATCATGCCCAGCAGCACCACCACCGCGGGGCGGAGCGCGGGCGGGCACATCATCTCCGTCTCGCGCCACCGCGTCGGGCCCTCGACCAGCACGCGGTGGGGGTCGAGGAGTTTGACGCCGGCGCCCAGGCGGGTCAGTTCCGTGAGGTAGATGGCGCGGTTGTCGTAGACCCAGTCGTGGATGAGGGTCGAGCCCTGTGCGGAGGCGGCGATGGCCGCGAAGAACGGCACGTTGTCGATGTTGACGCCGGGGAACGGCATCGGGTGGATCTTGTCGGTCGGCGCCTGGAGCTTCGACGGGCGCACGGTCAGATCCACCAGCCGGGTACGGCCGTTGTCGGCCGCGTACTCCGGGGTGCGGTCGAGGTCGAGGCCCATCTCCTCCAGCACCGACAGCTCGATCTCCAGGAACTCCACCGGCGCCCGCCGCACCGTCAGCTCCGACGACGTGACGACCGCCGCCGCCAGCAGGCTCATCGCCTCCACCGGGTCCTCGGACGGGGAGAAGTCGACGTCCCTGTCGATGTACGGCACGCCGTGCACCCGCAGCGTGGTCGAGCCCACGCCGTCCACGCGCACGCCCAGGTGCTCCAGGAAGAAGCACAGGTCCTGGACCATGTAGTTGGAGCTGGCGTTGCGGATCTCGGTCACGCCGTCGTGCCGGGCCGCGGCCAGCAGCGCGTTCTCGGTCACGGTGTCGCCGCGCTCGGTCAGCACGATGGCCCGGTCGGGGCCGATGTCCGAGACGACCTCGCAGTGGTAGACGCCCTCGGTGGCCGTCACGTCCAGGCCGAAGCGGCGCAGCACGGCCATGTGCGGCTGCACGGTCCTGGTGCCGAGGTCGCAGCCGCCCGCGTACGGGAGTTTGAAGCGCTCCACCCGGTGCAGCAGCGGGCCGAGGAACATGATCACGCTGCGGGTGCGGCGCGCCGCCGCGTTGTCCATGGAGTCCAGGTCCAGTTCCGCCGGGGGGACGACCTCCAGGTCGGCGCCGTCGTTGATCCAGCGGGTCCGCACCCCGATGCTGTTCAGCACCTCCAGGATGCGGAAGACCTCCTCGATCCGCGCCACCCGGCGCAGCACCGTACGGCCGGAGTTCAGCAGCGTGGCGCAGAGCAGCGCGACGCAGGCGTTCTTGCTGGTCTTCACGTCGAGCGCGCCGGACAGCCGGCGGCCGCCGCTCACCCGCAGATGCATCGGGCCCGCGGTGCCCAGGGCGACGATCTCGCTGTCCAGTGCCTCGCCGATGCGGGCGATCATCTCCAGGCTGATGTTCTGATGGCCGCGCTCGATGCGGTTGACGGCGCTCTGACTGGTGCCCAGCGCCGCGGCGAGCTGACTCTGCGACCATCCGCGGTGCTGCCGGGCGTCACGGATGAGCCTGCCGATGCGCACGAGGTAGTCGTCTGCCATGACTTGGACGCTATCTCACATATGAGATGCCCGCGCATTCAGGGGTTTCGCGCCTCGAATGTCACCGGAGTACTGAATGCGGCCTTTCGGGTGGCGCGGCGCAGCGCGGCGAGCACGGCCCGGCCGAGGGTGAGCGTGCACACCGCCGTCACCACCGCGCGCGGCAGATCCCAACCCAGGGACGTGGCGAGGCAGTACGCGACGAAACGGGCCAGGTTCTCCGGCAGCGGATCGCCCGCGACGAACGACACGCCCGTAGACATACCGCTCAGATATGGCCACCCCTGGAGATTCATGACCGTGCCGTAAAGAACTGAAGCGATTGCTCCATACGAGGCAAGCAGCCACAACTCCCGGCGCCCCCGCAGCCGCTCCGCCCCGGGCAGCAGCCCGGCACCCATCGCGACCCACCCCATGGCCAGCATCTGGAACGGCATCCAGGGCCCGACCCCGCCCGTGAGCAGGGCGGACGCGAACATCGTCACGGCCCCGAGCACGAACCCGAAGCCCGGTCCCAGCACCCGGCCGGAGAGCACCATGAGGAAGAACATCGGTTCGATCCCCGCCGTCCCCGCCCCGAGGGGCCGCAGCGCGGCGCCCACGGCGGCGAGGACGCCGAGCATCGCGACGGCCTTGGCGTCGAGCCCGGAGTCGGCGATGGTCGCGCCGACCACGGCGACGAGGAGGGGCAGGAGGGCGGCGAAGAGCCAGGGGGCGTCGCCGGAGTGGGCGAGGCCGGAGTCGGGCCCGGCGAGCAGCGGCCAGCCGAAGGCGGCGACGCCGATGACGGAGACGAGCAGCAGGGCGGCGGCGGAGACGGGGCCGAGACGCACCACGCGCAGGCGGGGGGCGCGGGCGGGGGCGGTGGCCGGAGGGCTGCCGGCGGGGCCGGGCGTGCCGGGAGTGCCCGCGGTGTCCGCGGTGTCCGGGGGTTCGCGTACGTGTCGCCGCCCGGTGTCCCGGGTACGGCTCCGGGCTCCTCCGCCGTCATGCCGCCGCCTCCAGGGCATGCCGGACCTGGGCGACCGTCAGCCACGTCCTCCCCGCCGCCGTGCCGCCGCCCACCGTGCCGCTGCCCGCCGGGCTGAGGATCTTCGCCACCTGCGGCGCGAACGACGGCGAGGCGACGACGACCTCCGCCGTCGGCCCGTCCGCGACCACCTCGCCGTCCGCCAGGATCACCACCCGGTGCGCCAGTTCCGCGGCCAGCTCCACGTCGTGCGTCGCCAGCACGATCGCGTGGCCCGCCGCGGCGAGCCCGCGCAGCACGCCGACGAGCCGCGCCTTCGCGGCGTAGTCGAGGCCGCGGGTCGGCTCGTCGAGCAGCAGCAGCCGGGGGCGGGCGGTGAGGATCACGGCCAGGGCGAGCGCGAGCCGCTGGCCCTCCGACAGGTCGCGGGGGTGCGCCTCGTCCGGTACGCCGGGCAGCAGCTCGGCGACGAGGGCCCGGCAGGTGCCGGCCGCGGCCCCCGCGTCGCCGTCGGCGGCCGCGCACTCCGCGGCGACGGTGTCCGCGTACAGCAGATCCCGCGGATCCTGCGGTACGAGCCCGGCGTGCCGCAGGAGTTCGGCCGGGCGGGTGCGGTGCGGGGCGAGGTCCCCGAGCCGTACGGAACCGGCGGCCGGCCGGTGCATGCCGACGAAACCGGCCAGCAGCGTGGACTTCCCCGCGCCGTTGCGCCCCATGACCGCGACGGTCTCGCCCGCGGCGACGGAGAGCGACACCCCGCGCAGCACCTCCGCCCGCCCGCGGCGCACGGTGAACCGCTCCGCGACGGCGACGGGCCCGGCGGCCCGCCCGTCCGGTCCGCCCTCGCCGCCGCCCGGAGCCAGCCCCGCCAGCCGTTCCCGCAGCGGCGCCGCGCGCCTGCGCGCGTCCCGTACCGTCAGCGGCAGCGGCGACCAGCCCGCCAGCCGGCCCAGCGCGACCACCGGGGGGCGTACCGGCGAGACCGCCATCATCTCCGCCGGCGCGCCCGTCTCCGGTGCCGCGCCCGGGGACGGCAGGACGATGACCTGGTCCGCGTACTGCACCACCCGCTCCAGCCGGTGCTCCGCCAGCAGCACCGTCGTGCCCAGGTCGTGCACCAGCCGCTGGAGCACCGCCAGCACCTCCTCCGCCGCCGCCGGATCCAGCGCCGACGTCGGCTCGTCCAGGACCAGCACCCGCGGGTGCGGCGTCAGCACCGAGCCGATCGCCACCCGCTGCTGCTGGCCGCCGGAGAGCGAGGCGATCGGCCGGTCGCGCAGCTCGGCGAGGCCCAGCAGGTCGAGCGTCTCCTCCACCCGCCGCCGCATCGTGTCGCGCGGCAGGCCCAGGGACTCCATGCCGTAGGCGAGTTCGTCCTCGACCGTGTCCGTGACGAAGTGCGCCAGCGGGTCCTGGCCCACCGTGCCGACGACGTCGGCCAGTTCGCGCGGCGGGTGCGTACGGGTGTCGCGGCCGTCGACGGTGACGCGGCCGCGCAGGGTGCCGCCGGTGAAGTGCGGCACGAGCCCGCAGACGGCGTTCAGCAGCGTCGACTTGCCGACTCCGGAGGGGCCGACGAGCAGGGCGAGTTCGCCCTCGGGGACGGTGAGGTCCACGCCCCGGATCGCGGGCTTCGCGGCGCCGTCGTAGACGACGGACACGTCCTCGAAACGGATCACTGGGCGGTCTCCTCGGTGGTTCTCGGGGCGCGTGGTTCGCGCGGCCGCGGCGGTACGGGGGCGACGAGCGCCGGCAGCAGGCCGAGCAGGCAGCTCGCGGCCGGCCACAGCGGCAGTTCCGGCGCGGTCAGCGGTACGGCGGTGGGGTGCAGGGCGTCGGGTCCGTAGGAGTTGGCGTAGATCATCAGGCCGCCGACGGCCGCGCCGGAGGCGGCGACCAGCCAGGCGCGCGGGCCGAAGCGGTCGGGGCGGTAGCGGCTGCGCACCGCGCGGCGTCCGCCGAGCCACAGCCCGCAGGCCGCGGCGGCGGCGCCGAGCGCCAGCACCGGCAGGCCGTAGCCGGCGCCGGAGGCGGCGAGCAGCCCGTACGTGCCGGCGCAGATGCCGAGGAGCCCGCCGAGGGTGAGTGCGGCGGTGGTGATCCTGACGGCGCGGGGGAGCCGGGCCGTACGGCCGTATCCGCGGGCGTCCATCGCCGCGGCCAGCGCCACCGAACGCTCCAACGCGCCCTCCAGCACCGGGAGTCCGACCTGGACGAGAGCCCGCGGGCCGCGGTCGTCGCGGCCGCGCAGCCGGCGGGCGCGGCGCAGCCGGGCGACGTCGGCGACGAAGTGCGGGGCGAAGGTCATCGCGACGACGACGGCGACGCCGAGTTCGTACAGCGCGGCGGGCAGGGACTTCAGCAGGCGGGCGGGGTTGGCGAGGGCGTTGGCGGCGCCGACGCAGATGAGGAGGGTGGCGAGCTTCATGCCGTCGTAGAAGGCGAACGTCAGTTGCTCGGCGGTGACCCGGCCGCCGAGGCGCACCCCCTGCGCCCACTCGGGGAGGGGGACCTCGGGGAGGGTGAAGAGCGTGTGGGTGCCGGGGATGGGGGAGCCGAGGAAGGTGGCGAAGAGGAGCCGGACGGCGATGACGAGGAGGCCGAGCTTGAGGAAGAGGGCGTACGAGCGGGCCCACGGCGCGTCGGTGCGGCGGGCGGCGACGACGTAGCCGGCGACGGCGACCAGGAGGGCGAGGAGGAGGGGGTTGGTGGTGCGGGAGGCGGCGGTGGCGAGGCCGAGCGCCCAGAGCCACCAGGCCCCGGCGTGCAGGGCGTTGGCGCGGTCGGCGAGGGGCGGCCGGAGGACGCCGCCCCCGCGCACGGCCTGCGCGGGCGCGCTCCGCCCCTCGGCGGTGCGCGGGGAGCCGGGGCGGTGGGGGGCCTCGGGTGTCATGTGCGGCGGCGGCGCAACTGCCAGACCGTGAGGCCGGCGAGGACCGCGACCATGACGAGGCCGCCGACCGTGCCGGTGGACGGGCCGGAGTCGCCGTCGTCGGCTTCGTCCGCCGGCACGGTGGAGATGTCGACCTTGTCGCGCGCCTCGCCGGCGCCGGCGCCGGCGTCGGACGCCGCCGGCTCGGCGCAGCCGCTGCGCGGGTAGCCGTCGATGGCGCAGAGCAGGCCGTTGGAGTCGTAGCGCAGCGGCTCCGCGACGGCGGCGAGCGCGTCGCCGAGGGTGGCGTCCTCGGCGACCGAGGCGCATTCCGTACGGGCCGGGGGCGGGGTCCGGCCGCCGGGGGCGTCCGCGGCGGTGCCGAAGTCCAGGACGAGGGCGACGCGTTTGCCGCCGTCGCCGGGCGGGGTGTCGCCGCAGATGGCGTCGAAGCCGGCGGCCCCGCGGGGGCGCGGGCCGCCGCCGGACTCCTCGCTGACGGCGAACCGCACGCCGTGCACGTCCCCGTCCGCGGGCCGTTCGAGCCCGGGGCCCTTGGTGGCGTAGACCCAGGAGTCCCCGTCCCGGTCCCAGAAGGACCAGTACCGGTACCCCTCCGCGGCCTGCGCCCCCGGCGCACCCGCCCCGAGCACCAGCAGAGCACCCCCGGCCGCGGCAACGAGCCCCCGCCGTATCGCCTGCCGTATCGTCCGCCGCCCGCGGCGCGGTTGCCCGCCGCCCGTCATGCGCGCTTCTTTCTGCGGGCGCTCGCCAGCAGGCCGATGCCCACGCCCGCCGCCAGGCCCACCGCCAGCAGCGACCAGACCGCCACACCCGGGCCGCCGTCGTCGTCCGACGACTCCTGTGACGCCGCCGGGTCCGTCGCCGGCTTCTCCGCCGTCGGCTGCGGGCCCGTGGCGTTGAGGCTCGCCACCAGGTCCGTACCGCCCGCGAAGGCGCTCGGGTCGGCGTCCACCGCGTCGGCGGCGAGGATGAGGGTGGCCAGGGCCGCCGGGTTCTCCTTCGACCAGGACAGGGTGCTCTTGTCGCGCTCCAGCCAGCCGTACGGCTCGCGCGCCGCGCTGCCGTGGCCGCCCGCGGCAAGTGCCAGCACGGCGACGGCGGTCGCGTTGTGGTCGGGGCCCTCGCCGGTCACCATCGGGAGGTGCCCGTCGCCGGCCGCCAGCTTCTGCGCCAGGTATGCCGCACCCGCGTCCGCCGCCTCCGCGGGGGACGGGTCCTCCGTGCAGGCGCCCGCCTCGACCGGCTCGTCCTTGCCGCCCCCGGCGCCCCCCTTCGCCAGGCCGGCACCGAGGCCGTTGCCCGTGCCCGCGAGCACGGCCGCCGCGGTCGCGTAGTCGTTGGGGAAGAGCGCGCCGTCGTCCTCCGGCTGGTACGCGTACGCCCCCCGCTCCGCCTTCTTCGCGTCGCAGCCGAGTTGGAGCGTCGCCAGCGCGTCGTACGGGCTGCCGCCGCCCGCCGTCGTCTTCTCCGGCTCCTCGCCGACCGCGGCGAGCGCGCCGATCACGACCGCGGTCGAGTTGGCGTCCGTCGGGCCGCCGGGGTTGAAGCCCCAGCCGCCGTCCTCGTTCTGGATCTCCTTCAGCCAGGCCACGCCCTCGGCCACGGCCTTGCGCTCCCCGCCCAGCGCGCTCAGCGCCTGCACCGCGGCGGCCGTGGCGTTGGTGTCCTCGGCCGCCTCGTCGCAGGGCTTCGCGACATCCGCGCGGTACGCGGCGAAGCCGCCGTCCGCGCACTGCTGCCCGGTGAGGAAGGCGACCGCGGCCGGAGCCGGGCGCAACTGCTGCGAGCGCTGGGCGAGAAGGGCCAGCGACTGCCGCCAGACGCCGTCGAACTCGGGGTCCGCGGTGCCGTATAGCCCCTCGGGCAGCTTCTTCTGTGCGGGTACGGCCTGCGCGGGCGTGCCCTGCGCGGCGACCCGCGGTGCCGCCTGCGGCGCGGTGGCGGCCGAGGCCGCCGACGCCGGGCCGGCGACGGTGAGGGGCAGCAGCACGGCGGCGGCGAGTGCGGCGCGCGTGCCGCGGGCGGCGGCGGTCCGGCCTATCGGAGCCATGGCGGAGCGGGGGCCTTTCGGGACGGGGCGGCCGGCACAGCCGGCCGCGGCCGCCCGACCGCGCTCGACGCGCGCCGGGGGACCGGGCTCAGCTCCGCATACCGCGACGGACGGGGCCCGGGCCGGCATCGGTACCGGCGGGGCCCCTTTGAGCCTGCCGCGCCTCGCGGGTGCTCCGGCTCGCACGGCCAGGGCGGCCGCACTCACGGTTGCGGGTCAGCGCCGGTTTCGCACCGGCTTCCCCTGCGGGGCGCGATTGAAGTTGTCGCCGCTCACCTTACCGCCCCGTACCCGCGGAGGTCAGCGCCGGTCCCGGCCGGGAGGCGGCTGACGAGGGCGGTTGCGGTGCGGATCCCGTACGGACCGGGCCTTCGGGGCCCGTACGAACGCCCCGTCCCGTCCCCCTCAGCAGCAGTCCGGGTCCAGCCCCCGCGGCAGCCCCGCCCCGCCGAACACCGCGCCCGTCGCCTCCTCGCCGCCGACCGCCGCCAGCGCGAGCAGCAGCGCCCCCGCCGTCCACGACGTGCGCTCCGCGGGCCAGATCGCGTCGTCCTCGAAGACGTACCCCGTCCAGTACATGCCGTCCTCCGCCCGCAGGTGCTTCAGCCAGCGCAGCACCTCCAGCGCCCGGTCGCCGTCGCCCGCCGCCCAGAGCGCGAGCACCAGCTCCGCGCTCTCGCCGCCGGTCACCCACGGCCGGTCGCCGACGCAGCGCACGCCGAGCCCGGGGACGACGAAGCGGTCCCACTCGCGCTCGATGCGCGCGGTGGCCGCGGGGCCGGTGACCGCGCCGCCGAGCACCGGGTAGTACCAGTCCATCGAGAAGCGGTCCTTGTCCAGGAACCGCTCCGGATGCCGCCGGATCGCGTGCCCGAGCCGGCCGAGGGCCAGCTCCCAGCCGGGCTGCCGCTCGCCGAGCCGCTCGGCGGCGGCCAGCGCGCAGCGCAGCGCCTGGTGCACGGACGAGGAGCCGGTCAGCAGGGCGTCGGTGAGCACCTCGCCGTCCGCCGCCTCCCGCTTCCAGCCCACCTGGCCGCCGGGCTGCTGGAGCCGCAGCACGAACTCCACCGCGCCCCGCACCACCGGCCACATCCGGCGCAGGAACGCCTCGGACCCGGTGGCCAGATAGTGGTGCCAGACGCCGACCGCGGGGTACGCGCAGAAGTTCGTCTCCCGGCCGCGGTCGGTGGGCCGGGCGGCGTCCCCGTCCGCGTACGCCGCGTACCAGGACCCGTCCGCGAGCTGGTGCCGGCGCAGCCACTCGTACGCCGCCTCCGCGCGCGCGTGCTCGCCCGCGGCGTCCAGGGCCATCGCCGCCTCGGTGTGGTCCCACGGGTCGAGGTGGTGCCCCCGGAACCACGGGATCGCCCCGTCGTCCCGCTGCACCGCGGCGATTCCGGCGACGGTCTGCGCCACCTCGGCGGCGTCCAGCACGCCGGGCAGGACCAGGTGCTCGGTGCGCTCGGAGCTGGTCACCGGCCGCCCTCGTGGGGCTTGGTCGCGTAGACGACGACGCTCTTGCCCATGACCGGGTTGAGCAGCCGCTCGGCGAGGCGGGTCGCGAGCGGCTTCTTCATGATGTCCCAGACCAGCAGCTTGTGGTACGCGCGGACGGCGGGTGACGTGTCGTTGTCGACGCCGACGGCGCACTTGATCCACCAGTACGGCGAGTGCAGCGCGTGCGCGTGGTGCAGCCCGTACGGCTTGAGGCCCGACTCGCGGATCCTGCCGACCAGTTCGTCCGCCTTGTAGATGCGGATGTGGCCGCCCTCGACCTCGTGGTACGCGTCCGAGAGCGCCCAGCAGACCTTCTCGGGGCCGTAGCGCGGCACCGTGACCGCGATCCGGCCGCCGGGGCGCAGCACGCGCACCATCTCGGCGAGCACGCCCTTGTCGTCGTGGATGTGCTCCATCACCTCGGAGACGATGACGACGTCGAAACTGTCGTCGGGGAACGGCAGCGCGAGGGCGTCGCCTTCGACGGCGGTGGCGGTGGCACCCGCCGGGGCCTCGCCCGCCTCCTTCATCGCCGCGAACCAGCGGGCGACTTCGCGGATCTCGTCGCCGTCGCGGTCGAGGGCGACGACGCGGGCGCCGCGCCGGTAGCACTCGAAGGCGTGCCGCCCGGCGCCGCAGCCGAGGTCGAGCACGCGGTCGCCGGGCGCGAGCGGAAAGCGGGTGAAGTCGACGGTCAGCACATCTCCTCCGGAGGGGTGGGCGGGAGGCGTACGGGGGCGGGGAGGGGCGGGGGAGAGGAGTGCGCGAGGGCGCGGGCGGCCGGGGCGTCGTCGCCACGGGGCGGGGGAGCGGGGGAGAGGGCACGGCGGTGCGGCGCCGCGGCGCGTGGCCGCTCGCGACGGCGGGCGGGGAGCGCGTCGCCAGGCTCCCCCTCCCCGCGGGGCATCAGCGGTCACCGCCTGCCGCGCGCATCCTTGCCGTCGCCGGGCCGCCCTTCGGCCGGGGGCGGGCGGCCGTCGCCGCGTGGGCCGCGATCGTCTCCCGGTAGCGCTCCGCGGTCTGCTTCGCCGCCTGGGCCCAGGTGAAGCGGGCCAGCACCCGCTCGCGGCCCGCCGCGCCCAGACGGGCCCGCAGCGGGGCGTCGGCGAGCAGGCGGGTGAGGGCGCCGGCCAGGGCGCCGGCGTCTCCCGGGGGAACCGCCAGGCTCGTCTCGTTGTCCGGGCCCGCCACTTCGGGGATCGCGCCGCCCGTCGTGGCGACCAGGGGCGTGCCCGTCGCCATCGCCTCGGCGGCCGGCAGCGAGAAGCCCTCGTACAGCGAAGGCACGCACGCGACCTGCGCGCTGCGCAGGAGGCCGACCAGCTCCTCGTCGCTGATCCCGGTGACGAACCTGATCGCCCCGCCGAGCCCGAAGCGCTCGACGGCCTGCGCGACCGGCCCGTCCTCCGCGCGCTTGCCGACCACGACCACGTGCGCGTCCGGCTGCTCGGTACGGATCTTGGCCAGCGCCTCGACGAGGTGCACGAGACCCTTCAGCGGCACGTCCGCGCTCGCCGTCGTGACGATCCGGCCCGGCACCCGCGGCACGGAGGGGTCGGGCGTGAACAGCTCGGTGTCCGCGCCGATCGGCACCACGTGCACCCGCTCGGGGCGCGCCCCGAGCTGGGCCGTGATCTGCGTACGCGACGAGCCGGAGACCGTCAGCACCGCGGGCAGCCGGCGGGCGACGCGGCGCTGCATGCGCGTGAACCCGTACCAGCGGCGCACCGAGTAGCGCCGCCGCCAGTCGGGCGCGGCGGCCAGCTCCAGGTCCCGGTCGACGGTGATCGGGTGGTGCACGGTGGTGACGAGCGGGGCGCCGAGGGCGCGGGCGCCGCCGAGGAGGCCGTAGCCGAGGGTCTGGTTGTCGTGGACGACGTCGAACTCCCCGCGGCGGGCGGCCAGATGGCGGCGGGCGCGGAGGCTGAACGTCAGCGGCTCGGGGAAGCCGCCGGTCCACATCGTGCCGACCTCGAGCAGGTCGATCCAGTCGCGGTACTCGCCGCGCGCGGGGGTGCGGAAGGGGTCGGGCTGCCGGTAGAGGTCGAGGCTGGGCAGCTCCGTCAGGGTGACGCCGGGGTCGAGCACGGGGTAGGGCTGGGCGCCGATCACCTCGACCCGGTGGCCGAGGCGGGCCAGCTCACGCGAGAGGTGGCGGACGTAGACGCCCTGTCCGCCGCAGAAGGGGTTGCCCTTGTAGCTGAGCAGGGCGATGCGCAGTGGCACCTCGGCGGTCACGTACGGCCCCCTTCTCACTGCAGTTTCGCCGGAGCGTAACCGCTCGCGCTAATCTAGAACAAGTTTCAGGCAGACGTTCGGCGGCTTCGAATCTACCCGTTGGTAGCGAGAGCTGCCCGCCGGAGCTGCCGTCGGGGGAAGCACGGCACAGATCGGGACACATGACGACAACATCGAGGGCGGGCAGGGCGCGGCTCACCGAACGGCAGGAGGCGCGCCGCCGCCGCATCCTCCAGGCCACCGCGGAGCTGGCCGGCCGCGGCGGGTTCGACGCGGTGCAGATGCGCGAGGTCGCGGAGCGGGCGGGCGTCGCGCTCGGCACGCTGTACCGGTACTTCCCGTCCAAGGTCCACCTGCTCGTCGCCACCCTCCAGGACCAGTTGCGGCAGTTGCACGAGACGCTGCGCAAGCGCCCGCCGACCGCCGCCGAGCCGGGCGCCCGGGTGGCGCAGACGCTGCTGCGCGCCTTCCGCGCGCTCCAGCGCGAGCCGCAGCTCGCGGACGCGATGGTGCGTGCCCTGATCTTCGCCGACCGGTCGGCGAGCCCGGAGGTCGAGGTCGCCTCACGGCTGACGTCGGCGATCATCCTGGACGCGATGGGCGCCGGGGGCCGGCCGGCGCCGGAGCAGTTGTCGGTGGCGCGGGTGATCGAGCACACGTGGCACGCGGCGCTCATCACCTGGCTGTCGGGGCGCGCGTCGAGCGCGCAGGTGCGGACCGACATCGAGACGGTCTGCCGGCTGGTCGACGTGCCGGGGAGCGGCCCGAGGCGGCACGGCTAGGACGCGCGCGGGCGCGGCCGGTGCCCGTAGAGGTGCGGCCGGTGCCCGCGGAGGCGCAAGTGGCGGGCCTGGGGGTGGCCGGGGCGCGCCCGTAGAGTGCGCTGGCATGAGACTTCCGTACGAGCGCTACTGCGCCGAAGTCGGCGCGCAGACCGGCCTGCTGCGCCGCACCGTCCGCGGCGCCGACCTCGCCACCCGCGTACCCACCTGCCCCGACTGGGACCTGGGCGAACTCGCCGTGCACGTCGGCGGCGCGCACCGCTGGGCGGCCGAACTCGTCAGGACCCGCGCCACCGAGGAGCTGGCCGAGGAGACGGTGCCGGGCTACACCGGACCCGAGCCGCGCACCGCCGCCGCGCTCGACGACTGGCTCGCCGAGGGCGCGGACCTGCTCGCCGCGGAGCTGCGCGCGGCGGGCGCGGACGCCGGGGTGTGGACCTGGGCGGCGGAGCAGCGGGCCGCGTTCTGGGCGCGGCGGATGACGCACGAGACGGTGGTGCACCGGGCGGACGCGGACGGGGCGGCGGGGGTGGAGTTCGCGGTCGGCGCGGACGTGGCGGCCGACGCGATCGACGAATGGCTGGAGATCCTGGAGTTCGCGCAGCGCGGCGGCGACCCGGACCTGGAGCCGCTGCACGCCCCGGAACTCGCGGGCTCCGGCATCCACTTGCACGCCACCGACACGCCCCCGGAGGCGGGCGCGGAGTGGCTGATCGAGCTGGCGCCCGGCGGGTTCCGCTGGCGCCGGGAGCACGCGAAGGCGGCGGTGGCGGTGCGCGGGCCGCTGGCGGACGTGCTGCGGGTCTTCTACCGGCGGCTGCCGCCGGACAGCGGCCGGGTGGAGGTGCTGGGCGAGGCGGGGGTGCTGGACACCTGGCTGGCGGCGACGGCCTGGGGGTGAGCGCGGGGCCGTACCGCGGGGGCGTACGGCGGGGGCGGGACGTACCGCATGCGGCCGTCGCTCCACCGCGCGCACGCGACGGCCCCCGCCCGAAGTGTCGGGCGAGGGCCGTCGGATGAGTCGCCAGGCGCGGGCGTCAGGCGCCGCGCTGGATTCCCGTGGTGTCCTGCAGCACGCCGCGGCGGCCGTCCTGGGTCTGCGCGACCAGCGCGGCACCGCGCTGGTCCACCGCCAGGTACCAGATGCCCGGGGTCAGCTCGGCGATCTGCGCCGACGAGCCGTCCTCCGCGAACAGCGGCCGGGCCGCCGGCACCGCGAACCAGAACGGCGCGAACGAGCCGCCGGCCGCCGGCTGCGGCGCGGCCTGCGCCTGCGGCCTGGCGCCCGCCGGGGCACCGCCCTGCGGGCCGCCCGGCTGCGGGCCGCCCGCGCCGGGACCGCCGCCGAAGGGAGCCTGCTGACCGCCGCCGAACGGGGCGCCGCCCTGCGGGCCGCCGGGGCCGCCGGGACCGGGCTGGCCGCCGCCGGGGTAGCCGTAGCCGGGCTGCGGCTGGCCGCCGCCGTACGGGGCGCCGGGCGCCGGGGCGCCACTGCCGAGCAGGTTCGCCTTGAACGCCGGGAGGGTCTGGCTGAGGATCGCGCCCGCGGTCAGCGCGAGGTTCGCGATGAGCGCGAGGATCAGGCCGATGCCCATGCCGAACACGTCTTCACCGGTGGCGTCGTTGGCCATGCTGCGGGCGCCGCCGAAGAGGGTGAACAGCGAGCTGAAGAGGGCGGCGGCCGCCAGCGCGGTGCCCCACTGGTTGAGCGTGAGCCCGGCGAGCTGCTTGTCGTCGCCGCGCATCCGGCCGACGACGATGAGCGCCGCGGCGATGATGCCGGTGAGGAAGACCGCGGGCAGCAGGGGGAACTGGTCGGAGTCCCAGCCGTTGGGCACCTCCATGCCCCCGCAGTCGGCGCCCGTGGGGCAGTCCACCGAGATGCTGTCGAGGAACGAGGCGATAATCAGCAGCAGCGCTGCTCCGATCACTACGCCGTCGCCCCGAGTGAGTGAGCGGATGTTCACGAAATGTCCCTTACGTATTGGTCGTTGTCGCTGTTGCTGGTGCAGATCCCCACGCTGCGGAGCGTGAAATGAGGCCCCATCGTACGGGTCCGCTGATCGGCCACATCGGGCCCCCTGGCCACGAGTCCCCCTTGTTCCCCCGGTGTGCATTTCCTGGTCTGTCGACGGCTTGCGCCTACCCTGCCAGGAAAGCCCCGATGCCGTTCGTGATTCCGTGCGCCGCCCGCTGCCGCCATGCGGCGTCCGTCAGCCGGTCGGCGTCCTTAGCGTCCCGCATGTTGCCGCATTCGATGAAGACTTTGGGCACAGTCGAGAGGTTCAGTCCGCCCAGATCGGTGCGGACCGTGAAGCCTGTGTCGTTGCCCACATAGTTGGAGGGCTTACTTCCGGTTTCCTCCGCGAAGTGTGACTTCAACTCTTTGCCCAGCTTTCGCGAGGGCTTCACGATGGCGGTGGTGTCCGCCTTTCCCGCGTTCACCTCGCCCGGCAGGATCACGTGGAACCCGCGCGAACCCGGTCCGCCGCCGTCGGCGTGGATGGAGACGACCGCGTCGGCCCCGGCCTTGTTGCCGGCCTCGGCGCGCTCGTCGACGCACGGCCCGAACTCCCGCTTGCCGTCCTGCGTGAGCCGCACCTCCGCGCCCTGTGCGCGCAGCAGGGTGCGGGCGCGCCGGGCCACGTCCAGGGTGAAGTCCGCCTCGGCATAACCGCCGTTGGTGGCGGTGCCGGTGGTGTCGCACTCCTTGCGCACGGTGCCTATGTCGACTTGGCGGTTGATTTCGGCAGCGTGGTCGCGGTTGTTCGGGTTGTGCCCGGGGTCCAGCACGATCACCTTTCCGGCCAGCGGCATCTCGCCCACCTCCGGGTCCTTCGCATCCTTCGCATTCTTCGAGTCGTTCGAATCCTCGGCGGTGGGCCGGGTCGGGGAGGAGGACGCCGGCGGAGCCCCGCCGGGTTCCCGCCCGTTCCCGCCGGAACCGTCGCCGTCCGCCGACTGCCACACGAGGACACCGGCGAAGGCCAGCGGTGCCACGGGTGCGAGCAGGAGATAGGCGCGGAGAGGCCGCCGGTTCTGGCTGGACATCCGTGCGACCGTAGCAGAAGAATCCGACGGTCAAATTCCGGTGCCGGTACGGCGCAGTACCTTAAGGCTTCCTTGCGCGGCGCTCTCCGTGAACGCCCCGGAGTCCAGCGCGCGCCGGTAGATACGGTACGGTGCCTGCCCGCCCTCGGCCGGGTCGGCGAACACGTCGTGCACGGCCAGCAGCCCGCCCGGCGCGACGTGCGGGGCCCAGCCCTCGTAGTCGGCGGTGGCGTGCTCGTCGGTGTGGCCGCCGTCGACGAAGACCAGCCCGAGCGGCCGGTTCCAGAGCGCGGCGATCCGCGGCGACCGGCCGACGACCGCGACGACGTGGTCTTCGAGGCCGGCCGCGTACAGCGTGCGGCGGAAGGCCGGCAGGGTGTCCATCAGGCCGGTGGCGGGGTCGACGAGCGCGGGGTCGTGGTACTCCCAGCCGGGCTGCTGCTCCTCGCTGCCGCGGTGGTGGTCGACGGTGACGGCCACGACGCCGGGGCGGGCGGCCGCGCGGGCGGCGGCGGCGAGCAGGATCGTGGAGCGGCCGCAGTACGTGCCGACCTCCAGCAGGGGGAGCCCGAGGCCGGCGGCTTCGGCGGCGGCGGCGTGGAGCGCCAGGCCCTCGTCGCGGGGCATGAAGCCGGGGGCGGCCTCGAACGCGGCCAGTACGGCGGGGGCGGGCGGGGACGGCAGAGTGGGGGCGGGCGGGGGCAGCTCCATCGGCGGTGCCTTTCCTCGGCCGGCGGGCGACGTGTCCTGCGCGGCGCCACCGGTGCCGCGTACGGGCGGGTAGGCGCCACCGGTGCCGCGTACCCGCCGGAATCCTGCCTCATGGGCGTAGGACCCCGGTCGCATGGTCCATACACCGATATGCCCGTGCGCGGTGTCGGAGGCTGGTGCGACCATGGCGGCATGCACCAGTCACCACCCGGTACCCGGCTGCCCGAGGGGGCCGGGCGCCGTTCCGCCGCACCGCTGTGGGTCGTCGTGCTCACGGCGTGCGCGGGCCAGTTCCTCGTCGTGCTCGACGTCTCCGTCGTCAATGTCGCGCTGCCGTCCATGCGCGAGGACCTGGGGATAAGCGCGTCGGGGCTGCAGTGGGTGGTGAACCTGTACACGCTGGCCTTCGCGGGACTGATGCTGCTCGGCGGCCGGGCCGGGGACATCTTCGGCCGCAAGCGCGTCTTCCTCGTGGGCCTCGCGGTGTTCACCGCCGCCAGCCTCGCCGGGGGACTCGCGCAGGAGCCGTGGCACCTGCTCGTCGCGCGGGCCGTGCAGGGCGTCGGCGCCGCGGTGCTGGCGCCCTCGACGCTGACGCTGCTCACCTCGTCCGTGCCCGAGGGGCCGGTGCGGGTGCGCGCGATCGGGACGTGGACGGCGGCGGGCGCGGGCGGCGGGGCGGCCGGTTCGCTCGTCGGCGGGGTGCTCACGGACGCGCTGTCGTGGCGCTGGGTGCTGCTGATCAACGTGCCGGTCGGCGCCGTGGTCCTCACCTGCGCGGCCCTGTGGCTGGCGGAGAGCCGCGGCGGGCCGCGGCGGCGGCTCGACATCCCGGGCGCGGCCCTGGTCACCGCCGGGATCGGCGCCGTGTCGTACGGGATCGTGCAGACCGAGAGCCACGGGTGGACGGCGGCCGCGGTGCTGCTGCCGCTCTGCGGCGGGCTGGCGCTGGTCGGGGCGTTCCTGGTGGTGGAGGCGAGGACGCGGGCGCCGCTGATGCCGCTGGGGCTCTTCCGGCTGCGGTCGGTGTCGGCGGCCAACACGGCGATGTTCGTGACCGGCGCGGCGATGTTCTCGTCCTGGTACTTCCTCTCGCTCTACATGCAGAACGTCCTGGACTACACGCCGATCGAGGCCGGCTTCGCCTTCGTGCCGCACTCGCTGACGATCGTGGCCGCGTCCAAGCTGGCGCCGCGGGTGCTGGCCCGTACGGGCGCGAAGGCGCTGGCGATCGCGGGCGTGCTGATGGCCGCCGGCGGCTATCTGTGGCAGAGCACGGCGGACGCGGGCGGCACGTACGTCACGGACATCGCCGGGCCCGGGATCCTGATGATGGCCGGGGTGGGCTTCATGGCCACGCCGCTGGCCCACCTGGCGACCTCGGGGGCGCCCGCGGGGGACGCGGGCGTGGTGTCGGGGGTGATGAACACGTCGCGGACGATGGGCGGTTCGCTGGGCCTCGCGGTGCTTTCGACGGTGGCCGCCACGCGCATCGGCGGCGGGTCCGGGCCCGAGGCGCTGGCCTCGGGGTACTCGCTGGCGTTCCAGACGGGCGTCGGGATCCTCCTGGGCTGCGCGGCGCTGATGCTCATAGCCCTGCCCCGCCCGGCCGCCGTGCCGGGGCCGGCGAAGGCGTGATCCGGGCGGGGCGAGGGGTGTGCGTACGGCGCTGCCGGGCGGGGTTTTGGGCGGGGGCGCCGGCCGGGGCCTTTCCGGCGGCGGGTGAGCGGCCGGGGGTCAGCGGGGAGTGGTCAGCCCGTCCGCGGCCGCGCCGCGGCTGAGGACGACGTCGCTGATGCGGTCGCGTACGCGCTGGTAGCGCTCCGGGGCGTCGCCGTCGGCGAGTTCGGCGTTCAGGTCGACGACCCGCGGCGGGCCCGCGCGGTCGTGGTCCATGAGCTGCGGCAGGTACTCCGCCTTGGTCACCCGCCAGCGCGCGCTGTCCGGCGCGGGCGGGGAGAAGGTGAAGCGGGCGATGGTGCCCTGGTTGCCGCGAGGGTCGCGGGCCCCGGCGTTGTTGATCATGCGGCCGGCGATCTGGTCGCCCATGCCGTAGACCACCCAGGTGCCGTTCACCTTCTCGTACGCCTGCGGCACGTGCGCGTGCGTGCCGAGGATCAGGTCGACGTCCGGCGCCCCCGCCGAGCGCGAGCTGGTCAGCTCGCGGGCGAGCTGCCGCTGCGTCGCGTCCGGCGCGTCCTGCCACTCCGTGCCCCAGTGCAGGCTGACCACGACGATGTCGGCGCCCGCCCGGCGGGCCCGGCGCGCGTCCGAGACGATCCGCTCGGGGTCGGTGATGTTGACCGCCCACGGCTGGTCCTGCGGCGGCTCGATGCCGTTCGTGCCGTAGCTGTACGCGAGTTGGGCCACCGTCGCGCCGCCCGCCTCCAGCAGCGCGGGCCGGTGCGCCTCGGCGGGGGTGCGGGCCGACCCGGTGTGGGCGACGCCGGCGGCGTCGAGGGCGTCGAGGGTGCGGACGACGCCCTGGGAGCCGGCGTCGAGGGTGTGGTTGGAGGCGGTGGAGCAGGAGTCGTAGCCGGTGTCCCTGGCCGCGGCGGCGAGTTGGGGCGGGGAGACGAAGGACGGGTAGCCGCTGAACGGGCCGCCGGCCGGCCCGTAGACGGTCTCCATGTGGCAGATGGCCAGGTCGGCGGCGGAGATGACGGGCTTCACGCCGGCGAGCATGGGGCGGAAGTCGTGGCCCTTGCCGCGGGCGTCCCGGTTCGCCTGCTCGATCACCGAGTCGTGCGGGAGGATGTCGCCCGTGGCGACGAGGGTGAAGGGCGCCCGCGCCTCCTTGCCGGGGGTCTTGCCCTCGTCGGACGTGGTGCCGACGGGACCGGGGGCACAGGCGGTGGCGGCGGCGAGCAGGGCGGCGCCGAGCGCCAGTGCCGTAGCGGTCGTACTAGTCCTTTTATATCCGCGCATGTGTCGAATGCACAGGAGCGGGATAAGGCATACAAGAAGCCTTGCCGGGGCTGTCCCCTGAACGGCCGCCCGGGATCGCGCGTATGCATCGTCGACTGCCCGTGTGCTCGAATGCTGACGGAGTATCAGTAAAGGGGCTTTACGGTCTTCCCAACCGCGGAGGACTGCGTTATACATATATCCGGCGGCGAGAACGTGTTCTTGTTGCACGGTCCGGCCGCGCCCCGAGAGCGACCCCGGCGTGCCGACTGGTGCGGACGGCACGCCGGGGTCTTCTCGCGCTCTCGGCCGCCGTGCCCGCGTACCCATGCACCCCCGTCCCCACGGCCGCGCCGGGCCCGCGGCCCCTTGCCGACACCTCGGGCCGCCGGCGCCCCCGCGGCCGGTGAAGGAGCCAGCGCCACCATGCCCATCGACGCCGCCCGGGCCCTCGCCGCCGCACCCCGCGAGACCAGGATCGCCTGGACCCGCAAGGACGTCCTCCTCTACCACCTCGGCATCGGCGCGGGACGCCCCGCCACCGACCCGGCCGAGCTGCGCTACGTCCTGGAGGACCGGCTGCGCGTGCTGCCCGCCTTCGTCACCGTCGCCGGCGACGGCGGCGTGGCCGGCGAGGGCGCGGGGCTCGACGCCCCCGGCGTCGACGTCGACCTCACCGCCGTACTCCACGGCGCCCAGCGCATCGGACTCCACCGCCCGCTGCCGCCCGCCGGGGAGGCGACCCGCACCTCGCGCATCGCCGCCGTCCATGACAAGGGCAAGGCCGCCGTGCTGGTGCTGCGCACCGAGGCCGCCGACGCGGACGGCCCGCTGTGGACCTCCGACACCCAGCTCTACGTCCGCGGCGAAGGCGGCTTCGGCGGCGACCGCGGCCCGTCACCCCGCCTGCCCGCCCCCGAGGGCCCTCCGGCGCACGTCGTCGACCGCGGCATCCGCGAGGATCAGGCGCTGCTCTACCGCCTCTCCGGCGACTGGAACCCGCTGCACGCCGACCCGGAGTTCGCCGCCCTCGCCGGCTTCGACCGGCCGATCCTGCACGGGCTGTGCTCGTACGGCATGGCGCTGAAGGCGGCGGTGGACACGGTCCTGGCCGGCGACCCCGGGCGGGTGCGGTCGTACGCGACGCGGTTCGCGGGGGTGGTGTACCCGGGCGAGACGCTGCGGATCCGGCTGTGGCCGGAGGCGGGCGCGCCCGCGGGGACCGGGCGGATCCGGCTCACCGCGAGCGCCGTGGAGCGGGACGAGTCCCCGGTGCTGGCGGACGCGCTCATCGAGCACGACTGAGCCTTCCCCGCCCCGGGGGATGCGCCGCCGGGGCGGGGAAGGGGCTTCAGAGCGGCGCGTGCCGGAGGGGGACGGGACGGGTGGGGGTGTCCTCCTCGGGGGGCGGCTCGCCGGTCTCGTCCGGTGCGCGGTCGGGGGGCGGGTCGCTCAGGGGCGGTGCGTTCAGCAACTCGGCCGCCGACGGGTCGGGGATCGCCAGGCGCGCCAGGCCGCAGGGGTGGGCGGGGGTCGCGTACGGCAACCGCAGCTCGCCCCACTGCGTCCACAGCCCGCTGCCGGTGATCCACCCCGGCAGCGGCGGCAGTTGGACCAGCCGCCGCGCCGCCGGCCGCCACACGCCGAGCCGGCAGCCGCCCGGTCCTTCGAGCCGCAGCGCCACCCCGCAGTGCTCCGGCGTCAGCACCTGTCCCGGCTGCACCGCGAACGGCGTCACCGCCGTGTCCCGCGGGCACAGCGCGTCCGGGAACCGCACCGGGCGCCCGCTGCCCAGCACCCCCCACCCCAGCCGGTCGCGGCCCGGGGCGTCGGAGCGCAGGAGCAGCAGCCCGCTGTCGGGGTCGGCGAGCAGCAGACGGTCGTTGCTCTCCTCGGTGAGCATCAGCAGCGGGCTGACCTCCACCCCGCCGTGCAGCCCGACCGTCACGGCCTTCGTCCGCCCGTCCAGTTCCTGGTCGACGGCGAGCGCCCGGCCCGTACGGTCCAGCCAGCCGCGGCCCGCGCACCGGCCGGGGATCTCGCCGATCCGCTCCGGGTGCGCCGTGCCGGCGCCGGCGAACCCGCCCCCGTACACCCGCCACACGGCGGTCGTCTCGCCGCCGGGCTCCGGGGGCGCCAGCGCGTACACCTCGGCGCTCTCCGGCGCGGGCGGTACGAGCGCGAGCCGGGGCGCGGTCACCGAGCCGAGGGTCTGCTCGGTGGTGTCGGGCCCGGAGGGGTGCAGAAGGGAGAACGTGTGGTCGGTGCCACCGACGAGCCGGCGGACCAGCACGCGGCCGTCGGCCAGCGGCAGGACCGTGGTCCCCGGCTCCTCCGGCTGCGCGCAGGGGAGGGGGACGGTGTACGCCTCGGGGCCGTGCAGGGTCCACCGTTCGGGGAACCAGTTGCCGTCCGCGTCGGCGGCGAGGCAGGCGCCGTACGTGCCGTCGGCGGTGAGGGTGAATCCGGCCCGTCCCACGGGGCGGCCGGGGGCGGCGGCCGGGGGAGCGGCGGTCGGCGGGGCGGCGTGGCGCCCGGGGGGTGCCGGGAGCCGCGGGGGCGACGTCGCGGTGACCGCGACCATCGCGGCGGCGTTCCCCGCTGCGGCCGGTGCGGCGGTCCCCGCTCCCGCTGCGGGCCCCGCCCCCGGCCGGGGTGCCGGGTCCGCGGCGCCGGGCCGGCGCGCAACGGCCCGCGCTCCCGCAGGCGTCGGCGGTCCCTGGTCCGCCGCTGCCCCGGCGGCCGCCGCCCCCGTCTCCGTACCCGCGGCCGCCGCGTCCCGACCCGGTACCGCATCCGGCGCCCGCGTCCCGTCCGCCGCCGCCGTCGTCGGGGCGGGCGTCGCCGCCGTCCCCGTCGTCACTGAAGGAATCGATTCTGCAATGGGCCTCATCCGGTTCCCTCACCTCCGCACGTGAAGGTAGTTTTCGCACGTCACAGCAATCGGCGCGGCGCCGGTCACTTCACACATACGGGTGGCGGATCCGCCGTTCCGCTTCGCCGCGCCGCCCCCTGTGCTTGCCGGTGGGCGCCGCACCGGGGCCCTGCCGGCGGAGGTAGCCTTGCCCCGTGCCTGCACTTGCCGACGTCGTCGCCGCGCTCGAAGCCCTCTGGCCCGCCGGCCGCGCCGAGCCGTGGGACGCGGTCGGCACGGTGTGCGGCGACCCGGACGCCCGCGTGGAGCGCGTGCTCTTCGCCGTCGACCCGGTGCGCGAGGTCGTCGACGAGGCCGTCGAGTGGAGCGCCGACCTGCTCGTCACGCACCACCCCCTCTACCTGCGCGGTACGTCGACGGTCTCGGCCGGCACGTTCAAGGGCCGCGTCGTGCACACCCTCATCAAGAACGACGTCGCGCTGCACGTCGCCCACACCAACGCCGACCGCGCCGACCCCGGCGTCTCCGACGCCCTCGCCGGCGCCCTCGGCCTGCGCGTCACCGGGCCCCTGGTGCCCGACGCCGACGACCCCGCGGGCCGCCGCGGCCTCGGCCGGCTCGGCGAGCTGGACGCCCCGGTGCCGCTGCGGGAGTTCGCCGACCGCGCCGCCGCGGCCCTGCCCCGTACCGCCACCGGACTGCGCGTCGCCGGCGACCCGGAGGGCGAGGTCCGTACGGCCGCCGTCTGCGGTGGCTCGGGCGACGGGCTCTTCGACGCGGTGCGCGCCGCGGGCGTCGACGTCTACGTCACCGCCGACCTGCGCCACCACCCGGTCTCCGAGGCGCAGCAGCACGCCGCGCTCGCCGCCGGCGGCCGCCCGTACCTGATCGACGCGGGCCACTGGGCCACCGAGTGGCCCTGGTGCGAGCAGGCCGCCGCGCAGTTGGACGCGATCTCGGACCGGAACGCATGGGGTCTGCGCACGCGCGTGTCGCGTATCGTGACCGACCCCTGGACCACGCACGCGCCCGCACCTGCGGCACGATCCACCTCTGCCGCACCGTCCGCGGGCACCGCGGGGTCCCCCGCACCCCACGCCAGCCTCGCCCCTACGAGCCCGGAGCAGCCAGCTTGAACGCAGCGCCCGCCGACCAGATCCGCCTGCTGGACGTCCAGGCCCTCGACGTCCGCCTCACCCAGCTCCAGCACCGCCGCCGCACCCTCCCGGAACACGAGGAGGTCGCGGGACTGGAGGCCGACCTCGCACACCACCGCGACCTGCTCGTCGCCGCGCAGACCGAGGAGAGCGACACCGAACGCGAGCAGGTCAAGGCCGAGAAGGACGTCGACCAGGTGCGCCAGCGCGCCGCGCGCGACCAGCAGCGGCTGGACTCCGGCGCGGTGACCTCGCCCAAGGACCTGGAGAACCTGCAGAGCGAGATCGCCTCGCTGGCCCGGCGGCAGAGCGACCTGGAGGACGTGGTCCTGGAGGTCATGGAGCGCCGCGAGACCGTGCAGGAGCGGGTGGCGGAGCTGACCGGCCGGGTCGAGTCGGTTCAGGCCAAGATCGCGGATGCCACGGCGCGGCGTGACGCGACGGTCGGCGAGATCGACGCCGAGGCCGGCGAGGTCGCCAAGGAGCGCGCGGCCGCCGCCGGCGAGATCCCGGCGGACCTGCTGAAGCTCTACGACAAGCTGCGCGAGCAGCAGGGCGGCGTCGGCGCGGCCCGGCTGTACCAGCGGCGCTGCGAGGGCTGCCGGCTGGAGCTGAACATCACGGAGATCAACGAGGTACGGGCCGCGGCCCCCGACACCGTCGTACGGTGCGAGAACTGCCGCCGGATCCTGGTCCGTACCCCCGAATCCGGCCTCTGATGGCAGGACCGGCCCGGCGCGTGTTCACCGTCGAGGCGGACGGCGGCTCGCGGGGGAACCCGGGGCCCGCGGGGTACGGCGCCGTGGTGCGCGACGCGGACGGCGCGGTGCTGGCGGAGGACGCGGCGCACGTGGGGGTGGCGAGCAACAACGTCGCCGAGTACCGCGGGCTGATCGCCGGGCTGCGGGCGGCGCGCGGGCTCGACCCGGACGCGGAGGTCCGGGTGCGGATGGACTCCAAGCTCGTCGTCGAGCAGATGTCGGGGCGCTGGAAGATCAAGCACCCCGGGATGCGCGAACTGGCCGCGGAGGCGCGCGAAATCTTCCCGCCGGGGCGGGTGACGTACGAGTGGATTCCGCGGGAGCAGAACAAGCACGCGGACCGGCTCGCGAACGAGGCGATGGACGCGGGCAGGCGCGGCGAGCGGTGGAGCGCGGAGGCGTCGCGGGCGGAGCTGGACGCGGCGACCGGCGCCGCCGGGTCGCGGGAGGGCTCGGAGGCGCGGGGCGAGGGTTCCGGCATGCGGGCCGAGGGTGGCGTACGGGCCGGGGAGGCCGGCAGGACCGCGAGCCCGGCGGTGGGCTGGGGCACCGACCTCGGGGCGCCCACCACGTTCCTCCTGCTCCGCCACGGCGAGACCGCCCTCACCCCCCAGAAACGGTTCTCCGGCACCGGCGGCGGCGACCCCGCGCTCTCCGCCACCGGCCGCGGCCAGGCCACGGCCGCCGCCGGACTCCTCGCCGCCCGCGGCACCGTCCAGGCCGTGGTCAGTTCCCCGCTGCGCCGCTGCCGGGAGACCGCGGAGGCTGCGGCCGGGCGGCTCGGGCTGGAGATCCGGGTCGAGGACGGGCTGCGCGAGGCGGACTTCGGCGCCTGGGAGGGGCTGACGTTCGCGGAGGTACGGGAGCGCCACCCCGATGACCTCGCCGCCTGGCTGCGTTCCACGAAGGCCGCGCCGAGCGGCGGCGGGGAGTCCTTCGCCGAGGTCAGCCGCCGCGTCGCGGTCGCGCGCGACAAGCTCCTCGCGCGGTACGCGGGCCGCACCGTGCTGCTCGTGTCGCATGTGACGCCGATCAAGACGCTGGTCCGGCTGGCGCTGGGCGCGCCGCCGGAGTCGCTGTACCGGATGGAGCTGTCGCCGGCGGGGGTGTCGGAGGTCGCGTACTACGCGGACGGGCACGCGAGCGTGCGCCTGCTGAACGACACGTCGCACCTGCGCTGAGACCGCCTTTTCGCTGATCCCACGCCGCGGGCTCACCCCCTGCCGAGCGCCGCGGCCTCCGCCGCCAGCTTCTCCACCGTCGCCCAGTCCTTCGCCGCCAGGGCCGCCTTCGGCAGCATCCATGTGCCGCCCACGCAGCCGACGTTCGGCAGCGCCAGGTACCGCGGCGCCGACTGGGCCGTGATGCCGCCCGTCGGGCAGAACCGGGCGCGGGGCAGCGGGGAGCCGAGGGACTTCAGGTACGCGATGCCGCCCGACGCCTCCGCCGGGAAGAACTTCATCTCCGTCAGCCCCCGCTCCAGCAGGCCCATCGCCTCCGACACCGTCGACACCCCGGGCAGGTACGCCAGGCCCGACGCGTCCATTGCCGACAGCAGCCCGTCCGTCGATCCGGGGCTGACGAGGAACCGGGCGCCCGCGGCGGCGGAGGCGTCCACGGCCGCCGCGTCCAGCACCGTGCCGGCGCCGACGACGGCGTCCGGCACCTCGGCGGCGATGGCCCGGATCGCGTCGAGCGCCGCCGGCGTGCGCAGGGTCACCTCGACCGCGGGCAGGCCCCCGGCCACCAGCGCGCGCGCCAGCGGCACGGCGTCGGCGGCGTCGTCGAGGACGACGACCGGGATGACGGGCGCGAGGCCCAGCACGGAGGAGGGGACGGACGCGGAGGCGGAGTCAGTGGTCACGCCGTCATCGTGCCTCCGTGACCACGCCGGTGCAACGCACGTTGCGTACCGTGCAATACGGGCTCTCCGGCCGGTGCGCGCCGGTCCTGTCTGTCAGCGGGGCGGCCTACCCTGGGGCGGGAGTGCGGGGAGGGCGGGACGTTCTACAGCTCCGTCACCACCACGTCCAGCTCCCACGGCTGCCCCGCCCGCCGCGGCGGCTCGCCCTCCACCCGGTATCCCAGGTCGTGCAGCGCCGTCAGCAGCGCCGCCGGGGTGCGGGGCTTCGCGCCGGAGGTGAGGAGGTCGCGGAGCAGCCGGCCCTTCGTCGCCTTGTTGAAGTGGCTCACCACCGAGCGCTTCTCCACCCCGTCCACCACCGTCGCGTGCAGCACCCGCACCGCGGCCGTGCGCGCGGCCAGTTCGCCGCGGGGCCGCCAGGCCGTCGCGTACGCCGACGAGCGCAGGTCGAGCACGAGCCCGCGCCCGGCCGCCGCCGGCAGGGCGGCGTCCAGCGGCCCGCGCCAGTACGCGCCGAGCGCGCCCGCGGCCGGCAGCCGTACGCCCATGGAGCAGCGGTACGCCGGGATGCGGTCGCCGATGCGCACCGCGCCCCACAGGCCCGAGAACACCAGCAGCGACGCCGACGCACGCCGCTTCGCGGCGGCGTCGAGCGTGGCGAGGCCGAGCGCGTCGTAGAGCACGCCGGTGTAGATCTGCCCGGCGGGGCGGGTGGGCGCGGTCCGCAGCCGGGCGTTGCGCGCCACCTCGCCGCGCAGCCCTTCGGTGAGGCCCAGCACGTCGGCGGCCTTCTCCTCGTCGGCGGCGCAGAGTGCGACCAGTTCGTCGAGGACGGTCTCGCGGGCGGCGGTGAGGCCGGGCAGGGAGAGCGAGTCGAGCTTCAGCGGGGCGCCGCGCCTGCCCTCGGCCTTCCCCTCGGACGGTGGCAGCAGTACGAGCACGAATCCTCCCGCGGTGACGTTTCCGGTTCCCCCTCCGCCCTCCGGCAGCCTACCCGCGCGGCGCGGGCGGCCCGGACAGGGCGCCGTGCGCGGACCATTGACAAACCCGCGGGGTGCCTCAAAACTCTGACTGCCAATCAGCAAGACATCGACTCTGTTACGCAAACTTACGTTGATTTCTTGCAAGGAAAAGGCATGCGCACTCTGTCAGCCCCCACAGAACAGAGGACACCATGAAGTGGAAGCACCTCAGACGGCGTGTGGCCGTCGGGATACCGGCGCTCGGCCTCGTCGCGATCGGGGTCCTGCCCCTCTCCGGCCAGGCCATGGCCGGCGTCGCCCCCGAGGGTGACGGGACCGCCGCCGCGGAGACCACCGCCCCCGGCGAAGCGGCCCCGGGCAGCAGCGCGGCCGCGGCCGGCGCGGAGCTGCCCTACGTCGAGTACGAGGCCGAGACCGGCACGTACGACGGCACCCTGCTGGAGGCCGACGCGAAGCGCACCTTCGGGCACACGAACTTCGCCTCCGAGTCCTCGGGCCGCAAGTCGGTGCGGCTGGAGAACACCGGGCAGTACGTCGAGTTCACCTCGACCTCCCCGGCCAACTCCATCGTCGTCCGCAACTCCATCCCCGACGCCCCGGGCGGCGGCGGCACGGAGGCGACCCTCAGCCTCTACGCCGACGGCGCGTTCGTGCAGAAGCTGGACCTGTCGTCCAAGCACAGTTGGCTGTACGGCAACACGGACGACCCCGAGGGCCTGACCAACACCCCGCAGACCGACGCCCGCCGGCTCTTCGACGAGTCCCACGCCCTGCTCGACGAGAGCTACCCGGCCGGCACCACCTTCCGCCTCCAGCGCGACGCCGGTGACGACGCCGCGTTCTACGTCATCGACCTGATCGACCTGGAGCAGGTCGCGCCGCCGAAGGAGAAGCCGGCCGCGTGCACGTCGATCACCGAGTACGGCGCCGTGCCCGACGACGGCAACGACGACACCGCGGCGCTCCAGGCGGCCGTCACCGCCGACCAGAACGGCGAGATCGAGTGCGTCTGGATCCCGCCGGGCCAGTGGCGGCAGGAACAGAAGATCCTCACCGACGACCCCGAGGGCGGCCAGTACAACCAGGTCGGCATCAGCAACGTCGAGATCCGCGGCTCCGGCATGTGGCACTCGCAGTTCTCCACGCTGACCCCGCCGCACGAGGCCGGGGGCATCAACCACCCGCACGAGGGCAACTTCGGCTTCGACATCGACAAGAACACCAAGATCTCCGACCTCGCCATCTTCGGCTCCGGCACCATCCGCGGCGGCGACGGCGGCCAGGAGGGCGGCGTGGGCCTCAACGGCCGGTTCGGCGTCGGCACGGAGATCTCGAACGTGTGGATCGAGCACGCCAACGTCGGGGTCTGGGTCGGCCGCGACTACTCCAACAAGCCGGAGCTGTGGGGCCCGGCCGACGGGCTGACGTTCAGCGGGATGCGGATACGCAACACGTACGCCGACGGCATCAACTTCACCAACGGCACCCGCAACTCCGAGGTCGTCAACTCGTCCTTCCGCACCACGGGCGACGACTCGCTCGCGGTCTGGGCCAGCAAGTACGTGAAGGACCAGGCCGTCGACATCGGCCACGACAACCACTTCCGCAACAACACCATCCAGTTGCCCTGGCGCGCGAACGGGGTCGCGATCTACGGCGGCTACGGCAACACCGTCGAGAACAACCTGATCTCCGACACCGCGAACTACCCGGGCATCATGCTCGCCACCGACCACGACCCGGTGCCGTTCACCGGCGAGACGGTGATCTCGGGCAACTCGCTCCACCGCTGCGGCGGCGCGTTCTGGGGCGAGGCGCAGGAGTTCGGCGCGATCACGCTCTTCCCCGCGGGCCAGCCGATCCCGGGCGTGACGATCAAGGACACGGACATCCACGACTCGACGTACGACGGGATCCAGTTCAAGACGGGCGGCGGCGAGATGCCGAACGTGAACATCTCCAACGTGTCGATCGAGAAGTCGAACAACGGCGCCGGCATCCTCGCGATGGGCGGCGCCCGCGGCAGCGCGAACCTCACGAACGTCACCATCACCGGCTCCGCGGAGGGCGACGTGGTCGTCGAGCCGGGGTCGCAGTTCGTGATCAACGGCTGGCCGGGGGCGGAGAACGGCACCCCGGCCCGGAGCGGACGGGACTGAGGACCGGGAGTTACGGGGGCGGGGCCGGCCGGGACGGGAAGTCCCGGCCGGCCCCGCTGTCTGCTCCCGTACGGTTACGGCAGTTGGTCGACGTGCGGCCCGACCGTGTCCGACCAGGCGTTGCCGTCGGCGGCGTCCCAGTTGGTGGACCAGGTCATCGCACCGCGCAGCTCCGGGTACGTCTTCTCCGGCTTGAAGGAGCCGCAGCCGGTGCCCCGCGTGAGGCAGTCGAGCGCGTCGGTCACCACGCCCGGCTCCACGTACCCGCCGCCCGCCGCCCGCGACGAGGCGGGGGTGCCGAGGCCGACCTGCGAGGGGGCGAGCCCGTTCTCCAACTGGATGCAGGCCAGGGCGGTGAGGAAGTCGACCGTGCCCTGCGAGTAGACCTTCCCGTCGCAGCCCAGCATGGAACCGCTGTTGTAGTACTGCATGTTGACGACGGTGAGGAAGTCCTTGATGTTCAGCGCCGTCTTGAAGTACTCGTTCTCCGGCGACTGCATGTCGATGGTCTGCGGCGCCATCGTCACCACCAGGCCGTCGCCGGCGCCCGCGTGGATCGCCTTCAGGGCCTGCGTCATGTACGTCGAGTCGAGCCCGTTCTCCAGGTCGATGTCGACGCCGTCGAACCCGTACTCCTCCATGAGCCCGAGGATGCTCGTGGCGAACGCCTCCGCGCTTGCCTCGTCGTTGACCGAGACCGCGCCGCGCTCGCCGCCGACGCTGATCACGACCGACTTGCCGCTCTCCTGCTTCGCGGCGACGTCCGCCTTGAAGGCGTCCTCGGTGTAGTCGAGCGCGGGATCGACGGTGAAGTCGACCTGGCCGGGCGTACCGGTCGCGTCGGCGAAGGCGACGGCGATGATGTCGTACGCCTCGGGGACGTCGGCGAGGGTCTGGACGGTGGCGCCGTTGTCGAAGTTCTGCCAGTAGCCGGTGACGGCGTGCGCGGGCACCGCGGCGGCGCCGTGGGTGACCGGCTCGGGGTCGGCGGCGGCCTCGGTGGCGACCGCGGCGGCGAGCGCGCCGGCGGTGAGCGACGCGGCGGCGAGGGCGCCGACGAGGCGTTTGCGTGTCTTCCGGAACTTGTGTGTACGTGCGCGTGCCACAACTGCCTCCGGGTGGGGGGTGGTTACGTGGGGGGAACGGCCGGGCGCGCGACCCACCCGGGAAGGGCGGGACCGGGCCGCGCACCCGGCCGGGATCGGTCGGACCGGGCCGGTCGGGCCCGGCCGGGTCAGCAGCTCAGGTTGTCGCCGGGGGTCGTGCCGAGGATCTGCACGAACTGCGTGTACTTGTCGATCCGGCTCTGCACCTGGCCGGGGTTGCCGCCGTTGCACTCCAGCGACCCGTTGATGGCCCGGATGGTCTCGCCGAACCCGTGCCCGCCGGTGATCGCGTCGTGCGCGGGCATCGACCCGGGCCCGGACTGCGTCATCCAGTACCAGATGCCGGTCTTCCACGCGACGGCGGCGTTCCGCTCCACCTGCCAGGGGTCGTTCAGCAGGTCGATGCCGAGGGCGTCGCCGGCGGCCTTGTAGTTGAAGTTCCAGCTGAGCTGGATGGGCCCGCGCCCGTAGTACGCGGCCTGCCCGGCGGGACAGCCGTAGGGCTGCGACGCGTCGCAGTAGTGCGGGTAGTTGTCCTGGTTCTGCTCGACGACGTGCACGAGCCCGCCGGTCTCATGGCTGACGTTCGCCAGGAAGGCGGCGGCCTCCCGCTTCTTGGTGGTCTCGTCACCGGTGTTGGCGAACGCGGGGTACGCGCTGAGCGCGTCGGTCAGCCCCTGGTACGTGTAGAAGGCGTTCCGCCCCGGGAACATCTGCTCGAACTGCGCCTCGCTGACAATGAACTCCGCGGCCACCGCCTTGTCCGCGCCTCCTTCGCCCGCCGTGCCGCCCTCGCCTGCCGACGCGGTCACGGGCACCACGACGGCGAGCGCGGCGGCCAGCGCCCCGATCGCGAGCATGGCCTTGACCTTCGTTCCGAGTTTCCTCAGCACCTCATCACTCTCCTGGTGGGGGGTCACCGGCGCGAACGCCGGCGTTGGAGCTTGACGGGGCGCAGTCAATCACCTTGGTCTGCACCAAGACAAGGTGTAGACCAATGACTTCTGATCAGGTCGACTTGTCGGCATTCGCCGCCGGCGGACCGCTCACGCCTCCGCGGGCGCCACCGTGATCGACCAGATCCCCCGCGGGGGATGCGGTAGTCCGCATCGGGCCGCGGATCGGTGAGGACGTACACCGCGACGCGCCCGCTGGGTGACGTGAACTGGCTGAATTCCCTGTCGGAATAGCTCTCCACCTCGGTGAGGGACAGGCCCGCCGCCGCCAGGGAATCGGTCAGCTCCCCGAGGGGCACGCTGCTGCGGAAATCGCCGTACGCGTCCCGCAGGCACGCCGGGACCGGCCCCCCGCCCGCCTCGGCGAGCCGGTGCACCTGGATCGTGAAGCCGGAACCGCTCCACTGCCGGTCCACCCGGGCGAAGAAGACCTCGACGAGGCCGTAGTCCCAGCGCATGAACTTCTTGCGCCTGTCCTCCAGGTGATCGCCGGGAAGCGCGCGTTCCCACACCTCGGGCGTGGAGTCCGCGGTCGCCCCCCGAGGGTCTCGTGCCGCACGACCCGGCTGTACAGGTCGAGGTCCGTCGCCGTCACATCTTCTCCAGCGCCTTGATCAGGAAGTGAATTTCGAGGGCCCGGTTCACCTTCGTACCGTACTCACCCGCATTCATGGACGCGCGCGCGGACGACGCCTTGGCGATGAGGTCCTCGCGCATTTTCGGATTGACCCGGATCTCCTCCAGGACCCGCTCCACGTCACGCGGAGACGCCACGTTTCCGTTCGACAGCCTGATCGGCTCGCCGCCGACCCCGCCGGCGCCGTCGGGGAACACCCGGACCTCCCGGCTCCCGATGTGGACGTGTGCGCCCTTGTTCCCCCAGTCGCTGCTGGCCACGGAGGCATGGATGTACGGGGCGAGCCCGTAGGGGTCGGTCCAGGTGTGTGGGTTGTGGACGTACGCGACCGGGTTCGGAGCGGGCGCGAGGCCGAGCGGGTCGGGGGTCGTGTACCGGGCGTTGGCGGGGTCGTAGTAGCGGAAGAGGTTGTAGTGCAGGCTGGTCTCGGGGTCGGCGTACTGGCCGGGGAAGCGCAGCGGGGTGTGCGCGGTGGAGCCGGACGGCCAGGAGAGGGTGCCCCAGAGCGTGGTGTGCGTGCGCCAGGCGATGTCGCCCTCGGGGGTGAGGAGTTCGCGGGGTGTGCCGACGAGGTCCGTGACGATGGCGAAGAAGCGGGCGTCGATCTCGTCCTGGGTGGTGGCGTCCGTGATGCGCTCGGTCTGGGTGATCGGGACGAGCCCCTGGTGGTTCCACGTGAGGGTGACCGGCTGCGGGAACGGGCCGCCGGTGCTGGTCTGCTCGATGAGGACGGGGCCGTCCCAGGTGAAGACGGTCTCCTCGGCGACGCCCCGGCCGTCGGCGGTGAACTTCTGCTTGGCGGTGCGGCGGCCGAGCGGGTCGTAGCGGTAGGCCCACCGGACGCCGTCGGGGGTGCGGGCGCCGGTGAGACGGTCTTCCGCGTCGTACGCGAAGTGCCAGGTCTCGGGGGACTTGGACAGCCGCTTGCGGGTGCGCGTGACCAGGCGTCCGGCGGCGTCGTGCCGGAAGCGGTAGGTGCCTGCGGCGGTGAGGGTGGTGGCGGTGTAGGTCCGTTCGCCGAGGGCCGCGTCGTGGCCGTTGCCCGTGGGCCACGTGCCGTGGGTGAGGTTGCCGAGGGAGTCGTAGGCGTAGGACTCCGCCCAACCGGGGGCGGTGACGCTCGTCACCCGGCCGACGGCGTCGAGTCCGAAGCGGTGGTCCCCGTTGAGGCGGTCGTCGAGCCCGGCCAGGTTGCCGTCCGGGGCGTAGGCGTAGGAGCGCTGCTGAGCGATACGGCGCTCGGGGCCCGCGGTGACCGACTGGCGGGCGAGGCGCCCGGCGGAGTCCCAGGCGGAGTTCACCGTCAGGGCGCCGAGGTGGCGCTCGGTCTCCCGGCCGGCGGCGTCGAAGACGAGGTCGGTGGTGTGGCCGTTGGTGGTCACCGATGTGCCGCGGCCGGCGGCGTCGTACGCGTAGTGGGTGGTCAGGCCGGTGGGAGTGGTCCGCCGCGTGCGCTGCCCGAGGAGGTCGTGCTCGTAGGTGGTGGTGCGGCCGTCCACGGTCTCGGCCACGATGCGCCCCATCGCGTCGCGCAGGTAGACCAGGCTGCTCTGCGGGTTGGCGGCGGAGCGCAGGCGGCCGGCGGAGTCGTAGGCGTAGACGGTGGTCAGCTCGCCCACCGTCTTGTGCGCGATGCGGCCCGCGGGATCGTAGCCGAAGGTGACGGTCTCGCCGGCGGCGTTCGTACGGGCGACGAGCTGTCCGGCCGCGTCGAAGGTGCTGGTGAGGGTGCGGCCGTCGAAGTCCTCCTCCGCCACCATCCGGCCCGCGGGGTCGAAACGGTAATGCCAGCTCTGCCCCTGGGGGTTGCGCACCTCCGTCAGCCGCAGTCCCGCGTCGTACGTGAACTCGTGCCGCGTGCCGTCCGGTTCGACGCGGGCGGAGAGCATGTCGAAGTGGGTGTACTCGAAACGGGTGGTTGCCCCGTCCGCGCCCACCTGGGTGAGGCAGTTCCCCTCCGGGTCGTACGTCCACGTCTCGGCCGGCCCGCCGGCGCGGGTACGGCGCACGAGGTGCCCCTCGACCGACCAGGTCAGCGACTCGTTCACCCCCGTGGGGTCGGTGACGTGACTCGTCCGTCCGAAGGCGTCGTAGCGGAAGCGCATCACCGCGCCGAGGGGGTCGGCGACTTCTTCGGGCATGCCGGCGGGGACGCAGCGGACGCGGGTGGTGTGGCCGAGGGCGTCGATCCGCCCGGTGAGCCGGCCGCCGTCGTCGCGCGTCAGACGGGTCGTGGCCCCGGAGGGGTCGGTCTGGGAGACGAGGTTGCCCCGGGCGTCGTACTCCCACCGCCATGCCGTTCCGTCCGGCATGAGCGTGGCGGTGTGGCAGGCTGACTCGTCGTACTCGTAGCGGACGACCGAGCCGTCCGGGTGGGTGATCGCGGTCGGCTGTCCGAGGGAGTTGTTCTCGTACCGGGTCGTGTGGCCCAGGGCGTTCGTCTCGGAGAGCAGGTTGTGGTGCCGGTCGTACTCGGTGCGCGACACGTGGCCGAGGGCGTCGATCTCGGCGACGACCTGACTGTTGTCGTTGACGACGAAGCGGGTGGTGGCGCCGTCGGCGGTGGTGAGGGCGGTGACCGTGCACGCGGGCCAGGCGGGGTCCTCTCCCCCGTAGGTGAGGGTGAGAGCCACGTGGCCCGCCTCGCCGCCCTCGGCGGTGCAGCGGTCGTGCTCGTCGTAGGTGTAGGAGTAGGAGCGGTCGTTGCGGTCGGTCCACGAGGTGACGCGCAGGCGGTCGTCGTAGGCGAAGGTCAGCGGCAGGCCCGAGGAGTTGCAGTCCTCGGTGAGGTTGCCGGCGGCGTCGTAGCCGAAGCGCTTGACCTCCACGTCCGAGCCGTCGCCGGCGGCGTTCGCGAGATGGAGGGCGGTGACCCGGTCGCCCTCGGCCGTCAGGCGGAGGTGGTAGCCGGATGAGTGGCGGATGTCGGTGGGGACGCCGTCGGCGTCGTAGGCGAAGGTGACCATGTGACCGTTGCGGTCCGATATCCGGTGCAGCAGAGCCACGTCGTCGGAGACGGGGGCGTGGAAGTGCCGGATGTGGCCGGTGAGCGGGTCGGTGATCGTGTAGCCACCGGTCTCCAGGCGGGCCAGGGTCCAGCGCGGACCCGACTCGGGCAGCACCTCGTCGGTGCCGTGGGGGTGGGGGTAGGCGAGCAGGCGTCCGTCTTCGGTGATGAAGACGATGCCGTCCTCGTCGATCTCCAGCCGCTGGTCGACGGTGGACGTCCAGGTGGGACCGAACCACAGGCCACACCGGTAGGACGAGCCCAGCCGGCGGCTGAAGGTGAGGGGGAGCAGGCCGGGGAGTTCGACATCGGTCTGCGCGAGGTACATCTCGCCGGTCGCCAGGTCGACGGGGTCGGTGAGCTTGTTGACGACGTTCCTGAGCCGGTTGCGTGCGCCCTGGGCGGCGTCGCCGAGCATGGTGCGGCCACGCTTGGCCAGGCCCAGGACGCCGGCCTTCATGGCCCTCAGGCCCGCCATGGCCTTCATGCCGCCCTTGGCCATCTTGGCCAGCCCGCCGAGGGTGGTGAGGCCCTTCATGCCGGGGATGCAGTCGAGGGCGGCGAAGGCGACGTCCCAGAGGGAGGCTTCGCCGTTCATGTACTTGTAGAGGGTGTCGGCCAGGACCACGAGGGCGGCGGCGAGGACGACCCAGGCGAGGGGTCCGCCGATGATGAGGACGACGATGCCGAGGACGGCGACGATGACCTTGCAGACGTTGACGATGGTGTCCCAGTTGTCCTTGACCCAGTCGACCGCCTTCTCCCACCACTTCCGGTTCTGAATACCGGCATCCGACGCCTCTTCGAGCTTGTCCTTCGCCTCGGAGGCGGCGTCCTCACGCATCTTCTTCGCGTCGGCGGCCATCTTCTTGGCGGCTTCGAGGCCGCCTTGGGCGTTGTCGACGGCCGTCTGGGCGGAGGCGCGGGCGGACTTGGCGTCGGTGGCGTTGCGGGTCGCGGCGCGTACCTCGGACTCGTCGGGCTTCTCCTTGCCCTCCTTCCCGTCGTACTCCTCCGTCTTCTTCGTCGCCCGATCCACCCACGAATTCGCCGAATCCAGCCGCCCGTTCGCGGCGGTCAGATCACTCTGCGCCTCACGGCCCTTCGCCAGCGCCTTGTCCGCCAGCGACTGCGCCCGCTCCAGCTTCGGCCAGTACGCCGCCAGGGCATCACCCGCCAAGTCGTACGACCGCTGAAGCTTCTTGAGATTCTTCGGGACTTCCTCGAACTCGTCCTGGAACGCCTTCGCCGTCTTCCCCGCCCACCGCAGCAGCGCGTCCTCACCGGCCATCCCCTTGATCTGCCGCAACGCATCCGCCACGTCATCGGCGAAATCATGCAGCTCACGCGCCAACTGCTTCACCCGCTCCGGATCACCCGGCGTCGGGTCGTCATCGAGATCGAGTACGTGCCAGTCCGTCGGACGATTCCCCACGCCGGCTCCCCCCTTGCCACTCGGTCACCGTAGTCATTGACGATCACACGGGTTGGGGCGGTTCCTTCGCTGCGCGTCGGCGGCTGTGGTACGGCCGTTCCGCGTTCAGCCGGGCCCGCGGGGCTCGAGTGCGGTGCGAACCCGTCGGAGACCTTCCGTCCGCCAGTGGGCCCGGTCGGGCATCTGGTCTTCTTGGCGCCAGCGCCAGGCGGAGAAGATCGCCCAGCCCAGGGCTCGGCATCGGTGGATCAGGGCGGGATCGGCTCCCGCGTAGTGCATTCCCACGTCTTCCGGCGCGTGGGCGAGGTCGAACTCGACCGGTCCGCGGCAGCACGTGGCGAGGTCCACGAAAAGCGGGCCCCTCCTGGTGTTGAGGAGGTTGCCCGGGTGCGGTTCGCCGTGCAGGAGCTGGTCTCCGGAACTCCCGGCGCTGATCGCGGCGCTCAGTCCGCTGAGTGTGCCGCTGAGGAATTCCCGGTCGGCGTCGGGCAGTTCGGGGGAACGCTCCGTGTCGTTCACCTCTCGCAGCGCCCCGGCGACCCGGTCGGTGAAGTGCGGTGCGTCCAGGTCGATCCGGCGCAGGGCGGCATGGTGCCGTACGAGCGCGTCCGCGTAATCGGCCGGTGAGATCTCCGCACCCACGGGTTCGTAGTAGCGCCAGAGCGAGACCGCGAAAGCGCCGTGCACGTAGACGCGCGGCTCGGCCCGAGGCTCCAGCTCGGCCAGCGGCGCGTCGACGTCGGCGAGACGGCGGGCAACCTCTACTTCGAAGCGGGAATCAGCCAGGTGCTCCGAAGGCGCCACCCGAACCAGCACATCGCACGGGAGCAGGCGCAGTACGACACGGTCCGAGTTGTGGATGGTGACCGCGTCGTCGGCCCGAAGGCCCAGTTCCGCAGCGGTCGCCTGGGCCGCGTCGACCGCGCGCCCGAGCTCCCACGGCTCCACACCGCCCTCCCCTCATGTCCACGCTCCCCGCACACCCCAGGCCGAGAGTAGTCGAGCACGGCGGCTCCGGTGGCGCCGGCCGCAGGCCGGGAGCGAGGCCGGCACCCGGCACGGCATCGAGCCAAACCCCTCGATCAAGTGGTCCGGAGGCGATGCCACACCTGGTGGCACCTCCGTCGTGCGCCCCGGGCGCGCAAGGGAACCAAGTGACTCCGCTTCCATGTGTCACGCGTGATATTCGAGTGAATACCTTCAGGGGAGAGTGTCGCCGGCGCCGGTGAGACGTTCACCGGTCTCCCCTGCCGAAAGAGGAAATCGAAGCCGACTTCGAATCTGTCGTAATGACGGTGCACTTACTTCTTCTCTTGAGGAGAGCCGGATGGCCCAACGTCCCGCGCGCACGGAAGAATCGGACGATAAATTCTTCGATTCGCTCACAGGGATTCTCGCCGAGGCGTACGGCAGCCATCTGCATTTCGGGTACTGGGACGCCTCCGGGGACGGGTCACTCGCCGCGGCCACCTCGTGTATGACGGATCAGGTGATCAAGCGCACCCGGGTGCGCGCCGGGCAGCGGGTGCTCGATATCGGCTGCGGTACCGGTGCGCCCGCGCTGCGCCTCGCCCACGTCTGCGGCGTGGAGGTGGTCGGCGTCTCCGTCAGCGCGCGCGAAGTCGACCGCGCCAACGAGCGCAGCCGACGTGAGGGGCTGGCGCACCGAGTGCGCTTCGAGAGCGCGGACGCCATGGCGCTGCCGTATGCCGACGGATCCTTCGACGCGGTGTGGGCGATCGAGTCGATGAGCCACATGCCGGACCGCGGAAGGGTGTTCTGCGAGATCGGCCGTGTGCTTGCTCCCGACGGCCGGCTGGTGATCGCGGACGGATACCACCGCGGCGCCGACCCAGAGGCAAGCAGCGCCCTGATGGACACCATGTGTACGGCGTTTCGTATGCACTCCCCTCCGACTCTGACGGGATACGAAGATCTCCTCACCGCGGCCGGCCTCCGAACTCTCGAAACTCTCGACCTCTCCGACCACGCCTGGCGCTCGATCGGCTACCTGACCGAGACCCTGCGCGCGCGATCGCCGGAGTTCGCCCACGTGCTGGGGGAGGCGGCCTTCACGCACCTCATGGAGTGCCTGAAAGAAGCCGATGCCGCCGAGATCTTCGGGTACGTGCTGCTCACCGCGGAACGCAAGGGGCTTTGACAGCAGCCCATGGCGGAGAGGCATGCCATCGCCGGGCCGGACCCGCCGGGCCCGGCTGGGGACCCGGGTAATGTCGACAGAAAGCGGAAGGTGAACATGCGAATGGATGCCAGGAGTTCACGGATTCCTGACGCCCGGCTGCGTCCCGAGACCACATTCACCGAGTACACGATCCCCACGCTGAAGCGGCTCCTGGCCGCTACGGGGCTCGACGCCGAGTCGGGAGCGGCGACGGTGCGTAACATGCTCGCGTCCTGGGGCGATCAGCCCATCGGAACGGAACCGATCTGGGGATCTTTCATCACCACCGACACGTCACCGGTGGAATTCTCCGCCGCGTTCGGTCGCACCGGCACCGAAGTGCGGGTCTGCGTCGAAGCGCAGCCTTCTCGCGCCACCACGGCCGACGCGCAAGACACCGCATCCCGCCTCACCCGCCGCCTCGTCGACCACGCCGGCATCTCCACCCGCAAACTCGACGTGATCCGGGACCTGTTCCTCCCCGAGCAGGACGCCCACGGGTGGGCCATGGCCCACGCCGTGGGCCTTTCCGAAAAGTCGGCGCCGGCATTCAAGGTCTACCTCAATGCAAACGCTTCGCCCGCGATGACACCGGATGACCGCGTACGGGCCGCACTTGAGAGGCTGGGGTTCGGCCGGGTGTGGGAGCCCCTTCGCGCCTTCGCCGACCGCGGCAGCGACCTCGACCCCGTCGTGTACATCAGTCTGGATCTCTCGGACGCACCCGACGCGCGGGTCAAGGTCTACTTCCTGCATCGCCACATCACCCCTGCCCTGTGGGACAGCAAGCTGGCAGCCTTCCCGGAGCACCGCGCGGGCTCGGTGGAAGAGTTCGCCACCGAACTCACCCGGTACACCGGGGCGCAACCGGTGATCACCAACTTCACCTTCACGGCGCGGGGCGGGCAGCGACCTGAATCGGCCACGGCGTACGTTCCGCTCTGGCACTACGTCCCCAACGACCAGGTCGCCTGCGACCGCGTCAGGCGTGCGCTCGCGACCCATGAAATCCCCGACCAGGACTACCAGGCGCTGCTCGCGCAAGTGGCTCGAAAGCCGCTCGACGAGAGCTGGGGAATTCACAGTTTCGCCTCCATGCGCACCGGCCGCAGTGGATCACCGATCACGGTCTACCTCTCGCCCATGTTCTACGGCAAGAGTCTGATCACCCGGCGGGAGATCACCGAGCTGTTCCCCGACCTCGATGAGACCTGACGGCTGCACCACACCCGAAGTTTGGGCTCATCCGATCGTCAATCGCAAGCGAAACGGCCGATACCTCATCTGGGAGAACGCGTGCGAACTCGTGAACTCGTAGCTGCCGGGGTGCGCACGGGAGCACTCGTCGAAGCCTATACATGCTGCGGAAAATTCCTGTCCAGGAACAACTCGGCAGCGTATCCGGCGGCGCGGGCACTGCTGTACCCGGCGATCCGGCCGTACTACGACGCCATTCTCGCCTTCTGCGGGTACGCCGACGAACTCCTGGACGACGAGGCGACACCGATCAGCGAGCGGGAGGCCGCGTTCGATGCCTGGACGGCGGCGTTCTTCGACGGCTCCTACGAGCCGGACACGGACGGTGCGCACTCTCTCGACGGGCGGCAGGGACGACTGATCTCCCGAGCGTTCCGGCACGTCATCGACACCTACGGCATCGAACTCGAGAGCGTGCGCGAGTTCCTCCACACGATGCGCGGTGACCTCCATGTCACGTCCTACGCCACCTACGCCGACCTGAACGGGTACATGAGCGGAATCAGCGGCGTGCACGCAGGATGGATGAACGCACTCTTGGAGACACGTCACGACGACGCCCAGCGCATCGCGTCCTCGCTCGGATACGGCGTGTACCTCCTGGACTTCCTCGCCGATCTCCGCGAAGACCTCGAACTGGGGCGCGTCTATCTCCCGACGGAAGACCTCGAGCGGTTCGGACTGGATCGCGCCGGGTTTGAACAGATCGTCTCACGTGGCGTCATGACACCGTCCTTGCGCGAACTCGTCCAATTCGAAACGGTCCGAGTGGGGCAGTACTTCGAGACAGCCGATGCGTGGTGGCGTCACGTCCACCCCTCGTCGCGCGAGTTGCCCCGTCAGTACCTGGCCCTCGGACGCCTCAGCCTCCAGCAGCTCATCCGCTCTGATTACGACGTCTTTCGGAACCGTCCGCGAGGCTGGCTTCTCGGCACGGCCCGCGCCCGCGCCGGTACCGGGGTTTCCTATCTCAGGGCACGCAGGGACCACCGCAGGCACGCCCGTGGCTCAGCCGCTGTCCCCACGTAACAGCCCACGTTCACGAGGCCGTTCCCCCACACCCGTACGGTGAGCCGCCGCTGCCCGGGGCGCGCCCCGGGCAGCAGCAGACCTCATCTCCCTACGGCCTCACGGGTCAGAGGACCACCGGGAACCCGTCGAACCTCCCGCCCTCGCACTTGTAGCCGATCGGCGGGGTGGTGCCGTCGTGGACGACCTTGCCGCCGCCGTCCACGCACAGTCCGGCGGGGATGGGAGGCTCCTGGGCCGCGGCGGCGGTGCTCGCGCCGAGCAGGGCACCGAGAGCCAGTGCCGCGGTGGCCAGGGACAGAGTGAGACGACGCATGGCGTCCTCCAAGAGTCACAGGGGAGACACGGCTCCCCGGAGTGATGTGATCACTCTCCCTGTCCCCGCTGATCGCGCAGGCATGGCGGATCCCCGTCAACCCCACTCGATCCACCGAGCGCACCCGCGGCTCGACTGCACCGAATGCCCCATCCACGCCCCCGGCGTACAACCGTGAGCGGTGCCCCGAGGGCTCAACGTGCTGTCGTTTTCGTCCAAGACCGCCGCCGCGGCCGCGATCTAGCCTGGCCCGGTACTCGCCTGATCACGAGGAGACAGCACCATGCGCGACCTGGTCTACACAGCCTTCATATCCCTCGACGGCGTCGTGGACTCGCCCGGGGGCGGGCCGGGAGAGGAGCACCGCAGCGGCGGATGGGTGGTGAAGGACCTCGAGTTCGTCCCGGAAGCCTGGTCGCTGAAGGGCGAGGAACTCGCCGACACGACGGCGCTGATGTTCGGCCGCCGCAGCTACGAGGCGTTCGCGCCGGTCTGGCCCGGCTCGGAGGACCACGCCGCCTACAAGGAGCTGCCCAAGTACGTGGTGTCGACCACGCTCTCCGACGACGACCTCGTCGACGGGTGGGGGCCGACGACCATCCTGCGCTCGACCGAGGACGTCGCCGCGCTCAAGGAGGGCGAGGGCGGCGCGATCTTCATCCACGGGAGCGCGGAGCTGGCCCGGCGGATGTCGGACGCGGGCCTGATCGACCAGTACAACCTGCTCGTCTTCCCCGTGCTGCTCGGTGCCGGGAAGAGCCTGTTCGGCCGGGCCGACCGCGACAAGCAGATGCTGACGCTGCGGGAGTCGGAGACCTACTCGAACGGGATCATGAAGCTGATCTACGACGTCAGGCGCTGATCCGGATGGAGGGCGATCGCGCCGCCGGCGCCCTCGCGCAACTGCCGCGCCGTGCGTCCGACGTAGGAGCGCAGCGCCCGGGCCAGGTGCGGCTCGTCGAAGTAGTCGAGCTTGGCGACGACGGAAGCGGCCGGCGCGCCGAGGGCCAGCAGTTCCGCCGCGGTACGGGCCCGCGCGATCTGCCGGACGGCCCCCCGTGTCAGCCCGGTCGCGGCGCGGAACCGGCGTTCGACCGTACGCTCCGAGACGGCCGGGCGGTGCCCCCGCAGCACCTCCGCGACGAGCGGGTCACGGACCACGATCCCGGCCCGGACGAGCCGCCCGACCAGAGCCTCGGCGTCGTCGGCGCGGGGCGTCTCCCACCGTGCGCCGTCCAGACGGAACGTCCGGCGGGTGGTGTCGGGCAGCTCGACGCCGCCGTCGACCAGCGCGGGCGTGGGCAGGGCCCGCAACGAGGTGCCCAGGGCGAACTCGATGCCGGTGAATTCCGCGCCCTCCGGCACCGGAGCCGTCCCAGTCCGGGTCTCGGGACCGGTGACGCCCGCGTACGCCCGGCCGTCCTGCCTCCAGAAGACCAGGCCCCAGTGCACCCCGGCGACGGACGTCATCGCCGTGACCTGCTCGCTCGTGCAACTCCACACGGTGTCGACCCAGGGCGAATCCGACCGGCGGGTCTCGAAGCGCAGCTCCACGGGCGAAGGATAAGGCGCGCCGCGGCCGACGCACCCCGCCGGACGGATCGCGAATCCCCGCAGGATCTTCCTGGCCTCAGGAAACCGGCAGGCCGGAGGGGGAGAGGCGGACGAGTCGGCCTGTACGCCGGGGCCAGTTGTGCCTCTCGCGTTCTTGCGCCTGACCTGGCGTTTCTCATGCTTCACTACGGTCCATTACACATAGCGGACTGCCCGTGAAAACATTTGCCGTCGATCAGGAAGAACGCCCTGGGGCACGGCGCCCTGCTGTCGAACACAGAGGCGCCAGGCGTGTGCAGGGTCTTTGAGGAGTGATCTCATCTCCGGGTTCGTCAGGACCTTCAGAGGCCGGCCATGACGCGGGGCAAGTGCGGGTGCGGATCTTCGAGGGCGTCCTCGTGGAAGGTGTGGTCGCGAACGTGGTGGAGTTCCGCTTCAGGGTGTAGCCGGTGATGTAGCGCCACGTCGCTGATTTGACAAACATGCAGGTCAGCGAGGGGCCGGCTCTTCGAGGTCGGTGGGCCCTTAGCCTTTTCCCGTGCAGGGATGGCTGACCCCTCGTCATCTGTCGTCATCCCCGGTCATCCGTACCGTGCTGGGATACCTGCCGCTCGATGCCTGCGGGCGGCATCGAGCGTGGTGCTTTTCGGGGGGTATGGGTGAAACGACGTCCAGCATCGGGGAAGGCTCGGCGATGCGGGTGAGCCTGTCGTGCCCGGAGGGACCGCAGCGGCGATTCGGGCGCGAGTCGGCAAGTGGGAGTTCTCCGCGTTCATCGCCGAGGCTGTCGAGCGTGAGCTGCGTGGGCAGGTCCTTGACGAGTACTTGGCGGGACTATGAGAGCCGCAGGGGAGCCGATCTTCGAGCCGGCACGGCAGCGGGCGCGGGAGGTCTTCGCAACAACGAGACTCACTGCGTCTGGCGTAGCCACACCAGTAGGCTGCGGTCACGGACCGGGGCTGGCGGTTACTGTCCATCGGGCGGAAAGGAGGAGGCCATGGCGCTGGTCAAGAAGGGCTCACGCCGCATCACCGTCGACGGCGTCCCCTATCGATGGAGGGTTCGAGCGCGACCGACTTATGGTCAGGGGCTGGTGTGGAGTCCGTTGATCTACGCCGTTGAGCAGGCCGGGACACGAGGCACCATCCTCGTGGTGACCACCAACCAACCGCATCCGAGCAACTGGTTCGAGATCCCCGGCAGGCCGGTGCTGCCCGCGGAGGTGGCCGCCACGATCCGCATGGCTCGCGCCGCTGGCTGGACGCCGGACGAGCCCGGAAGCCCTTTCCTGCTCGACCGTTCCCAGGGCTTCGTGCCTGCTGGATAACCGGCGCAGTCGTCGTACCGACGGCGTTCGACATCTCCCTGGCGCCGTTGTAGATTTTCGCGGCCCAGTCGCCGGCGTGTCGCCTGTTGTCGGCGTAGGCGGCGATGCCCACATCGAGCGTCCTCCTGATCGTCGCCCGGATGCTCTTGACCGGCTGGACTTGGGCGAGCTGCTCGATCACGCTCTTGCTGAGCCGGGAGTGAAGACGTTCGATCAGGACGCTGCCGGGCACTCGCCGCTATAGCCGTGGCGCTTGCACCAGGCTTCCAGCCACCCGGCGGTACGAATAGGCCCAGGTAGTGCGGGTGCGTGGCGTGCACTCCCCGGTGTCGCGGATTGGAGAACGGTGTACGGATACGGCGACCTCGTACTGCGCCCGGCTCGCAGAAACCACTCCCGGACGCAGCTCATCTTCCTGTGTGTGTGGCTGTTCATTTTGGGTGGCGGCACCGCTGGCGTCGGGTTCGCCATGGGTGGTCCTGCGGTCGCACTGATCGCTCTTGCGGTGCCTGCCGTTGCGGCGCTCCTTGGCTGGGGATCCTTGAGGTCCAACCGGATCGTCGTGACTCCGCACGAGATTGCCGTACTCGGCTTGTTCGTCCGACGGCGCGGGCAGCGCGTTCGTGCTGCGTCAGTCGTTCGGGCCGACGTTATCCAGCAGCGTGGGGGACTGATCTTTGACACGGTGTTCGTACTCGATGCCGCCGGTGCGGTCGTGATCCGCATCAACGCAAACAACTACGAACCTGCGGACATTGATCTTCTCGTCCGGTCTCTGGGCCTGCCGTGGAACGGCCCCGACGCACCTGTGACCGCGCCCCAACTCTCCTCGGTCTACCCCGGCATGGTGCCCTGGTACGAGGCACATCCGGTCCAGTTCGCCATGGCGGGTACGGGCGCCGCCGTGCTATTCGCCGTCGTTCTGACGATCCTGTTGCAGCTTTCTCTCTGATGCATCGGCGCCCTCGTCGGGATCGGCACGTACAGTCGGGCCCGTGAAAACTCCAGAGCCCACTGATCCGCAGGACCTGAGCTGGCTGGCCCGGCACTGCTACCGCGGCGAGGGCGCTACGGATGAGGACAGGGACCGTTGCGGAAGACTTCGGTTCCGTGCCAGTGCGGCCTTGCACAAGCACGCACCCTCTGGCTGATGGTCGGGAAGGTGTGCGGGTGAGCCGGGGTGAGACTCGAGAGCAAAGCGTCAAGCCGTTCCGCAGGAACCCGTGGCCACAGTTCCCCGGACGTTCCAGAACGGCGGCCGAAGGCACAGTGGTTCGGCTGACCGAGGAGATCTTCAGCGCCCTCGACGAGCAGACCGTCACCGTCCCCGGCACCGACGTGGCCGCACTGATCGTTCCTAGCCTTGCCTGGTCAGTGAGCCTCTTCGGCGTTGCAGCTCCGAGGTGAGAAGGGTCTTGGCGGTTGAGGTCATGCGGGCGGGGCTGCATCGGGAGCGGCGGAAGATCCGCCATGATTTCAGGCGGGCAACGCCGTGTTCGACGGGTGCCCGTGCCGCGGCCGGGACCGGTTGCGGGTTCTCCGGGTGGGGGTGAGTTCCTGCAGGGGCCTGTGTTTGATGCCCGTGGTCCGATCGGCCACGATGGGAACGCCCTGGCGCTTGCAGATTCGGATGATCCGGTGGGTGTGGGCGGCGGTCAGGTCGTGGGTGCGGCCCGGCAGTGATCGATGACCAACGAGGCCCCCGAGCAAGATGATTGAGACGTCAGACATCTCGATCAACAGCCCGGGGCGCCTCGCTCGTCGCCGCCCGCGAACCGTCACCTGATCGGTGACCACCTCGAAGAAGCTCACTGAGCACTGTGCACAACCAGCGCCCGGAATTGAGCGCCGTGCATATTGGCCTGCGGGTGTGTTTCTTCTTACCCTGCTACCAGGTCAATCGAGGCGGATCACTTGAGGGATGAATGCGACGACAAATCACCCTGACGGCAGCAGCCCTTGTTGCTGCAGGCGCGGCTCTCGTTTCCACGCCGACGGCCGCGGCGCCGACCGCAGCCAAACCGGAGGCGGCGGAAATTCAGATTCCAGAACGGTGCAAGGTCCTCAGTAACGGCAAGCTCTGCGTCAGGCTTCTCGAAGAACCCGAACGAATCCAGGTCTTCTACCAGAAGGTCTCCGGAAGCAAGATCACAGCCCGGCTCGGTCTCAAGACTGAGACTTCGAGAACCAGGTGGGACGAGTGGCACTCCGTCGCTGCCGGAGACATCCTCAGTCAGGTGTGGAAAAGTAGCTGGGGATGTTTCGCCGAGGGATGGGTCGGAGTGTTGCAGGTGGAGGGGGTGGGTACGTTCCAGACCCCGCCGACCAGCTGCTGATACTCGATTATCAGTTCTTTCACCTCACAACACCCGCTGATTGCGAGGATAGAGATGGAAAGAAAGAAGACGTTCGTGGCCGGGATTGCGGCGTCGATAGCCGTCTTAGCTTTCATGGCCGGCCCGGCGTACGCGCAAAGCGCCGATCCCGCCGCGGAAATATCACGCCAGGCTCCCACGGGAGCAGTGGGAGTTCTGGATACGAAGTGTGGCGGGCCGAGCAATGGCGAACTCTGCGTCAACCTGTTCCGGGATTCTCAGGGACAGGGCATCCTCGTGCGGTATGACAAGTGCTGCGGCAGTGAGGTCACCGCAAGGGTGGGCTGGAAGAGGGCAGGCAGCAGCGACAGCACGGCCACCTGGGATTCAACCTGGTACAAAGTGGAGAGAAACGAGTACATTGTAAGGACGTGGCGCGTCAGCTACCCGTGCAACTACGAATACGAGGGGCTGCTCCAAGTGTCCGGTCAGGGCATCTTCCGTACCCCCGACACGGCCTGCTGAGTTGGTGTGACCGGCCCGACGTGGTGATCGAACGGACGCCGGCTCGTGTGGTCTTCACGTAACGGCGGCATGAGGCAGGGCCCCGCGGTGGCTCGGAGCGCGATTCCGACCGAGTGCCGGAAGGCCCTGTTGCCACAGTTGCCACCGTCCTTGGCCGGGGCGAACGCACCGTCTGAAAACTGTGCACTGGCCGTCAGTGAGCTTCTTCGAGGTGGTCACCGATCAGGTGACGGTTCGCGGGCGGCGACGAGCGAGGCGCCCCGGGCTGTTGATCGAGATGTCTGACGTCTCAATCATCTTGCTCGGGGCCTCGTTGGTCATCGATCACTGCCGGGCCGCACCCACGACCTGACCGCCGCCCACACCCACCGGATCATCCGAATCTGCAAGCGCCAGGGCGTTCCCATCGTGGCCGATCGGACCACGGGCATCAAACACAGGCCCCTGCAGGAACTCACCCCCACCCGGAGAACCCGCAACCGGTCCCGGCCGCGGCACGGGCACCCGTCGAACACGGCGTTGCCCGCCTGAAATCATGGCGGATCTCCCGCCGCTCCCGATGCAGCCCCACCCGCATGACCTCGAACTTCAAGCACCAACTGCTGCTCCACCACACCGTGGAGGACGACGTTCTGTGGCCGCGCCCGACGGATAAGGTGGCGCACCCGCCCGACTACCGGCTCCTGCTGGCGGACATGGAGGCCGAGCACGCCCGTATCGACCAGCTGCTGGCCTCCGTCGAGGCGGCCCTGGAGGAACCGGCCGCCGACCTCGTCGAGCAGGTGGACCGCCGGAGGAAGTCGCTCGTGGAGCGCCTCGATCACGAGGAGAAGAGCGCACTGCCGCTCATCCAAGAAGTGCTGACACCGGCTGACTGGCGCGTCTTCGCAAGCAGGATGCGCGAGCGCCAGGGCATACGGGGCGCGGCGGTCTACGTACCGTGGATCACCGACTCGATGCCTGCCGCCGACCGGGAGCGATTCCTCGCACACCTCCCACCGCCGGTGCGCGTCGTCAACCGCAGGCTGTGGGAGCCGCGCTACGGAAAGAGCGGGATGTCGGCCGTCTGAGGCTGCCGGGCCCGGGCCGGGCAGCATTGCCGCTCCTGGTGGTGCATGGTCAGTTGCCGGCAGAACCGCATGAGATAGCGGCACTCCTGCGGCTCTCGGGCGTCCGCAAGTCGATCACGGGCAGCACCTTGGACACGCGTCGGCTGATCTGCGTCGCGAAGTCTGCTACTCAGGTCGGTCAAGGACATGGGCGGATACTGCCCGGGGCAGCAGCAATCGGCGTCTGATCCCGTCAAGTTCCCATCAAGGTCGTCCTGGGATGCTCCGGGAACAGGCTCGTGCGACGGGCAAGGTTTTGCGTGAGGGGATAACAATGAAGGCGCTGGCACAGCGTGTGGTGGAGCCGGCCGCGGTGAGTATTGCGGCCGCGGCGATTGCGTTGGGCACGGTTGGACCGGCGTCCGCGGACTCACCGACCATCCCGTACGGCGGCTGTGATGTAATGTGGATTTCGTCGCCCCGTATGTTCCTGATCTGGGACACGGACGTCAACGGCAAGCAGTGTGCCGTCCAGTACTCGTACAAGGCTGACCACACACCCAACAAGTGGATCTACCATCCGAAGGACATGTCCGGCTACGACTCGTATCCGGTAAGCAATCCGGACGGCGATAAGTGGGTCTTCTTCCGTGTGTGCGAAGCTGTCAGCGCCTTCAGCTGCACCTCCTGGAAGCAGTACGCCACCTGACACGCAGATGCAGGCCTCCCGGGGAGCGGCCTTTGCGGCAGGGATTGATCTGGGTCTCGCGGACCGGCGACGTGATGGACCGCTGGCTCGTTGGCCGCGGACGGACCGGTGTCGGACAGGTGGCGGACTCAGAGGCTGTGGTCGAACGAAGTGAGTGACGTGCCCGTTCGAATCCTGTATACCGTTGACGGGTCACCGGCCAGAGATTCCTCACTCTCCACGACGATGAATCACTCACCCCGAGGATCGCGAGACGGTACTCCCGAAGGAACGGACAGAACAATGATCATCTTTGGCACCCGGAGCACCGCGGTCCAGCTCGCCGTGATCAACCTCTTGTGCGGCATGTGCGGGAACCCGGCGGCACACAGCCTGCTCAAGCGGGTCACGAAGTTCACGCTGTTCTTCATCCCGCTGTTCCCTGTCTCGACAAAATACTTCACCCAGTGCACGTTCTGTGGGGCGTCGGGCCAGATAACCAAGGAGCAGTCCGAGCAGTTCCAACTGCAGGCGGCACCGCAGTCGTCGCCCCAGCAGGATACCGGCAACCCTTTCGCCCAGGAGCCCGCACCTCAGCAGCAGCCGCAGACCGGCGGCCGGAACCCTTACAGCTCGTGAGAACGGCCCATCGAATGACAACTCCTGGTATGGCGTTTCGTGTTGCTGAAGTCGCGAGACTCCACACCTGCTGAGCTTCAAAGCTGGTGTCGTGCGGGCTGATGCCTCATGATCGCGGCGGTATGCCGGATGCGTGAGGTTCGCGTGGGCCGCGGGCTTACCGATGAACGGGGGGCCGTCCGCGAGAAGTCAGGCCGTGGTGCGCCAGGCCACGCCTGGTATCAGGCATGCCCCTACCTGGCATCGCCGGGCGGAGCCGGCCCTCATCTCGGTGGCCAGCCTTGACAACGGCCGGCCGCGGGCGGCGCTCCTCGCTCGGCGGGCGGTCTCGGCCGGGCCGGTGAGTAGGTGGCGGCCGCGTCAGGTCGCTTCACGATGGCGTACAAGGTGCCGGCCGCATACTCGATGAGGCCGTGCCACCGTGGCCTCATCAGGGAGTTCCGCTTCTGCATACGGAGGATGACTCATGGCAACAGTACAACGACGTGCCGCGGGTTTCGGCGCCGGTCTTGTCGCCGCCGCGGCGCTGCTCACGTCCGGGGCGGCGAACGCCGCCGACAGCGATGAGATGACCGTCAAGGCTCTCTGTAGCGACTACCAGACGCAGCAGGATCTCGACCCGACCCCCAATGGCAGCTATGCCAAGTGGGATACGGGCCAGCACACCGGTCCTGCGTACACATGCGGTCGGGTCCGAGTTGTGGACAGCAACGACGGCCTCGACTACCACTGCGCGACCGACAGCCGCGACAGCAACGGGTACCGCTGGACCCACGTGCGGTTCACCGCCGCCGATCCGGATCTGAAGAGCTCGTACGGGTGGATCCGCAACGACAAGCTGACCAACGGCGGGAGTTCGGAGTCCTGCCTCAACCAGCCGACTTTCCCCTGACTGATCCCCACACCGAATTGTCGGGCCTGGTGCCGCTCCACGGAGCGCGGCGCCGGTCGCACGCGCATGGCGAGGGTCACGCGCGGTCTGCCAGGCATTGCGCATCATCTCAAGGATCCTGGGCGTCGTCGCCGTCGCCACCGGAGGGCATTATGGCCGCTACCGCCGCCCCGGCCCTCGCCGACGGCATTCCCTTCGCGAAGACGGCGGCCTGCACCACGCAGGCTGTCGTCGGCTCTGGCGCCCGGGCCACGCTTACCAGTTGCACGGACGACGGCACGATTCGGGTGACCGGACAGTTGCAGAGCACCTGGACGACGGCGAATGCACGCGCCTGACCGTACGGATCGGCCGTTACAGCGACAACTGGACTGTGTGCGATGGCGAGTCGGAGCAAGTCGACACCGGAGAGCAGACCGGAACGAGCGCCACCTACAGCCTGGCCACCCTATAGCGGAGTTCATCTCCGCTCCACCATCGTCGGCCTGACGACGCCGCCCATACCCCCGTTAAGCGGCGCCGGGGCCGACAGGACCCCGGCGCCGATTGAGCCCCCGTTCGGCGGCGCCGGGGTCATCAGCAATGCACAAGCGAACAGCGGTCGGCGATGTCGGCTGTAACCGGCAGTCACGGCGAAACCGCCAACCTCAGCAGCCTGCCGTGACGCCGGTCGATGGAGGGCGAAGGGGTCTTCGCCGCATGACCGGCGTGGCGATACGCCGAGAACGTCGCTTCGTGTCCCCAGGAGACGGATGACCCGACCCGAAGATCCGAAGCACAGGGAAAGCTCGGGCATCGTGGCTCTCGGGGGTCTGGAGGCGCACGGTGCTCGCTGCAGGCCGCGTGCGACCCTCGCCATGCGCGTCGGACCCGGCGCCGCGCTCTGTTGAGCGGTGCCGGGTCCAACGTGCTCACGGTCTTTGGATCGATCAGGGGAAAGTCCCTCCTTGACGAGACTTGACACGGCCGTACCGAAGGCGCACCTAGCGGTGCGGGAAATGCGCAGGGTCTCTACGACAGGCACCCCGATCCGCCCCCAAGTGGCTCGACCGGGACAGTCGCCTGCGGCCAGGGCCGCTTGCGGCCCACATCTGAGAATCTGGGCATCGTACGTGCCTCGGCCTCAGGTGCCGCGCGACCTGAGTGGTCCCGGGGTCGGAGGCCATGCCAGACGCCCTTGCATGCACCGTTGACGCCGTCAGCCATGGGGGGAGAGAGCCATGTCACCAGAGGTGTCGCAGCCATGGTTGCTGTCGAAGCCTCTGGTCGCCTGGCCGCGGATGGCACCGGACCAGCGTGCTCGCCCCGGCATACGCCACGACCAGCTTCCCGCATCCTCGCCGCCCTGCCAGCCTCCGAGCAGTATGAGCATCGTGCACAACCGGAACCCGGAATTGAGCACCGTGCACATTGCCCCCTGGGTAGGGCCTCGCCTACCGTCACGGTGACGGTCCATCTGATGCGCAGTGAACGAAGACGCCCGTCCAGCGAGTGCGGTCTGTTCATCGAACCGAAGAGTGAACTGGTCGATGTCCACCGTGTGTAAGTAGCTTTCGACCAGTCGACAACTTCCCGTCAAGGAGAGCGTCGTGGCAACTGGCAGGGAAATCTCGCTCACCGGACTGGCCGTAGCACGCTATGCCGACCTGGCGCTGACCCTTGCAACAGAAGGAACGGCCCCGTGGCATTGTCGACGCCTCCCGCAGAGCGTCGTCCTCAGCCGCGGGTGAGGCGAGTATGCGCAACATGATCTCGTGGCGACGTGGGCGATCGACCATCGACCTAACCAGGCATTGTTCTTCTTCGGTCAAGACATTCTTGTATCCGACGGTTTCTCATACCCGGGCATGGGTCTCACTGTGTAACCCCCGCACCGTCGTTACCTTCTGCTGCAGCCTGACGTCCTCGTGCCGTCATGACCGTGGTTTCGGGCGGCGCTCTCGCCGACGTGGGCCGAAGAGCCGAAACAGAGAATGTGGAGGATCGACGGCGTGAGCGAGTTACGGCTGCTGGGCCCGGTGGAACTCCGCGGGGCGGACGGTCGGCGATTCCCGCTGGGGCCGCCGCAGCAGCGGTCTGTACTGGCTGTGTTGGCGATGTCACCCGGACGGCCGGTCATGGCTGAGACGCTGATTAGGCACGTCTGGCGGGATGAGTCGTCTGGCGGCGCGCGTGACGTGCTGTATACGTATATCTCCCGGCTGCGTGGTTTGTTGCGGGAGGCCGCACAGGATAGTCCGCACGCTCCGATGTTGCGCCGCGGCAACGGCGGATACGTGCTGGACATCTTGCCTGAGAGCGTCGATCTCCAACGCTCTCGCGCACTGGCGGATCAGGGAAGGTCAGAGCGGGCCGACGATCTGGAGCGGGCGGCGAAGTTGCTCGGCGAGGCGGGCGCGCTGTGGCGTGGTACGCCGCTGGCCGGGCTGCGCGGGCAGTGGGCGGAGCAGGTGCGGGCCGGGTTGGAGCGGGAGCGGGTCACGCTGCTGACAGAGCGGTACGAGCTGGAGCTGGAGATGGGCCGGCATGCGGAGTCGGTGGCGGGCTTGTCGGCGGAGGTCGTGGAGAACCCGTTGGCGGAACCACTGGCTGGGCAGTTGATGGTCGCTCTGTTCCGTTCCGGGCGGCAGTCCGACGCTCTACAAGTTTACGCTCGTACCCGCCGGGCGCTCGTCGATGAGATCGGCGAGGAGCCGGGTCCGGAGCTGCGCCGGCTGCACGAGCAGATTCTCCGCCGGAGTCGCGATCTGAACTGGCGTCAGGAGCCGCACAAACCCGGCGCGGAGCAGTCCCAGGTCCCGCCTCGCGATGCCCCGCCGGCCGTGCGCCCTGCGCAGTTGCCGCCCGCTGTGGCCGGGTTCACCGGGCGGGAGACGTACCTCGACCGATTGGACCGATTGTTGCCGGGAGCGGGCGGAGGCTCGTCGGACGCGACGATCTGTGCTGTGGTCGGCACCGCAGGGGTGGGGAAGACTGCGCTGGCAATGCACTGGGCCCATCGGGCGGCGGAGCGATTTCCCGACGGGCAGTTGTACGTGAACTTGCGCGGGTTCGCAGCGGCGGACAGTCCCGCCGAGCCGGCGGAGGTATTGAGGGCCTTTCTGCAGGCCCTGCAGATCCCGGACAGCCAGATCCCCGAGGGCACCGAGGCACGCACCGGGTTGTTCCGCAGCCTGCTGGCGGGCCGGCGGGTACTGGTGGTTCTCGACAACGCCCGCGACGACTGCCAGGTGCTGCCGCTGATGCCCGGAGCACCGGGATGCGCCACCCTGATCACCAGCCGGCACCGGCTGCCCAGCCTCGTCGCCGAGACGGGTGCGGATCAGATCGTGCTGGAGCCGTTCAGCACGGAAGAAGCACGGCAGCTGCTCGTCCGGCGCCTGCCAGCCGAGCAGTTAGAGGGGCGGCAGGACGCGGTGTCGGACGTCGTGAACGGCTGCGTACGGCTGCCGCTGGCCCTGGCCCTGGCCGCCGCCCACCTCGCCGCACGTCCGGGCATCACTCTCACCGCGCTGGCCGACCGTACGCCCGACTCCGGCGGCTGCGAGCTGACGGCGGACGTACGGACGGTCCTCTCCTGGTCGTACCGCGTACTGAGCCCCGCCGCCGCCCGGCTGTTCCGGCTGCTCGGCCTCCACCCGGCACCGGAGTTCAGCACCGGCGCGGCAGCCGCCCTGGCTGGTATCGGGCCGCCGCAGACCCGCCCTCTCCTACGCGAGTTGACCTGGGCCAGCGTGCTCGACGAGCGAATGCCCGGCAGGTTCGCCATGCACGACCTGCTGCGTGACTACGCCGCCGAGCTGGCGCGCGAAGAGGAGGAGGAAGAACAGCGCCGAGCAGCCGTGGGGCGGGTGCTCGATTACTACCTGCACTCGGCGCACGGCGCGTGCCGGACCCTGTGGGCACACCGTGACCGGCTCACGGACCTCGGCCCTGCCCCGTCCGGTGTCACTCCCGAGGTGTTCGCCGAGGCGGGTCCGGCCTTCGCCTGGTTCGCCACCGAACGGCGCACGCTCACCGACGCCGTGCGACTCGCCGCGAGCGCCGGGCTCGACGGCCACGCCGTCCGCCTGGGCCGCAGGCTGGGCACCTACCTCGACCGTGACGGGCGCTGGATCGAGCAGGGCCGGCTGTTGCGGACTGTCCTCGCGACGGCCCGCCGGACGGGCGGCGACCCCGCGGGCGACGCCGAGCTGGCCGCCGTCCTGTGCGACCAGGCCCGCTCCGCCTTCCGCCTGGGCGACCTCGATCAGGCCCGCGAACGTCTGGACAGCGCCTACGAGCTCTTCCGCGCCCATGACGACCTTGCCGGTCAGGCGGAGGTCCACCACTACATAGCCAACCTGCACGAGGTGCAGGACGACCCGGTGCCGGCCCTCCGGCATGCACGCACATCCCTCGCCCTCTACCGCCAGGCCGGTGACCGCCGCGGCCAGGGCCGCGAACTCAACATCATCGGCTGGATCCACGGCCTGCTCGGAAAGCCCGAGTTGTCGCTCGCCCGCTCTCGGCTGGCACTGGCCGTACAGGAGAGCGTGGGCGACCTGTACTTCATGGGCATCACCTGGGACACCCTGGGCCGCGCCCACCACCGCCTCGGCGATCCACACGAGGCGATCACCTGCTTCAGGCGCGCGATCGAACTGCTGGAATCACCCGACGCCGCGGACCTGCTGAACGCAGCCAAGGCACACACCGCCCTGGGCGACGCGCAGGCCGACATCGGCGACACCCCCGCCGCCCGGGCCTCCTGGACACGAGCCCTGCGCATCTTCGAAGACCTCCGCCACCCGGCCGCCGCCGAACCCCGCTCCCGCCTGCAAGCCGCGTAGGCGACCTCTCCGCCGTCCGGCCTCTGGACCGGGCCCGTCCAGGTTCCGTCAAGAGGCTTCCGCCAGAATGCCGATACCGGTCCCGCCCGTCAGAGTTGGGAGCGAGTATGGCCGTGCAGACCTCGGAGGGTCAGGTGGGATCGGTGGCCGGCAATCCGCAGGTTGGCGGTGTTCTGGCGAAAACGGAGCGCGGGGGTCGGCAGAGGCGGGTGGGGCCGGTGGACGCGGCAGAGGCGCGTGGGGATGGCACAGGGCTCGACGGGCTGCTGCGTGAGGTGAGACGCCAGGTATACCGCGGACACAGGCCGGACACGCGGGAGGTCTTGGACTGGCTGCACCGGCACACCGGCGTGGACTTCGCGCTGGTCGCTGAGGACGGAAACACGGTGGAGTCGTCCACCGCAGGCTTTCCCCGAGAGATTCTGCCTGCGCTCACTCCGCTGCTCGCGCGAATGGGTGTCGGGCAGTTGGCCGCGGCCGCTGCCCAGGCCGACCTGTGGAACGTACGCTGTGAGACTGTCGGCGTGCACGACTCGCGCTCTGTACTGGTGGCTGCCGATCGGTCGGTGCTGAGTTCGGAGACCACCGCGCTGATCTCGCACACCGGCACTGTCATCGCGCTGCTGCGCCGTGCCACGGACGGCGAGCGGACCTGGCGCGGTTTCCAGTACAAGGCGCGCCAGGTGAGGTTCGGCGTGCTCTCGGCGCTGCTGGCGGGCGAGCCGCTGCTGGCCCGTCGCATGACGACCGGCGCCGTCCCACCATTGCTGGAGGCCGACCGACTGCGAGTCCATCTGCTGCACTGCCTGCCGGCCGACCGCGACCGGATCGTACGGGCCTACCAGGATCCCTCCGGCTACCACGGCCCCGACCTGATGGTCCACTGCCCTGTCTTCAAAGAGCACCTGATCTGCCTCATCGCCGACGACGCAGGTGCCGGGGGTGGGAACGGGCAAGGCTCCGGCGGCCGCACCGGTGGCCTGGGCCCGGTGCTCCGCCGTCTGGTGCGGGACAACCCCGGTTACGCGATGGGTGTCAGCGGTCCGCATCCGCTCGACGCGACAGCCGAGGCGTACGGCCAGGCCGCCCACGCCCTGGCCGCCGCCCGCACCACCTCCGGCCGGGTGATCTTGTACCAGGGCCAGACGCCGCTCAACGGTGTCTTGCCCCGCCGGGCCGCTCTGGCCTGGGCGCATGCACTCCTGCGGCCGCTGGACTCTCTTCCGAAGACCACCGTCACCATCACCCGTCTCCTGATGAGCATGCCCCGAGCGGCGGTGGCCCGCCTGCTCGACCTCAGCCGCAACACCGTCACCGCCCACATCAGACGTGCGGAACGGGCCCTCGGCCTGGATCTCGCCGATGTCCGCTCCCGCGCCACCGTCCATCTCGCCCTCGCTCTCACTGGTGGCTGCACCACGAACGAGCCCGATGAGCCCCAAACACCACCCACCCTGGACGACTTGCTGCGCACCGAACCCGCCGCAGCCTGGGCCCGTACGTTCCTGCTGCCGCTGCAACCCCTGCAGCGCCGCACCCTTCATGCGTGGATCGACGCCAACACCGACGGTCAGCAGGCCGCCCGCCACCTCGGCATCAGCCGCAACACCGTCCGCGCCCACCTGCGCACCGCCGAAGCCCATCTCCGCCGCGATCTGCTGACCGCCGGGGCCGGCATCCACGACGTCGTCCACGCTCTCCACATCAGTACCGCCCGGGCCGTCTGACCACCGTGCACTGCAAGGCTTTGGCTAGAACCGTCTGCCCGGCCCAGGCCGCTTCATCAGGAGGAGACGCGCATATCTGCTGGCCGCAATTCAATGCAGCACGCATCTGCGCCCGCTTGGGCGTAATCGGCCGCCTGCAAGCCGCTCGCCCAGCCGCGCAGCTTGCATCCTCGTCGATAGGAGGCTCAGCTTGCCGCACGAGTAGCGGGCGTCTGTAGGGTGGCGCGCTGGATCGGTGGGATCGGCGGATCGTGGGGGAGTTCATGCGGATGGTGTCGGTGGTCGGGACCGTGGCGGTGCTTGGTCTGATCGCGGCCTGCGGGTCCGGTTCCGGGGGCGAGGAGGACGGCTCCGGCGGTCCCGGCAAGGCGGGGGCGACAGGCGGGGCGGAAGGCGGGCAGGCGGCCGGGCGGGTGGGGGACGCACCGGTGCCGAAGGCCTACGACAAGGGCAAGGGCTGGTCGCAGCCGCTGGAGTGGATGGCGGGGTCGACCGCGCCGGCGATGCCCGTGACGGTGGCGCCGCGGGCGGACACGGTGGCGTATCTCCTCGGCGCCTCCGGCGGCTTCACCGTCGAGGCCCGTGACGCGGGTTCCGGCGAGCTGCGCTGGTCGAGCAAGCCGTGGACCCCGCCGTCGCCGGTCGAGGAGCCGTCGGCGGACGGGGCAGCGGGGGTTCCGAGCGTGGCCACGGTGGAGCAGGACGGCCGCGAGTACGTCGTGGTGTGGGCCCACGGCATGGAGGGCAAGGACGAGTTGCACGACGGCAAGGAGGTCGTGCGCCTGGCGGTCTTCCCCGCGGACGGCTCCGGCGACGGGACGGTGCCCGCGCGGCAGGTCTCCGTGCCGGTGGACGCCCCGTCAGGGGTGCAGGTGCGCGACGGCGGTGACGGGGCGCTGGTCACCTGGGATCCCGTCGGCTCGGACACCTACGGCGTGTCCGTGGACCTGACGACCGGCAAGCGCAACGCATTCGGCTACGAGGACCTGGACATGCCGCAGTGCGGCCCGGCGTCGTGCATCGGCGGCGGGAAGGTCGTCGGGGCGGGCGGCGAAGGGCCCGTGGTGAGCATGGAGACCGGTGGCTTCGGCATCCCGGGGCGCTGGTTCAACGAGGACTTCGCGCCCGAAGGGGTGTGGAAGGACCCGTACGGCGACGAGATCAACGGCCGGGTGACGGCCGCTTCCCCCGGGCATGTGGCCGCCGCGTGGCGGGTCGGCGAGGCGGGGATCGACGGCCGGTGGAAGTGGTCGCTGCACGACGCGCGGACCGGGGAGCTCCAGGCGCAGGTGGACTGCGACGCGGACGACGTGGCGGAGCAGGGGAGCCTACGGGAACGGGGATCCGGCCGGACGCCGGAGCTGTCCGTGTCGCCCGGCGGCCGCTACGCGGCGGCAGGTCCGGCGGCGTTCGACCTGAAGACCGGCGAGGGCGTCTGCGTGGCCGGTGACGGCGACCGCAAGGAGATGCACCTGCTCTCCGTCACCGACGACGGGATCGGCTACGGGTACGTGACCGAGGAGACCGAGGGCCCGCAGACCGGAATCCAGGTCGACCTCGCCGACGGCGAACCCGAGGCCCTCCCACCCGGCACCGACCTCCCCTTCCGCCCGCTGCGCGACACCGCGCTGTTCCTCCCACTGATCGGCGGCGGCGACACCCCGGCAGTCCAGGTCCTGCACAGGCGCTAGGACTGCTCACGACGCGGCCTTCGCCGACCACCTGCACCTTGCCGTCATTGTCGCCCGCGAGCTGTCCCGGCCCACCAGCGTAGTCGGCCAGGTCCGGAAGACACGTTCGTGGCCGGCGAGCAGGTTGGTGAGAGCGTTCGATACGTCGGCATGTCCGTCGCGGAGGAGGAGACGTGCGTGCACGACATCGACCGGCGCGGTGAGGTGGATGAAGGCGCCGTTGCGCTGGGTGACAGCTTCGGCGAGGTCGAGGGGGTATCACCCGGCTCATGTAGCCGTGCAGGATCTTCCAGTCGACCGGGTTGACACCCGAGGCCCGCACCGCGAGCCGCACCTGTCCGGGGCCCGCGGTGGGCGGCGGAACGTCGACGACACGCAGTACGTCAGCCGTGCCGTACTCGGAGAACTGCATTGGGAGGGACAACGGCTAATACCATGAGCTGGGTTGTCGATGGGTGATGAGGCATCAGGCGAGTTTGAGGAACGCTTCGTGGATGTCGGCCCTGCGTTCCCAGCGGCTGCGCAGGCGTCGGAAGCCGTGAAGCAAGGCGAGGCCGCGGTCCTGACCTCGCCCACCCGCAGACGTCACCCACCGCGAACTCGTTCCCCCCAACGGCCGCGAACTCCTCGTCATCCTGCGCGTCAACCGCACTCCCGGTACCCCGCCGCGACGTCGACCACGTCCTGCACTGGTCCGCCTCGCGCTGCCGCCACCAGCATCGAGCCGCAGCCTGCCACCGGCGCTGGAACAACATCACCGCAGCAGCAACTACTGACACCACCGCGACGATCAAGACTTACGGCTGCCGTGCCGACGCATCTGACGGGCACCGGTTCTTGCAGAAACCTTAACGGATTCTGGCAAGAGCCGGTAACCTCTTCCGTCGCCTCCTGCCTTGCTGTTAACTGCTTTCGAGAGCAGCATTGCCGCAGTTCAGCCGGTCCGGCGCGTTTCCCGTCGCCTTCGAATCATTTGAGCACCGGCAAGCGCTGCCTCAACGCCTGGGGAAATCGCGCCTCGACAAAACAGTAGATCCCGTCCGCGATCTCGCTCAACCGGCCGCGCTTGCCGGGATGCCAGCGGATCACGCACGGGATGGCCTCAGCGGGTATCCACGACGGTGGTCCCACTCCCTCGGCGGTCCACGATATCCCCGTGTTCAAGATGTTCGTGGGCCGTCATCCCCGTCGGTTGCCTCAGCCGGATTGGCGCACCGCGATCCCCCTTTATCCGTCATGACCTGGACCGGCGTGTGTCAAGGAGTCTGCAACCCGCTCTGCGGAGAACCCCGAGATCTGGACGTAGGAGAGGAACAGAATGGCTAAGATACGAGGAAGATGGCGGACGACGCTCGCGGTTGCGGCTGCCGGGGGCGTCGTCGGCGGCGCGTTGTACGTATCGCCGGCCAGTGGGGCGATCGGGCAGGACGGCGCCGCGGCTATCGCCGGTGCGGGTACCGTCACCGACCTGACCGCCGAAGACCAGGATGCCGTTCGGGCTTTCCAGGAGGCGTTTCCCGGAGTGGACGATGCGGATGCCTGGCGGCGAATAAAAGCCGAAGACGGACGGGTCGCCCTCATCACGAAGCTGGCGGAGGACGACGCCGACACGTTCGGCGGCTCCTGGTACGACGGGGCGACCGACACTCAGCACCTGCAGGCCACCACCCCCGAGGCCGCCGGCCGGTTTACGGTGCTCGCCGCGGACAGGGGGATCAAGGCCGAGGTCCACCAGGTGGATTACAGCTATGCGCGGCTGACGGCCGAAGCCGATCAGGCGCGCGCGGGTGAGCATCCGGTGCTGGGCGATGCCGCCAAGGGCGACGCTGCCGTGGACGTGAAGGCGAATCGGGTGGTGGCAGGGCTGACGAACTCCGACCTGAAGGCGGCGCGCACGCGCAGCGACGTCCTGGCCGTGCCGGACACCTTCAAGGTCAAGCCACGAAGCACCACCGACCCGGCCGGAAATCCGATCGTCGACGAAGTGTGCAATTCGAGGTTCAACTGCAGCAAACCGCTGCGCAGCGGCATCGAGGTGACGAACGTCCGCCACGACCCCGACCTGGGCTGCTCGCTGGGCTTCACCGCCTACGAGAAGAACCATCCGAAACGCAAGTTCGCGCTCACCGCAGCCCACTGCGGTGAGCCGGGCGCCCTGTTCAAGCACAACAACTGGTCGATCGGGCACCTCGACAAGCAGATCGATGACGGCGCCAATTTCGACGTGGCCAGGGTCAGAATCGAGAATCCGCACTGGCTGGACTTGCCGCTGGGCTGGATCTACAACTCCAAAAACAAGGACAACCCGTACAAGGTGACCGGCCGGCTGACCAGCGAGGCCGGAATTCAGGCCGGGCAGACCGTGTGTCTGGCCGCGAAGCACAACGGAAGCACGGGCGTCTGCGGCACGATCAACGGTCTCACCGGGGCCGGCTTCTACTTGGTGACGGGACACGACGCATGCCCCGGTGACAGCGGTGGCGGGTGGTACCGGAAGACAGACAACGGGCGGATCGCCTACGGCATTCACAAGGGCGGATCCGAAGGCTGCCACGGCGACCAAGGCGGCAGCTACGACATCTTCACCCCCATCGGAAAGACCCAGGCTTATCTGGATGTGACCGTCCACACCCGCTGACCGGCTTCGGGACCTGACTGGGCCACGTGTCCGACGGAAGGAGCACGACGTGCCAAGAGCACGAGAGTGGCGACGAGCGCTGGTGGCGCTCACGGCGGCGGCGATGGCCGTGGGCGGAGCGTTGTACGCATCCCCCGCGGGCGCATTCGCGGAAGCGTCATCACGCGTGTCCACGGCGGCCGGCCCGGCATCGGAGCCGGCCGCCGAGACCGGGGAGGCGATTCGGGCGTTCCAGCGTGCGTTCCCAGGAGTGAGCGACGAGGACGCCCGGCAGCGGATAAACGCCGAGGACGCCCGGGCCGCGCTGATCAGCGATCTGGCGACGGCCGATGCCACGACGTTCGGCGGTTCGTGGTACGACGGGGCGACCGGTACCCAGCACCTGCAGGCCACCACCGCCGAGGCAGCCGACCGCTACGCCGGGCTCGCCGCGGACAAGGGAATCAAGACCAAGGTCCACCAGGTGGAGTTCACGCAACGCGACCTGACCGCCGATATGAACCGGCTCCTCGCGGGCACGCACCCCGTGCTCGGCAACGCGGCCAGGGGTCACGCGGGCATCGACGTCCAGGCCAACCGGGTCGTCGTGCAGCCGACGGACGCCGATCTGGCCGGGCTGCAAGGGCGCCGTGCGTCCATCCCGGACAGCATCGCCGTCCAGCCGCGGGAGAAGGACCTTGATGTCGTCGCGGACGCGTGCCCGAGCCGGGCGCACTGCGACCGTCCGCTGCGCAGCGGCCTGGAGCAGTGGAAGGGGGAGCAGGACAACCGGACGTGCTCGCTGGGATTCACCGCCCGCGACACAGTGAACCCGGGCCGCAAGTACGTCATCACCGCAGGCCACTGCGGCGGGATCGGCGATACGTTCGGACATTACACGCACGAGTTCGGAAAGGTGGAGGAGCATCAGAACTCCGGTGACGTCGACGCGCTGGCGATCCGGATCAGCAACCCGTACTGGCTGAATGCCAGCTTCGGCTGGATCTACCGGCCGAACGGCGACGGCGAGCCGCCCTTTGCGGTGAACGCCCGCATCGACAGCGAGAGTGCGATGCAGGCAGGCCAGACCGTGTGCCTGACGGCACGGAACTCCTCGGCCGGAAACCGCTGCGGAGTGCTGGACGCGGTCAACAGCAGCCATCGGGGCATGGCGCGGGTGAGCGGCCTGGACGCCTGCCGTGGTGACAGCGGAGGCGGGTGGTACCGCAAGTCGGACGACCGGCGTACGGCGTACGGCATCCACAGCGACAGCTCGGACGGCTGCCACACAGCGGACGGCGTGTCCTATTTCAGTACGCTGCCGGCTGTGCGGGACGCCCTCGGGAAGGAGGTGGAGATCCGGATTTCGTAGCTGGGTGCGCAGGTTGGTGAGGGTGGTGGTGCCGCGGGCGGTTCCGGCGCCGCCAAGCTGGTCCATGGGGCAATTCGTGTACAGCACTTCGCAGCGTCGCAGGATCCGCCCCACGTATACGATCAAGGTCCTCGATCTGAGGCCCTTCCGCGCTTCGTGAACGGCTCAAGATCGCGCTCAGTCACGTCGGGGCGGTATGGGAGCTTGCGTAGCCCTTGGCGGACGGTGGTGGTCAGGTCGTCGGGGTTGGCGAAGGCGCGGTTGGCCAAGGTGGTGCGCCGCAGCGCACGATCGGTCCGCCGAGTTGGTGGTGGGCGGTCTGGATCAGGTCGCGGAAGTGCTTCCAGGAGAAGTGCTTGCGGCCGTCGGGCCGGGCGTCTGGGCAGGGCCGGTAGATCAGCCGGGGCGTCGGCCGGGCTTGTGGCAGACCAGGGCGGCCACCGATAAGCGGCGGCGGGAGCGGCCCCGCACCGCGGACAACGGGGGGTGTGGCCCCGGCGGGACCAGGTGCGGGTCGTCGGCGGCGTCATCGAGAATCCGGCTTCGTCTTCGAAGACCAGCCAGGCGCCGAGCGCCGCCGCGGTCCTTCCACCTGTGGCCAGGTCTCCTTCACCCGGCCGGCCACCGCCGCCTCGTTGCGCTCCCTCGCGCGGCGGGCCGGGACCTGGCAGCTCCAGCCGTGCCGCTTGAACAGCGCGGCCACGCCCTGCACGGTGTAGCTCTTGTGGAACCGGCGCCCGATCAAGGTCTTGATGCGCGACAGGGGCCAGGTCTGGTCCGGCCAGCCGTGCAGGTCACGGGCGATCACCGCGTTGTCGTCGCCGGCCCTGAACCGCTCGGCCGCCTCAAGTCGTAACTTCTCGCGGAAGGCCCGCCGTTCATCGGTCAGCCCACACGACACCACCCTTTGAAGCTCAGTAACTTCGCTGGCAAGGAAGCCCGAACGACTGGGTTCGCTGTCAACCGCCTCGATTGGATGACAGGGGACAGCCACCGCGAAACTACTCCCGCGCTGAGATACGACGCCAAGCGGCTCCACCCAGTGGCCTACGAGGGCGACAGCAGGGCCGTTCTCACTGCTGCCCCAAGCCAAGATCGCGTTACACATCCCTTACACATACGCGCGGGAACTCCCGGGAAATCGCAGGTAGAGACGTTGCGTATCTTGGCGTGGAAAACGGCCCTGATCCAGGTAAACACCCAGGTCAGGGCCGTGGAGGCGGACGAGTCGGCCTGTACGCCGGGTTCTGTCTCCCGGGGGCCTTGCGGCCGCCGGGGAGGCGGTCATCCATCTGGGACCGGTGTTGCCACCGGCCTCGTGCGGTCTACCCGCGGACTCGGGCGGGCCGCCCTCCATCGTCCGCGCAGGGCCGCTTCCGCGGCCCCTCTTGACCTTGCTCCGGGTGGGGTTTACCTAGCCGCCCGGGTCACCCCGGGCGCTGGTGGTCTCTTACACCGCCGTTTCACCCTTACCGGGAGCTGCACGCCCCCGGCGGTCTGTTTTCTGTGGCACTGTCCCGCGGGTCACCCCGGGTGGGTGTTACCCACCACCCTGCCCTGTGGAGCCCGGACGTTCCTCGGCGATCCCTGGGTGGGACCGACGCGACCGCCCGGCCGGCTCGTCCGCCGTACGGCCCATGGTAGTCGCAGCGACGGTCTCCTCGCCGCCGCCCGGGTCCGCGCCCGCGCCCCCGCCCGCCGTCGCGCCCGCGGCGGTGGCCAGGAAGGAGCCGGCCAGGATGAGGACGAAGGCCGCGGCGATGGAGCCCGTCAGCGGTTCGTCGAGGAACGCGACGCCCGCCGCGACCGCGACCGCCGGGTTGATGTACGTGAAGACCACCGCGCGCGTCGGGCCCACCTCGCGGATCAGCTCCAGGAAGACCACGAACGCCAGCGCCGTGCAGAGCACGCCCAGGCCCACGAGCGACGCCAGCACCTTGCCCGACGGCGTCGTGTCCGGCCAGGTGGCGATCCCCGCGGGGGCGTAGACGATCGCGGCCAGCAGCAGGCAGGGTGCGATGAGCTGCAGCGTCGGTACGTCCTTCAGCCGGCGGGCGATGATCAGCGGGGCGGTGGCGTAGCCGAGGGCGGTGAGCATGACCTCCGTGATCGCCCACGCCGAGCCGCCGCTCAACTCCGGCGCCGCCAGCACCGCGACGCCCGCCAGGCCGAGACCGAGGCCCAGCCAGCGGCGGCGGCCCAGGCGCTCCTCGTCGCCGAGGAGCCGGGCGAGGATCACGCCGATCGTCGGCACGGCGGCGATCAGCAGGCCGGCCATGGCGCTGGAGAGCTGGCGTTCGGCGTCGGTCAGGGTCCACCACGGGCCGATGATCTCGATGCAGGCGAACGCCAGCATCGGCGCCCAGTGCGTCCGTACGGTACGGACCAGCCCCCCGCCGCGCAGCGCGAGCGGCAGCAGGACGAGCGCGCCCAGCGCGCATCGTACGAAGACGACTCCCGACGGCGACACCGCGTCCACCGCCACCTTGATCATCAGATACGGGACTCCCCAGATGACGCCCATGAGGAGGAACAGGACCCAGCCGCGTGCAGTCATGCCGTCCAGCCTCCGGGGCGGAAGCACCGCTGTCTTGAATGCCGTTGCGGCCGGTCCCTACGTCCGCACGCTCCTGCTGTACGCCGCCGGCGTCGCCCCCAGCACCCGCCGGAACCACCGCGTCAGATGCGCCTGGTCCGCGAACCCCACCAGACCCGCCACCTCCGCCGGCCGGTGCCCCGCCTCCAGCAGCCCGCGCGCCCGCTCCACCCGGTGCTGCGCCAGCCAGGCGTACGGGGGCATGCCCATGGTCTCCCGGAACGCGCGCAGCACCTGGTACCGGGAGAGCCCCAGGTCGCAGCCGATCGCCGCCAGCGACGGCGGGTCCGTCAGCTCGTCGGCCAGCCGGTCCCGTACCGCACGGGCCACGCCGCTCCCCAGCGCCGCGGTGGCCGCCGGGCGGGCGCGGCCGTGCCGGCGGGCCAGCGCCGCGAGCAGCCACGGCAGCCGCGACTCCGCCTCCAGCGGCTCCGCGCCCCGGTCGACGGCGACGTGCGCGGCGCGGAGCGCGGCGGCCAGGGCCGGGTCGTCGATGACGGGCTCGGCGAAGTGCGCGTCGGTGCAGGCGCCGTCGGTCAGCAGCGCCATGGAGGGGTAGAACGCGCGGTACGCGTACCCCTCGTCGCCCGCCGGGCCGCCGGTGTGCGCCTCGCCGGGGGCGAGGACGACGATGCTGCCGGGCCGGGCCCCGATCCGCTCGCCGCGGTAGTCGATGACCTCGGCGCCTTCCGTGCACACCCCGACGGCGAACTCGTGGTGGGCGTGCGGCGCGTAGCGGTGGGCGGTGAAGCACGCCGTCATCAGGTACAGGGACTGGCCCGCGCCGAGCGGTGTCCGCGTCCAGCGCGCGTACTCCCCGGGGCTCCGCCCGCCCCCCTCGCCGCTCATGCGTCGCATTGTGCGCGATGCCGTACGCCCCTTGCCAGCGGGATTCCGCGGCTGCCTACGATGCGCGGATGTCGCAGCGAGATCTGTCCCCAGAAGAGTTCCGCGAGCTCGGCCACGCCTACGTCGACTGGATCGCCGACTACCGTGCCCGCGTCGGCGACCTGCCGGTGCTCCCGGGCGTCGAGCCCGGGTGGGTGCGCGAGCGGCTGCCGGCGAAGCTCCCGGAGGAGGGCGAGCCGCTGACCGAGGTGCTGGCGGACATGGACCGCGTCGTGGTGCCCGGCTCCACGCACTGGCAGCACCCCGGCTTCTTCGCGTACTTCCCCGCGAACGCCTCCCTCGCCTCCCTCCTCGGCGACATGCTCTCCACCGGCCTCGGCTCCCAGGGCATGCTCTGGTCGACGTCCCCGGCCTGCACGGAGCTGGAGCAGCACCTGCTCGACCAGCTCGCCGACGCCACCGGACTGCCCGCCGAGTTCACCTTCGCCGGCGGTGGCGGCGGCGTCATCCAGGACTCGGCGTCCTCGTCCTCGCTGGTCGCGCTCCTCGCCGCGCTGCACCGCACCTCCGGCGGCGCCTGGCGGACGGCGGGCCGGGACGGGCGCGAGGTGCTGTACGTCTCGGCGCACACCCACTCCTCGCTGGAGAAGGCGGCGATCGCCGCGGGGCTGGGGGCGGACGCGGTACGGATCGTGCCGCCCGGCGGCGACGGCGGCCAGACGATGGCGCCCGACGCGCTGGCCGCCGCCGTACGCGAGGACCTGGCGGCCGGCCGCCGCCCGGTGATGGTCTGCGCCACGATCGGCACCACCGGCACCGGCGCCGTCGACCCGGTGCGCGAGATCGCCGCGGTCTGCGCCGAGTACGGCATCTGGCTGCACGTCGACGCCGCGTGGGCCGGCGCCGCCGCGTTCTGCCCCGAGCACCGCGGGCTCTTCGACGGCGCCGGGCTGGCCGATTCGTACAGCACCGACGGGCACAAGTGGCTGCTCACCGCCTTCGACTGCAATCTCTTCTGGACCCGCGACACCGCCACCCTCGTCGGCGCTCTCACCGTGCTGCCGGAGTACCTGCGCAACGCGGCCAGCGAGTCCGGCGCCGTCGTCGACTACCGCGACTGGCACCTGCCGCTGGGCCGCCGCTTCCGCGCGCTGAAGCTCTGGACGGTGCTGCGCCGCTTCGGCCTCGCCGGCATACGGGACCACGTGCGCCGGCACGTCGGGCTGGCCGCGGAGCTGGAGTCGTGGGCGGCGGCCGACCCGCGCTTCGCGCTGGGGGTGCCGCGGAGCCTGGCGCTGGTGTGCCTGTACGCGGTCACCGGCCGCGGCACCGACGCCGACAACGCCGCGACGAAGGCCGTGCTGGAGCGGATCAACGCGAGCGGGCGCTCGTACGTCACCCACACCGTGGTCGACGGACGCTATCTGCTGCGGGTCGCGGTCGGCGGGCTGGAGACCGAGGAGCGGCACGTACGGGTGCTCTGGGACGACCTGTGCGCCGCGGCGGACGCGGTGAGGAGGGAGACCCGCACCGCCTGACCGGCCGGTGGCCCCGGCCCGTCGCTTGACCTTGTCGCGACGTCAACGTTTCTACTGAGGTCATGCGAATCGGAGAGCTCGCCGCGCTCGCCGGGGTCACCACCCGAACCGTGCGGCATTACCACCGCATCGGGCTGCTGCCCGAGCCCGCCCGCCGCGCCAACGGCTACCGCGTCTACACGCTGCGCGACGCGGTCGAGCTGGCCCGTGTGCGCCGCCTCACCGAGCTGGGCCTCAGCCTGGACGAGGTCCGCGACGCGCTCGCCGACGACATCGGCAAGGAACTGCACGAGATCCTCGCCGAGCTGGACGCCGACCTGGCCCGGCAGGAGGCCGCCCTCCGGCAGCGCCGCGCCCGCCTCGCCGAGCTGCTGCGGCACGCGGAGGGCGGCGGGCTGACCGCCGAGGGCCCGGTGTCGCCGGAGCTGGCGGCGGTGTTCGCGGACATGTCCCGCACCTCCGCGGCGCTCGGCGTCCCGGAGCCGGCGAGCGCCGCGAAGGAGCGGGAGCTGCTCGCGCTGCTGGACACCACCGCGGACGACGCGCACCGGGGCTGGCTCGGCGCGCTGCTGCACGCGCTCAGCGCCGACCCGGACGCGATGAGGCGTGCGTACGAGATCTACGCCCGGCTCGACGAACTGGCAGACGCCGAGGTCACGGACCCGCGCGTCGCGGAGCTGGCGCGGGACGTCGTCGCGGTCATGTCGGACGAGGCGCTGGCGCTGATGGCCGCGGGGCCCGACGCGGCCGGCACCGGTGCGGCGGAGGACGGCGACGAAGGCCGGGAAGCCTTCGCGGAGATGTTCTTCGCGGACTTCCCCCCGGCGCAGGCCGAGGTCATGCGCCGGGCGATGGCCCTGCTCGAAGAGCGGTCGGGCGGGGCCGGCGAGGCGGGCGGGGCCGGGCGCGCGGACCGGCGGCGCGGGGAGAGTGCGTCGTGAACGCGCTGCGCCGTACGGTCCGCTGGGCCCTGGCCTCGCTCGTACCCGGCGAGCTGGTGCTCGTGCTCTGCCTCGCCTCCGGCGTCCGCATCCCGGACCCGGTGATGCTCGCCGTCGAGGTGGCCGTCCTGCTCGTCACCGCCGCCCTGGTCACGCTCCTGGCCGCCGACTACCGCCGCCACCGCGGCGCGGGACTCGCGCCCCGCGCGGCGGGTCTGGAGGCCGTACGGGACAGCGTCCCCGCCGCCGTGCGCAAGCTGACCGTGCACGAGGTGAAGCTCTTCACCGCCACCCTGCGCTGGCTCGCCCGCCGCCCGAAGCACGGGATCGGCCCCGGCGACACCGCCGTCCCGTACGCCTCGGGGCAGGCGTTCACGTTCTACGGCTTCCTCTTCGTCTCGGTCATCGAGACCGTGGCGCTCGCCCTCGTCATCCCCTGGCCGGTGGTGCACGCTGTCGTGCTCGTCCTCGACATCTGGGGCATCTACTTCATCCTCGCGCTCCAGGCGGCCTGCGTGGTACGGCCGCACGTCGTCGGCGCGGACGGCTCGCTGCGCGTACGGTACGGGGTCCTGCTGGACATCCCCGTACCGGCCGGGCTGATCGCGAACGCCCGGGTGGACCGCCGCTTCCCCGACGGGGGCGGGCTGCTGCGGCTGGACGACGACGGCACGGCGCACCTCGCGGTCGGCGGGCAGACGTCGGTGACCGTCGAGCTGACGGAGCCGGTGCCGTTCGTGCGGCCGCTGGGGAAGCCCGCGGAGGCGCGGGTGCTGCGGTTCTACGCGGACGACCCGCGGCCGGTGGTCGACGCCCTGCGCGCGGCGGGGGCGGCGCGCGAGGAGGCGGGGGAGCGGACGGAGGGGCAGGAGGAGCCCGGTGGTGCGCCGCTGCCCGCTCAGGGCTCGGGCGCGAAGCGCACCGGGGACACCCCGGGCTCCGCCGCCGTGAGCCGCACCCGTACGCGGTGGCCGAGCGGCAACGGCTCGCCGGGGGCGGGCCAGGCGCGGACAGGGGGACCTGCGGCGTCGGCGGGCTCCACGCCGTCCACGGGCTCCGCGGAGTAGGCGGGTTCCGCGGACTCGGCGGGTGGCGCACCGGCCGAGGGCGCCGGGGGCTCCGTGCCTCCCGGGGGTTCGGCGCCCCCAGCCCCCTCCGCGCCTTGTGCGTCCTCCCCGGCGTCCCCGGCCGCCGGGAACACCGTGCCGCCCTCCGCGTCCTCCGTATCGACGCGGCCGATGACCGCCGGCTCGTAGAGCTGCACCGTCCCCCGCGTCGGGCGGCGCTCGTCCACCGCGACCACGTACCCGTCGAAGACCTCCCCGATCCGCCCGCTCATCAGCGCCGCCTCCACCAGGTCCACGCACTCCCGCTCCAGCCGCGCCGCCCGCTGCGCGCCCCGCACCATCAGCTCGGGGAGGCCGCCCAGCGCCTCGCGCACCCACTCCGGCGCGGGCTCGCCGGCCGCCGCCGCCACGCACAGTTCCAGGGCATACCGGTCGGCCAGCCGCCGCAGCGGCGCCGTGCAGTGCGCGTACTCGCCGGCCACCGCGGCGTGCACCGCGTCCTGCCGCGCCGGCGGTTCGCCGTCGAAGACCGTGTATCCGGCGCCGCGCAGCAGCGTGGTGCAGTCCTGGAGGAACGCCGCGTGGTTGGCCATCTGCGGGTTGAGGGAGCGCAGCAGCTCGGGGTAGTCCAGCCCCTCGGGCCAGTCGATGTCCAGCGCGCGGGCGATCCGGTGCAGATACGTCAGGGCGCCGTGCCGTGCGGGCGGCACCGTACGCAGGATTCCGGTGCCGGAGGCGAGCATCAGGTCGGCGGCAGCCATGCCGGTGAGGAGGGACACCTGCGCGTTCCAACCGTGCGCGGGCAGGGGGGCGCGGTACTCCAGCGTGTAGCGGCCGTCGCGCCGCACCACCTCCTGTTCCGGTACGCCCAGGGAGATCCCGCCGCGTTCGCGCTCCACCTCCTCGCGCAGCAGCCCGACGTCGCGCAGCAGCGCCACCGGCTCCTCCGCGGTGCCCTCGTCGATCGTCTGCTGGACGCCGCCGTAGTCGAGCCGCGCGCGGCTGCGCACCAGCGCGCGGGCGACCGTGGCCTCGGCGACCTGGCCGCTGGAGTCCAGATCGATCTCCCAGAGCAGCGCGGGGGTCGTCTGGTCGGGGAGCAGGCCGGCGGCGCCCTCGGAGAGCTGCCGGGGGTGGAGGGGGACGCGGGTGTCGGGGAAGCAGAGCGTCGTCACGCGGCGGTGGGCCTCGGCGTCGAGGGCCCCGCCGGGGGTCACGAAGGCGGCGACGTCGGCGAGGGCGTACCGGATACGGAAGCCGCCGCCGCCCCTGCGGGCGACGTGGAGGGCCTGGTCCAGATCGCGGGAGCCGGGCGGGTCGACCGTGTAGAACGGGATGTCGGTCGCGTCCCGCTCGGGCAGCCGGGGCGCCTTCGCGGCGCGGTCGGCCTCGGCGAGCACCTCGGGCGGGAACTCCGCGGGTACGTCCTCCGCGGCGCGCAGCCGGCGCAGGGCGGCGCGGAGCGGGGCGTCCTCGGCGTCGGCGGTGTGCAGGATGCGTTGGGGCACGCATATCAGCCTAATTCGGACGGGCGCCCCAGGCGCGCCACCGCGGCCGGAGCCGCCCCCGCGCCCCAGGAGTGACCGCTCTGTCACCGCGCGGTTGGTAGACGTGGAGGCCCCCACCTCCGGGAGAGACATGCCCACCCCTCATGCGTCCCGTCGCGTATCCCGCCGTGCGTCCCGTCGGCTGTCGCGTACGTGCACCGCGATGGTCCTCGGCGCTCTCGTCGCCACCCTCCCGCCCGCGGCCGCCGCGGAAGAGACCGCCGAGCAGGCCGTGGCACCGGCCGCGGCACCGGACGCCGTGCGCGGCGCGGCCGTACCCGCCGCCGAGGAGCCGCCCGAGCCGCCGCCCCCGCCCCTCGACGTGCTGGAGCGCCGCCCCGGCACGGGCGAGGGACTGCTGTTCGTCGGACCGCAGAAGAACCCCGGCCGGGTCGGGCCGCCCGGCGAGGAACCCCCGCCCGAGGCAGGCCGCGGACCCCAGATACTCGACGACCGTGGCCGCCCCGTCTGGTACCACCGCATCCCGCAGGACGAGTACGTCGCCGACTTCCGCGTGCAGGAGTACCGCGGCCGCAAGGTGCTGACCTGGTGGCAGGGGAAGAGCGACAGCGCGGGACTCGGCGAGGGCGTCGGCTACATCGCCGACGAGAACTACGACATCATCGCCACCGTCCGCTCGCCCGACCCGGAAGAGAGCATCGACCTGCACGAGTTCCGGCTCACCCCGCAGGGCACCGCCCTGGTCGTCAGCTACCAGCAGCGGCCCTACGACCTCACCCCGGTCGGCGGCCCCGCGGACGGCGACGTGCTGGAGAGCGTCGTGTGGGAGCTGGACCTCGCCACCGGGGAGCCGCTGCTGGAGTGGCGCAGCCTCGACCACGTACCGCTGCAGGAGTCCGACGAACGGCCCACGGGACGCGCCGGCACCCGCCCCTTCGACTACCTGCACACCAACTCGGTCTCGCTCGACACCGACGGCGACCTCCTCGTCTCCGCCGTCGGCACCAGCACCGTCTACAAGCTCGACCGAAAGACGGGGGAGATCGTCTGGCGGCTCGGCGGCAAGAACAGCGACTTCCGGCTCGGCGCGGGCGCGCGCACCATCGCCCAGCACGACGTCGTGGCCGTCGGCGACGGCACGTACCGCATGTTCGACAACCAGAACCTGCACTCCGACGGCTACGAGAGCCGGGTCGCCTGGCTGCGCGTCGACCCGCGCCGCGGCACCGCGGAGCTGGAGCGCCAGCTCGTGCACCCGGACCGCGTCTCCACCGCCGTCACCGGCGGCAGCCAGGGCCTGCCCGGCGGCAACACCCTGGTCGGCTGGGGTTCCGCGGGCCGGATCTCGGAGTTCGACGCGGCCGGGCGGCTGGTGTTCGACGCCGTCTTCCCGGAGGAGTACCTCTCGTACCGCGCCTACCGCGACGAGTGGGAGGGCGAGCCCGGGACCGCGCCGGAGGTACGGATCGACGGCGCGTCCGGCGACGCGCACGCGGTGTGGAACGGCGCCACGGAGGTCGCCGCCTGGCGGGTGCTGGCCGGCGACGCGCGGGACGGCCTGCGGCCCGTCGCCCGCGAGCCGTGGGACGGGCTCGACACGGACGTCGACCTGCCGGCGGACGCGGCGGACGCGGCCTACGTGCAGGCGGAGGCGCTGGACGCGGACGGCGAGGTCATCGGCGCGTCCGCGGTCACGGAGACCGGCGCGGGCTGAGCGCTTCGGGAGCGGGCGCTCAGACCTTCTCCAGCGGGCGGTGCGGCGCGTCCGGCAGCACCACAACGACCGGGTCTCCCGGACGTACCACGCCGCCCGTCAGCACCACGCTCATCACGCCCGCCTTGCGCACCACCTTCCCCGCCGCGTCCCGGCCGACGACCTGCTTCAGCAGCCCGCTCCGGAAGTCGTCGATCTGGTGGCAGGGGTTGCGCAGCCCGGTGACCTCCACGACCGCCTCGGCGCCGAGGTGCAGCAGCGTGCCGGTGGGCAGGCCGAGCAGGTCGACGCCGCGGGTGGTGACGTTCTCGCCCAGCTCCCCGGGGCGTACGGTGAAGCCCGCCTCGGCGACCTCGGCGAAGAGCTCCTCGTGCATCAGGTGCACCTGCCGCAGGTTCGGCTGGGACGGGTCGCGCGCGACCCGGGAGCGGTGCTTGACCGTGACGCCGGCGTGCGCGTCGCCCTCGACGCCGAGGCCGGCGAGCAGGGTGATCGCCTCGCGGGCCGGCTTGTGGAAGGTGTACTCGCCGCTGCTGCAGACCGCTGTGACCGTGCCGTTCATGCCGTACGGGCCCCCTCCGCCGTGACCGGTGATCCACGGACGAGCCTAACCGGCCGGTGCCCGGGACCGCCCCTGTCCGGCATGCGGGACCGCCCGATAATCGATTCGTCGGATCAGCGGGTACGTGGCAGCCTGGCCCGCATGCTTGGAGTCACGGATCTGTCGACGTACCTCGCCGGGCTCGCCCTGATCATCCTGCTCCCGGGCCCCAACTCCCTCTACGTCGTCTCCGTCGCCGCCCGCCGCGGCGCCCGGGCCGGCTACCGCGCGGCCGGCGGCGTCATGTGCGGCGACATGGTGCTCATGGTGCTCTCCGCGGGCGGCGTGGCCTCGCTGCTCCAGGCGAGCCCGACGGCGTTCGCCGTCGTCAAGTTCGCGGGCGCCGGGTATCTGACGTGGCTGGCGGTCGGGATGCTGCGCGGGGCGTGGCGGATGTGGCGCGAGCGCGAGGCGCGGGCCGTCGCGCGGGCGGAGGGGGAAGCCGGGCGGCCGGAGCCGGCGCGGGAGGAGATGGAACGCCCGTACCGCCGGGCGTTCGTCGTCAGCCTGCTGAACCCGAAGGCGATCCTCTTCTTCGTCTCCTTCTTCGTGCAGTTCATCGACCCGGCGTACGCGCACCCGGAGCTGACGTTCGTCGTGCTCGCGGCGTGGGCGCAGTTGTTCAGCATCACGTACCTGACGGCCCTGATCTTCAGCGGTACGCACCTCGCCGCGCTCTTCCGCCGCAGGCGGCGGCTGACGGCGGGGATGTCGGCCGCGGCGGGGACGGCGTTCCTGGGCTTCGCGGCCAAGCTGTCGATGGGCAGCGCGTAACGTTCCGCCGCCGGTCCCGGCGCGGCGGGCCGCGCGCGCCGCGGGCTGCCCGGCCCTGACCACCGGACAGCCCCCGGCGTGCCGCGGCTCCCGCGGCCCCGCGGAAGCCGGCGGGCTCCCGCTGCCCCCCCGCCGGCTCCCGTGGGTGTCAGAAGGGCGTCAGCGTCAGCGTGAGCCGCTGCGGCGCCCGGTCCTCGATGTACGACGCGAAGCCGGACACGTCGTCGAAGGCGAACCCGTACGCCCGCCCGTCCTCCGACACTTCGTGCATCACCCGCGCGTAGTGGTTGGAGATGTCGGTGCCGTAGAAGGCGGAGGCGTCGGTGACCGGCTGGTCCGCGTGGTCGCGCAGGGTGGTGCGGTTGAGCGCGGCGCCGAGGATGGCCGCGACGGGGCCCGTGGTGCCGTCGTTCGGGGCGGCGAGCTTGCCGTCGCAGAAGAGCACGTCGCGGGTGGGCGGCCGGTCGAAGGCGACGTCGGCGGGGCCGGTGAAGGAGAGCCGGTCGCCGGCGACGCGGCCGGTGAAGGTGCCGGCGTTCGTGGTGACCTTCAGGTCCTTGCCCGTGTACGCCGACCAGACCTCGTCCACGTACCCGTCGAGGTACGAGCCGTCGAAGAGCCCGGTGTCCAGGCCGTGCCCGGGGGCGATGACCCGCAGCCCGTCCGCGTCCACCAGCCGGTCGAAGCCCTCGGTGCCCGCCAGGGTGTCGAACACCTGCTGCCTGGCGCCGTCCTTGAGCGTCCCGGTCGTCTGGTCGTCGGCGCCCGTCAGATGGATGGACATCGGCACGCTGAACATGTCGACCATGGTGGTGTTGCAGAACATGCCCGCGTCGTTGAGCGTGAACTCCATGCAGTCGTGCACCACGGGGTAGTTGGGGTCGGTGGAGACCCAGCCGGCGGGGTACGCGAGCGCCGCGTTGCCGGCGCCGTCGGTGACGGCCTTCATCTTCAGCTTGCCGCCGAGGGCCACGTAGAGGCGGCCGGACATGTTCGGCAGGGTGAGGCTCGTGTCGCCGCTGCCGGCGAAGGGGATGGCGTAGTCGGTGTAGCCGTCGGGGCCGTTGTCGCCGGTCTCGATGGGCGCGAGCGACCCGTCGGGCGTGAGGCGGACCTGCCGGCCGCCCTCGTTGCCGACGACGTAGATGCTGATCGAGGAGTTCTCGTACGCGCCCGTCTTGTTGACGACGGTCACGTCGAGGGCCGCGGCGGCACCGCCCGCCCGCGCCGCGGAGAGCACCAGAGGTGTCCCCGCGGCGGCGGACGCGACGGCGAGACCACCCAGCAGCCTGCGTCGCGAGATCATTCGGCGGCACCTCCGGACTGCTCGACGGACACGTAATCGACGGTCATGGGCACACCGGGACGGGTGGCGTCGGTGGGGGTGGCGTGGCCGGCCACGCCGTCGGGGAAGGCCCCGCCCATGGCGACGTTGAGGAGGAGGAAGTGGCCGTGGTGGGCGAGGTTCGCCCAGGTCTCGGCCCCTACCTGGTCGGCGTTGACGGAGTGGTACTGCTGGCCGTCCACGTACCAGCGCAGCTCCTCGACGGGGCCGCTGCGGTCCAGCTCCAGGGCGTACTCGTGGAATCCCGACTGGCAACTGCCGCCCGGGCAGGCGCGGGAGGCGCCGAGGCCGTTGTTCTCGTTGCACGGCCCGCCGGGCGCGGTGCCGCAGTGCAGCACGCCCCAGACGCTGTCGATGCCGTTGACGTTCTCCATGATGTCGAACTCGCCGATGCCCGGCCAGTTCCAGTAGTTGCCGCGGTAGGCGTCGCCGAGGGTCCAGAACGCGGGCCAGTAGCCGAGGGCTTCGGCGCCGGTGACGTTCGGCATCTGGATCCGCGCCTCGATGCGCATCAGACCGCCGGCCGGGGCCTGGAAGTCGGTGCGCTGGGTCTCGATGCGGGCGGAGGTCCAGCCGCCGGAGCCGTTGCGGCGGGGGGTGATGGTGAGGTTGCCGTTGCCGTCCTTCTGGAGGTTCTCCGGGCTGTCGGTGTACGTCTGGATCTCACCGGTGCCCCAGTTGGCGGGGCCGCCGGGGTAGGAGGTGCCGGTGTCGACGATCCAGTTCGCGGCGTCGGGCAGGGAGCCGGCGGCGCCGTCGAAGTCGTCGCGGAAGACCTCGGCGAGGGGCGCGGGACCGCTTGCCGCGGCCTTGTCTCCCGCGTCCTCGCCGGCCGTCGCGGAGGGCAGGGTCAGGGCGCTGACCGCGGCGATCGCCGCGACCGCGCCGAGCAGGCTCCTGCGCCACCGTATTCGTGTTGCGTGCATGTCTGGCTGCTCCTCGAGGTGTGGGGGGATGAGGAGGTTCTCCCCTGGGGATGCGCCCGTTTGAGAGCGCTCTCAGGTTGTGTTGAGGCACACTGCCGAGTGGGCGGGCTACTGTCAAGGCCCACCGAGCGAAGAGGAGTTGAGGTGTCCGGGAACCGCCCCACGCTGGAGGCCGTGGCCGCCCGCGCCGGAGTGTCGCGGGCCACGGTGTCGCGCGTGGTCAACGGCGGCGCGGGGGTGCGCGAGCCGCTGCGCGAGCGGGTGCACCGCGCCGTGGCCGAGCTGGGCTACGTACCGAACCAGGCCGCGCGCACGCTCGTCACCCGGCGCACCGGCGCGGTCGCCGTCGTCATCGCCGAGCCCGAGAGCCGGGTCTTCGCCGACCCGTTCTTCGCCCGGCAGTTGCGGGGGATCAGCGGGGCGCTGGCGGCGGCGGACACGCAGTTGGTGCTGCTGTACGTCGCGGACCGGGCGGACTATCCGCGGATCGGCCGGTTCCTGGCCGGCGGGCACGTCGACGGCGCGCTGATGTTCTCGCTGCACCGCGACGACCCGCTGCCGGGCCTGGCCGCGGCGGCGGGACTGCCCGTCGTCTACGGCGGCCGCCCGGGCTGGCCGGGGGCGGCGGGGGAGCGGGGCCTGCTCTACGTGGACACGGACAACCGGGCGGGCGCGGAGCTGGCGGTGCGGCACCTGCTGGGGCGGGGCCGGCGGCGGATCGGGCACATCGCGGGGCCGCTGGACCAGACGTCGGCGGTGGACCGGTTGGCGGGGTACCGGGCGGCGCTGGGGGTGGGCGGAGCCGCCCCGGGCGGCCACGAGCTGGTCGCGGAGGGCGACTTCACCCCGGCCGGCGGCGAACGCGCGATGGCCGAGCTGCTCGCCCGCGACCCCGGCCTCGACGCCGTGTTCGCCGCGTCCGACCTGATGGCCACCGGCGCGCTGCGCACCCTGCGCGCCCACGGCCGCCGCGTCCCCGCGGACGTCGCGGTCGTCGGCTACGACGATCTGGACCCGGCGACCTGGACGGAGCCGCCGCTGACCACGGTGCACCAGGACGTCGAGGGGATGGGCGGTGTGATGGCCCGCCTGCTGCTGCGCAGTCTGGCGGGCGGGCAGGAGGAGCAGGAGCCGGTGGTGACGGCGCCGCGGCTGGTGGTGCGGGAGTCGGGCTGAGGGCGGGCGGGGGAGCGCTCGCGACGGCGGGTTCGTGCCAATGGGCCGCGGGGACGGCCCGGGTCAGAAGCCGGCGCGGGCGGGCTCGTCCACCCGGGCCACCGACTCCTGCGCGAACCGGGCCGTGTAGGCGTCGCGGATCTCCTCGATCCGGGCGTCCTGCTCCTGCGCCTCGGTGAGCGGGTAGAGCAGGTAGACCTCGTACGAGCGCTCCCGCTCGATGGTGCCGTGCCGGTCGCGGTACTGGCCCCGTACCTCGTCCACGGTGAGTCCCGCGGGGAAACGCGGGGTGACGACCTCGTCCACGAACGCCCGGAACTGCCGGTCGGTGACGTCCGGGCCGCCGTCGGGCCGTACCGTGCCGAACATCAGGTGCGTCTGCACGTACGGCTCCAGCTCCGCGGCCTGCGACAGGGCGACCGGCGGGGTGGGGTCGCCGTCCGCGAGGGCGGCGGGGGCGGTGGCCGCGGCGGCGCCGGCGAGGGCGGCGGCGAGCGCGAGGGCGGCGAGGCGAAGGCGTGGCTTCGTAAGGTTCACGACCGGGGAAACGATCACCGGGAGCGAAAGTTGCGCGGCCGGGCCGGGGGCCGTTTGTTTGCCCGTTGTTCGGCCTGACCTCACCGGCCGGTGGCCACGCCGTTGCAGAATCGAGGCCCTCCTCCGGAACACGAAAGGCCCTTCCATGCAGGAAGAGCGATGCACCGTGCCCACTCCACCGGGCACGAGACTGCTGCACATCGGCCCCCACAAGACGGGCACCACCGCCCTCCAGGCCGCTTTCCACCAGGCCCGCGACACCCTCAGGGAGCACGGCGTCGTCTACGCCGGGCCGGGCCGCCAGGCGAAGGATCCGGCGGTCGCGATCGCCAGGAAGGACCCGACGGCGGCGGAGCGGGAGCCCTGGGAGGCGTTCTGCCGGGAGGCTGCGGAGGCGGGTGACCTGCGGTTCTTCGCGAGCAGCGAGTTCTTCGCGACGGCTTCCGCGGACGCGGCGCGAAGGGCCGTGAAGGAACTGGCGGGCGTCGGCGGCGCGAGCGGCGTGCACGTGGTCGTGACGCTGCGGCCGCTGCGGAAGATCATGCCGTCGCACTGGCAGCAGTACGTCAAGCACGGGCTCTGCGAGTCGTACGAGACCTGGCTCGACGCCATGCTGCGCAAGCCTCCGTACGAGGAGCCGACGCCGGACTTCTGGCACCTGCAGCGGCACGACGAGCTGATCGAGCGCTGGGCGGCGGCCGCGGGTCCCGAGAACGTGACGGCGGTGGTCGTGGACGAGGCGCGGCCGCTGTGGCAGTTCCGCGTCTTCGAGCAGTTGCTGGACTTGCCGGAGGAGGTGCTGCAGCCGCAGGAGAGCGGCGGGAACTCGTCGCTGACGCAGAGCGAGGTTGAGCTGCTGCTGCAGCTCAACCGCAAGCTGCGGGACCGCAACTGGAGCACGTGGCGGCAGGGCAAGGTGATCCGCGAGGGCGTGGTCCCGCGCCTGCAGTCGTACGAACCGGCGCCGGACGAACCCCGCATCACGACTCCGGAGTGGGCGGAGACGGCGGTGGCGGAGGTGGCGGAACGCGTGGCGGCGGGCATCGCGGCGTCGGGGGTCCGGGTGGTGGGTGACCTGGCGGCGCTCTCCCGGCGGCCGGCCACCCCGGCGGAGCCCGTGACGCCGACGGAGATCCCGACGGAGATCCCGACGGAGGTGGCGACGGAGGCGGTCCTGGGCGGAATACTGGCGTCGGCGGCCCTGGCGGCGAAGGCGTCCCCGCCGGCCCCGGCACCGGAGGTGCCGGAGGCGCGTGGGGCGCTGGAGGACCGGCCGGTGCGGAACGTGCCGGTGAAGGACCTGGTCCGGGTGGTCGCCCGCAGGGCGGTACGCCGGATGCGGGGGTGAGCGGGCGGGGGCCTGGGCATCCCTCCCCACCCCGCTGCCGGGGCTCCGTCTCCTCCGTTCGACACGCCCATCCCGGCGCGTTTTCATGGAATCGCCGGACTTCCCCCGGTTCGTACCTCCGGGGAAGCCGCGATCATCCCCTACCTCCGGCGGGAGGCGACCCGTGCATACCGACAAGCGTCCGACCAGCGGTTCCGGTCATGAGGACGGCGGCCGGGGTGAAGGACAGCCGTCGCGGGACGCGTACGACGACGAGCGGGATGAGGCCATCGACGCCGATCCGCAACTGCGTGAGATCGGGCGGGCCCGGTTGCGGAAGCGCACGGATCGGGCGTCCCGGGGTGAGCAAGGCGGTGGCGCGCGGCGCTGAGCCGCCTGCGAGCTGCGGATTACTCCCTCCGGTCGACACCTGAACGGCGGAGGCGTTACATGGGTGATATGCCGGTTTCGTCGAGATTGAGTCGGCGGACCGCTTCTATCCCTGCACGCACCACCAGCGGGAGGAACTGTGCAGACCGACAGGAACACAGCCAGTGGCGGCAGTGGCAAGGCCGCGGAAGCCGCGGGGGTAGGGCGCGAGACCGACGCCGCCGCTGCGGCGGGCGGCGGCGGCCAGGGTGAGCAGAGCCGGCGCGGTCAGCAGCCCGAGAGCGCGCAGCGCGGCGGCGCGGCGGAGGACCAGCGTGTCGTCGCGTACCGCGAGCGGCTCCAGGTCGAGCCCGTCGACCGGCGGCAGCCCATGGGCGAGGCCGAGGTCACGATCCGGGTGCGGGAGACCCCGCAGCGGTTCGAGGTCACGCGCGGCCACGACGAGTGCGTCGTACGGCGCAGCGACGTCGACGGCAAGGAGGGCAACCTGATCGCCGGCGACCACCACGAGTTCGTGGAGCGCAGCGTGAAGGTGCCGCTCTACGGCGAAGACGCCGAGGTCGTCGTCCACAAGGTGTCCGAGCCCTACGCCGTCGCCGACATCGGCACCCGGCGCATCGAGGACACCCAGACCTTCGAGACCGTCCTCAAGACCGAGGAGATCGTCGAGAACGTGCCGGCCGGCTCGAACGCGTCGATGAGCGTCCGCGAGGTGCAGGAAGGCTACGACCTGCGCGAGGGCGCCCGCCGCCAGCAGCAGGAGCAGAGCAGCGGCACGTCCGGCCACGCCGCCGCGCCCGAGACCGCCGACACCCCCGGCGCCGCCGAGGACATCGGGGAAGGCAAGGGGCGCGGTCGCTGGTTCTGACCACGACGGCGTTCCCGTCATGCCCCCGGCGCGGGGGCCCGCCCACGTGCGGGCCCCCGCGCTCCGTCTCTCCGGAGTCCGCGGCCGGCTCCGGCGGTCCCGGCGCCACCGCCTCCGTCAGGCTGCCTTGCCCGGCTTCTTCGCCGTCTTCTTGGCCGTCTTCTTCGCGGCCGTCTTCTTCCCCGCCGTGCCGGTCTTCTTCGCCGTCGTCTTCTTCGTCCCCGCCGTCTTCGCCGTCGTCTTCTTCCCCGTCGTCTTCTTCGCGGCCGTCTTCTTCGCCGCCGCCTTCTTCCGCGGCGCCGCCGTCCCCCGCGCTTGTCCTTCGCCGCCTGGACGCTCGCCTCCAGCGCCGACATCAGGTCGATCACCTGCCCCCGCTCCTCGCCGGCCGCCGCCTCCTTCGGCAGTGGTGCGATCCCCTCCTTGCTCGCCACAAGCGCCTCGACCGCCTCGCGGTACTCGTCCGTGAACTCCTCCGGGTCGTAGCCGCCCAGCGCGTCCATCAGCGAGTCGACCATGTCCAGCTCCTGCCGGCGCACGGTCACCTTCTCGTCCGGCGCCACCGCCTGCGCCGAGCGCACCTCGTCGGGCCAGAGCATCGTGTGCAGGACGAGCACGTCCTCCTCCTCCAGCACCCGTACGAGCGCGGGCGCCTCCCGGTTGCGGAGCGCCACCTTCACCACCGCCACCCGCCCCGAGCGCTTCAGCGCCTCGCGGAGCAGGACGTACGGCTTGGCGGCCGCGGCGTCGGCGGCCTTGACGTAGTACGCGCGGGAGAACTGAATGGGGTCGAAGTAGCCGACCTCCTCGAAACCCACCACGTCGATGATCTTCTTGCTGGGCAGCGGCAGCTCCGCGAGGTCCTCGGGGGTGAGCACGACGAGTTCGCCGTCCTCCGTCTCGTACGCCCTGGTGATCTCCGCGTACTGCACCTCGCGGTCCTCCAGCTCGCAGAAGCGCCGGTAGCGGATCCGGCCGCCGTCCGCCGCGTGCACCTGCCGGAAGGACACGCCGCGCTCCTCGGTGGCGGAGTAGAGCTGGACCGGAATGCTGACCAACCCGAAGGAGATCGCACCCTTCCATATAGATTTCATCCATATGTCCTCTCTCCCGGAGGTTCAGCATATGCCGGTCACCGAGGTCGAAGGACGCCGCCTGAAGCTCAGCAACCTCGACAAGGTGCTGTGGCCCGAGTACGGCTTCACCAAGGGTGAGGCGCTGCACTACTACGCCCAAGTCGCCGACGCCCTCCTGCCGCACGTGCGCGACCGGGCCGCCTCCTTCCTGCGCTTCCCGGACGGCGTGGACGGGGAGCGGTTCTTCGCCAAGAACGCCCCCGCGGGCACGCCTGAATGGGTGAGCGTCGCGGATGTCGAGCTGACCCGGAGCACCGTGCACCACGTGCTGGTCCAGGACCTGCCGACGCTGCTCTGGGCGGCGAACCTCGCCGCGCTGGAGCTGCACGTACCGCAGTGGAAGGCGGCCGATCCCGGCGCGGCGCCGGCGGCCCCGGTCAGGGCGGACGAACGCCTCGCCGACCGGATCGTCTTCGACCTCGACCCCGGCGCGCCCGCCACCGTCGTCGAGTGCTGCCGGGCCGCGCTGCTGGTGCGCGAGGCGCTGCGCGCCGACGGGCTCGACGCCTGGCCGAAGACCTCCGGCTCCAAGGGCCTGCACCTGTACGTGCCCCTCGCCCCCGCCTCCGCCGAGGCCACCAGCGCGTACGCGAAGTCCCTGGCCCGGCGGCTGGAGGAGGAGCATCCGGAGCTGATCCTGCACCGGATGGCGCGCAAGCTGCGCCCGCGGAAGGTCTTCGTCGACTGGAGCCAGAACTCGCGGGCGAAGACCACCGTCGCCCCTTACGTGCTGCGCGCCAAGGCCCGGCCGACCGTCTCCACCCCGCTGACCTGGGACGAAGTGGAGGCATGTGCGGATCCCGACGAGCTGGTCTTCCTCCCCGGTGACGTGACGGAGCGCATCGCGACGCATGGTGACCTGCTCGCGCCGCTGCTCGACGACCACTTCGACCTGCCGGATATGACTGATTAGTCCATTCGTGGGACAGTGGAGAGTGCACCGGCAGGGCGGGAACGCCGCCTTTCAGGAGGCGATGAACGCCAGGGACGAGTGCGGCGCAGAAGCCCGGCGGCAGTCCTCGGTGGCGGCGCAGAACGACGCCACGTGGCAGAGGAGCAGGATGACTCCGCAGGTCGCGCGGCGCGGTGCGCCGGGACCGCGGAGAGCGAACGATCCCTGCCGCCGGCCGCGGGCGCGTTCCGCAGGGCCGTCCCCTTCGCCGCGCGGATGCGCCCCGGCCGCGTGCCCGGCGTGCTCGGGGCGCCGGGCACGCGGCGGGCCCGGAGGCTCGGGGCGTCCGGCCGGCCCGTACGCGGACGAGGGCCGCTCCCGCGCGTACGGGCACCCGCTACGCCTCCGGCCGCCGCGCCTCCTCCGGGCTCTTGTCCGGCCGCAGCCCCCGCCACACCGGGTGCCGCAGCACGCCCGTCGCCGTCCACTCCCCGTACGTGACCTCCCCCACCAGTTCCGGCTCCACCCAGTGCACCGCGCCGCCCGCCCGCACGTGCCGGTCCGCGACCGGGCCGGCGAACGGGCTCGTCTCCCGGGCCAGCCCTGCCAGCCGCTCCCGCAGCACCTCCAGCGCGTGCCGGGAGAAGCCGCTGCCCACCGTGCCCGCGTAGGCCAGCTCGCCGGCCTCCGTCCAGACGCCCATCAGCAGCCCGCCGACCGCGTCCGACCTGCTGCCCGCGCCCTCCGTCCAGCCCCCGACGACGACCTCCTGGGTGCGGACGTTCTTGATCTTCAGCCAGAGGTCGCTGCGCCGCCCCGGCAGATAGGGCGACTCCAGCCGCTTCGCGAGCAGCCCCTCCAGCCCGTACCGCCCGGTCATCTCCCACGCCTCGGTGCCGTGGCCCTCCCAGTGCGGGGGCGTGCGCCAGTGCGGCCCTTCGAGACGCAGGTCCGCGAGGAGCGCGCGGCGTTCGCGGTACGGGAGGCGCAGGGTGGACTCGCCGTCGAGGTACAGCACGTCGAACGCCATGTAGTCGACCGGCACCTCGGTGGCGAGGCGGGCGATGACGGCGCCGCGGGTGAGGTTCATGCGGCGCTGGAGCGCGCCGAAGGAAGGGCGGCCGTCGGCGCCCAGCGCGACGATCTCGCCGTCGAGCACGCAGGCGTGACCGGCGGCGGCGAGGGCCTCGCCGAGCGGGGCCAGCTCGGGGTAGCGGGCGGTGACGTCGTTGTCGTTGCGGGTGCGCAGCGTCAGCGAGCCGTCGCCCGGGGCGTACGCGACGGCGCGGATGCCGTCCCACTTCAGCTCGTACGCCCACGAGGGGTCCGCGGCGGCCGTCGGCAGGCTGCCGGAGACCGCCAGCATGGGCGGGACGTGCGGCAGCCCGCCGGGGTCGGTCATGCGGGCAGAGTAAGTTCCGGGCCTGCGCTACGCCTCCTGGGCGATGTCCGCGCGCAGCGGCTCCAGGGTGGCGCCGATGGTCTTCACGGTCTCGTCCGGAACGCCGAGACCGATGAGCGTGGCCGTCAGATGGTCGACCACCCGCTCGAAGTGGGCCGGCGTGATGCCGAGCCCCTCGTGGGCCTTCCGCATGCCGCGGCCGTTGTAGCCGCCGGGACCGCCGAGAGCGGCGCCGATGAAGGCGCGCTGGTGGCGCTTGAGGCGCTGGACGTCGATGCCGTCGAAGAACGGCTTCAGCTCCGGGTCGTCGAGCACTCGGTCGTAGAAGTTGTCCACGGCGGTCGCGACCGCCGTCTCCCCGCCGATCGAGTCGTAAATAGTCATGGGGCCCGATTATTGGGGCCTGTGGGGCTGGAGTGAAGAGCGTCGAACGTTTAATTCCGGCCCAAGTTTTCGCCAACCGCACGCCGGGTGGCGCGCGTTGTCAGCCGTTTCCGCCCATGCGCTGCAGGATCGCCCGCTTTGCGGCTGCGAACTCCTCGTCCGTCAGCACCCCGGCGGCGTGCAACTCGCCCAGCTCGCGCAGCCGGCGCAGCACGGCGTCATGGTCGCCGCCCGGAACCGCGGCCTCCGAACTCGCCCGCGCCGCCGCCGCTTCGGCGGGGGCCGCCGACGCCTCCGCGGACGCCGCGGGCGGCTCCTTGCGGAACTCCGGCGGCACCGCGTCCGCCGGCTCCTCACCGGCTGCGGGCAGCGCCGCGGCCGCCTGCCCGGACCCGCCGCCTGCCGCGTCCTCCGGCGCGTGGGGGTGCGGCAGCCGTACGGTCACCGCCGCCGCCAGCAGCACCGCCTCGCCCAGCTCCCTCTTCGTCCCCCACAGCGCCAGCGTGTGCGGATCCTTGTCCACGGCGAGGAAGACCACCGTCCGGTGCGGCCGGAACCGCAGGCCGCCCATCCCCATGCCCGCGGCAGGTATCCACTCCGCCGCCGCCAGGTCGGCGAGGCGGAGCGTCCTGTTCCCCGTGGCCTTCTTCACCTCCTCGACCAGGCCCTTCCACTCCACCCGGATCCGTTCGCCGTCGAACGTCGCGTTGCCGTCCATGCCGGACACGGTCAGCGGCACCGCGGGGCCCGGCAGCAGATAGCGGTCGACGGGCCCGTCCGGCACCTGGTCCAACAGCAGTGCCCTGCGCACCTCTTCGGCGAAGTACTCCGCCACCCCGCCGCGGTCGCGCTCCGGCCGCAGCAGGTACGGGCTCGCCGCCTCCGGCAGCCGGCCGCCCGCGGCCCGCAGCAGCGGGCACGCGCCGTCGCGCAGCCGCAGCCGCAACACCCCGCCCTTGCGCCCGGGTTCGTACGCGATCCCCGCCACCGCCGGCAGCGGCACGGCGACCTCGCCGAGCAACTGCCGCAGCTTGTGCACCCCCCGATCGCGGCCCGGGATGATCCGTATGATCTCGCCGTCGAACTCCCAGCTACCGTCCTTCGCGATCACCTCGGCCATGCCGTGAGTCTATGGCGCGCTCACGTGAACGTCAGTTCGCCTGGAATCCGCTCTAGACGTCAACGCTCTGTCACCTTGCCGACGCACCGGGTATGGACAGCGGTTGCCCCCAGCAATTGCAATACCGCGCATGACGCCTCCGAACCCGCAAGACGCCCTGCGTGCCGCCGCGGCGCACGTGAGCCGCCGCCGCTTCCTCACCGTCACCGGTGCCGCCGCCGCGCTCGCCTTCTCCGTGGGTCTGCCGCAGGCCCACGCGGACGAGCCGGCGGACCCGGCGACGATACGCCAGGAGCCCTTCACCCTCGGCGTCGCCTCCGGCGACCCGGCCCCCGACGGCGTGGTGCTGTGGACCCGGCTCGCGCCCGCGGCGTTCGAACCCGACGGCGGGATGCCGCCGGCCCCCTTCCTGGTCGACTGGGAGATCGCCCACGACGAGGGCTTCCGCCGTGTCGTCCGGCGCGGACGGGAGCTCGCCCACCCCGAGTTCCACCACACCGTGCACGTCGAGGCCGACGGACTCGCGCCCGGGCGCCCGTACTACTACCGCTTCCGGCTCGGCCCCTGGATCAGCCCCGTCGGCCGTACGAGCACCGCGCCCCCGCAGCACGCGCGCAACTCGGCCATGCGCTTCGGCGTGGTCGCCTGCCAGAACTACCCCGGCGGCTACTACACCGCCTTCAAGCACCTCGCGAACGAGGACCTCGACGCCGTCTTCCACCTCGGCGACTGGATCTACGAGGGCGCCGTCGCCTCCACCGGCGGCAGCCGCGCCTACCCCGCGGGCACCCTCCCCGCCGTCTTCAACCACGAGACGGTCACGCTGGAGGACTACCGGCTGCGCTACGCGCTCTACCGCAGCGACGCCGACCTGCGCGCCGCCCAGGCAGCCCACCCCTGGATCCTCACCTGGGACGACCACGAGGTCGAGAACAACTACGCGGGCGCCATCTCCCAGGACAACCTGCCGCCCGACGAGTTCCTCGTCCGCCGGGCCGCCGCCTACCGGGCGTACTGGGAGAACCAGCCGCTCCGCAGGCCGCAGCGCCCGCGCGGTGCCGACCTGCGGCTGTACCGGCGGCTGCACTACGGCACGCTCGCGCAGTTCGACGTCCTCGACGGCCGGCAGTACCGCAGCGACCAGGCGTACGGCGGCGCCTGGGCGCGGCCGGGGGGCGACGCGGACGACCCGGCGCGCACGATGCTCGGCGAGCGGCAGGAGCACTGGCTCGCGGACGGCTGGCGCGACTCGCGCGCGCGGTGGAACGTCGTGCCGCAGCAGGTCGTACTCGCCGAGCGGCGCAGCGAACCGATCGAGGAGTACACCGTGAGCATGGACGCCTGGGACGGCTACACCGCCGCCCGCACCCGGTTCCTGGACGCGGCCGAGGCGGCGGGGGCGGAGAACCTCGTCGTCCTCACGGGCGACGTGCACGTGCACTACGCGATGGACGTCAAGCGCGACTACGCCGACCCGGCCGCGCCCGCCGTCGCCAGCGAGATCGTCGCCACCTCCATCAGCAGCGGCGGCAACGGCGCCGAGCGGCCCGCGAGTTACGACCGGCTCACCCAGGCCAACCCGCACCTGCGGTTCTACGACGGCCGCCGCGGCTACGTGACCGTCGCGCTCGACCGCGAGCAGTGCCGCGCGGACTTCCGCGTCGTGCCGTACATCACCACCGAAGGCGCCCCGGTCGCGACCGCGGCTTCCTATGCGATCGAGGCCGGGCGGCCGGGACTGCACCGGGTGTGACGGTCCCGCCGACGGGCGCGTGGCCGCCCGCGTGAGCGGACCCGGCACCGCCGCCCGACCCGGCGGTGCCGCCCGAACCGCCCGCACCGCCCGGGCCGGTGGCGGCGAGCGAGCGGCTGACGGCCGCGACCCTGAGCCACAGGGCCGCGGCCTTCAGCGCGGAACCGGCGCACAGGCCCCAGGCCGCGCCGAGTACGCCCCCGGCGGCGTAGCCGGTGAGCATGCAGCCGACCGAGAGCAGGGAGAAGACGACCTGGATCGGCAGCGTGCTCTCCGGCCGCAGCACGCGCAGCGTGAGCAGCGCGCTGGTGCCCAGCGCTATGCCCGCGTATTGGCTGCCGGTCGCGGGCAGCAGCGAGGACGTGGACGCCCAGGTGTCGCCGAGGAGTTCGCGTCCCGCGGAGTCGGGCAGCAGGACGAGCACCGTCGTCCAGGCGGCGGCGGTGCCGGCGAGCAGGACGGCGAGGGCGGCGGCGGAGCGGAGCTTGCCGCGCAGGTTCGGGATCCGGTTCATCACCGGCGGGCCGAAGGAAGTCGCCGAGTTGTAGAGGACGTTCATCGGCCCGTAGAGCGTCGTCGCACCGCGCAGCGCGCCGACCGCGAGCTGGCTGGCGACGAGCCCGAGGCCGATGACCGACAACTGGGTCGCGCCGTTGCCCACCGCGAACTCCACCACGAACCGGCGGCCCAGGTGCCCCCGGCGCAGGTACCGCCGCCAGTCGCCGCGGGCGCCGCGGAGCCGGTACCCGGCCAGCGCCAGGCAGAGCAGCAGCGCGGGCAGCGCGGACGCGCCCCACACGGCGATGAGCCGGGCCGGGGACGAGCCGTCCGGCTGCAGTACGAGCGCCGGGACGGCGACGACGAGCCGCAGCAGGTCGGCGAGGAGCGCATGGTGCGGCAGCCGGAGCGCGGCGAAGCAGTACCGCAGCACGTCGTGGAGGAGGACGACGGGCAGCACCACGCCGAGCATGGCAAGACCGTGTGCCAACTCGCCCGGCACCAGCGCGAGCAGCAGCGCCGCCGTGCCGCCGACCGCGGTGGACGACAGCGCCGAGAACGTCACCGCGGAACGGCACGCGGACGCGACGCCGGTGGGCGGCGGGCGCGGCGCGTCGGGGTCGGGCTCCGCCCAGGACGGGATGACCGGCCCGTCCTGGGTGGCGCCGGCCCCGTCGGGCCCCGCGCCGGAACCGCCCGCGCCCGCCCGGCCGTTCTTGCCGCCGTCGCGCTCCAGCACCAGCGCCTGACCCACGAAGCTGCTCTGCACGCCCAGCACGACGGTGAACGTCATGTAGACGAGGGAGAAGACCGCGAACCCCTCCGCCGACGACTCCCGCGCCGCGACCACCAGCACCGCGATGTTCGTCAGCGCCGCCACGCCCTGGTCGGCGACGGAGGAGGCGATCGCCCAGCGGGCGCGCATCTACCGCCGCGAGGAGCGCACGGCCCGGCTGTCGGCCGGGTAGTCCGCCCCCGTGGCCTCGGCCGGCGGCGCCGGCACCCCCGTGCCCGCACCGGCCTCGCCGCCGCGCCCGTCGCCCCGGGCGCCGCCGCGGCCCCCGCCTCTGCCGGACCGGCCGCGCCCGCCGGCGTCGGGCTCGCCGCTGCCGTGCGAGTGCAGCACCGCGCCGAGCACCGTGCCGCCCGCGCCCGATATCAGCTCGCGGATGCGCGCCAAGTCCTCGCGGTGCACCTGCCGTGGGTCGCAGACGACGAGCACGCCGTCGACCCGGTCGGCGAGCGCCAGCGCGTCCGCGTACGACAGCACGGCCGGCGCCAGCACCACCACGACGGAGCCCGGCGCGTCCGCCTCCGAGATCAACTGCGTGGCCGGTGCGGACGTCAGGGCCCGCGCGGCGTTGCGCACCCGGGTGCCGGGGATGAGGTCGAAGGCGCCGGACTCGCCGGCGTCGATCGGTATCTGCAGGCCCGTCGGCCAGCCGCCGTCACCGCGCGCGGGCGTACGGGCCCAGCCGGGCCGCACCCCGTCGGCGGCGCTGAGCCGCGCCGACAGGCTCGGCGTGCGCAGGTCCGCCTCAACGAGCAGCACCTCGTGCCCCATCTCCACGAACGACGCGGCCAGGTTCACCGAGACCGCGGCGGGGATGTCTATGCTGCCCCGCGGCGCCACCACCAGCAGCCGCCGCCGGTCGGCGAACCGCTGGTCGTACGCCAGCCGGAAGGCCATCGAGCGGTACTCCTCGGCGACCCGGCCGGTGGCCAGCAGCCCGCCGGGTCTGCGGGTGCGCGGCAGGGTGCCCAGCACCGGGGCGTGCAGCGCCCGTACGACATCGCTCTCCGAGCGGGCCGTGGGGTCGAAGACCAGCCGCACCCAGGCGACGAGCAGCCCGAGGCCCACGCCGAACGCGGCGCCGAGGCCCAGCAGCATGAAGATCCCCGGCCCCGCCGGCTCGGCGGGCGGCGTGGCGTCCCGCACGACGTGCCCCGGGGTGGTGTCCAGGGCCTGGAGCTTGGCGCGGTCGGCGGTGATCTGGCCGATGCTCTGGCTGAGCGAGGAGCGCGCGGAGAGCGCCGACTCCAGCGCGCGGCCCTCGCCGAGCGACTCGATCTCGCTGTCGAGCGCGTCCCGCTCCGCGATCAGCGGTTTGACCTGGTCGTCATAGGCCTCGACCATGTTGTCGATCGTCCGCTTGCTCTTGTCCTCGCGGTACGCGAGGTAGGCGGCGGCGAAGGCGTTGGAGCGCTCGGCGGCGGTCTCGGGGTCGTCGGCGCTGTAGTCGAAGCGGAGCACCAGCGTGTTCGGCGGGTTGGTGACCTGGAGGCCGTGCTGGAGCTTCTCGCCGTCCTCGGGGTGGTCCACCTCGTCGGCGACGATCTTGGCGACCGCGTTGCTCGCGGCGGTCTGCCGCTCGGTGCCGATGTTCTCCTTGATGGCCGTCGCGTCGCTGCCGGAGGAGAAGGGGTCGAGGCTGACCTGGCGGAGCGTGACCTCGCTGGACGCGATGTACTCGTCGCCGGAGGCGAGGGCGATCCACCCGCCGCCCAGCAGCCCGAGGACGACGCCCAGGACGATCATCCCGCGGTACCGCAGCAGTTGCCGGAACTGGTCGCGCAGCAGGTCGGGCTCGTCCTGCGGCTGCATGCCGTGGCTCTCGCCGGGAACGTGCTGTGACATGGTCTCGGCCCCCTCAACCGGTCTTGTCAGTATGCGCGACGGACCCCCCGGCCGGCTCCCCGGCCGCCTTCCGCCTGTGGATAACCGGCCGGTTGTGGACAACCGCCGCCTCGTCCGCGGCCCCGTCTCCCGCCCCGTCCGCCGCCTCGTCCCCGGCCCCGCCGGCCGCCCCGGTCCGAGCCCCCTCCAGGGCCTCGTCCAGCAGCGCCGTGATCCGGCCCAGACCCGCCTCGCTGCTCAGGTGCTCCCGCACGTACACCGGCCCCCTGGCCCCCAGCGCGTCGGCCGCCTCCCTGTCCGCGGCCAGCGTACGCACCGCCTCCAGCAGCGCCGCCGGGTCCTCCGGCGGCACTACGACCCCCGCGCCCGCGCGCCGCATCTCCTCCGCCGTGCCCCCGCCGTCGGCGACCGAGGCGACCACGGGCCGTCCGGCGGCGAAGTACGAGGTGAGCTTCGACGGCACGCTCATGTCCAGCACCGACGAGCGCTGCGTGACCGCCAGCACGTCCGCCGCGGCCAGCACGTCGGTGAAGTCGACGGAGTCGGCGGGCGGCAGGAAGTCCAGGTTCGGCAGCCCCGCGCCCAGCGCGGCCAGGTGCGCGCGCTGGTTGCCGTCGCCCATCAGCACGACCCGCAGCGAGGGGGCCGTACGGGCCGCCTCGACGAGCACGTCCAGGCCCTGCTTCAGCCCCATGTTCCCGGAGTGCAGCAGCACCGTCTGGCCCTCGCGCCACCCCAGCCGGGCGCGCATCTCGGCGCGCGGCCGGGTGGGCCCGGTCACGTGGGACCAGTTGGGGACGACACGTATCCGCTTCTCGTCGACGCCCATCGCGGCCACGCGCGGAACGAACGTCTCGTGGATCACCCCGACCAGCGCCGCCCGCCGCAGCACCCGGGACTCCACAGCGCGCGCCGCCGCGGCCGCGCGGCCCCCGCCGCGGATGCCGCTCTGCGCCGCCGCGGCGCCCATCAGGTCCTGGACGACGGGTATGTACGGCACCCCGTGGCGGCGGGCGAGGCGGGCGCCGAGCGCGCCCCCGGCCAGGCTCGGCAACTGCGCGACGACCGCGTCGGGTGCGGGCATGCGGGGCGGCGCGGCGATGCCGTGGGCGAGGATCGACGCCTCGTAGAGCGCGCGCCGTACGGCGGTCTGCCGTGCGGGGACGGAGTGGCGGCGGCGGTGCAGGCGGACGCCGGCCCGCTCCTCCTCCTTGCGCCAGAGACCGCGGTACTCCTCGGCGACGCGCCAGTTCGGGTAGTGCGGCATGCCGGCCAGCACATGCACCTCGGCGTGACCGGTCTCGACCCAGTGCTCCGCGATCTGTGTCGCATATGGCCCGATTCCTGCCTGTTCCGGCGCATAGTTGGTCGAAACCAGCAGTACTCGCGTCACCATGCCATCCCTCGTTTGCCTTCCCGAAGCCCGGGTTGCACCTTATCCGCACCTGCCCGTTATGGTTGACACTCCTGGCGCGCTGGGGGTTGCGCACATATCAGGGGGAATACTTGGGGGGTGCCGTGGCGCACACGGTCGGCTATGCACCTGGGGTCTACGACCTCTTTCACGTCGGACACCTGAACATCCTCAGGCACGCCCGCAGCCGCTGCGACTATCTCGTCGCGGGCGTCGTCTCCGACGAGATGGCGCAGTTGGCGAAGGGCCGGGCCCCGGTCGTGCCGCTGGTCGAGCGGCTGGAGATCGTACGCAGCATCCGGCACGTGGACGCCGCGTTCGTCGAGACCGTGCCCGACAAGCTGGAGACCTGGCAGCAGGTCCGCTTCGACGTGATCTTCAAGGGCGACGACTGGCGGGGCACGCCCAAGGGGGACAAGCTGGAGGCCGACTTCAGGACGGTGGGCGTGGAAGTGGTCTATTTCCCGTACACCGTGCACACGTCGAGCACCCAACTGCGCCGCGCACTCGACGCGCTCGCGGACCGCGGCCCGCGCGGCGAGACCCCCGTCAGCTCGTCGCAGACAGCTCCCGGAACCATTTCGCCATAAACGCGATCAGGAACAGCGCCGCCGCCACGGCCAGCGCCGTATAACCGGCGAGAAAGGCGCTCTCGCTGCCCAGCAGCAGGAACACCACGCAGAAAACGCCGTAGTCGACGGGCAGCAGCGCCACCGCGCGCAGCCGCGAGGGCGGCGGGGCGGGCGCGGGGGCGGCGCCCGGGGCGGGCTTCGGCTTGAGCTTGTCGGCCAGCAGCCCGCCGCAGAAGATCAGCACGGCCGCGAGCTGGAAGCCGAGCGGCAGCAGCAGCCAGGCGTCCGACGAGAGGTCGAAGAACCGGTAGAACGAGACGAGGACGGCGGCGTGCACGGCGGTGACCTTCGCGCAGTCGACGACGTGGTCGAGCCACTCGCCGGCCGCGCTCGACTCCCGGCGCAGCCGCGCGAGCTGGCCGTCGGCCGAGTCGAGGGCGAAGCCGACGACGAGCAGCGCGTACACCGCGAGGGCCAGGCCCCAGCCGGGGCGCACCAGCGCGACGGCGGCGATCCCGCCGCCGGTGAACGCCGCGCTGAGCAGCGTCACATGGTTCGGCCGCAGCCCGAGGACGTACGCCCCCGCCGCGAACACCCGCCCCAGCGGCCGGTTGACGTGGCGCGAGTAGAGCGAGACGCCCTTCGCCGTTTTCTGAGCATTGCGCAACTCGCTCAGTGCTGCCCCGAATGTCATGCGCAGCATGATGATCGCTCGGACCCGTCCCGGGGAAGGGTTTTGGCCCGCCGGAGGGGAATGAGAGCCGAATCACTGCCCGCCGGGACGCCCGCCCCGGCAGATCCGGTCCCGATCCGATGACCGGCCCCGGAACCGGTAAGGTGACGCCGTTCCCAGGCCCCGCGCAGGAGTCGGAGAAAAAGATCATGCCGATACGCCGCTTCCGGGTGGCCGTCGCCGCGGTGCCGATGCTGGCCGCGCTGCTGACGCTCACGGGCTGCGTCACGGTCCACGGCGAGGAGGTGCTCCAGCCCGCCGTGAGCACGGACGAGGCGGGCCGCGTCCTCGACCGGTTCGGGAAGCTGAACAACAAGGCCAACGAGGACTACGACCTCGAGGTCAACTCCCGCATCGAGGCCGGCGGGCTCCGCGAGATCGACCAGGCGGGCCTGACGGTGCGCAAGGCGGACTACCCGGAGGGCAACCCCGACTACGAGCCGCTGGAGTTCAGCGACACCCGGTATCTGATACCCCAGCAGCGCGGCTGGCCGCGGTGGTTCGTCGCCGACACCCTCACCAACCGCAACGAGCTGCGCTGGCTCCTGGTCTTCGTCAAGGAAGGACCGGAGGCGCGCTGGCACGCGACGCACCTGTCGCTGCTGGACGAGACCGAGCAGGCCGAGATCGGCAAGTTCGCCGAGGACGAGGACGGCCACGTCCGCCGTGTGCCGCTGGGCGCCTCCGCCGGGCTGACGGTCGCGCCGGGGCAGGTGGGCAAGGCGTACGCGGCGTATCTGAAGGACGGCCGGGGCGACGACTTCGCGCCGGGGCAGCACACCTCCGAGCGCGTCGGCGCGCGCGATCAGTACCGGCGCACGCCGGAGTACGTCACGCAGTACGTCGACGAGGCCACCCCCGAGTACCCGCCGGTCGCGCTGCGGCTGGCCGACGGCGGTGCGCTGGTGCTCTTCACTACCCGGCACTTCGTCAAGCAGACGGTGGCCGAGGGCCGCGAGGTCGAGGTGCCGGCGGCGGCCGAGCCGCTGATGAAGGGGGAGGGGACGCCGGAGAAGTCGCTGACGATGGAGCGGGTCTCGCAGCAGGCGGCGGTGGTGCCGCCGCGCGAGGACAAGGGCGACGGAATCGTTTTCTACAACCGCCTGGAAGGGCTCGTGGGCGCCGAGGGGAGCTGAGCCGGGAGGAGTTGCGGGCGGAATGCGGCGTACGCGGACGAACCGTCGGCCCGCCGCGCGGTTGCCCGGCGCGGTGCGCGTGCCGTCAGCCGGGAGTGCGTGCCGTCAGCCGGCGCCGCTTGCCCTCAGCTCAGCGGCCAGGCCGCCTCGCGCTCCCGCTCCGCGCCCGCGTACGCCGCGCACGCATCCGTCAGCGCCTCCAGCAGCGTCAGCGGGTCCGGCAGCGGATGCTCGGGACCGCGCAGCCACGTCACGCCGTCGTCCCCCGGCAGCCGCGCCGGCGGCACCAGCACGTAGCTGCCGCGGCAGTGCCAGCGCAGCCCCGGGTGCTCGTCCATGGTCTCCGGGCGGCAGTCCAGCTCGCAGGGCCACCACTCGTCCTCGTCCTCCGGCGTCCCGCGGGTGGAGGTGAAGAAGAGCATCCGCCCCGGCCCCGGCGGCTCCGGGCTGACGGCCACCGGGCCGACCGCGACACCTTCCCCCTCCAACTGCGCCAGCGCCCGCGTGCCCGCCTCCTGCGGCACGTCGAGCACGTCGTGGCTGCGGCCCGTGGCGGTGATGAAGTTGGCCTCGGGCTGGGCGGCGAGCCACCGCTCGACGCGCTGCGCGTCGGCGCTGGCCTGCGTCTGCCAGGCGAAGGAGACGGGATGGCGGCCGGGGGAGGGACAGCCGATGCGGTCGCAGGAGCAGCCGTAGCCCTCCGGGTACGCGGCGGGCGCCAGCGGCAGGCCCGCGTCGGCGGCGGCGAGCAGCAGTTCCCTGCGCTCCGCGGCGGCCGCCTGCAGGCGCTCCGCCGCGGCGGCACTGCCGCGCGTCCGGCCCCGGCGGGTGCCGGGAAGCCACTGCGGAAGCCTGCGTACTCGTGCCATGCGTCCCCTCACCTCGGCCCGTCGTCCCTAGGACCCGATCCTCATGCTGCCACCGCAGCGGGTGCCCGTAGGCCGACCCTGTGCCACGGTATGCCATCCGGTCCGCGGGCCGCCCTCAGGTACCGAGGGCGCGGATGCCGCCCCGGCGGCGCCTCGCGGCCCGGCCCATACGCCCGGACCTGCGCGGATGCGGCCGATCCCGGGCCACGGGGCCGCCGCCCGCCCGCCGCCGTACGCGATGAAAACGTGACCACCGGTCACCTGTGCGTATGGCGCTAAATGCGCCTTTGGCGGGCCGCACTCCTCGTCCGCACCCCCGCGCCCCGCGGCGCGACCCCGGCCACCCGTGCCGCACTACTGCGCGCGCGGCCGTTCACCGGGCACCATTCGGTTACGTGCGTCGGCGTGCGCGATCCGCGGGCCGGCGCTTGGACGTCAGCAGTGAGGAGCCCTCGTTGTTGCGCACAGCCTCGGCGCGCCGGTACCTGATGTGCCCACCGGCACACTTCGCCGTCACGTACTCCATCAACCCGTGGATGGACCCCGCCAAACCCGTCGACCTCCAGCTCGCGCTCGCGCAGTGGGAGGACCTGGTCGCCCGTCAGCGCTCCCTCGGCCACACCGTCGAACTGCTGGAGCCCGACCCCGCCCTGCCGGACATGGTCTTCGCCGCCAACGGCGCGCTCGTCGTCGACGGCCGCGTGCTGGGCGCGCGCTTCGCGTACCCGCAGCGCAGCGGCGAGGCCGCCGCCCAGCGCCGCTGGTTCCGCGCGCACGGCTTCGCCGACTACCACCTGCCGGAGCACGTCAACGAGGGTGAGGGCGACTTCGCCGTCACCCGTTCCTGGATCCTCGCGGGCCGCGGCTTCCGCAGCAGCCCCGAGTCGCACGCCGAGGCGCAGGAGTACCTGGGCCGCCCGGTCATCGGCCTCGACCTGGTCGACCCGCGCTTCTACCACCTCGACACCGCGCTGTGCGTCCTGGACGACTCCACCGACACCGACGTCATGTACTACCCGGCCGCGTTCTCCCCGGGCAGCCGCGACGTCCTCGCCCGGCTCTTCCCCGACGCGCTCCTCGCGGCGGAGGAGGACGCGCTCGCCCTCGGCCTCAACGCCGTCAGCGACGGCCGCCACGTGCTGCTGCCGCAGGCGGCGGCCGGGCTGGTCGCGCCGCTGCGGGCGCGCGGCTTCGAGCCGGTCCCGATGGATCTCACGGAACTGCTCAAGGGCGGCGGCAGCGTGAAGTGCTGCACGCTGGAGCTGCGCGACTGAGCCGGCTACGCCCCGTCGTGGCCGTCGTCCCCGGGCGGCGGCCACGCGTCCCCCCACCGCACGTCCCGGGCGGCGCGGTAGCGGGGGCCCTGCCGCTTGGACACGGTGGCACGGGCCAGCCCCTCGCCGGCCGTGCACAGCTCCAGCAGCACCAGACCCTTGCGGAGCTGCGGATGCCGTACGACGCGCGCGGGCGCCGGCGCCCCGGCGGGGGCCCGTACCGCCGCCACGTACGAGAACTTCTCGTCCTCGTGCCCCAGCTCGCCGCCCTTGACCCGGCGGTGCAGCGCGGAGCGCTGCACGCGGGCGGCGAAGTGGCACCAGTCGGCGGTCCCCTCCATGGGGCACCGCGCGCTGTGCGGGCACGGCGCCAGCACCTCGTAGCCGGCTTCGACGAGCTGCCGCCGGGCCGCGAGCACCCGCAGACAGCCCTCCGGAGTCCCCGGCTCCACGACGACGACGGCCTCCTCCGCCGCCTCTGCGGCGGAGGCGACGACCTCGCGCCGTACCTTCTCGGGCAGCTCGCCGAGGAGGTACGACACGGTGACGAGCCCGGCCGGGGCCCACCCGGGGCCCGCCGGGGCGGCGCCGAGTGCGCGGCGGCGCCACTCGGCCCCGCGTACCGCGGGGGCGGCGGCGCCTGCGGCCAGTGCGCCGCCGAGCGCCAGCGCCGGCTCGGCCTGGTCGAGGACGACGGTCGGGCGCGGCCCGGTCGGCCAGACCGCCGCGGCCGCCCAGACGGCTGCGCCGGTCCCGCCGCCCACGTCGAGGTGGCTGTCCGGTGCCCAGCCGGGCGTGGCTTCGGCCAGCGCGCCGAGCGCGGCGCGTACGGCCTGGAAGGTGGCCGGCATCCGGTACGCGGCGTACGCCGCCACGTCGTCCCGGTCGCGCAGCGCCGGGGCCGGGCCGCCACCCCGGTAGCCGGCGATGAGCCGCTCCACGGCCGCCGCCGCCCGCCGGGTGCCGACGCCCTCCAACTGCCGTCCGAGCGCGCCCCGAAGATCATCCTCGACATCCACGCTCCGAGCCTACGGCCCGCGCCCGCGCCCCGGCGCACCCGGCCGTTCGCACGTCACCCGGCTTTGGGCACGACGGCGCCTCAGCGCAGCCGCTTGCGCTCCTCCGGCCGGAACGTCGTCACCAGCGCCAGACAGAGCACCGCGATCCCGATCCGCCCCGTGGCCTGGAGCAGCGGCCCCCGCAGCAGGATGAACGAGTACCCCGCGATCAGCGGGACCACCGTCGCCATCACGTTCCCCGGGTCCCGCGACATGTGCCCCGACTCGGCGAACCTCCGGTCCGTACGCGCCGCCGCGTACCCCACCAGCAGCAGCCCGCCCGCCATGCCCAGCGGCCCGAAGTCGAGCCACAGCTCGGTCCAGAGCGGCGAGGACAGGTTGACGTTCGTCATCCCCATCCACGTGCCGACCTTGACGCCGGAGTCGAGCTGCTTGTCCTCCCACACCGACCGGGGGACGAAGAAGAACGCCGACGACGCCAGTTGCTTGCCGTACGTGTGGCCCGTGCCGGAGTCCACGTACGAGATGGTGTTCGCGAACATCACCGTCTGGTCGTAGTCCTTCATCACCAGCGGCTCCAGCACCGAGCCCGACTGCGTCTGCTTCCGCCCGCCCTCGTCGTAGCGGAACTTGTCCGCGAAGGGGAAGAGCAGCACCGCCAGCGCCACGCCCCCCGCGAGCGCCGCCCGGTACACCACGGGACTGCGCGGGAAGGCGGTGAAGAGCAGCGCGAAGGCGACGGTGAGGAACCAGTACCGCGGGTTGGAGATCGGGTTGTTGACGATCGCGTTGATCAGGACGAGCCCCGCCCACGGCAGCACCACGGCCGGCTGCCGCCGGGCCCGCCGGGACACCACCAGCCAGCGCGTCATCATCAGCAGCGCCAGCAGTGCGGGCACCGTACCGAAGCCGCGCAGGAACGCCGAGCCGACCTGGGAGTCGGACGTGCCGCCCGCGGTCAGCTCGTCGCTGATCGCCTGGCGGCTGCCGAAGAACGGCGCGGGGCCGCCGAAGGACGCGATGAGCAGGGCGCTGCCGGCGTACGCGAAGATCACCAGCAGGTACAGGCGGCGCTTGTTGACCGAGGCCACCGGGCGCGGCCGGCTCAGCCGGGCCTCGGAGGCGTGCCGCGACAGCAGCGCGCCGACGTCGAAGGCGACGAACCCGGCGAGGACCAGCGCCACGGCCATCGTGAAGTCGCCGCGGGTGCCGACGACCGGGGTCGGGGTCTGCTCCAGCACGATCTGCGCCAGCGGCGCGACCCCCATCGCGACGTAGCAGAAGAGCCAGACGGTGCCCTGGATGAGCCGCCGCCGGGTGGCGAGGACCATCGCGGAGAGGCGGGCGCCCGCGTAGCAGGTGGTGGCGAGCTGGAGCCAGAACACCGCGTCGCGTACGTCGGGCTGGGAGCGGCCGGCGACGGCCAGGGGCAGGACGAAGACGAGCGCGACGACGAGCGGGACCGCCAGCGCGCGGGAGAGGACGGCGCGGGGGGCGGGGCTCTTGGGGATGACGAAGGGGGTGATCGGGCGCCGGACGCGGGTGGCGGTGGCGGTGGCGGTGGGGCTCGGGTCCGGGGTCGCGGCGCGGGCGCGGCGGGCGGCCTTGGCGGCGAGCGGCGCCATGCGGATCTGCACGGTCTCGTCGAGCGGCACCCGGGCCCCGCCGTCACCGCCGTCCCCGCCTGCGCCGGGCCGCGGCCCGTCCGTTTGGTCTGCCATCGCCCCGAACTGCCCCCGCCCCGTATCGCCCCGTATAGCCGTCCCGCAACCGAAGACAGTCTAAATAGGCCCGGGGTTGTGCGGCGGGTAGGCTCCGGGAACATACGTACGGTGCCGGGGGGTGCCGGGGAGGGGACCGTCTTGAGAGTTCTGCATGTCGTCACGCTGCACACGCCCACGAACGACTTCGGCGGGCCCACGCGCGTCGCGCTCAACCTGTCCCGGGGGCTGCGGGCCCGGGGCGTCGACTCGCGCATCGCCACCCTCGGCGACGGCTTCGAGGGCCCGCTGCCCCGCGACATCGACGGCGTGCCCGCGTTCATGTACCAGGCGAAGCACGTGCTGCCGCGGTTCGAGGTGAGCGGCATCACCTCGCCGGCGCTGCTGGCCCGCGCCCGCCGCCTCGTCCGCTCCGCGGACGTCGTGCACGTCCACCTCATGCGGGACCTCATCACGCTGCCGTTCGCGCTCATCGCGCAGCAGGCGGGGGTGCCCGTGGTGCTCCAGACGCACGGCATGATCGACCCCACCGAGAAGCCGGTGGCCCGCGCCGTCGACGTGCTCGGGCTGCGCCGGGCGCTGCGCAAGGCGGACGCGACGCTGTACCTCACGGAGTTCGAGCACGGCGAGATCCAGGCCGTCATCCCGGACACCCCCCTGAACCGGCCCCGCCGCCTCGTCAACGGCGTGCTCCCGCAGGAGCGCAGGCCCCCCCGGACGTCCGGGCCGCCCACGGTCACGTACGTCGCGCGGGTGCAGGAGCGCAAGCGGCCCGAGGACTTCATCCGGGCGATCCCGGTGGTGCTGGCGAAGTACCCGGACGCCCGCTTCGTCCTCGCAGGACCCGACACCGGCGCGCTGGCCGAGCCGATGATGCGGCTCGCGGCGGAGCTGGGGGTGGCGGACTCGGTGTCGTACGTCGGCTCCCTCGCTCCCGCCGAGGTCCTGGCCCAGCACCGCAGGTCCGACGTCTACGTCCTGCCGTCGGTCGTCGAGCCGTTCCCGGTCTCGGTCCTGGAGGCCCTGTCGGTCGGCCTCCCGGTCGTGATCACCCGCACCTGCGGCCTCGGCCCCGACGTCGCGGAGGCCGGCGCGGGCCGCGTCCTCGACAGCCGCGCCGACACGGACAACGGCCCCCTGGTGGGCCAGGCGGTCCTGGAACTCCTGGACCCCGCCGCCAACGAGGAAGCCTCCAAGGCCGCCTGGCAGCTCATCAACGACCGCTTCGCCATCGACGGCGTGGTCGACACCCTCCTCGGCGTCTACGACGAGGTCCGCCGCTGAGACGCACGCGGAAGGGGCGGCCGGAGCCGGCCGCCCCTTCGTGACGCAGCGCCCGGGGTCACGCGCGCTCCTCGCGGGTCTTCAGGCCGATCTGCCAGCGGTAGAAGCTCATCGCCAGGGCGTAGTCCAGGCCCGCGCGGCCGTCGAGGAAGCCGCGCTTGTAGACGTAGGCGTACGCGAACGACACCAGGGGCTTCAGCGGGGCCTTGTGGAAGAGCTGACCCTGGCGGGTCTTGGCCTGGCGGATCTCCTCGCGGACCTCCGGGTGGAGCTCCAGCCACGCCTCCCAGTCCGAGTAGCGGTTGTGGCGCTCGAACCACGTGCGGACCGGGTCCAGGTCCTCGTGCTCGATCGTGGCGCGCAGCCGGACCACCGGGCCGTCGGCGAGGGGCTGGTAGTGGCCCTCCTGCTCGCCCATGCCCGGGGCTTCCAGGTCGCCCAGCTCCGGGAAGCGGACGCGGGTGCGGTCCATCAGGGCGCGTTTGACGATGGTGTAGCCGTGGCGCAGGCGCTTGCCCGCGAACCAGTAGCCCAGCGGGATGTCGAACGCCGCCGGGGCCACCTTGACCGAGCCGTCGGCCGCCGGGTCGAAGATGCGGTGGAGTTCGGCGATCAGCTCCGGGCTCGGGGTCTCGTCGCCGTCGACGAACAGCATCCAGTCCAGCTCGGGATGGATGTGATCCAGGCACCACTGCTTCTTCTTCGGGTACTTGCCGTCCCAGGTGTACGGGACGATCTCGGCGCCCTGGTCCGCCGCCAGGGCGCGGGTGTCGTCCGTGCTGTCCGAGTCGACCACCACCACGGCCTCGAAGTGGTCGATGACGGACCGCACCGTCGTCGCGATGTTCTCGGCCTCGTTCTTGGTCGGTATCGCGACGACGATGGGCAGTCTCTTCAAGCCGAACTCCTACAGCAGGTCTTCGTACTGGGGGCAGAGGGTGTGGATCGCGTCCTCCGCGTGGGCGATGTCGCCGGAGCGGATGGCCTCCCGGGCCAGCTCGTCGTCCGTCGCCGCCGCGCTCTCGATCTTGGCGCAGGCTTCCTCGCCCGCCTCCAGGATCGCCGCCGGGTCCACGCCCTCGGGCACCCGGTCCTTCAGATACGTCTTCTCCTTCTCGGAGAACTCGCCCTCGGCGGGCTCCAGGTCCTCCTCCGGCACCTTCTCGGTGCCGTCGGCCTTTTCCTCGTCCGCCGGGCCCGGGTCCTTCGTGGCGCGGTCGCCCTCCTGCTGGGAGGCCGGGGGCTTCGCGGCCGCGTCGTCCTCGTCGCCGCCGCCGCTGCAGCCGGCCAGGGCCAGGACGGCGGCCGCCGCGGCGGCCACCGTCGCGAGCGCCGCCCGGGACCTTGGTGTCGTACGGGCCGCCATCAGCCCGCTCCGAACGTCAGCGTGAGCTTCGGCGCGTACGAGGTCTCGCGCGCCCGCACCCACCAGGCGTCGGTGCCGTCGCTGGTCAGCGCCACGTCCAGGGTGTCGCCCAGCGAGCCGCTGAGCTGGGCGGCCGAGAGCGACGCGGTGTGGTCGGTGTCCAGCTCCGTCGCGCCGGTGAACGTGCCGAGCACCGTGGACGACAGCTCGGGCCGCCCCGCGTACGTCACCTCCGACTCCGACCAGGCGCCGGTGACCGGCTGCACGCTGACGGTGTCCGGGGTGCCGGCACTGGCGTCCGCGGTGGTGCGCAGCGTCAGCTTCGCGGACTTCAGCGTCATCCCGCTCGGCGCCTGGGGCAGCGAGAACCGCAGGTAGCTGAGGTACGGGGAGGTCTTCCTCACCAGGAGCTGGTTGTGCGAGCCGTAGTTGGTGCTCGCCGCGGAGCCGTTGACGTAGGCGTCGGCGGTCGCGGTGCGCTCCACCGTGGTCTCCGCCGGCGTGCCCGGCGTGGTCACCGTCACCGCCGCGGACTTGGCGGTGGTGTTGCCGGCGGCGTCGCTCGCGGTGATCTGGTAGCTGTACGTCGTGCCGGGCTTGACCGTGCTGTCGGTGAAGGTGCCCTGCGGCAGCGTCCAGAAGGTGGAGTCCAGCGTCGGCTTGGTCGCCAGCGCCTCGCCGTTGCGGTAGATCGTGTACGTGAGCTTGCTGTCGTCCCGGTCCCAGCCGGCGGTCCACCGCACCCGCACGCCGCCCGAGACGTTCGCCGCGGTCACGCCGGTGGCGCCGGCGACGGGCTTGCGGGAGTCGGGGGTGTTGGCGAAGCGGACCAAGCCCTGCTGGAGCTTGTTGCCGTTGGACTGGATCCGGGTGAACTCGCCGCCCACCCACATGTAGTCCTTGCCGCCGCTGGACGAGGTGACCATCACGCGCGGGCCGATCTGCTCGGTGCCGGACGGGCCGTCGTCGGTGTCGGGGAACCAGGAGAGCAGCGGCTTGGGGTTGTCCACGGACTCGGCGAGCAGGTGCTGCCGCTCGTTCAGCTCCGGGAACTGGCCCATGCTGCTGCAGTTGTGCGCGTGCGAGACGCTGTACAGCACGTCCTTGTAGACGGTGACGTCCTGGGTGGCGCCCAGGCAGGTGTCGCGCCAGCGCTGGGTGAAGGTGCTGTTGAGGTTCATCGCGAGCCGGCCGTCGAAGACGCCGCCGCCGTGGCCCTCGTGCGCGGTGTAGATCCCGGACTCGTCGATGTGGATGCCCTTGACGAGGGAGTTCCAGTGCAGCTCGTACGGGTTGTTCTGGTTGTTGTTCACGCCCTTGAAGGCCCGTACGGTCGCGCCGGTGTCGGCCCGGACGACGGCCAGGCCGTGCACGCTCGCGTCGCCGTTGAGCCCGTTGAAGTCGCCGCCGACCACCACGTGCTGCCCGTTCGGGGTCTCCTCGATGACGCGGCCGGCCCGGTCGGGACCCGCGTTGGCCTTCCAGGAGTTGAGCGCGCCGGTGGTCGCGTTGACGGCGGCGAACTTCACCCGGCTCTCGCCGCGGACGGTCTTGAAGTCGCCCGCCAGGTACAGCCGGCCGCTCGCCGCGGCGTCGAGACCGTAGACCCGGGCGGAGACGGCGCCGGCGTTGAAGCCGGTCTTCACGGTGCACGACGCGATGTCGATGGCCGCGACGCGGCTGCGCGAGACGCCGTTGACGGTGCCGAACTCGCCGCCCGCGTAGAGCGTCTTGCCGTCGGGGGAGACGGTCAGCGCGCGTACGGTCGCGGTGCCGGAGCCGATCGTGAAGTTCAGCTTGCAGTCCGTCGGCTCACCGGTCGCCGCGTTGAAGGCGGCGAAGTTCGCGACCTTCGTCTCGCTGGTGCCGGCCGCCGCGCCGGGCGGGCGGATGGCGGAGAACGTACCGCCGGCGAAGACCACGCCGTTCGACTCGGCCATGGACCAGACCACGCCGTTGGTCTGCCAGGTCGACAGGTCGTCCGCGGTCATCGCCACCGGCGGCGTCACCGCCTCGGCCTCGGGCGAGGAGTACGTGACGCCGACCGCCACGAGCGTGCCCGTCACCACCGCGAGGGCGACGCCGAGCGCCCCCCACTTCCGCGTCCTTCTGTGCTTGTGCATGTGCCCCCCTGGGCCGTCGTCCCCTGCGGCCGCGCGTCGCGAGTCCGGGGAGAGAATATCCGGTTACCTGTCGATCCTGACGGTGGCGCCGGCGAGTTCGGCGTCGAGCGCCTCGATGTCCGCCTCCACCATGATCCGTGCCAGCTCCGGCCACTTGACCTGCGGCTTCCAGCCGAGCAGGTCGCCTGCCTTCGAGGCGTCTCCGATGAGCGCGTCGACCTCGCTGGGGCGCTCGTACTTGGGGTCGAAGCGCACGTACTCCGTCCAGTCGAGGCCCGCGGTGCCGAACGCGGCCTCCAGGAACTGGCGGACGCTGCCGGCCTCGCCGGTGGCGACCACGTAGTCGTCCGGCACGTCGCGCTGGAGCATCAGCCACATCGCCTCGACGTACTCCGGGGCGTAGCCCCAGTCGCGTACCGCGTCGAGGTTGCCCATGTAGAGGCGGTCCTGGAGGCCCGCCCTGATCCGCGCCACGGCGCGGGTGATCTTCCGGGTGACGAAGGTCTCACCGCGGCGCGGCGACTCGTGGTTGAAGAGGATGCCGTTCACCGCGAAGAGGCCGTACGCCTCCCGGTAGTTCACCGTCGACCAGTAGCCGAAGACCTTGGCGCAGCCGTACGGGCTGCGCGGGTGGAAGGGGGTCCGCTCGTTCTGCGGCGGCGGGGCGGAGCCGAACATCTCCGAGGACGACGCCTGGTAGAGCCGGGTGTCGATGCCCGCGGCGCGTACCGCCTCCAGCAGCCGCATGGAGCCGAGGCCGGTGACGTCCGCGGTGTAGAGCGGGGCGTCGAAGGAGACCCGGACGTGCGACTGGGCGCCGAGGTTGTAGACCTCGTCGGGCGCCAGGTCGCGCAGCAGGTTCACCAGCGCGACGCCGTCGGAGAGGTCCGCGTGGTGCAGCACCAGGCGGCGCCCCGGCTCCTGCGGCTCCTCGTAGATGTGGTCGATGCGCTCGGTGTTGAACGACGACGAGCGCCGCACGAGACCGTGCACCGTGTAGCCCTTGGCGAGCAGCAGTTCGGCGAGATACGAGCCGTCCTGGCCGGTGACGCCGGTGATGAGGGCCGTCTTGCCCATGGGATCCTTCCCCCTGATCATTCCGCCGGATGGCAGAATTCGTACTTATGACGCCATCGAACGAACTGTCCTCGCCCGCGGGCGCTGACGGACTCCCGCCCGCCGCCCGGAGCCTCCTCCCGCCCGGCGCGCGCGTCTTCGTCGCGGGCCACCGCGGTCTGGTCGGCTCGGCCGTCGCCCGCCGGCTGACCGCCGACGGCTACGACGTGGTCACCCGCACCCGCGCCGAGCTGGACCTGCGCGACGCGGAGCGGACGGCGGCCTGGCTGGCGGCGGTCCGGCCGGACGCGGTGGTGCTGGCGGCGGCCAAGGTCGGCGGGATCATGGCGAACAGCCGCTTCCCGGTGCAGTTCCTGGAGGACAACCTGCGCATCCAGTTGAGCGTCATCGCCGGCAGCCACGCGGCGTCCGTACGGCGGCTGCTCTTCCTCGGCTCCTCGTGCATCTACCCCAAGCTCGCCGGTCAGCCGATCCGCGAGGACTCGCTGCTGACCGGGCCGCTGGAGCCGACGAACCAGCCCTACGCGCTGGCGAAGATCGCCGGCATCGAGCAGGTGCAGGCGTACCGCAGGCAGTACGGCGCGGCATACATCTCGGCGATGCCGACGAACCTGTACGGCCCCGGCGACAACTTCGACCTGGAGACGAGCCACGTCCTGCCGGCCCTCATCCGCCGCTTCCACGAGGCGCGGGAGACGGGCGCGGAGGAGGTCGTGCTCTGGGGCACGGGAACGCCCCGGCGGGAGTTCCTGCACGTGGACGACCTGGCGGCGGCGTGCCTCACGCTGCTGCGGGGCTACGACGGGGACGGTCCCGTGAACGTCGGCTGCGGCGAGGACCTGACGATCCGCGAACTGGCGGAGACCGTACGGGACGTCGTGGGCTACCGGGGCCGCATCGCCTTCGACACGAGCCGCCCGGACGGCACGCCGCGCAAGCTGCTGGACGTCTCCCGCATCACGGAACTGGGCTGGCGCCCGGAGATCGGACTGCGGGAGGGCATCGCGGCGGTCTACGAGGACTGGCGTAAGTCCTGAGGGGCTGCGCCCCTCAGCGACCCCGCGGCGGGGATCCGAGGGGCTGCGCCCCTCGGGCACCCCGCCCGCCGCCGCGGCTTCGCCGCGAGCGGCTGGGGCGGGCGTCGGCCGCGCCGCCTCAACGGCCGCGCGACGCACGCAGAGTGGTGTCCCGCGTCTCAATACGCCCCCCGGCCGTCGACGACCGCGCGCAGGGTACGGGCCATCACGTCCATGTCGTGGGCGAAGGACCAGTTCTCCACGTAGTGCAGGTCGAGCGCGATCGTCTCGTCCCAGGTGAGGTCCGAGCGGCCGCTGACCTGCCACAGGCCCGTCATCCCCGGCTTCACCGCCAGCCGGCGCAGCTCGGTGTCGCTGTAGCGGGCGACCTCCTCCGGCAGCGGCGGGCGCGGGCCGACCAGGGACATCTCGCCGCGCAGCACGTTGAACAACTGCGGCAGCTCGTCCAGCGAGCTGCGGCGCAGCACCTCGCCGACCCGCGTGACCCGCGGGTCGCGGCGGATCTTGAAGATCGGGCTGCCGTCGTGGTCGTTCACCACCGACAGCGCGGCCTTCTGCTGCTCCGCGTCCTCGACCATGCTGCGGAACTTCCACATCGTGAACGGCGCCCCGCCCCGCCCGAGGCGGGTCTGCCTGTGGAACACCGGCCCCGGCGAGGTGAACTTCACCGCCGCCGCGATCACCGCGAAGACCGGCGCCAGCAGCACGATGCCGATGGCCGCGGCCACGCGGTCGCTCGCCGCCTTCAGCGCCGACTGCGCCCCCCGCCGCAGCGGCGGCGCGATGTGCAGCAGCGTCAGGCCCGCGACCACCGACAGCCGCAGCCGCCGCTCCGCGACCTCCGCGATGCCCGGCAGCACGGCCAGCGGCAGCCCCGCGTCGTGCAGCGCCCAGGCCAACTGCCGCAGCCGGGCCGCCGGCAGCAGCGGTCCGGGAGCGGCGAGGACCAGCTCGGCGCCGTGCTCCCGGGCGGCGGCCAGCACCGCCTGGGCGTCCCAGCCCGCCCGGTCCGAGGGGACCGGGCCCAGCCGGGCGGCCTCCGGGGCGCCGCAGGACAGCGGCGCCTCGCCGACCGGGACGACGCCGACGACCACGTACTCGTGGTCCGTACGCGCCGCCAACTGGCCGACGACGTGGTCGGCCGTGGCCGGCTCGGCGACCACCAGCACGCGCCGCACCGCCTGGCCCTCCCGCCGGGACGCGACGAGATGGTGGTGGAGCAGCTTGGCGGTGACGACGGTGAGCACCAGCGCCGGCAGCAGCGCGAGCAGCGCCGGCTGCGGTTCCGCGGCGCTGTCGGCGGTGAACGCGCGGACGACGGCGAGCACGCCGAAGAGCAGGAGCCAGTCCTGCAGCAGCGGCACCACCGCGCCCGACTCGCCGAGCTGCCGCGCGGAGTAGCGGCGCCGCGCGGCCCGTACGGCGAGCCAGCCCCCGGCGGCCAGCGCGGCGCAGAGCGCCGGATACGGCTGCCGGGTGGTGAGGAAGACGAGCACGACGGGGACCGCGATCCCCGCCGCGTCGGTGACGAGGACGGCAGGCAAGTACCACGCCGGCTTCGCTGCGGCGGAGCGGACGCGGGTCCCGCGTCTCGGCTCCGCCGTCATGATCCCGGTATCGGCTACTCCGATACGCCGCATGTTCCCCCCTGGCACATCGCGACTGATGAGGCGCACGCGATCCTCCCCTGGTCGACGCGCGCCTTCGCTCCCGGAACTTTAGGCCACATTTGCGTAGAACGCCCATGGTTCGTGCAAAAACGGCCTAGATGTAGCGAGCTTCACACCAGGTCGGCGCCGTGCCGCGGCTTGCACCGTGCGGCTCACGACGTACGACTCCCGAGAGGGGCCGAGGGATGTACGGAGTTTTACGGCAGTTTCGATTGCCTACGGCATCCCGTCACGCACCCCGCTTCCGCAGCCGGAGCACGTTCCAGGATACGCACGGCAGTTCGGCCTCAAGCTCGCCGTCTGCGCTGATCCGCGCGGTGCCGACGGACCGCGGCAGCACCCGCCCCGGATCCGTCTCGGTATTCGCCGCGTCCGGGTCGTCGTCGGCGAGGACCAGGTGTTCGATCACCGTGTACCCGTCCGCACCGCCGTCCTTGCCGAACCCGCGCAGCGCGACGGACAGCCGCAGCGGCTCGTCCTGGGCCCGGTTGACGGCCAGGATCGTCAGGTCGCCGCTCTCCTCGTCGTACGTCACCACGTGGTCGAGCGCGGGGACGTCGCCGTGCCGCGGGGTCTCGATCCGCGAGCCCGTGCGGTCCGCCTCGGTCCGCAGCACCGTGCCGCGCGCGAACCGGGCGGCCTGCGCGAACGGATGGAAGACGGTCTGCCGCCAGGCGGGACCGCCGGGCTCGCTGCGGATCGGCGCGATGACGTTGACGAGCTGCGCCAGGCAGGCCACGGCGACCCGGTCGGCGTGCCGGAGCAGGGTGATGAGCAGGGAGCCCACGACGGCCGCGTCGGTCACGGAGTACGTGTCCTCGATGAGCCGCGGCGTCTCGGCGGTGGCCAGGTTCCGCTCGCCGGGGAAGCGGGCCGCGTACCAGACGTTCCACTCGTCGAAGGAGAGCCGGATCCGCTTGTCCGCGCGGCGTACGGCGCGGACGTGGTCGGCGGTCGACACCACGTCGGAGATGTACTGGTCCATGTGCGCGCCGGAGGCGAGGAAGCTCGCGCGGTCGCCGTCGAGTTCCTCGTAGTACGCGTGCAGCGAGAGATAGTCGACCTCGTCGTAGGTCTCCTCCAGCACCTCGCGCTCCCAGGTGCCGAAGGTCGCCATCTGCGCGTTGGAGCTGCCGCAGGCGACCAGCTCGATCGACGGGTCGACCTGGTGCATGGCCTTGCCGGCCTCGGCCGCCAGCCGGCCGTACTCGCGCGCCGACTTGTGGCCCGTCTGCCACGGGCCGTCCATCTCGTTGCCCAGGCACCACAGCCGCACCCCGTGCGGCTCGGTGACGCCGTGCTTGATCCGCAGGTCGGACCAGGCGGTGCCGCCGGGGTGGTTGCAGTACTCGACGAGCGCGCGGGCCGCGTCGATGCCACGGGTGCCGAGGTTGACGGCCATCATCGGCTCCAGTCCCAGCCCCCTGGCCCAGGTGAGGAACTCGTTGGTGCCGACCTCGTTGGTCTCCACCGACCGCCAGGCGAGGTCGAGCCGGCGCGGCCGCTCGGCGACCGGGCCGACGCCGTCCTCCCAGTGGTAGCCGGAGACGAAGTTGCCGCCGGGATAGCGGACCAGGCCCGTGCCCAGCTCGCGGACGAGCGCGGCGACGTCGCCGCGGAAGCCGGCGGCGTCGGCGGTCGGGTGGCCGGGCTCGTAGATCCCGGTGTAGACGCAGCGGCCCATGTGCTCGACGAACGTTCCGTACAGGCGCGGGTCCACCTCGCCGATGACGAACTCGGGGTCGACGGTGAACCTGGCGGTGTGCGGCATGCGGTGCCTTCCTCGGGGGGCGTTGACGGTGGTTCTCGGGGGCGTACGGGCCTACTTCAGGCCCGTACCGGCGATGCCCTCGACGATGCGGCGCTGGAAGAGCGCGAAGACGACGAGCAGCGGGATGGCGCCCAGCACGGCGGAGGCCATGAGCTGCGCGTACGGGATGCCGAAGGCGTCCTGTACGGAGTTGAGCCCGACCGGCAGCGTCATCATCTCCGGGTCGGTGACGACCAGCAGCGGCCAGAGGAAGTTGTTCCACACGGCCACGAAGACGAAGATCGTCACGGCCGACACGGCGGGCCGGGAGACGGGCATCACGATCTGCCAGTACGTGCGCAGCCAGCCGGCGCCGTCGGCGCGCGCGGCCTCGATCAGCTCCCTGGGGATGCCGTCGAAGAACTGCTTGAAGACGAAGACGGCGACGACGTTCGGCACCTGCGGCAGGACCACGCCCCAGTACGTGTTGAGGAGACCCACCTCCTGGAGCGCCAGGAACTGCGGGATCATCAGCACCTGCATCGGGATCATGATCCCGGCGAGCAGCAGCAGGAAGACCCCGCGGCGGAAGCGGAAGCGCACCTGGGAGAGGCCGAAGGCGGCGAGCGAGGCGGTGACGACGGTGAGCACCGTGGTCAGCAGCGAGACGATGAAGCTGTTGGCGTACCAGTAGGGCAGCTTGCCCTTGTCGAAGAGGTCCTCGTACGCCGCGAAGGTGGGGTTCGAGGTGAACCAGGAAGCCGGGTCGACGGCTATCTCGTCGGCGGGACGGATGGATATCGCCGTCGCGAAGAGCAGCGGCACCAGCCACAGCAGCGCGAAGGCGACGAGGACGCCGAGCGCGACGCGGTTGAAGAGCTTCTCGGCGTCGTAGCCGCGGCGGGGCGCGGGGTCCTTCGCTTCCGCGCGGGCGGGCGCGGCGGCGGTGGCGGCGGGGCCTTCTTTGGTGTGGGCCATGGCTCAGCTCTCCTTCTCTGCCCGGCGGACGAGGAAGAACCAGACCAGGGAGATCAGCAGGATGACGAGGAAGAGGAAGAGGGAGACGACCGAGGCGTAGCCGGTGCGGCCGTCGGTGAAGCCGGTGTCGACGATGTACTGCAGCGTGGGCCGGGTGGAGCCGTCGGGGCCGCCGCCGGTCATCATGTAGATCTGGTCGAAGACCTTCAGCGAGGCGACGATCTGGAGCACGGTGACGAGCGTCGTCGTCCGCCCCAGCATGGGGATGACCACGTGCCGGATCCGCTGCCAGGGGCCGGCGCCGTCCATGGCGGCGGCCTCGTGCACGTCGCGGGGGATCTCCTGCAGACCGGCGAGGTAGAGCACGAAGTTGAAGCCGATGGTCCACCAGACGGTGACGCCGGCCATCGACCACATCGCCCAACTGGGATCACCCAGCCAGGACGGCGGCGAGCTGACGCCGATGGCCTTCAGCCAGTCCTGGGCCAGGCCGGTCTGGTCGGCGAGCACGCCCCACATGAAGATCAGGGAGACCGACGCGGACGGGATGACGTACGGCGCGAAGAAGGCGAAGCGGATGAACCACCGGCCGCGTACGAACCGGTCGGCGAGGATCGCGAGACCCAGCGCCAGCAGCACCAGCGGGATGGTGGTGAGCACGGTGAACCACAGGGTGTGCTTCAGCGTGCGCCAGAACTCGGAGTCGCCCAGCACGTCCGCGTAGTTGGAGAAGCCGACCCAACTGCCGAAGCCGTCGCGCAGCAGGCTGCCGTTGAAGAAGCCCGCCACGAAGGTGTAGAGGAGCGGACCGAGGAGGAAAACGATGTAAAAGAGCGCGAACGGCGCGACCAGGGCCGGGCCCGCGAGCCGGCCGCGGGTTTCGCGGGGGCGTGACCGGTCGGGGGTGAGGGCGCCGGTGCCGACTGTGCTCGCCACGGGGATGCCTTTCGTTCGAGGGGGTGGGGGCGGCGGGGGTCAGATCGGGGACTCGACGTCCGCGAGCGTGCGCAGCTCCTCGCGGACCCGGGCCGCGGCTGCGCGCGGCGTCGACCGGCCGGCGAGCGCGGCACTGACCGCGTCGCCCACCCGGTTCTGCAGATTGCTGCCCGCGCCGCCGTACCAGGCGACGGGGTCGTAGACGGCGCCCTCGGCGGCTTCGGTGTAGTGGGACTGGGGCGTCAGCTCCCGGTACGCGGCCGAGCGCTGGGTCGGCAGCCACGCGGGGACGTGCCCGCCCTCCGCCCACAGCTTGCTGTTCGCCAGCAGCGAGGCGGTGAACTCCAGCGACAGGTCGAGGCGGCCGTCGTCCTGCTTCGGCTGCCGGGGCAGCACCAGGGCGTGGCTGTCGGCGAAGCAGGCGTACGGGGCGTCGTCGAAGACCCGCGGCAGCGGCCGCATGTCGAACTTCGCCCCCGAGTCCAGGACGGCGACGATCTGCCACACGCCGTCCATCAGGAACCCGGCCTCGCCGGTAGTGAGCAGGGTGATGGCGGCCTGCCCGTTGGCGCCCGTGGGTATCAGCTTCTCCTTGCCCAGGCGCTGGATGTACGCGAGCGCCTCCTCGGCGGCGTCGAGGTCGACCGTCACGGTGGCGCCGGCGTCGCCGACCAGGGGCCGGCCGCCGAGCTGGGTGTAGAAGGACAGGAACATGCGGAACTGGGTGGCGGTGTCCTTGATCGAGGCGACCGAGCCGCCCCAGACGCCGGTGACCTCCTTCGCGGCACGCAGCGCGTCGGCGAACTTGTCCGCGCCGTCGATGTCGACCAGTTCGCCGCCGTCGAGCAGGCCGGCCTTCTCGGCGACGTCGGTGCGGAAGTACAGCGCGAAGGGGTGGGTGTCGATCGGGATGCCGTAGAGGCGGTCGTCGACGTGGGACTTGCGCCAGGGCTTGGCGTCGAACTTCTCCGGCGTCATGCCCTGCTTGGCGAGCGCGTCGGCGGGCAGCTCGCTGAGGAGCCCGGCCTGGGCGAGCACCGGTAGCTTCGACAGGTGCGCGATGGCGACGTGCGGGGGGCGCTCGCCGATGGTGGCGAGGCTCAGCTTGGTGTAGTACGGGTTGCCCCAGACGAAGGTGGTGGCCCGCAGGGTGCTGTCCGGGTGGTCCTTCTCGTACAGGTCCTGCATGGCGACCATGCGTTCGCCGTCGCCGCCGGTGAAGGGGTTCCAGAAGTTCAGCCGGTCCGCGGGGGGTTCGCCGCCGGTGAAGCCCTGGGCGATGGTGGTGCCGCAGCCGGTGAGCGCCGCGGTGGCGGCGGCGCCCGCGGCGAGGCCCGCGCCGCCGCGCAGCAGGGCGCGGCGGGAGGGTGCGTACGGGGCTGCAGGTGTGCCGCGGGCGGGGTCGGGGGCCGGGCGGCCGGGGGAGTCGAGGCGTCGGAGCATGGCGGATGTCCCTTTCCGCGGCGAACTTGTACAACGTTGTAATGCGCTCTTGGTGGAACGTTGTATATCGCCGTGCGCACCACGTCAACAGCCCGCGCAGAAGGCGTAGGGTGTGCGCACCAGAACCTCGGAGGAATCGGGAGGAAGCCGTGCCCGGGGCCCGCCTCAAGGACGTCGCAGAGCGCGCCGGTGTCTCGATCAAGACCGTCTCGAACGTGGTCCGCGGCGCCGCGCGCGTCGCCGAGCCGACCCGCGAGCGCGTGCTGCGCGCCATCGACGAACTCGGCTACCGCCCGCACGCCTCCGCCCGCCACCTGCGCACCGGCCGCAGCGGGGTCATCGCGCTTGCCGTACCGGAACTCGTCGCGCCGTACTTCGCGGAGCTGGCCACCTGCGTCATCGCCGCCGCCAAGGAGAGCGGGCAGACCGTCCTCATCGAGGTCACCGACGGCGACCCGGCGGAGGAACTGCGGCTGGCCTGCGGCCTCGGCGACCCGCTCATCGACGGCGTGCTCCTCAGCCCCCTCGGCCTGGACCAGACGGCGCTCGCCGCCCGCGAGCGCCGCGTCCCGCTCGTGCTGCTCGGCGAGCGCGACTACGAGGTCCCCGCCGACCACGTGCTCATCGACAACGTCGCCGCCGCCCGCGACGCCACCCGGCACCTCGTCGGCCGCGGCCGCCGCCGCATCGGCGTCATCGGCTGGCAGCACGACGACCGCACGACGGCCACCGCCCTGCAGCGCATGCAGGGCCACCGCGAGGCGCTGGCCGAGGCGGGCCTCGCGTACGACCAGGCGCTGGCGCCCGCCGTGGGGTCGTACACCCGCGCGGGCGGGGCGGCGGCCATGCGGGAGCTGCTGGCGCTCCGGCAGCCGCCCGACGCGGTGTTCTGCTTCACCGACATGATGGCGTCGGGCGCGATGCGCGTCGCGCACGACGAGGGCCTGGCGATCCCGGCCGACCTCGCGGTGGTCGGCTTCGACGACATCCAGGAGGCGCGGTACATGGTGCCGTCGCTGACCAGCGTGGCGCCCGACAAGCAGGAGCTGGCCAGGCTGGCGGTGAAGGCGCTGCTGGCGCGGATCGAGGGCCCGGCGGAGGCGCCGCCGACGACGCTGCTGGCGCCCTACGAGCTGGCGCTGCGCGAGTCGAGCGCCCTGCCGCAGGACCGGCCGTAGCGGAGTCGGCGGGGTCGCGGCGGGCTACGTCAGCAGCCCGTCGATCTCCGCCAGTTGCGCCGCGGTGAGCGGGCCCGCGGCCAGGGCGCCCGCGTTCTGCGCCGCCTGCGCCACCGTGCGGAAGCCGGGGATCGGGACCGTGTGCGGGCTGCGGGCCCAGATCCAGGCCAGCGCGCCCTGCGCCACGGTGCGCCCGCCGGAGGTGAGGATGTCGCGGATCGCCTCGATCCGCGGCAGCCACCCCGGCGCCACCCGCCCGTCCGCGCCGAAGTACGTCAGCCACGCCGGCGGCGTCGCCCGGATGTCGCCGGCGCCGACCCGCGAGCCCGCGTCGTACGCGCCTGAGAGGAGCCCCATCGCCAGCGGGCTGCGGTTGACGCTGGCGAGGTCGCGATCCGCGCACAGCGCCAGCATCTCCGGGGCGTCCTCCAGCACGTTGAGCCGGTGCTGCACCGCCGCGCAGTGCGGGCCCTCGGCGAACGCCGCGGCACGCGCGGGGTCGTCGGTGCTCCAGGCGTACGCGCGGATCAGCCCCTCGCGGACGAAGTCCTCGCACGCCTCGCGCAGTTCCGCCGCCTCCGCGAAGCCGGCGTCGCCGATGTGCAGTTGGTACAGGTCGACGCGGTCGGTGCCGAGCCGGCGCAGCGAGTCGGTGAGCGCGCGGCGCGCGTAGCCGGGGGAGAGGTCGCGGGAGAGCAGCGTCCTGCGGTCGGCGTCGAAGACGTTGCCCCACTTCGTGGCGATGACGACGTCGTCGCGGCGGCCCGCGAGCGCGCGGCCGAGCACGGTCTCGCTGTGTCCCGTGCCGTAGACGTCGGCGGTGTCGAAGAAGGTGACGCCGCCGTCGAGGGCGCGGTGCACGGCCCGTACCGACTCGTCGTCGTCCACCTTGCCCCAGCCCAGCGGGTCGCCCCCGGCGTCCCACCACTCGCCGCCGATCGCCCAGCAGCCGAAGCCGAGGGCGCTGACCTCGATGCCCGAACGTCCCAGAGTGCGCTTGTCCATGGTCACGACCATGCACCCTCCAGTGCACTCCAGCGCAAGGGGGCGGCCCCGGCCGGGCGGGTCAGGCGGTCAGCGGGTCCGCGGGCTCCAGGGCGCGGAAGAGGTCCGTGTTGAGGGTGAACGCGCGGCGGCACTCCTCGACCACCCGCTGCTTCTCCAGGTCGTCCACCGGCAGCTCGTCCAGCAGCCGGCGGTAACCGCGCTTGTACGCGGCCGGATTGGGCACGCCCTCGAAGACGTAGAAGCGCACGCCGTCGCCCTTGCGCTCGAAGCCCCACTGCTTCTCCGCGGTGCCGCGGATGATCTGGCCGCCGGAGAGGTCGCCGAGGTAGCGGGTGTAGTGATGGGCGACGTAGCCCGCGGGCCAGTCGCGGGCGCACTCCTCGATCCGGGCCGCGTACGCCTCCGTCGCCGCCAGCGGAGCGGCGGCGCGGCGCCAGCCGGGGCCGCCGTGGAGGAAGTCGAGGTCGCGCTCCAGCTCGGGCACCCGGGCCAGTTCGGGCTGGACGAAGGGGCCGGCGACCGGGTCGGCGGCGAGCGCGCCCCAGTGACGCTCCAGCGCGCGGTAGACGAACCAGAGCTGCTCGGTGTAGCGGCGGTAGGCCCCGATGCCCAGCGCCCCGCCCAGCAGTTCGCTCATGAAGGCCGACTGCTCGGCCTCGGTGTGCCGGTCGTGGGATTCGGTGCGCAGCAGGGTGGAGAACGGCGTCGCGTCCAAGGCGGGCCTCCGGGGCACGGCGGGGCGGTGGGCGTGACGATTCTCTTTGGTTAGGCTTACCTAAGTCAATAGGTTCCCGACGCCGTGTCGGTATCACCCGGGAGCCCTCAGACCATGCTCACGGCAGGGTCAGCACCTCCGCGCCCGACTCCGTCACCACCAGCGTGTGCTCGAACTGGGCGGTGCGCCTGCGGTCCTTGGTCACCACGGTCCAGCCGTCGTCCCACATGTCGTACTCGTGCGTCCCGAGGGTCAGCATCGGCTCGATCGTGAAGGTCATCCCCGGCCGCATCACGGTGGTGGCGCGCGGGTCGTCGAAGTGCGGGATGATCAGGCCGGAATGGAAGGCGGTGTTGACGCCGTGGCCGGTGAAGTCGCGCACGACGCCGTAGCCGAAGCGCTTGGCGTACGACTCGATGACCCGGCCGATGACGTTGACCTGCCGGCCGGGGCGGACGGCCTTGATGGCGCGGTTCAGCGACTCGCGGGTGCGCTCGACCAGCAGCCGGGAGGTCTCGTCGACCTCGCCGACGAGGTAGGTGGCGTTGTTGTCGCCGTGCACGCCGCCGATGAACGCGGTGACGTCGAGGTTCACGATGTCGCCGTCGCGCAGCACCGTGGAGTCCGGAATGCCGTGGCAGATCACCTCGTTGACCGAGGTGCAGAGCGACTTGGGAAAGCCCCGGTAGCCGAGGGTGGAGGGGTACGCGCCGTGGTCGCACAGGTACTCGTGCGCCACCCGGTCCAGCTCGTCCGTCGTCACCCCGGGCGCGATGTGCTCCGCGGCGGCGGCCATCGCCCGCGCGGCGATCCGCCCGGCGGTGCGCATCCGCTCGACGGTCTCCGCGTCCTGGACCTCCGGTCCGGTGTAGGGTGCGGGCCCCTTCTTCCCGACGTACTCGGGGCGGGGGATGGCGGCGGGAACGGCGCGGGGCGGGGAGAGCGTACCGGGCGCGAGCAGCGACGACTGGCCAGACATGGATCCGAGTCTATCGGCGGCGGATCGGGCACGATGGGCGGCGGCAGACCGCGCAGACACGCCGCAGATGAGGAGCGAGATGGCGCTGTTCAAGAAGAAGACGGCGGGCAAACCGGGCGAGTGGTACTACTGCCTGGAGCACAAGAAGGTCGAGGAGGGCCCGCAGTGCCGGGCCCTGAACCGGCTCGGGCCGTACGTGACGCCGGAGGAGGCGGCGCGGGCGATCGAGACGGCGGAGGCGCGCAACGAGGAGTGGGACGAGGACAGCCGGTGGAACGACGAGGGGGACCGCGAGGGCGGGGCGGGCCGCTGAGGGGGTAGAGGCGGCCGGGGCGCCGGGCGGGGTGCCCGCACCCGCGGCCGCACGGCGCGACGGCGATGCGGCCGGCGACGGTGCGGCTGTGCGCGGCGGGTGGCCGTCGCCGCGGTCCTCCCCGGTCCTCTTCGGTCCGCGGCGTCACGTCGCCGGGTCCGGGGCCGGTACGCCCTCCGGGCCGCCCTTCCCCGCCTTCTCCGCCGCCGCCGTGGCGCGGCGGTCCCGCTCCCGTACCGCGTGCTCGTTCGTGCGGGCGTCGTACGTCATCAGCTTCGGCAGGCACGCGGCCAGCAGCACCACCGCGCCCGCGCACATCACCCCGCCCGACCAGATCGACGTCCGCACGCTCGTCAGCGCCGCCACCCCGCCGGAGCGGAACTGCCCGGCCACCGGGCCGACCGAGTACGACAGCAACTCGATGCCGGCGAGTCGGCCGCGTAGCTCGTCGGGGATGGTCTGGTTCCACATCGCCGCCCGGAACACCCCGCTGACCATGTCGAACGCGCCCGCCACCATGAGCAGCAACAGCACCGCCCAGGCGTTCGGCATCATCCCCGCCGCCGTGATCGCCAGCCCCCAGCCGACCGCCGACAGCATCACCGCCCGGCCGTGCCGGTGCACCCGCCGGGTCCATCCGCTGGTGAGGCTCACCAGCAGCGAACCGGCGGGCAGCGCCGCGTACATCAGCCCCAGCGCCCACGGCGCGTCCAGGTCGTCGGCGAGGAACGGGAACAGCGCGAGCGGGAAGGCGAAGAACATCGCCGCCAGGTCGATGGCGTACGTGCCGAGCAGTTCCTTGCGGTTCCACGCGTAGCGCGCGCCCTCCGCTATCGCGCGCAGGCTCGGCGCCACCGCCTCGCGCGCGGCGGGGGACGGGGCGAGCATCAGCGCGAGGCCGACGGAGACGGCGAACGTCCCGGCGTCCAGCGCGTACGCCCAGGGCAGCCCGGCGTACGCGACGATGAACCCGGCGAGCGCGGGGCCGGCGATGCCGCCGAGCTGCCAGCGCAGGGAGTTGAGCGCGGCGGCGGCGGGCAGGTGCTCGTGCGGCACGATGCGCGGGACGATCGAGTCCAGGGCCGGGCGCTGGATGCCGGTGAGCGCGCTGGTGAGCGCGGCGACGACGTAGAGGGGCCAGAGCATCGGCTCGGGCAGCAGGCTGTTGACGAGCAGGACGGCGGAGACGAGGCCGAGCCCCGCCTCGCTGTAGAGGATCAGCTTCCGCTTGTCCATGGCGTCGGCGAGGGCGCCGCCGTAGAGCCCGAAGACGATGAGCGGGACCAGCTCGACGGTGCCGATGGCGCCGACCGCGAGGGCGGAGCCGGTCAGCTCCTTCACCTGCACCGGGAGGGCGACGAAGGTGAGGAAGCTGCCGAAGGCGGTGATGAGGCCGGCGACCCACATGAGGCGGAAGTCGCGCGAGGCGTGCCAGGGGGCGAGGTCGGGGAGGAGGTCGCGGTAGGCGCGGGATTCGTCGGCCACGAGGGGCCATGGTCGGGTGGGCGGGGGGCGGGCCGCAAGAGAATTACGGCGGGGCCCGGCCGGTTGGCCGGCGCCGTCCGGCCGGGCTACCAGCGGGGCGGGGGCGGGGAGGACAGCACCTCGGCGAGGCGGGCGAGGCGGTCGCGGAAGCCGGAGCGGGCGGAGGCGGCGGGCGGGGCGCCGTTCTCGCCGGCGGCGGCGCTGACGAGGTGCTGGACGGTCTCCAGGTCGATGTCGCCGCTGTCGCCGGGGACGGTGAGCAGTTCGTGGGCGAGGCCGGGCAGTTCGGCGGAGCCGCCGTCGAGCGCGAGCACCGCGGCGCCGGCGCGGCGGGCGTCGCCGACGCGCTCCAGCAGCGCGTCGCCGGGCTCGTCCGGGGCGACGACGAGCAGGGTCTCGCGGCGGCCCGCGGCCTCCAGCCGGCCGAGCCCGACGCCGAGGTGGGCGGGGCCGGAGGCCGGGACCCGGTGGCGTACGAGGGTGGGGGAGAGGGCGGGGAGGCCCGACCAGGCGGCTTCGTCGTCGAGGTGGGCGGCGAGGTGCCACGGCTCGTACGCGGCGGTCCCCACGAGGAGCAACCCCCCGCCCTGCGCTTCGACGGCGCCCCGCAACACCCCGGCAAACCGCCGCGCGGCCCCGGGCCACTCGGTCCCGGCCAGCACTTCCCGCAGCAGGGCCACCCGCACGGCATCCATACCGGGGATGCTGCCGCACCCGCCCGCCACCCCGCAGCGAAACCCCGCGGGGCTCACCGTTTCGGGTCTGACCGATGGGAGGGGTCTCGGGGGCTGCGCCCCCAGACCCCGACCGGGGGCTGCGCCCCCAGACCCCGACCGGGGGCTGCGCCCCCAGACCCCGACCGGGGGCTGCGCCCCCAGACCCCGACCGGGGGCTGCGCCCCCAGACCCCGACCGGGGGCTGCGCCCCCAGACCCCGACCGGGGGCTGCGCCCCCAGACCCCGACCGGGGGCTGCGCCCCCAGACCCCGACCGGGGGCTGCGCCCCCAGACCCCGACCGGGGGCTGCGCCCCCAGACCCCGACCGGGGGCTGCGCCCCCAGACCCCGACCGGGGGCTGCGCCCCCAGACCCCGACCGGGGGCTGCGCCCCCAGACCCCGACCGGGGGCTGCGCCCCCAGACCCCGACCGGGGGCTGCGCCCCCAGACCCCGACCGGGGGCTGCGCCCGCTCCCCCCCGCTGCCGCGGGGCGCGGTCCCACCGGGCCGTGCCCAGGGCGCGCTTCGCCGTGGGTGGCGGGAACTGCGGCCGTACCTGGTCGTCTTGCCCCGCTCCAGACCCTCTTCGGTCACGGCCTCCGGTGCCCCGCCGGGATGCGCCTCACCACGCCCCTGCCCCTGCCCCTGCCCCTGCCCAGAGCCTCTTCGGGCTTCGTCCCCGCCGTCCCCGGGCTGTGCCCGGCCAAGCCCCGGCCGAGCCTCCGGTGCTCCTCCCCAAAGCCCGCTACGCCCGGAACGGGCCCCTCACCTCGTACGTCACGCCGTCCGTGCCTGCCGCGAAGCCGCTTTCGCCCCTCTGGGACGAGAAGTACAGCCGCGACCCGTCCGGGGAGAACGCCGGGCCCGTGATCTCCGACTCCGGGTGGCCGTCGATGCGGACCACCGGGGCCACCGTGCCCGCGGGGGTGATGATGTTGATCTCCATGTTGCCGCCGTCCTCCGCGACGTACAGGTCGCCGCCCGCCCGGCCCGTGATGTTGTCGACCGTGCCCAGCGGCTCGTCCGCGTCGTAGACCACCGCGAGGGCGTTCGCGCCCGCGTCGTAGGCCCAGACGCGGTTGTCGCCCTTCGTGGTGAAGTAGCAGACCCCCGCCTGCGGCGAGTAGTAGCAGCCCTCGCCGCCGTCGAAGTGCAGCGCCTCGTCGACCTGTGCCCGGGTCTGCTCCCAGGGCCACGGCGCGTCCGGGTCCGGGACCTCCCGCCACTCCACCGCCCCGCCGCCCGCGTCGCACAGGACGTCGAGGCGGCCGGACGACAGCGCGCCCCACGCTCCCCAGGACGCCGGCGTGAAGCGGTAGAAGCAGCCGTCGTCCTCGTCCTCCGTGAGGTAGACGACCCGGCGGTCCGTGTCGCACGCCGCCGCCTCGTGCTTGAAGCGGCCCATCGCGCCGTACGAGGACGCCGAGCGGTTGCCGTACGGGTCCGTCTCGTACACCTTGCCGCGGTACGTCTCCTCGCACGACAGCCACGTGTTCCACGGCGTCGCCCCGCCCGCGCAGTTGAGGTTCGTGCCGTCCAGGATGCGGCGGGCCGCCGTCACCGTCCCGTCCGGGCCGAAGCGGAGCGCGGAGACGCCGCCGATCAGCGGGAGTTCGGAGTTGGAGACGTAGATCCAGCCGTCGCCGTCGGGGAAGCACGCCCCGCCGTCCGGCGCGCCGTGCCACGTGATGCCGCCGACCGCCCGCGTGGAGCGGGCGACGACGCGGCCCGTGAAGCCCTGCGGCAGCGCGAGTCCGTTGGCGTCGGGGGCCAGCAGCGGGCCGTACGGGCTGTCCGCCGCGGCGGCCGCCGCCGGGGTCGCGGCGGCGTGCCAGAGGCCGCCGGTGACGGCGACGGCGCCGGTGCCTGCGGTCACTGCGCGGAGAAACGAGCGGCGCTCCATGGGGGGTCCTCCCGGTCCGGGTTCTGCGGCTGCGTACGGGCGAAGGGGTGCCCGCGTCACGATGCCGACCGGGCCGGGAGCGGTGAACTGGTCCGGGTCACAAATCTGGGCGAACATTCTGTGACGCAGGCCGCCCGGTTCCCGGCGCGGCATTGCGTCAGACAGACGATAAAATGGGTCCGTGCCTCAATTTCGCCTCGCGCTGAATCAGATCGACGCCACCGTCGGCGACCTCGCCGGCAACGCCGACGCCGTCGTCCACTGGACCCGGCACGCGGCCGACCGCGGCGCGCACTTCGTGGCCTTCCCCGAGATGGTCCTCACCGGCTATCCCGTCGAGGACCTGGCCCTGCGCTCCTCCTTCGTCGAGGCGTCCTGCGCCGCGCTGCGCGCGCTCGCCGGGCGGCTGGCCGCCGAGGGGCTGGGCGAGACGCCCGTGCTCGTCGGCTACCTCGACCGCAGCGGCGAGCGCCACCGCTACGGGCAGCCCGCGGGCTCTCCCAAGGACGCGGCAGCCGTGCTCCACCGCGGCGAGGTCGTCCTCTCCTTCGCCAAGCACCACCTGCCCAACTACGGCGTCTTCGACGAGTTCCGCTACTTCGTCCCCGGCGACACCATGCCCGTCGTGCGCGTCGCCGGCGTGGACGTCGCGCTGGCCATCTGCGAGGACCTGTGGCAGGACGGCGGCCGGGTGCCCTCCGCGCGGATCGCCGGCGCCGGCCTCCTCGTCACCGTCAACGCCTCGCCGTACGAGCTGAACAAGGACGACACCCGCCTCGACCTGGTCCGCAAGCGGGCCCAGGAGGCGGGCTGCACGACGGCGTACGTCGCGATGACCGGCGGCCAGGACGAGCTGGTCTACGACGGCGACTCGATCGTCGTCGACGCGCGCGGCGAGGTCGTCGCGCGCGCCGCGCAGTTCACCGAGGAGTGCCTGCTGGTCGACCTCGACCTGCCCGCCGCGGCGGCGCGGCCGCCGGCCGGGATCGCCGACGACGGACTGCGCATCGAGCACGTGACGCTGTCGGCGGAGCCCGTCGCGCCGTACCCCCGCCGGTACCCGGGGGTCGTCGCCGACCGCCTCTCCGACGAGGAGGAGATGTACACCGCGCTGGTCACGGGGCTGCGCGCGTACGTCGAGAAGAACGGCTTCGGCTCCGTCCTCGTCGGCCTCTCCGGCGGCATCGACTCCTCCCTCGTCGCCGCCGTCGCCTGCGACGCGCTCGGCCCGGACCAGGTGTACGGGATCTCCATGCCGTCGCGGTACTCCTCCCAGCACTCCCGCGACGACGCCGCGGAACTCGCCCGCCGCACCGGGCTGCACCTGCGCAGCGTCCCCATCGGCCCGATGTTCGACGCCTACATGGAGTCCCTGGGGCTGGCCGGACTGGCCGAGGAGAACCTGCAGTCCCGGCTGCGCGGCACGCTGCTGATGGCCGTCTCCAACCAGGAGGGCCCGCTCGTCCTGGCCCCCGGCAACAAGAGCGAGCTGGCCGTGGGCTACTCGACGCTCTACGGCGACTCGGTCGGCGCGTACGGCCCGATCAAGGACGTCTACAAGTCGGTCGTCTTCCGGCTCGCGAAGTGGCGCAACGCGGCCGCCGCCGAGCGCAACGAGATCCCGCCGATCCCGGAGAACTCCATCTCCAAGCCGCCCAGCGCCGAACTCCGCCCCGACCAGCTCGACACCGACTCGCTGCCGGACTACGACGTGCTCGACGCGATCCTGGAGCTGTACGTCGACCGCGACCACGGCAGCGCGCAGATCGTCGCCCGCGGGTACGACCCGGAGCTGGTGGAGCGGGTGTTGCGGATGGTCGACACGGCGGAGTACAAGCGCCGGCAGTACCCGCCGGGCACGAAGATCTCCCCGAAGGGCTTCGGCAAGGACCGGCGGCTGCCGATCACCAACCGCTGGCGGGAACGGGTCTAGCCGGTCAGCCGGTCCACCGGGCGCCCGCGCGACGCGGCCCCGCCCGCTCCACGTCAGCGGTCACGGGGCGGTGGTCGGTTATCTGCGCGTCCAGGACGCGAAAACCTCTCCTCGCTGGAGTAGACATTGGGCGTCGGTGTGGGTATGGTTTCTCTTGTAGTCAGAGATCAATGAGGTCTGGCAGAGATGAACTGCCGGCCAGCAGTAAGCGGCCCGCCATGGCCAAGGGCCGTCGTAGTACAGAAGTGCAGTTCGCAGGACCAGCAGTAAGTAAGTGATCCCAGAGGAAAGAAACGGAGGAGCCAGGCACCATCAGGATCGCCCGGGCGCATGTCTGGGCCCGGGTACCGCAGGACATCGATAGTGAGGTGGTCTCCGGTCAAGCAACCGCGATCCCCGCGCTCCCGGCAGCGTGCTGCCCGGGCCCGCGGAAAGAGAAAGCCGGCGCCCTGTGAGGGCCGGCAGATGGTGTAGCAGTTCCTTCGGGGCCCTGGTGCCATTCGGCACCAGGGCCCCTCGACGCATTCCATGTAGTCACCAAGAGGTTTGATGACAGCAGATGATTCGTTCGGCCGTCTCGACGACGACGACTACCCCGCCTACACCATGGGGCGGGCCGCCGAGATACTCGGCACCACTCCGGGCTTCCTCCGAGCCCTCGGCGAGCACCGCCTGATCACCCCGCTGCGGTCCAAGGGCGGCCACCGCCGCTACTCCCGCTACCAACTGCGCATCGCCGCCCGCGCGCGCGAACTCGTCGACCAGGGCACCCCCATCGAGGCTGCCTGCCGGATCGTGATCCTGGAAGACCAACTCGAAGAAGCCCAGCGCATCAATGCCGAACGCGATCGCACCGACTGAACGGCACCTCCCACCCGCAGTCCGGGCAGCCGGAAGCCGGCGTGCTCAGGAGCCTGCGGGGCATGTTCACGGGCCCGGCGGGTTCCGCGACCCGCCGGGCCGGCGGGCGGGCGCCCGCCGCGTCACAGGTCCACCGAGGCGCGTACCGGGCGGTGGTCGCTGCCCGTCTCGCCGAGCACGTCGGAGCTGACCGGCTGCACGCCGCGCAGCAGGATCTGGTCGATCCGCGCCATCGGGAAGTCCGCAGGCCAACTGAAGCCGAAGCCGCTTCCCGCCGCGCCCTGCGCGGAGCGCAACTGCGAGGTGACGTTCGCCAGCGCGCTGTCGTTCATCGTGCCGTTGAGGTCGCCGAGGAGCAGCACGCGGTCGATCGGCTCGTTCTTGATGGCCTCGCCGAGCGCGTCGGCGCTCGCGTCGCGCTGGTTGGCCGTGAACCCGGCGTCGAGCTTCACCCGCACGGACGGCAGGTGGGCGGTGTAGACCGCGAGCCGGCCCCCGTCGGTGGTGACGGTGGTGCGCAGGGCGCGGGTCCAGCCCATGTGGATGTCCACGGGCCGGGTGTCCGACAGCGGGTACTTGCTCCACACCCCGACCGTGCCCTCCACCTCGTGGTACGGGTACGCCTCCGCCAGGCCGTCCTCGTACGCGGACCTGTTGTCCTGCGTGACCTCCTGGAGGGCGAGCACGTCGGCCCCGGACTCGACCAGCTTGCGCGCGGTGCCCGCGGCGTCGGTGTTCTCCTCGGCGACGTTGTGGCTGACGACGGTGACGTCGCCGCCGCCCCCGGACTTGTCGGTGAGCAGCCCGCCGAAGAGGTTGAACCAGACGAACACCGGCAGCACCAGCGCGCACATCGCGGTCAGCGACCGCCGCCACAGCGCGCACACCAGCAGCACCGGGACGGCGAGGCCGAACCACGGCAGGAACGTCTCGACCAGACTGCCCAGGCTGCCGACCCGGTTGGGGATCGCCGCGTGCCCCATCATCACGATGCCGTCGAGCAGCGCGAGCGCGGCGACCACCAGGCCACGCCGCCAGGTGCCGGGGCCCAGGCCCTCGCGGAGCCTGCGGCGCCAGTACACCGCGCGCGACTCCGCGGGGGCGGCCGCCTGCGTGTTGCCCGTGCTGCGCCCGGTCTCCGCCATGTCCACGTGCGTCATGCGCTGTTCCTCACGTCACTGCACTCGCCGGTCTGCCCCCGTTACCCCTTACCTGACGAACGGACCGGCGCCGCGAGTTGCGGACGGGGCGTGCCGGAAGGTCACCGTAGCGAAACCGGGACATTTCATCGGTCAGGTGAACGGGCCCCGTCCAGCAGGGCGTCGACGATCCGCGCGGCGGGCCCCGCGGGCGGCGGCTCTCCCGGGTAGAGCACGGCGCGGGCCAGCACGGGGCCGGTGAACAGGTCGGTCAGCAGCTCCGGGTCGAGGTCGGCGCGGAGTTCGCCGCTCGCGACGCCGCGGCGCAGCACCTCGCGCACCGCGGCCCTGCGGGGCGCGAGGACCGTCTCGCGGTAGCGCCGGGCGAGCGCGGGGTGGGCGCCGGCCTCGGTGAGGGCGAGGTGGAGCAGGGCGGCGGAGCGGCGGTCGAGCGCCTGGGCGCGGAGGAAGTCCACGAGCGCGACGAGGTCGTCGCGTACGGACCTGCCGCGCGGGCGCGGCGGCGGCCCCTCCACCGCGGCGAGCACGTCGGCCAGCAGCTCGTCCTTGCCGGGCCAGCGGCGGTAGATCGTGGCCTTGCCGACGCCCGCGGTGCGGGCGATGCGCTCGACGGAGAGCCCGTCGGGCGAGACGCCCTCGTCGGCCAGGCGCAGCACGGCGTCGGCGATGGCGCGTTCGACGGTCCGGCTGCGCGGCCGGCCGCGCCGCGGCCCGGGCGGTCCCGGCGGCCTGCCGGTCTCGGAGGCGGGCGCCCCGTCGCGTACGCCGCTACGCGCGCGGTCCCCGTACGGCGCGTCCTGCCGCCGCCCGTGCACTTCGCCGTGCCGCTCCGTGAGAGCCACCGTGCCGTCCGCCTGCCCTTCGTCCGCCGCTACTTCCGGGTGGAAGGCTCATTCTCCCCGGTCCGTACCGGCCCCTGCGTCCCCCGGTCCTTCGCGGGCATGAACGCCGCGGCCACCACGGCGCCCAGGACCGCCGCGCCCGCCGCCGCCATCGACGTCACGTGCATCGCGTCGATGAACGCGGTGTTGGCCTCGGAGATCAGCTTCTTCCCGGCCGCGCCGGCCTTCTGCGCGAAGGTGCGGGTGGCCTCGATGGACTCGCCCGCCGCGCTCGGCGCCCCCGCGGGCAGGGTCACCTTGCCGCGGTAGACGGACGACAGCAGCGAGCCGAGCACGGCGACCCCGAGGGCGCCGCCGACCTGCCGGAAGGTGTTGTTGACCGAGGATCCCGCGCCGGCCTTCTCGCGCGGCAGCGACTGCATGATCGCGGTGGTGGCCGGCGGCATGACGTGCGCCATCGCGGTGCCCATGACGAAGAACAGCACCTCCAGGATCCACAGCGGCGACGTCTCGTCCAGCAGCAGGAAGCCGGCGAAGGCGACGGCGACGCCGAGCATGGCCACCGTGCACACCGCCCGGGCACCGAACCGGTCGACCACGAGCCGGGACCGCGGCGCGAAGATCAACTGGGCGATGGCCAGCGGCAGCAGGAGCAGCCCGGAGTCCAGCGGCGAGAGGCCGCGCACGCTCTGGATGTAGAAGACCATGAAGAACGTCACGCCCATGAGCGCGAAGAACACCAGGCCGATGACGGCGACCGAGGCCGAGAAGCGCGGGTTGCGGAACCACCGGATGTCGAGCGCGGGGTGCCGGCTGCGGCGCTCGTACCAGACGAAGAGGCCGATGACGACCGCGCCGGCGAGGATCGCGCCCCAGACCTCCGGGGCGCCGAAGTCGGCGCGCTGGCCGCCCCGGACCACGCCGTAGACGATCAGCACCAGGCCGGCGATGGACAGCAGCACGCCGGTGGGGTCGAGCCGGCCGGGGTTCGGGTCCTTGGAGTCGGGGACCAGCAGCACCATGCCGATCAGCGCGATGCTGATGATCGGCACGTTGACCAGGAAGACCGAGCCCCACCAGAAGTGCTCCAGCAGCAGCCCGCCGGTGATCGGCCCGATGGCGATGGCCAGGCCCACGGCCCCGGCCCAGATGCCGATGGCCCGGGGCTGCTCGTCGCGCTCGAAGACGTTCACGATGATGGCGAGCGTGGCGGGCAGGACGAACGCGCCGCCCAGCCCCATCAGGGTGCGGAAGGCGATCAGCTCGGCCGGGCTGCTGGAGAACGCGGCGAGCACCGAGCCCACCCCGAAGACGACCAGGCCAGCCAGCAGCACCCGCTTGCGCCCCAGCCGGTCGCCCAGGACGCCCGCGGTGAAGAGCAGGCCCGCGAAGGCCAGGGTGTACGCGTCGATCGCCCACTCCAGCTCGCTCTGGCTGGCGCCGAGGCCGGTGGGGGCGGGGGTGGCGATCGTCTTCATCGCGACGTTGAGGATGGAGTTGTCGAGGACGACGATGAGCAGGCTGAAGATGAGGACGCCGAGGATGAACCAGCGGCGGCGGTGGACGGCCGGGGGGATCTGGTGCGCGGTGTCCATGAAATCCACGCTAGCCTGCATTCCGAGACGGCGCCGTTCCGTAACGCCAAGCCCTCGCAAAGGCGCGGTCACGGAGGAAAGCGCAGGTCACAGGTTCGACATGCGGGGGCGTGCGACCTTGCGCACAGGTGGCGGGGCCGGGGTGTCGTTCGCCGTCGCGGCGTGCCAGCATGGAAGTGGTCCGGGGACGCCGTAAGGGCGCCTCGAGATGACGAAGGAGCGTTTGCGATGACGCACGTTTCGCATGCCCGCAAGACGCCCGGCGGGGCCGATTCCGCCCCGGCGCTGTACGGCGGGGACGGGGGCAACCGCGGCCGCCGGGTGACGATCCGGGACCTGGCCGCCGCCAAGCGGCGCGGCGAGAAGTGGCCCATGCTGACCGCGTACGACTCGACCACCGCCGGCATCTTCGACGAGGCCGGCATCCCCGTGCTGCTGGTCGGCGACTCCATGGGCAACGTCCACCTCGGCTACGACACGACCGTGCCGGTGACGCTGGACGAGATGACGATGCTCTCCGCCGCCGTGGTCCGCGGCACCCGGCGCGCCCTGGTCGTCGGCGACCTGCCCTTCGGCTCGTACCAGGAAGGCCCGGTCCAGGCACTCCGCTCGGCGACGCGGCTGGTCAAGGACGCCGGCGTGGGCGCGGTGAAGCTGGAGGGCGGCGAGCGGTCGCTGCGCCAGACGGAGCTGCTGGTGGAGTCCGGCATCCCCGTGATGTCCCACCTCGGGCTCACCCCGCAGTCCGTCAACGCCATGGGCTACCGCGTCCAGGGCCGCTCCGACGAGGACGCCCACCGGCTGGTGCGGGACGCGAAGGCGGCGCAGGAGGCGGGTGCGTTCGCGGTGGTACTGGAGCTGGTGCCGGCGGAGGTGGCCGCCGAGGTGACGCGCTCGCTGGAGATCCCGACGATCGGCATCGGCGCGGGCATCGACACCGACGCGCAGGTGCTCGTCTGGACGGACATGGCGGGGTTGACCGGCGGCAAGCTTCCGCGCTTCGTCAAGCAGTACGCGGACCTGCGGCAGAGCCTCGGCGACGCGGCCAGGGCCTTCGCCGAGGACGTCGGCTCGGCGGCGTTCCCGGCCGAGGAGCACACCTTCCACTGAGCCCGCGGGGGCGGCGGGCACTCCCGGCGCGGAGGATGCGCCGATGCGGTGATCTTATTAACTGCATGCGGGTGCCCGCCGTCGTGCCGACACGGCACCGGGCGGGGCCGCGCGGACGCTGACGGAAAGAAACCCCCGTCGGCGGTCCCTGCCGGCCCCGCCGGCCCGTGGAGAGGAACCCCGCCCATGCCCCCCGGACAATCCGGTCGCCGCCTGCTGCTCACCGGCCTCGCCGCGCCGCTGCTCTGGGCGGCCGTCACCGCCCCCGCCGAGGCGGTGTCCCTGCCCGCCGCGCCGCGGGCCGCCGCCTCCGTCCCCGTACAGGAAGACGCGCCGCACACCACGGGCGACGGCAAGAACCCCGGCCGCGCACCCGCGATGGGCTCGCCGGGCGCCCCGGCCGTCCGCGGCGACGACGCCTGGCCCGCGATCACCGCAAGCGGCGTCTTCGCCGTCTCGCTCGGCGCGGCCGTGTACTTCTTCGGCTGGGGCCGCCGCCGCACGGCCTGACCCGGCGCGGGCCTAGTGCGCCGGGCCCTCGTTCCGGTCCCGGGCGCGGGTCAGCCGTGCGCGGCGTACGTAGAACCACGTCATGTTCGACGAGAGCCCGGCCAGCAGCACCCAGATGGCCCCGATCCAGTAGCCCTTCGCGAACGACACCACGGCCGCGGCCACCGACAGCACGCACACGACGGCGGTGAAGACGGCGAGCCGGTCGGCCTGCGCGAGCAACGACGGGGTCTTGCGGGGCTCGGACGGCATGGGGGCGGGCTCCTCGGGGGTATGGCGTGCGGGTCCATTGTGCCCCCACGCCCTGCCCGCCCCGCACCGCCCCCGGGCGTCGCTCCGGTCGCCTCCCGGCCGGCCGTCGGGGCACCTGCCGACCGTCCGTCAGGACGCCTCGCGGCCGCCCCTCAGACGTCGGTCAGCCGCACCCCGGCGTGCGCGCGGTAGCGGCGGTTGACCGAGATCAGGTTGGCCACCATCGCCTCGACCTGGTGCGCGTTGCGCAGCCGGCCCGCGTACACGCCGCGCATCCCCGGGATCAGCCCGGCCAGCGCCTGCACGGTGTCCGTGTCCTCCCGGGACTCGCCCAGCACCATCACGTCCGTCTCGATCCGCTCCACCTCCGGGTCCTGGAGCAGCACCGCCGACAGGTGGTGGAACGCCGCCGCCACGCGCGACTCCGGCAGCAGCGCCGCCGCCTGCTCGGCCGCGCTGCCCTCGGCGGGCCGGATCGGGTACGCGCCCTTCTTGTCGAACCCCAGCGGGTTCACACAGTCCACGACGAGCTTGCCCGCGAGTTCCGCGCGGAGCGACGTCACCGTCGCCTCGTGCCCCTCCCACGGCACCGCGACGATCACCACGTCGCTGCGGCGCGCGCACTCCGCGTTGTCCGCGCCCTCGACGCCGTTGCCCAGCTCGGCCGCCGCCGCCTCGGCCCGCTCCGCCTTCCGGGAGCCGACGACGACCCGCTGCCCGGCCCGCGCCAGCCGGTAGGCCAGCCCGCGGCCCTGGTCGCCGGTGCCGCCCAGGACGCCGACGACCAGGCCGGAGACGTCGGGCAGCGCCCACGGGTCCTTGCGGGCGGGCGGGGTGTTCTGCTCACTCGAAGTCATGCGCCGATCGTACGGTGATCACCCGCGCACCGGCAGCGGCTCACCCCGCGGGGGCGGCCGTGCAGGGCGCGTCGCCGCAGACGTCCACGATCCTGCCGGTGTTGAGGAACTCGGCCATCTGCCGCTGCGCCGCGGGCTCGTCGCGCGGGTCGGAGTGCGGGTCCCGGCCCTCGCCGGGCGGGGTGTTCGTCAGCGGCTGGTACGGGCTGCCGCTGTCCCAGACCAGCATCCCGGAACCGGCGTACGGGTAGCGCAGGTGGCGCAGCCCCCAGTACGGCTCCTCATCGGGGCTGCGCCCCTCGGCCACGGTGGGGGCGTGGATCCGGGCGCCGACCGTACGGGCCTGGACCTCCGCTGCGGTGGGGGAGACCTGGTGGTCCCCGTACGCGACGTGCATCAGCACCTGGTGGCGCGGCGTGCGCGGCAGCGGGTCCGACGTCATGTGCTGGGCGTAGCCGTTGGCCTCGCCGCGGTCCCAGACCATTTGCATGAGCGCGAAGCCGAGTTGCTGCCGCAGCTTGTCGGGGTACGCCCCGTCCAGGATCTGCTGGAACGGCGCGAAGTCGACGCTGCGGTTGAGGAGCGTGCTGTAGTTCATCCCCGGCACGCCGAGCACGGAGCGTGTGCTGTCCTGCGCCACGGCGGTGTAGATGCCGCCCATGATGCCGCCCTGGCTGTGGCCGGCGTAGCCGAGCCCGGCCCGGACGTCGATCGCGCTCGCGCCGCCCGCGCCGCGGAAGGCGTCGTCCGCGGCGAGGCCGTCCGCGTGCCGCATGAGGCGGCCGAGCCAGAGGGTGTTGAGCACGCCCTGCTGGAGCCGGTCGGCGACCGCGGGGAAGCGGCTGAGGTCCTGCAGCGTGCTCGCGACGAACGGGATGTCCTCGTCGGCCATGCCCTGCCACTTCGTGGCGCACATGACGAAGTTGCCGCGGACCGCCAGCTCGCGCTGCGTACGGGAGCCGACCTGCGTCTCGTTGCCGAGGAGCCCGTGGCCGTAGAGGACGGGCCGCGCGGCCCTGCCGCGCTCGCCGGGGCCGCCGAGGGCGGCGCGCGGTATCTCGCACTGGAACGGCACCACCTGGTTGTTGCCCGGCAGCCGGGCGGGCAGCGCGTCCTTGCCGCCGCCGGCGCGGTGGAAGCCGGATCCCGGCGGGCCGCCGGGGGCGTCGAGGTAGCTGGGGACGTTGTAGACGCCGCGGACCGTGCGGGCCACGGGGTCGTCCGCGGGGTGGTCCTTCACCTCGTACACCAGATGCTCCGGTACGCCCTTGCCGAGGCCGGCGAAGGCGTCGTCGCGGATGTGCAGCAGCCGCTCGCTCAGGCTGCGTTCGCTGGCGACGGTGAAGTCCCAGGCCAGGTAGAGCCCGCGGGAGGTGACGCCGGCGCGGGCGAGGTCGCGCCGGACCTGGCGGTGGTCGCGCTGGCGCTCGTAGAGCGGGTCGCCCTCGCGCAGCGCGGGTCCGTCGACGCGGCGGAAGGCGTCGGGCGCGGGGAGGGTGCGGCCCCCGGCGTCCTTGAGCCGGCGCAGGGCGACGACGTAGCGGTGGCCCTCCGCGAGGTTGCGCGCGGGGCGGACGATGAGGGCCCGGCGGGCGGGGTCCGTGGCGTTGGCGTCCAGCTCCGCCCAGTACGGGTGGCGCTCGCCGGTGTCGGCGTCGAGGAGCACGATCGGCGCGTCGCGGTCGAGGGAGGCGCCGATGTCGGTGAGCGGCGCGGCGCGGGTCTCGCCGAGGTCGACGCCGGGCACGTGGGCGAGGATCATCGAGCCGGGCGAGAAGCCGTCACCGCGGTTCCACTCGGCGGGGTCGATGCGGGTGCCGGCGGCGTTGGCGGGCATGGCGGAGGGCTCGAACGCGATCCGGCGGCCGGTGTCCGTGCGGGGGTCCCGCTCGGTGTACCAGTCGTTGGGGAACGGCAGCAGGCACTCCGCGGGGCCGATGGGGTCGCACCCGGCGCGGTCGCCGCCGCGGGGCTGCTCGGCCCGTACCGACCGCGGGGACTCCGCGCCCTGCCCGGCGAGGGCGGTGGGGGCGAGCAGGCCCAGCGCGAGCGCCGCGACGGTGGTCAGGACCGTGAGCCGAGCGCGCACCGGGGCCTCCAGCGGGTGGTTACCGAACAGTTAACCGAGGTACTTAGTCAGGGCCGCTGGTGCTGTCAATGGCCGGGGCTTCAGCGATTACGCACGTGGTTCTCACCCAATCCTCAGACCGGAAGGGGACATTGGGAGTCATGAACGCGCTTGTACCCGTCTGCCCGAACTGCGGCCGCGTCCGCTGCATCTGCCCGCCGTGCGCCCTGCGAGTCCCCACGACCGGTGTTGACTGGAGAGGTGAACTGCACCTTCTGCGCCATCGCGAGCGGTGAACTCCCGAGCCACCGGGTCTTCGCGGACGAGGTGGCGGTCGGCTTCCTCGACGCCCGGCCGCTCTTCCCCGGACACGTCCTGGTGATCCCGCGCCACCACGTGGAGACCCTCACCGACCTGCCGGAGCCCGAGGTCGGCCCGTTCTTCGTCCGGGTCCGGCGGCTCACCGGCGCCGTGGAGCGCGGCACGGCGGCGGCGGGGTCGTTCGTCGCCATGAACAACCGGGTCAGCCAGTCCGTGCCGCACCTGCACGTCCACGTCGTACCGCGCAACCGCAAGGACGGCCTGCGGGGCTTCTTCTGGCCCCGTACGCGCTACCGGGACGAGGAACACGCCGTCGAGACGGCCCGGCTGATCCGGGCGGCGCTCGACGGCTGAACCGCCGGGCGCCGCGGGCCCCGAGGGAACCCGATCCGGAGCGGCGCCGTCCGAGAGGCATGAACCGAACGACCCCCCTACGCACCTCGGCGGCCACCGCCGCCGCCCTCGCCACCGCCGTGCTGGCCGCCGGCTGCGGCTCGGAAGACGCCTCCGGGTCCGCCGGCGACGGCAGCCGCGGGGACGTCGACCCCGGCGCCCGGCTCTACCGCGTCCAGGCCACGGTCCTGGCGAACGGCGAGCACGGCCCGCAGCTCTGCCGCACCCTCGCCGAGTCGATGCCGCCGCAGTGCGGCGGCCCGGACATCGTCGGCTGGGAGTGGGACGACGTACGCGCGCACCGCGCGAGGGACACCACGTACACCGATCCGCTGGACCTCGTCGGCACCTGGGACGGCGAGCGCTTCACCCTGGCCGAGAAGCCGCGGCCCGCCGGCGGGGATACGGAACCGGGCGCGCCGAAGGCCGCCGCGGACTTCGACACGCCCTGCGCGGACCTGAAGGACGGAAAGGACCCGAAGGGCGGGCAGGACGCGGCCGGCTCCGACGGGGCCGCCCGGCAGCGGGTGCTGGACAAGGCCGGGAAGATGCCCGGCTACGCCGGCTCCTGGCTCGACGGCGACGTCGTCAACATCAGATTCGCCGAGGCCGGTGAGGGCGGCGGCCCCGAGACCGCCGAGCGCGAGCTGCGCGGCGTCTGGGACGGCCCGCTGTGCGTCGTCGGCGCCGAGCACACGGAAGAGGAGCTGAACCGCGTCCAGCGGCAGGTCGACGAGGACGTCGAGGGCATGCTCAGCTCCGCCGTCGACCCGGTGCGCAACGCCGTCACCCTCGAAGTCGTCGCCGCCACCCCCGAACTGCGGCGCGAGCTGGACCGCACGTACGGCGAGAACACGGTGCGGCTGAGCGGCTGGATGGAGCCCGTCGCCTGATCGCACCACCCCCGTGAACCGGGTCCCGCGCCGTCCTCCCCATCCGGCGCGGGACCCGCCGCGGCCCGCCGGGAACCGCGGCGGGCCGCGGTCTGGGGCGGGGCCGCGGCGGTCCGGCGGACCGTGGCGCGCCACCGCGGCCTACCGCCCCGGGAGGAGATACCCGCCCCAATGCGGCACCGGGGGATGATCTGACGACCCCTCTCCGTCTGGCAAACTGTCTCCCCATGGGCGCGTCGTATTCCCGGGACCTTGCACCCCGGCCAGCGAAGATTGCGAGGACTCTTCAGGACCGGCGGACACCCGTCCCCTCGACCGATACGGACGCCGACGAGAAACGAAGAGACCTGGCCCCCTCCCGGCAGCGCCTGCGCGCCCTCTTCGACCGGATGCGCTCGCCGCGCCCGCCGCGGCTGTGGTTCGAGATCATGCTCGTCGCGCTCGTCTACTGGACGTACTCCCTCATCCGCAACGCCGTGCCCGAGCAGGAGGCGCAGGCGCTGAAGAACGCGGACCGCATCTGGAGCTTCCAGGAGAGCCTGGGGCTGGCCTTCGAGCGCTCGCTCAACCATGCGGTCGACGGCGTCACCTGGCTCGTCGTGTCGATGAACTACTACTACGGCACGCTCCATTACGTCGTCACGCTCGGCGTGCTCGTCTGGCTCTACCGCTGGCAGCCGGGACGCTACGCCGCCGTCCGCCTCGCGCTCGCCATCACCACCTGCTTCGCCCTCGTCGGCTACTACAGCTTCCCGCTGGCGCCGCCCCGGCTGATGGAGGGCATGGACTTCGTCGACACCGTGCGGGTGCACGAGACCTGGGGCTCGATGTCCTCGGGCAACCTCGCCAACGTCTCCAACCAGTACGCCGCCATGCCCTCGATGCACGTGGGCTGGTCGGTGTGGGCCGGCATCACCATCGCCGTCCTGGCGAAGCCGCTGTGGGTGAAGCTGCTCGGGGTGCTCTATCCGACGCTGACGCTGCTGGTCATCATGGCGACGGCGAACCACTTCTGGATGGACGCGGTGGGCGGGATCATCTGCCTCACCTTCGGCTTCGCGGTCTCGTACGCCTGGTACGGCACGATCGCCTACCGGCTGCCACAGAAGGTGGCGTCCGCCTAGGTGGCCGACCCCGGTACCCCCGTCCCCGGTCTGCGCGAACGCAAGAAGCAGCGCACGCGGCGGCTCCTCTCCGAGACCGCGGTCCGGCTCTTCCTGGAGCGGGGGTACGACGCGGTGTCCGTGGCGGAGGTCGCGGCCGCGGCGGAGGTGTCGAAGCCGACGCTCTTCCGGTACTTCCCGTCCAAGGAGGACCTGGTGCTGCACCGGTTCGCCGATCACCAGGACGAGGCGGCGCGGGTCGTGACGGCCCGCGCGGAGGGCGAGTCGCCGCTCGCGGCGCTGCGGCGGAACTTCCTGGACGGCCTTGAGCGACGCGACCCGGTGACCGGGCTCTGCGACGACCCGGCGGTGATCGCCTACCAGCGGCTCCTCTACGGGACGCCATCCCTGGTCGCGCGGCTCGCCGGCTGGCAGGAGCGCTCGGAGCGGGTGCTCGCCGACGCGCTGGGCGGGCCCGCGGTGCGGGCCCGGCTCGCGGCCGGGCAGATCGCGGCGGTGCAGCGGATCCTCGCCGAGGAGAACGTGCGGCGGATCGCGGACGGCGAGAGCGCGGACGCGGTGGCGCCGGATGCGAAAGAGGCGGCCGAACTGGCGTTCCGGCAGCTCGCGAAGGGGATCGAACCCTGACGGCCCCGCCCCCCCCATAACGTGACCGTGTAAAAAATGTTACCAAGTTGCGTTATGTTGAGTGCATGGGCACCGCACACACCCTTGCCGCGACCTCCCTCGCCGACGAACGCCGCTATCACGAGACCTGCCGCGCCGCCCTCGACGCGATGCGCGCGGGCGCCGACCGGCAGGTGGTCATCGGCGAGCACGCGTCCGCGTCCGGCGCCGACGCCGAGGTGCTCGGCTACGAGCTGCGCAGCCAGGCCAAGGACCTGCACGAACTGCCGCCAGGGCCGCTGTTCTTCGGCCGTCTCGACTTCGCCGACGACGCCGGGCGGGCGGGCGACCACGCCGGACAGCATTACCACATCGGCCGGATGCGCATCACCGAGGACCCGTCCGCACCGCCCCTCGTCGTCGACTGGCGCGCACCGGTCTCGCGCGCCTTCTACCAGGCGGGCCCGGAGGACCCGCAGGGCGTCGAGATCCGCCGCCGGTTCGGCTGGGCGCCCGGCGCCACCGGCGACTCCGGCGAGCTGACCGGCCTGGAGGACGAACGGCCCGCGGCGGAGACGACCCGTGGCGGCCGCATCCTGACCGGCGAGATCGAGCGCCCCCGCACCGGCCCGATGCGCGACATCGCCGCCACCATCCAGCCCGACCAGGACGACCTGGTACGCCGCGAACTCGGCGTCTCCGTCTGTGTGCAGGGCGCCCCGGGCACCGGCAAGACCGCCGTCGGACTGCACCGCGCCGCGTATCTGCTCTACACCTACGCGCGGCAGATCCGGCGCGGCGGTCTGCTCGTCCTCGGCCCGAACCGCACCTTCCTGTCGTACATCTCGGCCGTCCTGCCCGCGCTCGGCGAGACCGGGGTGCGGCAGTCGACGGTCGGGGAACTGGTCGCGGGGGAGCGGCAGGCGGGCGCGGAGGACGGTGCGGCGGCCGCCGCGCTCAAGCACGACGTGCGGATGGCCGAGGTGCTGCGGCGGGCGCTCTACGCACGGGTGTCGGCGGACGGGATCAGCGAAGGGGTGGCGGTCCGGGACGACTCCGCGTGGTGGCGGGTGCCGCCCGCGGAGCTCGCGGAGATCGTCGCGGGCGTGCGCGACGAGCGGCCCCCGTACGCGATCGGCCGCGAGCGCGTGCGCAGCCGGATCGTGGACCGTATCCAGCGGCAGGCCGAGCGCCGGGCCGTGACCATCACGGCCGCCTGGGCGCAGCGGGTCGGCCGAGCCCGGCCGATCGGCGCCTTCCTGGACGCCGCCTGGCCCAAGGTGAAGCCCGCCGAGGTGCTCGCCGCGCTCTTCACCGATGCCGGGGTACTGGCCCGCGCCGCCCACGGCATCCTGGACGCCGGCGAACAGCGGGCACTGCTCTGGGCGAAGCCGCCGCGGTCCTTCACGTCGGCGAAGTGGAGCGCCGCCGACCACGTACTCCTCGACGAGCTGTCCGGGCTCCTGGACCGCCCCGAGGGCTACGGCCACATCGTCGTCGACGAGGCGCAGGACCTCTCGCCCATGGAGGCGCGGGTGATCGCGCGGCGCGCGGAGTTCGGCTCGCTGACGGTGCTCGGCGATCTGGCACAGGGCACCACGCCGTGGGCCGCGCGCGACTGGCCCTCCCTCCTTGCCCATCTGGGCCGGCCCGACGCCGAGATCGCGACGCTCACCACCGGCTTCCGGGTACCGGCCGCCGTGGTCGACCTCGCCAACCGCCTCCTCGGCCACCTCGACGTCGACGTCCCCGCCGCCCGCTCCCTGCGTCAGGACGGCGCGCTGCGGATCCTGCCCACCCCGGACGTCCTCGCCGCGACCCGGGACGCGGTACGGCAGGCTCTCAGCAGCGAGGGCTCGATCGGGGTGGTCGCCGCCGCGGCGGACGTCGACCGGGTGCGCGCGGTGCTGGAGGAGGCGGGCATCGTGACGGCGGGCCCCGACGACCTCGCCGCCCGCGTCACCGTCCTGCCCGCGACCGCCGCCAAGGGCCTCGAATACGACCATGTCGTCGCGGTCGAACCGGCGGCGATCACCGGCGCCGAGGACGGGCCGACCGGCCTGCGCCGCCTGTACGTCGTGCTGACCCGCGCCGTCTCCCGCCTCGACGTGGTGCACAGCCGCCCGCTGCCGTTCCCGGCGAAGGCCGGCTGAGAGCGGTGCTGCCTGCGACCACCGAACCCCTCGCGGCGGTCGTCCGGCGCCCGCGCGTCACTGCGGGCCGTCGTCCTCCGCGTCCCGGGAGCGGCGGCGGCGCAGGATGATGATGCCCGCGGTGCCGACGAGGAGGGCGGCGGCGGCGCTGCCGACGGCGTAGACCTTGTTCGAGGAGACCCAGGGCTCCGGTGACCACTCGTCGTCGGCGCTGGTACAGGTGAGCCATTCGCCGCGGGTGCCGCCCTGGAAGCAGACCGTGGTGGCGGCCGTGGGCGCGCGGTCACCGGCGCCGGCGTCCCCCGGGGCCCGTACGTCGCCGGCCGTGTGGGCGGCGCGGAGGTCCCGGCCGTCCCGCTCGGTGCGGTCCGGGGCGGCGGTCACCTTCAGCACCCGGGTCGTGCCCGCCGGCAGCGTGATCTCCCACGTCACCTGCTGCCCGGTCGTCTCGGCCCGGGGGCTCGCGGAGACGTAGTCCAGGGATTCGGGGAGGAGTTGGGTCACCCGGCCGTTCGGCGCGTCCGCCCCCGACGTGTTGTGCACCGTGATCGCGTACGTCGTGCCGCCGTCCGGTGCGGACCGGCGCTCCAGGGCGAGGCGGACCGGCGACGACGGCAGCTCGGCCGGGGGCGCGTCGGGGGAGAGCGGCGGGGAGGGGGCGAGGGACGCCAGCAGCCCGGCGACCAGCGCCGCGGAAGCGATCGCCGTACGCATTCCGTGCCACCTCGCTGTCCGGGCTGCCCTGTCCCTGCCCGGCCGGTCTACCAGCGGGCCACCCAAAGAAAAAGGGCAAATCGCACGAACAGCGTGCCATGCTACGAACGGACCGCCGAACCGTCCCTCGTCCGGACGAATTGGCCCGCGACGGTCTCCGGCGGATCCACCCGGTGGGCCGGTCGGTGGGCCGGGCCGCCTCAGTCGCCGTAGAAGAGCCGCTCCACGACCGCGCGCGCCCGCCGCGTCGTCCGCCGGTACTCCTCGGGCAGCTCGCCGGCCTGCCCCGGCCCGTAGCCGAAGTAGCGTGCCACCGCGCCGAGTTCGCGCTCGGCGGCGGGGAAGGTGTCGCCCGGCCGGCCGCGGACCAGCATCACCGCGTTGCGCAGGCGCGTCGCCAGCAGCCAGGCGTCGTCCAGTATCCGCGCGTCCTCCGCGTCCAGCAGCCCCGCCTCCAGGGCCGCGGCCAGCGCCGCGCGGGTGCGGGGCGTCCGCAGCGCGGGCACCTCGCGACCGTGCTGCAACTGCAGCATCTGGACCGTCCATTCCACGTCCGCGAGCCCGCCGCGCCCCAGCTTCGCGTGCAGCGCCGGGTCCGCGCCGCGCGGCAGCCGCTCCGCCTCCATCCGCGCCTTCAGCCGCCGGATCTCGCGTACGGCGTCCTCGTCGAGCCCGCCCACCGGGTAGCGCAGCGGGTCGATCAGCTCCGTGAACCGCGCGCCGAGGCCCGCGTCGCCCGCGACCGGCTCGGCGCGGAGCAGCGCGTGGCTCTCCCAGGTCAGCGACCAGCGCCGGTAGTACGCCGCGTACGAGGCGAGCGTGCGCACCAGCGGCCCCGACTTGCCCTCGGGCCGCAGGTCGGCGTCGATCAGCAGCGGCGGGTCGGCGCTGGGCAGCTGGAGCAGCCGGCGCAGCTCGTTGGCGACGGCGAACGCCGCCGCGCCCGCCTCCTCGTCGGACACGCCCTCGCGCGGCTCGTGCACGAAGAGCACGTCGGCGTCCGAGCCGTAGCCCAGTTCGTGACCGCCGAAGCGGCCCATGCCGATCACCGCGAACCGCGTCGGCAGCGTGTCGCCCCAGCGGGCCGCGGTCGCGGCACGGAGGGCGCCGGCGATGGTGGCGGCGTTGAGATCGCTGAGCGCGTCGCCGGTGCGGTCGACGGCGGCGGCGATCCGGGCGTGCTCGTCCCCGTCGTGCTCGTCCCGGTCGTGCTCCCGTCCGCCCTCGGCGCGCTCCTCGTCCTCCTCGCCGGGTGCCGTGTGCGCCCCGTACGCCGTGATGAGGTCCGCCGCCGCGGTACGGAAGAGCTCCCGCCGCCGTACCCCGCGGGCCGCCGCCACCGCCGTCTCCGGGTCCGTGTGCCGGCCGACGGCCGCCAGGATCTCCTGCTCCAGGTGCGCCCGCCCGCGCGGCCGCAGCCCCTGCTCGTCGCCGAGCAGCGCCACCGCCTCCGGCGCCCGCAGCAGCAGGTCGGGCGCGAGCCGGCCCGAGGACAGCACCCGCGCCAGGTTCTCCGCCGCGGCGCCCTCGTCGCGCAGCAGCCGCAGATACCAGGGCGTGCTGCCCAGCGCGTCCGAGACCTTGCGGAAGTTCAGCAGCCCCGCGTCCGGGTCGGCCGAGTCGCCGAACCAGCCCAGCAGCACCGGCAGCAGCGTCCGCTGGATCGCCGCCTTCCGGCTCATCCCCGACGTCAGCGCCTCCAGATGGCGCAGCGCCGCCGCCGGGTCCTCGTACCCGAGGGCCACCAGCCGCTCCCGGGCGGCGTCCGGCGTCAGCCGCACCTCACCGGGCGCCAGCCGGGCGACGGCGTCGAGGAGCGGGCGGTAGAACAGCTTCTCGTGCAGCCGCCGCACCTCGAAGGAGTGCCGCCGCCACACCTTGCGCAACTGCGACACCGGGTCGCCGCGGCCCTCGTCGGGCAGCAGCCGCGCCAGCGAGCGGCCGAGCGCGCGCAGCTCGTGCTCGCTCTCGGGCACCAGGTGCGTGCGGCGGAGCTTCTGGAGCTGGATGCTGTGTTCGAGGGAGCGCAGGAAGCGGTACGCGTCGTCCAGCGCGGCGGCGTCGGCGCGGCCCACGTACCCGCCGGCGGCGAGCGCCTCCAGCGCGTCCAGGGTCGTGCCGCTGCGCAGCGAGGCGTCGGCGCGGCCGTGCACGAGCTGCAGCAACTGCACCGCGAACTCCACGTCCCGCAGCCCGCCGGGGCCCAGCTTCAGCTCCCGGTCGAGCTGCGCCGCCGGGATGTTCGCCACCACCCGGCGGCGCATCTGCTGCACGTCGGGGACGAAGTTCTCCCGCTCCGCCGCCTGCCACACCATCGGCGCGATGGCCTCCGCGTACGCCGCGCCCAGCGCCGCGTCGCCCGCGACCGGACGGGCCTTCAAGAGCGCCTGGAACTCCCACGTCTTGGCCCAGCGCTGGTAGTACGCGAGGTGCGAGGAGAGGGTGCGCACGAGCGGGCCGTTGCGGCCCTCGGGGCGGAGGTTGGCGTCGACGGGCCAGATGGTGCCCTCGGCGGTGGTGTCGGAGCAGACGCGCATGAGGCGGGCGGCGAGCCGGGTCGCGGCCTGCATCGCGGCGCGCTCGTCCGCGGCTTCCGCCCCCCTGCCGTCGCCCGGGCCGTCCTCGCGCGGCTCGGCGACGAAGATGACGTCGACGTCCGAGACGTAGTTCAGCTCCCGGCCGCCGCACTTGCCCATCCCGATCACCGCGAGCCGGCACAGCGCGGCGTCCTCGGGCTGCTCCTCGGCGGCGATCTCCAGCGCCGCCCGCAGCGTCGCCGTCGCCAGGTCCGCCAGCTCCGCCGCGGCCTGCACCACGTCCGTCGTCCCGCACACGTCCCGGGCGGCGATCCCCAGCAGCGCCCGCCGGTACGCGACCCGCAGCGCGTCCGCCCGCGGCATCTCCGCGCCCCGCGGCCCCCACACGCCCTCCGCGAGCGCCTGCTCGAACTCCGCGGTCGTCGGGTGCAGATCGGCCGCCTCGTACGTGACCAGCGACTCCCAGTCGTCCGGGTGCCGCGCCAGATGGTCCCCCAGCGCCTCCGACGCGCCGAGCACCCCCAGCAGCCGGTCGCGCAGCGGCTTGGCCGTCACCAGCGTGTCGAGCAGCGCCTGCCGCCGCTCGGGGCCCAGCGCCTCCGCGAGCCGCACCAGACCGAGCAGCGCCCGGTCCGGATCAGCGGTGCCGCCCAGCGCGTCGAGCAGCACGGGATCGTCCCGTACGCCGTCGAGCACCGCGGACTCCAGCAGCCGCCCGGCGTCGGCCGGCTCCCCGAACCCGTACCGCAGCAGCCGGGTGAACGCACTGCTCCTGCGCCCCTGCGGAACCGCCATCGCGCGCCCCGCCTCCCTTCCCGTGATCGCGCCGGGCTACGAGCTTACGACGGCGCCCGCGCCGCGGGGACGGCCGCGGTGGCGCTTCCGCGGGGGCGCGGCGGAGCGGCACGGGACCGCGCCGCCCGCGCGCTCACGCCACCGCGATCAGCCCGATCGCCGCTCCCGCGCACACCAGCCCGGCCGCCTGCGGCAGCGTCAGCCGCTCCCGCAGCACGAGCAGCGCCAGCAGCACCGGGATCGCCGGGTAGAGGGCGGCGAGCACGGTCGCGACGGCCATCAACTCCGCGCGGGCCGCGTAGAGGTACAGCACGGTCGCGAGGGTGCCGAGCGCGCCCGCGGCGGCCACGTGCGGCGCGCATCGCCGGGGCAGGCGCCACGGCGCCCGGTCGCCCAGCACGGCGAGCGCGACGACGGCGACCGACACGACGCGGCTGACGGTGATCGCCCACAGGTCGCCCTCGGCGGGCATCCGGGCGATGGCGACGAAGTGCGCGGCGAACCCGGCCCCGGCGATCAGGGCGTCCGCCGGCGCGGATCCGCGCGCCCGGCGGGCGGCCGGCGCCGGTCCGCGCTCCTCCCGGCACGGCACCGGAGGAGCGTGCCCCTCCAGGCCCGCGGTCCCGTCCTGCCGGTCCGGTCCGCGCGAGACCAGCCACAGGGCGGGGAACGCCGCGGCGATGCCCGCGAGGGCGGCCGCGGCCGGGCGTTCGCCGAGGAGGCTGATGCCGATGACGACCGGTACGGCCACGGCCGTCACGTCGCTGACCGGCACCACGACGCTCATCGCCCCCTTGGCCAGGGCGCGGTAGAGGAAGGCCACCCCCACGCCGGTGCCCACACCGGACACCGCGCCCCAGCCCAGCCCGGCGGCGGTCAGGGCGCCCGCGCCCGGGACGGCCAGCGCCGCCGTCACGCTCACGGCCGTCCCGCACACCTGCGCGTAGAACGCGACCGTCACCCCTGCCGTGCGCCGGGCGGCGAGCCCGGCGACGAAGTGCGTGAGGCCGAAGCTGACGGCGGACGACAGCGCGAGCAGTTCACCCACCGCGCTCACCCCGTTCGGTGTGAGCGGCCTGCTCGGCACGCGCGGCCTGCCCGACGGGGCACAGGTGGCCCGCGGCCAGGCAGGCGCCGCGGTCGCAGAGCCGGCACAGCACGTCCTCCGAGCCGACGTCCCCGTACACCTCGGTGAGCAGCAGTTCCAGCGCCTCCGTCAGGCCGGCGGCCTGCTGCGCGGGAAGCCCCGCGAGCACCCGGCGCAGCCCGTCCCGGCGCGCCGCCTCCGCCCGCGCGGCAGCGGCTGTCCCGGCCTCCGTGAGCCGCAGCGCCACCCCCCGCCCGCCACTCCGCTCGCGCTCGACCAGCCCGCGGCCTTCGAGTTGGTCGAGCATCCGGGCGCACGCGGGCTGGCTCAGCCCGATGCGCCGTCCGAGTTCCGTGACCCCGATGCCCTCCGCCCCCCGCAGCGTGACCAGCGCGGCGGTGCCGCTGACACTCACCCCGGCCGCCCCCGCGGCCGCGGCCGTCATGCGGTCGGCCACGGCGAGCGCGGCGGCGCCGAGGAGGTTCGCGGTCCGGATCTCGTCGCTTTCATGCATAACTCATGCATAGCTCATCGCGCGTACATCCTCAACCGCCGGCGCGCGACCGACACGGGATCAGCAGGCGTACGGGAACGGCGGGCGGAAGCGGGCCCTACAGCACCGGGAGGCTCTTGCGCAGCTCGAAGGCGGTGACCTCGGAGCGGTACTCCTCCCACTCCTGCTTCTTGTTCCGCAGGAAGAAGTCGAAGACGTGCTCGCCGAGCGTCTCCGCGCAGATCTCGCTCCGCTCCATCAGCCCGATCGCCTCGCCGAGGTTCTGCGGCAGCGGCTCGATGCCCATCGCGCGCCGCTCGCCGTCCGTCAGCGCCCACACGTCGTCCTCGGCGCCCGGCGGCAGCTCGTAGCCCTCCTCGATGCCCTTCAGGCCGGCGGCCAGGAGCATGGCGTACGCCAGGTAGGGGTTGCAGCCGGAGTCGATGGAGCGGACCTCGATGCGGGTGGAGCCGGTCTTGCCGGGCTTGTAGAGGGGGACGCGGACGAGGGCGGAGCGGTTGTTGTGGCCCCAGCAGATGTACGAGGGGGCCTCGCCGCCGGCGCCCGCGGTGCGCTGGGAGCCGCCCCAGATGCGCTTGTACGAGTTCACCCACTGGTTCGTCACCGCGGACACCTCCGCGGCATGCCGCAGCAGCCCGGCGATGAAGGAGCGGCCGACCTTCGAGAGCTGGAACTCCGAGCCGGACTCGTGGAAGGCGTTGCGGTCGCCCTCGAAGAGCGACAGGTGGGTGTGCATCCCGGAGCCCGGGTACTCGGAGAACGGCTTCGGCATGAACGTCGCCTGCACGCCTTGCTCCAGCGCCACCTGCTTCATGATCAGCCGGAACGTCATGATGTTGTCGGCGGTGGCCAGCGCGTCCGCGTAGCGCAGGTCGATCTCCTGCTGGCCCGGCGCGCCCTCGTGGTGCGAGAACTCCACCGAGATGCCCATCGACTCCAGCATCGTGATCGCCTGCCGGCGGAAGTCCATGCCGACGTTCTGCGGGGTGTGGTCGAAGTACCCCGAGTTGTCCGCGGGCACCGGGCGGCTGCCGTCGACCGGCTTCTCCTTGAGGAGGAAGAACTCGATCTCGGGGTGGGTGTAGAAGGTGAAGCCCAGGTCGGAGGTCTTGGCGAGGATCCGCTTCAGCACGTACCGCGGGTCGGCGAAGGACGGCGAGCCGCCGGGCATGAGGATGTCGCAGAACATCCGCGCCGTGCCGGGCGTCTCCGCGCGCCAGGGCAGCACCTGGAACGTGCCGGGGTCGGGCTTGGCCAGCATGTCCGACTCGTGCACCCGGGCGAAGCCCTCGATGGCGGAGCCGTCGAAGCCGATGCCCTCGTCGAACGCCTGCTCAAGCTCGGCGGGGGCGACGGCGACGGACTTCAGGAAGCCCAGCACATCGGTGAACCACAGACGCACGAACCGGATGTCGCGCTCCTCCAGGGTCCGGAGCACGAACTCCTGCTGCTTCTCCATGGTCCACATCCTCGCAGGTGACTCGGTGGCGCGGGCGCGAGCCCTCAGTATCACGGTAGGGAGTTTCCGCCGCGTTTCGCACCCCGCGGGTTCGCCTGCGGCGGGCGAAGCGGGGCGGGGGTGTGCGACGGGTGGCGCGGGCGGGAGTCCTCAGTATCGCGGCAGGGGGTGTCCGCTGCGTTTCGCACCCTGCGGGTTCGCCTGCGGGGGGCCTTCAGTATCGCGGTGGGGGGCTCCGCTGCGTTTCGGCGGTGCGAGCCCTACGGGCGGGATGCTCCGGGCAGGTGTCGGGTCGTGCGGGTGGGGCGCGTTCCGGCGGGTGCCGGGTGCCGGGTGCGGTGTCCGGCGTGGTCCTGCCCGCGTGATCGCGCGGTAAGACGGTCTGTAGCGGCTCCGGTGAAGCGCTCGCCGTCCTCGCCGCCCCCGCGTCGCCGCTACGACGGGGGGCGGAGGGTCGTGCCGTCCGGGAGGGTCGCGGTCAGTCTGGCGCGGGCGCCGCGGTCGGCGGCCGTGGCCAGGAACCGGCCTTCCGCCACGCCGCTCACGCCGCCGGAGGCGGTGACCGACGTGACGTCGCGGCTGCCCGCCGCCAGCACGTACCACCTGCCGGAGCGCGCCTTCCACAGGACGCCCGCCAGCGCGTGCGGCGCCCGTACGCCGCACGCCGTCGTGTCCCGCGCGCGGGCCGCCACCGCGCCCTGCTGCAGCGGGTCGGTCGCCGGCGGCTGGAACTGCGCCAGGGTCACCCCGCCGGTGCCGCGCCAGGTGTCGGCGCGGGTGCACACCCAGGCGGCGGTGCCGCCCGCCTCCGGCAGCGGCTGGCCGGCGAACGTCCAGGAGTTCACGGACCGTACGCCGTGGGCGCGGAGTGCGGCGAGGTGGCACGCGGTACGGGCCCAGCGGTCGCGGGCCGCGGCGCCGGCGACGTCCGTGGCGGCGGCCGGCGGGCCGTACGTCAGCCTGGCCGGCACCAGTTCGCCGAGGTCGGTCGTGAGCTGGGCGGGTGCGCCGGCACCCGCGGAGGGGCGGGTGCGCAGCTCCAGGCCGGGCCACGTGGTGCAGGGCTGCTCGGCGGTGTCCCGGGAGCCGCCGGGGGTGCCGTCCGGCGGGCTTTCCGCCGCGGGTGCGTCGGTCGTCGCGGTGTCGTCCGCCGCCCCGTCCGCCGTCCCGCCGGGTGCTCGCGTGCCGTTCCGCGCGCCGCCCGCGTCCGGCTCGTCGCCGGGGGCGGCGGTGCCCGGTTCCGCGGGGGCGGTGGTGGGGAGCGGGGGGCTGGGGACGGGGGCGGTGACGCCGTCCGTGTCGCGGTCGACCCGCTCCGCCTCCGCCGCCGGGTCCAGCAGCTCGCGCAGCGAGACCCCGGAGACCCACGGCGCGGTCAGATAGCGGACCTTGCCGTCCGTGCGGCCGACGACGACGGCCAGCGCGCTCGCCGCGTCCGCCGCGTCGGCGCGGGCGAAGTCCAGCACCGCGGCGCCCGGTTCGCCCCGCACCTCCGCGTACCGCGCCAGCCGCAGGCCGTCGTGGAAGAGGACGACGGTCGCCCGGTCGACGTCCCCCGCGTACAGCAGCCGCGGCGGTCCCGCGGGCGGCCCCGCGGCGGTGCCGGGCGTCGCCGAGACCCGTACGGACTCGCCGGGCCGGGCCCAGACGGCCAGCGCCCGGCGCAGCAGCGCCGCGTCGCGGGTGCGGGCGCCGCGGGCCGGCCAGGCGGCGAAGTCGGCGCGGCCGGTGCGCTGCCAGTCGTCGCGGCCCGCGACGGCGAGCCGCGCCGGGTCGAGGGCCTCTTCCGCGAAGGCGTTGCGGGCGTACGGGGCCGCCGCCGCGTCGTCCGCGCCGCCCCCGGTGCCGGGGACGCCGAGGAGGGCGACGACGGCGACGAGGGCCGCGGCGGCGGCGAGCGCGGCGCGGGTGTGCTGGCGGCGCCGCAGCAGGTCGGTGGGGCGGGCCTGGAGCGCGCAGGGGTCGAACTCGGGGGAGAGCAGCAGCCGCCGCTCCGCGCTGCCGGGCGGCTCGGCGACGCGGTCGGCGGCGGCGAGCGCGGCCCCGGGGTCCTCGGCACCGGCCGCCGCGAGGAGCCGGCGCACGGCGGGGTCCGGCAGCGCTTCGAGGCCGCGCAGCACGTACGCGGCGCGGGCCGGGGCGGGGAGCGCCGCGAGGGCGCGGTCGAGGGCCAGTTCGTCGGAGCCGCCCGGGCGCGGGTGGAGCCGCAGCCCCCAGAGCCGGGGCAGCGGGCTCGGCAGGCCGCCGGGGCGCGGCAGCCGGAGCGGGCGGCGTGGGCGCCCGGCGTCGAGCGCGGCCCGGACGATCCGGAGCCGCACGTAGGCGTAGCCGGCCCCGGCGTCCCCGTCGTTCCGCCAGGGCGCGCCGGGGCCGAACCGCACCTCGGCCCCGTGTGCGGCGTCCGCGGCACCGGGGCCCCGGGCAGCGCCGCCGCTCCCGTCCGCCCGCTGGCCCGGCACGGCGCCCGGCGGCACTCCGTCGCGCTCGCCCGGCATCCCGTCGTGCACTCCGCAGTCCGGTGCCCCCGGCGCCGTACGCCCCCGCGGCAGCGAGCGCTGCACCAGGCCGTGCGCGGCCAGCACCCGCCTGCCGCGGTCCTCCTCCGCGGGCAGCAGCAGATAGGCCAGCCGCGTCAGATGCGCGTAGTGCTCGACGACGGCGGCCTCTGCCTGCTCGACGTCGACGGGCGGGGGGACGGTGTCCGCGGGCGGTGGCGGCTTCGCGGCGCCCCGGGCGGTGACGGCCTGCTGATCCACGCTGGGTTGAACGAGTGAATCCTCAGATGGTCACTCCGCCGCGGTGCCGGGACCGGCCGCCCCGTCCGGCGGCCGGGTCCTCATCCGCTCGTCCACCCGCCGAACTCCACCGTCCCGCGCACGCCCGCCGCCGCCGACATGAAGAGCCCCGCGTCCTGCGTCCCCGCGGTCCCCGGCACGGTGACCGTCGCCACGGTCCGCCACGTCGCACCGGAGTCCGTCGAGCACGCGCCCGTGAACGTGTCGCCCGCCCGCGTCAGCCGCAGCGTGACCGGCGCCGTGACGCCCGTGATCCGGCGGTACGTGTCCAGCGTGCCGTCGCCGTTCGAGTCGTACGACAGCACCACGCCGTTCGCCGGCGTCACCGCCAGGTTGAGGAACCCGGCCGCGCCCGCCGTGCGCAGGTCGTTGCGGGCGACGATGCCCGCCCGCGCCCACGGGCCCGTCGGCGCCTGCGCGTCGACGGTCAGCGTCACCGTGCCGCCGGAGGCCAGCGACCCCGGCCGGAAGACCGCGCCGAACTCCGCCGTCGCCTTCCACATGTCCGCCCCGCCTCCGTCGACCGCCCAGCGGTCGCCGAGCTGCCCGAAGACGGCCGCGTTGGTGGTGACCGTGGCGACGCTGTCGTCCAGCGGCCCGGCGACGAACAGCGTGCCCGGCGTGTGCACCGTCACCGGGGCCTGCCCCGCCATCCCGTACGCCGTGCGCACCTCGTACGCCAGCGGCGTCAGCGGCTTCGCGGGCGGCCCGGCGGGCGCCCGTACCTCCCACGCGTGCTCCGCCCGCCCCGCCGCCGGCACCGCGGGCAGCGAGACCGCCCCGGGCGGCGCGGCGTCGAGGCCGGTCAGCTCCAGTTCCACGGCGCCCGTGGCGGCCAGCCCGCACATGTTGCGGAACCCGGCGGTCAGCCGCCCCGTCCCGCCCGGCGCGAGCGCGGGGGGATCCGCCACGGCCGTCACCACACCCTGGTACGGGGCCGTGGCCAGCACCTCGTGGACGCGGCGCGCGAGGGTGTGCGCGTCGCCGGAGGGGCGCTCGGGGTAGCGGTCGCGCCGCCGCGTCCAGGGGTCCTCGACCGCGTACCAGTCGAAGGGCTCCGGCTCCCGCCCGGCCGCCAGCGCGTCCTGCAACTCCTCCAGGTAGGCGCGCCAGCGCGGCGCGTGGAAGTCGCGGATCAGCCCGGACCAGTCGCGGTTCGCGTAGTCGGCGAGATGCCCGCCGTCGGCGGTGGGGCGGTCGGCCCAGGTGGTGACGAGGACCCGCGCGGTGCGCTCCAGCAGCGCGGCCTCCGCGTCGTCCGCGGCCCTCCGGCGGGCGTCGGCGAGCCACGGGCCGAGGAGGAACGCGCGGTGCGCGCCCGTGATCTCGTCGCTGAGCGCCATCAGCTTCAGCCACAGGTCGGACAGGGTGCGGAAGGTGGCCACTGCCTCTGCGTCCCCCCGCCCGTACGCCGCCTTGAGCTGCGGCAGCAGCACCCGGGACCGGCTCGCGAGCGCCTGCCGGGCGAGGTCGACGAGGTCGTGCCGGTACGCGTCGGAGGCGCGCAGCGCCGGGGCGACGCCCAGCAGCGCGCCGAACGCCTTGTCGAACTCGGCGAGGTCGAAGGCCGGCGTCTTCGTCGCGTAGTACGCGCCGGAGCGGGCGTCGAGCGACGGGCGGGCGGCGAAGATCGAGTCGTGCGGGCGGCCGTCGGCGCTGGAGATCGCGTACGCCGTCTCGCGCAGCGCCGCGAACGCCGCGCGCGCCGCCGGGTCCGCGTCGCCGTAGCGCACGGCCGCGTACTCCTCGAACCACTCCTTCCGGTCCACCGGCTCGTCCCGCCACGCCAGTTCGCAGAAGAGCTCCAGCGCCGCCGGGTCGCGCTCGGCGGCCTCCGGCATGTACGCGGTGCCCACGCACGCGCTGCCCGGCTTGTCCCGCCAGGCGGCGAACCGCTCCGCCCACATGTGGGTCTTGGCGCCGATCGTGGTGCGGCCGCCGAAGTTGGGGATGGTGCCGAAGGCGTACGGCACGCCGCCCCAGTCCGCCTCGCGGTCGGTGACCCGCTCCAGGTCGGACAGGCCGTCGACGACGAGCATCCGGTCGGGGTGGGCGAGCCCTTCGAGGAGTTCGCGCCGCGGGTTCTCCTGCCAGCCGAGGATGACCCACGTGGCGCCGGGGCGGGCGGTCTGCAGCGCGGTCTCGACGGCGCGCGCGGCCTCCGGCACCGGGACGTCGCCGGGGTCGCCGCCCTCGTGCAGCAGGTCCATCTTCAGGTGCCGTACGGGCCCGAAGAGGTCTTCCTGGTGGCGGTAGAACGCGGCGGCGACGTCGCGGAAGACACCGGTGCGCGGGTCCAGCCAGTCGGGGCGGGGCAGGCCCGCCCAGGTGCCCTGGGGGACGGTGCGGGCGCCCGGGTTGCGGTCGGCGAAGCCGCCGGGGACGGTGCCGAAGTAGCCGGGCAGGACGGGGGAGATGCCCAGCTCGCGCATGCGGTCCGTGATGCGGCGGCCGAGTTCCGTGCGCTCGGCCAGCAGCGCGGGGGAGACGGGGCCGCCGTAGCCGCTCATGTTCTGCAGCAGCCACCACGGCTGGTGGCTGGGCGCGGGCAGCCAGGCGCGGGCCTCGGCGTCGGAGTAGCCGAAGTCCTGGAGCAGCCGGTGGTAGACGGCCTCGGTGCCGGGGGTGACGAGGACCTGGTTGCAGCCGTGCAGCGCGAGCACGTCGATGAACCGCTCCCAGCGCGCCCAGTCGTGGTACGGGCCGGTGTAGCCGTCGTGCGTGTCGTTGAGCGCGAACCGGGCCGGGACGGTGGCGCGGCGCTCCACGGGCGCGGCGGGCGCGGGGAGGCGGCGGGGGAGCCGGGTCTGGCTCCCGGACCAGGAGACGACGGCGCGGCAGGTGTACTTCAGGTACCAGTGCACGCCGGTGAGGAGCACCGCGGGGCTGGTGCCGCCGACCTCGATCCGGCCGGCCCGGCCGCGTACGGTGAACCGCTCCTCGCCGTCGAGGGCGGTGAGCGCGAACTGCCCGGCGTGGTCGGGCAGCAGCCGCGCCAGCGCCTCGCCCGCCGCCGCCACGTCGAACCCCCTGCCCGCGGCCGCCGCCGTGCCGCCTCCGGCCGTCACGCTACGGGCCTGCGCCTGCCCGCCGGCGAGTGCCGCGCCGGCGCCGAGCGCGCCGGCCGTGCCCAGGATCGTGCGTCGCGTCATGTCCGTCATCAGCGGACCGTAGCCACGCGCGGGGCGAGGGGGCAACGGAGGGAATCGGGTGAAAAGTGACCGCCCACGGCCCGGCGCCGCAAGCGCTCTCTTCCGGGCCCCCGCGCCGCGGGCCGGGATCCGGGCGCGGGCCCGGCCCCGCCTCCGTCAGCCGCGGTCCAGGTAGGCCAGCACGGCCAGCACCCGGCGGTTGTCGTCGTCCGACGGCGGCAGCCCCAGCTTGCCGAAGATGTTCGACGTGTGCTTGGCCACGGCCCGTTCCGTGACCACCAGCCGCTCCGCGATCGCCGCGTTGGACCGGCCCTGCGCCATCAGCTCCATCACCTCGCGCTCCCGCGGCGTCAGCGTGTTCACGGGCTGGTCCTGCGCCGCCCGCCGGCTGAGCAACTGCGAGATGACCTGCGGGTCCATCGCCGTACCGCCGCCCGCCACGCGCCGTACCGCGTCGATGAACTGGTCGGCGTCGAAGACCCGGTCCTTGAGCAGGTACCCCACCCCGCCCCGCTCGTCCGCCAGCAGCTCGCGCGCGTACAACTGCTCCACGTGCTGCGAGAGCACCAGCACCGGCAGCCCCGGCCGCTTCGCCCGCGCCTGGAGCGCGCACTGCAGGCCCTCGTCCGAGAACGACGGCGGCAGCCGGACGTCGACCACCGCGACGTCCGGCTCCAGCTCGTCCAGCGCCCGCGCCAGCTCCGGGCCGTTGTCCACCGCGGCCAGGATCTCGAAGTCATACGCTTCGAGCATGCGGACGAGACCGTCCCTCAGAAGGAAGAGGTCTTCGGCGATGACAGCGCGCACGGAATCTCCAGGGTCACCATCGTGGGGCCGCCGACCGGGCTGTTGACGGCCAGTACGCCGTCGAATGTACCGAGCCTGCGCTCCACCCCGGCCAGCCCGGAGCCCTTGTCCAGCGACGCGCCGCCGCGGCCGTCGTCCGTGATCGCGATCCGCAGCATGCCGTCGCGGTGTCCCATGTCCAGCCAGACGCGCTGCGCCTCCGCGTGCTTGACCGCGTTCGTCAGCACCTCGCTCACCGCGAAGTACGCCGCCGACTCCACCGGCTCCGCCGCCCGCCCCGGCGGCGTACCCAGGTCGATGTCCACCTCGACCGGCACCGGCATGCGCAGCGCCAGCGCCCGCACCGCGTCCGCGAGGCCGCGCTCGGCGAGCACCGGCGGGTGGATGCCCCGTACCAGGTCGCGCAGCTCCGTCAGCGCCTCGGCGGACTCGCCGCGCGCCCGCGAGACCAGCTCCTTCGCCTTGGCCGGGTCCTTCTCGATGAGCGCCTCGATGGTGCCCAGGCTCATGCCCATGGCGACCAGCCTGGCCTGCGCGCCGTCGTGCAGGTCGCGCTCGATGCGGCGCAGCTCGGCGGCGGAGTTGTCGACGGCGTCCGAGCGGGTCTCGGTGAGCCGCGCGACCCGCTCGGCCAGCTCGACCTCGCGCGGCGCCAGCACGCCCTTGGTCATCTGGAAGTGCAGGCCGATCAGGCGGTGGCTGGTGAAGAGGCCGACGGCCAGCAGCGCGGTGCCGAGCCCGGCGGCCATGAGCGCGGTGGCCTGCGAGGACACCGGCACGAAGCCGTACCAGTAGGTGGTGTCGCCGCCGCTGGTGAGGGGGTCCCAGACGCCGGCGGCGATCACGTACCCCTCCAGCGGGTAGAAGGTCAGCGCGACCGTCACGACGGCGAGGACCGTGCCCGCGATCATGTCGGTGAAGAGCCAGCGCAGGTCGCGCCAGGTCGACGGGTCGGTGAGCAGGTGCCGGGTGCGCTGCGCCTGGCCGATGAGCCCGCCGTGCAGGTCCGGCGGCCAGGGGCGGTACGTGGCGGGGATGCGCACGTCCGACCACTGCGCGGCGAGCAGCCGGCGCAGGTTGGCCTGCATCCGCACGCCCTCCAGCACCCAGGGCGTGGTGACCAGGCCGATGCCGAGCACGGGGATGAGCACGACGGAGACGAGGGTGAGCACGAAGAGCGTGATCGAGACCGCGGTGCACAGCACCGTCAGCGCCAGCGCCCGCACCCCGGCGAGCGCCCAGTTCCGGAAGATCATCTCCGTGTCCCCTCTGTTCCCGCTGCTCCCTGCCGGTCCCGTGCCCGTTCCTGCGCGGGGCCCGGCTCGCGCGGCCCGCTTCTCCGGCCGCACGTCACAGTCTGCCGCGCGGCTCGGACAGGGGCACGGGGCCGTACCCCCGGGCCGGGGTGTAGCTAGCACCACCACGCCGTACGGGACGGAAGAGACACACCGGGTTTACATCCGGGCAACGGACGGGAAACGGCGGCTTGCGACGCTGCCCGCGGCGGGCGCGCGTGCCCGCCGCCCCGCACAGCCCCGCACCTGTACGAACGAAGGACGGCGACCGTGAGCTACAAGGCCGAGTACATCTGGATCGACGGCACCCTGCCCACCGCCAAGCTGCGCTCGAAGACCAAGATCGTCGAGACCGGCGCCGAGCCGCCGCTCTGGGGCTTCGACGGCTCCAGCACCAACCAGGCCGAGGGCAGCTCCTCCGACTGCGTCCTCAAGCCCGTCTTCACCTGCCCCGACCCGCTGCGCGGCGGCGCCGACGTGCTCGTACTCTGCGAGGTCCTCGACACCGACCTCAGCCCGCACTCCTCCAACACCCGCGCCGAGCTGCGCGAGGTCGCCGGGCGCTTCGCCGGCCAGGAGCCGGTCTTCGGCATCGAGCAGGAGTACACCTTCTTCCGCGGCTCGCGCCCCCTCGGCTTCCCCGAGAACGGCTTCCCGGCCCCGCAGGGCGGCTACTACTGCGGCGTCGGCGCCGACGAGATCTTCGGCCGCGAGGTCGTCGAGGCCCACCTCGACAACTGCCTCAAGGCGGGTCTCGGCCTCTCCGGCATCAACGCCGAGGTCATGCCGGGCCAGTGGGAGTTCCAGGTCGGCCCGCTCGGCCCGCTGGAGGTCGCGGACCAGCTCTGGGTCGCGCGCTGGCTCCTCTACCGCACGGCCGAGGACTTCGGCGTCTCCGCCACCCTCGACCCCAAGCCCGCGAAGGGCGACTGGAACGGCGCGGGCGCGCACACCAACTTCTCCACCCGGCGGATGCGCGAGGGCTACGAGGCGATCGTCGCCGCCTGCGAGGCGCTGGGCGAGGGCGACAAGCCGCTGACGCACGTGCGCGCGTACGGCGCGGGCGTGGAGACCCGGCTGACGGGGGCGCACGAGACGGCGCCGTGGGACGAGTACTCGTACGGGGTGTCGGACCGCGGGGCGTCGGTGCGGATCCCGTGGCAGGTCGAGAAGGACGGCAAGGGCTACATCGAGGACCGGCGGCCGAACGCGAACGTCGACCCGTACGTGGTGACGCGGCTGATGGTGGACACGTGCTGCACCGCCCTGGAGAAGGCCGGCCTGGACTGAGCACGGGCCTCGGCGCCCGGTTGGTGCAACCGGCTCTTTCGCTCGCCCTATCGGCCGCGTCGCGCTGGCCTGGGGCCGGGGAGATGCCGAGGCTGAAGGCATGTCAGGGGCGCGGCGGGTCTGGACGGCGGTCGCCGCCGCCCTGCTGAGCGCGCTGACGGTGCTGCTGCTGTGCCGGTACACGGTGGCCGACCCCGCGTACTACACGGGCGCCGTGCGGGAGGCCGACGGCTACCAGCGCGTCTACGACGAGGTGCTGGCGGACCCCGCCGTCCGCCGGGCCCTGCGCACGGGCGCCCTGGGCGTCCCACTGCGCAGCGACGCGGTGGTCGACAACCTGCCGCTGCTGGTCCCGCGCCCCGCGCTGGAGCAGGCGGCGGACCGGCAGGCGCGGGCCCTGGTCGCGGCGCTCACCGGCAGCGCGGCGGCCGGCGACGACTGGCGCGGGCCGGTGACGGAGAGCGCGACGGAGGCGGGCAGCGAGCAACTGCGCGCGCTGCGCGCCGACGCGGATCCGGCCGCGGCCCGCGGCCTCACCCATCTCATGACCCGCCTCCGCGAGTACGTCACCCCCGGCCGGCAGTCGCCGACCCCCACGTCGGCGCTGCGGGAAGCGGTGGCGACGTTCGTCCACGACACGTGGCCGCCGGCGACAGCGCGCCGCATCATGACGGCCCTGGACGAGATCCTGCCGGGCACGGAAGGGCCGCACACCCGTACGGCCAGTGCTGCGGACCGGGGGGCGGTTCCGGAGGCGCGGCCGCCGCTGGTGGCGCGGGGGGATGCGGTGGGGCGGCCGGGCCTGTGGCCGGCGGGGCGGGAGAGCGGCGCGGCGGGCGGGGAGTCGCACGGGCGGTCGGTGGTGGGGGCGGAGGGGCGGCCGCCGTTGGTGAGGGCTCCGGGTTCCGAGGCGCCGGTGGCGCCGGGGGCGGAGGGGCGTGGGCCGTACGCCGCGGGAGCGCGGCCGCCGCTCGTGGCGTCGGGAGGTGCCCCGGGGGACGGGCGGGGAGAGGCCGACGGTACGGGCGGGGGAGCCCCGGCGGTCGGGAACGGCAGGGTGCCGTTGGTGGTGGAGGACCGGGCCGGGGGCGGTACGGACCCGGCGTCCGCGGCCTCGCCGGAACTGCCGGGCTGGGGGCCCGAACGAGGCGCGGTGGTACGGACCGTGCTGGCCGCGTCCGCGTCGTGGTGGGCCGTCGCCGGGGTGGCCGCCGCGGCGGCCGGGGCCGGGGTGCTGGCGCTGCGCGCGGCTGCCCGCGGCGGGCGCCTCCGGGCGCGTACCGCCGCGGCGGCGTGCGCGGGCGCCGGGGTGCTGACCGCCGTCGCGGGGGCGGCGGTGTGGGCGGCGCTGCCGGCGTCCGCGGGGCTGGTGCCGGACGGCCTGCCGCCGAGCGTGGCGGCGCTGCTCACGGACGTGGTGGCCGGCCTCTACCGCGAGGCCGCCGTGGCCTGGGCCGCGGCCCTGCTCACCCTCACCCTCACCGCCGCGGCCCTCACCACCTCCCCGACGGCCCGCAGAACCCTCTGCCGCGCCCTCACCCGCACCGCGGGCACTCCGGCGCCCGCCGCAGCGCCCGGAGCCGTACCGGCGCACCCGCACCGCGCCCCCGGCACCCCCGCGCCGACCGCGGCCGAGCCGGGGACGGCCACCGGCCCGCAGCCCTCCACGGCACCGCCCCCGCCGAGCCGTCCCGCCACCCCCCGCCCCCGCTGGGCGCGGCGGCTCGGGCTCGGGGGCGCCGGATTCGCCGCGCTCGCCCAGATCTGGATGCTCGCCGGGGTGCCGGCCGGGGACGCGCTTGCCTGCAACGGCGACGTCGCCCTCTGCGGGCGGCCGTACGACCGGGTCGTGCAGGTCGGGGCGCACAATGCCATGGCCACCGTGCCCGACGGGTTCCTCGGCGCGCACCAGGACGTCTCCCTCACCGGGCAGCTCGACCGCGGTGCCCGCGCGCTCCTCCTCGACACCCACTACTGGGAGACCGCCGAGCGGCTCGTGCCGCCCGCCGGCACCGGAGGGCTCGACGCCGCCTCCCGGGCGACCCTCGTACGGGCCGTGGACTCCGTCGTACGCCCGCGCCCCGGCACCTGGCTCTGCCACGGCCCGTGCCGGATGGGCGCCACGCCCCTCACCGCGCAACTGCGCGAGCTGCGCGACTGGCTGGAGGAGCACCCCCGGGACGTGGTGACCCTGATCCTCCAGGACGCCATCACCCCCCGCGACACCGCCCGCGCCTTCCGCGCCGCCGGCCTCGGGCCGTATCTGCACCGCCCCGACCCCGATCCCACCGCGCCCTGGCCGACGCTCGGCGAGATGACCGACTCCGGGCGGCGGCTCGTCGTCTTCGCCGAGGAGGCCGACGGGCCCGCGCCCTGGTACCGCAACTTCTACGAGTACGCCGTCGAGACCCCGTACCGCGCCCGCGAACCCGGCGACATGAGCTGCGCGCCCCACCGCGGCGGCAGCGACCCCCGCAAGCGGCTCTTCCTCCTCAACCACTTCGTCACCCACGGCACGGGCGCCCCCCGCGCCGAGGCCGCCGCCGTCAACGACGCGGACGCCATCGTCCACCGCGCCCGGACGTGCGCGCTGCTGCGCGGCCGGATGCCCACCATCGTCGCGGTGAACCACATGACCCTCGGGGACGCCGTCGGTGCCGTACGGCGCCTCAACTCCGAGATGTCCTGAGCCGCGAGCTGCGAGCGGCGGCCGTCAGCCGCAGCGCGTGCCCTTCTTCGGGCGCTTGCCGTCGAGCAGGAAGTCGTCCACGTTCCCGTCGACGCACGCGTCCCCGGTGAGGTAGCCGGTGTGCCCGACGCTCTCGAAGGTGAGGACGACGGAGTCGTTGTCGAGTTCCTTCGCCATGTCCGCGCCGCCCTTGTACGGGGTCGCGGGGTCGCCGGTGGTGGCGACCAGCAGCGCGGCGGGGGCCTTCGTGGCGCGTACCCGGCGCGAGTCGTTGTCACCGGGTACGGGCCAGCCCGTGCAGGTCAGCATCTGGCCGGCCATGAACGTGCCGAAGACCGGGGACGCCCTGGTGAACTCGCCCTTGGCCCGCTCGACGTCCGCCGCGGTGTAGCGGTCGGCGGTGTCGCGGCAGGTGACGGCGGTGAAGGCGGCGTCCGCGTTGCCCTCGGCGGCACCCGCGAGCACCGCAGCCGGGGCCCCGGCCCCCGGCACCCCGGCCCCCGGAACCTCCGCCCCCGGCTCCCCGGCGCCCCGCACCCCCGCGCCACCGCTGCCGCCCGCCAGCCGGACCATCGGCGCCCCGTTGCCGTCCCCGAGCGCGCTCAGCGCGTGCCGCAGGTCCGGCCAGAGCTTCTCCGAGTACATCGCGTTCTTCAGCGCGTCGACGAACGTCGACTGGTCCAGTTCCCCCGCCCTGGTGTCGATCTCCCGCTCGTCGAGCAGGTTGAACAACTGCCGCGTCTCCTTCCTCGCCCTCGCCGCGTCGCCGCCCAGCGGGCACTCCGACGCCCCGCGCTCCGTGCAGTCCTTCGTGAAGTCGTCCAGCGCGCGCTGGAAGGCGTGCGCGTTGGCGAGGTAGGTCTGCTCGCTGTTCTTCATCGGGTTCTCGACGCCGTCGAGGACGACCCGGCCCGTCTTGCGCGGGAAGAGATGGAGGTAGTTGGCGCCCAGCGTGGTGCCGTAGGAGAAGCCCATGTACGTGAGCTTGTCCTCGCCCAGCGCCCCCCGCAGCACGTCGAGGTCGCGGGCGGAGTCGCCGGTGCCGACCCACGGCAGGAGCCTCCCGGAGTCCTCCTCGCACAGCTTGGCCTGGAGCTCGCGGTACGCGGCGAGCCGGTCGATCTCCGTGCGGTCGTCGGGGGAGCGGTCCAGGCTCTTGGCCTGCCGCGCGGTCGGGCTCGCGCACCGTACGGCAGGCGTGCTGTCGCCGACGCCGCGCGGGTCGGGGGCGACGATGTCGTAGCGCTCGTTGAGCTTCGTGAACTTCGCGCCGAGGCCGGCGAGGCCCTCGACGCCCGACTCGCCCGGGCCGCCGAAGTTGAGCACGAGGGAGCCGATCCGGTCGCTCTTGCCGCCGGTCGCGGGCAGGCGGGCGACGGCGAGGCGGAGGTCGCCGCGGCCGGTGGCCGCGTAGTCGCGGGGGACCCGCACGCGGCTGCACTGGAGCCGTTTGAGGTAGCCGGGGGGCTTGCGGCCGGTCTTCTTCGCCGCCTCCGCGACCTTGCGGCCGCAGTCGGTCCAGTCCACGGACTGGTCGTAGTACGAACCGAGCGCCCCGCCGTCGGCGGCTGGGCGCTTCGCGGGGGCGCCGGCCGGGCTCGCGGCGGTGAGGGCGAGGGCACCGGCGACCGGCAGGACCGCGACGACGAGGGCGGCGCGGCGGCCCGCGCAACGCCGCCGACCTTCGGGGGATATGTGGTGGTTCGCTCCCATAGGGCACACGCTACGGGCGGCCCCGCACCTCCGCACCCGCGGCGCGGAGGTACGGGGCACCCGTTGCAGCACCGGGCAGGTCATCCTCGACGACGTCGACTGGACCGTACGGGCCGGGGGCCACCACCACGAGGGCCGCCGGCAGGCCCGCTCCCCCCGCCCGTTGCCGACCACCCCCGCGCGTGTCCCAACTGCCTTACGGCCGTACAACCTTCACCCCGCCACACAGGTCTTCCCCCACACCCGCGGAGATCGTCCGCCACCGACCGGGAGGCCCCAGGTGATCCGTCAGCCCCGCCGCCGTGCCCTCGTGGCGCTCGCCACCTCCGTCGCCCTCGCCGGCGGCGGCCTGACGGCGGTGGCCGCACCACCCGCCGCGGCGGCCCCGAGCGGGCTCAAGGGCGACTTCGACGGCGACGGCTACCGCGACGTGGTGATCGGAAACCCCGCGGCCACCGTGTCCGGCAAGTCCTACGCCGGGGCCGTGGCCGTGCTCTACGGCTCCGCGGCAGGCCCGGACGGGAGCCGGCGCGCCGTGTACCACCAGGGCACCGCCGGCGTCCCCGGCGCGCCGGAGGAAGACGACTACTTCGGCGAGACCGTGGCCGTCGACGACTTCGACCGCGACGGCTACGCCGACCTGCTCGTCGGCGCGTCGCGCGAGAACGTGAGCGGGGACGTCGACCGCGGCACCCTGACCCTGCTCTGGGGCGGGCCCCGGGGGCTGAGCGGCGGCGCCGCGGTGAAGGTGGCGAACGTCCCGGACACCGGCTGCAACCTCGCCGAGGGCCTGTACGCCGGCGACTTCGACGGCGACGGCGCGCCCGAGATCAGCGTGGCCGCCCGCTGCGCGGCCTTCCACCTCCTGGGGCCCTTCACCCGCGAAGGGCGGCCGCAGAGTCAGCGGCGCGATCCCCTGTTCGGCACCACCCGCGGCGGTGCCTACGGGAACGTGGACGCCGACCCGCAGGCCGAGCGCATCGTGTTCGTCGGTCTGATCAGCGGCAACCCCGGCGGCCGCATCTACGTCGACGACTGGACCGGCGACGGCTACACCCGCACCCGCCTCACCGACGCCGGCGGCCTGACCGGCGAGGTCGGGGACGTCGACGGCGACGGCTACGGCGATCTGGTGACGGGATACCCGGACGAGCCGCGCAACAGCCGGCAGCCGTGGGCCGTCGGCGGCACGGTCCAGGTCTGGTACGGCGGCCCGGACGGCATCGACGAAACGCAGCGGCCGCAGCGGATCCACCAGGGCACCGCGGGCATCCCGGGCGGCGGCGAGCCGGACGACCGGTTCGGCGCGTCGGTCGGGGTCGCGGACACGGACGGCGACGGCCGCGCCGAGGTGGCCATCGGCGTACCCGGCGAGGACTTCGACGGCAAGTCGTTCGCCGGGACCGTCACGCTGCTGCCGGGCACCGCGAACGGGCTGACCGGCGCCGGAGCCCGGCTGCTCCACCGGAACACCGCGGGGGTGCCGGGGGCCGCCGCGAAAGGCGACGGGTTCGGCAACGAGGTCGCGCTCGGCGACCGCAACCGCGACGGCAGGGCCGACCTGACCGTGGGCGCTCCGTGGAGGGCAGCCGGAGGCTTCGTCTGGCACGGCCGGGGCACCGCCGGCGGCATCACGACGACCGGCTCCTTCAACGTCACCGCCGCTCGCGCCGGGTTCGGCGGTGAGTTCCCGGGCTTCGGCGAGGTGATCGCCCGGTAGCCGGGCGGCCCGCCGCCACCCGGCGCGCGGCCCCGCCCGCGGCCTCCGCGCGCCCCGGCTACGCGCCCGGGGGCGGGCGGTGGCGGTCGCCCGGCCAGTCCAGGGTGAGGCGGTGGGCGCGGGGGAGCTTGGCCACCACCAGGTCGTACGAGTCCTCGATCATCTCCAGCACCAGCTCCTCGGGGACGGCGCCGTCGAGGCGGACGGTGTTCCAGTGGCGCTTGTTCAGGTGGTACCCGCCGACGATCTCGGGGTGCGCGGCGCGGAGTTGCACCGCCAGGTCCGGCTCGCACTTCAGGCTCACCGACAGCGGCGTGGCGGCCAGCTCGCTGAGCGCGAACATCTTGCCGCCGACCTTGAAGACGGAGATCGCCTGATGCCGGTCGAAGGGCCACTCCTCGACGGCCCCGTTCGGCTCCAGGCAGGCGGCGCGAAGCTGGTCAGGTGTCATGCGCCCCAGTATGGGAGCTCCCACTGACACCGCACGGCGAGCGCCCGGCCGCCCCGGCCCCCGCTTGCCGCCGCGCCCCCGGCTACAGCCCCGCCGCCGCCCCCGCGGCCGCCAGCACCTCCTCCAGCATCGCCGGCGTCAGCCGCCCGGTGAAGGTGTTCTGCTGGCTGACGTGGTAGCACCCGTACAGTTCCAGCGGCGCACCCCCGTCCGGCCGCCGCAGCGTCGTGTGCGCGCCGTGGCCGAAGACCGGCCGCGGGCGCGGGACCTCCCAGCCCGCCGCCGCCAGCACCGGCAGCGCCGCCTGCCAGCCGAACGACCCGAGCACCACCACCGAGCGCAGCGTCGGCCGCAGCAGCTCGATCTCGCGGACGAGCCAGGGGCGGCAGGTGTCGCGCTCGGTGGGCGTCGGCTTGTTCTCGGGCGGGGCGCAGTGGACGGGGGCCGTGATGCGGACGCCGCGCAGGGTCAGGCCGTCGCCGCGGTGGGTGGCCGTGGGCCGGCTGGCGAAGCCGGTGGCGTGCAGGGCGGCGTACAGGACGTCGCCGGAGCGGTCGCCGGTGAACATCCGCCCGGTGCGGTTGCCGCCGTGGGCGGCGGGCGCGAGTCCGATGATCAGCATCGCGGCGTCCGCGGAGCCGAAGCCGGGCACGGGGCGGCCCCAGTAGTCCCAGTCGGCGTACGCCTTGCGCTTGGTCGCCGCGACTTCCTCCCGCCAGGCGACGAGCCGCGGGCAGGCGCGGCACTCGCACAGCCGCCCGTCCAGTTCTGCGACGGTACGGGTGCGGGGGGCGGTGACGGCGGGGAGCGGGGGTTCTGTGGTGGTCATCGGTGCCAGCATGCCGCAAGGCGGCGGACGGTGCCGAACGGGGCCCCAGTGCACCTCTGCGCATTCGAACTGGTATCCCGAAATGACCTGTGACCAGGGGAGTTTGTCAGTCGGAGGCGGTAGAATAGAGGGAGTGAAGACGGGCCAAGACGAGGCCGAGGAGGTCGCCCATGCCAGTGGCGTACGCCCCGACACCCCTGCCCAAGAAGCCGCTTCCGGCAGGTATGCCGCGTGAGTGGTATGTCGCGCACAACCGCATGCTGAAGGCCATGCGCATCGCCATCGCCCTGCTCGACACCGGGGTCTACACCCCGCAGCGCGCCCGCAACGAGGTGATACGCCACACCGCCGAGCGCATCGGCGTCCACCCGCCCTCGCTGACGACCTGCCGGCTGGTGCGCAGCCTGCTCCCGCTCATCTGACCGCGCCGCGAGCATCCTGACCCCGCGCTGATTCCGCGCTGACCCCACGCCGACCCGATCCGGCCCGACCGCGAACCGGGCGCGGGGCACGGCCCGTAGGCCAGAAGCCTTCGTGCCGTACGCCCCGCGCCCGCGCACACGCGTCCCCCGCCCACGCGTCCCCCCGCCCACCGGAAAACCGGCTGCGCCGCGTGCCGTCCACCGCCCACACTGGAGGTCCCGACACGGCGCACACTCCCTGCGCGCGCCGCACCCGACCGAATCAGGAGCCCGCCGCGTGCAGGCAGCCGTCACCGTCACCCCCGCCCGGATCCCCGAGCTGCTGCTCGGGCTCGCCACCGTGCGCCCGGTCTTCCTCTGGGGCGCTCCCGGCATCGGAAAGTCGTCGCTGGTACGGAAGTTCGCCGACTCCCTCGGCCTCGACTGCGTCAGCCTCATCGGCACCCAGCTCGCCCCGGAAGACCTCATCGGCGTCCCGCAGATCCGCGACGGGCGCAGCGTCTTCTGCCCGCCGGAGGCCATCGCCCGCGACGAGGCGTACTGCCTCTTCCTCGACGAGCTGAACGCCGCCACCCCCGACGTGCAGAAGGCGTTCTACTCCCTCATCCTCGACCGCCGCATCGGCACCTACGAGCTGCCCGAGGGCAGCATCGTCATCGGCGCCGGCAACCGCGCCACCGACAACGCGCTCGCCCGCCCCATGGCCTCCGCGCTCGTCAACCGCCTCGCCCACGTGCACCTGGAGGCGTCCGCGACCGACTGGCTCGTCTGGGCCGGCGAGCACGGCATCCACCCCTGGGTGACGGACTACCTCACCGACCGCCCCGACCACCTGTGGGCCAAGCCGCCGAAGACCGAGGAGCCGTTCTCCACCCCGCGTTCGTGGCACATGCTCTCCGACGCGCTGCACTCCTTCGGCCCGGCCCTCGACGACGCCACCCTCAAGACCGTCGCGCACGGCACGCTCACGCCCGCGCACGCCGTCTCCTTCTGCGGGTACGTCAAGATCGTCCGGCACCGGTACGGGGTCGAGGCCATCCTCAAGGGCGACGCCTCCTGGCCCCGCCGGACCGAGGACCGCGACCTGCTCTACTACCTCGCCGAGGCGTTCCGCGGCCGGCTCGTCAAGGAGCTGCCCGCGAGCAAGGAGCACGCCTCGCCGGCCGTGCGCGAGACCGCGTACCGCGCGAAGGCGCTCCTCGTCCAACTGGCCGAGATATCGGTGGAGGTGGCGCAGACCGTCATCGCCGAGGACCCGGACGGGCAGCCGGTGCTGCCCGCCTGGTTCCTGGTGGAGGCGGCCAGGGACATGCCGCGGCTGGTGGAAGCCCGCAGATGAGCCGTACGAACCGGGCGGCGGGCCGGCGCGGGAAGGCCAAGGCGCAGCAGCGCGACGACCCGGCCACCCGCGCCTTCTCCGCCGGGCTCGCAAAAGCCATGCAGAACCCGGCCCTGCGCGCCCTCGGCGCACAGGTCGTCCGCAAGGGTGCGGCGGGCACCGGCGCCGCTCCGGGCGGCACCGGCACCGGCGGCACCACGATCGTCTCCGGCACCGCCGACCCACTGGCCCCCGCCCACGGCCTCGCCCGCGTCGACTCGTACGGCACCGTCCACGCCCACCCCACCCGCCGCGCCGAGCCCGCCGAGTGGACCTGGGCGCTGGCCCACTGCCTGCTGCACCTCGGCTTCGGCCACGCCCCCGCCGCCCGCGGCGAGCGCACCCAGCCCGACCGGTACGAGCAGGCCGCCCGCTGCACCGTCGTCAACCGCTTCCTTCTCTCCTTCGGCACCGGCCGCCCGCCCGCCGACCTGCCCGCGCACTACCCCGGCGGCGGCGAGGAGGAACTCGCCGCCCGCTGGCGGCGCGACGGCATCCCGCCCGAGTACGAGCGCTGCGGCGCCGCGGGCGACGAGCCCGACGTGCTGCTGCTGCCGTGGGACGGCTGGCCCGGCACCGCGCCGCCGGACTGGCAGAAGGACTTCGCGCACGCCCTCGCCCGTACGATGTCCGCCGCCATGGAGGTCGCCGGCGGCCGGCGCGACTCGCTCACCGGCGCGCGGGCGCCGCGGCGGCCGTGGGAGCGGGCGCTGGAGTGGTTCGTCTCCTCCTACCCGCTGCTCGGCGGGATCGCCGCGGGCATGACCGTCGTCGCCGACGCCGAACTCGCCCGCGCGCACGACATCTCCGTCGCCGCCGTCGACGCCGCCGCGGGCGAGATCTACGTCAACCCGCTGAAGGACCACTCCGACGAGGAATGGCGCTTCATCCTCGGCCACGAGATGCTGCACGCCGCGCTGCGCCACGGCGAGCGCCGCGGGGCGCGGGACCCGTACCTCTTCAACATCGCCGCCGACTTCGTCGTCAACGGCTGGCTGCTGGAGATGCGCGTCGGCGAGATGCCCGCCGGGCTGCTGCACGACCCGCGGCTCGCGGGCCTCTCCACCGAGGAGGTCTACGACCGCCTCGCCGCCGACCTCAGGATCCAGCGCCGCCGGCTCGCGACGCCGCGCGGCCGGGGGCTCGGCGACGTACTCGGCGAGCCGCTGGTGCCGCGGGATCCGGCGGCCGCGTACGTCGACCTCGACGAGTTCTACCGGCGCGGGCTCCAGCGCGGGCTCGACCTGCACGAGCGCGGCCAGGACCGCGGGCTGCTGCCGGCCGGGCTGATCGAGGAGATCCGGGCGCTCGCGCAGCCGCCGCTGCCGTGGGACGCGCTGCTGGCCCGCTGGTTCGACGAGTTCGTGCCCCGGGCGGAGCCGGTGCGCACCTTCGCGCGCCCCGCCCGCAGGCAGGCCGCCACCCCGGACATCCCGCGTGCGGGCCGCTACTTCCCGCCCGAGGAGGTCGCCCGCTGCACCTTCGGCGTCGTCCTCGACACCTCCGGCTCCATGAGCCGCACGCTGCTCGGCAAGGCACTGGGTGCCATCGCGTCGTACGCGGATGCGCGTGACGTGCCCGCGGCGCGGGTCATCTTCTGCGACGCCACGCCGTACGACGCGGGCTATCTGCCGCCGACGGAGATCGCCGGCCGGGTGCGGGTGAGGGGCCGGGGCGGGACCGTCCTCCAGCCGGGGCTCGACCTGCTGGAACGGGCGGACGACTTCCCGGGCGCGGCGCCCGTGCTGGTGATCACCGACGGCATGTGCGACGTGCTGCGGGTGCGCAGGGAGCACGCGTATCTGATCCCGGCGGGGGCGTCGCTGCCGTTCGTCGCGCGGGGGCCGGTGTTCCGTGTGAGGTGACGGCCTCGGCGGGCTCGGTACGGGCGTACGGTGACCGTCAGCAGCGGCGGCAGGGGCGGATCGGGCGGAACGGCGGGAGGCGGCGGACGTGGCGGAGAGCGCGCGGACCCTCGACTGGAACGGGGCCAACGGCGACCACTGGGTCGCGTACGAGGACAAGTACAACGCGGCGATGTTCCGCTACAGCGAGCGGCTGTTCGCCGGCGCGGACGTGCAGCCGGACGACCGCGTCCTCGACGTCGGCTGCGGCTGCGGCCAGACGACCCGGGTGGCCGCGGCGCTCGCCGCCGAGGGCTCGGCGCTGGGCGTCGACCTGTCCGCCGCGATGCTCGCGCAGGCGCGCGCGAGGGCGGCGGAGGAGGGCGTCGGGAACGTGCGCTTCGAGCAGGCGGACGCGCAGGTGCACGACTTCGCCGGCGGCGCGTACGACGTGGCGATCAGCCGGCACGGCGTGATGTTCTTCGCGGACCCGGTGGCGGCGTTCGCCAACGTACGGCGTGCGCTGCGGCCGGCGGGGCGGCTGGCGTTCGTGTGCTGGCGGGCGCCGGAGGAGAGCGAGTACTCGGCCGTGCCGCGCGCGGCCCTCGGCCGGTACGTCACGGTGCCGAAGTCCGGCGGCGTGAACGAGCCGGGCCCGAACTCGCTGGCCGACCCCGACCGGGTGCGGGAGGTGCTGGGCGGGGCGGGCTTCGTCGACGTACGGCTGGAGGCGGAGAACGAGCCGATGGACCTGGGGGCGGGGGTCGGGGAGGCGCTGGACTTCGTCCTCAACCGGCCGCATGTGCGGGAGGCGATGGCGGACCTCGACGGGGGGACGAAGGCGAAGGCGACCGAGGCCCTGCGCGAGGCCCTGACCCCGTACGCGACCCCGGAGGGAGTCCTGCTCAGGGCCCCGGCCTGGCTGGTGACGGCGCACAACGCGGCGTGAGGGGCCGCGTGCCGCGTGCCGCGTGCCGCGTGTGTGGGTACAGCCTGACCCCCCTTTGGCCACCGGCTCCACGCCCGGGCTCCCCCCCCCGCCCCCGGGCCGTCAGGCCCGTAACGTGCGGCGGGCCACCAACGCCGCGCTCAGGCGGCGGGCGTCCGCCGGGACCGTCGGGGTGAGGCCCGTGAGGAGGGCGATGCGGCGGATGCGGTAGTCGACCGTGTTGGGGTGCACGTGCAGCGCGGCGGCCGTGCCGCGGCGGTCGAGGTCGCGCGCCAGGTACGTCTCCAGGGTGTGCAGCAACTCCGGGCGGCCGGCCAGCGGTTGCAGCAGGCCGGCGAGCCCGGTCAGCGCCTCGCTCGGGCGGCTGAGCTGGTAGTCGAGGAGCACGTCGGCCAGCCGGTACAGGCCCGGCGGCCGGTCCGTACGCCGTACCAGCTCCACGATGTCCGCCGTCTGCGCCACCGCCGCCGGCAGCCCGTCCGGCGCCGCCCCGGCCGCCGCCGCCGTCACCGCCGCCCCGACCGCCGTCTCCGTACGGTCGATCAGCCCGCACAGCGCCGCCCACGGCGGCTCCTCCGCCACCGGCAGCAGCGCGGTGCCGCCGCCGGCGTCGAGCGCGGTGAGCGCCGTTTCGCCGGCGAAGCCGTTGAGCGCCGTCTGCAGCCGGCGGATCTTGCGCCGGGCGGCGATGCGGGACCGCGGTCCGGGGGAGTGCTCGTCGGGGTGCGGGGCGACGTACAGCGTCATCGCGACGTACCGCGGCGCCGGCCGCAGCCCCGTGCGGCGGGCGATGCCCTCCAGGGGCTCCCCGGCGAGCAGCGCGGCCAGCAGCGCGTGCCGCGGCGCGTGCTCCTGGACGTCGAGCACCTGCCGGGCCTCCAGATACGCGGCGCTGACCGCCGCCACCAACTGCCGCTGCAGCACGAAGAGATGCCGCAGCACCTCCTGCGCGTCGGCGAAGTCCGCGGGCCGCGCCTCCGCCGAGATCTCCTCCCAGCCCATGGCCGTGCCGATCTGGTACGCGCTGAGGATGGCGTCCAGCGGCACGCCCTCCTCGGCGCGCTGCGCGGCCGACTCCCGCTGCCGTACCAGCTCGTCGTCGCGCGCCGGGCCGCGGCGCTGCAGCACGTCGGCGAAGAGACGCAGGCTGCGCTGCACGATGTCGGCGATGTCGCCCGCGACCTCCTCGGGCGGCAGGGCGGCGTACACGGGCAGTTCGGTGAGCAGCCGGTCGACGACGCGGTGGGTGAGCGCGGGCACCCGGGCCCGCAGCCGCGCGTCGACCGGGCTGCCGCCGATACACAGCGGTGTGTTGTCACGCGTCACAACGGCTCCCGGAGAAGTCTGCGTTACTGACCAGTTAAGCGCAGCCCGGCCCGTCTGCATCATGTGCACGACACAACTTTCCGCCCCACCCACCCCCACCGCCGGGAGCCGCCGATGAACGTGCTGCCGAAACTCCTCAAGGGCGCGCTGGGCGCCGCCGCGGCGACCGGCCTCGTCGTCGCCGGCACGGCCGCCCCGGCCGCCGCGGACTCCGCCGCCGCGGACTCCGCCGCCGCGGACTCCGCCGCCGGCGAGGTCTACGTCGCCCTCGGCGACTCGATGGCCTCGGGCCCGCTCATCCCGCTCCCCACCGGACCGCTCGCCTGCGGGCGCTCCACCGAGAACTACCCGCACGAACTGGCGGACCGGCTCGACGTCGCCGAACTGCGCGACGTCACGTGCAGCGGCGCCAAGACCGACCACATGACGCAGCCGCAGTCGCTCTCGCTGCTCGACGTGGACATGGGCGAGGCACCCCCGCAGTTCGACGCGCTGAGCGCGGACACCACCCTGGTCACGCTGACGATCGGCGGCAACGACGCCGGGCTCGTCGGCGTCGCGCAGGACTGCATGCAGCTCAACCCGCTCGGCGACCGGTGCAAGGACGGCTTCATGGAGGGCGGCGTCGACACCGTCGCCCAGCGCATCGAGGCCATGGGCCCCAAGCTCGGCGCCGTCCTCGACGGCATCCACGCCCGCGCCCCGCAGGCCCGTGTCCTGGTCACCGGGTACGGCGACTACATCAAGCCGGGCGGCTGCTGGCCGTACCAGCCGGTGCTCGCTCCCGACGCCGACTGGCTCCAGGGCAGCGTCAACCACATGAACCGCGTCATCGCCGACCGCGCGGCGGCCCACGGCGCCGAGTACGTCGACGTCTTCACCCCGAGCCGCGGCCACGACTCCTGCCAGTCGCCGGAGAAGAAGTGGGTCGAGGGCTACGTGCCCACCGCACCGGCCGCACCGCTCCACCCCAACGCCCGGGGCGAGGAGGCGTACGCCGGCATCATCCACGACCGACTGACCGGCTGACCCCCGTCCCCGGCCGGCCCGACCGGCGGGGACGGGCCGGCCACCGACGTCCCTCACCCCCCGAGGGGACGCACACACGCCGGCCCGGCGCGGACTCTCCGCGCCGGGCCGGCCGTGTCGGTGCGGCGACCGGGCGGCGGGGTCAGCGGTCCGGAACGGGAACGGGATCCGCGGGCCCGGCGTGCTCGGCGCGGCACACCTCCCGTACGACGCGCAGGAAGGCGTGGAGCACGGGATCGCGGTCCGTACGCCGCCAGATCACCGAGGTGTCGACGGTCAGGCCCGGCCCGGCGAGGGGCCGGTAGACGACGCCGTCGCGGCGCAGGTTCTCCAGCGAGGCGGGCAGCAGGGACGCCCCGAGCCCGGCGGCCACGAGGCCGATGACGGTCTGCTTGGGCGAGGCTTCGCGCAGGGAGGGCGGGGTGTAACCGGCGGCCCGGCACAGGGCGACGATGTCGTCGAAGAGCGGCGGGTTGATCTCCCGCGGGAACTGGATCAGCGGCGTCCCCGCCAGCTCGGCGACCTCGACCCGGTCCCGTACGGCGAGCGGATGCCCCGCGGGCAGCGCCACCGCCAGTTCCTCCGTGAACACCGTCTCCACCGCCAGCCGCGGATCGGGCACCGGCGGGTGGACGAACCCCGCGTGCAGCCGGCCCTCCGCCACCTCGCGGATCTGGTCGGGGATGCGCAGCTCCGTCACGCTCAGCTCGACGCCGGGGCGGACCTGCGAGAACCGGCGCACCACGGGCGGGATGACGCTGTAGATGGCCGCGTCGATGAAGGCCACGGCCAGTTGCCCCGTCTCGCCGCGGGCGGCCCGCAGGGTCAGCTCGACCGCGCGGTCCGCCTGCCGGACGGTCGCCCGCGCCTCGGCCAGGAAGACCCGCCCGGCGGCGGTCAGCGCGACGCTGCGGCGGCTGCGGTCCAGCAGCCGGGCGCCCACGGCCCCCTCCAGCAGGCGGATCTGCCGGCTGAGCGGCGGCTGCGCCATGTGCAGCCGGGCGGCGGCGCGGCCGAAGTGCAACTCCTCGGCGACGGCGATGAAGTACCGCATCTGTCTGAGGTCGACCACGTGTCATATCCGTTCTGTCTCAGAGCCCGTGAAACGGGTATTGGACCCGGCTTGGTTCCGCCCCGGACGCTGGTGCCACCACGCCACGGAAGATGCGGAGGGGCCGATGACGGACAGGCAGGGGATATCGCGCCGGGGTGCGCTGCGGGCGTCACTCGCGGGCGCGGCGGCGGGCGCTGCGGGTGCCGCGGCGCCGGGTACCGCGGCGGCCGACGGGGGTGCGGCGGCGGCCGTGCCGGCCGGCCGGGCCCGTCACGTCGAGGCGGTCGGCTACAGCGACTTGGAGCACCGGCCGGCGTTCAAGATGGCCGTACGGGAGAAGCGCGGCCGCTGGTACCTCTACACCGGGCACTTCTGGGACTCCGGCTGGAGCGTCGTCGACGTGACCGACCCCGCGCGGCCCGAGGTCGTCGCCTACGTACCGGGGCCGGAGAACACCTGGACCCTCCAGGTCGACCTGCACGGCGACACCATGGTCACGGCACTGGAGCAGGTCTTCCCCAACTTCGGCGGCGACCCCGCGGCGCCCTTCGAGGAGGGCGTGCTGATCTGGGACATCGCCGATCCCGTACGCCCGCGCCGGCTGGGCCACTACCGCACCGGCGGCACCGGCACCCACCGCAACCTCTACCCGGGCGGCCGCTACGTCCATCTGGCCGCCGGCGCACCGGGCTTCAGCGGCAACATCTACGTCATCCTCGACATCTCCGACCGGTCCCGGCCGCGGGAGGCCGGCCGCTGGTGGGTGCCGGGCCAGCGGGACGACGAACCGGCCCCGGCGGGCCCGGGACGGGGCGAGGCCGGCGAAGCAGGCGCGGGCGGCTTCTGCTGCTCGGCCGGCCACGACGTGTCCCTGCACGGACCGCCGTATCCGGTGGGGAACCTGGTCTACCTGCCGTACGGCGGCGCGGGCCTGGTGGTCCTCGACATCGCCGACCCCGCGCGGCCCCGGCAGGTGGGACGCCTGTCGTTCAGCCCGCCGTTCCACAGCCGCTTCGGCGTCCACGGCGTCCTGCCGGTCCCGGGCCGGAAGATCGCCTTCGCCAACTCCGAGGACATCTCGTACGGCACGGGCCCGGCGCACCATGCCTCGATAGTCGACATCTCCGACCCGCGGCAGCCCTTCCTGCTCTCCCTGCTCCCCGTGCCGACGCCCCCGCGGGGCGCCGGCTACCCCGACTTCTCCACCCGCGGCGGCTGGAGCGGCCCGCACAACATCAACCACCACCAGCACCACCCCGACGTCCAGCGCCACGACGGCCTGCTCCACGTCGCCCACTTCAACGCGGGCCTCCGCGTCTACGACGTCTCCAACCCCCGTCTCCCCCGGGAAGCCGGCCACTTCATGCCCCCGGAACCGACCCGCCGCTACGGCCCGATGCCGGAAGGCGAACTCGCCCTGCAGACGGAGGACGTGGTGGTGGACCGCCGCGGCTACATCTACATCACCGACAAGAACCAGGGCCTGTGGATTCTCCGCTACACGGGCCCCCGCCCCTGACCGGAGGCCGCACGCCGCCGAAGGCCGGGGGCACCACCGCGCCCCCGGCCGGTCGTCACCCGGCCAGCACACCGTGCAGCCGGCGTGCTTCCTTCACCAGGCGGGACTTCGGCGGCCGGGACGCCACCTCCGCCAGGCCGGGGATCTCTTCGCGCGCCCCGGCACGGACGGCGAGGTCCGTGGCCAGGGCCAGCAGATCGCCCAGGCCGCGGACGCTCGCGCCGGACGGCAGCAGCCGCGGAAGGAAGCCCGGCAGCACGGGCCACACCCGCCTCGCCCCCACGGCCGCCGAGGCGTCCCGCAGCGCGGACGCGAGGCGCGCGGCCATCGGCACCGTCAGCTCACCGAAGGCCGCGGCCAGCCGGCCATGGTCCAGCTCGTCGCGCGAGACCATGACCACCAGGGCGTCGACCGCGGCCGCCCGGCTCTCGCGGCGGTCGTCGTTCAGCCCCGCGGCCAGTGCGCGGTGCGTCGCCTCGCCCTTGGGGCCGGGCAGCGCGGCGAGCCGCACCAGGTGCGGGCAGTCCATGCGTGCGCCGTTGCGGCGCGCGAGGTACCACGCCCAGTCGGCCTGGACGTCGGGGTCGCACGGGAGATCCTCCGGGCGGCAGGGGAACACCGAGGACGCATGAACCGGGCTGCGTCCTTTCGCGGGGCCGGGGCCTGCCAGGAGGGTGGCGAACGGCTCGGGGAAGGCGCCCGGATGCGGGTTCCGCCCACCGCTCCCGAGCCGGTCCGCGAGCCGCCGCCCCGCGGGTGAGGCAAGCGCGTCAGCGGCCGTCCGCGTGGCCGGATCGGCCTCCGGTACGGTCCGCAGCAGCGCCTCCGCCAGGTCCACGGGTCCGGGCTCGACGCCCAGCCGTTCGTACTCGGCGATCCGCGCGACGAGTTCGGCCGTCTCTATCGTGCCGTCGTCGTGTGTGGCGGTGGCCAGGGGGAACGGGGTAGGGATGCCCCTGCGTAGCCGGTCGACCAGCTCCCGGCCCCGGATTTCCACCATCGTGTCGTGTATCGATCCGCTGCCCGGATACGGCACCCCGCACACGGCTGCCGCCACCCCCAGGAGGTTCCACGGTTCGTGCGCGACCCGGGAGAACCAGTCGAGGTGATCGGCGATCCCCGCCTGCAGCGCCGCCGCGAGTGCTTCGTGGTCCCGGTGGGCGTGCCGGATCAGGCGGTCCAGCAGGGCGTCCTCGAACGGGCCGTCGTCCTGGTGGCGGCGCCACCAGACCCGCAGGGCCGCCGCGACGTCCTCCGGGGCGTCGTCCGCCGGGCCGTCGAGCCGCGAAGCCTTCGGCGGCGGGGGCGGGGTGACATCGGGTTCGGGTTCCGGGAGCGCGGTCGGTGCGGGCGCCTCGGCGCCCCGTGGCAGGTGACGGGCGATCAGCTTCTCCACCCGCTCCCGCAGCGCCGCGTCCTCCAGCGCCTCCCGGGCCCCGGCCAGTACCTCGACCGCGGCCCCCCTGGTCGCCGGCTCCTGCCGGACGACCCCGTCGAGCCAGGCCAGTTGGGCCCGGACGAGTTTCTTCTCCGGGCGGAGCAGCACGTCGCGCGATACGTCGACGACCCGGGCCGGGGTGAGGATCCCGCGCAGCACCTGCTGGGCGTGGGCGGCGACGGTGGACGGGCCGTCCAGGAGCAGCCGGACGTAATCGTCCTCGTACGCCGCGCACTCCTTGGCCGGGGGCGCCAGCTCCTCCAGCGTCCACAGCCGGAACCGGACGTCCGCGGCCGCTCCGGTGCCCCGGACCAGGGACGCGAGCACGGCGTCGTGGAGACGCCCGGCGTCCAGCTCGCCGTCGCGGGCGAGCGCCGTGAGCGCGGCGGGCCAGGAGTACATCGGGTCGTCGCGCTCGTACGGGCTCAGATTCGTGTAGCCCGGCACCCCGTCGATCTCGAAGAGGCGGTAGGCGAGGGGCCGCAGGAACGGGTCGTCCGCGAGAACGGTGGCCAGCGGACGTTCGTCCCAGGTCGGCGGCGTGGTGTCGATGTCGTAGCGGCCGGCCGTCTCCCTCGCCCACGTCAGGACGAACGCGTCCGACGTCGGCACCGGGCAGCCGGAGCGCCGGATGAGCTCGACGACCAGGCGGTAATAGGGCAGTTCGCCCTCGTCGAGGCGGCTGTCGGCGAGCCGGCGGACGAGTTCGGCCTGGAACCCGGCATCGCGGGTGTCGGGCCCGTCGGCGAAGAGGCAGGCGATGAGGGCCGTGTCGGGCCGCCAGCCCGGAATGGAGGTGACCCGGGTCTTGCCCTTGAGCAGCCACTCGGCGACGGCCGGGGCAGTGGCGAGGCACCCGGCGCCGGCGAGCTGGACGGCGATGCGACGCGGGTCGTCGTAGGTCCACAGGGTGACCCTGCTGAGCGAGGAGCGGGCGGACTTCAACCCGGGAACCACCAAGCGGCGCTCGTCCGCCGTCATGGCGGCGAGGGCATCGGGGACGGCGAGATAGTCCCCCTTGTCGATGAGCGTGAACAGCGGATGGTCGGACATGTGCGGCGGCGCTCCTCCGTGCGGTGATGCGGTCGGTACGTCGTGGGGCCCCGACGCGATGCGGTGCGCGCCGGGCGCGCCGCGCGGGTGCCGGGTCGGTCAGCGGCTCCGGACCGCTTCCGGGCCGTCAGGAGTCATCGCTCCGGTTCCCGGGGCGTCCGTGGCGATGCGTACGGCGAGGGCGTGACTGCAGGGCCCGCGGCGGCCCTCGTGCTCGGCCCACCACTGGCAGGTGCACGCGAACGCGGCACCGGCGGTTCCGGCGTCCCCCCGCACCCGGTGCGTGTGCCCGTCGGCGGTCGTGACCTCCGCGCGGCCGGGGCCCAGGCCGCGCACTCCGCCCGCGGCGAGGATCGCGCGTGCGGCCCGCAGCCGCGGGTTGTGGTCCTCGGTCCGGCCGGGGACGAACGGCAGCTCGCGGTGGAAGTACGCGGCCGCGGCGGGGTCGTAGCCCACCCGGCCGTCGACTCCGAGGCGGGTGAGCGCGGCACGGGTCCTTCCGACCGTCAGCCCGGCTCCGGCGGCCAGCTCGGCGGTGTCGATCCGGGAGTCCCAGGCGAGCAGCACGGACAGCAGCTCCGCGTCGGCCTCGACGTCCGGCCCGCTGAGATCGTCCAGCACCGTCCCCTCCCCGGAGAACCCCCGGCCCGTCTCGGGCGACAGGGTGAGCGTCAGCCGGAGGCCGGCCGGGAGTGACACCTCCCACGCCGCGGCCTGCGCGGCGCTGCGGGTGGTGACCGGCGGTCCGTAGAGGCGCAGACCCCGGGCGTGGCGCAGCACGCGGCGCAGCGCGGTGAGGCGCTGCGGCCCGGGCAGGCACACGGCCCCCGGCGCGGGCCGGGACGTGGTGCGCAGTCGCCCGTTGGCGGCGACCACCCACTCCGCGCCGCGCGAGGCGTTCCCGGAACCGGCTCGCGGGAGGGCGCGCAGGAAGCGGACGGCCTCGGCGGCGGGCAACTCGGCGCGGAGGTCGAACCGGGAGACGATGACCGGCGTTTCGGCGAAGCCGCGTATCCAGCGATCGGGCAGCGGGACCTTCTTCTCGACGATCGGATCGCCGCCGGCCCGGACGGTGAGTTCGCCTGGTCCCACGGTGAGGCCGAGCGGCTCACGGCCGGCCAGCCGCCCGAGGGCGTCCCGCAGGGGGAGATTGACGTCGACGTTCGTGGTGCCGCGGCCGACCTCTCCGCCGTCCAGTCCGGCCGGGGGTACGTCGAGCCGGGCGTGCACGCCGCAGCAGCCCGAGAACGACTCGAACCGCAGCCAGCCGCCCCCTGCCGTGACCACGGGATCGAGGCTCGCGGAACCCGCCGGCCGGGGATCGTGGTACCGAGCGGCCGCCACATCGGCGACGGCCAGCAACGCGGCGGCCGACGCCTGGGACTCGACGAGGGTCCCGTCGAAGAAGTGGGGGTGGGCGGCGGCACCGGCCGGAGTACGTCCGCCGCTCGTCTGCAGCGCCAGGGCGTGCACGGCGGAATCGAAGGCGGACGAGGCCCGGTAGCTGTACGTCGTCGTGGCTGAGGGCATGTGACGGAACATTAGACGCGGGCTCTGACACCCCGTCGCTCACGGGCCGCCGCCGTCACCGGCTTCACCTGGCGCCCGCCCCCGTGAGCCGACGAGGGCCGTGCCCCCACTCCAGGTGGGGGCACGGCCCTCGCGGCACAGTGCACGGCCGGCTCCCAGGGCTTCCGCCCGGGTCGCCGGCCCTGCTCTTTAGACGTCGAAGTACAGCTCGAACTCGTGCGGGTGCGGGCGGAGCTGGATCGGGGCGATCTCCTGGGTGCGCTTGAAGTCGATCCAGGTCTCGATGAGGTCCGCCGTGAAGACGCCGCCCTGGAGCAGGAACTCGTGGTCGGCCTCCAGGGACTCCAGCACCGCGGGGAGGTTCGTCGGGACCTGGGGGACCGCCGCGTGCTCCTCGGGGGCCAGTTCGTAGAGGTCCTTGTCGACCGGCTCGGCGGGCTCGATCTTGTTCTTGATGCCGTCCAGGCCCGCCAGCAGCATCGCGGAGAAGGCCAGGTACGGGTTGCCCGAGGAGTCCGGGGCGCGGAACTCGATGCGCTTGGCCTTCGCGCTGGCGCCGGTGATCGGGATGCGGATCGCCGCCGAGCGGTTGCGCTGGGAGTAGACCAGGTTGACCGGGGCCTCGAAGCCGGGGACCAGGCGGTGGTAGGAGTTCACCGTCGGGTTGGTGAAGGCCAGCAGCGCCGGGGCGTGGCGGAGGATGCCGCCGATGTAGTAGCGGGCGGTGTCCGACAGGCCCGCGTAGCCCTGCTCGTCGTAGAAGAGCGGCTCGCCGCCGGCCCAGAGCGACTGGTGACAGTGCATGCCGGAGCCGTTGTCGCCGAAGATCGGCTTGGGCATGAAGGTCGCGGTCTTGCCGTTGCGCCAGGCGACGTTCTTCACGATGTACTTGAAGAGCATCAGGTCGTCCGCCGCGGCCAGCAGCGTGTTGAACTTGTAGTTGATCTCCGCCTGGCCCGCGGTGCCCACCTCGTGGTGCTGGCGCTCGACCTGGAGGCCGGACGCGGCGAGTTCGAGGGAGATCTCCGCGCGCAGGTCGGCGAAGTGGTCGACCGGCGGGGCGGGGAAGTAGCCGCCCTTGTAGCGGACCTTGTAGCCCCGGTTGCCGCCGTCTTCGATGGCCCCGGTGTTCCAGGCGCCGGCCTCGGAGTCGATGTGGTAATAACCGGCGTTCGCCTTGGTCTCGAAGCGGACGTCGTCGAAGACGTAGAACTCCGCCTCCGGGCCGAAGTACGCGGTGTCGGCGATGCCGGACGAGGCGAGGTACGCCTCGGCCTTTTTGGCCACGTTCCGCGGGTCGCGGCTGTACTGCTCGCCGGTGATCGGGTCGTGGATGAAGAAGTTGACGTTGAGCGTCTTGTCCTTGCGGAACGGGTCGAGGCGGGACGTGGAGAGGTCCGGCACGAGCGCCATGTCGGATTCGTGGATGGCCTGGAAGCCGCGGATCGACGAGCCGTCGAACATGAGCTGGCCGTCGGGCTCGAAGACGTCCACGGGCACCGTGAAGTGCTGCATGATGCCCGGCAGATCGCAGAAACGCACGTCGACGAACTTCACGTCGTTGTCCGCGATGTACTGCTGGACCTCGTCGGCGTTCTGGAACATCCCACTCCTCCTATGTCCCGCCGCGAGGGGACGGGTAAGCCTGCAGAGCCTGCGCGAGGTGCGCGTGCCGGCGTGCCGGCATGCTCGCCCGAGCCTAGGCACCCGGGATTTCTCGGGCATGACCCGTTTGTTTCGCCGATGTTAACCACCGCCCCCGGCCAGGCCGGGGAAGGCGGCCCCGGCGGCCTTCCGGGTGGCCGGAATCGTATGCGGTCCCGGGCCGTCGGCAGGGGGCGAGGAGGGGCCGCGTGCGCCGGGCAGTACCGTGGATACGTGGATGACGCGGAGAAGCGGCAGGCAATAGGTTCGTGGCTCTCCGGCCCCCGCTCGGCGGCCGAGGACATGGGCGTCGACTTCGGCTACCGGGGCCAGCGCCTCGGGATGCCCGAGACCGGGCCCGGCTCGGTCGCGCCGGTCGGCCGGCGGATCGCGGCGCTGGTCGTCGACTGGCTGCTCTGCCAGCTCATCGCCTACGGACTGTTCGCCGGCGGCGACAGCCGGTCGCTCGGGCTCTGGACCATGGTCGTCTTCTTCGTGATGACCGTGCTGCTGGTCGGCACCCTCGGCTTCACGCCGGGCAAGCGGATCATGCGCATCCGCGTCGTCGCCGAGAGCGGCGCCCGGCTCGGCTTCGTCGGCACCGTCGTGCGCTCGGTGCTGCTCTGCCTGCTGATCCCCGCCGTCGTCTTCGACCGCGACACCCGCGGCCTGCACGACCGGATCGCCCGCGCCGTCGAGGTGCGGTTCTGAGCGAGGCCGGCGCGGGCCGGCGCCCGGGCCGGGTGCCGGGCCGGGGGTCTTCTCGCTCGGGGTTTTCCGGCTTTCCGGGTCTGGCCGGCTTCTGACGCGGGCCTTCTGCCGAGGTCGCTTCTCCCGGCGCCGCAGCCCCCCTCGCGGGGGCTGCCCCGTCCCCGTACGGTCCCCGTACGCGATCCGCCGCGCTCAGCGCAGCTTCCCGCCGCCCTTCGGCATCCGCATGCCCTTCGGCATCGGGCCCTTCGGGATCGGCATATTGCTCATCAGGTCGCCCAGCGCCTTCAGCCGGTCGTTGACCTGCGTGACCTGCGGGCCCTGGAGCACCCGGGGCAGCTTCACCAGCGTGGCCCGCAGCTTCTTCAGCGGCACCTGGCCCTCGTCGTTGCCGACGACGATGTCGTGGACCGGGACGTCCGCGACGACCCGGTTCATCTTCTTCTTCTCGGCCGCCAGCAGGCCCTTCAGCCGGTTCGGGTTGCCCTCGCCGACCAGGACGATCCCCGCCTTGCCCACGGCCCGGTGCACGACGTCCTGCTGCCGCGTCATCGACACCGCGGGGGTGACGGTCCAGCCCCGCTTCATGTTGTCCAGCACCGCCGCGGCCGCGCCCGGCTGGCCCTCCATCTGCCCGAACGCCGCCGCCTCCGCGCGCCGCCCGAAGACGATCGCCATGCCGAGCAGGGCGAGCAGGAAACCCACGATGCCCAGGTAGATCGGGTGCCCGATGAGGAAGCCGATGCCCAGGGCGGCACCGAGGACCAGGATGCCCACGCCCGCGACGATCAGACCGACCTTGGGGTCGGCCCGCCTGGTCATCTTGTACGTGAGGGCGATCTGCTTCAGACGCCCGGTGTTCTCGGGTGTGGGTTCACTGCTGGCCATGCCGCGAATTCTACGGCCAGCCGGGCCCGGGGTCAGACCGGGCCCGGCTCCGGACGGCCGGATCGGGGCGGTGCCGGGAGCCGGGCGGGGTGCGGACGGGGTCCCGGCGGTGGCGGGGCGGGGTGGCTACCGGGGCAGAGCGGACGTACCGCCCGGCGGCGGGTCCGCCTGCGACACCGCCGACTCCGATTCCCGGCGGGCGCTGGCCCGGCGGCGGTCCTCCAGGACGGCGTCCCAGGCGTTACGCCGTGCGGTGCGCTGCTCGCCGCGGAGCAGCACCCCTTCGATCGTGCGCAGCAACCCGGCGACGGTGGGCCGGTGCGGCGGCCAGGACGGTAACGACGACGGTGACGACGGCATGACGGCCCCCCTCGGCGGTCGGGAAGTCAAAGCTGGGTTCCATGCTCACCCCGAGGTGTTACCAGGGCATGGCCCGGCGGTCAAAGCGGGGTGAAGACCGCCGGGGCGCCCGGGCCGGCGGCGCTGCCGGCCCGGTTCCCGGGGCTCACGCCGCGGGCTGCGCGCGCTTCTCCATGGCCTGCTTGTACAGCCGTCCCGCCCGGTACGAGGACCGCACCAGCGGCCCGGACATGACGCCCGCGTAGCCGATCTCCTCGGCCTCCTGCTGCAGCTCCACGAACTCGTGCGGCTTCACCCACCGCTCCACCGGGTGGTGCCGGGGCGACGGCCGCAGGTACTGCGTGATGGTGATCAGCTCGCAGCCCGCCTCGTGCAGGTCCCGCAGCGCCTGGCTGACCTCCGCGCGCTCCTCGCCCATGCCCAGGATGAGGTTCGACTTCGTCACCAGGCCGGCCTCGCGGGCGCGCGTGATGACCTCCAGCGACCGCTCGTAGCGGAACCCGGGGCGGATGCGCTTGAAGATCCGCGGGACGGTCTCGATGTTGTGCGCGAGCACCTCGGGGCGGGAGGAGAAGACCTCCGCGAGCTGCTCCGGCTCGGCGTTGAAGTCGGGGATGAGCAGCTCCACGCCGGTGCCCGGGGTGGTGGCGTGGATCTGGCGCACGGTCTCCGCGTACAGCCAGGCGCCGCCGTCCTCCAGGTCGTCGCGGGCGACGCCGGTGATCGTCGCGTACCGCAGCTCCATGCGCTGCACGGACTCGGCGACCCGGCGCGGCTCGTCGCGGTCCAGCTCGGCCGGGCGGCCCGTGTCGATCTGGCAGAAGTCGCACCGCCGGGTGCACTGCTCGCCGCCGATCAGGAACGTCGCCTCGCGGTCCTCCCAGCACTCGAAGATGTTGGGACAGCCGGCTTCCTGGCAGACCGTGTGCAGGCCCTCGTCCTTGACGAGCTTCTGCAGCGCGTTGTACTCGGGCCCCATCTTCGCGCGGGTCTTGATCCACTCGGGCTTGCGCTCGATGGGGGTCTGGCTGTTGCGGACTTCCAGGCGGAGCAGCTTGCGACCGTCGGGTGCGACAGCGGACACGTCCGGGCTCCTAGCTTTCGATTCCTCGGCGTTCTCCAGCGTACGCCTCTGAAATGGGGAGTCAGACCGCGCGGGGGAGCGGCTCGGCCGTCTCCAGGATCTCGCGCAGATGCTTCTCCACGACGGGGAGAACCTCCGACACCGGTACGTCTCTTCCCAGCTCGCCGGAGAGCGAGGCCACACCCGCGTCGCGGATGCCGCACGGCACGATCCGGTCGAACCAGGTGTTGTCCGGGTTGCAGTTCAGCGAGAAGCCGTGCATGGTCACGCCCTTGGCGACGCGGATGCCGATCGCGGCCAGCTTGCGGTCCTCGCGCCGCTGGCCGGCGTTGGACGGCGCGTACTCGGGACCGGCCAGGCGCGGGTCGTACTCCTCGTCCGAGAGGCGGGGGTCGAAGTCCAGCGCCAGCCCGCCCAGCTCCGCGCGCTGCTCGACGGGGTCGCCCAGCACCCAGACGCCGCTGCGGCCCTCGATCCGGGTGGTCGCCAGGCCGAAGTCGGCGCAGGCGCGGATGAGGGCCTCCTCCAGCCGGCGTACGTGCGCGACGACGTCCACGGGGCGCGGCAGCTTCAGGATCGGATAGCCGACGAGCTGGCCGGGACCGTGCCAGGTGATCTTCCCGCCGCGGTCGACGTCCACCACGGGGGTGCCGTCGAGCGGGCGCTCGTCCTCGGCCGTGCGGCGGCCCGCGGTGTAGACCGGCGGGTGCTCCAGCAGAAGACAGGTGTCGGGGATCTCCTCGGCGAAGCGGGCGGCGTGCACGCGCCGTTGCTCCTGCCAAGCCTCCAGGTACTCCACGGCGTTCTCGCCGAACCCCAGGTGAACGAAGCGCAGCTCGCCCACGGTGCCCTCCTCGCGCTGTTCGCGCAGCTCGCGCCGGGCGGCGTGTGTGCCTCCGCTCGGCATATGCGGCTGGCGGTATTCCAGCCGACCCTCTGCCACTGTACGGCGGTATACGTTCCCGCCCTGCACCCAGGTCTCCTCACACGATCGAATGAAGCTGGGACGAAAGCGGCGAGTGAGGCTTGTTTCGCCGCTACATTCGCGCCGTTCCCGGAGGCCAGGCAGGAGACCCCACAGGTGACGACGGAACGACCTTCACAGCGGCCCCCCAACCGCCAGCTCGCGGCACTCATCTCCGAGGCCGGGTTCTCCAACGCGGGGCTCGCCCGCAGAGTCGATCAGCTAGGGCTCGAACACGGCCTCGACTTGCGCTACGACAAGACGTCGGTGACCCGATGGCTCCGCGGCCAGCAGCCGCGCGGCACGACACCTGCGCTGATCGCCGAGGTGTTCACCCGGCGGCTCGGCCGCCGGCTGACCGCGCAGGACCTCGGGCTCGACGCGTGCGCACCGGTGTACGCCGGACTGGAGTTCGCCGCGACGCCCACCGAGGCGATCGACATCGTGAGCGGGCTGTGGCGCAAGGACACGGGCAGTCAGGCGGAGCTGCGGAAAATCGCGTTCACTCCTGCGGGTCTTGTTGTGCCGAGCCGGGATTGGCTCATCGGCAGGCCGGACGAGAAGGTGGCGCGGGAGCTGCAGCAGCGCGGGGCACCCGGTGCCGCGGTGCCGGCCGGGCCGCCGGGCGCGGTGCGGGTGCCGGCGCAGGGGCGCGGTCCCGGGGTGGGCCTCGGCGGCGGTGTCGCCGTCGGCGTCGGTGCCGGTGTCGGCGTCGGTACGGGGCCGGGCGCTTCGGGCGGACCCGGGGGCGTGGCGGGTGCGGGCGTTGCCGGCGCTGTGGCCGCCGGGCGCGGGGACCCGGGGCCGGGCTGGGGCGGGCCGGGAGCGCGGGCGCCGGGACAGCGGGTCACCCAGGGGGACATCGGGGCGATGCGGTCGGTCGCCGAGATGTTCCGGGCCCTGGACAACGCCTACGGCGGCGGGCACGCGCGGCAGGCCCTCGTGCGGTATCTGGAGCACGAGGTCGAGCCGATGCTGCGCGGCACGTACAACGAGGCGACGGGGCGCCGGCTGTTCTCCGCCGCCGCGGACCTGACGCGGCTGGCGGGCTGGACGTCGTACGACATCGCGGCCCACGGGCTGGCCCAGCGGTACTTCGTCCAGGCGCTGCGGCTGGCGCAGGCGTCGGGGGACCGGGCGTACGGCAGCTACGTGCTGGTGACGATGAGCCGCCAGGCGGTCTACCTGGGGCACGGCCGGGAGGCGGTGCAGTTGACCCGGGTCGCGCAGCAGGGCGTCGGCGGGGGTGCGCCGCCGGTGGTGCAGGCGCTGCTGCACGCCGCGGAGGCGCGCGGGCACGGGCTGCTGGGCGAGGTGCGCGCGTGCACGACGTCGCTGGCGCGGGCGGAGCGGGCGCTGGAGTCGGCGCGGCCGGGGGAGGAGGCGCCGCACTGGGCGCGCTTCTTCGACGAGGCGCAGCTCGCGGACGAGTTCGGGCACTGCCACCGGGACCTCCAGCAGTACCGGGCGGCGGCGCAGCACGCGGAGCGCTCGCTGCAGCTTCGGGCGGCGGGATTCGCGCGCAGCCGGGTCTTCTGCCGGCTGGTGCTGGCGACGGCGCGGCTGGGTCTGGGCGAGGTGGAGCAGGCGTGCGTGCTGGGCGCGGAGGCGGCGCAGCAGGCGGCGGAGATGCGCTCGGCCCGGGCGGCGGAGTACGTCCGCGACTTCGAGCGCCGCCTGGAGCCGTACCGCGACGCGCCTCCGGTACGGGCGTACCGGGAACGGGTCGCGGCCCTGGCGGTGTAGGCGGGCCGCCCCGCGGCCGCGCTGTGCGGGGCGGCCGCGGGGCCGGCGGGCGGTCGCGCCGGACCGGTGCTCCCGATGCGGAGCACCGCTCTCTCGGTGCGGCGGTCCCGTTTCGGAGCGCTCCTCCGGCCCCGAAGCGGTGCTTCCGTCGCGGAGCAGTGCTCTCGATCTGGAGCGCTGCTCTCGCTACGGAGCGATGTCCCCGCTTCGGAGCGGTGCTCTCGGCGGGGAGCGCCGCTCCGGGGATGGAGAACCGTTCCTGCTAGGCGACTGCCGGGACGGCTGTCGTGGTCGTCGTCGGGGTGAGGCCGAAGTCGCGGAGGAGGGACCGGGCGGCGCGGCGGCCCGAGTGCAGGGCGCCCTGGGGGCTGCTCGTGTCGCGGTGGTCGCCGCAGACGTAGAGGCCGCACAGCACCCGTACCGGCCGACGCAGGTCGTGCGGCGCCGGCATCGCCGGTATCGCCTCCGGGTCGTGGTGCGCTCCCACCAGCTCCCAGTCGAACGCCGACGTCCCGTACAGCTCGCTCAACTGCCGCCGCGCCGACTTGTCCAGCACCCGCGCCGGCCGGCCCGCGTCCTCGCCCAGCACCACCGAGCTGACCAGCGCCCGCCCCCGCGGCGCCCGCGACGCGTCCGCGCCGCTGACCACCGCCGTGTGCGACACCGGCCCCCGCGCCCCCTCCGCGTCCACCAGCAGCGCCGCCTGCCGCAGGTCGCCCGGGATCTGCCCCCGTACCCCGGCCGAACGCGCCTCGAAGTCACCCGCCGGCGTACCGTCCGCACCGGCCTCCCCCTCCGCCGGCCCGTCCCCGCCCGGCAGCGACGCCACCGGGGCGCTGTGGTGCAGCACCGTCACCGGGTGGAACCCCGGCAGCCGCAGCCCCGGCAGCAGTCCCGCCGCCGCCCGCGCGCCCGTGGCCACCAGCACAGAACGGCACCGCAGCACCCCGTGCTCCTCCGTCCGCACCGCGGTCGTCGACACCGAGACCGCCCGCACTCCCGTCCGCACCGTCCCGCGCGGCAGCCCCGCCGCCAGCTTCCGCGGCACCGTCGCCGCGCCGCCCACCGGCAGGCACAGCCGCCCCCGCGCGAACGACCGCAGCGCCAGGTCCGCCGAGCGGCTCGACGTCGTCAGCGCCGGGTCGTTGAGGAGCGCCACCAGCAGCGGCCGCAGGAATCCCGCCGCCATCCGCGGCGGCAGCCCGCGCGCCGCCAGCGCGTCCGCGGCCCGGCGCTCCGGCCGGGCCAGCAGCCGCGCCGTGGGTACGGTCGCCAGCCGGGCCAGCGCCGTGGAGAGCCACGCCTGGTCGATGACGGCGCCCCGGGGCGCACGCGCGGCGCTGGCCAACGCGCTCGCCGCCGTGAACGCGCCCCCCGTGCCTCTCGATCCGCCGATACGCTGCCGCCGCCCGCCCCCGCAGACCACCACGTCCCCGTCGAGCGGGCACAGCGGCACCTCCGCGAGCCCCGGCAGGCGACGCAGTTCCGGGTACGAGGTGTTGAGCAACTGCAGCGAGCGGTCCAGCCGGAATCCGTCGACGTGGTCGGTGGTCATCCGCCCGCCGACCTGCTCGTCCGCCTCCAGCACCGTCACGTCGAGGCCCGCTCCGACGAGGTGCTGGGCCGCGGAGAGACCGGCGAGTCCTGCGCCTACGACGACGACGTCGACGGGGTCCGTGCTTCCTGCGGCATGGGGCACGGGTGCCTCCCGGGGTTGTGCGTCCGCGGCCGAGCGCTGTCGCATGCCGCCGGACGCCTGTTTGATGCCCAACTGGGCATGGCCGTATCCGCGTTCCCCCGTGGACGCGTTCCGATGACGATAGGCCGGATGGTGACGCCGGCCAGGTGCGCACCACAAGGGCACTGACGCACACCCGGCGCAACCAGCCGCGACACCGCCCCCGCGCAGCCCCCGAAGTGCCCCGCCGGAACTCCCGCCGGACCCCGCCCGCTCAGCGCCGCAGCGCCGCCCGCAGCGCCTCGTCGATCCCCGGGAACGCGAACGCGAACCCCGAGTCGAGCAGCTTGCGCGGCACCACCCGCTGGCTGCCGATCACGTCCTCCGCCAACTCGCCCAGCGCCACCCGCAGCGCCGCCGCCGGCACCGGGAACGGCGTCGGCCGGTGCAGCACCCGCCCCATCGCCGCCGTCACCTCGCGGTTGGTCACCGGCTCCGGGGCCGTGAGGTTCACCGGCCCGGCGAGCGACTCGGTGTCGATGAGGTGGCGCAGCGCCGCGATGTGGTCGTGCAGGGAGACGAAGCTCCAGTACTGCCGTCCGTTGCCGAGCCGCCCCCCGAGACCCGCCCGGAAGAGCGGGAAGAGCCGCCCCCACGTCCCGCCCCTGCGGGAGACCACCAGGCCCGTACGCACGTGGACGGTGCGGATTCCCGCCTCCTCCGCCGCGTGCGTCGCCGCCTCCCACTCCTGGCACAGGTCGGCGAGGAAGCCCCGCCCCGGTGGCGCGGTCTCGTCGACGCGGCGGTCGCCGGTGTCGCCGTAGTAGCCGATCGCGCTGCCGCAGACGAAGACGGACGGCGGCCGGTCGAGGGAGGCGACGGCGTCGGCGACGGCCGCCGTGCCCAGCACCCGGCTGTCGCGCAGGACCCGCTTGTAGTTCTCGGTCCAGCGCCGGTCGGCGATGCCGGCGCCGGCGAGGTGCACGACGGCGTCGCAGCCGTCGAGTCGGCCGGCGTCGACGTACCCCTTCCCGGGGTCCCACCGCACCTCGTCCGGCGCGGTCGCCTCCCGCCGCACCAGCCGCAGGACGTCGTGCCGGTCGGTCCGCAGCGAACCGACGAGGGCGGAGCCGATGAGTCCGGAGGAGCCGGAGACCGCGATGCGCATGGGCCCATCCTGCCCTCCTGTGCCGTGCTTCGGCAGCACATGCCACAGTGAGCGCATGACTGACGTGCACGGCGGCGGGGCGGTCGGCGGCGGCGAGCTGCGGATACGTCCCGCGTGCGCCGCCGACGGGGAGCTGCTCCGTGAGCTGGACGCCGCGACCTGGTCGCATCTGCACGCGGTGACCGCGCCGCCCGACACCGACGCCCCCTTCTTCGACGAGCGCCACCACCCCGACGACTACCTCGTCGCCGAGCTGCCCGGCGCCACCCCCGCCGCCCCGGCCCGCGTCGTCGGCTACATCTGCGTCGTCCCCCCGACGTCACTGGCGGTCAACGGGCACGTACGCCAGATCCAGGGCCTCGTTGTCGCCCCCGAGGCCCGCGGCGCGGGCGTCGCACGGGCGCTGCTGCGGGCGGGCGCGGAGCACGCCCGCGCGGCCGGTGCCCGGCGGCTGACGCTGCGCGTGCTGGGGCACAACGCACCCGCGCGGCGGCTGTACGAGTCGGAGGGGTTCGCGGTGGAGGGGGTGCTGCCGGAGGAGTTCCTGCTGGACGGCACGTACGTGGACGACGTTCTGATGGGGCGCACACTCCTCTGAACCGCGCGCCCCCGGCGCGAGCCCGTACGGGCCCCGATACGTCCCGATCCCGCCGCTCCGCGTGCGTACGCGCGCCTGAGGGCAGATGCTGGATCCGTGATGGAGGAGTCGGAGTTCTGGGAGCTGGTCGACACCGCCCGTGAGGCCGCCGAGGGCGACCCCGCGGACCAGGCCGAGCTGCTCGTCGACCGGCTGACCGGCCTCGACCCGGACGCCGTCACCGACTTCGCCTGCCACTTCGAGTCGCGGATGAACCGCGCGTACCGCATGGACCTGTGGGGCGCCGCGTGGGTGCTGCTCGACGGGGTCAGCGACGACGCCTTCGACTCCTTCCGCGGCTGGCTCGTGGGCCAGGGCCGGACGGTCTTCGAGGGGGCGCTGCACGAGCCGGACGACCTCGCGGACCTGCTGGAGGACTTCGACGAGGAGACGGACGGCGAGGGGGAGGACCTGGCGTACGTGGCGGACGAGGCGTACGAGCGGCTGACCGGGCTGAAGCTGCCGGAGCTGGGGCTGCCCGAGGGTCCCGCGGAGCCGGTGGGAGAGCCGATCGACTTCGAGGACCCGGGGGTGCTGGCGCGGCGCTACCCGAAGCTGTGGGCGCTGTACCGCGAGGACTGACCGGGGGGAGACCGGCCGGCGGGACCGGCCCGGAGGACCGGCCGGAAAACCAGACAGAAGGTGTCCGGATTCGCTGTCACGGTGGTCCGCATGAGCGAAGAGCAGAACCGAGACAAGCCCGTACCGCACACCGCCGACAAGCCGCTGCGCGGGAAGGTCGCCCTGGTCGCGGGCGCCACACGGGGCGCGGGCCGGGCCATCGCCGTGGCCCTGGGCACCCTCGGCGCCACCGTGTACGCCACCGGCCGTACGACCCGGGAGCACATCAGCGAGGTCGGCCGCACCACCGAGACCATCGAGGAGACCGCGGAGCTGGCCACCGCGGCCGGCGGCGAGGGCATCGGCGTCCGCGTCGACCACCTCGAAGCCGATCAGGTACGGGACCTGGTCGCCCGCATCGAGCGCGACCACGGCCGGCTCGACGTGCTGGTGAACGACATCTGGGGCGGCGAGCACCTCGTCGAGTTCGGCAAGAAGATGTGGGAGACCGAACTCGACCGCGGCCTGCGCATGCTGGAGCTCGGGGTCAAGACCCACATCATCACCAGCCACTGCGCGCTCCCGCTGCTGCTGCGCACCGGCGGCGGGCTGGTGGTCGAGATCACCGACGGCACGGCAGAGGCCAACAGGCCGTACCGCGAGGACTTCTTCTACGACCTCACCAAGAACGCCCCGATCCGGATGGCGTTCAACCTCAGCCACGAGCTGAAGGACGCCGGCGCCACCGCCCTCTCCCTCACCCCCGGCTTCCTCCGCTCGGAGCAGATGCTCGACCACTTCGGGGTGACCGAGGAGAACTGGCGCGACGCGATCGCCAAGGAGAAGCACTTCGCGCTCTCCGAGACTCCCGTACTCGTGGGCCGCGCGGTGGCGGCGCTGGCGGCGGACCCGGACAAGGCGCGCTGGAACGGCACGTCGCTGTACAGCGGGCAGGTCGCCAAGGAGTACGGGTTCACGGACACCGACGGCACGCTGCCGGACAGCTGGCCGTACTTCCAGCGCGCGATGGCCGGCGAGGATCCCGGCGACCCGGAGAGCTACCGGCTGCGCCCGTAGAGCGCGGCGCTGCGGGCCGCCGCCGCCGCGAACCGCGCGCGCAGCTCCGGCGGCCCCAGCAGCTCCGCGTCCGGCCCGAGGGCGAGGAGCTGGGTGTACGCGACGTCCGCGGACTCCACCCGCAGCCGGACGGCCGTCCAGCCCCGCTCGTCGGGCTCGCCGGCCCCGGCCACGGCGTCCTCGGCGGCGAGCCGGTCCGTGACGTGCGGCAGCCGCCGCAGGCCGTCGGGGGAGAGCCGCAGGGTCACCTCGTCCCGCAGGATCGACCGCGCGAACGCCGCGGCCCGCTCCGCCCAGAAGCCCGGCAGGTCGAACTCCTCGTCCCGCTCGAAGCCCGCCCCGCCGCCGACGCCCGCGGCCCGCTCGAAGCGCTCCACGCGGTAGACCCGGTACGCGCCTCCCGCCCCCGGCACCCGCGCGACCAGGTACCAGACGCCCGCCTTCAGCACCAGCCCGTACGGCTCGACCTCCCGCTCCACCGCTTCCGCCCCCGGCCGCCGCCGGTACGTCACCGCCAGCGTCCGGTCCGCCCACACCGCCTCCGCCACCGCCGGCAGCAGCTCCGGCACGTCCGGCTCCCGCCACCACCCCGGGGCGTCGAGGTGGAACCGCTGCGCCGCGCTCTCCGGCGCGCCGCGCAGCTCGGGCAGGAGCGCCGCCGACACCTTCAGCCGCGCCGCGGACGCCGCGTCGGCCAGCCCCATGTCCCGGAGCGCGCCCGGCACCCCGGAGAGGAACAGCGCCTCCGCCTCGGTCCGCCCGAGCCCGGTGAGCCGGGTGCGGTAGCCGCCGACGAGCCGGTAGCCGCCGGTCCGCCCGCGGTCGGCGTAGACCGGCACCCCCGCCTCCCCGAGCGCCTGCACGTCCCGGGCGACGGTCCGCTCGGAGACCTCGAGCCGCTCCGCCAGCTCGGCGGCGGTCATGGAGGGACGGGACTGGAGCAGCAGAACGAGGTGGATGAGGCGGGCGGCGCGCATGACAGCCATCTTGCAGCGGCTTGATAGCGTCCTTCGGTACTGCACCAAAGAATAAGAGAGTTTTATATGTCCAACGAGCCTCGTGAGCGTTGGGGAAACCGGGCAGGCTTCCTCTTCGCCGCGATCGGATCCGCGGTCGGTCTCGGCAACATCTGGCGCTTTCCCTACGTCGCCTACGACAACGGCGGCGGCGCCTTCCTCCTGCCGTATCTCGTGGCGCTGCTGACGGCGGGACTCCCGCTGCTGATCATGGAATACGTCATCGGCCGCCGCTACCGCTCCTCCCCGCCCGGCGCCTTCCGGCAGCTCTCCCGCCCCGCCGAGGCCATCGGCTGGTGGCAGGTGGCGATCTGCTTCGTGATCTCCGCGTACTACGCGGTGATCCTGGCCTGGGCCGTCCGCTACGTCGGCTTCTCGATCGACGAGTCGTGGGGCGACGACCCCAACGCCTTCTTCTCCGAGGACTTCCTCAAGGCCGGCGAACCGGGCACCGTCTCCACCTTCGTGCCCGGCGTGATGTGGCCGCTGCTCGGGGTGTGGCTGGTCACCCTCGTCATCCTCTGGCTGGGCGTGCGCCGCGGCATCGAGTGGGCCAACCGCGTCTTCATCCCCGCGCTGCTGGTCTTCTTCGGCATCCTCGTGGTCCGCGCGGTCACCCTGGACGGCGCGGGCGAGGGCCTGGACGCCCTCTTCAAGCCGGACTGGGGGGCGCTGGGCGAGGGCAGCGTGTGGGTCGCCGCGTACGGCCAGATCTTCTTCTCGCTCTCCATCGGCTTCGGCATCATGATCACCTACGCCTCGTACCTGGGCCGGAAGTCGGACCTGTCCGGCTCGGCGCTCGTCGCCGGCTTCGCCAACAGCTCGTTCGAGATCCTGGCCGGCATCGGCGTGTTCTCGGTGCTCGGCTTCATGGCCGCGCAGCAGGGCGTGGGCGTGAGCGAGCTGGCGACCTCGGGCGTCGGGCTGGCGTTCGTGGCGTTCCCGGCGATCATCTCCAGCATGCCGGGGGGCGCGTTCTTCGGCGTGATGTTCTTCCTCTCGCTGGTGATCGCCGGCCTGACCTCGCTGGTGAGCATCGTCCAGGTGCAGGTCGCGGCGGTCGAGGACCGTACGGGCCTGTCCCGCAGGGCGGCCGTCGCGCTCGTCGGCGGCGTGCTCACCGCGGTGTCCGTGCTGGCGTTCGCCAACGACGGCGGGCTCTCGCTGCTCGACGCCGCCGACCACTTCATCAACCAGTACGGCATCGTGCTCGCCGGCCTCGTGTCGGTCGTCGTCGTGGCCTGGGTGCTGCGCCGGCTGCCGCTGCTCCAGCGGGACGCCAACGCCACGTCCGCGGTGCGGATGGGGCGCGTGTGGCTGGTGTGCCTGGGCATCGTCACGCCGCTGGTGCTCGGCTGGATGATGGTCGACAGCCTGCGCACCGAGCTGGACGAGAACTACGGCGGCTACCCCGGCTCGTTCCTCGGCTGGGCCGGCTGGGGCGTCGCCGCCGGTGCGCTGCTGGTCGGCGTGCTGGCCGCGCTGGTCCCGTGGCGGCACCACGGCGACATCGGCGGCCGGGCGCCGGAGGCGGAGCCCGTGGAGGATCCGGAACCGGTGAAGGAGGGCAACTGATGTCGGCGAGCGCCATCGTCATGCTGGTCGTCGCGATCGTGATCGTCTGGGGCGGCCTGGTCGCGGCGCTGCTGAAGCTGCGCAGCTTCCCGGACCAGCCGGACTAGCGCACGGCGGCCGCCCGGACGGGGTCCGGGCGGCCGTACCGGGCCGCGGGCCGGTACGGAGCCCGCGGGCCGGTACGGCACCGACCGGCGGTACGCGGCCACCGGCCCGGTACGGACCGCGGCCGGTACGGGCCCGGCCCGCGCGCCCCGCGGGCCGGGCCCGTACGCCGTGCGCCGCGGGGCCCGGGCCCGGCCTCAGGCCAGCCCGTACTTCGCCGCCGCCGCCGCGACCGTCTCCTTCTTCACCTCGCCGCGCCGCGCCAGCCGGTCCAGCACCGCCACGACGATCGACTCCGGGTCGACCCCGAAGTGCCGCCGGGCCGCGTCGCGGGTGTCGGAGAGGCCGAAGCCGTCCGTGCCCAGCGAGGTGTACTCCTGCGGGACCCACTGCGCTATCTGGTCGGGCACCTGCCGCATCCAGTCGCTGACGGCGAGAACCGGGCCCGGTGCGCCTTCCAGAGCACGGGTGACGTAGGGGACCCGGTCCTCGCCGCGAAGCTGCGCCGCGTCACAGGACAGGGCGTCACGGCGCAGCTCGCTCCAGGAGGTGGCGGACCAGACGTCGGCCGCGACACCCCAGTCCTCGGCGAGCAGTCGCTGGGCGTCGAGCGCCCAGTGGATGGCGGTGCCGGAGGCGAGCACCTGGGCGCGCGGGGCGTCCTCGGCGGCGGCCCCGGCGGGGGAGTCGGCGGTCCGGTAGCGGTAGAGGCCGCGGACGATGCCCTCCTCGACGCCCGCGGGCATCGGGGGCTGGACCTTCGGCTCGTTGTAGACGGTGAGGTAGTAGAAGACGTCCGGGTCCTCGCCGGGGGCGGCCTCGCCGTACATGCGGCGCAGCCCGTCCTTGACGATGACCGCCACCTCGTACGCGAACGCCGGATCGTAGATCAGCGCCGCGGGGTTGGTGGAGGCGAGCAGCGGGGAGTGGCCGTCGGCGTGCTGCAGTCCCTCGCCGGTCATGGTGGTGCGGCCGGCGGTGGCGCCGATGACGAAGCCGCGGCCCAACTGGTCGGCCAGCGCCCAGAACTGGTCGCCGGTGCGCTGGAAGCCGAACATCGAGTAGAAGATGTAGAAGGGGATCATCGGCTCGCCGTGGGTCGCGTACGACGTGGCCGCGGCCGTGAAGGACGCCAGCGAACCGGCCTCCGTGATGCCCTCGTTGAGGATCTGCCCGTCCGCCGCCTCCTTGTAGTACAGGAGCTGGTCGCGGTCGACGGGGTCGTAGGTCTGCCCGCGCGGGGAGTAGATCCCGGCGCTCGGGAAGAGCGACTCCATGCCGAACGTACGGGCCTCGTCCGGCACCACCGGCACCCAGCGGCGGCCGGTCTCCTTCTCCCGCATGAGGTCCTTGACCAGGCGGACGAACGCCATGGTCGTCGCGATCTCCTGGCTGCCGGAGCCCTTCGCGAGCGCGTCGAACGGCTTCGCCGCCGGCTCCGGCAGCACCACCGGGTGCACCCGGCGGGCCGGCGCGGGGCCGCCGAGGGCGGCGCGGCGCTCCTGGAGGTAGCGCACCTCGGGGGAGTCGGGACCGGGGTGCGCGTACGGCACGAGGTCGCCGGCGAGCGCGCTGTCCGGGATGGGCAGCTCCAGCAGGTCCCGCATGTCGCGGAACTCGGCGCCGGTGAGCTTCTTCATCTGGTGGTTGGCGTTGCGCGACTCGAAGCCCTTGCCGAGGGTGTGGCCCTTGACGGTCTGCGCCAGGATCACGGTCGGCGCGCCCTCGTGCGCGACGGCGGCACGGTACGCGGCGTAGACCTTCCGCGGCTCATGACCGCCGCGGGAGAGGTGGAAGCACTCGAGGATCTTGTCGTCGCCGACCAGCTTCGCCAGCTCGGCGAGCGCGGGCTCGGCGCCGAAGAAGTGCTCGCGGATGTACGCGGCGTCGCGGGTGGCATACGTCTGGAACTGCGCGTCCGGCACCTCCCGAAGCCGGCGGGCGAGCGCGCCGGTGGTGTCGAGCGCGAGCAGCTCGTCCCAGGCGGAGCCCCACAGCGACTTGACGACGTTCCAGCCGGCGCCGCGGAACTGGGCCTCCAGCTCCTGTACGACCTTGAAGTTGGCGCGTACGGGGCCGTCGAGGCGCTGAAGGTTGCAGTTGATGACGAAGGTGAGGTTGTCGAGCCGCTCGCGGGCGGCGAGGGCGAGCGCGGCGGTCGACTCGGGCTCGTCCATCTCGCCGTCGCCGAGGAAGGCCCACACGTGGCTGGCGGAGGTGTCCTTGATGCCGCGGTGGGCGAGGTAGCGGTTGAACCGCGCCTGGTAGATCGCGGAGATCGGGCCGAGGCCCATGGAGACGGTCGGGAACTCCCACAGCCACGGCAGCCGCCGCGGGTGCGGATACGAGGGCAGCCCCTCGACGGCACCGGGCGCGGCCTCCTGGCGGAACCGGTCCAGGTGGGCCTCGGTGAGCCGGCCGTCGAGGAAGGCGCGGGCGTAGATGCCGGGGGAGGCGTGGCCCTGGATGTAGAGCTGGTCGCCGGAGCCGGGGGCGCGGGGGTCGTCCTTGCCGCGGAAGAAGTGGTTGAAGCCGGTCTCGTAGAGCCAGGCCGCGGAGGCGAAGGTGGCGATGTGCCCCCCGAGCCCGAACCGGGACCCGCGGGTCACCATGGCGGCGGCGTTCCACCGGTTCCACGCCGCGACCCGCCGCTCCAGCTCCGGGTCGCCGGGCAGCTCGGGCTCGGCGGCGGTGGGGATGGTGTTGACGTACGGCGTCTCCAGCAACGCGGGCACGTCCAGACCGGCGTCCCCGGCGTGCGCGACGGTACGGCGCAGCACCTGCGCGGCCCGGTCGGGCCCGGCGTGCCGCACCACCGCGTCCAGGGACTCCCGCCACTCGGCGGTCTCCTGCGGGTCGCGGTCGGGGAGCTGGTCGAGCTGACTCTGCATGGCAACTACCTCCTCGACCGAACTGTAAGTCTCCGATCGATGATCGATCAAAGGTTGGACGGCAAAATACTTCCGGAACCAGAAACTAGGCATGCCGTGCCACCCGTCGCTGCACGCGGTGCCTGCCGCCGGCACGGCGGATTCCCGGGCCCGGGGCGGGCTCGTACGCTGCGGAACCCGGCTGCGGGCGTTGCCCGCCGGGGGCGGAGAGGGCCGAGCCGACAGGGCAGGCGGCGCGTGGCACCGACGGTGCGGGCAGCAAGCGCCCCCGGGCCTGGGGCCTGCGGCGCGCACGGCAGGCAATCCCGGACCGGAAGGGGGCCGTACGCCCGTGGGGGCAGGGGTCAAAGCCGCGAAGGGGCGGGCGCGCGTCCCTGCGGGCACGGGACGCCACACCGCAGGGCATCCGGCCGGTCCTGGCCCGGCTCGGGACGAGCCCCTCGGGGGCGTGGGGCGGAGCCCCCGGTCCGGTCTCGGCGTCGTACCGCGAGACGGTGTCCGGCGCAGCCCCGCGGGGGCGGGGGCGCGGCCCCCGGGCCGGGCCGGCGCGCGGGGTGGCGGGGCGGGGCCCCGGGTTAGGCGGGGGCGCAGCCCAGGACGTGGGACTTGACCAGTTCCGCGATCGCCGGGTCGCGGCGGCGGAAGGCTTCGACGATGTCCGCGTGCTCCTCCGCGTACGACTGCTGGCGCGTGCCCAGCCAGCGGATCGCCAGCGACGTGTAGATCTCGATCCCCAGCGACTCCCACGTGTGCAGCAGCACGCTGTTGCCCGACGCCCGCACCAGCTCCCGGTGGAACGCCACCGTGTGCCTCACCTGGGCCCCGCCGTCCCCCTTCGCGTCCGCCTCCCGCAACGCCGCCACGTGCGGCTCCAGCGCCGAGACGTCCGTCGCCAGCCGCGGCGCCGCCAGCTCCGCCGCGATCTGCTCCAGGCCGGCCCGTACCGGATAGATCTCCTCCAGATCCGCCGCCGTGAGGTCACGGACCCGCACGCCCTTGTTCGGCGCCGACTCGATCAGCCGCATGCTCTCCAGCTCGCGCAGCGCCTCGCGCACCGGCGTCTGGCTCACCTCCAGCTCGACCGCGATCCGCCGCTCCACGATCCGCTCGCCCGGCTTCCACCGGCCGCTGACGACGCCCTCCACGATGTGCTCGCGGATCTGCTCGCGCAGCGACGGATGGACGACGGTAGGGGGCATCGGCATCTCCTCGGGTGCTCACACAGACGCGCAGGTGGTGGAGACGAGAATACGGCGCCCCCGCCCGGACCGGAGCCGGACGGGGACGCCGCGGAGGTGCGCGTCAGCGTGGGTCAGCACACCTGGTGACCTCGCTCAGTCGAAGGGGTCGCCGTTGTACTGCGGCTTGCGCAGCCGGTCGGGCGTGAGCGGGCTCATGTCCGTCACGTCGCGCGGCGAGAGCTGGAAGCCCTGCCAGTGCACCGGCATCGGCGTCTGGTCCTCGTCGCGGGCGATGTGGTGGAAGCCCACGTTCACCCAGACGATCGGGTGCTTGAGCTGCTCGCCGTCGGTGGCGGCGACGATGTCCTTCGCGCAGTTGGAGTCCCACCGCCGGTTGTGGTTCGGGAACTTCTCGCACTTCTTGTACTGCGTGAAGTACACGTCCTTGCTGGTGAACTTGCGCCCCGTGTAGCGCGCGCTGTTGCTGTGCACCAGCTCCCAGGACCGGGTGTGCCCGTCGCCGTTCTTGCCCGCCGTGCCGCTCACGCGCCACCAGCGGTGCTGGCCGGAGTTGCCCGACGTCTCCTTGGTGACGTTCTTGCGGGTCGTCTCCTGCGCCGGGTAGCCCCCCTCGCCGGTGCCGGAGCGGTTCGTGTCGTACTGCTGGATCTTGGCCGGGCGGGAGCTGTCCGTCTGGAAGTCCAGCCGCCAGAAGATGTTGTGCTGGTGGCTGGTCGCGCGGTCGCGCGACTCCTTGCCGATCGGCCAGCCCTGCTTGTCCGAGGCGTCGAAGTCACCGGGGGAGAGGTTGCCGGTGGCGCCCTCCTTGGCGGTGATGGTGCCGTCGTCGGAGAAGTTCCACTGGGTGATGTAGTAGTAGTAACCCGCCGAGTGGATCGTGTAGACGACGAGGTCGTCGCCCTGCGCGCTGTCGTCGCGGCCGTTCTCCTCGCCGACGTCCCAGCTGTTGCCGAAGTGCGCGAAGCCGCGCGGCTGCTGCGTGACGCACACCGCGTCGTACGCCTCGCCGCCGACCTTCACCGGGCGGCGGGTGCCGCCGGGGCAGTCCTTCTCCTTCAGCGACACGGGTGACGTGCCGAGCGAGATGTCGGTGACGTCGTAGTACTCGATGCCGCCGTCGTCGTACGGCACGTGTATCTGGCCCAGCCGGGCGCTGTTGAGCACCGGGACGGCGCTGCGGGCGCCCTTCGGCTTGTACGAGATGTCCTCCAGGACCAGGCCCGCGTAGTCGTTGTTCCGGTAACACATCTGCCACTCGGTGCCGTTGGGCAGCTTGTGCGTGATCCGGTACTCCTCGCTGCAGTCCGGCGCGGCGGCCTGCGGCGCCTTGGGCGTCGCGGCGCCGGCCGTGGGCAGCGCCGCGGGTGCCGCGGCCGGGAGGAGCAGGACCAGGGCGGCGACGGCGCCCCCGCGCCAGGTCGCGGGGCGGCGCCAGAACGCGCCCCCGCGCCGGCCGGCGGGTGCGCCGGAGCCGGCGTCCGGCGCGTCCGGCCCGTGGGTCGTGGGGTTACGCATGGTGCACCTTCCGCTCGCTCAGGTCGATGACGAAGTCGCGGGTGTCGATCCACGGGCCGTCCTTGACCCGGGTGAAGAGCCGCACGCAGCGGTGTTCGCCGCACTTTTCCAGCCCGCCGGAGTCGCCCGGCCGCGCCGTGTACGTCATCCCCTGGACCTGCAACTGCCCGGCGCCGGTCAGCTCCTTGCCGGTCGCCGACTTGTAGTCCTGCCGCAGTCCCGCCCCGACGGGGCTGTCCACCAGCAGGTCGGCGGCGGCCTCCGCCTCCGGCGCGGCCGGCGGCGGCTGCGCGCCGGTGGACTCGACGGTGTCCACGACCTCGTTGCTGCTGAGGTTGACGCTCTTCTGGACGAGCGTGTCCCGCGCGTAGTCGTAGAAGTACACCTCGGCGATCCGGTCGTCGCCGGCGCTCACCGAGGAGTCGGCGAGGTCGGTGTTGACGAGCTGCGGCATGCCCTCGCGGCCCCTGACCCCCTCGCTCTCCGTACGCAGCGGCCGGTCCCCGGCGAGCGCCAGCTCCTCGGCGCGCTGCTCCTCGTCCGGCGTCAGCGGGTCGCTGCCCGTGCCGGTCTTGCCGGTCGGCAGCGGAGCGGTGCCCGGTCCCCCGGCACCCGGCGTCTCCAGCGCGCCGGGCGCAGGGGACGACGCGGACGCCCCCGGATCCCCGTCCTGTTGGTCGTCGCCCGCCGCGCCGAGCGGCAGGGCCACGACGACGGCGGCCGCGGTGCCCGCGACGGCCGTCAACGCCCCCCATACGATGCGCTGTCGCATGCGGCGGCGGCCTCCCCCCGATGTGCTCATGGGAAGTCCCTTCATTTTGTTCGGTCTCGACCGATTAGATCGGCAGAACCGTTGTTCAGCACCCCCTTTCGGCCCTTCTGAACAATCCCCGAGGGCCGTCGTACGGCGTCGGCGGCGCGGTTTATCGTGGGGAGCGACCTGGGGGAGCAGGGAGCGAGGGGGTCCGCCCATGGGGCGGCGCGAGAAGCCCGTGGATCCGTCCGCGGGCCCGGTCCAGCGCTTCGCGTACGAACTGCGCAAGCTGCGGACCGAAGCAGGGGGACCGACCTACCGGCAGCTCGCCGCGCGCGGGCCGTACTCGGTGACGGCGCTGTCGCAGGCCGCCGCCGGCGACCGGCTGCCGTCGCTGCCGGTGGCGCTGGCGTACGCGGAAGCCTGCGGCGGCGACCGCGGCGAATGGGAGTGGCGCTGGCGGCAGGCGGCCGCGGAGGACGCGGAGCAGCCGCTGCCGCACGGCGGCGCGGCGCCGCCGTACCGGGGCCTGGCGCGCTTCGAACCGGGCGACCGCGACCGGTTCTTCGGCCGCGACCGGCTCACGGCGGACCTCGTGGAGCTGGTCCGCGCCCGCCGCTTCGCGGCGGTCTTCGGCCCGTCGGGGAGCGGGAAGTCGTCGCTGCTGCGCGCGGGGCTCGTACCGGCGCTGCAGTCGGGGGGCGTACGGGGACGGGACGGCGAGGGGGCGGAAGGGACCGAGCGGGGCGAGCGCGGGGAGCCGCCGGCGGGGGAGCCGGGCGGGGACGGCGGGGAGCCGGTCTGCCCGCCGCCCGCCGCGCTGCGGATCCTCACGCCCGGCGAGCATCCGGCGCGCACGCACGCCGACGTGCTCGACGCCGCTCCCGGGGAGGGCGACACGTACCTCCTCGTCGACCAGTTCGAGGAGGTCTTCACCCTCTGCCAGGACCCCGGGGAGCGCGCCGCCTTCCTCGACCGCCTCCTCGCCGCCCGCGACCCGGCGCGCCGGCTGCGGGTGGTCGTCGCCGTACGGGCCGACTTCTACGGCCGCTGCGCCGAGCACCGCGCGCTCACCGAGGCGCTGCGCGACGCCCAGTTGCTCGTCGGCCCGATGTCGCCCGCGGAGCTGCGCGAGGCGGTGGTCAAGCCCGCGGCGGCGGAGGGCCTGATCGTCGAACGGGCCCTGACGGCGCGCATCCTCAAGGACGTCGACGGCGAGCCGGGCGCGCTGCCGCTGATGTCGCACGTGCTGCTGGAGACGTGGCACAGGCGGCGCGGCCGGGCGCTGACGGAGGAGGCGTACGAGGCGGCGGGAGGCGTGCGCGGCGCCATCGCGCGGACGGCGGAGCGGGTCTACGGAGAGCTGACGCCGCCGCAGCAGCGGGTCGCCCGCCGCGCACTGCTCCGCCTGGTCTCGCCCGGCGAGGGCTCCCAGGACACCCGCCGCCCGGCACCGCGGGCGGAGCTGGCGGAGATCGCGGCGCATGCCGGTGCCCCGGGCGGGGCCGGGCGGGACGACGGGCGTACGGGCGGAGGGACCCGGCGGGGGCGGTGGGCCCGGCCTGGCGGCGAGAGCATGGCTGCTGCGGGTGGCGCGGGTCCCGGGTTCCGGGAGGGGGCGGGGCCGGGGAAAACCTCCCGCCCGTCACCCCAATCCGATACGCGCGCCGACCCCGCCCCCGACCCCGGCGTCGTACACCGCCCTGCCCAGGACGATCCCGCCGCCGACGTCGGGTACGTGCTCGAACGGCTCGTCGAGGCCCGGCTGCTCACCCTCGACGACGACGTCGTCGACCTCGCCCACGAAGCCCTCCTCACCGCCTGGCCCCGCCTGCGCGCCTGGATCGAGGAGGACCGCGAGCGCATGCGCGCCCTGCGGCGCCTCACCGAGGCCGCCCACGGCTGGGAGGAGCTGGACCGTGACCCCGGGGCGCTCTACCGGGGCAGCCGGCTCGCGCAGGCCGAGGAGCTGTTCGCGGACCGGCCGCAGGAGCTGACCGGCGGCGAGGCCGCCTTCCTCGCCGCCAGCCGGGCCGCCCGCGGCCGGGAGCGGCGGCGCTTCCGCGGCCTGCTCACCACCCTGGTCGCGCTGGTCGTCCTCGCCCTGGTCGCCGGCTCGTTCGCCTGGCAGCAGGACCGCGCCGCCGACGCCGAGCACCGCCGCGCCGAGGCCCGCCGCGTCGCCGCCGTCGCGGGGAGCCTGCGGTTCACCGATCCCGTACGGGCCATGCAGCTCAGCGTCGCCGCCTGGCGGCTCGCCGACACCCCGGAGACCCGCGGCGCCCTGCTCGGCGCGCTGCACCAGCGCGAGTCCGACTCGTTCGCCCTCCCCCAGGACGGCGAGCCGCGCGCGCAGCGCTTCCTCAGCGCCGACGGCCGCACCGTCACCAGCGTCGGCCAGGACCGTACCGAGCGCTGGGACGTCGCCACGCACCGCCGGCTCGACTCGGGGCCCGGCCTCGGCCACCCCGTCGACGAGTCCGACTTCGACCTCTCGCCCGACGGCCGCGTCCTCGCGGTCGCCGACGACGACGGCGGCGTGCGGCTGCGCCCCGGCCGCCGCGGTGAGATCCCCGGCTCGACGGGCTGGTTCGGCCCCAGCGGCCGGACGTACGTGTCGAGCACCTGGTCCTTCGACGGCGAGCGGACGCATCTCGCGCTCTACGACGTACGCAGCGGCAAGAGGCTCTTCTCCTACGAGACGGGCGCCGGCGACACCGGCTGGTTCAGCCAGGTCAGCCCCGACGACCGGCTCGTCGTCGTGTGCCCGGACAGCGGCGTGCCCGAGGTGTGGCACACGGGCGCGGGGCAGCGCATGCTGCGCGCGTACCCCACCGCCCGCGGCGCCTGCGGCGCCGACACGACGGCGCTGGAGTTCACGCCCGACAGCCGCGGGCTCGTCGTGATGAATGACTCCGGCTTCCGCGTGCTGGACGTGGCGACGGGGCACAAGCGGCTGGAGGTGGAGCGCGAGGGGCTGTCGGAGATCGAGTTCAGCCGGGACGGCTCGCTGGTCGCCGCCGTGGGCCCGGACGAGCTGATCGTGTGGCGCACGGCCGACGCCTCGGCGCCGGTGCTGCGCCATCCGCTGGTCAGCGAGTACGCGACGGAGCTGCGGGTGACGCCGGGCAACAGGGAGCTGCGGTATCTCAGCGGCCTCTCCGGGCACGTGGTGCGGACCGTGCGGCTGGACGGCATCGCGGGCACCGGCTGGCACGAACGGCGGCTGGAGGGCGCGGCGTTCAGCCCGGACGGCGGCAAGCTGGTCACCGCCCGCCGCTCGGGGGCGCGCGGCGTCTTCGAGGTGCGCGACATGCGCGGCGGCCGGACGCCGCAGACGCCGCCCCCGCTGCCCTGCCGGGTGCCGGAGGGGCTGGATCCGGTCGCGGACTTCTGCATTCCGTTGATGGCGTTCAGCCCGGACGGCCGGCGGCTGGCGTACGCGCTGCCGAGCGTGATGGGCGACGAGCCGGAGCGGGTGCACGTGTGGGACACGGTGAAGGGCCGGATCGTACGGACGCTGGTCGTCACCCCCGATCCGGCGCGTGCCAACCCGCTGAACAGCCTGGCGTACGGGGCGGGCGGCAAGCTGATCCTCTCCCGGATACCCGACCGGGAGTCGCTGGAGGTGTGGGACGTCTCGCGCGGCGAGCGCGTGCGGCGGCTGCGCGACACCGGCGGCGATCCGCTGGCCCTGCACCCCGGCGGCGCGCTGCTGGCCACGGGCGACGACCAGCTCGTCGCGCTGCGCGGGGGCCGGGTGACGCCCCGGCCGCTGGCGCAGGACGGGGTGCGCTCCGTGGAGTTCAGCCCGGACGGGCGGTTCCTCGCCGCGGGCGACGACTCCGGCCGCATCACGCTGTGGGACGGCGAGGGCCGGCGCCGCCTCGGGGTGCTGCCCGGTACGTACCGGGGGATGCAGACGGGCGCGGCGGAGCCGGCGACGGCGCTGGCGTTCTCGCCGGACGGGCGCACGCTGGCGGTCGCGGGGCACTCGGGGACGCTGCGGCTGTGGGACACCGCGTCGAACCAGTCGCTGGGCGGCAATCTGCCGACCGCGGGCGACGAGCTGCTGGCGGTCTCCTTCAGCCCCGACGGCAGCGAGGTCTACGCGGTCGGCCGGCAGACCGCGCCGCGCGCCTACCCGGCGGATCCGGAGCGGGCGCGGCAGGCGGTGTGCGCCCGCGCCGGCGGCGGTCTGTCGCGGGCCGACTGGGAGGCGTACCTGCCGGGGACGCCGTACCGGGACACCTGCTGACCGGGCCCCGCCTCCTCCCGCACCCGCCGGGAACACGACCGCGCCCCCGCTCCGGGCTGATGCCCGGAGCGGGGGCGCGGCCGGTGCGTACGGACCTACCGGACCGCTCGCCTCACAGGCCGATCTCGCTCTCGAACTCGCCCGCCTCCAGCAGGCCCTTGACCGTCCCCAGGTAGCGGGCGGCGTCGGCGCCGTCCACCAGGCGGTGGTCGTAGGAGAGCGTCAGATACGTCATGTGCCGCACGGCGATCGTCTCGCCCAGCTCCGGGTGGTCGACGACCGTCGGGCGCTTGACGGTCGCGCCGAGACCGAGGATGGCGACCTGGTTCGGCGGCACGATGATCGTGTCGAACAGCGCGCCGCGCGAGCCCGTGTTGCTGATGGTGAAGGTCGCGCCGGACACCTCGTCCGGGGTGATCTTGTTGTTGCGGACCTTCTCCGCCAGCTCCGCCGTCTTCCTGGCGATGCCCGCGATGTTGAGGTCGCCCGCGCCCTTGATGACCGGGGTCATCAGGCCCTTCTCCGTGTCCACCGCGATACCGACGTTCTCGGTGTCGAAGTAGCTGATCGTGCCCTCGTCCTCGTTGATACGGGCGTTGACGACCGGGTGGGCCTTCAGCGCCTGGACGGCGGCCTTGACGAAGAACGGCATCGGCGAGAGCTTCACGCCCTCGCGCTGGGCGAACGCGTCCTTGGCCCGGGCCCGCATCCGCATGATGCGGGTGACGTCCACCTCGACCACGGTGGACAACTGGGCCTGCTCGTGCAGGGCGCGCATCATGTTGTCGCCGATGAGCTTGCGGATGCGCGGCATCTTCACGGTCTGGCCGCGCAGCGGCGACGCCTCCAGCACGGGCGCCGCGGGCCGGCCCGCCGACGGCGCCGCGGTGGCGGCGGCCGGGGCGGAGGCGGCGGCGCGGGCGGCCTGCTCGGCGGCGGCGACGACGTCCTGCTTGCGGATCCGGCCGCCGACGCCGGAGCCCTTGACGGTGGCCAGATCGACGCCGGACTCGGCGGCGAGCTTGCGCACCAGCGGGGTGACGTACGCGCCCTCGGCGGCGGGCACGGGCGCGGGCGCCGGAGCCGCGGCGGCGGGTGCCGGAGCGGCCGGTGCCGGTGCCGGAGCGGCAGCCGGGGCGGGCTGGGCGGGCTGCGCGGGCGGGGCCGGCTGTGCCGGAGCCGGCGCGGCGGGTGCCGCGGCCGGAGCCGGGGCCGGGGCGGGTGCCGCGGCCTCGGGTGCGGGCGCCGGAGCCGCCGGAGCGGGCGCCGGGGCGGCCGGAGCGGCGGGCGCGGCGGCCGCGGGCGCGGCCGCGCCGCTGCCGATGACCGCCAGCTTCGCACCGACCTCCGCCGTCTCGTCCTCCTGGACCACGATCTCCAGCAGCGTGCCGGACGCCGGGGACGGGATCTCGGTGTCGACCTTGTCGGTGGAGATCTCCAGCAACGGCTCGTCGGCCTCGACCTGCTCGCCGACCTGCTTCAGCCAGCGGGTCACCGTGCCTTCGGTGACCGACTCGCCCAGCTCGGGCAGCGTGACGTCGGTGCCCTGGGCGCCGCCTGCGGCCTGCGCGGGCGCGGGCTGCTGGGGCGCCGCGGGCGCGGGTGCGGCCTCGGCCGGAGCCTGGGCCTGCGCCGGAGCCTGGGCGGGCTCCGGAGCCGGTGCGGCGGCGGGCGCGGGCTGCTGGGGCGCCGCGGCCTGCTCTGCGGCCGGCGCGGGCGCCGCCTCCGCGCCGCCGGTGCCGTCGTCGATCACGGCCAGTTCGGCGCCGATCTCGACGGTCTCGTCCTCGGCCACCTTGATGGAGGACAGCACTCCGGCGGCGGGGGAGGGGATCTCGGTGTCGACCTTGTCGGTGGAGACCTCGAGCAACGGCTCGTCGGCCTCGACGCTCTCGCCCTCGGCCTTGAGCCAGCGCGTGACGGTGCCCTCGGTGACGCTCTCGCCGAGCGCCGGCAGGGTTACGGAAACCGCCATGGTTTCGGTTGCTCCTAACGATCTTTGCGGGATGGTGGGCGTGTGTCCGTGGCTCAGTCGTGAGCGTGGAGCGGCTTGCCGGCCAGTGCCAGATGGGCCTCGCCGAGCGCTTCGTTCTGCGTCGGGTGTGCGTGGACGAGCTGGGCCACCTCGGCCGGCAGCGCCTCCCAGTTGTAGATGAGCTGCGCCTCGCCGACCTGCTCGCCCATGCGGTCGCCGACCATGTGCACGCCGACCACGGGGCCGTCCTTGACCTGGACGAGCTTGATCTCGCCCGAGGTCTTGAGGATCTTGCTCTTGCCGTTGCCCCCCAGGTTGTACTTCAGCGCCACGACCTTGTCGGCACCGTACGTCTCCTTCGCCTTCTCCTCCGTGATGCCGACGGACGCGACCTCCGGGTGGCAGTACGTCACCCGCGGCACGCCGTCGTAGTCGATCGGCACCACGTCGAGCCCGGCCAGCCGCTCCGCGATGAGGATGCCCTCGGCGAAGCCGACGTGCGCGAGCTGGAGGACCGGGGTCAGGTCGCCGACGGCGGAGATGGTGGGCACGTTGGTGCGCTTGTACGCGTCCGTCAGGACGAAGCCGCGGTCCATGGCCACGCCCTGCTCCTCGTAGCCCAGACCCTGCGACACCGGGCCGCGGCCGACCGCGACCAGCAGCAGCTCGGCCTCGAACTCCTTGCCGTCGGCGAGGGTGACCTTGACGCCGTCCTGGGTGTACTCCGCCTTCTCGAAGAAGGTGCCCAGGTTGAACTTGATGCCGCGCTTGCGGAAGGCCCGCTCCAGCAGCTTGGAGCTGTTCTCGTCCTCGGCCGGGACCAGGTGCTTGAGGCCCTCGATGATCGTCACGTCCGCGCCGAAGGACTTCCACGCGGAGGCGAACTCCACGCCGATGACGCCGCCGCCCAGCACGATCGCCGACTTCGGCACCCGGTCCAGGGTCAGCGCGTGCTCCGAGGCGATGATGCGGTCGCCGTCGATCTCCAGGCCCGGCAGGGACTTCGAGTACGAACCGGTGGCGAGCAGCACGTGCCGCCCGGTGTACCGCTGGCCGTTCACGTCCACCGAGGTCGGCGAGGACAGCCGGCCCTCGCCCTCCACGACGGTGACCTTGCGGGAGGCGATGAGTCCCTGCAGCCCCTTGTAGAGGCCGGCGACCACGCCGTCCTTGTACTTGTGCACGCCGGCCATGTCGATGCCGTCGAGCGAGGTGTTCACCCCGAAGGATGCGCCTTCGCGCGCCTGGTCGGCGAGCTCCCCGGCGTGCAGCAGCGCCTTCGTCGGGATGCATCCTCGGTGCAGGCAGGTGCCGCCCACCTTGTCCTTCTCGATCAGGGCGACGTCAAGACCAAGCTGAGCGCCTCGCAGGGCGGCGGCATAGCCGCCGCTGCCGCCTCCGAGGATCACCAGGTCGAAAACGGTGCTGGCGTCGTTCGCCACGTCACGTCCTCCATGCATGTGCGCCGGTGGCCGGCCGTGGTGCGGCCGGGCGGCGGCTCCTTATCGGCCGCTCTACTACTGAGGCCCTGTCCTGCCACCAGCCATCTTCGCACTTGTCGACGGAAGACGGAGACGCGGGCCGCACCCCGCCGGTCCCGGGACCGGTCACCGGCGGGCTGCGGTGCACGTCAGACCAGGTCGCCGTGCGCCGCCTCCTCGGCGATCGCGACCAGCGTGCGGACCGCGGACCCGGTGCCGCCCTTCGGGGTGTAGCCGAAGGGACCCGAGGTGTTGAAGGCCGGGCCCGCGATGTCCAGGTGCGCCCAGGTGATGCCCTCGCCGACGAACTCCTCCAGGAAGAGCCCAGCCACCAGCCCGCCCCCCATCCGCTCGCCCATGTTCGCGATGTCGGCGATCGGGGACTCCATACCCTTCTTCAGCTCCGGCGGCATCGGCATCGGCCAGGACTGCTCACCCGCCGCCTCGGCGAGGACGTGGATCCGGGTCCTGAAGGCGTCGTCGTTGGCCATGATCCCGAAGGTGCGGTTGCCCAGCGCCAGCACCATCGCGCCGGTGAGGGTGGCCACGTCGATCATGTAGTCGGGCTTCTCCTCCGACGCCTTCGTCAGCGCGTCGGCGAGGACCAGCCGGCCCTCGGCGTCGGTGTTCAGCACCTCGACGGTCTTGCCGCTGTACATCCGCAGCACGTCGCCGGGGCGGGTGGCGGAGCCGGAGGGCATGTTCTCGGCGAGCGCCAGCCAGCCGGTGACGTTCACCGGCAGCTCCAGCCGGGCGGCGGCGGAGACGGCGGCGAGCACGGCCGCGGCGCCGCTCATGTCGCACTTCATCGTCTCGTTGTGGCCCGCGGGCTTGAGCGAGATGCCGCCCGAGTCGTACGTGATGCCCTTGCCGACCAGCGCGATCGTCTGCTCGGCCTTCGGGTGCCGGTGCTCCAGGCGGACCAGCCGGGGCGGGGTCTGCGAGCCCTGGCCGACGCCGAGGATGCCTCCGTAGCCGCCCTTGGCGAGCGCCTTCTCGTCGGTCACCGTGACCTTGAAGCCGTGCTCCTTGCCGGCCTGCTGGGCGGCGGCGGCGAAGCCGGAGGGGTCGAGGTCGTTGGAGGGGATGTTGACCAGGTCGCGGGCCCGGTTGACCTCGTCGGCGAGCACCGCGGCGCGCTCGACGGCGGCGCGGTGGGCCTTGTCGCGCTTGGCGCCGAGGAGGGCGATCTCGCCGAGCGCGGCCTTGGCGCCCCCGTTCGCCTTGCCCTTCGCGGCCTTGCCGCCCTTGGTGCCCTTGGCACCCTTCTCGTCCTTGTCGCCCTTGTCGTCGGCGGCCGTGCCGCCGCGGTAGGTGTTGAAGGCGTACGCGCCCAGCAGCGCGCCCTCCGCCACGGCGGCGGTGTCGTCGGCGACGTCCAGCGGCAGCGCGAACGCGGCCTTCTTCGCTCCGGCCAGCGCGCGGGCGGCGCTGCCCGCGGCGCGGCGCAGGGTCTCCGTGTCGTAGCCGGCGCCCTTCTCGGGCACGGCGCCGAGGCCGACGGCGACCACGACGGGCGCCTTGAGGCCGTCGGGGGCGGGCAGCTTCGTGACCTCGCCCTCGCCGCCGGACGCCCCGAGGGCCTCCAGTACGGCGCCCAGCTTCCCGCCGTACGCCTCGTCGACGGCCTCGGCGCCGGGGGCCGGCACGGGACCCTTGGGGCCCTTCGCCACGCCCACGACGACGGCGTCCGCACGCAGGCCGGTGGCGGACGAGGAACTGAGAGTCAGAGCAGTCACGGTGGTGGTGATCCATTCTCGGTGCGGGTTTCGGGGGGTGTACGCGGCATCGTATGCGGTACGCCGCCCGCGGAGGGCGGCGGGTTGAGGCGGGTTTCCCCGCGTACGGGCAGGTGGCGGGGACCCGCCGCGGGGCGCCCGCGGGCGCCTGCGGGCGGGGGTGCCGATCCGGTGCCGGTCTCGCGGCGGTCCGGCGCCGTTCGCCCGAAGTGGGACGGCAGGAGGTTGACGCCGGGTCCCCGGCGGGCCGGGACGGCGGTGAACGGCGGGCGGGCGCGGCGGTCTTGGGGAGCGCGGCGGACGGCCGGGACGGGGCGCGGGGTGCCGTGAGTTCTCAGGCGGGGCCCAGGACGGCGGCGATCAGGGCGGCGGTCGCGGCGGTCTCGGCGAGCGCGCCGAAGACGTCGCCCGTGACCCCGCCGAGGCGCCGTACGCAGTGGTGCCGCAGCAGTTCGGCCGCGGCCAGCCCCGCGGTGACCGCGAGCGCGGTGTGCAGCGCCGCGTACGGGCCGGAGAGGAGCCCGGCCGCCGCGGCGAGGACGGCGGCGGCAACCGCCGTACAGGCTACGGCCGTACGCGCGGACAGCACCCCCGCCACCGCGGCGCCCAGCCCCTCCGGGCGGGCCGGCGGCACGCCCGTGCGGGCGGCGAGGGTGAGGGCCGCGCGGGCGGCGACGGCCGCGGCGGTGACGGCGACCGCGGCGCGGATCGCGGAGCCGTCGCCGTACAGTTCGGCCACCGCGGCGACCTGCCCGAGCAGCACCAGCAGCAGCGTGATCACGCCGAACGGGCCGATGTCGGAGCGCCGCATGACCGCCAGCGCCCCGGCCGCGGGCCGCCCGCTGCCCAGCCCGTCGGCGGTGTCGGCGAGCCCGTCGAGATGGAGCCCGCGGGTGAGCACGGCGGGCACGGCGACGGTGACCACGGCGGCGAGTGCCGCCCCGGCCCCCGCGAGCAGCAGGAGCCGGCCGGCCCCGGCGGCGAGTGCGCCGAGCAGGAGCCCGACGAGGGGTGCGGCGGCCATGCCGCCGCGGGCTGCGGCCCGGTCCCAGCGGTGCACGCGCACGGGCAGAGCGGTGAGGGTCCCGAACGCGAACCGCAGGCCATCGAGGGGAGACGAGGCGCGCGCGCCGGCTTCCGGCTGGTCGTGCGCGGCCCGGCCGGCCGCCGGGGCGGGACCGGCCGTCCCGTGCGGCTCCGCCGGACGGGCTTCGTCCCGGTCCCCCGGAGGGGGCGCCGGGTCAGGTGATGTCGTCAACCGCTTCCTCGGCCGCGGCGTCCTGGCCGGGCGTGTTCTCCGGCAGGTCCGCCCAGAGTTCCGCCGCCGCCTGGAGGAACGGCAGGGCCAGCAGGGCGCCCGCGCCCTCGCCCGTCGTCACGCCGTGGTCGAGCAGCGGGTCGATCGCGATGCGGTCGAGCGCCTTCTCCTGCGCCGGCTCGCCGCTCGCCTGGCCGGCCAGCCACCAGTCCGGCGCCCGGAACGCCACCCGCTGCGCGACCAGCGCCGCCGCCGCCGAGACCACCCCGTCGAGCACCACCGGCGTGCGGCGCACCGCCGCCTGCAGCAGGAAGCCCGTCATCGCGGTGAGGTCCGCGCCGCCGACCGTGGCCAGCAACTGCAACTGGTCGCCCAGCACCGGCCGGGCACGGCGCAGCGCGTCGCGGATCGCGGCGCACTTGCGCATCCAGGCCAGGTCGTCGATGCCCGCACCGCCGCGGCCGGTGACCACCGAGGCGTCGGTGCCGCAGAGGGCCGCGACGATCGCGCCCGCCGCCGTGGTGCCGCCGACGCTGAGGTCGCCGAGGAGGAGCAGGTCCGTACCCGAGTCGGCCTCCTCGTCCGCCACCGCCATGCCGGCCCGGAACGCCTCCTCGGCCTCCTCCGCCGTCAGCGCGTCCTCGACGTCGATACGTCCTGACCCGCGGCGTACGCGATGCCGGGTGACCTCCTTCGGCAGCGACTCCGGGTCGCAGTCGAGCGCCATGTCGACGACCCGCAGCCCGGCGCCGAAGCGGCGGGCGAGGATCGCCGAGGCGCTGCGGCCGTCGAGCGCGGCGCGGGCCAGCGCGTCGGCGGTGCCCGCGGCGCGGCCCGAGACGTCCAGTTCGGCGACGCCGTGGTCGCCGGCGAAGAGCACGAGGCGCGGGGCCGCGACCGGCTTGGCCGGCACGCCGCCCTGCGCCGCGGTCAGCCACTCGCCCAGGTCGTCCAGGCGGCCGAGCGCGCCGGGGCGCGGGCCGTGGGTCGCCCGCCACTCCTCCGCATCCCGGCGGATGGCCGAGTCGGGGCGGTCGATGTCGTTGATGAAGTCGTCCAGATTCAGGCCGCTCACGGGCGCAGATTACCCGCAGGGCGCGCCGCCGACTCCGCTGCCCCCGAGGTTGGCCGCCCGGGCACGGGCGCGGACGCCGCCGCTCCGGCGGGCCTTCGCCGCGCCCGCGGGGACCGGTGCCCGGCCGGTTGGTCCGCATCCGGTGCGGTATCGGAACGGGCCGTACGGGAGGGAGCGGCTGCCCCGGTCCGGCGCCCGCCGCGCCCGCGGAATCGATCACCCCCGGAGGATCTGCACCTGCCCCGCCACCACCAGCAGCACCTGCTCGCACTCCGCCGCCACCCCCGCGTTCAGCCGGCCCAGCTCGTCGCGGAAGAGCCGGCCCGCCGGGGTGGCCGGGACGACGCCCGAGCCGACCTCGTTGCTGACGGCGACGACCGTGCGGCGGGTGGCGCGTACCGCCGCGACCAGCTCGTCGATCCGCGGCCGTACGTCGCCGCCCTCCCACGCCCCCGCCCGGTCCATGGCGTCCGTGAGCCACAGCGACAGGCAGTCGATCAGCAGCGGCGGCGCGCCGTCCGCGGCGAGCAGCGGCACCAGGTCGCAGGTCTCGGTGGTACGCCAGCTCGCCGGCCGGCGCTCGCGGTGGACGGTGACCCGCGCCGCCCACTCGGCGTCCCCGTCGCGGGTGCCGCCGGTGGCCGCGTACTCGACCTCGGGGAACGCCGCGAGCCGCCGCTCCGCCTCCACCGACTTGCCCGACCTGGCGCCGCCCAGCACCAGCGTGCGCCGCGGCACGACGGGGCTGTCCGGGCCGTGTCCCGCGACGAGGCTCACCCCGTCCGGTACGGCCCTGGCCCCCGCGGCGGCGAGCCGGCGGTGGAGTTCGGGCCCCGGCGGCGGAGTCGGCCCCGAGGCGTCGCCGGAGTGGCCGCCGAGGTGGACGGCGACGACGTCGGTGGCGGGGGCGACGGCGCCGTGGGCGCGGAGCCGGGCGAGCGCGCCGGGGCGCCCGCAGACGTCGAGCAGCACGATGTCGTACGGCTCCACGGGACCCTCGAGGCCCGCGGGCGCGGCCCCCGGCGGCAGATACAGCAGCCGCCGCCCGCCGGGCCCGGTGATCTCGTACCCGGTGCCGGGGTGGTCGACCGCCACGGCCCGCACCCGGTGGCCGCTGATCAGCGTCACGTCCTGCCCCTCCGGCGCCCGGGACGGCGCCGGCACGCCCGCCGGGGATGCCAGGGCCGGGCCGTCGTGCGGGTGGCTGAGCAGCACCTGCATGACGCCGGAGAGCGTCCGCCCGGCGCGCGCCGCGGCGAGCGCGGTGCCCGGCGTGAGGTCGAGCAGCACGATGCCGTCCACCAGGACGGACGTCGCCGCCCGCGCCTCGGGCCCGACGGCGGCGGCGCACGCCGCGCAGGGGCAGCCGGGGCGCGGCAGCCCGGCGGGCGCACCGGTGCCGAGGAGGGTGATGTCCACGCCCCGATCGTCTCGCGAGGGGCGGTCCCGCGCCCGGGCGGGGCGGCGCTTCAGCGCTCTCGGTTACGCTGCCAGCGCACTATCCGGCGTGGGACGGAGGCATGCATGGCAGCGTGGACCTGGCGGTTCGAGAAGGCCGACGGCACGGAGACGACCCCGGCGGTGGAGCCGGAGGACTTCACGACCCAGGGTGACGCCGAGTCGTGGCTCGGCGAGTTCTGGAAGGAGCTGCTGGCGGGCGGCGTCGAGCAGGTCAGGCTGCTGGAGGACGGGGCCGAGGTCTACGGCCCGATGAGCCTGGCGGCGGCCGAGGGCGCGTAGCGACGGGCCCGGGACCCGGGCGGCGGCGTTCGGCTCGTACGGGCGTACGCGGCGGTCTCCGCCCCGTACGCCCGCCGGCGTCAGGGCCGCTCGCCCCGCTTCACCTGCGGCTTCGGCAGCCGCATCCGGCGAAGCTGTAGCGTGCGCATGAGCGCGTACGCCCGGGCGCCGCGGTGGCTCTCGTCCGGGAAGCGCGCCTTGAGCTGCTTCTTCACCTGCACCGAGATCGCGATCGAGTCGAAGACGATCAGCACGATCACGAAGAGCCACAGCAGCAGCGAGATGTTCTTCAGCCCCGCCGACGGCGTGATGCTGAGCAGGAGGATGACGATGGCCAGCGGCAGGAAGAACTCCGCCACGCACCACCGCGAGTCCACGTAGTCCCGCACGAACTTGCGCACCGGGCCCTTGTCGCGCGCGGGCAGGTACTTCTCGTTGCCCGAGGCCAGCGCCTCGCGCTGGCGGGCCATGTCGGCCCTGCGCGTCTCCCGCGCGCGCTTCGACGCCTCCTTGCGCGTCACCGGCGTCTTGGCCATGGCGCGGCGCTGCGCCTGCGACTCGCTGCGCTTGGGCGTGGGCCTGCCCTTGGGGGCCTCGGCCGGACGCACATGCTTCGACTCCACTTCGCTCACCTCGGGCTCAGTGGACTGGTCATCCTTGGAACGGCTTCCGAACACAAGCCCAAGAATAGGGGCAGTCGGGTGTACGACCCAGAGCGAGGGGGAACGATCCGGCAACGGCGTGCGTGTCACTACCTGTGGGGGCGCGTGAACCGGGAGCCCCTACGGTCGTCTACTCCCTGGGCGGGAGGACGGACCCCTGGCGGTTCGTCCCACAGGAGGAGCGCATTGGCGCCCAGGCAGTGCGGTAATAGAAGCAGGGCCCGTACTGTGGGTTCTGCAGAGTATGTGCCGAGGCTGAAGTCCGTCAGAAGGGGGCGCGCGAGGCCCATGAGCGGTGTCATGAAGCGGATGGGGATGATCTTCCGCGCGAAGGCCAACAAGGCCCTGGACCGGGCCGAGGACCCGCGCGAGACCCTCGACTACTCGTACCAGAAGCAGCTCGAGCTGCTCCAGAAGGTGCGCCGGGGCGTCGCCGACGTGGCGACGTCGCGCAAGCGCCTGGAGCTCCAGCTCGGCCAGTTGCAGAACCAGTCCGCCAAGCTGGAGGACCAGGGCAAGAAGGCCCTCGCCCTCGGCCGCGAGGACCTGGCGCGCGAGGCGCTGTCCCGCAAGGCGGCGCTGCACCAGCAGGTCACCGACCTGGAGACGCAGCACCAGACGCTCCAGACCGAGGAGGAGAAGCTCACCCTCGCCGCCCAGCGGCTGCAGGCCAAGGTCGACGCCTTCCGGACGAAGAAGGAGACCATCAAGGCCACGTACACCGCGGCGCAGGCGCAGACCCGGATCGGCGAGGCGTTCTCCGGCATCTCCGAGGAGATGGGCGACGTCGGCCTGGCCGTGCAGCGCGCCGAGGACCGTACGGCGCAGATGCAGGCCCGCGCCGGCGCGATCGACGAGCTGCTGGCCTCCGGTGCGCTGGACGACCCGACGGGGATGGCGAAGGACGACATCTCCGCCGAGCTCGACCGGCTCTCCGGCGGCGCGGACGTCGAGCTGGAGCTGCAGCGCATGAAGGCCGAGCTGGCGGGCGGTCCCGCCGAGCAGCAGCAGGCGATCGAGGGCGGCCAGCAGGGCGCCCAGACGCCGCCGCAGCAGCAGGCTCCGCCGCAGGACGCCCCGCGGTTCGACAAGCAGTGACTGCCCCGCGACGGGCTCGGAAGAACGGGAGAAAGCCGTGATCGTACGGATCATGGGGGAGGGTCAGGTGAAGCTGGACGACAGCCACTTCGCCGAACTCGACAAGCTGGACGACGAACTGCTCGCCGAGATGGAGGGCGGTGACGAGGCCGGCTTCCGGCGGACCCTCGGCGCCCTGCTGGACGCCGTGCGCTCCCTGGGCACCCCGCTTCCGGCCGACGCGCTGGAGCCCTCCGAGCTGATCCTCCCGGGGCCCGACGCCTCCCTGGACGAGGTGAGGGAGATGCTCAGCGACGACGGCCTCATCCCCGGCTGACTCCCGTCGCCTCACGTACGCCTCGGCCGCTTCCCGCCCCGGTCGTCAGGACCGGGGCCGGCCCTCCTCTGCACCCCACGCTGCCGTGACCTCACTCGCCGCTCTGCCCCGCTGGCTGCGGGCGCACCCCCTCGCGGCCGACGCCCTGCTGGCGGCGGTCGCGCTCGCCGCCATCCTCATCAGCTCCGTGTACCCCGACCGCGGGGCGAACGCGCCGCCGCCCGCCGACCTCGGCGCCGCCGAGGTCGTGCTCGCGACCGCGGCCTGCGCCGTCCTCGTGCTGCGCCGGCGGGCGCCGTGGGCCGTGCTCGCCGCCACGATGACGCTCACCATCGCGCACGTCATCGCCTCCGCGGGCGACCCGCGCTCGCCGATCGCGCTCAGCGTCGTCGTCGCCCTCTACACCGTCGCCGCCCGCACCGACCGGCACACCACCTGGCGCATCGCGCTGCTCACCATCGGGGTGCTGACGTTCGCGATGATGCTCTTCGGCGACCGCCCCTGGTACGCGGACGAGAACCTCGGGGTCTTCGCCTGGACCGGGATGGCCGCGGGCGTCGGCGACGCGGTGCGCAGCCGCCGGGCCGTGGTCGACGCCATCCGCGAGCGCGCCGAGCGGGCCGAGCGGACCCGCGAGGAGGAGGCGCGGCGGCGGGTCGCGGAGGAGCGGGTACGGATCGCGCGCGAGCTGCACGACGTCGTCGCGCACCACATCGCGCTGGTCAACGTCCAGGCGGGGGTGGCCTCGCACGTGATGGAGAGCCGCCCGGACCAGGCCAAGGAGGCGCTGGCGCACGTACGCGACGCCGGCCGCACGGCGCTGGAGGAGCTGCGCACCACGGTGGGGCTGCTGCGCCAGTCCGGCGACCCGCACGCGCCTACCGAGCCCGCGCCGGGGCTGGCGATGCTGGCGGAGCTGGTGGAGGGGTTCGTCCGGGCGGGTACGCCGGTGTCGGTGGAGGTCGCCTCGGAGCTGGGCCCGCGCAGGACGGCGGTGACGACGCGGGTGGAGCGGGCGGCCGAGGTGGTCGGCGGGCTCCCGGCGGCGGTGGACCTGGCCGCGTACCGGGTGCTCCAGGAGGCGCTGACGAACGTGCACAAGCACGCGGGGGCGGAGGCGCACGCGGTGGTGAGCCTGTCGCGGGAGGCGGACGGGCTGGAGATCGCGGTCCGCGACGACGGCCCCGGCACGGCCGGGACGGGACCGGACGACGGGCGGGACGGCGGCGGAAAGGACGGGGCGCGGCGCGACGGCGGTGCGAAGGACGGCGCCGAGGGGGACGCGGGCGGTGAGCGCGCGGGCGGGCTCGGGCTCGTCGGCATGCGCGAGCGCGCCGCCGCACTGGGCGGCCGGTGCACGGCGGGAGAGCGTACGGACGGCCGGACGGGCTTCGAGGTACGGGTACGGTTGCCGCTGCGGGTCGCCGCGGACGCGAACACGGGCGGGACCCCGGCCGCCGGCGGCCCGGGGACGGCCAGGCCGCCGCGGGAGCGGGAGGCGAACGGGACGCGGGCGTCCGGCTGTCTGCGCCGCGCGTCCGGTGAGGCGATCAAGGAGCAGGGGTGAGCGAGGTCCCGCCGCCGCGGACGCGGCCGATCCGGGTGGTGCTGGCGGACGACCACGCGCTGATGCGCAGCGCGTTCCGCGTCCTGGTCGACTCGGAGCCGGACATGGAAGTCGTCGGCGAGGCGGGTGACGGCGCGGAGGCGGTGCGGGTCGTCCGCGAGACGGGCGCGGACCTGGTGCTCATGGACATCCGGATGCCCGGCACCGACGGCCTGACCGCCACCCGCGCGATCTCCGAGGACGCCGGCCTCGGCCACGTGCGCGTCGTCATCCTCACGACCTTCGAGGTCGACGAGTACGTCATCGAGGCGCTGCGCGCGGGCGCCTCCGGCTTCCTCGGCAAGGGCGCGGAGCCCGGCGAGCTGCTGGCCGCGATCCGGGTGGCCGCGGACGGCGACGCGCTGCTGTCGCCCACGGCGACGAAGGGGCTCATCGCCCGCTTCCTGGCGGGCGGCGACAGCCCGCCGGGCGGCACGGCCGACGCCACCGGGCGCGCGGAGGCGACGGACCGCCTCGCCGCGCTGACGAGCCGGGAGCGCGAGGTGCTGGGGCTCGTCGCCCGCGGCCTGGCGAACGACGAGATCGCCGGCCAGTTGGAGGTCAGCCCGCTGACGGTGAAGACGCACGTCAACCGCACGATGGCCAAACTGGGCGCCCGCGACCGGGCCCAACTGGTGGTCCTGGCCTACGAGTCGGGCCTCGTCCGCCCGGGCAGCTAGGCCCGCACCCAGCCCGCCCCGGCACGCCCGTTCCCCCGGCCCCGTACCGCTACAGGAACATCCCCGACGGGATGTACGGCGCCGGCGGCCGCATGCCCCGTACGCACACGTACCCCGCCGTCGTCAGCTCCAGCCCCGCCGCCAGCCCCACGTCCACCGCCCACTCCTGGTCCGCCGTCAGATGCGCGACCCGCGCCGCCGCCCCCGGGGCCAGGCTCAGCAGCGCCGCCGTCAGCAGCCGCGCCGCGATCCGGCGCGACGTCGCCGCCAGCATCTCGACCTCGCCGTCGCGCAGGTAGGCGTACCCGCTGCCCGCGAGGTCGTCGGAGACGATGCACTGGTAGTGCCGCAGCAGCTCGGTGTGGTCGGGGCCGTGGGCGCCGCCGCGGAGCCTGCGGTCGACGGAGTCCATGAGGTCCCGCTGGCCCGGGCCGCCCTCGACGACGGCGCCCGTGGGCGGTTCGAGACCGGCGTGGTCGACGGTGCCGCGCAGCCGCATGGCCGGGTGCAGGGTGAAGCCCGCGGCGCGGTAGGCGCGGGCGGCGTGCGGGTGGCGGGAGCCGCAGATGAGGCCGCGCAGGCAGCCGCGCCCGTACGCGAGCGTGCGCGCCAGCAGCGCCTTGCCGATCCCCTTGCCCTGCGCCTCCGGTGTGACGACCAGCAGCGAGAGGCCCCAGGTGCCCTCGCGTCTGGTGGACAGCGCCGCGCCCAGCGTCCTGCCGGTGTCGTCCAGCGCCAGCCAGCAGCCGCTGGGGTCGGTGCGCGCCAGGTGCCGTACGACGCTGCGCAGGAGGATCGCGTCGCTCTCGTCGGCCTCCTCCGGCGGGTCGCCCTTGGCGGCGTGCGAGGCGGCGAACGCGGCGTAGGCGGTCGCGCGTACGGCCTCGGCGTCGTCCTTGGAGTCGCGGACCTGGCGCAGGATCATGAGGTCAATCCTCTGCCCTGCGCCGGGCCCGCGTCACCCCCCGCATCCGGACGTCAGGGCAGCGCCAGCATCCGCTCCAGCGCGAGCTTGGCGTGGTCCTCGGTCTCCTTGTCGACCTCGATGCGGTTGACGAGCTTGCCGTCCGCCAGCGACTCCAGCGCCCAGACCAGGTGGGGCAGGTCGATGCGGTTCATCGTGGAGCAGAAGCAGACGGTGCGGTCGAGGAAGACGATCTCCTTGTCGGGGTGCTGCTTCGCCAGCCGGCGGACGAGGTTCAGTTCCGTGCCGACGGCCCACTTGGAGCCGGCCGGGGCCGCGTCGAGGGCCTTGATGATGTGCTCGGTGGAGCCGACCTGGTCGGCGGCGGCGACCACCTCGTGCTTGCACTCGGGGTGGACCAGCACGTTCACGCCGGGGATGCGCTCGCGTACCTCGTTCACCGAGTCGAGCGAGAAGCGGCCGTGCACGGAGCAGTGCCCGCGCCACAGGATCATCTTCGCGGCGCGCAACTGCTCCGCGGTGAGGCCGCCGTCCGGCCGGTGCGGGTTGTAGACGACGCAGTCGTCGGGGGAGAGGCCCAGGTCGCGTATCGCGGTGTTGCGGCCGAGGTGCTGGTCGGGCAGGAACAGCACCTTGCCCGCACCGGCCGGGCGCTGGTCGAACGCCCAGTTCAGGGCCCGCTCGGCGTTGGAGGAGGTGCAGATGGTGCCGCCGTGCCTGCCGGTGAACGCCTTGATGTCCGCGGAGGAGTTCATGTACGAGACGGGGACGGTGACGTCCGCCACACCGGCCTCGGTGAGCACGTCCCAGCACTCGGCGACCTGCTCGGCGGTGGCCATGTCGGCCATGGAGCAGCCGGCCGCCAGGTCGGGCAGGACGACCGCCTGGGAGTCGGAGGTGAGGATGTCCGCGGACTCGGCCATGAAGTGCACGCCGCAGAAGACGATGTACTCCGCCTCGGGGCGGGCGGCGGCCTGCTGCGCGAGCTTGAACGAGTCGCCGGTCACGTCGGCGAACTGGATGACCTCGTCGCGCTGGTAGTGGTGGCCGAGGACGAAGACCTTCTCGCCGAGCCGCTCCTTGGCGGCGCGGGCGCGCTCGACCAGGCCGGGGTCGGAGGGGGCGGGCAGGTCGCCCGGACAGTCGACGCCGCGCTCGCTGGAGGGGTCGGCCTCCCGCCCGAGCAGCAGCAGGGCGAGGGGCGTGGGGGTCACATCAAGGTCCTGGGCGGTGGTCACAGCGCACTCCACCCTTTCTCTTCGGCTCTCGGCGGGCTGCCGGCGCATCCATTTTCGTCACATTGACGTTATTCATCATATCCCCTTCGCGTCAGGTTGACGATGGTGCTCGTGTCAATGTGACGAATGCCGCGCGCAGGTCCGGGCCCGGTCCGTACGCCCTCCTCCGGCCTCGGGCGGATGACCCGAAGTGGTGGCGTATGCGAGCATGAAAGGAGCAAGAAAACGCGCCCCCGGCCGGAATGAATCGGGAGCGCGGCCGGTTGGACTCGATCGGCAAGCAGTCCACAACCCGGGAGACATGCGAATGACCGTTCAGGGCGAGACCACCGCAGTCGACGGCATCATTCTGTCCGACGCCGCTGCGGCGAAGGTCAAGAGCCTGCTGGAGCAGGAAGGCCAGCCGGATCTCAAGCTCCGCGTCGCCGTTCAGCCGGGTGGCTGCTCGGGCCTGCGCTACCAGCTCTTCTTCGACGACCGCGACCTCGACGGCGACGTCGTCAAGGACTTCGGCGGCGTCTCGGTCGTGACCGACCGGATGAGCGCCCCGTATCTGACCGGCGCGTCCATCGACTTCGTCGACACCATCGAGAAGCAGGGCTTCACGATCGACAACCCGAACGCCACCGGCTCCTGCGCCTGCGGCGACTCCTTCAGCTGAGGAGCCCGCCGGAGCGCACGGGCCGCCGGCCCGTTACCGGCATGAGGAAGGCGGCGGAAACCCCCACGGTTCCGCCGCCTTCCGCTTGTGTGGGCGTCGCCGCCCGGCGTGGCACGTTCTTACTGGCTACTTGGCGGCCACCCGCTCTCCCGTTCGCGCGTCCACGACCTTGCGGCCGTCGAGCGGTGCGGACAGCTCCACCGTCTCCGTGAAGCGCTTCGCGATCTTGATGCAGACCTCGCCCGGCTCGTCCTCCCCGGTGAGCCGCACCGTCACCGCGCCGCCCGCCTCGTCGGCGGTCGCCGCGTACTCGGTGCAGACGCCGCCCCAGAAGTGCAGCTTGAGGGTGCGCCCGTCCACCGAGTAGGACTCGATGCCCACGGGGCTGCCCACCGCACCGCCGCGGCTCTCCGGCTCCTCGGCGGGCGCGGACGACGGCGGCTGCGCGGGCTCGGCGGGCCCCACCTGACCGGGCGAACCCTGCCCCGAGTCGCTGCTCTCCGACGGCGCGGGGCTGCCGGGGCGGCCGGCGGAGCCGCCGCCGGCGGTGGGCTCGGCGCCCGGGGCGGACGTCGGCGGGGCCGGCTCGGGGACCGCGGGCGTGCTCGGTTCCGCCTCGGTGACGTACTCCGGCGCGACGGCCAGTTGCGGCCAGACGACGGTGCCCGGCTTGCCGTCGTGGAACGGGGTCGGCGCATCGCTCGTCACCTGGAACAGCCAGGACGGCACCAGCACCGGCCGCCCCTCCACCGACTGCGCGGAGAGCCCGAACTCGGCGCCGCGCACCTTGGTCGCCTCCATCTTGCCGAGGCACGGGTCGACCTTGCCGGCCGGCGGCTTGCCGGGCCCCGTGCCCTCCTCGTACGGCACCGCCGAGGCGCATGCCGGGGCGATCGCCGGCTCCCCGCCGCCGCCCGAGGGCTTGGCCAGCTCCTCGAAGGCCGCGTCCGCCGTGATCACCGGGTACGTGTCCGCCTCGGCGGGGTCGACCAGGTAGCCGTTGCCGCCGGTCACCTGTCCGTCCCCGGCTATCTGCAGCGACGTCTGCCAGCCGGTCGTCGGCAGCCCGCCGACGACCGGCTCCGCCGTCACCGTACGCACGGCGCCGAACGGCTCGGCCGCCGCCACCTCGGCATCCTCCTGGCCCACCGCCGCGAGCACCGGCTCGGCGGCCTTCTCCGCCGCGGCCGCCGGCACCGGGGCGTCCGCCTTCGTCCGGGGCCGGGGGACGGGGACCTCGCACGCGGAGGTCACCGCCGCGTCCGGGCCGGCGCCGTCCGGCTCCGCAGGCAGCGGGAGGTCGCAGGCGGTGCCGCCGTACTGCTGGTACGTCCAGGCGCCCGGCGCCTCGGCCTGGACCTGGAGCAGCGGCCCCTGCCCGTCGCGCGAGACGCCGACGCGCCAGCCGCCGCCCTCCTCGCGGGGCTTGCCGTCCATCCCCAGCGCCGCCGCGAGCCGCGCCACGTCGGCGGCCTCGACCCGGCCCGCGGGCTCGAACACCGGCGCCTCGTCAGGACCGTCCGGCAGCTCGCCGACGAGCCGCAGCGGCGCGCTCCCGCCCCTCGCCGCGGCCTCCATGGAGAGCCCGTCGAGCCGCAGCGGCGGCGGCTCGCCGCCGTCGGAGCCGGCGCCGCCGCCGTCGTCCGTCCGGTCCACCAAGTACGCGACCCCGCCGCCGGTGAGCATCACCGCGGCGGCGACGGCCGCCGCCACGAGCACGCCGGGGCGGCGCCTGCCGCCGTCCGGGCGGCCGGGCTCGCCGGCGCCGCCCGGGTCTTCGGCGTCCCGGCCGTCAGGACCGGCCGCGCGGGCGTGCGCGGGCTCGGGCTCAGGCACGGGACCTGGGGTGTGCTCGGTGCTCACCGTTCGGCTCCTTCGTCGGGGATGCCGATGGGACGCCGGTCATGCGGATCCGGTTCCCTCCGGGGGAGCCGACCGGGCGGCGGGGTCAGTCGCCGTACTCGGACATGCCGCGGAGCAGGTCCGCTGATGCCGACGGCACCATGATCCGCGCCAGAGCGCTGATCCGGGTGTCCGGCACGTGCCCCGCGGGGCTGTGCGGGTGGCCCGACCAGTGCGGCGCCATCCGGGCGCAGTCGGTGCGCAGCTCGGCGAGACCGCCGTCCAGCTCCAGCGGCGCTGCGCTCGGGAAGGCCGACGACGGGAGGGGGGTGGCGGAGGCCCGCGAGTCCTTCTGCATGTCTCGACCGTACGCACCCGCGGCGAGGAGTGGTAAGACCTACTATCAGGTAGTTTTGGCCGGGCAGAACCCGTCCGGAGGCCGGTGTTCAGCCGGTAGCGTGAGCACTACCCGCGTTACCTGCCCCGCCTACAGGAGCGTACGCCGTGCATATTGCCGTTTCCGGCTCCATTGCGACCGACCATCTCATGACCTTCCCCGGTCGGTTCTCCGATCAGTTGGTCGCCGACCAACTGCACACCGTCTCGCTGTCGTTCCTCGTCGACAAACTGGACGTGCGCCGCGGCGGAGTCGGACCCAACATCTGCTTCGGCATGGGCCAGCTCGGCGCCCGGCCGATCCTCGTCGGCGCGGCCGGCGCCGACTTCGGCGAGTACCGCGACTGGCTGGACCGGCACGGGGTCGACACCGGCTCCGTACGCATCTCCGAAGTGCTGCACACCGCGCGCTTCGTCGTCACCACCGACGCCGACCACAACCAGATCGGCTCCTTCTACACCGGCGCCATGAGCGAGGCCCGGCTCATCGAGCTGAAGACCGTCGCCGACCGCGTCGGCGGCCTCGACCTCGTCTCCATCGGCGCCGACGACCCCGAGGCGATGCTGCGCCACACCGAGGAGTGCCGCACCCGCGGCATCCCCTTCGCCGCCGACTTCTCGCAGCAGATCGCCCGCATGGAGGGTGACGGCATCCGCACCCTCACCGAGGGCGCCGCGTTCCTCTTCTCGAACGAGTACGAGAAGGGGCTGATCGAGACCAAGACCGGCTGGGGCGACGAGGAGATGCTGACCCACGTCGCCACCCGCGTGACCACCCTCGGCGCCCGCGGCGTGCGCATCGACCGCGCCGGCGAGGAGCCGATCCTCGTCGGCTGCCCGGAGGAGGAGCGCAAGGCGGATCCCACGGGCGTCGGCGACGCCTTCCGGGCCGGCTTCCTCTCCGGGCTGAGCTGGGGCGTGAGCATGGAGCGGGCGGCGCAGCTCGGCTGCATGCTGGCGACGCTGGTCATCGAGACCGTGGGCCCGCAGGAGTACGAGCTGCGGCGCAGCAACTTCGTCGCCCGCTTCACCAAGGCGTACGGGGAGGAAGCCGCCGCCGAGGTGCAGGAGCACCTGCCGGAGTCGGTGCAGGACTGACGGAGCGGGACCGGCAGACCAGCAGTGCGCGCGGGCGCCCGGCGGGCAGGACCGCCGGGCGCCCGCCGCGCGCCCCCGGTACGGGCCGGGCGCCGCTCAGCCCCTGCGCCGCACCCTGTAGCCCGTGCCGCCGCCCGCCGCCGGCTCCTCGCCGGCGTACTCCTGCCCGCGCATCTCGCACCACGCCGGGATGTCCAGCCGCGCCGCCTCGTCGTCCGACAGCACCAGCGCCGTGCCGCCCACCGGCACCCGGTCGAAGACCTTCGCCAGCTCTATGACGGGGATGGGGCAGCGCCGCCCGCGCGCGTCGATCACCAGCTCCCCGCCCGGCGTCTCCTCCGCCGCACCGCTCACCGGCGCGCCCAGCTCGGCCCGCACCCCGGCGACCGCGTCCTGCAGCGCCCCCAGGAAGCCCTCCACGTCCTCCACCGACGTCCCCTGCGGCAGCGACACACGCACGTTGCCCTCGGACAGCACGCCCATCGCCTTGAGCACATGGCTCGGCGTCAGCGTGCTCGACGTGCACGAAGACCCGGACGAGACGGAGAACCCCGCCCGGTCCAGCGCGTGCAGCAGCGCCTCCCCGTCCACGTACAGGCAGGAGAACGTCACCAGATGCGGCAGCCGGCGCTCCGGATCGCCGACCACCTCCACGTCCGCGACCGTCTCCGGCACCCGCGCGCGGATCCGGTCCACCAGCGCCCGCAGCCGCGCGTCCTCCGCCGCCGCCTCCCCGCGGACGGCGCGCAGCGAGGCGGCGGTCGCGACGATCGCCGGGATGTTCTCGAAGCCGGGCGCGCGGCCCGACTCCCGCTCGTCCGCGGGGCCCGCGGGCGCGAAGCGCGTCCCCTTGCGCACCGCGAGCAGCCCCACGCCGGGCGGGCCGCCCCACTTGTGCGCGCTGGCCGCCAGCAGCGACCACGGTCCCTCGGTACGTCCCCAGCCCAGCGACTGCGCCGCGTCCACCAGCAGCGGCACCCCCGCGGCCCGGCACTCCTCGGCCGCCTCGGCGACCGGCTGCTCCGTGCCCACCTCGTGGTTGGCCGACTGCAGACAGGCCAGCGCGGTATCGGGGCGCAGCACCTCGGCGTACGCCCCGGGCGCCACCCGGCCGCCGCGGTCCACCGGCACGTACGTCACCTCCCCGCCCGCCGCCTCGTGGCGCTCCGCCGCGTGCAGGACCGCGGAGTGCTCGACCGACGAGACGACGAGGTGCCGCCCGGCGCGGCGGCGGCCCGCCAGCGCCCCGGCGATGCCGTCGTGCAGCGCGCGCGTGCCCGAGGACGTGAACACCAGCTCGTCCGGGCGGCAGCCGACGAGGTCCGCGGTGGTCTCGCGCGCGGCGTCGAGCAGCCGGCGCGCCCGGCGGCCCTCCCGGTACAGCCGGGCCGGATCGGCCCAGCCCTCGTCGAGCGCGGCGAGCAGGGCCTGCCGGGCGATCGGGTGAAGGGGCGCGGACGACGCGGCGTCGAAGTACGGCACGCGACCACGCTAACCCCTGGTCCACGCCTCCGGGCCCGCGACGCCTGCGCCCGGGACGGGCCCCGACGGGGGACCGGCGGGACCGAGTTGACGGCCGCCGCCGCACCATAGGAGTGCCCCCGGCGCGCCAGGGCACCCTCCCCGAGCGACCCCAAATGGCGTCCAGTAGGGTTTGGTCCGCGTAAACATCCAAACCTGCTGCCCGCGCGCCCGAAGGGACCGTGGGCGAGACTCTCGGGAAGGCGCTACGTGAGTCACAACGGCTCCGACCTCCCCCGCGGCCACAAGGCGGCCGCGGGAGGTACCCGCTCGCCGCGGCGCACGATGCGGCGAAGGCTGCCGCAGGCGCTGGCCGCGGGCCTGGTCCTGGTCACCCTCTCCGGCTGTACCTACAAGGACTTCCCCCGCCTGGGCATGCCGACGCCGGCCACCGAGGAGGCGCCGCGGATCCTCTCCCTGTGGCAGGGATCCTGGGCGGCCGCCCTGGCCGTCGGGGTCCTCGTCTGGGGCCTGATCCTGTGGAGCGTCATCTTCCACCGCCGCTCCAGGACCAAGGTCGAGGTCCCGGCCCAGGTCCGGTACAACCTGCCCATCGAGGCGCTGTACACGGTCGTCCCGCTGATCGTCGTGGCGGTGTTCTTCTACTTCACCGCGCGCGACGAGAGCAAGCTGCTGGAGACCTCGGAGAAGCCGGACCACGTGATCAACGTGGTCGGCTACCAGTGGAGCTGGGGCTTCAACTACCTGGAGAACCTGGACGGCGACGCCGCCACGCCGGCGAAGCGGCCCAAGGAGCTCGACGCCATCCCCGACCGGGACTTCAAGGCCGTGCCGAAGGGCGCCGAGGGCGTCTACGACTACGGTGTGCCGGCCAGCGAGAACGAGCAGACCGGCAACCCGGGCCCCACGCTGGTCCTCCCCAAGGGTGAGACGGTCCAGTTCGTGCTCACCTCCCGGGACGTCATCCACTCCTTCTGGGTGGTGCCGTTCCTGATGAAGCAGGACGTCATCCCCGGCCACACCAACGTCTTCGAGGTGACCCCCAACAAGGAGGGCACCTTCCTGGGCAAGTGCGCCGAGCTCTGCGGCACGGACCACTCCCGGATGCTCTTCAACGTGAAGGTGGTCTCCCCGGAGAAGTACCAGGAGCACCTGCAGAAGCTGGCCGACAAGGGCCAGACCGGGTACATCCCGGCGGGCATCCCCCAGACCGACGCCGCTAGGAATGCGGAGACCAACTACCAATGAGCATCCTCAACGAACCCCAGGGTGCGGCGGCCGCCGGCGCGGGCGAAGACGCATACGAGGACGAGGTGCCCGCGCGCCGCCGCCAGCCCGGCAACGTCGTGGTCAAGTGGCTGACGACCACCGACCACAAGACGATCGGCACGCTGTACCTGGCGACGTCGTTCTTCTTCTTCATCATCGGCGGCATCCTGGCGCTGTTCATGCGCGCCGAGCTGGCCCGGCCGGGCACGCAGGTGATGAGCAACGAGCAGTTCAACCAGGCGTTCACGATGCACGGCACGATCATGCTGCTGATGTTCGCGACGCCGCTCTTCGCGGGCTTCGCGAACTGGATCATGCCGCTGCAGATCGGCGCGCCCGACGTGGCGTTCCCGCGGCTGAACATGTTCGCGTACTGGCTGTACCTCTTCGGGTCGCTGATCGCGGTCGCCGGGTTCATCACCCCGCAGGGCGCGGCCGACTTCGGCTGGTTCGCGTACACGCCGCTCTCCGACGCGGTGCGCTCGCCGGGCGTCGGCGCCGACATGTGGATCATGGGTCTGGCGTTCTCCGGCTTCGGCACCATCCTCGGCTCGGTGAACTTCATCACGACCATCATCTGCATGCGGGCGCCCGGCCTGACGATGTTCCGCATGCCGATCTTCACCTGGAACGTGCTGCTCACCGGCGTGCTGGTGCTGCTCGCCTTCCCGGTGCTGGCCGCCGCGCTGCTCGCGCTGGAGGCGGACCGCAAGTTCGGGGCGCACATCTTCGACCCGGCGAACGGCGGTGCGCTCCTCTGGCAGCACCTCTTCTGGTTCTTCGGCCATCCAGAGGTGTACATCATCGCGCTGCCGTTCTTCGGCATCATCTCCGAGGTCGTCCCGGTCTTCAGCCGCAAGCCGATGTTCGGCTACATCGGCCTGGTGGCCGCCACGATCTCCATCGCCGGTCTGTCCGTGACCGTGTGGGCGCACCACATGTACGTGACAGGAGGCGTACTCCTCCCGTTCTTCGCGTTCATGACGATGCTGATCGCGGTGCCGACAGGAGTGAAGTTCTTCAACTGGATCGGCACGATGTGGAAGGGATCACTGAGTTTCGAAACACCGATGCTCTGGTCCATCGGCTTCCTCGTGACGTTCGCCTTCGGCGGTCTGACCGGTGTCATCCTGGCCTCGCCGCCGCTGGACTTCCACGTCTCCGACTCGTACTTCGTGGTGGCCCACTTCCACTACGTGGTCTTCGGCACCGTCGTCTTCGCGATGTTCGCGGGCTTCCACTTCTGGTGGCCCAAGTTCACGGGCAAGATGCTCGACGAGACACTCGGGAAGATCACCTTCTGGACGCTGTTCATCGGCTTCCACGGCACGTTCCTGGTGCAGCACTGGCTGGGCGCCGAGGGCATGCCCCGGCGGTACGCGGACTACCTCGCGGCCGACGGGTTCACCGCCCTGAACACCTTCTCGACGATCAGCTCGTTCCTGCTCGGCATGTCGATGCTGCCGTTCTTCTACAACGTGTGGAAGACCGCCAAGTACGGCAAGAAGATCGAGGTCGACGACCCGTGGGGCTACGGCCGCTCCCTGGAGTGGGCCACCTCCTGCCCGCCGCCGCGGCACAACTTCACCTCGCTGCCGCGCATCCGGTCCGAATCGCCGGCCTTCGACCTGCACCATCCCGAGATCGCGGCGGCCCAGGTCGGGCAGAGCCACGGCGCCGGTGACAAGACGCTCGTCGGCGGCGGCAGCGAAGGGGAAGCGAAGTGAAGATCCAGGGCCACATGTTCGGCTGGCTCGCCGCCTTCGTCCTGGTCGCGGCGATCGTCTACGGCTACTGGTCGAAGGAGCCGGTCGGCACCACCGCGCTGTTCCTGGCCTTCGGCCTCACCGCGATGATCGGGTACTACCTGGTCTTCACGGCCCGCCGGGTCGACACCGGGGCGCAGGACAACAAGGAGGCGGAGGTCGCCGACGACGCCGGCGAGCTGGGCTTCTTCAGCCCGCACAGCTGGCAGCCGCTGTCGCTGGCCATCGGCGGCGCGCTCGCCTTCCTCGGCATCGTCCTCAACTGGTGGCTGCTGTACTTCTCCATCCCCGTGATCCTGGTCGGCCTCTACGGCTGGGTCTTCGAGTACTACCGCGGGGCGGACCAGAACCAGTAGCGCACTACAGCACAGCTCCACCGACGGGGCCGCGGCACGCCGAACGGGTGCCGCGGCCCCCTCGTATGGCCCACACACCGCGCGTCGCGTGGAGCATCTGCCTAGCGTGTGATCATGAGCCAAACGCCCCATCGCCGTACGGCAGTCAGTTGTTCCCTGCTGTTGGTCGCCCTCGCCCCGGGCCTCGCCGCATGCGGCGCCGGCGGCCATCCGCTGGCCCGCGAACCGGGAGAGCCCGCCGGCCGGATCACCCTCTCCGGCGTGGCCGACGACAGCGGTCTCGCCGACCCCTCGGAGGACCTGGAGGTCACCGCCGAGGGGCAGGCCCGCATCACGGACGTCACGGCCGTGGACGAGAGCGGCCGGTACGTACGCGGCCGGCTGTCCGCCGACGGCCACACCTGGCGCAGCACCGTGCCGCTGGCCGCCCGGTCCCGGTACAGCGTCGAGGTGAGCACCGAGAACGACGACGGTGCGCCCGGCCGCAAGCGGCTGACGTACCGCACCTCCAAGGTCAGGACGAAGAAACCGATGAAGGTCGAGCTGGGCCCCGAGAAGGGCACGTACGGCGTCGGCCAGCCGCTGACGGTCAAGCTGAACCGGGCCGTGAAGACCCAGGCGGAGCGGTCCGTCGTCGAGCGCGGGCTGAAGGTCAGCTCGACGCCGGTGGTCCAGGGTGCCTGGTACTGGGTCGGCGACAAGGAACTCCACTACCGCCCCAAGGAGTACTGGCCCGCGGGCGCCCGGGTCCGGCTGGAGAGCCGGCTGGAGGGCGTCAAGGTGCGCGAGGGCGTCTACGCGAGCGCCGCGAAACCCCTGGAACTGAAGATCGGCGACCGCATCGAGGCGGTCACCGACGCCTCCACGCACGAGATGACCGTGTACCGCAACGGAAAAGAGATCAACACCATCCCGGTCACCACCGGCAAGGCGGGCTTCGAGACCCGCAACGGTAAGAAGGTGGTGCTGGAGAAGCAGTCGAGCGTCCGGATGACCGGCGCCAGCATCGGCGTCGGCGGCACCGGGGAGGACTACGACCTCCAGGTGTCCTGGGCGACCCGCGTCACCTGGAGCGGCGAGTACGTGCACGCCGCCCCCTGGTCCGTGGGCTCGCAGGGCTCCGCCAACGTCAGCCACGGCTGCACCGGGATGAGCACCGAGGACGCCGCCTGGTTCTTCAAGACCGTACGGCCGGGCGACATCGTGGAGGTCGTCAACAGCTACGGCGAGGACATGGCCCCGTTCGGCAACGGCTTCGGGGACTGGAACCTCTCCTGGACCAAGTGGCAGGAGGGCAGCGCCCTGACGCCCGGCGTACGCGACGGCGGCGGCCCGGCGGAAGCGGGCCGGCTGCGGCCGGGAATCTGAGCCGCCCGCCGGGCCGTACGGCCCGGCGGGGGAGCGCCGGATCCCCCGGCGCCCGCCGCCCTCAGGCGCGTACGGCCTGCCGCAGCCGCAGCACTTCCGCCAGACCGTCCGCGAGCGCCGCCGGGTCGACCGGGTGCGCCACGGTGGCCTCCGCCCGGCTCCAGGTCGCCAGCCAGGCGTCCTGCGGGCGGCCGATGATCAGCAGGACGGGCGGGCACTGGAAGATCTCGTCCTTGATCTGCCGGCACACCCCCATGCCGCCGGCGGGCACCGCCTCGCCGTCGAGCACGCAGGCGTCGATCCCGCCCCGCTCCAACTCCGCCAGCACCGCGGGGAACGTGGCGCACTCGACGTACTCCACCGGCGGCAGGTCCGCCGCGGGGCGGCGCCCGGCGGCGAGCCGGACCTGCTCGCGCGTGTTCGCGTCGTCGCTGTAGACCAGTACGTTGACCGGTCCTGCGGCCGTCGACTCCATGGTTCCTCCGGTGGTTCTCGGGCACCGCTCTCACCGCGGATGCTACTCCGCCCGGGATGCGGCGGTGCAGTCCAGGGCCCCTCTGCGGCGCCCTGACACTCCGAACGGCACCCCCCGGAGTGAGGCGGGGATAAGGGACCGACATAATGTCGGACGTGGCGACAGCAACAGCAGCAGTAGAGACCGGGCACGCGCACCCGTCGGTCAACCGGCCGAACCTCACCAGCGTCGGAACCATCATCTGGCTGAGTTCCGAGCTGATGTTCTTCGCGGCCCTCTTCGCGATGTACTTCACCCTGCGTTCGGTGATGGGGGCGGACTTCTGGAAAGACCAGGCCGACACCCTCAACGTTCCGTTCGCGCTCGGCAACACCACGATCCTGGTGCTCTCCTCCCTCACCTGCCAGCTCGGCGTCTTCGCCGCCGAGCGCGGTGACGTGAAGAAGCTGCGCATGTGGTTCACGGTGACCTTCATCATGGGTGCCGTCTTCATCGCCGGGCAGGTCACCGAGTACGTCGAGCTGGTGCACGAGGGCATCACGCTCTCCTCCGGCCCGTACGGCTCGGTGTTCTATCTGACCACCGGCTTCCACGGCCTGCACGTGACGGGCGGTCTGATCGCCTTCCTGCTGGTCCTGGGACGCACCTACGCGGCCAGACGGTTCACGCACCAGCAGGCGACGGCCGCGATCGTGGTGTCCTACTACTGGCACTTCGTCGACGTGGTCTGGATCGGCCTCTTCGCCACCATCTACTTGATCAAGTAACCGGCCGGGGAGCCGGCACCGAGAAGCACACCGACGCTGAAGATCCTGATACCGGGGTAATCCGTGAAAAAGCTCTCCGCACGACGGCGCCATCCGCTGGCGGCGCTCGTCGTCCTACTCATCGCGCTGGCGGCCACCGGGGGCTGTACGCCACATTCGCGCCCACCGGTAAGGCGCAGGCCGACGAGACCAGCGCACAGTCCCTCGCCGTCGAAGAGGGACAGAAGCTCTTCCGGGTCGGCTGCGCGAGCTGCCACGGCACCGGCGGGCAGGGCTCCAGCGACGGCCCCAGCCTCGTGGGCGTCGGCGCGGCCGCGGTGGACTTCCAGGTCTCCACCGGCCGGATGCCCCTGCAGCAGCAGGGCGCCCAGGCGCCGAAGAAGCCGAGTGTGTACACCCAGAAGGAGATCGACCAGCTCGCCGCGTACGTCGCCTCCCTGGGCCCGGGCCCTGCGGTCCCCGAGGAGAGCCAGTACGACCCGGCGGGCGGCGACGTCGCCCGCGGCGGTGACCTGTTCCGCACCAACTGCGCGCAGTGCCACAACTTCACCGGCAAGGGCGGCGCCCTCACCGACGGCAAGTACGCGCCGAACATCGACGGCGTCGATCCGAAGCACATGTACGAGGCGATGCAGACGGGGCCGCAGAACATGCCGTCCTTCCCCGACAAGCTGCTCACCACCTCGGACAAGCAGGACATCATCGCCTACCTCGACGAGGTCGGCGGCGACGAGGCCGAGTCGCCCGGTGGCTTCAGCCTCGGCGGCCTCGGCCCCGTGAGCGAGGGTCTGTTCGCCTGGGTCTTCGGGCTCGGCTCCCTCGTCATCCTGACGATCTGGATCACCGCCCGCTCTGCAAAGGCCAAGAAGTCATGAGTAGCCAGCCTGGCTCCGAGAACGAGAACAACGGCGAGCACCTGCCGACCGTCCGGGAGGGCGAGGAGAGCGGGGGCGTCGCGGTCGAGGAGCGCGACCCGTTCGCCAACCCCGGCCTGCCGCCGCACGAGCCGCGCAAGCAGGACATCGACGAGCGCGCCGCCAAGCGCTCCGAGCGCACCGTCTCGCTGCTCTTCACGGTGTCGATGCTGGCGACCGTCGGCTTCATCGTCTCGTTCGTCGCGATCGACGTCGACAAGATCGTCTACATCTTCCCGCTCGGCCACATCAGCGCGCTGAACTTCGCCCTCGGCGTCACCCTGGGCCTCGCGCTGTTCTGCATCGGCGCCGGTGCCATCCACTGGTCCCGCACGCTGATGTCGGACGTGGAGGTCATCCAGGAGCGGCACCAGATCGAGTCCTCCGAAGAGACCAAGGCCATCACCAAGGCCCAGTGGCGGCAGGGCACCGAGGAATCGCAGATCGGCAGCCGCAAGATCATCCGCCGCACCATGCTCGGCGCGCTCACGCTGGTGCCCCTCGCCGGTGTCGTGCTGCTGCGCGACCTCGGCCCGCTGCCGGGCACCAAGCTGCGCCACACCCTGTGGGGCAAGGGCAAGCTGCTCATCAACATGAACACCGACGAGCCGCTGCGCCCCGAGGACATCACCGTCGGTTCGCTCTCCTTCGCCAAGCCCGAGGGGCTGAAGGAAGGCGACCACGACTTCAACACCGAGATCGCCAAGGCGGCGCTGATGCTCGTCCGGATCCACCCGGGCGACATCAAGGACAAGAAGTCGGCGGACTGGGGACACGAGGGCATCCTGGCCTACTCCAAGATCTGCACGCACGTCGGTTGTCCCGTCAGCCTGTACGAGCAGCAGACGCACCACGTGCTGTGCCCGTGTCACCAGTCGACGTTCGACCTGTCCGACGGCGCGCGCGTGCTCTTCGGCCCGGCGGGGCACCCCCTGCCGCAGCTTAGGATCACGGTCAATGACGAGGGCTACCTGTACGCGCTCGGCGACTTCGACGAGCCGGTAGGCCCCAGCTTCTGGGAGCGCGGATGAGCACCACCACGACAGACACACGCCGCAAACCACCCGGCAGAGGTGAGAGAGTCGCCGACTGGGCGGACGCCCGGCTCGGACTGCACGCCGCCGGCCGCAAGAACATCCGCAAGGTGTTCCCCGACCACTGGTCCTTCCTCCTCGGGGAAGTGGCCATGTACACCTTCCTCATCGTGCTGCTGACCGGCGTGTACCTGACGCTGTTCTTCAAGCCGAGCATGGCGGAGATCACCTACCACGGCTCGTACGCGCCGATGAACGGCGTGCACATGACGGAGGCGTACGCCTCCACGCTGGACATCAGCTTCGACGTCCGCGGCGGGCTGCTCATCCGGCAGATCCACCACTGGTCCGCGCTGATCTTCATCGCCGCCATGGCGACGCACATGATGCGCGTCTTCTTCACCGGCGCGTTCCGCAAGCCGCGCGAGGTCAACTGGCTCTTCGGCTTCACGCTGCTGGTCCTCGGCTGCATCGCCGGCTTCACCGGCTACTCGCTCCCCGACGACCTGCTCTCCGGCACCGGCGTCCGCTTCATGGAGGGCGCGACGCTGGCGACCCCGGTGGTCGGTACCTACCTGGCGTTCTTCCTGTGGGGCGGTGAGTTCCCCGGGACGGACATCATCCCGAGATTCTTCGCCATCCACGTGCTCCTGGTGCCGGGCATCATGCTGGGGCTCTTCGTGCTCCACCTGATCCTGGTCTTCTACCACAAGCACACCCAGTTCGCGGGCGCCGGGAAGACCAACGACAACGTCGTGGGCGCGCCGTTCATGCCGATCTACGTGGCGAAGGCGGGCGGGTTCTTCTTCCTCGTCTTCGGCGTGGTCGCGGTGATCGCGGGCATGTTCACCATCAACCCGGTCTGGGATCTGGGACCGTACCGACCAGATCTGGTCTCCACCGGAGCCCAACCGGACTGGTATATGGGCTGGACCGAGGGGCTGATCCGGTTCATGCCCGGCTGGGAATGGGTCATCCCCGGCGGATACACGATCAACTTCGGGGTGTTCATCCCCCTGATGATCGTGGGCGTCGTCCCGATCGCGATGGTCGCCTACCCGTTCTTCGAGACCTGGGTGACCGGCGACCACCGCGAGCACCACACCCTGGACCGCCCGCGGAACGTGCCGACCCGTACCGCCTTCGGGGTGGCCTGGCTGACCTGGGTCTTCGTGCTGCTGATGGCCGGCGGCAACGACCTGTGGGCGACGCACTTCCACCTCTCGATCGAGTCGATCACGTGGTTCGTGCGGGTCTCCTTCTTCGTCGCCCCGGTGGTGGCCTTCTGGATCACCCGGCGCATCTGCCTCGGGCTGCAGCGGCGGGACCGCGAGAAGGTCCTGCACGGCCGGGAGACGGGCATCATCAAGCGGCTGCCGCACGGCGAGTTCATCGAGGTGCACGAGTCGCTGTCGCAGGAGGAGATGCACAAGCTCACCGCGCACGACCAGTACACGCCGCTGGAGCTCGGCCCGACGGTCGACGACAACGGCGTGGTGCGCAAGCAGGGCCCGGTGGAGAAGCTGCGGGCCAGGCTGTCGCAGGGCTACTACGGCGAGGCCGGCCAGATCGCGAAGCCGACCCGGCACGAGTACGAGGAGATCACCAGCGGCCACGGGCACCACTAGGGCCTGTCCGCCGCCGGGCGATCACCGCCGGGGCCCCCGTCCAGCAGTTGGACGGGGGCCCTTCGGCGTACTCTGCGGTCGATAGGCTGACGCCCGACAACTGAGACGACCCCCGGGACGGTGTGCCATGAGCGTGCAGACGGCAGCAGGAGGCGACAGCACGGCGGCGCGTTCCTGGCCGGATGTCATCAGCGCGCTGATCGCCGGGCAGGACCTCAGCGCCGAGGACACCGCGTGGGCCATGGACCAGATCATGTCGGGCACCGCGAGCAACGCGCAGATCGCCGGCTTCGCGGTCGCCCTGCGGGCCAAGGGCGAGACGGTCGCGGAGATCTCCGGGCTCGTGCGCACGATGTACGAGCACGCCAACACCATCGCCGTCCCGGGACCGACCGTGGACGTCGTCGGCACCGGCGGCGACCGGGCCCGTACGGTCAACATCTCCACCATGTCCGCGATCGTCGTCGCCGGGACCGGCGCGAAGGTCGTCAAGCACGGCAACAGGGCCGCGTCCTCCGCCTCCGGCGCCTCCGACGTGCTGGAGAAGCTGGGGGTCAACCTCGACCTGGCGCCCGAGCGGGTCGCCGAGGTCGCGGAGGAGGCGGGCATCACGTTCTGCTTCGCGGTCAAGTTCCACCCCGCGATGCGGCACGTCGCGCAGACCCGCAAGGAGCTGGGCGTCAGCACCCCGTTCAACTTCCTCGGCCCGCTCACCAACCCGGCGAGGGTCGGGGCGCAGGCGACCGGCGTCGCGGACGCCCGGATGGCGCCGATCATGGCCGGGGTGCTGGCCGAGCGCGGCACCTCGGCGCTCGTCTTCCGCGGCGACGACGGGCTGGACGAGCTGACCACGACGGCCACCTCCCAGGTGTGGACCGTGCGCGGCGGCGCGGTGCGGCAGGAGCGCTTCGACCCGCGGGACGTGGGCATCGAGCTGGTGCCGGTGGAGGCGCTGCGGGGCGCGGACGCCTCGTACAACGCCGATGTCGCCCGCCGGCTGCTGGCCGGCGAGACCGGCCCGGTGCGCGACGCGGTGCTGCTGAACGCGGCGGCGGCGCTCACGGCCCTGGACGCCGACGCGGACGGCCCGCTGCCGGACCGGATCGCGGCGGGCATCGTGCGGGCCGCGGAGTCGATCGACTCGGGCTCCGCGCTGCGGGCGCTGGAGCGCTGGGTCGCGGCCAGCAACCGCTGAGGCGCAGGCGGGGGTCTGCCGGTACGGGCCACCTCCGCCGATATCCGGAGAGTTGCGGACAGTCCGGGCAACAGGGTTGCGCCGCGGCTCTCCGGTGCGCATACTCCTGACCAGGTCACGAGCGACAGCGATCAAGGCCCCGGCCCGCTGTCCGGCAACCCTCCGTCCGTGGCGGGGTGCCCCGGGTGATGACCGGGCCGCAGGCAGCGAGGTCTGCGGCAAGCGCGGACCCCTCGCGAATCCAGGGGTCCTGGTCGGCCGAGGGAGTACCGCCGTGAGCAAGCGAATGCGCTAGGGGCTTTCCGCCCCTCGCCGCCGCGCGCGTCCTTCCGCAGCGTCTCCGCCGAGCGTCGCGCGCGTCCTTTCCGGGCCGTACGGGCCCGTCACCCCGCACATCTCGACGCCTGCTCACGGGAGTTCCGCATGTCCGCGTCCACGCTCACCCCCGCCTGTCTGCCCGTCCTCGGCCGGGACGTCCGCGCCCCGCTCGTCACCGGCGGCGACGCCGAGTACGCCGCCCTGGACTACGCCGCCAGCGCCCCGGCGCTGCAGCGCGTCTGGGACGACGTCGCCGCCTACGCGCCGTACTACGGCAGCGTGCACCGCGGCGCCGGCTACCTCTCGCAACTCTCCACCGAACTCTTCGAGTCCAGCCGGGCGACGGTCGCCGGGTTCCTCGGCTGCCGCCCCGACGACCAGGTCGTCTTCACCCGCTCCACCACGGACTCGCTCAACCTGCTGGCGACCGCGCTGCCGCCGGGGACCGAGGTCTACGTCTTCGAGACCGAGCACCACGCCGCCCTGCTGCCCTGGCAGCACGGTGGCTCCGCGGCCGGCCGGGTCACCGTGCTCGCCGCGCCCGCCAGCCCCGGGCAGGCCGTGGCGGCGCTGGACTCGGCGCTGGCGGCGCGGGTCGGCGACGGTCCGGCGCTGGTGTGCGTGACGGGCGCCTCGAACGTCACCGGCGAGCTGTGGCCCGTACGGGAGCTGACCGCGGCGGCGCACCGGCACGGGGCGCGGCTGGTCCTGGACGCGGCGCAGTTGGTGCCGCACCACCCGGTGGACGTGGCGGACCTGGGCGTGGACTGGGTGGCCTTCTCCGGCCACAAGCTCTACGCGCCCTTCGGCGCCGGCGTCCTCGCGGGGCGGGCGGACTGGCTCCAGGCCGCGCCGCCGTACCTCGCGGGCGGCGGCGCCAGCCGGCGGGTGCTGCGGGCGGCCGACGGGGGAGTGGACGTCGAGTGGCAGACGAGTGCGGCGCGGCACGAGGCGGGGTCGCCGAACGTCATCGGCGCGTACGCCATCGCGTCCGCGTGCAAGGCGCTGACGGAGGCCGGGTTCGGCGAACTGGTGGCGCGGGAGCGGGCGCTGGTGGCGCGGGTACTCGACGGGCTCGCGGAGCTGCCGGGGGTGCGGGTGCTGTCGCTCTTCGGCGCGGACGCGGCGCGGGTCGGGGTGATCTCGTTCGTGGTCGAAGGATGGAGCAGCTCGCATCTGGCGGCGGCGCTGTCGGCGGAGCACGGGATCGGGGTGCGCGACGGGCTGTTCTGCGCGCACCCGCTGGTGCGGGCGCTGCTCGGCGAGGCGGGGGAGTCGGCCGAGTGCGGGGGAGGCGCCGGGGACGGGGAGCGGCCGCTGAACGCGGTGCGGGTGAGCTTCGGGGCGGGCACGCCGGACGAGCACGTGGACCGGTTCCTGGCGGCGCTGGGGTCGCTGGTGCGCGACGGGGCGCGGTGGTTGTACCGCACGGTGGACGGCCGCTGCGTCCCCGCCTCCGCGGTACCGGCCGCGGGCGGGGCCCCGCAGGCGGCCTGACTCCGCGGGCGGCTGCCGGCCGGGTCCGGCTGCCGGCCGGGTCCGGCTGCCGGCCGGTGCGCTTGCTTCCGGCTGCGGGTCGGGGACGGGACCGGGGGCACGTCCTCGCGCGGCACCGACACTTCCGGCCGCCATTGCTGCTCATCCCCGCGCTGCGGGCGCACCCCCGCCCCCTCCGTCCCGCTCGCGACCGCCGGCCGAGCGCCCCTCCGCCGTCCTCACCGGCTCGGGCGCCGGCCGCACGGCCATCGCGCCGATCAGCACCATGCGCAGCGTCCTCTCGGCCGCGTCCGCCAGGAACTCCCGGGCGCGCAGCAGCGCTTCGGGCAGCGCCATCGGGCCCGGGATGATGGTCCCGTAGGCGTCGACGCCCGTGCCGTGGACCTCCTCCGCGCCCTCGCCGATCGTGCCGGCGAGGGCCAGGACCGGGCGGCCGTGGAGCTTGGCGCGGCGCGCCACCTCCGCCGGCACCTTGCCGCGCGGGGTCTGGTGGTCGAGGGCGCCCTCCGCGGTGATGACGAGGTCGGCGGCGGCCAGCCGGGCGTCGAGATCGAGGTGGCCGAGGAGCACCTCGAACCGCGGCAGGAGACGGGCGCCGACCGCCGCGAGGCCCGCGCCGAGGCCGCCGGACGCGCCGGTGCCGGCGCCCAGGCGCAGGTCGGTGCCGGGGGCCGGGAGGTCGCGGGTGAGGACGTCCGCCCAGCGGTCGAGGGCGGCGGCCAGCTCCTCGGCCTGCTGCGGGGAGGCACCCTTCTGCGGGCCGAAGACCCGGGCGACGCCGCGGGGTCCGCAGAGCACGTTGTACGGGTTGCAGGCCACCAGCAGCTCCGTCCCGGCGAGCCGGGGGTCGAGCCCCGCGGCGTCGATGCGCGCGAGGCGGGCGAGGGCGGCGCCGCCGGGGGCGAGGTCGCGGCCTTCGGCGTCGAGGAGCCGGGCGCCCAGGGCCGTGAGGGCGCCGGCGCCGCCGTCGGAGGTGCCGGAGTCGCCGCAGCCGACGATGATGCGGCGTACGCCGTGGTCGAGCGCGGCGCGGATGAGCTCGCCGACCCCGTACGTCGTGGTGCCGCCCGGGTCGCGCCGCGGGCGCGGCACCAGCGCGAGGCCCGCGACGGCCGCCATCTCGACCACCGCGGTGGTGCCGTCGCCGAGGAGGGCGAAGTGGCTCTCCAACCGGTCGCCGAGCGGTCCGGTGGCCGGGTACGGGACGAGCCGCCCGCGGGTCGCGGCGGCCAGCGCCTGCGCCGTACCCTCGCCGCCGTCGACGAGCGGGATCAGATCGACGGCGGCGTCCGGCAGCACCCGGCCGACCCCCTCGGCGATGGCCTCGGCGGCGGCCTCGGCGGACAGGGACTCCTTGAAGCCGCTGGGGGCGACGACGACGCGGTCGAGCATGAGGTCTCCTGAGGGTCGGAGGGGTGTACGGGGGTCGGTGGCCTGCGGCTCACTCGTCGAGGACGGGCACGCCGAGCAGCGGCCAGACCGCGAGGGCGAAGAGCAGCACCAGCGCTGCCGTCAGCGGGGCCAGCACCGCGGCCGTACGCAGCAGGTCCCGGGGCGTGTACGTCGCCACGCCCGGTATGTCGGAGAAGAGCGCGACGGGCTTGGCGGACGCCGGCAGCGTCTGGCAGAAGCCGGCCGCCGCGGTGGACGCCAGCGCGGCGGCCACCGGGTTGACCCCGGCGGCCAGCGCCGCGGCGATGACCAGCGGGACGAGCACGCTGGAGCGCGCGGAGCGGGACTGCAGCACGAGGTGCGCGGCGGTGCTCACGGCGACCACCCCGGCGAGGAACGCCCACGCGGGCACGGAGGAGCCGCCCGGGAGCCCGGAGACCAGCCACGCGGCGGCCTCCGACTCCGACAGCGCGATGCCCATCGCCATCGTCGCCGCCATGAACAGCAGCAGCGACCACGGCACCGTGCGCAGCGCGTCCTTCAGCCGTACGGTCCCTATCGCCGGCGACGCCGCGACCACCGCGCCGATGAGCGCCACCACCGCGGGCGGCACCCGGTGCAGCGGCTCGCTGCACCAGAGCACCACCACCGTGCCGAGCAGCAGCGCGCAGCGCGCCTCGGCCTGCGACAGCGGCCCGGTGACCGGCTCTTCCGTGTGCTCCTGGATCTGCTCGGCGGTCAGGTGCACCGGGCCCTTGCGGTCCGCGCGCTTCGTCATCGTCAGCAGCACCACCTCGGCGGCGAGATGGGCGGTGGCGACCGCCAGCGGCAGCCCGAGCAGCAGCCACTCGGTGAAGCCGAGCTGCTCCCCGGTCGCCTCCCAGAGCACCGACACCGTGATCAGGTGCGCCCCGGCGCCGATGAGGGTGGCCACCGCGGAGAGGAGGATGACGGTGGGGAAGAGCAGCGCCAGCATCACCACCAGCCGCTTCCGCTCGCCCAGCGCCTTGGCCAGGGCGAGGAAGACCGGCAGCGCGAGCGCCGCCCGGCCGGAGGTGGCCGGCACGGCGAAGGCGGTGACGACGAGCGCCGCCGTCGTCAGATGCACCAACTGCCGTACGGTGCGCGCCCCGGTGACCAGGAAGACCGCGGCCCGGCCCGCGAGGCCCGTGCCCGCCACCGCTGCGGCGAGCACGAACGCGCAGATCAGCAGCCACACCGTCTCGTCGCCCAGGGTGCCGAACAGCGTCTCGCTGTCCAGCACCCCGGTGACGACGAGCGCGAGCCCCGCGCCCAGCGCGATGAACGTGTCGTCGATCGGCGTGCCGATCCAGGCGCAGGTCGCCAGGGCGAACACCGCGAGGGTCAGGCGCCCGTCGGCCGTCAGCCCCGGGGCGTTGCCCGGGACGGCCAGCAGGGCGCAGATGCTGAGGGCCACGCACAACGTCGCGGTCTGGCGCAGGGAGAGGCTCACGGGAAAGAGCCTCCGGGGCGGCCGTGAGCCTCCGATGAGCCGAAGATTAAGGAGATTTCACCTTTTACCCGGGCGTCACCCGAACGGGTGTCAGCGCGACGGCTCCGGTTCATCAGGCCGGCGGGCGGGCAGCCGGTAGCCCATGCCGCGTACGGTCTCCACCCGCTCGGCGCCCATCTTCTTGCGCAGCGCGCGCACGTACACGTCCACGATGTTGGAGCCCGGGTCGAAGTCGTAGCCCCACACGTGGGAGAGGATCTGCTCGCGCGAGAGCACCTGCCCGGGGTGGCGGAGGAAGAGTTCGAGGAGCACGAACTCCCGGGCCGTCAGGTCGACCATGCGCCCGCCCGCCTGTGCCCGCCGCGTGCGCAGGTCGAGCGAGAGGTCGCTGCTGCGCAGCACCGTCACCTCCGGTGCCCGCGCGGCGGTACGCAGGCGCAGCCGCACCCGGGCGAGCAGCTCCTCGAACCGGAACGGCTTGGTCATGTAGTCGTCGGCGCCGCCTTCGAGGCCCGCGACGGTGTCGGTGACCGACGCCCGCGCGGTGAGCACGATCACCGGCACCGTCGAGCGCGCCTCGCGCAGTTGGCGCAGCACGGTGAAGCCGTCCCGTCCCGGCAGCCCGATGTCGAGGACGACCAGGTCGAAGCCGCCGGTGAGGGCGTACTCGTACGCGGTGTCGCCGTCCGCGGCGACGGTGGTGGTGAAGCCGTTGGCGCGCAGCCCCTTCTCCACGAAGGAGGCGATGCGTTCCTCGTCCTCGGCGATGAGAATCCGGTTCATCACAGACCCTCCTGAAGGATCAGGGTGAAGGTGGCCCCGCCGCCGTCGGTGGGGCTGAGTCCGACGTGGCCGCGGTGGCCTTCCGCGATGGCCTTGACGATGGCCAGGCCCAGGCCCGCGCCGCCGCCGCGGGAGCCGCGGCGCGCGGTGCCGCGGCGGAAGCGCTCGAAGATGAGGTCGGCGTCCTGCGGCGGGATGCCGGGGCCGCTGTCGGCGACGTACAGCTCGACGTGTCCTTCCGCGGTCCGCGAGCCGATCCGGATGCGCCCGCCGGGCGCGGTGTGCTGCACCGCGTTCTGGGCGAGCTGCACCATGGCCTGCGTGACGCGCTGCGGGTCGAGGCGCGTCTCGCCCTCGGCGACCTCGCTCAGCTCCCAGTCCCGCTCGCCCAGCGTCCTGGCCTTGACGAACACGTCCGCGGTCAGCTCCGCCAACTGCACCGGCTCCGGCTGGACGAAGTCCGGCCGCTCGGCCTTGGCGAGCAGCAGCAGGTCCTCCACGATCCGGGTCATCCGGTCCAGCTCGTCGGTGACCAGCCGCAGCGTCTCCTCGCGCTCCGCCGGGTCCTCGCCCATGAGCTCCAGGTGCCCGCGCACGATGGTGATGGGCGTACGCAGCTCGTGCCCGGCGTCGTCGACGAACTCCCGCTGGGCGGCGAACGCCCGCTCCAGCCGGTCCAGCATGGCGTTGAACGTCGCGGCGAGCGCCGCCGTCTCGTCCCGGTCGGCGCGCCCGCGCACCGGGATCCGACGGGTCAGGTCCTGCTCCGTCAACTGCGCGGCGGTCTCTCCCACCAGCCGTACGGGCGCGAGGATGCGGCCCGCCACCGCCCAGCCGATGGCGCTGACGACCACCAGCGCCATGGCGGAGATCATCAGCATGATGACGAACACATCGCTCACCTGTTCGCGTTCGCGCTCGGTGTGGATGGCGACGACGAACGCCGCCGCGTCCGGCTCCTCCTTCGCGCCGATGCCGACCTTGGCCCAGCGCACCTCGCCCGAGGGCCGGTCGAGAAAGCCCGTGCGGTCGCCGGACTCGAAGATCGCCCGGCGGCCCGCCTCGTCGTTCTCCAGCGGCCGGGACATCGTCAGGTCCCGCGGCTGGACGAGCTGCTTCGGCCCGTCGCCGTGCTGGCGCACCAGGCCGAGCAGCTCCTCGTCCGGGTCGGCGTACTGCCGCTCCAGGAAGACCGTCAGCAGCCGTTCCGGGTCGGTGAAGGGCCGGCTCGTCTCCGGGTCGACGCCCCGCTCGTAGAGGCTGGCGAACTCCCGCGTCTCCTGCGCCAGCAGCCGGTCGACCCGGTGCTCCAGGTCGCGCAGCAGGATGGAGCGGGTGGTGCCGGCGACGGCGGCGAGGGCCGCCGTCATCACCACCAGCAGCAGAAGGAGGATGCGGGCACGCGCGGAGATCATCGATCAGTCGTCGAACTCATCGTCGTCGTTGCCGCCGCCGGAGTCGTCCCCGGTGTCGTCGGCGTCGTCGCCGCTCGCGCTGCCCGACGGATCCGTGGTGGGGCCGTCGCGCACCGGCGGCGGCGAGACCGTCTCCTTGCCCGTCTCCCCGCCGGGGGACGTGCCGGTCGACGGCGAGGTGGACCCCGGCGGGGAGGACGTGCCGCCCTCCATCTCCACCCGGGCGGGCGGAGTGGGGTCCTCCGGGTCGTCGGTCAGGGCGTAGCTGGTCGCGGCGATGCCCAGCGGGATCGCCACCACGGCGGTCAGTGCGGCCATGCGCTTCGAGAAAGCCATGTGTCCGAGGCTGCGGCCGGCGGATGCCGCACAGCGTGAAGGACGGATGAGAGATTCTTCATCTAGGGCCTGTCGTCAATCTCGCGTCGTTCGCCCGCAGGGCGGGCGGTGCGGCGTCTGGTGCGTGCGATCGCAAGGCGGAGGGTCGACCGCATAGTGGGCCTATTCGGTCGATCCGACAACGCAGCGAGCGTGCGTGCCAGGCGTCGCACCGCAGACGGGAGATTGACGACAGGCCCTTGGGCCCCGAGCGCGCACCCCGCTACTCCTCCAGGCCGATGGCGAACGCGGCTTCGAGGTCGTGCTGCGAGTACGTACGGAAGGAGATGTGCGTCTCGGTCCCCGCCACGCCCGGGACCTTGCTGATCCGGCCCGGGATCACGTCGGCCAGGTCGTCGTGGCGCGCCACCCGGACGATGGCGATCAGGTCGTGCGCCCCCGTGACCGAGTACACCTCGCTGACCCCGTCGATCGCGGCGATCGACTCCGCGATCTCGGGAATGCGGTCCACGTCGGTGTTGATCAGAACGATCGCAGTGATCATGTGTGCGCTCTCCCTCTCGGACCCGCGTGCGGCGCTCACTCTATCTGTCTGCCTAAGACCTCGCTCCAGGTCGTAGGGTGGGGGCACGGCCTGCGACGAGGTCGGTGCGCCGGGCCGGCGCCGGCGCCGGAAGGACCGGCCGAAGCCGCGGGGATCGCTGAAGCGGAAGGGTGACCGGTGGTGGAGCCGAGGGAAGGCTCGGGCGTCTCCTCCGACGAGGACGCGGCCGAGGTGCTCGACGGCCCGCTGCCCGAGGGGGTGCGCCGCCGGATCGTCACCCTGGCCGACGAATCCTTCGGCGGCCTGACCATCGCGGAGCTGCCGCCGCAGTTGCGGCAGTACGCCCGCTTCACCCCGTCCCGCCGCGTCAAGCTCGCCGGCAACGCCATCGCCGCCGCGCTGGAGGCCGACGCCGCCTTCCGCGACCGGATCGCCCTGCGCGCCGCCGAGCTCCAGCCCGAGCTGGCCGCCGCGCTGCGCGGGGGCAGCCCGCCGGCCGCCGCCGAGCCCGTCGACGTCGCGGCCCTCGCGTACCTGCTGCGGCCCCCCGGCTGGGTGAAGCTCATCGCCGCCGCCGGCGAGGAGGAGCAGCGCGCCGGCGCCGAGCGGGCCGGTGAGGAGGCCGCCCGCGAGCTGGCCCGGCTGCGTACGGAGCTCTCCGAGGCCCGCGCCGCCGCCCGCGGCGAGTCGGAGCGCACCCGGCACGAACTGGAGGCGCTGCGCCGCGAGAACGAGGGCCTGCACCGCCGGCTGCGCAGCGCGCTCAGCGACGTCAAGCGCGGCGAGGCCGCCGTCCGCAAGCTCCAGCAGGAGGCCGCCGCGGGACGCGAGGAGGCCGCCGCCCACCTGGCCGCCGCCGAGAGCGAGGCCCGCCGCCTCCGCGCCCGCCTCGGCGAGGCCGAGTCCGGTCTGGAGGCCAGCCGCCGGGCCGCCCGCGAGGGGCGCAGCGTGGAGGACATGCGCGTACGCCTCCTCCTCGACACCGTGCTCGACGCCGCCCAGGGGCTCCGCCGCGAACTCGCCCTGCCGCCCACCCGGATGACCCCCGCGGACACCGTCGGCGCGGTCGAGCCCGGCACGATCTCGCCGAAGGACGTGGCCGCCCGCGCCCTCTCCGCCACCGACCCGGCGCTCCTCGACCAACTGCTCGCGCTGCCGCAGGCGCACATGGTCGTCGACGGCTACAACGTCACCAAGACCGGCTATCCCACGCTCCCGTTGGAGAAGCAGCGCCTGCGCCTCCTCGGCGGCCTCGCCGGCCTCGCCGCGCAGACGGGCGCGGAGGTGACGTGCGTGTTCGACGGCGCGGAGCTGGCCGCGCCGGTGCTGCTCGCGCCGCCGCGCGGGGTGCGGGTGCTCTTCAGCAAGCCGGGCGAGACCGCGGACGAGCTGATCCGCCGGCTCGTCCGGGCCGAACCCACCGGCAGACCCGTCGTGGTGGTCTCCGCCGACCGCGAGGTCGCCGACGGCGTCGCCGCCGCGGGCGCCCGGCCCGTATCGTCCGCGCTGCTCCTCAAGCGGCTCGCCCGGAGCTGACAACCCGGGGAAACACGGGCGAGTTCGGACAACCCCGCCGTCCCTCGCGGGTGCGGACAGTTCGCCTCTCCGAGTCCAACTCGTTGTCGAACAGTGACTACTGGCCGTGTGATGTGAGTAAAGAAACGCGCTTCGGGGGGACTTTTTTGCCGGAGGGATTTGAACGGATCGCCCGTGCCTCGTTAGTGTCTGGCCCGAACCTTCGTGCAGTCGATCGCTCATCCGGGGCGATGGCGAAGGTCCCGCCGGTACCGGGGCATCCCCAAAGCCACGGTCGGGCGGCTGGAGGAAGAGGAGCTCGCCTTCGTGGCGTCCCACCGTCGACCGAAGCAGCCGAACCGGGCCAGGGTCACCGTCTTCACCGCGACCGCCGCCGCGGCCGTCGCCCTCTCCACCCAGAGCGCGCAAGCCGCCCCCGACAAGGACGACGTCAAGCGGCAGGTCGACAACCTGTACGAGGACGCCGAGCGCGCCACGGAGAAGTACAACGGCGCCAAGGAGCGGCAGGACAAGCTCGAAGAGGACGTCAAGGAGCTCCAGGACAAGGCCGCCCGCGGCCAGCAGGAGCTCAACGACCTCCGCGACGGCCTCGGTTCGCTGGCCACCGCCCAGTACCGCAGCGGCAGCATCGACCCCTCCGTGCAGCTCTTCCTCTCCGCCGACCCGGACACCTACCTGGACAAGGCGTCCACGATGGACCGGGTCAGCGGCAAGCAGGCCGAGTCGCTGGAACGCATCGCCGACAAGCAGCGCAGCCTCGCGCAGCAGCGCCAGGAGGCGAGCGAGAAGCTCAAGGACCTGGAGGAGACCCGCAAGGAGCTGGGCTCCCAGAAGAAGAAGGTCCAGGACAAGCTGAGCGACGCCCGCGCGCTGCTCAACCAGCTCACCGAGGAGGAGCAGGCCGCGCTCGCCGAAGAGGAGCAGCGCGCCAGCCGCGAGGCGGAGGACCGCGTCGACCTCGGCGACGTCGCCCCCGGCTCCTCCCACGGCGCGGCGGCCCTGTCCGCGGCGCAGAGCAAGCTGGGCGCCCCGTACGTCTACGGCGCCACCGGCCCCAGCTCCTTCGACTGCTCGGGCCTCACCGGCTGGGCCTTCTCGCAGGCCGGCGTCGCGCTGCCGCGCATCTCGCAGGACCAGGCCAACGTCGGCACCCGGATATCCTCGGTCAGCCAGCTCCAGCCCGGGGACCTCGTGTTCTTCTACAGCGACCTGCACCACGTCGGCATCTACGCGGGCAACGGCCAGATCATCCACGCCCCGAAGCCGGGCGCGGTCGTCCGCTACGAGGCCGTCGGGAACATGCCGTTCATGTGGGGCGCGCGCGTCTGACGCCGGCCGCGGCGCCCGCCGCGGCCCCCGTTGGGCACGCCGCGGCTTTCGTTACGGCCACCGTGCCGCCCGTTCGGGCGAATTGCCGACACCGCGCGTTTCGAACGCCCCGCGGGTGACCTGCGTCGGCACCCGGGCGCCGACATCGCGCCCGGGGGCGGTTCTTGGTCGGCGCGTAGTCGCGTGGTTACTGTCTGCCGCGTGTCAGCACATCGACGATCCACCCGGCCCTGCGGTGCCGGTCGGCTGCGTACCGGCGTCCTCACCGCCGCCGCGGCGGCGGCGCTGTCCGGCTCGCCCGCCGTCTTCTCCGGCCTCTCCGACGCGGCCCTGGCCGCCCCCGACGACCACGCCGCGGCCAGGGAGCGGGTCCACGACCTCTACGCCCAGGCAGAGCGGGCCACCGAGAAGTACAACGCGGCCAAGGAGCGCACCGAGGAGCTGCGCCGCAAGGCGGCCCTGCTCCAGGACCGCGCCGCCCGCGACCTCGCCCGGATCAACCGGATGCGCACCGAACTCGGTTCGCTCGCCGGCGCGCAGTACCGTTCCGGCGGCATCGACCCGAAGCTGACCCTGATCCTCTCGGAGAGCCCCGAGGGCTATCTGGAGAAGGCCTCCGCCCTGGAGCGCATCGGCAACCGGCAGAGCGGCCGGCTGCGCCAACTCGTCGGCCTCCAGCGCGGGCTGGAGCAGCAGCGGGTACGGGCCGGGGACACCCTCGCGGACCTGGAGCGCGAACGCGACGCGCTGGCCGGGCACAAGCGCGAGGTCACGGACCGGCTCGCGGAGGCGCGGCGGCTCCTCAACTCGCTGCCGAAGGAGGAGCGTCCCGACACCGGCGGCAACCGTGCCTCCCGCTCCGCCCAGGCGCCCGACCTCGCCCCGGCACCGGCCTCCGGCCGCGGCGCGCTCGCGGTGGCGGCGGCACGGGGCGCGGTCGGCACGCCGTACGTGTGGGGCGGCGCGGCGCCCGGCGGGTTCGACTGCTCGGGCCTGACGCAGTGGGCCTACGGCAAGGCCGGGGTGTCCATCCCGCGCACGTCGCAGGCGCAGCGCTACGCGGGCCGCCAGGTGCCGCTGGGCCAGGCGCAGCCGGGCGACCTGGTGACGTACCGGGCGGACGCGAGCCACGTGGCGATGTACGTGGGCGGCGGCCAGGTCGTCCACGCCCCGTACCCGGGTGCGTCGGTGCGCTACGACCCGGTGGGGATGATGCCGGTCGCCTCGGTGACCCGGCCGTAGAACCGGACGGGGGCGCGGCTCGCCGTCGCGCCCCCACGCCCGCCACGTCCCCGGCACCCCCCGCACCTCCTTCGTCCCCTTCATCCCCTACGTCCCCCGCACTCCCGCCCAAGGGTAGGCCGCCCCTCTGACAACGCCGCCCCGGTCACCCGCGCCGCACCCCCGCCCGCCGGAGCGACGTACGCTCGTCGGCGTGGCAGGCGTGCGGCGGACCGTGGTGCTGATGCTCTGTGGCGGGCTGGTCGCCGTGCTGCTCGGCGGATGCGGCGGGGCCGGAGAGGGCGGAGGGGACGGCGGGGGCGGCGGGCCCCGCGACGCCACCCGCGCCATCGCCGACCTGCTACGGCAGCGCTCCGCCGCCGTCCGGGACGGCGACGAGGCCGCGTACCTGCGCACCGTCGACCCGCACTCCGGCCCGTACCGGCAGCGGCAGCGCACCGTCTTCCGCAACCTCGACGCCCTCCCGCTCGCCGCCTGGACCCTCCGTCTCGACGACCCCGCCCGCGTCACCGTGCCCGCCACCGCGGAACGCACCACCGCCGACGTCCGCCTGGCCTACCGCCTCCGCGGCTACGACACCGGCGACGCGACCGCCGGCCAGCGGCTGGAGTTCGTACGCCGCGACAGCCGCTGGTACGTCGCGGGACCGGCGCCCGGCAGCCGCCCGCAGCCGTGGGACCAGGGCCCGCTCACCGTCGTACGCGGTACGCACAGCCTCGTGCTCGGCGCCGGCCGGCCCGAGGCCAGCCTGCGCGGCATCGCCGCCGTCGCCGACCGCGCGGTGCCCGAAGTCTCCGCCGCGTGGGGCGGCACGTGGGCGCGCCGCGTCGTGGTGCTGGTGCCCGCGTCGCAGGCGGCGATGGGGGAACTGCTCGGCGAGGGACCGACGGCCTACGCGGGCGTGGCCGCCGTCACCACCGGCCGGCACCGGGACCGCACGCCCGCCGACCGCGTCGTCGTCAACCCCGAGGCGTACGACACGCTCGGCACCCTGGGGCGCCGCATCGTCCTCACCCACGAGACCGTCCACGTCGCCACCCGCGCCGACACCTCCCCGGCCACGCCCCTCTGGCTCTCCGAGGGCTTCGCGGACTGGGTCGCCTTCCGCGGCACCGGCCGCGATCCCCGCGAGGGCGCACCCGAACTCGCGCGCGCGGTGGCCGCCGGCCGGCTGCCGGACTCCCTCCCCGCCGACGCCGACTTCGCCCGCCCCACGGACGGCGACGGCGACCGGGTGGCGGAGGCGTACGGCGAAGCGTGGCTGGCGGCACGGATGGTCGCCGACGAGTGGACCCCGGACGACCTCGTGGCGCTCTACCGCGCCGTGGGCGGGGCGGAGTCCCGCGAGAAGGCCGTCGGCCCGGCCCTCCGCACGGAGCTGGGCGTGAGCCTCACGGAGTTCACGGCACGGTGGCGGACGTACCTGGACCACGAGCTGGGCTGAGGCCGCCCACGGCACTTTTGCCTGAGAGGCAAGATGTTTGACTCTGAGGCACGGGCGGTGGCTCAATGGGCGGTATGAGCACCGAGCATCCCCAGGCGCCCCACCTGCGCGAGCTGCGCCGGCGGGCCGGGCTGACACTGGAGGCCGCGGCCGCCAGGGCCGAGCTTTCGCCGGCCCATCTCTCCCGGCTGGAGACCGGGCAGCGGCAGCCCTCGCTGCCGGTGCTGCTCAAGCTGGCCCAAGTCTACGGTACGACGGTTTCCGAGCTGCTCGGCGAGGTGTCCTCGGCGCAGACCTCCGTCGTGCGGGGGGCCGAGGTGCCGGTGCGGGAGGCCGGGGGGTGGTCGTACCGGCAGGCCGGGGGGACGGACCGGGGGATGCAGGCGCTGCGGGTGTTCGTGCCGTACGACGCCGAGCACCGCGACCTCGTCCGGGTCCATCCCGGCGAGGAGTGGCTGTACGTGCTCGACGGGCGGATGCGGCTCGTGCTCGGCGACCGCGAGCACCTGCTGGACCCCGGCGACAGCGCCCAGTTCGACTCCCTCACCCCGCACCGCATCGCCGCCGCCGAGCCCGGCGGGCTCGGGCTGCTCTTCGTCCACACGCTGCTGCAGAGCGCCGTCACCGGGCTGTGCCTCGGCGACGGCACCCGGCACTGACCCCCAAGGAGACCGCCGTGTCCAAGCGGATCGAAGAGAGATTCCCCCGCGGCCTGGTGATCCGCCTCATCGTCTACATCTTCGTCGGCCACCTCTTCGCGGCGTTCCTGCTCCTCCTCTTCAAGGCGGGCGGCGGCGCGTAGCCTCCGCAGGGGACGGGGTACGCGGACGTCACCACGTCAGCAGGTCGTCCTCCCGCGCCGTACGCTGCCGCGGCACCGCAGCCTCCCCGCTCCCCGGCCCCGCGGGCGCCGCCGTCGACCGCCACAGCCGCCGGCACGCCACCACCGTCGCCACGACCAGCAGCCCGTTCCGGAACGCCAGCAGCGCGATCCCGAACCCGGTGCTCCCCACGACCTCCCCGAACCACACCGGGAACTCCGCCAGCGTCACCCCCGTCGCCGCCAGCACCAGGCCCGCCGGCAGCGCCATCCGCGCCGCCCGCAGCGTCAGGCACACCGCCGCCAGGCCGACGAGCCAGAGCAGGTACTGCGGGCTGATCACCCGGCTCGTGGTCGTGAAGAGCAGCGCCCCCGCGAACGCCGCCTCGCACCCCGTCGTCGCCGTGAACTCCCGCGCGCGCAGCCGCCACAGCACCAGCCACCCCATCGCCACCACCGAGAGCCCCAGCGCCAGATCGCTGACCAGGCCGACGCCGGGACCGAGGAACTCCATGGAGCCGTAGTGCAGTTCCACCGTCCCCTCCCAGCCGTGGTGCCTGCCGACGTGGAAGACCAGCGCCCCCAGCGACTCCACCTCCGTGCCGCGGTCGCGCTGTGCCGTGACGAAGTCGAACGCCCCCGGCATCGCCACGGCCGCCAGCAGCGCCACCCCCGCCGCCGTCCCCGCCGCCGCGCCCCACGACAGCCGCGTCGCCCGCCCGCGCGCCGCGCCCAGCAGCACCAGCACCGGCCACACCTTCAGCATCGCGCCGAATCCCGCCAGCGCCCCCGCCACCGCCGGCCGCCGGGCCGCGGCCAGCAGCGCCGCGACGGCGACGGCGGTGACCATCACGTCGTAGCGCGCGTACGCGGTCGGCCCCAGCAGCGGCACTCCCGCCACCCAGAACCACGCCCCCGCCCGCGACCGCCCGGCGCCGCCCCCGGCCCGCAGCAGCAGCGCCAGCACCGCCGCGTCCGCCGCGCAGGCCATCGCGTAGAAGGCGGACGCGTAGCCGAGGAACGGCAGCAGCCCGGGGGAGAGCACCGGGAGCGCCGCGCCCGGCGGGTACTGCCAGCTCACGTCGTCGACCGGGAACGTGCCGGTGCGCAGCACCTCGTACCAGCCGCGGTAGATCACCTCGACGTCGCTGGTGACGTCGGGCCCGGGCAGCGTGACCATGCCCAGGACGAGCAGCAGCAGGCCCACGCGGGTCAGCGCCCACGCCGCCACCGGCGCCGCGACCCGTGCCATGGCTCGACCTCCGCCCCGCCCCCGTGTGCGTCCGACGACACTACGACACGGCTCCGCCCGGCCGCAGGTCCCCGGCCCCGCGGGCCCCGGTACTGTCGGCCGCGATGCACACGCCACCGCCCCGCAAGCCGCCCCCCGGCGACCCGCCTCCCGGCGGACCGCCGGCCCACCGGCCGCCGCACAAGACCCTCGTCGTCACCAACGACTTCCCGCCCCGCCCCGGCGGCATCCAGAACTTCCTGCACAGCATGTGCCTGCGGCTGGACCCCGAGCAGGTCGTCGTCTACGCCTCCACCTGGAAGCGCGACGCCGAAGGCCGCGCCGCCACCCGGGACTTCGACGCCCGCCAGCCCTTCGAGGTGATCCGCGACCGCACCACGATGCTGCTGCCCACCCCGCGTGTCACCCGCCGCGCGGCCGGGCTGCTGCGCGCGCACGGCTGCCGCTCGGTGTGGTTCGGGGCCGCCGCGCCGCTGGGGCTGATGGCGCCGGCGCTGCGGCGCGCGGGCGCCGAGCGGATCGTGGCCACCACGCACGGGCACGAGGCGGGCTGGGCGCAGTTGCCGGTGGCGCGGCAACTGCTGCGGCGCATCGGCGAGTCGGCGGACACGCTCACGTACCTGGGTGAGTACACCCGCGCCCGGATCGCCCGCGCGCTCACCCCCGAGGCCGCCGCGCGGATGGCGCGGTTGCCGCCGGGCGTCGACGAGACCGCGTTCCACCCGGGCTCCGGCGGCGACGCCGTCCGCGCCCGCCTCGGGCTCGCGGACCGGCCGGTCGTCGTCTGCGTCTCCCGGCTCGTCCCCCGCAAGGGCCAGGACACCCTGATCCGTGCGCTGCCCCGGATCCTGGCCGCGCAGCCGGAGGCGGTGCTGCTGATCGTCGGCGGCGGCCCGTACCGCGGTGACCTGGAGAAGCTCGCGGCCGCCACAGGCGTCGCCGGCTCGGTGCGCTTCACGGGCGCGGTGCCGTGGGAGGAACTGCCCGCGCACTTCGGCGCGGGCGACGTGTTCGCCATGCCGTGCCGCACGCGGCGCGGCGGACTCGACGTGGAGGGGCTGGGCATCGTGTACCTGGAGGCGTCCGCGACCGGCCTGCCGGTCGTCGCGGGTGACTCGGGCGGGGCTCCGGACGCGGTGCTCGACGGCGAGACCGGGTGGGTGGTGCGCGGCGGCGCGGAGCGGCAGGCGGCGCAGGCGGCGGAGCACATCGTGACGCTGCTCGGCGACGCGGACCTGCGCGCGCGGATGGGCGCGCGGGGGCGGGCGTGGGTGGCGGAGCGGTGGCGCTGGGACCTGCTGGCGGAGCGGCTGACGTCGCTGCTGTGAGGGCGCGGAGCGGCGCGTACGGTACGGGCCGGGGGCTCGCGGCCGTACGCACCGGCCCCACTGGTCCCGTACGCGACCGGCGTGGGGCGCCGGCAGCCGGCCGGCGTGCGGCGCCCGCCCGCGAGCTGCCCCGTACGCCCCCGCCCCCTATCGCTCGTACAGCGCCTCGATCTCCTCCGTGAAGTCCTTCGCCACCGCGCCCCGCTTCAGCTTCAGCGACGGCGTGAGATGCCCCGACTCCTCCGTGAACTGCCCCGGCAGGATGCGGAACTTGCGCACCGACTCCGCCCGCGACACCTGCGCGTTCCCGTCGTCCACCGCCAACTGCACCGCCGCGAGCAGCTCCGCGTCGTCCGCCAGCTCCGCCGCCGTGCGGCCCTGCTTGCCGTGCTCCTCCGCCCACCGGGCGAGGAACTCCTCGTCCAGCGTGATCAGCGCCGCGACGAACGGGCGCGCGTCGCCGACGACCATGCACTCCGCCACCAGCGCGTGCGCCCGGATGCGGTCCTCTATGACCGCGGGGGCGACGTTCTTGCCCGCCGCCGTGACGAGGATCTCCTTCTTCCGCCCGGTGATGGAGAGATACCCGTCCTCGTCCAGGCTCCCGAGGTCACCGGTGCGCAGCCACTCACCGTCCAGCGCAGCGGCCGTCGCGTCCTCGTTGGCCCAGTACTCCTCGAAGACGTTGCCGCCGCGCACCAGCACCTCGCCGTCGTCGGCGATGCGGATGGTGCAGCCCGGCAGCGGCTGTCCCACGGTGCCGATCTTCGGGCGCTGCACCGGGTTGACGGTGATCGCGGCGGCCGTCTCGGTGAGGCCGTAGCCCTCCAGGACGGTGAAGCCGATGCCGCGGTAGAAGTGCCCGAGCCGCTCGCCGAGCGGGGCGCCGCCGGAGATCGCGTGGGTGGCGCGGCCGCCGAGGACGGCGCGCAGCTTCGCGTAGACGAGCTTGTCGAAGAGCGCGTGCCGCAGCCGCAGTCCGAAGGCGGGGCCGCCGGTGTCCAGGGCGCGGCTGTACGCGATGGCCGTGTGGGCCGCCTTGTCGAAGATCTTCCCCTTGCCGTCGGCCCCGGCCTTGGCGCGGGCGGAGTTGTAGACCTTCTCGAAGACGCGGGGGACGCCGAGCAGCAGCGTCGGCTTGAAGGCGGCGAGGTCGCCGGTGAGGTTCTTCACGTCCGACACGTGCCCGAGCTTCATCGGGGCGACCATCGCCGCGATCTCCACCAGCCGGCCGAAGACGTGGGCGAGCGGCAGGAAGAGGAGGATGGAGCTGTCGCCGGAGCGGAAGAGCGGGCGCAGTTGCTCCACCGCGTTGCCGCACTCGGCGAGGAAGTGGCCGTGGGTGAGGACGCAGCCCTTGGGACGGCCGGTGGTGCCGGAGGTGTAGACGAGCGTCGCGGGGGAGTCGGCGCCGGCCGCGGAGCGGTGCTCCTCCAGCGTGGCATCGGACACCCCGGTCCCGGCGGCGGTCAGCTCGGCGACGGCGCCCTTGCCGTCCCCTTCACCGCCGGATGCGCCCTCGATCTGCCACACCTGGCGCAGCAGCGGCACCCGGCCGCGTACCGACTCGACCGCGGCGGCGTGCTCCGCGGTCTCCACCACGCACGCCACGGCGCCCGAGTCGCTGAGGATCCAGTGGATCTGCTCGGCCGAACTCGTCTCGTACACCGGGACCGTCACGCCGCCCGCGGTCCAGATCGCGAAGTCCAGCAGCGTCCACTCGTACCGCGTACGGGACATCAGCCCGATCCGGTCCCCCGGCCGCAGCCCGGCCGCGACCAGGCCCCTGGCCACCGCCTCCACCTCCGCGAGGAAGTCCGCCGCGGACACGTCCCGCCAGTCGCCGGCCGCGGTCTTGCGGGCGACGACGGCCAGGTCGGGGGTGCGGGCGGCGTTGGTGCGGACGAGGTCCGAAAGGTTGGCGTCCGCCGGGACCTCGTACAGGGCGGGAAGGGCGAACTCTCGCAAGACGCTGCTCCTCGACGTTCCGGTGGGCCACCTGCGACCCTATCCCCACGGGGGCGCCTTGCGGCAGTGGCGCCGCTCACCGCCGTGCGGCTGCCCGCACGGGCGCCGTGCGGGCGCCGTGCGCGCCGGAAGTAGGGTGATCGCATGAGGGTCCACGTGGTCAGCGACGTGCACGGCAACAGCGCGGATCTGGCCCGCGCGGGCGACGGCGCGGACGCGCTGGTCTGCCTCGGCGACCTCATCCTCTTCATCGACTACGCCGACCATTCGCGCGGCATCTTCCCCGACCTCTTCGGCGTCGCGAACACCACGCGCAGCGTGGAGCTGCGCACCGCCCGCAGATTCGACGAGCACCGGGAGTTCGTGGGCTCGCTGTGGGCCGGGATGGACAAGCGCGGGGAGATCGAGAAGGCGGTGCGCAAGCAGTACGCGGAGCTGTTCGCGGCCTTCCCCACGCCGACGTACGCCACCTACGGCAACGTCGACATCCCGCGGCTGTGGCCCGAGTTCGCCCGCGAGGGCACCACGGTCCTCGACGGCGAGCGGGTCGAGATCGGCGGGCTGGTCTTCGGCTTCGTCGGCGGCGGACTGCAGACGCCGATGCGCACGCCGTACGAGATCGACGACGAGACGTACGCCGCGAAGGTCGCCGCCGTCGGGGACGTCGACGTGCTCTGCTCGCACATCCCGCCCCTCGTCCCCGACCTCTGTTACGACACGGTGGCGCGCCGCTTCGAGCGCGGCAGCGAGGCGCTGCTGGAGGCGGTGCACAAGGTGCGGCCGCGGTACGCGCTCTTCGGCCACGTCCACCAGCCGCTGGCGCGGCGGATGCGCATCGGGGCGACGGAGTGCGTGAACGTCGGGCACTTCGCGTCCCGGGGGAAGCCGTGGGTTCTGGAGTGGTGAACCGGGCGCGGTAACCTTCAGCGCGGACGGTTGACGGAGGAGCCAAGGCATGGCAGAGCACACCAGGTCGAGCATCACCATCGACGCCGCGCCGGATGCGGTGATGACGGTGATCGCGGACTTCGACCGCTACCCGGAGTGGACCGGCGAGGTGCGGCGGACCGAGGTGCTCGAAGCGGACGAACAGGGGCGCGCGGTGCGCGTGCTGCTGGTGCTGGACGCGAAGACGATCCGGGACGAACAGACGCTGGCGTACACCTGGGCGGGACCGCACGAGGTGCGCTGGACGCTGGAGAAGTCGCAGATGCTGCGCGCGCTGGACGGGGCGTATCTGCTGCGGCCGCTGGCGGGCGGCGAGCGCACCGAGGTGACGTACGAGCTCACCGTCGACGTCAAGATCCCGATGCTCGGGATGATGAAGCGCAAGATGGAGAAGATCATCATCGAGCGGGCGCTGGACGGGCTGAAGCAGCGCGTCGAGAGCGTGCCGGGCGCTTCCGCGGACTCCGGCTCCGGCTCCGGCACGGACTGACGGGCCGCGTGCGTACTCTCCTCGTCACCGGCGCGGCCGGCGCGGGCCGTACGACGGTCGCGGCGGCGACGGCGCTGCGGGCCGCGCGCGACGGGGCCCGGGTGCTGCTGCTGACGGCGGACCGGGAGGCGGGCGGGCTGCTGGCGGGCACGCCGGAGGCGCGGATCCCGGGCCAGCGGCCGGCCGCGGAGCCGGCGGCCGAGCGGTCGGAGGAGGCACCGCCGTGGACGGATCCGGTGCGGGTCGAGACGGGGCTCTGGGCGGCGCGGCTGCGCGGGGCGGAGTCGGCGACGGAGTCGCTGGCGCTCTGGCAGGAGCGGTACGAGGACACCCTGGACCTGCTCGGCGCGACGCCGCTGGCGGCGGAGGAGCTGACGCCGCTGCCGGGCTCGCGCGAGTTCGCGGTGCTGCGGGCGCTGGTGGCGCTCTACGAGACCGGGCCGGCAGCCGGCGATGTATCCGCGGCCGGGGACTCCGCCGCGTCCGCACCGTGGGACCTGGCCGTCGTGGACATGCCCGCCGCGTGGGAGACCCTGCGGGCGCTGGCGCTGCCGGAGCAGTTGGTGCGCTACCTGCGGCGGCTGCTGCCCGCGGAGCGGCAGGCGGCGCGGGGACTGCGGCCGCTGCTGGGGCGGCTGCTCGGGGCGCCGGTGCCGGCGGGGCGCGTGTACGAGGCGGCGGCCCGCTGGGAGCACCGGCTGGAGACCGTACGGGAGGCGGCCGAGGCCGCCGGGACGCGGGTGCGGCTCGTACTGGAGGCCACTCCGCGCGGGGCGCGCGAGCTGCGGCGTACGCGCGCGGCGTACGCGCTGCAGGGCTGCGCGGTCGAGGCCGTGGTGGCGAACCGGGTGCTGCCCGGGGGCTCGGACGACGCCTGGTACGCGACGCTGGCGGACGAGCAGCACCGTGTCGCCAAGGAACTGGGTGCGGAGCTGCGCGAGGCCGGCACCAGGTTCTGCGTGCTGCCGCACCTGGGCCCGGAGCCGAAGGGCCCGGTGGCCCTGGCGGTGCTGGCGGAGGCCGTGGCGCCGCCGGGCGCACGGCCCGCGGCGATCGACCCCGGGGACCCGGCGGAGGTGGACGACCTGCTGGCCGACGAGGGCGTGCTGCTGTACCGCCTGCCGCTGCCGGGCGTCGAACGGGGGGACCTCACCCTCGTACGCCGCGGCGACGAACTCCTGGTCACGGCGGCCGGCCACCGCCGCGCCCTGCCGCTGCCGGCGGCACTGCGCCGCTGCACCATCACCCGCGCCGGCCTCCACGAGGCCGAACTCCACATCCGCTTCACCCCGGACCCGGCGGTCTGGCCCCAGCCGGGCTGACGACTCCACCCGCCTCATCGCCCCCGCCCCGCTCCGTCCCGTCCCCCTCTCCACCCGCCTCCGCAGCGCGGCACACCCCCCGCCTCCCCCGCCTCCCTCCTCCCCGGGCCCACAACCCGCTGCGCGGCAGTGAACGTGAAGTCGGCGGTCGGGTACCGTCGATGTATGAGTGATGCCATCGAGCGCCCTGAACCCGGTGCGGCGTCCACCGTCCCGGACCCGGACGCGTGGGCCCAGGCGTGTGCCGAGGACTTCGCCGCCGAGCAGGCCCGGCGGCGCGCGGTCTACGGGCCGGAGCCCGTCAGCGCCGCGGAGGAGCTGCGCCGCTTCTTCGACTCCCTCTCCGACAAGGTCTCCGAGCTCCGCGCCCCCGGCGCGACCGGCGGTGCCGCCGCCGTCGCGCAGACCGCCGCGCAGCAGTTCGCCAAGCAGTTCCTCGCCTCCGTGAAGACCGTCGTCGAGCCCGTCGTGGAGCGCAATCCGCAGGTCTTCGACCACCTCGCCTCCGCCGGCACGGAGATCGCCGCCGCCTACCGCGCCGCAGTTCAGCGGCAGGAAGCCGACTGGTCGCGGGACGACGAACCGCCCAGCAGCCCCAAGCAGATCGACCTCGACTGACGGCCGGGCCCCGCGCCGCCTCCGGTAATGTGAGGAGGCGCAGCGGGGTTCGAACCGAATAACCGAGGGAGACATGGGACTCACCATCGGCGTCGACATCGGCGGCACCAAGATTGCGGCCGGTGTGGTCGACGAAGAGGGCTCGATCATCCGGACGAGCACGGTACCGACCCCCGAAACACCCGAAGGCGTCGTGGACGCCATCTGCGCGGCGGTCCAGGAGGTCACGTCCGCCACCCCGGCCGAGGCCGTCGGCATCGGCGCCGCCGGGTACGTGGACGACAAGCGCGCCACCGTGCTCTTCGCCCCGAACGTCAACTGGCGCCACGAGGCGCTCAAGGACAAGGTCGAGCAGCGCATCGGCCTGCCCGTCGTGGTCGAGAACGACGCCAACGCCGCCGCCTGGGGCGAGTATCGCTTCGGCGCGGGACAGGGCCACGACGACGTCGTCTGCATCACCCTGGGCACCGGCCTCGGCGGCGGCGTGATCATCGGCGGCCGGCTGCACCGCGGCCGCTTCGGCGTGGCCGCGGAGTTCGGTCATATCCGCGTCGTGCCCGACGGGTTGCTGTGCGGCTGCGGCAGCCAGGGCTGCTGGGAGCAGTACGCCTCCGGCCGCGCCCTCGTGCGGTACGCGCGCCAGCGGGCCGCCGCCACCCCCGAGTCCGCCGAGATACTGCTCTCCCTCGGCGACGGCACGCCCGAGGGCGTCCAGGGGCGGCACGTGAGCGAGGCCGCCCGGCGCGGCGATCCGGTGGCGGTCGACTCGTTCCGGGAGCTGGCCCGTTGGGCGGGCGCGGGGCTCGCGGACCTGGCGTCGCTCTTCGACCCGTCGGCGTTCATCGTCGGCGGCGGCGTCTCGGACGAGGGCGATCTCGTCCTCGACCCGATCCGCAAGTCGTTCCGGCGCTGGCTCGTCGGCAGCCAGTGGCGCCCGCACGCGCAGGTGCTCGCCGCCCAACTCGGCGGCCGCGCCGGGCTCGTCGGCGCCGCCGACCTGGCCCGCCAGGGCTGACACCCGGCGGCACGGATGACGTGACGGCCCGCGTGCCGGACGGTGCGAGCACCCGAAGGCACGAGGGCCCACGGCTCGCGGTACGGGACGGCCCCCGGCTTCCGCGACGCCGCGGCCCGCGGAGCCCGCCGCCCACGGCCGTACCCCGGTAGTCTCACCTCCGTGCTGCTGCCCGATCTGCCCGCCTCGCGCACCGAGCCGGACGGCTCCGCCGTCGTCCGGCTGCTCAGCTACAACATCCGCTCCATGCGCGACGACACGGCCGCCCTCGCCCGCGTGATCCGCGCCTGCGCCCCCGACGTCGTCTGCATCCAGGAAGCGCCGCGCTTCTTCCGCTGGCGCAAGAAGGCCGCCCGGCTCGCCCGCGCCACCGGCCTGCTGTACGTCACCGGCGGCGCCACCAGCGCCGGGCCCATGCTCCTCGCCGGCCTCCGCGCCCACGTGGAGCGCACCGACGAGACCCTGCTGCCCCGCACCCGCGGCCTGCACCAGCGGGGTCTGGCGACGGCGGTTCTGCGGTTCGGCGACGCCCGGCTGGCCGTCGTCAGCACGCACCTGAGCCTCGCCAAGGCGGAGCGCTACGAGCAGGCCGGGCTGCTGCTCGCGCACGTGCGCGCCCTCGGCGAGCCGCACGTCGCGGTCGCCGGGGACCTCAACGAGCGCCCCAAGGGCCCGGCGTTCCGCCGGCTCGCCGCCGAACTGCAGGACGGCTGGGCCGTCAGCCCCTGGGGCGGGCGGCACACCTCCACCGCGCTCAACCCGCGCAAGCGCATCGACGCCGTGCTCGCGACCGACGGGGTCGAGGTGCTGAGCTGCGGCGTCCCGGAGGGCCTGCCGGGCGTCTCCGCGGCCGACCTCCGCGTCGCCACCGACCACCTCCCGGTCCTGGCGGTACTCCGCGTCCCCGCCCCGCCGCCGGCCGGAACCGCGGCCGCCGGCCGCTGAGGCGCGTACCGGCTCCCCCGGCCGGACCGTCCTCGGCCCGCGGCCGGTGGGCCTGCGCTCCCGGCTGCCCGCAACCGGGCCGTGCACCACTACTCCGCCGGGGCGGCCGAAGAGGTTCCGTCGCGGGGACGGGGAAGTCCCCGGGTCCGGCTAGACCACCGCGCCGCCGCCCGGCGGCTCGTCGTCATCGTCGCCTCCCGGGCGCATCCGCGCGACGAGGGTGGCGAAGCCGCCGAGGAAGCCGCCGATGCCGAGCACCGAGGCCCACCAGGTCATCGGCTGCTGGAAGATGAGCATCCCCAGCAGGAGCAGCGGGCCGCCGAGGACCGCGAGCCAGGCGAACTTGGTCGTCGTGTCGGCCTTCGGCAGCGGCGGCGGCTCCGGCGGTACGAAGTGGCCCTCGTCGGTCTCGTCGAGGTCGTCGTCCGACGCCTCGGCGGCCTCCCAGTCGCGCGGTCCCGTACCGGCGGAGAAGACGATGAAGCTCGCGCCGTCACCGCCCCCGGGCCCGCCGCTCTTGGCGGCGGCCCCGGGACCGCCGTCCTCGTCCTGGTCCGCCGGGCCCGCGGTGGCGGCACCGCCGCTGGCGTCCGCCGGGCCGCCCTCCGCACCGCCCGCGGGGCCCTCGCCCTCGGCCGCCGCACGCGCCGCCCGCTCGTGCGGCGGCTCCACGGAGTCCTCGTCGAACGCCGCGACGATCTCCGCCCACGCGGCCTCCTCGTCCAGCGGCGCGCCGCTGGACCCCGTCGGCTCCGCGCCCGCCGGCTCCGTCTCCGCCGGCCCGTCGCCCTGCTGCGGGTCCTCCCGGTCCGGGTTACGCTCCGCCACGGGCCCGGGCTCCCTTCCGCTGCTCGCTCTTCCGCTGCTCGCTGCCGTCGGCCGGCGGGGTGAGCCGGTCGATGAAGTCGTCGGTGGCCGAGAAGATCCGTTCCGCATCGTGGTCGAGCGTGGCGATGTGGTAGCTGTCCTCCAGCACCGTCTCCGTGACGTCCCGGGACGAGACCCGGCCGAGGATACGGGCCGAGTCCACCGGCGAGACGACATGGTCGACCCGGCTGTGCAGCACCAGCAGCGGCTGCGTCACCTGGGGCAGCTCGCCGTCGACGCGGGCGAGGAGCTGCCGCAGCGAGTGCGCGGCGTGCAGCGGCACGCGGTCGTAGCCGGTCTCGGCGGCGCCCTCCTTGGCGATGTCGTTGATCACGCCCGGCGAGGTCCGTACCAGGAAGCGGGCCGCGGGCAGGGCCTTCGGCAGCACCCCGTGCAGCTTGTTCAGCGGGTTGACCACGACCACGCCGGCGACCGCGTCCCCGTGCAGGGCGGCGAGCCGCAGCATCAGCGTGCCGCCCATGGACAGCCCGCACAGGAAGACCCGCGCGCACTGGCCGGACAGCTCGCGCAACTCCCGGTCCACCGTCGCGTACCAGTCCTGCCAGCGGGTCACCTGGAGGTCCTGCCAGCGCGTGCCGTGCCCGGGCAGCAGCGGCATGGAGACCGTCAGGCCGCGGGCGGCGAGATGCTCGGCCCATGGCCGTACCGACTGAGGGGAGCCGGTGAAGCCGTGGCAGACAAGCACTCCGGTCTCGCCACCCGGCTGGCGGAACGGCTCGGCTCCGGAAAGGACCGGCATGACGGGACTCCGATCGTGTCAGGCGGGCGGCGGATACGTGCCTGGCGCTGCCCTTGAGCGTACTGCCCCGTACGGACGGACGGTCCCCCGCGGAGACCCGGCGGGCGCCCCGCGCCGCCCCCGGACGGGGCCCGCGCCCCCGGATACCGCTCTCCTACCAGGAGCGCTATGGTCACACGAGCGGATCGCAGGAGGCCCCGGTTGTTCTACAGCGCGATGAAGATGTCTCTCGGCAACAGCCTGAGGCTCGTCTTCCGTCCCTGGGTGGAAGGTATGGAGAACGTGCCCGAGACCGGTGCCGCGATCCTCGCGAGCAACCATCTGTCCTTCTCCGACTCCTTCTTCCTGCCCTCGATGCTGCACCGCAAGGTCACCTTCATCGCGAAGGCGGAGTACTTCACCACCCCGGGCGTGAAGGGCCGGCTGACGGCGGCGTTCTTCAAGGGCGTCGGGCAGTTGCCCGTCGACCGCTCCGGCAGCCGGGGCGCCGGCGAGGCGGCGATCAAGAGCGGCCTCGAGGTCCTCGAACGGGGCGAGCTGTTCGGCATCTACCCCGAGGGCACGCGCTCGCCCGACGGCCGCCTCTACCGCGGCAAGCCCGGCGGGCTCGGCCGGCTGGCGCTGCTCAGCGGGGCGCCGGTGCTGCCGGTGGCGATGATCGACACGGAGAAGATCCAGCCGCCGGGGCAGGTGGTGCCGAAGGTCATGCGGCCGGGCATCCGGATCGGCAGGCCGCTGGACTTCACGCGCTACCAGGGCATGGAGCACGACAGGTTCATCCTGCGTTCGGTGACCGACGAGGTCATGTACGAGATCATGAAGCTCTCCGGCCAGGAGTACGTGGACGAGTACGCGACGGCGGCCAAGCGGCGGATGGCGGACGAGGCCAAGCGGCGCAAGGCGGAGGAGAAGGCGGCCGAGAAGGCCGAGAAGTCCGACGGCGGCTCCGGTGCCGGCGGGCGGAAGGACGCCGCCTAGCGCGGCGGTCCGCGTGCGGGAGGGAGAGTCGGGGCGATGGCCGGGCAGAGCAAGCGGCGGATGTCGGTGGAGCAGCCGCTGTGGCAGGCGCTGACGTACTTCCGGGTGCTGACGCTCGCGTACGCGGTGGCGCAGTTCGCAGTCCGCCACGACGACGTCGCGCGGCCGGCGCTGGGCTGGGCGTACTTCGCGGTCCTCACGCTGTGGACGCTGGTCACCTTCCGCCGGGTCTCGTCGGCGGAGCGCTGCACGTACCCCTTCCTCGCGGCGGACATCACGCTCACGCTCACCGGCATCCTGCTGACGATCCCGGTGGAGACGCAGGCGCGCATCGACGACGGCGCGACCACGCTGCCGTCGATCTGGGCGGCGGGCTCGGTGCTGGGCTTCGCGGTCAAGGGCGGCTGGCGCTGGGGAGCGGCGTCGTCGGCGGCGGTGGGCCTGTCGAACATCGTGCAGCGCGGCGAGGTCGTGCAGGACAACTTCCACAACATCGTGCTGCTGATGGTCGCGTCGACGGCGATCGGCTACATCGTGGAGGTCGCGCGGACCAGTGAGCGGACGCTGGCGCGGGCGCTGCAGATCGAGGCGGCGACGCGGGAGCGGGAGCGGCTGGCGCGCGACATCCACGACAGCGTGCTGCAGGTGCTGGCGCTGGTGCAGCGCCGCGGGGCGGCGATCGGCGGTGAGGCGAAGGAACTGGGCCGGCTGGCGGGCGAGCAGGAGGCGGCGCTGCGGACGCTGGTGATGGGCGCGACGCTGCCGGGTCAGCGGACGGCCCCGGCGGCGGAACGTGCCGCCGGTCCGGCGGGCGGTGGTGCGCCGGACGGCGGTGCGTCGGACGGAGGCCCGGAGGGGGAGACGGGGGAGATCTCCCTGCGGCTGCTCCTGCTGTCGCTGGGCGGCCCGAACGTCTCGGTCGCGGAGCCGGGCACGCCGGTGGCGCTGCCGGCGCACGCGGCCCGGGAGCTGGCGGCGGCGGTGGCGGCGGCGCTGGACAACGTACGGGCGCACGTGGGCCCGGAGGCGCGGGCGTGGGTGCTGCTGGAGGAGGAGCCGGACGGCACGGTGGTGGTGACCGTACGGGACGAGGGCCCCGGCATCCCGCGGGGCCGCCTGGCGGCGGCGGAGGCGGAGGGCCGCCTGGGGGTGGCGCAGTCCATCCGCGGCCGCCTGCGGGACCTGGGCGGCACGGCGGAGTGGGTCTCCACCCCGGGCCAGGGCACGGAGGTGGAACTCCGCCTCCCGCCACACAACGCCCCGCTCCCCGGATGACCCCACCCCACGCGAGCGACGGCTCCCCCTTTCGGGTACGCCCGGGCCGACGGCTTGGCGACGCCCGCGCCGGTTCGCCGGATGCCGCCCCGTGTTCCGCCGGTGCGGCCCGCGGAAGGCAGGCAAGCGGACACGAGGCGCGCACGCCACGGGGGCCCCGGGCGGTGCCGGTCCGGTGGTGCCGTGCCCGCGCTGGCCGCGCTCTTTCACCCGCCCCGGCTCCCGCCGGAGGCGGTGCGTGTCGAGACGTGCCGCCGTGGTTCCCGGGCGGTGTCGGTCCGGTCGGTGCCGTGCCCGTGCCACTCGCGCTCTTTCACCCGTCTTTCATCCTCCCGCTTCCGCCGGAGGCAGGGCCCGTACCGGTCCCGGCCGATGCTCCGTCGCGCCCTCGTCCGCACGTCCCCGCGGGAGGCGACACGTGCTGAGGTGAGATACATGCGCCACCATGGTTCCCGGACGGTGTCCGTCCGGTAGTGGCAGGGAGGGAGTCGAGGTGGGCGGAGAAGGCAGCGGTGGGGTCCGGGTGATGGTCGTCGACGACCACCCCATGTGGCGTGATGCCGTGGCCCGGGATCTGGCGGCCGCCGGGTTCGACGTGGTGGCCACCGCCGGCGACGGGCCGCAGGCCGTGCGGCGGGCGCGGGCCGCCGCGCCGGACGTGCTCGTGCTGGACCTCAACCTGCCCGGGCTGCCCGGCGTGCAGGTCTGCAAGGAGGTCCTCGGCGCCCAGCCCGGCGTGCGGGTGCTCGTGCTCTCCGCCAGCGGCGAGCACGCCGACGTCCTCGAAGCCGTCAAGTCCGGCGCCACCGGCTACCTCGTGAAGTCCGCCAGCACCGAGGAGTTGACCGACGCCGTCCACCGGACCGCCCAGGGTGACCCGGTGTTCACCCCCGGCCTCGCCGGACTCGTGCTCGGCGAGTACCGCCGCCTCGCCGGCGAGCCCGTCGCCGAGAACGCCGACGAGCCCGAGGTGCCCAAGCTCACCGACCGCGAGACCGAGGTGCTGCGCCTCGTCGCCAAGGGCCTCTCGTACAAGCAGATCGCCGAACGCCTCGTCATCTCCCACCGCACGGTCCAGAACCACGTGCAGAACACCCTCGGCAAGCTCCAGCTCCACAACCGCGTCGAGCTCGTCCGCTACGCCATCGAGCGCGGCCTCGACGACGACTGAGCCGCCACCCTCATACCCTCCCGGTCCCCCCTCCGGGTGATGTCCGCCCCCGAATTGACAGGTTGGTGCGTGAATCCCGCTCGCTCCGTGTCGTGTGAGGTGGATCACCGTTAGCGTTGCTGCAGCGGGGTCACGACCGTCAGAAGGGAAACCTGTGATGCGGGTAGGAGTACTGACCGGTGGCGGTGACTGCCCCGGGCTCAACGCGGTCATCCGGGCCGTCGTCCGCAAGGGCGTCCAGGAGTACGGGTACGAGTTCACCGGCTTCCGGGACGGCTGGCGCGGACCGCTGGAGGCCGACACCGTCACCCTGGACATCCCCGCCGTCCGCGGCATCCTGCCGCGCGGCGGAACGATCCTCGGGTCGTCGCGCACCAACCCCCTCAAGGTCGAGGGGGGCATCAAGCGCATCAAGGAGAACATGGCGAAGCTGGAGGTGGACTCCCTCATCGCCATCGGCGGCGAGGACACCCTCGGCGTCGCCCAGCGGCTCGCCGACGAGTACGGCATCAAGGTCATCGGCGTCCCGAAGACCATCGACAACGACCTCTCCGCCACCGACTACACCTTCGGCTTCGACACCGCGGTGAACATCGCGACCGAGGCCATCGACCGGCTGCACACCACGGCCGAGTCCCACATGCGCGTCCTCGTCGTCGAGGTGATGGGACGGCACGCCGGCTGGATCGCCCTGCACTCCGGGCTCGCCGGCGGCGCGAACGTGATCCTCATCCCCGAGCAGCGCTTCGACGTCGAGAAGGTCTGCGGCTGGGTGACCTCCCGCTTCAAGGCCAGCTACGCGCCGATCGTGTGCGTGGCGGAGGGCGCGATGCCGAAGGACGGCGAGATGGTGCTCAAGGACGAGTCCCTGGACGCCTTCGGCCACGTCCGCCTCTCGGGCGTCGGCGAGTGGCTGGCCAAGGAGATCGAGCGGCGCACCGGCAAGGAGGCCCGCACCACGGTCCTGGGGCACGTGCAGCGCGGTGGTACGCCCAGCGCGTACGACCGCTGGCTCGCCAGCCGCTTCGGGCTGCACGCGATCGAGGCGGTGCACGACGAGGACTGGGGCAAGATGGTCGCCCTCCAGGGCACGGACGTGGTGCGGGTGCCGCTCTCCGCCGCCACGGCGCGGATCAAGACCGTGGACCCGAAGCTGTACGAGGAGGTCGGCGTCTTCTTCGGCTGACGGGGTCGGCCGCCGGAAGATGACTTCCGGCGGCCGTGTCCCCGCGGCTGCGGGAGCAAACGCCCTGCGTGGGCCGGGCTTGGCCGGTGTGCAAGGACCATCCCCGCGCCGGCGGGGAGCAAGGGCTGCCGGCCAGAACGAGCGTTGGGGTTCCCGCGTTACGCGGCAGCCGCCGCGAGCGCCTTCAGGAGTTCCGCCAGGATGTGCGCGCCGTTCAGGCTCAGCACCGACTCCGGGTGGAACTGTACCGACGCGAAGCGCTCGCCGCGCAGCGCGTGCACGTCGCCCGTGCGCGGGTCGCGGCTCAGCTCGACGCCGCGCACCGCCGCCAGCGCGGCCGCGGCGGCGTCGTCGCAGCGCGCGGTGTAGGTGCTGTAGAAGCCGGCCGTCTCGGGACGGCCGAAGAAGTCGATCTCCTCCTGCGCCCCCTGGTACGGCACGTCCTTGCGGACCAGGGGCAACCCCAGCTCGGCGGCGAGGAGTTCGTGGCCCAGGCAGACGCCGAGCAGGCCGTGCCGGTGTCCCGCCAGCAGCTCGCCGGCCAGCTCCCGCAGGAAGCGCATCTTCGGATCCGCGGTGTCCGCCGGGTCGCCGGGGCCGGGACCGAGCACGACCGGGCCCTCGTGCGCCAGCGCCGCGTCCCGTACGCCGGGCGCGTCGAAGCGGCGCACGTCCACCTCCGCGCCGGACGCGCGCAGGACGTGGGCGAGCATCGCGGTGAACGTGTCCTCGCCGTCGACCACCAGCACCCGCCCCGGCACCGGACCCGGCGCGGCCGGGTCCTGCACCCGCTGCATGCGCAGCCAGAACGGCGACAGGTGCGTCCTGCGGGCCGCCAGCGCCGCCTGCACCTCCGGGTCCGCGGCGAAGCGCGGCCCGCCCCCGCCCGCGGGCCTTGGGCGCGCGGGCCGTACGCCGAGCGCGGCGAGCACCCCGGCGGCCTTGGCGTGGGTCTCGGCGACCTCGTCGGCCGGCCGGGAGCCGCGGACCAGCGTGGCGCCGACGGGCACTCGCAGCAGGCCGTCCGCGCCGATGTCGGCGGTGCGGATGAGGATGGGGGAGTCCAGGGTCTGCGCGCCGCCGGCGTCGCGGCCGAGGAGGGCGAGCGCGCCGGCGTAGTAGCCCCGGCCGCCCGCCTCGTAGCGCTCGATGACGCGGCAGGCGTTCTGCACGGGCGAGCCGGTCACCGTCGCGGCGAACATCGTCTCGCGGAGCACGTCGCGCGCGTCGAGCGCGGTGCGCCCGCGCAGCTCGTACTCGGTGTGCGCCAGGTGCGCCATCTCCTTCAGCCGCGGCCCGACGACCACCCCGCCCTCCCGCGCGACCGTGCACATCATCTTCAGCTCCTCGTCGACGACCATGGAGAGCTCCTCGATCTCCTTGGCGTCGTGCAGGAACGCCAGCAGGCCGCTTCTGTCCGGGCCGCCGGGCGGGTAGCGGTACGTGCCGCTGATGGGGTTCATCACGACGGTGCCGCCGGTCATCCGCACGTGCACCTCGGGGCTGGCGCCGACGAGGGTGCGCACGCCCGGGCGGTGCACGACGAAGGTCCAGTACGCGCCCTGCTCGCCGGCCAGCAGCCGGCGGAAGAGGGCGAGCGCGTCGGCGGCGCCGAAGCCGTCGACGCGGCCCTCGTAGGTGCGCCGGATGACGAAGTTGGCGCCCTCGCCGGTGCCGATCTCGTCGGCGAGGACCCGGCCGACGATGCCCGCGTACTCCTCGTCCGGCACGTCGAAGCCGCCGCCCTCGACGCGGACGCCGTGGGCGGGCAGGGCGTCGAGCAGCGCGGCGGCGGGCAGCTCGTGGACCTCGTCGGGGACGAGCACGGCCAGCGGCGTGCCGTCGTCGCGGACGTCGAAGCCGCGCTCGCGGATCTGCCGGTACGGCACGAGCGCGAGCGCGCCGACGGCACCGGGCGCCGGGCTGCCGGGGATGTCCGCGAGCCGGTCCACCTCGTGGACGGCGCCGAGGAGGACCTCGACGGGCGCGTCGGGGCGGCCCGGGGTGCGGCGGCGGAGGACGGCGAACGGCGGGGCGCCGTCGGCCAGCAGCCGGCGCACCAGGGCGGCGGCGTCCGGAGCCGGGTCCCGGGCGGTGTCCGGGGCGGGGGCGCCGGGCTCGCCGTCCCCGTCCTCCGGCCGGTCCTGCGGGTGTGACCTGGGGGGATGCTGCACGGGTCGTTCCTTCCTGCGACGGAGGGACCGACCCGCGGAAACACCGAAGGCCGCCCCTCGGGCGGCCTTCGCGGAGTCTTCGTGGGTACGCGCGATCAGGTGGCCGCCGGTCGGACGGGCCACCACCAGGTGCGGACATCGAGCGCGTACATGGCGGAAACCATAGCCCACCGCGGCGCGTCCAACCGCTCACTGTCTGCTCCGTCTCATCTGTCGGTCACCTGCCGGGACCGTGCGGGCGACCCCGTAATCTTGGACCCGTGACTGTCAACGCCGAACCCGCCACGAGCGCCGCCGGTATCCCCCAGACCTGGCGCGACCTGCCCGCGGCACAGCAGCCCGACTGGCCGGACCCCGCGGCTCTGCGCGACGTGACCGCCGAGCTGCAGTCGTATCCGCCGCTGGTCTTCGCCGGCGAGTGCGACCAACTGCGTGACCAACTGGGTGCCGTCGCCCGGGGCGAGGCTTTCCTGCTCCAGGGCGGTGACTGCGCGGAGGCGTTCGACGCGGTCTCGGCCGAGCACATCAGGAACAAGCTGAAGACGCTGCTCCAGATGAGCGCCGTGCTCACGTACGCCGCGTCCGTCCCGGTCGTCAAGGTCGGCCGGATCGCCGGGCAGTACTCCAAGCCCCGCTCCAAGCCCACCGAGACCCGCGACGGCATCACCCTGCCCGTCTACCGGGGCGACTCCGTCAACGGCTTCGAGTTCACCCCCGAGTCCCGCACGCCGGACCCGCAGCGGCTGAAGCGGATGTACCACGCCTCGGCCGCCACGCTGAACCTGGTGCGCGCCTTCACCACCGGCGGGTACGCCCACCTGCGCCAGGTGCACGCCTGGAACCAGGACTTCGTCCGCTCCTCGCCCTCCGGCCAGCGGTACGAGGCGCTGGCGCGCGAGATCGACCGGGCGATGAGCTTCATGCACGCCTGCGGCGTGGACCCGGAGGAGTTCAAGACCGTCGAGTTCTTCTCCTCGCACGAGGCGCTCATCCTCGACTACGAGTCGGCGCTCACCCGCACCGACTCGCGCACCGGCGAGCTGTACGACGTCTCCGGGCACATGGTCTGGATCGGCGAGCGCACCCGGCAGCTCGACCACGCGCACATCGAGTTCGCCTCGCGGATCAGCAACCCCATCGGGGTCAAGCTGGGCCCGACGAGCACGCCGGAGGAGGCGCTCGCGCTGATCGACCGCCTCGACCCGGAGCGGATCCCGGGCCGGCTGACCTTCGTCACCCGGATGGGCGCCGACAAGGTGCGCGACCGGCTGCCCGCGCTGGTGGAGAAGGTCACCGCGTCCGGCGCCCAGGTCGCGTGGGTCTCCGACCCGATGCACGGCAACACCTTCGAGGCCGCCTCGGGCCACAAGACGCGCCGCTTCGACGACGTGCTGGACGAGGTCAAGGGCTTCTTCGAGGTCCACAAGGCGCTCGGCACCCACCCCGGCGGCATCCACGTGGAGCTGACCGGCGACGACGTGACCGAGTGCGTGGGCGGCGGGGACGAGATCTTCGTGGACGACCTGCACCAGCGCTACGAGACGGCGTGCGACCCGCGGCTCAACCGCAGCCAGTCGCTCGACCTGGCGTTTTTGGTCGCCGAGATGTACCGGGGCCAGTGAGCGGTCCCGCCGCGGCGTAACGCAGGTCACGGCAGGGCGGCTCTTTCACGGGACCCCCGCGCCGGGTAAGGTTAGGGTTACCTAATCGTCCCGGCCCGGGGGTTCCGCGTGTTCGTGTGCTCGTGCTTCGGCATCACCGAGGAGCAGGTGCGCGCGCACGCCTCGGCCGGGCGGTGCACGCCCCGCCAGATCGCCTCGGAGTGCAAGGCGGGCACGGACTGCGGCTCGTGCGTGCGCCGGATCCAGGCGCTGCTCGGCCGCGGCGCGGACTGCGCCCGCCGGGAGCTGCTGGAGGGCCGGCAGCCGGCCGGCGAGGGCGCGGTGCCGGTGGCGGCCGGCAGTCAGGCGCTCGCCGGGAGCCAGGTGACCTCGGAGAACGCGGTCGCGGCGGATGCCCCGGCCACCGTCGACGCCGCGCTGCTGCGCGAGGCCGCCTGACCCCGGTCCGTACCCGGAGGGCTCAGTCCGGCTGCTCGATCTGCTGCGCGAGGTAGAGCGCCTCGCCGAGCTTCTCGATGAGATCGAGCTGGGTGTCGAGGTAGTCGATGTGGTGCTCCTCGTCCTCCAGGATCGCCTCGAAGATGTTCGCGGACGTGATGTCGCTCTTGGCGCGCATCAGCTCGATCCCGCGGCGCAGCCGGTCGATCGCCTCCACCTCGATCTGCCGGTCGGCCTGGAACATCTCGGTGACCGTCTGCCCGACCCGGACGTGGAAGAGCCGCTGGTAGTTCGGCAGCCCCTCCAGCAGCAGAATGCGGTCCGTCAGGATCTCCGCGTGCTTCATCTCGTCGAACGACTCGGACCGGGTGTACTTCGCCAGCTTCGTCCAGCCGAAGTTCTCCTGCATCTTCGCGTGCAGGAAGTACTGATTGATCGCCGTCAGCTCGGCCGTGAGCTGCTCGTTCAGGAATTCCAGCACCTCGGGGTCACCCTGCATAACCGGGACTCCTCTCCGCGTGGGTCGGGCAGGTCAGGGGCGCATCCTCGCACCCGGGGCCCGGACGATCCAGTAAGTGCAGGCTTATCCGGGTTGCCCTCGTCCGGCCCCGCCCGCCCCCGGTCATGACCATGCGCAAGCGTCTGCCACCATGGGGTCATGGGTCAGCCGGAGCGCCACGAGGGGGATCTGCCTCCTGGCCAGCGACTGCAGCGCGGCTGGCCCGTGACGCACTACGGCCCGGTGCCGCGGTTCAAGCCCGACCGCTGGGAGCTCCAGGTCTTCGGGGCCACGGCGGACGGCGCGAAGCGCTCCCTCACGCACGACGAGTTCACGGCCCTGCCGTACGCGACCGTGGTCGGCGATCTGCACTGCGTGACGAAGTTCAGCATGCTCGGCGCCGAGTGGGGCGGGGTACTGGCCCGTACGCTGCTGGCGCTCGCACCGCCCGCGCCCGGGGTCACGCACGTGATGGTGTGGGCGGAGTACGGCTTCAGCTCCAATCTGCGGCTGGCCGACTTCGCCGACGAGCGGACGATCTTCGCCACGCACAAGGACGGCGAGCCGCTCACCGCCGAGCACGGCTTCCCGGTCCGGCTCGTGGTGCCGCACCTGTACGCGTGGAAGGGCCCCAAGTGGGTGCGGGGCGTCGAGTACATGACGGCCGACCGCCGCGGCTTCTGGGAGGAGCGCGGCTACCACAACGTCGGCGACCCGTGGCGCGAGCAGCGCTACTCGTACCAGGAAGAACCGGGCGACGGCCCGGACCTCTAGCTTTTCCCGCGGCCCCCGCTACGGCCCCGCCGGCTCCCGCAGCTCCTTCAGCAGGGCGATGTCCGCCGCCGCCTTCGGGCCCTCCGGGCCGCCGCCGGGGGTCTCGATGATCAGCGGTACGCCGGCCATGGCCGGATGGCGGATCAGCTCGCGGAACGCCTCGGCGCCGATCTGCCCGGCCCCGATGTTCTCGTGCCGGTCCAGGCGCGATCCCACCGCGGCCTTCGAGTCGTTCGCGTGCAGCAACCGCAGCCGCCCCGGTCCCGCCACCTCCACCAGCTCGTCCAGCACCTGCTTCGCGCCGCCGCTCGCCGCCAGGTCGTGGCCCGCGGCGAAGACGTGGCAGGTGTCGAGGCAGACGCCGAGCCGCGGGTGCCGGTCCAGCAGGTCCAGATAGGCGCCCAGCTCCGGCAGCCGGGAGCAGAGCGAGAAGCCCTGCCCCGCGGTCGGCTCCAGGAGCAGCGCGGGCGCGTCGGGGTCGTCGTCCAGCTCGTCGAGGAGCGGCAGGGTCAGCTCCCGTACCTGCGCGAGCGCGGTCTCGCGGGGCCGCCCGCCGGTCGCCGAGCCGGTGTGCACCACGACCCCGCGGGCGCCGATCGCCCGGCCGCGGCGCAGCGAGTGCCGCAGCGAGGCGACGGAGTTCGCCGCGGTCGCCGGGGTGTGCGAGCCGAGGTTGATCAGGTACGGGGCGTGCACGTACACCGGGATGCCGTCCTCGGCGCAGCGCCGGAGGAACTCCTCGTCCTGCGCCGGGTCGCCGGGCGGTGTGGCCCAGCCGCGGGCGTTGGCGACGAAGACCTGGACGGCCTCCGCGCCGATCCTGCGCGCGTGCGCCAGGCCCTTCGCGGCCAGCCCGCCGGCGACCCGCACATGGCTGCCGACGGGGTTGCGGAGACGGGCGGCGGACCCGGCGGAGCGTCGTTCATCGGGCGTACGGGAGGACACGTCACCTCACCCAGAGGGTGATCTCGCTGCCGCGCGGCGCCTCGTCCCCGGCGTCGGGGGACTGCCGCCAGACGCTGTCGCCGAAGAAGATCTGGTTCACGTCCGCGCTGAAGCCGGCGTCCTCCAGCGTCTGCTCGGCGTCGTCCACGCTCATGTCGACCACGTCCGGGACCTCCAGCAGCTCGGGGCCCTTGGAGATCGTCAGCGTGACCTTGTCGCCCTCGCCCAGCTCCGTGCCCGGCTCCGGCGAGGTCTCGGCGACGGTGCCGGCGTCCTCCTCGGAGTAGACCGTCTCCGTGGCGACCTCGACCGTCAGGCCCTCCTCGCGCAGCTCCTCCGCCGCGTCGCTCTGGTCGTCGCCGACGACGTCCGGCACCTCGATCGGCGCGCCGCGGCTGACGACCATCGCCACCGCGCGGCCCGCCTTGATCTTCTCGCCGTCCTCCGGGTCCGTGCTGATCACGCGCCCGGCGGGCAGCTCCTCGCTGAACGCCTCCCGCGTCACGCCCGGCTTCAGCCCGGCGTCGCTCAGCTTGTCCTTGGCCTCGTCGAGCGGGACCGCGTACAGCTCGGGGATCTCGACCATCTCCGGGCCCTTGGAGAGCACGAGCGTCACGGAGTCGCCCTGGCGGATGCGGTCGCCGCCCTCGGGGTCGGTACGGAGGACGAGGCCGGCCTTCACCGTGTCGCTGAAGTCCTCCCTGACGTCCGCGTCCAGGTCCTCGCCGGAGAGCATGCTCCGCGCCTCGGCCTCGGTCTTGCCGAGCACGAAGGGGACCTTGGTGAACTGCCCGGAGTTGATGTACCAGACGCCCGTGCCGACGCCCAGCACGAGAACCGCCGCCAGCAGCGCCAGCAGCCCGAGCCGCGGCTTGGGGCGGCCGGGCCGGGCCGGGTCGCCGGGCGCCGGCGGGCCCGGCGGCCGGGCGGCGGTGGTGCCCGGGGGCGCCGCGGCGGGCGTCTCCAGCACGCTGGTGACGTTCAGCCGCTCCTGCGCCGGCGTGACGGCCGGGCTCGGCACCACGGCCGTACGGTCCTCGGAGCCGATCCGCTCCTCGGCGAGGGCCTGCGGGGGCACCGCGTCCAGCTCCTCGTCGGTGAGCTCCGCGCGGGCGCTCCGTACGGCCGACAGCAGCTCCACGGCGTCCGCCGGGCGCTCCTCGCTGCGGCGCGCGGCGGCGGTGGCGACCAGGTCGTCCAACTGCGCGGGCAGCCCCGGGACGACGGCGGACGGCGGCTCGACGTCCTCGTGCAGGTGCTGGTAGAGCACGTGCGCGGCGTGCTCGCCGGCGTGCGGCTTGGCGCCGGTGAGCATCTCGTAGAGCATCACGCCGCAGGCGTACACGTCGACCCGGGGGTCGGCGGCGCCGCGCTCGATCTGCTCGGGCGCCAGATACGACACGCTGCCGAGCACGGCGCCGGTCGAGGCGGTGGTGTGGGTGTCGACGGCGCGGACGAGCCCGAAGTCGGCGACCTTGACCCGGCCGTCGTCGCCGATGAGGACGTTCTCCGGCTTCATGTCGCGGTGCACGAACCCGGCCCGGTGCGCGGCGCCGAGCGCGGCGAGCACGGGCTCCAGGATGTCCAGCGCGGCCCGCGGCTGGAGCGCGCCGCGGTCGTGCAGCACGTCGCGCAGGGTGCAGCCCGGGACGTACTCCATGGCCAGGAAGACGTGCGGGCCGTCGGTGCCCTGGTCGTAGACGCCCACGACGTTCGGGTGGGCCAGGCCCGCGACCGACTTGGCCTCCAGGATGAACCGCTGGACGAAGGAGGCGTCGGCGGCGAGCGACGGGTGCATGACCTTGACGGCGAGCACCCGGTCGAGCCGGGTGTCCAGCGCGCGGTAGACGGTCGCCATGCCGCCGGCGGCGATGCGTGCGTCGACGCGGTAGCGCCCGTCGAGCATCTGCCCGACCATGGGGTCTCCCCACCCTCCCGGCGGATGGGGGGACGGGTCCAGAGTCGTGTCCACGAACGGCAGTCTACGAGGTGAGGGACGCGTTCCCGTCACCGTTGTGCTGCAGTACGTTCCCGAAGGCGTGCCGCTACGGGGCCGGGCAGTTCACCCGAACGCGGGCCGCTCCGGGTCCGGCCCGGGACCCTCGTCCCGGCCGCCCCCGGGGCCCAGCTCGGCGACGCCCGCCCCCGGGGAGGACGCGCGCGCGAAGTGCCGGCGCGGGATGCGCCCGGCGCGCGCGGCGAGCCGGCCCGCGGCGATCGCGTACCGCATCGCCTCCGCCATCAGCACCGGCTCCTGCGCCCGCGTCACCGCGGACGCCAGCATCACCGCGTCGCAGCCCAGCTCCATCGCCAGGGCGGCGTCCGAGGCGGTGCCCGCCCCGGCGTCGAGGATGACGGGCACCCCGGCGGCCTCGGTGATGAGCTCGAAGTTGTGCGGATTGCGGATCCCGAGCCCGGAGCCGATGGGGGAGCCCAGCGGCATCACGGCGGCGCAGCCGGCGTCCTCCAGCCTGCGGGCGAGCACGGGGTCGTCGTTGGTGTACGGGAGCACGGTGAAGCCGTCGTCGACGAGCGTCTCGGCGGCGGCCAGCAGCTCGACCGGGTCGGGCAGCAGAGTCCGCTCGTCGGCGATGACCTCCAGCTTCACCCAGTCCGTGCCCAGCGCCTCGCGGGCCAGCCGGGCGGTGAGGACGGCCTCGCCCGCGGTGTAGCAGCCGGCGGTGTTCGGCAGCACGCGGATGCCGTGGCGGCGCAGCACGTCGAGCACGGAGCCGTGCACGCCGGGGTCGACGCGGCGCATCGCGACGGTGGTCAGCTCGGTGCCGGAGGCGAGGAGGGCGCGCTCCATGAGGTCCAGGCTGCTCGCGCCGCCGGTGCCCATGATGAGGCGGGAGGAGAAGCGGACGCCGGCGATGGTGAGCGGGTCGGCGCCGGTGAGGTCTGCGGGGACGGGGGCGGGGACGGTGCTGGTCACGGTGGTCAGCCTCCCTGGACCGCGGTGAGGATCTCGACGCGGTCGCCGTCGCCGAGGGTGGTGGTGGGCCAGTCGCCGCGCGGCACGACGTCCTCGTTGACGGCGGCGGCGACGCCGCGGTGCGCGGCGGTGAGGGTGGCGACGAGGGCGTCGAGGGTGAGGCCCGCGGCGATCGTGCGGGGCGCGCCGTTGACGGTGATGGTGGGCGCGTGGGCCGGGGAGTCGGTACGGGGGTCGGTACGGGTCTGCGTGGCGTCCTGGGTCATGCGTGCTGCCGCCCTTCGTGCTGCTGGTGCGTACGGCCGAACCGGGTGGCCGCGAACGGGCGGGCCACGTCGGGGAGTTCGCCGCCGGTGAGGACGGCGGCGAGTGCGTCGCCGGTGACGGGGGTGAGGAGCACCCCGTTGCGGTAGTGGCCGGTGGCCAGGTGGAGCCCCGCCAGGGCGGTGGGGCCCAGCAGCGGCGCGTTGTCGGGGGAGCCGGGGCGCAGCCCGGCGCCGGTCTCCACGAGCGGCAGCTCCGTCAGCCCCGGCAGCAGCTCGTGCGCGTCGCGCAGCAGCTCGTACACGCCGCCGGCGGTGACGGTGGTGTCCCAGCCCAGCTCCTCGCTGGTGGCGCCGACCACCAGCTCGCCGCTCTCCCGTGGCACCAGGTACACGCTGCTGCCGCGCACCACGGCCCGTACCGTACGGGACAGGAACGGCGTCCCGGCGTCGGGCATCCGCAACCGCAGCACCTGCCCCTTCACCGGCCGCACCGGCGGGCGTACCGCCTCCGGCACCCCCGCCAGGCTCCCGCTGCGGCTGCCCGCGGCGAGCACCGTCTGTCCGGCGTCGAGCCGGGTGCCGTCCGCCAGCTCCGCGCCCGCCGCCCGCTCGCCTTCGCCCGCGCCGGCGATCCGCAGCCGCGTCGCGACGCCACGGTGGAAGGCGACGCCGGCCCGCTCGCACGCGGTGACGAGCGCCGCGGTCAGCAGCCGCGGGTCCGTCTGGTGGTCGCCGTCGACGCGCAGCCCGCCGCGTACCCCCGGCGCGAGCATCGGCTCCAGGCGGCGGCACTCGCTGCCGCTGAGCCACTGCGCGGAGAGCCCCAGCCGCTGCTGGAAGCCGTGGAGTTCGCGCAGTTGGGCGCGGTCGTCCGCGTCGAGCGCGACGGACAGCGCGCCGCAGCGGCGGTAGCCGATGTCCCGGCCGGACGCCTCCGCCAGTTCGGCGGCGAACGCCGGATAGCGTTCCGCGGCGGCCAGGTTGAGCGCCAGCAGCGCTTCCTCGCCGTAGTGGAGTTCGGTCACGGCGGCGAGCATTCCGGCCGCGACCTGCGCGGCGCCGCCGCCGGGCGCCGGGTCGGCGACGGCGGTGGCCAGCCCGCGGCGCGCCGCCTGCCAGGCGGTGACCAGGCCGATGACGCCGCCGCCGACGACGAGGACGTCGTATGCGGCATCCGCCGTGCGCGGCGCGCCGGTTGGGCCCGCCGCGGGCGCCGCGGAGGGTGTCGTGGTGGGTTCCGTCGGGGGTGTGTCGCGTGGCTGCATGGGCGCGTTCGCCCCTCCCTTCGCCGGCATGACCCGGATCAGGTTCGTACGGTCGGGGGCCGCCAGCCCCCCTCTCAGCCCGGTGCGCGCCGGGCTCCCGCGAGTCTTCCCGGCCACCCTAACTCCGTACGCCCGGCCGCTGTAAGGGAGCCTCGCGAGCGGGCCGGCACGAGCGGCGGCCGACCGGTGCGGCATACAGTGATCGTGTGACCGACGCCGAACCCGACCGCGTGCCCGCCGACCGGGCCGCCAGCCGCCCCAGCCGCGCCGCGGACCCCGCCGCGGGCACCGTCGTCGTCGGCGCCGGCATGGCCGGCGTGCAGACCGCCGTGGCGCTGCGCGAGCAGGGGTACGCGGACGCCGTCACCCTCGTCGGTGCGGAGCCGCACGATCCGTACGACCGGCCGCCGCTGTCGAAGGCGGTGCTGCTGGGCAAGGCGGAGGGCTCGGCGTTCGAGGTGGACTTCGCGGAGTACGGCATCGGGCTCCGGCTGGGGCTGCACGCCGACCGGCTGGACACCGAGGGGCGGGTGCTGGAGACGGACGCCGGGCCGGTGCCGTACGGGAACCTGGTGCTCGCCACCGGCGCGGCGCCGATCCCGCTGCCGGGCGCCCCGGCAGGCGCCACGCCCGGCGTGCACCTGCTGCGCACCCTCGACGACGCGGCGCGGCTGCGCGCGGTGCTGGTGCGGCGCAGCCGGGTCCTGGTGGTCGGCGCGGGCTGGATCGGCGCGGAGCTGACCACCGCGGCGCGCGAGCAGGGCTGCGAGGTGACGGTCGTGGAGGCCGCCGGGCATCCGCTGGCGGCGGCGCTGCCCGCGGCGGTCGCGGCGCCGATGGCCGCGTGGTACGAGGAGAGCGGCGCCCGGCTGCTGACGGGGCGCCGGGTCGAGCGCGTCGAGAGCGCGGGCGAGCACGGCCCGGTCGCGGTGGTCCTCGACGACGGTACGGAGCTGACCGCCGACGCCGTCGTCGTCGGCATCGGCGCCCGCCCCACCACGGCCTGGCTCGCCGGCTCCGGCGTCGCGCTGGGCGGCGACGGGGCGGTGCGGGCCGACGAGCGGCTGCGTACGAACGTGCCCGGCGTCTGGGCCGTCGGCGACTGCGCGTCGTTCCCGTCCGCGCGCTACGGGGAACGGCTGCTGATCCACCACTGGGACAACGCGCTGCAGGGCCCGACGACGGTCGCCGCGGACATCGCGGGCGCGCCGGGCGCGGTGTACGACCCGGTGCCGTACTTCTGGTCCGAGCAGTTCGGCCGCTTCGTGCAGTACGTCGGCCACCACACGGACCGCGACGAGCTGCTGTGGCGCGGCGACCCGGACGGCACCTCGTGGTCGGTGTGCTGGCTGCGCGCCGGCCGGCTCATCGCGCTGCTGGCCGTGGGCCGGCCGCGGGACCTCACCCAGGGGCGCAAGCTGATCCACGCCGGCGCCGCGCTGGACCGCGAGCGGGCCGCCGACGCGGCCGTACCGCTGAAATCGGCCGCGCTCTGACGTCCGCGGCACTGCCGGGGGCCGCGCCGGCCCCCCTGCATACGGGGATGCTTCGCGGTGATATGCCTCCCTTTGGCGCTGCCCTGTACCGGCAGGCGGTCCGAGATGGCAGGCTGGGGGTGTGACCGAGATTGATGCGAAGATCGATGCTCTCGTCCCCTCCTGGCTCACCCTTCCCGACGTCGCGGAGAAGCTCGGCGTCGAGGTGACCCGCGTGCGGCAGTTGGTGAAGGAAGGCCAGCTGATCGCGGTGCGGCGGGGTGAGAACAACGCGCTGCACGTGCCCGCCGAGTTCATCGGCGAGGGGAAGGTGATCAAGGGCCTCACCGGCACCCTGACGCTGCTCAAGGACGACGGCTTCAGCGACGCGGAGGCGCTGGAGTGGCTGTTCACCCCCGACCCCTCGCTTCCGGGGACTCCCGCGCAGGCGCTGCGCGAGAACCGCGGGACGGAGGTCAAGCGCAGGGCGCAGGCACTGGCTGTGTAACCTCGCGGGGCCGGGCGCGCAGCCGCGGGTCCGGCCCCGCGACCGTACGGGACCGTACGAGGGGGGAGTGCCGCATGAAGGCAGGAACCGCCGCCCGCGCCACCGCGGACGCCCGCGCCCGGCTCGGCGCCGCGCAGCTCTATCTCTGCACCGACGCCCGCACCCGCCAGGGCGACCTGCCCGAGTTCCTCGACGCCGTGCTGGCCGCGGGCGTGGACATCGTCCAACTGCGCGAGAAGGGCATGGAGGCGCGCGAGGAGCTGGCGCACCTGGAGGTGTTCGCCGACGCCTGCCGCCGGCACGGCCGGCTGCTCGCCGTCAACGACCGCGCCGACGTGGCGCACGCCGCGGGCGCCGACGTGCTGCACCTGGGCCAGGGCGACCTGCCCGTGCCCGCCGCCCGCGCCATCCTGGGCGCCGGGCCCGAGGACGTGCTGATCGGCCGCTCCACCCACGCCGAGGCGGAGACCCGCGCCGCGGCCGCCGAGCCCGGCGTCGACTACTTCTGCACCGGCCCGTGCTGGCCCACGCCCACGAAGGCCGGGCGCCCCGCGGCCGGCCTCGGCCTCGTCCGGTACGCGGCGGGGCTCGGCACCGACCGCCCGTGGTTCGCCATCGGCGGAATCGACCTCGGAAACCTCGACGAGGTCCTGGCGGCCGGTGCCCGCCGCGTCGTCGTCGTGCGCGCCCTGACGGCCGCGGAGGACCCCGGAGCTGCGGCGGGTGAGTTCGTACGGCGGCTGCGCGCGGCCCGGAACGGTGACGTCCGGTAATCGCCGGGGCGGCCCGGGGCGCCGGGTCCCGGCCGGGCAATTGAGCTGGCCGTCTTGGGTCCGGAGGTGACAGGCGGTTAACCTGCCGCGTATGGCCACCGGCATCGCTTCGACCAGGAATGATCGCGCAGTCACTGTTCGTGAACTGCTCGCGTCCGGCAAGCAGTCGTTTTCGTTCGAGTTCGCCGCCCCGAAGACCGACAAGGGGGAGCGGACCCTCTGGAACGCCGTACGGCGCATCGAGGCCGTACAACCGACCTTCGTCTCCGTGACGTACGGCGCCGGCGGCTCGTCCCGCGAGGGCACCGTCCGCGCCACCGAGCGCATCGCCACCGACACCACGCTCACGCCCGTGGCGCACCTCACCGCGGTCGACCACTCCGTCGCCGAACTGCGGAACGTCATCGGACAGTACGCGGACGCCGGCATCCGCAACATGCTCGCGGTCCGCGGCGACCCCCCGGGCGACCCGATGGGGGAGTGGGTCGCGCACCCGCAGGGGGTGTCGTACGCCGCCGACCTGGTCCGGCTCATCAAGGAGTCGGGCGACTTCTGCGTCGGCGTCGCCGCCTTCCCCGAGCGGCACCCGCGGTCCACGGACTGGGACAGCGACATCCGGCACTTCGTCGACAAGTGCCGCGCGGGCGCGGACTACGCGATCACCCAGATGTTCTTCCACGTCGAGGACTACCTGCGGCTGCGCGACCGGGCGGCCGCCGCCGGCTGCGCGACGCCGATCATCCCGGAGATCATGCCGGTCACCAACGCCCGGCAGATCCAGCGGTTCGCCGAGCTGAGCGGGGCCACGTTCCCGCCGGAGCTGGCTGATCGGGTTCTCGCGGTCGAGGACGACCGCGCCGCGGTACGCTCCATTGGCATCGAGTACGCCACGGACATGTGCGAGCGGTTGCTGTCCGAGGGAATCCCCGGACTGCACTTCATTACGCTGAACCACTCCACGGCAACGCTGGAGATCTACCAGAACCTCGGACTGCACCGGCGGTCCTGAGGGCAGGCACCACCTAGCGGGGGCGGAAGAGAGGCACGTGATGGGCGACTTGGCCTGGTTGGCCCTCTATGCCATGTTCGGGCTCGTCGCGCTGTGGCTGCTCTGGGAAGTGCTGATGCAGTACAAGGCCCCGCTGCGCTGGCGCGCGCTGGCCTTCGTCGGCTTCCTCTGCGTGGTGCTCGGCGTGCTCATGCCCTCGGTGGTCGTGATCGGCCTCGGCGTGGTGGTGTTCGCGCTCGGCCAGGTCAAGGTCACGCTCTCCTACCGCAGCGGCTACTCCGGCGGCTGGGCGGTGAACAGGCGCGGGGAGGACGAGGACTACGGCGGCGGACACGAGGCGCAGGGGTACGACGCGCAGGGGTACGACGACGGCGCGTACGACGGCCGCCAGGCGCCGCCGCCCCCGGAGCACGCCGCCCCCTACCCGGCGTACGAGCCGGAGGGCGCGCCGGGCGCGGCGCAGGAACAGACCTCGCAGTTCTCGCCCTTCGGCGACGAGCAGGCCCTCGCGGGCGCCGCCCCCGGCCAGCAGACGTACGCGGGCGGCTACGACGCGTACGGCAACGGGAGCAACGGCGCCGGCTACGACTCCGGCAGCTACGCGACCACCTCCGCCTACGACTCCGGCAGTTACGCCACCACGTCGGCGTACGACACCGGCAGCCACGCCACGACCTCCGCCTACGACACCGGCAGCCACGCGACCACCTCCGGCTACGAGGCCGGGGGCTACGCCACCAACGGCGCCGGCATGGACGGCTACGGGCAGGACCAGCAGATATACCCGGACACCGGCGGCTACGGCACGGAGCACCAATACGCCGGGTACGACGCGGCCGCGCCCGCCCCCGGCGGCTACCCGGACCCCTACGGCGGCTCGGAGTACGCCGCCCCGGCCCCGCCGCAGTACTACGACTCCACGCAGGGCGGCGGGCAGCAGTACGACACGGGCGGCGCCGGCTACCCCGGCTACGACCAGCAGCAGTACGGCCAGCAGTACGCGGAGGGCTACGACACCGGCCGGCAGCCCGCGTACGGCCAGGAGAGCTACGGGACGGCGGGCGACAGCGTCTGGATGCCGCAGCAGCGCGACGCGGACCCGCTGGGCACCGAGGACCCGTACGCACAGCAGCAGGGCTACCCCGGCTACGAGCAGCAGCAGTACCGCTACTGACCCCCGGCGGTCACCCGCCCCCACTGACCGTCCCGACCGGCCGCCCCGCGCCCCGCCCCGGCCGCGCGCCTCAGCGGGAGCCGCGGAAGTCCGCGCCCTCCATGATCAGCCCGGCGACCAGGGCCCCCGACATCCCCGCGTGCGCAAGACCGCCGCCCGGGTGCGCCCAGCCGCCGACCGCGTAGAGCCCCGGCACTGCCGTGGTGTTCGGCAGCGGCAGATACGCGCCCCCGGCCCCCGCCAGCGCGGGCCCCGGCACCGCGCCGCCCGGGGCGCCCGTCTCGGCGGCGGTGTCCGCGGGCGTACGCACCTCGCGCCACAGCACCCGCTCCGCCAGCCCCGGCACCGCCCGCCCGGCCGCCGCCACCATCCGGTCCGCGAACGCCTCCGCGGCCTTCTCCGCGCCCTCGGCCGCCCACGCCCCGGCCGGGACGACGGCGGTCACCGTCACGGCCTCGTGCCCGGCGTCCGGGCGCTGCGCGGGGTCGTCGGGGCGCAGCACGGTGACGGTGGGTTCCGGGTCGGTCCCGGGGTTCTCCCCGTCGAAGATCCAGGCCAGTTCGCGCGCCGGGTCCGGGGAGTGCACGACGGTCCGGTGCACGGCGTCGCCGTCCCGCGCGCCGCGCAGCGCCAGGCAGACGGTCATCCGCGCCGGTACGGCCCGCGCCGCCGCCGGGGTCCCGCCGCCCCCGTACGCGCCGGGCGCCAGCTCCGCGAGCCGGGCCCGCGGCACCCCGGCGATCACGACGTCGGCGTCCGCACGCCCGCCGCCGGCCAGTTCGACGCCCGCGGCCCGGCCGTCCCCGCCCACCCGGACGGCCACCACCTCCGCGCCGAACGCGAACTCGATCTTCCGCTCCCCGCAGCGCTCGTACAGCGCGTCCGCCAGCGCCCGCATGCCGCCCCGCACGTACCAGCCGCCGAAGGTCTCCTGCACGTACGGCAGCATCGCCGCGCCCGCCGGGGCGTGCCGCGGGTCGAACCCGTACGCCAGCGCGTGCTGCGCGAGCATCGTCCCCAGCGCGGGGTACGCGCCCAGCTCGCCCGCGGCGACGTCGGCCACGGTGGCGGGCGGTGCGGCCGGGCGGGCGCCGCGCAGGCGGCGCAGCAGCCCGCGTCCCGCGGGCGGCGGGGGCGCGGGGTAGAAGTCGGCGGCCAGCGCGCCCGGGTCGGCGGGCAGGGGTTCCTCGACGAGCGGGCGGCGGGCGGCCTCCCAGACCCGGCGGCCCCGGTCGAGGAGGGCGGTCCACGCCTCGCCCGCGCCGGCGCCCGTGGCGGCGTCGAGGGCCCGTACGACGCCCGCGCGGGAGGCGTTGGGCAGGGTGGCGGCGGTGCCGTCGGGGAAGACGTGCCGCTCGGCCGGGTCCACCGGCACGAGGTCCACGCACTTCTCCAGCTTCCGCCGGCCCGTCTTGAGGAACAGGTCGCGGTAGACCGCGGGGAGGTACAGCACCCCGGGGCCGGTGTCGAAGCCGAAGCCGTCGCGCTCCAGCCGCCGTACGCCGCCGCCGTGGGTGCCGGAGCACTCGTGGACCGTCACCCGGTGGCCCGCGAGGGCCAGCCGCGCGGAGGCGGCCATGGCGCCCATGCCCGCCCCGACTACCGCGATCTCTGCCATGGCCCGGACTTTATCCCCCGCCCCGCGCGGGCCCGCGGGCGGGCCGAGCGGGGCTGGGGGTGCGTACTCAGTCGTAGGTACGCGTACTCAGATCCCTGCTTGAGTATCCGAGCGGATGGGCCCCGACCTGCACAAACGGCAGAGTGAAGGACGTGGGACGGACGCAGTACGGGGCCACGGACCGCCGACACGGGGTGGCGGAACGGGACCCCGGTGCCGGCCCACGAGGGGGGATCGGGGGAAGAGGGGGGAAGCTGCCCCGGTGGTGGAGCGACGGGGGATCGCTTCGCGCCGGGGCAGCGCCCGTTTCCAGGGTGCCCGCCCCGGCCGGGGCGCGGCTCCACCCCGGGGCGGCACCAGCCGGCGCCGTTGCCGCGGAGGGTGCGGTCGGCGGCATCGTCGCAGGTAGCGGGGGAGTTCAGGTCGATTGTCAGTGGGGTGCGCCACGATGGGCACATACGAACGAACGACTGAAGGACTGACGCTGACAGGAGGCAAGCCATGGCAGCCGAGCCGGCTTACGCCCCACCGAGTGATGTCCACCCCGTCCTGCGCCCGGGCACTGCGCCCAAGGCGGCGCTGGAGCTCCTCGCGCAAGCCCACGCCGGTCTGGCGGAGGCGGCGGAGATGGAGACGGCGAACGAGCGCTACTCACTGGCCCATCTCGCCGCGCTGCGCACTGCCGCGGCGGTCCTGGCGGTGCGCGGGCGGCCGGAGCCGACGCCGCGGCGCCGGCAGCGGATCCGCAGCGCGTGGGAGGTGCTGCCGGAGGTCGCGCCGGAACTCGCCGAGTGGAGCGCGATGTTCGCGGCCGGCGCCCGGCTGCGGGCCCGCGCGGAGGCGGGCATCAGGGATGCGGTCGACGCGCAGGAGGCGGCCGATCTCCTGCGCGCGGCAGGCATGTTCACGCGCATAGTCGAGCGGATGCTCGTCGTCCAGCCGCTGATACGCCCCCAACCGGGCCCGGAGCCGCGCTGAGGCGCGCTGAGCGCTGCGCGGCGGCCGGGGGCGGGAAACGCGGGTCCGGCGGGCGTGGGCCGCCGCCGGCCCGCGGGCACACGGTGTGCCGGATGCCGGACGCGGCGCCGTGCGCGTCCGCGGTCGCCTGCCGGCCCCGGCCGTGTGCTCGCAGTCCCGGGCGCCGACGCGGTACCGGGCACTTCGCCGCGTCCGTCGCCCCGTTCGGGTCGCGGGCGTGCGCGGAGGCCGTCCGCCAGGGGGTGCCGGGACCGTCCGCTCGGGCACGGGGCGCCGGTGCGCAGCCTCTAAGCTGGGCCACGCCCGATCTTCGAGGAGCGCTCCATGCCCCGTACGACACCGCACGACCACCTGCCGCGCGCGTCGCTGCGCGCCGCCGTCGTCTGGGAGGCGCTGGAGGACGCCCTGGCCCGGCACGGGGCCGACGGGCAGGGCGGCGTGGACGCCGCGGCCGGCGGCCGGGCGCTCGACGTGCTGGACACCGGGGGCGGCACCGGCGGCTTCGCCGTGCCCGCGGCCCTGCTCGGGCATCGGGTGACGGTCGTCGACCCCAGCCCGAACGCGCTTTTCGGGCTGCAGCGCCGTGCCGCGGAGGCCGGCGTCGCCGACCGGGTGCGGGGCGTGCAGGGCGACATCCACGCTCTGTTCGACGTCGCCGAGCCCGGTGCGTACGACGCGGTGCTCTGCCACGGTGTCCTGGAGTACGTCGACGACCCCGCCGCGGGCCTCGCCAACGCCGTCGCCGCGCTGCGGCCCGGCGGCCTCCTCAGCGTGCTGGCGGCGGGCGTCGGCGGCGCCGTGCTGGCCCGCGCGCTCGCTGGGCACTTCTCCTCCGCCCGCCGCGCGCTCACGGGCGGAGACGGCCGCTGGGGCGAGGCGGACCCGGTGCCGCGCCGGTTCACCCCGGAGGAGCTCACCCGGCTCGTCGCCGCCGCCGGCGTGGACGTACGGGCCGTGCAGGGCGTACGCACCTTCTCCGACCTGGTGCCCGACGGCCTCGCCGAGTCCGAGCCGGGCGCGCTCGACGCGCTGCTGGAGCTGGAGCGGGCCGCGGCGGAGTCGCCGGCGTTCCAGCCGGTGGCGGCGCAGCTTCATGTTCTGGGCGGCCGGAAGTGATAACCGGTCCCCCCGCGGGCAAAGGTGCAGTAGGCCACAGGCCACCCGTTCGGCCCCGGCGCGCCGTATGATCTGAGTCAAGGCCTGCTACGGCGGGCAGGCCCAGATCCGCGCCGCGGATCGGCGGATTTGGCGCAGAGGGGCGGGTTTCACGGGGGCGCATACCTGCCTATCCTGGAGGTGCCGCGTCCCGGTCGCCCCCAAGCGACCGACGAGTAGGAGGACTCCGTGCCGCTCTCGGAGCACGAGCAGCGCATGCTCGAGCAGATGGAGCGAGCGCTGTACGCAGAAGATCCCAAGTTTGCGACAGCGCTTGAGGGAAGCAGGCTGCGCACGTACACCCGCCGTCGGGTGTACCAGGCCGTAGCCGGTTTCCTGGTGGGTATCGCGCTCCTGATGGCCGGAATGGTCGCGCAGCAGATCTGGGTCAGCGTGGTGGGCTTCCTCGTCATGCTGGGATGTGCGGTGCTCGCCGTCACCGGTTGGCGCAGGACTGCGAACCCGGGCGAACAGCAGCAGCAGCCGGGCGAAGCCGCGGCCCCCCAGGGCGGTCAGCAGCGTCGCAGGACCCGGCAGCGCCGTTCCATGATGAACAGGATCGAAGAGCGGTGGCAGCGCCGCCGCGACGAGGGACGCTAGGCCACCAGGTCCCTCCCCGTGCAGAGCTCCCCGGGCCCGGCCCGCGGGAGCTCTCAGCACGCGGTACCCCCTTCGGTCCTGCCGGGTGCCCGTAGTCCGGGCACGATCTGCTCCCAGGCGACCGCACCTCGCGGAGTGTGCCATTCCCGTTACGCCCTCCGCGGACGAAGTCCGCGCACGACCGTCCGTACGAAGACCGTCCGAGACGTGTCCGTACGAAGACCCCGCGAGCCGTGTCCGTCCCCGGTCGCAGCCCCCCCCGTGCCACCCGAACGGCCCCGCCGCGCAACCGCGCGACGGGGCCGTTCCGGTCCGCTTCGGGCTGGGCCCTACGCCCGCTGCCGCGACGGCCGCAGCGCCGCGCCCGCGCGCCGTAGCGCCCCGCGCCAGCGCCCCGTCAGCGCCGCCCAGCGCGCCGACACCGCCCACAGCAGCCGCACCGACGAGCGCGGCGCCACCGCCGCGCGCAGCCGCGCGGCCGCGCCCGCGTCGCGGCCCATCGCCGCCCGCGCTCTCCGTACGTCCTCCGCCAGCCCGTCGACCTGCCGCGGGCGCGGCGCGTAGAGCGTCTGCTCCACCGCCCCCGCCACCCGCAGCGCCGACTGCGCCGCCGCACCGTCCAGGCCGCCGAACCTGATGAGCGCCGCCGCCGTCGTCCGCGGCGTCTGCGACTCGTCGGGCGGCAGCCCGAAGTCCCAGGCGGAGTCGATCAGTTCACGCCAGGCCGCCAGCGGCCCCGTGCCCGGGCGGAGCCTTCTGCCCCGTTCCCGTACGCGCCAGATGGCCGGCAGCGACGGCAGGAGCAGGAGCAGCAGCACCCCAGCCGCCCCCGCCGCGATGCCCGCCGCCGGCGGCCCGCTGTCCGTCGGGCCCGCGGCCCCGCCGCCCGCCGCCTCGTCGTCCGGGCAGCCGTCCACCCGCCGCAGCGACGCCGGGCACTCGTCCTCCGAGGCCGAGGGGGTCGGGGTCGGGTCGGCGGAGCTGCCGGGGTCCGGCAGCTCGTTCGCGGGGTCGCCGCCGCCGTTCGGCTGGTCCTCCATCGTGTAGTCGGGCAGCGTGCCGCGGGTCGGGGTCGGCTCGAAGCGGGTCCAGCCGGCGCCCTCGAAGTACAGCTCGGGCCAGGCGTGCGCGTCCTGCAGCCCCACCGACATCGACCCGTCGCTCTGCGCCGTGCCCGGCACGAAGCCGACCGCGACCCGGGCGGGGATGCCGAGGGTCCGCGCCATCGCGGCCATCGTGAAGGAGAAGTGGACGCAGAAGCCCTGCTTGTCCTCCAGGAACCGCAGGATCGCCTCGGGGTCGGAGGCGTCGAGGTCGGTCTCCGTGTCGTAGACGAAGTTGGTGGTGAAGTAGTCCTGCAGCGCCAGCGCCCGCTCGTAATCGTTCGCCGAGCCGCGGGTGATCTCCTGTGCCTGCCGGCGGACTTCGTCCGGCAGCGAGTCGGGCACCTGCGTGTACTCCTCGCTCAGTGCCGGGTCCGGCGGCGGCGCGGTGGCCAACTGGCGCGCGGTGGGCGCCATGAGCAGGCTGGTGACCTGGTATTCGGCGCCGCCCGTGGTGGTGCCGCCGTCGCCGACGACGGACCGGCCCTCCGGCTCGTAGCGCCAGTCGCCCCCTATGCGCACCTGGTACGCGGGGTACGGCATCGGCAGCCACTGCTGCCGGAAGTCGTCGTCGGCCCGCACGTTCAGCGTGAGGGGCGTGGACCTGATCTGGCTGTTGGAGTAGCCCTGCGGGGTGGGCAGCGGGTCCGGGATGTCCTCGATGCTGCGGCGCGAGGGCTGCCAGGAGGTGCCGTCGAACCGGTCGAGGGCGACGAAGCGCATGTACAGCGCCTGGTTCTGGGCGCCGTCCTCGGCGCGGTAGCGGAAGATCTCGCGGTTCTCCGGCTGGTTCAGGCTCTGCTGCAGCCGCACCACGGGGTTGATCGCGGTGACCGTACCGCCGCCCGGACCCTGCCCGGGACCGGTGGTCTTGCCGTCCAGCAGCCCGCCGTCCAGCGTCGGCAGCGCCGCGGGGACGACGAGCGCGAAGCCCAGCGCCACGGCGCCGATCCGCCGGCCCGTACGCACCGGGGCCACCGGCCGGCCGCCCCCCGGCTCCGCGGCCCCCGGCGCGCCCACGGACTGCCCGCCGCCGAACATCCGCCCCCACTGCGCCAGCCGGTCCCGCCCCTCGGCGAGCAGCAGCAGCAGGTAACCGGCGCCGGCGAGCAGGAACGTCAGCCAGCTCCCGCCCTGGTTGAGCCCGGCGGCGACGGAGTACAGCGCGAGCAGCGGCAGCCCCGCGGGCGCGGCGCTGCGGAACGTCACCGCCACCGCGTCCACCAGCAGCGCCACCCCGGCGATGCCGGAGAGCAGCATCAGCTCTATGCCGTCGGTGACCGGGGCCGGGATGGAGTAGCGCGAGACATCGTCGCCGCCCTCCTGGAAGAGCTGCCGGAACTCCTCGATCGCCGCCGGGTTGGGGAGCACTCCGCCCGTCGCCTGGTCGGCGGTGAAGAGCATCGTCAGCAGCACCACCGTGACCGCGGTCTGCGCCAGCACCGTCAGCGGGCGCGCCAGCGGGATGCGGCGGGCGATCATGCCGACGCCGCCGATCACGACGACGATGAAGATCGCCTTGAAGAACCAGGTCATCCTGTCGGTGAGCGGCAGCAGCGCGGTGGCGGCCAGCAGGGATGCCGCCGCCGCGCAGATCGTGAGCCGGGCCCGTCCGCTCATCTCAGCTCTCGCCTCCGCGTGCCGCCGCGGCGAGCCGGCCGGCCTGGTTGCCGGCCTCCCGCCACAGGTCGCCCATCGTCATACCCGGCCGTACGGACAGCACCGTCCAGCCCGCCTCGCGGAGCTGCCGCACCCGCTCGGCCCCCTCCGCCGCCGCGCCGTTCTGCCCGCCGGGCGCCGCCGCGCGCGACTCCCAGGCCGCGCCGTCCGTCACGAACGCCACGCCCGCGGCCGTACGCTGCCGCATCCGCGCGGCGAGCGCGGCCTGTTCCTCGTCCAGCTCGCCGAAGAACGCCACGAGCAGCCCCTCGTGCCCGCCGCGCAGCACGTCGTACGCGGCCGAGACCGTGTCCCGCTCGGAGTGGTCGATGACGGCGAGGGTGTCCAGGAGTATCCCCGCCGCGTCGGCCGACTCGCCGCCGCGGGAGTTCAGCGCCCCGTCGACGCCGGCCCCCAGCTCGCCGCCGTCGGTGAGCAGCCGCACGGTGTAGCCGCGCTCCAGCATGTGCAGCGCGACCGAGGCGGCGCCGGAGACGGCCCACTCGAAGGGCGAGTCGGGTCCCGCGCCGGTGTAGGCGTCGCGCCGGGTGTCCAGCAGCACCGTGCAGCCCGCGCGCTGCGGCTGCTCCTCGCGGCGGACCATCAGCTCGCCGTACTTCGCGGTGGAGCGCCAGTGCACCCGCCGCAGGTCGTCCCCGTGCCGGTAGCCGCGGGGGATGACGTCGTCCTCGCCGGCCAGGGCGAGGGTGCGGTGCCGGCCGTCGCCGTAGCCCGCGGCCTCGCCGGCCAGCCGGACGGGGGCCAGCGCCTCGGTGCGCGGCACGACGGTCAGGGTGTCGTACGCGCTGAAGGAGCGGGTCATCTCGCACATGCCGAACGGGTCGGAGAGCCGCAGTTGCAGCGGGCCCAGGGGATAGCGCCCGCGCAGGTCGGAGCGGACCCGGTAGGTCACCTCGCGCTTGCCGCCCGGCTCCACCCGGTCCAGCACGAAGCGGGGCCGGGGGCCGAGCACGTACGGCAGCCGGTCCTGGAGCATGAGCAGCCCGGTGGGCAGCCGGGAGACGTTCTCCAGCCGCAGGTGCACCCGGGCCTCGGAGCCCGCGGGCACCCGGGCGGGCGAGAGCCTGCGGCTGCCGCCGACGCGGTAACGGGTGCGGTGCAGCACGGCCGCGCACACCAGCGGCAGCGCGGCCAGCAGCAGCCCCACCCGCAGCAGGTCGGGCTGGCCCAGTATGTAGCTGCACGCGCCGGCCGCGAGCCCGGCGGCGAGGAACGAGCGGCCGCGGGTGGTGGTGCCGGCCAGGGCCGTACGCAGCCCGCCCGCCTGGGCGTCCTGGCCGGCGGGCGGCGCGGCGGGGGCGGGCGGGGGCTGGCCGGACATCAGAACCGCCGGCCGTCCGGGCTGTGCGCGCCGCCGTACGCGGGCGGCATCTGCGGCGGCCGTTGCATGTCGGCGGCCGGCACCGGCACCTGCTGCAGGATCTCGGCGACGATCTGCTCGGCCGTGCGCCGGTTGAGCTGGGCCTGCGCCGTGGGCAGCAGCCGGTGCGCGAGCACGTGCACGGCCAGCGCCTGCACGTCGTCGGGGAGCGTGAACTCCCGCCCCGCCAGCGCGGCGGCGGCCTTCGCCGCCCGCAGCAGGTGCAGCGTGGCCCGCGGCGAGGCGCCGAGGCGCAGCTCGGGGTGCTGCCGGGTGGAGGTCACGAGGTCGACCGCGTAGCGCCGGACGGAGTCCGCGACGTGGACCGTGCGCACCGCGTCGATGAGCTTGACGATGTCGTGCGCGTGCGCGACGGGCTGGAGGTCGCCCAGCGGCGAGACCCCGCCGTGCACGTCCAGCATCTCCAGCTCCGCGTCCGGGCTGGGGTAGCCGATGGAGAGCCGGGCCATGAAGCGGTCGCGCTGCGCCTCGGGCAGCGGGTACGTGCCCTCCATCTCGATGGGGTTCTGGGTGGCGACCACCATGAACGGGCTGGGCAGCTCGTACGTCTGCGTATCGATGGTGACCTGCCGCTCCTCCATCGACTCCAGCAGCGCCGACTGGGTCTTCGGGGAGGCCCGGTTGATCTCGTCGCCGATGACGATCTGGGCGAAGATCGCGCCGGGCTTGAACTCGAAGTCCCGGCTCTGCTGGTCGTAGACGCTCACGCCGGTGATGTCGGAGGGCAGCAGGTCGGGCGTGAACTGGATGCGGCGCACGGAGCAGTCGATGGACTTCGCCAGCGCCTTGGCGAGCATGGTCTTGCCGACGCCCGGCACGTCCTCGATCAACAGGTGGCCTTCGGCGAGCAGGACGGTCAGCGACAGCCTGACCGCCTCGGGCTTGCCCTCGATCACGCTCTCCACCGACCGCCGGACATCGTCCGCGGTACTGGTCAGATCGCTGAGGCTCGCTCGCTCGTCATACGTCGTCACCGGCCCTCCTCGGCCCGTCGCACGGGCCGTGCGCCGCGGTCGCGGTCCGGCCCTCCCCGATACCGTGGTGCCCCGTGCGCCGCCGGCCCGGCCGGGGCGTAACGGAGCCACCACACCCGCATTCTTGCTGCCGAATGCCGGTTTCGTCAGTCGCCCGCCGTGATTTGCTCCGCGGACACCTCGCGGAGCAGCCCCGTGCGCACGTCGAACACGAAGCCTCGCACGTCGTCGGTGTGGAGCAGGAACGGGGAGGTCTCCACCCGGCGGATCGACTGGCGCACGTCCTGGTCCAGGTCGCGGAACGACTCCACCGACCAGGCCGGCCGCTGGCCGACCTCGGCCTCCAGCTCGAAGCGGAACTCCTCGGTGATGCGGAGCAGGCCGCAGTCGGTGTGGTGGATCAGGACCACGCTGCGGGTGCCCAGGGCGCGCTGGCTGATCGTCAGTGAGCGGATGGTGTCGTCGGTGACCACGCCGCCGGCGTTGCGGATCGTGTGGCAGTCGCCCAGCTCGAGGCCGAGCGCGGCGTGCAGGTCGAGCCGGGCGTCCATGCAGGCCACCACGGCGACCCGGAGGACGGGCTTGGCATCCATGCCGGGGTCCTCGAAGCCGCCCGCGTACCCGCGGTTGGCGGCGAGGAGCCGGTCGGTGACGGTGGGGGCGGCGACGGCGTTCTCAGCGGTCGACGTGCTCTCAGCGGGCGTCATGCATACGACGGTATCCGGGCCGGGGCGCCGCTGCCCGGCCCGCGTGAGGTAGCCCACAGGGAGCAATCCCAACGGCATGCGCCCGCGGCCGGGACGGGGGCGCGCCTTCGGTGCTTGATTGACCGGGGGGTGCAGTGGGCTAAAGTGACGCGAAGTGGGAGCCGTGGCGCCCCCTTTCATGCGGTTCGCCCGTCGCCCGTGCGGCCGGCGGCCCGCTCCGGGCCAGGCCGGCGCCGCCGCGCAGGCGGCTGCGGCCGCTCCCCTTCGGCGATCGGGCGGGACAGGAGGCGGCACCGTGAACGACGCACGCGCCGCTGTCCACGTCCCCGTCATGCTCCGCCGCACCACGGAACTGCTGGCCCCCGCGCTGTCCGCGCCCGGCGCGGTCGCCGTCGACTGCACGCTGGGCCTCGGCGGCCACAGCGAGGCCCTGCTCGCCGCCCACCCCGGCCTGCGGCTCGTCGCGCTGGACCGCGACCCCGCCGCGCTGGAGCTGGCGGGCCGCCGGCTGGCCCCGTACACCGGGCGGGTGACGCTGGTGCACGCGGTCTACGACGAACTGCCCGACGTGCTCGACAAGCTGGCCGTGGGCCACGTGCAGGGGATCCTCTTCGACCTGGGCGTGTCGTCCATGCAACTGGACGAGGCCGGCCGCGGCTTCGCGTACGCGCAGGACGCGCCGCTCGACATGCGAATGGACCAGACCAGGGGCGTGAGCGCGGCCGAGGTGCTGAACACGTACCCGCCCGGCGAGCTGGTGCGCATCCTGCGCGCGTACGGCGAGGAGAAGCAGGCGCGGCGCATCGTCGAGGCCGTGGTCAGGGAGCGGGAGAAGGAGCCGTTCGCGCGCAGCGCGCGGCTGGTCGAGGTGATCCGGGAGGCGCTGCCGCAGGCCGCGAAGCGCACCGGCGGCAATCCCGCGAAGCGGACGTTCCAGGCGCTGCGCATCGAGGTCAACGGCGAGCTGGCGGTCCTCGAACGGGCCGTGCCCGCGGCCGTCGCGGCGCTGGCCGTCGGCGGCCGGATCGCCGTCCTCGCGTACCAGTCGCTGGAGGACCGGCTCGTCAAACGGGTGCTGGCGGCCGGTGCCGCGAGCACCGCCCCGCCCGGACTGCCGGTGGTCCCCGAGCACCACCAGCCGCGGCTGCGGCTGCTCACCCGCGGCGCCGAGCTGCCGGCGGAGGAGGAGATCGCGGAGAACCGCAGGGCCGCCCCCGCGCGGCTGCGGGCGGCGGAGCGGATCCGGGAGGACGTGTGAGCCGGAGCGGAACGGGTGCGCCGTGAAACGGCCGAGGATCGCGTTCCCGCGCGAGGGCGGCGCCCGGCTGCTGGGCGGCAGCTCGGCGGCGCGCACGCCCTTCGTGCTGCTCGTGGTGCTGCTCCTGGGCGCCGGTCTGCTCGCGCTGCTGCTGCTCAACGCGGCGGTCAACCAGGGCTCGTTCCGCGTCGGCAACCTGAAGAAGGAGACGACGCGGCTGACGGACGAGGAGCAGCGGCTGCGCCAGGAGGTGGAGGAGCAGTCGGCGCCTGACGCGCTGGAGAAACGGGCCCGGGAGCTGGGCATGGTGCCGGGCGGGCCGCCGGTCTTCCTCTCGCCGGTGGGCGGTGTCAGGGGCGAGCCGTGGACGGCGACGGGCCCGCCGCCGCCCGCGCCGAGCCCGGCCGACGCCGCGAAGCCGTCGCCGGAGGCCGGTGACGCCGAGGCACGGGCGGCCGAGAAGGCAGAGGCGGCCGAGAAGGCCGATCAGGCGAGGGCCGGCGAAGCGGGGCAGGCGGAGGGCGCCGCGGCCGGGCCGCCGGTGTCCCCCGCACCGGGAACCTCCGCCTCCCCCTCGGCCGCCGCCCCGCGGCCCACCGCCGAGGAGGCACCGTGACGACCCGCGACTCCGGCAGCTCCTCCCGCGACGGCCGCGACGCGCGCCGCCGCGTGCCGCGCCCCGCGAGCGGTGGCCGTGGCGGTGCCGCCCGGCCCCGTTCCCGTACCCGCGCGTCCACCCCCGGCCCACGGCCCTCCCGCCCCGCCGGAGGCGGTCCGCGCATCCGCCTCGCCTCGCCGCGCCCCCGGCTGCGCCTCGTCAGCGTCGGCCTCACCCTCCTCCTGCTGGTCTTCACCGCAAGGCTGCTCCAGGTCCAGGCCGTGGACGCCGGCGAGTACGCGGAGAAGGCCCAGGTCAACCGGTACGTGCCGATGACGCTCAGCGCCGAGCGGGGCGTCATCACCGACCGCAACGGCGTCGAGCTGGCCACCACGGTCGACGCGTACGACATCACCGCCGACCCGTACCTCTTCACGCCCAGGCAGGCCGACGTGAAGGACGCGCCCCGGCGGGCCGCCGAGGCGCTGGCGCCCGTGCTGAAGGCGGACGCGAAGGACCTGGAGGCCAAGCTCGCCACGCCCGGCTCGCGCTATGTGAAGCTCGCGTCGAAGCAGACGCCGCAGGTCTGGGACGAGATCAAGAAGCTGAAGTCGGAATCCGCCGAGCGCGAGGCGGCGGGCGGCAGGCAGGACGTGCTCGGCGGGGTGTTCGCGGAGGAGCGGAACAAGCGCGTCTATCCGAACGGCGATCTGGCCGCCGGGATACTGGGCTTCGTCAACGCCGAGGGCGAGGGCGGCGGGGGCGTCGAGCGGCAGCACGACAAGCTGCTCGCCGGCAAGGACGGCAGGCTCGTCTACGCCCAGTCCGCCGGCCGCCGCATCCCCACCGCGGACGCCGAGGAGAACCCCGCCGAGCCCGGCTCCGACGTCGAGCTCACCATCGACCGCGACATCCAGTGGGCCGCCCAGACCGCCATCGAGAAGCAGGTCGACGCCTCCGAGGCGGACCGCGGCTACGTCATCGTGCAGGACACCCGCAGCGGCGAGATCCTGGCCATGGCCAACGCCCCCGGCTTCGACCCCAACGACCTGTCCGGCGCCACCCCCGGCGCCCTCGGCAACCCGGCCCTGGAGGACGCGTACGAGCCCGGCAGCGTCAACAAGGTCATCTCCATGGCCGCCGTGCTGGAGGAGGAGGCCGCGACCCCGGACACCCGGGTCACCGTGCCGAACGTGCTGCCGCGCGGCGGCCACGCCTTCCACGACGACGTCGAGCACCCGACCTGGTACCTGACGCTGAACGGCGTGCTCGCCAAGTCCAGCAACATCGGCACCATCCTCGCCGTCGAGCAGTTGGGGAAGAACCAGCGGCAGGCCAACAAGGTCCTCCACTCCTACCTCAGCGACTTCGGCCTCGGCCGGCGCAGCGGCCTCGGCGTCGCGGGCGAGACCCCCGGCCTGCTGAAGCCCGCGGCCGAGTGGGACGCGGCGCAGCAGTACACGATCCCGTTCGGCCAGGGCCTGTCCGTGAACGCCATGCAGGCCGCCTCCGTCTACTCGACCGTCGCCAACGGCGGCGTACGGATCGAGCCCTCCCTCGTCCGCGGCAGCCGCGGCCCCGACGGCCGCTTCGACCCCGCGCCCGAGCCGGAGAAGGACCGCGTCGTCAGCCGGAAGACGGCCAGGACGCTCTCCCGGATGCTGGAGTCCGTCGTCGACGACGAGGAGGGCACCGGCGTGAAGGCCCGGATCCCGGGCTACCGCGCGGCCGGCAAGACCGGCACCTCCAACAGGGTGGATCCGCAGACCGGCCGCTACAACGGCTACACGGCCTCGTTCGCGGGCTTCGCGCCCGCGGACGCGCCGCGCGTGACCGTGTACTGCGCGATCCAGAACCCCACGGAAGGCAGCTACTTCGGCGGCCAGATCTGCGGCCCCGTGTACAAGAAGGTCATGGAGTTCGCGCTCAAGACGCTCCAGGTGCCGCCCACGGGGGTCGAGCCGCCGCCGATGCCGGTCACGTTCGGCCCCGGCACCGACGGCACGGGCGGGGACGGCGAGGGTACGGACGCCGGCGGCGTGGCCGACGGCGGATAAGAACGGAAAGATCGGACCTGCGCAGTGAGCACAATCACGGACGATCCGGGGAACCGCGAACCGCGCCCCCCTGGCTTGGCGGTGCGGCAGGCGGGCCCGGTACGCTGCCCGCCGTGCCCCACCCCGATCAGTCCCCCCAGGAAGCGTCGGGCGCCCCGGCGAAGCATCCGGGGGCGCCCCGTCCCGCCGAGGTCGACCCCGTCCCGCTCACGGAGCTGGCCGACCGGCTGGGCACCGGAGTCACCGGCGAGGCCGGGGGCGTCACCGTCACCGGCATCACCCACGATTCCCGCGCCGTACGCCCCGGCGACGTCTACGCCGCGCTGCCCGGCGCCCGGCTGCACGGCGCCGACTTCGCCGCCCAGGCCGCCGACCTCGGCGCCGCCGCGGTGCTCACCGACCCGGCCGGCCTGGAGCGGGCCGCGGGCACCGGGCTGCCGGTGCTGGTCGTCGGCGACCCGCGGGGCCGGATGGGGGAGCTGGCCGCGGCGGTCTACGGCGAGCCGGGCCGGGACCTGCTCCAGCTCGGGGTCACCGGCACGTCGGGCAAGACCACGACCGCGTACCTCGTCGAGGGCGGGCTGCGGGCGGCGGCCGAGAAGGACGGCGCCGGGCTCACCGGCCTCATCGGCACCGTCGAGATGCGCATCGGCGACGAGCGGCTGAAGTCGGAGCGGACCACGCCGGAGGCGACCGACCTCCAGGCGCTCTTCGCCGTCATGCGCCAGCGCGGCGTCGCGTCCGTGGCGATGGAGGTCTCCAGCCACGCGCTGGTGCTCGGCCGGGTCGACGGCGTCCTCTTCGACGTCGCCGTCTTCACCAACCTCAGCCCGGAGCACCTGGACTTCCACACCGACATGGAGGACTACTACCGGGCGAAGGCGCAGCTCTTCACCCCGGCCAGGTCGCGGGCGGGCGTCGTCAACATCGACGACGAGTACGGGATGCGCCTCGCCGAGGAGGCCGCGGCCCCCGAGGGCGGCGGCAGCTACCCCGTGACCACGTACTCCGCCGAGGGCCACCCGGACGCCGACTGGCGCGCCGAGGACGTGGAGATCGGCGTGCTCGGCTCCACCTTCACCGCGGTCGGCCCCGGCGGCATCGCGGTCCCCGCCGAGGCCCCGCTGCCCGGCACGTTCAACGTCTCCAACACCCTCGCCGCCATCGCCGCGCTCGTCACCGCCGGCATCGACCCGGCCACCGCCGCGGGCGGCGTGGCCGCCGTGCCGGGCGTGCCGGGCCGGCTGGAGCGGGTCGACGCGGGCCAGGGCTACCTCGCCGTCGTCGACTACGCGCACAAGCCCGACGCGCTGGAGTCCGTGCTGTGGGCGCTGCGCAAGGTCACCGAGAACCGGCTGCACGTCGTCGTCGGCTGCGGCGGCGACCGCGACCCGCACAAGCGCGGCCCCATGGGCGCCGCCGCCGCCCGGCTCGCCGACACCGCGGTGCTCACCTCCGACAACCCCCGCTCCGAGGACCCCCTCGCGATCCTCGCCGCGATGCTCGCCGGCGCCGCGGAAGTGCCGGTCTACGAGCGCGGCGACGTGCTGGTCGAGGCCGACCGGGCGGGCGCCATCGCCATCGCGGTGGCCCGCGCGGGCGCCGGCGACACGGTGCTGATCGCCGGCAAGGGCCACGAGCAGGGCCAGGACACGGCCGGCGTCGTACGGCCCTTCGACGACCGCGACGAGCTGCGCAGGGCGATCCGCGAGCGGGCGGGCGCCGGCTCCGCGGACCCCGGGCACCCGGATTCCGCCGAACCCGCCGGAGGCGTACGGTGATTCCGCTCAGCCTCGCCGAGGTCGCCGAGCTGACCGGCGGCGAGCTGCACGGCGTGCCGGATCCGCAGGCGCTGGTCACCCGCCCCGTGGTCATCGACTCGCGGCAGGCGGAGCCGGGCAGTCTCTTCGCGGCGTTCACCGGCGAGCACGTCGACGGGCACGACTACGCCGCCCTCGCCGTCGCCGCCGGCGCGACCGGCGTCCTGGGCACCCGCCCGGTCGAGGGCGTGCCGACCGTCGTGGTCCGCTCCGTGCCCCCGGCGCTCAGCGCGCTGGCCAAGCACGTCGTCGCCCGCCTCGACGAGACCCTCACCGCGCTCATCGCGCTCACCGGCTCCTCGGGCAAGACGTCCACCAAGGACCTCCTCGCCCAACTGCTGCAGCGCCTCGGCCCGACGGTCTACACCCACGGTTCCTTCAACAACGAGATCGGCCATCCGGTCACGGCCCTCCAGGCCGCCCCCGACACCCGGTACCTGCTGCTGGAGATGGGCGCGCGCGGCCTCGGCCACATCCGCGATCTCGCGGAGGTGACGCCGCCGCGCATCGGGCTCGTCCTCAACGTCGGCACCGCGCACATCGGCGAGTTCGGCGGCCGGGAGCAGATCGCCGCGGCCAAGGGCGAGCTGGTGGAGGCGCTGCCGGCGGGGGCGGACGGCGGGGTCGCGGTGCTCAACGCCGACGATCCCCTCGTCCGCGCGATGGCGTCCCGTACCCGGGCGCGCATCATCTACTACGGCGAGGCGCCCGAGGCGGACGTACGGGCCGCCGACGTCCGGCTCACCGAAGACGGGCGGCCGGAATTCACCCTGCACACGCCTGCCGGCAGCGCCGGTGTGATCATGCGGCTGTACGGTGAGCACCACGTGTCGAACGCGCTTGCCGCCGCCGCCGTCGCGTACGAGCTGGGCATGCCCCCGGCGCGGATCGCCGAGGCGCTCTCCGCCGCCGAGGCCCTGTCCGGCCGGCGCATGGAGGTCAGGCGGCGGCCGGACGGCGTGACGGTCGTCAACGACGCGTACAACGCCAACCCCGAGTCCACGCGGGCCGCGCTGCGCGCGCTCGCCGCCATGGGCCGGGGCAGCACGGTGCCGGGGGGCCGGACGTTCGCCGTGCTGGGCGCGATGGCCGAGCTGGGCGACCACGCCATGGTCGAGCACGACGGCGTGGGCCGGCTGGCCGTCCGCCTGGGCATCAGCAAGCTCGTGGCAGTGGGCCGGCAGGAGGCCGCCTGGCTGGACATGGGCGCGAAGAACGAGGGTTCGTGGGGTGAGGAGTCGGTGCACGTGTCCGACGTCGACGCGGCTGTCGACCTGATGCGCGGCGAGCTGCGGCCGGGAGATGTCGTGCTCGTCAAGGCGTCCAGATCCGAGGCGCTGTGGCGCGTGGCGGAAGCGCTGCTCGAGGAGGGCGCCGCCCGATGAGGCAGATCCTCTTCTCGGGGGCCCTCGGCCTCTTCCTCTCCCTCCTCGGCACTCCGCTGCTGATCAAGCTCCTGGCCCGGCGCGGCTACGGGCAGTACATCCGGGACGACGGGCCGCAGGCGCACCACAGCAAGCGCGGTACGCCCAGCATGGGCGGCATCGCGTTCATCCTGGCCACGATCATCGCGTACGCGATCACCAAGGTGGTCACGAGCAGTTCGCCCACGTACTCCGGGCTGCTGGTGCTCTTCCTCATGGCCGGCCTGGGCCTGGTCGGCTTCCTCGACGACTACATCAAGATCATCAAGCAGCGCAGCCTGGGCCTGCGGGCCAAGGCGAAGATGCTCGGCCAGTTCATCGTCGGCATCGCCTTCGCGGTGCTGTCGCTGAACTTCGAGGACGCCCGCGAGCTGACACCGGCGTCCACGAAGCTCTCCTTCACCCAGGACTTCGGCTGGTCGATCGGCCCGGTGCTCTTCGTCATCTGGGCGCTCTTCATGATCCTGGCGATGTCCAACGGCGTGAACCTCACCGACGGCCTGGACGGCCTGGCCACCGGCGCCTCGGTGATGGTCTTCGGCGCGTACGTCTTCATCGGCGTGTGGCAGTACCAGGAGTCCTGCATCAACGCCGACACCCTCACCAACCCGGCCGCCTGCTACGACGTACGCGACCCGCTCGACCTGGCCGTCGTCGCCTCCGCGCTGATGGGCGCGTGCTTCGGCTTCCTCTGGTGGAACACCTCGCCCGCGAAGATCTTCATGGGCGACACCGGCTCGCTGGCCCTCGGCGGCGCGCTCGCGGGCCTGGCCATCGCCTCCCGCACCGAACTGCTCCTCGCCATCCTCGGCGGCCTCTTCGTCCTCATCACGCTCTCCGTGGTGATCCAGGTCGGCTCGTTCCGGATGACCGGGAAACGCGTCTTCAGAATGGCGCCACTACAGCACCACTTCGAGCTGAAAGGCTGGAGCGAAGTGCTCGTGGTGGTGAGATTCTGGATCATCCAGGGCATGTGCGTGATCGTCGGCCTGGGCATCTTCTACGCCGGCTGGGCGGCCAGAAGGTGAGCGGCCGGGGCCCGGACGGGGAGCCGGCATGAGCGAGTTCGAGGGCCGCCGTGTGACCGTCGCGGGGCTCGGGGTGAGCGGCGGCCCCGCCGCCCGCGCGCTGCACCGGCTCGGCGCGGAGGTCACCGTCGTCGACGGCGCGGACCACGACCGGGCCCGGGCGCAGGCCGCGGAGCTTGAGCCGCTCGGCGTGACCGTACGCCTCGGCGACGGCGACACCCTGCCCGAGGGCACGGAACTGGTCGTCACCACGCCCGGATGGAAGCCCTCCGCCCCGCTGTTCGCCGCCGCCGGGGCGGCCGGGGTGCCGGTCTGGGGCGACGTCGAGCTGGCCTGGCGGCTGCGCGCCACCTCGCCCGGGGGCCGGCCGCCCGCCGAGTGGCTGGCGATCACCGGCACCAACGGCAAGACCACCGCGGTGAAGATGCTCGCCGCCATGCTCGCCGCCGCCGGGCTGCGCACCGCCGCCGTGGGCAACATCGGCGTCCCGCTCGTCGACGTCGTCACCGGCCACGGCCCGTACGCGGACCTCGACGTGCTCGCCGTCGAGCTGTCCAGCTACCAGCTCCACTGGGCCACGTCCGTACGCGCCCACTCCGCCGCCGTCCTCAACCTCGCGCCCGACCACCTCGACTGGCACGGCTCCATGGAGGCGTACGCCGCCGACAAGGGCCGGATCTACGAGGGCAACCGGGTGGCGTGCGTCTACAACGCCGCCGACCCGGTCACCGAGGAGCTGGTGCGCAAGGCCGACGTCGAGGAGGGCTGCCGCGCGGTCGGGTTCACCCTCGGCGCGCCCGCCCCCGGGCAGCTCGGGGTGGTCGACGGGCTGCTGGTGGACCGGGCGTTCGTGCCGGACCCGCAGCGCACCGCGCAGGAGCTGGCCGCCGTCGCCGACGTCCGGCCGCCCGCCCCGCACAACGTCGCCAACGCCCTTGCCGCCGCGGCCCTCGCGCGCGCGTACGGCGCCGGGCCCGCGGCCGTACGCGAGGGGCTGCGCGCCTTCCGTCCCGAGCCGCACCGCATCGAACGCGTCGCCGAGATCGGCGGCGTGACGTACGTGGACGACTCCAAGGCCACCAACACCCACGCCACCGAAGCCTCGCTGGCCGCGTACGACGGGATCGTCTGGATCGCCGGCGGTCTCGCCAAGGGCGCGACCTTCGACGACCTCGTCGCGGGCGCGGCGAAGCGGCTGCGCGCGGCGGTGCTGCTGGGCCGGGACCGGGCGCTGATCGCCGGGGCGCTGGCGCGGGAGGCGCCTGAGGTGCCGGTGGTGGACATCGCGCGGACGGACTCCGGCGCGATGGCGGTAGCCGTCGCCGAGGCGGCGCGGCTGGCCCGCGACGGCGACACCGTGCTGCTGGCGCCGGCCTGCGCGTCGATGGACATGTTCACGAACTACAACGTGCGCGGCGAGGTCTTCACCGCCGCCGTGCACGAACTCGCCGCCGACGGGGCCTAGGCCCTGTCTGACAAATCCCGCCTGCGTCTGGGGGTACCGCCCACGCGCGCGCAGCGCGCTGTGGGGGAGCCTGGCACGCACGCTCACTGCGTTGTCGGGATCGACCGAATAGGGCCCACTATGCGGTCGACCCTCCGCCTTGCGATCGCACGCACCAGACGCCTGGGGGTACCGCCCACGCGCGCTTGCGCGCTGTGGGGGAGCCCGCCCACAGGGCGGACGGCGCTCTTTGCCAGACAGGGCCTAGGCTCCCCGGCACACCTGCTTTCGGCCGAAGGACGGCGCCGCGCGCGGGCCGTACCCCGGCCGCGTACGGGAGATCGGCGGCGGACTCCGGGGCCCGGACGACCCGAAGGCGACCGCGCACCGTCGCGTCGTGGCCCCGGCCGGGGCGTCGGCGTGGCAACCTCGTTGCCCATGGGCGGAGTGCGGCGGTGCCAGCGAGGAGACGGCGGATGAGCAGAGCGGACCAGGAGGGGCGCGCGCGGCGGCCCGCTGCCGCGCGCGGCGCGGTGTCGAAGACCCCGCCGCGGCCCGCCCGCGGCGGGACCGTCCCCGCGGCCCGCCCGGCCCGAGGCGGGGGCGTGGGGCCCGCCGGCATGCGCCGGTTCGCGCGCCGCGTGCGCCGGGCCTGGGACCGGCCGCTCACCGCGTACTACCTGCTGCTCGGCGGCAGTCTGCTGATCACCGTGCTGGGTCTGGTGATGGTCTTCTCCGCCTCCCAGATCGAGGCGCTCAACAGCGGCCTGGCGTCCACGTACTACTTCCGCAAGCAGCTCGTCGCCGCCGCCCTCGGCACCGTCCTGCTGCTCGTCGCGGCCCGCATGCCGATCCGGCTGCACCGCGCGCTGGCGTACCCGATCCTGGCGATGTCGCTGTTCCTCATGGCGCTGGTGCAGGTGCCGGGGATAGGGCAGTCGGTCAACGGCAACACCAACTGGCTGAACTTCGGCGGCCCGTTCCAGCTCCAGCCCAGCGAGTTCGGCAAGCTGGCGCTGGTGATGTGGGGCGCCGACCTGCTGGCGCGTAAACAGGACAAGAAGCTGCTCACCCAGTGGAAGCACATGCTGGTGCCGCTGGCGCCCGTCGCGATGCTGCTGCTCGGCCTCATCATGCTCGGCGGCGACATGGGCACCGCGATGATCCTGGGCGCGATCCTGCTGGGCCTGCTCTGGGTCGCCGGCGCCCCCACCCGGCTCTTCGCCACCGTGATCGCGGTCGGCGCGACGCTGACCGTCGTGCTGTTCACCTCCAGCCCGCACCGGATGGACCGGCTGCGCTGCATCGGCGCCACCGAGCCGGGCCCCGGAGACGTCTGCTGGCAGGGCCTGCACGGCATCTACGCCCTGGCGTCCGGCGGCTGGTTCGGATCGGGACTCGGCGCGAGTATGGAAAAATGGGGCGAACTCCCGGAACCGCACACCGACTTCATCTTCGCCGTGACCGGGGAGGAACTCGGCCTGGCGGGGACGCTGTCGGTGCTGGCACTCTTCGCGGCTCTAGGCTATGCGGGTATCCGCGTGGCCGGACGTACGGAGGACGCCTTCGTAAGGTACGCCGCGGGGGGCGTGACCGCCTGGATCATGGCGCAGGTCGTGATCAACATCGGTGCGGTCCTGGGGTTGCTGCCCATCGCCGGCGTCCCGCTCCCGCTGTTCTCCTACGGAGGCTCCGCCCTGCTGCCGGCGATGTTCGCCGTGGGGTTGCTGATCGCGTTCGCGCGCGAGGAACCCGCGGCGCGGGCGGCGCTGGCCATGCGGCCCGCGGGGGTGCTGCAGTCTGCTAGAAGAGTGCTCGCCGGAAAAAGGCCGGAGAGCACGGCCAGGAGAGCCAGGAAAACAAGGTGACGGGCCGCCGGCGGGCGGCCGTCGCGGAGAGCGGTGAAATTCGGTGCATGTCGTACTCGCCGGTGGGGGGACCGCCGGCCACATCGAGCCCGCGCTCGCCCTCGCCGACGCCCTGCGCAGGCGGGACCCCACGGTGGGCATCACGGCGCTCGGTACCGAGCGCGGGCTCGAGACCAGGCTGGTCCCGGAGCGCGGCTACGAACTGGCGCTGATCCCCGCGGTCCCGCTGCCGCGCAAGCCCACGCCGGAGCTGATCACCGTCCCCGGACGGCTGCGCGGGACCATCAGGGCCGCCGAGGAGGTGCTGGAGCGCACGAAGGCCGACTGCGTCGTCGGCTTCGGCGGCTACGTCGCCCTGCCCGGCTATCTGGCGGCCAAGCGCCGCGGCGTGCCGATCGTGGTGCACGAGGCCAACGCCCGCCCCGGCCTTGCCAACAAGATCGGCTCGCGCTACACGAAGCTCGTCGCGGTCTCCACGCCGGACAGCAAGCTGCGGCACGCGAACTACATCGGCATCCCGCTGCGCCGCTCCATCGCCACCCTGGACCGCGGCGCCGTGCGCGCCGAGGGGTGCGCCGCGTTCGGGCTCAACCCCAACCTGCCGACGCTGCTGGTCTCCGGCGGCTCGCAGGGCGCCCGGCGGCTGAACGAGGTCGTCGAGTCGGTGGCGCCGTACCTCCAGCGCTCCGGCGTGCAGATCCTGCACGTCGTCGGGCCGAAGAACGAGCTGCCGCAGGTCGACAATATGCCCGGCATGCCGCCGTACGTTCCCGTGCCCTACGTGGACCGGATGGATCTCGCCTACGCCGCGGCCGACATGATGCTCTGCCGCGCCGGCGCGATGACGGTCGCCGAACTCTCCGCGGTCGGGCTTCCGGCCGCGTACGTCCCGCTGCCCATCGGCAACGGCGAGCAGCGGCTCAACGCGCAGCCGGTGGTCAAGGCCGGCGGCGGGCTGCTGGTCGACGACGCGGAGCTGACGGCGGATTGGGTGCGCCAGGAGGTGCTGCCCGTGCTCACCAACCGCCAGCGGCTGCACGAGATGTCCTGGGCCGCCGCGGAGTTCGGCCGGAGGGATGCCGACGAACTCCTCGTCGGCATGGTGTACCAGGCTGTGGACGGCCGGCGGGGATCATAGGGCGCGGCGATCTCACCACACCAGTCAAGGGGGTACGGGGATGGCCGGAGCGGTCCGCGAGAAGGCGGCGGCCGGCCGCGAGGAGCGTGGCGGCGGTGCCGGGTCCAGCGGCCCGCCCGCCGCCCGGCGGCCGGCCGGCGGCCGCGGCCGGCTGCGGCCGCCGCGCCGCCGGGTGGTGGTCGCCGTGCTGCTGGCGGTGATCGTGCTCGGCGGGTTCGCCGTCTGGGCCCTGTACGGCTCGAACTGGCTGCGGGTGGAGCGGGTCACGGTCTCCGGCACCGACGTGCTCAGCGCCGACGAGGTGCTGGACGCGGCCCGGGTCTCGGAGGACGTGCCGATGGCCACCGTCGACACCGACGCGGTCGAGGCGCGGCTGGCGGCCGAGTTGCCGCGTATCGGCACCGTGGACGTCGACCGGGTCTGGCCGCACCGGATCGCGGTGCAGGTCACCGAGCGGCAGCCGGCGGTGCTGTTGCGCAAGGGGGAGTCTTTCGTGGAAGTCGACGACGAGGGTGTGCGGTTCGCCACGGTGCGTACGGCGCCCGAGAACGTGCCGATAGTGGAGATGCAGGTGGCGGACTCCCCGAGCCTCGACCGTTTCGGCAGGCAGCGGCTGCGCGAGAGCGCGGTACGGGTCGCGGGCGCGCTCTCCGAGAGCGTGCGCCGTGACACCCGTACTATCCTTGTGCGTTCATATGACTCCGTCACGCTCGAGCTGTCCGGAGGCCGGACCGTGCTGTGGGGCAGCGCGGAGCGGGGCGCGGCGAAGTCGAAGGCGCTCGCGGCGGTCATGAAAGCGGAGCGCGATGCGCGGTACTTCGACGTCAGCGTTCCCAGCGCCCCCGCGGCGTCGTCGAGTTGACGTACATATGCGCAGTTCAGACCCCCCGTGAGGGGTCGCAACGCCTGATCACATAGGGTGAAAAGAAAAACGGGAGGTTCGGCGTGTTCATTGAACGCGGAAGCCTTGTCGACTTAGTGTCTCGTTCCAAGAGTCCAGGTACGGGATGCTGCGGTAACCCTAAACTTCACGCTTAGGGTTCGACCGGCGTTCGGGGACCCCCACAAACGGCAGACGTAACTCGAGGCGAGAGGCCTTCGACGTGGCAGCACCACAGAACTACCTCGCGGTCATCAAGGTCGTCGGTATCGGCGGCGGTGGCGTCAACGCCATCAACAGGATGATCGAGGTCGGTCTCAAGGGCGTCGAGTTCATCGCGATCAACACCGACGCGCAGGCACTGCTGATGAGCGACGCGGACGTCAAGCTCGACGTCGGTCGCGAGCTGACCCGCGGACTCGGCGCGGGCGCCAACCCGGATGTCGGCCGCAAAGCCGCCGAGGACCACCGGGAGGAGATCGAGGAGGTGCTCAAGGGCGCCGACATGGTCTTCGTCACGGCCGGCGAGGGCGGCGGCACCGGCACCGGGGGCGCGCCCGTCGTGGCGAACATCGCCCGCTCGCTGGGCGCGCTCACCATCGGCGTCGTGACCCGCCCGTTCACCTTCGAGGGCCGGCGCCGCGCGAACCAGGCCGAGGACGGCATCGCCGCGCTGCGCGACGAGGTCGACACCCTCATCGTGATCCCCAACGACCGGCTGCTGTCGATCTCCGACCGCCAGGTGAGCGTCCTCGACGCCTTCCGCTCCGCGGACCAGGTGCTGCTCTCCGGTGTCCAGGGCATCACGGACCTCATCACCACCCCGGGCCTGATCAACCTGGACTTCGCGGACGTCAAGTCCGTGATGTCGGAGGCCGGTTCCGCGCTCATGGGCATCGGCTCGGCGCGCGGCGACGACCGCGCGGTGGCCGCGGCCGAGATGGCGATCTCCTCGCCGCTGCTGGAGGCGTCCATCGACGGCGCCCGCGGTGTGCTGCTCTCCATCTCCGGCGGCTCGGACCTGGGGCTCTTCGAGATCAACGAGGCGGCCCAGCTCGTCAGCGAGGCGGCCCACCCGGAGGCGAACATCATCTTCGGCGCCGTGATCGACGACGCCCTCGGCGACGAGGTGCGCGTCACGGTCATCGCCGCCGGCTTCGACGGCGGCCAACTGCCGTCGAAGAACCGGGACAAGGTCCTCGGCTCGTACGGCGGGCGCGACGATGCCCCGGCCGAGTCGGTCGCGGACCCCGGGCCCGCCCGGTCCACGGAGCCCGAGCGCCCCGCGTTCAGCGGCCTCGGCTCCCTCTCCGGCGACAGCACCGCGGACAGCACCCCGGCGCCCGTCCCGCCGGCCGCCACGCCGCAGGTGCCGGCGGCCCGGCCGTACCAGGACAGCGAGGCCGAGGAGCTGGACGTGCCGGACTTCCTCAAGTGACCGGCGCGTTGATCACGTAACGTACGACCCGTGATAGGGCAGACATACGCGACAGGCGGCGCTCACTTCGCCTTCACCGACCGGTGGGGCGGCGTGAGCGCCGCTCCGTACGCCGAGCTGAACCTCGGCGGCGCCGTCGGCGCCGGTGCCGCCTCCGACAGTCCGGCGGCGGTCGCGGTCAACCGCGAGCGCGCCGCCCGCTCGCTCGGGGTGGAGCCCGCGCGGGTGGTGTGGATGCACCAGGTGCACGGGCGGGACGTCGCCGTCGTCGACGGGCCCTGGGGGGACGCGCCCCCGCCCGCCGTGGACGCCGTCGTCACCCGAGCCCGGAACGTGCCGCTCGCCGCCCGCGGCGCCGACTGCGTCCCGCTGCTCCTCGCCGACCCCGGCGCGGGCGTGGCGGGCGCGGCGCACGCCGGCCGGCCCGGCATGGTCGCCGGGGTGGCCGGGGCCGCGGTCGAGGCGATGGCGGAGCTGGGCGCCGAGCCGGCGCGGATCGTCGCCCACCTCGGACCGGCCGTCTGCGGGCGCTGCTACGAGGTCCCCGAGGCGCTGCGCGAGGAGGCCGCCGGGCAGGTGCCTGCGGCGCGGGCGACGACGAGCTGGGGGACGCCGGCACTGGACATCCGTGCGGGTGTGGTCGCGCAGTTGGAAGCGCTGGGTGTGGGAATGATCACAGTGTCCGACGTGTGCACGATGGAGTCCGGGGACCACTTCTCCTACCGGCGCGAGGGTGCCACGGGCAGACACGCGGGGTACGTCTGGCTGGACGGGGAATGATGGCCGACTTCACGGGGGACGGCGGAGTGCAGGAGGCAGCGGACCGGGAGCGCCGCGGCGAGTTGGCGGCGAACCTGGCGGCGGTGGAGGAACGTATCGCCGGCGCGTGCGCCGCGGCGGGCCGCAAGCGCGAGGAGGTCACCCTCGTCGTCGTGACCAAGACCTACCCGGCGAGCGACGTGCTGCTCCTGGCGGACCTGGGCGTACGGCACGTGGCCGAGAACCGCGACCAGGAGGCCGCGGGCAAGGCCGCGTGGTGCGCGGAGCGGGGCGCGGGCGCACCGCTCACGTGGCACTTCGTGGGCCAGTTGCAGACCAACAAGGCGCGCTCCGTGGCCCGCTACGCGGACTACGTGCACTCCGTCGACCGCCCCCGGCTGGTCACCGCGCTCGCCGCCGCCGCGGCGCGCGAGGGCCGCGAGCTGGGCTGTCTGCTCCAGGTGGCGCTCGACAAGGACGCGGCGCCCGGCGAGGATTCGGGCCGCGGTGCGACGGCGGACCGCGGCGGCGTCGCGCCCGGCGACGTACCGGCGCTCGCGGACGCGGTGGCGGCGGCCCAAGGGCTGCGGCTGTGCGGGCTGATGACGGTCGCGCCGCTGGCGGGGGCGTATGCGGGCCGGCAACGGGCGGCGTTCGAGCGGCTGATGGAAATCTCATCCAGCCTGCGCGTCGCGCATCCGGCTGCAACCATGGTCTCGGCGGGGATGAGCGGGGACCTGGAGGAGGCAATTGCCGCAGGAGCGACACACGTACGCGTCGGCACCGCGGTACTCGGAGTCCGGCCTCAGCTCCGGTAACGTCGCCAAACGAGTCGGACGACAGTAGAAAATAAGCTTCATTCCCGGTCAATTCAGGCAGGGCAGCGTGGATCACGTCACTGGCGAAGGTCGATCCACCGCAGAGCGGAGGGCGTAGAGCATGGCCGGCGCAATGCGCAAGATGGCGGTCTACCTCGGCCTCGTGGAGGACGATGGGTACGACGGCCCGGGGTACGACCCCGACGACGAGTTCGAGCCGGAGCCCGAGCCCGAGCGGCGCCACCGCCACCAGGCCGCCCCGCAACCGCCGCAGCAGGAGGAGCCGCCGCGGGCGATCGCTTCGCCGCCGGCGCAGCGGGAGCGGCCCACGGACCGCGAGCCGGCGGGGCGTTCACCCGGACTCCTGCCCGAATCGGGGCGTTCGGGGCGAATCGCTCCCGTGTCTTCCATCACACCTGACCGTCCCAGCCTGGAGAAGAGTGCGCCGGTGATCATGCCCAAGGCCGTGTCGGAGCGGGAGCCTTACCGGATCACGACGCTCCACCCGCGTACGTACAACGAGGCACGTACCATCGGGGAACACTTCCGCGAGGGTACGCCTGTGATCATGAACTTGACCGAGATGGACGACACGGACGCGAAGCGACTTGTCGACTTTGCGGCTGGACTCGTCTTCGGGCTGCACGGCAGCATCGAGCGAGTGACTCAGAAGGTGTTCCTGTTGTCGCCTGCTAACGTCGACGTAACAGCGGAGGACAAGGCCCGCATCGCAGAGGGCGGGTTCTTCAACCAAAGCTGAGCCAAGCAACACTGTGCGAGCGGCCGTGGGGCCGGAACGCGAAGGGGAGAGGACCACAGCGAGATGGACGTCGCGCTTCAAGTGATCTACATCGCGCTGTTCGTTTTCCTGATCGTGCTGATCTTCCGGTTGATCATGGACTACGTGTTCATGTTCGCCCGCTCCTGGGAGCCGGGCAAAGCCATGGTGGTGTTGCTTGAGGGCGCCTACACGGTCACGGATCCACCACTCAAGCTCCTGCGGCGGTTCATTCCGCCACTGCGTCTAGGGGGCGTGGCGCTGGACCTGTCCTTCTTCGTCCTGATGATCATCGTCTACATCCTGCTCACCGTGGTGGGCGGGGCGAGGTGATGATGAAGCGGGACGGAGAGTGTCGATATGCCGATGTCGCCGATGACTACGTTGAGGTGAAGAAATGCCGCTGACCCCCGAGGACGTGCGGAACAAGCAGTTCACGACCGTCCGACTCCGAGAGGGCTACGACGAGGACGAAGTCGACGCGTTCCTCGACGAGGTCGAGGCCGAACTGACCCGGCTGCTCCGCGAGAACGAGGACCTGCGGGCCAAGCTGGCCGCGGCGACCCGGGCCGCGGCGCAGAACCAGGGGATGCGCAAGGGCCCCGAGCCCCAGGACCGGCCGGGACCCCCCGGACACGGCGGGCCGGTGCCCGCCGCCATATCGGGCCCGCAGCCGGTGCCGCCGCAGCAGATGGGCCCGCCGCAGGGCGGCCCGCCTCAGTTGCCTTCCGGCGCACCCCAGCTGCCCGCAGGTCCCGGTGGCATGGGCCCGGGTGGGCCCGGTGGCCCCGGCGGTCCTCCCGGTCACGGTCCGCACGGCCCCGGCCCGATGGGCCCCGGTGGCCCGGGCGGGCACGGTGGCCCCGGCGGTCCCGGTGGCCCGGTGCACGCCCCGCACGGCGGCCCGCCGCAGCAGCAGCACGTCGGCGGCCCGCCCCAGCAGCAGCACCCCGGGCCCGGCCCGCAGCAGGGCGGTCCCGTCGGCGGTGACAGTGCCGCCCGGGTGCTCTCGCTGGCCCAGCAGACCGCCGACCAGGCGATCGCCGAGGCCCGCGCCGAGGCCAACAAGATCGTCGGCGAGGCCCGCAGCCGCGCCGAGGGTCTGGAGCGCGACGCGCGTGCCAAGGCCGACGCCCTGGAGCGGGACGCGCAGGAGAAGCACCGCGTGGCGATGGGCTCCCTGGAGTCCGCGCGCGCCACGCTGGAGCGCAAGGTCGAGGACCTGCGCGGCTTCGAGCGCGAGTACCGCACCCGGCTGAAGTCGTACCTGGAGTCCCAGCTCCGCCAGTTGGAGAACCAGGCGGACGACTCCCTGGCCCCGCCCCGTACGCCCGCGGCGGCCTCGCTGCCCGCGGCGTCGGCGCCCGCACCGACGCCTTCGATGGCCCCGGCCGGTGCCGGTGCCATGAGCGGCCCCCCGAGCATGGGCGGCGGCTCGATGGGCGGCGGGTCCATGGGCGGCCAGCAGGGCATGCCGACCCGGCAGGCGCCGGCCGGCGGCCCGTCGTACGGCAGCCAGCAGCAGATGTCCCCGGCCATGACGCAGCCCATGGCGCCGGTGCGCCCCCAGGGCGGTCCGATGCAGCAGCCGCCGTCGCCGATGCGCGGCTTCCTCATCGACGAGGACGACAACTGAGCACGGCCTGACGGCCGTCGGCATATCGCAAAGGGCCGGGTCCCGCGGATCGCTCGCCGCGGGGCCCGGCCCTTTGCGTGGCCGTATACGGGGCCGGACGCCCCGGGGGCCGGGGGAGCGGGTCCGGTACGGCGCCGAGGCGGGACCGGACCGCTGACGCGGACGGCGCCCCGCCCCCGCGGCTTCACGGGAACGGGGCGCCGCCGGTGCGCTGCGGGATCAGGCCCGTACGAGCCGGAAGGTGAGGGAGAGCGGCTCGTCGGTGAACGGCTCGCCGTAGCCCTCGGCTTCCGCCGCCTCGCCCGCCGCGAAGTCCGTCGCCAGGACCTCCTCCGCGATGAGCCCGGCGTGATCCGTGAGCGCCTGGCGGACCTCGGGGTCGGTCGTCGACCAGCGCAGCCGGATCCGGTCCGCGACGTCCAGGCCGGAGTTCTTCCGCGCCTCCTGGACCAGCCGGATCACGTCGCGGGCGAGGCCCGCGCGGCGCAGCTCGGGGGTGATCTCCAGGTCGAGCGCCACCGTGGCGCCCGAGTCGGAGGCCACCGACCAGCCCTCCCGCGGGGTCTCCGTGATGATGACCTCCTCCGCGGAGAGGGCCACCGTCTCGCCGTCGACCTCCACCGTCGCGCTGCCGCCGTCGCGCAGCGCGGCCGACAGCGCCGCCGCGTCCGCCGCCGCGACGGCCTTGGCCACCTCCTGCACCCGCTTGCCGAACCGCTTGCCGAGCGCGCGGAAGTTGGCCTTCGCGGTGGTGTCCACCAGCGAGCCGCCGGCCGCGCCGCCGGTGGCGTCGGAGAGCGTCGCGAGCGCGGTGACGTTCAGCTCCTCGGTGATCTGCGCGCGCAGCTCCTCCGGCAGCGCCGCGAAGCCCGCGGCGGCCACCAGCGCCCGCGACAGCGGCTGGCGGGTCTTCACCCCGGACTCCGCCCGCGAGGCCCGGCCCAGCTCCACCAGGCGCCGGACGAGCTGCATCTGCCGCGACAGCTCCGGGTCGTACGCCGCGGCGCCGGAGCCGGCCGGCTCCGGCCACGTCGCCAGGTGCACCGAGGCGGGGGCGTCCGGCACGACGGGCACCACCAGGTCCTGCCAGACCCGCTCGGTGATGAACGGCACCACCGGGGCCAGCAGCCGGGTCACGGTCTCCAGTACGTCGTGGAGCGTGCGGAGCGCCGCCGGGTCACCCTGCCAGAACCGCCGCCGGGAGCGGCGCACGTACCAGTTGGACAGGTCGTCGACGAAGGCGGACAGCAGCTTGCCGGCGCGCTGGGTGTCGTAGCCGTCGAGGGCGTCGGTCACCCGGGTCGTCAGCGCGTCCAGCTCGCCGAGCAGCCAGCGGTCCAGCAGCGGCCGGTCCGCGGGCGCCGGGTCGGCGGCCGAGGGCGCCCAGCCCGCGGTGCGGGCGTAGAGCGCCTGGAAGGACACCGTGTTCCAGTACGTCAGCAGGGTCTTGCGCACGACCTCCTGGATCGTCCCGTGACCGACCCTCCGGGAGGCCCACGGGGAGCCGCCGGCGGCCATGAACCACCGCACCGCGTCCGCGCCGTGCCGCTCCATGAGCGGGATGGGCTCCAGGATGTTGCCCAGGTGCTTGGACATCTTGCGGCCGTCCTCGGCGAGGATGTGGCCGAGGCAGACCACGTTCTCGTACGAGGACCTGTCGAAGACGAGGGTGCCGACGGCCATCAGCGTGTAGAACCAGCCGCGGGTCTGGTCGATGGCCTCGCAGATGAACTGCGCCGGGTAGCGGGTCTCGAAGACGTCCTTGTTCCTGTACGGGTAGCCCCACTGCGCGAAGGGCATCGAGCCCGAGTCGTACCAGGCGTCGATGACCTCGGGCACCCGCTCCGCGCGCAGCGCGCAGCCGTCGGCGGGGCAGGGGAAGGAGACCTCGTCGATGTACGGGCGGTGGGGGTCGAGGGACGACTGGTCGGTGCCGGTCAGCTCGGTGAGCTCGGCCAGGGAGCCGACGCAGGTGAGGTGGTCCCCGGCGCAGCGCCAGATGGGCAGCGGGGTACCCCAGTAGCGGTTGCGGGAGAGGGCCCAGTCGACGTTGTTGTCGAGCCAGTCGCCGTAGCGGCCGTGCTTGACGGAGTCCGGGTGCCAGGTGGTCCGCTCGTTCTCGCGCTGCAGGGCTTCCTTGACGCGGGTGGTGCGGATGTACCAGGAGGGCTGCGGGTAGTAGATCAGCGGCGTGTGGCAGCGCCAGCAGTGCGGGTAGCTGTGCTCGTACGGCTCGTGGCGGAAGAGCAGGCCGCGGGCGTCGAGGTCGGCGACCAGCGTCTCGTCGGCCTTCTTGAAGAACTGGCCGCCGACGAGCGGCAGGTCCTCGCCGAAGGTGCCGTCGGCGCGTACCGGTACCTCGACCTCGATGCCGTACTGCCGGGAGACCTTGAAGTCGTCCTCGCCGAACGGGGCCTGGTGGACCAGGCCGGTGCCGTCCTCGGTGGTGACGTAGTCGGCGTTGACCACGTAGTGCGCGTCCCGGAGGTCCACCAGGCCGAAGGGCGGTCGGTACGTCCAGCGCTCCATCTCGGCGCCGGTGAACGACTGTCCCGTGGTCTCCCAGCCCTCGCCCAGCGCTTTGCCGGCCAACTGCTCGGCGACGACCACCTTCTCGTTGCCGTCGGTGGCGACGACGTAGGTGACCTCCGGGTGGGCCGCGACCGCGAAGTTGGCGGTGAGCGAGAACGGCGTGGTGGTCCAGATGACCAGGGACGCCTCGCCGGCCAGCGGGCCGGAGGTGAGGGGGAAGCGGACGTAGACCGAGGGGTCGACGACGGTCTCGTACCCCTGCGCCAGCTCGTGGTCGGACAGGCCGGTGCCGCAGCGCGGGCACCAGGGGGAGACCCGGTAGTCCTGGACGAGCAGGCCCTTGTCGAAGATCTGCTTCAGCGACCACCAGACGGACTCCACGTACTCGGAGTTCATCGTCCAGTACGCGTCGTCCAGGTCGACCCAGTAGCCCATCCGCTCGGTCAGCTCGGCGAAGGCGTCCGTGTGCCGCTGGACCGAGGCGCGGCACTTGTCGTTGAACTCGGCGATGCCGAACGCCTCGATGTCCTGCTTGCCGTTGAAGCCCAGCTCCTTCTCCACGGCCAGCTCCACCGGCAGCCCGTGGCAGTCCCAGCCGGCCTTGCGCGCCACGTGGTAGCCGCGCATCGTGCGGAAGCGGGGGAAGACGTCCTTGAAGACGCGGGCCTCGATGTGGTGCGCACCCGGCATGCCGTTGGCGGTGGGCGGACCCTCGTAGAAGACCCACTCGGGCCGGCCCTCCGACTGCTCCAGGGAGCGGGCGAACACCTTCTGCTCGCGCCAGAAGTCGAGCACGGCGTGCTCGAGGGCGGGCAGGTCGACCTGGGCGGGTACCGGGCGGTACAGGGGCGTGGTCATCGGGGACTCTTCCTCCGGCTGGCGTGCTGACGGCCGAACCGGAGGGACGAGAGCCGGGGCTCCCGCGGTACCACCCTCCTTGGCGGCGGAGCGCGCGGGGCGCGCCCACCGCCCCCTCATTGGGGCAGCGGCTGCCGGTTCTACTCGCCCAGGGGCTTTCCTCCGGCGGCTCCGGGGTGATCTTCGCTCCGCGCACACCGCCCGGGCTCGCACCGTCCCCGGGTCGCTCCTCGGCTGCGTACGGAGGTACTCGTCCCCATCCACGCCTGTCGCTGCCGACAGTGTACGGCCCCGGGGCACGCGCCGCCGACCGGGTTTCCGCGGCGGGGCGCTGGGCCGTTCGGCCCAGCGCCGGCAAACCGCACGTGCGAGCGGAAGCCCGGGATTACCCGGCGCGGGGCTGGGCACAACGTTTTGAGACCGGTCAGCCATGGCGTGCCCTGTTGCCGCGGACCCAGTGTCGATTTATCGTTCCGGCACCGTTCGCGAACAAGATCACAATATGTGAAGGGGTCCCGGCCATGGTTGCGAAGAAGACCGCGCCGGCGGCGAAGAAGTCCACAGCGAAGAAGACCACGGCGAAGCAGGCGGCAAAGAAGGCGCCGGTGCGGAAGGCCGCCGCGGGCCGGGCCACGGCCCCGGGGGAGCGGGCGGCGAAGAAACAGGCCGCGAAGAAGGTCACGAAGAAGGCCGCGAAGAAGACCACGAAGAAGGCTACGAAGAAGGCCACGAAGAAGACGGCGGGGAAGAAGACGGCGGCGACCGCGGAGGCGGCCGGCGCGGCCGCCCCCGCCGGGAAGTCGCCGCCCGCGAAGAAGGCCGCGGCCAGGAAGGCGCCGGCCGCAGGGACCGAGCCCGCGAGGAAAACCGCGGCACGGGCCGCCGCTCCGGCGCGTAAGCCGGCGAAGAAGGCGGCGGCCAAGAAGACGTCCGCCAGGACGTCTCCGGGGAAGAAGACGGGAGCCAAGACGGTGGTCGCAAAGAAGACGCAGGTGGTGGAGGCCCCGGCGGCCGAGACGGCGGGCGGGACGGCAGCCCCGGCCGAGCCGGGGGAGCTGGCCGTGCGTCCGGGGGAGGACCCCTGGACTCCCGAGGAGATCGAGGAGGCCCGCCAGGGCCTGCTGGACGAGGTCGCGAGTTTGCGCTCGGAGATCCGCGCCTCCGAGGAGGCCGTCAGCGGGCTGATGCGCGACTCCGGCGGCGGTGCCGGGGACGACCAGGCCGATACGGGGACGAAGAACATCTCCCGCGAGCACGAGATGGCGCTCGCCGCCGGCGCCAGGGAGCGGCTGGTGCAGACCGAGCGTGCCCTCGTCCGGCTGGAGGACGGCACGTACGGACGGTGCGAGTCCTGCGGCAAGCCGATCGGCAAGGCGCGGATGCAGGCGTTCCCGCGGGCCACCCTGTGCGTGGAGTGCAAGCAGCGGCAGGAACGCCGCTGAGGGATCGCCGGAGGCGCTGACGGGGCCGGACGGCGGCGGTTGCGGGCTGTGGTGCGACGGCTCGTACGAGTGTGTCGTACGCTCGACCCCAGTCAGCGCACCGGAGGGCACACACGTGACAGAGGCGGAGCGGATCAGCGGGGACGCCACGGAGCCCCGCGGGGAGGACGAGGCAGCTTCCGCCGCGGACGAGAAGGCCGTGGCCGACGCCGACACCGCCGACCCGGCCGGGAAGGCGACCGCGGGCGACACGGCCGCGGAGGCCGGGGACGGTGCGCCGGAGGCGGCGGCCCGCGGGCCGCGCCGCATCGGCGTGCTCCTGGGCGTCGCCGCCCTCGTCTACGCCCTCGACCTCGTCACGAAGCTGATCGTGGTGGCCCGGCTGGAGCCGGACAACCGCTCCGTCGAGATCGTCGGCGACCTGCTGCGCTTCCAGGTCGTCCGCAACGCCGGCGCGGCGTTCGGCATCGGCGAGTCGATGACCGTGATCTTCACGCTGATCGCCGTCATCGTCATCGGCGTCATCGCCCGGCTGGCGCGCAAGCTCTACAGCCTGCCCTGGGCCATCGCGCTCGGCCTGCTGCTCGGCGGCCCGCTCGGCAACCTCACCGACCGGCTCTTCCGCTCCCCGGGCTTCTTCGAGGGCCACGTGGTGGACTTCATCGCCCCCGAGCACTTCGCGGTCTTCAACCTCGCCGACTCCGCGATCGTCTGCGGCGGCATCCTCATCGTGATCCTCTCCTTCCGCGGCCTCGACCCCGACGGCACCATCCACCGCGGCTGAACGGCACGATCCACCGCGGCTGAACGGCACGCCCGTACGCGCCTGCGATACTTCCCGGGTGAGTACCGTGCCCGAGATCCGCACCCTGCCCGTACCCGACGGCCTCGAAGGCGAGCGGCTCGACGCCGCGCTCGCCCGGATGTTCGGGTTCTCCAGGACCAAGGCCGCCGAACTGGCCGGCGCCGGCAAGGTCCTCGTCGACGGGCGGGAGGCCGGGAAGTCGGACCGGGTCACGGCGGGCGCCTGGCTGGAGGTCGAGATGCCGGCGCCGGCGGCGCCGGTGCGGATCGTCGCCGAGCCGGTGCCCGGGATGGCCGTGGTCTACGACGACGACCACGTGGTCGTCGTGGACAAGCCCGTCGGCGTCGCCGCCCACCCCAGCCCCGGCTGGAGCGGGCCCACCGTCGTCGGCGGCCTGGCCGCCGCGGGGTACGCCATCTCCACCTCCGGCGCCGCCGAGCGGCAGGGCGTGGTGCACAGGCTGGACGTCGGCACCTCGGGGCTGATGGCGGTGGCCAAGTCGGAGCGCGCGTACACGCTGCTGAAGCAGCAGTTCCGGGAGCGTACGGTCGACAAGCGCTACCACGCGCTGGTCCAGGGCCACCCCGACCCGCTCAGCGGCACCATCGACGCCCCCGTGGGCCGCCACCCCGTGCACGACTACAAGTGGGCCGTCGTCGCCGACGGCAAGCCCAGCGTCACGCACTACGACCTCGTGGAGGCGTTCCGCGCCGCCAGCCTGCTCGACATCAAGCTGGAGACCGGCCGCACCCACCAGATCCGCGTGCACATGTCCGCCCACCGCCACCCCTGCGTCGGCGACCTCACCTACGGCGCCGACCCGGTGTTCGCCAAGCGGCTCGGGCTGGACCGGCAGTGGCTGCATGCCGTACGGCTCGGCTTCGAGCACCCCGAGGACGGCCGGTGGGTCGAGTTCGAGTCGGACTACCCCGAGGATCTGCGGCAGGCCCTGGAGACCGTACGCGCGGACAGCGCCTGACGGCCGCGGCAGCGCGACGGCCATGGACCAGTTCACGCTGCTGCTGACCCTGGTGCTCGGCGCCCTGATCACCGTCCCCGTCGCCCAGCGGCTCGGGCTGCCGGCGCCGGTGCTGATGACGCTGCTCGGCGGGGTGCTGGCGCTGCTGCCCTTCGTGCCGAACGTCGAGATCCCGCCCGAGTTCATCCTGCCGCTGGTGCTGCCGCCGCTGCTCTACGCGGCCGTGCAGCGCACCTCCTGGCGGCAGTTCGCGCACAACGTACGGCCCATCCTGCTGCTCGCCGTCGCGCTGGTCTTCGTCACCACCGCCGCCGTCGCGGCCACCGTGCACGCCGTCGTCCCCGGGCTGCCGCTGGCCGCCGCGGTGGTGCTGGGCGCGCTGGTGGCGCCGCCCGACCCGATCGCCGCCACGTCCATCGCCGGGTCGCTGGGGCTGCCGCGGCGGCTGGTGTCGATCCTGGAGGGCGAGGGGCTGTTCAACGACGTCACCGCGATCGTGCTCTACCACGTGGCGATCGCCGCGACCGTCTCCGGCAGCTTCTCGGTGGCCGGCGCCGCGGGGCTGCTGGCGCTCTCCACGGTCGTCGCGCTCGCCGTCGGCTTCGGCCTCGGCTGGGCCGCGGAGCGGCTGATGCGGCTGCTCGACGACCCCACGCTGAAGATCGGCTGCACGCTGCTGGTGCCGTTCGCCGCGTACGTGCTGGCGGACGAGCTGAAGGGCTCAGGGGTGCTCGCGGTGCTCGTCACCGCGCTCTACCTGTCGGAGTACGCCACGGACCCCGACGACGTCCTCGGCCGGCTCGCGGAGCGCAGCTTCTGGGACGTCGTGGACACCCTCGTCACCGGCATCGCCTTCGGCCTGATCGGGCTCGAGCTGCACACCGTCGTCGCCTCCGGCGACTTCGACGGGGCGCTCGTGGGCGCGGCCGCCGCCGTCGTCGGCGTGGTCGTGGGCGTACGGCTGCTGTGGCTGCTGCCCGCAGCCGCGCTGGCGCAGCGGCTGCACCAGCGCGGCGGGCACCCGGACGAGGACGAGGAGATCCCCACGACCTGGCGGGAGACCGTCGTCATGTGGTGGTCGGGGATGCGCGGTGTGGCCTCGGTGGCGCTGGTGCTCGCCATCCCGGTCACCGTGGAGGGCGGCGGCCCGTTCCCGCACCGCGGCGACCTGCTCTTCATCGCCTTCGCCGTGGTCCTGGCCACCCTGTTCTGCCAGGGCCTGACGCTGCCCTGGCTGGTCCGGCGGCTCGACGTGGCCGCCGACGCCGAGGCCGAGCGGCGGTTGGAGCGCCAACTGGCGCTGCGCGCCGCGAAGGCGGCGCGGGCGCGGCTGGCGGAGATCGAGCAGGTGCAGGAGCTGCCGGAGGAGATGGCGGAGCAGTTGCAGCGGGCCGCGTACGGCATCGCCACCCGGCTCTACCCGGACCTGGTGGACGAGGACCGCCGCGAGGCGCACGCCCAGCGTCTGGAGCGGCTGCGCACCGGCCGGAAGATCACCGGGGAACTGCTCTCCGCGGCCCGGCACGAACTGCTCGCGGCCCGCAGCGAGGGCTACGACCCCGAGATCGTCGACCGCGTCCTACGGCACCTCGACGTCCGGGCCCTTCCGGGCGCCGTCTAGGGGCGCCTGCGCCGTCATCACCTTCGGCAGCGCGTAGGGGTGCTTCTCCCGCAGCCAGGTGATCAGTTCCTCGCGCACCATGCACCGCAGGTCCCACAGCGCGTCCGCGTCCCGCGCGGTGGCCAGCGCCCGTACCTGCATCGTGGTCGGCGTGGTGTCCGTGACCACCAGGCTCCAGCCGCGCCCGTCCCAGTGCGCGCAGCCCAGCAGCACCTCGTGCAGCCGCTCGCGCAGCTCGCGCACGGGCGTGGAGTGGTCGAGGTGGAAGAAGACCGTGCCGGTCAGCTCGGGGCCGCCGCGCGACCAGTTCTCGAAGGGCTGGCTGGTGAAGTACGACACGGGGATGGTGATGCGGCGCTCGTCCCAGGTCTTCACCGTCAGGAACGTCAGCGTGATCTCCTCGACCGTCCCCCACTCCTCCTCCACGACGACCGTGTCGCCGATGCGCACCAGATCGCCGAAGGCGATCTGCAGCCCCGCGAAGAGGTTGCCCAGCGTCGACTGGGCGGCGATGCCCGCGATGATGCCGATGACCCCGGCGGACGCGAGCATCGAGGTGCCCACCGCGCGCATCTGCGGGAACGTCAGCAGCATCGAGGCCACCGCGACGGTGCAGATGACGAACACCACCACGCGCTGGATGAGCGTGAGCTGCGTGCGCACCCGCCGGCGGCGGGCGGAGTCGCGGGCCTTGGCCTTGTAGCGGTGGTACGTCAGCTCCACGGCGGCCGCGAGCACCTTCGTCAGCAGCCACGCCAGGGACGCGATCAGCAGCAGCGTCAGCACGCGGGTGACGATCGTGCGGCTGTCGTCGCTGTGCGCCAGGTCCGCGCGCTTGTACGTGCCCAGCAGGATCGACGTCAGCAGGGCGAACTGCAGCGGCGCCCGGCAGCTTCGCAGCAGGCCCCATATCGGGGTCTCGGGGTGCCGGGCGTCGGCCCGGCGCAGCAGCAGGTCGACCACGACCCCGGCGATCGCGGTGACCGCCACGGCGCCGCCGATGACCAGGACGGGCCGGAGCACATCCTCGGTGGACACGTGAGCCTCCTTCGTACGCGGACCTTCCCGACCGTATCTGCCACGATCCGTGGGGAGCGAGGCGGCAGCACTGGACCTCGCCGACGGGTACGCGTCAGCGGACGGAGAGGACGGCAGGGCGCAGGAGCGAGATCTACGTGGATGAGCTGATCCTTGCATGGGTCGTCAAGACGGTCAGGTCGTATTCAGACGGTCCAGCCCGTGATCACGTGGTGAACCGATTTTCTTCGGTGGATGGGCCGAAGAGGCAATCGTCGAGTCGATCTTGGAACCACGTGGTGACCAACAAAAATCGGCGAGCCCACGGAGGGGCTTCACATGGGGAAAGGGAGTTCTGGGAGCATGCGGATGGGTCCGCTCGCCGGTGAACTCCTGGTGGGCGCGTGAGCGATGGGGTGCCGCCAGGGGTCTCGGCGGCTGCTCCGCGAGGCTGGACAGAACGAGGTCGGCCAGTTCGGTGGTAACAGGGCGACGACGTGCGACAGAGGCCGGAACGTTGGTACACCTCATGATCCAGGGCGTCTTGGGGGCGCTGCCGCCAAAAGGATCAACGTGAACGCCTTCGTGAGGTGGGGCTCAGACCGAAGGGATTCCCACCTGGGATTTCATCACTCAGGAATCTCGAGATCGCATGGTTCTGCAGCATTCCAAGACAAGCGATCTCTTGTTTGGCTGAAATTAACCCACATTTACATGCTCGTTTGTCTTGGTTACTGTTCTGCCCGTTCCAGCGTGCTCATGCCTGAAGGGGAGGAAAGATGCGTTTCAGGAAGATGGTTGCGGCCATTGCTGCTGTAGCGGCAGTGCTGGGAGGGGGGATGCTGGGTGGGGCAGCATCAGCCAGTGCTGACACCGGCACCGGCAGCGGTGTTGCTGCCTACGACTGCGGGGATAACGGACATAACAACTCTGACGGCGTGTTAGAGGTTTATGTCGGTCATATGCGCAGTGGCCCGTATGAGTCGTGCGCACAGACTCAGTCTGTGAGAAACGGCGCGACATTTTATGCCTGGTGCGGTGTGTATAACCGGTATGGAAACTGGTGGGTGTACGGGCGCATCGCGGGTACTGAAACGAAGGACTGGATCTACGGCCAGAACTTGATCCTGAGGTCCGGATCAGTTCGTGTGTGCTAGCCAGGGGCGAGGATGTAGCCCGCGAGGGCTGCCGCCTGGCGTCGCTGATTGAGCATGCGCGGAGACCTTCGGTGTGGTGAAGCTGACGAGCCTTCATCACCCCGAGGGTCCTCGTGCAACAGGTCGCGCCACAGACTCTTGCCGCGCGGGTGGCTGGGAGCTGTCTTCGTGTGCGGGTCGTGGCGGGACGGCCTTTGCTGTGGTGGTCAGGGCGACGTGTGTCACCGCCCGTCGGGTCGGCGTCGGCTGCGTGAGCGTAGGCCATACCGTGCCGGTCGGCTGGTTGGCAGAATCTTCGCAGGGCCCCAGGAGCGCCTCGCGATGGTCAGAGGATCGGAGTCTGTCAGGATTGGGCCATGGCGATTCTGCTCTTCCATTCCACGTACGGGCTGCGGCCTGCAGTACAAGTAGCAGCGGAGCGGTTGCGTGCAGCCGGACACGAGGTCGTGGTACCCGACCTGTTCGGCGGCCTGGTCGTCGACACGGTCGAGGATGGCCGAGCGATCCGGGACGAGCTCGGTGTTGACGAACTGCTGGCTCGCGCAGTCAGAGCGGCGGCGCCGCATCTGGAGAGCGGATTGGTGTACGCCGGGTTCTCTCTTGGTGCTGCCCTCGCGCAGAATCTCGCTTTGGCGGACGAGAATGCCCGCGGCCTATTGCTCATGCACGGCACCTCGGACATTGCGGATGGGACACGGGCAGCCTCCGGTGAACTTCCCGTGCAATTGCACGTCGCCGACCCGGACCCCTTCGAGCCGCATGACTGGCAGACGGCCTGGTACCTGCAGATGCAGCGAGCCGGGGGCGATATCGAGGTCTACCGCTATCCCGGGGCCGGACACCTGTTCACGGACGACGGGCTGGCCGACTATGACGCCGAGTCGGCGGAGTCGGCTTGGCGGCTGGCGATGGAGTTCGTCGCAGAGACGTCCGGACGGGCTGACTCCGCCGCAGCCCGATAGTCCAGGCGGTCCTGGCCGCGAAGAGCCTCGCGGCCAGGACCATGGTCACCCTGCTCTACAGTTTGACACCGAGTTCCTCGAGCTTCGTGGGCAGTTGGCGGGTGTCGACCACTTCGCCGTCGATCTTGACCGTCGGCGTGCCCTCGATACCGGCATCCTCGAAACTGTTGATCATTTCCAGGGCCCACTTGTCGAACGTGCCCTTGTTGACGTCCTTCTGGAACTGCTTGTTGCCCTTCAGCTCGTCGACGTTCTTGGCGACGTCCAGCAGGTACTCGTTGTCGGCGAACTTGTCCTCGTTCTCCGGCGGGTGGTGATCGGCTGAGTAGAGCAGCCCGTGGTACTCCTTGAAGGCCTCCGTGCTGACATTCAGCGCTGCACCCAGGGCGCTGGCCGCGTTCTTGGAGCCGCTGCCGCCGAACCTGCCGTCGATGATCGCGCCGAGGTGGATGTTGAGTTGGTACTTGTCGTCTTCCGCGCCCTTCTTCATCGGCTCGCCCAGCTGCTGCTCGAACTGCGCGCACGCGGGGCAGCGCAGGTCCTCGTAGACGTCGACGGTCTTCTCGGCGTCCTTGCCGCCGAGCACGACGGTGGTGCCCTTGTCGCCCTCGGCGTTCGCCGGCTGGACGAGCTTGGCGTTCTTCGCAGCGCCCCAGTCCTTGTCGCTGCCGTCGTCGCCGCCGAGCGTGGTCACCGCGAAGGCGACGCCGCCGACGACGGCCAGCAGACCGACGACGGCGCCGCCGACGAAGAGCTGCCGGCGCACCTTCTCCTTCTTGGCCTGCTTCTCGCGCTCGATGCGCAGCCGCTCGCGCGCGGCCCGCTTGGCTTCCTGGCTGTTTCGCTTGCTCATGGTGGGAGGTCCCTCTGCGGTCGGTGTGGCTCTGTCCGTGCTTCTTCGGCCTGGCTGCCGGATCAGGCAGCGGCCGGGCACGGCGGACCACGCCGCAGGACCGAGTGGAGCAGGTGCGGCCGGGGGCGGGCGGCGCGGGTACGGTCCGACCGGCGGCCGGGGCGGCCGGTGCTCCGCACCGGGGCGACGGTGACGATCGCGACGGCCAGCAGCAGCGGCCGGAAGGCGACGGCCGCGGCGGCGCGCAGCAGCCCGGCCAGGGCCGCCTCGCCGCGGCGCAGCCAGGCGGCGGCGACCAGGCCGACGCCGACGTGGGCGCCGAGCAGCAGCCAGGGGCTGGCGGCGGTGCCCGCCAGGGCCTCGCCACGGGCGGTCATCCGGGCCAGCGGGGTGCCGAACTCGCCGGAGCAGAGGAGATCGAGTCCCAGGGAGCGCATGGAGCCCGCGACCGGGCCGCCGGACTGGCCGTAGCAGGTGTGCTGGCCGGTGGTGAAGACGGTGTCCGCCGCCAGCTCCAGCGGCACGAGCAGGGCCGCGATGCTCCAGTAGCCGCGCTCGCGGCGGCCGGCGAGCAGAAAGGCGACGGCGAAGACGCCGGCGGAGAGCGCGGCCAGCATGCCCAGGGGCAGGGGGTTGGCGGAGAGGAGCACGTGGGCGCCCGCGGACAGGCTGATGCACAGCGCGGTGAAGACCGCCGCGCGCATCACCCTGATCGTTACGGCCGCGTGTTCCATCGTGCGTGATTGTGCCACGGCGGACCGTAAACCGGTGCTAAAGGGGAGGCGTGGGTTCAGTGCGGCCGGGGGACCGCGGTGTCAGTGCCGCGTCCTAGACTTCCCAGCGTCCTGCCCGAGCCCTCGCGCCCACCGTCTGCTGGAGGTCCTCCGTCGTGGCCAAGCCGCCTTTTACGCATCTGCATGTGCACACGCAGTATTCGCTGCTGGATGGGGCGGCGCGGTTGAAGGATATGTTCGCGGCGTGTCGTGAGATGGGGATGTCGCATATCGCGATGACGGATCATGGGAATCTTCATGGTGCGTATGACTTCTTTGTGCAGGCGTCGGCGGCGGGGGTGACGCCGATCATCGGTATCGAGGCGTATGTGGCGCCGGAGTCGCGGCGGAACAAGCGGAAGGTGCAGTGGGGGCAGCCGCATCAGAAGCGTGATGACGTGTCGGGTTCCGGTGGGTATACGCACAAGACGATCTGGGCGTCTTCGCGTACGGGTTTGCATAATTTGTTCCGGTTGTCGTCTGATGCGTACAAGGAGGGGTGGCTGCAGAAGTGGCCGCGGATGGACAAGGAGGTGATCGCGGAGCATGCGGAGGGGTTGATCGCTTCTACGGGGTGTCCTTCGGGTGAGGTGCAGACGCGGTTGCGGCTGGGGCAGTTCGACGAGGCGCTGGCGGCGGCGGCGTGGTATCAGGAGGTGTTCGGGAAGCAGCGGTATTTCCTGGAGCTGATGGATCACGGGATCGAGATCGAGCGGCGGGTGCGGGACGGGCTGCTGGAGATCGGGCGGAAGCTGGGGATTCCGCCGCTGGTGACGAATGATTCGCATTACACGTATGCGCAGGAGGCGGGGGCGCATGATGCGTTGTTGTGTATTCAGACGGGGAAGAATCTTTCCGATCCGGATCGGTTCAGGTTCGATGGGACGGGTTATTACCTGAAGTCGACCGAGGAGATGTATGCGGTCGATTCGTCGGATGCGTGGCAGGAGGGGTGTGCGAACACGCTGCTGGTGGCGGAGCAGATCGACACCTCGGGGTGGTTCGAGAAGCGCGACCTGATGCCCCGCTTCGAGGTCCCCGACGGCTACAGCGAGGTCACCTGGTTCCAGGAGGAGGTCCGCCGCGGCATGGCCCGCCGCTACCCGGGCGGCGTGCCGGAGGACCGCCAGCGGCAGGCCGAGTACGAGATGGACGTCATCATCCAGATGGGGTTCCCGGGGTACTTCCTGGTGGTCGCGGACTTCATCATGTGGGCGAAGAACAACGGGATCGCGGTCGGTCCCGGCCGCGGGTCCGCGGCGGGTTCGATCGTGTCGTACGCGATGGGGATCACCGACCTGGACCCGATCGAGCACGGGCTGATCTTCGAGCGGTTCCTCAATCCCGAGCGGGTGTCGATGCCGGATGTCGACATCGACTTCGACGAGCGCAGGCGGGCGGAGGTGATCCGCTACGTCACGGAGAAGTACGGCGCCGACAAGGTCGCGATGATCGGTACGTACGGCACGATCAAGGCGAAGAACGCGATCAAGGACTCCGCGCGGGTGCTGGGCTATCCGTACGCGATGGGTGACCGGATCACCAAGGCCATGCCCGCCGACGTGCTCGGCAAGGGCATCCCGCTCTCCGGCATCACCGACCCCGACCACCCCCGGTACTCCGAGGCGGGCGAGGTCCGCGGGCTCTACGAGAACGAGCCGGACGTGAAGAAGGTCATCGACACCGCGCGCGGCGTCGAGGGCCTGGTGCGCCAGATGGGCGTGCACGCGGCCGGCGTGATCATGTCCAGCGAGCCGATCGTGGACCACGTCCCGGTCTGGGTGCGCCACAGCGACCAGGTGACGATCACGCAGTGGGACTACCCGACCTGCGAATCGCTCGGCCTGCTGAAGATGGACTTCCTCGGCCTGCGCAACCTCACCATCATGGACGACGCCGTCAAGATGGTGAAGCAGAACAAGGGCCGGGACATCGAGCTGCTGTCGCTGCCGCTCGACGACCCCAAGACCTTCGAGCTGCTGGGCCGCGGCGACACCCTCGGCGTCTTCCAGTTCGACGGCGGGCCGATGCGCTCCCTGCTGCGCATGATGAAGCCCGACAACTTCGAGGACATCTCCGCGGTCTCGGCGCTCTACCGGCCGGGTCCCATGGGCATGAACTCGCATATCAACTATGCGCTGCGCAAGAACGGCCAGCAGGAGATCACCCCGATCCACCCGGAGCTCGAGGAGCCGCTGAAGGAGGTCCTCGACATCACCTACGGCCTGATCGTGTATCAGGAGCAGGTGCAGAAGGCCGCGCAGGTGCTCGCCGGCTATTCGCTGGGCCAGGCGGACCTGCTGCGCCGGGCGATGGGCAAGAAGAAGAAGGAAGTCCTCGACGCCGAGTTCGTCAACTTCCAGAAGGGCGCCCGCGAGAAGGGCTACAGCGACCAGGCCATCCAGGCCGTCTGGGACGTCCTGGTCCCCTTCGCGGGGTACGCGTTCAACAAGGCGCACTCCTCCGCGTACGGCCTCGTCTCCTATTGGACGGCGTATCTCAAGGCGAACTATCCGGCCGAGTACATGGCCGCGCTGCTGACGTCCGTGCGCGACGACAAGGACAAGTCCGCGGTCTATCTCAACGAGTGCCGGAAGATGGGAATCAAGGTGCTCCCGCCGGATGTCAACGAGTCCGACGCGAACTTCACTCCCCGCGGTGATGACACGATCGTGTTCGGTCTGACCGCCGTGCGCAACGTCGGGCAGAACGTTGTGGAGTCGATCGTTCGCAACCGCAAGGCCAAGGGGCGCTACGCGTCGTTCCCCGACTTCCTCGACAAGGTCGACGCCGTCGTCTGCAACAAGCGCACCGTCGAGTCGCTGATCAAGGCGGGCGCGTTCGACGCCCTCGGGCACACCCGCAAGGGCCTCACCGCGCAGTACGAGCCGATGATCGACAACGTGGTGTCGGTGAAGCGGAAGGAGGCGGAGGGGCAGTTCGACCTCTTCGGCGGCATGGGCGACGAGGCCGCGGCGGACGAGCCGGGCTTCGGGCTCGACGTGCAGTTCACCGACGAGGAGTGGGAGAAGTCCTATCTGCTCGCCCAGGAGCGGGAGATGCTCGGGCTCTACGTCTCCGACCACCCGCTCTTCGGCATCGAGCACGTCCTGGGTGACAAGGCCGACGCCTCCATCGCCGCGCTCAACGGCGGTGATCACGCCGACGGGGCGATCGTCACGATCGGCGGCATCATCTCCGGACTGCAGCGCAAGATGACCAAGCAGGGCAACGCCTGGGCCATCGCCACCGTCGAGGACCTCGGCGGCTCCATCGACTGCATGTTCTTTCCGGCCACGTACCAGTTGGTCTCCACCCAACTCGTCGAGGACGCCATCGTCTTCGTCAAGGGACGGCTCGACAAGCGCGAGGACGTGCCCCGGCTGGTCGCCATGGAACTCGCCGTCCCCGACCTGTCGGAGGTGTCCGCGAACGCGCCGGTGACGATCACGATCCCCACGGTCAAGGTCACTCCGCCGCTGGTGGAGAAGCTGGGCGAGGTGCTGTCGCAGCACCGCGGCGGCACCGAGGTGCGGGTGAAGCTTCAGGGCTCCCGCACCACCACCGTGCTCCGCCTCGACCGTCACCGGGTGACGTCGGATCCGGCGCTCTTCGGCGACCTGAAGGCGCTCCTCGGGCCGTCCTGTCTGGCAGGCTGACGGGCGCCGGCCGCCGGGCCGGGGACGGCCCGGTCCGGCGGCCGCGCGCCGGCATGCGGGCGCGCCCGCGAAGGGTGCGCCCGCCGGCCGCGTTCAGTTGTGACCGAAGCGCTTCTCCTTGTGCTTCTGGGTCTTGTGGCTCCCGGAGCCGGGATTCACGGCTTCGCTGACCTGGTCGGGCGGCGGGCCGCCCGCCGCGGGGGAGTCGGTCTCCATGCCGCGCTCCTCCTGCGGGGAGGCGGCGCGGTCGTTCTGGCGGTTCCTGTTCTTACGGCTCATGGGGCTCACCGCTCCCCGGCCCGGGGACGCGCGCCGGCGTCGCCCGCGGGCGCCTGGGCCCGGGTCTCAGGCGGCGGCTCGTCGAAGGACTGCCGCCGGCCGCGGTCGGGTATGCCCGCCGGCGAGCCGGCGTACTTGTCCCGGTGGGAATGCTGTTGCTGCTTTTTCTCGCGGTTCTTGCGCTTACCCATCACTGATCCTTTACAGGCGCGGACCCCCGCGGAGATCACCTTCGCACGGCCTGAGATGCCTCGCATGTCGGATAATTACCGTGCGTAGTACGTGCTGTTCATGGCCGGGCATCGGTGTCCGCCACGCCGATGATCGACGCCCTGCTGTTAACCACCCCTCAGTGGGGCAGACTCGAAGGCAACCCGACGTGAACTCCGCGGCTCGGGCCCGGAACCGGCTGAGAAGAGGGTGAATCGTGGACCGCTGCGTCGTCCTGGTGGACGCGGGCTACCTGCTGGGCGCCGCCGCGAGCCTGCTCGCCGGAGAGCCAGCCCGCTCCCGGATCACCGTCGACCACCCCGCGCTCATCCAGGGCCTGCGGGACCAGGCCGAGGCCGACACCGGGCAGCGGCTGCTGCGCATCTACTGGTTCGACGGCGCCCCCGACCGCGTACCGCAGCCGGAGCACCGGCGGCTGCGCGTGATGTCCCGCGTCACCGTCCGCCTCGGCGCGCTCACCCGCAGCGACGGCCGCTGGGCGCAGAAGGGCGTCGACGCCGCGATGCACGCCGAGCTCACCGAGCTGGCCCGCAACCGCGCCTGCGCCGACGTCGTGCTCGTCACCGGCGACGGCGACCTGCTGCCCGGGATGATGTCCGCGAAGGAGCACGGCGTCGCCGTGCACCTGTGGGCGGTCCAGGCCGCCGACGGCGACTACAACCAGTCCGAGGACCTGGTCGCCGAGGCCGACGAGCGGCGCGTGCTCGACCGGGCGTGGATCACCCGCGCCATGCAGGCCAAGGACCTCAACGGCATCTGCGCCCCCAGCCCGGTACCGCGGCCCGAGATCGCCGCGATCCTCTCCGCCCCGCCCTCGGAGACCTCCGTCGCCGGCAAGCAGACGGCCGTCGCCAACGGCACCGCGCAGGCCACCGCCCCGGTCACCGAACGCCGCCACGACGACGCGGGCACGGCCCCCGACGCCGTACCCGAGGACGAGGACGACCCCGGCGCCAAGGGCGGCGTGCCCACCCCGAAGGACCTCGCGAGCCTGGGCCGCCCCGCCGTGCCGGAAGGCCGCCACGGACACCCCGTGGGCAACGCCACCCTGCGCTGGTCGTCCGATCGCGGCTGGGTGGAGCGGCCGGGCGTGGAGCCCGCGGATGTCGCCGGGCTGCCCACGCTCGCCCAGCTCACCACCGCGGAGCAGCGCTGGGCGGACCGCGAGGAGGACATCACCGTCATCGGCGGCGACCCGTTCGAGGTCGGTCAGGTCTTCGCCAGGCGCTGGATGGAGCGGCTGGCGGACCAGGCGAAGCTGCGGCTGCTGGCCGGCCAGTACCCGCGCATCCCGCATCGCATCGACGGCGAGCTGCTGCGCTACGCCGCCCGCTTCGGGCTGCTGGCGCACAAGGACGACCAGATCGACGAGCGCGACCGGTACGCGATCCGCGCCGGGTTCTGGCGCGAGGTGGACGTCAGCTCCGCCACCGAGCACGCGCAGGCCGCGGAGCCGGAGGCCTAGGGCCCTCGGCGGGCGGTGTCGTGCACCGCCCGTGAGCGCGTCCTACGTACCGGCCGCCGCCCCCGTCAGCTCCGCCTCAGGACGTCGGGGAGCCCCAGCCTCCCCAGCCGCCCGTGGGCGGCGGGAGCGTCTGCGGCTCCGGGTCGCGCGGCCCGAAGAGCCCGGTCAGCACCAGGTGCACGGCCATCGCCGCTCCCGGCCAGGCAAGCAGCGCGCCCTTGGCCTTCAGCTCCAGCGGCGCGTCGAAGCCGCTGCCGTCGCTCATCTCCCTGGCCCGCTGCTCCACGTTCCCCGGCGGGCCCAGCCAGATGCCGAACCGCCAGGCCACCACCGCCCCGATGAGCGAGCCCAGCGCCAGCCCCAGCACCAGTGGCAGCCCGCCGCGGCGCCGCCACAGGAAGACCGCCGCCGCGGTCACCACGCCGAAGGCGAGCCCCAGCAGCGCGAAGGTGCCGTCGATGGAGATGGCGTCCTCGCTCTCGCTCTCCTTCAGCCAGGCATCGCCCCCGCGCACCACCAGCGGCACCCGCGGCGCGAACTGCTCCCACAGGAAGCCCAGCAGCAGGCCCAGTGCCGCCACGCCCACCATGAGCAGGAACGCCTGCCACAGCTCCCCGGCGAGATCGGTGTCGTCGTCGGCCCCGGACTTCCGGCCGCCCTTTCCGCCGCCGGAGGCGGGCGGGTACTGCCAGGGGTTGTGGCCCGGTTGCTCGTGCGGGGGTTGCTCGTGCGGTGTCAGGGGAGCTGTCACCCCGTCATCGTGCCAGGGCCGGGGCCGCGCGCCGTAGCCAGGACGGTCGTTCGGAATGTCGCCGTGACCGCCGGTCCTCACGAGCGCAGCGCCGCCCGGCGGTACGCCCACGTCGCCGCCGCCAGCGCGGGCACCCCGACACCGGCGCAAACCCCCAGGTCCGCGAGGACCGCGGCCCACTCGGGGCTGGGCGCGAAGGTCTCCATGAGCGCCTCCACGCCGTACGTGGACGGCAGCAGGTCGCGCGCGAAGGAGACCGGCCCCGGCATCCGCTCCGCGGGCAGCACCCCGAGCAGCAGCGCCGCCGACATGCCGAGCTGGCCGCAGAGCGTCGCCAGCTCGGGCCGCGGCGCCAGCAGCCCGAGCACCGCCCCGAGCCCGGCCAGCGCGGCGCCGGACAGCGGTACGACGGCCGCGAGGATCCACAGGTGCGTCAGCGGCAGCTTGAAGAGCAGGCTGCCGGTCACGGCCGTGACGACCGTGCCGGGCACGGTGAACGAGGCGTACGCGCCGGCCGCGCCGAGCACCACCGCGGCGGGCGGCACCGGGAGCGTCGCGTAGTGGTCGAGGCCGCCGGTGGCGCGCAACTGGCCGAAGTACTGGGCGAGCAGGTTCAGCGCCACGAACGCCACGATGAGCACCGTCGACCCGGCGACCACGGCGTGGGCCTCGGAACTGCGCGCCTCGGCGTCGACCACGCCGCGCATCAGGACCATGATCCCGATGGACTGGAAGGTGGCGACGAAGAGCAGCGGCAGCCGGGCGACCCTGGCGCGGGAGAGCTGGGCGCGGTAGACGGCGGCGAGGGCCGGGAGGAGCGGCACGCGGGGCGCGAGCGGGACGGAGGCGGCGGCCCGGGCGGAGCCCTTGCCGTTGCTCCCGGCGGCTCCCTCGGCCCCGGCGCCCCCGCTGGCTCCGTTCGGCATGGCGGTCCCCCCTGCGGTCCCGTTCGCGGGGGCGGGCCCGGGTACCGCCGGTCCCGCAGCCGCGGGACCGGAGCCGCCGGGCGGGGCCTGCGCCAGGCCGAGGTGTCCGTCCGTCATGCCTTCACCAGTCCCTCGTCCCGCCCGCCGAGGGCCAGGTACACGTCCTCCAGGCTCGGCGTCGTCAGCGTGAAGTCGTCCAGCGCCGCGAACGCCGGACCGCCCGTGACCGCCGCGACCGCGGCGCGCGCCGCGTCCTCCGGCAGCCGCAGCGTCCAGCGGCGGCCCGTGCGGCGGGCGGTGCGGGCCAGCTCCGCGATCTGCGGCAGGTCGAGCGGCGGCTCGTCGCGCCAGACCAGGTCCACCCGGACCTCCCCGCCCACCAGGGCCTTCAGCCCGGCGGGGGAGTCGCAGGCGATGACCCGGCCGCGGTCGAGCACCGCGACCCGGTCGAGCACGGTCTCGGCCTCGATGACGTTGTGCGTGACGAGCAGCACGGTCGCGCCCCGCTCGGCCCGGCGCCGGTCGATCGCCGCCCACACGGCGCGGCGGGCCACCGGGTCCATCGCCGTCGTCGGCTCGTCCAGCACCAGCAGCGGGCGCTCGCCGACCAGCGCCGCCGCCACGCACGCCAGCCGCCGCTCGCCGCCGGAGAGCCGGCGCAGCGGGCGGTCGGCGAGGCGGTCGAGGCCGAGTTCGCCGAGCACGGCGTCGCGCTCCGCGCGGGCCGCGGCCGCGGGCAGGCCGCGCAGCCGGGCGGTGGTCTCGGCGGCCAGCGCCACCGTCAGGTCGTCCAGCGCCGTGGACTCCTGGCCGAGGTACGCCAGCAGCCGCGCGGCCAGCTCCGGGCGGCGTACGAGGTCGTGGCCGAAGAGCTCGATGCCGCCGGAGTCGGGCCGCAGCAGGCCGGTGAGCTGGCGTACGAGAGTGGACTTGCCGGCGCCGTTGGGGCCGAGGAGACCGAAGATCTCGCCCGCGTGGATGTCCAGCTCGACGCCGTCACTGGCCCGTACGGGACCGGCGGGGGCGGCGGGGGAATCGGGCCCCTCGGCGTCCCTGCGCCGCCGGCGCCTCTCGCGGGGCGCCGGATAGGTCTTCACGAGCGCGCGCACGGCACACACCACCGCGCCCGGCGGGGTGGCGGTCCCGGCCGCGGCAGGACCCGCCGCTTCGCTGCGCGTACTCACGAACTACGAGGGTACGCGGTGCCGAACGGCCCGCCCGCCGGGGGGAGGGCTGCGCGGTGCCTGGACGGATTCCGTGCACTCCGGTATGACCTGGACATGTCGAAGAAGACGCGCAAGCGCAAGTGGCGTACCCGCAAGGGCAAGGCCAACCACGGCCGCAGGCCCGCCTGAGGGGACCCGGGCCCGCCCGGCGGGGATCCGGCCCGCCCGCGCCGCGTCAGCGGCCGTCGCGCGCGATGGGCGCCACGACCGCGCCCGTCAGCTCCGCCAGCACCGTCGGCGACAGCTCCACCTCGAGGCCGCGCCGGCCGGCGGAGACGCAGACCGTCGGCCGCCCGGCGGCCGAGGAGTCCAGCACCGTCGGCAGCCGCTTGCGCTGGCCCAGCGGGGAGATGCCGCCGCGGACGTAGCCCGTGGTGCGTTCGGCGTGCGCCGGGTCCGCCATCACGGCCTTCTTGCCGCCGGCCGCCGCGGCGAGCGCCTTGAGGTCCAGCGCGCCCGAGACCGGCACGATGGCGACGGTCAGCGCGCCGTCGACCTCGGCGACCAGGGTCTTGAAGACCTGGCCCGGATCGACGCCGAGCGCTTCCGCCGCCTCCTCGCCGTACGACGCGGCGGCGGGGTCGTGGGCGTACGCGTGGACGGTGAACTCGGCGCCGGCCTTGGTCAGCGCCACCGTGGCCGGGGTGGATCCGGCCTGCTTCTTCTTGGCCATGGGAAAGGGCACCGGGGTCAGTTGGGGCTCGTCGGATGCCGCGTCAGGTCGACCGCGGGCAGCGACGGGAGCTTACCCAGCACCGCGCTCTCCCGCCGCAGGATTTTCAGCTCCGCCGACAGCCGCGAGGCGGTGTCCCTGGCCTGGAGGAGCTGCTGCTTCGACGGGGTGTCCAGCACGGCGGCCGCGGCGACGAGATACGACAGCACCGACGGCTCGTCCGGTAGCTCCGTGGCCGCACCCAGGGAGCGCTCGCGGGCGCCGGCCAGCCTCTTCTGGTACGTCCTGAAGGCCCGTACGACCGCCGCGGACAGCACGCCCGCGCCCTCGCCCGACTGCTCCGGCAGCGCCTCGACCTCACCGGTCAGGTACTCGCCCGCGGTGTCCACCGACAGCAGCCGGAACCTGCGGGTCCCGGTGACCAGCACCTCGTACCCGCCGCTGTCCTTCTCCCGGATCGTCGCCGCGTCCGCGACGCAGCCGACGCCGTAGAACGCCTGCATCGGGTCGGCGCCGAAGCCCGCCGCGGGACCGCGCTGGGGCAGCGCCGTCTGGTCCGGCAGCCCCGGACCCGTGGGCGCGACCTCGCGGCCGTCCCGGATCGCCACCACGCCGAACCGCCGCTCCGCCTCGGGCAGCTTGCGCAGGTCGCGCATCATCGCCCGGTACCGCTCCTCGAACACGTTCAAGGGCATGACGAGGCCCGGGAACAGCACCGCGTTCAGCGGGAAGAGGGGCAGGCGTGCGGTGGTCACAGGCGGATCCTAACGGTCCCGGCCGGTACCTCACTGGCGGCGCAGCGCACGGGAGACGCCGGCCGCCACCGTGGTGGCGAGCACCCAGCCGGCGAGCACGAGCACCGTGGCCGTCCACTGGTAATGCCCCGACTGATGCCAGGCGTTGTCCTGGCCCAGGTCGATGACGGGCAGCAGCAGATCGAGCACGTAGAGCGGCGGGCTCCACTCGGGCCCCTCGCCGGGGCGCAGCGCGCGCGGCTCCTGCCGGGCGAAGTACAGCGTGCCGACCGCCCAGAGGACCGCCATCCACACCACGGCGCGGGTGGGGCGGTAGCCGTACGCGACCGTCCAGTCCTGCAGCAGGCCCCACGCCTTGCCGGTCACCGGCAGCGTCTCGCGCTGGCGGCGGTGCTTGGCGAGCATGACCTCGCGCGCCTCGTGGTCCTCGCCGGTGTTGCGCAGGACGGCGGCCAGCAGCTCGTACGGCTCGGGGGAGAACTCCGGGGTGGCGGCCTCCACCCACTCCAGCCGGTGCACCAGCGGGAAGGCGCCGACGGGTATGAGGTGCTCGTAGAAGAAACCGGCCATCGCCAGCCGGCCGGGACCCGGCCAGCTCGTGTACTTGTCGCGGAGGTTGACCACCCGGGCGCCGGAGAGCACCACCCTGCCGCCCTCCGGCTCGCGGCCCATGAAGCGCAGCTCGGGCGTCTGGATCCGGCGCAGGGACATCTCCTGCTCCGGATCCATCACGAAGCGCGCGCCGTCGAGGTCGATGGAGTCGCCGAAGCGGCCGTCGTCCAGGCGCAGCCCGCCGTGGCACTCGAAGCGCTGCATCCGCGTGCCGCGCGGCGGGGTGTGGCCGCTGATGCCGTACGGGGGCGTGGCCCCGCCCGTCGCGGCCTCGGGGACCGCCGCCGGGCCCATGTGCAGCGAGCGCTCGACGGTGAGCTGCGGCGCGTTGAGCGCGCGCTTGCCGTACGGGTTGCGCAGGACGCTGCCGCTCAGGTTCAGCGAGACGCCGACGGTCGCGCCGCGCATCCGCAGCTCGCCGTGCGCCTGGAGCAGATCGGCCTGGAGGTCCTGGCCGACGGTGATGCCGTCGGCGGCGACGGCCACGCCCCGCCGGTCACGGCCGACGGTGAGCTGGCTGAGCAGCAGGTCCGTGCCTATGTGGGCGTCGGTGAGCCGGATGCCGCCGTCCACGGTGCAGCGGGGCATGTGCATGTCGCCGCTGGTGGTCAGCCGGGCGGCCTCCAGCCGCGGGACCGAGCACTCCACCAGGCGCAGCGTGGCGAAGGAGCACTCGGGCAGCAGCATCTCGTTCTCGAAGCGGCAGTTGCGCAGCTCCACGTACGGCTCGACGCTGCCGCCGGAGAGGTCGAGCGTGCCCGTGACGTACGCACCGGCCAGCTTCAGTGACGAGACGCGGCCGGGACGGGCCGGCGGTCCGTGCAGCAGGAGCCGGGCGAGTAAGGAGGCGCGCACGCTGCGCTCCGGCCCCCAGATGTGCAGCCCCGCCGGGTCGTTCTGCCCGGGATCGCGCGAACGCAGATCGTATGTCGCTCCTTCCTGGAAGGCTTCCCACAGCCCCCGCTCCGTCGCCGAAAGGTCCTCGGGCGGCACCGCCCGGTCGTGCTGTGCAGCGGTCAACGACACGCTCCCCTGGTCTGCCCGCGTCCGTCCCGTACGGCTCTGATTCCCCTCGGGGCGGCACACTGAACGCTAGTACCAGGTACTGACAGTGACGAGTTTGCGGTCCAGCCTGTGGACTACCGGGCCGCGGCCCTGGGCCGTCTGAGAGACTTGGAGGCGTGATCTCCCGAATCGATCTGCGCGGCTCCGCCGCCGCTTCCGATGCAGGCGGCGGCATCGACCGCGACCTGCTGCCCCGTGCCGAGCTCGACGTCGAGGCCGCCCTGGAGAAGGTGCGCCCGCTCTGCGAGGACGTCCGGCATCGCGGCACCGCGGCGGTGATCGAGATCACAGAGCGTTTCGACAGAGTGACGCTGGAGCGGCTGCGGGTGCCCGCGGAGGCGCTGCGGCGCGCGCTGGCCGAGCTGGACCCGGAGGTGCGCGCCGCGCTGGAGGAGTCGATCCGCCGCGCCCGCATCGTCCACCGCGAGCAGCGCCGTGCCGACACCGCGGTGCGGGTCGTCCCCGGCGGGACGGTCACGGAGCGCTGGCTCCCGGTCGCCCGCGTCGGGCTGTACGTGCCGGGCGGCCAGGCCGTGTATCCGTCCTCCGTCGTCATGAACGTGGTCCCGGCCCAGGAGGCGGGCGTGCCGTCGCTCGCCGTCTCCTCGCCCCCGCAGAAGGACGTGCCGAACTCGTGGGGCGCGGGACTGCCGCACCCGGCGATCCTCGCCGCCTGCGCCCTCCTCGGCGTGGAGGAGGTGTACGCGGCGGGAGGCGCCCAGGCCGTCGCCATGTTCGCGTACGGCACGGACGAGTGCGCCCCCGTCGACATGGTCACCGGCCCGGGGAACGTGTATGTGGCCGCCGCCAAGCGCCTGTTGAAGGGCCGGATCGGCATCGACGCCGAGGCGGGTCCCACCGAGATCGCCGTCCTCGCCGACGACACCGCGGACCCCGCGCACGTCGCCGCGGACCTCATCAGCCAGGCCGAGCACGACGAGCTGGCCGCCGCCGTGCTGGTCACGCCCTCGGAGCGGCTGGCGGAGGCGGTCGAGGCCGAGCTGAAGACGCAGGTGGCCGCTACCCGGCACGTCGAGCGGATCACCGCCGCGCTGGGCGGCCGGCAGTCCGGCATCGTGCTCGTGGACGACCTGGAGGCCGGCCTCCGCGTCGTCGACGCCTATGCCGCCGAGCACTTGGAGATCCAGACCGCGGACGCGGCGGCGGTCGCCGCCCGGGTGCGCAACGCCGGCGCGATCTTCGTCGGCCCGTACGCCCCGGTCTCGCTGGGGGACTACTGCGCCGGCTCCAACCACGTGCTGCCCACCGGCGGCTGCGCCTGCCACTCCTCGGGCCTGTCCGTGCAGTCCTTCCTCAAGGGCATCCACGTCGTGGACTACACGCGCGACGCCCTCGCCGAGGTCACCGCGCACGTGGTGAACCTCGCGGAGGCCGAGGACCTGCCCGCCCACGGCGCCGCGGTGAAGGCGCGGTTCGGATGGAAGGTGCCGCAGCAGTGACCGCGATCGACGACCTGCCCGTCCGCGACGAACTGCGCGGCAAGTCCCCGTACGGCGCGCCCCAGCTCGACGTGCCCGTCCGGCTGAACACCAACGAGAACCCCTACCCGCTGCCCGAGCCGCTGGTCCGGCGCATCGCCGAGCGCGTCACCGAGGCCGCCCGCCACCTCAACCGCTACCCCGACCGGGACGCGGTCGAGCTGCGCACCGAGCTGGCGCGCTACCTGTCGCGCACCGCGGGCCACGAGGTGACCACCGCCCAGGTCTGGGCGGCCAACGGGTCCAACGAGGTCATCCAGCAACTGCTGCAGACCTTCGGCGGCCCCGGCCGCACCGCCATCGGCTTCGAGCCGTCGTACTCGATGCACGCGCTCATCTCCCGCGGCACCGGCACCGGTTGGCTCTCGGGCCCGCGGCGCGAGGACTTCACGATCGACGCCGCCGCCGCCGAGCGCGCCATCGCCGAGCACCGCCCCGAGGTGGTGTTCGTCTGCTCGCCGAACAATCCCACCGGCACCGCCGTGGACCGCGAGACGGTCCTACGGCTGTACGAGGCCGCGCAGGCGGCGGGCCCCTCGATGGTCGTGGTGGACGAGGCGTACGGCGAGTTCAGCCACCGCCCGTCGCTGCTGCCGCTGATCGAGGGCCGCCCGCGGCTGGTCCTCACCCGCACGATGTCCAAGGCGTTCGGCGCCGCCGGCCTGCGGCTGGGCTATCTCGCCGCCGACCCCGCCGTGGTCGACGCGGTCCAGCTCGTCCGGCTGCCGTACCACCTGTCCGCCGTCACCCAGGCCACCGCGCTCGCCGCCCTGGAGCACACCGATACCCTGCTCCAGTACGTCGAACAGCTCAAGCAGGAGCGGGACCGGCTGGTGTCGGAGCTGACCGCGCTCGGCTGCGAGGTCACCGAGTCCGACGCCAACTTCGTCCAGTTCGGCCGCTTCCCGGACGCGCACGCGGCATGGGAGCGGCTGCTGGACGCGGGCGTGCTGGTCCGTGACAACGGCGTGCCCGGCTTCCTGCGCGTCAGCGCAGGCACACCGGCGGAGAACGACGCGTTCCTCGATGCGGTGCGCGCGCTGAAGAAGGAGAGCAACTCATGACCCGCGTGGGCCGCGTCGAGCGCACCACGAAGGAGACCTCGGTCGTCGTCGAGCTGAACCTCGACGGCCGCGGCGAGGTCTCAGTGTCGACGGGCGTCGGCTTCTTCGACCACATGCTCGACCAGTTGGGCCGCCACGGCCTCTTCGACCTCACCGTCAAGACCGACGGCGACCTGCACATCGACAGCCACCACACCATGGAGGACACCGCGCTGGCCCTGGGCGCCGCCTTCCGGCAGGCCCTCGGCGACAAGCGCGGCATCGTGCGGTTCGCCGACGCCTCCGTGCCGCTGGACGAGTCGCTGGCCCAGGTCACCGTCGACCTGTCCGGCCGTCCGTACCTGGTGCACACCGAGCCCGAGGGCATGGCCCCGATGATCGGTGCGGACTACGACACGACGATGACCCGGCACATCCTGGAGTCGTTCGTCGCCCAGGCGCAGATCGCCCTGCACGTCCACGTGCCGTACGGGCGCAACGCGCACCACATCGTCGAGTGCCAGTTCAAGGCGCTCGCCCGCGCCCTGCGCTACGCGGCGGAGATCGATCCGCGGCAGACCGGCATCCCGTCGACCAAGGGCGCGCTGTAATGAACGGCCTGTCGATACTGCTGATCTTCGTGGGGCTCTTCCTGCTCGGCGGCGTCATCTCCTTCGTCAAGCAGGGCCAGTCGAAGAACGTGATCGCCGTGCTCGCCATCGGCGCCGCGATGGCGCTCGCCGCGGGCGTCCTGCGGCTGGGGGTGTGGGGTTGACCGACCGCGCCGCCGCCACCGCTCCCACCGCCTCCGCCGTGCCCGCCGCCCGCCGCGGCGAGGGCGGCGGCGGGCGCAAGAGCGTCGTCGTCTTCGACTACGGCTTCGGGAACGTCCGCTCCGCCGAGCGCGCCGTCGCCCGCGCGGGCGCCGAGGTGGAGATCACCGGCGACTACGACCGGGCGATGGCCGCCGACGGCCTGCTGGTGCCCGGCGTCGGCGCCTTCGCCGCCTGCATGGGCGGGCTGAAGGAGGCCCGCGGCGACTGGGTCGTGGAGCGCCGGCTGGCCGGCGGCCGGCCCGTGCTGGGCATCTGCGTCGGCATGCAGATCCTCTTCGAGCAGGGCGTCGAGCACGGCGTACGGACCGACGGCATGGGCGAGTGGCCCGGCACGGTCGAGGCGCTGCGGGCCGACGTCGTGCCCCACATGGGCTGGAACACCGTCGAGGTCGGGGCCGGCTCCCGGATGTTCGCGGGCATCGACGCCGGGGAGCGCTTCTACTTCGTGCACTCCTACGCCGCCCGCCGCTGGGAGCTGGAGGTGCACAACCCGCGCATCTCCGCGCCCGCCGTCACCTGGAGCACCCACGGCGAGCCGTTCGTCGCAGCCGTCGAGAACGGACCCCTGTGGGCCGCCCAGTTCCACCCCGAGAAGTCCGGCGACGCCGGTGCCCTCCTCCTCAAGAACTGGATCGAGACCCTCTGATGACGCCCCGCGAGATGACCACCGCCCTGGAGCTGCTGCCCGCCGTCGATGTCCGCGACGGTCAGGCCGTACGCCTGGTGCACGGCGAGTCCGGCACCGAGACCGGCTACGGGGACCCGCTGGAGGCCGCGCTCACCTGGCAGCGCGCCGGAGCCGAGTGGCTGCACCTGGTCGACCTCGACGCCGCCTTCGGCACCGGCGACAACCGCGCCCGTATCGGCGAGGTCGTCGCGGCGATGGACCTCAAGGTCGAGCTCTCCGGCGGCATCCGCGACGACGCGTCGCTGGCCGCCGCCCTCGCCACCGGCTGCACCCGCGTCAACCTCGGCACCGCCGCCCTGGAGTCCCCCGAGTGGGTCGCCGCGGTCATCGCCGAGCACGGCGACCGCATCGCCGTCGGCCTCGACGTCCGCGGCACCACGCTGCGCGGCCGCGGCTGGACCCGTGACGGCGGTGACCTGTACGAGACGCTGGCCCGTCTCGACGCCGAGGGCTGCGCGCGCTACGTGGTCACCGACATCAACAAGGACGGCACCCTCCAGGGCCCCAACCTGCAACTGCTGCGGGACGTCTGCGCCGCCACCGACCGGCCTGTCGTCGCGTCCGGCGGCGTCTCCTCCCTCGACGACCTGCGGGCTCTCGCCACGCTCGTCCCGGAGGGAGTCGAGGGGGCGATCGTCGGGAAGGCGCTCTACGCGAAGGCGTTCACGATGGAAGAGGCGTTGGAGGCGGTGTCCTGATGGCCGGTGGCGGAGTGCGTCGAATCTCGTCCGGTGCCCCCTGGGAGGAGGAGTTCGGCTACTCGCGCGCGGTGGAGCTGCCCAACGGCCTCGTGCTGGTGGCCGGCTGCACGTCCGTGGTGGACGGCGTGATCGTCGGCGAGGGCGATCCGCACACCCAGGCCATGACCGCCTTCGGCGTCGCCTTCGAGGCGCTGAAGCGGGTCGGCCTGGAGCGCGAGGACGTCGTGCGGACCCGGATGTTCCTCACCCACGCGCGCGACGTCGAGGCGGTCGGCGGGGCGCACAAGGAGCTCTTCGGCACCATCCGCCCCGTCGCGTCGCTGATCATCGTCTCCGGCTTCGTCGACCCGCGGCTGGTCGTCGAGGTCGAGGTCGAGGCGTACCGCCCAGGCGGCTCCCGGGAAGCGGCCGGCGCATGAGCCTTGCGGTACGGGTCATCCCCTGCCTCGACGTGGACGGCGGCCGGGTCGTCAAGGGCGTCCACTTCCGCAATCTGCGCGACGCCGGCGACCCCGTCGAGATGGCCAAGGTGTACGACGCGGAGGGTGCGGACGAGCTGACGTTCCTCGACATCACCGCGTCCTCCGGCGACCGCGAGACGACGTACGAGATCGTGCGCCGCACCGCGGAGCAGGTCTTCATCCCGCTCACGGTCGGCGGCGGCGTGCGGACGGTCGAGGACGTGGACCGGCTGCTGCGCGCGGGCGCCGACAAGGTCGGCGTCAACACCGCGGCGATCGCCCGCCCGGAGCTGATCCGCGAGATCGCCGAGCGCTTCGGCAGCCAGGTGCTGGTGCTCTCGGCCGACGCGCGGCGCTGCGGCGACGGCGCGGCGACGCCCTCGGGCTTCGAGGTGACGACCCACGGCGGGCGGCGCCGCACGGGCCTCGACGCCGTCGAATGGGCCGAGCGGGCCGCCGGGCTGGGCGCGGGCGAGATCCTGCTCAACTCGATGGACGCCGACGGCACCAAGGACGGCTACGACACGGAGATGATCGCCGCCGTCCGCAAGCGGGTGACGGTCCCGGTCATCGCCAGCGGCGGCGCGGGCCGCCTCGACCACTTCCCGCCGGCGATCGACGCGGGCGCGGACGCGGTGCTGGCGGCGTCGGTGTTCCACTTCGGGGACCTGCGGATCGGCGAGGTCAAGGAGACGCTGCGCACCGCGGGCCGTGCCGTACGGGCCACGCCGCCCCGGGCCTGAGCGGGCCCCGCGGCGGCCGGCTCAGCCGGTGTGCAGGACCCGGAAGCGGCCGGGCTCCGCCGGATCCCGGTCGACGATCTGGACCGGCGGCCAGGCCCACTGCCACACGTCGATCCCGGGCACGCGCGAGAACCGTATCGGCCCCCGGGTCCCGTCGACCGCGACGTCCCCCCAGGCGGCGGTGCGCGCGCCCGCCCCGCCGCGGAGCGCGGCCGCGAGGACGGCGAGCGTGTCGTAGCCCTCGAAGGCGACGAACGAGGGCGTCCCGGCGAGCCGTTCGCGCAGCGCCGCCTCGACGCGTACGCCGAGGGACGTCAGCCGCTCCGGCAGATAGCGCAGGAAGGGGACCCCGGCGCCCTCGGCGCCCAGCAGCGCCGCCCACTCTGCGAACTCGGGCTGTCCGGCCGGGGCGCCGAGCAGCAGCCCGGCCAGCCGCGGGTCGCGGCGTACGGACCGGACGAGCGGCACCGCGGGCTCCGGGTGGCCGACGAGCAGCAGGAGGGCCGTCGCGCCACCGGCGGCGAGCGCGTCGCACAGGGCCTCGGGGGTGAGCGCACCCACGTCCAGCTCCGTCACCGTGCCCCCGTGCGGGGCGAGCCGGTCGTGCAGGATCCGGGTCCCGGACGCCCAGTAGACGCTCGGCTGGGCGGCCACGGCGAGACGGCGGTGGCCCGCGCCGAGGAGGAAGTCCGCGTACAGCCGCCAGCCGTGGGACTGCGCCGGGGCGATCCGCGCGATGCCGTCGGCCGGCTGCTCGGTCAGCGCGTCCAGGACCGCGGACGAGCACAGGAACGGCACGCCGAGGGCGTCGGCCTGGGCGGCGGCGGTACGGGCGACGACGCTGTGGTACTCGCCCGCCAGCGCGGCGACGCCCAGCCCGGCCAGCTCGTCCACCGCCGCCGCGGCACGCCGCGGGTCCGCGGCCGTGTCCCGTACCAGCAGCTCCAGGGGGCGCCCGGCGATCCCGCCGGCGTCGTTGACCTCGCGGGCAGCCAGTTCGAGCCCGGCGACCAGATGCCGGCCCGCCTCCGCCCAGCCGGGCGGGGTGAGCGGGGCGAGGGCGCCGATGCGCACGGGTTCGTCGTCTCGTCGCGGCGGGGGCGCCTGGGTGACCATGGCGGCCATTGCACAGGTCAACGCCCCCGCCGGCAACCGATTATCAGTCCGCGGACCGGCTCACCCCGCGCGGCCCACGGGCGCGCCCGGCAGGGCCGCCACCAGCCGGTCCACCTGCCGCAGCGACGCCGCCAGCACCGCGTCCGGGTCCGGCGCGTGCGCCACCGCCATCGCGCACTCGCAGAGCGCCCCGAAGACCACCGACGCCATCGCGTCCAGCTCCACCGCCGAAACGGCGTCTTCACCGCCGTGCAGGACCGCGCCGACCGCCTGCTCCAGCCCGCGCCGCGTCATCGCCCGGCAGTCCGCCTGCACCTCGCGCATCACGGCCCAGCCGAGCGCCCCCGGGGCGTCGAGCAGCGTGATCCGCTGGGTGCCGGGCTCGATGGAGCCGGTGAGGAACGCGCGCTGGCCCGCGCGCAGGCCGTCCCACGGGTCCGGGCAGGCGCGGAAGGCGTCGGCGATGGCGTCGCGCAGCCGGTGCTGCTCGGCCGCGTAGACGGCGTGGAAGAGGGTCTGCTTGTTACGGAAGTGGTGGTAGAGCGCACCCTTCGTGATGCTCGCCTGGGCGCAGATCGCGTCGAGGGAGGCGGCGGCGTAGCCGTCCCGGGCGAAGTGCACGCGGGCGGCGCCGACCAGGCCCTTCGTCGTCGTCGCCGTGCGCTCCTGCTGCGTTCTGCGGGTCTTCATGCGGGCATTCTAGGCGGCGTACCCTGTACATACGTACTCCCGGTATGTAACTCTGCGGTAGCCAGGCCAGGCCGAGAACCTGACGCCGCAGAGCGAGAGAGGGGCCCGACGCCCATGACCACCACCGCAGTCGTCGTCGACGCCGTCCGCACGGCCTCCGGCAAGGGCAAGCCGGGCGGCGCCCTGTCCGGCGTCCACTCCGTCGACCTGCTCGCCGAGGTGCTGCGCGCGCTCGTCGACCGCAACGGGCTCGACCCCGCGCGGCTCGACGACGTGATCGCCGGCTGCGTCACGCAGGCCGCCGACCAGTCGTTCAACATCGCCCGCAACGCCGTGCTCGCCGCCGGCTTCCCCGAGTCCGTGCCCGGCACCACCGTCGACCGGCAGTGCGGCTCCTCGCAGCAGGCCGCGCACTTCGCGGCGCAGGGGGTGATGGCCGGGGCGTACGACATCGCCGTGGCCGCCGGCGTCGAGTCGATGAGCCGGGTGCCGATGGGCACCGCCGCCGTGGGCCGCGACCCCTTCGGCGACCGGCTCGCCGCCCGCTACCCGGGCGGGCTGATCGCCCAGGGCCACTCCGCGGAGCTGATCGCGGCGCGCTGGGGGCTGGGGCGTACGGAGCTGGACGCGTTCTCCGAGCGCTCGCACCGGCTGGCGGTACGGGCCTGGGAGCGGGGCGCCTTCGACGCGGACGTCGTGCCCGTGGGGGAGCACCGCAAGGACGAGACCGTACGGCCGTCGACTTCCCTGGACGGGCTCGCCGCGCTCAAGCCGTCCTTCTACGACCCGGCCGTCGCCGAGCGCTTCCCCGAGATCGGCTGGCACATCACGCCCGGCAACTCCTCGCCGCTCACGGACGGCGCCTCCGCCGTGCTGATCACGAGCGAGGAGCGGGCGGCGGAGCTGGGCCTCACGCCGCGGGCGCGGTTCCACTCCTTCGCCGTGACCGGCGACGACCCGGTGCTGATGCTGATGGGCGTCGTACCGGCGACGCGGAAGGTGCTGGCCAAGGCGGGCCTGACGATCGGCGACATCGACGCCTTCGAGGTGAACGAAGCCTTCGCGCCGGTGCCGCTGGCCTGGCAGCGCGACGTGGGAGCGGACCCGGAGCGGGTCAACGTCCACGGCGGCGCGATCGCCCTGGGCCACGCGCTGGGCGCGTCGGGCACGCGTCTGCTGGGCACGCTGCTCGGCGCGCTGGACGCGGTGGACGGCCGCTACGGGCTGCAGGTGATGTGCGAGGCGGGCGGCCTGGCGAACGCGACGATCGTGGAACGCCTCCGGTAGCGCTGCGCGGAGTTCCGCCGGAGGCGTCGCAGCCGCGAAGGAAGCGGGCGGCGAGCCCCTAGCGGCGTACCTTGAACTTCAGGTGCAGCACTCCTTCGCCCTCGATGACGACGTGCGGATCCTCCAGCAGGTGCTGCCCGCGGATGCCGCCGAAGTAGCGTCTGCCCGATCCGAACACCACCGGGACCACGTCCATCGCCACCTCGTCCACCAGACCGGCCGCGAGCGCCTGGGCACCGGCTTCGCCGGCGTTCACCGCGACCACCCGCTCCCCGGCGAGCTCCCGGGCCTTGCCGATCGCGCCCGGCACGCTGTCGGCGAAGTGGCAGGACGCCTCCGGATGCCACCCCGGCGGCTTCGGCCGGTGGGAGACCACGACGATGTGATCGCCCGCGGGCGGGCGGCCCTCCCAGCCGTTCACCTGGTCGAAGAGGGTGCGGCCCATCACGATCGTGCCGATCGACCTCCACATCGACCGGACATAGTCCGCCGACGCGCGCGAGACCCTGAAGCCGGTTCCGGCACCGGAATGGTCGGACTCCCCCTCCTCGCCCACGACGAGGGGGACGTCCCCGCCGAAGTACCAGTCGTGCAGCGGACCGACCTCGCCTTTCTCATCGGCGATGAAGCCGTCCACCGACACCACGCTGTGCATGATCACCGTGCTCACGGGCTCTCCTCGTCGTGTCCTCGCGGGTTTCCGCGATCTTCCCGCACCGTGGGGACCCGGGCATGTAAGAAATCAATCGGCGGGCATCGGGCCGAGATCCTGCGGATCCCGCCGCTCGGCGGGGAACCGGCGCCGCAGCGCCAGGTACTCCGTGGGAGTGTGGCCGGTGAAGTCCTTGAACTCCCTGCTGAAGTGGGCGTGGTCGAAATAGCCCGCCGTCTGGGCGAGACCGGACCAGTCGACGGGGCGCAGCGCGTCCACCGACACGATGAGCCGCGCAAAGCGGTAGATCCGCGCCATCCGCTTCGGGGTGACACCCACGTGATCCTTGAAGAGGCCGGCCAGATGATTGCCGCTCACCCCGGCGGCATCGGCCAGCGCACGGACGGCGACCGTGCCGTGCGAGGTCTCCAGCCACCCGCCCGCGTGCCGGACCAGGTCGAGACCGCGCGCGGGGGCCCCGGCGAGATGCGAACGCAGCTCCTCCTCCACCACCCGCAGCGCCTCGGCGGCCGACGCGGCGTCGCCGATCCGGTTGCGTATCCGGTCCGCGGAGCGTTGCCAGACGGCGTCGAGCGGTGCCCACCGGTTGCGCAGTTCGGCCGCCGGCAGGCCGGCGAACGGCGACATGCCCCAGGGTTTGAAGTGCACCCCGACGAGCCGCACACGCGGGGGGTACGCGAAGAGGAAGCGCCTGGTCCATACGCCCATGAACCACCCGTCCGTCATCAGCGCCGGCGGCACGGAACGGTCCGAGTCCCACAGGCGGACGGGCCCGCCGTGGTGCAGGAACAAGTGCGCCGACGGCATCGGGGGGACGTTCATCAGCCGGTGCCGCGGCACCCCGGTGAGGCAGTAGATGTCGTCGATGAACCGGTCGAGCGGCGGAGCGGGCACGCGGCCGACGTATTCCACGGACCCAGTATGGCCGCACTGACCGCGGGCGGGGGGACGGCGGCCCGGGCCCTGACGCAGCCCGGCCCGCCGTCCGGCGGTCGCCCCTAGGCGCCCAGCGCCTCCGCCGTGCGCAGCGCGCCCGCCGCCTCGTCCTCGCGGCCCTGGCGCTGGAGCGTGCGGCCCAGCATCAGGTGGGCGTAGTGCTCGACCGGGTCGCGGTCGAGGACCGCGCGCAGCTCCGTCTCGGCGCGGGTCAACTGCGCGGAGTGGTAGTACGCCCGGGCCAGCAGCAGCCGGGGCGCGACCTGGTCGGGGTACTCCCCGACCACCGCGGTCAGCAGCTTCGCCGCCCCCACGTAGTCCTTCGCGTCGAAGAGCGCACCGGCCCGCTCCCAGCGGGACGCCGCGTCCTCCGCCTCGGGCGCCGCGAAGAGGTTCAGCGCGTCGCTCCAGCGGCCGGCGGCCGGCTCGCCGTCGGGACCGAAGGCGTTGAAGCCCCGGAACTCCTCGCTCATGTCACTCCTTCCGGGTCTCCGGCCGCAGCGCGGCCAGTTGCTGCTCGAACGGGACCACCTGCTCGGGACCGCCGGCCGCCGGGCGCGGCTGCCGGCCGTGCATCAGCTCGGCCAGCTCGCCCGCCGCGCGGGCGATCCGGGTGGGCAGGGTGTCGGTGAGCGGGTCGCCGCTGCCGCCCCAGTCGTCGGCCGCCGCGTACACCGCGGTGGGGACGACGACGGACCGCAGGTAGGCGAAGAGCGGCCGCATCGCGTGCTCCAGCACCAGCGAGTGCCGCGCCGTCCCGCCGGTCGCCGCGACCAGCACGGGCTTCCCGGCCAGCGCACCGTCGTCCGCCGCCCCGATCACGTCGAAGAACGACTTGAACAGTCCGCTGTACGAACCGGAGAAGACCGGCGTCACGGCGATCAGGCCGTCGGCGCCCGTCACCGCGTCGATCGCCTTGGCGAGGGCCGCGGACGGAAAGCCGGTGACGGTGTTGTGGGCGATGTCGGCGGCCAGGTCGCGCAGCTCGACCACCTGCACCTCGACCTGCCGGCCGTCGTCGGCCGGCTGCCGCCGTACCGCCTCCGCCAGCCGGTCGGCGAGCAGCCGGGTGGACGAGGGCACGCTCAGCCCGGCCGACACCACGGTCAGCTTCAGTGCGGTCACTACGCCACCTCCTCCTCGTCGCCCTGCCCGGCGGCGGCCGCCGCCACGCGGGCCGCGTGGGTCGGCGCCTCCGGCACGGACGCCGGACGGTTCTTCGCGAACTCCGCGCGCAGCACCGGCACGACCTCCTCGCCGAGCAGGTCCAACTGCTCCAGCACGGTCTTCAGCGGCAGGCCCGCGTGGTCGAGGAGGAAGAGCTGCCGCTGGTAGTCCCCGAAGGACTCGCGGAACGTCAGCGTCTTGTCGATGACCTCCTGCGGGCTGCCCACGGTCAGCGGCGTCTGCTCGGTGAACTCCTCCAGCGAGGGCCCGTGCCCGTACACCGGCGCGTTGTCGAAGTAGGGCCGGAACTCCCGTACCGCGTCCTGCGAGTTCCTCCGCATGAACACCTGCCCGCCGAGGCCGACGATCGCCTGCTCCGGCGTGCCGTGCCCGTAGTGGGCGTAGCGCGTGCGGTACAGCTCGATCAGCCGCTGGAAGTGCTCCTTCGGCCAGAAGATGTTGTTGGCGAAGAAGCCGTCGCCGTAGTACGCGGCCTGCTCGGCGATCTCCGGCGAGCGGATGGAGCCGTGCCAGACGAACGGCGGCACGCCGTCCAGCGGGCGCGGCGTGGAGGTGAAGCCCTGCAGCGGGGTGCGGAAGCGGCCCTCCCAGTCGACGACGTCCTCGCGCCACAGGCGGTGCAGCAGCGCGTAGTTCTCCACGGCGAGCGGGATGCCCTGCCGGATGTCCTGGCCGAACCAGGGGTAGACGGGCCCGGTGTTGCCCCGGCCCATCATCACGTCCACCCGGCCGTCCGCCAGGTGCTGGAGCATCGCGAAGTCCTCGGCGATCTTCACCGGGTCGTTCGTGGTGATCAGCGTGGTGGACGTGGACAGGATCAGCCGTTCCGTGCGCGCCGCGATCCAGCCCAGCATGGTGGTGGGGGACGAGGGGACGAACGGCGGGTTGTGGTGTTCGCCGGTGGCGAAGACGTCGAGACCGACCTCCTCGGCCTTGAGCGCGACGGCGGTCATGGCCTTGATCCGCTCGTGCTCACTCGGCACCCGACCCGTGGTGGGGTCCTGGGTGACGTCGCCGACACTGAAGATCCCGAACTGCACCGGATCTCACCCTCTCCGTGGTTGAAAGCTCAATCACACCGGAGAACGTGTGTCTGCGCAACCCTATTCCCCGCCATGTCCCGGCAGGTCGGAGCCCTGCCGGGAGCCCGCGCCGGGGCCGCCGCCCGGGGCGGCGGGCGCGGCACGGGCGGCGGCACCACGCGGCGAAGCCGGCCGGCCACCCCGCGTGGCGGGGCGCCGGCCGGCTCGCCGCGTCAGGCGGACGGGAACAGCTCGGCGTACACCGCGAAGGCGATCGCCAGCCCCGCCTGCGCCCAGAAGCGGTGGTACGTGAACTCCGGCGCCGGCCCGCCGTCCAGATGGGCCTGCACCTTCGGCCACTCCGGGTCGTCGCGGTACCACGAGCGCAGCTCGATGAACGTGACGCCCGGCTCGACGACGTCGCCGTTCGGCATCGTCCCCGACCAGCCGGCCGGGACGTACACCTCGTCGGCGAAGCGCCGGTAGTCGGCCCGCGTCTCGGGCACCGCGATGCCCAGGTCGTCGGCGTTCGCGGCCAGCGCGTCCAGCAGCCGCTTGGCGACGTCGGCCGTCGCGGCGTCGCCGGCCTTGGCCGCGTAGTAGGTCAGCGTCTTGGCCAGCGCCGACGCGACGCCCACGTCCGTGCCGTACTCCGCGATCGAGACGTGCAGCCCGGCGTTCGCGCCGGGGCTCGCCGGGTTCCAGGTGTCCGGGGCGCCGTCCCAGGACAGCGTCGCCGGGATGCGGAACGTGCCGTCCGCCTCCGCGGTGATCTCCGGCGTGACCCAGGCCACCCACTTCTCCAGCAGCGCCTGCGCCGTCGCGTTGCCCGAGGCGTAGTACAGCTCCGCGACCCGTTCCATGCCCCAGCACTGCATGCCGAACCAGTTGTTGCTGGGCGGGTCGTGGTAGACGGGCTGCCAGTCGTAGGCCATGCCGTAGAAGGTCGGCGTGCCCGCGGGCGGGGTGCCGTACTGGCCTTCCCAGCTATTGGTGCAGCCGCCGGCGATCCCGCCCTCCGCGGACTGCAGCCAGCGCAGGAACTCCAACTGCCGGGTCAGGCTCGTCGACCAGTCGCTCTTCGCGGTGGGGGACTTCGGCGTCAGCTCGGGCACGGTGGAGAGCGCCCAGGCCGCGAAGGGGTTCTGGTAGCCCTGGTGGGAGGCGCCGTCGCCGATGCGCCAGGCCCAGCCGCCGCTGCCCGCGGCGCCGCCCCAGGCGTAGTACCAGGACAGCAGGTAGTGCTGCGAGCTGCGTCCTGAGCCCGCCGGGCAGCCGGTGGGACTGGTGCAGTCGCCGATCCGCTTGAAGTACTTGTCGAACATCGAGTACCGCAGGTAGTCGCCCATCTTCGCGGCCCGCGCCACCGAGGCGGAGATCTGCCCGGCGTTGCCCTGCGCTTCGGCCCAGGTGAGCGCCCAGTACGCGGCCTGCACGGCGCGCGCGTCGGCGTCCGGCGCGTTGGTGTACTTCCACTGCCGGGAATAGGAGTTGTCGCCCACGAAGAGGTCGAGGTAACCGTTGGGGCCGCCGTACTCGAAGAGGTCGGTCGTCGGCTGCGGGATCGTCTCCCAGACCGACTCCTCCGAGCCGCGCTGGTAGCTGTTGATGTACGAGGGGCCGGGTCCCGGGCCGTTCTGGCCGCCGGTGCCGGGGGTGTTGCCGTAGCCGTAGACGTTGTCGACGTCGAGCAGCCAGTGCATGCCGTAGATGTCCATCGTCCCGTACGCGGACGCCAGTTCGGCCGCCAGCGGGTCCTGGCCGACGGACACGGACGGGTCGAGCCGCGCCGGGTACTGGGAGACGTCCGAGTGCTCGGGCGCGTAGGTGGCGGGCGAGCCCGGGTTGTACGAGCCGTTGGCGGGCTGGTCGGCGCGGGTCGGGATGATGTACTGCTCCGCCGCCTCCCACGCGGTGTTGAACGGGCCCCAGTCGCCGGTGACCCTGCCGTACGCGGCCTCCAGCCACATCCAGTAGCTGAACGCCTCGGACGTCGTCTCGTGCCCGTGGTCGGGCGCCTCGACGATCAGGGTCTCCACGCTGTGGTAAGGGATGCCGTCCGGGCTGAAGTACCCGTTGGCGGGGTCCTTGATCTTCTCGTACTGGGCGAGGAAGAGGTCGTCGTACGGACCCTGCGGGGCCGCCGTCGTCGTCTCCTCGGGGGCCGTGCCGGCCCGGGCGGCGGTGGGTGCTGCGACCGCCGTCGCGAAGGCGGCGCCGCCGGCCGCGGCGGTGAACCGCCGGCGGGACAGTGACTTGGACATGGGGGGTCTCCTCGGGGAGCCCGCGGGCACGCGGCCCTGCGGGAGGGGTGGGAGGTGGTGATGCGGGGCCGCGGGCAGGGGCCAGGCCGATCCCGGGAGCCGGGCGGACCGCGCGGGGTCCGGCGGGGCGCCCTCGCTGCCCGGTGAGGGGGGTGGACGCCTGGCTCCTGCTGCCCGTGAGGCGCCGTGGGTGCCCGGTGGCGGCCGTCCCGGGGGCCGCCACCGGGCCGCTCCGCCGCCGGGATCCGGCGGCCGGCGGCGGAGGGCGCGGGGAACTCGCGTGCGCTAGTTCACCGGCGGGTTCGCGTTGGCGATCAGTTCTTCGAACTGCGCCTGGAACCAGTGGCCGGAGGTGGGCGCGTCGGGAAGGGCGCCCGACATGTTGTAGTTGTTGCGCGCGTTGCCCTCGTACGTCGGGTCGCACATCCGGTCGAAGCCCTTGTCGTCGTCCGGGATCTCCTCGCTGGCACCGTCCGACTCACCCGGGGGCTTGATCCACGCGTAGGCGTGGATGTTGGCCGCGGGGGAAACGGTCGGCCGCTCACCGAGACCGGCTCCGGACTGGTTGCACCAGTTGCCGAGGTGGATCCGGCGGTCGGTGCGGCTGGCGTCCACGTACTCGTCGGCGGTCCCACTCGTCGGGCCGGGGCCGGTCGGCCGCTCGGCGCCGCCCCAGCCGTTGCGCGAGGTGTCGATGATCGCGCCCATGCCGGACGGGAATCCGGCGGCCGGGGCCGCCTGGGACACGAACGCCTGCGCGAAGGACTGCTCGTCGACGTACCGGTTCCAGTCCACCCACTTGCTGCTCTCGCGGATGGGCCGGCCGCCGACCGTGTCGTTGATCGAGAAGTACGGCTCCACGGTCGCGCCGTAGTTCGCGGTGTTGGCGGCGAAGCCGGTGACGTCCTCGGGCGTGGCGCCCTCGGCGTTGGCGGCCTGGTAGAGCAGGTTGGCGGTCGGCTGGAAGTTGTCGTCCCAGCCGATCCAGCCGTGGTGGCCGATGTCGATGTAGTTGTAGACGTTGCCGTTGTCGCCGAGCGTGGCGAGGTTGTAGCCGACGCCCTTGACGTAGTTGCCGTTGGCCTTCATCACGTCGCACTCGGGCGTGGCCGTGGGCCGGCCGCTGACGTTGGTGACGAGGTTGGGCAGCGAGTCGATCTCGACGATGTTGATGATCTTGAGGCTCTCGTACGCCGGGTCGTCGAGGATGTCGTCGATCGGATCGATGAACTCGTTCTTGTACCGGTCGATCTCGGTCGGGCCCAGCTCGCCCCGGGAGGCGAGCGCGGCGCAGTCGCGGCCGGGCAGGTTGTACGTGACGATCTGGATGGCGTCGGCGCCCTGCGCCAGCGCCTCGTCCATGTGCTCGCGAAGGCCCATGTTGTTGGAGCCGTCGGAGCCGCTCGTGATGGCCGCGATGCTGTCGAGCCATACGGCGGTGGGGGTGTCGGCGATGGCGGCGCCGCCGCCCTGGGTGGCCGCGGCGGACCAGTCGGGGTTCACGTACAACTGGCTGCCCGCGTACGGGTTGTCACCGGGCCCCGCGGTCTCGGCCGCCGCGGGGGGCGCGGACAGCGAGTACGTCAGCAGGGTCCCGGTGGCCGCCAGCGCCGCCGCGCTGACGCCGGTGACACGGAGGCGTGACCTTCTCATGCGGCTCTCCTTCCACGCCCGTGACGGGCGTTGGAGGTGGGGGGTTGCGGGGGGTGTGCGTGGGGGGTCGTTCAGGAGCGCGGCATTACTGACGAGTACATGTCAATACTTGACCTTCCCGCCGCGCGTCCCGAGCGGTGGTGTGTGAAGGGTGGGAGCGCTCCCATATCGCGCTGCGAGGCTAACAGCTCAAAGAAGTGTTGTGAAGAGCCCGCCCACCAAGACGGGCGTCTTCACTGGTCGTAGGGTGCGCCCCGGCTACGCGCCCGCCCGCGCCCCGATCTCCGCGACCAGCCGCTCCGCCACCGGCACCGCGATTCCGTGCGCCCGCGCGGCGCGCAGCAGCGCGCCGCCGATGGCGTCGAGTTCGAGGGGGCGGCCCGCCTCCGCGTCGCGGAGCATCGAGGACTTCGTACGGGCCGGGAAGGTGTCGTACATCGACGCGACCGCGTCCGCGTCCACCCGGGCCCCGGACGCGCTCGCCACCGCGGCGGTCTCCGCCAGCAGCGCCAGCATCTCGTCCCGGTGCGCGGTCCTGACGCCGCCGACGGGCACGCCGTGGCGGGTGGTGAGGAGCGCCATCGGCGCGAGGAAGGCCATCTTCGTCCACAGGACGCTCGGCTCGTCGTCCCGTACCTGCACCTCGGCGCCCGCGTCGGTCAGCACCCGGGCCGCCGCCTCCAGCCGCTCCTGCGGCGCGGTGGCGGAGGCGAGCGAGACCTTGGTGAACGGGCTGCCGTGCTCGATGAGCCCGGGGGCGACCCGGGTGGACTCCACGGTGATGGTGCCCGCGGCGACCTGTCCGGGCCGGTAGCGCTCGCGCAGGACGGCCATGTGGTCGACGCCGTTGAGCAGCGGCACCACGAGCGCGTCGCCGAGGGCCGCGGGGGGCACCCGTTCCAGCGCGGCGTCGAAGGCGGTGGCCTTGACGGCGACGATGCACAGGTCCACGGGGGCGCGCAGCTCGGTGTCGCCCGCCACGTGGGTGGCGAAGTCGCCGAACTGCTTGCTGTTGACGGTGATTCCGTCCGCCTGGAGCGCGCCGGCGGTCGCGGCGCCGGCCACACAGGTCACCCGGTGCCCGGCCCGGGCCAGCAGCCCGGCGAGCAGCCCGCCTACCCCGCCGGGGCCGAGAACGGCAGCGTTCATCGTGTCCATGCGGAGCAGTAAAGGCCAGTCGGCCGGGCACGTCCACACCCCCCGCGGCCGGCTCCGCGGCGCCGCCGGGGCGGCCGAGCGCTGCGGCTCTCCGCCGTGTGGGTACGGGACGTACCGCCGGCCGGCCCTCCCGCTCCGGCGAGCTGGGGCAGGGTGACGACCTGTGGACGGCACAAGCCGCTCCGATGCATACCGCGTGTGCGTCGGAGCGGCTTCCCCCCGGCTGATGGATCAGCGGCCGAAGTCCTGCCGCGCGGTCGGCTGTGCCGCGTCCAGTGCGGCGGGGGCGCCGGGATGTCACAGGCTTGTAGCGGTGCCCCCTCGGGGCCGTGCACGTGTGCCCGCCCGCGATAGCTTGCCGGTGACGGGAGCGCGCCGAACCGGTATATGAAGATCGTTCCGCGTTCATGAGAAATCGGGGGATTCATGCATAAGACGTGGCGTTTTGCCGTACCCGTGGCCGTCTTACTGGCGACGTTGGCGTCGGCCGGCTGCGGCAACGACGACGAAGACGCGGGGGCCCGGGAGGAACCCGCGGCCTCCAGCCCTCTGGACTCGTCGAAGGACGAGGCGGGGGAGCCCGACGCGGGCACCTCCCCTTCGGACACCAGCCCGCCGGACGGCGGCGGCGACAGCGGACCGGGCATCATCGGGGGCGGGCTTGAGGGCACCTGGGTCTCAGGCGACACCACGCTGACGGCCAGGACCGGGCAAGTGACCTATCAGAGCGCGGAGACCGGGGAGTGCACGGGCGTGGCCACCGATCGCGACATCGCCCTGGCCTCATGCGATGCGCTCGACATGACCGATCCGAACGCGTTCGGCGCGATGAACGCGGTCTGGTCGGCGAACGGCGACACGGTCACCGTCAAGTGGCACAACGGCACTACCCAGGAACTCACCCGCCAGTAGGGAAGGCCGGCCACAACCGTCCTCGCCCGAAGGCGCCTGCGGCCCAGGCGCCCGACGAGGGAACGGCGCTACACCGACTTGCGGGCCGCGCGGAGGAATTCGCGGTTCAGCGACGAGATCGCCTGCAGCGGGATGCCCTTCGGGCAGGCGACCGCGCACTCGCCGGTGTTCGTGCAGCCGCCGAAGCCCTCGTCGTCCATCCGGCCGACCATGTCCAGCACCCGCGACTCCCGCTCCGGCGCCCCCTGCGGCAGGGCGCCCAGGTGCACGACCTTCGCGGCCGTGAACAGCATCGCCGAGCCGTTGGGGCAGGCCGCCACGCACGCGCCGCAGCCGATGCACTCCGCGTGCTCGAAGGCCGTCTCCGCCGCCGGCTTGGGCACGGGGGTCGCGTGGGCGTCGGGGGCGCTGCCGGTGGGGGCGGTGATGTAGCCGCCGGCGCCGATGATCCGGTCGAAGGCCGACCGGTCCACGACCAGATCCTTCACCACCGGGAACGCCGCCGCCCGCCACGGCTCGACGTCGATGACGTCCCCGTCCGCGAACGACCGCATGTGCAACTGGCACGCCGTCGTCCGCTCGGGACCGTGCGCCCGCCCGTTGATGACGACGCCGCACGCCCCGCAGATACCCTCGCGGCAGTCGTGGTCGAAGGCGACGGGCTCGTCGCCGGTGAGGATGAGCCGCTCGTTGAGGGTGTCGAGCACCTCCAGGAACGACATCTCCGGCGTGACGTCCCCGACCTCGTACGAGACCATCTCGCCCGCCGCGTCGGGCCCCGGCTGCCGCCAGACCCGCAGGGTCACCTTCACTGATAGCTCCGTTGCGTGGGAATGACGTATTCGAACTCCAGGTCCTCGCGGTGGAGGACCGGGGCGGTGCCCGTCGCGGTGAACTCCCAGGCCGCCGCGTACGAGAAGTGGTCGTCGTCGCGGGCCGCCTCGCCGTCCGGGGTCTGGCTCTCCTCGCGGAAGTGGCCGCCGCAGGACTCGGCGCGGTGCAGCGCGTCGAGGCACATCAGCTCGGCCAGCTCCAGGTAGTCCGCGATCCGGTTGGCCTTCTCCAGCGACTGGTTCAGCTCCGTGCCGGTGCCCGGCACCTTGATCCGGCGCCAGAACTCCTCGCGGAGCGCCGGGATCCGCTCCAGCGCCTTGCGCAGCCCCGGCTCCGTACGGGCCATGCCGCACTCGTCCCAGAGCAGTTCGCCCAGCTCGCGGTGGAAGGAGTCGGGGGTGCGGTCGCCGTCGACGGCGAGGAGGAGGTGCAGGCGGTCCTCGGTGTCCGCGACGGCCTCGGCGACCGCCGGGTGATCGGGGGAGACCTGCTCGGGGCGGTGCCGGGCGAGGAAGTCGCCGATGGTGGCGGGGAGGATGAAGTAGCCGTCGGCCAGGCCCTGCATGAGCGCGGACGCGCCGAGGCGGTTGGCGCCGTGGTCGGAGAAGTTCGCCTCGCCGATGGCGAAGAGCCCGGGGACGGTGGTCTGCAGGTCGTAGTCGACCCACAGGCCGCCCATCGTGTAGTGGATCGCCGGGTAGATGCGCATGGGCACCTGGTACGGATCCTCCGCCGTGATCCGCTCGTACATCTCGAAGAGGTTGCCGTACCGCTCCTCGACCGCCGCGCGCCCCAGCCGCCGGATGGCGTCGGCGAAGTCGAGGTACACGCCCTGGCCGCCGGGGCCGACGCCGCGGCCCTCGTCGCAGACGTTCTTCGCGGCGCGCGAGGCGATGTCGCGGGGGACGAGGTTGCCGAAGGAGGGGTAGAGGCGCTCCAGGTAGTAGTCGCGCTCGTGCTCCGGGATGGCGTTCGGCGGGCGGGTGTCGCCGTGCGCCTTGGGCACCCAGATGCGGCCGTCGTTGCGCAGCGACTCGCTCATCAGCGTCAGCTTCGACTGGTGGTCGCCGGAGCGCGGGATGCAGGTGGGGTGGATCTGGGTGAAGCAGGGGTTGGCGAAGTACGCGCCGCGGCGGTGGGCCCGCCAGATGGCGGTGGCGTTGGAGTTCTTGGCGTTGGTGGAGAGGTAGAAGACGTTGCCGTAGCCGCCGGTGGCGAGCACGACGGCGTCGGCGAGGTGGGTCTCGATCCGGCCGGTGACCAGGTCGCGGGCGACGATGCCGCGGGCCCGGCCGTCGACGACGATCAGGTCGAGCATCTCGGTGCGCGGGTGCATCTCGACGTTCCCGGCCTCGATCTGCCGGGAGAGCGCCTGGTACGCGCCGAGGAGGAGCTGCTGGCCGGTCTGCCCGCGGGCGTAGAAGGTGCGGGAGACCTGGACCCCGCCGAAGGAGCGGGTGTCGAGCAGGCCGCCGTACTCGCGGGCGAAGGGCACGCCCTGCGCGACGCACTGGTCGATGATCTCGACCGAGACCTGCGCGAGGCGGCGCACGTTGGACTCGCGCGCGCGGAAGTCGCCGCCCTTGACGGTGTCGTAGAAGAGCCGGTGCACGGAGTCGCCGTCGTTGCGGTAGTTCTTGGCGGCGTTGATGCCGCCCTGGGCGGCGATGGAGTGGGCGCGGCGCGGGGAGTCCTGGTAGCAGAACTGGACCACCTGGTAGCCCTGTTCGGCGAGGGTGGCGCCGGCGGCGCCGCCGGCCAGGCCCGTACCGACGACGATGACGCGGTAGCGGCGCCGGTTGGCGGGGTTGACCAGCCGGGCGGTGAAGCGGCGGCGGTCCCAGCGCTCGGCGATGTCGCCGGGCGGGGCGGCGGCGTCGGCGACGGGGTCGCCCTCGGTGTACTGCGTGTATGCCGGTGACATCCTCAGTTCACGACTCCCGTCATGACGGCCACGGGGAGGGAGATGAAGCCGCAGGTCAGCACCAGCGCAAGGGTGTTGGTGACGGCCTTGAGGGCCCGCTCGCGGGCCGGGCTCGCGACGCCGAGGGTCTGCACGGCGCTCCAGAAGCCGTGCCGCAGGTGCAGACCGAGGGCGAGCATCGCGGTGATGTAGACGACGTTGCCGTACCAGGTGGAGAAGGTGGCGACGGTGTTCTCGTACGGGCGGCCGGTCTGGGCGTTCTCGTTCACGGTCAGCGTCGTGAGGTCGAGGATGTGCCAGACGATGAAGAGGCCGAGGATCACCCCGCCCCAGCGCATGGTGCGGGTGGCGTAACTGGCACGCCGGCGCTTGTGGACGTACGCGACCGGGCGCGCCGCGATGTCGCGGCGGCTGAGCTGGTACGCGGTCACGCCGTGCAGGACGACGGCGACCACCAGCACGACCCGGATCATCCACAGGGCCCACTCGTAGTGCAGCACCGGGCCGCCGAGGGTGCGCAGCCAGTGGCCGTAGTCGTTGAACTCCTCGGCGCCGTAGAAGATCTTGAGGTTGCCGATCAGATGGGCCACGAGGTAGGCGAGCATGATCAGGCCGGTGACGGCCAGCACCGTCTTCTTGCCGACGGTGGAGCGCCACAGCAGCGCGAGGAGCGACGGCGGGTACGCCCGCGGGCGGGCCGCTTCCCGGACGGGGTCGCCGGCGGGCTTCGATGCCGGCTTGGTGGTCAGGGCCATGACTGTGACGGTAGAGACGCCACCCGGGATCCGTCCAAGACATGAATTCGCTGCTTTCGATAGGCAGTGACTATCGTCGGGCTACGCTGGAGCCATGCACCTGCAGCAGCTCCGCTACTTCGCCGCCGTCGCCGAGACCCGCCACTTCACCCGGGCAGCCGAGCGCGAGCACGTGGCGCAGCCGTCGCTGTCGCAGTCCGTACGGGCGCTGGAGCGGGAGCTGGGCGCCGAGCTGTTCCACCGGGCCCGCGGCCACATCACGCTCACCGACGCCGGCGAAGCGCTGCTGCCGCTGGCGCGGCGGATCCTCGCCGACACCGAGACGGCGCGGCGGGAGGTGCAGGAGGTCGCGCACCTGCGGCGCGGGCGGGTGCGGCTGGGGGCCACGCCGAGCCTCTGCGCGAGCCTGGTGCCGGATGCGCTGCGCACGTTCCACGCCCGCTACCCGGGCATCGAGCTGCACGTCCACGAGGACGGCTCGCAGGATCTCGTACGGACGCTCGCGGCCGGCGAGCTGGACCTCGCCCTGGTCATCACGCCGCTGGCGGGGCAGGCACCGGCGCTGACGACGACGGAGGTGCTGCGCGAGGAACTGGTCGTGGTCTCGTCGCCGGACGCGCCGCCGGTCACCAGCGCCGGCGGCGCCGGCGGGGGCATCCGGATCGGGGATCTGCGGGGGCGGCCGCTGGCGATGTTCCGGCACGGGTACGACCTGCGGGAGCTGACGGTCGCCGCGTGCCGGGAGGCGGGCTTCGAGCCGGAGTTCGGGGTGGAGGGCGGGGAGATGGACGCGGTGCTGGGGTTCGTGCGGGCCGGGCTCGGGGTGGCGGTGGTGCCGAGCATGGTCGCGGAGCGCTCGGGGCTGCGGACGACGGCGTTCGCGGCGCCGGGGCTGCACCGGACGATCTCCGTGGCGCACCGGGGCGACGTGTCGCCGCCCCGGGCGGCGCGGGAGCTGCGCCGGCTGCTGATCAGCGCGGCCGGCGGCGGATCGGGGACGTGACCGCGGGGCGCCGCGGGCCGTACGGGAACGGGGACGCCCGGCGGCACCGCGGCCGTAGAGGAAACGGCCGCGGCACCCCGCCGGCTCAGTACTCCAGCCCGTGCCCCAGCGGGTAGAGGTCCGCGCCCGTCGCCCCCAGCTCCGGGATCGCCACCGGCAGCCGCCCCGTCGGCCGCAGGTCGCCGTAGAGCGCGTCGACCGCCCGCGTCAGCACCCCCGCTCCGGTGCCGTACGTGCACAGGTACACCGGCGCCTCCGGGAACCGCCGCACGTCGTACGGGTTGCGCACCGCCACCACCGCGACCGGCGTCCCCGACGCGAGCAGCGCCCGCACCAGCGCCGCCTGCGCCGCGCCGCGCTGCGCCACCGGCTCCGCCCCGGCCGCCGCGTTGGCGCCGACCAGCACCAGGTCGTGGTCCCGCGCCGCGGCCACCGCCGCGTCGATCACGGCCTGCGCCGGCGTCCCGCCCGTCGCCAGCACCGTCGCGGTCTGCCCCGCACGCCCCCCGACCGCCTGCGCCAGCCGGTCCAGCGCCGGCGCCGACGACGTCTGCCACCCGGTGACCAGCACCCGCCGCGCTCCCGCGGCCAGCGGCAGCAGCCCGGTGTCGTTCTTCACCAGCGTCACCGCCCGCCCGGTGAGGGCCCGCGCGTCCGCGACGTGCGCGGCGTTCCCGACGATCCGCTCCGCCCGGCGCTCGTCGACGAACGGGCCGGAGTACAGCCCCTCGTCGATCTTGCGCGCCAGGATGCGCACCACCGACTCGTCCAGCCGCCGCTCGCCGATCTCGCCGCCGCGTACGGCCGCGAGCACGGATGCGTACGCGACGTCCATCTGCGGCGGCAGCACCAGCATGTCCGCGCCCGCCGCGAACGCCGCCACCGACGCCCGCTCCGGCGGGTACTGGGACGTGGCGCCGCCCATGTCCAGCGCGTCGGTGACGATCAGCCCGTCGAAGCCCAGCTCCTCGCGGAGCAGCCCGGTGAGGATGCGGTGCGACATGGTGGCGGGCACGCCGTCGTCGAGCGCGGGGACGAGGATGTGCGCGGTCATCACCGTGTCCAGGCCCGCGGCGATCGCGGCCCGGAACGGCGGCAGGTCCAGCTCGTGGATCTGCTCCAGGGTGTGCTCGATGCGCGGCAGCAGGAAGTGGCTGTCCTGGCCGGTGTCGCCGTGGCCGGGGAAGTGCTTGGCGGCGGACGCGACGCCGCCGCGGCGCTGGCCGCGTACCGCCGCCGCGACCATGCGCGCGACCTGCTGCGGGTCGGCGCCGTAGGAGCGCAGGCCGATGACGGGGTTGTCGGGGTTGACGTTGACGTCGGCGACGGGCGCGTAGTTCTGGTTGATGCCCAGCGCGGCCAGCTCCCGGCCGGTGATCTCGGCGGCGCGCTGGGCGTCGGCGGTCGCGTAGGTGGCGCCCACGGCCATGCTGCCGGGCAGTTCGGTGGCCGGCGGGGTGGGCAGCCGCTGGACGAGGCCGCTCTCCTGGTCGGTGGAGATGATCAGCGGGACGCCGCGGCGCTGCGCGAGCGAGGCGCGCTGCAGGCCGTTGGAGAGCCGGGCGATCTGGCGGGCGTCGCGGAGGTTGTCGTCGTTGCGGGCGCTGAAGTAGATGACGGCGCCGGGGCGGTACTTGCGTACGACGTCGGCGGGGGTGCGGACGCCGTAGCGCCGCTCGTTGACGGCGGCGGCCGCGTCGGTCACGTCGTCGGCGTCCTGCCCGGCGACCTCGACCACGAAGAGCTGGCCGACCTTCTCCTCCAGGGTCATCCGGCGGGCCAGCGCCCCGGCCAGCAGCCGGGCGTACGAACCGGACCCCGCCGTGCCGCCGGAGCGGGCCGCGGCGGGGCCGGCGGCGGCCGTGCCGGCGCCGAGCGCCGCCGCGGTGCCGAGGAGGCCGGTGACCGCCTGTCTGCGCGTGGTGGTTGACCGCATACGAGAACACTCCTCAGCGCATCGGGTGTGCTGCGTGGGCATCGGTGGCCGGCCGACGGGGCTGCTCCCCCATGGAGGCCGCCGAGGAGAACTCGGCCGCGGAGTCTGGCAACGGCGCGGGGGCGCGTCAATACTCCGGTGCGCGCGGTGTCATTTTCCTGTCGGATCCCGCAAAACTGGGTTATCCGCCGCATGGTGCCCCGCACCCGCGCTCACCAGGCGATGCCCGCCGCCACCGGCAGGTGGTCGCTGCCCGTGGCGGGCAGCAGCCAGGCACTCCGCGGCTCCACGCCGCGTACGAGGATCTGATCGATCCGCGCCACCGGGAAGCCGGCCGGCCAGCTGAAGCCGAAGCCGTTCCCCGCCTCCTCCTGGACCGAGCGCATCTGGCCGGTGAGACCGTCGAACGCCCGGTCGTCCACGGTGCCGTTGAGGTCCCCGAGGACCACCACGCGCCCGGTCGGCTCGGCGGCGACGGCCGCGGCCAGCGCCTCGGCGCCCGCGTCGCGCTGGGCGGTCGACATGCCCGCGCGGGGGTTCACGCGCACGGACCCCAGGTGGGCCACGTACACCGCCAGCGGGCCCCGCTCGGTCGCCACGGTGGTGCGCAGCGCGCGGGACGGATACATGGCGATGTCGACCGGGCGGGTCTCCGACAGCGGGAGCTTGCTCCACAGGCCGACGGTGCCGCTCGTGGTGTGGTACGGGTACGTCCGCGCCAGCTCCGCCTCGTACACCGGCCGGGCCGTGTCGGTCAGCTCCTGCAGCGCCAGCAGGTCCGCGCCGGAGGCGGCCAGGGCGCGGGCGGTGCCGGCGGGGTCGGGGTTGGCGGCGCCGACGTTGTGGCCGGCGACCGTGAGGTCGCTGCCCGGCCGGGACTTGTCGGTGAGCAGCCCGCCGAAGAGGCTCAGCCACACCGCGACCGGCAGCACCAGCGCGACCAGCGCGGACGCGGAACGGCGCCACAGCGCCCCGGCGAGCAGCGGGAGGACGCAGAGGCCGAACCAGGGCAGGAAGGTCTCCGTGAAGCTGCCGAGGTTCATGGTCCCGCTGGGGATCCGCGCGTGCAGCGCCATCACCAGGCCGAGCAGAAGCGCCAGCGCGGCGAGCACGAGGCCGCGCCGCCAGGGCGCGGGGCGGCGGAGGGCGCGGGCCGCGCGGCGGAGGCGCGGGGTACGGGGCCGGGGGGTGGCCGCGGCGTCCGTCGTGTCCGGAGTGCTGAAGATGTCCGCCGGGTCCGGCTGCTTCATCGTGAGAACTCGCTCGCTCAACTCTGCATCCTCGGGTCCTGGGTGGGGTCGGCGTACATCGGCGGGCAGCGGCCGCCGATCGCCTCGGTGCGCAGCTCGTAGTGCCAGGGCTCGTTCCGGTAGACGGGGCACAACCCGTAGGCGGCGCCGTGCTCGGCGAGCCACATCGTCGCGTCGGATTCCCCGAGGTCGACCGCGTCGCCCGAGACGTGCGGCGAGGTTTCCGCGGTGGCCACCCAGCGGGCGGCTTCTTCTTCCGATCCGTATTTCCCGATCGCCTCCCGGAGAAGCCGCTCCTGGTACGCCGGAGAACGCCAGCCGCTATTGACCCGGATGTCGATTCCGTACGCCGCGGCATCCGTCGCCGCCTCGCGCAGCGCGGTCCGCAAAGCGGCGTCGAGTCCGGCCACCGCCGGAACGCCGTCGTCGAAAACCGTCGTGCCCTCGGGGACGACGCCGTCGGCCTCGCCGACCGGCCCGGACCGCTTGCGCCGCGGGGATTCCGCCGGCCCGGCCGGCTCCGGTGCCTCCGCGGAAGACGGGGTGACCGGGGCGGGGGAGGCGGCGGAGCCGGACGGGGTCTGCATCGACCGGTAGCCGAGCGGCGCGACGATCGCCACGGCGAGGGCGATCACGCCGACGCCCAGAAGCGTGCGTATCCGCCGGATTCTTCTGCGCGCCGATCGCCGGGTTCGAGTCATTCCGCCAGTGCACGCGGCGGGCCGTTGCCGGTGCGTATGCGGTTTTCTATACGCGGACGATATGCGTGCGCTCGTAGCATCGGCTCATGCGCGTGCTGATCGTCGAGGACGAGCCCTTTATGGCGGAGGCGATCCGCGACGGCCTCCGCCTGGAGGCGATCGCGGGGGACATCGCGGGGGACGGGGACACCGCCCTGGAACTGCTGGGTGTGAACTCGTACGACATCGCCGTCCTGGACCGCGACATCCCCGGGCCCTCCGGCGACGAGATCGCCCGGCGGATCGTCGATTCCGGCAGCGGCATGCCGATCCTCATGCTCACCGCGGCGGACCGGCTGGACGACAAGGCGACGGGCTTCGGGCTCGGCGCCGACGACTACCTCACCAAGCCCTTCGACATCCGCGAGCTCGCGCTCCGGCTCCGCGCCCTCGACCGCCGGCGCGCCCACGTCCGGCCGCCCGTGCGGGAGATCGCCGGGCTGCGGCTCGACCCGTTCCGGCGCGAGGTCTACCGGGACGGCAGGTATGTCGCGCTCACCCGGAAGCAGTTCGCCGTGCTCGACGTCCTCGTGGCCGCGGAGGGCGGTGTGATCAGCGCGGAGGAGCTGCTGGAGCGGGCCTGGGACGCCAACGCCGACCCGTTCACCAACGCCGTGCGGATCACGGTCTCGGCGCTCCGCAAACGGCTCGGCGAGCCCTGGCTGATCGCCACGGTCCCCGGCGTCGGCTACCGCATCGACACCGCGTCCGCCCCCGGAGGCGACGAGGAGACGCCCGCGTAGACCGCCGGGCACGGATCGCGAAAGAAGTATTGCGCAATACTTCTTTCGTATCTACGGTCCCCGCATGGGGCGAGAACCTGAGCGGATCACCGAGCTGGCGCAACTGAAGGCGTTCACCCACCCGCTGCGCATCGAGCTGTACCGGCTGCTCACGGCGGCACGTACCGCCACCGCGTCGCACCTCGCGGAGCAGGCCGGCGAGGCAGTGTCGCTGGTCAGTTACCACCTGCGCAAGCTGGCCGAGCACGGCTTCATCGAGGAGGCGGCGGAGCAGGGCAGGGACGGGCGGGAGCGCTGGTGGCGGGTCTCGGCGGAGCGGTCGTTCACCTTCAGGTCCGCGGACTTCGACGGCACCCCGGAGGGCACGGCGGCGCTGACGGGCGTCACCCGTGAGCTGCTGACCACCAGGACCCGCTCGTACCTCAACTACCTGGACCAGCAGGCCGGGTGGGAGCGGGAGTGGACGCGGGCGGCGTTCAGCTCGGAGTACACGCTGCGGCTGACGGCCGGCGAACTGCAGGAGCTGGCGGAGGAGATGGGCGCGTTCGTGCGCAGATGGCGGGAACGGGCCGAGGCGGCGGAGACGGCGGAGGCGGCCGAGGCGGGGGGCACCGGGCGCGAGACCGTCGCCCTCCACCTCTACGGCTTCCCCTTCCGCCCCTGAGCCGGGGGCCCGCGCCCATGTCCGCGCCCCGCGGCACCGGCGTCCTGCGGTGGCTCGTCGCCTACGCCCTCTCCGTGCTCGGCGACGGCGTGTTCTACCTCGCCCTCGGCTGGGCCGCCCAGCGGGTCGCGGGCCCGGCGGAGACCGGGGTGGTGATGGCGGCCGGCTCGGTGCCGCGCGCGGTGCTGCTGCTCGGCGGGGGAGTGGTCGCCGACCGGTTCGGGCCGCGCGGGGTCGTCATCGGCGCCGACGCGGCGCGCTGCGTCCTCATCCTGGGCGCCGCCGCGGCGCTGGGGATCGCCGCACCCGGGCTGTGGCTGCTGGTCGCGGTGGCGCTGGCGTTCGGCGTGGCCGACGCGCTGTTCCTGCCCGCGGTCGGCGCCCTTCCGGCGCGGATCGCGCCGCCGGAGGAACTGGGCCGCATCGCCGGGCTGCGGGCGCTGGCGCTGCGCCTCGGCGGCGCCGCGGCCGCGCCGGTCGGCGGGTACGCGCTGGTGCTGGGCGGGCCCGCGGCGGCGTTCGCGGCGGCGGGGCTGCTGTTCGCCGCCTCGGTGCCGCTGCTCATGACGCTGCGCGTACGCCCCCTGCCCGACGCGCCCGGCGTGCCCGGCGCACTCGACGCGCCCGGCGCGGAAGCCGCGCCGGCGCATCCGGCGGGCGCCGGGCGGGAGTTGCGGGAGGGGCTGCGGTACGTGCGCGGGCACCCGCTGATCGGCCCCCTCGTCCTCTCCGGCGCTCTCAGCGAGTTGGGCCTCAACGGTCCGCTCAACGTCGGCCTCGTCCTCCTCGCCGCCGAACGCGGCTGGGGCGCGGCCGGACTCGGCTGGCTCGTCGGCGCGTTCGGCCTCGGCGCCGGTGCCGGCGCGCTGCTCCTGGCCGTCACCGGCAGGCTGCCGCGCCCCGGCCTCGTCCACATCGCCACGCTCGTCGCCGCCGGTGCCGCCCTCGGCAGCGTCGCGCTCGCGCCCTCCCACGGGCTCGCGGTCGCCGCCTGCGGACTCGGCGGGCTCGCGGGCGGCGTCTGCGGCGGGCTGGCGTACGCGCTGATCCAGACCTCCGCCGCGCCCGCCTACCTGGGCCGGGTCACCGCCGCCACCAGCCTGACGGGGCTGGGGCTCGCGCCGCTCTGCTACCCGCTGGTCGGAGCGGCCATCGGCGCCTGGGGCAGCGCGCCCGTCTTCCTCGCCTGCGGCGCCTTCAGCTGCCTGGGCGCCGTCGTCTGCCTCGCCGCGCCCGCCGTACGCCGGGCGGAACTTCCCCGCGCCCGCGGCCCGCGCCGCACCTCCGCCGCGGGCCCGGTGCCGGACCCGCCGCCCGCCCCGGCCCCGTAGCGGATCCGGCTCACGGCGCGGGCGGCCGGCGGCGCAACCCGCCGCCGTGCGGCGTCAGATGCCGAGCGGCGCCGACCGCGCCTGCGCCACGGCGTCCTCGTCGCCCTCCAGCTCCACCTTCGCCGCCTCCTGCCGCCCGGTGGCGAAGAGCAGCAGCTCCGCCGGCTCCCCGGTCACCGTGACCACGGGCGCGCCCCGGTGGGCCACCGCCGTCTGGCCGTCGGGGCGGCGCAGCACCAGCCCGACGGGCGACTTGCGGCCCATCATCTTCGCGCCGCGCTCCAGCCGGTTCCACAGGGTGTCGGAGAAGACCGGGTCCAGTTCGCGCGGTGCGTAGCCGGGCTGCGCGCGGCGGACGTCCTCGGCGTGCACGTAGAACTCCACGACGTTCGCGGCCTCGTCGACCTGCTTGAGCGCGAACGGCGAGAACCGTGGCGGCCCGCTGCGGATGAGCTGCACCAGCTCCTCGTACGGCTTCTGCCGGAACTCCGCCTGCACGCGCTCCAGCCGGTTCTGCAGGGGCTTGAAGAGGATGCCGCCCGCCGCGTCCTGCCGGCGCTCGCGCACCACCACGTGCGCCGCCAGGTCGTACGTCGTCCAGCCCTCGCACAGCGTCGGCGCCTCGGATCCGGTGCCCTCCAGCAGATCGGCGAGGAGCAGCCGTTCCCGCTTCGCATGGGTCGTCATGCGGCCACCCTACGACCGTCCGCGACGCCGGGGCACGCAAGGCCGCGCCGGGATCCGGCGCCCGCGGCGCGGGCGGGAGTCACGGCAGCGGCCCGGTCAGCTTCGGGCCGTCGGGCTCGGTGCTGAGGGTGAGCGCGCAGGAGATCTCGTCCTGGCTCTGGTACTCGTACGTCGTCATCGTCGGGTACATCGCGTAGTAGAAGTAGTGCCGCCCGTCCGCCGGCATCGTCTCCAGCTTCTCCTCCGCGGCCCGCCGGCACAGCCCCAGCGCCTGGTCGTCCAGCGCGTCGCCGTCCGGGAAGTCGCCGCTGAGCGTGCGGTTGGCGATGACCTCGCCGTCGTGCGGGCCGGTGCACGGGCGGGTCTCGACCGACTCGACGCTCGTGTCGAGCGACGGGTGGTCGAAGCACTCGCCGGTCCGCAGCACCACGTACGGGATGTGCGACTCGGTCGGCTCCAGGTCCCCCCGCGCGTCCGCGGTGCCCGCCGCCGAGCCCGCGCTCGCGCTCTTCGTCTCCGCACCGCCGAGGCCGTCCTGCCCCGCCGGCCGCTCCGCGCTGCCCTGCGGCCGCGGGCCGCCCGCCTGCGTCCCGCCGTCGTCCCCGCCGCGCAGCACGAGGAAGGCGGCGACCGCCACGGCGACGAGCAGGGCCGCGGCCACCGCGGCGGTGACGGCGGTCATCGGCCCGCGGGGTCTTGCGGGCGGATCCGGAGGTGGGTTGGTCATGGGCGAAGCATGCCCTATCGACACGTTCCGATGTACGGGAAGGGGCCATCCCCGGCCGCGCGCGTCGCGCCCTTTTGGGACCGTGGTGTGTCCGTCACTGTTGGCACAATGGCCCCATGACCGGCAACCGGCCCGCGCGGCCCTCCGACCTCGATCCCGCCGTCGCGGCGCGCCTGAAGCGGAACGCCGACGGCATGCTGCCCGCCGTCGTGCAGCAGTACGACAGCGGCGAAGTGCTCATGCTGGCGTGGATGGACGACGAGGCGCTGCACCGCACGCTCACCACCGGCCGCGGCACGTACTACAGCCGCAGCCGAAAGGAGTACTGGGTCAAGGGCGAGACGTCCGGGCACGTGCAGCACGTGAAGTCGGTCGCGCTCGACTGCGACGCCGACACCGTGCTCGTCCGCGTCGACCAGGTCGGCCCCGCCTGCCACACCGGCAGCCGCACCTGCTTCGACGGCCGCGAGCTGACCGTGGGCGGCGCCGAGTGACCACTCCGGACCGGGAGACGTTCCGCACGCTGGCCAAGGACCGCCGCGTCATCCCCGTCGTGCGCCGGCTGCTCGCCGACGGCGACACCCCCGTGGGGCTGTACCGGAAGCTCGCCGGCGAGCGCCCCGGCACGTTCCTGCTGGAGTCGGCGGAGAACGGCCGCACGTGGTCGCGGTACTCGTTCGTCGGCGTGCGCAGCGCCGCCACCCTCACCGAGCGCGACGGCCGGGCCCACTGGCTCGGCACCCCGCCCGTCGGCCTGCCCACCGGGGGCGACCCGCTGGCCGCCCTGCGCGCCACCGTCGAGGCCCTGCACACCCCGCGCGACCTGCACCAGGGTGCCGAAGGCCGGGACGCGCTGCCGCCCTTCACCGGCGGCATGGTCGGCTACCTCGGTTACGACGCCGTGCGGCGGCTGGAGCGCATCGGCGACAGCGCTCGTGACGACCTGCGGCTGCCGGAGATGACGATGCTGCTCACCTCCGACCTCGCCGTCCTCGACCACTGGGACGGCAGCGTCCTGCTGATCGCCAACGCGATCAACCACAACGACCTCGACACCGGCGTCGACGAGGCGTACGAGGACGCGGTCGCCCGGCTCGACGCGATGACGGCCGACCTCGCCCGCCCCACCGCCGCGAGCGCGGCGCCGCTGCCGCCGTCCGCGCTGCCGGAGTACGGGGAGCTGTGGGGCGGCGCGGAGTTCAGGGCGGCGGTCGCGGACATCAAGGAGCGGATCAGGGCGGGGGAGGCGTTCCAGGTCGTGCCGTCGCAGCGGTTCGAGACGCCGTGCGCCGCGAGCGCCCTCGACGTCTACCGCGTGCTGCGGGCCACCAACCCCAGCCCGTACATGTATCTGATCCGGCTGCCCGACACCGGCGCGGGCGGGGGCGCGTTCGACGTCGTCGGCTCCAGCCCGGAGGCGCTGGTCAAGGTCGAGGACGGGCGCGCCCTGCTGCACCCCATCGCGGGTACGCGCCCCCGCGGCGCGACGCCGCAGCAGGACGCGGCGCTGGCCGAGGAGTTGCTCGCCGACGAGAAGGAGCGCGCCGAGCACCTGATGCTCGTCGACCTCGGGCGCAACGACCTCGGCCGGGTCTGCGAGCCCGGCAGCGTCGAGGTCGTGGACTTCATGTCCATCGAGCGCTACAGCCATGTGATGCACATCGTCTCCACGGTCACCGGCCGGCTCGCCCCGGGGCGTACCGCGTTCGACGTGCTCACCGCCTGCTTCCCCGCCGGGACGCTGTCGGGGGCGCCGAAGCCGCGGGCGCTGCAGATCATCGAGGAGCTGGAGCCCACGCGGCGCGGGCTGTACGGCGGCTGCGTGGGGTACCTGGACTTCGCCGGGGACGCGGACACCGCCATCGCGATCCGCACGGCGCTGCTGCGCGACGGCACGGCGTACGTGCAGGCGGGCGCCGGGATCGTGGCGGACTCCGATCCGGCGGCGGAGGACGCGGAGTGCCGCAGCAAGGCTGCGGCGGTGCTGCGGGCGGTCGCGGCGGCGGGGCACCTGTCGCGGGCCGGCCGGCAGGCGGCGGGGTAGCGGGGCGTACGGGGGCGGCCCGGCCGCGGCGGCAGGACGGGGGGGCGCCGCGGCGGTACGCCACGGCCTTCGGCGCCCGTCCGGGCCCGGCGGCTCCGGCGCGTGTGCCCGGCCGCCCGCGCCCCCCTGCCGGGACCGGTCCTGAGGGGTGCGAGACACTTACCGGGTGACACATCCGTCCGCCTCCCGCGTCCCGCTCGCCGCCGCCCTGCTCTCCGGCGCGCTCGGGGCGGCCGTGGTCCTCGTCGCCGCCGGCCGCACCTGGGCCGAGGGCGAGGCGGCCACACCCGTCGCGGACGCCGCGCTGCACGTCACCGCCGGCGGCCGGGACGTCACCGGCGTGCCGTCGGCGCTGGCGATCGTCGGGCTCGCCGCCCTCGTCGCCGTCTTCGCCGTCCGCCGCGCCGGCCGTACCGTCGTCGCCGCGCTGCTCACGCTCTGCGGCGTCGGCGTGATCGCCGCCTCCGCCCTCGGTGCCTCCGACACCGCCGCGCTCGACGACCAGGCCGCCGAGGCGGCCGGCCTCACCGACGCCACGGTCGCCGCCGTCAGCCACACCGCCTGGGCCTGGGTGAGCCTGGCCGGCGGCGTGCTGCTGCTCTGCGCCGGGCTGCTCGCGCTCCGCTACGGCCCCGGCTGGCCGGCGATGTCCGGGCGCTACGAGCGCCCCGGCGCCGGCGCCGCCGCCCGCCCGCGGCGGGCCGCGCCCGTGGACCCGGAGCGGCCCGAGGAGCTGTGGAAGGCCCTCGACCGCGGCGAGGACCCCACCCGCGAGCGCTGACCGGCCCCCGTCGTCGGCGGCCGGGACCGATCGGGGACAATGGCCCCGTCTGGTGATATGAGCGGTTGTACGTTTCGAGGAGTGCAGTAATGGCGGAGAACCACGACCACGGACACACGCCGGCCGCATGGACCGCGGTGGTCATCATCTTCATCGGGTTCTGCGTTTCGGGCGCTCTGATGGTGATGGACCAGCCCCTGCTCTTCTGGCTGAGCCTGGTCATCATCCCCATCGGCGGCGTGGTCGGCGCCGTGATGCGCGGCATGGGCATGGGCAAGAAGCCGCTGCCGCCGGTGCGCACCGCCGGCGAGTAGCCCGTACGGTCCGCGCCCCGCCCCGGCCGGGAGACCCGCGCCGGGGCGCGCGGCGCCGCACGTGCGCCGCTTTTCCCTGCCGTACGCCGCACCGGATGCGCCCGCCCTCCCCCACCGGGACAATCCGGGTGTGTCCGCCCGTACCGCCGCGACCGCCCCGCTGCGGCGCCTCGCGCCCCCGCTCGCCGCGCTGGCCTGCGCCGCCGCCGGCCTCGCCGCTGTCGGCGCCGCCGACCCGAACGAGCCCGGCCGCTACCCGCCCTGCCCCGTCCTCGCGTACACGGGCCTGGCCTGCCCCGGCTGCGGCGGGCTGCGCTGCGCGTACGCGCTCGCCCACGGCGACGTGGCCGGGGCGCTCGGCGCCAACGCCCTCGTGGCCGCCGGCGCGGCCGTCCTCGGCGTCGCCCTGCTGGGCTGGCTGCTCGCCGCCGCACGCCCCCGCCCGCGCGTGCTCCCGCGGATCCGTATCCCGGCGCGACCGCCCGTGGGGCCGGTGCTGTTCGCGCTGGTCGCAGCGTTTACGCTGCTGCGGAACCTACCGTTCGGGGCGGCGCTGGGACCGTAGCCGCGGCGCGTCCGGCTGGTGGGACGGAGAAGGTCCGGATTCGGGGCTTCCGCCCGGTGCCGGATACCATCACAGGTACCCGAACAGCCGCCCGCCGGCGGCCGGCGCCCGGCGCCGGCGGCACCGGCGCCAGCAGAAAGGGGTCCGCTCGCGTGAGTGTGCTCGACGAGATCATTGACGGCGTGCGCGAGGACCTCGCCGAGCGGCAGGCCCGGGTCGGCCTCGACGAGCTGAAGGAGCGCGCCGCCAGAGCACCCCAGGCGCGCGACGGCGTGGCCGCGCTGCGCGGCGACAGCGTCACCGTGGTCTGCGAGGTCAAGCGCTCCAGCCCGTCCAAGGGCGCGCTCGCGGCGATCGCCGACCCGGCCGCGCTCGCCGCGGACTACGAGGCGGGCGGCGCCGCCGTCATCAGCGTCCTCACCGAGCAGCGCCGCTTCGGCGGCTCGCTGGCGGACCTGGAGGCCGTGCGCGCCAAGGTGGACCTGCCGGTGCTGCGCAAGGACTTCGTGGTCACGTCGTACCAGCTCTGGGAGGCGCGGGCGTACGGCGCCGACCTGGTGCTGCTGATCGTCGCCGCGCTGGACCAGGAGGCGCTGGTCTCGCTGGTGGAGCGGGCCGAGTCCATCGGGCTCACGCCGCTGGTCGAGGTGCACGACGAGGAGGAGACCGAGCGGGCGGTGGCCGCCGGGGCGAAGATCATCGGCGTGAACGCGCGGAACCTCAAGACCCTTGAGGTGGACCGCGGCAACTTCGGCCGGGTGGCCCCCGAGATCCCCGACCACATCGTCAAGATCGCCGAGTCCGGCGTGCGCGGCCCGCACGACCTCATCGCGTACGCGAACGACGGCGCCGACGCCGTGCTCGTCGGCGAGTCCCTGGTCACCGGCAAGGACCCGCGCGCCGCCGTCGCCGACCTCGTCGCCGCGGGCGCCCACCCCGCGCTGCGCCACGGGCGGGGCTGACGCCCCGGTGAGCACGTACGCGGAGCGCCCCCACCCGCCGCGGGGCGCCGCGGCCGGCCGCCGCGCCGCGCTCGCCTCCGTCCTCCAGGCGGGAGGCGTCCTCGCCCCCGGGTGCCGGCCGCGTGGCTGCCGGGCTCCCGCGCGGCGGGTGCGCGGGCGGCGGGTGAGGTACCACATCGGGGCCGAGCCGGGCCAGATCAACGGCATGCGATGGCACGCGGCGTGTCCCCACGCCGTCCGTCGTCCGTTCCGACCGAGGATCAGTCATGCCCGCAGAATTCTTCATCCCTGACCCGGAGCGTCAGGTGCCGACCGCCGAAGGCTACTTCGGCGCGTACGGCGGCAAGTTCATCCCCGAGGCGCTGCGCGCCGCCGTCGACGAGGTCGCCGTCGCGTACGAGAAGGCCAAGGACGACGAGTCGTTCGTCGCCGAGCTGAACGACCTGCTGGTCAACTACACCGGCCGGCCCAGCCCGCTCACGGAGGTGCCGCGCTTCGCCGCGGAGGCCGGCGGCGCCCGGGTCTTCCTCAAGCGCGAGGACCTCAACCACACCGGCTCGCACAAGATCAACAATGTGCTGGGCCAGGCCCTGCTCACCCGCCGGATGGGTAAGACCCGCGTCATCGCCGAGACCGGCGCGGGCCAGCACGGCGTGGCCACCGCCACCGCCTGCGCCCTCCTCGGCCTGGAGTGCACCGTCTACATGGGCGAGATCGACACCGAGCGGCAGGCGCTCAACGTCGCCCGCATGCGGATCCTCGGCGCCGAGGTCGTCCCGGTGACGTCCGGCAGCCGCACCCTCAAGGACGCGATCAACGAGGCGTTCCGCGACTGGGTCGCCAACGTCGAGCACACCCACTACCTCTTCGGCACCGTCGCGGGACCGCACCCCTTCCCCGCGCTGGTCCGGGACTTCCACCGGGTCATCGGCATCGAGGCCCGGCAGCAGTTGCTCGACCGCACGGGCCGGATGCCCGACGCGGCCGTCGCCTGCGTCGGCGGCGGCTCCAACGCCATCGGCCTCTTCCACGCCTTCCTGCCCCACCCCGCCGTGCGCCTCGTCGGCTGTGAGCCCGCCGGCCACGGCCTCACCAGCGGCGAGCACGCCGCGACCCTCAGCCTCGGCGACCCCGGGATCCTGCACGGCTCCCGGTCGTACGTGCTGCAGGACGAGGACGGCCAGATCACCGAGCCGTACTCGATCTCCGCCGGCCTCGACTACCCGGGCGTCGGCCCCGAGCACGCCTACCTCAAGGACGCCGGCCGCGCCGAGTACCGGGCCGTGACCGACGACGAGGCGATGCAGGCGCTGCGGCTGCTGTCGCGCAGCGAGGGCATCATCCCGGCCATCGAGAGCGCCCACGCGCTCGCCGGTGCGCTGGAGGTCGGCCGCGAACTGGGGCCCGACGGCCTGATCGTCGTCAACCTCTCCGGGCGCGGCGACAAGGACATGGACACCGCCGCCCGCTACTTCGGGCTCTACGACGCCGAGGAGGCGGACCGGTGACGGGCAACATCGCGCGGCTCGACGCCGTGCTCGCCGCCGCGAAGGCGGAGGACCGGGCGGCCCTCATCGGCTATCTGCCCGCCGGCTTCCCCGACGTGGACACGGGCGTACGGGCCATGACCGCCATGCTCGAAGGCGGTTGCGACGCCGTCGAGGTCGGCCTGCCGCACAGCGACCCGGTGCTGGACGGCCCGGTGATCCAGACCGCCGACGACATCGCGCTGCGCGGCGGGCTGCGGATCAAGGACGTCATCCGCACGGTCGCCGAGGTGCAGTCCGCGACGGACGCCCCGGTGCTCTGCATGACGTACTGGAACCCGGTCGACCGCTACGGCCCCGAGCGCTTCGCCGAGGACCTGGCCGCGGCGGGCGGCGCGGGCTGCATCCTGCCCGACCTGCCCGTCGAGGAGTCGGGGCCGTGGCGCCAGGCGGCCGACAAGCACGGCCTGGCCACGGTCTTCGTGGTCGCCCCCAGCAGCCGCGAGCAGCGGCTGTCGGCCATCACGGCGGCCGGCAGCGGCTTCGTCTACGCCGCGTCGCTGATGGGCGTCACGGGCACCCGCGAGTCCGTGGGCCGCGAGGCCCAGGACTTGGTCCGGCGCACCCGCGCCACCGAGGCGGCACGGGACGGCGGCCTGCCGGTCTGCGTCGGCCTCGGCGTCTCGACGGCGGACCAGGCGGCCGAGGTCGCCGCGTTCGCCGACGGCGTGATCGTCGGCTCGGCGTTCGTCAAGCGGCTGCTGGCCGCGGGGGACGACCACGAGGCGGGCCTCACGGCCGTGCGGGCGCTCGCGGGCGAGCTGGCCGAGGGGGTACGCCGCCGGGGCTGAGCGACCCGGGCGGATATCCACAGGGCCCTCCGCGGTGGGTACGGACGTGCGAAACTTGACGTAGTGATCCGTGCCGCACAGGGGAGGGCCCGATGGCCGGCAATCAGCCCGGCGCCGACGACGAGCCGCGTCTGCCCGATGACATATGGGAGCGGTTCCAGAGGGATTCCCTGGGCCAGATAGAGGCCACCGCGCCGAAGGAGCGCTCCGCGCGGTGGTACGAGGTGACGGAGCGGCTCGCCGCCGAGGAGGCCCGGCGCGAGGCGGCACCGAAAGAGCGCCGGATGCGCCGCCCCCGCCCGCGGATGCCCCATGCGCCGGTGCCGCGCGCCCTCACCGTCTGCCTCGTCCTCGTCTCGGTCGTGCTGGTGCTCTCCGCCGCCGCCGCTTACCTGCAGTACGGGCGCGTGTTCTGATCCGTCACCGGGGGCCGGGTCCCTCGTTATAGCCGGGCGTGAGCGAGAACAACCCTCAGGGGAAGCGCACCGCCCGGGACCGGATGCAGGCCGAGCGCGAGCGGCAGAGGTCCATGGACAAGCGGCGGCGGATGCTGGTCGTGCTCGCCGCGGTGGTGGGGGTGCTCGCCGTGGTCGCGGTGGTCGGCGTCCTCATCGGCCAGAACAGCGGCAGCGACACCAACGACAAGCCCGTCGCGTTCCCGAAGGGCGCCGTCGGCGAGGACCGCCTCGCGCTGCCCGCGGGCAAGGCCGCCGCCCCGGCCGCCCTCACCGTGTACGAGGACTTCCGCTGTCCGGCCTGCGGCCAGTTCGAGGACCGCTTCAGCAAGACGATCAACGAACTGGAGGACGCGGGGAAGCTGCGCACGGAGTACCGGCTGGTCAAGCTCATCGACGGCAACTTCGGCGGCACCGGCTCGCTGAACTCCGCCAACGCCGCGGCCTGCGCCCAGAACGCCGGCAAGTTCGTCCCGTACCACGACGTGCTCTTCCGCAACCAGCCGCCGGAGAACGACGACGCCTTCGCCGAGAAGGGGCACCTCAAGGACCTGGCGGGCAAGGTCGACGGGCTGCGCGGCAAGCGCTTCGACTCCTGCGTCGACGACGGCAGGTTCGACGGCTGGGTCGACGCCTCCGACGAGGCGTTCGGCAAGTCCGGCCACAACTCGACCCCCACCGTCCTGCTGGAGGGGAAGAACATCCTCGGGCCGGGCTCGAACCTCACCCCGGAGAGCTTCAAGCAGCTCGTCGAGGACGCCGGTAAGGACTGAGCCACCCCTGCGGGGCGGCGACATCGCGGAGAGTTACGGAGCCGTTGTCCCCGCGGGCTCCCCGCGTCGCGCCGCGGCACGGTACCGTCGGACCTGCTATGGATCTCGCATACATCCCCAGCCCTTCCGACGGTGTCTGGCACCTCGGACCGCTCCCGCTGCGCGGTTACGCCCTCGCCATCCTGCTCGGCATCTTCGTGGCCATCTGGCTCGGCGGACGCCGCTGGATCGCGCGCGGCGGCCGGCCGGGGACCGTCGCGGACATCGCCATCTGGGCCGTCCCCTTCGGCCTCGTCGGCGGCCGGCTCTACCACGTCGTCACCACGTATGAGCCGTATTTCGGCGAGGGCGGCGACTGGGTCAAGGCCTTCGAGATCTGGGAGGGCGGCCTCGGCATCTGGGGCGCCATCGCGATGGGCGCGCTCGGCGCCTGGATCGGCTGCCGCCGCCGCGGCATCCCGATCCCGGCCTACGCCGACGCCGTCGCGCCCGGCATCGCGCTCGCGCAGGCCCTGGGCCGCTGGGGCAACTGGTTCAACCAGGAGCTGTACGGCAAGCAGACCGACGTCTCCTGGGCCGTCGAGATCGACGCGGAGCACTCCGTCACCGGCACCGCCGAGACCTTCCACCCGACCTTCCTCTACGAGTCGCTGTGGTGCATCGGCGTCGCGCTGCTGGTGATCTGGGCCGACCGGCGCTTCCGCCTCGGCCACGGCCGGGCCTTCGCGCTCTACGTCGCGGGGTACACGGCGGGCCGCGGCTGGATCGAGTACCTGCGCGTGGACGAGGCGCACGAGGTCCTCGGGCTGCGGCTCAACGTCTGGACGTCGATCCTGGTCTTCGCCGCCGCGGTGCTCTACATCGTGGTGTCGGCGAAGAAGCGGCCGGGCCGCGAGGAGGTCGTGGAGCCCGCCGCGCCCGACGAGTCCGGCGCCCCCGGGAAGGACGCGCCCGGCGCCGCCGGGAAGGCCGGGGCCGACGCGAAGGACGGCGAGCCCGGCGAGGCGGCAGGACCGGACGGGCCCGGTGACGCCTCCGGGGCCGCCGGCGAGCAGGAGCCCGCGACCGCCGGCGCGGCCGAGGCCAAGACCGCGGGGGACGCCCCCGCGGGGGAGCGCGGCCGGCACACGTAGCCGCCCCGCACACCGCACGCACGGCAGGGCCGTCACCGCACCCGCGGCGACGGCCCCGCCCGTGTCCGGCCCGGTCACCCGGCCGGATCGTCCCCTAGAGTCTGTCCGGCGAGTCCGGCGACCGAACCCCGGTGATACGGCCGGTAAGGGCACCTCCGCCTGCCGGACCCCCCGCCGCGCACCGGAAGCATCCCGTCCGACCCGCAGCACCTCTGACGCCTCAGCCGCTCGCGCCCCCGCCGCCCCCGGACACACCGGCCCCGGCGGACCGCGGGCGGCGGATGGCGGGGTGCGTCGTCCCAGGTGAGTACGGCCTGCCTTGCTGGCGGGCCGCCGGGACCCCGCGTATCGTCGAACTGAAGATCGACGAGGGGAGCGCGATCCATGTCCGCGGGGCTGCAGGCGGGCCGGCCGGCCGAGCGGCACGGCCATACCCACCGTGACGTCACCGGCGGCTGGCTGCGGCCCGCCGTCTTCGGCGCGATGGACGGGCTGGTGTCGAACCTCGCGCTGATCACCGGCGTGGCCGGCGGCTCGGTCTCGTCCACGACGATCGTGCTCACCGGCCTCGCGGGGCTGGCGGCCGGCGCGTTCTCGATGGCCGCGGGGGAGTACACCTCCGTCGCCTCCCAGCGCGAGCTGGTCCTCGCCGAGCTGGACGTGGAGCGGCGCGAGCTCAGCCGGCATCCGGAGGACGAGCTGCAAGAGCTGAGCGACCTGTACGAGTCCCGCGGGGTGGACCCGGAGCTGGCCGCCGAGGTGTCCAGACAGCTCATGCGGGACCCGGAGCAGGCGCTGGAGATCCACGCCCGGGAGGAGCTGGGCGTCGACCCGGGCGACCTGCCGTCGCCGCTGGTGGCGGCCCTGTCGTCGTTCGGCTCCTTCGCCGTCGGCGCGCTGCTGCCGGTGCTGCCGTATCTGCTGGGCGCGACGGCGTTGTGGCCCGCGGTGCTGCTCGCGCTGGCCGGGCTCTTCGCCTGCGGCGCGGCGGTGGCGCGGATCACGGCCCGCACCTGGTGGTACAGCGGGCTGCGGCAACTGCTCCTCGGCGGCGCCGCGGCGGCCGTCACGTACGGTCTGGGCGCCCTCTTCGGAGCCACGGTCGGGGGCTGATCGCCGGACCGCGGGCGCGGCCGGATCCCGTATCCTCGAAAGCGATCTGCCCGCACTTCTGATCTATTACCCCCGCGTTTCGAACCGGACCTCCGCGGGCATGTGACGGGGACCGCGGGCAGTGCCGCCCGCGCTTCGTCCTGCACGAACCGTGCAGATCCCCCGCGCGGCGGGGTGCACTCCCCGACCAGGGGTGTCCGGATGCTGATACGCGGTATCCGCTTCCTGAGCTGCAGGTCATCATGTAACCTGCACGAAATTTCGGCCAGGGCCAACGTCGTCCCTCGGCACGCATCACTGCCACGACGACGACGGGAGAGCCGATGCGGCACGCATCCCAGGCGGCCCGCCCTGCAGCGCAGGGGCTGTACGACCCCCGGTACGAGCACGACGCCTGCGGGGTCGGCTTCGTCGCCACGCTGAGCGGGGAGGCCAGCCACGCACTCGTCCAGCAGGCGCTGACGGTGCTGCGCAACCTGGAACACCGCGGTGCCACCGGCTCCGACCCCGACACCGGCGACGGCGCCGGCATCCTGCTTCAGGTCCCGGACGCGTTCCTCCGCGCCACCGCCGGCTTCCCGCTGCCGGCCGCCGGTTCGTACGCCGTCGGCATGGCCTTCCTGCCCGTGGCCGAGGACGAGGCCGCCGCCGTACGGGAGCGGGTCGAGGCCATCGCCGCCGAGGAGGGCCTGCGGGTCCTCGGCTGGCGCGAGGTGCCCGTCGCGCCCGAACTGCTCGGAGCCGGCGCCCGCGCGACCATGCCGTCGTTCGCCCAGCTCTTCGTCGAGAGCGCCGACCCGGCGGCCCGCAAGAGCGGTATCGAGCTGGACCGGTCCGCGTTCGTGCTGCGCAAGCGCGCCGAGCGCGAGACCGACGTGTACTTCCCCTCGCTGTCCTCGCGCACCCTCGTCTACAAGGGCATGCTCACCACCGGGCAGCTCGAACCGTTCTTCCCGGACCTGTCGGACCGCCGGCTGACGACCGCCATCGGCGTCGTGCACTCCCGGTTCTCCACCAACACCTTCCCGAGCTGGCCGCTGGCCCACCCGTACCGCTACATCGCGCACAACGGCGAGATCAACACGGTCATGGGCAACCGCAACTGGATGCGCGCGCGGGAGTCCCAGCTCTCCTCGGAGCTCTTCGGGGAGCACGACCTGGAGCGGGTCTTCCCCATCTGCACCCCCGGCGCCTCCGACACCGCCTCCTTCGACGAGGTGCTGGAGCTGCTGCACCTGGGCGGCCGGTCGCTGCCGCACGCGATGCTGATGATGATCCCGGAGGCGTGGGAGAACCACGAGTCCATGGACCCGGCCCGGCGCGCGTTCTACCAGTACCACTCCACCGTCATGGAGCCCTGGGACGGTCCGGCGGGCGTGAGCTTCACCGACGGCACCCTCGTCGGCGCCGTCCTCGACCGCAACGGCCTGCGCCCCGGCCGCTACTGGGTCACCGACGACGGGCTGGTCGTGCTCGCCTCCGAGGTCGGCGTGCTCGACTTCGACCCTGACCGCGTCGTGCGCAAGGGCCGGCTGCAGCCCGGCCGGATGTTCCTGGTCGACACCGCGCAGCACCGCATCGTCGAGGACGACGAGATCAAGGCGGAGCTGGCCGCCGAGCACCCGTACGGGGACTGGCTGGACGCCGGCATCGTGGCGCTGCCGGAGCTGCCCGAGCGCGAGCACATCGTGCACACCCACGCCTCGGTCACCCGCCGCCAGCAGACCTTCGGCTACACCGAGGAGGAGCTGCGCGTCCTGCTCGCGCCCATGGCGCGCACCGGCGCGGAGCCGATCGGCTCCATGGGCTCCGACACCCCGCTCGCGGGACTCTCGGACCGGCCGCGGCTGATCTTCGACTACTTCACCCAGCTCTTCGCGCAGGTCACCAACCCGCCGCTGGACGCGATCCGCGAGGAGCTGGTCACCTCGCTGCACTCGGCGCTGGGCCCGCAGGGCAACCTGCTGGAGCCCACGCCCGCGTCCTGTCGTACGGTCACGCTGCCCTTCCCCGTCCTCGACAACGACGAGCTGGCCAAGCTCATCCACGTCAACGCCGACGGCGACATGCCGGGCTTCAAGTCCGTGACGCTCTCCGGGCTCTACCGCGTGCAGGGCGGCGGCCAGGCGCTCGCCGACCGGCTGGCGGAGGTCTGCACCGAGGTCGACGCGGCCATCGAGTCCGGCGCCCGGCTGCTGGTCCTCTCCGACCGGCACTCCGACGCCGAGCACGCCCCGATCCCGTCGCTGCTGCTCACCTCAGCCGTCCACCACCACCTGATCCGCACCAAGCAGCGCTCCCAGGTCGGCCTGCTGGTCGAGGCCGGCGACGTGCGCGAGGTGCACCACGTCGCGCTCCTCATCGGCTACGGGGCCGCCGCCGTCAACCCGTACCTGGCGATGGAGTCCGTCGAAGACCTCGTCCGCGCCGGCACGTTCATCGAGGGCGGCCCGGACGGCGATGCGCAGACGGCCATCCGCAACCTGATCAAGGCGCTGGGCAAGGGCGTGCTGAAGGTGATGTCCAAGATGGGCATCTCCACCGTCGCCTCGTACCGCGGTGCGCAGGTCTTCGAGGCCATCGGCCTGGACCAGGAGTTCGTGGACACGTACTTCCACGGCACCACGTCGAAGATCGGCGGCGCGGGACTCGACGTCATCGCCCGGGAGGTCGCCGCCCGCCACGCCAAGGCGTACCCCGCCTCCGGCATCGCCCCGGCCCACCGCAACCTGGAGATCGGCGGCGAGTACCAGTGGCGCCGCGAGGGCGAGCCGCACCTCTTCGACCCGGACACGGTCTTCCGGCTGCAGCACTCGACCCGCACCCGCCGCTACGACATCTTCAAGCAGTACACGCAGCGCGTGGACGAGCAGTCCGAGCGGCTGATGACGCTGCGCGGGCTCTTCCGGCTGGCGTCGGACCGCCCGGCGGTGCCGCTCGACGAGGTCGAGCCCGTCGCCGCGATCGTCAAGCGGTTCTCCACCGGCGCCATGTCGTACGGCTCCATCTCGCGGGAGGCGCACGAGACGCTGGCGATCGCGATGAACCAGCTCGGCGGCAAGTCCAACACCGGCGAGGGCGGCGAGGACGCCGACCGGCTGTACGACCCGGCCCGGCGCTCGGCGATCAAGCAGGTGGCCTCCGGCCGCTTCGGCGTCACCAGCGAGTACCTGGTGAACGCCGACGACATCCAGATCAAGATGGCGCAGGGCGCCAAGCCCGGCGAGGGCGGCCAGTTGCCCGGCCACAAGGTGTACCCGTGGGTGGCCAGGACCCGGCACTCCACGCCCGGCGTCGGCCTCATCTCGCCGCCGCCGCACCACGACATCTACTCGATCGAGGACCTGGCGCAGCTCATCCACGACCTGAAGAACGCCAACCCGCAGGCCCGCATCCACGTGAAGCTGGTGAGCGAGGTCGGCGTCGGCACGGTCGCGGCCGGGGTGTCCAAGGCGCACGCCGACGTGGTGCTGATCTCGGGACACGACGGCGGCACCGGCGCCTCCCCGCTGACGTCGCTCAAGCACGCCGGCGGCCCCTGGGAGCTGGGTCTCGCCGAGACCCAGCAGACGCTGCTGCTCAACGGGCTCCGCGACCGGATCGTGGTGCAGACCGACGGCCAGCTCAAGACGGGCCGCGACGTGGTCGTCGCCGCGCTCCTCGGCGCCGAGGAGTTCGGCTTCGCGACCGCGCCGCTGGTGGTCTCCGGCTGCGTGATGATGCGCGTGTGCCACCTGGACACCTGCCCGGTCGGCATCGCCACCCAGAACCCGGTGCTGCGCGAGCGCTACACCGGCCAGGCGGAACACGTCGTCAACTTCTTCGAGTTCATCGCCGAGGAGGTCCGCGAGCTCCTGGCCGAGCTGGGCTTCCGCAGCCTGGACGAGGCCGTCGGCCACGCCGAGGTGCTGGACATCAGCCGCGCCGTCGACCACTGGAAGGCGCAGGGCCTGGACCTGGCGCCGCTGCTGTACGTCCCGGAGCTGCCGGACGGCGCCGCGCGCTACCAGGTCACCGGCCAGGACCACGGCCTTCAGAAGGCGCTCGACAACGAGCTGATCAAGCTCGCCGCCGACGCCCTGGCCGCGCCGTCCGCCGCCGAGGCCCAGCCCGTACGGGCCCGGGTGGCGATCCGCAACATCAACCGCACGGTCGGCACCATGCTCGGCCACGAGGTGACGAAGAAGTTCGGCGGCGAAGGACTGCCCGACGGCGCGATCGACATCACCTTCACCGGCTCCGCGGGACAGTCGTTCGGCGCCTTCGTGCCGCGCGGCGTCACGCTGCGGCTGGAGGGCGACGCCAACGACTATGTCGGCAAGGGCCTGTCCGGCGGCCGGCTCGTGGTCCGGCCGGACCGCGCCGCGGAGCACCTCGCCGAGTACAGCGTCATCGCGGGCAACACCCTCGCGTACGGCGCCACCGGCGGCGAGATGTTCCTGCGCGGCAAGGTCGGCGAGCGGTTCTGCGTCCGCAACTCCGGCGCGCTCGTCGTCGCCGAGGGCGTCGGCGACCACGGCTGCGAGTACATGACCGGCGGCCAGGCCGTCGTGCTGGGCGAGACCGGGCGGAACTTCGCGGCCGGCATGTCCGGCGGCGTCGCGTACGTCCTCGACCTCGACCCGGACAACGTCAACGAGGGCAACCTCGCCGCCGTCGAGAAGCTGGACGACGCCGACCGGGAGTGGCTGCACGACGTGGTGCGCCGCCATCACGAGGAGACGGGCTCGACCGTCGCGGGGAAGCTGCTCGCCGAGTGGGACGCCCCCGACGCGGGCGTCGCCCGCTTCAGCAAGGTCTACCCGTCCACGTACAAGGCAGTGCTCACCGCCAAGGACGCCGCTGAGCGGGCCGGCCTCACCGAGGCCCAGACGCACGAGAAGATGATGGAGGCTGCGCTCCATGGCTGACCCCAAGGGCTTCCTGACCACCGGCCGCGAGGTCGCCGAGACCCGGCCCGTCGCCGAGCGGGTCAAGGACTGGAACGAGGTCTACGTCCCGGGCTCGCTGCTGCCCGTCATCAGCAAGCAGGCGGGCCGCTGCATGGACTGCGGCATCCCCTTCTGCCACAACGGTTGTCCGCTGGGCAACCTCATCCCCGAGTGGAACGACTACGCCTACCGCGAGGACTGGACCGCCGCCAGCGAGCGGCTGCACGCGACGAACAACTTCCCGGAGTTCACCGGGCGGCTGTGCCCGGCGCCGTGCGAGACGGCCTGCGTGCTGGGCATCAACCAGCCGGCGGTGACCATCAAGAACGTCGAGGTCACCATCATCGACAAGGCGTGGGAGGCCGGCGCCGTCACGCCGCAGCCGCCGGAGCGGCTGTCGGGCAAGACGGTCGCCGTCATCGGCTCGGGCCCGGCGGGGCTGGCCGCCGCGCAGCAGTTGACCCGGGCCGGGCACACGGTCGCGGTGTACGAGCGCGCCGACCGGATCGGCGGGCTGCTGCGGTACGGCATCCCCGAGTTCAAGATGGAGAAGCGGCACATCAACCGGCGCGTCGAGCAGATGCGGGCGGAGGGCACCAAGTTCCGTACGGGCGTGGAGATCGGCCGCGACATCGACGGCGCCAAGCTGCGCAAGCGCTACGACGCCGTGGTCGTCGCCGCCGGTGCCACCACCGCCCGCGACCTGCCGGTGCCGGGCCGCGAGCTGGCCGGCATCCACCAGGCGATGGACTACCTGCCGCTCGCCAACAAGGTCCAGGAGGGCGACTACGTCACCCCGCCGATCTCCGCCGAGGGCAAGCACGTCGTGGTCATCGGCGGCGGCGACACCGGCGCCGACTGCGTCGGCACCGCGCACCGGCAGGGCGCGGCGTCCGTGACCCAACTGGAGATCATGCCGCGGCCGTCGGAGGAGCGCCCCGAGGGCCAGCCGTGGCCGGTCTACCCGATGACGTACAAGGTCACCTCCGCCCACGAGGAGGGCGGCGAGCGCGTCTACTCCGTCTCGACCACCCACTTCGAGGGCGACGAGGACGGCAACGTGGCCTTCCTGCACCTGGTCGAGGTGCGGTTCGAGGACGGCGGGTTCAAGCCGGTGCCGGGCACCGAGCGGAAGATCCCGGCCGAGCTGGTCACGCTCGCGATGGGCTTCACCGGCGTGGACCGGGAGAACGGTCTGGTCGAGCAGCTCGGCCTGGAGCTGGACGCGCGCGGCAACGTCGCCCGCGACGCGGACTACGCCACCAGCGTCCCCGGCGTCTTCGTCGCCGGCGACGCCGGGCGCGGTCAGTCGCTGATCGTCTGGGCGATCGCCGAGGGGCGTTCCGCGGCGCGCGGCGTGGACCGTATGCTGACGGGCGCCAGCGACCTGCCGGCGCCGATCCGGCCGACGGACCGGGCGCTGGTGGTCTGACGCCCGGCCGCACCGCACAGCGATGTCCTCGGGATGTCCCGTACAACGAGGTACGGAACAGCAAGACCCGCGGCGCCTGCCTCTCCCCGACCGTTGAGGCGGGCGCCTCGGCGCGTCCGGGGGCGCGTCCGGGGGGTGCGGTGGGGCCGCGGGGGCGGGCGGGGCGGGCGGGATGGCTGCGGTCTGGTGCGGCCGGGGCGTAACGGATACCTTCCGGGAAGGTGCGCCGTCCTGCAACTCCCGTTCGTATCCCAGGAGTCCACATGCTCAGACGTCGCTCGACGGCACCGCTGTTCCTCGCCTTAGTGCTCGCCCTGTTCGCCCCGCTCACGGCCGCCGCCGCCCCAGAACCGACCGTCACCGGATCGGGGCCGGCCGCCGACGTCCCGCTGGAGGAGCTGGCGGTGACCACCACCCAGGTCGCCTCCGGACTGCGCCGCCCCATCGACATCGCCGCGCCCGATGACGGCAGCGGCCGGCTCTTCATCGCCGAGAAGCGCGGCACCGTCCGCGCCTACCACCCCGACACCGGCCTCGCCCCGGAGCCCGTCGCCGACCTCACCGACGTCGTCGACGAGTCCGGCAACGAGCGCGGGCTGCTCGCCATCGTCCCCGACCCGGCCTTCCCCGAGGTCCAGGACCTGTACGTGGTCTACAGCGCGCTGCCCGACGGGGCGATCACCCTCGCCCGCTACGGCCTCGACGACGGCGGCCTGGAGGTGCTGCTCGCCCAGGAGCACGCCGAGTACAGCAACCACAACGGCGGCACGATCGCCTTCGGCCCCGACGGCTACCTCTACTGGACCATCGGCGACGGCGGCGGCGCCGGCGACCCGTTCGACAGCGGCCAGCGCCTCGACACCCTGCTGGGCAAGCTGCTGCGCATCGACGTGAACCGGACCTGCGGCGACCTGCCGTACTGCGTGCCGGAGGACAACCCCTTCACCCGCACCGCCGGCGCCCGCCCGGAGATCTGGGCGTACGGGCTGCGCAACCCCTGGCGCTTCTCCTTCGACCCCGCGGACGGCTCGCTGTGGCTCGGCGACGTCGGCCAGGGCCGCTGGGAGGAGATCGACCACGTCGCCCGTCCGGAGCAGCCGGGCGCGAACTTCGGCTGGTCCTGCCGCGAGGGCTTCCAGGTCTTCGACGAGGCCCAGTGCACCGGGGACGCCGACTACACCGACCCCGTGTTCACCTACTCCCCGCAGACCGGCGGCTGCGCCGTGGTCGGCGGCCGGGTCTACCGCGGCGAGCGGTACGCCGGCCTGCTGGGCGGCACGTACATCGGCACCGACTACTGCTCGTCGGCGGTCTGGGCGCTGCGCCCGGACGGCCGGGGCGGCTACGAGCAGGCGGAGATCGGCCAGTTCCCGACCCAGATCACCGACGTGGGCGAGACGGTCGACGGCGAGTTCTACGTCGTCAACGACCTGCCGGGCGGGCTGCACAAGGTCGCCTTCGAGCGGCAGCGGCCGACCTGCGCGCTGGACGTCGTCTCGACCACCTGGGGCGGCGGCCTCACCGCGGATCTGACGCTCACCAACACCGGCAGCACGCCGATAGACGGCTGGACGCTGAAGTTCCCGCTGGCGATCGGCCAGACCGTGATCTCGGACTGGAACACCGACCTCTTCCAGGGCAGCGACATGATCACCGCGGCCAACGCCGCGCACAACGCGGTGATCGAGCCGGGGGAGAGCGTCTCGTTGGGCTATCTGGCGAGCCATACGGGTGATGTTTCGCCGCCGAAGCGCGCCACGCTCAACGGCGACGCCTGCACGCTGACCGCTTCCGCTAGGGCCGCCGGCTGACGCTTCGCGATAGCAAGCGCTTCCACGCCCGCCTCCGGTCGCGCGCCGGAGGCGGGCGGTAAGAAAATGGCGATGATAGTTTCGGATGCACAGCGCGCAACGCCAAAGGTCGGACAATTGTCGGATGGACGCTTCGGCGGCACCTCAGACAACGGTTCGGCATCACCTCGAAACCACCCTTGACCCTGGTTAAACCACTCCATACCGTCCTGCTGGTCTAGACAAGTTCAGGTTCGGCTCACTGGAGAGCGGGAGCGGTTCATGCGGAAGTTCGTCATCGGCGCCGTGAGCGCCGCAATGGTGCTGGGGCTCGCCGCCTGTGGCAGCGACTCCGACGATGGGGACGGCGGCGGCGACGCACTGGACGGCAAGGGCAAGACCCTCGACGTCTGGATCATGAAGGGGACCAACCCCGATGCCGAGCCCTTCTTCGACAAACTGAACAAGGAGTTCGAGAAGAAGACCGGCGCGAAGGTCAACGTCGAGTACCAGCAGTGGGAGAGCGCCCAGCGCAAGTTCACCACTGCGATCGAGGGCGGCCCGGACCAGGTGCCGGACGTCGCCGAGGTCGGCACCACCTGGGTGCCCCAGTTCGCCGAGACCGGCGGCCTGGTGGACGTCACCGACCAGGTGAAGGACGCCGGTCTCGACCAGGACCTGGTCGAGGGGCTGAAGGACGCGGGCACGCTGGAGGGCAAGCAGTACGGCATGCCCTGGTACGCGGGCGTGCGCGGCCTCGTCTACCGCAAGGACATCTTCGACAAGCACGGCCTGAAGGCCCCGACGACCTGGGAAGAGCTCCGGGACGTCGCGCTCACCCTGAAGAAGGAGGAGCCGGACATGATCTCGTTCCCCGTCGCCGGCGGGGCCGAGATGTTCGCGATGCCCTTCGTCTGGGGCGCGGGCGGTGAGCCCGCCGTGCAGGACGGCGACACCTGGAAGTCGGCCATCAACTCGCCGGAGTCGGTCGAGGGCCTGCAGTTCTACACCGACCTCGCCACGAAGGACAAGCTGTCCCCGGCGAAGGTCACCACCTGGCGCGAGGACGAGGTGGCCCAGGAGTTCACCAAGGGGAACGTCGCGATGACGATCTCCGGCAACTGGACCCCCAAGACCTTCCTCGACGAGGCCCCCGAGCTGGAGGGCAAGATCGCCGCCGCGCCGATCCCCGGCAAGGACGGCGGCATGAGCCCGTCGTTCCTCGGCGGCTCCTACCTGTCGACGTTCGACAGCGACAAGAAGGAACTGGCCTGGGAGTACGTCAAGATGGCCACCACCGGCAAGTTCGCCGCCGAGTGGGCCAAGCAGACGAACTACTTCCCCGGCACCAACACCGACCTGAAGAAGATCGCCGACGAGGGCGACCCGCTGGTCGAGCCGTTCGCCAAGCAGATGATGGAGGCCGGCGCGACCGTCCCCAAGACCACCGCCTACGGCGAGATCCAGGCCAGCCAGGTGGTGCTGAAGTTGGTCCAGTCCGTGCTCAAGGGCGACCAGAGCGTCCAGGAGGCAGCGGACAAGGCCGCCGGCGAGATGGACGACATCTTCGCCAAGTCCGAGTAGACCCCGCTTTCGGACAAGGACACGGAAAGACACAGTGAAGGATTCGCTCGCCGCCGAGGTCGCGCTGGCTCCCCCCACGGAGCCGTCGCGGCCCGGCCGCGCCTCCGCCGACGCCGCCCGCCGCCGCAAGCGGCTGGTGACGGTGACCCGGCCGTGGCTGCTGCTGGCACCCTCCCTCGTGGTGCTGGCCGGGCTGCTGCTGTGGCCGCTGATCGAGGTCGGCAAGCTGTCGCTGCAGGACTACGAGGTCAAGTTCGGCGGCGGCGTCGGCACCTGGACCGGCTTCGACAACTACTCCGCCCTGCTCTCCAACGAGCTGCTGTGGCGCACGGTGCTGCCGAACACCGCGTTCTTCGCGTTCGGCTGCGTGATCCTCACGGTGGCGTTCGGCACCTTCGTCGCGCTGCTGCTCAACCGGCTGGGCACCGTGTGGCGGGTGGTCTGCTCCACCGCGATCATGGCCGCCTGGGCGATGCCGGCGGTCACCGGCACGTACGTCTGGGTCTGGCTCTTCGCCGCGGAGGACGGGCTGATGAGCCGGCTGGCCGGCGGTCTCGGGCTCATCGACCCCGAGACCACCAACTGGTTCACCGAGCGGCTCGGCTTCTACGCCATCGCCACCCTGAACGTCGTCCACCACGGCTTCCCCTTCGTCGCCATCACCGTGCTCGCGGGCCTGATGACGGTGCCGAAGGAGCTGTACGAGGCCGGGATGATCGACGGCGCGAGCGCCTGGCAGCGTTTCTGGCGCATCACCGTGCCGGCCCTGCGGCCGATCTTCCTGGTCGTGACCATCCTCTCGACCATCTGGGACTTCAAGGTCTTCACCCAGATCTTCCTCATGCCCGGCGGCAGCGGAAGCAACGAGGACGTCATGAACCTCGGCGTGTACTCGTACATCGAGGCGTTCGCCAAGAACGACTACGGGGCCGGCGCCGCCGCCGCGGTGATGCTCACCCTGCTGCTCATCGCCATCACCCTCGTCTACATCCGTACGCTCTTCCGGCAGGGGGAGGAGGACCTGTGAAGCGCACCTCGATCGGCTCGCGCATCGGCCTGCCGGCCGCCGTCGCCGGGCTGCTGATCTTCACCCTCTTCCCCGTCTACTGGATGATGAGCACGGCGCTGGACCCGCGGGCCTCCTCGCGGGGCTCGGACCTGCTGCCCAGCGGCGTCACGTTCGAGCACTTCAGCCGGGTGTGGAACGAGGGCGACTTCGACCGCTACCTGCTGAACTCGGCGATCGTCGGCCTCGGCACCATCCTGGCCGCCGCCGCGCTGTCGCTCTTCGCGGCCGTGGCCGTGGCGCGCTTCCGCTTCACGTTCCGCACCTCCGTGCTGATCATGATCCTGATCGTGCAGATGGTGCCGCTGGAGGCGCTGGTCATCCCGCTCTTCCTGCAGATGCGCGACTACGAGATGCTCAACAGCCTGCTCGGGCTCACGATCGTCTACATCGCGCTGTCGCTGCCGTTCGCGATCTGGACGCTGCGCGGGTTCGTCGCCACCGTGCCGAAGGAGGTCGAGGAGGCGGCGTACATCGACGGCTGCACCTGGCCGCGGATGTTCTGGTCCGTGCTGCTGCCGCTGGTGGCGCCCGGTCTGGTGGCCACCAGCGTCTTCGCGTTCATCACCGCCTGGAACGAGTTCGTCTTCGCGTACACGTTCATGAAGGACAGCGAGAAGTACACGGCGGCCGTGGGGATCTACCAGTTCTTCGGCGAGAACGACACCGCGTGGGGGCCGGTCATGGCCAGCTCCACGCTGATCACGCTGCCGGTGCTGATCTTCTTCGTGATCGTGCAGCGGCGGCTGGCCTCCGGTCTCGCGGCCGGGGCGATCAAGGGCTGAGGACGCGGCACGTACCGGCCCGCGGCTCCCACGGGTGCCGCGGGCCGGTCACGTATCGCACTCCAGCACCGCCTTGCACAGCCCGCAGCGCGCCCGTACGTATCCGCGTACCGGCACCCGGATCCGCTGGTGGCAGACGGGGCACGGGAACGACACCCGCATCGGGGGCCCGGCCTCGAAGGCGTAGCCGTCGACGGGGGCGGCGGTCGTCGTCAGCCCGCCGTCCGCCGCGCGCAGGAACAGCTCCTGCGCCCGCCTGCGGTCCCGGGTGTACCGGTGCCGGCCCAGCCGGCCGCCGGCCGTCAGCGGCGGGCGGGCGGCGTCCCGGCGGGCCAGGTCCATGCCGGCGGTGTACGCCTCGTACGCCTGCGGGCTGGTGAACCAGACCTCCGGGTTCTCGCCGAAGGCCAGAGCGCGCTTGGCGACGACGTAGCCGAACTCCTCCGGCGTCAGATAGCCGAACCGCTGCGAGGCGCCGCCGCCCTCCCGGAAGGCGTCCAGCAGCAGCCAGCCCGCGCCGAGGTAGGCGGTCGCGGTGTCGGTGAGGATCTCGTTCTCCGCGGTCTGGGGGAAGGACAGGCCGAGGCGGTCCAGATAGACGTGCATCACCTCGTGCGCCAGCGCCCCGCCGATGTCCCTGCGGTGCTCGCGGAAGCGCGGGTTCAGCTCGACGAAGTACTCCGGGCCCGCGGCCAGCTCCACGACCGCGGCCTCCGGCATCTCCCGGAAGCCGACGATCACCCGCGCGTCCGGCAGCCGCAGATGCTGCACCAGCGCGTGCGCCACGCGCTGGACGCCGAGGTGCAGATCCTCGTCGGCGGCCAGGGCGACGTCGGCCGGGGGGACGCTGACGGGGAAGTCGGCGTGGAGGAGGTCGGCGGTGAGCCGCCGGTAGAGCGCCGTCAGGGCCGACCGCACGGTCCGCAGATGCGGAAAGCCGTGCACGACCTCGCTCGCGCTGTTCACCGGCGACCCCCAGGGTCCGACTCCAGCCCACTGTACGGGCCCCGCGCCGCGCCGCCCGGCGCGACGTATCGTGACGCGCATGAGTCCGAACATCGCCACCAACACCCGGGTCGACCTCGCCGGGCTGCTCGACTTCGTACGGCCCAGGCACCGGGCCCTGCTGCTCACCCGGCGGGCCGACGGCTCGCCGCAGGCGTCGCCGCTGACCTGCGGCGTGGACGACGCGGGGCGGATCGTCGTGTCCACGTACCCGGAACGGGCCAAGACCCGCAACGCGCGGCGCGACCCGCGGGTCGGGATCGTGGTGCTCTCCGACGAGTGGGACGGGCCGTGGGTGCAGGTCGACGGCGCGGCGGAGGTGATCGACGCGACGGCGGACGTGGAGCCGTTCGTGGAGTACTTCCGCAACATCGCGGGCGAGCACCCGGACTGGGACGAGTACCGCGAGGCCATGGTGCGGCAGGGGAAGTCGCTGATCCGGATCACGCCGGAGCGGTGGGGCCCCGTGGCCACCGGGGGCTTCCCGGCACGGCTGTCGGAGGGGGCGTAGCCCCGCGGGTCACGGCGGCGGGGCGAGCAGCGGCTCGCCGCCGGGCTCGACCAGCTCCAGCAGCAGCACCTCGTTGACGCCCGAGCGGAGCACCGGTCCCGGGACGTACAGCGACTCCTGCGGTCCCGCGGCCCAGTAGCGGCCCAGGCAGAAGCCGTTCACCCACGCCCAGCCCCGGCCCCAGCCGGGCAGCGCCAGCGCCGCGTCGCCCGGTTCCGTGATCCGTGCCGACGCCCGGTACAGCCCCGTGCCGCCCTCGTCCGGCGGGCCGTACGGGAGCGCCGCCACCGCCTCTGTGTCGTCGAAGGCGTCGAGGCGCAGCCCCCGGGCCCGTACGCCGTGCACGTACTGGCGCTCGTGCAGCAGCCCGCCGGTGATCCCCTTCTGCTCTCCCAGCCGCGGGCCGTAGTTGACCCGGCCCAGCGACTCCACCCACACCTCGACCTCGGCCGGCCCGGCGACGTCCCCGAGCGGCGCCTCCTCCCCGGCCAGCGCGATCCGCCGCTCGCCGGCCGCGTCCCGCACGTACGCAAGCGCCACGTCCCGCAGCCCGGTGACCAGCAGCGGGTACGGGCGCCTCGGGCCCGGGATGCGGAAGAGGTAGCGGACAAGACCGCGGTCGACGTCCAGCTCCTCGAACGTCGGCGGCACCCCGTGCTCCCGCTCCCGGCCGCCCAGCGCCGCCAGCACCCGCGCCGCGGGGACGTGCCCGTCGACCGGCGCCGGCACGGCCGCGGGGAGGGCCGGGGGCGGGGGCGGCGGCTCGGGGAGAGGGCCGGCCGCGTACCGGGCCAGCACCTCGCGGAACGCCTCGAACTTCGGCGTGGCCCGGCCGTACTCGTCGACCGGCGCGCCGTAGTCGTACGACGTGACGTCCGGCTGCAGCGCCCCGCGGTGCAGGTCGCCCGCGCGGTTGGCGCCCGCCCGGCCGCCGAAGCTGGTGCCGCCGTGCGCCATGTAGAAGTTCACCGACGCGCCGCAGTCGAGGATCTCCGTCAGCACCGCCACCGCGTCCGCCGGCTCCCGTACGACGTGCTCCGCACCCCAGTGGTCGAACCAGCCGCACCAGAACTCCGCGCACATCAGCGGCCCGTCAGGCCGGTGCCGGCGCAGCGTCGCGAACGCCTCCCGGGCACCGGAGCCGAAGGTGAGCGCCGCCGGCACGCCGGGCAGCGAGCCGGCGGTGAGCATGTGGTCCTCGGGCCCGTCCGCCGTGAAGAGCGGCACGGTCACGCCGCGGGCCCGCAGCCCGTCGGCGAGGTGGCGCAGATAGGCGCGGTCGCTCCCGTACGAGCCGTACTCGTTCTCCACCTGCACCATCAGCACCGGACCGCCCCGCGTCACCTGGCGGGCGGCGACCTGCGGCAGCGCGGCGTCGAACCAGTCGTCCACGGCGGCCAGGAACTCCGGGTCGCGGGTGCGCACCCGCACGCCCAGCGGGCCCGTCAGCCAGTGCGGCAGCCCGCCGTTCTCCCACTCGGCGCAGATGTACGGACCCGGGCGGACGATCACCCACAGCCCCGCGGCCTGCGCGGCGTCGATGAAGCGGCCGGCCGCCGCCACGTCCTCGTAGCGGCCGGGGTGCGGCTCGTGCAGGTTCCACGGGATGTACGCCTCGACGCAGTTCAGGCCCATCGCGCGGAGCATCGCGAGGCGGTGGCCCCATTGCGCCTCGTGCACCCGGAAGTAGTGCATGGCCCCGGACAGCAGCCGCACCGGCCTCCCGTCGAGAAGAAAACTGTCGCCTTCCACCGTGAACTCAGGCACCGATTCCCGCCGTTCGTCGCCGATTGCCGGGCAAATACTCTCGCCCCCTGGCCACCCGCCCGTCCATGGACAAAGATCGACGGTGCTTGGACTCGGCGCTCGGTCCCGGTGTCCGGATCCGGCGGCGGCGATGCAAGGAGGGCGGGAGATGAGCCACCACACGTGGATGCGCTACTTCACCCCCGGCCCGGTGCACCGCAAGCTCGGCCTGGTCTGCCTGGGAGTCGGGCTGCAGTACGGCCACCTGCCGGTCGTGGGGCCGCGCACGCTCGATCACCACGTCGCCGTCGTCATCAGCAGCGGCCGCGGCTGGTTCCGGAACGGCGAAGGACCGGTGCTGGACGTCGCGGCGCCCGCGCTCCTCTGGCTCACCCCGGGCGCCGTCCACCACTACGGGCCCGACCCCGCGACCGGCTGGGACGAGGCGTTCGTCGACTTCACCGGGTCCGCCGTGGCCGCGTACACCGAGCTGGGCTACGTCCAGCCGGAGCGGCCCGTGGTGCCGCTCAGCGACGCCACCGGGCCGCGCACCGTCGTCACCCGCATCGCCCGCGCCGCCCGCCGCGGCAACCCGATGCTGGAGGTCGAGACGTCCGCCGCCGTGCACGACCTGCTCGTGGCGCTGCGCCGGTCGCGCGCGGACATGGCCCCGGACGGCGACCCGGTGCTGCCGGCGCTGGCCCGCGACGCCTTCCTGCCGCTCTCCGTCGCCGAGCACGCGGCGCGGCACGGGATGACGACGGCGGAGCTGCGCTCCGCGGTGCGGCGGGCGGCGGGGTGCAGCCCGAAGGACTACCTGCTGGGGATACGGCTCGGGCGGGCGAAGGAACTGCTGGCCGCCACGGAGCTGCCGATCGCGGCGGTCGCCCGGCGGGTGGGATACGACGACCCGGCGTACTTCTCGCGGCTGTTCACCCGCCGGGTGGGGGTGGCGCCGGTGCGCTTCCGCGACCAGCAGGGCCGCACGGCACCGGGCGGCTGGAGCGACCGCGCGCCGGACACGGGGGACCCGCCGGTGGCCGAACGGACCCCGCGGGGCCGGGGCCCCGGGTAGCCGGCCGGTGGGTGGGCGGGCACGCCCCGCGGTCACGGGCGTACGGGCCGGGTGCCGCGGTACGGCGTCGCGGGCGGCGCCGGTCAGCCGGGGCGTACCAGGCGGGTGTCGTACGCGAAGATCACCGCCTGCACACGGTCGCGGGCGCCGGTCTTGCCGAGGATCCGGCCGATGTGCGTCTTGACCGTCGACTCGGCGAGGTGCATCCGCTCCGCGATCTCGCCGTTCGTCCAGCCCAGCGCGACGGCCCGCAGCACCTCGCGCTCCCGGTCGGTGAGCACGGCGAGCCGCGGGTCGGGCCCCGCGGGCTCGCTGCGGGCGGGCAGCAGGTGCGCGTAGCGCTCGATGAGCCGGCGGGTCAGCGCCGGGGCGACCACGGCCTCGCCGGAGGCCACCGCCCGGATCCCGGCGAGCAGTTCGTCGGGCAGCGCGTCCTTGACGAGGAACCCGCTGGCGCCGGCGCGCAGCCCGGCGAAGGCGTACTCGTCGAGGTCGAACGTCGTCAGGATCAGCACGCGGGTGCGGCCGCCGGCGGCGGTGATGCGGCGGGTGGCCTCGATGCCGTCGAGGCCGGGCATGCGGACGTCCATCAGGACGACGTCGGGCCGCAGCTCCGCGGCCAGCCGCACCGCCTCCGCGCCGCCGCCGGCCTCGCCGGCGACGGCCATGTCCCCCTGGCTCTCCAGCAGCATCCGGAAGCCGAACCGCTGGAGAGCGTGGTCGTCGACGATGAGCACGCTGGTCACGGAGTCGCCTCCGGCGGGGGACCGGGCACGGGCGGCCTCCCGGCAGGGGGCGGGCCGCCGGCAGCGGGCGAGGACTCCCGCGGGGGCGCGGAAGAGGAAACGTGCGAAGCCGCGGGGGGAGAGGAGGCGCCCGCGCGCGGGGTCCCGGCAGCGGGTGTGTGAGGAGACCCGGGCGAGGGGGCGGCGAGGTGCGAAGGGCCGGGTGCGGACGGGGACGCGCCGGCGGTCGCGGGTTCGGCCACCGGCGGCAGCGTGGCGTACACGCGCCAGCCGCCCGCGGCGGGGCCCGCGTCGAGGGTGCCTCCATAGACGGCGGCGCGCTCGCGCATGCCCGCGATGCCCCGGCCGCCGTGACCGCGCCCTTCGTCACCGCTGCCCGGGGCCCACACGCCCGCGGACCCTTCCCGGGCGGGGGACCCGCCTCCGGTCCCGGCTCCCGGCACGGTCCCTGCCCCGGCCAGGGGCCCGCTCCCGTCACCCGCTTCCCCCGGCACGTGTGCGCGCCCGTTCCGGCCCTGGGCTTCGCCGTCCCGTCCGGCGGGCGCCCCCGTGTCCGTCACCTCGATCTCCACCCCGCCCGTCCCGCAGTCCAGACGCACCGCGGCCGTCGCACCCGCGCCCGCGTGCTTGAGCGTGTTCGTCAGCGCCTCCTGCACGATCCGGTAGACGGTCAACTGCCGCCCCTCCGAGAGCGTTCCCGAGTCCCCGCGCACCGTACAGCGCACCGGCAGCCCCGCTTCCCGTACCCGCTGCAGCAGCGGGTCCAGCTCGGCCAGCCCCGGCTGCGGCGCCAGGTGCGCGGGCCCGGCACCGGCGTCCTGCTCGTGCAGGACGCCCAGGAGGCGGCGCAACTCGCCCAGTGCCTGCCGGCCGGTGGTGGAGATCGCCTCCAGCGCCTGCGCGGGCCGCTCCGCGGCGCGGTCGGCGGGGCCGCCCGTGCCGCCCGCCGCCGGGCCACCGCGGCGGGCCGCGTACGCGCCGCCGTCCGCGAGGCCGACGATCACCGAGAGGTTGTGCGCCACGATATCGTGCATCTCGCGTGCGATCCGGGCGCGTTCGGCCGCGGCGGCGAGTCGCGCCCGCTGGTCGCGCTCGACCTCCAGCCGGTCGGCCCGGTCCAGCAGGGAGGCGATGTAGTCGCGCCGGGTGCGTACGGTGATGCCGCTCATCACGATGGTCGCGGCGATGGCGATCACCGGCAGATACGTGCGGACGAAGTCCTCCGGCGGCTCGCGCAGCGTCTCCGCGCCGATGTCCACCGCCAGGATCGCGGCTACCCAGAGCAGCCGTGACAGCGGCAGCCGAAGTGCGACGTTGTGCAGGGCGACGCCGAGCGCGATCACGGAGGCGAGCGCCAGGTGGTACGCGTCGTGGACGAAGGTCAGCGCGGCGGCCGCGCAGAACGTCGCGAACGGGTAGCGCCGGCGCCACGGCATCGCCGCCACCATGCCCGCCCAGATCAGCCACGGCACGGTCGGCGTCATCGACGCCAGCGCGGCGGGGTCCGCACCGGGCTGGTCCCGGGAGTCGCCGCGCCAGTCGCCGAGGGTGAGTTGGACGAGGCCCGGGAAGGCGACGAGGCCGGTCAGCACCGCGTCCCACACGGCCGGACGGCGGGCGTCGAAACGCCGTAAACGCTGCGCGGCGGCGTGGAGGCGCTGCGTGGGCGGGGGCGCGGGCACCGGATCCGCTCCCGTGCCCCGCCCCGCCGCCGTGCCCCCGTCCGCGCCGGGCCCTTCCGCTTGCCGCGCTGTCGCTTCCCGTGTCATCCCGCCACCGTCCCCCCGGCCGTTGCCGCCACTCGCAGGGGCGTCGTCGCCACCCGCGCCTCTTGCCCCATTCACGCCATCCCCCGCCCTCACCGCCCCGGCGGGACGCTCCGCCCGCCCGGCCCCGCCGGCCGGACGACGCATCGCCGCGCACCCGCCGCCCGCCCTCGGCCCATGGTGGCCCAGCGGCACTCAGACGTCATGGCGCCTGAGCCGCAGCGCCGCCCCGGCCAGCCCGGCCGCCGCCCAGACGGCCATGGTGACGAGCGCGGTGCCGATCGACGGTAGGTCCGGAGCCGGGTGGGCGGCCATCAGCGGCTCCATGGCGGCCAGCGGGGTGTACGCCACGGCGTCCTCCACCCAGTCGTACGGCAGCAGCGGCGCCACGCTCGGTACCACCATCAGCACCGCCACGAACGCCCCGATGGACGCCGGTACGCCGCGCAGCAGCGCCCCGACCGCCACTCCGAGCACGGCGATCAGCGCCGCCCCCGCGGCCGTGGTGACCAGGGCCCGCCCCACCCCGGGGTCGCCGAGGCCGGCGGCGATGGGGGTGCCGGCGAGGAACGCCTGCGCCAGCGGGAACGTCACCAGCGCCGTCGCCAGCGTCAGGACGAAGCTCACCGTGCCGAAGACGACCGCCTTTGCCCACAGCACCGGCAGCCGCCGCGGCACCGCCGACATCGTGGTACGCACCATCCCCGTGGACCACTCGCCGGCGGTGGTGAGGATGCCCAGCACGGCCAGGATCAGCAGGCCGAAGTTGAGGCCCAGGAGGCTGACCTCGACGGGGTCCTGGGGACCGTCGCCGCCGCCGTCGGTGTAGCTGGCGCCGATGGCGAGGCCGATGCCGGCGGCCAGCACGGCGACGGCGGCCAGCGAATACCAGGTCGAGCGGAGCGACCACAGCTTCGACCACTCCGCGCGCAGCACCCGCGGGTACGTCACGCGGTAGCCGCCACCGGCGGCGGCGTGCGTGCGGCCCGTGCCGGGTGCGGTCAGGGGCGGGGTACTCATGCGGCGATCTCCTCCTTCCGCCCCGCGGCGGGTCCGTGGTACTCGACGGCGTCCCTGGTCAGCTCCATGAACGCCTCCTCCAGCGACACCCGGTGCGGCGTCAGTTCGAAGAGCGGGACGCCGTGCGCGGCCGCCGTCAGGCCGATGTCCTCGGCGCGGACGCCGCGGACCCGCAGCTCGTCCGGTCCGTCGGAGGCGACCTCCACGCCCGGGCCGGCCAGCAACTCCCGCAACCGGCCCGCCTGCGGGGATCGCAGCGACACCTCGTCGCGCCCGGCGGCCCGTACGAACTCCGTCACCGTCGTGTCCGCGAGCAGCCGCCCGCGGCCGACGATGACCAGGTGCTCCGCGGTGAGCGCCATCTCGCTCATCAGATGCGACGAGACGAACACCGTGCGGCCCTCCGCCGCCAGCTCCTTGAGCAGGTTGCGGATCCACAGGACACCCTCGGGATCGAGACCGTTGACCGGTTCGTCGAGTACGACGGCCGCCGGGTCGGCCAGCAGCGCGGCGGCGATGCCGAGGCGCTGCCCCATGCCCAGCGAGAACCCGCCGGCGCGCCTGCGCGCCACCCCGGCCAGCCCGACCGCCTCGATCACCTCCTCCACCCGCGCCCGCGGGATGCCGTGGGTCAGGGCGAGCGCGAGCAGATGCTTGTACGCGCTGCGCCCGGTGTGGACGGACCGCGCCTCCAGCAGTGCCCCGACCTCGGCGAGGGGCGCGGGATGCCGGGCGTACGGGCGGCCGTTGACGGTGACGGAGCCGCTCGTCGGCGCGTCCAGGCCCACGATGAGGCGCATCGTGGTGGACTTGCCGGCGCCGTTGGGCCCGAGGAAGCCCGTCACGGTTCCCGGGCGCACGGTGAAGGTCAGGTCGTCGACGGCGGTTTTTTCGCCGTACCGCTTGGTGAGCCCGCGTACTTCGATCGTCATACCCGCGACGCTAGGCGGCGCGGCCGGGCAGAACGTCCGACCACGGCCCGCATCCGCGCGGGCTCGTAGTACCACGGGAGGACCCCGCCAGGGCCCCGGGCACACCCCAGCCGCTCAGCGGGGCCGCGCCGCCCGCACGCTCAGCACGGCTTCTCCTCCGGGGCCGGTCCTCCGGCCGGCTCCCCGGCCGCCGTTCCGGCCGCCGGTGCCGCACCGACCGCCGGCGTGCCCGCCTCCGTACCGCCCGAGGCGACGACGCGCGGGTCGCGGCGCACGCCCCGGCGGCGCGACACCGCCACGCCGGCCAGGCACAGGGCGCCGCCCAGCAGCGTCGGCACCTCCGGCACCTCGCCCAGTGCCGCCCAGGACATGAGCACCACGAGCGCCGGCACCGCGTACGTCGTGGCGCCCATCTTCCCCGCCGTGGTCCGCGCCAGTGCGTACGCCCACGTCGTGAAGGCCAGCGCCGTCGGGAAGATGCCGAGATAGACCACGTTGGCCGTCGCGGAGAGCGGCGCGTCGCCTATCTGCCCCGCCAACTGCCCGGCGAACGGCAGGCACAGCACCGCGCCCGTCATGCAGCCGTACGCCGTGACCTGGAGCGGCGAGGCGTGCGCCAGGGCCGGCTTCTGGCTGACGACCCCGCTCGCGTACGTCGCCGCGGCCAGCAGGCACAGCAGCACCCCGCCGAGCGAGGAACTGCCCCCGTCGGACATCGATATCCCCACCACCACGGCGCCCGCGAAGGACACGCCGAGGCCCGCCAGCAGCATCCGCGGGAAGCCCTCCTTCAGCAGCCAGCCGCTGAGCAGCGCCACGAGCATCGGCCCCACGTTCACGACCATCGCGGCCGTGCCCGCGTCGACCAACTGCTCGCCCCAGTTGAGCGCCACCATGTACACCCCGAACCAGAGCGTGCCCGACACGGCGATGCCCGGCCACGCCCCCCGCGGCGGCAGCCCCTCGCGGCGCACGAGCAGGAGCAGCGCCAGCGCCGCCGAGCCCGCCAGCAGCCGGCCGAGCGCCAGCGCGCCGGGGCTGAAGTGCTCGCCCGTGTCCCGGATGGAGACGAACGCCGACGCCCACAGCACCACCGTCACCGCCGCCGCGGCCATCGCCCGCCGGTCCGCCCCCGCCTGCACGTTTGCCATGCCCAGGAAGGTAACAGGCGGCACTGACAACCGGCCCGCCCCTGTTACGGTGGCGGCATGACCGACCACTCCACGTCCCCGTCGGCCATGGACGGCCTCTCCGAATCCGATGTACGCGCCGAGCTCGACCGGCTCCGCGACAGCATCGACAACATCGACGCGGCCGTCGTGCACATGCTCGCCGAACGCTTCAAATGCACCCAGCAGGTCGGCCGCCTCAAGGCCGCCCACCACCTGCCCCCCGCCGACCCCGCCCGCGAGGCCCGCCAGATCATCCGCCTCCGCGAGCTGGCGGAGAGCGCCAAGCTGGACCCGGCGTTCGCGGAGAAACTTCTCAACTTCATCATCGCCGAGGTCATCCGGCACCACGAGACCATCGCCAACTCCGCCGCCCCGGAATCCCCCTCCGCCCCCTGACGAAACGGCTCCGGAGCCCGGTCCCGCACGTGGGCAAGAGGACGGCGCAGCACGCGCGGTGGGCGGGCGGGCCGCGCGCTCCCCGCCCGTCTCCTACGCCCCGCCGCCCGCGTCGTACGCCGCGAAGGTCCGCTCCGGCAGCAGCCAGCCCTCCTCGTGGAAGATCCGCGTCCCCGCCTCCCGCACCCCGGCGTCGGCGCCCGCGCGGGCGACCCAGTCGCGGGGTGCCGGGCCCAGGAGGTCCCGCAGCCGGGAGGAGGCGGCGAGGAGGCGGGTGAGGAGGGCGGGTTGGTCCAGCGCCTGGGGGAGGGGACGGCCGCGGCCGTCGGAGAGGATGCCGCGGACGTTGTAGTAGACGTACGTGTCCGGCAGCAGACCGCCGCCGGGCAGCCGCACCGGGAACTCCGCGGCCGGCAGCAGGGCGCGCCCGTAGTTCGGCATCTCCGTGCCGTCGACGGCCCGCAGTTGCCCGTCGTCCAGCCACGTCACCCACAGCCCCGCTTCGGCGCCCGCCTCGGCGTACGGGGCGGCCGCGACGTACCCCGGCGCGCTGATGTGCCCCGAGACGCCCACGCCGAGGCCCCCGGCGGTGACCGGGGAGACCGGCACGACGGCGGGCAGCCCCAGGTGCGTGAGCTTGTGCCGCACCTGCCCCGGCGCCGCGTTGGACCCCAGCGCCAGCACCGGGACCCGCGCCGCCACCGGCGGCTGCCCGAGCGCCGCCAGCGCCTCGTCCAGCCCTGTGCCCGTACCGCCGTCCGCGACCCGCCACCGCCCCACCCCGCCCGGCGCGGGCCGCAGCGGCAGCAGCCGGTCGCCGGCGAGCAGCGAGGGACCGGGCACGGGCGGCCCCGGATACGCCAGCGGCTCCAGCAGGGGTACGGTCGCGAGGCCCAGCGCCTCCAGCGTTCTGTCCGGCACGCCCGGCAGCGTAGCCCCGCCACCGCGGCCGGGACGCGAGCCCGCGGGCCGACCCCGCCCGGGTGTCGTCGTACCCGCAGGTCGTGAGGCAGCATAAGGCCCATGCCCGCACTCACCCGCGCCGAGGCGCAGCTCCGCGCCGACCTGCTGGACGTCCGCCACTACGCCGTCGACCTCGACCTGACGCGCGGTGAGGAGGTCTTCGGCTCCAGCACCGTCATCACCTTCGCCGCCCGCACGGCGGCGGAGACGTTCGTCGAGATCCGGCCCGCCGAGCTGGTACGTGCCACGCTCGACGGCCGGGACCTGGACACCGGCGCGCTCGACGACAACCGGCTCGCGCTGCAACTCGCCGAGGGCGAGCACGAACTGCGCGTCGAGGCCGTCATGAGCTATTCGCGCACCGGCGAGGGCATGCACCGCTTCACGGACCCCGCCGACGGTGAGACGTACGTCTACAGCCAGCTCTTCCTGGACGACGTGCAGCGCGCCTTCGCCGCGTTCGACCAGCCCGACCTCAAGGCCGTCTTCGACGTCTCCGTCACCGCGCCCGCGGGATGGACCGTGCTCGGCAACGGCATCGCCCACCAGGAAGCGGACGCGGGCCCCGGCGCGGAGCCCGCAGCCGGCGTGCGGTGGCGGCTGACGACCACCCCGCCGCTGGCCACCTACCTCGTCGCCGTCGCCGCAGGACCCTGGCACTCCGTCCACACCGAGCACGCCGGGCTGCCCTTCGGCCTGCACTGCCGCCGCTCCCTCGCCGCCCATCTCGACGCCGACGCCGAGGAACTGTTCGACGTCACCCGGCGCTGCTTCGACCGCTACCACGAGCGGTTCGCCGAGCCGTACCCCTTCGACTCCTACGACCAGGCGTTCGTCCCGGAGTTCAACGCCAACGCCATGGAGAACCCGGGCCTGGTCACCTTCCGCGACGAGTTCGTCTACCGCTCCGCCGTCACCGACACCGAGCGCCAGACCCGCGCCATGGTCATCGCGCACGAGATGGCACACATGTGGTTCGGCGACCTGGTGACGCTGCGCTGGTGGGACGACATCTGGCTGAACGAGTCCTTCGCCGAGTACATGGGCTACCAGATCCTCGCCGAGGCCACCCGCTTCACCGGCACCTGGACCGACTTCGCGATCGCCCGCAAGAGCTGGGGCTACGACGCCGATCAGCGGCCCTCCACGCACCCCGTCGCCCCGCCGCGCGTCTCCGACAGCGCCTCCGCGCTGCAGAACTTCGACGGCATCTCGTACGCGAAGGGCGCCTCCGCGCTGCGCCAACTCGTCGCCTGGATGGGCGAGAAGGACTTCTTCGCCGGGCTCGACGACTACTTCTCCCGGCACCGCTTCGGCAACGCCACCCTCGCCGACTTCATCGCGTCCATGGACCGCGCCTCCGACCGCGACGTGCCCGAGTGGGCTGACGCCTGGCTCCGCACCACCGGCGTCGACACGTTCCGTCCCGAGACCTGGCAGGGCGCGGACGACGTGTGGGTGCTGGAGGTCGAGCACGCCGGGCGCCGCCCGCACCGGCTGGACGTCGGCCTCTACGACGAGGTCCCCGGCGAGCCGGGCCGGATGGTGCTGCGCGAGAGGGCGGCGCAGGAGTTCGCCGCGGACCTCGGGCTGAAGTCCGCGTCCGCGGAGGGCCGGGCGCCCGACCTCGTGCTCGTCAACGACGGCGACCTCACGTACGCCAAGATCCGGCTGGACGAGGGCTCCTGGGAGACCGCGCTGCGCTGCCTGTCCGGCATCCCCGACCCGCTCAGCCGCGCCGTGCTGTGGAACGCGGCCCGCGACATGGTCCGCGACGCCGAACTCCCGCCCGCCGACTACCTCCGGGCCGCCGCCGCGCACCTGCCGGCAGAGGACGACCTCGCCGTCGTCCAGGGCGTGCTGGGTTTCGCCCGCGGTCCGGTCGCGGGCGCCTACGTGCCCGACGCGGACCGCCCCGCGGCCCGTGCGACGGTCGCGGAGACCTGCCGCGAACTGCTGCGCCGCACCGACGACGACAACGACCCGGGGCTGCGGCTCGCGGCCGTACGTGCCCTCATCGACTGCGCGGACGAGCCCGACGAGGTACGCGACTGGCTCGCCGCCGGCACCGTCCCCGGCGGCCCCGTGCTCGACCCCGACCTGCGCTGGCGCTGCCTCGTGCGGCTCGCCGTCCTCGGCGCCACGACCCCGGAGCGGATCGAGGCGGAGGTCGCGCGCGACCCCGGCGCGTCCGCGCAGGAGGGCGCGGCGCGGTGCCTCGCCGCGCTGCCGGACGCCGGGGCGAAGGCGGCGGCCTGGGAGTCGATGTACGGGGGCGCGGCCGGTGCCGCCGAGCTTTCCAACTACCTCTTCACCGCCACCGCGCTGGGCTTCTGGCAGCCGGAGCAGCGCGAGGTGCTGGCGCCGTACGTGCCGCGCTGGTTCGCCGAGACGCCGGGGCTCGCCGGGCGCCGCGGCCCGGCCATCGCCGAGGCGGCGGGGCGCTCCGGGTTCCCGCGGGGGTTCGTGGACGCGGAGACCCTGCGGCTCGGCCGGGAGTGCCTGGAGCGGGACGACCTGGTGCCGGCGCTGCGGCGGCGGCTGGCCGACCAACTCGACGACCTGGGCCGGGCGCTGCGCGTGCGCGAGGCGGCGGACGCCGGGACCGCGTAGCGGAACGGGCCGGGCGCGGCTGCCGGAACGGCGTCGCGCCCGGCCCCGTAGCAGATCGTGGAACACGTCCCTCCGCGTCCTGACGCGTTCCCACGTACGGGCGAACTCCCGGGCAGAACGGTGCGTTTCGGAGAAATGGCGGAAGTAGGTTAGGGCCGCCTCACCTCACCACCGGCCCTCCGGGACCGGCGCCCTCAGGAGACTGCATGCCCGCTGCCGCCGAAGCCGCCCTCGCGGGCGGCCCCGCCGGCCCCCGCGCCCTCCGCCCGTACCTCGACACCGTCCTCGCCGCCCTCGGCGACGGCGCCGACCGCCGCCGGGGGCCGCTGCCCGCCGGCGGCCCGGCGGCCGTCGCCGCGCGGGTGCGCGAAGCCGTCCGCCCCGTGCTGCCCGACACCGGCGTCGGCGCGGACGCGGCCCTCGCCGGCCTCGTCCGCCTCCTCGCCGAAGGCGCCGCCGACCCGGCGGACCCGCACTGCGCCGCCCACCTGCACGCCCCGCCGCTCGCCGTCGCCGCCGCGGCGGACCTCGCGGCCGGCGCGCTCAACCCGTCGCTCGACTCCTGGGACCAGGCCCCGGCCGCCGCCGAGCTGGAGGCCGAGGTGGCCGCCGCCGTCGCCGCCGAGGTCCACCCCGGTGCCGCCCGGCCCGACGCGCTGGTCACCACCGGCGGCACGGAGGCCAACCAGCTCGCGCTGCTGCTCGCGCGCGAACTCCTCGGCCCGGGCGTGCAGGTGGTCGCCGGCGCCAGTGCCCACCACAGCGTGCGCCGTGCCGCGTGGCTGCTGGGCATGCGCGCCCCGCACGTCGTGCCGACGCCGCGCGGCGTCTTGGACCCGGCCGCCGTCCGGGACGTGCTCGCGGAGATCCGCGGCCCCGGCGGCGCCCCGGGCCCGGCGCTGGTCGTCGCGACCGCCGGCACCACCGACGCCGGCGCCGTCGACCCGCTGCCGGCGCTCGCCGACGCCGCCGCGGCGCACGGCGCCCGGCTGCATGTGGACGCCGCGTACGGCGGGCTGCTGCTCCTCGCCCCGGCCCGCGCGCACCTCGTCGACGGGCTCGACCGGGCCCACACCGTCGCACTCGACCTGCACAAGCTGGGCTGGCAGCCGATCGCCGCCGGCTTCCTGGCCGTACGCGACGACGCCGACCTGGCGCCGCTCGCGTACACCGCCGACTACCTCAGCGCCGACGACGACACCGACGCGGGACTGCCCGCACTGCTGCACCGCTCGCTGCGCACCACCCGCCGCGCCGACGTCCTCAAGATCGCCGTCACGCTGCGCGCCCTGGGGCGCGCGGGGATCGCGGAGCTGGTGGAGGGGACGTTCACCGCGGCGGCGCACCTCGCCGAGCTGGTCGAGGAGGACCCCGAGCTGGAGCTGTACGCGCCGCCGACGCTGACCACGGTCCTCTTCCGGCCCGCCGGCGCCGACGACGCCGCGGTCGCCGCGCTGCGGCGGCGGCTGCTCGCCGACGGGCACGCGGTGCTCGGCCGCGCCGAGGCGGGCGGGCGGCGCTGGCTGAAGGCCACCCTGCTCAACCCCCATGTGCACCCCGGCGACCTGCGCAACCTGCTGAAGCTCGTCACCGAGGCCCACCGGGCACCGGCCCTTTCGCCCCGGCAGGAACGCGAGAACGGAACCGTCTCCGATGTCCGCTGAGCAGACCGGCCGCCGGCGCCCCCTGGACCTCGCCGGGATCGGCATCGGCCCGTTCAACCTCTCCCTCGCCGCCCTCGCCGCCCGCGTCCGCGGCCTCACCACCGCCTTCTACGAGCGCCGCCCGGAGTTCCGCTGGCACCCCGGGCTGCTCATCGAGGGCACGACCCTCCAAGTGCCCTTCCTCGCCGACCTCGTCACACTCGCCGACCCCACCAGCCCCTTCAGCTTCCTCAACTACCTGCGGGTGCGCGAGCGGCTCTACCCCTTCTACTTCGCGGAGCGCTTCCACGCCCACCGCGCCGAATACGACGCGTACTGCCGCTGGGTGAGCGGGCAGCTTCCCGGCCTGCACTTCGGCCACCAGGTCGAGGACGTCCGCTGGAACGCGGAGAGCGGCCTGTTCGAGGCCGACTTCGCCCAGCTCGACGCCGCCGGCGAGGCCGCCGCGCTGGGCCGCGCGCACGCCCGGCACCTCGTCGTGGGGGTGGGCACCGAGCCGTACGTACCGGAGGCGCTGCGGCCGCTCGTCGGCTCGCCCACGGCCGACGTCGTGCACTCCGCCGACTACCTGCCCCACCGCGCCCGCCTCGCCGCCGCCGGGCATGTCACCGTCGTCGGCGCCGGGCAGTCCGGCGCGGAGGTCTTCCTCGACCTGCTGCGGGCCCGGCCCGCGGGCGCGGAGGGGCTGCACTGGCTGGCCCGCTCCCCGGCGTTCGCGCCCATGGAGTACAGCAAGCTGGGCCTGGAGCAGTTCACGCCCGACTACGCGCACTACTTCCACGGGCTGCCCGAGGAGGTGCGCGACGAACTGCTGCCCCGGCAGTGGCAGTTGTACAAGGGCATCGACGGCGAGACCATCGCCGCCGTGCACGACGAGCTGTACCGCCGCACCCTCGGCGGCGGCTGGCCCGACGTGGTCCTCACCCCCGGCGTCACCGTACGCACCGCCGGGCGCCTCGGCTCGGACCGCATCGAACTGCACCTGGAGCACGCCGCGCAGGGCGCCCGCGAGACGCTGCGCACCGACGCCGTGGTGCTCGCCACCGGCTACCGCGAGCGCCCGCTCGACGGCCTCCTCGCCCCGCTGGAGCCGCTGCTGCAGCGCGACGCCGCGGGCCGCCCGCAGGTCGACGAGCGGCACCGCCTGGTGCTCGGCCCCGAGGTCACGGGCCGGATCTACGTCCAGAACGCCGAGCGGCACACGCACGGCGTCGGCGCGCCCGACCTGGGCCTGGCGGCGCACCGCAGCGCCGTCATCCTCGACGACGTCACCGGCGCGGAGCCGTACCCGCTGCCGAGCCGTACCGCCTTCACCACCTTCGGGCTCCGGCAGGACCGGCGCGCACGGCCCGGGGAACCGGCGCCCCGCATCCCGCGCGCGCCGGACCCTGGCACAGTAAGGGCATGACGAACCCGCCCCCCGCTCCCGCCCCGGCCCCCTACGGCACCCCGGACCAGCCGCGCCTCGCCGTCCGCGGCGAAGCGCGGCTCGAAGTCGACCCGGAGATCGCCCGGATCGCCGTCACCGTCGCCGTCCGCGGCACCGACCGGCGCACCGCGCTGGAGGACCTCACCCGCCGCAACGCCGAGGCGCGCGATCTGATCAGGTCGTACGGCGACGCGGTCGAGAAGCTGGAGACGGGCGCGCTGCTCGTGACCCCGGAACTCGGCCGGCACGGCCGCGGCGAGCGCGTGCGCCGCTACCACGGCCGGGTCCGGCTTGCGGCGACGTTCAGCGACTTCACCGCGCTCGGCGAGCTGAGCACCCGGGCCGCCGACCTCGAACTCACGAGCGTCGAAGGGCCGTGGTGGGCGCTGCGCCCGGACTCGCCGGTGCACCGCGAGGCGCGGCAGCAGGCGGTACGGGAGGCGGTGACGCGGGCCCGCGAGTACGCCGAGGCGGTGGGCGCGGAGCTGACGGCCGTGCTGGAGATCGCCGACGAGGGCGCGGAGCGGCAGGAGGCGTGGCTGGCGACGGAGGCGACCCGCGGCTACGGCGGCCTCGCGGTCCCCGGCGGGGAGGCGGCCCCCGCGCTCGACCTCGAACCCCAGCGACAGACTGTCTACGCACGGGTGAACGCGAGGTTCACCATGTCCCGTCCGCAACTCTGAAAGCGCTCATCAGAGCAGTGGCCCGCACGTTTTATTAGTTGTCAGCTCGATCTCAATAGACCTTCGCTCAAATGTCGTTGGGGAATGGGCAATACCCGGTTCCCTACCTGCCGGTAAGTCATAGAGTCGAATGTATGCGCCGAGCGAAGATTGTCTGCACCCTGGGTCCTGCCACCGACACATACGACCAGATCAAGGGGCTGGTCGAGGCGGGAATGGACGTCGCCAGGTTCAATCTCAGCCATGGCACCTACGCTGAGCACGAGGAGCGTTACGCACGGGTGCGCAAGGCCGCGGACGAAACGGGGCGCAGCGTCGGCGTGCTCGCCGACCTTCAGGGCCCGAAGATCCGCCTCGGCACGTTCCGCGAAGGTCCTGTATTTCTCGAACGGGGCGATGAATTCACCATCAGCGTCGATCCGGTCGAAGGCGACCGCCAGTGCTGCGGTACGACGTACGCCGGGCTGGCCGCCGACGTCGGCCGGGGCGAGCGGATCCTCGTCGACGACGGCCGCGTCACGCTGGAGGTGACCGCCGTGGACGGGCCCCGGGTCCGCACGATGGTCATCGAGGGCGGCATGGTCTCCGACCACAAGGGCCTCAACCTGCCCGGCGTCGCCGTCTCCGTCCCCGCGCTCTCCACCAAGGACCGTGATGACCTGCGCTGGGCGCTGCGCGCGGGCGCGGACATCATCGCGCTGTCCTTCGTCCGCTCCGGGCAGGATGTCCGCGACGTCCACCGGATCATGGACGAGGAGGGTCGGCGGGTCCCCGTGATCGCCAAGGTGGAGAAGCCGCAGGCGGTGGAGAACCTGGAGGGCATCGTCGACGCCTTCGACGGGCTCATGGTGGCCCGCGGGGACCTGGGCGTGGAAATGCCGCTGGAGCAGGTGCCGATGGTGCAGAAGCGGGCGGTGAAGCTGGCCAAGCGGAACGCCAAGCCGGTCATCGTCGCCACGCAGATGCTCGACTCGATGATCGAGGCGTCCCGGCCGACGCGCGCCGAGGCGTCCGACGTGGCCAACGCGGTGATGGACGGCACGGACGCGGTGATGCTCTCCGGTGAGACGAGCGTCGGCAAGTACCCGATCCAGACGGTGCGGACGATGGGCCGGATCGTGCAGGCGGCGGAGGAGGAGATGCTCGCCAAGGGCCTGCCGCCGCTGACCGAGCGCAGCAAGCCGCGCACGCAGGGCGGCGCGGTGGCGCGCGCGGCGGCGGAGATCGGCGACTTCCTCGGGGCGCGCTACCTGGTGGCGTTCACGCAGTCCGGCGACACGGTGCGGCGGCTCTCGCGCTACCGTTCGCCGATCCCGGTGCTGGCGTTCACCCCGGACCCGGCGACGCGCAGCCGGCTCAACCTGACGTGGGGCGTGGAGACGTTCCTCGGCCCGATGGTGCAGACGACCGACGAGATGGTGGCGCAGGTCGACGAGCAGTTGCTGAAGATCGGCCGCTGCCGCAAGGGCGACGTCGTGGTGATCACCGCCGGCAGCCCCCCGGGCATCCCCGGCTCGACCAACCTCGTCCGCGTCCACCACATCGGCGAGGACGACCCGGCGAGCTGACGTACCGCGGGGTCGCCTTCGGCGGGGCGGCCGGGTGGGCAACCAGGGCATCGCTGTACTCGCGGGCTTCCGTGCATGCGGAACACCGCGCCCGGCCGCCGCTGCTCACCGCAGGCGGGCAGCGGTGAGTCTCGCAACTCCCGCTCCCGCCGGCGGAGCCGCGGACCGGGCTGTTCCCCGCCCGCGCCGGGGGAGAGGCGCTCAGTGCGCGGCGGACTCCCAGTCCGGGCCGACGCCCACCGCGACGTCCAGGGGCGCCCGCAGGGACACCGCGCCGGCCATCTCGCGGCGCACCAGCTCCTCCACCCGCTCGCGCTCGCCCGGCGCCACCTCCAGCACGACCTCGTCGTGCACCTGGAGCAGCAGCCGCGTCTCCAGCGACGCCGCCGTCAGCGCCCGGTCCACCCGCAGCATCGCGAGCTTCACGATGTCCGCGGCCGTGCCCTGGATCGGCGCGTTGAGCGCCATCCGCTCGGCCATCTCGCGCCGCTGGCGGTTGTCGCTGTTGAGGTCGGGCAGGTACCGGCGGCGGCCGAACATCGTCTCCGTGTAGCCCGTCGCCCGCGCCTCGTCGACGACGCGGCGCAGATAGTCACGGACGCCGCCGAAGCGCTCGAAGTAGTTCTCCATCAGCTTGCGGGCCTCGGCCGCCTCGATGCCGAGCTGCTGCGAGAGGCCGAACGCGGACAGCCCGTAGGCCAGCCCGTACGACATCGCCTTGATCTTCCGGCGCATCTCGGCGTCGACCTCGGTGCGCGGCACCGCGAAGACCTGTGAGGCGACCGTGTCGTGCAGGTCCTCGCCGGAGGTGAACGCCTCGATCAGGCCCTCGTCCTCCGACAGATGGGCCATCACACGCAGCTCGATCTGGCTGTAGTCGGCGGTGAGCAGCGACTCGTATCCCTCGCCGACGACGAAGCCGCGCCGGATCGCCCGGCCCTCGTCGGTACGGATGGGCACGTTCTGCAGGTTCGGATCCGTGGAGGAGAGCCGTCCGGTGGCGGCGACGGTCTGGCTGAACGTGGTGTGGATCCGGCCGTCCGCCGCGATGGTCTTGATCAGCCCCTCGACCGTGGAGCGCAGCCGGGCCTGCTCGCGGTGGCGCAGCATGATGACCGGCAGCTCGTGGTCGGTCTTGGTGGCGAGCCAGGCCAGCGCGTCGGCGTCCGTCGTGTAGCCCGTCTTGGTCTTCTTCGTCTTCGGCAGGTCCAGCTCGCCGAAGAAGACCTCCTGCAACTGCTTGGGCGAGCCGAGGTTGAACTCGTGGCCCACCGCGTCGTGCGCCTCCCGGACGGCCTGCTGCACCGCGCCGGCGAACTGCTCCTCCATGGCCTCCAGATGGGCCCGATCGACGGCGACGCCGGCCCGCTCCATCCCCGCCAGCACCGCGGAGACCGGCAGCTCCATGTCGCCCAGCAGCTCCGCCGCGCCGACCTGCGCCAGCTTCTCCGACAGCGCCTCGCCGAGGTCCAGGACCGTACGGGCCGTGCGCATCAGCGCGTCCCGCTCGGCCGCCTCCTGGTCGCCCTCCGCGCCGTCGAGGCCCAGCTCCAGTTGCCCGTCGGCCGCCGGGGGCTCCAACTCGCGGCCCAGGTAGGCGATCGAGAGCGCGTCGAGCGCGAACGTCCGCCGGCCGGGGGTGACCAGATAGGCGGCGAGCGCCGTGTCCATCGCCACGCCCTCGACCGTCCAGCCGTGCTCGGCGAAGACGCGCATCGCGCTCTTCGCGTCGTGCACCGTCTTGGCGCTGCCGGGGTCCGCGAGCCAGCCCGCGAACGCCTGCTCGTCCGCGGCGTCCAGCCGGGCCGGGTCGAACCACGCGGCGGGGCCCTCCGCGGTGGCCAGCGCGACCTCGGAGACGCTGCCGACGCCGAGCTGCCAGGTGCCTACGGTGGCCATGCCCAGGGGCGCGGAGCCGTGCTCGGCGAGCCACGGCGCCAGCTCGCCCGTCGCCAGCACCCGGCCGTCGACCTGCACCCCCGGCTCCGGCTCGACCACCGCCTCGGCGGCGCCCGGGTCGGCGTTGAAGAGCCGCTCGCGGAAGTTGGGGTTGCGGAACTCCAGGGCGTCCATGACGACCTGGAGCGCCGTCCTGTCGTACGGCTTGCGCTCCAGTTCCTCGGGCCGGGCGGGCAGCTCGACGGCGCGGTCCAGCTCGGTCAGGCGGCGGTTGAGCTTCACCGCGTCGAGGTGGTCGCGCAGATTCTGTCCGGCCTTGCCCTTGACCTCCTCGGCCCGCTCGGCCAGCTCCGCGAACGACCCGAACTGCCTGATCCACTTGGCCGCGGTCTTCTCGCCGACGCCCGGGATGCCGGGCAGGTTGTCGGAGGGGTCGCCGCGCAGGGCGGCGAAGTCCGGGTACTGCGCGGGGGTCAGGCCGTACCGCTCCTCGACCTTCTCCGGGGTGAAGCGGGTCAGCTCGGAGACGCCCTTGGTGGGATAGAGCACCGTCACATGGTCGGAGACGAGCTGGAAGGAGTCCCGGTCGCCGGTGACGATCAGCACCTCGAACCCGGCCGCCTCGGCCTGCGTGGCCAGCGTGGCGATCACGTCGTCCGCCTCGAAGCCCTCGACGGCGAAGCGCGGCACGTTCATCGCGTCCAGCAGCTCGCCGATGAGCTCGACCTGGCCCTTGAAGTCGTCGGGCGTCGACGACCGGTTCGCCTTGTAGTCAGCGAACTCCGCGGAGCGCCAGGTCTTGCGCGAGACGTCGAAGGCGACGGCCAGATGCGTCGGTGCCTCGTCACGCAACGTGTTCGACAGCATCGACGTGAAGCCGTAGATCGCATTGGTGACCTGCCCGCCGACGGTGGAGAAGTTCTCCGCGGGCAGCGCGAAGAACGCCCTGTATGCCAGGGAATGTCCGTCCAGCAGCATCAGGCGGGGGCTGCTGGGGTTGCGGGGTTTCGATCCGTTCTCAGCCACGGTCCCGATCCTGCCATGCCGCACTGACAACGGAGCCCGTGACGGTGCGGCATGGCAGGATCGGAACCGTACGCCCCACCGGAGAAAGGGTGACCGCCATGGCCGGCAAACCGCCCGTCGGCGACCCCGTACAGGACGCCCCCGAGGTCACCTCGCCCCAGCAGTCGGCCGTCGGCGCCGCCGCCATCGCGCACGCGCTGCGCACCGGGCAGGAACAGATGGGCGTACGGCGTACGGCCCGCACCCTGCTCCGCGTCAACCAGCGCGACGGCTTCGACTGCCCCGGCTGCGCCTGGCCCGACCCGGACAAGCCGCACACCTTCGAGTTCTGCGAGAACGGCGCCAAGGCCGTCGCCGAGGAGGCGACGCTGCGCCGCGTCACCCCCGAGTTCTTCGCCGCGCACCCCGTCGCGGACCTCGCCGGCCGCAGCGGCTACTGGCTGGGCCAGCAGGGCAGGCTCACCCACCCCGTGTACCTCGCCGAGGGCGCCGAGACGTACGAGCAGGTCTCCTGGGAGCGGGCGTTCGCCATCGTCGCCGAGGAACTGACCGCCCTCGACTCACCCGACGAGGCGGTCTTCTACACCTCCGGGCGCACCGGCAACGAGGCCGCGTTCCTCTACCAGCTCTTCGCCCGCGAGTTCGGCACCAACAACCTGCCGGACTGCTCGAACCTCTGCCACGAGTCGTCCGGCTCCGCGCTCACCGAGACCCTGGGCGTCGGCAAGGGCAGCGTCCTGCTCGACGACCTCCACCAGGCCGACCTGATCATCGTCGCCGGCCAGAACCCGGGCACCAACCACCCGCGCATGCTCACCGCGCTGGAGCGCGCCAAGCGGAACGGCGCCCGCATCATCACCGTCAACCCGCTGCCGGAACCGGCCATGGTCCGGTTCAAGAACCCCCAGACCGTACGCGGCCTCGCGCGCGGCGGCACCCCGCTGACCGACCTCTTCCTCCAGGTCCGCGTCGGCGGCGACCAGGCGCTCTTCCGCGCCCTGGCCCGGCGGGTCCTCGCCGCGCACGACTCCGGCGGCAAGGCCGTCGACGAGGAGTTCATCGCGGAGCACACCCACGGCTACGAGGAGTACGCCGCCGCCGCCCGCGGCTACGCCGACGCGGACGCCGAGCGCGCCACCGGCCTCACCGCCGCCGACCTCGACCGCGCCGCGGAACTCGTGCTGGCCGCCGACAAGATCGTCGTCTGCTGGGCGATGGGCCTCACCCAGCACAAGCACGCCGTGCCCACCATCAAGGAGATCGTCAGCTTCCTGCTCCTCGGCGGCCACGTCGGCCGCCCCGGCGCCGGCGTCTGCCCCGTGCGCGGCCACAGCAACGTGCAGGGCGACCGCACCATGGGCATCTTCGAGCGCCCCGCGCCCGCCTTCCTGGACGCGCTGCGGAAGGAGTTCGGCTTCGAGCCGCCCCGCCACCACGGCTACGACGTCGTACGCGCCATCCGCGCGCTGCGCGACGGCGCCGCCAAGGTCTTCTTCGCGGTCGGCGGCAACTTCGTCTCCGCCTCGCCCGACACCGAGGTCACCGAGGCCGCGATGCGCCGCGCCCGGCTCACCGTGCACGTCTCGACCAAGCTCAACCGCAGCCACGTCGTCACCGGCGCCCGCGCGCTCATCCTGCCCACCCTGGGCCGCACCGAGCGCGACCGGCAGCCGGGGCCCGACGGCCGCGGCCACGATCAGTTCGTCACCGTCGAGGACTCCATGGGCGTCGTGCACGCCTCCCGCGGCCGGCTCGCGCCCGCAGGCGACGCGCTGCTGTCGGAGGTCGCGATCATCTGCCGGCTGGCCCGCGCGGTGCTGGGGGAGGACAGCGCCACGCCCTGGGAGGAGTTCAGCAGTGACTACGGGCGCATCCGCGACCGCATCGCGCGCGTGGTGCCCGGCTTCGAGGACTTCGACGCCCGCGTCCGCCGCCCCGGCGGCTTCACCCTGCCGCACGCCCCGCGCGACGAGCGGCGCTTCCCCACGAGCACCGGCAAGGCCAACTTCACCGCGGGCCCCGTGACGTACCCCGAGGTGCCCGAGGGGCGGCTGCTGCTGCAGACGCTGCGCAGCCACGACCAGTACAACACCACGATCTACGGCCTGGACGACCGCTACCGCGGCGTGCGCGGCGGGCGGCGCGTCGTCTTCGTCCACCCCGACGACGCCGCGGACCTCGGCCTCGCCGACGGCGCGTACGCGGACATCGTCGGCGAGTGGCACGACGGTGTCGAGCGGCGCGCGGACGGCTTCCGCGTCGTGCACTACCCGACGGCCCGGGGCTGCGCGGCCGCGTACTACCCGGAGACCAACGTGCTGGTGCCGCTGGACTCCACCGCGGACACGAGCAACACCCCCACGAGCAAGTCCCTGGTGGTCAGGCTGGAACCGGCCGCGTCTACGGTGGAGCCCGACACGACGGCGTAAAGGACGGAGCCGGGCGCCCATGGGCGAGCACACCACGAAGTTCCCCCGAGAGATCCTCGACGAGTTCGCCGGCGTCGGCGTCGACCTGGAGAAGCTGTTCTCCGCCGGCGCCCTCGGGCAGCGCATGGGCCTGCGGGTGCTGGAGGCGGCGCCGGAGCGGGTCGTGGGCACGCTGCCCGTGGAGGGCAACACGCAGCCGTACGGGCTCCTGCACGGCGGCGCCTCCGCGGTGCTCGCCGAGACCCTCGGCTCCGTCGGCGCGATGCTGCACGGCGGCCCGGCGAAGGTCGCCGTCGGCGTCGACCTCAACTGCACCCACCACCGGGGTCTGCGCGCCGGCGTGGTCACCGGCGTCGCCACCCCGCTGCACCGCGGCCGGTCCACCGCGACGTACGAGATCGTCGTCAGCGACGAGGAGGGCCGCCGGGTGTGCACCGCACGGCTCACCTGCCTGCTGCGCGACGCCTGACCCCGCGGCGGACCGGCGCACGGCGGCGGCCTGAACGGTCCGCCGACCGCCGGCCGCCGCCGCACGGCGTCAGTGGCGCGGCCCCCTCAGCCCGTCCCTGACGACGACCTTCTTCACCGGCTTGCGCTCCCAGCGGGCGTGCGTCCACTTGGCCTTCTTGCAGTGCCCCCGGGGCACGTCCTTCACGTGCACCCGCTTGCCTGCCTGGCCCGCCGGGCCGGCCGGACCGTGCGAGACGTGCTTGCCCTGCGTCGCGCACGGTCGCTGGGGCGCGGCGTGCCCCTCGGCGGCGCTCGCCGCGCCCGCGGTGCCCAGCAGTACCGCCAGCGCCGCGACCGCGGTGACCGCGGCGCGCTTCATCGTCACGTTCATGGTGAGACATCCCTTCCGTGCCGGTCCGTCCGGCACGGGCACCACCATCGACCGCGCCGCCCGCGGTCCCGAACTCCCGCCGCCCGCCCGCGTGTCCCGCCGCGGGACACCGCCGCGGACCCGGGGATGAGAAGCACATGAGAATCGCTCACCCGATACGCTCAGAGCGGCCGCCCCCGGGGCCGTCCGCTCTCATCCCGCTCTCATGGTTCTCAGCACCCCCTCACCCTGGCGGCGCCGACGTCCCGTGCGGAATTCACCCGTCCGGGCGGTGAGAGGCAGTGCCCGGTACGGGATTCCGCAGGTCTTCCCCGCCCTCCGAGGTCGCTGTGACCAGCGCCACTCGGCGTGAATCAAACTGGCTATGACCTGCATGTTTAGCGAACATGCCGCGCGGGTACGTTGCCCGTCTCACAAACGCCTTCTAGCCTCGGGGCGCATGAACCTCCTCCGGAAGCTGAATCACAAGCTCGGCGCAACCACGGGTTACGAGATCCGCAAGGCCGGGCTGCCGCATGAGCCTGCCCAGAAACCCGCCCCGGCCAAGGAGCCCGCGGAGACGAAGCCGGTCGCGCAGGTCGCGTACCGCCCCCCGGAGGATCCCGAAGTCGACCGGCTACTCAGGCGGCCCGTGTTCATCATGTCGCCGGTACGCTCCGGCTCCACCCTGCTGCGCCTGCTCCTCAACGCGCACTCGCGCCTGCACTCCGCGCACGAGCTGCACTTCCGCCGGCTGGAGGTCACCACCGGCACCAAGCTCGCCGAGCGCGCCATGGCCGAGCTGGGCCTGGAGCGCGGCGACCTGGAGCACCTCATTTGGGACCGGGTGCTCCACCGCGAGCTGGTGCGCTCCGGCAAGGACTTCCTGGTGGAGAAGACGCCCAGCAACACCTTCGCGTACAAGCGCATCGCCGCCTGCTGGCCCGACGCCCGGTTCATCTTCCTCCTCCGCCACCCCGCCTCCATCGCCCGCTCCTGGTACGAGGCCGACCCGGAGAAGCGCACCGAGGAGGAGGCCGCCCTCGACGCGCTGCGCTACATGCGTGCCACCGAACGCGCCCGCCAGGGCCTCCCGGGCCACGTGGTGCGGTACGAGGAGCTGACCGACGACCCCGAGTCCGCCATGAAGGGCATCTGCTCCTACCTGGAGATCGACTTCGAGCCCGGCATGCTCGACTACGGCTCCCGGACCCAGACCAGCTACAAGAAGGGTCTCGGCGACTGGAAGGACAAGATCCGCAGCGGCCAGGTACAGGCCGGCCGCGCGCTGCCGGCCGAGGAGGAGATCCCCGAGCCGCTGCGCGAGATCAGCGCCGCCTGGGGCTACCTCGAAGGCGGAGCGGAAGAGGCCGCCGCGGCCGTCGCCCGCGAGCCGCACGCCGAGATCGCCGAGGTCTGGCCCCGCGACGGCGCCGTACGCCTCACCGGCAGCCTGCACGGCGTCACCGACGCCCGCGGCCCCTGGGAGCTTCTCCTCGTCCGGCGCGACCACGAGGACCAGCAGTTGCGCTACCCGGCGGACCTTGCGGACGGCGGGTTCGACGTCACGGTGCCCGTCGCCGACCTCGCGCCCGCGGGGCTGACCCCCCGGCCCAGTGGGACATCCACCTGGCCGCGCCCGAGGGCGACGCGGAGGTCCGGCTGCGCGCCGGCCGCCACCTCGACGGGATCACCGGCAAGAAGAACATCATGGTCTTCCCCGGCCAGCCCGCCGAGATCGACGGCGCGGACGTCGAGGTCAAGCCGTACTACACCATCAAGGACAACCTCTCCGTCGAGGTACTGCCGGCCTCATGAAGATCCGCTATCTGCTCATGCACGCCTACGGCACCGGCGGGACCATCCGCACCGTCTTCAACCAGGCCGGGTCCATGGCCGCCGCGGGCCACGACGTCGAGATCGCCAGCATGCAGCGCACCCGCGACGAGCCCCACTTCCCCCTCCACCCGAAGGTCACCATCACCACCCTGGTCGACCAGCGGCCCGGCGCCCGCGAGGCGGAGCTGGCCGCGGCCGGGCCCCGGGCGGCGGAGAAGCGCGTCGAGCGCGAGGGCCGGCCGCCCCGGTACATCCCGGCGGGGGAGTTCGCGTACGAGCGCTACAACCGCTACGTCGAGGACACCGTCATCGACTGGCTGGAGCGGCAGCACGACGCCGTGATCGTCCCGACCCGCCCCGGGCTGAACTTTCTCACCGCCCGGTTCACCCCGCGCTCCTGCCACAAGATCGCCCAGGAGCACATGAACCTGGGCACGCACCCGTCGGACATCCGCGCCGCCATCCAGCGCGAGTACCCCCGGTTCGACGCCGTCGCCGTCCTCACCCACGGTGACCGCGAGGACTACCAGGAGCTGCTGCCCGGCACCCGCGTCGTCCGCATCCCCAACGCCGTGCACACCGGCGACAAGAAGCTCACCACCTACGCGGCACACGTCGCCGTGGCCGCCGGCCGGCTCTTCCCCCAGAAGGGCTTCGACATGCTGATCCCCGCGTGGGCGCAGCTCGTGGAGAAGTTCCCCGACTGGCAACTGCGCATCTTCGGCACCGGCGAGAAGAAGGCCGAGCTGCGCCGGCTGATCAACGAGAACCACCTGTACAACCACGTCTTTCTGATGGGGCACACGCACAAACTGGACGACGAACTTGCAAGAGCATCCTTTTATGTGCTCAGCTCGCGGTTCGAGGGCCTGCCCATGGTGATGATCGAATCGATGACCCACGGACTCCCCGTGGTCAGCTTCGACTGCCCGACGGGTCCCGCCGACGTGCTCACCCACGGGAAGGACGGCCTGCTGGTGCCCCGGAAGGACGTGGACGGGCTCGCCGAGGCCATGGGGCAGCTCATGGACGACGAGGGCCTACGGGCCGACATGGGAGCGGCGGCACTGCAGACGTCGCGCTCCTACACTCCCGAGGCGGTCCATCCGCAGTGGGAGGCACTTTTCGAGGAGATTCACGGGAGTGGGAGTGCCTGACAACGCACCCGGCGCCGACGGTGTACACGCGCGCGGCGCCACGATCTGGCTCACCGGCCTGCCCAGCGCCGGCAAGACGACGCTGGCGCGCGCCTTCGGCGAGCGGCTCCGGGACGCCGGCCACCGGGTGGAGGTGCTGGACGGCGACGAGATCCGGGAATTCCTCACCGCCGGCCTCGGTTTCTCCCGGGGGGACCGCGACACCAACGTGCAGCGCATCGGCTTCGTCGCCGAACTCCTCGCGTCGCACGGCGTGAAGGTCCTCGTGCCGGTGATCGCCCCGTACGCGGACAGCCGCGAGGCGGTGCGCAAGCGCCACCAGACGGAGGGTACGACGTATGTGGAGGTACACGTGGCCACGCCCGTCGACGTCTGCGCCGAGCGCGACGTGAAGGGCCTCTACGCCAAGCAGGCGGCCGGCGAGATCTCCGGACTCACCGGCGTGGACGACCCGTACGAGCCGCCCGCGGACCCCGATCTGCGCATCCCCACGCACGAGCAGAGTGTCGAACAATCCGCGGCGATGCTTCACGCCGCACTGGTGGAACGAGGTCTCGCATGAGCCGGTTCGAGCAGGCCGCCGCCCAGGACTTCCAGTTGCCGCACCTGGACGTGCTGGAGTCCGAGGCGGTGCACATCTTCCGCGAGGTCGCGGGGGAGTTCGAGCGCCCGGTGATTCTCTTCTCCGGCGGCAAGGACTCCATCGTGATGCTCCACCTGGCGCTGAAGGCGTTCGCGCCGGCCCCGCCGCCGTTCGCGCTGCTGCACGTCGACACGGGGCACAACTTCCCCGAGGTGCTGGAGTACCGCGACCGCGTCGCCGCGCAGCACAACCTGCGGCTGCACGTCGCCTCCGTCCAGGAGTTCATCGACCGCGGTGAGCTGAAGGAGCGCGCCGACGGCACCCGCAACCCGCTGCAGACCGTGCCGCTGCTGCGCGCCATCGAGGAGGCCCGCTACGACGCGGTCTTCGGCGGCGGCCGCCGCGACGAGGAGAAGGCCCGCGCCAAGGAGCGCATCTTCTCCCTGCGCGACGAGTTCGGCGGCTGGGACCCGCGCCGCCAGCGCCCCGAGCTGTGGCAGCTCTACAACGGCAAGCACGCCGTCGGCGAGCACGTCCGGGTCTTCCCGCTGTCCAACTTCACCGAGCTGGACGTCTGGCAGTACATCGCCCGCGAGAAGATCGTGCTCCCGGAGATCTACTACGCGCACCGCCGCGAGGTCTTCCTCCGCAGCGGCATGTGGCTCGCCCCCGGCGAGTGGGGCGGCGCCAAGAAGGGCGAGCGCGTCGAGACCCGCACGGTGCGCTACCGCACCGTCGGCGACATGTCCTGCACCGGTGCCGTCGACTCCGACGCCGACACCATCGAGAAGGTCATCGCCGAGATCGCCGCCACCCGCCTCACCGAGCGCGGCGCCACCAGGGCCGACGACAAGATGTCCGAGGCCGCCATGGAAGACCGCAAGCGCGAAGGCTACTTCTGATCATGACTGTGAACCCACCCGCCCCCGCCACGGAGCCGGCCGCGCTCACCGAGGTCTCCCTGCTCCGCTTCGCCACCGCGGGCAGCGTCGACGACGGCAAGTCGACCCTCGTCGGCCGGCTGCTGCACGACTCCAAGTCGGTCCTCGCCGACCAGTTGGAGGCCGTCGAGCGCGCCTCCGCCAGCCGCGGGCAGGAGGCCCCCGACCTGGCGCTGCTCACCGACGGGCTGCGCGCCGAGCGCGAGCAGGGCATCACCATCGACGTGGCGTACCGCTACTTCGCCACCCCGCGGCGCCGCTTCATCCTCGCCGACACCCCCGGCCACGTGCAGTACACCCGCAACATGGTCACCGGCGCCTCCACCGCCGAGCTGGCGGTCATCCTCGTGGACGCCCGGCACGGCGTCGTCGAGCAGACCCGCAGGCACGCCGCGGTCGCCGCGCTGCTGCGCGTGCCGCACGTGGTCCTGGCCGTCAACAAGATGGACCTCGTCGGCTACGCGGAGGACGTCTTCGCCGCCATCGCCGCCGAGTTCACCACGTACGCCAAGGCCCTCGGCGTGCCCGCCGTGACCACCATCCCGATCTCGGCGCTGGAGGGCGACAACGTCGTCACCCCGTCGGCCGTCATGGACTGGTACGCGGGCCCCACGGTGCTGGAGCACCTGGAGACCGTCCAGATCGACCACGACCCGCGCGGCCGCGTGACCCGCTTCCCCGTGCAGTACGTGATCCGCCCGCAGACCGCGGAGCACCGCGACTACCGCGGCTACGCCGGGAAGATCGCCTCCGGCATCTTCCACGTCGGCCAGCCCGTCACCGTGCTGCCCTCGGGCCACACCTCCAGCATCGCCGCCATCGACGTGCTGGGCGAGAGCGTCGACGCCGCGTGGGCGCCGCAGTCGGTCACCCTCCGGCTCGCCGACGACATCGACATCTCCCGCGGCGACATGATCGCCCCCACCGAGCAGGCCCCCGAAGCCACGCAGGACATCCAGGCCACCGTCTGCCACCTGCACGACACCGCGCTCACCCCCGGCGCCCGGGTGCTGCTCAAGCACACCACCCGCACCGTCAAGGCGATCGTCAAGCAGATCCCCGACCGGCTCACGCTCGACGACCTCTCCCACCACCCCTCCCCGGGGTCCCTGGAGGTCAACGACATCGGCCGCGTCGTGCTCCGCACCTCGGAGCCGCTGCCGATGGACGCCTACGGCGACTGCCGGCGCACCGGCTCGTTCCTGCTGATCGACCCCGCCGACGGCTCCACCCTCGCCGCGGGCATGGCGGGCGCCGCGTTCGCAGGCGCGGACAGCGAGAAGCGGGCCGAACTCGACGACGCCGAGTGGGACTTCTGACCGCACCCCGCCCGGCCGCCGGCCCGCGGGGACGCTGACGGCGTCCCGCGGACCGGCCACGGGCCACGTACGGACGGCGGCGGCGGGAGCGGGGCACCGGCCCCGCTCCCGCCGCCGCCGCGTACGTTCGGTAGTCGGACGCGGGTGCGTACGGACCGCTGCGCAGCGGCCCGTACGCCCTTACTCTGTCGGCCATGAGCGCCCCCACCCGGCCCGAGCCCGGCCCCGAGCCGGACCCCGGCCCGCCCGCGGAGGTCCTCGGCGGCGGCTCCGCGGGGCCGCGCCTCGGCGAGCGCTGGACCGCGCTGCCGCCCCGCTTCCGCCGGCTCGCCGCCGCCGGCGCCGGACTCGCCGTGCTGGCCGCCGCGGGCGTATACGCCCTGGCCACAAGGCCGGAGCCGGAGCCGCCCGCGCCCGTGCCGTACCCGCTCCAGTCCACTCACTTCTCCTTTCTCGGGATAGAAACCCCCAAAGCGGGCGATAACGTCTTTGACGCCCAGCTCATGGCCACCTCGGACAGCGGCGCCTCACTGGAGAAGATCACCCAGGGCTACAGCGGCCTGAAGCTGTCCGTCCGGCCCGCGCTGCCGCTGGACCTCGCCGAGGGCCAACCCACCCGGGTCACCGTCAGGTTCGAGGTCGTCCAGTGCGCGGGGCTCCCTCTCGACGCCAGCCTGCCCTCGCTCCGCGTAACGCTGCGTAACACGCGCGCAATACAGGACTACAGCTCCATCCTCGGCGGAACCTACGCCGCCGAACTGTCCCGGGCGCTGCGTACGATATGCGAACCCGCCCCGCGGGCGGCTCCCGGCGCATAGGACACCAGCAGCGGCTTCGCGCCCGTTCGGGCGTCCGGACTCCGCGGATCCGGCACAGACCGCGCCCGCCGACGCGGAAGGTGGCTGTAAGGGTCATAACAAGAGAGTCACAGCATTGCCTGCCCCTCTGCCCCCTCGACCCGGGGCGGCTTAGAGTCACGCCCAGTCACCGCGCAGCAGGTCACCTTCCGACGCCTGCCGCGTGCACCGGCCCACTCTGCGCAGTCGAGGCCGCGCCAGGGGAAAGGACTGATCGTGCGTCACCGTTCCTTGCTCATACTCACCACTGCGGTCACCGCAGGGGCTCTCACGCTGTCTGCTTGCGGTTCCCGCGACGACGACAGCGAAAGTGGGGGCGGTGGCGACGGAACGACCGTCGTTATCGGCCTCGACGCCCCGCTGACGGGCGACCTCTCGGCCCTGGGCATCGGCATCCAGAACTCCGCCGAGCTCGCCGTGAAGACTGCCAACAAGAACGAGGAGGTCAAGGGCGTCACGTTCGAGCTCGAGCCCCTCGACGACGTGGCACAGGCCCAGCAGGGCCAGCAGAACGCCACCAAGCTCGTCGGCAACGAGGACGTCATGGGCGTCGTCGGCCCGCTCAACTCCGACGTCGGCCAGTCCATGCAGAAGGTCTTCGCCGACGCCGACCTGGTCCAGGTCTCGCCGGCCAACACCAACCCCGCCCTCACCCAGGGCGAGGAGTGGCAGGACGGCGAGAAGACGCGGCCGTTCGACACGTACTTCCGCGTGTCCACCACCGACGCGATCCAGGGCCCGTACGCGGCGCAGTACCTCTACAACGAGGAGAAGCTGACCAAGGTCTTCGTCATCGACGACAAGAAGACCTACGGCGCCGGCCTCGCCGGCACCTTCGCCGCCGAGTTCGAGAAGCTCGGGGGCAAGGTCGTCGGGACCGACCACGTCAACCCCGACGACAAGGACTTCGCGGCCATCGCCACGAAGGTGAAGAACTCCGGCGCCGAGTTCGTCTACTACGGCGGCGAGTACCCGGCCGGCGCCCCGCTGGCCGCCCAGGTGAAGAAGGCCGGGGCCAAGATCCCGACCGTCGGCGGCGACGCGCTCTTCAGCGCAGAGTACGTCTCCCTCGCCAAGGAGAACGCCGAGGGCGACATGGCCAGCTCCGTCGGCGCCCCGCTCACCGAGCTGGACACCGCCAAGGAGTTCATCAAGAACTACGAGGCGGCCGGCTACGAGGACGCCTACGAGGCGTACGGCGGCTACTCCTACGACTCCGCCTGGGCCATCATCCAGGCCGTGAAGACCGTCGTCGAAGAGAACGACGGCGAACTGCCCGGTGACGCGGACGAGGCCCGCAAGGCCATCACCGAGGCCATGAACGACGTTTCCTTCGAGGGCGTGACCGGCAAGGTCGGCTTCGACGAGTTCGGCGACACCACCAACAAGCAGCTGTCGCTGTACCAGGTCAAGGACGGCAAGCACGTGCCGCTGACCAGCGGCGAGTTCGAAGGCTGACCGGGGCGACCACCACCGCCCACTGATCACACAGACCGCAAGCGGCGCGGGGGGCGCACACAGCGCCCCCCGCGCGGCCATATCTGACACCCACTCGGAGGCCCAGCGGTGAACGATCTGCCGCAGCAACTTGCCAACGGCCTGCTACTCGGCGCCTTGTACGGGCTCATAGCCATCGGTTACACGATGGTGTACGGCATTGTTCAGCTCATCAACTTCGCCCACGGCGAGATATTCATGATCGGCGGCTTCGGCGCCCTGACGATGTGGTTGTGGATGCCGAACGGCACCAGCCTGCTCGTCGCCCTGCCGCTGATGATCCTCATGGCCGTCATCTGCTCCGTGCTCGTCGGCGTCGGCGCGGAACGTTTCGCCTACCGACCCCTGCGCGGCGCACCCCGCCTCGCGCCCCTTATCACCGCGATCGGCCTGTCCATCGCCCTCCAGCAGGCCATCTGGGCCTGGTACCCCGACGCCACGAAGTCGCGGCCCTTCCCGGAGTTCTCCGGCCCGCGCCTCGACTTCGGCGCCTTCACCATCGAACGCGGCGAGCTCTACCTGCTCATCGCCGCCCCCCTCTGCATGATCGCCCTCGGCTTCTTCGTCTCCAAGACCCGCACCGGCCGCGCCATGCAGGCCACGTCGCAGGACCCGGACACGGCCAAGCTCATGGGCATCAACACCGACCGCATCATCGTCATGGCCTTCGCCATCGGCGCCGCCTTCGCGGCCATCGCGGCCATCGCCCACGGCCTGCGCTACGGCGAGGTCAACTTCAAGATGGGCTTCATCGCCGGCCTCAAGGCCTTCACCGCCGCCGTCCTCGGCGGCATCGGCAACATCTACGGCGCCATGATCGGCGGCGTCGTCCTCGGCCTCGCCGAGGCCATGGCCACCGCCTACATCGCCGACATCCCCGGCATGGAGCAGCTCGGCGGCGGTGCGTGGAAGGACGTCTGGGCGTTCGTCCTGCTCATTCTCGTACTGCTCTTGCGGCCACAGGGCCTGCTGGGCGAACGCGTCGCGGATCGGGCGTGATAGCGATGAACACCCTGGAGAAGAACACCGCATCCGAAGCCGCCCCCGCGGGCGGCGTGCTGCCCCTGGCACCGGGCCGCGCCCGGCTCATCGCCTACGCCGGCGCCGCCGGCACCTTTATCTCGACCTTCCTCTCGTGGACCTACACGGAGGAGTTCCCGGGCAACCTCACCGTCTACGGATACCCCGGCGGACTGCAGCTCCTCACCCTCACCGGTGCCCTGCTCACCCTGCTGTTCCTGCTCTCCGGCAGCGGCCTGCGCGGACTGCGCTGGCTCACCCCCGGCGGCCCCAACAGCGCGGTACGGCTCCTCGCGCTCGGCACCCTCGGCGTCACCGGCTACACCATCGGCGCCATCGTCAAGAACCTCGGCGGCCTGGTCAACGTCGACCCCGGCGGCTACATCGCCGTCGCCATGGCCCTGATCGCCGCCCTCGGCGCCCTCGGCCTGCCGGCCGACGTCCCCGTGGACCCCGAGAGGCCGCCGGCCAACGCCTGGGCCCGACTGGTCCACTCCCTGAAGGCACCCGTCCCCGGGCGGGTCCGGGACCTGCCCGGCTGGGTGGAGATCGTCATCATCTCCGCCGCCTTCGCTCTCGGCCTGTACGTCTTCACGTTCGGCATCGACACCGACTACGCCGAACTCTTCATCGGCTACATGGTGCTCGTCTCCTTCGCGTTCCCCGCCGTGGGCCGCGCGGGCCTCACCCGGCAACTGGGCCAGCTCACCGCCAAGCACCGGAACGTGACCGTGACCGCGGCTTTCGTCGCCGCGTTCGCCTTCCCGTTCACCCAGAGCAACGACGCCTACGCCAGCATCGGCACCAACATCCTCATCTTCGCCACCGTGGCGCTCGGCCTCAACGTCGTCGTCGGCCTCGCCGGCCTGCTCGACCTCGGCTACGTCGCCTTCCTCGGCGTCGGCGCCTACACCGCCGCCCTGGTCTCCGGCGCACCCACCTCCAGCATCGGGGTCACCTTCCCGTTCTGGGCGGCCGTGCTCACCGGCGCCGCGGCGTCGCTCGTCTTCGGCGTGCTCATCGGCGCCCCGACCCTGCGGCTGCGCGGCGACTACCTCGCCATCGTCACCCTCGGGTTCGGCGAGATCTTCCGCATCGGCGTGCAGAACCTCGACGGCGACTCCGGGCCCGACGTCACCAACGGGCCCAACGGCATCCCGAACATCCCGGAGCTGGAGATCTTCGGCTTCAACCTCGGCGAGGAGCACACCATCCTCGGCCAGGAGCTGGGCAGGTTCTCCAACTACTTCCTGCTCATGCTCCTCTTCACCGTCGTGATCGTCATGATCTTCCGGCGGGCGGACCAGTCGCGCATCGGCCGCGCCTGGGTCGCCATCCGCGAGGACGAGACGGCCGCCCGCGCGATGGGCATCAACGCCTTCCGGCTCAAGCTCCTCGCGTTCGCGCTCGGCGCCACCCTGGCCGGCATGGCGGGCACCGTACAGGCGCACGTGACGTACACCGTCACGCCCACCCAGTACAAGTTCGTCGAAGCCGTGCCGCCGAACTCCGCGTTCCTGCTGGCCGCCGTCATCCTCGGCGGCATGGGCACCGTCAGCGGCCCGCTCATCGGCGCGTCGCTGCTCTACCTGATCCCCGCCAAGCTGCAGTTCGTCCAGGAGTACCAGCTCCTGCTCTTCGGCGTGGCGCTGGTCCTGCTCATGCGCTTCCGCCCGGAGGGCCTCATCGCCGACCGCCGGAAGCAGCTCGAGTTCCACGACACCGGCCAGCTCGACGTGCCCAAGGAAGATACCGGCCTCAGCAAGAAGGTGGGGGTGTGACAACGATGGCCAGCGAGACCATCCCCGCCAAGGGGCCGGACGGCGGTACCGTCCTGGACGCCCGGGGCGTCACCATGCGCTTCGGCGGCCTCACCGCCGTACGCAACGTCGACCTCACCGTCGGCCAGGGCGAGATCGTCGGGCTCATCGGCCCCAACGGCGCCGGCAAGACCACCTTCTTCAACTGCATGACCGGGCTCTACATCCCCACCGAGGGCACGGTCCGCTACAAGGGCACGGTCCTGCCGCACCGCTCCCACCGCGTCACCGAGGCGGGCATCGCCCGTACCTTCCAGAACATCCGTCTCTTCGCCAACATGACGGTCCTGGAAAACGTCCTCGTCGGCCGGCACACCCGCACCAACGAAGGGCTGTGGTCCGCGCTGCTGCGCAACCCCGGCTTCAAGCGGGCGGAGAAGGCGTCCGAAGCACGCGCCATGGAACTCCTGGAGTTCACCGGGCTGGCCGCCAAGCGCGACCACCTCGCCCGCAACCTCCCCTACGGCGAACAGCGCAAGCTGGAGATCGCCCGGGCGCTGGCGAGCGAACCCGGACTGCTGCTCCTCGACGAGCCCACCGCGGGCATGAACCCGCAGGAGACCCGGGCCACCCGCGAACTGGTCTTCGCGATCCGCGAACAGGGCATCTCCGTACTCGTCATCGAGCACGACATGCGCTTCATCTTCGGACTCTGCGACCGCGTCGCCGTCCTCGTCCAGGGCGAAAAACTGGTCGAGGGCACCCCCGACGTCGTCCAGAGCGACGACCGCGTCGTCGCCGCGTACCTCGGCACCCCCTTCGAGGGCGTCCCCGAGGACGAGGCCGTCGCCGAGGTCGCCGCGGCCGAGGACGCGGTCGCCAGGAACACCGGGAGCGGCAGCACCCCCAAGACCAGCAAGGAGGGCGACGCGTGACCGCGCTACTGCAGGTCGAAGACCTGAAGGTCGCCTACGGCAAGATCGAGGCCGTCAAGGGCATCTCGTTCAGCGTCCAGAGCGGCGAGGTCGTCACGCTCATCGGCACCAACGGCGCCGGCAAGACGACGACCCTGCGCACCCTCTCCGGACTGCTGAAGCCCTCCGGCGGCAAGATCTTCTTCGACGGCACCCCGCTCAACGGCGTCGGCGCCCACAAGATCGTCGCCATGGGCCTCGCCCACTCCCCGGAGGGCCGCCGGCTCTTCCCCCGCCTCACCATCACCGAGAACCTCCAACTCGGCGCCTTCCTCCGGAAGGACGCGGCGGGCATCGAGCAGGACATCAAGATGTGCTACGAGCTCTTCCCGATCCTCGGCGAACGGCGCAAGCAGGCGGCCGGCACCCTCTCCGGCGGCGAGCAGCAGATGCTCGCCATGGGCAGGGCGCTGATGTCCCGGCCCAAGCTGCTCATGCTCGACGAGCCCTCCATGGGCCTCTCGCCGATCATGATGCAGAAGATCATGGAGACGATCCGGGAGCTGAAGGCCCAGGGCACCACCATCCTGCTCGTCGAGCAGAACGCCCAGGCCGCGCTCTCCATCGCCGACCACGGCCACGTGATGGAGGTCGGCAAGGTCGTCCTGTCGGGCACCGGAGAGGAACTGCTGCACGACGAATCCGTGCGCAAGGCGTACCTCGGCGAGGACTGAGAACCCACCGCACAGCCAGAGCGGCCCGCGCCCCGGGGAGGGGGGCACGGGCCGCTCGCGCGTTCGCGGGTCGTACGGAAGCCCCGTAGAGGCTCCGCGGACTAACCCTGCTTCTTCTTCGCCTTCTTCTCCGCGTCGTCCTCGATCACGGCCTCGGCCACCTGCTGCATCGACAGCCGGCGGTCCATCGACGTCTTCTGGATCCACCGGAACGCCGCGGGCTCGGACAGCCCGTACTCGGTCTGCAGGATGCTCTTCGCCCGGTCCACGAGCTTCCGCGTCTCCAGCCGCTGCGTGAGGTCGACGACCTCCTTCTCCAGCGTCTTCAGCTCCGTGTAGCGGGAGACGGCCATCTCGATCGCCGGCACCACGTCACCCTTGCTGAACGGCTTCACCAGATACGCCATGGCCCCGGCGTCCCGCGCCCGCTCCACCAGCTCGCGCTGGGAGAACGCGGTGAGCATGAGCACGGGCGCGATGGAGTCGGCGGCGATCTGCTCGGCGGCGGAGATCCCGTCGAGCACGGGCATCTTCACATCCAGGATCACCAGATCCGGCTGGTGCTCCCGCGCCAGCCGCACCGCGGTCTCCCCGTCCCCCGCCTCCCCGACGACGGTGTACCCCTCCTCCTCCAGCATCTCCTTCAGATCGAGCCGGATGAGGGCCTCGTCCTCCGCGATGACGACCCGGGTGGTCAGCGGCGGCACGTGCTCGCCGCCTCCGGCGCTGGCGGCGACGACGTCCTCCGGGGTTTCGGGGGTCTCGGGGGCGCTCACGGTGCTCCTCGGGGTATTGCCTGGCTGCGATAGGGGGGCACCCACGAGGGTACCGACCCGGCGGGGAGCCGTGAGTACGCGGTAGGCTTGGGCCCGCGCAGAGCGAGCCCGGTTGGTGGAACTGGTGAGACACGCGGCTCTCAAACAGCCGTGCCTTCGGGCATGTGGGTTCGAATCCCACACCGGGCACTTCTCGCTCAACTGGAGCGCACCGTTCTCGTGAATTCCGCCGGCTAACCGGTGCGATCGTGTTCCGTCGCGCACAGTTGTTCCATGCACACGCACGGCACGGAAGTACGTGATCGGGCACTCGCGCTGCTGCGCGCGGGGGCGCGGAACGCCGACGCCGCCCGGGACCTCGGCGTTCCCGTAGGGACGGTCGGCTACTGGCTCCACCAGGACCGGGTCAGGCGCGGGACATTACCCGGCTCCCCGGACCGGCCGTGTCCGCGGTGCGACGGCCGGCCGCTGGACGACATGGCTTACGCCTACCTCCTCGGCCTCTACCTGGGCGACGGCCACATCGTCCGGTACTCCGGACACCGGGTCCCCAGCCTCATGATCACCTGTGCCGATGCCTGGCCGGGACTGATGCGCGACTGCCGCCATGCGATGAGCGCGGTCTTCCCGCACAACAAGGTCTGCTCGGTCGCACGGACCGGCTGCCACAACGTGAAGGTCTACTCCCGGCATCTGCCGTGCATGTTCCCCCAGCACGGCCCCGGCAAGAAGCATGAGCGGCGGATCGCGGTGGAGCCGTGGCAGCAGGAGATCCTTGACCGGCACCCCTGGCCCTTCATCCGCGGTCTCATCCATTCGGACGGGTGCCGGATCACGAACTGGACCACTCGTCTCGTGGCCGGCCGGCGCAAGCGCTACGAATACCCGCGCTACTTCTTCAGCAACAAGTCCGACGACATCCGCAAGCTGTTCACCGACACCCTCGACCGGGTCGGTGTCGAGTGGTCGACCCTCGCCCGCGGGTCCGATCCGTTCAACATCTCCGTCGCCAGGCGTGCTTCCGTCGCGCTCATGGACGCGCACGTCGGGCCGAAGTACTGAGCCCGCCCCTGCCTCCGCCTCGCCGGTGTTCCAGGGGTATCCGCCGGGTGTGTGGATGCGGTTACCGTTCATCCACAGGCGGTAGAACGCGGCATCAACTTGACGTATGGTCGCGAGCATTGCTGTGCGGGGGAGCCTGCAGACCTACGGAGGGGACGGGTAGGCGATGTCTGCGCCGACGCGACGACGACTGCGCAAGGGTGCGATGACCGCGGCGGTGGCCGCCGCCGCGATGGCGGCGCTCACCGCCTCACAGGCGCCGGGGTACTCCGCGGGGCCCGACGTCCCCGGGAAGAGCGCCCCCGACCAGGCGCCGGGGGGCGGGGAGGACTCGATCACGGGTGGGTCCCCTTACTACACCGACCTGCCGCCGCTGGAGAGCGCCAATCCCTCGCCCGGTGACGAGCTGGAGGACGAGGCCGACGACTCCGGTATCCCGGCGACCGTTCTCGACGCGTACAAGCAGGCGGAGAGCCGGCTCGCGAGCACGAACCCCGGGTGCAACCTGGAGTGGGAGCTGCTGGCGGCCATAGGACGGGTCGAGTCGGGGCACGCCCGCGGCGGTGACGTGAAGGCGGACGGTACGACGCGGAACCCGATCCTCGGTCCCGTGCTCAACGGCAACGGCTTCGCCAACATCACGGACACAGACGGCGGCGAGTACGACGGGGACACCAGCCACGACCGCGCCGTCGGCCCCATGCAGTTCATCCCCTCGACCTGGGCCACCTGGGGCAGCGACGGCAACGACGACGGCGAGCGGAATCCGAACAACGTCTACGACGCGGCCCTGGCCGCCGGCCGCTACCTGTGCGCGGGCGGGCGCGATCTGTCCTCGCAGTCCGATCTGGAAGCCGCCATCCTCGGGTACAACCAGTCGCAGTCGTATCTCCGTACGGTCCTGACCTGGTACGACTTCTACAAGGAGGGCGGCGCCGACGCGGTGCCCGACGGCACCGGTGCCGACCCGGGCGACCGCAGCGACGGCATCAACACGCCGACTCCCTCGCCGAGCCCGTCGGAGAGCGACAGCCCGGGCAAGGGCGGCAAGGGCGGAGACGACGGCGACGGCAAGGGTGGTGGCAAGGACGACGGCGGCGGCAACGGCGGCGGCAGCCCCAGCCCCGGCCCCAGCGACCCGCCGCCGTCCGGCGGGGGTGACGAGGACCCCGAGGAGCCGGCGCCGCCGCCGGCCATCGCGGACCTGCGCCTGGCGAGCCCGCAGTCCTCCACCGCGTACACCGGCGCCGACTTCGAGGAGCGCCCGAAGGTGCGGGGCGTGACGTCGCGCGGCACCGGCGTGTCCGGCAAGACGGTCACGTTCACCATCAGCGGCCAGACCGGCGCGGTCTTCGCCGGCGGCGGGAAGACCGCGTCCGTGACCACCAACAGCACGGGTTACGCGACGGCGCCCGTGGTCAAGGCGGGCAAGCTGACCGGGGAGTTCACGATCCGCGCCACGACGGGCGGCGGCGTGAGCCCGGTGGACTTCGCCGCCGAGGTAAAGGCGTCGTACGGGCTGGCCCGGGTCGGTGACGCGGCGCTGAAGGCGGCGGCGGGCGGCGAGTTCGGCACCGTCGAGGCCAAGGTGACGTACCGGGGCGGTCCCGCCGCGAAGGCGCCGGTGACGGCGGCGATGGTCACGGAGGCGGGCGAGCAGAACGACAAGGGCCCGTTCTTCAAGGACCAGGAGGGTAACCCGGTCCGCAAGCTGAACCTGACCACGGAGGACGACGGCACGGTGAAGCTGCCGGCGATCCACGCGGGCGACGCGGCCGGCACGTACCTGCTGCGGCTGACCACGAGCGAGGGCGTGACCCTCACGCTGGAGCTGACCGTCGAGTAGCGCGAGCAGGGCCTGAGAGGATCCGGAACGCCGGGCCGCCGGGTCGCCGCGGTCGCGGGCCCGGCGGTCAGCGCCCGGCGTTCGTGCGGCGCGTGGTGTGCCGGGTGGGCGTGGCGGCGGCCGGGTCCTCGGGCCAGGGGTGCTTCGGGTAGCGGCCCCGCAGCTCCGCGCGGACCGCGGGGTAGCCCTGCCGCCAGAAGGACTCCAGGTCCGCGGTGACGGCGGCGGGGCGGCCGGCGGGGGAGAGCAGGTGCACCAGGAGCGGCACGCGGCCGTCCGCGATCCGCGGGGTCCGGTCGAGGCCGAAGAGTTCCTGGAGCTTGACGGCGAGCACGGGCTGCTGCGGGTCCTCGTAGTCGACGCGGATGCGGGAGCCGCTGGGCACCTCGATGCGTTCCGGGGCGAGTTCGTCGAGGCGGGCGGCTTCGCCGCGGGCCCAGGGGAGGAGCCCCTGGAGTACGCGGCCGGCGTCGATGCGGCGCGGGTCGTCGTCCAGCCAGTCGCCGGCGCGGGCGAGGAGTGCGTCGTCGGACACGTCGGGCCAGGGGTCGCCGAGTGCGCCGTGGAGGAACGCCAGCCGGAGGCGCAGCGCGCGGGCGTGCTCGGACCAGCGCAGCAGCCCGGTGCCTTCGCGGCGCAGCCCGTCGAGGCGGGCGGCTCGCAGGCGTGCGGGGTCGGGGTGGGGGAGGGGCCGGGCGCGGAGTTCGACGGCGCCGAGGCGGGTGACGCGGCGGGCGACGGTTTCGTGCCGCTCGGCGGACCAGGTGACCTCGTCCTCGGTGCGGAGCAGGGTTTCCGCGGCCCGTAGCGCGGTGGCCTCGTCGAGGGGGGCGCCGAGCCGCAGCCGGGCGCCGGCGGCGCCGACGGGCCGGTCGGCGACGGCGACGGCGAGCCACTGCTGCCCGCGCAGGGCGGATTCGGCACCGGTCTCCACGCGGGTGCCGGACGCCATGAGGTACGACCCGTCGCCGCGTCCCCGGGCGACGCGCTCGGGGAAGGCGAGCGCGGCGACAAGACCGGCGACGGCGTCGTCGCCGAGCCGGCCGCCGCCCTCGCGGGCGGGGGCGCCGGACGGAGCGGAGCGGCCGGCCGCGTCGTCGGCGGGCGCGGGGGCTTCCGTGGCCGGGCCTGCGCCTGCGCCCGTGACCGGTGCCCGCGACGCGGCGCCGGGCTCGTCGTCCCGGTGTGCGTTCGCGGCGTTCCGGTCGCCCGCCGGTGCCCGCAGCGCGCGACGCAGGCGCTGGGCCTCGCGGCGCCAGCGGGGCGCGTAGGCGTCGCCGCCGCGGCGGGCGCGGCGCCAGGCGGCGGCGAGGTCGTCGCCGTACGCGCGCGGCGGCTCCTCGCTGAGCACCGCCACCGCCTCCGCCGCCGCGCCGGGGCCGGCTTCCTCTGCGGCGTCGAGCAGGGCGCGGCCGAGCCGGGGGTGCAGGCCGAGGCCGGCGAGGCGGGTGCCGCGGGGCGTCGGGCGGCCGGCGGCGTCCACGGCGCCGACCGCCCGCAGTACGTCGCGGGCGGCGGCCAGCGCGCCCGGCGGCGGGGCGTCGAGCAGGGCGAGTCCGGTGGCGTCGGGGTCGCCCCAGCAGGCGGCCTGCAGGGCGAAGCCGGCCAGGTCGGCGACGGCGATCTCCGGCGACGGGTAGCGCGGCAGCCGCCCGTCCTCGGCGTCCGACCAGCAGCGCAGCGCCAGCCCCGGGCCTTCGCGCCCGGCCCGGCCCAGCCGCTGGGTGGCGGTGGCGGCGGATACCCGTACGGTCGTGAGGGCGCCGAGCCCGCGGGCGTGGTCCATGCGCGGTTCGCGCGCGAGACCGCCGTCGACGACGATCCGCACGCCCGGGACGGTCAGGCTGGATTCGGCCACGGCGGTCGAGAGGATCACGCGCCGTTCGCCGGGGGCGCTGCCGCGCAGCACGGCGTTCTGCACCTCGGCCGGTGCCTGCCCGTGCAACTGCAGGACGTCCGCGGCCGTGTCCGTCAGCAGCCCGGCGACGCGGGCGATCTCGCCGACGCCCGGCAGGAAGCAGAGCACGTCGCCGTCCGGCCGGCGCAGCCCTTCGCGTACGACGTCGGCGATGTGGGCCAGCAGCGCCGGGTCGACGCGGGTGCCGTGGGCGGGGCGTACGCCGGCGGGCGGGGGGCGGTAGCCGATCGCGACGGGGTGCATCGTGCCCTCCCCGCGTACGACGGGGGCGGGCGCGGCGGTGCCGGGCGCCGCGGTGAGGAGGCGGGCCCAGGCGGCGGTGTCGGAGGTGGCGGAGGCGGCGACGAGCCGCAGTTCGGGGCGGAGGGTGGCGCGTACGTCGACGAGGAAGGCGAGCGCGGTGTCGGCGTCGAGGTGCCGTTCGTGGCACTCGTCGAGGAGCACGGCGTCCACGCCGGCCAACTCGGGGTCGCGCTGGAGGCGTTGCAGGAGGACGCCGGTGGTGACGACCTCGACCCGGGTGCGGGGCCCGGCGCGGCGCTCGCCGCGGACGGTGAACCCGACCCGGTCGCCGGTCTCCTCGCCGAGCAGCCACGCCATGCGGCGGGCGGCGGCCCGCGCCGCCATGCGGCGGGGTTCGGCGACGAGCACCCGGCGCGGCGGGTCGCCGGCGCCGGGGACGAGTCCGGCGAGGGCCAGCGGTACGAGCGTGGTCTTGCCGGTGCCGGGCGGTGCCCCGAGCACGGCGACGCCGGGTCCTTCGAGGGCCGCGCGCAGGGCGGGCAGCGCGTGCCGTACGGGCAGGGCGTCGAGTGCGTCGGAGCGGAGGGCCACGGACGCCAGTGTGCTACGGACCGTGCCCCGGCGGCCGCGGGGTCTCTGCCCGCCGCGGGCTCAGGCCGCTTCGCAGACGAAGATCGCCGTGCCGGGGATGAGGTGCCCGCGCAGCGGCGACCAGCCGCCCCACTCCTGGTCGTGCCACTGCGGCCACTCGGGCTCCACCAGGTCCAGCAGCCGGAACCCGCCCGCGACCACGTCGCGCACCCGGTCGCCGAGCGTCCGGTGGTGCTCGACGTACAGTGCGCGCCCCTCGTCGTCCTGCTCGACGTACGGCGTGCGGTCGAAGTACGACGCGGCGACGGAGAGTCCCTCGGGCCCCGGTTCGTCCGGGAACGCCCAGCGCACGGGGTGGGTGACGGAGAAGACCCACCGCCCGCCGGGCCGCAGCACCCGCCTGACCTCCCGCATCACCGCGACGGGTGCGGAGACGAACGGCACGGCGCCGTACGCGGAGCACGCCAGGTCGAATGCCCCGTCGCGGAAGGGCAGCGCCGTCGCGTCCGCCTGGAGCAGCGGGAACGGCGCGGCCCCTTCCGGCGCTTCGAGAGCGAGGCGGCGCGCGTGCTGCAACTGACGGTGCGAGAGGTCGAGTGCTACGGGCCGCGCGCCCTGCGCGGCGAGCCAGCGCGAGCACTGCGCGGCTCCCGCGCCCACCTCCAGCACCGCTCGTCCGGTCAGCGAGTCGGCGGGACCGAGCAGCCGGGCCTCGGCCTCGTCCAGCCCTTCGGGGCCCCAGATGAAGCGGGCGCCGTCCGCGCCGCCGAGGAAGCCGCCGTGCTCGCGCTGGTAGTCGTCGGCGTTGCGGTCCCACCAACCACGGCTCGCTTGCCGGGTTTCCCGCGCGGGGACGGGCCGTCGGGTAGCCTCTGCCGGAACATCCGCGGCAGCGGCACCGCCGGCACCGCCCGTACCGTTTTCGTACTCGTGGACCATCGGCCGGACCGTCGTAGTACCTTCCTGCCACGCGCGAGAGTGACGGAGCGCCACTACTGCCGGGTATAGGGCGGCATGCCCCAGGTGCACTCTTCGCGCATTGACCATGCCCGGCTGCCCCCGTATGCTACAAGTTGCGCTGCGGGCCTGCGCGCCTCGGACGGAGCAGGCCGCGCTCGCATCTGTTGTATGTCCCCTCGGTTCACGAGGCGCTGCCGGGCTTCCGAGTGGAGTCGGGAAAGCGCCTCTTAGGCTGTCCGGCTTCGGCGGTGCGATCACAGGGCTCTCGGCGTGGAGTGACGACGACTCAACTTGCCCGTACCGGAGCCCAATCCCACATGACGAGCAGCACCGAGAACACCGCGGCCGCCACGACGCAGGTCGCGGTCAACGACATCGGTTCCGAGGAAGCCTTCCTCGCCGCGATCGACGAGACGATCAAGTACTTCAACGACGGCGACATCGTCGACGGCGTCATCGTGAAGGTCGACCGGGACGAGGTCCTGCTCGACATCGGCTACAAGACCGAGGGTGTCATCCCTTCCCGGGAACTCTCGATCAAGCACGACGTCGACCCGAACGAGGTCGTCGCCGTCGGCGACGAGATCGAGGCCCTTGTGCTCCAGAAGGAGGACAAGGAAGGCCGGCTGATCCTCTCGAAGAAGCGCGCGCAGTACGAGCGTGCGTGGGGCACCATCGAGAAGATCAAGGAAGAGGACGGCATCGTCACCGGTACCGTCATCGAGGTCGTCAAGGGCGGTCTCATCCTCGACATCGGCCTGCGGGGCTTCCTCCCCGCGTCGCTGGTCGAGATGCGCCGCGTGCGCGACCTCCAGCCCTATGTCGGCAAGGAGCTCGAAGCCAAGATCATCGAGCTGGACAAGAACCGGAACAACGTGGTTCTGTCCCGCCGTGCCTGGCTTGAGCAGACCCAGTCCGAGGTCCGCCAGACCTTCCTCACCACCCTCCAGAAGGGCCAGGTGCGGTCGGGTGTGGTCTCCTCGATCGTCAACTTCGGCGCCTTCGTGGACCTGGGCGGCGTGGACGGCCTGGTGCACGTGTCCGAGCTGTCCTGGAAGCACATCGACCACCCGTCCGAGGTCGTCGAGGTCGGCCAGGAGGTCACGGTCGAGGTCCTGGACGTCGACATGGACCGCGAGCGCGTCTCGCTGTCCCTGAAGGCGACCCAGGAAGACCCGTGGCAGCAGTTCGCGCGGACGCACCAGATCGGTCAGGTCGTGCCCGGCAAGGTCACGAAGCTGGTGCCGTTCGGCGCGTTCGTCCGCGTCGACGAGGGCATCGAGGGCCTGGTCCACATCTCCGAGCTGGCCGAGCGCCACGTGGAGATCCCGGAGCAGGTCGTCCAGGTCGGGGACGAGATCTTCGTCAAGGTCATCGACATCGACCTGGAGCGCCGCCGCATCAGCCTCTCGCTGAAGCAGGCGAACGAGACCTTCGGTCCCGACCCGATGGCCGTCGACTTCGACCCCACGCTCTACGGCATGGCGGCGTCGTACGACGACCAGGGCAACTACATCTACCCCGAGGGCTTCGACCCCGAGACCAACGAGTGGCTCGACGGGTACGAGAAGCAGCGCGAGGAGTGGGAGGGCCAGTACGCCGAGGCCCACGCCCGCTTCGAGCAGCACCAGGCGCAGGTCGTCAAGTCCCGCGAGGCCGACGCCCAGGCGGCGGCCGAGGCGGGCGACTCGGCGCCGGCACCGTCCGGCGGCGGTTCGTACTCCTCCGAGGGTGCGGACGACTCCGGCGCGCTGGCCTCGGACGAGGCGCTGGCGGCCCTCCGCGAGAAGCTGGCCGGCGGCCAGAGCTGATCGCGGGCCGGCCGGCCCGGGTAGTACGCAGCACGAAGGACGGAAGCCCGTCGTCCCCTCCGGGGGGCGGCGGGCTTCCGCCGTGCGTACCCTCCGCGGGCTGTACGGCCGGGGCCGGCGGGGGCCGGCGCCTTCGCTCCGGGGTGTGCGTCCCGGCACGTACGCTTTGGTCATGCTCCTGCCCGTACGTCAGCTCCGCCTGCCCCAGGGCCGCGCGGCGGACACCGCCCTCGCGGCCGGGACGGGTGCGCTGGTGGCGCTCGGCACGGTGCAGGCGTTCGTCGGCCAGCGCCGGGAGCCGTGGGCGACGACGGCGCTCGGCTGGGCGCTCATCGTGCTGGCCTGCGGGGCGCTGTACTTCGCCCGCCGCCGTCCGGTCGCCGTGGGCGCGTTCGTCATCCCGGCCGTCGGCGTCTACTACGTGAGCAGCGCGTACGACGGTCCGCTCTTCATCGTGCTCGTCATCGCGCTGTACTGCGTGGCCGCCGCCGGGCGGCTGCGCGCGGCGGCGGCGCTGGGCGCGCTCGTCGTCACCGGCACCACGGCCGGGACGCTCTCGGGCAACGACGACGTCAACGGCATCGCGCTGTTCATGCTCACCGGCTGGGTGGTCGCCGTGGTGGCGCTGGGCGCGATGTGGCACGGCCGGCGCGCGCACGTCGAGGGCGAGGCGCGCCGGCGCGCTACCGAGGAACGGCTGCGCATCGCACGCGAGTTGCACGATGTCATCGGGCACAACATCTCGCTGATCAACGTCCAGTCCGGCGCCGCCCTGCACCGGCTGAAGAAGAGCGACGCCCCCGACCCGGCCGCCGCCGACGCGCTGGCCACCATCAAGGAGACCAGCCGCGAGACGCTGCGCGAGCTGCGCACCACGCTGGGGGTGCTCCGGCAGGTCGACGACGAGGCGCCGACGGCGCCCGCGCCGGGGCTGGCCCGCCTGGGCGAGCTGACGGAGCGGGCGGCGGACACGGCGGGGCTGCGGGTGAAGACGGTGGTGGCGGGCGCGGAGCGGACGCTGCCCGCGGAGCTGGACCTGACCGTGTACCGGGTGGTGCAGGAGTCGCTGACGAACGTCGCGCGGCATGCGCGGGGGGCCACGTCCGTGACCGTACGGCTGGACTACGGTGAGCGGGAACTGCGGCTTGCGGTGGAGGACGACGGCCGGGGCGCGGCCGCCGAGGCCCGCGCCGGGGGCGGAGCCGGCGCCGGACCCGGGAGCGCCGCGGTCGGCGGCGGGAGCGGCATCGGCGGGATGCGGGAGCGGGCGCGGGCGGTCGGCGGGGAGCTGGCCGCGGGCCCGCGGCCCGGAGGCGCCGGCTTCGCCGTCACCGCCCGGCTGCCCTACGGAACGGAGCACGCCCAGGCATGATCAGGATTCTGCTCGCGGACGACCAGAAGCTGGTGCGCGCCGGTTTCCGCTCGATCCTGGCGGACGAGGACGACCTCGACGTGATCGGGGAGGCGAGCGACGGCGCCGAGGCGGTGGCCGCGTGCCGCGAACTGCGCCCCGACGTCGTGCTGATGGACATCCGGATGCCGGGCACCGACGGCCTGGAGGCCGCCCGGCGGATCGCCGCGGACGAGCGGCTGGCGGACGTCCGGGTCGTCATTCTGACGACGTTCGACCTCGACGACTACGTGTACGGGGCGCTGCGCGCCGGCGCCGCCGGGTTCCTGGTGAAGGACACCGAGCCGGAGGAGCTGATCCACGCGGTGCGGGTGGCGGCCCGCGGCGACGCCCTGATCAGCCCGTCGGTGACGCGGCGGCTGATCGCCGAGTTCGCCGGCCGGGTGAAGGCGCCGGAGCCGAGCCCGCGGCTGAACGCGCTGACGGAGCGGGAGGCCGAGGTGATGCGACTGGTGGCCGCGGGGCTGACGAACGACGAGATCGCGGCGCGGCTGGTGCTGAGCCCGGCGACGGCGAAGACGCACGTGAGCCGGATCATGACGAAGCTGGGAGTGCGCGACCGGGCGCAGTTGGTGGTGCTGGCGTACGAGTCGGGGATGGTCCGCCCCGGCTGGCTGGCCCCCTGACGGCACGGCGCCGCAGGCGCCCCGTCCCGACGCCCTCGAATTCACGCACCAACCCCCCATCCCCCGCGCACCCGCCCAAGGGTAGGCCGCCCCGCCGACAACGCCCCGTCCCCCGGACCCTCACGACCCCGCCGCCCCCCGCCGACCCCGCCGCGCCGAGGCCGCCGGTGCCGGACCGTAGGGGAATCACCCGCGCCCCCTAGGGGACGCGGCGGCGTTACGGGGGCGGGCGCAACCCGGGTAGTACGGGACGGGCGGCGGGCGCAACCAGCGGGGTAGGGGCGGTGTCCGCGCCCGGCCGACGTGCCCGCCGCAGCCGGCCACCCACGCTGGCACCATGTCCGCACACCGCGCTGATCCACCGCCCACCGCCCCCGACACCCGCCCCGGCCTCTTCGCCCGGCTCGCCGACTGGTCGCGCCGCCGCCGACGACTGGCGATCCTCCTCTGGATCGTCGTCCTCCTCGGCGTCACCGCCGCCTCCCAGGGCGCCGGAAGCAACTGGCGCAACGACTTCTCCCTCCCCGGCACCGACTCCCAGGCCGCCACCGACCTGCTGGAGAAGCACGGCTCGGCGCAGGCGGGCGACAGCGTGGAGATCGTGTTCAAGGACGAGCGGGGGCTGCGCGCCGCAGGCACCGAGCAGGACGTCGAGCGCCTGCTGGAGCAGGTGCGCGGGCTGCCGAGCGTCGTGGACGTGCGCAGCCCGTACGCCGACGGCGGTGCGGCCGTCTCCGAGGGCGGCGACATCGCGTACGCCACCGTCACCCTCGACGGCAAGGCGGAGATCGTGCCCAAGGCGGACGTCGAGAAGATCATCGACACCGCGCAGGACGCACGGACCGACGCGCTCCAGATCGAGCTGGGCGGCGAGGCCGTGCGCGGCGCCGAGGAGGAGGGGGGCGGCGGCGCCGAGGGCGCGGGCATGCTCGCGGCACTGGTGATCCTCGTGCTGCTCTTCGGCTCGCTGGTGGCCGCCGCGGTGCCGCTGGTCACCGCGCTGTTCGCGGTCGGCACCGCCGTCGGCCTGATCACCCTGGCCGGGCACCTCTTCACCGTCGCCGACTTCACCCCGCCGATCATGATGCTCGTCGGCCTCGGCGTCGGCGTCGACTACGCGCTGCTCATCTTCTACCGGTACCGCCACGAACTGATCCGCGGCGCCGACCGGGACACCGCCGCCCGTATCGCCCTCGACGCCGCCGGCCGCACGGTCTTCTTCGCCGGCTGCACCGTCATCGTCGCCCTCCTCGGCCTCGTCGCCCTCGGCCTCGGCTCGCTGCAGGGCGTGGCGCTCTCGGTGGCGCTGACCGTGCTGGTCACGATGGCCGCGTCGCTGGTGCTGCTGCCCGCGCTGCTCGCCGTGCTCGGCCGGCGCATCCAGCGCCACGTCCTCAAGCGCGCCGAGAAGGCGGCGGCCAAGGGGAAGGCCGAGGGCAGCCGCTGGCGCGCCCTGGCGGGCGCCGTGCAGCGCCGCCCGCTGCCCGCGCTGGTCGCGGCCCTGGTCGCGCTGGTGGCCCTGTCCGCGCCCGTCCTCGGCATGCGGCTCGGCTTCGCCGACGCCGGGAACGACGCTCCCGCCAGCACCAGCAGGAAGGCGTACGACCTGCTCGCCGAGGGCTTCGGGCCCGGTTTCAACGGCCCGCTCGTCGTCGTGGCGCAGGGCGGCGCCGGGGACGGTGCGGCCGGTGCCGCCGAGGCCGGGGAGCAGGCGCAGGCCCGGATCGCGGAGACCGGCGGCGTCGCCGCGACGACCCCGCCGCTGCCGTCCGAGGACGGCGAGGTCTCCACCGTCATCGTCTTCCCCGAGTCGGCGCCGCAGGACGAGGCGACCGCTGACCTCGTGCACGACCTGCGCGACGACGTGCTGCCGCCGCTGGCGGCGGAGACCGGCGCGGAGTACCTGGTCGGCGGCGCCACCGCCGGTACCCAGGACTTCTCCGACACCGTCGCCGACCGGATGCCGCTCTTCGTCGCCCTCGTCGTCGGCCTCTCGACGCTGCTGCTGATGGTGGTGTTCCGCTCCCTGTGGATCCCGCTCAAGGCGGCGGTGCTGAACCTGCTCTCCATCGGCGCCGCGCTCGGCGTGATCACGCTGGTCTTCCAGGAGGGCTGGTTCGGCGTGGAGCAGGGACCGATCGAGGCGTTCATCCCCGTGATGATCTTCGCGATCGTCTTCGGGCTCTCCATGGACTACGAGGTCTTCCTCGTCTCCCGGATGCACGAGGAGTGGGAGCGCACGAAGAACGCCGGGCTCGCGGTACGCGAGGGCCTGGCCGTCACCGGTCAGGTGATCACGGCGGCGGCGCTGATCATGATCGTGGTGTTCGCGGCCTTCATCCTGAGCCCGAGCCGGATGCTCCAGCAGTTCGGCCTGGGGCTCGCGGTGGCGATCCTGCTGGACGCGCTGGTGATCCGCTGCCTGATCGTGCCGGCGGTGATGCAGTTGCTCGGCCGGCACGCCTGGTGGCTGCCTGGACCGCTGGCCAGGAAGCTGCCGCGGGTGGCGCTGGAGCGTCCCGAGGGGCCCGTCGGGCACGAGGGGGGAGAGCGGTCCGGGCAGCGGGGGGTCGGCGTCTCGTAGGGCACCGGAGACCGCCGGGCGCGCGGCGGCCCGCCCGTACGGCCATGGCTGCGGCCACGGCCGTACGGGCGGGCCCGTGGGCGTACGGCAGGCGTGCGGCCACGCCGGGCGGAACCCGCGCTCAGCGGCGCTCCTCCGCCTCCTGCCGCCACTGACCGCCCTCCCGGCGGTCGAGCCACACCACCGGGTGCGCCTCGGCCTCCGACAGCTCCGTCCACCAGCCGCCCAGCGTCCCCCGCACCCGCACCGTCGGCAGCGCCTCGGCCAATGCTGCGCGGGCCATGTCCGGCTCGTTGCTGTTGCGGTCCTCCGCCGAGACGGTGTCCCAGGCGGAGAGCATGGCGCGGGCGGCGTCGTAGGTCTCGACGGCGTACGGGCGGGTGGCCAGGTCGTCGCCGAGGACCTTGCGGACGGCGGCGCGGCGGCCGGCGTCGGGGTCGAGGCGGACGTCGTAGTGGCCGCGGACGGTCAGCCAGCCGTCCGGGACGGAGAAGTCCTCGTCGGCCGCGGTGTTGCGGCCGGTGCACGTCGGCGCCGTCGGGTCCCACAGCGCCTTCACCCCGGCGAACCCGCTCTCCTCGACCTGCTCCAGCCAGTCCGCCAGGTTCCCCGCCCCGCCCTCCAGGAACACCGCGTCGGGATCGAACCGGCCGAGGGCGTCGGCGAGCTGACCCGCGTCGTCCGTCCGCACCTCGACGCCGTCCGCGCGCAGCCGCTCGACCAGGGCCCGGGTGGGGCCCGCGGCGGTGTCGCCGCGGACGTAGACCTTGCGGACCCCGGGCTCGGCGGCGAGGTGGCGGGCCATGACGACGCCCATGTCCGCGGTGGAGGCGGAGGAGCGCAGCTCGTTGGTGTCGGCGTAGCGCGGCTCGGGGCTGAGGCCGGCGCCGTCGTGGCGGCAGGCCCGTACGACGGGGAGGCGGAAGGACGTCAGGCCGCTCTCCGGCAGCTTGAGCGCGGGGTCGCCGCCGACGACCCCGGTCAGGCCCGGCTCCATCTCCAGCCAGCGGGCTATGAGCCGGCGGTTCGCGGGCTCGGTGGACTCCTTGTGGGCGGTGAGGTCGGAGACGGCCAGCGGGGGCGTCGCCACGCCGCCGTTGCCGCCGCCGCTGCCGTTCCCGTGGTCGGAGAGCGCCCGGGCCACGCTGCGGTTCAGCACGGCGTCCTGCCCGCCGCCCGGGTCGGCGTCGCCGAGGGCGCCGATGCGGTACACGCCGGTGAAGGCGGCGGCTGTGGTGGCGTCGGGCGACGGCGTCCCCGGCGGTCTCAGCCCGCTGCCCCCGGGCCATGCGGACACGACGATGCTCGCGATCACGAGGACACAGGCACCGATGGCGGCGAGCGTGAGGGAGCGCGACATGCGGCGCCGCCCCCCTCGGCGGGGCCGTAGCGGCTCCCGCAACCCACCGCGCCCGCCCGGGACTTCTCCTCCCGGCCCCTCCTCAGGCACGACGACCCCCTCCTTCTGCGAAGAAGGACGCTATACGCCGCGGCGAGGTTCCGCCGCCGTACGTCATGATCCAGCCAGTCGACCGGCCGGGTCCGGGAGCCGGGGAGAGGGTCTGACCCGGTCTGCGGACGCCGCGGCCGCCGCCCGCGGCCGCCGCCCGCGGAATCCGTCCGTGTCACCGGGAATCACCGCGGGCACGCGGGGTGTTACACCCTCATGAGCATGTACGAATGGGACCCCAGCGGGCTCGCGGCCGTCGACGCGGTGCTGGAGCACGACTCGGCGGGGCTGACCCTGCTCTACCACCTCGAAGGCTTCATGGACGCGGGCGAGACCGGCGCCCAGATCAACGAGCGGCTTCTCGACGACCTTCCGCACGAGGTCGTGGCCCGCTTCGACCACGACCGGCTCGTCGACTACCGCGCCCGCCGGCCCCTCATGACGTTCCGCCGCGACCACTGGGCGGCGTACGAAGTCCCCAAGCTCGAACTCCACCTCGTACGCGACGCGACCGCGAGCCCGTTCCTGCTGCTGACGGGCCCCGAGCCCGACGTGGAGTGGGAGCGCTTCGCCGAGGCCGTCCGGGAGATCGTGGAGCGGCTGAACGTGCGCCTGGCGGTCAACTTCCACGGCGTCCCCATGGGCGTGCCGCACACCCGCCCGGTGGGCCTCACGCCGCACGGCAACCGTGTCGACCTGGTGCCGGGCCACCGCGGCGTCTTCGACGAGGCGCAGGTCCCCGGCAGCGCCGACGCGCTGCTGGAGTACCGGCTCGGGGAGGCCGGGCACGACGTGCTGGGCGTCGCCGCGCACGTGCCGCACTACCTGGCCCGCACCCCGTACCCCGACGCGGCGCTGACCGTCCTGGAGTCGATCACCTCCGCGACCGGCCTCGTCCTGCCGGGCGTGGCGCACGCGCTGCGCTCCGAGGCGCTGAAGGTGCAGAACGAGATCGAGCGCCAGGTCGACGAGGGCGACGAGGAACTGGTGGGCATGGTCCGCGGGCTTGAGCACCAGTACGACGCACTCGCCGGCGGCGACGACCGGGAGAACCTGATGGCGGAGCCGGCCGAGCTGCCCTCGGCGGACGAGCTGGGCAACGCCTTCGAGCGGTTCCTCGCGGAGCGCGAGGAGGGCGACTGAGGCGCGGACCGCGCGGGGGCGGGTGCCGGAGCGCGGGCCGTGCGCTCCGGCGCCCGCCCTCCGCGCGTTCGCGGCCTACGCTGGACCCATGCTGACGGTGGGACTGACCGGCGGGATCGGCGCCGGCAAGAGCGCGGTGTCGCGGCTGCTGGCCTCGTACGGGGCCGTGCTCGTCGACTCCGACAAGATCGCCCGCGAGGTGGTGGAGCCCGGCACCCCGGGTCTCGCCGCGGTCGTCGCGGAGTTCGGTGACGGCGTGCTCGCCGCGGACGGCAGCCTGGACCGGGCGAAGCTCGGAAGCATCGTCTTCGCCGACGCCGACCGGCGCCGGGCGCTGAACGCCATCGTCCACCCCCTGGTCCGCGAGCGCTCCGCCGCGCTGCAGGAGGCGGCGGGCCCGGACGCGATCGTCGTGAACGACGTGCCGTTGCTGGCCGAGAACGATCTCGCCGGGCTGTACGACGTCGTCGTGGTCGTCGATGCCTCGCCCGCCACCCAGCTCGACCGGCTGGTGCGGCTGCGCGGCATGGCGGCGGACGAGGCGCGCGCCCGGATGGCGGCGCAGGCCACGCGCGAAGAGCGGCTGGCGATCGCCGACATCGTCGTGGAGAACGACGGGACGCCGGAGGAGCTGGCGGAGCGGGTACGGAAGGTCTGGGAGGAACTGGTGGCACGCAAGGGGGTCAGGGGGCGGAATAGCGGGGCATGATCCCGTGTTGGGAGGCGAATCGCCTCCCGGCGGTCTCCCGGCGGCGAAGCGGGAAGGCGGGAGACGGAAAGACGCAGCAGACGAGGAAGGAGTCCGCCGTGGCCGAGCGCAGCCCGGAGACCGACGTCGTCGACTACCGGGCGGCCGAGCAGTTGCTCGCCGCCCGCGATCCGCGCGGCGCGGTCCAACTGCTCGACCCGCTGGTCGAGGCCCATCCCGAGAAGGTCTCGCCGCGGCTGCTGCGCGCCCGCGCGTACTTCATGAGCGCCCGCCTCGGCCCGGCCGAGGCCGACTTCCGCACGGTCATCGACCGCGAGCCGGACAACGCCTACGCGCACTTCGCCCTGGCCCGCACGCTGGAGCGGGCGGGGGGCGACCCGGACGAGGTGCGCCGGCACTTCCGGCTGGCGGCGGCCCTGGACCCGCGGCCGGACTTCGTGGACGCGGCGGGCTTCGAGGAGTAAGGAGTCGCGGGCGGCCCCGGGGGCGGGCACGGCCGCGGGCGTTCGGCTCGTATCAGGTCTGGGCCAAGGTCGCGGGGCGTGTTCTGCTGGGCTGATGACGACCTCGCAGCCGTATCCGGCCCCGTATCCCACCGTCCCGTACGAGCCCCTCGGCGTGCCGGCGTCCGACGCGGAGGTGCGCAGCCGGGCCTTCCACGAGGCGATGACCCGCCGCCGTACCGTACGGGACTTCTCGCCGCGCCCGATCCCGGACGGGGTCCTGGAGTGGGCGATCCGCACCGCGGCCACCGCGCCGAGCGGCGCCAACGTGCAGCCCTGGCGCTTCGTGGTCGTCACCGACCAGGACCGCAAGCGGCGGCTTCGGGAGGCGGCGGAGGAGGCGGAGCGGGAGTTCTACGCGCGGCGGGCGTCGCCGGAGTGGCTGGCGGCGCTGGCGCCGCTGGGCACGGACTGGCACAAGCCGTTCCTGGAGTCCGCGCCCGCGGTGATCGTCGTCTTCGAGGTGCACAAGGGGCCGCGGAGCCCGCGCCCGTACTACACGAAGGAGTCGGTCGGCATCGCCGTCGGCTTCCTGCTCGCCTCACTGCACCAGGCGGGGCTCGCGACGCTCACGCACACGCCGAGCCCGATGCGGTTCCTCGGCGAGGTGTGCGAGCGGCCGCCGGAGGAGCGGGCGGCGTACGTGATCCCGGTCGGCTACCCGGCGGACTGGGCGCGGGTGCCGGACATCCGGCGCAAGGACCTGGACGACGTGCTGATCCGGCTCTGAGGGCGCCGCGGCGTGCCGCACACCGCCGGGTACGCCGGGCATGCCGGCGTGAGCTTCGGGGGCGTGCGCCGGGGCGCGCTGACATGCGCCTGTGAGGGCCGCGGGTGCCGCAGAAGCCGCCGCCGTGCACAGAACCGTTGACCGCGTGACGCGGGCCGCTTACTCTGATGCGCGCATGCCAGAAAGCGCTTTCTAGGCGGGACTCGTCAGACGCGGGAGAGGCGGTTGTGCGCATGAACGGCAGGCACGAAACGGACCGGGGAGCCGACGGGACGGGCAGGCCCCGGCGGCCGGCGAACAGCGGGCTGGGAAGGCGCGCTCTGCTCACCGCGGCGCTCGGCGCCGGTACGGCCGCCGCGCTCGGCGGCGCGGCAGGACCCGCGGCGGCGGCCGAGGCGGAAACGTGCGGCGGCGGCCGGCCGGGCGAGCGGCGTATCCCGCCGGGCGGCATCGGCATGCACCTCTACACCATGCGCGGGCCCCTGGCCACGGACTTCGCCGGGACGCTCCAGCGGTTGTCGGACATCGGCTACGCCACCGTCGGTGTCAGCGGCCGGCACGGCCACAACGCGCAGCAGATCCGCGGCATGATCGACGACGCCGGGCTCTCGGCCGTGCTGGAGCACGTCGGGTGGGACATCGTCTCCGGCAGCGGGCTGCCGAAGGCGATCGAGGACGTCCACACCCTGGGCGGCAAGTGGGTCGTCGTCCCCAGCCTGCCCGGCGCCATGCACACGCCGGCCGGCTTCCGCGAGGCCGCGCGCAAGCTCAACGCGGCGGGCCGCGCCTGCCGCGACGCCGGCCTGCAGCAGGTGCTCTTCCACAACCACGGCAGCGACCACGCCACCGTCGACGGCGAGGTGCTGTTCGACATCCTGGTCAACGAGACCGATCCCCACCTCGTCGCCTTCGAGTTCGACGTGTACTGGGGGGTGCGGGGCGGTGCCGACCCGCTCACGTACTTCCGCCGGCACCCCGGCCGCTTCCCCGCCCTGCACGTCAAGGACATGGCGCCGAACGGCGACTTCGCCGACGTCGGCTCCGGCGTCCTGGACTTCCCGGAGATGTTCCAGGGGGCGAAGAGCGGCGGGGTCAAGCAGTGGCTCGTCGAGCACGACAACCCGTCCGACCCGTTCGCGACGGCGCGCAACAGCTACGAGTACCTGGCGGCGCTGCGCTACTGAAGCGCTGCCGGTCCGCTGCTCAGGGCGCCGACGCCACCGACGGCGCATCCGGTGCTTCCGGTGCGTTCCCGGGCGGGGGACGCACCGGGGCGGACCCGCACCCGGGCGGGTGTTCGCGGGTCCCGGTGCGGCGGCAGCGGCCCCCTCGGCGGGCTCTCCTGGCCCCCGTCGACGGCCGCTGCCGCTCGGGCCGCAGCCGCCCCGGCCGCGGACCCGGCGCGGCCCTTCCCTCTCACGACCGCCCCGCTACGCCCGGTTGAGCGCCCGCGCCGCGCCGGCGGCCACGGCGGTGGCGAGGATCCACCCGGCGGCGGCGAGCAGATACGCCACCCACTGCGCGCCGCCGCCGGGCGCGAACGCGTTGCCCTGGCCGAAGTCGACGACCGGCAGCAGCGTGTCGAGCGTGTAGACGAACGGGTTGAACTCGATCTTCTTGCCGGGCTCCAGCGGCTGCGGCTCCTTCGCCCAGAAGAGCAGCGAACCCAGCGCCAGCAGCCCGGCCAGCCAGGCGACGGCGCGCTCGGGACGGTAGCCGTAGCCGACGACGGCGTCCTGGACGGCGCCCCAGACGCGGGCGTACCAGGGCAGTTGGCGGCGGCGGGCGCGCTGCTTGGCGAGCAGGACGCGGCGGGCGTCGTCCTCGTGCCCGAGGTGGCGGTAGACGGCGGCCAACTGCTCGTAGGGCTGCGGAACGTAGGCGCTGTCGCCCCGGCTCAGCCAGGGCAGCCGCTCGGCGGCGGAGAGCGGATCGTGGAGCTGTTCGTACACCGCGCCGTCGAGGCGGACGCGGGGCGGCCAGGTGGCGGCCGCGTCGTGCAGCACGCCGAGCGCCGAGTAGCGCATGTCGAGGGCGCCGTCGAGGCGTGTGGTGCGCATGTCGGCCTCCCGGGCGGTGGTGCGGCGCAGGCTGAGCGCGGTGGCGCCGGGGGTGTGGCCGCTGATGCGGCTGCCGTCGGCCTCGATGCGGCCGGTGATCTGCGCGCCCGACAGCCGGACCAGACCGGTGGCCGTCACGTGGTCGAGCACGGCGTCGGCGCCGATCTGGATCCCGTACGCGTCGAGCGCGGCCTCGTCCGCCTCGGCCCGCAGCGTGGCCCCGCTCATCACCAGCCGGCCGCCGACGGTCGCGTCGGCCAGCCGTATCTGGCCGTGGGACCGGAAGTGCTTGTCGAGCACGACGTCGGAGCCGACGTGCATGCCCGGGGCGTCCAGGGTGCGTCCTTCGGGGTTGTCGAGGGAGGCGGAGCGCAGGAAAGTCGCGCCGGCGACGGTGGCGTTCCGGAGGCCGAGCCTGCCGGTGGCCGACAGCCGGTAGGCGGAGAAGTCGCCGTCGACCTGCACCCGGGCGGCGTCGAGCGCGGCCTCACCGGAGCCGGCGTCGAGGCGGGCGGTGCGCAGGTCGAGGCTGCCGCCGATGCGGGCGCTGCGCAGCACGACCGTGCCCTGCGCGGAGAAGTCGTCGCGCATGAGGATGTCGTTGTCGACTTGCAGACGGGTGGCGTTGAGCGCCTCGCCACCGGGGTCGTGGAGCCGGGCGCCGTTGAGGATGAGGGTCCCGGCTATGCGGGTGGCGACGAGCCGGATCTTGCCGCTGGTCGTGCAACCGGTGAAGCGGAGGCTGCCCTCGGCCCAGAGATGGGAGGCGAGCAGGCCCGGCAGGTGCGAGCCGTTGAAGCTGAGCTGGCGCGTACGGGCGCCGTAGAGGTCGGCGGACTCCTCGAACGAGCAGTCCTGGAGCCGCAGATGATGCTGGACGTCGGCGTGGTCGAGCGCGAGGCGGCCGGTGATCCGGGCGCCGGTGAGCTGGACCGCGGCGGTGTGCCCCGACTCGCCGTCGCGCGCGCCGAGCAGCAGCGCGGCGACGACCTCCGCGCGCACGACCCGCTCCGGGCCCCAGGCGGCGCCCCCGACCGGGTCGTCCGCCGCGGGGTCGCCGGCACGGAGATCGACCTGCCCGGCGGTGGGGAAGGCGTCCCACAGCCGCCGCTCGGGCGGGCTCAGCTCGTCCGGTCCCACGTGTGTGCCCCCTGCCTGCGGCGTCGACCGCGGTACGCCTGCTCACATCCGCTGCCCCGTACTCAACCACCCCCGCCGGCCCTCCGATTGGGCAGCCCGCGGTATCACCGGCCCGCCCGCGGCGGGGTGGACCGCGGGGGCGCCGTGCGGAAGGCCCCCGGGCGCTCGGGAGAGCCGCCCGCGCCCGGATCACCCGGCCGTCGGCGGCCGGCGCCTGGCGGCGTGCGGGCCCCACGCCGACGGGCCCGCCTTCCGGTGACGTATACGCACCGAGAACTCCCCGCAGCCGCCCTACCGCCCCCCTCCGTACTCGGGCGACCGCCTCTCGCCGCGCGGCATCATGGGACCGTGCAGTTGGAACCGATCTCCTGGGAACGGCTCACCGAGGCGCTGGCCGAGCGCATCGCCGAGACGAAGGCCGCGGACGGCGGCCCGTGGCTGCGTGTCGCCGTGGACGGCGCCCCCGCGGCCGGGCCCGGGGCGCTCGCCGCCCGGGTGGGCGACGCGCTGCGGGTGCGCGGGCGCGAAGCGCTCCTGCTCGACACGGGCGGATTCCTGCGGGCCGCCTCGCTGCGCTACGAGTTCGGACGCCAGGACCCCGACGCGTACTACGACACCTGGCTCGACACCGGCGCGCTCTGGCGCGAGGTCTTCGGCCCGCTGGAGCCCGGCGGCGACGGCCGCGTCCTGCCCGACCTCTGGGACCCCGCCACCGACCGCGCCACGCGCAGCCCGTACGTCCGGCTTCCGCCCGGCGGCGTCGTGCTGCTGCACGGGCCGCTGCTGCTCGGCCGCTGGTTCCCCTTCGACTTCGTCGTCCACCTCCGTCTCTCCGCCGCGGCCCTGGCCCGGCGCACACCGGAGCAGGAGCGCTGGACACTGCCCGCCTTCGCCCGCTACGAGGAAGAGGCCGACCCCGCGGCCTCCGCCGACGTGCTCGTCCGCCTCGACGACCCGCGCCGCCCGGCCTGGCGCCCCGAGCGGCCGTAGCCGACGACCGCCGGAAGCCGGCTCGCTGGCCGCCCACGCGCCATGGCGGCCCCGCACCGGTCCTCCCCGGAGACCCCCGTCAGCGCCGCCGCCTCGGCTCGTGGAGTTCCCGGGAGTCACGTATCGGCTCGCGCGGATCCCCGTTCCCGCGTATCGGCTCGCGCGGTTCCTCGTCCTCACCCCTCGGCTCGTACGGCGGCACGCCCGGGCCCGGCTGGAAGCGCGAGCCCTGTCTGATGTGCCGGATCACCACCGCGATGTCGATGGCCGTGATCAGGGCGAGAGCCGCGGTCACCCCGGCCCATACCGGTTGGTCGACGGCGATGAAGAACACCGTGCCCGCGATCATCCAGAGCGTTCCCCACAGCGCCAGCCAGAAGCGCATGCGAAGCGGAGAGCGGGCGTGCACGGGCTCGTCGCCGGAGCGGATCAGCCTCATGCCTAGCACCTCCTACCTCCAGCATCCGACTCTCCGGGGCCGAGGTCCAACCAGGCACGTTGCGCGTGCGACCCCCTACTGCGCGCAGCGCGCCAGGGATATCCGGCGGCCCTGCTGCCAGTCCGCCTCGGGCAGCCCCTCCGCGCGCTCGGCGTCCGCCAGCCCGTCCGCCCTGCGGGCGGACCACACCGCGGCGTCGGCCCCGTCCCACGCCTCCGCGGGCGGGGCGCCGGGCCGCCCCGCCCCGGTCGGCTCCGCACGCTCCGCCAGCTCGGCGGCCATGCCCGCCAGGTCCAGCCCGGCGCCCTCGGTCTCGTCCACGTCGCACGCGGCCAGGCCGAGCTCCTGCTCCGCCGATTCCAGCTCGTCGACAACGTCGTGGTAGTCCATGCCCTGGAAGCTACAGCCCCCCACTGACAACGCCCGCCCCGGCCGCCCTCAGCGCCCCATTTCCCCCGGCATATGACACCCTGCCGCAGACGCCCCGCTGCGCCCGCCTGGCGCCCGCCCGCCCCGGCGCCCGCCGCTCAGCCCGCCCGCCCGCGGTTGCTACGGTGCCTTCCGTGACCACGCCGACCGACGAGAACGGCCACGCGAGCCTGCCCGGCCAGCACGGCCCCACCGCCACCACCGAGATAGACCCGCGCGCCGCCGGCGTCGTACGCACCTCCTACGCGCCCGACCCCGACGGCGACCCGGATCCCGGCGAGATCGTCTGGACCTGGGTCCCGTACGAGGAGAACGACGGCCGCGGCAAGGACCGCCCCGTGCTCGTCGTCGCCCGCGAGACCGCCGGTACGGTCCTCGCCGTCCAACTGTCCAGCAGGCGCCGCGACGACGACCACGACTGGGTGCGCATCGGCGCCGGCCCCTGGGACCGCGAGGGCCGCGAGTCGTGGGTCGACCTGGACCGCGTGCTGCGTCTCCACGACGGCGGCATGCGCCGCGAGGCGTGCTCGCTCGACCGCCAGCGGTTCCACCTCGTCGAGCACCGCCTGCGCCTGCGCTACGGCTGGCGCTGACACCCCGGCCGCGTACGGGACCCGGCCCTCACAACGCCGTCAGCACCCGCGGCCCGTCGTCCGTCACCGCGATCGTGTGCTCGATGTGCGCCGCCCTGCTGCCGTCCGTCGTCCGCAGCGTCCAGCCGTCCCCGTCGACCTCGTAGTCGTCCGAGCCGCCCGACAGCAGCATCGGCTCGATCGCCAGCGTCAGCCCGTGCCGCAGCCTGAAACCCCGCCCCGCGCGCCCCCGGTTGGGCACATGCGGGTCCTCGTGCATCCGCCGCCCGATGCCGTGCCCGCCGAAGTCCGCCGGCATCCCGCAGCCCGCCTCCGCGGCCACGCGCCCCACGGCCGCCGAGATGTCGCCCAGCCGCCCGCCCGCGACCGCGGCCGCGATCCCGGCGTCGATCGCGCGCTGCGTGGCGGCGATCAGCGCGGTGTCCTCGGGGCGCGGCGTGCCCACGGTGAAGCTGATCGCCGCGTCGCCCGTCCAGCCGTCCAGTTCCGCGCCGAAGTCGAGGGACACGAGGTCGCCGTCGCGCAGCCGGTACGCGGTGGGGATGCCGTGCACGATCGCGTCGTTGACGGAGGTGCAGAGGACCGCGGGGAAGGGCGTGGAGGCGAACGACGGCCGGTAGCCGAGGAACGGCGAGCCCGCTCCCGCCTTGTCCAGCACCTCCCGCGCGACCTCGTCCAGCTCCAGCAGGCTGACGCCGACGCCGGCCGCGTCCCGCGCGGCGGCGAGGGCCTGGGCGACCACGCGGCCGGCCTCCCGCATGGCGTCCAGCGCGGCGTCGTTCTTGATCTCGACCATGATGCGGCTCTCCCTCGGCCTCCCAATTACTATACCGGTATTAGTATCACGCTCATGGTTCGTACTCCACTGACCCCCGAGGAGCGCCGCCGCGGCGAGCGCTTCGGCGCCCTGCTGCGCGCCGCCCGAGGCGAGCGCAGCATGACCGACGTCGCCGCGGCGGCCGGCATCTCCGCCGAGACCCTCCGCAAGATCGAGACCGGTCGCGCCCCCACCCCGGCCTTCTTCACGATCGCCGCCCTGGCCACCGCCCTCGGCGTCTCCCTCGACGCCCTGGCCGACACCTGCACCGCACCCGATCCCGAGGCCCCCGCGGACAGCGCCGTCCACGCGGCGTAGCGCCCCCGGGTCAACTCCCGGCCCCGGGCCCCGCCCGACCCGGTGAAGTCCGCCGCCGGGACGCCGTAGCGGGGTGCGACGGCGGGCATGGCGCACCCATGACGTACGCGAACGGCACCCGCAGGACCTCCGGCGGCTGGGAGGCGCGCTACCGGGCCGCCCTGGAGCGGGGCGCGGGGCGCGGCGAGGCGCTGCTGACGGGAGTGGCGGCGCTGGCGCTGTACGGGTTCCGCAGCGTGCCCGCCGCCGCGGACGTGCGCGTGGTCGACGTGCTCGTTCCGCCCCGCCGCCGCTTCACCGCGCCGCCCGGGGTCCGCGTCCACCACGCGCTACGCCGCCTGCCCCCGCCCGTCCGCCTGCCGCCCGGACTCCCCGCCGCCCCGCCGGTCCGCGCCGCCGCCGACGCCCTGCGCGACGTACTCGACCACGACAGGACCGCCGCCCTCTTCCGCGAACTCCTCGACACCCGCGCCACCCCGCCCGCCACCGCGGCCACCGCGTTACGCGCCGCCGGCCTGCACACCCGCCCCGACGTCGCCGCCGTCCTCGCCACCCTCGGGCCCGCCGCCCGGCCACCCGCCGAGACCCGCGCCCGCACCCTGCTCCGCGCCGCGGAACTGCCGCCCCCGCTCTGGCACATCCCTCTGCACCTCGACGGCTACTGGCTCACCACCCCGCACGCCCACTGGCCCCGCACCGGCGTCCTCCTCCACCTCACCGAGCCGCCGTACCGCCACGACGACGGCACCGTGGAACACCACAACGCCCTCGAATCCCTGGGCCTGCACCTCGTCCACACCACACCGCGTCAGTTGTTCCGCGAACCGGACGCCTTCACCGCCGCCGTCCGCGACGCCCTCGCCGCGGGCCCGCACGGCCCGGCGCGGGACCGGCTGCGCGCGCGCCCGTGGCGCAGGCGCGTGTCCTGACGCGCGGAGTCTCCGGGCCCCGCCACGCGCTCCGCTACGCCCCTTGCCCCGGCCGTCCGCCGGGGGTACGGACCGCCCTTGCCGCCGTGGCGCAGCCCGCCGCCGCGGCCGCGCGCGGGCCACCGCCGGACTGCGCCGCCGCCAGATAGGCGCCCGTGAAGGCGTCGCCCGCGCCCGTGGTGTCGAGGGGGACGACCGGCGTCGCCGGGATGTGCACCGCGGGCGCGCCGGGGGTGGCGAGATGCGCGCCGTCGTCCCCGGCGGTGACCACGGCGGTGGCGTCGAGCGCGGTGGCCAGGGCCGCCGCCGCGGCGGCGGGGGAGGGGAGGCCGGAGAGCAGCGCGGCCTCCGCGGAGTTGGGGAACAGGGTGTCGGCGTCGGCGACCGCGTCGAGGAAGTCCCGTACCCCCGACTCCGCGAGGAAGCCGGCCGACGCGGGATCCACGCTGACCGTCGCCCCGCGCGCGTGTGCCTCGGCGGTGGCGAGCGCGGCGAGGGCGCGGCCGGGGGCGGTGAAGAACAGGTAGCCGGAGAGGTGGACGTGGGTGACGCCGGTCAGCAGCCCGGCCGTCCAGTCGTCCGGACCCAGCCGGAACGACGCCCCGTTGTCCGCCAGGAACGACCGTTCGCCGCCGCCGTCGACCAGGGCGACGACCTTGCCGGTGGGCGCCTCGGGGTCGACGCGGACGTGGGCGTCGACCCCGGCGCGTACGAGCGCGGCGCGATGCCAGTCGGCGGCGTCCCGGCCCGCACGCGCCAGCAGACGCACCCGCGCGCCACAATGCGCCGCCCACGCGGCGACGTTCGCGCCGGCGCCGCCGGGCAGGATCGCGATGTCGGCCGGGGTGTCGGTGCCGGGGGCGAGCGGGGCGGAGTGGCGCGCGACGACATCGGTGACGACATCGCCGATCACGAGCAGCACCCCGCGACGGGCAGCGTCCCCGCGGGGCCCGGTACGCGCATCTGCCCGCGGTCCGGTGCGCCGCGGCCCCGTAGGCGCGTGTGCCCGTGATCCCGTACGGCCGCCCGCCCCCGCGCCCCCGCTCACGCCTGTCCCCTCACGCGCCGCCCGCCACCGCGATCTCCGCCGCCAGCCGCACGTTCCCCCGCACCGCCGCGAGGTTCGCCTCCAGCGACGCCCCCCGGGTGTGCTCCGTGAGATACCCCAGCAGGAACGGCGTGATCGCCTGCCCGCTCACCCCCCGCCGTTCCGCCTCGCGCAACGCGTCCGCCAGCACCGCGTCGTGCACCGCCGGGTCCAACTGCTCGGCGGCCGGCACCGGGTTGGCCACGATGACCGCCGACGGCGGCACGTCCAGCTCCCGCTGGGCGCGCAGCACCGCCGCGACCTCGGCGGGCGTACGGACCGTCCACTCCACCGGCTCCCCGGACGTCCGCAGGTAGAACCCCGGGAACTCCGCCGTGCCGTAGCCGAGGACCGTCACGCCCAGCGTCTCCAGGCGCTGCAGCGTCGCCGGCACGTCCAGGATCGACTTCACCCCCGCGCACACCACCGCGATCCGCGTCTCCGCCAGCAGCCGCAGGTCGGCCGACTCGTCCTGGGACTGGGTCCACTCCCGGTGGACCCCGCCGAGGCCGCCGGTGGCGAAGACGCCGATGCCGGTGCGGGCCGCGAGGAACGCGGTGGCCGCGACGGTCGTGGCACCGCTCGCGCCGAGGGCGGCGGCCGGCGCGAGGTCGCGTACGGTCAGCTTGCGCACGGTGTCGTCGGAGGCGATCCGCTCCAACTGAGCCTCGCCGAGTCCGACATGCGGCGTGCCGTCCAGGACGGCGATGGTGGCGGGCACCGCGCCCGCGGAGCGGACGATGTCCTCCAGCTCGGCCGCCACCTGCAGATTGCGGGGGCGGGGCAGGCCGTGGGCGATGATCGTCGACTCCAGGGCGACGACCGGCCGCCGGTCCGCGAGCGCGGCGCGTACCTCGTCAGTCAGGTGCATGCGCCCACGGTACGTGCCGTGCGTACCCCGGTGATCAGCCCCTACGTGTCGTACAGGCCGTCCCACGGCTCGTGGAACCCGAGCCGGTCCGGGTACAACTCCGCCCAGTCCGGCTCGTCCTCGCCGGCACCCGCGGACGGCTCCGCATGCCGCTCCGCGACCAGCCCGAAGCGGATCCCGTCCACCGAGACCTCGAACGGCCTGATCGCGATGTCGCCGAAGACCAGCCCGGGCAGCTCGTCGAGCCAGCCCTCCATCTTCGCGTCCATCCGCCCGTCGGCGGGCACGCCGGGGCCCGGGGTCCAGATGTCGGAGCCGGTGTGGTGTCCTTCGGCGTCGAAGCGGTGCAGCACGGCGTACCAGCGGCGGTGCTCCAGCCAGTCGGGGCCCATGCGGTAGTCGGGCGGGTACGCGGCGGTGATCGAGGCGAGGAACTGCCCGTGGTCGTAACGGCCGATGTTCTCGGTGCGGTAGCCGGGCTCGTGACGTATCGGGATGACCTCAGGGATCGCCATGGCCCAGACCTTAAGGGGTGGCCGCGGCGACCGGCATCCGGGCCCTGGTCGGCGGGCGCGGCGCAACGCGCCGGCCCAAGCGGGCGGACGCGCGGGGGGATACGCGGAGGGCGTCAGCCCTTACCGTCGTTGGATGGACGACGTTGACCGCGCTGCCGACCCTGACGCCGCCCCCGACGCTCCCGACGCCCCCGCCCGTCCGCTCCTCCTGCTCGACGTCGACGGGCCCCTCAACCCGTACGCTGCGCGCGAACAGCCGCCCGGCTACGGCGAGTACGTGGTCACCGGCATGCCCGCGGGGCCCATCCGGCTCTGGCTGCGGCCCGCACACGGGGAGCGGCTGCTGTCGCTCCCGTACGAACTGGTGTGGGCCACGACGTGGATGCACGAGGCCAACACCGTCATCGGCGACCGGGTGCTGGGGCTGCCGCCGCTGCCGGTGATCGAGTGGCCGTCGATGTTCACCACCGACGACCCGGACGGGCTCTACTGGAAGACGCGGCAGGTCGCCGCCTGGACCGCCGGGCGGACGTTCGCCTGGGTGGACGACGAGATCACCGCGGCGGACGCGGCGTGGATCGAGGAGCACCATGAGGGGGAGGCGCTGCTGCGGCGGATCGACCCCACGCGCGGGCTGGTGGAGGAGGACTTCGAGGCGCTGGAGGCGTGGGCCAGGGAACGGGACCAGACCCGCCCGTGAACGGGCCGCGGCCCCCTCGCCGCCCTCCCGGCCCAGCCTCAACCGTCCGCCATCTCCAGCAGCTTGAGGACCGTGTTCCAGTTGCGCGCCGTCGCCGTCACCCCCAGCTTGCGGCCGGAGAAGTCGGCCGCCAGCTTCGACCGGCCGATCCCGCCGGGACACCAGACGTAGACGACGCGGTCCCCGATCGCGAACCTGTCGGGCGCGTACGACGCGGGGTCGGCGGTACGGAACCACGCGCCGGCCGGCGCGGGACCCGAGAGGAACACCGCGAGGAACCGCGCCGGTTCCGCGGCGCCCTCCGGCAGCGGGTTGCCGGCGACGACGGCCGCGATCTCCTCGCGCGTGCGGGCGATGACCGGTATCCGCAGGCCGAACTCCTCGGCCACGACCGCCTCGACGGCCGCCGCGGTCTCCTCCGGCGGCGTGCCGGGATCGTCGAAGACGACGTTCCCGCTGGCCACATACGTGGCGACGCCGGCGAAGCCGTGGTCGGTCAGCGCCTTGCGCAGCCCGGCCATGGGGACCTTGTTCTTGCCGCCGACGTTGATGCCGCGCAGCAGGGCGATCTGCTTGCTCACGCCCGGCGCCTCCCTTGCCCGTCCGCCCGATCCGCCCGCGCACCGCGGCCGGGCGCGGGCCGTCCTCCTCGCACCGTCAGAACAGCGGCTCCGGGAGCACGCCCTCCAGCGCCAGCAGGCTCCGCTTCGTGTCGAGCCCGCCGCCGAAGCCGCCCAGGCCGCCGTCGCTCTCGATGACGCGGTGGCAGGGGACCACGATCGGCAGCGGGTTCGACGCCATGGCCCGGCCGACCGCCTGCGCGGCGCCGGGCTCCCCGACCCGGCCGGCGAGGAACTGATAGCTCACCACCGAGCCGAACGGCACCTCGGCCGCCAGCTCCTCCAGCACCCGCCGGTTGAAGCCGTCGGACAGCGACCAGTCCAGCTCCAGCCGGAACTCCTTCAGCCCGCCGGCGAAATACTCCCGCAACTGCCGCTCGGCCGCCGCTATGTGCGCCGCGGGACCCGCAGGCTCCTCCCGGCCGGCCGGGCCCGCGGCGCCCGGCTTGGCGTGGAACCCGACCTTGACCAGCCCCCGGTCCGTGGCGGCCAGGAGCAGCGGGCCGATCGGCGAGTCGACCACCCGGCGGACCTGCCGGGGTGCGATGGCATCGGTGGCGTCCATGCCGCGAGCGTAGGACACGGCACTGACAACCGCCTGCGTCCGCGCCCCGCCCCGATGCCGCTCCCATGCGGCGAATCGGGCGCGTACCGATTGCGTATCGGCTGCGCCGCGGGCGGTGGAAGCATTTCGGTCGCGACTCGCACAGACCTACGATTCGCTCTGGTTGCCCTGTACATCTGTCGACAGATCCGTAGATCCATCCGTCGTCCCCGGGAGTCACTCCGTGCTCGCTGCCCCCGTGCCCGTCGACGGGTTCACGCATGGCCTGCTCACCCCCGCCACCGCCTTCGTCATGGCCGCCGTCGGCAGTGCCCTGGGGCTGCGCTGCACCATGCGCGCGCTGACCGTCGAGCCCGCGCGGCGGGCGGGCTGGCTGCTGCTCGGCGCGGTCGCCATCGGCACCGGCATCTTCGCCATGCACTTCATCGCGATGATGGGCTTCACGGCGGACTCCGTCCACATCAACTACGACGTGCCGATCACCCTGGCGAGCCTCGGCGTGGCCATCGTCGTCGTCGGCATCGGCGTCTTCACCGTCGGCTACCTCGGCCGGACCGCGTTCGCCCTCACCACCGGCGGCATCGTCACCGGGCTCGGCGTCGCCGCCATGCACTACCTGGGCATGGCGGGCATGAAGATGGACCGGGGCCGGCTCGTCTACGACGGCACGGTCGTGGCGCTGTCCGTGCTCATCGCCGTGGTCGCCGCCACCGCCGCGCTGTGGCTGTCGATGACCGTGAAGCGGTTCGGCGTGGCGGTGGGCGCCGCGCTGATCATGGGCGTGGCCGTCTCCGGCATGCACTACACCGGGATGGCGGCACTGGAGGTGCACGCCCACGCCGCCCATACGGTGGCGGACGGCAAGAGCCCGGCGGAGATCCTGGCGCCGATCCTCATCGGACCCGTACTCCTGCTGGTGTTCGTCGGGCTGTTCGTCGGCATGGACCCGCCGGAGAACGAGTGGCGGGTGCCCGTGGCCGACGAGGGCGTCGTGGGCGGGGACGCCGCCGCTCCCGAGCCCGCGGGCTCGGGAGCGACGTCGTACTCCGAACGGGGCGGCGGCCGCCCGGGCGGTGTCTGACCGCGGCCCGCCGCCCCGGTCCGTACCGGGGGACCGCCCGCGGCCGCTACTCCGCGGCGACCCCGAACCCGGCGCCCGCCAGCGCCTCGGCGATCAGGTCGGGCTTGTTGGTGATGATGCCGTCCGCGCCCCACTCGGCCAGCTGGACGGCCCGCGCCGGGTCGTCGACCGTCCACGTGTAGCTCTCCAACTGCTTGCCGTGCGGCCCCTTCAGGGCGTGCACGGCCGCGTAGTACTCCGCGGACATGGTGCCGTGGTTGGAGTTGATCTGATCAGAGAAGGTGGCGTACTCGGGCAGGTCCGCCACCGCGGGGGCGCCGAGGAAGCCCGTCTTCACGTCGGGCCGCAGCTCGTGCACGGTCTTGATGGAGTCCGCGCTGAAGCTCTGCACGACCAGCTTGTGCTGCACCGCCGCGGGGCTCAGCCAGCCGCTCTTGCGCAGCTCGGTGAGGATCTCCTTCTCGATCCCCGGGTACAGCTCGGGCTTCTTGATCTCCAGCACCAGCTTCTGGCGGTTCTGCGTGACCCGCTTCATGTACTGGTCCAGGGTCGGCACCCGCGTGCCGGCCCACTCCTCGCCCTTCCATCTTCCGGCGTCGAGCGTGCTGATCTCCTTCCAGGTGAAGTCGGAGACCTTCCAGGGGGCGCGGTCGGGGAACAGCTCCTCCACGTTGGTGGTCCGGGCGAGCGTGTCGTCGTGCATGATGACCAGCTCGCCGTCCTTGCTGCGCTGCACGTCGTTCTCGACCCAGTCGATCCCCATGTCACGGGCGGCGTCGACGGCGGCGAGGGTGTTCTCGGGGGCGTACGCGGAGGCGCCGCGGTGCGCGACGGTCACGACCGGTGCGGCGGAATCGGAGTCGGCTGCGGGCTCGGCAGCGGTCGCGGTGGCGGACGTGGCGGCCGCGGTGAGAACGAGGCCGGCCAGCGCCGTCAGGGCGCCGGACGCGCGCGTAAGCGTGCGGGAGGGCATGCAGTCTCCTCGACTAGAGGTGATCACTTGTCGCCGCAGGGTCCCAGTGGCAGGCGACAGAGTACGAGGCCGCGGATGGCCAGAGATTGAACGCCGATATCGGCGCGGTGAACGCCTGCCGCATCCGGTCGGCGCAGGTGGCAGGCTTGAGGAAGCGCTTGCTATGCCGTTTCCGGCCCCTCCGATCTGGCTGGAAATGATCTGGTCGGGGGCCCGGGGTGTTCGGTATTGGGCCAGGTCAGCGAGGAGCCCGGGGCGATGCGTGCCGCGTTGTCAGTGGCGAGTCGTACGGTGGGGGCATGCGGCCCGTCACAGACATCGAACGCACCATGGCGCCCTTCGAGGTAGTCAGCCCTTATCAGCCGAACGGCGACCAGCCCGCCGCCATCGACGAGCTCGAACGGCGGATCAGGGCGGGCGAGCGGGACGTCGTGCTGCTCGGCGCGACCGGCACCGGCAAGTCGGCCACGACGGCCTGGATGGTCGAGCGCCTGCAGCGCCCCACGCTGGTCCTCGCGCCCAACAAGACGCTGGCCGCCCAGTTGGCGAACGAGTTCCGCGAGCTCCTGCCGAACAATGCGGTGGAGTACTTCGTCTCGTACTACGACTACTACCAGCCCGAGGCGTACGTCCCCCAGACGGACACGTACATCGAGAAGGACTCCTCGATCAACGAGGAGGTGGAGCGCCTGCGCCACTCCGCGACGAACTCGCTGCTCACCCGGCGCGACGTCATCGTGGTCGCCTCCGTCTCCTGCATCTACGGCCTGGGCACGCCGCAGGAGTACGTCGACCGGATGGTGCCGCTGAAGGTCGGCGAGGAGATCGACCGGGACCAGTTGCTGCGCCGCTTCGTCGACATCCAGTACTCCCGCAACGACCAGGCGTTCACGCGCGGCACGTTCCGGGTCCGCGGCGACACCATCGAGATCTTCCCGGTCTACGAGGAACTGGCCGTCCGCATCGAGATGTTCGGGGACGAGATCGAGGCCCTGTCCACGCTCCACCCGCTGACCGGCGAGGTCATGAGCGAGGACGACAGCCTGTACGTCTTCCCGGCCTCGCACTACATCGCGGGGCCCGAGCGCATGGCCAAGGCCGTCGCCGGCATCGAGACCGAGCTGGACGAGCAGCTCGGGACGCTGGAGAAGCAGGGCAAGCTGCTGGAGGCGCAGCGGCTGCGCATGCGGACGACGTACGACCTGGAGATGCTCCAGCAGATCGGCACCTGCTCCGGCGTCGAGAACTACTCGCTGCACATGGACGGCCGCGAGACCGGCTCCCCGCCGCACACCCTGCTGGACTACTTCCCGGAGGACTTCCTCCTCGTCATCGACGAGTCGCACGTCACCGTCCCGCAGATCGGCGCCATGTACGAGGGCGACGCCTCCCGCAAGCGCACCCTCGTCGACCACGGCTTCCGGCTGCCGTCCGCGCTGGACAACCGCCCGCTGAAGTGGGAGGAGTTCCTGGAGCGCATCGGCCAGACGGTCTACCTCTCCGCCACCCCCGGGCCGTACGAGCTGTCCCGCGGCGACGGCGTCGTCGAGCAGATCATCCGGCCCACCGGGCTCGTCGACCCCGAGGTCGTCGTCAAGCCGACCGAGGGCCAGATCGACGACCTGGTGCACGAGATCCGCACGCGCGCGGAGAAGGACGAGCGCGTCCTGGTCACCACGCTGACGAAGAAGATGGCCGAGGACCTCACGGACTACTTCCTGGAGCTGGGCATCCAGGTGCGCTACCTGCACAGCGACGTCGACACGCTGCGCCGCGTCGAGCTGCTGCGCGAGCTGCGCGCCGGGGAGTACGACGTCCTGGTGGGCATCAACCTGCTGCGTGAGGGCCTCGACCTGCCCGAGGTCTCCCTCGTCGCCATCCTCGACGCCGACAAGGAGGGCTTCCTCCGCTCGGGCACGTCGCTGATCCAGACCATCGGCCGTGCCGCGCGCAATGTCTCCGGCGAGGTGCACATGTACGCGGACAAGATCACGCCGGGCATGGAGAAGGCGATCGACGAGACCAACCGGCGCCGCGCCAAGCAGATCGCGTACAACGAGGAACACGGGATCGACCCGCAGCCGCTGCGCAAGAAGATCAACGACATCGTCGCCCAGATCGCCCGCGAGGAGGTCGACACCGAGGCGCTCCTCGGCTCCGGCTACCGGTCCACGAAGCCCGACGCCGCGGCGAAGGCGCCGGTGCCGGAGCTGCGGCAGAAGACGAAGCCCGCCCGCCGGGGCGAGGCCGAGGCCGGTGCGGCGCCCACGGAGACGCCCGCCGCCGACCTGGCCGCGCAGATCGAGGACATGACCGCCCGGATGCGGTCCGCCGCCGCGGACCTCCAGTTCGAGGTCGCGGCCCGGCTGCGCGACGAGGTGGCGGAGATGAAGAAGGAGCTCCGGCAGATGAAGGAGGCGGGGCTGTCGTAGGCCCGGGTTGTGCGGGGCGTGGGAGCGCCCCCGGGCGTACGCGGAGCGTGGCCGTCCGGGAGCGCACAACCGGTGGTGTGTAGCAGGAGCGCCACAAATCCTCCTCCGGGGGGAGCACAGGGCCGCTGTCCTGCGTAATGTGCGTGGCAGCGCGCCGGTCATGGCGCGTTCGGAGCAGGAGGGGAACGTCAGCGTGTCGATCAACTTGTCCAAGGGTCAGGCCATCAGCCTGCAGAAGTCCGATGGCGGCAGCCTCAGTGCGGTCCGCATGGGGCTGGGCTGGCAGGCCGCCGAACGGCGCGGTCTCTTCGGTAAGCGCACGCGCGAGATCGACCTCGACGCCTCCGCGGTGCTCTTCGCCGACAAGGAGCCGGTCGACGTGGTGTTCTTCCAACACCTCGTGAGCGACGACGGCTCCGTGCGGCACACCGGTGACAACCTCGTCGGCGGCGCGGGACAGGGCGGCGACGACGAGTCGATCCTGGTCGACCTGCAGCGCGTGCCGGTGCACATCGACCAGATCATCTTCACCGTGAACTCGTTCACCGGCCAGACCTTCGAAGAGGTGCAGAACGCGTTCTGCCGGCTCGTGGACGAGAGCAACGGCCAGGAGCTGGCGCGCTACACGCTCACCGGCGGCGGCACGTACACCGCCCAGATCATGGCGAAGGTGCACCGGACCGGGTCCGGCTGGGGCATGACCGCCCTCGGCTCGCCGGCCAACGGCCGTACGTTCCAGGACCTGATGCCGTCGATCCAGCCGCTTCTCTAGGAGCGCGGGACGACCGGTTTCCGAGGCATGACGCGACGTCGACGGCCGCAGCGAGTGCAGGGGAGGGCCGCATGACGGCCGAGTTGGTCCGCGGGCAGAACCATCTGCTGCCGCAGACCCGGGTGGAGATCAGGATTTCGGCGGGGAGCCCGGTGACACCGGGCGCCACGCTGGGGGGAGAGGACGGCAGGGTCAGCGACCCGGGCCGGATCGCGCACCCCGGTGCGCCGCAACTGCCGGGCCTCGAAGTGCCGGGACAGGCGGCGGCGGAGCACCGGCTGGCGGTGGACCTGGACGCGGTGCCGCCGGACGTGGAGCGCGTGCACGTGCTGCTGGCGTTGCCCGCGGGCGTGCCGGGACCGCGGAGCTTCGGCGCCATAGCGCCGCCTTCTGTGGCCGTCACGGGCCTCGACGGCACGGCGATCGCGCGGTTCGTCATCACCGGTCTTGACAGCGAGTCGGCGGTCACCGCCGTGGAGCTGTACCGGCGGGGCGACGCGTGGAAGATCCGGGCCGTGGGCCAGGGGTACGCGGGCGGGCTCGCCGCCATGCTCGCGGACCAGGGCCTGCCGGAGGCGCAGCAGCTCGCCGCCGACATCGAACGGGCCGTGGCCGAAGGGCTGGCGCGTGCCGTCGCCCCGGCGCCGCCGCCGGTCACCGGCCAGCCGACCGGCCCCGGCGCCAGGCGGCCGCAGCAGGCCGCCGAGGAGCGGCAGACCCAGGCGGGCCCCGTCGACTACCGCCACCCCCGCCGCGCCGCGGCGGGTGCCGCGGGCGCATCGGGCGGCTCAAGTGGCGGACCGGGTACGCCGGGCGCGTCCGGTGCGCCGCGCGCCCCCGCGTCCGCCGCGGCGCCCCCGCCCCCCGGTGTCGGGGCCGGCGCCGGAGCGGGTGCGCGTCCCGCCGCGGGCGCGGGCAGCGCCGGCGGCGTACCGCCGCAGTCCGGCCGCTCGCAGTCGGGCCCCGCGGCGCCGGTCGCGGGCGACGCCCCCGGCTGGAGCATGGAGGAGCGGCTGTACAACCAGGTCTGGGGCATGTTCGAGGACCTGGCCCGTACGGTCGCGGCGTACCGCAGTGCCGTCGACTTTGCCGACTCCCGGATGGACCGCGAGCTCGACCAGCTCCTGGCAGACCCGCGCGCCCGCATGGGCTCCATCGCCGACTCCGCGCGCGCCGAGGTGCTCGCCCGCCACTCCACCCTGGTGGACCGGGCGCGCGAGGTCCTCGACCGCGACCTCGGGCAGCTCGTCGCCGAGGCCGGCGTCGTCGAGCCCGCCCTGCCGCCCGCGTTCGCCTCCTGGGCGAGCCCCGTGTGGCACGAGTACGAGGTGCCCGAGGACGCCCCGATGGCCCTGCGCCTCGGCGATCTCCACCTGCCCGAGCACACGGAGCTGCGCGTTCCGCTGCTCGTACGGCTGCCGCTGCAGCGCGGCCTGTGGGTGGACAGCGGCACCTCCTCGCTCGGCCCCGGCGCGCTCGAGGGCGACCCCGAGCACGGCTTCCCGGACTCCGCGGAGCGGCGCGCGCTGGCGCTCGACACCGCCGTGGCGCACGCCTCCCGGCTGCTGTCGGTGCACCCGGCGGGCGAGTTCAACGTGCACTTCATCGACCCGGGCGGCACGGCCACCACGGCGCTCACCCCGCTGCTCCACTCCGGCGTGCTCGCCGAGCCGCCGCCGAAGGGCGCCGCGGCCGTCACCGACACCCTCAGCCGGCTGACCCAGCGCATCGACCTCGTCCAGATGGCGCTGCGCAGCGGGGCGGCCGACGCATTGCCGCCGGACCTGGACCCGGCGCAGCAGCTCTTGGTGGTCAACGACTTCCCGCACGGCTTCGACGACCGCGCCATCAATCAACTGCGGTATCTCGCGGACGAGGGCCCGTCGGTCGGCGTGCACCTGCTGGTCGTCGCCGACCGGGAGGACGCCAAGGGCTACGGCCCGCTGCTGGACCCGTTCTGGCGCGGCATGCTGCGGCTCACGCCTACCCCGGACGACCACCTGGCCGACCCCTGGATCGGCCACGCGTGGACGTACGAGCCGGCGCGCGCGCCGATGGGCAGCCGGGTGCTGGAACAGGTGCTGGCCCAGGTCGCGGCGGCCCGCAGGGCGCTGCGCCGCTGACGGGTGGGTCCCGCGTCACCAACGGCCCGCAGGCACTGCGCCTGCGGGCCGTTCCGCGTACCGCATGTCCCGGCCTGTACAGGCTCCGACCTGCACACTTGGTCGGAACTTTGCCATCGCTTGGCTCGTTCTATACAGTCGACGGTTGGGGGTGAGCTTCCAGTTCCACGAGTGGAAGGCACGCCCGGCAACCATCACGCTGAACATGCCGGACCTGCCGCGGAGGACGAGTGGACGTATCGCTGACCCTGTGGGTGCTCACGATCGTGGGCCTGTGTGCCCTGATCGGCACCGACTTCTTCGTCGGCCGGAAGCCCCACGAGGTGACGCTCAAGGAGGCGGGCACCTGGACCATCATCTGGATCGTCCTCGCCGGGCTCTTCGGCATCGGGCTGTGGATCTGGGGCGGCGGCCAGGCGTCCGGTGAGTTCTTCGCCGGCTACGTCACGGAGAAGTCGCTGAGCGTCGACAACCTCTTCATCTTCGTGATCATCATGGCCAAGTTCGCCGTGCCGCCGCAGTACCAGGCCCGGGTGCTCATGGTCGGCGTCCTCATCGCGCTGGTGATGCGCGCGGCCTTCATCGCCGCGGGCGCCGCGCTGATCGCGTCCTTCTCCTGGGTCTTCTACATCTTCGGCGCGTTCCTCATCTACACCGCCTGGAAGCTGATCCAGGAGGCCACGGCCGACGAGGAAGAGGAGTGGGAGGAGAACCGGCTGCTCAAGGCCGTCGAGCGCCGCTTCGCCGCCACGGACAAGTACCACGGCACGAAGCTGTTCATCACCGAGAACGGCAAGCGGCTGATGACGCCGATGCTCATCGTCATGCTGGCGATCGGCACCACGGACCTGCTCTTCGCGCTGGACTCCATCCCCGCGATCTTCGGCCTCACCCAGGACCCGTACATCGTGTTCACGGCCAACGCCTTCGCGCTGATGGGCCTGCGGCAGCTCTACTTCCTCATCGGCGGCCTGCTCAAGAAGCTGGTCCACCTCTCGTACGGGCTGTCGGCCATCCTCGGCTTCATCGGCGTGAAGCTGGTGCTCCACGCCCTGCACGAGTCCGGGGTGCACGTCCCCGAGATCAGCACGGCGATCTCGCTGAGCGTGATCGGCGGCGTCCTGGTCATCACGACGATCACGAGCCTGCGGGCCTCCCGCCGCCTGGAGGCGGAGCAGAAGGACAAGGAAGAGAGCAAGGAAGAGGAGCCCGCCGAGGCCCGCCGGCCGGGCGCGGGCGACGACTGACACAGACCCTCTACGTGCCCGGTCCCGGAGGGCGTCCGGGACCGGGCACGTAGAGCTACACCGTCAGCGGGGCGCGTGGGTCGCCGCGAAGGCGACGAACGAGGCCCATGCCTCGGGCGACACCGTGAGCACGGGGCCCGAAGGGTCCTTGGAGTCGCGCACGTGCACTCGTTCGGGCGCGACGGCCACCTCTATGCAGTTGCCGCCGTCCGACCCGCTGTAACTGCTCTTCACCCATGCCGACTCATGCGAACTGCCGGTGTCCGCTGCCTGCTCCACGCTCATAGCTCTCCTGCCAGGCGGTCGATGAATCGTGCCGATTCATCGGGGTTCAGTGCCAGTGAGCGCATCTTTCCATACCGGTGAGTGAATGAACTGAGACGGTCAGCGTCCGATACGACGAACCCGGCCCCCTGCGATTCCACGTACCCCACCACCTCGTGCTCGGACGTCTCCATGACGACCATGGGTCCGTTGAGCCCCGGGTGGAAACCGCAGGTCCAGGGCATCACCTGGATCTCCACGTGCGGCAGATCCCCATGCTTCCGCAGCGCCTCCAACTGCTCGCGCTGTACCCGCTTTCCGCCCACCGGGTTGCGCAGGGCCGCCTCGCCGACGATGAAGCACAGCTCCACCGGCTTCTTCCTGGTGAGTAGCCTCTGCCGCGACATCCGGGCCTCGACGCTCAGCTCGACCTCCTCCTCGGCGAGGGGCGGGCAATGCGCCGAGAACAACGCCCGCGCGTAGCCCTCCGTCTGCAACAGTCCGGGCACCAACAGTGGATCCCAGTCGTACCGGCTCAACGCCTCCTCTTCCAGAAGCGCGACGTCCCGGAAGAACTCCGGCAGCTTTGCCCGGTCCACCTCCTCCTGGAGCACCATCAGCGTCCCCTGAGCGTCGAGTTCCCGCTCCGCGCCCTGAGTGAAGGCCAGCTTCGCCGGGCGTTTGGCCTGTTCGATGGCGGCGACCGTGTCCACCGAATAACCGACCAGGTCCGCGAGTTGGGGCTGTGTCATGCCCGCGCGCTGGCGGTGGAGCTTGACCAGCTTTCCGTACGCGACCCAGGTCGGCGGCGGCGCCTCCTTCTCCTTCTTGACGCGCTTTCCCGCTTTCCGCTGGTGCCTTGCCTGTTCACTGCCGCCCGTGCCCATACGCGTCACCCCTCGTCAGTCGTCGACGCGATCAGGCTATTCGCGTAGTCGTGCGACTACTCTGCGAATTCGCAATTCGCCACCCCCAAGCCACCCCACCGGGGTGCCGGGCCGGACGTCAGTCCTTCGGCTTGATGTTCGCATTGAGGTGGAAGAGGTTCGCCGGATCGTATTCCGCCTTCACCGCCGACAGCCGTTCGTAGTTCCTGCCGTAGCCCTCACGCAGGAGTTGCTCGCCTTCTTCAAGGAAGCCGGGGAAGTTGAGGTAGACGCCCCCTGCGGAGAACTGGCGCAGGTCGGCGAGGGTGTCGCGTACCCACGTCACGTTCTCGGCCGAATCGGCCTCCGCCTCCCAGTTCGCCTCGATTCCGATCAGGTAGGGAGCGGCGCGGTTGGCGAAGGCGGTCTCCTCCTCGCCGACTCGGGCCATGGCGCCGCCCTGGTACCAGACGTCGATGGTCGACTGGGGCGAAGGCGCCGCGGCGGCGTGCTCGGCGAGCCGCTCGATCAACTCGCCGCTGAGCGCGGGCACGTTCATGGACTTCCAGTAGTAGCACCAGCCGTCGGGGTACTCCTCGTCCACGATCGACTGGGCCTCGGTGTAGGGCATCGTCCCGCTGAGGTCGCCTATCGGGTCGGCGATCTCCCGCAGCGGGCGCAGGAGCCGCTCGCCCTCCGCCGGGTCGCCCGGATACGGCGCGAGCAGTGCCACGAAGTCCTTCCCGTGCGACTCGGGCGGGAAGTCCGCTGTCTCCGGGACCTTCCCGAGGAGCCCGATCGGGGCGAAGTCGTCCGGCCGCTGTGCCAGGTAGCGCTCGCAGGAGCGCAGCACCTCCTCGGCGCGGGCCGCTGGGTAGAGCACGAAGCAGACGAAGACCTCCGGCCCGACGGGATGCAGCCGGTACTCGAACGAGGTGACGACGCCGAAGTTGCCGCCACCGCCGCGGACCGCCCAGAACAGATCCTGGTTCCGGCTCCCGTCGGCGACCAGGAGGCGCCCGTCGGCGGTGACGATCCGTACCGACAGGAGGTTGTCGCAGCTCAACCCGTGCTTGCGCCGGAGCCAGCCCATTCCCCCGGACAGGGTCAGGCCGGCTATCCCGGTCCCCGTCACCACGCCCAGCGGAGTGGCGAGCCCGTAACGCTGGGTCTCCCGGTCGACGTCCCCCAGCGTGCAGCCTCCCTGCGCGACCGCCCGCCGCCCTTCCGGGTCGACGTCCACCTGTCGCATCTCCGACAGATCGATGACGAGACCGCCGTCGCAGACCGCGTGACCGGCGACGCCGTGCCCGCCCCCGCGCACGGCGACCGGCATCCCGTTGTCGCGGGCGAAGTCGACCGCGGCGACCACGTCCTCGTCGCCCGCGCACCGGGCCACCAGTGCCGGGCGCCTGTCGACCATGCCGTTCCAGAGTGCTCGTGCGTGCTCGTAGCCCGGGTCCCCGGGCCGGATGAGCTGTCCGGCCAACCTGGAGGCGAACGCGTTCACGAGCGGATCTGGAACGTCCGCCTCCGCGCCGCTCCGCTCCCTTCCCCCTGGCGTGCCACCGCTGTGGCCGTGGCTCCCGCTCATGCTGACCACCTCGCAGTTTCAGCATCACGCCAAGCGGGAGGAGACGCCATCCGGGGACTACGGGCGCTCCCTCACCAGCCGCGTTCGCGCCACTCCGCGAGGTGCGGGCGTTCCGCGCCCAGGGTGGTGTCGTCGCCGTGGCCCGGGTAGACCCAGGTCTCGTCGGGGAGCTCGGCGAAGATCTTGGTCTCCACGTCGTGCAGCAGTGACGTGAAGCGCTCCGCGTCGCCCCAGGTGTTACCCACGCCGCCGGGGAAGAGGCAGTCGCCCGTGAAGACGTGGGGGTGGCCGTGGGGGTCGTCGTAGACCAGGGCGATGGAGCCCGGGGTGTGGCCGACGAGGTGGCGGGCGGTGAGGGGGATCCGGCCCACCGTGATCGTGTCGCCGTCGTCCACGAGGACGTCCGTGGGGACGTCGATGTCGGCGGCGTCCGCGCGGCCCGCGTAGGTGCGGGCGCCCGTGGCCGCGACGACCGGGGCCAGGGCCTGCCAGTGGTCGCCGTGGCCGTGGGTGGTGACGGCGGAGGTGATGCCGTCGCGGCCGATGAGGGTGAGCAGCGTGTGGGGCTCGTTCGCGGCGTCGATCAGCAACTGCTCGTCCGTCGCGCGGCAGCGCAGCAGATAGGCGTTGTTGTTCATCGGCCCGACGGCGACCTTGGAGATCATCAGGTCCGTCAGCTCGTGTACGTCGGCGGCGCCGCCGACGGTGACCTTGCCCGTGTACGACATGGGGCCAGCTTCTCAGAGCGGGGGCAGGGTCGGCAGCGCGGCGCCGTTCTCCGTGCGTACGCCCGTACCCGTGGTGCGGCCGGCGAGCCAGCCCATCAGGGCGTACGGGGCGCCGGTGACCCGCACCGGATCACCGGCCGACGGCGGGGCACCGGTGGTCCAGGTGCTGCCGTCGGGAGCGGAGAGTGACAGCGGCGTCACCTGTTCGTCGCCCGCGAAGCGGGCGGTGAGGAAGTCGATCTCCCGGGTCACGAACTCCTCAGGGAGCCGGTCCAGGGTGTAGCCCGCGTCCAGGTCCACGTGGTGCAGCTCCACCTCCACCAGCCGCCGGAACGGGATCCGGGCCATGACATCCGTCACGCCGTTGCGCAGCTCGCAGCGGGCCGACCAGCCGTCCGCCGGGATGTCCGCCGCCGTCCCCGCCAGCCGGTCCGCGGTCGCCCGTACGTCGTCGAGCTGCTCGGTGAGCGAGCGGGTGGCGCCGGCCTCGATGTCGGCGTCGCGGGCTTCCGCGCTCGCGTACATGGGGCGGCCGGAGAGCACGTTGACCAGGGCGTCGGCGTTGCGGGCGAGGTGGGAGAGCACGTGGCCGCGGGTCCAGCCGGGCAGCGCGCTCGGCGCCCGTACCGCGTCGTCCCCGAGGCGGGCGGCGCTGTCGAGGAGCCTGTCGGTGGCGGCTCGTAGGGTGGCCATGTCGCGTACGGGGTCGTACGTGCGACCTGCGCTTTCTGTCATCGGATCCCCTGGTGGCGAGCGGGTGGGAATGCTGGGCCGGGCGTCGTTGTCAGACCCAGACGTTAGCGTGTGGCTCGATGGGAGAAAGCCGCGGACAGCTCCGCGGCCACCCCCATACGCTTGACAAGGGGTGCCGCCCGCCCGGACGGCCCCCGCCCATCATCAAGAAAGGTCCGACCGGCGTGGCCGACCGTCTCCTCGTCCGTGGCGCTCGCGAGCACAATCTGAAGAACGTCTCGCTCGACCTGCCCCGCGACTCCCTCATCGTCTTCACGGGACTCTCGGGGTCCGGCAAGTCGTCCCTGGCGTTCGACACGATCTTCGCCGAGGGCCAGCGCCGCTACGTCGAGTCGCTGTCCAGCTACGCGCGGCAGTTCCTCGGCCAGATGGACAAGCCGGACGTCGACTTCATCGAGGGCCTGTCGCCGGCCGTCTCCATCGACCAGAAGTCCACGTCGCGCAACCCGCGGTCCACGGTCGGCACGATCACCGAGGTCTACGACTACCTGCGGCTGCTCTTCGCCCGCATCGGCAAGCCGCACTGCCCGGTCTGCGGCCGGCCGATCACCCGGCAGTCGCCGCAGGCGATCGTGGACAAGGTGCTGGCGCTGCCGGAGGGAAGCCGCTTCCAGGTGCTGTCGCCGCTGGTGCGCGAGCGCAAGGGCGAGTTCGTGGACCTCTTCTCCGACCTGCAGTCGAAGGGGTACAGCCGGGCGCGGGTCGACGGGCAGACGTCGTCGCTGACCGACCCGCCCAAGCTGAAGAAGCAGGAGAAGCACACGATCGAGGTGGTCGTCGACCGCCTCACGGTCAAGGAGAGCGCCAAGCGCCGGCTGACCGACTCCGTCGAGACCGCCCTCGGGCTCTCCGGCGGCATGGTCATCCTCGACTTCGTCGACCTGGACGCGGACGACCCGGACCGCGAGCGGATGTACTCCGAGCATCTCTACTGCCCGTACGACGACCTGTCCTTCGAGGAGATGGAGCCGCGCTCCTTCTCGTTCAACTCGCCGTTCGGCGCCTGCCCCGACTGCACGGGCATCGGCAGCCGGATGGAGGTCGACCCGGAGCTGATCGTCCCCGACCCGGACAAGTCGCTGGACGAGGGCGCCATCCACCCGTGGTCGCACGGCCACACCAAGGACTACTTCGCCCGGCTCGTCGGCGCGCTCGCCGACGACCTCGGGTTCCGTACGGACATCCCGTGGGCCGGGCTGCCGCAGCGGGCGCAGAAGGCACTGCTCCAGGGGCACCGGACGAAGATCGAGGTGCGCTACCGCAACCGGTACGGGCGCGAGAGGTCGTACACCACCTCCTTCGAGGGCGCCGTGCCGTTCGTCAAGCGGCGGCACGCGGAGGCGGAGAGCGACGCCAGCCGCGAGCGCTTCGAGGGGTACATGCGGGAGGTCCCCTGCCCGACCTGCGACGGGACGCGGCTGAAGCCGGTCGTCCTCGCGGTCACCGTGCAGGACAGGTCGATCGCCGACATCTCGGCGATGTCGATCAGCGACTGCGCCGACTTCCTCGGTGCGATGGAGCTGACCGACCGCGAGAAGACCATCGCCGAGCGCGTGCTGAAGGAGGTCAACGAGCGGCTGCGGTTCCTGGTCGACGTGGGCCTGGACTACCTGTCGCTCAACCGCGCCGCGGGCACCCTCTCCGGCGGCGAGGCCCAGCGCATCCGGCTCGCCACGCAGATCGGCTCCGGCCTCGTCGGCGTGCTGTACGTGCTGGACGAGCCGTCCATCGGACTGCACCAGCGGGACAACCACCGGCTGATCGAGACCCTGGTCCGCCTCCGCGACCTGGGGAACACGCTGATCGTCGTCGAGCACGACGAGGACACCATCAAGACCTCCGACTGGGTCGTCGACATCGGCCCGGGCGCCGGCGAGCACGGCGGCACGGTCGTGCACAGCGGCCCGCTCAAGGAACTGCTGGACAACGACGCGTCGGTCACCGGGCAGTATCTGTCGGGGAAGAGGGAGATCCCGACGCCGGAGATCCGGCGGCCCGTCGACGGCGGGCGGCAGCTCGTCGTCCGCGGCGCGCGGGAGAACAATCTGCAGGACATCGACGTGGCGTTCCCGCTCGGGGTGCTCACGGCGGTCACGGGCGTCTCGGGCTCCGGGAAGTCGACGCTGGTCAACGACATCCTGTACACGCACCTGGCGCGCGAGCTGAACGGCGCGCGGAGCGTGCCCGGGCGGCACACCCGGGTCGACGGGGACGACCTGGTGGACAAGGTGGTGCACGTCGACCAGTCGCCCATCGGCCGTACGCCGCGCTCCAACCCCGCGACGTACACGGGCGTCTTCGACCACGTCCGCAAGCTCTTCGCGGAGACGACGGAGGCGAAGGTCCGCGGCTATCAGCCGGGCCGGTTCTCCTTCAACGTCAAGGGCGGTCGCTGCGAGAACTGCTCCGGTGACGGCACGATCAAGATCGAGATGAACTTCCTCCCGGACGTCTACGTGCCGTGCGAGGTCTGCCACGGCGCGCGGTACAACCGCGAGACCCTGGACGTGCACTACAAGGGCAAGTCCATCGCCGAGGTGCTGGACATGCCGATCGAGGAGGCGCTGTCCTTCTTCGAGGCGGTGCCGGCGATCGCGCGCCACCTCAGGACGCTCAACGAGGTGGGACTGGGGTACGTGCGGCTGGGCCAGCCGGCGCCGACGCTGTCGGGCGGCGAGGCGCAGCGGGTGAAGCTCTCGAGCGAGCTGCAGAAGCGCTCGACGGGCCGCACGGTGTACGTGCTGGACGAGCCCACGACCGGGCTGCACTTCGAGGACATCAAGAAGCTGATCGGCGTGCTCACCGGCCTGGTCGACAAGGGCAACACGGTGATCGTCATCGAGCACAACCTCGACGTCATCAAGACCGCCGACTGGGTCGTCGACCTCGGCCCCGAGGGCGGCAGCGGCGGCGGCCTGGTGGTCGCGGAGGGCTCGCCGGAGGAGGTGGCGGCCGTGCCGGCCAGCCACACGGGGAAGTTCCTGCGGGAGATCCTGGGCGACCGGGTGAGCGACTCGCCGCCGGCCCGCAGGCGTACGACGGCCAAGAAGCCGGCCAAGAAGGCGGCTGCCAAGACGGCGTCGGCCAAGGCACCCGCCAAGAAGGCGGCGGCGAAGAAGACCGCGGCCAAGCGGCGCGGCTGACGCCCGGACGACACGCGGCGGGCGTGTCGCGCGACACGCCCGCCCACCGTCCCACCTGGCACGGACCTTCCTGACACGATCTCAAATGACGGACCGGCGGCGGCAATTGTTCGGTCGGAGTTTGCGCGCGCCCTCTGGTGTAGACCACTCTCCACTGCCAGGCTGTGGCCCGCCGTGCGCAAGAAGCGTGCGTTCCCGTGTCCTTCCAAGGAGAAAACGTGCTCAGAGCGGGAGTACGCAGTAAACCCTTCCGACCCAGGGCCGTCGCGGCAGCGGCGGCTTCCTTGTTGCTCCTCGGCGCCCCCGCGGCCGTCGGTCAGGAGCGGCCCGCAGCCCCGGCCGGGGCCGCCGGCGCGGTGTCCGTACCGGCGGGCGAGGGCATGGACATCGCCTCCGTCTCCCGGCCCGTCGCCCCCGGCATGGAACTGACCTCCTTCGAGCGGCTGGAGACCGACAAGTGGCTCAAGGCCGACGCGCTCAGCGTCGACCTGGGGGCCGGCACCCGCGTCGACTACCTCGGCGGCAAGGTCTCCGAGCGCGCCTCCGTCTCCCAGCTCGCCGCCGAGCACGACCCCGGCCCCGGCCGCACCACCGTGGCCGCCATCAACGCCGACTTCTTCGACATCAACGAGACCGGCGCGCCCCTCGGCCCCGGCGTCGAGGAAGGCCGCCCGACGCACTCGCCCGCGCCCGGCGTCTCCGAGGCGGTCGGCGTCGGCCCCGACCAGGCGGGCCGCGTGCTCGACCTCTACTTCGACGGCACCCTCACCCTCCCGGACGGCGCACACCCGCTCGGCGGCCACAACGCCGCCAACGTCCCCGCGGACGGCATCGGCGCGTACAACGCCCAGTGGGGCGAGGCCGACCGCGCCATGACCGTCGACGGCGCCACCGAGGTCACCGAGGTCGCCGTGCGGGACGGCAAGGTCGCCGAGGTGACCGCCGGGCCGGGGAAGGGCGCGATAGCCGAAGGCACCACGGTGCTCGTCGGCCGCGACACCGGCGCCAAGATCCTCGCCCAACTGCGGCCGGGCGACGCGGTGCAGGTGGAGTACGACGTCCGTACCGACGACGGCAGCCCCGTGCCCCGTACCGCGGTCGGCGGCCGCGGCGTCCTCGTCGAGGACGGCGTGCCGCAGGACTGGGAGGGCCGGCCGAACAACACCGCCGCCCCCCGCACCGCGGTCGGCTTCTCCCAGGACGGCGGCACCATGCACGTGCTGACCGTCGACGGCCGCCAGGCGGATGCCGGCGGCGTCACGCTCACGCAACTGGCGAAGATGATGGACGCCCTCGGCGCGTACGACGCGCTGAACCTCGACGGCGGCGGCTCCTCCACCCTCGTCGCCCGCGCGCCCGGCTCCGACGAGCGGTTCGTGGAGAACTCCCCGTCCGACGGCGAGGAGCGGGAGGTCCCCAACGGCCTGGCGTTCACCGCCCCCGGCGGCAGCGGCACGCTCAAGGACTTCCGCGTCACCACCGCCGCGGACCCCGCGCTCGCGCCCGGCGTCGACCCGGTGCCCGGCGGCCACCCCGACCGCGTCTTCCCGGGCCTCACCCGCGAACTCGACGCCGCCGGCTACGACGAGACGTACGGCCCCGCGCCCGGCCGCCCGTCGTGGTCCAGCGACCGCGGCGACATCGGCGGCGTCGACGGCGACGGTACGTTCACCGCCCGCCGCGGGGGCACCGCGAAGGTCACCGCCCGGCGCGGCCACGCGGCCGGGAGCATCGAACTGACCGTCCTGGACAAGCTGGAGCGGATCACGCCCACCAGCGAGCGCGTCGGGCTGGCCGCCCCCGGGGACGCGGCGGCCTTCGGCATCGTCGGCCGCGACGCCCACGGCGCCAGCGCCCCCGTCGACCCCGCCGACGTACGCCTCGACTACGACCGCACGCTCTTCGACATCGCCCCCGACGAGCGCAGCGGCGGCTTCACCGTACGGGCCCGCACCACCGGGCCGACGGCCTCCGGCGTGCTCAAGGCGACCGTGCAGGGGAAGGTCACGCACGTCGCGCTCACCGTCGGGCTCACCGAAAGCGTGCTGGCGGACTTCGGGAACGCGGCCGACTGGAAGTTCTCCACCGCCCGCGCCACCGGCTCGCTCGCCCCGGAGCCCGCGGGCCACGCGGGCGCCGGGATGAAGATCACGTACGACTTCTCCCAGTCCACCGCCACCCGCGCCGCCTACGTCACGCCGCCGCAGCGCATCGAGATCCCCGGCCAGCCGCTCAGCTTCGGACTGTGGATCAAGGGCGACGGCAAGGGCGCCTGGCCGTCGCTCCAGCTCAAGGACGGCGCGGGCGCCGACCTGATACTCCGCGGCGACTACGTCACCTGGCAGGGCTGGAAGCAGGTGGTCTTCCAGGTGCCGGAGGGCACGCAGTACCCGCTGTCGGTCTTCCGCTTCTACCTCGCGGAGGCCAAGCCCACCAGCCAGTACAGCAGCGAGGTCGTCATCGACGAGCTGACCGCGCAGAGCCCGCCCGAGGTCGACCTGCCGCGCACGGCGGCGCACCGCGACCCGCTGATCGACTCCGGTGCCGCGACGGCGGGCCGGGACTGGCGGTACGCGGTGATGTCCGACGCGCAGTTCGTCGCCCGCGAGCCGGACAGCGCGCTCGTCCGGCAGACCCGGCGCACGCTGCGGGAGATCAGGGCGGCCCGGCCGGACTTCCTCGTCATCAACGGCGACCTGGTCGACGAGGGTTCGCCCGCGGACCTGACGTTCGCCCGCGGGATACTGGAGGAGGAGCTGGGCGACGCCGTGCCCTGGTACTACGTGCCGGGCAACCACGAGGTGATGGGCGGCTCCGTCGCCAACTTCGTCGCCGAGTTCGGCCCCGCGCAGCGGACGTTCGACCACAAGGGCACCCGCTTCCTCACCCTCGACACCTCCTCGCTGACCCTCCGCGGCGGCGGCTACCCGCAGATCGCGGAGGTGAAGCGGCAGTTGGAGGCGGCGGCGGAGGACCCGTCGGTGCGCTCGGTGACCGTGATCCAGCACGTCCCGCCGCGCGACCCGACCGCGCAGCGCGCCAGCCAGCTCAGCGACCGCAAGGAGGCGCGGGTGCTGGAGGACTGGCTGGCGGACTTCCGGGCCCGTACGGGCAAGGGCGCCGCGTTCGTCGGCGGGCACGTCGGCACGTTCCACGCCGAGCACGTCGACGGGGTGCCGTACCTGATCAACGGCAACTCCGGGAAGGCCCCGGCCACCCCGCCCGGCGAGGGCGGGTTCTCCGGCTGGTCGCTGATCGGCGTCGACCAGGTGACGCGCGGCGAGCAGCAGGAGGCGCGGAACGCGCCGTACCGCGGACTGCCCGACTGGGTGTCCGTGCAGACCAGGCCGCACGTGGACGGGCTGGCGGTGACCGCGCCCGAGGAGGTGCGCGTCGGCCGCTCGGCCGCGGCCACGGCAGCGGTCGCGCAGGGCACGCGGCAGGTGCCGGTGGCCTGGCCGGTGAGCGCGGACTGGTCCGGTACGGACCGGCTGCACATCGGCCCGCCGCGGGAGGCGGACCGGAGTGACATCGCGGCGTACGACCCGGCCACCGGCGAGGTGACGGGGCTGCGGCCGGGGACGGTCACGCTGACGGTGACGGTGAACGGCGTCACGCAGGGGGACCGGGTCACGGTCACCCGCTAGCGGGGAGGGCGGTCGCGGGGTCCCGCGGGACCCCGCGACCGCACCGCCGCGGTTCAGCCGTCCGCGAACCCGTCCAGCTCCGCCGCGTACGGCGGCTCGGCGCCCGCGCGCGAGCAGGTGATCGCCGCGGCGCGGGCGGCGTGGCCGAGCGCGGCGCGCCAGCCGTCGGGGCCGAGGCCGGCCAGGGCGCCGGGGGTGAGGGCGTCGTGGGCGGCGAACCAGTGCAGCAGCGCCGCGTTCACGGTGTCGCCGGCGCCGATCGTGTCGACCACGTCGACGGGCGGCGCGGCCACGTCGTACCGCTCCAGGCCCTCCGCGACGACCGCGGTCAGCCCCTCGCCACCGCGGGTCAGTACCACCGCCCGCGGCCCGGCCGCCAGCCACCCGGGCAGCGCCTCGGCCCACGGCCGCCCGCCGGCGAGCCACTGCGCGTCCTCCACCGACAGCTTCAGCACCGCCACGTGCGGCAGCCAGGCCAGGAAGCGGGCGCGGTAGGCGTCCGCGTCGTCGATGAGCCCGGCCCTGACGTTCGGGTCGAGGAGGGTGAACAGCCCGTCCGCGGCGGCCCGCTTCAGCAGCGTCTCGTACGCGGTCGCCCCCGGCTCCAGCACCAGCGAGCACGTCCCCACCGCCAGCGCCCGGGTCTGGGGAGGCAGCGCGTCCGGCGCCCGGAAGAGCCGGTCGGCGGTGCCCTCGGCGTAGAAGCGGAACCCGGCGGAGCCGTCCGGGCTGACGTCGGCGACGGCCAGCGTCGTGGGCTCCGCACCCCGCTGGACGAGCCCGGTCGCCACCCCCGCCGCGTCGAGCCCGGCCATCAGCGCCGCCCCGAAGGCGTCCGTGGAGACCCGCGAGGCGAACGCGACGTCCGCCCCGAGCCGCCCCAGCGCCACCGCCGTGTTGTACGGCCCGCCGCCCCGCACCGGCTGCAGCGCGGGAAGCACACCCCCGCCTCCGGCCGGCACGAGATCGATCAGAGCCTCACCACCAACCACGATCATGCGCCCAGCGTACGGTCCGGCCGCCGCCCACAGGTCCCCGGCAGGCAACACGGGCACGCCCCGGCGACCATACGGTCACCGGACTGTCGCGGGCTCGGCACACGGGTGTGGACGGACGGCTCCGCGTCAGTGGTCGACAGTAGGGTGGGAACCATGGCCGATCCGTCCAGTTACCGTCCCAAGCCCGGGCAGATTCCCGACTCCCCGGGGGTCTACAGGTTCCGGGACGAGCACGGCCGGGTGATCTACGTCGGCAAGGCCAAGAGCCTGCGGCAGCGGCTCTCGTCGTACTTCCAGGACCTCGCCGGGCTGCACCAGCGCACGCGCACGATGGTCACGACCGCCGCCTCCGTGGAGTGGACCGTGGTGGCCACGGAGGTCGAGGCGCTCCAGCTCGAGTACACCTGGATCAAGCAGTACGACCCCCGGTTCAACGTCAAGTACCGGGACGACAAGAGCTATCCGTCCCTCGCCGTGACGCTCAACGAGGAGTATCCGCGGGTGCAGGTCATGCGCGGCCCCAAGCGCAAGGGCGTGCGCTACTTCGGGCCGTACGCGCACGCGTGGGCCATCCGCGAGACCGTCGACCTGATGCTGCGCGCCTTCCCCGTGCGGACCTGCTCCGCCGGGGTCTTCAAGCGCAGCGCGCAGATCGGCCGGCCCTGTCTGCTGGGGTACATCGGCAAGTGCTCCGCGCCCTGCGTCGGCCGGGTCACGGCCGCCGAGCACCGGGAGCTGGCCGAGGAGTTCTGCGACTTCATGGCGGGCCGCACGGGCGCCTATCTGAAGCGGCTGGAGCGGCAGATGCACGAGGCCGCCGAGGAGATGGAGTACGAGAAGGCGGCGCGGCTGCGCGACGACATAGGGGCGCTGCGGAGCGCCATGGAGAAGAACGTGGTCGTCCTCGCCGACGCCACCGACGCCGACCTGATCGCCCTCGCCGAGGACGAGCTGGAGGCGGCGGTGCAGATCTTCCACGTCCGCGGCGGCCGGGTGCGCGGTCAGCGGGGCTGGGTCACCGACCGGGTGGAGGCCGTCGACACCGCCGGCCTCGTGGAGCACGCCCTCCAGCAGCTCTACGGGGACGAGCAGGCCGAGGCCATCCCGCGCGAGGTGCTGGTCCCGGCGCTGCCGCGGCCCGCCGGGCCCGTGCGGGAGTGGCTGACCGAGCGTCGCGGGGCCCGGGTGGACCTGCGGGTGCCGCAGCGCGGCGACAAGAAGGACCTGCTCGCCACGGTCGCGCGGAACGCCCAGCAGGCCCTCGCCCTGCACAAGACCAAGCGCGCCTCCGATCTGACCACCCGCTCCCGGGCGCTGGAGGAGATCGCCGAGGCGCTGGAGCTGGACTCCGCGCCGCTGCGCATCGAGTGCTATGACATCTCGCATCTGCAGGGCGACGACGTGGTGGGCTCCATGGTCGTCTTCGAGGACGGCCTCGCCCGCAAGAGCGAGTACCGCCGCTTCGAGATCAAGGGCTTCACCGGCCAGGACGACGTCCGGGCGATGCACGAGGTGATCACCCGGAGGTTCCGGCGGTACGTGCAGGAGAAGCAGAAGACGGGGGAGTGGGGCGACCCGGAGGCCGAGGCGGCTGCCGAGCGCGGCCGTGCCGGCACCGACGACGCCACTGCCGGCGCCGACGCGGCGGCGGAGGGGCCCGCCGGGCGGGATCCCGACACCGGGCGGCCCAGGAAGTTCGCGTACCCGCCCCAGCTCGTGGTCGTCGACGGCGGTCAGCCGCAGGTCGCCGCCGCCAAGCGGGCCCTGGGCGAGCTGGGCGTGGACGACGTGGCCGTGGTCGGTCTGGCGAAGCGCCTCGAAGAGGTCTGGCTGCCGGACAGCGACGACCCCGTCATCCTGCCGCGCAGCAGCGAGGGCCTGTACATGCTGCAGCGCGTACGGGACGAGGCCCACCGCTTCGCGATCGCCTACCAGCGCAAGAAACGGGCCAAGAGCATGAAGGCCGGACCGCTGGACGACGTGCCGGGCCTGGGGGAGAGCCGCCGCCGGGCGCTGCTGCGGCACTTCGGTTCGGTGAAACGGCTCAGAGCTGCGACTATTGATCAGATCTGTGAGGTTCCCGGCATCGGCCGCAAGACGGCCGAAAACATCGCCGCGACCCTTGCGCAGGCGGCACCTGCCGCGCCGGCGGTGAACACCGCCACCGGAGAGATCATGGACGAGTGAGGACCGGGGGACAGAGCGATGAACGACAACGGGACAGACGAGACCGACGAGACCACTGTGACCACGGGTGACCAGGCCGCCGCGCCGGGCGAGACGGGTGACTCCGCGCAGGCGGGCATCCCCGAGCTGGTGATCATCTCCGGGATGTCGGGCGCCGGCCGGAGCACGGCCGCGAAGTGCCTGGAGGACCTCGGCTGGTTCGTGGTGGACAACCTGCCGCCCGCGCTCATCCCCACCATGGTGGAGCTGGGCGCCCGCTCGCAGGGGAACGTGGCGCGGATCGCGGTCGTCGTGGACGTCCGCGGCCGGCGCTTCTTCGACAATCTGAAGGAGTCCCTGGCCGACCTGAAGGAGAAGGGGGTGCCCCGGCGCATCGTCTTCCTGGAGGCGTCGGACAACTCGCTGGTGGCCCGCTTCGAGTCCGTGCGCCGCCCGCACCCGCTGCAGGGCGACGGGACGATCCTCGACGGCATCGCCGCCGAGCGAGACCTGCTGCGCGAGCTGCGCGGCGACGCCGACCTGGTGATCGACACCTCCAGCCTGAACGTGCACGAGCTGCGCGCGAAGATGGACGCCCAGTTCGCCGGCGGCGAGGAGCCCGAGCTGCGCGCCACGGTGATGTCCTTCGGCTACAAGTACGGCCTGCCGGTCGACGCCGACCTGGTGGTGGACTGCCGCTTCCTGCCGAACCCGCACTGGGTCCCCGAGCTGCGCCAGTTCACCGGGCTGAACGAGGACGTCGCGCAGTACGTCTTCAACCAGCCCGGCGCCAAGGAGTTCCTCAACGGCTACGCGGAGCTGATGCACCTGGTCACCGAGGGCTACCGGCGCGAGGGCAAGCGGTACGTGACCATCGCCGTCGGCTGTACCGGCGGCAAGCACCGCTCCGTGGCGATGTCCGAGCGGCTGGCCCGCCGGCTCGCCTCGGACGGCATCGAGACCGTCGTCGTCCACCGGGACATGGGGCGCGAGTGAGCCGGATCGCCGGCGGCCGGAACCTCCGGCTGCGCCGCCGGGGCGCCCGCAGACCCGGTTCGCAGCCGAAGGTGGTCGCGCTCGGCGGGGGGATGGGCCTGTCCGCCTCCCTCGCCGCGCTGCGCCGGATCACCGGCGATCTCACCGCCGTCGTCACCGTCGCCGACGACGGCGGCTCGTCCGGGCGGCTCCGCGCCGAGCTGGGCGTGCTGCCGCCGGGCGACCTGCGCAAGGCGCTGGCGGCGCTCTGCGGCGACGACGACTGGGGCCAGACCTGGTCCCGCGTCATCCAGCACCGTTTCACCAGCCAGGGCGAGCTGCACGACCACGCCGTCGGCAATCTGCTGATCGTCGCGCTCTGGGAGCAGCTCGGCGACCATGTCGCGGCCCTCGACCTGGTCGGTACGCTCCTGGGCGCGCACGGCCGGGTGCTGCCCATGTCCGCGGTGCCCCTGGAGCTCCGCGCCGACGTGCGCGGCCACGCGCCGGAGCGCCCCGAGCAGGTCACCACCGTGGCCGGCCAGGCCACGGTGGCCCTCACCCCCGGCGAGGTGCAGCAGGTCTACCTGGTGCCCGCCGACCCGCCGGCCGTCCCCGCCGCCGTCGAGGCCGTCCGCGAGGCGGACTGGGTGGTGCTCGGCCCGGGCTCGTGGTTCTCCTCCGTCATCCCGCACCTGCTCGTGCCCGACCTGCGCCAGGCCCTGGTGGAGACCAAGGCCCGCAAGGTCCTCTCCCTGAACCTCGCCCCGCAGCCGGGGGAAACGGACGGATTTTCCCCGCAGCGTCATTTGGAGGTTTTGCGACGACACGCCCCTAAACTCGCCCTCGACGTGGTGCTGGCCGACAAGGATGCAGTGCCCGGTGCGGCAGAGCGCGACGGGTTGCGCGAGGCTGCGAAAGAGCTCGAGGGCTCGGTCGAGCTGGCGCCGGTGGCGCGGACCGACGGGACTCCCCGGCACGATCCGGAGCTGCTGGCCGCCGCGTACGACCGTATTTTTCGGATGCATGGAAGGATCGGGCCATGGCGATGACGGCAGCGGTGAAGGACGAGATCTCGCGGCTCCCCGTGACCCGGACGTGCTGCCGCAAGGCGGAGGTCTCGGCCACGCTCCGGTTCGCCGGCGGGCTGCACCTCGTCAGCGGCCGCATCGTGATCGAGGCCGAGCTGGACACCGGGGTCGCCGCACGGCGGCTGAAGAAGGACATCCTGGAGATCTTCGGGCACGGGTCCGAGATGATCGTCATGGCTCCGGGCGGACTGCGCCGCAGCAGCCGGTACGTGGTCCGCGTGGTCGCCGGCGGTGAGCAACTGGCCCGGCAGACGGGCCTGGTCGACGGCCGCGGCCGGCCCATCCGCGGGCTGCCCCCGCAGGTCGTCTCCGGCGCCACCTGCGACGCCGAGGCCGCCTGGCGCGGCGCCTTCCTCGCCCACGGCTCGCTCACCGAGCCCGGCCGCTCCTCCTCGCTGGAGGTCACCTGCCCGGGCCCGGAGGCGGCCCTCGCCCTGGTCGGCGCCGCCCGCCGGCTCAGTATCCCGGCCAAGGCCCGCGAGGTGCGCGGCGTGGACCGCGTGGTCGTACGGGACGGGGACGCCATCGGCGCCCTGCTCACCCGGCTCGGCGCGCACGAGTCGGTGCTGGCCTGGGAGGAGCGCCGGATGCGCCGCGAGGTGCGCGCCACCGCCAACCGGCTCGCCAACTTCGACGACGCCAACCTGCGCCGCTCCGCCCGTGCGGCGGTCGCGGCCGGCGCGCGCGTGCAGCGGGCGCTGGAGATCCTCGGCGACGAGGTGCCGGAGCACCTGGCGGCGGCCGGCCGGCTGCGCATGGAGCACAAGCAGGCGTCGCTGGAGGAGCTGGGCGCGCTCGCCGACCCGCCGCTGACGAAGGACGCGGTCGCGGGACGTATCCGCCGGCTGCTCGCCATGGCCGACAAGCGGGCGGGCGACCTGGGCATCCCGGGCACGGAGGCGAACCTCACGGAGGAGATGGTGGGCTGACGCCCGCCCGGCCCGGCGGCGCCCGGCGCCGATCCCGCACACCCCCTCAACAGCGGCCGTACCGCGGTTTCCGCACCCCTCCGGCATCTTGACGTGGACATGGGCCCCCCGCAGCCTGGCTGCTGTTCGTCCACGAGACAGACGACTCAAAGAGGGGCACATGAGACGAAGAGCCAGTGCGATCCTCGCATCAGCCGCCTTGCTGCTCGGCGGCCTCGCGGCCGCGCCCGTCGCCGGTGCCGCCGCCGGCGCCGGTCCGGGCCCGGCCGCCGGGACCGCCGCCGATGAGATCAAGGTCTTCACCGCCGACGTCACCCGCGCCCAGGTCCCGCTGCTGCTGGCCGCGGGACAGGACGCCCACGAACTCGGCGAGCGGGCCCCGGCCCGCGGCACCGCCGAGGTCGAGCTGTTCCTCACCGACGCGCAGGCCGCGAAGCTGGAGCGGCAGGGCGTCGACCTCGCCGAGCGCACCGTCCCGGCCCGCGCCGAGGCCCGCACGGAGGCCGCGGCGGAGGGTGTCTTCCGCCCGTACAGCGGTGCCGGCGGGCTGCAGGAGGAGCTGGCCGGGATCGCCCGGCAGTACCCGAAGCTCACCAAGCTCGTCTCGATCGGCAAGACCCTCCAGGGCAAGGACATCCTCGCCCTGAAGCTCACCAAGGGCGCCAAGACCTCCCGGGACGGCGCCAAGCCGGCCGTGCTCTACATGTCCAACCAGCACGCCCGCGAGTGGATCACCCCGGAGATGACGCGCCGGCTGCTGCACCACTTCCTCGACGGCTACGGCGCGGACCGCAAGCTCACCCGCATCGTCGACTCCACCGAGCTGTGGTTCGTGCTGTCCGCCAACCCCGACGGCTACGACTGGACGCACGACCCCGACGGCGCCCGCCTCTGGCGCAAGAACATGCGCGACGTCAACGGCGACGGCCGGTACACCAGCGGCGACGGCATCGACCTGAACCGCAACTTCTCCTACAAGTGGGGCTACGACAACGAGGGCTCCTCGCCCAACCCGCGCAGCGAGACCTACCGCGGCGCGGGCCCGGGATCCGAGCCCGAGACCCGCGCCATCGACGCCTTCCAGAAGCGCATCGGCTTCGAGTACGGGATCAACTACCACTCCGCCGCCGAACTGCTGCTCTACGGCGTCGGCTGGCAGGTCGCCACCGACACCCCCGACGACGTGCTCTACCGCGCGCTCGCCGGTACCCCGGAGAACTCCGCCGTCCCCGGATACCGCCCCCAGGTCTCCTCCGAGCTGTACACCACCAACGGCGAAGCGGACGGCCACGCCGCCAACGTCAACGGGATGATGATGTTCACCCCGGAGATGACGACCTGCCAGACGGCCTCCGCCCTCGACCCCGACGACCCCTGGAACCCGCGCGACTGCCAGTCGGGCTTCAACTTCCCCGACGACGAGAAGCTGATCCAGGACGAGTTCGCCAAGAACATCCCCTTCGCCCTCTCCGTCGCCGAGACCGCCGCCCACCCCGACCAGCCGGCGTCCTCCGTCGGCATCGAGGCCCCCGACTTCACCGTCGACGACTTCGCCGTCTCCTACGCACGCGGCGGGGCCGGGCAGGAGGTCTCCGTCGTCGCCCGCAAGTCCGTACGGGACAAGGAGCTGAACTACCGCGTCAACGGCGGCCGCACCCGTGACGAGGACGTCGGCTCGTGGAAGGGCGGCGAGACCTACGGCGGCGAGGACAACGTCCTCTTCGACGAGTACCGCGCCGAGGTCGAGGACGTCGGGCCCGGCGACGAGGTCGAGGTCTGGTTCACCGGCCGCACCCGCGCCGGCAAGCGGACCGCCAGCGAGCACTTCACCTTCACCGTCGCCGAACGCCCCCGCGCCGACACCCTCGTCGTCGCCGAGGAGGGCGCGCAGGCCCGGCACGCCGGCGCGTACGTCGACGCCCTGCGCGCCTCCGGCCGCTCCGCCGCCGTCTGGGACGTCGCGACCCAGGGGCCGCCGCACGCCCTCGGCGTCCTCGGCCACTTCCGCAGCGTGGTCCACTACACCGGCGCCGGCGCCCCCGGCGGCGACACCCAACTCGCCCTGCGCGCCTACCTCAACGAGGGCGGCAAGCTGGTCGAGGCCGGCGAGCGGACCGGCGGCGACGCGCTCGTCGGCCGGGCCCAGACGGACGACTTCAGCCAGTACTACCTGGGCGCCTACTCCCGCTCCGCCACCGTGGGGCCCGACGGCTTCACCGGTGCCGGGGTGCTCGGCGGCACGGCCGGCGGCCTCGGCGACGCCGCGGGCAACCCGCTGGACGGCGCCGGCGCGTACACCGTCACCTCCGACGCGCTCCCGCCCGCCGAGTTCCCGCAGTTCGACTCCGCGCGGGCCGGGGCGTACGAGGGCGGCGTCAACCCCTATGCCCCGTACGAGGGCGAGTGGATGGCGATCGCCGAGCACGAGAACAACGACTGGCAGCGCCTCACACGCACCGTGGACCTCACCGGCGTCACCGCCGCCGAGACGCCCGCGCTGCGCACCGCGCTCAACTGGGACACCGAGGGTGGCTACGACTTCGTGCTGCTGGAGGCCCGTACCGCGGGCGGGGACGACTGGACGACGCTGCCGGAGGCCGGCGGCGCCACCACCGACCGGGTGCCCGAGGAGTGCGGCCAGGGCTTCTTCATCCAGGCCCACCCGTTCCTGCGCCGGTACCTCACCCAGGGCGCGGACGGCTGCACCGCGAGCGGCACCAGCGGCGCCTGGCACGGCCTGACCGACTCCTCCGGCGGCTGGCAGGAGGTCTCGTACGACCTCTCCGCCTACGCCGGCAAGCAGGTCGAGCTGTCCCTGTCGTACGTCACCGACCCGGGCACCGGCGGCAGCGGACTCTACGCCGACGACACCGCCGTGGTGGCCGGCGGCACCGAGCGCGACACCGAGGGCTTCGAGAGCGGACTCGGCGCCTGGACGGCGCCCGGACCGCCGCCCGGCAGCCCCGCGACCGCCGCCGACTGGGCCCGTAGCGGCAAGCTCTTCGAGAGCTACGCGGCCGTCTCCACCCGCGACACCGTCCTCGTCGGCTTCGGGGTCGAGCACCTCGCCGACAAGCCCGCGCGCGCCGCTCTTCTGAGCCGCGCACTGTCCCATCTGAGGCGCTGATACAGGCCCGCTGACCGGCGGCGACGCCGGATCGCGGCGGCGGCCCGTAGCCCTACCGGGGGGTACGGGCCGCCGTCCGCGTCACCGGCGGGGTCCGGGCCGCCGCGCGGGGGCGGAAGCGGTAGGGTCGGCAGTGGTCGGGGATTCCCAGTCAGAGCACCGGTCGATGAAGGACCGGCGTACCAACGAGGAGATCGGTTCGTGACGATCCGCGTAGGCATCAACGGCTTCGGCCGCATCGGCCGCAACTACTTCCGCGCCATCCTGGAGCAGGGTGCGGACATCGAGGTCGTGGCGTTCAACGACCTGGGTGACGCCGCGACCATCGCACACCTGCTGAAGTACGACACGCTGCTCGGCAAGCTCAAGGCCGAGGTGAGCCACACCGCCGACGCCATCACCGTCGACGGCCGCCCCATCAAGATGCTCGCCGAGCGCGACCCGGCGAACCTGCCCTGGGGCGACCTGGGCGTGGACGTGGTGATCGAGTCCACCGGCATCTTCACCAAGTCCGAGGACGCCAAGAAGCACCTGGACGCCGGGGCGAAGAAGGTCATCATCTCCGCGCCCGCCAAGGGCGAGGACATCACCATCGTGATGGGGGTCAACGAGGACTCCTACGACCCGGCCGCCCACCACATCATCTCCAACGCCTCGTGTACGACGAACTGCGTCGCGCCGATGGCGAAGGTGCTGGACGAGAACTTCGGCATCGTGCAGGGCATGATGACCACCGTCCACGCCTACACCAACGACCAGCGCATCCTGGACTTCCCGCACAAGGACCTGCGCCGCGCCCGCGCCGCCGCCGAGAACATCATCCCGACCACCACCGGCGCCGCGAAGGCCACCGCGCTCGTCCTGCCGCAGCTCAAGGGCAAGCTGGACGGCATCGCCATGCGCGTGCCGGTGCCCACCGGCTCCGTCACCGACCTGGTGGTCGAGCTGAGCCGCGAGGTCACCAAGGACGAGGTCAACGCCGCGTACCAGAAGGCCGCCGAGGGCCAGCTCAAGGGCATCCTGGAGTACACCGAGGACCCGATCGTCTCCTCGGACATCGTCAACACCGCGCCGTCCTGCACCTTCGACTCCCTGCTGACCATGGCGCAGGGCAAGCAGGTCAAGATCGTCGGCTGGTACGACAACGAGTGGGGCTACTCCAACCGTCTGGTCGACATCACCACCTTCGTCGGCGAGCGCCTCTGAGGCGGCGCGGCCGCCCGGCCGGGGGGCCGCGGCTCCCCGGGCGGCTCACCCCCGCCGGGGCCCGGCCGCCGCACGGCGGCGGGCCCCGCCCGTTCCGACGACCAGGCCGTCGCGCGCGCCGCTCCGCGGCGGCGCGCGGGCGGTGTCAGCAGTGATGCAGGAGTCTCCATGAAGACGCTCGACGACCTCCTCGGCGAAGGCATCGCCGGCAAGCGGGTCTTCGTCCGCGCGGACCTCAACGTGCCGCTGGACGGCACCACCATCACCGACGACGGCCGCATCCGCGCCGTCGTCCCGACGATCGCCAAGCTGGCCGAGGCCGGCGCCCGGGTGGTCGTCGCCTCCCACCTCGGCCGCCCCAAGGGGGCGCCGGACCCGGCGTTCTCGCTCGCGCCGGTGGCGCGCCGGCTGGGCGAACTGCTCGGGGACTCCGCGAAGAAGACGGAGTTCGCCACGGACACCGTGGGCGAGAGCGCGAAGGCCACCGTCGCCGGGCTCGGCGACGGCGAGGTCACGCTCCTCGAAAACCTGCGGTTCAACCCCGGCGAGACCGCGAAGGACGACGCCGAGCGCGGCGCGTTCGCGGACGAGCTGGCCCAACTGGCCGACGTGTACGTGGGCGACGGCTTCGGCGCCGTCCACCGCAGGCACGCCTCGGTGTACGACCTGCCCGCCCGGCTGCCGCACTACGTCGGCTACCTGATCGCCGCCGAGGTGGGCGTCCTGCGCAAGCTCACCGAGGACGTCGCGCGGCCGTACGCGGTCGTGCTCGGCGGCGCCAAGGTCTCCGACAAGCTCGGGGTCATCGACCACCTGCTGGAGAAGGCCGACCGCATCCTCATCGGCGGCGGCATGGCGTACACCTTCCTCAAGGCCAAGGGGTACGAGGTCGGCTCCAGCCTGCTCCAAGAGGAGCAGGTGCCCGCGGTCCGCGAGTACCTGGCGCGGGCCGAGAAGCTCGGCGTGGAGTTCGTGCTCCCCGTCGACGTGGTCGCCGCCCGGGAGTTCCCGGACGTCAAGGCGCAGGCGCCGACCGAGCCCGTGACCGTGCCGGCAGACGCCGTCCCCGCCGACGTGATGGGTCTCGACATCGGCCCGGCGTCCGGCCGGCTCTTCGCCTCGAAGATCGCCGACGCCGCCACGGTCTTCTGGAACGGGCCGATGGGCGTGTTCGAGCACCCCGACTACGCCGAGGGCACCCGCGCGGTCGCGCAGGCCCTGGTGGACAGCTCCGCGTTCACCGTCGTCGGCGGCGGTGACAGCGCCGCCGCCGTCCGCATCCTGGGCTTCGACGAGAATGCGTTCGGCCACATCTCGACCGGTGGCGGCGCCAGCCTCGAATACCTCGAGGGCAAGACGCTCCCCGGCCTCGCCGCACTGGAGGACTGACCCGTAACGATGAACGACAAGCCGACCCGTATCCCGTTCATGGCGGGCAACTGGAAGATGAACCTCAACCACCTTGAGGGCATCGCGCACGTCCAGAAGCTCGCCTTCGCGCTCCACGACAAGGACTACGAGGCCGTCGAGGTGGCCGTCCTGCCGCCGTACACCGATCTGCGCTCGGTGCAGACGCTCGTGGACGGCGACAAGCTCAAGATCAAGTACGGCGCCCAGGACATCTCGCCGCACGACGCCGGCGCGTACACGGGCGACATCTCGGGCCCGATGCTGGCCAAGCTCCACTGCACGTACGTCGTCGTCGGCCACTCCGAGCGGCGGCAGTACCACGGCGAGGACGACGCGCTCGTCAACGCGAAGGTCAAGGCCGCGTTCAAGTACGGCATCACGCCGATCCTCTGCATCGGCGAGGGCCTGGAGGTGCGCAAGGCCGGCGAGCAGGTCGCGTACACCCTGGCGCAGCTCGACGGGGCGCTGAAGGGCGTCAACGCGGCGGACGCGGAGAGCATCGTCGTCGCGTACGAGCCGGTGTGGGCCATCGGCACCGGCGAGGTCGCCACGCCTGAGGACGCGCAGGAGGTCTGCGGCGCGATCCGGCAGCGGCTGGCGGAGCTGTACAGCGAGGAGGTGGCGGCCGCGGTGCGCATCCAGTACGGCGGCTCCGTCAAGAGCGGCAACGTCGCGGCGATCATGGCGCAGCCCGACGTGGACGGCGCGCTGATCGGCGGCGCTTCGCTGGACGCCGACGAGTTCGTCAAGATCGTCCGCTTCCGGGACCAGTGAGGTCCGCGGTCCCGGGCCCCTTCCCGCCGACCGGGGAGTAGGCCCGGGCCGCCTGTTCGTCGTAGGCTGTCGGGGGCCGGTCACGCAGGATGACCGCACCGGCCGTGTTTCGTGTCCGTCCGTCACCGAGAGAGTTGGAAAAGCCGTGACCGTAGGGTTCTCCATCGCCCTGATCATCTTCAGCGGGCTGCTGATGATGCTCGTCCTCATGCACAAGGGCAAGGGCGGCGGCCTGTCCGACATGTTCGGCGGCGGCATGCAGTCCTCCGTCGGCGGCTCCTCCGTCGCCGAGCGCAACCTGGACCGGATCACCGTGGTCGTCGGCCTGATCTGGTTCGCCATCATCGTCGTGCTGGGCCTGCTGATGAAGTTCGACGGCTGAGCCACCACGGCGACTGGCGGTACGTAGACTAGGGCGCCCGCGGCGGGGTCGCCGACGATGCCTCGCCGCATTTCACGCAGGGAGTTACGACCGTGGCAAGTGGCAACGCGATCCGTGGAAGCCGGGTCGGCGCCGGGCCGATGGGGGAGGCGGAGCGAGGCGAGTCAGCGCCGCGCCTGCGCGTCTCCTTCTGGTGCTCCAACGGGCACGAGACCCGACCCAGCTTCGCCACCGACGCGCAGATCCCGGACAGTTGGGACTGCCCGCGCTGTGGTTTCCCGGCGGGCCAGGACCGGGACAACCCGCCGGACCCGCCGCGCACCGAGCCGTACAAGACGCACCTCGCGTACGTGCGCGAGCGGCGCAGCGACGCCGACGGCGAGGCCATCCTCGCCGAGGCCCTCGCCAAGCTCCGCGGCGAGATCTGACCCCGGCCGAGCTCGCGGGCGGCCCCCGGCCCTGCCGAGCCGCCCGAGCCGCGCCGGCGGCACTCTCCTTCTTCCCCCCGGCACCGGCAGCAGTACCGGCTCCACCGGCAGCGCGCCGTCGCGCGCGCCGGGCCGTCACGCCGCAGGACCGGCCGCCCAGATCTGAGGCGGCGGATAGGGCAACCGCCCGAGGTGCCCCGGGCACCCGCGTACCTACGGTCCCGGCATGCGATCCGAGACCACCCACCCGCGGCAGACCGCCGCACCCGCCTGGCGCGGCGGCTTCGGACGGCTGTGGGCCGCCGCCGTCGTCTCCCGCTTCGGCGACGCCCTGCGGGGCGCCGCGCTGCCGCTGCTCGCCGTCGAGCTGACCGACTCCGCCCTGCTCGTCGCGCTCGTCACCGCCTGCGGCTTCCTGCCCTGGCTGCTCTTCGGGCTCATCGGCGGCGCCCTCGCGGACCGGGTCGACCAGCGGCGCGCGATGTGGATCACGGACGTGCTGCGCGGACTCCTCATGGCCGCGTTCGCGCTCGCGGTATGGCAGGAGCGGGCCGGGATCGCCCTGCTCCTCGTCCTCGCCTTCGCGCTCACCGCGCTCCAGACGGTCTTCGACAACGCCGCCACCGCCCTGCTGCCCGCCGTCGTGCCCACCGCAGCCCTCGGCACCGCGAACGGGCGGCTGCTGGCCGGCCAGGAGGCCGTGCACCGCTTCGCCGGTACGCCGCTGGTGCCCGTGCTCGTCGGCGCCGGGGCGGCCGTGCCGTACGCCGTGGACGCCGTCTCGTACCTGCTGGCCGCCGTCCTGGTCGCCGGCCTCCCGCAGCGTCGGCGGCCCGCCGCCCAGCGGCCCCGGACGCCGCTGCGCCGGGACGTCGCCGACGGGCTGCGCGCCCTGTGGACGGAACCGGTGCTCCGGGGCGTCTGCGCGGCCACCGTCGTCGCCAACACGGGCTTCGGCGCCCTCGTCGCCACCCTCGTGCTGCACCTGACCGGCTGGCTCGGCGCGGGCACCACCGGCTACGCCCTCGCGCTCACCGCGTACGGCATCGGCAGCGTCAGCGGCGGCATGGCCGCGGGCCGGGTCGCCGCCGCCCTCGGCGCCCCGCGCACCCTGGTCTGGGCGGGCCTCGCCCAGGCGGCGTGCCTGACCGCCTTCGGCACGGTACGCAGCCTGCCCGCGGCCGGCGCCGCGCTCGCCGTCCTCGGCTTCGCCGGCATGCTCTGGACCGCCACCGAGATCACCGTCCTGCAGCGGCGCAGCCCCGCCGGGGCCATCGGCCGGACGAGCGCCGCGTTCCGTACCCTGTCGATCTCCGTGGTGCCGCTCGGTGCCGTGCTCGGCGGGGTGCTCGCCGGCTCCCTCGGAGAGAACACCCCGGCGCTGGCCGCCGCCGTCCTCACCGCCCTCGGGGTGGCCGCGCTCGGACCGGCGGCGCGCTCCGGGATCAATTAGGTTGGACGGCATGGCCGACACCACGTCACGCACCAGGCTCGACCAGACCCCCGAGTGGCACGCACTCGCCAAGCACCGCGAGGAGTTCGGCGCCACGCACCTGCGCGAGCTGTTCGCCGCCGACCCCGAGCGCGGCCGCCGGTACACGCTCCGCGTCGGCGACCTCTATCTGGACTACTCCAAGCACCTCGTCACCGACGAGACCCTGCGCCTGCTGCGCGAACTGGCCGCCGCGACCGGTGTCGCCGAGCTGCGCGACGCCATGTTCCGCGGCGAGAAGATCAACATCACCGAGGACCGGGCCGTGCTGCACACCGCGCTGCGCGCGCCCAGCGCCGAGACCGTCGAGGTGGACGGCGTGGACGTGGTGCCCGGCGTGCACCACGTGCTGACCCGGATGACCACCTTCGCCGACCGGGTCCGCTCGGGCGACTGGCGCGGCCACACCGGCAAGCCGGTGCGCGCCGTCGTCAACGTCGGCATCGGCGGCTCCGACCTGGGCCCGGCCATGGCGTACGAGGCGCTGCGCGCGTACACCCAGCGGGATCTGACCGTCCGCTTCGTCTCCAACGTCGACGGCGCCGACCTGCACGAGGCCGTGCGGGACCTCGACCCCGAGACCACGCTCTTCGTCATCGCCTCCAAGACCTTCACCACCATCGAGACGATCACCAACGCCACCGCCGCGAAGCGCTGGCTGCTGGCGGGCCTCGGCGCCGGCGACGAGGCGGTCGCCAAGCACTTCGTCGCCCTGTCGACCAACGCGGCGAAGGTCGCCGAGTTCGGCATCGACACGGACAACATGTTCGAGTTCTGGGACTGGGTCGGCGGGCGCTACTCGTACGACTCGGCCATCGGCCTGTCCCTCATGGTCGCCATCGGCCCGGTCGCCTTCCGCGAGATGCTGGCCGGCTTCCGGCTCGTCGACGAGCACTTCCGCACCGCGCCGCCGGAGGAGAACGCGCCGCTGCTGATGGGCCTCCTCGGCATCTGGTACGGCAACTTCTTCGACGCGCAGTCGCACGCCGTGCTCCCGTACAGCCACTACCTGTCGAAGTTCACCGCCTACCTCCAGCAGCTCGACATGGAGTCCAACGGCAAGGCCACCGACCGCGGCGGCGAGCGCGTCGGCTGGCAGACCGGGCCCGTGGTCTGGGGCACGCCCGGCACCAACGGCCAGCACGCGTACTACCAACTGCTCCACCAGGGCACCAAGATGATCCCCGCCGACCTGATCGGCTTCGCCCGGCCGGTCCCCGAGCTGGGCGAGCTGACCGGGCAGCACGACCTGCTCATGGCCAACCTCTTCGCCCAGGGACAGGCGCTCGCCTTCGGCAAGACGGCGGCGGAGGTGGCGGCCGAGGGCGTACCCGAGGCGCAGGTGCCGCACCGGACGTTCCCGGGCAACCACCCGACGACGACGATCCTGGCCGACGGCCTGACGCCCTCGGTGCTGGGGCAGCTCGTCGCGCTCTACGAGCACAAGGTCTTCGTCCAGGGCGCGGTGTGGGACATCGACTCCTTCGACCAGTGGGGCGTCGAGCTGGGCAAGGTGCTGGCCAAGCGGCTGGAGCCGGCGCTGGCGGACGGCACGGAGGTCCCCGGCCTCGACGGCTCGACCCTCGCGCTGGTCGACGCCTACCGGGCGCTGCGCGGGCGGTGACGCACTGAGGGCCGCCGAACGGCGCTGACCTGCGGCGTTCGGCGGCGTTCTGCTGGCGGGGCGGGGTTCCGCGCGGCAGCCTGGAGAGATGCGGTGGCTGCGCGGGACCTCCTACTGGGTCGCGGGGGGCTTTCTGGCGGGCGCCACCGCCGTGGACATCGCGGCCGCGCAGGGCCACACGATGGAGGCCCTGTTCGCCGTGGTGCCGGTGTTCGTCGCGGTCAACGGCACGCGCCGGGCGATCCTCGTCGCCGGTGCCGGCGCGCTGATCCTCGGCACCGCGCTGAGCTGGTGGAACTTCAGGCAGCTCGATCTCGGCTTCTGGTCGGGCATCCTCGCCATCGGCTGCGCCACCGTGGTCGGGCTCGTCGTGTACCGCGAGCGCCTCGCCCGCGAGCGGCGGCTCACCAGCGTCATCCGGGTCGCCAACGTCGTACAGCAGGCCCTGCTGCCCGCGCCGCCCGCCCGCGCCGGGCCGCTGGAGGTGGCGCACTCGTACCGCTCCGCCGCCGACGAGGCGATGATCGGCGGCGACTTCTACAAGGTGCTCACCACCCGCTGGGGCGTCCGGGTCCTCATCGGCGACGTGCGCGGCAACGGCCTCGGCGTCGTCCGCACCACCGGCATGGCCATCGGCGTCTTCCGCGAGGCCGCGCACGAGGAGCCGGAGCTGGACCGGATCGCCGCCCGCATGGACCGCAGCCTCGCGCGCGACGGCGGCCCCGAGGACTTCGCCACCGTGCTGCTGCTGACGATCTCCGCGGAGGGCCTCTGCCGGGCCCTCAACCACGGCCACCCCCCGCCGCTGCTGCGCAGCGCAGCGGGCCGCGTCCGCGAGGCCGACCTGCACGGCGGGCCGCCGCTGGGTCTCGGTCTGTCGCGGTCCCTCCAGGACGTGGAGGAGACCACCATGGCGCTCGCCGAGGGCGACGAGCTGCTGCTGGCCACCGACGGCGTGCTGGAGGCGCGCAGCGCGGCGGGCGAGTTCTTCCCGCTGGCGGAGCGCTACGCCCGCGCGCCGCGCGAGCGCCCGCCGGCCGACGTTCTGGCCGCGCTGCGGCACGACCTCGCGGACTGGGCGCCCGACCTGCACGACGACTCGGCGCTGGTGCTGCTCCGCTACGCCCCGCGGCGGATCCGGCCCGCGTAGCGGGCCTCCAGGGCGGCGTTGTGCGCGTCGCCCTCGGGGATGTTCGCCGACAGGTACACCGGCGGCGTCACGCCGCGCTCCAGCAGCAGCCGGATCGCCTCGGCCACGACCTGCTGCACGAGCAGGGCGCCGGTGATCGACGACACCGCGCAGGCCGTGCCGCCGCCGGGCAGGGTGAGGACGGAGTCGCCGAAGGGGGCGCCGTTGTCGAGCACCACGTCGGCGTGGTCGGCCAGCCGCTTGCCCGAGGGGTGGCGGGACTCGGCGCGGGCGCCGTGGGAGAGCGAGGTGACGGCGACGAGCGGGTGCCCCTGCTCCTTCACGACGGCGGCCATCTCCACGACGCAGCCGTTGATGCCGGAGTTCGAGGCGATGACGAAGGCGTCGGCGGGGTGCGGCGCGGCCAGCTCGTACAGCCGGCGGGCGGTCGCGGGGTCGCGCTCCAGCTTGGCGTCGGAGAGCAGCGCCGGGGGCTCGCCGCCGTAGATCACGAGATCCCGCAGGGCGATCTTGTTCGTCGGTACGAAGCCGCCGGCGCGGCCGGCGATCTCGGTCGCCAGCGACTCGGAGTGCCCGGTGCCGAACGCCTGGATCACGCCGTCGCCGCCCAGCGCGTCCGCGAACACCGTCGCGGCGGCGCCGACCTCGGCGCGCTGCCCCTCGGCGACCCGCCGGAGTGAGGTCAGGGCCGCGGCGGTGAAGGCGGCCGCGCTGATCGGCTTGAGGGTCATCGGTGCTCCCGGGAGTGGTCTGGACAACAGGCCGTACGCGGGGTCAATCTCAGGCAGTGGCGCGCGGTGCGTCAAGGGCGCGGTGCGGGGCCGACCACCGGGAGCGGGCAGTGGAGAAGCTGGTCATCGGCATCGACGTGGGCGGGACGAGGATCCGCGCGGCGCTCGCACGCTCGGCGGGCGGCGGAGTGCTGCGGACGGCGTCGGCGGGGGCGGGAAACCCGCGCTCGGTGCCGCCCGAGGTGCTGGCGTCCCGGCTGGCGGCGTGCGTGGCGCCGCTGGCGGAGGCGGCGGAGGCGCCGGGCACGGGACGGATCGCGGCGGTGGTCGCGGGCGTCGCCGGTGCGGAGCCCCGCAACCCGGACGACGCGGGCACGCGGGTGGCGCACGCGGCGCTGCGCACGGCGCTGCGCCAGGGCGGGGTCCGGCCGGTGCCGCTGCAGATCCGCGGCGACACGGAGATCGCCTTTGCGGCCGGCCCGGACGCACCGTCGGAGGGGGTCGTGGCCATCGCCGGCACGGGCGCGTGCGCGGCCCGGATCAGGGACCGGCGGCAGACGGCGACGATCGACGGCCATGGCTGGCTCCTGGGCGACGAGGGCAGCGGCTTCTGGATCGCCCGGCAGGCGCTGCGAGCGGCGCTGCGGTCCCTGGACGGCAGGGGCCCGGCGACGGCGCTGGCGGGGCTGCTGACGGCGGCGACGGGCGGAGGAGAGCCGGGGGAGCGGGGCGCAGGCGCGACTGCTGTGCGGGCGGCGGCCGACCCGGTGGTCCGGATCGCGCTGGTGGATGCCGGGTTCGCGGGGGCGCCGGTGGAGATCGCGCGGCTGTGCCCGGTGGTCGTACGGGCCGCTGCGGCCGGTGACACGGTGGCCGGGGCGATCCTCGACGAAGCCGCGGACCACCTCGCGGAGACGGTCGCCGTGCTCGCCCCCGCGCCCGGCGAGCCCCTGGTGACCACCGGCGCGCTCCTCGCCCCCGCGGGCCCCCTCCTGCCCCGCTTCACGGCCCGCATGCGCCCGTACGACGTGACCCCGGCCCCGGTTCCGGACGGCCTGGCGGGCGCCGTGGCGCTGGCCCGGACGATGCTCTGACGCGAGCCCTCACCCGCGCGTACCGCTGCCCGTCTCCCGCGGCGCCCGCGCGCTACGGCGACGCCGGCGGGTACAGGGCCGGGGGGAGCAGGGCCGCGGCGGGGCGGTCCAGCAGCCAGAGAGTGCGGGTCCGGCCGCGGGCGCCCGCCGCCGGTGTCTGGATCTCCCCCGCGCCCGACAGCGCCATCGCCGCCGCCCGCGCCTTGTCCTCGCCCGCCGCCAGCAGCCACACCTCCCGCGCCGCCCGGATCGCCGGCAGCGTCAGCGAGATCCGCGTCGGCGGCGGCTTCGGCGCCCCGTGGACGCCGACGACCGTGCGCTCCGTCTCCCGTACCCCCGGCAGCTCGGGGAAGAGCGACGCGACGTGCGTGTCCGGGCCCACGCCCAGCAGCAGCACGTCGAACGCCGGGACCGGCCCGTGGTCCTCCGGCCGGGCCGCGGCGGCCAGTTCGCGCGCGTACGCCGCCGCCGCCGCGTCCGCGTCGGCGCCGAACTCCGCCTGCGCCGCCGGCATCTCGTGCACCCGCGCGGGGTCGAGCGGCACCGCGTCCAGCAGCGCCTCCCTGGCCTGGGTCGCGTTGCGGTCGGGGTGGTCCGCGGGCAGGAAGCGCTCGTCGCCCCACCACAGGTCCAGCCGCGACCAGTCGACCGCGTCCCGGGCCGGGGCGGCGGCGAGCGCCGCCAGCAGGCCGTTGCCGTTGCGGCCGCCCGTGAGCACGACCGACGCCGCGCCCCGGGCGGACTGCGCGTCCACGACCTTCGTGATCAGCCGGGCGGCGGCCGCCTCGGCCATCAGCTCCTTGTCGCGGTGGACGACGATCTGCGGCGTGCTCACGGCGCCCCGTTCACGACGACTTCGCCGAGGAGGACTTCGCCGCGGCCTTCTTCGCCGGCTGCTTCTTCGGCGCCGCCTTCTTCGCGGTCCCGGCCCCGGCTTCCGCCTCCGCCTCCGCTACGTCGGCCTCCACGGCCCCCGCGGGCGCCAGCCGCTCCACGCCGTACGCCACCGCCTGCGCGTACGCCTCGTCCGGGTCGAGACGCCGCAGCTCCTCCGCGATCAGCTCCGCCGTCGTGCGCCGCTTGAGCGCCACGTGCCGCTCCGGCTGCCCCGGCACCGCCAGCTCCGCCAGCGCGCCGTTCGGCCGGTCGAGGCAGATCACGCCGTCCGTCGTCAGCAGCCGCACCGCGGTCAGCCCCGGGCCCGGCGAGCCGGTGCGCTCCACCGGCACCCGCAGCCGTTCGGCCAGCCACAGCGCCAGCAGCTCCGAGGAGGGGTTGTACTCCTCGCCCTCCACCACCGCCGACTCGATGGCCGCGTGCCGCTGGTCCAGCGCCGCCGCGAGCATGCTGCGCCACGGCGTGATCCGCGTCCACGCCAGGTCGGTGTCCCCGGGCGCGTACGCCGTGGCCCGCTGCCGCAGCGCGCCGACCGGGTCCTCGCAGGCCGCCGCGTCCGTGATGCGGCGGGTGGCGAGCCGGCCGAGCAGGTCCTCCGCAGGGTTCTCCGGCGCGTCCTCCGGCCACCAGACCACCACCGGCGCGTCCGGCAGCAGCAGCGGCAGCACGACGCTCTCCGGGTGCCCCGCCAGCTCGCCGTGGAGCCGGAGGAGCACCGTCTCGCCGGTGTCCGTCTCGTTGCCGACGCGCACCTCCGCGTCCAGCCGCGCCAGCGCCCGCTCGCGCGGGGAGCGCCCCGGCCGCTTGATGACGACCAGGATCCGCGACGGGTGCTCCTTGGACGCCTGGCTGGCGGCCTTGAGCGCGTCGTAGTGGTTGCCCTCGTCGGTGACTATCACCAGCGTGAGCACCATCCCGACCGCCGGCGTGCCGGTGGACCGCCGGGCGCCCACGAGCGCGGCGTTGATCTGGGCCGAGGTGGTCTCGGTGAGGTCGATGTTCATGGCCGCCGCCAGCTCCGTCCGTCTCGTGCCAGCATCTCGTCCGCCGCCTTCGGCCCCCAGGTGCCCGCGGTGTACGACGCGGGCTTGCCGTGCCTGGCCCAGTGCTCCTCGATCGGGTCGAGGATCTTCCAGGACAGCTCGACCTCCTGGGGCCGCGGGAAGAGGTTCGCGTCGCCGAGGAGCACGTCCAGCAGCAGCCGCTCGTACGCCTCGGGGCTGGACTCGGTGAAGGACTCGCCGTAGGCGAAGTCCATCGTCACGTCCCGCACCTCCATCGACGTGCCCGGCACCTTGGAGCCGAACCGCACGGTGATGCCCTCGTCCGGCTGGACGCGGATCACCAGGGCGTTCTGGCCCAGCTCCATCGTGTCGGTGGTGTCGAACGGCAGGTGCGGCGCCCGCTGGAAGACGACGGCGATCTCCGTCACCCGGCGGCCGAGCCGCTTGCCGGCGCGCAGGTAGAACGGCACACCCGCCCAGCGGCGGTTGTCGATCTCCAGCTTGATCGCGGCGTAGGTGTCGGTCCCGGAGTGCGGGTCGATGCCCTCTTCCTCCAGGTAGCCGCGGACCTTCTCGCCGCCCTGCCAGCCGGCCGTGTACTGCGCCCGTACGGTGTGCCGGCCCAGGTCCTCCGGCAGCCGCACCGACTCCAGCGCCTTGGTCTTCTCCGCCACCAGCGCCTGCGCGTCGAAGGCCGTCGGCTCCTCCATCGCGGTGAGCGCCAGCAGTTGCAGCAGGTGGTTCTGGATGACGTCACGGGCGGCGCCGATGCCGTCGTAGTAGCCGGCGCGGCCGCCGATGCCGATGTCCTCGGCCATGGTGATCTGCACGTGGTCCACGTACGACCGGTTCCAGATCGGCTCGAACATCGTGTTGGCGAAGCGGAGCGCCAGGATGTTCTGGACGGTCTCCTTGCCGAGGTAGTGGTCGATGCGGAAGACCTGGTCGGGCTCGAAGACCTCGTGGACGATCCGGTTGAGCTCCTCCGCGCTCTTCAGGTCGTGCCCGAAGGGCTTCTCGATGACCGCGCGCCGCCAGGAGTCGCCGGCCGGGTCGGCCAGGCGGTGCTCCTTGAGCTGCTGGACGACCAGCGGGAAGAACTTCGGCGGCACCGAGAGGTAGAAGGCGAAGTTGCCGCCGGTGCCGCGTGCCTTGTCCAGGTCCTCGACGGTGGTGCGCAGCCGCTCGAACGCCTCGTCGTCGTCGAAGTCGCCCTGGACGAACCGGAAGCCCTCGGAGAGCTGCTGCCACACCTCCTCGCGGAACGGCGTGCGCGCGTGCTCCTTGACCGAGTCGTGGACGACCTGCGCGAAGTCCTCGTCCTCCCAGTCGCGGCGGGCGAAGCCGACCAGGGAGAAGCCGGGCGGCAGCAGCCCCCGGTTCGCCAGGTCGTACACGGCGGGCATCAGCTTCTTGCGCGACAGGTCGCCGGTGACGCCGAAGATCACCAGGCCCGAGGGGCCCGCGATCCGCGGCAGCCGCCGGTCCTGCGGGTCCCGCAGCGGGTTGGTCTCAGGGCCGGTCACCGTCGATTACGCCCCCTTCGGTACACGGCGCTCCAGCTCCTGCCGCGTGGAGTCGAGCAGGTCGGTCCAGGACTTCGCGAACTTCTCCACGCCCTCGTCCTCCAGCAGGCCGACCACCTCGTCGTACGAGATGCCCACCTTCTCCAGGGCGTCGAGGTCGGCACGGGCCCCGGCGTACGTGCCGCGCACCGCGTCGCCCTCGATCCCGCCGTGGTCGGCGACGGCGTGCAGCGTGGACTCCGGCATCGTGTTGACCGTCCCCGGGGCGACCAGGTCGTCCACGTAGAGCGTGTCCTTGTACGCCTTGTCCTTCACGCCCGTCGACGCCCACAGGGGGCGCTGCTTGTGGGCGCCGGCCTTCTCCAGCGCGAGCCAGCGGTCCGAGGAGAAGACCTCCTCGTACGCCTCGTAGGCGAGCCGGGCGTTGGCGACGGCGGCCTTGCCGCGCAGCGCCTTCGCCTCGTCGGTGCCCAGGGCGTCGAGCCGCTTGTCGACCTCGGTGTCCACGCGGGAGACGAAGAACGAGGCGACCGAGCGGATCTCCGCCAGGTCCAGGCCCGCGGCCTTCGCCTGCTCCAGGCCGGCGAGGAACGCGTCCATCACCTCGCGGTAGCGCTCCAGGGAGAAGATCAGCGTGACGTTGACGCTGATGCCCTTGCCGAGCACCTCCGTGATGGCGGGCAGCCCGGCGCGGGTGGCGGGGATCTTCACGAACATGTTGGGCCGGTCCACCAGCCAGGCAAGCTGCTTGGCCTCGGCGACGGTGGCGGCCGTGTGGTGGGCGAGGCGCGGGTCGACCTCGATGGAGACCCGGCCGTCCTGGCCCTCGGTGGCGTCGAACACCGGGCGGAGCACGTCGGCCGCGTCGCGTACGTCGGCCGTCGTGATCATGCGGACGGCCTCCTCGACGGTGACGCCGCGGGTGGCGAGGTCCGTGAGCTGGCCGTCGTAGCCGTCGCCCGCCGAGATGGCCTTCTGGAAGATCGTGGGGTTGGTGGTCACGCCCACGACGTGGCTCTCGTCGATCAGTTCGGCGAGGTTGCCGGACGTGATGCGCTTGCGGGACAGGTCGTCGAGCCAGATCGCGACGCCTTCACCGGAGAGGCGCTCGAGTGCGTCGGTCATCGGTATTGCATCTCCTGACATCGTGTCGTCTGTAACCGTCAGCGACTTCCGGCCCGCAGGGATTCCCGGGCGGCGTCGGCGACGGCGTCGGCGGTGAGCCCGTACTCGCGGAACAGGACCTTGTAGTCGGCGGAGGCGCCGAAGTGCTCCAGGGAGACGACGCGTCCGGCGTCCCCGACGAAGCGCCGCCACGTCATCCCGACGCCCGCCTCCACCGCCACCCGGGCCTTGACCGCGGGCGGCAGCACCGCGTCGCGGTACTCCTGCGGCTGCTCGTCGAACCACTCCACGGACGGCATCGAGACCACCCGCACCGGCACGCCCTCGGCCTGCAGCAGCTCGCGGGCGGCGACCGCGAGCTGCACCTCGGAGCCGGTGCCGATGAGGATGACCTGCGGCTCGGTGTCCTCGCCGCCGGGGCCCTCGGCCTCGAACATCACGTAGCCGCCGCGGGCGGTGTCGTCGTTGGCCTCGTACGTCGGCACGCCCTGCCTGGTCAGTGCCAGGCCGTGCGGGGCGCCGACGCCGTACTCCTTGGTGTAGCGGCGCAGTATCTCGCGCCAGGCGATGACCGTCTCGTTGGCGTCCGCCGGGCGGACCACGTTCAGCCCGGGGATCGCGCGGAGGCTCGTCAGGTGCTCGACCGGCTGGTGGGTCGGGCCGTCCTCGCCGAGGCCGACGGAGTCGTGCGTCCACACGTACGTCACCGGCAGGTGCATGAGCGCCGACAGCCGCACCGCGTTGCGCATGTAGTCGGAGAAGACCAGGAACGTGCCGCCGTAGACACGGGTGTTGCCGTGCAGCGTGATGCCGTTCATGGCGGCGGCCATGGCGTGCTCGCGGATCCCGTTGTGGACGGTCCTGCCGTACGGGTCGGCGCCGGGCAGCGGGTTGTCCGCGGGCAGGAACGAGGCCGAGCCGGGGATGGTGGTGTTGTTGGAGCCGGCGAGGTCGGCCGAGCCGCCCCAGAGTTCCGGCACCACCGGGCCGAGCGCCTTCAGCACCTCACCCGACGCCTTGCGGGTGGCGACGGCCTTGCCGGCCGGGAACGACGGCAGCTTGTCCGCCCAGCCCGCGGGCAGTTCGCCCGCGCGGATCCGGTCGAACTCCGCGGCGCGCTCGGGGTGGGCCTCCCGCCAGGCGGTGAACTGCTTGTCCCACTTGGCGTGCGCCTCCGCGCCGCGCGCGCCCAGCGCGCGGGCGTGCGCGAGCACGTCACCGTCGACCTCGAAGTGCCGCTCGGGGTCGAAGCCGAGGACCCGCTTGGTCGCGGCGACCTCCTCCGCGCCCAGCGCCGAGCCGTGCGCGGCCTCGGTGTTCTGCGCGTTCGGCGCCGGCCAGGCGATGATCGAGCGGGCGGCGATGAACGACGGCCGGTCGGTGACGGCCTTGGCCTCCTGGAACGCCCGGTACAGCGCCTCGGGGTCGAGGTCGCCGTTCGGCTTCTGCGCGACGCGCTGGACGTGCCAGCCGTACGCCTCGTAGCGCGCGACGGTGTCCTCGGAGACGGCGGCGGCGGTGTCGCCCTCGATGGAGATGTGGTTGTCGTCCCAGAGCAGTATGAGGTTGCCCAGCTTCTGGTGGCCGGCCAGCGAGGACGCCTCGTGCGAGATGCCCTCCTGGAGGCAGCCGTCGCCCGCGATCACCCAGATGTGGTGGTCGAACGGGGAGGTGCCGGCGGGGGCGTCGGGGTCGAAGAGGCCGCGCTCGTAGCGCGCGGACATCGCCATGCCGACGGCGTTGGCGACGCCCTGGCCGAGCGGCCCGGTCGTCGTCTCGACGCCGGCGGTGTGCCCGTACTCGGGGTGCCCGGGGGTCTTGGAGCCCCAGGTGCGGAACGCCTCCAGGTCGGCCAGCTCAAGGCCGAACCCGCCCAGGTAGAGCTGGGTGTAGAGGGTCAGGCTGGAGTGGCCGGCGGAGAGGACGAAGCGGTCCCGGCCGGTCCACTGCGGGTCGGCGGGGTCGTGCCGCATCACCTTCTGGAAGAGCGTGTACGCGGCGGGGGCCAGGCTCATCGCCGTGCCGGGGTGGCCGTTGCCGACCTTCTGTACGGCGTCCATTGCCAGAACGCGAGCGGTGTCCACCGCGCGGTCGTCCAGTTCGTTCCACTCGAAGTCGGTGGTCGGCTGCGTGCTCACCCTTGTTCAGGGCTCCTCTCTCCACGGTCGGGAACTCCGGCGACCGGAAAGCACCGGGCGCCTTCGAGCCTATCCCGCTGAAATCCAGAGTGCCGTTGCCGGGCCGGTCGCGCCTGCCGGACGGCACCCGCGCGTACGGGCCCCGGGGCCGGTGCGGGCGGCCCCAACACGGGGCACCCCCCGCGCGGGGGGCCGATACGCAGCGTCTACAGTGACGACGTACAGAATCCCTTGACCCCGAGCAGAGGTGTCCGTGACGGCCGTCGAATCCCGACCCGCAGGGGTGCTCGGGCAGGGCACTGCGCACCGGCCGGCCGGTGCCCGGGTCAAGGCGTTCGTGGCGCTGACCAAGCCGCGCATCATCGAGCTGCTGCTCATCACCACCGTTCCGGTGATGTTCCTGGCCGCCGAGGGCGTGCCCGACCTGTGGCTGGTGCTCGCCACCTGTATCGGCGGCTATCTGTCCGCCGGCGGTGCCAACGCGCTGAACATGTACCTGGACCGGGACATCGACGCGCTGATGCACCGCACCGAGCAGCGGCCGCTGGTGACCGGGATGGTCCGGCCCGCCGAGGGGCTGGCCTTCGGCCTGGCCCTGACGGTGGTCTCGACCGTGTGGTTCGCCACACTCGTCAACCCGCTGTCGGCGGCGCTCGCGCTCGGCGCGAACCTCTTCTACGTCCTCGTCTACACGATGCTGCTGAAGCGGCGCACCTCGCAGAACATCGTCTGGGGCGGCATCGCCGGCTGCATGCCGGTCGCCATCGGCTGGTCCGCGGTGACGAACTCCGTCTCCTGGGCGTCGCTGATCCTCTTCCTGGTGATGTTCTTCTGGACGCCGCCGCACTACTGGCCGCTGTCGATGAAGGTCAAGGACGACTACGCGCGCGTCAAGGTGCCGATGCTGCCGGTGGTGGCGTCGAACAAGGTCGTGGCGCGGCAGATCGTCGCCTATAGCTGGGTGATGGTCGCCGTCTCCCTGCTGCTGTGGCCGCTGGGCTACACCGGCTGGTTCTACCCGGTGGTGGCCGCGGTGCTCGGCGCGGTGTGGCTGCGCGAGGCGCACGGGCTGCTGCGGCGGGCGAAGAGCGGGGTCGTGGGCGCGAAGCTCAAGGAGATGCGGCTCTTCCACTGGTCGATCACCTATGTGTCGCTGCTGTTCATCGCGGTGGCCGTGGACCCCTTCCTGCGCTGAGTCCCTTCCTGTGCCGACTTACCGGCGGGTAGCATCTGCGGCATGAGCAACGACGACCGCAGGACCCGCAAGCTCACCCGGCAGATCGAATCCTTCGCCGGCCGCCACGGCGGCGCGCGGGGACAGGTCGCGTACCTCGGCGAGCCGGGTGCCCGGCTGGTGCTGGTCGGGGCGGACGGCACGTGGGGCGACCTGGTGGCGCCGAGCATGCGCAGCGCGACGGCGGCGGCGGAGGCCGCCGGGGTGGCGCTGCAGGAGGACTTCGACGGCGACCTGGCGGCGGGGGTACGGACCGGCCCGTACGAATGGACGCGGATGGCCGGAATCCAGGTCGGCGGCCAGGCCAACCCGGCTGCGCCGGGCAGCGAGCCCGAAGCGGAGCCGGCCGCGGTGGGCGAGGAGGCGACGGCCTCCGGCGGGGGAGCCGAGCAGAGCGAACCGTCCGCGCCCGAGCCGGCTCAGTCGGCGGGGGAGGCCGGCACGGACGCTGCCGGGAGTACGGAAGGCGGCGGCGTGAAGTCCGGGGACGGCCTCGCTGTGGGAGCCCGTGGTGACGCCGGGGCGGGTAGCGCAGAGGACGGCGGGGAGAAGGGTTCCTGACCTCCACCCCGTGGGTGGTCCCCGTCCCGCCGGAGGCGTTCGGTGCTACGAGGCCGTGGAGCCCACCGGCCGCACCTCAGCCGGCGTCGCCGCCGGAGGCGAAGCCGCGGGCGCCACCTCCGGCCGGTGGCGCAGCGAGACCACCACCCGCAGCACCGCGATCCACACCAGCGTCGAACCGAACAGGTGGATCATGACCAGGAATTCGGGCACGTCGGTCAGGTACTGCGCGTAGCCGACGACGGCTTGCGACATCAGCACCCAGAACAGGTCCCGGGTCCGGGATAGCGGCCCCGGCGGGCCGTCGACGAGCTTCAGCGTCACCCAGATCGCGATCGTCAGGGCGACCACCGCCCACGCCGTGAACGAGTGCACCTTCGCCGCGTGGTCCCAGCTGATCCACCCCATCCGGGGCACGTCGCTGGAGTCGCCCGCGTGCGGCCCGGTGCCGGTCACGACGGTGCCCGCGGCCAGCAGCAGGACGGACACCGCCACCAGCGCCCGGGTGAGCCGGCGCACCACGGCGCCGACGAGCAGGTCGGGCCCGCCGTCGCCCTCGCGGGCGCGGTGCCAGGTGAGGTACGTGATCGTGATCAGCCCGGTGGCGAGCAGGAAGTGGGCGGCGACGGTGTACGGGTTGAGCTCCGTGAGCACCGCGGCACCGCCGAGGACGGCGTTGCCCATGACCACCCAGAACTGCACCCAGCCCAGCCGCGTCAGCTCGCGGCGCCACGGCTTGGTGGCGCGGGCGGCGACGATGGCCCAGCCGACGGCGGCGCACAGCACGTACGTGAGCAGCCGGTTGCCGAACTCGATGGCGCCGTGCACGCCCATCTCGGACGTCGCCAGGAGGCTGTCGTTCGAGCACTTGGGCCACGTGTCGCAGCCGAGCCCGGAGCCGGTCAGCCGGACGGCGCCCCCGGTGACGACGATGACGATGCTCATCAGCAGTGCGGAGAGCGTCGCGCGCTGGACCGTCTTCTGCGTCGGGGTCCAGCGCTCGGCGATGAGGGCGAGGGGGTTCTGCACGGCGCCTATCGTATGCCGCCCCTTGTGCGCGGTTTCACGAGGGGGGAGCCGCCCGTTTCCGTACGCCCGTAGAACCCGGCCGGGTCACTCCCAGCGGAAGAACCGCGCGGCGGCGGCGAGTCCCAGCACCGCCCAGCCGGCCAGCAGCCCGACCTCGCCCCACGGCATGCCGCCGCCGTCCTGGAGCACGCCCCGCAGCCCGTCCGAGAGGGCCGCGACGGGCAGCACTTCGAGCACCGCGCGGGCGCCGTCGGGGAACTTCTCCAGCGGCACGATCACGCCGCCCGCCACCAGCAGCAGGACGAAGACGAGGTTCGCCGCGGCGAGCGTCGCCTCCGCGCGCAGCGTGCCGGCCATCAGCAGCCCCAGGCCGGAGAACGCGGCCGTGCCCAGCGCGACGAGCAGCACCACGGCGAGCGCGCCGCCGGCGCCGCCGCGCGGCGACCAGCCGAGCGCCAGCGCGATGGCGGTCAGGAGCACGAGTTGCAGCGCGATCGTGGCCAGCACCGCCGCCGCCTTCGCCGCCATCAGCCCGGCGCGCGGCAGCGGCGAGGCGCCGAGCCGCTTCAGCACGCCGTAGCGGCGGTCGAAGCCGGTGCCGATGGCCTGGCCGGTGAAGGCGGTGGCCAGGACGGCGAGCGCGATGGCGCCGGGGGCGAGGAAGTCGACGCGCTGGCCGGGTCCCGTGTCGACGACGTCGACCGTGCTGAAGAGCAGCAGCAGCACGGCCGGGATGATCATGGTGAGGAGTACCTGCTCGCCGTTGCGCAGGAGCAGCCGCGTCTCCAGTCCCGCCTGCGCGGCGACCATGCGGCGCAGCGGCGCCGCTCCGGGACGGGGCGCGTGGACACCCGTCCCCGCCTGCCGAGCACTCATGCGCGCAGATCCTTCCCCGTCAGCTCCAAGAAGACGTCCTCCAGCGTGCGCCGCTCCACCGTCATCTGCTCCGGCAGCACCCCGTTCTGCGCGCACCAGGTCGTGACCGTGGCCAGCAGCTCCGGATTGATCTCACCGGTTATCCGGTACGAGCCCGGGGCCAGCTCCAGCGCCGCGGTCTCCGCCGGCAGCGCCTTCAGCAGCGAGCCGAGGTCGAGCCCCGCGCGGCCGGTGAAGCGCATGGTGTTCTCCGCGCCGCCGCGGCACAGCTCGTCGGGAGCGCCCTCGATCAGCAGCCGGCCGCCGTCGATGATCGCGACCTTGTCGGAGAGCTGTTCCGCCTCGTCCATGTGGTGGGTGGTGAGCACCACGGACACCCCGTCGGCGCGCAGCTCGCGGATCAGCTCCCAGGTGGCGCGGCGGGCCTGCGGGTCGAGGCCCGCCGTCGGCTCGTCGAGGAAGACCAGCTCGGGGCGGCCGACGACGGCCATGGCGAGCGCGAGGCGCTGCTGCTGGCCGCCGGAGAGCCGGCGGTAGGGCGTGCGGCCGCAGGAGCCGAGGCCCAGCCGCTCGATGAGCGCGACGACGTCCAGGGGGTGGGCGTGCAGCCGGGCGACGTGCCGCAGCATCTCCTCGGCGCGGGCGGCGGGGTAGACGCCGCCGGACTGCAGCATCACGCCGACCCGGGGGCGCAGCTCGGCGGCGTCGGCGAGGGGGTCGCGGCCGAGGACGCGGACGGTGCCGGCGTCCGGACGGCGGTAGCCCTCGCAGACCTCCACGGTGGTCGTCTTGCCCGCGCCGTTGGGGCCGAGGACGGCGGTGACGTCGCCGCGGGCGGCGGTCAGGTCGAGCCCGGCGACGGCGGTCTTCCCGCCGTACCGCTTGACGAGGCCGGACACCGCGACGGCCGCGTCGGTGGAGGGCTGTTGCATGAGTGCGAGTCTAAAGAGCCCGCGGGCCCGGCCGGCGCCGCCCCGGGAGGGTTCACGCCAGGGGCGGGCGGATCCCGTACGGAACTTAGGTAACCCTAAGTGACGCATTCCACCGCACGGTGATCGCGACCCGGCTTGTCGCGCCCCGGCGAATTAAGCAACAATGGCGTTGTGAAAAACGTGGACCCGGGTGGGAGCACGGCGAAGGAGCAGGCGGCCGGGCCGGCCGCCGGCGCCGTCGTGCCCGGTGACGGGACGCGCAACCGCGTGGCCCGCTCCATCCTCGACCACGGCCCGTCGACCGCCGCCGACCTGGCCCACCGGCTCGAACTCACCCCTGCCGCCGTCCGGCGGCATCTTGACGTGCTCGTCGCCGAGGGCATCGTGGAACCCCGCGACCAGCGGGTCTACGGGACCCGCGGCCGCGGCCGTCCGGCCAAGGTCTTCGCCCTCACCGACTGCGGCCGCGACGCCTTCGACCAGGCGTACGATCAGCTCGCCGCCGACGCACTGCGCTGGATCGCCCAGAGCGCGGGCGGCGGCGTGCGGGGCGAGGCGGCCGTCGCCGCCTTCGCCCGCGACCGGGTCGCCGAGCAGGCCGAGCGGTACGCCGCGGAGCTGGCCGGCATGCCCCCCGAGAGCCGGGTCGAGGCTCTCGCCCGGCTGCTCTCCGAGGACGGGTACGCTGCCACCGCGCGCAGTGCGCCCGGAGCCCCCGGCGAGCAGCTCTGCCAGCACCACTGCCCGGTGGCGCACACCGCCGAGCAATACCCGCAGCTCTGCGAGGCGGAGACCGAGGTCTTCTCCCGCTTGCTCGGCACCCATGTGCAGCGTCTGGCCACCATCGCCCACGGCGACGGGGTGTGTACGACGTTCGTCCCCGAAATCCGCGAGCACCACGCTCGCAGGCAGCCACCGACATCCGGGAGGAACCCCGCATGACTGCGCCCATCGAGACCGCTCCGGAGCATCCCGAACTCGAAGGACTGGGACGCTACGAGTACGGCTGGGCCGACTCCGACGCGGCCGGCGCCGCCGCGAAGCGCGGCCTGTCCGAGGACGTCGTCCGGGACATCTCCAGCAAGAAGTCCGAGCCCGACTGGATGCTGAAGACCCGGCTGAAGGGCCTGCGGCTGTTCGGCAAGAAGCCCATGCCCACCTGGGGCTCCGACCTCTCCGGCATCGACTTCGACAACATCAAGTACTTCGTCCGGTCCACCGAGAAGCAGGCCCAGTCCTGGGAGGACCTGCCGGAGGACATCAAGAACACCTACGACAAGCTCGGCATCCCCGAGGCGGAGAAGCAGCGCCTGGTCGCCGGCGTCGCCGCGCAGTACGAGTCGGAGGTCGTCTACCACCAGATCCGCGAGGACCTGGAGGAGCAGGGCGTCGTCTTCCTGGACACCGACACCGCGCTCAAGGAGCACCCGGAGCTCTTCAAGGAGTACTACGGCACGGTCATCCCGCCCGGTGACAACAAGTTCGCCTCCCTCAACACCGCGGTCTGGTCCGGCGGCTCGTTCATCTACGTCCCCAAGGGCGTGCACGTCGAGATCCCGCTGCAGGCGTACTTCCGGATCAACACCGAGAACATGGGCCAGTTCGAGCGGACGCTGATCATCGTCGACGAGGGTGCGTACGTGCACTACGTCGAGGGCTGCACCGCGCCGATCTACCAGTCGGACTCGCTGCACTCGGCGGTCGTCGAGATCATCGTGAAGAAGAACGCCCGCTGCCGGTACACCACGATCCAGAACTGGTCGAACAACGTGTACAACCTGGTCACCAAGCGCGCGGTGGCCTACGAGGGCGCGACCATGGAGTGGGTCGACGGCAACATCGGCTCCAAGGTCACCATGAAGTACCCGGCGATCTACCTGATGGGCGAGCACGCCAAGGGCGAGACGCTGTCCGTCGCCTTCGCCGGCGAGGGCCAGCACCAGGACGCCGGCGCCAAGATGGTGCACATGGCGCCGAACACGTCGTCCAACATCGTCTCCAAGTCGGTGGCGCGGGGCGGCGGGCGGACCTCGTACCGCGGCCTGATCGAGATCGGCGAGGGCGCGGAGAACTCGAAGTCCAACGTCCTCTGCGACGCGCTCCTGGTCGACACCATCTCCCGCTCGGACACCTACCCGTACGTCGACGTCCGCGAGGACGACGTGACGATGGGCCACGAGGCGACCGTCTCCAAGGTCAGCGACGACCAGCTCTTCTACCTGATGCAGCGCGGCCTGTCCGAGGACGAGGCGATGGCGATGATCGTCCGCGGCTTCGTCGAGCCGATCGCCAAGGAACTGCCGATGGAGTACGCGCTGGAGCTCAACCGGCTGATCGAGCTGCAGATGGAGGGCGCGGTCGGCTAGCCGGCCGCCGTACGCCCGCACAGGCCGGAACAGCCTCCGAGACGATTCCCGAGAAAGCGAGTACGAGAACAGTCATGGCCGACGCCCAGAAGATCCCGGCCGGCTCCACCGCCGCCGGAAGCATCGCGGTGGCCGCCGAGTCCACCGTGGCCACCAGGATGAGCGCCCCACCGTCCTTCGACGTGGCCGACTTCCCGGTCCCGCACGGCCGGGAGGAGGAGTGGCGCTTCACCCCGCTGGAGCGGACCCGCGGCCTGCACGACGGCAGCGCCACCGCCACCGGCGAGCCCAAGACGGCCATCACCGCGCCCGACGGCGTCACCGTCGAGACCGTCGGCCGCGACGACGCCCGGCTGGGCCGGGCCGGCACTCCGGTGGACCGGATCGCCGCCCAGGCGTACTCCTCGTTCGAGAAGGCCACGGTCGTGACCGTGCCGAAGGACACGCAGCTCACGGAGCCGATCCGGGTCTCGGTGCACGGGGAGGGCGGCGTCTCGTACGGGCACCAGCTCATCGAGCTGGGCGCCTTCGCCGAGGCCGTCGTCGTCATCGACCACACCGGCGACGCGGTGCTCGCCGAGAACACCGAGTACGTGCTCGGCGACGGCGCCAAGCTCACCGTCGTCTCCGTGCAGGACTGGGCCGACGGGGCCGTGCACGTCGCGCAGCAGTCCGCGCTCATCGGCCGGGACGCCAGCTTCAAGTCCGTGATCGTCACCTTCGGCGGCGACCTCGTCCGGCTGCACCCCCGGGCGCACTATGCGGGCCCGGGCGCCGAGGCCGAGCTGTACGGGCTGTACTTCACCGACGCGGGACAGCACCAGGAGCACCGCCTCTTCGTCGACCACGACGCCCCGCACTGCCGGAGCAACGTGGCGTACAAGGGCGCGCTCCAGGGCGCCGACGCGCACGCCGTGTGGATCGGCGACGTGCTGATCCGCAAGCGCGCCGAGGGCACCGACACGTACGAGCTCAACCGCAACCTGGTGCTCACCGACGGCGCCCGCGTCGACTCGGTGCCCAACCTGGAGATCGAGACCGGCGAGATCGTCGGCGCGGGCCACGCGTCGGCCACCGGCCGCTTCGAGGACGAGCAGCTCTTCTACCTGATGGCCCGCGGCATCCCGGCCGACGAGGCCCGCAGGCTGGTCGTCCGCGGCTTCTTCGCCGAGCTGGTGCAGCAGATCGGCATCGAGGACGTCGAGCAGCGCCTGATCGAGAAGATCGAGGCCGAGCTGGAGGCGTCCGTGGCATGACCGACACGACCAACGCGACGTACGTACGCGCCTGTGCGCTGAGCGAGCTGGAGGAGGACCTCCCCAAGCGGGTGGACCTCGGCGGCACGCCGGTGTCGGTCGTGCTCACCGGGGACGAGGTGTTCGCGATCTACGACATCTGCTCGCACGCGAACGTCTCGCTCTCCGAAGGCGAGGTGGAGGACTGCCAGATCGAGTGCTGGCTGCACGGCTCCACCTTCGACCTGCGTACCGGCAAGCCCTCCGGGCTGCCCGCGACGCGCCCCGTCCCCGTGTACCCCGTCAAGATCGAAGGGGACGACGTGCTCGTCTCCGTCACCCAGGAGTCCTGAAGGCACCATGGCAACGCTTGAAATCCGCGACCTGCACGTCTCCGTCGAGGCCGACAACGCCACGAAGGAGATCCTCAAGGGCGTCGACCTGACCGTGAAGCAGGGCGAGACTCACGCCATCATGGGCCCCAACGGCTCCGGCAAGTCCACCCTGGCGTACTCCGTCGCCGGCCACCCCAAGTACCAGATCACCTCCGGGACCGTCACCATCGACGGCGAGGACGTGCTGGAGATGAGCGTCGACGAGCGCGCCCGCGCCGGCCTCTTCCTCGCCATGCAGTACCCGGTCGAGGTCCCCGGGGTCACCGTCTCCAACTTCCTGCGCACCTCCGCCACCGCCATCCGCGGCGAGGCACCCAAGCTCCGCACCTGGGTCAAGGAGGTCAAGGAGGCGATGGAGCGGCTGAACATCGACCCCGCCTTCGCCGAGCGCAACGTCAACGAGGGCTTCTCCGGCGGTGAGAAGAAGCGCCACGAGATCCTCCAGCTCGAACTCCTCAAGCCGAAGATCGCGATCCTCGACGAGACCGACTCGGGCCTGGACGTCGACGCGCTGCGCATCGTCTCCGAGGGCGTCAACCGGATCCGCGAGAGCGGCGAGGTCGGCACCCTCCTGATCACCCACTACACCCGCATCCTGCGCTACATCAAGCCCGACCACGTGCACGTCTTCGCGGGCGGCCGGATCGCCGAGTCCGGCGGCCCGGAGCTGGCGGACAAGCTGGAGGAAGAGGGCTACGCAGCCTACGTGAAGGGCGGCGCATCAGCGTGACCCCACTGCCGGGCCTCCTCGACACCGAGGCGATCCGCAAGGACTTCCCGATCCTGGACCGCACGGTCCACGACGGGAAGAAGCTCGTGTACCTGGACAACGCGGCGACCTCGCAGAAGCCGCGCCAGGTGCTCGACGCGTTGAACGCGTACTACGAGCGGCACAACGCCAACGTGCACCGCGGTGTACACGTCCTCGCCGAGGAGGCCACGGCGCTGTACGAGGGCGCGCGTGACAAGGTCGCCGCCTTCGTCAACGCGCCCAGCAGGGACGAGGTGGTCTTCACCAAGAACGCCTCCGAGTCGCTGAACCTCGTGGCCAACATGCTCGGCTTCGCCGACGAGCCGTACCGCGTGGACCGCGACACGGAGATCGTCATCACGGAGATGGAGCACCACTCCAACATCGTCCCGTGGCAACTGCTCGCGCAGCGCACGGGTGCGAAGCTGAAGTGGTTCGGCCTCACCGACGACGGCCGCCTCGACCTGAGCGACCTGGACGAGGTCATCACGGAGAAGACGAAGGTCGTCTCCTTCGTGCTGGTCTCCAACATCCTCGGCACGCACAACCCCGTCGAGGCCATCGTCCGGCGCGCCCAGGAGGTCGGCGCGCTGGTCGTCGTCGACGCCTCCCAGGCCGCGCCGCACATGCCGCTGGACGTGCAGGCCCTCCAGGCCGACTTCGTCGCCTTCACCGGGCACAAGATGGCCGGGCCCACCGGCATCGGGGTGCTCTGGGGCCGCAAGGGGCTGCTGGACGACCTGCCGCCGTTCCTCGGCGGCGGCGAGATGATCGAGACCGTCTCGATGCACTCCTCGACGTACGCCCCGGCGCCGCACAAGTTCGAGGCCGGCACGCCGCCCATCGCCCAGGCCGTCGGCCTCGGCGCCGCGGTGGACTACCTCGGCGGCATCGGCATGGAACAGATCGAGGCGCACGAGCGCGCCATCACCGAGTACGCGCTCGGGCGGCTCCAGGAGGTCCCCGACCTGCGGATCATCGGCCCGACGTCGGCCGAGGACCGCGGCGCCGCGATCTCCTTCACGCTCGGCGACATCCACCCCCACGACGTCGGCCAGGTGCTCGACGAGCAGGGCATCGCGGTCCGGGTCGGCCACCACTGCGCGCGGCCGGTCTGCCTGCGGTACGGAATTCCTGCGACCACGCGGGCGTCGTTCTATCTGTACTCCACCCCGGGCGAGGTCGACGCGCTGATCGACGGCCTGGAGTACGTCCGGAACTTCTTCGGCTGAAGGGCGTGGGAACAGCGTGAAGCTCGATTCGATGTACCAGGACGTCATCCTGGACCACTACAAGCACCCGCACGGGCGGGGCTTGCGGGACGGCGACGCCGAGGTGCACCACGTGAACCCGACCTGCGGCGACGAGATCACACTGCGCGTGAAGCTCGACGGACGGACCATCGAGGACGTCTCGTACGAGGGCCAGGGCTGCTCCATCAGCCAGGCCAGCGCTTCCGTGCTCAACGAGCTGCTGGTCGGCAAGGAGCTGGGCGAGGCGCAGCGGATCCAGGAGCGGTTCCTGGAGCTGATGCAGTCGCGTGGGAGGATCGAGCCGGACGACGCCATGGAGGAGGTGCTGGAGGACGCGGTCGCGTTCGCCGGCGTCTCGAAGTACCCGGCGCGCGTGAAGTGCGCCCTGCTGTCCTGGATGGCGTGGAAAGACGCCACGGCCCAGGCGCTGAAGGAGGCCGCAGCATGACCGACACCAGCACGACGGACACGGGCACGGCGGACGCCGGCACCTCCGCCGCCGGCACCACGCCGGCCGGGGAGGACGAGATCCGCGAGGCGCTGTACGACGTCGTCGACCCCGAGCTGGGCATCGACGTCGTCAACCTCGGCCTCATCTACGGCATCCACGTGGACGAGGGCAACATCGCCACCCTGGACATGACGCTCACCTCGGCGGCCTGTCCGCTGACCGACGTGATCGAGGACCAGGCGAAGGCCGCCACCGAGGGCATCGTCAACGACCTGAAGATCAACTGGGTCTGGATGCCCCCGTGGGGTCCCGACAAGATCACCGACGAGGGCCGCGAGCAACTGCGCGCGCTCGGCTTCAACGTCTGACGTCCGCACCAGGCCCGCCCCGGTCCACCCGGGGCGGGCTTTTCGCGTGAGAACGCGTTCGGCCCCATCGGGCAAGAAGAGGTGACAGGGCTCCGCCACCACCTCTTCGATCGGGGAACCGCCCAGTGACCGACCCACCGCACGACTTCGCGGAGAAGACCGCGCAACCCCCCGGCGACGTCTCGCCACTTGTCGACGGAGACGCCGCCGTGATCGAGGAGTCGCTGGACCGGCCCGAGGCGTTCGCCGAGTTGTACGACCGGTACGCCCCCGCGATACACCGCTACGCGACCCGCCGGCTCGGCGCCGGCGCGGCCGACGACATCACCGCCGACACCTTCCTGGCCGCGTTCCGCGCCCGCGGACGCTTCGACCCCGCCCGCGCCAGCGCCCGGCCCTGGCTCTACGGCATCGCCGCCAACCTCATCGGCCGGCACCGCCGTGCCGAGGTACGGGGGCTGCGCGCCCTGGCCCGTACCGGCGTCGACCCCGTGGCGCACTCCTGGGTGGACGAGGCCGACGACCGGCTCATCGCCCAGGCCGCGCACGCGCCGCTCGCGGGCGCGCTCGCCGGTCTCGCGGCCGGCGACCGGCACGTGCTGCTGCTGGTGGCCTGGGCCGACCTCAGCTACGCGGAGGTCGCCGAGGCGCTGGAGATACCCGTCGGCACCGTGCGCTCCCGGCTGAGCCGGGCCCGGCGCAAAGTGCGCGCGGTCCTTGGGACCGATCCCCACTCCACGTACGACACACCCGAGGCGGCAACCCATGGATGAGATGACGAAGCTGCGCGAGTGGCGCGAGGACGCGCCGACTCCCGACCGCGCCCGGCTCGCCCCCGGCCGCCGCCGGCTGCTCGACGCCGCCGGCGCGCGCAAGCGCCGGCGGCTGCCGGTGCTGGGCGACTGGCGCGTGGTGGCGGGCGCGGTGGCCGCGGGCGTCACGGCAGTGGCACTGCTGACGGTGTCCCTCGGCGGCGGCCCGGGCGGAGAGGGGGTCTCCCCGGCGGGGGGGAAGGGGGAGGTGGCGGTGCAGACGCCGGTCCACGAAAGCGCACCGGAGCTGCTGCGGCGGGCCGCGGACGCGGTGCGTGACGAGCCGGTGCCGGAGCCGGAGGCGGGGGACTGGGTGTACGTGGAGACGGTCGCGGAGAACGAAGGCGCCGTGCGCGCTGGCTCTCCGGTCTCGCGGGAGCAGTGGTACAAGTACGCCGATCCCGAGTTCGAGGACTGGAACGAGGGCGACGACCACTCGCCGCGGGAGCGCTTCGAGTACCTTGCCGCACTGCCCGAGGAGACCGACGAGGTGCTGCAGAAGGCCCGCTGGTTCTACCCCGAGAACGGCGGCCGGCCCGACAGCGACCATCCCGGCGCCGGGCGCAGCGACAAGGAGCTGGCCGCCTGGAACTTCGGGTCGCTGCGCGTGCTGCTGGCCTCGGCGCCGATGCACCCCGTCGGGCAGTCCCGCGTCTACGAGGCGATGGCCACGATCCCGGGGCTGCGCGTGGCGGACAGCACCGTCACGGATGCGGCGGGCCGGCCGGCGCTGGCGTTCTACCGCGACGCCGGCGTCGACGCAGGGTTCCGCGACGAACTGCTGGTCGATCCCCAGACGTACGCCTACCTGGGCGAGCGCTGGGTCGCCACCGAAGCCTCGGACGGCGGGGGCGACTTGAAGGTGAAGGCGAAGAAGGGTGAGGTCGTGATGGGCTCGGCGGTCATCCGGTCCGCGCTGGTGGACGGCGACGGCGTACGGCCCTGAGGGCCGCCCGGCGGCGTACGGAGCGGGGTGCACGGCACGCCCGGCGGACCGGACTCGCGTGGGCGACACGGGGACGGCGGGCGGTCCGGCTGTGCCGGGCCGCCCGCCCGCCGCCGTGCAGCGCCGGGTCGTGTCGCCATGCGGACCGGTTCGCCTCCCGCGCCGGGCGGCGGTTAGCGTTCGGGTATGACCGACGCAGCGACCTCCACCACCCTCCCCACCGGCGCCGCGGCCACCGGCCTGGCCACCGTCACCCCCGACGGCACCGTCCTCGACACCTGGTTCCCCGCCCCCGCGCTCGCCGACGACCCCGGCCCGGCGGGCACCGAGCGGCTGACCGCCGAGCGCGCGGCCGAGCTGCTCGGGGAGCACGCGCGGGCGGCGCTCGGCCCCGACCCGCGGCGCGGGGTGGAGGTCGTCGCGGTGCGCACGGTGATCTCCTCGCTCCAGGAGAAGCCGGCCGACGCCCACGACGTGTACCTGCGGCTGCACCTGCTCAGCCACCGGCTGGTCCGCCCGCACGGGCAGAACCTCGACGGCGTCTTCGGCCTGCTGGCGAACGTCGCCTGGACCTCCCACGGCCCCGTGCCCGCCGACCGGATCGAGGAGGTGCGGCTCGCGGTGCGCGCCGCCGGGCAGCACCTCCAGGTGAGCCACCTCGACAAGTTCCCGCGCATGGTCGACTACGTGCTGCCCTCCGGCGTGCGCATCGGCGACGCCGACCGCGTCCGCCTCGGCGCGCACCTCGCCGCCGGGACCACCGTCATGCACGAGGGGTTCGTCAACTTCAACGCCGGCACGCTGGGCACGTCCATGGTCGAGGGCCGGATCTCCGCGGGCGTCGTCGTCGGCGACGGCTCGGACGTCGGCGGCGGCGCGTCGATCATGGGGACGCTCTCCGGCGGCGGCAAGGACGTCATCTCCCTGGGCGAGCGCTGCCTGCTCGGCGCCCAGTCGGGCATCGGCATTTCCCTCGGCGACGACTGCATCGTCGAGGCCGGTCTCTACGTCACCGCGGGTACGAAGGTCGGGCTGCCGGACGGCACCGTGGTCAAGGCCCGCGAGCTGTCCGGCGCGAGCAACCTGCTCTTCCTGCGCAACTCCACCACCGGCGCGGTCGAGGCCCGCCAGCGCCTGGGCTCGTGGGGCGGGCTCAACGCCGCGCTGCACGCCAACGACTGACGCCGGGCGCCCGGTTCGCCGTCCGGGAGCCGCTCCCACGCGCCCCGCGGCCGGGCCGCCACGCGTGCCCGCGACCCCCTAGGGTTGCGGGCATGCGTGACTTCACCACCGGATTCGGCTACGTCGGCAAGGGGCTGCGCTGGGTCGCGGGCCACGGGCGGTCGTGGGCCCTCGGCCTCGTCCCGGCGCTCATCGCGCTCGTGCTCTACGCCGCCGCCCTCGCCGCCCTCGCGTACTGGGCCGACGACATCGCCGTGTGGGCCACGCCCTTCGCCGACGGCTGGGACTCGCCCTGGCAGGGCCTGCTGCGCGGGCTGTTCATGGCGCTGCTGCTGCTCGGCGGCATCGGCTTCGCGCTGCTCACGTTCACGGCCGTCGCGCTGCTGATCGGCGACCCGTTCTACGAGGCGCTGTCGGGGCGCGTCGAGGAGGACGCGGGCGTGTGCCCGCCCGGCCCGGACGAGCCGCTGCTGCCGGGGCTGTGGCGGTCGCTGAAGGAGAGCGTCCATGTGCTCTCGCGGGCGCTGATGTTCACCGTGCCGCTGTTCTTCCTCGGCTTCGTCCCGTTCCTCGGGCAGACGGTCGTGCCCGCGCTCGGCTTCGCCGTCGCCGGCTTCTTCCTCACCGTCGAGCTGACGTCGTTCGCCCTGCAGCGCCGGGGGATAGACGTGCGCGGGCGGCTGGCGCTGCTGCGCCGGCGCAAGATGCTCGCGCTCGGCTTCGGCGTGCCGATCGTGCTGCTCTTCCTGGTGCCGCTGGCCGCGGTGGTGGTGATGCCGGGGGCGGTGGCGGGCGCGACGCTGCTCGCCCGCCACCTGGTCGGCGACGACGTCCGGGACCGCGGCCCGGCACCGGCTCCCGGACCGCCGCCCGTCAGGGCCTGAGCCGGACCACCGAGGGGTCGTGGTCGCTGGCCTGGTCGGCGTACTCCGCGTTCAGGTGCACGATGTCGTAATCAGCGCGGGCGGCGAGCGCCGGGCTGGCCAGGATGTGGTCCAGCACCTGCGAGTTGCCGTTGAAGACGTAGCCGTAGCGCTCGTCGCGCGGCAGTTCGTTCACCAGGTCGACGAGCGCATGGTCCGCGGTCAGCCGGGCCACGGCGGGGGAGAAGGGGAAGTCGTTGATGTCGCCGGCGACGACGACGCCCGCCTTCCTGTCCACGGCGAGCACGTCCCGAACGAAATCGTTGACCAGCCCGGCCTGCGCGATCCGCTGTTCCTCCGAGCCGCGCGCCGGCGGCTGGAAGCGGCTGTCGAGGCCCTGGTCGCCGCCCTTGGAGTTGAAGTGGTTGGCGACGACGAAGACCGTGCGCCCGCGGAAGGTGAACTCGCCGGCGAGCGGCTTGCGGCTGTCGTTCCAGGCCGCGTCGCCCGGGGCGATACGGCCGGGTGAGGCGGACAGCGCCGGGGTGCCGCCGTCGTCGGTGACCCGCACGGGCGTCGTCGCGTCCCCGCCGGGGCGGTCGGTGAAGGAGACCCGCTCGGGGTCGTAGAGGAACGCGACGCGGATGTTGCCGCCCGGCTGGCCGCCGTCGGCGTCGTCCGCGGGGTCGATCTGGCGCCACTCGTACGCGGGCCCGCCCGCGGCGGCGATCGCGTCCGTCAGCTTGCGCAGGGTGGCGTCGGCGCTCGTCACGGCGTCGTTCGTGGCGCCGTTGTCGTCCTGCACCTCCTGGAGGGCGACGATGTCGGGGGAGGCGAGGCCGTCCACGAGGGCGCGGGCCAGCCGGTCGAACTTCGCGGCGCCGTCGCGGGCGGAGAGGTTCTCCACGTTGTACGTGGCCACCGCCAGCTCGGCGTCGCGCTGCGGGCGGGTGGACTCGGGGTCAGGACCGGTCTGCCGCTCGTCGCCGAGGGCCGTGGCCTGCAGCTCGTAGCCGCCGAACTGGTCGTAGTCCAGCGGGCCCGCCGTGGTGCCGTCGAGGCGGTCGCCGACGTCCAGGACCGGGAAGGGGCGCTGGGCGAACGGGATGAGCGAGGCGACCTTGAGCCGGCCGCCGTTGGGGTCGCGGTAGCCGGCGTAGAGCGTGCCGCCGCGGGCGGTGCGGTTGTGCGCGGGCTCCGCGGTCACCCACAGCTCGTTGAACTCGGTGGTGGGCCCGACGACCCGGGCGTCGCGCACCGCGACCCGCATGCCCTCCAGCGACTCGTAGCGGTCGAGCGCGTACGAGCCGGGGCGCAGCCGCAGGTCCTCGATGCTGCCGCCGCCCGCGTCGGGCGCGAACCGGGCGGGGACGGTGGCGTCGCGCAGCACGAAGGCGCCGGGCAGCGGGTTGCCGGAGGAGAGGACGGTCCAGGTGGCGCCGGTCAGCTCGGTGACGGACTGCAGCCCGGCGTTCTTGCCGCCGGGGTAGTACTCGGTGACCGAGCCGGAGACCTCGACCGCGTCTCCGGGCGCGACGCCGGGGGTGGTGGAGCCGGTGAAGACGAAGACGGCCTCGCTGGTGGCGGCGTCGGCGTCGGGCTCCGGGTCCTGGACCCAGAAGCCGCGGGCGGAGCCGAAGGCGCGGACGGCGGTGACGACGCCGGGCACGCCGGTGACCTGCTCGCCGGCGAGCGGGGATATCCGGGTGTCGCCCTGGATGTCGCGGATGCGTATCTGCCCGTCGGCCGCTCCGGCGCCCGCGGCCCCCGCGGCGGGGGCGGTGAGCAGGGCGGCGGCGAGTGCGGCGGCGACGGCGTAGGGGACGGGATGGGCGCGTGGCATGGTGTCCTCCGGGACAGGGACAGGACGGGGGAGAAGGGACCTGCGTCTACGCGCGTCAATCTCGTGTGCCCGCACGGGCGTTGTCAAGGAACGTGAAGTGAACACCGGCCGTGCGGCCCGCCGGAACGGCGTCGTCGGCCGCGCCGCCCCGCGGGGGCTACCCTTGGGCAGCGTCCGATTGATCCCCAGTCTTCGGAGTTGTCGATGACCGCAGACCGCACCGTCCTGCCGCCCGTCCGGCTGCCCGCCGAGGCGGAGCTGGCCCGGGAGGCGCTGGCTTCGCCGCTCTTCGCGCGGGCCGTCCGGCTGGCCCGCTGGGCCGGTCCCGGGCTGCGGGTCGGCGCCAGCGGCGAGCTGCCCGACGCCGAGGTGCGCGAGGCCGCGGCGGAGCTGGGCCTGGAGGAGAGCGCGGACGAGGAGGGCGAGGCGCGGGCGGTCGCCGGCGAGGCGTGGCGGATCGCCGTGGACGTCGGCCTCGTCGACGTCACGGCGCCCGAGGAGGGCGACGAGGAGCTGGGCACCGCGGCCCCGAGCGCCGACCTGCGGCTGGTCACCGGCGGCGCGCCCGCCGACGTACTGGAGCTGTGGGCCGCCGCCTGCGAGTGCGTGCTGTCCGACGCCGCGCTGCCGGACATGAGCGCGCTGGTGGAGCAGATCACCGCGGGCGAGGAGCTGGACCTGGACCGGCTCGACTGGGATCCGGAGGCCGACGCGGACTTCCTCGACGGCGCGCTCGGCAACCTCTACCTGCTCACCGCCATGGAGGGCCCCGGCGCCGACGGTGCCGTCCCGCTGCCGGCGCTGGCCGCCTCGCTCGTCGTCCCCGACGACATGGACGAGCCGACCGAGGAGGTGCTCGCGGAGGTCTCCGAGGCGGTGCTCCGGCTCGACGAGCAGTTCCGGATGCTGGAGCCCGTCGGCGTCGTGGCGTACCGCCCGGTGGCCGAGGAGATCCTCCTCGAGGCCGCCGGCACCGCACCCGCGGCGGACGAGTCCGGGGACGGCGCCGAGGACGAGGACGTGTCCCGCTACGGCGTCGTGCGCCTCACCCCCCTCGGGCTGTACGCGCTGCGCCGGCGGATGCTCGCCGAGGGCCTGGTCGCCCCGCTCGTGGGCGAGCTGGCGAGCGAGGACGCCTACGTCCTCCTGGACGCCCTGCCCCGGCTGCCCGACGCGGTCGCCCAGACGGAGGCCGAAGCCTGGCTGGAGGACCGCAAGCCCGCCGAGGCGGCCGCCGAGCTCCTCGACGCCGCCCGCGGCACCGACGAGCGCGCCCCGGCCCGCCGGCTGGCCTGCCAGCAGGCGCTGGCCGTCGCGGGCGGCGAGGCCGAGCCGGCGGTACGCGACGTGCTCCACGACCGCGAACTCGGCGGTCTGGCGCGGGTCTGGCTCACCGAGCGTGGCGTCCCCGGCGTGCCGCAGCCCTCGGAGGACATGGTCTTCTGGCTCGCCGTCGACACGGTCGCCGCCCAGTTGGGCGGGTTGCGGGACGACACCCCCGAGCTGCGCGAGCTGGTGGAGCACCTGGTGGGCATGCACCGCGGCTTCTTCGCCGCCGCCTGGCGCGTGGACCACCCGGCCACCCCCGAGGTGCTGGAGGCGATGGGCCGGCTGCACCCGGACCGCCAGGTCGCCAAGGACGCCCGCAAGGCGGCCTTCAAGGCCCGTTCCCGGACCACGGCGTAGCACCGCGCCGCCCGGCACGTATCCGAGAGCGCCCGGCCCGTACGCGGCCGGGCGCTCTCGTGTGCTCCCAACTGGGCTTTGTCCTAGCCCGGGATGAAGTTGGCTCCGGTTCCTGCCAAAGCCCTTTTCGGCAGGGACGAAAGCGGTTACGGTCCTGACGGCGGCGCGCGCCTGTCCGCACACCAGTCACATGTCCGCACACCAGTCACGCCACACATGTCAGGTATGTCGCGAACGATGCCCCGTACCCGTCACCCACGGGAGGACGCAACGTGCACAAGACCCGACCCAGACTCCGCACCGCCCTGGCGGCCTTCGCGGGCGCCCTGCTCCTCGGCAGCGGCCTCGCCCCCGGCATGGCCGCCACCGGTGCCGCGCACGAGCCGCCGGCGGCGGCCCAGGACGGCCCCGCCGCACCGGACCTCCAACAGGTCACCCTCGCCAAGGGCGTAGACCAGGTCGGCGAGCCGATGGCGCTCGCCGTGCTCCCCGACGGCGCCGTGCTGCACACCTCGCGCGACGGCACCCTCTGGCACACCGGCGCCGCGGGCGGCACCCGCGTCGCCGCCCAGCTCCCCGTCTACCCGCACGACGAGGACGGCCTCCAGGGCGTCGGCGTGGACCCGGACTTCGAGACCAACCGCGCCGTCTACCTCTACTACGCGCCTGTGATGGACACCCCGCACGGCATCGCGCCCAGCGACGGCACTCCCGCCGAGTTCGAGGCGTACGAGGGCGTCAACCGCCTCTCGCGCTTCACCCTCAACCAGGACGGCACGCTCGACCTGGGCAGCGAGCAGACCGTGCTGGAAGTCGGCACCGACCGCGGCCGGTGCTGCCACAACGGCGGCGACATCGCCTTCGACAGCGAGGGCAACCTGCTGCTGTCCACCGGCGACGACACCGACCCCTTCTCCTCCGACGGCTACACGCCGATCGACGAGCGCGAGACCCGCAACCCGTCCTTCGACGGGCAGCGCTCCGCGGGCAACACCGACGACCTGCGCGGCAAGATCCTGCGCATCAAGGTCGACCCCGCCGACGGCTCGTACACCGTCCCCGACGGCAACCTCTTCGCACCCGGCACCGAGAAGACCAGGCCCGAGATCTACGCCATGGGCTTCCGCAACCCGTTCCGGATGAGCGTCGACAAGGCGACCGACACCGTCTACGTCGGCGACTACGGCCCCGACTCCGGCGCCGCCGACCCGGCCCGCGGGCCCGGCGGCCAGGTCGAGTTCAACCGGATCACCGAGGCCGGCAACTTCGGCTGGCCGTACTGCCACGGCGCCAACGACGCCTACATCGACTACGACTTCGCCACCGGCGCGTCCGGCGAGGCGTTCGACTGCGCCGCGCCCCGCAACGAGTCGCCGCGCAACACCGGCCTCACCGAGCTGCCGCCGGCCCAGTCCGCCTGGATCGCCTACGACGGCAACTCCGTCCCGGAGTTCGGCAGCGGCTCGGAGTCCCCGATGGCCGGCCCGGTCTTCCGCCACGACCCGGACCTCGGCTCCCGGCTCCAGCTCCCCGAGCGCTACGACGAGCTGTTCTTCGCCGGCGAGCACGGCCGTGAGTGGATCAAGACCATCGGCGTGGGCGCGGACGGCGGCGTCGGCGCCATCGAGGACTTCTCCTCCGGCAGCAAGATCATGGACATGGAGTTCGGGCCGGACGGCGCGCTGTACTTCCTCGACTACGGCACCGGCTTCTTCAACGGCGACCAGAACTCCGCCCTGTACCGGATCCAGAACGCCGCCCAGGGCTTCGCCCCCGAGCCCGTCGCCTCCTCCGGCGCGACCACCGGGCACGCCCCGCTGAAGGTCGCGTTCTCCTCGGCCGGCACCGCCGACCGGGACAGCGAAGAGCTCCGCTACCGCTGGGACTTCGGTGACGGCAAGACCTCCGACAAGCGGAACCCGCAGCACACCTACGGCAGGGACGGCCAGTACTCCGCCGTCCTCACCGTCACCGACCCCGACGGCAACACCGGCACCTCCGCCGTCCGCGTCGTGGTCGGCAACACCCCGCCCGAGGTCGAGCTGAAGCTGCCCGCCGACGGCACGGTCTTCGAGTACGGCGACGACATCCCGTTCGAGGTGGCCGTCACCGACGCCGAGGACGGCGAGATCGACTGCTCCCGGGTGCGCGTCGACTACGCGCTCGGCCACGACACCCACGGCCACCCGATGACCTTCGAGGAGGGCTGCACCGGCACCATCGAGACCTTCGAGGAGGACCGGCACGACGACAACGCCAACCTCTTCGGCCTCATCCGCGCCCGCTACACCGACGGCGGCGGCGCCACCGCGGGCGTGCCCGCGCTGAACTCCAGCGCCGAGCACAAGCTCCAGCCCGCGCACCGCCAGGCCGAGCACTTCGACACCGCGGAGGGCGCCACGGCCGGCGCCGCGAGCGGCGCCGAGGGCGGCCGGGCCGTCACCGGCGGGGGCGGCGAGTGGATCGCCTTCGAGCCGTACGTGCTCGACGGCATCACCCACCTGTCCGCCCGCGTCGACGCCGCGGGCAGCGCCGACGGGGCCGTGGAGCTGCGCGCGGGCGCGCCCGACGGGCCCGTGCTCGCCACCGCCCCGGTGGGCGGCGAGAGCGGCTGGCACGAGGCGGGCGCCGACGTGAAGGACCCGCCCGCCGGGACGACGTCGCTCTATCTGGTGTTCACCGGAGGGGAGTTCAGGCTGGACAGCTTCCACCTCGGCAGCGGCTGACGCCGCACGCCGCCACGCACCGCCGCCGGCGCCCCGAGGGGAGCGCCGGCGGGCAGCGGCGGCGGGGAAGGCCGCACGTACGGTCCCGGCGGGCGCGGGTCACCCCGCGCCCGGCGGGCCGCGACCGGCAGTCGCGTGCCGCACAGGCGGCGCGCGGCGGGCCCGGAGCCGGATCCGCACCGGCCGGCTCCGGGCACCTTCCGCGCCGTAGCACCGCATCCCCCCACGGCCCCTTGACCCGTATGCCCATCGACACCACCCGAGGAGCCACACCATGCGTCGTACGAGCCTCCCGCTCGCCGGCACCGCCCTGGCCGCCGCCACCCTCGCCGCAGGACTGCTCGCCCCGACCGCGACCGCGGCCGGGGAGTCCCCAGCCGGCGCCGCCGCGGGCGACACCACCTGCGCGGCCCCCGACGCCCGCTCGACCGTCCGCTTCCTGGACGACGACAGCGGCGTGCCCAACCGCGCCGCCGGGGGCGGCTGCACGATCAACGACCTCATCGACGACGAGCGCGCCTGGGAGAGCCGGGGCGCGTTCGTGGAGCACACCCGGAAGGTGTCGGGCTCCCTGCTGCGCGCCGACGTGATCGGCCCGGCGGAGTACGTGCGGCTGCTCGTGACCGCGGCGCAGTCCGGCATCGGCGGCAAGCACGGGCCCGCGCCGTACGACGTCATCTTCGACGGCAGCAAGGAGTCCTTCGACGACTGGGGTTACGTCGGCGGGCGCGGCTTCGAGCTGAACGACGACGGCTCGTTGGTCACGGGCCCGACCCCGCCCACCGGCGGGCTCGGGCTGCTCTGGTACGAGAAGGAGAAGTTCGGCGACTTCTCGCTGCGGCTGCAGTTCCGCGACGAGCGGGCGGACAGCGGCCGTTCCAACAGCGGCGTCTTCGTCCGCTTCCCGGGCGTGGACCCGGCGGCGAACCCGGAGTGCCGGACGAACGACCCGGCGTGGGTCTCCGTCAACTGCGGGCACGAGATCCAGATCAACGACTCGGCCGAGACCTCCGGCAACGACCCGCGCAAGACCGGCTCGGTCTACGGCTTCGCCGACCTCGACCTCGCCGCGGCGAAGCCCACCGAAAAGGGCGTCTGGAACGACCTGGAGATCCGGGTGGTCGGGCAGCAGTACACGGTGATCCGCAACGGCGAGGTCATCAACGAGTTCGAGAACAAGCCCGGCCTGCCCTTCCCGGGCCGCCCGGACGACCCGGGCACCAGCGGCCGGCAGTTCGCCGAGGGCTACGTCGGCCTGCAGAACCACGACACGCAGTCGGTCGTGGAGTTCCGCAACATCCGGGTGCGCGACCTGGCGTAGCCGGAGACGCACACGAATGCGGCGGGGCCCGGTCCGCGACCGGGCCCCGCCGCCTGTGCGCGTACGGGGCTACAGCGCCGCCGCGGCGGGCTTGACCATGCCCTTCACGGTGCGCGAGTCGACGAACTCGCCGAGGGCGGTCATCTCCCACTCGCCGCTGAACTGCTTGATGAACTTCGCCATGAGAACGCCCGTTCGAGGCTCGGACGAGGTGAGGTCGAAGCGGACCAGTTCCTCGCCCGTCTGGCCGTCGAGCAGGCGGCAGTACGCCTTGGCGACGTCGGTGAACTTCTGGCCGGAGAAGGAGTTGACCGTGAAGACCAGGCCCGTGACCTCCGGCGGCAGACCGCCGAGGTGGACGGTGATGACCTCGTCGTCGCCCGCGCCCTCGCCGGTGAGGTTGTCACCGGAGTGCTGGATGGCGCCGTTGAGGATCTGGAGCTTGCCGAAGAAGCAGTTGTCGATCTTGTTGCGCTGGGGGCCGTACGCGATGACGGAGGCGTCCAGGTCGATGGACTTGGCGCGGCGGCGTCCGCCGCCGTAGGCGGGCTCCCAGCCCAGGCCCATCTTCACCGTGGTCAGCAGCGGCTGGCCGCCCTTGACCAGCGAGACCGTCTGGTTCTTCTGGAGGTTGACGCGGCCCTTGTCGAGGTTGACCTTCCCGGGCTGCCCGGCGGCCGGCGGCGGCGCGGGCTGCTGCGGGGCGGCCGGGGGCGGGCCGAAGCCGCCGGGGGCGGGCGGGGCGCCGGGCGCCGGGGGAGCGGGCGGCGGGGCCGCGGGGGCGCCCCACTGGCCCGGGGGCGGCGGGGGCATGGAGCCGGGCATCGGCGCGGCCGGCGGCATGGGCGCGGCGGGCGGCTGCGGTGCGGCGGGAGCCTGCGGGGCCGCCGGCGCCTGCGGCGCGGCCGGGGCGGGCGGCGGGGGTGCGGCGGCGGGCGCGGCCTGGGCGGGCGCGGGCGCCGGCTCGTCGACGCTGACGCCGAAGTCGGTGGCGATGCCGGCGAGCCCGTTCGAGTAGCCCTGGCCCACGGCGCGGACCTTCCACGCGCCGTTGCGCCGGTAGACCTCCACCACGACGAGGGCCGTCTCGCTCGACAACTGCGGCGGCGTGAACGTGGCGATGACCGCGCCGCTCGCGGCGTCCCGCACCGTCGCCGTCGGCTCGGTCCCCGAGAACGTCCCGCTGTCCAGGCTGGCGGTGACCACGACCTTCTCGATGTCCGCGGGCACGCCCGCGGTGTCCACCGTGATGGTGTCGGCGGTGCCCGACTGGTGCGTCACCCCCGGGCCCGAGGGCTGGTTGTAGAAGACGAAGTCGTCGTCGGAGCGCACCTTGCCGGCGGCGGTGAGCAGGAGGCCCGAGACGTCGAGCCGCACCGGCGCGGTGACGTCCACGGCCACCCGGGCGGCGCTGAGCGGTAGGTTCGAGCCAGGGGTCATCGCAGTCATGCACCGGCTAACGAACGGCCCCGGTCCGCGGTTCCGCCCGTGTCGGCCGGACGGGGACCTCGGCCGAACCGTGACGCCCCTGGTCGCCGGCCGGACTCGGCGCGGCCCCCGTGCCCAGGGTCGCCGCCGCCACGCCCGCCGCCGCGACGCCCATCCCGGCCACCGCCACGGAGCCGGGCGCCTCGCCGAACATCGCGTACGCCCACAGCGCCGTGACCGGCGGCGTCAGGTACATCAGCGCACTGGTCACGGTGACCCCGCTGCGGCGCAGGCTCAGCCAGTAGAAGCCGTAGCCCCCGGCCGTGGAGAGCACCACCACCCACGCCACCGCCAGCCAGAAGCCGCCGCCCGCGGGCGGCGCGCCCCGGCCGCCGGCCAGGGCGACGGCGCTGAAGAGCGCGGCGCTCACCAGCACGTGCACGGGCACCGCGTCCGCGGGCGGCAGCGGCGAGCGGGCCCGGCGCTCCAGGAAGCTGGCGCCGAGCAGCGCGGCCATGCCGGCGAAGGGCAGCGCGTACGCCCACGGCGGTGCCGCGCCGGCGCCGCCGAGGTCGTCCCGTACGACGAGCGCCACCCCCGCGAGCCCCACCGCCAGCCCGGCCCACTGCCGCCGGCTCACCCTCTCGCCGAGCAGCGGCCCCGCGAGCGCGCCCGCGGCCAGCGGCTGGAGCGCGGCGATCAGCGCCGCGCTGCCGGCGGGGACGCCCAGGCCCACGGCCCAGACGATGGCGCCCAGGTAGCCGCCCTGCGACAGGGCGCCGATCACGGCCTGCTCGCCCAGCGCCCGGCGCGGGAGCCGGCGGCGGCGCAGCAGCAGCCAGCCGCCGGCGAAGAGCGCCGCGGCGGCGAGGAAGCGCCACATCAGCAGGGTGTCGGCCGCGGCCTCGCGGGTGCCCAGCTCGGCGCCTATGAAGCCGGAGCTCCAGAAGGCGACGAGACCGGCGGAGACGGCCGTGACACCCATGATGACCTCCTGGATTAAACCGATCGGTTTACTCGCTTCGGCCAGTGTACTAAACAGGTCGGTATACTCGGCGGCGGAGGTGGTCGCAGATGGCGACGCAGACGGCGGTGCAGCCGCGGCTCACGCCGGCGGCGCGGAAGATCCTGGACGCCGCGGAGACGCTCTTCTACAACCGCGGCATCACCGCCGTGGGCGTGGACCTGATCGCGCGCCGGGCCGGTGTGACCAAGAAGACGATCTACGACCGCTACGGCTCGAAGGACGCCCTGGTCGCCGCCTACCTGCGGCGGCGCGACGAGCGCTGGCGCACCTGGCTGCCCGCCGAGGTCGAGCGCACCGCCGCCGGCGGCACCGCCTGCGACCGGATCCTCGCCACCTTCGACGCGCTCGGCACCTGGATGGGCGGGCAGTCCCCGCGCGGCTGCAGCTTCGTCAACGCCGCCGCCGAGCTGCCCGACCCCGGGCACGCGGGCCGCCAGGTCATCGCCGACCAGAAGCACTGGCTGCGCGGCTATCTGCGCGAGCTGTGCGAGCGGGCCGGGGCAAAGGACCCCGGGCTCCTCGCCGACGAGCTGCTGCTGATCCACGAGGGCGCGACCGTGCTCTACGGGCTCTCCGCCGTGCCCGAGCCCGTCACCGTCTCCCGGCGGCTCGCCGAGGCCGCACTGCTGCGCGCCGGCTGCACCGCCTGATCCGCACGCGTCGTACGAGGCCGGTGCCCGTACGCCGCCCGCCCGCACCCGCGTACGCCGCCCAACTCCCCCCGGCGGCACGGAAGTCGTGCCGCCGCACCCATTGACGAACCCCCCGTGCCGCCCTACTTTCAGCGCGTCGTACTTCGTACGTCATATATGAGACGCGATACCTGAGATACCCAAGGGCGGCCATGACCTTCGCTCCAGGCCCGATCCCCTCCCGCACGCAGTACGTGCAGGACGCGATCAAGCACGCCATCCTCACCGGCAAGCTCACCCCCGGGCAGCCGCTCGTCGAGACCGACCTCGCCGCGCAGTTCGGGGTCTCCAAGACGCCGGTGCGCGAGGCGCTCAAGACGCTGGCCGGCTCCGGGCTCGTGGTGATGAGCCAGTACAAAGGCGTCACCGTGCGCACCGTGGACGCCGCCATGGCCCGCGAGGTCTACGACGTCCGGCTGCTGCTCGAACCCGAGGCGCTGCGCCGCACCGTCGCGCTGGAGGCGTCGCTGCTCGCCGCGGAAGAGGCCCTGGTGCGCGCCGAGTCCGCGCCCGACGCCGCCGACCGCAGCCTCGCCAACCGCGACTTCCACCGCGCCCTGTACCTGCCCTGCGGCAACCCGCTGCTCAGCCGCATGCTCGACGACCTGCGCGACCAGGCCGCGCTGGTCTCCACCGTCGCCTGGTCCGCCAACCCCTCCTGGGAGCGCGAGGCCGGCGAGCACCGGGAGATCCTCCGGCTCGCCGCCGCCGGTGACGCGCAGGCGGCGGGCGCCGCGCTCCACGACCACATCGCGTCGTTCCTCGCCCGGGCGTTCCCCGCATGACCGCCGTCCCGGCCGCGGCCGACGCCGCCGCCCCCGACCGGAAGGCCGGCCCCATGGACCACCTCAGGCCCGCACTCGCCGAGGCCGTCGCCATCCCCGTCACCCCCTTCGACGCGGTCGGCGGCATCGATGAGGACGCGTACCGCGCGCTGCTGCGCCGCCTCCTCGACGGCGGCGTACGGACCGTCACCCCCAACGGCAACACCGGCGAGTACTACTCTCTCGGCCCCGGCGAGCGCCGCCGGGTCACCGAACTGACCGTCGCCGAGGTCCGGGGCGAGGCCGCCGTCATCGTCGGCGTCGGCCACGACCTGCCCACCGCCGTCGAGGCCGCCAGGCACGCGGCGGAGGCGGGCGCCGAGATGGTGATGGTGCACCAGCCGGTGCACCCGTACGTCTCGCAGAGCGGCTGGGTCGACTACCACCGCGCGGTCGCCGAGGCCGTCCCCGGGCTCGGCGTCGTGCCGTACATCCGCAGCGACCGGCTCGACGGTGCCCGGCTGGCGCGGCTCGGCGAGCTGTGCCCGAACGTCGTCGGCGTCAAGTACTCCGTCCCCGACGCCGCCCGCTTCGCCGCCTTCGCGCGCGACGCGGGACGGGAGCGGTTCGCCTGGGTCGCCGGACTCGCCGAGCTGTACGCGCCCGCCTACTGGGCCTGCGGCGCCACCGGCTTCACCTCGGGTCTCGTCAACGTCGCGCCGAAGGTCTCCCTCGCGATGCTGGAGGCACTGCGCGCCGCCGACTACCCCGCGGCCATGCGCGTCTGGGAGCAGATCCGCCCCTTCGAGGAACTGCGCGCCGCCGACGCCTCCGCCGACAACGTCTCCGTCGTCAAGGAGGCGCTGGCCGCCCTCGGCCTGGCCCGCCGCGACGTGCGCCCGCCGGGCCGGCTGCTGCCGGGTCCCGTGCGGGAGCGGGTGGCGGAGATCGTACGGGGGTGGGGGATATGACCGGGGAAGGGCGCGGGCAGGGGCGCGAGTTGCGCAGCCACCGCTGGTACGGGGACGGGGTCGCCGCCGGACTGCGCTCCTTCAGCCACCGCGCCCGTACCCGGCAACTCGGCTATCTGCCCGGGGAACACCTCGGCAAGCCGGTCGTCGCCGTCCTCAACACCTGGTCCGACATCAACCCCTGCCACGCCCACCTCCGCGAGCGCGCCCAGGCCGTCAAGCGCGGCGTGTGGCAGGCCGGCGGCTTCCCGCTGGAGTTCCCCGTCGCCACGCTCTCGGAGACCTTCCAGAAGCCCACGCCCATGCTCTACCGCAACCTCCTCGCCATGGAGACCGAGGAGCTGCTGCGCTCGTACCCGGTCGACGGCGCGGTGCTCATGGGCGGCTGCGACAAGACCACCCCCGCGCTGCTCATGGGCGCCGCCAGCGCCGGCCTGCCCGCCGTCTTCGTCCCGTCGGGGCCGATGCTGCCCGGCCGCTGGCGCCGTGAAGTCCTCGGCTCCGGTACGGACATGTGGAAGTACTGGGACGACCACCGCGCCGGGCTCATCGGCGACTGCGAGCTGGCCGAGCTGGAGTGCGGGCTGGCCCGCTCGCCCGGCCACTGCATGACCATGGGCACCGCCTCCACCATGACCGCCGCCGCCGAGGCCCTCGGCATGACCCTGCCCGGCGCCTCCTCGATCCCCGCCGTCGACTCCGGGCACGAGCGGATGGCCGCGGCGGCGGGCGCCCGGATCGTCGGGATGGTCGCGGAGGACCTGACCCCCGCGCGGATCCTCACGCGCGAGGCGTACGAGGACGCCGCGGCCACCGTCCTCGCCCTCGGCGGCTCCACCAACGCCGTCATCCACCTGGTCGCGATGGCCGGCCGCTCCCGCGTCGCCCTGACCCCCGCCGACTTCGACCGGATCGCGCGCACCGTGCCGGTGCTCGCCGACGTACGCCCCGGCGGCCGGTTCCTGATGGAGGACTTCCACTTCGCCGGCGGCCTGCCCGCGCTGCTCTCCCGTCTGACCGACGTGCTGCACCTCGACCGCCCCACCGTCACCGGCACGCTGCGCGACCGGCTCGCGGGCGCCCGGGTGCACGACGCGGAGGTGATCAGGACCCGCGGCAACCCCGTCGCCGCCGAGGGCGGCGTGGCCGTGCTGCGCGGCAACCTCTGCCCGGACGGCGCCGTCATCAAGCACGTGGCCGCCGAGCCCCGGCTGCTCGCGCACACCGGCCCCGCCGCCGTCTTCGACGACTACCGCGAACTCCAGCGCACCATCGACGACCCCGCGCTCGCGCTCACCGCGGACCACGTGCTGGTGCTGCGCAACGCGGGCCCGCTGGGCGGCCCCGGCATGCCGGAGTACGGGATGCTGCCGATCCCCGCGTACCTGCTCAAGCAGGGCGTACGCGACATGGTGCGGATCTCCGACGCCCGGATGAGCGGCACGAGTTACGGCGCCTGCGTGCTGCACGTCGCCCCCGAGGCGTACGTCGGCGGGCCGCTGGCGCTCGTCGAGAACGGCGACCTCGTCACCCTCGACGTCCCCGCCCGCACCCTGCGGCTGGAGGTCGGCGACGCCGAACTGGCCCGCCGCCGCGCCGCCTGGACGGCGCCGCCCCCGCGCTACGAGCGCGGCTACGGCGCCCTGTACGCCGACCAGATCACGCAGGCCGACACCGGCTGCGACTTCGCCTTCCTGGCCCGTGCGGGCCGGGTGCCCGAGCCCTACGCGGGCTGACCGCCCCGGGCGCGCACCACCCCCGCTCCACCCCGTACCAGCCTGTCCGACTCATCGAACGACGTTCGCGAAGCGCTTCGACGGCACCGATAGGAGCAGACATGGCCCAAGCCGTGGCGCGGCCGCCGGGAACGGCCCGGCGGCGCGCGGAGAGCCGGCGCGGGGGCGGCCGGCGCGGGGGGTCCCGGCGCCTTCCGTACCTGCTGATCGCCCCCGCGGGGCTGCTGATGCTGGGCTTCATCGCGTACCCGATGCTCAGCGTCTTCTCCTACAGCCTGCGCCACTACAACGTCACCAAGCCCTGGCGCGACGGGTTCGCGGGTCTGGAGAACTTCACCACCCTGCTCACCGACGACCCGCTGTTCTGGGACTCCCTGGCGTTCAGCGCCAAGTGGGTCGTCGTCGAGGTCGGGCTGCAGCTCGCGTTCGGCCTCGCCCTCGCGCTGATCGTCAACCAGACGTTCCTGGGCCGCGCGTTCGCCCGCGCACTGGTCTTCTCGCCCTGGGCCGTCTCCGGCGTCCTCACCACGACGATCTGGATGCTGCTCTACAACCCCGCCACCGGTGTCAGCCGCTACCTCGCCGACGCCGGCATCGGCTCGTACGGCACCTCGGTGCTCTCCGACACCGGCACCGTCTTCTGGGCCGCCGTGCTCGCCGAACTCTGGCGCGGCGTCCCCTTCTTCGCCATCCTCATCCTCGCCGACCTCCAGTCCGTGCCGAAGGACCTCTACGAGGCCGCGGCGGTCGACGGCGCCGGGCGGCTGCGGCAGTTCGTGCACATCACGCTGCCGCATCTGCGGGACGCGATCATCCTGTCGACGCTGCTGCGCGCGGTGTGGGAGTTCAACAACGTCGATCTCCTCTACACCCTCACCGGCGGCGGCCCCGCGGGCGAGACGACCACCCTCCCGCTGTACGTCGCCAACACCGGCATCCACGGCCACGACTTCGGCTACGCCTCGGCCCTGACCACCGTCGCGTTCGTGATCCTCCTCTTCTGCTCGATCCTCTACCTGCGCCTGAGCAAGTTCGGAGGCGACAACCGATGAGCACCGCTCCGACCGCGCTCGCCGCGCCCCCGCGCGCCCGGGGCGCCGCGCCCGCCCCTCCCGCCCGCCGCGGGCGCCGCCGCCGGCGGCGGGCGTACGACGAGGTACCGCGCTGGCAGATCTGGCTCCCGCTCGGGCTCTACCTGCTGTTCACGCTCGTCCCCTTCTACTGGATGCTGCTCTTCGCGCTGCGCCCCGCCGGCTCCACCTCGCTGGTGCCGTGGCCGATGACGTTCGAGCACTTCGACAAGGTGTGGACCGAGCGCAGCTTCGGGACGTTCTTCCAGAACAGCATGCTCGTCGGCGTCGCCACGCTCGTGATGACGACCGGCGTCGCGCTCGCCGGCGGCTACGCGCTGGCCCGCTTCGACTTCCGGATCAAGAAGGCGTTCCTGCTCGGGCTCCTGTGCTCGCAGTTCATCCCCGGGGCCCTGATGCTCGTCCCGCTCTTCGAGATCTTCCGCAGCCTGCAGATGATCAACTCGCTGGGCAGCGTCGTCATCGCCGAGACCGTCTTCCAGCTCCCGCTGTCCCTCATCCTCATCAGCACCTTCATCAAGAACGTGCCGTACGCGCTGGAAGAGGCCGCCTGGGTCGACGGCTGCGGTCGCTTCCGGGCGTTCTGCGCGGTGGTGCTGCCGCTGCTGCGGCCGGGACTGATCGCCGTCGGCTCGTTCGCGTTCGTCCATAGCTGGAACCACTTCCTCTTCGCGCTCATGTTCCTCAGCGAGCAGGACAAGCAGACGATCCCCGTCGGCCTCAACACCCTCATCGGCGCCGACAGCGTGGACCTGGGCGCGCTGGCGGCGGGCGGCGTGATCGCGGCGGTGCCGGTGGTGATCGTCTTCGCGTTCATCCAGCGGTGGCTGATCACCGGCTTCAGCGCGGGGGCGGTGAAGGGATGACCGCCCGCGACCCCCGTACGCCCGTGCCCGTCGTGCTGGCCGGCGCCCGCGGCCACGGGCGGCGGCACCTCGCCAACATCCGCCGGCTGGAGCACGCGGGCCGGGTCCGGCTGGCCGGTATCTGCGAGACGCGCCCGCTGACCGCGGCGGAGTTCGCCGGCGAACCCGTCGCGCAGGACGGCGACTTCGCCGCGCTGCTGGCCCGTACGGGCGCGCGGCTGGCCGTCGTCTCCACCCCGATCCCCACCCACGCGGACCTCGCCGTGGTGGCCGCCGCGTACGGCGTGCACCTGCTGCTGGAGAAGCCGCCCGCGCCGTCGTTCGCGCTCTACGAGCGCATCGAGGCCGCCTGCCGCTCCGCCGGCGCCGCCTGCCAGATCGGCTTCCAGTCCCTCGGCTCGCACGCCCTGCCCGCCGTCCGCGCGCTCGTCGCCGACGGCGCCATCGGCGCGGTACGGGGCATCGGCGCCGCCGGTGCCTGGGTGCGCGACGAGGCGTACTTCCGGCGCGCGCCCTGGACCGGGCGGCGCCGGCTCGACGGCAGCGACGTGGTCGACGGCGTGCTCACCAACCCGCTCGCGCACGCCGTCGCCACCGCGCTCGCCCTCGACGGCACCACGCGGGCCGGCGACGTCACCGGCATCGAGCTGGAGTTGTACCGCGCTTACGCCATCGAGGCCGACGACACCTCCTGCCTGCGGCTGACCACCGCCCGCGGCACCGAGGTCGTCGCCGCCGTCACGCTCTGCGCCGAGCGGGCGGCCGACCCGTACGTGATGGTGCACGGCGTCACCGGCCGGATCACCCTCTGGTACAAGGAGGACCGCGTCCTGCTCCAGCGCGCCGGGCACGGCCCGGAGGAGTTCACGTACCGCAGGACCGACCTCCTCGGCAACCTCCTCGACCACCTCGGCGACGGCACCCCGCTGCTCGCCCCCGTCGCGGACGGCGGCGCGTTCATGCGGGTCGTCGAGGCCGTACGCACCGCTCCCGACCCCGTGCCGCTGCCCGCCACCGCCTGGCGCGCCGCACCCGCGGACGGCGGCGCTCCGGCCGGGCGCCGCGTGGTGCCCGGCATCGACGCGCTCGTCGCCGCCGGCGCCGAGCGGCTGGCCCTCTACTCAGAACTCGGCGCCCCCTGGGCCGCCGGCAGCGAGGTGAGCCACGTATGACCGTCCCCTCCCGTAACCGCACCGGCACCGACGCCGCCACCCTGCTGAGCTGCGCGGGGCGCCGCGTCGGCCGCTACGTCCACCGCCCGCGGCTCGACGCCCGGCTCTCCCCGCGCCCGTACCTCCACCCGCTCACCACCCTGGCCGGGGTGCCGGTCACCGAGCTGATGCCCGGCGACCACCCGCACCACCTCGGCGTCAGCATCGCCGTCCCCGACGTCTCGGGCGCCAACTTCTGGGGCGGGCGCACCTTCGTCCGCGGCCGTGGCCCGGTCGAATTGGCCGACCACGGCGAGCAGCGGCACGCCGGATGGCTGCTGCGCGACCCGGACGGCTTCGTCGAGGAACTGGGCTGGTACGCGGGCGGCGCCGAGGTGCTGCGCGAGCGCCGGGCGGTCGCGGTGGCCCCGGCGGGCGACGGGGCGTGGGCGCTGGGCGTGTCGTTCGCGCTCACCAACGTCTCGGGCGCGCCGGTCTCGTTCGGCAGCCCCGCCACCAACGGCCGCCCCGGCGCGGGCTACGGCGGCTACTTCTGGCGGGCCCCGCGCACGGAGCGCCCGCCGCGGGTCTTCACCGCGACCGCCGAGGGCGAGGAGGCGGTGCACGGGCGGCCCGCGCGCTGGCTGGCGCTCGCCTCGGACGCCTGGACGCTGGTCTTCGCCGGCGCCACCGACGCCACCCGCCGCGACCCCTGGTTCGTCCGTGCCCGGGACTACCCCGGCGTCGGCTCCGCGCTTGCCTGGTCCGCGCGGGTGCCGCTGGCGCCGGGCGCGAGCCTGACGCGGCGGGTCGTCACGGCGGTGGCCGACGGACGGCTGGACCGGACGGCCGCGGCCGCGCTGGCGCGCAGGGCGGTGGCGTGACGGCCCGCCCGTACGCCGCCGTTCCCCCTCCGACTCCGTCCCCCCCCGACCCGTACCCCTCCGACCCGTACCTCCGCCATCCCACCGAAATGAGCCGACACATGACCACGACCACACCACTGAGAGCAGCCGCCGCCGTCTGCCTGGCGGGCGCGCTCACCCTCACCGCGGCCGCCTGCGGCGACGACGGCAGCACCGGCGGCGGCAGCGAGGGGAAGGGCGCGGGCTCGATCACCTTCTGGGACAACAACGGCGGTGTGCGCACGCCGGTGTGGAAGGAGATCATCGCGGACTTCGAGAAGGCGCACCCGGACATCGACGTCGAGTACGTGCCGATCCCGATCAACGACGTGCAGTCCAAGTACGACACCGCCATCGCCGGCGGCGGGCTGCCGGACGTCGGCGGCGTCACCACCTCGTACCTCGCGAACATGGTGGCGCAGGACGCGCTGGAACCCGTCGGCGGCCGGATCGAGGACGGCGGGCTGAAGGGGGTGCTGGCCGAGAGCATGACCGAGAGCGTCCGGGCCGCGGGCGGGCGGGGCGAGGAGATGTACTCCGTGCCGACCTCCGCCAACAACGGCACGCTGTGGTACCGCACGGACCTCTTCGAGGACGCCGGGCTCGCCCCGCCGACCACCTGGGACGCCTTCTACGCCGCCGCCGAGAAGCTGACCGACAAGGAGAACAACGCCTTCGGCTACACCATCCGCGGCGGCGAGGGCTCCATCGCGCAGGCGCTGGACGCGATGTACGGGCAGTCGGGGATCACCGGCTTCTGGGACGGCGAGGAGACGACGGTCAACGCGCCGGAGAACGTCGCGGCGCTGGAGAAGTACGTCGGGCTCTACGGGGAGGTCACGCCCGAGGCGGACGTGAACAACGACTTCGTGAAGATGGTCGCGCAGTTCGACAACGGCGACATCGGGATGCTGAGCCACAACCTCGGCTCGTACCAGGACCATCTCAAGGCCCTGGGCGAGGGCAGCTTCGCGGGCCTGCCGCAGCCGACGGGGCCCGGCGGGAAGCGGGTGCAGGTCTCCAACCCGGTCGACGGCCTGGGGCTGTTCAAGTCGAGCGGCAACAAGGGCGCGGCCTGGAAGTTCATCGAGTTCGCCGCGGCGCACGAGGCCAACAGCACGTGGAACGAGGCGGCGGCGCAGATCCCCGCCAACACGGAGGCGGCCGGGGACCCCTGGGTCAGGGAGTCGGCGCGGGACAACGCCGCCTTCGCGTCGCTGACGGACGGCAGCACGGAGATCGTCCAACTGCCGTACTACCTCCCGGACTGGAACGACATCAGCAAGACGGGGAACGAGCCGGCGTTCCAGAAGGTGCTCCTCGGCGAGATGTCCGCGAAGGAGTTCCTGGACGGGATGGCCGACCAGTTGAACGAGGCCCGGGCGGAGTGGCAGGAGCAGAAGTGATCCCCCGCGGGCCGGCGGCCCGTGCGGCCGCCGGCCCGCCGACACCGACTCTGTGAAGGAGCCGCACATGCGTCACCTGACACGGCACGCGACGGGTGCGCTCGCGTGCTGCGCGGCGCTGCTGGCCACGGCGGCCGGCCCCGCGTACGGGCACGACCCCGCCCGCGGCACCCTCCCCGCGGGCGACGGCTGGGCGTCGGCGGCCGGCGGCACGACCGGCGGTGCCGCGGCGGGCCGGGAGAACGTCCGCACGGTCCGTACCTGGGACGAGTTCCGCGCGGCGCTCGCGGCGGGCGCCGGGGAGCCGCAGATCGTCCGCGTCGCCGGCACGATCGACGCCGGCGCGGCCGGCTGCGCCGCTTACGAGGCCCCCGGCTACGACTTCGACCGCTACCTCGCCGCCTACGACCCCGCCGTCTGGGGCCGCGACACCCCGGTCAGCGGCCCCCAGGAGGACGCCCGCGCCGCCTCCGCCGCCAACCAGGCCGCCGCCATCGAGGCGTACGTCCCCTCCGACACCACCGTCGTCGGCGTCGGCCGCGACGCCGCCATCCGGGGCGCCAGCCTCCGGCTCCAGGACGCCGACAACGTCATCGTCCGCAACCTCACGCTGGAGAGCCCGCTCGACTGCTTCCCCCAGTGGGACCCCACGGACGGCGACCGCGGCGCCTGGAACTCCGAGTACGACGCGGCCGTGGTCCACAACTCCACCCACGTCTGGCTGGACCACAACACCTTCACCGACGGCCGCCACCCCGACAGCTCCCTGCCGCACCATTACGGCGAGCTGTACCAGCGGCACGACGGCGAACTCGACGTCGTGCGCGGCGCGGACCTCGTCACGGTCTCCTGGAACGTCTTCGAGGACCACGCCAAGACCCTGATGATCGGCAACAGCGACGGGGCGGGCGCCACGGACCGCGGCAGGCTGCGGGTGACGCTCCACCACAACCTGTTCCGCGCGGTGGGGGAGCGGGCGCCGCGGGTGCGCTTCGGGCAGGTGGACGCGTACAACAACCACTACGTGATCGCGGCGGAGTCGTACGCGTACTCCTTCGGCATCGGCTTCGAGTCGCGGCTGGTGGCGGAGAAGAACTCCTTCCGGCTGCCGCCGGGGACCGGCGCGGGCCGGATCCTGAAGAAGTGGAGCGAGGCCCCGCTGACGGCGGCCGACAACACCGTCAACGGCGTCCCGACCGACCTCGTCGCGGCCCACAACGCGGCCCACCCGGACGCCCCGCTCCAGCGGGACGCCGGCTGGACCCCGGCGCTGCGCACCCGGGTCGACGATCCGCGGGCGGTGGCGGGCGTGGTGGTGCCGCGGGCGGGAGCGGGCCGGATCGGCTGAGCCGGCCGCGTACGCGGGGCAACGATACGTGCGCGGGCACGCGCCTGTACGCCTCCGCCGCTGAGGTGTAACACAAGCTCAACCTCATCAGGCGGCTCAGCAGGCACAATGCGACCTGCCGTGTGCACGGCAACCGTCCCCGTCGCCGTTCAGGAGCACCACCGTGTCCGAGCAGATTGCCGACAAGTCCCCTTCGCCAGCGCCGGGTTCCGGAGGGCTGGAGAGTTTCTTCCGCATACGTGAGCGCGGGTCCACCGTCGGACGGGAGATACGCGGTGGACTCGCCACGTTCTTCACGATGGCGTACATCCTCGTGCTCAACCCGATCATCCTCAGCGGCGCCGAGGACAAATACGGCAACCAGCTCGACTTCGGTCAACTCGTCACCGTCACCGCCCTCGTCGCCGCCGTGATGACCGTGCTCATGGGGGTGACCGCCAACCTCCCGCTCGCGCTCGCCGCCGGGCTCGGCATCAACGCCGTCGTCGCGTACCAGATCGCCCCGCTCATGACCTGGCCCGACGCGATGGGGCTCATCGTGCTGGAGGGCATCATCGTCTGCCTCCTCGCCGCCACCGGCGTGCGCGAGGCCGTCATGCACGCCATCCCGCAGCCGCTGAAGGTCGCGATCAGCGTGGGCATCGGCATGTTCATCGCCCTCATCGGCTTCATCGACGCCGGCTTCGCCACCCGCATCCCGGACGTCGCCGACACCACCGTCCCGCTGCAGCTCGGCAGCACCGGGTCGCTCAGCGGCTGGCCGGTCCTCGTCTTCTGCGCCGGTGTGCTGCTCACCGTGTCGCTGCTCGCGCGGGGTGTGAAGGGCGCCATCCTCATCAGCATCCTGGCGATGACCGTCGTCGCCATCGTCATCAACTCCGTCGCCGACATCGCCGACGAGGCATGGGGCCTCACCGTCCCGGACTGGCCGGGCGACGTGGTCGAGGCGCCGGACTTCGGGCTGCTCGGGGAGTTCAGCTTCTTCGGCGCGTTCGACGAGGTGAGCGCGGTGACCGTGGTGCTGCTCGTCTTCACCCTCTTCCTCACCGACTTCTTCGACACCATGGGCACGGCGGTCGGCGTCACCAGCGAGGCCGGCCTTCTCGACGAGCAGGGCCGCGTCCCCCGCCTGGGCCGCCTCCTCTTCGTCGACGGCCTCGCCACCGTCTTCGGCGGCGCCGCCTCCGGCTCCTCCAGCACCAGCTACATCGAGTCCGCCGCGGGTGTCGGCGAAGGCGCCCGCACCGGCCTGGCCAACCTCGTCACCGGCGGCCTCTTCGCCCTGGCCCTCCTCTTCACCCCGCTGGCCCTGGTCGTCCCCTCCCAGGCCGCGGCGCCCGCGCTGATCGCGGTCGGCTTCCTGCTGATGACGCAGGTACGCCACGTCGACTGGACCCGCTACGAGATCGCCGTCCCGGCGTTCCTCACGATCGCCGTCATGCCGTTCACGTACTCGATCACCAACGGCCTGGGCGCCGGCTTCATCGCGTACGTGCTCCTCCAGACGGTCATGGGCCGCGCCCGTAAGGTGCACCCGCTGATGTGGGCGGTGTCGGTGCTGTTCGTGGTCTACTTCGCGATCGAGCCGATCGAGGACCTGCTCGGGGTGTGAGGTCGCGGACGCGGACCAGCCGCCCCGGTGGACGGGGACGTCAGCCGTAGTAGGCGACGTCGTCCCAGAAGCCGGTCCGCGGGTCGACGGCGCGCGGGTCCCCGGTTCCGAGCATCCAGCTCTGCAACTGCTTCCGGAGCCGGGTCCTCACCGCGGCATATCCGGGACGGTCCGCGAGGTCGTCGAGACTGTGCGGATCGGATGCGAGGTCGTACAGCTCCTCCTTCGGACGCTTGCCGGTGGCCAGCCGGAATGCCCGCGCGAATTCCGGCCGGTGCCGGTTCTCCAGGAGCTGTGTCTTGGTGGGGCCCGCGTCGATATCGCCGAAGACCCCCTGCAGGCCCAGGTCGAAGTCCGGATCGCCGGCGGGCCAGCGCTCCGGGAAGAAGTTGCGGATGTACAGCCACCTGTCCGTACGTAGTGCGCGGACGGGGTAGGCGAGGTTCCCCTCCCGGGCCCTGGCGTGTCGCTCGCGCTCGACGACGACGAACTCGCGCGGAGCAGCCGTGCCCGAGAGGGCCGGCAGCAGCGACTGCCCGGTCATCGCCGCCGGTACGGGCAGCCCGGCGGCGTGGAGGAAGGTGGGAGCGAGATCGCTCAGCACCGTCAGGCGATCGATCACCGTGCCAGGGGTGGCCCGGCCCGGCCAGCGGATCGCGAGCGGCACGCGGGTGCCGGCGTCGTAGGTGTTGGCCTTGGCCCGTGGCCAGGGCCAGCCGTGGTCTCCGGTCATCACCACGAGGGTGTTCCCGGCGAGCCCACGCTCGTCCAGGAGCCGCAGGGCATCGCCGACCTCGCGGTCGAAGCGCTCCACCTCGGCCAGGTAGTTGACGACGTCGGCGCGGACCTCCGGCGTGTCCGGGAGATACGGCGGGACGTCCACGGAGGCCGGGTCGATGCCGGACTGCTCGCCCAGCGCGGGGTCGTACGGCCGGTGGGGATCGGAGGAGCCCAGCCAGAAGCAGAACGGCGTCCGCTCCGGCTGCTGGTCGAGGAACTCGCCGAATGACGGGAAGCCCGGGCCCGCCGGGTCGTGCGGCCACTGCGGAAACACGCCGGGGCCGTAGCCCTTGCGTATGCGCCCGACACGGTATCCCGTCTGCTCGAGGAGGGCCGGGTACACGTCGAACGTGGCCGGGAGTTCGGACCACAGGTTCGCTCCCGCCCCGAGGCGGTGGGGTGCCTGGCCGGTGAGGAGCGCGTTCCGTGACGGCGTACACGAGGGGGCCGCGCAGAAGGCGTGGGTGAACAACGCGCCTTCTGCGGCGAGCCGGTCGAACGTCGGCGTCCGCGCGGCCCGGGATCCGTAGGCGCCGGCGTCCGGGTAGCCCCAGTCGTCGGCGATCGCGAGGAGGACGTTGACCGGTGGGTCCGGTTCGCCGCTCGCCGCCCGGGCCGGCGTGCCCAGCGCCAGCGCACCGGTGATTCCGGCGAGCCCGGACATCCCGGAGATCAGCATCGTGCGCCTGCGTATGTCCTTGCCGTCCGGGTGGCGTGAACTCATCGAAGAACCTCCGCTCCGGTCGCCGTCCGTCCGCCATCGGCCGCGTCGTCAGCGCACCGGCTCCACACCGCCGTGAGCCGCAGGAGCGGTGAGCCCGGCATCCGTCACGTGCCGCGCGCCACGCCCAGCATGCCCTCAACCGGTCTGCGGAAACGCCTCGCGGAGCCAGCACAGGCCGCGCGAAAATGCGTTGACGTTCCTCCGGCGGCGGGCAACCATCGCCGCTCATGCTGCAAAGTGAGATCTGGGACGACCAAGCCGCTCAGCGTTACGACACCCCCGGGACCGGCATGTTCGCACCGGAGGTGCTGGGGCCCACGGTGGACCGCCTGGTGGAGCTCGCCGGGGGCGGGCGGGCGCTGGAGTTCGCCATCGGGACGGGGCGAGTGGCGGTGCCACTCGCCGAGCGCGGGGTCCCGGTCAGCGGCATCGAGCTGTCGGAGCCGATGATCGACCGGCTTCGCACCAAAGCGGACGAGGCGGCCATCCCGGTCGTCGTCGGTGACATGGCGACCGCGCGGGTCCCGGGCGAGTTCCAGCTCGTCTACCTCGTCTTCAACACCATCTCCAACCTGCTCACGCAGGCCGGGCAGGTTGCCTGCTTCCGGAACGCCGCACGCCACCTTGCACCGGGCGGGCGGTTCGTCGTCGAGCTGTGGGTCCCCGAACTCCGCAAGCTGACGCCGGGTCAGCAGGCCGTGGTCTGGGAGTCGACGACCGGCTATATCGGGCTCGACACCTACGACGTCCTGCGCCAGCAGGTCGTCTCGCACCACTTCCGGTTCGATGCGGGAGCCGGCCACGAGGCCCGGTTGTTCCGCAGCCCTCACCGGTACATCTGGCCGGCCGAACTCGACCTGATGGCCGAGCTGGCCGGCATGACGCTGGAATCCAGGCACGCCGACTGGGCGGGAGGGGAATTCACCGCGGAGTCGCGTTCCCACGTCTCCGTCTACCGGACGGCCGGCCCGCACTGACCGGCCACGTCTCCTGCCGGCGGGTTCTCGGCGCGTGCCGAGCAGGCAGCCCACGCTCGTACGAGCGGCCCGGTCGGGCCGTGGGGAAGGCAGAACGTCATGCGTGCGGTCCGGTATCACGAGTACGGCGGTGTTCTGAGGTCCGGCGCGCTCAGCCCGGGGTGACGAAGCCCGACTCGTAGGCGGCGATCACCGCCTGCGTACGGTCCCGGGCGCCCATCTTGGCGAGCACCGCGGCGACATGCGACTTCACCGTCGCCGCGCCGATGTCCAGCCGGGCGGCGATCTCCGCGTTCGTCAGCCCCCGCGCCATCAGCCGCAGCACGTCGGCCTCGCGGTCGGTGAGCCGGGCGCGGAGCGCGGTGGTGCGGCGGGTCCTGGCGTGCGCGGCGGCCAGGGCGCGGACGGCGGCGGGGTAGAGGAGCGAGTCGGTGCGGGCCACGAGGCGTACGGCCTGGACCAGGTCGGCGGCGCCCGCGCGCTTGAGGAGGAAGCCGGCGGCGCCGGCGCGGAGGGCGTCGTAGACGTACGAGTCGTTCTCGAAGGTCGTGACGACGATGATGCGGGGCGGGACGGGCATCGTGCGCAGGAGTTGTTCGGTGGCGCGGATGCCGTCGATCTCCGGCATGCGTACGTCCATGAGCACGACGTCGGGCTCCAGGCGGCGTACGACGGAGACCGCCTCGGCGCCGGTGGCGGCTTCGCCGACGACCGCCAGGTCGTCCTCGGCGGAGAGGATGGCCCGGAGCGCGGTGCGCACCATGCGCTCGTCGTCCGCGAGGACGATGCGGAGCGGAGGCGGACCCGGCTGCGCGGCGGCGGTGTGCGGCTCACCGGCCCCGGAGCGTAGCGCTCGCGGCGGCTCTTCGGCGTTCTCCCGCGGCTCGTTCACAGCGGGAGCCTCGCCGTCAGCCGCCAGCCCCGCTCGTACGGGCCCGCCTCCGCGGCGCCGCCGAGCAGCCGCGCGCGTTCGGCGATCCCGCGCAGCCCCCGGCCCCCGCGCGCGGCGGCAGCCGTCCCGTGCGCCGTCTCCGGTACATCGTTCTCCAGCACGATCCCCAACTCTCCGTCCGCCACCGTGATCCGCAGCCGTACCGGCACCGGGCCCGCGTGCCGCAGCACGTTCCCCAGCCCCTCCTGGACGATCCGGTACGCCTCCCGCGACACCGGCCCCGGCAGCGCCGCCGTATCCGCGGCCACGTCCACCCGCACCGCCGCCCCCGCCGCCCGGGTGCGCGCCAGCAGCGCGTCCAGATCGCGGGCCAGGTCCGGCGCGGGCGCGTGGCCGGAGCCGGAGCCGGGGGCGGGGCCGGGGCCGGGGGCGGGGCCGGGGTACGGACCGGCGGCGGCGTCCTCCTGCCGCAGCAGCCCCAGCACCGTGTCCAGTTCCGCGACCGCCGAGCGGGTCGTGCCCTCGATCGCCGCCAGCGCCTCCCGTACGAACTCCGGGTCCCGGTCGAAGACCCGCCGCGCCGCGCTCGCCTGCAACGTCACCGCGCTCAGGGCATGGCCGACCGAGTCGTGCAGCTCCCGCGCCAGGCGGTTGCGGCGGGCCAGGTCGGCGGCGCGCTCCTCGGCAGCGGCGAGCCGGTCGGCGGGGGTGGGGCCGAGGAGCGCGGGGGCGGCGCGGGCCAGCAGCAGTCCGGCGGCGGCCGCGGCGGCGGTGAGCGCGGCCAGCAGCGCGAGGCCGAGCGGCGGGGCGAGCCACGCGGGCACCGCGAGCAGCCCCCAGTCCCGCTCGCGCAACTCCCTCCAGAACGGCGTCGCGAGCAGCACCGCCGCCATCGGCGGCACCGCCAGCGTCGCCCCGCTGACCAGCGCCCCCAGCCCCACGTGCAGCGTGAACCACCCCGCCGTCCGCCGCCGCGCCGCCCACGAGCGGTCCCGCCCGGCGGGCGGCAGCCCGCCCGGCACCCGGCACAGCGCCTGCGCGGCGGAGGTCTCCAGCGTCCGCACCATCGGGAACGCCAGCGGCGTCGCCGCCACCAGGGGCAGGGCCAGCAGGTACGCCACGACTTGCCAGCCCAGGCTGCGGAAGGTGTCGACGTCGTGGTCCGCGACCTGGAGTGCCACGCTGACCAGCAGGAAGTACGGCATGAGCAGCGCCCCGCCGAGCAGCAGATGGGCCCAGCGAAGCCGTATGGCCCCCGCGGACACGGATCAGCCCCGCCCGCGCGGCGGCGAGCCCGCGGGTACCGGGCCCCGCGCGGGGCCGGTGGGACCGGTGGGGAAGCCGGGCACCGCGAGGGGCCGCGGCCCGGTGCCTCCGGCGGACGCCGCGCGGCCGGCGGGCCGCGGGCCGCCCGCGGATACCGCCGCCGCGCGCTCCGCGAGGAACGTGGCGCCCACCGCGAGGACCAGCAGGCCGGTGATCATGCCGCCAGCGTAGGCGAGGTTCATCGGCTGGGTCGGCTGCCTGTCGCCCCGCACCGGGTTCTCCGTGACCAGCGACGCGAGCAGCATCCAGCCGCTCCACGCCGCCAGCGCCGCCCCGCCGGTCCAGCCCAGCGCCGCGGCCGTCGCCAGCCGGGTGCGCGGGCGCGGGCGATGGGCGACGAGGACGACGCCCGCGGCGGCGGCCAGCGCGAAGGCGACCTGGATCGCCTCGTTCACGCGGAGGTTCGCGGAGCGCTGCCCGACGAGGTGGCCGGACAGGCCCGCCGTCGACCCCAGCGCCCAGCTCAGGTGCAGCCCCGCGACCAGCAGCGCGACGACCGCGGCCAGCACCGCGAGCACGCGCTGCGCCGGCCCGGTGGGCGACGGGGGCAGGCCGGCGAGCCGGCCGCGGAGCAAGTGGCCCCAGCGGTCGCGTACGTACAGCGCGAAGAGCCAGCCGAGCGCCAGCGCCTGCACGCCGAAGCCGGTGTACACGACGGTGAAGACCCACTCGTCCAGGAACGGCTCCCCGTCGTCCGCCCCGGCGCCCCCGCCGCCGAAGAGGGCGATCACCGCCTGCAGCGGGAAGCCCACCACGATCGGTGCGAGCAGCCCGGTGGCGGCCCACAGCGGCAGCGCGACCAGCCACGCCGGGATCCGGCGGCCCCACGGCCGCGTCAGCGCGAAGGCCAGCACGATGACGGCCGCGTCCATGAGGACCGTGAGGGAGTTGACAGCGGCCATGGTGCCGCGCTTCTCCAGCAGTTCGCTGCCCGCCGGGATGCCGACCGTGCTGCCGGCGATCCATGCGGTCTTCAGCGACAGGTACGGCAGGCAGGCGACGGCGGCGACGAGGCGCAGCGCGCGGACGGTGCGTGAGGGGTGCGGGTCGGTGACGTCCATGCGTTCACGTTCCCGTGAGGCGTCCGTCCCGTACGTCGCCCGCGCCGACGATCCGCCTCCGCCGCGCGGCGGAGACGCTTCCGCCGCCGGGTCATACGCCCGGGGGGCGGGCAGGATCAGAGGTGCCGCGTCGCCAGCGTCAGCCGGTCGCGCGCGTCGAGCAGCGCGTCGCGGATCCCCTGCTCGTGCGCCGGTGTCAGCCGCGCCACCGGCACCGAGCAACTGATCGCGTCCCGCGCCGGGGTCCGGTACGGGACCGCGACCCCCACGCAGCGCAGCCCCAGCGTCGACTCCTCCCGGTCCAGGGCGTATCCGCGCTCGCGCACCCCGTGCAGTTCCTCGATCAGCCGCTCCCGGTCCGTGACCGTGTGCTCGGTGAGCGGCGCCAGCGACTCGGGCAGCAGCTTGCGGATCTCCTCGTCGGGGTACGTCGCGAGCAGCGCCTTGCCCAGCGCCGTCGCGTGCGCCGGGAGCCGGCGGCCGACGCGGGTGAACGGCCGCAGGTAGTGCTGGGACTGGCGGGTGGCGAGGTAGACGATGTTCACGCCGTCCAGCCGCGCCAGGTGGATCGTCTCCGTCGTGTCGTCGGCGAGCCGGTCGAGGGTGGGCCGGGCGGCGGCCACGACCTCGTCGCCGTCGATGTACGACGTGCCGACGAGCAGCGCCCGCACCCCGATCCCGTACCGTGTGCCGGTCGCGTCGGTCTCCACCCAGCCCAGCTCCGTGAGCGTGCGAAGGAGCATGTAGAGGCTGGACTTGGGGTAGCCGACGGCATGCTGGACGTCACCGAGGCTGTGCATTCCGGGTCTGGCCGCGAAATACTCGAGAAGTTCCACGGTGCGGACGGCAGACTTGACCTGTCCACCCCCACCGGCGTCGGCGACCCCCATGGCGCTTGACCTCTCTGCTGCCGCAGCGATAAAAGTCCAAGAAAAATTCATGTATAGAGACGGCGTTCAGAATACCGAACCAACGGTATCGTCGGTCACCGTCCGCCATGTGTGCAAGAGGAACGGAGACATCTCAGTTGTCCGCACCAGTCTGGAGCGTCGATCCCCGCACCGGTAACCGCCGGGAGCAGGTCGCCACCGAGGCGACCGCCGAGGAGGTCGACAAGACCGTACGCGCCGCGCACGCCGCCGCCCCGGCGCTCGCCGAACGCGCGCAGCGCGCCCGGTTGTTGCGGGCCGCGGCCGACCTCTTCGACCAGCACGTCGACAAGGTCGTCGAGTGCGCCGACGCCGAAACCGCCCTCGGGCCCGGCCGGCTCAGCGGCGAACTCACCCGCACGACCTACCAGTTGCGCGCCTTCGCCGACATCGCCGAGGCCGGCGACTTCCTCGACGTGCGCATCGACCACGCCGACGCCTCCCTCGCCCCGCCACGGCCCGACCTGCGCCGCTGGAAGGTGCCGCTCGGCGTCGTCGCCGTCTACTCCGCCTCGAACTTCCCGCTCGCCTTCTCCGTCCCCGGCGGTGACACCGCCAGCGCGCTCGCCGCCGGCTGCCCGGTCGTGGTCAAGGCCCACCCCGACCACCCGGGCACCTCCGAGCTGTCCGCGGCGCTGCTGCACCGCGCGGCCGAGCAGGCGGGGCTGCCGCAGGAGGTCGTCTCCGTCGTGCACGGCTTCGACGCGGGCGTGGAGCTGGTACGCCATCCCGTCGTCGCCGCCGCCGGGTTCACCGGCTCGGTGCGCGGCGGGCGGGCCCTCTTCGACGCCGCGGCGGCCCGCCCCCGGCCCATCCCGTTCCACGGCGAGCTGGGCAGCCTCAACCCCGTCGTCGTCAGCGCGGCTGCCGCCGCCGAGCGCGCCGAGGAGATCGGCGCGGGCCTCGCGGGGTCGATGACGCTGGGCGTCGGGCAGTTCTGCACCAAGCCCGGCCTGGTGCTGGTGCCGGCGGGCGAGGCCGGCGACCGGCTCGTCACCTCGCTCACGGCGGCGGTCAGCGACACCGAGCCGGGCGTGATGCTCGACCCGCGGATGCGGGAGGCGTTCATCGCGGGCGTACGGGAACGGGCGGAGCTGCCCGGCGTGGAGAGCCCCGTGACGCCGGGCGCGAACGGCGAGCACACCGTCAGCGGCGGCTTCCTCACCGTCGACGCCGAACGCCTCGCGGGCGGCGGGGAGTACGGGCTGCTGACGGAGGAGTGCTTCGGGCCCGTCACCGTCATCGTGCGGTACGAGGACGTGCCGCAGGTCTCCGCGGTGCTGGCCGGGCTGCCGGGCAACCTCACGGCGACCGCGCACCTGGGCGCGGCGGAGGCCGGGGACGCGGACGCCGGGGACGGCGGCGCGGCACGGCTGCTCGCCGAACTGACGCCGCTCGCCGGGCGGATCCTCGTCGACGGCTGGCCCACGGGTGTCGCCGTCGCCCCCGCGCAGCACCACGGCGGCCCCTACCCGGCGACGACGTCGACCTCGACGTCCGTCGGCGGCACGGCGATCGAGCGCTGGCTGCGCCCGGTGACGTACCAGAACGCGCCCCAGGCGCTGCTCCCCGCCGAGCTGCGCGAGGACAACCCGGCAGGCGTGCCCCGCACGGTGGACGGCGTCCGGGAGAACTGACGCGCGGGGCGGGCGGCGGCGGTTCGAACGCCGCCGCCGCCGTCGCCCGTACGGGTGGCACGAGGCGCCGCACCCCCGTCCCGTCCCGCAGGATGGCTCCCCGGGAGAGCCCGCAGACGCTCCCGGGGAGGAGCACCATGGTCCGGTCCAGGCGCCTGGCCGCGGCGTGCGCGCTCGCCGCGGCGCTGTCGTTCGCCGCCGTTCCGAACGCCCGTACCGCGGACACGCCGCGCGTCGACCTCCGCGTCCTCGTCGTGGACGACGGCGGGGAGCCGGTCGCGGCGATCGCCGAGCACCTGGCGGCGATCGGCACGCCGGTCACGGCGGTGCGGCTGGGGGAGCGCGGGAGGCCGCGGATCGACGCGGAGTTCCTCGCCGGCACGGAGGAGGGGCGCCCGCGGGCGCGGTACCAGGCGGTGGTGGTACCGGGCGGAGGCGGCGCGCGGGAGCCGGGCGGCGGCGTTGCCGGTGCCGTTGCCGCCGTTCCCGCCGTTGCCGCGGGCGGCCGTGGGCCCGCAGGCGCCGCAGCCCCCGTTCCCGGCGGCGCCCGCGCACCGGCCCTCGGCCGCGCCGAGACCGCCGCCCTCGCCGCGTACGAGCGGCGCTTCGGCATCCGCCAGGTCGACGCCCACGCCGCCGCAGGACCGCACTCCGCCCTCGGCGCACCCGCGTGGTCCGGCCGGCTCGACGGCCGCACGGCCCGCGTCACCCCCGCCGGGCGGGCGGGTCCCTTCAGGTATCTCGCGGGTCCCGTGCCGTTCGCGGACCTCGATCCGCGGGCGGCCGAGACGTACGGCCGGCTCGTGCGGCCGGGCCCGGACTTCACGCCGTACGTGGACACCGCCGTGCCCGGGAAGCCGCGCGCACGCGGCGCGCTCGTCGGCGAGTACGCCGACGACGGTCGGCGCCGGCTCCTCGTCACGTTCGGCGCCCCCGGCGACCGGCTCGCCTACCGGCTGCTCGCCCGCGGCATCGTCGACTGGGCCACCGGCGGCGTGCATCTGGGCGCCGCCCGCTACGGGTTCGCCGTCCAGGTCGACGGCGTCCTCGACCGCGACGCCCGCTGGGACCCCGACGGCGACTGCACCTCCGGCACCCCCGGCTGCGCCGGCCTGCCGCCGATCCGGATGAACCGCGGCGACGCCGCGTACGCCCGCGACTGGTCCGCCCGCCGGGACTTCACCCTCGACCTCGTCTACAGCGGCGGCGCCGCCGAGCGCCACCGCCGGGCGCACGGCGGCGCCGACGCGCTGGCCGACCGGCTGATCACCGACCGCGAGGCGTTCCGGTGGATCAACGGCACGTACGATCGCGCGCCGCTCGGCTGCGTCCGCGGGCGCGGCGGCGACGCGGCGCGCTGCGCGCGGGACGCGGCGGGCGAGGTGCGGTGGACGCCGGAGCGGCGCATCGCGCTGCAGATCGAGGAGAACGTCCGCTGGGGGTGGGCACGGAACCTGCTCGTGCGCAGGGACGAGCTGGTCACCGCGGGACACACCGGACTCGCCGTCCCGCCGGGGCAGCCGCTCGACAACCCGGGCCTCGCGCCCGCCCTGGGCACGACGGGCGTCCGCTGGCTGGCCGCCGACCGGGCCCGGGACCCGCTCTCGCGGCGGGTGGGGACGGCGTCGACGGTGCCGCGGTACGGGCTGGGGCTGTTCGCGGGGGCGGGGACGGAGCGGGAGCAGATCGACGCGTACGCGTACCGGTTCGGGGAGGGGAGCCGGGGCGGGGGCGGCGATCCGGCGGGCGGCTACCGCTCGTATCTCGTCCCCCTCGCCGCCCGCGCCGCCCTCGGCCACGTCCTCGCCGCCGACCCCGCCCCGCACTACCTCCACCAGTCGAACCTCGCCGAGGACCGCATCGCGTACCCCCTCCTCGACCGCGTACTCGCCGACTACCGCCGCCTGTTCACCCCCGGCACCCCGCTCGACAACCCCCGCCCCCGGGCCATCGCCCGCGACCTCCAGCGGCGCGCCGTCTGGGCGGAGGCGGTACGGAACGGGAAGGTCACCGCGTACCGCGTCGGCGGCACCGTGACGGTGCGGGCACCGGCCGGCGTCGAGGTGCCCGTCACCGCCCCGCCCGGCACCCGTCAGCGGTTCAGCCGCGGCGACGCCGAGGTGGGCCGTCCGTACGCCGGGCGGGCCGCCGGCTGGACGCGCGCCGATCCCGTCCGCGAACGGGTCGTCCTCCGGCTGCCGTGAGCGCACCGCGGGCGGCCGGGCCTCAACTCAGCGCCCTGGCCAGCGCCTCGGCGAACCGGTCCGTCGTCCGCCGGTCCCGCACCGCGAGCCGCAGCCAGCCGGGGCCGAGGCCGGGGAAGGTGTCGCCGCGGCGTACGGCGAAGCCGAGTCCGCGCAGCCGGTCGCGTACGGCGAGACCGGCGGCGGCGCCGTCCGCGCCCGCCACATGGACCAGCACGAACGGCGCCGCCGCCGTCCCCGCGGTCGTGACCTCCGCGAACTCCCCGAGCCTGGCCAGCAGATACGCCCGGTCCGCGCCGACCGCCCGCGCCGCCGCCTCCGCCTCCGCGAGCGCCCGCGGCGCGCACACCTCCTCCGCGGCGATCAGGGCGGGTGTCGACACCGGCCACAGCGGCTGGGCCCGCGCCAGCGCGGCGACCGTTGCGGGGTCGCCGAGGACGTAGCCGACGCGCAGGCCCGCGAGCCCCCAGGTCTTCGTCAGGCTGCGGAGGACGACCAGGCCGGGGACGTCGGTGCGCCCGGCCAGCGACTCGCGCTCGCCCGGCACCGCGTCCATGAACGCCTCGTCCACGACGAGGACGCGCCCCGGCCGGGCCAGCGCGGCGAGGGCGGCGGCGGGGTGGAGGACGGACGTCGGATTGGTGGGGTTGCCGACGACGACGAGATCGGCGTCCTCCGGCACCGCCCGCGGCGGCAGCCCGAAGCCGTCCTCCGCGCGCAGCAGCACCCGGTCCACGGCGTACCCCGCGTCCCGCAGCGCCGCCTCCGGCTCCGTGAACTGCGGGTGCACGACCACCGCCCGGCGCACCGCGGGCCGCAGCGCCCTGGCCAGCAGCACGAACGCCTCCGCCGCGCCCGCGGTGAGCAGCACCCGGTCGGCCGGCACCCCGTGGCGGGCGGCGACGGCGGCGCGGGCGGCGCGGCCGTCGGGGTAGGCGGCGAGCCGGTCGAGGGAGGCGGCGAGGCGTTCCTTCAGCCAGGCGGGAGGCGTGCCGGCGCGGACGTTGACGGCGAGGTCGGTGAGGCCGGGGGCGGCGTCGCGGAGTTCGGCGTCGCCGTGGTGGCGGAGGTCGTGCGGGACGGACGGTGGGGAGGGCTCAGTGCGCATGGGCGTGGTCGCCGTGGTGGTGACCCGGGCCGGGGGCGTGGGTGTGGCCGTGCCCGGGTCCGTGGTCGTGGGCCGTGCCGTCTTCGCCCGGGTGGAAGTGGGGTTGCTGCGGGGCGCCGACCTTGGCCTCGTAGCCGGGGAGGGCGACGCGGTAGACGCAGGAGTCGCAGTTCATGCGCAGGTCCCCGGCGACGGCCTCCTCGTACCGCTCCGTCACCAGCTCCACCAGCTCCTCCTCCGGGCCGATGACGTCCGCCGTGCGCACGACGACCCCGGGGTGCGCCGCCGCCCACTGCCGCGCCTGGTGGGCGACGCGTCCGGGGAGGACCCCGGTGAAGAGGAAGTAGGGGAGCACGACGACGTGTTCCGCGCCCAGCCGGCGGCAGCGCTCCAGCCCGGCGGTCACGTCCGGCGCGGCGAGCGACACGAACGCCGTCTCCACGCCCGCGTACCCGCGGCCCTCCCAGAGCAGCCGGGCGGCCTTGTGGACCTCGGCGTTGGCGTCGGGGTCGGTGGAGCCGCGGCCGACGAGGAGGACGGTGGTGCGGGCCCGTTCGGTGCTCTGGGCCTCCGCCACCCGGCGCGCCAGGACGGCGAGGAGCTTCGGGTGCGGGCCGAGGGGGCGGCCGTAGGCGTACGAGAGGCCCGGGTGGCGCTCCTTCTCGCGGGCGAGGGCGGCGGGGATGTCGCCCTTGGCGTGCCCGGCGGAGACGAGCATCAGGGGCACGGCGGCGAAGTGCCGTACGCCGCGCGCCACGAGCTGTGCGACTGCCTCGCCCAGCGGCGGCGGTGACAGCTCGATGAACCCTCCGGCGACGGGCAGCCCGGGGTGGCGCTCGGCGAGCACGCGCACGAACGCGCGGAACGCCTCGGCACCGGCGGCGTCCCGGGTGCCGTGACCGGCGATGAGCAGGGCGGGCTTGGTCACTTGCGTCTCCTCGGTGGTACGGGACCCGGCGGGGCCGGGCGTGGTGGCGCTGGGGGAGGGGAGGGGCGGCTACGGGCCGGTGCTGAGCGGGGGCGCGGCGGATCCTGCGGGCGGCGGGTTCCGGCCGGCGGCCGGGCTCGGGGGCTCGGCGGCCGTGCCCGTGCGGTACGCGGATGCCGGGGGCGGCGTGTAGAGGAGGGCGTTCAGGGCGGCGGCGGCCACCGCGGAACCGCCCTTCTCCGAGAGGTTGCTGATCGCCGGCAGCCCCGTGGCCCGTAGCGCCTCCTTGCTCTCCACCGCCCCCACGAACCCCACCGGCAGCCCGACGACCAGCGCCGGGCCCGCGCCCAGCGCGAGCAATTCCTCCAGCGCCGTCGGCGCACAGCCGACCACCCACACGGCGCCGTCGCCGACTTCCTCGTACGCCAGCCGCACCGCCGCCGCCGAGCGGGTCAGCCCGGGTGCGGCCACCGCCTCGCGCAGCCGGCAGACCGCCCTGCGGGCGGTGATGCCCGCCGCGACCATCTCGACGTCGGCCACGACCGGCGCGCCCGCGTGCAGCGCGGCGTGCGCGGCGCGCAGCGACGTCTCGTCGCACACCAGGTCGCCGGCGTAGGCGGGGTCGGCGGAGGAGTGGATGACCCGCTCGACCACCGCGCGGGTGAGCGGCGGCAGATGCGCGGTATCGACGCGGGCGCGCAGCCTGCGGTACGACTCCTCCTCGATGGGGTGGACGGTCCTCGTCACGGGCGCTCCTCGGGGGCCTCGTCGATGGCGTCGGCCGGGCAGACCTCCACGCACTCCAGACAGCCGGTGCACAGGTCGGCGCGGACGAACAGGGCGCCGCCGCGGGGGCGGATGGCGTGGGCGGGGCAGGTGAGGAGGCAGGCGCCGCAGCCGGTGCAGCGGTCGCTGACGGTGAGGGTGAGGGCCGGAACTCCCGCCGGGCGGGGTTCGGGGAGGCTGCCGGCCGCTCGGGCGGCGGTGTGTTCCGCGGCGGTCGGGGGCGCGCCCGTGCGCGTACAGGCGTTCACGTCTGCCACCGGTAGCCGCGCGGCGTCACCATCCGGCCCGCGATCTCACGGGTCGCCGAGTTGCCGACCGTCACCACGGTCATCATGTCGACACTCTCCGGGTCGAGTTCGGCGAGCGTCGTCAGCAGCACGTGCTCGCCGGGGCGGGAGGCGTTCCGTACGACGCCCACGGGCGTCCCCGGCTCACGGTGCTTCGCCAGCAGCGCCAGCGCCTCCGGGAGCTGGCGGCGGCGCGCGCGGCTGCGCGGGTTGTAGAACGTGACCACGAGGTCCGCTTCCGCCGCCGCCCGCACCCGGCGCTCGATGACCTCCCACGGAGTGTGCAGGTCGGACAGGCTGACGGAGACGTGGTCGTGCCCCAGCGGCGCGCCCAGCAGCGCCGCCGCGGCCAGTGCCGCCGTCACGCCGGGCACGCCGGCGACGTCGATGTCCGCGCCCGCCTCCGCCAGTGCGGGCGAGGCCATCGCGTACACCCCCGCGTCGCCGCTGCCGACCAGCGCGACCGCGTGCCCGGCGCGGGCCTCGGCGACGGCGGTACGGGCCCGCTCCTCCTCGGCGCCCAGCCCCGATGCGAGGACCCGGGTGCCGGGCCTGAGCAGGTCGCGGATCTGCGCGAGGTACTGGTCCAGGCCGACGACCACCGACGCCCGGCGCAGCTCGGTGCGGGCCCGCGGCGTCAGCAGGTCGCGGGCGCCGGGGCCGAGGCCGACGACCGCGAGCCGCCCGCGGGGGCGGCGGCGGGCGACGGCGCAGGTGGCCATGGCGGGGCGGTCCGCGGGGGCGGACTTCCGTTTGCGTACGAGGAGTTCGGCGCCGGGGCCCGCGGCGGTGAGCGCCGCGGCCTCCGCGACGCTGGGCGTGCCGACCGCGGCGAGGGGCGCGGCGGACGGCGTGGGCACGTCGACGGCGGCCAGCTCGGCGGCGGGGAAGGTGCGCAGCGGCACCCCGAGGCGGTCGGCGGCGGCGAGCAGGCCCGGTTCTCCGGCCTTGGCGTCGACGGTGGCGAGCGCCGCCACGGACCGCGGGCTCAGCCCGGCCCCGTCGAGGGCGTCCTGGACGAGGCCCAGCACCTCGTCGGCCCCGGCGCCGCGGCTGGCGCCCACGCCGACGACGAGGGACGGCGGGCGCAGCACCGCCTCGCGGGCGGCGAGGGGAAGGCGGCGGTCGGTGACGTAGAGGCGGACGTCGGTGGCCACGCCGCGTACCCCGACGTGCGGCGGCAGCGCGGGCAGCGGCCACGTCGCGTCGGCCCGCAGCGCGACGGGAGCGCCGTCCAGCACCGCGCGCGTCACGGCGGCGACCGCGCCTTCGACGGGCCAGCCGACGGAGTCGAGCCCGGGGATGCCGGCGGCATCGGTGGCGGTGGTCACGACCGGCGTGCACCCGTCGCCGAGCAGGTCGGCGACTTCGGCGGCCAGGTCGTTGGCGCCGCCGCCGTGGCCGCCGAGGAGCGCGACGGCGAAGCGGCCTGCCTCGTCGACGCAGACCACGCCGGGGTCGGCGGCCTTCCCGCGGAGCAGGGGGGCGAGGAGGCGGACGGCGGCGCCGGTGGCGAGAAAGCAGACGAGCTGGTCGCAGTCGGCGAAGGCGCGCGCGACGGCGGCACGGACCGGGCCCTCGTCGTAGCGGCGGGTCCGGCCGGGCCAGGCGTCGGCCAGCCGCTGCGCGGCGGCGGAGCCGGCGGCGGTGACGGCGACGAGGCCGATCACGGGGCGGTCCGGTGGTGCGGGGCGGTCACGGGTTCTCCAGAGGAGTCGCGGGTGGTGGTGTGTCATGTGCGGGCGAGGGGGCGTCCGGCGGCCGTCCGCTCGCCGGCTCCGGCCGTGCTTCCGCGGGCACGTCCCGGCGGCCCCACAGGACGAACACCGGGTTGGTCGCCGCGAGTCGCGTGACCTCGCCGGGCAGCGGCGCGAGCCGTGAGGAGTGCAGCAGTACGCCGTCCACCGCGAACCCGGCGGCCGTCAGCGCGGCGCGTACCCCCGGCACCCGGTCGACGGCGGCCAGCGTCACGACCACCGCCCGCCGCGCCCGCCGGGCACACGCCGCGACGACCTCCGCCACGTCGCCGCCCCCGCCGCCGACGAACACCGCGTCGGGGTCGGGGAGTCCGGCCAGCGCGGCGGGGGCCGTACCGTGCACGGCCCGTACGTCGACGCCGTGCGCCGCCGCGTTGGCGCGGATCCGTACGACGCCCTCGGCGTCCCGCTCCACGGCGACGACGGCGGCCCCGAACCGCGCGCACTCCACCGCGACGGACCCGGACCCGGCGCCCACGTCCCACACCAGGTCGCCGAGGCGGGGCGCGAGGCGGGCGAGGGCGAGGGCGCGGACCTCGTACTTGGTGACCATGCCGGCCCGGTGCGCGAAGTCCCCCTCGGGCAGCGCCCAGCCGTCGCCGGGGCGGCGGGCGAGGGGATACGGGCCGGGGCCCGCGAGGACGCGCTGCGCGGGGCGAGGGTGCGGCCGGGGCGCGGGTCGAGGCAGAGCACGACGCTGACGGCCCGCGGCGGCCAGGTGCGGGCGGCGGCGTCGGCGGGGTCGAGGTACACGATGTCCTCGCCGGCGGAGCCGAGTCCGGTGCCGACGACGAGAGTACGGGGCACGCCGGAGCCGGCGAGGGCGGCGCCGAGTTCGGCGGGACCGGCGCCGGGTCCGGTGAGGACGGCGGTCTTGGGGTGGGCGCGGCAGACGTTGACGGCGGTACGGAGGTCGCGCCCGTGGGCGCTGACGACGGCGGCGTCGTCCCAGGGAAGCCCGGCGCGGGCGAAGGCGAGGGCGAGGGAGGGGACGGTGGGGCGGATGTCGAGGAGACGGGGGCCGAAGCGCTCGGCGAGTACGCGGACGATCCCGAAGAACCCGGGGTCGCCGGAGGCGAGTACGACGACGCGGGCGGGGGGTTGGGTGGTTCTCCCCGCCCCCGCCCCTCCCCGGACCCCAGGGGCTCCGCCCCCGAGTCCCCCACCCGGGGCTCCGCCCCCGGGCCCTGCCTGGGGCTCCGCCCCGAACCCCACCCGGGGCTCCGCCCCGGATCCCGCCGGGGGCTGCGCCCCCTGACCCCCATGGGGCTCCGTCCCGGGCCTGAGCCGCGCCCGCGCCTCTGCCGCCTCTGCCTGGAGAGTCCCCCCGGAACACCCGCGGGGCTCCCGCTGTGCCGGGGCGGGCTCGTTCGCCGGGGTCCAGGCGTCTCGGCCCACGTACGCCGCGATCCGGTCCAGGGCCGGGCCCAGCGGGCCCAGCGTCACGCGTTCCGCGTCCCGCGGCAGTTCCGCCTCCGCCAGGTGCCGCGCCGCGCCCACCACCAGCGCCGCGTCCTCGATCCGCGCCGGAGGCGAACCCGTGCCGCAGCCTATGACCGTGATCACCGCAGCAGCTCCCCGTCGCTCCGCGCCACCAGCACCCGCCCCGTGAAGTCCACCATCGCCGCCTCCGCCGCGACCCTCCGCTCCGTGAAGCGCTCCAGCACCTCCGCCACCCGGCCGCACAACTCCCGTCCCGCCGCCGGCAGCAGACCCGCCGCCTCCCACAACTCGTACGCGTGCCGCCCCGTGTTCGCGGCCCCCACCTCCGCCGCCAGGCTCTCTGGACCGCCCGCCGCCCGCGTGATCTCCGCCAGCACCCCCGGGTCCACCTTCGAGCGCGTGTAGTGCGTCATCAGCACCCCCGCCGCCAGCTTCGTCAGCTTCCCGACCATGCCGACGAACACCACCCGCTCCACCCCCTGCGCCACCGCCCGCCGCAGCGCCGCCCCCGTGAAGTCCCCCACCTCCACGAAGCACACCGCGGGCAGCCCCGGCAGCAGTTCCCTCGCCCCCCGCTCCGTCCGGCCTCCCGTGCACAGCACCACCGCCGTCTCGCCCTGCGCCGCCGCCACCGACACCGCCTGCTCGACGCTCGCCCGCCACGACGCCGTCGAGAACGGCCGCACGATGCCCGTCGTCCCGAGGATGGAGATGCCGCCCAGGATCCCCAGCCGGGCGTTCGTCGTCTTCCGCGCCCGCCGCTCGCCGTCCGGCACGCTGATCGTCACGTCCAGACCGCGCCGCCCCAGGTCCACGACCTCCGCCACCGCCTGCGTGATCATCCGCCGCGGCACGGGGTTGATCGCCGGGCCGCCCAGCTCCAGGCCGAGACCCGGTTTCGTCACCACTCCCACCCCCACGCCGCCGTGCAGTCCGAGACCGGGCCGCGCCCGCCAACTGACCGTCGCCGTCAGGTGCGAGCCGTGCGTGACGTCCGGGTCGTCGCCCGCGTCCTTCACCACCACCGCCTCCGTACGCCCCGGCCGCAGCTCCACCGCCCGCTCCACCGCGAACGTCACCCGCCGCCCCGACGGCAGCGCCACCTCCACCCACTTCCGCGCCTCGCCGGTCGCCAGCAGCAGCGCCGCGGCGCGGGCGGCGGCCGACGCACAGGTGCCCGTGGTCCAACCCGTACGCAACGCCTTCTGCCGCACCTTGGCCGTACGCGGCAGGTCGGGTTCACGGAGGCCGGGACCCGGCTGACCGGGCACCCGCGGCGCCGGTTCCGGCACGTTCGCTTCCCGCGCGTGCCGTTCCCGCGCGTCTCGTTCCCGCATGTTCCGTTCCCGTGCCTCCCCGGTCATCCGCACCCCTCCTCTCCGCCGACCCGAACCGACCCGGACACCGCCCTACGCCCCGCCCTCGCGCAGCGCCCTCCGCGCCTCCGGCTCCGCGCGGCGGAAGCCGTGGAAGTGCCCCGGGTGGTACAGGTGCGACCGTGTGCCCGCCGCCCCCAGCGCCGGGCCGACCAGGAAGAGCGTGTGCTTCCACAGCCGGTGCTCCTTCACCGCCGCCGCCAGCGTGCCGACCGTGCAGCGCACCACCAGTTCGTCCGGCCACGTCACCCGGTACGCCACCACCACCGGCGTCTGCGCCGCGTACCCGCCCGCCAGCAGCTCTTCCGCCAGCCGCCCGGAGCGCGCCGCCGACAGGAACACCGCCATCGTCGTGCCGTGCCGGGCGAACTCCCGTATCTCCTCGCCGCCCGGCATGGGCGTCTTCCCGCCGCCCAGCCGCGTGAGGATCACCGTCTGCGCCACCTCCGGGACCGTCAGCTCCCGTCCCGCCGCGGCCGCCGCCGCCGAGAACGACGACACCCCCGGCACGATCTCCACCTGGAGGCCCAGCGCCGCGCACCGCTCGACCTGCTCCTGCGTGCCGCCCCACAGCGCCGGGTCGCCGGAGTGGACCCGCGCCACCCGCAGCCCCGCGCGGGCCGCCCGGGCGTAGACCGCGACGACCTCCTCCAGCGGCACCGCGGCGGAGTCGACGATCTCCGCGTCCGCGCGGGCGTGTTGCAGGACGTCCTCGTGGACGAGGCTCGCCGCCCAGATCACGACGTCCGCCTCCGCGATGGCGCGCGCGGCCCGGAACGTCAGCAGATCCGCCGCCCCCGGCCCGGCTCCGACGAACGTCACCCTGCCGGTGGCGGGCGGCAGTTTCGCCGGGTCCGGTTCCGGCTGCGGGGCCGGGCTCCCCGTCGCGTACGGGCGCCGGCCCGGCATCCCCTTCCCGCTCACAGCTTCTCGCCCCGCCCCGCCCGCCGCGCCGGCGCGATCAGCGTCGACAGATACGGCAGCGGCTCCGCCCCCAGCTCCGCCGCCGGCCGCACCGACTCCTCCGCCAGACCCAGCGACGATCCCCACACTGCCCCCTCCATCCGGCCCGTCTCCGCGAGCGCCCCCGCCACCTCGCCCGCCAGCCGGCCGAACTTGTACGCCACGACCGTTCCCGGCCCCCGCAGCGCCTCCTTCAGCACCGCCGTGCCCGCCGTCACCGGCACCAGCGTCAGCGGCTCCGTGCCCTCCGCGAGCACCGCGCCGCCGCGGGCCGCGAGGTCCTGCATCGCGGTGATGCCGGGCACGCTCTCGATCCGTACGCCGGGGAGCAGGGCGGTGACGGTCGCGGCGAGGTACGTGAACGTGGAGTAGACGTTGGGGTCGCCGAGCGTGGCGAACGCCACCGAGCGGTGCGCGCGCAGCAGTTCCGCGACCCGGGCGCCCGCCGCGTCCCACGCCGCCTCGCGGCGCGCGGCGTCGCTGCGCTCGTTGAGCGCGAAGACGACGCGCACGACCTTCGCCTCGTCGACGTAGTGCAGGACCGTCGCCTCCGCGCGGCCCGTGCCGCCGCCCTCCATCACGGGGACGACGACCACCGCCGCCGTCCGCAGCGCGCCCGCGCCCTTCACCGTGACCAGTTCGGGGTCGCCGGGGCCCACCCCGACGCCGACGAGTCGCATGCTCATGCCGTTTCACACCCTTCGACGAGCCGGCGCGCCATGGCGGGGGCGGCGGCCCAGTGCACGTGCAGGTACGAGGCGTGGACGCCGCCCCGTACGAATCCTTCGACGCGCCGGACCGGCTGCGTCATCCCCCATGCGGGCGTCTCGCCCGCGGGCGGGTCGAGGGCGGTGCGGTGGAACTCGTGGCCGCGTACCCGGGTGCCGGCGGCGGCGAGCGCGCTGTCGGCGACGGCGACGGCGTCGCGGTAGCCGAGGGTGAGGAGGTCGCTCATACGGGCCCGTGCGTCCAGCACGCCGCACATGGGGGCGCCGTCGAGGTCGCGGGCCAGGTAGACCAGGCCCGCGCACTCGGCCGCCACCGGCGCGCCGCCGGCGGCGAGCCGGGCGACGTCGCGGCGCAGCGGCTCGTTGGCGGCCAGCTCGGCGCCGTACACCTCGGGGAAGCCGCCGCCGATGACGAGGGCGCGGGTGCGGGGCGGCAGGGCCTCGTCGTGCAGGGGGTCGAAGGGGACGACGTCGGCGCCGGCGGCGGCGAGGAGTTCGGCGTGCTCGGCGTACGCGAAGGTGAACGCGGGCCCGGCCGCCATGGCGACCACCGGCCGTTCCGCGGGGCGGGGAGTGTTCCCCGGTCCCGCCCCTTCCCGGAACCGGGGGCCGGCCCCCAGGCCCCCGGCATCGCCCGCGTCCGCGGCGCGCGGGGCGCTTCGGGGGCTCCGCCCCCGGGCCCCCGCCGCGGCTCCGGTCTCGGGGTCGCCTCGCGTGCCGCGCGCACCCGGCGGCTCCGCGCCGGTCTCCCTCCGGGGGCTTCGCCCCCCGGCCCCCGCCGCGGCGCGAGTCTCGCTGTCGTCTCGCGTGCCGGGCCCTCCCCGCTGCCCCGCTGCCGCCACCGCGTCCGCAGCCGACCACGGGTCCGCCGGGAGCGGCGGGGCCGTGCGGGCCAGCCGCAGCAGCTCCGGTACGTCGCACGACTCGCGTACCCGCGCCGCCAGTGCGCGTACCGCCGCCACCGCCGCCGGGCGTCGTTCCGCCGCCGGGACCAGGCCCAGGTGCCGGGACGGTGCCGCCAGTTGCGGGTCGCGGCGCAGGGCGCCCAGGACCGGGACGCCCGCCGCGTCCAGGGACTCGCGGAGCAGCGACTCGTGGCGGTCGGAGGCGACCTTGTTGAGGACGACGCCCCCGATCCGTACCTCCGGATCCCAGGACGCGAAGCCGTGCACCAGCGCCGCCACCGACCGCGACTGCCCCGAGGCGTCGACCACCAGCACCACCGGCGCCCGCAGCAGCTTCGCCAGCTCCGCCGTCGAGCCGGACTCGCCGGCGCCGGAGGCGCCGTCGTACAGGCCCATCACGCCCTCCACGACGGCCACGTCCGCCCCCGCCGCGCCGTGCGCGAAGAGCGGGGCGATCAGGCCGGGACCGCACATGTGCGCGTCCAGGTTGCGGCCCGGGCGCCCGCCGCCCGGGGAGCCGGCGACGGCGAGCGCGTGGTAGCCCGGGTCGATGTAGTCGGGGCCCGCCTTGTGCGGCGAGACGGTCAGGCCGGCGGCGGCGAACGCCGCCATCAGGCCGGTCGCGACCGTCGTCTTGCCGCTGCCGGAGGCCGGTGCGGCGACGACGAGCCGGGGGATGCCGATCACGGAACTCTCACCATTCGATGCCCCGCTGGCCCTTCTGGCCCGCGTCCATGGGGTGTTTGACCTTGCCCATCTCGGTGACGAGATCGGCGAACTCCACCAGCGGCGCCGGCGCGTTGCGGCCCGTGACGACGACGTGCTGGCTGCCCGGCCGCTCCCGCAGCACCGCGATCACCTCGGCGGTGTCCACCCACCCCCAGTGCATCGGGTACGCGAACTCGTCGAGCACGTACAGCCGGTAGGTCTCCGCCGCCAGGTCCCGCTTGACCTGCTCCCAGCCCTCCCGGGCCCGCGCCTCGTTGTCCGGCTCGGCGTCTCCGCCGGGGCGCGCCGGCCGCTGGATCCACGACCAGCCCTCGCCCATCTTGTGCCACGCCACCGTGCCGCCCTCGCCGCTCGCGCCGAGGACCCGCAGCGCCCGCTCCTCGCCGACGCGCCACTTGGCGGACTTGACGAACTGGAACACCCCGATCGGCCACCCCTGGTTCCAGGCCCGCAGCGCCAGCCCGAAGGCGGCCGTGGACTTCCCCTTGCCCGGGCCCGTGTGCACCACGACCAGGGGGCGGTTGCGGCGCTGCCGCGTCGTCAGCCCGTCGTCCGGCACGGCATCCGGCCGTCCCTGCGGCATCAGGCCGCCCTCCTCGAACTCGCCGGTCCACGCCCGGTGCCGGGCCCTTCGCGTACGGCACGCGCGCGCCGGTCGTCCCGGGCCTCCCGTACGAGCCCGCTCACCGCCTCCGCCCGCAGCTCGCCCAGCGCCACCGCCGTGCCCCGCAGCTCGCGGGCCAGCTCGCCCGCGAGTCCCAGCCGCACAGGACCCGACTCGCAGTCGACGACTACCGAAGCGACCCCCTCGGCCGCCAGCAGGCGCGCCGCGCGCGCCGCCCGGCCGACCGGCTCGTCGCCGCCGGTCGCCCGGCCGTCCGTGACGACGACCAGCAGCGGGCGGCGCGCCGGGTCCCGCAGCCGCTCGACGCGCAGCGTCTCGCGGGCCCGCAGCAGCCCGGCGGCCAGCGGGGTGCGGCCGCCGGTGGGCAGCCGCTCCAGGCGGACCGCCGCGGCGTCCACCGACGAGGTGGGCGGCAGCGCCAGCTCCGCGTCCCGGCCGCGGAAGGTGACCAGGCCGACCTTGTCGCGGCGCTGGTACGCGTCCAGCAGCAGCGACAGCACCGCGCCCTTCACGGCGCCCATGCGCTGCCGCGCGCCCATCGATCCGGAGGCGTCGACGGCGAAGAGCACGAGATTCGCCTCGCGGCCCTCGCGGACCGCCTCGCGCAGGTCGTCGCGGCGGACGACGAGGCCGGGGCCGCGGCGGCCGCGGGCGTGCTGGTGCGGGGCGGCGGCCTGGACGGTGGCGGCGAGGTGCAGGGTGGCGAGACCGCCGCGGGGGCGGCGGGCGCCGGTGGTGCGGCCGTGGGCGGTACGGGCGCGGGAGCGGCGTCCCGCGGCGCCCTCCCCGACGCCGGGGACGTCGAGGCGGCGGGTGCGGAACGGCTCGGCGGGGGCGGCGGGTTGCTCCCCGGGCGGGGGTGGCGCGGTCCCGGGCGGGCGGGGCTCCGCGCCGGGCTCCTCCGCCGGACCACGGGTGGCGGCGGGGGCGGAGCCGGGGGGTTCGGGGGCGGCGTCCGTGCCGGAGGGGGCCTGCGGTGCGGGGTCTTCGGGGGCGCCGGGTTGCTCCTGCCGCGCGGCGTCCGGTCCGTGGGGTCCGTCCGGGCCATCCGGTCCGTCCGCGGCGCCGGGGGGCGCCCCGCCGCCGTCGCCGTCCGGCGGGTCCTCGCCGGTGCCGCCGTGCTCCCGCAGCGTGTCGTCCAGCTTCTCCTCGTCGAGGCCCGGCGCGTCGAACGGGTTGCGCCGCCGCCGGTGCGGCAGCGCCAGCAGCGCCGCCTGCCGTACGTCCTCCGCCGTCACCTCCGTACGTCCCGACCACGCCGCCAGAGCCGTCGCCGTACGGGCCATGACGATGTCCGCCCGCATCCCGTCCACCTCGAACGCCGCGCACGTCGCCGTGATCTGCCGCAGCGCCGCGTCGCCCAGCACCACCGCGGGCAGCAGCGCCCGCGCCGCCGCGATCCGCGCCCGCAGCGCGTCCTCCTCCGCCGCCCAGCGCACCGCGAAGCCGGCCGCGTCCGCGTCGTACGCCAGCCGCCGCCGCACCACGTCCGCCCGCTCCGCGGGCTCGCGCGACGCGGCGACCTCCACCGTCAGCCCGAACCGGTCCAGCAACTGCGGGCGCAGCTCGCCCTCCTCCGGGTTCATCGTGCCCACCAGCAGGAAGCGCGCCGCGTGCCGCACGGAGACGCCCTCGCGCTCCACGTAGTTGGCGCCCATGGCCGCGGCGTCCAGCAGCAGGTCGACGAGGTGGTCGTGGAGCAGGTTGACCTCGTCCACGTACAGCACGCCGCGGTGCGCCTCGGCCAGCAGCCCGGGCTCGAACGTCTTGCGGCCCTCGGCCAGCGCCCGTTCGATGTCGAGCGCCCCCGCGAGCCTGTCCTCGGACGCGCCCACGGGCAGCTCCACCATCCGGGCCGCCCGCACCCCGTGCGGGCGCGCGGCCTCGTGCGGCCCGTCGGGGCAGCCGGCGTCCGGCGCGGCCGGGTCGCAGGAGAAGCGGCAGCCGGGCACGACGGCGACCTCGGGGAGCAGGGCGGCGAGGGCTCGTACGGCGGTCGATTTGGCCGTCCCCTTCTCGCCGCGCACGAGCACCCCGCCGACCGCCGGGGACACCGCGTTGAGCAGCAGCGCGAGCCGGAGTTCTGCCATGCCGACGACGGCGGTGAACGGATAGTGCGGCGCACCGGTGTTCATGCGCGGGCCCCTCCAACGGGTGATATGACGGTCGACTGCTGTGATACGCGGAAGAATCGTGCCAGCGTGTACGTGCCGGGCGTGGAGCGGACTTGTACGGTCCACGTCCTGTGGGTCATTCCTCCCCCTCCAGATCGCCCTCGAGTTCGAGGTAGATCTCGCGGAGCCGGGCCAGGGTCCGCTGGTCCGGCTCCGCCCAGAGACCCCGCTCGGCCGCCTCCAGCAGCCGTTCGCCGATCCCGCGCAGCGCCCACGGGTTCGAGCGCCGCATGAACTCCTGGTTCTCCGGGTCGAAGACGTACTCGGCGGCGAGCTTCTCGTACATCCAGTCGTCCACCACGCCCGCGGTGGCGTCGTAGCCGAAGAGGTAGTCGACGGTGGCGGCCATCTCGAACGCGCCCTTGTAGCCGTGCCGCCGCATCGCCGCGGTCCAGCGCGGGTTCACCACCCGGGCGCGGAAGACGCGGTGCGTCTCCTCCCCGAGCGTGCGCGTCTTCACCTGCTCGGGCACGGCGCTGTCGCCGATGTACGCCTCCGGCGAACCGCCCGTCAGATGGCGGACCATCGCCACCATGCCGCCGTGGTACTGGAAGTAGTCGTCGGCGTCGGCGATGTCGTGCTCGCGGGTGTCGACGTTCTTCGCCGCCACCTGGATCCGCCGGAACGCCGCCTCCATGTCGCCGCGCGCCGCCCGGCCGTCGAGCCCGCGGCCGTAGGCATAGCCGCCCCAGACCGCGTAGACCTCCGCGAGGTCCGCGTCCGAGCGCCAGTTGCGGGCGTCGATCAGCGGCAGCAGGCCCGCGCCGTACGCGCCGGGCTTGGAGCCGAAGATGCGGGCGGTGGCGCGGCGGCGGTCGCCGTGGACGGCGGTGTCCTCGTCCGCGTGCGCCCGTACGAAGTTCGCCTCCGGCGGCTCGTCCAGCTCCGCGACCGCGCGCACCGCGTCGTCCATGAGGCCGACGACGTGCGGGAAGGCGTCGCGGAAGAAGCCGGAGATGCGTACCGTCACGTCGATGCGCGGCCGGCCCAGCTCCGCGGCCGGCACCACCTCGAAGCCCGTCACCCGCCGCGACGCGTCGTCCCACACCGGGCGGCAGCCCAGCAGCGCCAGGATCTCCGCGATGTCGTCGCCCTGGGTGCGCATGCAGGAGGTGCCCCAGACCGTGAGCCCCACGGACTTCGGGTACGTGCCGTGGTCGGCGAGGTGGCGGGCGAGGAGGGAGTCGGCGAGGGCGCTGCCGACGTCCCAGGAGAGCCGGGAGGGGATGGCCTTGGGGTCGACGGAGTAGAAGTTGCGGCCGGTGGGCAGCACGTTGACGAGCCCGCGGGTGGGGGATCCCGACGGCCCGGCGGGAACGTAGCCGCCGTCGAGCGCGTGCAGCACGTTGCCGATCTCGTCGCCCGTACGGCGCAGCCGCGGAATGAGTTCCGCGGCTGCGAACTCCAGCACCCGCACGGCGTCGGGGCACTCGACCCCGAGCACCTCCGCCACGGCCCGACCTGCGGCCTTGACGGACCAGTCGCTCGCCTCCATGAACTCCACGAGGCGACGGGCCAGGGACTCCAGCAGATCGATGGCGTCGGAGGCCGTACGGAGGGCCGCGGGCCGCCGGTCCGCCGCGGCGGCCGGGGCATCCGTGGGCGCCGCCGGACCGCGTCCGGCAGGCTGACCGGCACTCTGCGCGGCGCCCCACTCCGCCAGCCCCGCCGGTGAGGCGATCCGCGCGCCCGGCTCGGCCAGCAGCTCCGCCTCCACCAGCCCCGCCCGGGCCGCGAGCGCCGCCCGCAGCCCCGGCAGCGCGCCGCCGGCGCCGCCCCACATCTGCGCGGAACGCAGCACCGCCAGCGCCAGGTTCACCCGTGGCTCGCCGACCGGTCCGGCTCCGAGCACGTGCAGCCCGTCCCGTATCTGCACGTCCTTGATCTCGCACAGCCAGCCGTCGACGTGCAGCACGAACTCGTCGAAGTCGGCGTCCTCCGGCTGCTCCGCCACGTGCAGGTCGTGGTGGAGTTCCGCGGCCCGCACCAGCGTCCAGATCCGGCCGCGCACCGCGGGCGCCTTCGCCGGATCGAGGTCGGAGACGAGCGCGTACTCGTCCAGCAACTGCTCCAGCTTCGCCAGGTCGCCGTAGGAGTCGGCGCGGGCCATCGGCGGCACGAGGTGGTCGACCACCGTCGCGTGCCCGCGGCGCTTGGCCTGGGTGCCCTCGCCCGGATCGTTGACGATGAACGGGTACACCAGCGGCAGGTCCCCCAGCACCGCGTCCGGCGCGCAACCCGCCGACAGCCCCAGCCCCTTGCCCGGCAGCCACTCCATCGTGCCGTGCTTGCCCATGTGCACGAGCGCGTCGGCGCCGAACGTGCGGTCCAGCCAGCGGTACGCGGCCAGGTAGTGGTGCGACGGCGGCATGTCCGGGTCGTGGTAGATGGCGATGGGGTTCTCGCCGAAGCCGCGCGGCGGCTGGATCATCACCACCACGTTGCCGAAGCGCAGCGACGCGAGCACGATCGCGGGTCCTTCGCCGCCGTCGTCCACGTACAGCTCGCCCGGAGGATCGCCCCAGTGCTCGACCACCGAGGCCCGCAACCCGGGGTCCAGCGCGGCGAACCACCGCTCGTAGTCGTCCAGCGGCACGCGCGCGGGCGCCGCCGCCAACTGCTCCTCCGTCAGCCACTCCACGTCGTGCCCGCCGGCGGCGATCAGCCGGTGGATCAGCTCGTCGCCGTCGTCCGGGTGGCCGTCGACGCCGTACCCCGCGGCCCGCAGCGCGTCGAGCAGCCTGACCGCGGAGGCGGGCGTGTCCAGGCCGACGGCGTTGCCGACCCGGGAGTGCTTGGTGGGGTACGCGGTGAAGACCAGCCCGATCCGCTTCTCGCCGTTCGGCGTGTGCCGCAGCCGCGCGTGCCGCACCGCGATCCCCGCGACCCGCGCGGCCCGCTCCGCGTCCGCGACGTACACCGGCACGCCGTCGGGACCGTCCTCCTTGAACGAGAACGGCACCGTCACCAGCCGCCCGTCGAACTCCGGTATCGCCACCTGCATCGCCGCGTCCATCGGCGACAGCGCCGCGTCCGAGTCCAGCCACGCGGCGCGCGCCGACGTCAGGCACAGCCCCTGGAGCACCGGCACGTCCAGCTCCGCGAGCGCCCCGACGTCCCACGCCTCGTCGTCCCCGCCGGCGGAGGCGTCGCCCGGCCGCGTACCGCCGGAGGCGAGCACCGTGGCGACGAGCGCGTCCGCGCGCCCCAGCAGCTCGAACAGCCCGGGCTCCGCGCCGCGCAGCGAACCGCAGTACACGGGCAGGGCGTTGGCGCCGTGTGCCTCGACGGCCTCGCAGAGGGTGTCGACGAAGGCGGTGTTCCCGGAGAGCTCGTGGGCGCGGTAGAAGAGCACGCCGACGGTGGGCCGGTCCTCCTTCAGCGCGTACGCACCATGCACGCCGTACGCGGGCATCTTCCGCGGCGGGGCGAAGCCCTCGCCGGTGAGCAGCACGGTGTCCGACAGGAACCGGCTCAGCTCGGCGAGGTTCGCGGGCCCGCCCTCCACGAGATACCGCAGCGCCTCGGCGACCACCCCGGCGGGCACGGACGACTCGGCCATCAACTCGGCGTCCGGCACGGACTCCCCGCCCAGCAGCACGGTCGGCAGTCCGGCGGCCCCGAGGGCTGCGAGGCCGTCCTCCCAGGCGCGCTTGCCGCCGAGGAGGCGGACGACGACGAGGTCGGTGCCGTCGAGGAGCGCGGGCAGGTCGTCGGGGCCGGTGCGGGAGGGGTTGGCGATCCGGAAGTCCGCGCCGGAGGCGCGGGCGGCGAGGAGGTCGGTGTCGGCGGTGGAGAGGAGGAGGACGGTGGTCATGCGTGACTCGCTTCGGTGGGGAGGAGGGCGGCGGCGAGGGTGGTGGTGAGGAGGGCGAGGAAGGAGACACGGGCGGAGAGGCGGACGGCACGCTCGATGTCGTGCACGCCCGGAGCGCGCCCGGCCGGATTGAGCACGGCCCGGTGCTCGGTCCGCCCCGCATACGACAGCTCCCCACCGAGCCGCAGCCCGAGCGCACCGGCGAACGCGGCTTCCACGGGTCCTGCGTTGGGGCTGGGATGCCGCGGCCCGTCCTCGCGCCACACGCGCCGGGCGGCGCGGGGGTCGGGCCCGGCGAGCGCCGCGAGCGCGGCGGTGAGCCGCGCGCCGGGATAGCCGGCGAGATCGTCGAGCCGGGCGGCGGCCCAGCCGAAGCGCAGATAGCGGGCGGACTTGTGCCCGACCATGGCGTCGAGGGTGTTGACGGCCCGGAACCCGGCGAGCCCGGGAACGCCACCGACCGCCCCCCAGAGGAGGGCGCCGACGACGGCGTCGGAGGTGTTCTCGGCGACGGACTCGACGACGGCCCGGGCGATGTCGGCTTCGCCGAGGCGGTGGGGGTCGCGGCCGCAGAGGTGGGGGAGGCGGTGACGGGCGTCGGCGAGGTCGTGGGCGCGGAGGGCGTGGGCGATGCCGAGGGCTTCACGGCGGAGGGAGGCTCCGCCGAGGACGGCCCAGGCCGCGAACGCGACGAGCAGAACAAACGGGACCTGTTCCCCGATCCCGCCCCTTCCCGAACCTCGGGGGCTGCGCCCCCAAGGCCCCGCCGGGGCTGCGCCCGTGGGGCCCTCGGGGCTTCGCGGCCCGGGCCCTGGCGTGGTTGTGGCCGGGGTCGTCTGGGGGCTACGCCTCGTGGCCGGGCCCGCGGGTGCGGTGAGGGGGGTGTGTTCCCCGATCCCGCCCCTTCCCGAAACTTGGGGGCTGCGCCCCCAAGACCCCGCCGGGGCTGCGCCCCTGGCCCCCTCGGGGCTGCGCCCCGAACCCGGGCACCGGGGTGCGCCCGCGTGCCCCTCCGGGCTTCGCCCTTGGGGTCCCGGTGCGGCTGTGGCAGCGGTGAGGTCCGGCTGGGTCGTGAGGGGGGTGTGCTCCCCGACCCTTCCCGGACCTCGGGGACTGCGCCCCCAAGACCCCGCTGGGGCTGCGCCCGCGGGGGCGCGGCGACCGGGCCTCGTGCCCTCGCCCCTGCCCCCTCCGGGACCCAGCGCCGAACTCCCGCCCGGGGCTGTGTCCGAACGTCCCGCGGGGCTGTGCCCCGAGCCCGGGTCCCGCTCCATGCCCGTGCGTGCGTCGAGGCTGCGCCTCGCCGTCCACGTGCTCTGGCCCCAACCCGGGGCTGTCGCCCTGCGCGTTGCTGCCGTGGCCAGGGCGGCCGTCGCCACCGTTGCGCCTACGCAGAGTGCCGTGTGCAGGACGCCCGCCGCGCGGTTGTCGCGCCAGAGGCGGGATTCGAGTGCTGCGGCGGCGCGGCCGAAGGCCGCTACCGGGTGGGCGCGGCGGGGGTCGCCGAAGAGGTGGTCGGCGGCGTAGCCGAGGGTGGCGCCCAGGGCGTACGCCAGCGGGCGGCCGCCGATGAGCCGGGCGGGGTGTGACGCGGTGTCGGGTGTCATGGTGCCGTTCGGTGCGGGGCGTGTGCCGGTGGGCATTCGGTGGTCGGGTTCCGGGGGCGAAGCCCCCGGGAAAGGGGCGGGGCGACAGCCCGGCGATCGGGCGGGATACGTGGCCGTCTGCGGTCTGGGGGCACAAGCCCCGCGGGGTTCGGGGCGTAGCCCCGGGCGGGGTCAGGGGCGCAGCCCCGGCGGGGTCTCGGGGCGGAGCCCCCGAGTTTCGGGAAGGGGCGGGGTCGGGGAACAACCCCCCTCAGCCCGCCACCCCCGCACCCGGCCCCGCCGGCATCCCGCGCAGCAACACCCCACGCACCGCCGCAGAGTTCAGTGTGATCACCGAGAGGCGAATCCCAGCAGGTGACGGCCGTCGTGCAGCCACTCCCGCACGCCCTCGCCCGGCACCAGAGACCCGGCACCCTGTCCGGCACCGACGACATACGGCAGAACGAGCATCAGGATCCCGCCGAACAGCGCCCACGGGGCGATGGTCCTCAGCGGCACAGGGGTGAGGAGAGAGTCTGTCGTGGGTGACACGGCCGACTGAGCCATGGCGGAAACCTCCCGGGGATCACGCGTCCCATCCGGTGGAGCTCTTCACGACGGTGCGGGTCTGACTCACCGAACTCCGCCCCGCGCGGGGCGTCGTCCGGCTCACAGTGGCGCGGCCGTGCCGGAATCTCACCGGGCTTCCGTTGCGCCGTCGTCTTCGGTTGACGAGGTGACGATACCGTCGCCTGCGGGCCGGCGACCACAGGGCGTCCGCCGGCCGAGATGCGGAAGGGGCAGGTGAGACTGCTGGTGACGGTCCGGGTGATGCTCGTCACGCCGGCGGTCAACGCCGAGCTGCGGCACGCGGTGTTCGGCGCGGACGAACCGCTGGACGCGGCGGGTCGACGTGCGGCGGAGCGCGCGGGGGCCCACGCGGCGGCTTCGCTGCGTACGCACACGCCGGCGTACGCCGCGCCGTCGGTCCGCTGCCGGCAGACGGCCGACGCGCTGGGGCTCGCGGCGGAGCCCGAGGCGGAGCTGGCGGACTGGGACGTCGGCCGCTGGCGCGGGCGGGGCCTGGAGGAACTGGCGGCGGCGGAGGGCGAGGCGGTACGGGCCTGGCTGACGGATCCGGCGGCGGCCCCGCACGGTGGGGAGTCGCTGCTGCAGTTGCGGGGGCGGGTCGGCGTATGGCTCGACGGCCTGACCGGACCGGCGGGCACGGCAGGACCGGCGGGCACGGCAGGACCGGCGGGCACCGCGGGCACCGCGGGCACGGCAGGAACGGAGACCACCGGCGACACCGGCGACACGCACCGGACGGACAGCGCCCCAGCCCCCGCCCTCACCCACCGCGTCGTCGCCGTCGCCGAGCCCGCCGCCGTACGCGCCGCCGTCGTGCACGCCCTCGACCTGCCCTCCGCCGCCTTCTGGCGCCTCGACGTACCGCCGCTGACCCGCACCGAACTGACCGGCCGCGCCGGCCGCTGGAACCTCCGTTGCGGCATCCCCCTGACCCCGGACCCCTGACCCCGGACCCCTGACCCGGGGAATACCCGCCACCACCCCGTCCGTTTCCGCCGTCATGCGTGTAGAGATCTGGTCCGACGTCATCTGCCCCTGGTGCTACATCGGCAAGGCCCGGTTCGAGAAGGGCCTCGCCGCCTTCGCGGGCCGGGACGAGGTCGAAGTGGTGCACCGCTCCTTCGAGCTCTCCGCCGGTGCCGCGCGGGGCGGCCGGCAGGAGCTCGGCCCCGAGCTGAAGGCCAAGTACGGCTGGGACGACGCGCAGCTCAAGGCGATGGAGGACCGGGTCGGCGCCGCCGCGGCGGCCGAGGGGCTCGGCATGCGCCACGACCGGTTCGTCACCGGCACCTTCGACCTGCACCGCGTCCTGCATCTCGCCAAGGAGCGCGGCCTTCAGGACCGGCTCCTCGACGCGTTCTACACCGCCAACTTCGCCGAGGCCCGCCCGATCAGTGAGGACGACACGATCGTCGACATCGCCACCGGCGCCGGCCTCGACGCCGGCGAGGTGCGCCGGGTGCTCGCGGACGAGGACGCCTACGCCGACGCCGTACGCGCCGACGAGAAGGAAGCCGCCGAGCTGGGCGCCACCGGTGTGCCGTTCTTCGTCATCGACCGCCGCTTCGCCGTCTCCGGCGGGCAGCCGGCGCAGGTCTTCACGCAGGCCCTGGAGCAGGCCGCCGCCGCGGGCGGGCTGCAGACCGTCGCGGGCACGGGCGGCGACGGCGCCGTCTGCGCCGACGACGACGCCTGCGACGTCCCGTAGCGGACCGGCCCCCCAGGAGCCCAGTCCCGCGGAACACGGCCGCGCCCCCCGCCCGGAAGGATCCGGGCGGGGGGCGCGGCACCGTCCCGGTGTCACATCCCCGCAGGTCCGCGGAGGTACGCCACGGCCATCGCGCTCCGCGTCACCGCACCGGCGTGAAGTCCCGCGCGCCGATGAAGTCCGGCCGCCGCACCGGTGCCGCGAACGGCTCCACCGCCGCGTTCTCCACGCTGTTGAAGACGAGGAAAACGTTGCTGCGCGGGTACGGCGTGATGTTGTCGCCCGAGCCGTGCATGCAGTTGCAGTCGAACCAGGTCGCACCGCCGGCCGCGCCGGTGAACAGCTTGATGCCGTGCGCCTCCGCCATCTCCGTCAGCGCCTCGTCCGACGGCGTGCCGGCGTCCTGCATCTGCAGGGACTTCTTGTAGTTGTCCTTCGGCGTGGCACCCGCGCAGCCGAGGAACGTCTTGTGCGACCCCGGCATGATCATGAGGCCGCCGTTGGTCTCGTAGTTCTCCGTCAGCGCGATCGAGACCGACACGGTCCGCATGTTCGGCAGGCCGTCCTCGGCGTGCCAGGTCTCGAAGTCCGAGTGCCAGTAGAAGCCGCTGGCGCCGAACCCGGGCTTGATGTTGATCCGGCTCTGGTGGATGTAGACGTCGGAGCCGAGGATCTGCCGCGCCCGCTCCAGGACGCGCTCGTCGCGTACCAGCTTGCCGAAGACGTCGCTGATCTTGTGGATCTCGAAGATGGAGCGTACGGCCTGGGTGCCCGCCTCGATGATCGAGCGCTCGTCGGCGCGGACCCGCGGGTCGGCGATGAGCCGGTCCAGCTCGGCCTTGTACGTCTCCACCTCCTCCGGGGTGATCAGCTGGTCGACCGTCAGGTAGCCGTTGCGCTCGTAGCCCTCCAGCTCCCAGGGCGGGATGGGCCCGTCGGCACCCGGTTCCGACCAGACCACCGGGTCCTGACGGGGCGTGCTCACTTCTTCCGCGCCGCGCGTCGGGTAGAGGTCGGTGACAGTCGGGCTGGCCATGGTTCTCAGTCCTCCTCAGTCAGCAGCGGGTACACGCCGTTCTCGTCGTGGTCCTCGCGGCCCGTGACCGGCGGGTTGAAGACACAGATGCAGCGGAAGTCCTCCTTGATCCGCATCGTGTGCCTCTCGTGCCCGTCCAGCAGGTACATCGTCCCCGGCGTGATGGCGTGCTTCTCGCCGGTCTCGTCGTTGGTGAGTTCGGCTTCGCCCTCGACGCAGACGACGGCCTCTATGTGGTTCGCGTACCACATCGACGTCTCGGTGCCCGCGTAGAGCACGGTCTCGTGGAGGGAGAAGCCGACGCGCTCCTTCGCGAGCACGATGCGCTTGCTCTCCCAGGTGCCCGACGCGGACTTGATGTGCCGGTCGGTACCTTCAAGCTCCTTGAAGGATCGGACGATCACGGTGCCTCTGTGCCTCTCTCTCGGGATCGGTCGGCGGCTCTGCCGCTCTGTCTGCCGGCGTGTACGTGCCTGCTCGTACGCGACGGGCGGGCCGCCCCGGCCCTCAGGCGGTCTCGCGGACCGCCCGGGCCAGCGTGCGCAGCCCCTCGTCCAGGTCGTCCGGCGTCGTCGTCAGCGCCGGCAGCAGCTTGACGACCTCGCTCTGCGGCCCGGAGGTCTCCAGGATCAGCCCCAGCTCGAAGGCGCGCCGGCAGACACGCGCGGCGCGCGCCGGGTCGGGGAACTCGAGCCCCCACACCATGCCGCGGCCGCGGTATGTGGCGTCCGCGTCGGAGTGCTCCGCGCAGATCGCGACCAGCGCCTGCTCGATCTGGGCGCCGCGGGCGAGGGTCTGCTTCTCCATCTGGCCGTCGGCCCAGTACGTGTCGAGCGCCGCGGTGGCGGTGACGAACGCCGGGTTGTGGCCGCGGAAGGTGCCGTTGTGCTCGCCCGGCTCCCAGATGTCCAGCTCCGGCTTGAAGAGCGTGAGCGACATCGGCAGCCCGTAGCCGCTGATCGACTTCGACAGCGTGACGATGTCGGGCGTGATGCCCGCGTCCTCGAAGGAGAAGAACCCGCCGGTGCGGCCGCAGCCCATCTGGATGTCGTCGACGATGAGCAGCATGTCGCGGCGTTTGCACAGCTCGGCGAGGCCGCGGAGCCAGTCGGCGCGGGCCACGTTGATGCCGCCCTCGCCCTGGATGGTCTCGACGATGACGGCGGCGGGCTTGTTCAGCCCGGAGCCCTGGTCCTCCAGCAGCCGCTCGAACCACAGGAAGTCCGGGACCTGGCCGTCGAGGTAGTTGTCGAACGGCATGGGGGTGCCGTGCACCAGCGGGATGCCGGCGCCGGCGCGCTTGAACGCGTTGCCGGTGACGGCGAGCGAGCCGAGCGACATGCCGTGGAAGGCGTTGGTGAACGAGACGATCGCCTCGCGGCCCTTGACCTTGCGGGCCAGCTTCAGCGCGGCCTCGACGGCGTTGGTGCCGGTCGGGCCCGGGAACATGACCTTGTACGGCAGGTCGCGGGGGCGCAGCACGACGTTCTGGAAGGTCTCCAGGAACGCGCGCTTGGCGGTGGTGGCCATGTCGAGGCCGTGGACGATGCCGTCGCGCTCCAGGTAGTCGAGGAGCGCGCGCTTGAGCACGGCGTTGTTGTGGCCGTAGTTGAGGGATCCGGCGCCGGCGAAGAAGTCGAGGTAGGTGTGGCCGTCCTCGTCGTACAGATAGCTGCCCTGGGCCCGGTCGAAGACCGCGGGCCAGCCACGGCAGTAGCTGCGCACCTCCGACTCCAGGGTCTCGAAGACGCTCAGGGCGGGCGGTGTGATGGTCACAGCGTTCTCCTGGGAGATGATCCGGTGTGCGGGGGGTGCGAATGGGTCGGTCGGCTCAGCCCGCGAGCGGGCCGATGCGGTACAGCAGCTCGGGCTCGTGCCCGTCCGGGAAGTGCTCCCCCTGGAACAGCACGTCGCGGTCGACGCCGGCGCCGTGGCGGCGCGCGTACGAGCGGAAGAGCTGGTCGGAGGCGGAGTTGTCCGGCGTGATGGTCGTTTCGAGGCGGCGTATGCCGCGGTCCGCCAGCGCGCGCTCGGTGAGCCCGTCGAGGAGCGCGCCTGCCAGGCCGCGGCCGCGGAACGCGGCGTCCACGGCGATCTGCCACACGACGAGGGTCTCCGGCCGCGCGGGCCGGATATAGCCGGTGACGAAGCCGACCGGGGCGCCGTCCGAGTCCCGTGCCACGACGCTGGTGTCGGCGAAGTCGCGACACCACAGCAGGTAGCTGTACGACGAGTTGAGGTCCAGCGATCCGGAGTCGCGTGCGATGCGCCAGATTGCGGCGCCATCCTCGATTCGCGGGGTGTCCAGCCGGACACCCGCCTCGTCTGCAGCCGCGGTGCGGGGTTTATCGGGAGGGCCTGCTAGGTCTGCTTGTGCGGCAGTCATGCAGATTGAATTTACCTAGGGGAAATTGAAATCGCACGGCCGGTAGGGGTTACAAAAGGGACGTAGGTGTGTTATCCGCGGGCACGCGCGAGCGCGCGAACCGAAGGGGATATGCCCCGATATATCAGCGAATTCCCGGGGGGAGTCGGCGCCCGGTCCCGAAATGTAACGTATTGATAACGACTCCGGCCGGTGTCCGGATTGAGAAGGTTGACTGGCCGAAAAATTACCTGGTTTATCCGACCGGGAAGCGGGCAGAAGAAGACGGGAAAATCACTTCGCGGAGGCGACGATAAACTGCCGTTAAACATACGTCAATGCCTCACCCCCCGTGTTCGTTCCTTCGCGTGAGCTCGGCTGTGGTACGCCCCGGAGATCGCCGCGAACGGCCGCCCGCTAGGGTGCCCGGCATGAGCGAGAGCCCGGTGCTGCGCGTGAGGGGCCGGGTACTGACCGGCCGCGAGGAAGTCCGCGACGAGCTGTGGGTGGTGGGCGGGCGCGTCACCTTCACGCCGCCCGCCGCCGCGCGCGAGGTCGTCGACATCGAGGGCTGGGCGCTGCCCGGGCTCGTCGACGCCCACTGCCACGTCGGGCTCGACGCGCACGGCGCGGTGGACGACGCCACCAGCGAGAAGCAGGCCCGTACCGAGCGCGAGGCCGGCGCCCTGCTGCTGCGCGACGCGGGCTCCGCCGCCGACACCCGCTGGATCGACGACCGCGACGACCTGCCGCGGCTCGTCCGCGCCGGCCGCCACATCGCCCGTACCCGCCGCTACATCCGCAACTACGCCCACGAGATCGAACCGGACGACCTCGTCGCGTACGTCGCCCGCGAGGCGCGCAGGGGCGACGGCTGGGTGAAGCTCGTCGGCGACTGGATCGACCGCGAGGCCGGCGACCTCACCCCGTGCTGGCCGCGCGAGGCCCTGGCCCCCGCGATCGCCGAGGCGCACCGTTTCGGCGCCCGCGTGACCGCCCACTGCTTCGCCGAGGACTCGCTCCGCGACCTGGTCGAGGCGGGCATCGACTGCATCGAGCACGCCACGGGCCTCACCGAGGAGACCGTGCCGCTCTTCGCCGAGCGCGGCGTCGCCATCGTGCCCACCCTCGTCAACATCGCGACCTTCCCGGAGCTGGCGGCGGGCGGCCAGGCCAAGTTCCCCCGCTGGGCGGACCACATGCGCCGGCTGCACGACCGCCGGTACGCCACCGTGCGCGCGGCCTACGACGCCGGCATCCCCGTCTACGCGGGCACCGACGCCGGCGGGTCGCTGGCGCACGGCCTGGTCGGGCAGGAGGTGGGCGAGCTGGTCGCCGCGGGGATCCCGGCGGCGGACGCCGTCTCGGCGGCGGCGTGGGGCGCGCGGGAGTGGCTCGGGCGCCCGGGCCTGGAGGAGGGCGCCCCCGCGGATCTCGTGGTGTACGAGGCCGATCCGCTGGCCGACGTGCGGGTGTTGACGGCGCCGCGGCGGATCGTCCTGCGCGGGCGGGTCGTCGGCTGAGAGCAGAGGAGCGGGGGGCGCGGGGCGACTTCCGCGATCTGATTCCCCCGAAGGGGTGAACGAGCGCAGAGTGTCCGTCGCGTCACCCTGAGTGCGTAAAGCTGGCGGGGCAGTTGACGATCCGACGCACGTAAACCCGTGGGGGGTTTGTTCCTTGTCCCGCTTGTCCCGCCTTTTTCGCATGCCCGCGACCGCCGTCACGGCGGCCGCACTGGCCGCCGGCCCGGCCCTGCTCCTTGCCGCACCCGTCCACGCCGACGGCGCCGACGGCGCGGCCCCGGCCCGTACCGGCTCGGCCGGCGCCTCCGTGCTCCGCGCCGACCTCGACGTCTCCCTGCTCGACAAGACAGTGCGGGTGCCGGTGCTTTCGACGCTCAACGAGGTCCGGGTGCCCGCCGCGGGCCGGGACTCCGGTGCCGCGGACAAGACCGCGCTCGACGTCCGGGTCGACGGCCTCGCGGCCGCCGAGGGCGGCGAACACCCGGAAGGACCCCGGGCGGTGAACATCGCGCGCGCCGAAGTCGCCACCGCGGACGCCACCGTGGACGTGTACGGCGCCGAGGCGTCGTCGCACCTCGCCCGCGCCGAGGTGCACGTCCCCGGGCTGCCGGCGCTCCCGCTCATCAAGGTCGAGGAGGTGACGTCGAAGGCCGTCTGCGCGGTGGGGGAGAAGCCGAAGGCGGAGTCCCGCACCCTCGGCTCCGTCACCGTCCTCGGCAAGCGCGTCACGGTCACCGTGGGCGGCGAGCCGACGGTGGTCGCGGTGCCGGGCGTGGGGGAGGTGTCGCTCGGCTTCTCGCAGACGGAGACCACGCGCGCGGCGGCGAGCGCCGCCGCGCTGCGGCTGCGGGTCTCGGTGAACCCGCTGAAGCTGAACGTCGCCGAGGTGGAGGGCGAGGTGACGCTGGTCGAGGCGGCGTGCGAGACGCCTGCCGGCGGTACGGGCCCGGGGGAGGAGCCCGGCGACCGCCCCCAGGGCGACGCCGAGCCGGTCCAGGACGAGCGGCCCGCCGACGCCACCGACCCCGCCCCCGAGCGGCAACTCGCAGAAACGGGCGGCAGCTCGGCGACCCCGTACCTGGTCGGCGGCGCCGCCCTCCTCGTCGGCCTGGGCCTCAGCGGCCTGGTGCTGGCCCGCATCCGGACGCGGGGCTGACACGCGCGAGAGCGGCGCGCGTGCGGCACCGTGTCTGACGGCCGTACCGGTACCGGGGACGTCCCCCGCGTGCCGGTACGGCCGCTACGCCGTCGGCGCCCCGGGCGGCAGGAACGGCAGGTCGCCCGGGGCGCCCGACTCGATCAGGCGCAGCAGGGCCTTGGTGTCCGCGTGCTCCTCGATCAGGTCGCCCAGCTTCTCCAACTGCTCCTCCCGCAGTGCCGCGAAGGACGTGTCCGGCGCCGGCACGAACGCCCGCCCGGCGTCCGCCGCCACCTGCCGCAGGAACGCCCGCCGGAAGCCGTCGTTCTCCAGGGCCCCGTGCCAGTGCGTCCCCCACACCTGGCCCACCCGGCACCCGGCGAGGAACGGCTCCCCACCCCGTACGTCCGCCACCCCGTGGTGGATCTCGTACCCCGCCACCGGCTCGCCCAGCGCCGTGCCCGCGGGCCGGCCCAGCGTCTTGCGCGCCGCGAACTCCACCCGTACCGGCAGCAGTCCCAGCCCGGCCACCGACTGCGCGGGCCGCGCCTCCACGCCCGCCGCGTCGCCGATCCGCTCCGCCAGCATCTGGAACCCGCCGCAGATGCCCAGCACCGGCCGCCCCTGCGCCGCCCGGCGCGCCACCGCCGTGTCCAGGCCCCGCTCCCGCAGCCACGCCAGCGCCCGTATCGTGCCCCGCGTCCCCGGCAGCACCACCAGGTCCGCCTCCGCCAGCTCCTCCGGCCGGTCGGTGAACTGCACGGCGACGCCGGGCTCCGCGGCCAGCGCGTCCACGTCGGTGAAGTTCGACATCAGCGGCACCGGCACCACCGCGACCCGCAGTGCCTCCCGCCCGTGCGGCGGCTCCGCGGGCAGCTCGCGGATGCGGCCGCGCAGCGACAGCCGCAGCCCGTCCTCCTCGTCGATGCCCAGCCCGTGCCGGAACGGCAGCACCCCCAGGGTCTGCCGCCCGGTCAGCCCGCGCAGCATCGACAACCCCGGCTCCAGCAGGGAGACGTCACCGCGGAACTTGTTGACCAGATAGCCCGCGACCAGGCCCTGGTCCGCCGCGCTCAGCAGCGCGGTGGTGCCGAAGAACGACGCGAAGACCCCGCCCCTGTCGATGTCCCCGACGACCACGACGGGCAGCCGCGCCGCCCGCGCCAGCCCCATGTTGACGATGTCGCTGTGGCGCAGGTTGATCTCCGCCGGGCTGCCCGCGCCCTCGCAGATCACCACGTCGTACGCGCGCCGCAGCTCCTCCAGGCAGTCCGTGACCGTGTCGAACAGCGCCCGCTGCCGCTCCCCGTGGTAGCCCGCCGCGCTCAGCTCCGCCACCGGCCGGCCCAGCACCACCACCTGGCTCTGCGCCTCGCCGCCGGGCTTCAGCAGCACCGGGTTCATCAGCGCGGTGGGCTCGGTGCGGGCGGCCGCCGCCTGCATGGCCTGGGCCCGCCCGATCTCGGCGCCCTCGCGGGTCACGTACGAGTTGAGCGACATGTTCTGCGCCTTGAACGGCGCGACGGAGACGCCGCGCCGGGCCAGCCACCGGCAGATGCCGGCGGTGACCACGCTCTTGCCCGCGTCCGACGTCGTGCCGGCGACCAGCAGGCCGCCGGCGCGCGCCGTCACTTGACGATCAGATAGATCCCGTAGGCCACGGCTGCTGCACACAGCGTGAAGCATACGTACGCACCCGCCCTGGCCAGGGCGGAGGGTGCCGTCTCGGTCGCCGCGGCACCCTCGGGTCCTTCCGGCTCCGTCTTCGGGGAGAGACCGACGATGCCCACCGTGAAGAGGCCCACGAGCGCCACCGTCATGACGAGGCTGACGCCGAAGACCTCGCCGAGTGCTGCCCAGTCGATGTCCATGCTGCTTCCTTGGTCTCAGTCGGGATCGGCCGTCAGACCGTGGCCTGGGAGGCGGGGCCGGACGCGGTCCGCGGCGCGGGTATGCTCACCGGCTCCACGGCACCGTCCGCGCCGTCGCCGGCGGTGACGGGCTCTCCGGTCACCGGGTCCACGTCGTTGACGTTGGAGTGGTCGACCCGGTCGCGGCGCGAGGCCGCCCAGATCGTCGCGCAGGCGGCGACGCCCAGGACGGCGACCGTCACCACGCCCCAGTCGCCCCGGTCCGCCAGGAACGCCGCGGCCCCCGCGATCAGCCCCGCGGCCGGCAGGGTCAGGCCCCACGCGGCGACCATCCGCCCGGCGGTGCTCCAGCGCACCACGCCGCCCTTCTTGCCCACGCCGGAGCCCATGATCGAGCCGGAGCAGACCTGGGTGGTGGACAGGGCGAAGCCGAGGTGCGAGGAGGCGAGGATCACCGTGGCCGAGCTGGTCTGGGCGGAGAAGCCCTGCGGCGGCTGGATGTCGGTGAGGCCCTTGCCCATGGTGCGGATGATGCGCCAGCCGCCGAGGTACGTGCCGAGCGCGATGGCCAGCGCGGCGGAGACGATGACCCAGGCGGGCGGGTCGGAGTCGGGGGCCAGCGAGCCGCCGGTGATCAGCGCCAGGGTGATGACGCCCATCGTTTTCTGGGCGTCGTTGGTGCCGTGGGCGAGGGAGACCAAGGCGCCGGAGGTGATCTGCCCGGCGCGGTAGCCCTTCGCGGTCTGGTCCGCGGAGCGGCGCTTCGCGAGCCGGTACGTCAGCCGGGTCGCGGCGGCGGCGGCGATGCCCGCGACCAGCGGCGCGGCGATGGCGGGGATGAGGACCTTCATGACGATGGCGTCCATGTGCACGCCGTTCCAGCCGACGGAGACGAGGGTCGCGCCGATCAGGCCGCCGAAGAGGGCGTGCGAGGAGCTGGAGGGCAGCCCGGCGAGCCAGGTCAGCAGGTTCCAGACGATCGCACCCACCAGCCCCGCGAAGATCACTTCGGGCTGTATGCCGGACCCTTCGTCGATGATGCCGCCGGAGATGGTCTTGGCGACTTCCACGGAGAGGAAGGCGCCGATGAGGTTGAGGACTGCGCTCATCGCCACCGCCGTCTTGGGCTTGAGCGCCCCGGTGGAGATGGTGGTGGCCATGGCGTTGGCGGTGTCGTGGAACCCGTTCGTGAAGTCGAACACCAGGGCGGTGACTACGACGACTCCGATGATGAGAGTGAGGTGTTCCATGTACCCAAGCAATCCGCTCGAAGGTCGGGGGCCGTGAGGAACGTAAGTACTCCGAGTGAACACAAGGTGAACTGGGCCGGACGCGACGGTGACGAGGGCGAATGGGTGTCGCAATGTCCCCGGCCAAACGCTTCATGCGCAGGTCATAGGGAGGATACAGATGCGTCACGCGTGGCGTGAGCTGCTGGCGACGGCCCGGCGGATGTACTCCGAAGGGCTGGTCGTCGGAACCTCGGGCAACGTCTCCGCGCGGGTGGGCGACCATGTGCTCATCACCCCGACCGGCGTTCCCTACGAGGAGTTGGGCGACGACGACCTCGTCGCCGTCGACCTGCGGGGGCGGCAGACGCACGGCTCGCTCAAGCCGACGAGCGAGCTGTCCATGCACCTGGCGGTCTACGGGAACACCGACGCGAGCGCCGTCGTGCACACCCACGCCGTGCACGCGACCGCCGTCTCCACGCTCGTGCCGGAACTGCCCACCGTCCACTACGCCACCGCGGCCCTCGGCGGCCCGGTGCGCGTCGCCCCGTACGCGCTCTACGGGACGCCCGAACTGGCCGCGGGCATGCTGACGGCGCTCGCCGGACGGTCCGCGTGCCTGATCCAGAACCACGGCACCGTCGCCTACGGCGCCGGCCTCGCGGAGGCATACGACAGGACCGCGCAGCTCGAATGGATGTGCCGGGTGTGGCTGGCCGCACGCTCGGTGCCGGGGCTGAGCCCGTCGCTGCTGTCGGCGGAACAACTCGGGGAGGTCGCGGAGAAGCTGAAGGGCTACGGCCAGCGGTGAGCCCGTGCCCGTGACCCGGGCGGGTGCGCGCACTGGCAGGGTCCTGGCCGTACGCGGACAATGACTGAGATGCGTATCAAACCGGCCGCCGCGGCCCTGACCAGCCTCCTCGCCGCCGGAGTCGGCGCCGGTGCCGCCGCCGTGGCCGCCGGGCGGTACGGCTCCCGCGCCGCCCTGCGGCCCGCCCCCGCGGGCCCCGTCGGCTTCGAGGGACCCCGGCTGCGGGTGATCGCCGCGGCCGGCGGGCAGGTCACCCTCGGGCCCGGCTCACCGCCCGCCCTGCGCCCCGAGACGTACGGGCTGACCGGCCGGGACGTGCACGCCGTCGTCGGCCCGCTGGTGCGCGCCGAGTCGTGGCCGGGCGGCCGGCTCGTGCGCCGGCTGGAGCGCGTCACGTACGGCAGCCTGGACGCGGGCACCCGGGTGCGGCTGACGCCGAAGGTGTACGTGGGCACGCCGCGCTCGGCGCTGGGCATCGCGTACCAGGAGGTCACCGTCGCGGGCCCGCTGGGCGCGCTGCCCGCGTGGTACGTGCCGGGCACCCGCGGCACCTGGGTCATCGCCGCCCACGGCCTCGGCGACACCCGCGAACAGGCCCTGACCGCCCTGCCGTTGCTGCACGAGCTGGGCCTGCCGGTCCTCGCCCCCGCCTTCCGCGGCGACCCCGGCGCCCCGCCCGTCCCCGGGGGCCGCGGTGCGCTCGGCCGGGCCGAGTGGCCCGACCTCGACGCGGCGCTCCACTGGGCGGTGCGGCACGGCGCGCGGCGCGCGGTGCTGTACGGCTGGTCGACCGGCGCCACCATGGCGCTGCGCACGGCCGCGGAGTCCGCGGCGGCCTACGGCATCGCGGGACTGGTGCTGGACTCGCCGGTGCTCGACTGGCGCGCCGCGGTACGTGCCCTCTCCGGCCGCTCCGGCGCCCCCGGGCGGCTTCCGCTGCCCGGCCGGCTGCGCGGTCTCGCGGTGCTGGCGGCCGGCGAGTACCCGGAGCTGGACACCGCGCTCGCCGTACCGGAGGCGCCGACGCTGGTGCTCCAGGGCCAGGCCGACGACATCGCCCCGCTCGCCGCGGCGCGGGCGTTCGCGGCCCGCGGCGGCGACAAGATGCTGCTCCGCGAGGTCCCCGACGGCGGGCACGCGACGCTGTGGAACGCCACCCCGGCCGCGTACGAGGACACCGTCCGCCGCTTCCTGACCCCCCTGCTCTAGGCCGTTTCCGCCGTATCCCCCCTCCACGGCCCCCCGGTCCGGCAAGATCCAGAAGACAGCCCACGGCCCCGTTTCCGGCCCGCCGTCGAGCCCGCCGCGGCGCGCCCGACGGCCCCTCGCCAACCCCGGATTGGGCTTTCGCCGCCCCACCCGCGAGACTTGGTGCGTGATGGCGCACAGTTCGCACCACCCGCCGCTCCGCCTCGTCCCCAGGCAGCCCCGTCGCGAGATGGCCGCCGCAGCCCGCCGGGCCGTCGTCGACCGGGCCCTTCGCCCGGCGCCGCGGCCCCCGGAGGGCATCGCCGCGCCCCGGGTGCTCGCCGGCCACGCCCGCGCCCTGCTCGCCGAGGCGGTGCGGGTCGCCCGGTGGGCGGAGGGGAGGCCACAGCCCTGGACGGAGGCACCACAGGCCGAGTGGGACCGGGCCAGGCTCGCGGGCCTGGTCGAGGTGCAGGGCGCGTACGCCCGCCCCGCCTGGCGGCTGCGGGCCTGGGACCGCGACGAGCGCGCGGTGCTCCGCGGCTGGGTCGCGCTCTTCGACGCCTGGTCGCTGGCGCACCCCGCGCCCGAGCCGCTGGCCGTCGACTCGGTCGCCCTCGGCGACGCCATCGAGGCCATGCCGCAGATGCTCGCCCTGCTCCACCTCACCGGCGGCCCCGTCGCGTACCCGTCCTGCTCGACCTCCTCGGCCAGCGCGTCGCCGAACTGCGCACCGAGCGCTGCGAGGTCGCGTACGGCAGCGAGGGCACCCCCGTGCCGGGCCAGGCCGCCGAGCCGGCGGCCGCGGAGGTCCCGGACGCGGAGCTGCCGGCGCTGCTGTCCGGGCTGCTGGACTGGGCGCTGGAGGCGTTCGCCTCGGTGGGGGCGCTGACCCGGGAGGGCCCGGAGGTGTCGCTGACGCCGCTGGGCCACTGGGCCGTGTGGATGAAGATCGAGCAGATCTGCATCGCCGCCCAGGGCCCCGAAGGGCACATCGAGAAGCCCGCCGAGGCGATGCTGCGCAGTTGCGCGGGGCTGACGCCGGGCCCGGCCCGCGCCGAGTACCGCGCGTGGCTGGCGGCGCGGCCCTCCGGCAGCGCGGTCGCGGAACTGCTGGAGGTGGCGCGGGGCGACGACGCGCTGCTGCGCGGGCTGGCGTTCGAGGCGCTGCGCGCGGTCGGCGCGGCGGCGGAGAGCGCGGTGCGCGAGGCGTGCGACGAGCCGATGCTGCGGCCTTACGCGCTGCTGTGGCTGGCCGAGCAGGAGGGCGGCGACGCGGACGAGGCGCTGGGCGCGCTGACCCGGGAGGAGGCGACCTGGCTGTGGGTCGACACCGCCGCCGCGGTCGCCGACCACGGCGAGGGCAGCCTGCTGGTGCGGCACCTGGAGTCGGCGGTGCAGGGCAGCGTGCCCGCGCTGCTGGCGGAGGTGGGCGGCGCGGGCCATCCCCGTACGGTCCAGGTGCTGGTGGCGCTGGCCGCCGCGCACCCCGACCCGGCGGTGGCCAAGGCCGTGCGCCGGGCGGCCTTCCGGGTGCACACCGGCGGGGCGTGAGCGGGGCGGGGGCGGGTCAGCGGGGGGCGGGCGCGTACGTGCCGAAGCTCCAGACGTTGCCCTCGTGGTCGCGCGCCATGTAGTCCCGCGCCCCGTAGTCCTGGTCGGTGGGCGGCATCAGGATCTCCACGCCGTGCTCCACGGCCTGCCGGTGGTGCGCGTCGGGGTCGTCCACCACCACGTACACCCCGCTGGGGCCGCCCGCGCCCACCGCCCTGTCGAACTCGCTGCCGGTGCCCTTCGAGCCCAGCATCACCATCCCGTTCCCCTGGGCCAGCTCCGCGTGCACCACCCTGCCGTCCTCGCCCTCGAAGACCGCGACCTCCCGGAAGCCCAGCCCCTCGGTGAGCAGCCGGACGGCGGCCTTGGCGTCGTCGTACAGCAGGGTGGGGTAGACGGTCGGGGCGTCGTCGCTGCCGGGCATGCGGATCACATCCTCTCGAAGCCTGTACGGGCAGTCTGGCACCGGCCACCGACACCGGCAGCCGGGCCGCGCTCCAGGGGGCCGCCCGCCGGGATCCGGCGGGTTAATCGGGTTGCGGGCCCCGATACACTTGCCGCATGGCAACTCTCCACGTGCATGAGTAGCGGCGTAGCTCCGTAACCCCCGTCCTTGCCGTCTTCCGCCCTGCCCTGGAGAACTTCCGTGATCACCGCCACCGGCCTGGAGCTGCGCGCCGGCGCCCGCGTCCTCATCGAATCCGCCACCTTCCGCATCGCCAAGGGCGACCGCATCGGCCTCGTCGGGCGCAACGGCGCCGGCAAGACCACCCTCACCAAGGTGCTGGCCGGCGAGGGCCAGCCCGCCGCCGGCACCGTCACCCGCGGCAGCACCGTCGGCTACCTGCCGCAGGACCCGCGCACCGGCGACCTCGACGTGCTCGCCCGCGACCGCATCCTGGCGGCCCGCGGGCTGGACGCCGTCATCCGCAAGATGCGCGAGGACGAGCAGCGGATGTCCGGCGGCAAGGGCGCCACCCGTGAGAAGGCCATGCGGCGCTACGAGCGCATGGAGACCGAGTTCCTCACCAAGGGCGGGTACGCCGCCGAGGCCGAGGCCGCCACCATCGCCGCCAGCCTCGGGCTGCCCGACCGGGTGCTCGGCCAGCCCCTCCATACGCTCTCCGGCGGCCAGCGCCGCCGCGTGGAGCTGGCCAGGATCCTCTTCTCCGACTCCGAGATCCTGCTGCTCGACGAGCCGACGAACCACCTCGACGCCGACTCGGTCGTCTGGCTGCGGGACTACCTGAAGACGTACCACGGCGGCTTCGTCGTCATCTCCCACGACGAGCAACTCGTCGAGACCGTCGTCAACAAGGTCTTCTACCTCGACGCCAACCGGGCCCGCATCGACGCGTACAACATGGGCTGGAAGCTCTACCTCGCGCAGCGCGAGGCGGACGAGAAGCGCCGCCGCCGCGAGCGCGCCAACGCGGAGAAGAAGGCCGCCGCCCTCAACGCCCAGGCCGACAAGATGCGGGCCAAGGCGACCAAGGCCACCGCCGCGCAGAACATGGCCCGCCGCGCCGAGCGGCTGCTCTCCGGGCTCGACGAGCAGCGGCAGGCCGACAAGGTCGCGCGGCTGCGGTTCCCCGACCCGGCCCCGTGCGGCAAGACGCCGCTGACCGCCGAGGGCCTGTCCAAGTCGTACGGGTCGCTGGAGGTCTTCACCGACGTCGACCTCGCCGTCGACAAGGGCTCCCGCGTCGTCATCCTCGGCCTCAACGGCGCCGGGAAGACCACGCTGCTGCGGCTGCTGGCCGGCGTCGAGAAGCCCGACACCGGCGGGGTGACCCCCGGCCACGGCCTCAAGCTGGGCTACTACGCGCAGGAGCACGAGACCCTCGACCCGGACCGCTCGGTGCTGGAGAACATGGCCTCGGCCGCGCCCGACATGGACGCCGTCGAGATGCGCAAGGTGCTCGGCTCGTTCCTCTTCTCCGGCGACGACGTCGAGAAGCCGGCCCGCGTGCTCTCCGGCGGTGAGAAGACCCGGCTCGCGCTGGCGACCCTCGTCGTCTCCTCCGCGAACGTGCTGCTGCTCGACGAGCCGACCAACAACCTCGACCCGGCCAGCCGCGAGGAGATCCTCGGCGCGCTGCGCACCTTCACCGGCGCCGTCGTCCTCGTCACCCACGACGAGGGCGCGGTGGACGCGCTGGAGCCGGAGCGCATCATCCTGCTGCCGGACGGCGTCGAGGACCTGTGGAACGCGGACTACGCAGACCTGGTAGCGCTTGCTTGATCACCTCCGTCTGGATCATTCGGCTCATGGGTGATCCATCATCTGAGTGAGTGGTGCTCGTACCGCGGCGTGGCGCCTGGTCACCGGGCGTGCGGTGCCGGCTACGCGCGCCGTCGCCGCCGACCCGCCCCGGCACCGCCCCCTGACCTGCCTAATCGCTCCGGTCCGCGGTCCTCGCCGGTGCGCGGACCGGCTCGGAACGCCGGGTTCCGAGACTCCCCGCGAGGAACTCGGGAGAAAACCTCGTGCCGCGGACCTTGCCGAACGGGTGGCCAGGAGGCCATAAAGGGGTGATCATGAGAGTCCAGAGCGCACTTCCGTACGAGGAGGCACGGGTGGCCGAGACTCTGAAGAAGGGCAGCCGGGTTACCGGCGCCGCGCGCGAAAAGCTCGCGGCTGACCTGAAGAAGAAGTACGACTCCGGTGCGAGTATCCGGGCGCTGGCCGAAGAAACCGGTCGCTCCTATGGATTCGTGCACCGGATGCTCAGCGAATCCGGCGTGACCCTGCGCGGTCGCGGCGGCGCGACGCGAGGCAAGAAAGCGTCGTCCTGACGGGACCGCCCGCGGCCGCCCCGAGGGGCGCCCCGGACCCCGCACAGGCACCCGGCCGGTCCGCCGGACCGGCCGGGTGGTTACTGTTCGGTATATGACAGAGCTGCTGCACAGAGACGGCGTACGGCTCGCCCTGGACGGCGAGGACGGCACGCTGGCCACGGTGACCCTCGACCACCCCGCCCGGCGCAACGCGCAGTCGCCCGCCCTGTGGCGGGCGCTCGCCGCCGCCGGGCGTGAACTCCCCGGCAGCGTCCGCGTGGTGGTGCTCCGCGCCGAGGGCAAATCCTTCTCCGCCGGACTCGACCGGCAGGCATTCACCCCCGAAGGCTTTGCGGACGAGCCGTCATTCCTTGAGCTCGCCCGCTATTCCGACGGCGACCTCGACGCGGTCATCGCCGAATACCAGGAGGCGTTCATCTGGTGGCGGCGGAATGACATCGTTTCCCTCGCGGCGGTGCAGGGACATGCGATTGGCGCGGGTTTTCAGCTTGCCCTCGCCTGCGACCTCCGGGTGTGCGCGGACGACGCGCAGTTCGCGATGCGGGAGACCTCGCTCGGGTTGGTGCCCGATCTCACCGGGACCGGCCCGCTGGTGCAACTCGTCGGATATGCACGGGCGTTGGAGATGTGCGTCACGGGGCGTTTCGTGCACGCGGCGGAGGCCGAGCGGGTGGGCCTGGCGAACCTCGTGGTCCCGGCGGCGGAGTTGGGCGCCGCGACCGCCGACCTGGCGGCGGCGCTGCTGGCGGCGCCGCGGGACGCGGTGATCGAGACGAAGGCGCTGCTGCGGGAGGCCGCGGGCCGGACGTACGAGGACCAGCGCGCGGCGGAACGCGCGGCGCAGGCCCGCAGGCTGCGGGACCTGGCGGGGGCGGGGGAGTAGGGGGCCGCTGCGGGTGGGACCGGGCTGGGCTCGGGTGCCGCGGTGGTACGGGGCGCGCGTACGGCCGCCGGGCGGTTACCGGATGTCGGTGACGAGGACCGTGACGGTCGCGGCGTCGGTCCCGGCGCGTACGGCGAGGGCCACGTCGAGCGCGCGGTGCGCGGAGTCGAGGACGACGCGTACCTCGGCGTGCTCGCCGTCCCGGAGGACGTCGCGGTCGAGCACCCCCGGCACGTCCGGTGCGCCGTTGCCGGAACGGGCGTTCTCCCGGGCCCCGGGCGGGGGAGGGTCCGGCGGGCCGCCGGGGGCGGGCTGTGCGGCGGTCTGCGGGCTCTCCAGCAGTCCTGCCACGTGCACGTCCACCGCGGCCACGCGGAGCCCCAGGCGTTCCTCCGCGCCCCGCAGCAGGGCCTCCCGCAGGGCCGCCGCGGTGGCGGTCATCGGCCGGTCCACGGTGGCATCGCACTGCGCCGAGATCCGCAACTCCCCGTACGGCAGCGCGCTCACGGGCGCGGGCCCGGCCGCGGCGGCTCCGCCGGGGGCACGGGGTCCGAGGTAGTGGACCTCGCCCCCGGCGCCGCCCGCGTCGCGCACCGTCTCCCGGCCCGCGGGCCGGGAGACGCCCCCGCGCGGGTCACCCCCGCGGCCCCCGCACCCGTGGCGTCGCGTACCGGCCCCGTGCCGCCCCGGGCATCCGCCCGCCCGTGGAGAGCCTCCTCATCGCCGGGGTCCGCCGGCCCCACCCGCAGCCCCGTCACCCGCGCCTCGCGCAGCCCCGCCGCCGCGCGGCGCAGCACGCAGGCCGCCGCGCGCTCGGCGATCCACGTGCCGTCCGCGGCGTCGCCCAGGGGCAGCAGCCTCCCGAGCCCCACCTGCTCGCGCACCGCCTGTTCCCAGCTCCGCGCCGTCATACATCCCATCCTCCCCGACCCGGACCCCGTCCCCGCCCACCCACGCGGCGGCACCCACCGCCTGCTTCGTGTTTCCCCCTCCTACGCCCCCATGTCCCCGCTCACCGCGCCCTGCCACCCGTTCACGGACCTGCGTGGGCCGGGTGTCGCATTCCCCTGGCCCGGCCCGGGCAGGGGACGGATAGTGGGGGGCGAAAACGAGCGCACGCCATGTTCGTCAGAAAGGAAGGATGGAGACGGTGAGCAGCGAGTCGACGGTCAGCGAGGTTCCGCGGGAGCCGGCGGCGGCCCCGCCGAAGGTGCTGGGCACGCGGCGCGGTACCGGCGATCCGGCGACGCGGGGGCGGACGACGATCGCCGACGGCGTGGTCGAGAAGATCGCGGGCCTCGCCGCGCGCGACGTCGTCGGCGTGCACGCCATGGGCAGCGGCCTCGCCCGTACCGCGGGCGCCGTACGGGACCGCGCACCCGGCTCCACCCGGACGTGGACCGGGGTGCGGGCCGAGGTCGGCGAGGTGCAGACGGCGCTCGACCTGGAGATCGTCGTCGACTACGGGGTCTCCATCACCGAACTCGCCCGCGCCGTACGGGAGAATGTCATCTCGGCCGTCGAGCGGATGACCGGCCTCGAAGTGGTCGAGGTCAACATCGCGGTGACCGACGTGAAGCTGCCCGACGACGAGGAAGAGGGAGCCGAGCAGCCGCGGCTGCAGTGACGGCGGGGCGGTGGACCCGCCCCGGGGAGCTTGGGGAAGGTGCGTGCGATGAGCATGGCAGTGGTCGGCCTGATCGCCGGCATGGCGCTGGGCTTCGCCGGCTACTTCGGCGGATTCGGTGCCTTCCTGCTGGTGGCGGCGCTCGGCGCGATCGGCTTCGTCGTCGGCCGGGTGCTGGACGGCGATCTGGAGCCGGGCGACTTCTTCCGCAGGCCGGGCGAGCGCGACGACCGGCGGCGGTGACGGGTGACGTCCGTGGCGAGCGAACACGCGGAAGAACACGCGGAAGGGCACGCGGCAGACGCGGCGGCAGCGGCACCCGCCGAGGACGCCGGAGGCGGCGAGCCCGCCGTGCCGGCGGGGGAGCGGGGCGCGACCCGGATCGAGGACCGCGTCATCGCGAAGATCGCCTCCCAGGCGGCCCGCGAGGCGCTCCTCGGCGCGCCCGGCACCGACGCCGCGCACGCCGCCGTCGTCGTCCGCGGCGACACCGCCCGCGTCCGCGTCGGCGTCCACCTGGGATTCCCGTCCGACCTGGGCGCCCAGTGCTGCGCCGTGAGTCGGGCGGTCACCGAGCGGGTAAGGGCTCTGGTCGGGCTGGAGGTCCCGGAGGTGGCCGTGGAGGTCGAGCGGCTGCACGCCACGGAGCGGCCGAACGCGCCGCGGGGGAGGGTGCGATGAGCGGCAACGACACGAAGTCCTGGCCGGACGCCGGCTCGGCCGGTACGGCGGCCGAGCCGCGGCCGGACGAGTGGCGGCAGAGCACGTCGGCCTCCGGGTACGCGGCCGGGCCGGACGGCGGGAGCGCCGACGCGGCGGCCCGCTTCTGGTCCGTACGCCGCGTGCCCGCCGCGCTCACCGCCGCCGCGGTCACCGTGGGCGTCGGGCTGCTCCTCTACGACGTCGTCGCCGTACGCGCGGAGCGCCCCGCGATGCGCTGGCGCCGCCGCGTCGCCGACGAACTGGCCGCCCGCCCGCTCGACGACGCCTGGGTGCTCGCCGCCGCCGCCCTGGCCGTGCTGCTCGGCGCCTGGCTCGTGCTGCTGGCCGTCACGCCGGGGCTGCGCGGCGTGCTGCCGATGCGGCACTCGGCGCCGGACCTGCGGGCCGGGCTGGACCGGCGGGCGGCGTCCGTCGTGCTGCGCGACCGGGCGATGCAGATCTCCGGCGTCCGGTCGGTACGGGTCTCGGTGGGCCGCCGCCGCGTCAGCGCCCGCGCCGAGTCCCACTTCCGCGAGCTGGACGACGTACGTGCCGACCTCGCCGCGGTCCTCGGCGACGGCATCCGCGAACTCGGCCTCGCCCGCAGGCCCGAGCTGTCCGTCCACGTACGCCGGCCGCCGGCGAAGGGGTGAGCGCGATGCTGCGCGTGGTCAACCGGATCCTGCTCGCCGTCACCGGCCTCCTCGTCGCCGGGGCCGGGATCGCCGTGCTCTTCGCCGGGCTCGACCTGCCGCGGACCGGCTTCGCGCCGTACGCCGGCGGCTCCGACGACGTGCTGCTGAGCCGGGCCACCCGGCTGCGGTGGCGGGACGACGGCTGGTGGTGGCCGACGGTGATCGGCGGGCTGTCGCTGCTGCTGCTCTGCAGCGGCTGGTGGCTCGTCGCCCAGTTGCGCCGGGCCCGCCTCGGCGAGGTCGTCGTCGACACGGGCGGCGCACTAGCGCCCGCCGCGCCGGGCACCTCCGGTGCCGAGCGCGCCCAGGAGGGCGACTGGGCTTCCGCCACGGACCCGGACCCCGACGGCGCGGAGTCCGGGGGCACCGCCACGCTCACGCTGCCGGCCGCCCCGCAGGCCCTGCTGCGCGGCTCCGCGCTGGAGGAGGTGCTGGCGGAGGAGGCCGGTGCGCTGGAGGGGGTGGAACGGGCCCGGGTGACCCTCACGGGCCGGCGCACGGCGCCGCGCGCCAGCTTCGGTGTACTGCTGGGCCCCGGCGCGCATCCCGCGGCGGCGGTGGACCACATCGAGGAGCGGGCGCTCGCCCCCGCCCGCGCGTCGGTGGGCCTGGCACGGCTGCCCGCGGAGATCAGGTTCCGCTCGGCCAAGCACCGCCCGGAGCGCGTCTCGTGACGGCGGGGGCGGGCGCGGGCCGTAGCTCCTGACCGTGCCGGACGACCGAGGCCGGCGCGCGGCGCGCCCGGCCCGTACCGGCGGTACGGCTCGTAGGGCGCACGCGCGACCGGCCCCGGGGCTCCGCGCCCGTCCCGCTCGCGGGTAAGCGGGGTAAGCGGCCGGCGTCCGTGCCCGTCCGTGCGCTCCGTCCGGCCATCGCGCTCAGATGCTCCGCCGCATGCCGCCGTCGATCGGCAGCATGATCCCGGTCAGGTACGACGCCGCGGGCGACAGCAGGAACGCCGCCGTCCGGCCGAACTCCTCCGGCGTGCCGTAGCGGCCCAGCGGGATCTTCGCCTCCATCCGGGCCCGTGCCGCCTCCGCGTCGCCGGAGAGCGCGTCCAGCTCGCGGGCCCGGTCGGTGTCGATCCGGGCCGGCAGCAGCCCCACGACCCGCACGCCGCGGGGCCCGAGGTCGTCGGCGAGCGACTTGGCGTACCCGGCGAGCCCCGGGCGCAGCCCGTTGGAGATGGTGAGCCCGGGAATCGGCTCGTGGACGGAGCCGGAGAGCACGAAGCCGATGACCCCGCCCTCCTCCAGCTCGCCCGCGGCCGTCCTGGCCATCCGCAGCGCGCCGAGGAAGACGGAGCCGAACGCCGTCTCCCACTCGGCGTCGGTGTTGGCGGTGGCGTTGCCCGCCGGCGGGCCGCCGACGCTGATGAGCACGCCGTCGAAGCGGCCGAAGTGCTCCCGGGCGGCGGCGATGAGGCGGTCCGGGGTGCCGGGTTCCGCGTTGTCGGCGGCGACGCCGACGGCCGACTCGCCGAGCGCGGCGGCGGCGCTCGCCACGCGGTCCTTGTCGCGGCCGCTGAGCACCACCTTCGCGCCCTCGGCGAGCAGTTGCCCGGCGACGGCGAGACCGAGGCCGCGCGAGCCCCCGGTCACGACGTAGGCGCGGTCGTTGAGTCCAAGATCCATGGGGGTCAGTCTGCCGCCATCTGCTCGGCGGGCGCCAGGGATGGGGCGCGGTCGTCGTCCGCGGCCCGCCGCGCCGGGGCGTCCGCGGTCTTCCCGGCCTCGCCGGCGGGGGTCCCGCCGGGCGCTTCCCCGTCCTCCGCGGGCTCGGCCGGTGCCGCGGTCTCCCCGGCCGCCTTCGCTGCCGCGGCCTCGCGGTCCCGGCGCTCCCGGCGTACGAGAACCCACCAGCCGAACGGCACCGCCGCCGCGAAGATCCACCACTGGATCGCGTACGCGATGTGCACCCCGATGCTGCTGTGGTCCGGCTCGGAGACCGGCTCCGGCTGCTTGCCCGCGGCCTTCGGAGAGGTGGCGACCAGTTCGACGAACCCGCCGAGCACCGGCCCCGGCAGGCCGTCCGCGGCCTCGTCGGCGCTGTTGATGAGCATCACCTGGCGGTCCGGCAGCCCGGCCTTGTCGCGGATGCCGCTGCCCGTCGTCTCGTCGGGGCGCAGCCGGCCGGTGACGGTGACCTCGCCGGCGGGCGGGGGCGGCACCTCGGGGAAGGTGGTGAGGTCGGCGCCCGCGGGCACCCAGCCGCGGTTGACGAGGACCGCGGAGCCGTCGGTGAGGCGGAGCGGGGTGACGACGAAGTAGCCCTGCTTGTCGTCGGCGCCGAGCCGCTGCCGTACGACGACCTCGCGCTCCGGCTCGTACGCGCCGGTGGCCGTGACCGTGCGCCAGGTGTCCTCGCGCGGCACCGTGCGGCCCTCGCGCATGAGCCGGTCCACCGGGACCGGCTCGGCCTTGAGGTTGCGGGCGACGAGGTCGTTGCGCGCGACCCGGTCCTCGTGGCGGTGGAACTGCCAGAAGCCGAGCTGGATCATCACGGGGATGAGCAGGACGGCCACCAGGGTGACGATCACCCACTGCCGGGACAACAGGAAGCGGTACACCCCTCGACCGTACTCCCCGGTCCGCCGCCGCCCGACGGGACCCCGCTACCCCGCCCCGCCCTCCTCGCCGGGCGGCGCCTCCGCCGGCTCGACGTCCCGCATGAGGTGGAGGAAGGCGGCCTCGTCGATCACCGGGGTGCCGTGCGCCGCGGCCCGCGTCACCTTGCTCGTCGGCGCGCCCGGATCGTTGGTGACCAGCAGGCTCGTGTAGCGCGAGACGCTCCCCGCGACGTGCAGCCCGGCCTCGACGGCCCGGTCCTCCAGCAGGCTGCGGTCCACCGAGGTGTCGCCGGAGAAGGCCACGCGCATGCCCTGCTTGAGCCGGCCGCCGCGCACGTACCGCCCCGGGTTGGGGTACGGGGACGCGGGCAGCCGGCGGTTGGGCCGCCAGGTGCGCCACTGGTACGCGCCGTGCCCGCCCGGCGAGCGGGTGCCGCCGGTGCCCCCGGCGGGCGCCTGCTCCGCCCACTCCGTCAGCGGCTGGCAGGCCAGCAGCGGCAGCCGGGCGCCGGCCGCGGCGGCCTGCCGCAGGCTGGGGCGGAAGATCTCGGCGAGGACGCGGGCGTCGTCCTCGGCGTCGTGGGCCTTGCGCTGGGCGACGCCGAAGTGCTCGGCCAGCGACGCCAGCCGGGCGTTGGGCAGCGGGAGCCGCAACTGCCGGGCGAGCGCGATGGTGCACAGCCGCCGGCGCACGGGAGCGGTCAGCCCGGCGCGGGCGTACTCGCGGGCGATCATCATCCAGTCGAAGACCGCGTTGTGCGCGACGAGCACCCGGTCCTCCAGCCGCGCGGTGAACTCCTCGGCGATCTCCGGGAAGAGCGGCGCGTCGGCGAGCATCTCGCGGGTCAGGCCGTGGATCCACACGGGCCCCGGGTCGCGCTCCGGGTTCACCAGCGTGTACCAGCTGTCCTCCACCGCGCCGTGGGCGTCGAGGCGGTAGACGGCGGCGGAGACGATGCGGTCGTCGGAGCGCAGCCCGGTGGTCTCGACGTCGACGACGGCGTACGCCTCGGGGTAGTCGGCGGGCCAGCCGTCGGCGGGGGCGGCGGGCGGGGGCAGCGGGAGGGCCGGCTGCGGCGCGGCCGGATCAGCGCCCGGAAGCGGCTGCTGCCGCGCGACGTGACGGGGACTCAGGGGCGTCGCGCGGTCTTCGAGCATGGGTTCAGAGCATAGAGCCTGCCACCGACACGGCGGCGCGCGCGGGGGCCGCCTGAGCACCCGTCAGGGGTCAGTCCGCGGGCTGCCCCGCGACCGGGCCGCGCGGGGTGACCAGGCCCGTCTCGTAGGCGAGCACCACGAGTTGGGCCCGGTCGCGGGCGCCGAGCTTCGTCATCGACCTGCTGACGTGCGTCTTTGCGGTGATCGGGCTGATGTGCAGCCGGGCGGCGATCTCCTCGTTGCTGAGGCCGCCCCCGACGAGGGTGACGACCTCGCGCTCGCGCCGGGTGAGCTCGCGCAGCGCGTCGTCCGTGCCGGGCACGCCGCCCGCGGGGCGGGACACGTACTCCTGGATCAGCTTGCGCGTCAGCGCGGGGGAGAGCAGCGCGTCGCCGCGGGCGGCGACCCGTACGCCGTGCAGCAGGTCCTCCGGCTCCATGTCCTTGACGAGGAACCCGGCCGCCCCGGCGCGCAGCGCGCTCCAGATGTACTCGTCCACGCCGTAGTTGGTGAGGATGACGACGTGCACGCCCGCCAGGTCGGGGTCGGCGGCGATCCTGCGGGTGGCCTCGATGCCGTCGAGCACCGGCATCTGCACGTCGACCAGCGCCACGTCGGGACGGTGCCGGGTGGCGAGCCGGACCCCCTCGGCGCCGTCGGCGGCCTCGCCGACCACCTCGATGTCGTCCTCGGCGTCGAGCAGCGCCCGGAACCCGCCCCGGATGAGGGCCTGGTCGTCGACGAGGAGCACCCGGATCACGTGGCCGCCCCCGCGGGGCCGCCCGCGCGGGGCAGCGGCAGCTCGGCGCGCACCCGGAAGCCGCCCTCCGGCCGCGGCGCGGCGTGCAGCTCGCCGCCGAGCGCGGTGACCCGCTCGCGCATCCCCGTCAGTCCGATGCCCGGCCGCGGCGGTGCCCCGGGGTCGGCGGCGCCGTCGTCGTCGACCTGGACGACGACCTTGTCCGGCGCGTACGAGACGTGCACGCCCACGGCCGCCGCGGGCCCCGCGTGCCGCGCGACGTTCGTCAGCGACTCCTGCACGATCCGGTACGCCGCCCGGTCCACCTCCGCAGGCAGCACCGGCCGCTCGCCCGCGACCGCCACCGTCGCCGGCACCCCCGAGCCCCTGGCCCGTTCCACCAGCTCGGGCAGCCGCTCAAGACCGACGCCCTCGGCGCCGCCGTCCGCGTTGCGCAGCACGTGCAGCGTGGAGCGCAGCTCGCGCGCGGCGTCGCCGCTGGCCTCCTGGATGGCGAGCAGCGCCGGCGGCGGCTCCTCACCGCGCTTCTTCGACAGGTGCACGGCCACCCCGGCCTGCACCTTGATCACGGAGATGCTGTGGGTGAGGGTGTCGTGCAGCTCGCGGGCGATGCGCAGCCGCTCCTCGTCTGCGCTGCGCTGAGCGTTCTCCGCGGCGCGCTCCTCGGCCTGCGCCAGCATCGCCTCGTGCTGGATGCGCATGGCCGCACCCATCGCGCATGCCACCACCCAGCCGAAGGTGAGGAACCGCTTCTCCAGCGCCGCGCGCAGCGCCTCGTCGCCGAGCGGGAGCAGCGGCAGCGAGCCGAGGCTCACCACGAGGGAGAGGAGGGCGGTGACGGCGAAGAAGCCGCGGTGCCCGCCGCGGATGGACCGGTAGACGGCGACCAGCATCGGCAGCACCGGGCTGCCGTCGGGGTAGCCGCGGAGCTGGTACGCGACCATGGCCGCCGCCGCGATCACCAGCACCGCGCGCGGGAAGCGGTGCCTGGCCACCAGCGCCACGCTGCCGATGAGGCCCAGCGCCCAGGCGAGCGCGTCGAAGCCGGTCCGCCCGTCGGGCGCCAGCAGCATCGTGCCCACGCAGCCGAGCGCCACGGCGGCGGCGAAGCCCGCGTCCTTGGCGTACGCGCGGGCATCGCGCCCCGTCTCCCGCCCGTCCTCGATCGCGGTCGCGAGGTAGCGCAACACCGTGTGCTCGCTGTTCGCGTCCGTCTGCGCTGCCGCCGTCATGCTCTGCACCGTAGCCAATCGGCGCCGGTCAGGCGTCCTCCGGGAGGCGCAGCGGGCGCTGCTGCGCAGGTTGCAGGCGGCGGGCCACCTGCACCCCTGACCGCAGCGCGGGAGCCACTCGCCGGACGATGACGGGCGGCGGTCCCGGGGCGGATCGTGGAGCCCGACGGCAGCCGGCCGTCGGACGGCCGGCACGCGCACGGCGGACGGGAGAGCCACCATGCCCCTTTACGGAACGGACGGAGACCACCGCGTACGGATCCCGCAGCCGGCGGCGGACCGGCACGCACTCCGGCACGGCGGCGGTCCGTGGGCCGCGGCGGTGAGGCCCGCCCGGCACCTCCTGCTGCGGCTCGCGGAGCCCGCGCGCCGCGCCGAGGCGCGGCGGCTGCTGGCGCTCGTCCTGGACGTGCCCCCGCTGCCGGGCGCGGAGCCGGCGGTGCTGATCGCCGAGGTGCCGGACGGCCGGCGGGCGGTGGACGTGCTCATCGAGCTGGCGTGGGCGGGGATCGAGCTGGACGGGTTCGCGCTCGACGCCGCGGCGTGACGGCCCGCGCCGGGAGCGGTGACGAGGGAGCGCGCCCGGCGCCGGCCGTCCAACTCACGGGCCCCCATGGTCACTTGGCGGGGTGCGGGGCACGTATCGTGTGGCGCGTCCATGCAAAAAAGTGATGGCGCGGGCGAAGAGGGCGGTGACACGATCCCCCGGTGGACTCTCGATATCTGCGCGCCTTCGTGACGGTGGCCGAGACCGGCGGGATATCGGCCGCGGCCGAGCGGCTGGGGTACGCGCAGTCGAGCCTCAGCGCCCAACTGCGCCGCCTGGAACAGGAACTCGGCGTCACGGTCGTGGTCCGCACCTCCACGGGGGCCTCCCTCACCGACGCCGGCCGCCGGCTGCTCCCGTACGCGCGCGAGGCGCTGGTGATCGACGAACGCATGCGCAGCGCGGCCGCCGCCTCCCGGCCGCGGCTGCGGATCGGGGCCCCGGAGACGCTGGCGGGGGAGTGGTTGCCGGACATCGTCACCGCGCTGGACTACGGCGCCGGCGGGCCGGACGCGGACGCGGAGATCAGCGTGGTCGTCGGCCCCCGGGAGCGGCTGGCGGAGCAACTGGCCGCCGGCGAACTGGACCTCGCCTTCCACTTCGACGACGGCAGCCGCACGGCGGGCCCGAGCGCCGTCGTCGGCCACGAGGACGTCGTGCTCGTCACCGGCCCCGCGCATCCGCTGGCGGGCGCGGCGGAGGTGACGGAGGCGGACGTGCTGGCCGCCGAGTTCCTCGTCGCGGAGCCGGGCTGCAGCTCGGCCGTCCTCTACGACCGCCTCAGCCGCGACCTGCCCGCCCGTACCCGCGCGGCCACCGCCGCCGGCTCCCTGCCCGCGCTGCGCCGGCTGGCGGCGCACGGCCGCGGGGTGGCGCTGCTGCCCCGGCTGGCCGTCGTACGGGACCTGGAGGACGGCGGGCTCGTCGACCTCCCGATGGCCACGCCGGCGGGCCCGGTGGCGATCGAGGCCCGCTGGCGCCGCGACCCGGGGCAGGCGGAACCGACGCTGCGGGCCGTCCTGCGCCTGGCCCGCCGCCACACCACCCAGCTCCCCCCGCCCGCGGCCCTCCGCCGCACCCCGGCCCGTACGGCCTGACCCGGAGGCGGCGGCTGCGCGGAGCCCCGTACGCCGGTAGGGGCGATCGCCTCGACCGCGTCTTCCCCGTCGGGACCTCTTCGGTGCCGCGCCCGCGGACGCGGGGCGGTTCTTGCGCCAGACTGAGGCCATGGCCGACGCCGCCCTGCCGACCCCCCGTCCCCGTTCCCGGGCGCTCCGCGGGGCCGTCGTGCGGGCGGCCCGGGGGGCGTTCGCCGCGGCCGCCGCCGCGCATCTGGTGGGGCAGCTCGCCGGAGCCGACTGGCTCGTGCACACCACCAAGCCCCTGCTCATGCCGGCCCTCGCCGCCTACGCCGCCGCCCGCGGCGCCCCGCGGGCGCTGGTCGCCGGACTGGCCTTCGGCTGGGCCGGCGACGTGCTGCTGCAAGTGGGCGGGGAGGGGCCGTTCCTGGCCGGGATGGGGGCGTTCGCCGCCGGGCACGTCTGCTATCTGACGCTCTTCCGGCGCGGGCACCGGCTGCCCCGGGCGGGGGAGCGGCGGCTCGCCGTCGCGTACGGGGCCGCCTGGGCCGCCGGTGTCGGCGCGCTGTGGCCGGGGCTCGACCCGGGGCTGCGCGGGCCCGTGGCCGCGTACAGTCTGCTGCTCGCCGCGATGGCGTTCGGCGCCGCCCGGTTCGGCCGCGGGCCGGTGCGGGGGGCGCGCTCTTCCTCTTCTCCGACACCCTCATCGCCACCGACCTCGCCGGCCGGCCGCAGCCGCCCGCCGCCGGGTTCTGGGTGATGGCGACCTACCTGGCCGCCCAGTACCTCATCACGGACGGCGTGCTGCGCCGCCGGCAGGCCGTCCCCGGCCCCGCCCGCGGGGCGGAGCAGCCCGGCCCCGGACACGGCGAAGGCCGGGCCGCGGCGCCCTGAGGCGCCGCCGCCCGGCCCGGTGGCCGCCGGTGGGGTTACGTCACCGGCGGGGCCTCACCGCCGTACGGCGTCGTAGGCGTCCACGATCCCCGCCCCGTAGAAGGCGTTGGTCCGCTTGTCGCCGGTGCAGGTGGAGTCCTCGACCCCGTTGCCGTCCGGGTCGTAGAACTCCGGGCAGCCAGGGTTGTCCGCCTGCGACTTCATCAGCAGGTGCAGCGCCGTGGGCGACACCCGCGGGTGCTTGCTCTTGATGAGCGCCGCCACGCCCGCGGCGTGCGGGGTGGCCATCGACGTGCCCTGCAGCCAGCCGTACTTGTTCTCCGGCAGCGTCGACAGGATGCGGCCGTTCTTCGACGGCGTGTCCGGGATCTGGTAGCCGTCACCGCCGGGCGCGGCGACGTCGACGACCTTCTGGCCGTAGCTGCTGTAGTACGACTTGTCGTCGTTCACGCCGGTCGCCGCGACGGTCACGATGCCCGGGAGCTGGGTCGGCACGTCCCAGCACTCGGACGGGTCGATGGTGCGCTCAAGAGGCGTGGTGTCGTTGGGGCTGGAGTCGTCCACGATCTCGTCGGAGGCGAGGTCGTCGTTGGAGTTGCCGGCCGCGGCGAGGTGCAGGGTGCCCTTGCCCATCGCGTACAGCGAGGCGCGGTTGACCGCCTCGACGATCGCCCGCTGGTCGGGGTCGTCGAGGCAGTTGTAGAGCCACGGGTCGACGTAGTAGCTGTTGTTGGTGATCTCGATGCCGTTGTCGCCGGCGAAGACGAAGGCGCAGACGACGGCCTCGGCGTAGAACAGCGCGGTGTCGGGCTCGCTCACCTTGAGCGAGGCGACCTGCACGCCGGGCGCGACGCCGGCCACGCCGACGCCGTTGCGCGCGGCGGCGATCTCACCGGCGACGTGGGTGCCGTGGTAGTCGCCCGCCGGGTCGTAGGGGCGCCAGGCGCCCTCGGTGGTGTCCGCGACGCCGCCGACGCAGTTGGCGGACTGCTTGGCGGAGAAGTTGGCCTTGAGGTCGGGGTGCGTGTCGTCCACGCCGGTGTCGATGACGCCGACGGTGACGTCACGGCTGCCGGTCGAGATCTTGTGCGCCTTGTCGGCGCCAATCGCCGGCAGGTCCCACTGCTCCTTCTCCAGCGGCTCGACGCCCGGGTCCTGCGAACGGGCCTTCGCGGCGCCCTTGTAGACCTCCGGCGCGCTGGTCTCCAGCGTGCCGGAGGGCGTCAGCGGCGCGGTACGGCTCGCGCCCGCGGACTGCACGCCGCGGACGTCGCGCAGCTCCGCCGCGAAGTCCGGGTTGGTGGAGTGGGCGACGACCACGCCGATCTTCTTGTGCGTGACGACCACCGAGCCGTCCGCGTCGGCGATCGCGTCCTCGACCCGGGCGATCGTCTTGTCGTCGGCCCTCGTGTTGACCACGTACGAAAGCTTCTCGCCGGCCGCGGCCCCGGCGCTGCCGCCGGGCTCCGGGGCCGACGCGGCGGAGGCCGCCCCCGGCAGGAGGCCGAGCGCCGCCGCGAGGGTCAGCCCCAGGGGCACTGCCAGCAGGCGCCGACCGCGGGGTCGGAGATGAGTCATGGGATCTCCAGATCATCAGTCAGGAATCCGCCGCGGACCGTTGCCGCGGTCAGGTACACGGCAAGCGAACGTAGCGCTGATCACCCGTGGCCATCAATACATCGCCCTGCAGTGTCTTTTGGCGTGTCGTGCACGCCAGGCGCTCGTGGCCCAGCCGTCACGCGCGTACGGCGGAACGTTTCACCGCCGCAACCTCTACAAACTGTTGATTGTCGGTGGCCTGGCGTAGGCTTCCAGAGGTCAGGTACCGCCGTGGGAGGGCCTTCTCCATGCTGCGTGACACCTATGGGCGAGTCGCCACCGACCTTCGCGTCTCGCTCACCGACCGCTGCAACCTGCGGTGCACGTACTGCATGCCCGAGGAAGGGCTCCAGTGGCTCGGCAAACCCGAGCTGCTCACCGACGACGAGATCGTCCGCCTCGTCCGCCTCGCGGTCACCGAGTTCGGCGTCACCGACGTGCGCTTCACCGGCGGCGAGCCGCTGCTGCGCCCCGGGCTCACCGGCATCGTCGAGCGCTGCGCCGCCCTCACGCCCCGCCCCAAGCTCTCCCTCACCACCAACGGCATCGGCCTGGAGCGTACGGCCGCGGCCCTCAAGGCCGCCGGGCTCGACCGGGTGAACGTCTCGCTGGACACCCTCAGCGCCGACGTGTTCCAGCGGCTCACCCGCCGCAAGCGCCACGGCGACGTGCTCCGCGGCCTCGCCGCCGCCCGGGCCGCCGGCCTGGACCCGGTGAAGGTCAACAGCGTGCTGATGCCCGGGTTCAACGAGGACGAGGCTCCCGATCTGCTCGCCTGGGCCGTCGCCGAGGGCTATGAGCTGCGGTTCATCGAGCAGATGCCCCTCGATCCGCAGCACGGCTGGCAGCGCGACGGCATGATCACCGCGGGCGACATCCTCGCCTCCCTGCGGACGCACTTCACGCTGACACCCGAGGGCGAGGCGGTGCGCGGCTCCGCCCCGGCCGAGCGCTGGCTCGTGGACGGGGGCCCGGCCCGCGTCGGCGTCATCGCCTCCGTCACCCGGCCCTTCTGCCGGGCCTGCGACCGCACCCGGCTGACCGCGGACGGGCAGGTGCGCAACTGCCTCTTCGCGCGCGAGGAGACCGACCTGCGGGGCGCGTTGCGCTCCGGCGCGCCGGACGAGGAGATAGCCCGGCTGTGGCGTATCGCGATGTGGGGGAAGAAGGCGGGCGCCGGGCTCGACGACCCGTCGTTCGTCCAGCCGGACCGGCCGATGTCCGCGATCGGCGGCTGACGCGGGGGAGCCGGGGATACTTCCGGGTGCGGCGGGCGCCGCTCAGGCCCGGCCGGGCCCCGGCCCGCTTTCGCCGTCGGCGCCCCTTTCTCCGGTTTCCGCCTTTTCTCCGGTTTCCGCGTTTGCCGCGCTCTTCTCCGCCTCCTGCCAGTCCGCCAGCGTGACGACCTCTTTGAGGAAGTCCCGTACGCCCAGGAACCGGCTCAGGTATTCGCGGTGCTCCTCGCACGCGAGCCAGGTCTTGCGGCGCTCCGGCGTGTGCAGCTTCGGGTTGTTCCAGGCGAGCACCCACACCGCGGGCGCACGGCAGCCCTTGGCGGAGCAGATGAGAGCGGGATCAGCGGTGTTCACGGGGCCCAGCCTACGTACCGGAACATGGGCGACGCCGGGCAGCCACGGGGGGAGCCGCCCGGCGTCGGTCCGTCGCTCCGACGGGGGATGCGGAGCGCGTACGAAGTATGTCACGCGAGAAGGGCCGCCCGGCACCGGATGGGCATATTTGATTTGAGCTTTTTCTGAGCTTGCACTCTTGGGGATCAAACGGGCGGCGGCACGCTGTCGCTGGTCGTCGACTCGTTGCCGGCCGGGGCCCGTTCACCCCTGGTGCCGGGCTCACGCGCGGTCCGCCGCGGCGGGGCGATCACTCTGCGCTCCGGGGCGACGACGAAGGTGGAGGGCAGCGAACGGATGCTCTCGCGGCCCGCGTTCGCGATGATCACCGCGAAGTACGGGATGAACATGCCGAGAATGAGCGCGACGACGGCGGTATGCCGCTGGACGTTCCAGAGCAGGGCCGCGGCCACCACCGAGACCGCCCGGATCGTCATGGAGATCACGTACCGCCGCTGCCGGCCGCGTACGTCATCGTCCAGGCTCTGCCGCGCGCCGGTGATCCTGAACACGTCGGCATCGCCGCGGCGCTTCCGCTTCACATTCCACCCCCTGGCACCGGGTACCTCCCCAAGGTACGCCGGGAAAGCGCTCCGCTCGATCCGGGGGCGGGACATACCGCCCCACAACCCGAACAGACCTGGCCGGAATGCGTCCCCCTGGTCACCGCAAGAAACTGGCACGGCAGGCGGACACCGCCGCACGAGGAGGCGACATGAACTGGCTGTGGGCCATCGTGCTGGGCCTGATCCTGGGCGTGATCGCCCGGATCATCCTGCCCGGCCGGCAGGCCATCCCCATCTGGCTGACCATCGTGTTCGGCATCATCGGGTCGATCATCGGCAACGCCGCGGCCTCGGGGATCGGCGTGGCCGACACCAGGGGAGTCGACTGGATCCGGCACCTCCTGCAGCTCGCCGGCGCCGTGGGGGTCGTGGCGCTGGGCGCCCCGATGTACGAGAGGTTCCGCGGCCACAAGATCCGGAGCCCCCGCTAGCGGAAGGCTCCGCTCCCCCCGGCCGGGGGGAGCGGAGCCTTCCGTCAGCCGTCCTGGGGGGCCGCCAGCTCGATCGCCGCCAGGTTGCGCTTGCCCCGGCGCAGCACCAGCCAGCGCCCGTGCAGCAGGTCCCCGGGCGCCGGCACGGCGTCCTCGGCGGCGACCTTCACGTTGTTCACGTACGCCCCGCCCTCCTTGACCGTCCTGCGGGCCGCCGACCTGCTCGGCGCCAGGCCCACCTCGGCCAGCAGCTCCACCACGGGACCCAGCTCCGCGACCCGCGCGTGCGGCACCTCGGCCAGCGCCGCCCGCAGCGTCGCCTCGTCCAGCTCGCCCAGCTCGCCCTGCCCGAAGAGCGCCCGCGACGCGGCGATCACCGCGGCGCACTGCGCCGCGCCGTGCACCAGCGTCGTCAGCTCCTCCGCCAGCGCCCGCTGCGCGGCCCGCGCCTGGGGCCGCTCCGCCGTCTGCCGCTCCAGCTCGATCAGCTCCTCGCGGCTGCGGAAGCTGAGGATCCGCAGGTAGCGGGAGACGTCGCGGTCGTCGACATTCAGCCAGAACTGATAAAAGGCGTACGGAGTCGTCAGCTCCGGGTCGAGCCAGACCGCGCCGCCCTCCGTCTTGCCGAACTTCGTGCCGTCGGCCTTCGTCATCAGCGGCGTCGCCAGCGCGTGCACCGTGGCCTCCGGCTCGACCCGGTGGATCAGGTCGGTGCCCGCCGTCAGGTTGCCCCACTGGTCGCTGCCGCCCGTCTGCAGCGTGCAGCCGTACCGCCGGTAGAGCTCCAGGAAGTCCAGGCTCTGCAGGATCTGGTAGCTGAACTCGGTGTAGCTGATGCCCTCTTCCGACTCCAGCCGGCGCGCGACGGCCTCCTTGGCGACCATCTTGTTCACCCGGAAATGCCGCCCGATGTCGCGCAGGAACTCGATCGCCGACAGGCCCGAGGTCCAGTCCAGGTTGTTGACCATCCGGGCGGCGTACGGGCCCTCGAAGTCGAGCAGCGGCTCGATCTGCGCGCGGACCCGCTCCACCCAGCCGGCGACGACCTCCGGGTCGTTCAGCGTGCGCTCCGCGTCCGGCTTGGGGTCGCCGATCTGGCCGGTCGCCCCGCCCACCAGGGCCAGCGGCAGGTGCCCGGCCTCCTGGAGCCGGCGCACGGTCAGCACCTGCACCAGATGTCCCACGTGCAGGCTGGGCGCCGTCGGGTCGAAGCCGCAATAGAACGTGACGGGACCGTCCGCGAGCGCCTTGCGCAGTGCGTCCTCGTCGGTGGACAGGGCCAGCAGCCCGCGCCACCGCAGCTCGTCGACGATGTCCGTCACGTGTCTCGTCTCTCTTCTCGGTCTCGATCCCGGTCCCGTGCCCGGCCGACCGCGCGGCCGGGCACAGGAGTGCTGCGTACGAGGGTAATGGCGGCTAGACGCCCTGGCTGACCGAGCTCATGTTGAAGTCGGGGATCCGGACCGGCGGCATCGCCGCCCGCGTGAACCAGTCGCCCCACTCGCGCGGCAGCGTCCGCTCCGTGGCCCCGGCCTCGGCCGCGCGCCCCAGCAGGTCGACGGGCGACTCGTTGAAGCGGAAGTTGTTCACCGCCCCGGTCACCTCGCCCTTCTCCACCAGATACACGCCGTCCCTGGTCAGCCCGGTCAGCAGCAGCGTCGCCGGGTCGACCTCGCGGATGTACCAGAGGCAGGTCAGCAGCAGCCCCGGCCCGTCGTGCCCGAGGCCCGCGACCATCTCGTCCAGCGACTTCGTGCCGCCCCCGTCCAGCACCAGGTTGTCCGCCTCGGGCGTGACGGGCAGTCCTGTGAGGTCACCGGTGAAGCGGCTCGTCAGCAGATGCTGCAGCGTGCCCTCGCGCACCCAGTCCGTGGGCCGGACCGGCATCCCGTTGTCGAAGACCGACCAGTCGTCGGTGGAGGTGTGCGCGATGACGAACGGCGCCGACTCCAGGCCCGGCTCCGCCGGGTCGCTGCGCAGCGTCAGCGGCAGCCCGGCCAGCTTCTCGCCGACGCGCGTGCCGCCGCCCGGCTTGCTGAACACCGTGCGGCCCTCGTGCGCGTCCCGCCCGGAGGCCGACCAGAACATGTACACCAGCATGTCCGCCACCGCGCTCGGCGGCAGCAGCGTCTCGTACCGCCCGGCGGGCAGCTCCACCGTCCGCTCCGCCCACGCCAGCCGCTGCGCCAGCTCCGCGTCCAGCTCGGCGGGGTCCACGTCGGTGAAGTCCCGGGTCGAGCGGCCCGCCCAGGCGGACTTCGTCCGGTCCGGGGACTTGGCGTTCAGCTCCAGCGTGCCGGTCGGCTGGTCGTGGCGCAGCCGCAGCCCGGTGGAGGTGCCCAGGTAGGTGGAGGTGAGCGTGTGGTTCGCGAAGCCGTAGAGCTGCCGGCCGCCGGCGCGGGCGCGGGCGAAGGACTCGCCGAGCACGGGCGCGAAGGCGGCGAACACGTCGGAGGAGGTCTCGGCGGGCGGCTCGGCGAAGTCGGCCGAGTGCGGCACGCCCTCGACCAGCGGCCGGGCGTCCTGCGCGGGACCGCTCTCCCGCGCCGCCGCCTCCGCGGCCCGTACCAGCGGCTCCAGGTCGTCCGCGGTGACCGCGGCCCGGGAGACGACACCGGAGGCCGTGCCCTCCCGGCCGTCGACGGTGGCGATGACGGTGAGCGTACGGCCGCGGGTCTCGCCGTTCGTCGTCAGCGCGTTGCCCGCCCACCGCAGGTTCGCGCTCGACTCCTCGTCGGCGATCACCACGCAGCCGTCGGCGCGCGACAGCTCCAGGGCCCGCTCGACGGTCTCGTGAGGCTCGGTCGTCCGGGTCGTCCGCGTCATCGGCCGGCCTCCTGGGTGGTGTTGAGGATGTTGACGTTCCGGAAGAGCGCGGACGGGCAGCCGTGCGAGACGGACGCCGACTGCCCCGGCTGCGCCTTGCCGCAACTGAAGGTGCCGCCCAGCACGTACGTCTCCGGGCCGCCGATCGCCGACATCGAGCCCCAGAAGTCGGTGGTCGTCGCCTGGTACGCCACGTCCTTGAGCTGCCCCGCCAGCCTGCCGTTCTCGATCCGGAAGAACCGCTGCCCGGTGAACTGGAAGTTGTAGCGCTGCATGTCGATCGACCAGGAGCGGTCGCCGACGACGTAGATGCCGCGCTCGACCTCGCCGATCAGCTCCTCGGTCGTCGGGCCCTCGGGCGCGGGCTGCAGGGAGACGTTCGCCATGCGCTGGACGGGCACGTGGGCGGGGGAGTCGGCGTAGGCGCAGCCGTTGGAGCGGTCGAAGCCGGTGAGCTTCGCGATCCGGCGGTCCGTCTGGTAGCCGACGAGCACGCCTTCGCGGACCAGGTCCCAGGACTGGGCCTGCACGCCCTCGTCGTCGTAGCCGATGCTGGCGAGCCCGTGTTCCGCGGTGCGGTCGCCGGTGACGTTCATCAGGCCGGAGCCGTAGCGCAAGGTCCCGAGCTGGTCGAACGTGGCGAAGGAGGTGCCCGCGTACGCGGCCTCGTAGCCGAGGGCGCGGTCCAGCTCGGTGGCGTGGCCGACCGACTCGTGGATCGTCAGCCACAGGTTCGACGGGTCGACCACCAGGTCGTACGAGCCGGCCTCGACGCTCGGCGCCGCCATCTTCTCGGCCAGCCAGCCGGGGATCCGCGCCAGCTCCTCGTCCCAGTCCCAGCCGGTGCCGGTCGCGTACTCCCAGCCGCGGCCCGCGGGCGGGGCGAGGGTGCGCATCGAGTCGAAGTCGCCGGAGTCGGTGACGGTCACGGCGGTCAGCTCGGGGTGCATCCGCACCCGCTGCTGGGTGGTCGAGGTGCCGGCGGTGTCGGCGTAGAACTTGTTCTCCTGCACCGCCAGTAGCGAGGCGTCCACGTGCGAGATGCCCGGGGCGGCGAGCAGCCGTTCGCTCCACTCGGTGAGCAGCCCGGTCTTGTCGGCGTCCGGTACGTCGAAGGGGTTCACCTCGTACGCGGAGATCCACGTCTTCTCCGCGTGCACCGGCTCCGGCGCCAGCTCGACCCGCTCGTCGGACCCGGCCGCCGCGATGACCCGCGCCGACAGCTTGGCCATCGCCACCGCCCGGGCGGCGACCCGCGCGGCGGCGTCCATCGTCAGATCGACCCCGGCCGCGAAGCCCCACGCCCCGCCGTGCACCACGCGCACCGCGTACCCGAGATCGGTGGTGTCCGTGGCGCCCGCCAGCTTGGCGTCCTTCAGCCGCAGGGCCGCGCTGCGCACCCGCTCCAGGCGGAAGTCGGCGTGCTCGGCGCCGAGCGCCCGGGCCCGCGCGAGCGCGGCGTCCGCGAGGGCACTCAGCGGCAGTGCGAGGAACCCGTCGTCGAGGGAATGGACCGACTTGCTCACGTTCTGCCCTCCGGTCGGTGGTGGGTGGTGGTGCCGCGGGCCGCGTCCGGGCCCCCGGCCGATCATGCCCGAGCGGCTGCCCGGTGCCCAGCGGGTTTCTGTCGGAACCCCACAAGTGTCCGCCGCGGGCCTGTGTGGGGGGCGGAATGCCCGTGGCGCGTCCCGTACCGATAGCTTCTCGGGTGAGGAGTCCTGGAGAGAGTCCGGGAGCCACCAGGGAGAAGGGATGGGTCCTTGAGCCGCTCGGTTCTGGTCACCGGAGGCAACCGCGGTATCGGCCTCGACATCACCCGCGCGTTCGCCGAGGCGGGCGACAAGGTCGCGTTCACGTACCGCTCCGGCGAGCCGCCGGCGGCGCTGGTGGAGCTGGGCTGTCTGCCGGTGAAGTGCGACATCACCGACACCGAGCAGGTCGACCAGGCGTACAAGGAGGTGGAGGAGGCACACGGCAACGTCGAGGTGCTGGTGGCCAACGCCGGTATCACCAAGGACCAGTTGCTGATGCGGATGTCCGAGGAGGACTTCGTCTCCGTCCTGGACACCAACCTCACCGGCACCTTCCGCGTCGTCAAGCGCGCCAACCGCGGCATGCTGCGGGCCCGCAAGGGCCGCGTGGTGCTCATCTCCTCCGTGGTGGGCCTCATGGGCTCCCCGGGCCAGTCCAACTACGCCGCCTCCAAGGCGGCGCTCGTCGGCTTCGCCCGCTCGCTGGCGCGCGAGCTGGGCTCGCGCAACATCACCTTCAACGTCGTCGCGCCCGGCTTCGTCGAGACCGACATGACGCGGGTGCTCTCGGCGGAGCGGCAGGCGGAGATCGCCGCGCAGGTGCCGCTCGGCCGGTACGCGCGGCCGGAGGACGTCGCCGCCGCGGTGCGCTTCCTCGCCTCCGACGACGCCTCGTACATCACCGGAGCCGTCATTCCCGTGGACGGCGGATTGGGCATGGGTCACTGAGCACCATGAGCGGAATCCTCGACGGCAAGCGCGTCCTCATCACCGGCGTGCTGCTGGAGTCGTCCATCGCCTTCCACGCGGCGAAGCTGGCGCAGGAGCAGGGCGCGGAGATCATCCTCACCGCGTTCCCGCGGCCCACGCTCACCGAGCGCATCGCGAAGAAGCTGCCCAAGCCGGCGAAGGTCGTCGAACTCGACGTCACCGACGACGAGCACTTGGCGCGGATCGAGGGCATCGTGCGCGAGGAGCTGGGCGGGCTCGACGGCCTCGTGCACTCCGTGGGCTTCGCCCCGCCGGACGCGCTCGGCGGCAACTTCCTGCACACCCCCTTCGAGTCCGTCGCCACCGCCATGCACGTCTCGGCGTTCTCGCTGAAGTCGCTGACGATGGCGTGCCTGCCGCTGATGCAGGGCGGCGGTTCGGTCGTCGGCATGACCTTCGACGCGCAGTTCGCGTGGCCGCAGTACGACTGGATGGGCCCGGCGAAGGCGGCCCTGGAGGCCACCAGCCGCTATCTGGCCCGTGACCTGGGCAAGGAGAACGTCCGCTGCAACCTGGTCTCGGCCGGTCCCATCGGCTCCATGGCGGCGAAGTCCATCCCCGGCTTCTCGGATCTGGCGGACGTGTGGAACACGCGCTCGCCGCTGGAGTGGGACATGGCGGACCCGGAGCCGGCGGGGCGCGGGGTCGTGGCGCTGCTGTCCGACTGGTTCCCGAAGACGACGGGCGAGATCGTGCACGTGGACGGCGGCGTGCACATCATGGGCGCGTAGCCGGGAGGACCGGCAGCCGGCACCGGCTCCGAGGCGGACGGGCGGCCCCCTGCGGGGGTCGCCCGTTCGGCGTAGGCCGGTGGGCCGGGGGCGGGGCGGCGGCGCACGCTGGAGGGGCGGTTACCGTCCCCTTGTGGTGCAGCAGCGACGCGCGCACGTGCGTCGCCGTACGGCCGAGGAGGTTGTGTGGTGCGTGAGGGCCCGCGTCGTTCCGGCCGCCGCACCCGGGTCTCCGCCCGCCGCCGTACGCTCCTGTGCGCGGCGGCCGTCGCCTTCGCCGCGCCGGTGCTGCTGCCGGCCGCGGGCCCCGCGTACGCCGCGGACGGCCCCGGCTCTCTCCCCGGCCCCGCCGCGGTCCCCGGCGCCGACGACCGCGGGGGTCCGACGAGGGCCGAGTGCCGCACCACCGTCACCGGCTCGACCGTCACCGCCCGCTGCTACAACGCGGGCCCCTACACGGACGCGGTCCAACTGCACATCGAGTGCGCCCGCTGGTGGGATCCGGACGTCGACGGCATGCGCGTGCGCCTCGACCCGGCGGAGAGCGGCGAGCTGACAGACCGCTGCTGGTTCGACGTCGCCCACGCCTGGGTCACCCACGAACCGATACGCGACGTACCGGACGGCTAGCGGGGTGCCTCCCCTTCAGCCGCCGAGGGCCGGTTCCGGCATGCAGCCGTAGGCGTGGCTTGCGGCCTCCTCCGCGGCGGTTTCCGCGTCGCCCGCGCGGATCGCCGTCACCATCCGGGCGTGGTCCAGGTGTTCCGCCGGCAGCAGCACGTCGCCCACCTTGGAGCGCAGCGTCGTGCGGACGACCTCGCCCAGGTCCGCGTAGACCGCCGTCAGCACCTCGTTGTGCGACGCCGTCGCCACCGCCAGGTGCAGCGTCGCGTCCGCGTCGACGAACGCCGCCGCGTCGCCCGACTCCCACGCCTCCTCGCGGCGCCGCAGCAGCAGCTCCAACTGCGTCATCTCGGCCTCCGTACGGCGCACCGCCGCCAGCCGGGCCGCCTGCGCCTCCAGCGCGCTGCGCAGCTCCGCGACGTGCGCGGGACGGGCATCGGCGAAGCGGCGCTGCATCACGCCGGCCAGCTCGCTCGTCGCGGCGACGTACGTGCCGGAGCCCTGCCGGATGTCGAGCAGGCCGTTGTTCGCGAGCGCCCGCACCGCCTCGCGGACGGTGTTGCGCGCGACGCCCAGTTGCTCCACCAGCTCCGGCTCGGTCGGGATGCGGCTGCCGACCGGCCACTCGCCCGCGGTGATCTGCGTGCGCAACTGCGCGATCACCTGGTCGGTGAGGCTCGATCGGCGCGGCGAGGTCAGTGCCATGTCTCTCCCGTGCTCGGACTGCGGAGTGGACAACCATTCATCCAATGATTCTATGATGGTCCGCATGCCACGCCGCAGCATCCTCACGAAAACCGCCGAGACCCCGGGAGAGCCGACCGGAGAGGTGCGGGCCGACGCGCCCCCGGCGGCTACCGGACCGGCGGCCGCGCCGCGGATCGCGCCGTGGCTGCTGCGGCTCATGATCCCCGCGCTGCTGCTCGCGGCGATCAACCTGCGGCCGGCGATAGCCTCGTTCGGCTCGGTCCTGGAGGACGTGCGCACCGACATCGGCATGAGCGGCACGGTCGCCGGCCTGCTCACCTCCATGCCGGCGCTATGTTTCGCCGTCTTCGGCAGCCTCGCGCCCCGCTTCGCCCGCCGCTTCGGCCCCGTGGCGGTCGTCGCCGGCGGGCTCGTCGCGATAGCCGGCGGCCTGGCGCTGCGCCCGCTGTTCGGCAACACCCCCGCGTTCCTGGCCGCCAGCGCGCTGGCGCTCGGCGGCATCGCCGTGGGCAACGTGCTGATCCCCGTCATCGTCAAACGCTGGTTCCCGGACCGGGTCGGCTCGATGACCGGGCTCTACTCGATGGGCCTGGCCCTCGGCACGGCCTCCGCCGCCGGTCTCACCGTGCCGCTGAGCGAGGCGCTGGGCGGGAGCTGGCGCCTGGGGCTCGGTGTGTGGGCCGCCGTCGCGGCGGTCGCCGTGGTGCCGTGGGTGGTGCTGTCGCGCGGGTCGCGCCGCGCGGGGACCGCCGAGTCCGCGGGGCGGCCGGATCCGCGGCGTCCCCGGGGTCTGCGGGTTCTGCGGGGTCCGCGCGCGACACCGGTGCCGAGGGGGCGGCGGAGCCGGCGCGGCCGGTTCGTATCACCGCCAGCCCCACCGCGTGGGCGCTCGCCGTCTTCTTCGGCCTCCAGGCCACCGCCGCGTACGTCACCATCGGCTGGCTGCCGCAGATCTACCGCGACGCCGGTGTGTCCGCCTCCACGGCCGGGCTGCTGCTCGCCCTCGCGATGGGCATGGGCGTCCCGCTGGCCTTCGTGCTGCCGCGGATCGCGGCCCGGCTCCACCACCAGGGGCCGCTGGTCGTGGTGCTCGGCGCGTGCGGCCTCGGCGGCTACGCGGGGCTGTGGCTGGCGCCCGCGGGCGGGGCCTGGGTGTGGGCGCTGCTGCTCGCCGTGTCCAACTGCGCGTTCCCGCTGGTCCTCACCCTGCTCGGGGCCCGGGCCCGCAGCCACGCCGGGCTTGTCCGGCTCTCCGCCTTCGCGCAGAGCACCGGCTACCTGATCTCCATCCCGGGCCCGCTGGCCGTCGGCGCGCTGTACGGGGCCACGGACGGCTGGACCGTCCCGCTTGCGGTGCTCGCGGCGTTCATGGTCGCCCAGGTGGCCGTGGGGATCGTCGCCGGACGCGACCGCGTGGTAGAGGACGAGCTCTGACGGCGGCACGCCCCGTCGGCGACACCGACGGCGGCGGGCGCGTGCCTCAGGGCGAGGCGATCGTGGCGATGACGCCGATGACCACCGTGATGGCGAGCATCGCGCCGAGCACGTAGAGCAGCTTGCGCTGCCCGTTCTGGGGGTTCGGGTCGAGCACGGGCATACGGCCAGTCTCGCATCCCCGCACCGCCGCCCCGCGCGGGGGCGCCGCGGCGCCCGGGGGTGGGGCTAGCCCCACCCTCCCCTAGGGGGCCAGGGTCAGGGGGAACTGGGTGGGTCACCGGATGGGACGCGCGGCCCCGGCTCCGTAGGTTCGTAGCAGTACGAAGGACTCGGGACGTCAGGCAACCCCACGGAGGCGAAGATGTCAGCCGGTGCCCACACCCAGCCCGCACCGCCGGCGGCGCAGCGCTGGCTGCCGTGGTGGTCCGTCGCCCTGCCCGTCATGGCCTTCACCGCGCTCTTCGCCCTGCGGCTGCTCTGAACCCGCGCCCGCACCCGCGGCCGGGCGCGGCCGCCCGTCACTCCTGGCGGGAGACCCTGCGAACTGCCCGGACCCCGCGGCCGGTTTCGTGCGAAGCTGAGCTTATGAGCGCAGGAACGCCCCGCAGCATCGTCCTTCTCCGACACGCCAAGGCCGAATGGGCCCAGGACTCCGACCACGAGCGCCCGCTCGCCGAGCGCGGCCGCGCCGACGCTCCCGCCGCCGGGGATTTCCTCGCGGCCCACGACATCGACCCCGACCTGACCCTCTGCTCCAGCGCCAAACGCACCCGCGAGACCTGGAAGCTCGTCGTCGGCCAGCTTCCCCGCCGCCCCCGGACGGTCTACGAGGAGCGGCTGTACGAGGCGTCCCTCGGCGAGCTGATCCAGGTGCTGAACGAGGTCCCCGACGACGTCTCCACGCTGCTGGTCGTCGGCCACAACCCCGGCATGCACGGCCTCGCCGACGCCCTGGCGGGCTCCGCCGAGGGGGACACGCTGACCAGGCTGAGCCGCGGCTTCCCGACCTCGGGCGTGGCCGTGGTGGAGTTCGACGGCTCGTGGAAGGGCGTGGAGCACGGCGTGGGCCGGCTCACCGAGTTCTGGACGCCGCACCAGCAGTGAGCTGAGCCCGGACCGCCGCCCGCGGCCCCGGGCCGGGGCCACGGCCCGGGCCCGGGCGGCGCCCGGCCCTTACGTCTACGTCTACGTCCCTACGCTCATCCCGCGAGGTCCCGGCGCAGATACTCCGCCGTCGCCGACCCCGCCGCGCGGGCCGGCCCTGTCCGGGGTGGCCCCGGACAGCACCCGCCCGCCGTCCCGCCCGGTGCCCGGCTCGCCGAAGACGTACGCCCTGCCCGGCAGCCCCAGCCGGACGGCGAGCTGCTGAGCTGCCGTGACCTCGACGCCACGGACGAAGGAGGTCGGAAGATGTCCTCCTTCTCGGTCATGATCGGAGGATGAGCGACACCCCCGCACGGCTCCTCAGGCTGCTGTCCGTGCTGCAGAGCGGGCGCGAGCACAGCGGCCCCGAGCTGGCCCGGCGCCTCGGCGTCAGCGTGCGCACCGTACGCCGCGACGTCGACCGGCTGCGCGCGCTGGGCTACCCCGTGGCCGCCACCGTCGGCGCCGTCGGCGGCTACCGGCTCGCCGCGGGCACCGCGATGCCGCCGCTGCTCCTCGACGACGACGAGGCCGTCGCCGTCGCCGCCGGGCTGCGCGCCGTGGCGGCCGGGGGCGTCGAGGGGATCGGGGAGACGTCCGTACGGGCCCTCGCCAAGCTGGAGCAGGTGCTCCCGGCGCGGCTGCGCCGCCGCGTCTCCGCGCTCCAGCGGGCCACGGTGCCGCTGACCGTGAGCCCCGCGGGCGCGGTGGCGGCGGCGGGGGCGCCGGTGGCCGCGGAGGTGCTGGCGGTGCTGGCGGCGGCGAGCAGCAGGGGGGAGGGGCTGCGATTCGGCTACCGGGGCAAGCGCGGCGGAGACGCACCCGAGGACGGTGCGGCGGACCCCGAGGGGCATCCCGGGTCCCGCTCCGCGCCGCCGGCCGCCGGGCCCGGCGGCGGGCCGGTGGGCGAGGGCCGGACCGGCCCCGACGACGGCACGCGGCGGCACGTCGAGCCGTACCGCCTGGTCAGCACGGGACAGCGGTGGTATCTCGTCGCGTACGACCGCGACCGCGCCGACTGGCGCAGCTTCCGCGTCGACCGGATCGACGACCCGCGACCGACCGGCGTCCGCCACCCCCCGCGCGAGCTGCCCGCGGCCGACGCCGCCGCCTTCGTCGCCGAGTCCGTCGCCGGCCACCGCGGCCGCTACCGCGCCGTCGTCACCCTGCACGTCTCCCTGGACGAGGCCGTACGCCGCCTCCCGCGCGGCGCTGGGCTGCTGGAGCCCGGGGGGCCCGGCCGCTGCACGCTGGTCACCGGCGGCGACGCGCTCGACTGGCTGGCCGTGCGGATCGCGCTGCTCGGCGTGGACTTCGAGGTGCGCGAGCCGCCGGAGCTGGCGGACTTCCTGCGCGACCTCGGCGACCGCATCAGCCGGTCGTGTCCGCCGCCTCCACCTCGTCGCGCGTGATGCCCAGCAGATAGAGGACGGTGTCGAGGAACGGCACGTTCACCGCCGCGTGCGCGGCCTCCCGGACCAGCGGCTTGGCGTTGAACGCCACTCCGAGGCCCGCCGCGTTGAGCATGTCGAGGTCGTTCGCGCCGTCCCCGATCGCCACCGTCTGCGACAGCGGCACGCCCGCCTCGGCGGCGAAGCCGCTCAGCAGCCGCGCCTTGCCCGCCCGGTCCACGACCGGCCCGGTGATCCGCCCGGTGAGCTTGCCGTCGACGATCTCCAGGGTGTTCGCGGCGGCGAAGTCGAGCGAGAGCCGTTCCTTGAGGTCGTCGGTGATCTGCGTGAAGCCGCCGGAGACGACGCCCACCTGGTAGCCGAGGCGCTTGAGCGTACGGATCAGGGTGCGGGCGCCGGGCGTCAGCCGTACCTCCTCGCGCACCTTGTCCACCACCGAGTCCTCCAGCCCCGCCAGCAGCTCCACCCGGGCGTGCAGGGACTGCTCGAAGTCCAGCTCGCCGCGCATCGCCGCGGCGGTCACCTCCGCGACCTCGGCCTCGCAGCCGGCGTGCGCGGCGAACAGCTCGATGACCTCGTCCTGGATGAGGGTGGAGTCGACGTCCATCACCACCAGCCGCTGCGCCCGGCGCTGCAGTCCGGAGGCGACGACGGCGACGTCCACGCCGAGGCGGGCGGCGGCTATGGCGAGCGCGGGGCGCAGCTCCTCGGTGGCGGCGCCGGAGACCTCGAACTCGACGGCGGTGACGGGGTACTTCGCGAGCCGGAAGATGCGGTCGATGTTGGCGCCGGTGCCGGTGATCGTGGCGGCGATGCCGGCGGTCGACTCGGCGGTCAGCGGCTGCCCGAGCACGGTCACGTGGGAGCGGCCGGGGGCGCGCGGCTCGTTGTCGCCGGTGCCGGAGATTATCTCCGCCTCCAGGCGCATCGAGCCGGCCCACGAGTGGATCGTCGCGCGCAGCTCGCCCTCGGTGGCCCCGACGGGGGGCGTGACCAGGGCGCACAGCGTGATGCGGCCGCGGGTGACGATCTGCTCGATGTCGATGACCTCGACCCGGTAGGCGGCGAGGGTGTCGAAGAGGCCGGCGGTGAGACCGGCGCGGTCGCGGCCGAAGATCTTGACGAGAAGCGTGCGGGCGGCGGTGGTCATGGTGCGACCACGGTATCGCGGTGCGGCCCGCGGACGGCCGGGCGGGTCGGCGTTGCGGCCGGGCGCGGCGGGGCCGCTGGGCTGGGAGGTTGCGGCGAGGGGAACGTGCGGTTGCGAGCGGCCGAACGGGCGGGGGAGGGGGTCTGGGGGGCGTCACGGCCGGGGACCGCGGGGGAGGGCTCCCAGGGCCCCGCGGACGGTCCGCGGGGTCTCCGCGGGGTGCCCGGGGGAGGCCGAGGTCCGGGGGCCTTCCGGCGTACGGGTCCGGCGGTGCCGCGGGCGGTCGCCGGCCCTCCGCCGGGCGGTACGGCCCGTCCGTCCGCGGCGCCCGGAGAGGCCCGTACGCCGGCGTGCGCCCCGCCCGCGCCGGCAGCGGCACCGCGGCCCGGCGGCCGTGTCCGGCCCCCCGCCGCGATTCCCGGATCCGGCCGGGCGCTGCCACCGGTATCTCCCCGCTCGCGTACCTGCGTTGCCACCGGCCGTACGTGATCAAGTGCCGCCAACCTGCGCGAACCGCCCGGCGGCGGGTGGAAGTGGAAGCCGGAACTCCGCCTCACTGCCGTGACCCGCGTTTTCGTGAAGCGACTGTTACTGAAATAGTTCCTCAGGATGTTCGCCATCCCTAGACTCCTTACGGGCCTGTTGAAGTGGGTGCCGTGCAAGGGGCACCTCGGGGGACAACTTTGTGGGGCATGGAGTGCCTGAACTCGTACTTGAACTGAACGGACAGACATGGACTCTCGACCCGGCGCGCGCCTATCGCGTCGGGCGGGATCCGCAGGGGGACGTGGTGCTGGAGGACGCCAGGGTCTCCTGGCGGCACGCCAGCCTGCGGTGGGGCGGCCGTAGCTGGCTGCTCGAGGACGTCGGCAGCACCAACGGCTCGTACGTGGAGGGCCAGCGGGTCCACCAGATCGAGGTCGGCCCCGGCTCGGTCGTGTACCTCGGCAACGCCACCGACGGGCCGCAGTTGCGGCTCTCCGCGCCGGCCGGCGCCGCAGCCCCCGACGTGTACAGCGCGCAGACCGCGATGGCCCAGCCGCCGCCCGGCGCCCACCAGGCCGCGCCGCCGCAGCAGGCGCCCGGCGCCTGGGGCGCCCCGCCGCAGGGCCCTCCCCAGGGACCTCCGCCCCAGGGGCCCCCGTTCCAGGGGCCGCCGGCCGGCATGCCGCCCCAGCAGCAGCCGTACGTGCCGCAGCAGCAGTCCGCGCCGCAGCGCCCGCCCGCCGCCGCCGGCGCGGGCCACGGCGGCGGCCCCGGCGCCCCGTCGGTCTACGGCGACCGCAGCCCCACGACGTTCCACCAGCTCTCGCTGGGCCGCGTCACCCGCATCGGCCGTGCGCTGGAGAACGAGCTGGTCGTCTCCGACCTCCAGGTCTCGCGCCACCACGCGGAGTTCCGGTCCACGCCCGACGGCCGCTCCGAGATCGTCGACCTCGGCAGCCACAACGGCACGTACGTCAACGGTGAGCAACTGCCGCAGCGCGGCCGCCGGCCCATCGGCCCCGACGACATCATCGGCATCGGCCACTCCACCTTCCGGCTGGTCGGCGACCGGCTCGAGGAGTTCGTCGACACCGGTGAGGTCAGCTTCTCGGCCCGTCACCTGACCGTGAAGGTCGACGGCGGCAAGGTCATCCTGGACAACGTCTCCTTCGGCGTGCCCGAGAAGAGCCTGATCGCCGTCATCGGCCCGTCCGGGTCCGGCAAGTCCACGCTCCTCAAGGCGCTGACGGGCTACCGCCCCGCGGACGTCGGCGAGGTCCTCTACGACAACCGGAACCTCTACAAGCAGTTCGCCGAGCTGCGCCACCGCATCGGCCTGGTGCCGCAGGACGACATCCTGCACACCCAGCTCACCGTCACCCGCGCCCTGCGCTACGCCGCCAAGCTCCGGTTCCCCGGTGACACGGCCGAGGCCGAGCGCGCCGCCCGCGTCGACGAGGTGCTGCGCGAGCTGAAGCTCGACATCCACAAGGAGAAGCGGATCAGCTCGCTCTCCGGCGGCCAGCGCAAGCGCGTCTCGGTGGCCCTGGAGCTGCTCACCAAGCCGTCGCTGATCTTCCTGGACGAGCCCACCTCGGGCCTCGACCCGGGCATGGACCGCGACGTCATGCAGTTGCTGCGCGGCCTGGCGGACGACGGCCGTACGGTCCTGGTCGTCACCCACTCCGTCGCCGAACTCGCGCTCTGCGACCGGCTGCTGGTCATGGCGCCCGGCGGCGGCGTGGCGTACTTCGGGCCGCCGGAGGAGGCGCTGAACTTCTTCGGCTACGAGACCTGGGCCGACATCTTCTCCGCCTTCGAGAACTACCGCGAGTACGACTGGAAGGGCCGCTGGCAGGGCTCCCAGCACTACCAGATGTACGCCGCGGACATCGACGCCGTGGCCCCGCAGCCCGTCGCGATGCAGCCACCGCAGATGCTCCGCCCGTCGAAGCCGCAGGGCTGGGGGCCACAGCTCTGGACGCTGGTGAGACGGTACGTGTCCGTCCTCGCCTCCGACCGCTTCTTCATCGCGCTCACCATCATTCTCCCGGTGGTGCTCGGCGTCGTGAGCATGGTCATCCCCGCCGAGTTCGGTCTCGGCTACGGGCCGGCGAAGATCCACCTGATCAACAGGGCCGCGGGCACCATCCTGCTCATCCTCGCGGTCGGCGCCTGCTTCTCCGGCGCCGCGAACTCCGTGCGTGAGCTGATCAAGGAACGGGTGATCTACGAGAGGGAACGGGCGGTCGGCCTCTCCCGCTCCGCGTACGTGATGTCCAAGGTGCTCGTCCTCGGCATCATCACGATCTTCCAGGGCGCCGTCATCAGCGCCATCGGCGTCCTCAGCCGCAGCAAGCTGCCCGAGGAGGGGGTGATCCTCTCCGACCTGCCGGCGGTGGAGCTGGCGATCGGCGTGACCACGCTGGGCCTGACCTCGATGATGTTCGGCCTGATCATCTCGGCGCTGGTGAAGACCTCCGAGATGACCATGCCGCTGCTGGTGATGTTCGCGATCGTGCAGGTGGTCTTCACCGGCGTGCTCTTCCAGTTGCACGGCACCCCCGGCGTCGAGCAGCTCGCCTGGCTGATGCCCTCGCGCTGGGCGGTGGCCGCGATGGGCTCGACGTCCGACCTGAACGTGCTGCTGCCGTGGGACAGCGGTGAGACGGACGCGCTGTGGGAGCACACGGCGGGCACGTACATGCTGAACATCGGCGTGCTGCTCACCATGGGCGTGATCTGCGGCTTCATCGTCGCCCGGCTGCTGCGCAAGCACGAGCCCGAGGTCATGCGCTGAGCGCACCTCCGCCCGGCTGACGGGCGGCACCCCTCACCGGGGGTGCCGCCCCTCAGCCGTCCGTCCCGGTCGGCACAGCGGCCTAGGACCGGGGGCCGATACGGGTCGGGACCGCGGCTGGATCACGGGGACCGGGCCTGCGGGTAGCGTGATCTGCATGTCCACACCCGCCGCAGGACCGGTCGCGGGACTCGAAGCGGTCAGCCGCGCCCTGCTCGCCATGAGCAGGCAGGTGCAGGTCCGCGACGTGCTCCAGACGATCACGGCGTCCGCCCGCGAGCTGCTCCAGGCCGAGTACGCCGCCCTGGGCGTGCCGGACGACCACGGCGGCTTCGCCCAGTTCGTCGTCGACGGCGTCAGCGACGCGCAGTGGAAGGCCATCGGCCCGCTGCCCCGCCAGCACGGCATCCTCGCCGCACTGCTGGAGGATGCCGAGCCGGTGCGCCTGGGCGACGTACGCAAGGACCCCCGCTTCGGCGGCTGGCCCAGCGCCCACCCCCGGCTGCGGGACTTCGTCGGCGTCCCCATCGCCGACGGCGAGGAAGTCCTCGGCGCGCTCTTCCTCGCCAACAAGCAGTGCGAGCCGGACGACCCGCCGGGGCCCGACGGCTGCCGCTTCGGCGCCGAGGACGAGGCCCTGCTGCGTACCCTCGCCGACCACGCCGCCATCGCGCTCACCAACGCCCGCCTCTACGAGCGCAGCCGCGAGCTGACCATCGCGGGCGAGCGCGCCCGCATCGCGCACGAACTGCACGACGCCGTCTCCCAGAAGCTCTTCTCGCTCCGCCTGACCGCGCAGGCCGCCGCCGCCCTCGTCGACCGCGATCCCACGCGCGCCAAGGGCGAGCTGCAGCAGGTCGCGCGGCTCGCCGCGGACGCCGCGGACGAACTGCGCGCCGCCGTCGTCGAGCTGCGCCCCGCGGCCCTGGACGACGACGGCCTGGTGGCCACCCTGGCGACCCAGGTGCAGGTGCTCGACCGGGCTCACCGCGCCCGCGTCACCTTCACCTCCGCGCAGGTGCGCGCCCTGCCCGCGGCGCAGGAGGAGGCGCTGCTACGGGTCGCGCAGGAGGCCCTGCACAACGCGCTGCGGCACGCCGACGCCGATGAGGTCGACGTCGCCCTCACCCGGTACGGACGCGGCGCCCGGCTGCGGGTGCGCGACGACGGCCGGGGCTTCGACCCGGAGACCGTCCGCTCCGCCGGCCGCCACCTGGGCCTGGTGTCCATGCGCGACCGCGCCGCCGGGGTCGGCGGCGGCCTGACCGTCCAGTCGGCGCCCGGGGAGGGCACCGTGATCGAGATGGAGGTGCCCGGTGGCTGAGACGGGCGAGAAGCAGCGGACCGCGGGCCCGGACGAGACGGCCGCCTCCGGCCGGATCCGGGTGCTGCTGGTCGACGACCACCAGGTCGTACGGCGCGGGCTGCGCACCTTCCTGGAGGTGCAGGACGACATCGAGGTCGTCGGCGAGGCCGCCGACGGGGACGAGGGCGTGGCCCGTACCGCCGAGCTGGTGCCGGACGTGGTCCTCATGGACGTGAAGATGCCCGGCACCGACGGCATCGAGGCGCTGCGCCGCATCCGCGAGTCCGGCAGCGCGGCACGCGTGCTGGTCATCACCAGCTTCACCGAGCAGCGCACCGTCGTCCCCGCACTGCGCGCAGGCGCCGCGGGCTATGTCTACAAGGACGTCGACCCCGAGGCCCTGGCCAGGGCGATCCGCTCGGTGCACGCCGGGCACGTGCTGCTCCAGCAGGACGTCGCCGGGGCGCTGCTGGCGCCGGAGGCCGGCGGCGGCCCCGCGCAGGGCCGGGGGACGACGCTGACCGAGCGCGAGCGCGAGGTGCTGGCGCTGATCGCGGACGGCCGCTCGAACCGGGAGATCGCCCGCGCCCTCGTGGTCTCGGAGAAGACCGTGAAGACGCACGTGTCGAACATCCTGATGAAGCTCGACCTGGCGGACCGTACGCAGGCCGCCCTCTGGGCCGTACGCCACGGCCTGAGCGGCTGAGACGACTGTCGTGCCGGGCCCGGCCGGGGGCCACCGGAACGATGTCCTCCGGTCCGAGATTCATACTGTCGTGTAGATGTCGCCCGACCGGCGCAACCGCGCCCGGCTCCCCGCGTTCTCCATGGCACGCCGCGGCACAGGCCGCGGCCGACCCGAGGAGGAACACATGCGGAACCTGAAGCGGGCTGCGGCCCTCACCATCGCCGCCAGCGGCCTGGCCATGGCCGGTGCGGGCGTGGCCGCCGCGCACGGCGGCGCGGCCGCCGGCGGCCAGGCCGTCGGCTCGCCGGGCATCGGCTCCGGCAACCTGGTCCAGGTGCCGGTCCACGTGCCCGTGAACGCCTGCGGCAACACCGCCACCGTCGTCGGCGCGCTGAACCCGGCGTTCGGCAACCTCTGCCTCAACCGCTGAAGGACCGCGGTCCGCCGGCGCCGGAACCGGCCCCCGGGCGCCGCCCGGCGGGCCGGTCCGGTCCGCTCGCCGCGGTCGTACGATCGCCGTTCCCTTGCGCCGAACGGTGGGCCCAGGCCGCCGCGGCGTGTCCGCTGGACTCCGCGGCCGTTGCGCAGCATGCACCCCCGAGCCCGGGGTGTGCGCAGCCAACAGGAGGAACGACTTTCCATGCATGCAGTGAAGAAGGCCGCCTTCGTCCTCGCCACCGCGGGTCTCGCAACCGGTGCCGGGGCGAGCGCGGCGGTCGCCGACGCCGGTGCCGGGGCCACGGCCCAGGGCTCGCCCGGCGTCGTCTCGGGGAACGTGGCCCAGCTCCCCGTGCACGTGCCGGTGAACCTCGTCGGCAACAACATCTCCGTCGTCGGCCTGCTGAACGCGCCGTTCGGCAACACCGGCGTCAACGGCTGACGCAGCGCACCTTCCGTCCCGTACGCCCCCCACGGCACGACCGCGGGGGGCGTACGCGCCACCGCTCGCCCCCGTGCGCCCCGCACGTCAGCCCCGCCGCGCGCCGCGAGAGGGAAAGCGGCGCGCCCGCCGGCACGTCAGCCCCGCTCCAGCTCCTCCACGAACGCGTTGTACGCCGCCACCCGCGCCCGCCGCGCTGTCCGCTCCAGCGGCCGCAACGCCTCCCCGCGAGCCGCTATCTGCCCCGCGCTGACCGCCGCCCCGTGCCCCTCGCCGGGATCCCGGGCGATCTCCACCAGCGCCCCCACCCGCTGCGCCAGCTCCAGCACCCGCACCGCCCGCGGCGGATACCCCGGGGCCAGCACCTCGCGCCCGCGGTCCGCCCGCGCCCGGTACGCCGCCAGCGCCGCCTCCGCGACCGGCCCGGACCCCGCCACGTCCAGCCGCGACAGCACCTCCGTGGCGTCCCGCATCGCCTCCGCCAGCTCCCGCTCCGCCTCACCCAGCGACGGCACGTCCGCCGGCGGCGCGTCCCGCACCGGCAGGCAGCGCCAGCGCACCCGGACCACCTCGTCGCCCTCCGGACCCACCGACCAGACCTCCGGCACCAGCCCCAGCGGCGGCCCCCCGGTCGCCAGCACCGCCTCGCCGGCGTCCAGCGCCAGCGCGTTGAACTCCGGCGGCCCGGCCAGGCCCAGCGGGTGCCCCGGCACCGGCAGCGCCACCCGCAGGCCCTTCGCGCCCAGCGCCCGCAGCCGTCCCAGCGCCATCGTCAGGGCCACTCCCTCGGCGGACTCCTCCTCCGGCAGCCCCGCCACCCGGTGCCCGGCGTCGTCCGCGACGATGCGCTCCGCGGCCTCGTCGGGCGAGATGTGCCCGGAAAGCAGGGCATTTCCCCAGGCCGCCAGCCGGCCTGAACGTGGTTCTTCGAGCATGGCACCAGCCTACGGACCGGGTCCGACATCGCGTGGCGTAGGTTTGCCCTGGGGCGGTGTCGCAGGCGCGCACCGCGTACGAAGGACCGACACTGCAAGGGGAGACGGCACGCTCATGAGCGATGTACTGGAGCTGGTGGACGTATCGGTGGTCCGCGACGGCAGGGCTCTGGTCGAACAGGTCTCCTGGTCGGTCGCGGAGGGCGAGCGGTGGATCATCCTCGGCCCCAACGGCGCGGGCAAGACCACGCTGTTGAACATCGCCTCCAGCTACCTCTTCCCGTCCGCCGGCACCGTCCAGATCCTCGGCGAGAAACTCGGCGGTGTCGACGTCTTCGAGCTCCGCCCCCGCATCGGCATGGCCAGCGCCGCGCTCTCCGAGAAGCTGCCCAAGAGCCAGACCGTCCTGCAGACCGTCCTCACCGCCGCGTACGGCATGACCGCCACCTGGCAGGAGCGCTACGAGGCCGTCGACGAGGACCGCGCCAAGGCGTTCCTCGACCGCCTCGGCATGAGCGAGTACCTGGACCGGAGATTCGGCACCCTCTCCGAGGGCGAGCGCAAGCGCACCCAGATCGCCCGTGCCATGATGACCGACCCCGAACTCCTCCTCCTCGACGAGCCCGCCGCCGGCCTCGACCTCGGCGGCCGCGAGGACCTCGTACGCCGCCTCGGCCGGCTCGCCCGCGACCCGTACGCGCCCTCGATGATCATGGTGACGCACCACGTCGAGGAGATCCCCCCGGGCTTCACGCACGTGCTGATGATCCGGCAGGGCAAGGTCCTCGCCGCCGGACCGATCGAGGCCGAACTGACCTCGCGCAACCTCTCGCTCTGCTTCGGCCTCCCGCTCGTCCTCGACCGCGCGGGCGACCGCTGGACCGCGCAGGGCCTCCCCATGTCGAAGGCGTAGCGCCCGCCCGGCCAACCGGCCCACGACAGACGTAGCTTCCCGGTCACAGCCCCCGGGCATCTGTCCCGAATCCCTTGCCCCGCAATAGCATTGGACCTGTGGATGCATGGGTGTGGTGGCTGATCGCCGCCGTGGGCATGGGCATTCCCCTGGTGCTGACCGCCATGCCGGAGTTCGGCATGTTCTCGGTCGGCGCGGTCGCCGCCGCGGTGACGGCCGGCCTGGGGGGCGGCCTGGTCGTGCAAGTGATCGTCTTCGCGGTCGTCTCGACCGCCCTCATCGCCGCCGTACGGCCGGTGGCGCGCCGCCATCGCGGCCAGGGCGGAGCGACGACGGGCACCGACGCCCTCAAGGGCAGACAGGCGGTGGTGCTGGAGCGCGTCGACGGCACAGGGGGGCGCATCAAGCTCGCCGGCGAGGTGTGGAGCGCCCGGGCGCTCGACTCGGGTGAGGTTTACGAGCCCGGCAGGACGGTCGATGTTGTGGACATCGACGGTGCGACCGCCGTCGTCATGTGACCGGAAGCGCCCTTACGGGCAGGGCCGTTCTGCCACACTCGGCGGCTGGGCCGCACAATTGGATCACTAACCGGGGAGCAGCATGCAGCCGATCATCATCGTCCTGATCATCCTGGTGGTGCTCGTCTTCATCGCACTCATCAAGACGATCCAGGTCATCCCGCAGGCCAGTGCGGCCATCGTGGAGCGCTTCGGCCGCTACACCCGCACCCTCAACGCCGGCCTCAACATCGTGGTGCCGTTCATCGACACCATCCGCAACCGCGTCGACCTGCGCGAACAAGTCGTGCCGTTCCCACCGCAACCCGTGATCACCCAGGACAACCTGGTGGTGAACATCGACACGGTCATCTACTACCAGGTCACCGACGCCCGCGCCGCCACCTACGAGGTCGCCAGCTACATCCAGGCCATCGAGCAGCTCACCGTCACCACCCTGCGCAACATCATCGGCGGCATGGACCTGGAGCGCACCCTCACCTCCCGCGAGGAGATCAACGCCGCGCTGCGCGGCGTCCTCGACGAGGCCACCGGCCGCTGGGGCATCCGCGTCAACCGCGTCGAGCTGAAGGCCATCGAGCCGCCCACCTCCATCCAGGACTCGATGGAGAAGCAGATGCGCGCCGACCGCGACAAGCGCGCCGCGATCCTCACCGCGGAGGGCGTCCGGCAGTCCGAGATCCTCACCGCCGAGGGTGAGAAGCAGGCCGCGATCCTCCGGGCCGAGGGTGAGGCCCGCTCCGCGGCGCTGCGCGCCGAGGGCGAGGCGCAGGCCATCCGCACGGTCTTCGAGTCCATCCACGCCGGCGACCCGGACCAGAAGCTGCTGTCGTACCAGTACCTGCAGATGCTGCCGAAGATCGCCGAGGGCGACGCGAACAAGCTCTGGATCGTGCCCAGCGAGATCGGCGACGCCCTCAAGGGACTCGGCGGCGCCCTGGGCAACTTCGGCCCGCCCTCGCCCACCGGCGGCGGCGACGGCGCCGCCCCCAAGACGAGCACCCGCAAGGCGCCCACCTACCGCGAGCAGCCCCCGCTGGAGTAGACCCGCGCGGCGCCCAGGCGCGTCCTACGACACGAGCCCGCCCCCGGTCGTCGCCACGACCGGGGGCGGGCTCTTCTCCGTACCGCGCAGACGGGGCGCTCACGCGCCGGAAGTCACGCGGCGACACTCACCTCGCGGCCCTCCGGCGGCACCAGCCACTCCGGCAACTGCTCCTGCTCGCGCACTCCCAGCGCCAGGAGCAGCGCGTCCGCCGGCGTCGGCTCGAAGGGCCGCCGCAGCAGCCGCATCCCCGCCTGCTCCGGCGTCCGGTCCGCCTTGCGGTGGTTGTCCGCGGCGCACGACGCCACCGTGTTCAGCCAGGTGTCCCCGCCGCCCAGCGAGCGCGGCAGGACGTGGTCCACTGTCGTCGCGCGCCGGCCGCAGTACGCGCACCGGTGCCGGTCGCGCACCAGCACACCCCGCCGCGACCACGGCGCGCGTCTTCGGAACGGCACCCGCACGTACCGGCAGAGCCGGATCACCTGGGGCACCGGCAGCTCCACGCTCGCCGCCCGGAGCCGCATACCGGAGTGCGCCTGCTCGACCACGGCCTTGTCCTGGAGCACCAGCACCACCGCGCGGCGGAGCGACACCGTCGACAACGGCTCGAAGCTCGCGTTGAGCACCAGCGTCTCGCGCATCCCGGTCACCTCCCGACAGGCCCCGCCGAGCGGCGAGGTGGCTCCACTCTGCCCCGGGAGATCGGCCGCGACAACGCAATTTCAGCCCGCCGCGGGCTCCTCGTGGGTGCCGATGAGCTGCGCCCTCGCGAGGGTGTGGAAGCGGAGGTTGAAGCCCACGACGGCCGGCGTCGCCGACGCGTCGGGACCCAGCTTCTCCTGGTCCACCGCGTACACCGTGAACACGTACCGGTGCTCACCGTCACCGGGCGGCGGCGCCGCCCCCGTGAAGTCGTGGGTCCCGGCGTCGTTCCGTACGGTCACCGCACCCTGCGGCAGCCCGGCCATGTCGCCGGTGCCCGCGCCCGCGGGCAGCTCCGTCACCGACACCGGGATGTCGAACACCGACCAGTGCCAGAACCCGCTGCCGGTCGGCGCGTCCGGGTCGTAGCAGGTGACGGCGAAGCTCTTCGTCCCCTCCGGGAACCCCGACCAGCGCAACTGCGGCGAGGTGTTGCCCTTCGCCCCGATCTGCGCGTCGGGCAGAGGGGCGCCCTCCCGCACGTCGTCGCTGGTGACGGTGAACGACGGCACCGCGGGATGGAAGTCGTGGGGCAGCGGCGGCCGGTTCTGCTCGGGCACGTGAGACACCTCCGGGTGGCTGTGACGCAAGGACACGGCGTGGCGGGTACGCGGACACGCGGTACCCGCCACGGCGGTCAGCCTAACGAGCAGCGGCCGGAGCGCCGCCGCCACACGACGTGCGGCTCAGAACCAGTTGCGCCGCGACCCGACCTCGGAGATCCACTGGTTCAGGTACGCGGACCAGTCCGTCTGCTGGAAGTCGGTGAGCCCCACCTGGAACATCCGGAACGAG
>NZ_CP029618.1:0-1270000 GCF_003945505.1 Streptomyces sp. WAC 06738 | reverse complement strand
TGAAGCCCCCTGTCTGATCCTTCGGGTGAGGATGGGTGTGGTGGAGCCGGTGATCCGAGCTTGTAGTAGGTGAGTGATGGGGTGACGCAGGAAGGTAGTCCAGCCCGGGCGGTGGTTGTCCCGGGGTAAGGGTGTGGCCCGAGAGGCAGGTAAATCCGTCTCTCATTGTGGGTGAGACCTGATGCCGAGCCGATTGTGGTGAAGTGGATGATCCTATGCTGTCGAGAAAAGCCTCTAGCGATGTTTCATGGCGGCCCGTACCCTAAACCGACTCAGGTGGTCAGGTAGAGTATACCGAGGCGTTCGGGTGAACTATGGTTAAGGAACTCGGCAAAATGCCCCCGTAACTTCGGGAGAAGGGGGGCCGCTTCCGGTGATCCGTTTTACACGGGGAGCTGGGGGTGGCCGCAGAGACCAGCGAGAAGCGACTGTTTACTAAAAACACAGGTCCGTGCGAAGCTGTAAGGCGATGTATACGGACTGACGCCTGCCCGGTGCTGGAACGTTAAGGGGACCGGTTAGTCACTCTTCGGGGTGGCGAAGCTGAGAACTTAAGCGCCAGTAAACGGCGGTGGTAACTATAACCATCCTAAGGTAGCGAAATTCCTTGTCGGGTAAGTTCCGACCTGCACGAATGGCGTAACGACTTCTCGACTGTCTCAACCATAGGCCCGGTGAAATTGCATTACGAGTAAAGATGCTCGTTTCGCGCAGCAGGACGGAAAGACCCCGGGACCTTTACTATAGCTTGATATTGGTGTTCGGTTCGGCTTGTGTAGGATAGGTGGGAGACTGTGAAGCGGCCACGCCAGTGGTTGTGGAGTCGTCGTTGAAATACCACTCTGGTCGTGTTGGATGTCTAACCTGGGTCCGTGATCCGGATCGGGGACAGTGTCTGGTGGGTAGTTTAACTGGGGCGGTTGCCTCCTAAAGGGTAACGGAGGCGCCCAAAGGTTCCCTCAGCCTGGTTGGTCATCAGGTGGTGAGTGTAAGTGCACAAGGGAGCTTGACTGCGAGACTGACGGGTCGAGCAGGTGCGAAAGCAGGGACTAGTGATCCGGCGGTGGCTTGTGGGAGCGCCGTCGCTCAACGGATAAAAGGTACCCCGGGGATAACAGGCTGATCTTCCCCAAGAGTCCATATCGACGGGATGGTTTGGCACCTCGATGTCGGCTCGTCGCATCCTGGGGCTGGAGTCGGTCCCAAGGGTTGGGCTGTTCGCCCATTAAAGCGGCACGCGAGCTGGGTTTAGAACGTCGTGAGACAGTTCGGTCCCTATCCGCTGCGCGCGTAGGAGTCTTGAGAAGGGCTGTCCCTAGTACGAGAGGACCGGGACGGACGGACCTCTGGTGTGCCAGTTGTTCTGCCAAGGGCATGGCTGGTTGGCTACGTTCGGGAGGGATAACCGCTGAAAGCATCTAAGCGGGAAGCCTGCTTCGAGATGAGGACTCCCACCCCCTTGAGGGGTTAAGGCCCCCTGTAGACGACGGGGTTGATAGGCCGGATCTGGAAGCCCTGTGAGGGGTGGAGGTGACCGGTACTAATAGGCCGAGGGCTTGTCCATAGCTGCTTGCGTCCACTGTGTTGTTCCCAGACAACAAACCATGGTTGTCGGGTTGGCTTGAGTTTGTTCACTTAACTGAAGAGTGTGCTTGTTCGCTGACCCTTTGAGGGTTTCGGTGGTCATAGCGTTGGGGAAACGCCCGGTCTCATTCCGAACCCGGAAGCTAAGCCCGACCGCGCCGATGGTACTGCATGGGGGACCGTGTGGGAGAGTAGGTCACCGCCGAACAATTATTGAGGACCCTTGGTCCCAGCGTGAGCGCTGGGACCAAGGGTCCTTTTTTGTTTTTTCGTTCCGGTGAGACCGGGAGTGAGAGAGGCGTAGTGATGACCACCAACGAGCCCGACCGGCGTGACGAGGACCGTGACGGCCGCGGCCGGCGTCGTGACGGTGACGGACGTGGTTTCGACCGGCGGGACGGGGACCGTCGTGGCGGTCCGCGTCGTACCGAGGGGGACCGCCAGGGGCGTGGGCCGCGGCGGCAGGACGACCGGCCTCGTCGTGATTTCCGTCGTGATGACGACCGCCCCCGTGGGCCTCGTCGTGACGATGACCGGCCGCGACGGGACTTCCGGCGCGATGACGATCGGCCTCGCCGCGACTTCCGTCGCGACGACGACCGCCCGCGCGGGCCGCGGCGTGACGATGACCGCCGTGGGGACGATCGGGCGCGAGGCTTCCGCCGCGATGACGAGCGGCCCCGTCGTGACTTCGGGCGTGGTGACGACCGTCCCCGGCGCGATTTCCGGCGTGATGACGACCGCCCGCGCGGTCCTCGGCGTGACGACGACCGGCCTCGTCGTGACTTCGGTCGTGATGACGACCGCCCCCGTGGGCCTCGTCGTGACGATGACCGTCCCCGGCGCGACTTCCGGCGCGATGACGATCGGCCCCGCCGTGACTTCCGTCGTGATGACGACCGCTCGCGCGGGCCGCGGCGCGATGACGACCGGCCTCGTCGTGATTTCCGGCGCGACGATGACCGCCCCCGTGGGCCTCGTCGTGACGATGACCGTCCCCGGCGCGACTTCCGGCGCGATGATGACCGGCCGCGGCGTGATTTCGGCCGTGGTGACGAGCGGCCTCGTCGTGACTTCCGGCGTGACGACGACCGTTCCCGCGGGCCCCGGCGTGACGGGTACGGGCGTGGGCAGCGGTTTGAGCGGCGGGATGATCGGGCGCGGGGGCCGCGGCGGGACGGGGAGCGGCCGCCCGTGCGGCGGTTGTCCATTCCCGAGGACGTCACCGGGCTTGAACTGGACAAGGCCGTACGGCAGGAGTTGCAGAGCCTGCCCAAGACGCTTGCCGACGACGTGGCCAAGAACCTCGTCATGGTCGCCCGGCTGCTCGACGAGGACGCCCCCCGGGCCTATGAGCACGCCAAGGTGGCGCTGCGGCTCGCGTCCCGCGTCGGGGCCGTGCGGGAGGCGGCCGGCTTCGCCGCGTACCACACCGAGAAGTACCAGGAGGCGCTGGCCGAGTTCCGGGCCGCGCGGCGCATGAGCGGGCGTCCCGACCTCTGGCCGGTGATGGCCGACTGCGAGCGCGGCATGGGCCGGCCGGAGCGGGCGCTGGCGATGGCCGGTGAGCCCGAGGTGAAGCGGTTGGACAAGGCAGGGCAGGTGGAGATGCGGCTCGTCGCCGCCGGGGCACGGCGTGATCTGGGGCAGCCCGATGCCGCCGTCGTCACCCTGCAGAGCCCGGAACTGGCGTCGACCGCCGTGCACCCGTGGACCGCGCGGCTGCGGTACGCCTACGCCGACGCGCTGCTGGAGGTCGGGCGCGAGGAGGACGCGCGGGAGTGGTTCGCGAAGGCCGTCGAGGCGGACCACGAAGGGCTCACGGACGCCTCCGACCGGCTGGCCGAGCTGGACGGCATCGAGTTCACCGACGCGCTCGACCCCGACTCGGAGGAGATCGAGGAGGACGCCGCGGACGAGGTCGAGGAGGACGCGGAGGCTTCGGCCGAGGTGAGCGACGCCGACTTCACCGACGAGGACGACCCCGCCGTCGACGACGATGAGGAAGAAGACGAGGACGAAGACGAGCGCCGCGCCTGACTCACCCCAGGTCCAGGGCCCGCAGCACCAGCCCCGTGGCCGGCTTCGGGCCGAACGACGTGGACTTGCGCGGCATCGTCACCCCGTCCCGCGCGAGTTCCCGTACGACGTCCTCCGCCACCGGCTTCATCAGCACCGCCGTCCCGCCCAGGCGCGCCGCCTGGGCGGCGGCGGCCGCGGCCTCGTGGACGTAGCCGATGTGCTCGGGGTCGTCGGGGAGCCGCCAGACGTGCTCGATGAGCGTGGCGTGCAGCACCGTGGCGTCCAGGGTGCGCCATGCCGCCGGGCGGTCGGTGCGAACGGTACGGGCCAGCAGGTCCTGGTCCGGGCGGTCGACCAGGTGCAGGCCGTCCTCGCCCGCCAGGAGGAACGCGTTGCCCTCCGTCCCTTCGAGCTCCCTCAGCGCCGCGGGCAGCGGTGCGTCGAGGCGCCGGACGCGGGCGGCGTCGCCGACGAGGCGCAGGGCTTCCGCGGTCGGCAGCGTGCGCAGGACGCGGTGGATGCCGCGGACCACGAGCGGGTGGCGGGCCGTGTCGACGAGCAGGACCAGCCCGTAGTCCCACGGCCCCGTCTCGCCCGGCGGTGCCGGCCGTTCGGCCCGTAGCCGCAGATACGTCGCCCAGCGGTGGTGTCCGTCCGCGATGAGCGCCTGCCGCCGCGCGAGGTCCGCGCGTACGGCCGCGATCTCCTCCTGGTCCGTCACCGCCCACAGCCGGTGCGCGAAGCCGTCGTCCGTCGTCGTGGCCAGCAGCGGCGTGCGCGCCGTGGCGCGGGCGACGACGGCCGCCGTGCCGGTGGCAGCGCCGTCGCTGCGGTACGACAGCAGCAGCGGCTCGGGGTTGGCGGCGGTCTCGCGCATCAGGCCCGCGCGGTCGGCGACGATCTCCTCCATCACGTCCTCGTGCGGCAGCACGACGCCGTCCGCCGGTTCGCTGAGCGCCAGCAGCCCGACGACGCCGCGCTGCAGCAGGTCGCCCCTGCGCTGCTCGTACACGTAGAGCGCGGGCCGCGGGTCGGGCACGAGCACGCCTTCCACGCGCCACCGGTGCAGCGTGTCGGCGGCGAGGCGGTGGCGGGTGGCGGGGTCGCCGTCCTGGGGGAGGATGAGGCGGACGATGTTGTACGGGTCGGCGGTCTCCAGGTGGTGCAGCCCGTCGGGCCGGACGACGACGTCGTACGGCGGGGAGGTGACGGCGGCGAGGCTGCGCACCCGGGACGGCGCGTAGCGCAGCCCGCGGAAGGGGCGGAGGTCGAGACCGGGTGAACGCTGCATGGACCGGATCGTATGTGCCGTGGCCGATGCGCGATGATCGAGCCGTGGATATCGCCCGTCCGAGGAGCCGCCGCCGTGACCAGCCAGCCCGTCAGGACCCGTACCGACGTCTGCGCGGAGCCGCTGTGCACGGCATATGACACGGCGCTGCTCGACCTCGACGGGGTCGTCTACATCGGCGGCGTGGCCGTCGAGCACGCGGCCGCTGCGCTGAGCGGCGCCCGGGAGCGCGGCATGCGGCTGGCGTACGTCACGAACAACGCCTCCCGCCCCGCGGCCGTCGTCGCCGGGCAGTTGACCGCGATGGGCGTGCCCGCGGAGCCGGCGGACGTGATCACCTCGGCGCAGGCCGTGGCGCGGCTGGTGGCCGAGGCGGTGCCGCCCGGGGCACGGGTGCTGGCGGTCGGCGGGGAGGGGCTGCACGGGCCGCTGCGGGAGCACGGGCTGCTCGTCGTGGAGTCGGCGGACGACGATCCGGCGGCGGTGGTGCAGGGGCACGGCGGTCCCGCGATGCCGTGGGGGCGGCTGATGGAGGCGGCGTTCGCGGTGCAGCGCGGGGTGCCGTGGTTCGCGTCGAACGCCGACCTGACCATTCCCACCCCGCGCGGCATCGCGCCGGGCAACGGGGCGGCGCTGGAGGTGGTGCGGCTGGCCACCGGCGCCGAGCCGCGGGTGGCGGGCAAGCCGCTGCCGCCGATGCACCGGGAGACGATCATCAGGACGGGCGCGCGCCGGCCACTGGTGGTCGGCGACCGGCTCGACACGGACATCGAGGGCGCGTACAACGGCGGCGTCGACGCGCTGCTGGTGCTCACCGGCGTGACCGGCGCCGCCGAACTGCTCGCGGCGGAGCCGCGGCACCGGCCGGCGTACGTGGCGGCGGATCTGCGCGGGCTGTCGGCAGCGCAGCCGGAGGTGGCGGTGGCGGGCGCCCAGGCCGAGGGTTTCGTCGCGCGGTGCGGCGGCTGGAGCGCGTCCGCGGGCGGTACGGAGCCGGGGCTGCGCCTCGACGGCGAGGGCCAACCGCTGGACGGGTTGCGGGCGTTGTGCGCGGCGGCGTGGACGTACGCGGGGGAGGGCTCCTGCGGCCTCGACCCGGGGAAGGCGCTGGCCCGCCTCGGTCTGTGAGCGCGCACCCACTCCACCGTTTGATCAGGGTAGGCTAACCTAACTGCGTGTTGGTCGACGCCGCTCCCCGAACGGACAACGGACTCAAGGACGCCCCGCCCCGCCGCCGGTGGTTCTCCCCGCGCGCCGCGGGACTGCTCGCCTCCTGCGCCGCGCTGCTGCTCGTCTGCGTGGCCAGCCTCGCCATCGGCGCCAAGCCCATCCCGCTGGACCAGGTCTGGCACGGCCTCTTCGGCTACGACGGCAGCGACACCGACGTCGTCATCCGCGACATGCGCGTCCCGCGCACGATCCTCGGCCTCCTGGCCGGCGCCGCCCTCGGCCTCTCCGGCGCCGTCATGCAGGCCCTCACCCGCAACCCCCTCGCCGAACCCGGGCTGCTCGGCATCAACGCGGGCGCCTCCGCCGCGGTCGTCAGCGCCATCAGCTTCTTCGGCGTCTCCTCCGTCGCCGGCTACGTCTGGTTCGCGTTCGCCGGCGCCGCCGCCGTCTCCGTCGTCGTCTACGCCCTCGGCGGCAGCCGCAGCGCCACCCCCGTACGCCTCGCGCTCGCCGGCACCGCCGCCACCGCCGCGCTCTTCGGCTACGTACGCGCCGTCGAGCTGACGGACACCGCGGCGCTGGACAGGATGCGCTTCTGGACCACCGGTTCGCTCGCCTCCGCCGACATGACCACCATCCGGCAGGTGCTGCCGTTCCTCGCCACCGGCATCGTCCTCGCACTGCTGCTGGCGCGCCCGCTGAACGCCATGGCGATGGGCGACGACACCGCCCGCGCCCTCGGCGCGCACCTCGCCCGCACCCGGCTGCTCGCCATGCTCGCCGTCACGCTGCTCTGCGGCGCCGCGACCGCGGCCTGCGGGCCGATCATCTTCGTCGGGCTGATGATCCCGCACATGGTGCGCGCCGTGACCGGGCCCGACATGCGCTGGATCCTGCCGTACGCGGCCGTGCTCGCGCCCGTGCTGCTGCTCGGCGCCGACGTGCTCGGCCGGGTGCTGGCCCGGCCCGCGGAGGTGCAGGTCGGGATCGTCACCGTGATCCTCGGCGGGCCGGTCTTCATCCATCTCGTACGACGCCGGAGGATGGCGCAGTTGTGAGAACGCTCAACGTACGCGGCACGAAGGGCGATCTGTCGGTCCGCCTCGACCTGCGCGCCCTGCTCGTCTGCCTGCTGCTGGCCGCCGCCGCGCTGGCCGCCGCGGTGGTCCTGGTCGGGACCGGCGACTTCCCGATCTCCTTCGCGGACGTCGTGCGCACGCTGTTCGGCGGCGGCGAGCCGGGGCAGGAGTTCATCGTCCGCGAACTGCGGCTGCCGCGGGTGCTCGTGGGGCTGCTGGTCGGTGCCGCGCTCGGCCTGGCCGGGGCCGTGTTCCAGGCCATCTCCCGCAACCCGCTGGGCAGTCCCGACGTGCTCGGCGTCTCGCACGGCTCCGCGGTGGGCGCGCTGGTGGTCATCGTGCTGTTCAAGGGCGGCTCGGAGACGGTCGCGCTCGGCGCCGTCGCCGGCGGCCTCGCCACCGGGGCGGCCATCTACCTGCTCGCCTGGCAGCGGGGCGTGGCCGGCTACCGGCTCGTACTCGTCGGCATCGGCGCCGCCGCCATCCTCACCGGCGTCATCAACTACCTGCTCACCAAGGCCGACCTGGTCGACGCCGCCCGCGCCACCCTGTGGATCACCGGGTCGCTCGGCGGGCGGGACTGGACCCACGTGTGGCCGCTGGTCGCGGTCTGCGCGGTGCTCGTGCCGCTGGTGCTGGCCTGCGGCCGGCCGCTGCGGATGATGGAGATGGGCGACGACACCGCGTACGCGCTGGGCGTCCCCGTCGAGCGGGTACGGCTCGTGGCGCTGCTGGCCGCCGTGCTGCTGACGGCCGCCGCCACCGCCGCCGCGGGGCCCGTCGCCTTCGTCGCCCTCACCGCGCCCCAGCTCGCCCGCCGGCTCACCCGGGCACCGGGTCCCAACCTGGCGCCCGCCGCGCTCATGGGGGCCACGCTGCTGATCGTCGCCGACTGGGCGGCGCAGCGCGCCTTCGGCGCCGACCAGGTGCCCGTCGGCGTCGTCACCGGCGTGCTCGGCGGCGTCTACCTCCTCTGGCTGCTCGCCGCGGAACGACGGGCGGGCCGGATATGACCGACCGTACGCCGGACAGGAGTCCCGAAGTGAGCCGTCTCGCCGCCGAGAACGTCACCCTCGCCTACGACAGCCGGGTCGTCGCGGAGCACCTGTCGGTGGCCGTGCCGGACGCCTCGTTCACCGTCGTCGTCGGGCCCAACGCCTGCGGCAAGTCGACGCTGCTGCGGGCGCTCGCGCGGATGCTGAAGCCGCGCACCGGCGCGGTGCTGCTGGACGGCGAGGCGATCGGCACGCTCCCGGCGCGCAAGGTGGCGCGGACACTCGGCCTGCTGCCCCAGTCGTCCGTGGCACCCGACGGCATCACGGTCGGCGACCTCGTCGCCCGCGGGCGCTACCCGCACCAGGGGCTGCTGCGGCAGTGGTCGCGGGAGGACGAGCGGGTCGTCCAGGAGTCGATGGCCGCCACCGGGGTCGGGGAGCTGGCGGATCGCTATGTCGACGAACTGTCCGGCGGGCAGCGGCAGCGCGTGTGGATCGCGATGGCGCTCGCGCAGCAGACGCCGCTGCTGCTGCTCGACGAGCCGACGACGTACCTCGACATCCAGCACCAGATCGACGTCCTGGACCTGTGCGCCGAACTCCACGAGACGCAGGGGCGCACGCTGGTCGCCGTGCTCCACGACCTCAACCACGCCGCACGCTACGCCACGCACCTGATCGCCATGCGCGACGGACGGATCGTCGCGGAGGGGGCGCCGAACGACATCGTGGACGCGGAACTCGTCGAGCGCGTCTTCGGGCTCAAGTGCCAGGTGATCGCTGACCCGGAGACCGGCACGCCGCTGGTCGTCCCGGCGGCGCGCAAGACGCGGGCGGGCGCGGACGGCAGGGTCTGACCGGGGTCCTGACAGTGGTTCGGGGTACGGTCTGTGGCATGAGCGAGCCGACGCCGATGCCCGCAGCGCAGCCCGAGACCACGACCGCGCCGCCGTACGTGCGGCAGCCGGCGGCGCGGTGGCCGGAGCCGGGCGGCGGGGACGTGGCGGAGGCCGCGGAATCGGCCGGCCCGCCCGCGCGGACCGCAACTGAACCGGAGGGGGAGAGACGGCCGGAAGCGGAACCGGAACCGGAACCCGATGCGGTCGAGGCTGAGCCCGTCGAGCCTGAGCCCGCCGAGGCCGGGCCCGTGCCGCTCGGTATCGCGCGCACCCCCACCGGCAACCCCGACGTCGACGCCGCGCTCGACCGCCTCGCGGACGCCGACGAGCTGCCGACCGGCAGCCACCTGGAGGTGTACGAGGACGCCCACGGCCGGATGCGCGAGGCGCTGGAGGAGCTGGACCGCGCCCAGGGCCCGCCCCCGCCGCCCGTGCAGGCACCCGCCGGCCCCGCGCCGTACGCCCAGCAGCATCGCCCCGGCCCGCCGCAGCCCGCGCCGCACGGCCCCCCACCGCCCCGCCCCGGCGTGCACCCGTACCGGCCGGGGAACCCGTGAGCGGTGCCCGGCGGCGCCGGCTCGACGCCGAGCTGGTGAGCCGCGAGCTGGCCCGCTCGCGCGAGCACGCCGGGCGGCTCATCGCCGCGGGCCGGGTCACGGTCGGCGGCCTGGTCGCCAGCAAGCCCGCCACCCAGGTCGAGACGTCCGCCGCCGTCGTCGTCGTCCCCGACGACGCCGACCCCGACTACGTCTCCCGCGGCGGCCACAAGCTCGCCGGCGCACTCGCGGCGTTCGAGCCCCGGGGGCTGCGCGTCGCCGGCCGCCGCGCCCTGGACGCCGGCGCCTCCACCGGCGGCTTCACCGACGTGCTGCTGCGCGCCGGCGCCGCGCACGTCGTCGCTGTGGACGTCGGCTACGGGCAGCTCGCGTGGAAGCTGCAGAGCGATGAGCGGGTCACCGTCCGGGACCGTACGAACGTCCGCGAGCTCACCCTCGACCAGCTCGGCGGCGAGCCCGCCGAACTCGTCGTCGGCGACCTGTCGTTCATCCCGCTCGGGCTCGTACTGCCCGCGCTGGTGCGCTGCGCCACGTCCGACGCGGACCTCGTGCTGATGGTCAAGCCGCAGTTCGAGGTCGGCAAGGAGCGCCTGGGCAGCGGCGGCGTGGTGCGCAGCGCGGAACTGCGCGCCCAGGCCGTGCGCGGGGTCGCGGAGCGGGGGGCGGCGCTCGGGCTGGGGGTGCTCGGTGTGACGGCCAGCCCGTTGCCCGGGCCGAAGGGAAACGTCGAGTATTTTCTGTGGCTGCGCGCCGGGGCGCCCGCGCTGGACCCCGAGGACGTGGCACGTGCCGTGGCGGAGGGGCCCCGATGACAGACCGCACCGTGTTCCTGCTCGCCCATACCGGCCGGCCGGCGGCGATCCGCAGCGCCGAGCTGGTCGTGCGCGGCCTGCTGCGCTGCGGCGTCGGCGTGCGCGTCCTTGCCGGCGAGGCGGCCGACCTGCCGCTGCCGCCGGAGGCGGAGCTGGTGGAGGCGGGCCCCGGGGTGATGGACGACTGCGAGCTGCTGATCGTGCTCGGCGGCGACGGCACGCTGCTGCGCGGCGCCGCCTTCGCCCGCAAGTCCGGCGTGCCGATGCTCGGCGTCAACCTCGGCCGGGTCGGCTTCCTCGCCGAGGCCGAGCGGGACGACCTCGACAAGGTCGTGGACCGCGTGGTGACCAGGGAGTACGAGGTCGAGGAGCGGATGACGCTCGACGTCCTCGTACGGAACGAGGGCAGGACCGTGCACGCCGACTGGGCGCTCAACGAGGCGTCCGTCGAGAAGGCCGCCCGCGAGCGGATGCTCGAGGTCGTCACCGAGGTCGACGGCCGGCCCGTCTCCCGCTTCGGCTGCGACGGCGTCGTCTGCGCGACGCCGACGGGATCGACCGCGTACGCCTTCTCGGCCGGCGGACCCGTCGTCTGGCCCGAGGTGGAGGCGCTGCTGATGGTCCCGATCAGCGCGCACGCGCTCTTCGCCAAGCCGCTCGTGACGTCGCCGGACTCCATCCTGGCGGTGGAGGTGCAGCCGAACAACCAGCACGGCGTGCTGTGGTGCGACGGCCGCCGCACGGTCGACCTGCCCTCCGGGGCGCGCGTCGAGGTGCGCCGCGGCGCGGTTCCGGTGCGGCTGGCGCGGCTGCACCACGCGTCGTTCACGGACCGGCTGGTGGCCAAGTTCGCGCTGCCGGTGGCGGGCTGGCGCGGGGCGCCGAACTGACGCGCGGCCCGTCCCACGCGCGGTCGTTCCGCCCGCCGCCGCGGCCCGGCGGCACGGCCCGGTCGCGCCGCCGGCCCGGACCCTGATCACGACGCCCCTCGCGACCCGGTGCCGGAACCTCGTATGGTCGTACCGTGTTGGAGGAGATGCGGATCCAGTCCCTGGGCGTCATCGACGACGCGGTCGTCGAGCTGTCGCCCGGCTTCACGGCCGTGACGGGCGAGACCGGCGCCGGCAAGACCATGGTCGTCACCAGCCTCGGGCTGCTGCTCGGCGGGCGCGCGGACGCCGCGCTCGTACGCATCGGCGCCAAGTCCGCCGTCGTGGAGGGCCGGGTCGCCGTGGCCGAAGGCTCGCCCGCGGCGGTACGGGCCGAGGACGCCGGCGCCGAGCTGGACGACGGCGCCCTGCTCATCAGCCGTACGGTCTCGGCCGAAGGCCGCTCCCGGGCGCACCTGGGCGGCCGCGGCGTCCCCGTGGGGCTCCTCGGCGAGCTGGCCGAGGACCTCGTCGCCGTGCACGGCCAGACCGACCAGCAGGGGCTGCTGAAGCCCGCGCGGCAGCGGCAGGCCCTCGACAGGTACGCGGGTGACGCGGTCGCCGCGCCGCTGGCCAAGTACTCGGCGGCGTACCGCAGGCTGCGCGCCGTCAGCGCCGAGCTGGACGAGATCACCACCCGCGCGCGTGAGCGGTTGCAGGAGGCGGATCTGCTGCGCTTCGGGCTCGACGAGGTCGCCGCCGCGGAGCCGCGGGCCGGCGAGGACGTCGAGCTGGCCGCCGAGGCCGAACGGCTGGGCCACGCGGAGGCGCTGGCCGCCGCCTCCGCCGCCGCACACGCCGCGCTCGCGGGCGACCCGGCGGACCCCGAGGCCGTCGACGCCGGCACGCTCGTCGCGGGCGCACAGCGCGCCCTGGCGGCCGTACGGGCCCACGACCCGGCGCTCGCCGGGCTCGCCGACCGGCTCACCGAGGTCGGCATCCTCCTCGGCGACGTCGCGCAGGAGCTGGCCGCGTACGGCGACGGCATCGACGCCGACCCGCTGCGGCTGGCCGCGGTGGAGGAGCGCCGCTCGGTCCTCACCCACCTCACCCGCAAGTACGGCCACGAGCCCGCCGCCGCCGGGGGAGAGGCCGGCGACGGCAGCGTCTCCGCGGTCCTCGCCTGGGCCGAGGCGGGCGCCGCCCGGCTCGCCGAGCTCGACGGCGACGACGAGCGCATCGGGGAGCTGACCGCCGAGCGCGACGCCCTGCGCGGCGAGCTGGCGCTGCTGGCGGAGGCGCTGACCGAGGCGCGCGGCGACGCGGCGGAACGCTTCGGCGCCGCCGTCACCGCGGAGCTGACCGAGCTGGCGATGCCGCACGCCCGGGTGACGGTCGACCTGCGCCGCACCGAGGTCGCCGCCGACGCCGACGGGCTGGAGATCGGCGGCAGGAACGTCGCGTACGGCCCCACGGGCGTCGACGAGGCCGAGCTGCTGCTCGCCCCGCACCCCGGCGCACCGCCGCGGCCGATCGCCAAGGGCGCCTCGGGCGGCGAGCTGTCGCGCGTGATGCTGGCGGTCGAGGTGGTCTTCGCGGGCTCCGACCCCGTGCCCACGTACCTCTTCGACGAGGTCGACGCGGGCGTCGGCGGCAAGGCGGCCGTCGAGGTGGGCCGCCGCCTCGCGCGGCTGGCCCGCGGCGCGCAGGTCGTCGTGGTGACGCACCTGCCGCAGGTCGCGGCCTTCGCCGACCGGCAGTTGCTGGTGGAGAAGACCAGCGACGGCTCGGTCACGCGCAGCGGCGTGACCGTCCTGGACGGCGAGGCGCGGGTGCGGGAGCTGTCGCGCATGCTGGCGGGCCAGGAGGACTCCGAGACGGCGCGCGCGCACGCGGAAGAGCTGCTTGCCGCCGCCCGCGCGGGGGCGGAGTAGCGCGCGGCCGTCCGAAGGCGCCGATGTGACCCGGGTTGCGCACGGGTCGGCAGGCCACGTGTGGGCCGAACGGGTGCCGTGGGGCAACCCGGCGCGTACGGGATGCGTCTATCGGGGTGGTTGGGCGGAATGCACCCTGCCGTCCGCCCCCTTCGCGGGTCGTACCGGCGCACGACGGACGTGCGGGGCATCGCCCGGAAGGGTGGTGCATGTCTGACCTGTACGCCCGTACAGAGCGGTTGACGGCGCCGAGCCGGGTCCGGCCCCTCCTCGGGAGTGGCATCCTGGGCAGGCCCTGCGACGCCACGGACAGGAGTTCCGGCCCAGTGAGCAGCACCCCCACACCGCCCCACGGCCCGACCGCGCTGCATGCCGTGCAGCTCGTCGGCCGCGGCGAGGGCGGCAGCGGGGTCCATGTGCGCTCGCTGGCGGCCGGGCTGGTGGCCCGCGGCATCCGGGTCACGGTGGTCGCGACGCCCGCCGCCGCCGAGCGCTACGGCTTCGCCGCCGCCGGCGCCCTCGTCGCGCGGCTCCCCGAGCGCGGCGGGCTGGCCACCGCGCCGCTCTGCACGGCCACCACCCTGCGCGCGGCCTGCGCCGGTGCGGACCTCGTCCACGCGCACGGCCTGCAGTGCGGGCTGATGGCGTGCTCGACGATCCTGGGCCAGCGCAGGCCGCTGGTCGTCACCTGGCACACCCGGAGCGACCCGGACGGGGTACGGGGCCGGATGATGCCGCTCCTCGAACGACGGGTGTCCCGCACCGCCCGCGTCGTCCTCGGCGCCACCACCGACCTCGTCGACGGCGCCCGCCGCCGCGGCGCCCGCGACGCGCGGCTCGCGCCCATCGCCGTCCCCGCGCCCCGCCACCCGCACCCGGGCGGCGACGGCGCCGCGCTCCGCAAGCAGCAGGTGCGCGCGGAACTCGGCGCCCAGGACCGGCCCCTGGTGCTCACCGCCGCCCCGCTCGACGCGTCCGCCACCCACGAACCGCTGCTGGAGGCCGCCCGCATGTGGCGGGCGCTGCCGGAGCAGCCGCTGCTCGCCGTCGCCGGCGAGGGCCCCGCCCGCGGCAGGCTCCAGCGCCGTATCGACGCCGAGAAGCTGCCCGTACGGCTCCTGGGCCGCCGCGACGACCTGCCCCGGCTGCTGGCCGCCGCGGACGTCGCGGTGCTCTCCAGCCCGTGGGAGGCGCGCCCGGTGCTGGCGCAGGAGGCGCTGCACGCGGGCGCCCCGCTGGTGGCCACGGCGGTCGGCGGCGTCCCCGAACTCGTCGGCGACGCGGCGGAGCTGGTGCCGTACGGGGACGCCCGCGCGCTCGCCGACGCGGTGGCGGCCCTGCTCCACGACCCGGCCCGCCGCGCGGCCCTGTCCGCCGCGGGCCGCGCCCAGGCCGGCACCTGGCCGACGGAGGACGACACCGTCACCCAGGTCCTGTCGATCTACGACGAGTTGATGACGTACGGCGAGGTCTGATGGGCGCGGACCGGGCGGTCATGCGAACGACGGGAGCGGCGACCACGCTCCCGCGCAAAGCGCTACCCGTACGCCCCCGACGCGCTCAGCCGCAGCGCCGTGTCGATGAGCGGCACGTGGCTGAACGCCTGCGGGAAGTTGCCCACTTGGCGCTGCAACCGCGGGTCCCACTCCTCCGCGAGCAGCCCCAGGTCGTTCCGGAGCGCCAGCAGCTTCTCGAACAACTGCCGCGCCTCCTGCACCCGGCCGATCATCGCCAGGTCGTCCGCCATCCAGAACGAGCAGGCGAGGAACGCCCCCTCGTCGCCCGGCAGCCCGTCGCTGCCGGTCTCGTCGCCCGCGGTCGGGTAGCGGCGGATGAAGCCGTCGGGGGTGCCCAGCTCGCGCTGGATCGCCTCGATGGTGCCGATGACGCGCTTGTCGTCCGGCGGCAGGAAGCCGACCTGCGGGATCAGCAGCAGCGATGCGTCCAGCTCCTGCGAGCCGTAGGACTGCGTGAAGGTGTTGCGCTGCCGGTCGTAGCCCTTCTCGCACACGTCCCGGTGGATGTCGTCGCGCAGCCGCTGCCAGCGCTCCAGCGGGCCGTCCGCCTCGCCGGACTCGATGAGCTTGATCGTGCGGTCGACGGCCACCCAGGTCATCACCTTGGAGTGGACGAAGTGCCGCCGCGGGCCGCGGACCTCCCACAGCCCCTCGTCGGGGCGGTCCCAGTTGTCCTCGACCCAGCGGATCATCTTCAGTTGCAGCAGCGAGGCGTAGTCGTTGCGGGTGAGGCCCGTCATGTGGGCGAGGTGCAGCGCCTCGACGACCTCGCCGTAGACGTCGAGCTGCAACTGCCCCGCCGCGCCGTTGCCGGCGCGCACCGGGCGGGACCCCTCGTACCCGGGCAGCCAGTCCAGCTCCGACTCGCCCAGCTCGCGCTCGCCGGCGATGCCGTACATGATCTGCAGGTTCTCCGGGTCGCCCGCGACCGCCCGCAGCAGCCACTCGCGCCAGGCGCGGGCCTCCTCGTGGTACCCGGTGCGCAGCAGGGACGACAGCGTGATGGCCGCGTCGCGGAGCCAGGTGAAGCGGTAGTCCCAGTTGCGCACGCCGCCGATGTCCTCGGGCAGCGAGGTGGTGGGCGCGGCGACGATGCCGCCGGTCGGCTCGTACGTCAGGGCCTTGAGCGTGATCAGCGAGCGGATCACCGCGTGCCGGTAGGGGCCGTGGTACGTACAGTGCTCGGTCCACTCCTGCCAGAAGTCCTCGGTGGCGGTGAGCGACGCCTCGGGGTCGGCGGGCTGCGGCGGCTCGCGGTGCGAGGGCTGCCAACTGATCGTGAACGCAAGACGGTCGCCGGGGCCGACGGTGAAGTCGGAGTACGTCGTGAGGTCGCGGCCGTACGTCGGCACCGGGGCGTCGAGCCACACCGAGTCGGGACCGGCGACGCCGACGGTGCGGCCGTCCTCGGTCTGGTGCACCCACGGCACGATCCGGCCGTAGGAGAAGCGCATCCGCAGCGCGGAGCGCATCGGCACCCGGCCCGTGACGCCCTCCACGATGCGGATGAGCTGCGGCGAGGCGCTGTCGCGCGGGGGCATGAAGTCGATCAGCCGGACCGTGCCGCGCGGGGTGTCCCACTCGGACTCCAGCACCAGCGAGTCGCCCCGGTAGCGCCGCCGGGTGGCGGGCGGCGGGGTGGACTCCGGGGCGTACGCGGGACCGAGGCGCCAGAAGCCGTGCTCCTCGGTCCCCAATAGGGCGGCGAACACCGCATGGGAGTCGAACCGGGGCAGGCAGAGCCAGTCGGCCGTGCCGTCGCGACGGACGAGCGCTGCCGTCTGCATGTCGCCCAGAAGTGCGTAATCCTCGATCCGCCCGGCCACGTGCCTCTCCAGCTAGAAGTGCGTTCCGCAGAGGATAAAGCCTTCGCGTGCGCGCGTGCGCCACGGTCGCGGATTCCGCCTCGCCCGATCGGGTCGGGCACAGGGACGGTGGTCGGCCGCGGGCGGTGACCAGGGGATCACTGATACCCTGGTAGCCCGTGGAGCGGAGGGCCGGCCGGGCATGTGGCGGCGGCGCTCGCCGAGCGACCCACCTCGATCTGGGGCACCCCGCCACGCACCTCATCAGCGACCACGGGAGCCCCTCTTGGCCATGCCATCCACGACGTCAAAGCACATCTTCGTCACGGGAGGCGTCGCCTCCTCGCTCGGCAAGGGGCTCACCGCCTCCAGTCTGGGCGCTCTGCTCAAGGCGCGCGGGCTGCGGGTCACGATGCAGAAGCTCGACCCGTATCTGAACGTCGACCCGGGCACGATGAACCCCTTCCAGCACGGCGAGGTCTTCGTCACCAACGACGGCGCCGAGACCGACCTCGACATCGGGCACTACGAGCGCTTCCTCGACGTCGACCTCGACGGCTCGGCGAACGTCACCACCGGCCAGGTCTACTCCTCGGTGATCGCCAAGGAGCGCCGCGGCGAGTACCTGGGCGACACGGTGCAGGTGATCCCGCACATCACCAACGAGATCAAGTCCCGGATCCGGCGCATGTCCTCCGACGACGTGGACGTGGTGATCACGGAAGTCGGCGGCACCGTCGGCGACATCGAGTCGCTGCCGTTCCTGGAGGCCGTCCGCCAGGTGCGGCACGAGGTCGGCCGGGACAACGTGTTCGTCGTCCACATCTCGCTGCTGCCGTACATCGGCCCGTCCGGCGAGCTGAAGACCAAGCCGACCCAGCACTCGGTCGCCGCGCTGCGCAGCATCGGCATCCAGCCGGACGCGATCGTGCTGCGCGCGGACCGCGAGGTGCCGGCGGCGATCAAGCGGAAGATCTCGCTCATGTGCGACGTCGACGAGGCCGCCGTCGTCGCCGCCATCGACGCCAAGTCGATCTACGACATCCCCAAGGTGCTGCACGCGGAGGGCCTGGACGCGTACGTCGTCCGCAAGCTGGACCTGCCGTTCCGGGACGTGGACTGGACCGAGTGGGACGACCTGTTGCGCCGCGTGCACGAGCCGGCGCACGAGGTGACGATCGCCCTCGTCGGCAAGTACATCGACCTGCCCGACGCCTATCTGTCGGTCACCGAGGCGATCCGCGCGGGCGGCTTCGCCAACAACGCCCGCGCCAAGATCAAATGGGTCACGTCCGACGACTGCCGCACGCCCCAGGGTGCCCGCGAGCAGCTCGCGGACGTGGACGGCATCGTCATCCCCGGCGGCTTCGGCGAGCGCGGCGTGGAGGGCAAGATCGGCGCGATCACCTACGCCAGGGAGAACCGGGTGCCGCTGCTCGGCATCTGTCTCGGCCTGCACTGCATCGTCATCGAGGCGGCGCGGAACCTCGCGGGCATCTCGGGCGCGAACTCCACGGAGTTCGACCAGGCCGCGACCGACCCGGTGATCTCCACCATGGAGGAGCAGCTCGACATCGTCGCCGGCGAGGGCGACATGGGCGGCACGATGCGCCTGGGCCTCTATCCGGCCAAGCTGGCGGAGGGTTCGGTGGTACGGGAGGCGTACGCGGACCAGCCGTACGTCGAGGAGCGCCACCGGCACCGCTACGAGGTCAACAACTCCTACCGCAGCGAGCTGGAGAAGAAGGCGGGTCTCTCGTTCTCCGGCACCTCGCCGGACAACAAGCTGGTGGAGTACGTGGAGTACCCGCGCGAGGTCCACCCGTACCTGGTCTCCACCCAGGCCCACCCCGAGCTGCGCTCGCGGCCCACCCGGCCGCACCCGCTCTTCGCCGGGCTGCTGAAGGCCGCCGTCGCCAGGCACGAGGCGGCGAGGGGAACGGGAGCACAGCAGCAGGGCGGCGTGCGGCAGCAGGCCGGCCCGCACGGCGCGCACGCGGGTGCGCAGAAGCCGGTGGCCGCCGTGCGCGAGGGGGGCAAGTGATGGCGGAGCAGTTGAAGGACGCGGCGGCGGAGTGGAAGATCCTCGCCTCCGAGACGCCGTTCAAGGGCGCCAAGACCTCCGTGCGCACGGACGACGTGGTGATGCCCGACGGCACCGTGGCCCGCCGCGACTACCAGGTCCACCCCGGCTCGGTCGCCATCCTCGCCCTCGACGACGACGACCGGGTGCTGGTGCTCAACCAGTACCGCCACCCCGTACGGCACAAGCTCTGGGAGATCCCCGCGGGGCTTCTCGACGTGCCCGGCGAGAACCCGCTGAGCGCCGCGCAGCGTGAGTTGTACGAGGAGGCGCACCTCAGGGCCGAGGACTGGCGCGTGCTGGTCGACGTGTACACCACGCCCGGCGGCTGCGACGAGGCGGTGCGCGTCTTCCTCGCCCGCGGGGTGACCGAGGCGGACGGGGAGCGCTACGCCGCCCACGGCGAGGAACTGGACCTCATGATCGACCGCGTCCCGGTGGCCGATCTGGTGCGCGGCGCCCTCGCCGGGGACCTGCACAACAACTGCCTGATGCTGGGCGTGCTGGCGCTCCAGGCGGCCCGCGCGGACGGCGGTCTCGACGCGCTGCGCCCCGCGAACGCCCCCTGGCCGGCCCGCCCGTTCACGCCCTGAACAGCGCAGGTGGGGGGTTGCCGGGCGGTTGATCCGATGCGGTGATTTTCGTTCCGGCGTTCGGCCATGTGCCGTCACGTGACACGGCCTTCACGCTGGGTGAATTACGCTCACCGGCGTGACGGAACAGGCCGCCCCCCACCGGTTCGTCGGCAGGACCCGCGAGCTCGACTCCCTGCGCGCCGACATCGCCCGCGCCGGGCTCGACACCCTCGCCGGCCGCCCCGCCCCGCGCGGCCGGGTGCTGCTCATCGCCGGGCGGCCCGGCTCCGGGCGCAGCGCGCTCGCCGCCGAGCTGGCCCGCGGCGTCGCCGGCGACTACCCGGGCGGCGTGCACACCGCGCGGCTCTCGGGGCCGGGCGGTGTGGCGGTCCCGCTGGAGCGGGCCGTACGCGGCCTCCTCGACGCCCTGGGCGTCCCGCCGGTCGCCGGGGCGGGCCCCGACCACCTCGCCGCGGAGCTGCGCGCCGCGCTGGCCGAGCGCTCCGCGGTGCTCGTCCTCGACGACGTCACCGCCCCCGAGCAGTTGCTCGAACTGGTCCCCGAGTCCCGTGACTGCCTCGTCGTGGCCGTCGCCGAGGGCCCGCTGAAGGGCGTGCCCGACGTCCGGCCGTGCACCCTGGGCGGGCTGGAGCCCGCGGCGGCGCTGGCGCTGATCGCCTCGTACGCGGGGGAGACGCGCATCGCCTGCGACCCCGAGGCCACGCACGTGCTGGCCGAGGAGTGCGCGGGCCACCCCGCGGCGCTGGTGCTCGCCGGCGGCTGGCTCGCCGGGCACCCGCAGGCGTGCGTCGCCGACGCCGTACGGGAGCTGCGCCGCAAGGGCGACAGCACCGAGGGGTCCGCCGGGCGGCCGTCCGGGCCGAAGGCGCTGGCGCGGGCGTTCCGGCTCGTATACGAATCGCTGCCGCCGTCCGTCGCGCACCTGCTGCGGCTGCTGCCGCTGGCGCCCGCCGGCGTCGTCGACGCCCACTCCGCCTCGGCGCTCGCCGGGTGCACCGTCGCCGCGGCCCGCACCACGCTCGCCGACTGCGCGGGCCAGGGCCTGCTGCGCGAGGTGCCGGAACCGGACCGGGCGAACCTCACGCAGTACGAGGTGCCCGGCTGTCTGCAGCCACTGCTGCGCGGGGTGCTGGAGGCCGGTGTGGGCCGGGAGGAGCTGCTCTTCGCGCGGGCGCGGATGCTGGAGCGCTATGTACGCCTGCTGCAGTCCTGCCGCGCCACCGCGGAGCCCCCGGGCTCCGCGGTGCACACCCGGCTCGCCGGGCTGCCGCGGGCGCTGCGCTTCCCGTCGCCGGAGGCCGCCGCCGCGTGGCTGGGCAGCCGGCTGCCCTCGCTGCTGGCGGCGGCCCGGATCGCGGTCGCCGACGGGGAGCTGGACACGCTGGCGCGGCGGCTGGTGGCCGCGCTGTCGCGGGCGCTGGCGGCGCACCGGAGCGAGGCGGAGGCGGCGCCCGAGCAGTACCGGCTGCACGAGCTGGTGCTGGGCGTCGCCGAGCGGCGCGGGCTGGTGTGGGAGAAGGCGGCGGCGCTGCTCAACCTGGGCGACCTGGACCTGCGCGCGGAGCGGCCGCACGAGGCGCTGGGCCGGTACCGGGGGGCGCTGGCGGTGGCGCGCGAGGTGCGGGACCCGCAGCCGGTGGGGCGGGCGCTGGAGTCGGTGGGGGCGGCGTACCAGGAGCTGCGGGACTGGGGCCGGGCGGCGGACTGGTTCGGGCGGGCGCTGGCGCTGCGGCAGACGCGGGGCGAGCTGGCCGACGAGGCCCGGCTGCGGGCCCGGCTGGGCGCGGTGCACACGTACGCCGGGGCCTGGGGCTGGGCGCTGCGCGAGTGGCGCGCGGCGGTGGCGGCCCACCGCAGGCTCGGGGACGTCGGCGGGCACGCGCGGGCGCTGGGCGAGGTGGCACGGGTGCAGCAGTACGCGGGGTATCCGCGGGAGGCCATCAGGACGTGCACGCGCGCGGTGGACGTGGCGCGGCTCTCGGGCGACACCGCCCTGCGGGCGGCGGTGCAGTTGCGGCTGGCGGACCTCGTCGACGGCGTGGGCGACCCGGAGGCCGCGGAGCTGCACCGGGCGGCGGCGGGACGGCTGGCGGAGCAGGTGCCGGAGGCGGCCGCGGTGCGGGCCGCCGCCGTGGCCGTAGCGGAGGCGGAAGCGGAATGCACGGACGACCCCGGGCCCGCGTCCGCGGCCGGGTCCGCCGCGGAGCCCGTACCGGAGCCCGCCGCCGGGCCGCCGAGCGCGGACGGCGACGCTCCGGGGGACGGGGAGCGCGGGACGTGCCCCGCGGCCGTTCCGGAGGACCCCGCGGAACCCGTGCCGCAGCCCGTGGAGGCCGCCGCCGGGACCGTCCCGGCGGAGGGGCCCGAGCCCGCTGCCGGGGAGGGCCCGAAGGCGGGGCCGGCGCCCCGACCTGCCGCCGCGGACCTGTGAATCCATCGACACATCGCAGAAATCTGCCTGTTTCAAAGGCTGGACTCGGAGGATTCCTTCATTAAGAATGGCCAAGCCGCGGCGGGCACCCCCACCGGGGCCTGACGAGTTCCCTCACCCCAAGGACCGTGATCCATCGTGAAGGTCGGCATTCCACGCGAGGTCAAGAACAACGAGTTCCGGGTGGCCATCACGCCCGCCGGAGTCCACGAGCTGGTCCGCCACCGCCACGAGGTCGTCGTGGAGCAGGGCGCGGGCGTCGGCTCGTCCATCCCGGACGAGGAGTACGTCGCGGCCGGGGCGGAGATCCTGCCCACGGCCGATGCCGTGTGGGCCGCGGCGGACCTGCTGCTGAAGGTCAAGGAGCCGATCGCGGAGGAGTACCAGCGCCTCCGCAAGGGCCAGGTGCTCTTCACCTACCTCCACCTCGCCGCCTCCCGCCCGTGCACCGACGCACTGCTGGAGTCCGGCACCACCGCCATCGCGTACGAGACGGTGGAGACGGCCGACCGGCAACTGCCGCTGCTCGCCCCGATGTCGGAGGTCGCCGGCCGGCTCGCGCCCCAGGTCGGCGCGTACCACCTGATGCGCTCGCAGGGCGGCCGCGGCGTGCTGCCGGGCGGCGTGCCCGGCGTGGTGCCGGGGCAGGCGGTCGTGATCGGCGGCGGCGTCTCCGGCTGGAACGCCACGCAGATCGCCGTCGGCATGGGCTTCCACGTCACGCTCCTCGACACGGACGTGCGCAAGCTGCGCGAGGCGGACAAGGTCTTCGGCACGAAGGTGCGCACCCTCGCCTCCAACGCCTACGCCCTCGGGCAGGCGGTGGTGGAGGCCGATCTGGTGATCGGCGCGGTGCTCATCCCGGGCGCGAAGGCCCCCAAGCTCGTCGACAACGAGCTGGTGTCGCGGATGAAGCCGGGGAGTGTCCTTGTCGACATCGCGATCGATCAGGGCGGCTGCTTCGCCGATTCGCGTCCGACCACGCACGCGGAACCGACTTTCCGGGTGCACGAATCGGTCTTCTACTGCGTCGCCAACATGCCCGGCGCGGTGCCCAACACGTCGACGTACGCGCTGACCAACGCCACGCTCCCGTACATCGTCAAGCTCGCGAACCTCGGCTGGCGGGGCGCGCTGCGCGCCGATCCGGCGCTCGCGCTCGGCCTCAACACCCACGAAGGCCAGGTCGTTTACGGTCCCGTGGCGGAAGCGCACGGTCTTCCGGCGACCGAACTCGCGCGCGTACTTGGCTGATTTCGCGCAGGTGCCCGGCACGTCGACCACATCGGCGACACTGTCAACTCCGGTTCACCGGCCGAACCTTGTCACCAGCGGTTCGGCCGGCCGCCGTACCGCCGCAAAGGGCGCCCGAAGTGTTGTTCCACACCCGACACATCGTGCTCTGTCTGCGGGATTGTGTTGCTGCGGGACCCCGACACGCCATAGAGTCGCCAATCGTCGGCATGGTGCCACGCTGACCAATCGAGAAGTGCCCTGGTCACCAAGGAGGTAGGACGACTTGTGAATGAGTCGACATTTGCTCCCGGGGGTGGTCGTCCAGGCACGCCTGCGCGGGGCCACGGACCCTCGGGGGTGGAGGCGCCTGTCGGCTCCGTCGCCGTCCACACCTTCTCGGCACACGCACACCAGGGCGGAAACGTATACCAGAGCATGGACGGTCATCACGTGAACGCCATGACCGGCAGCCAGAGCGGCGGCGAGGACAGCACACGTCTCGCCGCATCCGCCACCTCCGACTTCGAGGACCTGTCAGAAGGTCACTTCTACGATCCGGACGCGGACTACGAGCCGGATCCCGAGTACGCCGCGACGCTCGCCCCGGACGCCGCCCGGCAGCGCCGGGAGCGCATCGGTCCCACGGGCCGCCCGCTGCCGTACTTCCCCATCCCGGGCCCGGTCACCGACCACGGCCCGGCGAAGGTCATCGCCATGTGCAACCAGAAGGGCGGCGTCGGCAAGACCACGTCGGCCATCAACCTGGGCGCGGCGCTGGCCGAGTACGGCCGCCGCGTGCTGCTCGTGGACTTCGACCCGCAGGGCGCGCTCTCCGTGGGCCTCGGGGTCAACCCGATGGAGCTGGACCTCACGGTCTACAACCTGCTCATGGAGCGGGGCATGTCCGCCGACGAGGTGCTGCTCAAGACGGCCGTGCCCAACATGGACCTGCTGCCCAGCAACATCGATCTCTCCGCCGCCGAGGTGCAGTTGGTGAGCGAGGTGGCGCGGGAGCAGACGCTGCAGCGCGCGCTGAAGCCGCTGCTGCCCGAGTACGACTACGTCGTCATCGACTGCCAGCCGTCGCTGGGTCTGCTCACGGTCAACGCGCTCACCGCGGCGCACAAGGTGATCGTGCCGCTGGAGTGCGAGTTCTTCGCGCTGCGCGGCGTCGCGCTGCTCACCGAGACGATCGAGAAGGTCCAGGAGCGGCTCAACCCCGAGCTGGAGCTGGACGGCATCCTCGCGACGATGTACGACTCGCGGACGGTGCACAGCCGCGAGGTGCTGGCGCGTGTCGTCGAGGCCTTCGACGACCACGTCTACCACACGGTCATCGGGCGCACCGTCCGGTTCCCCGAGACCACCGTGGCCGGCGAGCCCATCACCTCGTACGCCTCGAACTCCGTGGGCGCGGCCGCCTACCGTCAGCTCGCCAGGGAGGTGCTCGCCCGGTGCCACGCCGAGTGAGCCTGCCCGGGGCCGACGAGCTTTTCCGCACCACCGGGGGGACCGCGCTCCAGTCGTCCACGCCGCAGCCGGACCGGCAGCGGGCCAACGGCGAGGCGCCCGGCGGCAGTCCGCGCGTACCCGCGCCGAGCCGCGAGGGCGACGCGGAGGCGGCGGGCCGGGAGGCCGAGGCCGGCGCCGGCGGCGAGGAGGAGGCGGGCCCGGACGACGCGGGCCACTCCGGCGGTACGGGCGAGGACCCGCGGGCCCGCACGGGCACCGGCGGCAAGGCCGGCCCGGCGGCTCCGGGACCCAAGCGCACCACGGCCCCCGCGGCCCGGCGGGACCCCGAGGCGACCGAGCACGGCGGCCGGGAGGCCGGCACCGAGGCCGCCCCCGGCGGCAGGGCCCGGCAGGGCGAGCGGGAGCCCGCGGCCCAGGCGCGGGCGAAGTCCGCGCGGCAGAGCGGCGGTTCGGCCGCGGCGGCCCAGCCCAGGCGCGGCCGGGGCCGCGGCGCGGCGCGCCGGCCCAGCGGCCGGGAGCGGCACGACGAGAAGATCACGGTCTACGTCTCCGCCGAGGAGCTGATGGACCTGGAGCACGCCAGGCTCGTGCTCCGCGGCGACCACGGCCTCGCGGTGGACCGCGGCCGGATCGTCCGCGAGGCCGTCGCGGTGGTGCTGGCCGACCTGGAGTCGCGCGGCGACGCGAGCATCCTCGTACGCCGCCTGCGCGGCCGCTGACGCCCCCGCCGTACGTTCCGGCCGGAGCAGGTCCCGGCGGCCCGTACCGGACGTCCTGGGCGCCGCCCCGACGTCCACGGCAACCGGGCGGGCACCGCTCCGGGCGATACGCTGCGAGCGATGGACGACAGGCACGACGACCCGCAGCGCCCGGCGCGTACCGCCCGGCGCTCCCTCGGTCGCGGCCCCGGGGTCGCCGCGACGCCCACCAAGCCCGCACCGCGGCCCGTGGAACCGGATCCGGTACGCGAGCCGTACCCCGAGCCGATGCCCCTGCCCCAGCCGGAACCGGCTCCCGTGCCGGGGCCGCCGGTGCCCATCCCGGGCCCCGCCCCGCGGCCCGACGAGCCGGGCCCGGCGCCGGGCCGGCCGGACCCCGAGCCGGAGACCGAGCCCGCACCGGTGGGACCCGGGGGCGCGGACCCGGCGGAGGAGCCGGCCCCCGACCCCGAACCCGACCCCGAGCCCGCACCCGATCGCGAGCCCGCGCCCGGTCCCGTACCGGAACCGGACAGCGCTCCGGAGCCCGCCGCTGAGTCCCGCCCCGCGACCGGCCCCGAGAACGCCCCGGAACCCGGCACCGAACCCGGCACCGAGCCCGGCGGCGACGACCCCGACGACGGTGCCTTCCGGGTCCGGCTCGCCAACTTCGAGGGCCCCTTCGACCTCCTCCTCCAGCTCATCTCCAAGCACAAGCTGGACGTCACCGAGGTCTCCCTGCACCGCGTCACCGACGACTTCATGGCCCACATCCGCGCCATGGGCCCCGACTGGGACCTCGACCAGACCACCGAGTTCCTCGTCGTCGCCGCCACCCTCCTCGACCTCAAGGCCGCCCGCCTGCTGCCGGCCGCCGAGGTCGAGGACGAGGAGGACCTCGCGCTCCTGGAGGCCCGCGACCTGCTCTTCGCACGGCTGCTGCAGTACCGCGCGTACAAGGAGATAGCGGGCATCTTCCACCGTCGGCTGGAGGAGGAGTCGCAGCTCCACCCCCGTACCGTCGGACTGGAGCCGCACCATGCGGAGCTGCTGCCCGAGGTGGTCATCAGCATCGGCCCGGAGGGCTTCGCCCGGCTCGCGGTCAAGGCGATGCAGCCCAAGCCCGTGCCCCAGGTCTACGTCGACCACATCCACGCCCCGCTCGTCAGCGTGCAGGAACAGGCGCAGGTCGTCGTCTCCCGGCTGCGCGAGCACGGCTCGGTCAGCTTCCAGGAGCTGATCGCCGACGCCCCCGACCCGCTGACCGTCGTCGCCCGGTTCCTGGCGCTGCTGGAGCTGTACCGGGAGCGGGCGGTGGCCCTCGACCAGGAGGGCGCGCTGGAGCCGCTGACGGTGCGGTGGACGGGGCGGGAGGATGTGGTGCCGGTGGTCACCGACGAGTTCGACACGGCGCCCGGCGACGCGGACGCGGCCGGCGGGAACCAAGGCGAAGGCGAGGACGAGCGATGAGCGACGCAGTGGCGAACGTGTCCGGCGCGGCCGGCGTGCCGGAGACGGCAGCCGCGGCCGGGCACCCGGAGACGGAGCCGGAGAACGAGCCGGAGGCGGAGAAGGAGGCGGAGGCGAGCCCCACCGCCGGGCTCCCGCTGCGTCCGGCCCTCGAAGCCGTCCTCATGGTCGTCGACGAGCCGGTCACCGCCGAGCACCTGGCCAAGGTCCTCGACCGCCGCCCCCGCGAGATCTCCGACGCCCTGCGCGAGCTGTCCGACGAGTACACCGTCCAGGGCCGCGGCTTCGACCTGCGTCACGTCGCCGGCGGCTGGCGGTTCTACACCCGCGCCGCGTACGCGCCCGCCGTCGAGGGCTTCGTCCTCGACGGCCAGCAGTCCCGCCTCACCCAGGCCGCGCTGGAGACCCTCGCGGTCGTCGCCTACCGCCAGCCGGTCTCCCGCTCCCGCGTCTCCGCCGTCCGCGGCGTCAACTGCGACGGTGTCATGCGCACGCTGCTCCAGCGCGGGCTTATCGCGGAGGCGGGCACGGAAGACGGAACAGGTGCGATCCTGTACAGGACGACGAATTACTTCCTGGAGCGGATGGGCCTGCGCGGTCTGGACGAGCTCCCCGAGCTCGCCCCGTTCCTCCCGGATGCGGACGCGGTGGAGGGCGAGTCCCAGGAGGGCGTCCCATCGTTCGACGTGGACGACGAGACCTGACCAACCAACGGACTGACGGTAGATGCGAAGCAGCGGCGGCAGGAACAGCAGGAAGCCCTCGGGCTCCGACCCCCGGGGGGCGGGCGGCAAGCGCGACGCGCAACAGCGCCGGCAGGGCCGTCCCCGCTCCGAGGAGCGGGGACGGCCCCGCCCGGAGGAGCGGCGGTACGAGAAGTCCGGCGTCCCTCAGGGCGAGCGCCCGGGCGGCCCGGGGAAGGGGGGCCGCGGGCGCGGCGGCGCGCCTGCCAGGCCCGCGCGCTCCCGCGAGTACGACGCGCAGTTGGAGGAGCGGGCCAGGGCCCGGCACACCAAGCCGCAGCGCGCGCTGCCGAAGACGTTCGGCGAGCCCGAGGGCGAGCGGCTGCAGAAGGTGCTGGCGCGGGCCGGCATGGGGTCGCGGCGCGCCTGCGAGGAGCTGATCGACCAAGCGCGGGTCGAGGTCAACGGGCGCATCGTCACCGAGCAGGGGCTGCGTGTCGACCCGGAGAAGGACGAGATCAAGGTCGACGGGCTGACCGTGGCCACGCAGTCGTATCTCTTCTTCGCCCTCAACAAGCCCGTCGGCGTGGTCTCCTCCATGGACGACCCGGAGGGGCGGCAGAACCTCGGCGACTACGTGGACAACCGGGAGACCCGGCTCTTCCATGTCGGCCGCCTGGACACCGAGACCGAGGGCATCATCCTGCTCACCAACCACGGCGAGCTGGCCCACCGCCTCACCCACCCCCGCTACGGCGTGAAGAAGACCTACCTCGCCGCGATCCAGGGCCCGCTCCCGCGCGACCTGGGCAAGCGGCTGAAGAACGGCATCCGGCTCGACGACGGCTACGCCAAGGCGGACGACTTCCGGGTGGTGGAGAACACCGGCAAGAACTACCTCGTCGAGGTGGTGCTGCACGAGGGGCGCAAGCACATCGTGCGGCGGATGCTCGCCGAGTCGGGCTTCCCCGTCGACAAGCTGGTGCGGACCCGCTTCGGCCCGATCGCGCTGGGCGACCAGAAGTCGGGCTGGCTGCGCCGGCTGACCAACACCGAGGTCGGGATGCTGATGAAGGAGGTCGGGCTCTGACGGCCGGGCCCGCCCGGCCCGTACGCCCGTAGCACCGGCCGCCCCCGGTCCCGTACGGCCGTGGCGCTGCGCCCGGGCGGCCTCCCCGCGCCCCGCGGGGCGGCCGCCGCGTATCCTTGCGCCGTGCGTACCGCCCTCGTCATCGGCACCGGCCTCATCGGCACCTCCGCCGCCCTGGCGCTGTCCCGCAGAGGTGTCGCGGTCCATCTCCAGGACGAGGACGCCGACCAGGCCCGTACCGCCGCCTCCCTCGGGGCCGGCACCGACCAGCCGCCCGCCGCGCCCGTGGACCTCGCCGTCGTCGCCGTACCGCCCGCGCTCACCGGCCGCACGCTCGCCGACGCCCAGCGCCGCGGCGCCGCCCGCGGCTACCTCGACGTCGCCAGCGTCAAGGGCGGCCCCCGCCGCACCCTCGAGGAACTGGGCGGCGACCTCACCAGCTACATCGGCAGCCACCCCATGGCCGGCAGCGAGCGCTCGGGGCCGCTGGCCGCCTCCGCGGAGCTCTTCGAGGGCCGCCCCTGGGTGCTCAGCCCGGCGGAGAGCACCGACACCGAGGTGCTGAACCTCGCGCTCGAACTGGTCGCGCTCTGCCGCGCCGTGCCCGTGGTGATGGACGCCGACGCCCACGACCGCGCGGTCGCCCTCGTCTCGCACACCCCGCAGCTCGTCTCCAGCATGGTCGCCGCCCGGCTCCGGGACGCCGAGGAGGCCGCGGTCCGGCTCTGCGGGCAGGGCATCAGGGACGTCACGCGCATCGCGGCCTCGGACCCGGCGATGTGGATCGACATCCTCTCCGCCAACCCGGGCCCGGTCGCCGAGGTGCTGGCCGAGGTTGCCGCCGACCTCGACGAGACGGTACGGGCGCTGCGCGCGCTCCAGGCCGCGGACGACGCCAAGCGCCGCACCGGCGCGGCCGGCATCGAGGACGTGCTGCGCCGCGGCAGCGCGGGCCGCGAGCGGGTGCCGGGCAAGCACGGCGCCGCCCCCGCGGACTACGAGACCGTCACCGTGCTCATCGGCGACCGGCCGGGCGAGCTGGCCCGGATCTTCGCCGACGCGGGCGCCGCCGGGGTCAACATCGAGGACGTCCGCATCGAGCACGCCACCGGCCAGCAGGCCGGGCGGGTGCAGCTCATGGTCGAGCCCCCGGCCGCGCACGCGCTCACCGCCGCGCTGCGGGAGCGCGGGTGGCCCTTGAGGCAGTGACCAAGGCCCGTTCAGGTAGCAGTAACCTAGTGCCGCACAAAGTTCGGCTTCACCTCGTCGTCGACCGCAGGAAGGGTGTCGTACGCCCCGTGGACAGCGCTGCCAGGGCCCAGCGGGCCCCCGTGATCGTCGCCATCGACGGCCCCGCCGGTACGGGCAAGTCGAGCACGTCCCGGGCCGTCGCCGCCCGGCTCGGGCTGCGCTACCTCGACACCGGCGCCCAGTACCGGGCCGCCGCGTGGTGGATGCTGACCAACGGGGTGGACGTGGCCGACGCCGCCGCGATCGCCGCCGCCGCGGAGAAGCCGCAGATCGTCTCCGGTACGGACCCGGGGACGCCCACCATCACCGTCGACGGCGCGGACGCCTCGGGCCCGATCCGTACCCAGGAGGTCACCGCCGCGGTGAGCGCCGTCAGTGCGGTCCCGGAGGTGCGGACGCGGATCACCGCGCTGCAGCGGTCGATCGCCGCCGAGTCCGTGAAGAACGGCGGGATCGTGGTCGAGGGCCGGGACATCGGCACGACGGTGCTGCCGGACGCGGACGTGAAGATCTTCCTCACCGCGTCCGAGGAGGTACGGGCCGCGCGCCGCAGCGGCGAGCTGAAGGGCAAGGAGGCCCGCGACCTGGCCGCCACGCAGGCGTCGCTGGCCCGGCGCGACGCCGCGGACTCCGGCCGCAAGGTCTCGCCGCTCGCCAAGGCCGCGGACGCCACCGAGGTGGACACGACGGAGCTGACCCTGGAGCAGGTCATCCAGTGCGTCGTGACCCTCGTCGAAGAGAAGCAGCAGGGTCGGTGACAGAACCGGCCGGCGCGGTGCCGGAGACACGGGGTGCGCTCGTCGGGCGGCGGATGTCCGCCCCCGTCATGCACGGCTACTTCAAGCCGCGGATACTGGGCGCCTGGCGGATGCCCGCGAGCGGGCCCGTGATCCTGGCCGGGAACCACTCCCACAACGTCGACGGCCCGCTGCTCATGGGCACCTCGCCGCGTCCGGTGCACTTCCTGATCAAGCAGGAGGCGTTCGTCGGGATCGTCGGCTGGTACCTGCGCAACATCGGCCAGGTGGCCATCGACCGCACCACGGTCGACCGGGGCGCGATCACCCGCGCGCTGGGTGTGCTGGACGAGGGCGGGGTGCTCGGGATCTTCCCGGAGGGCAGCAGGGGAGAGGGCGACTTCTCCTCGATCCGCGCGGGCCTCGCGTACTTCGCGGTGCGCTCCGGCGCCCCGGTGGTGCCGGTCGCGGTGCTCGGCACGGCGGAGCGGCGCAGCCGCGTGGTCAAGGCGCTGCCGCCGGTCCGCTCCCACGTGGACATCGTCTTCGGCGAGCCCTTCCAGGCCGGGTCGCCGGACGGGCGGCGTACCCGCAAGGCGATGGACGAGGCGACGCTGCGCATCCAGGACCGGCTGACCGCGCACCTGGCCGCCGCCAGGCGCGACACTGGGCGCTAGGGCCTGTGCCCGAGAAGCAGACTTGACGGCCGCTGCCCGGCCGACCGGGCCGTACGCGGCCGAGAACGCAAGGACGAGGAACGTGATGAGCGAGACCGGCATCTCCCCGGAGGAGGGCCCGGACGGCGCGGCCCACGGCGACGAGCACGGGGAGCTGGGCGACGCCGAGTACGCCGAGTTCATGGAGCTGGCCGCCGAGGAGGGCTTCGACCTCGACGAGGTCGAGGGCGACCTGGCGCGGGCCGGGCACGGCCCGCTGCCCGTGGTGGCCGTCGTGGGCCGGCCGAACGTCGGCAAGTCGACTCTGGTGAACCGCATCATCGGCCGCCGCGAGGCCGTCGTGGAGGACCGTCCCGGCGTCACCCGCGACCGGGTGTCGTACGAGGCCGAGTGGGCGGGCCGGCAGTTCAAGGTGGTCGACACCGGCGGCTGGGAGCAGGACGTCCTCGGCATCCACGCCTCCGTCGCGGCGCAGGCCGAGTACGCGGTGGAGACCGCGGACGCGGTGGTCTTCGTCGTGGACACGCAGACGGGCGCCACGGACACCGACGAGGCCGTCGTGAAGATGCTGCGCCGGGCCGGCAAGCCGGTGGTGCTCTGCGCCAACAAGGTCGACGGGCAGTCGGGCGAGTCGGAGGCGGCGTACCTGTGGTCGCTCGGCCTCGGCGAGCCCCACCCGGTCTCCGCGCTGCACGGCCGCGGCACCGGCGACATGCTCGACGCCGTGCTCGACGTGCTGCCGGACGCGCCCGCGCAGTCGTTCGCCGGCGGGCTCGGCGGCCCGCGCCGGGTGGCGCTCATCGGGCGGCCGAACGTCGGCAAGTCGTCGATGCTCAACAAGCTCGCCAAGGAGGACCGCGTCGTCGTGGACGACGTCGCGGGCACCACTCGGGACCCGGTGGACGAGCTGATCGAGCTGGGCGGGAAGACCTGGCGCTTCGTCGACACCGCGGGCATCCGGCGGCGCGTCCACCTCCAGGAGGGGGCCGACTACTACGCCTCGCTGCGCACCGCCGCCGCGCTGGAGAAGGCGGAGGTCGCGGTCGTCCTCGTGGACGCGGGCGAGACGCTGACCGTGCAGGACACCCGGATCATCTCCATGGCCGTCGAGGCCGGGCGGGCGCTGGTCATCGCGTACAACAAGTGGGACCTGCTGGACGAGGAGCGCCGCTTCTACCTGGAGCGCGAGATCGAGCGCGACCTGGTGCAGGTGCAGTGGGCGCCGCGGGTCAACGTCTCGGCCCGTACCGGACGGCACATGGAGAAGCTCGTGCCGGGGCTGGAGACGGCGCTGGCGGGCTGGGAGACGCGGGTGCCGACGGGCAGGCTCAACGCCTTCCTCGGCGAGCTGGTGGCCGGGCAGCCGCATCCGGTGCGCGGCGGCAAGCAGCCGCGGATCCTCTTCGGCACCCAGGCGGGCACCCGGCCGCCGCGGTTCGTCCTCTTCGCCTCGGGGTTCATCGAGGCGAACTACCGGCGCTTCATCGAGCGGCGGCTGCGCGAGGAGTTCGGCTTCGAGGGCAGCCCGATCCGGATCTCGGTGCGGGTGCGGGAGAAGCGGGGCCGCAAGAAGTAGCGGCCCCGGCTCCCGTGGGCTGCGGGTGCCGCGGACGCGTACGGCGGCGTACGCGGCAGGGGACGGCGGGGCGGCGGCTCGGGCCCGCCGACCGGCCGTGGAGGCTAGTCGTCCGCCGCGCGGTGGCGGTGCACGTGGACGTGCGGTCGCAGGCGCCCCGTGGACGGCAGTGACGGGCGGGAGTTCATGATCGCGTCGAAGCGGAGCTGCTCTTCGCCGGAGCGGTCCCCGGGCAGCGCCCGGAAGAGCCGGCGGTACTCGGCGAAGAGGGCGTCGTAGATCGGCGTCCCCGACGGGCGGGCGGCCGCGTGGGGCTCGTGGGCGGGGCGCATGCCGGGAATCGCGTGGTATCGGTGCACACTTTGTGCAACGAAGGCGCGGTACGGAGGGATGCGGGTACGCGTTGCTCCGATCAGGTACCGGTGCTCCGTTCGGGTTTGGGGATCAGGTCCCGGTGAGGGGCATCGCCGCGCCGACGAGCAGCCCGCGCGCGGCGGCCTGCGCCAGCGCCTCGCCGAGCAGGTCCTCCCGCGGCTGCCGCCCGATCGCCCCGGCGGGCGCGGCGTACACCAGCACTTCCTGCTCCTTCGCCGCGGCGGCCCGCCAGCCGTCCGAGACGTGCAGCGGCTGGTGCGCCTGCCACCAGGCGGTCGGCGGCTGACCCGCGGTGCCGGGCTGCATCACGGCGTGCAGGTGGCCGGCGACGAGCAGCACGGACCACCCGGTCACCGGCGCCGGGGGCTTGACCATGTCCATCACGGGCAGGAAGCCGCTCTCGATGAGCAGCGGCAGGAAGTCGTCCCCCGGGCCCTCGGAGCCGGGCCGGACGACGGGCGCGGTGGGCTCGACGACCAGCGCGGGGCGGGCGTCCTCGCCGCACATCACCAGCCCGCAGGTGACGCCGAGGACGGCCTGCGCCTCGGCGTGGTCGCCGCCGGACGCCGCCGGGGCGGCGGGTGCCTCGGGTGCCGCGGGGGGCGCGACGGCGGCGGGGGAGGCGGCGGCGTCCGCGGGCACGGGGACCGGGGGTGCGGGGGAGACCGCGGGCGCGAGGGCCGCGGGGGCGTGCGCCTCCACGGGCGCGGGCGCGGGGGCGTGCGCCGGCGCCGGGCCCTCGTCCGCGGTGATCGAGCGTACGGCGCCCTGCAGTTGGTCCTCGGAGACCGGGACGACCTGCGAGGGGATGCAGGTGGCGTGGGCGAAGGCGAGCACCGCCGTCTCCTCGCCCACGAAGAGCACGGTGCTCGTCTGCTCCTGCGCGGAGTCGCCGGGGGCGCGGCAGGAGGTGCAGTCGTACGTGCCGGGGGCGGACTCGCCGGCGACGAGCCGGTCCGCCTCCTCGTCGCCGATCTCGGCGCGTACGGCGTCGCTCACTTCGAGCATGCGGGGCACGAGTCGCTCCTCGTCGTCGTGGTGCGTGTTCATCTGGGCACAACGGACGACCTGTGTGCGGAGTCACGCCCCGGGCGGCGATTGCCGAAACGGGGTCTACGGACCGTAGGGAGAAGACCGGAAATTCTCACTGTGAGTCAACTGATGTGCGAATCACGCGCGTTGGTGCCGTGAGGCGAGCCACAGTGCGACCGAAGATTTGCCAGACAAAGCCTGATTTGACCGGCGCGGCGACCTGTCCGGTATTGATCGATACCCGCGGTAACCGGCAACTGGCCTCGAATGACGGGGTCTTGGTTGATTACGCCCGACAAGCGTGCCTAGATTCGGCCGCCGCGTGCACCGAGCACCGCCCGGGCAGGGGACCCGGGTCCACCGAGAGGAACGAATGCCTTTCCCGAAGGGCGACATACGCGCCACCCGCAGTGACCGTACGACCAGTGAGGCAGGCACCACCATCAGCGCCAGCAGGACACGCAGCACGCGCGGCACCCGCCGGAACGCCGCCGTCGTCACCGGAGCCGCCGCGCTCCTCACCCCCCTCGCCCTCCTCGCCGCCGCCGCGCCCGCGGGCGCCGCGGACAGCGGGGTGTGGGACCGTATCGCGCAGTGCGAGAGCGGCGGCGACTGGGCGATCAACACCGGCAACGGGTACTACGGCGGGCTGCAGTTCGCCGCCTCCACCTGGGAGGCGTACGGCGGCACCGCCTACGCGGCCACCGCGGACGGAGCCAGCCGGGAGCAGCAGATCGCCGTCGCCACCAAGGTGCAGGCCGCGCAGGGCTGGGGCGCCTGGCCGCACTGCTCCGTCCAGGCCGGCGCATCGGGCGGGGCACCCGCGGTCGCGCAGCCGGAGCAGCAGGAGCAGCCCCGCACGCAGCCGCGCGCCGAGAAGCGGGCGGACCGCGGCGGGGAGCAGCGGCAGCCGGTGAAGCGCGGCGACGGCAACTACACCGTCAAGTCCGGCGACACGCTCAGCCGCATCGCCGCCGCGCACGGCACGCCGTGGCGCGAGGTCTACGAGGCCAACCGCGACGTCATCGGCGCCGACCCGGACGTCATCCTGCCGGGCCAGCGACTGCACGTCTGACGCATCCCTCAGCGGGCCGCCGTGTGCCACAGCGCCCCGGCTTCGGCGGGCTCGCCGCTGAACACCACGTTGCCGCGACGGAGTTCGTGCACCACCGTCGCCGCGGCCGCAAGGCCGGGCGGCAGGCTCTGCTCCGCGACGACGACGGTGGCGGCGAGCCCGCCGAGCAGTTCGTGCGTACGGGCCGCCACCGCGGCCGACATCCCCTGGCCCGGCTCGTCGAGCAGGACGAGCCGGGCGGGGGAGAGCAGCGCGCGGGCGACGGCCAGCATCCGCTGCTCGCCGCCCGAGAGGGTGCCGGCGCGGCGCGCCAGCAGGCGCGCCAGCTCCGGGTACGCGGCGAGCGCGGGCCCGGTGTCGCCGCCGGGGGCGGCGAGCCGCAGGTTCTCCGCGACGGTCAGCGAGCCGAAGACGGCGCGTACCTCGGGGGTCAGCGACAGGCCGCGACGGGCACGGGCGTACGCGGGCATCCGCGTGACGTCCTCGCCGCGCCACACCACCCGGCCCGCGGCCAGCGGCACCGTACCGGCGAGGGCGCGCAGCGCGGTCGTCCGGCCGGAGCCGTTGCGGCCGAGCAGGACGGTGAGCCGGCCGGCGGGCACGGGGAGGTCGACGCCGTGCAGGGCCTCCAGCGGGCCGTAGCGGACGCGGGCGCGGTGGAGGGCGATCTCGACGGTCACGGGGCCTCCGCGGGTGCGTCCCGGCCGGGGACAGGTCCTGCGCCGGACGCCGCGAGCACGTCGGCGGCGGTGCCGGAGGCGACGATGCGTCCTGCGGCCATCGCGTAGACGGTGTCGGCGAGTTCGCCGACGAGGCCGAGGTCGTGCTCGACGACGAGCAGCGCCATGCCGTCGGCGGCGAGCGCGCGCAGGAGGCGGACGAGCGCGGCGGTCTCGGCGAGGTCGAGTCCCGCGGCGGGCTCGTCGAGGAGCAGCACGTGGGGACCGCCGGCGAGGGCGCGGCCGAGTTCCACCCGGCGCAGGGTGCCGGTGGGCAGATCCGTGGCGGGCATGTCGCGCAGCGGCCCGTCGAGGCCGAGGAGCCGCAGCACGCGGTCTACGGCGGCGGGGTCGCGGACAGGGCCCTGTTCGGCGCCGACGGCGACGTTCTCGGCGACGGTGAGGGAGGAGAAGACGGCGGGCTGCTGAAAGGTCCGCGCAAGACCGAGCCGCGACCGCACGTGCGCGCTGCGCCGCGTCACGTCCCGCCCCCGCAGCACCACCCGCCCGGCCCGCGGCCGCAGCGTCCCGGCCAGGGTGTGGAAGAGGGTGGACTTCCCGGCCCCGTTGGGCCCGACGAGCGCCGTGACCCGCCCGGCCTCGACCCGCAGACCGACCCCGGAGAGCACGGCGAAGTCCCCGTACGAAACGGAGATCCCCCGGGCGGCGAGCACGTCTTCGCCCGCGGCGGGCGCACCGGATACGACGGCGGGGTGCCGGTCGGGCGGGGGAGGGCCGTGCTGCGCGCGCCGGCGCGGGGTGAGGCTCCGGTCCCCCGTGCCGGGCGGCTCGCGGCCGGCAGCGGACCGGCGCAGAGGGTGCGGTGGCTGCGGGGCTTCGCTCGTACGGGGCCCGGGTACGTCCCCACGGCCGGGGGCCGGCGCTGCGCCCGCGGGTGCGTCCGCGGCTCCTGGCGGACGTGACCCGGAGTTCGTGCTGCCGCCCGTACGTGCCCGTGGTGGCCCGGCGGAGACGGTGTCCGCCGGTGCCGTGCCCGCGTATCCCGCCGGAGGCGGTGCCGCGCCGGACAGACTCGTGCGTACGCGCAGCCCCAGCGGGGTCAGCCGCGGGGGCCGTAGCCGGCGGGCCGCCGCCGTGCGGAGGGCCTCGTAGAGGCCGCCGGGGAAGCGGCCCAGGAGGACCGCCAGGATGCCGATCACCGCCGCCGCCATGCCGCCGCGAGTGCCCGCGTCCAGGCCGACCAGGAGGGCCGAGGCCAGGAGCGCGCCCAGCATGCTGTCCGCGCCCAGCACGACCACCGCCGCGAACCACAGCAGGCCCCGCACCGGGTCGAAGGCGTTGGGGTCGAAGGCGCGGGCGCCCATGGCCAGCATGCCGCCGCCCAGGGCGGCCAGGGCCGCGCCCGCCGCGAAGGCGGTGACCTTCAGCGCCGGCACCGCGACGCCCGCCGCCGCGGCGCCGGACTCGTGGTCCCGGATCGCCGCCAGCGCGCGGCCCTGGCGGCCGCGGCGCAGGGCCCCGGCCGCCGCCACCGCGGCGGCGAGCAGCAGGAGTTCGAGCACGTAGTACGCCCGGTCCCCGGTGAAGCCCGCGGGGCGGCCCAGGGTCAGGCCCGACGTCGCGTACGGCTGCGCGAAGACGAAGCGGCTCACCGCCACCCCCACCGCCAGCGTGACCAGCGCCAGCGCCAGGCCCCGCCGCCGGATCGCCGGGTACCCGGTGAGCAGCCCCACCGGCGCCACCAGCAGCACCGCGACGCCGAGCGCCACCAGCTCCGGCAGTGCGGGCAGCCCCGGGAACCGCCCCGCCGCCAGCAGCGCCGTGAACAGCGCCCCCAGCCCCGCGTACGCCGCCTGCCCCAGCGAGACCTGGCCCCCTCGCCCCGTGACGACCACCAGCGACAGCAGCACCACCGCCAGCGCCGGCACCTGGACCGACGTGGTGAGGTCCGGGCCCGCGAAGCCCAGCGGCAGCAGGAACAGCACCCCGGCGACCAGCCACGTCCGCCCGTCGCCCGCCGAGTCCAGGGTGTCGGCCGGCACCCGCAGGAAGCCGTCGCCCGAACCGGCCCGTAGCCGCGGCAGCGCCAGCGCCGCGACCAGCAGCAGCACCGCGAAGAGGTTCGCGCCCAGCGCCTGCACCAACTGCTCGCTCCAGCCCGGCGGATGGAGCCGGGTCAGTTGCGCCTGCGCCACGCCGACCGCCAGCGCCACCCCCACGACCGCCGGCAGGCTCCGCAGCCCGGCCGCCACCGCGACCCCGATCACGGCCATCACCAGCAGCGGCAGCCCGTACGGGTCCAGCCGGTACTCCGGCGCCAGCAGCACGCCCGTGACGCCCGCCGTGAACGTGCCGAACGCCCAGCCGGCGTCCGCGACCCGGTCGGCGTCGATGCCGCTGAGCGCGGCGAGCCGTCGGTTGTCGACCACCGCGCGCAGCTCCCGCCCGAACCGGGTCCACCGGGTGACCGCCGCGACCGCGCCCGCCAGCGCCACCGCCGTGCCGAGCTGCACCCATGGGTCGGACGGCAGCAGTTCGGGCGCGTCGGTGCGCGCACCCGTACCCCACAGCAGCCCCGCCGCGCCCATGAGCAGCACGAACACCCCGAGCGACGCCACCAGCGCCTGCGCGCCGCCCGCGCCCGCCGCGCCCGACTGCAGCACCGACAGCGGCCGGAAGACGAACCGCCCCATGAGCAGCCCGATGCCGGGCGCGACGACGAGCAGGCTGACGGCCGCCGCCGCCCACAGCGGCCAGTTCCAGCCGACGGCGAGCTGGCGCATGACGTACGCGGTGACCATCGCGACCGCGCCGTGTGCCAGGTTGAGCACGCCGGTGGCGCGGTACGTGACGACGACGCCGATGCCCGAGAGCGCCGCGGCGCTGCCCACCGCGAGCCCGGCGAGCGTCAGTTCGTACGTGAGCGACACCTCACGCCTCCGGCGCGGCGGCGCCCCCGGGGCCCGGCTCGCAGACCGGGCACGGCGTCAGCGCCCGTTCCTCACCCCCGGCTTCCGCCGGATCCGCGACCGGTACGGCGCCGGGCTTGCCGTCGACGAGGGGGCAGCCTGGCCGGTGGTAGAGCGTCCCGCCGGGCACCGCCAGATACGGGCCGGCCGCGCCCGGCTCCGCGAGAGCCGGCTCGGGTCCCGCCGAGGCGCCCGCGTCGTCTCCGTCCGCCGCCACCAGCAGCCCGTACAACTCCTCGACCCGCGCCGCCGCGAGCCCCTGGTCGCCGCGCGACAGCAGCACCGCCCCGGCGACGATCAGCGCCGCCCCCGGGATCGTGCACGACGCCAGATACGGGATCTGCCGCTCGGCGAACCGCTCTCCCGACACCCCGTACCAGCCGACGGCGCAGAGCACGGCCCCCGCGGCGAGCGCGGCCCAACTGCCCCACTGCAGGGCCATGGCCTTCAGCGAGTGCCCGCGCGCCGGGCCGGTTTGCCGCATTCTGCCCCCTGTGCATCGCCGCCGCTTGGGATGCACTATGCCGTGTGTGGTTCTACTGCGCAGTAGAGCCGACCGAACGGCGGGACACTCGACGCATGACGACGTTCAGGGGTGAGGACGGATGACCCGAGGAGCACGCACGCGCAGCGCCGCGTGGCTGGCCGCGGCGGTACTGCTCACGGGGCTGGGCGCGGCCGGCTGCGGGGACGACGGCGGTGGCGCCGGCACACCGGACAAGACGCCGAGCGCGCAGGAGCCGGAGAGCAGCCCGGCGGCGGAGGCGAGCGAGGACGCGGACGACGGCGCGGGCGGCGCGGAGCCGGCCGATCCGGCGGCGGCGAAGAAGGAGATCGAGGAGAACTGGACGACGTTCTTCTCCCCGGACTCCGACGCCGACGCGAAGCTGGCGGTGCTGGAGGACGGCGAGGCGATGCGGCCGCTGATGACGGCGTTCTCCGACGACAAGCGGTGGAAGCAGGTCGGCGCCGAGGTCACGGGGGTGGAGTTCGACTCCGCGGAGGAGGCGGAGGTGACGTACGACATCGCGCTCAAGGGCGAGACGGTCGTGCCAGGCGCCACGGGCATCTCGGTGCTCCAGGACGGCTCGTGGAAGGTGTCGAAGCGGGCCATCTGCACCCTGGTCGAGATGAGCGGATCGCCGGGCCCCGGATGCTGAGCTGAGGAGGCCGGGGTGAGGAGGCCGGGGGGCGCCGCCCTGGCGGCGGCCGCGCTGGTGCTGCTGGCCGCGGCGTGCGGCAGCAGGGTGCCCGAGAGCGAGTTCACCGAGCGGCCCGCGGAGCGGGGCGGCGGTGCCGCGCCGTCGGGCGAGGCGCGCGGGGAGCCGGTGAGGGTCGGCGTCATCGCCAGCGAGACGAGCCCGGTGGGCGACGCGTTCAGCGGGCCGCAGGACGGCGCGCTGGCGTACTTCGAGGCGCTGAACGCGCGCGGGGGCGTGGGCGGCCGCCCGATCGAGGCCGTCACGTGCGACGACGGGGGCAGCGGCCTGGGCAACAGCGACTGCGTACGCGAACTGGTGCTGAAGGAGAAGGTGTTCGCGCTCGTCGCCACCACCTCGCTGAACTACGCCGGCGCCCCGCAGGTCAGCGACGCCGGCGTGCCGGACATCGGCGGCCAGCCGATCGGCGCCGCCTACGAGACGTATCCGCACCTGTACGGCATCTACGGCAGCCGCGCCCCGCGCACCGGCGGCAAGCCCGGCTGGGGCGGCGACCTGTACGGCGGCACCGAGGTCTACCGCTACTTCAAGCGGGAGCACGGCGCCCGCACCGCGGCGGTCGTCTCGTACAACCAGGCGGCCTCGGCCTCGTACGCCCGCAGCGTGACCAGCGGTCTGGAGGCCGAGGGCTACGACGTCGTCACCGAGCAGGTCGACTTCTCGCTGCCGAACTTCGACGCGGTCGCCGCCGACCTGCGCGCCCGCGGTGTCGACCTCGTCTTCGATGCCGTCGACACCGGCGGCAACGCCAAGCTGTGCCGGGCGCTCGACGAGGCCGGCGTGGAGCTGACCGCGAAGGTCACCAACGTGCAGAACTGGAACTCAAGCGTCCGGGAGGACTACGCGGACGCCGAGCGCTGCCGCAACTCCCTCTGGGTCACCGGCTCCAGCCGCAACTACGAGGACACGGAAGAACCGGCGGTCAAGGCGTTCCGCGACGGCATGGACCGCTACGCCGACACCGGCACTCGCTCGCAGTGGCAACTGGAGGGCTGGGCCGCCGCGATGTGGTTCGCGGACGCGGCGAAGTCGTGCGGCAAGGATCTGACGCGCGCGTGCGTCGAGGACTTCATGAACCGCGCCGAGCCCTACGACGCCGGCGGGCTGCTGCTGCCCGCCCGCTTCGAGCAGGTGCCGGAGCCGCCGAAGACCCGGCCCACGTGCGTGTCGGCGGCCCGCTGGCAGGACGACGCGGACGGCGGCGACGGCGGGTGGGTCACCCAGGGCGAGATGACGGAGAACTGCTTCACGGTGCCGCAGCTCCCGTACCGGCCATGATCGGCCGTACCACCCGCCCATACCGGCTCTGACCTGCCGTGATGCCGGGCGGCCGCGGCTGTGCGACGCTGATTCAGGGGACTGCCCGCACCCGTCCCGAGGTACACCATGCGGATCTCCTTTCTGATCAGCAACGCGTACGCCGTCGGGGGCACCGTGCGCACCACCTTCACTCTCGCCCGCGCGCTCGCCGAGCAGCACGACGTGGAGATCGTCTCGGTCTTCCGCCACAAGGATGAGCCGGTCTTCGACGCCGGGCCGCACGTGCCCGTACGCGCTCTCGTCGACGAGCGCCCCGACAGCCCCGGCTACGCGGGCGGGCATCCCGACTACGCCCGCCCCGCGCGCCACTACCCGCGCGCGGACGGCCGCTACCACCAGTACAGCGCGCTCACCGACCGGCTGCTGGCCGGGCATCTGCGGCACCTCGACGCCGACGCGGTCATCGGCACCCGCCCCGGGCTCAACGTCGTCGTCGCCCGCCACACCCGCCGCGGGGTGCTCCGCGTCGGCCAGGAGCACCTGACGTTCACCACCCACCCCCGGGAGCTGCGGGTGGCGCTGAGCGCCGCGTACCCGCGGCTGCACGCCGTCGTCACCATGACGGAGGCCGATGCCCGCGCGTACCGCGAGCACCTGCGGCTCCCGGGCGTGGTGGTGACCGCCATCCCCAACGGCGTCCCGGCGCCGGCGGTGGCGCCGTCCGACAACACCGCCCGGTGCGTCATGGCCGCCGGCCGGCTGGCGCCCCTCAAGCACTTCAACCACCTCGTCAAGGCGTTCGCCCGGGTCGTCAAGGCGCGCCCCGACTGGCAGTTGCGCATCTACGGCAACGGCCCCCGCCACGACGCGCTGCGCGCCCAGATCGACCGGCTCGGCCTCTACAACCACGTCCTCCTCATGGGCACCGTGCACCCGCTGGAGCCGGAGTGGCCGAAGGGTTCGATCGCCGCGCACACCTCGACGCTGGAGTCGTTCGGGCTGACCATCGCCGAGGCCATGCGCGGCGGCCTGCCGGTCGTCGCGGCGGACTGCCCGCTCGGCCCGCGGGAGATCATCCAGGACGGCGAGGACGGCCTGCTCGTGCCGCCGGGCGAGCCGGCGGCCGTCGCCCGCGGGCTGCTGCGGCTCATCGGCGACGAGGACCTGCGCCAGGAGATGGGCACCGCGGCGCTGGCGAACGCCGCGCGCTTCGACCCGGCGCGCGCCGCCGAGCGCTACGACCACCTCTTCGCCCGCCTGCACGCCCACCGCCCGACGCTGCCGCTGACCGGCACGGTGCTCGGCGGTCTGTACGCCCACCGCACCCGTGAGGAGGCGGCGGCGGCCTGAGGGCCGCCCGCCGGAGCCCGTCCGCCCTCGCCCGCGCTACGGCTCCCGCGCCCCCCGCTCGTCCCGCCGGTTCCGCTGCTCCGTCTCGTCCCGGCGCTCCGTGGCGAGGGCGTAGGGGTGGTGCAGGTCGAAGGCCGGGGACTCGGAGCGGATCGGCGGCAGGGTCTTGAAGTTGTGCCGCGGGGGCGGGCACGAGGTGGCCCACTCCAGGGAGCGGCCGAAGCCCCACGGGTCGTCCACGTCGACCTTCTCGCCCTCCTTGGCCGTGTGCCACAGGTTGTACAGGAACGGCAGCGTGGAGGCACCGAGCAGGAAGGCGCCGATCGTGGAGATCGTGTTGAGCGTGGTGAAGCCGTCGGCGTCGAGGTAGTCCGCGTACCGCCGCGGCATGCCCTCCACGCCCAGCCAGTGGTGCACGAGGAACGTCGCGTGGAAGCCGACGAACAGGGTCCAGAAGTGGATCCTGCCCAGCCGCTCGTCCAGCATCTTCCCGGTGAACTTCGGCCACCAGAAGTAGAAGCCCGCGAAGGTCGCGAACACCACCGTCCCGAAGACCACGTAGTGGAAGTGGCCGACGACGAAGTACGTGTCCGTCACGTGGAAGTCCAGCGGCGGCGAGGCCAGCAGGACGCCCGTGAGACCGCCGAAGAGGAAGCTGACCAGGAACCCGATCGACCACAGCATCGGGGTCTCGAACGACAGCGAGCCGTTGACCATCGTGCCGATCCAGTTGAAGAACTTCACCCCCGTCGGCACCGCGATCAGGAACGACGCGAGGGAGAAGTACGGCAGCAGCACCGCCCCGGTGGCGAACATGTGGTGTGCCCAGACCATGATCGACAGACCCGTGATCGCGACGGTGGCGGCGACCAGCATCACGTAGCCGAAGATCGGCTTGCGGGAGAAGACCGGGATGATCTCGCTGATGATGCCGAAGAACGGCAGCGCGATGATGTAGACCTCCGGGTGGCCGAAGAACCAGAACAGGTGCTGCCACAGCAGCGCTCCGCCCACGGACCCGTCGAAGACGACCGAGCCGAACCTCCGGTCCGACTCCAGCACCAGCAGCGCCGCGGCCAGCACCGGGAACGCCTGTAGCACGAGGATCGAGGTGAACAGGGTGTTCCAGGTGAAGATCGGCATCCGGAAGATCGTCATGCCGGGCGCGCGCATCGTGATGATGGTGGTGAGGAAGTTGACCGCGCCGAGGATGGTGCCGAAGCCCGCCAGGGCCAGCCCCATGATCCACAGGTCCGCGCCCACGCCGGGGGAGTGCACCGGGCCGTTCAGCGGCGCGTACGCGAACCAGCCGAAGTCCGCGGGCCCGCTGGGCGTCAGATAGCTGCTCAGCACGATCAGGCCGCCGAAGAGGAACAGCCAGTACGACAGCATGTTCAGCCGCGGGAACGCCACGTCGGGCGCGCCGATCTGCAGCGGCATGATCTCGTTGGCGAACCCGGCGAACGTCGGGGTGGCGAAGAGCAGCAGCATGATCGTGCCGTGGATCGTGAACGACTGGTTGAACTGCTCGTGGCTGAGGATCTGCATCCCCGGCCTGGCCAGCTCCGCCCGCATCACCATCGCGAGCAGGCCGGCGAAGAGGAAGAAGGCGAACGAGGTGATGAGGTAGAGGTGCCCGATCTTCTTGTGGTCCGTGGTGGTCAGCCAGTCCACGACCACCGAGCCGTGCCGTCGTGCGCGCGGGGGAGCAGGTGCCGGTGCCGGTGCCGCCTCTGTCGTCCCCATCGTCTCTGTACCTTCCGCTCGTAGGTCACGTCTGACGACGCCGCGTCCACGGCACGACGGTGCCACCGGTGTACGGATCCGGCGTGCTACGCGCGTTCGCCCGGTGTGTCGCGAAGGGGCCATCCGAGGGTTTATGCGGAGCTGACACCGGACGCCGCCATCCGGGGGAAATTCGATGAATTCCAGGGGGTCCGGCTGGTAAACAGCAGGTGCGATTAGCGGCCCTGACAGCAATTCCCGATAGCCCGTCAGGAGGGGCCTCTCGGACGCCTGTACGGGCCTTCTTCCGGGCCTCCCGGCGGGCCGCGGGCGCTGTGACAGAAGTGTGACCCGCGGTGAACAGGGCCGGGACATCCCCGTGGTCCGCCGCCCTACCGCGGCCGTGACCAGGGGCATAGCGTGGGCGCCATGGCGACTCCACCGAACCTGCCGACACCGTCCCCGAACCCCGACGACGACCCCGAGAGCTACGTCGGCCTGGCCGCCGCCGACGCCGAGGAGCGGGCCAGGGACCGTGGCTGGACCACCGTCCGCTCGCTACCCCCGGGGGCCATCATCACCATGGAGTTCATGGGCGGACGGCTCAACTTCACCGTCCAGGACGGCCGGGTCACGCGCTCCTGGGTCGGCTAGGGCGGGTCAGCCGCCCGCGCGTGCCTGCGGCCGGCCGCCGGGGCGGTCCGACTGCGGCGGGCGGCGGTGGCCCGCCGGGGTGACGGGAGGGCGCTCGTGCCGCGTGGTGTGCGGGCGCGGCGCCAGGTGCGGCCAGGTGTCGGGGCGGGCGGCGGTGCCGGAGCCCGAGCTGACCCGGGCCATCTCCCTGGTGCTCGGCGCACCGGTGCCCGTGGGGCGCTGCGAGACGATCGACACCCGCGTGGCCAGCGGCGACAGCGACGCGGGCGCGGGCGGCCCGGCGGCCGGGGAGCCGCGCAGCCGGTCGCGCAGGTGGAGCAGCCACGCCTCCGCGCGGGCCACGCCGGGCTCGAACCACGGCAGGGCCAGCAGCACGAGCAGGCCGGCGACCCAGCCGAGGAGCACGTCGCTCAGCCAGTGCGTACCGAGGTAGACGGTCGTGCCGCCGACGCCCAGCGCCACCATCGCGCAGACCACGGAGGCGGTCCTGCGGGCGCCCGGCGTCGTCGCCAGATAGGCCACGACACCCCAGGTCACGACGGCGTTCGCGGTGTGACCCGAAGGGAATATATCGCCGCCCGCCCACATCTCGTTCGAGCCGATCTGGGTGGCGTAGTGCGGGCCGAGGCGGCCCATGCCGATCTTCGCAGCGCCGACCGTGACGTTCAGCAGGAGCAGCGAGCCGGCCAGCATGAACAGCGGGCGCAGGGTGTGCTGCCGCCAGGCGCGCCAGCCGAGCCAGGCCAGCACGGCGACGGCGGTGGGGGCGCGCTGCCCGAGCACCACGAAGTAGTCCAGGAAGGCGTGGAACTCCGGCCACTGCTTGTACGGCCGGAAGAGCATCAGCTGCCAGTCGAGGTGCACCAGCCACGACGTGGTCACGACGGCCGCGACGATCCCCGCGTAGACGGCCAGCGACGACCAGAACAGCCACAGCCGGGTCCTGGTCATACGCGGCTGCCAGCCGCCGTGTGTGGTCGGACGCTCCGCTCCCTGCGGAGGTCTCTCTTCGGTTCGCACGGAATCGACGCTACATCGCCGACTGCGGTGGATTGACCAATCCCCCGGATTTGTAACGCCTATGTGATGTGGGCTGTGTCGTCAACGGCGGTTACCCCACTGCCATTTCAGGACTCATGTCTTCCGCTTTCTGGGAATATCTGAGTGCGGCCAATCGGTCAATTGTTTTTCGCGCTCCTCCGTTTATCGGAGATTCGCCGTGCCGTTGCGGACCGTTCGCCTGGCGGCCGGCCCGGCCGTGGTGTGACGGGCGTCACGCATCGTGCGCAATGCCCTCAACCAGTGACTTCCCGGACCGGGGGCGCGCAATCATGGCACGTCAGGGGAGCCGCTGCGGCGCGCGGGGGGACCGGACCCGGCGCGCGGGGACCGGAGGGGACAGCGCGGGGCGGGAAGGCGCCGGGCCCGGGGAGGGGCTTCCTCCGCCGCGACCCGGGGCGCCGTCACCTCAACGGGTAGTGCCGCCGCCTGCAACCGGAGGACTCGCGTACGCTGTCGACTCGCGCGAGTCCGGGAGGTGCGTAGATGTCAGGGACGGCCACGGCCACGAGCCCGCCGCGGGACGCTCCCGGCGCCCACGGCGGCGGCGCCGGACGCTGGACCGTGCTGGCCGTCCTCTGCTCCAGCCTGCTGCTCGTCGCCCTCGACGCGACCGTCCTGCACGTCGCCGTCCCCGCGCTCACGGAAGACCTCAAGCCCGGCGCCGTGGACCTGCTGTGGATCGTCGACGCCTACCCCCTCGTCGCCGCCTCCCTGCTGATCCTCTTCGGCACCCTCGGCGACCGCGTCGGCCGCCGCCGCGTGCTCCTCCTCGGCTACGCGATCTTCGGCCTGGCCTCCGCGCTCGCCGCCGCGGCGAGCGACCCGCACGTGCTGATCGCCGCCCGCGCCCTCCTCGGCGTCGGCGGCGCCATGATCATGCCCGCCACGCTCTCGATCCTGCGCCAGGTCTTCCCCGACCGCCGCGAGCGCGCCGCGGCCATCGGGCTGTGGAGCGCCACCGCGGCCGTGGGCGCGGCCATCGGGCCGCTGCTCGGCGGCTTCCTGCTGGAGCACTTCTGGTGGGGCTCGGTCTTCCTGATCAACATCCCGCTGATGGTGATCGCCGTGCCCGTGGGCCGCTGGCTGCTGCCGGAGTCCACCGCCGACCGGACGGGCCCCTGGGACGTCCTCGGCGCGCTGATCGCCGCCGTCGGCCTCTTCGGCGTCGTCCTCGCGCTCAAGCAGGCGGGCGCGGGCGACGGGCCGCTGCACCCGGCCGTCGTCGCGCCGCTGCTCCTCGGCGGCGCCCTGCTCGTCCTCTTCGTCCGCAGGCAGCGCCGCCGCGCCCACCCCCTCGTCGACTTCGACGTCATCTCCTGCCGGTCCTTCGGCACCGCCGTCGGCTGCATCGTGCTCGCGCTCCTGGCCCTCGTGGGACTGCAGCTCGTCGCCGTGCAGTACATGCAGCTCGTCCTCGGCCTCAGCCCGCTGGAGACCGGGCTGCGGCTGATCCCGCTCACCGTCGCCGCCGTGGCCGCGGGCCTCGCCGGCTCCCGGATGGTCGCCAGGCTCGGCCCGCGCGCCATGGTCGCCCTCGGCTTCCTGGTCACCGCCGTCGCCGTCACCGGCCTGATCAGCCTGGGCGAGGAGGACCGGCCGCTGGTGCTCTGCGCGGGCTTCGTGCTGCTGGGGTACGGGCTGGAGACGACCATCTTCGGCGCGTACGAGTCGATGCTCAGCGAGACGCCCGCGGAGCAGGCCGGCGGGGTCGCGGCCATCGGCGAGACCTCGTACCAGCTCGGTGCGGGCATCGGCATAGCGCTCCTCGGCAGCGTCATGAACGCCGTCTACCGGCCCGCGCTCGGCACCGTGCCCGGCGTGCCGTCGAGCGCCACCGACGCGGCCGGCAACTCGCTCGGCGAGGCGTACGAGACCGCGGCCGGGCTGGGCGGCGCGGCGGGGGCCACGCTGCGGGACGCCGCGCGGGACGCGTTCGTGCAGGGCATGCACGTCACGCTGGCCGTCAGCGCCGGGCTGCTGCTGCTCGGCGCGCTCACGGCGCTGCGGCTGCCGCGGTCGATGGAGTGCGGCGAGCCCGGCGAGGCGGGCGGCGGCCCGGCGAAGGACGCAGGCGAGGCGAAGGACGCCGGTTCCGCGGCCCCGGCCGGGGTGCGCCGGGAGCGGGGTGCGGCGGACGGCGTGCGGGACGGCGGCGCCCGCCCGTGGGGGCGGGGTGCGCGGCCACCGCGCGTACGGCGTGTGCAAGAGGTCACGCCGCGTGCGGCGAGGCTGGACGACGCCGAATACGCGCAAGTAGCGTCGGGCCGTGACCCCGAGGGACCGCCGGAGGACGACAGCCATGGGCTCAAGCACTACGCCGCCGTTCAACCCCGCCGATCCGCTGGGAGTTGACGACCTCCTCGGCCCCGAGGACATCGCCGTCCGCGACACCGTGCGCGGCTGGGCCGCCGACCGCGTGCTGCCGCACATCGCCGACTGGTACGAGCGCGGCGAGCTGCCCGGCATCCGCGAACTGGCCCGCGAGCTGGGCGCGATGGGCGCCCTGGGCATGTCGCTCACGGGCTACGGCTGCGCCGGCGCCTCCGCCGTGCAGTACGGGCTGGCCTGCCTGGAGCTGGAGGCCGCCGACTCCGGCATCCGCTCGCTGGTCTCCGTGCAGGGCTCGCTCGCGATGTACGCCATCTGGCGGTTCGGCTCCGAGGAGCAGAAGCAGCGGTGGCTGCCGTGGATGGCCACCGGCGAGGTCATCGGCTGCTTCGGCCTGACCGAGCCGGACCACGGCTCCGACCCGGCCGGGATGCGCACGTACGCGAAGCGCGACGGCTCGGACTGGGTGCTGACCGGACGCAAGATGTGGATCACCAACGGCTCGGTGGCCGGCGTCGCCGTCGTGTGGGCCCGTACCGACGACGGCATCCGCGGCTTCGCCGTGCCGACGGACGCGCCCGGCTTCAGCGCGCCCGAGATCAGGCACAAGTGGTCGCTGCGCGCCTCGGTCACCGCGGAGCTGGTCCTCGACGAGGTGCGGCTGCCCGCCGACGCGGTGCTGCCGGAGGCCACCGGGCTGCGCGGCCCGCTGAGCTGCCTGACGCACGCCCGCTACGGGATCGTCTGGGGCGCCATGGGCGCGGCGCGCGCCTCCTTCGACGCGGCGCTCGACTACGCCCGTACCCGCGAGCAGTTCGGCAAGCCCATCGGCGGCTTCCAGCTCACCCAGGCCAAACTCGCCGACATGGCCGTGGAACTGCACAAGGGCGTGCTGCTCGCGCACCACCTCGGCACGCGGATGGACGCCGGCACGCTGCGGCCGGAACAGGTCAGCTTCGGCAAGCTCAACAACGTCCGCGAGGCGATCGAGATCTGCCGGACGGCCCGCACGATCCTCGGGGCGAACGGCATCTCGCTGGAGTACCCGGTGATGCGGCACGCCACGAACCTGGAGTCGGTGCTGACGTACGAGGGCACGGTGGAGATGCACCAGCTCGTGCTGGGCAAGGCGCTGACGGGGCTGGACGCGTTCCGGGGCTGAGCCGTACGGCCCAGCCCCGGTCTTCCGCCGTCTTCTTCCGCGGCCCTCCGCAACGGCCGTCGCGTCAGCTCTGGTTGAAGAACCCGCCCTGCGTGGAGCGGGGCACCTCGCCCGGGACGATCGCGTACTCCGCGGGGGTGAGCAGGAACACCCGCGTCGCCACCCGCTCGATCGAGCCGCGCAGCCCGAAGGTCAGCCCCGCCGCGAAGTCGACGACCCGCTTGGCGTCGGCGGCCTCCAGCATCGTGAGGTTCACGATGACGGGGACGCCCTCGCGGAAGAGCTCGCCGATTCCGCGCGCGTCGCGGAACCCGTCCGGCGACACGGTGGCGATACGGCGCCCCTTCTCCTGGGCGACCTGGGACGCCACGCGCACGCGCGGGTCCGTCGTCCAGGCGGCGTCTTGCTGGGGGGTGTCCGAGCTGTCGTCTTCGTACCCGTCGTAGTAGCGCTCGTCTTCGTTGTCGTCGACGAGGCCGAGCCAGGCACTAGCCCTGCGTACCGATCCCATGACGCCTCCTCTCTCTCCCGCGGCGTGGGCTGTCCCCGGAGTCCGGGGATGTCTGTCCGCTCACCTATGGTCATCCATGATGCGGATGATGTGCCAATCAGATAGAGGGCACGGGCCGGGTTCGTGACAGTACTGGCACAGAAACGGCTGTCGGTTCGTCAGAGTTCCCCCAGCGCAGGGGGCCTGACGGGGTGACAGGAGATTTCCGCGGGGCCGGACGGGTGTTTCGGCCTCCGCTCGGGTGGTTTCCTCGCTGATCGAGTGGTAGGCGGCCCGGCCTGGCCGGTCGGACGGGGCCGGGGGCGCGTTTACGCAAACATGTGCCAGTGCCTACTTGTGCACACCTGTCATCGTCTGAATACTCTCAGCAGCGCTTGTCAGGGGCACGACGAAAATAAGGGGCCGCACCCCCACGGCCGGCGCACATGCCGGCCGGGCGAGCCCTTCCGTGTTTTCTCCGCCCCGTGGCTGCGCCTCACGGACCTGCCCGCCGGCGGGTCCCCGAGCACACTCGGAGGATTGAGTGAGGATCAAGCGCACACCCCCACTGAGCGGCACCAAGAAGCGACTGCGGCTGGTCGCCGCGCTGACCGCCGCCCTGGCCGGCGCCGCGCTCGCGGTACCGGCGTCGGGCGCCGCCCAGCCCCCGAGGGCTTCAGTGCCGCGACCCTGGCCAGAGCCGACGACGCGGTGCTCGCGGCCGACGTCGGCGGCACCGCCTGGGGCGTCGACAAGAAGACCGGCACCCTCGTCGTCAGCATCGACGAGACCGTGACCAACGCCGAGGTGGCCCGCATCAAGCGGACCGCGGGCGCCGACGCCAGCGCGCTGCGGATCGAGCGCATGAAGGGCAAGCTCCAGCGCTACATCAACGGCGGCCAGGCCATCTACGCCTCCGGCTGGCGCTGCTCGCTCGGCTTCAACGTCCGCAGCGGCAGCACGTACTACTTCGTCACCGCCGGCCACTGCACCGACGGCGCGGGCACCTGGTGGAGCAACTCCGGCCGCACCACCACCATCGGCCCGACCGCCGGGTCGAGCTTCCCGACGAACGACTACGGGCTGGTCAGGTACAGCAACACGGCGCAGACCCACCCCGGCACCGTCGACCTGTACAACGGCACCACGCAGGACATCACCAGCGCGGCCAACGCGACCGTCGGCCAGTCCGTGCGGCGCAGCGGCTCCACCACCGGCGTCCACAGCGGCAGCGTCACGGCGCTGAACCAGACCGTGAACTACGGCGGCGGCGACGTCGTCTACGGCATGGTCCGCACCAACGTGTGCGCCGAGCCCGGCGACTCCGGCGGCCCGCTGTTCTCCGGCACGACGGCCCTCGGCCTCACCTCCGGCGGCAGCGGCAACTGCTCGAGCGGCGGCACGACGTTCTTCCAGCCGGTCGTGGAGGCGCTGAACGCCTACGGGGTGAGCGTCTACTGACCCCCGGGCATCTGCCGAACCCGACGCACGGGGCCTGAGCGCCCCGGCCGCCGCCCCCGCCCGGACCCCCACCGGGCGGGGGCGGTGCCGTCTTCCGGGCCTGACGGGCGCGCCCGGCCGCGGATACCCGGAGGGTGCCTCCGAAAACTGTCTCCGGCGCGGCGGCGGGGCTACCGTTGACGGAGATCGGCCGACTCGCACGCAACGCAGGGAGCCGTGATGATCGAGGCACTGATCGCAGCGGCGGTGACCATCGTCTGCCTCGGGGTTATCTACTTGATGGCGGGATCCCGGGTGGTGAAGCAGTACGAGCGCGGGCTCGTCTTCCGCCTGGGGCGGCTCAGACCCGGGCTGCGCGGCCCGGGCTTCGTGATGATCATCCCGTTCGTCGACCGGATGCGTAAGGTCAGCATGCAGATCGTGACCCTGCCCATCCCCGCCCAGGAGGGCATCACCCGCGACAACGTGACGGTCCGGGTCGACGCGGTCGTCTACTTCAAGGTCGTGGCCCCGGCCGACGCCGTCATCCAGGTCGAGGACTACCGCTTCGCGGTCTCCCAGATGGCGCAGACCTCGCTGCGGTCGATCATCGGCAAGAGCGAGCTGGACGACCTGCTCTCCAACCGCGAGAAGCTCAACCAGGGCCTGGAGCTGATGATCGACAGCCCGGCCGTGGAGTGGGGCGTGACCATCGACCGGGTCGAGATCAAGGACGTGTCGCTGCCCGAGACCATGAAGCGCTCCATGGCCCGGCAGGCGGAGGCGGCGCGCGATCGGCGCGCGCGGGTCATCAACGCCGACGCGGAGCTGCAGGCGTCCCGGAAGCTGGCGCAGGCGGCGGAGCAGATGGCGGACCACCCGTCTGCGCTGCAGCTCCGGCTGCTGCAGACGGTGGGCGCCGTGGCGGCGGAGAAGAACTCGACCCTGGTGCTGCCGTTCCCGGTGGAGCTGCTGCGGTTCCTGGAGCGGGCGCAGTCCGGCCTGGCCGGGCAGGGGACGGCAGGCGCCCCGGCCGCCGGCGGGCCGCCTGCGGCGGCGGACGGCGCGGGGGCCGGGGCGGAGGAAGGCGAGAACGAGGACGTGCCGGCGCCGGTGGACCCGATCGACCCGCTGGGCATGGTCGAGAAGAGGGAGCTGGGGAGCCCCGGGGACGCGGTGACGGCCGAGGAACTGGAGCCGCCACAGCAGGACCGGGAGGACGGGGAGGACCGGGAGGACTGAACGGGCGCGGTCGCGGTTCGTACGGTCCCGGGACCGGGTGTACGGGGCCGGACCCTGCGGGGTGCCGGCCCGACGCGGCCTGCGGGCGGCGTTCGGCGGTCCGCGCTGCGCGGTCAGTCACCGAACGCCGCGAGTGCGTCCTCCGCGGAGTTGCGTGCCCACACGTATGCGTCCGCCCACGCCGCCGCCTCCGCGTAGCCGGACTCCGCCGCGATGCGGGCGCAGGCCGCCCCGTAGTCGTACGCCGTCCGCCGCAGCGCCGCGCCGCCCCGGCCGAGCAGCGCCCAGTGGGCGCCGGGGCGGCCGTACGGCATGCCGACGCTGCCCGGGTTGACCACGAGCCGGCCGTGGGTGAGCCGGGCGAACGGCATGTGCGTGTGCCCGAGCACCACGGTCTCCACCTCGGGCCCGAGGCCGCCCAGCACCTCCGCCCAGCGTCCCGCCGCCGAGTCCACGAGGACACGTTCGTCGTCGGCGCGCGGGGTGGCGTGGCAGAAGTACACCTGCCCGAGGCCGCCGACCGGCAGCGTCGCGCTCGCCGGCAGCGCGGCCAGCAGCTCGACCTGCTCCCCGCGCAACTGCTCCGCCGCCCACGGGGCGATCGGATCGGGGATGCCGGCGCGGGATCCGCGGCGGTACTCGACCAGCTCCCGGTCGGCGTTGCCGCCGACCCACACGGCGCGGTCGCCGAGCGCGGTCAGGGCGTCGAGGGTGCGGTCGGGGAGCGGTCCCGCGGCGAGGTCGCCGGTGAGCACGACGGCGTCCGCGGCGCGTACGTCGGGTTCGGCGAGCACGGCTTCGAGGGCCGGCAGCACGCCGTGGATGTCGGAGAGTACGGCGACGGTCTCGGGCATGCGACCAGGGTGCCGGGCGGCGCGGCGGCGCGCGGGGGGATTCGCTGAGAGCAGGGCGGCGCGGCAGCCGGGGGAGGGGCGCCCGTACGGCAGGTGCCGGCGCGGGGCGCGTCAGCGCTCGACGCGGGCCTCCTGCCAGGCGCGGGCCAGGATCTCGTCCGCCGTCTCCGCAGGCGTCTGGTCCGAGGTGTCCAGCCACAGCCCGAGGCGCGGGGTCTCGTCGCGCAGCACGCCGTCCAGCTCCCGTACGCCCCACGCGGGCCCGTACGCCGTCTTCGCCCGTCCCGCCTCGCGGGCCGCCACCGCCGCCGGGCGCGGTGCCAGGACGACGACGAGCAGCGGGTCCGTACGGAAGAGCGCCGCGGTCCGCGGCAGCTCGGCGCCCAGCACCACGTCCTGGGCCACCGACGTGAACCCCGCCGCCGCGTACGCGTCCGCGGTACGGGCCATCAGCCCGTACCGCAGCCGCAACTGCCGCAGCGCCTCCGGCGCCCCCTCCGGCGTCATCTCGGCGCGTCCGCCGACGACCATCCGGCGGAAGACGTCGCCGCGGACGTGCGCCGAGCGCGGCAGCCGTTCGGCGATCAACTGGGCGACGGTGGACTTGCCGGCGGCCTGGACGCCGGTCAGCAGCAGGACCGCCGGGGTGTCGGGGAAAATGGCGGCTCCTCGGAATGCGGCGGGGATGTCCGGCGTTGACCTTCGCGTCAACGTCGCGACTATCCGTACCACAGCAGGGAGATGGCCCATGGCGGCTGCCGCCGGTGAAAAGCCCAAGGTCGACTTCTACTTCGACCCCGCCTGTCCGTTCGCGTGGATCACCTCGCGCTGGATCATCGAAGTGGAACGGCAGCGGGACATCGACCTGCGCTTCCGGGTGATGAGCCTGTCCGTGCTCAACGAGGGCCGCGACCTGCCGGAGTGGTACCGGGAGCTGCTCGACAAGGCGTGGGGCCCGGTGCGGGTCTGTATCGCCGCCGCCCAGCAGCACGGCGAGGACGTCCTGCGCGACCTCTACACCGCGCTCGGCACCCGCATCCACAACGGGGGCGAGAAGGACTACGAGACCGTCGTCAAGGACGCCCTGGCCGAGGTGGGCCTGCCGGCCGAGCTGGCCGAGGCGGCGGAGAGCGACAAGTACGACGAGGCGCTGCGCAAGAGCCACCACGAGGGCATGGACCCGGTCGGCGAGGACGTCGGCACGCCGACCATCCACATCGACGGCGTGGCGTTCTTCGGGCCCGTGATGACCTCCATCCCGCGGGGCGAGGAAGCGGTGCGGATCTTCGACGGGGCGGTGGCCATGGCGTCGTTCCCGAACTTCTTCGAGCTGAAGCGGACGCGCACCGGCGACCTGAACTTCGACTGAGCAGCCCGCGGCTGGACGGTCGCCGCCGAGCGGTCGGCGATCGAGCGAACGTGCCGGTAAGGACCGGGTGCCAAGGGCACCCGGTCCTTACCCGTGTGCCGACGGACCGGCCCCCGTCGCCGGCCGGCGGCGTCTTGTGTACAGCCAGGCCCCCGCCGTCACCGCCAGCGGCCACAGCAGGTACGGACCCGAGGCCACCAGCAGCGCCCCGACCGCGACCAGCGCGGGCACCGCCGCCTTCCGCCCGGCGCTGCCGCGCGGCAGCAGCCGGAACGCGGCCGCCACCCCCACCGCGTACACCGTGGTGAACGAGCCCGTGGTGAAGAGCACCAGCGGCTTCGTGCCGGTGTCCGTCAGCGTCACCGCCGCCAGCGCCGCGAACGCCGGCGCCGAGATCACCGCCAGGCTGCGCCGCGGCACCTCCCCGGCCTCGCTGCCCCGCGCCAGCTTCGCCGGCAGCGCACCGTCGCGGCCGAGGGCGGCGCCGAGCTTGGCGGCGCCCGCGTAGTAGACGTTCATGACGCCGAGGGTGAGGAGCAGCGCGGCGCCCGCCGCCAGATGACGGGCCGGGCCGCCGAGGCCGCGGGCCATGAGGTCGCCCAGCGGCGCGTCCGAGTCCGCCGCGGCCGGGCCGAGCACCGCCACGACGGCGAAGGCGACGGACAGATACAGCACGCCGACCAGCGCGACCGCCGCACCCGTCGCACGCGGCAGGTCGCGGGCCGGCCGGCGGAACTCGCCCGCCAGGTGCGTGATCGCCTCCCAGCCCGCGAAGCTCCACACCAGCAGCGCCGCGGCCGGCGCGACGGCGGTCCAGCCGTGCGGCGCGAAGGGGCGCAGATTGTCCGTACGGGCATGGGGGAGCGACAGCAGCACCGCGGTCAGCAGCAGGACGACGAGCAGCACCGCGAGCGCCAGTTGCAGCCGTCCCGTCACCTTCAGCCCCGCGGCGTTGGCGGCCGTGACGGCGGCCATCAGCCCGGCCGCGGTGGCGGTGGTCGTCGCCGTGCCGCCGCCCAGGGCGGCGGAGACGTACGCGCCGCCGAAGAGCGCGGCGGCCGCGGCGCCCGGCGGTATCGCGAGGAAGAAGCACCAGCCGACGACCGTCGCGGCGCGCTCGCCGAAGGCGAGCCTGGCGTACGTCGAGACGCCGCCGGAATCCGGGTGGCGGGCGCCGAGGGCGGCGAAGGTGGCGGCCAGCGGCACGGAGACGAGGACGAGCGCGGCCCACGCGACGAGGGAGGCGGGGCCGGCGGTGTCGGCGGCGAGCGCGGGCAGGGTGATGACGCCGGTGCCGAGGACGGCGCCGACGTACATCGCGGTGCCCTGCGCCGCGGTGAGGCCGCCGGGGGAGTGCGCGCGGCCCGGAGAGGCGGGCTCCGGGCCGCGGCCCCCGGGCGTCCCGGGGTACGCCCCGGGCGTACCGGGGCCGCGGCGTGCGGCGGCTCGGCGCCGGCCGCCGGGGCGGCGCCGCTGGTCGTGTCGGCCATGACCGGAGCCTCGCCCGTCCGCACCCCGCGCGGCCATGGGCAGAAATGCCTCCCTGCGCTAAATTCCTGCCATGTCTCCGCCGCCTCCGAAGCCCCCGACGGTGCCCCGCCACGTCGTCGGGGTCGCCGTCACGGACGGCACCCCCGCCTACGAACTCGCCGTCCCCTGCGAGGTCTTCGGCCTCGACCGGAGCGACCTCGCCGATCCCTGGTACGAGCTGCGCCTGTGCGCCGCCCAGCCGGGGCCGCTGGCCACCGCGCCCGGGCTGCTCCTGCAGAGCCCGTACGGCCTCGCCGACCTGGCGGAGGCCGACACCGTGCTCATCCCCGGGCTGACCCGCAGCCTCCAGCTCGACCCGCCGCCCGGCCTCGTCGCCGCGGTGCGGAAGGCGTACGAGGCGGGCAAGCGGATCGTCACTTTGTGCGCGGGCGCGTACGTACCGGCGGCGGCCGGCGTGCTGGACGGGCGCCGCGCGACGACCCACTGGATGAACGCCGCCGACTTCGCCCACCGCTTCCCCGGCGTCCGCGTCGAAGCCGACGCCCTGTACTGCGAGGACGGCCCCGTCTTCACCTCCGCGGGCACCGGCGCCGCCGTCGACCTCTGCCTCCACCTCGTCCGTCGCGACCACGGCGCCGCCGTCGCCAACGAGGTCGCCCGGCGTATGGTCGTACCCCCGCACCGCGAGGGCGGCCAGGCCCAGTACGCCAAGCTGCCGCCGGCCCCGGCCCGCCCCGCGGCGGCCGGCCACGGGCTGGCACCCGTGCTCGACTGGGCCCGCGCCCGGCTCCACGAGCCGCTGACCGTGGCCGCGCTCGCCCGCACCGCGCACCTCGCCGAGCGGACCTTCGCCCGCCGGTTCCGCGACACCCTCGGCGTCACGCCGCTGCAGTGGCTGCTGCAGGAGCGCGTCCGGCTGGCGCAGGAGCTGCTGGAGACCACGGACGTGCCGGTGGAGGCGGTGGCACGGCGCGCGGGGCTGGGGAGCGCGGCGAACCTGCGGCACCAGTTCGCCCGGCGGACGGGGGTGTCGCCGCGCACGTACCGGCACGTGTTCCGGGATCGGGCGCGGTGACGCAAGCGCGGCGCCCGGGAGCGCGGTGACCGGCCCGGCCCGCGGCCCGTCAGGAGGCCCCGGTCACCGCCAGGTGCGTACGGCTGTGGCGGGGCGACTCCGCCTCGTCCAGCAGGGCGACAGCGAAGTCCGGGTACGAGATGCGCTCCCCCGCGTCGCCGTGGGGGTGGACGCGGTAGCCGGCCTCCGTGCGGCCGGCGTCGTGATCGAAGTCGCCGGCGGGACTGACGTAGAGCCAGTCCAGCTCGGGCGGCGCCGTACGGAGGAGGTCCAGACCCGCCGCGTGCGCCTCGCAGAAGGGGCGGAACTCCGCCGGGAACGCCGGGTCGTCCAGCATCCGGCGGCCCGTCGCGTCCGGCAGCAGCGACGCCAGACCGACCAGCACCAGCCGCGGCACCTCCGCCCGGCCGAGACCGGCCACCAGCGCCTTCGCCGAGGCGCGGAAGAAGGCGTCCGGGTCCGTGCCCTCCCCGTAGACCGCCGCCGCGGCGATCGCCGCGGTGCAGCCGGCCGCCGTGGCGGCCACCGCCTCCACGTCCGCCGCGTCGCCGGCCACCAGCCGTATGCCTTCGCCCGCGACGCCCTCGTGCTTCGCCGGGTCCCGCACCACGGCCACCACCTCGTGCCCGCGCCGCCACGCCTCCGCCACCGCCCGGCGACCGGCCCTGCCGCCCGCCCCGTACACCACGATCCTGCCCATCCGCTGCCTCCCGCCGCTCGGCCGTCGTCGTCCGCCGCACGCTAACCGGGCACCCGGTTTCCTCCGGGATACCGGGGGCGCCGCCTACGCTGGCGGGATGAGCGAGCCGCTGCGCCCCGACATGTTCGACGAGCTGTGCCCGTCGTCGGTACTGCCGTTCCGCTTCGGCGACAAGTGGGGCGGCCTGATCCTCGCGTGCCTGGAGGGCGGGCCGCGCCGCTACTCGGAACTCCGTGTCCCGCTGCGGCGGGTGACGCCCAAGATGATGACGCGGTCGCTGCGGTCCCTGGAGCGGGACGGGCTGGTGGCGCGGACGGTGTACGAGGGGCCGCCGCAGCGGGTGGAGTACGCGCTGACGCCGCTGGGGCGGAGCATGCTGGAGCCGCTGCGGGCGGCGTGCGCGTGGGCGGCGGAGCACTGGGACGAACTGCTGGACGCCAGGGAGGCGTACGAGCGGCGTTCGGGGACCGCGGAGGCCGCGGGCGCCGCGGGGGCCTGAGCTCCGGGCGGTCCCGTACGTCCCCGGCGTACGCCCCTATCCGCCGTGCCCCGGCTCCCGGCCGCCCAGCGGGAAGCGCAGCCACTCCCGCCACCGCCGCCCGTCGTACGCCACCAGGTCCACCGCCCGTACCCGCGCCGCCACCGGCAGCCGGGGCGCGAGGTCCGCCTCGATCGCCGCGTGCACCGCGTCGCCGCCGCCGTTGGCGACCGTGAGGTGCGGGTCGAGGTCGCCGAAGAGGCCGCCGTACGGCGGGTGCTCCGGCCACTGCTCGACGACCGCCTTCGTCAGCGCCCGCAGCGGGTCGTCCGGCTCGGGGACGAGGTACAGCACCCCGGGGAAGCGGGCGCAGCGCGCGAACGTCACCTCGAACGGCTCGTGGGCGGCGAACAGCCGCCGCAGCGCGGTGCGTACGGGCGCGTCGACGCGGTCGCGGTGGAGGAACGGGTAGAGGACGGTGACGTGGGCGGTGCCGCCGTGGGCGGCGGCGGTGTCGTAGCGGGCGCGCCAGTTCCGTACGACGGGGTCCACCTCGGGCAGCGACACGCTGAGCGCCGTCGTGCCGGGCGCGGTGGGCCAGCCCTCGGCGTCCGCGTCCGCCTCGGCGTCCGCTGCGGGTTCGGTGCGCGCGCGTGGCATGGGGGGATCGTACGGCGGTGGCGCCCGGGGCTCCCAGGGCGGTTCCCGTGCCCGGCGGCTCGTGGAAAACGTCTCTCCGGCGTCTTCGCGCACCGCGTACCGTACCGATCATGACTACGGACCACGAGCTGCACCGGCGGCGCGCCTCCTCCTTCGGCGGCCAGGCCGCGGCCTACGCCGAGTTCCGCCCCGACTACCCGGCGGCCGCGGTCCGTTGGGCCCTGGCACCGGTGGCGGACCGCGAAGGACCGCACGTCCTGGACCTCGCGGCCGGCACCGGCAAGCTGACCGCCGCGCTGGTCGCGGAGGGCGTGCCGGCCACGGCCGTCGAGCCGGACGCGGCGATGCGGGCGGAGTTGCGGCGCGCGCTGCCGGACGTGCCGGTGCACGAGGGGACGGCGGAGCGGATCCCGCTGCCGGCCGCCTCGGTGGACGCGGTGCTGGTCGGGCAGGCGTTCCACTGGTTCGACCCGGAGCGGGCGCTGCCGGAGATCGCCCGCGTGCTGCGGCCGGGCGGTGTGGTCGCCGGGCTGTGGAACGGGGGCGACCGCGACGTGGACTGGATCATCGGCCTCGACGAGGTCACGCGCGGCGAGGCGTCCTTCGCCGACCTGGCGGACGAGGTGGAGGTGCCGGCCCACGAGCGGTACGAGCCGGTGCAGCGGCAGCGGTTCCCCAACCGGCTGCGGTACACGCGCGATTCGCTGACCGCGATGGTCGCCACCCACTCGCGGCTGCTGCTGCTCCCGGAGGACGAGCGGGCGCAGTTGCTCGCGCGGGTACGGGGCTACCTGGCGGCGCGGCCCGAGACGCAGCGCGCGGAGTTCGAGGTGCCGCTGGTCACGCTGGTCGACCGGGCCGTGCTGCGGGACTGAGCGGGGGCGGCGGCGCGCCGCCCGTACCCGTCATACCTGAGAGCTACCCGCCGGGTGGGCTCTCCGGCGGGACGCCGGCGAGGCCCGCCGGTTCCTAGCTTTCTCACCGGAACACACCCGGTGAGAGGACCCGCTATGGCACGCCCCCGACCCTGCGAACCGGACGTGCGCGGGGGACGGCCGCGGGACGCGGGCGACCGGGGCGCGGAGCGGCCGGAGGTCCGGCCGCGGGCCTGGGAGCGTGCGGGCGCCCGGTTCCGCGGCTCCCGGTTCCGCGGAGGCGGTGCTTCCGACGCCGGGTCCCCGCGCACCGCGGGCCGCACCCGCGGTGCGCGGTTGCGGCGGGGGGTGCTGGCCGCGGTGGTCGCGGCCTCCGTGGCGCTGCCCGTGGCCGCCGCGGCGCGGCCCGCCGCCGTACCGGCGCCGGTGCCCGGCGTGCCGTTCGAGGTGGGGGCCGCGAGCCCCGCCGCCCTCGCGCAGCGGTACGCCGCCAACCGCGACGGCATCCGCGCCGCCGCGCGGATGGCCGCCGCCCACGGCGACCGGCGGCGCGCCGACTCGCTGCGTGCCATGGCGGCGCCCGGGCGGCGGTTCGTCTCGTTCGACGGCCGCGACGGCGGGCGCAGCGCCGAGGTGTTCGGCGATCTGGCCCGCGCCAAGCGGATCGCCGTCCTCGTCCCGGGTTCCGGCACCGGCCTCGATGCGTACGGGCGCTTCCGCGCGGGCGCCGAGGCGCTCCACGGCGAACTGCGCGCGGACCCGGCCGGCGGCGGACCTGACGCCGTCGTCGCCTGGCTCGGCTACGCGACGCCGAGCACGGTCAGCCCCGAGTCGCTCACCGCCGACCGCGCCGAGGCCGCCGCACCCCGGCTCCGCGCCTTCGTCCGCTCGCTGGCCGCCGCCCGTCCGGGCGTCCGGATCTCGCTCCTCTGCCACTCGTACGGCTCGGTGGTCTGCGGCCGCGCGGCCGCCGGGCTGCGGGTCGCGGACATCGTGCTGTACGGCAGCCCGGGGGTCGGCGCGGACACCGCCGCCGGCCTGCGCACGCCCGCCGCGGTGTGGGCGGGGCGGGGCGCGGACGACTGGGTGGGCAAGGTGCCGCACGTACGGATCCCGCTGCTCGTGACGGTCCTCGGCTTCGGCCGGGACCCGGTCTCACCGGCCTTCGGCGCCTGCCCCTTCCCCGCGGGCGCGGGCGGCCACAGCGACTACCTCACCCCCGGCTCGGTACCGCTGCGGAGCATGGCCGGGATCGTGCGGGGGGAGGCAGCCTGCGTACGGCCCGGCGCGCCGGGAGAGGACGCCGGGCCGTACGCGGCGGTGACCGCGGCTCTCCCGTGCCCGTACGCCCACGGACCCGGCCCGGCCGCCCGGCACCATCCCGCGACCGCGCTCCCGCCGACGCCGCGCCCGCCCTCCCCGTACACCCCGGCCCCCGCTCTCCAGACCCGCGGCCGCGCCCATGCGTGACCTCCTCCTCCGTGCCGGCGCCGCCACCCCCGCCACCCGCGACCGCGGGATCGACGCCCTCCGGGCGCTCGCCATCCTCGGCGTCGTGCTCGGGCACTGGCTGGTCACCGCCCTCGTCGTCGACAGCGGCACCGTGCGCGCCGCCAGCCCGCTGCACTACATGCCCGCGCTGGCGCCCGTCTCCTGGGCCCTGCAGACCCTCGCCGTCTTCTTCTTCGTCGGCGGCTACGTCGCCGCCCGCGGCCACGCCTCCGCCCGCGCCGCCGGCATCCCCTACGCCCGCTGGCTCCGCGCCCGGCTCGACCGGCTCTTCCGGCCCGTCGCCGCCGTGCTCGCGGTGTGGGGGGCGGTCCTCGGCGTGCTGCTGGCGTCGGGCGCCGGGTACGCGACCGTACGGGCCCTCGGCAAGCTGGCGCTGTCGCCGCTGTGGTTCCTGCTGGTGTTCGCCGTGCTGACCGCCGCGACCCCGCAGGCCGCACGGCTGCACCCGCTGTGGCCGCTGGCCGTGACCGGCTGTGTCGACCTGTGGCGGCTGGGCTTCGACGGGCCCGCCGCGCTGGGGTGGGTGAACGTCGCCGCGGGGTGGCTCGTCCCGTACGCGCTGGGCGCGCGCGGCGCCCGCCGCGGGCTGCCGGGACGGCGGACGGCGTGCGCCCTGCTCGGCGGCGGCGCCGCGGCGACCGCGGGGCTGGTGCTGGCCGCCGGTTACCCCGCCGCCATGGTCGGCGTGCCCGGCGCCGCGGTCTCCAACCTCGATCCGCCGACCCTCGCCGCCGTGACCTTCGGCCTCGCCCAGTGCGGCGGCGCGCTGCTGCTGCTCGGGCCGCTGCGCCGGGCGCTGCGGCGGCCGGCCGCGTGGGCGGCGGTGGCGCTGCTCAATCTGTCGGCGATGACGGTCTTCCTCTGGCACCAGACGGCGATGATGGCGGTCTCGGCTCTCGGCCTGCTCGCCGGCGGGGCGCTGCCGGGGCTGCACACGCTGCCGGACGGGGGCGGCTGGGTGGCGGCCCGGCTGCCGTGGCTGCCGCTGTTCGCGGCGGTGCTGCTGGTGTGCCGGGCCGCCTTCCACCCGTACGAGAGGGGCGGACCCGGCAGGCGAGGTACCTAGGGTGGGGCGAGTGAAGGAGGGGACGATGGCAGAGCGAGTCGCCGCGTGGCTTCGTACGGCCCTGCGGGTGCTGCGCGCGGACCTGTGGACGACGGCCGTCAGCCCGCCGCCGCGTACGGAACCGGCTGCCGCGGCCGAGCGCTCCCGGCTCCGCGAGTGGCTGCCGGCGCTGGTCGTGCCGGTCGTGCTGGGGCTGGCGGCGCTGCAGATCGCCGCCACCAACCAGTACGCCTTCGGCTACGGCATGGGCATGCGCATCGCCGCCCTGCTCACCGCGCTGCAGACGGCGGCGTTCCTGATCGCGCTGGTCCGGCCGGTGCTCGCATGGTGGATCATGACGGTGGCCATGGTGGTGGTCGCGCGGTACGCGATCGTCTCCTCCGGCTCGGACACGGGCGCGATGTTCCCGTGGACCGGCACCGGACTCGTGCTCCAGGCCACGGTGCTCTTCGCGGTGGCGCTGCGGTGCCGGCCGCGGATCGCCGTCGAGACGCTGGTGATCAGCGTGCTGGTGGGCCTCGGCTACGGCTTCCTCGGCGACACCGAGGGCGTGCCGTTCGCCGTCCTGGTTCTCACCCTCCCCGTCGGTGCCGGCGTCGCGCTGCGCGGGCGCCGGGTGGCCCGTACCGAACTGGCGGCGCAGGAGGAGCTGACCGCGGAGGAACGGGCCCGGCGCGTGCTGCTCCAGGAGCGCACCAGGATCGCGCGCGAACTGCACGACGTCGTCGCGCACCACATGTCGGTGATCTCCATCCAGGCGCAGGTCGCGCCGCACCTCGTGCGGGACCCGCCGGCGGAGCTGAAGGAGAACCTGGCGGGGATCCGCGCCAGCGCCGTCGAGGCACTGACCGAACTGCGCCGGGTGCTGGGCGTGCTCCGCGCCGACGACCCGTCGCCGGGCGCGGCCGCCCTGCACCCCCACGACGTACGCCACGCCCCGCAGCCCACCCTCGACCGCCTCGGCGAACTCGCCGCCGCCGTACGCCGCGCGGGGGTGGACGCCGGCATCCGGACCGCCGGCGAGCCGTACCCGCTGCCGCCGGGCATCGAGCTGTCCGCGTACCGCATCGTGCAGGAAGCGCTCAGCAACGTGGCCCGGCACGCGCCCGGGGCCCGCGCCCTGGTCGAGATCGGCTACCACCCGGCGGGGCTCACGGTCCGCGTCACCAACACCGCGCCCGAGCGCGCCGCGCCGCCCTGGGCGGGGGCGGGGCACGGGCTGCTCGGGATGCGGGAGCGCGCCGCGATGCTGGGCGGCGAACTGGCCACCGGCACCACCCCCGACGGCGGCTACGAGGTCACCGCGATACTGCCCGTGGCGGCGCCCGTACCCGCCGCCCCCGCCAGCCCCGCCATCCCGGACGGTGAGGACACCCCGTGACGAACATCCGCGTGCTGATCGCCGACGACCAGGTCATGGTGCGCCAGGGCTTCACCGTGCTGCTCGACGCCGAGCCCGGCATCGAGGTCGTCGGCCAGGCGGTGGACGGCGCCGACGCCGTCGCGAAGACCGCGGAACTGCGCCCGGACGTCGTCCTGATGGACATCCGGATGCCCGGCCTCGGCGGCATCGAGGCCACCCGCCGCCTCACCGAGCCGCCGTCCGCGGCCGTCCGGGTGCTGATCCTGACCACCTTCGACCTCGACGAGTACGTGTACGAGGCGCTGCGCGCGGGCGCGTCCGGCTTCCTCCTGAAGGACGCCTCGGCCGCGGAACTGGCCCACGCCGTACGGGTCGTCGCCACCGGCGACGCCCTGCTCGCCCCGGCGGTCACCCGCCGCCTCATCACCGAGTTCGCCCGCCTGACCCGTACCCCGCGCACCCCGCTCAAGGACCGCGTCGGCGGTCTGACGGAACGCGAGACGGAGGTCCTGAGCCTGATCGCGCAGGGCCTGTCGAACGCGGAGATCGCCGAGCGGCTGGTGGTGGCGGAGCAGACGGTGAAGACCCACGTGGGCCGCATCCTGACCAAACTGTCCCTGCGCGACCGCACCCAGGCGGCGGTCTTCGCCTACGAAACGGGCCTCATCCGCCCGACGGGCCACTAGGACCGCACCCTGCCGGAAACCCGGGTGGGCCCCGGAGTCGGGGCGGACCCGGATGGAGAGGGTGCTGGTCGCGGCCCGCAACCGGTGGGAGCCGGTGTTCTGCGCGCGGGCCATCGAGCGCCTGGGTGAGGTCGGGGTGGCCCGGCTGCTGGCGCTGCTCAAGCGTGACCCGGGCGCGGTCGGCTCGGACTCCCTGCTGACCGAGGTCAACAAGCTGAACGACGTGCGCAGACTCGGGCTGCCCGAGGAGTTGTTCGCCGCCTGCTCGGAGAAGCTGGTGGCCGCGTGGCGGGCTCGCTGACTAGGGCGATCCGATGGGACCTGATCGCCCGGCAGTACGACCAAATGGTCAAGTACGCGACCGCCCTGCGAGCACGCCGAAACCTCGATGCTCGCCCTGCACCTCCTTCAGTCGAGCCTCGTGCACATCAATACCCTGCTGCTCCAGCAGGTTCTCGCTGAGCCCGCCTGGGCGAAGAAGCTGAGCGACGAGGACCGGCGCGGGCTGACCGCGCTGTTCTGGTTGAACATCAACCCGTACGGCACGTTCCGGCTCGATATGAATAAGCGGCTCGGCACGGGCGGCGCGATCCACCCCGTGAGAATGAGAGGAGTCCGCTACGGGGTCTTTCCGGCGTCGGCCTTCGCGATGCGTTCGGCAAGTATGGCCGACAGACCGAGGATACGGGTGCTCCGCTGCTCGGTCGGATCGTCCAGCTGGTGCGCTACACCGATGAAGGCGCCTTGACGGAGAATCAGCCCTCGATTGACGTACAACGGCGCCGGGTTGCTCTTGGTATCCGTGCCGTCCGCATCGAAGCCCTGACTCTCCTCGCCTCTTTGCTCCAGCACTACCTTTCGGAAGTTGTTGAGCCCGCGGTCGGCCTCTTCAAGGTCCTGCACGATGTCGCTGTATGCCCGGTGGGCGGCAGCAGCGTCCGGGAACGCCAGCACCAAGAACTCAGCCCGGTTCTCCCCCTCGTTCTCGCCCCGGCCGAACTCCACCGCGCCGACCGCGGTGGCATTCCTCTCGCATTCGGGTGCTGCCCGGCAGAGGGCGATACCAGCCGCTGACGTCCTCACCTCTGGTGTCCCAACCCAGGGATACTCCTGGGCATCCATACTGCTTCGACCCGGCAGGATCCGGCGGACCGTATCGGTCGTGGGCGGGAGAGCAGCGGCGCGGCCGGCAGAGGGCATAGTGTCGGGTCCCGACGGCGCGTTGAGTGGTGAGTCGTCGGTGTTGTCGAACAGCCGCACACCTCCGTAGGCGGCAAGCGCGACGATCAGCACCACCAGGAAGACGCCAGCAGCGAGGGAGAGCTGCCCGGCACGGGTGTTGTTGATGGTCAGCGGGCCAAGTGCTATCTGGCTGCGTGTCACCTTGCTGCCTGTCATGACGACGCTGCCGGTGTGCTGTTGTGAGGGTGCATGGAGCAGCACTGCGAGCCGTCCGGCGAACTCGGCATCGCTGCTGATCTCGTCCGCAAGGGTGGCTTGCAAGTTACTGCTCGTCTCGGGATCACTTGGTGCGTTGGCCAACTCGTCCAGGGCGGCCTGCCCGCGAGCGGAACGGCTGAGCCTGTCGCGTACGAGATCCGATACCGCCGTATTCGCGGCGCCTGATGCTGCGGCGGAGAGAGCTTGCGCAGCCATCGCCGCCAGGTCAGGTGCATCCACGTCGGTCCCCCCCCATGCCATCCCCTGTCCCGCCATTATGGGCATGCTCGCGACAGCGCGGGCTCTTTCGGGAGTACGCGTCCTCTGGGAACAGAGGTACCGCCGTGATCGTTCGCGGCGCCCTCCGATCTCCAGCCTTCCGGGCAGGCTGCCGAGCGGGGTCGTCAGACGATCGAATGACGACAGGCGCGGCGGACGTCCAATGAACCCGGACTTCCCAGGGCATCGCGGCGGCCCGGATCCAATCAGATCCGATGACGGATGATGACAGGATTTGCTGACAGCCAGGGTCGAATGCGACCACCGAGAGCGGGGAGCGGGATCGAGGACCCGGTCGTCTTCGAGGAGCAGGCCGGCACCTCCAGCCGCCTCCACCCGCTTGAGCGCCGGAAGTTCGGCGAGCTGCTGTCCACGGTGAAATTCATGGTGCAGACCCTCGCCGCCGCCGGCGAGCTCCAGCGTGATCTCCAGCGCGAGCTGACCTACGACGGGCTGCGGGCCGCCGAGACCAAGGGCAACAAGGGCGGGCGCCGGGCCGGGTGGGGGAGTGACGTCCCCGCTGCGATACTGCTCCGGTGACCAACCTGCCTGCCGCCGTGCTGGATTCGCTGCACGGGCTCGCCTTCGGTGATGCCTTCGGCGACCGCTGGTTCGGCATCCTGCGCCGGGAGGGACCGGCGGCCCTGGAGGCGCGGACGCTGCCCCGGGAAGAGGTGTGGCGGTGGAGCGACGACACCGCCCAGGCACTCGTTCTCGTACGGGAACTCGCCGAGGGCGGCGGTGCCGTCGACCAGGACCGTCTCGCGCTGCGCCTGGCGGCCGCGTACGCCGACGACATGCACCGCGGCTACGGTGCCTCGATGCACGACGTGCTCCGCCGGATCGGCGCGGGCGAGCCCTGGCGGGAAGTGGTCGCCGGGCAGTTCGGCGGCCTGGGTTCCTGGGGGAACGGCGCGGCCATGCGCGCCGCCCCGCTCGGCGCCTGGCACGCCGCCGACCTCGACGCGGCCGCCGGGCAGGCCGCCCGCCAGGGTGCGGTCTCGCACCACCACCCGGAGGCGGTCGCGGGGGCGGTGGCGGTCGCCCTCGCCGCGGCGCTGGCGACCCGCAGCCGGGGCGGGCCGGCCCCGGCCCGGCCGGACTTCCTCTCGGCGGTCGCGGAACGGCTCCCGGACGGCGACGTGCGATCCGGGGTGCGGATCGCGGCCCGGATGCCGGAGCGCACCTCGGTCCGGCATGCCGCGGAGGTCCTGGGCTCCGGCTACCGGATGTCCGGGCCCGACACCGTCCCCTACGCCCTGTGGTGCGCGGCGGGGCACCTCGACGACCTGCACGAGGGCCTGTGGTTCACGGTCGCCGGGCGCGGCGACATCGACACCACCTGCGCCATGGCGGGCGGCGTGATCGCCGCCCGTACGGGCGTCGCCACCCTCCCCTCCGCCTGGCACGCGGCCCGTGAACCGCTGCCCCCGCTCGTGCCGGAGTAGCACCCCTTCCGGGGCGGGGCGAGGGATCTCCACCGCCTCCGCGCCCCGGTCCCGGCGGGCGATCACCGGTCCCGAGTCGTTGGTGGGGCAGGGTGGTCACGGTCCGCCGGCGCCCCGCTGGGCGCCGGCGGGTCCCGGGGGCGGCGTCAGCCGTGGGTGGCGGTGAAGCGGGCGGTCGTCTTGCCGGTCGGGGTGGTGAGGTGGACGGTGCCCCGGTAGGTGCCGCGGCGGGCGTAGCGGTGGCCGGCCTCGATGCGGTAGACGCCGTTGATCTGGCGGTCGCCCGGGGCGTCGCCCGTGACCGTGGCCGGACCCGTGGTGCCGTCGCCCCACTCGACCGTCGCCGTGACCCCGGCCGGCGCCACCCCCGGCAGCGCCAGCCGCGCCACCGCGCCGCTCACGGTGCCGTCCCGGTCGGCGCGCAGATCGGCGCCGACGGCCGCGGGCTCCCAGCGCACCCCCGGGTCCGCCCAGAAGTTCCGGCCGGCGAAGAGCCAGCGCGCGCCCTGCACTCCGGTCCTGGCCACCACGCCCTCGGCGTCCTCGGTGACCTCGGCGGGAGACCACGCCTTCTCCAGGATCGCCGGCAGCCTGGGGAACACCTGGTACTGCACGTCGGGCAGGCCGCGCAGCATCCGCTCGCCCCAGATCGGCGCCTCGATGCCGATGATGTCCTCGTTGTTGAGCCCGAAGTCGCGCTGCACCTTGGCGCCCGTCCAGCCGTCGGTGAGGTCGGACGGGTTCCACGAGTACGCGCGCCGGGTGTCGTACGTCGGGTAGGGGTAGTCCAGGTACGTCTGCTGGGTCGGGGAGAGCAGCACCGGGCGGCGCGGGTCGAACCACTCCCGTGACATCTCCCGGCTCTGGTCCTGCCAGTAGTGGTGGACCGTCTCGGTGTCCAGGCCGACCCCGCAGCTCGGCGACCAGCCGATCATGGTCTTCCCGTGGCCGCGGGCGATGCCCTCGACCCGGCGCAGGAACCGTACGTACTGGTCGTGCGGCATGTCCGACTCGTCGGCGCCCAGGTGGACGTACCGGGAGGGGAAGAGCGCGGCGACCTCGCGGAGCACGTCGTCGACGAACGCGTAGGTGGTCTCCAGGTCCGCCAGGTAGCCGCCGGCGCCGCTCAGTTGCGGGTACGCGGTCCTGGCCGCCGTCGTGTGCGAGGGCATCTCGATCTCGGGGATGACCTGCACGTGCCGCTCCGCGGCGTACCGTACGACGTCCCGGATCTGGTCCTTGGTGTAGAAACCGGTCCGCCCGCCGGGCATGGACATCCCGCCGCCGACCCCGGTGAGCCGGGGCCAGGAGTCGATCTCGACCCGCCAGCCCTGGTCGTCGGTGAGGTGCCAGTGCAGCACGTTCCCCTTGGACTGGACGAGCCCGTCGATGAGTTCCTTGACCTCGCGGACCTCCAGGAAGTTGCGGGCCGGATCGATCATCAGCCCGCGGTGCGCGAACCGGGGGTGGTCACGGATCTCGGTCGCCTCGACGGTCCACGGGCCGGGCCCTGCCGTGTCGCTCTCGATCCACGGGGGCAGCAGTTGCCGGAGCGTCTGCACGCCGTTGAGCAGTCCGTGCGGGGTCGCCGCCGCGATCCGCACCCCGCGCTCGCCGGCGGCCAGGGTGTAGCCCTCGGCGACGGCCAGCCGCGCCCGGGACGGGGCGTGGGCGCGGCCGAGCAGCAGCGTGATGTCGCCGTCCCGGGCCGGGCCGGCGACCACGGGCAGCGGGTAGCCGGTCGCCGGGCGCAGGTAGCCGGCGAGGAGCCCGGCCACGGCCCGTGCCTTCGGGTCGGCGGCGACGATCCGGCTGCGGCGGTCCAGTACGAAGGGGCGGGCGTCCGGCAGCGAGGTCTGCGCGACCGGGACCGGGATCACCCGGCCCGCGGGGAGGCCGACGCCGGGGCGCGGGCCGTTCCAGACCTCCATGGCGAAGATCGAGTAGCCCCAGCCGGTGGCCACGGCGACGCCCTGCATGCGCACGTAGCGGACGGCGGTGGTGAGGCCGAGTTCGAGGACTTCCCGGCCGCCCGGGGCGTCGGGGACGTCGCGGGCGGTACGCCAGGTCTCGCCGTCGTCGGAGACGTGGATCTGGTAGTGCGCGGCGCGCGCGGTCTCCCAGTGGATCACCACGTGGTGCACCGGGCTCGGCTCGGCGAGTTCGATCTGCACCCATTCGCGGCTGGGGTCGGGATAGCCGTTCTCGGGCGAGTTGGAGCCCCACCGGGTGCTCAGGTCGCCGTCGTTGACGTGCGCGGCGGCGAACCTCGCCGGGTCGCGGTCGTAGACGCTGGACGCGGTCGCGGTGCCGTCCCTGGCGACGTCGCGCGCGGGGTCGGGCCAGGCGGCGTCGGCGGCAGGTCCGTCGGCGGCGGCCGGGGCGGCCGCGGATGCCGGTGCGGACAGGGCCGGGGTGGCGGAGGCCGCGACGAGGGCGGCGGACCCGGCGGCGGCGAGGACGGTTCTGCGGCGGACGGTCTGCTCTTCGGACGGTGCGGACATCGTCTACTCCCGGAGATGGGTGGGTGGGCAGCGGTCGGTCCTTGGCATGGCGGTGCACGGCGGCCGGCTGTGGGGTCCGGGGGCGGGGGGATCGACCGGAACGTAGGTGCGCGCGCACTCAAGGGTCAAGAGGTCTACACCAATTAAATCGAAAATGCCTGGTGAGAGGGGGCGAAGGGGAGCTTGAAACGTTCCTATTGGTCTAGTCCAATCCGGATGGCGCCGGATGGAGGCGGGGTGGTGGCCGCGCCGGGCGAGTGACGCATCTCATGTGCGGGCCCGTGTGCGCCCAACTGGCCCGCCCCGCCGCGGAGATGGCGGAAAGCGCGGCGCCGGCGGCCTTCGCGGCGCCTCCGAGCTGGGAGATTGCGCGATCCGGAGCGTTCGCCGGGCGGACTCAGGAGAGCTAGGGTATTCGAACGGACGTACGAGAGAACCGATCGGGATAAAAGTCCGAAATGGGGTGGAGTGATGGAGGTGCGGCATGGTGGGCTTCGCCCACGTGCACGTCGCGTCCGGTTACTCCGCCCGCTACGGCGCCGCCCATCCCGAACACCTCGTCCGGCGCGCCGCCGAGCGCGGCATGGGAGCCCTCGCGCTGACCGACAGGGACACCGTCACCGGTGCCGTCCGGTTCGTACGGGCCTGCGCCGAGGCCGGGGTCAGGCCGGTGCTGGGGGTCGATCTGGCGGTGGCAGGCGCCCCGCACCGGGCCGCACCGCCGCCGCCCGCGCTGCGGCCGCGTACCCCGGCGCGTGGCGGTGGCCACGTGGTCGAGCCGCCGCTGCGGTTCGTGCTGCTCGCGCGGGACGGGGCGGGGTGGGCGCGGCTGTGCCGCATCGTGTCCGCCGCCCACGCGGGCGCGACCGGCGGCAGCCCGCCGGTGGTGCCGTGGCAGGCGCTGCGCGAGCACGGCGGCCCCGGCCTGGTCGCCCTGCTCGGGCCGCTCTCCGAGCCGGTGCGGGCGCTGGCGGTGGGGCGGGAGGACGTCGCGGCGAGGCTGCTGGCGCCGTGGCGGGAGGTCTTCGGGGCCGGGCTCCGGCTGGAGGCCGTCGCCCACAAGCGCGCGGGTCTCGGGCCCGGGTCGCTGCGCCTCGCCGCCCGCACCCTGGCGCTGGGCGACCGCACGGGCACCACCGTCGTGCTCTCCAACGCCGTCCGCTACGCCGACCCCGGCCAGCACCGGCTCGCGGACGTCCTGGACGCCGCGCGGCTGCTGCGGCCGATCGACTGGCGCCGGCTGGACAGCGGGCAGCGCTGGCTCAAGGACGAGCGGGCGATGGCGGCGGTCGCGCGGCTGGTCGCCGAGTGCGCGGGAGAGGATGTACGGCGCGCACGCCGCCTGATGGCGGACACCGCCGCGACGGCCGCCGCGTGCACGATCGACCCCGGGGCGGACCTCGGGCTGGGGCGGCCGCACTTCCCGGAGCCTGCGCTCTTCGGCGCCGGGCCCGGGGCGGACGGCGCCGCGCGGCTGCTGCGCCGGCGGTGCGAGGAAGGCATGGCCCGGCGCGGCCTCGACCGCGACGCCGAGGCCCGTACCCGACTGGACGAGGAGCTGAAAGCGATCTCCACGCTCCGCTACGACTCGTACTTCCTCGCCGTCGGTCAGGTCGTGGCCGACATCCGGGCCAAGGGCATCCGGGTCGCGGCCCGCGGCTCCGGCGCCGGTTCGCTGGTCTGCCACGTCCTGGACATCGCCACGGCCAACCCCCTCGACCACCGGCTGCTGTTCGAGCGCTTCCTGAGCGTGCGGCGCAGGTCGCTGCCCGACATCGACATCGACGTGGAGTCGGCCCGCCGGCTGGAGTGCTACGACGTGATCTTCGACCGGTTCGGCAAGGAAAGGGTGGCGGTCACCGCGATGCCCGAGACCTACCGGGCCCGCAGGGCGCTGCGGGACGCCGGTCTCGCCCTCGGCATCGCGCCCGCCGACGTCGACCGGATCGCCAAGAGCTTCCCGCACCTGCGGGCCGCCGACATCACCGGCGCCCTCGCCGAACTGCCCGAACTGCGGCAACTGGCCGCCGAGGCGCACCGGTACGGCCCGCTGTGGGAACTCGCGGAAGGTCTCGACGCCCTCGTCCACGGCATGGCCATGCACCCCTGCGGCGTGGTCATCAGCGACGCCACCCTCCTGGACCGGCTGCCGGTGCAGCCCACCCCGCAGGGCGACTACCCCATGGCCATGGCCGCGAAGGAGGAGATCGAGGACCTCGGCAACATCAAACTCGACGTCCTGGGCGTACGCATGCAGTCCGCGATGGCCCACGCCGTCGCCGAGATCGCCCGGGCCACGGGCGACCACATCGACCTGGACGACCCCGGGCAGGTGCCGCTCGACGACGTCTTCGCGTTCAAGCTCATCCAGAACAGCGAGACCCTGGGCCTGTTCCAGCTCGAGTCCCCCGGCCAGCAGGACCTGCTCTCCCGGCTCAAGCCCCGCGACCCGCAGGACGTCATCGCGGACATCAGCCTCTTCCGCCCGGGCCCTGTCGCCGGCGGCATGCCCGAGCGCTACGTCGCCGCCCGCCACGGCGGCGCGCCCGAGTACGCCCATCCGGACCTCGAACCGGTGCTCTCCGACACGTACGGCGTGACCATCTGGCACGAGCAGATCATCGAGACCTTCCGGGTGATGACCGGATGCGACCGGGCCCTGGGGGAGATCGCCCGGCGCGCGCTCGGGGACGAGGACCGGCTCCCCCGGATCAGGGACTGGTTCCACCGGCGGGCGCGGGCGCGCGGCTACACCACGGCCGTACGGGACGAGGTCTGGAAGACCGTCGCGGCCTTCGGCGCCTACGGCTTCTGCCGGGCCCACGCGGTCGCCTTCGCCGTCCCCGCGCTGCAGAGCGCCTGGCTCAAGGCGCACTACCCGGCGTTCCTCCTGGCCGGCCTCCTCGAACACGACCCCGGCATGTGGCCCAAGCGCGTCCTCGTCTCCGACGCCCGCCGGCGCGGCGTCCCCCTCCTGCCCGTCGACGTCAACCGCTCCACGGTGAAGCACACCGTGGAGAAGACCGACACGGACCGGTGGGGGGTGCGGCTCGCGCTGGCCGCGGTGCACGGCATCAGCGAGGACGAGGGCGTACGGATCGAGGAGGGGCAGCCCTACGCGTCGCTGTCGGACTTCTGGCAGCGGGCCCGGCCCAGCAGGCCGGTCGCCGAGCGCCTGGCCCGGATCGGCGCCCTCGACGGCCTCGGCGGTCCCGGCGGCCCCGATGACGGCCGCTCCACCCGCCGCGACCTCCTCCTCCAGATCGACGAGCTGCACCGGCAGTCCCGGGCCCGCTTCGCGGCCGACGGCCAACTGCCCCTCGGCCGCGAAGCGGTCGGCGGCACGGAGCCGAGCGGACTGCCGGAGATGACCGGCCGCGAGACCCTGAGCGCCGAACTCGACACCCTCGGCATCGACGTCTCCAAGCACCTGATGGAACACCACCACCGGCTGCTGCGCGAGATCGGCGCGACCGACGCGGCCCACCTCGCCGGCCTGCGCCCCGGGCAGCAGGTGCTCGTCGCCGGCGTGCGGGCCTCCACCCAGACCCCGCCGATCGCCAGCGGCAAGCGCATCATCTTCGTCACGCTGGAGGACGGCTCCGGCCTGGTCGACCTGGCGTTCTTCGAGGACTCCCACCCGGCCTGCGCGCACACCGTCTTCCACAGCGGCCTGCTGCTGGTCCGCGGCACGGTCCAGGTGCGCGGCACCCGCCGCACCGTCGTCGGCACCATGGCCTGGGACCTGGACCGGATCGCCGCCGCCCGCCGCGACGACGGACCCGAGGCCGCGCTCGCCCTCCTGGGCGAGGACCGGCCGCACCCGACGCCCGCCCAGCCCGGCCGCACCCTGACCGACGGCACCGCGGGCGCCCGCCTGCACCCGTACGCCGACCTGCAGCCCGCCGGCAGCCGGTCGGCCGACCTGAAGAAGCTCGGCCACCGCAGCCCGGGGAGCGCGGGATGACCGCCCGCCGACGGCACATCGCGCACCTCCATCTGCACGCCTCGCCGAGCGAGGAGCAGTACGCGGACATCGTCGAGCTGATGGGCGGCGTCACGCCCCACGTCCAGGAGATGCCGCCGGACGCCGTCCAGCTCGATCTGACGTCCGCGCTCCGGTACTTCGACCTGTCGGCCTACGACGCGGTCCAGCTCGTGAAGATGAGACTGAAGGCCCTCTACGGCATCGACAGCAGCGCCGGACTCGCGGGCAACCGCATGCTCGCGGCCATGGCGGCCGACGCGTCCGCGCCCGGGGAGACCACCACCGTGCCCACGGGGCGGGCGGCGGAGTGGCTGTACCCGCGCCCGGTCGCCGCCCTGCCCGGGGTCGGCCGCGCGACCGCGGAGAAGCTCGGCCGGTACGGCCTGCACACCGTCGGGCAGATCGCCGACCTGCCCGCGGTGACCCTGCAGCGGCTCCTCGGCGTCAGCCAGGCCCGCCTGCTCGGCGACCGCGCCCGCGGCTACGACCCGCGCCCGGTCACCCCCGCGGAACCGGCGGCGTCCCTCTCGGCGGAGCTGGTGCTGGACGCCGACTGCCTCGATCCCGTACGGCACCACAGGGCCGTCCTGGGGCTCGCCGAGCGGATCGGCCAGCGGCTGCGCGGGGAGGGGCAGGTCGCCGGCCGCGTCACCCTCGTGGTGAGGTACGCCGACCGCAGCTCCACCACGCGGACCCGGGCCATCGCCGAACCCACCGACCACTCGCCCGTACTCGCCGCCACCGCCCTCGGCCTGCTGGCCGCCCTCGGGCTGCAGCGGGCCCGGGTACGGGCGTACGCGCTCAGCGCCGACCACCTGCTGCCGGCGGCCGGCGCGTACCGCCAGCTCTCGCTGGACCCCGGCGACGTCCGCGCCCGCCGCGCCGAGGCGGCCGCGGACCGCGCCCGCCGGCGCTTCGGCCCCGAGGCCGTCAGGCCCGCGACCCTGGCGGCGGCGGAGCCGCCGGCGGCGGGGTGGAAGGAGCGGGGGCGGGGCGGTTGACGGGCGCGGTCAGCCGCCCAGGGCGCGCTTGAGGACTTTGCCCATGTCGTTGCGGGGGAGGGCGTCGAGGAAGTGGATCTTGCGGGGGCGCTTGTGCGGGGCCAGGTGGTCGGCCACGTACGACGACAGCTCCGCGGCGGGCGGCGCCGCACCGTCCGGGACCACCCAGGCGACGATGCGCTCGCCCAGGTCCGGGTCGGGCTCGGCGGTGACCGCCGCCTCGGCGACGGCCGGGTGTTCGAGCAGTGCGTTCTCGATCTCCCCGGCGCCGATCTTGTAGCCGCCGGACTTGATGAGGTCGGTGGCGCGGCGGCCGACGATGCGGAAGCGGCCGGCCGCGTCCCGTACGGCCATGTCGCCGGTGCGGAACCAGCCGTCGCGGAACGCCGCCGCCGTCGCCTCGGGGCGGTTGAGGTAGCCGGTGAAGAGGTTCGGGCCGCGGACCTCGATCTCGCCGACCGTCTCCCCGTCGTACGCGGTGAGTTCGGCCCCCGCGTCGTCGACGAGCCGGGCGGCGACGGACGGCAGGGGCACGCCGACGCTGCCGGTGGCGTCCGGGTCGCCGGGGCTGACGCTGGTGTTCATCAGCGTCTCCGTCATGCCGTAGCGCTCCACGACCCGGCGGCCGGTCGCGGCGGTCAGCCGGCGGTGGTCGGCGACCGGCAGCGCGGCGGAGCCGGAGACCAGCAGCCGGGCGCCGGCGAGGGCGGCGGCCAGGGACGTACCGGACGGTGCCCCGGGGGCGGCCGCCTGCTCGGCGTCGAGGGCGTCGGCCAGCCGGTGGTACATCGTCGGCACCCCGAAGAGCATCGTGCCGCCCGCGGCCAGCGCCGCCGCGACCGTCTCCGGGGCGAACCGCCCCACGTGGTGCACGGCGCCGCCGCGGCGCAGCGGGCCCAGCACGCCGAGGACCAGCCCGTGCACGTGGAACAGCGGCAGCGCGTGCACGACCGTGTCCCGTCCGGTCCAGCCCCAGACCTCCGCGAGGTCGTCGAGGGTCGCGGCCAGCGCCCGCTGCGGCAGGACGACGCCCTTGGGCGGCCCGGTCGTGCCGGAGGTGTAGACGACGAGTCCGGGGGTGCCGGGGCCGGGCGGCGCGGGGGTGGTCGTGGGCCGCGGGGCCGCGGACCGGGGTTCGGAACCGGGGGCCGGGGTCACGTCCACCCGCGCCACCCCCGCCAGCGCCCCGGGCAGCTCCGCCCCGGGCGCCGCGAGCACCAGCTCCGGTTCGCTGTCGGTCACGATGTGCGCCAGTTCCCGCACCCCGGTACGGGGGTTGAGCGGCACCACCGCGATGCCCGCCACCAGCGCCGCCGTCACCGCCACCGCCGTCGCGGGCTCCGGTGTCGCCCAGACCGCCACCCGCCGGGCACCGCCGAGCCGCCGGGCGACGCCGTCCGCCGCCGCGGCCAGCTCGCCGTACGTCAGGACGGTGCCGCCGAAGCGCAGCGCGACCCGCTCCGGCGCGGTGCGCAGCGCCGGGAACAGCTCCCAGGACGTCTGCGCCCCGGCCACCGGCCGGGCCGCCCCGGACTCCCGCGACTCTTCCGTCTCCCGCATCTCCACGACGCCTTCCTCCCCCTCAGCCCCGCGCCGCACCCTGCTGCCGCGTCCGCGGAGGGCACCGTACCCCGTCGCCGCGGGCGCGACCCGCGGCTCGGGCACGAGCGTATGCCGCGGGGGCGGCCGTGCTCGCCGGGGCGGCGGCCGGCACCTCCGGCCGTCCGCAGGCCACGCGCAAACGCCGCGCCGCCCGTACGGGCCGTATCGGCCCGTCGGGCGGCGCGGCGTCACCGGTCCCCGGTGCGGCGGCTCTCAGCCCAGCGGCCGGAAGCGCCGCAGCCGGAGGCTGTTGGCGACCACCGAGACGGAGGAGAAGGCCATCGCCGCGCCCGCGAGCATCGGGTTGAGCAGGCCCGCGGCGGCCAGGGGGAGGGCGGCGGTGTTGTAGCCGAACGCCCAGCCGAGGTTGGTCTTGATGGTGGACAGGGTGGAGCGGGCGAGCCGGATGGCGTCCGGTGCGGCCCGCAGGTCGCCGGTGACCAGGGTGAGGTCGGCGGCCTCGATCGCGGCGTCGGTGCCGGTGCCGATGGCCAGGCCCAGGTCGGCCTGGGCGAGGGCGGCGGCGTCGTTGACGCCGTCCCCGACCATCGCGACCGTACGGCCCTCGGCCTGCAGCCGCTTGACCGCCTCGACCTTGTCCTCGGGGAGGACCTCCGCGATGACCTCGTCGATGCCGACCTCGGCGGCGACGGTCTTCGCGACGGCCGTGTTGTCGCCGGTGAGCAGGATCGGGGTCAGCCCCAGGTCCCGCAGCCGCTTGATGGCCTGCGCGCTGGTGGGCTTCACCGCGTCGGCGACTTCGAGCAGGGCGCGGGCCTCGCCGTCCCAGGCGACCGCGATCGCGGTGCGCCCGGCCTCCTCGGACCGCTCCTTGGCCGCGGCGAGTCCGGCGGGCAGCGTGATCGCCCACTCCGCGAGGAGCTGCTGCCGCCCGACGAGGACCGCGTGGCCCTCGACGATGCCCTGGACGCCGAGCCCGGGCACGTTGGCGAAGTCCTCGGGCACCGGCAGCGTACCGAGGCGGTCGGTCGCCGCCGCGGCCACCGCCTGGGCGATCGGGTGCTCGGAGGCGTGCTCCAGCGCGCCCGCAAGGCGCAGCACCGTCTCCTCGTCCTCGCCGCCCGCGGTGTGCAGGGCGTGCAGGGTCATGGTGCCGGTGGTCACGGTGCCGGTCTTGTCCAGGACGACGGTGTCGACCTTGCGGGTCGACTCCAGCACCTCGGGGCCCTTGATGAGGATGCCGAGCTGTGCGCCGCGTCCGGTGCCGACCATGAGGGCGGTCGGGGTGGCCAGGCCGAGGGCGCAGGGGCAGGCGATGATCAGCACGGCGACCGCGGCGGTGAACGCGGCGGCGATCCCGTCGCCCGTACCCAGCCAGAAGCCCAGCGTCCCGAGGGACAGGGCGATGACGACGGGCACGAAGATGCCGGAGATCCGGTCCGCGAGCCGCTGCACGGCGGCCTTGCCGTTCTGGGCGTCCTCGACCAGGCGGGCCATCCGCGCCAGTTGGGTGTCCGAGCCGACCCGGGTGGCCTCCACGACCAGCCTGCCGCCGGCGTTGACGGTGGCGCCGGTGACGGCGTCGCCCACGGTGACCTCCACCGGCACGGACTCGCCGGTGAGCATGGAGGCGTCGACGGCGGAGGAGCCCTCGACGACGGTGCCGTCGGTGGCGATCTTCTCGCCCGGCCGGACCACGAAGCGGTCACCGACCGCGAGCCGGTCCACGGGCACCCGCTCCTCGCGGCCGTCCCGCACCACCGCGACCTCCTTGGCGCCCAGCTCCATCAGCGCGCGCAGCGCCGCGCCCGCCTTCCGCTTCGACTTCGCCTCGAAGTACCGCCCGGCGAGGATGAACGTCGTCACGCCGGCCGCGGCTTCGAGGTAGATGTTGCCGGAGCCGTCGCCGCGGGCGATGGTCAGCTCGAAGGGATGGGTCATGCCGGGCTCGCCCGCGGTGCCGAAGAACAGCGCCCACAGCGACCAGAGGAACGCCGCGGTCGTACCGACCGAGATCAGCGTGTCCATGGTGGCCGCGCCGTGCCGCGCGTTGGTCCAGGCGGCCTTGTGGAACGGCCAGGCGCCCCAGACCACCACCGGCGCGGCCAGCGTGAGCGAGAGCCACTGCCAGTACTCGAACTGCAGGGCCGGGGCCATGGCCATCGCGATCACCGGCACCGACAGCGCCAGGGAGCCGAAGAGCCGCTGGCGCAGCGTCCGCAGTTCGTCCGGCGGCCCCTGCCCGCCGGTGCCGTCCGCCGTGCCGTCGCCGGCGTCCGGGCCGGCGGGGGCGGGCGGTGCGGCGGTGTAACCGGTACGTTCGACGGTGGCGATCAGGTCGTCGACCGCCACGTCGTCGGCGAAGGTGACCTTGGCCTTCTCGGTGGCGTAGTTGACGGTGGCCTCGACGCCCTCCATGCGGTTGAGCTTCTTCTCGATCCGTGCGGCGCAGGAGGCGCAGGTCATGCCGCCGATCGCGAGTTCGACCTCGGCCGTCCTGCCAGGCGTGGTGGTGGTCATCACTGCTCCTCGTGGCTCGCTATACCCCCAGGGGGTATTAGATCCTTCGACACCATGTATACCCCTGACCCGTATCCGATGCAAGCGGTGCCCTCGCTTGACTTTATACCCCTAGGGGGTATCGTCGCCAGTATCGAGGGCCGGTCGCAGCGACGGGCCGACCGAGAGGAGCGAGCGATGAACACCGCAGCCAGGGCCGGACTCTTCGCAGGTGCGCTGGCCGTCGCGTTCGCCGGGGCGTACGGGGTCGGCAGCGCCGTGGGGCCCGTCACCGACGAGGACACCGCCCCGGCCCACGGCGGACACGCCGCGGACACGGGCGCGGGCGCCAAGGAAGAAGCGGGAAAGGACGCGGGAGAGAAGGGGGACGGGCACGGCGGCGGCCACGGCGAGGACGCGGGACCCGCCGCGGGCGGCCTCCAGCTCTCCGAGTCCGGCTACACGCTCGACCTGGACACCCGGCGGATCGACGCCCGCAGCCCCGCAGAACTGCGCTTCGCGGTGCGCGGCGCGGACGGCGAGCCCGTGACCTCGTACGAGCGGGAGCACGGCAAGGAACTGCACCTGATCGTCGCCTCCCGCGACCTCGGTACGTACCGGCACCTCCACCCCGTCCGCGACGCCGCCGGCACCTGGAGCACGCCTGTCGAGCTGCCCAAGGCCGGTGACTACCGCGTCTTCGCCGACTTCGTGCCCACCGGCGGCCCCGAGAACGGCCTGACCCTGGGCGGCGACCTCGCCGTCGCCGGCGACTACCGCCCGGCGGCGCTCGCCGGGCCGGAGCGGACGGCGACCGTCGACGGGTACGAGGTGACGCTGGACGGCGCCCTGACGCCGGGCTCCGCCCGCGAGGTGGAGTTCTCCGTCGAGAAGGACGGAAAGCCGGTCACCGACCTCCAGCCGTACCTCGGCGCGTACGGGCACCTCGTCGCGCTCCGCGCCGGCGACCTGGCGTACCTGCACGTCCACCCCAACGGCGAGCCCGGCGACGGCAGCACGGAGCCCGGCCCCGAGGTGGCCTTCTCCGCGACGGCGCCCAGCACCGGTTCGTACCGCCTGTTCCTCGACTTCAAGCACGACGGCGAGGTGCGCACCGCGGCCTTCACGGTCACCGCGGGCGGGGGCGCGGACGGCGAGCAGGACGCGGAGAGCGGGCAGGACGAGGCGGACGGCGGCGGTCACAGCCACTGAAAGGCGTGGTAGACCTGCTCCATGCGCAGCAGGAAAGCTCTCGTACGCCGTCCCGGACCCCGTCTCGCCGAGGGCCTGGTCACGCACATCGACCGCACGCCGGTCGACGCGGACCGGGCCCTCGCCCAGTGGCGGTCCTACGTCGCCGCCCTCGAACTGCACGGCTGGGAGACCGCCGAGGTCGAGCCCGCGGACGACTGCCCTGACGCGGTCTTCGTCGAGGACACGGTGGTGATGTACAAGAACGTCGCCCTCGTCACCCGCCCCGGTGCCGACTCCCGCAAGCCGGAGACCCGCGGCGTCGAGGCCGCGGTGAGCCTCATGCGCTGCTCCGTGAACCGGGTCCACGCGCCCGGCACGCTCGACGGCGGCGACGTGCTCAAGGTCGGCAACACCATCTACGTGGGCCTCGGCGGGCGCACCAACACCGACGGCGTCCGGCAGCTCCGCGCCTGCTTCGAACCGCTCGGCGCCCGCGTCGTCACCGTTCCGGTCACCAAGGTGCTGCACCTGAAGTCCGGCATCACCGCCCTGCCCGACGGCACCTTCGCCACCCACGCCGGGCTGATCGACACACCGGACCTCTTCCCGGGCCGTATCGAGGTGCCGGAGGCGGCCGGGGCGCACGTCATCCTCCTGGGCGGCGGCGCGCTGCTGATGGCGGCGAGCGCGCCGCAGACGGCCGCGCTGTACGAGGAACTGGGCTACACGCCGGTGCCGGTGGACATCAGCGAGTTCGAGAAGCTCGAGGGCTCGGTGACCTGTCTGTCGGTACGCATGCGCGGCCTGTACGCCTGACGCCGCCGCGGGCGGCGGCGGGGCGCTCCCGCCCCCGCCCGCGGGCTCAGCGGCTCTCCGCCGCCACCCGCAGCGGGTCGCGCGGGGTGCGGAAGGACGGGGGCGGCTCCGGGGGCGGGGTGAGGTGGCCGCCGAGGCGGCGGCCTGCGGCGACGGGGGCCCGGAGGGCCGCGGGCAGGCCGACTGACGCGCGTAGAGCCGAGGCCTGACGACGTACCCTGGCGGCCGCCACCTCACCCCCCGCACCGCCCGCCGCCGCGTGCGCGGCGGCGAGCACGTCGAGCGTGCGCGACGTCCAGTACGGGGTGTCGAGGTGCCGCCAGATCGACAGCGCCTGCCGCGCCGTCGCCTTGGCCTCCGCCGGCCGGTGCGCGTGCAGCAGCAGGTCCGCCTGCGCGCGCAGCGTCAGGGCCTCGCCGAACCGCTCGCCGAACCGCCGGTACGCCGCCAGGCTCTCGTCGAGCATCCGCTCCGCGCGCGCCGGTTCGCCGGCCACGTCCGTCAGATGCCCGAGCCACTGCAGCGCGTGCACCTCGCCCACCCGGTCGCCGCTCTCCACCGCCAGCTCGCAGCTCCGCAGCATCCGCGCCGCCGCGGCGTGCACGCGGCCGACGGCGAGGTCCGCGAGGCCGAGGTTGCGCTCGGCGGACGCCTCGCCGTGCCGGTAGCCGTCCTGCTGCGCGAGGGCCAGCGCCAAGTCGAACTCGCGCCGGGCGGCGCCCGGTTCGCCGCACTCCAGATGGACGGTGCCGAGGCCGCAGCGCGCGTACGCCTCGGACCGCACGTTGCCGCCCGCCCTGGCCCGCTCGATGCCGCGCCGCAGACAGGCGGCGGCCTGCGCGTACTGCCCGCGCAGCCGCAGCAGCACGCCGAGGCCCGCCGCCGCGGCGGACTCGGCGGGGTGGTGGCCGCCGGTCTCCGGACGGCCGTCGCGGGCCGGGCCGCGCGCCGGGTCGCGGGGGCGGTCGCCCGGCTTCGCGCGGGGGAGCGCGCGCGGGCGGTCCAGCGCCGCGAACTCCTTCAGCGACCGCTTGAACGCCAGCACCGCCTCGCCGTAATGGTCCTGCACGGTCTCCAGCTCGCCCAGGTTGCGGTGGAGGACGGCGACGCCGAGCCGGTCGCCGGCCGCGGTCGCGGCCGCCAGCGCCGTCCGGTGCGTCTCGCGCCAGTCGTCGAAGTGCGCGGACGTCTCGAAGAACGCCGCCAGCGCCGCCGCCAGCCGCCACGCGGTGCCCGCCTCGCCGGCGTCGGCCGCCTGGCGGACCAGCGCGCGCAGCGTGGTCCGTTCGGCCTCCAGCCAGGCCAGCGGCTCCGCCGCGACCCGGGCCGCCTCGGCCGCCGGGGGGCTGTGGCCGGGCGCCGGCGCCTGGACGCGGCCGGAGAAGCCGGAGGACAGGGCGTCGTCGGCGCGGCGGGCGAGGTCGAGGTAGGCGGTGTGGACGCGGCCGAGCGCGGCGGCGCGTTCGGCGGGCGGCTCCTGGGCGTGGGCGCGCTCGCGGGCGTAGAGGCGCAGGAGGTCGTGGAGGCGGTAGCGGGGTTCCGCGGCGGGTTCCGCGGTGTGGACCTCGACGAGGTGGTTGTCGACGAGGGCGTCGAGGGACCGCTCGGCGAGGGCCGCGGGATCGGCCGCGGGCCGCCCGCCCCGCGCCGTGTCGCCCCGGGCCGTACCGTCTCCGCCTGCGCCGTCTCCGCCTGCGCCGTCTCCGGCCCTGCCGCCTTCGCCCGTACCGCCCGGCGCGTCGCCGAGGAGCGCCGCCACCACCCAGCCCGGCACCGTCGGCACGTCCAGCAGGCCCAGGAGCCGGAACGCCCGCTGCGCCGCAGGGTCGAGGGCCGCGTAGCCCAGCGTGACGCTGGCCCGTACCTCCAGGTCGCCCGCGACCAGCTCGTCCAGCCGCCGCCGCTCGTCGGCCAGCGCGTCCGCCAGCCGGGGCAGCGACAGGTGCCGCCGGGTCGCCAGCCGGGCGCCCGCGATGCGGAGCGCGAGCGGCAGGTTGCCGCACTGCGCCGCGATCCGCGTGGCGACCGCGGGGTCGCGGCGGGTTCGGTCGTCGCCGGCCGCCCGCGCCAGCAGCTCCAGCGCCTCCGCGTCGCTGAGCAGGCCCAGTTCCACGCGGAGCGCGCCTTCGAGGCCGGCGAGGGCGGCGCGGCTGGTGACGAGCACGGCGCTGTCGCCGGTGCCGGGCAGCAGGGGGCGGATCTGCCGCTCGCAGCCCGCGTTGTCGAGGACGACGAGCACGCGGCGGTCGGCGAGTTCCGCGCGGTAGCGCCGGGCCCGCTCCTCCAGGCTCTCGGGGATGCCGGCGCCGGTCATGCCGAGGGTCTTGAGCAGGGAGGCCAGCACGTCGCCGGTGTCGGCCGGGTGGCCCGCCGCGGTCCGCAGGTCGGCGTGCAACTGGCCGTCGGGGAAGGCGTCGCGGAGCAGATGCGCCGCGTGCACCGCGAACGTGGACTTGCCGGCGCCCGCGACGCCGGTGACGAGGACCGTGCGCGGCGCGGGGTGACGCGCGTCGACCTGCCACGCGTCGAGGCCGGGGGCCTCGCGGTCCGCCGCCCCCTCCGGCCGCCCCAGCCACCGCAGCACCTGCACCAACTGCTCCCGCCGTCCCACGAAGTCCGGGATGCGCGCGGGCAGTTGGCAGTACGCAGGCCGCTCCGCGGCCTCGGGCCGCGGCGCCGGCTCGGGGCCGCCCGCCAGCACCGCCGCGTGCACCTCCTGCAACTGCGCCCCTGGCTCCACGCCCAGCTCGTCCGCGAGTATCCGGCGGGCCCGCGCGTACGTCCGCAGCGCGTCCGAGCGCCGCCCGGCGCGGTGCAGCGCCAGCATCAGCCGGCCCCACAGCGGCTCCCGCAGCGGATGCTGCGCGAGCAGCGCGCCCAGCTCCGCGGCCAGTTCCGGGTGCCGGCCGACGGCCAGCTTCGCGTCGGCCAGATCCTCCCAGGCCGTCAGCCGGTTCTCCTCGAGCCGCGCGGCCTCGGCCCGTACGGCATCGGTGGCCGGCACGTCGGCGAACGCCGGGCCGCGCCACAGCCCCAGCGCCTCGGTGAGCGTCTCCACGGCGGCGGCGGGGCGCCGGTCGGCCAGCTCCGCGCGCCCGGCGGCGGCCAGGGTGGCGAACCGGGCGGCGTCGGTGCCGTCGGGCTCGACGCCCAGCTCGTAGCCGCCGGGACGGGTGTGCAGCGTCTCCGGGTCACCGCCCAGGGCGCGGCGCAGCCGGTGCACGTAGACCTGGAGGGACTTGGCGGCCGAATCCGGTACGTCGTCGCCCCACAGCTCGGCGATGAGCGCGTCGGCGGGGACGAACCGGCCCGCGTTGATGAGCAGATGGGCGAGGAGCGCACGCTGCTTCGCGGCGTTCAGCGTGATCCACCGCGTGCCGTTGCAGACGTCGAGCCTGCCGAGGACCCGATAGCGCATCACACCGTCCCCTGGTCACGGTCGTCGTGAGCTGCTTCGGCGTCACCATCCTTGTACTGGGCGGTACATGTCAAGGTCGCGTGGCCCCGGCGCGGAGCCAACGGCCTTGAGCTGCGGTGATGTGAACCACTTGAACGGAAGCACGGGCGCCAGGGACTTCTCGGGGACTTTTTGCCCCACGCCGCCGGTCAGGGTGGCGCGTTTCCGACGGTGCGGATGCCGGAGTCTACGCGCGGTGCGCCCGAGCCATTCCCCGGTCCCGACGTGCGTGGCATGCTCATGTTCCCCCCCCACAGGTTAAGGACACCTCATGCGGAGAAGAGCTTTCGCCGGCGCGCTCGCACTCACCGCCACGGGCGCCCTGCTGTCCACCGGCACCGCCCACGCCCGCCGCGCCCCCGGTCAAGTGGCACCGATACCGCCACGTCCCGCGAACCCCAACGGTATTCAGGTCGCCACCGAGGTCGTCCGCGGGCAGAGTTCCGCCTTCCCGGTGCTGCGCACCAAGGAGGTGCACACCAAGGGCGAACACGTCATCTCGGTGGAGTACCAGGTCCAGGAGACCGGCTACTGGTGCGGCCCGGCCGCCACCCGCTGTGCCCTCTCCGCCCGGGTCGCTCCGCCCAGCCAGGCCACCTTGGCCGTGGAACTCGGCACCCACGAGGGCGGCACCGACCACATCAGCCAGATCGCGACGGTACTCAACGCCCGCATCGACGCCGGTGAGTACTTCATTCGCGAGATGCCCGACGATCCGCCCACTCAGGGCCAGATCGACCAGCTCTGGGCGGACGTCGTCGATGACATCGACAACAACTACGCCGTCGTCGCCAACATCGTCGCGCCGCCCGGAAACCAGCCGCCCGGGTACCCGGCGGACCAGACCGTGTACCACTACTTCACCGTGATCGGGTACGACACCGACTACCACACGGTGCTGATCGCAGACTCGGCCTCGTTCAACGGCTACCAGATCTACTGGCTCAACTTCTCTCAACTGGCGACCCTCATCCCGCCGAAGGGCTACGCCGCCTGACGCCGCGCGACCGTGCCCGGCGCCCCGGGCACGATCCGTGCCGAGCCTGCACCGCAGAGGGTCGGCACGGATCGCGTTCCGGCTGCGGCCGGACCGTTCCGGCGCATCGCTTGCCCGACCGGCTTGGTCGGTCGCTGCCGAGGCAACCGCAACGACTGCCGGGCCTAGTCCTCGTGGCGGGCGATGTGTTCGTCGTTGAGGGCGTTCACGGCGCCGCGTGCGTCGCCGATGTTGGCGTAGTCGACGGCGACCAGGTTCACCGGCCGGCCGCGGGTCCGTTCGCACGCGCGGGCGCGGTCGAGGACGTAGTCGCGGGTGTTGATGTGGCCGGCGTCCAGGCGGCTGCCGCCGCTGTTGGTGACGAAATGGTTCATGAGGAAGAGCCGCTTGTCCTCGCCGCCGCGGTACGGCTCGCACGTCATCTCGGCCGGAGTGCGGAAGGAGAACGGGGTCTCCATGCCGTAGCGGTAGAAGTTGCGGTACCAGGGCGCGGGGCCGTCGGCCTTCTCCGCGAACACCACCAGGCGGCGGTCCGCGTCGATCATCTCCCCGAGCGTGGGCCAGGGCTTGTCCGGGTCGTCGTCGGGTGTGAAGACCACGTCCTCCAGTCCCGCCTTGCGCATCGCGGCGGCGGTGTCGGTGCCGCTGATGCCGTCCTGGATCACCAGCGTGACGATGTCGGAAGGGTTCTGCTCCAGCCAGTCGCCGATGTTCTCCAGCTCCGGGACCAGCGGGAGAGCGCCGCCGCGGCAGACGGCGTGGCAGAGCCAGGTGCCTTTGCGGGGCGGGTCGACGGTGTTGAGGACGGAGCGGATCTGCCGTTGCATGGTCGGGGTGAAGTCAGAGTCGACGAGCCGTTCGGTGATCTCCGGCGGGGTCTCCCAGCGGTGGGTGTCGATGAGCAGGGCGCGGACGCCCCCGTTGAGCTGGCCGGTGATCGACGGGTCCTGCAGCGGGGCGATGAAGCGGTCCTGGGAGGTGGCCATCGCGTTGTGCGAGGCGAGCTGGGCCACTTCGTCGTAGCGCAGCTCGCACAGTTCCTCGCGTCCGTTGCAGCGGCGGTCGGATTCGCCGCCGAAGGCGCTGGGGACGAAGACGGCGCCGGCCAGCGCGGCGGCGACGACGCCGACCGCGCCCCAGCGGTAGCGCGGCGGCATCGGCGGAGCCGGTACGGGCCCGCCGGGTTCCCCCGGTTCCGGCTGCTCCGCGCCCGGTTCGCCGGTCTCCGGCTCCCCGGTCCGCGGCGTCTCGCGCTCCCCGGCCGCGGACCCGGCGGTCGCGCTCTTCCCGCTCTCCGCCCCGGCGCCCTCCGGGGTTCCGGCGTCCCGTTCGGCCGCTGCGGCCCGCGCGGCGGCGATAGCGGTCGCTCTGCGGTGCCACAGCCAGCCGCCGGCGGCCAGCAGCACTCCCGCTGTCAGCGGTACCGCCGCGGTCGTCAGGGCGACCGTGTAGAGCCGGTCGAGGGCCGTGCGCTGTACGTCGTCGAGGAGCCGGGCGGCGGAGTCCGGCCAGTTTCCCGGCGCGGCGGCGATGCTGCCGCCGACCATCCCGCGCACCACCAGCGCCGGCACAAAGGTCAGCGCCCCGCCGCATGCCAGTGCCCCGCCGATGCGCACCAGCCGGCGGCCCGGGGCGCGTGGCCCGTACCGCCACAGCACGCCCAGCGAGGCCAGCCCCAGCAGGATCGCGCCGGTCTGCACCCAGCCGAGGCCCAGCTTGGTGAAGGCGCGGGCCTCCCGCGCCGGGCCCAGCTCGTCGCCGTCGCCGGAGCCGAACTCCGAGGCCAGGTCCCACGACACCCCGTCCGCCGTGTTCCGCAACGCCCACGCGGCCCGGTACTCCCGCCCGGCGAAAAGTGCGGGTCCGACCTCAGCGAGGGCCGTGGCCAGGTCACCGCTGCGCAGTGCGGTAAGCAGCCGCGGGCGCAACTCCGCCCGCTCGCCCGCGGGTACGGCCCGCAGCACCGTGTCGGTGGCGGTCCTCACCTGCTCCTCGGTGAGGTCCAGGGTCGGCAGGCCCTCAGGGCGTTCGCCACCCGCGATCCGGCTCACGGCCTCGCCCAGGTCGGACTGGAAGGCGGCGTAGTCGGGGGCGGGCTTGTCCTGGAGGTTCGCGACGACGTCGGCGAAGTGGACGTTGCCCACCGCGCCCAGGTTGTCGAGCACCGGCCGCAGGTCGACCTCCAGCGTCAGCTCGTCCCCATCCCCGCGCAGATACGCCACCGCGTCTCCGATGACGCCATCGGCCAGGGCCCGCGCGGTGGTCGGCGGCAGGACGGTCTTGAGGTTCGAGGTGACGACGGACTCGGGTACGGGCAGCCGGGCGAGCAGGTCGCGGGTGACGCCCGATGCCTCGGGGTCGACGAGCACCTGGTCGTAGAGCCGGTCGTAGGCGTGCTCCCGGTCGAGCGCGGCCCGGTAGAAGCCCGCGTCGGCGACGGTGGAGCGGGCCGTACCCGCGATGACCAGCACCGCGGTGGCGAGCGCCGCGACCACGAAGGCGAGCCACCGCAGGACGACGGCGTCCCGCGGCGGCGCGGCCTGTCCGACCCGCCGCACGATGCGGGCGAGCCGGACTCTGAGCTTGTCGAACGGGGTCATACGTGGTTCCTGCCTGCTGGTGCCGCACGAGCCACTGTCGGGTCGGCTCTGGCCGCCGCGAGCATACGGCTCCTTGAGGAGCACGATCCGCGCCGCAAGCCCGGCGATGGTTGACGGGGCGGACTCGGCGAGGGTCTTTTCATGCCGGGCCCGGGGTGGTCACACTGCTGCTTTCCGGAGATCGGTGATCTCATCCCCACCCCCCACGGAGGAAAAGGGAATGTTAGTCCGCTGCCGCAACGTGATCCGCGGCACCTTCGCAGCGCTGGCGGCCGGTGGCATCACCGTGGCGCTCGGCCCGGTTCAGTCAGCCGAGGCCGGCACCGTCAACCCCTCGCCCCGCGAACTGGTGGTCTACAACAACAACATCGAGAACCTGGTGCCGCCGTCCTGCGCCAACGGCCAGGACTACGACCGGTTCATCAGCTACCTGAAAAGCCGTCCGCTGAGCCCCGACATCTTCACCGTCCAGCAGATCTCCCACTCGAATCAGCTGGCCGCCTTCACCCGGCGCCTGAGCGACGAACTGCCCGGGACGTACGCCGGCCGGATCGCCCTCGCAAGCCCCGGTTCCATGGGCTATACCAGCCCCTGCGGGAAGCTGAAGAACCAGCAGACCAACGCGGTCATCTACCGCTCCGACCGGCTGACGTTCGAGGACGAGACCCGCTGGCGCTCCGACGCTCCGTCCGACTACGACGCGGGCACCGGCCCCTGCCGCAACCTCACCCCGACGAGGTCGAGTCAGGACCGCGTGCACAACATCGCGGTCCGGTTGCACGACAACGTCGCCGACAAGGACGTCACAATGGCCTCGATCCACTGGCCGACCAACACGTGGCACGGCCCGGAGTGCGCGGCCGAGAACATCAACGAGGCCGACGATGCCGTCAACCGCCTCGGCGGCTCACTGCGGATCGTCGCCGGGGACATGAACACCACCCCCGGCAAGAAGAACTGGTGGAACCAGGCCCGTTCGTACGGCTTCCGCGACCCGATCGCCGAACTGTGCGGGGCCAGGGACTGCTCGTCGGCCCACGACACCAACGGCAGTCGTCGTATCGACTTCCTCCTGGCCAGGGGCAGTAGCGGGTTCAGCAATGCCGCGACCCTCACCGAGGGGATGACCGGCGGCGCCTACTCGGACCACCGGGCTGTCACCGCGCACATCAAGTACTGAGTGTTGGAACGGCGGTCGGCTTTCTCGATACATCCGGGTGCCCACCGACCGCGGAACTCAGGGGCGTGACCGGCCGGTCAGGGTGAGAGCGGGCTCAGTCGCAGAGCTTCCGGTAGGGGGTGTCCGGGATGTTCTGCCGCCATTCCGCTCGGGTGAGGTTCTTCGGGCGGTTCAGGCGGGTGCAGATCCTGGTCGTGAGGGTGTCCGGATCGAGGGGCATGGCGTACGAGCGGATGTTCCGGCCGGCGAGGTGGAGGTTTCCCCGGTCGTCGAAGGCCACGTCGTGGAGGATGTCTCCGCTTCCTGGCAGGGCCGCGCCCAGCGGTCGGCGGGACGGTACGTCCCAGAGCCGGAGCTGCTCCCAGTCTTCGACGCCGGCGAGTGAGTGTCCGTCCGGTGAGAACCGCAGGGGCGTGACCGCGCGGCCGGGCATGCGGCCCAGGCGTTGGGTGGCGTCCGCATTCCAGAGGGCGACGCCGGTGGGGTCGCTGACGGCCAGGGTCTTTCCGTCGGGGCTGAACGTGACGGCGTACAGGTCGGTGTTTCCCAGGGCGTTGCGCGTGGCCCGGCCCGTGCGCAGGTCGACCCTGTCGCTCGATGTCGTGACGAGGACGAAGTCGTCGCCGGATCCGCCGAGTGCCGTTCCGGATCCGCCGACGTCGGTGAGGGTGCGGGATATGCGGCCCGTTGCGGTGTCGATGATGTCGGTGGACCAGTCGGGGTGGTCCTCGGATGCGTTTCTGCTCGCGGCGAGGGTCCGGCCGTCCTTGCTGAACGCGAGCGCGGCGACCGGCCCGCGGTCCGGGGCGTCCAGGACGACGGAACGGCGGATTCTTCCGGAGTGTGTGTCCTGGAGGACCAGGCGGTACGGCTTTCCGGTTCGTGGTTCCGGGCCGGAGTAGGCCAGTGTCGTGCCGTCGGGGCTGAGTGCGGACTGCATGGTCTCCCCGCCGGTTGCCCCCCGGTGTCCGTAGGGCGCGGTGGGGAAATCGTGCGTCTGCCTCGGCACCGCCCCCCTTGCCGGGGGTGCGGCGGGGTCTGCGGCGTCCGTGCCGGCGGGCACTGCCCAGGTCCGTATGCGGGAGGCCCCGTTCACGGTGTTGAGGGTGAGGAGACTTGCGGCTTTCGGGCCGTAGTGGCCGACGTCGTTCGTGGCCTGCCGGGGAAGGTCCGGCAGGCTCAGGTCCAGCGTGTGGACCACATTGCCGTCGAGGTAGCGCAGCGCGCGTGCTTCGGAGTCGATGGCGAGCGGCCGGAGGGCGCCCTCCAGCAGGCTCCCGAGGCTTTGCTCCGGGTGCAGGAGCAGCGTGTCACCCAGGTCGTCGCTCCCGCTGACGTCGATCGCACCGTTTCCCATGACGGCCACGAACTTCCCGTCCGGGCTCATGCGCATGATCGTTCGCTCGGTCGGCTCGTCCTTGCCTTCCTCCGCCAGCGACGACCAGGTGGTGGAGAGCAGCTTCCCGGTCGAGGTGTCCCATGTGGACAGATATCTGCCGGTGAAGATCGCCAGTCTGCTGCTGTCCGCGCTGGAGGACACCATGGCCGTCGCGCCGCATCTGGCACCGTCCTTCATGCCCCGCAGCGGCTGCGAGCCGCCGGAGCCGATGTCGTACAGGACCGGATCCCGCCCCTGGGGGCAGGACACGAGGTAGCGCCCGTCATGGGTGAGGCTCGCGTCCTGTGCGTCGGGGACCTGGAGCAACGGGTCGCCGGTGCGGGTGTCGATGACGGTGAACCCGGTGTCCTGCGAGCCCATGCCGCTGGTGAGTGCCCGCTCGCCGCCGGACGCGAGGGCGTCGACGAACCTGTCGCCGGGGTCGCCGGGGACACCGGCACCCGGTACTTTCCCGACGGACCTGCCGGTGCCGAGGTCCCGGACCGCATCGCCCCCCGTCGCGAACCGGCCGTCGGGTGCCAGTGTGCCGATCCGGATCCCGGACGCCGCGGGGAGCGGTCTTCCCGTACGCGCATCGAAACGGTGCAGTTCCCAGGTCTCCGACTCGCGTACCTCCGTCACGAGGACGCGGCCGTCCTCGGAGAGCGAGCGGAACATGTCCGCCGTGCTGCCCTGCGGTGACTTCGTCGGATCCTGGAAGACGGCGGTCTCCTGCTGCCAGGCCGACTGGTACAGGGCACCCCGTGCCTCCTCTGCGGGGGCGATGCGCCATGCGGCGATGCTCAGCAGGGCGGCGGTCTCAGGGTCGGAGGCACGCATGCCGTCGGCGACCGATGCCACGTTCCGGGCGGTCGCGAGGGCCTGTTGTTCGGCGTTGGTCCGCTGGAGCTGCCAGGCGATGCCGCCGGCGGTCAGTGCCAGCGCCAGGAGTACGGCGATGCCGCCGCGCAGCCGGTTGCGCTGGCGCTTCCTGCGGGACTCGTGGGCACGGGAGGCCGCCAGGAACGCCCGTTCCAGGTGGCTCGGGCGGAGTGCGGCCGGGGCGGTCGCGGCCTGGTCCAGGGCGGTGCGCAGGATGCCGCCGTGCTGGAGGCGGTCCGGGCTCCGCCCGGCCCGGTCCCAGGCGCGGGCGTCGTCGCCCGTCCTGCGCAGCACGCGGAGGCCGTCGCGGTGCTCGGCGGTGAGGGCCCGCAGCCGGGGCCATGCCCGGTGGAGTGCCGCGCCGACCGGGCGGACCGAGGCGACGGCAGAGGCCAGGTCCGGGTCCAGGTCGGTGCCGGCCGGGGCCGGGGGGAGGGTGGCGTTGCCGGAGGCGGAGGCAGAGAGGGGAAGGGTGGTGGTGTCGGGGGCGGGGGTGCGGATCAGGATGCCTGCGGCGGCGAAGGCGTCCAGGGCCTGCTGGAGAGCGGCTTTCTCGTGGGCGGGGCGGCCGTCGAGCAGTTCGGCGTACGAGGCGGTGCGCACCCCGTCCTGGGAGCCGTCCGGGGCGTCGCCGGGTACGACAAGCCGGAGGAACAGTTCCTCGGCGGCGGCCTGGACGGCGGGCGCCAGCGCGGTGAAGACGCGCTCGGCCACGGCGCCCCACTCGGGCAGTGCGCCGGTGCCGGCGGCACCGGTGCCGTCCGGGGCCGCCGGGTACGCTGCCGCGCGGGCGCCCCGGGCGAGCAACTCCGCGGCTGGGAGCGCCGTCGCCGCGGTCTGCGGTGCCGGGGGCCAGTACTGAGTGTCCGGCTCGTGGATGCCCGGGTCCTGGGGTGCCGATGCCCCGGACACGGTGGCCTGGGCCTGGCCCCGCGCCAGACTCTCCGCCGGGTGCTCCGCTTGGCCCTGCGGCCCTCCGGTCAGCAGCCCCAGCAGCAGCTCCGACGACGTCGGCCGGGCTGTCGGGCCCTTGGACAGCGCGGCGCCCACGAGGGGGCGTATCCGCTCCGGCAGCGGGCCCAGGTCCGGCTCCAGCTCCGCGACGCGGAAGACGATCTCGCCGAGGTTCTCGCCGTGGAACGGCGCCCGGCCGGTAGCCGCGAAGAGCACCACGGCGCCCCACGCGAACACGTCGCTCTTCCCGTCCGCCCTGCTGCCCCGCAGCACCTCGGGTGCCATGTAGCCGGGCGTGCCCATCAGCTTGCCGGTCTCGGTCAGCGACATGTCCTGCGTACGGGCGATCCCGAAGTCGATGACGCGGGGCCCGTCCGGACCGAGGAGCACATTGGCCGGCTTCAGGTCCCGGTGCACCACGGACGCCGCGTGGATGGCGGTCAGCGCCGTGGCGATACCGGTGGCCAGGCGTACGAGTGCGTCCCCGCCGACGGGACCGTCGTCCCGTACCGCGGTCTCCAGGTCACGCCCGTTGATGAGTTCGCTGACGAGGTACGGCGGGTCCGCTTCCGCGTCGGCGTCCAGCACCCGGGCCGTGCAGAAGGAGTCCACCCGCTGCGCTGCCGCAGCCTCCTTGCGGAACCGGGACCGGGCGAAGCCGTCGGCTGCGGACCCCGTCCGCAGGACCTTCACGACGCAGCGTGCCCCGGCGCCGTCGTACGCCTCGTAGACGACCCCCTGACCGCCGGCGCCGAGGCGTGAGGCCAGCCAGTAGGGGCCGACGCGCTGCGGGTCGTCAGATGTCAATAGTTCCCGGCTCAATGCTTCCTCGTCTGCTGCGTCTGCGACCGTTGCGGGTGTGGGATCCGCTGGGTTCCCAACGGCTCAGACACCCATCAGCCCGGCGGGGGACGCCGGCGCCGCGGGCCGTGCCCGGTTACCGGGAGGCGGGCCAGGGATCCACCCGGACGACCGCGTCGGCGGGGATCGGGCCGTAGACGTGCGGGAACTCCTCGCCGCCGGGCTCCGCCGCCTCGAAACGCACCGGCGCGGACAGCCGGCCGGCGTCGATGACCAGCACCACTGGGTCCTCCTCCGGGCGCGTGCCGTAGAGCGCCTGTGCCACCGGCGCGAGTTGGTGCGGCAGTGAGCAGTGGATATAGCCCTCCTCGGCCAGGGTGCGGCCGCGGGTCGACTGCTCGTACACCCCGGTCCGCCGTGCGGCTTCCCAGCGCGCCCGCTCGGTGATGTGCCACAGCTCCGTCGTCATCCCTCCATCGTAGGGACGGCGGCACAGTCGGGGCAGAGCCCGCCTGCCGCACCCTTCGCTCTACGATGATCCGATGCGCCGGTCAGCAGATCCGTACTGGAACACCAACGTGGCCCGGCACCCGTGCATCCTGCGGTCGGTTCCCGAGGGTTGCGGCGATGCCCTGGACGTCGGCTGCGGGGACGGACTGCTGGCCCGGAAACTGTCCGGGCGGGCGAAGCACGTCACCGGGATCGACAAGTCGCCGGACATGATCGCCGCCGCACAGGAGTCGGCCGCCGGCCACCCGCAGCTCACGTTCGTCGAGGGAGACTTCCTCACGGCCGAACTCCCCTGTGCGCAGTACGACTTCGTCTGCTCGGTGACCACGATCCACCACATGGACTTCGACGCCGCCCTCGTCCGCATGCGCGACCTGCTGCGGCCCGGCGGAACACTGGTGGTCGTCGGCCTCGCCCGCGAGGCGACCGCGGCCGAATGGGCAGCGCTGATCGCGGCCGCCCCGATCGTACGGATCACGAAGACGCTCCGTCGCGCCCACGGACCACAGGGCATGCCGGTCGCCGACCCGCAGATGAGCTACGGACAGGTGCGGGCCGCCGCCCGGCGTCTGCTGCCCGGCGTTCGATACCGCCGGCACATACTGCGCCGGTACTCACTGACCTGGGACAAACCCGTGCACTGAGCCGTCATCGGTGCGCCGCCGCGGCCGGTGCGAGTTCGGCGCGGCCGAACAACAGGGCGTAGCCGGCGGGGAGCTGACGGAGGATGCGGGTTATCAGGTCGGGGCGCGCGTAGGCGGCCACGACGGAGAAGACGGAGCCGGCGTCCCAGCGCGTGGTCGCCAGGGAAGCGCCGGTGCCGGCGGCGAGGTCCTCGACGAAGTCCCAGCCGGTCAGCGGCTGGACGTCGGGGATCTGCGCGGTCAGCACGCGCGCTGCTTCCACGGGCAGGCAGCCGGCCAGGTCGACACGTTCCTCGCCGGTCAGCTGGCGCCCCAGTCCGGCCAGAACGAGGCGGACGGCTTCGTCGGCCCTCTCACGGGTGGGGTAGGCGCCCTCGTAGCGGACCTTCTCCAGCATCTGCTCGTACGCCGTCCCGTACGGTCGCTGGGGCGGTACGTGCCGGTCGGAGATCACTGGGGTGATTCGCCTTTCTCTTCGTGTGGCCGGTGTTCTGGCACCGGGCGTGCGGGATGGTCACGTGGCTCGGGAGGGCCGCAGGGCGGGTCCTGGCCGGCGGGAGCAGGAGCAGGAGCGCGCCCCTGAGGTCCGCGCCGGCAGCAGGGAGCCGCCCTCGTCCGGCCGCGGACTGCTCAGGGAGGTGCGGAGGGCGGGGAGTTCCGCCCTCCGCACCTCTCCGGACGGTGATCAGCCGGGGATCTCCTTGCGGCCCGAGCCGATAGTGATCTTGCGGGGCTTGGCGCGCTCCGCGATCGGGATGCGCAGGGTGAGCACGCCCGCGTCGTAGTCGGCCTGGATGTGCTCGGTGTCGAGGGTGTCGGCGAGCATGATCTGGCGGGAGAAGACACCCAGCGGCCGCTCGGAGAGCTCCATCTGCACGTCGCCGGACTTCGCCGCCGGGCGCCGCTCGGCCCTGACGGTGAGCATGTTCCGCTCGACGTCGATGTCGATCGCGTCCGCGGTGACGCCCGGGATGTCGAAGGCCACCACATACTCGTCGCCGTCGCGGTAGGCGTCCATCGGCATCGGCGAGGGGCGGGACCAGGTGCCCGGGCCCATGAGCTGCTGCGCCAGGCGGTCCAGCTCACGGAAGGGGTCAGTGCGCATCAACATCGTGAAAACACCTCCAGCAGGTTCAGGCAGTTGCTGCCAATGCGCCTCACTGACACCGTTGTACCATGTCATCCAATGGATGACAAACATGGTGTCGTCCATCTGATGACGAGGAGAGGAGTGTCCGTGACCGCAGCCGACAAGCCGTCTCTGGCCAGCGCGAACGCGCAGAGCCCGGCGTCGTTCCTCGCCGCCGCGGCAGCTCTGCATGCCATCGACGACGCCGTGCGGGGCGCCCAGCGCGAGTCCCCGGACGCCCCTGACGCGCCCGGTCCCGGGCCGGAGCAGGCGCTCGCCTCCCTGGTGCTGCTGCGGCAGGTGCGCGAGCAGCTCGCCGGATGGGAGACCGGCCTCATCGAAACCGCCCGCGACGCCGGGGCGAGCTGGGCCGACCTGGCCCATCCGCTCGGTGTCGCCAGCCGCCAGGCCGCCGAGCGGCGCTACCTCCGCGGCCGCCCCGGGCCCGCCGGCACCACCGGTGAGCAGCGGGTCCAGGCCACCCGCGAACGCCGTGCCGCGGAACGCACCGTCGCCGCGTGGGCCCGCGACCACGCGGCCGACCTGCGCCGTATCGCCGGGCAGATCGCCGCCCTGACCGACCTGCCCGCCACGGCCCGCCTCCCGCTCAGCCGGCTGCACGCGGCGCTGGCCCAGGACGACCCCGCCGAACTCGTCCGCCCTCTCGCCGCCACCCGCCCCCACCTGACCGGCCACCCCGGCCTCACCGCACAACTCGACGACCTCACACCGCCTTGAGGCGTGCGGAGGTGGCCGCCGCGCCGCCGGGTCAGCGGAGCGGCAGCCCGTGCAGGATGCCGGTCACGGGGGCGGGATCGGCCGGGCCGAGGTGGCCGGCGTCCGGGAAGTCGTGGACCGTGAAGGGGTTGTGCGGGGTGAGGGCGTCGGCCTCCGCGATCATGCGGTCCTGGAGCGCGGTGGCCACGGTCCTGTCCTTGCCGAACCGCAGATACGTGCGGGGAATCCGCCCCCACGTGTGCCTGCGTCCCACCGCCCGCCCGGCGTACGCCGTCAGCGACTCGTCCGTCTGCATGCCCTCCAGCACCCGCAGGAACGCGCCGTCCGTGTAGTTCGCGCAGATCATCTCCTTGAAGACCGCGAGGTCACGGGGGTTCGCGCTGCGCCAGTTCAGCCGCAGTGCGCCCAGCTTCTCCGGATCGCCGACGACCTACTCCACCGGGCTGATGGCGTCCTGCCCCTCGGGTGAGGCCGCGCAGGCGTCCAGCGACGGCATGGTGCTGCTCGGGCAGAAGGCGGCCATGTAGCAGATGTGGTCGAGGAGTTCGGGCACGGCGTCCCCGACGCGGCTCACCGACAGGCCGCCCATGCTGTGCCCGACCAGCACCACGGGCCCGCCGAGGCGCGCGGCCCGGCGTACGGCGCCGGTGACACGCGCCTCGAAGTCGTCCAGGCTCAGCGCGGCGACCGGGGAGGGCTCCGTCGCGAGAGCCGCCAGGTCCTGCGTCTGGTACGCCTCCGGTACGAACCGCTCGGTGCCGTGCAGCGGCTGGTCCACGGCCACGACGCGGTGCCCGCGCAGCGCCAGCTCCCGCCCGATCTCCGTCCAGAACGCGCCGGCGCTGTGCGTCCCGTGGACGAGGACGTACGTGCGCACTCCGTCGCGCCCCCGCCCGGCACCGGCCGCTCGCGCGGTCCCCGTACCCACCCCCGCGGCGAGCGCCGCGCCGCCCGCCGAGGCCGCGAGCCCTCGCAGGGCGAACCGCCGCGAGGGGCTGCGACGGCCGGACGTGTCCGTACCGCCCGTGGGCCTGGTGCCGAGCTGTTCTCCGTTGTCAGCCATCTCTTCCATGCCGGCAACGCTAGAAACCGCCGGGACGCCCCACCATGGCCCTGCCCGCCCGGCCGGCGGTGTACCTACCGACACCACCGGCCCGCGCCCCTGCCGTGAACTTGGCGGCCCAGCCGCCCGCACACACCACGTAGTGATCACGCCACGCGCGCTTGCCGGCCGTGCCGGGATCCTCACCCGCCGCCGTACGCGGGAGGCGCCCGAGGACGCTCATGTAGTCGTCGAAGGCGGCGTGCAGACAGACCCCGGAGAAAGCGGGCTGCGGGTCGATCCCCACGCAGTGCTCTTTGACGAAGCGTGACGCGTACCCGATGTCGACCGTGGTCGCCACCTGGCCAAGACCTTCTGCGCGGCGTTGTGTGAGTTCCTTGAGTGTCAGCCGGTTCATGGTGGCGTCCTCCCAGCCCAGCTTGACCATGTTGTCCGGACCCCACGGAACCGAGGGGAAGCCGTAGAACAGATTGGACCGGCCGGTCTCCTTGTCCTCCGTGGCGAACTGGACCCACATTTTCGGGAACTGCTCCGGCGGGACCGTATCGGGGTCGGTCGCGAAGTATTCGTAGACCATCTCTTAGACCTCGTAGTCGAGTTCGAGGCCGAGATTCTTCAGGATGTCGTTGGTCCACACGCCACAGGTGATGATGCACTTGTCGGCCGTCAGCTCCTGGCCGCCCTTGGGCACCCCGGACCCGCGGACCTTCACCCGCACCGCGGGGTCGCTCTTCTTCTTCGGCGGGTGCACCTCGTACACCTCGGCGTTGTCGAGGAAGAGCGAGCCGTGCCTGCCGTCGGCGAGCCGCCGCAGCGCGCGCAGCGTCTCCGGCACGTTGATGACCCCGCAGTCGTCGTTCTCGTACCCGATCCACCGGTCTCCCGGGATGCCCTCGTCCACCGCGTCGCCCCCACGGCAACCGCCCTGCCCGGCACCGCAGTCGCCGCGGGAAGCGGCCGCGCAACCGTCGCGCAACCGCCGCGCTCCGGTCGTCGCGTAGACACGTGCCGCAGTGCCGTCCCGCGACCGGAGCCCGCACGGAGTTCCCCGGAACCCCCACCGCAGTAGGAGAGCGATTCGCGATGTCACCCAGCCGTACGGGGTCCTGGCGCCCCCTGCTCGCCGGCCTGGCGGCCCTCGTCACCCTCGGCGGGCTCACCGCCGCGGGCCCGGCCGCCGCCGCGCCCCCGCCCGACACCGGCAGAACCGTCGACTACCGCGGTTACGAGGTCACCGTCCCGGCCGGCTGGCGGGTCGTCGACCTCGCCGCCGACCCGGGCGCGTGCATCCGCTTCGACCGCCCCGCCGTCTACCTCGGCGAGCCCGGCGACCAGAGTTCCTGCCCGCCCGGGCTCAAGGGCCGTACCGCCGGTCTCGTCGTGGAGCCGATCGACGCCGGGGCCGCGCGGCAGACCACCGCGGCCACCGCCGTCGCCCCGCGCGGCAGCGCGACGGCGCCCGCGGCGAAGTCCCGCGACGGCGCGATCCAGGTGGCCGTCGAGGACGCGGGCGTCCTGGTCACCGCCGCGCACGGCCCCGCGACCGAGGACCTGGTACGCGACGTCCTCGCCGGCGCCGAACTGACGGCCGCCGCGGAGCGCACCGAACTGCCCGCCGCCGGCGCCGCGTCCGGGGGCGCCGCCGCGCCGACGGCCGCCGCGGGGCCGCAGCCCGGCGACTTCCGCGGCCAGGGCTTCGACGCCTGCGCCGCGCCGTCGCAGACCGCGATGGACGCCTGGCTCGCCGGCTCCCCGTACCGCGCCGTGGGCGTCTACATCTCCGGCGCCACCCGCGCCTGCGCGCAGCCCAACCTCACCGCGAGCTGGGTGACGAACCAGACGAACAAGGGCTGGCACCTCATCCCCATCGACGTCGGCCGCCAGGCGCCGTGCAGCAACTTCTCCAACAAGATGTCGTCCGACCCCGTCACCGCCCGCGCCCAGGGCGTCAGCGCCGCCAACGCCTCGGTGACCGCCGCCCAGAGCCTCGGCATCCCGGCCGGCAGCGCGCTCTACTCCGACATCGAGGGCTACACCTCCACCGCCTCCTGCAAGGCCGCGGTCATGAGCTACGTCTCCGGCTGGACCGAGGGCCTGCACGCCAAGGGCTACCTCTCCGGCCTGTACTCCAGCGCCTCCTCCGGCATCCGCGACGCGGCCAGCGTCTACGACGACGCCCGCTACCTGCGCGTGGACCACCTGTGGTTCGCGTGGTGGAACGGCGTCGCCGACACCGACGCCGGATCGTACGTCCCGGACTCCTACTGGGCCGGTCACCAGCGCATCCACCAGTACGTCGGCGAGGTCTACGAGACGTACGGCGGCCAGCGCCTGCACATCGACCGCAACTACCTCGACGTCGGCAAGGGCACCCCGCCGCCCGTCACCTGCACCACCGCCAACCTGAGCTTCAACGCCTACGGAACCATCCGCTCCGGCTCGACGGGCGCCCTGGTCGACGCCGCCCAGTGCCTCCTGGAGGCCGCGGGACACGACCCCGGCGGCGCCACCCCGACCGGCACCTTCGACGCCGGCACCGTCACCGCCACGAAGGCGTTCCAGACCGCCAGGGGCCTCACCGCGGACGGCATCATCGGCCCCCGCACCTGGACCGCGCTGCTGGCCCGCGGCACCACGCCCACCCTGCAGAACGGCTCCACCGGCGACGCCGTCACCCGGCTCCAGCGCGCCCTGACCGCCGCGCTCGGCCGCACCGTCGGCATCGACGGCATCTTCGGCTCCGGCACGCAGACGGCCGTACGCGACTACCAGACCAGCCGCGGGCTCGGCGTGGACGGCATCGTGGGACCCGCGACCTGGGGCGCGCTGCAGGCAGGCAAGTGACCGGCGATTCCGCGGAGGAGAACGTGATGAAGAAGACGAAGAATACGAAGAAGACGAAGAAACGGAAGAACAGACCGCTGTTCCGGCTGGCCGCCCTGGTCGCCACCGTGGCCGCCCTGCTCCTGGGCCTCGGCTCCCCGGCGTACGCGTACCCCCAGGCCGCCTTCCCGACGCAGAGCAGCGGCAACAGGGGCACCGACGTCCTCGCGCTGCAGCACCTGCTGACCGCGCAGGGCATCTCGGTCTCGCCCGACGGGGTGTTCGGCCCCGCCACGAACACCGCGGTGCGCCAGTTCCAGAGCGCCAAGGGCCTCGGCGTCGACGGCATCGTGGGACCGCAGACCTGGGGCGCGCTGACCCCGACGATCCGCCAGGGCGACACCGGCGGGGCCGTCAGGGCCCTCCAGGCCGCGCTCAACGCCAAGCGCGGCGCCGGGCTCGCGGTCAGCGGCACCTTCGACGCCGCCACGACCGCGGCCGTACGCACCTTCCAGGGCCACGCGGGCATCGGCGTGGACGGCATCGTGGGCCCCGTCACCTGGAAGAACCTGCTCTGGCACTACGAGAACACCAGCTTCGGCAGCACGATGTGCGGCCAGAGCCCCGACGGCAACGCGAACGCCCACTGGGGCACCTCCGCCGCCGTCGCCCAACTGGAGGCCGCCGCGGCCTCCTTCGCGGGCACCGGCAACGGCAAGCTGCCGGTCGGCGACAGCGGGTTCGAGCACGGCGGCGACATCCCGGGCCACGCCAGCCACGAGCTGGGGCTCGACTTCGACGTCTGGCCGATCCGCACGGACTCGGCCCAGTGCACCGCCGGGCGGATCACCTGGCAGTCGGCCGCGTACGACCGCGCGGCGACCCGCGACCTGGTCAAGGCCATCCGCGCCTCGGCCCCCGGGCACATCAAGCTGATCTTCTTCAACGATCCGCAGCTCATCTCCGAGGGCCTGGTCACCCAGTACGCCAACCACGACAACCACCTGCACGTGCGCTACTGCGAGGCGGTCCACGGGAACGCGCTCTACGACTGCTGAGCGCCAAGCCGGTGTCCAGTGGCGGCTGCGACGATCGGCGCATGAGAGCAGAAGTGACCGACGGCGCACCGCGAGAGCGCGTGGCCCGGCTGGAGAGCCCCGACCGCCACCGGGGGATCGTGGACGTGCACCTGCTGCTCCTCCGGCGCGCCCCCGCGCCGGAGGTGCTGCTCGCCCGCCGGGCGGGCACGGGCTATGCGGACGGCCTGCTGAACATGCCCAGCGGCCATCTGGAGGACGGCGAGGACGTACGGTCCGGGGTGCTGCGCGAGGCCGCCGAGGAGATCGGTCTCGTGCTCGCCCCGGAGCAGGTCGCGGTGGCGCTCGTCATGCAGCACAGGCCGCCGGCGGGCCGGTCGAGGATAGGATGGTTCTTCGCCGCGGAACTGCCGCCCGGTGCCCGGGTGGTGAACGCGGAGCCGGACAAGTGCGCCGAGATCGGCTGGTATCCGCTGGACGCCCTTCCCGACGACCTGGTGGCGTCGTGCCGGGTGGGGCTCGAGGCGTACCGGGCGGGGGAGCGGTTCGTCGTGCACTTGCACGAGGCGGACGACCCCCTGACGTACGACCCGCGGATACCGGACCGGGCCGTGGTGCTGCCGCAGACGGCGGGCCCGCCGTGACGCCGGGCGCGGCCCTCAGAGGTCCTTGATGCAGCGCAGCTCGGTGAGGAACGGCTCGTAGCCGAACCAGCGGTTGATCGCGAGCATCGGCTCGTTGCCGCTGTCGTTGCCCGTGAACGCGTCGGTGTACCCGGCCGCCCGCGCCCGCCGCAGCGACTCGTGCTTGGCGAGCTTCGCCAGCCCCCGGCCGCGGAACGCCCGGCGGCTGCCGGTCATCCCGGACAGATAGCGCGTGTGCCCGTCGGTCTCCGCCAGGCTGAACGCCGCCACCTCGCCGTCGACCAGGGCGGCGATCGTCAGGTCGCGGTCGAGCAGCGGCTCGCGCCAGGTGTGGTCGAGCCAGTGCTCGTACGACATGGCGTCGGCCGGCGTGTCGCTCGGCTCGTCCAGCGCCGCCTCCGCGTCCGCCTCGTACAGCGGCCGGGGATCGTCGAAGTCCGCGAAGGCGCGCAGCTCCACGTCCGCGGCCGGCTCGCGCCGCGGCGGGAGCGGGGCGCGCAGGTCGAGGTGGAGGATCCGGCCGGTACGCCCCCGGCGGTAGCCGCGCCGCCCGGCGAAGCCGAGGTCGCGCTCCGTGTCGTACACCCAGGTGTAGACGGTGGTCACGCCGTGCGCCGCGAGATGCGCCTCGGCCGCCGCGACGAGCGCGGAACCGGCGCCGCGGCCGGTGTGCCCGGGGTGCACGTGCGGCTGCGCGATGCCCTGCCCCGGGGTGCTGCTGTCGTACTGAACGAACGCCTCGCACTCGCCGACGACCTCCCCGCCGGCCTCGGCGACCAGCGCCCGCAGCCGCTTCTCCGGCGGCGCGGACGCCACGTTCCAGCGGACCGACTCGGGAGTGGTGACGATAAAAGGCACCGCCGCGCGCTGCACCTCGGCGACGGCGTCGGCGTCCTCGGGACGGAAGTCGCGTACGAGCACACTCATGGCGCCGCACCGTACGGCGACGGGGGTGCCGCTGTCGTGCGAATTTCGCCCCGCGGACCACAATGAGTCCGTGACCATCCAGATTTTCGTCGACCAGCAGGCGCCCGAGGCACCGTACGAGCAGGTGCGCGCCCAGATCTCCGCCCAGGCCCGCGGTGGCGTCCTCCCGGCCGGCACCAAGCTGCCCACCGTCCGGGGCCTCGCCGAGCAGTTGGGCCTCGCCCCGAACACCGTCGCCAAGGCGTACCGCGCGCTGGAGAGCGACGGAGTGATCGAGACCCGCGGCCGGCACGGCAGCTACGTGGCCGCCGCGGGCGACGCCGCGCAGCGCGAGGCGGCCGCTGCGGCACAGGTGTACGCGCAGCGGGCGCAGCGCCTCGGACTCGACCACGGAACCGCGCTGACCGCGGTGGAAGAGGCGCTGCGCGCCGCCTACGCCGGCGCGTAGGACCCCACCGGGCTCGGGACCCGGTCCGGGTCCTCGGGGGTACACGCCGAACCTGGGGCCTCGTCACCCGGGCCGGGCCGTTGTGCTCGCGGGTACGGCGCCGGGCGGACGGTCGGCGCGCAGCGGCCCGGCCGACGAGGCCCACCAAGGGCCGAGCCGACGACGTACGCAGACCGCACCCGGAGCCGCCCGCGAACCGACCCGGCCCGGGAGGCCGTCGCGCGGCGCCGAGCGGATACCCCCGTACTCCGCCCGGCGCCGCGCCGCTTAGGTGCTGGGGCTTGGCTTGGTGCTGGTGACAAGCCTGCGGACCCGGGGGAACCGGCCGCAAGCGATCGCGGTGGAAACGGGAAGCTGGAACGGGAATCCGGCCACCGACCAGCGCGGACAGCACTAGGGTGGAACGCGTCGGAACGGGGGCGGGACGTGAAAGACGCGGCGACGGAGAAATTCGCGGCGCTGTTGCGCGAGTTGAAGCAGCGCTCGGGGCGCAGTTACGGGTCGCTTGCGGCGCGCCTCCACGTGAGTACGTCGACCCTCCACCGCTACTGCAACGGCGACGCTGTCCCGTCGAGTTATGCCCCGGCGGAACGCTTCGCACGCCTGTGTGGCGCGACCCCGGAAGAACTGGTGGAGCTCCACCGCCGCTGGCACCGCGCCAACGGCACGCGCCGCGGGTCGACTCCGTCGTGGGCGGCGGGGGAGCCGCCGGCGGGCACGGGCGGTGGCCGGAGCAGTGGTGCGCCTGCGCCGGGCATGGGCGAGGGAGAAGCGGGCCGCCGGTCGCGTGGAGCAAGGCGGGGCAGTGGCGCGGCGGGGCGTGGCGGAGTCGGCGACCGGTCCGGCGCGGCAGCGGAGGCCGCACGTGGCGGTGCCACCGGCGAGGTGAACGAGGCGGAGCCCCCGGCGGCGGGCCCCGCCGCGAACGACGCAACAGCAACGGTGCCTTCGCCGCCGGGCGCCGCGCAGGGGCGCGGCTCCGCCGCGGCCGGGGCGGCTTCAGCCGTACCGCCCTCCGCCTCCGGCGGCGCGGACGGACCGGACGCCGGCGCCGGTGACGCGTCGTCGTCCGCGCCCCTCGGCTCTCCCGCCTCCGAGGCCCGTGGCGGCGCAAGCGGCTCCGGCTCCGGCGAAATCCGTCGCCTTGCCGGCAAGTTGCGCCCTGGTCGCCCCTCCGCCCGTGGCGGCTCCGCGTCCTCGCCCGACCGCCGCGGGCCGCGGTGGGCGCGGCGGTGGCGGCGTGTGGGGGTGCCCGGGGTGGGGGTGGCGGCCGCCGCGCTCGTGGCGTTCGTGGCCGCCTCCAGCGGGTCCACCGGCGAAGGCCGCGCCGACGGCGACACCGGGCCCGCGAGCGGGGTCCTGGCCGACGGGAGCCGCGGTGGCGGGGGTGCGCAGGGGGGCGAGAGCGCGGAGAAGGAGCGGTCCGCCGAGCCTTCCGAGCGGCGCAAGCCCGCGCCCGCCGGCGGCGGTGAGGATGCGGAGGCGGACGCGCCCCCCGGTGCCACGCCCCGCAGGGGCGGGGCCGGAAGCGCGGGCAGGGACACGCCCGCCGTGCGGACCCCCCTCGCCTGGTCCGTCCGTTCCCACGTCTGGTCGAACGGCTGCGACCACCGCTACCTCATCGACAAGTCGCCCGACGACGTGCCGCCCCCGCCCATGGCGCAGGACGCCGAGGCGTGGGCCTCCAGCCAGGGCGCCGTCCACGGCGGGACCACGAACATCGAGACCGCCATCGAGCCCCGCGGCGACGAGCCGGTGACCATCAACGCCGTCCACGTGCGCAAGACCTCGACCGGCACCCCGCTGCCGTGGAACGCGTTCGCGATGTCCAGCGGCTGCGGCGGCGAGGTCACCCAGGCGGCGTACCGCGTCGATCTCGACAAGCCCCGCCCCGTACTCAAGCCCCAGCAGGGCGGCGACTCCACGCACACATGGGACCCTCCGGCGCTGCCGTTCCGCGTCACCGACGACGAGCCGCTGTCCCTCCTCATCCACGCCGGCACCGAGGACTACGACGTCCGCTGGTATCTGGAGGTCGAGTGGAGCAGCGGTGACGAGTCCGGGGCCGTACGCATCGACGACGAGGGCGCCCCGTTCCGTACCAGTTCCCTCAAGGACCGTCCGCTCTACGACTACGACACCCTCGAAGGCTCCTGGTACTCCTGGCCGGTCGACGCGCCGGCGGACGAGTCCGCGTCCTCGGCGCCGTAGGGCAGGAGCCGTAGGGCAGGAGGAACCGGAAGAAGCGGAACGGGATCCACCGTCGAGGGGCGTATTCCAGCCAGATGAAACGGTTCTCCAGGTCAAGACCGCGTTCTGGGCCGGGAATTGGGGATGATTCCCTTGTGGGGGATGCGCATGTGACGCAGGCAGACGATAGGGTTAGCCTGCCCGGGCCGGGAGCCCTCGTCAGGGTGGGGAGTGTCATGGATCAGATAGCAATGCGCGGCAAGGCGCGAGTTCCTGCGATCAACTGCGGGAGCACCGCGTCGCGGGCACGCGTCGACCGGCATCTCGCCGTGCTCGGCGGACCCGCCGCCCCCCAGGGGGACACGGACAGCGCCACCATGCTGATGCGTGAGCTGACCGCGCGCGAGGAGAGGGCCGCGAAGCCGGGCCGTATGGCGCGCGTTTCCCTCTTCGCCCCGCTGCGGAAGCTGCGGCGCACCCTCTTCGGCAACCGCCGGAGCTGACAGACAGCCCGTATCGGGGCGGGCGCGGCGACCCGGCATGCCGCGCCCGCCCCGATCGCTGCCCGCGTCCGTTCGCCCCCCACCCGAGCGGACCCGAAGCGGTGCGTCTCAGCCCCGTCCCCGCGCGCTGCGCCGCACCGCCAGCGGTACGAACACGGCCAGCAGCACCACCGACCAGACCAGCGCCGCCGCCACCGGATGCGTCATCGGCCATGCCGCGCCCGGCGCGTCGTCCAGCCCCGGCGGCGCGCTGCCCGTCAGGTCCCGTACGGCGGTGACGTACGCGCTGAGCGGATTCCACTCCACCACCGCCCGCAGCCACCCCGGCATGCCGTGGGTCGGTACGTACGCGTTGGAGAGCAACTGCAGCATGAACGTCGTGCTCGCCAACTGCCCCGCCGCCTCCTCGTTGCCCACCGCCATGCCGAGGTGGATCCCGATCCACGCCGAGGTGAACCGCAGCAGGAGGAGCAGCCCCAGCGCCCCCGCCGTCGCCGCCGCGGAGCCGTCGTTCCGCCAGCCGACGGCGTAGCCCACCGCGACCAGCGGCACCAGCCCGGCGGCGAACAGCAGCACGTCCGCCACCGCGTGCCCCAGCGGCACCGCCGCCCGGCTGATCGGCAGCGCCCGGAAGCGCTCCGTCACCCCGCGGCCGGTGTCGGCGGCGGCCTGGAGCATGCCGGTGACCAGGCCGCCGGCGGCGGTGGTGGCGAAGAGGCCCGGGACGATGTACGTGCGGTAGTCGGCGTCGCCGGGGAGTGAGACCGAGTTGCCGAAGACGTAGCCGAAGAAGAGCAGCAGCGTCAGCGGCATCACCTGGGTGATGACGAGCAGCGCCGGGTTGCGCCGGGCGCGCTGCAACTGGCGGCCGACGATGGCCATGCCGTCGTACGCGAGGTCGCTCATGCCGCCGCCTCCTTCGCGTCCCGCGCGGTCCCGGAGCCGTCCTTCGCCGTTCCGGCGGCGTCCGCCCCGGTGAGCCGGAGGAACACCTCGTCCAGCGTCGGCCGGCGCAGAGTCGCGTCGACCACCGGCACCCCGGCCGCGTCCAGCTCCCGCACCACGCGCGGCAGCGTCAGCCCCGGGTCGTACGCGGCCGCCCCCACCGCGCGCCGCTCCGCGTCCAGCCGCGGCTCGCCGCCGGTGAGCGGCCCGAGCACCACGGCCGCCGCCGCGAGCGCCGCGTCGTCGGCCACGACCACCTCCGCGTACGCGCCCACGCGCTGCTTCAGCTCGTCCGGCGTGCCGGTGACGGCCGCCCGGCCGTGGTCGACGACCACCACCGAGTCGGCCAGCCGGTCCGCCTCCTCCAGGTACTGCGTCGTCAGCAGCACCGTCGTGCCCGCCGCCGCCAGCTCCCGTACCGCCGCCCAGATCTGCTCGCGGCTGGCCGGGTCGAGCCCGGTGGTCGGCTCGTCGAGGAAGAGCACCCGCGGCCGGGAGAGCAGGCTCGCGGCCAGGTCGAGCCGCCGCCGCATGCCGCCGGAGTACGTGCGGGCCGGCCGGTCGGCGGCCTCGGCGAGGCCGAACCGCTCCAGCAGCTCGTCCGCCCGCTCCCGCCCCGCGGGCCCGCGCAGGCGCAGCAGCCGGGCGAAGAGGCGCAGGTTCTCGCGCCCGGACAGGTCGTCGTCCACGGACGCGGCCTGCCCGGTGACCCCTATGGCCCGGCGCACGGCCGCCGGCTCGGCGGCGACGTCGTGCCCGGCGACCCGCGCGGTGCCGCCGTCCGGCGCGACGAGCGTGGTCAGCACGCGTACGGCGGTGGTCTTGCCGGCGCCGTTCGGACCGAGGAGGCCGCAGACGGTGCCCTCGGGGATGGCGAGGTCGAGGCCGCGGAGGGCGTGGACGTCGCCGTAGCGCTTCTCCAGCGCCTTACTAAGTACAGCGTACGTAGTTGTCATGCGGCCGAGCATAGCCGACTCAGTACGCTGTACGTAAACCGGCACCCGACGGCCCCGAGGAAGGCAGCGATGGCAGCGAGCGGACGAGCCGCCGACGGGACTTCGCGCGGCGCCACGCCCGAGGTGATCTGGACCCGCCCGGAGCGCGCGGGCCGCGGCCCGCGCCCGGCGCACAGCCGCGCCGCGATCGCCGCCGCCGCGGTCCGCATCGCCGACGCGGACGGGCTCGACGCCGTCTCGATGCGCCGCGTCGCCGCCGAGATCGGCAGCGGCACCATGTCGCTCTACAACTACGTGCCGCGCAAGGAGGACCTGCACGAGCTGATGGTCGACGCGGTCAGCGCCGAGTACGACCTGTCGGTGCCCCTCACCGGCGACTGGCGCGCCGACGTGCTGGCGCTGGCGGAGCAGTCGCGGGACCTGATGCGCCGGCACCCCTGGCTGCCGCGGCTCACCTCGACCACCGCGTACGGGTTCACGCCCCACGCGCTGCGCTACCTCGACCGGTTCCTCGCCGCCCTGGCGGGCCTGGACGTGCCGCCGGGCACCAAGATGGAGCTGGTCGCGATGGTCACGGCGTCGGTGACCAGCTACGTCACGTTCGAGATCGCGCTTGCGGAACGGGCCCGCGCGCTGCCCTGGACCGAGGCGGAGGAAGAGGCGGTCCGGGGGGCGTATCTGGCGGGGCAGTTGGCGACGGGCGAGTATCCCCACCTGGCCGCGGTCCTCGCCCAGGCGCCGCAACCGGGGGACCACGAGGCGGCGTTCCGGCGGTTGCTGGGACGGGTGCTGGACGGCTTCGAGACCTCCGGCGGGCCGGAGTGACAGGGTTCTGCCAGGGCGGCCGGCGGTGTCCGACGCCCTCTTGATGGGCGTCCCGCCCGGGATTACGTTCCTCTGCCATGTATCTCTCCCGGCGTCTGCTCGCCCTGCCGCTCGGCCTCGCCGCGACCGCCGCGATCGGACTCGCGCCCGGCGCCGCCGCGACGGGCGGCCCGCCGGGTCCGGCCGCGGCGCCGGGCGACCCGCTGTCGTACGTGGTCAACAGCGCGACCGACGCCGCCACTCTGGACCGGGTCGAGTCCGCGACCGCCGACGCCGGCGGCACCGTCGTGGCCACGTACCCGGAGATCGGCGTGACCGTCGCGCACGCCGCGGACGCGGACTTCGGCAGCAGGCTGCGCGCCGTGCCCGGCGTCCGGTCCGCGGGCGCCACGCGCACCGCGCCGCTGCGGAGCGCGGCGGCGCCGGCGGAGGGCCGGTTCCGGGCGTACGAGGACCGCGGGGCCGCCGGCGCGGCGGTCGCGGGGGCCGGAAGCCGCGTCCGTGCCGTGCCGCCGGAGCCGCTGGAGGCCGAGCAGTGGTCCCTGCGCGTCGTCCGCGCCGACCGGGCGCACGCCCTCTCCACCGGCAGCCCGGACGTCACCGTCGGCGTCATCGACAACGGCGTCGACGACACCCACCCCGACCTCGCCGCCCACTTCTCCGCCGGGCAGTCCGCCGACTGCGTCGGCGGCGCCGCCGACACCACGCCGGGCGCCTGGCGCCCGTACCCGGAAGGGGACTTCGCCGGCCACGGCACCTGGGTCGCAGGACAGATCGCCGCCCCGCGCAACGGCGTCGGCGTCGCCGGGGTCGCCCCGGACGTGACGATCGCGGCCATCAAGGCGGCCGGCCCGGGCGACGGCTTCGTCTACGCCGAGTCCGTCGTCTGCGCGCTCGTCTTCGCCGCCGACCACGGCGTGGCCATCGCCAACAGCAGCTTCTCGATCGACCCGTGGCACCTCGTCTGCGCCGACGACCCCGACCAGCGGGCCATCCTCGACGCCGTCTCCCGCGCCCAGCGCTACGCCACCGGCAAGGGCCTGCTCCAGATCGCCGCCGCGGGCAACGGCAGCCGCGACCTCGCCGACCCGGAGTTCACCGACGCCGAGAGCCCCAGCGACGGCACACCGGTCGAGCGCACCGTCGACCCCGCCGCGTGCCCCGTGCTGCCGCACATGCTGCCCGGCGTCGTCAGCGCCGCGTCGGTCGGCGCGGAGAACCTCAAGTCCGACCACTCCGACTACGGCCTCGGCGTCATCGACATCGCCGCCCCCGGCGGCGACGACTACCAGATCCCCGAGACCCCCTCGCGGGATCCCTACGTCCTGTCCACCTGGCCCGGCGGCGAGTACGCCTCGGGTCCCGGCACCTCCGCCGCTTCCGCGCAGGTCTCCGGCGTCGCCGCCCTCCTGAAGAGCGCGCACCCGGGCGCCTCTCCCGCGAAGCTGCGCGCCCTCCTGGCCGCCGACGCCGACAACCCCGGCTGCCCCGACCGCTACGACCCGGACGGCGACGGCGCCGAGAACGCGGTCTGCGAGGGCGACGACCGCCGCAACGGCTTCTACGGCGCGGGCGTCGCCGACGCCCTCGACGCGGTACGCCGCTAGCCGCCCCCGCCCCGCCCCGCGCTCAGATCAGGGCGAACTGCCCCTCCGGGCCTTCCTCGTGGTGGTCCAGCACCGACGCGGGGCGGCGGGCCGAGGCCGGGGCGGGAAGGATGCCCGCCTCGTGCAGTTCGGCCGCGGTGATCTCCGCGCTGATCTCCCCGGTGTACGAGCCGTCCGTGCCCCGCGCCTCGTCCGCCCCCGGCTCGGCCGCCTCCGCGAGCAGCGCCAGCACGGTGATGAGCTCCAGCAGCTCCGAGGTCCACTCCTGCGGCCACGCCGCGGGCCGTATCGCCGCCAGGGTCCCGGGCTCGGCGGGCTCCAGGCGTGCGGCGATCCACTGCTCCAGCACGGGGACGCCGCCCGCCGTGAACTCCCACGCGTCGCGCGGCACCGGCGAGATGCGGCCCTCGCCGAGGAGCAGCACCTCCTCCTCCGGGTCGTACGACACCTCCGCGGGCCTGGCCGGCAGCGCCGCTCGCACGTACGGCCGCCGGCCGCCCGGGAGCCGGGGCCTTCCGCCGCCGCGGGCGCCGCGGAGCTGCACCTCCAGCAGCCGCCGCCCGCGCGCCACGCCGGCCCGCCACACCTCCGGGTCCGCGGTCAGCGGCACCGCGCACCCGCGCGGGGTGGCCCGCCCGGCGGCCAGCACCCAGGCGAACACGTCCTCGGCACCGACCTTGCCGCCCAGCCGCCTGCCCAGCCAGCGCAGCAGCCGCGGCGGGAGGTTGGGCTCCCGGCCGCGGGGGCGCCGGTAGAGCGGCCGGATCCGGCCCGGCCGCCCGGCGGGCGACCGCCCGTCCGGCAGCAGCGCGGACGCGACCACGGCGAGCCCGCGGGACCCGCCGGGTCCCGGCGTGACGTACCCCGCCTCGACGGCGAACAACTGCCGGTCGTCCGCGACCCGCCACAACTCGGGGCGGGCCGCGTCGAGCAGCCGGTTGTCGGGGATCAGCCACTGCCGGTCGTACGCCCCGTGCAGCACCCGCACCGGCTCGGGACACGGCCCCGCCTCCCGCGCCAGCCGCCCGGTCCCGGCGGCCCGGCCGGGCAACTGCGCCACGGCACTGTGCGTCGTCCGCGCCCGGGTCGCCCGGAAGAGTGCGTCCCGCTCGTCGCCTTCGGCCCGTACGAGCGCATCCCACCGCCGCCGCAGCGAGGCGGCGTCGGGCGCCATGACCCACCCCCGCCCGAGCCGCAGCGGGGCGACGCCCCAGGGCATGAGATCGGCGAGCAGCGGGGCGGAGTCGCCTTCGGCGGGCTCGCGGGAAGGGGCGGGCGACGCGCCGCCCTCCACAGACGCCCGCGGCTTGACGACGGACCGCCGCGCCGCCGCGGCCGCGTCCGCGACCGCCGCGGACTCCCCGTGCCCGGCCCGCTCCTCCGCCGGCGGCTCCTCCGCGGACGCGGCGGGCTCCGCCACGGCGGGACCGCCGTCCGCCGAACCACCCATCCCGCGACCTCCCCTCGACTCCCGAGCCCCCGCAGGGCGCTTCGCATCCTACGATCCCGGTGCGACACCCCGGGCGCCGTCACCGTCCCGCCGCGCGCTGCTGAACGCCGCCTGGAGCTGCAACCAGCCCGGACCCTCCGGGGCCGCGGTGGTCATGGCCGCCAGGCCATTCGGCTCCCAGGCGCGGGTCCCGTCGGACAGGACCAGGTGCGTCTCCGGCTCGCCGTCGTCCGGGAATCGGCGGCCAGCGGCAGGCGCGGGTGGCCGGTCAACCGCTCGACGGGACGCCCGCAGCCGACGCGCGTACGTGCCGCAACCTCAACGATCGTCACCCGCACCACCGTAGTTCCCGCTGGGGGACGGCTCGCGGGCCGTTGCGGAGTTACGGCGCCTCCAGGGTCACGCTGAACGAGAACCGGTCGCCCCGGTAGCGGATCCTGGCGACGTCCACCACCCTGCCGGCATCGTCGTACGAGACGCCCGTGTAGTGCAGGATCGGGCTCAGCAGCGGGACGCCGAGCAGTTCGACCGTCTCCGGTTCCGCCAGTGTGGCGGTGACCGTGTCCGTGATGCGGGCGATGCGGATGCCGGCGCGGTCGCGGAGGACCTTCGTCATCGGCCAGCGCTCCAGGTCCGCCGGGTCGATGCGGGCCGCCGCGTCCGGACGGACGGTGTTGTCGGCCCAGTTGGTGGCCTCGCCGGTGGCGCCGTCGTGGCGCAGTCTGCGGTACGTCATGGCCTCGGCGAGGTCGGGGAAGTACCCGGCGAGGTCCGCGGGGACCGGGGCGGGGCCGTGCGCCAGGAGGGTCGTGCGGTCGCCGGACTGCTGGGCGACGATCGCGTCGACCGAGCCCAGCAGCCGGACCGGGGCGGTGTGCCGGGCGGTGGCCTCGATGAACGTGCCGTGCCGCCGGTGGCGCGTGATCAGGCCCTCCTCCTCCAGCTCCTTGAGGGCCTGGCGGAGCGTGAGCACGCTGACGCCGTAGTGCCCGGCGAGCTGTTCCTCCGTCGGCAGCCGCAGCGGCGCGTCCGGGGGGCGGCCGAGGATGGAGGCGCGCAGGGACTGCGACACCTGGTACCAGAGCGGCAGCTTGCGGTTGAGCTGGAGGGAGTCGGGGGCGAAGAGGCCGGTCATGGCCTGAATTCTCGCCGCAGTCCCCGCCATACGTCGTCGTAGCCCTGCTGGAGGTGCTCGGCGTCCCGCGCCTGCGGCGTGAGCGTGACCGGCCAGCGGGTCTCGAACATGAACGCCAGCCCGTCGTCGATCTTCTGCGGCTTCAGCTCGGCGGCCGAGGCGCGGTCGAAGGTCTCCTGGTCGGGGCCGTGCGCGGACATCATGTTGTGCAGCGAGCCGCCGCCGGGCACGAAACCTCCCGGCCCGGCCGTCTTCGCGTCGTACGCGCCCTCGACGAGGCCCATGTACTCGCTCATCACGTTCCGGTGGAAGTACGGCGGGCGGAAGGTGTCCTCCCCGACGAGCCAGCGCGGCGCGAAGACGACGAAGTCGACCCCCGCGAGCCCCGGGGTGTCGGAAGGCGAGGTGAGGACGGTGAAGATGGACGGGTCGGGGTGGTCGTAGCTGATGGTGCCGATGACGTTGAAGCGGTGCAGGTCGTAGACGTACGGGACGTGGTTGCCGTGCCAGGCGACGACGTCGAGCGGGGAGTGGTCGTACGTGGCCGTCCACAGGTTGCCGCAGAACTTGCTGACGACCTCGACCGGGCCCTCCGTCTCCTCGTACGCCGCGACGGGCGCGAGGAAGTCGCGGGGGTTGGCCAGGCCGTTGGCGCCGATGGGGCCGAGTTCGGGGAGGACGAAGGGGCTGCCGTAGTTCTCGCAGACGTAGCCGCGCACGGTGGCGCCCGCGGTCAGCGGCTCGACGCGGAAGCGGACGCCGCGGGGCACGAGGGCGACGTGTCCCGGCTCGGCGCGCAGCAGGCCGAGTTCGGTGCGCAGCAGCAGGCCGCCGCGCTCGGGGACGACGAGGAGTTCGCCGTCGGCGTCGGAGAAGACGCGGTCCATGGGGGCGTTGGCGGCGTAGAGGTGGATCGCCATGCCGGTGCGCTGCGCGGCGTCGCCGTTGCCGCCGAGGGTCCACAGGCCGGCCAGGAAGTCGGTGCCTGCCGGGGGCTCGGGCAGCGGGTTCCAGCGGAGCCGGTTGGGGTCGGGGACCGCCTCGGTGAACGGGGCGGTGCGCAGGGCGCCGTTGTCCGCGCGGACGAAGCGGGGGTGGGCGGCGGAGGGGCGGATGCGGTAGAGCCAGGAGCGCCGGTTGCGGGCGCGGGGCTCGGTGAACGCGGAGCCGGACAACTGCTCGGCGTAGAGCCCGAGAGGGGCGCGCTGGGGGGAGTTGCGCCCGGTGGGCAGGGCGCCGGGGATCGCCTCGCTGCTGTGCTGGTTGCCGAAGCCGGAGAGGTACGTCAGCCCCTCGGCGGTCTTGCGCGCCCGCTCGGCGCGCTCCTGCTCTGCGCTGCTGGTCATGGGTACCGCCCGTCTTCCCGTCACCATTCCTATGGGGAACCATAGGAATGGTCTCAGGTGCACGCGGGCGGCGCCACCCGGCGCGCGTGACCCACCGCACGCCCGGACGGCCTGGGCGCCGAAAACTACCGGCGCTAGTTTGGTGCCGTACGCACACCGCCGACCCACCGGGAGACGTACCGATGCAGGCTCACGACGGCATGTTCATCGACGGCCGCTGGCAGCCCGCCGCCGGCGACGGTGTCATCGAGGTCGTCGACCCCGCCGACGAGCAGGTCATCGCCACCGTCCCGGCCGGGACCGCGGCCGACGTGGACGCCGCCGTCGCCGCCGCCCGCGCCGCGTTCCCCCGCTGGGCGGCGACGCCGCCCGCCGACCGGGCCGCGCGCGTCGGGGCGCTCGGCGACGTGCTGGCCGCCCGGGCGGAGGACATCGCCGCGACGGTCACCGCGGAACTGGGCGCGCCGCTGACGTTCAGCCGGAAGGTGCACGCCGCGGTGCCGGTCGCCGTCTCCGCCTCGTACGCGCGGATCGGCGCCTCGTACCCGTACGAGGAGAAGGCCGGGACCGCCACCGTCCTGCACGAGCCCGTGGGCGTCGTCGGCGCGATCACGCCGTGGAACTACCCGCTGCACCAGATCGTCGCCAAGGCCGCCCCCGCGCTCGCCGCCGGCTGCACCGTGGTCCTCAAGCCCGCGGAGAACACCCCGCTGGTGGCCCGGATCTTCGCCGAGGCCGTCGCCGCGGCCGGCTTCCCGCCCGGCGTCCTCAACGTCGTCACCGGGTACGGCGCCGAGGCCGGCCGGGCGCTGGTGGAGCACCCCGGCACCGACTTCCTGTCGTTCACCGGATCCACCGCCGTCGGCCGGACCGTCGCCGCGGCGGCGGGCGCGGCCGTCAAGCCGGTGGCGCTGGAGCTGGGCGGCAAGTCCGCGAACGTCATCCTGCCGGGCGCCGACCTCGCCAGGGCCGTGAGCGCCGGTGTCGCCAACGTCATGGCCAACTCCGGCCAGACCTGCACCGCCTGGACCCGGATGCTCGTCCACAGGGACGCGTACGACCAGGCGCTCACCCTCGCCACCACCGCCCTCACCAAGTACGCGCCCGGCGACCCCCGCGACCCCGCCACCCGCCTCGGGCCCGTCGTCAGCGCCGTACAGCGCGAGCGCGTTCGCGGCTACATCGAGCGCGGCACCGCAGAAGGCGCCGTACTCCTCGCCGGCGGGGCCGGGGCGCCCGAGGGCCGTGAGCGCGGCTACTACGTCCAGCCCACCGTCTTCGCCGACGTCACCCCCGGCATGACCATCGCGCAGGAGGAGATCTTCGGCCCGGTGCTGGCGATCATGCCGTACGAGGACGAGGACGACGCCCTGCGCATCGCCAACGGCACGGTCTACGGCCTGGCCGGCGCCGTGTGGGCGGCCAGTGATGCGGAGGCGGCGGCGTTCGCGCGGCGGATGGAGACCGGCACGGTCGTCGTCAACGGCGGGAAGTTCGACCCGCTGGCGCCGTTCGGCGGCCACAAGCAGTCGGGCATCGGCCGCGAGCTGGGGGTGGCGGGGCTCGCGGAGTTCCTGCACACCAAGTCGCTGCAGTTCTGACGCACGGACCCCACCGCCACCCGGAGATACGGAGACCCCGATGCCCCGCGCCGCCGTCCTGCCCGCGATCGGCTCCCCGCTCGAACTCGCCGACATCGACCTCCCCGCCCCGGGCGCCGGACACGTGCGTGTCCGGCTCGCCGCCGCCGGCGTCTGCCACTCCGACCTCTCCCTCGCCAACGGCACGCTGCGCCAGCCCGTACCCGCGGTCCTCGGCCACGAGGGCGCCGGCACCGTCGTCGCGGTCGGCGAGGGCGTCACCGGCGTGGCCGTGGGCGACGAGGTGGTGCTCAACTGGGCGCCGTCCTGCGGCGCGTGCCACTACTGCGGGCTCGGCGAGCCGTGGCTCTGCGCCGTCGCGGGCGCCGCCGCGGCCGAGCCGTACGCCACCCGCGACGGCGCCGGCCTCTACCCGGGCCTGGGCACCGCCGCCTTCGCCGAGGAGACCGTCGTGCCCGCGCGCGCCGTGCTGCCCCTGCCCGCCGGGGTACCGCTGGCCGACGCCGCGCTCCTCGGCTGCGCCGTCCTCACCGGCTGGGGCGCCGTGCACCACGCCGCCGCGGTACGGGCCGGGGAGTCGGTCGCCGTCTTCGGCGCCGGCGGCGTGGGGCTCGCGGTGCTCCAGGCCGCCCGGATCGCGGGCGCCGGGCCGCTCGTCGCGGTGGACGTCTCGCCCGCGAAGGAGGAGCTGGCGCGCGCCGCCGGGGCCACCGACTTCGTCCTCGCCGCGCCGGGCGGGGAGCGCGACACCGCGAAGCGGATCCGCACGCTGACCGCCGGGATCGGCACCGACGTGGCGATCGAGTGCGCCGGCCGGGCGGAGTCGATACGCACCGCCTGGGCCGGCACGCGGCGCGGCGGGCGGACGACGGTCGTCGGCATCGGCGGCCAGGAGGAGCGGGTGTCGTTCTCGGCGCTGGAGCTCTTCTACTTCGGCCGCACGCTTTCCGGTTGCGTCTACGGCAACAGCGACCCGGCCCGCGACCTGCCGGCCATCGCCGCGCACGTACGCACCGGGGAACTGGACCTGGGCGGGCTCGTCACCGCCCGCATCGGGCTCGACGGCATCCCGGCGGCGTTCGACGCGATGCTGGCGGGGCGCGGGGGCCGGGCGCTCGTGGTGTTCTGAACGCCGTCAGCCGGATTACTTGACGGGCCGTCGCGGCGGCGGAAAGAAAGTGCCCTGACGATCAAGCTGGGACAACGCCCCTGTCTTCACTTCTTGGAGGCGCAGGGCGCCCGGATGCGCTTTCCCGCAACTCTCCCCGCCCTTTGGGCTCTTGGTGGATAAAGTTTGTTTGCGGTGGAGTCGAAGCAGTTCCCAGGGTGACGAAAAGAAGTTAACTTGATGCGGACCGGTCAGACCGGGGCGTCGTCGTCACCCCCCTCCCGAGGACGACGCGCCCCGTGGCGCGACGGCGCGCGCCTGTGCAACCCCCCACCGACCTCTCCACGGAGGAAGCGCGTGCACAGGAAACTGAGAAAGGTCATGGCCGCATTGTCAGGCGGCCTGCTCGTGACGTCGGGCGTGGTCGCGCTCACCGTCACGCAGACGGCCACGGCCGCCCCGCCGCGGGCCGCGGCGGCGGAGTTCCGGCAGGTCGAACTCGCCAAGGGCGTAGCCGACATGGGCGAGCCCATGTCGCTGGCCGTGCTCCCCGACCGGTCGGTGCTGCACACCGCGCGCGACGGCACGCTGCGCCTGACCAACGCCGACGGCGACACCAGCGTCGCGGGCAAGCTCCCCGTCTACACCAACGACGAGGAGGGCCTGCAAGGCGTCGCCGCCGACCCTGGCTTCGCGTCCAACCGCTTCGTCTACCTCTACTACGCCCCGCCCCTGGACACCCCCGGCGGCGGCGCCCCCGAGACCGGCAGCCCCGCCGACTTCGCGCGCTTCGACGGCGTGAACCGGCTCTCGCGGTTCGTGCTGAGCGCGAACGGCACCCTGGACATGGGCAGCGAGGTCACCGTGCTGGAGGTCCCGGCCTCCCGCGGCCAGTGCTGCCACGTCGGCGGCGACATCGACTTCGACGCCCAGGGCAACCTGTACCTCTCCACCGGGGACGACACCAACCCGTTCGCCTCCGACGGGTACACGCCCATCGACGAACGCGCCGACCGGAACCCGGCGTTCGACGCCCAGCGCTCCGCGGGCAACACCAATGACCTGCGCGGCAAGGTCCTGCGGATCAAGGTCGACGCGGACGGCTCGTACGACATCCCGGACGGCAACCTCTTCGCGCCCGGCACGGAGAAGACCAGGCCCGAGATCTACGCCATGGGCTTCCGCAACCCGTTCCGCATGAGCGTCGACAAAGCCACCGGCACCGTCTACCTCGGCGACTACGGCCCCGACGCCGGCACCGCGAGCGCCACCCGCGGCCCCGGCGGCCAGGTCGAGTTCAACCGCATCACCGAGCCGGGCAACTTCGGCTGGCCCTACTGCACCGGCGACAACGACGCCTATGTCGAATACGACTTCGGCAACGGCTCCTCCGGCGGCGCCTACGACTGCGGCGCGCCCGTGAACGACTCGCCGCACAACACCGGCCTGACCGAACTGCCGCCGGCCCGGGCGGCGTGGATTCCGTACGACGGCAATTCCGTCCCCGAGTTCGGCAACGGCTCGGAATCCCCGATGGGCGGCCCCGTCTACGACTACGACGCCGGTCTGGACTCGGCCGTGAAGTTCCCCGAGGAGTTCGACGGTGACTACTTCGCCGGCGAGTTCGGCCGCCGCTGGATCAAGAACATCAAGGTCGACGGTTCCGGCGGGGTCGAGTCCATCAACGCGTTCCCCTGGTCCGGCACGCAGGTGATGGACATGGCCTTCGGGCCCGACGGGGCGCTGTACGTCCTGGACTACGGCACCGGCTTCGGCAGCGGCGACGCCTCAAGCGCGCTCTACCGCATCGAGCACGTACCGGCCGGGCAGGCGGCCGGAGCCGGGGGAGCCGGGGCCGGTGCGGGCGGGAAGCCGGAGGTGGTGAAGGCCGGCGGCGCGCGGAGCGACGGCGCGCGGGCCGGAAGCGCCGCCTCCGTGGAGCTGCGGCTGCCGGGCGACGGGCAGCTCTTCGAGTTCGGCGACGCCGTGCCGTTCGAGATCGAGGTGACCGACCCCGAGGGCGGCGAGGCCGACTGCTCGAAGGTGACCCTCGACTACCTGCTGGGCCACGATTCGCACGCCCACCACCTCGCGTCCGCCTCGGGCTGCTCCGGCACCCTGCAGACGCCCGCGGACGGCGGGCACGACGTGAGCGCCAACATCTTCGGCGTCTTCACCGCCACGTACACGGACGCGGACGGCACGACCGTCACCGACCAGCACCTCGCGCAGCCCCGGCACCGGCAGGCGGAGCACTTCAAGACCGCCGAGGGCGCCGTGGCCGAGCAGGCCGCGTCGGCGGAGGGCGGGACGCGCGTCGGCGGCATCGACGACGGCGGCTGGATCGCGTTCAGCCCGTACCTGGTCGAGGACGGCGAGTTCACCGCCCGCGTGGCCGCGGCGGCGGCGGGCGGTGCGATCGAGGTTCGCGCCGGGGCGCCGGACGGCGCGCTGCTCGGCACCGTCGACGTGCCGGCGACCGGCGGCGCGGACACGTACGAGGACGTGACCACCACGCTGGCCGGCGCGCCGGCGGAGACCACGACGCTGCACCTGGTCTTCAGGGGCGCGGGCGACGCGCCCTTCACCGTCGATTCCTTCACCCTCGGCTCCGGAGGCGAACAGTGACCGACGACAAGAAGCGGCGGGCCGGCCGGCTCGCCATCCCGGCCGCGGCCTGCGCGCTGCTGTGCGCGGCGGCGGCCGTACCGGCGGGCGGCGCGACGGCGGCCCCGGCGCCCGCGCCCGTATCGCCCGCCGCCGATCAGGCGGCTGCCTTCGACGTGCTGGTCTTCTCCAAGACGGCCGGATTCCGGCACGACTCGATCGACGAGGGCGTCGCGGCGCTCACCGAGCTGGGCACCGGGAACGACTTCTCGGTCACGGCCACGGAGGACGCCGGGGCGTTCACGGCGGCGAACCTCGCCCAGTACGAGTCGGTCGTCTTCCTGCACACGACGGGCGACGTGCTCGACGGGACCCAGCAGGCGGCGTTCGAGGGCTACATCAGGGGAGGCGGCGGCTACATGGGCATCCACGCCGCCGCCGACACCGAGTACGGCTGGCCGTTCTACGGCGAGCTGGTCGGCGCCTGGTTCGCCTCCCACCCGGCGATCCAGCAGGCCACGGTGAACGTGGAGGACCACGCGCACGACGCCACCGCGCACCTGGACGACCAGTGGGTCCGCACCGACGAGTGGTACGACTACCGGGCCGGCGCGCGCGACACCGCGCACGTGCTTGCCACGCTCGACGAGTCGACCTACGACGGCGGGCAGATGGGCGAGGACCACCCCATCGCCTGGTGCCAGGAGTACGAGGGCGGCCGCTCGTTCTACACCGGCGGCGGCCACACCGCCGAGTCGTACGCGGAGCCGGACTTCGTCCGCCACCTCCTCGGCGGCGTCCGCTGGTCGGCGGGCGCGGTCGAGGCCGACTGCGGCTGAGCCCGCCCCGAGATCCGTCGTCGCCGCGAGGGGCGGCGGCGACGGCCCGGCCCCCGGGCCGGCCGGCGCGGGGCGGAACGCCGATCCACCCCCGCCGAACCCAGGTGCCCGGCCACCCGGCCGGGCACCTGGTCCGTGAGCGGGCCGGGGCCGGTACCCGTTCCGGTGCTACGGCCTGTCGTCCGGCAGTTCGCCCTCCAGCAGCCCCATCGTGAACTGGTCGTACCAGCGCCCGTCCCGCCGGAAGACGGACCGCAGCCGGCCCTCCTCCGCGAAGCCCACCTTCTTGTAGACGCTGATCGCCGCGTGGTTCTCGGTCACCACCGTCAGCGAGATCTTGTGCAGCCGCATGTCCTCGAAGCCGAAGCGGCATATCGCGCGCACCGCGTCGGTGGCGTAGCCGCGGCCCCAGTACTCCTTCTCACCGAGGTAGACGTCCAGCTCGGCCAGACCCGTCTCCGGCTCGGCGTCGCGCAGCCGGACGAGGCCGATCAGCGCGCCGTCGGCCAGCACTTCGACCGCGTACAGCACGTCTCCGTACGCGTTCGGGGCGCGGTCCTCCAGGTTCCGGCGGACCCGCGCCAGCGACGCGGCGTAGCCGTCGTCCATCCAGCGCATCACGTCGGGGTCGTGGTTCCACCGCCACAGGGCGTCCGCCTCAGCGGGCTCGAACGCCCGCAGCTTCACCAGCTTTCCGAAGACCATCCGGCTTTCCTCGTTCTCTCAGGCGTCCTGGATGCGGCGCCAGGGCAGGTCGGCCTCCAGGGCGAAGGCCAGTTCCAGCAGGGTGCGTTCGTCGCCGTGGGCCGCCGAGAGCATCACGCCCACCGGCAGGCCGTCCGCCGGTGCCGGTTCGGTGGTGGGGGCGGGGAGGGAGATCGCGGGGCCGCCGTTGATGTTGTTGATGGGGGTGAACGCCACGTACGCGCGGAGGCGGTTCAGCAGTTCCTCGTACGGAACGTTCGGCGACAGGTGGCCCAGGCGCGGGGTCGTGTGCGCCAGGACCGGGGAGAGCAGCACGTCGTAGCGCGTGAGCGCCGCGTCGTACGCCTCGTCCGCCGCGCGGCGCAGGCGGCGCAGGAACGCCGGGGTGGTGTGCATCCGGCGCACGTACGTCGACCGCAGGCCCTTGCTCAGGCCGTCCATCCGGCGCGCGTCGAAGTGCCGGTCGTACACGAACCGGCCGCCCGCGCCGGCGAGGAACGCGAGCATCCCCCAGTACGCGATGAAGTCCTGCTCGAAGCGGCCGTCGAGCGGCAGCGCGTAGGTCTCGACCGTGTGCCCCTGCCCCGTCAGCGCGGTGGCGACCGCCGCCACGGCCGCGCGCGTGGCCGCGTCCGTCGGCGCGCCGGTCGGCGACTCGGCCACCAAGCCGATCCGCAGGCGGCGCGTCCCCGGGCCCTCGACGAGGCCCAGCGGGGGCATGCGCGGGTTGCGCCAGTGCCGTTCGGCCGCGGCGAGGAACGCCGCGGTGTCGCGCACGGAGCGGCTCAGCACCCCGTCGCCCACCATGTCGATGGGCAGCCTGCGGCCCGTCTCGTTGGCCACGACCCGGCCCCGGGTGGGCTTGAGGCCGACCAGCCCGCAGCATGCGGCGGGGATGCGGATGGAGCCGCCGCCGTCGTTGGCGTGCGCGATCGGCACGGCGCCGGAGGCGACGAGCGCGGCGCTGCCGCCGGAGGATCCGCCGGGGGAGTACGAGGTGTGCCAGGGGTTGCGGACCGGCTCGTCGTCCTCGTACTCCGTGCTGGCGTTGAAGCCGAACTCCGGCAGCCGGGTCTTGCCGAGGAACGTCATGCCGGTGCTGAGGAACTGGCGCGTGAACGGCGCGTGCCGCGGCGCGGGGTGCGGGGTGAAGGCCGCGCTGCCGTGGCCGGTGGGGAGACCGCCGTAGTCGGTGTTGTCCTTGAGCAGCGTGGGCACGCCCGCGAGCGGTCCCGTGGCCGCGCCGTCCGTCTCGTACGTGTCGAAGGCCGGGACGGCGACGGCGTGCAACTCGGCGTCGACGAGCCGGATCCGCTCCACCGCGGCCCGGGCCAGCTCCGCGGCACCGACCTCGCCGTCGCGGACGAGCGCGGCGAGGGCGACGGCGTCGTGCGCGCCGAGGGCGTCGTCCCGGAAGGCGTGCACGGGCGGGCGGGCCGCGGGCGTCGCCGCCGTGCCCGCACGCGCTCCCGCGTCCGGATCGCCGCCCCGCGCCCCGCGGCCGCGCTCGCCGGCCGCCTTGCCGTCCCGCCGGTGCGCCGTCGTGTCGTCGGTCATGGCCTGCCTCCCGGCTGGGGTGAGGTTTCCACCGCGGTGGCCATCCGGTCCACCGCCTCGGTCAGCACCTCGGGCGAGGTGGCGAAGTTGAGCCGCGCGTGCCCCGCGCCGCCCGTGCCGAACGGGATGCCCGACGCCAGCGCCACCCGTCCGTGCTCCAGGAACACCGCCGCGGGGTCGTCCCCGAGCCTCAGCGCGCGGCAGTCGAGCCAGGCCAGGAACGTACCGTCCGGAACGCGGTACTCCACTCCCGGCAGCCGCTCCGCCAGCAGCCGTCCGAGCAGCCGCCGGTTCTCGTCGAGACCGGCGAGCAGCGCGTCCAGCCACGGGCCGCCGTGGCGGAAGGCGGCCACGTGCGCGAGGGCACCGAGGTGGCTCGCTCCGTGCGACATCTCCTGCGGCAGCAGCGCCAGCTCGCCCGCCGACTCCTCGCCCGCGACGGCGACCGCGGACTTCAGCCCCGCGAGGTTCCACGCCTTGGACGCCGACAGCAGCGCGAAGCCGCGCTCCGCGCCGGGCACGGTCAGATACGGGACGTGCCGCGCGCCGGGCGGCACCAGCGGGGCATGTATCTCGTCGGCGACGACCCGCACCCCGTGCTCCCCGGCGAGCGCGGCGACCCGCGCCAGTTCGGCGGCGGTGTGCACGGTGCCGGTCGGGTTGTGCGGGCTGCACAGCAGGTACGCCGCGCGGTGGCCGCCGGCGCGCGCGGAGGCGAACGCCTCCGCCAGGGCGGCGAAGCCGATGCGCCCGTCCTCGCCCAGCGGCGCCTCGACCACGCGCAGGCCCAGGTGCTCGGTGTAGGCGTAGAACGGCGGGTAGACCGGGGAGTTGACGACGACGGCGTCGTCCGGGGCCGTGACCAGCCTCAGCACCTCGGCGATACCGCGCATCACGTCCGGCACGAGGGCGATCCGCTCCGTCGGCACCCGCCAGTCCCAGCGGCGCCCGGCGAACTCCGCCACCGCCTCCGCGTACGGCTCGACGGTCGCGTACCCCGTGTCGCCCAGGTCGACCGCCGTGCGCACCGCCTCGGCGACGGGCGCGGCGAGCCGGGTGTCCATCTCGGCGACCCAGAGCGGCAGCACGTCGGGCGGATACGCCCGCCACTTCACCGACGTCCGCCTCCGCAGCTCCGCGAGCGTCGGCCCGCGCAGCGGATCGGCCACCGGGGCGTCCGGCGTCCCGGCGCTCATCGGCGCCCGCAGGGGCGTGGCGGACGGGGGCGTACGAAGGTGTTCGACTGGGCCATGCCCGCCATGGTAGGTCGGCCGACCTCCACCGGACCTGCGAATTCACGCCTCCCGACGCGCCGGTGACCCGCCGGCCGGCCCGCATGGTCCGTCCTAGCCCTCCACCACCTGTTCGAGCCAGGGCAGGTACGCCCCGGCGAACGGCTCCGTGCCCGCCGCCACCGCGGCCATCAGCCACTCGGCCGACGCCGTCGCCCGCGCGACAGTCTCCTCGGAGTAGCCGTAGCGCATCCGGTGGTCGGCGAACTCGTCCTCGTCCAGCAGCCGCGGCTCGCGCTCCCCGCGCCGCCGGGCGACGTCGAGGTCCAGGTCGACCATCGTGACCTCCGCGGCCGAGCGCCACCGCGGCGGCGTGGTGATGTCCGCGTAGAGGTCGGTGCGCCGCGGCGGGGCGTTGAACTCGGCGGTCCACCAGGCGTCGCGGGGGAAGAGGGCCACGTGCGCGCACTCGAAGACCACGGGCGGGCCGGTGCCCTTGCGCGTCGTGCCGCCCGCGGGCTGGCCGAGCCACACGCCGTGCTCGTCCTCGCCGAGGCGGCGCATGGTCGAGTTCCAGTGGAGGGTGCCGTCGTACTTGCGGTAGATCACGCGTACCAGGTCGGCCATTGCGGGATCATAGCCCCGCCCACGGCCCGCCGGGCGGCACCCCCGCGCCGAGCCCGCATCACGCCGACGGTTCCCCGCTGAGCTGGGCGAACTGCAATTTCAGCCCGTCCACGAGCGCCCGCAACCCGGTCTCGAACGCGCCCTCGTCCACCTCGTGGCGGTGCTCCGGCAGCAGATGCGCCCGGCCGAGGTGCGGGTAGTCCGCCGGGTCGTACGCCGCCGGGTCGGCGACGAAGCCGCCCGCGAACGAGCCGAGCGCGGATCCGGCCACGTAGTAGCGCATCAGCGCGCCGACCCGGGTGGCCTGCGCCGGCGGCCAGCCGGCGTCGATCATGCCGCCGAAGACGGCGTCCGCCAGCCGCAGCGCCGCCGGCCTGCGGCCGGGGCCCTGGGCGAGCACGGGCACGATGTTGGGGTGCGCGGCCAGCGCCGCCCGGTACGACCTCGCCCAGGCCAGCAGCGCCTCGGGCCACGGCAGGCCGTCCGCGAACATCGACAGGTCGACTTCGGCGACCACGGCGTCGACGGCGGCGTCCAGCAGTTCGTCCTTCGTCGTGAAGTGGTTGTAGAGCGAGGGGCCGCTCACCCCCAGCTCGGCCGCGAGCCGCCGGGTGGACACGGCCTGCAGCCCCTCGGCGTCGACGAGGGCGAGCGCCGCCGTGACGATGCGCTCGCGGCTCAGCAGGGGCTTGCGGGGGCGGGCCATGCGGCACATTTTAGAGCGGGCGCCGCGGAAACTAGCAGCGCTAACCGCGAGGTCACGGGCCGGGTCCGCGGGGCCGCCGCGGCCGGGCGCGGGGTGTCGCACCCGGCGCGTACGGTCCTAAGCGCTTGCTCAGCGTCGGGGGTAAGGTGTTCTCCGCTGCACCCGGGAGAGCGGAGAGCGAGCATGCAGGACGTCCAGGACCCCGCGGCCTGGGGCGGCGTCGAGCCGGAGGCGGCGCAGCGGCTGCTCACCGCGGGCGTCGAGGCCTTCGCGGAGCGCGGCTACCACGCGACCACCACCCGCGACATCGCCGGCCGCGCCGGGATGAGCCCTGCCGCGCTGTACATCCACTTCAAGACCAAGGAAGAGCTGCTCTTCCGGATCAGCCGGGTCGGCCACGAGCGGGCGCGGGCGATCATCGCCGCGGCGGCGGAGTCGGAGGGCACGGCGGGGGAGCGGCTGGCGCGCGCCGTACGGGCCTTCGCGCGCTGGCACGCGGAGCACCACACGACGGCGCGCGTGGTGCAGTACGAACTGGCCGCGCTCGGCGAGGAGCACTACGCGGAGATCGTCGCGCTGCGGCGGGACATCGACAGGCTGGTGCGGGGGATCATCGAGGACGGCGTACGGGACGGCGAGTTCGCGGTGGCCGACGTGCCGGGGACGGCGCTGGCCGTGCTGTCGCTGTGCGTGGACGTGGCCCGGTGGTTCAGCGCGTCGGGCAGCAGGCCGCCGGACGAGCTGGCGGCGCTCTACGCGGACCTGGTCGGCCGGATGGTCGCGGCACCGGCCGCGCCGAAGCGGAGCGCCCGGAAGTAGCCGGCCGGGGGAGGCCGGAGCGGGTCGGCCGGAGGAGCGGGTCAGAAGGAGTAGCGGACCACCGACTCCGCGACGCACACGGGCTTCCCGCCGCCCTCGCGCTCGACCGTGTACCGCACGGTGAGCTGCACGCCGTCCGTGACCTCGGCCACCTCCGTGATCGTCGCGGACGCCCGCAGCCAGGAGCCCACGGGCACGGGCGCGGGGAAACGCACCTTGTTCGTGCCGTAGTTGACGCCCATGCGCACGCCCGTGACGTCGATGAGCTGCGGGCCGAAGAGCGGCAGCAGCGAGAGCGTGAGGTAGCCGTGCGCGATGGTCCCGCCGAACGGGCCCGCCGCCGCCCGTTCCGGGTCGACGTGGATCCACTGGTGGTCCCCGGTCGCCTCGGCGAACAGGTCGACGCGCCGCTGGTCGATCTCCACCCAGTCCGTGTACCCCAAGTCCTCGCCCACCGCGCCCTTCAGCTCGTCGACCGAAGTGAACGTGCGGGGCTCTGCCATGGCGTGCCTCCCGGGGCGGGCGCGGGTGCGTCGGGATCGTCTAAGCGACTGCTTAGCATTGTCGCGGTACGGGGTCGTGTCAACGGCCCCGCGCCGGGGAGCGGCGCGCGCCCGTGACCTTCCCCCCGGCATACCGACCGGTTAGTCTGCGCGGTACCGGCAACCGTGGGGAGGCGGGCACCGTGGGCAGCGTGCGGGACGCGCGGGCAGTGGTCACCGGAGGCGCCGCCGGCATCGGCGCCGCACTGGCGCGGCGGCTCGCCGCCGAGGGCGCCCGCGTCGCCGTCAACGACCTGGACGAGGCCGGGGCCCGCGCCGTCGCCGCCGAGATCGGCGGTGTCGCGCTCCCCGGCGACGCCTCCGGCGCCGTACCCGCCGCCCGCGAGGCGCTCGGCGGCATCGACCTCTTCTGCGCCAACGCCGGCCTCGCCACCGGCGGCGGCCCCGAGACCCCGGACGACGAGTGGTCCGCCGCCTGGGACGTCAACGTCATGGCCCACGTGCGCGCCGCACGCGAACTGGTGCCGGAGTGGCTGGAGCGCGGCGGGGGCCGGTTCGTCGCCACCGTCTCGGCCGCCGGCCTGCTCTCGATGGTCGCCGCCGCCCCGTACGCCGTCACCAAGCACGCCGCGCTCGCCTTCGCCGAGTGGCTCTCGCTGACGTACCGCCACCGCGGCATCTCCGTGCACGCGGTCTGCCCCCAGGGCGTACGCACCGACATGCTCCGCGCCACCGGCGCGGCGGGCGACCTCGTGCTCGCCCCCGGCGCGATCGAGCCGGAGCAGGTCGCCGACGCCGTGCTGGCCGGCATCGCCGAGGACCGCTTCCTCATCCTGCCGCACCCCGAGGTCGCCGGTTACAGCGCGCTGCGCGCCACCGACCCGGACCGCTGGCTGGGCGGCATGAACAAGCTGCAGCGGACACTGGAGGAGGGCCGGGACTGACCCGGGCGGGCCGGGGACCTTCCGGGAGGCCGGGACGGGCCGGGGTGCCGGGACCGACACTGGAGGCCGGGACGACGAAGGGCGAGGACATGGCGACGACGACGGGCGGGAACAGCGGGACGGTGCCGGAGCGGCTGCTCGCCGCCGCCACGAGGCTCTTCGCGGAGCGAGGGTTCGACCGCACCTCCGTGCAGGAGCTCGTCGAGGCCGCGGGCGTCACCAAGGGCGCCCTCTACCACTACTTCGGCTCCAAGGACGATCTCCTGCACGAGATCTACGGCCGCCTCCTGCGGCTCCAGCAGCAGCGCCTCGACCACTTCGCGGCGATGGACGCCCCGGTCGAGCAGCGGCTGCGGGAGGCGGCGGCGGACGTGGTCGTCACGACCGTCGACCACCACGAGGACGCCCTCATCTTCTTCCGCTCGATGCACATGCTGAGCCCGGAGAAGTACAAGGAGGTACGGGCCGAGCGGCGCCGCTACCACGAGCGCTTCCGCGGCCTGATCGAGGAGGGCCAGGCCGGCGGCGTGTTCTCCACCGCCACTCCGGCCGACCTGGTGGTCGACTACCACTTCGGCGCGCTGCACCACCTGGGCAGTTGGTACCGCCCGGACGGGCCGATGTCGGCCCGGGAGATCGGCGACCGGATGGCGGAACTGCTCATGCGCGCCCTGCGGCCGTAGCGCCGGAGCCCCGGAAGGCCGCGGCCGTACGGAGCCGCGCTCCCCCGCCCGTACGGCGCACGCTCACCCGCCCCGCGCGTACTTCCGCAGCTCGCGCAGGGCCAGCGACCGCTGGTGCACCTCGTCGGGCCCGTCCGCCAGCCGCAGCGTGCGCGCCGACGCCCACAGCTCGGCCAGCGGCGTGTCCTGGCTGACGCCCGCCGCGCCGTGCAACTGGACGGCGCGGTCCAGGATGCCGGTGACCTCCCGCGGCACGGCGATCTTGATGGCCTGGATCTCGGTGTGCGCGCCGCGGTTGCCGACCGTGTCCATCAGCCACGCGGTCTTCAGCACCAGCAGCCGCAACTGCTCCACCGCCACCCGCGCGTCCGCGATCCACGTCTGCACCACGCCCTGCCGCGCCAGCTCCTTGCCGAACGCCGAACGCTCCACCGCCCGCCGGCACATCAGCTCGATCGCCCGCTCCGCCATGCCGATCAGCCGCATGCAGTGGTGGATGCGGCCGGGGCCCAGCCGCGCCTGCGCGATGGCGAAGCCGCCGCCCTCCTCGCCGACGAGGTTCGCCGCCGGGACCCGTACGCCGTCGAGCACGATCTCGGCGTGGCCGCCGTGCAGACGGTCCTCGAAGCCGTAGACGCGCATGGCCCGGCGGACGGTGAGGCCCGGGGTGTCGCGCGGGACGAGGACCATGGACTGCTGGCGGCGGAGATCGGTGCCGTGCGGGTCGGTCTTGCCCATGACGATGAACACGGCGCAATCCGGGTTCATCGCCCCGGAGATGTACCACTTGCGGCCGTCGATGACGTACGAGTCGCCGTCCCGCTCGATCCTGGTCTCGATGTTCGTGGCGTCGGAGGAGGCGACGGCCGGCTCGGTCATCGCGAACGCCGACCGGATACGCCCCTCCAGCAGCGGCTCCAGCCACCGCGCGCGCTGCTCCGGGGTGGCGAACTGGGCCAGCAGCTCCATGTTCCCGGTGTCCGGCGCGCTGCAGTTGAGCGCCAGCGGCGCCAGGTGCGGGCTGCGGCCGGTGATCTCCGCGAGCGGCGCGTACTGCAGGTTCGTCAGGCCCGCCCCGTACACGGTGTCGGGGAGGAAGAGGTTCCACAGCCCGCGCCTGCGCGCCTCGGCGCGCAGCTCGGCCACGACGGGCGGGTGCGCCCACGGGTCGTCTGCCCCGGCGAGCTGCGCGGCGGCGACGGGCTCGGCGGGGAAGACGTGCTCGGTCATGAACGCGAGCAGGCGCTCGCGCAGTTCCTCGGTGCGCGCGTCGGGTGCGAAGTCCATGGCCGGTCAGCCTTCCTGCAGAGTGGTGCGGCCGCCCGCGATGAAGCGGGGCACGAGTTCGCCGATGCGGTCGAAGCCGGCGCCGACGGTCTGGCCGAGCGTGAAGCGGTAGTGGATGCCCTCCAGGATCACGGCGAGCTTGAAGTACGCGAAGGCCGTGTACCACGCGACGCGGGAGACGTCGCGGCCGGACCGCTCGGCGTAGCGGGCGACGATCTCGGCGGCGGCCGGGTGCCCCGGGGCGTCCGCGGTGGTGGCGATGGGGGAGTCGGCGCCGGCGGGGGTGCTGTACATGGCGAGCAGGCCGAGGTCCGTGAGCGGGTCGCCGAGCGTCGACATCTCCCAGTCCAGGACGGCGGTCACGGTGCCGGCGGCGTCGACGAGGACGTTGTCGAGGCGGTAGTCGCCGTGGACGACGGCGGGCGCGGCGGCGGGCGGCAGGTCGCGGGCGAGGGCGTCGTGCAGCTCGTCGATGCCGGGCAGCTCGCGGCTGCGGGAGGCGTCGAGCTGCTTGCCCCAGCGGCGGAGCTGGCGTTCCAGGAAGCCGTCGGGACGGCCGAAGCCGGCCAGGCCGGCTTCGGCCGGGTCGACCTCGTGGAGGCGGACCAGGGTGTCGACGAGTCCTTCGACCACGGCGCGGGTGCGCGCGGGGCCGAGCGGCGCGAGCTGCCCCGCGGTGCGGTAGACGGTGCCGGGGACGTACTCCATGACGTAGAAGGGGGCGCCGAGCACCGTCTCGTCGGTACAGAGCAGCAGGGTCCGCGGTACGGGGACGGGGGTGGGGTGCAGGGCGGTGAGCACGCGGTGCTCGCGGGCCATGTCGTGGGCGGTGGCGAGGACATGGCCGAGCGGGGGGCGGCGGACGACCCAGCGGCCGGTGCCGTCGGTGACGTCGTACGTGAGATTGGACCTGCCGCCCTCGACGAGCCGGGCGCGGAGCCCGCCGCGGACGAGCCCGGGGAGGTGCGCGTCGAGGTGCCGGCGCAGGGCGTGGGGGTCGAGGCCGGGCGGGTGGTCGTCGCTCATGCGGGGTCCCTCCGGGGGCGGCGGTCGACGGCGGACCCGGCGGCGCGGACCCGGCCCCCCATAATGCCGACCGGTCGGTATGGCGTCCAGGCCCGGCGAACGGGCCGTGGGCGCTACGCGTGACAGGGCATCATCGTGCCGCCGTTCAGCGCCGCCATGTCCGCGAAGTACGCCGCCGCGTCCAGCGGGCGGCCCTCCGGTTCGCCCGCCAGCTCGCTGTACGCCCGGTGCAGGTTCGCCACCAGCCGCTCCGGCTCCCGCAGTTCCGCGAACGCCTCCGGGTCCGCGGCCCGCGCCGTCTCCAGCGGCGTCCGGCCCGCCGCGCGGCCCTGCGCGGCAAGCTCGCCGACGTACCGCAGATACCGCTCCACCGCGTCGAACACGCCCGCGTCCGTCACCGGACCGTGCCCTGGCACCACCGTCTCCGCGCCCAGCGACCGCAGATCCTCCAGCGCCCGCAGCGAACCCCCGAGCGAGCCGAACGCGACGAACGGCGTACCGCCGCAGAGCGCTATGTCCCCGGCGAACACGACCCGCTGCTCCGGCAGCCACACCACCGTGTCGCCGACCGTGTGCGCGGGGCCCGGGTGCAGCAGCCGGACCTCCGCGCCGCCCGCCGTCAGCGTCATCGACTCCGTGTACGTCATCCCCGGCGCCGTCAGCCGCACGTCCCCGTACTCCACCTCCGGCCACAGCAGCTCCAGATGGCGCCCCGCCGCGAGCACCTGCTGCCGGCACGCGGCGTGGCCGACGACCGTGGCGGGGGCGAAGACGCTGTTGCCGTACGTATGGTCGCCGTGGTGGTGGGTGTTGACCACCAGCGCCGGGTCGGGCGCCCCGCTGGCCAGGACCGCCTCGCGCAGCAGCTTCGCCCGGGGCTCGGTGGCGGCGGTGTCGACGAGCAGCGTCGTCGTGCCGTCGCTGACGAAGCCCGCGTTGCTCAGGCACCAGCCGCCGTCCGGCTGGATGTAGGCGTGCACGCCGGTGGCGAGCTGCACGCAGTACGGCGTGCGCGCGGCGTCGACCGCGCGGTCCACGATCTGCGCCGGGGTGCCCTCGATGCCGACCGCCGCCCCGTGCTCGTCGGGCGCCAGTGGTTCGAGCGCGGCGAACTGGGCGTCCAGCACGTCGTGCGGCACGAACAGCTCCTTGCGCTCGGCCAGCCGGGCGCCGACGAGGCGCCGCGAGCCGTCCAGATGGAGGAAGTACAGCCCCGGCACGGCCGCCGCGAGCCGGTCGCGGTCGCGGCGGCGCAGCGCGGGCCTGCTGACGACGCCGCCGCTCGCGGCCCGTCTGCGGAGCCAGCCGGTGACGGCCTCGTCGGGCGGCTCGCCGAGGGCGGGGGAGAGGCCGGCCTCCCGGGCGATGTCGGCGCCGTCCGCGTACGGCACGTTCAGCCGCTCGGCCAGTTCCCGGCCCACCGTGGTCTTGCCGCAGCCGGACACCCCCATCACGACGATCAGCGGCACGGTGACGCCCATGCGCATGCCCCCCCCTCACGACGACTCCTGCCCGCACCGCGGTGCTGCCTGCGAGCTTAGGACCAGGCGCGGGCAGGGACGGCGGCCCGTCGGCGACCCGGAAGCGGACGCGGGGCGTACGGACGGGAGCGTGCGGACGGCGGCCACGGCGGCGTCAGATGAGCAGCACGGCCGCGGAGGTCGCGGACGCCACCAGGCACAGGCCCGCGCCCAGCGCGAGGCCCGGCGCCATCGCCGCCGGTGCGGCGGCGGCCAGTTGGTTTATCCGCCGCTGGCCCACCGCCAGGAACACCAGCCACGTGCACAGCGCCAGCGACAGCCCCGCGTACCCGCCCGCGGAGCCCCCCTCGACGACCACCCGCCGCAGCTCCAGCACCACCACGACCGCGAACGCCAGCGTCGTACGCCGCCACGCGAGCCGCGTCCGCTCCGGCTGCGCCCCGGGGTCCCGGGCGCGGCTCACCGCCCGGCCCCGACCAGCACCACGACGATCAGCACCGCCGCCGCCACCGCCGTGCCCACGGCGAGCAGTCCGGGGAAGCGGGACTCCGGCAGGTCCTCGCCGCGCCGCATCGCGCGCTCGCAGCGGATCCAGTGGTTGACGGCGCGTACCGCGCACACCGCCCCGCCCGCGAGCAGCACGGCGGCGATGGCCGTACGGAAGGGGCGGGACATCTCGGTGAGGAACTGGTCCGCGGCGATGCCGCCGCCGACGAGCGCCAGCGCCGTTCGCACCCAGGCGAGGAACGTCCGCTCGTTGGCGAGCGAGAAGCGGTAGTCCGGCGTGCGGCCCTCGGCCCGCAGCCGCCGGGGCGAGAACCACAGCCGCACGGCGGACGGACGTTCCGGGTCGCTCACGGCCTCGACCCTAACCGAACGCCCCCGCGCACCCCGCGGCCGACCCGCCCCGCCCGCGGGCGGGGAAAGTGGCCGGTGTCCGGCGGTTGACGGGCGGGCGCCCAGTCAACAGGATCTGAACCGACCGGTAACCTTCGGAGGGGCGGCAGCCATGGTCTACGACGCCGACGTCATCGTGATCGGAGCGGGGCTCGCAGGACTCGCCGCGACCGCGGAGCTGGCCGACGCCGGACGCAAGGTCATCCTGCTGGACCAGGAGCCGGAACAGGCGCTCGGCGGCCAGGCGCACTGGTCCTTCGGCGGCCTCTTCTTCGTCGGCTCGCCCGAGCAGCGCCGGCTGCGCATCCGCGACAGCCGCGAGCTGGCCTGGCAGGACTGGCTCGGCACCGCGGGCTTCGACCGCGCCGAGGACCACTGGCCGCGCAAGTGGGCCGAGGCGTACGTCGACTTCGCCAGCGGCGAGAAGCGCGCCTGGCTGCGCGCCCAGGGCATGTCGTTCTTCCCGGTCGTCGGCTGGGCCGAGCGCGGCGGCTACGACGCGGAGGGCCACGGCAACTCCGTACCCCGCTTCCACATCACCTGGGGCACGGGGCCGGGCGTCGTCGCCCCCTTCGAGCGGCGGGTGCGCGAGGCCGCGGAACTCGGCCGCGTCGACATGCGCTTCCGGCACCGCGTCACCGGGCTGGCCCGCAGCGGCGGCGCCGTCGACACCGTCACCGGCGAGATCCTCGAACCCAGCGACGCCCCGCGCGGCACCGCCAGCGGCCGGGAGGTGGCCGACACCTTCGAGCTGCGCGCCCAGGCGGTGATCATCACCTCCGGCGGCATCGGCGGCAACCACGACCTCGTCCGCGCCCACTGGCCGGAGCGGCTCGGCACCCCGCCGGAGAAGCTGCTCTCCGGCGTCCCCGCGCACGTCGACGGGCTGCTGCTCGACATCGCCGGGGCGGCGGGCGGCCGGCTCATCAACCGCGACCGGATGTGGCACTACACCGAGGGCATCGAGAACTGGAACCCCATCTGGGCCCGGCACGGCATCCGGATCCTGCCGGGACCCTCGTCACTGTGGCTGGACGCGACCGGCCGCCGGCTGCCGGTGCCGCTCTTCCCGGGCTTCGACACGCTCGGCACGCTGGAGCACATCATGAAGTCGGGCCACGGCTACACCTGGTTCGTCCTCAGCCAGAAGGTCATCGAGAAGGAGTTCACGCTCTCCGGCAGCGAGCAGAACCCGGACCTGACCGGCAAGAGCGTCCGCGACGTCCTGGGCCGGGCCGGCTCCGGGGCGCCCGCGCCCGTGCAGGCGTTCATGGACAACGGCGTCGACTTCATCGTCGAACGCGACCTCGCCACCCTGGTCCGCAGGATGAACGAGCTGACCGGCGACAAGCTCATCGACGAGGAGGCGCTGCGCCGCACGCTCACCGCCCGCGACCGCGAGATCGACAACGCCTACACGAAGGACATGCAGATCACCGCCCTGCGCGGCGCCCGCAACTTCCTCGGCGACAAGCTCATCCGCGCCGCCTCCCCGCACCGCTTCCTCGACCCGAAGAACGGCCCGCTCATCGCCGTACGGCTGAACATCCTCACCCGCAAGTCCCTCGGCGGGCTGGAGACGGACCTGTCCTCGCGGGTGCTCGCCGAGGGCGGGGAGCCGCTGCCGGGCGTGTACGCGGCCGGGGAGGCCGCCGGCTTCGGCGGCGGCGGCGTCCACGGATACCGCGCGCTGGAGGGCACGTTCCTCGGCGGGTGCCTCTTCTCCGGCCGGGCCGCGGGCCGCGCGGCGGCGAAGGCGGTGGGCTGAGGGGGCGGGTGGCTGTGGCTGTGGGCCCGTACGGGCTCGGCCACCCCCTTACGTGTCCGTGCCCGGCGCGGGCGCCGGATCCGGTACGGCGCCGGGCGCCGTGGCCCGCGTCTCCGAGCGCCGCCCGCGCAGCAGCCCCGCGCCCGCGATGAGCCCGGTGGCCAGCACGGTCACCAGCCCGAACGACACGGTCAGCGACGTCGCGTCGGCGACCTGCCCGATCGCCGCCGGGGCGATGAGCCCGGAGGCGTACATGATCGTCGCCACCCCCGCGATCGCCTGGCTCGGCGCGTGGGCGGACCGGGCCGCCGCCGCGAAGACCACCGGCACGACGACCGCGATGCCCAGCCCCAGCAGCCCGAACCCGGCCATCGCCTGCGCCGCGGCGGACGAGGTGACGATGAGCACCCCGCCGAGCGTCGCCAGCATCCCGCCGGCGCGCACCGTGCGCACCGGGCCGAGACGTTCGACGACCGCGTCGCCCACCAGCCGGGCCACCGCCATCGTCAGCGCGAAGCCCGTGGTGCACGCGGCGGCGAGGCCGGGGGAGGAGCCCATCTCGTCGCGCAGGTAGACCGCCGACCAGTCCAGGCTGGCGCCCTCGGCGAACACCGCGCAGAATCCGACCGCGCCGATGAGCAGCGCCGCGCGCGGCGGCAGCGCGAAGTGCGGCGGCGGCTCCTCGTCGGCGTGCGCGACGGGCTCCAGCACCCAGCGGCAGGCGACGGCCGAGACCGCGGTGAGGACGGCGGCGGCGAGCGCGAAGTGCACCCGGCCGTCCAGCTCGGTGTGCGCGGCGACGGTGCCGGCCGCCGAGCCCGCGAGCGCGCCGCCGCTCCACATGCCGTGCAGCCCGGACATGATCGAGCGGCCGAGCCGCTGTTCCACGTCGACGCCGAGGGCGTTCATCGCGACGTCCGCCATGCCGGCGGTCGCGCCGTACACGAACAGGCCCGCGCAGAGCGTCGCGAGCCCGGGCGCGAGGGCCGGCAGCACCAGCGCGAGACACCACATGACCATCAGCCCGCGCAGCGCGCGGCGGGCGCCGAAGGTGTGGCTGATCCGGCCGGCGAGCGGCATCGCGCTGGCGGCGCCGAGGGCGGGCATGGCGAGCGCGAGACCGAGCTGCCCCGCGCTGATCCCGGCGTGGTCCTGCACCCAGGGGACCCGGGTGGCGAAGCTGCCGGTGACCGCGCCGTGCGCGGCGAACACCGCCGCGACGGCGTACCGCGCCCGCCGTATCTCGCCCGTGCTCGCCACCCGGCCTCCTCCGCCTGTCCGTTCCGCCCGCCCGGTGCCCGCGCCCCCGGGGCCCGTGTCCCCCGTCCAACCAGCTCGATTCCCGCTCACGATCGCACACGAACACCTGGACTCCCGTGCGTTGGTGCGATCTTTCCCGGCGTCCGGGGTCTTGCCTCGGGCCGCCGCGCCCTCTACGTTTTGCGATCGGACATCCCACCTCCTACGTCCCATGACTTCGGAGTCGCCGCATGCGCACCTCGACAAGCCTCCTCTTCCTCTCCGCGACCGCCCTGCTCGGCACCCTGGCCGCGGGCCCCGGCACGGCGGCGGCCGACGCCGGGGCCACGGCGTCCGGCCAGGCCCGCTGCACCTCCTCCGTCCCCTACAGATCCGGCGAGGGCGGCTACGCCACGTACCGCATCCCCGCCACCGTGAAGACCCGCGGCGGCTCCCTCCTCGCCTTCGCCGAGGGCCGTGTCGGCGGCGCCGGGGACACCGGCAACATCGACGTCGTCGTCCGCCGCTCCGAGGACGGCGGCTGCACCTGGGGCCCGATGTCCGTCGTTGCCGCGGGCGGCGGCGACACCCGTGGCAACCCGGCGCCCGTCGTCGACCCGGAGACCGGCGACCTGGTGCTCGTCACCTCGTACAACAGCGGCAAGGTCACCGAGGCGCAGATCATGCGCGGCGAGGTCACCGCCGAGCAGAGCCGGCGGGTCTTCGTGCAGCGCTCCACCGACGACGGCCGCACGTTCGACGCGCCGCGGGAGATCACCGCCGACGTCAAGCTGCCGCAGTGGCGCTGGTACGCGACCGGCCCCGGCCACGCCGTCGCCCTCCAGCACGGGCCGAACCGCGGCCGGCTCGTCATCCCCTCGAACCACTCCACCGCCCCGCCGGCCGGCTCCGCGGACACCGGGCAGGAGGCCCGGTACTACGGCGCCCACGCCATCTACAGCGACGACGGCGGCCGCTCCTGGAAGAGGGGCTTCGTCGACGACGAGTACGAGGGCGAGATCAACAGCAACGAGAACATCGCGGCCGAACTGCCCGACGGCCGCCTGTACTTCAGCACCCGCGACCAGAACGGCACCGCTCCCGGCAACCGTCTCGACGCCTACTCCAGCGACGGCGGCGCGACCCTCGACCGGCCGTACCGGGTGCAGCCGGACCTCGGCGAGGTGCCGGTCGTCCAGGCGAGCGTGCTCCAGCCCGTGGGCCGGCACGCGCCGCTGCTCTTCTCCGGGCCCTCGAACCCCGCCAAGCGCGAGAAGCTGGCGGTCTGGCGCAGCGACGACGCGGGGCGCCACTTCACCAAGGTGACGACGCTGTCGCAGCAGCCGGCGGCGTACTCGGACCTGGTGCAGGTGAACGGCCAGACGATCGGGGTCCTGTACGAGACGGGCGCGGCCGGGTCGTACGAGACGATCGAGTTCCGCCGCCTGGACCTGCGGAACCTCGGCGGCTGACGCCCCCGGCGGCGACCGGCGGTGCCTGGCGGCCGGCCGGTCGCCGCCGGCGGGAGCAGAGAACCGGCGGGAGGGCGCCGGGCCATCCCCCTGGCCCGCCCCTCCCGCCGGCGTACGGCACCGGAGCCCCGTCAGCGCAGCCCCGCCGCGGCGAGGTGCTTCTCCACCCGCCGTACCTCCTCGGTGTCCAGCGGGATCTGCGGCAGCATCGTCGCCGGGCAGTCGATGACGCCGCGCAGATGCAGGGCCGCCTTGAACGCCCCGAGCGCCGACGAGCTCATGCCCATCCGCGCCGGGTCGCCGCTCCTCACCATCCCGAAGAGGGCGAGCAGCCGCTCCTGTTCGGTCCTGGCCGACTCCCAGTCGCCCTCCCGCGCGCTGCGGTACAGCCGCACGTAGCCGTGCGGGTCGACGTTGCCCAGGCCCGGGACGACGCCGTGGGCGCCCATCGCCAGCGCGCTGTCCACCATCGTCTCGGAGCCCGTCAGGGCGGAGAAGCCCGCGACCTCGTCCCGGACGCCGACGATGACGCGGCGCAGCCCCGTCTCGTCGCCGCTGGAGTCCTTCAGCCCGGCCAGCACCCCGTCGGCGGCGAGCCGGAGCACCAGGTCGTGGCCGAGCTTGGTGTGCACGGACACGGGCAGGTCGTAGGCGTAGACCGGCGCGCCGGTGCGGCCGGCGACCTCGCGGAAGTGCCGGTCGATCTCCGCCGGGTGGGTGCGGGTGTAGAACGGGGCGGTGACGACGAGCGCGTCCGCGCCGGCGTCGAGCGCGCTGCGGGCGTGGTCGAGCACGCGCGGCGTCGTCATGTCGATCGCGCCGGCGAGCACGGGCAGTTGGCCGCCGACGTGCCGTACCACCGTGTCCACCACGGCCCTGCGCTGCTCGTCCCTGAGGTAGGCGGCCTCCGAGGACGAGCCGAGCACGAAGAGCCCGTCGACGCCCCCCGCCACGAGGAAGTCCACCAGCCTGATCAGCGAGGCGGTGTCCACCTCGGCGTCCGGCGTCAGGGGGGTGCAGACGGGCGGTACGACGCCGGTCAGGTGGGTGGGACGGGTCATGCGCTCTCCTTCGCTTGGATCACGAGATCACGGGTGCTCTCCCCGGCGGCCACCGGATGGTGGCAGCGGAACCGGTGGGACTGCGCCGCCTGCGTGACCTCCGGCATGGCCGCGGCGCACTCCGCCGTGGCCTTCCAGCACCGGGTACGGAACGGGCAGCCGCTCGGCGGCCGGGTCGCCGACGGCACGGGGCCGACGAGCGGGATCGGGTCGATGGGGTCGAGGAGCCCCGGCGTCGCCGAGAACAGTGCCCGCGTGTAGGGGTGCCGGGCGGTGTCCGTGCTGTGCTCCGCCGGGGAGTCGCCGCCGGAGCCCAGCGCGACGGCCGGCGCCTCCTCCACGATCCTGCCCAGGTACATGGTGATGACGCGGTCGCTCATCCGCCGCACCGTCTGGATGTCGTGCGAGACGAAGACCAGCGCCAGGTTCAGCCGCTCCTTCAGGTCCAGCAGCAGGTTGAGGATCTGCGCCCGTACGGACACGTCCAGCGCGGACGTCGGCTCGTCCGCCACCACCAGGTCCGGCTCCAGCGCCAGGGCCCGGGCGATCGCCACCCGCTGCCGCTGGCCGCCGGACAACTGGCCCGGCAGCGCGTCAGCGAGCACCGGCGGCAGGCCGACGAGGGCCATCAGCTCCCGGACCCGCTCGGTGCGCTGGGCGGCCGTGCCGCGGCGGTGCACGTCGAGCGGATCGCGGAGGATCTGCCGGATCGGCAGCCGCCGGTTGAGGGCGGTCGACGGGTCCTGGAAGATCATGCCCGTGCCGGTGCCGATGGCCGCACGCCGCTCGCCGCCGTCCATCTTCCAGATGTCGCGGCCCCGGAACTCCACCGTGCCCGCCGTCGGTTCCTCCACCCCGACCAGCACCTTCGCCAGCGTCGACTTGCCGCAGCCGGACTCGCCGACCACGCCGACCGTCTCGCCCGCGGCGATCGTCAGGTCCGCACCGGTGAGCGCGTACACCCGGTCGCGGGCGAACAGGCCCCCGGTGCGCGCCCGGTGCACCACGTGCGCGTCCCGTACGGTGATGAGCGGCGGCGGCGCACCGCCGCCCTCGACCAGCCCCTCGCCCCCGACCAGGGACTCGCTCGCCAGCTCGCCGACCGGCCCCGGCCCGCCGCTGTCCTTCGCGCTCATCGCAGCGCCTCCTTCTCCGCCTCGCCCGCGGCGGCGACCGCCGGTTCGACCGCCGGGTGGTGGCACGCCACCTCGTGCTTGCGTTCCTCGCCGACCAGTTCCGGCGCGGTGTCCCGACACGCGGCGCTCGCCATCGGGCAGCGGTCGGCGAACCGGCAGCCGGCCGGGAAGTCGGCCGGGGAGGGCACGACGCCGCGGATCTGCGTCAGCCGCTCCTGGGCCGACTCCAGCGACAGCACCGAGCCCAGCAGCCCGCGGGTGTAATGGTGGGAGGGCGCCTCGACGAGGTCGGCGGTGACGCCGGTCTCGACGATCTGCCCGCCGTACATGACGACCACCCGGTCGGTGACGTCGGAGATCAGCGCCAGATCGTGGCTGACCAGGATGAGCGCGAAGCCCAGCTCCTCGCGCAGCCGCAGCAGCAGCTCGATGACCTGCGCCTGGACCGTGACGTCGAGCGCGGTCGTCGGCTCGTCGGCGACGATGAGCTTCGGGTTGCGCGACAGCGCCATGGCGATGAGCACCCGCTGCCGCTGCCCGCCGGACAGCTCGTGCGGATAGCTGCGCAGCGTCCGGCCCGGGTCGAGGCCCACCAGCTCCAGCAGTTCGGTCGCGGTACGCGTACCGCCGCGCCGGATCAACTGCTTGAGCTGGGCGTGGATCGTCATCGCCGGGTTGAGCGAGCTGAGCGCGTCCTGGTAGATCATCGCCATCTCGTGGCCGAGCAGCTTGCGGCGTACCCGCATCGGCAGGCCGACCAGCTCCCGGCCGTCGAAGACGACGCTGCCGCGCACCCGCGCGCCCGCCGGCTCCAGGCCCATCACCGTCAGCGCGGTGAGCGACTTGCCGCAGCCCGACTCGCCGACGAGGCCGAGGACTTCGCCGGGCCTGACGTCGAAGCTGATGCCGTCGACGATGTCCACGCCCGCGTGCCGCTGGTCGAAGCCGATGGCCAGGTCCCTCACCGCCAGCACCGGCTCGCCGCCGGGCAACGGCCGGGCCCGTTCGCGCAGCCTGCGCGCGGCCTCGGCGAGACCCGGCAGCTCCAGCACCTTGCCGGTGCCGGGCGCGGCGGCCTCGATCCGGTCCTCGGCGCCGGCCTCCTTCACCGCCACGCTCTCGGACCGCCGGGAGGCGGGCGCCGCCCAGGCGTCCGAGATGCCCTCGGAGAGGATGTTGAGCGCCAGCACGGTCAGCAGCATCAGCAGGCCCGGGAAGACCGTGGCCCACCAGCCGCCGAGCAGCACCATGTTCTTGCCGTCCGCGATGACGCTGCCCCAGGACGGGTCCGGCGGGCGGACGCCCGCGCCGATGAAGGACAGCGACGCCTCGAAGACGATCGCCTCGGCGACCTGCACGGTGCAGAACACCAGGATCGGCGCGGCGCAGTTGATGGCGACGTGCTTGACGATGATGTGCGGCGTACGGGCCCCGATGACCCGTTCCGCGGTCACGTAGTCCTCGCCGTACTGATCCAGCACGTTGGCCCGGACGACGCGCGCGATCGGCGGCACGTACAGGAACGCGATGGCGCACACCAGCACCGGGATGCTGCCGCCGAAGACGGCCACGAGCACCGCGGCCAGCGCGATCCCCGGGAACGCCATGACGATGTCCAGGCAGCGCATGACGAACTCGTCCACCGCCTTGCGGGAGGTGGCGGCGATCGCCCCGAGCACCGCCCCGGCGACCAGCGCGAGCAGCGTGGCGCCCAGCCCGATGATCAGCGACCACCGGGCCCCGTACATCAGCCGGCTGAGGATGTCGCGGCCGAGGCTGTCCTGCCCCATCCAGTGGCCGGCGGACGGGTGTCCGGTGCCGCCGGCCTGCGCCTGCTGGTCCAGCGGGTCGTGCGGGGCGAGCAGCGGCGCGAAGACCGCGACCAGCACCACCAGGGTGAGCAGGCCCAGCGAGATCCGGGACGTCCAGGGCAGCCGGCCGAGCCCGCGGAGCCGCAGGCCGGGCCGGGACAGCCGCTCCGCGAGCTTCTGGCGGCCCCCGAGGGTGGCGAGCATCAGGCGGCACTCCTCAGTCGGGGGTTGACCAGCAGGTAGAGGATGTCGATGACGAGGTTGACGACGACGAAGGCGACGGCGACGGTCAGCACCACGCCCTGCACCACCGCGGGGTCGCCGTTCTTCACCGCGTTGATCATCAACGTGCCCATGCCGGGCAGCGAGAAGATCGTCTCGATCACGACGGCGCCGCCGAGCAGATAGCCCACCCGGAGGCCGAGCACGGTCAGCGGGTTGACCAGGGCGTTGCGCAGCACGTTGCGGCCGACCACGACGACCGGCGGCAGCCCGCTGCCGATCGCCGTGCGCACGTAGTCCTTGTCCAGCTCCTCCACCACCGCGGTGCGGACGATGCGGGTGAGCTGCGCGGCGACGTGCAGCGACAGCGCGACGGCCGGCAGCGTCATGGTCTTGAGCCAGCCCGTGAAGGAGTCGCCCGGATTGACGTACCCCCCGGAGGGGAACCACCCCCAGTCCACCGCCAGGTACTGGATCAGCAGCAGCGCCACCCAGAAGGCGGGCGCGGCGACGCCGATCAGCGAGACGATGCGGATCACCTGGTCCGGGATGCGGTCGCGGTAGATCGCGGCCGTGACCCCGAAGAGCACCGACAGCACTATCGCGAGGGCGAGCCCGAGGAAGGTGAGCTGCATGGTCAGGGGCAGCGCGGTGGTCACCTGGTCGATGACCGGCCGGCCGTTGAGCGCGCTGAGCCCCATGTCGCCCTTGAGCAGGTCGCCGACGAAGGCGGCGTAGCGGACGGGCAGGGGGTCGTTGAGCCCGTGCTCCTCGCGGTACTCCTCAAGCTGCTGCTCGGTGGGGTTGGCACCCTGGAAGTTCGCCACCGCCGGGTCGATGTCCGAGAAGCGCATGACGAGGAAGACGAACAGCACGATCCCGAGCATCAGCGGGACGAGCAGGGCGATGCGGCGTAGCAGCATCCTGGCGATCTGGGCCACGTACGTGAGCTCCTAGCCTTGACTGACCGTGACGGCCCCGCCCTACGCGGGCTTGGCCTTGAGGAGGTTGATGCCGGGGTAGGGCTGCGGCTGGATCCCGGTGATCTTGCCGTCGTCCCAGGCGGTGACCAGCTCGGTGTGGACCACGGGGTAGATGACCGCGTTCTCCGCGATGACGTCCAGGTACTCCTGCGTCATCTGCTTCTTCTTCTCCTGGTCCGGCTCGCGCGTGGCCGCGTCCATGAGCCGGAACAACTGCTTGGCCTCGGAGGCCTGGGACCAGCGGGCGTAGTCCATCCAGACGTTCTCGGCCGTGTAGTTGTAGCGGAGGATGAGATCCGCGTCGATGCCGAGCTGGTTGGGGTTCGAGGCGGAGGCGACGACCTGGTAGTTCGCCTTCTGGTCCAGCTTGGTGAAGAGGGCGGAGGTCTCCTGCGGTTCGAGCGTGGTCTCCACGCCGATGGCGTCCCAGGACTCCTTGATGGTCGGGATGCAGTCCGCGATCCAGCTCACGGTCGACGCCATGAGCGTCACCTTCAGCCCGCTGACCCCGGCGTCCTCCAGCAGCGCCCTGGCCTTGTCCGGGTCGTAGCCGTAGACGGTCTTGGCCTTGCGGTACGTGGGGTTGCCCTCGTCGAGGAAGGAGCTGGCGGCCTTGCCGTAGCCCTTCAGGCCCGCCTCGATCATCTTGTCGGTGTCGATGGCGTAGTGCAGCGCCTGGCGCACGCGTACGTCGTCGAAGGGCGCCCGCTCGGTGTTGAAGAGCAGGAACATGTGGTTCATGCCGGCCCCGCCCTCGACGGTGAGGCCGTCCTGCTCCAACTGCTTCACGTTGGCGTACGGGATGTTGTCGGAGATCTGCGCGCCGGCGCTCTCGCCGGAGATCTTCGCGACCCGGGGGGCGGCGTCCACGATGGAGAGCCAGTTCATCTTCTTGAAGTTCGCCTTGCGCGGGCCGTTGTAGTCCGCGTACGCCTCGAAGGAGGTGTTCGACAGCGGCTGGTTGGCCGTCATCCTGTACGGGCCCGAGCCCACGGTGACCTCGGGCAGGCCGGTGTCGAGGTCTTTCCAGGCGCCGGACTTGCCGAGGATGTGCTTGGGGAGGATCTTCGCCAGGGTGAGCCGGGACAGCCCGTCCGGGAAGGGGAAGGCGAGTACCAGGTCGACGGTGTCGTCCCCGGTCTTCTTCACCTCCTTCAGCCAGCCGGCGAAGAATCCGTGGGCGAGGGTCTGGGTCTTGGTGTCGAGTATCCGGTCGAAGGTGAACACCACGTCGTCGGCGGTGACCGGCTTGCCGTCGTGCCAGGTGGCCCCGGAGCGCAGGGTGAACGACCAGGTCTCGGCGCCGGTGTCGGCGGGCAGTTCGGTCGCCAGCGCGGGGTAGGGCTCGCGGGTGATGGGGTCGGTGTCGAGCAGCCCCTCGAAGATGTGGTGGTTGGCCGCCACGGAGAACGCGGACGCGGTCAGCGTGGGGTCCCAGCTCTGGTCGTTGCCGTACCCGATGACGGCGGTGACGGAGTCCCCGCCGCCGCCCCCGCCGGTGTCCGAGGTCGAGTCCGGACCTCCCGAGCAGGCGGCCAGCGCCGGCGCCATGACGCCGAAGGCGCTCAGCGCCCCGCCGTACTGCAGCACTCGCCGGCGGTCGACGCCCGGCTCTGGTGATACGTCGCTCACGGTGCCTCCAGGAGGGGAAAACAAGGAGATGGCGCCGCGCCTGTCCCTGTCCCGGGGAAAGGCGGGGTCGTGGGAGGTCCTACGTTCTACCTCTTGGCGGTGAACATAGAAGTTGGCCGGGAGGAAGGTCAAGAGGTCGGCGGCAAGCGTTATCCGGTGTCAACCACGACCGAGCCGGGCGTCGACGACGATCTCCCCCGGCTCCGCGCGCCCTTCCGGCGCGTCGTCCAGGGCACGGTGCAGCGCGAGTACGTCCGCCTCCGGCCGTCCTGCGCCGGGAGCGCCGGCCGTGGCGCCCGACGGGCCGGGGGTCATGGAGTGGGGAGGTTGCGGTGGCGGACCGAGGTGCGCCAGGACTCGACGCGGGGCTGGTCCGGGGACTCCGGGAGGGGGCTCGCGGGCAGGGCACTGTCGAGGCGGGTGGCCGGCTCCGCGGTCCACGCGGTCACGTGGTCCCAGGTCGGCTCGCCGCGGCCGAACGTGCGGTGGACCTGCCGGGAGAGGAACGCCGGGCGGATCTCACGCGGTTCCGCGCCGCGCGGCGTGCGGGGCTCGACCGGTGGGGAGGGGAGCACTTCGAGCAGGTCCGGATTCCCGTCGAGCGCGAGCGCGCGGCAGCGCTCCACCTCCCGGCCGAACTGCTCGGGCAGCGGCCCCTCCCAGTGGGCCGGCGGCTTCTCCAGCCGCCGGAACCACTCCGTCGCCGCGACGTACACCCCGCACCGGCTGGTGCCGGATGCCGGCGTCGCCAGGCCGAAGGCGCGCGAACCCGCCACCACCGCGAGGATGGTGTGCTTCCCGACCAGCGGTCCGCCGCGCTCCACCCGGCCATCCTCGCCGGGCCCCGCCGCCGCCCGCCAGGGGTTTTACGGTCCTGGCCGCCGCCCCCGGGTCACGACACCTGCGCCAGCACCTCGGCGGCGATCAGCTCCAGGTGGTCCAGGTCGGACAGGTCGAGGATCTGGAGGTAGAAGCGCTGCGAGCCGGCCGCGGCGTAGCGGCCGAGCTTCTCGACCACCTCCGCCGGGGTGCCGGCCAGGCCGTTCTCCTTCAGCTCCGGCACCTGCCTGCCGATGGCCGCCGCCCGGCGCGCCACCTCCGCGTCGTCCTTGCCGACGCAGGCGACGAGCGCGTTGGAGTAGACCAGGTCGGACGGCGTCCGGCCGGCGGCCTCGGCCGCCTCGCGGACCCGGGCGAACTGCCGCTCGGTGTCCGCCGCCGAGCTGAACGGCACGTTGAACTCCGCCGCGTAGCGGGCGGCCAGCGCCGGGGTGCGCTTCGGGCCCATGCCGCCGATCAGCACCGGCAGTGGCGCCTGCACCGGCTTCGGCAGCGCGGGGGAGTCCCGCAGCTCGTAGTGCGTGCCGGAGTAGCTGAAGGTCTCGCCGGTCGGCGTGCCCCACAGCCCCGTCACGATCGCGAGCTGCTCCTCCAGCCGGGCGAACTTCTCCTTCGGGAACGGGATCCCGTACGCGGTGTGCTCGTCCTCGAACCACCCCGCCCCGATACCCATCTCGACCCGCCCGCCGGACATCTGGTCCACCTGCGCCACCTGGATGGCCAGCGGCCCCGGCAGCCGGAACGTGGCGGCGGTCATCAGCGTGCCGAGCCGGATCCGGCGGGTCTCGCGGGCCAGGCCCGCCAGCGTCACCCAGGCGTCCGTCGGCCCGGGCAGGCCGCTCACGTCGCCCATCTTCAGATAGTGGTCGGAGCGGAAGAAGGCGTCGAAGCCGAGGTCCTCGGTGGCGCGGGCCACGGTCAGGAGGGTGTCGTACGAGGCGCCCTGCTGTGGTTCTGTGAAGATGCGGAGATCCATGGGAGCCATTGTGCGTCAGCCGTGCCCTGCGGCTTCCCGGGGCACGTCGGCGGTGCATAGAGTGCAGTCACCGCACTGCCCGGGCATGCCGCTAGGGGGTCAGGATGACGGTCGTCTACCGCGCGCCGGAAGGGGACGACGGACTGGAGTTCACGGTCCGGCTGACTCCCGAGGAGACCAGGGTGCTCACCCGCGAGGTGCGGCTGCTGGCGGAGATCGTCGACAGTTGCCTGTGGGCCCTCGGCATGCTCCGTACGGGCGTCAACTCCCGCGACGCCGGCCGCCCCGCGCCCATCCCGGGCGACTGGTACTCCGCCCTGCGCGACCTGGAGCGCATCGCGCCCCGGGTCGAGGGCACGCGGGACGCGGTGATCCGCGCGCTCGCCGAGTCGGGGGAGGGCACCGGCCGGCTGGCGCACGCGCTGCACACCGACGAGGAGGCGGCGTCACGGCGCCGGGCGGCCGTGCTCGGGAACCCGCCGTCGGACTGGGAGACCTGGGCGGCCAAGGGCGTGGCGGAGTAGCGCCCCGCGCGGCGCCGGGCCGGGTCTCAGGCCCGTTCCACCAGCACCGCCGAGCCCTGCCCCACCCCGACGCACATCGTCGCCAGCCCCCGCCGCGCGCCCGTACGCGCCATCCGGTGCAGCAGCGTCGTCAGGATCCGCGCACCCGAACAGCCCAGCGGGTGGCCCAGCGCGATGGCCCCGCCGTCCGGGTTGACCGCCTCCGGGTCCAGTCCCAGCTCGTCCACGCACGCCAGCGACTGCGCCGCGAACGCCTCGTTCAGCTCGGCCGTCTCCACGTCCGCCACCGACCAGCCCAGCCGGTCGAGCGCCTTGCGGGTCGCCGGCACCGGGCCGATGCCCATGACGTCGGGGTGGACGCCGGCCGAGGCGCCGGCCGCGTACCGGCCGAGGGATTCCAGGCCCAGTTCCGCCAGCGCCTCCTCGCTCACCAGCAGCAGCGCCGCGGCCCCGTCGTTCATCGGGGAGGAGTTGCCCGCGGTCACGCTGCCGCCCTCCCGGAACACCGGCTTCAGCTTCGCCAGTTGCGCGGCCGAGGTGTCCTCCCGGATGCACTCGTCCGCCGTCACCGGAGCGGCACCTTCGGGCCGTGCGACCGGCAGCAGCTCCGCGTCGAAGTGGCCCGCCGCCCGCGCCGCCGCGGCCCGCCGGTGGCTGCGCAGCGCGAACTCGTCCTGCCGGGCCCGCCCCACCCCGTACTTCCCGGCGACCTCCTCCGCGGTCTCGCCCATCGCGAGCAGCCCGTGCAGGTCCCGCATCCGCGGGTTGACCAGCCGCCAGCCCAGCCGGGTGTCGGCCGTCGCCATCGCCCGCGGCAGCGCCTCGTCCGGCCGGGGCAGCACGAACGGCGCGCGGCTCATCGACTCCGAGCCGCCGGCCAGCACCACGTCCGCCTCGCCCGCGGCGATGGCGCGGGCCGCGGTGGTGACGGCCTCCAGGCCGGAGGCGCAGAGCCGGTTGAGGGTGGCGCCGGGGACGGACTCGGGCAGGCCGGCCAGGAGGGCGGCCATGCGGGCGACGTTGCGGTTGTCCTCGCCCGCCTGGTTGGCGGCGCCCCAGTAGACGTCGTCGATACGGGCCGGGTCGAGCGCGGGAACGCCGTCGAGGAGCCCGCGGATCACCCCCGCGGCGAGGTCGTCGGGGCGTACGGCGGAGAGCGAGCCGCGCAGCTTCCCGATCGGCGTGCGGCGGGCGGCGGCGAAGTGGACGGTGCGCACGGCGGGCCTCCCCATCGAAACTAGCGGTGCTAGTTTCGGACTATAGCCCGCGCGCCCGCTCCGCGGCCAGGATGCCCCGCGACGTACCATCCGCCCACTTCCACGGTGATCGCTTACGATCGAACACGTTGTCCCGGACGACGCGAAGCCGACGCGAGGAGAGCGCGATGAGCAGTGCCAAGGTTGCCGACCAGCTCGTGGAGGTCCTGCTCCAGTACGGGGTGAAGCGCATCTACGGCGTCGTCGGCGACAGCCTCAACCCGCTCGTCGACGCCATCCGCCGCAGCGGCGGCGCCATCGAGTGGATCCACGTGCAGAACGAGGAGGCCGGCGCCTTCGCCACCGCCGCCGAGGCGCAGGTCACCGGGGAACTCGCCGCCTGCGCCGGCTCCTGCGGCCCCGGCAACACCCACCTCATCCAGGGCCTGTTCGACGCCCAGCGCAGCGGCGCCCCCGTCCTCGCCATCGCCTCGCACATCCCGTCCACCCAGATCGGCAGCGGCTACTTCCAGGAGACCCACCCGGAGAAGCTCTTCGACCAGGCGTCCGGCTACTGCCAGTTGATCTCCCAGCCCGAGCAGATGCCCCGCATCGCCCGGATCGCCGCCCAGCACGCCGTCGGCGCCAACGAGGTCGCGGTGCTCGTCCTCCCCGGCGACATCGCCGACAAGCCGGCCGCCAACCCCACGGGGCACACCGTCCCCTGCGCCCGCCCGGCCGCCATCGTCCCCGACCCGCAGACCGTGCGCGAGCTCGCGGACGCCCTCAACGGCGCCGACCGCGTCGCCCTCTTCGCCGGCGCGGGCGTCCGCGGGGCGCACGCGAAGGTGATGCGGCTCGCCGAGACCGTCAAGGCGCCCGTCGGGCACACACTGCGCGGCAAGGAGTGGATCCAGTACGACAACCCGTACGACGTCGGCATGATCGGCCTCCTCGGCTACGGCGCCTGCTACGACGCGCTCCAGGACGCCGACCTCGTCGTGATGCTCGGCACCGACTTCCCGTACGACGCCTTCCTGCCGCAGGCCAAGACCGTCCAGATCGACATCGACGCCACCCGCCTCGGCCGCCGTACGCCGCTGGAGGTCGCCGTCCACGGCGACGTCGCCTCCACCCTGGACGCGGTGCAGCCGCTGCTGCGCGAGAAGCGCGAGCGGCGCTTCCTCGACGCCACGCTGCGCAAGCACGAGCGGTCGCTCACCAAGGTCGTCGAGGCGTACACCTCGAACGTCGACAAGCACGTCCCGATCCACCCCGAGTACGCCGCCCGGCTGCTGGACACGCTCGCCGCGGACGACGCCGTCTTCACCGTCGACACCGGCATGAACAACGTCTGGGCCGCCCGCTACCTCACGCCCAACGGCCGCCGCCGCGTCATCGGTTCCTTCACCCACGGCTCCATGGCCAACGCCCTGCCGCACGCCATCGGCGCCGCCAGCGCCGATCGCGACCGCCAGGTCATCTCGCTCTCCGGCGACGGCGGCCTCGGCATGCTGCTCGGCGAGCTGATCACCGTCAAGCAGCACGACCTGCCCGTCAAGACCGTGTTGTTCAACAACTCCTCGCTCGGCATGGTCAAGCTGGAGATGCTGGTCGACGGCCTGCCCGCGTACGGCACCGACCACAGCAAGGTCGACTTCTCCGCGATCGCCCGCGGCGTCGGCATCCCCGCCTGGCGGGTGGAGAAGCCCGGCGAGATCGAGGGCGCGCTGCGGGAGGCGCTGGCGGCGAAGGGCCCCGCACTGGTCGAGCTCATCACCGACTCCAACGCGCTCTCGATCCCGTCGCGGATCACGCTGGAGCAGGTACGCGGCTTCGCGCTGGCCGCCGGGCGCACGGTGCTGGAGGGCGGCGTCGGCACGATGCTCGACCTGGCCCGCTCCAACCTCCGCAACATCCCCCGCCCCTGACCGCGCGGCCCTTCGTGCCGTACGCGCCGGGCGCCGCCCGGTCCGTACGGCACGGGCCCCTCAGGTCAGCCAGGGCAGGTCGCCGAAGTAGCCGCCCTTCGCCGGCGGGGTGAGCAGCGCCTGCCGCGTGCGGTACGTCAGCGGCGCGCCCGCGCACCGCGCGGCGGCCCGCGCGCGCAGCTCCCAGCGGCCCGCGGGGGCGCCCTTCGGCGGCGTCACCCGCCAGCGGGTGACCACCTCGGCGCCCGGCGCAAGCCGGCCGCGCGGCCTGCGGGTCGCGGCGCGCACCTTCCAGCCCTCGGGGACCTGCAACTGCACCCGCGGCTCGGTCCACGGGCTGCCCGACCCGTTGTGCAGGGTGGCGGTGACGGTCAGCACCCGGCCCGGCTCGGCGTAGGGCGGGGCGGCGATGCGTACGCCGAAGGGCTCGCGGTCGTACGTGTCGCGCCACTCCCGCCGCATGACCTGCACCAGCCGGGCGGCGATGTCCGGCCGGTCCGCGACCCGGTCGACGGACTCGGCGGGATCGTCCGCCAGGTTGTACAGCTCCACCTGCCAGCGGTCGTCCGGGGCCCTGCGGTCCTTGCCGGGCGCGAAGCGCACCGCCTTCCAGTCTCCGGCGCGCACCGCCTCGGAGATCCGGCCGATCCGGTCGTGGTCGGCGGCGCGAGCCAGGGGCGTGGAGGCCCGCTCGTTGCGGTACCAGTACAGGAACTCGTGCCGGGGCGCGGGCCCGGTGCCGGTGAGCAGCGGGGCGAGGGAGAGCCCGTCGACGTCCCGGGGCGCGGGGGCGCCGCCCAGCTCGGCGAGGGTGGGCAGCAGGTCTATGTGGGGCGTCGGCCGGTTCACGACGCCCCGCCGGATGCGGTACGGGGACCAGGCGATGAGCGGCACCCGGATGCCGCCCTCGTACAGGTTCCGCTTGTAGCCGCGCAGCCCCTGCTCGCGCTGGAAGAGCGCCGGCGTCACGCCGCCCTCCTCGTGCCGGCCGTTGTCGCTGGTGACGATCACCACGGTGTCCTCGGCGATGCGGCGCGCGTACAGCTCCTCGATCACCTGGCCGACCATCCGGTCGAAGTTGGCGACCTGCGCGGCGTGTCCCTTGTCCTCCGGCTTCCAGTCCGTGTCGCTGTACTCGCCGGTGTCCGGCACGGTGCTCGGGGCGTGCGGCACGTTGGGGGAGAGGTAGAGGAAGAACGGCTCCTCGGCGTGGCTGCGGATGAACTGCAGGGCGCGCCGGGAGAACTGCTCGGGCGCGTACGTGCCGCGCCCGCCGTCCCCGTTGCCCGCGAGCGGGACGCGGCGGCTGTTGTGCCAGAGGTACTGCGGGAAGTAGTAGTGCGCGTGCCGGTGCGTCAGATAGCCGTAGAACTCCTCGAAGCCCCGGTAGTTGGGGTGGCTGTGCTGGTCCGGCTCCTCGGGGCCGAAGCCCCACTTCCCGATGCACGCCGTGCGGTAGCCGCGGGCCTGCAGCAGCTCGGCGACCGTGGTGTCGGCGTCGCCGATGGAGGGCTGGATGCCGCGCATCGGGTTCTCCCGCACCCGGGCCCGGCCGCTGTGCAGGCCGGTCAGCAGCGAGGCGCGCGACGGCGCGCAGACCGGCGCGGAGGCGTACGCGGCGGTGAACCGCAGTCCCTCGTCCGCGAGCCGGTCCAGGTGGGGGGTGCGGATGAGCCGCTGGCCGTACGAGCCCAGCTCGCCGTAGCCGAGGTCGTCGGCGACGATCAGCACGATGTTGGGGCGGTCGCCGCGCGGGCTGCCCGGCGCGGCGGCGAGCGGGGCGGGGGTCAGGGCCGCGCCGCCGACGCCCGCGGCCGCGGCCGCGAGGAACTGCCGTCGGGTGGTCAACCGGCTCCCCCCTCTCGGACGACTGGTGCCGATGAACAGCGCCGTCCGGAGGCGGTGGCGGGGCGGGCACGCAGTGTCCCGGGGCCGCGTCACCCGGGGGTGAACGGGTCCGGCTGCCGGGTCCGCCGTGGCGGAATCCGGGCCGGAAGCGGTGCGAGACGCCCGTGTCCGGGTATGGCCGGGCGTCCGACTGCCGCGCCGTCTGGTCGGGACGGCGAATGGCCGCGCAGGGGTGACCTACGGATCAGTTCCCCCCGGACTGCGTCTACCCCGTGCGCTTGCGTACGGCTTGACGTTTCGAGGGGGACCCTACCACCAACGATCGACGCTCCCGCGCGCGTTGGGGGCTCGCGGAGGCCCAGCCTCCGGTCGCTCGGGAGGCGCTATTTGCGTCCCTCGCGTCCCTCACGCCACTCCCGCACCAGCGTGTCGGCGTCCAGCGGGGCGAGCTTCAGCGGCGGGCCGACGGCGGGGGCGCGGTGCGCCGCGCGGATCTTCTCGTTGACCTCCGCGACGATCTCGCGCACCTCCCGCTCGCTCCGCGCCCTGGTCACGGCGGCGAGCGCGGCCTCGGCCTCCTTGCGGACGGCGAGGGAGGGCGGCAGCGCGGACAACTGCTCGCGCGCCATCTTCGCCTTGACCCACCACAGCTCGTCGTACGGCCGGTCGAGATCCGCGAGCGGCTTGCCCTTGCCCGGGAGGTCGTCGAACTCGCCGCGCTCCGCCGCCTCCCGGATCTGCCGGTCGATCCAGGACTCGAAGCTCACACCCGGCGGCTTGCGTTCGGTCATGCGCGGTGCTCCCTTCCGCTCGCGGCGGTCGCCGATCGGCCGTTCTCCCACCTCAACGGTACCGGCGGCGTCCCGGCCCGCGGCGCGCGGGCGGCGTCGCGCCGATGGCGGCTCTCAGCTTGCGCACACCTTGGTAACAATTCAGACAATGGCCTCGGAAGGTGTCCATCCGGCCCCCCGAGAGGGAGACCCACGTGCCCCGTCTGCGTTCCGCGCGCCGTGCACCGCTGCCGCCGCGCCGTGCCCCGCGCCCCGCGCGCCCCACGCCGCGGCTCTCGCGGCTGCCGCGCTCCGCGCACCTCGCCGGCGCCGCGGCAGCCGTCCTCGCCCTCTCGGTCACCGCCGCGTCCTGCGCCCTGCCCGGGCAGGGCGGCAGCGCCTCCGCCGCCGACGCGGCGGCCGAGCTGGTGCTGCAGCCCGTCGCCGACCGCGGGCACGACCCGTTCACCCCGAGCACCGCGACGCCCGACGGTGCCGCGCCGTCGCCCTCCCGCACCGCCGCGCCGCCCGACAGCCCGCCGCCGGCGGAGCCGAGCAGGCACCAGTCGGTGCCGGGCGGGAAGGCCGGGCTGTACGGCGGCGTACGGAACGTCGCGAGCTGCGACGTCGACAAGCAGATCGCTTTCCTCGGCCGCGACGCCGACAAGCAGGCGGCGTTCGCCCGCACCCTGCGGGTCGACGAGGGGGACCTGCCGGGCTTCCTGCGCGAACTCACCTCCGTCCTGCTGCGCTCCGACACCCGCCTCACCGGCCACGGCTTCGCGCACCGCGAGGCGAGCCCGTTCCAGTCGGTGCTCCAGGCAGGCACCGCGGTGATGGTCGACGACAAGGGCGTACCGCGGGTGCGGTGCGCGAGCGGCAGCCCGCTGACGGCGCCGGAGAAGCTGAGCGGCAACGACCGCTACGGCGGCACGGGCTGGCGCGGCTACCGGCCCTCGCGGACCGTCGTGGTCACCCCGGCGCAGCAGGCACTGTCCAGGCTCGTCATCGTGGACGTCAACACCGACCTCTGGTTCGAGCGGCCCGTCGGCGCGCGCCCCGGCGAGGACCGGAAGCTGCCGCAGCCGCCGCGGGACCACTTCAACCCGCCGTCGCCCAGCGGCTCCCACAGCCCCAGCACCGAGCCCACGGGCAGTCCCGGGCCGACCACCGAGGGCCCGTCCGAGGGACCCGGCACCGAGTCCGGGGAGCCGAGCACCGCCCCGCCGCTGCCCGGCGGCATCGACGAGGAAGAGGACCACGAGCGCGTCTCCGCGGGCGAGTCGTCGGGCGCGTCAGCCCGGTGACCCCGCCGGCTCCGCCGCGGTGCCCGGCGCCGTCCGGGGCGCGGCGGGCCGGCGCCGCACCGGCGCCAGCGTGAACCCGCGCGGCATCAGCGTCAGCCGCTCGGCTATGTCCAGCCGGTAGCCGGGGTCGGCGCGCAGTTCGTACCTGCGCAGCAGCAGCCCCAGCACGAGGGTCGCCTCGTGCAGCGCGAACTGCCGCCCGATGCACGCCCGTTCGCCGGTGCCGAAGGGCTTGAAGACGTGACCGGGCCGGGCCCGTACCCGCTCCGGCAGGAAGCGGTCCGGGTCGAAGCGGTCGGCGTCCTCGCCCCAGACAGCCGGGTCACGGTGCAGGGCCGGGATGAGCACCAGGGCCCACGCGCCGGCCCGCATCGGGTGGACGCCGCCCAGCATCGTGTCCGTACGGGCGGCGCGGGTGAACGCGGGCGCCGTGGGCCACATCCGCAGCGACTCGTCCAGCACCCGGCGCACGTAGCGCAGCTTGCTCACCTGCCGGTACGACGGATCCCCGGCCGGCCCCCACACCCGGTCCACCTCGGCGCGGGCGCGGGCCGTCACCTCGGGGTGGCGGGAGAGGTAGTACAGCGCGAAGGAGAGCGCGCCCGAGGTCGTCTCGTGCCCGGCGACCAGGAACGTCAGTATCTGGTGCCGGATGTTCTCCGGCGACAGCCGCTCCCCGGTGCGCGGATGGCGGGTGTGGAGCATGAGCCCGAGCAGGTCCTGCGCCTCCGGCTCCGCGCGCGCGGTGCGCTCCCGTACGACCCTGTCGACGACGGAGGTGAGATACGCGGCGTCGGCGCTGCCGCGGCGGCCGGGAACGCGGTTCCTCACCGGGCTGAACGGCCGGGGCACGTCGGCGCCCTGGGCGTGGCGCAGGGAGCGGACCATGGCGGCGACGAAGGGGTGCTGCTCGGTGCGCTCGAAGGAGCCGAAGTCGTAGCCGAAGCCGGTGTGGGCGATGGTCTCCAGGGTCAGCTTGGTCATGTCGGCGGAGACGTCGGCCGCGGTGCCCGCGGCGGCGTGCGCGTCCCAGGCGGCGGTGAGCCGGGAGGCCATCGCGAGCATCACCGGGTGGTAGCGCTCCATCGCCTCGCGGGTGAAGGCGGGCGCCAGGATGTCGTGGCCGAGCTGCCAGTTGGGCTCGTGGCCGTGCGCGGTGAAGAGGCCGTCGCCGCCCACCTCGCGCAGGTTGTAGACCGCGAGCACGACGCGCTTGGTGAACCGCGACTCGTCCGCCAGCTCGGCGACCAGGTCCGCGCCGGAGACCACCACGATCTCCAGCCCGAAGATCTTGCGCCGGAAGATCGGCCCCAGCTCCCGGGCCAGCCGCAGCGAGTCCTGTACGGGCGTGCCGGGGTCGAGGCCGAAGACGTCGCCCACCACCGGCAGCCGGTGGCGGGGGCGGGGGATGCGGCTCAGCTCCGGCCAGGGTGCGGGACGGGTGCGTAAGAACGGCGTCGCCATCGTGCCCTCCCTTATTGAACTCGATTCAGTAAGCAGCGTGCGGCAGTGCTGAACCGGTGTCAAGTAAGGTGGCGCGATGGCTCGTTCCGGCGCTCGGGGTACGCGGACGGGGCGCCCGCGCACCCGCATGGGCACCGAGGAACGGCGCCGGCAGTTGCTGCGGATCGGCGCCGAACTCTTCGCCGAGCGGCCCTTCGACGACGTGTGGATCGAGGCGGTCGCCGAGCGCGCCGGCGTCTCGCGCGGGCTGCTGTACCACTATTTCCCGACCAAGCGGCAGTTCTACGCGGCCGTCATCCGGCACGAAGGCGAGCACCTGCTGCGCATGACGGAGCCGGACCCGGACACCCCCGTAGGCCGGCAGGTCCAGCAGGGCCTGGAGGCGTACCTGCGCTACGCCGAGGAGCACGCGCGCGGCCTGCGCGCCTTCCACCGCGCCTCGGCCACCGGGGACCGGGAGATCCACGAGATCCACGAGCAGCTCCTCGCCGAGCAGGAGCGCCGGATCGTCGCGGTGCTCGACGCCCAGGCCGCCGCCGGGCTGATCGACGGGCCCGCGCCCGCGGCGCTGCGGCTGGCGGTGCACGGCTGGCTGGCGTTCGTCACGGCGGCGGTCCTGGACTGGCTGGAGCGCGGGGAGCCGTCGCGGGCGGAGGTCCGGGAGGTGTGCACCCGGGCGCTGCTCGGGGCGCTGGAGGGCGCGCGGGGGGACTAGGCGCCGCGGCCCGCCGGGGCCGCCCGCCGCACGGCGGCCGCGGACCGGGCCGGCGCGGACCTCGCCCCCGCGGATCCTGGCGCCGCCCACGTGGGCCGCCGGGCGGTACCCGCGGGCCCGCCGCCGCTCGACTCGTGAGCCGCGGGCAGCGGCCCTACGCTGGTGAGCATGGCCGCGCGAGCACTGGACGCCACCGGGGCCGCGGAACTCGTACACGCCGCGACCGCCGCGCCCTCCATGCACAACGCACAGCCGTGGCACTTCCGCTGCCACCTCGGCCACCGCACCGTCGAGATGCGCGCCGACATGGAGCGCGCCATGCCCGCCGCCGACCCCGAGCATCGCTCCCTCCACGTCGGCTGCGGCGCGGCCCTGTGCAACCTGCGGGCCGCCGCGGCCGCCGCCGGCTGGCGGACCAGGACCGAGCTGCTCCCGGCCGAGCACGAGCCGCTGCTGCTCGCCTCCGTCCGGCTCACCGGCGCGGAGCCCGGCGAGGAGACCGACGCGGCGCTCGCCGGGCTGGCGGAGCAGATCCCCAGCCGGCACTCCAGCCGCTGGCCGTTCGCGGAGAGGCCCGTACCGCCCGCCGACCTGGCGGACCTCGTCGAGGCGGCGCGTACCGAGGGCGCGAAGCTGGTGTTCCCCGACGCCTGGCACGCGGCGTCCCTGCTGGAGCTGGTGCAGGACGCCGAGGTGCGCGACGCCGAGACGCCCGACCGCGCCGAGGAGCTGGCCCGCTGGACGCACCCGTGGCCGGACACCGCGGACGAGGGCGTCCCCGGCTACGCCTACGGCCCCCGGCGCCGCGGCGGCACCGCCCCGATGCGCGACTTCGGCGGCCGCACCGAGCCGCCCGGCCGGACCAGCGCCCCCTTCGAGAGCGTGCCGAACATCGCCCTGCTCGGCACCGCGCACGACAGCCCGCCCGAGTGGCTGCGCGCGGGCCAGGCACTGGAGCGCGTGCTGCTCACGGCCACCCGCGCCGGGCTCGCGGTCTCGCTGACGAGCGAGGCGCTGGAGTGGTCCGACCTGCGCGCGCTCGTCCGCGACCCGCTGACCGACGTCGGCCAGGTCCAGATGGTGCTGCGCATCGGCTACGGGCCCCGCGGCCCGACGACGCCGCGCCGGCCGCTCTCGGAGGTCATGGAGATCATCTGAGCGCCGGCCGCCGCCGCCCGGCACGTACGCGAAGGCGCCGGAAACGGCGAACGGCAAGGAGCACCGCGCTCCTTGCCACTCTCAACGTATAGCGCACCCCGGGGCTTGCGGCAAGACCCACGGTTTGTTGCAGAATCTCCCGCCGAAGCCAGGACCTGCGGAAACGGGAGATTCATGAGTGACGTGATCATCGCCGGGGGCGGCCCGACCGGGCTGATGCTGGCGGCCGAACTGCGGCTGCACGGCGTGCGCGTGGTGGTGCTGGAGAAGGAGCAGGAGCCGACGAAGGTCGTGCGGGCGCTGGGGCTGCACGCGCGCAGCATCGAGGTGCTGGACCAGCGCGGCCTGCTGGAGAAGTTCCTCGCGCTGGGCACGCGCTACCCGCTGGGCGGGTTCTTCGCTGGCATCACCAAGCCGGTGCCGGAGCACCTGGGCACCGCCCACGGCTACGTCCTCGGCATTCCGCAGCCCCAGATCGAGCGGCTGCTGTACGAGCACGCCCGCGCGCTCGGCGCCGAGATCCGCCGCGGCACCGCGCTCACCGGGCTGAGCCAGGACGCGCACGGCGTGACCGTGCAGACGGCCGCGGGCGAGCTGACCGCCCGCTGGCTCGTCGGCTGCGACGGCGGCCAGAGCACCGTGCGCAAGCTCCTCGGCGTCCGCTTCCCCGGCGAGCCCGCCCGCATTGAGACGCTCATCGCCGACGTCCGGCTGACCGCGCCGCGGGCGGAGGTCATGGCGGCGGTGGCCGACGTCCGCAGGACCCAGCTCAGGTTCGGCATCGCGCCGTTCCCCGACGGTACATACCGCGTCATCGTGCCCGCCGCAGGACTGGCCGCCGACCGCGCCGTCCCGCCCACCTTCGACGAGCTCCGCGCCCGGCTGCGGGCCGTCGCGGGCTCCGACTTCGGTGCGTACGAGGCGAGTTGGCTCTCCCGCTTCGGCGACGCCACCCGGCAGGCCGAGAGCTACCGCACCGGCCGCGTCCTCCTCGCCGGCGACGCGGCGCACGTGCACCCGCCGGTGGGCGGGCAGGGGCTCAACCTCGGCGTCCAGGACGCGTTCAACCTCGGCTGGAAACTGGCCGCGGAGGTCGCCGGCCGGGCGCCCGCCGGGCTGCTCGACACGTACCACGCCGAACGCCACCCCGTGGCCGCCGACGTGCTGGACAACACCCGCGCGCAGACGCTGCTGATGTCCACCGAGCCGGGACCGCGGTCCGTACGCCGGCTGCTGGAGGAGCTGATGGACATCGAGGAGGTCAACCTCCGGGTCATCGAGAAGATCATGGCGACGGCCGTCCGCTACGACCTCGGCGACGGCCACGCCCTGCTCGGGCGCCGGCTGCGCGATCTGCGGCTCAAACGGAACGGCCGGCTCTACGAGTTGACGCGGGCCGGCCGCGGGCTCCTGCTCGACAGGACCGGCCGTCTCTCCGCCGGGGGATGGGCGGACCGCGTGGACCACGTCGTCGACGAAGCGGCGGAACTGGACGTCCCCGCCGTGCTGCTCCGCCCCGACGGACACGTCGCCTGGGCCGGTGAGGACCAGGCCGGCCTCCTCGACCACCTGCCGCGGTGGTTCGGCGCGCCCGCCGCCTGATCCCCGGGCGCCGGCGTCAGTACTCGGCGAGCAACTGCTCCAGCATCTCCTGGCTCGACTCCTGCTTCTCCGCCGCCGCGCACAGCCCGTCCATCGTCAGCAGATACCGCTCGACGTCGTTGCGCTTGTCGAGGTAGAGGGCGCTGGTCAGTTGCTCGATGTACGCCACGTCCGGCAGGTCCGGCTCCGCGAAGCGCAGGATCGTCAGCGGGCTGACCACGGCCGCGAAGCGGCCGGTGGCGAGGCGGGCGACCTGGACCGTGATGTTCGACAGCTCCAGGATCCCCAGCAGGTGCTTGATCTGCGCGCGCATCACCGTGCGCCCGCCGAGCGGGCGGCGCAGGGCCGCCTCGTCGAGGACCACCCAGTAGCGCGCCGGCTGGTCGGCGTGGCCCAGGATCTGCTGCCTGCGCAGCCGCAGGTCGACGTGGCGCTCTATGGCCGCCTCGTCCGCGTTCGGGTACGCGACCTGGGCGAACGCCCGCGCGTAGTCGGCGGTCTGCAGCAGGCCCGGGATCCGCTGGGCCTGGTAGGAGCGGATCAGCGAGGCGGCTTCCTCCAGGCCGAGGAACGTCTCCATCCAGGCGGGCGTCACGTCGCTGTACTGGTGCCACCAGCCGGTGGTGTTGGCGCCGCGGGCCAGCGCGAGGTAGTGCTCGCGCTCGGCCTCGTCCTCCACCCCGTACAGCGTCAGCAGGGCGGCGATGTCGTGTTCCTTGCAGCCGCCGCGGCCCAGCTCCAGCCGGCTCAGCTTGGGCTGCGAGGCGCCGATGGTGCGCGCCGCGGCCTGGAAGGTGATGCCGCGCTGCTCGCGCAGCCGTCGCAGGTTGTTGCCGAGGATGATGCGGCGGACGGTGGGGCCGCCTCGGGACGGGGCCGGCAGAGAGTTCGTCTCCGACATGCTTGGCGCGTGCATCGGGCTCCCAAGGATGATCAGGTCGCGCCCTTCAGTCTCGCATCGAAGGAGTCAACGTGTATAGGGAAAGCGATTGTCAAAGTTGAATATGCCTCTGGAACACGGCCGTTACTCCCGTCCGGCCGGTCGGGCCGTACGAGCCGTCCGGACGGGTCAGGGCCGCCGCGCGAAGACCGCGCGGGCGCGCGGACTGCCGTCCGGCCGCCGCCCCAGCTCCTCCAGCGCGGCCGTCGCCACGGTGAACCCGGTGCGCTCCAGGTCCGCCAGCACGTCCGGCAGGCGGAACGTGCGGTAATACATGATGAACCGCGGGCGCCACAGCGCGTTCCGGATCCGCATCGCGGTGTCGAACCCCCACAGCGCCCAGTATCCCCGGGACCCGACCGGCTGCGGCGCGGGGACGGGGAAGGCGAAGTACCCGCCGGGGCGCAGCGACCGGAAGACCTGCGAGAAGAGCGCCGGGCGCTCGCGGGGCAGGAAGTGGCCGAAGGCGCCGAAGCTCACGGCGAGGTCGAAGGCGGGCGCGAAGGGCAGCGCCAGGGTGTCCGCACGCACCCAGCGCATCGAGGGCGGGTCCGCGGCGTCCGCGTACGCGCGCCGCGCCTCGGCGAGCATTCCGGCGCTGAAGTCGACGCCGACGACCCGCTCCTTGCACAGCCGCCGCAGCGTCCCGGCGCCCGCGCCCGTCCCGGTGCAGACGTCGAGGCCGTGCGCGAACGGCCCCAGCGGCTCGACGGCGGCGGCGAACGCGTCCAGCACGCGGTCGGGGGTGCGGAACGGGGAGCTGTCGAACTTCGGCGCCAGCAGGTCGTAGCCGCGTTCCGTGGAGGACATCGCCTGCACGGTCAGCTCGAGAAGGGTCGGGCCCTCGGGACTGAACATCGTCGATCAGCGTAGTGGCGCCGCGCGCCCGCACACGCCGCGCGGGCCCCGGGTGCCGGGCCGTTGACATGCGCGGACGGCCGGTCCCAGACTCGGACCCGGTGTTGACGAACGCTCGTGCGCAGGACGAACACCCGGGAAGGCTACTCCGTGCGCGACAACGCCTACTACCGCGACTGGGAAGCGCTCTCCCGCGACCGCGCCAGGTTCGCCGCCTGGCAGCTCGACCGCCACGCGAACATCAACACCACCGCCATCCGCACCGCCCCCGGCCGCCCCGACCTGCGCCTGGCGGGCGCGGGCGGCGCCCCGGAGATCGCGGCCCACTGCGGCGAGGTCTTCATCGTGCTCCGCCACACCCGCCGCAGCCTCGTCCGCACCGTGGACTTCGTCACCACGGTCGGCCACGGCACGGGCCCCGGCTCCCGCGCCCGCCTCGGCCTGACCGGCCGCGGCCCGACGGCGGTCATCACCGACCTGGGCATCCTGCGCCCCTCCCCGGACACGCGGGAGCTGACGCTGACCGACCTCCACCCGGGCGTGACCCCGGCGCGGGTCCGCGCGGCCACAGGCTGGGACCTGCGTGCGGTGCCGTCGCCGCGCACCACCCCGGAGCCGACGCCGGAGGAACTGGCCGCGCTGCGCGCCCTGAAGTCCGCGGGGGCGGCCTGACGAGGCCGAACCGCGGTGCCAGGTGGCGGACTTGCCCCTGGAAGGGGTAGTGCGCGTGCCGGGTCGCGAGGGTGACCCAGCGGGTGTTGCTGAACGCCTCCAGCCCCAGCGGCCGCCGAAGCCGCTGGCGCCGACGCCGCCGAACGGGGCCGTGGGCTCGTCGGCGATGGACTGGTCGCCGACGTGCACCATCTGCCCCGAGTTGTGGAACGCCCCGAACGCGGCCGCGTTCACCGCGTGGTCCACGTCCGCGTCGGCCAGCACCACGATCGCGTTCTTCCCGCCCAGCTCCAGCAGCGCCGGCTTCAGATGCCGGGCGGCCGGCGCCCCGACGGTGCGGCCGGTCTCCGTGGAGCCGGTGAAGTTCACGGCCCGTACCCGCTCGTCCGCGATGAGCGCGGAGCCGACGGCGGCGGCGTCCTCGGGGTCGTTGGTGAGCACGTTGACCGCCCCGCCCGGCAGCCCTCCGCGGCGAGCCCGACGTTGAACCGCGCCCACGGCTCCGTCGCCCCCACCTCGCGCGCCATCAGCGCCACCGCCTCGTCCGCGCGCGACTCCAGCAGGTCCGCCGCCCGCCGGAACACCCGCCGGCGCGCGGCGGGCCCGGTCGCGGCCCAGCCGGCGAAGGCCGCCTCCGCGGCGCCCACGGCGCGCACCACGTCGGCCGCGCCGGCGGCGGCCACCGTCGCGCACACCTCGCCGGTGTACGGGTCAAAGTCCTCGGTCGTACGCTCCGAAGCGGCCGGCACGCCCTTGCCGCCGATCCGGAGGTCGCGGTGCACGATCACGGCTGCCCCTCCGCTGCCCCACCCTCGTGTGCGCGAGGCGAACGACAATTCTCATAAGGAACTTAAGTGCGACGCGAGCGGCGAGGCAAGATATGAACATGCAGGGCCGGGAACCCCATTTCGTCCAGTCCTTCGACCGCGGGCTCGCGGTCATCCGCGCCTTCGACGCGGACCACCCCGAGCTGACCCTCAGCGACGTCGCCCGCGCCTGCGACCTCACCCGGGCCGCGGCCCGCCGCTTCCTCCTCACGCTGCTGGACCTCGGCTACGTGCGGAGCGACGGCCGCCTCTTCCGCCTCACCCCGCGCGTGCTGGAGCTGGGCTACGCCTACCTGTCGAGCTTCTCGCTGCCGGAGATCGCGGAACCGCACCTCGAACGGCTGGTCGCGGAGGTGCGCGAGTCGTCCTCGCTCTGCGTGCTGGACGGCGAGGACATCGTCTACGTCGCCCGCGTACCCACCAGCCGCATCATGACCGCCTCGATCACCGTCGGCACCCGCTTCCCCGCGTACGTGACGTCCGTCGGCCGCGTCATCGTCGCCCACCTCCCGCAGCAGGAGATCGACGCCCGCCTCGCCCGCGCCCGCCTCGACCCGCTGACCCCGCGCACGGTCACCTCGGCGGACACGCTGCGCGCGGAGCTGACCCGGGTGCGCAGACAGGGCTACGCGATCGTGGACCAGGAGCTGGAGGAGGGCCTGCGCTCGGTCGCGGCCCCGGTCCGCGACCGCGACGGCACGGTGGTCGCGGCGGTCAACATCCCCGTACCGGCGAGCCGCAACTCGGTCGAGTCGGTCCGCCGCGACCTGCTGCCGCACCTGCTGGCGGCGGTCGCGAGAATCGAGGCGGACCTGAGGGTGACGCGCACGCGACCGTGAAGGGCGTCGAACGCGTCCCCGCGCGAGGGCCCCGGAGCGCTACGCCGTCCCCGCCCCCGCCGCCTCGCCCTCCGCGCCGGGCAGCCGGCGCATGCCCGGCACCGGCGAGGGCAGCAGCCAGAGCACCGCCAGCGCCGCCCCGACGGTCGCCACCCACAGCGTCGGCCGCAACCCGAGCGCGCTGCCCAGCGCCCCGCCCGCGAGCGCCCCGAGCGGCCGGACGCCGAAGTTGACGGTCTGGAAGGCGCCGAGGACGCGGGAGCGCAGCTCGTCGGGGATGGCGGCGGCGAAGTAGGCGTTGGCCGAGATGTCGAGGATCATCACCCCGAACGCGGAGGCGAACTCCGCGGCCAGCAGCATCCCGGCGACCACGGGCGTCGGTCCGTCCGCCAGCGGTATGAGCGTGAGCGGCACGCTGAAACCGGCGAACCCCGCGGTCATCGCGGGCCCCACCCCGTACCGCGCCACGACCCTGTGCGCGAGGACCGCCCCGGCCAGGCCGCCGACGCCGCCGGCGCCGAGCACGAGGCCGAGGAGTCCGGGGCCGAGGCCCAGTTCCCCGGTCGCGTAGAGCACGAACAGCGCCTGGAAGATGAAGTTGAAGAAGTTGAGCGTCGCCGTCGCCGCGGCGCAGGCGCGCACCGCGGGAGTCCGCAGGATCCACCGGATGCCGGCGGTGGCCCGGCTCTTCTCCCGCGCGGCGGGCGGGGGTTCGGCGGGGGAGATGCGGCCGAGGAAGAGCGCGGAGACGAGGTAGCTGAGCGCGTCGAGCAGGAGGGCGAACGGCGCCGTGGCCACCTGCACGAGACCGCCGCCGACTCCCGGCCCGGCCGTGAACGCCAGCGCCCGGCTGCCGTTGAGCAGCGAGCTGCCCTGGACGTAGCGCTCGACGGGCAGCAGGGCGACGTACACGGTGCCGGCGCAGACGTTGAAGAGTGCGCCGAGCGTGCCGACGGCGAAGGCCGCCGCGTACAGATGCGTGAGCGTGAGCGCGTCGAGGGCGTACGCCACGGGGACGGAGGCGACGGCCAGCATCCGGCCGAGGTCGGCGGCGATCATCGCCCGGCGGCGGCTGCGCCGCCGGTCGGCCCAGGCGCCGGCGGGGATGGAGAAGAGGAGTGCGGGCAGCAGCGCGGCGGCGGTGAGGAGGCCCATGTCGCCCGCGCCGGCGCCGAGGAGCAGCACGGCGGCGAGGGGGAGGGCGATGCGGTGGACCTCGTCGCCGAGGAGGGAGACGCTCTGGGCGGCCCAGTAGCGGCGGAAGGGGCGGTCGCGGAGGAGTTCGGGGAGGGCGGGGCGGCTCACGACGAGGGCTGCGGGGGCCCGGGGCGGTGCTCCGGGGCGGTCGGGGGAGGCGCGTCAGCCGGGTCTGCCGTGTCCTCTATACCCTCCGTGTCCTCCGTGTCCGGCCCGGTTGGCGGGTCGACGAAGGCCAGGCGCAGCAGGCTCACCAGCCTCGCCCCCTCCGGGCGCCGCGCCGGGTCCTCGAAGCGGTCGTCGTAGCGCGACAGCAGCCGGGTCATCTCCTCCGTCAGCCCGGCCAGCTCCTCGGGCGTGAGGTAGAGGCTCCAGTCCCCGGAGTACTCCGCCGCCTGCCACGCGCGCGGCAGCCGGTGGCGGACGGCGAGTGCGGCGCCCAGCTTCCGCACGTACGCGTCGACCTGCGCCATCGTCAGGTCCCCGACGGCCTCGGTCGCGGCCGGGTCGTCGTACGCGGCCTCCCAGTGCGTCGTACGCGCCGTGGCCCGCCACGGCTTCTCCCGCCCCCGCCCGCCGCCGCTCTGCTCGACGAGCCCGTACTTGGCGAGCATCCGCAGGTGGTACGAGCACCCGGCGACGGATTCGCCCGTCAGCTCCGCGGCCCGGGTGGCGGTGAGCGGCCCGTGCCGGCGGAGCAGGCCGACCAGCTCCATCCGGGTGGGGTGGGCGTAGGCGCGCAGGGCGCGGGCGTCGGTGAGGTCGATGCGGTCCGGCATGCATCTAAAGGTACCTTTAGAAAGGTTTCTTTAGAAGCCTCGCAGGCCAACCGGGAGGAGAATGGGACCGATGGACCTGGAGAGCGTCGCGGACGAGCTGTACGGGCTGCCGCCGGGCGAGTTCGTCGCCGCCCGCGGCCGGCACGTCGCCGCGGCGCGTACGGCCCAGGATCCGGAGCTCGCCAGGCAGATCGCCGCCCTGCGCAAGCCGACGCTCGCCGCCTGGGCCGGCAACCTGCTGGTCCGCTCCGCGCCGGACCAGGTCGACGCGTTGCAGCGGCTCGGCGAGGGGCTGCGCGCGGCCCAGGACCGGCTCGCGGGGGACCAACTGCGCGAACTGACCCGGCAGCGCAACGCGCTGGTCGCCGAACTCGCCCGCGAGGCCCGCCGGCTCGCGGCCGAGGCCGGCCAGCCGGTCGGCGACGCCGTCCAGCACGAGGTGGAGACGACTCTCCACGCCGTCCTCGCCGACCCGGATGCGGCCCGCGAGTGGGCCGCGGGCCACCTCGCCAAACCCCTCACCACCCGCCCGGGCTTCCCGGGCACCGCGGCCACCGCCCCCGCGCCCGCCCCCTCCCGCCGCCCGGCCCGCAAGCGCCACCTCAAGCTCGTCGAGGACCCGGCGAAGGCCCGCGCCGAGGAGCTGACCCGGGCCCGTAAGGAAGCGAAGGCCGCCGAGCGGGAGGCCCGCGATCAGGACAAGGCCCTGCGCCGTGACGAATCCCAGCGGGACAGGGCGGAATCCCGCCTCGAAGAGGCCACCGCCCGCGTCGCCGACCTGACGGAGCAACTGCGCAGCGCCGAGAAGGCCGAATCCGAGGCCCGCGAAGCCCTCACCCACGCCCGCCGCACCCTGACCGCCACCACCCGGGCCACCCGCGAATCCCGCAGAGCGGCCGACAGGGCGGCGGCGAAGGTGACGGACCTGGAATCCGAACCGGACCCCTGAGCCCTGTCACGCTCAGGAGGTGGGCGGTGTCTGGATGGGGACCGGAGTGTTTGAGTGAGGAGAGATCGTGACGTTGCGTGTTCCCAGGGCGGAGCTTCCCGGCGAGATGCGGGAGGCCATGGTGAAGCAGTTCGGCGCGTCGCCCGAGCCCGTGGAGGTGCTGTTCAACCACCCCGACGTGGCCGTCGCCAATCTGGAGTTCGCCGCGAAGGCGGCCTCCTGGCGCGCCGTCGACGCGAGCCTGAAGTCGTTCGCCCACATGGCGGTCGCCGCCCTCGTCGGGTGCAGCTGGTGCCTCGACGTCGGCTACTTCCAGGCGCGGAACGAGGATCTGGATCTGGCCAAGGCCAGCCAGGTGCCGCGGTGGCGGGACTCGGACGTGTTCTCGCCGCTGGAGCGCGAGGTGATGGCGTACGCGGAGGCGATGTCGGTGACGCCGGCCGCCGTCACCGACGCGCAGGCCGCGAGCCTGCTGGCGCAGCTCGGCTCCGCGGGGCTGGTGGAGCTGACCGCGTTCGTCGGGTTCGTCAATCTGTCGACACGGGCGAACACCGCCCACGGCGTCACCTCGCAGGGCTTCTCCGAGTCGTGCGAGATCCCGCTGGCCGGCCGCGCGGAAGCCGCCGGCCGGGCATGACCACGGCGCCCGACGACCCGTTCGTCACCCACCGCAGCCTGCTCTTCACCGTCGCCTACGAGATCCTCGGCTCCGCGGCGGACGCGGAGGACGTCCTCCAGGAGTCCTGGCTGCGGTGGGCCGCCGCCGACCGGTCGGAGGTGCGGGACGCGCGGGCGTACCTCGTACGGACCGTCACCCGGCAGTCCCTCAACCGGCTGCGGACGCTGGCGCGGCGGCGCGAGGACTACGTCGGCGAGTGGCTGCCGGAGCCGCTGCTGACCACGCACGACGTGGCCGAGGACGTCGTGCTCGCGGAGAGCGTGTCGATGGCGATGCTCACCGTGCTGGAGACGCTCGGACCCACCGAGCGGGCGGTGTTCGTGCTCCGCGAGGTCTTCGACATGCCGTACGCCGAGATCGCCGAGGCCGTCGGGAAGCCGGCGGCCACCGTGCGGCAGATCGCCCGGCGGGCCCGCGGGCACGTGGCGGCCCGCCGGCCGCGGGTGCGGGTCAGCCCGTCCGAGCAGCGGGAGGTGGTGGAGCGCTTCCTGGCCGCGCTGCACACCGGCGAACTGCAGGAGCTGCTGGCGGTCATGGCGCCCGACGTGGTCCTGGTCGCGGACGGCGGCGGGATCGTAGCCGCGGCGCTGACGCCCATCCGGGGCGCGCACACGGTGGCGAAGCTGCTCGCGACCGCGAACCGGGCGGCGCTGGCGACGGCCGCCGTCTGGTTCAACGGCGCCCCCGCGGGCCGGGTCGAGTTCGACGGGGAGCCGGCGGCGGTGAGCCTGGAGCTGGCGGACGGGAAGATCACCCGGATCTACGTCGTACGCAACCCGCACAAGCTCACCCGCATCGACCACCCCGCCCGCCTCACCAGGTGACGCGCGGACGCCGCGCGGTGCGCCGGACGGCCGGGTTCGCGCCGGATCCGGCTTCCTGGACCGAGTGCCGGACGGGGACCGGCTTCCACGGCACACTGGTGCGGGTCCGGCCCGAATTCGAACGCACGAGGAGCGCCGATCATGTCCGAGCAGCACTTACCCGACGGAACCAGGTCACTGGACCAGCAGCGGCCGCACTCGGCGCGCGTCTGGGACTACTGGCTGGGCGGCAAGAACAACTACGAGGTCGACCGTGAAGTCGGCGATCAGATGGCGGAGGTCGTGACCGACGTCGTGGAGGCCGCGCGGGCCGACCGCGGCTTTCTGATGCGGTCGGTGCGCCACTTCGCCGCCGACGCCGGGATCCGCCAGTTCCTCGACCTCGGCGCCGGACTTCCCACCAACCACAACACCCACGAGGTCGCGCAGGGCGTGGCGCCGGAGTCCCGCGTCGTCTACGTCGACAACGACCCGCTCGTGCTGCGGTACGCCGAGGCGCTGCTCACCAGCGGCCCGGAGGGCGCCACCAACTACGTCGACGCCGACGTGCGCGACGTGACGGCCATCCTCGAACAGGCGGCGAAGACGCTCGACTTCAGCCGGCCCGTCGCCGTGATGATGCTGGGGATCGTGCAGTTCATCGTCGACGACGCGGAGGCACGCGAGGTCGTGCGCCGGTTCGTCGCGGCCGTCCCCTCCGGCAGCTATCTGGCGCTCGCCCACCCCGTCAGGGGCGTGAGCAGCGAGGTGGACGGCGTTCTGCAGATGTGGAACGAGGCGAGCGTGGACCCGCAGACGCTCCGCACCCACGCCGACGTCGCCGGCTACTTCGACGGCCTGGAGCTCCTCGAACCGGGCGTCGTCCCCTGCGCCCAGTGGCGTCCCGAGGACGCGGCCGTCGGCCAGAACCGCCCGGTCGCGCCCTGGCGGGTCTGCGCGGTGGGCCGCAAGCCCTGACCCGCCGGGGCGGCGCCTGAGGCCTGCCCGAGGACGGTGACGAGGATCAGTCGTCGTCGGCGACCCGGATGATCGTCTTCCCGGGGATACGACGGCCGGAGGTGAACGCGGCCGGCGCCTCGGCGAGCGGCCGTACGCTCCCGACCAGCGGCTTGAGCCGGCCGTCCCGCAGCCGCACCGCCAGGTCCGCGAGGCGCTGACGGTCCGGTTCGACGACGAAGAAGACCGCCCGGCCGTCGCCCGGCCGGACCGTCACCGGCTCGGCGATGGTCACCAGCGTGCCGCCGGGGCGGACGAGCGCGGCGGAGCGGGCGAGGATCTCGCCGCCGATGACGTCGAAGACCACGTCGCACTCGCCGGCGTCCTCCAGCCGCTCCGCGTCCAGGTCGACGAACGCGGCGGCGCCCAGCTCCAGGGCGGTGGCCCGGTCGGCGGCGCGGCCGGTGCCGACCACCCGGGCGCCCGCCTCGCGGGCCAGTTGCACGGCGATCGAGCCGACGCCGCCGGCCGCGCCGTGGATGAGCACCGTCTGCCCGGTGGTGAGCCGGCCGTGGTCGAACAGCCCCTGCCAGGCGGTGAGTCCGGAGATCGGCAGGGCGGCCGCGGTGACGTGGTCGACGTCGGCGGGCAGCGGCGCGAGGTTGCGGGCCTCGACGGCGGTGTACTGGGCGAGGGCCCCGTCGCGGGTCCAGTCGGCGAGCCCGTAGACCCGCTGCCCGACGGTGAGTCCCGTGGTGCCGTAGCCGAGTTCGGTGACCACGCCGGACAGCTCGTGACCGGGCACGCTCGGCGTCCGGTCGCGGCCGGCGCGGTCGGTCCAGGTGCCGGGCCAGGTCAGCTCGCCGGGGGTGAACCCGGCCGCGTACACCTTCACGATGACGTCGTTCTCGGCGGCGTGCGGAGGGGGCAGGTCGGTCAGGGTCATCCCTGCCGGACCGGCGTCACGGTCGCGGACGGTGATGGCTTGCACGGGTTTCCGGCTCCTTCCGGGCAGCCGGGGGTGACTGCCGCTCTGAACGGGTGGGTGCTCTCCCGGGGAGGCGAGCAGTCTCTCAGCGGCCGCCGCGGTCCGCGTAGCCGGTGAGCAGCGCGGAGAGGATGTCGGTCAGCCGCGGCTGCACCTCCACGACGGAGTGGGAGAGCTCGGGGTCGGTCTGGTAGAAGACGCGCAGTCGCGTGCCGGGGGCGGCCATCTGCCAGAGGGCTCCCGCCATGGCGGTGGCCGTGGTCACGACGCTGCGTGCCTGGTCGGCGTCGAGCGGGGTGACGGCGCTGAGTGCGGTGCCTATGGAGTCCACTTCGGCGACGGCCTGCCGCTTGAAGGACCGTACGGCGTCGTGCGAGACGTTGCGCTCCAGGTTCAGCGGGGTGTGCGCGAGCAGGTCGCAGAAGAGCGGGCGGTCGACCAGGGACCGGGCCATCAGCCCGGCGATCGTACGGGCCCTGTCGCCCCACTCCGGGTCGTCCGCGGCGGCGGCCGGGAGGTCCGCGAGGCCGGCGCGGACGTCCTGCGACCAGGCGTGCCAGGCGTCGGCGGCCAGCCGCAGGAAGATCTGCTCGCGCGTCTCGAAGTAGCGCAGCATCGCCGACTTGTGCATCCCGACGGCGTCCGCGATCGCGGTGACGGTCACCTCCCGGACTCCGTGCTCCGTGGCCAGGCGGGCGGCCGCGGCGAGGATCGCGTCCTCGCGGGCGCGCTTGGCCTCGGGGCTGCGGGCGCGGACGAACTCGGTTCCGGTCACGGTCCTCAGCGTAACGCAACGTGGTTGCGATACCCGGGTGAAGATAACGAAACGGTGTTGCAGTATTAGCGCAACCGTGTTTCGCTAGGCCCATGGAGACGACACAGCCCCACACCTGGTTCATCACCGGTTCCTCGCGCGGCTTCGGCCGTTCCCTGGCCGTCGCCGCATTGGAGGCCGGTGACCGGGTCGTCGCCACGGCCCGCAGACCGGGGCAACTGGCCGACCTGGTCGAGAAGTACGGCGACCGCGCCCTCCCCGTGCCCCTCGACGTCACGGACTCCGCGGCCGTCCGGGCGGCGTTCCGGTCGGGCCTGGAGCGCTTCGGCCGTATCGACGTCGTCGTCAACAACGCCGGATATGCCAACGCCTCGGCGGTCGAGACGACGCCCGAGGACGACTTCCGCAAGCAGTTCGAGACCAACTTCTGGGGCGTCTACCACGTCTCCACCGCGGCCGTTCCTCTCCTCCGTGCGCAGGGCGGCGGCGTGATCGTGCAGTTCTCCTCGATCGGCGGCCGGGTCGGCGGCAATCCCGGCCTCGGGTCGTACCAGGCGGCGAAGTTCGCCGTCGACGGCTTCACCCGCGTGCTGGCCGCCGAGACGGCGCCGTTCGGGATCCGCTGCCTGGTCGTGGAGCCCGGCGGCTTCGCGACCGACTGGGCCGGCTCATCGATGCACATCCCCGACGTCACGCCGGAGTACGAGGCGACGGTCGGCGAGATGGTGCGCCTGTTCTCCGGAGTCACCGCGCCGGGCGACCCGGACCGCGCCGGCGGGATCCTGGTGCGTCTGGTCAAGGAGCCCGAGTTGCCCTCGCACCTCATCCTCGGCGCGAGTGCGGTGGAGATGGCCCAGGACTATTCGCGCGGCCAGCTCGCGGAGGCCGCCGCCTGGGAGGCGGTGAGCCGGTCGGCCGACGCGGGCGAGGACTACCCGGTCGCCTTCCCTCCGCCCGGCGGCGGGAAGGAGGCGCGGTGAGGAGGTGATCGACCGTCCGTACGTGACCGGGGCCGCCGCACCCCGCGTCCCCCCGCCACCCCGGCCGGGCGGTGCTACGCGGCGGTGGCGGAGCCGAGCGGATCCGGGGCGGGCGTCCGGCCCGCGGCCGCCTGGTCGGCCTCCACGCGCTCGCAGACGCGCGCGCACGAGTGGCTGATCAGCCGGGAGACATGCATCTGCGAGATGCCGAGGTGTTCGGCGATGCCGCGCTGCGTCATGTCGCAGAAGAAGCGCAGATAGAGGATCTCGCGCTCGCGCTCCGGCAGCCGGCTCAGGTGCGGTCGCACGGCCTCGCGGTCCACGGCCCGGTCGAAGCCGGGCTCGGTGCTGCCGAACGTGTCCAGGAGCGAGTAGCCGTCCTCGGTGCCGGGCAGGGCGGCGTCGAGGGAGAGCGTGGCGTAGCACTCCCACGCCTCCAGGCCCGTACGCACCTCCTCCTCGGTCAGCTCCGCCGCCTCGGCGATGTCCGCGATCGCCGGGAACCGGTCGTCTGCCGTGACGGCCAGCGCCAGCCCCGCGCTGCGGACGCGGTTGCGCAGCTCCTGGACCCGGCGGGGCACGTGGACGCCCCACATGTGGTCGCGGAAGTGGCGCTTCAGTTCACCGACGATCGTCGGCACGGCGAAGCTCTCGAAGGCGCTGCTGCGTCCCGCGTCGTACCGCCTCACCGCCTTCACCAGGCCGAGGTGCGCGACCTGCTCCAGGTCCTCCAGCGCCTCCCCGCGGTTGCTGAACTGGCGGGCCAGTCGCGCGGCCATCGGCATCCACGCGCGGACGACCTCCTGCCGCAGGGCCTTCTTGTCCGGCCCCTCGGGCATTCCGGCCAGCCGGCGGAACTGCGCGGAGGTGTCGGGTGCGTCGTGGTGCGGGTGCTTTCTCCTTGCCCGGACGTGTGCCACGGGGGCCTCCCTCGGGCGGGTCGTGCGCGTTCGATTGAGGGGAGGACGACGGCGGCGGCAGGGTGGCCGTGAACTCCTGCGGCGTGCCCCTGAGCCGAGGCACGCGGGCCGCCTGCCCGACGCCGTCTGATGCAAACAGGGCTCCTACGGCCTGTTCCAGAATACGCCGGTACGGCACACCGCACGAACGGTCGCCGGCCCCGCCCGGAGCCCCGCCGCCGGATCGCGCTCGGCGACCCCACCGCCACCCACGGTGGCCCGTCCGGCGCCGCGCGAGGTCGGCCGTTACGACCCGCCGCGGCGTGGTACCCGGAATGTCCGACCCGGGCACGGCGCGTACGTGACCGGACAGGCGCGCCGCCGTGCCCGCGGGCCGGGACAGCACACACCGCTCGGACAAGGAGCACGACATGACCTCCGTCGATGTGGATCCGGACCTCTCCCTCGCACTCGGTCGCCAGTTGCGCGTGGACGCGATACGGGCCGCTGCCGCCGCCGGATCCGGCCACCCGACCTCGTCGATGTCCGCGGCCGACCTGATGGCCGTGCTGCTCGCGAGGCATCTCCGCTACGACGTCGACCGCCCGGACCACCCCGGAGCGGACCGCCTGGTCCTGTCCAAGGGGCACGCCTCGCCGCTGCTGTACGCGGCGTTCAAGGCGGTCGGCGCCCTCGACGACGAGGAACTGCTGACGTTCAGGAAGCTGGGCAGCCGGCTGGAGGGGCATCCGACGCCCATGCTGCCGTGGGTCGACGTGGCCACCGGATCGCTCGGGCAGGGACCGCCCATCGGCGTCGGCATGGCGCTGGCGGGCAAGCGGCTCGCGCACCTGCCGTACCGGGTGTGGGTGCTGTGCGGCGACAGCGAGCTGGCCGAGGGCTCGGTCTGGGAGGCGTTCGAGCACGCCGGATACGAGCATCTGGGCAACCTCACCGTGATCGTCGACGTGAACCGGCTCGGCCAGCGCGGTCCCACCCGGCACGGCTGGGACCTCGACGCGTACGCCCGCCGGGCGCGGGCGTTCGGCTGGCACACCATCGAGGTCGACGGGCACGACGTCGCCGCCGTGGACGCCGCGTACAGCGAGGCCGCGGACGTGGCCGACCGGCCGACGGTCGTACTCGCCCGTACGGTGAAGGGCAGCGGGGTCGCCTCCGTGGCGAACCGGGAGGGCATGCACGGCAAGCCCCTGCCGGACCCCGAGGCGGCGATCGCCGAACTGGGCGGCACCAGCGACCTGCGCGTCGAGCCGCACACCCCGCCGCCCGCCGTCGCGCCGCCGCGCGCGGCAGCGCCGCACCCGTTGCTGCCGCGGTACGACGTGGGGGACCCGGTGGCCACACGCGACGCGTACGGGCAGGCGCTGGCGGCGCTCGGCACGGCGCGGCCGGACGTCGTCGCCCTGGACGGCGAGGTCGGGGACTCCACCCGCACCGAGCTCTTCGCCAAGGAGCACCCCGACCGGTACTTCGAGTGCTACATCGCCGAGCAGCAGCTCGTCGCGGCGGGCGTCGGCATGCAGGCGTGCGGCTGGGTGCCGTTCGCCGCGACCTTCGCCGCGTTCTTCACCCGCGCCCACGACTTCGTGCGCATGGCGGCGGTCAGCCGGGCGAACCTCAGCCTGGTCGGCTCGCACGCCGGCGTCGCCATCGGCGAGGACGGCCCGTCGCAGATGGGCCTGGAGGACCTGGCGATGTTCCGCGCCGTGCACGGCAGCACGGTGCTGCACCCCTGCGACGCCAACCAGACCGCGCGGCTCGTCGCCGCCATGGCGGGCGAGGAGCTGACCGGCGTGCGCTACCTGCGCACCATGCGCGGTGCCCGGCCCGTCCTCTACGGACCCGACGAGGACTTCCCGATCGGCGGCAGCAAGCTGCTGCGCGCCACGCCCGGCGACAGCGTGACCATCGCCGCGGCCGGGGTCACCGTGCACGAGGCGCTGGTCGCCGCCGAGTTGCTGGCCGCGGAGGGCATCGGGGCGCACGTGCTCGACCTGTACTCCGTCAAGCCGATCGACGTCGTCGCCCTGCGCGCGGCGGCGGAGCTCACCGGCCGGATCCTCACCGCCGAGGACCACCGCCCGGAGGGCGGCCTGGGCGACGCGGTGGCCGAGGCGTTCGCCGACGGCCGCGCCGTCCCGCGGCTCGCCCGGCTGGCCGTACGGACCATGCCCGGCTCGGCGACGGGAACGCAGCAGCTCTCGGCGGCCGGCATCGACGCGGAGGCGATCGCGGCGGCGGCCCGCAACCTCGTCGACGCGGAGGCCGCCCGGCCCGTGTGACGGGGGAGCGGCAGCGCATCGGCGGCGAGCGGAACGGCCCGGCCCCGCCCCTCGGCCGAGGGGCGGGGCCGGGCCGTGTGCCGCGCCCGCGCACGATGCCGGCGCTGACGGCCCGTAGACGAAGCTGGACGAAGCGGAACGGGTGGCCCGCCGGATCGGCGTACACGCGGAAGTCGCGCCTGCCCCCGTCGTCATCGGTGTCCGGCGGCCGTGCGCCCGGTTCCGGCGCTCCAGCGCGTGCCGCTCGGCCGCCTCGATGACGACGTGACCCATGCCGAATGCCCGCGGGGCACGTGCTCAATCCGGTGCCCCACGGGTGGCGTCGCCGAAGTCCCCGGTCAGGCCTTGCCCAGCAGCTCCCGCACACCCTCGGCGGTCAGGGCCATCTCTTCCGGCGTGCCCGCGTCGACGACCAGCGACGGGCCGTCCGCGGGCCAGCCGCGGGCGAGGTCGCCGAGCTCGACCGCGTTGTAGCGCTCGATCTCGGGGAAGACCTGCTCCAGGCGGTCGGGGGAGGTGAAGACCGGCACCAGCCGGGTGCCGTCGCCCTGCTCCACCACCGGCAGGCTCAGCGCCTGCGCCTGCCCTGGGGGCTCCTCGGCGGGTTCCGGGTCGGGCAGCAGCACCCGGCTCTCGGCGAGCGTGTGCAGCGCTTCCTGGTCCGGACCGTTCTCGACGACGGTGTGCAGCGCCTGCTGCGCGGCGGAGCGCTGACCGTTCGGGTGGTACGTCATGGGTGTCCCTTCGCTGTGCGGTGCCGGAGGCCGGTCTCGGCCCGGGTTCCCCGGAAGGGCTCCCTGAAACCGGAGCGCACTACTGACCCCTTTGTCCTTTTGTTGACAGATCCCAGCGGACGCGCCGTGCTCCATCTCAGGGCTGAGCGAGGAGACCGGGACCGTCCTGCCGGCCGGCCGCGGGCCGTTGCGGTGGCGTGCGCTCACGCTCCGATGCCGTAGAGGGAGTGGGTCCAGAAGAAGCAGCCGTTGTCGACGTAATAGTGGTACGTGGCCCGGTTATAGCGGCCGCTCGACGGCCACGGAACGCCCCAGTACGCCCAGTTCTTGCTGACGTAGTAGCCGTAGACGGTCAGCATGTGACCCGGGTGCGGATCGAACCGCTGGACAACTGCCGCCTCGGCCGGGTGCGGAGCGGCCCGGCGGCGTCCCTTCGCGGCGGAACTCGTCTTCGACCGGCCCCTGGGTCTCGGGGAGACCCAGCCGTTCCGCCACCGGATCACCGACGGCACGGGCGGCGAGTGCACCGAGTACGTCCGCAGGCTTCCGCTACCCGGTGAGCCACAATCCGCTCCGGGTCTCCTTCGCCTCGCCGGCGCTCCCGGTCCGCTGCTACCGGTTCGCCCGGCACGCCTCCGGCGCGCCCCCCGTCGCCGGGTGGTGCGGGTCCCGCTCAACGGCTGCGACAGCGCCCGTCTGGCGGAGCAGGAACCCGGCCCGGGAATCGTGGGCCTCGGGTGGGAGTGGGACTGAGCCCGGCGATAAGCCGAAGCACCGGAAACCGAGGTGGACGGGCACGGAGATCCGCCGAGGTTCGCCGCCGGCGGTGTAAGCGACTATCCGCGGCGGCCGGATTCGGGTGGCCTGAATACGCGTACTCGGCGGTGACGCACGTGCACAGTCCTGAATTCGCCGCAACCGGGGGAAGATTACCCGGTCCGTATAGCACGTGGACTTTGTCCGTGAAAAGGGCCGCCCGGCCACTGGCCGTCGTCCGGAGACGTGGCGCAGGCTGAACCCCGGTCGCACCGGCGGATGTATCCGCCGATGTCGATCTATTCGGTCCCGCGCTGCCCACGGCAGTCGCACCCGGAGCCAGACGTGGAGGTGATCAGTACATGGGCCCGGAAACGGCCTTCGGTGCGGGGAGTACCTGAGGGTTGAACCGGTTCTCGTGGAACTCCGGGAGTCCGGCGGGACACGTGTGCCCGCTGCCCGGTGAGTTGTTCAAGTAACGCTGAAATACCGGGATGTCCTTCGTGGGGAGCGAAGGCTCCCGTGGGGAGAACCATCGCGGGGGGCGAGAGCCTCCCCGGGGGGTATCAGTGTTGAACGAACACATGGAACCCGCCGGCGATCTGGGAGGATCCGGCCGGCGGGTGGAATTCGTCAGCCCGTTTCCGGCGGCGCGCGGGCGTGCGCCGGACGAAGAGGCCGGCCGGCCCGTGGCCGGCTGGGAGCAGCGGTACCGCCGTACCGTGATGATCAGCGACACCCTCGCCACCGCCTTGGTGGTGGCGGCGATCGGGGGCCTGTTCGGGGTCCGGGACGCGGCCGACTGGCACGAGAAGTGGGTCGTGCTCGCCTTCGGCACCGAACTGCTGGTGCTGGGGGCACTCGCGCTGGGGCGGTCGTGGGCTCCGGGTGTGCTCGGGCAGGGAGCCGAGGAGTTCCGCCGGCTGGGGCGCTCGCTCTCCACGGCGGTGGTCGTGCTCGCGCTGGGGGGATCGCGCTCACCTCGCGCAACATCAAGCTCTGGATCTTCGTCGCGATCCCGGCGATCGCCGTCGCCACCCTGACCGAGCGCTATCTGCTGCGCCTCTGGCTGCACGGGCGCCGTAAGGAAGGGCGCTGTCTGCGACCGGTGCTCGCCGCCGGGAGCCCGGAGACCGTGCGCGACCTGATCCTCCGGGTCCGCAAGTTCCCGCACCTCGGCTGGCGGGTGGACGCGGTGTGCACCGCGGGCGGTCCCGGGGCCGACGGTGACCACCTGGAAGGAGTGCCGGTCGTCGGCCGGCTGGACGACGTCGCCGAGCACGTACGCCGCGGCGGCTACCGGGTCGTCGCGGTCACCCCGGACCCGTACTGGTCACCGGACCGCCTACAGCGGCTGGCCTGGAACCTCGAAGGCAGCGACGCCGAGATGGTCGTGGCCCCCGTGCTGATGGAGGTCGCCGGACCGCGGCTGCACGTCGACGCGGTGCTCGGGATCCCGCTGCTGCGGGTCAGCATGCCGGCCTTCACCGGCGGCCGCCGGGCGGTCAAGGAGGTCGGCGACCGGCTGGGCGCGGTGGTCCTGCTGATGCTGCTGGCGCCGCTCATGCTGCTCGTCGCGCTGCTCGTGCTGGTGGACAGCCCGGGCGGGGTGTTCTACCGCCAGCGCCGCGTCGGCAAGGACGGCCGCGAGTTCACGCTCGTCAAGTTCCGTTCCATGGTGGCCGGAGCCGACCGGGCCCGCGCCGCGCTCGCCGACCGCAACGAGGGCGCCGGCCTGCTCTTCAAGCTCCGCAGGGATCCGCGCGTGACCCGGATGGGAGCGGTGCTGCGCCGGTACTCGATCGACGAACTCCCGCAGCTCTTCAACGTGCTCACCGGCTCGATGTCGCTCGTCGGCCCGCGCCCCGGGCTGCCGGAGGAGTTCGCCGCGTACGGCCCGGACATCCGCCGGCGGCTCCTGGTCAAGCCCGGTCTCACCGGCCTGTGGCAGATCAGCGGACGCAGTGACCTGCCCTGGGAGGAGGCGGTGCGGCTGGACCTGCGGTACGTGGAGGACTGGTCGCTCGCGCTGGACACGGTGATCTTGTGGAAGACGCTGCGTGCGGTGCTCCAAGGGCAGGGGGCCTACTGATGCGCGGGGCGCACCGTCCGGTCGGTGCACGGACCGCAGGCCGGCGCGGCCTGCCCGGGGAGGGGAACGGGTCATGAGGGTGAGCGTCTTAGGGCTCGGCTACGTGGGCTGCGTGTCGGCCGCGTGCCTGGCCGGCCGGGGCCACGACGTCATCGGGGTGGACGTGAACCAGGCGAAGGTCGACCTGGTCAACGACGGCAAGGCCCCCGTCGTCGAGGAACGGATCGGCGAGCTCACCGCCGACGTCGTACGGGCCGGTGCGCTGCGCGCCACCGGCGACGTACGCGAGGCGGTCATGGAGAGCGACGTGTCGCTGGTCTGCGTGGGCACGCCGTCGGAGCCCAACGGCAGCCTGTGCACGACCTATCTGGAGCGGGTCACCGAGCAGATCGGCGCCGCGCTCGCGGAGCGGGGCGGGCGGGGGCGGCGGCACACCGTCGTCTTCCGCAGCACCATGCTCCCGGGCACCTGTCTGAACCTGCTGGTGCCGATCCTGGAGAAGTACGTCGGCGGCACCGCCGGGGTGGACTTCGGGGTCGCGGTCAACCCGGAGTTCCTCCGCGAGGGCACGAGTGTGCGGGACTTCTACGACCCGCCCAAGACCGTCATCGGCGAACTCGACCCGGCGAGCGGCGACATCGTGGCGGCGCTCTACGACGGCCTGCCCGGCGAGGTGTTCCGGGTGCAGATCCCGACCGCCGAGGCGATCAAGTACGCGGACAACGCCTTCCACGGCCTGAAGATCGGATTCGCGAACGAGCTGGGCGCGGTGTGCCAGGCCCTCGGAGTGGATTCGCACCAGGTGATGGACGTGTTCCTGGCCGACCGCAAGCTCAACATCAGCCCCGCCTACCTGCGGCCCGGCTTCGCCTTCGGCGGTTCCTGCCTGCCCAAGGATCTCCGCAGTCTCGTCCACGCGGCGCAGCGGGCCGATGTCTCGGTGCCCATCCTCGCCCACGTGCTGCCCTCCAACTCCGACCATCTGCAGCGCGCGGTGGAGCTGGTCGAGCGCACCGGCAAACGCCGGGCGGGCCTCTTCGGGCTCTCCTTCAAACCCGGCACCGACGACCTCCGGGAGAGCCCGCTCGTCGAACTGGCGGAAAGGCTCTTCGGCAAGGGCTACGACCTGCGGATCTACGACGCCAACGTGAACCTCTCCCGGCTGCTCGGCGCCAACCGTGCGTACATCGAGACCCGGCTGCCGCACCTCGCCCAACTCCTCGCGGGCTCCGTGAGCGAGGTTCTGGACCACGCCGAGGTGTGCCTGGTCGGGACCCGGGACCCGGCCGTGCTGTCGGCGCTGCCCCGCGGTGCCGGGCCGGTGCTCATCGACCTCGTCCGCCTTCCCGACGCCGAGGAGCGCCGGGCCGAACCGGAGTACATGGGCCTTGCCTGGTGACGCGGTCGGCGGCGGCGGCACGGCCCGGCGCGCGCTGATCCTGGTGGAGAACCTGTCGGTGCCGTTCGACCGGCGGGTGTGGCAGGAGTGCACGACGCTCCGCGAGGCGGGCTGGACGGTGGACGTCATCTGTCCCCGCGGGGAGAAGCGGGACACCGAGCCGGAGACGGAGATCGACGGGATACGGATCCACCGCTACCCGCTGCGCGCGGCCACCGGAGGCCCGTCCGGCTATCTGCGGGAGTACGGCTCGGCGCTCTGGCACACGCTCCGGCTGGCCCGCAAGGTCGGCCCGGTCGACGTGGTGCACGCCTGCAACCCGCCCGACCTGCTCTTCCTGCCCGCGCTGTGGCTGAAGCGGCGCGGCGCGCGGTTCGTCTTCGACCAGCACGACCTCGTACCCGAGCTGTACCTCTCCCGGTTCGGCCGCGGCGAGGACCTGCTCTACCGCGCCGTGTGCGCGCTGGAGCGGCGCACCTACCGCGCCGCGGACGTGGTGATCGCCACGAACGAGAGCTACCGCGACACCGCGCTGCGGCGCGGCGGCCGGCGGCCGGAGGACGTCTTCGTCGTCCGCAGCGCCCCCGACGTCCACCGCTTCCAGCCCGTACCGCCCGAGCCGGAGCTGAAGCGCGGCAAGCCCCATCTGCTCTGCTACCTCGGCGTCATGGGGCCGCAGGACGGGGTCGACTACGCCCTGCGGTCCCTGGCGAGGCTGCGCGACGAGCTCGGACGGAGTGACTGGCACGCGGTGTTCGTCGGCGCCGGCGACACCTTCGACGCCATGGTGGAGCTGTCCCGGGCGCTCGGGCTGGCGGAGCAGGTGCAGTTCACCGGGCGCATCCCGGACGCCGACCTGGTGCGCTACCTCTCCACCGCCGACGTGTGCCTCTCTCCCGATCCGCGCAATCCGCTCAACGACGTGTCGACGATGAACAAGGTCCTGGAATACATGGTGATGGGCCGGCCGATCGTCTCGTTCGACCTCCGGGAGGCGCGCGTCTCCGCCGGGGACGCCGCCGTCTACGCGCCCGCCAACGACGAAGCCGAGTTCGCCGCCCTCGTCGCGCTCCTCCTGGACGACCCGGAGAGACGGGCCCGCATGGGCAAGACCGGCCGGGAGCGGATCGAAGGGCGGCTCTCCTGGCGCAACTCCCAGCAGTCGCTCCTCGCCGCCTACGAAGCCGCCTGCGGCGACCGCGCTCCGGCCCGTACGGGTGGCCCGGCGTGGGCACGGAGGAGGGGACGCCGTTGAGCGACGACACCATCCGCCTCTCCACCGTCGGACGGATCGTCCGCCGCCGGTGGCGGCTCCTCGCGGTCGTCGTCGTAGCGGGCGCGCTCGCCGGCTACGGCGCCTCCGTGCTGTTCCCGCCGCGCTACACGACCTCGGCATCGGTCCTGCTGCCGGGGTCCTGGGAGGAGCGCGAGCTGCTCACCCAGGCGGAGATCGCCACCAGTTCCGTGGTGGTCGACCGCGCGGCCGAGGCGCTGGGCAGGACCGGGTCCGGCGCGGCGGAGCTGCGGGACCGGGTGAGCGCCAAGACCGCGGACGGCAGCATCATCAAGATCTCCGGCACCGCGGCGACGCCGGAGGGCGCGCAGCGGCTCGCTGACCAGATGGCCGAGCAGTACGTCGCGTTCGCCTCGCGCGTCGTCGGCGACAACACGGATCCCGACGCCGCGGCACAGACCGAGGCCCTGCGGGATCTGGTGGAGCAGACCGGCCGCCGTATCACCGCGCTGGCGGACGCGGCCGATCCGGGGCGGACCGTGGAGAGCGTGCAGGCCAGAACCGAGCTGGAGAAGCTGCGTACCTCGATGGAAGAGGCCATGGAGAAGCTGGACCGGACGGACCCGGCGACCAGCAGGGCCGACATGGTCGTCATGGGACCGGCCGCCCTGCCGGCCGGCGAGGCACCGCCGACCAGGAGGCAACTGGTCCTCGCCGGGGCGCTCTTGTCCTTCCTCCTCACGGTCGTCGGGCACCTCGCCGCCGCGCGGGTGAGCCGCCGGCTCCGTACCGGGGCCGAGATCGCGGCGGCGCTGGGCGCGACGCTGCTGGGCACCGTGGACGTACCCGGCGGACAGGCCGCGCAGCGGCCACGGGACGGCGGCCGGCTGGCCGGGCTCCGCCGGCTGCTGGGCGTCGACACCCGGTGGGACCTGCCGACGCTGCAGGCGTCAGGCGACGAGGAGAGCAGGAGGATCCGCTACCGGCGGGTCTGCGCGCGCCTGCGGGACCGGCCGCCGGCCGGCCGCAGGCTGCTGGCCGTCGTCCCGGACGGCGACGAGATCGCCCGCCGGGCCGCGGTGCGACTCGCCGCCGAGGGCGGGAGCGAGCCCTCCGCGAACTCCCCGGGCGGGGGAGGCCCCGTGCTGCGGGTGGTGGCCGTCGCGACGTCCCACCCGCTGGTTCCCGACCGCGACGCCGAGTCCGGCGCCGTCGTCGTGCTCAGCGCGGGCCGGTGGACCGCGGCGGAGATCGCCGGCATCGGCGGGGCGTGCGCGGACGCCGGACACGACATCGCCGGTGTCGTCGTCGCCGGTACGGTCCGGGGCCGCCCGGACCGCCCCGCCGGCGGACCCGCGGACGGCGCCGAGCCGGTGGTCGCGGTCGGTGCCGACGTGACGGGAGGTTCCGTGTGACGACGGGTACGGCCCCGGAGCCGGCGTCCGCCGCGCCGCTGCTCGACCTCCAGTCGCTGGTGGTGGCGGTGCGCAGGCGCCGCAGGCTCTGGGGCTCCGTGGGGCTCGTGGGACTGCTCGCGGGCCTGGCCGTGGCCGTCCTGCTGCCCACGCCGCCGACCGCGGTGACCACCGTGCTGGTCGCCCACCAGGCGGACCAGCCGAACGACCCCGGCACGCTCATCCGCACCGATGTCGCGCTGCTGGAGACCACGCGGATCGCCGGCAAGGCGCTCAAGACCCTCGACTCCCCGCAGCGCCCGGAGGACTTCACGAACGACTACCAGGGCGTCGGTCTCACCAACAACCTGCTGCAGATCACGGTGACGGGCGGGGACGACGCCGAAGCGAAGGCGCGGGCCCGGGCGCTGGCCGACGCGTTCGTCGCGGACCACGTACGGCGGATCCGGCAGGTCGCCGACGCCGAGTCCGAGACGCTGCTCGACCAGCGCGACCGGATGCGGGACGAACTCGCCGAGGTCAACGAGGCGATCGGGGAGGGTGCGCCGGAGAGCGGGCCGACGGCCTCGGCGGACCTGGAGTCGCTCTTCACCCGCCGCGCCGAACTCACCTCGCGGATCGCCGACTTCGAGCAGCGGGCCGCGGAGGCGCGCATCGGCACGCCCCAGCTCATCGCCGGTACGCAGATCGTCGACGCGCCGCGCGCCGTGCGGCAGTCCCTGCCCAGGGCCGCCGCCACCGACGCCGGGATCGGGCTGGTGCTCGGCCTGGTGGTCGGGCTCGCCGTCGCCGCGGTCGGCACGGTGGTCGCGGACCGCCCCGTGCTGCGCCGGGAGATCGCGGCGCACCTGGGCGCCTCGGTCATCGCGGAGCTGCGCCGCACGCCCCGCCGGTGGACCGGCCGGTTGCAGAGCCGGCGGGCCCGGGCGGCGCGGACCCGGCTCACCAGGACGCTGGCGCGCACCGTGCGCGGCGCGGCAGGACCGGTGTCGCTGCTGGAGCTGGGCTGTGCACGCAGTACGAGCGTGATCGCCCTGGACCTCGCGAGGTCACTCGCGGACGAGGGGCCCGTGGTGATCGTCGACGGTCTGCCGGGCGCGCACCTCGCCAAGGCCCCCCGGCAGCCCGGAGATCCGCCCGTCGTGGCCGGCGAGGCTCCCGCCGCCGAGCCGCACCCGGAACGCAGGCTCGGCGTCGGCTCGGTCGTGCCCGGCACCGCGTGGACCGACCTGCGGTACCTGGGCAGCCGCAGCGTGCTGGTCGTACGCGCCGGGCACAGCAGCGCCGCCTGGCTGCACACCGTGGCGAGGCAGCTCGCGGACCTGCACATTCCGGTGCTCGGCGTGGTGGTGATCGACCCCGATCCGCGGGATCGGACCGACGGCACGCTGTGGGACGGGCCGCACACCGCGCTGCGCGGCGCGTATGCGCCCCAGGCCCCGCGGAACGGGGCGGGCAGGCGGCGGTCGACGCCGGCCGCCCGGGTTCCCGACGGCGATCAGGAGGCGCGGTAGGACATGTGTGGCATCGCGGGTACGTACCGATGGCCGGACGGGAAGGCCGTGACCGCCCGGCTCACCGACACCCTCGCCCACCGCGGCCCCGACGGGTCCGGCGGCTACGGCCACCCCGCCGGTGACGGCGAGGTGCACCTCGGGCACCGCCGGCTGGCCGTCGTCGACCTCTCCGGGACCGGCGCCCAGCCGATGCTCTCGGACGGCCTCGTCCTGACGTACAACGGCGAGTTGTACAACGCGCCGGAGCTGCGGGGCGAACTGGCCGCCGCCGGCGTGCGCTTCCGCGGCACCTCCGACACCGAGGTGCTTCTCGAAGCCTGGCGGCGCTGGGGCACGGACTGCCTTCCCCGGTTGCGCGGCATGTTCGCGTTCGGGATCTTCGACGAGCGCACCGGCGACCTGGTGCTCGCCCGCGACCAGCTCGGCATCAAGCCGCTGTTCCTGCTCCGCCGCGGTACGGGCCTGGTGTTCGCCTCCGAGCTGAAGGCGCTCGCGGCCGTGACCGGCGGATCGCTCCAGGTGGACCCCGCCGCGCTGGTGGCCTCGCTGCTGTACTACTGGGTGCCGGACTCGCGCTGCGCCTTCCGCGAGGCGGAGAAGCTGCCGCCGGGAAGCTGGCTCCGCTGCCGGCCCGACGGCCGCGTGGAGCGCGGCAGGTTCTGGCATCTGAAGGACGTCGCCGCCGAGGGGCGGGAGCGGGCCCGCAGCGGCGAGCGCCCCGACCTGGCCGCCATCGTCGAGGAGTCCACCCGGCGGCACCTGCTCTCCGACGTGCCCGTGGCGACCTTCCTCTCCGGCGGCCTCGACTCCAGCTACCTGACGGCGCTGGCGGCCCGCCACCGGCCCGGGATCTCCGCGTACACGATCGGGTTCCGCCCCGAGGACGCCAGGTTCGAGGCGATGCCGGACGACCTGCGCCACGCCCGGCGGGTGGCCGGGGAGTTCGGCGTCGAGCTGCACGAGATCGAGATCGCCCCGCAGGTACGCGACCTGCTGCCGCGGATGACGTACCACCTCGACGAGCCGATCGGCGATCCCGCCGCGATCAACACCTTCCTGATCTGCTCGGCCGCCCGGGACGCCGGGGTCAAGGTGATGCTCTCGGGGATGGGCGCCGACGAGTTGTTCGCCGGCTACCGCAAGCACCTCGCCAACCTGCTGGCGCTGCGCTACCAGCGCGTCCCGCGCCCGCTGCGGCGCGGGGTGTCCGCGGCCGTCGGCCGGCTGCCGGTCGCCACGGCCCGGCGGGGGTTCCGGTCGGTGCGCTTCGCGAAGCGGTTCCTGTCCTTCGCCGAGCTGCCGGAGGAGACCGCGTTCCGGCGCAGCTACACCATGTACGACCGGGACGAACTGCTCGCCCTCATCGACCCGGACCTGGCCGGGACCGTCGAGGACGTGCTCACCGAGCACGCGGACGTCTACCGGGACAACGACCTCGACGACTTCGTCAACCGGATGTGCCTGGGCGACGCCCGGATGTTCCTGCCGGGCCTGAACCTCGCGTACACGGACCGCTCCAGCATGGCCGCCTCGACCGAGGTGCGGGTGCCGTACGTGGACGTGGACGTGGTCAGGGCGGCGTTCACCGTGCCGGGCGACCGCAAGATCGTCGGGCGGCAGGGCAAGGCCGTGCTGAAGGAGGCGGCCGTTCCGGTCCTGCCCCGGGAGATCGTGTACCGGCCCAAGGGCCTGTTCAGCGCGCCGCTGCGGGCCTGGATGAGCCGGGACCTGGCACCGCTGGTGCGCGAGGTGGTGCACGACGGCGTGCTCGTCCGCTCCGGGTTCCTGCGCCGCGACGCGCTGGCGCGGCTCGTCGCCGAGGACGCCGCCGGGCGGCGGGATTTCTCCAAGCATCTGTGGCACGTGCTGACCCTCGAGTACTGGTATCGCGGCGCGACCTCTGGGGAGTTCGGGTGAAACAGGTAGTTCAGAACTACAAGAGCGGTGAGCTGGCGCTGCTGGACGTGCCGGCGCCCGGATGCGGACCGGGCGGGGTGCTGGTGCGGAGCGCGTACTCGCTGATCTCCACCGGGACCGAGCTGATGAAGGTCTCCGAGGCCGGCATGTCGATGCTGGGCAAGGCCCGCTCCCGGCCGGACCAGGTGGCCAAGGTCGTGCAGAGCGTGGCCACCAACGGGGTGCCCGCCACCTACCGCAAGGTGATGGGCAAGCTGGACTCCTACACGCCGCTGGGCTACTCGCTGTGCGGGGTGGTCGAGGAGGTCGGCGCCGGGATCGACGACGTGAAGACCGGCGACCTCGTGGCCTGCGCCGGCAACGAGCACGCACTCCACGCCGAGCTGAACTGGGTGCCGAAGAACCTCTACGCGCCGGTCCCGGACGGACTCGCGCCGCGGTCCGCGGCCTTCGGCACGGTCGGGTCGATCGCGCTGCAGGGCGTCCGCCGCGGCGAGCCGCAGCTCGGCGACGTGGCGCTGGTCGTCGGCCTCGGCCTGATCGGGCAGTTGGTGGTGCAGCTCCTGGCCGCCTCCGGCGTGCGCGTCGTCGGAGCCGATCCCGACCCCGGGCGCTGCGCGCTCGCCGTGCGCCTGGGCGCCGTGGACTGCGGCGAGCCCGCCTCCGCGGCCCTGGAGGCCGCCGTCGCCGAGCTGACCGGCGGCCACGGCGTCGACCAGGTGTACCTGGCCGCCGGCGGCGGCAGCAACGAGCCCGTCGAACTGGCCGCGCGGCTGAGCCGGGACCGCGGCAGGGTCGTCGATATCGGCAAGTGCCGCCTGGACCTGCCGTGGAACGCGTACTACGAGAAGGAGCTGGACGTCCGCTTCTCCCGCTCGTACGGGCCCGGGCGTTACGACCCGGCGTACGAGCTGGAGGGGCGGGACTACCCGATCGGCTACGTGCGCTGGACCGAGCGCCGCAATCTGGCCTGCTTCCTCGATCTCCTCGCCCGCGGCCGCGTCGACGTGGAGCCCCTGGTCTCCCACACGGCCGACTTCGCCGACGCCGTCGCGACGTACCGGCGGCTGAAGGAGGGCGACCTCAAGGCCGTGGCCGTGCTGTTCCGCTACCCCCGGCAGACCGGGGAGACGGAACCGCCGGCGGTGGCCGTGCCCGCGGTGGAGCCGGTACGTACCGGCGTGGTGCGCGCCCCGGTCCGGTCGGCCAAGGCACCGGTGCGGGTGGCGTTCGTCGGCGCCGGCACGTACGCGACGTCGATGCTCCTGCCGCACCTCTCGCCCCTCGACGGCGTCGAGCTGGGCACGGTCGTCACCACCACGGCGCTGTCCGCGGCCAACGCGCGGCGGAAGTTCGGCTTCGCCCAGGCGACCACGGATCTCGACGCCGTGCTCGGCGACCCGTCCGTGGACGCGGTGTTCGTGGTCACCCGGCACAGCTCGCACGCCGAGCTGACCCGCAGGGCGCTGCTGGCCGGCAAGGCGGTGTTCGTGGAAAAGCCCCTGGCCCTCACCGAGGACGAACTGGCCGGGGTGCTCGCGGCGGTGGCGGAGTCGGGCAACGACCGGCTCCAGGTGGGCTTCAACCGCCGGTTCGCGCCGCTGCTCCGGGAGGCCGGGAAGCAGTTCGGCGCCAGAAGGGGCCCGGCGAGCCTCCGCTACCTGGTCAACGCGGGCCGGCTGGAGAACGGAAGCTGGTACCTCCGCCAGGACACCGAGGGCACGCGGTTCACCGGCGAGGGCGGGCACTTCGTCGACACGGCGAGCTGGCTGCTGGGCGCCGATCCGGTCTCGGTGTACGCCGCCGGCCCGCCCGGTGGCGAACACCTCCAGGTCGTGCTCCGCTACCCGGACGCCTCCACCGCCACCCTCTCCTACGCCACCACAGGCCCGCCCGGTTTCCCCAAGGAGACCCTGGACCTGGTCGCGGACGGCAAGGTGCTGCGGCTCGACGACTTCGTCCGCGCCGCCGTGTACGACGGCCGCCGCAGGCGCTGGGTCGGCTCGCGGCTGCCGAGGGCCCGGGACAAGGGCCAGCGCGCCGAACTGGACGCGTTCCTCACGGCGGTACGGACCGGAGGGCCGATGCCGGTGCCGCTCCAGTCGCTCGTCGCCACCACGGCGGCCACCCTCGCCGTGCGGACCGCTCTGGCCGGCGGCGCCCCGGTGACGTTGGCGAGGCCGCGATGACCATGAGCGCGGGCTGGTACCTGCGCCGGCTGTCCCGGATGGGGCCAAGGGAGGTCGGCGGCCGGGTGGGCGACGGGTTACGCAGACGGCGCTGGCGGTCGGCACCGCCGGACTGCCCGGAGGTGACCGGGGCGCGGTTCACCGCGGTGCTGCCGGCCGGGACCCTCGACGCGGTGCCGCCGGACGCCGCGAAACGCCTCGTCGCGGAGGCGGACCGGCTGATGGACGGGCACGGCGGGTACTTCGGAGTGGCCCGCGACGATCTGGTGGAGCCCGACTGGTCGTACGACCCGAAGACCGGGCGCAGGGCCGTGCCCCGATACGCCTTCGACGTGCCGTACCGCGACGAGGACGAGGTCGGGGACGTCAAGCAGCTCTGGGAGCTGTCCCGGCACCAGTACCTGACCGTGCTCGCCGCCGCCTGCGCCCTCACCGGCGACGACCGGTACGCGACGCGGGTCGCCGCGCACCTGCGGTCGTGGTGGGCGGCCAACCCGCCGCTGGTCGGCGTGCACTGGACCAGCGGCATCGAGCTGGGCATCCGGCTGCTGTCCTGGGTGTGGATACGCCGGCTGCTCGACGGCTGGCCGGGCGCGGCCGGGCTCTTCGAGGAGAACCCGGTGGCGCGGCGCCAGATCTGGTACCACCAGCGCTGGCTGGCCGCCTTCCCCAGCCGGGGTTCCTCGGCGAACAACCACGTCATCGCCGAGGCCGCCGGACAGTTCGCCGCCGCCTGCGCGTTCGGCTGGTTCCCCTCCTCGGCGCGCTGGCGGACGAGCGCACGCACGTCGCTGGCGCGGCATCTGCGCGGCAACACCTTCGACTCCGGCCTCAACCGGGAGCTGGCCACCGAGTACCACGGGCTGGTGCTGGAACTCGGCCTGGCCGCGGTGGCCGAGGGGGATGCCGCGGGCGTGCCCGTGCCCGCGTCGGTGAGGCAGGTGCTCCTGCGGATGACCGACGCGCTCGCGGCCGTCGTGGACAGCCGGCTGCGGCCGCCGCGCCAGGGGGACGCCGACGACGGGCACGGCCTGGTCGTGGACGGAGCGGGCACCGACCGCTGGGCCTCGCTGCTGACCACCGGGGACGCCGTCTTCGGCCGGCTCGCCTGGTGGCCGGCGGTGCCCGCGGCCGACGTACGGACCCCGCTGCTCGCCGCCCTCCTCCGGCCGTACGCGGCGAAGGCCGCCGGTCCGGCCCCGGCCCGCCCGGCAAGCAGGCCCGGCCACTTCGCCGACGCGGGGCTCACCATCCTGCGCGGCCCCGGCGAGATCTGGTGCCGCTGCGACGGCGGCCCGCACGGCTTCCTCTCCATCGCCGCGCACGCCCACGCCGACGCGCTCTCCGTCGAGGTGCGGCACGACGGGGTCGACGTGCTCGCCGACCCGGGGACGTTCTGCTACCACGGGCAGCCCGAGTGGCGGCAGTACTTCCGGTCGACCCTGGCCCACAACACCCTGCGGCTGGACGGCGCCGACCAGTCCGTCTCCGGCGGCCCGTTCCTGTGGACCCGGCACGCCCGCAGCCGCGTCCTGGCCGCGGACACCACCGGGGCGGACGTGGCCCACTGGTGCGCCGAGCACCACGGCTACCGCCGGTCCGTACACCGCCGCCGGGTCGAGCTGACCGCCGCGAGCAGGGAGTTGCGCGTCGTCGACGAAGTGCGCGGGCCGCGCCGGGCCGTGCACCTGGCGTTCCACCTCGGCCCGGCGATCGCCGCGGACCTGGTGGGGAGCCGGGCCGTGCTCACCTGGACCCGGGACGGCCAGGACCGCTCCGCGGTGCTCGACCTGCCCGGACGGCTGCGCTGGCGGGTGCATCGCGGCGAGAGCGACCCGCCGCTGGGCTGGTACTCCGCCGGCTTCGGGCGCAAGGAACCCGCCATCACGCTCGTCGGCTCCGGCACCACCGACGGCGCGGCCCCGGCGGGGGAGTTCACCACCGTACTCGGATTCCGCGGCTAGGGAGGAAGCGTGGTGATCAAGCGGCGGGCCGGGGCGTGGCCGGCGGCGCTGCTGGCGCTGGCCCTGTCGGCGACCGGCTGTGAGGACGAGGCGGACGCCCGGAAGGAACCGGGCGCCGTGCCGTCCGCGACAACGGTGGCCCGGGTGTGCGCCGAGCCCGTGACCGGTCCCGCGAAGCCGCCGGCGGGCGCGGTGACCGTCGACCCCGCGGTGGTCGGCGACCTGGCGGAGAAGACGCGGAAGAGCCCGCCGGACACCACGTTCTGGCTGCGGCCGGGCAAGCACCGGCTCGAGCCGGACCGCTACGCCCAGGTCGTCCCCAAGGAGGGCAACAGCTATCTCGGCGCGCCCGGCGCCGTGCTCGACGGCCGGAAGACCAACCAGTACGCGTTCGGCGGTACGGCCCCCGACGTCACCATCCGCCACCTGACCGTGCAGCGTTTCGTCGCGCCGCACAACGAGGGCGTGGTCAACCACGACTCGGCCGACGGGTGGGTGATCGAGCACGCGCGGATCCAGGACAACGCGGGCGCCGGGCTGATGGCCGGGGCCGGCCAGCAGGTCCGCGGCAGTTGCCTGCGCGACAACGGCCAGTACGGCATGAACGCCTACCAGGCCGGCGACTCCCTCCGCGACCTGGTGGTCGAAGGGAACGAGATCACCGGCAACAACACCGACGACTGGGAGCGGCGCAGGCCGGGCTGCGGCTGCACCGGAGGGGTCAAGTTCTGGGCCGTGGACGGCGCCGACATCCGCGGCAACTGGGTCCACGACAACCGCGGAACCGGGTTGTGGGCGGACAACAACAACAACGACTTCCGCGTCGAGGACAACGTGCTCGAAGCCAACGACGGTGCCGCGCTGATGTACGAGACCAGCTACAACGCCGTCATCCGCGACAACACGATCCGGCGGAACAACTGGGTCGAGGGCCGCGCGTCCGCCGACCGCGGCGACGACTTCCCGTACGCGACGATCTACGTCTCCGAGTCCGGCGGCGAGCCACGGATCCCGGCCCGTACCGACAAGATCGAGATCTACCGGAACGTGCTGGAGGACAACTGGTCCGGGATCACCCTGTGGGAGAACGCCGACCGGTTCTGCAACAGCCCGGCCAACACCTCGACCGGCGAATGCACCCTGCTGGTGCCGGACACCGACCGCTGCGAACGGCCGGCGATCACCAGCGCACCGCTCTACGACGACTGCCGGTGGAAGACCCAGCGGGTGGACATCCATGACAACCGCTTCGTGCTGGACACCTCCGTCGTCATGTGCACGGTGGAATGCGGGCGCATGGCGGTCCTGGCCAACTACGGCACGTACCCGGACTGGTCGCCCTACAAGGGCGAGCGGGTGGCCGAGGCGATCACCGGCGGCCAGCGCAACCGCTGGCACCACAACACCTACCGCGGACCGTGGAGCTTCGTGGCCCGGGACCAGAGCAGGGTGCTCGACGTCTCGCAGTGGCAGAGCATCCCGTACGCCCAGGACAAGGGCAGCACCTTCGCCCCGCGGGCCGGTGGCTGAGATGAGCGGGGACACGGCGCACGGCGTGCCGCCCGGCGGACCGGACACGACGGGCCCGCCGCCCGCCGCCGCACCGGGTACCGCCGGCACCCCGCGGACCGTCGGGATCGTCTGGGGGCTGCTGGGCCTCAACACGCTCGGCTCCGCCGGGGCGCAGACCATCGTCCCGCTGCCCCGCTCCCTCATCCAGATGGTCACCATGGGCGCGCTGGTCGCGGCGTTCGCGCTGGCGCTGGCGGTCAACCTCCGGCTGCGCATCAGGCCCAGCGCCTTCGTCTTCCTGCTCACCCTGCTGCTGGTGCCGAGCGTGATCTCCAGCGTGAACCTGGAGTCGGGGTTCGGGGCGCTCTTCCGGTGCACCCGGCTGGCCCTCTTCGTCGGCACGCTCTGGCTGCTCACCCGCTGGTGGGACGGCGGTCTCGCGTTCGTCCGGAGCCACATCCGGATGTACTACGCGGTGCTCGGGTCGGTCGCCGCCGGGCTGGCCGTCTCGCCGGGGACGGCCATGCCGGAGCTGTACGGCGGCCGGCTGGTCGGCGCGTTGTGGCCGCTCACGCCGCCGCAGATCGGACAGTACGCCGCGGTGATCACGGGACTGACCGTGCTGCTCCTGCTGGGCCGGCACACCACCGGGGCGAGCGCGGCCGTGGTCATCGTGCCCGCGCTCGTCCTGCTCGCGCTCAGCCACACCCGCACGGCGACCGTCGGCCTGCTCCTCGGGCTGGCGCTGGCGATCGGCTCGCTCATCCTGACCAGCGCCCCCGCCCGCCGGTTCTTCGCCTGGGCGGTGCTCTGCGCCGCGGTGGCCGCGGTGTGGTTCGCCCCCATGGTGCGGGCGTGGTTCCTGCGCGGGCAGAGCCGGGAGAACTTCTCCAGCCTCACCGGCCGGGCCAAGGTCTGGGACGCGCTGCTGGCGGCACCCCGGACGACCTCGGAGCGCCTGTTCGGTGTGGGTCTCGGCGACAAGTCGTACGACGGGCTGCCGATCGACAACAGCTGGCTCGCCGTCTACCACGAGCAGGGGCTCACCGGCGCCGCCCTCGTGGCGGCGCTCCTCGTCGTGCTGGGCGGCGTCGCGCTGCTGCGGCCGCCGTCGGTGCCACGGGCCTGCGCGATCTTCCTCATCGCCTACTGCGCGATCTCGTCGTACACCGAGGCCGGTCTCGGCGACGCCTCGCCGTACCTGCTGCATCTGGCCGTCGCCGCCTCGCTGCTGGCCGCGCCCGCGCCGGCCGCGCCGCCGGCTGTGCCCGCGGCCGCCCGGCGACGTGTCCCGCGCTGGGCCAGGGATCGGAGATGACCTGACATGCATGTCTTCGTGGTGCACAACCGCTACGTCTCGGCGCAGCCGAGCGGCGAGAACCGGGTGGTCGACCAGGAGGTGGGGCTGCTGCGCGCGGGCGGTCACCGGGTCGAGGTGTTCGAACGGCGCAGCGACGACATCGCCGCCCGGTCCCTGCTGGGCAAGGCCGCGGTGCCGCTGCTGGTGCCGTGGAACCCGGCGGTCCGCGCGGAGCTGGCCGCCCGGCTGCGTACCGAGCGGCCGGACGTGGTGCACGTCCACAACGTCTTCCCGCTGCTGTCGCCCGCGGTGCTGGCCGCCTGCGCCGACGCCGGCGTGCCCGCCGTCGCCACACTCCACAACTACATGCAGATCTGCCCGCCCGGCACCCTCCGGCGCGACGGCCGGCAGTGCACCGAGTGCGTCGGATCCGCGCCGCTGCCCGCCGTCCGGCACGGCTGCTACCGCAACTCCCGGCTGGCCACGGTGCCGCTCGCGGTCAGCCTGTCGGTCAACCGGCGCCGGTGGTGGTCCGGCGTGGCGCGGTTCTTCTGCATCTCCGCGGCGCAGCGCGACGTCCTGGTGCGCTCCGGCATGCCGCCCGAGCGGCTGGCGGTGAAGCACAACTTCGTACCCGACCCGGGCGTCCGCCGGGCGGGGGCAGGCGAGCATCTGCTCTTCCTCGGCCGGCTCGCCGAGGCCAAGGGCGTGCGGCTCCTCATGACGGCGTGGGACGAGATCGCCGCCGGCGGCGGCGTGGGCGTGCCGCTCGTGCTCGCCGGCGCGGGGCCGCTGGCGCCCGACGTGACCGCCTGGGCGGCGGGCCGGGACGACGTGCGGTTCGTCGGCCTGTACGACCCGGAGGAGTGCAGGCACGCCGTCGCGCGGGCGGTCGCCGTGGTGGCTCCCTCGATGGCCCTGGAGACGTTCGGCCTGGTGGTCGTGGAGGCGATGGCGGCCGGGGTCCCGGCGGTCGCCGCCGGGCACGCCGCGTTCGTCGAACTCGTCGAGGACGGGGTGACCGGCCTGCTGCACCGCCCGGGCGACCCCGCCTCGCTCGCGTCCTGCCTGCGCCGGATCACCGCGGACCCGGCCCGCGGCCGGGAGATGGGCCGGGCGGCCCGGCGCCGGTACGAGCGGGGCTTCAGCCCGGCGGTCGGGCTGGAGCGCCTGGTGGAGGAGTACGGCACCGCGATCGCGGGCCGGTCAGCGCTGACTCGTGGCGGGGACACCCGCCCCGGCAGGGGGGATGGGGACAGTAGATGACACGATGCCGACTCTGCGGCTCGGAAGCGATGGAGAGCGTCGTCGATCTCGGGGCGACACCACCGTGCGAGAGCTTCCTCGCCGCGGACCGACTCGACCTGCCGGAGCCGGCGTACCCGCTGCACCTGCGGGTCTGCACCGACTGCTGGCTGGCGCAGATTCCGCCGCTGATCACGCCCGAGGAGACGTTCGAGGAGTACGCGTACTTCTCCTCGTACTCGACCTCCTGGGTGGAGCACGCGCGTACGTTCGTCGCCGGCGCCGTCCGGCGGCTCGGTCTCGGCGCGGAGGGCCGCGACGCCTTCGTGGTCGAGGTCGCGAGCAACGACGGGTACCTGCTGAAGCACGTGGTGGACCGCGGCATCCGCTGCCTGGGCATCGAGCCGTCGGTGAACGTCGGCGCCGCGGCGCGGGAGGCCGGCGTGCCCACGCTCACGGCGTTCCTCGATCCCGCCACGGGTGCCGCCGTCCGCGCCGAGCACGGCCCGGCCGACCTGGTCACGGCCAACAACGTGTACGCGCACATCCCCGACGTCGTCGGGTTCACCCGGGGGCTGCGCTCCCTGGTCGCCGACGACGGCTGGGTCACCCTCGAGGTGCAGCATCTGCTCACCCTCATCGAGCAGAACCAGTACGACACGATCTACCACGAGCACTTCCAGTACTACACGGTCGCGTCCGCGATCCGGGCGCTGGCCGGCGGCGGACTCGCGCTCGTGGACGTCGAGTTGCTGCCCACGCACGGCGGCTCGCTGCGGCTGTGGGCCCGCCCCGTCGAGGCGGCCGGCGAGCCGACCCGCCGGGTGGCCGACGTCCTGGCCCGGGAGAAGGCCGCCGGGCTGCAGGAACTCTCCGGGTACACCGACTTCTCCGCCCGGGTGGCCAAGGTCCGCCGGGACCTGCTGCGATTCCTCATCGACGCGGCGGAGCGCGGTGAGACGGTGATCGGCTACGGGGCCCCCGGCAAGGGCAACACCCTGCTCAACCACTGCGGCATCCGGCCCGACCTGCTCCCGTACACGGTCGACCGCAATCCCTACAAACACGGCAGGTTCACCCCCGGCACCCGCATCCCCATCCTGCCGCCCGACCGGATCGCCGCCGACAGGCCGGACTACGTGCTCGTCCTCCCGTGGAACCTGCGGACGGAGCTGACGGAGCAACTGTCCTTCGTGGGGTCCTGGGGCGGCCGGCTGGTCTTTCCCATCCCGGAACTGAGCGTTGTCGAGGTCAAGTCATGAAGGTCGTACTCTTCTGCGGCGGCTACGGGCTGCGTATGCGCAGCGGCGCCGCCGACGACATGCCCAAGCCGATGGCGATGGTCGGCCCCCGCCCGCTGATCTGGCACGTCATGCGCTACTACGCGCACTTCGGGCACACGGAGTTCATCCTCTGCCTCGGCTACGGGGCGCACCACATCAAGGACTTCTTCCTCCACTACGAGGAGACGACGTCCAACGACTTCGTGCTGCGCAACGGGCGGACGGAGCTGCTCTCCACCGACATCGCCTCCTGGACGATCACCTTCGCGCAGACCGGCATCGAGTCGCCCATCGGGGAGCGGCTGCGCCGGGTGCGCCACCACCTCGACGGCGACGAGATGTTCCTCGCCAACTACGCCGACGTGCTCACCGACGCCCCGCTGCCGGAGATGATCGACACGTTCTCCCGGCGCGACGCCGGTGCGTCGATGCTGGTGGTGCCGCCGCAGTCCTCGTTCCACTGCGTGGACCTGGCCGAGGACGGCCTGGTCGGCGGCATCACCGCGGTGAGCGAACTGCCGCTGTGGGAGAACGGCGGCTACTTCGTACTCCGCCAGGAGATCTTCGACCACATCCCGGAGAACGGCGACCTGGTCGCGGACGGCTGCGCCCGGCTGGCCAAGCGCGGCCGGCTGGTGGCGCACAGGCACCGCGGCTTCTGGAAACCGACCGACACCGTGAAGGAGCGGGCCGCCCTCGACGCCGCCTACGCCCGCGGCGACCGCTCGTGGGCCGTGTGGGAACGGGACGACGCCGGCGCGGCAGGCACGGTCGGCAGCGTCGGCTCCGGCGCGTGGACCGCGTGATCCGGCTCGGGACCGGGCCCGTGGACCGGATCGTCGCCCTGGGCGCGCACTGCGACGACATCGCCATCGGCGCGGGCGGCACCCTGCTGACGATGTGCCAGGCGCGACCGGGTCTCCGCGTCGACGCCCTGGTGCTCACCGGCGGCGGCAGCGAACGGGAGCAGGAGGAGCGGGCCGCGCTCGCCGCCTTCTGCCCGGGCGCCGACCTGCGTCCGGTCGTGCACGGGCTGCCGGACGGCCGGCTGCCCGCGCACTGGGCGGAGGCCAAGGCCGCGGTGGAGGAACTCCGCGGCCGGACCGAGCCCGAGGTGGTGCTCGCCCCGCGCACCGACGACGCGCACCAGGACCACCGCGGCCTGGCGAAGCTGGTCACCACCGCGTTCCGCGACCACCTCGTGCTCGGCTACGAGATCGTCAAGTGGGACGGCGACCTCGGCCGCCCGGCCGCGTACCAGCCGCTGCCGCCCGAGACCGCCGAGCGCAAAGTGCGGCTGCTACAGGAGCACTACCCCTCGCAGCGGCACCGCCCCTGGTACGACCGGGAAGCCTTCCTCGGCCTCGCGCGGATCCGCGGCATCGAATGCCACGCGCGCTACGCCGAGGCGTTCGCCGTCACCAAACTCACTCTCAACCTGGGGGGTTGAACCGTGCGCGTACTGCTCACCGGGCACCAGGGATATCTGGGCACCGTCATGGCACCGGCGCTCCGCGCCGCCGGGCACGAGGTCGTCGGTCTCGACGCCGGGCTCTTCGCCGACTGCGTGCTGGGCCCGCCGCCCGCCGACCCCCCGGGCCGCCGGGTGGACCTGCGCGACGTCACCGCCGGGCACGTGGCCGGGGTGGACGCCGTGATCCATCTGGCCGCGCTCTCCAACGACCCGCTCGGATCGCTGGCGCCGGAGCTTACCTACGACATCAACCACCACGCCTCCGTACGACTCGCGCGGCTGGCCCGCGACGCCGGAGTGCGGCGCTTCCTCTACGCCTCGACCTGCTCGGTCTACGGCGCCGCGGGCGGCGGCGGACTGGTCGCCGAGGACGCGCCGCTGCGCCCCGTGACCCCGTACGCGGAGTCCAAGGTGCGGGTGGAGGACGACCTGCACGCGCTGGCCGACGGCGACTTCAGCCCGGTGTACATGCGCAACGCCACCGCCTTCGGTTATTCGCCCCGGCTGCGCGCCGACATCGTGCTGAACAACCTCGTGGGGCACGCGCTGCTGTCCGGAGAGGTGCGGGTGCTCTCCGACGGCACCCCCTGGCGCCCGCTGGTGCACGCGGCCGACATCGCGCGGGCGTTCACGGCCGCGCTGACCGCGCCCCGGGAGGCGGTACACGACCGGGCGTTCAACATCGGCAGCGAGACCAACAACGTCACCGTCGCCGAGATCGCCGAGCAGGTCGCCGCGGCGGTCTCCGGCTCGCGGGTGGTGATCACGGGCGAGACCGGCGCCGACCCGCGCTCGTACCGGGTGGACTTCTCCCGGTTCCGCGCCGCCGTACCCGGCTTCGCGTGCGAGTGGACGGTCAAGCAGGGGGCGCTCGAACTCGCCGACGCCTACCGCACGCACGGGCTCACCCGGGAGGACTTCGAGCGGCGCTTCACCCGGCTCGCCGTGCTGCGCGAGGCGTCCGCCGCCGGGGCCGTGGACGACACCCTGCGGTGGCGCGGGTGACCGCGGCAGGCGCGGGCGAGGCGATGTACGCGCTGGTGGAGCGGCTGTACCCGCTCTGCCGGAGCATCACGGGCGACGGCGTGCGGGCGACCCTGGGGATCGTCGGCGAGTACGTCCCGCTGCGGGTGCACGAGGTGCCGACGGGCACCCGGGTGCTCGACTGGACGGTGCCGCAGGAGTGGAACGTCCGGGACGCCTACGTCGCCGACGCCGCGGGCCGCCGGGTCGTCGACTTCGCCGCGTCGAACCTGCACGTGCTCGGCTACAGCGTGCCGGTGTCGGCGACCCTCCCGCTGGCCGAACTCCGCGCCCACCTGCACACCCTGCCGGACCAGCCGTCCCTGGTGCCGTACCGCACCAGTTACTACGAGCCGCAGTGGGGATTCTGCCTCGCCCAGGACACCCTGGACGCGCTGCCGGACGGCGAGTACGAGGTGCGTATCGACTCCACGCTCGCCGACGGCCACCTCACGTACGCCGAGCACGTGGTCCCCGGGCAGGTCGCCGACGAGGTGATCGTCTCCTGCCACGTCTGCCACCCGTCGCTGGCCAACGACAACCTGGCCGGCATCGCCGTGGCGACGTTCCTGGCCCGCGCGCTGGGGGAGGGGACGCCGTACTACACCTACCGGTTCCTGTACGCGCCCGGCACCATCGGGGCGATCACCTGGCTGGCCCGCAACGCGGAGCGGGTGGGGCGCGTCAAGCACGGCCTCGTGCTGGCCTGCGCCGGCGACCGGGGTCCGCTGACGTACAAGCAGAGCAGACGCGGCGACGCGGAGATCGACCGGGTGCTGCGGCACGTGCTGGCCGCGTCCGGACGCCCCCACCGCGTCACCGAGTTCACCCCGTACGGCTACGACGAGCGGCAGTTCTGCTCGCCCGGCTTCGACCTCGGTGTCGGCTCGCTCACCCGGACCCCGTACGCCGGCTATCCCGAATACCACACCTCGGCGGACGACCTGGACCTCGTCTCCCCGGAGGCGATGGCGGACACCCTCGCCGTCTGCCGCGAAGCCCTCGGCGTGCTGGACCGCAACCGGCGGTACCTCAACCTCAGCCCGTACGGCGAACCGCAGTTGGGCCGGCGCGGGCTCTACGACTCGCTCGGCGGCCGCAGCGACGCGCGGCAGGCCCAGATGGCGATGCTCTGGGTGCTCAGCCTCTCCGACGGCGAGCACAGTCTGCTGGACGTCGCCGGGCGCTCCGGACTGCACTTCGACACCGTCGCCGCCGCGGCCCGCGCGCTGGAGGGCGCGGGGCTGATCAAGGCGTGACGGCGATGACCACCGGGGAGGAGCGGACACCGGCGACGGCCGGACGCGGCGGAGACGTCCGGTCGCACGCCCGGCGGGCCCTGGCCGGCCGGCTGTCCTGGGGACTGGCCGACCAGGCGGCCTCCAGCGCGTCCAACTTCCTGGTGGGGATGTACGTGGCGCGCTCGCTCGGGCCGGCCGCGTTCGGCGTGTTCAGCCTGGCCTGGGTGACGTACGGCGTGGTGCTCGGCGTCTCCCGCGGGCTGGCCACCGATCCGCTCGTGGTGCGCTTCAGCGGTGCGATGGACCCCTCCTGGCGCGAGGCGACGGCGCGGGCGTCCGGCACCGCGCTCGGTGCCGGTGCCGCCCTCGGCGTGCCGTGCCTGGTGGGCGGGCTGGCCGCCGGCGGCGAGGTGGGCACCGCCTTCGCCTGCCTCGGCGTCGTGCTGCCGGGCCTGCTGCTCCAGGACGCCTGGCGGTTCGCGTTCTTCGCCGCCGGCACCGGGCGGAAGGCGTTCGTCAACGACGTCGTCTGGGGCGTCGGGTGCGTCCCGGCCCTGGTGGTGGCGGCCCGCGCGGGCGGCGTCGCCGGCTTCGTGCTCGCCTGGGGCGGCTCGGCCGCGGTGGCGGCGGCGTACGGCTGCCTCCAGTCCGGCATCCGGCCCCGCCCCGCCGGGGCGCGTGCCTGGCTGCGCGACCACCGCGACCTGGGCTACCGGTACCTCGTCGAGAACGTGGGCGTCAGCGGCGCGGCCCAACTGCGGATGTACGGGCTCGGCGCGATCGTCGGGGTCGGCGCGGTGGGTGTGGTGAGAGGCGCCGAACTCCTCCTCGGCCCGTTCCTGGCGGTGCTGATGGGGCTGTCGCTCGTCACCGTCGCGGAGGCGGCGCGGGTGCTGCGGCAGGCGCCGCACCGGCTGGCCCGGTTCTGTCTCCTGCTCGGCGCCGGACAGGCCGCCGCCGCGCTGCTCTGGGGCGGGGCGCTGCTGCTGGTCCCCGACCACCTCGGCGAACACGTCCTCGGCACGGTCTGGTACCCGGCCTCCGAGCTGATCGTCCCGGCCGCTCTCGGCGTCGCCGGCGCGGGACTCGGCGCCGGCGCGGCGGCCGGGCTGCGCGCGCTCGCCGCGGCCCGGCGCAGCCTGCGCTGCCAGATGTTCGCCTCCGCCTGCTACGCCGGCGGCGGGCTCGGCGGGGCGGCCGCGGCCGGTGCGGTCGGCTCGGCCTGGGGCGTCGCCGCCGCAACCGTCAGCGGCTCGGCCGTGTGGTGGCTGCAGCTCCGCTCCGCCCTGCGCGAACGCCGCCGCGACCCGATCCCCGAAGTGAGGACACCATGACCACCCGACCCCGGCTGAGCATCGGCCTGCCCGTCTACAACGGCGAGGAATACCTCGCCGAAGCGCTCGACGCCCTGCTCGGCCAGACCTACGAGGACTTCGAACTGGTCGTCTCCGACAACGCCTCGACCGACGGCACCCGGGACATCTGCCGCCGGTACGCGGCGCGGGACTCGCGCATCCGCTACCTGCGGCTGCCCCGGAACATCGGCGCCGCGCCGAACCACAACCACGTGTTCACCGAATGCCGCGGCGAGCTGTTCAAGTGGGCCTCCCACGACGACCTGTACGCCCGGGACCTGCTGCGCCGCTGCGTGGCGGCACTGGACGAACGTCCCGACGTGATCCTGGCGCACGCCGACCAGGCGGTCGTCGACGGCGCCGGCCAGGTGAAGGTCCCGTACGAGTACACCCTCGCCACCGCCTCGCCGCACCCGCCGGAGCGCTTCCGCAGCATGCTGTTCGAGCCCGGCGGCGACGACTTCTACGGGGTGATGCGCGCCGACGTGCTGCGCCGGGTGAAGCCGCACGGCAGTTACCACCACGCGGACCGCACGTTCGTCGCCGAGATCGGCCTGCACGGGCCCTTCCACCAGGTGCCGGAGCTGCTGTACTTCCGCCGCGACCACCCCGGCCGCGCCGAGCGGGCGAACCCGTCCAAGCGCTCCCGCTGCGTCAACCTGGACCCGCGCAGGGCGGGCCCGCTGCACCCGACGCCCCGGCTGCTCGCCGAGTACGTCTGGGGCTTCACCGCGGCGATCAGGAGGGCGCCGCTCTCCCCGGCCGACCGGCGCGCGTGCTACCGCCACCTGGCCGCCTGGCTGGCCAGCCGGGCCCGGCCCGGTGCCGGCGAACGGGTCGAGGACCGTGCGCCGGTCGACCCGGCCCGGCTCACCGTCTCCGTCGACGCCCTCGTCGCCGGCCGGGAGGGGAGGCAGGGGTGACAGAGGTACGCGTCGGGGTCTTCGGCCTGCTCGGCTCCGGAAACTCCGGCAACGACGGATCGCTGGAGGCCGTGCTCCGCTACCTCCGCGGCGCGCACCCGGAGGCGGTCGTGGACGCGCTCTGCGGCGGCCCCGAGGCCGTCACGGCCCGGTACGGGATCCCCGCGAGGCGGCTGCACTGGTACCGCGGCGAGTACCGGACCGCGTCCGGCGCCCGCGCCCTCGCGAGCAAGGGGCTCGGCAAGCTCGTCGACGCCGTCCGCACCGCCGCCTGGGTGCGCGGGCACGACGTGGTGATCGTGCCGGGCATGGGCGTTCTGGAGGCCACCCTGCCGCTACGGCCGTGGGGCTTCCCGTACTCGCTCTTCCTGCTCTGCGCGAGCGGCCGGCTGCTCGGCACCAAGGTCGCACTCGTCGGAGTCGGCGCCGCCCCGATCCGGGACCGGCCGACGCGGGCCCTGGTGCGCTGGTCGGCGAAGCTCGCCGCCTACCGCTCGTACCGGGACGGCTTGTCCCGCGACGCCATGCGGGCGACCGGTGTGGACACCACCCGCGACGACGTCCACCCGGACCTCGCGTTCGCCCTGCCGACACCTCCCGCCGGCACGCCGTCGGGCACGGTCTGCGTCGGCGTGATGGACTTCCACGGCGGCAATGACGACCGCCCGCGGGCCGGGGAGATCCACCGGCGCTACGTCGACGGCATGACCCGGTTCGTCCGCACCCTCGCCGAGGAGGGCAGGCCGGTCCGCCTGCTCACCGGCGACGCCTGCGACAGGACGGTGGTCGCCGCCATTCTCGACGCGGTCGGCCTCCCGCTGGTCACCGCCGCGGAAACGACGTCGCTCGCCGGTCTGATGAAGGAGGCGGCGGCCGCCGACACCGTGGTGGCGACCCGCTACCACAACCTGGTCTGCGCACTGAAAGCCGGCACGCCCACGCTCGCCCTCAGCTACGCGGCGAAGAGCGACGCGCTGATGGACCGGATGGGGCTCGGCGCGTACTGCCACCCGGCGCGCGAGATCGACGCCGACCGGCTGCTCGAACAGTTCCGGGAGGTGGAGAAGCGCTCGGCCGAGCTGCGCCGGACCCTCGGCGAGCGGAACCGGGACGCGGCCAGGCAACTTCGCGACCAGTTCACCGTGTTCACCTCGGCCCTCTTCCCGGCGGCCGACCGAGCCCACGCCCCCGCCACCAGGAAGGCCCCATGAAAGCGACCGAAGTCCCGGAGATCGCCGGCGCGTTCCTCTTCGAGCCCACGCCGTACGCCGACGAGCGCGGCTTCTTCTGCCGTACCTTCGACGCCGACGTGATCCGGTCGGTGGGCCTCGACCCGCACGCCTTCGTCCAGGACAGCGTGTCCCGTTCGGCCCGGGGCGTGCTGCGCGGCCTGCACCTGCGCTCCGGCGCCGGCGAGGCCAAGCTGGTGCGCTGCTCGTACGGGAGGATCTTCGACGCCGTCGTCGATCTGAGGCCGGACTCGCCGACCTACCTGGGCCGGGGCTTCTTCGAGTTGTCCGGCGAGACCCAGGCGAGCCTGTACGTTCCCGCGGGGTGCGCGCACGGCTTCCAGGCGCTGTCCGCGGTCGCCGACACCGCGTACCGGATCGACCGGCCGCACGATCCGGCCGAGGACGTGACGATCGCCTTCGACGACCCGGAACTCGCCATCCCCTGGCCGCTGCCGGCGACGTCGATGTCCCGGCGCGACCGGGAGGCGCCGAGCCTCGCCGCGGTCCTGAACCGGCGGGGGAGGTGAGGCCGGCGTGGAGACCGCAGAGACCGGCGAACCCTTCCTGCCCCGGTCACGGCAGGCCAACGAGCGGCTGCACGCCGTGATCCCCGGCGGCGCGCACACGTACGCCAAGGGCGACGACCAGTACCCCGAGAGCCTGGCCCCGGTCATCTCCCACGGCAGCGGCGCGCACGTCTGGGACGTCGACGGCAACCGCTACCTCGAATACGGCTCCGGCCTGCGCTCGGTCAGCCTCGGCCACGCCCACCCGCGGGTGCTCGAAGCGGTGCGGCGGGAACTCGGCCGCGGCAGCAACTTCGTCCGGCCGTCCCTCGTGGAGGCGGAGGCCGCGGAGCGCTTCCTGGCCACGGTGCCGACCGCCGAGATGGTCAAGTTCGCGAAGAACGGCTCCGACGCCACCACCGCCGCCGTGCGCCTCGCCCGCGCCGTCACCGGGCGCCCGCGGGTGGCCGTCTGCGCCGACCACCCGTTCTTCTCCGTCGACGACTGGTTCATCGCCACCACTCCGATGTCCGCGGGCATCCCCGCGGCGACCGCGGAGCTCACCGTGGCGTTCCCGTACGGGGACCTCGCCGCGACCGAGGCACTGCTCACCCGGTACGAGGACGAGGTCGCCTGCCTGATCCTCGAACCGGCCGGCCCTACGGAACCGCCGCCCGGCTACCTCGCGGGCCTGCGGGACCTGGCCGACCGGCACGGCTGCGTGCTGGTCTTCGACGAGATGATCACCGGCTTCCGCTGGTCCGAGGCGGGCGCCCAGGGCCTGTACGGCGTCGTCCCCGACCTCTCCACCTTCGGCAAGGCGCTGGGCAACGGATTCGCCGTCTCCGCGCTGGCCGGGCGCCGCGAGCTGATGGAGCGCGGCGGGCTGCGGCACCCGGAGGACCGGGTGTTCCTGCTCTCCACGACGCACGGGGCGGAAACGCACTCGCTGGCCGCCGCGATGGCCGTGCAGACCACCTACGCCGAGGAGGGTGTGACGGCGCAACTGCACGCCCTCGGCGAGCGGCTGGCCGCCGGGGTCCGCGCCGCGGCGGGCGGGGCGGGCGTCGGCGACCACCTCGTCGTCCGGGGCCGGGCCAGCAATCTGGTCTTCGCCACCCTCGACGAGAACCGGCGGCCGTCGCAGCGATACCGCACGTTGTTCCTGCGCCGGCTCCTCGAAGGCGGGGTGCTCGCCCCGTCGTTCGTGGTGAGCAGCGCGCTCACGGACGCGGACGTCGATCGCACGGTGGACGTGGTCGCCGAGGCGTGCGCGGTGTACCGGAAGGCGCTGGACGCCGGCGACCCCGGCCCCTGGCTGGGCGGGCGACCGGTACGGCCCGTGTTCCGCCGCCGGGCGTGACGGGACGTCAGCGGCGCCCGCGGCGCAGGACGTCGGCCGCCCGGTCGATCAGCCACGCGGTCGCGGGTACCACCGCCAGCGCGGTGAACCAGCCGCCGAGGACGTCCGTCGGATAGTGCGCGTCGAGGGCGACCTGCGCCCAGCCCATGACCCCGCCGGCGGCCAGCGCCGCGGCGAGGACGAGCGCGGTGCCGGCCGCCCCGCCGAGGCCGAGCCGGCGCGTCGCCAGCATCGCCGCCACCAGGGCGAGGGCGGTGGCGAAGGCGGTGTGCCCGCTCGGGTAGGAGAGGTGCCCGCCGTGAATGGTGCGTCCCACCAGCGGCTTGAGCAGCATCGTCGCGCCCACGGCGACACCGGCGCCGGTGACGGCGAGCACCGCCGCGCGAGGCCGCCGGAGCACCAGGCAGCCGGCCACGGCGACCAGCACCAGCGCCGCGGCCCCGGCCGGCTCGCCCCAGAAGTCCGTGGCCAGCGCCACGTCCCGCCACGGCGGCCCGACGACGTGCTCCGCAGGCCGCAGCCACCCGTCCACCCTGCCGGGCTTGCTCTCACCGGCGGCGAGCACCCCGAGCACGGCGACCGCCAGCGCCGCGAGGACCGCCACCGCCCCGAGCCCCGCGCGCAGCGAGGTGTGCAACACCCCGGACCCACCCCGGCCCGCCCACCCCTCACGTAACCGAATGATCCGCCCCCACTCCACGCCGCCACCCCTCCAGCGACCCTAGCCGCCCCCCACCGCACGGTCGACGCCGCAGACCCGGGTACCGGCCACCCGGCGCCGCGGCCGGAGACCGAAAGCGGCCCTGCCACAGGCAGACGCACTGTTCCAGGTACGGGGCCTTGCCCTAGCCGGCCGGCTCTCAGGGCGTCGGGTGAGGCTGGTCGTCCGCGGTTCGTTCTTCCTCGCGTGGCGCACGGAGGATACGGGTGCTGGTCCCCTCAAGGGCGAGATCGAGCATCGGCGCGAAGGTTCCGCCGAAACCTGCCCGTGCTTCGTCGGGCCCCGCTTGGGCAGGGTTCTCGCCGTCGGCGGACCGGTAGTTCAGGAAGCTTGTCACCCGGAGCGAGGAGAGGACGAGCCAGGCGTAGGCCTGGTCGGGGTGTGCGGGAGGGTTCTGGATGACCAGACCGGACCGGTTGAGAGGTTCGTAAGGACCCCACAGTGTGGGAGCGACGAAGCCGTAGAGACCTGTCGGCGCGGAGTCCGGGGGGTGGAACGACCGGCGGGTGGTGCAGAAGAAGAGGTAGTACCGCGACCGGTGGGCCACGACGTGGGGGCGTTCGATCTCGTGATTGACGCCGTCGGCGACCAGCAGGGGCGGGAGCAGGACCCAGCCACCGGAGGCTGCTCGGGCGATGGCGACCGCACCCATGAAGCCCTCGGGCCCGGGGACGGAGGCGGCGACGAGGAGATATTCGCGCCCGTCTGCGGGGTCGCGGAACCAACTGGGGTCGCGGAAGGCCCTGATCCGCCCCGGACCGCCGTCGAGCTCGTCCGCCGGCTCGTAGGAGCGGCCGTCGGAACGCAGGACTTCGCGATGCTCGACGCCCTGCTCGAGTTCGATGGCCTGTCCGCCGGTGAGCAGTTCCGGCCGTGCTTCGACGATTCGCTGGCGGAAGGTCGGGCGGGATTCTCCGGCCCGGCCCGCCGCGGTGTAGAAGACCGACACCGTGCCGTCGGGCCGGATGACCGCGGAGCCCGACCATTCGCGGCTGCCGAGGGACGTGCCGGCGGCGAACACGTGGCCGAGGTCTTCCCAGCGCTCATCCGACCTGGCCAGGAGCCGGATGCGGGCGCGGTCGTGGCGATGCTCCGGATGTCCCGCGGCCGGCGCGGAGAGCGCCATCCAGAGCCCGGCGCCGTGGACGACGGCCGGAGCGCCGTCGGATTGCTGCAGCGGCCACGCGTCCCAGATGTCGTGGTGCGGCAACACGCGGGGCCGCGCCGCCGCGGGGGCAGGTGGTGCGGTGGTCGCCGGAGACTCGACGAGCGCGTCGAGATGGCGGCGGGTCCATCGGGTGGGCCGGGTCCCGCTCACCTCTCACCCACCCCGGCAGCCGGGGCCTGCGCCGCAGCCGGTTCGCGCGGCTCCGCGGTCGCGTTCGTCTCCATGATGCTCACCACTGGCTGGTTCAACCCTTCACCGAGCCCTGCAGCAGGGCTGCTACGAAACGACGCTGGAAGATCAGAAAGATGATCAGTGTGGGTGCCAGGATGAGCAGCGATCCCGCGCACAGGAGTGGGATGTTGGTCCCCCACTGGCCCTGGAAGGCTCCGAGCGCGCCCGCCATGGTCCGGCTGGTCGGATCGTCCACCAGCACGATGGCGAGCAGGAACTGGTTCCAGGTCCACAGGAACAGCAGGATCGCGAGCGATGAGATCGCCGGCATGGCCAGGGGGACATGGATGCGCCAGAACGACTGCCACACGTTGGCGCCGTCGATCTCGGCCGCCTCGGAGAGCTCGTCGGGGACGTTGATGAAGTGCGCCCGCATCCAGAAGATCGCGAACGGCATGAAGAGGCCGATGAGCGGCAGGATGATCGCCCACCTGGTGTTGAGCATGCCCATGTCGCGGACCAGGTAGTACAGCGGGGTGATGATGCCCTCGTAGGGGAGGGTGAGGCCGAACACGAACAGTAGGAAGACCGCGCGGGCTCCCACCATCCTGAGGTGGCCGATGGCGAAGCCCGCCATCGTCGCCAGCACCACGGCGACAGGCACCACACCGACCACGATGAGCGCGCTCGACTTCAGCAGCTCGCCCATGTTCGAGAGCCGGAACGCCTCCGCGAAGTTGCCCCACTGCGGGTCGCTCGGCCACTGCAGTCCCTGCGGGTAACTCCCGGCGGGGTGCAGGGCGGTGACAAAGAGGCTGATGAACGGGACGACGGTCACCGTCATCAGCAGGACGAGGAACAGCCTTCCGGTCCAGACCTCGCGACGCCCGACGATCACCGGGCCTCCCGTGTGAGTCGCTGGATGGGCAGCACACACGCCAGCACCAGCACCATCAGCACCACGGCCAGGGCGGAGGCCAGGCCCACCTCCCGGCTGAAGAACGCCAGCCGGTAGATCTGCAGGCCGGGAACCATCGTCGAGTTGCCCGGGCCGCCCTGCGTGGAGATGTAGATGATGTCGAAGCTGGCCAGGGCCGCGATGACCGTGACGGTGACGCAGACGCCGATCTCCTGCCGGAGGCTCGGTACGGTGATCGAGAAGAACTCCCGCAGCGGTCCCGCGCCGTCGATCCGCGCGGCTTCGTACAGCGTCGGGTCGATCTTGCTCATTCCGGCGAGGAGCAGCAGCGTGCAGAGACCCAGCAGGACCCAGGCACCGATCACGCCCACCGCTGGGAGCGCGGTGCCGAAGTCGCCCAGCCACGCACGGGTGACGCCGTCGAGCCCCACCGCGGACAGCACCTGGTTGACCAGACCGTCCGAGGCCAGCAGCCAGCTCCAGGTGATGCCCGCGGCTACCAGCGGGATGACCTGGGGGACGAAGACCACGGTCCTGGCGGCAAGCGCGAGGCGTGTCGTCGCGATGCCGCGGATGGTGTTCGCGATCGCCAGACCCAAGACCACCGGAACCGCGCAGAAGTAGAGGATCAACTCGAATGCGTGGAAAATCGTGTCGAGCAGCTCGGGATCGGTGAAGACCTGCGCGTAGTTGTCGAGCCCGACCCAGGTGGACGGTCCGACGCCGTCCCAGTCGTACAGCGAGTACTGAATCGTCAGGCCCATCGGGTACAGGACGAAGACCGCGTAGGCCAGCAGGGCCGGCGCGGTGAACAGCCACGCGGCCTTCTGCCGGGAGCGGTGCCGCTGCCGGCGGACGGCCCTGCCGTTCGTCTTCGCCGCCGTCGCGGTCTTCGCCATCCCGACCGTACGGGCGGGGATCGCGCGTGCCATCGGCGTCAGTCCTCGACCTGTCGCTCGTAGTCGCTCTGGACGGCTTCCAGCAACTGCCGGGAGGTCGCCTCACCCGCGGCGAGCTTCTGCAACTGCGGGGTCCAGCTCTCGGCGTAGATGGAGCCTGTGGCGTTGGCGATGAAGTCCATCGCACCGTCGGCTGCGGCGATCTCAGCCCCCGCCGCCAGGGTCTGCGCGGTGACCGTCCCCTTCTCCGTCTCCGGCATGGAGGCATCGGGCAGGCCCATCGGGTGCGAACCGCCGACGTCCACCGCGATGGCGCGGGCCTTGTCGTCGGTCGCCACCCAGTCGAGGAAGAACGCCGCGCAGTCGGCGTTCTTCGCGTTCTTCCCGATGCCGAAGGTCAGCGGCGCCGACATCGTGGCAGGTTTCCCGCCCTCGGCCGCCGGCGGGAAGAGGAAGAAGCCCGCGTCGCCCTTCATCTGCTTGTCCAGGTTGCCGGACTCCCAGTCGCCGTTGAACATGAACAGTCCGTCACCGGCGATGAACTTGCTCATCATCTTCGCGTAGTCCATCGCGTTGCCGTCGGGGTCGAAATAGCCTGCCTCAACCCATTTCTCCAGGTGCCGTGCCGCATCGCGGTTCGGCGGCGTATCGATCGTGGCGCCTTCCTTCTGGAAGATCCATTCGTTGATGGGGCCGGGATCGCCGTAGGCCGCCATCAGGTTCTGGAGGGGGAACGCGAACCCGCCGGTGGCGCCGCCGTTGAACTGCACGATCGGTGTCACGCCGGCCTTCTCGGCCTTCTCGAGCGCAGCGTCGAACTCGGCGAGCGAGGTCGGCGGGGACGTCATCCCGATCCGCTCGGCCAGCTTCTCGTTGTAGAACACCCCGGTCATGCTGAAGTTGAGGCCCATCCCGTAGAGCGGCCCCTCTCCGCGCGGGCGACCGCCGGGGCCCAGGCGCAGTTGCTCCAACTGGCCCTCGGGCCACTTGTCCCAGCCGAAGGCTTTCGCATACCCGTCGAGGTCCTTCAGCAGGTCGTCCTTTACCAGCTCGGAAAGCTGCGGGAGCCGCATCAGGTCCGGCGGGTTCTCGGCGAGGAGCCGCGGCGCGTTCTGCGTGATCACCGCGAACTGGTCCTCGCGGATGTTCCACTTGACGTTCGGATACTGCTTCGTGAACTCGTCGGTGAGCGCCTTCGGCATCGGGAATCCGGTCTCGAAGTAGCCCTGCATCGTGATCGGTTCGTCGCCGCAGGAGGGGGCACCCGCCGCGGCGTCTTTGGTTTCGGTCTGCTCGGGACCGCTGTCGTCTCCCGGCCCGCTGCAGGCGGCAGCGAGCAGGGCGCCCGTCAGCGCGATCAGTCCAAGTGCGGTGTGACTGCGGCTCGTACGACGCGACATGGCGTCTCCCTCGTAGAAGGGTGGAGGTGCCTCCGGCTCTGGACAGGGGGACGCCCCGGAGGCGGGCGGGATGTGGGGAGGATCGAAGGCGATCGGCGTCTCGCGGCTGGTTGCTAAATCGGATTAGCGCGGTTAGTGTCACGGCGTGCGCCGTCCCGTGTCAAGCTTCTGTACCGGGTCAATGCGGGGGAGGTCTCTCGGTGAGTCCAGGACGCGTCACGCTGGCCGATGTCGCCAGGCGGGCCGGTGTATCGCCCACCACTGCGTCGCTCGTCCTCTCCGGGCGGGGCCGCGAATTGCGCATCTCCGAGGGGGTCGAGCAGAAGGTCCTCAAGGCCGCCGACGAACTGCGGTACCGGCCCAACATCGTCTCCGTCGGCCTGCGTACCGGTAAGAGCCGGACGATCGGCTTCGTCTCCGACACCGTCGCGACCTCACGGCTCGCCGGCGACATGATCAAGGGGGCGCTCGAAGCCGCGCGGGAGCGCGGCGTGATGCTGTTCATCGGTGAGACCGAGGGCGAGACCGACCTCGAAGGCGGGCTGCTCCAGGCGATGCAGGACCGCCAGGTGGACGGCATCATCCTGGCCTCGATGTTCACGCGGGCCGTGCAGGTCCCCGAGGGGCTTGCCAGCAGTCCGGCGGTCCTGCTCAACGCCGTCGCAGAAGAGGCGTCCACGCTGCCGTCGGTCCTGCCGGACGAGGTCGAGGCCGGCCGCGCCGCCGCGCGAGTCCTGCTCGACGCCGGTCACCGCGACGGAATACACGTCATCGGTGCGGGTCCCCGGGTGCGCGACGTACCGCCGGAAGCGCTCGCCGGCGTCGAACGGCTCACCGGTATCCGCGAGGTCTTCAGCCGGGCGGAGGTCGAGCTCGCCAGCGGTCGGGTCTGCGCCGACTGGCAGCCCGAGCACGGCTACGAAGCCACCAGGGAACTCCTCGGCCAGGTACATCCGCGTGCCCTGATCTGCCTCAACGACCGGATCGCGCTCGGTGCGTACCAGGCCCTGGACGACCACGGCCTGAAGGTGCCCGCAGACGTCTCCGTGGTCTCCTTCGACGACCATCCCATCGCCACATGGATCCGGCCCAAACTCACCACGGTGGCACTGCAGCACTACGAACTCGGCCGAAAGGCCGTCGACGTTCTCTTCACCGAGATCGAGCGGCACCACAAGGGGGTCGGCCCGGACCAACGGACCCACCGCGTGCCCATGCCGGTACGGATGCGCGAATCCGTCGCGCCGCCCGGTGCGTGACGCCAGGGGCCCCGACACCGCGTGGAGGAGTCACACACCGGTCGGCCCGCCGGTGTCGGGGGTGCCGATTCCGGGCCCCGTCAGCGGCAGGGCCGGGTGGCCTCAGTGCAACGCCTGAGCGAAGCCGGGCAGGTGGCCCGACGAGGACCTACCCGCCCACGCAAAGCGCCGAGCGGCGTGCCGGCGGCCGGGGGTTCCTCCTGCGGTCGGCGTCCCCTCGACCGTTCCCAGGGCTTCGTGCCTGCTGGATGAGAGGCGCAGTGGTCGTGCCGACGGCGGTCAGTCGTTCGGGCCGGCGTCATCCAGCAGCGTGGGGGACTGGTCTTTGACACGGCGTTCGTGCTCGATGCCGCCGGTGCGGTCGTGATCCGCATCAACGCGAACAACTACCGTCGGGGTCGGCGCGTAGAGTCGGGCCGATGAACGCTCCGGAGCCCACTGATCCGCAGGCCGAAGCCGCACGAGGTCGTCTTCCTCTCTGGCTCGATCCGCAGGATCTGAGCTGGCTGGCCCGGCACTGCTGCTGCGGCGACGGCGCTACGGATGAGGACAGGGACCGTTGCGGAAGACTTCGGTTCCGTGCCAGTGCGGCCTTGCACAAGCACGAATCCTCTGGCTGAGCCACCGCTTGTGGGCCCGCAACGCGGCCGGGATCGCTTATGGCGGGATCTGCCACCTGCCTAGTGCCGCATCAGGCAAGGTTTGCCCTGCGGTGACGTGGGCGGGATCCGTCCCACTGTTCGCGAGGTCAGTCAGGTGTGTCCCGGTGGCGCTTCAGTCGAAGTCGCTGGAGGAAGAGAGGCCCTCGACGAAGGACCCGAAGTCCGGGGCGAGGGCCAACTCCACGCTGAAATCAGCGTCGAACCACGCGACTGAAGGTTCTCCGTGTCGGCCGCACGCACGGTAGTCCAGCGCGATCCAGTAGTGTCCGTCGCCCGAGAGGAGTACGAGAGGCGAGGGCAGATCCCATTCCTCGACCAGGTAGGGGCTGTCGAGCAACGAAACTGCGCGTTCGCGGTGGCCGATGCCCATCAGATGGTCGAACGGGATGTGGTCCTCGCTCCAGGAGGTCGGCTTGTCTGTCCGGAACGCGTTCCGAGTGCCTGTCACCTGGCCACCGTTCTGAGCGCGCAACAGATCAAGCAGCGAGGTTGGGAGCGTGACGTCGAGCAGTTGCTCGGCCTCCTGCACATCCTGGTCAGTCAGCGGCCGCTGCACGCCGTAGTTGCTGGAGGTGTCCCAGAACGCGGGCTGCACATCGTCAGAACCAGCCATGACACGAATCGTAGGACTTCGGGATGCGGTTGACCGCCGGAAGCGGCTCCGGCGTCCAGAATGATCACGTGGCTGAACGTGTGCGGGTGCGGGAAATCGATGACGGCGAGGGGCGCCGGTTGCTGCGGATCGTTCGCCGCGGGACCGGGTCCGTGGTGACCTGGCGGCGGGCGCAGATGGTGCTGCTGTCCGCGCAGGACATGCCGGTGGACAAGATCGCTGCGGTGACGTTCACCAGCGCGGACCGGGTCCGCGACGTGATCCACAACTTCAACACGGACGGCTTCGACTCGCTCTACCCGAAGTACAAGGGCGGACGGCCCAGGACCTTCACGCTGCCTGAGCGACGCGAGATCAAGAAGATCGCCAAATCCAAGCCGGCCGAGCACGGCCTGCCGTTCTCGGCCTGGAGCCTGGTCAAGCTGGCCGACTTCTTGGTCGCCGAGGGGGTGGTCGACGACATCAGCCACGAGGGCCTGCGGGTCCTGCTCCGCGAGGAGGGCGTCTCCTTTCAACGCGTGAAGACTTGGAAGACCTCCAAGGATCCCGACTACGAGGCGAAGAAGGCTCGGGTCGAGCACCTCTACGCCATCGCCGACGGCGAGGTGATACCCGAGATGGGCGAGCCCGAAGTCATCTTCTGCATAGACGAGTTCGGTCCGCTGAACCTGCAACCCCATCCCGGGCGCCAGTGGGCCGAGCGCGGCGGCAAGGGCAAGGACCCCGACCGCCAGCCGCGGCCGCGCCGCCGCGCGACCTACACCCGCCCGCACGGGGTCCGGCAGCTGTTCGCGGCCTACGACCTGGGCAAGGACCAGCTCTACGGCCACATTAAGAAGAACAAGAACCGCTCGAAGTTCTTGGAGTTCTGCCGCTACGTGCGCTCCCTCCACCAGTCCGACGTGCGTATTGCCATCGTGTGCGACAACTACTCGCCGCACCTGGCTACCAAGCGGTGCCGCCGGGTGGCGAACTGGGCCGAGGCCAACAACGTTGAGATCGCCTAGACCCCGACCAACTCCTCGTGGCTGAACCGGATCGAGGCCCAGTTCACGGCACTGCGCTACTTCACCCTCGACGGCACCGACCACCCCAGCCACAAGGCCCAGGGCAGCATGATCCGCCGCTACATCATCTGGCGGAACAAGCACGCCCAAGACGAGCGCCTTCGCGACGTCGTGAACAAGGCGAACGTTGCCTGATGCGGCACTAGTACGGCGTGGCCGCGCGGGCCTCGCCGAGTGCGGCGACGGCGATCTCGATGTCGTGGGCGCGCGTGCGGTGGCTGGTGACGCACAGCCGGATCGCGGGTCGGCCGTCGAGTCGTACGCGGCTGATCCACGCCCGCCCGCCGCGTACGACGTGGGCGACCACCGCCGCGTGCCACGCGTCGCTGCGGTCGGGGCCGTGCGCCTCGGCGCCGGGATCGGCGACGCAGATCACCGGCAGCGGGGAGTCGTTGATCCGTGGCCAGCCGTCCTCCGCCAGCCGCCGGGCGAGCAGGATCCCCAGCTCGGTGTCGCGTTCCACCTGCCGGGCGAAGGCCCCCCGGCCCGCCGCGGCCAGGGCGAGGAACACTTTCAGCCCCGCGAACCGGCGCGACCACTGCACACCGGTGCGGTACGGGTCCGGCGCCGTGTCGCTGTCCGGGGGCATGTACCCGGTGCTCACCCGGAAGCTCTCGGCCAGGGCGCCGGGGTGCGCGGTGAGGAAGATGCCCGCGCCCATGGGAGCGGAGAGCCACTTGTGCGCGTCGACGGTGACGCTGTCGGCCCGCTCCACGCCCGCGAGCAGCGGACGCAGCCGGTCGGAGAGCGCCGCCGCCCCGGCCCAGGCCGCGTCCACGTGGAAGTGCAGCCCCCAGGCGGCGGCGAGCCGTGCCAGTTCCGGCAGCGGGTCCACGGCGCCGCCGCCGGTGGTGCCGGCGGTGCCGACGAGCAGGAACGGTGTTCGTCCTGCCGCGACGTCCCCGTCGTAGAGGTCGCGGAGCCGGGCGATGTCCATCCGGCCCGCGGAGTCGACAGGGACGAGTCGCACAGCGCGCCGGCCGAGGCCGGTCATCTGCGCGATCTTCAGCCAGGCGAGGTGGCTCTCGGCTGAGGCGTAGAGCACCGGCTGACCTCGCAGGGCGGTGAGCCCGGCGTCCGGGTAGGCGGGGAAGTGCCGGGTCAGGGCGACGACGACGGCGGTGAGGTTGGCTTCGGCGCCGCCCGTGGTGAAGTTGCCGTCCGCGGCGGGCGGAAGGCCCAGGCGGCCGGCGAGGAAGCGCAGGACGTGCCGTTCGATCTCGACGGCGGCCGGGGCGTGTTCGTATGCGGCGAGCTGCGGGTTGACGCCGGCGGCGACCAGCTCGCCGGCGATGCCCCACCACGTGGGCGTGGGGACGAACAGGCCCAGATAGCGCGGATGCGTGGCGTGCACTCCCCAGCGTCGCAGCGCGGCGGTCACCTCCGCGAGCACCTCACCCGCCGGGCGCGGTCCGCTGAAGTCGTGGCCGGCGAGCCAGTCGCGGATCCGTCCGCTCTCCGGCTCCGCGGGCGCCACCGGTCCCTCGGCGACCGCCTCGGCGTGATGCGCGACCAGCTCGACGGCTTCGATGAGGAGCCGGGCACCCGCCCGGGTGCCGATGTCCAGCGGTCCCGGCTTCCCGAGTACGCCGGACGTGGCTTCGACCGCGTCTTTCATGAGCCCACCTTGGAACGCTCCGCAGCGAGCCCTCCAGGACCAAAGACGACGCAATCCACCGGACCAAATGACGCACCGGGGAGACCCGCCGCGCCACCGTCGTACGGTAGCGGGGTGACCTCCGTGAAGCCGCCCCGGACCGCCCCGGGAGCGGCTACACTCCAGCCCTTTCTGTGAAACGCCAGGCCAGGCAACCAGACCACTGCCGAAGGCCGGATCGCCATGAGACCACGTTGGTGACTTCTTGCCCTCCCACACCTGCCCGGTCAGATCGACATCCATTGAGGAGACGATCGTGTCCTCTGTGATCGTGCGCGGCGCCGAAGGCACCGGAGGCCCCGCCCACCCGACCGCCCCGGAAGGGACTGACGGCGCCTCTCCCCGGCATCACCGGGGTGGCTTCTTGCGGTTCGTACGGGGAGCGCCCGACAGGCGCGCTGCCGTAGCCCGACGAGCGGTAGCAGAGCAACCGAGGAGCGACGAAGTGACCGAACTGCGACTGCTGGGCCCGGTGGAACTGCGCGGGCGGACGGCCGGCAGTACGCGCTGGGGCACCGCAGCCTGCGGACAGTACCCCCGCGCAACTACCGCCGGATGTGGCCGGGTTCAACGGGCGGGAGGAGTATCTGAGCCGCCTGGAGAGGCTGTCGCCGACGGCGGGCGAAGACTCGCCCGGTGCGACGATCTGCGCGGTGGTCGGTACTGCCGGGGTGGGGAAGACCGCGCTGGCGGTGCACTGGGCCCACCGTGCCGCGGAGCGTTTCCCGGACGGACAGTTGTACGTGTACCTGCGCGGGTTCGCGGCGGCGGACAGTCCCACCGACCCAGCCGAGGCTCTGCGCGGCTTCCTGCAGGCGTTGCGGGTCCCGGACAGCCAGATCCCCGAGGGCACCGACGCACGCACCGGGCTCTTCCGCGGCCTGCTGGCGGGCCGGCGGATGCTGGTGGTGCTCGACAACGCCCGCGACGCCGGGCAGATTCGCCATGCACGACCTGCTGCGTGACTACGCCGCCGAGTTGGCGCGCGAAGAGGAGGAGGAAGAGCGGCGCGAGGCAGCCGTGGGGCGGGTGCTCGATTACTATCTGCATTCGGCGCATGGCGCGTGCCGGACCCTGTGGGCGCACCGTGACCGGTTCCCGGACCTCGGCCCTGCCCCGTCCGGTGTCACTCCCGAGGTGTTCGCCGAGGCGGGTCCGGCCTTCGCCTGGTTCGCCGCCGAACGGCGCACGCTCACCGACGCCGTGCGACTCGCCGCGAGGGCCGGGCTCGACGGTCACGTCGTCCGCCTGGGCCGCAGGCTGGGCACCTACCTCGACCGTGACGGGCGCTGGATCGAGCAGGGCCGGCTGTTGCGGACGGTCCTCGCGACGGCCCGCCGGACGGGCGGCGACCCCGCGGGCGACGCCGAGCTGGCCGCCGTCCTGTGCGACCAGGCCCGCTCCGCCTTCCGCCTGGGCGACCTCGATCAGGCCCGCGAGCATCTGGACAGCGACGCGCAGGCCGACATCGGCGACATCGGCGCCGCCCGGGCCTCCTGGACACGAGCCCTGCGCATCTTCGAAGACCTCCGCCACCCGGCCGCCGCCGAATCCCGCTCCCGCCTGCAAGCCGCGTAGGCGACCTCTCTGCTGTGCCGGCCACCCGGTTGCGTCCCGCTCCGTCAAGACGCCGCCGTCAGACTTTCGTTACAAGGGGGGCTCGTACCAGCAGCGGTCGCTGAAGGCGCCGCTAACGTGTGATCTGGCCGTGTGGGATTGACTCACGACGAGGGGATCGGATCATGGCGGGGAGTCTCGAGACCGACACTGCTCGTGTGCGGGCCGCTGCTTCGCGAACCGCGGCAGCCGGTTCTGCGCGGTTGTCGTATGGGTTGCATCTCGGTGCGCCGCCACTCGAGGCGCGGGAGCAACTCAGCGAGGGCGTGGTCGATTTCGCGGCCCGCGTGGCGCAGGTGTTCCGGTTGCTCTTGCCCGGGCACATCCGGGATGGCCTGCGGAACGTGCCAGAGGCACTCACCAGACCGCACGAGATGCTCTACGTCGGAGCGACCGAGTTGTTGCGTTCGGGTGATTCCTGGTTCGCCGCCCCCACCGGCCGTGACCCGGACGGCCCACGCGGCCATCTGGATCCGCTCTGGCCACTGGATGCTCTGTTCGGTGCCGGTGGCGACATCATCGAGGCCGGTACGGACACCATCCGTGACGCCGCCACCACTCACTATCGGCTCACCGTCGACATCGCGGCGGCGGACCAGCTTCTGCCCACAGGAATCGAAGTGCCGGAGGCGCCCGTCCGTCGCTTGCGCGAGCTGCCGGCGGAGGTGTGGCTGGACGACGCGGGCCGAGCGCGCCGAATCGCGATCCAGAACGCCGCCGGCAACCGTCAGGCCTGGAAGGTCACCGAGTTCTGGGACTTCGGCGTCGCGGTGGCGATCACCCCTCCCGATGCCGACCAGATCACGACCGCAGACCCCGCCGACTTGCAGCGGATCTTCATGGGAGACAGCTGGGCCTCATCTCCTCCGCCACCGCGGCCGACTACGTGACCTGGCGCCGCGACGACATCCGGCACGAGGCCGGTCGAGAACCAGTGCGGGTGTTCATCGCGCAAACGCACCGCCCCGCTGAGAACGATAGCTACGCCAAGTGGGAGACGGGCCAGCACACCGGTCCCGCCTACACGTGCGGCCGGTCCTTGCCGGTGAGCCGTTCGAGTGTTGATTGACGGCCGGGCCTTCGCTTTCGACGGCCGGAATGCTCTGGCGGATAGCGTTGATGCGCCCCAGGTGTGGGTGTACCTCACGGGCCCCAGAACGGCCGTTCGAGGGCTTCCAGCGGTTTCCGGCGCGCAGACAATGTAAGGGCCTGACATGTCCAACCACTTCACCGGCCTCAGCCTCGGGCCACCACTCGGCGACCAGCGCCTCGATCTGTGCGACCTCTACGCCTTCGGGGCACCCGGCGATCCGACGAGGACTGTTCTCATCCTCAACGCCAATCCCAACGCAGACGCCATGCACCCCGACGCTGTGTACCGCCTGAACATTGACAACGACGGCGATTACCTGACCGACCACGCTTTCAGCTGGGTCTTCAGCCCGCCGGCATCCGACGGCTCGCAGACGTACAGCGTCTTCATGGCAACCGGTGCGGAGTCCCGCAGGCCCGAGGCGGTCGGCACCAAGATCGTGTCGGACGCCGCCGTCTCCTTCGGCCCTCAGGCCAACGTGGTCAGCAGCGGCGACTACAAGGTGGCTGCCGGTAGCCGCAGTGACGCCTTCTTCTTCGACTTCGATGGAATCAAGAACCTGTTCGACACCAGCGGCAAACGGAATTTCACCGAGCCGCATCCGGGCGGAAAATCCCCGTGGACCGGCGTCGACTCCAACAGCAGGGCCAACGTCTTCTCCATGGCCATCGAACTGCCGACCGCACAACTGGCTCCCAATCACGAGCTGCACATCTGGGGCCGGTGCAGCGTCATGCGCGACGGCGAACTCGTTCACGTGGACCGCGCCGGACACCCGTCAATGAGCAGCTTCTTCAACACCGACGACACGAAGGAGGAGTACAACGCAAGCGAGCCGGTCAACGACCGGGCCAGGTGGACGGACCAGTTCGTCCACCTGCTTGGCCACACCGGCGGCTACTCGCGCGAGGAGGCGATCGTCGCGCTCGACGAGCACGGCCTGCTGCCCGACGTGCTGCACTTCAACCCCGCCATGCCCGCTGCGTATCCCAATGGCCGGACATTCACGGAAGACGTCATCGATATCCGCGTCGCGTTCCTCACCAAGAACGAGGCGCCGCCCACCGGCCTGACGCCGCACACCGACACCCTGGACCGGTTCCCCTACCTCGGCGACCCGCACCCGGCAACCACCTCCTGACGGTCCCCGTGAGGGTGTGCCGCGGCCGCGGAGCCCCACGACCTCATCGGGCACCAACGCGCTCGCGATCCGCGGCGTCTGCCGGTGTTGGCCTGCCATGCGAAGAATGATCTCTCGTCGGTCGCGGCCGCCGTCGCCGGCGCGTGCTGTCCTGTCTCGCGCCCGCCGACCATGTCGTGGTCGTCACCGCCACCGCGGAGAAAGAACTCCGGCGAACGAGGACGAGGGCGCGGACGGCCCCTCGATCGAGAAGAAGCTGAGGGGCTGGTCCGCGACCGATCTCGCCGCCGCGCTCGACGCCGCGAAGCCCGTCGAGAGGCGGTAGGGGGACGGCCCCGCGGACCCCGACGGCACACGGGCCGCCGCGCAGTGCCCGGCGGCTACTCCGTCCCCGGCGTGGCCTGGCCGCGCGGGCTCTCGGGTCGTTCGGGCTGCTCTCCGGCGGACTCGTGGATCTTGGCCGCTACGGTCCGGAACACCCGGCCGATCGTCTCCAGGTCGGCCGGGCTGAGCAGGTCGACGAAGTGCTCGCGCACCGTCTCGACGTTGTCCTTGGCGGCCTCGACCAGCAGCGCCTGCCCGGCTCCGGTGAGCGAGGCGACCACGCCGCGCTTGTCGTCCGCGTCGTCGCCTCGGCGGACGAGCCCGCGGGCCTCCAGCCGGGAGACCGTGTGTGAGAGCCGGCTGCGCGAGTAGTACGAGAGCTCGGCGAGTTCGGCCATGCGCATACGGCCCCCGGGGGCTTCGGAGAGCCGCATCAGGATCTCGAAGTCGGCCAGCGAGAGGTGGTGACGGCTGCGCAGCCGCCGGTCGCGCACGTCCACCAGGAGCGCCGATCCTTCCACGTAGGAGCGCCAGGAGCGCTGCTGATCGTCGTCCAGCCACCGTGTGCCACTCATGGCCTGAAGAGTAACAGTTGAAGATTTCAACAAGTCGGGTAGGCTGGCGAGGTAGTTGAACAATTCAACTGTCCTGGCGGTGGTCACCGGCTGTGCCGGCGAGGAGGTCCCGTGAACGCGAAGTTGTTGGTGCTCGCCTCCGGCAACTTCGTTGTCGGGGTCTCGACGTTCGTGATCGCGCCTCTGCTCGGGCGCATCGGCCCGGACCTGGACGTCAGCCGGACGGCCGCCGCGCAGCTCGTCGTGGTGTACGCGCTCGCCTACGCGCTCGGCGGCCCGGTGCTCACCGCGCTGGCCGGGCATCGGCCGTCACGGCAACTGCTGTGCGTGGCGCTGGCCGTGTTCGGCGCCGGCAACGGCCTGACCGCGGTCGCGGCGAACTTCCCGGGTGCGGTCGCGGCACGCGCGCTCGCCGGCGTGGGCGCCGGAGTGTACACCGCCAACGCGCTCGCGGTCGCACGCCGCCTGGCTCCCGGCGACCGGCAAGGACGTGCCGTGGCCGTGGTGGTGGGCGGGCTGACGACAGCGATCGTGCTCGGCCTTCCGCTCGGCGCATGGTTGGGCGGCGCGACCGGCTGGCGGCTCGTGCTCGGCCTTCTCTCCCTGGTCACCTTGCTGCCCATGGCCGCGATCCGGCTGCTGCCGGCATTCGGAGGTTCCCCCGCGGTACCGCTCGCCGCGCGCGTCGCACCGCTGCGCGACCGGCGGGTGCTGGCCACGCTGCTGGCGACCTGGCTGTGCCTGACGGCGAGTTGGACGGTCTTCAACTTCATCGACGAGGTGCTGCTGGAGGCCACCGGAGGCGACCCGGATCGCCAGTTCCCGGCGCTGCTCGTCTTCGGCGCCGGCGCCGTGGCCGGCAACCTGCTCGCCGGGCGGCTGGCTGACCGCTTCGGCCCTGACCGGACGATCGCGGTGGTGGCTCCAGGACTGGTCGTGGCGGTGCTGGTGGTCCCGCTGGCAGCGGTCGCCATGCCGCCGGCGCTGCTCGGCATCGGCGCCTGGGCGATGCTGCACTGGATGGTGAACGTTCCGCAGCAGATGCGGGTCGTCGCCGCCGCGCCAGAGGCGGCCCCCGTCGTTCTCGGTCTGCACCAGAGCACCATCTACCTGGGCATCAGCGCCGGCGGCTTCGTCGGCTCGCTCGGCTACGGACTGGCGGGCCGAAGCGGCATCGGCTACGCCGCCTTCCTCACCGGACTCACGGCGCTCACCGCACTGTGGTGGTCCTTCCGCACGCGCCACCCCTCCAGACCATCCCCACCACCCGCCCCCACGCACACGCAAGCGCCGAGGCAGAAGAAGGTAAGAAGGTCATGACGGATCGAGTCACCATCACCGGCGTACGGGTCTTCGACGGCCGACGGCTGTCCGAACCACGCGATGTCGTCGTCGCCGACGGCGTGATCGGCACCGACGACGACACCGGCCCTTCCGGCGGCGACGTCGTGAGCGCCGACGGAGGCGTGCTGCTGCCCGGCCTGATCGATGCGCACGTCCACCTCGGTGGCCGCCAGACTCCGGAGAGGCTCTGCTCGTACGGCGTCACCACGGCGCTGGACATGTCGAGCTACCCCCCGCAACGGATGGCCGCCCTGCGGGACACGCCGCGCGGGGCCGACATCCGCAGCGCGGGCATCCCGGCGATCGGGCCCGGCGGTCTGCACGCACGTATCCCCGCGATGCCGGCCGACGCGGTGGTGACCCGCCCCGGCCAAGCCGAGCCGTTCGTCGCCGCGCGGCTGGCCGAGGGCAGCGACTACATCAAGATCATCGCCGACCCGGGCGACGGCGGCCCGGACCAGCCGACCGTCACGGCGCTCGTCCGCGCGGCGCACGCCCGCAACGTCCGGGTCGTAGTGCACGCGACGTCCCGGGATGCCGTCCTCCAGGCTCTCGACGCCCGCGCGGACATCGTCACCCACCTCCCGCTCGGCGCGCCGCTGGATCGCCCGGTCGTCGACCGCCTCGCGGCCGAGGGCTGCATCGTGGTGCCCACCCTCACCATGATGGAAGGCATCGCGGCGGGCACCGGCAGGCCGGGGGCCTTCGCGGGCACCTCCCGAAGCGTCGCTCTGCTCCAGCGGGCCGGGGTTCCCGTCGTCGCCGGCACCGATACCAACGACACCGCCGGCGTGCCGTTCCAGCCCGAGGGCGGCACCAGCCTCCACCACGAACTGGAACTGCTCGTCGACGCCGGGCTGAGTGCCGCCGAGGCGCTCCGCGCGGCGACGGGACTGGCGGCCCAGGCGTTCGGCCTGACCGACCGCGGTTCCGTCGAGGCGGGGCTACGGGCCGACTTGGTCCTCATCGACGGCGATCCGCTGGCCGACATCCGCGCCACCCGGAACATCCGCCGCATCTGGTGCGGTGGTGTGGAGCATCAGCCGGCCGGCCGGTACCCCGACTCCGAAGAGCGGGAACCGGAGCGACCGCCGGCCGAGGACCGCGGGACGCACGCCCGTGTGCGAGAAGAAGGCTGACCGGGGATGCCCGACCTGCGACTGCTGGGACCGGTCGAACTGCGTGGCGCCGACGACCGCCGCTACTCCCTCGGGCCGCCCCAGCAGCGATGCGTCATGGCCGTGCTCGCGATGACCCCGGGGCGGCTGGTGCCGGTGGAGACACTGATCGCGCGTGTGTGGCGCGACGAGCCCACGAGCGACATGCGCGACGCCGTCTACACCTACGTCTCGCGGCTGCGCCGCACGCTGCGGCAGGTGGAAGAGGGCAGCACACCGGTGCCGGAGATCCGCCGTGACAACGGCGGGTACGTGCTGACCCTCGACGACGCGCACGTGGATCTGCACCGCGCCCGGAGTCTGGTCCGCCAGGCCCGGCAGCAGCAGGCCGGCGACCCCGTGCGGTCGGCGGAACTGCTCGGCGAGGCCGCCGCGTTGTGGCGCGGTACCCCGCTGGCCGGGTTGCGCGGACTGTGGGCGGAGCAGATGCGTGTAGGACTGCAGCGCGAACTGGTGACGCTGCTGACCGAGCGCTACGACCTGGAGCTGCGGCTGGGCCGCCATGCACAGTCCGTGGTGGCGCTCTCGGCCGAGGTGGTCGACCATCCGCTGGCGGAGCCGCTGACCGGGCTGCTGATGCTGGCGCTGTACCGGTCCGGCCGGCAGGCCGACGCGTTGCAGGCGTACTCCCGAACCCGGGACATGCTCGTCCAGCGGATCGGCGAGGAACCCGGCCCGGAGCTGCGCCGGCTGCATGAGCAGGTGCTGCGCCGAGACCCCGCGCTGGAGCAGGCCCCAGACCTCCGGCGCCGGCCGGTGGACCGGCGGGATCGGATCGGAGAGCCTCACCCCGCCATCCGCACCTCCGTCCGGGGCGGCTCGCCCGACGCCCCCGCGACCGGGTGTCCTGCGCAACTTCCTCCCGATGACGCCGGGTTCGTCGGGCGCGGGGCGTACGCGGAACGCCTGGACCGGATGGGGGAGCAAGCCGCCGGCCCGTCGCGCGGCGCGGCGGTCTGTGTCATCACCGGCAGCGCCGGGGTGGGCAAGACCGCCCTGGCCCTGCACTGGGCACACCGGGTGGCCGGGGCCTTCCCGGCCGGGCAGCTGTACGTCAACCTGCGCGGCTACGCGGCCGCTGACTCCCCGATGGAGCCGGCCGAGGCGCTCCACGGCTTCCTGCAGGCACTCGGGGTCGCCGACGACGGGATACCGCAGAGCACAGACGCCCGTACGGCGCTGTTCCGCAGCCTCCTGGCCGGACGGCGGTTCCTCGTCGTGCTGGACAACGCCCGCGACACCGACCAGGTGGTGCCGCTGCTGCCCGGAGCTTCCGGCTGCGCCACCGTGGTCACCAGCCGCCGGCAGATGCCCTACCTCGTCGCCACCACCGGCGCGGACCAGATCATCCTCCCGCCGTTCAGCCCTGAGGAGGCGCGGAGCATGCTCTTCCGGCTGACGGGGGAGGAGCGTGCGGAAAACCGGGAACAGGCGGTGGCCGAGGTCGTCGCCGGGGGTGTCCGCTTGCCGCTGGCTCTCCGCCTTATCGCCCCGCGTCTCACCGCCGCACCAGGGCATGCGCGCGGGGCACCGCAGATGTCCGGCAGCGCTCCCTTCGTCGACGTGCGAGCGGTGTTCACCTGGTCCTACGGTCACCTCAGCCCTGCGGCCGCCCGGCTCTTCCGCCTGCTCGGGCTGCATCCGGGACCTGAGCTGAGCACCGGTGCCGCCGCCGGTCTGGCGGGCCTGGACCCCCGGCGGGCCAGGCCGCTGCTCTCCGAACTCACCCGCGCCGGCCTGCTCACCGAACCGGCCCCCGACTGGTTCACCGTGCACGACCTGCTGCGCGACTACGCCGCCGAACTGGCCCGTACGCACGACACCGCGGCCGACCGCCAGGACGCCGTGCAACGAGCCCTGGACCACTACGTGCACTCGGCCCACGCCGCGTGCCGCCCGCCTGCCCTGCCCGACCCGGCCCGGCGACCCCGGTGCCTCGCCGGCTGGCGCCACCCCTAGGACCAGGACCGGTTTGGTCAAGGTCTGGGCAGAGGATCCGTCAAGGTGCGGCGGGAACGATATGCGTGAGGACGAGACTGCTGGGGCTGAGTGTGCTGCGGGCCACGTGCGCCGATCTTCTCGGGCACGCCGTCGGCCGCCCGCGGGGGCGGCGACCCGGCAGCGCTCCGTCACGTGCCGTCCCCGCACACCGCTTGCTCATCCAAGGAGCGGTCGCACCGCATCGTGTACCGGCTAGGTTCGGACCCACGTGCGAAGCGCATGCACCGCATTCCGCAGGGTGGAGGCAGGGATGAAGGGGATCACCTTCCCGGCGTGGCAGGGGAGTCGCTATGTGACCCTCGCGGAACTGGTGGTCTGCCTTGGCGACTTCGCGTTGGACCTGACATGGCGGGTCGAGTGCGAAGAGATCGTCGACACCCGTTGCGTCGAGATGCAGAAACGGTCCGCAGAGGGCGACTTGGACACGTTGACGTTGTTGTCGCTGACGACTCCCGGCTTTCAGATGATCGACGCCCAGGCCAGGGGATTCGCCGGTGAGGCAGCCGTGGTCGTGCTCACCGAAGTGGACAGCTCGTCCTGGGAGATCAGTGCCGTCGACCCGGCCGTGCTCCGCCCGTTCCGGGGCCGCTACCGGGGTGTGAGGGCGCTCTGAAGCTCCGCGACCCTCCACGGGGGGCCTGCTCAGCCCAGGGTGCGGCGGGCCAGGCGGCGGTGCTTGAGTGCGAGGTGGAGGTCCAGCCGGACGAGCCCGTCGGTGAGGTCGGCGCCGAGTAGCTCGCTGATGCGGCCGAGCCGGTAGTACAGGCTGGTGCGGTGCAGGTGCAGGTGGGTGGCCGTGCGGCCCGCGTCACCGCCGAGGTCGAGGTAGGTCTCCAGGGTGTGCAGGAGCATCGGCGCGGAGGCGCCGGCCCGGTCGAGCGGGGCGAGGCCGTCGTCCGAGGGCGGCGGGCCCGAGTGCAGGAGCCTGCGGTACGGGCCGAGGTCGCGCCAGGCCAGCGGGGTGGGCAGGGCCGGGTCCAGCGCGGCGAGTTCCGCGGCGGCCAGCGCCTGGGCGTGCGCGGTGCGGGCCGCGTCGACGGTGAACGGCGCCGGGTCACCCGCCCCGATGACGGCCGCAGGACCGTTGCGGCCCAGGTCCGAGGCGGACGGGCCCGCGCAACCAGCGGGGCTGACCGCCGTGTTGGCGATCCGGTCGAGCGCGTCGGCGAGGCCCTCGTCCGCCCCGTGCCGCGCCAGCACCACCGCGTGGCTCTCGCCGACGAACGAACCGACGTAGCCCGCGTACGCGCGCAATCCGGCCGGCAGCGCGGCGACCAGGCGCCGGAACTCGCCCTCGCCGAACGGCGTCGTTCCCCCGCGCCCAGGGGCCGCGGGCACCGCGGCGTAGACCCGGATCCTCGCCCCGAGCAGGCTCGGCGCCGCCGCGGCGAGGCGATCAAGGACGTCCCGGGGCGGTGACTCACCGAGCAGGGCGCGGAGCAACTCGCCGACGTCCCGGCGCTCCGTCGGGGCGGCCTCCGGCGGATGCGGGTCGAGCACCGGGGCCATGGCGCGCGCGGCGCGCAGGGCCGCGGCCCGCGCCACGTCGTCCAGCACCGCGCCCGCGTCGAGCACCCAGAGGTAGCCGAGGCAACCGCGGCCTCGCCGGATCGGCACGCACAGCCGGGCGGCCATGCCGAGCCCGGCGTTGGCCGGCACGTGGACGGGCCCGGTCGCTTCCGCGATGCCGTGCCGCAGCTCCCACTCCAGCACCGCAGGATCCACCTGCCGGGAGAGGATGGCCGCGATCCGCACCTGGTCGGCGTCGGCTCCCTGGGCGCTGTACGCGATGAGCCGGCCGTCCGGGGCGTCGACGGACAGGCTGTGGCCGAGCTCGTCCGCGAGCCTGTCGAGCTCTTGTTGAAGGCTTCCGGCGTCAGCCACGGGACCGTCCTCCGCGTGCCGGGCGACCGGTCCGCTGGGCGCCGGTCGGGATCCGCTGGATGCGGCTGGATTCCGACAAGTGTAGGAGAGCACGCCCGCAGGTCCCGTCCACTGTCCGATGCCCCCGCGACCGGCCCCGGCCTAGCGTGGTGCTCCGCCCCCTTCCGGCCGTCGGCACCGGGCCGGGAGCCCCCGTCCCACCTCAGCGAGGAGAGCGCGGATGAGACATGCCCTGGCGGCCCGCCCGTGGGTGCCCGAACCCGGCGAGCAGTTGATGCGCACGGTCGCCGGGGCCGTGGCCGCCCGGCCCGTACGCGCCACGCTCGCCGAGATCGACCGGTTGGTGGAGGAGAACCGGCGCATCCACGAGCGCGACACGCTCAACCTCGACCCGGCCTCGAACGTCATGAACCCGCGGGCCGAGGCGCTGCTGTCGGCCGGACTGGGCACCCGGCCGTCGCTGGGCCACCCCGGTGCCAAGTACGAGACGGGCCTGGAGGCCATCGAGCGGATCGAGGTCATCGCCGCGGAACTGGCCGCGGAGGTGTTCTCGGCGCGCTACGCCGAGGTCCGCGTCGGCTCCGGGGCACTTGCCAACCTGTATGCCTTCATGGCGACCTGCCGCCCCGGTGACACGGTCATCGCGCCGCCCGCCGCCGTGGGCGGGCATGTCACCCACCATGCCGCGGGCGCCGCCGGCCGCTACGGGCTGCGCACCGTACCCGCGCCCGTCGACGCGCGCGGCTGCACCGTCGACCCCGTCGCCCTGCGCGCCCTGGCCCGCCGGGAGCGGCCGGCGCTGATCACCGTCGGCGGCAGCCTGAACCTGTTTCCGCATCCGGTCACCGCGCTACGGGAGATCGCCGACGAGGTGGGCGCCCGGGTGCTCTTCGACGCCGCGCACCTGTGCGGTCCCATCGCCGCGCGGGTGTGGCCGCAGCCGCTGGCCGAGGGCGCGCACCTGATGTCCATGAGCACGTACAAGAGTCTCGGTGGCCCGGCCGGCGGGCTCGTCGTCACCGACGACGCCGAGCTCGCGGAGCGTATCGACGCCATCGCCCACCCGGGGCTGACCGCCAACTTCGACGCGGCCAGGACCGCCGCGCTGGCCGTCACCCTGCTCGACTGGAAGGCCGCCGGGCGCGCGTACGGGAAGGCCATGACCGCCACGGCGCGGCGGCTGGCCGCCGAGCTGGCGGCGCTGGGCGTGCCGGTTTTCGCGGCTCGGCGGGGCGGTACGCGCTCGCACCAGTTCGCCGTCGAGGCGCACCGCTACGGCGGCGGGCAGCGGGCCGCCCGCAGGCTGCGCGCGGCGGGGCTGCTGGCGTGCGGGATCGGGTTGCCCTCCGGGCCGACCGCCGGGGGCGAGCCGGACGGGCTGCGCCTCGGCACCCCGGAGGTCGCGCGGCTCGGGATGGGGGAGCGGGACATGCCCACCCTGGCGCGCCTGATCGCCCGCGGGCTCGACGAGGACGTCGCCCCGGCGGCCGTCGCGGCCGAGGTGGCGGGCTGGCGCGCGGCGTTCTCCGGCGTGCACTTCACCGTGGACAACCCCACCGCAGGAGAGGCGGACACCCATGGCTGACCGTACGCACCACCCCGCAGCACGGCCCCGGCACACCGGGGCGGCCCCGGACTTGATGGAGCTGACCTGGCTGGGCGGCAATCCCGGCGACGGCTGGTACGAGATGACCGAGGGGCTGATCCGCCTCCTCGACGGCCGGGATCCGGCCCTGCGCCTCTCGCTGGCCGCCGGCGGCGGCCGGGAGAATCTGGCCCGGATCCGGGACGGCGAGGGGCATGTGGGCATGAGTACGGACGTCGTGGTGGCCGCGGCGTACAACGGTGGCCCGCCCTTCGGCACTCCGATGAGCACACTGCGTGTCCTCGGTACGGGCTGGTCGCCGCTGCCGTACAACCTGCTGCGGGCGGCCGACGCCGCAGCCGGACCCGGGGAGGTGATCGCCGGGGGCGGGGCGCGGTTCGGCGCACCGCCGGAGGACACCACGGACGAGCTGATGTTCCGCAACGTCGTCGGCCACTACGGCGCCACGTACGACGCCATCCGGGCCCGCGGCGGCCGGGTGCTGCTCGACGGCTACGACGCGCTGGTCCGCGCGCTGCACGCGGGGGAGATCGACTACGTCTTCGGGGCCACGACGCTGCCCGCGCCGAGCATCGCCGCCGCGGCCGGCGGCGTCCGCACGCTCGAACTCGCCCCGCTGCCCGCGGACCTCGTCGACCACCTCGCGCGGCGCTACGGGTGCTCCCGGGGCGTCATCCCGGCCGGCACCTACCCGGGCCTGCACACCGGGGACGTGGCCACCTGCTTCGCCGAGACGGTCCTCGTCGTCGCCGCCGACCTGGCTCCCGGCACGGCGTACGCCCTCACCCGCCTGCTCCTCGGCGCCCGCGACCACCTGCCCGCGGCACACCCCTCGCTGGCCCTCTTCAACCCCGCCACCGCCTGGCGCAACGTCCCGGCCCCGCTCCACCCCGGCGCGGCACGCGCGTACCGGGAGGCGGGATTCATGACCTGAGAACGACGCCGCGGCCGGTGCCACCCCAGAACCATGACGGGAGCCGTCAAGGTTTGGGCAGAGGGCCCGTCAAGATGCGGCGGGCACGATGGGCGGTGAAGACCGTGACATCGTCGTTTCGTCGGACGACGGCCCCCAGGTTCCGTACGGGGGCGGCTCCCGGCAACCGGAAATGAGAAGGTCTCCACCGCCGATGGGCCGCTCATCGGCCATGTCAGATTTCATCAAGGTTCTGTCCGGCGATGCTTACTACGCTTGCCGGCCTTGGCCGCGGCCGACCAGCCGTCTCGGCGCCGTGGCACGAGCACGTATGAGGGAGAGACGAACCCCCATGAGCACACGTACGGCAATCTCCTTCCGTGCCCTGGCCGCTGTCGCGCTGTTGTCCCTGATAGCAGCCGGATGCGGTGGTGGTGGCGACGGGGACGGCCACGAGCGCCGCAACCCCCCGCAGTCGTCCGGTACCCCCGGCGAAGCCGAGGAGCCGCCCCCCGCCACGGCGTTCGCGACCGAGGCCGCCTTCTCCCTCGGAACCGGACCGGTGCGGCACCCGCCCGTCGCGCTGCACCGGCAGAACGCCTGGGTCGCGGGGGAAACGGGCCTGACCATGGTCGACCTGGCCACCGGGGAGGAAACCACGCGCCTGGAACCTCGGCGCCGGCCGCTGCACGAGGCGTGGCAGGAGTCGGCCGGGCGACGGGACGAGGCCCGGGCAGCAGAGCTGGAGAAGCATGGTGCCCAGCGCAGGCTTCCGCGACCGCTGCTCACCCGCATAGGCGGTACCCGGGCGGTCGTGGCCGCGGTCCCTGTCAAGGGGGAGCGGCAGGACCTGGCGGTGGAGATCCTGGCGGCGAACGCCGAGACGGGCGAGCGGTTGTGGGGCCTCCTCATCGAGCCGGGCGTCCTGGCGGGAGGGAACGCCGAGGGGCTCTCTGCTCCGGTGCTCCACGGCCATGACGGCACGGCCGTCGTCCAGGTGGCGAAGGCGGATCGCATGCTGGGCTCGCTGGGCATCGACCTCGACAGGCCGGAACTCGTCTGGGAGGAGGACGAATTCCTGGCCATGGCGGGCTCCGGCGACGACCTGGCGGGCATGTCGTTCCCGGACGGCGGCGGGATACGCCTGCTGGGGGCGGTGCTGACCGACGGCGAGCACACGTGGAGCGAGGACATCTCGAAGTACGCCTCGATCGCCCCCTGCGGCCCGTGGCTGGCCGTCGAGGACTTCGACGACGACCGGGGTCCGCTCCTGATCGACATGGACAGCGGCGACGTCACCCACACCCGTGACGACGGCCTGGTCAGCGGCATGTCCTGCTGGGAGGGCGAAGGCGGTACGACGGTGGTGCTCGCTTCGAACGGCGAGGGGGACGAAGGAGACAAGGAGCGAGGCGGGGCGATCGGCCTGGACGCCACCAGTGGAGAGGTTCTGTGGCGGCTCCGGCACGGGAAGTGGGAGGGCAGGGTCTCGGCCTCGTACGAGGACCGCCTGTACCTCAAGGCGGGGGAGGGGCTGGTGGTGCGGGACGCCCGCACCGGTCGGGTCCTCGGCAACGCGCCGGGCATCGCTCCGCAGCAAGTCAACGGCTACGCGGGGCTGATCGCCGCGGGGGACGGTGTCGACGTCCACCCGGCCGAGCGGTGAGCAGCGCTCGTTCGCCCCCGCCGGACTCACCCCCGCCCCGATCCGCCGGTCCCAGGGTGCACCGGAGCGCCTGCGGTGATCCACCGCAGGCGTCGGTGCGTGCCGTCCGAGACTGACCGGCGCTGTCCTCGGCACCCGATCTGAAGCACCGCTACGACCTCGCCCCAGACGGACATTGACATACCCGCGAAGGCAAAATAGCTTTGCAATCAAAGCTACTTTGTCTTCAAAGGTGATGTGAGGAGTGCCCTCGTGACGGTTGGCAGCGAAGCAGACGATGGTGACCTGGACGGTTACAGCCCACGGCGCTGGGCCGCCCTGCTGGTGACGTTGGTCGCCGTGCTCATCGACATGGTCGACAGCACCGTGCTCAACGTGGCCCTGCCCTCGGTGCAGGCAGATCTCGACGCGACGTCGACCGAGTTGGAGTGGGCGGTCGCGGGCTACACGCTGGCGTTCGCCGCGGCCATGATCACCGGAGCCCGGCTGGGGGACCGGTTCGGCAGGCGGCGTCTTTTCCTGACCGGACTGGCCGGCTTCGTGGTCACCTCCACCCTCGCGGGTCTGTCCGTGAACCCCGAGATGCTCATCGCCTCACGCGTCTTCCAGGGTGCCGCGGCCGCGATGATGGTGCCCCAGGTGCTGGCCATGCTGCAGGTCGACTTTCCGCGAGCGGAGCAGCCGAAGGCCATGTCGGTCTACGGGATGACCTTCGCCGTCGGCGGCATCGGCGGCCCGGTACTCGGCGGGGTGCTGCTGGAGGCCGACCTGTTCGGCCTGGACTGGCGGCCCATCTTCTTCATCAACGTGCCCCTGGGAATCGCCGCCTTCGTGGCGGCGGCGTTCCTGACCCGTGAGTCGCGCGGTGCGCAGCGTGAGAGCTTCGACGTGCCCGGCAGCCTGATCGCGACCCTTGGCCTGCTCTTGCTGCTCTTCCCCCTGGTGCAGGGGCGGGAGCTGGACTGGCCGTGGTGGGTCTTCGTCCTGATGGCCGCGTCGCCGCCGGTGCTGTGGCTGTTCGTCCGCTACGAGGGCCGGGTCAAGCGGCGTGGTGGCTCGCCGGTCATCGACCCCGAGTTGTTCCGGCACCGCGGCGCGGTCGGCGGACTCCTGGTGGCCGTGCTGTTCTTCTCCGGCATGGCCTACCAACTCGTGCTCACCGTCCATCTGCAGCAGGGTGAGGGATACTCTCCGCTGCGTACGGCGGTCGCCCTGGCGACGTTCACCGTCGGCGTCGGCATCGGTTCGGCCGTGGCGCCGAAGCTGATGGTCCTCGGCCGGCTGGTCGTGCTGCTCGGCTGCACGGTGATCACCGTCGGCATGGCGCTCACCGCAGCGGCCGTGGACCGCTACGCCGGCTCGCTGGAGTGGTGGCACCTGGCACCCGGCATGGTCGTGGCGGGTCTGGGCCTCGCGATGGTCGCCGGCACGCTCATGACCATCGTGCTCGCCAAGATCCCGAAGTCGGCCTCGGGGGCGGCCTCATCGATGATCAACACCTCCATCCAGGTCGGCGTCGCCACCGGCATCGCGATCGTCGCGACCGTCTACTTCGCCATGCTCGAGGGAGGCGAGCCGCCGACCGACGCGGCCATCGGGGGCCTGCTCACCGTGATCGGACTCTACGTACTCGCCGCGCTGGTCGCCTTGGTCCTCCCCGGAGGCCGGGTCTCGGCGGACGACGTGCCGGACGCCGACTCCCACCCCCCGGCTGCGGCGACGGATCAGCCCTTCGCCCCGGAGCACGGCTCTGCGGACGCCAGGACACCGGTGACGAGTTGACGACGACGCGCCGATCACCACCGGGTGTTGCCGACCGTCTTCTGGAGGGGCCCCTCGGGGTACGGCGATCCGCCGCCGGCGCGGATGCCAACTCCGGATCGCGAACGAGGTGGCCCCCGGCGCTGGTCCCGCTCGATAGGCGGCAGGAACGCCACGCCCGCCACCAGTGCGAGCGTCGTCCGCCATCTGCCCCGTCCCCTAGCCATGGTGCCCCTCGCTTCTTCCTAGTGCGGCCATCTGGGAGGCCGGCAGCGGTGACATCACCGGGGCGGGCGCCGCCGACGGCCCGGCCGCCGCAGGAAAGGCCGGTGCCGTCCGGGCGTTCCAGGAGAGCTTCCCCGGGGTGAGCGACGAGGAGGCATGGCGTCGCATCCGGGCCGAGGACGGGCGGGTCGCCCTCATCACCCGGCTGGCCAAGGACAACGCCCGTACGTTCGGAGGCTCCTGGTACGACGGGGCGACCGACACCCAGCACCTGCAGGCGACCACGGCCGAGGCGGCCGACCGCTTCGCCGCGCTCGCTGCGGACAGCGGCGTCAAGGCAGAGGTGCACCAGGTGGATTACAGCTACGCGCGGCTCACCGCCGAGGCCGAGGAGGCGCGCGCCGGTGAGCACCGCGCGCTGGGGGAGGCCGCCAAGGGCGACGCGGCCGTGGACGTGGAGGCGAACCGGGTGGTGGCCGGCCTGGCACCCGCCGATCTCAAGGCCGCACGCAACGACACCATGGCGGTGCCGGACACCTTTCAGATCAGGCCGCGCAGCACCACCGATCCGTCAGGGCTTCCGATCGTCGACGAGGTCTGCGATTCGCGGGCCGACTGCAGCAAGCCGCTGCGCGGCGGCATCTCGGTGAAGAGTCCCGACGTGGGTTGCTCGCTGGGTTTCACGGCCTACGAGAACGATCACCCGAAGCGGAAGTTGGCGATCACCGCGGGTCACTGCGGCGAGAAGGGTGAGCGGCTCAAGCACAGCAACTGGACGATCGGGGCCTTCGACCGGGTGGTCTTCGACAATGACTCCGGGACCGACGTGGCCAGGGCCCGGGTGGAGAACACCCACTGGCTGAGTTCGCCGCTGGGCTGGCTCTACAATCCCGGCGACCACGACGATCCGGCCCCGGTGACCGGCCGGCTGACGAGCGAGTCCGGCATCCAGAACGGGCAGATCGTGTGCCTGTCCGCCCAGCACAACCCGGAGAACGGCAGCGACTGCGGCACGATCGACGGCGTCGTCGGCAACGGCTACATACGCGTCGCAGGCCACGACGCCTGCCCGGGTGACAGCGGCGGCGGGTGGTACCGGCCGAGCGGTGGCAAGCGGATCGCCTACGGCATACACAAGGGCGGCGCCGAAAGCTGCCACGGTGACCAGGGCGGCGACTACGACTACTTCACCAGTCTCCCGAGGACGGAGGACCGCCTCGACGTGACGATCCACACCCGCTGACTGCCGCCGCAGGCACCGCCCCACCTACGGCGCCGGCAGGGGGCCGGTGCGCGATCCGTTCGCCGGGTCTGTCGTGGGGTGCGGTGCCGTGGTCACACGGGGCAGAGGGCGTCGCGTAGCGGCTTCAGCGCCCGTGGCCCGGCAGCCGGCTCGCTCGGCATCGCGGGGCGGGTGGGCTCCTGCCGCTTGGCGGACATCTCCTCGAAGGCTCGTCGAACAGGTCGCGCCGTGCGTCAGAAGTCCTTCTCGTAGCGGGCTCGACGGTAGGACAGCCCGGACGCCGTTGACGCTCGAGAGGAATTAGTGGTTGACTACTCACATGCAGAGGGGAAGCGTTCGCCAACTGTCCACCGCCGACGAGCGTCGCCAGACGGTGTTGCGTACCGCGTTGAGCGCCTTCGCGGCGCGCGGCTACTGGGGTACCACCACGACCGAGGTCGCCAAGGCCGCCGGTATCTCCCAGGCGTACGTCTACCGGCTCTTCCCCAGCAAGGAAGCGCTGTTCGTCGCCGTCGTCGAGCACTGCTTCGTGCAGGTGCGGGCCAGCCTGGAGCGGGGCGTCGCCCAGGCGGGCGGGAGTGATCCGGAGGTCGTGCTGTCCGTCATGGGCGACGCGTATTCCCGGCTGATCAGCGACAACGACCTGATGTTGATCCAGTTGCACGCCCAGGCCGCCGCGGTGTCAGAACCCGCTGTGCGCGAGGCCGTCCGGCAGGGCTATGCCCGGCTGGTCGAGTACGTGCGCGGTGCCTCCGGCGGCACCGAGGAGCAGGTGCAGGAGTTCTTCGCCCGCGGCATGCTGTGCCACCTGATCGTCTCCGCCGGGGCCGACGCGGTGGACGCGCCGTGGACGCGCACGCTGGCGAAGGGCATCAGGCATCACTGAGGGCTTCCCGCTCCTTCGACCTCGGCGGGCCGCTCCGCGCAGCCCGCCTTTCCTTTTGAGCATCGAGTGAGTGGTTAACCACACATGGATATTTCACAGCACCCCGCCGTGCGCAAAACGCCCGGAACCGCGACACGACCGGGCGCCGCGCTCGCGGTCCTGGCGGGGGCGCAGTTCACCGTCATGCTCGCCACGTCGATCGTGAACGTGGCGCTACCCCAGATCCGCACCGGCGTCGGGCTGTCCGACAGCGGGACGACCTGGGTGGTCAACGCCTATGGGCTGGCCTTCGGCGTGCTGCTGCTGGCAGGCGGGCGTGCGGCGGATCTGTGGGGCTGCCGCCGGGTCCTGCTGGGAGGCGTGGCGGTGTTCGCCCTCTCGTCACTCACGGCGGGTCTTGCCACCTCGCCCGCCGTGCTGATCGCCGCGCGGGCGGTACAGGGGTGGGGAGCCGCCGCGATCGCGCCCTCCGCGCTGGCGCTGGTGATGAGCCTCTTTCCGCCCGGCCCCGCCCGTGGCAGGGCCTTGGGCATATGGGGCGCCGTCTCGGGAGCGGGAGCCGCGGCCGGCGTGCTGCTCGGCGGCGCCCTCACCCAGGCATGGGGCTGGCCGTGGATCTTCTACGCCACCGCGGCGGGCGCGTTCCTGGTGCTGATCGCCGGCGCCATCCACCTGCCGTGGGTGCCCGCCGTGGACCGTGGGCGGTTCGACCTGGCCGGCACGGTCACGGTCACGCTCTCCCTCACCGCCGTGGTGTGGGGGCTGACCACCGCCCGTGGCTCGGGCTGGACGGACACCCGGGTGCTGGGCGCCTTCGCCCTCTTCGCCGTCCTCCTCGCGGCGTTCGCCCTCATCGAGCGCCGCCACCCCGATCCGCTCATTCCCCCGAGGCTGTTCGCCGGGGGACAGGTCGTGGCCGGAAACGGCCTCATGGCGTTGCTCGGCTCGATGTGGATCGCGCTGTTCTTCTTCCTCCCCCTCTACCAGCAGCAGGTGCTCGGCGCCGGGCCGCTGGCCACAGGACTGGGCCAGCTCCCGCTCGCCGCCGCGAACATGCTCGGGTCCACGCTGTCCTCGCGCGTCGCCCGCCGGGTCGGCGCCAAGGCCGCGGTGACGGGCGCTCTGCTCATCGAAGCGGCCGGGCTGCTGTGGCTGTCGCGGATCAGCTCGGACGGCAGCTACCTCGCCGACGTCCTCGGCCCCAGCGTGGTGGTCGGCCTCGGCCTCGGTGCCGCCTTCGTCCTGCTCACCGCGCTGTCGGCCGGAGACGTCCCCCCGGCGGACGCTGGACTGGCAGGCGGTCTGGTGAACACGACCCGGCAGGTCGGCGGCGCGGTCGGCCTCGCCGTCCTGGCCACCCTCGCCGGCTCGCGCGCCGCCGACGCGGCAACGCACGGACCGCACTGGGAAGCCCTGACCGCCGGCTACCGCCTGGCCTTCGGCATCTCCGCGGCGGTGATGACCACCGCCGCACTCCTGGCCCTCGCCGTCGTCCGGCCCATCGCCGAGGCCGACCCGCACGATCACACACACAGAAACGAGGCATCCTCATGACCGGCAAGCCCTACCTGACCGGCCACTACGAGCCCGCCGTCGACGAGATCTCCGCCACCGAACTCTCCGTCGAGGGGGCACTCCCCCCGGAACTGACCGGTCGGCTGGTCCGCAACGGCCACAACCCCAAGCCGGGTGTCACGCCCACCCACTGGTTCAAGGGCAGCGGCATGGTGCACGGCATCCGCCTGCGCGACGGGCGAGCCGAGTGGTACCGCAACCGCTGGGTCCGTACCCCGGCCCTCGACGGCGCCCCCTACATGACCGAGAACGGGCCGGACCTGACCGCCAGCACCGCCGGCACCCACGTCGTCGAGCACGCCGGCCGCCTGTTCGCGCTGTGCGAGGCGAACCTCCCCTTCGAACTCACCCCGGACCTGGACACCGTCGGTGCCCACGACTTCGACGGCAAGCTGCGCAGCGCGATGACCGCCCATCCCAAGACCGACCCGGCCAGTGGCGAGCTGCACTTCTTCGGCTCCTCGCCCTTCCCGCCGTATCTGGTCTACTACGTCGCCGACGCCAACGGCCGGGTCACCCACTGCGCCGAGGTGCCCGGCGCCACGGCCTCCCTCAAGCACGACTTCGCCCTCACCGCCCACCACGTGGTGTTCATCGAGGGCACCGTCACCTTCGACGCGACCGAACACTCCGGCATCCCCTACGGCTGGGACGACCACCAGCCCGCCCGCATCGGCATCATGCCCCGGGGCCGCGACGGCGCCGCGCGCATCCGCTGGTTCCCCATCGAGCCAGGCAGCGCACTGCACGCCGTCAACGCCTACGAGGACGCCCGGGGCCGCGTCGTCCTGGAGGCGCCCACCGTGGACCGGGAGGGTTTCCGCCTCTCCTGGAACTGGTGGGTCGGCGCGCCCGGCAGGGGCGCCGAGCCCGTCGTCCGCGCCTTCACCCGCCGCTGGATGGTGGACCTGGCAGCGGGGACGGTCGGAGAGGAGACGGTGGACGACCTCGCGATCGAGTTCCCCACCCTCAACGACGCCTTCCTCGGCACCGAGAACCGCCACCAGTACGCCGTCTCCTTCCCCGACGCGCGCGGTTTCGGCGGCTACGGCATCGTCAAGTACGACCGGGTGACCGGCGCGCGGCTCATCCACGAGGCAGGAGACGCGAGGCTGCCCAGTGAGGCGGTCTTCGTGCCGGCCGCCGGCGCGACCGGAGAGGACGACGGTTACCTGCTCACCGTCATCTCCGACCTCAAGCAGAACGCCTCCCAACTGCTCGTCCTCGACGCCTCATGCCTCGACCGGATAGCCACCGTCCACCTGCCGCGCCGGGTCACGGCCGGAATCCACGGTTCATGGATTCCTGACACCGCCCTGGACGGCGGCACCTCCGACTGAACCCGCGAACACCCGGGGCCGTCCCGGAAGGGACGGCCCCCGTTCCGGGCCGCGGCTCGTTCCTGAGGTGGGCGCCGGCGCGGGTCCGCGTGGTCGAGAGCGGAGGTGACGTCGGGGTGGCTCGATGGTCGGCTCCCTCACGCCGCCGGTCGCGCCGAGGCCAGCGGCACGGTCGAGAGGGTGAAGGGGAGCGACTCCGGGGGGAGTCCGGCGCTCCAGCGGTTGTACTGGCTGTTGACCACCAGGGCCCGGTCGCCCGGGAGGGTGATGGAGCTGGGGTGCAGGAAGCCGCCGGGCGGGAGGAGGCGGCCCGCGAGGCGGCCGCGGGCGAGGTCGGGGGAGAGCCGGATGACGGTCACCTGCGGGGTGAGTCCGGGAAGGTCGTTGAGGTTGCCCTGGACGACGTAGAGGTGGCCGTCGCGGAAGGCCAGTCCGTCGCCGTTGGGCAGCAGATCACCGCCGAGATCGACTTCGTGCGACTGCCGGGTGTGCCGGTCGATGCGCCAGAGTCGGCCGGTGGCGCTGTTGACGGTGAGCAGGTGGTCGTCGATGCAGATGATGCCGTTGAGGTTGTGGCGTCCTTCGACCCAGTCGATGGGGGTCGTGGTGACGTCCAGCCAGCGCTCCAGCCGCCACGAGGTCCCGGTGTGCGTGAGCCGGTAGATCATCGGCCGGAAGGAATCGGTGACATAGGAGGTGCCCTCGGGCGCCGCGGCGATCTCGTTCAGGAATCCGCCCTCGACGCCGTGCAGCAGAGCGAGCAGGGTGACGTCGGCCGGGTCGTACACGCGCAGCGTGCCCGTGTCCGCGCCGCCGACGAGGAGGCGCCCGGCGGCATCGACGGTCATGCCGGAGGTACCGGCGCGGCCGTCGGTTCCATGCGGCGACCAGGGGCGCAGGGTGGGCACCGTGAGGTGGCCGCGGAAGATCGTGCCGTCCTCGGCGCTGCCCACGTAGATGTGGCCCGTGCGCGGATCGTACGCGTGGCCGGTGGGGAAGGCCCGGTCTCCGGGGACCACGTACGTCTCGGGCAGCCCGGCGGGGCCCGGAGCGGCGGTCGCCGGCCTGCTCCCACCCGCGGTGGCCACCGTCGCGGCGGTGACAGCGGTAGCGGCCAGCACGGTCCGCCGGGACATGGGCTGCTGTCCCATGACAGCTCCTTTTCGTCATCGTGCTCGGGGCGTTGTCCGGTCATCGTGACCCGGCGCGCGGCGCGTTCCGGCGCCCGGCTGTTCCAGGGGACCGCCAGTACCACCCAGGTGCCGGACGGTTCGGCGATGATGAACTGATGACCCGGCGCAGCGACCTCCGAGAGTTCCTTTCCTCCCGCCGCGCCCGGCTGCGCCCGGAGGACGTCGGCCTCGCCCCGGGCGGCGGGCTGCGGAGGGTGCCCGGACTGCGCCGTGAGGAACTGGCCTTCCTGGCGGGGATCAGCGCCGAGTACTACGTACGCCTCGAACAGGGACGCACTCCGAACGTCTCCGCCGACGTGCTCGACGCCGTGGCCGACGTCCTGCGTCTCGACGCGGACGAGCGCGCTCACCTCCACCGCATCGCCCGCCACCCGACGACCCCGCCGCGCCGTCCGCGGGCCCAGCACGTGCGGCCCGGCATGCTCCAGATGCTGCACGCCATGGGCGACAGCACCCCGGCGTTCGTCTTCGGCCGGCGCATGGACATCCTGGCCTGGAACCGGCTGGCCTGCGCCCTCATCACCGACTTCGGCGCGCTGCCGCCGCAACGCCGCAACGTCGCCCGTCTCGTCCTGCTGGACGAGGACGTCGTCCGCCTCTACCCGGACCGGGAGTTCGTGGCCCGGGACACGGTCGGCCATCTGCGCGTCGACGCCGGGCGCAACCCCGAGGACCCGAAGCTGGCGGCGCTCGTGGGCGAGTTGTCGCTGAAGAGCGAGGAGTTCCGCAAGCACTGGGCGTCGCACACCGTCAAGAGCAAGTCCCACGGCTACAAGCGCATCGACCACCCTGTCGTCGGACGGCTCACGCTGAACTTCGAGACGCTGCATCTGCCCGACGACCCCGAGCAGTTCCTCACCGTCTACACCGCCCCGGCGGGCTCACCTGACGCGGAGCGCCTGCGGTTGCTGAGCAGTTGGCAGGGGCAGGGGAACGAAGCCGCCCCCGCCGCACACGCCGCCGACCACGACGCGCTCGGCGCACCCGGCGGGTGACGTCCGCGCCGCGGGGGCCGCACGCGCCGTCAGTCCCGGACGAATGGCGCGGAAGCCCGGCGTGCAGAGGCGGTCGCTCAGAGTACCCGGAGTTCCGGGAAGCGCCCGATGGTCAAGGAGGAGATCCAGGCCGTGATCGGACCGCTCAGCTCTATCGGAGGAGCCCTCGCCGCGGTGGAGCCGAGGATGGTGTCCAGGGGGGACTTGAACCCCCACGCCCTAATACGGGCACTAGCACCTCAAGCTAGCGCGTCTGCCATTCCGCCACCTGGACCGGTGGAAGCCGCGCGGGCGGGGCCCGCCGCGACGCGGTACACCTTAGCAAACCCGCGGGGGCCCGCGATCACCCCGCGGGTTGGGTCGGGGGGTCCGGCGGGGCAGGATGGGGCGTGGACCCCGAACGTGCCAGGGAGGCATCGTGAGCCAGCCGGAGAACGCCCGTGGCGGCACCGTCGAGCGCGCGGAGAGCGAGGTCGTCGACCTCTGCCGCGAGCTGATCCGGATAGACACCAGCAACTACGGCGACCACTCCGGACCGGGGGAGCGGGCGGCCGCGGAGTACGTGGCGGAGAAGCTGGCCGAGGTGGGTCTCGAACCGGAGATCTTCGAGTCGCACCCCGGGCGGGCGTCGACCGTGGCGCGGATCGAGGGCGAGGACTCCTCGCGGCCGGCGCTGCTCATCCACGGACACCTCGACGTCGTGCCGGCCAACGCCGCCGACTGGACCCACGACCCCTTCTCCGGGGAGGTCGCCGACGGCTGCGTCTGGGGGCGGGGGGCGGTGGACATGAAGGACATGGACGCGATGACCCTCGCCGTCGTACGCGAGCGGCTGCGTACCGGGCGCAAGCCCCCGCGCGACGTCGTGCTCGCCTTCCTCGCCGACGAGGAGGCCGGCGGGCTCTACGGGGCCAGGCACCTCGTGGACACGAAGCCGGAGCTCTTCGAGGGCGTGACCGAGGCCATCGGCGAGGTCGGCGGCTTCTCCTTCACCGTGAACGAGGACGTGCGGCTGTATCTCATCGAGACCGCGCAGAAGGGCATGCACTGGATGCGCCTGACCGTCGACGGGACCGCCGGGCACGGCTCGATGACCAACCGCGACAACGCCATCACCGAGCTGTCCGAGGCGGTGGCCCGGCTGGGGCGGCACGAGTTCCCGGTGCGGCTCACCAAGTCCGTACGCGGCTTCCTCGACGAGCTCGGCGACGCCCTCGGCGTCGAGCTGGACCCCGAGGACATGGACGCCACCCTCGCCCGGCTCGGCGGCATCGCGAAGATCATCGGCGCCACCCTCCGCAACACCGCCAACCCCACCATGCTCGGCTCGGGCTACAAGGTGAACGTGATCCCCGGGCAGGCCACGGCGCACGTCGACGGCCGCTTCCTGCCGGGGTACGAGGAGGAGTTCCTCGCCGACCTCGACCGCATCCTCGGCCCGCGCGTCAAGCGCGAGGACGTGCACGCCGACAAGGCGCTGGAGACCACCTTCGACGGGGCGCTGGTCGAGGCCATGGCGACGGCCCTGAAGGCGGAGGACCCGATCGCCCGCGCCGTGCCGTACTGCCTCTCCGGCGGTACCGACGCCAAGTCCTTCGACGACCTCGGCATCCGCTGCTTCGGCTTCGCGCCGCTGCAGTTGCCGCCGGAGCTGGACTTCGCCGGGATGTTCCACGGGGTCGACGAGCGGGTCCCGGTCGCGGGTCTGCAGTTCGGCGTCCGGGTGCTGGACCGGTTCCTCGACGCCTGCTGAGCTGGGGTTTCTCCCCGGCGGAGGCGCGGGTGCGGGCGGGTGGCACAAGCCGTCGAATCGGCCACCTGTACCAATCGGACTGAAAAGGGTGAATGGCACGATAAGCGCGTAGCTCGAAACCTACCTCGTCGTTGCATTGGGTGCGGTCCGCTGCTGGGGCCGCACCGTCAACGAGGAGGAAGAATGATCAAGAAGGTTGTCGCCGCGGCGGCCGCCACGGGCGGTCTGATGCTGGCGGGTGCCGGCGTCGCCGCTGCCGACGCAGGTGCCCAGGGCGCTGCCGTGCAGTCCCCGGGCGTGCTCTCCGGCAACGTCGTCCAGGCTCCGATTCACATCCCCGTGAACGCCTGCGGCAACACCGTGAACATCATCGGTCTGCTGAACCCGGCGTTCGGCAACACCTGCATCAACAAGTGACGTTGAACCTCCCGTAAGGGTGTGACCGTACGGCCCCGGAGTGCGCTGCAGTGCTCCGGGGCTGGACGGGCTTTTGGGCGAGTAGGACGGGGACGGCCCGCCTGCTCGCGTACTCAGAGCTCAGAAGGCAGGAAAGACCCATGCGACATGTCGCAAGGAAGGGCCTGTTCACCATCGCCGCCGCAGGCGGCATGCTGGTCGCCGCAGGCGCCACCGCCGCACAGGCGGACGCGGGCGCCGAGGGCGCAGCGACGAACTCCCCGGGCGTCGGCTCCGGTAACACGGTGCAGGCGCCGGTGAACGTTCCGGTGAACGTATGCGGCAACACGGTGAACGCCGGGGGGCTGCTCAACCCCGCGTTCGGCAACACGTGTGTCAACGACGGCGGAGGCACGAAGACCGGCGGCCACGCCACCGGCGGCGGGGCCCAGGCCCAGGGCCAGTCGTCGCAGTCCCCGGGCGTGCTCTCCGGCAACACGGTGCAGGTGCCCGTGGACGTGCCGGTGAACGCGTGCGGCAACTCCGCCAACGTCGTCGGGGTCGGCAACCCCGCCTTCGGCAACAAGTGCGGCAACGGCGCGGTCCCCGACACTCCGAAGCCGCCCAAGCCCGAGGAGCCGACGACGCCGGAGGAGCCGGACCGTCCCGACGTGCCGGACACCCCCGAGCAGCCCGACACCCCGGACCGGCCCGACGAGCCCAAGGACCGGAGCCACACCCCGCCGAACCACGAGACGCAGGCCGGCGCGCCCGCCCCGGAGACGGAGCAGCTCGCGGAGACCGGGTCCGAGATCCCGGTGGGGGCCCTCATCCCGCTCAGCGGCGGTCTGCTGCTCGGCGGCGCGGTGCTCTACCGCCGCGCCCGCGCGGCCGCGGCCTGATCACGCGGGCAACCCGATCAAGCGGGCAGCCCGATCAGGCAGGCGGCCTGATCGCGCCGGCTCCTTGATCAAGTAGTCGACGGCCGGGGGCGGGTCCGGGCAACCGGACCCGCCCCCTTGCCGTCCGTATCGTCTCCGCCACTGTCCGGCACCCTCCGGTGCCGACCCCCTGGGCGCGTGGAAACCGCAGGTCAGCGGGGCGTCCACGCGAGGGATAGGCCCCCGCGGGGCTCACCACGTCGCTCGCACCTGTCTGATGATCCGGCGCCGCAGCCGCGCCCTGCGACTGCCGTCGGGATACAGCCGGAGCCGGTGCAACTCCCAGTGCCCGTACTCGGCTTGGTCGGTCAGAAGCCTCGCCGCGGCGGCCCGTGAGACTCCCCGCGGCACATAGACATCACGAAACTCGTATTCCGGCATCGCATCCATTGTGCGGAAAGTGCCTCGCTCCGGATAGCGTCTGCACTATGTCTGATGCTGCGCAGCCTACGGCTGCCGAGGTACGCGCCGCCGCGTCGGTGCTGAAAGCCGCGATCGACCGCCACCTCGAAGCGGTCGAGCGCCGGTCGGGCGAGGAGGGCTCTGCCGTCTATGCCGCCTTCGAGGAGCTGGCAGCGGCAGCCGAGGCGTACGACGAGGTGTTGTACGAGGTCCACGACGAGGTGACCCCCTTCGAGATCCCCAGCAGCGACACGCTGCCCGCCTACACCGGGCCGGACGAGCCGGGGGCGCTCAGTGTCCTCATGCGCCGGGACTACACCGTGGCGGAGCCGCACCGGCTGCTGGCTCAGGCACAGCGCATCGCCGACCTCGACCCGGACGTCGCGGGCGGGGACGAGACCGGCGACCGGGAGGCCGTGGGCAGCAGCCTGACGGCGGCGGTCGGCGTGCTCTTCGGCGAGTTCGAACCGGACGAGATCGCCTCGCGGCACCGGGAGTTCGGCCTCTCCGAGGGCGACTCCGCGGTGTGGGTGGCGGCGGCGGAGGAGCCGGCGGAGCCGGGGGAGTGGCTCTCGGCGCCGTTCGACCAGGTCGACCCCGAGCTGGTCATCTGCCGCTTCGACGTCAGCGCGTCGTTCGAGGACGAGCTGGACTTCGACGCGGACGACGAGGCGGACATCGAGGACGACGACGCCGCGGGCCGCGAGGACGACCGGGTGGTCGACGCGCTCGACGACCTGGACGACGGCGACGACGAGCTGGAGCGGGTGGACACGGGCCGCTGAGCGCCGTTCCGCGGGGCCCGGCGCGGACGCGCCGGGCCTTCCCCGTGCCGGCGCCGCCTGACGCCCTCCGGGCGGCCTCGTGCCGCCTCGCGGGGCTTCGTGCCGGTCCTGCAATCAGGCCCGCGTCTGGGCGCCGAGCAGGCCGCGCAGCCGTGTCGTACGCCGCGGGGCCGGCACCTCCGCGAGGCGCCGGGCAAGCACGGGGCCCGCGCCGTGCACGACGGACAGGTGCCGCTCGCCGCGGCTGAACGCCGTGTACGCCCAGGCGCGGCTGAGCGCCGCCTCCGCGTCCCCGGGCACCACGACCACCGCGGCGGGCCAGCGCCGCCCCGCCGCCTGGTGCGCGGTGAGCGCCCAGCCGTGCCGTACGGCTTCGGCGACCCGGTCGGGGCGGACGACGACGGCGGTGCCGCCGCAGTCGAGGTGCAGCCCCGCGTCGTCACCGGAGGTGACCAGTCCCGGCACTGCGGTGCCGGGGGCGGGGACGTAGACCACGCGGTCGCCCGCGTCGAAGCCGCCGAACGCGCCCGGGCCGGGGTTCAGCCGCTCCTTCAGCGCCGCGTTCAGCACTCGGGTGCCCGCGGCACCGCCGTGTCCCACGGCGATCACCTGCGTGTCCGCGGCGGGCACCCCGAGGGCGCGCGGTACGGAGTCGGCGACGAGCTGCACCGTGCGGTGGACCGCCTCGCCGGGGTCCTGCACCGGGACGATCACGACCTCCTTGCCCGGCGCCTCGACGGCCTGCAGCTCGCCGGCGCCGACGCCGGAGACCAGCTCCCCGATCGGTCCCGGGTCGGGGGTGCGGGACGTCACCCGCGGGCAGACCCGCGCGGCGGCCACGTCGGCGTAGACCCGGCCGGGGCCCGCGGACTCCAGCAGCCCGGGGTCGCCGCTGAGCACCAGCCGGGCGCCGTCGGGCAGCGCCTCGACGAGGGCGGCGGCGGCCTCGGCGTCGAGCTGCGGCGCGTCCAGCACGGCCAGCACGTCGACGGCGAGCAGGCCGTCCGGATCGCGGCCGGGGCCCTCCCGGCCGGCGAGCAGCCCGCGCACGGTCACGGCTCCGCCGGACGCCGGGTCCTCCGCGCCGGGGCCGGAGCGGCCTTCTCCGGCGGCGGCCTCCGGTCCGGTGGCCGCCGCGGCGAGCAGGCCGGCCAGGCGGGCGCGGCCGTCGTCGGTGTGGGCCGCCGCGTACGCGCGCAGCCCCAGGGCGCGGGCCGCGGCGACCAGCGCCGCGGGCTCCGCGCGGGCGGCCTCGCCGCCGCTGTGCAGCACGAGCCCGCTGCCCGCGGCGGCGCGGATCAGCTCCGCGGCGGAGGGCGACGGCGCGGCGGCGGCCGCGGCCTCCCACGCGCCCGCGTCCGCGACGCGGACGGCCGGGTCCTCACCCTGCGCGCCGGCGTCCTCCTCCGCCGGTCCCGGAGGCGGCGTGAACGTGCTGACGAGCCGGGAGAGGCCGTCCGCCAGGCCCTCCTCCGCCATCGCGTAGCGCTCCAGGCCGAGCAGCAGCCGTACGGGGACCTCCTCCTCGCCGTCCTCCCCGCCCTCCGGTACGGGGGCCCCGGCTGGCGGCTCCTCGCGCTCCTCGAAGACGAGCACGCCGCCCGTGGCCGCCGCCTCGCGCAGTGCCTCCTCGGCGTCCGGCACCCCGTACCCCGACAGGGCCTCGGCCAGCGCCGGGAACTCCAGCGCGGTGTGCCCCCTGAGGGCCGCCTGCGCCAGCAGCCAGCCCACCAGCGCCTCCACCCGGCGCTCGTCGCCGGGCTCCGCGGACTCCAGCAGCCCGCGCGCGAACTCGTCGGCCTGCGACGGCCGTACGCCCGGCACCGCGAGCAACTGCCACGGGTCCGCACGCAGCAACTCCGCCGCGCCTTCGCCGAACTGCCCCGCGATCCGCGCCGCGGGATCCTCCGGGGCGCCCGCGCCGGCGAGCAACCGCCGTACGGCGGCGACCGCCTCGGCGCCCGGCTCCCGCGGCCGCACCGGCTCCCCCTGCTCGCCACCGGCCCCTGCCCCGGGCCCCGCACCGGCCTCCGGCGCCGTCCCGGCCCCGGCCGGCGGCTCCGCGCCCGGTACGGGCCGGGGCGCGGTCGCGCGCGCGGGCGCGCGGAAGAACGCGGCGGCGTCCCGCTCGCCCCGCTCCACCGCCCGCACGGCGGCCAGCAGCTCCGCCGCCTTCCCGGTCAGCGCCGTCCCGCTCTCGACGGCCGCGGCGGCCCGCCTGGGCCGCTCCTCGCCGCCGCCCTCGCCCTCACCGGACCCGCCGCCCGCCGCGCTCGCGTCGGCCCCGGTACCCGCGTCGCTCCCGGCGCTCGCGCCGGTCTCCGCGCCCCCGCCGCCGTCCCCCGCAGCCCCCGGCTCCGTACCGCCCCCCGCCGCCGTCTCCGCGGCCTCCGGTGCGTCGTTCACAGCGTGCTCCAGTCCTGATCGGGATAGCGGTGCACGGGCGCCGACACGTCGTCCAGCGCCTGGCAGATCTCGTCAGGAAGCGTAAGACCCTCCACCGACAACGCCGCCGACAACTGCTCGGCGTTGCGCGCCCCCACCAGCGGCGCCGCCACCCCCGGCCGGTCCCGTACCCACGCGAGCGACACCTCCAGCGGCGTCACCGCGAGACCGTCCGCCGCCGTGGTCACCGCGTCGACCACCCGGCTCGCCTCCTCGTCCAGGTACGGTGCGACGAACGGCGCCAGGTGCTCCGAGGCCAGCCGCGACCCCGGCGGCGTGGCGTCGCGGTACTTGCCGGTCAGGACCCCCCGGCCGAGCGGCGACGACGGCAGCAGGCCCACGCCCAGGTCCAGGGCCGCCGGCAGCACCTCCCGCTCCACCCCGCGCTGCAGCAGCGAGTACTCCATCTGCGTCGACGCCAGCCGCGTCCGGCCGCCCGCCGCGCCCGCGCCGCCGCCCGCGGCCCCGGCGAGCTGCCAGGTCGCGGCCTTGGCGAGCTGCCAGCCGCTGAAGTTGCTCACGCCCGCGTAGCGGGCCCGGCCGCTCGCTATGGCGGTGTCGAGGGCCTGGAGGGTCTCGTCCATCGGCGTGTACGGGTCGAAGGCGTGCACCTGCCACAGATCGACGTAGTCGGTGCCCAGCCGCTCCAGCGAGGCGTCGAGCGCGCCCAGCAGGTGCCGCCTGGAGGTGTCGAAGCGGCGCTCGGGGTCGGGCACGCTGCCCGCCTTGGTGGCGACGACGATGTCCCGCCTCGGCACGAGGTCCCGCAGCAGGCGTCCCAGCAGGTGCTCCGCGCCGCCGTCCGCGTACACGTCGGCGGTGTCGACGAGCGTCCCGCCGGCCTCCCAGAACGTCTTCAGCAGCCCGGCCGCCTCCGGCTCCCCGGTGTCCCGCCCCCAGGTGAGGGTGCCCAGTCCCATGCGGGAGACGCGAAGGCCCGTGCGGCCGAGTTGCCTGTGCTCCATGGGCGTTGAGATTACTGGGGCGGGCGCGCTGCGGCGGCGGGGACCGTCGCGCTAGAGTCGCACAGATATATTACCCACCGGTACGAAACCTCGGCGCGAGGCGCCGGAGAGCAGGGAGGCCCGCATGCGGCTCGGGATCAACCTCGGCTACTGGGGCGCCGGCATGGACGCCGACAACCTCGCCGTCGCGCAGGAGGCGGACCGTCTCGGCTACGACGTGTGCTGGGCCGCCGAGGCGTACGGCTCCGACGCGGCCACCGTGCTGAGCTGGGTCGCCGCCAAGACCGAGCGGATCGACGTGGGCTCCGCGATCTTCCAGATCCCGGCCCGCGCCCCCGCCATGACCGCGATGACCGCCGCCACCCTCGACTCGCTCACCGAGGGCCGCTTCCGCCTCGGCATCGGCGTCTCCGGGCCGCAGGTCTCCGAGGGCTGGTACGGGGTGGAGTTCGGCAAGCCGCTCGCCCGCACCCGCGAGTACGTGGAGATCGTGCGCAAGGCGCTCTCGCGCGAGCGGCTGTCGTACGCGGGCGAGCACTGGACGCTGCCGCTGCCCGGCGGCGCCGGGAAGCCGATCAAGCTGACCGTGCACCCCGTCCGCGAGCACATCCCCGTCTACATCGCCGCCATCGGCCCGAAGAACCTGGAGCAGACCGGCGAGATCGCCGAGGGTGCCCTGCTCGTCTTCTACTCGCCCGAGCACGCCGAGGAGACCACCCTGCGCCACGTGCGCGCCGGGCGGGCGAAGGCCGGCAAGGAGCTGGACGGCTTCGACATCGTGCCCACGGTCCCGATGGCCCTGGGTGACGACATCGCCGCGCTCGCCGACGTCTTCCGCCCGTACACGGCCCTGTACGTCGGCGGCATGGGCAGCGCCAAGCAGAACTTCTACAACCGTCTCGCCGGCCGTATGGGGTACGAGCGCGAGGCCGCCGAGATCCAGTCGGCCTACCTCGCCGGCGACAAGGCCGGCGCGGCCGCCGCCGTGCCGCAGGAGCTGATCGACGCCACCACGCTGCTCGGTCCCGTGGAGCGGATCGCGGACCGGATGCGGGCGTACGCCGAGGCGGGGGTGACGTCGCTGTCGCTGGCGCCGTCCGGGTTCACGCGGGAGGAGCGCATCGCGGGCGTGCGCGCCGGAGTGGAGGCGCTGGAACGCGCCGGCCTCGCCTGAGTCCTCACGGCTCCGGCCCTGCGTGCCGGGCCCTCTCACCCGTGCAACGGCCGTGGTGAGGGCTCGGGTGTCCCCACCACGGCCGTCACCCTGACCAACGCGCCGTCACCGGATCGGTTACGGATCGCCCGCATGGCGGATGGTGCGCACCGCGGGTGTTGCGTCATACGCATCCGCGTCATTCACTCGGATACGGGTGTATTCCGGCAGTGAAAGGCGACGGTGACATGCTCTCGGCCAAGGACCTGTACCAGGAGATCCTCGACAACGACGACACCTTCCGGCTGTTCTGCTCCATCGCCGCCGCCGGGGAGGCCCAGGGCGGCTGGGAGAACGCCCGCATCTCCGCCCTCGTCCCCGACTCGTACCGGAAGCTGGCCCCCAAGGTGGCCCGGCACGGCGCCGACGAGGACAAGCACGGCCGCATCTTCAACGCGCTGCTGAAGAAGCGCGGCCTGGAGCCGGTGGCCGTCCCCGCCGAGACCGACTACACGATGCTGCTGGAGGGCATCGGCATCGGCCTCGCCCACGACCGGCTCCGCCGGGACGGGCAGCTCACCGAGGCCGACCTCATCACGTACCTCGCGCACAGCAGGGTCACCGAGCAGCGGGCGTCGGACCAGATGCGGATGCTCCTCAAGTACTTCGGCGACCACCCGGACATCGGCCGCGCGGTACGGATGATCTCCCACGACGAGGACAACCACCTCGCGTACTGCCACGAGGAACTGCTCGCCATGGCCGCGCACGGCCACGGCCGCCGCGTGCGGGCCGCGCTGCGCGAGGCGGCGCTCGCGGAGATCCGGGTGTACCGGGACGTGAGCCACGCGGTGATGGCGCACATGGGGCGGATCCTGAAGTGGTCGCGGGCCAGGCGCGCGCTGCTGTCCGCGGGCATCGACGCGGTGTACGCGTACGAACGCGCCGGCGGCTGGCGGCGGATGGTGAGGCTGCGGATGCCGGAGTTCCGCGACGCCCTCGGCGGGCCGCCGCCGCGCACCACGGCCGAGTTCGCCTGACGCGAACGGCGTCCGGCGCGAACGGCACCCGCCAGGGGCCCGCGACCCCTCAGCGCTCGCCGTTGCCCAGCCAGCCGCGCCGGCGGAAGAACACGTAGAGCGACAGCACCACGGACGCCATCACCAGCAGCACCGCCGGATACCCGAGTGTCCAGTGCAGCTCCGGCATGTGGTCGAAGTTCATCCCGTAGATGCTGCCGATGACGGTCGGCGCCGCGGCCATGGCGGCGTACGCGGAGATCTTCCGCATGTCGTCGTTCTGCTGCACCCCCACCCGCGCGAGGTGCGCGGCGAGGATGTCGGACAGCAGCCGGTCGATGGTCTCCAGATGCTCGTTGACGCGCATGAGATGGTCGCCGACGTCGCGGAAGAACGGCCGTGCCCGCTCGTTGACGAACGGCAGCCCGGCGCCCGCCAGCCGGGCGATCGGGTCGGCCAGCGGGCCGGTGGTGCGGCGGAACTCCAGCGCCTGCCGCTTGAAGTCGTAGATCCGCCCCGCGGAGCGGCCGGGGTCGCGGCCGCCGGGCTGGAAGACCTCGGCCTCCAGCTCCTCCAGGTCGGTATGGAAGTCGTCCGCGACATCGAGGTAGTTGTCGACGACGGCGTCGCACACCGCGTACACCACCGCCGTCGGCCCGTGCGCCAGCACCTCGGGCTGCCCCTCCAGCCGGGCCCGTACCCGGCCGAGGGGGTTCGCCTCGCCGTGCCGGACGGTGACCACGAAGGAGTCGCCGACGAAGGTGTTGATCTCGCTCACGGTGATGGTGTCGGTGCTGTCGTCGTAGAGCACGGGCTTGAGCACGAGGAACAGCGCCGCGTCGTACACCTCCAGCTTCGGCCGCTGGTGCGCGGTGACCGCGTCCTCCGCCGCGAGCGGGTGCAGCCCCAGCCCGTGGGTCAGCTCGTCGAACTCCTGGCGCGACGGTTCGAAGAGCCCGATCCAGCAGAACGTGTCGTCGTCGGCGCGCGCCTGCGCCAGCACGGCCGGGACGTCCGCGGGCGCGGGGACGCGCCGGCCGTGCCGGTAGAGCGCGCAGTCGACGATCACACCGTCATTCTTTCCCGAACCGTGCCGCCTGTCGCGCAGGACGTACGCTGGCTGCCATGCCCACCCTCCTCCTGCTCCGGCACGCCCGGTCCACGGCCAACGTGGACGGCGTGCTCGCCGGCCGCGGCCCGGGTGTCGGGCTGGACGAACGCGGCACGGCGCAGGCCGCCGCGCTGCCCGCCCGGCTGGCCGCCCTGACGCCCGCCGCCGTGGTCACCAGCCCGCTCGAACGCTGCCGCGAGACCCTCAAGCCGCTGCTGGCCGCCCGTCCGGAGCTGCCGGTGCACGTCGACGAGCGGCTGACGGAGTGCGACTACGGCGAGTGGACCGGCGGCAAGCTCGCCGAGCTGGCGGACGACCCGCTGATGGCCACCGTGCAGCAGCACCCGTCCGCGGCGGTCTTCCCGGGCGGCGAGACGATGCGTGCGATGCAGGCGCGCGCCGTCGAGGCGGTACGGGACTGGAACGCCACCGTGCTCGCCGAGCACGGCCCGGAGGCGCTGTACGTGATGTGCAGCCACGGCGACGTCATCAAGTCCGTGGTGGCGGACGCCCTCGGGATGCACCTGGACCTCTTCCAGCGCATCGCCGTGGGCCCCGCCTCCGTCACCGCGATCCGGTACACGCCCCTGCGCCCCTTCGTGCTGCGGCTCGGCGACACCGGCTCGCTCGACGGCCTCGCGCCGCCGCCTCCCGCGGCGGAGCCGGGGGCGGACGGGGCGCGGGAGGACGCGGCGGACGCGTCGGCCGCGGAGGTGGGCGGCGGTGCCGGAGCCGGTTGATCCCCGGTGATCAGCTCGCGCAGTAGGGTGGTCGGATCGGGCCCGCAGCGGATCCCGTTCAGAAGTCGAGCAATCGGAGCAGCACGTGCCGCGTGAGGTGTACTTCTACGACCCGCCGGACCGCTTCGTGGCCGGCACGGTCGGGCTGCCGGGGCGCCGCACCTTCTTCCTGCAGGCGTCCAAGTCCGGCCGTACGACCAGCGTTGCGCTGGAGAAGGCGCAGGTGTCCGCGCTGGCCCAGCGGATCGACGAGCTTCTTGACGAGGTGGTACGGCGCAGCGGCGGCACGAGCGACGTGCCGGCCGTCGCCCCCGCCGAGCTGACCGACACCGCGCCCCTCGATGCCCCCATCGAGGAGGAGTTCCGGGTCGGCACGATGGCGCTGGCGTGGGACGCGGAGAGCGAGCGGATGGTCGTCGAGGCGCAGGCCCTCGTCGAGTTGGACGCCGACTCCGACGAGGACCTGGCGGCGGCCGAGGAGGCGCTGCTCCAGGACGACGAGAACGGCCCGCCGATGCTGCGCGTACGCCTCACCGGGCAGATGGCGCGCGCCTTCGCCAAGCGGGCCAACGACGTGGTGAACGCCGGCCGGCCGCCCTGCCCGCTGTGCAGCCTGCCGCTCGACCCGGAGGGACACGTATGTCCGCGCCAGAACGGATACCGCCGGGGGGAGTGAGCCCGCTCGCCCTGGCGTCCGACGAGGCCCGCGAGCTGCTCACCGGCGGCGAGCTGACCGTCGCCGGGCGCATCCGCGGCGCGTCGAACGCGGTCCTGTTCTGCACCGTCGCCCACGCCGGGCGGACGGCGGAGTGCGTGTACAAGCCGGTCGCGGGGGAGCGGCCGCTGTGGGACTTCCCGGACGGCACGCTGGCGCAGCGCGAGGTCGCGGCCTACGAGGTCTCGGAGGCCACCGGGTGGGGCCTGGTGCCGCCGACGGTGCTGCGGGACGGGCCGTTCGGCGAGGGCATGTGCCAGCTCTGGATCCCGGCCGCGGACGAGCGGGACGGGACGGACGCACCGGACGGGATGGACGCACAGGACGGCCAGGGCGGCACGGCGGGGGCGGCGCCCGGCGGCGCGGACCTGCTCGCCCTCGTCGACGGCGACGAGCCGGGACCCGGCTGGAAGGCCGTGGGCTACGCCGAGACCGGCGAGGGCCGCCCCGCGCTGCTGGTGCACGCCGACGACGTCCGGCTGCGCCGCCTCGCCGTACTCGACGCCGTGATCAACAACGGCGACCGCAAGGGCGGCCACCTGCTGCCCGCCGCCGGCGGCCGGCTCTACGCCATCGACCACGGTGTGACGTTCCACACCGACGACAAGCTGCGCACCCTGCTCTGGGGCTGGGCCGGCGAGCCGCTGCCCGCCGAGGCCGTCGCCGTGCTGCACCGGCTCGCAGCCGGACTCGCCCCGGAGGGCCCGCTGGCCGCCCGGCTGGCGCCGCTGATCACGGCGGCGGAGGTGGCCGCGCTGCGGGCCCGTACCGCCGCGCTGCTGGCCTCGGGACGGCACCCGGAGCCCAGCGGCGAGTGGCCGGCCATCCCCTGGCCGCCCGTCTGATCCCGCCGGTCCGCGCCGGGGCTCGCGCGGGCATATTCCGTACGAACCCTCCCACCGCTGTCCGAAACCGCGGGCCGGCGCCGCCCCGGTCGTTTCACCAGGCAACCGGCGGTTACGCTCGTTTACATGCATGCCTGGCCTGCCCCCGAGGTCCCGGTGCTCCCCGGCACCGGCCGCGACCTCCGCCTCCACGACACCGCGACCGGAGGGCTCGTCACCCTCGATCCCGGCCCGGAGGCCCGCATCTACGTCTGCGGCATCACTCCCTACGACGCCACCCACATGGGGCACGCGGCCACGTACACCGCGTTCGACCTCGTGCAGCGCGTCTGGCTGGACAACAAGCGGCAGGTCCACTACGTCCAGAACGTCACGGACGTCGACGACCCGCTGCTCGTCCGGGCCGCCGAGACGGGCGAGGACTGGACCCTGCTCGCCGACCGCGAGACGGACCTGTTCCGCGACGACATGACGGCCCTGCGGAACCTGCCCCCGCGCGAGTTCGTCGGCGCGGTGGAGGCGATACCGCGGATCGTGCCCCTCGTGGAGCAACTGCGCGACGCCGGTGCGGCGTACGAGCTGGACGGCGACATCTACTTCTCGGTCGAATCCGACCCCCGCTTCGGTGCCGTCTCCGGGCTCGACGCGGCCACCATGCGGGAGCTGTCCGCCGAGCGCGGCGGCGACCCCGACCGGCCGGGCAAGAAGAACCCCCTCGACCCGCTGCTCTGGAGCGCCGCCCGCGAGGGCGAGCCGAGCTGGGACGGCGGGTCCCTGGGCCGCGGCCGGCCCGGCTGGCACATCGAGTGTGTCGCCATCTCGCTCGACCACCTCGGCATGAGCTTCGACGTGCAGGGCGGCGGCAGCGACCTGATCTTCCCGCACCACGAGATGGGCGCGTCCCACGCGCAGGTGCTCACCGGCGAGTTCCCCTTCGCCAAGGCGTACGTGCACTCCGGGCTCGTCGCCCTCGACGGCGAGAAGATGTCGAAGTCGAAGGGCAACCTGGTCTTCGTCTCCCAGTTGCGCCGCGACGGCGTCGACCCCGTGGCCGTACGGCTCGCGCTCCTCGCCCACCACTACCGCACCGACTGGGAGTGGACCGCCCACGGGCTTGAGGAGGCGGAGCGGCGGCTGGCGCGCTGGCGGGACGCCGTCTCCCGGCCGGAGGGACCGCCCGCGGAGGGGCTCGTGGAGGAGGTCCGCGCCGCGCTGGCGGAGGACCTGGACTCGCCCGCGGCGCTGGCCGCCGTGGACCGCTGGGCGGCGCTGCAGCGCGCCGGGGGCGGTCAGGACACGGGCGCGCCGGGCGTGGTCTCGCGGGCGGTGGACGCGCTGCTGGGCGTGGCGCTGTAGCGGGGCGGGCGGGGCGGCGTCAGTCCTTGCCGCCGGCCTCGCCTTCGCCGTCGCGGCCGGGGCCCTTGCCGTCGTCGGTCCCGGCGTCCGGGACGTCGTCGCCGGAGGCGTCGTCGCCGGCGCTGCGGTCCGTGCCGTCCGAGTCCTCCGTGCCGTCCGAGTCCTCCGTGCCGTCCGAGTCCTCCGCGGCCCCGGATTCTCCGGTGTCCCCGTCCTCCCCGGCCGTCCCGGAGTCCTTCTCGCCCTCGTCCCCGGCGGTCCCGGAGTCCTTCTCGGCGCCGTCCTCCTCCGGCTCCGCGGCGCCCTTCGCCTTCTCCGTACCGCCGTCGTCCTCGCGGTCCCCGTCGCGCTCCTCAGGCGTCCGGGACTCCTCCCGCTCCGTGAGGTCCGCGAGGGACTGCGGCCCGGAGAGGTCGCGCAGATACGGTCCGGCGCCCGGGTCCCGGCGGCGCAGATAGCGCTCGAACTCGCGGGCGATCGCCTCGCCCGACGCCTCCGGCAGCTCCGCGGTGTCGCGCGCTTCCTCCAGCGTCTGCACGTACTCCGCGACCTCGCTGTCCTCCGCGGCCAGTTGGTCCACGCCCAACTGCCAGGCCCGCGCGTCCTCGGGCAGTTCGCCCAGCGGGATGCGCACGCCGATCAGGTCGTCGAGCCGGTTGAGCAGCGCCAGGGTGGCCTTCGGGTTGGGCGGCTGGGAGACGTAGTGCGGGACGGCGGCCCAGAGGCTCGCGGTCGGCACGCCCGCGTGCGTGCACGCCTCCTGGAGGATGCCGACGATCCCGGTCGGGCCCTCGTAGCGGGTCTCCTCCAGATCCATCGACACCGCCAGCTCCGGGTCCGAGGTCACCCCCGTCACCGGTACGGGCCGGGTGTGCGGCGTGTCGCCGAGGAGCGCGCCGAGCAGGACGACCAGCTCGACGCCCAACTCGTGGGCGAAGCCCAGGATCTCGTTGCAGAACGAGCGCCAGCGCATGCTGGGCTCGATGCCGCGGACGAGCACCAGGTCCCGCGGGTTGCCCTTCCCGTCGGCGTCCGCGATCCGCACCGCGGACAACTGCGTGGTGGGCCAGGTGACCTTCCGTACGCCGCCGTGGAGGGTGACGGTGGGCCGGTTGACCTGGAAGTCGTAGTAGTCCTCCGCGTCCAGTGACGCGAAGACCTCGCCCTTCCACTCCCGGTCGAGATGGCCGACCGCCGAGGAGGCGGCGTCACCGGCGTCGTTCCAGCCCTCGAAGGCGCAGATCATCACCGGATCGACCAGCTCGGGCAGCCCCTCCAGCTCGATCACCCAGCGCCTCCTTCCCCTGTGCCGGCCCCTGTGGCCACGTGCTCCGGAACATGCGGCCCCCAGCCTAAGGCTTCCCCGTCGGCGCGCCGTATCCCGTGCGGGGCGAGTACCGATTCATCCGAGGTGTGCACCTTGAGGAGGGTTGGCAGTGCGTCAGTACGGATAAATCACTCACGGCCTCTGGACGTTGGCAAGCCCACCCGGATATACATCGGATGACTGCTGAAAGATCCGATGTTCCAGACGCGAGGGAAGCCCGCATGCGACCGACTGTCACCGATGTGGACGTCTCCGACATCCGCTTCCCCACCTCACTGGAGCTCGACGGGTCGGATGCCATGCACCCCGACCCGGACTACTCCGCCGCGTACGTCGTCATCCGCACCGACGACCCCGGCGTCGAGGGGCACGGCTTCTGCTTCACCATCGGCCGCGGCAACGACGTCACCGCCGCGGCCATCCGCTCCCTCGCGCCCTACGTCGTCGGCCGCCCCGCGCCGCGTACCGCCGCCGAACTGGCCGAGCTCTGCAACACCCTCACCCACGACTCCCAACTGCGCTGGCTCGGCCCCGAGAAGGGCGTGATCCACATGGCCGCGGGTGCCGTGGTCAACGCCGCCTGGGACCTGGCCGCCGGGCTGGCGGGGCTGCCGGTCTGGGAGTTCCTGTCCCGCATGTCTCCCGAGGAGCTGGTGTCCCTCGTCGACTTCCGCTACCTCTCCGACGCCCTCACCCCCGACGAGGCGCTGGCCCTGCTGCGCGCCGCCGAGCCCGGCCGCGCCGAGCGCGCCGCGCTGCTGCGCGCCGAGGGCTACCCCGCGTACACCACCACCCCCGGCTGGCTCGGCTACTCCGACGAGAAGCTCATCCAGCTCTCCAAGGCCGCCGTCGCCGAGGGCTTCGGCCAGATCAAGCTGAAGGTCGGCGGCGACCTCGACGCGGACGTACGCCGCATGCGGCTCGCCCGCGAGGCCGTCGGCCCCGACGTGCGCATCGCCGTGGACGCCAACCAGCGCTGGGACGTCGCCGACGCCGTGCGCTGGATGACCGCCCTGGCCCCGTACGCGCCGCACTGGATCGAGGAGCCCACCAGCCCCGACGACGTGCTCGGCCATGCCGCCGTCCGCGCCGGGCAGCCGGTGAAGGTGGCCACCGGCGAACACGTCGCCAACCGCGTGATGTTCAAGCAACTGCTCCAGGCCGGCGCCGTCGACTTCGTGCAGATCGACGCCGCCCGGGTGGCCGGCGTCAACGAGAACCTGGCCATCCTGCTGCTCGCCGCCAAGCACGGCGTGCCGGTCTGCCCGCACGCCGGCGGCGTCGGCCTCTGCGAACTGGTGCAGCACCTGGCCATGTTCGACTACGTCGCCGTCTCCGGCACCCGCGAGGACCGCGTCATCGAGTACGTCGACCACCTCCACGAGCACTTCGCCGACCCGGCCGTCGTCGTCGACGGCCGCTACCGCGCACCGGAGGCCCCCGGCTTCTCCGCGCGCATGCTCCCCGAGTCGCTGGCCGCGCACCGCTACCCGGACGGCCCCGTCTGGCGCGCCGTGGCCGGGCGGGCCCAGGGGAGCTGAGCCCCATGCGCGACGCACCGCACACCGCACCCCACGCCGCAACCCTCGCCGCACGGCCGGCTCCCCGGTCCGCCGCGGCCCGAGCCGAACCCCCCAGCCGCATACCCGAGACGAACGACGGGACGGGACTCCCATGCTGACTCGCAGCCTCCGCACGACGGCCGTCGCGGCCTGCACCACCCTCCTCGCCCTCGCCCCGCTCACCGCCTGCAACCGCGGCAACGACGCGGCCGGAGCCGACGGCCAGGTCGGCATCGACATGCCGCGCACCGACACCGACTTCTGGAACTCCTACCACCAGTACCTGAACAAGGGCGTCTCGGACGGCGTGGTCGACGCCCTGCCGATCACCAACTCGCAGAACGACATCGGCAAGCTGGTCGCCAACGTGCAGGCGTTCACCGACCAGGGCGCCGACGCCGTCATCATGGCGCCGCAGGACACCGGCGCCGTGGCCTCCACGCTGGAGCGGCTGGCGGAGGAGGACATCCCCGTCGTCAGCGTCGACACCCGCCCCGACAAGGGCGACGTCTACATGGTCGTACGGGCCGACAACGAGGCGTACGGCATCAAGGCATGCGAGTACCTGGGCGAGCAGTTGAAGGGCAAGGGCAAGGTCGTGGAGTTCCAGGGCGACCTGGCCTCCATCAACGGCCGGGACCGCTCGGTGGCGTTCAAGAAGTGCATGGACGAGAAGTACCCCGACATGCAGGTCTTCGAGCTGCCCACCGAGTGGAAGGGCGACGTCGCCTCCGCCAAGCTGCAGAGCGTCCTGGCCAAGGAGAAGTCGATCGACGGCATCTACATGCAGGCCGGCGGGGCCTTCCTCCAGCCCACCCTCGCGCTGCTGGAGCAGAAGGGGATGCTCAAGCCCGCCGGGGAGGACGGCCACATCACGATCGTCTCCAACGACGGCATCCCCGAGGAACTGGACGCCATCCGCTCGGGGAAGATCGACGCCACCGTCTCCCAGCCCGCCGACCTCTACGCCGAGTACGCGCTCTTCTACGCCCAGCAGGCGCTGAAGGGCAAGGAGTTCAAGCCGGGCAAGACCGACCACGGCTCGGAGATCGTCAAGATCCCGAACGGCCTGGAGGACCAGTTGCCGGCCCCGCTGGTCACCAAGGAGAACGTCGACGACCCCGAGCTGTGGGCCAACCAGCTCGAGAAGCAGGGCTGAGCGGTGCCCGCGGCGCCCCCCGCCGTACGCGCCGACGGCGTCGTCAAACGCTTCGGCCCCACGCTCGCGCTCGACGGCGTGCACCTGGAGGTCGCGGCCGGCGAGGCGCACGCCCTCGTCGGCCGCAACGGCGCCGGGAAGTCCACCCTCGTCTCCGTGCTCACCGGCATGGAGCGGCCCGACGCCGGCACCGTGACCTTCTCCGGCACGCCCGCGCCGCCGTTCGGCGACACGGCGGCGTGGCGCGCCAAGGTCGCCTGCGTCTACCAGAAGCTCATGATCGTCCCGGACCTCACGGTCGCCGAGAACCTCTTCCTCAACCGCTACACCGGCGGCGGCGCCATCAACTGGCGCGGGCTGCGCTCGCGCGCCCGCGAACTGCTGGCGGCGTACGGCGTGGAGGTGGACCCCTCGGCGCGGGCGAAGGACCTCGGCGTCGAACAGCGGCAATTCGTGGAAATCGCGCGAGCCCTCAGCTTCGGCGCCCGGCTGATCATCCTCGACGAACCGACCGCCCGGCTCGACGCCGGCGGCATCGACCGGCTCTTCGGCAAGCTGCGCGAACTGCAGCGGCAGGGCGTCGCCTTCCTCTTCATCTCCCACCACCTCCAGGAGGTCTACGAACTCTGCGACACCGTCACCGTCTTCCGCGACGCCCGGCACATCCTCACCGCGCCGGTCTCCGGGCTGCCGAAGGAGGACCTGGTCGCCGCGATGACCGGCGAGGGCGCGCCCGCGGGCGCCGGGGGCCGCGCCGCACTGCCGCGGCAGGCGACGGCGGCGAGCGGCGCCGAGCCCGTGCTGCGGGCGCACGCGCTGGCCGTGGCCGGTGCGTACGAGCCGCTGGACCTGGCCGTGCGCGCCGGGGAGGTCGTCGGCCTGGCCGGCGCCGCCGCCAGCGGCAACACGGCGATCGGCGAGACCCTCGTCGGCATGCGGGCGCCGGACGGCGGCCGGGTCGAGGTGCGCGGGACCGCCGTGCGCACCGGCAGCGTGCCGCACGCGCTGGAGGCCGGCATCGGGTACGTACCGGAGGACCGGCACGTGCAGGGCCTGGTGCCGGGGCGCAGCGTCGCGGAGAACGCCACGCTCACCGTCGCCGACCAACTGGGCCCGTACGGCACCGTGCTGCCCTCGCGCACCCGCCGGTTCGCGCAGCGCATGATCGAGTCGCTGGACATCAAGACCTCGGGTCCCGCACAGGACGTCGACGGGCTCTCCGGGGGCAACCAGCAGAAGGTCGTGATCGCCCGCGCGCTCGCCCGGGACCCCGGCGTGCTCGTGGCGATCAAGCCGACCGCGGGGGTGGACGTGAAGTCCAAGGACGCCCTGCTGGGCGTCGTCCGGCGGGTGGCCGACGGCGGCAGCGGCGCCGTCATCGTCTCCGACGAACTGGACGACCTGCGCGTCTGCGACCGCGTGCTCGCGCTCTTCCACGGGCGGGTGATCGCGGAGTTCGGCGGCGGCTGGACCGACCGGGAACTGGTCGCCGCCATGGAGGGCATCGAACCGGGAGCCCGCGACCCGCAGCAGGACCACGGCACGGGCCAGCGGGACCCGCACGTACAGCAGGACCAGCACGCACAGCCGGACCAGTCAGTTGAACCCGACCAGCGGGATCAGCCGGAAAAGGGGCAGCAAGCATGACACGGCCTACGTCGACAGCACCGCCGGCCGGCGCGGCCGAGGGCGGAGCGGCGGTGGAGAAGAAGCCGCAGTTGCAGCTCGGCGGGGTGGAGATCGACCTCGGCCGCTGGCGCGACTTCTCGCTCGTACCCGTCATCTTCGTGCTCGGCGTGATCGGCTTCATCGTCTCGCCCGCCTTCCTCACCTCCGACAACCTCATCGGCGTCGTCCAGCAGTCCACCGAACTCGGGCTGCTGGTCCTCGCCCAGGCCCTCATCCTCATCAGCGGCCGGATGGACCTCTCGCTGGAGTCGACGATCGGCGTCGCGCCGGTGATCGCGCTCTGGCTCGTCCTGCCCGCGGAGGGCGGCCGGTTCACCGGCATCGAACTGCTGCCGTCCGGTACGTCGATCTTCCTCTGCCTCCTCGTCGGCGCCGTCATCGGGCTCTTCAACGGCTTCCTCATCCTGAAGCTCAGAGTCAACGGCTTCATCGCCACGCTCGGCATGCTGGTCATGCTCCGCGGCCTGCACGAGGGCATCACGGGCGGCAAGTCCATCATCGAGGTGCCCGAGTCCTTCGCCTACCTCGGCAAGGAGAGCTGGCTCGGCGTGCCCGCCGCCGTCTACGTCTGCCTCGGCCTCTACGCCGTCGGCGGGCTGATGCTCGGTTACCTGCGGCACGGGCGCGCGCTGTACGCCATCGGCGGCAACCCCGAGGCGGCGCGCGCCGCGGGCATCCGCGTCGATCGCATCACCTGGATCGTGCTGGCCATCGGCGGCATGCTCGCGGCCTTCGCCGGCGTGCTCTACACCGGCCACTACGGCTCCGTCTCCGCCGGCCAGGGCAAGGACATGATCTTCCAGGTGTTCGCCGCGGCGGTCATCGGCGGCATCAGCCTGCGCGGCGGGCGCGGCACCCTCTTCGGCGCGCTGACCGGTGTGCTGACGCTCCAGCTCGTCATCAACGTGATGACCCTCGCGGGCGTGCCGGCGGAGTGGACGAAGTTCCTCAACGGCGCGATCATCATCGTGGCCCTGGTCATTTCCCGGTTCGTCAGCGGCGAGAAACAGGACTGAGAGGCGGCGGATGCCCTCCATACCCAGGCTCGGCCTCGGCTGCGCCAACCTCGGCAACCTCTACCGGGCGATGCCGGACGCGACCGCGGCCGAGATCGTCGAGACCGCGTTCGCGCACGGCTACGGCTACTTCGACACCGCGCCCCACTACGGCGTCGGGCTGTCGGAGGAGCGCCTCGGCCGTGCGCTCGCGGGCCGGCCGCGGGACTCGTACACCGTGTCCACCAAGGTCGGCCGGCGGCTGCGGCCCCTCGGCCCGGGGGAGACCGAGCCCGCCCACGACTTCGTCGATACCCCGGCCCGCGGCCGGGTGTGGGACCTGAGCCGGGACGGGATCAGGGCGACGCTGGAGTCGTCCCTGGAGCGGCTGGGGCTCGACCGGGTGGAGATCGCGTACCTCCACGACGTCGAGAACCACCTGCCGCAGGTGTACGAGACGGCCTTCGCGGCGCTCGCGGAGCTGAAGGCGGAGAAGGTCGTCGGCGCCATCGGCTTCGGCATGAACTTCAGCGACCACCTGGGCCGGCTCGTCGCCGACCTCGACGTCGACGTGGTGCTCTGCGCCGGCCGCTGGACGCTGCTGGAGCGGAGCGCGTACGACGACCTGCTGCCCGTCTGCGAGCGGCGCGGCACCTCCGTCGTCGTCGGCGGCGTCTACAACACCGGGCTGCTCGCCGACCCGCGGCCCGGCGGGCGGTTCCACTACCGCGAGGCGCCGGCCGAGGTGGTGGAGCGGGCGCGCGGGATCGCCGAGGTGTGCGGCGAGTTCGGGGTGCCGCTGAAGGCGGCGGCGCTGCGCTACCCGTTCGCGCACCCGGCGGTGGTCTCCGTCATCCCGGGCGCCTCCCGTACCCGGGACGTCCGGGAGAACGCGGAGATGTTCGCGTACGACATCCCCGACGCACTCTGGCCCGCGCTCGTCGAACTCGGGCTGCTCGACGCCGACCTGCCGCTGCCCGCCGCCACCGGAGGCTGAGCCCATGCCGCGCATCGACGCCCACCACCACCTCTGGGACATCAGCCGCCGCCCGCAGCCGTGGATGGACGGCTCCTGGGCCGACCCGCTGCGGCGCACGTTCACCCTGGCCGACCTCGCGCCCCATCTGGCGGAGCACCGCATCGACGCCACGGTGCTGGTGCAGAGCTCGTCGTCGTATGAGGAGACGCTGGAGCTGTGCGAGGAGCCGGACCCGCCGGTGGCGCTGGTCTGCGGCTGGCTCGACCTGACCGCGCCCGGACTGGACGCGGACACCCTGCGCCGCACGCCGCCGCGCCTCGGGGCGGTGCGCCACCAGGCGGAGGAGGAGCCCGACCCGCGGTGGCTGGAGCGCCCCGACGTGCTGCGGGCGCTGGGGCTCGTGGGCGAGGCCGGCCTCGTCTACGACCTGCTGGTGACGGAGCGCGAGCTGCCGGCGGCGATCGCCGCGGCCCGCGCGGTGCCGCACACCCGGTTCGTCCTCGACCACGCGGGCAAGCCGCAGATCGCGGCGGGGGAGTGGCAGCCGTGGGCGGACCTGGTCGCGGGGCTGGCCCGGCTGCCCAACGTGAGCTGCAAGCTGTCCGGCCTGGTCACGCAGGCGGACTGGGAGCACTGGCGGCCGGCGGACGTGCTGCCGTACGCCCGGCACGTGATCGACGTCTTCGGGCCCGGCCGGATCCTCTTCGGCTCGGACTGGCCGGTGTGCACGCTGGCGGCGGACTACGGGCGGGTCGTCGAGCTGGCCGAAGAGGCGGTGGCGGACCTGACGGCGGCGGAGCGGGAGGCGTTCTTCGGCGGCAACGCCCGCCGCCTCTACCTCGGGGACTGAGGCCGGGCGGCCGGGCGCGGCAGGCGGCCGCGGCCCGGCCCTACCCCTCCGGGCCCCGGGTCACAGCGTCCGGCGCAGCCACTGCTCCACGCTCGCGATGTGCACCGTCGCCCACGACCTGGCCGCCTCCGCGTCCCGGCTGCGCATCGCGTCGAGGATCGCCCGGTGCTCGGTGAGCGTGCGCCGTACCGCGTCCTCCTGCGTGAGACCGCGCCAGATGCGCGCGCGGGCCGTCGGCCCCGACAGCCCCTCCAGCAGCGAGCTGAGCACGGAGTTCCCCGACGCCTGCACGATGCGGCGGTGGAACTCCAGGTCGGCGCGGACCAGTTCCTCCACGGACGGGTCGTGGCCCAGCTCCGCCAGCTCCGCCTCCAGCGCGTCCAGCTCGGGGTCCCCGATGCCGGCGCAGGCCAGCGCGGTGGCGGCGGGCTCCAGGATGCGGCGTACGGCGAGCAACTCCAGCACCGTGTCGTCGCGGTGGAAGTCGACGACGAAGCTCATCGCCTCCAGCAGCAGTTGGGAGTCGAGGCTCGTGACGTACGTGCCGTCGCCCTGCCGCACGTCCAGGATGCGTATCAGCGCGAGCGCGCGCACCGCCTCACGGAGCGAGTTGCGGGACAGGCCGAGCTCGGCCGCCAGCTCGCTCTCCTTGGGCAGCCGGTCGCCCGGCCGCAGCTTGCCGGAGACGATCATTCCCTTGATCTTCTCGATCGCCTCGTCCGTGACCGCCATCTCGCGCCCTCCCTGACACAGACATCCGATGTCTGCGCGCTTCCATTATGCCTGCGTCCCGGGTGAGCGGAGCGGGGGAGGGCGGCGAATCCGGCGGGAGGCGGAAACGGGGGAGGGGAGAGGCGCCCCCATGGTGCCTCTCCCCTCCGGACTTCCGGCCCGCGGCGGGCGCTCAGCCCCGCTTGCGCGCGAGGAGGTCCCGCACCCTGGCCCGTACGCCGGCGGTGTCCAGGCCGCGGATCGTCACCGTCGTACGGCGGCGCAGCACGTCGTCCTCCGTCTCGGCCCACTCGTGGTCGCGGGCGTAGACCACCTGCGCCCAGATCTCGGGCCCGTCCGGGTGGATGCGCTCGCCCAGGTCCGGGTTCTCGTTGACCAGGCGGGCGATGTCGAACGAGAGCGAGCCGTAGTGCGTGGCCAGTTGGCGGGCGGTGTCCGGGGCCATGCGGTGGCCCGGGTCGCGGTCGACGAGGAGCCGGTGCGCGACCGCGTTGGGGTTCGCCACGCCGGGCAGCGGCGTGTGCCGTACCAAGGACTTCACCGGCTGCATGTCCTCGGCGATCGCCCCGCCGTGCTCCTTGGCGAGCTTGCGGAGCACCATCCGGCCGATGTGGCGGTACGTCGTCCACTTGCCGCCCGCCACCGACAGCATCCCGCCGGCGCCCTCGGTGACGACCGTCTCCCGCTTGGCCTGCTCCGTACCGCCGGGACCGCCGGGCAGCACCCGCAGCCCGGCGAAGGCGTACGTCACGAGGTCGGGCGACAGATCGTCGTCGCGCACGGAAAGCGACGCCTCGTCGAGGATCTGCGCGATGTCGGCGTCCGTCGGGTGCACGGCGGCGGGATCGCCCTCGTACGGCTCGTCCGTGGTGCCCAGCAGCAACTGGTCCTCCCACGGCAGCGCGAAGGTGACGCGGTACTTGTCCACCCACGTCGACATCGCCGCACGCCACGGCGACCGCCGCTTGAGCACGATGTGCGCGCCCTTGGAGAGCCGGATGGACGGGGCCGCGGCGGCGTCCTCCAGGCGCCGCAGGTGGTCCACCCACGGCCCGGTGGCATTGAGCACCAGCCGGGCGTCGACGCCGAACTCGTCGCCGCTCAGCCGGTCCCGCAGGTCGGCGCCCGTCACCTGGCCGTGGGTGAAGCGCAGCCCGGTGACCTCGGCGTGGTTGAGGACGACGGCACCGGCGCCGACGGCGGCCCGTACCGTCATGACCGCCATCCGCGAGTCGTTCATCTGGTGGTCGCCGAAGACCGCGACCGCCTTCAGCCCCTCGGTGCGCAGCGCGGGGACCTCCCTTGCCGCCCGGCCGGGGGTGATGAGGTGGCCCACGCCGTCGCGGAACCCGGAGAGCGCGGAGTAGGCGAAGACGCCGGCGCCGAGCTTGGCGGCGCCGTGCGGGCCGCCCTTGTAGAGCGGCAGGTAGAAGGGGAGCGGGTTGACCAGGTGCGGCGCTACGTCGCGGGCCAGCACCCGGCGCTCGTGGTGGTTCTCGGCCACCAGCTTCACCGCGCCGTTCTGCAGGTAGCGGATGCCGCCGTGGACGAGCTTGGAGGACGCGGACGAGGTGGCGCCGGCGAAGTCGCCGGCGTCCACCATCGCCACCCGCAGTCCCGACTGGGCGGCGTGCCAGGCCACCGAGGTGCCCAGGATCCCGCCGCCGATGACCAGGAGGTCGTACGTGGCCCGGGCGAGCAGATCCCGGGTCTCCGCGCGGCCGAGGGTGCGGCCGGCAGTCGGGTGGGTCCCGAGTGTGGGTATCGCCGCCGGGACGGTCTGCGGGAGAGTCATCGCCGCTACTCCTTGTCTTCGATCCAGCCCATGGTGCGCTGGACTGCTTTGAGCCAGTCCTTGTATTCGCGTTCGCGGGTGGTTTCGTCCATGCGGGGGGTCCATTCGGCGGCGCGGCGCCAGTTGGCGCGCAGGGTGTCGGTGTCGGGCCAGTAGCCGACGGCGAGTCCTGCGGCGTAGGCGGCGCCCAGGCAGGTGGTTTCGGCGACGAGGGGGCGTACGACGGGGGCGTCGAGGACGTCGGCGAGGGTTTGCATGAGGAGGTTGTTGGCGGTCATGCCGCCGTCGACTTTGAGGGAGGTGAGTTCGACGCCGGAGTCTTTGGTCATGGCGTCGACGATTTCGCGGGTCTGCCAGGCGGTGGCTTCCAGGACGGCGCGGGCGAGGTGTGCTTTGGTGACGTAGCGGGTGAGGCCGGCGATGACGCCGCGGGCGTCGTCGCGCCAGTAGGGGGCGAACAGGCCGGAGAAGGCGGGGACGAAGTAGGCGCCGCCGTTGTCTTCGACGCTCAGGGCGAGGGTTTCGATTTCGGCGGCGGTGGAGATGATGCCCATCTGGTCGCGCATCCATTGGACCAGGGCGCCGGTGATGGCGATGGAGCCTTCCAGGGCGTAGACGGCGCTCTGGTTGCCGATGCGGTAGCCGACGGTGGTGATGAGGCCGTTTTCGGAGTGGACGGGCTCGCCGGCGGTGTTCATGAGGAGGAAGGTGCCGGTGCCGTAGGTGGATTTGGCTTCGCCCTGGGCGAAGCAGGTCTGTCCGAAGAGTGCGGCTTGCTGGTCGCCGAGTGCGGAGGCGACGGGGGTGCCGGTGAGGGTGCCGGAGGTGGCGTGGCCGTAGATCTCGGCGGAGGAGCGGATCTGGGGGAGGACTGCTTGGGGGACGCCCATGGCTTCGCAGATGCCGGGGTCCCAGTCGAGGGTTTCGAGGTTCATGAGCATGGTGCGGGAGGCGTTGGTGACGTCGGTGACGTGGACGCCGCGGCCGGGGCCTCCGGTGAGGTTCCAGATGACCCAGGAGTCCATGGTGCCGAAGAGGATGTCGCCGGCTTCGGCGCGGGCGAGGAGGCCGGGGGTGTTGTCGAGGAGCCAGCGGATTTTGGGGCCGGCGAAGTAGGAGGCCAGGGGCAGGCCGGTGGCGGCGCGGAAGCGGTCTTGGCCTTGGGTGCCGCCGAGTTGGCGGCAGAGTTCGGCGGTGCGGGTGTCTTGCCAGACGATGGCGTTGGCGACGGGTTCGCCGGTGTTCTTGTCCCAGAGCAGGGTGGTTTCGCGTTGGTTGGTGATGCCGATGGCTTTGACGTCGGCGCGGGTGATGCCGGCTTTGGCGACGGCGCCGTCGACGACTTGCTGGACGTTGCGCCAGATCTCGGTGGCGTTGTGCTCGACCCAGCCGGGCCTGGGGAAGATCTGCTCGTGTTCCTTCTGGTCCACCGACACGATCCGGCCATCGGTGTCGAACACGATGCACCGGCTCGAAGTCGTCCCCTGATCGATAGCCGCAATGAACGGGCCTGCAGTGTGTGCGTCGGTCATGTCGCTCCGATACGTCGTTGGTTCGGCGTGGGTCGAGGTGGTGGCCAGTGCCGTCCCGCCCGGCGGGCGGGCGGGACGTCCGGCTCAGGCGAAGACGGCTTGGTAGAGACCGCCGGCGGCGGCGCCGCCGATCAGCGGGCCGACGACCGGGATCCACGCGTAGGTCCAGTCGGAGCCGCCCTTGTTGGGCAGGGGCAGGAGGGCGTGGACGATGCGCGGCCCGAGGTCGCGCGCGGGGTTGATCGCGTAGCCCGTGGGGCCACCGAGCGAGAGGCCGATGCTGACGACGACGAGCGCGGTGATCAGCACGCCGAGCGTGCCGAGCCCGTTGCCCGCGTCGTTGAGGCCCTGGGTGAGGATGGCGATGACGAGGACGAAGGTGGCGATGATCTCGGTCATCACGTTCTGCACGACGTTGCGGATCTCGGGGCCGGTGGAGAAGACGCCGAGCACCGGTCCCGCGCCCTTCTCATGGGCCTCGATGGCCTTCTGGTCCGCGTTCTCCAGATGCCCGATGACTTCCTTGTCGGTCAGGTGGTGGTGGAACTGGCCGTAGTAGGCGAGCCACACGAACGTGGCGCCGATCATGGCGCCGAGCATTTCGGAGGCGAGGTACAGCGGGACGTCGCTCCAGGAGGTGTCGCCCTTGATGGCGAGCCCCAGGGTCACCGCGGGGTTCAGATGGGCGCCGGAGACACCGGCGACCGCGTAGGCGCCGGTGAGGACCGCAAGACCCCAGCCGAAGGAGACCGCGACCCAGCCTGCCTGGTGGGCCTTGGACTTCTTGAAGGTGATGGCGGCGACCACACCGCCACCGAGAACGATCAGCAAGGCCGTCCCGAGCACCTCGCCGCTAAATATGTCCCAATTGGACGGGTCCATCCTGCGACTCCTTTGTCCTGGCTGGTCCGTACAAGGAATCCGGTCCGCGCATAACACCCTACGTCAAAATTATCGTTAGGTGTTCGACAATGCCGACCGGTGCACGGCAGTGTTCCGCCACGTCACAGGCGCGTCAAGGCCCGGTGGCGGGAAAACGGGGAATCGGCCAGTCGGAGGAGGCCCGCGCGGTCAGAAGCGCCCGGCGCCCAGGTCCCTGGCCACCGCCCGGGCGCAGTCGCGCACCGCGGCCACCAGTTCCGGCCGCAGCTCGCCGCCGGGGCAGACGCGCTCCACCGCCCCGGTGACGCCCACGGCGCCCACGGGCATGCCGCGGCGGTCCCGTACGGGCGCGGCGACGGCCGCGATGCCGTCCCAGGTCTCCTCGACGTCGGAGCCCCAGCCGCGGGCCCGGGTCAGCTCCAGGATCCGCTCGAAGTCCGCCGCCTCGGTGACCGTGGCGGGCGTGAGCGCCTTGCGGTCGCCCTCCGCGGCCTCGGCGTGGGCCACCGGGTCGACCGCGCACAGGACCTTGCCCAGCGCCGTGCTGTGCAGCGGCAGCATGGCGCCTATCTCCAGCACCTGCCGGCTGTCGTCGGGCCGGAAGACGTGGTGGACGATGAGCACGCCCTGGTGGTGCAGCACGCCCAGGTGCACGCTCTCGCCGCTGGCCCTGGCCAGGTCGTCGGTCCAGGGCAGGGCGCGGGCGCGCAGCTCGTGCACGTCCAGGTAGCTGTTGCCCAGGCGGAGCAGTTCGGCGCCGAGCTGGTACCGCCCGGAGACCGGGTCCTGCTCGACGAAGCCCTCCTGCTGCAGCGTGCGCAGGATGCCGTGCGCCGTGCCCTTGGCCAGGCCCAGCGTCGAGGCGACGTCGGACAGGCCCAGGCGCCGCTCTCCTCCGGCCAGCAGGCGCAGCACCGCAGCCGCTCGCTCGAGCGACTGGATGTTCCGTGCCACGGAAGATCCTCCTCAACGAGACCGGGAGTTCGACAATGCTGAACAGTATCGGTCATTGTTCCGCCGCAGGGGAGCGGTCGGGGAAGACCCCGGACGTGCCGATCGTGCCCGAGTCTGCCGGAAAACCCCGCAAACCTGCACCGTCCGGGTCGTGGGACAGCCCGCGCCGCACCGGCTCCGGCCGATACCCTTGGCCCGTGCACCGGCCCCCGCGGGCCGCGCATAGCCGACAGCCGTCGCACACGAGGGAGTATCCCCATGGCCTCGCAGCCGTCCCAGCCCGCCGCCAGCCAGCAGACCCGCGCCGACGCACTGCGCGAGGCCCTCGCCACCCGCGTGGTGGTGGCCGACGGTGCCATGGGCACGATGCTCCAGGCGCAGGAGCCCACGCTCGACGACTTCCAGCAGCTGGAAGGCTGCAACGAGATCCTCAACGTCACCCGCCCGGACATCGTGCGCTCCGTGCACGACGAGTACTTCGCGGCCGGCGTCGACTGCGTCGAGACCAACACCTTCGGCGCCAACCACGCCGCCCTCGGCGAGTACGACATCGCCGAGAGGATCTTCGAGCTCTCCGAGGCCGGCGTGCGCATCGCCCGCGAGTCCGCCGACGCCCACACCGCGGGCGACGGCCGGCAGCGCTGGGTCCTCGGCTCCATGGGCCCGGGCACCAAGCTGCCGACCCTCGGCCACATCGCGTACGGCACGCTGCGCGACGCGTACCAGCAGAACGCCGAGGGCATGATCGCCGGCGGCGCCGACGCGCTGCTCGTCGAGACCACCCAGGACCTGCTGCAGACCAAGTCCGCCGTCCTCGGCGCCCGCCGGGCGCTGGCGGCCACCGGCGTGGACCTGCCGCTGATCTGCTCGGTGACCGTCGAGACCACCGGCGCCATGCTCCTCGGCAGCGAGATCGGCGCCGCGCTCACCGCGCTGGAGCCGCTGGGCATCGACATGATCGGGCTGAACTGCGCCACCGGGCCGGCCGAGATGAGCGAGCACCTGCGCTACCTCGCCCGGCACTCCCGGGTGCCGCTGTCCTGCATGCCCAACGCCGGCCTCCCGGTGCTCGGCAAGGACGGCGCCCACTACCCGCTCACCCCGGGCGAACTGGCCGACGCCCAGGAGACGTTCGTCCGCGAGTACGGGCTGTCCCTGGTCGGCGGCTGCTGCGGCACCACCCCGGAGCACCTGCGGCAGCTCACCGAGCGGGTACGGGAGCTGCAGCCGGGCGAGCGCACGCCCCGCCCCGAGCCGGGGGCCGCGTCGCTGTACCAGACGGTGCCGTTCCGGCAGGACACCTCGTACCTGGCGATCGGCGAGCGCACCAACGCCAACGGCTCGAAGAAGTTCCGCACCGCCATGCTCGAAGGCCGCTGGGACGACTGCGTGGAGATGGCCCGCGACCAGATCCGCGAGGGCGCCCACATGCTCGACCTCTGCGTCGACTACGTGGGCCGCGACGGCGCCGCCGACATGGCCGAGCTCGCGGGCCGGTTCGCCACCGCCTCCACGCTGCCCATCGTGCTGGACTCCACCGAGGTCGACGTGATCCGCGCCGGCCTGGAGAAGCTCGGCGGCCGGGCCGTGATCAACTCCGTCAACTACGAGGACGGCGACGGCCCCGAGTCCCGCTTCGCCCGCGTCGCGACGCTCGCCCGCGAGCACGGCGCCGCCCTGATGGCGCTCACCATCGATGAGGAGGGCCAGGCCCGTACCGCCGAGCACAAGGTCGCCATCGCCGAGCGGCTGATCGAGGACCTCACCGGCAACTGGGGCATCCACGAGTCCGACATCCTCATCGACTGCCTCACCTTCACCATCTGCACCGGCCAGGAGGAGTCCCGCGGCGACGGCGTCGCCACCATCGAGGCGATCCGCGAGCTCAAGCGCCGCCACCCCGACGTGCAGACCACGCTCGGGCTGTCGAACATCTCCTTCGGCCTCAACCCGGCCGCCCGCGTCGTGCTCAACTCCGTCTTCCTCGACGAGTGCGTGAAGGCCGGCCTCGACTCGGCGATCGTGCACGCCAGCAAGATCCTGCCGATCGCCCGGCTGGAGGAGGAGCAGGTGCAGGTGTGCCTGGACCTCATCTACGACCGGCGCCGCCCGGCCGAGGGCGACGAGCCCGCGTACGACCCGCTGCAGCGCCTGCTGGAGCTCTTCGAGGGCGTCGACACCAAGTCGATGAAGGCCGGCAAGGCCGAGGAACTGGCCGCGCTGCCGCTGGAGGAGCGGCTGAAGCGGCGGATCATCGACGGCGAGAAGAACGGCCTGGAGGCCGACCTGGACGCCGCGCTCGCCGAGCGGCCGGCGCTGGAGATCGTCAACGAGACGCTGCTCGACGGCATGAAGGTCGTCGGCGAGCTGTTCGGCTCCGGGCAGATGCAGCTCCCGTTCGTGCTCCAGTCCGCCGAGGTGATGAAGACCGCGGTGGCCTATCTGGAGCCGCACATGGAGAAGATCGACGACGGCGAGGGCGGCTCGGGCAAGGGCACGATCGTGCTGGCCACCGTGCGCGGCGACGTCCACGACATCGGCAAGAACCTGGTCGACATCATCCTCTCCAACAACGGCTACACCGTGGTCAACCTCGGCATCAAGCAGCCCGTCTCGGCGATCCTGGAGGCCGCGGAGGAGCACGCCGCCGACGTGATCGGGATGTCCGGGCTGCTGGTGAAGTCCACGGTGATCATGAAGGAGAACCTGGAGGAGCTGAACCAGCGCCGGCTGGCCTCCCGCTACCCGGTGATCCTCGGCGGCGCCGCGCTCACCCGCGCGTACGTCGAGCAGGACCTGCACGAGGTCTACGAGGGCGAGGTCCGCTACGCCCGTGACGCCTTCGAGGGCCTGCGGCTCATGGACGCCCTCATCGGCGTCAAGCGGGGCGTCCCCGGCGCCGAGCTGCCCGAGCTGCGCCCCCGCCGGGTACGCGCCGCCACCCCGGCGCCCGCCGCCGCCGACGAGGAGGCTCCCGCCCGCTCCGACGTGGCCACCGACAACCCCGTGCCCACCCCGCCGTTCTGGGGCACCCGGGTCGTCAAGGGCATCCAGCAGGCGGACTACGCCTCCTGGCTGGACGAGGGCGCGCTCTTCAAGGGCCAGTGGGGGCTGAAGGCGCCGCGCGGCGGCGGCCCGTCGTACGAGGACCTGGTCGCCACCGAGGGCTGGCCCCGGCTGCGCGGGCTGCTCGACCGGCTGCAGACCGGCAACCTGCTGGAGGCGGCCGTCGTCTACGGCTACTTCCCCTGCGTCTCCAAGGGCGACGACCTGATCGTCCTCGGCGACGACGGCGCCGAGCGCACCCGCTTCACCTTCCCGCGGCAGCGGCGCGGCCGGCGGCTGTGCCTGGCGGACTTCTTCCGGCCGGAGGAGTCCGGCGAGACGGACGTCGTCGGCTTCCAGATCGTCACCGTCGGCTCGAAGATCGGCGAGGCCACCGCCGAGCTGTTCGCCGCCGACTCCTACCGCGAGTACCTGGAGCTGCACGGGCTCTCCGTACAGCTCGCCGAGGCGCTGGCGGAGTACTGGCACGCGCGGGTCCGCGCCGAGCTGGGCTATGCCGGCGAGGACCCGGCGGAGATCGAGGACATGTTCGCGCTGAAGTACCGCGGCGCCCGGTTCTCGCTCGGCTACGGCGCGTGCCCGGACCTGGAGGACCGGGCGAAGATCGCCGAGCTGCTGGAGCCGGAGCGGATCGGGGTGAAGCTCTCCGAGGAGTTCCAGCTCCACCCGGAGCAGTCCACGGACGCGATCGTCATCCACCACCCCGAGGCGAAGTACTTCAACGCCCGCTGAGCGCCGCCGGCGCCCGGCCCCCGCCGGCGCCCCGGCATCGCCGTAAAAACACCCCGAACGGTCTCCACGGGCGCTTTCCGGACAGTCGGCTTACACTGGTCGGTCCGGAACAGGCCGGTCGCTTCTGGCGGCCGGCCTTTGCGCCCCTTCGAGGGAGGTGAGCGGATGACCAGCAGCATTCCCGCTGAAGGCACCCGAACGGCCCAGGACACCGCCCGGGAACGCCGGGTGCGGTCCCTCCGCGGTACGACGCCGCAGGCCGTACTGCTCGACATGGACGGCACCCTGGTCGACACCGAGGGCTTCTGGTGGGCCGCCGAGGTCTCGGTCTTCGCCGAGTTCGGCCACGAGCTGACCGAGGAGCAGCGCCAGGTCGTCGTCGGCGGCCCGATGTCGCGCAGCGCCGCGTACCTCATCGCCACCACCGGCGCCGACATCGGCCTGCCGGAGCTGACCGTGCGCCTCAACACCCGCTTCGAGGAGCTGGTCGACGGCGACGTGCCGCTCATGCCCGGCGCCCGGCGGCTGCTCACCGAACTCGCCGCGCACGACGTGCCCACGGCCCTCGTCTCCGCCTCCCACCGGCGCATCATCGACCGGGTGCTGCGCTCGCTCGGCCACGAGTTCCACCTCTCGGTGGCCGGCGACGAGATCCCGCGTACGAAGCCGCACCCCGACCCGTACCTGCACGCCGCGGCCGCCCTCGGGGCCGACCCGCGGCACTGCGCGGTGATCGAGGACACCCTGACGGGCGTGACGGCGGCGGAGGCGGCCGGCTGCGCCGTCGTGGCGGTGCCGTCGGTGGCACCGATCGAGCCCGCGCCCGGACGGCACCTGGTGCGTTCCCTCGCAGAAGTCGATCTCCCCTTTCTCCGCTCCGTAGTCGAGCGCCTCCACTGAGAAAGCGCTTGGGAAACTCCGCGCAGCGGTTCATGTATTTTGCGTGACGAAAGCCGTTACCCCATTGCCGTCACCGGGCGCGGATTCGACAGGGTGAGCTTTCTCACGTGCGCGCCTCTCGACAGGGGTGCGGAACTGTGCTGGACGGGTCCCGAGGCTCTCCCGAGGTGCCTCCCTGTGCCCGGTTTGGTCGGGGTTCGCGGTCATTGTTCCCGCGTCCGGTTATCGGAAAGACGCCGGGCGTAATCGGCATGTGATTTCTTCTCAACTTCCCTGCCACCCAGCCCGGCTGGGTGCTCCGGCTAATCTCTCCGGGGACGCCTGAGGGAGAAAGTCGACCATGATTCGTAAGTCGTTGGTGCTGCCCGCGCTGCTGGGTGTGCTCGTCCCGGTCGTCACCTCCTGCGGCGTGGTGGGCGACTCCGGCGGAGACGACGACGCGATCGTGGTGGGTACGACCGACAGGCTGGAGCTGACGAAGGAGAACCCGGCTCCGCTCGACCCCGCCACGGCGTACGACATCAACTCCTGGAACATCCTGCAGAACACCTTCCAGACGCTGATGCGGATGCCGCGTACGGGTTCGGAGCCCGAGCCGGACGCCGCCGAGCGGTGCGTCTTCGCCGACCGGCTCAGCGAGCAGTACCGCTGCACGCTCCGCGACGGCCTGACGTTCACCAACGGCCACGACCTCACCGCCGCGGACGTGAAGTTCTCCATCGAGCGGATGCTGGAGATCAAGAACCCCAACGGCCCGTTCCCGCTGCTCGCCAACGTCGACACGGTGGAGACTCCGGACGCGCTGACCGTGGTCTTCCACCTCAAGACGCCTGACGCAACGTTCCCTCTCAAGCTCGCCACCCCCGCCGCCGCCATCGTCGACAGCCAGGTCTACGAGAAGGACAAGCTCTACGAGGGCTTCGAGATCGCCGGCTCCGGCCCGTACAGCCTGAAGGTGGAGCACGACGACGACGTGGCCACCAAGGCCGTCTACACCGGCAACGGCGACTACAAGGGCGAGGTCGAGCCGCAGAACGACGCGGTCGAGGTCCGCTACTTCGGCACCTCCAAGAGCATGGAGGACGCCATCGCGGGCGGCGACATCGACGTGATGGGCCGCAGCCTGAAGCCGGAGCAGATCAACCGCCTCGACGAGGGCACCGACGGCGACGTCAGCCTCTTCGAGACGCCGGGCGCGGAGATCGCCTACCTCGTCTTCGACGTCGAGAACCCCACCGTGAAGGACCGGGCCGTACGCCAGGCCGCGGCCGAGGTGATCGACAGGACGAAGCTCGCCCGCGAGGTCTACCAGCGCACCGTCGACCCGCTGTACGCGATGATCCCGCGCGGCATCGTCGGCCACAACACCGCGTTCCACGACGCCTACGGCGACCGTCCGGACGCCGGCGGCGCCCGCGAACTGCTGCGGGAGGCGGGTGTCGAGACACCCGTGAAGCTCACCCTGAACTACACCACCGACCACTACGGCGAGACGACGAAGGCCGAGTTCGAGGAGTTGCGCGACCAGCTCAACAGGTCCGGCCTGTTCGACGCCGACATCAAGGGCGACACCTGGGAGACGTACAAGAAGAACTACGCGGAGAACAGGTACGCCGTCTACGGCCTGCACTGGTATCCCGACTTCCCCGACCCCGACACGTTCACCGGGCCGTTCGTCGGCGAGGAGAACTTCACCTTCAACAACTACGACAGCTCCGTCATCGAGGATCTGATCCCGCGGACCCGCCAGGAGGCACAGCGGGAGCGCACGACGGACAGCTTCGAGCGGATACAGGACGTGCTCGCCAGCGACGTCCCGTACCTTCCGCTCTGGCAGGGCAAGCAGTACATCGCGGCGCGCGACACCGTCACGGGGGCGGAGTGGGCGCTCAACTCGTCGTCGACGCTGCAGCTCTGGGAGCTGCGGCGCGGGCTGAGCGAGTAGGGGCCTCCGGCGGTGCCGCGCCGGGCAGAGATCCGACCCGAGTGAAGGAACCCACACACGTGAAGAAGGCTGTCCAGCGGCTCGCCCCACCCCTCGGCGCCGCCATGGCCACCGTACTGCTCGCTGCCGGCTGCGGCTCGGACTCCGGATCGGGGGCCGGCTCCGGCGACGCGGTCGTGATGGGGATGACCGACGAGGTCAGCGCCATCGACCCCGCCGCGGGCTACGACGTCGGCTCCTGGCTGGTGTTCAACAACGTCTTCCAGTCCCTGCTGAGCTTCCCCAAGGGGTCCACGGAGCCCGAACCGGAGGCGGCCGAGGAGTGCGCCTTCGAGGACGCCGACAGCCGCGTCTACACCTGCAAGCTGCAGGACGGGCTGAAGTTCTCGAACGGCTCGGAACTCACCTCCGAGGACGTGAAGTTCTCCTTCGAGCGCACCATCGGCATCGACGACCCCGCGGGCCCCGCGGTCATGCTCGACTCGGTCGGCAACATCGAGACGCCCGACGAGCTGACCGTGACGTTCCGGCTGGACTACCCCGACGCGACCTTCCCCATGAAGATCGCCTCCGGCGCCGGCTCGATCGTCGACAGCGAGTCCTACCCCGAGGACAAGCTGCGCGACGACGGCAAGGCCGTGGGCTCGGGACCGTACAAGCTGGACTCCTACCAGGAGGGCAAGGAAGCCAAGTTCTCCGTCAACTCCGGCTACAAGGGCACCGCCAAGGTGCAGAACTCCGGGATGACGCTGAAGCTCTACGGCGGCACCGGCGGCGACGAGAAGCTGAAGGCGGACCTGGAGAGCGGCGACATCGACCTGGCCTACCGCGGCCTGGCGATGAAGGACATCGCCGAGCTGCAGGACCAGGCCGGCGCCGGCCAGAAGATCCAGCTCGTCGAGGGCACCAGCGCCGAGGTGCAGCACCTGGTCTTCAACATGGACGACCCGGTCGCCGGCGACCCCGCCGTGCGCAAGGCGTTCGCGTACCTCATCGACCGCAACGCGCTGGTCCGCGAGGTCTACGAGGGCACCGCCGAGGAGCTGTACTCGATCGTCCCGGCCGGCATCACCGGCCACAACACCGCCTTCTACGACACCTACGGCGACCGCCCCGACCCGTCCAGGGCCGAGCAGGCGCTGCGCGAGGCGGGCATCGACGAGAAGGTCCGGGTGACGCTGTACGCCACGCCCGAGCGCTACGGTCCCGGCACGGTGCCGTCCTTCGAGCTGATCGCCAAGCAGCTCAACGACAGCGGCCTCTTCCAGGCCGACGTGAAGTCGGTGCCGCTGGACGAGTTCGAGAAGGGCGTCGAGAAGGGCTCGTACGGCGTCTACGTCAAGGGCTGGGTGCCGGACTACCCGGACCCGGACAACTTCACCGCGCCGTTCTTCGGCGAGGGCAACGTGCTGGCCAACAACTACAACCCGGGCCGGATCACCAGCGAGCTGATACCGGCGACCGCCGCGCAGTCGGAGCGTACGGCCACGGTCGACGACTACGGCGAGCTGCAGGACATCGTCGCCGACCAACTGCCGGTGATACCGCTGTGGCAGGGCAAGCAGTACGCGGCCGCCCGGGAGAACATCCTCGGCCTGGAGTGGACGCTCGACGCCTCGACGGTCTTCCGCTTCTGGGAGATCTCGAAGGGCTCGGAGTGATCCGCCCGCACTGACCCGGGGTACGCGACCGGGAGCCCGCGCACGGAAGGGCTCCCGGTACGCCCCTCAGGACCCGCCGGGGCGCACCAGCCCGCTCTCGTACGCGTACACCGCGGCCTGCACCCGGTCGCGCAGGCTCAGCTTGGTCAGCACGTGGCCCACATGGGTCTTCACGGTCGTCTCGCTCACGAACAGGTCGGCGGCGATCTCCGCGTTCGACAGCCCGCGGGCGACCAGCTTCAGCACCTCTACCTCGCGCTCGGTGAGCGTGTCCAGGGTGTCCGGCACGTCCTGCTCTCCTGTCGGCAGCTTGGTGGCGAACTTGTCGAGCAGCCGCTTGGTGATGCTCGGGGCGAGCATCGCGTCCCCTGCGGCCACCACGCGGATCGCCTGCACCAGCTCTCCGGCCGGCGCGTCCTTCAGCAGGAAGCCGCTGGCCCCCGCGCGCAGCGCCTCCACCACGTACTCGTCGAGGTCGAAGGTCGTCAGGACCAGCACCTTCGCGGGCCCGTCCCGGCCCGCGCCGGTGATCTGCCGGGTGGCCTCCACACCGTCCATGCGGGGCATCCGGATGTCCATCAGCACCACGTCCGGCTGCAGCGCCCTGACCTGGTCGAGCGCCTGCAGCCCGTCGCCGGCCTCGCCGACCACGGCGATGTCCTGCTCTGCCTCCAGGATCATGCGGAAGCCGGTGCGCAGCAACGGCTGGTCGTCGACGAGCAGGACGCGGATGGCCACAGGGTCTCCTCTACCTCGGCCGGACCGGACTGTCAGGCGGTCTCCATTCTGCCCTGCGCACCCTCCCCGGCCCCGGCCGGGCGGGGCTGCGGCAGGCCGGGATCGACGCCGGTCAGCGGATACGGGGGCGGGGTGCCGCCGAAGGCCGGGCAGGAGTCCTTGAAGTCGCACCAGTCGCAGAGCCGGCCCGGCCGGGGCCGCCAGTCGCCGCTCTCCGTCGCCCGCCGGATCGCCTCCCACAGGGCGTGCACCTTGCGCTCCACGCCGCGCAGGTCGGCCTCGTCCGGGTCGTACGTCAGCACGTCGCCGCTGCCCAGGTAGACCAACTGCAGCCGGCGCGGGACACTGCCGCGCAGCCGCCACAGCACCAGCGCGTAGAACTTGATCTGGAAGAGGGCGTCCGCCGCGTACTCCGGCGGGGGCGCCTTGCCCGTCTTGTAGTCCACGACGCGGACCTCGCCCGTCGGCGCCACGTCCACCCGGTCGATGACGCCGCGCAGCTTCAGCCCGGAGGCCAGCACAGTCTCCACGAACAGCTCCCGCTCCGCGGGCTCCAGACGCGCCGGGTCCTCCAGCGTGAACCACCGCTCGACGAGCCGCTCGGCCCCGGCCAGCCACTCCGCCAGCCGCTCCGCGGCCCCGGCCGCGGAGCCGTCCCCGCCGTCCCCGCCGTCCCCGCCGTCCCCGCCGTCCCCGCCGTCCCCGGTCCCGTCCGCGCTCCCGGCAGCGCCTCCGGGCCGCCCCTCGTCACCGTCCGTGAAGAGCTCGGCCAGCTCCGGCCGGTCCGCGAGCAGCCGCTCCCAGGCCGGCGCCACCAGCGCCCGCGCCCGCGGCGGCGTACGCTCGGCGGCAGGATCGTCGAACAGGCGCTCCAGGACCGCGTGCACCAGCGTCCCGCGGGCGGCGGAGGCGCGCGGCTTCTCCGGCAGCCTGTCGATCACCCGGAAGCGGTACATGAGCGGGCAGGTCATGAAGTCCGCCGCGCGGGAGGGAGACAGCGCCTGGGGCGGCGCCGGGGCCCGTGGCGCGTCCGGCCCGCCGTCCCCCTCGGGCGGCGGCGGTACGGGGTCCGCGGGGTGGTTCCCGGTGTCGGTGCGGGTACTCATGGTGTACGACCCTAGGGCCCGGGACCGACATCCGGCGGCATACGATGCAGGCCGGACCTGCGGGCAAGGAAGACGGGCACCGCGAGCGGGCAGGAGTGGGAGTCGTGAGCGAGGAGCGCAGGGGCGATCGGCCCGGCCGCGGCGGCGGCATCCTCATGGGCCGCCCCTTCGGCGTGCCCGTGTACGTCGCCCCGAGCTGGTTCCTCGTCGCCGCCCTCATCACCTGGGTCTTCGGCGGCCAGCTCGAACGGATCCTGCCCGAGCTGGGCGCCCTGCGGTACGTGATCGCGCTCTTCTTCGCCGTCGCGTTCTACGCCTCCGTCCTCGTCCACGAGCTGGCCCACACCCGCGTCGCCCTCCACTACAAGCTGCCCGTACGCCGCATCCAGTTGCAGTTCTTCGGCGGCGTCTCGGAGATCGAGAAGGAGTCCGAGACCCCCGGCCGCGAGTTCTGGCTCGCCTTCGCCGGCCCGCTGCTCTCCCTGGTCCTCGCCGGCGGCTTCTACGGCGCCCTCCAGCTCGTCGAGGAGGACACCGTGCCGGCGGTGCTCCTCGCCGCCCTCACGATCTCCAACCTGATCGTCGCCGTCTTCAACCTGCTGCCCGGCCTGCCGCTGGACGGCGGCCGGATGCTGCGCGCCGCGGTCTGGAAGGTCAGCGGCAAACCCATGACGGGCACGGTCGTCGCCGCCTGGGTGGGCCGCGCGCTGGCCGTGGCGACGCTCATCGGCCTGCCGCTCTTCACGCACTCGCGCGCCTCCGACCCCGGCAGCGTCGACACTGTCACCGACGCCCTGCTGGCGGCGATCCTCGCCGCGATCATCTGGACCGGCGCCGGCAACAGCCTGCGCATGGCCAGGCTCCGCGAGCGGCTGCCCGAGCTGCGCGCCCGCGCCCTCACCCGCCGGGCGGCCCCCGTCACCGCCGACACCCCGCTCTCCGAGGCGCTGCGCCGGGCCGAGGCCGCGGGCGCCCGCGCCCTCGTGGTCGTCGACGGCCGCGGCTTTCCCACCGGGGTCGTCCGCGGCGCGGCCATCGCCCAGACCCCCGCCCACCGCCGCCCCTGGGTGGCCGTCAGCTCGCTCTCCCAGGACCTCACGGACGAGATGAAGCTCTCCGCCGAGCTGACGGGCGAACAACTGCTGGAGCACCTGCGCGAGAGCCCCCACAGCGAGTACCTCGTGCTGGAGGAGACCGGCCACATCTACGGCGTCCTCGCCACCGCCGACGTCGAGCGCGCCTTCGTCGCCGCCATGGCCCGGCCGCAGTCCTGATCACCCCCGGCGGTAGGGTGAGCGGCATGTCCGAGCCGACCGGTGCCGCCCGCCGCCGCGGGCCCTTCCAGGTCGGGGACCAGGTACAGCTCACCGACCCCAAGGGCCGCCACTACACGTTCACGCTCGAAGCCGGGAAGTCCTTCCACACCCACAAGGGCTCCTTCCCGCACGACGAGCTGATCGACGCCCCCGAGGGAACCGTCGTGCGCACCACGGGCAACGTCCCGTATCTCGCGCTGCGCCCCCTGCTCCCCGACTACGTCCTGTCCATGCCGCGCGGAGCGGCCGTCGTCTACCCCAAGGACGCCGGCCAGATCCTCGCGTTCGCCGACGTCTTCCCGGGCGCGCGCGTGGTCGAGGCGGGCGTCGGCTCAGGGTCGCTGACCAGCTTCCTGCTGCGCGCGGTGGGCGACAGCGGCATGCTCCACTCGTATGAGCGCCGCGCGGACTTCGCCGACGTCGCCCGGCAGAACGTCGAGCGGTACTTCGGCGGCCCCCACCCCGCCTGGCAGCTCACCGTCGGCGACCTCCAGGACAACCTGTCCGACACCGGGGTCGACCGCGTCATCCTGGACATGCTCGCACCCTGGGAGTGCTTGGACGCGGTCGCCAAGGCCCTGGTGCCCGGCGGCATCGTCTGCGCCTACGTCGCCACCACCACCCAGCTCGCCCGCACCGTGGAGTCCATCCGCGAGCACGGCAACTTCAACGAGCCGCAGGCGTGGGAGACCATGCTGCGCAACTGGCACGTGGAGGGCCTGGCCGTGCGCCCGGACCACCGCATGATCGGCCACACCGGCTTCCTGCTCACCGCCCGCAGGCTCGCCGACGGCGTCGAGCCGCCGCTGCGCCGCCGCAGGCCCGCGAAGGGGGCGTACGGGGAGGATTACACCGGCCCCGGCGGGCAGCGGGCCGCCGCGGGCGACTGAAGGGGGCAGAGAAGCGGCAGGGGTCGTTCCGCGGGCGGCCGGTGTGTGACACCATGCTGGCCTCCCCACGGCCCTCCCAGCCCTCCCAGGAGCCTCACCCGTGCAGCCTCTGCCCGGCGCCGACCTCCCGCACACGCAGCCCCGCGCGGTGCACTGGGTCGCGACGGCGGCCGCCATGGCCGCCGTCATCGCCCTCGCGGCGCTCATCAAGCCCCCGTCCGTCGCCGCCGGTAACGACGGCAAGAGCGACCACGGCGGCAGACCCGCCCCCGGGCCCGACGCGAGCGCCGCCCACTACCCGGTCGACTGCGCCGGCACCGAGCCCGAGGTCTACAAACAGGGCTCCGCCGACTTCGACGCCGACGGCCGCGCCGAGACCGTCGCCGTGGTGCGCTGCCGCGCCGCCGCAGGCACCCCGCCCAGCGGGATGTACGTCGTGTCCGCCGCCAAGCCCGGCCGGTCACCGCGCGTGACCGAGACTCTCGTCGATCCCGCCGAGGGCATGAGCGTCGGGGAATTCGCTGTGCGCGAAAACGAGATTTCGGCCACCCTCCTCGGCTACTCCTCGCCCGACGTTCCCCGCAGCAAGCCGGACAAGCAGCGCAACGTGACCTGGACGTGGGAGAACGGCCGCTTCCGCCTCACCGCGGAGCCCGTCCCCGGCACCCAGGTCTGACCCCGCCGCGGCACCCCCTCCCACATCGCCTTCCCGCCGGTTCCCGGAACCGGCGGGGGAGCGGTCGCCGTTCCGCTGCAATTCCAGGCACCCTTGGTGGGTGTTGAGCGTTGTAGACGAAACAAATGGCTGCTTTCCGATGTTGCTGGATGGGTATTTGCCTGGCGTGAGGACGGGCGCACGGGTGAAGATCGGATGCACCCCGACCGTCTTTGTGATCTAGGGGTTTCAAGTGGGACGCGGCCAGGTAGGGTCAGGAAGCGTCCAGCTCCCCTTGGAGGAGGTGAGGACCGTGGCAGCCCACGACGACGACACCAACCGCGGCATCCGGCCGGGTCGAGGGTCCGAAGACCCTGCCGGTCAGGTCGCCTACCTTGAGCAGGAGATCGCCGTCCTGCGACGAAAGCTCGCCGACTCGCCGCGTCACACGAGGATCCTCGAAGAACGCATCGTCGAGTTGCAGACCAACCTCGCCGGAGTGTCCGCGCAGAACGAGCGCCTGGCAAGCACTCTCCGTGAGGCCCGGGACCAGATCGTCGCCCTGAAAGAAGAAGTCGACCGGCTGGCCCAGCCGCCCGCCGGCTTCGGAGTCTTCCTCCAGGCCAACGACGACGGCACGGCGGACATCTTCACCGGCGGCCGCAAGCTGCGGGTGAACGTCAGCCCCAGCGTGGAGCTCGACGAGCTGCGCCGAGGTCAGGAGCTGATGCTCAACGAGGCGCTGAACGTGGTCGAGGCCATGGCGTTCGAGCGCTCCGGGGACATCGTCACCCTGAAGGAGATCCTGGAGGACGGCGAGCGCGCCCTCGTGATGGGGCACACCGACGAGGAGAAGGTGGTACGGCTCGCCGAGCCGCTGCTGCACACCACCATCCGCGCCGGCGACGCCCTGCTCCTGGAGCCCCGCTCCGGGTACGTCTACGAGGTCATCCCCAAGAGCGAGGTCGAGGAGCTCGTCCTCGAAGAGGTCCCGGACATCGACTACACCAAGATCGGCGGCCTGGGCAACCAGATCGAGCTGATCAGGGACGCCGTCGAGCTGCCGTACCTCTACCCCGACCTCTTCAAGGAGCACGAGCTGCGGCCCCCAAGGGCGTGCTCCTCTACGGCCCGCCCGGCTGCGGCAAGACGCTGATCGCCAAGGCGGTCGCCAACTCGCTCGCCAAGAAGGTCGCGGAGCACACCGGCCGCCCCGCCGGCAAGAGCTACTTCCTCAACATCAAGGGCCCCGAGCTGCTCAACAAGTACGTCGGCGAGACCGAGCGGCACATCCGCCTGGTCTTCCAGCGGGCCCGCGAGAAGGCCAGCGAGGGCACCCCCGTCATCGTCTTCTTCGACGAGATGGACTCCCTCTTCCGCACCCGCGGCTCCGGCGTCAGCTCGGACGTGGAGAACACCATCGTCCCGCAGCTCCTCTCCGAGATCGACGGCGTCGAGGGCCTGGAGAACGTGATCGTCATCGGCGCCTCCAACCGCGAGGACATGATCGACCCCGCGATCCTCCGCCCCGGCCGGCTCGACGTGAAGATCAAGATCGAGCGCCCGGACGCCGAGGCCGCCAAGGACATCTTCTCCAAGTACCTCACCCGGACCCTGCCGCTGCACGCCGAGGACATGTCGGAGCACGGCGACTCCGCCGAGGCCACCGTCGACGCGATGATCCAGTCCGTCGTCGAGCAGATGTACGCGGAGTCCGAGGAGAACAGGTTCCTCGAAGTCACGTACGCCAACGGCGACAAGGAAGTCCTCTACTTCAAGGACTTCAACTCCGGCGCGATGATCGAGAACATCGTGGACCGCGCCAAGAAGATGGCCATCAAGGCGTTCCTCGACCACAACCAGAAGGGCCTGCGCGTCTCCCACCTCCTCGCCGCCTGCGTCGACGAGTTCAAGGAGAACGAGGACCTGCCCAACACGACCAACCCCGACGACTGGGCCCGTATCTCCGGAAAGAAGGGCGAGCGGATCGTGTTCATCCGCACCCTCGTCACCGGAAAGCAGGGCGCGGACACCGGCCGGTCGATCGACACGGTGGCCAACACCGGTCAGTACCTGTAAATGCGGCGATCCGGCTGCGGGGGGCACCACACGGCCGCCCGCAGCCGGACACGTATTTCCACGGGTGCAAACGGACCGGAGCAAAGACTGTAATGATCTCCCCACTGCCGCCAAGGCGTTCTAGGCTCTTCCGTACCGGCGCGCAGCGCAGCGCATCGCCGCCGCGGGGACCACACGTGCCGCAGACGCAGCGGCACTTGAGTTCCGTCCAGGGCCGCGGACGGTACCGGGCAAGGAGGGCCGCATGACCGTACGGCGAGTAATGGGCATCGAGACGGAGTACGGAATCTCCGTTCCGGGCCATCCCAACGCCAATGCCATGCTCACCTCGTCCCAAGTCGTCAACGCCTACGCGGCGGCGATGCACCGGGCGCGCCGTGCCCGGTGGGACTTCGAGGAGGAGAACCCGCTGCGGGACGCCCGCGGCTTCGACCTCGCCCGCGAGGCCGCCGACGCCAGCCAGCTCACCGACGAGGACATCGGCCTCGCCAACGTCATCCTCACCAACGGCGCCCGGCTCTACGTCGACCACGCCCACCCCGAGTACAGCGCCCCCGAGGTCACCAATCCCCGCGACGCCGTGCTCTGGGACAAGGCCGGCGAACGCATCATGGCGGAAGCGGCGGAACGCGCGGGACAACTGCCGGGTGCGCAGCCCATCCTTCTCTACAAGAACAACACCGACAACAAGGGCGCGTCCTACGGCTGCCACGAGAACTACCTGATGAAGCGGGAAACCCCCTTCTCGGACATCGTGCGGCACCTCACGCCCTTCTTCGTCTCCCGCCAGGTCTTCACCGGCGCCGGCCGCGTCGGCATCGGCCAGGACGGCAACGAACACGGCTTCCAGATCAGCCAGCGCGCCGACTACTTCGAAGTCGAGGTCGGCCTGGAAACCACCCTCAAACGCCCCATCATCAACACCCGCGACGAGCCCCACGCGGATGCCGAGAAATACCGCAGACTCCACGTCATCATCGGCGACGCGAACCTCTCGGAAATCTCCACCTACCTCAAGCTCGGCACCACGGCCCTGGTGCTGTCGATGATCGAGGACGACTTCATCGCGGTCGACCTGGCCGTGGAGCAGCCCGTGCGCACCCTGCACCAGGTCTCCCACGACCCCACGCTCCGTCACCAGGTGGTGCTGCGCAGTGGCCGCACGCTCACCGCCGTACAGCTCCAGATGGAGTACTGCGAGCTGGCGCGGAAATACGTCGAGGAGCGCTTCGGCGCGGACGCGGACGAGCAGACCAAGGACGTGCTCACCCGCTGGGAGGACACCCTCAACCGGCTGGAAGCCGACCCCATGAGCCTCTCCGGCGAGCTGGACTGGCTGGCCAAGCGGGAGCTGCTGGAGGGCTACCGCCGCCGCGACGCCCTGGACTGGGACGCGGCCCGCCTCGCGCTGGTCGACCTCCAGTACGCGGACGTACGGCCGGAGAAGGGCCTGTACAACCGGCTGGCGGCCCGCGGCCGCCTCAAGCGGCTCCTCACCGAGGACGAGGTCCTGCGGGCCGTGAAGAACCCGCCGGAGGACACCAGGGCGTACTTCCGCGGCCGCTGCCTCGAACAGTACGCGGACGACGTCGCCGCCGCCTCCTGGGACTCGGTCATCTTCGACCTCCCCGGCCGCGACTCCCTCCAGCGGGTCCCCACCCTGGAACCCCTGCGGGGTACCCGCAACCACGTCAAGGAACTGCTGGACCGCTGCCGCACGGCGGAGGAGCTGGTACGGGTCCTCTCGGGCGGCTGATCCGGGACGGACCGGGCTAAAGGTGGCGCGGAGGGGAATCATCCGGGTGGCCTCCGAGCGTTGAGAGAGCACCGGGCCGATGTCGGGCCCAGCTTGTAGGGTCGGATCTTGCAGGGCGACGCAGTCAGGACCATCGGGCGACACCGAGCGGGGTGAGGGATATGGCGACCAAGGACACCGGCGGTGGTCAGCAGAAGGCCACGCGCTCCCAGGAAGAGGTCGAGGAGCAGGCGCAGGACGCCGAGGTCTCCGAGGACCTGAAGGAACGGCAGGAGAAGCTGTCGGAGGACGTGGACTCGGTCCTCGACGAGATCGACGACGTGCTGGAGGAGAACGCCGAGGACTTCGTGCGCTCCTTCGTGCAAAAGGGCGGCGAGTAGCCGTCCCGGGCGTCCGTCCGGGGAGCACCCGGGCGGACGCCCGGCAGCGGCACGGGTAAGGTCCGTGCCCAGCGCAAGTCACCGGCTCGGCCCGTGGGGGGCGGGCCGCCGTACCCCCGGAAGGATTCGCGTGGAAGCCAACATCCGTGGCGCAGGGCGACTGCCGGCTGCCTTCCTCACGCCGGGCTCGTCCTCGTTTATGGACTTCCTGGGTGAGCATGCTCCGGCGGCGCTGCCGGGGAACCGGGAGGTGCCGCCCGTGAAGGGCGCCGTCGAGGCGCCGCACGGCACCACCATCGTGGCTCTGACCTTCCCCGGCGGGGTCGTCCTCGCCGGTGACCGGCGGGCCACGATGGGGAACATGATCGCGCAGCGTGACATCGAGAAGGTCTTCCCGGCCGACGAGTACTCCGCCATCGGCATCGCGGGCACCGCGGGCGTCGCGGTCGAGATGGTGCGGCTCTTCCAGCTCGAGCTGGAGCACTTCGAGAAGGTCGAGGGCGCCCAGCTCTCCCTGGAGGGCAAGGCCAACCGGCTCTCCACGATGATCCGGTCCAACCTGGGCATGGCCATGCAGGGCTTGGCCGTGCTGCCGCTCTTCGCCGGGTGGGACCCGGCGCGGGAGAAGGGCCGCATCTTCTCGTACGACGTGACCGGCGGCAGGACCGAGGAGCGGGGGTTCGCCTCCGTGGGATCCGGCTCGGTGTTCGCGCGCGGTGCGCTGAAGAAGCTCTTCACCGACGAGCTGACGGAGCGGCAGGCAGCCACCGTCGTCGTCCAGGCGCTGTACGACGCGGCGGACGACGATTCCGCCACCGGCGGGCCGGACCTGACCCGCCGTATCTTCCCCATCGTCACGTCCATCACCGACGAGGGCTTCCGCAGGCTGCCCGACGCCGAGGTCTCCGAGATCGCCCGCTCGGTGGTCGACGGCCGGCTGGAGCAGCCCGACGGCCCGCGCGCGTCCGTGCTCTAGCGGGCGCGCGGCCCCACGAGATTTCTCCACGAGCAGAGAGGGACGGATAAGCCGGTGTCGACACCGTTCTATGTCTCACCCCAGCAGGCCATGGCGGACCGCGCGGAGTACGCCCGCAAGGGCATCGCGCGCGGCCGCAGCGTGGTCGTGCTGCAGTACAGCGACGGCATCCTGTTCGTCGCCGAGAACCCGTCCCGGGCCCTGCACAAGGTCAGCGAGATCTACGACAGGATCGCCTTCGCCGCGGTCGGCAAGTACAACGAGTTCGAGAACCTGCGCATCGGCGGCGTCCGTTACGCCGACCTGCGCGGGTACACGTACGACCGCGAGGACGTCACCGCCCGCGGCCTCGCGAACGTCTACGCGCAGACTCTCGGCACGATCTTCTCCAGCGGCGCCGAGAAGCCGTACGAGGTGGAGCTGATCGTCGCGGAGGTGGGGGAGACCCCCGCCGACGACCAGATCTTCCGGCTGCCGCATGACGGTTCGATCGTCGACGAGCACGGTTCGGTCGCGGTCGGCGGCAATTCCGATCAGATCAGCAGCTATCTCGACCAGCGGCACCGCGAGGGCATGACGCTGGCGGAGGGGCTGAAGCTGGCGGCGGAGTCGCTGGCGCGGGACAACAACGGCGGCGAGCGGGAGCTGACGTCGAAGCAGCTCGAGGTCGCGGTCCTCGACCGCAACCGGCCGCAGCAGCGCAAGTTCCGGCGGATCCTCGGCAGTCAGCTCGCCCGGCTGCTGGAGGAGGACGGCGAAGGACCGGCGGGTGCCTCCGGCGCGGAGGACGCGGAGGACACCGCGGCGGACGCGGACGGCGGCGCCGAGAGCGGCACCGCGAAGAAGCCGGGCAACGGGTCCGGCAAGAAGAAGTAGCCGTACGGCATCGACCGGGCGGGCCCAGCGACGGGCCCGCCCGTCGTCGTCTCCGGGCCCGTCCCGGGGACGGCCCCGGCGGCTCTACGCGCCCGGGGGGGCCGTAGACGCGCGTACCGTCAGGCGTGCCGGGACCGTCGTGCTGCCCGCGCCGCGGCCCGCGAGGGCGTCGAGCAGCGCCGTCATGCCGGCCGCGCCGACGGTGTCCGCCGGGAGCCGCACGGTGGTCAGCTCCGGCTCGACGGCGGTGGCCAGCGCCAGGTCGTCGAAGCCGGTGACCGACACGTCGTCCGGCACCCGCAGCCCGAGGCGCCGTACGGCCTTGAGGGCACCGGCCGCGAGCAGGTCGTCGTCGCAGACCAGCGCCGTGGGGCGGTCCGCAGCCGGGGCCGTGAGCGCCCGCTGGGCCGCCGCGAGGCCACCGGCGACGGACAGCTCGGCGGGTTCGGTGCGCAGCCGCACGGCGGGCACGGCGCCGAGCGCGTCGGCCAGGGCCCGGCCGCGGGCGGCGAAGGTCCACGAGTCGATGGCGGCGGCGAGGCGGGTGATCCGCCGGTGGCCGAGCTCCAGCAGGTGCCGGGCGACCTGCCGCATGCCGTCGGCCACGTCGGCGTTGACGGTGGCGACGGCGCCGGTGTCGGCCGGGTCGCTGTCGAGCATGACGAGCGGGAGTCCGCCGCCGCGCAGGTTCCGTACCGCGTCGGTGGCCATGGACGAGGCGATCACGCCGTCGACGGCGGTGTGGGCGGCGGCGAAGGGGTCGCGGGCGGGGCCGATGCCCTCGGGGGAGGGGTAGAGCACGACGCCGAAGTCGTGGGCGGCGGCGGCGCGTGCGGCGCCGGCGTGGACGCCGGCGAAGAACTCGTTGGTGAGCGCGGGGACGACGAGGAGCGCGGTGCGGGTGCCGCCGGTGCGCAGGGTGCGGGCGGCGGCGTTGGGGCGGTAGTCCAGCTCGCGGGCGGCGGCGCGGACGGCGTCCGCCTTGGCGGCGGAGACGCGGCCGCGCCACTTGCCGCCGAGGACGAGGGAGACGGCCGCCTGGGAGACGCCGGCGGCGCGGGCGACGTCGCGGCTGGTGACGCCGCCGCCGCGGCCCGCGGCCGGCCGCGGGGCCGGCTCTCCCGCCGCCGGCGGCCCGGTGCGCGCAGCAGCGCGCCTTCCGTCCTCGTGCGCGCCCCGCATCATGCCTCCTCGTCGCGTTCCGGTCTACGGGGTCGACCCTCGCCCGTGTTACGTATAACCTACGGCGTTATACGTAACACTTCAGCGTCTGGGGAGGGACCGTGCTGCGGGGATACGCCGAGTTGCTGCGCGTCAGACACGTCGGCAGGCTGCTCACCGGGACGCTCATCGGGCGGCTGCCGAACGCCACCGCCGCGTTCGCCATCGTGCTCTTCGTCCGTGCGGAAGGCGGCTCGTACACCCTGGGCGGCGTCCTCTCCGGCGGCTACGGCCTGGCCACCGCGATCGGGCAGCCGCTCCTCGGCCGCGCCGTCGACCTGCGCGGCCAGCCGCGCGTGCTGCTGCCCAGCGCGCTGCTCTCCGCCGCCGGGATGGCCCTCTTCGCCGTCGTGGGCATCGATCCGCTCCCGCTGGCCTGCGTCGCCGTCCTGGTCGCCGGGCTCTTCACCCCGCCGCTCGAGGGCGCCCTGCGGGCGCTGTGGCCCAGCGTGCTCAAGCGGGAGGACCGGGTGCACGGCGCGTACGCGCTGGACGCCGTGGCGCAGGAGGTGATGTTCGCCGTCGCGCCGCTGATCGTCACCCTGCTGGTCGCCACCGCCTCCGAGTCCGCCGCGCTGCTCGTGCTGGGCGCCCTGGGCGTGCTGGGCGCCCTGTGGGTCGTCCTGTCGCCGCCCGCCCGCCGGTGGCGCTCCGAGCCGCGCGAAGCGCACTGGCTGGGAGCCCTGCGGGCGCGGGGGCTGCTGGTGATCCTCGGTGCCTTCTTCTTCGTCGGCGTCGCCCTCGGCGGTACGGCCGTCGCCTCCGTCGCGTACGCCGACGCCCGCGGCGACGACGCCATCGGCGGCTACCTCCTCTCCGCGCTCGGCGCCGGGGCCCTGGTCGGCGGCGTCCTCTACGGCGCCCGGCAGTGGCCGGGCCGGGCCGAGCGGCGGCTGCAATTGCTGCTGGCGGGCCTGGCGGTCGGCTATCTGCCGCTGATGGTCACTCCCGGCACCGTCGCCATGACGCTGCTCTCCGGCGTCGCGGGCCTCTTCCTCGCCCCGGCGCTCGCCTGCTCGTTCGTCGTCGTCGACCGGCACGCGCCGCGCGGCACGGCCACGGAGGCGTTCTCCTGGCTGGTGACGACCTTCGGCTTCGGCGCCGCCGCGGGCACCGCGATCAGCGGTCCCGCGGTCGAGCACGGCGGCGAGACGGGCGGCTTCGCGGTCGTCGGACTCGGCGGGGCGGCGGCGCTGCTGGTGCTCACCGGCTTCGTACGGGTTCTGGCGGGCACCGGCCGCCCGCCCATGCCGGTCGAAAAAGATCGAATCGGCGGAGCTGCACCCGGTTTCGAAACAGAGCGACAGGCGTAATGTTCAGTCATGGACCGCCGCATTTTCGGGCTTGAGAACGAGTACGGCGTCACGTGCACGTTCCGGGGACAGCGCCGCCTGTCCCCGGACGAGGTGGCGCGCTACCTCTTCCGCCGGGTCGTCTCCTGGGGCCGCAGCAGCAACGTCTTCCTGCGCAACGGTGCACGCCTGTACCTGGACGTCGGCTCGCACCCCGAATACGCAACTCCCGAGTGTGACAACGTCATCGAGCTGGTCACCCACGACAAGGCGGGCGAGCGCATCCTCGAGGGCCTCCTCGTCGACGCCGAGCGCCGGCTCCACGAGGAGGGCATCGCCGGCGACGTCTACCTCTTCAAGAACAACACCGACTCCGCCGGGAACTCCTACGGCTGCCACGAGAACTATCTGGTGGCCCGGCACGGAGAGTTCTCCCGGCTCGCCGACATCCTCATCCCGTTCCTCGTCACCAGGCAGCTCATCTGCGGCGCCGGCAAGGTGCTGCAGACGCCGCGCGGCGCGGTCTACTGCGTCAGCCAGCGCGCGGAGCACATCTGGGAGGGCGTCAGCTCCGCCACGACGCGCTCCCGGCCCATCATCAACACCCGCGACGAGCCGCACGCCGACGCCGAGCGCTACCGCAGGCTCCACGTCATCGTCGGCGACTCCAACATGTCCGAGACGACCATGCTGCTCAAGGTCGGCGCCACCGACCTCGTGCTGCGCATGATCGAGGCCGGCACGGTGATGCGCGACCTGACCCTGGAGAACCCGATCCGGGCCATCCGCGAGGTCAGCCACGACATGACCGGGCAGCGCAAGGTGCGGCTCGCCAGCGGGCGGGAGGCGTCCGCGCTGGAGGTCCAGCAGGAGTACTACGAGAAGGCCGTGGACTTCGTGGACCGCCGGGGCATCCGCACCGGTGTCGTGGAGCAGGTTCTGGAACTGTGGGGCCGCACCCTGGAGGCGATCCGCTCCCAGGACCTCGCCAAGGTCGGCACCGAGATCGACTGGGTGATGAAGCACCAGCTCATCGAGCGCTACCGGGCCAAGAACAACATCACCCTCTCCCACCCCCGGATCGCGCAGATAGACCTCGCCTACCACGACATCCACCGCCGCCGCGGGCTGTACTACCTGCTGGAGAAGCGGGGCCAGGCCGCCCGGGTCTGCAACGACCTGAAGATCTTCGAGGCCAAATCGGTCCCGCCCCAGACCACCCGGGCCAGGCTGCGCGGCGACTTCATCCGCCGGGCGCAGGAGCAGCGGCGCGACTTCACGGTGGACTGGGTGCACCTGAAGCTGAACGACCAGGCGCAGCGGACCGTGCTGTGCAAGGACCCCTTCCGCTCCGTGGACGACCGGGTGGAAAAACTGATCGCCGGAATGTAGGCGGGGCGCGCGGTGGGTGCGGGACGGATGTGATGACGGGGATCCGGGCGCGAAGGCCGTAGAGTGGCCGAAGCTGCCCGGACCCCCTACACGAGTTGGACCCATGACACATCGCAAAATGACCCGCATGGGGGCGGCGCTCATCGTGCCCGCCCTGCTGTTCGCCGCGGCCTGTGGCTCCGAGGACTCCTCCGACTCGGACAACGGGGGGAAGACCGGCGCCGTGACCAAGGTCACGGGAGCCTTCGGCGAGGAACCGAAGTTCGACGTCCCCGACGACGCCAAGGCGTCCGACGAGGCCGTCGTCAAGGTCCTCGGCAAGGGCGACGGTGCCAAGGTCGGCAAGGGCGACCAGGTCCGGCTGGACTTCGCCGGCAAGACCATGAAGGACGACCAGGACCTGGGGAGCACCTGGGCGCAGCCCGCCGCGGGCGGCGGCGGTGGCCAGCAGGCCGGCGGCGCCGTGCACCAGCAGCTCATGGGCAAGGTCGGCGAGCCGAACCAGTCGCTGCCGCCGGACGTCCTCGACTCCGTCGAGGGCCACACCGTGGGCAGCCGCCTGCTGGTCGAGGGCACCGCGGGTGCGCTCGTCGGCGAGAGCCTGAACCCCGAGTCCGGCATCAAGAAGGGCGACGGCCTGGTCTGGGTCATCGACGTCGCCGGCGCCGGGAAGGTCGACGCCAAGGCCGAGCTGAAGGGCGAGTCCGCCGAGCCGCGCGAGGGCATGCCGGAGATCGAGGTGCCCGCGGGCAAGGCCGCGAAGATCACCATCCCGGACGGCGCGGACGCCCCGAAGGAGCTGCAGGAGCAGGTCCTCATCAAGGGCAAGGGCGCCAAGGTCGAGGCCGGCCAGGGGCTCGTCGCCCAGTACACCGGCTACGCGTGGGAGGACGGCAAGAAGTTCGACTCCTCCTGGGACAACGCCGGTGCGGCCACCTTCCAGATCGGCACCGGCTCGGTCGTCGCGGGCTGGGACAAGGCGCTGGTCGGCAAGAAGGTCGGCGACCGGGTGCTCCTGGTCATCCCGCCGGACCTGGGCTACGGCAAGTCCAAGGGCCACGAGCTGGAGAAGAAGACCCTGGTCTTCGTCGTCGACATCCTCGGCACGGTCTGACCTGCGGTCCGCGCGGCCGGACCCGGTCCGGGACGCGCCGTGGTGCCGCGGTGCGGGGTGCCGGTTCCGGTGCCGTCCGGCGCAGGCGGCCGGCGGACCGGCCCCGGACCGTGAGGGCCGTCGCACCCCGCGTACGGGGGCGACGGCCACCGGGATCCCGGGTCCACCGGACACCCGGCGCCGCGCCCCCGGGGAGGCGGCGGCACCGCCGCCCCCGGGCGTCTGCAAGACTTACGGCCCAGTCACCGTCCACTCATGCGCGAGGAGCGTTCTTCCGTGAGCATCGACAAGCCCGAGGTCGACTTCCCCGAGGGCCCGCCGCCGGCCGACCTGGAGGTCCAGGACCTGTGGGAGGGCGATGGACCCGTCGCGAAGGCCGGTGACACCGTCTCCGTCCACTACGTCGGGGTCGCCTTCTCCAGCGGCGAGGAGTTCGACGCGAGCTGGAACCGCGGCAAGCCGCTGCAGTTCCAGCTCGGTGCCGGCCAGGTCATCCCCGGCTGGGACCAGGGCGTGGCGGGCATGAAGGTCGGCGGCCGCCGCCGGCTGACCATCCCGCCGCATCTGGCCTACGGCGAGGCCGGCGCCGGCGGCGGCCGGATCAAGCCGGGCGAGACGCTGATCTTCGTCTGCGACCTGGTCGCCGTCTGACGGCACCGTCCGCACCCGGCAGCGCCCAGGGCCCCCGCCGTACGGCGGGGGCTTTCGCTTTGGCCGCCGGGCCCAGGCGGAGTACGGTCGTCATCTGCGAACACAAGCGACACGTGCGGTAGACGGTCGCCGGCGGCAGCCGCCCGCTGCCCCGGACGCGCAATAAGGAGACCCCCTCGATGGCGATCGCCAAGGCGGAGCGGCTGATGTGCCTGGCGCTGTGCCTGCTCGGCACCGGCCGCCCGCTCAGCAAGCGTGAGCTGCGCACGTCCATCGAGGCGTACGTGGAAGCCTTCGGACCCGGCCGCGGGACCGCGTTCGGCTCCGACACCTCCGGCGAGGACGCCTTCAACCGGATGTTCGAGCGCGACAAGGACGACCTGCGCGAGCTGGGCATGGTGATCGACACCGTCGAGGGGCTGGACGGCGAGCCCGGCTATCTGGCCCGCCGGGACAACAACCGGCTGCCGCCCGTCACCCTGGACGCGGAAGAGGCCGCCGCGCTCGGAGTGGCCGCGAAAGTCTGGCAGCAGGCCCGGCTCGCGGGCGCGGCCAGCGGCGCGCTGCAGAAGCTGCGCGCCGCCGGGATGCCGCTCGCGGGGGAGGGAGACGACCCCGAGGCGGGCGCGGTGGAGCAGGTCAGCGCGCTGGAGCCGCGGATTCCGGTGCGGGAGGCGGCGTTCGAGCCGCTGATGCTCGCCTGCCGGGACCGCCGGCCCGTCGTCTTCCCGTACCGCAAGGCCAATGCGGCCCGCCCGGAGGAGCGGCACGTCGAGCCGTGGCAATTGGAGTGCTGGCGGGGCCACTGGTACCTCGTCGGCCACGACCGCGGCCGCGACGCCGAGCGTGTCTTCAGGCTCTCGCGGATCACCGGCCGGGTCCGCAACCGCGGCCGCGGCTTCACCGCCGAGGTGCCGGACCGGGTGACCGTGCGCGAGACCGTCGAGCGCTGGGCCGGTGAGAGCGCGGACCGCTCGGCACTGATCCGGCTGCGCACCGGCGCCGGCTACCCGCTGCGCGCCCGCGCGTACGGCATCCGCGAGGCGGTGCTGCCCGGCTGGGACGAGCTGGAGATCCCGTACGGGCACGGACTGGACGCCTGGCTGGTGGAGTTCGGCCCGGACGTGGTGGTCCTGGAGCCCGCTGAGCTGCGGGCCGACGTCATCGACCGGCTGCGTGCCGTGGCCAAGGGCTGAGGGGGAGCGGGGGAGCAGTGGCCAGTGCCATCGACCAGACCCGGCGGATGCTGTCGCTGGTGACGTATCTGCGGGAGCGCAACGGCGCGTACCTGTCGGACGTCGCCCGCGCCTTCGGCGTCACCGAGGACGAGCTCATCGCCGACCTGGACGTGCTGCCGATGTGCGGGACGAGCTTCCGCGGCGGCGACCTGCTGGACATCGACACCGACGGCGAGCGCATCTGGTTCCACAATCCCGAGTCCACCGGTACCGGCGAGCCGCTGCGACTGGCCGCGGACGAGGCCACCGCGCTGCTGGTGGCGGCCCGGGCCGTGGCCACTTTGCCGGGGCTGCGGGCCGGTGACCGGCGGGCGCTGCTGCGGGCCACCGCGAAGCTGGAGGCCGCGGCCGGCGAATCGGCGGCGGCCAGCTCCAGCCTGTCGGTGACGTTCGAGTCCGAGGGCGGGGTCTTCGCCGAGGTGGACCGGGCGATCTCCGAGCGGCGCCGGCTGTGGCTGCGGTACTACTCACCGTCCCGGGACGAGCTGACCGAGCGGGAGATCGACCCGATCCGGCTGGTCTCCGTCGGGCACACGTACGTGGAGGCGTGGTGCCGGCTGTCGGAGGCGCGGCGTACGTTCCGGCTCGACCGGGTCGCCGAGATCCGGATCCTCGACGCCCCCGCGGACCCGCCGCCCGTCGAGCTGCGCGACCTCTCCGAGGGCATCGTCCAGCCGTCCGCGGAGGACCCCGAGGTCGTCATCGAGGTGGGTCCCGGCGGCCGTTGGGTCGCCGAGTACTACCCGCACGACAGCGCGGAGGAGCTGCCCGACGGGGGGCTGCGGATCTCGCTGCGCGCCCCGGACCCGGCGTCGCTGCGCCGGCTGGCGCTGCGGCTGGGGCGGGACGGGCGGATCGTCGCGCCGGGCGATCTCGCGGACAGCGCGCGCGACGCGGCGGTCAAGGCGCTTGCCGCGTACGACGTTGAGCATCAGGCTTAGCCATTCCGGCATAAGGGACGTAACGTGCGAATCGGTGATCGAACCCTCCGGGCACCGGCGTCCTCCGGGGCCGCCGCGGCGGCTAGGCTGCGCCCATGATGTGGCCCATGACCGCCGTCGCGCTCGGCTTCCTCGGGCTCGTCGCCCTCGCCGTTCCGGCCCTCCGCGTCGGCCTCGAAGTGCACCGGCTCGCCCGCCGCCTCGATGACGCGGCGCAGCAGATCAGCCGTGCGACAAGTGATCTGGAACGCTCCGCGGCGGACGTCGCCCGGCGGGCGGGCTCGACACGTGACCTCCCCGGATCGGATTTCGGGAGGTAGGCTGCAGGTCGCGGCTCCGGTGCGAGGCGGGGGCCACGATTGGTGTACGCCGGGGGATTGCCCGGAGTTCACCCCCGCGGGTTACGATCGATCACGCCCAAACCCACGCAGCCTCGGTGAGAAGGTAGACGCATATGTTCGGACGGCTCGGCCCTACCGAGATCATCCTGATTCTCGTCGTCGTCATCCTGCTGTTCGGCGCGAAGAAGCTTCCGGACATGGCCCGTTCGCTGGGCAAGTCGGCCCGCATCCTCAAGAGCGAGGCCAAGGCCATGAAGAACGAGGGCAAGACGGACGAGGCTGCTCCGGCGGACCCGCCGCAGCCCGCGCCCAAGACCATCCAGGCCGCCCCCGGCGACGTGACCAGCTCCCGTCCGGTGAGCGAGCCGCAGGTGAACGATCAGCAGCCGCAGGCTCAGACGCAGCAGCAGTCGCAGCGCTGACCGATCCGCAGGGGCACACCGCGGCCGGAGACGGCCTCGCGGCACGAGATGAGGACGTGGGTTGCTAAGCGTTGCCCGCCGTAAGGAGCGCAAGGAGCGCCAGGAGAGGGACCCCGAGGGGCGCATGCCGCTCGCGGAGCACCTGAGGGAGCTTCGCGACCGGCTCGTCAAGGCCGTCGGGGCCATCCTCGTCGTCACGATCGTCTCGCTCTTCTTCTACCGGGACATCATCGACTTCCTGATGGCGCCGGTACTCGACTCCGTGGGCTGTCCCAACACGACGCTCTCCGAGCTGAGCAAGGGCGCGGAAGACGAGAAGGAGATCTGCGGCGAGTTCGTCGTGAGCGGCCTCATCTCGCCGTTCACCATCATGCTCAAGGTCTCCTTCATGACCGGGCTGGTGGTCTCCACGCCGATCTGGCTCTACCAGTTGTGGGCCTTCCTGGCGCCCGGGCTGCACCGGAACGAGAAGAAGTACTCGCTGGGCTTCGTCGCCGCCGGCGTGCCGCTCTTCGTCGGCGGTGCGTTCTTCGCGTACAGCATCCTGCCGGTGACCGCCGAGGTGCTGCTGGAGTTCACACCCGAGAACACCAGGAACCTCCTGCCGATCCCCGACTACATCGACCTGCTGACCCGCATGGTCGTGGTCTTCGGGCTCTCCTTCGAGCTGCCGCTCATCCTCGTCATGCTGAACATGGGCGGTGCCGTCACCGGGCGCCGGATGCTGAGCTGGTGGCGCTGGATGATCATGGGCATCGTCGCCTTCGGCGCGATCGCCACGCCGAGCACCGACCCGATCGGCATGTTCGCCCTCGCGGGACCGGTCATCACCCTGTATTTCCTGGCCACCGGGTTCTCCCTGCTCAACGACCGCCGCCGGGCCCGTATCGCGGCCCGTGGCCCGGCGGACGACGAGGCGTCCGACCTCGACCTCACCCCGGAGGACGTGGGCGACGTGGAGCCCGTGAGCGCCTCGGCGACGCTGCCCGAGCAGTCCACCGGCGAGGCCGACAGCGCCGGCGGGACCGGGAGCGGGGACGGTACGCCCCGCAGAAATGGTTACGACGACGCCACCTGACCGCTAGGGTCACGCGGGTGACCAGCGATATCACCGTGTTCGTCAACCCCACCGCGGGCCGCGGCCGGGGTGCCAAGGCCGCCCCCGTCGTCACCGAGGCGCTGCGCGATGCCGGCTACGAGGTGGCCACCGTCCAGGGCAGCGACGCCGCCACCGCGCTCGCGGGCGCCCGCGAGGCGGTGGCCGCGGGCACCGGGGCGCTCATATCGGTCGGCGGTGACGGGATGGCCGCCCTCGCGCTGCAGGCCGTGGCGGGCACCGAGGTGCCCGTCGGTATCGTGGCCGTGGGCACCGGCAACGACTTCGCCCGCGCCACCGGGCTGCCCGTACGGGACCCGGCCGCCGCGGCGGAGGTCGTCGTGGGGGCGCTGGAGTCCGGCAGCACCCGGGCGATCGACCTGGGCAAAGCCGGGGACACGTACTTCGGGACCGTGCTGGCCTCCGGCTTCGACTCGCGCGTCAACGACCGCGGCAACCGGATGGCCTGGCCGCCCGGCCGGTTCAAGTACGACGTGGCGATGGTCGCCGAGCTGGCGTCCTTCCGCCCGATCCCGTACAGGATGCGGCTCGACGACGGCCCCGAGACCGAGATCGAGGCGACCCTCGTCGCCGTCGGCAACGGCCCGTCGTACGGCGGCGGCATGCGGATCTGCCACGAGGCGCGGATGGACGACGGGCTCTTCGACATCACCGTCGTCGGCCGGTGCAGCCGGCGCACGCTGCTGCGGGTCTTCCCGCGGGTCTACAAGGGCACGCACCTGACCCATCCGGCGGTCACCGTGCACCGGGCCGCGCGGGTGTCACTGAGTGCCGCCGATGTCACCGGGTACGCGGACGGGGAGCCGCTGGGGCCGCTGCCGCTGACCGCGGAGGTCGTGCCGGGCGCGGCCCGGGTGCTGGTGCGCTGAGCCGCCCGGCCGGCGTGGACGCCGCAGGTCGCGGCCGTCGCCGTCCGGCTGACCTGGGGCGGTCCGCAAAGATCGGGTGCGCTGTCGGTGCTGCCCGGTAGGCTCGTACTCACGATGACCGACGAGCACATCCCTCCCGCCGAGGCGTACGCGGCGCACCGCCGCCGGGCAGCCGAGGAAGCCACCGCACTCGGCTCGTTCCGCGGGCTCTACGACTTCGCGCTCGACCCCTTCCAGCTCGACGCCTGCCGGGCCCTGGAGGACGGCCGCGGCGTGCTGGTCGCGGCGCCGACCGGCTCCGGCAAGACGGTCGTCGGCGAGTTCGCCGTCCACCTGGCGCTGGAGCAGGGCCGCAAGTGCTTCTACACCACGCCGATCAAGGCGCTGTCGAACCAGAAGTACGGCGACCTCGTCCGGCGCTACGGCGCCGCGAACGTCGGCCTGCTGACCGGCGACAACACCATCAACTCCGACGCCCCGGTGATCGTCATGACCACCGAGGTCCTGCGGAACATGCTGTACGCGGGCTCCCAGACCCTCCTCGGCCTCGGTTACGTGGTGATGGACGAGGTGCACTACCTCTCCGACCGCTTCCGCGGCGCCGTCTGGGAAGAGGTGATCATCCACCTCCCGGAGTCCGTCACCCTGGTCTCCCTGTCGGCGACGGTCTCCAACGCCGAGGAGTTCGGCTCCTGGCTCGACACCGTGCGCGGCGACACCGCCGTCATCGTCTCCGAGCACCGCCCCGTGCCGCTCTGGCAGCACGTGATGGCCGGCCGCCGGATGTACGACCTGTTCGAGGAGCGCACCGCCGCCGGCGGCCGGCAGGAGCCCGCCAAGGCGGTCAACCCCGACCTGCTCCGGCTGGCCCGGCAGGAGTACTCGCGCCCCTCGGGACCGCGCGACCGCCGCCGCGGCCGGGGCCGCGAGGCCGACCGCGAGCGCGAGCGCCGCTCCCGCTCCCGGGTCTGGACGCCCAGCCGCGTCGAGGTCATCGAGCGGCTGGACGCCGAGGCGCTGCTGCCGGCGATCACGTTCATCTTCAGCCGCGCCGGCTGCGAGGGCGCCGTACAGCAGTGCCTCTACGCGGGCCTCCGGCTCAACGACGAGGAGGAACGCGCCGCGGTCCGCGAGATCGCCGAGCTGCGCACGGCCGCGATCCCCCGCGAAGACCTGCACGTGCTGGGCTACTTCGACTGGCTGGAGGCCCTGGAGCGGGGCATCGCCGCGCACCACGCGGGGATGCTGCCGACGTTCAAGGAGGTCGTCGAGGAGCTGTTCGCCAAGGGCCTGGTCAAGGCGGTGTTCGCGACCGAGACGCTGGCCCTGGGCATCAACATGCCGGCTCGCTCCGTGGTGCTGGAGAAGCTGGTGAAGTGGAACGGCGAGACCCACGCCGACGTCACCCCGGGCGAGTTCACGCAGTTGACGGGACGCGCGGGGCGCCGGGGCATCGACATCGAGGGCCACGCGGTGGTGCTGTGGCAGCGCGGCATGAGCCCGGAGTACGTCGCGGGCCTGGCCGGCACCCGGACGTATCCGCTGCGCTCCTCCTTCCGCCCGTCGTACAACATGGCGGTCAACCTCGTCGCCCAGTTCGGCCGGCACCGCACGCGCGAGCTGCTGGAGATGTCCTTCGCGCAGTTCCAGGCGGACAAATCGGTCGTCGGCATCTCCCGCCAGGTGCAGAAGAACGAGGAGGGTCTCTCCGGCTACCGCGAGGCGATGACCTGCCACCTCGGCGACTTCGAGGAGTACGCGCGGCTGCGCCGCGACCTCAAGGACCGCGAGACGGAGCTGGCCCGCCAGGGCGCCGCGCAGCGCCGGGCCGCCGCCGCGGGCTCGCTGGAGAAGCTGCGCCCCGGGGACGTGATCCACGTGCCCACCGGCAAGTTCGCCGGCCTCGCCCTCGTCCTCGACCCCGGCACGCCCGCGGGCCGCACCAACGGCCACCGCGGGTTCGAGCAGCACGACGGCCCGCGCCCGCTGGTGCTCACCGCCGCCCGGCAGGTCAAGCGGCTGGCCGCGATGGACTTCCCGGTGCCGGTGGAGGCGCTGGAGCGGATGCGCATCCCCAAGTCGTTCAACCCCAAGAGCCCGCAGTCGCGCCGCGATCTGGCCTCCGCGCTGCGTACCAAGGCCGGTCACCTGGAGCCGCGGCGGCACCGCAAGGAGCGCGCCCCCGCAGCCGACGACGCCGAGATCGCCCGGCTGCGCAAGGCGATCCGCGCCCACCCCTGCCACGGCTGCGACGAGCGCGAGGACCACGCCCGCTGGGCCGAGCGGTACCACCGGCTGCTCCGCGACACCCACCAGTTGGAGCGCCGCATCGAAGGCCGGACGAACACCATCGCCCGCACCTTCGACCGGGTGTACGCGCTCCTCACCGAGCTGGGCTACATCGCCGAGCAGCACGGCGGCGAGAAGGTCACCGAGGACGGCCGCCGGCTCGCCCGGCTCTACGGCGAGCTGGACCTGCTGGCCTCCGAGTGCCTGCGCGAGGGCGTCTGGGAGGGCCTGGGCCCCGCCGAGCTGGCCGCCTGCGCCTCCGCGCTGGTCTACGAGGCCCGCCAGTCCGACGACGCGATGGCGCCGAAGCTCCCGGGCGGCGGCGCCAAGCGGGCCCTGGGCGACATGGTGCGCATCTGGGGCCGGCTCGACGCCCTGGAGGAGGACCACGGCATCCGCCAGACCGAGGGCGTCGGCCAGCGCGAGCCGGACCTCGGCTTCGCCTGGGCCGCGTACCAGTGGGCGTCCGGGCGGAGCCTCGACGAGGTGCTGCGCGAGGCGGACATGCCGCCGGGCGACTTCGTGCGCTGGTGCAAGCAGTTGATCGACGTGCTGGGGCAGTTGTCCGCCGCCGCCGACCCGGAGAGCACGGTCGCGGGCAGCGCCCGCAAGGCGGTCGACAAGGTGCTGCGCGGCGTCGTGGCGTACAGCTCCGTGGGCTGAGGCCGCCCGCGGCACTACCCTTCCCGGGTGATCACCTACGACGATCTGACGCCCCCGGAGCGGGAGTTGTGGGCCGCGTTCCCCGAAGGCCGCCCGGTGGACCTGCGCGTCGGCGACGCGGCCCTGGACGACCCCGCAGGCGGCGCGGCCTGGGGCCCGGAGCGTACGGTACGGGCCGCCGTCCTCGCCGCGCTGCTGCTCGGCGCGCACCCGGCAGAGCCCGGCGCCATTCCGGCGCTGCGGCTGGCCGGGGCGCGGATCACCGGAGGGCTGGACCTGACCGGGGCCGAGACCACCCACCGGCTGCGGCTGGAGCACTGCTACCTGCACGAGGAGGTCGTGCTCACCTCGGCGACCACCGCGAGCGTGCACCTCGACGACAGCGTGCTGCCGCGCATCGACGCCCGGCTCGCCCGGATCGAGGGCGTGCTGTCGGTGCGGCGCAGCCGGGTCGCCGGTGCCCTGCTCGCCACCAACGCCCGGATCAGCGGCGAACTCCTCCTGCACGGCGCCCGGTTGACCGGCGAGAACGGCTGGTCGCTCTTCGCCGGCGGGCTGGAGGTCGACGGGGCGGTCTTCTGCACCCACGGCTTCACCGGCGGCGGGGGGATACGGCTCATCGGCGCCCGGCTGTCCGGCGGGCTCTTCCTCGACGGCGCCCGGATCGGCGCCGCGGACGGCCTCGCGCTCGTCCTCGACCACGCCGAGATCACCACCGTCCGGCTCGCCGACGGCTTCGGTGCCGCGGGCCGTCTGGAGCTGCGCGGCACGCACATAGCCGACCTGCTCAGCCTCGACGGGGCGCGGCTCGGCGACTGCACCGGCATCGACTGCGCCCGGATGCAGGCCACCGACTTCCGCTTCACGCCCGCCGTCCGCCCCGCCGGGCCGGTCTCGCTCGACGGCACGCAGGTGACCACGCTCCACGACGACCTGGAGAGCTGGCCCGCGACCGTCCTCCTCGACGGCTTCGCGTACGGCTCCATCCAGTCGGCGGGCGCCGCGGGGAAGGACTCCGTGCCCCGCCGGCTCGACTGGATCCGCCGCGGCACCGGCTACGCCCCGCAGCCGTACGAGCGGCTCGCGGCCTGGTACCGGCAGATCGGCCACGTCGACGACGCCCGCCGCGTCCTGCTCGCCAAGCAGCGTGCCCGCCGCCGCACGCTGCGCCCCGCGGGGCGCGCCTGGAGCCTGCTGCTCGACGGCACCGTCGGCTTCGGCTACCGGCCGTGGCTGGCCGGGCTGTGGCTGGCGGCGCTCACGCTGCTCGGCAGCCTGGTCTTCGCCGCGGGCGACGGCCGGCCCGTGCGCGAGGGCGAGGGGCCGGACTTCCACCCCGTCGTCTACGCCCTCGACCTGCTGATCCCGGTCGGGGGTCTCGGCCAGCGCGACTTCTGGTACATGTCAGGCGGGGCGGCGCAGATCCTCTCGTACGTGCTGGTCGCCACCGGCTGGCTGCTGACCACGGCACTGGTGGCCGGGATGACGCGGACCCTGGAGCGCACCTAGGACCCGGCCGCGGCGGTCTCCGCCGCGGCCCTGTCCGTCCTCGTGGCCGCGCCGGCCTGCGCCGGCCGGCCCCGCTTCTGTATTCGCGATACATCTCGTCTTGACGGGCTCGCGATACTCGCGATATGTTCGGCCACGAGTATACGGTGCCGGGCAAAGGGGGGAGAGGTCGTGCCCGCGAAGCGGCGGAAGCTGAGCAACCCACTGGCCCTGGCCGTGCTGGCCCTCCTCGCCGAGCGGTCGATGCACCCGTACGAGATCGCCCAACTGCTGCGGCAGCGCGGCAAAGAGGAGAGCATCAAGATCAACTTCGGCTCCCTCTACACCGTGGTGCAGAACCTGGAGAAGCACGGCTTCGTCACCGCCGCGGGGGTGCAGAAGCAGGGGAACCGGCCGGAGCGCACGGTCTACGCCATCACCGACGCAGGCCGCACGGAGATGCACGACTGGCTCACCGAGATCGTCGCCGCCCCCCGCCGGGAGTTCACGCACTTCGAGGCCGCCCTCTCCCTGATCGGCGTGCTGCCGCCGGACGAGGCGGTCGAGGCGCTGCAGACGCGGCTGGCCCGGCAGGAGGTCCTGGCGGCGGGACTGCGCGGCGCGCTGGCGAAGCTGTACGAGACGCTGCCGCGCGTCTTCGTCGTCGAGACCGAGTACCAGGCGCACATGCTGGAGGCCGAGGCCGCCTGGCTGCGCGGCCTGCTGGCGGAGCTGGCCGACGGCTCCCTCAGCGGCGTGGCCGAGTGGCACGCCTGGCACGAGACCGGCGAGATGCCGGCCGAATGGCGGGATCTGGAGGAGGAGTTGCCCGGCGGCGCGGGCGGGACGCCCGGCGCCGCACAGGAGACGCAGGACGCGAGGAAGGGCCCGTAGCGGCCCGGAAGAATGCGTCCCGGCGGGCTGCGCCAACAGCCCGCCGGGACGGACCCCGAACATCCGGACCCGTACGGAAGCAGGCGCCGGGCGCCGAGGTGCGGCACACCCCAGGATAGCCAGGCTCCGCTTTCGCCGATCGTCCGGCAGCACCCACGCACACCGTGCGAGAGCGGAGTTCACCATGCCCGGAAGAGGGACGCTCGCCGTCGAGGCGCGCGAGCTGACCAAGAGCTATCCCCACGGCATCACGGCCCTGGACGGCATGTCCCTGGCCGTCGCGGCCGGTACGGTCTGCGGGCTGCTCGGCCCGAACGGCGCCGGCAAGTCCACCACCGTCAAGATCCTCACCACCCTGGCCAGGCCGGACGGCGGCACCGCCGCCGTCGCGGGACACGACGTGCTGCGCCGCCCGGAACGGGTCCGGCGCGCGATCGGCGTCGTGGCGCAGAAGTCGGGCGCCGACCCGATGGCCACCGGACGCGAGAACCTGCTGCTGCAGGGCCGGTTGTACGGGCTGCGCGGTGCCCCGCTCGGCCGCCGCGCCGACGAACTGCTGGCGCGCTTCGACCTGGCCGGTGCCGCGGACCGCCTCGTGCGCGGCTATTCCGGCGGCATGCAGCGGCGCCTCGACGTGGCGCTGGGCCTGGTGCACCGGCCCGAGGTGCTGTTCCTGGACGAGCCCACGACGGGCCTGGACCCCGAGGCCCGTACCGCACTATGGGAGGAGATCGCCCGGCTCGCCGGCGGCGAGGGGCTGACCATCGTGCTGACCACGCACTACCTGGAGGAGGCCGACCGGCTCGCCGAGCGCGTCGCCATCGTCGACCGCGGGCGCGTGGTCGCCGAGGGGACGCCCGACGGGCTGAAGGGCGAGCTGCGCGGCGACGCCGTGCACGTCGAACTCGTCCGCGCGCCGGGGGAGAGGGAGGCGGAGCCGCTGCGGGCGGCGCTCACCGGGTTCGCGGGGGTACGCGACGTGGTGCTCGACGGGCGCCGGCTGAGCGCGCGGGCGGCCGACGGCGCGGCCGCCGTGCCGCTGGTGCTGGCCGCGCTGGAGCGCGAGGGCGCCGAGGCGGCCGCGGTCACCGTCGCCCGGCCCTCGCTGGACGACGTGTATCTGCGGTACGCGGGCCGCCGGTTCGCCGACGCGGACAGCGCGGGACCGGCGGGCGACGCGCCGGCCGCGGCCGCCGCGGCCGCCGCGGGAGGTGCGCGATGAGCGCGCTCGCCGCCCACACCTGGTACATGACGCAGCGTCAACTGACCGCGTTCCTGCGGCAGCCGGCGTATCTGCTGATCACCCTCGTCCAGCCGGTGATCTGGCTCTTCCTCTTCGGCAACCTGTTCCGCGAGATCACCGAACTGCCGGGCTTCGGCACCGGCTCGTACCTGGACTACCTGGTTCCCGGCGTGGTGGTGATGACCGCGCTCAGCTCCAGCATGTGGGCGGGCATGGGCACGCTGGAGGAGATCGAACGCGGCACGCTCAACCGGTTCCTCACCACCCCGGTCAGCCGTGGGGCGCTGATGAACGCCAACGTGGTCAACAACGGCCTCAGCGTCTTCGTCCAGTCGGTCGTGATCGTCCTGCTCGGGCTGCTCGCCGGCGCGGACTACGCGGGCGGGGCCGCCGGGCTGCTGGTGCTGGTGGCCGCGGCGATCCTCCTGGGCACCGTGTTCGGCGCGATGTCCAACGCGATCGGCATGGTGGTGCGGCAGCGTGAGTCGATCATCGGGATCAACACGTTCCTGCTGCTGCCGCTGACGTTCCTCTCCTCGGCGTTCATGGCGCCGGCGCTGATGCCCGCGTGGATGCGGCACATCGCCGACGCCAACCCCGTCGACTGGGCGGTGGTGGCCGGCCGGGGCGCGCTGTCGGCGGACCCCGACTGGGGCGAGGTGCTGCTGCGCTGCGGCGGGCTGCTGGCGGTGGCGGTGGCGGCGGTGTGGCTGTCGACCCGCACGTTCCGCACGTACCAGCGGTCGGTCTGAGCCGTCCGCCCCGCGGGCCTCAGGGTGCGGAGCCGGCGGCCGGCTCCGCACCCTCCTGCTCGCGTTCGACGGCCTCGTTCCACTGCTTCTTCGAGGACTGCCAGCCGTCCTCGTCGTGGCCGAGCCGCCAGTAGCCGGAGATCGACAACTGCTCGCGCGGCACCCCCCGTTCCAGCCGCAGGTGCCGGCGCAGCTCCTTGACCATCCCCGCCTCGCCGTGCACGAAGACCTGTGCCCGGCCCGGCGGGAACTCCAGCGCCCGGACGGCCTCGACGAGGGCCCGGCCCACCGGCCTGCCGTCGCGGCAGAGCCAGGTGACCGCGCCCTCGGGGGCCGCGAGCGGCTGCCGCTCGGCGGCGTCGGCGACCTCGATCAGCACGTGCGCGACGGCCCCGTCGGGTACGCGCTCCAGCGAGGCGGCGATGGCCGGCAGCGCGCTCTCGTCGCCCGCCAGCAGATGCCAGTCGGCGGCCGGGCTGGGCGCGTACGCGCCGCCGGGGCCGAGGAAGCGCACCACCTCGCCCGGCCGGGCGCGCAGCGCCCAGGGGCCGGCCACGCCGGCCGCGCCGTGCACGACGAAGTCCAGCGTCAGCTCCCGGGCCTTGGCGTCCCAGTCGCGCACGGTGTACGTGCGCATCAGGGGCCAGCGGTCGCGGGGCAGGTCGCGGCGGATGGCGTCCAGGTCGTACGGCTCGGGGTACTCCGCGCCCGGCGCGGGGAAGAGGAGCTTGACGTAGTGGTCGGTCCACTCGCCCGCGGTGAAGCCGGCCAGTTCGTCGCCGCCGAGGACCACGCGCACCATGTGCGGGGTGAGTTGCTCGGTGCGCACCACGCGGGCGGTGTGGACCTGGCGCTTCCGGCCGGCGGGGCGGTCTGCCACGTGAACCTCCGGGACGAGGGGAAGTTAGGGTTACCTAACCTAACACCCCGGCGGCCGGACCGCGGCCGGGAACAGCGGCGCCCGGCCCGTGCCGCGGCCCCCATCAGCCGCGCAGCGTCGTCAGCAGCCGCTCCAGCGAGCCGCCGAGCCCCCACTGCTTCCCGAGCGCCGCCAGCCGCTCCGGGTCCCGCGGCGCCCGCGGCAGCTCCGGGTCGTACGCGGGCAGCGGCACGTCGGCCGCGACCCGTACCACCTTCGGCGCCACCTCGACGTACGGCCGCGCCTCGGCCAGCCGGCGCCGCTGCGCCGGGGTGAGGCGCGAGGAGGGGTCGTCGACGGCGGCCATGATGCCGGCGAGGTCACCGTACGCGTCGAGGAGCTTGGCCGCGGTCTTCTCGCCGATGCCCGGCACGCCCGGCAGGCCGTCGCTGGGGTCGCCGCGCAGCAGGGCGAGGTCGGCGTAGCCGGAGCCGTCGACGCCGTACTTCTCGCGCAGGGCCGTGCCGTCCATGACGGTGGCGTTGCCGACGCCCTTGACCGGGTACACCACCCGCACCCCCCGGGCGTCGTCGACGAGTTGGAAGAGATCGCGGTCGCCGGTGACGATGTCCACGGGCCCGGCCGCCCGCGCGGCCAGGGTGCCGATCACGTCGTCCGCCTCGTACGGGGCCACGCCCACCCGCGCGATGCCGAGGGCGTCCAGCACCTCTTCGATGACCGGCACCTGCGGCGACAGCGTGTCCGGCACCACCTCCTCGTCGGCCTCCTCCCCGGGGTGCTCCTCGGCGACCCGGTGCGCCTTGTACGACGGAATGAGATCCACTCGCCACTGCGGCCGCCAGTCGGCGTCCATGCAGGCCACGAGGTCGTCGGGGCGGTAGTCGGCGACGAGCCGGGAGACGAAGTCGAGCAGCCCCCGCACGGCGTTCACGGGGGTGCCGTCGGGGGCCGTGACCGATTCCGGTACGCCGAAGTACGCGCGGAAGTAGAGGCTGGCCGAGTCGAGCAGCATCAGGCGTCGGGTCATCCCCTGATGATGCCGTATGCACCGCGACCAAACGCGATCGAGATGTGAACTGGATCACGCAATGGTTTGGACATCGTGATCCTGGGCAGCGGCCGAAGTGGAGTGAACCGATGGTCTATACACGGACAATTCGGGAAGCAACCGGGCAGAACCCGCGTCACTCCACGACCTGCCGACGGGGGAGGCAGGTCGATTTTTCCGTTCGAAGCGTGAGGTGTATGTGAGCAGGCTCCAGGCGGAGCACCTGTACAAGGTGTTCGGCAAACGGCCAGAAGACGCGGTCGCCCGGCTAGAGGCAGGGGAAGACCGCGAGAAACTTCGCAAGAAGGGTACGACCGCGGCGGTGGTGGACGCCTCCTTCACCGTCGAGTCGGGCGAGATATTCGTGGTCATGGGCCTCTCCGGGTCCGGCAAGTCCACGTTGCTGCGCATGCTCAACGGGCTGCTCGACGCGACATCGGGCCGGGTGCTCTTCGACGGCCAGGACCTGACGTCGCTGACCGACCGCGAGTTGCGCGAGGTGCGTTCCACGAAGATCAGCATGGTCTTCCAGCACTTCGCGCTCTTCCCGCACCGCAGCGTCCTGGAGAACGCCGCGTACGGCCTCGAAGTCCAGGGGATACCCCGGGAGGAGCGCGAGAAGCGCGCCACCGAGGCGCTGGAGCTGACCGGCCTGAAGGGCTGGGAGCACCACTGGCCCGACGAGCTGTCCGGCGGGATGAAGCAGCGCGTGGGCCTGGCCCGCGCCCTGGCCACCGACGCCGACCTGCTGCTCATGGACGAGTCCTTCAGCGCGCTCGACCCGCTGATCCGGCGGGACATGCAGGACCAGCTCATCGAGCTGCAGGCCAAGCTGAAGAAGACCATCGTCTTCATCACCCACGACCTCAACGAGGCCATGCGCCTGGGCGACCGCATCGCCGTCATGCGCGACGGCCGCATCGTCCAGATAGGCACCCCCGAGGACATCCTCGTCCGGCCCGCGGACGACTACGTACGCCGTTTCGTCGAGGACGTCGACCGCACCCGGGTGCTCACCGCCGGATCCATCATGGAGGAGCCGCAGGACGGCCTCTCCCCGAAGGAACTGCGCGCCGCGGCGCCCGTCAGCGTCACCGAGGACACGCCCGTCGCCGAGCTCTTCGGCCCGTTCGCGACCGGCGACGACGCCGTGGGCGTCACCGACGCCGACGGCGACCTCGTCGGCCTGGTGGAGCGCGGCCGGCTGCTGTCCATCCTGGGCGACCAGGCAGGCGACGACGAGGGCGAGAAGGTGACCGCGGGTGCCTGAGATCGACTTCGGGTCCCGGGTCGAGTCGGTCGTCGACTGGCTCAAGGATCACCTCGGCTGGCTCTTCGACTTCATCGACACGGTCCTCTCCGGCATGTACGACGGCGTCAACGCCGTCCTCGACGCGCCGGAACCGCTCGTCATGGCGGGCATCTTCGCCGTGATCGCCTTCTGGCTGCGCGGCCCGCTGCCCGCGGTGCTCACGTTCGCCGGATTCGCCGTCGTGGACTCGGTGCAACTGTGGCCCGAGGCCATGGAAACCCTGTCGATGGTGCTGGTCGCCACGGCGATCACCGTGGTGATCGCCGTGCCGCTGGGCATCTGGGCGGCCCGTAACAAGGTCGTCAGCACCGCCGTCAGGCCGATGCTCGACTTCATGCAGACGATGCCCGCCTTCGTCTACCTGATCCCGGGCGTCATCTTCTTCTCCATCGGCATCACCCCGGGCATCATCGCGACCATCGTGTTCGCCATGCCGCCCGGCGTGCGCATGACCGAGCTGGGCATCCGGCAGGTCGACGCCGAACTGGTCGAGGCCGCCGAGGCGTTCGGCACCAAGCCCGCCGACACGCTGCGCCGTGTGCAACTGCCGCTGGCGCTGCCGACGATCATGGCGGGCGTCAACCAGGTCATCATGCTCGCGCTGTCCATGGTCGTCATCGCCGGCATGGTCGGCGGCGGCGGCCTCGGCGAGGTCGTCTACAACGCCGTCACCCGCGTCGCCATCGGCACCGGCTTCGAGAGCGGTCTCGTCGTCGTCATCCTCGCCATGTACCTGGACCGGATGACCAGCGCGCTCAACCAGCGCGTCTCGCCGCTCGGCCGGCGCGCGCTCGCCAAGACCGCCGCCGCCGTCGACCGGTGGAAGTTCCTGCACTACAAGCCCACCACCGCGATCGCCACCGTCGGCATCGTCGTGCTGGCGCTGCTCGCCGGCGGCCTGAACCTGGCCGAGTCCGACGACGAGGGCACCCAGCAGGCCGCCGCCGCGTCCACCGACGTCGGCGAGGGCCGGAAGATCGACATCGGCTACATCCCCTGGGACGAGGGCATCGCCTCCACCTTCCTCTGGAAGGAGGTGCTGGAGCAGCGCGGCTTCGAGGCCGAGGCCAAGCAGCTCGACCCCGGCCCGCTCTTCACCGCCGTCTCCGAGGGCCAGGTCGACTTCCAGACCGACGCCTGGCTGCCCGTGACCCACGAGCAGTACTGGGAGAAGTTCGGCGACAAGATGGAGGACATGGGCTCCTGGTACGGGCCCACGACGCTGGAGCTGTCCGTCCCGTCGTACATGAAGGACGTCAAGTCCCTGGAGGATCTGAAGGATCACAAGGGCGAGTTCGACGGGAAGATCATCGGCATCGAGGCCAGCGCCGGCATGATGGGGATCCTGAAGGACAAGGTCGTCAATGAGTACGGGCTGGAGGACTGGGAGGTCGTCTCCTCGTCCACCTCCTCGATGCTCGCGGAGCTGGAGCGCGCGTACCAGGCCGAGGAGCCGGTGGTCGTCACGCTCTGGTCGCCGCACTGGGCGTACAGCAAGTACGACATGACCAAGCTGGAGGACCCGAAGAAGGCCTGGGGCTCCGGTGATGACGTGCACACCACCGCGCGCAAGGGCTTCGCGAAGGACGAGCCCGTCGTCGCCGAGTGGCTGCGCGACTTCACCATGAAGGAGAAGGAGCTCACCAGCCTGGAGGAGATGATCGTCGACGCCGGGGAGGGCAACGAGCAGCAGGCCGTCCGCGACTGGCTGGAGCAGAACGAGGGTTACGTCGACAAGATGGCCCCGCTCCCCGACGGCGGCAACGGCGGCGGCACCCAGGGCAAGGACGCGGGCAAGACCGTGAACCTCGGCTACTTCCCGTGGGACGAGGCCATCGCGTCCACGTACCTGTGGCAGAACGTGCTGGAGGACCGCGGCTACAAGACCAACGTCAAGCAGCTCGACCCCGGCCCGCTCTACACCGCGCTCGCCGAGGGCCAGATGGACGTGCAGTTCGACGCCTGGCTGCCGGTGACGCACGAGCAGTACTGGGAGAGATTCGGCGACAACCTCACCGACGTCGGCTCCTGGTACGGGCCGACCACCCTGGAGCTGTCCGTCCCGTCGTACATGAAGGACATCAAGTCCCTGGAGGATCTGAAGGATCACAAGGGCGAGTTCGACGGGAAGATCATCGGCATCGAGGCCAGCGCCGGCATGATGGGCATCCTCCAGGACAAGGTCGTCAACGAATACGGGCTGGAGGACTGGGAGGTCGTCTCCTCGTCCACCTCCTCGATGCTGGCCGAGCTGGAGCGGGCGTACGACAAGAAGGAGCCCATCGTCGTCACCCTCTGGTCGCCGCACTGGGCCTACGGCAAGTGGGACCTGACCAAGCTGGACGACCCGAGGAAGGCCTGGGGCGAGGGCGACGACATCCACACCGTGGCCAAGAAGGACTTCGCCGAGGACTTCCCGGAGTTCCACGAGTGGCTGAAGGACTTCACGCTCTCCGAGGAGGAGCTGTCCTCGCTGGAGGTCGAGATCCAGAACGGCGGTGACGGCAAGGAGAAGGAGTCCGCCCGCAAGTGGATGGACGACAACCCCGAGGTCATCGACAGGATCGCCCCGGTCTCCTGACCGGCGGTCACGCTCCGGGCGCCTCGTCGTCCCCCCTGCGCGGGGGCGGCGGGGCGCCCGCCTTCTGCGCCTGCCGTCGCCGTCCTACACCGCGCGCAGCGCCGCGCCCAGCACCCCGGGCGCTTCCGCCAGCGACGGCCCGTACCACGTCAGATGCCGCCCGCTCACCGGCGCCGCCGCCAGCGCGGGGAACGCCTCCGGGCCGTCGTCCGCCCCGAACGCGTACGGCTCGTCGGGGAACACCACCAGCTCCGCGCCGCTCCCGTGCAGCTCCGCGAGCGGCACCCGCGGATACCGCTCCGCGTGTCCCGCGTACACGTTCGCCACTCCCAGCCGCGCCAGCAGGTCCCCGGCGAAGGTCTCCCGGCCCAGCACCATCCATGGCCGCCGCCACACGGGCACCACCGCCCGCCGCGTCCGCCCCGGCGGCCGTACGTCCCGCCAGGCCGCCTCCGCGGCGATCAGCCACGCCGGCCGCGACGCGGCCCCGCACGCCGTCAGCACCCGCGCCAGCTCCGCGAACGCCTGCTCCAGCGTGCGGACTTCGGTGACCAGCACCTGAAGGCCCGCCGCCCGCAGCGCGGCGAGGTCCGGCTCGCGGTTCTCCTCCTCGTTCGCGACGACCAGGTCGGGCGCCAGCGCGACGATCCGCTCGACGTCCGGGTTCTTCGTCCCCCGCACCCGTACGACGTCGAGCCCCGCCGGGTGGGTGCACCAGTCGGTGGCGCCGACGAGGGCGCCGGGCGCCGAGACGGCGACCGCCTCGGTGAGCGACGGGACGAGGGACACCACACGCCTGCCTGCCATGCACTCAGGCTACGGCGGCGGTCGTCAGCGGGCCGGGGCCGCGAGGAGGCCGCCGCGGGCCACCGCCGCCGCCGTACGGACCGCGGCCGTCAGCCAGGCCGCGACCAGCAGCCCGTACAGCAGCACCGCAAGCCCGCGGAACGCCGCGAGCCCGGTGTGCTCCGCCAGGCTCGCCGCGCCCGTCACGCACGTGCCCACCGGGAAGGTGAACGCCCACCACGTCAGCGCGAACGGCATGCCGTGCCGCACGGCCCGTACGACCAGCGCCCCCGCCACCGCCAGCCACAGCAGCGCGAAGCCCAGCACCGGCACCCCGTACAGCGCGGCGAACGCCCCCGGCACCGCCGCCGAGCCGTCCGCCAGCGCCCCCGCGGCCGTCGTCGACTGCCCGAGCGGGCCCAGCACCAGGAACAGCGCCGGGGTGAGCGCGAGCGGCAGCGGGCCCCGCTCCACCAGCCGGGCGAAGACCAGCGGCAGCATCAGCAGCGTCGCCAGCAGGCTCATCCCGAACATCCCGAAGCAGCCCATCACCAGCGACTCCCGCCACTGCCCCGCGGGCAGCCGCGGCGCCAGCGCCGGGCCGGTCGCGGCCGACACCATCGGGGCCACCACCGGCAGCAGCCACACGGGCGAGGCGTCGCCGGGCCGCACCCGGTGGCGTACGACCATCAGGTACGGCACGGCCACGGCCGCCGCCAGCCCCACCGCGGTACCCGCCACCCACAGCGCGGCGTGCACGGCGAACGCCGCGTCGCCGCCCGTCACGCGCGCCCCCACGGCGGTCGTCGCGGCGCCGACCGCGAGCAGGGCCATCGACAGGCACCCGTAGAACGGCGCGACCGCCGGATCGGCGAGGTGCTCGCGGGCGCGGTCTGCGTGCCGTGTCCAGTGAACGGCGCGGGCGGCGAGCAGCGCGGCGAGGAGGACGGTGCCCAGGGCCCAGACGGGGACCAGCGCGGCGGACGGCAGGCCGACCGCCGCGCCGGCGGTGGCGACGATGGCGGTCCCCATGACGCCGGCGTACCAGTGGGGGCCGAGCTCGCGGACGGAGAGCCGGTGGCGTGCGCGGGCGGCGGGGCGGGGGCGTACGAGGGCGGTGGCGGCCATGCCAGCAGCCTCGCCCGGGTGGCGGGCGCCCGGTAGGGACCGATCTTCTCTCAGCTCATAAGCTGGGGTTATGAGCGCGTACGAGGCCGCGGGCGAACCGGAGTCGCTGGCCCGCCGGGTGCCGGACCTGGCGGCGCTGGAACTGCTGCTCGCCGTGGCCCGGCTGGGCAGCCTCGGGCGGGCGGCGAAGGCCGTCGGCGTGAGCCAGCCCGCGGCCAGCGCGCGCATCCGGTCCATGGAACGGCAGCTCGGTGTCGCGCTCGTGCACCGCTCGCCCGCCGGCTCGCGGCTCACCGAGGCCGGGGGCGTGGTGACGGAGTGGGCCCGGCGGGTCGTGGAGGCGGCGGAGGCGTTCGACGCGGGCGCGGCGGCGCTGCGCACGCGGCGGGACTCGCGGCTGCGGGTGGCGGCGAGCCTCACGGTCGCGGAGTACCTGCTGCCGGGGTGGCTGGTCGCGCTCCGCGCGGCGCGGCCGGAGACGGCGGTGTCGCTGCAGGCGGGGAACTCGGTGGCGGTGGCGGCGCAGGTACGGTCCGGGGCGGCCGACCTGGGGTTCGTGGAGGGCCCGGGGGTGCCGTCGGGGCTGGACGGGGCGGTCATCGGGCACGACCGGCTGCTGGTGGTCGTGGCGCCGTCGCATCCGTGGGCGCGGCGCCGGCGGGGGCTGCCGCCGGGGGAGCTCGCGGGGGCGGCGCTGGTGCTGCGGGAGCAGGGCTCGGGTACGCGGCAGGTGCTGGACGAGGCGCTGCGCCCGTACGGCGGGCTGGGGACGCCGCTGCTGGAACTGGCGTCGACGACGGCGGTGAAGTCGGCGGCCGTGACGGGTGCGGGACCGGCGGTGCTCTCGGAGCTGGCGGTGGCGGACGAGGTGGCGACCCGGCGCCTGGTGGCGGTCGCGGTCACGGGCCTGCCCCTGACCAGAGCCCTCCGCGCGGTCTGGCCCCGCGGCCAGCGCCCCACGGGCCCGGCCCGTGACCTCCTGTCCCTGACGAGAAGGGGTGAGCGGGCGGGATGAGGGCCGGCCGGGTGCGTGGTGGGGTCGCCCCGTCCCCGCCCCTTCCCGCTTCCTCAGAGGCTCCGCCCCCGAGCCCCCCGCCGGGGCTGCGCCCCGGATCCCTGCGGCGCTGCGCCGCCGCACCCCGTCGCGCCCACGGTCCCGACATCCGCCCTCCTCAGCAGGGGCTCCGTACCCCCCTGCGGAGGGGGGATTTCCGCGTTACCCTCGTTCCAACCTGTCTTGATCTTCGAGGCGTCCACCGGACGCGGGGAGCGCGTGGTGTCAGCAGAGGACCAGTCCTTCATACCCGGCGTCTCCGTCGAGCAGCCCACGTCCGCCCGCGTCTACGGCTGGCTTCTCGGTGGCAAGGACAACTACGCCGTCGACCGGGAGTTCGCGCTCAAGCAGCTCAAGGAGTTCCCCGCCGGGCTCGACATCACCCGTGAGAACCGGCTGTTCCTCTTCCGGGCCGTGCGGTGGCTCGTCGAGGAAGCCGGGATCCGGCAGTTCCTCGACATGGGCTGCGGGCTGCCCACGGACAACAACGTCCACCAGGTCGCCCAGCGCTTCGCCCCCGACGCCCGCGTCGTCTACGTCGACAACGACCCCATCGTCCTCGCCCACGGCCGCGCCCTGCTCGCCGAGGACGCCTCCACCATCGTCGTCGACGGCGACCTGCGCGACCCCGCCACGATCCTCGACGACCCGCTCGTCACCCGGCTCATCGACTTCGACGAACCGCTCGCCGTGCTCTACCTGTCGGTCATGCACCACGTACCCGACGCCGACGACCCCGTCGGCGTCCTCGGCGCCGTGCTCGACCGCGCGCGGCCCGGCAGTTGCGTGTGTCTGTCGCAGGTGGTCACCGACGATCCCGCCACCAGCGCCGCGATGACCGAGAGCGTCCGGGCCAAGGGCATCCCGTGGCAGACGAGGACGCCCGCCGAGGTCGACGCCCTCGTCCGGGGGCTGGAGCCCGTCGAGCCCGGGCTGGTGGATCTCGTCGACTGGCGGCCCGACCCGTTCCAGCCGCCGCTGGCCCCCGTCGACCCGGCCCTCCGGCCGTACCTCGGCACCACCAAGCACGCCAAGCCCGTCTACGAGTACGGCGGCATCGTCCAAAAGCCCGCGGGCTGAGGCGCCGGGGTCGTCAGCCCGCCGCCTCCACCAGGCCCCGCAGCACCCGCGCGTCCTCGCCCATCTCCGGGTGCCACTGCACCCCCAGCGCGAAGCCGCCCGCGTCCGGCAGCTCCAGCGCCTCCACCACGCCGTCCGCCGCGTACGCCGACGCGATCACGCCGGTGCCCAGCTCCGCCACCGCCTGGTGGTGGTACGCCGGGACCGTCACCGCCTCCGGCAGCAGCGCGGCGAGGCGCGTGCCCGGGACCGGTTTGATCTCGTGGGCGCCGAAGACGCCCGGGCGCTCGCGGTGGCCCTCCATGTGCTGGCGCAGCGTGCCGCCGCGGACGACGTTCAGCAACTGCGCGCCGCGGCAGATCCCCAACAGCGGCAGCTCCGCCGCCAGGGCCGCCTCGATCAGGGCCAGTTCCCACTCGTCGCGCTCGCGTGACGTCGGGGTGACGGGGTCCGTGCGGGCGTCCGCCTCGGCGCCGTAGCGGGCCGGGTCCAGGTCGGGGCCGCCCGCGATGATCAGGCCGTCCAGGCGGCGCAGGGTCTCCGCCGCGCGGCCCGGGTCGTCCGGGGGGAGCAGCGCGGCGAGGCCGCCGGCACGCTGGGTGAGGCGGTGGTAACCGGCGGGCAGCAGAGCGGCGGGCAGGTGCCACTGGCCCCATACGGCCTCGTCGACGAGGTAGGTGGAAATGCCGATCAGGGGCCGGGTCCTGCTCATCACTTCTCCCTCGTCGCCGGGCGTTCGAGTTCCGCTTCCGCCTCCGCCAGCGCCGCGAACTCCTCCTCGGGCGCCGCCGCCACCAGACGGTGCCGACTGTAGAGCGCGAAATATCCGAGGGCCACCGCGTACACGCAGCCCGCGATCATCGCCGCCCACTTGTCCACCAGGAACGTCGCCACCAGCGCCGACAGCGCGAGCACGAACGCCACCGAGGACGTCACCGCCCCGCCCGGTGTGCGGTACGGGCGGTGCAGCCCCGGTTCGCGGCGGCGCAGGACGATGTGCGAGAGCGCCATCAGCGCGTACGAGATGGTGGCCCCGAACACCGCGACGTTCAGCATCCGCGCCCCGTTCCCGCTCCCGGCCGCCAGCGCGAAGCCGATCGCGCCGGGCACCAGCAGGCCCAGGAACGGGGCCTTGCGGCGGGAGGTGAGGGAGAGGACGCGGGGCAGGTAGCCGGCCCGGGAGAGCGCGAAGAGCTGGCGCGAGCCGGCGTAGATGAGGGAGAAGAACGAGGCGACGAGCCCGGCGAGGCCCGCGTAGTTGACGAACCGGCTGAGCGCGGTCGCCTCGCCGTCCGGCTGCAGCGCCTCCACCAGCGGATTGCCCGCGTCCTGTACGGCGGCGGAGCCGCGGGCGCCGGCCGCGGCGATGAAGGTGACGACGGCGAGCAGCAGCAGCACGCCCATCGCCCAGGCCATCGCGCGCGGCAGCGTACGGGACGGGTCCTTGGTCTCCTCCGCGGCCAGCGGCACGCCCTCGACGCCCAGGAAGAACCACATCCCGAACGGGAACGCCGCCCAGATGCCCAGGATCCCGAACGGCAGCCAGGAGTTGGCGCCCAGCGCGCCGTGGTCGACCGGGATGTCGTTCAGCGAGCCGGCGCTGAACTCCGTGAGGGCGCCGACGGCGAAGATCAGCAGCGCGGCGACCGCGACGGCGGTCACGACGAGGCTGAAGCGCAGCGCCTCGCCGACGCCCCACAGGTGGATGCCGAGGAAGAGGACGAAGCAGGCGAGGTAGACGGGCCAGCCCGAGGTGAGCCCGAACAGCTCCAGCGACTCGACGTAGTCGCCGATGAAGATGACGATCGCGGCCGGCGCCAGGACGTACTCGATGAGGATCGCCGTGCCGGTCATGAACCCGCCCCAGGGGCCCAGCGCCTTGCGCGCGAAGCCGTAGCCGCCGCCGGCCGTGGGCAGCACGGCGGCCAGCTCGGCGAGGGCGAAGACCAGGCACGTGTACATCACGCCCATGAGCAGCGCGGCGATGGCCAGGCCGCCGAAACCGCCCTCCGCCAGGCCGAAGTTCCAGCCGGAGAAGTCGCCGGAGACGACGTACGCCACGCCCAGGCCGGTGAGCAGCAGCGGCCCGGCGCTGCCGGCGCGCAGCGCGCGGCGCCGGAGGTACGCGTCGTCCGCGGCGTCGTGCGCGGCGGGGCCCGGGCCGGCAGGGCCGGGGGCGCCGGGACCGCCGTCGGGGGCGGCGCGGGGGCCGGGCGGTGCGGTGCGGGACTCGGTGCCTTCGCTCATGGTGCCGCTCCTGCCTCAACGGACGGTGGAACCCAGCAATGGTGTGGCCCCATACCTTTGCGGCGCCGAGGTCACGAGCGCAAGCCCCGTGCATGAAGGTCCTGTTACGCGGCGGTGTGCCGGACGGACCTAGCCGAGGAAGCCGCGCAGCAGCGCCGCGGTGCCGGCGCAGTGCTCGCGCATCATCTCGCGGGCGGCGTCCGGATCGCCGTCGAGCACCGCGCCGACGAGCGCGGCGTGCTGCGCCTGGCTGTGCTCCAGGTTCCGCACCAGCAGCGGGATGCAGTCCAGCAGGTCGTTGACGGTGGCCCGGACGGCGGCGTACTGCGCCGCGAGCCGCGGCGAGCCCGCGAGTTCCGCGAGGGTGAGGTGGAGCAGGGTGTCCAGCCGCCGGTAGTCGCCCAGCGGTGCGTCCTGGGTGGCCTCCAGGGCGGCGCGCAGCCGCGTCCGCTGCCCGGGCGCCATCCCGGTGCCGGCGCACAGCTCGGCGGCGCCCGTCTCCAGCACCTCGCGGAAGCGCAGCACGTCCTCCAGGTCCGTACGCTCCGTGCGCCGGCGCAACTCCTCCTGCGCATCCCGGCGGGCGGGGGTGCGCTCCCGTACGAAGGTGCCTCCGTAGCGCCCCCGGCGGCTCTCCACCAGCCCCTCGTCCGCCAGCACCTTCAGCACGTCCCGCAGCGTCACCCGGCTGATCCGCAGCCGCTCGGCCAACTCCCGCTCCGCGGGCAGCCGCTCGCCGGGCGGCACCAGACCCAGGCGCAGGACCTGAAGTATCTGCTCCAGCGCCTCCTCGAAGCCGTTGCCCGCGCGCACCGGGCGCAGTACGGTCCGCAGCCCGTCGCCGGCCGCCGCGTTGCTGAACGCCCTCATCCCGACCCCGCCCTCCCGACCCGGTGCCTCCGCCTACTTCCCAACCAAAGGTATCCACGCATACCTTAAGACGTCCGCAGAAGAGGAGACCGATCCGTGACCGACTCCGCACGCACCCCCGCGCTGCCCGTGCCCGAGCTGCGCCGGCTCGTCGAGGCCGGTGAGCTCGACACCGTAGTCCTGGCCTTCACGGACATGCAGGGCAGGCTTCAGGGCAAGCGCTTCGCCGCCCCCTTCTTCCTCGACGAGGTGCTGGCGCACGGCACCGAGGGCTGCAACTACCTGCTGGCCGTGGACGCCGACATGAACACCGTCGAGGGCTACGAGATGTCGTCCTGGGAGCGCGGCTACGGCGACTTCGCCATGCACCCCGACCTCGCCACCCTGCGCCGCATCCCCTGGCACCCCGGCACCGCCATGGTCACCGCCGACCTCGCCTGGCACGACGGCGCGCCCGTCACCGCCTCGCCGCGGCAGGTGCTGCGGCGCCAGCTCGACCGGCTCGCCGAGCGCGGCTGGACCGCGTACGCGGGCACGGAGCTGGAGTTCATGGTCTTCAAGGACACCTACGAGCAGGCGTGGAACAGCGCGTACCGGGACCTGACCCCCGCCAACCAGTACAACGTCGACTACTCCGTCCTCGGCACCGGCCGCGTCGAGCCCCTGCTGCGCCGCATCCGCAACGAGATGGCCGCCGCCGGCATGACCGTGGAGTCCGCCAAGGGCGAGTGCAACCTCGGCCAGCACGAGATCGCCTTCCGCTACGACGACGCGCTGACCACCTGCGACCAGCACAGCATCTACAAGACCGGCGCCAAGGAGATCGCCGCCCAGGAGGGCACGGCGCTGACCTTCATGGCCAAGTACGACGAGCGCGAGGGCAACTCCTGCCACATCCACCTGTCCGTGCGCGACGCCGACGGCGCCCCCGTCTTCGCCGCCCCCGGCGGTCCTGACGACGAGGACGCCCCGTACGGGATGTCCGAGACCATGCGGCACTTCGTCGCGGGGCAGCTCGCCTGCCTGCCGGAACTGACGCTCCTCTACGCCCCGAACATCAACTCCTACAAGCGCTTCCGCCCCGGCTCCTTCGCCCCCACCGCCGTCGCCTGGGGCCCCGACAACCGCACCTGCGCCATCCGCGTCGTCGGCCACGGCGGCTCGCTGCGGCTGGAGAACCGGCTGCCGGGCGGCGACGTGAACCCCTACCTCGCCGTCGCCGGGATGATCGCCGCCGGGCTGCACGGCGTCGAGCGGAAGCTCGAACTCCCCGAAGCCTGCACCGGCAACGCCTACACCGGCGACGCCGCGCACGTCCCCGCCACCCTCCGGGACGCCGCCGAGCTGTGGAGCGGCAGCACGCTGGCCCGGGAGGCATTCGGCGAGGACGTCGTACGCCACTACCGCAACATGGCGCGGGTCGAGCAGGAGGCGTACGACACCGCCGTCACCGACTGGGAACGCTTCCGGTCCTTCGAGCGCATGTGAGGTCGACACCCTTGGCAGCATCAGCACCCGCAGCACCGGCACCCCCCGCCGCGCCGCACGAGCACACCGTCGTCAACCCCGCGACCGAGGAGGCCGTCGCCACCGTCCCGGCCGCGGGCCCCGAGGAGGTCGCCGCCGCCGTCGCCCGCGCCGCCGGGGCCCAGCGGGGCTGGGCCGCCCTCGCCCCCGGCGACCGCGCCCGGCTGCTGCGCCGCTTCGCCGCCGAGGTCGACGCCCGGATCGAGGAACTGGCCCGGCTGGAGGTCACCGAGGCCGGGCACCCGGTGGCCGCCGCCCGCTGGGAGGCGGGCAACGTACGCGACCTCCTCGACTACGCCGCCGGGGGAGTGGAACGCCTCACCGGCAGCCAGATCCCGGTGGCCGGCGGACTCAACGTCACCTTCGCCGAGCCGCTCGGCGTCGTCGGGGTCATCGCCCCGTGGAACTTCCCCATGCCCATCGCCGCCTGGGGCACCGCCCCCGCGCTCGCCGCCGGCAACGCCGTCGTGCTCAAACCGGCCGAGGCCACCCCGCTGACCGCGCTGCGGCTCGCCGAGCTGGCGCTCGAAGCGGGCCTGCCGGAGGGGCTCTTCCAGGTCGTGCCCGGCGCGGGACCGGTCGCCGGCGCCGCCCTCGTCGACCACCCGGACGTGGCGAAGGTCGTCTTCACCGGCTCCACCGCCGTCGGCAAGCGGATCGCGGCGCGCTGCGCGGAGCAGGTCAAGCGCGTCACGCTCGAACTCGGCGGCAAGAGCCCGAACATCGTCTTCGCCGACGCCGACCTGGAGCGCGCCGCGGCCGCCGCCCCCGCCTCGTTCCTCGACAACACCGGCCAGGACTGCTGCGCCCGCAGCCGCATCCTCGTCCAGCGCAGCGTGTACGACCGCTTCCTCGCCCTGCTGGAGCCCGCCGTCCTCGCCTTCACCGCCGGCGACCCGGCCGACTCCGGTACCCGGATGGGCCCGCTGATCTCCGCCGCCCACCGCGAGCGGGTCCGCGGCCACGTCCCCGAGTCCCGCCCCGCCGCCATCCGCGGCACCGTCCCGGAAGGCCCCGGGTACTGGTACCCGGCCACGGTCCTCACCGACGCGCCGCCCGATGACCCGGTCAGCCGCGAGGAGGTCTTCGGCCCCGTCGCCGTCGTCCACCCCTTCGACGACGAGGCCGACGCCGTACGCCTCGCCAACGCCGGCCCGTACGGGCTGTCCGGCTCGCTGTGGACCCGCGACACCGCCCGCGCCGTCCGCGTCTCGCGCGCCGTCGCCGCCGGGAACCTCTCGGTCAACTCGCACAGCAGCGTGCGCTACTGGACCCCCTTCGGCGGCTTCAAGCAGTCCGGCCTCGGCCGCGAGCTGGGCCCGGACGCGCTCGCGTCGTTCACCGAGACCAAGAACGTCTTCATCAGCACCGAGGAGTGAGCACGTTGACCGACCAGACCCCCGTCTGCCGCCGGCTGCCCGGCCGCACCGCCGTCGTCACCGGAGCCGGCAGCGGCATCGGCCTGGCCACCGCCCGCAGGCTCGCGGCGGAGGGCGCGCACGTCGTCTGCGCCGACGTCGACGAGACCGCGGGCAAGGCGGCGGCCGAGGCCACCGGCGGGCTGTTCGTACGCACCGACGTCACCGTCCAGGAGGACGTCGAGGCGCTGTTCAAGGCCGCGTACGACACGTACGGCTCGGTCGACGTCGCCTTCAACAACGCGGGCATCTCGCCGCCCGAGGACGACTCCATCCTGCTCACCGGCATCGACGCGTGGCGCCGGGTGCAGGAGGTGAACCTGACCTCCGTCTACCTGTGCTGCAAGGCCGCCATCCCGTACATGCAGCGCCAGCGCCGCGGCTCGATCGTCAACACCGCCTCGTTCGTGGCCGTCATGGGCGCCGCCACCTCCCAGATCAGCTACACCGCCTCCAAGGGCGGCGTGCTGGCCATGTCCCGCGAGCTGGGCGTGCAGTTCGCCCGCGAAGGCATCCGGGTCAACGCGCTGTGCCCGGGGCCGGTGAACACACCGCTCCTCCAGGAGCTGTTCGCCAAGGACCCGGAGCGTGCGGCGCGGCGGCTGGTGCACATCCCGGCGGGCCGCTTCGCGGAGGCGGAGGAGATCGCCGCCGCGGTGGCGTTCCTGGCGAGCGACGACGCGTCGTTCGTCAACGCCGCGGAGTTCCTGGTCGACGGCGGCATCGCGGGCGCGTACGTCACGCCGCTGTAGCCGCGGGCGGCTTGGGCGGTCCGCTCCGGCGGGCCGTCCGGGCGCTCCCGCCTAGAGGAACGTACGGCCCTCGCCGCGATACGTCGGGACCGTCTCCGTGACGCGCTCGCCCTCGATCAGGTGCAGCGCGCCGAACCGCTCGCACAGCTCGCCCGCCTTGGCGTGCCGGAACCACACCCGGTCGCCGACCAGCAGGTCGTCGGCGGGCGGGCCGAGCAGCGGGGTCTGCACCTCGCCCGCGCCCTCCTGCTTGTCGTAGCGCAGTCCCCGCGGCAGGTACGGCACGGGCGGCCGGTCCGGTCCTGCGGGCCCGGAGGCGGGGTAGCCGCCGCCGAGGACGGTGACGACGCCGACGCCGGGGCGGCGGACGACGGGCAGCGCGAAGACGGCGGCGGGGCGGCCCGTGAACGCGGTGTAGTTGTCGAAGAGCCGCGGCTGGTAGAGCCCCGAGCCGGCGGCGATCTCGGTGACCGCGTCCTCGGCGGCGGTGTGCTGCACGCTGCCCGTACCGCCGCCGTTGACGAACTCCAGGTCCGCCAGCCGCCGCACCGCCGCCACCGCCTCCGCCCGGCGCTCGGCGAGCTGCCGCCTGGCCACCGCCTGCATCAGCCGTATCCCGCGCGACCTGAGCGGCCACCCGGGGATGTCGTCCCCGACGCCGGCCACGTGCCCCTCGTACGCCATCAGCCCCACCAGCCGGAAGCCCGGCCGCCGCACCACCTCGCGGGCCACCGCCGCCAGCGCCGCCGCGTCGGACAGCGGGGAGCGGCGGGCGCCGACGCGCAGCCGGCCGCCCAGCATCCGCAGCGAAGTGTCCAGCTCCAGGCAGACGCGGACCTCCTCGCGCCCGCGCCCCCGGGCCGCGTCGACGAGGTCCAACTGCGCCGGATCGTCCACCATCACCGTCACCGCGGCGGCGAGCTTCGGATCGCCGGTCAGCTCGGCGAAGCCGGCACGGTCCGCGGACGGATACGCCAGCAGCACGTCCGCGAAGCCGGAGCGCGCCAGCCACAGCGACTCGGCGAGCGTGAAGGACATGATCCCGGCGAACCCCGGCGCGGCGAGCACCCGCTCCAGCAGCGCCCGGCAGCGCACCGACTTGCTCGCCACCCGCACCGGCTTGCCCGCGGCCCTGCGCACCAGATCCGCGGCGTTGGCGTCGAACGCCTCGGTGTCGACGGCGGCGAAGGGGGCGTCGCGGTGGACGGTGGCGCGGTCGTAGCGGGCGCGCAGGGCCGCATGGTCCGGGACGGGGGCGGTGTGGGCCGGCATGGGGGAAGCCTGCCACCGCGTGCCCGGCAGGCGGTAGTGGGTACGGACAGGATGAGGCGTTCGGGCGGCGCACCGTCCGTCGCGGGAGCCCAGTAGAGTGTCGCGAGCGCCTGTCCGGCAGGCCATCCGGGGGCTACTCACAGGAGGGGAGTGAGGGGGCTGTTGAGCACTGACGCAGAGCAGACTCCCGCGGCCCCGCCGTCGCCGGATTCCCCGCCCGCGGCGAAGCCGCGCGAGAGCGCGCAGCCGGAGAGCGCGGAGCCCGTACGGCCCGTGCGGCCGCGGCCGGAGGCGAAGCCGCAGCGACCGGACGGCCCCGCGGACGGCTCCGGCACCGCGGCACGGGCCGCAGGGCCCGCGCCGACCGGCGGTCCCGTACGGCCGAAGCGCCCGCAGGCGGCCGAACCCCCACGACCCGCCGCCGAGTCCGCCGGTACCGCGACGTCCGGCGGCACCGCGCCCCCGGCCGGGTCCGAGTCCGCCGGGTCCACGCCGCCGCGGCTCCCGCCGCGGCCGTACGCCCCGCCCGTGCCCGCCGTCCCTCCCAAGCCCGTAGGCGCCCCGCTGCACATGGCATCCGTGCTCCCCTCCGACATCCCCCGCCCCGAGCCGGAGCCGCCCGCACAACGGCGCAGCGTCGCGCGCACCGTGGCCGCCGCCGTCGCGCTCGTCACCGGCGTCGGCCTCGTCGTGGGCGCCGCCACCGGCAGCCTGCTCAGCGACGGGCCGAGCGCGCAGGCCACGCCCGGGGCGTACGAGGTGGCCCGCGGCCTCTGGCACGCCACCCCCGTCGACACCCTCTTCCCGCCCCGGCTCGAAGGCGACGGCGCGGGCCCCGGCGGCGCCGACCGCGTCTGGGTGCGCGTCGCCGTCGCCCCGCCCGCGGACTGCAAGGAGGGCCTCGACGCGGCGCTGGCACGGGAGTTGCGCCGCGTCGGCTGCGAGAAGCTGCTGCGCGCCACGTACACCGACGCCACCCGCAGCAGCGTCACCACCGTCGGCATGGTCTTCACCGCGGCGGGCGCCGCCAAGATGGGCCGGTTCGAGGACCGCTTCGAGGAGCGGGAGCTGGCCGCGCGGACGGACATGCTGCCGCGCGCGTACGGCACGGAGACGGGACCCGCCGCCGGCTTCGGCGCCGAGCAGCGCGCGACCTGGACCGTGCGCGTCCTCTCCGACGCCCCCGTCGTCCTCTACGCCGTCACCGGCTTCGCCGACGGCCGCGCCGTGACGGAACCGCAGCCCGCCAACGAGGCCGTCCATCCCGACGCCACCACCGCGCCCGCCCAGGCGGGGCTCGGCCACGACGCCGAGGGCATCGCCGACCGCGTCGAGCGCGGCCTGCGCAAGACCTCCGCCAAGGCCACGGAGTCCCCGCGGTGACCCGCCCGTTCCGCGTACGCCGCCGCGCCGCCGCGCTCCTCGCCGCGCTGGCCGCCGCCGCCCTGCTCGGCGCCACCGCCGCCCCCGCGCACGCGGACGGCCTCCAGGAGCTGCAGTGGGGCCTGGACGACGTCCGCGCCCCCGAGGCGTGGAACACCACCCGCGGCGAGGGCGTCACCGTCGCCGTACTCGACACCGGCGTCGACGCCGGCCACCCCGACCTCACCGGACAGGTGCTGGACGGCAAGGACTTCGTCGGCTTCGGCGCCCGCCGCGGCGACGACTCCTGGGCCCGGCACGGCACCGCCATGGCCGGCATCATCGCCGCGCACGGCCACGGCCCCGGCGCCGCGGAAGGCGTCACGGGCGTCGCGCCGGACGCGAAGATCCTGCCGGTACGGGTCATCCTGGAGGACGGCGACGCGCAGCGCGGCAAGGCCCGCGAGACCCGCGGCAGCGCGCTCGCCGACGGCATCCGCTGGGCCGTCGACAACGGCGCCGACGTCATCAACCTCTCCCTCGGCGACGACAGCAAGTCCGCCCACCCCGAGCCCGGCGAGGACGCCGCCGTGCAGTACGCGCTCCGCAAGGGCGTGACCGTGGTGTCGTCCGCGGGCAACAGCGGGGAGAAGGGCGACCGCATCTCGTACCCCGCGGCCTACCCCGGCGTCATCGCCGTCACCGCCGTCGACCGGACGGGGGCGCGCGCCGACTTCTCCACCCGGCACTGGTACGCCACCGTCGCCGCCCCCGGCGTCGACGTCGCCATCGCCGACCCCGACCGCACCTACTACGAGGGCTGGGGCACCAGCGCCGCCGCCGCGTTCGTCTCCGGCGTCACCGCCCTGGTCCGCGCCGCCAACCCGGACCTCACCCCCTGGCAGATCCGCGACCTGCTGCGGGAGACCGCGCAGGACCCGCCGGAAGGCGGCCGCGACGACGAGCTGGGCGCCGGCCGGGTGGACGCGGCGGCGGCGGTCGCCGCGGCCCGGGAGCTGGAGGCCGCGCCGCAGGAGCCGAAGTCGGCCGCGTACGACGAGAAGCGCTTCGGCTCGGCGCCCGCGCTCGTCGCCACCGAGGACGACGGGCCCAACGGCCTGGCGCTCGCCGCGGGCGTCATAGGCGTGGGGCTGATCGCGGGCGCGTGGTTCCTGTGGCGCGGTCCGCGGTCGCGTGCGGCCGGCGTCTGGCGCGGCCCCGAGCCCCCGCCCTTCGCGCCGCCGCCGGCCGGGCCACCGCGGTCGGCGTCCCCGCCCGGTGCCGCAGGACCGCGCCCGCAGGGCGACGACGGGCCACCGCTAGGCTCGTCGGGTGTCGCTGAAGAACATCCCTGACCCCGGCTTCGCCGCCGACGACGGCTCGGCGGACCCCGGCCTCGCCGCCGCCCTCGCCGCGTACGCGGAGGCCCCCGACGACCCCGCGGCCGGGCCCCGGGTGCTCGCGGCCCTCGCCGGCACGCGGGTGCTGGTCCCCGTCGTCGCGCTCCTCGGCGAAGCGGAGGAAGGAGCGGACGGGCTGCGCCGTGAGAAGACCAGCGACATGGCGGTGCCCACCCTCGAAGTCCCCGGCGGCCGGCGCGCCCTGCCCGCCTTCACCTCCACCGCCGCCCTCGCCCGCTGGGACCCCGCGGCCCGCCCCGTGGCCGTGGCCCTGCCGCAGGCCGTACGGGCCGCCGTCGCCGAGCGCGCCGACACCGTCGTCCTGGACGTCGCGGGCCCCGTGCCGTACGAGCTGACCGGGCCGGCCCTGCTCGCCGCCGCCGAGGGCCGCGGCAGCACCGACCCCCTGGCCGACCCGGGCGTCGTCGCGGCCGTGACCGCCGTGGTCTCCACAGTCGCCGGGATACGTGCCGCGTCCCTGGCCCGCGCCGGCGAGGCGGACGGCACCCTGGCCCTCGTCCCCGCCGCCGGCACCGCCCCCGCCGCCGTCGCCCGCGCCGTCGCCGAGGCGCTGGCCGCCGACGCCACCCTGCGGGCCCGGCTGGTCCGCGGTCTGGACCTGGCGCTGCTGCCGCCGGACACCCCGCTCCCCGGCGCACCGCTGCCGCTGCGGCCCGCCGGGTAGCGCCCGTACCCGGCCCCGGGCCGCGGCCCCGGCGCTGGTTAGGGTGGCCTCCGGTCCCGTACGAGGAAGTGAGCCCCCATGAGCGACACCGGCCCCGGCGCCGACGCAGGACCCGACTTCGACGCGCTCACCCGCGACATCGCCGAGGTCCCCGCCGTGGAGGTGATCACGACGGTGGCGGTGCACCTGATGAGCGCCGCCGCGGTCAAGCTCGGGCTCGCCGAGGACGGCGCCGCGCACAAGGACCTCGACGAGGCCCGCAAGCTCATCACCGCACTGGCCGGGCTGGTCACCGCGGGTGCCGCGGAGGTCGGCTCGTACCACGCGGCACCGCTGCGCGACGGGCTGAAGTCGCTCCAGCTCGCCTTCCGCGAGGCGTCCGAGCACCCGGACGAGCCGGGCCAGGGTCCCGGCGAGGCGTACACGGGCCCCGTCTTCGGCTGACCCCCGCCGCGGGCGCGGCACGGATGTGCGGGGTCTCTCCGCGCACTGGTATGCTGGACAGCGACCGGCCGGACGCGCCATGCAGGAAAGAGGAGCGACCGGCCCGCAAGTGGAGGCTCCGATCTCCCACCTTCCGGCCCCCGGTCGGCGGGTCACCGGTCCCAAGCGCCCCGCGGCTGGCTCTGCGGCGGTGCTCCCCGGCAGGAGCCGCATTTGCGTCCCGTCCGGGGATTTTTTCGTGCCCGCGTCGGATGGTCGGCAGACAGAACGTGACGCGGTTGCCCGCCAGGCAGTCGCGTGGTGGAAATGAGGAGGCCACATCAGCGCCGAGCCCCGCATCAACGACCGGATTCGCGTCCCCGAGGTGCGACTTGTCGGCCCCAGCGGCGAGCAGGTGGGCATCGTCCCGCTCGCCAAGGCTCTGGAGCTTGCCCAGGAGTACGACCTCGACCTGGTCGAGGTGGCGGCCAACGCCCGTCCTCCGGTGTGCAAGCTGATGGACTACGGGAAGTTCAAGTACGAGTCGGCCATGAAGGCCCGTGAGGCGCGCAAGAACCAGGCGCACACGGTCATCAAGGAGATGAAGCTCCGGCCGAAGATCGACCCGCACGACTACGACACCAAGAAGGGTCACGTCGAGCGGTTTCTCAAGCAGGGTGACAAGGTCAAGATCACGATCATGTTCCGCGGTCGTGAGCAGTCCCGTCCCGAGCTGGGCCGGCGGCTGCTGCAGCGGCTCGCGGAGGACGTGCAGGAGCTGGGCTTCGTGGAGTCCAACCCCAAGCAGGACGGCCGCAACATGATCATGGTCCTCGGTCCGCACAAGAAGAAGACCGAGGCGATGGCCGAAGCCCGGGAGGCCCAGGCCGCCCGCAAGGCGGAGCGCAGGGGCGACGACAACGCTCCGGCGGAGCGCGCCGAGGCCTGATCGCGGACCCGGCCCCGGGTCCGGAGACGTACGAAGTCAGTCTGACGCTTCCGCATGCCCTTTTACGGGGTGGTGGGAGGCGCCGAAGACGAGGAGTGAACGGCGAGATGCCGAAGAACAAGACCCACAGTGGTTCCAAGAAGCGCTTCCGCGTGACCGGCTCCGGCAAGGTGCTGCGTCAGCGTGCCAACCGGCGCCACTACCTGGAGCACAAGCCGTCGACTCTCACCCGGCGCCTCGCCGGCACGGTCGAGCTGTCCAAGGCCGACGCCAAGAAGGTCAAGAAGCTTCTCGGCAGGTGAGTCGCCGCCCTGCACCGGCAGGGCGCAGGACTCAAGAGACCGGGACCCAGCCGTTCCGGGTCGCGCAGCCGACGCGACCCAGCCCCAAGGAGTGAACAAGTGGCACGCGTCAAGCGGGCAATCAACGCCCAGAAGAAGCGCCGGGCGATCCTCGAGCAGGCCAGCGGTTACCGCGGCCAGCGCTCCCGCCTCTACCGCAAGGCGAAGGAGCAGGTCACCCACTCCCTCGTCTACAACTACAACGACCGCAAGAAGCGCAAGGGCGACTTCCGGCAGCTCTGGATCCAGCGGATCAACGCCGCTGCCCGCGCCAACGGCATCACCTACAACCGCTTCATCCAGGGCCTGAAGGCCGCGGGCGTCGAGGTGGACCGCAAGATGCTGGCCGAGCTGGCCGTGAACGACGCGGGCGCGTTCGCCGCGCTCGTCGAGGTGGCGCAGAAGGCGCTGCCCAGCGACGTCAACGCGCCGAAGTCCGCCGCCTGAGCCACCGCGCTCGCACGGTACGTACCAAGGACCCGCAGGCCCCGCCGGCCTGCGGGTTCTGTCTTCGGCGCGGGTCGTCCCGCCGCCCGCACCCCGCACCCGCCGTACGAAAGGTCTCCCCGCCGCCCATGGGCACCCCCGAGCCGATCTCGCCGCGCTCCGCCCGCGTCACCGCCGCCCGCAAGCTGCTCAGGCGCGCGGGGCGGGCCAAGGAGCGCAGGTTCCTCGCCGAGGGGCCGCAGGCCGTGCGGGAGGCGGTGGCGTACGGGGCCGGAGCGGCCGGCGGCGCCGGTCCCGTGCTGGCCGAGCTCTTCGTCACCGCGGAGGCCGCGGAGCGGCACGCGGAGATCGTCGGGGCGGCCCGGAGCGCGGGGGTACGGGTGCACGCCGCCGCCGAGGAGGTCGTCGCCGGGCTCTCGCAGACCGTGACCCCGCAGGGTCTCGTGGGCGTCTGCCGGTTCCTCGACGTGCCCCTCGCCGACGTCGTCGCCGCCCGCCCCCGGCTCGTGGCCGTCCTGGCGCACGTCCGCGACCCCGGCAACGCCGGCACCGTGCTGCGCTGCGCCGACGCCGCGGGGGCCGACGCCGTGGTGCTGACCGACGCCTCCGTGGACCCGTACAATCCCAAGGCCGTACGGGCCTCCGCCGGCAGCCTCTTCCACCTCCCCGTCGTCACCGGCGTGCCCGCCGAGCGCGCCGCCGCCGAGCTGCGCGCCGCCGGCGTGCGGCTGCTGGCCGCGGACGGGGCGGGGGAGCGGGACCTCGACGACGAGCTGGACGACGGCGGCCTCGCCGCCCCCACCGGCTGGATCTTCGGCAACGAGGCGTGGGGGCTGCCCGCGGAGACCAGGGCGCTCGCCGACGCCGTCGTGCGGGTGCCGATCCACGGCCGCGCCGAGAGCCTGAACCTCGCCACCGCCGCCGCCGTGTGCCTCTACGCCTCGGCCCGGGCGCACCGCCCGATCGGCGGGTGCCGTCCCGTCAGCTCCGCCCGGTAAGGTGACCGCTCTAGGTCCGCGAGTCGACCGTACGGGCAGGCCAACGCCCGGTCCGCGGGAGGGGGTTCATGGGGTGGAGAGTGCAGATGACGGGCCCGGGGTGAGGGACCTCGGCTGTGCGCCCGACGATCTGCCGGACGGCCTCGTCGTGGCCGACGAGCACGGCCTCGTGGTGCGCTTCAACGCCGCCGCCGCGCGGATCACCGCCCTGGAGCCGGCCGCCGTCCTCGGCCGTCCGCTGGCCGAGGCGCTGCCCCTGGAGGATCTGAAGGGCCGCCGCTGGTGGCGGCTGACGGACCCGTACGGCGGCCTCGCCATCCGCACCGGGCACCCGGAGCGCAACCTGCTGCTGCCCGGCAACCGCGAGGTGCTGGTCGCCGCCCGGTACGTGCGCGACGGGCGCACGGGCCCGGTGCGCAAGCTCGTCGTCACCCTCCGCGGTACGGAGGCCCGGCGGCGCAGCGAGCGCAGCCACGCGGAGCTCATCGCCACCGTCGCGCACGAGCTGCGCTCGCCGCTGACCTCCGTGAAGGGCTTCACCGCCACGCTGCTGGCGAAGTGGGAGCGGTTCACCGACGACCAGAAGCGGCTGATGCTGGAGACGGTGCACGCCGACGCCAACCGCGTCACCCGGCTCATCGCCGAACTGCTGGACATCTCCCGGATCGACTCCGGCCGGCTGGAGGTGCGCAAGCAGCGCGTCGACGTGGTCGCCGCGGTGCACCGGCACGTGGAGGCGCAGACCACCGCGGGCCAGGACCCGGCGCGGTTCCGCACGCTGGTGCCGGGGGAGCTGCCCGAGCTGTGGGCCGACCCGGACAAGGTCGACCAGGTGCTGGGCAACCTGCTGGAAAATGCCGTGCGCCACGGCGAGGGACTTGTCACCATCGAGGTGGCACCCGCCATCCTCAACCACGGCAGGGAAGGCACCCAGGTCACCGTGAGCGACGAAGGCCCCGGCATCCCGGAGGAGTCGATGAGCCGCGTCTTCACCCGCTTCTGGCGGGGCAGCAAGCGCGGCGGCACGGGCCTGGGGCTGTACATCGTCAAGGGCATCGTGGAGGCCCACGGCGGGATCATCACGGTCGGCCGCGCCCCCGGCGGCGGCGCCCGCTTCCGATTTACCCTGCCCGTCGGCGCCCCGGCCCACCTCGCCTGAGCAGCGGCCGCCCGCCCACGGGCTTCACCCACGTCCACGCGCCCGTAGACTCGACCCCCGGCCCCTCGGCGACCTCGCTCGCCGACACCGCCGCGGCCGCCGGGTCGGGGCGCAGCCAGCCAATCGGAAGTACGGGAAGAGATGTCGGCACCGAACAAGTCGTACGACCCTGTCGAGGTCGAGGCACTGAAACCGGAAGAGATCGACCGGGTGCGCGACGAGGCGCTGGCCGCCATCGCCGCGGCCGGCGAACTCGCAGAGCTCCGCGAGGTGAAGATCGCCCACGCCGGCGACCGCTCCCCGCTGGCGCTGGCCAACCGCGAGATCGGCGCCCTGCCGCCGCACGCCAAGGCGGACGCGGGCAAGCGCGTGGGCCGGGCCCGCGGCGAGGTGGGCCAGGCGCTCAAGCGGCGGCAGGAGGAGCTGGAGGCGGAGCGCGACGCCCGGGTGCTGGTCGAGGAGGCGGTGGACGTCACGCTGCCGTACGACCGCTCGCCCGCCGGCGCCCGCCACCCGCTGACCACGCTCTCCGAGCGCATCGAGGACATCTTCACGGCGATGAGCTGGGAGGTGGCCGAGGGCCCCGAGGTCGAGGCGGAGTGGTTCAACTTCGACGCCCTCAACATCGCGCCCGACCACCCCGCGCGCAGCGAGCAGGACACCTTCTTCGTACGCGGTCCGCAGGGCGACGGCGCGGGGGAGCGGCAGGGCGACGGCGAGTCCGGCGTCGTGCTGCGTACCCACACCTCGCCCGTGCAGATCCGCACCATGCTCGACCGCGAGCCGCCGGTCTACGTGATCTGCCCCGGTCGCGTCTACCGCACCGACGAGCTGGACGCCACCCACACCCCCGTCTTCATGCAGGTCGAGGGGCTGGCCGTGGACGAGGGCCTGACGATGGCCGACCTCAAGGGCACCCTCGACCACATGGTCTCCTCGCTCTTCGGCGAGGGCATGCGGACCCGGCTGCGCCCGGACCACTTCCCCTTCACCGAGCCGTCCGCCGAGATGGACATGGTCTGCTTCGTCTGCCGCGGCGAGTCCGTCGGCAACCCGGACCGGCCCTGCCGCACCTGCGGCTCCGAGGGCTGGATCGAGCTGGGCGGCTGCGGCATGGTCAACCCGAAGGTGCTGGTCGCCTGCGGCGTCGACCCGGAGCGCTACAGCGGGTTCGCGTTCGGGTTCGGGATCGAGCGGATGCTGATGTTCCGCCACAACGTCGAGGACATGCGAGACATGGTCGAGGGTGACGTGCGCTTCACCAGGCCGTTCGGGATGGAGATCTGATGCGAGTCCCGCTTTCGTGGCTGCGGGAGTACGTCGACCTGCCGGCCGGCGAGACCGGCCGTGCCGTCCAGGCCCGGCTGATCAGCGCCGGCCTGGAGGTCGAGACCGTCGAGCGGCTCGGTGCGGGCCTGACGGGCCCGCTGGTCGTCGGCCGGGTGCTGGCGATCGAGGAGCTGACGGAGTTCAAGAAGCCGATCCGCTACTGCCAGGTCGACGTCGGCAGCGCCAACAGCACGGGTGAGCCGCAGAACATCATCTGCGGCGCGAGTAACTTCGCCGTCGGCGACAAGGTCGTCGTCATCCTGCCCGGCGGCGAGCTGCCCGGCGGCTTCAAGATCGGTGCCCGCAAGACGTACGGCAAGGTCTCCGAGGGCATGATCTGCTCGGTGCGCGAGCTGGGCATCGGCGACGACCACGACGGCATCCTCGTGCTGCCGCCGGAGTACGAGCCGGGCACCGACGCGATCGAGCTGCTGGAGCTGAACGACGAGGTCCTGGACATCGCCGTCAACCCCGACCGCGGCTACGCGCTGTCCCTGCGCGGCGTCGCCCGCGAGACCGCCATCGCCTACGGCCTGCCGCTGCGCGACCCGGCGCTGCTCGACGTGCCCCCGCCGAACGACTACGGCTACCCGGTCGAGGTCGACGACCTGCGCGGCTGCGACCGGTTCACCGCCCGCGTCGTCACCGGCGTCGACCCCGAGGCCCGCTCGCCGATCTGGCTCCAGCGCCGGCTGCAGAAGGCCGGCATGCGCCCGATCTCGCTCGCCGTGGACGTCACCAACTACGTGATGCTGGAGATCGGCCAGCCGCTGCACGCCTACGACCGCGACCGGCTCGACGGCCCGCTCGGCGTCCGCCGCGCAGCCCCGGGCGAGAAGCTCACCACCCTCGACGGCGTCGAGCGCACCCTCGATCCCGAGGACCTGCTGATCACCGACAACCGCGGTCCGATCGGGCTGGCCGGGGTGATGGGCGGCGCCGACACCGAGATCGCCGAGGCCGGGGTACGCGACCACCTGCTCGGCACGGTGGAGGGCACCACCGACATCGTGATCGAGGCCGCGCACTTCGACCCCGTCTCCATCGCCCGCACCTCGCGCCGCCACCGCCTCACCTCCGAGGCGTCGCGCCGCTTCGAGCGCGGCGTCGACCCGGAGGCGGGACCGGCCGCGGCGCAGCGCACCGTGGACCTGCTGGTGCTGCTCGCCGGCGGCTCCGCCGAGGCCGGCGTGACCGGGGTCACCGCGCCCCGCGGGCCGCGTACGGTGCGCTTGAAGGCCGACCACCCGGACCTGGTGGCGGGCGTGACGTACGGGCGCGAGACCGTGGTGCGCCGGCTCCAGGAGGTCGGCTGCGACGTCTACGGCGCCGACGAGCTGACCGTCACCGTGCCGTCCTGGCGCCCCGACCTGGACTCGCCGAACGACCTCGCCGAGGAGGTCATCCGGCTCGAGGGCTACGAGAACCTGCCGTCGACGCTGCCCCGGCCGCCCGCGGGCCGCGGTCTGACCGGCCGGCAGCGGCTGCACCGCAGGGCCGGCCGGGCGCTGGCCGGCGCCGGCTACGTCGAGGTGCTGAACTACCCGTTCCTGGGCGAGGCGGCGCTCGACGCCCTCGGCCTGGAGCCGGACGACGCCCGCCGCCGTACGGTCACCCTCGTCAACCCGCTGAGCGACGAGGAGCCCGCGCTGCGCACCACGCTGCTGCCGGGGCTGCTCGCCGCCCTGCGCCGCAACCACGGCCGCGGGGCCGCGGACCTGGCGCTCTTCGAGACCGGCCTGGTCTTCCGGCCCTCCGGCTACGAGACCGCGCCGGTGCGGCTGCCCGTCGACCGGCGGCCCACGGACGAGGAGATCGCCCGGCTCGACACCGCCCTGCCCAAGCAGCCGCGCCGCGCCGCCGTCGTCCTCGCCGGCGCCCGCGAGCGGGCCGGCTGGTGGGGCCGGGGCCGCCCGGCGGACTGGGCGGACGCGGTGGAGGCGGCCCGTACCGTGGCCCGCGAGGCGGGCGTGGAGCTGGCCGCGGAGCCGGACCGGCACGCGCCGTGGCACCCCGGCAGGTGCGCCGCGCTCTTCGCGGTCGTGGACGGCGAGCGGCGGGTCGTCGGCCACGCGGGTGAGCTGCACCCGCGGGTGGTCAAGGCGATGCAGTTGCCGGAGCGCACCTGCGCGATGGAGGTCTCGCTCGACCTGCTGGAGATCGCCGGCGGCGGCCCGCTCCAGGCGCCGCGGATCTCCACGTACCCGGTGGCGACGCAGGACGTGGCGCTGGTCGTGGCCGCGGACGTGCCGGCGGCGAAGGTCGCCGAGGCGCTGCGCGCCGGGGCCGGGGAGCTGCTGGAGTCGGTGCGGCTGTTCGACGTCTTCACCGGCGAGCAGGTGGGCGAGGGCCGCAAGTCGCTCGCCTACGCGCTGCGCTTCCGCGCCGCCGACCGCACGCTGACCGCCGAGGAGGCGGGCGCCGCCCGGGACGCCGCGGTGGCCAGGGCCGCCGAGGAGGCGGGCGCGGTGCTGCGCGGGGCGTGAGCCCGCACGACGGTACGGGGCCGGCCGCGGGCCCCGTACCGTGCCGGCCGGGACGCCTCAGTACGTGTAGAACCCGGCGCCCGACTTCCGGCCCAGCCGCCCGGCCTCGACCATCCGCGCCAGCAGCGGCGGCGTCGCGTACGACGGCTCCTTGTACTCGGCGTACATCGAGTCGGCCACCGAGGCGACGATGTCGAGGCCGATGAGGTCCGAGAGCTTCAGCGGGCCCATCGGGTGGGCGCAGCCCAGCTCCATCCCGTTGTCGATGTCCTCGCGCGTCGCGATGCCGGACTCGAACATCCGGACCGCGGAGAGCAGATACGGGATCAGGAGCGCGTTGACGACGAACCCGGAGCGGTCCTGGGCCCGGATGGCGTGCTTGCCGAGCACGTCGCGGGCCAGCGCCTCGGTCCGCTTGAGCGTGTCGTCGCTGGTCGTCAGCGCCGGGATCAGCTCGATGAGGCGCTGCACGGGCGCGGGGTTGAAGAAGTGCATCCCGATGACCTGCTCCGGCCGCGTGGTGGCGACGGCGAGCTTGACCAGCGGGATGGAGGAGGTGTTGGAGGCGAGGATGGCGTCCTGGCGGGCGACGACCTGATCAAGGACCTGGAAGATTTCGGTCTTGACCTGTTCGTTTTCCACCACCGCCTCGATCACGAGATCGCTCTCCGCAAGCTCTCCGAGATCGGTCGTGAAGCTCAGCGCGCCCAGCGCCGCGTCCCGTTCCTCCTTGCTCATCTTGCCGCGGTCGGCCGCCTTGGCGAGGGAGCTGATGACGCGGGTACGGCCCAGTTCGAGGGCATCGCCGGTGGTCTCGGCGACGACGACCTGAAGGCCGGAGCGGGCACACACCTCGGCGATGCCCGAGCCCATCTGGCCGGATCCGACCACTCCGACGCGTTCGATGTCGGTCAATGTCTCTCCTCGTCCCTCGTCCTGCCGTGTGGGCAACCCTTTCGGACCCCTGACGTTACCCGCGTAGCGCATGGCTCTTGTCCCCGGGTGAGGCAGGACGCGAGGATGTGCCGCAACTGACGAGTGGTTCAGACCACTTGGCGCAGTCGGATTCTTGTTCTCGGCGATTCGGAGGATCCAGATGGGGAGCAGCACTCCCGGCAGACCGCACCACCTCAGCCGGCGCCGGTTCGGCGCCGCGGCGGTGGGTGCCCTGTCCGCGGTGACCGTGGCGGGCGACGCGATCGCGGCCTCGGCGGGCGCCGCGGGACGCGGCCACGGCCGACCGGCCGGGCAGATGCGCGGCTCGTGGGTGGCGACGGTGGCGAACATCGACTGGCCGGTCCAGCAGGGCCTGAGCGCGGCCGAGCAGCAGCGTCAGTTGCTGGCCCGGCTCGACGAGGCGGCGGACCGGCGGATGAACACCGTCGTCTTCCAGGCCCGGCCGACGGCGGACGCGATGTGGCCGTCGCCGTACGAGCCGTGGTCGGAGTGGCTCTCCGGTACCCAGGGCGCCGACCCGGGCTGGGACCCGCTCGGCTTCGCCGTCCGCGAGGCCCACCGGCGCGGTCTCGAACTGCACGCCTGGTTCAACCCCTACCGGGTGCGCAACGACGCGCTCGCGGAGAAGCTGGTGCCCGACCACCCGGCGAACCGGCACCCCGAGTGGGTCGTCCCGTACGGCGGCAAGATCTACTACGACCCGGGGGTGCCGGAGGTCCGCCGCTTCGTCCAGCGCTGCATCCTCGACGCCGTCCGGCGCTACGACATCGACGCCGTGCACTTCGACGACTACTTCTACCCGTACCCGGTCGCGGGCCAGGAGTTCGCCGACGAGGAGACGTACCGGAGGTACGGCGGCGCCTTCGCGGACAAGGCCGACTGGCGGCGCAACAACGTCGACCTGCTGATCGCGGAGCTGGGCCGGGCCATCAAGCGGACGAAGCGCACCGTGCAGTTCGGCGTCAGCCCGTTCGCGGTCTGGCGGAACGCGGCCACCGACCCCGAGGGCTCCGACACCCAGGCGGGCACGCAGACGTACGACAACCTCTACGCCGACACCCGCAAATGGGTGCGCGAGCGCTGGATCGACTACATCGTCCCGCAGGTGTACTGGAACATCGGCTTCGCGGTCGCCGACTACGCCAAGATCGTGCCCTGGTGGAACGACGTGGTCGCGGGCACCGGCGTCAACCTCTACATCGGCGAGGCGCTCTACAAGGTCGGCGCCGCCGGCCAGCCCGCCGCCTGGTTCGACCCGGCGGAGCTCTCCCGTCACCTGACGTTCTGCCAGGGCTACCCGGAGGTCCAGGGCAACATGTACTTCTCCGCGAAACTGCTGCCCCAGGACCCGCTGGGCGCGGTCAGCAGGCTCGTCGCCGACCACTACCGCGAGCCGGCCCGGCCGCCGCGCTGCTGACGGCGCGCCCGCCGGCCCCCGTCGTCCCGGCCGCACCGCCACCCGCGGCCGCGGACGTCAGCCCTGCCCGGACTCCCGGTCCCGATGCCGGACCACGGAGTCCGGGCCGGGTGACACCAGCGCCTCGTGGCCGTCGTCGAACCGCACCCGGTAGGGCGGTGCCCCGGCTGGGCCCATGACTTCGAGGATCTCCGCCGTCCGGTCCTCCTGACCGACGACACGGCCGTGCACACACAGCTTGTCGCCCACTTCAGCCTGCATCGGGTCGACCTCCTGTCCGGCTCGTCCCCAGATGATGGGGTCCGTGACCGCCAGTTTAAGGGCGGGCGCCGCGCTTGGCTCCCGGAGGATTCCGGTGTACTGGCCATGCACCGTGTGCCAGGCTCTGCCCATGGCTCACGTACCCGCACCGTACGAGGTCTCCACCGACCCCGTCCGGCTCGACCGCGTGCTCGTGCGGCGTGTCCCGCTGGCGACCGGCGACGCCCACGAGGTCCAGGACCCGGGCAAGGCCCGGCTTCGAGCCGCCGGCGCGGAGCCGGCCCTGTGGATGGCTCTGGGCAGAGCCTGACGGCGCTCCTACCATCACCGCATGAACGTTCGTCTCACGCTCCTCGCCGCGGCCCGCAACTCCTCGCGGCTCGCGGAGCGCTTCGACGACGACCGGCCCCTGGACGCGGACGGCTGGGTGGCGGCCGAGCGCGCCGTTCCGGTGTTCTCTCCGCTGGCCGCCGCCGAGTTGCGGTACTGCTCGCCCACCCAGCGCTCCCGCGAGACCGGCCGGGTGCTCGGCCTCGCGCCGCTGGCCCAACTCGCGCTGCGCGACTGCGACATGGGCCGGTGGCGGGGGCGCACGCTGGAGGAGGTGATGATGACCGAGCCGCGCGACGTGGACGCCTGGCTCGCGGATCCGCACGCCGCCCCGCACGGCGGCGAGGCGCTGATCGCCTTCATCCAGCGGATAGGGGGCTGGCTGGACACCCGCCCGGTGGACGACGGCACCCACGTGCTCGCCGTCACCGAGCCCTCGATCATCCGCGCCGCGCTGGTCTACGCGCTGAAGGCGCCGCCCGTCTCGTACTGGCACATCGACGTGATGCCGCTGTCGGCGATCAGCCTCACGGGGCGTCCCGGGCGGTGGAGCCTGCACATCGACAGCTGGGCGTGAGCGCCGGGGCGAGTGGACTGCGGGGGCGCGGCGGGCGGATGATGTCGGGGCCATTGCCAACTCCCTACGGGTAGGTAAGTCTACTGCCTGGTAGGTAGCCGCAGCACCGGGTGCGAGGAGCGAGACGCGATGAGCTCGTACGACGTGATCGTGATCGGTTCCGGCTTCGGCGGCTCGGTGGCCGCCCTGCGCCTCACCGAGAAGGGCTACAAGGTCGGCGTGCTGGAGGCCGGCCGCAGATTCGCCCGCGAGCAACTGCCCAAGAACTCCTGGCGGCTGCGCGACTACCTGTGGGCCCCCGCCCTCGGCCTCTACGGCATCCAGCGCATCCACCTGCTCAGCAACGTCATGGTGCTCGCCGGCGCCGGCGTGGGCGGCGGCTCCCTCAACTACGCCAACACCCTCTACGTGCCGCCGCCCGCCTTCTTCCGGGACCGGCAGTGGGGCCACATCACCGACTGGCAGGAGGAACTGGCCCCGTACTACGACCAGGCGCAGCGGATGCTCGGCGTCCGGGAGAACCCCACGACCACCGAGGCGGACACGTACCTGAAGACCACCGCCGAGCGTATGGGCGCCGGCGACTCCTACCGGCTCACCCCCGTCGGCGTCTTCTACGGCGACGGCCGCGACGCCCGCGGCGAGACCACCGCGGCCCCCGGCGAGACCGTGCCCGACCCGTACTTCGGCGGCGCGGGTCCGGAGCGCGCCGCGTGCCTGCAGTGCGGCTCGTGCATGACCGGCTGCCGCTACGGCGCGAAGAACACCCTGACGGAGAACTACCTCTACCTCGCCGAGCGGCACGGCGCCGTCATCCACCCGCTCACCACCGTCGTCGACGTGCACGAGGCCGCCGGCGGCGGCTACGAGGTGACCACCGTGGCGACGAACAAGCGCCGCCGCGGCAAGCGGGAGGTGCTGCGCTGCGACCACGTGGTGGTCGCGGCGGGCACGTACGGTACCCAGACCCTGCTGCACCGCATGAAGGCCGGCGGCCGGCTGCCGGGGCTCTCCCCGCGCCTCGGCGAGCTGACCCGCACCAACTCCGAGGCCCTGGTCGGCGCGGTGACCTTCCCGCGCACGTACCGCAAGAAGCGCGGCGCGGGTGATCTGGACTTCACCAAGGGGGTGGCCATCACCTCCTCGATCCACCCCAACGACACCACGCACATCGAGAACGTGCGCTACGGCAAGGGCTCCAACGCGATGGCCCTGCTGTGCGTCCCGCAGTTCAAGCCCACCGGGAAGCTGCCCAAGGCGCTGCGCGTGCTGGGCGCGTATCTGCGGCACCCGGTGCTGGTGGCGCGGACGGCCACGACGTACCGGTGGTCCGAGCGGACGATCATCGGTCTCGTCATGCAGACCCACGACAACTCGCTGACCACGTACCTGAAGGACAAGGGCCTCGGCAAGGGCCTGCTCACGGCCCGGCAGGGCCACGGGGCGCCCAATCCGGTGCACCTCCCCGAGGGCGCGGAGGCGGCTCGGCTGCTCGCCGAGCAGATCGGCGGCCAGCCGGGCACGAACCTCGGCGAGCTGATGGGCAAGCCGCTGACGGCGCACTTCCTGGGCGGCTGCCCCATCGGCGAGGACGCGGAGCACGGCGTCATCGACCCGTACCACCGGCTCTACGGCCACCCGGGGATCTCGGTGGTGGACGGCTCGGCGGTCTCCGCGAACCTCGGCGTGAACCCGTCGCTGACGATCACGGCCCAGGCGGAGCGGGCGATGGCGCTGTGGCCCAACAAGGGCGAGAAGGACCCCCGCCCCGCCCAGAACGATCCCTACACCCGCGTCCGCCCGGTGCCGCCGCGGCAGCCGGCGGTGCCGGCAGGCGCGTTCGGCGCGCTGCTGCTGCCGATCCCCGAGGTCCCGCCCAAGGGCTGACCGGTCATACGGACCGGGCGGGACACGCTCTCAGGAGTCCGGGAGAGTCACAGGGGCGAGAGCGCGCAGGCCGGGCCAGCGGGAGGAGCGGAGGAGGGCGGCAGCCCGTTCCATCGTCGCCTGGTCGACGGTGGCGACCGCCTTGTTGCCCGTGCCCAGGTCCTCGGCCGTGAGGTGCAGAACGTCGTTGGGATCGCAGTCGGCCGTCACCTCGATCCGCGGCACGCCGCGGGGAGCGGGCGGCAGGGCGAGTTCGAGGACCGCAAGGGTCCGGTCGCGGGCCGGGTCCTCCCCCTCGCCCTCGACGACGTGGAGCACCACCGCGCTCTGGTGGTCCGTGTGGGTGGTGAAGACCCCGGAGCGCTTCGTGGGGATCGTCGTGTTCCGCTCGATCAGCTCCGTCGTGGTCCCCTCGCCGGTTTCGATGCCGATGGAGTGAGGGGTGAGATCGAGGAGCAGCACGTCCTTCACGTCGCCGGTCATGACGCCCGCCTGAAGAGCGGCGCCGTCGGCGACAGCCCCGGGGATCAGGTGGGGCTCACGACCGCCCGTGAGCCGGCGGATCAGGTCGCCCACCGCGGGCATCCGGGCGGCACCGCCCGTCAGGACGACCTGGTCGATGTCGGCGGGCGTCCATTCGGCGTCGGCGAGGACGCGTTCGACGTGCGCTCGGCAGCGTTCCAGCAGATCCCGGGTGAGCGTCTCGAACTCCTCGCGGGTCAGCTCCTCCTCGAGGTGGACGGGGCCGTCCGGTCCGGTGGCGAGGTAGGGCAGCCGGAGGGTCGTGGTGCGCACCGCCGAGAGCTCGATCTTCGCGGCCTCGGCCGCCTCGCGCAGCCGCTGGGCCGCGGCGGCGTCGCCGGTGAGATCCACGCCGTGCCGCAGCCGTACGCGGTCGGTGAGGTGCGCGACGATCCGCCGGTCCCAGTCGTCGCCGCCGAGCCGGCTGTCGCCGGCGGTGGCCCAGGCCAGCACGGTGCCGTCGCCGAGGTCGAGGAGGGAGACGTCGAGGGTGCCCGCGCCGAGATCGAAGATCAGGACGGTGCAGTCGTCCCGGTGCAGGCCGTAGGCCATCGCCACCGCCGAGGGCTCGTTGATCAGCCGCATGACGGGGAGCCCGGCCCGTTCGCCGGCCCGGAGCAGGGCGGCCCGCTGGTCGCGACGGAAGCCGGCGGGCACCGCCAGCACCGCGGCGGTGAGCGGCCGGCCGAGGTGGGCCTCGGCGTCCTGGCGCAGGCGGGCGAGGATCAGCCCGGCGGCGTCCTCGGCGGTCAGCCGGACGTCGCCCCGCGTGACACGCCAGCCGGTACCCAGCTTCAGCTTGGCGGCGCGCGGGGTGTAAGCGGGGTTGGTGAGGGCCTGCCGCTCGGCGGCCGTGCCGACGAGGACGTCCCCCTCGGCGGTGAGGGTCACCAGGCTGGGGGTGGTCTGCGCGCCCCGGGCGTTGGGGACCGGCCGGAGCTTGCCGGCTTCCAGGACGGCCACGGCCGAGTTCCTCGTGCCGAAGTCGATGCCGACGACGGCCGGACGCGCCGCGTCCGGTTCGCCGTCCGGCGCCGTGGTCCCGGCGGCTTCGGTGTAGGGGGCGGTCGGGGGTGTGGCGCGCCTCTGGATGAGGGTGGTGACGGCGTCCGGCCAGGGTGAGACGCCGGGGAAGTCGTCCGCCGGCTCCCAGTGCGCGCCGATCCGCGCCAGCAACGCCGTGAGCGTGGGCCGTTCCCGGGGGTCCTTCGCCAGACACGCGCCGACGAGTTCGCGCAGCGGTCCCGTGAGCCCGTCCAGCCGTGGTGGCCGGTTGACGACCCGGTGGAGCACCGCCAGCGGCGGGCCCTCGCCGAAGGGCCCGGCGCCCGTGGCGGCGAAGGCGATCACCGCCCCCAGAGCGAACACGTCGCCTGCCGGGCCGACTTCACCGCCCTCTGCCTGCTCAGGCGCCATGAAGCCCGCCGTCCCCACCACGAGGCCGGTCGCCGTCAGTGCGGTGTCCTCCAGCGTGCGCGCGATCCCGAAATCGATCACCCGCGGCCCGTCCGCCGCCACCAGCACGTTCGACGGCTTCAGGTCCCGGTGCAGCACCCCCACCGCGTGAATGGCCTGCAATGCCTCCACGAGCCCGGCCGCCAGCCGCCACGCCGCGCCTTCGGGGAACGGCCCCGCCCCGCCGACCGCCGCCGCCAGATCGGGCCCCGGGATGTAGCCGGTCGCGATCCACGGCGGGTCGTCCTCAGGACCGGCGGCCAGCACCGGAGCGGTGAACGCCCCGCCCACCGCCCGCGCCGCCGCCACCTCCCGCGCGAACCGCCGCCGGAACTCCGCCTGCCGCGCCAGATGCGGATGCACCACCTTCACCGCCACCGCCCGCCCGCCCGGCGACCGGCCCAGGAACACCTCGCCCATCCCGCCGGCACCCAGCCGGCCCCGCAGCCCGAACCCGCCCACCGTCTCCGGGTCCCCGGCCCTCAGCGGCTCCACCCCGGCCCCCTTCCCCACCCCGGCTCCACGACCCGGCGCCAACGCCCGGCTTCCTCACGCAGGTTACGTTCCCCCGGCGCTCGCCGTGGCCGGCCGGCGGGCCGGGCCCCCATCCGGATGTGCCCGGCCGTGCGTGCCGAAGATGCGGACGGCGCAGCCGGTCGCCGGCGATCCGGCGACCGGGTCCCCGCCGGATATTCTTTGCATAGCTCTGCTGTCGTCCGTATAGTCATGCTGGGACGAGGAGGAGCGGATGACCGTGCGGGTGGCAGTGGCCGGGGCGAGCGGATACGTGGGCGGGGAGCTGCTGCGGGTGCTGCTGGGGCATCCCGGGGCCGAGATCGGGGCTCTCACCGCCCACACCAACGCCGGCCGGCCCCTCGGCGACATACAGCCCCACCTCGCGCCCCTCGCGGGACGGGAGCTGGCCGAGACCGCGCCCGGCGTGCTCGCCGGGCACGACGTCGTGTTCCTCGCGCTGCCGCACGGGCAGTCCGCCGCCGTGGCCGCGGAGCTCGGCGACGACGTGCTCGTCGTCGACTGCGGCGCCGACCACCGGCTCGCCGACGCCGCCGACTGGGAGCGGTTCTACGGCACGCCGCACGCCGGCACCTGGCCGTACGGGCTGCCCGAGCTGCCCGGGCACCGCGACGCGCTCCTTGGGGTCCGGCGCATCGCGGTGCCCGGGTGCTATCCGACCGCCGTCTCCCTCGGCCTCTTCCCCGCGTACGCCGCCGGGCTCGCCGAGCCGGAGGCCGTCGTCGTCGCCGCCTCCGGCACCTCCGGCGCCGGCAAGGCGCTCAAGCCGCACCTGCTGGCCAGCGAGGTGATGGGCTCCATGAGCCCGTACGGCGTCGGCGGCGGGCACCGGCACACGCCGGAGATCGGCCAGAACCTCAGCGCCGTCGCGGGGGAGCCGGTCACGGTCTCCTTCACCCCGACCCTCGCCCCGATGCCCCGCGGCATCCTCGCCACCAGCACGGCCCGGGCCCGCCCCGGCACCACGGCGGAGGCGGTGCGCGCCGCGTACGAGAAGGCGTACCAGGGCGAGCCGTTCGTCCGGCTGCTGCCGCCCGGGCAGTGGCCCGCCACCGGCGCGGTCACCGGCTCCAACACCGTGCTGCTGCAGGTCGCGTACGACGAGAGCGCCCGCCGCATCATCGCCGTCAGCGCCATCGACAACCTCACGAAGGGCACCGCGGGCGGCGCGGTGCAGAGCATGAACATCGCCCTCGGACTCCCCGAGGAGCTGGGGCTTTCTACGACAGGAGTGGCACCTTGAGCGTCACGGCAGCCAAAGGGTTCACGGCGGCGGGCATCGCCGCCGGGATCAAGGAGAACGGCAACCCGGACCTGGCCCTCGTGGTCAACGAGGGGCCGCGCCGCGCCGCCGCCGGCGTCTTCACCGCCAACCGCGTCAAGGCCGCCCCGGTCGTCTGGTCCGAGCAGGTGGTCAAGGGCGGCGAGGTGTCCGCGGTGATCCTCAACTCCGGCGGCGCCAACGCCTGCACCGGGCCCCGCGGCTTCCAGGACACCCACGCCACCGCCGAGCGCGTCGCCGAGGTGCTCGGCCACAGCGCCGCGGAGGTCGCCGTGGCGTCCACCGGGCTGATCGGCACGCTGCTGCCGATGGACAAGCTGCTGCCCGGCGTCGGCCTGGCCGCGGCGGAGCTGTCCGCGCACGGCGGCGAGAAGGCCGCCATCGCCATCAAGACCACCGACACCGTGCACAAGACCGCCGTCGTCACCGCCGGCGGCGACGACGGCGCGGCCTGGACCGTGGGCGGCATGGCCAAGGGCGCGGGCATGCTCGCGCCCGGGCTGGCGACCATGCTCGTCGTCCTCACCACCGACGCCGACGTGCCCGCCGCCGATCTCGACGCCGCGCTGCGCGCCGCGACCCGTACCACCTTCGACCGCGTCGACTCCGACGGCGCCATGTCCACCAACGACACCGTGCTGCTGCTGGCCTCCGGCGCCAGCGGGGTCCGGCCGCCGCAGGCGGAGTTCGCCGAGGCGGTACGGGCCGTCTGCGACAGCCTCGGCCGGCAGCTCATCGCCGACGCGGAGGGCGCCAGCAAGGAGATCAAGATCGAGGTCGTGGGCGCCGCCGGCGAGGACGACGCGGTGGAGGTCGGCCGTTCCATCGCCCGCAACAACCTCCTCAAGTGCGCCATCCACGGCGAGGACCCCAACTGGGGCCGGGTGCTGGCCGCCATCGGCACCACCTCCGCCGCCTTCGAGCCGGACCGGCTGAACGTCGCGATCAACGGCGTGTGGGTGTGCAAGAACGGCTCGTTCGGCGAGGACCGCGAGCTGGTCGACATGCGCTACCGCGAGGTCCACATCGTGGCGGACCTCGCCGCCGGCGACGCCGAAGCGGTCATCTGGACCAACGACCTGACCGCCGACTACGTCCACGAGAACAGCGCGTACAGCTCATGACGACGACCTCCGCGCCCGCCGCGGCACCGGCCACCCCCACCCGCAAGCACACCGCCCTGCCCAAGGCCCGCACCCTCATCGAGGCGCTGCCCTGGCTCACCCGCCACCACGGCAAGGTCGTCGTGGTCAAGTTCGGCGGCAACGCCATGGTCGACGAGGACCTGAAGCGCGCCTTCGCCCAGGACGTCGTCTTCCTGCGGCACGCCGGGCTCAGGCCCGTCGTCGTGCACGGCGGCGGGCCGCAGATCAGCGCGCAGCTCGACCGGCACGGCCTGGCCAGCGAGTTCCGCGCCGGGCTGCGGGTGACGACGCCCGAGGCGATGGCCGTCGTACGGATGGTGCTCGCCGGCCAGGTGCAGCGCGAGCTGGTCGGGCTCCTCAACGAGCACGGCCCCTTCGCCGTCGGCCTCACCGGCGAGGACGCGCACACGATCACCGCCACCCGGCACCGGCCGCTGGTCGACGGCGAGCCGGTCGACATCGGCCGGGTCGGCGAGGTCACCGACATCGACACCGGCGCGATAGAGGCGCTGCTCGCGGACGGCCGCATCCCGGTCGTCTCCTCCGTCGCCCGCTCCGCCGACGAGTCCGACGCGGCCGGCGAGGTCTTCAACGTCAACGCCGACACCGCCGCCGCCGCGCTGGCCGCCGCGCTCGGCGCGGAGACCCTGATGGTCCTCACCGACGTCGAGGGCCTGTACGAGAACTGGCCGGACAGCGACGAGGTCATCAGCCGGCTCACCGCCGGCGAGCTGGAGCGGCTGCTGCCCGACCTGGCCAGCGGCATGGTCCCGAAGATGGAGGGCTGCCTGTACGCGGTGCGCCACGGCGTGCACACCGCGCGGGTCATCGACGGCCGGGTGCCGCACTCCATCCTGCTGGAGATCTTCACGGACGAGGGCATCGGCACGATGGTCGTGCCGGACGCGGAAGGGGCTGCGGCATGAGCGGCAACGCGGAGCTGACGGAGCGCTGGCAGGGCGCGCTGATGGACAACTACGGCACCCCCCGCCTGCCCCTCGTCCGCGGCGCGGGCGCGAAGCTGTGGGACGCCGACGGCAACGAGTACCTGGACTTCGTCGGCGGCATCGCCGTCACCTCCCTCGGCACCGCCCACCCGGCGGTCGTCGAGGCCGTCTCCCGGCAGATCGCCACCCTTGGCCACGTCTCCAACCTGTACGTCGCCGAACCCCCGGTGGCGCTCGCCGAGCGGCTCCTCGAACTCGCCGGCCGGCCCGGCCGGGTGTTCTTCGCCAACTCCGGCGCGGAGGCGGTGGAGGCCGCGTTCAAGATCGGCAGGCTGACGGGCCGTACGCACATGGTGGGTACCGAGGGCGGCTTCCACGGCCGCACCATGGGCGCCCTGGCGCTCACCGGGCAGCCCGGCAAGCAGGAGGGCTTCGGCCCGCTGCCGGGCGAGGTCACGCACGTGCCGTACGGGGACGCGGAGGCGCTGCGCGCCGCGGTGACCGAGGAGACCGCGCTCGTGATCGTCGAGCCGGTGCAGGGCGAGAACGGCGTCGTCGTACCGCCGGACGGCTATCTGGCCGCGGCCCGCGAGATCACCAGGGCCGCGGGCGCGCTGCTGGTGCTGGACGAGGTGCAGACGGGCATCGGGCGTACGGGCCACTGGTTCGCGGCGCAGGCGCAGGGCGTGGAGGCGGACGTCGTCACCCTCGCCAAGGGGCTCGGCGGCGGCCTGCCGATCGGCGCCACGCTGGCCTTCGGGCCCGCCGCCGGCCTCTTCACCCCCGGAAGGCACGGCTCCACCTTCGGCGGCAACCCGGTCGCCTGCGCCGCCGCGCTGGCGGTGCTGGACGTGATCGCGGCAGACGGGCTGCTGGCGCAGGTCAAGCGGGTGGGGGAGCGGCTTCGGGACGGAATCGGCCGACTCGGGCACCCGCTGGTCGACCATGTGCGAGGCGCGGGCCTGCTGCTCGGTATGGTGCTCACCGAGGCCGTCGCGCCGCAGGTGCAACAGACGGCCCAGGCAGCGGGATTCCTGGTCAACGCGGTGGCGCCGGACGTGATCCGGCTCGCCCCGCCGTTGATCCTCGGTGAGGCGGAGGCGGACGCCCTCCTCGCCGCGCTGCCGGCCGTGCTCGATGCGGCGGGTCCCGCAGCCTAGGGCCCTGGACGGCGCTGTTTGCCAGACAGGGCCCAGCCCCGACGAGCCGGAGAGTGACATGTCCGAGGAGCACAACGGTCCCGCCGTGCCGCACACGCGCACGGCACGCCACCGCAGGATCGTCGACATCCTGAACCGGCAGCCGGTCCGCTCGCAGAGCCAACTGGCCAAGCTCCTCGCCGACGACGGCCTGACGGTGACGCAGGCGACGCTCTCCCGGGACCTCGACGAGCTGGGCGCGGTGAAGATCCGCAACACGGGCGGCGAACTGATCTACGCGGTCCCCTCGGAGGGCGGCTTCCGCACCCCGCAGGTGCCGCTGGGCGAGTCGGCGAAGGAGGAGCGGATGGCCCGGCTCGCGGGCGAACTGCTCATCTCGGCGGAGGCGTCGGCGAACATCGTGGTGCTCCGCACGCCGCCGGGCGCGGCGCAGTTCCTCGCCTCGGCGATCGACGCGGCGGAGCTGACGCCGATCCTCGGCACGATTGCGGGGGACGACACCCTGATGGTGATCAGCCGCGACCCCTCGGGCGGCCAGTCCCTCGCCGACCACCTCCTGAAACTCGCCGAACGCGAACGGTGACCCCTGCGGGGGGCGCGGCGGTGTGCTGTGGCGTGGGCGGCGGGGCGCTGCGCGGCGGGAAGGGGGGCGGCGCGTAGCTCGGGGGTGGTACGCGCCGGTGGCGAAGGTAGCGGGGTGTGGGGCACAGCCCCGCGGGGGTACGGGTGCTGAGCCCGGGGCGTTCCGTGGGTCCGCGGCTCTGGTGCGCGGGCCCCGGCGGGCAGGAACGAAGCCCGAGATCGTCCGCGCAGGTCGCGTATAGCGGGATGTGTCGGGCGCCTCCTGCCGGACAGCGGTGGTGCTTCAGTCGGTTGCGCGGGCAGTGGGGTTCGGGGCGGAGCCCCGCGCGGGGTTCGGGGTCGCAGCCCCCAGTGGGGCGGGGGACCCGGGGGCGTAGCCTCCGGCGGGTCGCGCCGTGGGCGCGGTGGGGGCCGGGGCGCCGCCCCGGGTTCGGGAAGGGGCGGGGCCGGGGGACACCCCCTCCCCGCCGCCGCCCCCGGCTCCCGTACACTCGAAAACCTGGACAGATGTCCAGCTAGTTTCCCCCGCGTACGGAAGGCGGACGATGACCTACGTGCTGCTGATCGGTGCCATCCTCAGTGAGGTGACGGCAACCGTCTCGCTGCGGCTCTCCGAGGGCTTCTCGAAGATCCTCCCGTCGATCATCGTGGTCGTCGGCTACATCACCGCCTTCACCCTCCTCAGCCTGGTGCTCAAACGCGGCATGTCCATCGGCATCGCCTACGGCATCTGGGCCGCCGCCGGCGTGGCCCTGGTGGCGCTCATCGGCGCCGCCTTCCTCGGCGACGGCCTCACCGGCGTCCAGATCGGCGGGCTCGTCCTCGTCGCCGCGGGCGTCGTCGCGCTGGAGGCCGGCGGTGCGCACTGAGACCGGCGCCGCCGACGGGCGCGTGCAGCGCGGGCAGGAGCGGCGGCGGCTGCTCCTCGCCGCCACCGTCCGCGTCATCGGCCGCGGCGGCGTCGCCGCCGTGACGCACCGGGCCGTCGCCGCCGAGGCGGGCGTGCCCAAGTCGGTGGCCACGTACCACTTCCCGGCCGTCGCCGATCTGCTGGCGGCAGCGCTCAGCGACAGCGTCGACGCCTACGCCACCGCGCTCGCCGGCGCGCTGCCGGAGACGTACGACACCGCCGATCTCGGCCGGCACCTGGCCGCGTACCTGGACGAGCACGGCGCGCGCTGCGCCGCGGAGTTCGACCTGTACCTCTACGCCGCCCGCCACCCGGAACTGCGCCCCGTCCTGGGCCGCTGGCACGACCTGCTGGCCGACATCGCCGGCCGGTTCACCAGCGATCCGGTCGCCATCACCGCGTTCTCGGCCGCGCTCGACGGGCTCAGCCTGCAGTCGCTGCTGCGGGACGAGCCGCTCACCGCCGCCGAGATCCAGCAGGTCGTCGACCACGTCCTGCACCCGCCGCTGAGCCGCTGAGCCGCTGAGCCGCTGCCGCCGCCGAGCCGCGGCGGCCCGGCGGCTCGCGCCGGGATCAACTGCCCCGCGCCTCCCGCCACTCGTGGCTCAGCAGCGACCAGACCTCCAGGTCGTGCCGCTTGCCCGCCATCTCGAACCGGCTGCGCAGCGTGCCCTCGTGGCTCATGCCCAGGCGCCTGGCGACCGCGATGCTTGCCTTGTTCGCCGGGTCGACCAGCCACTCCACACGGGACAGGCCGCGTACGTCCACCGCCCACTCGATCATCCGCCGGGAAGCCTCGGTGACCAGTCCGCGCCCCTGCGCCTCGGGCGCCAGCCAGGCGCCCAGCTCGCAGGAGCCCTCCGCGGTGTCGAAGAGCCGGTAGATCATGCCGCCGACCAGTTCGCCGTGGAGCCGGATGGCGAACATCCGGCCGGCGTCGCGGGCCTGCTTGTCGGCGTACGCCTGGAGGAAGCGGCGGGCGCCCGCCTCGTCGGTGACGGCATGCGCCCAGGGCAGCCACGGCTCCAGGTGCGCCCGGTTCCGGTCGGTGAACGCGGTGAGCTCCGCGGCCTGCCACGGCTCCAGCGTGGTCAGTTCCGCGCCTTCGGCCAGGGGTGTGCTCAGCATCGGTGCGGCTCTTTTCTCGGTTACGGGGTGGGTGGCAGCGGCAGCGGAAGCCCGGGCAGCCCGTCGATGCTGGCCGCGATGTGCTCTTTCTTGCGGAAGTACGCGTCCAGCCCGGCGTCGTCCTCCCGCGCGAAGCGCCGGGCGTGCAGGTCGCGGTCGGCTTCGTAGGTCATGAAAGGCACAGCGTAGCCGCAGGTGTCGCGAATCAGTTCGGCGGTCACGACGACGATCGCCCGCAGCCCGTGCAGGGACGGGTCGATGGCGGGGAAGTGCCCGAGCAGGGCGGGGAAGCGGGGGTCGTCGCGGAAGACGGCCTCACCGCTGCCGTGCACCCGCACGATGTTCGGCGGGCCGTCGAAGGCGCACCACATCAGTGTGATCCTGCCGTTCTCCCGCAGGTGCGCGATGGTCTCGGCGTTGCTGCCGGCGAAGTCGAGGTAGGCCACGGTGCGCTCGTCGAGGACGGCGAACGAGCCCGTCAGCCCCTTCGGTGAGAGGTTCACGGTGCCGTCCGCCGCCAGCGGCGCGGTCGCCGTGAAGAACATGTGCTGCGCCTCGATGAAGGCGCGCAGCCGGCCGTCGATGCGTTCGTACGTTTTCCCCATGCGCCAAGTGTGCGGCGCGGTACGGCCGCGGCGCGCGGAGTTTCGCGGTGCGAGACCGCGTGCCGCGCCCCGCGGCGTCACCGTGCCGCCGCGCCGCCCGCCGTCACAGCCGGGCGATCACGGTACGGGTGAACTCCTCCGTGCTCGCCGAGCCGCCCAGGTCCGGGGTGCGGACGTCGGTGGCGGCGAGCGTCGCGGCGATGGCCTCGACCACCTCCGCACCGGCCCGCTCGTGGCCGAGGTGGTCGAGCATCAGCGCCGCCGACCAGATGGCGCCGATCGGATCGGCGATCCCGCGGCCCGCGATGTCCGGCGCCGAGCCGTGCACCGGCTCGAACATCGAGGGGTACGTGCCCTCGGGGTTGAGGTTCGCCGACGGCGCGATGCCGATGGAGCCCGCGACGGCGGCGGTGAGGTCGCTGAGGATGTCGCCGAAGAGGTTGGAGGCGACGATCACGTCGAACCGCCCGGGGTCGAGGACGACCTTGGCGCAGAGCGCGTCGATGTGCTCCTGGTCCCACGCCACCTTCGGGTGCTCCGCGGCCCGTTCGCGTACCAGCTCGTCCCAGAACGGCATGGTGTGCACGATGCCGTTGGACTTGGTCGCCGAGGTGAGCCGGCCGGTGCGGCGGCCGGCGAGGCCGAAGGCGTAGTCGAGGACGCGGGTGACGCCGGCCCGGGTGAAGACCGCCTCCTGCACGGCCATCTCCTCCGGGAAGCCGCGGTGCAGCCTGCCGCCGATCTCGCTGTACTCGCCCTCGGTGTTCTCGCGCACCACGACCAGGTCGACGTCGCCGGGGCCCGCGGCCCGCAGGGGGCTCTCCATGCCCTCGAAGACCCGCACGGGCCGGAGGTTCACGTACTGCCGGAAGGCCCGGCGGATGGGGATGAGCAGCCCCCACAGCGAGATGTGGTCCGGCACGCCCGGCGCGCCCACGGCGCCCAGGAACACCGCGTCGTACGCGCGCAGCCGCTCGATGCCGTCCTCCGGCATCATCGCGCCCTCGCGCTGGTAGCGGGCGCAGGACCAGTCGAGGTGCGTGTACGCGAACTCCACCCCGTGCCGCCGCCCGACGGCGTCCAGCACCTCCAGTGCGGCGGGCGTGACCTCCTGCCCGATGCCGTCCCCGGGGATGACCGCGATCCGATGTGTTGTCATGACCCCTTCCCCTCAGCCGAGTTGTGCCCCACCTTACGGAGCAGCCCTGAATGTAAGCCAGGCCGCACGGTTATCCGGAGGGACGATGAAGTCCGACGCCACGGCGCCACGTACCAAGACCGACGTCGAGCAGGCACTGCTCGGCCATGCCACCTACCGCAGTCTCGGCGAGCAGAAACTCTCGCCGCAGGAGGAGAAGTTCGAACGGGGGCGGCGGACCACCGGGTTCTGGCTGGCCCCGCTCGTCGCCCTCATCTTTCTCGCGCTCCCGCTGGACATGGCGCCGAGCCAGCAGACGCTGGCCGGCATCCTGCTCGGCGTCATCGTGCTGTGGGTCACCGAGCCCGTGCCGATCCCGGTGGGCGGGCTCATCGGCGTCGGCGCGATCGTCGTCCTCGGCGTGGTGCCGCCGGACGACGCGCTGGCGCCCTTCGGCTCCTCCACGATCTTCACCTTCATCGGCGCGTTCATCCTCGCCCAGGCCATGCTCAAGCACGGCGTGGCCCGCAGGTTCGCGTTCTGGATCCTGGGCCTGCCGGGGGTCGGCCGCTCGACGTTCCGGCTGATCGCCGCCTTCGGCGTGATCACCTGCGCGCTGTCGGCGTTCGTCTCCAACACCGCCACCGTTGCCATGCTGCTGCCCACCGCGCTCGGCATCCTCACCGTGATCGCCAAGATGCTCCAGGACCGCGGCCTGGTGGAGCAGGACTTCGACCCCACGCGGCTGCGCATCGGCGCCGCGCTGGTGCTCATGCTCGCGTACGGCGCCAGCGTCGGCGGCCTGCTCACCCCGGTCGGCAGCCCGCCGAACCTCATCGGCCGCGGCCTCATCGAGGAGGCCACCGGAGAGAAGATCTCCTTCGCCGAGTGGACGGCCACCGCGCTGCCGCTGTGCGCCTGCATGTTCGTGGTCCTCGTCATCGTCCTGCTGCTGCTCAACAAGCCGGAGATCCGGCGGATCGAGGGCGTGGAGGAGTACGTGCGCGAACAGCGCGCCGCGCTCGGCAGGTTCTCGCGGGCGGAGTGGAACACGCTCATCGCCTTCGGTATCACCGTGGCGCTGTGGATCACGCCGGGTATCGTCGCGCTCGCCGTGGGCACCGAGGCGTCCGCGTACACCACCGTCAGCGACCGGCTGGACGAGGGCATCGTCGCCGTGCTCGGTGCCGCGCTGCTGTTCATCCTGCCGACGAACTGGGCCCGCCGCGAGGCGACCCTCAACTGGAGCGACGCGGCCCGTATCGACTGGGGCACGATCCTGCTCTTCGGCACCGGCATCATCTTCGGCTCGCTGCTCGCCGACACCGGGCTGGCCGAGACGATCGGCAAGGAGTCCAACGACCTCCTCGGCTTCTCCAGCGTCTTCACCATCACGATCTTCGCGGCCGTGCTGGCGGTGATCGTCTCCGAGACGACGAGCAACACGGCCTCCGCGGCGGTGGTGGTGCCCATCATCATCCCGATCGCCATGGCCGCCGAGGTCGATCCGTTCGTCCCCGCGCTGGCCGCGACCTTCGCCGCGTCCTTCGGCTTCATGCTGCCGGTCTCGACGCCGCAGAACGCCATCGCCTACGGCTCCGGGGTCGTGCCGATCACCACGATGATCCGCTCCGGCGCGGGCTTCGACGTCCTCGGTGTCATCCTGATCATCCTGGGGCTGCCGCTGATGGTCGCGGTCACCGGCATCGGCTAGCGGGGCTCCCCGGGCCCGTAGAACCGTCCGGCCGGAGCGTGCCGCTCCGGCCGGGCGGCCCGCCGTGCGCGCGGCGTTTTGACGAACCATACGGAGTGCTGCATACTTATTCCGGTCAGCGTATGCATCCTAAGGAGACTCCCGTGACCGAGCGCGTCGTACTCGCCTACTCGGGCGGCCTGGACACCTCCGTCGCCATCGGCTGGATCGCCGCGGAGACGGGTGCCGAGGTCATCGCCGTCGCCGTGGACGTCGGCCAGGGCGGCGAGGACCTCGACGTGATCCGCAAGCGCGCGCTGGCCTGCGGCGCCGTGGAGGCCGAGGTCGCCGACGCCAAGGAGGAATTCGCCGACGAGTACTGCCTCCCGGCGATCCAGGCCAACGCGCTGTACATGGACCGCTACCCGCTGGTCTCCGCGCTCTCCCGGCCCACCATCGTCAAGCACCTCGTCGCCGCCGCCCAGAAGCACGGCGCGGGCACCGTCGCCCACGGCTGCACCGGCAAGGGCAACGACCAGGTCCGCTTCGAGGCCGGCATCTCCTCCCTGGCCCCGGGCCTGAAGTGCATCGCCCCCGTCCGGGACTACGCCATGACCCGGGACAAGGCCATCGCCTTCTGCGAGGAGAAGGGCCTGCCCATCGCGACCACCAAGAAGTCGCCGTACTCCATCGACCAGAACGTCTTCGGCCGGGCCGTCGAGACCGGCTTCCTGGAGGACATCTGGAACGCCCCGATCGAGGATGTCTACGAGTACACGCAGAACCCCGCCGTGGCCCGCGAGGCCGACGAGGTCGTCATCACCTTCGAGCGCGGCGTGCCCGTGGCCCTCGACGGCCGCCCCGTCACCGTGCTCCAGGCCGTCCAGCAGCTCAACGAGCGGGCCGGGGCGCAGGGCGTGGGCCGGATCGACATGGTCGAGGACCGGCTCGTGGGCATCAAGTCCCGGGAGGTCTACGAGGCGCCCGGCGCCATCGCGCTGATCACCGCCCACCAGGAGCTGGAGAACGTCACCGTCGAGCGGGAGCTGGCGCGCTACAAGCGGCAGGTCGAGCAGCGCTGGGGCGAGCTGGTCTACGACGGCCTGTGGTTCTCGCCGCTCAAGCGGGCCCTCGACGGCTTCATCCAGGAGGCGAACGAGCACGTCACCGGCGAGATCCGGATGACGCTGCACGGCGGCAGGGCCGTCGTCACCGGCCGGCGCTCGCCCGCCTCGCTCTACGACTTCAACCTCGCGACGTACGACACGGGCGACACCTTCGACCAGTCGATGTCCAAGGGCTTCATCGAGATCTTCGGCCTCTCCTCGAAGATCGCGGCCGGGCGGGACCTCGCCCAGTGAGCGACGGCACCGAGGGCGCGGCGCCCCAGGACGTGAAGCTCTGGGGCGGCCGGTTCGCCGACGGCCCCGCCGCGGCGCTGGAGCGGCTCTCCGCGTCCGTCCACTTCGACATGCGGCTCGCCCCGTACGACATCGCCGGCTCCCGCGCGCACGCGCGGGTGCTGGCCAGGGCCGGACTGCTGACGGCCGACGAGCTGAACCGGATGCTCGCCGGGCTCGACCATCTGGAGACGGACGTCGCGACCGGGGTGTTCACCGCCACCATCGCCGACGAGGACGTGCACACCGCGCTCGAACGCGGCCTGCTGGAGCGGCTCGGCCCCGAGCTCGGCGGCAAGCTGCGCGCCGGCCGGTCCCGCAACGACCAGGTCGCCACCCTCTTCCGGATGTACCTGCGCGACCACGCCCGCACCCTCGGCGGCCTCCTCGCCGAGCTGCAGGAGGCCCTGGTCGGCCTCGCCGAGGCGCACCCGGACGTCGCCATGCCGGGCCGGACGCACCTCCAGCACGCCCAGCCCGTGCTCTTCGCCCACCACGTGCTCGCGCACGCCCAGGCGCTCTCCCGGGACGCCGAGCGGCTGCGGCAGTGGGACGAGCGCACGGCCGTCTCGCCGTACGGGTCCGGGGCGCTCGCGGGCTCCTCGCTCGGCCTGGACCCGGAGGCCGTCGCCGCCGAGCTGGGCTTCGAGCGCGGCTCGTCCGGCAACTCCATCGACGGCACGGCCGCGCGGGACTTCGCCGCGGAGTTCGCGTTCGTCACCGCGATGATCGGCGTCGACGTCTCCCGCATCGCGGAAGAGGTCATCCTGTGGGCCACGAAGGAATTCTCCTTCGTCACCCTGCACGACTCCTTCTCCACCGGCAGCTCGATCATGCCGCAGAAGAAGAACCCGGACATCGCCGAGCTGGCACGCGGCAAGGCGGGCCGGCTGATCGGCAACCTCACCGGGCTGATGGCGACGCTGAAGGCACTCCCGCTCGCGTACAACCGCGATCTGCAGGAGGACAAGGAGCCGGTCTTCGACTCGATCGACACCCTGGAGGTCCTGCTGCCCGCGTTCACCGGCATGATGGCCACGCTCACGGTCAACCGGGAGCGGCTGGAGGAGCTGGCCCCGGCCGGCTTCTCGCTGGCCACCGACATCGCCGAGTGGCTGGTCAAGCAGGGCGTGCCGTTCCGCGTCGCGCACGAGAGCGCGGGGGAGTGCGTCAAGGTCTGCGAGGCCGAGGGCATCGAGCTCGACCAGCTCACGGACGAGCAGTTCGCGAAGGTCTCCCCGCATCTGACGCCCGAGGTACGGACCGTGCTCACCGTCCCCGGCGCGCTCGCCGCGCGCGACGCCCGCGGCGGCACCGCACCGGCGGCGGTCGCGGTGCAGCTCGCGGAGGTCAAGGAGGACGTGGCGGCGCAGGTGCGCTGGGCGGCGGCGACGCGGCAGGCGGGCCCCGCGGCGTAGCGGAGCGGACGCGGCGGTGGGGCGGCGCGGCAGAAAGCCGTGTCGGGCGCTGCGGGCGGCGGGGCCCGTCTTCTACGGTGGACGGGCCTGACAGCCGCACCGAGGACGTAGGAGCCCGCGATGGCGTTCGACCGACTGACCGAAGTGACGACGCCCGCCGCCCACATCGGCTTCGGGCTGGCCGCCGTGGGCCGCCCCGCGTACCTCACCACGGGACGCGCCGAAGACCTCCCCGCCGGGCGGGGCGTCGAGGAGATGCGCGCCCGCACCCACGAGCTGCTGGACGCCGCCTACGCCCAGGGCGTGCGGTACTTCGACGCCGCCCGCTCCTACGGCCGGGCCGAGGAGTTCCTCGCCGACTGGCTGAAGCAGCACCCGGACGCCCGGGACGCGGTCATCGGCAGCAAGTGGGGCTACGCGTACGTCGGCGACTGGCGCGCGGACGCCGAGGTGCACGAGGTCAAGGACCACGGCGTCGACGCCTACGACCGGCAGCGCGAGGAGTCCGCCGAACTCCTCGGCGACCGCCTCGACCTCTACCAGATCCACTCCCTCACCCCCGACAGCCCGGCGCTCACCGACACCGACCTGCACCGGCGCCTCGCCGCCCTGGCGGCGAACGGCGTCACGGTCGGCTTCTCCACCAGCGGCCCGGAGCAGGCCGCGGCGGTACGGGCCGCGCTGGAGGTCACCGTCGAGGGCAAGCGGCTCTTCGACACCGTGCAGAGCACGTACAACGTGCTGGAGCCGGCGGTCGGCGAGGCGCTGGCCGAGGCGCACGACGCCGGGCTGACGGTGATCGTCAAGGAGGGCCTGGCGAACGGCCGGCTCGCCGGCGCCGACGCGCCCGCGGAACTGCGCGCCGTCGCCGCCGAGTGCGGCGCGGAGCCCGACGCCGTGGCGCTCGCCGCCGTGCTGCGCCAGCCGTGGGCCGGCGTCGTGCTCTCCGGCGCCGCCACCGCCGCGCAACTGCACTCCAACCTCGCCGCCGCGGCGGTCGACCTCGACCCCGCGCAGTACGACCGTCTTGCCGCCCTCGCCGAGCCCGCCGCCGACTACTGGCAGCGGCGCGCGGCGACCCCCTGGTCGTAGGCGCGGTGATCGGCGCGGCCCGTGCGACGGGCCCCGCGCGCGGCGGGCTTTAAGGGGATTTTCGCCTCCCGGTGATGACATGCGGTAACGCACTCGTCTGACGGAGGAGACCCCGATGTCCCGTCGTATACGCAGGCTCTCGGTCGCCGGTGCCGCCGTGTTCGCCGTCGCCGGCCTGGCCACCGGCGCGTCCGCCGCGCTCGACCGCGACGACGACAAGCCCGAGGTCCGGCTGGTGGTCAACGAGGACCGCGAGCAGACCGGCGCTCAAAGCGCCGACCACGAGGACTGCCCGGACAAGGGCGGTTCCGGGGCGCCCTCGGGCGCCGCCGAGAACGCGGGCGACCTGTGACCACCACCGCCCCCGCGGGACCGGGGCCCGGCGCCGCGCCGGGCCCCGGGACGGCGCTCCTGGAACAGGCGCTCTTCGAGGTGAAGCGGGTGATCGTCGGCCAGGACCGGATGGTCGAGCGGCTGCTGACCGCCGTGCTCGCCCGCGGGCACTGCCTGCTCCAGGGCGTGCCGGGCGTCGCCAAGACACTGGCGGCGGCCACCCTGGCGACCGTCTCGGGCGGCACGTTCCACCGCATCCAGTTCACCCCCGACCTGGTGCCCTCCGACATCACCGGCACCCGCATCTACCGGCCCTCCAGCGAGACGTTCAGCGTCGAACCCGGGCCGGTCGCCGCCAACTTCGTGCTCGCCGACGAGATCAACCGGGCCCCCGCCAAGGTCCAGTCCGCGCTCCTCGAAGTCATGGCCGAGCGGCAGGTCAGCATCGGCGGCCGGACCATCCCCATGCCCGAGCCGTTCCTCGTCCTGGCCACCCAGAACCCCATCGAGTCCGAGGGCGTCTACCAGTTGCCCGAGGCCCAGCGCGACCGCTTCCTGCTCAAGGTCGACGTCGCCGCGCCCACCGAGGACGAGGAGCTGGCGATCCTCTACCGGATGAGCGTCGATCCGCCCGCCGCCCGCCGGGTGCTCGCGCCGCACACCCTCGCGGCCCTCCAGCGCCGCGCCGACGACGTGTTCGTCCACCACGCCCTCGCGCAGTACGCGGTACGCCTCGTCCTCGCCACCCGCGACCTCGCCGCCCGCGGCGACACCGCCGGCGGCGGCCGGCTCGCGTACGGCGCGGGGCCGCGGGCCACCCTCGGCCTGGTGGCGGCGGCGCGGGCGCTGGCGCTGCTGCGCGGGCGCGAGTACGTGCTGCCCGCCGACATCACCGCGCTCGCCCACGAGGTCATCGCCCACCGGCTGGTGCTCTCCTTCGACGCGCTGGCCGACGGCGTCACGCCCGAGTCGGTCGTCGACGAGGTGCTGGCCGCCGTGGAGCAGCCCCGGGTCACGCCGCACCAGGCCGAGGACGCCGCGGCCGGCGGCCTGGCCGAGGCCGGGAGTGCCGCGGGCGTCGGGAAGGCCGGGAGGGCGGCATGAGCGCGACCCGCAGAGCGGCGGGTGCGACGGCCCGGGGCGTGCCCGGCTCGCCGTCGCTGGGCGAACTCACCCCGGAACAGGCGCTCCGGCATCTGCGGCTCCTCTTCACCCGCCGCCCCGACGGCCTCCTCCAGGGCGACCTCACCGCCCTCGTCCCCGGCCCCGGCGGCGAGCCGGACGAGAGCCGCCCGTACGCCCCGGGCGTCGACGACGTACGCCGCATGGACTGGAACGCCACCGCCCGCACCACCGTGCCGCACGTGCGGATGACCCTCGCGGACCGCGAGCTGACCACCTGGATCGTCCTCGACGCCAGCGCCAGCATGGACTTCGGCACCGGCCGGATGGAGAAGCGCGACCTCGCCGTCGGCGCCGCCGCGGCCGTCGCGTTCCTCACCGAGCGCGCGGGCAACCGCCTCGGCGCCCAGCTCGTCCGCCCCGACGGCATCCAGCGCATCCCCGCCCGCGGAGGGCGGCGGCACCTGATGCGGGTGCTGCGCACCGCGCTCGAACGCCCCCGCGTGCCCGCGGGCCCGCAGACCCACACCCTCGCCGAGGCGGTGGCCGCGCTGCAGCGCGCGGAGCGCCGCCGCGGACTGGTCGCCGTCGTCTCCGACTTCCTCGAACCGGGCTGGGAGCAGCCGCTGCGGGCCCTCGCCCGGCGGCACCAGGTCCTGGCCGTCGAAATCGTCGACCCCCGCGAGCTGGAGCTGCCCCCGGTGGGGCTGCTCACCGTCGTGGACCCGGAGTCGGGCCGGCGCCGGGAGATCCCGACGTACTCGAAGCGGCTGCGGGAGCGGTACGCCGCCGCCGCGGCCGAGCAGCGCGCGGCGATCGCCCGGGCGCTGCGGGCCGCGGGCGCGGCACGGCTGCCGCTGCGCACCGACCGCGACTGGGTCCGGGACATCGCCCGCTACGCGGCGGCACAGCGCCGCGGGACGGGCGGTGCGGCATGACCCCCGGCCGTCACGGTTCCGCCGTGGCGCCGGTCCCGGCGGCCCGGTCGTCCCGGGCGGGGCGGGGGCCGTACCCCCGCCGTCCGCCGGGCCGCGAGGACAGCAGGCACCCCGCGGGTCACCGCCGCGCCCTCCCGGCAACCGCCGCCCCCGCCCCCCGGGTTCGCCTGCCCGGCCCACGCCCGTACGGCACACGGGGGAGGGCCCCCGGTCTCCGCCCACGGCGGCACACCGGCGCCCCCGCGGCTCCCACGGGCGCCGCCCACACCGGCGGCGGCCCCGCGTCCGGCGCGTACGCCCCCGGCCGCACCCGCCCACTCCCGCCCCGTACCCGCGTCCGCACACCCCGCCGACTCCCGGAGGGCCCCGCATGAGTCTCGCCTCGCCCGGGTGGCTCCTGCTGCTCGTGCCGCTCGCCGCCCTCGTCGTCGCGTACGTCGTCATGCAGGCCCGGCGCAGCCGCTACGCCGTGCGGTTCACCAACGTCGACCTGCTCGACAAGGTCATGCCCCGCCGCCCCGGCTGGCGCCGCCACGTGCCGGCCACCGCGTTCTGCGCCATGGCCGGGCTGCTCGTCGTCGGCTTCGCCCGGCCCACCACCGAGACCGAAGTGCCGCGGGAGCGGGCGACCATCATGGTCGCGCTGGACGTCTCCGCCTCGATGCGGGCCACCGACGTGCAGCCGTCGCGGTTCACCGCCGCGCAGGAAGCCGCCCAGGCGTTCGTGACCGAACTGCCCGAGCGGTTCAACGTCGGGCTCGTCACCTTCAGCGGCACCTCGGCCGTCGCGCTGCCGCCGACCACCGACCGCGAGGCCATGCGCCGCGCGCTCGACCGGCTGGACACCCGGCAGGGCACGGCGATCGGCGAGGCGGTGTTCTCCTCCGCCGAGGCGATCCGCACGCTCGACGAACAGGCCGAGCGCGAACCGCCGCCCGCGCACGTCGTGCTGCTCTCCGACGGACAGAACACCACGGGCCGCGCCACCTCCGCCGCCGCCGAGGAGGCGGCCGCGGCCGGGATCCCGGTGTCGACGATCGCGTACGGCACCGAGGGCGGCACCATCGACCTGGCCAGCGGGCAGAGCGTGCCGGTGCCGGTCGACGCGCCCGCGCTGGAGGAACTGGCCACCGCGACCGGCGGCGCGTTCCACGAGGCCGCCTCCGGCGAGGAGCTGCAGGCCGTGTACGAGGACATCGGCAGTTCCGTCGGCTACCGCACCGAGGAGCGCGAGATCTGGCAGTGGTTCGTCGCCGCCGCGCTGATCGCCGCGCTGCTGGCCGCGGCCACGTCCCTGCTGTGGTTCTCGCGCCTACCGTGAGGAGAACGACCGTGACCCACGCCCGTCCCGGCCTCGGCGAGCCCCGCGGCCCCGCGTTCACCGCGGGCGACCGCGCCGGCACCGCCGCCCCGCGTCCCGCAGGCGGGCCCCCGCAGGCCGGGCCCGTGCCGCCGGCCTCCCCGTACCGCGTCCCCCCGGCACCCACCCCGACCCCGACCCCGCCCCCGGCGCCCCGCCGCGCGGCGAACCGGGCCCTGGCCGTCGCCGTCGTCGCCGCAGTCCTCGCCGGCGGCGCGGCCGGGTTCGCCGCCGGCGAGATACGCGGCCCCGGGGCGGTGAGGAGGCGGCGGCCGGAGCCCTCCCACCGGCCGCCGCCGGACGGAACCCCGGCGACCTCGACAGCGTCGCCGCCCGGGTGCTGCCCAGCGTGGTCTCCGTACAGGCCGGCGAACGGCAGGGCTCCGGCTTCGTCTTCGACGACCGCGGCCGCATCCTCACCAACGCCCACGTCGTCGGCACCGCCACCGACGCCACCGTGGTGCTGCACAGCGGCCGCCGGGTGGACGCCGAGGTGCTGGGCCGCGACACCGGACGGGACGTGGCGGTGCTGGAGGTGGCGGGCCCGTACGCCCCGCGCGCGCTGCCCATGGGCCGTGCCGCGGACCTGTCCGTCGCCGACTCGGTGCTGGCCATCGGCTCGCCGCTGGGCCTGACCGGCACCGTCACCTCCGGCATCGTCAGCGCCGTCGACCGCGAGGTCTCGCTCGGCGGCGGCGCGCAGCAGCGGGCGGTGCAGACGGACGCCTCCATCAACCCCGGCAACTCCGGCGGCCCGCTGGTCGACGCCGCCGGCAGGGTCGTCGGCATCAACACCGCCATCGCCTCGCTGGACCGGGGCAGCGGCGGCTCGATCGGCATCGGCTTCGCCGTACCCGTGGAGGACGCGGTCCGGGCGGCGGACTCGATCATCGACGGGGATTAGGTTCTTGGCATGCGGATACTCGTGGTCGAGGACGAAGAGGACCTGGTGGGCGCGCTCCGGGTCGGGCTGGTGCGCTCCGGGTACGCGGTCGACACCGCCGCCGACGTGGACGGCGCGCTGGAGAAGCTCGGGGTCAACGAGTACGACCTCGTGCTGCTCGACCTCACCCTGCCCGACGGCGACGGCCTCGCCGTCTGCCGGGAGATACGCGCGGCCCCCGGCGGGCCGCGGATCCTGATGCTCACCGCCCGCGACCGCCTCGCCGACCGGGTGCGCGGCCTCGACGCGGGCGCCGACGACTATCTCGTCAAGCCGTTCGCGCTGCCGGAGCTGCTGGCGCGGATACGGGCCCTGCTCCGCCGCGACGAGGGCGGCACGTCCGTCGTGGAGGTCGGCGAACTGCGGCTGGACACCGCCAGGTTCGAGGCGTACCGCGGCAGCCGCCCGCTGCGGCTCACGCCCAAGGAGTTCGGCGTGCTGCACTACCTGATGACCCGGCCCGGCCGGGTCGTCTCCGCGGAAGAACTCCTGGAGCACGTCTGGGACGAGAACGCCGACCCGTTCACCAACACCGTGCGCGTCACCGTCGGCTCGCTGCGCCGCAAGGTCACCGGCCAGGAGGAGCCCCTGATCGAGACCGTCATCCGGCACGGCTACCGGCTGAAGGAGGAGACGCCGTGAGGCGGCCCCGGCTGCCGCTCCCGGCCTTCGCCCACACCATCCGCTTCCGGCTCACCGTGCTCTACTCGGTGCTCGTGTTCTGCCTGACCGCGCTCGTGCTCGGCGGCGCGTACGTCGCGGTGCAGCGCAGCGGCGACGCCCATCCGGTCAGCAAGGAGCTGCAGGCCGAGAAGCGGGTCGACGGCGTACGGGTCGGGGACATCGACGTCGTCAAGGCCGAGGACGTCGAGGCCGCCGTCAACTACGAGACGCTGGGCAACCTGCGCACCTTCTCCTTCGCCGTCCTCGGCGGCGTGGCCGTCGCCAGCCTCGGTACCGGCTGGGTGCTCTCCGGCCGGGCGCTGCGCCCCGTACGCGCCATCGCCCGCACCGCCGAGGAGATCCAGGCCGGCAGCGACCTCTCCCGCCGGATCCGGCTCGAAGGACCGCGCGACGAGCTGCGCATGGTCGCCGACACCGTCGACTCGATGCTCGACCGGCTCGACGGCGCCTTCGCCGCGCAGCGCCAGCTTGTGGACGACGCCTCGCACGAGCTGCGCACCCCGCTGGCCATCATCCGGGCCAACCTCGACGCGGTGCTCTCCGTCGAGGAGTCGGAGCCGGAGGAGCGGCGGCGGGCCGTCGCCGTGGTCGACCGGGCCACCACGCGGATGACGCGGCTGGTCGAGGACCTGCTCGCGACCGCGCGGCGGTCCGCCGCCGCGTTCGCCGACGCGGACGTGGACCTGGCCGACGTGGCGGACGAGGCGTGCGAGGAGTTCGCGCCGCTGGCGACGGAACGGGGCCTGGTGATCCGGCGCCGGCTGGACGAGGGCCTGGTACTGATCGGCGACCCGTACGCGCTGCGCCGGGCCGTCGGCAACCTGCTCTCCAACGCGGTACGCCTCGCGCCCGCCGGCACCCGCATCACGGTCGCGGCCGGCCGCGCGGAGGGCTGGCTGTGGATCGCCGTGCAGGACGCGGGCCCCGGCATCGGCGAGGGCGAGCAGGCCCGGGTCTTCGACCGGTTCTGGCGCGGCGAGGCGGGCCAGGAGGGGCGGCCCAGGGACCGGCACGCGGGTCTCGGGCTGGCGATCGTGCGGCAGATCGTGGAGTCGCACGGCGGGCAGCCGCGGCTGTTCTCCCGGGTGGGCGCGGGCAGCACGTTCGTGCTGTGGCTGCCCGACGCGGGCGCGGCGGCCGGCGCGCGCGGTGCGGGCGGGCCGCCGGACGGGCTGCCCGCGGAGATGCGCGGCGGGGAGGACGACGGGCCGGTGGAGCTGCTGGAGAAGTAGCCGCCGCGGACGGGCGGTTCGTACCGTACGGCTCAGGCCGCCGACTTCACCTTCGTGGCGTACACGTCGACGTACTCCTGCCCGGACAGCCGCATGACCTCGCTCATCACCTCGTCGGCCACCGCCCGCAGCACGTACCGGTCGCGGTCCATGCCCTCGTAGCGGGAGAAGTCCAGCGGCTCCCCGAAACGCACCGTGAACCGGGCGATCCGCGGCCGGCCCGCGCCACCCGGCTGGATCTTCTCGGTGCCGACCATCGCGAACGGCACCACGGGCGCGCCGGTCATCAGCGTCAGCCGCGCCACGCCCGTACGCGCCCGGTACAGCCGGCCGTCGGGGGAGCGGGTGCCCTCCGGGTAGATGGCGAAGACCCGGCCCTCCTCCAGGATCCGGCGCCCCGTCATCAGTGCCGCGACGCCGCCGCGGCCGCCGTCCCGGTCCACCGGGATCATCCCGACCGAGGTGAAGAACCAGGCCATCAGGCGGCCCTTGACGCCCTTGCCCGTGACGTACTCGTCCTTGCCGATGAAGAACACCGGCCGCTTCACGACCAGGCCGAGGAACATCGAGTCGACGAACGTGAGGTGGTTGCCGGCGAGGACGACCGGGCCCGTGCCGGGAATGTGCTCGTGGCCCTCCACCCGGGGACGGTACAGGACACGCATGAGCAAGCCGAGAAACGCCTTGATCAGGATGCGGAACAAGGAAGGATCCTCCGGTCGGGACGGGTGACGCCTGCGACCATACTCGCCTGACCGGGCGGTTCCCACTCCGGCTTCAACCGACCGATACGCAGTGTTGCCGCCGATTTCACAAGCGCGCCGCCGCAAGTCTCCCGCACCCGCGCCGCTGCCGCCTAACATCGGGCCGTCTTTTGTCGAGGCGCCGTCAATGGCGCGGGTACGACGGAGAGGTAGCTGACATGAGCGACGGCGGTACGGAGCGGCAGCGGCCCGGCAGACGGGCGGTGCTCGGCGCGGCGGCGCTGGGCGGTGCGGCGGCCGCGGTGGGCCTGCCGGGTACGGCGCGGGCCGCGGGCGGGTCCGGCGGCAGCGGCGGTTCGGGCCCGGGCGGGACGCTGCCGAACCCGGCGGTGATCGCGCACCGCGGGGCCAGCGGCTACCGGCCCGAGCACACCCTGGGCGCGTACCAGTTCGCCCTCGACATGGGCGCGGACGTCATCGAGCAGGACCTCGTGCCGACCAAGGACGGCCACCTCGTCTGCCGGCACGAGAACGAGATCGGCGGCACCACCGACGTCGCGGACCACCCGGAGTTCGCCGCCCGCAGGACCACCAAGACGGTCGACGGCGCGCAGATCACCGGCTGGTTCACCGAGGACTTCACCCTCGCCGAGCTGAAGACGCTGCGGGCCACGGAGCGCATCCCCGCCGTGCGGCAACGCAACACCCTCTACAACGGCCGCTGGGAGGTGCCCACCTTCGAAGAGGTGCTGCAGTGGGCGGAGCGGCAGCGGCGCGGCACCGGCAGGACCGTGTGGCTGCACGTCGAGACCAAGCACCCCACGTACTTCCGCTCCCTCGGCCTCGAACTGGAGAAGCCACTGGCGCGGCTGGTGCGCCGCTACGGCCGGGACAAGAGCAACTCGCCCATCTTCCTGCAGTCGTTCGAGCCCACCAGCGTCGAGCGGCTCGCCGGGCTCGTCGACTCGCCGGGTGTCGTGCTGCTCGGCGCGGCGTCCTCGCGGCCGTGGGACTTCGTCGAGGCCGGGGACCCGCGCACCGTCGCCGACCTGGTCACGCCCGAGGGGCTGGCGTGGATCGCGGGCTTCGCCAAGGGCCTCGGCCCGACGCTCGACCTGATCATCCCGAAGGACGCCACCGGCAAGCTGCTGGAGCCCACCGCCCTCGTCCGCGACGCGCACGACGCCGGGCTGGTGCTGCACCCGTACACGATGCGCAACGAGAACACCTTCCTGCCGGCGGACTTCCGCAGGGGGACGGACACGACGCACTACGGCGACGCGTTCGGCGCCTTCCAGGTCTACTTCGAGACGGGCATCGACGGGATCTTCACCGACAACCCCGACACCGGGCTGCTCGCCCGGGACGCGTTCCTCGCGCGGGGCTGACCCCGGGGGGCCGCCGGGCAACCGGCGGCCCCCGTCCGCCCGTTGCCTCCCGCGGGTCCGTTCCCGGCGGCGGACGGCGGGCGCACCCCGCGCCCCGTACCCGGACATCTCAGGCGAGTTGGCAATATCACAGGGATGCCGGGGCCTCGTCCGTAGCCACGGCACGATCGCGCCGCGCAGAATGCTCACGGCGGAGGTTGCGCCGGGTGAAGTGCGGGGAAACACGCGGTAGGCCGCAGGTTTTGCGGCCTGTCTACGGGTGCACAGAGGAGGCGGGCGCGGCATGGGCAAGAGTGTGACGATTACGCCGGCGACGAACGACGACGCCGAGCAAGTCCTGAAACTCCAGTACCTCTGCTACCAGGCCGAGGCCGCGCTGTACGGGGACTACCGCATACCCCCGCTCACCGAGACCCTGGACGAGCTGCGCGCGGAGTTCGACCGCGGCGCCGCCGTCGTCGCCCGCCTCGGCGACGAGGTGGTCGGGGCCGTCCGCGGCACGGTGGGGGCCGACGGCACCGCCGTCATCGGGCGGCTCATCGTGCACCCCCGGATGCAGGGCCACGGCCTCGGCGCCCGGCTGCTGCTCGCCATGGAGGTCAGGCTCGTCGAGGGCGGCGCACCCGTCGAGCGGTTCCAGCTCCTCACCGGACACCGCAACGAGGCGAACCTGCGGCTGTACCGGCGGCTGGGCTACGAGCCGGTGGGCACGGAGAAGATCAGCCCGCGGCTGAGCCTGGTCACTCTGGAGAAGGCGCCGCAGGGCGCGCCCGCGACGACTGCTTCCTCAGCCACCACAGCCCGATGACCGGCAGGATCACGGGCAGGAAGAGGTAGCCGCGGCCGTAGTCGGACCACACGGTCTGGTCCGGGAACTCGGACGGCTGCACCTCCGTCCAGGTGCCGATCGCCAGCACGCCGATCAGCTCGGCGGTGATGCACACCAGCGCGAGCCGCCGTGCCGTCTCACCGCCGCGCGCGAGGGCGACGGTGATGAAGACGTAGACGACGGCGGCGAGCGCGGAGAGCACGTACGCGAGCGGCGCCTCGTCGAACTCAGTGCTGAGCTGGTAGACCGCCCGCGAGGTGGCGCCGACCGCGAAGACCCCGTACAGCGCGAGGATCAGCCGCCCCGGCCCGCTGGACAGCTCCGTGTGCCCGCTCTCGCGCGGCTCCCCGGCCGCCTGCCGCTGCTCAGCCACCGGAGCCCGCCCAGATGTCGTGCAGCCGCACCTGGAGCACGGCCAGGACGAACCCCCCGACGGCCACCGTCGCCGAACCCCAGCGGCTGCGCTCCGACAGCGACAGCAGGCCGGTGGCGGGGACGGCGAAGCCCGCGGCGAGCAGATAGGCGACGAAGACCGCCGTGCCCTCGTCCGCCTCCTCGCCGCGGCCGAGCTGCACCAGGCCGACGACGACCTGGGCCAGCGCGAGGACCGTCACCACGGCCATGCCGGCGAAGTGCCAGTCCTTCGTGGGCTCATCCTTGACCGCGGCGTACCCGCACCAGGCCGCGAGGGCGAGCGCGGCGACCGCGACCGCGATGGTCAAGGGGAGGAACATGACTCGACCTTACTGCGTCGCCCCGGGCCCGCAGAGCCGGGTCCCGGCACGGTCCGCACGCTTCCGGCCACGCGCCCGCCGCCGTGGCGTTGGCCACAGCGCCCACCCCTCCGCGCCCCTTCCGCTTCCCCGCCCGGCACCGTATCCATGCAGGTCACAGCGGTGTACGGGGACGCCGGTGCCACCGGGCCCCGGGTTGTCCGCAATGCGGACAGCCGTCCCGGTCCGTGGCACCCATCTGTTTTACTGATCCGCATGACCACGACGAGCAGCCGCACCTGTGCGACCGAGGCGAGCAGCATGACGCCCGGTGCTCGTTGTATGTGTCGAATGCACCGCTGAGGGCCCCCGCCACGAGACTCGCGCCCCGAAGCGAGTCCGCGGGCCGCTCCGCCGCCGTGGACCGCACGGCCGCGCCCCGAGCCGAGCCCGTGTGTACCGAGGCCGCGCCGCGCCCCCGCGCACCGCTGCCCGGAGCCACCCCCCCGAGACCCGAGCCGCGCGCCCCGCCGTGGGCGCGCCGTGCCCGCCCGCGCCCCCGCGGCCGGGCACCCGAGAGCGATGGAACCCACGTGATCACAGTCAAGGACCTGAAGAAGGTCTACCGCTCCCGCGGCCGCGAGACCGCCGCGCTCGACGGCGTCGACCTGCGCGTACGCGAGGGCGAGGTCTTCGGCGTCGTCGGCCGCAGCGGCGCCGGCAAGTCCACCCTCATCCGCTGCATCAACCTCCTGGAGCGCCCCGACTCCGGCACCGTCACGGTCGCGGGCCAGGACCTCACGGCCCTGACCGGCCGCGAGCTGCGCGCCGCCCGTACCCGTATCGGCATGATCTTCCAGCACTTCAACCTGCTGAGCGCCCGTACCGTGCAGGACAACGTCGAACTGCCGCTGGAGATCCTGGGCCTGTCGGGGCAGGAGCGCGCCCGCAAGGCGCTCGACCTCCTCGACCTCGTCGGCCTCGCCGACCGCGCCAGGGCGTATCCCGCGCAGTTGTCCGGCGGCCAGAAGCAGCGCGTCGGCATCGCCCGCGCGCTCGCCGGGGACCCGCAGGTGCTCCTCTCCGACGAGGCCACCTCCGCGCTCGACCCCGAGACCACCCGCTCCGTCCTGGAGCTGCTGCGCGAACTCAACCGCGAACTCGGCCTGACCGTCCTGCTCATCACCCACGAGATGGACGTCGTCAAGGCCGTCTGCGACTCCGCCGCGCTGATGCGCGCCGGCCGCATCACCGAGTCCGGCACCCTCGACGAGCTGCTGGCCACCCCCGGCTCCGAGATCGCCGCCCAGCTCTTCCCCGTGGGCGGCGAGGCATACGGCAGCGAGAGCACCATCGTGGACATCACCTTCCACGGCGACGCTCGCGGCCGGCCGGTGATCTCCCACCTGTCCCGCACCTACAACCTCGACGTGTCGATCCTCGGCGCCGCCATGGACACCGTCGGCGGCCGGCAGGTCGGGCGGATGCGCATCGAGCTGCCCGGTCCGTACGAGGAGAACGTCGTCGCCCTGGGCTTCCTGCGCGAGCAGGGCCTGCAGATCGACCCGGTCGGCGTCGACGCCGCCGACCTGCCCGCCCTGGAGAGTGCCAAGTGAGCTGGACCGAGATACGCCCCGAGCTGCTGACCGGGCTCTGGGAGACGCTGGCCATGGTCGGCTGGGCGGCGCTCGTCGCCGTCGTCGTCGGCACCCCGCTGGGCGTGCTGCTGGTCCTCACCGACCGCGGCCGGCCGCTGCAGAACGTCCTCGTCAACCGGGTCATCGGGCTCGTCGTGAACGTCGGCCGCTCGCTGCCGTTCATCATCCTGCTGCTGGCGCTGACCGCGTTCACCCGCGCGCTGGTCGGCACGTCCATCGGCCTCAAGGGCGCCATCGTGCCCCTGGCGATCAGCGCCATCCCGTTCTTCGCCCGGCTGGTCGAGACCGCGGTACGGGAGGTCGACGCCGGCCTCGCCGAAGCCGTGCAGTCGATGGGCGGCAGCACCTGGACCGTGGTCGTCAAGGCCCTGCTGCCGCAGGCGCTGCCGTCCCTGGTCGCGGGCCTGACCACCACCGTCATCGCCCTCGTCGGCTACTCCGCCATGGCCGGCGCCGTCGGCGGCGGCGGCCTCGGCGACGTCGCCATCCGCTACGGCTACCAGCGCTACGAGGGCGACGTCATGCTCGCCACCGTCGTGCTGCTCGTCGTCCTCGTCAACGCCGTCCAGCTCATCGGCGACTTCTTCGTCCGCAGCCTCGCCGACCGCAGCACCCGCAGCGCCGCCTACCTGCGCATCTCCCGCCCCGCGCGGGCCGGGGTGACCGCGGTCGCCGGCATCGCGCTCGTCGGCTCGCTCACCGTGGGCACCGTCAACCTCACCTCGGAAGGCGGCGACGGCGGCGCGAACACCGTCACCGTGGCCGCGACGCCCGCGCCGCACGGCGAGATCCTCACCTTCGTCAAGGACAACCTCGCCGCGGACGCCGGGATCGACCTGCGCATCCGCGAGTTCACCGACTACGTCAAGCCCAACGAGGCCGTCGCCAACGGCGAGGTCGACGCCAACTTCTTCCAGCACACCCCGTTCCTGGACGACTACAACGACAAGAACGGCACCGACATCGTCCCGACCGTCGGCGTGCTGGTCGAACCGCTCGGCCTCTACTCCGAGCAGGCGGACGACGTCTCGGGCATCGGCGGCGGCGACACCGTGGCCGTACCGAACGACACCACCAACATGGGCCGCGCCCTCCACCTCCTCGACGCCGAAGGTCTCGTCGAGCTGAAGGATGGCACGGGACTCAACGCCACCCTCGCCGACATCGCCGACGACCGCGGCCTGGACATCCGGGAGCTGGAAGCGGCCCAGACGCCGCGGGCGCTCCAGGACGTCGACGCCGCCGTGATCAACGGCAACTACGCCATCGACTCCGGCCTCGACCCCCGGTCCGACGCCATCGCGCTGGAGGAGGCCGAGGGCAACCCGTACGTCAACATCCTCGCCGTACGGGCCGGCGACGCGGACGACCCGGAGATCGAGAAGCTCGGCGAGCTGCTCAACTCCCCCGAGACCAAGGCGTTCATGGAGAAGGAGTTCCCCTCGTCCGTACCGGTGTTCGGCCCCGTGGGCTGAGGCCGTGGCATATCCGCCGTCGGATGCTGCATGCTGTCCGGGTCAGCTCGTCATCGGTCCACGCACTCGGAGAAGCGCATGTCATCCACCTTCCCGGACGTCTCCCTCAGCACGGACCGGCTGGTGCTCCGCCCGTTCGACGAGGAGGACGTGCCCGCGCTGACGGAGATGATGAACGACGAGGCGGTCACCGCGTGGACGCAGGCGCCCCATCCGTACACCGGGGACGACGCCTACGACTGGGTGACGCGCGTAGCCCCGGCCGAGCGCACCGGCGGCCGGGGCATCGTCTTCGCGGTCTCGGAGTTCCTCACCCAGCGCCTCGTCGGCAACGTCCACCTGAGACGGACCGACTGGCGCACGCTGGCCACCGAGGCCAGGTTCGTCGTCGCCCCCTGGGCGCGCGGCGAGGGGTACGCCGCGGAGTCGGTGCTCGCCGTCGCGCGCTGGCTCTTCGACGTGCAGAAGTTCGAGCGCCTGGAACTCCGCACCGCCGCGGACAACACCGCGGCGCAGCAGGTCGCGCAGAAGCTCGGCGGCATCAGCGAGGGCGTCCTGCGCAACGCCTGGATAGCGCGTACCCGCACCGAGGACGGCGGCTGGACGGACATCCGCACCGACCTCATCGTCTGGAGCCTGCTGCCGGAAGACCTGGATCCGGACGGCGGGAGCAGTGTGCTCTGACGCTCCCTTACCTCCGGCCCCCACCTCCGGCGCGCCTTCGCGCGGACGGGCACGTACGCTACGGGCGTGCCCTTCGCGGGGCCGGGAGCGGCCGCCGGCGGGCCGGCGCACCCCGCAGTCGACGACCAGGAGAAGAGTGAGCGATGGCGGACCGGGTCACCGTGATCGGGTGGGACGGTTCACCGCTGACCGAGGCGGCGCTCGGCGCGCTCGGCGCGGCCAGTCTCGTGGCCGGGGCGGCGCACCACCTCGCCCTGCCCGAGGTGCCGCCCGGCGCCGAGCGGATCCGGCTGGGCAGCGTGGGCCTCGCGGCCCGCAGGATCGCCCGGCACCGCGGCACGGCGGTGGTCATCGCCGACGGCGACCCGGGCTTCTTCGGCGTCGTACGCACCCTGCGCGCCCCTGAACACGGCCTGGAGGTCGAGGTGCTGCCGGCGGTCTCGTCCGTCGCCGCCGCCTTCGCCCGCGCCGGGATGCCCTGGGACGACGCGCGGGTCGTCGTCGCGCACGAGCGCAACCTGCGCCGGGCCGTGAACGTCTGCCGGGCGCACCCCAAGGTCGCCGTCCTCACCTCGCCGGGCGCGGGACCCGCGGAACTCGCCCTGCTGCTGCGGGACGTCCACCGGACGTTCGTCATCTGCGAGGAGCTGGGCGGGGCGCACGAGCGTGTGACGGTGCTCACGTCCGACAAGGTGGCCGAGCACGTGTGGCGCGACCCGAACGTGACGCTGGTCATCGGCGGCGGCATCGGGGCCGGCGCCGGGCCGGCGACCGCGGGGGGCGCCGCCGCGCCCGCGGCCGGCGGCTGGCTCGCCGGCCACGACGCGGGCTACCCGCCCCCGGTGCGCGGCTGGAGCCTGGCCCCCGCGGAGTACGGCGCCGCCCCCGACGAGGGCGAGGCGCCGCAACTGCGCGCCGTCCAACTCGCCCGGCTCGGGCCCCGGCAGGGCGACCTGGTGTGGGACATCGGCGCGGGCAGCGGCGCGGCCGCGGTCGAGGCCGCCCGCTTCGGCGCCGCGGTCATCGCCGTCGACCGCGACCCCGACGCCTGCGCCCGCGCCTCGGCCGCGGCCCGCCGCTTCGGGGTGCTGCTGCAGACCGTCCACGGCACCGCACCCGGGGTCCTCAACGACCTGCCGGAGCCGGACGTCGTCCGGGTCGGCGGCGGGGGCGCGGCGGTCGTCGCGGAGTGCGCGGCCCGGCGGCCGGAGCGGATCGTCGCCCACGCCCGTACCCGGGACGGCGCGGAGGAGATCGTGCGGGCCCTCACGGACGCCGGATACGCCGTGGAGTGCTCGCTGCTGCAGTCCGTCGACCTCGACCCGCAGGGCCCCGCGGACGCGGGTGCGGGCGCGGGGTGGCGGGAGCGGGAGCGCACGGTGGTGTTCCTCATCGCGGGGAGCCGCGCGGGCTGAGCCGGGGGTGCGCCACGGGGTGCGCGCGGTGCGTACGACGCGCTCCGGGCGCGCGGGAGGCATGCGCCGGATGCTCCCCGCGATGCACCGGACGGCACCCACGGGGCCCGACCCCAGCCGGACTCGCGTGCGGATTACGGGTAGGCTGGCCGACTGTTGTGCCGTGACCTGGCATTCGTTGCAGCGTTGCCGAATGCCGGTAATGTCCGGGGGTCTTGTCGCAGTTGTCGGGAACGTAAACCGCGCGGGTGGTCGTGCCGCCGGGCGGGGTGTGCTCGTTCTAGCTATGGGCGGCCGGTCTGTCCCGCGGGGGGCTGCTGCCGGACGGACGGTCGGAGAAGGAGCTGGAGCGATGGGCGAGGGGTACGGACGCATGACTGACACCGGCAAGCTCCCGGAAGGGCACCAGCCGGAGCCGGACGACGCCGCCGGAGGCCACCACCCCGCCCCCGCCGCGACTCCCGACACCGCCCCTGCGGTCGAAGGCGCGGCGGACGACGACGACTTCCTCTTCCTGCCCGGCGCGCAGGGCGCCTGGACGGACCCGAGGGTCCCGGCCCCCGCGGCCGCGGCGGGCGGCGCGGAGCCGGCCACGGGCGGGCAGCGGCGTCCGCTGCACATGGGCCCGCCGGTGCCGGAGCAGGCCGGGGGAGTGGTGCGCTCGCTCGCGGACCGGGGCCCGGCGAGCGATTCCGCCGACACCCGGGAGGCGGTCGCCGCCGCGGACGCGGCGAACGCGGCGGTGAACGCGGGCGGCACGGGCGCCGGTTCGGCGGCACAGGGCGCGGGCGCTACTCCGCAGCCGGCCGCGGCCTCCGCGCAAACCGAACGGACGAACCAGACCGCACCGGCCGAACAGGCTGGACAGCCCGCAGAGAACACCGTCGCGGGACCGGGCATCGCAGCGGTGGCCGAGCAGGATGCGCCCGCCGGACCGGCGGCCGCACCGGGGGCCGTGGCGGACCAGGGCGCTCCGGCGCCGGGCGGTGACGCCGCCGGACAGACCGCGGCCGCGCCGGGGGAGTCGGTGCCGACCGCGGCGGGTTCCGTACCGCCGCAGGCGGCGGGGGCGCCCGGGCAGGCGCCGCAGCAGCCGGTACGTACGCCGGGGCCGGCGACGGTCGGTCCGGAGTACCTGGACGTCACCCGGGTCGGCGCAACTCACCTGCCGGGCCCGCAGCTCGGTGAGATCCCGCCCGCACCGGCGGGCTGGACCGCGGTCTCGCAGGCCAACGGCGAGACGCTCGCCCAGGCCCAGCCCCGGGAGGTCGGCGGAGAGGCCCCGGCCCCCGGCGCGGAGGCGGCCCCCGCGCAGAACGCGCCGGCTCCGAACGGCGAACCGGCCGCGGCGGCGCAGGCCGCGGGCGGTGCGCCCGCACCGGCCCCGGTGGACGCGGCGCAGGCCGCCGTCCGCAGGGCGGCGGCCTCCGCGGGCGCGTCGCTGGGCCGCGGCATCTCCGCCAACGGCGCCGTCACGAACGGCCGTCACGAGGCCACCGGGGCGCAGCCCGCGGACGCCACCCACGTGCGGCAGCCCGCCGACGGCACCGCGGACGCGGCCGCCGCCGCGGGGCAGACGAATCAGCCGGCCCTCGACGGGCAGTCCGGCGCGGCGGCGGCGACCGGGGGTGACCCGCAGACGGAAAGCGGTCAACCCGCGGCGGGTGCCGCCCAGCCCGCCGAAGGCGCCGCAGGCCGGACGCCGGGCGGTCACGCCGCGGACGGGTCCGCGGCGCCCGCGGGGGAGAACGGCCGACCGGCCGCCGATACGGCCGGGTCGAGCGGGCCGGAGGGCGCCGCCGCGGCCCAGGCGCCGAGCGGTCATGCCGTGAACGAGTCCGCGCCGCACGCGGTAACGGCCGACGGGACGGCCGTCGCCGTATCGGGTGTCCCCGAGGGCTCCGCCGCGCCCCAGGCGCAACCCGCGAACGGGACCGTGCCGCAGGCCGTCCCCGCAGCCCAGTCCCCCAGCGGTGCCGCGGCCCAGCCCGGTGCTGCCGCCGCCGTACCCGGCGGAACGGAAGGGGCTGCGGCCGGCAACCCCGCGGCCGCGGCGGCGCCGCAGGCCGGGGAGAACTCCCAGGCACCGGCCGGCGGTCAGGACGATTCCGCCACCGGGGACCGGCCCGCGGACGGAGCCGTCCTCCATGCCGTACCCGGCGACGACACCGCGGCCCAGGCCGCGGACACCGCGGTCCGTACCGCCGAGCAGGTGGCCGGGGACCGGCCGGCCGCCGCCGCGCAGGCGAACGAGCAGACCGGCGGCGACTCCGCCGCCCGGCAGGACCGTCAGGGCGACGCCGGGCAGCAACTCGCGGACGCGGCCGTGCTCCACGCCGTGGCCAACGGGCAGCCCGTCAACGGCGCCAAGGCGCGGGCGGCGAACGGCCAGGCGGTGCCCGGTGGGCAGCCCTCCGTGCCCGCCGCGCGGGCGGCGAGCGACGAGGCCGCCACCGCCGTTGCCGTCCACGCAGCCGCCGCCGGGCGGCGCGGCGTGTCGCTGGGGGTCCAGAACGGCGCCCAGGCCCCCGCCTCCGGCACCGCGGGGGAAGCCGCGGCCGGGTCCGCGTCCGAGGTCCAGTCCGCGGGCGACGCCGCGCAGCGCACCGGTGCACCCGTGACGCAGATCCGCACCCGGCGGCGGCGCGGCACGGCCGTGAGCGCCCCGGTCACCGCCGCCGCCCCGGCCGGCGACGCGCAGGCGGCGCAGGACACCGCGGCGGCGCCCGGCGCCTCCGTACCGGCGCAGGCCGCCGCGGGCCGACCCGCCCCCGCGGAGGAGGCATCGGCCACCCCGGCGCCTGCTGCCGCCGAGGCCGCACCCGCGGCGGACGCACCGGCTGCCGCCGCCGACGCAGCGCCTCCGGTCGCCGACGCACCGGAAGCCCCCGCCGCCGACGCGCCCGCCGCTCCCGCGGACGAGCCCGCCGCCCCCGGCTTCGCCGACGCCGAGCGGGCCGCCGTCCACCGGGTGATGCGCGAACGCCGCGACATCCGCAACGGCTTCCGCTCCGACCCCGTGCCGCACGAGGTGCTGCTCCGCGTCCTGGAGGCCGCCCACACCGCCCCCAGCGTCGGCCACTCCCAGCCCTGGGACTTCGTCGTCATCCGCTCCGAGGAGACCCGGCACCGGATGCACGAGCTGGCCGCCCGCCAGCGCGAGGCGTACGCGAAGAGCCTGCCCAAGGGCCGCGCGAAGCAGTTCAAGGAGCTGAAGGTCGAGGCCATCCGGGACACCCCGGTGAACATCGTCGTCACCGCCGACCCCACCCGCGGCGGCCGGCACACCCTCGGGCGGCACACCCAGCCGCAGATGGCCCCGTACTCCTCCGCGCTCGCCGTCGAGAACCTCTGGCTCGCCGCCCGCGCCGAGGGCCTCGGCGTCGGCTGGGTCAGCTTCTTCGACGAGCGCGAGCTGGTCCGCGAGCTGGACCTGCCGGAGCACCTGGACGTCGTCGCGTACCTCTGCATCGGCTACGTCGACGAGTTCCCCGACGAGCCGGAGCTGGTGCAGGCCGGCTGGTCCAAGCGCCGCCCGCTCTCCTGGGTCGTCCACGAGGAGAGCTACGGCCGCCGCGCGCTGCCCGGCGCGGACCCGCACGACCTGCTCGCCGAGACCCTGGAGGGTATCCGCCCGCTGGACGCCAAGGCGCTCGGCGAGGCGTGGGAGCGGCAGAAGCGGATGACGAAGCCGGCCGGCTCGCTCGGCATGCTGGAGATCATCTCGGCGCAGCTCTGCGGCCTGTCCCGCAAGTGCCCGCCGCCGGTGCCCGAGCCCGCGGCCGTCGCCGTCTTCGCCGGCGACCACGGCGTGCACGCGCAGGGCGTCACGCCCTGGCCGCAGGAGGTCACCGGCCAGATGGTCGCCAACTTCCTCGGCGGCGGCGCCGTCTGCAACGCCTTCGCCACCCAGGTCGGCGCCGAGGTGTGCGTCGTGGACGCCGGGGTGGCGGCGGAACTGCCCGCCACCGCGGGCCTCGTACCGCGGAAGGTGCGCAAGGGGACCGCGGACATGACCGCGGGCCCCGCGATGACCCGCGAGGAGGCGCTGCGGGCCGTCGAGGTCGGCATCGAGACCGCACGGGACCTGGTCGCGGCGGGCAACAAGGCGCTGCTCACCGGCGAGATGGGCATCGCGAACACGACCGCGTCCGCCGCGATCATCGCCGTCTTCACCGACTCCGAGCCCGCCGACGTGACCGGCCGCGGCACCGGCATCGACGACGAGACGTACGACCGCAAGGTCGACGCCGTCCGCCGCGCGATCGAGGCCAACCGCCCCGACCCGGCCGACCCGATCGGCGTGCTGGCCGCGGTCGGCGGCCTAGAGCACGCCGCGCTCGTCGGCTACATCCTCGCCGGGGCCTCGCTGCGCACGCCCGTCGTGCTGGACGGGGTGAGCGCGGGCGCGGCGGCGCTGGTCGCCCGCGCGGTGGCGCCGGAGGCGCTGGCCGCGTGCATCGCGGGCCACCGCAGCCCCGAGCCGGGGCACGCGGCGGCGCTGACGAAGCTGGGACTGCGCCCGCTGATCGACCTCGACCTGCGCCTCGGCGAGGGCACCGGCGCGCTGCTGGCGCTGCCGCTGGTGCAGAGCGCGGCGCGGGCGATGCACGAGGTGGCGACGTTCGACGCGGCGGGCGTGACGGAAAAGGGCTGACCCGGCCGCGCCGGGGGCGTCCGCACGCGCGCGTCGACGTGCCGCGTACGCCCCGGGCGCACCCGCGGTCCGCGCCGGGCGGCTTTCCGCGTACGTCGCGGGCGGACCGGGCCCGTCGCGCGGGCGTCCGCCGCGGCGGGGCGTCCGCGCAGGCCATAGGGTTGGCGGTGCGGGCCCGCGCGCCGCGCCCGTCCCGACCGCAGTCCGCGACGAACCGCCGCTCCAGCGCCGCAGCGGCCGGCACACCGTACGAGGAGCCGCTTCGCCATGTCCCGTCCCCCCGCCCACTCCGCCTCCGGTTCCGAGGCGTTCGCCTACCCCGTCGGGCTGCGCCTCGCGGGCCGGCGCGTCGTCGTCCTCGGCGGCGGCCAGGTCGCCCAGCGCCGGCTGCCCGCGCTGCTCGCCGCCGGCGCCCGGGTCACGCTCGTCTCGCCGTCGGCCACCCCCTCCGTGGAGGCGATGGCCGACGCCGGGGAGCTGACCTGGGAGCGGCGGCCGTACGCGGACGGGGATCTGGAGGGCGCCTGGTACGCGGTCGTGGCCACCCGCGACCCCGCCGCCAACGCCGCCGCCTCCGCCGAGGCCGAGCGGCGCCGGGTCTGGTGCGTACGCAGCGACGACGCCTCCGCCGCGACCGCCTGGACCCCCGCCACCGGGCGCAGCGAGGGCGTCACCGTCGCCGTGCTCATCGGCAGCGACCCGCGCCGCTCCGCCGCCGTGCGCGACGCCGTCGTGGAGGGCCTGCGCGACGGCACCCTCAGCGCCCCCCACCACCGCACGCGCGTCCCAGGCGTCGCCCTCGTCGGCGGCGGCCCCGGCGACCCGGACCTCATCACCGTCCGCGGCCGCCGGCTGCTCGCCGAGGCCGACGTCGTCATCGCCGACCGCCTCGGCCCCCGCGACCTCCTCGACGAACTGCCGCCGCACGTCGAGGTGATCGACGCCGCGAAGATTCCGTACGGCCGGGCCATGGCCCAGGAGGCGATCAACGACGCGCTGATCCGGCACGCCAGGGCGGGCAAGGCGGTCGTCCGGCTGAAGGGCGGCGACCCGTTCGTCTTCGGCCGCGGCATGGAGGAGGCGGAGGCGCTGGCGCAGGCGGGCGTGGCGTGCACGGTGGTGCCGGGCGTCACCAGCGCGATCAGCGTCCCCGCGGCCGCCGGCATCCCGGTGACGCACCGCGGGGTGGCGCACGAGTTCACCGTCATCAGTGGCCACGTCGCGCCCGGCGACGAGCGCTCGCTCGTGGACTGGCCGGCGCTCGCCCGGCTGCGCGGCACGCTGGTCCTGCTCATGGCCGTGGAGCGCATCGGGGCCATCGCGGAGACGCTGGTACGCGAGGGGCGCGACCCCGCGACGCCGGTCGCGATCGTGCAGGAGGGCACGACGGCGGCGCAGCGGCGGGTGGACGCCACGCTCGCCACCGCCGCGGCGGCGGTGGAGCGCGAGGGGGTGCGGCCGCCGGCGGTGATCGTCGTCGGCGAGGTGGCGGCCAGGTCGCCCGGCTGACGGAGGGGCGGGCGGCGCGGGGCGGCGCACGTCACGTACCCCCGGCGTCGGAATCCGGCCCGCGGCACGGCAGGATCGTCCCGTGGCAGAACTCCTCACCGTCGACGACCCCGCCGACCCGCGCCTGTCCGACTACGCGAGCCTTACCGACGTCGAGCTGCGCCGCCGCCGCGAGCCGGCGGAAGGGCTGTTCATCGCCGAGGGCGAGAAGGTCATCAGGCGCGCGATCGAGACCGGCTACGAGACGCGCTCCATGATGCTCTCGGCCAAGTGGGTCGACGCGATGCGGGACGTCATCGACGCGCTGCCGGCCCCGGTGTACGTCGTCGACCCCGGGCTTGCCGAGCAGGTCACCGGCTACCACGTGCACCGCGGTGCGCTCGCCGCCATGCGCCGCAAGCCGCTGCCCGGCGCCGCCGCGCTGCTGGCGCGCGCCCGCCGCGTCGCGGTGCTGGAGACCGTCAACGACCACACCAACGTCGGCGCCGTCTTCCGCAGCGCCGCCGCCCTCGGCATGGACGCCGTGCTGCTCTCGCCCGACTGCGCGGACCCGCTCTACCGGCGGTCGGTGAAGGTCTCCATGGGCGCCGTCTTCCACGTCCCGTACGCGCGGCTGGCCTCCTGGCCGCAGGATCTGGAGACGGTCCGCGAGGCGGGCTTCGCCCTCGTCGCCCTCACCCCGGACCCGCGGGCGGTGCCGATCACCGAAGCGGCGCCGGGGCGGCTGCCGCGGGCCGCGCTGATGCTGGGCACGGAGGGCGCGGGGCTGTCGGCGCGGGCGCTGCGGGCGGCGGATCAATGGGTACGCATCCCGATGTCGAACGGCGTCGACTCGCTCAACGTCGGCGCCGCCGCGGCGGTCGCGTTCTACGCCGTGGCGACGGCCCCCGCCGGGGACTGAACCCGCCCCTCGGGTCCGGCGCGGCGCCGTGGCCGAAAACCGCCGCGGGCGCGGCGGATCCCCCCGGGGCGGCGCGCCCCATGTGATCCACCGGTTGTACTAGAGCGGCCCCTGGCAGCCCTGGGCCGCCGCGATACCGAGCGCGACCAGCAGCGTCACCGTCACGAACACGATCAGCCGCTGCCGCATCAGCCGCGCCCGGTCCGGCGCGGGCCTCCGCTGCGGCGCGGGCTTGCGCGGCGCCGACGCGGCACCCTCGCGCGGCCCGCTCCGCGGCGCCTGCGCGCGCTGGTCCGCCTGCCGCCCGCGGTCCGCGCCCTGCCGGCCGCGCTCCGGTGCCGGAGCCGGTGACTGCTTGCGCGCCGCACCGCCGCCCGCGCGCTGCCCCGGCCGCTGCGCCGCCCCGGGCCGCTGCGCGGATCCCGGACGCTGCGGCGCACCCGCCCGCCCGGCGCCGTGCGGTCCCGGCCGCTGCGCGGCGCCCGTACCGGGACCCGGCCGGCCCGCGCCCGTCGCCCGCGGCGACGGCGGCCGGTGCGCGGCCGTCGGGCCCGGAGCCGCACGCTCCGCGGCGGTCCTCCGCGGCGGGGCCGCCTCCGGCCCCGCGCCGTGCGCCTCGCGGGCCGCGATCTCCTTCAGCCGCAGCGACAACTGCAGCGTCGAGGGACGGTCGTCCGGGGTCTTCGCCAGACACGTGCGCAGCAGCGGCGCCAGCGCGTCCGGCACCCCGTCGAGCAGCGGCTCCTCGTGCACCACCCGGTAGAGCATCACCTCGGAACTGCCCTGCCCGAACGGCGAGTCGCCCGTCGTCGCGTACGCGAGCGTGGCGCCCAGCGAGAACACGTCGCTCGCCGGTGTCACCGGCTGCCCGCGCACCTGCTCGGGCGCCAGGAACCCGGGCGAGCCGACCGCCGTGCCGACGTGCGTCAGCGTGGAGGCGCCGGTCGCCCAGGCGATGCCGAAGTCGATGATCCGCGGGCCCTTGGGGGAGAGCAGGATGTTCGACGGCTTCAGGTCGCGGTGCACCACGCCCGCCTCGTGCACGGCGACCAGGCCCTCGGAGAGCGCCGCGCCGATCGCCGCGACCCGCGCCGCGATCAGCGGCCCCTCGTCGCCGACCTTGTCGTGCAGGGAGGGCCCCGGCACGTACTGCGTGGCGAACCACGGCCGGTCCGCGTCCAGATCGGCCGCCACCAGCCTCGCCGTACAGCCGCCGCGGATCCGCCGGGCGGCGGAGACCTCGCGGGCGAACCGCGACCGGAACTCCTGATCCTCCGCCAGATCCGGCCGGATCACCTTGAGGGCGACCCGCTGGCCGCGCCGGTCCGAGCCCAGGTAGACCACGCCCATGCCGCCCGCGCCGAGCCGCCGGTGGATCCGGAACGAGCCGACGACACGCGGATCCTCCCGGCGGAGCCGCATCATCGCCATGCCGTAACCATCCCCGCTGCCCGGTCTGTCTGCCGTGCACAGCTTACGGACTTGACCGCCGCTCGCGCTGGCAGGGCGCCGTGCGGCGGGCCGAATTGTCAGTCCCAGGTGGGATCCTGGAGATATGGCCGGGCCCAAGTGCGGCCCCTACGAAGGGGGATGCGGGACAGGTGAAGGGCGATCGAGTGGAGATAGTCGTGGACGCGGGGGACACGACGCGGACGTACCAGGTGGTGGCCTCGCGCGCCGGCCGGAGGGTCGAGACGTCGGTGCGCCGGGGCGTGGTCGAGGTGAGCGAGGTGACGCGCAGCGGCTCGGTGGTGCGCACGGCGCGGTTCATGGCCACCAGGGTGCTCGCCCTGGTGGAGCATCCCGTGCCGCGTACGGACGGCGAGGTCCCTCTCGGGGAAGACCCTGGGACGTAGTACCCGGTCTCCACCCATGGGAGTAGCGACTTCGCGCCGCAGTCATCCTCCGGGAGGCCAGGCAATCGATACGCGGGCATGACGACCCGTGCCGATCATTTCCCTAATGTTGTCGTCAAGCGGCGGGCGCAGCACTCGTCCCCCGAGGTCGGACGCCCGCCGCCCCAACACAGGAGAGGCAGCCATGGAGAGAACAGCGGAGCACACCGCACGGCCCAAGGCCGTCGCAGGGGCGCTCGCCGCGTTCGGCGCACAGCCGTCGGAGCGCAGGCACCCGCTGGTCGCTCTCGCGATGGTGCTGCCCCTGGCGATCGTGCTCACCGTCCTCTTCGGCGGGTGGGAAGCGGTCATCACACATGCGTCGTCCGTGGCCGGAATGATGGGGCACTAGCCCCGTCAGGCCCGGGAGAGCGGCCCGGGCCGGGGACAGCCGGCTCAGCCCCGTGGGGACGGGGGTGCGGCGGACGGACGTGTACGCCCGGGCGTCTGGGGAGACGCCCGGGCTACGCGTTTTCCGGGGCGGTACGCGGCCGGCCATGCCTGCGCCGCCGCCCGCGGCGAGGCACCTCGCGGCCGATGCCGCCGGTACCGGTCCTGTCACGTTCGTGCAGGCCGTCGCGGTACGGGGCCTAGGATGAGCCGGTGCGCGCACGCCTCGTCGACCGGCTGGCGGAGCTGAGCCGGGAGACCGGCGAGCCCGCGGTGATCGTCGACCGCCCTGACGTGACCGTCGTACGCGGCGGGGGCACCGTACTCAAGGCGCACGCCCCGCGGCTCGACCCCGCCGCTCTCGCCGTCCGGCTGCGGGTGGCCGCGCATCCGCTGCTCGCGGGCATCCTGCTGGCGCCGCTCGGCGGGCTGACAGGGCCCGTCGAGGGCCGGTCCGTGAGCCGCTGGCCGTACGGGGCCCCGGTGGCACCGGACGCCCCGGAGGCGGCGCCGTGGCGGGAGGCGGGGCACCTGATCGCCCGGCTGCACGCGGTGCCGGCGGACCGGCTGCCGGGCCCCCTGCCGCCGATGTCGGGACCGGCGAACGCGGCCCGCGCCATCGCGGCCCTGCGCGCGACCCCGGCCACCCCCGCGCCCCGTACCCCCGCGGACTCCACCCCGCCGCGGGACGGTACCCGCGCGACCGTCCCGGCGCCGCCCGCACCGGAGCGCGTCCCCGCACCGGCCCGGGCTCCGTACCCCGCCCCCGCCCCGGGCCGTACCGCCGCCGCGGTCGTGCTCCGGGCCTGGGCGCGGCTGCCCGCCTGGGCCCGGGACGACGAGCCCCGCGCGCAGCCCCGCTCGCTCCTCTGCCACGGCGACCTCCACCTCGGCCAACTCGTGCGCCACCCCGCCCCCGACGGCCCCTGGCACCTCATCGACGTCGACGACCTCGGCCTCGGCGAGCCCGCCTGGGACCTCGCCCGACCCGCCGCCGGCTACGCCACCGGCCTCATCCCCGCCGCCGACTGGGCCGCCTTCCTCGCCGGCTACCGCGCCGCCCGCGGCCCCGCCGTCGCCCCCGGCGACGACCTCTGGCCGCCCGAGGTCGACGTGCCGGCGCGCACCCTCACCGTCCAGCTCGCCGCCCGCGCCCTCGTGGACGCCGCGACGGGCACGAGGCCCCTGGACGGCACCGACCACGACCTGCTCGCCGCCTGCGCGCGTATCGCCGCGATGGAGGACGGGACGGAGCCGGGCGGCGCATCGTAGGCTGTGCAGCCATGGCCGCCGTCCGTCATCCGTGGCGGCGGAAGAGTTCGAGGAGTTGAGGGCGACCATGCAGTGTCCCAAGTGCCGTGCGCCGATGCAGACGTACAACCGCAACGGCGTGCAGATCGAGCAGTGCAGCGGGTGCCGGGGGATCTTTCTCGACTACGGCGAGCTGGAGACCCTGACCCGGCTCGAGGCCCAGTGGGCACAGCAGGCCCCGCCGCCCCCGCCGCCGCCCGCCCAGGGCGGCTACCCGCAGCAGGCCCCGGGCTGGGGCGGTGGCCACCACGGCGGCGGCCACGGTCACTACGGCCACCGCAAGGGCGGCTTCTCCCGCATGCTGTTCTCGTCCTGACCGGCGGTCCGACAGCGGCCGTACGGCCCCCGCCCGCGGGGGCCGTACGCGCGACCACACGGCGAAGGGCCGGAGCACCGGCTCCGGCCCTTCTGCTGTGCGCGGTACTGGGATTGAACCAGTGACCTCTTCCGTGTCAGGGAAGCGCTCTCCCGCTGAGCTAACCGCGCGGGCTTGCTGCGGCTAGATACTTCCACGCGCCGACCGCCACCGCAAGTCCATGATCATCGCGTGGCCGTACGGCCCGTGCCACCCGCCCGGCGGGCGAGCGGCACGGGCCTGCGGTCACCGGCGAGGGGCCGGTGCCACGGGGATCGCGCCGCCCTACGCGGTGTGCAGCGTCAGCCCGTAGCGGCCGAGGATCTCGTTCACCGGCTGGTACCAGGTCTCGCCGCCGCCGCTGCAGTTGCCCCATCCGCCGGACGTGACGCCCTGCGCCTGGTCGCCGCTGATGAACGAGCCGCCCGAGTCGCCGGGTTCCGCGCAGACGCTCGTCTTGGTGAGCTGGCGCACGACCGCGCCGCCGCTGTAGTTGACCGTCTCGTTCTTGGCCAGCAGCGTGCCGCAGTGCCAGCGGGTGGTGGAGCCGGAGCGGCAGATGGAGGCGCCCACCGGGGCCTCCGCGGAGCCGCGGACGAGCTGGTCGGGCACGGTGCCCCAGCCGAGGACCACGGGGACGGTCCACCAGCCGCTGCCGACGTTCACCCAGGCGTAGTCGTTGTCGGGGAAGGACGAGCCCTGGAAGTTGCCGATGTACGAGCGATCCCAGCCGCTGACCGCCTGGCCCGCGCCGCCGCAGTGGCCCGCGGTGACGAAGCCGCCGTGCACCGAGAAGCCGATGGAGCAGCGGACGTTGCCCGTGTAGTACGGGTCGCCGCCGACGGTGCCGGCGGCGAAGGTGCTCGGCGCCTCGGCGACCGTACCGACCTCGACGGGACCGGCGGCGCGGGCCCGTTCGAGGAAGGCGCGGACCGGTGCGTCACCGCGGTGGCCGGCGACGACGTCGACCCGGACGCTGTTGGCGCGCGCGTCCACGCGCCAACTGGCCACCCCGGCGGGGGCGGAGAGCGTGTCCAGGCGCTTCATCGTCGCGTCCAGCCGCGCGGCGGTGTGCTCGACGACGCGCACGTCGGCGCCCGTCGCCCGGACCGCGTCCGCGCGCCGGGTGTCCGTGAGGGCGACGGTGAGCCGGCCGCTGTCCGCGTCGAACCAGGAGCCGCCGTAGGCGGCACCGGCCGCGCGCTCGGCCTTCTTCTCGGTCTCGCCCGCCCGGCGTTCGTCCGCCAGCCGCTCCCGCGCCTGGTCGGCCGTGAGGCCCAGGTCCCGCTGGAGTGCGCGGGCCAGGCCCGGCGAGAGCTCCCGGGCGGAGTCCGCGCCGGCGGCGGGGGCGAGGGCGGCGGCGCCGCCCCAGGTGCTGAGGAGCAGGAGTGCGGACAGGCCGAGCCTTAATCCGAAGGTGCGTCTCACGATGATGACCTTTCTGCTGTTCCCTCATGTCGAGTGGGGGTGGAACACAGATGGTTGAGAGCGCTCTCAATCGGCGCGCTGTCACCACAGCATGGGCCCGCATGTTTGTCCAGACCTTTCGCAGGCGCGAAAGGCGGCCGCCCGGCCCCGCGGGGGACCGGGCGACCGCCGTGCAACCGCCTTGCGGCGTACGCCTCTTCGGGCGCGCCGGCTAGAACTCCTCGACCGTGTGCGGCAGCAGCGGCGTGCGCAGCGCCGCGTCGAGCGCGTCGGCGGCGCCCGCGGTGTGCTCGGTCGCCAGGCCCGCGCGGACGGCGGCGGCGAGGGGGGTGCCGCCGAGGTAGGCGGCGGACAGGTCGCGGATGTCGACGGTGAGGTCCGGCGCCGCGTCGGTGCTCTCGTACGCGGCCGGGGCGCCGGGCGCGACGGTGAGCCGGTACGTGCCCTCGTTGGCCGGCACCGCCGCGTCGGTCACCGCCAGCACGACGTCCGCCGCGGCGGCCCAGGAGCGGCGCCGCAGGGCCGTGCCGACGTCGAGCAGCCGCACCCACAGCGCGGGGAACGTGCTCGTGACCCGCACCTGGTCCCGGTCGGCGGCGAAGAGCAGCAGCGGGTCGTCGAGCGGGCGGCCCCAGGCGCGTACCGTGCCGGTCAGGTCCAGGGAGGCGAGATAGCGCCACAGGGCCGCGGCCACGGCGGGGGTGTCCGCCTCCAGCTCGTCCAGCCGCACCAGACCCGAGGTCTCCGGGCGGTCGCTGTCGCCGTCCTTCGTGCGGTAGACGGCGTAGCCGGCGAGCGGCTCGCCGAGGGCCACGACGCGCGGCCGGGAGAAGTCCTCGTCGTCCGGGTCCTGTTCGGCCATCCACTCCTTGGTCCACCACTCCTCGCTGCGGGCGGGGCGGCCGGCGCGCACGGCGCGGGTGCGGTCGTAGTACGGGCCGAGCAGCGCGGGCGCCGCGGCCGGGTCGACCAGCCGCAGGGGCCGCTCGTCGGGGGCGATCCGCAGCCGCAGCGCCTCCCGGGAGTCGATCTCGACGGTCGCGCCGTACGTGCCGGGGCCGAAGCCGAACCGCCCGTAGATCGCGGTCTCCGACGCCCACAGCGCCGCCATCGGCCAGCCCTCGGCCGGGCAGCGCGCGAAGAGCTCGGCGATCATCCCGGAGAGCACCCCGCGGCGCCGGTGCGTCGGCGCCACGGAGACGAACGTCAGGCTGGGACAGGGGAGTTCGGCGCCGGGGACGGCCATCGTGAACGGCAGCGCGGCGACCATGCCGACCAGCGTCTCCGCGTCGTACGCGCCGATGCGCAGGCACCCCGCCAGGAGTTCGTGATGGCGTTTGCGAAGTTCGTTCTCGGGCTTTTCGTGGAAGACCAGATAGGCCAGCTCCTGCGCCCGGTCGATGTCACTTTCGGGTATTTCACGGAACACAATGGCAGCACGGTCGTTCATATTCTGACACTATCTGTCATGACCGATGCCTGCACATCGCTTTCGTGCCAGGTCCCGGGACGGGTGCGCCACGGCCGGGCGGCAACGACGAAGGCGGCCCATGCGCGCGCCGGGCGCGGGCATGGGCCGCCGTCGGAGTGGTGGACGATACTGGGATTGAACCAGTGACCTCTTCCGTGTCAGGGAAGCGCTCTCCCGCTGAGCTAATCGTCCGAGGTGGAGACGGGATTTGAACCCGTGTAGACGGCTTTGCAGGCCGTTGCCTCGCCTCTCGGCCACTCCACCAGCGGGGGCCCGGGAGACCCCCATCGAGCGGACGACGAGATTCGAACTCGCGACCCTCACCTTGGCAAGGTGATGCTCTACCAACTGAGCTACGTCCGCCGGTCGTGCTCCGAAGGCGCCGGTGAGGCGCTTCCGGTAGTCATGAACCTTAGCGGATTCCGGGGCCAGCTCAAATTCGGTTTCGCGCGCGCCCGGCCCGCGCCCCGGCCCGCGGACGCGCCCGTGCCGGGGCCGCACCCGCCCCGGGCCCGGTGTCCGCCGGCCGCCATAGACTCGCGGCGTGCCCCGCCTCGCCCCGCTCGCCCGCTTCGGCGGTCTCGTCGCCTCCGACCTGCGCGACGTGACCGACGACCCGGCCGCGCTCGACTCCGCGGGCTGGTGGGCCGTCGTCGCCGGGTACGAGGGCCGGACGGTGTGCGCGCGCTTCGGCGACGTACGCGCAGAGCCGCACCCACCCGCCGCCCGCGCGCACCGCTGGCGCGGCCCCGGCGCCGCGCGCTGGACGACCTCCCTCGACCGCGCCGGATACGTGGCCGGGGTGCACCGCATAAGGGAGCGCATCGCCGCCGGCGACGTCTACCAGGTCAACCTCTGCCGCGTCCTCACCGCCCCGCTCCCGGGGCCGGACCGGGACGCCGCCGACGTCGACGCACTCGCCGCCGTCCTCGCGCGCGGCAACCCCGCCCCGTACGCCGGCGTCGTCCGGCTGCCCGCGCACGGCGTCGAGGTCGCCACCGCCTCGCCCGAGCTGTACCTGCGCCGGGCCGGCCGCGCCGTCGAGTCCGGCCCGATCAAGGGCACCGGCCGCACCGCCGCCGACCTGACCGCCAAGGACCGCGCCGAGAACGTCATGATCGTCGACCTCGTGCGCAACGACCTCGGCCGCGTCTGCACCACCGGCTCCGTCACCGTGCCCGCCCTCTGCGCCGTCGAGGAGCACCCCGGCCTCGTCCACCTCGTCTCCACCGTCCGCGGCGAGCTGGCCCCCGGCGCCGGCTGGGCGGAGCTGATCGGCGCCACCTTCCCGGCGGGATCCGTCACCGGCGCGCCGAAGAGCAGCGCGCTGCGGATCATCGACGAGCTGGAGAACGCCCCCCGCGGCCCGTACTGCGGCGGCGTCGGCTGGGTCGACGCCGACCGCGGCACCGGCGAACTGGCCGTCGGCATCCGCACGTTCTGGATCGACCGGGCCGCGCCCCGCGGCCCCGCGCTGCGCTTCGGCACCGGCGCGGGCATCACCTGGGGCTCCGACCCGGAGCGCGAGTGGCGGGAGACCGAATTGAAGGCATCCCGGCTGCTCGCGGTAGCGTCGGAGGCGGAAGTCACGAGTGAAGGGACCGTACGCCCATGAAGGTCTGGCTCGACGGCGGGCTGCGCGAGGTGGCCGACGCCCGGGTCTCCGTTTTCGACCACGGCATCACCGTGGGCGACGGCGTCTTCGAGACGCTGAAGGCCACCGGTGGCACCGCCTTCGCCCTCACCCGGCACCTGGAGCGGCTGGCCCGCTCCGCCCGCGGCCTCGGCCTGCCCGAGCCCGACCTCGACGAGGTGCGCCGGGCCTGCGCCGAGGTGCTGGCCGCGGAGCCCGTGGCGCACGGCCGGCTGCGCATCACGTACACCGGCGGCGCCGCGCCGCTGTCCTCCCATCGCAGTGACCCGGACGACAGCCGCCCCACCCTGGCCGTCGCCCTGGCCGCCGCCGAGCCGCGGCCGGACGAGACGGACGCCGTCACCGTCCCCTGGACGCGCAACGAGCGCGGGGCCGTCGCGGGGCTGAAGACCACCTCGTACGCGGAGAACGTCGTCGCGCTCGCCCGCGCGCACGAGGCCGGCGCCAGCGAAGCGCTCTTCGCGAACACCCGGGACCGGCTCTGCGAGGGCACCGGCTCCAACGTCTTCGTCGTCCTCGGAGGCGAGCTGCACACCCCGCCGCTCGCCTCCGGCTGCCTGGCCGGGATCACCCGGCAGTTGCTGCTGGAGTGGACCGGCGCCCGGGAGACGGACCTGCCGTTCTCGGTGCTCGCGGAGGGCGGCGAGGTGGAGGAGGTCTTCCTCACGTCCTCGCTCCGCGACGTCCAGGCCGTACGGCACCTCGACGGCCGCGAACTGCCCGGTGCCCGCGGTCCGGTCACGGCGAAGGCCATGCAGGTGTTCGCGGAGCGCTCCGCGGGGGACATCGACCCGTAGCAGGACCGCGCCACCGGCGGACTCCGCGCGTCCGAGGACGAAGGGGAAGCGATGACGACCCATCTGCGCCCGGCCGGAGCCGAGCGGCGTGAGCCGGACGGCGGCCGCACGCGCGCGTTCGCCGTGTGCGTCAACGGCCGCCCGGTCGGCGAGGTCGAGCTGGCCACCGCCCCGCGCCTCGGCTCCGCCACCGGGCGCGTCCGCACGCTGCGGATCCAGCGGTCCGAGCGCGGCCGCGGCCGGGGCACGGTCGCGGCGCTGGCGGCCGAGGAGGTGCTGCGCGGCTGGGGCTGCCGGGAGATCCTGCTCAGCCTGGACCCGCGCGCGGAGGTCGGGCTGCGGCTGGCCGCGGCGCTCGGCTACACCGAGACGGGCCGGACGATGGCCAAGGAACTGGCCGCGGTGCCGAAGCTGCCGCCCGGCTCCGCGGTGCGGCCGATGGCGGCGGGCGAGTACCCGGGCTGGCGGACGGCGGAGGTGGAGGCGTACGCGCGCCACTGGCTGGACCAGGGGACGCCGCCGGACGAGGCGCGGAGCCGGGCCGGCGCCGCCCACGACGCCCTGCTGCCGGCGGGCGCCGCCACCCCGGACATGGCGCTGCGCGTGCTGGAGCACGAGGGGGCGGGGGTGGGCACGGTCTGGATCGCACTGAAGCCCGAGATCGCCACCGGGGGGTACGTCTACGCCGTGACCGTCGCTCCCGAGCACCGGGGGAGGGGCCACGGCCGGACGCTGATGCTCGCCGCCGAGCGCGAGTGCCTGGCGGCGGGGCTGCCCACGCTGGGGCTGCACGTCTTCGCGTGGAACGAGGTGGCGCGGCGGCTGTACGAGTCCCTGGACTACGCACCCACGGCGTACCACCTGCGCAAGCCGCTGATCTGAAGGCCGGCGCCGGTCCACGGTGCCCCGGCCGGGGGAGAGGGCCGGGGAACAGGGCCGGGGCGCCGCCCGGCCCGTAGACCCCGGCCTCAGCGCGGGGGTTCCGCAGGCCCGGGCCCCGCGTCAGTCCGCCGCGGCCAGCAGCCGGTCCGCGATCTCCTCGATCCGCTCGCGCAGCCCCTCCTGGCTCTTGCCGCCGTCCAGGCGCTCGCCCCCGATGACGTACGTCGGCGTCCCCGTCACGCCGATCGCCTTGCCCTCCGCGACGTCCGCGTCCACGATCAGGAAGTGCCGCCCGTCCACGAGGGCCGTCTCCACCTCCGCGGCGTTCAGGTCCAGCTCGCGCGCCGTCTCGACCAGCAGCGGCTCGCCCCGCTTGCCGAACGTCTCCGCCACGGCCAGCACGGCCTCCGCATACTCCCAGCCCTTCCCCTGTGCGAACGCCTCCTCGGCGGCCTGGGCGCCCGCCATCGCGTGCTGGTGCTTGTCCAGCGGGAAGTGGCGCAGCCGGATGTCGAGCCGGTCCCCGTAGCGCTCCCGCAGCGCGCGCAGGTCGGCGAGCGCCGTCCGGCAGTCCGGGCACTGCAGCTCGCACCAGACGTCGAGGACGGGCGCACGGTTCACATCGTTCTCCATGGACGTCAGTCTTCCAGGCCCCGGGGGGCGGCGCCGTCTCGGTCCTGCGGACGACCCGGACCCGGAGATGTCCCCCATGACGTGCCGCACCATGGCAATCGCGGCGCGTTCCGGTGCACGATGGAGACATGTTCACCACCACGGTCTGCGCCGCGCTCTCCGCGGCGGGGCTCGCGATCGCGCTGTTGACCGCATACCGGCGAAGGTTCCGGCGGGCGACGAAGATCGCTGCCCTGTCGCTGGTGCCCGTCGGCCTGGCCATGGCGGGGCTGGTCAAGCTCGGCGGCAAGGTAGGCAAGGCCACGGGGGACTGGGCCACGGATCTCGTCTTCAAGCCCTCCGTCTGGGGCGGCTTCGGTGTGCTCGCGGTCGCGGTCGTGCTGTGGGTCGCCCAGCGCTTCGCCGGCGAGCGCGCCAAGCGCAAGGCCGGCGGGGGCGCCGCGGCGCCCGCGGCGGCGCCCGCGGCGTCGCAGCCCGCGCTGGGCGCCGGGCGGGGCGGCAAGTCGCGCGGCTCCGCCGCGGCGACGACGGGGCGGCGGGGCTCCGGCTCCGGGGACGAGGACTTCTCGGACATCGAGGCGATCCTGAAGAAGCACGGAATCTGACGCTACGGGCCCGCCGAACTACCCTGCGCAGCCGCGAAGTCGATCTCTGTCGACAAGAATTGATCATGCACGGCCGATCTTCGTGAACAGGCCGGGTTTTCCTGGCGTGTTGCCCACTTGGGCATGCGTGCCTGCGCAATTATCTGCGCGAGATGAACGACCACACGCCCGCACCGCGGCCTCCCGCCCCCGCCGAGACCCGCGGCTGCCTCTTCGCCCTGTCCCAGCCGCCGTTGATGCTCTTCCTCACCGTCGTGGGCGTGCTGATCTTCGGCACTTCGGTCTACGACCTCATCGGCTGGTGAGCGCCGCCCCGCCGGCGGCCCCGGCCGCCGCCTTCCCGTTCCCGTTCCCCGTCCCGTTCTCCGCCGCCGCCTCGCGCTGCCGGGCGCGGTACGCCGCCACGTGCAGCCGGTTGCCGCAGGTGCGGCTGGAGCAGTAGCGGCGGGAGCGGTTGCGCGAGTAGTCGACGAAGGCCCGGCCGCAGTCCGGCGCCTCGCAGCGGCGCAGCCGCTCGCGTTCGCCGGCGACGACGAGGAACGCCAGCGCCATCCCGCCGTCCGCGGCCAGATGTTCCGCGACGGAGGCGCCGGGCGCGAAGTAGTGCACGTGCCACTCGTAGCCGTCGTGGTCCGTGAGCTGCGGCGTGGTGCCGGCGGCGGCGACGATCGCGTTGAGCCGCTCCGCGGCCGTGCGGTCGTCAGGCGCGGCGAAGACGGCCGAGAGATCCCTCCGTACGGCCCTGACCGCGTCCAGGTCGGAGCGGCAGAGCGCTTCCAGCCCGCTGATCTCGTGCTCGTCGACGAAACTCTGGAGCGCCCTCACGTCCACGAGCACGTCCGCTTCCTCGCCCCCGTCCCCGGCGTCCGTGTTCAGCAGCGCCACGACGATGTCTAGCGCGCACCGGGTGTCGTGATTGATCAGCACCGTTCCGCTCCCCTGGTCGGGCCGCGCGTTCCCCTGGTCGGTCTGACGCCGACTCTAGCCAACGCGTGACACCGCCGTCGCCCAGAGTGGAACGACGGCGGTGCGGTGATGCGGTTGTCCGGTGGGGTGTCCGGCCGTCTCCCCGAGGCGGACGGCTACGGACGGTGAGGTCGCAGGGGTTCAGCTCTCCGCGAGGATGTGCGAGAGCTCGGTGTCGAGGTCGAAGTGGCGTGGCTCCGTCCCGGGCGGCACGGCGGCGTCCGTGCGCTTCAGGAAGGACTCCAGCGCCCGCGCGGGGGCTTCGAGCAGTGCCTCGCCCTCGGGCGAGCTGAGGGCGATGCAGACGACGCCCTGGCCGTGGCTTCTGGATGGCCAGACGCGGACGTCGCCGGTGCCGGTCGGGCGGTGGAGCCCTTCGGCGAGCAGATCGCGGGCGAACACCCATTCGACCGTCTCTTCTGCGCCCGTGTGGAAGGTGGCGTGCACGGCGTAAGGATCCGCGGTGTCGTACCGCAGACCTGCGGGGACAGGCAGGGAAGACTCGCTCGACACAACGAGGCGCAGGTGCAGCTCGCAGCTGACCGTGTGGTTCATAAGCGCCAGGGCCTTTCGCTCAGTGTGCGCTCGGGGATTCGCACGTCGGCGAAGTCGACATGCCACCTACCGGGGCGTTGTAAACCCCTCTGACTGTTTTGCGATGTTTTTCGTAGTTCGTACGGCCTAGTGAGGGTTCTCGGAGCAGGGCCGTTCCGGTGAACTCTCCGGCACGCATAGTTTGCGCTCTCTGGATGCGGAGAGTAACGAGGATTGGGCGCAGTGTGACGGAGGCGCGCGGAGGGTGCGTCGGCGATGGCCGGTAAGGGGCATACGGGGATGCTCACGCCGGGTGACGTCGCGGGCATCGTCACCGTGCGGCCGCGTCGCGCGGAATTGACCCTCTGCTGCCCCGCCGCGGCAACGGGTTTGAACGCCGGCCCCGCCGCCCTGTATGGTTCTGACCGCGCCACCACGGCGCTCCGGGGCGATTAGCTCAGGGGGAGAGCGCTTCGTTCACACCGAAGAGGTCACTGGTTCGATCCCAGTATCGCCCACAAAGACGAAGGCGATCTGCGTCCGCAAGAAGCACGGACGCAGATCGCCTTCGTCGTTAGTGCGCGGCTCCGCCGCGGGGGTGCGGGGGCTTCGCCCCCGCACCCCCGCTTCCCGGCAACGGGGTACACCGCAACGCCAATCGAGTCAGGCCACCGTCGCCAGGCCGGACGTGCGCAAGGGCCAGGCCGGGTCGCAGCGTTCGTCCGAGCCCGTGCGTGCGAACCACGCCGTCAGGCCGCGCGCCTGCGCGCCGTGCCAGGCAGCCTGCCGCTCGTGCAGCTCCGGTGCGGTCAACTCGCCCAGCCGGTCCGCGTACCGCTGTCCGATCGCCCGTACGAGACGCAGCGCCGCCGTCGCGTCCGCGCCCGCCTCGTGGGCGCCGGCCAGCTCCACGCCGTAGTGCTCGCACAGCGCCGTGAGCGTGCGGCTGCCCTTGCGGTAGCGGTCGAGGTGCCGGTCCAGCACCAGCGGGTCCAGCACGTACAGCGGCGCGCCGCCGAGGTACTTCGGCAGGGAGGAGGCGCGGTGCCGGCGTAACTCGCGGTCCAGCAGCGTCAGATCGAACGGTGCGTTCATCACCACCAGCGGTACGTGGCTCGCGCACTGCGCCGCCAGGGCCTTGCCGACCTCCTCCATCACCGGCGCCGGCCAGCGGCCCAGCCGCTGCAGATGCGCCAGCGTCAACCCGTGGACCGCCGTGGCCGCAGCCGGGATCTCCACGTCGGGGGAGACGAGCCACGACGTACAGCGGGGCGGCGAAGTGATGTGGGGCTGGACGACGACGGCTGCGGAGAGTATCCGGTCGCGTTCCACGTCCACGCCGGTCGTCTCGGTGTCGAAGGCGGCCAGCGGCCCCTCGTACCAGAGCGTCATCAGCCCAACTCCCTGGAGTTTTATGGTGGGTGGGGTCGTTCCCACCCGACCGGGTGATACCCCCAACACCCCTCGTTCGAACAATGGTTGTTTGGCGGAGAGCCCGTGCGGTGACAACAGAGAGTGAGGGCCGGGCGCACCTCGGCCGCCCGTGGCGGGGCCGGCCCCCGTCAGCTACCGACAGCGCGTGGAAGGCAGTTGGGCCATGGCCCTCACCCGGCCGGAACCGCGCGGTCCGCTCCTCGGGCGGACCGCGCCGCGGCGCGGCGTTCTCGCCGCGACGGCGTGCACGGAGACGCCGCGGACCGGCTGTCCGCACGCGGTCGTTGCCGCTGCCCGCTGCACCCCGGTGCAGCCCTTCCCCGGCAGCGGCACCGACCGGCACGTCCGGGTGAGGGCCGGCTACGACCGGGCCGGCCGCGCGCGCCACCTGCCCACCGCCCGGGGCGGCAGGGGAGGGAGACCCTGATGTACCGGCAGCCTCCGGAGCCCGACCCCGCCCATACGGACCCCGCCGTGCTCGGCGCCCTCCTCGCCCGCCATGGCTGGCGCCGGCACGGCGGTTCCACCGGCCGGTACGCGCGCTTCACCCCGCCCGGCGACGCACCGGGCGGCGCCGGCGTCCTCGTACCGGCCGACCGCGCCTTCCCCGACTGCACCGCCCTCCTCGCCGAAGCGCTCGGCGCGCTGGCCCGCAGCCCCGAGCCGTCCGCCCCGCTCGTGCTCACCGCGGTGGCCGTGCCCAGCGACGAGGTGAGCTGGGAGTACGGTGCCGAGCGGCGCGCCGGGCCGGCCCGGTGGGCCGACGCCGAGCGGCTGTCCGCCGCCGCCCGCGCCATGCTGCTGGCCGGTGCGCTCGCGGCCCGCCGCCCCGCGGGCTTCCACGGCGCCCGGCTGCGCCCGCACGCCGCGCGGGACGTCGAGCAGACCCTGCTCGGCCCCGGTGCCCACGCCGCCCGGCTCACCGCCTTCGTCCCCGCGCCGGAGAGCCGCGCGGTCACCACCACGCTGCTCCGCGCCCTGCGCGCCACCCGCGAAGCGGTGGACCGCCATCACACCACCGGGGCCATGGACGCCTTCGACCACGCCGTCGGACTCGGCGTCTGCCACGAGCTGGCCGAGGCCCTGACCGCCCTCGTGCGCGGCACGGACGGCGTGCGCATCGCGCTGGCCTGGGCGCCCGCGTACCCGCCGCCGGAGGGCTTCGCCGCCGCCCCCGAACCGGTGGAGTTCACCCCCGGCGACATCCCGGCCCTGCAACGGGCCGCCGTGCGCTACCGGAGCCGGGAGCCCTCCCTCCCGGTCCGGCTCACCGCAGCCGTCACCCGGCTCAGCCGGACGGCAGCCACCGGCCCGGGCCGGGTGCGGCTGCGGGTACTCGCGGGCGCGGACGTCACCGAGGTGCGCACGTCGCTCGGCGAGGAGGCGTACCGCGTCGCCGGCCAGGCACACCTGGCCGGCGTCCCGGTGCGGCTCAGCGGCATGCTGGAGAGCCGCGGCGGCTTCCGGCGGCTGACCGGGGCGTCGGGGGTGCGGCCCGTACCGGTGACGGACGCCGAGGCGGAGCGGCTGCCGAAGGCCCACGAGCACCTGGACTTCTTCGACGAGGCGTACGGCGACGGCTGAGAGCACCGGTCCGCGCACGCGACGCCCGATTTCGCCGTGCGCCCCCCCGGCTCGGTACGATTCACGCCGTGCCGCCGCCGCGTGCGGCACCCCGTTCCCGTGAAGGAGACCCCGTGTCCGACGTCCGTGTGATCATCAGCCGCGATGCCGCCGAGCGGGAAGAGCGCGTGGTCACGACGGGCACGACGGCCGGCGACCTCTTCCCCGGCGAGCGCACCGTGATCGCCGCCCGCGTCGCAGGCGCGCTGAAGGACCTCGCGTACGAGGTCGCCGACGGCGACGAGGTCGAGCCGGTGGAGATCGACAGCCCCGACGGGCTGGACATCCTGCGGCACTCCACGGCCCACGTCATGGCCCAGGCCGTGCAGGAGCTCTTCCCCGAGGCCAAGCTCGGCATCGGCCCGCCCATCAAGGACGGCTTCTACTACGACTTCGACGTCCCCGAGCCCTTCCACCCCGACGACCTCAAGCGCGTCGAGAAGAAGATGCAGGAGATCGTCAAGCGCGGCCAGCGCTTCTCCCGCCGCGTCACCACCGACGCCGACGCCCGCGAGGAGCTGGCCGCCGAGCCGTACAAGCTGGAGCTGATCGGCCTCAAGGGCAACGCCGCCGACGCCGCGGAGGGCGCGTCGGCGGAGGTCGGCGCCGGCGAGCTGACGATCTACGACAACCTCGACGCCAAGACCGGCGAGCTGTGCTGGAAGGACCTCTGCCGCGGCCCCCACCTGCCGACGACGCGGCTCATCCCCGCCTTCAAGCTGATGCGCTCCGCCGCCGCGTACTGGCGCGGCAGCGAGAAGAACCCGCAGCTCCAGCGGATCTACGGCACGGCCTGGCCGTCGCGGGACGAGCTGAAGGCGCATCTGGAGTTCCTGGCCGAGGCCGAGAAGCGCGACCACCGCAAGCTCGGCACCGAGCTGGACCTCTTCTCCATCCCCGAGGACATCGGCTCCGGCCTGGCGGTCTTCCACCCCAAGGGCGGCGTCGTGCGCCGCGTGATGGAGGACTACTCGCGCCGGCGGCACGAGGAGTCGGGCTATGAGTTCGTCTACACCCCGCACGCGACGAAGGGGAAGCTCTTCGAGAAGTCGGGCCACCTGGACTGGTACGCCGACGGCATGTACCCGCCCATGCAGCTCGACGAGGGCCAGGACTACTACCTCAAGCCCATGAACTGCCCGATGCACAACCTGATCTTCGACGCCCGCGGCCGCTCGTACCGCGAGCTGCCGCTGCGCCTCTTCGAGTTCGGGACCGTCTACCGGTACGAGAAGTCCGGCGTCGTGCACGGCCTCACCCGGGCCCGGGGCTTCACCCAGGACGACGCGCACATCTACTGCACCAAGGAGCAGATGGCAGGCGAGCTGGACTCGCTGCTGACCTTCGTGCTGAACCTGCTGCGCGACTACGGCCTGGAGGACTTCTACCTGGAGCTGTCCACCAAGGACCCGGAGAAGTCCATCGGCTCCGACGAGGTCTGGGAGGAGGCCACCGAGATCCTGCGCCGGGCCGCGGAGAAGCAGGGGCTGCAACTGGTCATGGACCCGGGCGGGGCGGCGTTCTACGGGCCGAAGATCTCGGTGCAGGCCAAGGACGCCATCGGCAGGACGTGGCAGATGTCCACGATCCAGGTGGACTTCAACCTCCCCGAGCGCTTCGACCTGGAGTACACCGCCGCGGACGGCTCGCGGCAGCGGCCCGTGATGATCCACCGCGCCCTCTTCGGCTCCATCGAGCGGTTCTTCGCCGTCCTGCTGGAGCACTACGCGGGCGCCTTCCCGGCGTGGCTGGCGCCGGTGCAGGTCGTCGGCATCCCGATCGGCGACGACCACGTGCCGTACCTCCAGGAGGTCGCGGCGAAGATGCGGGCCCGCGGGCTGCGGGTCGAGGTCGACTCCTCCTCCGACCGGATGCAGAAGAAGATCCGCAACGCCCAGAAGGCCAAGGTCCCGTACATGCTCATCGCGGGCGACGACGACATGGCCAAGGGCGCCGTCTCCTTCCGCTACCGCAGCGGCGAGCAGAACAACGGCGTGCCGATCGACGACGCGATCGACGAGGTGGCCCGCGCGGTCGCGGAGCGCGCCGGGTCGTGATCCGGCGCGGCCGGGGGCGCCGGGCCGGGCCCGGCGCCCGGGCGGCGGGCCCGCACGCCATATGCTGCTGAGCATGACCAGTGAGCCGGAGCAGCAGCTCGGGGTCGGCACCCCGGATCAGTTCCAGCGGCTGTGGACCCCGCACCGCATGGCGTACATCCAGGGGGAGAACAAGCCCACCGGCACCGCCGCCGGCGACGGCTGCCCGTTCTGCGCGATCCCGGAGAAGTCCGACGAGGACGGGCTGATCCTCGCCCGCGGCGCACAGGTCTACGCGGTGCTGAACCTGTACCCGTACAACGGCGGCCACCTGATGGTCGTCCCGTACCGGCACGTCGCGGACTACACCGAGCTGACCGGCGAGGAGACCGCGGAGCTGGCGGTCTTCACCAAGCGCGCGATGACCGCCCTGCGCACCGCGTCCGGGGCCCAGGGGTTCAACCTCGGCATGAACCAGGGCCCGGTCGCGGGCGCGGGTATCGCCGCGCACCTGCACCAGCACGTGGTGCCGCGGTGGGGCGGGGACACGAACTTCATGCCGGTCGTCAGCCACACCAAGGTGCTGCCCCAACTCCTGGCGGACACCCGCGCGATGCTCGCCGCCGCCTGGCCCGCGGAGTAGCCGCCGCCCGTACCGGCCCGCGCAGGCCCGTGGTGTCCGACCGGGGTCGGATTTCCGGGGTTTCGTGCACACTGGATCGGAAAGCGGGGGGTTCGGCCCCGCGTGCGCGGCGGTGTGCAGGGGGGCACAGATGTCGGGTAACGAGACGGTCGTCTACGCGGAGAGATCGTGGAACCCGCTGGCGGCGAAGGTGCGGCTGACGGCGGACGGGTTGTCCCTGGCGCGGGGCTCGTACGTGCGGGCCGGGGACATGAACCTGACGGCCATGGCCGAGGCGTATCTGCGGGGGAAGTGGCTCGGCGGGCGCGGGCTGGAGCGCGAGCTGGCGCGGATCAGGAACGGGCCCGGTGCCGTGCCGCTGATCCGCGTGACCGGTTCCGCCCAGGTGATCCGGGTGCGGCAGGCGGCGGCGTTCGCCCGGGCCCTCGGCGAGCTGGCCGTGGAGCTGAGCGGCGGGCCCGCGGAGGTCGCCGCGGCGGGGCGGCGGGCCGAGGAGGAGGGCGTGCCGCTGTGGATGGCACGGCGGTCCGCAGCGGGGCCGCACGGCGGCCTGGTGACGGTGGCCCTCGACCGGCGGCTGGTGCGGGCGGACGTGTGGGCCGCGGGGGTGCCGGGGACGCCCGCGGTACGGCTGCGCGGAGAGGCCGGCCTCACCATGGAGGAGGTGCGGACGAGGAATCCGCCGCTGACGGTCACCGTGGCCGGGCGCCCGGCCGTCCTCACCGTTCTCGACTCCTCGGCCCGGGGGTTGGTCGCCCGCCTCCGGACGGTGAAGACGCAGTGGGAGCTGGAAGGGCGGGACGTGGAGTCGTCCCGCCTGCTGCGGGGCGGGCGCCCGGTGGCCCTTCTCACCCGGCGCCGCGACTTCGAGGTGCGGTACGCGGCGGTGGAGCCGCTGACGGACGTGCGGTACGAGACCGGCGACCCGCTGGACGCGGTGGTGGCCCACTTCTTCGGCGCGGTGTGCGGTGTGGGAGACGAGAACGCGCTCATCCGCCTCGGCACGGTGGAGCCGGTGCAGGACCCGTACGGGGCGGGCGGGGCGGACGGTGCGCGACACGGCTGGGACACCCCGTACTCCACCGACCTGGGCCACTCGCCTTCCGGCGGCGCCGCCGGGGGCTGGTTCGACGGCGGCGGCTACGACGGCGGCGGTGGCGGAGGAGGCGACGGCGGCGGCGGGTGAGCCGGAGGCGCCCCGGGCCGGCGGCGCCCGGGCCGCCCCAGCCGCTCAGCCCGCCGACTTCTCCAGCGCCTGCGCCAGGTCCGCCCACAGGTCGTCCGGGTGCTCGATGCCCACCGACACCCGCACCGTGCCCTCGCCGATGTCCATCGCCGCCAGCGCCGCCGCGTCGAGCTGCCGGTGCGACGTGCTCGCCGGGTGCATCACCAGCGTCTTGACGTCCCCGAGCGACGGGCTCAGCAGCGCCAGCCGCAGCGACTCCACGCACCTGCGCCCCGCGTCCCGGCCGCCCGCCAGGTCGAACGCCAGCACCCCGCCGCCCGCGGCCAGCAGTCGGGCGGCCGTCGCGCGGTCCGGGTGGTCCGGCAGCCCCGGGTGGCGGACCCGGGCGACCGCCGGGTGGGCGGCGAGCCGTTCGGCCAGCGTCAGGGCGGTCGCGGACTGCCGCTCGACGCGCAGCGCCAGGGTCGCCATGCCCCGCAGCGTCAGCCACGCCGCGAACGGGTCCGCCGCCGCGCCCTGTTCGACGGCGTGCGCCCAGACCCGGCGGCGCAGCTCCGCGTCGCGGAAGACGGCCACGCCGCCCAGGACGTCGGCGTGGCCGCCGAGGTACTTGGTCGCCGAGTGCACGACGACGTCGGCGCCGTGCTCGACCGGGCGGCAGAGCAGCGGGGTCGCGAAGGTGTTGTCGACGACGCCGGTGACCCCGGCCTTAGCGGCGGCGGCCAGGAGCGCGGGCAGGTCCGTGACGGCGGTGGTGGGGTTGGCGATGGTCTCCAGGTAGAGCACCCGGGTACGGGGCGTGCACGCGGCCCGTACCTCGTCGGCGTCCCGGCCGGAGACGTACGTGACCGACACCTCCCAGCGCTCCGCCAGATCGGTCAGCGTCGCGTACGTGCCGCCGTAGAGGGAGCGCTGCGCGATGACGTGGTCGCCCGCGGAGAGGAGGCTGAGCAGCACGGCGTTGATCGCGCCCATGCCGGACGCGAACGCCAGCCCGCCCGCGCCCCCTTCGAGGTCGCTGACGGCCTCCTCCAGCGCGCGGACGGTCGGGTTGCCGAAGCGGCTGTAGAGGTACGCGCCGTCCGGGTCGTGGAAGGCGGCGGCCATCGCGTCCGCGGAGCCGAACGAGAAGACGTGCCCCTGGTGGATCGGCACGGTCACCGGGCGGCTGCCCTCCGGGACCGGCATGGGCGGGTGGGCGGTACGGGTCGAGGGGTGCAGGTCGGCGCTCATGGCGAAAGTCTCCGCGGTGAATGGGTTGCCGGAACAGGGCCAATTCCGGGAGATTGGTCCGCCATGGACACCGACGACGTGCGGGCCTCGGAACTGGTGGCCGCCCTGGGCCGCTGGTCGGCCGGGCGCGGCCCGCTGTACGTGCTGCTCGCCGCCCGGCTCCGGCGGCTGGTCGACGAGGGCCGGCTGCGCCCGGGCGCCGCGCTGCCGCCGGAGCGGGCGCTCGCGGCGGCGCTGGCCGTGGGGCGCACGACGGTGGTCGCGGCGTACGGCGTGCTGCGGCAGGAGGGCCGCGTCGTCCGGCGGCAGGGGAGCGGCACCCGCGTCGCCGAGGCGGCGCTCGTGCCGGGCCGTACGGCGGAGACGGCGAACCCGCTCTTCCTCAACCTGCTGGAGCCGGCCGACGGCGTGATCCTGCTGAGCTGCGCCGCCCCGGACGGCCCGCCGCCCGAACTGGCCCGCGCCTACCGGGACCTGGCGCTGCCAGCGACCGGCCTCGGCTACCACCCCGCCGGGCTGCCCGCCCTGCGCGCCGCCGTCGCCGCCCGCTACGCCGCCCGCGGCATCCCCACGGACCCGGCGCAGATCCTCATCACCACCGGCGGCCAGCAGGCGCTGGCACTGCTGACCCGGCTCTTCGTCGCCCCCGGCGACCCGGTGCTGGTCGAGGCGCCCGCCTACCCCGGCGCGCTGGACCTCTTCCGGGAGGCGGGCGCCGTGCTGCGGCCCGTGGCGGTGGGGCCGCACGGGATCGACGTGGACGCCGCCGTGCGGACGCTGGCGGAGCACCGGCCGGCGCTCGCGTACGTCGGCTCGGTGCACCAGAACCCGACCGCCGCCGTGCTGCCCCCGCTGCGCGGGCGGCGGCTCGCGGAGGCGGCGGGGCACTTCGGCGTACCGCTGGTGGACGACGAGGTGGTGGCGGACCTCGCGTTCGAGGGCGCCGCGCCGCCGGCGCTCGCCGCGGGCGCGGACGGCGCCGAGGTCATCAGCGTCGGGTCGCTGAGCAAGGTGGTCTGGGGCGGCCTGCGCATCGGCTGGGTACGGGCCCCCGCGGGCGTCGTCACCCGGCTCGCCCGGCTGAAGGCCGTCCACGACCTCGGCACCGACGTGCCGGCGCAGCTCGTCGCCGTCTCCCTGCTGGCGGCGTACGAACCGCTCCTCGCCCGCCGCCGCGCCGAACTGCGCGCCGCCCACGGCCATCTGCGCGCCGAGCTGGCCCGGCTGCTGCCCTCCTGGGACTGCCCGCCGGTGCCCGGCGGGCAGACGGTGTGGCTGCGGCTGCCGTACGGGGACGGGGTGTCCTTCGCGCAGGTCGCGCTCCGGCACGGGGTCGCCGTCCTCCCCGGTGCCTGCGTGGACGCCGCCGGGGGCAGCGGCCCGTACCTGCGGCTGCACTTCTGCTCCCCGCGGGACGTGCTCACCGAGGCCGTCGAGCGGCTGGCCGCGGCCTGGACGGCGTACGACGGGAGCTGCCGGCCGGCGACGCCCGCGGCCCTCGGCGGCGTGACGGTGTGAGCGGGGCGGAACCCCCGCCCGCGTGCGCCGTGCGCGCCGTCAGCCGTCGTACACGTCCGCGCGCCGCGGCTCCGCGCTCTGCACTATCCCGCTGAGCGCCATTGACCGGCCGGCGAAGTTCGTGGTGTCCACGTTGTTCTCCTCCAGCACCCGCAGCGCGGCCTGGTGCACCACCCGCAGCACCGGCGTCGCCGCGCGCAGCGCGTCGTCCGCCATGAAGCGGTGCCGCCACGGCTTGTCCGCCCAGACGTGCCGCAGCCCGAAGGGCTCGGGGAGCTTCAGCTTGCCGCCGAGGTAGTCGAGGAGCGGCGGGTACCAGGTGAACGGCGCCCGCGCGGCCAGCCGCACCACCTCGCGGGTGCGGACCAGGGGGAGCGGCTTCTCCTTGGTCTCCCAGAACTTCATGCCGCTCACGGTCTTCGTCTCGCGGCTGGGCTTGCTGGTGAAGAGCGGGTGCACCGGGCCCAGCGCGTGCCCCGTGACCTCGATGCGCAGCGTCTGGTGCAGCACGGTCACCGAGACCAGCAGCGTGATGACCAACTGGCCGTCCCAGAGCGTGAACTGCACGCCCAGATAGTGCCGGTTGCCGGCGCCGAACTGCTGCTCGTTGCAGATCCGCTGGACCTCGAAGTCCCGTACGGAATAGCCGTCGACGATCGTGCCGCCGGGCCGGGCGACCTCGCCGGCGCCCTCGCCTATCGGCGAGACGATCCAGTGCTTTATCGCCGGCGCCGGGAAGCCGCCGGTGTGCAGAGGGGTGCGCTCCAGCATGCGCAACTGGTCGTGCACCGCCTTGACGATGTCCCAGCTCCGGAAGGGGTTGATCTCGCCGCCGGACTCCTTCGGCTTGAGGTCCTCGGCCAGGTGCCAGGCGCCCCAGCGGGTGCCCATGCCGAGTATCCCCTTGGGGCCCGCGTAGAAGACGACGTTGCTGTGCTGCTCCGCCGACAGCTTCGCCAGGCCCAGCCGCAGCCGCTCCGCGCTGGCCTCGCCGGGGTTGCTCGGCACCGCCTCGGGGATCTTGGCGCCGAGGCCGCCGCCGGACAGCAGCGCCGTCCAGTGCTCGCGCAGGCCCTTGGCGTACTTCTCGCAGATCCGGTTCGCCCAGAACCAGCCTATGATCGGCGCGACCAGCAGGCCGCGCAGATAGATGGAGAGCAGGCCGTCGAGCGGCATCGTGAGGAAGAGATAGATGGCCGCGACGCCGATGAGGCCCAGCAGCACGTACCCCACCGCGCCGACGCGCTTGTCCGACGCGCCGGCCAGGGTGCGGCGGAGCTGGAAGACGCCGAGCCAGAGCAGCACCCCGGGCAGGAAGAGCAGCCCGAAGACGCCCATCACCACGGTGAGCCGGGTGTCGCGCTCCTTGCGGTAGCGGTTGGCCGCCAGGCAGTGCTCCAGCACCGCCTGCGGCTCCGTGCCGAACGACTGGATGAGCGGCTTGCGGCCGTCGGCGAGCATGCGCACCGTGACGGCGCGCGCGAACGCCTCGCCCAGGTTCGGCTCGAAGAGCGAGAGCCGGCCCTTCTTGAATTCCGACTTGCTCCAGTCGTTGTTGGCGTCGAGGAGTTTGGTGACGGCGCTGTCGCGGTACGCCGTGGAGGCGAGCGCGTGCGTCGCCGCCGTCTGACCCTGGGCGCCGGAGAGCGGCACCTGTGCGCGCGGGGCGAAGTCGAACTCCAGCCCCTCAGAACCTGCCACTGCCGCCCCCAACGCCGCGCGTCCGCCCCGGTGATGGGGCCAGGCCCGCGGGCAGCGGGCCCGACCACCAATGTGCCCCAGCCTAGCCGCGGTCAACCGTCGCGGGCCTGCCGATCACGGATCTTGGCCGCCAACTGCTGCGGCATCGGCTCGTGTCTGGCGTAGGAGCGGTCGAACCGGCCGGTGCCGTGCGACAGGGAGCGCAGATCCACCGCGTACCTGCCGATCTCGAACTCCGGCACCTCCGCGCGCACCAGCGTCCGGCCGCCGCCCGCCTGCTCGGTGCCGACCACCCGGCCGCGCCGCCCGGACAGGTCGCTCATCACCGGGCCCACGTACTCGTCGGCGACCAGCACGCCGATCTCGGCGACCGGCTCCAGCAGATGGATCTGCACCTGCGCCGCGGCCTCCCGCAGCGCCAGCGCGCCCGCCGTCTGGAACGCGGCGTCGGACGAGTCCACCGAGTGCGCCTTGCCGTCGACGAGCGTGATCCGCACGTCGACCAGCGGATAGCCGGTGGCCACGCCCTTGACCGCCTGGCCGCGTACGCCCTTCTCCACCGACGGGATGAACTGCCGCGGCACCGCGCCGCCGACCACCTTGTCCACGAACTCGATGCCCGAGCCCTCCGGCAGCGGCTCGACCTCGATCTCGCAGATGGCGTACTGCCCGTGGCCGCCGGACTGCTTGACGTGCCGCCCGCGCGCCGCCGATCTGCCCGAGAACGTCTCGCGCAGCGACACCTTGTGGTCCACCGAGTCGACCTGCACGCCGTACCGCGTGCGCAGCCGCTCCAGCGCGACGTCGCGGTGCGCCTCGCCCAGGCACCAGAGCACCAACTGCCGGGTCGACGCGTTCTGTTCCAGCCGCATCGTCGGATCCTCGGCGCACAGCCGCGCCAGGCCCTGCGACAGCTTGTCCTCGTCCTGCTTGGTGTGCGCCTCGATGGCCACCGGCAGCAGCGGGTCGGGCATCACCCACGGCGCCATCAGCAGCGGCTCGTCCTTGGCCGACACCGTGTCGCCGGTCTCGGCGCCGTTCAGCTTGCCGACGCAGGCGATGTCGCCGGCGATCGCCGCGTCCAGCGGGCGCTGGAGCTTGCCGAACGGGGCGGTCAGCGAGCCGATCCGCTCGTCGGTGTCGTGGTCCTCGTGGCCGCGGTCCTCCATGCCGTGCCCCGAGACGTGCACCGTCTGGTCGGGGCGCAGCGTGCCGGAGAAGACGCGCAGCAGCGACAGTCTGCCGATGTACGGGTCCGAGGACGTCCTGACCACCTCGGCGGCCAGCGGCCCGGCCGGGTCGCAGGTCAGCCCCGGGCGCTTCTCGCCGCGCACGGTGGTCACATCGGGGATCGGGCGCTCCAGCGGGGTGGGGAAGCCGCCGGTGATCAGCTCGAGCAGCTCGACCGTGCCGAGCCCCTGGGTGCCGCCGTCCGCGGCGGGCGCGGCGGCCAGCACCGGGTGGAACACCCCGCGCGCGACGGCCTTCTCCAGGTCCTGCACGAGCGTCTTGACCTCGACGTCCTCGCCGCCGAGGTAGCGCTCCATGAGGGACTCGTCCTCGCTCTCGGAGATGATCCCCTCGATGAGCCGGTTGCGCGCCTCCTCGATCAGCGGCAGCTCCTCCTCGCGAGGCGGTCTCTCCTCGCGGGCGCCGGAGGTGTAGTCGAAGACGCGCTGCGTGAGCAGGCCGATCAGCCCGTGCACGGGCGCGTGGCCGTCCGCCGCCTGCTCGCCGAGCAGCGGCAGGTACAGCGGCAGCACGGCGTCGGGGTCGTCGCCGCCGAACGCCTCCCGGCAGGTCTCCGTCATCTGGTCGAAGTCGGCTCTGGCGGCGTCCAGGTGCGTGACGACGATCGCCCGCGGCATCCCTACCGCCGCGCACTCGTCCCACAGCATCCGGGTCGCGCCGTCCACGCCGTCCGCGGCCGAGACGACGAAGAGGGCCGCGTCCGCGGCGCGCAGACCGGCCCGTAGCTCCCCGACGAAGTCCGCGTAGCCGGGGGTGTCCAGCAGATTGATCTTGATCCCGTCCCATTCCACCGGGACCAGCGAGAGCTGCACCGAGCGTTGCTGGCGCTGTTCGATCTCGTCGTAGTCGGATACGCAGCCGCCGTCCTCGACCCGGCCGGCCCGGGTGAGCGCCTTCGTGGTGAACGCCAGCGCCTCCACCAGCGTCGTCTTACCGGATCCGCTATGGCCGACCAGCGCCACGTTCCGAATGTCGGAGGGCCGGGCGGCCGCCGCTGCCCTGCCGGCGGCTCCGGGGTGTGCGTTTGCCTTGTCACCCATGTGTCTCGCCTCCGTCTGACACGTGCGGTGCATTCGAGCTTTGCACCGCGGTCAGACCCCGTCCATAGCACGGACGGCTTCGGAAACGGCGACCGGCCGGACGTGCGTACGGCCCGGCCGGTCAGGGGCGTACGGCCCGCGCGGCCCCTGCGGGGCGCTGGCTACGATGGCTGCGCTACGTTGAGCGACTTCCACCGACGAGCCCCCCGGCCACCCGCGGGGGCCCGCCGACCGGCGACCCTGGGACGGCCATGCTGAACAAGTACGCGCGTGCGATCTTCACGCGTGTCTTCGCACCGATCGCCGCGATGCTGCTGCGTCGTGGCGTGAGCCCCGACACCGTCACCTTCGTGGGCACCCTCGGGGTGATGGCGGGGGCCTTGGCCTTCTTCCCGCGCGGGGAGTTCTTCTGGGGCACGGTGATCATCACCCTCTTCGTCTTCTCCGACCTGATCGACGGCACCATGGCCCGCCAGTCCGGCCGCTCCAGCCGCTGGGGCGCGTTCCTGGACTCGACGCTCGACCGGGCCGCGGACTCCGCCGTCTTCGGCGGCATCGCGCTCTGGTACGCGGGCGACGGCGACGACCTCATGATGTGCGCGGTGGCGATCTTCTGCCTCGCCGGCGGCCAGGTCGTCTCGTACACGAAGGCCCGCGGCGAGAGCATCGGGCTGCCGGTGAAGGTGAACGGGCTGATGGAGCGCGCCGACCGGCTGGTGATCACCCTGGTGCTCGCCGGCTTCGCGGGCATGGAGCGCACCTTCGGCATCCCGCACATCGACCTCCTGCTGCCCATCGCGCTGTGGGTGGTTGCCGCGGGCAGCGCCGTCACGCTCTTCCAGCGGATGGTGACCGTGCACCGGGAGGCGGCGGAGAAGGACGCGGAGGACCCGCTGCCGCCGCCCGCGCCGCGCGGCGGCCCGCGCCCCGACGCCGAGGCCGCGCCGGCGGACCAGGAGAGCGCGTGAGGGAGCGCCTGACCGACGGGGTGTACGGCCTGGGCTGGGCAGCCGTGAAACGGCTGCCCGAGCCCGCCGCCGCCGCCCTCGGCAGGCGCATCGCCGACACCGCCTGGCGCCGCGACGGCAAGGGCGTACGGCGGCTGACGTCGAACCTCGCCCGCGTCGTCCCCGACGCCGGGCCCGAGCGGCTGGCGGAACTCAGCCGGGCCGGCATGCGCTCGTACATGCGCTACTGGATGGAGTCCTTCCGGCTGCCGGCCTGGAGCGAGCAGCGCATCCGCGACGGCTTCGACCCCCAGGACGTGCACTGGCTCAAGGACGGCCTCGCCGGTGACACGGGCGTGATCCTCGCACTGCCGCACATGGGCAACTGGGACCTGGCGGGCGCCTGGGTCACCACCGAGCTGGGGGTGCCCTTCACCACCGTGCAGGAGCGGCTGAAGCCGGAGTCGCTGTACGACCGCTTCGTCGCGTACCGCGAGAGCCTGGGCATGGAGGTGCTGGCGCACGGCGGCGCGAGCGCCTTCGGCACCCTCGCCCGGCGGCTGCGCGGGGGCGGTCTCGTCTGCCTGGTCGCCGACCGCGACCTGTCGGCCACCGGCGTCGAGGTGGACTTCTTCGGCTCCGCCGCCCGGATGCCCGCCGGGCCCGCGCTGCTCGCCCAGCAGACCGGCGCGCTGCTGCTGCCCGTCACGCTCTGGTACGACGACTCCCCCGTCCTGCAGGGGAAGGTGCACGCGCCCGTCGAGGTGCCCGCGACCGGTACCCGCGCCGAGAAGACCGCCGCGATGACGCAGGCGATGGCCGACGACTTCGCCGCCGGGATCGCCGGGCACCCGGAGGACTGGCACATGCTCCAGCGCTTCTGGCTGGACGACCTCAGGGGCGGGGCGTCGCGGTGAGGGTCGGGATCGTCTGCCCGTACTCCTGGGAGGCGCCCGGCGGGGTGCAGTTCCACGTCCGGGACCTGGCGGAGCACCTGCGCGCCGCCGGCCACGAGGTCTCCGTCCTCGCGCCCGCGGACGACGACACCCCGCTGCCCGAGTACGTCGTCTGGGCCGGCCGCGCCGTCCCCGTGCCGTACAACGGATCCGTGGCGCGCATCAACTTCGGCTTCCTCTCCGCCGCCCGGGTGCGCCGCTGGGTGCGCGACGGCGACTTCGACGTGCTGCACATCCACGAGCCGGCCGCCCCGTCGCTCGCCCTGCTGGCCTGCTGGGCGGCGAAGGGGCCGATCGTGGCCACGTTCCACATGTCGAGCCCGCGCTCCCGCGGCATGATCGCCGCGTACCCGATCCTGCAGTCGGCGCTGGAGAAGATCAGCGCGCGCATCGCGGTGAGCGAGTACGCGCGCCGCACCCTGGTCGAGCACCTGGGCGGTGACGCCGTCGTCATCCCCAACGGCGTCGACGTCTCCTTCTTCGCCGGGGCCGGGCCCAAGGCCGAGTGGCAGGGCCGCACGCTGGGCTTCATCGGCCGGATCGACGAGCCGCGCAAGGGACTGCCGGTGCTGATGGAGGCGTTCCCGCGGATCCTGGAGCGGGTGCCGGACGCCCGCCTGCTGGTCGCCGGGCGCGGCGATCCGGCCGAGGTCGCCGGGCACCTGGCCCCCGGGGTGCGCGAGCGGGTGCAGTTCCTCGGCATGGTCAGCGACGAGGACAAGGCGCGACTGCTGCGCAGCGTCGACCTGTACGTCGCGCCGAACACCGGGGGCGAGTCGTTCGGCATCATCCTCGTCGAGGCGATGTCCGCGGGCGCACCCGTGCTCGCCGCCGACCTCGACGCCTTCGTACAGGTGCTGGACGGCGGCACGGCGGGCGAGGTGTTCGCCCGCGGGGACGCCGGGGACCTGGCCGAGCGGGCGGCCGGGCTGCTGCTGGACGACACCCGCCGGGCCGAGCTGCGCGAGCGCGGCAGCAGGCACGTACAGCGCTTCGACTGGTCGACGGTCGGCGCGGACGTTCTGGCGGTCTACGAGACGGTGACCCAGGGCGCCGCGTCGGTGGCGGAGGACGAGCGCGCCGGCCGCTGGGCGGCCCGCTTCGGCCCCGCCCGCGACCGGGAGGTATGACGTGTCGACCGCCCTCACCCTGCTGCTCGTCGCCGTCGGGCTCTGCCTGATCGGCGTCTACCTGAGCTGGACCGCCGGCCGGCTCGACCGGCTGCACACCCGCATCGACGCCGCCAAGGCGGCCCTCGACGCCCAACTGCTGCGCCGCGCCTCGGTGGCGCAGGAGCTGGCCACCAGCGGCGTGCTCGACCCGGCCGCCTCGATCGTGCTCTACGAGGCCGCGCACGCCGCCCGGCAGGCGGAGGAGGACCAGCGGGAAGTCGCGGAGAGCGAGCTGAGCCAGGCGCTGCGGGCGGTCTTCGAGGCGCCGGAGCAGGTGGAGGCGGTACGCGGGGCGCCGGGCGGCGAGGAGGCCGTACACGAGCTGGCGGAGGCCGCGCGGCGGGTCCCGATGGCGCGGCGCTTCCACAACGACGCGGTACGGGCGGCGCGGGCGCTGCGCCGGCACCGCAAGGTGCGCTGGTTCCGGCTGGCCGGGCACGCGCCGTTCCCGCTGGCGGTCGAGATGGACGACGAGCCGCCGCCGGCGCTCACCGACCGCGCCCCCGCGGGCTGACCGCCGCCGCCCGCCGGGCGGCCACAGCTTGCCGATTGGCTCTTTCCCGACCCCTCCCGCCTGGGGTTTCCTTGTCGGTGGCGCGCGTTCGGGCCCGGCGTCCGAACGTGTTTACGATGGAAGCAGCGCACCGTACGCCACCCACACACCCACACCGCACCCATCACCGAGCGAGGTTCCACCGTGTCCAGCACGCCCAGCTCCGCCCCCCAGTCGTCGGCTCCCGAGACCGGCACCGCACGCGTCAAGCGCGGCATGGCCGAGCAGCTCAAGGGCGGTGTGATCATGGACGTCGTCACCCCCGAGCAGGCGAAGATCGCCGAGGACGCGGGTGCCGTCGCGGTGATGGCCCTGGAACGGGTGCCCGCCGACATCCGCAAGGACGGCGGCGTGGCGCGGATGTCCGACCCCGACATGATCGAGGGCATCATCGAGGCCGTCTCCATCCCCGTGATGGCCAAGTCCCGCATCGGCCACTTCGTGGAGGCGCAGATCCTCCAGGCGCTCGGCGTGGACTACATCGACGAGTCCGAGGTGCTCACCCCCGCCGACGAGGTCAACCACTCCGACAAGTGGGCCTTCACCACCCCCTTCGTCTGCGGCGCCACCAACCTCGGCGAGGCCCTGCGCCGGATCGCCGAGGGCGCCGCCATGATCCGCTCCAAGGGCGAGGCCGGCACCGGGAACGTCGTCGAGGCCGTCCGCCACCTGCGCCAGATCAAGAACGAGATCGGCGCCCTGCGCGGCCTGGACAGCCACGAGCTGTACGCCGCCGCCAAGGAGCTGCGGGCGCCGTACGAGGTGGTCGCCGAGGTCGCGAAGCTCGGCAAGCTGCCCGTCGTGCTCTTCTCCGCGGGCGGCGTCGCCACCCCCGCCGACGCCGCGCTGATGCGCCAGCTCGGCGCCGAGGGCGTCTTCGTCGGCTCGGGCATCTTCAAGTCCGGCGACCCCGCCAAGCGCGCCGCCGCCATCGTGAAGGCCACCACCTTCTACGACGACCCGAAGGTCGTCGCGGACGCCTCCCGCAACCTCGGCGAGGCCATGGTCGGCATCAACCTCGACACCCTGGACGACGCCGAGCGCTACGCCGGCCGGGGCTGGTGAGGTCGGCAGCCATGGGCACCGCCCCCGCCATCGGCGTCCTCGCCCTCCAGGGCGACGTACGCGAGCACCTGGCCGCCCTCGAAGCGGCCGGCGCGAGCGCCGTGCCGGTCCGCAGGCCGGCGGAGCTGGCGGAGGTCTCCGGCCTGGTCATCCCCGGTGGGGAGTCCACCACGATCTCCAAGCTCGCCGTCGCCTTCGGGCTCCTGGAGCCGCTGCGCGAGCGGGTACGGGCGGGGATGCCCGCGTACGGCTCCTGCGCCGGCATGATCATGCTGGCCGACAAGATCCTCGACCCGCGCTCCGGGCAGGAGACCGTCGGCGGGATCGACATGATCGTGCGCCGCAACGCCTTCGGCAGGCAGAACGAGTCGTTCGAGGTGCCGCTGGAGGTGGCCGGCGTCCCCGGCGGCCCCGTGCACGGCGTCTTCATCCGGGCGCCGTGGGTGGAGTCCACCGGCGCCCGGGTGGAGCGGCTGGCGGAGGTCGGCGGGCATCCCGTCGCGGTCCGGCAGGGTCCGCTGCTGGCGACGTCGTTCCATCCCGAACTCACCGGCGACCACCGCGTGCACGCCCTCTTCGCGGATATGGTGCGCCGGGCGGCCTGACCGGCACCGGTAGGATCGACGAGTTCGTTGCCGGTTAGTCGAATGCGCGGAACGCGGAATGGAGCGGGGCTGTGTCCGGCCACTCTAAGTGGGCAACCACCAAGCACAAGAAGGCCGTGATCGATGCCAAGCGAGGAAAGCTCTTCGCCAAGCTGATCAAGAACGTCGAGGTCGCGGCGCGGCAGGGGGAGCCGACCCCGACGGAAATCCCACGCTGTACGACGCGATCCAGAAGGCCAAGAAGCAGTCCGTCCCGAACAAGAACATCGACAGCGCCGTCAAGCGCGGCGCCGGTCTCGAAGCGGGCGGCGCCGAGTACGAGACGATCATGTACGAGGGCTACGGCCCCAACGGCGTGGCCGTGCTCATCGAGTGCCTGACGGACAACCGCAACCGCGCGGCCTCCGACGTCCGGGTCGCCATGACGCGCAACGGCGGCTCCATGGCCGACCCCGGCTCCGTGTCGTACCTGTTCAACCGCAAGGGCGTGGTGATCGTCCCCAAGGGCGAGCTGAGCGAGGACGACGTGCTGGCCGCGGTGCTGGACGCCGGCGCCGAGGAGGTCAACGACCTGGGCGAGTCCTTCGAGGTGCTCAGCGAGGCCGGCGACATGGTCGCGGTCCGCACCGCGCTGCAGGACGCCGGGATCGACTACGACTCGGCCGAGGCCAACTTCGTCCCCACCATGCAGGTGGAGCTGGACGAGGAGGGCGCCCGCAAGATCTTCCGGCTCATCGACGCCCTGGAGGACAGCGACGACGTCCAGAACGTCTTCGCCAACTTCGACGTCTCCGACGAGGTCATGGAGAAGGCCTCCGCCTGAGCCGCACGCGCACACCGTGAGGGGCCCGCAGGATGGCGACATCCGGCGGGCCCTTCGGCCGCGCTGTCGGTGCCGGCCGGTAGCCTGCACACACGTACGCGGGCAGACGAGAGGGGGCGGCCGGTGCGGGTGCTCGGAGTGGACCCGGGGCTCACGCGGTGCGGCGTGGGCGTCGTGGACGGAGCGGCCGGCCGGGCGCTGCGGATGGTCGCCGTCGGGGTCGTACGGACCCCGTCCGACGCCCCGGCTCCCGAGCGGCTGCTGCTCATCGAGCGCGGCATCGAGGAGTGGCTGGACGCGCAGCGGCCCGACGCCGTCGCCGTCGAGCGGGTCTTCAGCCAGCACAACGTACGCACGGTGATGGGCACCGCCCAGGCCAGCGCCGTCGCCATCCTTTGCGCCGCCCGCCGCGGCCTGCCCGTCGCGCTGCACACCCCCAGCGAAGTCAAGGCCGCCGTCACCGGCTCGGGCCGCGCCGACAAGGCACAGGTCGGCGCCATGGTCACCCGGCTGCTGCGGCTCGACGCCCCGCCCAAGCCGGCCGACGCCGCCGACGCCCTGGCGCTCGCCATCTGCCACCTGTGGCGCGCCCCCGCCCAGGACCGCCTGCTGCGCGCGCGTGCCGCCGGCGCGCCCGCGCGCGCCGCGACGGCCGCCCGCGCCGCCGCCCCCGGCGTGCGGCGCACCGCCCGCCCGGCCGGCCAGAGCGCCGCCGGCCGGGGCGCCCCGCGTACGGACCGCGCGGGCCAGGACCTCCCGGAGCCCCGGGACCGCGAGATCCGGAGAGACCCCGCATGATCGCCTTCGTCAGCGGCCCCGTCGCCGCCCTCGCCCCCGACGCCGCGGTCATCGAGGTGGGCGGCATCGGCATGGCCGTGCAGTGCACGCCCGACACCCTCTCCACGCTGCGCGTCGGCAAGGACGCCCGGCTGGCCACCTCCCTCGTCGTCCGGGAGGACTCCCTCACCCTCTACGGCTTCGCAGACGACGACGAGCGCCAGGTCTTCGAGCTGCTGCAGACCGCCAGCGGCGTCGGCCCCCGGCTGGCCCAGGCCATGCTCGCCGTGCACCGCCCCGACGCGCTCCGCCTCGCCGTCTCCACCGGCGACGAGAAGGCGCTGACGGCCGTCCCCGGCATCGGCAAGAAGGGCGCACAGAAGCTGCTGCTGGAGCTGAAGGACCGGCTCGGCGAGCCGCTGGGCAGCAGCGGCCTCGTCGGCAGGCAGGCGGGCGCCGCCCCGGCCGCCGGCTGGCGCGAGCAGTTGCACGCCGCGCTCACCGGCCTGGGGTACGCGCCACGCGAGGCCGACGAGGCCGTCACCGCCGTCGCCCCGCAGGCGGAGGAGAACGGCGCCGCGCCCCCGCCGCTGCCGCAGTTGCTGCGCGCCGCCCTGCAGACCCTGAACCGCGCCCGATGACGGCGCCCGGCCCCCGGCGCGTACGACACCTCGCACCGGCACCCGAACCACGACGGACGGATCCACGATGACCTGGGAGGACGCCGACCCGCGGCTGGTGGACTCGGCCGCCGACGCCGACGACCGGGCGGTGGAGACCGCACTGCGCCCCAAGGACCTGGCCGAGTTCGTCGGCCAGGAGCGGGTCCGCGAGCAGCTCGACCTGGTGCTGCGCGCCGCCCGCCAGCGCGGCGGCGCCGCCGACCACGTGCTGCTCTCCGGCGCCCCCGGCCTCGGCAAGACCACCCTCGCGATGATCGTCGCCGCCGAGATGGCCGCCCCGATCCGCATCACCTCGGGCCCCGCCATCCAGCACGCCGGCGACCTCGCCGCGATCCTCTCCTCCCTCCAGGAGGGCGAGGTGCTCTTCCTCGACGAGCTGCACCGCATGTCCCGCCCTGCCGAGGAGATGCTCTACATGGCGATGGAGGACCTGCGCGTCGACGTCATCGTCGGCAAGGGCCCCGGCGCCACCGCTATCCCGCTGGAGCTGCCCCCCTTCACCCTGGTCGGCGCCACCACCCGGGCCGGGCTGCTGCCCCCTCCGCTGCGCGACCGCTTCGGCTTCACCGGGCACATGGAGTTCTACTCGCCGGCCGAGCTGGAGCGCGTCCTGCACCGCTCCGCCCACCTCCTCGACGTCGCCGTGGACGCCGCGGGCGCCGCCGAGATCGCCGGCCGCTCCCGCGGCACCCCCCGCATCGCGAACCGCCTGCTGCGCCGGGTGCGGGACTACGCCCAGGTCAAGGCCGACGGCGTGATCACGCGCGAGATCGCCGCCCGCGGCCTGGAGGTCTACGAGGTCGATGACCGCGGCCTCGACCGCCTCGACCGGGCGGTGCTCGGCGCCCTGCTCAAGCTCTTCTCCGGCGGCCCCGTCGGGCTCTCCACGCTGGCCGTGGCGGTGGGGGAGGAGCGGGAGACCGTCGAGGAGGTCGCCGAGCCCTTCCTCGTACGCGAAGGGCTGCTGGCGCGTACGCCCCGCGGCCGCGTCGCCACCCCCGCGGCCTGGGCCCACCTGGGCCTCTCGCCCCCGCAGCCCGGCGGCGGCGTGCAGCAGACCGCGTTCTGAGGGCCGCGCCGCGCCCGCCGCGGCGTGGCGGGGGCCGGCGGCGCGGGCCCCCCGGCGGGTACCCGCGGCGGCGCGGGGAGTCGCCGGTTACGGAACCCGGGTGACATGCTGGGCGTTGTTCACACGGCGGAACTCGCTTAGACTCCGCCGACGCCTTCCGGAATCGGAGGGTACCCCCGCCCCCCAGAACGAGGCCGTGGCGAACGCGGTCCTACGAAGGAAACCCGGACACCGTGGATATCACGATTCTCTTGCCGTTCATCGTGCTCATCGGGGCGATGTTCCTGATGACCCGCTCGGCAAAGAACAAGCAGCGCCAGATGATGAACATGCGGGACCAATTGCAGCCGGGCAGCGGCGTGCGGACCATCGGCGGCATGTACGCCACGGTCAAGGAGGTCCACGAGGACACCATCCTTCTGGAGGTGGCCCCCGGAGTACACGCGATCTACGCGAAGAACTCCATCGGCGCCGTCCTGGACGACGCCGAATACAACCGCATCGTGCACGGCGCTCCGGAGTTCGACGACGAGGACATCACGGCGCCCGACGACGCCTCCTCGCTCACCGGGTCCGCCGACGGCGACGCCGGTGACGAGGACGCCGAGGACCGCAAGGAGACCTCGGACCGCATCGACCTCGACAAGAAGGACGCGGCCGACGACGCCGAAGGCGACGCCGGGACCGCGGACGCGAAGGACGAGGACGAAAAGAAGAACGGCGGCTCCGCCGCGAAGTGACCGCGGCCCTTCGGCGGCGGCCCCGCACCTGGTGCGGCGGCGCCGCCGGCCGCGGTGAACGGGGGACCGGTCACTTTTCGCCTCGCGGCACCGCGGGGCTACACTTCGTGACCGCGCGACGAGCCCCGCCGCGCGGTGTCTGGACAGGAGAATCGAGAAGGTGGCAGCACCCAAGACGGGCCGCAGGTCCCAGGGATCTCACGGCAGGCCCTGGCGCCCCCTGCTGCTGATCCTGACCGCGATCGCCGCGCTCACCGGTGGGATGTTCCTCTCCGGGCACACCACCCCGCGCCTCGGCATCGACCTGGCCGGCGGCACCAGCATCACGCTGGAGGCCAAGCCCCAGCCGGGCGGCGAGAACGCGATCAACTCCACCAACATGGAAACCGCCGTCAACATCATCGAGCGCCGCGTCAACGGCCTCGGGGTGCAGGAGGCGGAGGTCCAGACCCAGGGCGACCGGCACATCATCGTCAACATCCCCAAGGGCACCGACCAGAAGACGGCGCGCGAGCAGGTGGGCACCACCGCGCGGCTCTTCTTCCGCCCCGTGCTGTCGTACGAGGTGAACGAGGCCCCGAAGCCGTCGCCCAGCGCCTCGGAGTCCGGGGACAAGGACAAGGAGAAGGACGCCGACAAGGAGAAGGACGCCTCCTCCTCGCCGTCCCCGTCCGAGAGCGCCTCCGACGAGGCGAGCGACGGCGCGAGCCCGAGCGACGGCGCCACCGAGCAGGGCCGCGCCCTCTCCGAGGGCCTCGCCCAGGCCGACGACTCGCCCAGCCCGACCGAGTCGCAGGCGCCGCCCGCCGAGACGCCCCCGGCCGAGCAGGCGCCCACCGGTCAGATCCCGGCCGACGTGCAGAAGAAGCTGGACGCGCTGGACTGCTCCGACGCCGAGGAGCGCACCAAGATCGGCGAGAACGCCAAGCCGACCGACACCGTCGTCGCGTGCGACAGCGAGGGCGCGTACAAGTACGCGCTCGGCCCGGCCGAGGTCGAGGGCACGGACGTCGACGACGCCTCCGCCACCTACGACGCCCAGCAGGGCTCCGGCTGGATCGTGCAGCTCGAGTTCAACGGCAAGGGCTCCGACAAGTTCGCCGACGTCACCGGCACCCTCGCCGGCCAGGCCCCGCCGAACAACCAGTTCGCGATCGAGCTCGACGGCGAGGTCGTCTCCGCGCCCTCCGTCGACGAGTCGATCACCGGCGGCCGGGCGCAGATCTCCGGCAGCTTCAACCAGGAGTCGGCCGAGGAACTGGCCAACGTCCTGTCGTACGGTGCCCTGCCGCTGTCCTTCGAGGAGTCCGAGGTCACCACCGTCTCGCCGGCCCTCGGCAACGAGCAGCTCCAGGCGGGCCTCATCGCCGGCGCCGTCGGGCTGGGGCTGGTGATCATCTACCTCGTCGCGTACTACCGCGGGCTGGCCCTGGTGGCCGTGGTCAGCCTCATGGTCTCCGCCGCCCTCACGTACACGATCATGGCCCTCCTCGGCCCCGGCATCGGCTTCGCGCTGAATCTCCCGGCGGTCTGCGGCGCGATCGTCGCGATCGGCATCACGGCGGACTCGTTCATCGTCTACTTCGAGCGCATCCGCGACGAGATCCGCGAGGGGCGCACGCTGCGCCCCGCGGTGGAGCGCGGCTGGCCGCGGGCCCGGCGCACCATCCTGGTGTCCGACTTCGTGTCCTTCCTGGCGGCGGCCGTGCTCTTCGCGGTCACCGTCGGCAAGGTGCAGGGCTTCGCCTTCACCCTGGGCCTCACCACGCTCCTCGACGTCGTCGTGGTCTTCCTCTTCACCAAGCCGGTCATGACCATCCTGGCCCGCAAGCGGTTCTTCGCCAGCGGCCATCCCTGGTCCGGGCTCGATCCCAAACGGCTGGGAGCCAGGCCACCGCTGCGCGGGCGCCCGCGCACCGCCGGTCCCGTCAACCCGAAGGAGGTCTGAGATGTCGCGCCTCGGCACCCTCGGCGCCCGCCTCTACCGCGGTGAGGCCGGCTACGACTTCGTCGCCAAGCGGTTCCTCTGGTACGGCGTCTCCGTCCTCATCACGATCATCGCGATCGCGGGCTTCTTCATCCGCGGCCTGAACATGGGCATCGAGTTCGAGGGCGGTGCGGTCTTCACCACCCCGAAGACCGAGACCTCGGTCTCGCAGGCCCAGGAGGTCGCCGAGGAGGCATCGGGGCACCAGGCGATCGTCCAGGAGCTGGGCAGCGGGAAGCTCCGCATCCAGGTCAGCAGCATCGAGACGCAGCAGTCCGACAAGGTCAAGACGGCGCTCGCCGAAGAGCTGAACGTCTCCGCCGAGGACATCAACGACCAGCTCGTCGGGCCCAGTTGGGGCGAGCAGATCGCGAACAAGGCGTGGCAGGGCCTGGCGATCTTCATGGTCCTGGTGGTGATCTACCTCGCCATCGCCTTCGAGTGGCGCATGGCGCTCGCGGCGCTCGTCGCGCTCATCCACGACCTGACGATCACGGTCGGCGTCTACACCATCGTCGGCTTCGAAGTCACCCCGGGCACGGTCATCGGTCTGCTGACCATCCTCGGTTACTCGCTGTACGACACGGTGGTGGTCTTCGACGGGCTCAAGGAGAGCACGAAGGACATCACCAAACAGACGGGCTTCACCTACCGCGAGGCGGCCAACCGCAGCCTCAACGGCACGCTCGTCCGCTCCATCAACACCTCCGTCGTGGCCCTGTTGCCGGTCGCCGGCCTCCTCTTCATCGGCGGCGGCGTGCTCGGCGGCGGGATGCTCAACGACATCGCGCTGTCGCTCTTCGTCGGCCTCGCGGCCGGCGCGTACTCCTCGATCTTCATCGCCACCCCGCTGGTGGTCGACTTCAAGGAGCGCGACCCCGCCATACAGTCCCACAACAAGCGGGTCGCCGCCCGGCGCGCCTCCGACGCCCGCTCCGCCGCCCGCGGCGAGAAGGGGACGGCCGGGCGCGAGGACGGCCCGGGCGCGGCGGCCGTCGAGGACGACGTGCCCGAGGACGACCCCCGCGCCCCCCAGCCCGCGGGCCAGGGCGTCGTCGGGCCCCCGCGGGCCGAGGGCCGCAGGCAGCAGCCGGTGTCCCGGCAGCGCGGCCGTGGCCGCCCCTCCGGCAGCCGCGGCGGCCGGTCGGGGGGCAAGCGGCGGTGAGCGTGCCGGAGGGGACCAGGGAGCTGCTGCTCAGCCGGATCCAGGACGTGCCGGACTACCCGCAGCCAGGCGTGATGTTCAAGGACATCACCCCGCTGCTGGCCGACGCGAAGGCGTTCGCCGTGCTCACGGACGCGCTGACGGAGGTCTGCCGGGAGCAGGGTGCGCAGAAGGTCGTGGGCCTGGAGGCGCGCGGCTTCATCCTGGGCGCGCCGGTCGCGGTGCGCGCGGGGATCGGCTTCGTGCCCGTACGCAAGGCGGGCAAGCTCCCGGGCGCCACCCTCGGGCAGGCGTACGACCTGGAGTACGGCACGGCGGAGATCGAGATACACGCCGACGCCGTGCGGCCCGGCGACCGCGTGCTCGTCATCGACGACGTGCTGGCCACCGGCGGCACCGCGGAGGCGTCGGTGCAGCTCATCCGGCGGGCCGGCGGCTCCGTCACCGGCGTGGCCGTGCTGCTGGAGCTGGGCTTCCTGGCCGGCCGGGCGCGGGTCGAGCAGGCGCTCGCCGGGGCTCCGCTGGACGCGCTCGTCACCGTCTGACCGGCCTGGGACCGGCCCCCGGGAGCCGGGGCCGGTCCTGAAAGCCCGCCCGGCCGGTGTTCTGCCTGGTCGGGGGCCTGGTCAGGCGGTTGCCGGGTGGTGAGGGCGGGACGCCAGATACCATGGCAGTTCCGGGGATCTCCCCGTGGGCCTTCCACCGTCAAGGAGTGCTCTTGCCAGACGAGGCTCATCGGTCCACCGCCGCGCCGCCCGAGAAGCAGCGGCAGCCGGGCGCGGCGGACCGCCCGCTGCCCGCGCGGGCCGCCGAGAACGGCTCGGGACGCCGGACCGCGCCGCCGGAAGGGCGGACGCAGCCGGCCGCCCCGGCGCGCGTCGAGCCCGCCTCGGGGCACGGCGGCGGGCAGGCGGGCCGCGGCGGCTCCCCGAGCCGCGTGCGGGCCCGGCTGGCGCGCCTCGGAGTGCAGCGGCAGAGCCCGTACAACCCGGTGCTGGAGCCGCTGCTGCGGATAGTGCGCGGGAACGACCCCAAGGCCGACACCTCGACGCTGCGCCAGATAGAGCGCGCCTACCAGGTCGCGGAGCGCTGGCACCGCGGCCAGAAGCGCAAGAGCGGCGACCCGTACATCACCCACCCCCTTGCCGTCACCACGATCCTGGCCGAGCTGGGCATGGACCCGGCCACGCTGATGGCCGGCCTGCTGCACGACACGGTCGAGGACACCGAGTACGGCCTCGAGGACCTGCGCCGCGACTTCGGCGACCAGGTGACGCTGCTCGTGGACGGCGTCACCAAGCTGGACAAGGTGAAGTTCGGCGAGGCCGCGCAGGCGGAGACCGTGCGCAAGATGGTCGTCGCCATGGCCAAGGACCCCCGGGTCCTGGTGATCAAGCTCGCCGACCGGCTGCACAACATGCGCACGATGCGCTACCTGCGCCGCGAGAAGCAGGAGCAGAAGGCGCGCGAGACGCTGGAGATCTACGCGCCGCTGGCCCACCGCCTGGGCATGAACACCATCAAGTGGGAGCTGGAGGACCTCGCCTTCGCGATCCTCTACCCGAAGATGTACGACGAGATCGTCCGCCTGGTCGCCGAGCGCGCCCCGAAGCGGGACGAGTACCTGGCCGTCGTCATCGACGAGGTGCAGCAGGACCTGCGCAGCGCCCGGATCAAGGCGACCGTCACCGGCCGCCCGAAGCACTACTACAGCGTCTACCAGAAGATGATCGTGCGCGGCCGCGACTTCGCCGAGATCTACGACCTGGTGGGCATCCGCGTCCTCGTCGACTCCGTCCGCGACTGCTACGCGGCGCTGGGCACCATCCACGCGCGGTGGAACCCCGTCCCCGGACGGTTCAAGGACTACATCGCGATGCCCAAGTTCAACATGTACCAGTCGCTGCACACGACGGTCATCGGGCCCGAGGGCAAGCCCGTCGAGCTGCAGATCCGCACGTTCGACATGCACCGCCGCGCCGAGTACGGCATCGCCGCGCACTGGAAGTACAAGCAGGAGGCCACCGGCGGCGCCGCCCGCCAGCAGGGCGCCGGCACCCGCAGGGGCAGCAAGTCCGAGCAGGTCAACGACATGGCCTGGCTCCGCCAGTTGATCGACTGGCAGAAGGAGACCGAGGACCCCGGCGAGTTCCTGGACGCGCTGCGCTTCGACCTCTCCCGCAACGAGGTCTTCGTCTTCACGCCCAAGGGCGACGTGATCGCCCTGCCCGCCGGCGCCACGCCCGTCGACTTCGCGTACGCGGTGCACACCGAGGTCGGGCACAAGACCATAGGGGCGCGGGTCGGCGGCCGGCTCGTACCGCTGGAGTCCGCGCTCGACAACGGCGACACCGTCGAGGTCTTCACCTCCAAGGCGGCCGGTGCGGGCCCCTCCCGGGACTGGCTGAACTTCGTCAAGTCGCCGCGCGCGCGCAACAAGATCCGCGCCTGGTTCTCCAAGGAGCGCCGGGACGAGGCCATCGAGCAGGGCAAGGACGCCATCGCGCGGGCGATGCGCAAGCAGAACCTGCCGATCCAGCGCATCCTCACCGGCGACTCGCTGGTCACCATCGCGCACGAGATGCGCTACCCCGACATCTCCGCGCTCTACGCGGCGATCGGCGAGGGCCACGTCTCCGCGCAGAACGTGGTGCAGAAGCTGGTCCAGGCGCTCGGCGGCGAGGAGGCGGCCACCGAGGACATCGAGGAGACCGCGCCGCCGCTGCCCGGCAAGACCCGCAAGCGCCGGGCGGTCAACGACCCCGGCGTGATCGTCAAGGGCGTCGACGACGTCTGGGTCAAGCTCTCCCGCTGCTGTACGCCGGTGCCCGGAGACCCGATCATCGGCTTCGTCACCCGCGGCAAGGGCGTCTCCGTGCACCGTGCCGACTGCGTCAACGTCGAGTCGCTGTCGCAGCAGCCCGAGCGGATCATCGAGGTGGAGTGGGCGCCGACGCAGTCGTCGGTCTTCCTCGTCGCCATCCAGGTGGAGGCGCTGGACCGCTCCCGGCTGCTCTCGGACGTCACCCGGGTGCTGTCCGACCAGCACGTGAACATCCTGTCCGCCGCCGTGCAGACCTCCCGCGACCGGGTGGCCACCTCGCGCTTCACGTTCGAGATGGGCGACCCGAAGCACCTGGGGCACGTACTGAAGGCGGTACGGAAGGTGGAGGGCGTCTACGACGTGTACCGCGTCACCTCCGCCCGGAACAACTGAGCGAGCGCACCCGCCGCCGTCCCCGTACGTACGACCGGGGCCCCGCCGTACGGCGGGGCCCCGGTCGTATGCACGGCTCGACTCAGCCGCCGAACTCCCGCAGGCCCTTGAGCGCCTGGTCGAGCAGCGCCTGCCGGCCCTCGAGCTCACGGGCCAGCTTGTCGGCCTTGGCCGTGTTGCCCTGCGCCCGCGCCTGCTCGATCTGCCGGTGCAGCTTGTCGACGGCGTCCTGCAACTGCCCCGTCAGACCCTCGGCGCGCGCCCGCGCCTCCGGGTTCGTACGGCGCCACTCGGCCTCCTCCGCCTCGCCGATGGACCGCTCCACGGCGTGCATCCGGGCCTCGATCTTCGTCCGGGCGTCCCGCGGCACGTGCCCGATGGCCTCCCACCGCTCGTTGATCGAGCGGAAGGCGGCCCTGGCGGCCTTGAGGTCGGTGACCGGCAGCAGCTTCTCCGCCTCCGCGACCAGCTCCTCCTTGCGCGTCAGGTTCTCGCGCTGCTCGTGGTCGCGCTCGGCGAAGACCTCGCTGCGGGCCTGGAAGAAGACGTCCTGCGCGCCGCGGAAGCGGGACCACAGGTCCTCCTCCTGGTCGCGCTGGGCGCGGCCCGCGGCCTTCCAGTCCGCCATCAGCTCGCGGTAGCGGGCGGCCGTCGGCCCCCACTCGCGGGAGCCGGAGAGCGCCTCCGCCTCCTCCACCAGCTTCTCCTTGCGCCGCCTGGCCTCCTCGCGCTGGGCGTCGAGCGAGGCGAAGTGCGCCTTGCGGCGCTTGGAGAACGCCGAGCGCGCGTGGCTGAAGCGGTGCCACAGCTCGTCGTCGCTCCTGCGGTCCAGCCGCGGCAGACCCTTCCAGGTCTCCACCAGCTCCCGCAGCCGCTCACCCGCCGCGCGCCACTGCTCGCTCTGCGCCAGCTCCTCCGCCTCGGCGACCACCGCCTCCTTGGACTCGCGTACTTCCTGCTGGTGCTTGACCTTGGCCGCCTTGCGCTCCTCCTGACGGGCGCCCACGGCCTCCACCAGCCGGTCGAGGCGCGCCGTCAGCGCGTCCAGGTCACCGACCGCGTGCGCGTCCGAGACCTGCGCCCGCAGGTGCTCGATGGCGGTGGTGGCGTCCTTCGTGGACAGGTCGGTGGTCTGCACCCGGCGCTCGAGGAGGCCGATCTCCACGACCAGGCCCTCGTACTTGCGCTTGAAGTAGGCGAGCGCCTCCTCGGCCGAGCCCGCCTGCCAGGAGCCGACGACGCGCTCGCCGTCGGCGGTACGCACGTACACGGTGCCCGTCTCGTCGACCCGGCCCCATGGGTCGCTGCTCACAGCGCCTCCTCACATGACGCCCCGCGGGCCCGGCAGCCCGGCGGCGTCTTCCACAGTTGTCTGCGGCCGGAAAGGGGATGGGGTACCGGATCCGGCCGATCCGGCGGCGGGCGAAAGCGACTGCCGCCGGCACCCCCGCACCTGCACAACGCCAACATAGGCGAACGGCGGGCCGGCTGTCCGCATCCCGCGCGAGACCAATCCCGTAACGACGCGGGGCCGGCCGTGGCTCAGTGGTCGGTCTCCTGCGCCTTGGTGCCCTTGGTGACGGTCGCCTTGTCGATGACCACCGTCGCGTTCGGGGCGGTGTTGCCCGTCTGCGGGTCCTGCGGCTGCGCGCCGGCCTCGGCGATGGTCTTGACCGTGGCCGTGCCCTCGTCGGTGAGCTGACCGAACGGCGTGTAGTTCGGGGGCAGCGGGCTGTCCTGGTAGACGAGGAAGAACTGGCTGCCGCCGGAGTCCTTCTGACCGGTGTTGGCCATCGCCACGGTGCCCGCGGGGTACGTCCCGCCCTTCACCGCCTTGTCCTTGAGGTTCTCGTCCGGGATCGTGTAGCCGGGGCCGCCCTGGCCGGTGCCGGCCGGGTCGCCGCACTGCAGCACGAAGATGCCGGACTCCTGACCGGTCAGCCGGTGGCACGGGCTGTGGTCGAAGTAGCCCTCGTCGGCGAGGAAGCGCATGTTGTTCACGGTGTGCGGCGCCTTGCCCGCGTCCATCTCGATGCCGATGTCGCCACAGGTGGTCGAGAGCGTCATCGTGTAGGTCGCCGAGTCGTCGATGTCGAGCTTCGGCTCCTTCTTCCACGTCTTCTCCGACGGCTTGCCCTTCTCCGGCTTGCCGCAGGGGTCGTGCGCCTTCTCCGGACTCGCGCTGGGCGCCGCGGCGTCGTCCTTCTTCTTGTCGTCGTCGTCCGACCCGAAGCCCGTGGCCGCCGCGACCGTGACGGCGGTGATCACCACCACGAGCGGGGCGGCGATGATCGCCGCGATCTTCCGGTTGTGCTTTCTGCGGTCGGCGCGCCTGCGCTGCTGCCGCTCGTACTTGTCCCGGGCGAGCTGCCGCCTCCGCTGGTCCCTGCTGACCACCGCGTCTTCTCCCTCGAGTCGCTGCCACACGCGTTCGTGGACCGGAATTCCGTGTGCCGTACCGTATATCGATTCGCTGCCGGATGAGGAGCGCCGGTAGTCTCGGTACGGCCGCAATTCCGGGGCCGCCGCCGGCCGCGCGGATCCCGGCGGCGGCACACATCCGACGAGATCCGACAGGTGAAGGACGATCGTGCTCATTGCCGGGTTCCCCGCGGGCGCATGGGGCACCAACTGTTATCTCCTCGCCCCGGCCGCCGGAGAGGAGTGCGTGATCGTCGACCCCGGGCACCGGGCGGCGGACGGCGTCGCGGAGGCCGTCGCCAAGCACCGGCTGAAGCCGGTCGCGGTGGTGCTCACCCACGGGCACCTCGACCACGTCGCCTCGGTGATCCCCGTCTGCGGCGCCCACGACGTGCCCGCCTGGATCCACCCCGCCGACCGGTACATGCTCGCCGACCCGGAGAAGGCGCTCGGCATGGCCGTCGGGGCGCCGCTCCTCGGCGACCTGACCGTGGGGGAGCCGGACGACGTGGCCGAGCTCGCCGACGGCGCCGAGCTGGAGCTGGCCGGGCTGAGCCTCACCGTCGCGCACGCGCCGGGCCATACCAAGGGGTCGGTGACCTTCCGGCTGCCCGAGCAGCAGGATGTGCCGCAGGTCCTCTTCTCGGGCGACCTGCTCTTCGCCGGCTCCATCGGACGCACCGACCTGCCCGGCGGCGACGGCGCCGAGATCCTGGAGTCGCTGGCCCGCGTGTGCCTGCCGCTCGACGACTCGACCGTGGTGCTCCCCGGGCACGGCCCCCAGACGACCATCGGCCGCGAGCGCGCCGGCAACCCCTTCCTGCGGGAGCTGGCCGCCGGCCGGGCGGGCGGCTCTGCCGCCCCGCTCCGCCACCGACGAGGAATGTGACGACACCCTCCGTGAGCACTTCACCGGCCTTCAAGGCCCCCAAGGGCACCTACGACCTCATCCCGCCGCGCTCCGCGGCCTACCTCGCCGTCCGCGAGGCGTTCGCCGCGCCCGTACGCCGCGCCGGCTACGGCTACGTCGAGACCCCCGGCTTCGAGGACGTGCGGCTCTTCGCCCGCGGCGTCGGCGAGTCCACCGACATCGTGACCAAGGAGATGTACACCCTCACCACCAAGGGCGGCGACGAGCTGGCGCTCCGCCCCGAGGGCACCGCCTCCGTGCTGCGCGCGGCGCTGGAGAGCAATCTGCACAAGCAGGGCAACCTGCCGGTGAAGCTCTGGTACTCCGGCTCCTACTACCGCTACGAGCGCCCGCAGAAGGGCCGCTACCGGCACTTCTCCCAGGTCGGCGCGGAGGCCATCGGCGCCGAGGACCCGGCGCTCGACGCCGAGTTGATCGTCCTGGCCGTCGACGGCTACCGCGCGCTGGGGCTGACCGGCTTCCGGCTGCTGCTCAACTCGCTCGGCGACCAGGAGTGCCGGCCCGCGTACCGCACCGCGCTCCAGGACTTCCTCCGCGGTCTCGACCTCGACGAGCCCACCCGCGAGCGGATCGAGATCAACCCGCTGCGGGTGCTCGACGACAAGCGCCCGGAGGTCAGGGCCCAGCTCGACGCCGCGCCGCTCATGCGCGACCACCTGTGCGAGGCGTGCAAGGCGTACCACGAGCAGGTCCGCGAGCTCCTGACCGCCGCGGGCGTCGCGTACGAGGACGACCCCCGGCTGGTCCGCGGCCTCGACTACTACACCCGCACCACCTTCGAGTTCGTCCACGACGGCCTCGGCGCGCAGTCCGCCATCGGCGGCGGCGGCCGGTACGACGGGCTGTCGGAGATGATCGGCGGCCCCGCGCTGCCCTCGGTGGGCTGGGCGCTGGGCGTGGACCGCACGGTGCTGGCGCTGGAGGCCGAGGGCGTGGTGCTGGACCTGCCCGCGACGACCGACGTGTACGCGGCGGCGCTCGGCGAGCAGGCCCGCAGGACGCTCTTCGGGGTGGTCACCGAGCTGCGCAGGGCCGGGATCGCGGCGGACTTCGCGTTCGGCGGCAAGGGGCTGAAGAACGCGATGAAGTCCGCCGACCGCTCCGGCGCGCGCTTCGCGCTGGTGGCGGGGGAGCGGGACCTCGGCGAGGGCGTGGTGCAGCTCAAGGACCTCGGCAGCGGCGAGCAGCGGGCGGTCGGGCTGGCCGAGGTCGTCGGCGAGCTGCGGAAGCTGCTGGCCTGACCCCTGCGGGTGGCGCGGTGACGGGTGGATTTACGCCGGTCGAATGCGCGGTCGGGCATCGTTGACCCCTGCCGGTGGATGGCCGGAGGGTCACCGGCCGATCACCGGTGCACCGGTGCCCGATCGCCCTGCGTTGCGGCACAATGAGGTGCCGCCACCGAGCCGAGCCCACGGAAGCAGAGATGACCACGACCGCAACGAGAACGGCCCCGTCCCAGCACGAGGACCCGCCCGATTCCGGACTGATCGGATCGGGCCGACCGTTCGCCTGGCTGCTGGTGGTCGGCGGCGTGCTGGGTCTGGTCGCGTCCGCGGTGATCACGCACGACAAGATGAAGCTGCTGGAAGACCCGGGCTATGTCTCGGCCTGCAGCCTGAACCCCGTCCTGTCGTGCAACAACATCATGAAGAGCTGGCAGGCGTCGGTGTTCGGGTTCCCGAACCCGTTCGTCGGCTGGATCGCCTTCCCGATGCTCGTCGTGATCGGCGTCGGCCTGCTGTCCGGCGCCACGCACCGCCGCTGGTGGTGGACCGGGCTGTGGGCGGGCTCCCTCTTCGGGGTCGGCTTCGTCACCTTCCTCCAGTACTCGTCGCTCTACAAGATCGGCTCGCTCTGCCTCTGGTGCTCGCTGGTCTGGGCCGTGACGATCCTCATCTTCTGGTACACCACCGTGCACAACGTCAAGACCGGCGTCTTCCCGGTCTCGGCGCGGGTGCGCGAGACGGTGCTGGAGTTCAACTGGGTGGTGCCCGTCCTGTGGTACGGGATCCTGCTCATCCTGATCGGCATCCGCTGGTGGTCGTACTGGAAGACGCTCCTCTGAGCGCTGTCAGTCCCGTGGCATAGGGTCGGAAGCGTGGAGCCCGACCTGTTCACCGCAGCGGCCGAGGAGCGCCAGGAGAAGGATCCCGGCAGCTCCCCGCTGGCCGTCCGGATGCGCCCGCGCAGCCTCGACGAGGTGGTGGGCCAGCAGCATCTGCTCAAGCCCGGCGCGCCGCTGCGCCGGCTCGTCGGCGAGGGCGCCGGGGGCCCGGCGGGCCCGGCGTCCGTGCTGCTGTGGGGTCCGCCGGGCACCGGCAAGACGACCCTGGCGTACGTGGTCAGCCAGGCCACCCAGAAGCGCTTCGTGGAGCTTTCCGCGATCACCGCGGGGGTCAAGGAGGTCCGCGCGGTCATCGAGGGAGCCCGCCGCGCCGCCGGGGGGTACGGCAAGGAGACCGTCCTCTTCCTCGACGAGATCCACCGCTTCAGCAAGGCCCAGCAGGACTCGCTCCTGCCCGCGGTGGAGAACCGCTGGGTGACGCTGATCGCGGCCACCACGGAGAATCCGTACTTCTCGGTGATCTCCCCGCTCCTCTCCCGCTCGCTGCTGCTCACGCTGGAGCCCCTCACCGACGACGACGTGCGCGGGCTGCTGCGCCGGGCGGTCGCCGCCGAGCGCGGGCTGGGCGGCGCGGTGACGCTGCCCGAGGAGTCCGAGGAGCATCTGCTGCGCATCGCCGGCGGCGACGCGCGCCGGGCGCTCACGGCGCTGGAGGCGGCGGCCGGGGCGGCGCTGGCGCAGGGCGAGGCAGAGGTGTCGCTGCCGACGCTGGAGGCGGCCGTGGACCGCGCCGCGGTGGCGTACGACCGGGACGGAGACCAGCACTACGACGTGGCGAGCGCCCTGATCAAGTCCGTGCGCGGCTCGGACGTGGACGCGTCGCTGCACTATCTGGCGCGCATGATCGAGGCGGGCGAGGACCCGCGGTTCATCGCCCGCCGGCTGATGATCTCCGCCAGCGAGGACATCGGCCTCGCCGACTCCTCGGCGCTGCAGACGGCGGTCGCGGCGGCCCAGGCGGTGGCGATGATCGGCTTCCCGGAGGCGGCGCTGACGCTGGCGCACGCCACGGTGGCGCTCGCGCTGGCCCCGAAGTCCAACGCGGTGACGAAGGCCATCGGCGCCGCCATGGACGACGTACGGGCCGGGAAGGCGGGCCCCGTGCCGGCGCATCTGCGGGACGGGCACTACAAGGGCGCGGAGAAGCTGGGGCACGCGCAGGGGTACGTGTATCCGCACGACATACCGGGCGCCATCGCCGCCCAGCAGTACGCCCCCGACGCCCTCGCCGGCCGCAGGTACTACGAGCCGACGCGGTACGGCGCCGAGGCCCGGTACGCCGAGGTGGTCGAGCGGGTGCGGGAGCGGCTGGCGGGCGGGGGCCAGGACGGTCCCGGCCGGGGCGGCGACGGGCGCGACTGACCCGCGGCGCACGGGCGCCCGGCCGTCTGGTGACGCGGATCACGGCGCCCGGTCGCCGGGAATGCCCGAAATCGCGGGCGCGTTTTTCAAGGTGAGAGCGCGAGAGCGCCGGCATCGCTTAAGGTAAGCCTTGCCTAACTTCCTCAAGGAGGACGGAACCACGTGAACCAGCCGCGCCCCAAGGTCCGCAAGTCGCGGGCCCTCGGCATCCCGCTCACCCCGAAGGCCGCCAAGTACTTCGAGAGCCGCCCGTACCCGCCCGGCATGCACGGCCGCGGCCGGAAGCAGACCAGCGACTACAAGGTACGGCTGCTCGAGAAGCAGCGCCTGCGCGCGCAGTACGACATCAGCGAGCGCCAGCTCGTCCGGGCGTACGAGCGCGCCAGCAAGGTGCAGGCCAAGACCGGTGAGGCGCTGATCGTCGAGCTGGAGCGCCGGCTGGACGCGCTGGTCCTCCGCGCGGGCCTGGCCAGGACCGTCTACCAGTCCCGGCAGATGGTCGTCCACGGCCACATCGAGGTCAACGGCCGCAAGGTCGACAAGCCGTCCTTCCGCGTCCGCCCCGACGACGTGGTGAAGGTCCGCGAGCGCAGCCGCGAGAAGTACCCGTTCCAGGTCGCGCGCGAAGGCGGTTACGCGACGGACGGCGAGACCCCCCGCTACCTGGAGGTGAACCTGCCGGCGCTCGCCTTCCGGCTCGACCGGGAACCCAACCGCCGCGAGATCCCGGTCATCTGCGACGAGCAGCTCGTCGTCGAGTACTACGCCCGCTGACGGCCCCGCCCGCCGCGGGGCGCACGGAACGTACGCGGAAGTATGCGCAACGTACAATCCGCTCGCGCAACTCCCCAGTGCACGGGGGCTAATCCGGTACGGGCCTGTCGGTCCGGCGCGATAGGGTCGGAGCCTGCCCTGGCAGCGCAACACCCCGTCGACTCGCCCGGCGAGCAGCCCTGAAGGAGCGGTGCATCGTGTCCGGTGGAGAGGTGGCCGGCATCCTCGTGGCCGTCTTCTGGGCCATCCTGGTCTCGTTCCTGGCCGTGGCCCTCTTCCGGCTCGCCCGCACGCTCCGCGCGGCGGGCGAGTTGGTCACGCGCGTGACCGAGGAGGCCGTCCCGCTGCTCGCGGAGGCAGGCGCCACGGTCCGCTCGGCCAACACGCAGCTCGCCCGGGTCGACGCCATCGCCTCCGACGTGCAGGAGGTCACGGCCAACGCCTCGGCACTCTCCTCCACCGTCTCCACCGCCTTCGGCGGCCCCCTGGTGAAGGTGGCCGCGTTCGGGTACGGGGTGCGCCGCGCGCTCGGCCGGAACCGCGGCCCGGCCGGGGACGACGGCGACGTGATCGTCGGCCGCCCGGTCGGCGGCCCCGCGGGCGCCCGGGTGCCCGCCGCCCGCCGGGGCTTTTCCGCCAGGCGCAGAAAGGGCTGAGCAGCATGTTCCGTCGGACCTTCTGGTTCACGACCGGTGCGGCCACCGGGGTCTGGGCCACCGTCAGGGCGCAGCGCGCGATGCGCCGCGTCTCGCCGGAGGGCATCGCCGCCACGGCGGCCAACCGCGCCGTCGACACCGGCCGCCGCGCCCTGCTCTTCGCCCAGGACGTGCGCGCCGCGATGGCGGAGCGCGAGGACCAGCTCAACGACGCCCTCGGGCTCAGCCCCCGCAGCCGCCCCGCCGAGCTGCCGGGACAGCGGGCCAAGGCACAGCTCGAACGGAAGGCCGCGCGCCGCCGCCCCGGCGACCGCGGCCCGTACCACCGCAATCGCAACCTGAAAGAGGACCACTGATGGAGTCGGCCGAAATCCGCCGCCGCTGGCTGCGCTTCTTCGAAGAGCGTGGGCACACCGTCGTGCCGTCGGCGTCGCTGATCGCCGACGACCCCACGCTGCTCCTCATCAACGCGGGCATGGTCCCCTTCAAGCCGTACTTCCTCGGTGAGGCCACCCCGCCGTACAAGCGCGCCACGAGCGTGCAGAAGTGCATCCGCACCCCGGACATCGACGAGGTCGGCAAGACCACCCGGCACGGCACGTTCTTCCAGATGTGCGGCAACTTCTCCTTCGGCGACTACTTCAAGGAAGGCGCCGCCACCCTCGCCTGGGAGCTGCTCACCAGCTCGCAGGACGCGGGGGGTTACGGTCTCGACCCCGAGCGCCTGTGGATCACGGTCTACGAGGACGACGACGAGGCCGAGCGCATCTGGCGCGACGTCGTCGGCGTGCCCCCGGAGCGCATCCAGCGCCTGGGCAAGGAGGAGAACTACTGGGACATGGGCGTGCCCGGTCCCTGCGGCCCGTGCTCCGAGGTCAACTACGACCGCGGCCCCGAGTTCGGCGAGGCCGGCGGCCCCGCCGTCAACGGCGAGCGCTACGTGGAGATCTGGAACCTGGTCTTCATGCAGTACGTGCGCGGCCCCGGCAAGGGCAAGGACTACCCGATCCTCGGCGACCTGCCCCAGCAGAACATCGACACCGGCCTCGGCCTCGAGCGCCTGGCGATGATCCTGCAGGACGTGCAGAACATGTACGAGATCGACACCTCGCGCGCCGTCATCGACAAGGCCGAGGAGCTGACCGGCGTGCGCTACGGCGCCGCCGGCCACTCGGACGTCTCGCTGCGCGTCGTCTCCGACCACATGCGCGCCTCCGTCATGCTCATCGGCGACGGCGTCACCCCCGGCAACGAGGGCCGGGGCTACGTGCTGCGCCGCATCATGCGCCGCGCCGTGCGCAACATGAAGCTCCTCGGCGCCGACCGCCCCGTCGTCGGCGAGCTGGTCGACGTCGTCATCAGCACCATGGGCGAGCAGTACCCGGAGCTGGTCGCCGACCGCAAGCGCATCGAGTCCGTCGCGCTCGCCGAGGAGGCCCGCTTCCTCAAGACCCTCAAGGCCGGCACCAACGTGCTGGACACCGCCGTCACCGAGGCCAAGTCCGCCGGCTCCGGCGTGCTCCCCGGCGACAAGGCGTTCCTGCTCCACGACACCTGGGGCTTCCCGATCGACCTCACGCTGGAGATGGCCGGCGAGCAGGGCCTGACGGTCGACGAGGACGGCTTCCGCCGGCTGATGAAGGAGCAGCGGGACCGGGCCAAGGCCGACGCCGCTGCCAAGAAGACGGGCCACGCCGACCTGTCCGCGTACCGCGAGGTCGCCGACTCCGCCGGCGCCACCGAGTTCACGGGCTACACGCAGACCGCCGCCGAGTCCACCGTCGTCGGCCTGCTGGTCGGCGGCGTGGCCTCGCCCGCCGCCACCGAGGGCGACGAGGTCGAGGTCATCCTCGACCGCACCCCCTTCTACGCGGAGGGCGGCGGCCAGCTCGCCGACACCGGCCGGATCCGGCTCGGCTCCGGCGCCGTGGTCGAGGTGCGCGACGTGCAGCAGCCGGTGCCCGGCGTCAGCGTTCACAAGGGCGTCGTCCAGGTCGGCGAGGTCACCGTCGGCGAGCCCGCCCAGGCCGCCATCGACGTGAGCCGCCGCCGCGCCATCGCCCGCGCCCACAGCGCCACCCACCTGACCCACCAGGCGCTGCGCGACGCCCTCGGCCCGACCGCCGCCCAGGCGGGCTCGGAGAACGCCCCGGGCCGCTTCCGCTTCGACTTCGGCGCGCCCGCGGCCGTACCGGGCGGCGTCCTCGGCGACGTCGAGCAGAAGATCAACGAGGTGCTCGCCCGCGAACTCGACGTGCACGCCGAGGTCATGTCGATGGAGGACGCCAAGAAGCAGGGCGCGCTGGCCGAGTTCGGCGAGAAGTACGGCGACCGGGTGCGCGTCGTCACCATCGGCGACTTCTCCAAGGAGCTGTGCGGCGGCACCCACGTGCACAACACCGCCCAGCTCGGCCTGGTCAAGCTGCTCGGCGAGTCCTCCATCGGCGCCGGCGTGCGCCGGGTGGAGGCCCTGGTCGGCGTGGACGCGTACAACTTCCTGGCCCGCGAGCACACCGTGGTCCACCAGCTCACCGAGCTGCTGAAGGGCCGCCCGGAGGAGCTGCCCGAGCGGATCTCCGGCATGCTGGCCCGGCTGAAGGACGCGGAGAAGGAGATCGAGAAGTTCCGCGCCGAGAAGGTGCTGCAGGCCGCCGCGGGGCTCGCCGAGGGCGCCAGGGACGTCGGCGGCGTCGCGCTGGTCGCCGCCCGGGTGCCGGACGGCACGGCCGCCGAGGACCTGCGCAAGCTCGTCCTGGACGTACGCGGCCGGATCCCCGGCGACCGTCCGGCCGTCGTGGCCCTCTTCTCCGTCGCGAGCGGCCGTCCGGTCACCGTGATCGCCACCAACGAGGCGGCCCGCGAGCGCGGTCTGAAGGCCGGCGACCTGGTGCGTACGGCCGCCAAGACGCTCGGCGGCGGCGGCGGTGGCAAGCCCGACATCGCCCAGGGCGGCGGGCAGGACCCGCAGGCCGTCGGCGAGGCCGTGGCCGCGGTGGAGCGGGGCGTCGCCCAGGCGGCCGCCTGAGATGGAACCGCCGCCGGAGGGCCGGGTGATCCGCCGCGGGCGCAGGCTCGCGGTGGACGTCGGCGACGCCCGCATCGGGGTCGCGTCCTGCGACCCCGACGGGATCCTCGCCACGCCCGTGGAGACCGTGCCGGGCCGCGACCTGCCGGCGGCGTTCCGCAGGCTGGCCGCGCTCACCGAGGAGTACGAGCCGCTGGAGGTGCTCGTCGGGCTGCCGCGCTCGCTGCACGGTGGCGAGGGCCCGGCGGCCGCCAAGGTCCGCGGTTTCGCGGAGAAGCTGGCGCGCCGCGTCCACCCCGTGCCCGTGCGGCTCGTCGACGAACGCATGTCCACGGTGACGGCCGCGCAGAACCTGCGTGCGGCCGGGAGGTCGAGCCGCAAGGGCCGATCGGTGGTCGACCAGGTGGCGGCCGTCGTCATTCTCCAGAGTGCGCTCGAAGCCGAACGGGCGTCGGGGGTGGCGCCGGGTGAGAGCGTCGAGGCGGCCCTGTGATCGCGATACGGTAACGTTCCGCGCGGACACGGCACCCGTCGTATAAAAGCACCGGCGGCCACGCGGCATAGGGGACTGATGACTGACTACGGCCAAAACCCCGGCTCCCAACCCTGGCAGCCCGACGACGGCCTTTACGGCGGGCAGCAGGAGTGGCCGGGCGGGCAGCCCGGCGCCGGGCACCACCACTACGGGGGACAGCAGCCGCAGCAGCACTACCCGCACCAGCAGCAGTCCTCCTGGGACTCGGGCCAGCACCAGCAGTACCCCGGCGGCTGGGACACCACCGGCGGCGCCGGGATGCCGCTGGCCGACCCCTACGCCGCCCCCGCGCCGCAACCCGACTACTACGGCACGCCGGACGCCTACCCGCCGCCGAACCCGCACCCGCGCCGTCCGCACCCGCAGCAGCAACCGGGCCCGCCGCACCAGCAGCAGGGACCCCCGCAGCACGGGCACCACCAGCCCCCGCAGCACCAGCAGCCCCCGCACCCGGGGCAGGGCGCCCGCCGCAACGGCGGCCGCGAGGACTGGGACCCCGCCTCCCGCCCGCCCGAGCGCGACGACCACCCCTTCTTCGACGGCGACGGAGACGACGACTTCGACGACGGCCCCCGCGAGGGCCGCGGCGGCGGCCGGAGCGCCGGCCGCGGTACGGGCCGCGATCGCCGCGGCGCCAAGCGCCGCAACGGCTGCGCGTGCCTCGTCATCGCCCTCGTGCTGGCCGCGGGCCTCGGCGGCCTCGGCTACCTCGGCTACAACTTCTGGAACGACCGCTTCGGCGCCGCCCCCGACTACGCGGGCGAAGGCCAGGGCACCGTGAACGTCGAGATCCCCGAGGGCGCGAGCATCACGCAGATGGGGAACATCCTCAAGGACAAGGGCGTGGTCAAGAGCGTCCAGGCGTTCGTCGACGCCGCGGGCGACGAGATGCTCCACCCCGGCTCGTACACGCTGCACAAGGGCATGTCGGGCGAGGCCGCGGTGAAGATGATGCTGAACCCGGAGGCCGCCAACCAGCTCGTCATCCCCGAGGGCCGGCGCGCCACCGCCGTCTACGCGATGATCGACGAGCACCTCGGGCTCAAGGAGGACACCACCGCCAAGATCGCCGAGAAGGGCGACCTCGGCCTGCCCGACTGGGCGGAAGGCAACCCCGAGGGCTTCCTGTGGCCGTCGAGCTACTCCGCCGCCGAGGGCACGGACCCCAAGAAGCTGCTGCGCGAGATGGTCAAGCGGGCAAACGCCAAGTACACCGAGCTGGGTCTGGAGGAGAAGGCGGAGAAGGCGGGGCAGACCCCGTACGAGATCGTCACCATCGCCAGCCTCATCGAGGCGGAGGGGCAGTCGAAGGAGGAGTTCGGCAAGGTCTCGCGGGTCATCTACAACCGCATGAAGCCGGACAACACCGCCACCAACGGCATGCTCCAGTTCGACTCCACCATCAACTACGCCAAGGGCGAGTCGAACCTCGACATCTCCAACCAGGACACGCAGTTCGACTCCCCGTACAACACCTACCTCCACGCCGGACTGCCGCCCGGCCCCATCGACAACCCCAGCGAGCGGGCCATCGTGGCGGCCCTGGAGCCGACCCCCGGCGACTGGCTGTACTTCGTCACCGTCAAGCCGGGCGACACGCGCTTCACCGCCAGCAAGGAGAAGCACGACCGCAACGTCGAGGAGTTCAACGAGAACCAGCGCAAGAAGGAGGACGAGTGATCGCGCAGACCCGGCGAGCGGCCGTCCTCGGCTCGCCCATCACCCACTCCCTCTCGCCGGTGCTGCACCGCGCCGCGTACGGCGCACTGGGCCTGACCGGCTGGACGTACGGCCGCTACGAGGTGGACGAGCGGCGGCTCGCCGGCTTCCTCGACAGCCTGGAGGCGGGGGAGTGGGCCGGGCTCTCGCTCACCATGCCGCTCAAGCGCGCGGCGATCCCGCTGCTCGACGAGGTGAGCGCCACGGCCCGGTCGGTCGAGGCGGTCAACACCGTCGTGCTGCACGACGACGGCCGCCGCTTCGGCGACAACACCGACATCCCCGGCATCACCGCGGCGCTGCGCGAACGCGGCATCGAGAAGGTCGAGCGCGCCGCCGTCCTCGGCGCCGGCGCCACCGCCTCCTCCGCGCTCGCCGCCCTCGCCTCCGTCTGCACCGGGGAGGTCACCGCGTACGTGCGCTCCGCCGCCCGCGCGACGGAGATGGAGCAGTGGGGCGAGCGCCTCGGCGTCTCGGTGCGCTGTACGGACTGGTCCCAGGCCGCCGCCGCCTTCGACGCCCCGCTGGTCGTCGCCACCACCCCGGCCGGTGCCACCGACGCCCTCGCGGCCGCGGTCCCGGAGCATCCGGGCGCCCTCTTCGACGTGCTGTACGAGCCGTGGCCCACCCCGCTCGCCGGGGCGTGGGCCGCGCGCGGCGGGACAGTCGTCGGAGGTCTCGACCTGCTGGTGCACCAGGCGGTGCTGCAGGTGGAGCAGATGACGGGCGCCGCGCGCGCTCCGCTGGCGGCCATGCGCGAGGCCGGCGAGGCCGCGCTGCGCGCCCGTACGCCCTGAGGCCCGGCACCGCCTGCGGGCCGGCCGCCGGGGGCGCAAGTGTTTGCCTGTCCAGCCGTCCATTCCGTGGACCTGGACGAGTGCGGGGCCCGGAGCGTGCGAGGATCGGGGCGAGGACTTCGCACTCGTAAGGGAGCACCGTTGAGCAGGTTGCGCTGGCTCACCGCAGGGGAATCGCACGGCCCGGCACTCGTGGCGACACTGGAGGGCCTCCCCGCGGGGGTGCCCGTCACCACCGACCTGGTCGCCGACCACCTCGCCCGCCGCCGGCTGGGGTACGGCCGCGGGGCGCGGATGAAGTTCGAGCGCGACGAGGTCACCTTCATCGGCGGCGTACGCCACGGGCTCACCCTCGGCTCCCCGGTCGCGGTCATGATCGGGAACACCGAGTGGCCCAAGTGGGAGAAGGTCATGGCCGCCGACCCGGTGGACCCGGCCGAGCTGGCGGGCATCGCCCGCAACGCCCCGCTGACCCGCCCGCGCCCCGGCCACGCCGACCTGGCCGGCATGCAGAAGTACGGCTTCGACGAGGCCCGGCCGGTGCTGGAGCGCGCCTCCGCCCGCGAGACCGCGGCCCGGGTGGCACTGGGGGCCGTGGCCCGCTCGTACCTGAAGGAGACCGCCGGCATCGAGGTCGTCTCGCACGTCGTGGAGCTGGGCGGCGCCAAGGCCCCGTACGGCAGCGTCCCCGTCCCGGCCGACGTGGCGCGGCTCGACGCCGACCCGGTGCGCTGCCTGGACGCCGACGCGAGCAAGGCGATGGTCGAGGTGATCGACCAGGCCCACAAGGACGGCGACACCCTGGGCGGCGTCGTCGAGGTCGTCGCGTACGACGTGCCGGTCGGCCTCGGCTCGCACGTGCACTGGGACCGCCGTCTCGACTCCCGGCTGGCCGGGGCGCTCATGGGCATCCAGGCCATCAAGGGCGTCGAGCTGGGCGACGGGTTCGCGCTGGCCCGCGTGCCGGGGTCGCAGGCACACGACGAGATCGTCGGCACCGACGACGGCATCCGCCGCTCCTCCGGCCGTTCCGGCGGCACCGAGGGCGGGCTGAGCACCGGCGAGCTGCTCCGGGTACGCGCCGCGATGAAGCCCATCGCGACCGTGCCGCGGGCGCTGGCGACGGTGGACGTCGCCACCGGCGAGGCCACCAAGGCGCACCACCAGCGCTCCGACGTCTGCGCCGTACCCGCCGCGGGCATCGTGGCGGAGGCGATGGTGGCGCTGGTGCTGGCCGACGCGGTGGCGGAGAAGTTCGGCGGCGACAGCGTCACGGAGACCGCCCGCAACGTCCGCGGCTACCTGGAGAACCTGGCGATCCGATGACCAGCAGCACCGAGGGCCGTGAGCGCCCCGACACCGCATCCGAGCCGGCCGCCGCGGGCGGTACGGACGGCCCCGCCGTCGTGCTCGTCGGCCCGCCCGGCGCCGGCAAGTCCACCGTCGGCGCCGTGCTCGCCGCCCGCCTCGGCACCACCGTCCGCGACACCGACGAGGACATCGAGAAGGCCGCGGGCAAGCCGATCCCCGACATCTTCTACGACGACGGCGAGCCCGCCTTCCGCGCCCTGGAGCGCGCCGCCGTGCGCGCCGCGCTCGCCGAGCACCCCGGCGTGCTGGCCCTCGGCGGCGGCGCCGTCATGGACCCCGGCACCCGGGAGCTGCTCGCCGCGCACCGCGTCGTCTTCCTCGACGTCGAGATGGCCGACGCCGTCAAGCGCGTCGGCCTCGACGCTCCCCGCCCGCTGCTCGCCGTCAACCCGCGCCAGCAGTGGCGCACCCTGATGGAAGAGCGCCGCCCGCACTACACCGAGGTCGCCCGCGCGACCGTCACCACCGCCGGCCGCACGCCGGACGAGGTCGCAGAGCTCGTACTCGCCGCATTGGAGAGCCACCCCGCATGACACCGAGCGCCGAAGGGGCCGAGGTCACCCGCATCCACATCGGCGGCACCGCCGGCACGGAGCCGTACGAGGCCGTCGTCGGCAGGCAGTTGCTCGGCGAGCTGCCGCGGCTGATCGGCGAGCGGGCCAAGCGCGTCGCCGTCCTGGTGCCGGAGGCACTGGCCGAGACCGGCGAGGCACTGCGCGAAGACCTGGCGGGGCAGGGGTACGAGGCCGTCGTCATCCAGGTGCCGAACGCGGAGGAGGCCAAGACCGCCGAGGTCGCCGCGTACTGCTGGCGGGCCCTGGGCCAGTCCGGCTTCACCCGCAGCGACGCCGTGGTCGGCGTCGGCGGCGGCGCCACCACGGACCTCGCCGGGTTCGTGGCCGCGACCTGGCTGCGTGGCGTGCGCTGGGTCGCGGTGCCGACGACCGTGCTGGGCATGGTGGACGCGGCGGTCGGCGGCAAGACCGGCATCAACACCGCGGAGGGCAAGAACCTCGTCGGCGCGTTCCACCCGCCGGCCGGGGTGCTGTGCGACCTCGCCGCGCTGGACTCCCTCGGCGTCCACGACTACGTCTCCGGCCTCGCCGAGGTCATCAAGGCCGGCTTCATCGCCGACCCGGCGATCCTGGAGCTGGTCGAGGCCGACCCGGAGGGCGCCCGCAGCCCCGCGGGCCCGCACACCGCCGAGCTCGTCGAGCGCGCGATCCGGGTCAAGGCCGAGGTGGTCTCGGCGGATCTGAAGGAGTCGGGGCTGCGCGAGATCCTCAACTACGGGCACACCCTCGGCCACGCCATCGAGAAGAACGAGCGCTACAAGTGGCGGCACGGCGCCGCCGTCTCCGTCGGCATGGTCTTCGCCGCCGAGCTGGGCCGGATCGCCGGCCGCCTCGACGACGCCACCGCCGACCGGCACCGCGCGGTGCTGAGCGCCGTCGGGCTGCCCGTGACGTACCGCGGCGACCAGTGGCCCAAGCTGCTGCAGACGATGAAGGTGGACAAGAAGACCCGCGGCGACCTGCTGCGCTTCATCGTCCTCGACGGGCTGGCGAAGCCCGCCGTGCTGGAGGGCCCCGACCCGGCAATGCTGCTCGCCGCGCACGCCGAGATCGCGGCGGACGCGGGGGAGGCGGCCCGATGACGCGCGTGCTGGTGCTCAACGGGCCGAACCTCGGCCGTCTCGGCTCCCGCGAGCCCGACGTCTACGGCGCCACGTCCTACGCCGGGCTCGTCGAGCAGTGCACCGCGCTCGGCAAGGAACTGGGCTTCGAGGTCGAGGTGCGGGAGACCAACGACGAGGGCGAGATGATCCGCTGGCTGCACGAGGCCGCGGACGGCCGGCTGCCCGTGGTGATCAACCCGGGCGCCTTCACGCACTATTCGTACGGGATGCGCGACGCGGCGGCGCAGCGCACGGCGCCGCTGATCGAGGTGCACATCTCCAACCCGCACGCCCGCGAGGCGTTCCGGCACACCTCGGTGATCGCCGCCGTCGCCTCCGGCACGATCGCGGGCTTCGGCATCGGCTCGTACCGGCTGGCGCTGCGCGCGCTGGCGGAGGACCTGGCCGCGTCCTGACCTCCGGCGGTCCGTACGGTACGGGCCGCCGTGCCGGTCCGTACCGTACGGACCGTCAGCCGCCGTCCGGGACGGCGTAACCCTCCGCGCCCGTCGCCCGCCGGCCGACGAACGACACCACGCGGTCGCCGGCCGCGGCCACCCGCCGGTCCGTCGGATCCTCGAACGCGGCGGGCAGCGTGCCGTCGCCCACGACCTCGCCGTCGGCCAGCGCGTACTCCACCAGGTGCACCTCGTCCTCGTCGCTGAACTCGGCCCGCACGGTGACCGTTTCGCCGTCCATCGCCAGGACCGAAGGCGCGCCGAAGGCCACCCCCACGTCCCACCGGACCTTGCCGGTCACGGCGTCCACGGCCGCCAGCCGGTACGGCGCGACCACGCTCGGCGCTTCGGCGGCGACGACCACGGTGTCGCCGTGTGCGCCGATCCACGGGATGTCGGTGTTCTCGTCGCCGCTCAGGCTCAGCTCGCCGAAGGGCGCGGCCACCGGGATCTCGTGGTGGTTCCTGCCGGTCCGGTCGATGACCAGCAGCGCGTTCGCGCTGCCGTCGCCGCCGCGGCCCAGCTCGACCGAGACCGGCTCCGCGGTGAGCGGCCACGACTCCGTGGCGTTGCGGGGGAGTTCGAAGCGCCAGCGCTCCTCGCCGGTGGCCGAGTCCAGCTCCACGACCGTGTTGGGGTTGCCGGCCCGGCCGCAGGTCTCCATCAGCACCGTCGTGCGCGGCCCGGTCAGCGCGTCGGACAGATGGCAGCCGTCGATGCCCTCGGTGCGCTGCCAGCGCTCGTCCCCCGTGCGCGGATCGAAGCCCAGCACCCCCTCCTCGGCGGCGACGACCAGCCGCCCGCCGGACATGCCGAGCGCCGGGCCGCGGGTCGAGGAGCCGCCGGTCTCGCGGTGCCACAGCAGCCGGCCGGTGGCGGTGTCGACGGCGCCGACCACGCCGCAGTCGTCCAGGTCGTCGTCCTCGTCGCCGTAGACGACCGCGCCGATCCCGTCGTACGTGGCGGTGCGGCCGCGGGACGTCTGGCACGCCACCGCCGAGCCCCGCGGCGGCGGCACGGACCAGAGCCGGTCGCCGCTGCCGGGGTCGAGTCCGACGGTGCCGCGGGCGTCGGTGCGGGCGGCGGCGTGCCCGGTGAGCCAGCCGCCGACCAGGGCGGTCCGGTCGCCGGTTCCGCTGACCGGGGCGCGCCAGTCGCGGACCCGGTCGCCCGCGGCGGTGACGTCGGCGGGGGAGTCGGCGGCGGGACCGGAGGGCTCGGGCGCGGCGGTACGGCCGTCGTCCCCGTCGCCGCCGGGGGTACGGGACGAGGAGGAGCCCTGCCCGGCGGCGCCCTGCCCGCCGTCGCTCTCCGGGAGCAGGAGGAACCCGGCGGCCAGCAGCGCGGCCGCCGTCGTCGCCGCCGTGGCGGCGAGGGCCGCGGGCCGGGCCGCCAGCCGGCGTAACCTGCCCGCCCTGCCCGCGCTGCCTCTGGCCGGGGGCGCGGCTGACGCGGGGGAGCGGGGTGGCGCCAGCGGGTACGACGTGGTGGCACCGCTGACCGCCGGCGACTGCTCCGGCGCCGCGCGCTCCGCCGTCCGCTCCGCCGGCTCCGGTTCCGGCGGCTCCGCCGCGCGCGCCGCCGCGATCACCTGTGCCGGCGTCGGCCGGTCCGCCGGCTCGCGGGCCAGGCAGGCCCGTACGAGATCCGCCAACTCGGCCGGCACCCCGGTCAGATCGGGCGTGCCGTGCACCGTCCAGTACGCCAGCGTCGCCGCGGGCGCGTCGCCGTACGGGGGCCGCCCGGTGGCGGCGTACAGCAGCACCGCGCCCAGCGAGTACACGTCGCCCGCCGGGCCCACCGGGCCGTCGCCGACGAGTTGTTCCGGCGACGCGTAGCCGAGGGTGCCGATGGCCATGCCGGTGCCGGTGAGGGCGGTGGCGTCGGCGGCGCGGGCGATGCCGAAGTCGATGACGCGCGGCCCGTCGTCGGCGAGGAGGACGTTCGACGGCTTCAGGTCGCGGTGCACGATCCCGGCGGCGTGCACCACGACGAGCGCTTCGCCGAGCGCCGCCGCCAGCGAGCACAGCCGGCGCGGCGGGAGCGGCCCGTCCGCCGCCACCGCCTGCGCCAGCGAGGGGCCGGGCACGTACTGCGTGGCCAGCCAGGGCGTCGGGTCGTCGGGCCCGGCCGCGACGAGCGGCACGGTGAAGAAGCTCAGCACCCGGCGCGCGGCTTCGGCCTCCTGGCGGAAGCGCGCCCGGAACTCGGGGTCGGCGGCCAGTTCCTCGTGCACCAGCTTGAGCGCCACGTGCCTGCCGTCGTCGGCGCGCGCGAGGTGCACCTCGCCCATGCCGCCCGCGCCGAGGAGCCGCACCAGCCGGTACGGGCCGACGCGCGCGCCGGCGTCCCGCGCGCCCGGCTCCGCCCCCCGCGGCGTACTCATGCGCCCGGCGCGGACAGCAGCGCCATGCCCTCGGTGTCGGTCGGCGAGTCGAAGATGATCACGGTGTCCTCTCGCGCCAGCAGGGCGTCGACGTGGGGAATCTGCAGGGGGAGGGTGCCGCCGGTGTCCGCGGCCCCGTCCGCCAGGGCCAGCCGCAGCAGCGGGATGCGGCCGAGGACCTTCTCCGAGCTGCCCAGGAGCACGCCGTCGTCGCCCACGCCGTAGACGGCGCCGAGGGCGTCGCCCGGCAGGGTGCGGTGCCAGCGCCACGTGCCGGTGCGCGCGTCGTACGCCGCGACGCCGAAGACCGGCCGCGTCTCGGGTCCCGCGGAGTAGGTGGTGACGAGGGTGTCGCGCCACCCGAGCAGTTCCGGGGCGAGCGTCTCGCCGTAGTTGCTCGTGAGGACGGAGCCGAACGGCTGTGTGCCCGCGAGCGGTGCGTGCGCCGTCCCGTCCGGGGCGAAGACCTGGAGCGGCAGCTCGTCGGAGTCCTCCAGGTAGGTCCGTACGGCGACGGGCTCGACCGTCTCGATGTTGCCCCCGGTGACACCCGCGCCCAGCTCGGTCGACCAGCGCACGGTGCCGTCCGCCGCGTTGAGCTGCGCGACGCGCATCCGGCCTGTGCTCGGCTGGTCGGCGCGCCGCCGGTCGTCGCCGCCGCCGTCGCAGAAGGTGATCATGGCGACGCTCGTCCGCCCGGCGGCGGCGTCGCCGAGCGCGCACCCGTCGCCGTCCTCCGGGGTACGCAGCCACACGGGCCTGCCGTCGCCGAGGGCGTAGCCGACGAGGCCGGAGTACGAGCGGACGACGACCCGTTCGCCCACGATGCCGACCGTCGTGCTCACCGCGTCGTCGCCGCCTTTCGGGGGCCGCAGCCCGGTGCGCCAGACGGTCGCGCCGGTGCCGGTGTCGAGGACGGCGAGCCGGTCGCAGCCCTCGCCGGCCTCGGCGGAGGTGCCGTACGCCACGGCGCCCCGGCCGCCGCTCGTGGCCGGCGACATGGCGCACGGCACCAGCCCCTCGGCCGGTGGCGTCGCGGTCCACCGCAGGTCGCCGTCGTCGCGGTCGTAGCCGCGGACGTCGTGCTCGTCGGCCCGCACGACGGTGTCGCCGGCGAGCCAGACGCCGAGCAGGCCGCGGCTCCTGGTCTCGTTGACGCCCTCGCCCGCCGCGGGCTCTTCCGGCCGGTTGTCCCAGGCCACGGACCACTCGCCGGTGGCGAGGGAGACGCCGTCGACGGGGCTGGCGGGCGCGGGCAGGGCGCGATCGCCCCCGGGCCCGGCGGGGTTGGTGACGGGCGACCCGGACGCCGCGGGCCGGCCGCGGCCGTCGGCGCCCGGCGGCGGTCCGCCGCCCGGGTCGTCGCCGTCGCCGCCGCGCAGCAGGGCGGCGGTGAGCACGGCGGTGGCGGCGAGTACCACGGCGCCGGCGAGCACCACGCGCCGCCGCCGGGGGCGGCGGGCGTACCGGAGCGCGTCGGCCGTGGCGGGCGGCCCCGGCAGGGCACGGCTCCCGCCGCCGAGGCCGGGCGGCGGCCCGAAGACTCCCGCGGGCCCGGCGGCTTCCGGCGATGCGGGCACGTGGCGGGGGCGGCCCACGGGCGGCCCGGAGCCGCCGCCGGGCCCGGCGGCATCCCGTACGGTCGCGGCCCCGCCCGCACCGCCGTCCGGCGGCGGCAGGTCCCCGCGGCCGGCCCCCGCGGTGGCCTCGTCCGGTACGGACCCCGCCCCCCGGTCCCGTACCGCGTCCGCCGCGAACGCCCACGACACCCCGCCCGCCGGCCCCGCCTCCGCCGCGACCGCCGCCACCGCAGGACGTCCGCCCGGGTCCTTCGCCAGGCACCCGGCCACCAACTCCCGCAGTCCCTCCGGCACTCCGGCGAGATCCGGCTCCCCGTGCACCGTCCGATAGGCCACCGCGTGCGCCGGACCGTCGCCGAACGGCCGCCGCCCTGTCGCCGCCGTCGCCAGCACCGCGCCCAGCGCGAACACGTCGCAGGCAGGCGTCGAGACGCCCTCCGTCAGGTGCTCGGGCGCCGCGTACCCGGCCGTGCCCATCAGCACGCCGGTCCCCGTCAGCCGCGTGGCGTCCGCCGCCCGGGCCACGCCGAAGTCGATGACGCACGGCCCCGCCGCGCCCACGATCACGTTCGCCGGCTTGAGGTCCCGGTGCACGATCCCCGCCGCGTGGATCGCCCCCAGCGCCGTCGCCAGCGCCGCGGCCAGGGCCCGCAACCGCCCCTCGGCCAGCGGCCCGTGGGCCCGCAGCAGCGCGGCCAGCGTCGGCCCCTCGACGTACGCGGAGGCCAGCCACGGCCGTTCCGCGTCCGGGTCCGCCGCCAGCAGCGCCGCCGTGCAGGGGCTCGCCACCGCCCCCGCCGCGGCCACCTCGCGGGCGAACCGGACGCGGAACTCGGGGTCGCGGGCGAGGAAGGAGTGCACGACCTTCACGGCCGCGGGGCGTCCGGCGGCGTCGCGGGCGAGGAACACCTGTCCCATGCCGCCGCGGCCCAAGGGCCGCACGACACGGTACGGGCCGAACCACCGCCCGCCGTCCGCCTCCTGCCCAGCACCCATGCGCCGCCCCCTTCGCCGGTCCCCGAGTCTCCCCGGATGACTAGAGACGCCCCGTACCGCCATTGGAGTTCCGGATCTTCTTTTCGCCGCGAAGGCGTAACCTCCCGGCGCCCGCCGCGGATAGGAAGTCCGGGACATCTGAGTCCCCGTCAGAAACACTCGTACACACCGACGACGAGGAGAGACAGGAATGCGCGTATGGGCGCGGGTGGCGGTCGCGATGGTCGCGGCGCCGGCGGGAGTGGGACTGCAGGCCGGGGTCGCGACCGCCGACGAGCACTACAACGGCGGCAGCGTCTCGAACGGGTCGAGCTTCGCCCTCCTCCGCACGGGGCAGATCGACGACCCGATGGAGGACGTGCTGGAGCACTTCCTCCTGGTCGGCGGAAAGCACACCTGGGACTAGGCCGGCACGGGGCTCCTGGCAGGATCGTTCCCACCATGGCGGGTCGTGCGGGTACCGTGCGGGGCTAAGGCAGCCCCGGACCGCGGTACGGCCATGACCAGCCGGGCGTCGGTACGTGACGGGTCACAGAGCAGAGGGTGCACGGGATGCAGCACGCAGTGGGGGTTCCGCAGCCGCCCCAGGGCAGACCTGGCCCTGCCGGTCCGCCGCCGCCGGCGGCCGGGCCGCATGACGCGGTGGAGACGACCGGCCACATCAAGCTCCCGGTCGGCGGCCCCGTGGCCCTGCCCAGCCCGCCGCCCGCACCCATGCCGCACGGCGCACCGCCACCGACGGTGGCGGTGCTGCTCATCGGCCCGGCCGGGGCCGGCAAGACCACCGTCGCGCGCTACTGGGCGGACACCCGCAGGGCGCCGACCGCCCACATCAGCCTCGACGACGTACGCGAGTGGGTGCGCGCCGGCTTCGCCGACCCGCAGGCCGGCTGGACCGACCACTCCGAGGCGCAGTACCGTCTCGCCCGCCGCACCTGCGGCTTCGCCGCCCGCAACTACCTGGCCAACGGCATCTCCTGCATCCTCGACGACGCCGTCTTCCCCGACCGCCCCGTGGTCGGCCTCGGCGGCTGGAAGCGGCACGTCGGCCCCGGGCTGCTGCCCGTGGTGCTGCTGCCGGGACTGGAGTCCGTCCTCGCCCGCAACGCCGCGCGCACCGGCAACCGGCGGCTCGCGGACGAGGAGGTGGCCCGCATCCACGGCCGGATGGCCGGCTGGTACGGGTCCGGCCTGCCGATCATCGACAACTCCCACCACGACGTGCCCGCGACCGTACGGATGCTCGACGACGTCGTCGGGCGCAGCCTGGCGAGCCCCCCGGCCTGGTAGCCGGGGCACCCGGCGCGAGGCCCGCCGGGGCCGGCGGACCCCGTACCGACGGCGTGGCGTGCCGCGCCGGGCCCCGTGCCCGTACGGACGCGCTCCGGCGGCCCGGGACCCCGGGCCGCCCTAGGCTCGGATCATGCCCGAGGTACACGCTGCCCGCCGTACCCGGCTGCGCTCCCACTGCGAGGCGGCCGGCGGCGACGCCGTGCTCGTCTCCCGGCCGGCGAACATCACCTACCTCACCGGCTGCGCCCCGCCGGGGGCCGTCCTGCTGCTCGGCGCCGGCGAGGACATCCTCGTACGCCCCGGCGACCCCGCACTGGACCCGGCCGGCGCTCCGCAGCCGGACGACCTGCGGATCCACGCCCTCGGCGGCCCCGAAGGGGACGCCGCCGTCGCGGCCACCGGGCTCGCCGCCGCGAGCGGGGCCACGACGCTGGCCGTCGAGGAGCACCACCTGACCGTGGCCCGGCACCGCGCCCTGGCCTCCGTCGCGCCCCGGCTGGCGCTGATGGACCTCTCCCGCGCCGTGGAGCAGCAGCGCCTCGTCAAGGACGACGAGGAGATCGCCTGCCTGCGGATCGCCGCCGAGATCGGCGACCAGGCGCTGGGCGAGCTGCTGGAGTCCATCCTCGTCGGCCGTACGGAACGGCACCTGGCGCTGGAGCTGGAGCGGCGGCTGGTCGACCACGGCGCCGAGGGGCCGGCGTTCCCCACCGCCGTCGGCACCGGGCCGCACGCCGGCCGCGCCGGGCACGTACCGACCGACCGGCGGGTGGAGGAGGGCGACTTCCTCACCGTCTGCCTGGGCGCGCGCTACCGCGGCTACCGCTGCGAGATCGGCCGCACCTTCGTCGTCGGCACCGCCCCCGACGACTGGCAGATCGAGCTGTACGACCTGGTCTTCGCCGCGCAGCGGGCCGGCCGGGAGGCGCTGACGCCGGGCGCGGAGTACCGCGAGGTGGACCGGGCGGCGCGCCAGGTGCTCACCGCGGCCGGACACGGCGACGGCGTCGGTCCCTTCACCGGCCACGGGGTGGGACTCGAAATCGACGAGGACCCGCGGCTGGCCCCGGGGGCGATGGGTAAACTGGACGCTCGTGTGCCGGTCACCGTCGAGCCGGGAGTCCATCTCCCCGGCCGGGGCGGGGTCCGGATCGACGACACGCTCGTCGTCCGCTCGCCGGCGGACGGCGGTCCCGAGCTACTCACCATCACGACGAAGGAACTGCTCGCGCTCTGACCCCGGCCGGGTCCCGGGCGAACCGGGCCTCCTTCGTCGTCCACGCAGTCCAGGAGATTTCGCGACGTGGCCACCACGAACGACCTCAAGAACGGCTTGGTGCTCAAGCTCGACGGCGACCAGCTCTGGTCCGTCGTCGAGTTCCAGCACGTGAAGCCCGGCAAAGGCCCTGCCTTCGTCCGTACGAAGCTGAAGAACGTGCTCTCCGGCAAGACCGTCGACAAGACGTTCAACGCCGGAGTGAAGGTCGAGACGGCCAACGTCGACCGCAGGGACATGCAGTTCTCGTACAAGGACGGCGAGTACTTCGTCTTCATGGACATGGAGACGTACGACCAGGTCCACATCGACCCCAAGACCGTCGGGGACACCGCCAACTACCTGCTGGAGGGCTTCGACACCACCGTGGCGCTGCACGAGGGCACGCCGCTCTACGTCGAGCTGCCCGCGGCCGTCGAGCTGACCATCGCGCAGACCGACCCGGGGGTGCAGGGTGACCGCTCCACCGGCGGCACCAAGCCGGCCGAGCTGGAGACCGGGTTCTCCATCCAGGTCCCGCTCTTCATCACCACGGGCGAGAAGATCAAGGTCGACACCCGCTCCGGCGAGTACCTCGGCCGCGTGAGCGGCTGACGTGGCCGCACGGAACACGGCGCGCAAGCGCGCGTTCCAGATCATCTTCGAGTCCGACCAGCGCGGCGCGCCCGCGGGGCAGGTGCTGGAGGACTGGATCCGGCTGGGGCGGACCGATCCCCGGCAGCCGCCGGTCGGCGACTTCACCCGGCGGCTGGTCGAGGGCTACGCGGAGCACGCCGCCCGGATCGACGAGCTGCTGAGCTCGTACTCGGTCGGCTGGACCCTGGACCGGATGCCGGTGGTGGACCGCAGCATCCTGCGTCTGGGGGCGTACGAGCTGATCTGGGAGGACGAGACGCCGGACGCGGTGGTGATCGACGAGGCGGTGCAGCTCACCAAGGAGTTCTCCACGGACGACTCCCCGGGCTTCGTCAACGGCCTGCTGGGCCGGCTCCAGGAGCTGAAGCCGCGGCTGCGCAGGGACACGGACGAGGGCCCGGCGGCGGCAGCGGAGGCGGTCCCGGAGCCGGGAGCGGACGCGCTCGGCGCGTCGGCGCCCCGGGCGGACCGGGATGCCGCTGCGGACCCGGGCCGTGACACCGCAGCCGACGGGAGCCGGAGCGCGGCGCGGGACGAGAGCGGCGACGGTACGGCCACCGGGGACTCCGGCGACGCCGCGGCGGAGCAGGTGCCCGGAGCCGCCCCGGCGGAGGACGTGCCGGACGGCGCACGGTCCGACGCCGGCTAGCGCCCCGCGCGCCTCTTACGCGGACTGCCGCCGTCGGCGGACCGGGCCCGGACGGGCCCGGTCCGCCGACGGCGGCACGTTTCTGCAGGTGAGGCGCGGGTCAGGCGTCTTCGTGCACCACGACGGCGCGGCGGGCGTCGGCGTCCAGGACGCCCCAGCCGATGAGCTGCTCGGTCAGCACCGAGGGGGACTGGTCGTAGATCACGGCGAGCGTGCGCAGGTCGTCCTGGCGGATGGAGAGGACCTTGCCGTTGTAGTCCCCGCGCTGGCTCTGGATCGTCGCCGCATAGCGCTGCAGCGGGCCCGCCTTCTCCGCGGGGATCTGGGCCAGGCGCTCCAGGTCCAGCACGAGCTTCGGCGGCGGCTCCGCGGCCCCGCCGGGCGCCGAACCCGGGAGAAGCTCCTGCACCGGCACCCCGTAGAAGTCCGCCAGCTCGGCCAGGCGCTGCACGGTGACCGCACGGTCCCCGCGCTCGTACGACCCGACGACGACGGCCTTCCAGCGCCCCTGGGACTTCTCCTCCACGCCGTGCAGTGAGAGGCCCTGCTGGGTACGGATGCCCCGGAGCTTGGCCCCGAGCTGTTTGGCGTATTCGCTGGACATATGGCTCCCCGGACGACAGTCTGGTAACTCACTGTGAGGTTACGCAGCGTAACTTGGCTTCGTCAAGCGGAAGATTCATCCGGTCGCCACCCATCGGGGTGGTGCGCGCGCGGCGGTGGAGCGGCGGAGCCCCGGCGTCGGTGGTGTCCGGCCGCGCTGTTACGGTAGAGGGGACCTGACGTCCTTTAACGCCCGTCCTGTGAGGCGGGGAAGGGGGTCCTTTTCGTATGGACACGCACAGCCCTGAACCGGCGCGGCCCGTCCTGGAGGCGCCGGACATCCAGCGGGTGCTGACCCGCATCGCGCACGAGATCGTGGAGCGCACCAAAGGCGCCCACGACGTGGTGCTCCTGGGCATCCCGACCCGCGGCGTGTGGCTCGGCCACCGGCTCGCCGCGAAGCTCGAAGAGATCACCGGCAGCAAGTTCGGCCAGTCGGGCGTCGGCTCGCTCGACATCACGATGTACCGCGACGATCTGCGCATGGGCCCGCCCCGCGCGCTCGCCCGCACCGACATCCCCGCGGAGGGGATCGACGGCCGGCTGGTGGTGCTCGTGGACGACGTGCTCTTCTCCGGACGCACGATCCGCGCCGCGCTCGACGCCCTGAACGACATCGGCAGGCCGCGGGCGGTCCAGCTCGCCGTCCTCGTCGACCGGGGCCACCGCGAGCTGCCCATCCGCGCCGACTACGTCGGCAAGAACCTCCCCACGTCGCTGCGGGAGACGGTCCGCGTCCAGCTCACCGAGGAAGACGGCCGCGACGCCGTGCTGCTCGGCTCCAAGTAGGACGCCCGCCCCGCCCGCCGGCCGGCGGGGGCGTACGCCCCCGTGAGCCGCGGCGCGCGACCCGCCGTACCCACGACACCCCGGAGCATCCCAGTGAAGCGCCATCTCATCTCGGCCGCCGACCTGTCCCGCGACGACGCCGTGCTGATCCTCGACACCGCCGAGGAGCTGGCCCGGATCGCGGACCGGCCCATCAAGAAGCTGCCCACCCTGCGCGGCCGCACCGTGGTCAACCTCTTCTACGAGGACTCCACGCGCACCCGCATCTCCTTCGAAGCCGCCGCCAAGCGGCTCTCCGCCGACGTCATCAACTTCTCCGCCAAGGGCTCGTCGGTCTCCAAGGGCGAGTCCCTGAAGGACACCGCCCTGACCCTGGAGGCCATGGGCGCCGACGCCGTCGTCATCCGCCACCACGACTCCGGCGCCCCGCACCGGCTGGCCACCTCCGGCTGGATCAACGGCTCCGTCGTCAACGCGGGCGACGGCACCCACGAGCACCCCACGCAGGCGCTCCTCGACGCCTTCACCATGCGCCGCCACCTGGCGCCCGGCACCGGCGGCGGCCTCGACGGCCGCCGGATCACGGTCGTCGGCGACATCCTGCACAGCCGGGTCGCCCGCTCGAACGTGCTGCTGCTGCACACCCTCGGCGCCGAGGTCACCCTGGTCGCGCCGCCCACGCTGGTGCCGGTCGGCGTGGAGAACTGGCCGTGCGAGGTCTCGTACGACCTGGACGCCGTGCTGCCGAAGTCCGACGGCGTGATGATGCTGCGGGTGCAGCGGGAGCGGATGAACGCCGCGTTCTTCCCCACCGAGCGCGAGTACGCCCGCCGCTACGGCCTCGACGGCGACCGGATGGCGCGCATGCCCGAGCACGCCCTCGTCATGCACCCGGGCCCGATGAACCGCGGCATGGAGATCACCGCCGAGGTCGCCGACTCGCCCCGCTGCACCGCCGTCGAGCAGGTCGCCAACGGCGTCTCCATCCGCATGGCCGTGCTCTACCTGCTGCTCGGCGGCGCGCCGGGCGAGGCCCCCGCCGCAGCCCCGGCCGCCACCCCCGCCGCCACCCCCGCCCCGACCACCGCACGCACCGAGGAGACCGACCGATGAGCAAGACCCTGATCCGCGGCGCGAAGATCCTCGGCGGCGAGGCCCGGGACGTCCTGATCGACGGCGAGACCGTCGCCGAGGTCGCCGAGCCCGGCGTGGCGCTGCCGGCCGGCGGCGCCGAGGTGGTCGAGGCCGCCGGGCACATCCTGCTGCCCGGCCTGGTCGACCTCCACACCCACCTGCGCGAGCCCGGCCGCGAGGACTCCGAGACCGTCCTGACCGGCACCCGCGCCGCCGCGAAGGGCGGCTTCACCGCCGTCCACGCGATGGCCAACACCTTCCCCGTCGCCGACACCGCGGGCGTCGTGGAGCAGGTCTGGCGGCTCGGCCGCGAGTCCGGCTACTGCGACGTGCAGCCGGTCGGCGCCGTCACCGTGGGCCTGGAGGGCAAGCAGCTCGCCGAGCTGGGTGCCATGCACGAGTCCGCGGCCGGCGTCGTGGTCTTCTCCGACGACGGCAAGTGCGTGGACGACGCCGTGATCATGCGCAGGGCGCTGGAGTACGTGAAGGCGTTCGACGGCGTCGTCGCGCAGCACGCGCAGGAGCCGCGGCTGACCGAGGGCGCCCAGATGAACGAGGGCGTCGTCTCCGCCGAGCTGGGCCTCGGCGGCTGGCCCGCCGCGGCCGAGGAGTCGGTCATCGCCCGGGACGTGCTGCTCGCCGCCCACGTCGACTCCCGCGTGCACGTCTGCCACCTGTCCACCGCCGGCTCGGTGGAGATCGTGCGCTGGGCGAAGTCCAAGGGCTGGCGGGTCACCGCCGAGGTCACGCCGCACCACCTGCTCCTCACCGACGAGCTGGTCCGCTCCTACGACCCCGTCTACAAGGTCAACCCGCCGCTGCGCACCGAGACCGACGTACGCGCCCTGCGCGAGGCGCTGGCCGACGGCACCATCGACTGCGTCGCCACCGACCACGCCCCCCACCCGCAGGAGGACAAGGACTGCGAGTGGGCCGCCGCCGCCATGGGCATGGTCGGCCTGGAGACGGCGCTCTCCGTCGTGCAGCAGACGATGGTCGACACCGGGCTGCTCGACTGGCCGGGCGTCGCCGACCGGATGTCCTTCCGCCCCGCCGCCATCGGCCGCCTCGACGGCCACGGCCGCCCCGTCGCCCCCGGCGAGCCCGCCAACCTCACCCTGCTCGATCCGGCCTACCGTGGTCGGGTGGATCCGCACAGCTTCGTCTCCCGCAGCCGCAACACCCCGTACGCGGGCCGCGAGCTGCCCGGCCGGGTCACGCACACCTTCCTGCGCGGCCGGGCCACCCTCGCCGGAGGTGAGCCCGTATGAGGCTCGCCACCCTCCTCGCCGAGGAGCCGCGGTCGCAGCCGGTGACCGACTGGGCGGCGCGCATCGGCTGGGTCGTCGGCCTGATCCTCTTCATCGCGCTCGTCTACTGGCTGATGCGCGAGGGCTGGAAGTGGCGCGGCCAGCTCCAGTCCGGCATTCCGGACCTGCCCGCGATCCCCGAGGAGACCGGGGAGGTACGGCTGGAGCTCACCGGCCGCTACCACGGCACGACCGCCGCCGGGCAGTGGCTCGACCGCATCGTCGCCCACGGCCTGGGCGTACGCAGCCGCGTCGAGCTGACCCTCACCGAGCAGGGCCTGGCGGTCGTACGCCCGGGGGCCGCGGACTTCTTCGTCCCCGCCGCGCACCTGCGCGGCGCCCGGCTCGACAAGGCCATCGCGGGCAAGGTCCTCACCGAGGGCGGCCTGCTGGTGGTCACCTGGGCCCACGGCGGCGCGGAGTACGACTCCGGGTTCCGCTCAGACCACGCCGCCGAGCACGCCGCCTGGGTGGCGGCGCTCGGCGCCCGGACGACCGAGAACGCTCCCGCCGACGCCGCCGCGAGCACCGCAGACAGCACCACCACGGAAGGCACACGATGACCGCAGCCCACCGCGGCCAGGAGAGCCCCGCCGTACTCGTCCTCGAAGACGGCCGCAGCTTCCGCGGCCGCGCCTACGGAGCGACGGGGGAGACCTTCGGCGAAGCCGTGTTCTCCACCGGCATGACCGGCTACCAGGAGACCCTGACCGACCCCTCGTACCACCGCCAGGTCGTCGTCATGACCGCCCCGCACGTCGGCAACACCGGCGTCAACGACGAGGACGCCGAGTCCGCCCGCATCTGGGTCTCCGGCTACGTCGTGCGCGACCCCGCCCGCGTCCCCTCGAGCTGGCGCGCCACCCGCTCCCTCGACGAGGAGCTGCGCCGCCAGGGCGTCGTCGGGATCTCCGGCGTCGACACCCGGGCGATCACCCGGCACCTGCGCGAGCGCGGCGCCATGCGCGTCGGGATCTTCTCCGGCGACCGGATCGCGGACCCGGACGCGATGCTCGCCAGGGTGCGGGTGCAGGAGCAGATGAAGGGCGCGGACCTCGCGCCCGAGGTCGCCACCGACGAGCCGTACGTCGTCCCCGCGATCGGCGCGAAGCGCTTCACCGTCGCCGCCCTCGACCTCGGCATCAAGGGCATGACGCCCCGGCGCATGGCCGAGCGCGGCATCGAGGTGCACGTGCTGCCCGCCACCGCCACGGTCGAGGAGGTCTACGCGACCGGGCCCGACGGCGTGTTCCTCTCCAACGGCCCCGGCGACCCGGCCGCCGCCGACCTCACCGTGGTCCGCGCGGTGCTGGAGCGCGGCACGCCGCTCTTCGGCATCTGCTTCGGCAACCAGCTCCTCGGCCGCGCCCTGGGCTTCGGCACGTACAAGCTGAAGTACGGCCACCGCGGCATCAACCAGCCCGTCCAGGACCGCACCACGGGCCGGGTCGAGGTCACCGCGCACAACCACGGCTTCGCCGTGGACGCCCCCCTGGACGAGATCACCGAGACCCCGTACGGGCGCGCCGAGGTGAGCCACGTGTGCCTCAACGACCGGGTGGTCGAGGGCCTGCGGCTGCTGGACCGGCCGGCGTTCTCCGTCCAGTACCACCCCGAGGCGGCCGCCGGGCCGCACGACGCCGCCTACCTCTTCGACCGCTTCGTCCAGCTCATGGCCGCTCAGCCGGCCCGGACAGCACCGCCAGCACAGGGAGCCCAGCGTGCCTAAGCGCACCGATATCCGGTCCGTCCTGGTCATCGGCTCGGGCCCGATCGTCATCGGCCAGGCCGCCGAGTTCGACTACTCCGGCACCCAGGCGTGCCGCGTGCTCAGGGCCGAGGGCCTGCGCGTCATCCTGGTCAACTCCAACCCGGCGACGATCATGACCGACCCGGAGATCGCCGACGCCACGTACGTCGAGCCGATCACCCCCGAGTTCGTCGAGAAGATCATCGCCCGCGAGCGCCCCGACGCCCTGCTGCCCACCCTCGGCGGGCAGACCGCGCTCAACACCGCGGTCTCGCTGCACGATTCCGGGGTGCTGGAGAAGTACGGCGTGGAGCTGATCGGCGCCAACGTCGAGGCCATCCAGAAGGGCGAGGACCGCGACCAGTTCAAGGAGGTCGTCGCCGAGGTCCGGCGCAAGACCGGGCACGGCGAGTCCGCGCGCTCGGTGATCTGCCACACGATGGACGAGGTGCTGGCGGGCGTCGACGGGCTCGGCGGCTACCCCGTGGTCGTCCGGCCCTCCTTCACCATGGGCGGCGCCGGCTCCGGCTTCGCCCACGACGAGGAGGAACTGCGCCGTATCGCGGGCCAGGGGCTCGCGCTCTCGCCGACGACCGAGGTGCTGCTGGAGGAGTCCATCCTCGGGTGGAAGGAGTACGAGCTGGAGCTGATGCGCGACAAGCACGACAACGTCGTGGTCGTCTGCTCCATCGAGAACCTCGACCCCATGGGCGTGCACACCGGCGACTCCGTGACCGTCGCCCCGTCGATGACGCTCACCGACCGTGAGTACCAGATCCTGCGCGACATCGGCATCGCCGTCATCCGCGAGGTCGGCGTCGACACCGGCGGCTGCAACATCCAGTTCGCGGTCGACCCGGCGGACGGCCGGGTCGTCGTCATCGAGATGAACCCGCGCGTCTCCCGCTCCTCGGCGCTCGCCTCCAAGGCCACCGGCTTCCCGATCGCCAAGATCGCCGCGAAGCTGGCCGTGGGCTACACCCTGGACGAGATCCCCAACGACATCACCCGCGAGACCCCCGCGTCCTTCGAGCCCACGCTCGACTACGTGGTGGTGAAGGTGCCCCGCTTCGCCTTCGAGAAGTTCCCCGCCGCCGACGCGACGCTCACCACCACGATGAAGTCCGTCGGCGAGGCCATGGCCATCGGCCGCAACTTCACCGAGGCGCTGAACAAGGCGCTGCGCTCGGTCGAGAAGAAGGACGCACCCTTCGACTTCGCCGGCCCGCCGCCGGGTCCCGGGGAGAAGGCCGCGCTGCTGGAGAAGGCCGCCGTGCCCACGGACGGCCGGCTGAACACCGTGATGGCCGCGATCCGGGCCGGCGCCACCGAGGCGGAGGTGCACGAGGCGACGCGGATCGACCCGTGGTTCGTCGACCAGTTCTTCCTCATCAAGGAGGTCGCCGACGAACTGGCCGCCGCGGACCACCTCGGCCCGGACCTCCTCGCGTACGCCAAGCGCCACGGCTTCTCCGACGCCCAGATCGCCGGCGTCCGGGGGCTGCGCGAGGACGTGGTGCGCGAGGTGCGGCACGCGCTGGGCGTACGCCCGGTGTACAAGACCGTCGACACCTGCGCCGCCGAGTTCGCGGCCCGTACCCCGTACCTCTACTCCTCGTACGACGAGGAGACCGAGGTCGCCCCGCGCGAGCGGCCCGCGGTGATCATCCTCGGCTCCGGGCCCAACCGCATCGGCCAGGGCATCGAGTTCGACTACTCCTGCGTCCACGCCTCCTTCGCCCTCGGCGAGGCGGGCTACGAGACCGTGATGGTCAACTGCAACCCGGAGACCGTCTCCACCGACTACGACACCTCCGACCGGCTGTACTTCGAGCCGCTGACGCTCGAGGACGTGCTGGAGGTCGTGCACGCCGAGACCCAGGCGGGCCCGGTCGCCGGCGTTCTCGTGCAGTTGGGCGGGCAGACCCCGCTGGGGCTGGCGCAGGCGTTGAAGGACAACGGCGTGCCCGTCGTGGGCACGTCGCCGGAGGCGATCCACGCCGCCGAGGACCGCGGCGTGTTCGGCCGCGTGCTCGCCGAGGCGGGGCTGCCGGCGCCCAAGTACGGCACCGCGTTCTCCTTCGCCGAGGCCAAGAAGATCGCCGCCGGGATCGGCTACCCGGTCATGGTGCGGCCGTCGTACGTGCTCGGCGGGCGCGGCATGGAGATCGTCTACGACGAGCCGTCGCTGGCCGCGTACCTGGAGCGGCACGCCGGGCTCATCTCCGAACACCCCGTCCTCGTCGACCGGTTCCTCGACGACACCATCGAGATCGACGTCGACGCGCTCTACGACGGCCACGAGCTGTACCTCGGGGGCGTCATGGAGCACATCGAGGAAGCCGGCATCCACTCCGGCGACTCCGCCTGCGCGCTGCCCCCCATCACCCTCGGCGGGCACGACATCAAGCGGCTGCGCGCCTCCACCGAGGCCATCGCGCGCGGTGTCGGCGTCCGCGGGCTGATCAACATCCAGTTCGCGCTGGCCGGGGACATCCTCTACGTCCTGGAGGCCAACCCGCGCGCCTCGCGCACCGTCCCCTTCACCTCCAAGGCCACGGCCGTCCCGCTGGCCAAGGCCGCCGCCCGCATCTCCCTCGGCGCCACCGTCGCCGAGCTGCGCGCGGAGGGCATGCTCCCGGCCACCGGCGACGGCGGCACGCTGCCGCTGGACGCGCCGATCTCGGTGAAGGAGGCCGTGCTGCCGTGGACCCGCTTCCGCGACATCCGCGGCCGCGGCGTCGACACCGTGCTCGGCCCGGAGATGCGCTCCACCGGCGAGGTCATGGGCATCGACAGCGTCTTCGGCACGGCGTACGCCAAGTCGCAGGCCGCCGCCTACGGCGCGCTGCCCACCCGGGGCCGCGCGTTCGTCTCGGTCGCCAACCGGGACAAGCGCTCGATGGTCTTCCCGGCCCGCGAGCTGGTCCAGCACGGCTTCGAGCTGCTGGCCACCTCCGGCACCGCGGAGGTGCTCAGGCGCAACGGCATCGCCGCGACCGTCGTACGCAAGCACTCGCAGGGCCCGGGGCCCGACGGCGAGCGCACGATCGTGCAGTTGATCCACGACGGCGCCGTCGACCTCATCGTCAACACGCCGTACGGCACCGGCGGCAGGCTCGACGGGTACGACATCCGTACCGCCGCCGTCGCCCGCGGCGTGCCGTGCCTGACGACCGTCCAGGCGCTGGCCGCCGCCGTCCAGGGCATCGAGGCGCTCACCCGCGGCGAGGTGGGGGTGCGCTCCCTGCAGGAGCACGCCGGGCACCTCACCGAGGCCCGCGCCCGCTAGCCGCCGCCCCCGAGTCGTCCCGTGCCCCCGCCGGTCCGCCACCGGCCGGCGGGGGCACGGCACCCGAAGCAGCCGAAGGTCCTCATGTATCCCTTGCTCTTCCACAGCGTCCTCTCCCGGCTGGACTCCGAGCGGGCCCACCGCCTGGCGTTCGCGGCCATCCGCGCCGCCGCCGCCGCACCCGGCGTGCGCAGCGCGGTCCGCGTCACCGCGGCCCCCCGCCACCCCGAACTCCGCGTCCACGCGCTCGGCATCGACTTCCCCGGCCCCTTCGGGCTCGCCGCGGGCTTCGACAAGAACGCCGTCGGCATCGACGGACTGACCATGCTCGGTTTCGACTTCGTCGAGGTCGGCACCGTCACCGCGCGCGCCCAGCCGGGCAACGAGCCGACCCGGCTCTTCCGGCTGATCCCGGACCGGGCCCTGGTCAACCGGATGGGCTTCAACAACGACGGCTCGGCCGCCGTCGCCGCCCGGCTGGCCCGCCGCCGGTACGGGCAGCGCACCCCGTACCGGCCCAACGCCGTCGTCGGCGTCAACATCGGCAAGACCAAGGCCGTCCCCGAATCGGGTGCCGTCGCCGACTACGTCACCTCCGCGGAACGGCTCGCGGGACACGCCGACTACCTCGTCGTCAACGTCTCTTCGCCGAACACCCCGGGACTGCGCGACCTCCAGGCCGTCGACCACCTGCGCCCGCTGCTCGAAGCGGTCCGCGCCGCCGCCGACCGCGTCGCGGGCGGCACCGCCAGGGCCGCCGCGCCGGGCACCCCCGGGCGCGTACCGCTGCTGGTCAAGATCGCCCCCGACCTCGCGGACGAGGACGTCGACGCGGTCGCAGACCTGGCCGTGGAACTGGGCCTCGACGGCATCATCGCCACCAACACCACCATCGCCCGCGAAGGGCTCGTCACCGCGCGCTCCCGGGTCGAGTCCATCGGCGTCGGCGGCCTGTCGGGGGCGCCGCTGCGGCGCCGCTCCCTGGAGGTGCTGCGCCGCCTCTACGCGCGCGTGGGCGCGCCCGCCGAGCACGGGATCGTGCTCGTCGGCGCCGGCGGCATCGAGACCGCCGAGCACGCCTGGGAACGGATCCTCGCCGGCGCCACCCTCGTCCAGGGCTACAGCGCCTTCGTCTACGAGGGCCCGCTGTGGCCCCGCAGGATCCACCGCGGCCTGGCGGAGCTGCTGGCCGCGTCCCCGTACGCCACTCTCGCCGACGCCGTCGGCGCCGACGCCAGGAAGGCGACCGCATGAGCCCCGAGCCCGCCGAGCCCTTCGGCCGCCGCCTGCACCGGGCGACGGCCGCCCGCGGCCCGCTCTGCGTCGGCATCGACCCGCACGCCGCCCTGCTGGCCCGCTGGGAGCTGCCGGACGATCCGGCGGGTCTGGAGCGGTTCGCGATGACCGCCGTCGAGGCGCTGGCCGACCGCGTCGCCGTGCTCAAGCCGCAGTCCGCGTTCTTCGAGCGCTTCGGCTCCCGCGGCGTCGCCGTGCTGGAGAAGGCGGTCGCGGCGGCGCGGGCGGCCGGGGCGCTGGTCCTCATGGACGCCAAGCGCGGCGACATCGGCTCGACGATGGGCGGCTACGCCGCCGCGTACCTCGGCGAGGACGCCCCGCTGCGCTCCGACGCGCTGACCGTCACCCCTTATCTCGGGTACGAGTCGCTGCGCCCCGCGCTGGACGCCGCCCACGCCGCGGGCGCCGGCCTCTTCGTCGTCACGCTCACCTCCAACCCGGAGGGCGCCGAGGTGCAGCGCGCCGCCGTCCACGGCGCGCACGGCGCACGAACCGTCGCGCAGACGATGCTGGACCACATCGCCGCCGAGAACCGCGGTGCCGAGCCGCTCGGTTCGGTCGGCGCCGTCGTCGGCGCCACTCTCGCCGAAGCCGGCGCCGACCTGGCCGTGGGCGGCCCGCTGCTGGCCCCCGGGATCGGCGCCCAGGGCGCCGCGCCCGCCGACCTTCCGCGGGTCTTCGGGGCCGCGCTGCCCCAAGTCCTGCCCAGCGCAAGCCGGTCGGTGCTGGCGCACGGACCGGATATCCGGAGGCTGCGGTCGGCGGCCGAACAATTGGCCGATGACGTACGGAACATATACCCATAAACCGGGTCATATACCCAGAACTTGCCGCGGAACTTGAGTCTGACCAGGACTTTTCGTCTGTTCTCGCTGACTGGCGCGTTCTCGGCCGCTAGTCTCCGTCATCAGAGCGCGGGCGCCAGCGCGTTGCTCGTTGCTCCGCAGGTGCGGGGCCACTAGGTTCCACACCGTTCCATATCCGATTAGTTCGACATCCGAGGTGACGTAGGCGTGGCTCTTCCGCCCCTTACCCCTGAACAGCGCGCAGCCGCGCTCGAGAAGGCCGCAGCGGCTCGCCGGGAGCGCGCCGAGGTCAAGAATCGGCTGAAGCACTCCGGCGCTTCCCTGCACGACGTCATCAAGCAGGGCCAGGAGAACGACGTCATCGGCAAGATGAAGGTCTCCGCCCTGCTTGAGTCCATGCCCGGCGTGGGCAAGGTGCGTGCCAAGCAGATCATGGAGCGTCTCGGCATCTCCGAGAGCCGTCGGGTGCGCGGTCTGGGCTCCAACCAGATCGCCTCGCTGGAGCGCGAGTTCGGCAGCACCGGTTCCTGACGTTCCGAGGCACTTCCGGAAACCGGGATAATCGCTGCATGAGTACAGCCTTCTCCCGGGGGGCGGCCCCCGTCCCGCCGGCAGATCGTCCGCGGCTGACCGTGCTCTCCGGCCCCTCGGGGGTCGGCAAGAGCACGGTCGTCGCGCATCTGCGCAAGGTCCATCCCGAGGTGTGGCTCTCGGTCTCCGCGACGACCCGCAGACCCCGCCCCGGCGAGCGGCACGGCGTCCAGTACTTCTTCGTCAGCGACGACGAGTTCGACAAGCTCGTCGCCAACGGCGAGCTGCTGGAGTGGGCGGAGTTCTCCGGCAACCGGTACGGGACCCCGCGCGGGCCCGTGCTGGAGCGGCTGGACGCCGGCGAGCCCGTGCTGCTGGAGATCGACCTCCAGGGGGCGCGGCTGGTCCGGGAGAGCATGCCCGACGCGATGCTGGTCTTCCTCGCCCCGCCGAGCTGGGACGAGCTGGTCCGCCGGCTCACCGGGCGCGGCACGGAGCCGCCGGAGGTCATCGAGCGCCGGCTGGCCGCGGCGCGGACCGAGCTGGCGGCCGAGGAGGAGTTCGACACGACCCTTGTCAACACCTCCGTCGAGGACGTCTCCGCCGAGCTGCTAGCCTTGATGCAGGTTTGATTCGTGAAGTTCCACTGGAAGGCTGGATAGGTTGTCCTCTCCCATCACCGCGCCCGAGGGCATCATCAACCCGCCGATCGACGAGCTGCTTGAGGCGACCGACTCCAAGTACAGCCTCGTGATCTACGCGGCGAAGCGCGCGCGGCAGATCAATGCGTACTACTCTCAGCTCGGCGAGGGCCTGCTGGAGTACGTCGGCCCGCTGGTGGACACCCACGTGCACGAGAAGCCGCTGTCCATCGCGCTCCGCGAGATCAACGCGGGTCTGCTGACCTCCGAGGCCACCGAGGGCCCCGCGCAGTAGGCATCCCTCATCCACCGGGCCCGGCAGCGCGGCTGCCGGGCCCGTGGTGTGTCATGGGGGGTGGAGACGACGAGCGGCGGGGAGCGGAGCATGGCGGAAGCGGCGAAGGAAGCGGCACCGGCCGAGGTGGTGCTGGGCGTCAGCGGTGGCATCGCGGCGTACAAGGCGTGCGAGCTGCTGCGGCTCCTCACCGAGTCGGGCCACGCGGTACGGGCCGTGCCCACGGCCGCCGCGCTCCATTTCGTCGGCGAGGCCACCTGGGCGGCGCTCTCCGGCCGCCCCGCCGCCACCGAGACCTGGGCGGACGTGCACGAGGTCCCGCACGTGCGGATCGGCCGCCGGGCCGACCTCGTGGTCGTCGCCCCCGCCACCGCCGACGTGCTCGCCAGGGCCGCCCACGGCCTGGCCGACGACCTGCTGACGAACACCCTGCTCACCGCCTCCTGCCCGGTCGTCTTCGCGCCGGCCATGCACACCGAGATGTGGGAGCACCCCGCCACCCAGGCCAACGTGGCCACGCTGCGCGCCCGCGGCGCCGTCGTCATCGAGCCCGCCGTCGGCCGGCTCACCGGCGCCGACACCGGCAAGGGCCGGCTGCCGGAGCCGGCGGAGATCTTCGAGGTCTGCCGCCGCGCGCTCGCCCGCGGCGCCGGGGGCCTGGCCCCCGACCTCGCCGGCCGGCACGTCGTCGTCAGCGCCGGCGGCACCCGCGAGCCGCTGGACCCCGTGCGCTTCCTCGGCAACCGCTCGTCCGGCCGCCAGGGCTACGCCCTGGCCCGTACCGCCGTGGCCCGCGGCGCCCGGGTCACGCTGCTGGCGGCGAACACCGCGTTGCCCGATCCCGCGGGCGCCGACATCGTGCGCGTGGGCACCACCGTGGAACTCCAGGAGGCCGTGGTGAAGGCCGCGGCCGACGCCGACGCCGTCGTCATGGCCGCGGCCGTCGCCGACTTCCGCCCGGTCGCGTACGCCACCGGCAAGATCAAGAAGAAGGACGACCGCGAGCCGGACCCGATCACCCTCACCCGCAACCCCGACATCCTCGCCGGGATCTCCGCCGCCAGGCCGCGCCCCGGGCAGGTCGTCGTCGGCTTCGCCGCCGAGACCGACGACGTGCTCGCCAACGGCCGCGCCAAGCTCGCCCGCAAGGGCTGCGACCTGCTCGTCGTCAACGAGGTGGGGGAGACCAAGGCGTTCGGCTCCGACGGCAACGAGGCCGTGGTGCTCACCGCCGACGGGCGCGAGGTGCCGGTGCCGTTCGGGCCCAAGGAAGCGCTGGCCGACGTGGTGTGGGACCTCGTGGCGGAACGGTTCGGCTGAGCCGCCCCCGGCCGACACTCCGGCAGATTATTGCTGCTTTCCGGGGGAACTCCTGCGGGAACCTGCTGTTCCCCAGGTCAACGGGCATCCAGGGACCGAGACGGGTTGTCCCTGGAGCGAGACTCCCGGATAAAATGGCCCGCGGGCCCGTCCCGGAAGTGCCCGGCCCGGGTTCCGCAACCGATCAGCCAGCAGCCGCTGCAACCGTGGGGAGCGATGTGTCCCGCCGTCTTTTCACCTCGGAGTCCGTTACCGAGGGCCACCCCGACAAGATCGCTGACCAGATCAGCGACGCCATCCTCGACGCCCTGCTCAAGGACGACCCGCACTCGCGCGTCGCGGTCGAGACGCTGATCACCACCGGCCAGGTGCACGTGGCCGGCGAGGTGACCACCTCCGGTTACGCCGACATCGCGACCCTCGTGCGGAACAAGATCCTGGAGATCGGGTACGACTCGTCGAAGAAGGGTTTCGACGGCGCCTCCTGCGGTGTCTCCGTGTCCATCGGCGCCCAGTCGCCGGACATCGCCCAGGGTGTGGACACCGCGTACGAGAGCCGGGTCGAGGGATCCGGCGGCGACGACCTCGACCTCCAGGGCGCCGGCGACCAGGGCCTGATGTTCGGCTACGCCTGCGACGAGACGCCCGAGCTGATGCCGCTGCCCATCCACCTGGCGCACCGGCTCTCCGCCCGGCTCAGCGAGGTCCGCAAGAACGGGACCATCCCCTACCTGCGCCCCGACGGCAAGACGCAGGTCACCATCGAGTACAACGGCGACAAGGCGGCCCGGCTCGACACCGTCGTCGTCTCCTCGCAGCACGCCTCCGACATCGACCTGGACTCGCTGCTGACGCCCGACATCCGCGAGTTCGTCGTGGAGCCGGAGCTGAAGGCGCTCCTCGACGACGGCATCAAGCTGGACACCGAGGGCTACCGCCTGCTGGTGAACCCCACCGGCCGGTTCGAGATCGGCGGCCCGATGGGCGACGCCGGGCTCACCGGGCGCAAGATCATCATCGACACCTACGGCGGCATGGCCCGCCACGGCGGCGGCGCCTTCTCCGGCAAGGACCCGTCCAAGGTCGACCGCTCCGCCGCGTACGCCATGCGCTGGGTCGCGAAGAACGTCGTGGCCGCAGGGCTGGCTTCGCGCTGCGAGGTGCAGGTGGCGTACGCGATCGGCAAGGCCGAGCCGGTCGGGCTCTTCGTCGAGACCTTCGGCACCGCGACGGTCGACGTCGAGAAGATCGAGAACGCGATCTCCGAGGTCTTCGACCTCCGCCCGGCGGCGCTCATCCGCGACCTGGACCTGCTGCGCCCGATCTACTCCCAGACCGCCGCGTACGGCCACTTCGGCCGCCCGCTGGCCGACTTCACCTGGGAGCGGACCGACCGCGTCGACGCGCTGCGCAAGGCCGCCGGCATCTGAGCGCCCATCCCGCTTCCCCGCGGAGCGCCGTCCGCGCACCGGGCCGCGGTACGCGGACGGCGCGACGACGCATCGAGGTCCCGCGCCGCGCACCGCGGGCCCGTAGGTGATCCGCCGGACGATCCCGGGGCCCCGGACCGCGGTCCGGGGCCTCTGGCCGTCCGGCGGGGTGTCCGCCGCGTCTGGTAGGACGGAGGGGTGAGCAGCGACGACGGCCGGGAGGCGGCACCCGAGGGCGCGGAGCAGCTCGCCCTCATCCGGGAGACCGTGCGCAAGGCCAAGGGCCCCCGCGCCCGCCCGCGCACCTGGCGCGGCGCCGCGCTGGCCCGGGAACTGCCCGTCGCCCGCGTCCTGGTCGACAAGGGCCTGCTCCACCTCGACCGCCTCTTCGACTACGCCGTGCCCGCCGCGATGGACGCCGAGGCGCGCCCCGGCGTCCGCGTCCGCGTCCGCTTCGGCGCCGGCGAGCGCGAGGGGCGCCGCGAGGGCGGCGGGCTGATCAACGGGTACGTGGTCGAGCGCCGCGCCGACAGCGACTTCCCCGGCACCCTCGCGCCCCTCGCCCAGGTCCTCTCGCCCGAGCCCGTCCTGGGGGCGCAGCTCCTGGACCTGTGCCAAGCGGTCGCCGACCGGTACGCCGGAGCCCTCGCCGACGTCGTCCAGCTCGCGCTGCCGCCGCGGATGGCCCGTGCCGAGAAGAAGCCCTCGCCGGAGCCGCTCCCGCCGCCCCCGCCCCCGACGCCGGGAGCTGGGCGCGCTACGCCAACGGACCCGGGCTCCTCGCCGCACTGGCCGGCGGCGGCGCCCCGCGGGCGGTGTGGACGGCGCTGCCGGGACCCGACTGGCCCGACGAGCTGGCCCGCGCGCTCGCCGCCGCCCTCGCCGCCGGCCGCGGCGCCCTCGCCGTGCTGCCCGACGGCCGCGCCGCCGCCCGCGTCGACGAGGCGCTGACCGCCCTCGTCGGGCGCGGCCGGCACGTGCTGCTCACCGCCGACGCCGGGCCCGAGGCCCGCTACCGCCGCTGGCTCGCGGTGAACCGCGGCGCCGTCCGCGGCGTCGTCGGCACCCGGGCCGCCGCCTTCGCGCCCGTACGGGACCTCGGGCTCGCCGCCATCTGGGACGACGCCGACACCTCGCACGCCGACGACCGCGCCCCGCAGCCGCACGCCCGCGAGATCCTGGCCCTGCGCGCCGCCCGCGAGCACACCGGGCTCCTCGTCGGCGGCCACGCGTGCAGCGTCGAGGCCGCCCGCTACGTGGAGAGCGGCTGGGCCCAGCCCGTCGCCGCCGCCCGCGAGACGGTACGGGCCGCCGCGCCGCTCGTCCGCACGGTCGGCGACAGCGAGCAGGCCCGCGACGCGGCGGCCCGCGCCGCCCGGCTGCCGACGCTCGCGTGGCAGGTCGCGCGGGAGGGGCTGCGGGCCGGTCCCGTGCTGGTGCAGGTGCCGCGCCGCGGCTACGCGCCCCGGCTGGCCTGCGCCCGCTGCCGCGCACCCGCGCGCTGCGCCCGCTGCGCGGGCCCGCTGGTCGGCGAGGGCCGCGGGGAGGCGCTGGTGTGCGGCTGGTGCGCGACCCGGGAGCACGCCTGGCGGTGCCCCGAATGCGGCGGCACGCGGCTGCGCGCGCAGGTCGTCGGCGCCCGGCGGACGGCGGAGGAGCTGGGGCGGGCGTTCCCGTCCGTGCCGGTGCGCACGTCGGGGCGCGACCATGTGCTGGCGCGGGTGCCGGACGCCCCGGCGCTGGTCGTCAGCACGCCGGGCGCGGAGCCCGTCGCGGAGGGCGGGTACGCGGCGGCGCTGCTCCTCGACGGCTGGGCGCTGCTGAACCGCCCGGACCTGCGGGCCGGGGAGGAGGCGCTGCGGCGCTGGCTGACCGCCGCGGCGCTGGTCCGCGGCTCCGCCGCGGGCGGGGTCGCGGCGGTCGTCGCGGACCCGGCGCAGCGTCCGGTGCAGGCCCTGGTGCGCTGGGACCCGGCGGGCTTCGCCGGCACCGAGCTGGCGGAGCGCGCGGAGCTGGGCTTCCCGCCGGTGTCCCGGATGGCGGCGGTCTGGGGACCGAAGGAGGCGGTCACGGCGTTCGTCGGCGACGCGGGGCTGCCGCCGTCGACGGAGGTGCTGGGCCCGGTGCCGGTGCCGGAGCCGCCGGGCGGGCGGGGTGCGCCGGGCGGCGGCCCGGCGCCGGGGGAGTCGTGGGAGCGGGTGCTGCTACGTGTCCCGCCGGGCCACGGCGCCGCCCTGGCGGCGGCCCTGAAGGCGGCGCAGGCGTCCCGCATGGCCCGCCGTACGGGCCCGCCCCTGCGCATCCGCATCGACCCCCCGGACATCGGCTGAGCCGGTCCCCGCGGGGGCGGCGGGGTCCGGGAGGATCGGCTGAGCCGGTCCCCGCGGGGGCGGCGGGGTCCGGGAGGAGTGCCGGAAAAGCCGTGCGAGCCGCAGAGGCGCAGGAGGGCACGGGACGCCCGCCGGTGCCACGGGTGGGCCCGCGGCGGCGCGCGGGTCAGGAGTGCGCGCTGCCGGCGCCGCGCCGGACTCCGGGAGCGCGGCGCGGCACTCGACGGGACGCACGAGTGCGGGTCGGCCCCCGTGGCACAGGACGGCAGGGGACTGGCGCGCGCATACGGAGGGGGCAGCCGCCGGCCGCGGGCCCCGGGCGGCCGCGGTCAGGACTGCGTGATCGCCACCGCGTCCGTCTGCTGCGTCGGCGTCGTCGTGCCCGGGGCCGGGCGGGCGGCCGGGACGACCGGGAGCGTGCCCGACGGCAGCCGGGACTCGCCGGTGGGAGCGCCCGCGGCCTCGGCGGAGCCGGCCTCGCGGGGCGCCTGCTGGGCGCGGCGGGTGCCGTAGCGGCGGTGGACCGCCTGCTTGGTGACGCCCAGCGCCGAGCCCACCGCGTCCCAGGAGAAGCCGAGCGAGCGGTCGAAGTCGACGGCCGCGGTCACCAGCGTCTCGACGCTGTCCCGCAGCTCCTGGGCGAGCCGCACCGTGGGCGCCGGGGCCCGCCCGTACACGACGAAGCCCGCGGACGGGCCCGTCCGCCGGGGGCGGTAGACGTTGCCAAGCTGGGCGGTGAGGGTGCGCAGCGCGTCGACCTGCCTGCGCACCCGCTCGATGTCCCGCACCAGGAGCTGCAGGCTCGCCCGCGCCTGGGCGTCGTGGCTTGCGTGGTCGGCCATGGAGAAGCCTCTCGAACCGGCGTCGTTCGGATCGGGCCGCGGAGCGGCCCGTTTCGGTCGTTTTTCACTTTCCTGACTGATGCAACGCGACACTTACTCGGCGGTCACGGGTCGGGGGCGCGCGCTCCGTGCCCGGGAGCGTGCGGCCGACCGCACGCCCCTGGCGTATCCGGACCACGGCGTTCCGCCCGCGCCCGCCCCCGGCCCCGCCTGCACGGGTCCTAGACTTGGCGGCCCCGACGTGGTGCCGCCTACCGCCCCATGTCGCCCCACGCAGCAGCCGAGAGGACCCGCACCGCCCATGAGGCTCGTTTTCGCCGGTACGCCGGAAGTCGCCGTACCCGCCCTCGACGCTCTCCTCGCGTCGGACCGGCACGAGGTCGTCGCCGTCGTCACCCGGCCCGACGCGCCCGCCGGGCGGGGCCGTCGGCTGGTGGCCAGCCCCGTCGCACAGCGCGCCGAGGAGGCCGGCATCGAGGTGCTGAAGCCCGGGCGGCCCAAGGAGCCGGAGTTCCTCGACCGGTTGCGCGCCATCGGCCCCGACTGCTGCCCCGTCGTCGCGTACGGCGCCCTGCTGCCCAAGCCCGCGCTCGACATCCCGGTGCACGGCTGGGTCAACCTGCACTTCTCGCTGCTGCCCGCCTGGCGCGGCGCCGCGCCCGTGCAGCACGCGATCCTCGCCGGCGACGAGGTGACCGGCGCGACCACGTTCCGGATCGAGGAAGGGCTCGACTCCGGGCCGGTGTTCGGGGTCGTCACCGAGCAGGTGCGGCCCACCGACACCAGCGGCGACCTGCTGACCCGGCTGGCCATGGCCGGCTCGGGGCTCCTCGCCGCCACCATGGACGGGATCGAGGACGGCAGCCTCGAGGCCGTGCCGCAGCCCGCCGAGGGCGTGACGTCGGCCCCGAAGATCCAGGTGGCGGACGCGCGGCTGGACTTCGCCGCCCCGGCGCTGCGCGTCGACCGCGTGGTCCGCGGCTGCTCCCCGGCACCCGGCGCCTGGACGACGTTCCGCGGCGAGCGGCTGAAGGTCCGCTCGGTCGCCCCCCTCCCCGAGCGCACCGACCTGGCGCCCGGCGAGCTGGCCGTGGGGAAGTCCGCGGTGCACGTCGGCACCGGTTCGTACGCCGTGGAGCTGCAGTGGGTGCAGCCTCAGGGCAAGCGCCCGATGGCGGCGGCGGACTGGGCGCGCGGGGTGCGCATCGCCTCCGGTGAATGCCTCGGCGACGGGCCGGAGCCCGCCGGGGCGTAGGCTTCCGGTGTACGCAACTGCCAGCCCCGGAGCACATTTCACGTGAGCGACCAGCCGCGCCGTCGCCGGCCCGCCAAGCCCTACCGCAGGCCGCAGAAGGATCCCGTACGGATCCTCGCCTACGACGCGCTCCGCGCGGTCGACGAGCGCGACGCCTACGCCAACCTCGTGCTGCCGCCCATGCTCAGGCAGGCCCGGCAGCGCGACGGCTTCGACGCCAGGGACGCGGCCCTGGCGACCGAGCTGGTCTACGGCACGCTGCGCCGCCAGGGCACGTACGACCGGATCATCGCCGCCTGCGTCGACCGCCCGCTGCGCGAGGTCGACCCCGAGGTGCTCGACGTCCTCAGCCTCGGCGCCCACCAGCTCCTCGGCACCCGCATCCCGCCGCACGCCGCCGTCTCGGCGACGGTCGAGCTGGCGCGCGTCGTCCTGGGCGACGGGCGGGCGCGGTTCGTCAACGCCGTGCTGCGCAAGATCGCCGCCCGCGACCTGGACGGCTGGCTGGCCGAGGTGGCACCGCCCTACGCCGACGACCCCGAGGAACACCTCGCCGTCGTCCACTCCCACCCCCGCTGGATCGTCTCCGCGCTCTGGGACGCGCTCGGCGGCGGCAGGGCCGGGATGGAGGAGCTGCTCACCGCCGACAACGAGCGGCCCGAGGTCACCCTCGTCGCCCGCCCGGGACGGGCCACGCCGGCGGAGCTGAGCGGGCCGGACACGCTGCCGGGGCGCTGGTCCCCGTACGCCGTGCGGCTGGCCGAGGGCGGCGACCCGGGCGCGCTGGACGAGGTGCGCGACGGCCGGGCAGGCGTGCAGGACGAGGGCAGCCAGCTCGTCGCGCTGGCGCTCGCGAACGCCCCGCTGGAGGGCCCCGACACCCGCTGGCTCGACGGCTGCGCGGGCCCCGGCGGCAAGGCGGCGCTGCTCGGGGCGCTGGCCGCGGAGCGCGGCGCGGCGCTGGTGGCGGCCGAGAAGCAGCCGCACCGGGCCCGGCTGGTCGCCCGCGCGCTTGTCGGCAACCCGGGCCCGTACCAGGTCGTCGTCGCCGACGGCACCCGCCCGGCCTGGCGCCCCGGCGGCTTCGACCGCGTCCTCGTGGACGTCCCCTGTACGGGCCTGGGTGCCCTGCGCCGCCGCCCCGAGGCCCGCTGGCGCCGCCGCCCCGAGGACCTGGAGGGCTTCGCGCCGCTCCAGCGGGCGCTGCTGGAGGACGCGCTGCGGGCGGTACGCACCGGGGGCGTCGTCGGCTACGTCACCTGCTCCCCGCACCCCGCCGAGACCCGCGCCGTCGTCGACGACGTGCTGAAGGCGGCCGGCGCCCCCGCCGCCGAGCTGGTCGACGCCCGCCCGCTGCTGCCCGGCGTACCGGAGCTCGGCGAAGGACCCGACATCCAGCTCTGGCCGCACCGCCACGGCACCGACGCGATGTACCTCGCGCTGCTGCGCCGCACCGGCTGACCTTCCGCCCGCGGCTGACCCCCCGCCCGCGTCCGGCCCCCGGCCCCCGGCGGAAGGGCCGGGCGCCGAACCCGACATTCCGGCCCACGCACGGTGAACGGGGAGTGGCAGCACGGGTACCGCGGCCCCGGCCCCGGCGCGGGCATGGCAGGCTGGGGGGCATGGCAGTCCAGATCAACCCCAGCATCCTCTCCGCCGACTTCGCCCGCCTCGCCGAGGAGGCGGACGCGGTGTCGGGCGCCGACTGGCTCCACGTCGACGTCATGGACAACCACTTCGTGCCCAACCTGACGCTCGGCGTCCCGGTCGTCGAGTCGCTGCGCCGGGCCACCGACACCCCGCTGGACTGCCACCTGATGATCGACGAGCCGGACCGCTGGGCCCCCGCGTTCGTGGACGCGGGCGCCGGCTCCGTGACCTTCCACGCCGAGGCGGCCGCGGCGCCGGTGCGCCTGGCGCGCGAGCTGCGCGCCAAGGGGGCGCGGGCCGCGATGGCCCTCAAGCCCGCCACCCCCATCGAGCCGTACGAGGACCTGCTGCCCGAGCTGGACATGCTGCTGGTCATGACCGTGGAGCCGGGCTTCGGCGGCCAGGCGTTCCTGGACATCATGCTGCCCAAGGTGCGCCGCACCCGGGAGCTGATCGCCAAGCACGGCCTGGAGATGTGGCTGCAGGTCGACGGCGGCGTCTCCGCGGAGACCATCGAGCGCTGCGCCGAGGCGGGCGCGGACGTGTTCGTCGCCGGTTCCGCGGTGTACGGGGCCGAGGATCCGGCCGCCGCGGTGCGGGCGCTGCGCGCTCAGGCGCAGGCGGCCGGCGAGGGGGCTCCCTGGGCGACGGGCTGCCACTAGCGCCCGCGCACACCGGCACAAGCCCCGCGCCCGCGGCCCGCGCCCCTTCGGAGCCGACGCCTCCGGGCCCGGATCGTGAAAGTATTGAAGACGGAGCAGCGCCTTCGAGCAGCTCCGCCGGGGAGAGCAAAGGAGATCTCGTGTCGACGGGCCGGACGGCTGCGCGGATGGGACCCGCGGAGCTGGTACAGGCGGCGGCGATGGCCCGCCGCTTCTACCTGGAGGGCAAGTCCAAGATCCAGATCGCCGACGAGTTCGGCGTCAGCCGCTTCAAGGTCGCCCGGGTGCTGGAGACCGCGCTCGAGCGCGACCTCGTACGGATCGAGATCCGCGTCCCCGCCGAGCTCGACGCCGAGCGCTCCGACGCCCTGCGCGCCCGCTTCGGCCTCAGGCACGCCGTCGTCGTGGAGGCGCCGGCCGACGCGGTGCCCGACACCCGCGACCCGGAGAACCTCGGCAGCGTCGCCGCCGACCTCCTCGCCGAGCTGGTCACCGAGGGTGACGTGCTGGGTCTGGCCTGGGGCCGGTCCACGATCAACATGGCGCAGGCGCTGCACCGGCTGCCCCCGTGCACCGTCGTGCAGCTCACCGGCGTCTACGACGCGGGCACCGCGGAGCGCGGCTCCGTGGAGGCCGTGCGCCGCGCCGCGGAGGTCGCCGGCGGCGAGGCCCACCCGATCTACGCGCCGATGCTGCTGCCCGACGCCGCGACCGCCACCGCGCTGCGCAGCCAGACCGGGGTGGCCCGCGCCTTCGAGTACTTCGACAAGGTGACCGTCGCCGCCGTCTCCATCGGCTCCTGGGAGGAGGGCATCTCCGCCATGCACGACATGCTCTCCGAGGAGGAGCGCGCGCACTACGCCTCGCTGGGCGCCGCCGCCGAGATGTCCGCGCACCTCTTCGACGCCGAGGGGCGGCGCATCGGCCGCGACCTGGGGGAGCGGTGCATCACCGTCGAGGCGGACCGGCTGCGCCGGATCCCCGAGGTGGTCGCCATCGCGGGCGGCGCGCGCAAGCGCGAGGCGATCGTGGCGGTGCTGCGCTCGGGGCTGGTCACGAGCCTGGTCACGGACACCGTGGCCGCGGACTACCTGCTGGACGAGGTGGCGCCGGGCCCGCGCCCCGCGCTGGAGCGCGCCGACCCGGACGAGCTGTAGCGCCGCGGAGGCCGTGGCGTACGAGCCGCGCCGCAGGGAGGCCGGCCCGTTCCGTACGACCGGCGCACCTTTCCCGTACGAACCGGGCCGCGGTCATCCGTCCACGGGCGCGTGCAGCGGGCCGGAGAGGACGCCCGGGATCTGCGAGCGCGAGGTGAAGCCGAACTTCGCCAGGATGTGCTCCACGTGCGCGTCCACCGTGCGTTTGGAGATCACCAGCTTCTCGGCGATCTCCCGGTTCGTCAGCCCCCTGGCCACCAGCCCCGCCACCTGCCGCTGCCGCGGCGTGAGCCCGTCGCCCGCGCCCGGCGGCTGCGCCGGTACCGCGGGCGCGGGCGGCGCCGCCTCGTCGGCGAGCGCCAGCGCCACCGCCGCGTTGGTGGGCAGCCGGCCGCCCTCGCGGAACGCGGTGTCGTAGCCGTCGTTGCCCAGCGCCTCGCGGGCCGCGTCCGCCGCGCCGCCGTGCAGGTCGTGCAGGACGCGGATGCCGAACCTGGCCTCCTTCACCGCCCGGCGCCACAGCGCGTCCGCCGCGCCCTGCAGCACGGCCACCCGCTCGAAGTGCCGCAGCTCCGCCGCCCGCCAGGCGAAGCCCTCCAGGAAGTGCGCGACGCCCATCAGGTCGTGCAGCACCGCCTTGGCGCGGATGCCCTGCCTGGCGCACTCGATGCTCTCCAGGTGCTCGCCCTTGAGCCACAGGCCGATGCTCTTGACCCACAGCGCCCAGCCGCGCGACCAGAGCTCGGCCGGGGTGGCCGCGTTGCGCCGGAGGGAGTCCTCGCTGAGCGCGATGCCCTCGCCCGTACCGCCGTTGAGGACGTGGAAGAAGCCCACGATGAACCCGCTCATGAGCAGCCCGGTCTCGTCGCCCTGCTCCGCAAGCTCCCGCCGGGCGGCCTCGAAGCCCTCGGCGACGCCGTCTGTCCGGCCGCGGAAGTAGCGGGAGTGGTGGCGGAAGGTACGGGTCCAGGCGAGGCCCGTGCGGTCGCCGATGCGCAGGGCGATGGCCTCGGCCTCGTCCAGCAGCGCGAAGGTGTCGCCGCGCTCGCCCTGCATGTCCATGAACCAGCAGGTCAGCCAGAGCGCCTTCACCCGCTCCGGGCGGTCCTCGGGGCAGCGGTCCAGGGCGCGGCGGAGCCAGTAGCGGCCCTCGGTGAGCAGCCCGGTGCAGTGCCAGTAGCCCCACAGCAGCGTGGCCATCCGCAGGCCCGCGGAGGGGTCGTCCGGGTCGGCGACGCAGAACTCCAGCGCGACCCGTACGTCCGCCTGGTCGCGGACCATCTCCCGCAGCAGCACCGCCTGCCGGTCGCCGGTCCACTCGGCGTCGAAGAACCGGGCCCGGCGCAGAAAGTGGTCGCGGTGCCGGCGCCGGGTGCGCTCCGCCTCGGCGCCGGGGCCGAGCTGTTCCAGGCCGAACTCCCTGATGGTGTCCAGCATCCGGTAGCGGGTGCCGTGCTCCGACTCCACCCGCAGCACCACGGACTTCTCCACCAGCCCGATCAGCGCGTCGAGCACCCCCTCGACGGGCAGCGCCCCCTCCGCGCCGACCGCCTCGGCGACGTCCAGGCTGAACTCCCCGGCGCACACCGCGAGCCGCGCCCACAGCAGCCGCTCGGGCTCGGTGGACAGCTCGTAGCTCCAGCCGATGGTGGTACGGAGCGTCTGGTGCCGCGGCACGGCGGTGCGCCGGCCGCCGGTGAGCAGTTGGAAGCGGTGGTCGAGCCGGTTGAGCATCTCCTCGGGGGAGAGCACCCGCAGCCGGCTGACGGCCAGTTCGATGGCGAGCGGGATGCCGTCGAGGCGGCGGCAGAGGGCGAGGACGTCGGCGCGGTTGTCGTCGTCGACGGTGAAGCCGGGCACGGCCGCGGCGGCCCGGTCGGTGAACAACTGCAGCGCGTCGTCCGCGGGCCCGGAGTCCGGGACGGCCAGCGGCGGGATCGGCAGGATGTGCTCGCCCGCCACGTCCAGGGGCTGCCTGCTGGTGGCGACGACGTGCAACTGCGGAGCGGCGCGCAGCAGTTCCTCGGTGAGCACGGCGCAGGCGTCGACCAGGTGCTCGCAGGTGTCGAGGATGAGCAGCGCCGTCTTGTCCTTGAGGTACGCGGCGAGCGCGTCCTGCGCCGGCAGCGCGGTCTGCTCCGGCAGGTCGAGCGCGGCGGCGACGGTGTTGGGCAGCAGCCGCGGGTCGGCGAGGGCGGAGAGCGGGACGAGGGTGACGCCGTCGGGGAAGCGGGAGCGCAGCCGGTGCGCGCCGCGCACGGCGGTGCGGGTCTTGCCCACCCCGCCGGGTCCGGTGAGCGTGACCAGGCGGGCCTGCCGCAGACAGGCGTCGAGCAGCGCGAGTTCCTGCCGGCGGCCGACGAAGCTGGTGGCTTCGGCGGGCAGCTCACCGGCGCTGCGGTTCCTCATCGTGGCCCCCCGGAGGTCGGTGACCGGCTGGCGAGGTACAACCGACGGTCGTACAACCGACGACCGTAAGGGGCGCGTGGGCGGGCGTCGGAGCGAGTCCGCGGGATTCAACCGAACGGGGGGCGCGAGAGGGCACACTGCCCGCCGGCCGGAACAGCGGCGCGAGCCGTGGCTCGACCGCCCAGCGCAGCGCCCGGCGTACCGGCGGGGTGCACAGCAGCGCCATGCCCGCGGCGGCGGCGAGGGTGACGGCCACCGGCCCGGCGGGCGTCGAGAGCCACGCGGGCTCGTACCAGCCGCCGTAGCGGGCCCCTTGGGTGGCGAAGGCGTGCAGCAGGTAGCCGTAGAGGGTGCCCGCGCCCAGCACGGTCCACCACAGCCGCCGTCCGGGCACCCAGGCGAGGAAGGCCGCGGCCAGCAGCAGCGAGCAGCAGAAGAGCACGGGTGCGGCGAGCAGTCCGGTGGTCCCGGAGTAGCCGATCTCCTGGGCGGCGGTGCTGCGGTAGAGCCAGCGCCGGTCGGTGTGCGGGCCGAGGAGGTAGGCGGCCACCGGTGCGGCGAGGAGCACCGGGGCGGCCAGGATCCGCGCCTCGCGCCGCCGCAGCAGCCGCAGCCGCTCCGGTGCGCAGGTGAGGCCGAGGACGAAGAACGGCAGGAGCTGGAGGACTCGTTGCAGCTCCAGGTCGTTGCCGATGTCGGGGGTGGCGGTGGCCAGCGCCGCGACCGCCAGCGCCACCGGCAGCGGGTGGCGGAGCACCGTCCACAGCGGCACGGACAGCCGCCAGACGAAGAGCGCGAGCAGGAACCACGTCACGCCCCAGGGGTCGAGCAGGCTGAAGGGGCTCGCGTTGTCGCCGGCGTGGCGGCCGAAGAGCGTGTACGCCGTTTCGAAGACCAGGTACGGCACGGCCAGCCCGGTGATCAGGCCCCGGGCCCGGCGGGGCGAGCCGTCCTGGCCGCGGGAGAAGTAGCCGGAGACGAGGACGAAGAGGGGCATATGGAACGCGTAGACGGTCTCGTAGGCCGCGGCGACCGCCCGGCTGCCGTCCACCAGCGGCTCCCAGGCGTGCCCGCACGCGACGAGCACCACCGCCAGGAACTTGACGTTGTCGAAGTACGGGTCCCGCGGGGTGCCGGGGCTGCCCTTGTCGTTGCCGCTCACCACTCTTCCCTATCATGCCGATAGGAATGCTAGGGAAACTGCCGCGGCCGGTGCCGCGGGCTCCCCCGGACTCCCCGGCCGCCACCCGCACTTCAGGGCGCGCGGACGATCTCGTACAGTGTCGGCCGACCCTGCCGAGGAGCGCGCATGACGGCCGACGCCCGCCGCACGGACCGCGCCCTCGGCGCCCCCGCACCCGTTCCCGGCGGCCCGCCGGGCGGCTCGCGGCGGTGGATGTGGCTCGCCGCCTGGCCCGTCGTGGCCGCGCTCGCCCTGTCCAACGAGCCCGCGCCGCTGTACGTGCTGTGGCAGGGCCGGTTCGGCTTCTCCGCCGCCACGATCACGCTGATCTACGCCGCCTACATCGCCGGCCTGCTGATCACCCTGACGTTCGCCGGCACCCTCGCCGACCGGTACGGCCGCCGGCCGGTGCTGCTGCCGGGGCTGGCGCTGTCGCTCACCGCCACGGTGCTCTTCGCCACCGCGGAGTCGGTCGCCGTGCTGGGCGTGGCGCGGCTGCTCAGCGGCTTCGCGGTGGGCGCGGTGCTGGCGGCGGGGATGGCGGCGGTGGCGGACCTGGCGCCGGCGGGGCAGAAGCAGTTCGGCGGGCTGGTCGCGTCCGCGTCGATGGTCGGCGGGGCGGCGCTGGGGCCGATGCTCGCCGGGGTGCTGGCGGAGACGCTGCCGCACCCCACGAGGCTGGTCTTCGTGGTGCAGACGGGGTTGCTGCTCGTCGCGCTCGCGGTCGTGCTGCGGATGCCGCTGTCCCGGCCGGGGGAGCGGCGCGGGGAGCGGCCGGGCGGGGGAGCGGAGGCCGGGACCGGTGAAGGGAGCGCGGCGGACCCCGCGGCCCGGCGCGCGCGCCGGCTCGTACGCATCCCGTCCGTGCCCCGCCCGCACCGCCGCACGCTGCTGCTGAGCCTCGCCGTCCTCGCCCCGGGCATGACCGCCACCGGCTTCGTGCTCTCCCTCGGCCCGGCCCTGCTGGCCGACTTGCTGGACAGCGACAACCGCGCGCTCGCCGGTGGCATGATCTTCCTGCTCTTCGCGGCGGCGACCGGCGTGCAGTTCGCGGTGCGCACCCTGCGCGTACGCGTCCTCTTCATCCTCGGCGCCGTCCTCACCACCGCCGGCATGGCGGCGCTGGTGCTGGCGACCGCCGTGACCTCGGTGCCGCTGCTGCTGGCCGCCGCGGTGCTGGCCGGGCTCGGCCAGGGGAGCGCGCAGCTCGGCGGGCTCAGCACGCTCAGCGCCCGGATACCGGCCACCCGGCTGGCCGAGGCGAACGCGGCCCTCACCGGCGGCGGTTACCTGATGGCCGGGGTGCTGCCGGTCGCCGCCGGGTACCTCAGCGACGCGGTGGGGCTGACGGCGGGCACCACGGCGTTCGGCATCGCGGTCGCGGTGCTGGTGACGGCCGGCGCGGTGGCGGCGACCCGGCGCTGAGCCGCCGCCCCCGGTGCGTCACCACCCGTGTCACCCCACTCCGCGTGCACGCCACGTCACCACTCCGCGTACGACCCGTCCGGGTGCCGCCACACCGGGTTGTGCCAGGACTCCGCCGTCCCGTCCGCGGCCCGTACCGCCCGCTCGTCGATCTCCACGCCGAGACCGGGCCCGGCCGGCCGCAGCAGGTGCCCGTCGTGGAAGCGGAAGACCTCCGGGTCGGCGACGTAGTCGAGCAGTTCCGCGCCGGTGTTGTAGTGGATGCCGATCGACTGCTCCTGGATGAGGAAGTTCGGCGTGCAGAACGCGAGTTGCAGGCTCGCGGCCAGCGCCAGCGGCCCCAGCGGGCAGTGCGGCGCGATCGCCACGTCGAACGTCTCGGCCAGCGAGGCGATGCGCCGGCACTCCGAGATGCCCCCGGCGTGCGAGAGGTCCGGCTGGAGCACCGCGACGCCCGCCCGCAGCGCCGGCAGCATCTCCGCGCGCGAGAACAGCCGCTCGCCCGTCGCCACCGGCAGCGCCGTCGAGCCGGTGACCCGCTCCAGCAGATGCGTGTGCTCGGGCAGCACCGGCTCCTCCACGAACATCGGCGCGTACGGCTCCAGCACCCCGATCGCCTTGATCGCGCCGGCCGCGGAGAACCGGCCGTGGAAGTCGACGGCGAAGTCCCGCTCCGGGCCGAGCGCGTCGCGCGCGGCCTCCGCGCGCGCGGCGACCCGGCGCAGCTCCGCGACGTTCGGCAGCCGGTCCATCCGCCCGGAGCCGTTCATCTTCACCGCCGTGAAGCCCGCCTCCACCTGCGCGGCGACCTGGTCGCGCACCTCGCCCGGCTCGTCGCCGCCGACCCAGCAGTACGCGCGGGCGCGCTCGCGCACCGGGCCGCCGAGCAACTGGTGCACGGGCGCGCCGAACGCCTTGCCCGCGAGGTCCCACAGCGCCTGGTCGAGACCCGCGACGGCGGAGGAGAGGACCGGACCGCCGCGGTAGAAGGACCCCTTCGTCATGAGCTGCCAGTGGTCCTCGATCCGCAGCGGGTCCGCGCCGAGGAGGAACTGTTCGGCCAGCTCGTGGACGGCGGTGCGGACGGTCGCCGCCCGGCCCTCCACGACCGGCTCGCCCCAGCCCACGAGGCCGTCGTCGGTCTCGATCCGGCAGAACAGCCAGCGCGGCGGCACGGCGAAGGTCTCGACCCGGGTGATCTTCAACTGCTTACTCCTTGACGCTTCCCTCGGTGAGCCCGGTCTGCCAGAAGCGCTGGAGGACGAGCATCGCGACGGCCAGGGGGATGACGGAGACGAAGGCTCCGCCGATGGTGTACTGGGTGAGTTCCGGCACCCGGTCCGCGGCCTGCTGCCAGGTGACCAGCCCGAGCGTGATCGGGTACTTCCGGTCGTCGGAGAGCATCACCAACGGCAGGAAGTAGTTGTTCCAGATGTGCACGAACTGGAAGAGGAAGACGGTCACCAGCGCCGGGGTCATGATCCGCAGCACCAGCGAGAAGAAGATCCGCCCTTCGCCCGCGCCGTCCACCCGCGCCGCCTCCAGCAGGGTGTCGGGCACCGCCGCCTCCGCGTAGATGCGGCACAGGTAGACGCCGAACGGGCTGACGATGCTGGGGATCAGGACGCCCCAGTAGGTGTTGGTGAGCTCCAGCTTGCTGAACATCAGGTACAGCGGCAGCGCCAGCGCCGTCGAGGGCAGCAGCACGCCGGCGAGGACGAACTTGAACACCGCCTCCCGGCCCGCGAAGCGGTACTTGGCGAGCGCGAAGCCGGCCGCGGCGGACAGCAGCGTCGCCAGCACCGCGCCGACGCCCGCGTACAGCAGGGAGTTCAGCATCCAGCGCAGGTAGACATGGCCGTCGTAGCTGAAGACCCGGCTGAGGTTGTCCCACAGCCGCGGGTCGTCGAACCACAGGCCGAAGGAGCCGTAGAGGCTGTCGTTCGACTTGGTGGCCGCGATCACCAGCCAGTAGACCGGCAGCAGGAAGTACAGCGCGGCCGCCGTGAGCACGGCCACCAGGAGGATGCGGCCGGGGCGCGGTGCCCGCCGCGGGCGCGGTGCGGGGGTGGCGGGGGAAGCCCCGGCCACCTCGGTGCCGGTCCTTGTCCGGGTGCCGGTGGCGCTCACCGCTCGCTCCTTTGCTTGCGGGTGACGAGGCTGAGGAATCCGAACGACAGCACCATGGCGACGACGGCGAGGATGACCGACTTGGCCGCCGCCAGATAGAGGTTGGCGTTCGCGAAGGCGTCGAAGTACGCGCTGAGGTTGGGGGTGTAGTCAGTGGTGACGGCCGGGGCGACCTTCTTCAGCACCAGCGGTTCCGCGAAGAGCTGCATCGTGCCGATGATGGAGAACACGGTGGTCAGCACGAGGGCCGGCCGTACCAGCGGGATCTTGATGCGCAGCGCCGTCTGCCACGGCCCGGCGCCGTCGATCCTGGCCGCTTCGTACAGCTCCTGCGGCACGGACTTGAGCTGGGCGATGATGATCAGCATGTTGTATCCGGCGAACTGCCAGACCACGATGTTGGCGATCGACCAGAGCACGTTGTCGTAGCCGAGGAAGTCCGGCTGGAAGCCGAGGTCGCCGAGGACGGAGGTGATCGGGCTCACCCCGGGCACGTACAGGAAGCCCCACAGGATGGTGGCGATCACGCCGGGGATGCCGTACGGCAGGAAGTACGTGGCCCGCAGCAGTCCCGCCCAGCGGTGGGAGACCTGGTCCAGCAGCAGCGCGAGCACCAGCGCGAGCAGCAGCATCACCGGCACCTGCACGATGCCGAAGAGCAGCACCCGGCCGAAGCCGTCCACGAACGTCTCCTGCTGCAGGGCCAGGGAGTAGTTCTCGAAGCCGGCGAAGCCGACGGACGGCTCGCCGAGCCCCATGGGGCCGCTGCGCTCGACCTTCAGCATGCTCTGGTAGACGGCGTAGAGGACCGGCACCACCATCGCGAACAGGTACAGCGCGAGGAACGGGCCGAGGAACGCCCACGCCTTGCGGTCGGGCCGGCCGCCGCGCCGGCCCCGGGCGGCCGTGCCGGACCGTGCCCGGCCGGGTTTCACGGATGTGCTCATCGCGCGCTCCTCGCCTTGAGCCCCTTGGCCTTCAGGTCGTCCACGAACATGCCCTCGGCGTCCTTGAGGGCGTCCGCGAGCGAGCCGTGTCCGGCCAGGACGCGGCCGAAGGCGTCCTGGATGTGCGCGTACGACTGCGTCGTCGTCGGCGCGAAGCGCCAGGAGGTGTCGACGTTGCGGTCGGCGAGCTGGAAGACCTCGTTGTAGCGCTGGCCGCCGAAGAACGGGTCGGGCTTGCCGAGCGCGGAGTCCGCCAGCTCGATCTTCGCCGCGGGCCAGCCGTAGCCCGCGGCGATCAGCAGGTCGATCGCGCCGGGGTCGGTGTTGAGCCAGTGGGCGAACTCCAGCGCCTCCACCGGGTGCCGGCTGCCCTGGAGGATCGCGGTGGCCGAGCCGCCCCAGTTGGACGAGGCGTGCCCGCCGCGCTCCCACTGCGGCAGCTCGGCGACCCGCCACCGGCCCTCGGTGCGCGGCGCGTTGCCGCGGATCAGGGCGTCGTACCACTGCGCGCCCGGCCAGGTGGCGAGTCCTCCCGTCTGCAGCCCCTTGAAGAACGCGGACTGCGCGTCCTGGACGGGCGCGACGAGCCCGTCGGCGAGCATCCCGTCCCAGAAGTCGGCGACCTCGAGCGACTCCGGGCCCGCGAGGTCGACCACCCAGGTGTCGCCCTCGGTGGTCACCCAGTGGGCGCCGCGCTGCCAGGGGAAGGCGGCGAACCACTGGGCGTTGGCGGGCGGGAAGGCGGTGATGAGGGAGCCGCGCTTCTTGATCTTCACCGCGGCGGCCCGGTACTCGTCCCACGTGGCCGGGACCTCGATGTCCCACTTGTCGAAGAGGTCCTGGCGGTAGAAGAGCCCCATCGGGCCCGACGCCTGCGGGATCGCGTAGGTCTTCCCGGCGAACACCCCCTGCTGCCACTGCCAGTCGACGTAGGCGCCCTTCAGCTCGTCGGCGCCGTACTCGCTCAGGTCCGTGAGGCCGTTCACCAGCATGAACTCGGGCAGCGCGTAGTACTCCACCTGCGCCAGGTCGGGCGGGTCGCCCGCGGTGAGGGAGGAGTGCATCTTCTGGTAGCCGCCGGAGGTGTTGGCCGGCACCGTCTGCACGTCGACCCGCACGTCCGGGTTCTGCTCGTTCCACAGCGCCACGGCCTTCTGCAGGGGCACCCAGGTCCAGAAGGTGAGCGTGACCTTCTGCCCCGGCCTGCGCCTGGCCGCCGTGGTCGTACGGGCCGCGCCGACCTCCTCGCCGCAGCCGGCCAGTGCGGGCGCGGCGGCGGCCGCCGCGCCCCACGCCAGGATCTTCCTTCGGGTGGGCATCCGACCTCCTTGTCAGTGCACTCCTCAGGCCCGCAGGACGACGACGCCGCGGGCGGGCAGGTCGACGGAGGCGACCGGTCCCGCCGCCGGGTCCACGCCGTCGCCGGCGACCGCGGGCATCGGCTCGGGCAGGGTGACGGTCGCGGTACCGGCACCGTGGTTGAGCAGGAAGAGGAAGCGCCCCTCCGCGCCCTCCCGCACGGTGGCCTGGACCCCCGCCGGCAGCCCCGGCAGCACCGGCGCCACGCCCGCCCCGGCGCGTACCCGGTCCACCAGGGCGCGCATCACCGCCACCGGCAGCCGGGTGCCCGCGTACCAGGCGACTCCGTCGCCGTACGCGTGCCTGGTGACCGCGGGCCGTCCGGCCAGCTCGCCCGCGCCGAAGGCCGCGACCTCCTCGGCGCCTTCGAGGTCGATCGCCTCGGACCACAGGTCGCCGCTGCCGGTCAGCGTCCCGGTCAGCGGCAGGTGCTGTCCCTCGGCCAGCGGCCAGAACTCCTCGACGCGCAGCCCCAGCACCTCGCGGAGCGGCGCCGGGTAGCCGCCGAGGTGGACGCGGTCGCAGTCGTCGGAGATGCCGGTGAAGTACGAGACGAGCAGGTGGCCACCGGCGCGTACGAACTCCGTCAGCCGGGCGCCCGTCTCCGTGCTCATCAGGTACAGGTTCGGCACCACCACGAGCCGGTACGCGGACAGGTCGCGGTCCGGCGGCACCACGTCGCACTCCACGCCCGCGTCGAAGAACGGCCGGTAGTGGCGGCGCAGCGTCTCGGCGAAGTCCAGGTCCGCGGACGGGTGCGAGCCCTGCTCCAGCGCCCACCAGCTGTGCCAGTCCGCGAGCAGCGCCACCTCCGGGCGCGAGCGGGCGCCGGCGAGCTGCGGCACCGCGGCCAGCTCCCGGCCCAGCGCGCGCACCTCGCGGAAGATCCGGGTGTCGGTGCCGGCGTGCGGCACCATCGCCGAGTGGAACTTCTCGGCGCCGCCGGGGGTCGCCCGCCACTGGAAGTACAGCACCGCGTCCGCGCCCTGCGCGACGGCCTGCCAGCTCCACAGCCGCATCGTGCCGGGCGGCTTGGGGCTGTTGCGGGCCCGCCAGTTGACGGCGCTGGGCGCCTGCTCCATCAGCATCCAGGGGCGCCCGCCGCCCGCCGAGCGGGTCACGTCGAAGGCGAGGGCCGCGCCGACGTGCGTCTCGGGATCGTACGGGTCCTGGTAGAAGTCCAGCGCCTGGACGTCCTCGTGCGCCGCCCAGGCGTACGGGTCGACGGGCTTGTGCAGCGGCATGTGGTTGGTGGTGACGGGCACGTCGGGGGTGATCCGGCGCAGCGCCTCCTTCTCGGCGAGGTAGCACCGCAGCAGCGCGTCGTCGCAGAAGCGGGCGTAGTCCAGCACCTGGGCCGGGTTGGGGAAGGTGGGGGTGGTGCGCGGCGGGAACACCTCCTCGAAGGTGCCGTAGCGCTGGGACCAGAAGGTGGTGGCCCAGGCGGTGTTGAGCGCCTCGACGGTGCCGTAGCGCTCGTGCAGCCAGCGGCGGAAGTCGGCGGCGGAGACGTCGCAGTAGCAGCGGGGGTTGGAGCAGCCGTACTCGTTGCCGATGTGCCAGCTCTCCAGGGCGGGGTGGGTGCCGTAGCGGGTGGCCAGCTCGGTGACCAGGCGCACGGCGTGCTCGCGGTAGACCGGGCTGGAGGGGCAGAAGTGCTGGCGTGAGCCGGGCCACTTGCGGACCCCGTCGGCGTCCTGCGGCAGCACCTCGGGGTGCCGCTCGGTCAGCCACGGCGGCGGGGAGGCGGTCATCGTCGCCAGGCAGACGCGGATGCCGGCGCCGTGCAGGTCGTCCAGCACCCGGCCGAACCAGTCGAAGTCGTACGCGCCGGGCCGCGGTTCGACCAGCGCCCAGGAGAAGATGCCGGCCGTGACCATGGAGACCCCGGCCTCCTTCATCAGCCGGATGTCCTCGGCCCTCACCTCCTCCGGCCAGTGCTCGGGGTTGTAGTCGCCGCCGAAGTGGATGCGCCCCACGCTGCCTCCGCCCCTCTTGCTCAATTCTTAAATTACGAATTAACCTTGGGGAAACGTAGAAGTGCCGCGGCGGATCCGTCAACACCCGGAGCGTGAACTCGTGACAGCAGCCGGAGCCACGCAACTCCCGCACACCGCACGCTTCGACGGCCGCACCGCCGTCGTCACCGGGGCCGCCGCCGGCATCGGCGCGGCCACCGCCCGCCGGCTCGCCGCCGAGGGTGCCGCGGTCGTCGTCGCCGACATCGACGGCGACCGGGCGGAGGCCACGGCCGCGGAGATCCGCGCCGCGGGCGGCACGGCGGCCGCGGCCGCCGCGGACGTGGCGGAGGAGGACGGCTGGGCCCGGATCCTGGCCGCGGCCGCGGACTTCGGGCCCGTCGGCGTCCTCGTCTCCAACGCCGTCGCCGTCGACGTCGCCCCCGCGCACGAGACGTCGCCCGCCTCCTGGCACCGCCAGGTCGACGTCGGGCTGACCGCCGCGTTCCTCGGCTTCCGCGCCTGCCTGCCCGGGCTGCGCGCGCAGCAGGGCGCCCCGGGCGCCGCGGTGCTGGTCTCGTCGGTGCACGCCAGGCACGGCATCCCCGGCCACCCCGCGTACGCCGCCGCCAAGGGCGGGCTGCTGTCGCTCGCCGGCCAACTCGCCGTCGAGTACGGCCCGTCGGTGCGGGTGAACACCGTGCTGCCGGGACCGGTGCTCACCCGGCTCTGGGACCGCGTCCCCGAGGAGGACCGCAGGGCCAGCGCCGCGCAGACCGCCGCGGGGCGGCTGGGCGCGCCGGAGGAGGTGGCCGCCGCCGTCGCCTTCCTCGCCGCGCCCGAGGCGTCCTACGTCACCGGTGCGAGCCTGGTCGTGGACGGCGGCTGGAGCGTCGTAAAGTCATCGGCCTGAGCCGGGGCGCCGCGGGGGCGGCGGAGCACGGGCGGGCGGGGAGCCGAGGGAGGAGCGAGCGGGCATGGCGGGTTACGCGCGCCGCGGGGTGCACGGGCAGACGGTGGAGACCCTCGCGCACCGGGTGCTCGGCGGTGAGATCGCCGAGGGCGCCACCCTCGACCTCGCCGCCCTCCAGGCCGAGCTGGGCGTCAGCCTCACCGCGCTGCGCGAGTCGCTGAAGGTGCTGGCGGCCAAGGGCATGGTCGACGCCCGGCAGAAGCGCGGCACGTTCGTCCGGCCGCGCGCCGACTGGCACCTCCTCGACGCCGACGTGCTGCGGTGGCGCTTCGAGACCGCGGGCAGGCAGCAGGGCGAGGGCGCCGCCGCGCGGGCCGCCTCCCCGCTGCTGCGCGACCTGGACGAGGTGCGCGGGATCGTCGAGCCCGCGGCGGTCCGGCTGGCCGCGGTGCGGCGCACCGACGCGGACCTGGCGGCGCTGGAGGCGGCGCTCACGGCGATGGCCGGGGCGCGGGACGGCGCGGCCGAGGCGGTCGCCGCGGACCTCGCGTTCCACCGCGCCCTGCTGGCCGCCTCGCACAACGAGCTGCTGGAGCGCATGGACCAGGTCCTCGCCAGCGGGCTGGCCGCCCGCGACCGCCTGGTGCACGGCCCCGGACACCACCCGAGCGACCCCGTGCCCGGCCACCGGGCCGTGCTGGCGGCGATACGGGCGCAGGACCCGGACGCCGCGGAGGCGGCCATGCACCGGCTCCTCGCCCAGGCGGCCCGGGACCTGGCCGAGTTGTCCGCCGGTGAGCCCGGCGGTGAGCCCGCCGGGGGTTCCACCGGGGGTTCCGCCGCCGAGCCCGCCGGTGGGTCCGCGGCGGAGCGGGCGGGCGGGGCGTAGCCCGTACGACGAACGCGCCCCGCCGCGCGGACGGATCCGCGCGACGGGGCGAGGGAGACTCCCGCAGGCCAGGGCCCCGGGATCAGTACCAGTTGTTCGCCTGCCAGAAATCCCAGGCGCCGCACGGGCTGCCGTAGCGGTCGTTCATGTAGTCCAGGCCCCACTTGATCTGCGTGACCGGGTTGGTGCGCCAGTCGGCGCCGGCCGAGGCCATCTTGTCGCCCGGCAGCGCCTGCATCAGGCCGTACGCGCCGGAGCTGGGGTTCGTCGCGGTGTGGTCCCAGCCGCTCTCGCGCTCCACGATGCTGCTGAAGCAGGTGAACTGGTCGGCGGGCACGATCTCCCGAGCCGCCGCCTGGATGCCGGACTCGGTGGTCGGGACGCTCGCCTGCGACGCCTCGGTGGCGCCCCCGGAGCCGCCGGAGCCCTCGGACGCCGACGAGCCGTTCGGGTCGATCGACTTGTCGACCTTGCCGCCCTCGGTGTCGACGCGCAGCTCGGTGCCGACCTTCAGCGCGGCCGGGTTGTCGCCGATCGCCTTCTCGTTGTCGACGTACACCCGCTGCCAGCCGCCGGGCACGTCGTACTTCGCGGCGATCTTGGCCAGCGTCTCGCCGGCGCCGACGGTGTGCTCGACGTAACGCTGCTGCTTCTGCTCGGTCTTGGCGGCGGTCTGGTCGGCCTCGGCGGGCTTGCTCGCGGCCTTCCCGTCCCCCAGGTCCAGCTCCTGGCCCGGCAGGATCAGGTGGGGGTTGTCGCCGACGGCTTCCTTGTTGGCCTCGTACAGCCGCTGCCAGTCGGGACCGAATCCGTTGTCCTCTGCGATCTCCGAGAGGGTGTCGCCCTTCTCGACCGTATAGGCGTGCGCGGCGGTCGCCGCGATTCCGCCGGCGACGGGCAGGGCTATGCCCACCCCCGCGGCGGCGGCATAGCGGCGGGTGGAGCGCGACTTGGGCGCGCGCCGGGTGCCGGTTCCGGCCATGTTGGCTCGCTCTTTCTCCGACGCCTGCGAAGTGAGCTGTCGGGTTCGGGCTGGAGTTGCCCGGCCGCGTCGTGCTGTGCGGCTTCACCCCGAGTCGGGGAGTGCGGTGCGGTGCTGCCACCGTGCTCCTGCCGACGGAGAAGTGGTTCCCCCGCTCCTGCCCGAACGGCTGTGGGGACGACGGTTCCGGGCTCCGACGGGCAGGATTCGGCGTACCGGAGCGCGGTGCTCGCGTGTGCGAACGACTCGGACACTAGGAGATCGAACGGCAGATCACAAGCGGATCACGGGGATCCATGCGGACTCTGACGCTCCGTGGTGACGCGCGCACCCGTGGGGCGGTTGGGGCGGGTGTGACGTTCGGCACGCACGCTGAGGCGCAGCGCCTCCAACAGGGGCTGCCCGGCCGGTACGACGAGACCGTGCACCCCGCGCTCCGCGGCGCCGGCGAGCGCGGTCCGCCAGGCGCCGGGACCCGCGGGCACCGCCGCCGGGGTCCAGCGTCCGGCGCCCGGCTCCTCGTAGCCGGGTCCGGCGGGGGCGAGCCGGCGGAAGGCGGGCACCGTCGGTGCGACGGCGCCGAGTTCGGCGCACCGCCGGGAGTCGGCGGCGAGCGCGAGCCGGCCGCCGCTGAGCAGCACCACGGTGGCCAGCGCCCGGGCCAGCAGCGCCGCCTGCGGGACGTTGTCGGGCAGCGCGACGACCAGCCGGGCCCGGCCGGTGGCGGCGGCCAGGGCGGCGGCGAGCGCCAGCACGTCGTGCGCCGGGTCGGGACCGCCGTCCAGCCACAGCGCGTCGGCGCCCGCCGAGTCGTACGCCGCGCACTCCGCCAGCCAGGCCGCGGGCTCCTCCGGCAGCCGGGGGAGCAGCACCCCGACGCGGACCGCCGGCGGTTCCGCGCCGGCGGACGGGGGTGGAGATGCGCTCATCGCGGGGCCTCCCCGGGGCTGACGAGGGCCATCGGGGGCATACCGTACGCCCATACCTTGCGGAAGGCAGCGGTGCGGACACCCACGGTTCATGATTTCTGGAATTTCATCTGCCGTGCCCCCGGGCGCCGTTGCGCGCCCGTACCCCGGCAAACGCCGAGGGAGGGGACCCCCCCGGGGTGTCCCCTCCCTCTCTGTGCTCCCGGCCGGTGGCCCACGTCAGTGCGGGTGGGCCACACCCCCGTTCGCCGGGATGGGCTCGCCGTCCGGCTCGGACGGCGAGTGGACCGGGCGGCGCGGTCGCCGGTGCGCGGGCACCGCGCCTGACGCGGTCACGCCGGGCTCCGCGACAGCAGGAAGTCGGCTTCGCCGGCCTTGGCACCCTCGATGAACGCGTCCATTTCACCGGGGGTGTAGATGAGGGCGGGACCGTCGGGGTGCGCCGAGTGCCGTACCGCTATGCGGCCGTCCCGCAGCTTCATGGCCTCGACGCAGTTGCCGCCGTTGCCGCCGCTCCACGGCTTGTGCCAGCCCTCCGTGCCGAGGTCCGCCGCCGGCATGCCGTTGTAAATGCGTTCCATTCACAGCTCCTTGCGGAAGTCCCGGAGGATTTCCTTCGTGCGTTCTGCCGTCGCCGCCTGGGCCGCCATGTGGTCCAGGGCGGCGAGGTGTGTGGCCACCTCGCGCCGGCCGTCGAGGTAGACGGCGCCGGTGAGGTACTCGGTGTAGATCATGTCCGGCAACTCGGGCATGGCGAACCGGAAGAGGACGAAGGGGCTGTACGTGCCCGGGTGGTGGCCGGTGCGGAACTCCGCCATCTGGAGCGTGACGTTGGGCAGCGAGGCGACGTCGAGGAGCCGGTCGACCTGCGCGCGCATCACTGCGGCGTCGCCCACCGGGCGGCGCAGGACCGTTTCGTCCACGATGACCCAGAAGCGGGGCGCGTCCTCGCGGGTGAGCAGGTCCTGGCGCTTCATGCGGAGCGCGACGTGCCGCTCGATCTCCGCGGGTGCGACCCGGCCGAGGGAGCCGACCTTCAGCACGTGCCGCGCGTAGTCCTCGGTCTGCATCAGACCGGGCACGAAGTGCGGCTCGTACGACCTGATGAGCGACGCCGCGCCCTCCAGGCTCACGTACATGCTGAACCAGTCGGGCAGGATGTCGTGGAAGCGCTGCCACCAGCCGGGCTCGTTGGCCTCCTCGGTGAGCGCGACGAAGGCGTCGATCTCCTCCCGGTCGATGCCGTACGCCTGCAACAGCAGTTGCACGTACGGAACCTTCAGCGCGACCTCGGCGGTCTCCATCCGGCGCACGGTGGCGGGGGCGACGCGCAGGGTCTTCGCGGCTTCCTCGCGCTTGAGCCCGGCCCGCTCGCGCAACTCCTGGAGCCGCTTGCCGAGCACGACCTGCCCCACGGTCGGCGCAGACCGCGGTTCGCTCACGCCATACCTCCCTGTCGGAACTGCCTCAAGCAGTGTGCCACGCCCCGGGCTTGGCGAACACAGTGCAACGGCGACTCTGAAAAATTCACAGTGAGGGTTGCCAAGTGGCGGCGGCAGGGCCATAGTTTGGGATGTGAGCCAGTCCACACAGCCGCATCAGACGGGGGTCGTGACACAGGATCCCGGCTTGCCGGGATTCCGTTCGGGGGCCGGTGCGGTGCGGTGCGGTTTCGAGGTGCCAGGTCGGGCGGACGCCGTTACGGTCGCCCGCCGGCTGGCCCGCGAGCAGATGTGCCGCTGGGGGGTGGAGGGCGAGGTGGGGGAGACCGCCACCCTCGTCCTCTCGGAGCTGGTGACCAACGCACTGCTGCATACGGAGAGTCGGCGCATAGGGTGCGAACTGCGCTGCAGCGCCGACCGCCTGCGGCTGGCCGTCACCGATCAGGGTGTCGAGCCGGGAAGCCTGCGGGTGCAGCGGTCGTCCGCGGACGAGCAGGGTCGGGGGCTCCTGCTCGTCACCGCGGTCAGCAGTAGCTGGGGGGCATACGACGCGCGGCCCGGCCCGGGTCTGGTGGTCTGGGCGGAGCTGCAGCGCGAGGTGCCGGCGGCCGGGGGAGCCGCCGCGCCGCGCGTTTCCGGTTCCCGTACCGGGGCCGGCCCAGCCGCCGGCGAGCGGGCGGCCGGATGATGCGCACCGAGCCCGGCGGCCGGCTCCCGCTGGCCGTACCGGGCGCGGGAGCCGCGGCCCTCGGCTGCGACGCGGTGGGTGTACCGCAGCGGATCGGCTACGACGTCATGGGCCGGCTTCCCCGCGTGGGCTGCGTCTTCGCCGACGGCAGCCGGTGGTGGTGGATCGTGCCGGCCGGCGCGGGTCTCGGCCTGCAGTGGCCGCGGAGCGTGCACTACGCGCCGGGCGCCGATATCTCGGGGGCGGCCGCCGGCACCGGCGGGCCGGCGGCCGTACCCCGGCTGGTGCACCGGCCGGCCGACGGGGTCCCGTACACGCCGCCGATCCCGCTCTTCCTGGCGGTCTGCCGGCGTACGGGCGTCGAGCCCGCCTGGTCCTGCGACGTCGCCCTGGCCGCCGCGGGCCGCAGCGACGCCGCCTGAGCACCCGCGGCGGCCCGGCCGGCGGGCACCTCCTTGTTTCGGTTGCGGGGGAGGAGCCCGCGGCCGGCCCGCCGCGGGAATGACGAACCGCGGGCCGCGCCGCCGGTGGCGGCGCGGGTCCCGCGGATCGTGTCGTTCGTGCGTGCGGTGGCTACCGCGCGGTGCCGGGTTTCCTCAGTCCCGGCTGCGCAGCGCGACCATCGCGTCGTAGCTGGCCTCGGCCGCCCGGATCGAGCCCTGCGGCTCCTGCGGAGCGCGGTCCTGCTCCCAGAAGTACAGCGGCAGCCCCGGCGCCCGCAGCCCGCTGAAGAAGCGGCGGAAGTCCAGCTCGCCCTGGCCGAAGACGACGTCGCGGTACTGGTTCGTCAGCGCCGGGTCCCGCACGCCGTCCTTGACGTGGAAGGCGATGTAGCGCTGCGGGGCGGCGTTGACGTAGTCCAGCGGGTCGAACTCGCCGAGCTGGTCGCGGAACCTCACCGAGGCGCCGAACGCCCAGAGGATGTCCAGCTCCAGGAAGACGTACCGCGGGTCGGTGCCGCTGAGGAAGAGGTCGTGGCGCCGCTTGCCCGGTACATCGGTGACCGGGCCGAACTCGTTGGTGTGGTTGTGCTGGTAGATCTTGAGCCCGTAGCCGCGGGCCACCTCGCCGGACTCGTTGAAGCGGTCGGCGCCGGCCTGGATCTCCGCCGCCGTACGGCCGGGGAAGTCGCTGGCGGTGCCGACGTAGTCCATGCCGAGCGCGGCGGCGTTCTCGAACTCCCGCTCGCGGGTGCTCGCGTTGAGCAGCGCGTCGAGCCCGATGTGGGCGCCGCCGGCGCACAGCCCGTTGTCGTCGAGGAGCTTGCGGAGCTTGGGGACGGTCATGTCCGGCTCGGCCGGCGAGGTGTAGCCGGCGAACTCGATGTGCTTGTAGCCGATCGCGGCCAGCTCGGTGAGCACGGGTGTGAAGCCGCGCTGCTGGATCTGGTCGCGGACGCTGTAGAGCTGCAGGCCGATACGGCCCCGGGGGATCAGGCCGCCGCGGCCGCCGGCGGCGGCGGGGGCCGCGAAGGCCCCGGCGCCCGCGGCCACGGCGGCGGTGCCGGCGGCGGCCCTGAGGAATCCACGGCGGTGCAGGCTGGATTTGCTCATGTCGGATCTCTCCTGCGAAGTTCGGGTGTGGATGTGGTGGGAACCGCGGGGTGGCGTACGTGCGCACGCCACCCCGCGCCGTAGCGGAAGGTCAGCCGACGATCTTCATGACCGCCCGGTCGCTGCCGGTGAGGCCGCCCGGGTCGGTGTACTCGGCGACGAACACGCCGGTGACGTTGCCCTCGGACGGGTCGTGTCCCGCCACGGGCTCGGTCTGGATCGTGCCGGTGCAGCCCGCGGTGGTGCTCTGCGGGTGGCCGTGCGCGTCATGGCCCACGATGTAGTGCACCTGGACCTTGCTGCAGTCGACCTCGGCCTCGTCGGTCACCGTGACCTCGAACTGCACCGCGTCGCCGAAGTGGAACTCCTGCTGGTTGACGGGCTTCACGAGGGTGACGACCGGGGCCTGGTTGCCCACGGTGATGTCGACGTCCTTGTACGCCGCCCGGCCCTTGCTGTCGGTGACCTTCAGGGCCGCCTTGTAGGTGCCGTCCTCGGTGTACGTGTGCGAGGGGCTGACGTCGGTGGAGTCGGTCCTGCCGTCACCGTCGAAGTCCCAGGCGTAGCGCACCGTGTCGCCGTCCGGGTCGGTGGTGCCGGCCGCGGAGAATCCGACGGTCAGCGGCGCGAGGCCCTTCACCGGCGTGGCGGTCAGCGCGGGCTTCGGCGCGTGGTTGCCGGTGCGGCCGATGTAGTCGATCCGCGAGAGCTGCGCGTCCGGGTTCTCGGAGAAGTAGCCGTCGCCGTACTCCAGGACGTAGAGGGCGCCGTCCGGGCCGAACTCCAGGTCCATGGGGTTGTCGACGGGCGGTTGCCCGACGCCCTGGGCGACCGGGTTGATCGCTTCCACGGCGCCGGAGCCATCGAGCCTGAACTCCTTGATGTAGTCCCGGCCCCACTCGGCGAAGAGCGGTGTCCCGTCGTAGTACCGCGGCCAGGCCACGGCCCGGTTCCGCGCCTCGGTCGCCGGGTCGTACTCGTACGCCGGTCCGGCCATCGGGGCGATGCCGCCGGTGCCCAGGCCCGGGAACTCCGCGGACTGGCCGTAGGAGTACCAGACCTCCGGCTGCTCGACCTCGGGCAGCTCGGTGCGGCCCGTGTTGTGCGGCGAGGCGTTCACCGGCTTGGCGCAGTCGAACCGCGCGCCGGAGGTCTTGGTGGCGAAGTCGTAGTCGTTGTACGGCATCTTCGCGGTGGCGCAGTACGGCCAGCCGTAGTTGGCGGGCTCGTCGAGCACCAGCCACTTGCCCTGCCCGGCGGGGCCGCGGGTGTCGCTGGCCGCGCGGGCGTCGGGGGAGTAGTCGGCCACGTAGACGTCGTCGGTCTGCGGGTCGATCTCCATCCGGAACGGGTTGCGCAGGCCCATGGCGTAGATCTCCGGCCGGGTCTTCTCGGTGCCCGGCTTGAAGAGGTTACCCCTGGGTATCGCGTACGAGCCGTCGCCGCGGACCTTGATGCGCAGCACCTTGCCGCGCAGGTCGTTGGTGTTCCCGGAGGTCCGCTGGGCGTCGAACGCCGGGTTGCGGCCGTCTCGTTCGTCGATCGGCGTGTAGCCGTCGGACTCGAACGGGTTGGTGTCGTCACCGGTGGTCAGATAGAGGTTGCCGTCGGAGTCGAAGGCCATGTCGCCGCCGACGTGACAGCAGATGCCGCGGTCCACCGGGACCTGGAGGATCTTCTGCTCGGTAGTGAGATCGAGGGTGTCGCCCTTGAGCTTGTACCGGGAGAGCTGCAGGTGGCCCTTGTAGCGGTCCCAGTCCGCCTGCGTGCCCTGGAAGGGCGCGTCACCCTCGTTGACGGGGGTGTCGGGGTCGTCGACGGGAGTGTCCAGCGGCGGCGAGTAGTAGAGGTAGACCCACTTGTTCTTGCTGAAGTCCGGGTCGATGGCGACGTTCTGCAGCCCCTCCTCGTCGTGCTGGTACACGTCGAGTTCGGCGGCGAGCTTGTTCACGCCGGTGCCCGGGTCGTTGAGCCAGACCTTGCCGGCGCGGGTGACGTGCAGGACTCGCTTGTCCGGCAGGACGGCGAGGTCGAGCGGCTCGCCCGGGCGGTCGTTGAGCGTGATCTTCTCGAAGGCGTTGTCCGGTGGCGGCTGCCCGGCGGCTTGCGGTGCCACCGCGGTCGCGCCGGGCGCGACCAGCAGCGCGGCACTGACCGCGCCGGCGGCCAAAAGGGCCAGTTTACGTAGCATTTCCCCTCCCGGGGGCTGGACGACAAGGCGGCTGGACACGCTCCTGGGTGGTCGGCCCGTTCGCGCCGTCCTTGATCGGCCCGCGCGCTGCGGCTCGTGCGCGGCTTTACGTCCCCCCGCCGTCCATGTTTCCGACATGTGACGGCGGCCGGTTGGAGATTAGACCTCTTTCGACGAAACGCCAATGCCTACGACCAGGATTGGCATCACTTTGTCTTTGGAAAGAGCAAACTAGGGTGCGGTCACGGACGGTCCGGCCCCGCCGGGCGGGGCGGGATCGCCGGGCGGGGCCGTACGGGAGGGGGTGGGAGGGCGCCGCGGGGTCAGCCCGCGGACGGGCCGCCGACGGGCACGTCGGACTCCTTGCGCTGCCGCGGCAGCAGCACCGGGGTGTCCTGGTGCTGCAGGACGATGTTGCGTACGGGGTGGGCGATCTCGATGCCCTCTTCCCGGTAGCGCAGTTGCAGCCGCTTGATGAACTCGTGCTTGATCCGGAACTGGTCGCTGAACTCGAGCGCGCGCAGCACCACGGAGAAGCCGGCGCGCGAGTCGCCGAAGGTGTGGAAGCGGACCACCGGGTCGTGGTCGGGCACGCCGCCCTCGACCGCCGCCATGACCTCGTGCGCCACCTCCACCGTCACCCGCTCGACCAGGTCGAGGTCGCTGGAGAGCGCCACGCCCGCCTGTACGACGATGGACAGCTCCTGCTCGGGGCGGTGGTAGTTGGTCATGATGGTGCTGGCGAGCTGGTCGTTGGGGATGACGACGAGGTTGTCCGACTGGGTGCGGATCACGGTGTTGCGCCAGTTGATGTCGGTGACGTAGCCCTCCTCGCCGCTGCTGAGCCGGATGTAGTCGCCGACCTGCACCGTCTTGGAGGCCAGGATGTGCACCCCGGCGAAGAGGTTGGCGAGGGTGTCCTGCAGCGCCAGCGCCACCGCGAGGCCGCCGACGCCGAGCGCGGTGAGCAGCGGGGCGATCGAGATGCCCAGGGTCTCCAGCAGGATCAGCAGCCCGATCGCCAGTACCGCGATGCGGGTGATGTTCACCAGGATGGTGGCCGAGCCCACCCCCTGGGAGCGGACGCCCATGAGCTGTGCGACCACCCGGGCCGCGGCGACGGTGACCGTCAGGATGAGCACGGCGACGACGATCTGCTCCACCGTGTGCTCGACCGGGCGCTTCAGCGGCAGCGCGGCGGCGGCGATCGAGACGCCGCCGGCCAGCGCGCCCCAGGGGCCATCGTGCGCAGCGCGCCGACGAGGATGTCGTCGCCGGCCCAGCTCGTCCGGGTCGCGCCCTTGCCCAGCCAGCCCAGCAGCACGCGCAGGAGCAGGCCGGCGCCGATGCCGCCGAGTATCGCGGAGCCGGCGACGACCAGATCGTGCAGAGTGAGGGCTCGGTTCACCTTGATACCTGTCTTCGTTCGGGGACGGGGGGCGTCCGGACGCCTGTGCGATCCGGCGCGTTCGCCATCCTGCCGTATCCGGCGGGGCGGTTGGCCCCGCGACCGTAGGAACCGGACGGTCCGGTCCCGTCCGCGCGCGTGGGGCCGCGCCGTTGCGGAGGCGGAAGTTCAGGGTCAGCCCTGAGGCGCGGTGCGCACCACGCGGCTACGGTGGTCGGCACCGGCTCCGCTCCGCGGCGGGCACGCGGGGATGCGCGGGGGACGAACGGGGGCGCGCGTGGGGGATCGCCGCGGAGCGGCGGCCGGTACCGCGGTCCGGGCGCGGCGCGCCGACGCGGCCGCAGCCGGCCGCGTGCGCCGCCGGTCCGGGGCTGCCGCCGCGGGGGTGCGGCCTGCCCCGGCGGGGGCGTTCAGCCGCGCAGATACCTGAGCACGGCCAGCACCCGCCGGTGTCCCGAGTCGTCCGACTCCAGGCCGAGCTTGACGAAGATGTTCCGTACGTGCGTCTCGACGGTCTTGCCGCCGATCACCAGGTCCCGCGCGATGGCGTCGTTGGAGCGCCCCTCCGCCATCAGCGCCAGTACGTCCCGCTCCCGTGCCGTCAGCCCGGCCAGCGGCTCCGCCGCGCGCGGCGACCGCATCAGGTGCGTGACCACCCGCGGGTCCACGACGCTCTGGCCCGCCGCCACCCGGTGCAGCGCCCCGGCCAGCTCGTCCGCGTCGGCGACCCGCTCCTTCAGCAGATAGCCGAAGCCGCGCGGGTCCTCGGTGAGCGCCCGTACGACCGTGCCGGTCTCGACGTACTGCGACAGCAGCAGCACGCCCGTACCCGGATGCCGGGCGCGGATCGCGGCCGCGGCCCGCAGCCCCTCGTCGGTGTGCGTCGGCGGCATCCGGATGTCGAGCAGCACCGCGTCCGGGCGGTGCCGCTCGACCAGGGCGAGCAGCGGGTCCGCGTCGCCGCACTGCGCGGGGACCGCGACGCCCGCGTCGCCCAGCAGCCGGACGATGCCCTCGCGCAGGATCGCGGAGTCCTCGGCGACGATCACTCGCACGGCAGCTCCGCGACCACGCGCGTACCGCCGCCGGGCGGGCTGTGCACCGTGAGGACGCCGCCCACGGCCGAGACCCGGTCGGCCAGCCCGCGCAGCCCGCCGCCGAGGTGGTCGTGCCGGGCGCCGCCGACGCCGTCGTCCACCGCCTCGACGACCAGCCGGCCGTCACGGTGGCGGGCGCTGACGCTGACCGCCCGGGCGCGGGCGTGCTTGGCGGAGTTCGCCAGCGCCTCGCTGACGGTGAAGTACGCGGTGGCCTCGACGTGCGGCGCGAAGCGCCGGTCCTCCGCGGCCACCACCACCGGCAGCTCCGCCCGCCCGGCCAGCTCCCGCAGCGCGGACGCCAGCCCCTCGCGGGTCAGCACCGCCGGGTGGATGCCGTGCGCGAGGCCGCGCAGCTCCTCGACGGCCAGCCGCAGGCTCCGCTCCACGTCCGCGACCGAGCGGCGCAGCTCCTCGTCGGGGTGATCCGCCAGGCCCTTCTCCACCCGGCGGAGCGTCATCAGCGCGAAGACCAGCCGGGCCTGCGCCCCGTCGTGCAGGTCGCGCTCCAGCCGCCGGCGCTCGCTGTCCGCTGCCTCGACGACGCGGGCGCCCGCCGCCCGCGCCTCGGCCTGCAGCCAGACGTTCTCCAGCGCGAGCCGCAGCGCGGCGACCGCCGAGCGCAGCAGCTCCTCGTCCTCCGCGACCGCCGGATCGTGGCGCAGCAGCGCCAGCGGGGCGCCGCCGGCCGCGTCGATCCGGGTGCTGCCCGTCGCGGCCTCCTCGACCGGCTCGCCCGCGGCGTCGACGTACGCGCCGGCCGCGGGCCGCCACACCCCCAGCCGCAGCCCCGGGTCGCCGAGCACCGGCACCAGCGCCTCGCGCAGCCGCCCGGGGTCCGGGTCCCCGCCGACCTCCATCACCAGGCCGCCGACCTCCGCGCGCTGCAAGCGCATGCGGAGCAGCCCGACGAGGAAGGCGAGCGGCACGGCGGTCTGCGCCACGTCCGAGAACACGCCCACGGCGCCCTCGACCGGCTCGCCCGCGGGCACGAGCACCACGAGCACGTCCCAGAGCAGGAAGGAGGTGGCGACCAGGACGGCGAGCCAGGCCGGCAGCAGCGCGCGGCGGCGGGCGACGGAGGCGCGCCGCCAGCGGCGTACGACCGCCACCACCACGGCGAGCGAGACGGCCCAGCCGATGGCGCGGAAGCCGGCGTCGAACGTGGGGAAGAGGTCGCCGAGCGCGGGGGTGAAGAGCGGGTTGGGGCCGCAGTCGCGGCAGGCGAGGTAGGAGCCGCCAGGGTGGGCCGCCGGGTCGAAGGCCAGGGTCCGCAGCAGGCCGCCGGTGGCCACCAGGCCGTAGCCGAGGAGCACTATCCGGCGGGTGGCGGGCGAGCCGGTGCGGCCGTCGGGGTAGGCGAGGACGAGGTGGGCGAGGACGGCCACGTTCAGCCCCTCCCACCAGGCGCCGAGGGCGAAGAGCGGCGGGATCGTGGTGCCCTGGAGGTTGCCGAGGAACCAGGTGACGCCCACCGCGGTCATCAGCGGCCCGGTGGCGTTGGCCGGGCGCCGCCACCAGGCGGCGAGGCCGGCGCCCGCGTAGGCCCAGCCGACGGCGAGGTCGCGCAGGAGGTCGGCGGTGGAGGCGCCGGTACCGGCGTACGCCCAGGCGCCGACGCCGCCGGAGACGACGGCGGCCAGCGCGGCGGCCACCGTCCAGCAGCGCATGACCTGCGTCGGTTCCGGGGAGTGCACGGGCCAACGCTAAGCCATCCGGAGGGGTGCATGTCGCCGCCAGCGGGCCGTCAGACGGCCCTGGCGGGCCGTCTGACCTGGGGCGGAAGCCCGGGGAAGGCGGTAGGGACTACCGGAAGGGTGAATTCCGGTAGTCGGTGTGACGGGGTTACGGAAAGCCGGGACCCCGTCGTCCGGCGGGGGAGAGAGAGTGCCGGACGACGGGGTCCCGGGGATCACGTACGCGCGGGGCGGGCCGCCGCTGGGGGGACGGTGCGCGGCGGGCTCAGTAGGCGCCCCAGACGTTGTCGATCGAGCCGTAACGGTCGGCGGCGTAGTTGCACGCGGCGACGATGTTGGCGACCGGGTCGACGATGTTCTTGGTGGTGCCGGGCACGTGGTAGGCGTCGAATGTGGGCGGGATCACCTGCAGCAGGCCCTGCGAGGGGACGCCGTTGACGGCGTTGATGTCCCAGTTGTTGATCGCCTTGGGGTCGCCGCTGGACTCACGGATGATGTTGCGGTGGATCCCCTCGTATGAGCCGGGTATGTCGTGGCGCTCCATGACGTCCATGGCCTGCTTGATCCACTCGTCCAGGTTCGTGCCCTTCGTCGCGTGCACGGGGGACGAGGGCGACGAGGACGGCGCGGAGGGCTTGGCCGGCGCGGAGGGCTTGGCCGGCGCCGAGGGCTTGGCCGGTGTGGAGGGCTTGGCCGGAGCGGCGGGCTTGGAGGGTGCGGAGGGCTTGGACGGTGCGGAGGCGTGGGCGGAGGCAGGCGTGGCGCTCTGCGGCGCGGCGGCGACGGCCTGCGGCGCGACCGCGCCGGTGAGGGCTACGGCCGCGGCGGCCCAGCCGCCTGCGGCCAGGAGTCGTCGACGGGCGGCGGCGGGGCGCAGAAGGGTGGGAGCAGACATGTGAGCGGGTCTCTTTCCGTGTGCCTACGTGGGGGGACAGCCGCCCGGAGTCGGCAAAACGGGCGACTCGGGAAGTTTTAACGGACACAAACCGGGAATGTCACGCACCCCTGTTACTACCGCCCGTAGTGCGACAAGCCGGAACGGATGCCCCCTCGCTGAGGCACCGGGCGCCCCCGCGCCGGGAGGCGGAGTACGACCGCGCTTCGTATGTGACGCAGCCCATGTGGGTGAGGTCACAAATGAAAGCGGGCGCTACCCGCTAAAACGGACATGTCCGTCTCTTGGTCTGCACCCCGCCACGGGTGCCCGGGGCTGGGCGTCAGCCGGTCAGCTCCTTGGTCATCGGCGCCGGGAAGCTGACCACGAGCCCCTCCTCCGCGAGCCAGCCCTCCAGCCGCTCCGCCTCCGCGGCCACGGCCCTGCGAGCCTCGGCGCCGCGGTCGGCGAGCAGCCGGTGCACCACGGCGCCGTCCCGGCGCTGCGCCCAGGCGCCGATGATCTCGCCGCGCCACCAGACCGTGGGCCCGGCGTTCCCGGCGCTGTCGAAGAGCCTCGTGCGGTGCGCCGGGTCCGTATACCAGTCGCGGTCGCGCCAGCCCATCGTGGCCGGATCGAGGCCCGGCAGCAGCGCCGCCCACGGGCCGGGGTCCGGATCCTCGCCGAGATCGCCCGGCAGGACGTAGCCCACGCCCTCGTCGAGCGCCGCTTCCTCCGCCCCCAGCTCCGCCAGCGCGGCCCTGACCTGGCCCAGCGGCAGCCCGGTCCACCACTTGACGTCCGCGAGCGTCCCCGGCCCGAACGCCGCCAGCCAGCGCCGCACCAGCTCGGCGCGCGCCCGCGCCGGGTCCATCGGCGCCACCGGCGGCGCCACCGCGAAGCGGAACTGCCCCGACGTCCAGCCGCCCAGCGGCCGGGTGCGCCGGATCCGGCCCGCCATGCCCAGCACCCGCATGACCCCGCTGCCGGCCCGGGGGCGCGACTCGTACGGCTTCCCCGGAGAGAGGGTGTACCTCAGGGCCAGCTCCGGCACCGCCGCCGTGACCTCGGCGGCGCTCGCCTCGCCCAGCTCCGCCAGCGCGGCCAGCGCCCGCTCTTCCGCGGCGGCCAGCCACGCCTCGTCGTACTGCGGCCCCGCGGTGGCGAGCTGCTTCACCAGCAGCGCGCGCTCGCGCGCGGCGACGGTCTCGCCGACGGCGAAACGGAAGACGGGCACCAGCTCCGTGGGCACCACCCACAGGGTGCGCCGCATGGCGTGCATGCGCTGCAGCGCCCCCTCCTCGTACAGTGCGCGGTCCAGTGCGGCGAGCGACGGCTCGCGCAGCCGGGCGCGGGCGGACAGCGCGACGGTCGGCGAGTCCGTCGCGTGCAGCCCCGCGAGCGCCTCCGCGACCTCCTCGGGCGACGTGGCGCGGGCCGGGCCGGCGAGCAAGTGGCGGTGCGCGAGCCGGGCGCGGCGCTGCGCGGTGGTGATCACCATGCCGCCACCCTACGGAGCCGGTCTGACACCGGTCCGTACGCGACCGCGGGAGCCGCCCCGGCGCGGGTGCGCCGACCGCCTGCGCCGGGTGGTCACCAGGCGGCGGCACGTTGGGCGGCGTCCGCTTCTGTCCCCTTTTCCGGGACCGCCGGCCGTCCCTCTAGTCCTCCTAGTCCTCCCGGACCACCGCCACCGGGCACGGGGCCAGGTGCAGCACCCCGTGGCTGACCGGGCCCAGTTGTATGCCCGTCGCCCCCGCGCCCGCCGTCGCGTCCGCGAGCGGGGTGCGGCGGGCGCCGAGGACCACCAGGTCCGCCTCTGCCGCCGCCGTCAGCAGCGTGTCCCGCGGCAGGCCCTCCGGCGACTGCCGCTCCAGCGGTACGTCCGGATGGCGCTCCACCGCCGCGCGCACCGCGCGGCCCAGCGCCCACTCCGCCTCCCGCATCCGCGGGTCGGGTGCCCCGCCCAGGGTGTGCGCGTGCGTCGCCACGCCCCGCTCCGGCGAGCGCCACGAGTGCACGGCCGTGACCTTGCAGCCGCGCGCCTGCGCCGCCCGGAACGCGAAGTCGACGGCCGCCGGTTCCGCCCCGTCGTTCCCGGTGCCGAGCACGATCCGGCCGAACTCGCCGCGCCGCGCCGCCTCTTCGCCCCGCACCACCACCACCGGGCAGGCCGCCCGCGCCGCCACCGTCAGCGCCACCGAGCCCAGCGGCAGCGCGTCGTGACCACCGCGGCCCCGGTCGCCGACGACCAGCACCGTGCCCTTCTCGGCCTCGCGCAGCAGCGCCGGCACCGGGTCGCCGGAGAGGAGTTCCGTCTCCACCTCGATGCCCCGGCCCCGTTCGCGGGCGCGGTCCGCCGCGGTCACGAGGACGTGCTCCGCCACGCTCCGGCCGCGCGGCCGGGCGACGGTGAACTCCGGCCACGTGCGCTCGTACGGCTCCCACAGCGGCGCGTACACGATCCGCAGCTCCGCCCCGCGCCGGACCGACTCGGCCACCGCCCAGTCGAGTGCCGCGAGGCTCGCGTCCGAGCCGTCCACCCCTGCCACCAGCTTTCTCATGCCTCCGAGGCTTGCACATCGCGCCCGGCGCGGGCGAGGGGGCGCACTTCCGCTTGACGTCCGGGGCGCGCCCCGCGGGCGCCCTCTGCCGCCGTCGCCGCCGGTGCTTCGGGGGCCGCGGGGGAGCACGGCGCGGGCCGCGCGCCCCGTGTGCGCCGGGCAACTCCGCCCGCGCCCGGGCCCGTCCGGGGCGCCCGCAGAGGCGCCCGCGAAGGGCCCGTACGGCCGGGCTCCTGGACGCGTTCCGTTGCCCCGGCCTCAAGTGATCTGGCACACAAGGAGCGTGGCCTTGTGTGCTACTCACGAGTTAGTCATACTCGGCGAGTTGTCTTGCAGTGATAAATCTGTTCGCTGCTTGGCATGCGCATGTCCAACTAAATCCTCCAAGATCCGCCCCTCACCGGGTGGATCCAACCCCCCATAGGAGGCAGCACGTTGAGGTATCGAGCCATATCCAAGAGCCGGTACGCCCTCGCGGGCGTCGGCGCCGCCGCGCTGATCGCCGGCAGTCTGACACTCGCGACCGCCAACGCCAGCACGAGTGAGCCCGTCGCCGACACGCTGTCGTCGGCCGCCGCGGGCGAACTCGCCGGCACCCTCGTCCAGGACCTCAAGGGCGGGGCAGCAGGGGCGTACTACGACGCCCAGGCGAAGGAACTCGTCGTCAACGTCGTGAACGACGAGGCAGCCGAGCAGGCCGAGGCGGCGGGCGCCCGTGCGCGTACCGTCGACCACACCACGAAGGAGCTCAAGGCCGCGAAGGCGGACCTCACGCAGGGCGCCACCGCCGGCACGTCGCGCGCGCTCGACCCGGTCACCAACCAGGTCGTCGTCACCGCCGACAGCACGGTCACGGGCGCGGAACTGGCCCAGCTCAAGAAGGAGGTCGCGGCGCAGGACGGCAAGGCCGTGCTCAAGCGCACCGCGGGCACGTTCAAGCCGTACATCTCCGGCGGCGACGCCATCTACACCGGCGGCTCCCGCTGCTCGCTCGGCTTCAACGTGACCAAGGGCGGGGAGCCCTACTTCCTCACCGCGGGTCACTGCGTCGAGCTCGGCGGCAGCTCCTGGTCCGAGTCCTCGGGCGGGCCCGTCATCGGCGAGGCCGAGGGCGCGACCTTCCCGGGCAACGACCGGGCGCTCGTCAAGTACACGGCGGACGTCGAGCACCCGAGCGAGGTCGACACCTACGACGGCAGCGCCCAGGAGATCACCGGCGCGCGTGAGGCCACGGTCGGCGAGACCGTGCAGCGCAGCGGCAGCACCACGCAGCTCCACGACGGCAGCGTCGTGGCGCTCGACGTGTCGGTGACCTACCCGGAGGGCACGGTCGACGGTCTGATCCAGACCGACGTCTGCGCCGAGCCCGGCGACAGCGGCGGCGCGCTCTTCGCGGGCAGCGACGCGATCGGCCTCACCTCGGGCGGCAGCGGCGACTGCACCAACGGCGGCGAGACGTTCTTCGAGCCGGTGGTCGCGGCCCTCGACGAGTACGGGGCCACCATCCCGTAACCGGAGCGCTCCACGCACCGGCGCAGCACGTACGACCCGGTCCCCCGGCACCGCGAGGTGCCGGGGGACCGGCCGTCAGCGCAGCACCCGGAGCGCCCCCGGCAGCACCCGCGCCGTCAGCGGCACTCCGGACGAAGGGATGCCGTCGGCGGCGTACGGCATCGGCCGGTCCGCCTCGACCCGCACGCGCCGCCCGCGCAGCGTCTCGCCGCGCGTCCGCGTCGGCCGCCCCGGGCCGCCGCCGAGGACCGCGACGTCCAGTGCGCCGTCGTCGAGCAGGACGCCGGGTCCCGACCCGGGGGCGGCCGGGGCGCCGTGGCAGGGGGCGTTGGCGAGGACGGCGGTGTGGCCGCGCAGCTCGTACGGCGTGCCGTCCACGGTGATCCGGAAGAGCGCCGACCGCCGCGACGCCAGCGCCCGGCCGGGTGCCGTACGGGCCGCGCCCGCGCCGATCCACACCGCGCCGAGCGCGAAGGACGGCGCCTCGCCGTCGACCCGCAGCACGTCCACCGGCCGCGGCTCGCCGTGCAGCAGCAGCTCCGCCAGCTCCTCCGCCGCCCGCGGCAGCCCCAGCGCCCGCGCGACCGCGTTGCGCCCGACCGCACCGGGCACCAGCCCGCACACCGCGTCGCTCTCCGCGAGCGCCCCGGCCACGGTGCCGGCCATCCCGTCGCCGCCGACCGCGAGCACGGTGCGGCCCGCCCCGGCGGCGCGTTGGGCCAGCTCGGCGGCGTGCCCGAACCCCCGGCTGTACTCCGCCTCGACCTGCGCGCCCGCGCCCCGCAGGGCCCGGGCCAGCGGAATGAGCGCGGCCGCCCCGGCGGCCCGGCCGGCGGCGGGATTGACGAGGGCGGTGAAGCGGCGCATGGCGGCCTCCGGTTCGGTGGTGCGTACGACGGTCAGGAGGTCACCGGCGAGCCGGGGGCGGGCGGCCCGCGCGCCGGCCGGACGGCCGTCCCGTACCGGACGGGCCGAGCGGGCGCCGCCGCCCGCTCACTCGTCCGCCCTCGGCAGCAGCACGCCCGGGTTGAGGATGCCCGCCGGGTCCAGCGTCGACTTCACCGCCCGGAGCGCCGCCACGGCCAGGGGGCCGATCTCCCGGGCGTACCACGGGCGGTGGTCCGTGCCCACGCCGTGGTGGTGCGTGATGGTGCCGCCGCACTCCAGGATCGCGTCGCTCGCCGCGCCCTTGGCGCGCTCCCACGCGCCCAGCGGGTCGCCGCCGCGGGCGCCGACCACCGTGAAGTACAGCGACGCACCCGTCTCGTACACGTGCGAGATGTGGCACATCACCAGCGGCGGTGTCCCCGCCGCCGTCAGGGTCTCCGTGAGCGCACCGCGCACCGCCTCGTAGAGCCGGGGCAGCGCCGGCCAGAAGGCCGCCGTCTCCAGCGTCTCCGCGAACGCGCCCGCGTCCAGCAGGGCGTCGCGCAGGTACGGGGCCCGGTAGCGGCCCGCGGCCCAGGACTCGCCCGGCTCCGCGCCCAGCGACTCCCCGCCCGCCGCCCGCAGCACGACCCGCGCCGCCGCGCGGCGGTCCGCCGCCTCGCCCGCCGCGCCCTCGTACCCGGTGACGACCAGGCAGCCGCCCGGCGAGGAGCCGCCCGGCGCGCCGAGGTCCTCCGGGCGCGCCAGGCCCACCATCGTCTCGGTCTCGTCGGACAGCCGCAGCACCGTCGGCAGCGGCCCGTCCTGCGCCAGCGCGCGCAGGGCCGCCGCGCCGGCGTCGAAGGAGCCGAACCGCCAGCCCTCGTACGCCCGCACCTGCGGCAGCGGCCGCACCCGTACGGTCACCGAGGTGATCACCCCGAACGCGCCCTCGGAACCCAGCACCAACTGCCGCAGATCCGGCCCCGCCGCGGAGCGCGGCGCCCGGCCCAGGCGCAGCGTGCCCTCCGGCGTCGCCACCGTCAGGCCCACCACCATCTCGTCGAACCGCCCGTAGCCCGCGGACGCCTGGCCGCTGCCGCGGGTCGCGGCGAAGCCGCCGACGGTCGCCCACTCGAAGGACTGCGGGAAGTGCCCGAGGGTGAACCCCCGCTCGCCGAGCAGCCGTTCGGCCTCCGGCGCGCGCAGGCCCGCCTCCAGCTCCGCGGTGCGCGCGACCTCGTCGAGCGCCGTCAGCCGGTCCAGCCGGCGCAGGTCGAGGGCGACGACGCCGGAGAAGCCGCCCCCGTTTGCGTACGGCGCGAGTCCGCCGGTCACCGACGTGCCGCCGCCGAACGGCACCACCGCCACCCGCCGCTCCGCGCACGCGCGGAGCACCGCCAGTACCTCGTCGTGGCCGCCGGGCAGCACCACCGCGTCCGGCGCGTCCGCGACCTCCCCGGCGCGGATGCGCAGCAGGTCGGGCGTGGACTTGCCGCGGGTGTGCCGCACCCGGCTCGCCGCGTCGGTGCGTACGTGCGCCGCGCCGCCCGCCGCGCCCGCGAGCGCGTCGAGGACGTCCGCGCCGAGCCGCGGCGGCGGCACGTCGAGGTCGGCGAGGGCCACCGGCGGGGATTCCGCGGGCCGTACGCCCAGCAGGTCGCGCAGCAGGTCGCGGACGCCGTCGGGGAGCGGCGCCGCCTGCCCGGGGTCGCCCCACCCGTTCCACAGCATGTCCAACGCGAACCTCCCGTACGGGCCCGGCACCCCGGCCGGAGGGGTTTCCTCCACCGCCATCCTCGTTACACTGTGACAGGTGAAGTCGAAACGTCACAAGCCCTCGCTGGACGACCTCGCGCTCGACGCGCTGCGGGACTGCGTCCTGGCCGTGGGCGTGCGCCGCACCACGCTCACGGACGTGGCCCGCCGCGCGGGCGTGTCGCGGATGACGCTGTACCGGCGCTGGCCCGACGTGCAGTCCCTCGTGGGCGATCTCATGACGCGCGAGTGGATCGGCGTCGCGCGCGGGGCGCTCCCCGCCGCGGACGGCGCGGCGAACGCGCGCGAGGTCCTGGTGGCGGGGCTCACGGAGGGCTCGCGCGCGCTGCGCGCGCACCCGTTGTTCCGCAAAATCCTCGACGTCGACCCCGAACTGCTGCTGCCGTACATGCTCGACCGCCGCGGCGCCAGCCAGGACGTCCTGCTCGACCTGATCGCCGACGACATCCGCAAGGGCCACGCCGACGGCTCCGTACGCGAGGGGCACGCGGTGCGGCAGGCCAGGGCCGCGCTGCTCGTCGTGCAGTCCTTCACCTTCTCCATGCGCACCATGACCGACGAGGACGACCCCGACCTCGGCACCGCCGCGTTCGAGCACGAGCTGCGCGGAGTGCTGGAGAGGATGCTCTCGCCATGACCGTGCAGCCCCCCGGCGGGCCCGCCGGCCCGAGTGCCGCGAGCGCGGCCGACGCCCCCCGGGACTTCTCCCTGAACGCCCGCCGCCGCACCCGCGAGCTGGCCGCGCTGGCGGCCGGCGAGCGCGTCGACCTGCTGGTCGTCGGGCTCGGCGCCACCGGCGCGGGCGTCGCCCTGGACGCCGCCGCGCGCGGTCTCTCCGTCGCCGCGATCGACGCGCACGACCTCGCGTTCGGCACGTCGCGCTGGAGCAGCAAGCTCATCCACGGCGGGCTGCGCTACCTCGCCTCGGGGCAGGTCGGCATCGCCCGCGAGTGCGCGGTGGAGCGCGGCGCGCTGCTGGAGCACATCGCGCCGCACCTCGTGCACGCCCAGCCGTTCGTCATCCCGCTCACCCCGCTCACCACCCGCGCGCAGGCCGCCGTCGCCTGGGCCGGGCTGCGCTCGGGCGACCTGCTGCGCGCCGCCGCGCGCACCTCCCGCGCGGCGCTGCCGGCGCCCCGCCGGCTCTCCGCGGTGGAGACCGGGCAGCTCGTCCCCGGGCTGCGGCGGTACGGGCTGCGCGGCGGGCTGCTCTCCTGGGACGGGCAACTGACCGACGACGCCCGGCTGGTGACGGCCGTCGCGCGGACGGCCGCGGGGTACGGGGCCCGGGTGCTGACCCGGGTCCGTGCGGAGGAGCTGACCGGCACCGGCGCCGTGGCCCGCGACGAGACGACGGGGGAGCGGCTCCGTATCCGCGCCCGCGCGGTGGTCAACGCGGCTGGGGTGTGGGCCGGTTCGCTGGTCCCGGGGGTGCGGCTGCGCCCCTCGCGCGGCACGCATCTGGTGCTGCGCGCCGAGGCGCTGGGGATGGGGAGGCAGCCCGGCGGGGCCGGGGTGCACATCCCGATCCCCGGGGCGACGGGACGGTTCGCGCTGGTGCTGCCGCAGGACGACGGCCGGGTGTACGTGGGGCTCACCGACGAGCCGGCCGGTGGCGAGGTGCCGGACGTGCCGGCGGCGCCGGAGACGGACGTCGGCTTCCTGCTGGACGTGCTGGACTCGGCGCTGGACGTGCCGGTGCGCCGGTCGGACGTCGTCGGCGCCTTCGCCGGGCTGCGCCCGCTGCTGGAGAGCGACGGCAGCACCGCCGACCTCTCCCGCAGGCACGCGATCCTCACCTCCCCGGACGGCGTGGTCACCGTCGTCGGCGGCAAGCTGACGACGTACCGGCGGATGGCGGAGGACGCGGTGGACACGGCCGTGTCCTGCGCGGGACTGACCGCGGGCCCGTGCCGCACCGCCCGGCTGCCGCTCGTCGGCGCCGCGCCCGCGGCGGAGCTGGCCGGGCTCGACGCGCCGCGCCGGCTGGTGCAGCGCTACGGGACGGAGGCGCCCGCGGTGCAGGCGCTGGCCGCCGCCGAGCCGGCGCTCGCCGCGCCGGTCGTCCCGGGGTACCCGGTCACCCGCGCCGAGCTGGTGTGGGCCGTACGCCACGAGGGCGCCCTCGACGAGGCCGACCTGCTGGACCGGCGCACCCGGCTGGGGCTGGTGGCGGCGGAGCGGGCGGCCGCACTGGCGGCCGCCCGCGAGGTGCTGTCCGCGGTGCCCGTGGCGGTCAGGCCAGGGCGTTGAACACGGGGTAGTAGCCGCCGGACTGCCCGGCCGCCGTGGGGTGGTACGAGTCACCGATGGGGAAGGTGACGCTGTGCAGCCATTCGCTGTCCGAGCAGATCTCGTGCCCGGAGAACGCCGGCCGGACGTCGCCGTACGCGAAGCCGTGGTCGGCCGCGCGCTTGGCGGTGACGTCGCTCAGCAGGTCCGAGGCGCCGTTGATGGCGGTCCTGGAGCGCTCGCTGAGGCCGAAGATGCAGCCGCCGTTGAGCTTGTACATCCGCGGGTAGCCGAGCACGACGACCTGCGCGTTGGGGGCGCGGGCGGTGATCGCGTTGTACGCCGCGTCCAGCCGCCCGGGAAGGGTGCCTTCGATATAGGTGCGCGCCTGGTTGATGCGGTTGATACAGGCCGTCTCGCCCTGGAGCACACAGGTGGTCATGGCGTCGGCGAAGCCCGCGTCGTTGCCGCCGATGCTGATGGAGACGAGGGTGGTGCCGGAGTTGAGCGGGCCGAGCTGGTTGTTGATGACGTCGTTGGTACGGGCGCCGGAGCAGGCGGTGAAGGAGAAGGACGCCGGGGCGTGCGCGTTCTTCCACCGCACCGGGTAGGCGTTGTTGCTGCGTTTGCAGTCGCCGCTCGCCGAGTCGTACGAGCCTGCGCCCACTCCGGAGGAGTAGGAGTCGCCGAGCGCCACGTAGTTTTCGGCGTAGGCGCTCGTGCCGGCCGCGCTCTCGGCGGCCTGCGCGGGCACGCTGCCGAGCAGCGCCACTGTGGTGGCGACGAGGAAACCCAGCAGCAGCCGCAAGGGCCGGGCAGTTCTCATGGAACCCCCTGGGGGTGAGGTTGTACCGAGTGGTAACCACACCCTGCCCCCTGAAACCCATGTCCATGCCAAGTTGCAACTGCGCGCCCGTGATGAGCCGTTCAGTCCGTGTGACGCGCGTTCATCAGGGCATGAGCTGATAATCGGGGAAGTTGCCCGGCGGGCGTTCGCCCGCCGGTCCCTCGGTGAAGGCGTGCACCAGCAGGTGCCCGCCGACGAACGCGCCGCGCCACGAGGCGCCGAAGCCGCCGAAGAGCTCGGCCCGGTCCCCGCGCGAACGCGGCGCGTTGCGGCCCTTCTTGAACGCCCGTATCTGCGGCGCCACCCGGTCGTAGAACTCCTGGTCGTCGCAGGAGAGGGTGGCGACCAGGGCGCCGTTGGAGGCGTTCATCGCCGCCAGCAGCTCCGCCTCGGTGTCGACCAGCACGATCGAGTCGACCGGGCCGAACGGCTCCGCGTGGTGCAGCGGCGAGGCCGCCGGCGGGTCCAGCAGCGTCACCGGCGCGGCGTACGCGGAGGTGTCCTGGCCCGGCAGCAGATGCGCGTCCGCGAGCCGCCCCCGGTACAGCGGCACCGCGCCCCGGTCCACCGCGTGCGCCACCAGGTCCGCCAGCTCCTTGGCCTTCGCGGCGCTGATCAGCGGCCCGAAGTCGAGGTCCGGCAGCGGATCTCCGGGCCGCGCCACCGCGAGCGGATGCCCGACGCGTACGGAGCCGACCGCCGGCAGGTACGCCGCCAGGAAGTCGGCGAAGGCGGCGCGCTGGACGACGAACCGGGGGTAGGCGGTGCAGCGCTGCTTGGCGTAGTCGAAGGTGGCGCGCACCTGCGGGGTGAGCGTGGCCCAGCCCGAGTAGTTCCACACCCCCCAGCAGTTCAGCCCCTCCTGCTCCAGCACGTGCGGCTTGTCCAGGTCGGCCAGCGCGGCGGCCACCCGCCCGCCGGTGTCGCGCCCGCCGACGAAGGACACGCAGCCCAGCTCCGGCGCCCGTACCAGCGCCTCGGACAGCTCGCCGCCGCTGCCGGAGACCAGTGTCAGCGGCACGCCCGCGCGCACGGCCAGCGCGCAGGCCAGGGTCAGACACGCCAGGCCGCCGTCGGTCGGGGTCTTGGCGATGGCCGCGTTGCCGGCCAGCGCGCAGACGAGCTTGGCGTGCACGAGCACGCTCATCGGGTAGTTCCAGCTCGCGATGTTGCTGACCGGCCCCGGCAGCGGGGTCCGGCCCGCGAGCATGCCGTCGATCTCCTCGACGTACCAGCGCACGCCGTCCACGGCGCGGTCCACGTCCGCCGTGGCCTGCCGCCACGGCTTGCCGATCTCCCAGACGAGGAGCAGCGCGAGCAGGTCGCGGTGTTCCTCGATGGCGTCGAGGGCCGTCGACACCCGCGCCTTGCGCTCCGCCAGCCGCAGGTGGCGCCAGCTCCTGTGGGCGTCGAGAGCGGTGCGTACCGCGGCGTGCGCGGTGTCCGCGTCCAGCCGGGGCGGCCCCGCGATCGGCGTGCCGTCCACCGGCGAAGCGGCGGGCAGCGGGCGGCCGTCGGCCCGCCAGACGCCGTTCCAGTGGTTGAGCACGCGTTCGTCGCGGAACGCCTCGGGCGCCGCCGCGAGGCAGCGCGCCCAGACGTCCGGCCACGCCGTGCCGGGCTTGAGGATGAGGGTCACGAGGGTGTCTCCGCTCGTCCGGGGCCGATCTCGCGCAGCTCGCCGCCGCGCGTGTAGAGGAAGCCGCGCACCACCTCCCGGTGGGGCAGCCGGTCGCTCGCCGCGAGCCGGCCGAGGCAGCGCACGAGGTCGGCCGCCGGCTCGTCGAGGGCGGCGCAGTCCTCGTGGTGGACGAGCACGATCTCGCGCGTGCCGCCGCGCAGTTGGCTCAGCCGCAGCGAGTCGAGCGCGTCGGGGGTGACGCACCCGCCCGCGTTGCGGATGACGTGGGCGTCGCCCGGCCGCAGCGCGAACATGGCCTCCACGCCCAGCCGGGCGTCCATGCAGGCGAGTACGGCGACCCTGCTGGCCGGTGTCCTGGCCGCCGGATCGAGCGGGGCGAGGGCCGCGCCGCCCCGGCGCCGGGCGAGCAGGTCCTCGGTGCCGGTCATCCCAGCGCCCCGCGGGCCAGCCGCGCCGTCTCCGACGGGGTGGTGCCGACCTTCACGCCGGCGGCCTCCAGGGCTTCCTTCTTCGCCTGGGCCGTGCCCGAGGAGCCGGAGACGATGGCGCCGGCGTGGCCCATGGTCTTGCCCTCGGGGGCGGTGAAGCCCGCGACGTAGCCGACGACGGGCTTGGTCACGTGGGCCTTGATGTAGTCCGCGGCCCGCTCCTCGGCGTCGCCGCCGATCTCGCCGATCATCACGACGAGTTCGGTGTCCGGGTCCGCTTCGAAGGCGCGCAGGCAGTCGATGTGCGTGGTGCCGACGACCGGGTCGCCGCCGATGCCGACACAGGTGGAGAAGCCGAGGTCGCGCAGCTCGTACATCAACTGGTACGTGAGCGTGCCGGACTTCGACACCAGGCCGATGCGGCCGGGGCCGGTGATGTCCGCGGGGATGATGCCGGCGTTGGAGAGGCCGGGGGAGATCAGCCCGGGGCAGTTGGGGCCGACGAGCCGTACGCCCGCGGCCTCGGCGCGGGCCCTGAAGGCGACGGTGTCGTGGACGGGGACGCCCTCGGTGATGACGACGACGAGCCCGACCCCGGCGTCGACCGCCTCGGCCACGGCGTCCTTGACGTACGGCGGCGGCACGAAGACGACGGACACGTCCGCGCCGGTGGCGGCGACGGCCTCCTTGACGGTGCCGTGGACCGGGACCTCGCGGTCGTCGAACGCCACGCTGGTGCCCGCCTTGCGCGGGTTGACGCCGCCGACGACGGCGGTGCCGGACGCCAGCATCCGCCGGGTGTGCCTGCGGCCCTCGGCGCCGGTCATGCCCTGGACGACGACCTTGCTCGCCGCGGTGAGGAAGACTGCCATGGGGATCAGCTCCTTGCCGGTACGGCGGCCGCCCGCGCGGCGGCGCCGTCCATCGTGTCCAGTTGGGTGACCTGGGGGTGCCGGGCGGCGGCGAGGATCTGCCGGCCGCGTTCCGCGCTGTTGCCGTCGAGGCGGACCACCAGCGGGCGGGTCAGCTCGATCCGCTCCAGCGCGCGCACGATGCCGTCGGCGACCGCGTCGCAGGCGGTGATGCCGCCGAAGACGTTGACGAAGACGGACTCGACGTCGGGGTCGGCGAGGATCACGCCGAGCCCGTCGGCCATGACGTCCGCGGAGGCGCCGCCGCCGATGTCGAGGAAGTTGGCGGGCGCGGCGCCGTTCCTGGCGACCACGTCGAGTGTCGACATGACGAGCCCGGCGCCGTTGCCGACGATCCCCACCCGGCCGTCGAGCTTCACGTAGTTGAGCCCCTTCGCGCGCGCCGTCGCCTCCAGCGAACCGGCCTCGTCCGGCACGTCGTACGCCGCGTGCTCCGGGTGCCGGAAGCCGGCGCTGTCGTCCAGCGTCACCTTGCCGTCCAGCGCCAGGACCGTGCCGTCGGCGGTGGTGACCAGCGGGTTGACCTCGACGAGCAGCGCGTCCTCCGCCGCGCACACCTCCCAGAGCGCCACCAGGACGGGCACGGCCGCCGCGGGCAGCCCGCCGGCCGTGGCGATGCGCCGCGCCACGGCCTCGGTGACACCCTCCGCCGGGTCCACCGGGATCCGCGCCAGCGCCTCGGGACGGGCCGCCGCGACCTCCTCGACGTCCATGCCGCCCTCCGCCGAGGCCATGGCCAGGAACGTGCCCGCGGCGCGGTCCAGCAGGTACGCGACGTAGAACTCGCCGGCGACGTCCGCGGTCCTCGCGACCATCACCTTGTCCACCCGGTGGCCCTTGATGTCCATGCCGAGGATGTCCCGCGCCGCGGCCTCGGCCGCCGCCGCGTCCGGGGCGAGCCGCACCCCGCCCGCCTTGCCCCGGCCGCCCGTCTTCACCTGGGCCTTGACCACCGTCCCGCCCCCCAGCACCCGGGCGGCCGCCCGGACCCCCGCCGGGTCGGACGCCACCGCCGCGTCGGGCACGGGAACGCCGTGCCTGCGGAACAACTCCCGCGCCTGGTACTCGAACAGATCCATCTCAAGGGCACCTTCCGTTGGTCGCATCCGACTTGGAGATTTCCGGTGCACGCCCCCTGGACATCGACTCACCGATGCGGGATAACCGTCTGCATACAGTATTCGTGTCCTGTATGCAATGTACAGAGTGACAGCGAACGCACCGGTGAAGGGACTGAACTCCCATGTCCGACGGCACATCCGGCAACCCCGGCACCCCCGGAGACCCCGACCACATCTCCGGCGGCCACCTCGTCGCCAAGGCGCTCAAGTCAGAGGGCGTCGAGGTCATCTACACGCTCTGCGGCGGCCACATCATCGACATCTACGACGGCTGCGTCGACGAGGGCATCGAGGTCGTCGACGTACGGCACGAACAGGTGGCCGCGCACGCCGCCGACGGATACGCCCGGCTGACCGGCAAGCCCGGCTGCGCGGTCGTCACCGCGGGCCCCGGCACCACCGACGCGGTCACCGGCGTGGCCAACGCCCTGCGCGCCGAGAGCCCCATGCTGCTCATCGGCGGCCAAGGGGCCCTGACCCAGCACAAGATGGGCTCGCTCCAGGACCTCCCGCACGTCGACATGATGGCGCCGATCACCAAGTTCGCCGCCACCGTGCCGCACACCGCGCGGGTCGCGGACATGGTCTCCATGGCCTTCCGGGAGTGCTACCACGGCGCCCCCGGGCCGTCCTTCCTGGAGATCCCGCGCGACGTGCTCGACGCCAAGGTCCCGGTGGACCAGGCCCGCATACCGCGCGCCGGCCACTACCGCGCCTCCACCCGCGGCGCCGGCGACCCCGAGGCCATCGAGAAGCTCGCCGACCTCCTCGTGCACGCCGAGAAGCCGGCCGTGCTGCTCGGCAGCCAGGTCTGGACGACCCGCGGCACCGCCGCCGCCATCGACTTCGTACGCGCCCTGAACGTGCCCGCGTACATGAACGGCGCCGGCCGCGGCACCCTGCCGCCCGGCGACCCACACCACTACCAGCTCTCCCGCAGGTACGCCTTCACCGAGGCGGACCTCATCGTCATCGTCGGCACGCCCTTCGACTTCCGGATGGGCTACGGCAGGCGGCTCTCGCCGACCGCGACCGTCGTGCAGATCGACCTCGACTACCGCACGGTCGGCAAGAACCGCGACGTCGACCTCGGCATCGTCGGCGACGCGGGACTCGTCCTCGCCGCCGCCGCGCAGGCCGCGTCCGGCCGCCTCAACGGCGGCGCCGCCAAGCGCAAGGAGTGGCTGGAGGAGCTGCGCACGGTGGAGGAGAAGGCGCGCGCCAAGCGGCTGCCGCAGCTCACCTCCGACGCCTCGCCCATCCACCCGTACCGGCTGGTGAGCGAGATCAACGACTTCCTCACCGAGGACTCCATCTACATCGGCGACGGCGGCGACATCGTCACCTTCTCGGGACAGGTCGTCCAGCCCCGCAGCCCCGGCCACTGGATGGACCCCGGGCCGCTCGGCACCCTCGGCGTCGGCGTGCCGTTCGTGCTCGCCGCCAAGCAGGCCAGGCCCGACAAGGAGGTCGTCACCCTCTTCGGCGACGGCGCCTTCTCGCTCACCGGCTGGGACTTCGAGACCCTCGTCCGCTACGACCTGCCGTTCGTCGGCATCGTCGGCAACAACTCCTCGATGAACCAGATCCGCTACGGCCAGGCCGCCAAGTACGGCGTCGAGCGCGAGCGCGTCGGCAACACCCTGGGCGACGTCCCGTACGACGAGTTCGCCCGCATGCTCGGCGGCCACGGCGAAGAGGTCCGCGACCCCGCCGAGATCGGCCCCGCGCTGCGCCGCGCCCGCGAGTCCGGCAAGCCGTCGCTCGTCAACGTCTGGGTCGACCCGGACGCGTACGCCCCCGGAACCATGAACCAGACCATGTACAAGTGAGGTGACCCCATGACGAAGGCCCTTGAGGGCGTTCGCGTCCTCGATATGACCCACGTCCAGTCCGGGCCCTCCGCCACGCAGTTGCTCGCCTGGCTCGGCGCCGACGTGATCAAGCTGGAGGCGCCCGCGGGCGACATCACCCGCAAGCAACTGCGCGACCTCCCGGACGTCGACAGCCTCTACTTCACGATGCTCAACGGCAACAAGCGCAGCATCACCCTCAACACCAAGACCCCGCGCGGCAAGGAACTCCTCACCGAGCTGGTGCGCCGCAGCGACGTGCTGGTGGAGAACTTCGGCCCCGGCGCCGTCGACCGCATGGGCTTCACCTGGGAGCGGATCCAGGAGATCAACCCGCGCATCGTCTACGCCTCGATCAAGGGCTTCGGCGAGGGCCCGTACACCGACTTCAAGGCGTACGAGGTCGTCGCCCAGGCCATGGGCGGCTCCATGGCCACCACCGGCTTCGAGGAGGGCCCGCCGCTGGCCACCGGCGCGCAGATCGGCGACTCCGGCACCGGCGTGCACACCGTCGCCGGCATCCTCGCCGCGCTCTACCAGCGCACCCGCACCGGCCGCGGCCAGCGCGTCAACGTCGCCATGCAGCACGCCGTGCTCAACCTCTGCCGGGTCAAGCTCCGCGACCAGCAGCGGCTGACGCACGGCCCCCTCGCCGAATACCCCAACGAGGACTTCGGCGACGAGGTGCCGCGCTCCGGCAACGCCTCCGGTGGCGGCCAGCCCGGGTGGGCGGTCCGCTGCGCGCCCGGCGGCCCCAACGACTACGTGTACGTCATCGTCCAGCCCGTCGGCTGGCAGCCGCTCACCGAACTGATCGGCCGCCCCGAACTGGCCGAGGACCCCGAGTGGGCCACGCCCGAGGCGCGGCTGCCGAAGCTCGGCAAGATGTTCCAGCTCATCGAGGAGTGGTCGAGCACCCTGCCCAAGTGGGAGGTGCTGGAGAAGCTCAACGCGCACAACATCCCCTGCGGCCCGATCCTCTCCACCAAGGAGATCATCGAGGACGCCAGCCTGCGGGACAACGGGATCGTCGTTGAGGTCGAGCACCCCGAGCGCGGCACGTACGTCACCGTCGGCAGCCCGCTCCGGCTCTCCGACTCGCCCGCGGCCATCGGCCGCTCCCCGCTCCTCGGCGAGCACAACCACGACATCTACGGCAGCGAACTGGGCCTGACCGCAGCGGACATGGCCGCCCTCAAGACGGACGGAGTGATCTGAGAGATGGACGGCGCCAAGGACACCGCGGCGGTCCGCGAGGTGCTCGCGGAGGTACGCGCCCAGGGCCGCACCGCGCTCACCGCCCCCGAGGCGAAGCGGATCGCGGACGCGTACGGCATCGCCGTGCCCGGCGAGGGACTGGCCGGGGACGTGGAGGAGGCGGTGGCGCTGGCCGACGGCTTCGACGGGCCGGTCGTGCTGAAGATCGTCTCGCCGGACATCGTGCACAAGACCGACGCCGGGGGAGTGGAGGTCGGCCTCGCCGACGCCGCCGCCGTACGCGCGGCGTTCACGCGGATCGTCGCCAACGCCCGCGCGTACGACCCGGCCGCCCGGATCGACGGCGTCCAGGTCCAGCAGCAACTGCCGGCGGGCCGGGAGGTCATCGTCGGGGCCGTCACCGACCCCACCTTCGGCAAGGTCGTCGCGTTCGGCCTCGGCGGGGTGCTGGTCGAGGTGCTGAAGGACGTCACCTTCCGGCTCGCGCCGGTGACCGGGGACGAGGCCGCCGGCATGCTCGACTCCATCCGCGCCGCCGAGGTGCTGCGCGGGGTGCGCGGCGAGCAGGCCGTCGACCGGCGGGCGCTGGCCGGCCAGATCCGCCGGGTCTCCGAACTCGCCGCGGACTTCCCCGAGATCGCGGAGGTCGACCTCAACCCGGTGATCGCCACCCCCGACGGTGCGCTCGCCGCAGACGTGCGGATCCTCCTCGGCGAGGGGGAGCCGGAGGCGCGCCGCCGGTTCGGCCGCGAGGAGATCCTGACGGCGATGAACCGGCTGATGAAGCCGCGCTCCGTGGCCGTCATCGGCGCCTCCAACGAGACCGGCAAGATCGGCAACTCGGTGATGCGCAACCTCGTCGACGGCGGCTTCCCCGGCGACATCCATCCCGTGAACCCCAAGGCCGACGACATCCTGGGGCGCAAGGCGTACAAGACCGTCGCCGACGTGCCGGGCGACGTCGACGTCGCCGTCTTCGCCATCCCCGCGGCGTACGTCCCGGCCGCGCTGGAGGAGGTGGGCCGCAAGGGCGTCCCCAACGCCGTGCTCATCCCCTCGGGCTTCGCCGAGACCGGCGAGCACGAACTCCAGCGCCGGATCGTGGACATCGCCGCCGAGTACGGCGTCCGCATCCTCGGCCCCAACATCTACGGCTACTACTCCACCTGGCAGGACCTCTGCGCCACCTTCTGCACGCCGTACGACGTGAAGGGCGGCGTGGCGCTGACCTCCCAGTCCGGCGGCATCGGCATGGCCATCCTCGGCTTCGCCAGGACCACGAAGACCGGCGTCTCCGCGATCGTCGGCCTCGGCAACAAGTCCGACGTGGACGAGGACGACCTCCTCACCTACTTCGGCGAGGATGAGAACACCACCTGCATCGCGATGCACCTGGAGGACCTGAAGGACGGCCGCGCCTTCGTCGAGGCCGCCCGCGCCACCGTGCCGAAGAAGCCCGTCGTCGTCCTCAAGGCCGGCCGCACCAGCGCCGGTGCGAAGGCCGCGGGCTCCCACACCGGGGCGCTGGCCGGTGACGACGCGGTCTACGACGACGTGCTGCGCCAGGCCGGCGTGATCCGCGCGCCGGGGCTGAACGACATGCTGGAGTACGCCCGCGCGCTGCCCGTGCTGCCCACGCCGCAAGGCGACGACATCGTCGTCATCACCGGCGCCGGCGGCTCCGGGGTACTGCTCTCCGACGCCGTGGTCGACAACGGGCTGCGGCTGATGGAGATCCCGGCCGACCTGGACGAGGCGTTCATGCGGTTCATCCCGCCGTTCGGGGCGGCGGGCAACCCGATCGACATCACCGGCGGCGAGCCGCCGGCCACGTACGAGGCGACGATCCGGCTGGGCCTCACCGACCCGCGCATCCACGCGCTGGTCCTCGGCTACTGGCACACGATCGTCACCCCGCCCATGGTCTTCGCCGAACTCGCCGCCCGGGTGGTGGCGGAGGAGCGGGCCAAGGGCAACGTCAAGCCTGTCGTGGCGTCCCTCGCGGGCGACACGGAGGTCGAGGAGGCGAGCGCGTACCTCTTCGAGCACGGGGTCGTCGCGTACCCGTACACGACCGAGAAGCCGGTCGCCGTACTGGGCGCGAAGTACCGCTGGGCGAGAGCGGCGGGGCTGCTCGCCTGAACCACCCGCACCACCGCAGAGATCAGGACAGGGGGCGCTGACCGGATTCTCGATACAAGGGGTGCAACCCATGACGACAACCGAAGACCGGTCGGTCCTCCCCTACCGGGAGGTGACCGACAGAAACGGCAGGACCTATCGGATAGGCGAGTCCGACGTCGACATCATGGGCCGCAAGCGGAAGTGGATGGTCATCCTTCCGTGGGTGGGCATGATGGGCATCAGCTCGGCGGAGTATGCGTTCGCCTCCGCCGAGGACACGCTCCACACCGCGCACCACTGGGCCAGCGGGCACATCTTCTGGATGATGACCGTGTGGGTGTTCTTCCAGGCCGCGGTCGCCTTCCCGGCCGGGAAGCTGCGCGAGACCGGGAAGCTGCCGGCCCGCTTCGCGATGATGCTGGGCGCCACCGGCACGCTGCTGGGCTATCTCTCCCTGGCGTACGCGCCGCATGTCGTGGTCGCGTACATCGGGTTCAGCATGTTCAGCGGCATGGGCGCCGGCATGGTCTACGCGACCTGCGTCAACATGGTCGGCAAGTGGTACCCGGAGCGTAAGGGCGGCAAGACCGGCTTCGTGAACGGCGGCTTCGCCTACGGTTCGGTGCCCTTCGTGTTCCTCTTCACCGGCTACATGGACCTGACCAACTTCCGCTGGGTGCTGGTCTCGGTCGGGCTCTTCCTCGCGCTGATGGTGGGCACGGCCGGGTTCTTCTTCAAGGACCCGCCGAAGAACTGGTGGCCCGCGGAGGTCGACCCGCTCAATCCGCCGAAGGACCCGCGGGCGGCCCGCTCGCTGAAGATGAACCCGCCCGCGGTCAAGCAGTACAGCCCGCGGGAGGCGTGGAAGACGGGCCGCGTGACGCTGATGTGGTTCTGCCTGGCGTGTACGTCGGGCGTGAACATCTTCGGCATCGCCTTCCAGGTGGACATCGGCGAGGAGGCCGGCTTCGCCGGCGGGATCGTGGCCACGGCCATGTCGCTCAAGGCCGTCGTGAACGGCACCGGACGCGGCGTCATCGGCTGGCTCTCCGACCTCTACGGCCGCAAGCGCTGCCTGATCGTGGTGTGCGTCGTGCTGGGCCTGTCCCAGTACGGCATCCTCTGGTCGGCCGATACGAAGAACCTGCCGCTGTTCCTGGTCTTCTCCTCGATCTCCGGCTTCGGCGGCGGCGCGATCTTCCCCATGTTCGCGGCGCTGACGGCCGACTACTTCGGCGAGAACAACAACGCCTCGAACTACGGCATGGTCTACAGCGCCAAGCTCGTCTCCGGTCTCGGCGCGGGCATGGGCTCCGTGGTCGTCGGCGCGTGGGGGCACTCCGGCGCCTTCCTGCTGGCGGGCTCCATCTCGCTCTTCGCCGGCTTCATGGCGCTGTTCCTCACCCCACCGGGACGGCAGCGGCTGAAGGACATCGAGCCCAACCCGCGGCCGATCAGCAGAGAGACGGACTAGCCCGGCGGCTCCGCCCCGGCGGGGGCGGAACCCGCAAGGAGCGGAGCCCGCATGGACGAGGCCCCGGCCGACCGCTACCCGGCCGGGGCCCAGGGCCTGTCGTCGGTCTCCCGCCCTTCGGGCGAACGACGGGAGACCGACGACAGGCCCTAGCGAGGGTGGTCGTCGTGCTGGCGCTGGTGGTACGAGCGGCGGGTGTGCTCGGTGTGCGCGCGCATGACCTCCTGGGCGCGGGCCTCGTCGCGGTCGTGCACGGCGGCGATCAGCTCGCGGTGCTCGATCCACGACTGGGCGCCGCGCTGCCGGGCCACCGGCGTGTAGTACCAGCGGACGCGGCGCTCGACCTGGGCGGCGAGCTCGGCCAGCACGGCGTTGCCGGCCAGCTCCATGACGTACGCGTGGAAGGCGAGGTTCGCGGCGACGACGGCCTCCAGGTCGTCGGCCGCCACGGCCCGTTCGCCCGTCGCGCACAGCTCCTCCAGCCGGGCGATGCCCTGGCCGGAGGCGTTGGCGGCGGCGAGCCTGGCGGCCTCGGTCTCCAGCAGCGCGCGGACGACCAGGAGCTGGTCGGCCTCGGCGTCGGTCGGCTCGTGCACGTACGCGCCCTGGGCGGGGCGCAGATCGACCCAGCCCTCGGTGTTGAGCCGCTGCAGCGCCTCGCGCACGGGCTGGCGGGAGACGCCGAGGTGGCCGGCCAGTTCGGTCTCGACCAAGTGCTGTCCCGGCGGGAGGGTGCGCGTGATGATCAGCTCGAGAAGGGCCTCGTACACCCGCTCGCGGAGCGGGCCCGGCCGCTCCAGCCGCGGCATCGCCCCCTGGGGCAGTCCCTGGGACAGCATCGATCTCCCCACCCTCTGTCGCCCCCGGCGACAGGTGAATTGGCTTTTGTCTACAGTCTACCGAGAGCGTGGATGAACGATGAGTGGCCCCCGTGGTGAGGAAGTTCACACCATTTGTGGCGCGGTGTCAGCGCGGCAGCCGCAGCAACTCCACCTCGTCCGCCCCGCCCGGCGGCAGCACCGCCACCGCGTCCGCCGCCGCCGCGCCCCAGAGCAGCCCGGGGCGGTCGTGGCCGACCGGGACGGCGCGGGTGCCGTCGAGCGTCACCGGGACGAGCCGGGTGTCGCGCGGGTGCGGGGCCGGCAGGCGGGAGCCCGCGGCGGGGGCGAGCCGGGCGCGCCAGGGCGGCGGGGGAGTGCGGCCCGCCAGCCGTTCCAGGAGCGGCACGAGCAGCGTCAGGCAGGCGGCGAAGGCGGCGTACGGGTTTCCCGGCAGGCCGACGACCGGCGGCCCGCCGCCCGGCAGCCGGGCCAGCAGTTGCGGATGCCCGGGCCGGCAGGCCACCCCGTCGACGAGCACGTCCGCCCCCAAGTCGGCCAGCGCCGGGCGCAGATGGTCGGCGGGACCGCGGGACGAGGCGCCGCACACCGCGACGGCGTCGGCCCCGGCCGCCGCCCGGGTCAGCGCGGCGGTCAGCGGGGGGCGGCCGTCCGGGAGGTACGTCACGGGCTGCGGCGCGCCGCCGGCCCAGGCCACGACGGAGGGCAGCAGCGGTCCCACCGCGTCGCGGACCCGGCCGGCCGGCGGGATGCCGCGGCGCACCAGCTCGTCGCCGGTGACGAGGAGCGCGACGCGGGGGCGGCGGTGCACGGCCACGCGGTCGTACCCGAGGCTCGCGGCGAGCCCCAGTGCCGCCGGGGTCAGCACGGCGCCCGGCGGCAGCACCTCGGCGCCGGCCGGGCACTCCTCGCCGCGCCGCCGCACGTGCCGCCCCGGCCGCACGGCGCCGGCCACCGACGGGCCGGTGCGCAGGGCGTCTTCGTACGGCAGCACCGCTTCGGCGCCCTCGGGCACCCGGGCGCCGGTGGCGACCTCCAGCGCCCGCCCGGCCGCGAGCCGCGCCACCGGCGGCTCCTGTCCGGCCAGCACCCGTCCGGCGACGGTCCACGGACCGGGTCCGGCGACGGCGTAGCCGTCCATCGCGGCGGTGTCGAACGCCGGCAGCGGCGCCCGGGCCGTCAACGGCTCGGCGAGCGCCCGCCCGTGGGCCCGCCGCAGCGGGGTGTCGCGGACGGCGAGCGGGCCGGCCGCGGCCGCGGCGGCGGCGCGCGCCTCCGGCCAGCCCGGCGCGGCGGCGGGCGCGGTACGGGGCGGGGGAGTGGTTCCGAGCGTCGTCATCAGCGGCCTCCCGCGGTTTGCGGCGCGGCCCAACGGGCCGCCGGAGAAGGGGTGCACGACCCTTGACCCCCATGAAAGGCATACTGTAGACAATATTCTGTCGACTAGGAAAGAGCCCCCGCGATCGCATCGCACGCAAGGGAGCCCGCCAGTGAAAGTCGCAGTTGTCGGTGCCGGCGCGATCGGTGCCTACGTCGGAGCAGCGCTCCACCGCGCCGGTGCCGACGTCCATCTCATCGCCCGCGGACCCCATCTGGCCGCCATGCGCCGCGCAGGCGTCAGCGTGCTCAGCCCGCGCGGCGACTTCACCGCCCGCCCCGAGGCGACGGACGACCCGGCGGCCGTAGGCCCCGTCGACTACGTCTTCCTCGGGCTGAAGGCGAACTCGTACGCCACCAGCGGCCCGCTCGTCCACCCGCTGCTGCACGAGCGGACGGCGGTCATCGCCGCCCAGAACGGCATCCCCTGGTGGTACTTCCACGGACTGCCGGGCCCGTACACCGGGCAGCGCATCGAGAGCGTCGACCCCGGCGGCGCCGTCACCCGCACCCTCCCGCCCGAGCGCGCCATCGGCTGCGTCGTCTACGCCGCCACCGAACTCGCCGCGCCCGGCGTCGTACGCCACCTGGAGGGCACCCGCTTCTCCATCGGCGAACCGGACGGCACCGTCAGCCCGCGCTGCCTCGACTTCAGCGCCGCCATGGTGGCCGGCGGGCTCAAGTGCCCGGTCGAGCCCGACCTGCGCAACGACATCTGGATCAAGCTGCTCGGCAACATCTCGTTCAACCCGATCAGCGCGCTCACCCGCGCCACCATGGGCGAGATCGCCGGGCACGACGGCACCCGCGAGCTGGTCACCGCCATGATGCGGGAGACCCTGGAGGTCGCCGCGCGGCTCGGCAGCCGGCCCGGGATCTCCATCGAGCGGCGGCTCGACGGCGCCGCGCGCGTCGGCGACCACAAGACCTCCACCCTCCAGGACCTGGAGCGCGGCAAGCCGCTCGAACTCGACGTGCTGCTGGCCGCCGTGGTCGAGCTGGCCGGCCTCACCGGCGTCCCCGTGCCCACCGTGCGCGCCATCGCCGCGGTCGCGGGACTGCTCGCCGAGACGACGGCCCGCACCCCCGCCGCGGCCGACCGGAGCGATCCGGGCAAAACCAGCGACCCCAGCAGCCAGGACACCGCCAGGAGCGCCTCATGAAGGACCGCAACAGGACCCCGAAGCAGTACCCGCGGCTCACCCACCCGCTCGTCCGCGGCGCGGATGGCGAGCTGCACCGGGCGACCTGGGAGGAGGCGCTGGACGCCGCCGCGCGCGGCTTCGCCGCGACCACCGGCGCGCACGGCCCCGACGCCTTCGGCATGTTCTCCTGCGCCCGCTCCACGAACGAGATGAACTACGTCGCGCAGAAGTTCACCCGCGTCGTCATCGGCACCAACAACGTCGACTCCTGCAACCGCACCTGCCACGCCCCCAGCGTCGCGGGCCTGTCCGCCGTCTTCGGCTCCGGCGGGGGCACCTCCTCGTACGCGGAGGTCGAGGAGACCGACCTGATCGTGATGTGGGGCTCCAACGCCCGCTTCGCGCACCCGATCTTCTTCCAGCACGTGCTGAAGGGCATCCGCAACGGCGCCCGGATGTTCGCCGTCGACCCGCGCCGTACGGGGACCGCCGAGTGGGCCGACCGCTGGCTCGGCCTCGACGTCGGCACCGACATCCCGCTCGCCCACGCCGTGGGCCGCGAGATCATCCACGCCGGGCTCGCCAACACCGCGTTCATCGAACGCGCCACCAGCGGCTACGAGGAGTACGCCGCCGCCGTCGAGCCCTGGACCCCGGCCGCCGCCGAGCAGGTCACCGGCGTCCCCGCCGCGGCGATCCGCGAACTGGCGCACGCGTACGCCACGGCGGAGCGCGCCCAGTTGTGCTGGACCCTCGGCATCACGGAGCACCACAACGCCACCGACAACGTCCGCGCCCTCATCAACCTCGCCCTCCTCACCGGCCACGTCGGCCGCCACGGCAGCGGGCTCCAGCCGCTGCGCGGCCAGAACAACGTCCAGGGCGGCGGCGACATGGGCGCCATTCCCAACCGGCTGCCCGGCTTCCAGGACATCCTGGAGCCGGCGGTGCGGGAGCGCTTCGAGACGGCCTGGGACGTCGTCATCCAGCCCCGCTACGGCCTCAACCTCACCGAGATGCTCGACGGCATCGAACGCGGCACGCTGAAGGCCGTCTACTGCATCGGCGAGAACCCCGCGCAGTCCGAGGCCGACAACGAGCACACCGTGCAGCGGCTGCGCGCCCTCGACCACCTCGTCGTCCAGGACATCTTCCTGACGAAGACCGCCCTGCTCGCCGACGTGGTGCTGCCCGCCTCCGCCGCCTGGTGCGAGACCGAGGGCACCACGACCAACAGCGAACGGCGCGTGCAGCGCGTCCGCAAGGCCGTCCGCCCGCCCGGGGAGGCGCGCGACGACATCGACATCCTCTGCGAGCTGGCCCGGCGGCTGGGCCACGACTGGAAGTACGGCGAGGCCGAGGAGGTCTGGGACGAACTGCGCGCGGTCTCGCCCGACCACCGCGGCATGTCGTACGCGCGGCTGGAGGAGCACCAGGGCATCCAGTGGCCCTGCCCGAGCGAGGACCGGCTGGAGCCGACGTACCTCCACGGCCGCCTCTGGGAGGCCGACCCCGAACGCCGCGGCCCGCGCGCGGCCTTCGGCCCGGTCCTGCACTCCCCGCCGGTGGACCTCCTCGACGACGACTACCCGCTGCGGCTCACCACCGGCCGGCGGCTCGACTCGTACAACACGGGCGTGCAGTCCAGCAGCTTCGCCTCGCCGCTGCGCCGCGGCGAGAACATCGAGCTGTCCCCGGAGGACGCGGCGGCCTACGGCGTCGCCCACGGCGAGGAGGTCCGCGTCACCTCGCGCCGCGGCTCGGTCGTCGCCCCGGTGTGGATCGACGAAGGGCTGCGGCCCGGGCTGGCGTTCATGACGCTGCACTTCCCGGACGAGGTCGACACCAACCAGTTGACGATCGAGGCCACGTGCCCGATCGCGGGCACGGCGGAGTACAAGGCCGCGGCCGTACGCATCGACAAGCTCGCCGACCGGCAGGCGGTGCCGTCGTGGACCTGAAGTACACCGACGCCAAGCCCTCCGACGCCGAACGCGCCGCCGTCGACGAACTGCTGGGCCCGGCCCCGACGGGCTGGGAGGGCGGCGAACGCGACGCGGCGGACCTGCGCTGGGCGAAGGGCGGCCACGAGGCCCGCGACCGCCGCGACCTCCTGCTCCCGGCCCTGCACGCGGTGAACGACCGGGTGGGCTGGATCAGCGAGGGCGCCCTGGACTACATCTGCCGCCGCCTGACGGTCCCCCCGGCGGAGGCGTACGGGGTCGCCACCTTCTACGCGATGTTCTCCCTCCGCCCGCGCCCGGCGACGGTGCTCCACGTCTGCACGGACATCGCGTGCGCGGCGAGGGGTTCGAAGCGCGTGACGGAGTCCCTCACCTCCCGTCTGGGCCCGGCGGGCACCCCCGCGGGCGGCGCGGTATGGCAGGAGAGCCCGTGCCTGGGCCTGTGCGAACGGGCCCCGGCGGCGCTGGTGATACGGGCGGGGGAGGCGCCGGAGGGGGAGGCCGGAAGCTCCGGCGAGGAGGAGGGGGACCCACGCGGGAGCGCGGCGGTGGCGTACGAAGACGCTCCGAGCGAGCCCCTGGGGTCGCAGGGGCGGAGCCTCCGCGGGGGTCCGGGGGCGGAGCCCCGGGGTCTTCGACCGCGCCGGAGGCGCGGGGGGCGGGGGCCGGGGGCGCGGCCCCCGGTTTCGGGAAGGGGCGGGATCGGGGAGCACCCACCACCGCCGTCGTCGCCCCCGCGGCCCCCGACGAGCTCATCCTCGCTGCCCAGGACCCCGCCCGGGCCGACCACGAACCGCCACCCGCCGCCGCCGTCCCCCAAACCGGCGACCCCCGCCTCGTGCTCCTCCGCCGCGTCGGCACCACCGACCCGGCCGACCTCGACGACTACCGCGCCCACGGCGGCTACGCCGCCCTGCGCAACGCCTTCGCCCTCGGTCCCGCCGGCGTCATCCGCGAGGTCACCGACGCCGGCCTCCTCGGCCGCGGCGGCGCCGCCTTCCCCACCGGGCGCAAGTGGCAGGCCACCGCTTCCCAGCCCGTCCGCACCCGCTACCTCGTCTGCAACGCCGACGAGTCCGAGCCCGGCACCTTCAAGGACCGCGTCCTCATGGAAGGCGACCCCTACGCCCTCATCGAGGCCATGACCATCGCCGGCTACGCCGTCGGCGCCCACCGCGGCTACCTCTACCTCCGCGGCGAATACCCCCGCGCCCTCCACCGCCTCGCCCACGCCGCCGACCGCGCCCGCGCCCGCGGCCTCCTCGGCGACGACGTCCTCGGCCAGGGCTACGCCTTCGACATCGAGATCCGCCGCGGCGCCGGCGCGTACATCTGCGGCGAGGAGACCGCGATCTTCAACTCCATCGAGGGCCACCGCGGCGAGCCGCGCACCAAGCCCCCGTTCCCCACCGAACGGGGCCTCTTCGGCAAACCCACCGCCGTCAACAACGTCGAGACCCTCGTCAACGTCCTGCCGATCCTCACCCACGGCGCCGCCGCCTTCGCCGCGACCGGCACCGAGTCCTCCACCGGCACCAAGCTCTTCTGCGTCGCCGGCACCGTCGATCGCCCCGGCGTCTTCGAGGTCCCCTTCGGCGCCACCCTCCGCGACCTCCTCGACCTCGCCGGCGGCGCCCCGGCAGGGCTCCGCGCCGTGCTGCTCGGCGGCGCCGCCGGCGGCTTCGTCCGGCCCGACGAGCTGGACGTGCCGCTCACCTTCGAGGGTGCCCGCGCCGCCGGCGCCACCCTCGGCTCCGGCGTCGTCCTCGTCCTGGACGACACCGTCGACCTGCCCCGCATCCTCATCCGCGTCGCGGAGTTCTTCCGCGACGAGTCCTGCGGCCAGTGCGTACCGTGCCGCGTCGGCACCGTGCGCCAGGAGGAGGCCCTGCACCGCATCGCCGACCTGCGCGGCGCCGCCGCCGCGGCCGACGTCGCGCTGCTGCGCGAGGTGGGCCAGGTCATGCGCGACGCCTCCATCTGCGGTCTCGGCCAGACCGCGTGGAACGCCGTGGAGTCCGCCATCGACCGCCTGGGAGCCTACGAATGAGCAGCGTCCCGCTCGGCCTGCCGCGCCGCCGCGTCGAGTTCGAACTCGACGGCGAGACCGTCCACGCCCTGGAGGGCGACACGATCCTCGACGCCTGCACCGCCGCGGGCAAGGACATCCCCACCCTCTGCTACGGCGACACCCTCACGCCCAAGAACGCCTGCCGGGTCTGCGTCGTGGAGGTGGAGGGTGCCCGTACGCTCGCGCCCGCCTGCTCGCGCCGCGCGGAGCCGGGCATGAAGGTCCGTACGGGCAGCGAGCGGGCCCGGCACAGCCGCAAGCTGGTCCTCGAACTCCTCGCCTCCTCCACCGACTTGTCGACGACGCCGCATGTCGCCGGGTGGATCGAGGAGTACGGCGCGGAGCCCGGCCGGTTCGGTCCGGACGCGGCGACGGTGGGGGACCGCGGCGCGAAGGTCGACAACGACCTCTATGTGCGCGAGTACGGCAAGTGCATCATGTGCTACAAGTGCGTCGACGCCTGCGGCGACCAGTGGCAGAACACCTTCGCCATCGCGGTGGCCGGCCGGGGTTTCGACACGACGATCGCCGTGGAGCACGACGGGCCGCTGCCCGATTCGGCCTGTGTCTACTGCGGCAACTGCATCGAGGTCTGTCCCACCGGGGCGCTGAGCTTCAGGACCGAGTACGAGATGCGCGCGGCCGGCACGTGGGACGAGGACGCGCAGACGGAGACGACGACGGTGTGCGCGTACTGCGGGGTGGGCTGCAACCTCACGCTGCACGTGCAGGACAACCGGATCGTCAAGGTCGGCTCGCCGCACGACAACCCCATCACGCGGGGCAACCTGTGCATCAAGGGCCGGTTCGGCTACCAGCACGTCCAGAACGTCCAGGGTACGGAGTGATCGGCGATGGGTCGGGTGACGGTGCGGCGTCCGGTGGTGCGGGTGCGCGGGGGGCGGGTGGACCGGCGGGCGGACACGCTGGTGGCGGAGGAGCCGCTGGAGATCCGGCTGGGGGGCCGGGCGCTGGCGATCACGATGCGGACGCCGGGTGACGACTTCGCACTGGCGGCGGGTTTCCTGGTCAGCGAGGGGGTGGTGGCCGAGGGCCGGGAGCTGGCCGGGATCACGTACTGCGCGGGGGCGGTGGACGGCGCGGAGGGCGGCAACACGTACAACATCGTGGACGTGCGCCTCGCCCCGGGTGTGCCCGTGCCGGACATCACACTGGAGCGCAACGTCTACACGACGTCGTCCTGCGGCTTGTGCGGGAAGGCGAGCCTGGACGCCGTCCGTACGACGACGCGCTGGCCTCCCGCCGACGAGGGCATGCGTCTCACGCCCGGGGTCCTGGCCGTGCTGCCGGAGCGGCTGCGGGCGGGGCAGCGGGTCTTCGACCGCACCGGAGGGCTGCACGCCGCCGCCCTGTTCACCGAGGACGGAGAGCTGATCGACCTGCGCGAGGACGTGGGGCGGCACAACGCCGTCGACAAGCTGATCGGGCGGGCGTTGCAGCAGGACCGCCTCCCGCTCTCCGGCACCGTGCTGATGGTCTCCGGTCGGGCCTCCTTCGAGCTGGCGCAGAAGGCGGCGATGGCCGGCATCCCCGTCCTGGCCGCGGTCTCCGCGCCCTCCTCCCTGGCCGTCGACCTCGCCGCAGAGACCGGCATGACGCTGGTCGGCTTCCTGCGCGGGGACACCATGAACGTGTACGCAGGCGAACACCGCATCGCCCCGCACCGTACGGTCGCGGGCGTCTGATCGGCCCCGTCGCGTGCGCGGGCGCGGGGCCGGCCGGCGGGGTGCGCCCCCTGCGCCGGCCGGCCCCCGACGCCCGCGCGGCCCTCGCGCCCGCCTCCTCGCCGACGTGCCCTCTTGACCGGAGCTTTGGCCCGCCCCTCTTGTCCCGGCAGGACGTTCACCGAAGACTTGACGCAATGAGCAAAATGCACACCTGCGTTGGAGCGTGAGCGACCACCGTGACCGGGAAGAGAACGCTGGGCCCTCGGGTGCGGCCGCTCGGGCCCCGCCCCGGCCGTCCCGACACCAGGGCGGACATCATCCGGGCCGCCAAGCGCATGTTCGCCCGCGGCTACGGCGCCTGCAGCCTGCGCGCGGTCGCGCGCGAGGCGGGCGTCGACCCGTCCCTCCTCGTCCAGTTCTTCGGCAGCAAGGAAGGGCTGTACCTGGCCGCCATCGCCGACGTGATGCGCCCCGACGACGTGCTCGGGCGGATCATCGGCGACGCCTCCGACGGTCTGGGCGGCCGGCTCGCCGCCTATTACTTCGATCTGTGGGACGACGCCGAGACCAGGTGGCCCTTTCAGGCGATCCTGCTCTCCGCCGCCTCGTACCAGCCCGCCGCCGCCATCCTGCGCGACTTCATCACGCGCGAACTGGTCGCCCGCATCGCCTCCCGCGCCGTCAAGGACCGCGCGGAGCTGCGCGCCGGCCTCGCCGGCTCCCACCTCGTGGGCACCGCGCTGGTGCGGTACGTGGTGCGCTTCGGCCCGCTCGCCGAGTTGCCTCGGCCGGAGTTGGCCGAGATCGTGGGCCGTACCATCGACGGCTATCTCTTCGGACCGCTTCCCGCCGCAGCGAGTTAGCGCGCCGAGTCAACCTCAGGAGTGTCTGCTGCGTCACGGGTGGGGGCAGTGGCGTGCGGGTGAGGCCGCGATCTAGAATCGCGAGCTAACTCAACAGATGTTGATAAAGGGCTTCGTGCCGTGATGGACTCGGCGCAATCGGCGCATCTGCCGGAGGGAGAGCAATGGCCTTCGACATACCGGGCTACATCAACACGGCCGGACGCATCCAGGTCGACGACCTGGATCTCGACGCGTTCGCCGAGCGCCCGCTGTCCGCGGAGGCGCTGCGCTGTCTGCGGTACATGTCGGACGTGGAGAGCCACACGGTCTGCTACCTGCGGGACGTGCTCGTCACCCCCTCACACCGGGATCCGGACGTCACGGCGTTCATGTCGATGTGGGCCTTCGAGGAGTTCTGGCACGGCGAGGCGATCGACTCGGTGCTGCGCGCCCACGGGCAGAAGGCCGACTACGACCACATCCGCGAGGTGCGCGAGGCGCAGGGGCTCAAGGACCGGCTGGCGCCGATCTACCAGTCCATCGCGGCCAACGCCATCGGCGACGACTTCGTCGCCGTGCACATGACGTGGGGTGCCATAAACGAGTGGTCCGCGCACGCCGCGTACGGCAGCCTCATCGAGAAGGAGCAGCACCCCGAGCTCACCAAGCTGCTCGGCCGCATACAGCGTCAGGAGTCCCGCCATCTCGCGTTCTACGCCAGCCAGGCCAAGGAGCGCCTGGAGCGCTCCCAGCGCGCCCGTTCACTGGCCCGCTGGGTGACCGAGCGCTTCTGGCAGCCGGTCGGCTCCACCATCCAGCCCGTGGAGGAGACCCAGTTCGTGCTGCGGCACCTGCTGGGTGACGACGCGGGCGCCGCCGCCGTGCGCAAGATCGACGAGAAGGTGCACAAGCTTCCCGGCATGGCCGGGCTCAACCTGGTCCAGCGCGGCGTCGCGGGCTTCGGCGCCGGCGTGCCGGTCGGCGACGACCTGGGCGCCGCCAAGCGCGGCTCCCGCAAGCGGCTGGTCGCCGGCGCCGCGGTGGTCGCGGGCGCGGCCGGGATCGCCGCCGTACGACGTCGATCGGCGGGCTCACACGCATGACGGACGCCGGCCCCGCCGCGCACCACGGCCCCGCCGCCGACCGGCGCGGGCCCACCGCAACCGCCGCCGGTGACCCCGCGGCCGTCCCCGCACCGGGACCGGCCGCCGCGGACGCCGGCGAGCCGGACGCGGGCGCGGCCGCCGCCGCGCTGCTGGCGGAAGTCGGACGACTCGGCAGCGTCGCGGTGGCATACTCCGGTGGCGTGGATTCCACGGTCGTCCTCGCCGCGGCCGTACGCGCCCTCGGCCCCGGCCGGGCCGTCGCCGTCATCGCCGACTCACCCGCCCTGGCCCGCGGCGAGCTGGCCCTCGCCCGCGAGACGGCGGCGGACCTCGGCGCCGAACTCGTCGTGCTGGACACCGACGAGCTGTCCGTCGCGGGCTATCGCGCCAACGCCGGCGACCGCTGCTACTTCTGCAAGCAGACCGTCCTCGGCCGGGTCTCCGGCTACGCCGCGGAGCACGGCTTCGCGCACGTCGCCACCGGCACCCACCTCGACGACCGCCGCGCCGCCCACCGCCCCGGGCTGCGGGCCGCCAAGGAACTCGCCGCCGCCGAACCGCTGGCCGCCGCCGGACTCGGCAAGGCCGCGGTGCGCGCGGTCGCGCGGGCGTGGGGGCTGCCGGTCGCGGAGAAGCCCGGCATGCCGTGCCTGGCGTCCCGGATCGCGGTGGGCATCACGGTCTCCAAGGACCGGCTGCACCTGGTCGAACGGGCCGAGGAGCGGGTCCGCGAGACGCTGGACGAGCACCGGGTGGGCGCCCGCGACGTCCGCGTACGGCTGCTGAAGCAAGGATTCCGGATCGAGCTGGACGCGCCCGCGCACCGCGAGGTCGCCGCCGCCCACGGCCTCGGCGACACGCTGCTGCGCGAGGTCGCCGCCGTCGGCCCGCTCGGCGAGGGCAGCCTCGCCCCGTACCGTACGGGCGCGGTGAGCACCGCCGCCCGCGCCGCCTCCCGCACCGTCTCTTCCGACGGAGCGCCGACGCGATGAGCGAGCCGCGCGGCAGCGCCCTCGACCCCACCGGCACCCCATCGGAGACGGCGGGGCTGCTGACCGGCGGCGTCGCGGAGGTCGGCGACTTCGCCCGCCTCGACGTGGGCCGGCGGCGGCGCACCGGCGTGCCCGAGGTCGTCTACGCGGACGGCAAGACCCCGCAGCAGACCCTCCAGCTCCTCGCCGAACTGCGCCTCCGCGCACCGGAGTCCCCGGCGCTGGCCACCCGCTGCCCCGAGGAGGTGCTGCGGGACGCGCCCGGCACCTTCGCCGACGAGCCGGTACGGGTCGACACCCGCGCCCGCACCGTCACCGTGGGCCCGCTGCCGGCCCCGCGCGGCACCGTCGCCGTGCTCACCGCCGGCACCAGCGACCTGCCGGTCGCCCGCGAGGCCGTCGCCACCCTCGACGCGCTGGGCACCGGCTCCCGGCTCTACGCCGACGTCGGCGTCGCCGGGCTGTCCCGGCTGCTCTCGGTGCTCGCCGAGGTGCGCGCCGCGGACTGCGCGATCGTCGTCGCGGGCATGGACGGCGCCCTCCCCAGCGTTGTCACCGGACTGCTCACCGCCCCCGTCGTCGGCGTCCCCGCCAGCGTCGGCTACGGCTTCGCCGACGGCGGCCGCGCCGCCGCGGGCGCGATGCTCGCCTCGTGCGCCCCCGGGCTCACGGTCGTCAACATCGACAACGGCTTCGGCGCCGCCGTGCACGCCGCCAAGATCGTGGGGGTACGCGCCGGTGACTGAAGAGCGCAGCGCCCGCCCCGCCTTCGCGTACGACGTCGCTCACACGGGGGAGGGCGCCCCGCGCGCCGGTGTGGCGGCGGAGACGTACGGGAAGGGCTCTCCCACCGATCACGAACGGGACTCGCCGGGGGTGACACACGGTGGCTGAGGGGACGGCCGCGGCCCATCTCGACTGCACCGCCGGGGTGGCCGGCGACATGCTGCTCGGCGCGTTGCTCGACGCCGGTGCGCGCCTGGCCGCCGTACGTGACGCGGTCGCCGCACTCAAGATCGACGGGCTCGACGTGTCCGTGGCGCGCGACCGCCGCGGCGGCTTCGGGTGCCACCGCGTCACCGTCCACCGCCCCGCCGTCCCCGACCACCACCGGCACCTCGCCGACGTCCTCGCCGACCTCGACCGTGCCACGGGCGCCGGACTCGCCCCGCCCGCGGCGGACTTCGCCGCCCGCGTCTTCCGGTTGCTCGCCGAGGCCGAGGGGAAGGCGCACGGCACGACCGCCGAGGAGGTCCACTTCCACGAGGTCGGCGCCTTCGACGCGCTCGCCGACGTGGTCGGCTGCGCCGCCGCCCTCGCCGATCTGGGGCTGCTCGCCCCCGGCGCCGCCGTCACCACCTCCCCGCTCGCCGCCGGCAGCGGGGAAGTCGACTGCGCGCACGGCCGGATGCCCGTCCCCGTACCCGCCGTACTGCACCTGGCCGCCGCCGGCGGCCTCGCGCTGACCGGCGGCGGCCTCGCCGGCGAGCGCACCACGCCCACCGGCGCCGCGCTCGTCGCCGCCCTCGCCGCGCCGGGACCGCTGCCGGACATGGCGGTACGGGCCGTGGGCACCGGCGGCGGCCGCCGCGACACCCCCGACCGCCCCAACATCACCCGTGTCGTCGTCGGCACCCGCACCGCCGCCGCGGCCGGCGGGCCCGCCGAGGGCGAGGTCACCGTCGTGGAGAGCACCGTCGACGACCTCGACCCGCGGCTGTGGCCCTCGGTCCTCGCCGCCCTGCGCGCCGCCGGCGCGTGGGATTGCTGGACCACCGAGACCGTCGGCAGGCACGGCCGCCCCGGCCGCGTCGTCACCGCGCTGTGCGCGGCGGAGGTGCGGCCGGCCGTGGCCGACGCGCTCTTCCGGCACACCACCACGCTCGGCGTCCGCTGGTCCGCCCGCCGGCGCCTGATGCTGCCCCGGCAGAGCGCCGTGGTCGCCGTCGGCCCGCCCGGCGCCGAGCAGCAGATCACCGTCAAGGTCGCGGAAGGACCCGGCGGCGCGCTCACCGTGCAGCCTGAACTGGCCGAAGCGGAGGCCGCCGCGGCCGCGCTGGGCTGGCCCGTACGCGCGGTGTGCGAAGCTGCCGCAGTCCGCTACCGGGGCGACCTGGCGGTGCCGCGGCCCGCCACCGGTTGACGCCGGTCCGCAAGAGAAACAGAGACCGGCACATGCAAGACCAGACCAGGGGAGGGCACGAGTGACGGGGACTTACCGCATCGGGCGACTCGACGACGCGCACGTCCTGCTGACGGGGGCCACCGGCTTCATCGGGCAGGCGCTGCTGGAGCGGCTGCTGTCCGGCCATCCCGGCACCCGCGTCTCGATCGTCGTCCGCCCGCGGGGCAACGGCGGTGCCGCCGACCGCTTCCGCCGCCTGCTGCGCAAGGACGTCTTCCGCACCTGGCGCGAACAGGTCGGCGACGAGGCCGCGTTCGCCGAGGCGGAGCGGCGCGTCACCGTCATCGAGGGGGCCCTCGACAGGCTGGAGGACGTCGAGTTCCCCGCGGACATCGACGTCGCCATCCACTGCGCCTCGTCCGTCTCCTTCGATCCGCCCATCGACGAGGCGTTCCGCAGCAACGTCTCCGGCGCCGTCGCGCTCTACGAGAAGCTGGGCAGGCAGGAGCGCCCGCCGCACATCGTGCACATCTCCACCGCGTACGTCTCCAGCGGCGGCCAGGGCCTCGTCCGGGAGGGCCGGCTCACCCACGACGTCGACTGGCGCGGCGAGCTGGCCCAGGGCCTGGCCGCCCGCGAGGACGTCGAGCGCGCCTCCCGCCGCCCCGAGGTGCTGCGCAAGGCGCTGGAGAAGGCCGGCCGCGACCACGGCAAGGCGGGACCGCAGATCGCCGCCAAGGACGCCGAGGACGCCCGCCGGGCGTGGGTCGAGGAGCGGCTCGTCGAACACGGCGCCACCCGCGCCGAGATCCTCGGCTTCTCCGACGTCTACACCTTCACCAAGGCGATGTCCGAGCGCGCCGTCGAGGAGCTGTGGGCGGGCCGGCCGCTGTCGATCGTGCGGCCCGCGATCGTGGAGAGCGCGCTGCGCCACCCGTACCCCGGCTGGATCGACGGCTTCAAGATGGCCGACCCGCTGATCATCGCGTACGGCAGCGGGCTGCTGCGCGACATGCCGGGGCAGCCGGACACCGTGATGGACGTCGTCCCCGTCGACCTCGTCGTCAACGCCACCCTCGCCGCCGCCGCGGCGCCGCCCGAGGAGGACGCGGGGCCGCACTACTTCCACGTCGGCTCCGGCGCCACCAACCCCCTCACCCTGCGCGACCTCTACAAGCACGTGCACTCCTACTTCCGCCGGGACCCGCTGCCGGAGAGCAGCGGCCGCGGCCACGTCCGGCCGCCGTCGTGGACGTTCCCCGGCGCCGCCCGGGTGGAGTTCGCGCTCGGCGCCGGCGAGCGCGCCGCGAACCTCGCCGACAAGCTCCTCGGCCAACTGCCCGGCACCGAGCGCACCCAGGAGTGGGCGAGCAGGCTGCACAAGGAGAAGCGCTCGCTGGAGACCCTGCGCCGCTACTCCGACCTGTACGGCGTCTACACCCGTACCGCCGTCGTCTACGACGACCGCGAGCTGCGCGCGCTGAACGCCGCGCTGCCCGCCGACCGCGCCGCCGAGCACGGCTTCGACCCGGCCGAGATCGACTGGTACACGTACCTCGAAGAGGTCCACTGCCCCAAGGTCACCGCGCCGCTGCGGGCCAGAACCGGCGGCGGCCGCAAGACCCGCAAGCCCAACCCCGCCGCGCTCCCGTCCGGCGGCGACGTCGCCGCCGGCAGCACGGCCGCCGTCTTCGACCTGGACGGCACGATCATCGCCTCCGACATCGTCGAGTCCTACGTCTGGACCCGGCTGGCGTCGCTGCCGCGCGGGCGCTGGGCCCCCGAGCTGTTCGACCTCGCCCGCAACGCGCCGCGCTACCTGCTCGCGGAGCGGCGCGACCGCGGCGACGTGATGCGCTCCTTCTTCCGCCGCTACGAGGGCGCACGCGCGGAGGAACTGCGCGCCCTGGTCGCGGAGCAGGTCGGCGACGCGCTGCTGCACCGCGTGATGCCCGAGGCCGTACGCCGCATCCGCGCGCACCGGGCCGCGGGACACCGCACCGTGCTCATCACCGGCAGCCTCGACCTGCTCGTGGAGCCGCTGCGGCCGCTCTTCGACGACATCGAGGCCACCCACCTCGCCGAGCACGACGGCATCCTGACCGGCTTCCTGCGCACCCCGCCGATCGTCGGCGAGGGCCGCGCGGCGTGGCTGCAGAGCCACGCTCGCGAGCGGGAACTGAACCTCGGCGCCAGCTTCGGCTACGCCGACAGCTACTCGGACCGGCCGCTGCTGGAGGTCGTGGGCAAGCCGCACGCGGTCAACCCCGACACCCGGCTGTTCCGGCACGCCAAGCGCCACCGCTGGGAGATCGCCCGCTGGGGGACGCACACCGCGAGCCGCTGGGACGCGCTCGCGGGCACCGTGATCAGCCACACCCGGCCGCGTCCCGTACGGGCCCTGCCCGCGGCCGGCCGCACCGCATCCGACGGAGAGGCCCGATGAGCCTGGCGCTTCAGTACCACCGTTCGCCCGCGCGCTTCCTGGCCGCCCGCGGGCTCAGCCGCACCCGCAGCCGCGCCGCCGGCTCGCTGGCCGGCTCGCTCGCGCCGCTGCGGCTCACCCGCGACCGGCGCGAACTGCCCAAGGGCGACGGCTGGACCCGGCTGGCGCCCAGCCTGTCCGGCATCTGCGGCTCGGACCTCGGGATGCTCAACGGCACCGTGTCGCCGTATCTGGCGGCGCTGACGTCCACGCCGTTCGTGCCGGGACACGAGGTCGTCGGCACCACCGTCGACGACCTGCCGACCATCCCGCGCGGCACCCGCGTCGTGCTCGACCCGGTGCTCTCCTGCGCGGTGCGCGGCCTGCCCGAGTGCGACGCCTGCCGCGCCGGGCACACCAACCGCTGCGACCACATCACCTCCGGGCACCTGTCGCCCGGCATGCAGACGGGCTACTGCGCCGACACCGGCGGCGGCTGGGCGCAGCGCATGGTCGCCCACGAGCACCAGCTCCGCCCGGTGCCCGACGACCTGCCGGACGAGCGCGCGGTGCTCGTCGAGCCGCTGGCGTGCGCGATCCACTCGGTGCGCCGGGTGCCGATCGAGCCGGGCGCCTCGGTGCTGGTCATCGGGGCCGGCACGGTGGGGCTGTTCACCGTGCTCGCGCTGCGGCAGCTCACCGAGGCGGGCACCATCCACGTCGTCGCCAAACACGGCCACCAGCGCGAGCGGGCGCTGGCGCTGGGCGCGGACGAGGCCGTCGAGCCGGACCGCGCGCTGCGCGCCGTCCGCCGGATGACCTCGGCGCTCGCCCAGCGTCCCGAGATGGGTGCGGAGTTCCTGCTCGGCGGGGCGGACATCGCGTTCGAGTGCACCGGCGGCGGCGCCGGCCTCGACACCGCGCTGCGTACCGTACGGGCCGGGGGGACGGTCGTCGTGTCCGGCATTCCGGGGGGCGCCGACCTGACCCCGCTCTGGTACCGGGAGCTGAGCCTCGTCGGCGCGTACACGACCAGACGCCGCGAGGACGTCACCCCGGACGACCCGGACGCGGGCCCCGACGGCCGCGCCGGCACCGACTTCGACAAGGCGGTGCAGCTCGCCGCCACCGCGCCCCTGGACGGGTACGTCGAACGCTATGCGCTCCAGCAGTGGCGCCCTGCGCTGGAGCATGCGTTCGCGGCCGGCTCGGCGGGCTCCGTCAAGATCGCCTTTGATCCGACCCTGGACGGCTGACCGGGGACGAATGGCAGGGTAGGGGCCGGTACCGTAGTCGGCCGCCCCCCACCGCCGTACGCAGCCGCCGGGCACCCGACGCCCGCACCGCCGCCCGCTGCAGGCGCCGGCGACCACACTGAGGAGAGAGCGTGAGCAGACCAGGCTTCGTGCTGGAAGTCGACGAACGAACCCCGCCCCTGCTGGTGCACGAGGGCGAGAATTTCCGGCTGGAGCGGCTGCCCCACGGCACCCGGGTGATCTACCCGCCCGACTCGCTGCCCGGCATCCGCGACCTCGACGGGGTCATCCGCCGCGCGCTGCTCGAACCGCACGGCAGCGAACCCCTGCCCGAGCTGCTCTTCGCCGGCATGCGGCTGACGATCGTCTTCGACGACCTGTCGCTCCCGCTGCCGCCGATGCGCCGGCCCGACGTGCGCCAGCGGATCATCGAGCAGGTGCTGGAGATGGCGGCGGCCAAGGGCGTCGACGACGTCGAGCTGATCGCCGCCAACGCCCTGCACCGGCGCATGACGCCGGCGGAGCTGCAGCACGTCGTGGGTGACCGGGTGTTCCGGTCGTTCTTCCCGCAGCACCTCACCAACCACGACGCCGAGGACCGCGACAACCTCGTGCACCTCGGCGACACCGCGGAGGGCGAGGAGGTCGAGATCAACCGGCGGGCGGCCGAGAGCGACCTCGTCGTCTACGTCAACATCACCTCGACGGCGATGAGCGGCGGCCCCAAGTCGGTGTCGGTGGGCCTGGCCAGCTACCGCAGCATCCGCCACCACCACAACGTGCACACGCTGCGGCACTCCCGGTCGTTCAACGACCCGCCGAAGTCGGCCATGCACCACTCGTACAACCGCATGCACGACCTGATCGGCGGCCAGGTCAAGGTGTTCACCGTCGAGACGACGCTGAACAACGACACCTTCCCGTCCGCCACCCGCTTCCTCAACAAGCGCGAGTGGGAGTGGAACTACGGCGACCAGGCCGCCTACCTCGCCTCCCGGCGCGGCAACTCCCTGATGACGCCGTCGATGCGGCGCCGGCTGTGGCACAAGACGGAGGCGCCGTACGGGGTCACGGGCGTGAACGCGGGCGCGCCGAGCGAGGTGCACCCGATCACCCTCCGCAACGTCCACCGCCAGCAGCTCACCGAGGTGCAGGGGCAGGCGGACGTCGCGGTGTACGGCCTGCCGTACATCTGCCCGTACAACGTCAACTCGGTGATGAACCCCATCCTGACGATGTGCCTGGGCCTCGGCTACTTCTTCAACCTGTATCTGAACAAGCCGATCGTGCGCGAGGGCGGCGTCGGGATCTTCTACCACCCGATGCCGAACGAGTTCCACCCCGTGCACCACCCCAGCTACATCGACTTCTACGAAGAGGTGCTGGCCGAGACCACCGACCCGGCGGTCATCGAGGCCAAGTTCGAGAAGCAGTTCGCCACCGACCCGTGGTACACGCACCTCTACCGCAAGAGCTACGCCTACCACGGCGTGCACCCCTTCTACATGTGGTACTGGGGCGCGCACGCGATGCAGCACCTGGGCCAGGTCATCTTCGTCGGCGCGGACCGCAGCGCGGCGTCGCGGCTCGGCGTGCAGTCGGCGTCGACGCTGAACGACGCGCTGCAACTGGCCTCGCAGACGGTGGGCACCAGCCCTTCGATCACGTACCAGCACATGCCGCCGCTGACCCTGGCGTCCGTCCGATGAGCGGCGCGAAGGGCCCGCGCAAGGGCGGCAAGCCGGGCCGGGGGAGCCTCCGCGGCGACCTGGCGATGGTGCGGTCCGGCCGCGACTGGCGCGGCCGGGCCCTGGCCCCGCGCGGCTACCGCACCCCGGGCGGCAGTGCGGCGGGCTTCGGGGCGGGGAAGGCGGAGCAGAAGACGTTCCCCACCGCGTGGGCGCGGACGCCCGCCGCCCGGGCGGTGCGCAACGTCCTGCAGCGCGGGGTGCTCAAGCAGTACGCGTGGGCCAAGACCCGGCCGCAGATCGAGGGCCTGGACCTGCTGGAGTCGCTGCGCGGCCCGGCGATCTTCGTCGCCAACCACTCCAGCCACCTCGACACGCCGCTGATCCTCGGCTCCCTGCCCCGCCGCATCGCCGACCGTACGGCGGTCGGCGCGGCGGCGGACTACTTCTTCACCTCGACGGCGGTCAGCATCACCACCGCGCTGATGTTCAACGCCTTCCCGGTGGACCGCTACGGCTCGCGCCGCGGCGGGGTGTCGCTGCCGGCGGAGCTGATCGACGACGGCTGGAGCCTGCTGCTGTACCCGGAGGGCACGCGGTCGCACGACGGCTGGATGAGCTCGTTCAAGATGGGCGCGTCGCGCCTGTGCGTGAACATGGGCATCCCGGTCGTCCCGGTGGCGGTCCGCGGCACGTTCGCCGCGATGCCCCGCGGCAAGGCCCTGCCCACCCGCACGGGCACGCGCCTGGTGGTCCGCTTCGGCCGCCCCCTGCCTCCGGAGACGGACGAGTCGGTCACGGACTTCCGCGCCCGCATGCTGCGCCACATCGCCGCCCTGTGGGCGGAGGAGGACCTGGGCTGGTACCAGTCGCTCCGCGCGGCGGAAGAGGGCCGCCTGACCCTCCCGGAGGGCCGCACGACGGCGCTCCCGCTGACGTCGACGCCGGTGGAACAGGGGAAGCCGGTGGCGGAGTGGCGGCGCGTCTGGGAGGCGACGAGACCGTCGCTGGGGGACGGCCGCCGGAAGGTGTGGCGGGACGACTGAGGGCTACGGCACCGGGCCGGGACGCAGCCCTGGTGCCGCCCTGGGCGCGAGCGAGTGACCGGTGCCCCCGATGGGTCCCTGGGCGGGGCTCCCGGGTCTTGCCGGATCGCAGCGATGGGATCGCGGGCGGAACGCCGTGGCCGGTCGGCCCCGGAGGCGTGGTCGCGGGGCAGGCCCGGGTTCCAGGGGCGGAGCCCCTGCGTTCTCCGGGCGCCGGAGGCGCGGTAGTGGGGGTCCGGGGCGGCGGCCCCGGGGGCGCAGGGGCGGAGCCCCTGAAGGCCGTCCACCGCGCAGCAGGCGCGGTCGCGGGGTCCGGGGCGGTAGCCCCGGGGGTTCCAGGGGCGGGGCCCCTGATCCCGGGTGCAGCGTCGCAGACGCAACGGCGGAGCCCCGGGTCCGGGAAGGGGCGGGGTCGGGGGACAAACCCCCGCCAAACCCCCCGGTGTCAGTGCGCGGTGGCAGACTCGGGCTCATGCGCTGGGCCATGGCCGACGGACCCCGCGGCGGGGTCATCGTCTGCCCCGTCGACGCCGCAGGCAGCCCTCAGGGCCCCGAACACACCTACCCCCACCCCGCCCACGCCCTCCGCCACCACCCCACCGCCGACCGCTGGATCTGGTCCTCCACCGCCGCGTTCTACCCCCGCCTCCTCGACGCCGGCGAAACCGTCCCCCGCTGCCACGACGTCGAAGCCGCCGAGGCCATCCTCCTCGGCCACGAGGGGATGTGGGGCCTGCCCCGCTCCCTCGCCGCCGCCTGGGCGCGACTTCGCGGACTCCCCGTCCCGGAGGACCCGCCGCCCCGCTCGTTCGCCGGCGAGCCCGAGCCCACCCTCTTCGACGCCGCCCCCGCCCGCCCCCACGGCAGCGACGACCTGCCCGCCCTCCTCGCCGTCCATGCCGCGCAGCAGGACCGCGTCGCCGCCTCCGCCCACCCGCACCGCCTGCGTCTCCTCCTCGCCGCCGAGTCCGCCGGGATGCTCGTCGCCGCCGAGATGCACCACGCCGGCCTGCCCTGGCGCGCCGACGTGCACGACGCCCTCCTCACCGAGCTGCTCGGCGGCCGCTACCCGGGCGGCCTGGAGCCGCCCCGCCTCGCCGCGCTCGCCGACGACGTGTCCCGCGCCTTCGGCGAGCGGGTCCGCCCCGACCTGCCCGCGGAGGTCGTCCGCGCGTTCCGCAAGGCGGGCGTGAGGATCACCTCCACCCGCAAGTGGGAGCTGCAGGACATCGACCACCCCGCCGTCGGCCCGCTGCTGGAGTACAAGAAGCTGTACCGGCTGCACACCGCCCACGGCTGGTCCTGGCTCCAGACCTGGGTGCACGGCGGCCGGTTCCGCCCCGAGTACCTGCCGGGGGGCGCCATGTCGGGACGCTGGACCACGCACGGCGGCGGCGCGCTGCAGATCCCGCGGGTGGTGCGCCGCGCGGTGGTCGCGGACGAGGGCTGGCGGCTGGTGGTCGCCGACGCCGACCAGATGGAGCCGCGGGTGCTGGCGGCCGTCTCGGGTGACGCGGGGCTGATGGCGGCGGCGGACGGCACCAGGGATCTGTACGAGGCGCTGGCCGCCCGGGCGTTCGCGGGCGGGCGCGCGGAGGCGAAGCTGGCGCTGCTGGGCGCGATCTACGGCCAGACCTCCGGCGACGCGCTGACGTACCTGGCGGATCTGCGCCGCCGCTTCCCCGCCGCGGTGGCGTACGTGGACGAGGCCGCCCGCGCCGGCGAGGAGGGCCGGCTCGTCCGCAGCCATCTGGGCCGTACGTGCGCGCCGTCGGAGACGGCGGACGACGGCGAGGCGGGGCTGCCGCAGGAGGACGAGGGGAGCGGGGCGGCGGCCCGCGGGGGCGCCGCGGCGCGGGCGCGGGGCCGCTTCACGCGCAACTTCGTGGTGCAGGCGAGCGCGGCGGAGTGGGCGCTGTGCCTGCTGGCGGCGCTCCGCCAGGAGCTGGCGGGGATGCGGGCGGAGCTGGTGTTCTTCCAGCACGACGAGGTGATCGTGCACTGCCCGGAGGCGGAGGCGCCGGCGGTGGAGAAGGCGCTGGCGGTGGCGTCGGCGCGGGCGGGGGAGGTGATGTTCGGCCAGACGCCGGTGGTGTTCTCGTTCACGACGGCGGTGGTGGAGTGCTACGCGGATGCGAAATAAGGAGGGGCGGAGCGTACGGGCCACGAGGTAGAACGGGTACGTGCCAGAGACCCCGCAGCGGAACGCCCCGCACCACGAACCCGCACGGCACGAACGACGCCCACAGGACCCCGCACCGCCCCAGCCCCCGCCTCACCGGCCCGGCCCTCCGGCCCCGCTGGTGGCCCGCCTCCGCGCCGCCGGCTGCGTCTTCGCCGAGGACGAGGCCCGTCTCCTCCGGGCCGCCGCCTCCACCCCCGCCGAGCTGGACGCCCTCGCCGCCCGCCGCGTCGCCGGGTGGCCGCTGGAACAGGTCCTGGGCCGGGCCGAGTTCTGCGGGCTGCACATCGCCGTCGAGCCCGGCGTGTTCGTACCCCGCAGGCGCAGCGAGTTCCTGGTCCGGCACGCCGCAGAGGCGGCGGTGACCGCCGCCCGCCCCGTCGTGCTCGACCTGTGCTGCGGCTCCGGCGCCATCGGTGCCGCCGTCGCCGCCGCCGTGCCCGGCGCCGAGCTGCACGCCGCCGACGTCGACCCGGCCGCGGTCCGCTGCGCCCGGCGCAACGTCGGGCCGGGCGGCACCGTCTACGAGGGCGACCTGTACGCGCCGCTGCCCGGACACCTCCGCGGCCGCGTCGACGTGCTCGTCGCCAACGCCCCGTACGTGCCCACCGCCGAGGTCCCGTTCCTGCCGCCCGAGGCCCGCGACCACGAGCCGCTGACCGCGCTGGACGGCGGCGCCGACGGGCTCGACGTGCAGCGCCGCGTGATCGCGGCGGCCCCGGAGTGGCTGGCGCCCGGCGGGCTGCTGCTCGTGGAGACGAGCGGGCGGCAGGAGCCCCGTACCTGCGCGGCCGTCGCCGCCGCCGGGCTGACGGCGCACACGGCGGTGTGCGCGGACCTGGCGGCGACGGTCGTCACCGGCCGCGCGCCGCGGGCGGGCGGTGCGCGGCCCGGCGCGGGCCCGGCTACACGAACCCCCGCACCCGGTGCTGCATGACCCGGTACGGCCAGCCTTCCGCGGTGTTCCACTGGCTCACCGCCAGATGCAGGTTGTCCGGCGTCGAGCCGGGGATGACGTAGCCGCCGTACAACTGCGCCACGTGTGAGTCGTCCTCGTTGCCCCACTGCCCGCCCCACACCAGCGTCCGCCGGTGCGCCTCGTACAGGTTGGACGTGGGGGTGTCCATGAGGATGCCGTCGATGCGGTAGTCGGCCTCGTTGAACCACGTGAGGATCCACTTGCCCGCCATCGGCCGCAGGCACATCTCGCCGAAGCGCCCCTCCAGCACCGGCGTCGGCGGATTGCCCCACGCCCAGGCGCCGTTGCGGTAGCCCCACGGCTCGTATGCACCGGGGTCGGCGATCCGGGCCGCCGGTACCCGCTGGAGGATCATCGGCTTGCTGCGGGTGAACTCCGTGGAGAACACGTACACGAAGCCGTCGTTGCCCTCCGCCCAGGTCAGCAACTGGAAGAGCCCGCCGTGCAGGTCGGGGGCGAACTTCGCCCCGGTGTGCACCCAGGTGGCGCCGTTGTCGTCGGAGCGCCAGATCTCCGTCCAGACGACGTTGCCGAGGCCCTTGTTGACCATGGCGTGCAGATACATCGTCGAGCCGATGGTGATGACGTCGGACGGCAGGACGGTGGAGAAGACGGGGTTGTCGTGCTCGTACGCCCACAGTTGCTGCGCCGCCGCCCCGCCCACCGCGCCGGACCAGGTGACGCCCGCGTCGAGGTTCGTGGTCCGCGAGTACAGCGCGACGGGCGAGCGCCACCAGCCGCCGCCGACGCGCGCCTCCTCGAAGGTGTCGCCGAAGACGAAGAGCATCCGGCCGTCCGGCGTACGCACGGGGATGCCCAGGTCGGTGGCCTCCATCCGGTACGCGGTGGTGATCCCGGGCCCGGTGAGGTCCCGGATCTTGGTCACCTCCAGGGCCGCCCCGCCGCGCCCCGCACCCGGGCCGGTCCCGCGGCCCGCGCCCGCCGGCTCCGCCGCCGCCCGGCCGGTCCCCAGCAGCACCCCGCCGCCGACGGCGGCGCCGGCCGCCGTTCTCAGGAACCGCGCCCTGCTCATGGGCGTACCGCGCCCGGCTCCGACTTCGCGATGACTGCCCATGGGCCCTCCCGAAGGTCCCGAGAAATCGATTTCACGAACTCGGCAACAGAGCCTCCCATCGCGTTCCTGGACCGTCAACAACGCCGACACGCCTCCGTGGTGGCGCCGCCCGATGAGTTCCGGCCGCCAGGCTGGTCGACACCGGCAGGGAGAACAGCGCGCGGGAGACCGCCGAAGACCGTGCACCGCAAGGAGTCCGCATGACCGGAACGACATCCCACCAGCCCGAGACGACGCTCGACCCGGCCTTCAGCGGCGCCGGGGCCGCCGCCACCCCATGGCCGGACGCCCGCCGCGAACTGGAGACGGCCGCGACCTTCTGGCTGACGTCCGTACGCCCCGAGGGCCGCCCCCACGTCACCCCGCTGATCGGCGCGTGGCTCGACGGCGCCGTGTACTTCGCCACCGGCGCCGGGGAGCGCAAGGCCCGCAACCTCGCCGCCAACCCGCACTGCGCCGTCAGCACCGGCGGCAGCGCCCTGGACGAAGGGCTCGACGTGGTCGTCGAGGGCGACGCCGCGCAGGTCCGCGACCGCGCCCTGCTCGGCCGGGTCGCGGACGCGTACACCGCCAAGTACGGCCGCCACGTCACTTCGCCCGAGGGCACCTTCCACGGGCTCCCCGAGGCCATCCGCCGCGGCGAGGGCCCGCTGGTCTTCGAGGTCACTCCGCGGGTCGCGTTCGCCTTCGCCAAGGGCGAGCCGTTCGGCCAGACCCGCTACCGTTTCCCCGCCCGGGCGCCCGGCGGAGCCTGAGCCGCGGGCGCTCCGGCGGGGCCTTGCGGGTCCGCCGCGTCACGGCTTGCGGCCGACGCCTCCGGCCATCAGGCGCTCGTAGAGCTTCAGATCCGTGCGGACCGGCTTGTCGGGACGCCAGTGCGGCAGCGAGACCACGCCCGGCTCCAGCAGTTCGAGACCGGTGAAGTAGCTCTCGATCTCGGCGGCGGTGCGGAAGCGGCCGGTGCCGAGGAAGGACAGGAAGGTGTCCTGCAGCGCCCGGGCCTCCTCGCCGACGTCGCAGAAGGCGGTGATCACCAGGTGGCTGCCCGACGGGACCGCGTCCATGTACGCGTCCACGATGCCCTGCGGGTCCTCGTCGTCGTGGAGGTGGTGGAGGATGCCGACGAGCAGGATCGCCACCGGACGGGAGAAGTCGATCAGCCGGCGCACGTCGGGGTGCTCCAGGATCTCCTGCGGGCGCCGCAGGTCGGCGGTGATGACGAAGGTGTCGTCGTTCTCCTGGAGCAGCGCGCGGCCGTGGGCGAGGACGATGGGGTCGTTGTCGACGTAGACCACGCGGGCGCCCGGCAGGTGGCGCTGGGCGACCTGGTGGGTGTTCTCCATGGTCGGCAGCCCGGCGCCGAGGTCGATGAGCTGGTCGATGCCCGCCTCGGCGGTCAGGTAGCGCACCGTGCGGCCCAGCGCCTCGCGGTTGAGCCACGCCAGGTCGTCGATGTGCGGCATGGTCTGCCGCAACTGGTCGGCGACGGCCCGGTCGACCTTGTAGTTGTCCTTGCCGCCGAGCACCACGTCGTAGGCCCGGGCGATGCTGGGCTTGGTGGTGTCGATGTCGCCGGGTCCCGGTTTGGCCGCCCGCCCGTTGCCCTCGTCCTCCACAACAGTCCCTTTCTGCCCGGCTGGTGACGTGAGGGCCGAGCCTATCCGTTGCCGCGGGGCGTCGCACCATGGGGTCAACGACCTTGAGCCATGGGTCGATTGGGGATGGCGAGAAGTACGGTCCCGCCTTGACGGGCGGCGCGGGCGCTCAATAGCGTTCCGGGGCATGCCAGCCCCGAACGAACCCGCCACCGAAGAAGAAGCCCTCGTCGTGCAGTTCTTCGCCGACATGGGCACCACCTACGCCGAGATGGTGCCCGCTTTCCGCCGCCATCTGGCCGACGACTGCGTCTGGGACAACCAGGGGCTGCCGGAGGTCCGCGGCACGGAGCAGATCCTGGGCTTCCTCCAGCAGCTCGTCGACCAGACCGGACTGGAGAGCGTGGGGGGAGAGGTGCTGCGGATCGCGAGCCGGGGCGGCACCGTGCTCACCCAGCGCCACGAGCGCTGGACCGGCAAGGACGGCGCCGTCCTGGTCGAGTCGCTGCCCGTCATGGGCACCTTCGAGGTCGCCGACGGCAAGATCACGTCCTGGCGCGACTACTACGACTCCGCGCTCCTGGCCCACCTGATGGCGGGCGACGCGTGACCGCGCAGACCGGGGAGGACCCGGGCGGGCGGTTCGCGGGCAGGACCGCCGTCGTCGCCGGGGCCAGCGAGGGCATCGGCCTGGCGGTCGCCGCCGGGCTGGTGGCCGGCGGCGCCAACGTCGTCCTGGTGGCCAGGCGCGAGGACGTGCTCGCCGAGGCCACCGCCAAGCTCGGCCCGGCCGCGTCCGGCATCGCCGGCGACGTCGCCGACGAGACGACCGCCGCCCGTGCGGTCGCCCACGCCGTCGACACCCACGGCGGCCTGGACCTGCTGCACTTCAACGCCGGCACGCTGCTGCCCGGCGACATCGCGGGACAGCCGCTCGACCACGTCGACCGCATGCTCGCGGTCAACCTGCGCGGCCCCATCACCTTCGTCCGCGCGGCGGCGCCGGAGCTGGCGAAGCGCCCCGGCGCGGCGGTGACCCTCACGTCGTCGGCCACCGGCCGGCTGCCCGTCCCGGGCCTCGGCGTGTACGGCGCCACCAAGGCGGCGCTGCACTACCTGGTGTCCACCTGGGCCATCGAGCTGGCGCCCAGCGGCATCCGGGTCAACGCCCTCTGCCCCGGCGGCACGTACACGCCGTCGATGTACGAGGCGGCGAAGGCCATCCCGGGGCTGGAGGAGGCCACGATCGCCACCAACCTCGTCAAGCGGATGGCCACCCCGGAGGAGATCGCCCGGCCGGCCCTCACCCTGCTGGACAGCGCGGAGAGCGGGTACGTCACGGGCGCCGTCTGGGACATCGACGGCGGCTACCAGCGCGACCGTTCGGCCGGCTGAGCGCTCCCGGCGGTACGCACGCACCCGTCCCGGACCGCGACGCGGACCGGGACGGCGGGCGGGCCCGTCACGGGCGGCCGCGTACGCCCGTCTCGCGGCGGGCTCAGTCGTCCCGCTGAGCCGCGACCAGCACCTCGCCGGCCGCCGTGCGGTAGTACAGCACCGACCGCCCCGCGCGCCGCCGTCCCACCAGCCGGGCGTCGCGCAGCACCCGCAGGTGCCGCCCCACCGAGCCGAGGCCCTGCCCGGTGAGTGCCACCAACTGCGTCGTGCTCTTCGGGGTGTCCAGCAGCGCCAGCACCGTCGCCCGCCCCGGGCCGAGGAGCCGGCCCAGCGACTCCGCCGGGGCGGCGGTCCCGGTGTCGGCCAGGGCCCCGGCGCAGGGGTAGACGAGCGCGTAGCGGTGCGGTGCCTCCCAGCAGACCCAGCCGGTGCGCGGCACCACGGGCACGAAGAGCAGTTGCGCGCCGGAGACGTCCCGCGGCGGGTAGTCGCGCACGTTTATCTGCAGCCGGCTCGCGCCCAGCCACCGCGTCCCCGGCCGCAGCGCGTCCAGCGCCGCCGCCCAGCCGCCGTGCCCCACCTGCGCGGTGCGCGCGACGATGTCCGCCTCGATGATCCGCCGGCGCCGCGGCCAGTCCGGCAGCACCGTCTCCCGCCAGACCCACTCCATGACCTCCGCCGCCCGGCGCGGCAGGTCGTCGCGGCGCAGCCGCTCCGGCAGCCGGCCGTCGAGGGAGACGGCGACGTCGGCGCGGGCGGCGTCCGGGGGCGTGGCCCGCACCGCCGCCAGCTCCTCCTCGAAGGACACCCCCGCCGCGCCCGTGGGGGTGGGCGTGAGGAAGTCGGCGTTCCATGGCCGCAGGAGCCCCGCCCGGACCAGCTCGTCGGCCACCGGGTCCGCGGCCTGCCGCGCGCGGTACGCGGGCAGGTGGGCGTCGAGCCAGGCGCGCTCCCCGGGGTGCGAGGGAGCGCCGCGGGCGAGCGTCTTCAGGCACGCGAGGGTCTCCGCGAGCGGCGAGACCACGAACCGGCTGCCCGCCAGCGTGTCCGCGTCGACCTGCCACCACCCCATTGCTTTCGCCTCCCGGCGAAACTCTAACCCCCCGGCCGCGATCTCCCCGAGGCTGCCCGGCATGCGCACCTATCGCGAGCTGTTCCGGGCCCCGGAGTTCACACCCCTCTTCGCCGCCTCCTCCCTCCAGGTCGCCGGGCTGACGATCAGCGGCCTGGCGCTCGGCACGCACATCTACGAGCAGACGGGTTCCCCGCTGCTGTCGGCCCTCGCCATGTTCGGCCCCTCGCTCGCCCAGGTGCTCGGCGCGACCCTGCTGCTGTCCGCCGCGGACCGGCTGCCGCCGCGCGGCGCGATGACCGCGCTCGCCCTCGTCTACGCCGCCGCGACCACCGCGCAGGCCGCGCCGGGGCTGCCGGTGTGGGGCGCGTTCGCGATCCTGGTCTGCCTCGGGCTGCTCGCCTCCGTGGGCGGCGGGGTGCGCTACGGGCTGCTCAACGAGATCCTGCCGCGCGACGGCTACCTGCTCGGCAGGTCGGTGGTGAACATGTCCGCCGGCGCCATGCAGATCACCGGCTTCGCGGTCGGCGGCGTGCTCGTGACCGCGCTCTCGCCGCGCGGCACGCTCCTCGTCGCCGCCGCGGCGTTCCTCACCGGTGCCGCCGTCGCCCGCGCCGGGCTCGGCCGCCGGGCGCCGCGCGCGGCGGGGCGGCCCTCGGTCGTGGAGACCTGGCGGGTCAACGGGCTGCTCTGGTCCTCGCGGCACCGCCGCACCCTGTATCTCGCGCTCTGGCTGCCCAACGGCCTCGTCGTCGGCGCCGAGTCGCAGTTCGTGCCGTACGCACCGGACCGCGCCGGCGTCCTGCTGGCCCTCACCGCGCTCGGCATGCTCACCGGCGATGTCCTCGCCGGACGGGTGCTGCCCGCCCGGTGGCGGCCCCGGCTCGGGGTGCCGCTGCTGTTGCTGCTGGCGGTCCCGTACCTGGTCTTCGCGCTGCGCCCGCCGCTGGCGGTGGCCGCGGTGGCGGTCACCCTCGCCTCGGCCGGGTTCGCCGCGAGCCTCGTCCAGCAGGAGCGGCTGATGGCGTTCACGCCTGACGAACTCAGCGGCCAGGCCCTCGGGTTGCACACCTCGGGGATGCTCACCATGCAGGGCGTGGCCGCCGCCCTCGCCGGCGGCATCGCGGAGCTGACCTCGCCGGCGACGGCGATGGCCGCGATGGCGGCGCTCTCGGTCGCCGTCACGCTGGCCCTGACCCCCGGCCTGCGCGCGGCGGGTGCGGCGAGCGCGGCGGGCCGGGCGAGTGCGGACGGTGATGCCGCCACCGCCCCGGCGCGGGAGGACCCGGCCCCGCGTCCGCCCGGTGGCGGGGGCGGGACGCGGGACCGGGAGTCCGGGGTCGGGCCGCGGGCGCCGCGCGCGTGACCGCCCGGGCACGCCGTCGTGGTGGGGGGATGCCGTGCGGGGCACGCGGCGGCGGACCCGGGCGGAGCGTGTGCCGTACGCGCTACGCCGCGCGCCGCGCCGCCGCGCGGTGGCCGCGGATCAGCTCGGCGTAGCGCCGGCCGCTGCCCTTCACGGTGCGCCGCTGGGTGGCGTAGTCGACGTGGACGAGCCCGAAGCGCTTGTCGTAGCCGTACGCCCACTCGAAGTTGTCCAGCAGCGACCAGGCGAAGTACCCCGCCAGCGGCACGCCCCGGCGCACCGCCTCCGCGCAGGCGGCGAGGTGTTCCTCCAGATAGCGGGTGCGCTCCGGGTCGTCGATCTGGCCGTCGGGGCCGACCGCGTCCGGGTAGGCGGCGCCGTTCTCGGTGACGTACAGGCAGCGGGCGCGGTAGTCGTCGGCCATCCGCTCCAGCGTCTTCGTCAGCCCCTCGGCGTGCACCTCCCAGCCCATCGCGGTGCGCCGCACGCCGGGCAGGTCGACCTGGCGCGCGTACGGCAGCGGCCCGTCCGGATCGTCGGCGACGACCTGGCGGAAGTAGTAGTTCAGGCCGAGCCAGTCCAGCGGGGCGGCGATGGTCTCCAGGTCCCCGGGGCGCTCGGGCAGGTCCACGCCGTACAGCCGGCGCATGTCCTCCGGGTAGCCGCGGCCGTGGACGGGGTCCATCCACCAGCGGTTGGTGTGCCCGTCCGCGCGCGCGGCGGCGGCGATGTCCTCGTCGCGGTCGGAGGCCGGCTCGCAGTGCGTGAGGTTGTTGACCAGCCCGATCCGCGCCCCCGGCACCGCGGCGCGCAGCGCCTGGACCGCCAGGCCGTGGCCGAGGTGGAGGTGGTACGAGGCCCGTACCGCCGCCGTGAGATCGGTGAGCCCCGGTGCCATCCGGCCCTCCAGATGGCCGATCCAGGCCGAGCAGAGCGGCTCGTTGAGCGTGGCCCAGTCGGTGATCCGGTCGCCGAGCCGGCGGGCCACCGCGTCCGCGTACGCCGCGAACGCCTCGGCGGTCGCGCGCTCCGCCCAGCCGCCGCGGTCCTGGAGCGACTGCGGCAGGTCCCAGTGGTAGAGCGTGGGGAAGGGCGTGATGCCGGCTTCGAGGAGCGCGTCGGTGAGCCGGTCGTAGAAGGCCAGCCCCGCCTCGTTGACGGGCCCGTCGCCGCCCGGGACGACCCGCGGCCAGGCGATCGAGAAGCGGTACGCCCCGGCGCCCAGCCGGCGCATCAGCGCGATGTCCTCGGGCCAGCGGTGGTAGTGGTCGCAGGCGGTGTCGCCGGTGTCGCCGCCGTCGACCATGCCGGGCGTGTGCGAGAAGGTGTCCCAGATCGACGGGGAGCGCCCGTCCTCGCGTACGGCGCCCTCGATCTGGTACGCGGCGGTGGCCGTGCCCCACACGAAGTCGGACGGGAGGCGGTCGAGGTGCAGGTCGGTCACGGAGTTCCTTTCGGACGTGGTCACTTGACGGCTCCTGCGGTCAGCCCGGCGACGAGGTAGCGCTGGAGCAGCAGGAAGCCGGCGACGACGGGGAGGCTGACGACGAGGGAGGCGGCCATGACCTGGTTCCAGTACACCTCGGTCTGGGTGGCGTACCCCTGCAGCCCGACGGAGAGCGTCCGGGTGACGTCGTTGGTCATGACCGAGGCGAAGAGCACCTCGCCCCAGGCGGTCATGAAGGAGTAGATGGCGACGGCGACGATCCCGGGGACCGCCGCCGGCACCACGACACGGAAGAGCGCCTTCAGCGGCCCGCAGCCGTCGACGAGCGCCGCCTCGTCCAGGTCGCGGGGGATGGAGTCGAGATAGCCGACCAGCATCCAGATCGAGAAGGGCAGGGTGAAGGTCATGTACGTGAGGATCAGGCCGCCGCGGGAGCCGTAGAGGGCGATCCCGGTGGTGTTCCCGATGTTGACGAAGATCAGGAAGAGCGGCAGCAGGAACAGGATGCCGGGGAACATCTGGGTGGACAGCACCGTGACCGTGAAGAGCCGCTTGCCGCGGAAGCGGTAGCGGCTGACCGCGTACGCGGCGAAGACCGCGATGACGACCGAGCAGCCCGTCGCGGCGCCCGCCACGATCAGCGAGTTCAGGAAGTAACGGGCCAGCGGCACCGTGTCCCAGATGTCGAGGTACGGCCGGATGGTCAGCCCGCTGGGGATCCAGCGGAACGCCCCGGTGACGTCCTCCAGCGGCTTCAGCGAACTGCTGAGCATCACGTACACGGGAGTGACCGCGAAGACCGTCAGTAGCGTGAGCACGATCCGCCGGGTCCAGACGAACGACCGCGGCGGCGCGGTGGGGGAGCTATGCACGGGCCGCCTTCCTTCCCCGCGAGGTGAGCAGCAGATAGCCGGCCGTGACGACCAGGAGGAAGAGCAGCAGCAGCACGGACATGGCCGAGCCGGCGCCGAAGTTCCAGGTCACGAAGGACGACTGGTAGATGTGGATGGAGATGATGTCCGCGGACTCCGGTGCCGACTTGCCGAAGAGGATGTACGGCACGTTGAAGTCGTTGAAGGTCCACAGGAACAGCACCAGGACCAGCACCTGGTTGACCGGCCGCAGCGACGGCAGCGTGATCCGGCGGATCTGCTGCCAGATCCCGGCGCCGTCGATCGCGGACGCCTCGTACACCTCGCGCGGGATGTTCTGCAGCGCGGCGGTGAGCACCAGGAAGGCGAACGGCCAGGTGCGCCAGACCGAGACGACGACCAGCGAGACGAACGCGTTGTCGCCGATCAGCCAGAACGTGGGCTGGCCGGTGAGCCCAAGCTGGTCGTGGAGCACGTGGTTCACCAGGCCGTTGTCCCGCTGGAGCATGAAGGACCAGGTGATGACGGCGGTGTAGACGGGCAGCGCGTACGGAGTGAGGAAGAGCGCGCGCAGCAGGCCGCGGCCGCGGAAGGCGTCCTGCATCAGGATCGCCGCGGTGACGCCGAGCAGCCACGAGAGCCCCACCGCGAGCACCGTGAACGCGCAGGTGATGAAGAACGAGCGCAGCAGCGCCTCGCCCACGGGGGCGTCGAAGTCGACGGCGATGCGGAAGTTGTCCAGCCCCGTCCAGGGCGCGGCGCCCCAGTCGCGGATGTAGTGCTGGGTCAGCTCCTTGAAGCTCATCACCACGCCGACGGCCATCGGCACCAGGTGGATCAGCAGCTCGAGCAGGAGCGCGGGCAGGAGCAGGAGGTACGGCAGGGCGCCGCGCCGTACGCGGCCGCGGCCGGTGCGGCGGCGCTTGCGGGCGGCGCCCCGGCCGGCGGGCGGCTTGTCGCCGGGGCCGGCCGGGGGCGTGTCGAGGGCGGTCGCGGTCATCCGGCGCCGCTCACTTCTGCATCTGCTGCTGGGCCTCGGTCAGCCGCTTTTGGACCGATTCCGTGGTCACCTCGTCGCCGGCGGCGGCGTCCGCGAACAGTTCCTTCATCGCGTCGCCGACGAGGGTCTCGAACTGCGCCTCGTCCGGCACCTGCGGCAGCGGCGCGGAGCTGGTGGACAGCACCTCGCGCAGCACGGTCAGGTCGGTGGTGCTGAACGCCTCGTGCTCCTGCGCCTCCTTGACCGGCGGGATGGAGCCGTAGGTCTCGTTGAGGATCTGCTGTTCCTCGGTGGAGGTCATGAACTTCACGAAGTCCAGGGCGCCGTCGAGGTTGTCGGTGTTCTTGAAGACGGCGATGTTGATGCCGGCGACCATGGAGTTGACGTTCCGGCCCTCCGGCGGGTTCTCGCTCTGCATCGGTACGGGCGCGACGCCGTACTCCTCGGGCTTCATGCCGTGCGCCTTGAGCGAGCTGCCGGCGGCCTGCCACAGGAGCATCCCGGCCTTGCCGGTGGCGAGGTCCTTGATCGACTGGTTCTGCGCGTACTCGGCGTTGCCGACCGCGGCGATCTTGTCGTTGGCGAGGAAGTCGACGTACTGCTTGACCGCCGCGACCGCCTCGGGGGTGTCGAACGTCGGGTTGCCCTCGGCGTCGAAGAAGTCCGCGCCGTGCTGCTTGCCGAAGACGAAGGCGTGGTGCGAGTTCTCCACCGGGTTTCCGCCCTCGACGGCGACGCCGTACTTGCCGTCCTTCGTCAGCTTCTTGCCGACGGCGACGAAGTCGTCCCAGGTGGCCGGGGGTTCCTCGATGCCGGCGTCCGCGAACATCTGCTTGTTGTAGTAGAGCGCGTACGCGAGGGAGTACAGCGGCACCGCCGCCGGGTCCTGGCCCTCGGCACCCGCGGCGGCCAGCGCCGAGGGGACGAACCGGTCCCTGCCGCCGATCCGGTCCAGCGTCTTGTCGTCCCACGCCAGCAGTCCGTCGCTCGCCTGCAGCGAGGCGGACCAGGTGTTGCCTATGTTGAGCACGTCGGGACCCTGCCCGGAGGAGGTGGCCGCGAGGATCCGGTCCAGCAGGCTGTCCCAGGGGATGACTTCGAGCTTGACGTCGATGCCCGTCTTCTTCTCGAACTTCTCGATCTCCGGGGTCAGCACCTCCTTGTCGTGCTCCAGGCTGGTGCCCTGGTTGCTCGCCCAGTACGTCAGCTCGTCGGGCTTGTCGTTGCTGCCCTCCGAACCCGTCGAGCTGCCGCCGCCGCAGGCGGCGGCGGTCAGACTGAGGGCGGTGGCGAGTGCGGCGGTCGCCGCCAGGCGGATTCTGCGCATGGGTGGGGCCCCTCTCCGGGCACATGACTTAAGGCTGTGAACGCGGCCCGCGCTTAATTCAGGGCGTGAGTTAAGTAGTGAAAGAAGTCCTCGTCAACCCTTCTCACACGCGTTTCCCGGCACGTATCTTTCCTCCGGGAAGGAGCCACATGGCGAGAAACAACGGCCGTACCGTGCGCGACCTGCGCCGTAGCAACCGCTCCGCGGTACTGCGCCACCTGTACTTCGAAGGGCCGCTGAGCCGCCAGGAGTTGGGCCCGGTCACCGGGCTCAGCTCCGGGTCGATCAGCAACGTCGCCGCGGAGCTGATAGCGGAGGGGGTGCTGGAGGAGGCCGGCGCGGTCGACTCCGACGGCGGCCGCCCCCGCACCCTGCTGCGGGTGGCGCCGCGCTGCGGGCACATCGCCGGCGTCGACGTCGGCGAGACCCGGGTGCGGGTGGAGCTGTTCGACCTCGCCCGTACCGAACTCGCCCGTGCCGAGCGCCCGCTCGCCGACGGCGGCCGGGACGCCGGGCGGGTCGTCGCGCACATCGCCGAGGGGCTGGCCGCCGTGCTCGCCGACGCGGGCGTCGCCGCCGGCGAGCTGCTCGGCGTCGGCCTCGGCGTCCCCGGCATCGTCGACCGCGAACCGGCCCGCGGCGGCGCGGTGGTGTACGCGCAGACCATCGGCTGGGACGCCGTACCCCTGGAGGCGATGCTGCGCACCGCCGCGACCGGCGCGCCCGGCCTGGCGGACGTGCCGTACACCGTGGCCAACGGCGCCAAGACGCTGGGCCAGGCCGAGATGTGGTTCGGCGCGGGCCGCGGCGCGCGCAACGCCGTCATCGCGCTCATCGGCTCCGGCGTCGGGGCCTGCGTCGTCACCGACGGCACCGCCTACGGCGGCTCGTCCAGCGGCGCGGGGGAGTGGGGGCACACCACCATGCGGATACGCGGACGGCGCTGCCGGTGCGGCGCCCGCGGCTGCCTGGAGGCGTACGTCGGCGCGGAGGGGATGCTGCGGCGCTGGCGGGAGGCGGGTGGCGAACCGGTCGCCACGGACGAGGAGTCGGCGCTCGCGGAGCTGATCGCCGCCGACGACCCCGCGGCCCGCGCCGTGCTGGACGAGACCGCCGAATACCTCGGCGCCGGCATCGCCGACCTCGTCAACCTCTTCAACCCGGAGCGCATCGTGCTGTCGGGCTGGGCCGGGCTGCTCGCGGGGCCCCGGCTGCTGCCGGCCGTACGCGGGGCCACGGCCATGTACGCCCTGCGCTACCCGGCGGCGCGCGCGGCGATCGAGATGGGCGAACTCGGCACCGACGCCGTGACGGTCGGCGCCGCGACGCTCCCGCTCAGCCACTTCCTCGACGCAGGCGGCACGGCACACCGCGACACCGCGGCGACCCCGACCCGCTGAAGCCTCCCGGCGCTCCCGCCCGCGCACGAACCGCCACCGGGCGCCGGGTGGGCGGCGGCCGACCGGGCATCCCCGGCCGGCCGCCGCCTGCGGTCAGTTCACCGTCACCTGCACCGCACCGGTCGTCAGGTTCCCGGTGTCGTCCGTGACGGTCAGATGCGCGGTGTACGTCCCCTTCCTGGTGTACGTGTGCGTCGCCGTCGCCGCACCGTCGCCCGTCGCGTTGTCCCCGAAGGTCCAGTGGTACGACGTGGCCGTACGCCCCTCGGGCAGCGTCACCGCGCCCTCGAAGGAGAACTCCGCCGGCGCCGTCGCGCTCTCCGGCGAGGCCGTCACCGTCACCTTCGCCGCCGACTCCTTCTCCGCGCCGCGGCCGTTGAAGTGCAGCCAGTCCAGCGCCATCAGGTCCGGGCTCGACGGCGTCCACGCCGGGTTGGTGAAGACCAGATAGACCTTCTCCACCCCGCCCGGATCGGTGAGCGGCACCGTGGGCGAGACCACCTTGGCGAAGTCCCCGGTGTTCGGGATCGTCGCCTTGCCCAGCAGCTCGCCGTCCGGCGCGTTCGCGCGGAACTCGACGTCGCCGCCGAGCCCGCCGGACGAGGCGCCGACCGTCACCGAGTCGATCCCGCTCGGAGTCCCCGGGTCCAGCACGATCCAGTCGCCGTGCTCGATCTCGCCCAGCCGCTTGCCCCCGGAGGAGTCCTCCCGGGCCAGCGTCTCCACGCCGCCGTTCGCGCCGCCGGTGCCGTTGTGGTGCTCGGCCTCGCGGAACTTCTGCCGCAGGCTCAGCGAGTCGGAGCCCACCAGGCTCGGCACGCCCTCGGCGCCGTCGTCCTCGTACTGCGCGCTGATGCCGTAGTAGAGGTTCTGTCCCGGGCCGTGGCTGTCGCCCGGGTCGGTCTTGAACTCGCCCTCGCAGCCGGTGAGGTTGTCCAGCGGGTGCAGGTGGTCGTCGTGCCCGAGCTGCGTCTGCACCACCACGCGCGAGCAGTCGATGTCAGCGTCCTCCGCGTCGCTCACCTCCACCTTGTACGGAACGGTGTCGCCGAAGTCGAACGCGGTGCCGTCGGCCGGCGTGGTGACCTTCACCTCGGGACGGGTGTTGCCGACGGTGACCTCGTGCACCGCCATCGCCGTACGCTCCGGCGGACCCTCCACCGTCAGCCGGGCGGTGAACCGGCCCTTCTCGGTGTAGGTGTGCGTCGGGTTGGGGTCCGTGGAGTCGGTCGTGCCGTCGCCGTCGAAGTCCCAGGCGTACGTGATCGGGTCGTCGCCCGGCGAGTGCGAGCCCTCAGAGGAGAACTCCACCGTCAGCGGCGCGGGCCCGGAGTCCGCCGACGCCGACAGCTTCGCCACCGGCGGCCGGCCCTCGGCCACGTAGTCGATGCGGTAGATGCCCGCCTTCTCGTTGCTGCCGCCGCGGCCGGTGCCGCTGCCCTCGCCGAAGTCGATGACGTACAGCGAGCCGTCGGGGCCGAAGTCCGCCTCGAAGGGCTGCACCCAGCTCATGTCGGCGAAGATCCCGTTGATCGACTGCAGGTCGCCCTTCTTGGCGGGCGCGAACCGCGGGTCCTCGAACTGCTGGTCCTTCTCCTGGAACGAGAAGGTCTTGAACCACTTGCGGGTCAGCTCGTAGGTGATCCACTTCCCCTCGAAGTACTCGGGGAACTTGTACGGGCTGTCGTTCTCCGGGTCGTAGTCGTAGACCGGGCCGCTCATCGGGCCGCCGCCGCCGGTGCCCAGCTCGGGGAACTCCTGCGAGGCCGAGTACGCGTACCAGACCGTGGCGGGCTGCGCGGGCGGCAGCTCCGTCTTGCCGGTGTTGTTCGGCGAGTCGTTCACGGGCGCCGAGCAGTCGAACTTCTCCCCGGCCTTGCCGGCCGCGAAGTCGTAGTCGTTGAACGGCGTGTTGTTGCCGATGCAGTACGGCCAGCCCTGGTTGCCCGCCTTGGTGATCCGGTTGTACTCCACCGTCCCCTCGGGACCGCGGTTCGGGTCGGCGCTGCGGGCGTCGGGGCCGTAGTCCGCGACCAGCAGGGCGCCGGAGATCGGGTCGGTGGTGATGCGGAACGGGTTGCGGAGGCCCATCGCGTAGATCTCGGGACGGGTCTTCGACTCGCCCTGCTTGAAGAGGTTGCCCTTCGGGATGGTGTAGCTGCCGCCGTTCGTGGGCTTCACGCGCAGCACCTTGCCGCGCAGGTCGTTGGTGTTGCCCGCGGTGCCCTGGGCGTCCCAGGCGCGCCGGCCCTCGCGCTCGTCGATCGGCGCGAAGCCGCTGGACTCGAACGGGTCGGTGTTGTCGCCGGTGGCGACGTAGAGGTTGCCCGCGGCGTCGAAGGTGAGCGAGCCGGCCATGTGCACGTTGGCCCGGCCCTCGCCGCGCCACGTCGGGACCGTCAGCAGCACCTTCTGCGACGCCGGGTCCGCGGTGTTCCCCTTCATGGTGAAGCGGGACAGGTTGATGAGGTTCTTCTCCTTGTCGGAGTGGAGGAGATAGATCCAGTTGTTGCGCGCGAAGTCCGGATCCAGGGTGAGCCCGAGGAGGCCGTCGGACTGGCTGGTCATCTCGGGGGTGTAGTCGAAGTCCAGGGCCGTGGTGACCTGCAGCGTCTCCTGGTCGACGACCTTCAGCTCACCGGTGCGCTGGGCGTAGAAGACCCGCCGGTCGGGGGCGACGGCCAGCTCGAACGGGTCGGCGAGGTCGCTGGTGACCAGCGGGGTGCGCTGGAAGTTGCCGGTCTGGGTGGCCGAGCAGTCGCCGGGCGCGTCGCCCGCGGCCCACCGGATGCCGCCGAGCAGGTGCTTGAGGAAGAGCGGCTCGTCGAAGGCCGAGGCGTCGTGGCCGCCGGCGGTGAACCACGAGCGGCCGCCGTCGTACTTCTGGCACCACGAGAACGGGTGGTCGACGCCCTCGTCCAGTCCGGTGATGCCGTCGCGCACCTTGATCTGCGCGAGGGTGTGCACCTTGCCGGTCGGGTTGGCGCGCCAGTTGTACCACTCCTCGTTGCGCTCCCAGAGCTGGGGCAGGCCCTTGGTGGAGGGGTGGGTGTTGTCCAGCACCTTGATCCGGCCCGTCTGCGGCACGGGGTGCTTGTCGAAGATCGCGCCGACCAGGCCCTCGTACCAGTCCCAGTCGCGCTCGCTGGCCGAGGCGGCGTGCAGGCCGAGCCAGCCCCCGCCGCCCTGGATGTACGACTGCAGCGCGGCCCGCTGGCCGGCGTCGAGCAGGTCGCCGCTCTCCGGCGTGGAGTTGGTGTTGTTGAAGACGACCGCCTCGTAGTTCGCGAGGTTCTCCTCGGTGAACGCGGCCGCGTCGTCGGTCGAGTCGACCTCGAAGCCGTGCTCCTCGCCGAGCTTCTCGACGGCCGCGATGCCCGCCGGGATGGAGTCGTGGTAGAAGTTCGTGACCTTGGAGAAGACCAGGACCCGGAAGCCGGCCTCCTCGTCCTGCGGGGCGGCCGTCGCCGAGGCCGTGCCCAGGAGCAGCGCCAGCAGCGCGGCCAGGACGGCGATGGGTGACAGGGGTGGTCTTGCCAGGCGTCTCATAGTGCTCCCAGTCGTGCCGGAACGCGGGCGCGCCGGAGGGCGGGCCCGTTTCGAGTGGCGTAGAAAGCGCTTGCTGACGGTGCCCTGTCAAAGTAAGCCCTTACCCACAGGTGGTCAACGGTCGTGCGCGGACCGGGAACCGGCCGTCTTCCGGGCGTACGGGAAGGGGCGGAAACCCCACGTGAGCGGAGCGCCGGGACGTCCGGCCACGCGCGGCGCGCCGCCCCGCCCGCGGCGTCGCCGCGAGTTCAAGATCTCGTAGCCGGGTATCCTCACGGAATGGGCGAGGACCTGAGCGCGGCGGCGGCCAAGGGCTGGGCGGTGCGCTGGGAACTCCAGCGGGAGCAGCGGGAGGCCGGTCGCGAGGAGCGGTTCACCGTCGTCGGTGACCTCGTGGAGCTCATCACCGCGGGCCGGGAGCGCCCCGCCGTCCTCGACCTCGGTTGCGGTACGGGCTCGCTGGCTTCCCGGCTCAAGCGCCGGATGCCCGCGCTCGACGTCGTCGCCGCCGACGCCGACCCCGTGCTGCTCGGCCTCGGCCGCCGGATGCACGGCACGCAGGTGCGCTTCGTCGACACGGTGATCGGCGGCATCGGCTGGCAGGACGAGCTGGAGCTGGACCGCCCCCTGGACGCCGCCGTCTCCGCGACCATGCTGCACCGCCTCCCCGAGCGCGTGCTCCTGGAGGTCTACGGCAGGCTGCACACCCTGCTCCGCCCCGGCGGGCTGCTCGTCAACGCCGGCCGGCTGCCGCCGGAGGACGCGGCCGTCGCCGAGCTGGCGGGCGAGGTCGGCAGCCGGCTGGCCGAGCGGCGGCGGATGCCGGGCGGCGAGGAGTGGTCGTCGTGGTGGGACGCGGCGGCCGAGGCGCCCGAGCTGGCCCGGCTCTTCGCCGAGCGGCGCCGCCGCGGCGCGGCCCCCGCGGGGGACAACGGGCTGAGCCTGGCGCGCCACGTGGACCTGCTGCAGAAGGCGGGCTTCGCGGCGGTCGGCACGGTCTGGCAGTGCGGCGACAGGTGCGTGCTGGTCGCGGTCCGCGGCGATTAGCCCCCCGGAGGCGGCGGGCGAGCCGCTGCCGGCGCCGGGCGCGGTGTCGCTGAGCGGCCTGCCGGCCGCGGCCGGCGGCTCGCCGGGCGGGCGGTCCTGAGGGCCGGGCCCGGCGGAAGTCCGGTGGGTGCGTACGGCGGCGGGTCTCAGGCCGCGGTCGTCAGCAGCCCGGGGCGCACCTCGCGCCGCGGCGCGACGACGGCGCCGGTCGGCAGCAGTTCACCCGTGTCGTCGAAGACGATCGTCCCGTTGCACAGCAGGCTCCAGCCCTGCTCGGGGTGGAAGGCCACGGTCTGCGCGGCGTCGCGGTCAGGGCGGTCGGCGGCGGGGCACTCGGGCCGGTGGGAGCACATCGGACACCTCTCGGTCGGGAGGCGGCGGCCCAGCCGGGCCGCCGGTGGCGGTGTGGTTCCGTCTGGAAGGTGAGACCCGGCGGGCGCCGGAAACTCATCGCCCATCCTCAGGAAACCACCGGCGGGTTGAGCCCCGGTCCGTACGCGGTCACAGTCCCGTCTCAGCGCCCGCGGGCGGCAGGACCCGTACCGGCGCGCCGTCAGCGCGTCCGGTACGGGGCCCGCCCCGGCCTCAGCCGCGCGGCTCGTCCCGCTTGTGGAGACCGGGCCCGTCCGCCGCCGCCCGCTCGGCGCGGGCCAGTTCACTGCGGCGGTAGGAGTACGTGAAGTACACGACCATCCCGACCGCGAACCACACGCCGAACCGCAGCCACGTCTCCCACTTCAGGAACGTCACCAGCCAGATCGAGAAGCCGACCCCTATGAGCGGCACGACCGGCATCCCGGGGCAGCGGAACGTCCGCGGCAGATCCGGCTGCCGGTAGCGCAGCACGATCACCGCGACGCACACCACCACGAACGCCAGCAGGATCCCGATGTTCGTCAGCTCCGCGGCCTCCCCGATCTTGAGGAAGCCCGCGATCAGCGCCGAGCCGATGCCCACGATCCACGTCACCCGTGTCGGCACGTGCCGCGTCCGGTGCGTCTTGGCGAACCACTTCGGCAGCAGCCCGTCGCGGCTCATCGAGAACCAGACGCGCGTGACGCCCAGCATGAAGGTGAACATCACCGTGAGGATGCCGATGATCGCCCCCACCGCGATCAGGTTCGCCAGCCAGCCGAGACCCACCGACTCGAACGCTGTGGAGAAGCCGCTCTCCGGGTCGATGCCCTTGTAGTTCTGCATCCCCGTCAGCACCAGCGTCGCGGCCACGTACAGCAGCATCGAGATCGCCAGCGAGTAGAGGATCGCCTTCGGCATGTGCCGCTGCGACTCCTTCGACTCCTCGGCCGCCGTCGACATCGCGTCGTAGCCGAAGACCGCGAAGAACACGGTCGCCGCGCCGGTGAACGCGCCGCCGACGCCGTAGGGGAAGAAGGGGTTGTAGTTGGCGGTGTCGATGTGGAAGACGCCGACCAGGATGACGACGAGCACGACCACGACCTTCAGCACCACCACGACGGTCTCGAAGCGCGCCGCGTTCTTGATCCCGAGGGTCAGCAGGTACGCGACCAGCAGGCACAGCACGACCGCGAAGAGGTCGACCTTGTGCCCTTCGCCGGTGCCCGGGGCGCCGAGCATCCACGCCGGCAGATCGGCGCCCATGTTCTCCATGAGGAAGGAGAAGTAGCCGGAGATGCCGATGGCCACCACCGCGACGATCGCGGTGTACTCCAGCAGCAGATCCCAGCCGATGAACCACCCGGCGAGTTCGCCGAGGACGGCGTAGCCGTACGTGTACGCCGACCCCGCCTTGGGGATCAGGCCGGCGAACTCCGCGTACGACAGGGCCGCCGCCGCGCTCGCCACCCCCGCGATGAGGAAGGAGACGAGCACGGCGGGGCCCGCCGTACCGTTGGCGACCGCGCCGGCGAGCGCGAAGATGCCCGCGCCGATGATGCCGCCGACGCCGATCGCCGTGAGCTGCCACAGCCCGAGGACCCGGGTGAGCTGTTCGCCGCTCCCACCCTCGGTCGCCTCGATGTGCTCGATGGGCTTGCGGCGCAGTACGCCGTCCGTGCTCCAGAGCCCTGCCATGGTGCGTCCTCTCCGTCGAGGCCGTTCGATGACAGTGGAGCACGATGACGGATGAGGTGCCTTTCAGGAAGAGGGGCCGGTGCTCACCTTGAAAACCCAGACGTGCTTCCCGGCCCTGCGGGCCGCCGCCGGCACCTCGACGACCAGCGCGCCGCCGTCGACGTCCCAGTTCAGCGGGCGGTCGCCGTAGCCGAGCATGGTGATCTTGTCGCCGGCCCTGACGGGCACCGGGGCCTCGACGACGAGCCGGGACGAGGGTGCGGCGAGCGAGTGAATGTAGAAGGCGTCGCGCTTCATGGTGAACCGCAGGTCCTCGCCGAGCTGGGCCATGCGCGACCAGTAGGTGGTGCCGTAGATCGCCTCGCCGTTGACGCGCAGCCACTCGCCGGTCTCGCGCAGCCGCCGCTCCATGATCCCGGGGATGGTGCCGTCGGCGCGCGGGCCGATGTCGAGGAGGAAGTTGCCGTTCTTGCTGACGATGTCGACGAGGCTGTGCACGACCTCCTCGGTCGTCATGTACGCATCGTCGGGCGTCTCGGCGTTGTAGCCGTAGGACCGCGGATCGAGGCCGCGGCTGGCCTCCCACTTGGCGACGACGGTGTTCTCGTACACCTCGTACTCGGGCGTGGTGAAGTCGTGCGGGCCGATGCCGGAGCGGTTGTTGACCGTCACCTCGATCGGCCGCGGGCGGTTCTTGGCGTGGTTGAAGAACTCGGCGAGCACCCGGTGGCTGTCGTTGTCGCCGCCGATGTCGCACCACATGATCTCGGTGTCGTACTCGTGGATCAGCTCCAGCATCTGTCCGGCCTGGTAGTCGCGGACGTAGTCCTGGCCCGGGGTGTAGCCGGTGTACGGCACGGGCTCCAGCGTGTACGGGTTGCGAGGGGCGTGGCCGTACCAGGGGTTGTCCGGGTTGAACCACTCCGGCATCGAGAAGTACAGCCCGCAGTGCAGATCGGGGGTGTACCTGCGGGACGCGTCGAAGAGCTCCCTGATCAGGTCGCGGCGCGGGCCCATCGCGACGGAGTTGCGGGTGGAGAGCTTGGTGTCCCAGAGCGCGAAGCCCTCGTGGTGCTTGGAGGTGAGCACGTGGTACTGCGCGCCCGCGTCCCGGAACAGCTCGACCCAGGAGCGCGGGTTGAAGCGCTCAGCCCGGAACATCGGGATGAAGTCGTCGTACGCGAAGTCCTCGCCGTACACCTCCCGATGGTGCGCGTGCGTCGGGTTGTCCGGCTGGTTCATCTGCTGCCAGTACCACTCCGCGTACTGCTTGCCGACCGGCGCCCAGGCGGGCACCGAGTACACCCCCCAGTGGATGAAGATGCCGAACTTGGCGTCGTTGAACCAGTACGGCGCCTGATGGCTGCTCAGCGACGCGTCGGTGGGCTCGAAGTCGGGCACGCCGAGGGTCAGCGGACGGGTGACCTCGGCGGCCGTGCCGCCCCGCCCGGTGGCGACGACACGGCCCTCCTGCACGGTGCCCGGCGCCACACCCGCGCGGTTGCGGATGCCGACCGTGACCCGGGCCTGCTCGCCGGGGCCGAGCCGCGGCACCGCGACGGGCGCGACCGTACGGGCGCCCTCGGTGTCGACGGTGACCGACAGGCCGTCCCGGGCGGCGATCCACACCGCGCCGGCGTTGATGAGCGTCGCCTCGACGGACTGCGCGCCGGAGCGCTCCAGCGAGGCGGTGGTGGAGCGGACGTTGCGCAGCGCGACGGCGCGCCCCTCGGCGACGGGCTGCAGGGAGAGCGCGAAGACGTGCAGCGCCGGCTTGTTGGGCTCGGCCTTGTTGATGACCGGCAGGGTGAGCGCGACCGCCTCGCGCACCGGGTCCAGGCCGAGTTCGACGACGGCGATGGACACCTGGTGCGGATCCTTGGTGCCGTCGGGGGCGTAGCGGTACGGGGCCCTGAGCGAACCGCCGCCGGAGTACCAGTCGGGGGCGGAGAGTCCCGCGGTCGCGGTGCTGCCGTCGGCGTAGTGCACGGTGGCCTCGCCGGAGGCGGTGCCGTACGAGGAGGAGGCGAGGAAGAGCACGCTCAGGTAGTGGCCCGGGGGCAGCTCGATGCGCTGGCCCATGGCGACGACGTTGTCGGGGGCGCCGGCGCCCGAGCCGGGGAAGTCGAAGGGGAAGCCGTCGACCTCGACCGGCCCCGCGGGCAGCTCCTCGCCCGGGTAGGTGTAGCCGCTGCCGTCGAAGTCGCCGCCGCGGGCGTCGGCGGTGTCGACGCCGTCGTTGTCGAAGTGGCCGGTGAGCGGCACCGGTACGGGGTCGGGGACCCGGCCCCAGTCGTCGGCGGTCGCGTTCTCGCCGGCGGCTCCGGCCGGGCCCTGTGGCGCGGCGCCCGCGGCGGTGGGCGCGAGGCCCAGCGCGGAGCCCGCCGCGGTTCCGGCGCCGATCGCCAGCACGTGCCGTCGTGCAAACCCGTTCATCCCGTTCTCCCTCTAGGACCTTGATCCATCCGATGTCTATGGGAGTTGTGTCAGATTCAAGCGCTTGCTGGGGAGGGAACGTAGAGATTCATCGGATGAACGTCAAGGCTCGCCGCAGCGGGCGGCAGCGGGGCGGCAATGGGTAGGACCAAGCGGCACCGGGCGGCAACGCGCCGGGGCCCGGTGGCGCGAACGCCACCGGGCCCCGGTCGGGTTGGTGTGGTCCCGCGGTGCCGGGCACCGCGGGTCGTGCCTCAGCGCACGCCGGTGGGCTCGGGTGCCCGCTCCTCACCGGCCGTCGGCGGCGGCGCGGGGGCCGCGGCGAGCTGCCGGTAGAGCTTCTCGCCCTCCACGTCGACGTTCGGCAGGATTCGGTCCAGCCACTTCGGCAGCCACCAGGCGGACTTGCCGATCAGCGCGAGCACCGCGGGAACGATGGTCATGCGGACCAGGAAGGCGTCGAAGAGGACCGCCACCGCCAGGCCGAAGCCCATCATCTTCACCATGTCGTCGCCCGCGCCGATGAAGCCGGCGAAGACGCTGATCATGATGACCGCGGCCGCCGTGACCACCCGGGCGCCGTACCGGAAGCCGGTGACCACCGCGTCGCCGGCCGACTCCCCGTGCACGTACGCCTCACGCATCCGGCTGACCAGGAAGACCTCGTAGTCCATCGCCAGGCCGAAGACCACGCCGATGAGGAAGATCGGCATCATCGACATGATCGGACCGGTCTCCTCGACCCCGAAGACCCCGGCCAGCCAGCCCCACTGGAAGACCGCGACGACGGCGCCGAGCGCGGCCAGCACGGAGAAGAGGAAGCCGAGCGCGGCCTTCAGCGGCACCAGCACGGAGCGGAACACCAGCATCAGCAGGACGAACGCCAGGCCGACCACCAGCGCCAGATACGGCACCAGCGCGTCGTCGAGCACCTTCGAGAAGTCGATGTTCACCGCGGTGCTGCCGGTGAGGTACAGCTCCGCGCCGGTCTCGTCCTGCAGCGAGGACGACAGGTCGCGGATCTCGCGGACGACCTTCTCGGTGTCGGTGTCGCTCGGTCCGGTGGACGGGGTGACCATGACGGTCGCGGTGTCCCCGGCCTCGTTGAACCCGGCGGGGGAGACGGAGACGACGCCGTCCACGTCGGAGATACGCGCGACGACCTCGTCGGCCGCGTCCTGCGGGTTCGCCGCCTCGGTGGCGTCGATGACGCCGGTGACCGGGCCGTTGAAGCCCGGACCGAACGCCTCGGACAGCATGTCGTACGCCTTGCGCTGCGTGGTGTCCGTCGGCTGGCTGCCCTCGTCGGGCAGGCCCAGCTCCATGCTCGCCACCGGCGCGGCCAGCGCGCCGAGCCCGATGATGGCGGCGACCAGCACCAGGACCGGGCGCTTGAGCACCCCGCGGGCCCAGCGGGTGCCCATGTTCGGCTTGGTCTCGTGGTCGGACGCCTTCGGGGCGCCGGTCTCCGGGTTGGCCTTGCGCACCTTGCGGCCGTAGATCCGCTTGCCCACGATGCCCAGCGCGGCCGGGACCAGCGTGAGCGCGATGAGCACCGCCAGCGCGACCGTACCGGCCGCCGCGAAGCCCATCTTCGTCAGAATCGGGATGTTGACGACCGCCAGGCCCGCCAGCGCGATGATCACGGTGAGGCCGGCGAAGACCACCGCCGAGCCGGCCGTGCCCACGGCGCGGCCCGCAGCCTCCTCGCGGGAGTGGCCGTCCGTCAGCTCCGCGCGGTAGCGGGAGGCGATGAACAGGGCGTAGTCGATGCCGACCGCGAGGCCGATCATCATCGCCAGCGTGGAGGTCGTGGCGGACAGGTCGAGCACGGTCGCCAGCGCGGTGATCGAGGAGATGCCGATGCCGACGCCGATGAGCGCGGTGATGATCGGCAGCCCCGCCGCGACCAGCGAGCCGAAGGTGATCACGAGCACGACCAGCGCGATGCCGACACCGATGATCTCGCCGTTGCCCATGTCGGGCTCGACCATCAGCGCGTCACCGCCGGCCTGGATGTTCAGACCGTCGTCGCGCTCCTTGTCCACCACGTCGGTGATGGCGTCGCGGGTCGAGTCGTCCAGCTCCATGGACGTGACCTTGTAGTCGACGACCGCGTAGGCCGTGGAGCCGTCCTCGCTGACCCCCGCGTTGTCCGCGAACGGGTCGCTGACCTGCTCCACCTGGTTGCCGGCGATGCCGTCGAGCACGCCGTCGACCGCCTCGCGGCTGTCGGCGGCGGTGATCTTCTGGCCGTCGGGTGCCTCGAAGACGATACGGGCCGTCGCGCCGTCGGCGGACTGCCCGGGGAAGCGCTCCTCAAGAAGATCGAACGCCTGCTGTGCCTCGGTGCCCGGCAGCGCGAAGTCGTCCTCGGGCGCGGTGCCCGCCGACGATGCGCCGAACCCGGCGAGGACGAAGAGCAGCAGCCATATCAGCGCCGTGATACCGCGCCGCCGGAAGGCTAGCCGGCCGAGTTTGTATAGGAAGGTGGCCACGAGCAGGTTTCTCCTGATCTCGACGGTGGGTTGTGTTGAACCAGCCCGACGACGAGAGCGGCGTGCGCCAGGTGGAGCCGTGTTCTGTTGTGGTTGGCGAACGACTGGTCAGTTCATATGCAGGGCGGGGAGAATCACTGCGTCGACATAACGGACAAGATAGTCGCTGGTGACCGGCGCGTTCTCGATGAGGGGCCGGGCCAGCATGGCCCCCAGCATCATGTGCGGGACGAACTTCGCGGCGGGGACGTCCGCGGGCAGCTCGCCGCGCGCGACGGCGCGATCGATCAGCTCCTGGAAGGCGGCCAGCTCCGGCTCGATCAGGAGTTGCCGCATGGCCTGCTGCAGTTCCTCGTTGGACTGCTGGGCGAAGGCGACCGCGCGCAGAAGGGCCGAGTCCTTCTCCGCGCTCTGGCATACGCCGCCGGCGAACTGCACGAGGTCTCCGCGCAGCGTGCCGGTGTCGATCCCGGCCGACTTCACCGGCTTGCTGTGCCGGAGCGCCGTGGCGACCAAGTGCGGCTTGGAGTGCCACTGGCGGTAGAGAGTGGCCTTGCTGGACCGCGTACGAGCCGCGACCGCGTCCATGGTGAGGGCCTCGTAGCCGACTTCGCGCAGGTGGTCGAGCACGGCGTCGAAGAGCTCCTGCTCGCGTTCGGCGCTCAGCCGGCTCCGGCGCCCGGTGGTACTGGTGTCCTGCACGACCATCGGGCCCCCTCCCCAGTCAGCGGAACGAAACGGTTTCGTACTCAAAAAATGGTAGCGGCTGTCAGAACCCGTTCGCGCCAATAAGGGTGTGGTTTGCGTCACTCCGTGAAGACGACCCAGACCGGACCGCGCGCGAAGCGCAGCCGGTCGCCGTCCGCGTCGGTGAACTCCGTGCCGCCGCCCGCCGATCCGCGCTCCCAGCGCGCCTCGTACGACCTGCCGCCGCGCAGCACCTCCGCCTTCCCGGCGCCGACGGTCTCGGTGAAGGGGGAGACGTTGCCCGAGCGGTCGCCGAAGCCGGAGCCGTGGATCTTCACATGCTGGACGACGACCGTCGCCGCCGAGAGCCGCCCGCCGGCGGCGGTGGCGGCAGGAGAGCCGTCGAAGGAAACCAGCCAGCGCTTCCCGTCCGCGTCCCAGGTGAAGCCGAAGCTGGCGGCCGGGTAGCGCACGGTGCGCTCGGCGGTGGCCGCGCCGCCCTTCGGCGCCGGGCCGAAGCGGAAGCCGACGTCCCGTGCCCGGTCCGCGTCCGGCGCCGCGGCCAGCGCCCGCTCCGGCCGGACGAAGAGGTTGTGCGGTACGGGCTTCGCCGGGTCGCGCAGGTACGCGTCGGCGGCCGTGCCCGGCGGCACGGGGAACAGGGGTGCCTCGTCGATGACCGGGAGCAGCTTGGACTGCGCCCCGGAGAAGGCGAGCGCGGGCCTGCCGAACTGCTCCAGGAGTTCGAGGTCGGACTCGCGGGCGCTGCGCACCGGGCCGACCCGCTCCGGCAGGTGCGAGGCGTAGACCGCGAGCAGCCGGCTGAGGCCGGCTTCCACCCGTTCGACGTAGACGATGTCCGCGTGCTCCAGGCCCGTCTGCGGGCGGGCGGGCTCGGCGTTGTCGACCTTCACGCCCAGGACCGGTCCGCCGCGTCCCGCCAGTCCGGTGAACGGCGAGCCGTTTCCCTGCTCTTCCCGGGGTTTTCCGGGCTTCTCCGTCGCCTCCTCGGTGCATCCGCCCGCGAGCAGCAGCGGCAGCAGCAGGAGTACGGCCGGCAGGGCCGCGGGCGTACGCAGAAGGCGGGCTATGCCGCTGGTGCCCATGGCGCCCCTTCCCCGGGTGAAATGACCCCGATATGCGGCTGTGGCCTGATTCTAGAATCGATCCGCCGGACCGGATAACGCCGGGCGTCCCCGGCCCCGAGTCGTTACCCTGGGAAAACGGACAGCCCCGCCTGCGGGGAAGGGTTCGACACCTCGGACCGTCCGCGAGCCACGCCGGCGCCACCGCGTCCGAACTGCCCACCCGAACAGCCCGGGGTGTCCGCCGCCGACACCCGCCGCCCGGCCGGGGCGGGCTGACCAGTTCACATGACCCGGAGGAGTGCACCTTGACCACCGAAGCCGCACCGGAACGGCATCCTCAGCCCGCGCCCCGGCCGCACCCGCGCCCGCGCGTGCCCGAGGAGTCCCTGAGCAGCCTGGACGTGTGGGCGCGCTCGGCCCCCATCCGGCTCGCCGGATACGAGGACGACCCGGCCGACACCGCCGAGCTGCACATCCTGCGCGGCATCGACTGATCCGGCCGGGCCGCCCGCGCCCGCACTCCCCGGTGCCCTAGCCGACGAACGTGCGGACCGCCGCCTTCAGGTCGGCGAGCCCCTTCTTGGCGTCGGTGAAGAACATCCCGGTGTTCTCCGCGGTGTAGAGCTCGTTGTCGATGCCCGCGTACCCGTGGCCCATCGACCGCTTGATCACCACCACGCTCTTGGCCCGGTCCACGTCCAGGATCGGCATGCCCGAGATCGCGTTGCCCGGCCGCCGCGCGGCCGGGTTGGTGACGTCGTTGGCGCCGATCACGAGCGCCACGTCCGCCTGCGGGAACTCCGGGTTCGCCTCCTCCATCTCCTTGAGCTGCGGATACGGCACGTTCGCCTCGGCCAGCAGCACGTTCATGTGCCCGGGCATCCGGCCGGCCACCGGGTGGATCGCGTACGTGACCTCCACGCCGTGCTCCTCCAGCAGGTCCGCCAGGTCGCCCAGTTCGTGCTGCGCCTGCGCGGCCGCCAGCCCGTACCCCGGCACGATGACGACCTTGCCGGCGTACGCGAGCTGGATCGCCACGTCGTCGACCGAGACCGGCCGCACCTGCACGTCCCCGTCCGTGCCCACGGCCGCCGCCTCGTCGCCGGTGCCGAAGCCGCCGACGATGATGGCCGGAATCGAGCGGTTCATGGCGTCCGCCATCAGCTTGGTGAGGATCGTGCCCGAAGCGCCGACGAGCGCCCCGGCGATGATCAGCGCCGGCTCGTTGAGCACGAAGCCGGCCATGCCGACCGCGGTGCCGGTGAAGGCGTTGAGCAGCGAGATCACCACGGGCATGTCCGCGCCGCCGATCGGCAGCACCATCGTGACGCCGAACGCCAGCCCCGCGAGCGTCAGCAGCGTCAGCGCCGCGACGCTGCCCGGGTCCACCACCAGCCAGACGCCGGCCCCGGCGAAGACCACGGCGAGCCCGGCGTTCAGCGCCTGGCTGCCCGGCAGGACGATCGGCTTGCCCGGGATCACGCCCTGCAGCTTCCCGGCGGCGATCAGCGAGCCGGAGAAGGTGATGGCGCCGATGAGGATGTCGATGCCGCCCGGCACGGTGGTGCGCGCGCCGAGGTCCTCCGGATGCGCGTGCTGGAGCACTTCGACGATGGCCAGCAGCGCGGCGGCGCCCCCGCCGACCGCGTTGAAGAGGCTCACCAACTGCGGCATCGCGGTCATCTCGACGGTACGGGCCAGATACAGCCCGGCGCCGGAGCCGACGATGGTCGCGGAGAGCAGCACCAGCCAGCCGGTCGCCGTGATGTCGCCGCGCTCCGCCAGCAGCACCGCGGTGGCCACGATCGCCACCGCCATGGCCCCGGCCGAGAGGGTGTTGCCGCGGCGGGCGGTGGCGGGGGAGTTCATCAGCCGCAGGCCGAGCACGAAGCACGCGGCGGCGGCCAGCAGCACGTACCGTACGGCGGTCTCGAGATCGCTCACTTCGCCGCACCTCCCTTGGCGCCGCCCGGCGTGGGCCGGGCACGGAACATGTGGAGCATCCGGTCCGTGACCACGTACCCGCCGACGACGTTCATCGCGCCGAACGCGACGGCGACGAACGCCAGCGCGTACTCCAGCGGCTCGTCGGCCAGGGACGTCACCAGCATCGCGCCGATCAGCACGATCCCGTGGATCGAGTTGGCGCCGGACATCAGCGGCGTGTGCAGCGTCGCCGGCACCTTGCTGATCACTTCGAAGCCGACCAGCACGCTGAGCACGAAGATCGTGACGGCGGTGAGCAGATCGAGGTTCACCGGTTCCCTCCGTTCCGCGGGGCGACCGCGTCGCTGACGACCTCGCCGCCGTGCGCGACGACCACGCCGGCCTGGATGTCGTCGTCGAGGTCGATGCGCACCGCCTCGTCGGCCACCAGGTGCGCCAGCAGCGCGCTGATGTTGCGGGCGTACGCGGTGGAGGCGGCCGTCGCCATCACCGACGGCAGGTTGCCCGCGCCGATCAGCGTGACGCCGCCGGCGAGCACCGCGGTCTTGTCCGGCTCGGAGAGCTCCACGTTGCCGCCGAGTTCGCTGGCGGCCATGTCCACCACCACCGAACCGGGTCGCATCTGCTCCAGCGCCTCGGCCGTGACCATCAGCGGCGGCTTGCGGCCCGGCACCCGGGCGGTGGTGATCACGACGTCGAAGCGGGGCACCGCCGCCGTCAGCGCTGCGAGCTGCGCCCGCTGCTCCTCGTCGGTGAGCACGCGCGCGTAGCCGCCCTCGCCCGCCGCCGAGGCCACGCCCTCCAGCTCCAGGAACTTCGCGCCCAGCGACTCGATCTCACCCTGTGCCGCGGGCCGGACGTCGTACGCGGTGACGATCGCGCCGAGCCGGCGGGCGGTGGCGATGGCCTGCAGCCCGGCGACGCCCGCGCCGAGCACGAGGACGGCGGCGGGCTTCGAGGTGCCCGCCGCCGTGGTCAGCATCGGAAAGTACCGGTCGTAACTGTCGGCGGCGAGCAGCACCGCCTTGTACCCCGCGACGTTGGCCTGGGAGGTGAGCGCGTCCATCGTCTGGGCCCGGCTGAGCGTACGGGGCAGCAGGTCGAGGCTGACGACGGTCACCCCCCGGGCGGCCAGCTCGCCGATGAGGGTGGCCTGGCGGAGCGGGTCGAGCATGCCGATGAGCGTCTGCCCGGAGCGCAGGGCCGCGGCGGTCTCGCGGTCGGGCGGTGCGACGCAGAGCACGACGTCGGCCCGGCGGATCAGCTCGTCCGCGCCGACGACCTCGGCCTCCGCGGCCGTGTAGTCGGCGTCGGTGAACCAGGCGCTCGTGCCCGCGCCGGTCTCGACGAGGACGTCGACACCCGACCGGCGCACACGGGTGACGACTTCGGGGGTGAGGGCGACGCGGCGCTCATCCGGCGCGCGCTCCCTCAGGACCCCCGCGGTGACGGCTTGGGCTCCCATGCTTCTCGCTCCCTCTTGGGCGAATTGCGGGCGACCTCAGGGTGCTGCCCTCGGTGCGCGGTGGGGACACCTCGGGCAGTGGTGATGCGGGTGTGCGTTGGCGGTGCGGTGGTGGCGCGGTGTGCGGTGGTGGTGCCGGGACGGGCACGCTATCGGATAACCGTTCCGTTCGGACCGCCCCGGACGTGCGGTTCCTGCGGATCGCGACCGGCGGACGGGCCGGTCCCGACCGGGAGGTGAGCCAGGCTCTCGCCGGCCGCGAGCCGGCGCACGAGGGCCTGGAAAGTGGGGCAGCGGGTGAAGTCGTGCGCCTCGCACTCCAGCGCGTGGTCGATCATCGCCTTCGACCGCTCGATCTCCCGCATCCGCTCCTGAAGCTCCTCCCGGTGCCGTGACAGCAGCGCGTGCCGGTCGCCGGGGCCCTGCGCGGCGAAGAGCTCGCGCAGTTGCTCCAGGCTGAGCCCGCCGCGCTTGCCGCCGATGATCATGGCGACCCGGGAGACGTGGTCGGAGGTGTAGCGCCGGCGGCCGTTCACGCGCTCCGCCGGGGTGAGCAGGCCCATGGCCTCCCAGTGCCGCAGCACGTGGGCGGCGAGGCCGAAGCGGCCGGCAAGCTCGCCGATGGTCATGGACTCGCCCGACTTCATGTTCACATTAACTTGCAGAGTCGGCGCGGAGTCAAGGGAGGAGACCCGGGTACGGCGTGATGACCGCGGGCACCGTGCCGGCCGAACTGCGCCGGGCGGGTGAGGGCGTCCGATTCGTTCAAGACGCGGGCGCGGGACCGTTCCTAGGGTCGGGGCCATGACCGCACGATTCGACGCCATCGGAATGGTGACCGCCGACATGGCCGCCACCCTCGCCTTCTACCGCCTGCTCGGCCTGGACATCCCCGCCGACGCCGACGGGCAGCCGCACGTCGAGGCGGCGCTCCCCGGCGGGCTGCGCCTGATGTGGGACGCGGAAGAGACGATCAAGTCCTTCGCGCCCGACTTCGAGCCGCCGACCGGGGAGGGGCGCATCGGCCTCGCCTTCCGCTGCGACGGCCCCGCCGACGTGGACGCGACGTACGCGATGCTCACCGAGGCGGGGTACAAGGGCGCCATGGCGCCCTGGGACGCCGAGTGGGGCCAGCGCTACGCGCAGGTGCACGACCCGGACGGCAACGGCGTCGACCTCTTCGCCCCGCTCGGCTGACCGCCGCGCCCGCGGAAGCCAGGGCCGGGGTGCCCGGGCCCGGGTGCAGGTCAGAGCAGCGCCGTCAGCGGCACCCCGGTCAGCGCCCGCATCTCGCGCGCCAGGTGCGCCTGGTCCGCGTACCCGGCCAGCGCCGCCGCCGCGGCCGGCGGCGTGCCCGCCCTGGCCAGCGCCAGCGCGCGGTTCATCCGCAGCACCCGGGCCAGCGTCTTCGGCCCGTACCCGAAGGCCGCGAGGCTCCGCCGGTGCAACTGCCGTTCGCCGAGCCCCACCGCCCCCGCGACCTCGGCCACCGGCCGGCCCGCCGCCAGCGCCGCGACCACCGCCGGCACGTACGGCTCCGGCGGCTCCGCGTCCGCCAGCCGGGCGCGCGCCAGCGCCTCCAGCGCCGCGCCCGGCTCCGCCGCCCCGGCGACCCGCTCCGCCGCGATCCGGGCCCGCCGCTCGCCCCACAGGTCCGCCAGCGGCACCCGCAGGTTCCGCAGCTCGTGCGCGGGCACGCCCAGCACCGCCGGGCCCTGCCCGGGGGCGAAGCGCAGCCCGGTGTACGTGTCGCCCGCGGCCCCGGTGCCGACGTGCGCCACCGTGTCGGGGCCCGCGACGAGCAGCCCGCCGGGCGTGAGGATCAGGTCGGTGCCGCCGTCCGGGAGCACCCGGTACGGGCCCGGGCGGGCGTCCCGGCGGTGCCAGACGACCGCGCCGCCGAGCAGCGCCGGTCTCTCCTCGTACATCACCCCAGGATGCCGCAGACTGGGAGGCATGCCCGAGCTTCCCGAAGTCGAAGCGCTCAGCGGATTCCTCACCGAGCACCTGGTAGGGCGGTACGTCGCCCGGGTGCAGCCGGTCGCGATCAGCGTGCTCAAGACGTACGACCCGCCGCTCACCGCGCTGGAGGGCGCCGAGGTCACGGCCGTCGGGCGGCACGGCAAGTTCCTGGACCTCACGGTCGCCGACGAGCTGCACCTGGTGATCCATCTGGCCCGGGCCGGCTGGCTGCAGTGGAAGGACAAGCTGCCGGCCGCGCCGCCGCGTCCCGGCAGGGGCCCGCTGGCGCTGCGGGTGCGGCTGGCCGAGCCGGAGGGCGCGGGCTTCGACCTCACCGAGGCGGGGACGCAGAAGCGCCTCGCGGTCTACTGCGTACGGGATCCGCGGGACGTGCCCGGCGTCGCCCGGCTGGGGCCCGACCCGCTGGACGCGGCGTTCACGGCGGAGGCGTTCGCGGGGCTGCTGGCGGGCGAGCGGCGGCAGATCAAGGGCGTGCTGCGGGACCAGTCGACGATCGCCGGGATCGGCAACGCGTACTCCGACGAGATCCTGCACGTCGCGAAGCTCTCCCCGTACAAGCTCGCCGCGAACCTCACCGACGAGGAGACCGCCGTGCTCTACGCGGCCATCGGCGACACCCTGCGCGGCGCCGTCGAGCGCTCCCGCGGCGTGGCCGCGGGGCGGCTGAAGGCGGAGAAGAAGAGCGGGCTGCGGGTGCACGGGCGGGCCGGGGAGAAGTGCCCGGTCTGCGGTGACACGATCCGCGAGGTGTCGTTCGCCGACTCGGCGCTGCAGTACTGCCCCACCTGCCAGACCGGCGGCAAGCCGCTGGCCGACCGGAGGATGTCCCGGCTGCTGAAGTGACCGCGGCCGCGGCGGGCTGCCGGCCGCGGGGGGCTGCCGGCCGCGGAGGGCCGTCAGGAGCCGCCCGCGTCCTCCAGCCGGAAGCCCACCTTCAGGCACACCTGCCAGTGCGCCACGGCGCCGTTCTCCAGTTGCCCGCGCACCTGGGTGACCTCGAACCAGTCGAGGTTGCGCAGCGTCTGCGAGGCGCGCGCGACGCCGTTGCGGACGGCGTCGTCGACACCGGTGTGGGAGGAGCCGACGATCTCGGTGACGCGGTACGTGTGATCGCTCATGAACCCACCGTGCCGCAGACCCGCCGGGCCCGCGACACGGACGGCACCCGGCCGGCGGCGGTTACGGCACCACGGTGACCGGCCAGCGGCCCGCCTTGACCAGGCGCACCGCCACCGAGCCGACGAGCCGGTGCCCCGCCTGCTCCGACGCGCCGACGATCACCGCGTCCGCCGTGAGGTCCTGCGCCGCCTGCACCAGCCCCGTGTACGCGTCGCCGTGCAGGGTGTGGAACTCCCAGCGCACGTCGAAGAGCCCGCGCAACTGGGCCACCGTCCGCCGGATCTCCGCCACCAGTTCCTCGGCGACCTCCGCCGTCGTGCCCGCCACCGGCGCGCCGAGCGCCGCCGCGGCGGCCAGCGTCGGCTGCACGTACACCACCGCGAGCAGCGAGCCCTGCCGCCGGGCCAGCCCCGCGGCGTAGGCGGCGGCGCGCCAGGAGGTGTCGGAGCCGTCGACGCCGACGAGGATCACCTTGGGGCCGTCGGTGCCGCGCTCGAAGCCGGACGCGGCCCCGGGCCGGTCGCCCGGGCGGTCGTCCGGGCGCTCCCCGGTGCCGTCCCCGGATCCGCCCGCTGACCTGTTCTCTGACCTGTCGTCGAGGTTGCCCCCGGTGCCGGCTTCGCTCACAACCCGGACGGTACCCGACGCGCCGCACGGCGGGCACGCTCCGGTGCGGTGCGCGCGGCCGGGCGGTGCGGTTGACTGCGGGCATGACGCACTCCCACCCGCCGGCCGGCGCACCCGCGGATCTGCGGCTCGCGCAGCCGGCCGGGCGCTGGCTGCTGACCGCGGTGGTGATCGGCTCGGGCATCACCTTCCTCGACGCCACCGTCGTCAACGTCGCGCTGCCCACCATCGGCGACGAACTCGGCGCCTCCCTCGGCGGTCTGCAGTGGACCGTCAACGGCTACACCCTCACCCTCGCCGCGCTCATCCTCCTCGGCGGCGCCCTCGGCGACCGCTACGGCCGCCGCCGGATCTTCATCTTCGGCACCGTGTGGTTCGCGGTGGCCTCGCTGCTCTGCGCGCTCGCACCCAACGTCGGCATCCTCATCGCCGCCCGCACCCTCCAGGGCATCGGCGGCGCACTGCTGACGCCCGGCTCCCTCGCCCTCATCCAGGCTTCCTTCGCCCCCGAGGACCGGGCCCGCGCGATCGGCGTCTGGTCGGGGCTCGCCGGCATCGCGAGCGCCCTCGGCCCGCTGCTCGGCGGCTGGCTGGTGGAGGCGGCGAGCTGGCGGTGGGTGTTCGCCATCAACGTGCCGCTGGCCGCCGTCGTCGTGGCCGTCGCCGCCCGGCACGTACCCGAGAGCCGCGACGAGACGGCCACGGGACGCTTCGACTGGACCGGCGCCGCGCTCGGCGCGCTGGGCCTGGCGGGCGTGACGTACGCCCTGATCGCCGCGCCCGAGAAGGGCGTCTCGGCGCTGCTGCTGGCCGCGAGCAGCGCCGTGGGGGTGGCGAGCCTCGCGGCGTTCGTGTACGTCCAGCGGCGCAGCGGCCACCCGATGCTGCCCACCGGGATCTTCGGCTCCCGCCAGTTCACCGCGGCGAACCTGGTCACGTTCGTCGTCTACGCCGCCCTCGGCGGGGTGACCTTCTTCCTCGTGCTGGACCTGCAGATCGCCGCCGGCTACTCGCCGATCGCCGCGGGCTCCGCGCTGCTGCCGGTGACGCTCATCATGCTGGCGCTCTCGGAGCGGTCGGGAAAGCTGTCGGAGCGCATCGGGCCGCGCATCCCGATGACGGTCGGCCCGGCGATCTGCGCCGGCGGGCTGCTGCTGATGCTGCGCATCGGCGGCCCCGGCGACAACGTGTCGTACGTACGCGAAGTGCTGCCCGGCGTGGTGCTCTTCGGCTTCGGCCTGGCGACGACGGTCGCGCCGCTCACCGCCACCGTCCTCGGCGCGGTGGAGGACCGGCACTCCGGCATCGCCTCCGGCGTCAACAACGCGGTGGCCCGCGCCGCGGGCCTGCTCGCCGTCGCCGCGCTGCCGCTGGCCGCGGGGCTCTCCGGCAACGACTACCGCAACCCCGGGGCGTTCGGCGACGGCTTCCGCGTCGCGCTGCTCATCTGCGCCGCGCTGCTCGCGGGCGGGGCCGTGCTGTCGTGGCTGACGATCCGCTCGCCGAAGAAGCCGGCGGTGCCGGCGGAACCGCCGTGCCACGTGCACTGCGCGGTGGCGGGCCCGCCACTGCAGTCCCTGATCGAGGACCCGGCCACCACCGACCCCGAGGACCCGGAACGCCCTTAGGCCCCCGGACGCCGGTTCGGAGGCGGTACGGCTCGGCGACTTGAGTGGCCGACGGGACGCCGCTTAGTCGGCCGGTCCGTAGACCAGGTGGAGCACGCCGGAGGCGAACGCCCTGGAGTCGAGCAGCTTCAGGGGGATCCTGGTGTCGCCCTCGTCGAAGAGCCGCTCGCCCTGGCGCACCGCCACGGGGTGGACCAGCAGGTGCAGTTCGTCCAGCAGGCCGTGCGCGAGCAGTTCGCGGATCACGGAGACCGAGCCGCCGATGGAGACGTTCCCGCCGGGCTCCTTCTTGAGCGCGGTCACGCCGGTGACCAGGTCGCCCTGGAGCTTCTCGGAGTTGCGCCAGCTCAGGTCGACCTCGCCGCGGCTGACGACGATCTTGCGGGCGTCACCGAGGATCTTCGCGAACCCGGCGTCCTCGTCGTCGGTCCCCTCCCGCTGCGGCCACGCCTCCGCGAAGCCCTCGTAGGTCTTGCGGCCGTAGAGCATGGTGTCGGACATCAGCCCGCCGACCGCCTCGCCCATCTCGTCGTCGAAGTAGGACATGTGCCACTGGTCGGGCGCCTCCACGACGCCGTCGAGGGAGATGAACAGGCTGGCAACGATCTTTCTCACGAGAGGCTCCAGAAGGCGCGGGGTCGGCGGACGTGCAGTCCGTCGGGACGTTAGCGGCCGCCGGGCCGTCAGGTCTTGTACAGAAGCGCCAGCGGCCGCGCGGGCCGCGGGTCGTTCCGCAACTGTCCCGCGGTCCGGCCGATGAAGCGGCTGAGCGCGTGGGCCAGATGGGGCTCGTCGTAGTAGCCGAGGCGGTGCACCACGTCGTCGGCCGCGGTGCCCTCGCGGAGCAGCACCGCGGCGTGCCGCGCCCGTTCTATCTGCCGGGCGGCGCCGTGGGTGAACCCGGTCGCGGCCTGGAAGCGCCGCTGCGCGGTGCGCGCGGAGACGTCCGGCGTGCCGCCGCGCATCAGGTCGCTGACGAGCGGGTCGCGGGCGAGCACGCCGGCGCGCACCAGCCGGTCCGCGAACGCCTCGGCATCGTCGGGCCCCGGCACCGGCCAGTGGGAGCCCTTCAGCCAGAACGACCTGCGCGTCGCGTCCGGTATGTCCACCCCGCCGTCGACGAGCAGGGGCGCCGGCAGATGCGTCAGCGAGGTGCCCAGCGCGAAGGTGATGCCGAAGAACGCCGCCTCCTCGGGCACCGGCGCCGTGCTCGTCCGCGACTCGGGGCCCGCCACCGCGGCCTGGAACCCGGCGCGCGACTCCCAGAACACCAGGTCCCAGCAGGCCGACGCGACCGCCGTCATCCGGTCGACGCCCTCGCTGCGGCTGCGCCAGACGTACGACACGTACGGCGAGTCCGACACCCGTCCCTCGATCTCCAGCCCCATCGCGCCCCCTCGCGACAACCGGCGCCCCGCGCGGGCGCGCTCCCGCCGTGCAGTCTGGCACGCGCCACCGACACCGGCCCGGCGGCGGAGAGCGGGACGGGCGCGCGGCGGGCGCCCCGGACCGCCTCCGCCGCCGCGAAGCTCCGTGCGGTGTACGGGCGTTGCCCGCGGCGGCGCGCACCTCCCTCTGGAGCAGGGCTTTTATCCCCGCTTTCGCGGCCCGGTGCTTCGATGCGGGCCGCGAACGATCCACCGAGATCCCTGAGGGGGACCCCTTGAGACGTCTCGCCACGGCCCTGGCCGCCGTCCTGGCCGGTACGGCCGCGCTGACGCCGCTCGCCCAGGCCGCCGCGCCCGCGGCCGCACCCGACCCCGCGCCCGCCGGGCCGCAGCGCCCGTACGAACCGGATGTGGAGGGCACCGACAACATCGACACCCTGGACGTCACCGCGACAAGCGGACCCGGGCGGAGCGTGACCGTCGCCTTCGACCGGCGCAGCCGCGCCGCCGAGGGAACGACGCCCGCGGCGGCCCGCCGCTTCGTCTTCCTCTTCGACAGCTCCGTCAGCTTCCGCCCGGAGTCCTTCCCGACCTGCGCCCGCGCCGTCGTCGAAGCCGGCGGCGTGGCCGCCTGCCCGCCCGGCTCCCTCGTCGGCGAGGGCCTCGGCACTTGGCCGGACGGCTCGGAGCACGAGGTGGCCGTCGTCAACACGCGCGTCGACGGCACGCCGGGGGTGCTCGTGGTCATCCCCGGCGCCGGCTCGATCCTGGAGCAGACCTTCGAGCGCGTGGTGGATCCGTACCGCGGCGACTACCGGTGGGCGGCCGACGAGATCCTGCCGCCCAGCCCGGTGCCGCCGGGGGAGCGCGTGGGCACCACCCGCTTCCAGTTGTCGTTCGGCGCGACCCGTGAGGACCGCGGCCGCACCGTCGGCTTCGTCGAGACGACGGCGCGGCCCGGCGACGAGCTGCGGTTCGGGCTGTGGAGCGAGTTCGTCACCGGCCAGGTCGTGCTGCCCACGGCGACGGTGCGGCTACAGCCCTGACCTCCTCCCGGCCGGGGCCTGTATCCCGTACGGGCCCCGGCCGGGGTCCTGGTGTACGCAAGAAGTCACCAAGAAATGTAAGTGAGTTGCGTCCTCGGGCGGATGGCGGGCGGGTCGGCCTCGGTGGCGCGGATGTCTCCAGCTCCGCACGCTGCCAACTCATGCATGTCCGGCCCCTGAAGGCATGCTGTCATGTGCACGCAAGTCGATGCGTTATGGCTGCGTACAGGAACGGGGTCGGTGTCGCGGCCGTAGACTTACCATGATCGTTCTGCAATTCTTCGATATCTCAGCGCAATTAGCTAACTCACAGGTTGGACGACCCCATGAGAAAGCACCGCTCGAGACATCGGCCCACCGTCGCCGCCCTCGCCACCGGACTGCTCCTGTTCGGCCTCCCCGCCCTCCCCGCCGTCGCCGCGGCCGGCTCCGACGCCGCCGCCGGCCGCCCCGCCGCCGCGAGCAGCGCCGCCCCGCGGCACGCCGCGGCGGAGGTCACCGACGGCGACCAGGAAACGTACTGGCAGAGCCGGGGCACCGGCGCACAGTGGGTGCAGACAGACCTCGGCCGGCAGGCGCGCGTCGACGAGGTCGTGCTGCGACTGCCCGCCGACGCCGCCGCGCGCAAGCAGACGCTCGCCGTGCAGGGCAGCGCCGACGGCACCACCTTCCACACCCTCTCCGCCGAGCACACCCGGGCCTTCCGCCCCGCCGCGGACAACACCGTGACCGTGCGCTTCCCCGCCTCCCTCACCCGCTACGTGCGCGTGCAGTTCGCCGGTACCACCGCGGAGCGCCCCGCCCGCCTCGCCGAACTCACCGTGCACACCGCCGCGGACGGCGCCGCCGACCTCGCCGCGGGCCGCCCCCTCCAGGCCAGCAGCCACACCGGCGACCGGACCGCCGACCGGGCCGGCGACGGCGACCGCGACAGCTTCTGGCAGAGCGGGAAGAGCAAGCGCGAGCAGTGGCTGCGGACCGACCTCGGCGCCACCGTCGGCATCGACCGCGCCGTGCTGAAGCTCCCCGAGGGCGGCGCCGCCCGGGTGCAGAACCTCAAGCTCCAGGGCAGCACGGACGGCCGGGAGTTCACCGACCTGACCGCCGCCCGCGACATCGCCTTCGGCGCCGCGGAGGGCCACAGCGCGACCCTCTCCTTCGACACCGCCGTCACCCGCCACGTACGCGTCGTCTTCACCGCCGGCACCGGCAGCGCCCGGCTGGCCGAACTGGAGGTCTACGGTCCGGCCGAGGGTGACACCCGGCCGCCCGGCACCCCCCGCGACCTCACCCGCACCGCGCTGCCCGACGGCCGCGTCCAGCTCGACTGGCGGCCCCCGGCCGGCGGCGCGGACGACGTCGACGGCTACGACGTCTACGCCGACGGCCGGCTGCGCACCGGCGTCGGCGCCGACGTGACGACGTACGTCGACACCCCGGCGCCCGGCGATTCCGTCACGTACCGCGTACGCGCCCGGGACACCGCCGGCAACCAGTCACCCGACAGCGCCAAGGTGACCGTCCGGGCCCGCCCGGCCGCCACCGCCGCCGCCACCGAGCCCGCCGCACCGGACCCCGGCACCGCCGCCGCGACCGCGGCCGCCGCCGATCCCGACCTGGCCGGGGGCAAGCCGATCACCGCCTCCTCCCACGTGCACAACTTCGTCGCGGCCAACGCCAACGACGGCAACCGGGGCACCTACTGGGAAGGCGCCGGCGGGGCCTACCCCGGCACCCTCACCGTCGAACTCGGTGCCAACGCCGACGTCAGCGCCGTCGTCGTCCAGCTCAACCCCGACCCCATCTGGGGCCCGCGCACCCAGACCTTCTCGGTCCTCGGCCGGGAGCAGGACGCCACTTCCTTCACCACCCTCAAGGCCGGCGCCCAGTACGCCTTCGACCCCGCCACCGGCAACAGCGTCACCGTCCCCGTGACCGGCCGCGTCGCCGACCTGCGGCTGTCGTTCACCGCCAACACCGGCGCCCCGGCCGGCCAGGTCGGCGAACTCCAGGTCCTCGGCACCGCCGCGCCCAACCCCGACCTGGAGATCACCGGCCTCACCCCCACCCCCGCGAGCCCCGACGAGACCCAGTCCGTCACCCTCGCCGCGACCGTGCACAACGCCGGCGAGGAGCCCGCGGCGGCCACCGGCGTCGACTTCCTGCTCGGCGGCGAGCCGGCGGGCACCGCCGACGTCGGCACGCTGGCCCCGGGCGGCACACGGACCGTGACCGCGAACACCGGGGCGCACGACGCCGGCGAGTACGCACTCGCCGCCGTCGTCGACCCCGACGACACCGTCGTCGAAGAGGACGAGGGGAACAACGAGTACACCGCCCCCACCCCGCTCCGCGTCTCGCCCGTGCAGAGCAGCGACCTCGTCGCCGCCTCCGTGGACTGGACGCCCAGCTCCGCGACCGGCGGGGAGAGGGTCGACTTCTCGGTCACGCTGAAGAACCAGGGCACCCAGGCGTCGGCGAGCGGCGGTCACCCGATCACCCTCACGCTGCGCAACGCCTCCGGCGGCACGGTCACCACGCTGAACGGCGCCCACAACGGCACCATCGCCGCCGGCGCCACCACCGCCCCGGTCGGCCTGGGCAGTTGGACGGCGGCCAACGGCTCGTACACCGTCGAGGTGACGGTCGCCGCCGACGCCAACGAGGTGCCGGTCAAGCGCGAGAACAACACCAGCACCGAGTCGCTCTTCGTCGGCCGCGGCGCCGACATGCCGTACGACACGTACGAGGCCGAAGACGGCGCCGTGGCCGGCGGCGCGCAGGTCGTCGGCCCGAACCGCACCATCGGCGACGTCGCGGGCGAGGCGTCCGGACGGCGCGCGGTGACCCTCGACCAGACCGGCGAGTCCGTCGAGTTCACCACCAGGGCCAGCACGAACACCCTGGTCACCCGGTTCTCCATCCCCGACGCCCCGGGCGGCGGCGGCATCGACGCCACCCTGAACGTCTACGTCGACGGCACCTTCCACAAGGCCATCAGCCTCACCTCGAAGTACGCCTGGCTGTACGGGGCGGAAGCCGGCCCGGGCAACAACCCCGGCGCCGGGCCCGCGCGGCACATCTACGACGAGGCGAACCTGATGCTGGACAGGACCGTGCCCGCCGGCAGCAAGATCCGGCTGCAGAAGGACGCGGCCAACACCACCAGCTACGCGATCGACTTCGTCAGCCTGGAGCAGGTCGCGCCGAAGGCCAACCCGGACCCGGCCGCGTACACCGTGCCCGCCGGGGTCACCCACCAGGACGTGCAGAACGCCCTGGACCGCGTGCGCATGGACACCACGGGACAGCTCAAGGGCGTCTACCTGCCGCCCGGCGAGTACCAGACGTCGGGCAAGTTCCAGGTGTACGGCAAGCCGGTGCAGGTCGTCGGCGCCGGTCCCTGGTACACCCGCTTCCACGCGCCCTCGGGCCAGCAGAACACCGACGTCGGCTTCCGCGCCGAGCAGGCGGCGGCGGGATCCTCCTTCCGCGGCTTCGCCTACTTCGGCAACTACACCAGCCGTATCGACGGCCCCGGCAAGGTCTTCGACTTCCAGAACGTCTCGGACATCACGATCGACGACATCTGGAATGAGCACATGGTCTGCCTCTACTGGGGCGCGAACACCGACGACATCACCATCGGGAACTCCCGCATCCGCAACTCCTTCGCGGACGCGATCAACATGACGAACGGCAGCACCGGCGCCCACGTCGTCAACAACGAGTCCCGCGCCACCGGCGACGACAGCTTCGCGCTCTTCTCCGCGATCGACGCGGGCGGCTCCGACATGCACAGCAACGTCTACGAGAACCTGACCTCGCTGCTCACCTGGCGGGCCGCGGGCATCGCCGTCTACGGCGGTTACAACAACACCTTCCGCAACATCCGCATCGCCGACACCCTCGTCTACTCCGGAGTCACCGTCAGCTCGCTGGACTTCGGCTACCCGATGAACGGCTTCGGCACCCAGCCGACGACCCTGGAGAACATCACCATCGAACGCTGTGGCGGGCACTTCTGGGGCGCGCAGACCTTCCCCGGCATCTGGCTCTTCTCCGCCTCGAAGGTCTTCCAGGGCATCAGGATCAACAACGTCGACATCACCGACCCGACGTACTCCGGGATCATGTTCCAGACCAACTACGTGGGAGGCCAGCCGCAGTTCCCGATCAAGGACACGATCCTCACCGACATCACGATCTCCGGCGCCCGCAAGAGCGGTGACGCCTTCGACGCCAAGTCCGGCTTCGGCCTGTGGGCGAACGAGATGCCCGAGGCGGGGCAGGGCCCGGCCGTCGGTCAGGCCACGTTCCGCAACCTGACCCTGAGGAACAACGCGCAGGACATCAAGAACACCACGTCCACCTTCACCATCGACATCCAGCCCTGATCCGCGGCCCCTCGCGGACAGGCGCCCCGGCCGGAGCCCGATGCCCGGCCGGGGCAGGCGAATCCGCCGTTCTCGTACCTCATCCGCCTGACCGCCCGCACCTCCGCCACCGCGGGGCGCTGCCCCAGCGGCGCCTCGGCGACGCCGCACGCGGCGCCCCGGTGGCGGGCGGAAGGTTCCGGGAAACGGCACTTCTGACTATTGGGCGCCTTGATCCCGGTTCGCCATGGGGTCCGTGCCCGTGTCCCGGCGCGCGGCGGGCCCCGTATGCCTGAACGGTCATCGACGCAGGTGGCCGGATTCTGACCAGGCGCGGGCGGACCGCTTCGCAAGAGCGCTACTGACGCGTAGTCTTCTGTTCGGGCCCCGTTGTTCCCCCGGCAGCGGGGCCCATGACGTGCCCCGCCGCCGTGCCCGTACGGGTACGGCGGCGGGTGAACAACCGGGCGCTCAGCGCGGCTTGAGCGGCGTCGGCGGCAGCGGCGGCGCCTCCAGCCGGGGACCTTCGTAGCCGTGGACCTCGCCGAAGCCGGTGCCGCTCATCCACTCCGTACGGGCCCGGTCGATCTCGTCGTGGTGGCGGCCCACGAAGTTCCACCACATCACCAGCCGCTCCGCGAACGGCTCGCCGCCCAGCAGCATCAGCGAGCTGTCCACGTCGGCCCGCAGCGGCAGCTCCGTACGGCCGCAGCCCAGGTAGACCATGGACTCCGGGGCGAGGCGCAGCCCGTCGACCTCCGCCTCGCCGGACATCGTCAGCGCCGCGTACTCGTAGTCGGGCTCCACCGGCAGCCGCGCCTCCGTGCCCGCCGCCAGGGTGACGTCCGCACCGACGATCGGCGTGTACGTCGTCCCCGGGGACGCCGCGCCGGCCAGCTCGCCGAGGATCACCGTCGCCGACAGGCCGCCGCCGGCCACGTGCGGCAGCTCCGCGTGGTGCTCGAAGGCGGGCGCGGTGGCCCGGTGGGCGTCGGGGAGCGCGACCCACAGTTGCGCGCCGTGCAGCATCCGCGAGTGGTCGCGCGGCGACTCCTCCGAGTGGGCGATGGCCCGCCCCGCCGTCATCAGCCCCAGCTCCCGCGGCCGCACCGTCTGCAGGCTGCCCAGGCTGTCGCGGTGCAGGACCTCGCCGTCGTGCAGCCAGCTCACGGTCTGCAGCCCGGTGTGCGGATGCGGCGGCACCTGCATCCCGGGCTCGCCCGCGATGTCGTCGGGGCCGTAGTGGTCGACGAAGCACCAGGCGCCGACCATCCGCCGGCCGAGGTTCGGCAGCAGCCGCCGCACCACCGTGCTCTCGCCCAGCGGCATGTGGCGCGCCTCCAGCACCTCGCGCACCGGCTCCGCCGTCACGTCCGCCCGCCCGCCGCAGGCGGCGACCGGGGGCTTCATGTCCAGATTGCTCATGGTGCCCATGGTAGGGAAAGCACCCTTGAACTGCGGTGATGTGAGCATCCTGGCGGGCGCCGTGAGTCGCTGGGACTTCTCGGGGACATTCGGCACCTTGGACGGGCCCCGGGCGATGACCGACGGGTTCCGGGGCCGCACGCGGCACCGGAGCCCACACCCCGTCCGGTCAACGCGCCCTGCCGCGTGGCCACAGCACTCCCTGCGGGGTGCGGACGGCGACCCACTGCCCCTCTGCGGGCAGGCCGATGACATCGACGGGCCGAGGAGTGCCGTCCGGTGCGTCAAAGGGAGGGAGGCCCTGCTTGATGCGGGGGATGTAGGAGTCGAGGAGCGGGATCGACAGGTGGAACTCGGGCTCGCCCTCGGACCGCACCTGCGCGTGTACTTCGGTCGCACGGGCCGGGGGTATCGCGAGCCCTGCCCCTGACGGAGCGTAGTCCTCGTCCACGTTCACGGTCATGAGCATACGAGTGACGGGGAGCACGGGCAGCAGCAGGAAGCGGCGCATGCGGAGAAACGCCCATCGTTCTCTGGCTCTTCGGAAGAAGAGCGTGACTCCCCCCAAGAGGATGACGAAGGCGCAGAGCGTCAGCGGATTGGTGAGGGCACGGCCCAGCCCCGTACTTCCGGCCAGGACGACGGTCGCCACCGCGGCGGCATCGAGCAGGAGCCACCGCAGTGCTGACCAGTGCGATCTGGCGAAGCTCTCGTAGGCTTCGTCCGCGTCGACGAGAGCCGCGTGCGTCCCTCGCGGCTGCGTGGGCTTGGCGGACGTCGGCCAGCCGCCGGTACCGGTGGACCGGCGGAATGCGCGCAGCCGGCTCGCACTCCACCGCACGGTTCCCGACCCGTCGGGCAGGTGGAACAGGGCGTCGCCGTTCTCGCCGGGAGCGCTGCGGACGTGCTTGGGCCGCTTCGACAGCACGGCGGTGACCTCGGTTCCCTCACCGGCCGCGATCAGCCTGTCCCGGTGGATGCTCAGCACCGTCGAGGAGCCGGGTAGGAAGACGTGGACCACGCCGGAGAAGTGGCTCTCGGTCCGCGCGCGGACGGTGCGGCCTCGGGGATCCGTGAACACAGGACGCACGTCCACAGCGGCGGGGGGCGCGGACCTGTCCTCGGTCCCGGCCGAGCCGGGCTCCCGCCGCAGCGGCCTGCGTGCCAGCCACACCTGACCGGCCTGCCCGTCGGTCTTCATGAGCGGCTGCTGATGAAGTGCCCTGAGCCGTGCGTGCACGTAGTGGTAGACGTCGGTGACCGTGACGAAGCCGTCGTGGCCCACGGCTCCGTGGCGCAGCCCGGCGACCAGGTGCTCGGTGAAGAGACTGGGCCTGCGTCCCTGACCGTTCTCGTCTCCGCGGTTCTTGCCGGCGGCGCCGTCGTACGACGTCTCGTTCGGCCCGGAACTGGTCATCACGAACCGTCCGTGTCCGGCGAACTGGGCCGCGGGATCGGCGCCCTTGACCGCGGCGGTGCCGCTGAAGCAGCAGTCGAGGATGAGGATGATGGCCCGTGCGGCGCAGTCGTCCATCAGCTCGTTGACGAACGAGTGCCGCAGCGACCGCGTCCGCAGCCACTCATGGCTGGTGTCCCGGGTGCACAGGTGGAGCCGATTGCGCAGGTCGAGCAGTCCGTGTCCGCTGTAGTAGAGCAGTAACTGGTCCTGCGACGACGCCTGCTGGAAGAAGGTGACCAGGGCTTCCGCCACGGTAGGGGAATCGGCGTCGAGGAGCGGCCGCCCCACCTGCCAGGGCAGTCCCACCGTCGGGTCGGTCAGCGCGGCCCGCAGTTCCGACAGGTCGGCCTCGGGACCCTGCAACGCCCGCAGGTCCGGTTCCTCGGGGAAGACCGCGTTGCCGATCAGGAGAGCACGGTAGGAACGTGCCGGCTCACTCACGCGCGTCGGTGTCCCCGCGCTGCTCTTCTGCCCCGTCTCCGGACAGCTCCGTCGTCGCGTGGCCCGCAGCGCGCAGCCCGTGCTCCAGGGCGGCACACAGGGCGGCGTTGTCCCCGTTCTCGATCGTGACCCTGAACTCCTTGGTCTGGCCGTCTGTCTGCCATTGGACGAACGCGGACCGGTCTCTGTCACGGGACACCCAGGCCCTGATGGCCGCGACGACCGCGGTGGTGACGGCCGGTGTGAGGACGACGACCACCTCCAGGCCACCGCCCTTCGCGCCGGGTGTCTCCCGTGTGTGGAGCGCAAGGCGTTCGGCCGTGTGCGCCAGGTCCTGGTGCAGCAGCCGCGTCTGAGAAAGCCAGCGGTCGTCGTCCGGGGCGAATCGATCGCTCCGGGCTACGACGGACACCTCCAATTCAGGCAGTTCGCGCACCTACGCTCCTCCTGTGAGTCGTGGAGCTTGACAGGCCCCCTCTCACGGTACGTCGGGCAGTACGCCGGAACCAGGGACTCACGTGACCGCTGCCTCCGGCGGGACACCAGGGCGACCGCGGTGACGAACCGGTCACCGCCGGCTCGTCGGACCGCCGTTCCGCGTGCCGCGGGACCTACGCGACCTGCGGGCGCGGGCGGCCGGGGTCCGGTGCAGGACCCGGCCGCCCGCGTGTCAGCCGGCGTGGGTCAGGCCGGGGCCGCGACCAGTCGCCACAGGTGGTCCGCGGTGCCGTTGTCGTCGTACTGCACCACCTGCGCGCTGTTCGACGTCGACATGCCGTCCACGCCGAGCACCTTGCCGCTGTGCTCGTTGCGGATGCGGAACCAGCCGTCCGCGTCGGGCACGATCCGCCACAGGTGGTCAGGGGCGCCGTCGTCCTCGTACTGCACGACGGGCGCGCTGTTCGCCGTCGAGCCGCCGTCGACGGCGAGCACCTTGCCGCTGTGGCCGTTGCGGATCACCAGCAGCCCGTCGCCCCGCTCCAGCAACTGCCAGGAGTGGTCGGACGTGCCCGAGTTGTCGAACTGGTGGACCCGCGCGCCGTCCGACAGCGACATCCGGTCGACGGCCAGCACCTTGCCGCTGTGCTTGTTCTGCACCCGGTGGTGCGGGGGCTGCGGGGTCCACGGCGTGCCGTCCGGGTCGGCCGTCGGGAACGCCGTGATCCGCAGCCGGGCCGCGCCCATCGGGATCAGCGTCACCGTCTCCGGCGCCTCCGTACTGCGGGCCGGGCTCTGCTGCAGCGGCGCGACGACGCGCTGCCGGTCGGCCACCCACTCCGGCAGCCGGCGCGCGGGCGCGGTGATGCGCACAGGGGTGTGCTCGTGGGTGAACGGGTCGCCGGTCAGCGGCCCGTCGTCGCGGTGGAACGCGAGGCCCGCCGGAGCGTCGGGGGCCAGGGCGTAGTTCCACGGGGTGGTGGCGTGCACGGCGACGTGCGGGAAGTCGTCGCTGCCGCCGATGCGCTCGTACGACTCGCCGATGCGCAGCGAGTACGTCAGCGGCCCCCGGTCGACGCTCACCGCGCCGCCGTTGGCGTCCCACACCCGCACCGAGGTGCGCTGCGGCAGCCGCAGCACGACGGTGTCGCCGCTCGCCCAGGTCCGCTTCACCGGGGCGAAGCCCGGCCCCGGAGCCGCCGCCACCGGCCGCCCGTTGACCGTCACCTCCGGCGCGTCGCACCAGCCGGGCACGCGCAGCCGCAGCGTGAAGGGCACCTTGCGGGCGGCGCCGATCCGCAGGGTGACGGTCTCGGTGAACGGGTAGCCGGTCTCCTCGGTGATCGTCACCTCGGTGCCGCGCACCTGGGTGCGCACCTCGCACGGCGCGTACATCGCCGCCGCGAGCCCGCCGTCCGGCGTGCTCAGCCACAGCTCCTCGGTGAAGTACGGCCAGCCCATGCCGTAGTTGTGCGGGCAGCAGCGGTACTGGTCGACGCCCGGCTGGAACGACTGCATCGCGAAGCCGTTCTGGAACTGGCCCTCGTTCTTGCGCACGTCGTCCAGGTCGATCGAGTTGGCGCTCGTCACGTAGTGGACGCCGCGGCCCGCCGGGTCGGTGGCGGCGGACAGCAGGTTGAACGCCAGCTCCTCGCAGCGGTCGGCCCACAGCGCGTCGCCGGTGATCCGGGTGAGCAGCTCGTGGCTGGCCATGAACTCGACGATGCCGCAGGTCTCGAAGCCCTGCCGGGGGTCGCCGAAGCCGGGCCTGGCGTTCTCGTCGCCGGCGAAGCCGCCGCCGGGGAACTGCCCGTACTCCGCGAGGATCCGCTCGTAGCCGCGGTACGTCGCCCGGGTGAGGGCGGCGTCGCCGGCGCGCAGCGCGTACTGCGCGGGCTCCCGGAAGCCCTGGGCGACGTTGACGTTGTGCAGGTCGGGGAAGTTGTCCACCCAGTTCCCGCCCCACCGGTGCATCTTGTCCGTCAGCTCCAGCAGGAAGTCCTCGCCGGTGCGGGCGTGCAGCCAGTACGCGATGTCGATGCCGTCGCCCCACCGCTTGGACACCCAACTGGAGTCGAACGCGCCCTTGCCCTGCGCGTTCATGTACCGCAGGAAGGGCAGCACGAACGGCACGATCCGCTCGTCGCCGGTGAACTCCTCGTGGCTGCGCAGCGCCTGGAGCAGCGGCAGGTACGGCCAGAAGTCGGGGCCGCCGTTGAGCGCGGTGCGCAGCCGGGTGGGGCCGAAGAAGCCGTCGGGCTGCCCGGTGGCGAGGATGGCGTCGATCCAGCGGCGGGCGGTGGCCTGCGCGGCGGCGTCGCCGGTGAGCGCGGCGAGCGAGACATAGCCGCGCAGCCAGTACGTGACCTCCTCCCAGCCGGCGCGGTCGGGGTGCACCCAGCCGGAGCCGTCGTAGTCGAGGAAGTGGGAGATCCGGTCGTAGCGGCCGAAGAGCCCGCCGAGGAGGGTGCCGAGCTGCCCGGCGAGCCAGCCGCGCGCGGTGACGCTGCCGAGGGGCAGCTTGCCGAAGGCGGCGGCCGCGTACGGGGTGGCGGCGGCCCTCCCGGCGGTCGGCCCGTACGCGTGGGCCGGGAGGCCGGTGGCGCCGAGGGCGAGCGCACCGGCCCCGGCGGCGGAGGCGTGCAGGAAGTGGCGGCGGTTCAGCGGAGGAGGCATGTCGGGTCCCTGGGTTCCTGGAAGGTGAGGGGGTGCCTGGTGCCTGGTGCTCGGGGGTGCCCGGCGGTTACCGCCGGGGCACGCGGGGCCCGTCCCCGGTCCCGGCCGCGGCGGGCGCCGCGGCCGGGGTGCGGGGAACGGGTGGTGCGTCAGGAGGCGTCGCAGGTGAGGGTGTTGTCGGCGGCCCCCTCGATCAGCGCCTCATGGGCGGCCCTGATGCGTTCCACATCGGGCTTGAGGACCTTGCGGTCGTAGGTGAGCAGTCCGTTCAGCTCGCCCTCCACATCCGTGATCTGGGTGTAGACGGCGCCGCTGCTGCCGTTGCAGGCGGCGAACCGTTCGACTTCGGCCAGCTTGATGAGGTACTCCTCGGTGTACGCCTCGCGGTCGACGCCCACGTAGGTGTGCCGCACCGGCCAGGCGTGGCCCGGGATGGCCAGCCCGAGGCCGCCGTATTCGCCGCTGACGAGCGCGCGTGTGCCGTCCGGCTTGGGCAGTTGGGCGCTCGGATAGCCGTGGGCGTCGGAGATGTCGCCGTTGCCGCCGTCGACCGCGCCGCAGCAGTTGTGGCCACTCATGTTGTTGACCAGCCGCGTCGGGTCCAGCTCCTTGGCGTAGTCGGCGATACGGGCCTGGTCGTACTGGCCCCAGCCCTCGTTGAACGTCACCCACATGACCACCGACGGGTGGCTGTCGTGCTGCTCGATCATCTCCTTCAGCTCGTGCTCGAACTGGGTGCGGGAGTCTTGCGAGGGCGTCTTGGTGTTCATCGACGGCATGTCCTGCCACACCAGCAGGCCCAGCTTGTCGGCGTGGTAGAACCACCGGTCGGGCTCGACCTTGATGTGCTTGCGCACGGAGTTGAAGCCCATCTCCTTGTGCATCTCGAGGTCGTACTTGAGCGCCTCGTCGGTGGGTGCGGTGTGGATGCCCTCGGGCCAGAAGCCCTGGTCGAGGGTGGCCATGGCGAAGACCGGCTCGCCGTTGAGCGTCATCCGCTGCTGCCCGTCGATCGTCTCGACGCCGACGGTCCGCATGCCGAAGTAGCCGCGCACCTGGTCCGCCGAGGCACCGCGGCCGACCGTCACCTTCAGGTCGTACAGGTGCGGGTCGTCGGGGGACCACAGCTTCGGGTCGGGCACGGGCACGGTCAGCGGCTCGCCGGTCTTCCCGGTGGCGGTGCCGACCTCGCGGCGGCCGTCGTACGCGGTGGCGGTGACCGGCACCCCGTCGCGGACGCCGCGCACCTGGACGGCGGCCTGCTCGCCGGCCACGTCGGAGGTGATCTTCAGGTCCTCGGCGCGGTCGGTGGGCACCGGCTCCATCCACACGGACTGCCAGATGCCGGAGGAGGAGGTGTACCAGATGCCGCTGGGCGACAGCCGCTGCTTGCCCATCGGCGGGTTCTCGCCGTCGGCGGAGTCGGTCGGGTCGTAGACCCCGACGATCAGCTCCTGCTTGCCGCCGCCGCGCAGGGCCTGGGTGACGTCGGCGCTGAACCGGTCGTAGCCGCCCTTGTGGGACGCGACCTGCTTGCCGTTGAGCCAGACGTCGGCCTTCCAGTCGACAGCGTCGAAGTTGAGCTGGAGCCGCTCGCCGCGCTGGCCGACGCCCCAGTCACGCGGCACGGTGAAGGTGCGCTTGTACCACATGCGCTCCTCGTGCCGCTGGACGCCGGACAGCTCGGACTCGACCGGGTAGGGCACGACGATCTTCTCGTCCAGCGTGCGGCCGAACGGCGGGCTCTCGCCCTCCGAGGCGCCGGCGAACTGCCAGGTGCCGTTGAGGCTCTGCCAGTCCTCGCGGGTGAGCTGCGGGCGCGGGTACTCCGGGAGCGGGGCGTCCTCGTCGACGTCGTCGGCCCACTTCGTCCGCAACTGGTACTCGGAGTCGTTCGCCCCCGAGGTCCAGAACTCGCCGATGTCGGAGCCGTCGGCGCCGGTCAGGCCGCCCTCGCCGTCGTAGCGCACGTCGGCGGAGCCGCCCTGGCCGACCACCGGCTCGTCGAGCGGGACGATCAGCCGGGAGGGGTCGTCGGGGTCCAGCTCGGCCGCGGCCCGCGGCCAGTCGGCGCCGCCGATGACGGTCTCCAGATGCTCGTCGAACGTCGCCGGGGGAGCGGCGAGCGGCTGGGCGAAGTCCATGGTCAGCGTGCGGCCGTCGGGCTGCACCGCGACGTCGGTGGGACCGGTGTAGTCGAAGTCCGCGGGGAGCGTGAACGCGGACTGCGGCACGGCCTCCTTCTGGGCGCCGGGCTTGGTCCAGCGCAGGTGGAAGTTCGAGCCGCCGTGGTGCTCGAAGTACTCCACCTTGATGTCGTACGTGCGGCCCGCCTCCAGGGTCACGGGCTGCGAGGTCTGCTCCTTGTCCCAGTCGTCGATCCAGTGGTCGATGACGATCTCGCCGTCCACCCAGAGCCGGAAGCCGTTGTCCGCGCTGACGTGGAAGGTGTGCGCGCCGGAGACCTCGGGGGTGATCCCGCCGGTCCAGCGGACGCTGACATGGTCGGCCTGGCCGGCGCGGGCCGCGAGACGCGGCTCCAGGTTGTCGAAGTCGAGCGACGGGTCGAAGGCGGTGGCCTTCAACTGGTCGAAGTCGAACGCGCCGGGGGCGCTGTGGGTGTAGTACTCGCCCTTGAGGCCGTGGACCTCCGCGGCTGCGCGGGAGTCGGCGGCCTCGGCGGCGGCCGGGCGGTCGGCGCTCGTGGCCGAGAAGCCGGGACCGGCGGGGACCAGGGTCAGGGCGAGTGCCGCGAGGATGGGCGTCGGCCAGCGGAGTAGTCGCCGCCGTACGCGTCTGAGCGAGGGGTGCACGGGTACCTCCGGAAGTCGGAGAATGCGGGTGCTGGGGCTGCCCTTTGCCCCCGGGCGTCTTGTATAACGTTGGAAACAAGGGCAGTTGGCATGACAGCACGCCTCCTGCGTTGTGTCCAGTGCATGACCAAACGGCGTAGGAGGAACGCGTTGAGAGTCAGCCTGAAGGATGTGGCCGAGCGGGCGGGCGTGTCGGTGAAGACCGTCTCGAACGTGGTCAACAACTATCCGCACGTCACGCCGGCGATGCGGGCGCGGGTGCAGCAGGCGATCGACGAGCTGGGTTACCGCCCCAACCTCACCGCCCGCCACCTGCGCAAAGGCCGTACGGGCATCATCGCGCTCGCCGTGCCCGAGCTGGGCAACCCCTACTTCGCCGAGCTGGCGGGACACGTCATCGACGAGGCCGCCCGGCACGACTTCACCGTCCTGCTCGACCACACCCAGGGCCGGCGCGAGCTGGAACTGCTCGTCACCCAGGGCTTCCGGGCCCGGGTGATGGACGGGCTGATCCTCAGCCCGCTGGAGCTGGACACCGAGGACCTGCGCGGCCGGGCCGAGGAGAGCCCGCTGGTGCTCCTCGGCGAGCGGCGCTACGACCTGCCGTACGACCACATCGCGATCGACAACATCGCCGCCGCCCGGCAGGCGGTCGGTCATCTGCTGGACCTCGGACGGCGCCGCATCGCGTTCCTCGGCGCCCGGGAGGACCGCGCCCACCAGCCCGCCCACCTGCGACTTCTCGGCTGGCGGGCGGAGCTGGCGGACCGCGGCGTACCGGTCGACGAGGCGCTGGTGGCGTACACCGAGGGCTGGGAGCGGGCGGACGGCGCGGTGACCATGGCGGCGCTGCTGGACTCCGGGCAGCGGCCGGACGCGGTCTTCGCGTACAACGACCTGATCGCCATCGGCGCGATGCGGGTGATGTCCGAGCGCGGGCTGCGGGTGCCGGAGGACGTGGCGGTGGTCGGATTCGACGACATCACCGAGAGCCGCTACGGGGCCGTCACGCTCACCACCATCGCGCCCGACAAGCGGGCCATCGCCAGGCTCGCGGTGGAGTCCCTCGTCAAGCGTCTCGACGCCGCCCACGGCGACGGCAGCGTGCCCGAGTCGCAGGAGATGCACCCCGCGTTCTCGCTGGTGGAGCGGGAGAGCACGCGCGGCCGCACGAGCGGCTGACCCCCCGTGGAACGCCCCGCCCGGACCACCCCCCGGGCGGGCGCCCCGGCCTGCCCCGCGCCGTGCTGACGGAGCGTCAAGTCCCGTACGGCACACGGGCCTTGGCGATCTTCGCCGGGCAAATCCGTGCTGCGGGAGGTGTTTACAGCGCTCTTCCAACGATGTAAAACATCCCCTGAATTCTTCCGGTCCCGCGCAGCGGCCCGGCCCTCGTACTCCACCGCCCGAATTGGGGTATCACCATGAAGCCGCACGCCCGTACCGCCGCCAGAACACTCCTCGCCGTCGCGCTCAGCGCGAGCCTCGCGCTCGCGGCCGGCTGCGCCAAGTCCGAGGACGACGACGAGGGGAGCACCGGCGCCGCCGCCGGCTCCGAGGAGGCCAAGGGCAGCGAGCAGAAGGTCTCCGGGGGCTCGGGCCCGACCTGTGTGATCGGCGACTACGGCGCCGAGGAGATTGACCTCGCCGGCGCCACCGTCGGCTTCTCGCAGTCCGAGAAGGAAGCCAACCCGTTCCGCATCGCCGAGACCGCCTCGATCAAGGCCGAGGCCGACAAGCGCGGCATCGAACTGCTCACCGCCAACGCCCAGTCGCAGTTCTCCAAGCAGATCAGCGACGTCCAGGACCTCATCGCCAAGGGCGCCGACCTGCTGGTCATCGCCCCGCTGAACTCCGACGGCTGGGACCCGGTGCTGAAGTCCGCGGCGAAGAAGAAGATCCCGATCGTCACCATCGACCGGAAGATCAACGCCGAGCCGTGCAAGGACTACGTGAGCTTCATCGGCTCCGACTTCACCGAGCAGGGCAAGCGGGCCGCGGACAAGATGATCGAGGCCACCGGCGGCAAGGGCGAGATCGCCATCCTGCTCGGTACCCCCGGCAACAACGTCACCACCGAGCGCACCAAGGGCTTCAAGGACCGGATCGCCGAGAAGGCCCCGGACCTGGAGGTCGTCTTCGAGCAGACCGGCGAGTTCGCCCGCGAGAAGGGCCAGCAGGTCACCGAGCAGCTCATCCAGTCCAACCCGGAGATCACCGGGATCTACGCCGAGAACGACGAGATGGGCCTCGGCGCCGTCAACGCGCTCAAGGGCGCGGGCAAGGAGCCCGGCGCCGTCAAGATCGTCACCATCGACGGCACCCGCAACGCCGTCCAGGGCATCGTCGACGGCTGGATCGACTCCGTCATCGAGTCCAACCCGCGCTTCGGCCCGCTGGCCTTCGAGACCCTCGACGCCTTCACCAAGGGCGAGGAGGTCGGCCAGGACATCGTCATCAAGGACAGCGAGTACACCGCCGACAACGCCGAGGCCGACCTCGGCAAGGCGTTCTGACGCCGATGGCCGCAGCGAACGAGCCGCCCGAGCGGCACGGACCGGGCGGGCCCGCCGGGCCCGCCCGGTCCGCCGGGCCGCACCCGGCGGAGCCCCAGGAGGTCACGGACGCCGAGGACGCCGCCCGTGACCGCGCCGACGACACGGCGGAGCGCCCCGCCGTCCTGGCCGTACGCGGCCTGACCAAGCGCTTCCCCGGCGTCCTCGCCCTCGACGGCGTCGACTTCACCGCCCGCGCCGGCGAGGTGCACGCCCTCGTCGGCGAGAACGGCGCCGGGAAGTCCACCCTCATCAAGGTCCTCACCGGCGTCTACCAGCCCGACGAGGGCGAGCTGACCTACCGCGGCGAGCGGGCGTCCTTCGCCACCCCGCTCGCCGCCCAGCAGGCCGGCATCTCGACCATCTACCAAGAGGTCAACCTCATCCCGCTGATGAGCGTGGCCCGCAACCTCCTCCTCGGCCGCGAGCCGCGCCGCCGCGGCGGCCTCATCGACTTCGGCCGCATGCACCGCGAGTCCGAGCGCATGCTCCTCGACTACGGCGTCCGCGTCGACGTCCGCCGTCCGCTGGCCGAACTCGGCGTCGGCGCACAGCAGATGGTCGCCCTCGCCCGCGCCGTCTCCGCGTCCGGCCGCACCGACGTCGTCGTCATGGACGAGCCCACCTCCTCCCTCGAACCCCGCGAGGTCGAGACCCTCTTCGGCGTCATCGGCCGGCTGCGCGCCGACGGCGTCGCCGTCGTCTACGTCAGCCACCGCCTCGACGAGCTCTACGCCGTCTGCGACGCCGTCACCGTGCTCCGCGACGGCCGCGTCGTGCACACCGGACCGCTCGCCGGGCTCGACCGGCTCCGGCTGGTCTCCCTCATGCTCGGCCGGGAGATGGGCGAGGTGCGCGCCGAGGGACTCACCAAGTTCACCGGGGACCACGGCACCGGTGCCGAGCCGGTGCTGCGCGCCGAGGGCCTGACCCGCCGGCACGAGCTGCACGACGTCTCGCTCTCCGTCCGCCCCGGCGAGGTCGTCGGCCTCGGCGGACTCCTGGGCTCGGGACGTACCGAGACCGCCAAGGCCATCGCCGGCGCCCTCCCGCTCGGCGCCGGCCGCGTCACCGTCGCGGGCGCGCCCGTACGCACCGGCTCCACGCCCGCCGCGATCCGCGCCGGCATCAGTCTGCTGCCGGAGGACCGCAAGTCCGAGGGCATCGTGCCGGGGCTCTCGGTCCGCGAGAACATCGCGCTGGCCGCGCTGCCGCGCATGTCCCGCTACGGGCTGGTCTCCGAGGCCCGGATCGACGCCGTCGTCGAGACGTTCGTCAGCCGGCTGCGCATCAAGGCGGCGAGCCCGCACCAGAAGGTCGGCGAACTCTCCGGCGGCAACCAGCAGAAGGTGCTGCTGGCCCGCTGGCTCGCCATGCAGCCCAAGGTGCTGCTGCTGGACGAGCCGACGCGCGGCATCGACGTCGGCGCCAAGGCCGAGGTGCAGAAGCTCGTCGACGAACTCGCCGAGGACGGCCTCGGCGTGCTGCTGATCTCCTCCGACGTGGAGGAGCTGATCGAGGGGTCCGACCGCGTGGTGGTGCTGAGGGACGGCGCCGTCGTCGGCGAGCTGACCGGCGACGACGTCACCGAGGACAGACTCATGGAGGCCATCGCGGCCGCCGCCGAGCCGGGCGGGGACCCGGACCCGGCGCCCCGCGGGGCGGGTGCGGAGGCGGCCGGCCATGGCTGACCTCACGCTGCGCCGCGCGCTGCCCGCCGACCGCGAGCGGGTGCTGCGCTGGCTCCAGGAGTACGGCGTCTACGCGGGCGTCGCGCTCCTGCTCCTCGTCAACATCGCCTTCACCCCCCACTTCCTCTCCGCCGAGAACTTCCGCACCCAGGCCGTCCAGGTCGCCCCCGTCGTCATCGTCGCGCTCGGCATGGCGCTGGCGATCGGCAGCGAGGGCGTCGACCTGTCCGTCGGCTCCGTCATGGCGCTGTCCACCTCGCTGGTCGCGCTCTACATGGGGTACGGGCCGTGGATCGCGCTGATCGTCGCGATCGCCGGCGGGGCCGCGGTCGGCCTGGCCAACGGCTCGCTGATCGCGTTCATCGGGGTCCAGCCCATCGTCGCCACGCTCGCGCTGATGGTCGGCGCCCGGGGTCTCGCGCTGGTGCTGCTGCCGCAGTTGGAGGACATTCGCGACCCCGGCATGGCGACCCTCGGCTCCGGCGAGTTCGCCGGCGTGCCGTACGTGGTGCTCATCGCCGTGGCGCTCGCGCTCGTCGTCGCCTTCGTCGTCCGCCGCACCACCTTCGGCCGCCAGTTGCTCGCCATCGGCGACAGCCGCCCCGCCGCCAGGCTCGCCGGGCTGCCGGTGCGCCGGGTGCTGATCGTGGTGTACGTCGTCTGCGGCGTGCTCGCCGCCGTCGCCGGCTTCCTGGCCACCGCCCGGCTCTCCGCGAGCGACCCCACGTCGCTCGGCAACCTGATGGAGCTGTCGGCCATCACCGCCGTCGTCGTCGGCGGCACCCCGCTCACCGGCGGCCGGGTCCGCATCGGCGGCACGGTGGCGGGCGCGGTGCTCATCCAGTTGCTGACGGCCACCCTGATCAAGCACGACCTGGAGCCGTCGTGGACACAGATCGCCCAGGCCGTGGTGATCATCCTCGCCGTCTACGCGGCCAGGGAGAGGGGGAAGCGGTGATGCCTGTGCGGGGTGGGACCCCGGTCCGCAGCCGGACGGGTGCGGCCGTCGCACCGGGTGGAAGGACCGCGGTCGGCCGCTGCGGCGAGCAGTCCGCGGCCAGGGAGAGGGGGAAGCGGTGACCGTCGTGAAAGACGAACCCGTCGCCGTGGCGTACGGCCCGGAGGAGCCCGCGGGCTCCGGGCGCGGCGAGCGGCTGAGCGCCCTCGCGCAGCAGCACGGCGCGCTGGTCGCGCTCGTCGCCATCGCCGCCGTCGCCTCGCTGTCCTTCGACTCCTTCGCCACCACCGGCAACATCGAGAACATGGCGGTCTCCTCCGCCTTCCTCGCCATCGTCGCCCTCGGGATGACCTTCGTCATCATCACCGGAGGCATCGACCTCTCCGTCGGCTCGGTCTTCGTGCTCGGCGGCGTGCTCGCCGCCTGGGGCTCACGCCACGGCACCCTGGTGGCGCTGCTGCTGCCCCTCGCCGTGTGCGGACTCTTCGGCCTGGTCAACGGGTTGCTCATCGCCCGGCTCCGGCTTGCGCCGTTCATCGTCACGCTCGCCGCCATGCTCGGCGCCCGCGGCGTGATGCTGTCCCTCACCGACGAGGGCGCCGACACCTACCTGGTCGCCGAGGGCTCGTTCTTCGCCGACCTCGGCCAGGGCAAGCTGCTCGGCATCGGCGTCCCGGTGTGGATCACCGCGGCGCTCTTCGTCGCCGGCGGCATCCTGCTCCGCCGCACCCGCTTCGGCCAGCACGTCTACGCCGTCGGCGGCAACGAGGACGCCGCCGCGCTGATGGGCGCGCCCGTGGCCCGTACCAAGACGCTGGTCTACACCCTCAACGGGCTGCTCGCCGGCTTCGCCGGCGCGCTCAACGCCGCCTGGCTCGACTCCGGCGTGACCATCCTCGGCTACGGCATGGAGCTGGAGGCGATCGCCGCGGTCGTCATCGGCGGCACGCTGCTCTCCGGCGGCATGGGCTTCGTCGGCGGCTCGCTCGTCGGCGTGCTGCTGCTGAAGGTGATCCAGAACGTCATCAACCAGATCGGCTCGCTCGACTCCGCCTACCAGCAGGTCGTCAGCGGCGGCTTCCTGGTGGTCGTCGTCATCGCGCAGACCTGGCTCGCCCGGCGCCGCCGGGCCCCCTGACCGGCCGCAGGGCGACCGGGCGGGTTGGCCCGGCGGCCGAACGGCGGCCGGCCGCGGCCCGAGCCGCGGCCGGCCGTCGGCACCGGTCTGGACCAGTGCCGCCGTGCAGATGGGCGGCAGCCGGGCTGACGTGCAACTTTCGTGCCCCTGGGAGGGATTGACGGGTACGTGACCGAGTCGGTACCCCTGTTACGCACCGCACGCGCACGTCCTCGTCCCGACCCCCTGAGGAGTCCCGTTGCCTCCCACCCCAGCCACCCGCCTCCGGGTGAACCTGCGAAGACGACCCTGGGCGACGGCCGCCGTCGCCGCCGGCCTGCTGCTGCCGCTCACCTCGGCGTCCCTCCCGGCCGCCGCCGGCGGCGGCGAGGACGCGGCGGCGCCCGCGACCCGGCAGGCGGCGTACGCCGCGGCGGCCGACGAGTACGGCGTGCCGGAGAGCGTGCTGCTCGGCGTGTCGTACCTGGAGTCCCGCTGGGACACCCACGCCGGCGAGCCGAGCACCGACGCCGGCTACGGCCCCATGCACCTGACCGACGCGCCCACGGTGCTCGCCGAGGACCACCACGGCGGCACCGCCGAGGACCCGCGGGGCGACACCGAACGGCCCGTCGGCGACGAGACGTTCGGCCCCGCGCTCACCACGCTGTACGCGGCCGCCGAGCTGACCGGCACCGACGCGGCGACGCTGCGCGCGAAGCCCGCGGAGAACATCGCCGGCGGCGCCGCGCTGCTGGCCGCGTACCAGGAGGACCTGGGCGCGCCGGCCTCGGCCGACCCGGCCGACTGGTACGGCGCGGTGGCGAAGTACGCGGGCGCCGCGTACGAGCAGGACGCGGCGGCGTTCGCCGACGAGGTCTACGCGACCATCCGCGACGGCGCCGCCCGCACCACCGACGACGGCCACGCCGTCCGGCTGGCCGCCGACCCGTCCGTGGCGCCGCGGCAGCGGTGGCTCGGCGAACTCGGCCTGCCGCGGCTGGCGGACGAGGAAGTGGAGTGCCCGGACCGGCTCGGCTGCGAGTGGATCCCGGCGACGTACCGCCAGACCAACCCGGACAACATCCAGGCGTACGTCAACCACGACAAGGCCGACCGGCCGCGCGACCAGAAGATCGAGTACATCGTCATCCACGACACCGAGGGCCGCTACCCGGGTGTCATCAACATGGTCCAGGACCCCAAGCGCGCGGCGAGCTGGCAGTACACGCTGCGCAGCTCCGACGGCCACATCGCCCAGCACGTCAAGCACAAGGACGTCGCCTGGCAGGCGGGCAACTGGAACATCAACGCCAAGTCCATCGGCCTGGAGCACGAGGGCTTCGCCAAGGACCAGGGCACCTGGTACACCGAGGCGATGATGCGCAGCTCGGCGACGCTGGTGCGCTACCTGGCGGCCAGGTACGACATCCCGCTGGACCGCACGCACATCATCGGCCACGACAACGTGCCCGGCACCACCACGCCGAACATCGCCGGCATGCACTGGGACCCGGGCCCGTACTGGGACTGGGAGCGCTACTTCGAGCTGCTGAAGGCCCCGCTGCGCAGCCCGGGCGGGTTCTCGAAGTCGATGGTGATGATCAAGCCGGACTTCGCGGAGAACAAGCCGCAGTTCACCGGCTGCAGCTACGAGGAGGGCTCCGACCCGAAGGAGCCGTGCCCGCTCGCGCCGTCGTCGTCGGTGATCCTGCACGCGCAGCCCGACGCGGACTCGCCGCTGCTCGCGGACATCGGTCTGCACCCCGACGGCCGGGCCTCCGACATGCACGTCTCGGACATCGGCAGCCGGGCCTCGGCCGGGCAGACGTACGCGGTGGCCGAGCGCAAGGGCGACTGGGTGGCGATCTGGTACCACGGACTCAAGGGCTGGTTCCACAACCCCGCGGGCGCGCGGGTCGCCGACTACACCGCCGGGAAGATCGTCACGCCCAAGCCGGGCAAGGAGTCGGTGCCGGTCTACGGCCGGGCGTACCCGGAACAGGCCGCGTACCCGCCGGAGATCCCGTACCAGCCGATCTCGGCGCACCCGTACGAGTTCAAGGCGGGCCAGGCGTACTCCTACGGCGGCACCGTCCCCGGCGAGTACTACCGCGCCGTGACCTTCGACGGCTCCGCGCCCGGGGACCGCACGGTGGTCCGCGGCAAGACGAAGTACCACATCATCCAGATCGGGCACCGCATCGGCTTCGTCAACGCCGATGACGTGACCGTGCGCCGGGTCCTCTGACCCCTCGCGCACCGCGGCGCCGCCGGTCCCATGCCCGGCGGCGCCGCTCGCGTGCGCGCCCCGCGGTCCGCGGCGCCCCGCGTGCCCACCGCGTCAGTCGCAGTCCATACGGTCGCCGGGGGCGACCCGGCCGGTCCAGTCGAAGCCGCCGCGCGGGCCCCGCTCGTCGCCCGGCGCCAGCGTGCGGTCGGCTGCCAGCCGCCGGAACATCGCGCGGGCGCGCTCGTCGTTCCACTTCACGGCCGAGCCCCACTCGCCCGCCGGGTGGCTGATGCTCTCCAGTGGCACGGTCGCGAACTCCACGTCCCGCAGCCGCAGATGCCGCGCCTGCCGGCCCAGCGCCAGCATGTCGGCGACGCTCGTGCGCGGGCCCGGGCGCAGCCCGCCGGCCACCTCGCCGGCGAGCGCCTCCAGCCGCGGTGGATCCGCCAGGGTGCCCGCTGCCAGGTGCCGTCCGGCGATGCCGGCGACCAGCCGCTGCTGGCGGCGTACGCGGTCGATGTCGCCGTGCCCGCTGTGCCGGGTGCGGACGTACCGCAGCGCCCCGGCGCCGTCGAGGTGGTGCTTCCCTGGTTCGAGGTCGATGCCCGAGTTCTTGTCGCGCATCGGCTCCTTCGTGCACACCGGTGCGCCGCCCAGTGCGTCGACCGCCTGGACGAAACCCTTGAAGCGCGCTTGCAGGTAGTGGTCGATGTCCAGCCCGGTGGCGCGCTCGACGGTGCGCGTCAGCAGTTCCGGACCGCCCTGCCGCAGGGCGGCGTTGATCTTGCCGGAGTGGGCGATGGGTCCCGCGCCGTCGTCGCGCGGCGCGAACGGGACGTAGGAGTCGCGGGGGAGGCTGACGACGCTCGCGCGCCGGCCGTCCGCCGACAGGTGCACGACCATGACGACGTCGGCGCACCGGCAGGCCGTGCCGCCCGCGTGCCACCGGCTCTTCTCCTCCGCCGTCAGCCCGGCGCGCGAGTCGCTGCCGACGACCAGGACGTCGGTGCCCGTGCGGCCCGGCGCGGGCGCGGTGGCGAGCGCCCAGCCGTAGCCGGAGGCGGCGAGCACGGCCAGGCAGGCGCCGCCGGTGAGGGCGCGGGAGAGCGGGGGGAGCGCCATGGGGGGTCCTTCCCGGTGGGGTACGGGACACCGGATGCTACGGGGAGGAATGACCCGGATTATCCGTAAAGACTGCCGTGTCCCGTCCGGGGCCACCCGGTCGACGCAAGGAGCGGGGCCGCTCCTTCCGGCATCCCGTCGCTGACCTCGGCGGACCATGCGCCGCCGGGTGCCCGCGGAGTGGACTCCTCATTGCGCCATGCACCGATCATGGGTTCTAATTGCGAACTGTTCGCAATAACAGTGGACCTTCAACAGGGGAGTGGGCATGTCAGTCCGCGGCATACGCGCAGCGGTCTCGGTCACGGCGGCAGCGGCGGTGCTCGCGGGGGCCGCCGCCTGCTCGAACCCGGACGCCGACGACGACTCCGGCGGCTCCGGCGGGGACGGCGCCACCGCCGTCATCGGCGTCGCCAACGAGCCCGACACCCTCAGCCCGCTCCTCGGCTACGGCAAGGACGGCAACTCCAAGATCTTCGACGGCCTCCTCGCCCGCGACGGCGACATGGAGCTGAAGCCCGCCCTCGCCCGCGCGCTGCCCGAGATCACCGACGGCGGCACCACGTACACGTACGAGCTGCGCGACGACGTGACGTTCAGCGACGGCGAGCCCTTCACCGCCGCCGACGTCGTCTTCACCTACGAGACCATCCTCGACCCCGGCACCAACAACGCCTCCAAGGGCGACCTGGAAGCGGTCGAGAGCGTCGAGGCCAAGGGGGACGACACCGTCGTCTTCACCCTGAAGTACCCCTACGCGCCCTTCGCCGAGCGCACCGTGCTGCCCATCGCGCCCGAGCACGTCGCCGGCAAGGGCGACGTCAACACCGGAGCGTTCAACACCGAGCCCATCGGCACGGGACCGTACGTCCTGGACGGCTGGCGCAAGGGCGAGAAGCTCACCTTCTCCGCCAACCCCGGCTACTGGGGCGGCAAGCCGAAGGTGAAGAAGCTGACCATGGCGATCATCGCCGACGACGACATCCGCGCCACCCGGCTGCGCTCCGGCGACCTCGACGGCGCCATCCTGCCGCCGAACCTCGCCAAGACCTTCGCCGAGGACGACGACAAGCAGACGCTGGCCGCCACCACCGCCGACCACCGCGCCGTCACCCTGCCCACCGACAACCCGGTCACGGGTGACATCGCCATCCGCCGCGCCCTCGACGTGGCCGTCGACCGCGGCGCGATGGTCGACAAGCTGCTGGAGGGCCGGGGCAAGGCCGCGTACGGTCCCGTGCCCACCGACAGCGAGTGGTTCGCCGAGGGCACCGAGCGCCCCTACGACACCGGGCTGGCCGAGAAGATCCTCGACGACGCCGGCTGGCGCGCGGAGGACGGCGGCATCCGCGAGAAGGACGGGCAGCGCGCCTCGTTCACCCTCTACTACCCCTCCGGCGACAAGCTCCGCCAGGAGCACGCCCTCGCCTTCGCCGGCGACGCCAAGAAGGTCGGCATCGAGGCCAAGGTGGAGAGCGGCACGTGGGAGGTCATCGAGCCGCGGATGGGCGAGGACGCCGTGCTCGCCGGCGGCGGCAGCCCCGCCGACCCCGACTTCGACCTCTACCCGATGCTCTTCTCCGAGCTGGCCGGCCAGGGCTTCAACAACATGGCCTCGTACGAGAACCAGGACGTCGACACCGCCCTCGTCGAGGGCCGGGAGAGCGGCGACAAGGCCGAGCGCAAGCGGGCGTACGACAAGGTGCAGCAGGAACTCAGCGAGAACCCGGGCTACGTCTTCCTCACCCACATCGACCACATCTACGTCGTCGCCGACACCTGGCGCGGCCTGACCACCCAGGCCGAGCCGCACGAGCACGGCTTCGGCAGTGGTCCCTGGTGGAACGTCGAGAGCTGGCAGCCCGCGTCGTGACCGGGCTGCCGCTGGCCCCGATGGCGCGGATGGCCGGGCGGCGGCTGCTGTACGCCGTCCCCGTCCTGCTGGCCGTCACCTTCGGGGTGTTCGCCATCGCCGCCGCCTCGCCGTTCGACCCGGTGAAGGCGTATGCGGGCACCGCCGGGTTCAGCGCCTCCGAGGAGGCGCTGGACCAGCTCCGCGACAGCCTCGGCGCCGACGACCCGTTCGTCACCCGCTGGTGGGACTGGCTGACCGCCGTCGTCACCGGCGACCTCGGCCAGTCGACCAGCATGCGCCAGCCGGTCGCCGACGTCATCGGCGAGCGCATCGGCTGGACGGTGCTGCTCTGCGCGGTCGCGTTCGCCGTCGCCATCGTCGCCGGCACGCTCCTCGGCGTGCTCGCCGCCCGCCGCCGCGGCGGGCCGCTCGACCGGGCGGTCACCTCCCTCGCGTACGCGCTGGAGGCGGCGCCGCCGTTCTGGCTCGGGCTGCTCGCCGTCTGGCTCTTCGCGCTCCGGCTCGACGCGCTGCCGGCCGGCGGACTCACCGACACCGGCACGGACGTCGTCACCTTCGGGCAGGTCGCCGAGCACGTGCTGCTGCCCGCGTCGGTGCTCGCGGTCTCGCAGATGCCGTGGTTCGTCCTCTACGTCCGCCAGGGCGTCGGCGACGCGCTCGACGAGGACCCCGTGCGCGGCGCCCGCTCCCGCGGGCTCGCCGAGCGCACCGTGCTGCTGGGGCACGCGCTGCGCTCCGGGCTACTGCCCGTGCTCACCCTGATCGGCACCCGGGTGCCGGAGCTGATCACCGGTGCGCTGCTCATCGAGACCGTCTTCAGCTGGCCGGGCATCGCCGCGGCCACCGTCGAGGCCGCCACGTCCGTCGACTTCCCGCTGCTCGCCGCGCTGACCGTGCTGGCGACGGCGGCGGTGCTCCTCGGCAACCTGCTGTCCGACCTGTTGTACGGACTCGCCGACCCGAGAGTGGGCTTCGATGGCTGAGGCACCCGAGGCACCTGAAGCACCTGAGGCACCGCGGGCGGTACGGAAGCCGGGCGCGTCCGCCGCCGGGCCGCCGGATGCGACCCCCTGGCGCACCCGCGGCACCGGCCGCACGCCGGTGCGCGCGCTGCGCGTCCGCACCTCCGCGGCGGTCGTCGCGCTCGCCGTGCTGGCGGTGCTCGTCATACCGCCGCTGGTCCAGCTCGACCAGCAGGCCGTCGACATCGGCAACAAGCTCGCCGCCCCGTCCCTCTCCCACCTCTTCGGCACCGACGACGTCGGCCGCGACGTGCTGCTGCGCTGCGTCTACGGGCTGCGCGTCTCGCTGCTCGTCGGGGTGGTCGCCGCGCTCGTCGCCACCGTCGTCGGCACCGCGATCGGGGCGCTGGCCGGCGCGCTCGGCGGGCACGTCGACCGGGCCGTGATGCGGCTCGTGGACGTCTTCGCCTCCGTACCGCACCTGCTGCTCGGCATCTTCATCGTCGCGCTCTTCCAGCCCGGGGTGTGGCCGGTCGTCGCTTCCGTCGGGCTGACGCACTGGGTGTCGACCTGCCGCATCGTGCGCGCCGAGGTGCTGTCGCTGCGCGGCCGGCCGTTCGTGGACGCGGCCGTCTCCGGCGGCGCCTCGCGCACCCGGGTCGCGATCCGCCACCTCGTGCCCGGAGTGCTGCCGCAGGCGGGGCTCGCGGCGGTGCTGATGGTGCCGCACGCCATCTGGCACGAGTCCGCGCTGTCGTTCCTCGGCCTCGGGCTGCCGCCGCACCAGGCGAGCCTGGGCGCGATGGTCCAGGGGGCGCGCGGGTCGCTGCTGGCGGGGGACTGGTGGCCCACGCTCTTCCCCGGCCTGTTCATCATCATCCCGACCCTCGCCGTCGCCGGCCTGGCCGGCGCGTGGCGGGAGCGGCTGAACCCGCGCCGCCGATCGGAGCTGACGCTGTGACGGACCGCACGGATCACCGGCTTCACGACAACCATGCCGGCAGCGCTGACCACGACGTCCACGAGGACCGCGAGGACCGCGCCGCCGCGCCGCTGCTGGTCCTCGACCGGATGTCGGTGCGCTTCCGGATGCCCCGCGGCCGGTACGTCGCGGCCGTCACCGACGTCTCCCTCACCCTCGCCCCCGGCGAGTGCGTCGCCCTCGTCGGTGAGAGCGGCTGCGGCAAGTCCGTCCTCGCCTCGGCGCTCCTCGGGCTGCTGCCCGGGAACGCCGAGACCGCGGGCACCGCGCACCTCGGCGAACTGGAGCTGCTGGGCGCAGGGGAGGCGGAGCTGGCCCGCCGGGTACGGGGCCGCCGCGTCGGCCTCATCCCGCAGTCCCCCGCGGCGCACCTCACGCCCGTCAGGACCGTGCGCTCCCAGCTCCAGGAAGTCGTCAGGGAGCTGACGGACACCCGCAAGGCCGGGCTGCGCGCGGCCGCGGAAGAGGCCGCGGAGCGGGCCGCGTTCCCCGCCGACCACCTCGACCGCTACCCGCACGAACTCTCCGGCGGCCTCGCCCAGCGCGCCGCCACCGCCCTCGCCCTCGTCGGCGGCCCGCCGCTGCTCCTCGCCGACGAGCCGACCACCGGGCTCGACCGCGACCTCGTCGAGCGCACCGTCGACGAACTGCGCCGCCAGGTCGACGGCGGGCACGGGCTGTTGATGATCACCCACGACCTGGCCGCCGCGGAGCGGATCGCCGACCGGGTGGCGGTGATGTACGCCGGGCGGATCGTCGAACTCGCCGGCGCCGCCGCCTTCTTCGGTGCCCCCGGGCCCCGGCACCCGTACGCCCGCGGCCTCCTCGACGCCCTCCCGGAACGCGCCTTCACGCCGATCCCGGGGCTGCCGCCGGAGCTGGGCGCGCTGCCGCCGGGCTGCGCGTTCGCGCCGCGGTGCTCGTACGCGACGGCCGCCTGCGCGACGGTGCCCACCCTGACGGCGGGGGCGGCCTGCCACCACCCGCTGGCCGCGGCGACCGTACCGCCGGAGAAGCCCGCGAGCGCCGGGCCGGCGCAGGTGCCGGCGCCACGGACAGGAGAGCCGGGATCACCGCAGCCGGAGGCCGCCGATGCCCGCTGAAGCCCCGCCCCCGCTGCAACTCCGCGCCGTCACCGCCGGATACGACCGCCGCGCCCCCGTCGTCCGCGACGTCTCCTTCACCCTCGCGCCCGGCGAGGCCGCCGGGCTCCTCGGCCCCAGCGGCTGCGGCAAGTCCACCCTCGCCCGCGTCGCCGCGCTGCTGCACCGCCCGGACGCGGGCGAGGTGCTGCTCGACGGCGTGCCCGTACGCGGCTGGCGCCACCGCGCCCCCCGCGCGCAGCGCACCGCCTTCGGCGTCGTCTTCCAGCAGCCCCGCCTCGCCGCCGACCCCCGGCTGACGCTGGCCGCCCTCATCGGCGAGCCGCTGCGCGCCACCGGCCGCCGCGCGGAGGCTCAGGACCGTACAGAGGAACTGGCCGCACTCGTCGGCCTCACCCCCGACCTGCTCGCCCGCCGGCCGCACGAGGTCAGCGACGGCCAGCTCCAACGCGCCTGCCTCGCCCGCGCGCTGGCGCTGCGCCCCCGGATCCTGGTGTGCGACGAGATGACGGCGATGCTCGACGCCTCCACCACCGCGGCCCTCGTCGCGGCGGTGGAGGACTACCGCCGCACCTCGGGTGCCGCGCTGCTGGCCGTGGGGCACGACCGGACGCTGCTGGAGCGCTGGTGCGACCGCACCGTCGCCTGGGAGGAACTGGCCCCGGGGGCGAAGCCCGCGCCGAGTGGCCGATTGCTTTCGCAGGGACGGACGGTGCGTGAAGGCGCCGTTACGGACAGCCCAGCAGATCGGCCAGGCCGGTGAAGTCCCGCGCCGCGACATCGGCCGGCACGTCCGCGTCCGCCCCGCCTCCCGGACCCTTCTCCAGCGGGCGGGAGACGAACGCCGTCCTGAGCCCCGCGCCGCGCGCGCCCGCCAGGTCCCAGCCGTGGCACGCCACCATCAGCAGCTCGCCCGGCGCCACGTCCAGCAGCCGCGCGGCCGTCAGATACGGCGCCGGGTCCGGCTTGTAGAGCTGCGCCAGCTCGGCGGAGAGGATGCAGTCGAACGGCAGCCCCGCCGCCTTCACCAGGTGGGTCAGCAGCGCGAAGCCGCCGTTGGAGAGCGCCGCCACCACGTACCGGCCGCGCAGCCGCGCCAGACCCGCGGCCGCGTCGTCCCAGGCGGGCAGCCGGTGCCAGGCGCGTACCAGCTCGGCGCGGTCGGCGTCGTCGAAGGCGGCGCCGACGCCGTGGCGTTCGAGCAGTTCGTCCAGCGACTCGCGGTGCAGCACGTCGAGATACGCCCACCCCCGCTCGCCGCCGTTGACCCGGCCCATCGACGGCAGGTACATCTCCCGCCACTCGTCGGCGAAGCCGGCGCCGTCCAGCTCCACGCCGCGCCGCGCCGCCAGGTGCGCCACCTGCTCCGCGACGCCCGTGCGCCAGTCGACGGTGGTGCCGAAGACGTCGAACGCGAGGGCCCGTACCGACCCCGGATCGAACTCCGCTTCCGTCACGCGCTTCCCGCCTTCCGTCCCACGCCGCCGAAGAGGTCGAGCGGCTCCGGCTCCCCGCCGCCCTCCGGCCGCCACCGCGGGCACGACACGACACCGGGCGCCACCAGTTCCAGGCCGGTGAAGAAACCTTCTATCTCCTCCGGCGTGCGCAGCACGTACGGCACCGCGCCGCTCCTGTTGTACGCGTCCTGTGCCCGCCTGGCCTCCGGGCGCACCACGCCCGTCCCGTCGTTGAGCGCCAGATGGCTGCCCGCGGGCAGCGCGCCGACCAGCCGCGTCACGATCCGGCGCGCCTCGTCGTAGTCCGCGACGTGCCCCAGGATCCCGCTGAGGATGAGCCCCACCGGCTCGTCGAAGTCCAGCGTCTTCGCCGCGCTCGCCAGCACCGCGTCCGGGTCCTGCACGTCGGCGTTCACGTAGTCGCACATCCCGGTCGGCCGGGAGACCAGCAGGGCGCGGGCGTGCGCGAGGACCATCGGGTCGTTGTCGACGTAGACGACCCGCGCCGACGGGTCCACCGCCTGCGCCACCTCGTGCGTGTTCTGGGCCGTCGGCAGCCCGGTGCCGACGTCGAGGAACTGGCGGATCCCGGCCTCGGCCGCGAGGTAGCGCAGGGTGCGGGCGAGGAAGGCCCGGGAGGCGCGGGCGACGTCGACGATGGCGGGCGAGGCCCGCACGTACGCCTCGCCGGCGAGCCGGTCGACACGGTAGTTGTCGCTGCCGCCGAGCCAGAAGTTCCAGATACGCGCCGACTGCGGCACGGTGGTGTCTATCACCGGCGCTCTTCCGCCGTCATCTGCGTCCCCCATCAGATCTCTCCCACCAGCAGTCGTGCTTGAAGCCACACAAAGTAGTCCAACGGCCCGTGCACCGTAAGCGATCCGGCCACCCGGGCGCACGTCAGTGCGGTCGCCGCGGGCGCGGCCGTGGGATCATCCGGGTCCATGAGGCTGGACGGCGTCGGGCGGCGCTACGGCAGACGCGGCCCCTGGGTGCTGCGCGGGGTCGACCTGCGGGTGCCGGCGGGCGCGCTCGTACGCGTCGAAGGAGCCAACGGCGGCGGCAAGTCGACGCTGCTGCGGCTGCTGGCCGGCATCGACCTGCCCAGCGCCGGGCGCGTCGAGGACCGCCCCGCGCGCACGGCGTACGTGCCGGAGCGCTTCCCCGCCGCCCTGCCGCTGACGGCGCTCGGCTACCTGACGCACCTGGGCCGGGTGCAGGGGCTCCGCGGTGCCGAGGCGCGGCGGCGGGCGGGGGAGTGGCTGGAGCGGTTCGGGGCGGGGGAGTCGGCGCGTACGCCGCTGGACGAACTGTCGAAGGGCGGTAGCCAGAAGGTCGCGGTGGCGCAGGCGTTCCTCGCGGAGCCGGAGCTGCTGGTGCTCGACGAGGCGTGGACCGGGCTGGACACGGGCGCCCGGGCGGAGCTGGACGCGGCGGTGGCCGAGCGGCTGGCGGCGGGCGGGGCGGTGGTGTTCGTCGACCACGACCCGCGGCGGCTGGCGGACGTGCCGTACGCCGCCTACCGCGCCGGCGGCGGGCGGGTCGTCGCCCGGGCCGCGGGCGGAGCCCCGGCGGTGGTGGTCGAGGCGGTCGGGCCGCCGGGCGCGCGCGTGCCCGGCGACCTGCCGGGGGCGCCGCTCTGCGAGGAACTGCCCGGCGGCGGCTGCCGGCTGACGGTGCCCGCCGCGCACTCCGACGCCCTGCTGCGGGTGCTGCTGGGCACACGCCCCGGCTGGCACATCCGCGGCGTGCGCCCCCTGCCGTACGCGCGGGAGGAGGACCCGGCGCCGTGACCGCGCTCGTGCGCTACCAACTCGCCCTGCTCGCCAGGTCGCACCGCTGGCTGCCGCCCCTGCTGGTGTACGCGGCGGCCGTGGCCGTCGGCGTCCAGCCCGGGCAGGCGGTGCTGGACTCGCTCGGGGTGGCCGCGGCGGCGGTGCTGCCGGTCGCCGCGTGGCTGGTGCGGGTCTGCACCGGCATGGAGCCGCCCGCCGCACGGGCCTGCCTGGCCGCGGCCGCGGGCCCGGCGCGGGCCCATCTGGCAAGCCTGGCCGCGGCGTTCGCGGCGGCGTCCGCGCTGGGTGCGGCGGGCGTGGCCTACGTCGTGCTCGTCAGCGACGCGCACGGTTCCGACCGGGCCTCGGAGACCGCCGTCCCGGTCGCGGCGGCGGCGGGCGCGGGACTGCTCGCGACGCTGACCTGCGCGCTGCTGGGGACGGCGGTGGGCGCGCTGTGCAACCGGCCGCTGCTGCGCAGCCGGGCCTGGACGGTGCCGGCGACGCTCGCCGGCGCGGGGGCGGTGCTGGTGGCGGCCGGCTCCCCGGCGAACGCCGCGGTGACCGGCCTGGTCAGCGGCTCCCGCGCGGCGGAGGTGCCGCTGCCGCTGCTGCCCCTGGCGGGTGCCGCCGTCGCGGCGGCGGTGACCGCGGCACTGGCGGCGGCGCTGAGCGCCCGGCGCTGACCGGCCGCCGGCCCTCACACCACCCGCAGCCGCACCGGCGCCTGCGCGGCCGGCTCCGGCAGCCGCAGCGGCCGGGCGCCGGGGGTGATCGAGCCCAGCAGCGCCGCCTCGCGCGCGCCCGTCGCCGACGGGACGGACGCCGGCAGCCCGCACACCGTCAGAAAGCCCAGCAGCGCGAAGAGATACCCCTCCTTGCCCTGCGACGACAGCCCGTGGTCCTCCATCCGCGACACCCGCGCCGGCGCGCACAGCTCCGCCAGCCGCGCCATCAGCGCCGGGTTGCGCACCCCGCCGCCGGAGACGACCAGCTCCTCGACCCCGTACTCCCGGCACGCCGCCGCGGCCAGCTCCGCGGTGAGCTCCGTGACGGTGGCCACCAGGTCGTCCAGCGCGGTCCTCGCGCCCGCCGCGGCCGCCTGCTCGCGCAGGTACGCCCCGTGGAAGAGCTCCTTGCCCGTCGACTTGGGCGCCGGCAGCGCGTAGTACGGCTCGGCCAGCAGCCGGCGCAGCAGCTCCCGGTCCACCGTGCCGCGCCGCGCCCGCGCGCCGTCGGTGTCCATCGTCTCCGCGCCGCCGGTGCCGTCGGCCACGGCCGCGTCGATGAGCGCGTTGGCGGGGCCCAGGTCGTACGCGACGACCTCGCCGGCGCCGCCGCGGACCGTGATGTTGGCGATGCCGCCGAGGTTCAGTGCCCCGCGCCGCGGTCCCGGGCCTTCGCCGAGGAGGAGCAGCGCGTCGAGGGTGGAGGCCAGCGGGGCGCCCTGGCCGCCGCGGGCGATGTCACGCGTGCGGACGTCGGAGACCACCGGCAGCCCGGTGGCCTCGGCGATCCAGGCGGCGCCGCCGAGCTGGAGGGTGCCGCGGGCGCGCCGGCCCTCGACCCAGTGGTAGACGGTCTGGCCGTGCGAGACCACGAGGTCCGCCTGCCCGCCCGCGACCGCGTCGACCGCCTCGGCGGCCACCCGGCCGAAGAACCGGCCCAGTTCGGTGTCGAGCCGGCAGACCTCCGCCATCGTCGTCGCGGCCGGGGGCAGGCAGGCGGCGACGGCGCGGCGCAGCTCGCCGGGGAACGGGGCGCTGTGCAGGCCGCGGGGGTGCAGGAGCAGTTCGTCGCCGGCCAGGCGCAGGTCGCAGACGGCGGCGTCCACGGCGTCGTACGAGGTGCCGCTGAGGAGGCCGACGACGGTGAGCGCGGGTGCGGGGTGCGGGTGGGTCATCGGGCCATTGTCGTCGGCGCGTTCACGGGGGTGCGGGCGGCGTACGGCGGTGGCGTGGAGGTCGCAGGCCCGGCGGCCGGGGGCCGTCCTTGCGCAGAGGCGCGGCGACGGGCCTGCGACCCCGCTCGGCCAGAACTATACATTTCGGGCATTCTGCCGCAAGAAGAAGCGCGGCCCGACTTGTCGGGCCGTCCGCTGAAATTTCACTGCAAGCCCATTGACGTCGGCCGCGGTCGGCCGTCAAGCTCTCTCCACTGCGTGTTAACGATAACACGAGCGACCAAGGGAGCCGCCCGATGTCAGGTCGTCATCCGCCGATCCCCCCACCACCCGCCGACCCCCGCACGACCATCCCCCGCCCCGGCCGCTTCGACCGCCGTACCCTGCTCCGGGTCTCCGCGGCCGGGGCGGCCGCCACCGCCACCGGAGGACTGGCCGCCGCCTGCGGCAGCGCCGCGGGGCAGGGCCCCGGCAAGGTCGCCATCCACGGCGACAACGCCACCTGGGAGGCGCCGCTGCAGGCAGCCGGGAAGGCACTCAAGGCCACCGCAGGACTGCAGCTCGTCCCCGAGGTCATCCCGTCCCTCGAGTCCTTCGAGCAGATCGTCAAGTCCTCGCTCCGCACGAACAAGACCCCCGACCTGCTCAAGTACTGGTCCGGCTACCGGCTGCGCGACCTCGCGCGCACCGGCGGCATCGAGGACCTGTCCGAGCAGTGGGAGTCCGCCGAGTCCCAGGGCTGGGTCGACCCCTCGCTGCGCGAGGCGTTCACCTACGGCGGTCGTGTCTACGGGCTGCCGATGAACCTCGCCTACTGGGTGATCTTCTACAACCCCGAGGTCTTCGCGGAGCACCGCCTGGAGAAGCCCGAGACCTGGGACGACTTCCTCACCGCCTGCACCCGGCTGAAGGACAACGGCATCACCCCGCTGCACGGCACCACGGCCGGCCGCTGGCCCGCGTTCATCTGGTTCCAGGAGATCCTGAGCCGTCAGGATCCCCAGTTCTACGACGACCTGATGAACGGGCGCGAGCGCTACACCGACCCGCGCGCCGAACGGGCGCTGCGCACGATCGCCGGCTTCTTCGACAAGAACTGGTTCACCAGCATGGACGTGGACCACAACAACGCCGCCGCCGCCGTCGTCCACGGCGACATCGGGATGGTCGCCTGCGGCACGTGGCTGGGCGGAGTCTTCGCCGGGGCCGGTGCCAAGCCCGGCAAGACCGTCGACGCCTTCGTCCTGCCCATGGCCGACCCGGCGGCGCGCCCCTGCGTGATCTTCGAGTCCAGCGCCTTCGCGGTCACGGTGAAGGGCCCGGACAAGGAGGAGGCGCTGAAGGCCGCCGGCGGCTGGCTGCACCCCGAGGTCGCCACCGCCTTCGCCCACGGCCTCTCCGACGGCAGCCCCAACCCGAAGGTCGAGCCCGCCAACGCGGTCATCGAGGGCGTCACCCGCCAGTCGAAGGACCTCTGGCTGCTCAACCGGTTCTGGGAACAGGGCCCGCCCGAACTCGTCGAGTCCACCGTGGACGACCTCGCGGGCATGCTCATCGATCCGCACTCGTACCGCAGCGGGCTGCGGACCATGCAGGAGCGCGCCGACGAGGCGTGGAAGGTGTGGCGGGAGGCGGAGAAGTCATGACCGACACCGTGGGCACGGCGGACGCCGCCAAGCCCGTACGCGTCCGCCGCCGCATACCCGTGCGCACCCCGCACCAGGCCGCGAGGAACACGTCCACCCGCCGCCTGGGAGGACCGTTCGCCGGCGTCCCCTGGGCGCTGCCCGCGCTCGCCCTCGTCGGCGTGCTGCTCCTCTATCCCTTCCTCCGCAGCATCTACGGCAGCTTCTTCGAGGACAACGGCTTCACCAGCAGCTTCACCGGCGTCGACAACTACACCCGGCTCGCCGAGGACCCGATCTTCGGCCGCTCGCTGCTCAACACCTTCATGTGGGTCGCCGGCACCCTGCTGCTGCCCGTCGTCGCCGGCCTCGCCATCGCGGTGGCCACCCACCGGATGCGCCGCTTCGGCGGCCTCGCCCAGCTCGTCATCGTGCTGCCGTTCGCGATCTCCGGCGCCGCCACCGCCGCGCTGTGGCGCTTCATGCTCACCACCGACGGCGCGGTCAACGAGATCCTGCGCGGCGTCGGCCTCGACTCCTGGGCGCAGAGCTGGCTGCTGGAGTGGCCGCAGAACACCCTCTCGATGATCGTCGCCAGCACCTGGCAGGCCACGGGACTGAACGTCGTCCTCTTCGCCATCGGCCTGCGCGCCATCCCGCGCGAGACGATCGAGGCCGCCGAGCTGGACGGCGCCACCGGCTGGCGGATGTTCCGCCACATCACGCTGCCGCAGTTGCGCGCCGTGACGGTCGTGGTCGTCGGCATGGCCATCGTCAACAGCCTCAAGGCGTTCGACATGATCTGGGTCCTCACCCAGGGCGGTCCCTCGCGCAGCTCCGAGACGCTGGCGCTGACCATGTACCGCGAGGCGTTCCGCCTCTTCCACGTCGGGTACGGCTCCGCCATCGCGCTCGTGCTCTCCGTGATCGTCGTCGCTTCCTCCTGGCTGTACCTCCGCCGCCAGATGCCCGGTGCCAAGGACTGAGAGGAGACACCGACATGGGACGCCACATGCGCAACCTCTTCGTCGCCGGCTGCGTGCTGCTCTGGCTGCTGCCGCTCTACCTGCTGATCGTCAACGCCCTCACTCCCGCCGAGGAGTACACGGGCTCCGTCGACTGGACCCCGCAGGGCTTCGCGATCTTCGACAACCTCAAGACCGCCTGGGTCGACGCCGGCATCGGCGACGGCTTCGCCAGCTCGATGCTGTACGCCGTCGTCTGCGGCGCGGTGGCCGTGGTGGTCGCGGCGATGGCCGCGTTCGCCGTCATCGTGCTGCCGATACCCAGGCCCGCCCTGTGGTTCTGGGCGATCTTCTCCGGGACGCTCTTCCCGCTGCAGATGTTCCTGGCCCCGCTCTTCGGCATGTACGCCGACGCCAACCTCTACGACACCCGCCTGGGCCTGATGCTCGTCTACGCGGCCTGGGCCATCCCCTTCGCGTTCTTCCTCATCCGCAACCAGATGACGACGATGCCGCCGGAGATCACCGAGGCCGCGATGCTCGACGGCGCATCCATGCGCCGCATCTTCTGGCGCATCCACGTGCCGCTGATGCGCTCCGGGCTGGGCGCCGCGTTCATCTTCCAGTTCACCGCCGTCTGGAACGACCTGCTGTTCGGCATCACGCTCAGCCGCAGCCCCGAGATCCAGCCGGTGATGGCCGCCCTCAACTCCCTCAACCAGGCGTACAGCTCGGCCGGGCCGCCGGTGATCCTCGCCGGCGCGTTCATCGTCTCGCTGCCCACGCTGCTGGTCTTCCTGGTGTTCCGCGGCCTCTTCCTCCGCGGCATCACCGCATCCGCCCGCTGACCGCCCGCCCGCCGACCCATCCGCCCGCCGACCCCTGCCCGGCCCACGAACCCGCCCGCTTCACCGCCCGCGCCGCCGCGGGAGAGTACGGAGACCACCGCATGACCACTCGGGCCCTCGTCAAGACCACCGACTGGGACAACGACCGCATCCGCGACAGCCTGCGCAGCAGCGTCGTCACCGCCGAGGGCAGCCTCGCCGGCACCGCCCTGCGCCTCACCCAGGAGCCGCTGCTCAAGCACGCCGAGGGCGGCGGGCTGCTGCAGAGCCTGCGCGTCGAGGCCGCCGGCGGCCCCCTGCCCGCCGAACTGGCCGCCGGTTCCTCCACCGCCTTCGTCGTACGCACCGAGTCCGGCACGGCGCTGCCCGCCGTGCCGGAAGCGGGCCCCGGCGGGTCCGTACGCCTGCTGCTGCCCGCCGTCGACACCGCCACCCGCGTCACCGTCGGCCTCGCCGCCGACCCCGGTGCCGGTGACGACGCCGGCATCGGCCTGACCCTCACCCCGCAGCGGCAGTGGACCCTCCACCTCGTCCACCACTCCCACCTCGACATCGGCTACACCGACCCCCAGGGCCGCGTCCTCGCCGAGCACCTGTCCTTCCTCGACTCCTGCCTGGAGCTGACCCGCGCCACCGACGACTGGCCCGCCGAGTCCCGGTTCCGCTGGTGCGTGGAGTCCCTCTGGTCCTTCCGGCAGTGGGCCGACGCCCGCCCCGCCGAGCAGGTCGACGAGTTCGTACGGCGCGTCCGCGAGGGCCGCATCGAGCTGACCGCCATGCCGTTCAACCTCCACACCGAGACCTGCTCCACCGACGAGTTGCACGAACTGCTGCGGCTCGCCGACGAGGTGCGCGACGAGCACGGCGTCGAGTTCACCTCCGCGATGCAGACCGACGTGCCCGGCGCCGTCGTCGGCCTCGTGGACGCGCTCGCCGCCGCCGGCGTCAAGTACCTGTCCGTGGCGCACAACTGGGCCGGCCGGTCCGTGCCCCACCTCGTCGGCGGCGAGAAGCTGCCCCGGCTCTTCCGGTGGCGCGCGCCCAGCGGCAACAGCATCCTCGTCTGGGTCACCGACACCCCGCACGGCCTGGCCTACATGGAGGGCCCGCTGCTCGGCTTCGACACCGACTACGACAGCGTCGACGACCTGCTGCCCGCCTATCTGACGTCGCTGGCCAGCAACCCGTACCCGTACCGCGGCGGGATCTTCGGCTGGGCCATGGACCAGGCCGACGTCAAGCGCGAGCCGTACCCGTGGGACATCCTGCACCTGCGCGTGCAGGGCAAGTTCGGCGACAACGCGCCGCCGCGGCGGATCATCGCCGACACCGTCCGCCGCTGGAACGAGACCTGGGCCTACCCGCAGCTCCGGCTCTCCCGCAACGAGGACTTCTTCACCGACGCCGAGGCCCGCCTCGGCGACGAGATCCGCACCTTCGAGGGCGACTGGACCGACTGGTGGGTCGACGGCGTCGGCTCCGGCGCCCGCCCGCTCTCCCTGGCCCGCACCGCGCAGGCCACCGTCGCCGACGCGCAGACCCTCGGCACCTTCGCCGGCATCCTGGGCGCCACGGGCGCCGCCGACGACAGCAGGGACGCGGCCCCCGTCTACGAGGCCGTGTCCCTCTTCGACGAGCACACCTGGGGCGCCGGCGACCCCTGGACCCACGGCGACCACGGCGGCCACAGCGGCGAGGAGCAGTGGCACTGGAAGTACGGGCAGGCGCTGCGTGCGTACGACGACGGCAACTCGCTCCTCGACCGGGCCCGCGCCCGCCTCGGCCAGCGGCTCGCCGGCGCGCCCGACGCCGTGTCGTACCACGTCGTCAACACCTGCTCCTGGGCCCGCACCGACGTCGTGCGGATCTTCCTGCCGGAGAGCAGCGTGCCGCTGGAGCAGCGCGTCGCCGTCCGCGACGCCCGCACCGGCGAGAAGCTGCGGCACGAGGAGCAGGCGCAGGTGAACGACGACCACCGGGACGCGGGCCGGTTCCTGCTGGTGTGCGTCGCCGACGTGCCGCCCGCCGGCTCCGTACGCCTCGACGTCGTCGCCGAAGGCGCCGGCGACGGGACCGGCGACGGCGAGGGCACCGTCCTGAAGGCCGCCACCGGCTGGAACCCCACCGGCGGCTCCGAGAAGGAGGACCCCGCGGAGACCGCCGCCGCCGCGCACGCCCAGGCCGACCCCACGCTGCTGGAGAACGAGGCCCTCGCGGTCCGCGTCGACCTCGCCCGCGCCTGCATCGCCTCCGTCGTCGACAAGACCACGGGACGCGAACTCGTCCGGGGCGCCGATGCGGGCGCAGCCGCCGGCTTCAACGCCTACATCCACGACAGCTACACCACCGCCGGCGGCTTCAACCACAACTCCAGCCGCACCACCGGCTCCGAGCGTCTGGAGCACCTCGGCAACCGCTCCGTCGCCCCGCCCGCCGCGCTCATCGCGCGCACGTCCACCGCCACCGGCGAGACCCTCACCTACGAGACCCGCCCCGCCGGCGCCAACCGGGTGCGCACGACGCTCACGCTGCCGCACGGCGCCGCCCGCCTCGACATCGAGAACCGCGTCGACAAGGACGCCACCCTCGGCAAGGAGAGCGCCTATTTCGCGTTCCCCTTCGCCTTCGAGACGCCCACCGTGCGGATGGAGGCCACCGGCGGCGCCACCGGCACCGGCCTGTCCGTCATCCCCGGCTCCGCGCGGCACATGCGGGCCGTACGCCGCTGGGTGACGCTCGCCGACGACGGGCTCGCCGTCGCCTGGGCCACCCAGGATGCGCCGCTGGTACAGTTCGGGAACATCGCGCTGCCATATGCGCCGTTCCCGAAGACGCTGGGCGAGGACGAGCCCGCCACCGTCTTCTCCTGGATCCACAACAACCTGTGGGACACCAACTTCCCCAGCGAGCAGGGCTTCGAGTTCACCTTCCGCTACAGCCTCGCCTGCGGTACGGACGACGCCGCCCCGCACGGCTCCCTCGGCGCCCGCACCGCCGCGGGCCTCAGCCGCCCGCTGCACGCCGTACGGGCCCGCGCCCCGCACGCCGAGGGCCCCGAGGTCTCCGACGGGCTGGCGTTCGCCGAGGTCGGCGACCCGCGGGTGCGGCTCGTCGGCGCCACCACCCCCGGTGGCGAAGCCGGCGAAGGCGCCGTGCTGCTGCGGCTGCAGTCCTTCGCCGAGGAGCCCGTGGCCTGTCCCGTACGCGCCCTCTTCCCCGTCACCGGGGCCGGGCTCGCCGACTACCTCGGCCGCCCGGGAGACGACCTGCCGGTAACGGACGGGGAGGTCACCGTCGACCTCCCCGCCCTCGGCACGACCGCGGTGCTCTTCCGGCGCCGCTGAACCACATCCGAAGGAGACTGCGTGTACCGGCTCGACCCGCGCTACGCACCCGCCCCGCCGGCCGTCCTCACCACCGGCTGGCGGGCGGTGGCGGCGGAACTCCCCCACGGCCCGGCGGTAGTGGCCGTCGAGGGACCCCCGTCCGCGGACTGGGACGCCCTCGCCGGCCGGCTCCGGCGCGAGCTCACCGCCCGCGGCACCCCCGTGGCACTCCTCGACGTACGGCGCCACTACGCGCCGGCCGACGAGGTCAGACGCCGCACCGAGCGGCCCGAGGACGCCGCCGACCCGCACTACTGCAAGCTCGCCGGGAACCCCCTCGACGACCTCTTCGACACCCCGCCCGCGGCGCGCCGCCCCGACGCCGGGCTGCTGCTCGTCTACGGCCCCGGCGCCGCCGTCGTACCGCACGACCTGCTCTGGTACGCCGACGTGCCCAAGCGCTACGCCGAGGCCGCCGTCACCGCCGGCACCACCGGCGCCAACCTGGGCCTGCCCGGTGAAGCACCCGCCCTCCGGCGGCTGTTCTACGTCGACTGGCCCATGCTCGACCGCCACCGCGACGCGCTGGCCCGCCGCATCGACGGCTGGCTCGACGTCCAGGACCCCGGCCACCCCGTCCACCTCGACGGCGACGGGCTGCGCGGCACCCTCGCCGCGCTCGCCCGCCGGCCCGTACGCACCCGGCCCTACTTCAACTCCACCCCCTGGGGCGGCCACTGGGCCCAGCGCGAGCTGGGCTTCGCCCCCGACGCGCCCAACACCGCCCTCGGCTACGAGCTGATCGCCCCCGAGGCCGGCATCCTGATCGGCACCGGACCGGACGCGCAGGCCGAGGTGCCGTTCCAGCTCATGTGCGTCCTCGCCCCCGAGGACGTGCTCGGCGCCGAGGTGCACGCGCGGTTCGGCACCTCGTTCCCGATCCGCTTCGACTACCTCGACACCGTCGACGGCGGCAACCTGTCGCTGCACTGCCACCCGCGCGAGGCGTACATGCGCGAGCGGTTCGGCTGGCCGTACACCCAGCACGAGACGTACTACATGACGCTCGGCAGCGCCGAGACGAAGGTGTACCTCGGGCTCCGCGAGGACGCCGACACCGGGCAGTTCCGCAAGGAGATCGAGAAGGCGATCACCGACGCGGTGCCGATGGACCCGGAGGACCACGTGCTGGCCTTCCCGGGCGAGAAGGGGCAGTTGTTCATGATCCCCGCCGGTACGCCGCACGCCAGCGGCGCCGGCAACCTCGTCCTGGAGATCAGCGCCACGCCGTACCTCTACAGCCTCCGCTTCTACGACTGGCTGCGGCCCGGCGCCGACGGCAGGCCGCGGCCCATGCCGTACGAGCACGGGCTGGCGAACCTCGAGACCGCGCGGCGCGGCGAGGCGGTGGCCCGGGAGCTGGTGCAGGAACCGCGCGAACTGCGCTCGGGCCCCGGATGGCGCGAGGAACTGCTCGGCGCGCTCGACGAGATGTTCTACGAAGTCAGGAGGTACACCCTGGACGAAGGAGCCGAGGCGGGCGACGACACCGAGGGCCGCTTCCACGTCCTCAACGTGGCCGAGGGCGCCGGCGTCACCGTGCACACCGCGGCCGGCGACATCCACGAGCTGTCGTACGCCGAGACGCTGACCGTGCCCGCGGCGGTCGGCGGCTACCGGCTCGTGGCCACCGCGGGCGGCGGGCCCGTGCGGGTCGTCAAGGCCCTCGTCAGGAAGGCCGCCGAGCATTGATCCCCGTCCTGGAGATCGGCGGCACGCACGTCACCGCCGCGCTGGTCTCCCCGCGGACCGCCGCCGTCGCCACCCGCGTGCGGCGTCCGCTGGACGCGCGGGCCCGCGCCGGGGACATCCTCGGCGCGGTCCTGCGCTGCGCCCGCGCCCTGCCGGCGGCGCCGGCGGGCGCGCGGTGGGGGGTGGCGGTGCCGGGGCCCTTCGACTACGCGACGGGCGTCGCGCTCTTCGCCGGCGTCGGCAAGTTCGAGTCGCTGTACGGGGTGGACGTGCGGGCGGCGCTGCTCGACGGGCTGCCGGGGAGCCCGTCGGGCGTCGCCTTCCGCAACGACGCGCACGCCTTCCTCGCGGGCGAGTGGGCCGCGGGCGCCGCCCGCGGCCACACCCGCGCGGTGGGCATCACCCTGGGCACGGGCGTCGGCTCGGCGTTCCTCGCGGACGGCACGCTCCACACGACCGGCCCGGGGCTGCCGCCGGAGGGCCGGATGGACCTGGCCAGGATCGACGGCAGACCGCTGGAGGAGGTGGTCTCCCGCCGGGCGATCCTCGCCAGGTACTCCGTCGCCGCGGGCGCCGGCGGCGGGACGGTGTGCGGGGGAACCGGCTCCGGGGGAGGACCGGGCTTCGCGACCGGGTCCGGGTCGGCGGGGGAGTACGGCGGGCCGCCGGGAGAGGCCGCGGGCGCCTCCGGCCGGCCGCGCCGCCCGGAGGGAGCGGACGGCGCGATCGCCTCCGCCGGCGCGGAAGCCGCCGTCGACGTGCGCGAGATCGCGGAGCGCGCGCGGGCGGGGGAGGAGCGGGCGCGCCGGGTCCTCGACGCGGCGTTCGGCGCGCTCGGCGCGGAACTGGGGCCGCGGCTGGCGGCGTTCGGCGCCACGGCGCTGGTCGTCGGCGGCTCCATGGCGGAGTCCTGGGACCTGGTCGCCCCACCGCTGACCACCGGCCTGACGGCCGGAGGCTGGCGGCCGGCCGCCGGGACCGAGGTCCACGGCGTACGTGCCGCAGGGGACCCCGGCCGGCCGGAACCCGCCCGCTCGCCGCGGTCCGGCGGCCCGGCGGGAGGCCCGCCGCTTCCCGGCGGGCCCGACGGCACCGCGGAGCCCGGCGGTACACCCGCGGAGACCGGTCCGCAGAACTCCGCGGGGCCGCCCCCGGGTTCCCGGCGGCTGGTACGGGCCCTGCTCGGCGAGGACGCCGGACTGATCGGGGCCGCCGCCGCGGTCGGGGGTGCCGGGTGACGCCGGGGCCCGGCGGCGGGGCCGCTCCGCGGGACGCGCAGCCCACGCTGCGGGACGTCGCGGAACGCGCCGCGGTGAGCGCCATGACGGTCTCGCGCGTGCTGCGCGACGACCCCAAGGTGCTGCCCGCCACCGCCGCCCGCGTCCGCGCCGCCGTCGCCGAACTCGGCTACCGGCGCAACGAGGTCGCCCGCAGCCTCCGCCTCGGCAGCGGCACCGGGCTCGTCGGCCTCGTCGTCACCAACCTCGCCAACCCCTTCTACTCCCGCCTCGCCCTCGGCGTCGACGCCGTCGTCGCCCAGCACGGCCTGAAGGCCGTCATCGGGAACACCGGCCAGGACCCCGGCACCGAACGCAGCCTCGTCGAGGACCTCGTCGCCCGCCGCGTCGACGGCATCGTCGCCGTTCCCGCCGGCGGCGACCAGCGGCACCTGGCCGCCGCCGCGGCCGAGGGCGTGCCCGTCGTGCTGGCGAGCCGGCCGCCCGTGGGGTTCGCCGCCGACCACGTCCTCGTCGACGACTACGGCGGCGCCCGCGCGGCGACCGAGCGGCTGCTGGCCGCCGGGCACCGCCGCATCGGCTTCCTCGGCACCCCGCCCGCCGTCTACACCGGCACCGAGCGACTCCGCGGCTACGCCGCCGCCCTCGCCGCCGCCGGGCTGCCCGCCGACGGCAGGTACATACGGCAGGGGCAGCAGCAGACCGCGGAGGCCGCCGTCGCCGCCGCGGCCCTCCTCGCCCTGCCCGAGCCCCCGACCGCGCTCTTCTGCTCCAACAACCGCAACACCATCGGCGCCTTCCGCGCCATCCGCGAGGCCGGCACCGCCACCGCCCTCGCCGGGTTCGACGACTTCGAGATGGCCGACACCCTCGGACTGCCGCTCACCCTCGTCGCGTACGACACCGACGAACTCGGCCGCGAGGCCGGCCGCCTGCTCCTCGCCCGCCTCGGCGAACGCGCCGGCACCGGCCCTCGCGTGGGCGCCGCCCCCGCCCCGCCGGAGCGCAGGACCATGGTCCCGACCACCCTCGTCTCCTACGGCACCCCCGACCCGTAACGGGTTCCGCGCACCCGGGCCCTACCGTCCATGTAACATCCGCTATCTGGATGAGCCATCTTCCCGCCAGGGGAACGGGGGCCGGGACCGGGAACGGAGGTCGCGATGGCGGCAACGGGAGGCACCGCGTCGGGCACGCAGAGCGTGGAGCGCGCCCTGTCACTGCTGTCGTACTTCACCGACGAGCAGCCGGAGCGCCGCATCGCCGAGCTGGTCGAGCTGAGCGGTCTCGGCCAGTCCACCGTCTCCCGGCTCGTGGCCGCCCTGGAGTCGCTCGGCTATCTCGTCCGGGACGAGCGCAGCGGCCTGCACCGCATCGGCCCCAAGGTCGTCGAACTCGCCGGCGTCGCGCTCAACCAGTCCAGCGTCCACCGCGCCGCCCGCCAGGTCGCCCAGAACCTCGCCCACGAACTCGGCCTCGGTGCCAACGTCGCGGAACGCCACGGCGACCGCATGTTCTACCTCTGCCACTTCGAAGGCCCCCTCGCCCCGCGGACCTTCACCCTCACCGGCCGCTCCGCCCCGCTGCACGCCACCGCCATGGGCAAGGCGCTGCTCTCCGGGCTCGCCGAGGACGAGGTCCGCGACCTCATGGGCCCCGACTACCCCGCGTACACCCGCAGGACCATCACCGGCCTCCCCGGACTGCTCGACGCCCTCGCCGAGACCCGCGCCCGGGGCTACGCCACCGAGGTCGAAGAGCTGGCCTTCGGCCGCGCCTGCCTCGCCGCGCCCGTACGCGACCGCTCCGGCGCGGTCGTCGCCGCGCTGTCCGTCTCCGGCTCGCTCTCCGCCATGGACCTGACCGCCCGCCAGGACACGCTCGCCGCCAGGACCGTCGAGTACGCCGACCAGATCTCCACCGGCCTCGGCTACCTCGCCCACGCCCGCCCCGCCGCGCTCTGAACCCGCCCACCCCGCACGCCGGTACGGCCGTTCCGCACCTCAGGACAGAGGTGAGCCCGGTCCCGGGGTGCGGGCCTCGGGACCGGGCTCCGGCGGCGTCGGCCGAACCCTCGACGGCGACGACCGCCCGCTCACGTGCGCACGCTCATGACCTCCCGCCCACCAGCCGGTAGTCGTGCCCCGCGCGCAGCGGGAACGCGACCGCGCCGGTGACGGGGTCCACGGAGAAGCCGACCGCGCGGCCGGTGGTCGTGTCCAGCACCTTCAGCGACTCCGGGTGCCAGCCGGCGTTCGCGTTCACGATCCGCGACGTGCGCTTCCCGTCACCGTAGCTGTACACCGAATCCCGCGTCACCGGGAATACCTGCGCCAGAAGCCGCGCCGAGGAACCCGCCTCCGCCCGGCGCACCAGCACGCCCTTCCCGCCCACGAACGCCGGCACGTCGCCCCCGGCCACCCGGTGGTCCGTGAGCGTCACCGGGCCCTGGTGCCGCTCACCGGTGTTGACGTCGATCCACGTCCCCGCCGGCAAGTAGACGTCCCGCCCGGTCGCCGTCGCGAAGTCCGCTCCCCACACCGGGGCGGCCAGCAGCGACTCCCCGAGCATCCACTGGTAGTTCCGGGTCGACTCGTCGACCAGCCCGTACGTCCGCTCGTCCCGCGGATACGCCAGGTGCAGCGGCGTCATCGCGTACGGGAAGCCGGAGGCGTGCCCGTCGAGGACCGCGTCGTAGATGTACGGATGCAGCGAGTCGTGCCACAGCGCCAGCTTCCTGGTGTCCGCGGCCACGTCGTCGCCGAACCGCCACGGCTGCACGCCGAAGCCGAGCACCGGGGTGAGTGCGTTGAACTGCACGTTGCGGGCGAAGTAGGCGCGGTACGCCGGGTCCGTCGGCTCCGCCTTGCCCGGGGTGCCGCCGACGAAGTCCGGGTAGAGGTTGCCGTGGCCGCTGGCGGCGAGGTTCAGCAGGTTCACCGGCATCCGGTCGGGGTCCTCGTGGTACACCGCGCCCGTGCCGTAGATCGTGTCGTTGATCCGCGCCCAGTCACCGGGCAGCGCATAGGCGGTGTTGCGCACCATCACCGCGTCCCCGGCGTCGTGGAGCGCCTTCAGCAGCGCGTTCCAGTTGCCGTCGCGCCACAGGTCGGGGCTGTAGAGCATGGTGTCCTCCTTCCAGCCGTCCACGCCCCACTTGCGGGTCTGCGCCACGTACCAGTCGACGGCCTCCGGATTCCGGCCGTCCAGCACGTACGACGCGCCGGAGGGGAATTGCGCCCGGCTGACCTTCACCGGCTCGCCATCCGCGCCGGCCAGCAGATACCCGCGGCGCCTGGCCTCCTCCATGAACCCGGCGTCGGTGACCGGGTTGTGGTTGCCGCCGTCGTCCCGCGCGGCCTTGAAGTTGTTGCGCGCGCCGAGGAGGAGCGCCACGTCGTTCTCCGCGAAGAGCCGCTTCAGCGCATCCGGGTCCGGGTAGCGGGGGTTGGGCAGGCCGTCGTCGCGGCCCTCCTCCGCGGTGTCGTCCCACATCCCGAAGGAGTTCGTGGTGCCCTCCGCCGGATTGCCGCGCTCGCCCGGCCAGAAGCCGGAGCCGACGACGCCCCAGCCCAGCGGATAGCCGTGGTCGAGGAAGTCGCGCACCGTCTCCTCCACCGACGACTGATACGTGTTCCAGCCCAGCGCCCCGTACGCCTCCCAGCCCAGTTCGAACATCCGCGGCCGCGGCCGGACGTCCGCGTAGCCGGCGGCGTGCCGCGCCCGGCGGTAGTCGGCGTAGAGCTGCTTGACGTCCGTGCCGAGGAAGTAGTGCAGCCCGTCGACGCCCGCGGCGCCCGCCACCCCCAGCCGGTTCTCCGTCTCCGTCAGGCCGACGCGCTTCTGCCCCTCCGCGAACAGCACCTCGGCGAAGCTCTGCCGGGGAAAGACCGCGAAGGTGGAGACGAAGCGCTTGCAGGAGCCCTGGTTGGTGACGTTGTCCAGGACCAGCCCGGTCAGCTCCGCCCGCGGGCGCGCCTCCACCTTGCCGCTGCACGGCGTCCCGGTCTCCGGGCGCCCGTCCCCGAACGAGCCGTGGTCGCCGAGCCCGTAGGCCGGGCCGACGTGCCCCGTGCGCAGGTCGACCGTGCTCGACGCGGGCAGCCCGGTCACCGCCACGCCCACCGCGCGGGCCCGCGGACGCAGCACGACGCGTGCCGAGCCGCCGCCGGCCAGCCGCACGTCCAGCACCGCCGCCGACCGGCCCGCCGTGACGAGCCGGGCGGACTCCGCGTCCGCGAACTCCGCGTCCCCCGGGCCCTTCACCCGCAGCCCGGACACGGCGTGCGGCGGCGCCACGGCCGTGCCGTCGCGCCGCTCGAAGCCGTAGCGGAACCCGTCCTCCGCGATCGTCATCCGGTACGTCGCGCCCGTGACGACCAGGCCGCGCCCCCGCTCGGCGACCCGGTACCCGGCCGGGCTCCCCGCGGAACCCGCCACCCCCGGGACCCCCGCGCCGCGCCCCGCGTCCGCCGGCTGCGCGGCCTGCGCGGGCGGCAGCAGCGCCGGGAGCAGCGCGAGCGGCAGCGCCGGCAGCAGCGTACGGCGCACGGCGCGCGCTCCGGCACTTGCGCGCACGCTCACTCCTCGATCAGGCGGGCGACGTCCTCGCCGGCCGTCCGCATCGCGTCCTTCGCCGAGGAGTCGCCCACCAGCACCGCCTGCACCTGCTTGGCGACCGCCTCCTCGATCTGCGCGTTGTTCGCGTACGTCCAGAACGGGCCCGGCGTCGCCGTCGCGGTGATCTTCTCGGTCCAGTCCGCGGTGAACGTGTCCGACGCCACCTCGGGAGCCGCGAGGCCCTCCGCCGTCGTCGGCGGCAGCGCCAGCTTCCCGAAGTAGTCGACGACCGTGGCCTGGTCGGAGGTGGTGTGCACGGCGAAGTCCGTCGCCGCCGCGGAACCCTCGCCCTTCGTCACCACGATGACGTGGCCCCACAGCAGCGCCTGCGGGTCGTCCCCCTTCTTCAGCACCGGCCGCGGCACCGCGACCATCGCCTCCGCCAGCGACTCGTCCGCGGCCTCCGCCAGCGTCGCGCCCTTGCCGACCAGCGCGTCGTCGTAGAAGCCGACCTTGCCCTGCGCGAAGAGCGCGCGGGCGTCGAAGCGGTCCACCGCCTTGGCGATCAGCTTCTCGTCGTAGAGCTTCTTGAACCACTCCACGGCGTCCACCGACGCGTCGTCGCCGATCGCCACCTCGCCGTCCGCCATGATCGGGCAGCCGAAGGTCTGCATCCACGGGAAGATGTCCTTGAGCTGCTCCACCTTCGTCGCCGCCGCGTACGGCGTCACCCCGCCGCCCAGGACCTTCAGCGCCCGCAGCGCGTCCTCGAACTCCGCGATCGTGCCCGGCAGCCGGCGGATCCCGGCCTCGTCCAGCAGCTTCTGGTTGCCGATCAGCCCGATGGAGCCCGTCGTCCACGGCAGCCCGTACTGCACCCCCTCGTACTGCCCGCTCTTCAGCGCCACGTCCGTGTAGCCCGCGCCGGCCGCCGCGTCCCCCAGGTCCAGCAGCGTGCCCATCTGCGCCACCGCCGCCAGCCACGCGATGTCCAACTGCACCGCGCCACTGATCTCCCCGCTGCTCAGCTTCAGCGTCAACTGCTTCAGATACTCGTTGTACGGATACTCCGTCGTGGAGACCTCCACCTTCCCGGCCTTCTCCCAGGCGGTGATGATCCCCTCCACGACGGGCTTGCTGGCCTCCTCGTTGAGGGCCCAGGAGGTGAAGCCGAACTTCTTGGCGTCGGCGTCGCCGCCGTCGCCCGAGCCGCCCCCGGAGGGGGCGCAGGCGGCGAGGGCGCCGGGCACGGCGAGCCCGAGGGTGCCCAGGCCCAGCAGTCTGAGGGTGTCGCGGCGTGGAAGTGCGTGGCGGGACATGCCGACTCCTTGGAGGTTGGGAAGCGTGGCGCGGTACGGGACCGGGCGCGGCGGCGCCGGTCAGCTCTTGACGGCTCCGGCGGTCAGCCCGCCGACGAGGTACCGCTGCAGGAACATGAACGCGACGACCACCGGCACCGAGACGATCAGCGACGCCGCCATCAGCGCCGGCCAGGCCGTCTGGAACTCGCCGATGTAGGTGTTCACCAGGCCCGGCGGCAGCGTCATCGTGCCGTCGCCCGACAGCGTCAGCGCGAAGATGAAGTCGTTCCAGCCGCGGACGAAGGCGAACAGACCGGCCGCGACCATCCCCGGCGCGGCCAGCGGTGCGACGATGCTGTGCAGGGTGCGCCAGCGGGACGCGCCGTCGATGGCCGCCGCCTCCAGCAGCGCGTCGGGCACCGTGTCGAAGATGCCCTTCAGCATCCACACGCACAGCGGCATGGTGAAGGTGGTGAAGGAGAGGATCAGCGCCGTGTACGTGCCGAGGAGGCCGAACTGGCGGAAGACCGCGTACAGCGTGATCAGCAGCAGCGCCTGCGGGAACATCTGCGAGGCGAGCACGAAGTTCATCAGCGACTTGCGGCCGCGGTAGCGGAACTTGGAGAACGAGTAGCCCATGTACGTCGAGACCACCACGCTCAGCACCGCGGTGATCCCGGCCACGATCACGCTGTTGACCATGTAGTCGAAGAGCTTGTCGTTCTCCGCGAACGCCCGGAAGTGCGCGAACGTGATCTCGGTGGGGAAGAACCGCGGCGGGAAGCGGAACGCCTGGCCCGGCGGGCTGAGCGCGGTGACCAGCATCCAGTACATCGGCAGCAGGCCGAACAGCCCGATGACGCCGACCGCGGCCCACGCGGCGACGGAGGAGCGGACCTGGTCGGGACGGCGGCGGGGCCTTCGGGGACCCGGGCGGCGCCCGGCGGGGGTCCCGGGCGGACCGGCGGACGGCGCCTTGGGGGAGGTGCCGTCGGCGGTGGTGAACTGGGCGGTGGTCACGAGTGCTTGTCCTCCCGCTCGGAGGTCTTGAGGTACACCCCGACGAGGACCAGGAGCAGCAGCATCCACAACCCGCCGAGCGCGGCCGCGTGGCCGAGGTCGAAGCCCTTGAACGCGTCCTGGTAGACGGCGACCGCGAAGGTCTCCGTGGCCCCGGCGGGGCCGCCGCCGGTGAGGACGTAGATGGTGTCGAAGTGCTGGAAGTTCCAGATGAACTCCAGCAGGAGCACGATCGCGGCGACGCCCCGTACTCCCGGCCAGGTGACGGCGCGGAACCGGCGCACCGCCCCCGCTCCGTCCACGGCCGCCGCCTCGTGCAGCTCGCGCGGCACGGTCTGCAGCCCGGCCAGCATCATGACCATCATCCACGGGAAGCTCGCCCAGGTCTTGGTGACGATCACCGCGACCATCGCCGTGGTCGGCTCACCGAGCCACGACACGCTCTCCTCGATGAAGCCCAGCTCCAGCAACGCGCCGTTGAGGACCCCGTAGTTCGCATTGAAGATCCACATCCAGAGGAACGACACCACGACGCCGGGGATCACCCAGGGGAAGAGGAAGAGCCCGCGCAGGAACCCGCTGCCCTTCAGCCCGGTGTTCAGCGCCAGCGCGAGTGCGAACCCGACCGCGAACGGCGCGAGGGTGGCGCCGACGGTGAAGACGAGGGTGTTCTCCAGCACCGGCCAGAAGTCGCGGTCGAGCACGTCGGCGTAGTTGTCCAGGCCGACGAACGTACGCCCCGGCAGCCGCAGGTCCTGGTCGAAGAAGCCGGTGACGAGGGAGGCGACGAGCGGATAGAACACGATCGCCGCGAAGAGCGCCAGGCCCGGGACGGTGAGGAGGAAGGCGAAGGTGCCGTTCGACAGCCGCTGCCCCTCGCGCCCGGCCGGCCGGGGAGCGCGAGCCGGCGCGGGGGAGGCGGCCGGCGGCGCGGGGGCCGCCTGCTTCGGCGAGGCGGACGGGGGCGTCACGGCCGGCTCCTCTCGGGCTCGCGCGGATGGCCCTGCCCGTTGCCGTTGCCGTTGCCGGGTCCGTTCCCGGACCCGGGCCCGTGGCCGCGGCCGTCGCCGGTCCTGGCGGGCGGCGGCGCGGCGCGCGGGCCGACGTAACCGAGGCCGACGCTCACGGAGTCGGCGGCCTCGACCGCGGCGCGGGACAACTCCTCCTCGCGCCGGTCGAGGGCGACGGTGGAGAGCGGCCCGGAGATGGAGATGGCGGCGACGATGTCGCCGGAGCGGTCCCGGATCGGCGCGGCCACGCAGGAGCGGCCGTGCGCCAGCTCCTCGACCTCGGTGGCGTAGCCGCGGCGGGCGACGGCCTCCAGCTCGGCGTCGAGCGCGGCGTGCGAGGTGAGGGTCGCCTGCGTGTAGCCGGGCAGCGCGCCCTCGGGAAGCAGTTCGCGGCGGCGCTGCGGGGCGAGACCCAGCAGCAGGCACTTGCCGAGCCCGGTGGCGTGCAGCGGCTTGCGCTGGCCGGTGAGCACGGTGGACCTCGGGGCCAGTTTGCCCTCGAAGTTGAGCAGGTAGAAGAGCGCGGCGCCGTGCCGGATGGCGACGTTGGCGCCGAGGCCGAGGCGGGCGGCGAGCTCCTGCGCGAGCTGGCGCGCCTCGCGGTGGACGGGGTGGTGGTTGACGGCGACGCCGCCCAGGGTGATGGGGGCGGTGCCGAGGCGGTACAGGCCGCTGACGGCGTCACGTTCGACGTAGTCCAGCGACTCCAGGGTGGCCAGCAGCCGGGAGGTGGTCGAGGTGCCGAGGCCGGTGATGCGTACGACGTCGGAGACCCGCAGCTCCGGGTGGCCGTTCTGGAAGACGGCGAGCACGGCCACCGCGCGCTCCACGCTCTGGTTGTTGCCCTGATCCGATGCCATCCGCGACTCCAGTGAATCTGCTTTGCAACATGCGGGATCGTTGCCCACATATTGCGACGGCGTCAACCCTTGTGGCCGGGCTTCTGCGGCAACGGCCCCGATCCGGGCCGGTGATGACGACCGGTTTTCTCGTGCGGCGGGGGTTGACGGTCGTGCAGCATGTGGACACTCTTCCTGCATTACGGATGTCAGTTGCACCAGTGGGGAGCGTGTCATCGATGCCCAGCCGCCGGAGCTTCGTCAAGGCCGCGGGAGTCACCGCCGTGGCAACGTCAGCCCAGGCAGGCGCGGTTGCCGCCGCCGCGGACCGGGACGCGGGCCCGGACACCCTGCACCTCGACGGCGACCGCGTCCGCCTCACCTGGGGCCGCACCGACAACGGCTGGCGCGCCGTCCAGGTGCGCCTCCGCACCCGCCGCGGCTGGCGCGAACTCCCCGGCCCCCTCGGCGAGTACGGCCTCACCCACCACGCCGGCGCGGAACCGCCGGACGCCCAGCAGGTCCGCCGCGAGGAGGCCGGCACCCACCATGCCTTCCTCCCCGCCGAAGCCGCCGCCGAAGACGGCGCCGTCGTCTTCCGCCACACCCACCCCCTCGGCACCCTCGAAGCCCGCTGGCGCATCGACGGCCGCCACCCCCACGACGTCCGCGTCACCCTCACCTGGACCGCCGCCCAGGACGGCTGGGTCAGCCTGCGCACCCCCACCCTGTGCGCCCTGCCCGAGCAGGACCTCGCCTTCGGCTGCGTCCCCGGCGGCTGGTACGGCCACGAGGCCAACCCCGACCTGCGCATGGCCGCCGAGTACGGCCACGGCCTGCCCGCCGTGCCGCACCTCTTCTACGACGACCTCGCCACCACCCTCGCTCCGGTCCTCAGCACCACCGAAGGGCTCACCCTCGCCGCCGTCGCCGAACCCGGCATGGCCCGCGACCCGTACGCCGCCGACCGCGTCACCCACCGCGACGTCCGCCTGGCCCTGTCCACCCGCGACCGCGCGGGACGCCTCACCCCGCACCTCGCCCGGCCCATCCTCGGCCGCGCCGACTCCCGCTGCACCGCGGGCGACCGCAGGGTCCTCGACTTCCGCTTCACCCTCACCGACACCGACTGGTTCGAGGCGCTGCGGCACGCCGCCACCGACGTCTACGGCTTCGGCAGGTACCTCGAACTCGCCGCCAACAAGCACGCCCTCACCGAGCGCCTGGCCCGCATCCAGGCCACGTACATCGCCGACCCGGTGCTGTCCCAGTGGCTCACCGACGAGTACGAGGGCACCACCATCGGCGCGCAGAAGTACAACGGCTTCGTCCAGGGCGCCGAGAACGACGCCATGAAGAACTCCGACATCGGCGCCATGTGGGGCCTTGCCGCCGCCACCTCCGACGGGCTGCTGGAACGCGACCGGCTGCCGTACGTACGCGCCTTCAAGCTCGCCCAGCAGCAGACGTCCGACGGCCACTACCGCGGCGCGCTCAAGGGCCAGTACTACCTCTTCAAGTCGGACCGCTTCGTCGAGGAGGGCAATCCCGACGCCGACATCGCCGACTACGTCGAGCCGCTGGCCACCGCGTACTACGTCGTCACCGACCTCGCGCACATCCTCCTCTTCCAGCCCGGCGACGCCGAGCTGAAGGGCCGCATCAGGCTCGCCGCCGACCACCTCGCCGACGCCCAGAAGCCCGACGGCTCCTGGGAGGTGGCCACCGACAAGGAGCCGCCGTACGCGGTCACCTACCCGCACCTGACCGAGGACCTGCGGCCCACCTGGTACGGGCTGCTCGTCGCCCACCACGCCCTCGGCGACCGGCGCTACCTCGACGGCGCCGTGCGCGGCGCCGACTGGTACGTGACCCACGCCGTCGAGCGCGCCCGCTACCTCGGCTCCACCGGCGACTCCGGCTTCCGCATGGACCTGTCCCTCTCCCAGGGCATCCAGGGCCTGCTCGACCTCGCGGACGCCACCGGCGAGCGCCGCTACCGCGACGCCGCCATCGAGGTCGCCCGCCTCCACACCACCTGGATCTACACCCACCCCGCCCCGTCCACCGAGCCGCGCACCCGGGCCGGCGCCACCTACGAGGCATGGCAGCTCACCCAACTCGGCCTGCAGAAGGAGCAGAACGACAGCGCCCCCGGCAACGGCCCCATCCTGCTCTCCAGCTTCGCCGGCACCTATCTGCGCGTACACCGCCTCACCGGCGACCCGCTCTTCCGCGACATGGCCCGCGCCGCCGCACTCGGCCGCGACGCCTTCGTCGCCGAGGCACCGGGCGTGCACTCGTACTACTGGGTGAGCTTCACCGGCGGCATCGGCTCCTTCCCGCACCACGCCTGGTGGCAGATCGGCTGGATCCTGGACTACCTCCTGGAGGAGGTACGCACCCGCAGCGGCGACCGGATCAGCTTCCCCCGCGGCTACTTCACCCCCAAGGTCGGCGGTCAGCTCACCTACGGCTTCGCCCCGGGCCGCGTCCACGGCACCCCCGCGACGCTGCGCATCCCGCCGCGCCTGCTCACCGCCGACACCCCGCACGCCGAGACCCTCGGCGCGCTGGCCACCGACGGCGGCCGGCTCTTCGCGCTGGTGCTGAACAGCAGCGCCCGGCCGCTGACCGCCACCGTGACCGCCGACCCGGCGCTGGCGCACCCGGACGGGCCGCGCACCATCACCGGCATCCGCGCCGTCTCCGGCCGCCTCACCGCCGCCGACGCGCCGCGCTTCACCGTGGCGCTGAAGCCCCACGGCATCGCGGTCGTCGCGCTCGACCTCGCCGAGTAGCCGGCCCGTACGCCGACTCGACCGGAAGGACGTCAGATGCCCCGCGCCACCCCCCTCGCCGCGGCGCTCGCCGCCGCCACCGCCCTGCCCCTGCTCGCGTTCGCGCCGCCCGCCGCCGCGGCCCCCGCGGCCCCGGGGGCCGCGGCGGCGGAACGGGCCGCGGCCCCCGCCGCGGGGCCGCCCGGGACCGGCTGGACCCAGGTCTTCGGCGACGAGTTCGGCGCCGCTGCCGTCGACACCGCTACGTGGAACTTCCGCACCGACGTGAAGGCCAACAGCGCCCAGCGCCCGCAGAACGTCACCCAGTCCGGCGGCGCGCTGCACATCGCGCTGAAGAAGGAGGACCACGCGGGCAAGCAGTTCACCGGCGGCGGCGTCATCTCCAGGAAGCACCTGCGCTACGGCTACTACGAGACCCGCGCCAGGATCAACGACGGCGCCGGCTGGCACACCGCCTTCTGGCTCCAGGCCGGCGACGGCAGCACCACCTTCCCGGCCGAACAGCGCACCGAGATCGACGGCTTCGAGACCGACTCGGTCAGTCCGTCGAAGACCTCGCACAACGTGCACGGCTGGGTGGGCAGCGGCGTCCACGGCCCGGTCACCTACGGCTCCGGGACGTACGACACCGGTCTCGACCTCCGGCAGTGGCACACCTACGGCATCGACTGGTCGGAGAGCGGCGCGAAGTTCTTCATCGACGGCGTCCTGAAGTACACGGCCCCGTACACCCCCGGCCAGTGGATGCACGACTACACCGCCGTCTGGCTCACCAGCATCGCCACCGGCGCGCTGCCCGACGCCGGCAAACTGCCCTCCGCGGTCTCCTTCGACTACGTCCGCTACTGGCAGCGCGACTACTACGTCGACAACGACGGCGCCGCCGCCTACGGCTACTCCACCACCGGCACCTGGCAGCCCAGCGCGCTCACCGGCTGGACCAGGGACTCGCCCGTCTCCTACGGCTGCGCGGCGGGCGCCGAGGCGACGTGGCGGCCCCGGCTGCGGGCGGCCGGCTCGTACGAGGTGTTCATCCGCAAGTCCGTCTCCGCCACCGGCGGCGACCCGGCGGCGAAGGTGACCCTGGACAACGCCGGCGCCGTCACCACCCGCACGCTCGACGAGCGCTCCGGCAGCCCCGGCTGGGTCTCGCTGGGCACGCAGCCGTACCAGGCGGGCGAGAGCGCGTCGGTGTCGCTCACGGCGAGCGGCACGGGCTGTGCGCACGCCGACGCGGTGAAGTTCGTCCGCCGATGAGGCCGGGAGCCGCGCTGCTGACGGCGCTCGCCGCACTCCTCGCGCTCGTGCTCCTCGTCCCGGCGGCGCCGGCTCCCGCCGCGCCCGCGGGTCCCGCCGGGACGGGGCCGTCACCGGCGGCCGGGAGCTGGACGGTCACCGCCCCCGGCGGCCGGTCCGCCGCCACGCTGGAGCGGCTCGACGACGGCGCTCTGCGGCTGTCCGTGAGCCGCGACGGGCGCACCGTGCTGCGGCCCGCACCCGTCGGAATCACCGCCGCCCACGGCGACTTCACCCGCGGCCTCACCCTGCGCGGGACCGGCAGCCGCCGGATCGCCGAGCGCTACGACACCGTCGTAGGCAAGCGGCTCCACCACCGCGCCGACGCCGTCGAGCACACCTTCCGGTTCGAGAACGCGGACGGCGGCCGGATGACGCTCCTCGTCCGCGCCGACGACGACGGCATCGCCTACCGCTACGTGCTGCCGCACGAAGGCCCCGTCACCGTCACCGCCGAGGCGTCCGCCTTCGCGCCGCCGCCGGACGCCACCGCGTGGCTCGCGCCGTACGGGGTGACGTACGCGCAGCGGCCGTTCGAGGCGGCGGTCGCCGGCGTGCCGGACGGCGCGTACGCCTACCCGCCGCTGTTCCGCACCGCGCCCGGCACGTACGCGCTCGTCACCGAGGCCGACGCGGACGGCCGGTACGGCGGCACCCGGCTCACCCGCCGCGACGGCGCCTTCGCCGTCACCCTCCCCGACGCCGGCGGTGAGACCGCGCCCGGACCGCTGGCCACCCCCTGGCGGGTGGCGGTCGTCGGCGACCTCGCCGGCATCGTCGAGTCCGATCTCGTGCAGGACCTCGCCCCGCCCTCGCGCGTCGCCGACACCTCGTGGATCGAACCGGGCGCCGCCGCCTGGTCCTGGTGGTCCGACTCCGCCAGCCCGCACAGCCTCGCGGCACAGAAGGAGTACGTCGACCAGGCGGTCCGGCAGGGCTGGGAATACGTGCTCGTCGACGAGGGCTGGGACGCCGCGTGGGTGCCCGGCCTCGTCGCGTACGCCCGCGCCCGCGGTGTCGGCGTGTGGCTGTGGAGCCGCTGGAACGACCTGGAGACGCAGGAGCAGCGGGACGCGAAACTTCCGCTGTGGAAGTCCTGGGGCATCAGCGGCGTGAAGCTCGACTTCATGGACTCCGACAGCCAGGAGCGGCTGGCCTGGTACGACGCCGTGCTCGCCGACACCGCGCGGCTGCGGCTCCTGGTCAACTTCCACGGCGCCACGCTGCCCCGGGGCATCGAGCGCACCTGGCCGCATGTGCTGACGGTGGAGGCGGTCGCGGGCGCCGAGCTGTACAAGATCGACCCGAAGCGCATCGGCCCGGACGTGAACGCCACCTACCCCTTCACGCGCAACGCCGTGGGCACGATGGACTACACCCCGGTCACCTTCTCCGCCGCGGACCGGCACACCAGCGACGCGCACGAACTGGCGCTGGCCGTGGTGTACGAGTCGGGGGTGCAGCACTTCGCCGACAGCCCCGAGTCGTACGCCCGGCACCCGGAGGCGGAGGACCTGCTCGCGTCGGTGCCGGCGGTGTGGGACGAGACCCGGCTGCTCGACGGCGAGCCGGGGGAACGGGCGGTGCTCGCGCGGCGCAGCGGGGACGCGTGGTACCTCGGCGGGATCGCGGCGGGGAACCGGGCGCAGACCGTGGACTTCCGGCTCGGGATGCTGCCGCCGGGGCGGCACCTGCTGGAACTGTTCCGGGACACGGACACGGACACGGACGGCGGCCGCGGCGGCATCGCCGTCGAGCGGCGCACGGTCGCCCGCGGCGACCGGCTGGCCGTGCCGCTCGCGGCCGACGGCGGCTTCGCCGCCCGCGTCTGCCCCGCGCGGACGGGGCGTACGACCTGCGGTCGCGGCCCCACCGACGCGCGGCTGACGGCCGACCCCGATGGCGTCCTCGCCGCGCCCGGCCGGACCGTCCCGGTCACCGCCGGCTTCACCGCCCCGCCGGACGCCCCGGCCCGGAACGTCGTTCTCGACGCGGTGGCGCCGGACGGCTGGCGGCTCTCCGCACCCGACGGACCCACCCGGGCCCGTACCCTGCCCCCGGGCCGCACCCTCACCGCCACCTGGCGGGCCACCCCGCCGTCCGGCGCCGCCCTGCGCTCGTACGAGGTCGTCACGCGCGCCCGCTACGACGCCGTGGACGTGCCGCGTGAGCACGCCCGGCGGCTCCTCGTCGACCCGGCCGAAGTCGTGCTGCCGCCGCCCGGGCTCTCGCACGTCGAAGCCGACGCGGGCCACGCGCTGACGCTCTCGTGGATCCACGCCTCCGCCACCTCGGCGTACGTCGAGTGGCGGCGGGAGGGGGACGCGGAGTGGAGCCGTACGGACGCCGCCTTCGACGGCGTACGCCACCGCGCCACGGTCGGCCCGTTCGAGGAAGGGCTGGTGGACCTGGAGTACCGCATCGTCGCGGGCGACGACGTCTCGCCCGCGTACACCGCGAGGCTCGTCGACCCCGCCGCCGTGACCGTGGTCGACGACGGCGCCGCCGGGCACACGGAGAACGGACGCTGGCTGGGCAGCAGCGTCACGGGCTGGGACGGCGGCCGGACGCGCTACACCGGCACCGCGGGAGACACCGCCACCTGGCGCGCGGAACTGCCGGACGGACTGTACGAGGTGGCCGCGTACGTGCCCGCGCACGACAACTCCACCGCGGCGGCGTCGTACGCGGTGGGGGAGCGGACCACCGGGGTGGACCAGCGGGCGGCGGGCGGCACCTGGGCCGGCCTCGGCCGCCACCGGCCGGACGCCGGCGCGCTGGCCGTCCGGCTCACCGCGGGGCCCGGCTTCACCCGCGCCGACGCCGTCCGGTTCATCCGGGTCGACTGACCGCACAGCCGGCCGGCCGCCCGGCGCACCGGATCACGCCCTCGCGGCCTTCGGATGCCCGAACCGCAGGGCAGAGAACTCAACCGCGCTCCGCGATACCTGCCCGTAGTCCGCGACAGAACCGCACCACGGAAAGGAATCCCACTCATGCGCAGACTCCTGCGCGCCGCCCTTGCCGCCGCGCTCTGCGGGGCGATCACCGCCACCGCGCTGTCCGCGGCGGCCGACGAGCGGGCCCCCGCGCACGCGGCCGCCACCGTGCCCGCCGCGGACGCCGAGGGACCGGGCCACCAGATACCCGCCGGGCAGCGCACCACCGACCTCGGCGGCACCTGGCGCTTCACCACCGACCCGGCCGCCGGCCCCGGCGACTGGGACGCGATGCCCGTTCCCGGCAACTGGGACCAGCACGACGCGTACGCCGAGCACCAGGGCGACGCCTGGTACCGGCGCACGTTCGACACCCCGCCGCTCCACTCCGGCGAGGTCGCCAGGCTGCGCTTCGAGGCCGTCAACTACACCGCCACCGTCACCCTCAACGGCCGGGAACTCGGCACCCACACCGGCGGCTACACGCCCTTCGAGTTCGAGGTCGGCGACCTGCTGAAGCGCGACGGCACCCCCAACACCCTGACGGTGCGGGCGAACAACGACTACGCCGTCGGCGCCACCTGGCCCTGGGGCGGCATCTCCCGCCCCGTCACGCTCACCGTCGACCCGGCGGTGCGCATCGAGCGGCAGCACATCGTCGCCGAACCCGACCTCGACGCCGGCACCGCGGCCGTGACCACCGAGGTCACCGTCTCCAACGCCGGCGGCACCGAGCGCACGGTGCGCGTCGACGGCGCACTCACCGACACCCGCGGCCGGCCGCTGCCCGCGGGCGTCCTGCGCGGCCGGGACGTCGCCGTGCCGGCCGGCGGGACGCGCACGGTGGAGCTGGCGGCCCGGCTGCCGCGCGGCTCGTACGGGCTGTGGTCGACCGACGACCCCCGCCTGTACCGCGCCACCGTCGCGCTGCGGCAGCAGGGCAGCCCCGGCTACGCGGTCTCGGACCGGTTCGGCATCCGCAGGATCGACATCGTGCCCGACGGGTTGCTGCTCAACGGCGAACGGGTGCGCACCGCCGGGTTCAACCGGGTGCCCGGGGACCGGGTGCACGGCGCCACCGAGCCGATGTCCGTCGTACGCGCCGAGATCGACCGCATGAAGGAAGCGGGCGCCACCATGACCCGCATCCACCACGTGCCGCAGTCGCCCGACCTGCTCGACTATCTCGACGAGGCCGGGATGCTCAACATCGGCGAGATCTCCGTGTGGGGCAAGGACGCCTCGCTCGACCCCGGGCGCTGGCGGCCGGAGCTGCGCGAGATGGTGCGGCGGGACGCCAACCACGCCTCGATCGTCGCCTGGTCGGTCGCCAACGAGATCGCCGGGAACACGGAGAAGGGGCGGCACTTCGTCAAGTCGATGATCGACTACACCCGGGAGGAGCTGGACGACTCCCGTCCGCTGACGTACGTCAGCAACACCTTCAGCGACATCGAAGGACCGGAGGACGAGGCGCTGCAGTACGCCGACTTCCTCTCCGTGAACATGTACGGCGGCTTCACCGACCGGGTGCGGGCGCTGCGCGAGCACTTCCCGGACAAGCCGGTGTTCGTCAGCGAGTTCAGCGCCGACGGCTACACCTTCACGCCGGAGCGGGAGAGCGTGGAGTTCGCGTCGAAGAGCGACGGCGCCATCCCGGCACAGCTCTCCGCGCTGCGGTGGGTCATCGGCGTTTCCCGCTGGACCTTCGACGACTACCGCAGCCGCTACTCCGGCACCTCGCCCAACCAGTTGCGCGGCTGGGGCGTGCAGACCGACTGGGGCGGGCTGAAGCGCAACTACGACCAGATGCGCGCCGCGTACGCCCCCGTGGCCGGACTGGACGTCGCGGCGGCGGACGGCGGCAGCGAGATCACCGTCACCCCGCGAGCGGCCGGTGAGCTGCCCAGCCACATCCTGCGCGGATACCGGCTCAGGTGGAAGGCCCTTGCGGCGGACGGCTCGACGGTGGCGCAGCGCAGCACCCCGCTGCCGCGGATCAGCCCCGGGGACGAGCCGCTCACCCGGCCGGTGGCCTGGGACGGCGGCGGTGCCGCGGGCGAGGCGGTCACCGAACAGGTCGGGCTCCTCGACCCGCAGGGGTACGAAGTGGCGGTCGCCGACCGGGACCTGGCGGCGCCGGCGGCACCGGAGGTCACGCAGACGGTGGCGGCGGCCGGAGCGGTCCGCGCCGGGTTCACGCACGTCGCCGGCGCCGACTCGTACCGCGTCGAGGCACAGGCGGCGGCCGGCGGGGCGGTGCGTTCGACGCTGGTCCACAAGGACGACCACGGCGACGTCACCGGGCTGGCCGACGGCACGGCGCACCGGGTGCGTGTGGTGGCGGTGAGCGGGGCGGGCGAGACGGCCTCGGAGTGGACGGAGGTGACGCCGCGGGCCGGGGCCGGTGCGCTGCCGCCGGACCCGCAGTCGCTGGAGCCGGTCGCCGGCGGCGCGGTCTTCCAGTGGCGCGGCGTCGCGGCCGACGACGCGTACGAACTGGAGGTCACAGACGCCGCGGGCGAGCCGGTCCGCTCCTGGACCACCCGGCTCCGCGGCTTCAGCCGCATCGAGGAGCAGGCGGCGGGGACGGACATCCGGGTACGCGTCCGCAGCGTCCGCGGCGGTGCGACGAGCGCATGGTCGGAGTGGACGCAGGTGTCAACGGGCTGAGCGGGGAGACCCGTTGCGGTGTCCCGGCCCGTACCCGGAGGGGGCGGGCCGGGACACACGGGTGCCGCAACGCGGTGCCGACTCCCGTAAGACGGGACTGGACCCCGGCATACGAGCAGGGAATCCGCTACTTCAGCGGCACCGGCACGGTGCAGCGGAGCGATCCCCGCAGGGGAGTCCGGCCCCCTGTGGGGCGACGCGCCCGCGGGATCCCGGCTACAGGAAGCGCTCCCGGAGGTCCGGGCGGAGCCAGGCGGCGGGGGAGGAGATGCTGAGGCCGCCGTCCACCGGCAGCACCGCCCCCGTGATGAACGAGGCCGCGGGCGAGGCCAGGAAGTGCACGGCCGCCGCGACCTCCGGCGGCGTGCCGGTACGGCCCAGGGGGTAGCCCTCGGCGACGTGCGCCAGCGGCGGGGTGCCGATCATGCCGGGCGCCACCGCGTTGACGCGGACGCCCCGCGGGCCGTAGTCGAGGGCGAGTTGGCGCACCAGCCCCTCGACGCCCGCCTTCGCCGCCGCGTAGCCGGGCAGTCCGGGGGCGGCGAGGAAGGCGTTCACCGAGGTGACGGCGACGATGGCGGAGCCGGCCGGGAGCAGGGGGAGCGCCGCGCGGGCGACGTAGAACGCCGTGTCCAGGGTGGCGGACTGGGCCAGCCGCCACTGGGCGTCGGTGGTCTCGGCGGCCCGCGCCACCGGCTGCGCCGCCGCCGCCAGCACCACGACGTCGAGCCGCCCCAGCGCCTCCGCCGCCGACGTCACGCACCGGGCGGCCCCGGCCGGATCCGCGCAGTCGGCGGCGGTGTACGCGGCGTACGGCGGGTGCGCGCAGTCCGTCAGCCCGCAGCCCGCGACCCGGTCGCCGCCCTCCGCGAACGCGTCGGCCACCGCGCGCCCGATCGCCGAGTCGCCCCCGACGACGAGCACCCCGCGCGCCCGCCCGCTCCCGCCGGGCGCCGCCGCGCCCCAATCCCCGCCCGTGCCCGTGCCCGTGCCTTCGGCCGGTACCCCGCTCACCGCGCCCCGCCCGGGGCCACCGGCGGCAGCGCCAGCCGCCCCAGGATGCCGTCCAACTGCCCCCGCAGCGCCTCCGTCAGCCCCTTCGCCGGCAGCCGCACCGCCGCGGAGTCGATCAGCCCGCGCCGTACCAGCACCTCCTTGTGCACCGCCCAGGCGAACCCCGCCTGCATGCCGAACCGGATCAGCGGCAGCAGCCGCTCGTACGCCCCGTGCGCCTCGTCCGTCCGCCCCGCGGCCCAGGCGTCCAGCACCGGCCGCAGCGCGTCGGTGAACTCGCACGCCGGCATCGTCCCCACCGCGCCCGCCGCCAGCTCCTCCAGGAGGAAGAAGGCGTTCTGCCCGCCGAGCACGTCGAACCCGTCCGGGGCCGCCGCCGCCGTCTCCGCGATCTTCGGCACGGTCGGCGCCGACTCGACCTTCACCGAGGCGACCCCTTCGAGCTTGCCGAACTCCGTGATCAGCGGCACCGGCATCGCCACCCCCGTCGTCGCGGCGGCGTCCTGCACCATGACCGGCGCCCCGGCGCGTTCGCCGAGCGCGCCGTAGAAGTCGACGAGCTGCTGCGGGGCGGGCTTCGCGAGGTACGGCGGCAGCACCATCAGCGCGTCCGCGCCGCCCGCGACGGCCTGTCCGCACTGCTCCAGCGCCGTCGCCAGGCTCGTCGGGCTCACCCCGGCCACCACCGGCACGGCACCGGCGACCACGTCCCGCACGTCGGCGAGGACGGCGTCCCGGTCGGCGGCGGTGAGCGCGAAGCCCTCGCTGGCCATGCCGAAGACCGCCACCCCGTCGGCGCCCGCGAGCAACTGGAACGCGGTGAGCCGGCGCAGCGAGGTGCGGTCGAGGCTCCCGTCCGGATGGAAGGGGGTCGCGAGGACGGGGACGAGACCTCGTACGGGCCGGCTCATGCTGGGGTCCTTTCGTTCGCCCGGCCGGCTCGCGCCGTGCGGCGCGGCGGTGGCGCCTCGCCGGGGCGGGCCGGGTCGGGGTGCGGTGTGCGGGGCGGGGGTTCCGGGCGGCGGCCGGGCGGGCCGGTCCCGGCGTCCCTCACCCGGTGATCTCCTGGGCGTGCCGTACGACGAACTCCGCGTCCACCTCCACGCCCAGTCCCGGCCCCGCGGGCAGTGGGATGCCGGTGTCCGGACCGCCGGCGAGCGGGGTGCGCAGGATGCGGCTCGCGACCTGCCAGGTGGTGGGCTGGTACTCGAAGTACGGCATGGCGGCGACCGCGGCGGCGAAGTGCAGCCCCGCGGCGGTGGCGAGGCCGAGGCCCGTGGAGTGGTGCGGGGCGACGGGGACGTGGTGGGCGGCGGCCAGCTCGGCGATGGCCATCGCCTCGGTGAGGCCCGTGCGCCCGGCGTCGGGCTGGGCCAGGGCCAGGGCGCGGCGGCCGAGCCAGTGGGCGAACTCGTAGCGGTTGCGCAGGGCTTCGCCGACCGCGACCGGGAGGTCGAGGCGGCGCTGGAGGTCGCGGTGGCCCTCGACGTCCTCGGGGGCCAGCGGCGCCTCCAGGAAGAGCACGCGGTGGCGGCGCTGCAACTCCCGGCCGAGGCGGGCGGCTTCCGCGGGCCCGTACGCCCAGTGCGCGTCGACGGCGACGCGCAGCCGCTCGTCGGCGGCGAGCACGGCGTCGACGGTGGCGAGGTCGGCCTCGACGCCGCGGCCGAGGTGGAGCTTGATCCGGTACGCGCCGCGCCCGGCCCACTCGGCGGCGAGCTTCGCGCGCTCGGCGTCGGTGTCGCGGGGCAGCCCGGAGACGTAGGCGGGCTGGACCGTGCGGAAGGCGCCGCCCAGCAGCTCGGCGACGGGCAGTCCCGCGCGGCGTCCGGCGAGGTCCCACAGGGCGACGTCGACGGCGGCGAGGGCGTCGGCCTGATGGCCCGTCAGGTGGCCGCGCTCGCGCATCAGGTCGCGCAGCCGGTGCCAGGCGGGGCGTACAGCGCCGGCGGGGGCGCCGAGCAGCGCGGGGCGCAGCAGGGTGGCGACGGCCTGTCCCGGCACCTCGGGGCCGACGGGCGCGAGCGCCTCGCCCCAGCCCTCGGCGCCGTCGTCGGCGACGACGCGGACGAGCAGGGTCTCGAAGCGGGCGGAGTACAGGCTGCGCCAGGGCTCGCGCACCACGTACCCGCGCTCCTCGGTGAGGTCGCTGCCGTCGTCGAGCCGGCCCAGATACGCCTCGTCGTGCGGCAACTTGAGCGCGTAGACGCGGACATCGGCGATGCGGGCCATGCTCACCATCCCTGCTTCGGCAACGGGCTCAGGCGATGGCAGATTCCCACATCATGCAAGCGATATGCAAGAAGTGCATTGGCCTTTACGGAAAAGGGGACCCGGTGAGCGGCAACACCCCTGAGCCGCCCACCGGGTGCTCGTGGGCCCGGCGCCGCGCGTCAGGCGGCCCGTACCAGCCCCATGTACTTCGTCCAGTCCCAGTTGGGGCCGGGGTCGGTGTGGGTGGCGCCGGGGACCTCGTTGTGGCCGATGATGCGGTCGCGGGTGCGCGGGATGCCGTAGCGGGTGCAGATCGCCGCGGTCAGTTGTGCCGACCGCCGGTACATCACGTCCGTGAACCAGGCCGGCTTGTCCACCCAGCCCTCGTGCTCGATGCCGATGCTGCGGGTGTTGTAGTTCCAGTTGCCGGCGTGCCAGGCGATGTCCTTCTCCCGGACGAGCTGGGCGATGTAGCCGTCGGCCGAGGCGATGAGGTAGTGCGAGGAGACGTCGCGGCTGGGGTTCTGGAAGATGTCCACGGCGTCCTGGAAGTACTCCTGGGTCACGTGCACGACCACGAAGTCCACCGGGTACGCGGTCGGGCGGCTGGAGACCGTGTAGTTGGACCGGTCCGCCGGTATCCAGTGCGTCGGGGGGTACTGCGCCGCCTGCGCGGGGGTGGCGGCGAGGCCGCCGAGGCCGGCCGCGGCGGCGGTGGCGGCGGCGCCCTGGATGAGCCGCCTGCGGGGGAGGTTCGCGAAGTCCATGGGGCTCCTGACAGCGGAGGGACATTTGCGCGTACATGACAGTCCGGAAACCATCATGAGGACACGTCGGGCCCGCTGCCAAGACATGGCCGGATATGCCAATGGGCGTACCAAAGGCGGTGGTCGGGGCGGCGGTACGCGAGAGGCGCCCGGTGCGCGCGGGTCAGCCGGCGGCGACCGCGCCCGGCGCCTCCATGACGGCGTCGACCTCGCTCAGCGCGGCTCCGAGCAGCGGCCCCTCGGCGCCGAGCGCCGAGACGGTCAGCCGTACGGTACGGGCCGGGTCGGCGAGCCGGCGGCCCAGCTCGCGTTCGACCGCGGGCACCACCCAGGGCCCGAGTCCGGCGAGCGCGCCGCCCAGCACGACGGTCTCCGGGTCGAGGAGGTTCACGGCGCCGGCGAGCGCGATGCCCAGCGCACCGCCCGCCTCGCGCAGCGCCGTCCGCACCAGGGCGTCGCCGTCCGCGGCGCGGGCGGCGAGCATGGCGATCCGCGCGCCGGGGCCCGGGTATGCGGCGCGGGCCCCCGCCGGGTCGATGCCCGAGGCCCGCAGCACGGCCTCCTCGCCGGCGTACTGCTCCAGGCACCCGCGTCCGCCGCAGGCGCACGGCCGGCCCTGGGGGCGTACCGGCACATGGCCCAGCTCCCCGGCGAACCCGTGTGCCCCGCGCAGCAGTTCGCCGTCCATGACGACGGCGGCGCCGATGCCGATCTCGGCGGAGACGAAGAGGAAGTTCCGCCCGGGCCCGGGGGAGCCGTGGTCCCCGGCCGGAAGCGCGGCGTCCTGCCGGTCCCCGGGATCGAGAGCGGGACCCGGGCCGGGCTCCCCGTCCGCGCCGGTGCCCGGCGGCTTTGCCGCGGTGCGCTCCAGGCGCTGTTCCGCGAGCGCGCCGAGGTTGGCCTCGTTGCCGACGCGGGCGGGCGGGGCGGCCGGGAGGAGCGGGCCGAGGTCGACGCCCTGCCAGCCGAGGTTGGGGGCCCGTACGACGGTCGATTCGTCGCGCGCGATGAGACCCGGGACGGCGACCGTCAGCCCGGTCGGCGTCAGGCCCTCGCCCCGTACCTCCGCCACGACCTCCTCGATCAGCCCGGCGAGCCGCGCCAGCACCGGCCCCGGCGGGTGGTCCCGGTTCGCGGCGTCGGCGGCGACCCGGGCCCGTACCCGGCCGCGCAGGTCCACCGCGCAGACCGCGAGGTGGTCCACGCCGATCTCGGCGCCGAGGCCGCAGGGCCCGCGGTCGTTGAGCGCGAGCGCGCTGCCGGGGCGGCCCACCGTGCCGGGGCGGCCGGGCCCCAGCTCCACCAGGAGCCCCGCCCGCAGCAGTTCGTCCACGACGGCCGCGACCCCCGCCCGCGTCATTCCGATCCGCGCCGCCACGGCCGCGCGCGACAGCGGGCCCCCGGCGGCCACGGCGCGCAGGGCCAGGGACAGGTTCCGCTGCCGCAGCGCCTGCTGCGTGCGGGGAGAGGGCGCCGACACGGGCGACTCCTTCAGGCGGTGAACGGGCCGTGAACGGCGGTGATGACCGTCACGTCGGGCTCGGGCACGACGACCCTACGGCCTCGGGGCGCCGTACCGGAGCATGGCGGACAGGCTCAACCCCACTAGTTGCGCGAAGTGCGCAGAAAATCTTGGTCGTACTGCTTGTTTCGCGCAGGTTACGCGTGCATGATGTGCCTGTCCGAACGGACGTCCACAGCAAAGTCGGAGGAGGATCGGCGTGGATCTTCAGCTCTTGGCGGCACTCGTGCTCGGTATCGCCACGATCATCGTCATCGTGCTGCGCACCAGGCTCGACGCCTTCGTCGCACTGCTCGTCGCCTCGCTGGTGACGGGCTTCGTCGCGGGCGCGCCCGCCACGGAAACCCTCGATTCGATCACCGCCGGCTTCGGCTCGACGCTCGGGTCCATCGGCATCGTGATCGGCCTGGGCGTGGGCCTGGGCAAGATCCTGGAGGTCTCCGGCGCCGCGGACGCGCTGGCCAGGGCGTTCGTCAGGGCGTTCGGCAAGGGCCGCGAGCCGTGGGCGATGGGCACGACCGGCGCGGTCGTCTCGATCCCGGTCTTCTGCGACTCCGGCTACGTGATCATGAACCCGCTGGCCCGCTCCATAGCCCGCGTGAAGCGCGCAGGTTACGTGACGCTCGCGCTCGCGCTGGGCTGCGGCATGACGCTCACCCACCACCTGGTGCCGCCGACGCCGGGCCCGCTGGGCGTGGCCGGCATCCTCGGCGCCGAGCTGGGCGCCCTGGTGCTGGCGGGCCTGGCCTTCTCCGCCGTCCTGCTGCCCATCGTGATCGCGTACGCGCGCTGGATGGGGCCGAAGCTGGAGAGCGAGGTCTCGGACGAGGTCCGCGAGGCCGTGTACGGCAAGGCCGCGGTCGCCGCCGGCGCCGGTCCGGGCTCCGCGGGAGCGCCGGCCGGCCTGTCCGAGAGCGGCTTCGCGGACGAGCCGGAGCCGGAGCGCGACCCGGCGGCCGCCCTCGGCACCCCGCCGCCCGGCGCCAAGCCGCACCGGATGAGCCCGGGCCTGGCCACCCTGCCGCTGCTGGTGCCGCTCCTGCTCATCATCGCCAACACCGTGGCCTCCGCCATCGACCAGAACCGCCAGGGCGCGGTCGGCTCCGACGACTACGAGCCCTCGGCCCTGCCGAAGGCCCTCGCCTTCATCGGCAGCCCCGTCGTGGCGCTCCTCATCGGCATCGTGCTCGCGGTCTACGTGCTGCTGCCCCGCTGGACGACCCGTTCCCAGGTCGGCGGCTGGCTCTCCGAGGCGGCCGCGTCCGCCGGGCTCATCATCCTCATCACCGGCGCGGGCGGTGCGCTCGGCCAGGTGCTGCGCGACACCGGCGTGGGCGACGAGCTGGCCGAGGCCATCTCGTCCTGGAGCCTGCCGGGTGTGCTGGTGCCGTTCCTCATCGCCTCGCTGGTGCGGGTCGCCCAGGGCTCCGGCACGGTGGCGATGATCACCGCCGCGTCCGTCACCGCACCGCTCATCGACGGCCTCGGGGTATCCGCGCTGCTTGCCGCCCTGGCCTGCTGTGCCGGCTCGATGGTCTTCAGCTACTTCAACGACTCCTACTTCTGGGTCGTCACCCGCTTCACCGGTCTCGACGGGATCGCGGCCATCCGCGGCTGGTCGGGCATCACCACCGCCGTGTGGCTCGGCTCCCTGCCGCTGCTGCTGGTCGCGAGCACGTTCATATGAGCGGGCCGGTGAGGGCGCGTCCGGCCGGCCGGCGAGCGGCCGTGCTGGTGGCCGCGGACGACCTGACGGGTGCGAACGCCACGGCGGCGGGCTTCGCCCGGGCCGGGCTGCGCGCCGTGACCGTCGGCGCCGACCAGGGTCCCGGCGTCCTCGCCGGGCTCGCCGAGCGGTTCGACGCCGTGGTGGTGAGCACCGACAGCCGGCACTGCCCGCCCGCGGAGGCGGCGCGCCGGGTGACCTACGCCGTACGGGCCGGCTGGCCGGCCGAACTGGTCAGCAACCGCGTCGACTCCACCCTCCGCGGCAACGTCGGCGCCTCCACCGAAGCCCTGCTGGCGGCCGTGCACGCGGCCTCCGGCCGGCGGGCCGTGGCCCTGTGCGCTCCCGCCCACCCCGAGGCGGGCCGGCACACCGTGCAGGGCACCCAACTCCTCGACGGCGTCCGGCTGGAGGAGACGGAGCTGGCGCGCGACCCCCGTTCGCCCGTGCCCACCTCGGACATCGCGGAGCTGCTGCGCCGCCAGGCGGACCTGCGGATCGCCCGCGTGCCGCTGTCGGTGGTCACCGCCGAGGCCGGGACGCTCCAGGCCCATCTGGACAAGGTCGTCGCCGAGGGCGCGGAGGTGGTCGTCGCCGACGCGCTGACCGTCGAGCACCTGGAGCGCACGGCCGCGGCGGCCGTCGCCGCCGGCGGCGACGAGATCGTGTGGACCGGCGTCGACTCCGGGCCCGGCTCCGTGGCGCTGGCCCGCGCGCTCGGCATCACCGGCCGCGCCGCGGGCTTCCCGGTGCTCGCCGTCTCGGGCTCCGCCACCGCGCTGACCCGCACCCAGCTCGCCCGGCTGCGGGCCGTCGAGCCGGTGCGCGTCGTCCGTCCCGTCACCGCTCCCGGCTCGCCCGTCCCCGAGCCCGCCGCCACCGCCGAGGCGCTGGCGGCGGAGCTGGCCGCCGCGGGCCCGGGCGAGGTGGTGCTGCTCGCGACCGTGCTGGAGGACGCCGACGTCGTCGCCCTCGACCCCGCGGACGCGGCGCGGCTCCCGGCGGAGCTGGCCCGCACGGTCCGTACCGCCCTGGAACGGCAGCCCGTCGACGGCCTCTTCGCCACCGGCGGCGACGTCTCCGCCGCCCTCTTCGCCGCGCTCGGTGCGGCCGGGCTCGACGTCGAGGACGAACTGGAGCCGCTGGCGGTCGCCGGCAGCTTCGTCGGCGGCGACTGGGCCGGGCTCCCGGTCGTCACCAAGGGCGGCCTGATCGGCGGCGCCGACACCACCGTCGCCTGCGTCGCCCATCTGCGCCGCGCCGCTGCCGCCGCCCGGCGGCACGTTCCGGCCGCCGGGAGACGTTGACCCCGTGAAGCCGGCCACCCCGGGGACACTGTGAACCCGTGAAGCCCGTGCACACCGACCGGCCCGAGGAGTTCGGGCCGACCGCACCCCACCGTACGGCGAGCGCACCGCGCCGCCGCACCACGAGGAGGAACCACCGATGACCCGCCCCGTCCTCGCCGTCACCCTGGGCGACCCCGTCGGGATCGGCCCGGAGATCACGGCCCGCACCCTGGCCGAGGTCGCCGGGCAGACCGGGCACCACGGCATCGCCGTCGGCGACGCCGAGGCGCTGCGCCGCGGCGCCCGCGCCGCCGGCCTCGACACCGAGGTGCGCACGGTGAGCGGCTTCGACGCCGAACCCGCGGGCCCCGGCGTCATCGACGTCTTCGACACCGGCGAACTCGGCACGGACGTACCGGAGTGGGGCAAGGTCGACGCCCGCGCGGGCCGCGCCGCCGTCACGGCCATCGAGGTCGCCACCCGCGCCGCGCTCGACGGCAAGGTCTCCGGGATCGTCACGGGCCCCATCAACAAGGAGGCCATCTGGAAGGCCGGCTCGAAGCACCTCGGCCACACCGAGATGCTCGGCGAGCTGACCGGCGTGACCCGCCAGGACACCATGTTCGTCGTGCGCAACACCGCGGCCGAAGGCCACCACCTGCGCATCTTCTTCACCACCCGGCACGTCGCGCTGCGCACCGCGCTCGACCAGATCACCGCGGAGCGCGTCGGCAGGTCGATCCGCGAGGCGGTCACCGCGCTGCAGGTCTTCGGCACCGAGGCGCCCCGGCTGGCGGTCGCCGCGATCAACCCGCACGGCGGCGAGAACGGCGCGTTCGGCGACGAGGAGATCGTGCACATCGCCCCCGCCGTGGAGGCGGCGCGCGCCGAGGGCCTGGACGTCAGCGGGCCCGTCCCCGCGGACTCCGTCTTCCACCAGGGCCTCGTCGGCCGCTACGACGGCGTGCTCTCCCACTTCCACGACCAGGGCCACATCCCCGCCAAGACCTACGACTTCGACGGCACCATCTCCGTCACCGTCGGGCTGCCGATCCTGCGCACGTCCGTCGACCACGGCACGGCCTTCGATATCGCGGGCACCGGCCGCGCCGATCACGGCACAATGCTGTCGGCGTATCTCGCGGGCGTGGACTACAGCCCGTTCGCGGAGCGGATCCGCCGGACGTACGGCTGACCCACCCCGCCCGCCGCGGGACCCGCCGCGGCGGGCGGACACGACAGACGGAGGCACGTGTGGCCCACCCGACGGCGCGACGCGGCACGCGCGAGCGGCACGAAGCCCTGCTGCGGCTGCTCCGCGAAGGCACCACGCAGGTGGAGGAGCTGGCCGCGGCGCTCGCCGTGTCGCCGTCGACCGTACGGCGCGACCTGGGCCGGCTCACCGAGGGCGGCCGGGTGACGCGCACCTACGGCGGTGCGGTGGTGCCCGAGGCGTTCCCCGAGCGGCCGGTGGGGGAGAGCGCGCTCGTCCGGCTGCACGCGAAGGCCGCGATCGCGGAGGCCGCGCTCGCGCTGGTGCCGGAGAGCGGCGCGGTGTTCGTCGACGCGGGCACCACGTGCGCGGCGCTGGCCCGCCAGTTGCTCGATGCCGACGTGCACGCGGGCGGCAGCGTCGTGGTCACCCGCGGCCTGGAGACCGCGCAACTGCTCGCCGGGGCGCCCGACATCGACGTGGTGATGCTCGGCGGCAGCGTGCGCCCGCTCAGCCACGGGCTGGTCGGCCCGCTCACCGACCTGGCACTGGACCGGCTGTCGTTCTCGGTGGCGTTCCTCGGCGCCGACGCGGTCGACCCCGAACGCGGCGTCGGCGAGCCGACGCTGGAGGAGACCGCGGTGAAGGAGCGCGTCGCCGCCCGGGCACACCGGGTCGTGGTCCTCGCCGACGCGACGAAGCTGGCCGTCGACGACGCCCCGGCGTGGACCCGGCTGCCACGGGGCTGGACGCTGGTGACCGACGCGGAGGCGCCGGAGGACCTGGCGGAACGCTGCGCGGCGGCGGGCGTGACGCTCGTCCGCGCGGGCTGACCCGCCGCGCCGCTACGCGGCCGCCCTCCCGGCGTACGCGGCGCGGGCCGGCGCGCGGACACCGGCAGGCCCGAGCCGCCGCCCCCGGTCCGTAGGCCCTCAGTCCGCCCGGCGCAGCAGCGCGCCCGCGTCCGCGAGCACCGCGCCGATCCGCTCCAGGGTAGCGTCGTCCCGCTCCAGCGGCTCGTACGTGCGCCCCTCCGCCGTGGACCAGCGCCTGGCCACCGCCGCCGGGTCCTCGTCCAGCAGCAGCCCCGCCGCCTGCGCCGCCGCGCCGAGGGCGACCAGCTCCTGGGCCCGCGGCACCTGCACCGCCCGCCCCGACAGCCGCCGCACCGTCTCCCGCCACGCGGCGCCCTGCGCCCCGCCGCCGATGAGCAGCAGCGGCGCGTCCGGGTCGGCATCGGGCCCCGAGACCTCCGCCAGCGCCGTCAGCAGCGCGTGCACCGCGCCGTCGTACGCGGCCTGGAGCACCTGCCCGGGAGTGGTGTCGTGGCGCAGCCCGTGGACGAGGCCGGAGGCGTGCGGCAGGTCGGGGGTGCGCTCGCCGTCGAGGAAGGGCAGCACGACGGCCGTGCCGCCGGGCCGCACCTCCTCGCGGTAGCGGCCGAGGAGCGCGGCGATCCGGTCCACGGCCTGGGTGCAGTTGAGGGTGCAGGCCAGCGGCAGCCAGTCGCCGCGCGCGTCGGCGAAGCCCGCGACGGTGCCGGTGGGGTCGGCGGGGCGGTGCCGGGAGACGGCGTAGACGGTGCCGGAGGTGCCGAGGCTGAGCACCGGCTGCCCGGCGGCGAGGCCCAGGCCCAGGGCGGCGGCCATGTTGTCGCCGGTGCCGGGGGCGACGAGGGCGCCGCGGGGTACGGGCAGTCCTTCGGCGTGTACGGTGCCGGCCGCCTCGCCCGGCCGCACCACGCGCGGCAGCCGGTCGGGGGAGAGGCCGACGTGCTCCAGCGTCGCGCTGTCGTACGCCTCCGTCGCGGCGTCCCACCAGCCGGTGCCCGAGGCGTCGCCGCGATCGGTGACGGCCTCGCCGGTGAGCCGCTCGGTGAGGTAGTCGTGCGGCAGCCGGACGGCCGCGGTGGCGGCGGCGGACTCAGGCTCCTGCTCGGCGAGCCAGGCCCACTTGGTGACGGTGAAGGAGGCGGCCGGCACGCTGCCGGTGCGCTCCGCCCAGCCCTTCGGCCCGCCGAGCTCCGTGACCAGCCGGTCGCGCTGCGCGGCGGAGCGCACGTCGTTCCAGAGCAGCGCGGGACGTACCGGACGCCCGCCGGCGTCCAGCGTCACCAGCCCGTGCTGCTGCGCGCCCACCGAGATGGCCGCCGCCTCCCGGGCCGGGGGGCCGCAGGCGGCCAGGGCGGCGCCGAGCGCCTCCCACCACTGCTCCGGATCGCTCTCCCGCCGGCCGCCGGTGCTGACGACGTGCGCGGCCTGGCCGTGCGCCACCACCTGCCCGGTCTCGCTGTCGACGACCAGCGCCTTGGTGGACTGCGTCGAACTGTCGACGCCGATGACGAGGGGCCCCATGCTGTGTCCTCCGCGACTCGTGGGCCGGCTCTTCCCTCCGACCCGGTCGGCATCCTATTTTGTAAAGCGGCCTTACGAAATAGATCCGCCGAAGGAGCCGTCATGTCGTATACCCCGACCCCCGAGGACAAGTTCAGCTTCGGTCTGTGGACCGTCGGCTGGCAGGGCCGCGATCCCTTCGGCGACGCGACCCGCGAGCCGCTCGACCCGGTCGAGAGCGTCCGCCGACTGGCGGATCTCGGGGCGTACGGGGTCACGTTCCACGACGACGACCTCATCCCCTTCGGCGCCTCGGAGACGGAGCGCGAGTCGCACGTCAAGCGCTTCCGGCAGGCGCTCGACGCCACCGGCATGGCCGTCCCGATGGCCACCACCAACCTCTTCACCCACCCCGTCTTCAAGGACGGCGGCTTCACCGCCAACGACCGCGACGTGCGCCGCTACGCGCTCCGCAAGACCATCCGCAACATCGACCTCGCGGTGGAGCTGGGCGCGCGGATCTACGTCGCGTGGGGCGGGCGCGAGGGCGCGGAGTCCGGCGGTGCGAAGGAAGTGCGCGCCGCGCTCGACCGGATGAAGGAGGCGTTCGACCTCCTCGGCGAGTACGTCACCGGCCAGGGCTACGACCTGAAGTTCGCCATCGAGCCCAAGCCCAACGAGCCGCGCGGCGACATCCTGCTCCCCACCGTCGGGCACGCGCTGGCCTTCATCGAGCGGCTGGAGCGGCCCGAGCTGTACGGCGTCAACCCCGAAGTCGGCCACGAGCAGATGGCCGGGCTCAACTACCCGCACGCCATCGCCCAGGCGCTGTGGTCGGGCAAGCTGTTCCACCTGGACCTGAACGGCCAGAACGGCATCAAGTACGACCAGGACCTGCGCTTCGGCGCCGGCGACCTGCGCGCGGCGTTCTGGCTCGTGGACCTGCTGGAGACCGGCGGCTACACCGGCCCGCGGCACTTCGACTTCAAGCCGCCGCGCACCGAGGACAAGGAGGGGGTGTGGGCGTCGGCCGCGGGCTGCATGCGCAACTACCTCATCCTCAAGGAGCGCGCCGCGGCCTTCCGCGCCGACCCCGCGGTGCAGGAGGCGCTCCGCGCCTCGCGGCTGGACGAGCTGGCGCAGCCCACCGCGGACGACTCCGGCCTCGCCGGGCTGCTCGCGGACCGCAGCGCGTACGAGGACTTCGACCCGGAGGCGGCGGCGCAGCGCGGGATGGCCTTCGAGCACCTGGACCAGCTCGCGATGGACCACCTCCTGGGCGTCTGACGCCGCAGGGACAGACCACGTCCTGGACGTCCGACGCCGCAGGACGGCGTACGGGCCGCGCCGCCGGGGATCCCGGCGACCGGCCCGTACGCTCCCGGATCCCGGTAAGTCACCGCACGTCCCCCGCACACCCGCCCCAGGGTAGGCCGCCCCTCCGACAGAGGCCGCGTGCACGCCCGCCGGCGGCAGGCAGGCGGGCCCCGGCCCGGCGGCCATCGGCCATCGGCCGGGTACGGGCCCTCACGCCGTCCGCAGGGCGGGCCCCGGCCCTCTGACCGGCGGCGGAGTGTCGCAACCCTGTCACGAGCCCGCCGGAGCCATCCCTTCCGCCGCCACCGCGGGCGAAGCTGGGGCCATGAGTTACCCGCCGCCCGCAGACGCCCCGCCGCCGGACCACACACCCCCGCTCGGCAGCAGCACGCAGCACTGGCCCGCCCCGCCCCCGCCGCCCGACGGCGGCGGCAGGAAGCGGTGGCTCGCGGCGGCCGCGGCGGTCGTGGTGCTCGCCGGCGGCGTCGGTCTGACGTACGCGCTCGTCAGCGGCGGTGACGACGACGAGGGGACGTGCGCCTGCAAGCCGCCGCCCAGCGAGAGCCCGTCCGCCGGTCCCGACGACCCCAAGATCCCCGACGACATCCCGACCGAGCTGCTGCCCAGCGGCCTGGACCCCGAGGACCTGCCCAGCGGGCTGAACCCGGAGGACATCCCGACCGAGCTGCTGCCCAGCGGCCTCGACCTCGACGACCTGCCCAGCGGCCTCAGCCCCGAGGACATCCCCACGGAGCTGCTGCCGGAAGGGATCTCCTAGGGCACAGGCCCCAGGCCGCCGCGGTCCGCCGCAAGGTCGCGCCGCCGGCCGCCGTAGGATCGCTCACCATGACGACCCGGGCGGAGACCGTACGGCGAGCCGAGCGGCACGAGTTGACGTACGGCGGGCGCCGCCGGCGCTTCCTCCTGCTGCGGCCGGAGCCCGGCCCGCGCGAGCGCCCCGCGCCGCTCGTCGTCGACCTGCACCCCAGCGGCCTCGGCCCCGCCGCCCAGCTCCGCGGCAGCGGCCTCGGCGAGCTGGCCGCGCACGGATACGCCGTCGCCGCACCCCAGGGAGCGCTGCCCTATCAGGGCGGCTGGGCCTGGTCCCTGCCCGGGGTGCCGCTGGCGGGGGAGGAGCGGATACGGGACGAGGCCGCCGGCGTCGACGACGTCGCCTTCCTCGCCGCGCTGCTCGACACCCTCGACGGCATGCTCCCGCTCGACCCCGCCCGCCGCCACCTCTCCGGTTTCTCCGGCGGCGCCCGGCTCGCGAGCCACGCTGCCGTCGCCTTCGGCGACCGCCTCGCGTCCGTCGCCTGCGTCGGGGGCGTACGCCGCCCGGGCGGCCCCGGCGACGCCGCACCGCCGCTGCTCGCCGTACACGGGCTGCGGGACGCCACCAACCCGTACCGCGGCGCGGCCGACCCCCGCTGGGACGAGCCCGTGCCGGACGCCGTCGCACGCTGGGCCGGGGCCGCGGGCTGCGCGGCGGAGCCGGTACGGACCGAATCCGCGCCCGGCGTCACGGAGTTCCGCCACCGCGACGCCGCGGGCCGCGAGCCCGTACGCCTCGTCGCCGTCGCGTCCCTGGGCCACGCCTGGCCGGGCACGCCCGACCCGCTGCTCGGCGGGCACGCCGACGGCTCGGGCAGCGACGCGTACGACGCCTCGGCGGCCGTACGCGGCTTCTTCGGCGAGTTCGGCGGCGCACGGGCCGCCTGAGCCCGTACGCCCTACAGCTCCGCGACCTCCGCCGCCGCCGGGTCCAGCACCCGCGCCAGGAACGTCCGCGTCCGCCGGTGCTGCGGGTTGCCGATCACCTGCTCCGGCACGCCCTGCTCCACGATGGCGCCCTCGTCCATGAAGACCACCCGGTCCGCCACCTCCCGCGCGAAGCTCATCTCGTGCGTGACCACCAGCATCGTCATGCCCTCGTCCGCGAGGTGCCGCATCACCGCGAGCACGTCGCCGACCAGCTCGGGGTCGAGCGCGGACGTCGGCTCGTCGAAGAGCATCAGCTCCGGCTCCATCGACAGCGCCCGCGCGATCGCCACCCGCTGCTGCTGCCCGCCGGACAACTGCGCCGGGTACGACGTCTCCTTCTCGGTGAGCCCCACCCGCACCAGGTTGGCCCGCGCGACCTCCTCCGCCTCCGGCCGGCTGCGCCCGAGCACCCGCCGCTGCGCGATGGTGAGGTTGTCCAGCACCGTCAGATGCGGGAAGAGGTTGAACGACTGGAAGACCATGCCGATCCGGCGCCGCACCCGGTCGATGTCGACGTCCGGGTCGGTGACTTCGGCGCCGGCCACGGTGATCCGCCCCGCGCTCGGCTCCTCCAGCATGTTCACGCAGCGCAGCAGCGTCGACTTGCCGGAACCCGAGGGCCCGATGACGCACACCACCTCGCCGCGCGCGACCGTCAGGTCGATGCCGCCGAGCACCTCCAGGTCGCCGAAGGACTTGTGCAGCCCCTCGACGCTGATGGCCGGCGCTCCCTGGGCGGCCGTGCCCCCCGTCTTGTCCACCGTGGTCACCGCGCCTTCGCCGCCTTCGCCTCTAGCCGCCGGACGAGCTGCCCGAGGGGGATGGTGATGATGAGGTAGCACAGCCCCGCGACGAGGATCGGCGTCAGGCTCAGATTGTCGTTGAGCGCGTCGCGACCGAACTTCGTCAGCTCCTGCTCGTCCACGGTCAGCCCCAGCACATAGACGAGCGAGGAGTCCTTGGTGAGCAGGATCAGCTCGTTCGTCAGCGGCGGCAGCACGATGCGGAACGCCTGCGGGATCACGATCGTGATCATCGCCCGCGTCTGCGACATGCCCAGCGACCTGGCCGCTTCCACCTGCCCCTTCGGCACGGCCTGGATGCCCGCGCGGATGGTCTCCGCCATGTACGCGGCACCGACCAGGCCGAGCGCGAGCATCGTGGTGAGCAGCAGGTTGATGTTCACCTTGAAGGCCAGCGGCACGCCGTAGCCCAGGGCGATGAAGACCAGCAGCGCGGGCACGCCGCGGAAGAGTTCGATGTACGCGGTCGCCAGCCACCGGTTCGGCGGCACGGACGACAGCTTCATCAGCGCCAGCAGCAGCCCGAGTCCCAGCCCGAACACGAAGCCGAGCGCCGTGTACGTGACCGTGTTGACGAGCGCGGTCGTGATGACGTCGGGGAACTGGTTCTCCGCGACGTCGAGGTTGAAGAACGCATCCTTGACCTCGCCCCAGTCGGCCAGCAGGCCGATCGCGACGGCCGCGGCGAGCAGCACCCCGTACTGCGCGCCGCGCGCCAGCCGCACCCGCTGGCGCCGCGTCAGGGACCGGCTCCCCGCGGGCTTGCTGCCGGGATTGTCGGGCTCTTTCACTGGGGCGCCTCGCCGAACCACTTCTGGTAGATCTTGTCGTACGTGCCGTCGTCCTTCGCCTTCGCGAGAACGTCGTTGATCACCTTCAGCAGTTCCTCGTTGTCCTTGCCGACGCCGATGCCGTACTGCTCGCCGGTGTCGAACTCGGTGGAGACCTCGAAGTCCGGCCGGTCCTTCACCCAGTCGTAGAGCACGCCGTTGTCGTTGATCGCGGCCGGGATCTGGCCGCCCTCCAGCGCCTGCAACTGCAGCCCGAGGTCCTCGTAGTCCTTCACCTCGACGCCCTCGGCGTTCTCCTGCGCGTACATCTGGCCCGTGGTGTCCATCTGCACGCCGAGGCGCTTGCCCTTCAGCGCCTCCAGCGAGTCGAGCCCCGAGCCCTTCTTCGTCGCGAGCGCCTGCGTGGCGTCGAAGTACGGGTCGGAGAAGGCGAACTTCTTCTTCCGCTCGTCCGTGATGGTCATGCCGGCCGCGGAGAGGTCGCACTTGTTGGAGGCGAACACCGCGCCGGACTCGATGCCTTCGAAGGGCGTGTCGATGACTTCCTGCTTGACGTCCAGCTCTTTCGCGACGAGGTCGATCAGCTCGATGTCGAAGCCGACGATGTCGCCGCTCTTCTTGTCCTGGTATTCGAAGGGCTCGTACGGCAGTCCGGTGCAGTTGAGCAGCTTCCCGTTCTCGACGAGCGATACCTCACCGCTCTGCCCGGACTTCTCGGTGCTGCTGCACCCGGCGAGGAGCACGGCCGCCGCGCCGATGGCTATGAGCGGCAGCGGGGGGCGGTACGACACGATGCCTCCTGGGCAGGTCGGCGCAATGGATGTGCTGCTGGGACTGCGATCCTGCCACCGGTCTACGCGCGTGTCGCCGCCCCGGTCATTGCGAGCATGTAACGGAGCGGTTCACATGATGCGTAACGCTCCCTATGGGAGGGGTTGTTCGGGGGGCGGACCGGTGTAGCGGCCGCTCGGACGCATGCGCAGGGGGCGCTCGGCGTATTCCTCCAGCGCATGCGCGACCCATCCGGCCGTACGCGCCACCGCGAACACCGTCTCGCCCGCCTCCGCCGGCATGCCGGCCGACACCGACAGCACGGCCAGCGCCAGATCGACGTTCGGCCGTACGGGCACGTCCCTCGCGGTGATCTCGGCGACCTCCCGGGCGGCGGCCAGCGCCGCGGCGGCCCGCGGGATCCCGTCCAGGAGCGCGAACAGTACCTCGGCGCGCGGGTCTTCGCCCGCGTACAGCCGGTGCCCCAGGCCCGGGACGCGCCGCCCGGCGCGCAGGTGGTCGGAGACCACGGCGGCGGCGCTGCCGCGCGCCAGCGCCTCGGTGAGCATGCGGTGCGCGAGGCCGCTCGCGGCGCCGTGCAGCGGGCCGTCGAGGGCGCCGAGCCCGGTGGTGACGACGGCGTACGGGTGCGCGCGGGCGGAGGCGGCGACGCGGGCGGCGAGGGTGGAGGCCGCCAGGTCGTGGTCGATGAGCAGGGTGAGCGCGGTGTCCAGGCAGCGTACGGAGCCGGCGTCGGGCGGCAGCGCCGTCAGGCGCGCCCACAGCCGGCGGGCCACGGGCGCGTCCGGGGCGTGCGCGGGGCCGGCCGGGGGGAGCGCGGTGGCCATGGTGGCGACCAGGCCGCGGGCGGTGGCGCGGACGGCGTCGTCCGCGAGGTCGAAGCGCAGCGGGTCGGCCGCCGCGGCGGCGACCACGGCGGCCCGCAGCCGGTCGACGGGACCGGCGTGGGCGGGGAGCGCGGCGACGGCGGCGGTCGCGGCGGCCAGCAGCCCGGGCGGTGCGGTGAAGCGGACGCCGGGGGTGAGCCGGCCGGTCCACAGCCAATCGGCGACCTCCTCGTAGCCGTACGCGGCGGCCAGGGCGGTGGCGTCGACGCCGCGGAAGAAGTAGCGGTCGCGCCCGATGAGCGTGATGCCCGTACGGACCGGGGTGCCGGCAGGCATCTCGCCGTCCTCCCCGGCGGCGGGGGCGGTGGCCACGGCGGCGTGCGGGCGGCGGTGGCGGCGCGCCAGGGCGCCGACCTCGCGGGCGTCGAAGAGGCTGCCGCGGCCCCCGGGCGCCTTGCGGCTGCTCAGCAGGCCGCGGCTGACGTAGGCGTACACGGTCTCGGGCTTCACGCCCAGCCGCTCGGCGGCCTCGCGGGTGGTGAGCTCGTCCCGCGTCTCCTCGGCCATCGTCTCCTCCCCCTTCCATATTGATTCAATCAAGATTGACAGCTATTGAATCAAGGGTGGACAGTCGAATCAATAGAGGAGAGAGGAAGACCGGCATGGCCACAACCAGGGCCGACGCCCCGGCCCCCGCCCCGCGGGGGCTCAGCGGCGTCGTCGTCACCGAGACCCGGCTGGGCGACGTACGCGGACGCGAGGGCTTCTACCACTACCGCCAGTACTCCGCGGTGGACCTCGCCCGCGAGCGCACCTTCGAGGACGTCTGGCACCTGATGTTCGAGGGCGAGCTGCCGGACGCCGCGCAGCGGGCCGCGTTCACCGCGCGCACCGCCGCGCTGCGCCACCTGCCGGCGGACCTGCGCGACGCGCTGCCGGGCATCGCCCGCTCCAGCGTGCTCGCGGGCCCGCTCGCCGGGCTGCGCACCGCGCTCTCCCAGGCGGGCGCGGCGGCGGACTTCCGGCCGCTGTACGACCTGACGCCGACCCAGCGCCGCGAGAACGCGCTCGCCGCGTGCGCGAGGGTGCCCACGCTGCTGACCGCGCTGCACCGCATCGGGCAGGGGCAGGAGCCCGTCGAGCCACGCGACGACCTGCCGTACGCGGCCAACTACCTGTACATGCTCACCGGCGAGGAACCGGACCCCGCCCGCGCGCGGGCGATCGAGGCGTACCTGATCTCCACCGTCGACCACGGCTTCAACGCCTCGACCTTCACCGCCCGGACGATCGCGTCCACCGGCGCGGACCTGGCGGCGTGCCTCGTCGGCGCGATCGGCGCGCTCTCCGGGCCGCTGCACGGCGGGGCGCCGAGCCGCGCGCTGGACGCGCTCGACGCCATCGGCACGCCGGACCGCATCGACCCCTGGATCCGCGAACGGGTGCTGGCGGGCGAGCGGATCATGGGCTTCGGCCACGCGGTCTACCGCACGGAGGACCCGCGCTCGCGGCTGCTGCGGGGGTACGCGGAGTCGTTCGGCGGGCCGCTGGCGGAGTTCGCGGTCGAGGTCGAGCGGCGGGTGGTGGAGATACTCGCGGAGCTGAAGCCGGGGCGGGAGCTGCACACGAACGTGGAGTTCTACGCGGGCGTGGTGATGGAGCAGTGCGGGCTGCCGCGGGACATGTTCACGCCGACGTTCGCGGCGGCGCGGGTGGTGGGCTGGAGCGCGAACGTCCTGGAGCAGGCGGAGGACCCCAAGATCATCCGCCCGGCGGCCCGTTACGTGGGGCCCCCGCCGCCGCAGCCGGTCCCGCGGGCGGCCTGAGCGCCGGGCGCGCCCGCGCCGCCGCGGCCCCGCCGCGGATGGCGGTCGACGCGGGCGCTCCCCCGGGCGGTCGTCAGCCGGAGAGGAAGTCCCGTACCTCCGCCAGCAGCCGGTCGCGGCCGAAGCCGGGCCGCTCCAGGTGGAGGTAGTGGGACGCGCCGGGCAGCGTACGCACCCGGGCCTCCGCGGCGCGGGTGAGGTGGCGGCCGAGCAGTTCGGCGTCCTCGGGCCGGGACCAGAAGTCGTCCTCGCCGCGGAGCACGAGGGTCCGGGCGCGGATGAGGCCGGCGTCGTAGAACTGCCGCCCCTGCGCGAGGTAGAAGGCGTCGACGAGTGGCCCGGTCGGGTTGCGGAAGGCCGGCGGGGCGGGTTGGCCGCCGGGTGGTGTTGCGCTCCCGTCCGGGGGGCCGTGGCGCAGGGCGGCCTCGCGGTACGCGGCGCGCACCGCCGGGTCGCGGCGGACGTCGGGGTCCTGGCCGGCGGGCAGCCCGGTGTCCCAGCGGGCGGTGAGCGAATCGGCGGTGACCGCGCGCCAGCCGGGCTGGGGCAGCGGTTCGCCCGGCCGGCCGGGGTCCGCCAGCTCGCCCTGCAGCGGCCAGTGGCTCGTGCCCGAATAGAGGGTGTTGAGCACGACGAGGTCCGTGATCAGGTCGGTGTGGAGCGCGGCGTACATTCCCAGCCAGTGCCCGCCGGTCGCCCAGCCGAGAGCGGCGAGCCGCCGGGAGCGGTGGCGGAGGCGGAGGAAGGCGACGGCGGTGCCGATGTCGGCGAGAGCGGTGTCGGAGCGGACCTGCGGCTCGGCGCCCGCGGCGGGGGTGCGCATGCCGGGCGGCAGGTCGGAGCGGCCGAAGCCGCGCAGGTCCATGGCGTAGACGGGGCGGTCGGTGGCCCGTACGAGGTCGGCGGCGAGGGAGCCGCCGGGCACGGGCAGGTCGAACGCGGACGTGCCGTCCGGGCGGGCGCCGTGCACGAGGAGCAGCGGCGCGCCGCGCGGGGGGCGGCCGGGGGTGGTGACCTCGCGGAGGAAGATGCGGACGCCGTCGGCGCCGCGGGTCGTGAGGTCCCGGCGGGCGAGGCCGTCGTCGTAGCCGCGGACGGCTGCGGTGCGGTCCGCGGCGGCGGTACGGGTGCTCGCCGCGGCGGTGGGCCGGGGCGCGGCGGTGGCGGTGAGGCCGGCGAGGCCGGCGGCGGCGCCGGTGCTGAGGAAGTGTCGTCTCCGCATGCCGGTGACCGTAGGCGGGGCCCGTGAGACGAACAATCTATCTCTGTCTATGAATTGATCGTCGACGCTTATAACGTGAGGTCATGGAGTTGCGCCAGCTACGGTATTTCGTCGCCGTCGCCGAGGAGTTGCACTTCGGGCGGGCGGCGGGCCGGCTGGGCATCGCCCAGCCCGCGCTCTCCCAGCAGATACGGAAGCTGGAGACGGACCTCGGCGTGGAACTGCTGACCCGCAACCGGCGCCGGGTCGCGCTGAGTCCGGCGGGAGCGGCGTTCCTGCCGGAGGCGCGGGAGACGGTCGCCCGGGCCGCGCGGGCGGCCCGCGTGGCGCGGCGCACGGCGGCCGGCGAACTCGGGCGGCTCGCGCTGGGGTTCGTCGGCTCGGCGACGGACGAACTGCTGCCGCGTGCGATGCCGGTGCTGCGGACGCGGTACCCGGACCTGGAGATCACGCTGCGCGAGTCGACGAGCGCCGAGCAGGTGGCCGCGCTCGCGCGCGGTGAACTGGACCTCGGCCTTCTCCGCCCGCCGTCGCCGCTCCCGGCGGGCCTGCGCACGCGGCTGCTCACGCGGGAGCCGCTGGTCGCGGCGCTCCCCGTGGGCCACCGCCTCACCCGGCTGCCCCGCCTCACAGCGGCGGACCTGCGGGGCGAGCCGTTCGTCCGCTTCCCGCGGGCCAAGGGCGCGTGGATGTACGACCTCATCACCGACTACTGCCGCGGTGACGGCGGCCCGCCGCCGGAGGTGGCACAGGAGGCGGTGATGATGCAGACGATCACGGCGCTGGTGGCGGCGGGCACGGGCGTCGCGCTGGTACCCGCCTCCCAGCGCACGCTGGCCCGCCCGGGGGTGGCGTTCCGCCGCCTGGCGGCGGCCCCGCTCCTGGATCTGGTCGCGGCCTGGCCGGAGTCCGGCGCCGGCCCGGCGCGGGGTGCGGTGGTGGAGGTCCTGGCGACCGCGTGCGGGAGCCGCGGGGCGTGAGGCCCCGCGGCACGGGCGGCGTACCGGCCGCGCCGCCCGCCGCAGGCGGCGGCGAGGCCCGCCTGCGGCGAGGCCCGCCTGCGGCGAGGCCCGCCTGCGGCGAGGCCCGCCTGCGGCGAGGCCCGCCTGCGGCGAGGCCCGCCTGCGGCGAGGCCCGCCTGCGGCGAGGCCCGCCTGCGGCGAGGCCCGCCTGCGGCGAGGCCCGCCTGCGGCGTCAGGCGTCTTCCAGGACCGTGGCCAGGGCTGCCGCCGGGTCCGGGGCCGGGGGGCCCGCCGGGGTCCAGGTGGTGCCCTCCTTGCGGTACGGCCACCAGCGGCCGTCGGGGCCGTAGCGGAGCTGGGCGCCGCGGCCCACCGCCGTCCAGCGGGTGCCCGTGGCGCGGAGGCGGGGGCGGGTGTCCGGGTCCCAGGCGGCGGCCAACTGGTCCGTGGCGCGGGCCAGGGCCGCCGGGTCCGGGGTCCAGTCGTCCTCCAGCACCGCGAGGCCCGCGGCGCCGCCGTGGCGCCAGGCCCGTACCGCACGCTCCATGCCGCCCCGGTCCCGCCCGCTGCCCCGCGCCAGCCGGACGGCGATCCGCGCCGCCGCGCCGCCCGCGTCGGCGTACGAACCGTCTCCCGGGCCCGCGGACTTCGCCGTCGCCGCCATCCGTACCGCGTCCTGCGACTCCGTCAGCTCCGGCGGCAGCGGCGCCCCCGCGTGGTCCGGCGCCAGGGCGTCGGCCAGCAGTCGGCGGGCCCGGACCGCCGTGTCCGTGACCAGGAACTCCAGCGCCGCCACGTCCAGTCCCGCCGCCGGCTCCGCGCCGCCGGTGAGCACCGGGGGCGTCCCCGCCTCCGCGACCGGCCCCACGGCGGGCGGCAAGGGGCGCGGCGGCGCCGCGTACGCCTCGTCCGCCCGTACCCCCGCGGTCACCGAAGGGACCGCGGACCCCGCGGACCCCGCCTCCCGCTCCGCCCGCGCCGCGCTCCGCTCCTGGAGGTCCGCCAGCAGCCGCGCCTCGCCCCGCCCCCGCATCAGCAGCAGCACGAACGGGTCCGCGTCCAGCAGCCGCGCCACCAGGTAGCTGAGCGCCGCCGTGTGCTCGCAGTGGTCCCACTCCCCGCAGCCGCACTCCGGCTGCAGGTCGCCGATCCCCGGCAGCAGCGACACCCCGGCCGCCGCCGCGTCCTCGTCCAGCTCCGGCGGCATGTCCCGGTCGAGCAGCGCCGCGATGTGTCCCGCGCGGTCGGCGATCGTGTCCAGCAGCCGCTCCCAGTCGGCGTCGTCGAGCTGCTGCACCAGCACGTCGGTGCGGTACGGCGTACGGTCCGCGCCCAGCACCCGCGCCGTGAGCCGCCCCGGCCGCACCGCGACCGCGCCCACCGCGCCCGCGCGCGCGTGCTTGCGCCCGCGGCGCAGCAGCGTGCCGTCCAGCACCGTGTCCTCCAGCGCCTTCTGCCAGGCCCGCCCCCACCACGTGTGGGCGAACCCGCGCCCCTGGCTCGGCGGCAGCGCCTCGAAGGTCAGCTCCTCCCGCTCCGTCATCACTCGCCCCCTCGCGGCCCGGCCAGCCGGACCAGCTCCGCCAGTTGCCCGTCGGACAGTTCGGTGATCGCCGCCTCGCCGGCGCCGCCGAGTACGGCGTCCGCGAGGCCCTGCTTGTGCTGCAGCATCTGCGCGATGCGGTCCTCGATCGTGCCCTCGGCGACCAGCCGGTGCACCTGCACGGGCTGCGTCTGCCCGATGCGGTACGCGCGGTCGGTGGCCTGCGCCTCGACGGCGGGGTTCCACCAGCGGTCGTAGTGCACGACGTGTCCCGCGCGGGTGAGGTTGAGGCCCGTGCCGGCGGCCTTCAGCGAGAGCAGGAAGACCGGCACCTCGCCGTCCTGGAAGCGCCGTACCAGCTCCTCGCGCTCGGGCACCGGGGTGCCGCCGTGCAGCAGTTGGGCGGGGACGCCGCGGGCCGCGAGATGGGTCCCGAGCAGCCGGGCCATCCGCACGTACTGGGTGAAGACCAGCACGCTGCCGCCCTCGGCGAGGATCACGTCCAGCAGTTCGTCGAGGAGTTCGAGCTTCCCCGAGCGGCCGGGGATGCGCGGGTCGTCCTCCTTCAGATACTGCGCGGGGTGGTTGCAGATCTGCTTAAGCGCCGTCATCAGCTTCAGGATCAGCCCGCGTCTGGCCATCGCGTCCGCCTCGGCGATCGCCGCGAGCGTCTCGCGCACCACCGCCTCGTACAGCCCGGCCTGTTCCACCGTCAGCGCCACCGCCCGGTCGGTCTCGGTCTTGCGCGGCAGCTCCGGCGCGATGCCCGGGTCGGACTTGCGGCGGCGGAGCAGGAAGGGGCGGACGAGCCGGGCGAGCCGCTCGGCGGCGTCGCCGTCTCCTTCACTCCCCCCGGGCCACCCTGCGCCTGATTCCGCGGCGTCCGCGTAGCGCGTACGGAACCTCCGCAGCGGGCCCAGCAGTCCGGGCGTCGTCCAGTCGAGGATCGCCCACAGCTCGGAGAGGTTGTTCTCCACCGGCGTGCCGGTCAGCGCGACCCGTGCCCGGGAGGGGATGGTGCGCAGCGCCTTCGCGGTCGCGGAGAAGGGGTTCTTGACGTGCTGCGCCTCGTCGGCGACGACGAGCGACCAGCCCGCCTCCGCCAGCCGCCCGGCGTCGAGCCGCATCGTCCCGTACGTCGTGAGCACGAACTCGCCGTCCGCCAGCGCCTCCAGCGACCGCCCGCCGCCGTGGAAGCGGCGCACGGGGGTGCCGGGCGCGAAGCGCTCGATCTCGCGCTGCCAGTTGCCGAGCAGCGACGCCGGGCAGACCACCAGCGTCGGGCCCGCGGTCTCCTCCCGCTCCTGGCGGTCGAGGTGCAGGGAGATGAGAGTGATGGTCTTGCCCAGGCCCATGTCGTCGGCGAGGCAGCCGCCGAGGCCGAGCGAGGTCATGCGGCGCAGCCAGCCGAGCCCGCGCAACTGGTAGTCGCGGAGGGTCGCGGCGAGGGCGGCGGGCGGGGCGGTCGGCTCGCTCTGCTCCTCGGGGTCCGCGATGCGCTTGCGCAGTGTGTCGAGCCAGCCGCTCGCGGCGACCTCGACCCGCCCGCCGGGCACGGCCGGGTCGTCGATCTCCCCGGTGAGCGCCGCGCCGAGGGCGTCGACGGGAGTCAGGTCGGCGTCCTTGCGGTCCAGTGCCCGGCGTACGGACTCGGGGTCGACCAGCACCCAGCGGTCGCGCAGCCGCACCACCGGGCGGGCCGCCTCGGCGAGCCGGTCCAGCTCGGCGCGGGTCAGCTCCACGTCGCCGACCGCGTAGCGCCAGCCGAAGGCGACGAGGGCGTCGGCGGAGAGGTAGGACGGGCCGGGGCGGCGGCCGTCCGGGTCGTCGGCGGGGCCGACGACGGCGCGGGCGGTGAGGTGCCGGGTCAGGTCGCGGGGCCAGTGGATCTCCACGCCGGCGGCGGCCAGGTCGCGGGCACCTGGGCCGAGGAGGGCGGCGAGGTCGTCGTCGCCGAGGTCGACGGCGTCGGGCACGGCGGCCGAGAGCAGCGGGGTGAGCGCGTCCCAGGCGTGGGCGGCGCGGCGGAGGGTGAGCAGGGCCTGCATGCGGGCACCGGGGCCGAAGTGGGCCGCGGTGCCGGCCCACACGTCGGCGGCGTCGGCGAGGAGGGTGGGATCGGAGGTGCCGTGGAGCTGGACGACGGCCCGGAAGGCGGGGCGGTCGCCGGTGGTGTCCATGTCGACGCGGAGCGAGACCCGTACCCCGGCGTCGTGCCCGGCGGCGACGTCGTCGGCCCAGGCGCGCTGCTCGGGGACGTGCCGCGGCTCGGGCGCGGCGAAGGCCCGGCCGCCGGCGGCCAGGACGGCGGCGGGGGAGCGGGGGAGGCCGTCGGCGACGGCGTCGAGGAAGGCGCGGAGCAGGTGCTCGGGGCCGGGGAGGAGCACGGGGTCCGTGTCCGATGCGCCGTCCCGCGGCTGCGGCGCCGCGTGCGCCTCCGGCGGCATCGCGGCCGCCAGCTCCCGCAGCTCCCGTACGTCGTCCTCGCCCAGCGGGCCGCAGCGCCAGGCGTCGTACGCGCCCTCGCTCAGCCCCGGCAGCAGCTTGCCGCGGGCGGCGAGGCGCAGCGCCAGCAGCGCGGCGGTGCCCCAGAAGACGGCGGCCGGGTGCACGCCGTCGGCGCCGGCGGCGTGCGCGGCCCGTGCACGGGTGAGCACGGGCAGCGCGTCCGCGGCGGGCAGCAGCAGCGCCGGCACCTCGCGGGTGCCGCCGCCCGGTCCTGCGACGGTCAGCGCGGCGCGGGTGCCGCGGGGGTGGTCGGGCGGGCCTGCGGCGGGGCCGGGCCCCTGGCCGTGGGTCCGGTCGTCGTCCGGGAGCCAGAAGGCCATCCGGCCGGTGCGGGCGGGGTCGGCGGGGAGGAAAAGGGCGGCGCAGCGGGAGAGCAGGGGAAGGGCGGTCACGTACGGACGCACTCCTCAAGTTTGACTACCGGGCGGTCGAGGGTACCCCAGGCCCCGCGGCCCCGGACGGCGCCGCGGAGTGATCAACTTCACTTTTCCGCATGCGGTGCCGCGGGGGGTGTATCTGGCACTACCTTGTGCCGGGTGGATTGCACCCGGGCGTTCCGGGTGCTGACGTCACCGCGCCGAGCTCTCCGGTTCCGTAGCGTCGAGGTCCTCGCACCGAGAGACCGGAGGCGCCATGCCGCAAGCCACTGTCACGCCGGCCCCCAAGGGGGCGGCAACCGCCAGGAGTTCGGAGTTCACGCCGCTGTTGCGGGAGGTGAAGGCCGCCGGACTGCTGCGCAGGCGGCGCGGCTGGTACGGGTTCAGCATCGCGGTCACGCTGCTGTCGCTCGCCGCCACCGGCGTCGGCATCCACCTCCTCGGCAACACCTGGTGGACCCTCTTCCTCGCGGTTCCGGCCGCGGTGTTCAGCACCCGTACCGCCTTCATCGGCCACGACTCCGGCCACGCGCAGATAGCCGGCACCCGCAAGGCCAACCGCGCGCTCGGGCTCTTCCACGGCAACCTGCTGATCGGCATGAGCTACCACTGGTGGACGGACAAGCACAACCGCCACCACGCCAACCCCAACCACATCGACAAGGACCCCGACGTCGGCGTCGGCGCGCTGGTGTGGACCCAGCGCCAGGCCGCGCAGCGCGAGGGCTTCGCGCGCTGGCTCACCCGTCACCAGGCCGCCCTGTTCTTCCCGATGCTGCTCCTCGAGGGCATCGCGCTGAAGGTGTCGAGCTGGCAGGACCTGCGCCGGCAGGACAAGGGCGAGCGCCGCCTCGAAGCCCTGCTCCTCGGCCTCCACGTGCTCGGCTACGCCGCCCTGCTGCTGACCGCCATGTCGCCGGGCAAGGCCGTGGTCTTCGCGCTCGTGCAGCACGCGGTCTTCGGCCTGCACCTGGGGATGTGCTTTGCGCCCAACCACAAGGGCATGGAGATGCCCGAGACGGGCGACGACGACTGGGGCCACCTGCGCCGCCAGGTGCTCACCTCCCGCAACGTGCGCGGCGGGGCCGTCACCGACTGGCTCATGGGCGGCCTGAACTACCAGATCGAGCACCACCTCTTCCCCAACATGCCCCGCCCCCACCTGCGCCGCGTCCAGCCGCTGGTACGGGCGCACTGCGCGGCGCTCGGGCTGCCGTACGCGCAGACCAGCGCGGTCGAGTCGTACCGGCTGGCGCTGGAGCACATGCACGAGGTCGGCGAGCCGCTGCGCACCCCCGACGTCCCGTAGGGGGCGCACGCTCTGCCCTCCCTGCCGCCCCCCCGGGGCGGGACCGCCTCCCGCCCCGTCATGGCGCACCTCCCGTCCGTAACGGGGAACCCGTCCCGTAATGGGTCCCTCATCCACATGTATGACGCCCTCCGGCTCCGGTCATGGGATAAAGGAACCGGGGGAGCGGCGCGGCCGTTCCCCAGTCGAGGGCGGTGTGCCGCCGCTGTAGGAGGCAGGAAGATGACGAATCGAGGGAAGGTCGCGGCCGGCGGGGTGGCGGTCGGCTTGCTGCTGTGGTGGTTGACCTCGTTCTGGATCGCCGTGCTGGTGATCGTCGGTGTGCCGGTGGCCGCCTATCTGGCGCTCGACCCCGGGCAGCGCCGCAGGCTCAAGAGGGTGACACGCAAGGAGCTCGGGCGCTGACCGTGCGCCCCTCCCGGGGAGGCACACGGCCGATGAGGCATATGCCGTAAGAAATGTGCCAGGGATGTGCCTCTTCGGGCGTTGCCCTGGTCGATCGAGGCAATGACTCTGTCAAATTCAGTCAGGTTTGGCATGCGCCCCGGTCGTGCGCCCCCAACCGGACTAGCGTCCCTGAGACATGGGACACCTCGACCACGCAGCCTACGGGTGGCTGACACCCGTTCTCTCCTACGCGATGGCGTGCATCGGCGCCGGGCTCGGGCTGCGCTGCACCGTCCAGGCGCTGGCGGCCCCCACCGCCCGCTCCCGGCGCAACTGGCTGCTCACCGCCGCGTCCGCCACCGGGACCGGCATATGGACGATGCACTTCATCGCCATGCTGGGCTTCACCGTCAGCGGCACCGAGATCCGCTACGACATCCCGCGGACGGTCCTCAGCCTCGTGGTCGCCATGGCCGTCGCCGGCGCCGGCGTCTTCGCCCTCGGCCGCCTCCGGGCCCGCGGCCCGGCCCTGCTGGTCGCCGGGCTCGCCATCGGGCTCGGCGTGGCCGCCATGCACTACCTCGGGATGTCCGCCGTCCGCCTGCACGGCTCGATCTCCTACGACCTCGCGGCCGTGGTGCTCTCCGTCCTCATCGCCGTCGCCACGGCCACCGCCGCGCTGTGGGCCGCGCTCACCATCCGCTCCCCGCTTGCCGTGACCCTCGCCTCCCTCGTCATGGGGGCGGCGGTGACGAGCATGCACTACACCGGGATGGCCGCCGTGTCCGTGTCCGTGATGCCCTCGCCCGAAGCCCTGGCCGGGGCGACCGCCACCCAGTTCGTCTTTCCCCTGACCGTGGGTCTCGGCTCGTACCTCTTCCTCACCTCGGCTTTCGTCGCGCTCACCCCGACCGCCGCGGAGCGCGCCGCCACCGTCTCCGCCCAGCGCCTGACCCGAGCGCCCGGCGCCGTCTAGCCGGCCGCGCCGCGCCCGCACACCGGCCGGACGGACCCCGCGGGGCAGGCCCCGCCAACCGATATGAGGTGGACATGCGAACCCCGGACAGCACCCCGCCGAGCGGCCCGTCCGGTACGCCGTCCGCACCTCGGGCCGAGCCGCCCGCCGACCACGGGACGGGCGGGACGGCGCCACCCGTGCCCGTGCCCGCGCCCGTGCGCGGCCGGCGGGCGCACGCGGGACCGCCCGCCGACGAGTCCGGGCCGCCGCCGGGGCCGAGCGCTTGGGAACGGGCGTACCTGCCGGACGGACCGGGCGCGGCGGGCCGCGGGGAAGCGGAGGGCTCCGGAGGTGTGGACGCGGGGGGTGCACGGAAGGCGCCGGCGTCCGGACACCGCGGACGGCGCCGCCGGTTCGGGCCCCGTACCGTACGCGCGCGCGTCATCTGCCTGCTGACCGTGCCGGTCGTCTCCCTCATAGCGCTCTGGGGCTACGCCACCGTCGGCACCGCGCAGGACGTCTCCCGCCTGCGCCAGATCGAGCAGGTCGAGACCGAGGTGCGGCAGCCCCTTGCCGCCGCCGTCGCCGCGCTCCAGGACGAACGGCGCGCCGCCGCAAGCCATCTCGCCGGCCCCGGCGGTGACAGCCGCGGCGCCTACGGTGCGGCCACCGTCCGCACCGACCGGGCCGTCGACCGGTTGCGGCTCGACGGCAGCCACACCGTCGCCGAGGGCGCCGACCTGCCCCGGGACGTCACCCGGCGGCTCGACGGCTTCGTCACGGGCACGGAGTCGCTGGGCCGGCTGCGTACCCGGGTGGAGGCCCGTACGACCGATTGGACGCGAACGTACGACGAGTACACCGCGGCCGTCGACCGCGCCTTCGGCGTCTCCGGCGCACTGACCGGCATCCAGGGCGCCGAGGGGGCGTCCGAGGCCCGGGTGCTGCACGAGTTCGGCCGGGCCGGCGAGATGCTCGCCCGCGAGGACGCGCTCCTGGCCGCCGGGCAGGTGCGCGGGTCGCTCAGCGCCGCGCACCACCGCGCCTTCGCCGACGCCGCGTCCGCCCGCGCCGCCCTGGAGGAGGGCTCGGCCGCCGACCTCGGCGGCGGTGAGGCGGAGGTGTGGCGGCAGGCCCGGGAGAGCGAGGCGTACCGCACCCTCGGCGAGCTGGAGGACGCCGTGGCCGCCGCGGACTCCGGCACCGCCGCCGTCGAGGCCGCCCCCGCGCGCGACTGGGAGGGCCCGTACGCGGACGTGGCCGGCGCCGTCCGCGCCGTCGGACGGGAGCACGCCGCGGAGGCCGACCGCACCGACCCCTTCACCGACGGCATGCTCACCCCCTCCGGCGCCGCGGCCGTCCTGGGCCTCGCCGCCGTGGCCGCGGCTCTCCTCATCTCCGTACGGATAGGCCGCGGGCTGATCGTCGAACTCGTCGGCCTGCGCAACTCGGCCCTCGAACTCGCCCGCCGCAAGCTGCCGCACGCGATGCACCGGCTGCGCGCCGGACAGGAGATCGACATCGCCGGCGAGGCCCCCAGGGGCGACCCGGGCGACGACGAGATCGCCCAGGTCGGCGAGGCGCTGACCACCGTGCACCGGGCGGCGCTGCGCGCCGCCGTCGAGCGGGCCGAGCTGGCGAGCGGCATCTCCGGGGTGTTCGTCAACCTCGCCCGCCGCAGCCAGGTGCTCGTCCACCGCCAGCTCGCGCTGCTGGACAGCATGGAGCGGCGCGCCGAGGATCCCGAGGAACTGGACGACCTCTTCCGGCTCGACCACCTCACGACCCGCATGCGGCGGCACGCCGAGAGCCTGATCATCCTCTCCGGCGCGGCCCCGGGCCGCGCGTGGCGGATGCCGGTGCCGCTGCAGAGCGTGGTACGGGCCGCGGTCTCGGAGGTGGAGGACTACGCGCGCGTGGAGGTGCGGGCGCTGTCGGACGTGGCCGTGGTGGGCGCGGCGGTGGCCGACCTGACGCACCTGCTGGCGGAGCTGGTGGAGAACGCCGCGCAGTTCTCGCCGCCGCACACCAAGGTGCGGGTGTACGGCGAGCAGGTCGGCAAGGGATACGCGATCGAGGTCGAGGACCGCGGCCTGGGCATGGGCAAGGAGGCGCTGGCCGCGGCGAACCGGCGGATCCGGGAGTCGGAGGCGCTGGACCTCTTCGACAGCGACCGGCTGGGGCTGTTCGTGGTGAGCCGGCTGGCGGCGCGGCACGGGATCCAGGTCAGTCTGCGGGAGTCGGCGTACGGGGGGACGACGGTGGTGGTGCTGCTGCCGACGGCGCTGCTGGAGGCGGCGGTCGAGGGGGCGGTGGACCCGGGAGCGGGGGTGCGGGGCGCGGCGGCGCGGCCGTTCCCGGGAGGGCTGGTGCCCGGTGGATCCGGCGGTTCCGGGGTGGCGGGGCCGGCGGGTGGTGCGAGGGTTCCGGGGCTGCCCGGGGTGCCGGTGCGGAACGGGGCGGACGGTGGCGGCTCCGGCGCGCACGGGGCGGAGAACGGGGCGCCGGTCGCGGAGAACGGGCTGCCGGAGCGGCGGGCCGGGCGGGCGCTGCCGGGGCCGTGGCGCGCGGGGCCCGGGGCCGGGGGGCCGGCCGTCGGGCCGGTGGGGGAGCGGCCGGTGCTGGCGTCGCGGGAGGACGTGGTGCTGCTGCGGGCCCGGCTCGGTGTGGATCCGGCGGATGGGACGGCGGACGGTGCGGACGGTGCGGAGGGCGGGGACGGCGCGGGGGTGGCGGTGGAGGACGGCGGGCTCTTCGGCGGGTCCGGCACGTACGCGGGGCGGGCCGGGCAGGAGGCGGCCGCCGTCCAGGCCCCCGGGGACGTCACGGAGCTGCCCAGGCGCGTACGGCAGGCCAGCATGGCGCCGCAGTTGCGGCTGGAGCCCGGCTCCGGCGACGGCGGCACGCACACCGGGGACACCGGGGACGTCGCGGAGGACGTCACGGACACCGGCGCCGGGGCCGCCGGAGCGCGCGGGGAGTCCGGTGCCGCGGGCCGCCCCGCACCGCGGGAGCGCACGCCGGAAGAGGCGCGCGCTCGCATGGCCGCGTACCGCAGCGGCTGGTTACGCGGCGGAGGCCTGCCCGCCGGCCGTACCTACGGCGGTGAACCGGGCGCCGGGCGCCCGGAGCCGGACGAGACCGCGCACACGTCGAGGGAAGGGGAAAGCCCATGATCGAGCCGGACACGGTGCACACCCAGAGATCCGGGGGACTCGACTGGCTGCTGGACGACCTCGTCGGGCGCGTCGCCGACGTGCGCCACGCCGTGGTGCTCTCCGGCGACGGCCTCGCGGTCGGCAGCTCCAGAACGCTCTCCCGCGAGGACGCCGAGCACCTGGCGGCGGTCGCGTCCGGCTTCCACAGTCTCGCCAAGGGCGCCGGGCGGCACTTCCGCGCGGGCGGCGTACGGCAGACGATGGTCGAGATGGACGACGGCTTCCTCTTCGTGGCCGCGGCCGGGGACGGTTCCTGTCTTGCCGTATTCAGCGCCGCGACGGCGGACATGGGCCTCGTCGCGTACGAAATGGCCCGCCTGGTCGCACGGGTGGGCGAACATCTATACACCGCCCCGCGAACGGCCGCAGCGAAGCCGCGGAATCCGGGCTGAGCACGGCGGTGACACGTTATGACTGAAGATATGAGTGGCACCCCTCCGCACCACGGCAGTCACTGGTACGACGCCGAGGCCGGTCCGCTGGTCCGCCCGTACGCGATGACCGGCGGCCGGACCCGGCCGGTGACGACCACCGTGCGGTTCGACCTCATCGCGCTCATCGACCTGGAGGAAGAGGCGCTGGAGGCCGCGGGGAAGGAGGCCGAGACGTTCGGACCCGAACACCGGGCGCTCATCGACCTCTGCCGGATCGAGACCCAGTCCGTCGCCGAACTGGCGGCGGAGACCGATCTGCCGGTGGGGGTCGTGCGGGTGCTCCTCGGCGATCTGGTCGAACTCGGCTGCGTACGGGTGAGCAGGCCCGTACCGCCGGCGCAGCTTCCCGACGAGATGATCCTGAGAGAAGTGATCGATGGACTCCGCGCCCTCTGACCGCAGGGTCGACGACGCGCTGGCGCTGAAGATCCTCATCGCCGGCGGCTTCGGGGTGGGCAAGACCACCCTGGTCGGTTCCGTCAGCGAGATCCGTCCGCTCCGCACCGAGGAGCAGTTGAGCGAGGTCGGCACCGCCGTCGACGACACCGGCGGCGTGGACGAGAAGACCACGACGACCGTGGCGATGGACTTCGGCAGGATCACCATCCGCGCCGGACTCGCGGTCTATCTGTTCGGCACGCCGGGGCAGGACCGCTTCTGGTTCCTCTGGGACGAGCTGGCCACCGGCGCGCTGGGCGCGGTGGTGCTGGCGGACACCCGCAGGCTGCAGGACTGCTTCCCGGCGGTGGACTACTTCGAGCACCGCAGCATCCCGTTCATCGTCGCGGTGAACTGCTTTCCCGAGTCGCGCAGTTTCGGCGCCCACGAGGTCGCCCGTGCCCTCGACCTCGACCAGGGCACTCCCGTCGTGCTGTGCGACGCGCGCGACCGCGACTCGGGGAAGGAGGTGCTGATCAGGCTGGTCGAGTACGCCGGGCGGGTGCACACCGCCCGGCTGCTCGACACGGTCGGCACGGAGCCGGTGGGGTGAGCGGGCCCGGGGTGCCGGGGGTCACCCGGCCACGCCGGCCTCGGAGACCACCTTGTCGATGGTGACGCGGACGAGGAGTTCGCCGGGGACGGCGTTGCGCGCGCCGTAGGTCTCGGCCAGTTCCCTGTCGACGTAGCGGGCGGCGATGACCGTGGCCCAGCGGCGCATCTCGTCCAGGTCGTCGCTGAGCCTCGCGCGGCCGGAGAGCACGGCGAACGAGTACGGATAGCGCTCGTCGTCGACGCAGAGGGTGGCGCGGCCGTCGCGCGCGAGGTTGCGGCCCTTGACGCTGCCGGCGCCGGTGTTGAAGACGAAGTCGTCGCCGTCGAGCACGAACCAGATCGGGGCCACGTGGGGGCTGCCGTCGGCGCGGACGGTGGCCAGCTTGCCGGTGCGGGTGCCTGCGGAGACGAAGGTGCGCCACTCTTCGCCGGTCATCTTCTCGCCCATGCGAGCAGGTTATCCACAGGGGGAGGCGGGACGGGGAGCGACGCGCTAGTCTCGTCACTGAGAGTAATCGGGATGGCGCTTTCGGGCGACGACGGGGGAGATGGCCATGGTGGTAAGGACCGGGGCGGGCGCGCGGACGGCCGGCGCGGCGGGCGAGCGGGCGGAGCTGCTGACGTTCGGCCGGGCGGCGGCGGAGCTGGGGCTGCTGCCGCGCGAGTTGGAGCTGGCGGTGCAGCTCGGGCTGGTGCCGACGGAGCCGCCGCAGCGGGCCGGCGGGCGGCGCCGGGTGGCCCGGGCCGAGGTGGCGCGGCTGCGGGCGGAGGACGGCGCCGGGGGCGCCGGCGGTGCCGGCGCGGCGGCTGCGCTGCGTGAGCGGCTACGGCTGGTGGGGACGGTCGCGGGTGCGGAGGAGCTGGGCATCTCCTCCGTCCGCTTCACGCGGCTGGCGCGGGCGGGGTGCTTCGCGCCCGCGCGGTTCTATGTGAACCGGTACCGGGTCGTGGTCTGGCTGTATCTCGCGACGGAGGTGGAGCGGTTCGGGGAGCGGGAGCCGGGGCTGCTGCGCGGACCGTTGCCGCCGGCGATGCGGGCGGAGCTGGCCGAGGGCGCGGACGCCCGGGCCCGCGGGTGGCGGCAGCGGCGGGTGGAGCAGTTGCTGTCGGAGCGGGTGGACCCGTGGGAGCGGGCGGGCGCGTACGCGGCGGTGCTGAGCGACGCGGAGCTGGCGGAGGAGGTGCCCGACGCCGGGGAGCGGGCGCGCGTCGTGGAGCACCGGGCGGAGCTGGTTGCCCCGGCGCGCGGCGGTAGCGAGACGGCCCGCAGGGCGGCGGAGGGCGTGCTGCTGGCGGAGACCGACGCGGAGGCCCTGGGCTACCGGCTGGGACTGGCGGTGGAGCTCCAGGCCGCGCGCGCCAGCTACGCCACCCCGGGCCCGGCCTTGCCTCCGGAAGCGTCCCCGGCACCGCTCCCCGCCCCGTGCGCGGCTCCGCCGCCCCCCGGCGGCGCCCCGCCCGCGCGCCCGGCGGGAGCCACCCGACCACGCCGCGGCAGCCTCAACTGGCTGCGCCGGGGCCGCCGGCGCCGTACGGGCCTGCCGCGCTGACGGCAGGTCAGCCGGCCGCCCGGCTCAGCGGGCCGACGTCGGTGACGCGGAGGACGGCCTGGGCCTCGGCGTCGGAGGCGGTGAGGTCCACCTCCGCGGAGATGCCCCAGTCGTGGTCGCCCTCCGGGTCCGCGAAGGTCTGGCGGACACGCCAGAGGGCGTGCTCCGGGTCCTCCTCGATCCGCAGCAGCCGCGGCCCGCGGGCGTCGGGACCGGTGCCGATGTCCTCGTACTCCTCCCAGTACGCGTCCAGGGCCTCGCCCCAGCGCTCCGCGTCCCAGCCGGACTCCTCGTCCAGCGCGCCCAGTTCGTCCGCGTCGTCGAGCGCCGCCAGCTCCACCCGGCGGAACAGCGCGTTGCGCACGAGGACGCGGAAGGCGCGCGCGTTGGCGGTCACCGGGCGCACCTGGTCGGCGTGCTCCATGGCCTGCTCGGCGGTCTCCTCCGCCGGGTTGGCCAGTTGCTCCCACTCGTCCAGCAGGCTGGAGTCGACCTGGCGGACCATCTCGCCGAGCCAGGCGACGATGTCCTCGAAGTCCTCGGACTTCCGCTCGTCCGGCACGGTGTGGTCCAGCGCCTTGTACGCGCTGGCCAGGTAGCGCAGCACGATGCCCTCGGTGCGGGCCAGCTCATAGAAGGAGACGAACTCGCCGAAGGTCATGGCCCGTTCGTACATGTCACGGATGACCGACTTGGGAGAGAGGGGGTGGTCGCCGACCCACGGGTGGCTCTTGCGGTACAGCCCGTAGGCGTGGGACAGCAGCTCCTCCAGCGGCTTGGGGTAGCTGACGTCCATCAGCCGCTCCATCCGCTCCTCGTACTCGACGCCGTCCGCCTTCATCTCCGCGACCGCCTCGCCGCGCGCCTTGTTCTGCTGGGCGGCGAGGATCTGCCGGGGGTCGTCGAGGGTGGACTCCACGACGGAGACCATGTCGAGCGCGTAGGAGGGGGACTCGGGGTCGAGGAGGTCGAACGACGCCAGCGCGAAGGTCGACAGCGGCTGCTGGAGGGCGAAGTCCTGCTGCAGGTCGACGGTGAGCCGCACGATGCGCCCCTGCGCGTCCGGCTCGTCGAGCTGCTCGACCACACCGCCGTCGAGGAGGGAGCGGTAGATCGCGATGGCGCGGCGGATGTGCCGGAGCTGCTTCTTGCGCGGCTCGTGGTTGTCCTCCAGCAGCCGGCGCATGGCGGTGAAGGCGTTGCCCGGGCGGGCGATGACGGACAGCAGCATGGCGTGGGTGACGCGGAAGCGGGAGGTGAGCGGTTCGGGATCGGCGGCGATGAGCTTCTCGAAGGTGTTCTGCGACCAGTTGACGAAGCCCTCGGGCGGCTTCTTGCGCACCACCTTGCGGCGCTTCTTCGGATCGTCGCCCGCCTTGGCGAGCGCCTTCTCGTTCTCCACGACGTGCTCCGGTGCCTGCGCCACCACCAGCCCGGAGGTGTCGAAGCCGGCCCGCCCGGCCCGGCCGGCGATCTGGTGGAACTCGCGTGCCCGCAGGGTGCGCACCCGGCTGCCGTCGTACTTGGTGAGCGCGGTGAAGAGCACCGTGCGGATGGGCACGTTGACGCCGACGCCGAGGGTGTCGGTGCCGCAGATGACCTTCAGCAGCCCGGCCTGCGCCAGCTTCTCCACCAGCCGCCGGTACTTGGGCAGCATCCCGGCGTGGTGGACGCCGATGCCGTGCCGGACGTAGCGGGAGAGCTGCTTGCCGAACCGGGTGGTGAAGCGGAAGTTGCCGATGAGGGCGGCGATCTCGTCCTTCTCCGCGCGGGTCGACATGTTGATGCTCATCAGCGCCTGCGCCCGCTCCACCGCCTGCGCCTGGGTGAAGTGCACGATGTAGACGGGCGCCTGCCGGTTCTCCAGCAGCTCCGTGAGGGTCTCGGTGAGCGGGGTGGTGCGGTACTCGTACGACAGCGGGACGGGCCGGGTCGCCGAGCGGACCACCGAGGTGGACCGGCCGGTGCGCCGGGTCAGGTCCTCCTCGAAGCGGGAGACGTCGCCGAGCGTCGCGGACATGAGCACGAACTGCGCCTGCGGCAGCTCCAGCAGCGGGATCTGCCACGCCCAGCCTCGGTCCGGCTCGGCGTAGAAGTGGAACTCGTCCATCACCACCTGGCCGATGTCGGCGTCCTTGCCGTCGCGCAGCGCGATGGACGCCAGCACCTCGGCGGTGCAGCAGATGACGGGTGCGTCGGCGTTGACGGAGGCGTCGCCGGTGAGCATGCCGACGTTCTCCGTGCCGAAGATCTTGCACAGGTCGAAGAACTTCTCCGACACCAGCGCCTTGATCGGCGCGGTGTAGAACGAGACCTCGTCCCGGGCCAGCGCCGCGAAGTGCGCCCCGGCCGCGACCAGCGACTTCCCGGAGCCGGTGGGGGTGGACAGAATCAGGTTCGAGCCGGAGACGACCTCGATCAGAGCCTCTTCCTGCGCCGGATAGAGGGAGATGCCCCGCTCCTCGGTCCAGGAGGAGAACGCCTCGAAGAGGTCGTCGGGGTCGGCGGTGGGCGGCATCTGATCGATTAGGGTCACCCGACCATACTGCCCTCCACCGCCCCGGAAGTGTGAACCCCCGGTACGTCTGAAGATCACCCGCGCTAGGCTGTGCCGCCGACGGGCGGAGCCTGTGGGGCCAACGGCCGTTCACCACACGGGCGGACGAGGGGCGGGGGAGTTTTTCATGATGGGTCCAGCGCACTCGCTTTCGGGGGCGGCGGCGTGGCTGGGGGTGGGCGCGGCGGCCACCGCGACGGGCCACGAGATGCCCTGGCCGGTGCTCGCCGTCGGCGCCCTCATCTGCGCCGGGGCGGCCCTCGCCCCGGACCTGGATCACAAGTCCGCGACGATCTCCCGCGCCTTCGGCCCGCTGTCCCGCATCCTCTGCGAGGTCATCGACAAGCTCTCCGCCAGTGTCTACAAGGCGACGAAGAAACGCGGCGACCCCCGCCGCTCGGGCGGCCACCGCACCCTGACGCACACCTGGCTCTGGGCGGTCCTGGTCGGCGCCGGCTTCTCCGCGCTCGCGGTCCTCGGCGGCCGGTGGGCGGTCCTCGGGATCCTCTTCGTCCACATGGTGCTGGCCATCGAGGGCCTGCTGTGGCGGGCCGCCCGGGTCTCCAGCGACGTCCTCGTGTGGCTCCTCGGCGCCACCAGCGCCTGGATCCTCGCCGCCGTCCTCGACCGGCCCGGCAACGGCTCCGACTGGCTCTTCACCGAGCCAGGCCAGGAGTACCTGTGGCTGGGCCTGCCCATCGTCCTCGGCGCCCTCGTCCACGACCTCGGCGACGCCCTCACCGTCTCCGGCTGCCCGGTCCTGTGGCCGATCCCGGTGGGCCGCCGGCGCTGGTACCCGATCGGGCCGCCGGACTTCATGCGCTTCCGCGCCGGAAGCTGGATCGAGCTGAAGATACTGATGCCGGCCTTCATGCTCGCCGGCACCGCCGGCGGGCTCACCGCGATGGGCGTCATCGGCTGACGACGCCCCGGCCGGGTCCACGGAAGGGCGGCCGGCCGGGGCGCGACGAGGGGACCGCGGCGCGAGGGACGGGGCGTACCCGGGGCGCGCGGTCCAGGACGCCGTCCGGCGGGCCGGTCAGCCGTGCCAGGAGCGCCAGAGGGCGGCGTAGGCGCCGTCTGCCGCGACCAGTTCGTCGTGGCTGCCGAGTTCGCTGATGCGGCCCTCCTCGACCACCGCGATGACGTCCGCGTCGTGCGCGGTGTGCAGGCGGTGGGCGATGGCCACGACCGTGCGGCCGTCCAGGACCTTCGCCAGCGACCGCTCCAGGTGCCGCGCCGCCCGCGGGTCGAGCAGCGACGTCGCCTCGTCGAGGACCAGCGTGTGCGGGTCGGCCAGCACCAGCCGGGCGAGCGCGATCTGCTGCGCCTGCGCCGGGGTGAGGGCCGTGCCGCCCGAGCCGACCTCGGTGTCGAGGCCGTCGTCCAGCGCCCGGGACCACTCGCCCGCGTCGACCGCGCCCAGCGCCGCCCACAGCTCCGCGTCGCTCGCCTCGGTACGTGCCAGGCGCAGGTTGTCGCGGAGCGAGCCGACGAAGACGTGGTGCTCCTGGTTGACCAGCGCAACGTGCTCGCGCACCCGCTCGGCCGGCATCCGCGCCAGCTCCGCGCCGCCGAGCCGGATCTCGCCGCGCCGCGGCGAGTAGATCCCGGCCAGCAGCCGCCCCAGCGTCGACTTGCCCGCGCCCGAGGGCCCGACCAGCGCCAGCCGGCTGCCCGGCCGCAACCGCAGCGAGACGCCGTGCAGCACGTCCGCCCCCGCGCGGTAGCCGAAGCGGACCTCGTCGGCGTGGACGTCCCGGCCGCCGGGCCGCACGGCCGCGTCGCCGGGCTCCTCCTCGATGTCCCGTACGCCCACCAGCCGGGCCAGCGACACCTGGGCCACCTGGAGTTCGTCGTACCAGCGCAGGATCATGCCCACCGGCTCGGTGAGCATCTGCGCGAGCAGCGCGCCCGTCGTCAGCTCGCCGACGCTCATCCAGCCCTGGAAGACGAACGCGCCGCCGATCAGCAGCACGGAGCCGACCACGACGACGTGCGTGGCGTTGAAGACGGGGAAGAACATGCAGCGCAGATAGAGCGTGTACCGCTCCCACGCCACCCATTCCTTCACCCGCCGGTCCGAGAGCGCGACGCGGCGCGCGCCCAGCCGGTGCGCCTCCACCGTGCGCCCCGCGTCCACCGTCTCGGAGAGCGCCGCGGCCACGGCGGCGTACCCCGCGGCCTCCGAGCGGTACGCGCTCGGCGCCCGCCTGAAGTACCAGCGGCAGCCCGCGAGCAGCACCGGCGCGGCCAGCACCACCGCCACCGCCAGCGGCGGCGCCATCACCACCATGCCGCCGAGCACCAGCCCGACCCACACCACGGCGATCGTCAACTGCGGTACGGCCTCGCGCATCGCGTTCGCCAGCCGGTCGATGTCCGTGGTGATACGGGACAGCAGATCGCCGGTCCCGGCCCGCTCCAGCACGCCCGGGGGCAGGCCCACGGACCGCACGAGGAAGTCCTCGCGCAGGTCCGCGAGCATCCGCTCGCCCAGCATCGCGCCGCGCAGCCGCACCAGCCGGATGAAGAACGCCTGGATCGCCAGCGCGATCGAGAACAGCACCACCGCGCGGGTCAGATGGAGGTCCTCGACCCCCGCGGACAGGTCCTCGACCAGCCCGCCCAGCAGGTACGGCCCGGCCATGGAGGCGATGACGGCGATCGCGTTGACGGCGATCAGCAGGAGGAACGCCGTCCGGTGCCGGCGCAGCAGCTCCGCCACGTAGCCGCGCACGGTCGCGGGCGCGCCCACCGGCAGGGTGGTCGCGGTGCGCGGCGCGGCCGGGTCGTACTCCGGCGGTCGCACGCCGATCATGCGGTCTCCTCCATCATCTGCGGCACGCCGCCCTCGCCGCGTACGGCAGGATCGCCTTCCGGTACGCGGCCGGCCTGCTTCTCGTCGTCCGTCTCCCGGGTGACCACGGCGCGGTACGCGACGTCGCCGTGGAGCAGTTCGCGGTGCGGCCCCTCGGCCAGCACCGTGCCGTCCTGCACGAACACCACCGTGTCCGCCCGGTCCAGCAGCAGCGGGCTGGAGGTGAACACCACCGTCGTACGGCCCGCGCGGATCTCCCGCAGGCTCTCGGCGATGCGCGCCTCGGTGTGCGAGTCGACCGCCGACGTCGGCTCGTCCAGCACCAGCACCTCCGGGTCGGCCACCAGCGACCGCGCCAGCGCCAGTCGCTGGCGCTGGCCGCCGGAGAGCGACCGGCCGCGCTCGGTGATCGGCGCGCCCATCGGCGCCCCGTCGCCGTCCGGCGCCGCGGCCGCCGCCTGCGCCAGCGCGGTGAGCACGTCGCCGCACTGCGCGGCGGCCAGCGCCGCGGCGGGCTTGACCGATCCCGACGCGGGTACGTCCAGCAGGTCGGCCAGCGTCCCGGAGAGCAGCATCGGGTCCTTGTCCTGTACCAGCACCGCCGCCCGCGCCCCCGCGAGCGGCACGTCGTCCAGCTCCACGCCGCCGAGCCGCACCGACGGCAGCTCGCCCGGCTCCGCCGGGTGCCCCCCGAGCCGGTCGGCGAGCCGCCCCGCGGCGTCCGGGTCGCCGCACACCACGGCGGTGAGCCGGCCGGCCGCGGCGCGCAGCCCGGTCGCCGGGTCGTGCAGCTCGCCGCCGAGCGGGCCGTGATCGCTGCCGGTGCCGCCGGTCGTGGTGCGGGCGAGCCCGAGGACGCGGGCGGCGCGCTTGGCGGAGGGACGGGAGAAGGAGTACGCCATCGCCAGCTCGGCGAAGTGGTGCATCGGGAAGAGCAGGAACGTCACCGCCCCGTAGACCGTGACCAGCTCGCCGACCGTGATCGTCCCGTTCCGCACGAGCCCCACCCCGTGCCCGACGACGACCACCAGCAGCACCCCCGGCAGCGCCACCTGCACGGCGTGGATCAGCGCCCACATCCGCGCGCTGCGCACCGCCGCGGTCCGCACCTTCTGCGACGCCTCCCGGTAGCGGTCGAGGAAGAGCTCCTCGCCGCCGATGCCGCGCAGCACCCGCAGCCCCGCCACGGTGTCCGCGGCCAGCTCGGTCGCCCGGCCGGCCTTGGCCCGCTGGTCGTCGGCGCGGCGGGTGGCGTACGGCAGCAGCGGCAGCGGCGCGAGCGCCAGCACGGGCAGCGCGACGGCGACGAGGAGGCCCAGCTCCGGCGCGTAGACGACGAGGCCCGCGGTGACGGCGAGGGCGGTGAAGAGCGCGGCGGTGAACCGGGAGAACGACTCGACGAACCAGCCGATCTTCTCCACGTCGCCCGTGCTCACCGCGACCACCTCGCCGGCCGCGACTCGCCGGGTGAGGATCGAGCCCAGGTCGGCGGCCTTGCGGGCCAGCAACTGCTGGACCCGGGAGGCGGCGGTGATCCAGTTGGTGACGGCCGCGCGGTGCAGCATGCTGTCGCCGAGCGCCATCAGCGCGCCGAACGCGATCAGCAGCGCGCCGGCGACCGCGAGCCGCCCGCCGTTCCGGTCCACGACCGCCTGCACGGCCATGCCCACGGCCAGCGGCATCGCGCCGAGGGGCAGCATCCACACCAGGCCCCAGAGCAGCGCGGCCACCTGGCCGCCGAGCTGCATGCGGCCGAGCCAGACGAGGAAGTGGCGGCCGGATCGGACGTCGGGGTCACCGGGGTCCGTGTGCGGCAGGTCGCGCAACTGCATGGCATCCCAAAATGGTCGTCTCGGGTGTGGGTGAGCCGTGCAAGGCTGGCGGTTTGCGGGCGGGTTTTCAACCGGTTTTCCCCCGCGCCGTGGCCATCGCGCCACGGCCCGCGGGGGGCCGCCCGGCAGGGTGCGGGACGCGGCGTGTGACGATGGGTGTATGCGTGCGTACGGGACGAGCGGGCGGCTGCCGCGCCGGACGGCCGCCGCGGCGGTGGGGCTGATTCTGCTGGCGGGCTGCGGCACTTCGGGCGGCGACGGCGGTGACGGCGGAGGTACGGGCGGTACGGGCAAGGCCGCGGCCACCGGCGGCGCGAGCGCGTCGCCGGCCACCCCGCCCGGCGACATCCCCGGCGTCGGCGCCCGGCTGAACGGGAAGGTGCCCGCGGACTCCCGCCAGGCCGTCGCCGTCTACGGCGAGGGCCCCGACTCGGCCGACGCCACCGTCGTCCTCTACGAGAAGCGCGGCGGGGACTGGCAGCGCCGGGAGAGCTGGCCCGCGCACAACGGCAAGAAGGGCTGGACCCCCGACCACCGCGAGGGCGACAAGCGCAGCCCCGTGGGGGTGTTCACGCTCTCCGACGCCGGCGGCGTCCTCGCCGACCCGGGCGCGAAGCTCCCGTACCAGCAGAGCCCGGCCTTCGCCGCGCCCCACTACTGGCCCGAGACGCACTGGAACGACTTCGACCTCGTCATCGCCATCGACTACAACCGCGTGCGGGGCACCTCGCCGCTCGACCCGACGCGCCCGCAGGGACAGGGGAAGGGCGGCTCGATCTGGTTCCACATGGACCACGGCAGCGGCACGTCCGGGTGCGTCAGCATCTCCAAGTCCGGGATGACGACGCTGCTGCGCACCCTGGACCCGCGGAAGGACCCGGTCGCCGTGATGGGCGACCGGGCCTCCCTGGCCGGCTAGCGGCGCGCCGCGCCGCGGCCGTAAGCCGGCGCTCACGCCTCGTCGGGCTTCTCCGAGTCGACGCCGGAGCGCTTGTCCTTCCACCCGCCGCGGGTGAAGTCCGGGATCTGCTGCGGCCTGCCGCCCGCCTTGATCGACTCGTGGCTGAGGGGCACCGGCGCGGTCCAGGTCACGGCGTCGTAGACGTCGAAGTCCGGTACCAGGCCGAGGCGCATGCACTGCATCAGCCGGAAGATCATGATGTAGTCCATGCCGCCGTGGCCGCCGGGCGGGTTGGAGTGCTCCTTCCACAGCCAGTGGTCGTACTCCGCGAAGTCACCGAAGCTGTGCCACCGGTCGTCGGTGTGCATCGGCTCCAGGTAGATGCGCGGCTCGTAGTCCTCGAAGACGCCCTTCGTGCCGCCGAGGGAGTTGATCCGGCTGTACGGGTGCGGGGTGGAGACGTCGTGCTCCAGCCGGATGACGCGGCCCTTGGCCGTCTGCAGCACGCTGAAGGTGCGGTCGCTGCCGATGTACGTCTCCTTCCAGCTCGGGTCGCCGGCGGGCATGTGCTCCTCGCGGTACTCGGCGAGGCCCAGGGCCGGGGTGCCGAAGCTGGAGATCTGCGTGACGCGGTCGCCGCGGTTGACGTCCATGTAGTTGGCCGTCGGGCCGAAGCCGTGGTTGGGGTAGAGGTCGCCGCGCAGACGGGTGTGCCACAGCCGGCGCCACGGGCCCTCGTAGTAGTCGGGGTCGAACATCAGCCCGCGCAGGTCGTGGTTGTACGCGCCGGCGGCGTGCAGCAGTTCGCCGAAGAGCCCGGCGTGCGCCATGCGCAGCACCCGCATCTCGTTCTTGCCGTACGCGCAGTTCTCCAACTGCATGCAGTGCCTGCGGGTGCGCTCGGAGAGATCGACGAGCTCCCACAGCTCCTTCACGGTCATCGCGATGGGGCACTCGACACCGACGTGCTTGCCGTTCGTCATGGCCGCCCTGGCCATCTCGAAGTGCCAGTCCCAGGGGGTGGCGACGTAGACGAAGTCGATGTCGCCGCGGGCGCAGAGCTGCTCGAAGTCGTGGTCGCCCTTGGTGTACGTGGCGGGCGCCGGCTGGCCGGCGGCGACGACCTTCTTCGCGGCCCGCTCCACCTTGTCCACGACCGGGTCGCAGAGCGCGGTCACCCGGACGCCCGGCTGGGCCAGGAACAGGTCGATCATGCCGCCGCCGCGGTTGCCGAGGCCCACGATCCCGACCCGCACGGTGGTGTGGGTCTCGAAGGGCACGCCGATCATCGTCCTGCCGCTCCGCGGCGGCACAGCCGGCGCCGCGGCTTCACCGGCCGCGCCCGCGTCTGCCGCCTGGGCCTGGGAGGCGCCGAAGGCCCCCAGGCCGAGCCCTGCACCGGCGATGCCCGCCGAGCGCAGAACCGAACGGCGGGAGTAGCCGTCGTCGGAATCGCCGGATCTCGGGGTGGCGTTCTCCTCGCGCATGCGTCCTCCGGAAGGTGTGCGGAAGGTTCGCCGCCACCCTCGCCGGACCCGCGCGTGCCGACAAGAGGTCTGCACCACTGAGGAGTTGGACTTACCGCCCGGGCCGGATGGACTTATCCGCGGCGCCCCCGGACCCCCGCGGGGCGGGTGGCGCGCTCCAGCTCCAGCAGTACGGAGCGGTACGAGCGGCCGGTGGCCCGGTCCATGCCGATCTCGCACATCCGGTTCGCCGACAGGTGCGCGTCGTACTCCCGGGCGGTGACCTCCGCGGCCTCGCGCGCGGTCGCGGACGCGGTCAGCTCCTTGTGCAGCAGGCCGCGGTCGCCGGCGAAGGCGCAGCAGGCCGCGTCGTCCGGCACGACGACCTCCTCCGCGACCGCCTCGGCCAGCGCGGTGAGCCGGCCGGTATTGCCCAGGTGGCGCATCGAGCAGGTCGGGTGGACCACGGCGGAGGCGGTCTTGCGCTCGACCGTCAGATGGGGCAGCAGCTCGTCGGCGGCCCAGTCGAGCGAGTCCACGACGGTGAGCTGCGCGTGCAGCTTGCGGCTCGCCTCCGTCAGATACGGCACCACCTCGTGCGCGAGGCCCAGGGTGCAGGACGAGGCGTCGACGACGACCGGCAGCCGGGCGCCGTCGGTCCACCGCCAGGCGGCCTCGACGATGCGGTTGGCCATCAGCCGGGTGCCGTCGTCGTAGCCCTTGGAGTGCCAGATGGTGGAGCAGCAGGTGCCGGTGACGTCGCCGGGGATCCACACGGGCCGCCCGGCGCGGGCGGAGACGGCGACGACGGCCTCCGCGAGGTTCGGTCCGCGCGCGTCGTCCGGGCCGCCGAAGATGCGGTTGACGCACGCCGGGAAGTAGACGGCGGCGGCGCCCTCGCGGGCGGTGCCGGGCAGCCGGCGCGCGGCCGGAGCGGGGATCTCCGGCAGCCACTCGGGTACGAGGTCGGGGCGCACCGCGCGGCGCGCGAGCCGGGTCGCCGCGCCCGGCACCCGGTCGCCGAGCCGGTGCGCGACGGCGACGGCCAGCCGGGCGGCCCGTTCGACCTGGCGGAAGCGGCGGGCGGTGCCGGCGGCGGCGCGCTCCTCGCGGGCGGAGTGCCGGGTATGCCGGAAGTCCTTCATCATCTGCCCGGTGTCGATGCCGACGGGGCAGTCCAGGGCGCACGTGGAGTCGCCGGCGCAGGTGTCGACGGCGTCGTACCCGTACGCCTGGAGAAGGCTGCCGGTGACCGGCGCGTCCGGCGGCTGGCGCAGCATCTCCCGGCGCAGCACGATGCGTTGCCGCGGGGTGGTGGTCAGGTCGCCGCTGGGGCAGGTGGGTTCGCAGAAGCCGCACTCGATGCACGGGTCGGCGACGTCCTCGATCCGCGGGATGGTCTTCAGCCCGCGCAGGTGCGCCTGCGGGTCGCGGTCGAGCAGCACCCGCGGGGCGAGGATGCCGTGCGGGTCGATCAGCTCCTTGATCCGCCACATCAGCCCGGTGGCCCGCTCGCCCCACTCCAGCGCGAGGAACGGGGCGATGTTGCGGCCGGTGGCGTGCTCGGCCTTCAGCGAGCCGTCGAAGCGCTCGACGGTCAGCCGGCAGAAGTCGTCCATGAAGGCCGCGTACCGCTCGACGTCGGCGGGCTCCGCGGCGTCGAAGGCGAGGAGGAAGTGCAGGTTGCCGTGGGCGGCGTGGCCGGCGACGGCGGCGTCGAAGCCGTGCCGCGCCTGGAGTCCGAGCAGCGCCTCGCAGGCTTCGGCCAGCCGGCCGGGCGGGACGGCGAAGTCCTCGGTGATGAGGGTCGTACCGGCCGGGCGGGAGCCGCCGACGGCGGTGACGAACGCCTTGCGCGCCTTCCAGTAGCCGCCGATGCGGCCCGGGTCGCGGGTGAACGCGTTGCCCTCGGCCGCCACGGACCCGACCGGCGCCACGAGGTCGAGCCCCGCCAGCACCCCGGCCGCCGCCTCCTCGTACGCCTCCCGCGCCGCCTCGTCCGGCGCCCGGAACTCCACCAGCAGCGCCGCCGTCTCCTTCGGCAGCTCCGCCCAGTCGGCGGGCACCCCGGCGACGCTCACCGAGGCGCGCAGCGTGTTGCCGTCCATCAGCTCCACGGCCCGCGCTCCGGCGGCGTTGAACGCCGGCACCGCGGCCGCGGCGGCCTGGAGGGTGGGGAAGAACAGCAGCGCCGTGGAGGTGTGCCGGTCCAGCGGCAGCGTGTCGAAGACGGTGTCGGCGATGAAGCCGAGCGTGCCCTCGGAGCCGACCATCAGCCCGCGCAGTATCCGCACGGGGGTGGCGCCGTCGAGGAAGGCGTCGAGCCGGTAGCCGTTGGTGTTCTTGATCTCGTACTTGGCGCGGATGCGGGCGGTCAGCTCCGCGTCCGCCTCGATCTCGGCCTTGAGCGCGAGCAGCCCGCTGCACAGCTCCGGCTCGGCGGCGGCCAGGCGTTCGTCGGCGTCGGGCGCGGCGGTGTCCACGACGGTGCCGGAGGGCAGCACGAAGGTCAGCGAGGCGAGCGTGCGGTACGAGTTGCGCGTGGTGCCCGCCGTCATGCCCGAGGCGTTGTTGGCGACGACGCCGCCGAGGGTGCAGGCGATGGCGCTGGCCGGGTCGGGGCCGAGGACGCGGCCGTGCCTGGCGAGGGTGGCGTTGGCCCGTACGACGGTGGTGCCGGGGCCGATGCGGGCGCGCGCCGCGGCGTCGTCGAGCACCTCGACGCCCGCCCAGTGGCGGCGGACGTCGACGAGGATGTCCTCGCCCTGCGCCTGGCCGTTCAGCGATGTGCCCGCCGCCCGGAAGACCAGCTTCCGGCCGTGCTCGTGGGCGAACCGGAAGAGCGCCGAGACGTCCGCGACCGTCTCGGCGACGGCCACCGCCCGCGGCACGAACCGGTACGGGCTGGCGTCCGAGGCGTACCGCACCAGGTCCGAGGCGCCCGTCAGCACCTTCTCCGCGCCCAGCAGCGCCGTCAGCTCCCCGCGCAGCGGCTCCGGCGTGCCCGCGGCGAGGTCGTCGGCGACCCGGTCGGGCGCGGGCGCCGCCGCTCCGCGGCCGGGGCGCAGGGCCGAGGGCTTGGGCTGGAGCAGCGGCATGGAACGGACTCCTCAGCAGGGGTGGCCGTGCGGGTCGACCAGGGGGGCGATGAGCCCGAGCAGTTTTTCACGCTGCTGTTCCGACAGCGGCTCCAGCACGTCCGCGGCGGCGGCCAGGCGGGCCCGGTGCAGCTCGGCGAGCGCCGTGCGCCCGGCCGCGGTGGTCTCGATCCGGATCACCCGCCGGTTGGCCGGGTCGGGCACGCGCCGGACCAGGCCGCCCGCCTCCAGCGCGTCGACGTGCGTGGTGACCGCGCGGGGGACGACGCCCAGGCGCTCGGCGAGGTCGGCCATCCGCGGCGGCTCCTCGTGGCGCTCCAGGGTGCGCAGCAGCCGGGACTGGGCGGGCGTGATGCCCAGCGGCTTGAAGTGGTGCTTCTGCGCGTAGTGGATCCGGCGGGTGAGCAGCAGGAGCTGCTCCGCCAACTGGCCGGTCACGTCTGCGGGGGGCGGGGGCGACTGGGACACGCTCCGAGGGTAGCAGGAGCATATTCATTGTGCATATAGGTAACAATGAGCTACCCTCCTATAAGGTCGTCACACTCTTCTAGGAGGCCCATGCCGCACGATCCACTCGACGGGTGGTCACCCCCGCCCTCCGATCCGGAGCAGCCCGCCCAGGTGCGCCGGATCCTCGCGCTCTTCCGTCCGTACCGCGGCCGCCTCGCCGTGGTCGGGCTGCTGGTGGCCGCGTCCTCGCTGGTCTCGGTCGCCTCGCCGTTCCTGCTCCGCGAGGTCGTCGACACCGCACTGCCCGAGGGCCGCACCGGGCTGCTCAGCCTGCTCGCGCTCGGCATGGTCGGCGTCGCGGTGCTCGGCGGCGTCTTCGGCGTGCTCCAGACACTCATCTCCACCACCGTCGGCCAGCGCGTCATGCACGACCTGCGCACCGCCGTCTACGCCCAGTTGCAGCGCATGCCGCTGGCGTTCTTCACCCGCACCCGCACCGGCGAGGTGCAATCCCGCATCGCCAACGACATCGGCGGCATGCAGGCCACCGTCACCACCACCGCGACCTCGCTGGTCTCCAACCTCACCAGCGTCGTCGCCACCGTCGTCGCCATGCTCGCGCTCGACTGGCGGCTGACCGTCGTCTCGCTGCTCCTGCTGCCGCTCTTCGTCTGGATCGCCCGCCGCGTCGGCCGCGAGCGCAAGAAGATCACCTCGCAGCGGCAGAAGCAGATGGCCGCCATGGCCGCGGGCGTGACCGAGTCGCTGTCGGTGAGCGGCATCATGCTCGGCCGCACCATGGGCCGCTCCGACAGCCTCACCCGCGGCTTCGCCGACGAGTCGGAGAGCCTGGTGGACCTGGAGGTACGGGCCAACATGGCGGGCCGCTGGCGGATGGCCACCATCGGCGTCGTCATGGCCGCCATGCCGGCGGTCATCTACTGGACCGCGGGCCTGGCCTCCGGCACCGGCGGGCAGGCCGTGTCCATCGGCACCGTCGTCGCCTTCGTCTCGCTCCAGCAGGGCCTCTTCCGGCCCACCGTCAGCCTGCTCTCGACCGGCGTGCAGATGCAGACCTCGCTCGCCCTCTTCCAGCGCATCTTCGAGTACCTCGACCTGCCCGTCGACATCGCCGAGCCCGAGCACCCGGTGCGGCTGGCGAAGCCCCGCGGCGAGGTGCGCTTCGAGAAGGTCGACTTCGCGTACGAGGCGGGACAGCCGACGCTGCGCGACGTCGAGCTCACCGTGCCCGCCGGCAGCAGCCTGGCGATCGTCGGCCCCACGGGCGCCGGCAAGTCCACCCTGGGCTACCTGGTGCCGCGGCTGTACGACGTCACCGGCGGCCGGGTCACCCTCGACGGCACCGACGTGCGCGACCTCGACTTCGACTCGCTCGCCCGCGCGGTCGGCGTCGTCGCCCAGGAGACGTACCTCTTCCACGCCTCCGTCGCCGACAACCTGCGCTTCGCCCGCCCGGACGCGACCGACGCCGAGATCGAGGCCGCCGCCCGCGCCGCGCAGATCCACGACCACATCGCCGCCCTGCCCGACGGCTACGACACCCTCGTCGGCGAGCGCGGCTACCGCTTCTCCGGCGGCGAGAAGCAGCGCCTGGCCCTCGCCCGCACCATCCTGCGCGACCCGCCGGTGCTCGTCCTCGACGAGGCGACCAGCGCCCTGGACACCCGCACGGAGCGCGCGGTGCAGGAGGCGGTCGACGCACTGGCCGCGGGCCGTACGACGATCACCATCGCGCACCGGCTCTCGACGATCCGCGACGCCGACCAGATCGCGGTCCTGCACGACGGCCGGATCGCCGAACTCGGCACGCACGAGAAGCTGATGGCCGCCGGCGGCCGGTACGCGGCGCTGGTCCGCCGCGACCTCGACGCGGACGCGAGCGCGGTCGCGGGGGGCGAGCCGGTGGCGGAGGGCGCGTCGGTCACCGTCTGAGCCGCCGTACGGGCCGGGGCGCCCGGCCGCCGGCCCGGTGCCCGTACTACGGTGGCGCCATGGGTGTGCTCACGGCCGTGCGCGGCGACATCACCGAGCAGCAAGTCGACGCGGTGGTCAACGCCGCCAACTCCTCGCTGCTGGGCGGCGGGGGCGTCGACGGCGCCATCCACCGCAGGGGCGGCAAGAGCATCGTCGAGGAGTGCCGCGAACTGCGCGCCTCCGCCTACCCGGACGGCCTCCCGGCCGGCCGCGCGGTGGCCACCGCCGCCGGGCTGCTGCCGGCCCGCTGGGTGATCCACACCGTCGGCCCGGTGTGGACGCGGAGCGAGGACCGCTCGGCCCAACTGGCCTCCTGCTACCGCGAGTCGCTGGCCGTCGCCCGCGAACTGGGCGCCCGCACGGTCGCGTTCCCCGCCGTCTCCACCGGCGCGTTCGGCTGGCCGCTGGACGACGCGGCCCGGATCGCGGTGGCCGCCGTCCAGGAGGCCGTCGACAAGCGGGCCTTCGACGAGGTGCGCTTCGTCCTCTTCGACACCCGGGCCCACGAGACGTTCGCCCGGCACCTCGGCTGACCCGGCTCGCGGCGCGCCCACCCGGGCCGCACCGCGCCGGCACTGCGATGCTGGCACCGTGCAGAAGCCCGAGCCCGTCACCCCCGACGCCCCGCACGCCCCGCGGTTCCCGCTCCTCACCCAGGAGTGGCTGGACCTGACGTTCGTCCACTGGGCCGTCGAGCCGGACGCGGTGGCGCGGCTGCTGCCGCGCGGGACCGTGCCGGACACGCACGACGGGGTCGCGTACGCCGGGCTCGTCGCGTTCCGGATGCACCGCGTCGGGTGGCTGCGGCTGCCCGCGGTGCCGTACCTCGGCTCCTTCCCCGAGACCAACGTGCGCCTGTACTCGGTCGACGGCCGCGGGCGGCGCGGGGTCGTGTTCCGGTCGCTGGACGCCGCCCGGCTGGTCCCCGTGGTGCTGGGCCGGCTCGGCTTCGGGCTTCCGTACGTCTGGTCGCGGATGGCCGTCCGCCGGGCCGGTGACACGGTCGTCTACACCAGCTCGCGCCGCCGGCCGGGCCCGCGCGGCGCGTACAGCCGCCTGACCGTGCGTCCGGGCGCACGGATCGGCGAGCCGAGCGCGCTGGAGCACTTCCTCACCGCGCGCTGGGGGCTGCACACCGCCTTCTTCGGCGGTACCGCCTACCTGCCCAACGAGCATCCCCGCTGGCCGCTGCACCGCGCGGAGCTGGTGCGGTGCGAGGAGAACCTGGTCGCGGCGGCGGGCCTGCCCGCGCCCGCCGGCGACCCGGTCAGCGTCCTGTACTCGCCGGGCGTCCAGGTGCGCTTCGGCCGCCCACGGCGCGCCTCGTGACCGGCCGGCCGTGGCGGCCGGGTCAGGCGCCGCCGACGATGGCGTCGATCCGGGACTTCACCGACGTCACGTCCCCGTAGATCGCGGGCGAGACGGCGCACGTGCCCGCCGTACCGCGGCTCGTGGCGCCGACGAGCCGCCAGTCGCCGGGCCCGCCGACGACCGCCGGGCCGCCGGAGTCGCCGTAGCACGCGCCCCGGCCGCCGCCGCCGTTCACGCACAGCTCGTACGCGCCCTGGATGCCCGCGCAGGACGAGTCGGCCAGGACCGTGGTGTCGAGCTGCCGCAGCCCGGCCGGCGGGGCGCCGCAGCCGCGGGTCGGACAGGTCTGGCCCCAGCCGATCAGCCGGGTCGCCGAGCCGGCGGGCGCGGAGGCGGCGATGGGCACGGGCGTCTTCGTCGAGGGGGTGCCGAGCCGCAGCAGGGTCATGTCGGCGGCGAGCTGGCGGCGTTCGACGACGCGGCGGACCTCGCCGCCCGCGGTGCGGTCGGTGGTGCCGATCCGCACCTGGTACGGGGTGCCGCAGTGCGCGGCGGTGACGACCCAGCTCGGGTGAACCAGGCTGCCGCCGCAGGTGTGGCCGCCCGACGCGCTCTGCAGCGAGGCCATGAAGGAGTACGTCTCGGAAGCCGGCTGGCCGCCGACGATCTGCGTCGTGGGCGGGGGCGTGGGCTCCGGGCCGCCGGCGGCCGCGGCCGCGCCCGACATCGACAGAATGGCCACGACGGCGGTGGTTAACCCGCCGAGCCGCATGATGGTGCGCACTCGTCCGTTCATTCGCGGTTTCCTCCCATGGGGACTCCGTCGCGGGTACGCCGGAGGGGAATCGCCAGAGCGTAAACACGAGTTCAGCGGGAGGTAAACAGGGCGGTGGGTGAAACGGGAATTCACCAAACCGGAAATCACCGCGCTGAGCTGCGAGTTCGTCATCCGGAAATCGTGGTTCCGGGCTCGGTCGCGGAAATCGCTTACATCACGCGGCGATATGGCCATGGGGTAATGCGAGGCGCCGGCGAGCGGCGGTGATTACTCCCGCCGGCCGTGCGCTTCCGGGTCGGGAAGCCAGCCGCGGCGCTGTGCCAGGATTCCCGCCTGGAAGCGGGTACGGGCGCCGAGTTCGTCCAGCAGCTCCGCCACCCGCCGGGTGACCGTCCGCGGGCTCACGCCCAGCTGCCGGGCGATCGCCTCGTCCTTGACTCCTGCCGCCAGCAACGTGAGCAGCCCCAGGTCCGAGCATGAAGGACGGTCCTGTGCGGGTCGCGGCAGCAGCGGCGCGGCCTGCTGCCACAGCAGCTCGAAGAGGCTCACCAGCGCGTCCAGCAGCGCGCACGGGCGGATCACCAACGCGCTGTCCACCTGGTCGTCGAGCGCGATCGGCAGCAGCGCCACCGCGCGGTCCGCGAGCGCCAGCTTCATCGGCACCTGCGGATGGACCCGCGACTGCTCGCCGTTGGCCGCCGCGCGCCGCGCCGCGGCCAGCGCGCCGGGGTACTCCAGCGACTCCGGGGCGTAGATGCCCCGTACCACCACCTGCTCGTGCAGCCGCGCCGTCACGCCCTCCTCCGAGGGCGTCACGTCCGCCGCGTACGGCGGCCGGTCGAAGACCAGCAGCTCCCGCTCGCAGCCGCGGACGAGCTGGCCGAAGCGCTCCGCGATGGCCTGCCGGCCGGTGAGGATCTCCAGCAGCTCGTCCGGCTGCCGGCCCGTGCTCAGCGTCGCCGCCAGCGTCCGCGCGTTCCGCTGCAGCTCGCCCAGCTCCCGGCGGCGCCGCGCGACGAGCAGGTCGACGGCGGTGTCGGGGCGGGTGGCCAGCAGCCGGACCGGCCGCCCGGGCAGCCGGCTGACCAGGCCCACCTCCTCCAGCTCCGTGACGCTGCGCCGGGTGGCGCGCTCGGAGCGCCTCAGCTCCCCGGCGAGCTGGGCGACGGTGCGGCCGGGCGCCGCGAGCAGCGCGCGGTAGACGGACTCGGCGTACGGCGGTATCCCCAGGGCCTCAAGCATCCGGCCATGGTGGCTACTTGTGGACGTGGCGACAAGACGCCACGAAGATTCGTTCCGCCGCGCAGGTCCGCCGGGGTAAGACCGGGATCATGTCCTCCAGACGGCTCTCTCCGCACGTCCGCGCCGCCGTGACGGCCCTCCTCCTCGGCGGGCTGACGCTCCCGGCCCTGTCGGCCACGCCGGCCGCGGCCGGCCCTCCGCCCCTCGCCGCGCCGCCCGCGGGCGGCGCCGCTCCCTCCGCCTCCGCCACGGTCACCCTCGTCACCGGCGACGAGGTCACCCTCGACGCCCTCGCCGCGGACGGTCCCCCCGCCGTCTCCGTCACCCCGCGGGCGGGCTCCGGCAGCCGCTCCTTCACCACCCTGCGCGACGGCGACGACGTCTACGTCGTCCCGGACGACGCCGCGGGACTCGTCCCCGAGGTGCTCGACCTCGAACTCTTCAACGTCACCGCCCTCGTCGAGATGGGCTACGACGACGCCTCCACCCGTGCGCTCCCGCTGATCGTGCAGGGCCCCCGCCCGCTTGCCGCGGCCGGCGACGCCGCCCGCGAGGACGCCCTGCCGCTGCCCGCCCTCGACGCCGTCGCCGTCGAGCTGCCCAAGAAGCGCGCCGGCACCTTCGCCGCGACCCTCGCCCGGCCCGCGGACCCGGCCGCGGCCGGGGTGCGCCGGGTATGGCTGGACCGCAGCCTTCAGGCCGCGGAACTCGACGGCAACCTCAGCCAGATCGGCGCCCCCGAGGTCTGGGACGCCGGGCTGAGCGGCGCCGGCGTGGACGTCGCCGTGCTCGACTCCGGTGTCGACGCCGACCACCCCGACCTGCGCGGCAGGGTCGCCGGCGCCGTCGACTTCACCGGCGAGGGCACCACGGAGGACCGCAACGGCCACGGCACCCACGTCGCCTCCCTCGTCGCGGGGAGCGGCGCCGCGTCCGGCGGCGCCCGCAAGGGCGTCGCGTACGGCGCCCGGCTGCTGTCCGGCCGGGTCCTGGACGGCGAGGGCCAGGGCCGGGCGTCCTGGGTCATCGCCGGGATGCAGTGGGCCACCGAGCAGGGTGCCGACGTGGTCAACCTCAGCCTCGGCGGCACCGCGCCCGAGCACCCCGAGAACGATCCCGTCGCCCGCGCGCTCGACACCCTGGCCGCCGAGACCGGCACCCTCTTCGTCGTCGCCGCGGGCAACTCGGGGCCGTACTCCGGCACCATCGGCAGCCCGGGAGTCGCGGAGAGCGCGCTGACCGTGGGGGCCGTGGACGCCGGCGGCGGTACGCCCCGGTTCACCAGCATCGGGCCGACGACCGGCGCGTACCTCTCCAAGCCCGACCTGGCCGCCCCGGGCGTCGCCGTCACCGGCGCCCGCGCGGGCGGCGGCACCGCCGATCCGTACACGGAGATGAGCGGCACCTCGCAGGCCACCCCGCACGTCGCGGGCGCCGCCGCGCTGCTGCTGGAGAAGCACCCCGACTGGGACTGGCGGCGCCTGAAGACCGCGCTCATGACCACCGCGGACGGCGACGCCGCCGCACCCCGGCCGCACGCGGCCGGCGCCGGCGTCCTCGACCTGCCGGGCGCCGCGAACGAGACCCTCCGACTCGACCGCGGCAACGTCGACTTCGGCTACCTGCGTTACCCGGAGGGCGAGCGCCCCGCGTCGATCGAGGTGACCCTCACCAACAACGGCACCGAGCCCCGCGCGATCTCCCTCACCGACCTCGCCACCGAGCGCGCCGGCGCCCCCCTCGCCGACGACGCCGTGACGGTGACGCCCGCCGCCGTGACCCTCGCACCCGGCGCCACCGAGCGGGTGACGGTCACGCTGACGCCCGAGGGCGTCGCGCCCGGCGTCTACTCCGGCGCCGTCGTCCTCACCGAGAGCGGGCACGACACCGTCACCCTGCCGCTCAGCTTCTACCTCGAACCGCCCCGCCACGACGTGGACCTGACCGTCCTCGACCGGAACGGCCGGCCCTGGGCGGGCGGCAGCCTGTGGCTGCTCAACATGGAGGAGACGTACCCCGAGACCGGCGGCGGCTTCCGCACCGTCCATCTGGACGAGAACGGCCGCGCCACCGCCCGCATGCTGCCGGGGCCGCTGTCGATGCTGGCGAAGGTGGAGACCCCCGCCGCGGACGGCGAACCCGCCACCGTCGCGTTCGCCGGCTCGCCCGAGGTCATGCTCGACGGCGACATGGCGTACACCATCGACGCCCGCAAGGCCCTGCCGCTGCGCCCCGCGACCGTCGAGGGCGCGGACACCAGGGTGCGGCACGCCTCCGTCCACTACGCCCGCCACGACGAGTCCGGCACCGGCGGGATGGACGAGGGGATCTACGCGACCGGCGAGGAGATCGAGCAGGGCCGGGTCTTCCTCCAGCCCACCGAGCCGGTACGGCACGGCACCTCGGCGTTCGCGACCCGCTGGCGGCTGGAGGCCGACGGCGGGCCGCGCGGGCGGCAGGCCGACGTCTACGAACTGGTGCTCGGCCAGGGCAGGACGATCCCCGACCCGCCGCGCTACCGCGTCACCCGCGCCGAGGCGCGTCAACTGGCCCGCGTCGAGGCCGACTACCGCTCGCTGCACGGCCGCGCCGAGACGTACACCGAATCGCGCGAGGCGCGCCCCGCCGGCATCGAGACCGCCCTCGTCCACGAGTACCCGCTCGACGTGCCGCAGCGCCGCGTCGAGATGGTCACCGCGCGGCCGGACGTCAGGTGGCGCCACTGCGTCCTCGGCCCCGAGCCGGCGCTCCCGCGGCTGTGCGCGCCGACGCTGCCGTACGAGCGGGGGGAGAGCGCGGCGCCGGTCTGGTACGGCGCCCCGGCCCCGGCGGTCATCGCCGGGCTGCACTACGGTGACCAGCTCGACCTGCCGGTGTCGCTCAGCGACGGCGAACACCAGGGCTCGATCTGGAACATCGCGACCGCCGGGAACGAGAGCCTGCGGCTCTTCCGCGACGGCAGGGAGATACCGGCCCGCCCCGGCACCAGCTACTTCCCCGTCACGCCCGAACCCGCCACGTACCGGCTGGAGCACACCTCGCGCCCCGACCGCGACGCGCTGCCCATCGGCGGCGAGACGCGCACGAGCTGGACCTTCCCGGCCCGCGGTCCCGCGGATCCGCTGGTGGGACAGGAGCGGGTACGGCTGCTGGGCGTCGACTACGCGCCCCGCACCGACCGCGACGGAGCCGTCCCCGCGCACCGGCCGCTCACCGTCGGCCTGCGGCTCACCTCCACCGCGGGCCCGGAGGACGCGATCAGGACCGAGCGCGGCAGCGTGCGGTTCTGGGCCTCCACCGACGGCGGCGAGCGCTGGCACGAGGCGCTGGTGCTCCCCGGGCGGGACGGTGAACTGACCGCGCTGGTGGCGGGGGTGTGGCCGCGGCCGGGCCAGGAGGTGTCCGTACGGGTGCGCGGTACGGCCGCCGAGGGCCGGGCGATCGAGCAGACGATCATCGACGCCTACCGCGCCGGCTGAGCCGCCGCGCCGGCCCCGGCGGTCCGCCGGGGCCGGCGCGCGCACGCCGCCCGCCGCTCGCCTCCCCTCCGTTCACGGCCCTCAAAACTGAGCGAACGGTCGTGCTATCTTCTCTCCATGAAGCCTGTCGTCACCGCGCTCATGGGCAAGGTCCTCAACGCCACCGCCGCCGTCTCCCCGGGCCTCGCGGGCCGCGGCGCCCTCGTCCTCTACCGCCACCCGCGCTCCGACCGCGCCTTCGACGACGCCGAACGCCGGCTGCTCGCGGGCGCGTTCACCGGCAGCCTCACCGTGGCCGGCAAGAACGTGGTCACGTACTGCTGGGGCGACGGCGAGCGGCCCGTGCTGCTCGTGCACGGCTGGCGCTCCCGGGCCACGCACTTCGCCCCGTACATCGCGGCGCTGCGCGCCGCCGGCTACACGCCCGTCGCGTTCGACGCCCCCGCCCACGGCGCCTCGGAAGGGCGCCGCACCACCGTGCTGGAGTACCGCGAGATCATCGCCCGGCTGTACGAGGAGCACGGCCGGTTCGAGGCCGTCGTCGCGCACTCCCTCGGCGGCTCCGCCGCCTTCCTCGCGCTGCGCGGCGCCGCCGCCGCGGACCGCCTCGTGGTGATCTCCGGCGTCGCCGACTTCGACCACGTCGTCGACGTGTTCTGCGCAGGGCTCGGCCTCGGGCCCCGGGTGAAGACCGCGCTGCGGCGGCGCATCGAGACCGACATGTTCCCCGGCGAGCACGACCTGTGGCGGCGCTTCGACGTCACGTACCGCCCGGCCGGGATCACCCTGCCGATCCTGCTCGTCCACGACGAGAAGGACCGCATGGTCGCCGCCGCGCAGGCGGACAAGACCGCGGCGGCCTACGGCGGGCAGGTCAGGCAGCACCGCACCAGCGGCCTCGGGCACCGGCGGATCCTCGCGGATCCCGGCGTGGTGCGCACGGCGCTGGAGTTCGTCTCAGCAGGGGAGCGCGTCCGGGACTGAGTCCGGCTCCGCGGCCGCCGCGCGCAGCCGCGCCACGACGGCGGAGGCGGCCAGGTCGTACGCATCCTGCGCGCCGTGCAGCAGCGACAGCAGGTTGGCGTGCTCCAGGAGCGCGATCAGCTCGAACGCGAGCCGGCCCGGGCCGGTGTCCGGCCGCAACTCCCCGGCGGCGCGGGCCTCCTCGACGGTCCGCTCCACGTACGCCGCCCAGTCGCGGTGCGCCGCCGCCACCGCGTCGTGCACGGCGCCGCTGCGGGAGGCGAACTCGGCCGCCGCGCCGTAGAAGAAGCAGCCGCCGGGGAAGACGCGCTCGCGCGAGTAGCGCAGCCAGTGGGAGCAGAGCGACAGCAGCCTGCCGACTCCCGGCGGCTGGTCCTGTACGGGCCCGACCACGGTCTTGGCGAACACGGCGCCCGCGGCCCGCACCGTCGCGAGCTGCAGCTCCTCCTTGGAGCCGAAGAGCGCGAAGACGCCGCTCTTGCTCAGCCCCAGCTCGTTCGCGATCCGGCCCAGCGACAGGCCCTCCAGGCCCTCCACCGAGGCGATGTCCATCGTCCGCCGCAGCACGAGCCGGCGCGTGTGATTGCCGCGCTCGACCCGCCCGTCCACCCGCGTACCGGCCACTCCGCTCGCCTCCTTTACCTACCGGCCAGTCTACTGACCAGTGGCGTCCCCGCCCCCGGCGGAAAGGGCGGGGTCCGTTGCGGGCGGCAGGCGCCACACTGGTCGGTATGGGTGAGACGCGAACCGCGATCGAGGAGCTGACGGGGCTGTGGTTCTCCAGCGGCGACGAGGACGGGCCGATACCCACGCGCACGACCGGACACCGCGCGACGGGGCCCCGCGCGAGCCGGCGCCGCGCGGCCCGCGGGGTTCGCGGCTGATCCTCACCGGCGCCGTCGTGTCCGGGCTGCTGCTGGTCAGCGGGGTCTGGGCGGTGCTGGGGGACTCGCAGCGGAGCTTGGGCGTGCCGGTGCCCGGCGCGGAGCTGGTGCACTTCGCATCCGGTCACGGGTACGAGCCGGTGCGTACCGTGCTGCGCTCGCGCGCGGACGTCGCCGACTTCGCGCAGCGGTACCCGGCGGCGGCGAAGAGCGCGCGGGGCCCCGGCGGGCCGGGCCGGCGGGACTTCACGACCGAGGCGCTGGTCGCCTTCGCGTGGCGCACCGGGTGCACCCGCGCCGGCTCCGCCGACCTGCGCAGTTCCGAGGAGCGCGGGCTGTTCGCGGAGCCGGCCGACACCACTTCGTACCGGAAGTGCGCGGAGCCCTTCGATGCGCTCGCCGTCTTCGCGGTGCCGCGGGAGCGGGCGCCGCACGACGTCGAGCTGGCGGGCGAGCCGCCGGACCCGCCGGGACCCACCGGGGCGCCGGAGGAGCGGTGACGCGGATGACGGGGCGTCAGAAGAACTCGTCGAGCAAGGTGTAGAACTCCGTCCGCGCCGGGTCGACGCGCACATCCCCCTCGCCGGCCGCGCGGTACGTGCGCAGGAACAGCTCGGCGGCCGCCGGGCCGTGCTGCGGATTGAGGTCCTCGTCGGAGAAGCTGCGGACGGCCAGCGCGAGGTCCAGGTGCCGGTCGGCGACGCCCAGGCGGCCCAGGTCGATGACGCCGGAGACTTCCAGCGTCGCCGGGTCGACCAGCACGTTCGGCGCGCACAGGTCGCCGTGGCAGACGACGAGCTCCTCGACGGCGGGGCGGGTGCGCTCCAGCTCGGCGAAGAGGCCGGCGGCGCTCCGGCCCCGCCGGCCGTCGTCGAAGTCCTCCTCGTCCACCAGCCCGGCGGCGACCGCAGCCCCCGCCAGCGGCACCGTCACCGACAGGTCGCGGACGAACGGGCAGTCGGCGACGGGCAGTTCGTGCAGCCGCCGGGTGAACCGGGCCAGCGCCTCGACGGCCCCCGCCCGCAGGTCCGCCGGCCACGGCTCGGCCAGGGACCGCCCGGGCCGCGCCCGCGTCACCAGCCACGTGGTCCCGTCCGCCGCGCCTGCGTCGAGCACCTCGGGCGCGGGCAGCCCCTGGGCGTGCAGCCACCGGGTGCACGCCGCTTCATGCCGCAGATCGGCCCCGGGCTCTGCGTGCCCGTCCCCGGCCGCCGCCGTCTTCACGAACAGCTCGCCCGGCCCGGTGAGCCGCCAGACGCCCGCGCCCGACATGCCGTCGGTCACCGGCTGCCAGTCGTACGACGCGTAGCGGGCCCGCAGTGTGGCCGTCACCGCTCCTCTTCGAAGACGCAGAACTCGTTGCCCTCGGGGTCGGCCATGACCGTCCAGTCGATCTCGTCGTCACGCCGGCGGACCAGCGTCGCGCCCAGCGCCTCCATCTCCGCCGGCACACCCCAGACGTCCAGGTGCATCCGGTTCTTCACCGTCTTCGCCTCCGGGACGGGATTGATCCAGATCAGCGGGCCCCGCCCGGCCGGGTCGTGGATGGGCACCGGCCACTCGGCGGGCCACTCCTCGCCTGTGTCCTGCCGGCGGGCGTAGCCCAGGGCGGTGCACCACCAGTCGGCGAGCGCCTGGTGGTCCCGGGCGTCCAGCGCGAGATCCTTGAAGCGTGCGGGCATACGGGCGATCCTAACCCCCGTTCCGCGGGCCGCCGGGGCCCGCCGCGGGGCGGGTCCCCGGGAGCCGGGCGTCCCTCAGCGGTAGAGCAGGTAGCGCCGGCGGCGGCGGGTGAATTCGGCCAGCTCGTCCTTCCAGGCGGCCACGACGTCGGCCACGTCCCGGCCCTCGTCGATCATCGTGCGCATCCGCGGCGAGCCCGACAGCTTGTCGATCCAGAAGGGCCGCTGCGGGTCCCAGCTGTCCTGCCGCCAGGCGAACTCCGGGTAGCGCGCGGCCTCCACGAGCATCGCCACCGCGGCCGTCACCGGCTCGTAGCGGCGCCGGTCGGTGACGTGCACCTGCACGCCCGCGCACGTCGCGCCCACGTGCTTGCCGAACGTCGGCACGAAGTACGCCTCGCGGAACTCCACCCCGGGCAGCCCGCGGGCGTTGAGCCGGTCGCTGTAGTGGTAGTCCAGGTAGGGCGCGCCGATCCACTCGAACGGGCGCGTGGTGCCGCGGCCCTCGGAGAGGTTGGTGCCCTCGAAGAAGCAGGTGCCCGCGTACGCCAGCGCCGTGTCGGCGGTCGGCATGTTCGGGGAGGGCGGCACCCAGGGCAGGTCGCCGTCCTGCGCGTACGACTCGGGGTCCCAGCCCCGTACCCGTACGACCTCCAGCTCCACCCGGCCGCCCGCGCCCTCGTCGGGCAGCAGTTCGCCGTTGAAGTAGCCGGCCAGCTCGCCGACGGTCATGCCGTGCTGCTGGACGATGGGCTTGAGGCCCACCCCCGAGGTGAAGCCCGGGGTCATCATCGCGCCGTCGGCGCGGCGGCCGATCGGGTTGGGGCGGTCGAGGACGACGAAGGCGGCCCCGGTCTCGCGGGCGGCGACCATCGCGTTGTACATGGTCCAGATGTACGTGTAGAAGCGTGCGCCGACGTCCTGGATGTCGAACACGATGGTGTCCGCGCCCGCCTTGCCGAACAGCTCGGCCATCTTCGCGGCGTTCGCGCCGTACGCGTCGTAGACCGTCAGCCCGGTGCGCGGGTCGATGGTCTCCGGCTCGGCCTCCCCGGCCTGCGCGCTGCCGCGGAAGCCGTGTTCCGGGCCGAAGACACCGGCGATGTCGAGGGTGCCGGAGGCGTGCATGGAGTCGACGACGTGGCGGGTGTCGCGGAGGATGCCGGTCGGGTTGCTGACGATGCCCAGCCGGCGGCCGCGCAGCACGGACCAGCCCTCTGCGGCGGCGGCGTCGGCGCCGGTCTGCAGCGCGGCGGGGCGCCCGCCCGCGCGGGCGCGCGCGGCGGCCGGCGCGGCGCCGGCGAGCAGGGGAACGGCCGCGCCTGCGGCGGTGCCCGTCAGGAGCGTACGGCGGGACGGTGCGGAAGGTCTCGGCATGGCGCAGAAGCTAACCGACCGCGGGGGAGGGGAACAGGGTCCCGGCGGGTTGCCAGTGGTGTACAACTCTGGTGGCGGGAGGCGACTGAGGGGATGTCAGCCCGTCACCAGCACGACCTCCAGCGTCCGCGGCCCGTGCACGCCCTCCACCCGGTCCAGCTCGATGTCGCTGGTCGCCGAGGGGCCCGAGATCCAGGTCTGCGGCCGGGCCGGGTCCAGCCGCTCCATGGCCTGCGGCAGCGAGTCCACCACCTGCTCCGGGACCCGCACCACGCACACGTGGTGGTCGGGGATGAGGGTGATCCGCCGCCTGCCCTGCCCGGCGCCGGAGTCCAGCACGATCGTGCCGGTCTCCGCGACGGCCAGCGCGCAGCCCGTCAGCACGCTGTCGACCGCGTCCAGGTCCCGGGCGGTGCTCGCGGCCGTGTCGCGGACGCGGGTGGCAGCGACCGCCGCGGTCCAGGCGGGCGGCAGCCCGTCCGGCACGAGCAGGGTGCGGGTGCCGCGCCCGGCGAACAGCCGCGCCAGCAGCGCCGGAAGCTCCCCGGCGTCCGTGCGGTGCACGAGGGCCCGGTAGTCGGCGAGGTTCTCCGCGAGCAGGTCCGCGGACTCGGCGGGGGAGCGGTCACCGTGCACGCGCAGGTAGTCGCGCGGCACCGCCGGCGCGGGCGTGCCCGCGGTGTCGCGGGTCGCGGCCCGTACCCGCGCGAGGATCGTCTCCCTGCTGCTGCTCACCGCGCACTCCTCCCGCTCCGCGTCCCACGACCGGCCCGTACGGTACGGCCCGTCACGATCCCGCTCCGCGGGTGCGCTGCCACCAGGCGCGGAACGACTCCTTCGGCACCGGCGGCAGGTCCCGCGTCGCCGACCACGCCTTCCCGGGCCCCGGCAGCCGGCGCGGGTGCAGCCGCCGGGTGCCGGTCGCGGCGCGCAGCGCGGCGCCGTAGACGCGCGGATGATCCATCGTCCAGCGCGCCGCGCGCATCGCCGCCCGCTCCGCTGCGTGTCCCTTCGCCGGCTTGATCACGGCCTTCGTGCCGCGCACCGTGTACGCGCCGCCCTCGGCGACCCGCGTGCGCAGGTGCACGAGCACCTCGGGGATGTCGATGGCGACCGGGCACACCTCGTAGCACGCGCCGCACAGCGTCGAGGCGTACGGCAGCGAGGCGTCCAGCGCGCTTGCCGTGCCGCGGAGCTGGGGGGTGAGGATCGCCCCGATCGGGCCCGGGTAGGCGGAGCCGTACGCGTGCCCGCCTGCGCGCTCGTAGACCGGGCAGACGTTGAGACACGCCGAGCATCTGATGCACCGCAGCGCCTGGCGTCCCACCTGGTCGGACAGCGTGTCGGTGCGTCCGTTGTCCAGCAGCACGAGGTGGAAGTCGCGCGGTCCGTCTCCCTCGGCGGGGCCGGTCCAGGTGCTCGTGTACGGGTTCATCCGCTCGGCGGTCGAGGAGCGCGGCAGCAGTTGGAGGAAGACCTCCAGGTCCCGCCAGCTCGGCACGATCTTCTCGATGCCGACGACGGAGATGAGCGTCTCCGGCAGCGTCAGGCACATCCTGCCGTTGCCCTCGGACTCCAGCACCACCATCGTGCCGGTCTCGGCGACCATGAAGTTCGCGCCGGAGACGGCGACCCTGGCGTCGAGGAACTTCTCCCGCAGGTGCAGCCGCGCCGCCTCGGCCAGCTCCGCGGGCCGGTCGCCGAGCCCGGCGGGCGCGGGGCGGCCCCAGTCGGCCATGCGGTCGCGGAAGATGTCGCGGATCTCGCCGCGGTTCTTGTGGATGGCGGGGACCAGGATGTGCGACGGCAGGTCCTCGCCGAGCTGCACGATCAGCTCGGCGAGGTCGGTCTCGTACGCGCGGATGCCGGCCTCCGCCAGCGCCTCGGTGAGCCCGATCTCCTGCGTGGCCATCGACTTGACCTTGACGACCTCGTCGGCGCCGGTCTCCCGGACCAGCCGGGTGACGATCGCGTTGGCCTCCGCGGCGTCGACGGCCCAGTGCACGTGCCCGCCCGCGGCGGTCACCGCCGCCTCCAACTGCTCCAGATAGCGGTCCAGGTGGCGCAGCGTGTCGTCCTTGATGGCGGCGCCCGCGGCGCGCAGCCGGTCCCAGTCGGCGAGTTCGGCGACGGCCGCCGCGCGCTTGCCGCGGATGGTGCGCGTCGCGTGGGTGAGGTTGGCGCGCAGGGTGGCGTCTGCGGTGGCCGCGGCGGCGGCCTGGGGGAAGGCCGCCGGGCGGGTACGGGGCATGCCCAGGAACGTACGGGCCGCTCGGGTCTCGCTCACCACACGTCCCCTTCCGTGCTCGCCAGGATCTCCGCGATGTGCACCGGCCGTACCGGCGAGCCGCGGCGCGCCAGCGTGCCGCCGATGTGCATGAGGCAGGAGTTGTCCGCCGCGCACACCGCCTGCGCGCCCGACTCCTCCACGTGCCGCGCCTTGTCGGCGCCCATCGCCGCCGAGACCGCGGGGTTCTTCAGCGCGAACGTACCGCCGAACCCGCAGCACTCGTCCGCGCCCTCCAGCTCGTGCAGGGTCAGCCCCTTCACCTGCTCCAGCAGGTGCCGCGGCCGGTCGCCGAGACGGAGCACGCGCAGGCCGTGACAGGTCGGATGATAGGTGACCGTGTGTGGGTAGTACGCGCCGACGTCGGTCACGTCGAGGACGTCGGTGAGGAACTCCGTCAGCTCGTACGTGCGCGGGGCGACGGCCGCAGCGGCGGGCTCGCCGATCCGCGGGTAGTTGTCGCGGACCATCGCCGCGCACGAGCCGGACGGCGAGACCACGTATTCGTAGTCCGCGAAGACGTCCGCGTAGCGACGGGCGAGCGGCCGGGTCTCACCCGGATAACCGGTGTTGAACTGGGCCTGCCCGCAGCAGGACTGTGCGAGCGGGAAGTCGACCGTCACCCCCAGCCGCTCCAGCAGGGCCACGACCGCACGCCCGGTGCGCGGGTAGAGCGTGTCGTTGACACATGTCACGAAGAGCGCAACGCGCATTCCGCTTCCTCCCAGGCCGATCCGCCGCCGCCGGGTTCATACTCCCGCAGCGGCTGCGTTCTGTGAAGCAGAGATCGGAGGTCTGGCAGGGTCCCGTCGATCACGCCGGCCGCCCGCGCCTGGACGAGGACGTTGCCGAGGGCCGCCGCCTCCACCGGACCCGCGACCACCGGCAGCCCGCAGGCGTCCGCCGTCAGCCGGCACAGCAGCCCGTTGCGCGCGCCGCCGCCGACCACGTGCACCACCCGTACCGTACGCCCCGAGAGCCGCTGCGCGTCGGCCACCGCGCGGCGGTGCGCCAGGGCGAGGGAGTCCAGCACGCAGCGCACGGTCTCCGCCGCGGACCGCGGCTCCGGCCGCCCCGCCCGCCGGCACGCGGCCGCGATCCGCTCCGGCATCCGGCCCGGGGCGAGGAACGCCGGGTCGCCGGCGTCCACGTACGAGCGCAGCGGGGGCGCCGCGGCGGCGCCGGCGAGCAGGGCGTCCAGCTCGTAGGTGTGCCCCTCGGCGTCCCAGGCGCGCAGGCACTCCTGGAGCAGCCACAGGCCCATGATGTTGCGCAGGTAGCGGACGGTGCCGTCCACGCCCAGCTCGTTGGTGAAGTTGGCGGCGCGGCTCTCCTCGGTGAGTACGGGCGCGGGCAGTTCGACGCCCGCCAGAGACCAGGTGCCGGTGGCGATGTACGCGAAGTCCGCGTCCCGCGCCGGCACGCCGACGACGGCCGAGGCGGTGTCGTGCGAGCCGACCGCGGTCACCGGCACCGGCCCGGTCAGGCCCGTCTCCTCCAGCACCGCGGGCAGCAACTCGCCCGCCGGGTCGCCGGGGCGGCGCAGCGGCGGGAAGAGCCCGAGGTCGACGCCCGCGGCCTCGGCGACGCGGCGGGAGAACGCGCCGGTGCGCGGGTCGACCAGCGCCGTGGTGGAGGCGTTGGTCAGCTCGGTGCCGGCCTCGCCGGTCAGCCAGTACGCGACGAGGTCGGGAATGAGCAGCAGTCGCCGGGCCGCGGCCAGCGCGGGGGTGCCGCGGGCGGCGAGGAGCTGGTAGACGGTGTTGAACGGCAGGTGCTGCAGGCCCGTCGCCCGGTACAGCTCCGCCGCCGGCAGTACCGCGGCCAGTTTCGCCGCCATGCCCTCGGTGCGGGCGTCGCGGTAGTGCACCGGGTTGCCGATCAGCGCGCCGGAGGCGTCGAGCAGGCCGTAGTCGACGGCCCAGGAGTCGACGCCCACGCTGGCGAGCCGGCCCCCGGAACGCCGGCCGGCCGCGCGCAGTCCTTCCAGCACGCCCGCGTAGAGCGCGAGGACGTCCCAGTGGAGCGTCCCGGCCAGCCGGACCGGCCGGTTGGGGAACCGGTGCACCTCCTCGATGTGCAGCTCGCCGCCGCCGGCCCGGCCGAGCATCACGCGCCCGCTGGCGGCGCCGAGGTCCACGGCCGCGAACGGCAGCGAGTCCCCGCCGGCCCCGCCGCCGCCCGTGCCCGGCCCGTACGCCCCGCTCACCGCAGGAACGCGGCGGCGACGCCCGCGTCCACGGGGATGTGCAGCCCGGTCGTGTGGCTCAGCTCGCCCGCCGTGAGCGCGAACACCGCGTTCGCCACGTGCTCCGGCAGCACCTCGCGCTTCAGCAGCGTCCGCTGCGCGTAGAACTCGCCGAGCTTCTCCTCCGGCACCCCGTACACCGCCGCCCGCTTGGCGCCCCAGCCGCCGGCGAAGATGCCGGAGCCGCGCACGACGCCGTCGGGGTTGATGCCGTTGACGCGTACGCCCAGCTCGCCCAGCTCCGCGGCCAGCAGCCGCACCTGGTGCGCCTGGTCGGCCTTGGCGGCCCCGTACGCGATGTTGTTCGGACCGGCGAACACGCCGTTCTTGGAGGCGATGTAGACGATGTCGCCGCCCATGCCCTGGGCGGCCAGCACCCGCGCCGCCTCGCGGGAGACGAGGAACGAGCCGCGCGCCATGATGGCGTGCTGGGTGTCCCAGTCCGCCGCGGTGGTCTCCGCCAGCGGCTTGGAGACCGAGATCCCGGCGTTGTTGACGACGAGGTCCACGCCGCCGAACGCGAGCACCGCGGCCCGGAACGCCGCCGCGATCCGCTCCTCGTCCGTGACGTCCACCGGTACCGCGACCGCCTTGTCGGGACCGCCCAGTTCCGTGGCGACCGCCTCCGCGCCGGCCGCGTCCCGGTCGGCGACGACGACGCACGCGCCCTCCGCCGCCAGCCGCCGGGCGATGGCCCGCCCGATGCCCGAGCCCGCGCCCGTGACCAGCGCCACCCGGGTGGCCAGCGGCTTCGGCGGCGGCATGCGGCGCAGCTTGGCCTCCTCCAGCTCCCAGTACTCGATACGGAACTTCTCCGCCTCGGCGATGGGGGCGTACGTGGACACCGCCTCGGCGCCGCGCATCACGTTGATCGCGTTGACGTAGAACTCGCCCGCCACCCGGGCCGTCTGCTTGTCCTTGCCGAAGCTGAACATCCCCACGCCGGGCACCAGGACGATCGCCGGGTCGGCGCCGCGCATGGCCGGCGAGTCCGGGTCGGCGTGGCGCTCGTAGTAGGCGCGGTAGTCCTCGCGGTACGCCGCGTGCAGCTCCCGGAGCCGGGCGACCGCCTCCGCCGCCGGCGCGTCCGGCGGCAGGTCGAGGACGAGCGGCCGGACCTTGGTGCGCAGGAAGTGGTCCGGGCAGGAGGTGCCGAGTGCGGCCAGCCGCGGGTGGGCCTCGCGCGCCAGGAAGTCCAGCACGGCCTCGCCGTCGGTGAAGTGCCCGACCTGCGGCCGGTCGGCCGAGGCCAGCCCGCGGACGACCGGCGCCAGCACGGCGGCCCGCGCCCGGCGTTCGGCCTCCGGCAGCGGCCCGTAGCCCTCCAGGAGCGGGCCGAAGGGCTCGGGCCGCCCCTGCTCGGCGAGGAACCGCTCGGCGGTGCGGATGATCTCCAGCGAGTTGCGCTCGCACTCCGCGGAGTCCGCCCCCCACGCCGTGATGCCGTGGCCGCCGAGGATCACGCCGATCGCCTCGGGGTGCGCCTCGTGCACCGCGGCGATGTCCAGGCCCAGCTGGAAGCCGGGCCGCCGCCACGGCACCCACACCACGCGCTCGCCGAAGCACCGCCGGGTCAGCTCCTCGCCGTCCGCGGCGCAGGCCAGGGCGATGCCGGAGTCGGGGTGGAGGTGGTCGACGTGCGCGGCGCCGACCAGGGCGTGCATGGCGGTGTCGATCGAGGGCGGGGCGCCGCCCCTGCCGTGCAGGCAGTAGTCGAACGCGCCCACCATCTCGTCCTCGCGGTCCACCCCCGGGTACGTGCCGGTCAGCGCGCGCAGCCGGTCGAGGCGCAGCACCGCCAGGCCCGCGGCGGTGAGCGTGCCGAGGTCGCCGCCGGAGCCCTTGACCCACATCAGTTCCACGTCGCCCCCGGTCACCGGGTCCTTCGCGGTGCCCTTCGCGGAGGCGTTGCCGCCCGCGTAGTTGGTGTTGCGCGGGTCCGCCCCCAGCCTGTGCGCCCGCGCCAGCAGGTCCGCCACCGGGTCGTACGCGCCGGTCACCCCGCTCACGCGCCCCACCCGGCCTGCGTGCCGCCGACCCGTTCCGCGACGATCCGCTCGGCCCACCCCGAGCGCCGGTACGCGGCCATCGGGTCCGGGTCGAGCCCCATCTCCTCGCGCACCTCGGCCAGGAGCGGCCGCACGTCGGTGTTGTAGGCGTCCATCAGCACGGCGTTGGCGGCCAGCACGTCGCCCTCGCGCTGCGCGGCGGCCAGCGCCTCGCGGTCGACGAGCAGCGCCTTGGCGGTGGCCTCCTGGACGTTCATCACCGAGCGGATGATCGCGGGGATCTTCGGCTCGATGTTGTGGCACTGGTCGAGCATGAAGGCGACGCCGGGGCCGAGCCCCCCGCCGCGTACCACCTCGTACATGAGGCGGAACAACTGGAACGGGTCGGCCGCGCCGACCATCAGGTCGTCGTCGGCGTAGAAGCGGGAGTTGAAGTCGAAGCCGCCGAGCTTCCCCTCCCGCAGCAGCACCGCGACGATGAACTCGATGTTGGTGCCCGGCGCGTGGTGCCCGGTGTCCACGACCACCTGCGCCCGGTCGCCCAGGCGCAGGCAGTGCGCGTACGCCGTGCCCCAGTCCGGCACGTCCATGTGGTAGAACGCCGGCTCGAAGAGCTTGTACTCCAGCAGCATCCGCTGCCCCTCGCCCAGCCGCTCGTAGACCGCGGCCAGCGCCTCGGCGAGCCGGTCCTGGCGCTCGCGCAGGTCGTCCTGGCCGGGGTAGTTGGTGCCGTCGGAGAACCACAGCTTCAGGTCCCGCGAGCCGGTGGCGTCCATGATATCGACGCACTCCATCAGGTGCGCCAGCGCCTTGCGCCGCACCGCCGGGTCGGGGTGGGTGACCGAGCCCAGCTTGTAGTCGTCGTCCTGGAAGACGTTGGCGTTGATGGCGCCGAGCCTGAGCCCGCGCTCCTTCGCGTACGCCGCGAGCGCCGCGTAGCCGTCGGCGCCCTCCACCCGGTCCCACGGGATGTGCAGCGCCACGGACGGCGCCACCCCGGTGTGCTCGTGCACCCGGGCGGCGTCGTCCAGCTTCTCCTGGGGCGTGCGCGGCACCCCCGGCTGCGCGAAGACCTTGAAGCGTGTGCCTGAGTTGCCGTACGCCCAGGAGGGTGTCTCGACTGCCTGGGACTTGAGTGCCGCTTTCACGGTCATCGCGAAGCCTTTCCGCGCGGGGTGTCGCTGTCGTGTGGGGTGTGGTCAGTTGGCGAAGCGGTGCGTGCCCGCGTCCGCGGCGAAGACGGCGCAGCCGTCCTCCGTCCGCAGGAAGCGGGCGCGGCCGTGGGTAACGTCCGCCGCGGCCCGGGCCGGGACCCAGACCTCGGCGGTGGTGTTGAAGGGGAGCGTCACGTCCAGCCGCAGCCGGCCGTCGCGCACCTGCCAGTCGGTGGTGACGGGGCCGTAGAGCGTGCTGAGCCGGCCGCGCGCCCGGTCGACCTGGCCGCCGGGGCGGGGCCGGATCAGCAGCTTGCGGAAGCCCGGTTCCGCGGGGGCGATCCCGGTGATGTGGCGGTACATCCACTCGCCGACGCAGCCGTAGGCGTAGTGGTTGAAGGAGTTCATGCCCGCGTCCTGGAACGAGCCGTCGGGCTTGATGGAGTCCCAGCGCTCCCACATGGTGGTGGCGCCGTTGGCGATCTGGTAGCCCCAGCCGGGGAAGGTGTCCTGGTGCAGCAGCCGGTACGCGACGTCGGTGTGCCCCGTGGCCGTCAGCACCGGCAGCAGCCGGGGGGTGCCGAGGAAGCCGGTGGACAGGTGCCAGTCGCGGGCCTCGACGAGCGCGACGAGCCGGTCGGCGGCGGGCTTGCGGGCGTCCTCGGGGAGCAGGTCCATGGAGAGCGCCAGCACGTACGCGGTCTGCGTGTCGCCCTTGATCCGGGCGCCGCCTTCGGAGACGTACGCGGCCGTGAACGCCTCGCGCACGGCGCGGAAGAGCGTGTCGTACGGGGCCGGGTCGCGGCCGAGGACGCGGGCGATCCGGGCGACGAGGTCGGCGCTGTGCGCGAAGTACGCGGTGCCGATGACGTCCTTGGGGGTCTCGTCCTGCGTGTTGAGCCAGTCGCCGTAGCCCGCGGCGGGGCGGAGGTGGCCGTTGCTGTTGCGCTTCAGGTACTCCAGCCACTCCAGCATCGAGGACCACGACTGCTCCAGCACCCGGGTGTCGCCGTACGCCTGATACAGCGCCCACGGGACCGTCGTGCCGGCGTCGCCCCAGCCGGCGACGCCCTTGCCGACGGGCCCGATCCACGGGGCGACGTCGGGGTACGCGCCGTCGTCGTCCTGGTCGTCGCGGAGGTCGTAGAGCCACTTGGTGAGGAAGCGGGCGGACTCCATCGTGTACGCCGCGGTGGGCGCGAAGACGTTGATGTCGCCGGTCCAGCCGAGGCGTTCGTCGCGGGCGGGGGTGTCGGTGGGCACGGAGAGGAAGTTGCCGCGCTGGCCCCAGGTGATGTTGGAGTGCAGCCGGTTGAGCGTCGGCACGTTGGTCTCGAACTCCATCGTGAACGGCGCGGCGGTGTGCATGACCCGGCCGGTGACCGCGGTCTTCTGCGGCCGTCCCGGGTAGCCGGTGACCTCGACGTAGCGGAAGCCGTGGAAGGTGAACTTCGGCTCGTAGACCTCGCCGCCGTCCGCGCCGCTCAGGGTGTACGTGTCGGTGGCGCGGGCGGTGCGCAGGTTGGCGGTGTACAGGGTGCCGTCGGGGTTGAGGACTTCGGCGTGGCGCAGCGTGACGACCGTGCCGGCCTTGCCCGTCACCCGCAGCCGCACGGCGCCGACCATGTTCTGGCCGAGGTCGAAGACGAACACCCCGGGCGCGGGCTCGGTGACCGTCCGCGCGGGCAGCTCGCTCTCCACCCGGGTCGGCGCGTCGACCTGCGCGACGATCGCCGTGCCGCCTCCGTCGGCGGCCTCGGCGGGCCGCCAGCCGGAGTCGTCGAAGCCGGGCGAGGTCCAGCCGGGGGTCTCCAGCCGGGCGTCGTGGTCCTCGCCGGCCATCAGGTCCGCGGCGGTGACGGGGCCGCCGGCGCCGCGCCAGCCGGTGTCCGACAGGATCCGCTCGACGCCGCCGTCGGCGTACGTGACCTCCAACTGCGCGAGCAGCGCCGGGCGTTCGCCGTAGTGGTGCGGGCCGAACCAGCCGAGGTTGCCCGCGTACCAGCCGGCGGCCAGGTCGACGCCGATGGCGTTGGCGCCGGGCCGCAGCAGGCTCGTGACGTCGTACGTCTGGTACTGCACCCGCTTGTGGTAGTCGGTCCAGCCGGGTGCGAGCACGTCCTCGCCGACCCGGCGGCCGTTGAGGTGCGCCTCGTACAGCCCGAGGGCCGTGGCGTACAGCCGCGCGCGGACGATGCGCCGCGTGGGCAGCCGGAACTCGTGCCGCAGCCGGGCCGCGGGCAGCGAGACGGGCACGGCGACCTCGCCCCACGGGCCCGCGCCCCAGGGGGCGAGGACCTTGGCGGCCTCCCAGCCGGAGTCGTCGAAGTCCGGCGCGGTCCAGCCGGCGGCCGGCTCGGCGTCGGCGGACTTCCAGTCGCCGTCGGTGACCAGGGTGGTCACGCCGTCGGCGGTGGTCAGTTCGAGCGCGCCGAGCAGCCCGGCGGGGCCGACGGCGCCGTTGGTGGCGGAGACCGCGATCACGGCGGTGCCCGCGGTGAGCAGCCCCGTCACGTCCACGACGTCGGGGCGGTTCCAGGCGGTGCCGGAGGAGACCTCGGTGCCGTCGACGTACGTGGTGTGGCGGTCGTCCGCGGCCACGGCGAGCCGGGCCCGGGTGACGCCCTCGGGGACGGCGAGCCGGGCGCGGAACCAGCGGGTCTCGGCGGGGGCGCTGCTCGCCGGGTCGCCCTCGGGGAACCAGATCCACGAGGAGCCGGTGATGTCGGGCGCGTCGGCCGGGAGGTCGGGCGCGGCGATCCAGCTCGCGTCCCACTCCTCGCCGCGCAGCCCGGTCTCCCACCAGGTGGGCTCGCTCCAGTCGGAGGCGGTGCCGTCCTGGTCCCAGACGCGGACCGTCCAGTGGTAGCGGGTACGGGGCCGCAACTCCGGACCCCCGTACGGCACGAGGACGGAGTCGCCGGATTCGACCTTGCCGCTGTCCCACACGTCGGGGTCGCTCAGCTTCTGCTGCGTGGTGGCCACCTTGATGTGGTACGCGCTCTGCGTCCCGCCCGGCGCGCCGGACTCCACGGGCCAGCTCAGCCGCGGCCGGTCGACGTCGAGACCGAGGGGCCGGCCGGCGTACTCGACGGTCGGCCGGGTCACCTCCGCCTCCCGGACCGCATCACTCCCGGCGACCGTGGCAGCGCGGGCGGCGGGTGCGGCGCCGGTGGCGGCGGCGGTGCCCAGGGCGGTGGCGGTGCCGAGGAGTCGACGTCTGCTGATCACGGGGTCCTCCGGGGGACGGCGCGAGCATGAATCGTTTCAGATCACGAAGTTAGGGAGGCGCCGAGAGGGTGTCAAGGGGCCGCGGGGAACTTGACATTGCCCGGAAAGTTTCCATGTCTGACCCATTGACGTGCCTGTTGGGGGAGGTCTAGCTTCCGTGAAAACTCATTGAAACCTTTCATGATGCCGACCGCAACGGTGCTGACCATGACAGAAGTGCCCGTCCTGGCCGCGCGCGGCCTGAGCAAGTCCTTCGGGGCCGTACGCGCCCTGCAGGACGTCTCCCTCACGCTGCACGCCGGCGAGGCGCACGCCCTCGCCGGCGAGAACGGCGCGGGGAAGTCCACCCTCATCAAGACCCTCGCCGGCGTGCACCGCCCCGACGCCGGCCGACTGCTGCTCGACGACGCCCCGGTGGCCTTCCACGGACCTGCCGACGCCCGCGACGCGGGCATCGCCGTGATCTACCAGGAACCCACGCTCTTCCCCGACCTGTCCATCGCCGAGAACATCTTCATGGGCCGCCAGCCCCGCCGCACCCTGCGCCGCATCGACCGCGCCGCGGTCCACGACGCCACCGCCGCGCTCATGCGCCGCCTCGGCGTCGACCTCGACCCCGACCGCCCGGCGCGCGGCCTGTCCATCGCCGACCAGCAGATCGTGGAGATCGCCAAGGCGCTGTCGTTCGACGCCCGCGTCCTGATCATGGACGAGCCCACGGCCGCCCTCACCGGCAGCGAGACCGCCCGCCTCTTCGCCGTCGTCGAGGCGCTGCGCGCCGAGGGCGCCGCGGTGCTGTTCATCTCCCACCGGCTGGACGAGATCTTCCGGCTCTGCCGCCGCGTCACCACGCTGCGCGACGGCCGCTGGATCGCTACCGACGAGGTCGCCGCGCTCACCGAGGACGACCTGGTACGCCGCATGGTCGGCCGCGACCTGGACGAGCTGTACCCCAAGCAGGACGCGGAACTGGGCGAGACCGCGCTGTCCGTACGGCGCCTCACCCGCGAAGGCGTCTTCCACGACGTCTCCTTCGACGTCCGCCGCGGTGAGATCGTCGCGCTCGCCGGACTCGTCGGCGCCGGCCGCAGCGAGGTCGTCCAGGCCGCGTTCGGCGTCGACACCCCCGACGCCGGCGAGGTGCACGTGGCCGGCCGCCCGCTGCGCCGGGGCTCGCCCACGGCCGCCATGGACGCGGGCGTCGCCCTCGTCCCCGAGGACCGGCGGCAGCGCGGCCTGGTCATGGAGATGTCCATCGAGCGCAACATCGGCCTCACCGGACTCGGCCGCCTCGGCTCCGCCGGGCTCGTCAAGCGGACGCTGGAGCGCGGCCGGGCCGCCGACTGGGCGGCGAAGCTGCGGCTGAAGTACGGCCGGCTCTCCGACGACGTCGGCGTGCTCTCCGGCGGCAACCAGCAGAAGGTCGTCCTCGCCAAGTGGCTCGCCACCGAGCCCTCGGTGCTCATCGTGGACGAGCCGACCCGCGGCATCGACGTCGGCACCAAGGCCGAGGTGCACCGGCTGCTCTCCGAACTGGCCGCCGGCGGCCTGGCCGTCCTCATGGTCTCCTCCGACCTGCCGGAAGTCCTCGGCATGGCCGACCGCGTGCTCGTCATGCACGAGGGCCGCCTCGTCGCCGAGATCCCGCGGGCCGAGGCGACGGAGGAGTCGGTCATGACCGCCGCGACCGGCCGCGGCGCCAGGGAGGCGGCGGCATGAGCGCGACCGTACAGAAGACGGAACCCGCCCCCGCGGGCGGCGACGTGCGCTCCGCGCGCTCGCTGACCGACATGATCTTCCGCGCCCGCGAACTCTCCATCGGCGGCGCCCTCGTCCTGCTGATCCTCTGCACCTGGATCGCCAACCCCAGCTTCCTGGACGACCAGGGCGTCAAGGACCTGCTGCTCAACTCGTCCATCCTGGTGCTGCTCGCCGTCGGCCAGTCCGTCGTCGTCATCACCCGCAACATCGACCTCTCGGTCGGCTCCGTCGTCGGCCTCACCGCCTTCGCCTGCGGCGACTTCGTCTCCGGCACCGACCACAGCGCGTTCACCGTCGTCCTCCTCGGCATCGCGCTGGGCACCGTGTGCGGACTGGTCAGCGGGCTGCTGGTGAGCTTCGGCAAGGTGCCCGCGCTGGTCGTGACCCTCGGCATGCTCTACGTCATCCAGGGCCTGGACTACTGGTGGGCGGGCGGCGAGCAGATCAACGCCGCCAACCTCCCCGACGACGTCCTCTCCCTCGGCACCGGCAGCGTCCTCGGCATCCCGTACCTGCCGCTGATCACCGCCGCCGTCCTCGCCGCCACGGCGTACTACCTGCGCGCCTACACCGGCGGCCGGGAGCTGTACGCCATCGGCTCCAACCCCGAGGCCGCCCGCCTCGCCGGCATCCCCATCCGCCGCCGCGTGCTCGGCGCGTACGCCTTCTCCGGCGCCATCGCCGGCTTCGCCGGCGCGCTCTGGCTCGCCCGCTTCGGCACCGTCGTCGCCGACGCCGCCAACGGCTGGGAGCTGACCGTCGTCAGCGCCGTCGTCGTCGGCGGTGTCGCCATCACCGGCGGCGTCGGCTCCGTGTGGGGCGCCGCGCTCGGCGCCGCGCTGCTCACCACCATCGGCAGCGCGCTGGTCGTGCTCAAGGTCAGCTCCTTCTGGCAGCAGGCCATCACCGGCGTGCTGCTGCTCGCCGCCATCACCACCGACCGCATCGTGCAGCGGCGCACCACCAGCGCGCTGCGGAAGAGGAGGCGGCAGTGAAGTCGCTCGGCACCTACCTGCGGTGGGACACCGCCGTCGGCATCCTGCTGATCGCGGTGTTCCTGGCCGGCACCTCGTCCACCGACGGCTTCGCCTCCACGGGCAACATGTCCGCCGCGCTGAACGACACCGCCGAGATCGCCCTCATCGCGCTGCCGATGACGCTGCTCGTCGTCGCGGGCCAGGTCGACCTGTCGGTCGCCTCCATGCTCGGCCTCTCCAGCGCGCTCGCGGGCTCCCTCTGGGACGCGGGGTACGCCTTCGAGCTCATCGTGCCCGTCTGCCTGCTCGCCGGCGCGGCGGGCGGGCTGCTCAACGGGTGGCTCGTCACCCGCGTCGGGCTGCCGCCGCTGGCCGTCACCATCGGCACGCTCACGCTCTACCGGGGCCTGGCCTCGGTGGTCCTCGGCGACAAGGCCGTCGCGGGCTTCCCCGACACCTACTCCCAGTGGGCCTCCTCCACCGAGACCGTGCCGGGCACCTTCGTGCCGTACCCCATCGCGCTCTTCGCGGTGCTCGCCGTGCTCGCCGCCGTGCTGCTGCACATGACCGGCTTCGGCCGGTCGCTGTACGCCATCGGCGCCCAGGAGGACGCCGCCTGGTTCGCCGGCATCCGCGTCAAGCGCATCAAACTCGCGCTCTTCGTCGTCTCCGGCCTGATGGCGTCCTTCGCCGGCATCGTCTACACCCTCCGCTACGGCAGCGCCCGCGCCGACAACGGCCTCGGCCTCGAACTCGTCGTCATCGCCTCCGTGCTCCTCGGCGGCGTCGACTTCAACGGCGGCAAGGGCACCCTCGGCGGCGCCGTGGCCGGGGTGCTCCTCATCGGCCTGCTCAACAACCTCCTCACCCTCAACGACGTGGCCAACGAGATCCGCGTGATCGTCACCGGGCTGCTGCTCATCGCCTCCGTACTCGCCCCGCGCGCGATCTCCACGCTCGCGGAGCGCCGCAACCGCCGCCTCGCCGCAACCCCCTGACCTCGTACTCCGACCCTCGATCCCCCCAGCCCCCCCGTCCCCCCGATCTGCCTCAGCTCCGCGGACCCGCGGAACCGAACGCGAAAGGTTCACCCGCATGCGTAACAAGAGCCGCACCCTCGCCGCGACAGCCGCGCTGTGCGCCCTCACCCTGGCGGTCGGCGCCTGCTCGGGCACCACGAAGGACGACGCGGAGAACGACGCCAAGGAGCAGGCGTCCGACGCCACCGCGAACCCGGACGCGCCCCTGAAGAAGGGGCTGAAGATCGCGTTCCTGCCCAAGCAGATCAACAACCCGTACGAGCAGATCGTCGACGAGGCGGGCATCGAGGCGAGCGCCGAGTTCGACGCCGAGGCCAAGGAGGTCGGGCCCTCGGACGCCAAGGCGTCCTCGCAGGTCTCGTACATCAACACCCTCGTCCAGCAGCGCCAGGACGCCATCCTCATCGCCGCCAACGACCCCAACGCGGTCTGCGGCCCGCTGAAGACGGCCATGCAGCAGGACATCAAGGTCGTCGCCTACGACTCCGACACCGCGAAGGACTGCCGCCAGCTCTTCATCAACCAGGCCAGCTCCGAGGAGATCGGCCGCAGCCAGGTGCAGCGCATCGCGGAACAGCTCGACTACAAGGGCGAGATCGCCATCCTCTCGGCGACGCAGAACGCGACGAACCAGAACACCTGGATCGACTTCATGAAGGACGAGCTGAAGAAGCCCGAGTACAAGGACATGAAACTGGTCAAGGTCGCCTACGGCGACGACGACGACCAGAAGTCCTTCCAGGAGACCCAGGGCCTGCTCAAGGCGTACCCCGACCTGAAGGGCATCATCTCGCCCACCACGGTCGGCATCGCCGCCGCCGCCCGCTACATCAGCACCTCCGACTACAAGGGCGACGTCGTGCTCAACGGCCTCGGCACGCCGAACCAGATGCGCAAGTTCATCAAGGACGGCACCGTCGAGGAGTTCTCCCTCTGGGACCCCAAGGACCTCGGCTACCTCGGCGCCTACGCCGCCGCCGCGCTGGCCTCGGGCCAGATCACCGGCAAGGAGGGCGAGACGTTCGAGGCCGGCCGGCTCGGCGAGTACACCGTCGGCAAGGATGGCGAGATCATCCTCGGCCCGCCGACCGTGTTCGACGAGAAGAACATCGACGAGTACGACTTCTGATGGCCGGCGCGGAACAGCGCCGCGTCTGCTTCCTGCTGAAGGTGCGCGCCGACCGGCTGGCGGAGTACCGCGAGCGGCACGCGGCCGTCTGGCCGGACATGCTCGCCGCGCTCTCCGCCGCCGGCTGGCGCAACTACTCGCTCTTCCTGCGCGACGACGGCCTCCTCGTCGGCTATCTGGAGACCCCGGACTTCGCCGCCGCCCAGGCCGCGATGGCCGCGAGCGAGGTCAACGCGCGCTGGCAGGCCGAGATGGCCCCGTTCTTCGAGGCGCTCGACGGCGCCGCGCCGGACACGGCCGTACGCCCCCTGACAGAGGTCTTCCACCTCGACTGAGGACCCCCCATGAGACTGCTCTCCCGCACGTTCGTGAAGCCCGCGCTCCTCGCCGCCGCGCTGCTGCTCACGGCGACCGCCCTCCCGGCCGCCGCGGCGGACGCGCGGCCCGCCGCGGCGCCGGGGCCGCCCCCGGCGCCCGGCCCGTCGCTGACCCGGATCGCCGACACCGAACTCGACCCGGAGGCCGTCTACTTCGTCTCGTTCGACGGCCTGGTCAACAACAGCTCGTTCACGAAGAACGGCATCCTCACCCACAAGCGGCACCAGTACGCGGCCTGGTACACCGCCGACCGCAGCGCCGTCGTCGCCCGCCGGGCGCTCGGCGACCGGGAGTGGGAGACCGTCACCCTGGACCACCGGCTGAAGTACGACGACTCCCACAACGTCATCTCCCTCGGCGTCTCCGCCGCCGACGGCCGGCTCCACGTCAACATGGACTCGCACGCCGACGGGTTCTTCTACCTCAAGTCCGCGCCCGGGCTGATGAACCGGCCGGAGGCGCACGACTGGACGGCGGACGCCTTCGGGCCCGTGCAGACCTCGCTGGACGGGCTCCCGCTCACCGACCGCTTCACCTACCCCCAGTTCGTCGCCACCCCCGCCGGCGGGCTGCTGCTCAGCTACCGCGACGGCGTCTCCGGCAACGGCCGCAACGCGCTGGCCGCGTACGACGGGCAGCGATGGCGGGCGCTCGGCCAGTGGTCGGGCTCCACCGGCACGTACACGACGGAACACGGCAGCAGCTCCGCCCGCAACATGTACCTGCACGGCATCGACTACGGCCCGGACGGCACCCTGCACGCCTTCTACACCTGGCGCGAGCAGAACACCGCCGTCATGTGCGCCCCCGGCGGCCTCAGCAACCACGACACCGGCTACGTCCGCTCCACCGACGACGGCCGCACCTGGACCAACGCCGCGGGCGAGGCCGTCGGCACCACCGGCGGCCCCGACCTCGTCGCCTCCGACGACCCCGGCACCGTCGCCGACCCGCTGAGCGCCGACCACGCGCTGATGAACCAGGAGCACCAGGCCACCGACTCCGCCGGCCGCCCGCACGCCCTCATCAGCTACGTCCCCGGCCGCTTCGGCCAGTGCTCCACGGACTACGTCGCCGACCGCAAGGCGAACGCCCGCACCTTCCACCTCCACCGCGACGACGCCGGCCGCTGGCACAAGACCGAACTCCCGGTGCCCCTGGCGTCCAGCCAGCGCTCCAAGCTCGCCTTCGACCGCTACGACAACGCCTACGCCGTGCTGCCCTACGGCCGGATCGCCGCCGCCTCCGCCGCCTCCGGGTGGACCGACTGGAAGCTCCTTTTCGACGGCGCGGACCTCGACGCCTTCGGTGAGGTGAACCTCGACGAGACCCGGCTCGCCCAGGACGGCGTCCTGTCCTTCATGTACCAGCAGAAGTCCACCGGCACCACGCCCTCACCGCTGCGCACCGTGGACTTCGCCCTGCCCCGCTAGGCGCGACCGCAAGGAGCCACCATGACGACCGCACGCATCCCCGCCACCGCCCGCCGTCCCCGCGTCGGCCTGGTCGCCGGCGGACTCGGCGCGTACTGGCCGCAGTTCCCCGACCTGCTGCCGCAGCTCAAGCGCTCCGCCGCCCGGGTGGCCGAGCGGATGGCGGGGTTCGACGCCGAGGTCGTCGACGCCGGCTTCATCTCCGACGCCCCCGAGGGCGCCGCCGCGGCGGAGAAGCTGCGCGCCGCGGACTGCGACCTGATCGTCGGCTTCCTCACCACGTACATGACCGCGACGATGCTCGTCCCCGTCGCCCAGCGCAGCGGCGCGCCCGTGCTGCTGATCAACCTGCAGCCCACCGAGGCGATGGACCACGCGAGCTTCGACACCGGCCAGTGGCTCGCCTACTGCGGTGCCTGCCCGCTGCCCGAGATGGCCAACGCCTTCGAGCGCTGCGGCGTCCCCTTCCGCTCGGTCTCCGGCCATCTTCAGGACGAGCGGGCGTGGGCCAGGATCGGCCGCTGGATCCGGGCGGCGGGGGTGCGGGCCGTGCTGCGCGGCGGCCGGCACGGGCTGATGGGCCACCTCTATCCGGGCATGTACGACGTCTCCACCGACCTCACCATGGTCACCGCGAACCTCGGCGGCCACGTCGAGGTGCTGGAATTCGACGACCTGCGGGTACGGGCCGAGAAGGCCGGCGACGCCGAGGTGGCGGAGAAGCTCGCCGAGACCCGCGAGGTCTTCGACCTCGACGCGACCGTCGACCCCGACGACCTGGCCTGGGCGGCGCGGGTGTCGGTGGGCCTCGACCGGCTCGCCGCCGACTTCGACCTCGACTCCCTCGCGTACTACCACCGCGGCCTCGACGGCGAGACGCACGAGCGGCTGGGCGCCGGCATGATCCTCGGCGCCTCCCTGCTCACCGCCCGCGGCATCCCCGCCGCGGGCGAGTACGAGCTGCGGACCTCGCTCGCCATGCTCGTCGCCGACCGGTTCGGCGCCGGCGGCTCCTTCACCGAGATGCAGGCGCTCAACTTCCGCGACGGCGTCGTGGAGATGGGCCACGACGGGCCCGGGCACCTGGCGATCAGCGAGGGCCGGCCGCTCCTGCGCGGCCTCGGCGTCTACCACGGCAAGCGCGGCTGGGGCGTGTCCGTGGAGTTCGACGTACGGCACGGGCCGGTCACCGCCGTCGGCCTCGGCCAGACCCGCGACGGGCGCTACCGGCTCATCGCCTCCACCGGCACCGTCACGCCGGGACCGCTGCTGGCCATCGGCAACACCACCTCCCGCGTCGACTTCGGCCGGGATCCGGGCGAGTGGTGCGACGAGTGGAGCGCGAGCGGAGTCGGCCACCACTGGGCGCTGGCCACCGGCCACCTGCTGCCGGAGCTGCGGGCGCTCGCGGACCTCGCCGGGCTGGACCTGGTGGAGGTTGCGGGGAGTGGCGAGGGTGATGCGTAGCATGAGCGACGGGCCGCGGCCGGGGCGCGCCGCGTACGACCGGCTGGACGGCTGAAGGGGAACGCGCGTGGGGCGCATGGTGGGCATCAAGGACGTCGCGCGGCACGCGGGCGTCTCCGTCGGCACCGTGTCGAACGTCATCAACCGGCCGGACAGCGTGGCCGCCGCCACCCGCGAGCGGGTGCAGGCGGCGATCGACCGGCTCGGCTACGTACGCAGCGAGTCGGCGCGGCAACTGCGCGCCGGGCGCAGCCGCATCATCGCGCTGCTCGTCCTCGACATGACCAACCCGTTCTTCGTCGACGTCGCCACCGGCGCGGAGCGCGCCGCGCGCGAGGCGGGACTCGGCGTGATGCTGTGCAACAGCGCGCAGAGCCCCGCCGAGGAGGCCGAGTACCTGGGCCTCTTCGCCGAGCAGCGGGTGCGCGGCGTGCTGGTCACCCCGGCCGACACCAGCGGGCGCACGCTGGAGTCCTTCGGCCGGCACGGCATCCCGTACGTCTTCGTGGACCGCACCGTCGCCAGCGCCGACGCCTGCTCGGTCTCGCTGGACGACGTCCAGGGCGGCGTGCTCGCCGCCCGTCACCTGATCGGCGCAGGCCACGGCTCCCTGGTCTACGTCAGCGGCCCCATGCAGCTCCCGCAGTGCCAGGACCGCCACACCGGGGCTCTGGCCGCCCTCGCCGAGGAGGGGCTCGGTCCTGAGGCGCTCATCCACGTCGAGACCGAGCAGATGGACGTCGCCGCGGGCCGGGACGCCGGGGCCAGGCTGCTGGGCATGTCGCCGCGCCCGTCGGCGGTCTTCTGCGCCAACGACCTCCTCGCGCTCGGCGTGCTCCAGACCCTCTTCGCGGCGGGCGTCTCGGTGCCCGGCGACATCGCGCTCGTCGGCTACGACGACATCGAGTTCGCCGCCGCGGCGGCGGTGCCCCTCACCTCGGTGCGCCAGCCGGCGCACCGGATGGGCCGGGAGGCCGCGGAGCTGCTCATCGAGGAGACGGAACGGGGCGTGGAGGACCACGACCACCAGCGGATCGTGCTCCAGCCCGAGCTGGTGGTCCGCAGCTCCAGCCTCAGACAGCAGCGCTGACGGCGCCTGGCTCCGCGGGTACGGGCCCGGGGCCACGGCCGGGCGTGCCGGCCAGGAGCCGGGTCAGCTCGCGGACCGCCGCGCGGCCGGCGCGGTTGGCGCCGATGGTGCTCGCCGACGGGCCGTAGCCCACGAGGTGGATCCGCGGGTCGCGGGCCGCGCGGGTGCCGTCCATGCGGATGCCGCCGCCCGGCTCGCGGAGCCGCAGCGGGGCCAGGTGGTCGACGGCGGCGCGGAAGCCCGTGGCCCACAGGATCGCGTCCGCGCGGAAGACCGTCCCGTCCGCCCAGGCCACGCCGTCCGGCGTGATCCGCTCGAACATCGGCCGCCGCACCAGCACGCCGGCCGCCCGCGCGGCGCGTACCTCGTCCGTCAGCGCCAGACCGGTCTCGCCGACCACGCTCTTCGGCGGCAGCCCGGCCCGTACCCGCTCGTCGACCCTGGCGACCACCGCGCGGCCCCAGTCCTCGGTGAACGGTCCCTGCCGCCACACCGGCGGCCGGCGTGTCACCCAGGCGGTCTCCGCCGCGGTCCCCGCCAGCTCCAGCAGGTGCTGCGTGCCGGAGGCGCCGCCGCCGACGACCACCACGCGCTGCCCGGCGAAGTCCTGCGGGCCGCGGTACTGCGCCGTGTGGAGCTGCCGGCCGCGGAACGTCTCCTGGCCCGGGTAGCGCGGCCAGAACGGCCGGTCCCAGGTGCCCGTGGCGTTGACCAGCGCCTGCGCCGACCACGTGCCCGCGTCCGTCACCACCTGTAGCCGCCCGGTCTCCGGACCGGCGCCCTCGCGCACCTCGGCGACGTTCACCGGCCGGCGCACGGGCAGCTCGAAGGCGCGTTCGTACGCGCCGAAGTACTCGGCGACGACCTCCGCGGCCGGCCGGGTCCCGTCCGCCTCGGCGGCGGCCAGCGCCATACCGGGCAGGTCGTGCACGCGGTGCGCCTTGCCGTACGTGAGCGTCGGCCACCGGAACTGCCACGCGCCGCCGGGCCCGGGGGAGTGGTCCAGGACGACGAAGTCCAGGCCCGCGCGGCGCAGGAAGTACGCCGCCGACAGCCCGGCCTGCCCCGAGCCGATCACCACCACCTGCGTCCGTACGATGCCGCTCATGTGTGCGCCAACGCCCGTGGCGGCACGGATCTTCCCCATGCGCGATGCTGGCCCCATGACCGACGTCTTCACCACCCACGCGCTGCGGATCACCACGGGGTCCGGCGAGACCGTGCACGACCTCACCGCGGAGTGCGACGCCTTCCTGCGTGAGGCGGCCGACGGCCGCGACGGGCTGCTCAACGTCTTCGTCCCGCACGCCACCGCGGGCATCGCGCTCATCGAGACGGGCGCGGGCAGCGACGACGACCTCCTCGCCGCGCTGCACGACCTGCTGCCCGCCGACGACCGCTGGAACCACCGGCACGGCAGCCCGGGACACGGCCGCGACCACGTGCTGCCCGCGCTGGTGCCGCCGCACGCCACGCTGCCGGTGATCGGCGGCCGGCTGGAGCTGGGCACCTGGCAGTCGGTGGTGCTGGTCGACACCAACCGCGACAACCCGCAGCGCAGCGTGCGGCTGTCCTTCCTCGGCTGAGCGCGGGCCGCCTGACGGGGCGTAGCGCAAAGGAGGTCGTCTGGTGCCGATCCACTTCCGATGACACCATTCCCAGCGATCACCTGCGCTCCATCTCTCCCATCCGCCGTGCGCCGCAAGGCTGTTCGCGGCCGAGAAGGAAGGACGCTCCCATGCTGCGACGCAGGGCACACGCCGTCTTGCCGGCACTGCTGCTCACCGTGGCCGCCGCGGCGCCGGCCGCCGCCGGTCCCGCACCGGCGGCGGCTCCGTCCAGGCCCGCTTCCGGCGCACCGGTCGGATTCCTCACGTACAACATCTGCGGCAACAGCCCGAACACCGCGGACTGCTCCGCGACCCGCGAGGTGGAGAAGAGACGCGACGCGGTCGTCGCGCACGCCCGCGCGGAGAAGAGCGACTTCGTCTTCCTCCAGGAGGTCTGCTCGCAGCAGTTCGCGACGATAGGCCGGGCCCTGAAGGGCGACGGCTACGACGGGCACTTCGCCGAGACCTTCCGGCGGCCCGGCGTGTGCGACGTGAAGGAACCGGACGGCACGGTCACCAAGGGCGTATACGGCATCGCCGTCTACGCCAAGGGGCCGATCACCCCCGGCGAGGCCGTCACGATCGACCCCGACGACGACTACACCCGGCAGCACTCCGGCCCGGAGGCATGGCACGCGGCGTGCGTCGAGGCGGAGATCCGGGGCCGGAAGACCCGCGGCTGCTCGGTCCACCTCTACCCGCAGTACGACGGCAAGCCGCCGGACATCAACGCCAGGCAGGCCGCCAACCTGGCCGCCCACCCGTGGCTCGACGCCGGCACTCCGGTGGTGCTGGGCGGCGACTTCAACCCGCTGCACCGCACCGGCACGATCCCCGACCGCACCACCAGCCCGCGCTCCACCGACCTCGACCCCTTCTACCGGCCCGAGCTGGGCGGCAGCGGCCGGCTCATCGAGGTCGACGAGACCGACGCGGCCCGCTTCGACGCCACCTGCAAGGCCGCCACGCCGCGGCCCCGCGCCTGCCGCTCGGGAGAACCCACGCACCTCCGCCAGTCGGCGGAGGTCAAGGAGGCGAAGCTCGACTACATCTTCGTGGACCGGGACCACTTCGGGAACGTCAGGGGCGACGCGCTGCCGCGCGACAGCGAGATCTCGGACCATTACGCGCTCGTCGGCTCCGCCACCGTCAGGCACGACGACGGCGACGACGAACAGCGGTAGCCCGCGCGGCCGGGTCCACTCGGGGACTTCCCTGAGGAATACCTCCGGCCGCTCGCGGCATACTGATTCGTAAGCAACCCGGTCGAACCCGCCGGGTCGCCGCGGCGGTTCCCCGTTGACTGCCCCGCGACGGCCCGGCCGGCTCCCTCCGCTACCCGGGACCGAGTCGGGCGTGCGGCCCCCGCAAGGGGCGCGCGCACGAGGGGCGGAGGTGGAGCCGCTGATGGCGACCGAAGCGGAGCGGACGGCGGGCGCGGCGGACGCGCAGCCCGCGGCACGGGCGGCACGCGCGGCGGATGCGGATCGCGCGGCGCGCGCCGCGCGTACGGAACGGGCCGCGGGCGGGGCGTGGCCGGCGGTGCTTCCGCTGCACGCAGAACCCGCCCGGGACCCCGGCAGCGCCGGGGCCAAGGCCGCCAACCTGGCCCGCGCCGCCGCCGCGGGGCTGCCCGTCCTCCCGGGCTTCGTGCTCACCGACCCCGCCCTCGCCCCCGGCGCCCCCGCGGGACCCGGCGCGCTGCGCGCCGCCTGGCGGGACCTGAGCGAGGGCGGGCGGCGGCCGCTGATCGTACGGTCCTCCTCCGCGTACGAGGACGCCGCGGACTCCTCGATGGCCGGCTGGTACGAGACCGTGCCGGACGTCCGCGGCTGGGACGACTTCGCCGCCGCCGTCCGCCGGGTGCTCGACTCCGCCGCCCGCGGGCTCGTCGGCCCCGCCGCCGCGCCCCGCGAGGCGCCGCTGCGCGCCGGGACGCCCGGGCGTATGGCGGTCCTGGTGCAGCCGATGCTGCGGGCCGCGGCCGGCGGCGTGATGTTCGGCGCCGACCCCGTCGCGGGACGCCACGACCGGCTGCTGGTCAGCGCCGTCGACGGCGTCCCCGGCGCCCTCGTCGACGGCACCGCGCAGGGCGTGCGCTACCAGCTCACCCGGCGCGGCCGGCGGGTCGCCGCCGACCCCGCGGAGCCGCCGGGCGCGCGCCTCCTCGGCCGCGGCCGTCTTGCCCGGCTGGCGTCGCTGGCCCGGCGCGCGGAGCGGGTCTTCGGCGGGCCGCAGGACGTCGAGTTCGGCTTCGACGCCGACGGGCGGCTGTGGCTCTTCCAGTCCCGGCCGATCACGGCGATGCCGCCGCGCCCGCCGCGTACCGCCCGGCTGCTGGGCCCGGGTCCTGTCGCCGAGACCTTCCCCGCGGTGCTCCAGCCGCTGGAGGAGGACCTGTGGGTCGCGCCCATGTCGCACGGCCTCACCGTCGCCCTCGACATCGCCGGCACCGCGCCCCGGCGGCACCTGCGCGCGCTGCCCGCTGTCACCACCGTCGACGGCCGGGCCGCCGCCGACCTGCGGCTGCTCGGCGCGGTCAAGTCCCCCCATCCGGTACGGGACTTCATGAACCCGCTGCGCGGCGCCCGGCTCCTCGGCGCGGCCTGGCGCACGGGGCGGCTGCGCACCGCGCTGCCCGTGCTCGCGCGCGACCTCATGGCCGAGGTCGACGAGCAGCTCGCCGGGCTGCCCGAGCCGGCCGCGATGGCCGGTGGCCGGCTGCTCGACGCCGCGGGCTGGGGCCGTACCGTCCTCTCCGCGCTGCACGCCCAGGAGTCGCTGGCCGGCGCGCTGCCCGGCGCGGGCACCGGGGCCACCGCGGCGGGGGAGGCGCTGGCCGTGCTGGCGGAGGTGCCGCGGCAGGAGGCGGGCCACGACGACGCCGAGCTGATCGCCCGGCACCCGGTGCTGCTGGCGCTGCTGCCGCCGGCGCTCGGCGCGGCGCCCGCGCTGCCCGTACGCACCCGGTGGAGCGGGGTGCCGCGCGGGGTGGGCGCGTTACCGGTGCGGGAGGGGCTGCGGCTGCGGATCCGGTGGGTGCAGGAGATGCAGAGCCGGGTCGTCGCGGAGCTGGCGGAGCGGCTGGCGGCGGCGGGTGCGCTGGACGACGCGGCGCGGGTGGCGCTGCTGCGCTGGCCCGAGCTGGTCGCGCTCGCGGACGGCAGGGGACTGCCGCGGGACTTCGCGGAGCGGCTGCCGCGGCCGGAGCGGCTGGGGCTGCCCGCGGCGTTCCGGCTGGCCGGCGGGCGGCCGGTGGCGGAGCCGCAGGATCCGGCGGGCGCCGGGCCGGCGGCGGGCGGCGGGCAGGGCGCGGGCGGCGGCAGCGGCGCGGGGGTGGCCTGGGACGGTGCGGGGGAGCGGCCGGAGCGGGCGGTGCTGGTGGTGCCGGTGCTCGACCCGGGGCTCGCGCCGCAGCTCGCCGGGCTCGCCGGGCTGGTCGCGGAGACCGGCAGCGCGCTGTCGCACCTGGCGGTGCTGGCCCGTGAGTTCGGGGTGCCGACGGCCGTGGGCGTACCGGGGGCGGTGGGGCGCTTCCCGCCGGGTACGGCGCTGGCGGTGGACGGCACGACGGGTGCGGTGACGGCCGCCGGGGGCGAGGCACGTACCGGCGGCGACTCGGCCCACGGGGACAGCCGCGAGGCGGCGGCGTGACCGGCGGACGCGGCTGCCGGGACGGCCGCGTGCCCGACCGTACGCGCACCACGGCGGGGGAGGCGGCGTGAAGTACGCGGGCTATGTTTTCGGCGGGCTCTCCGGCACCGCCGCCGGGGGCTACTTCGTGCTCTACCTCTACCGCTGGGAGTGGCAGCGCGCGCTCATCAGCGGCGTGCTGCTGCTGGCCGTCGAGGTGCTGCTCGTCGGCATCGTCCTGCACGCCCGGGTCTCCCGGCTCCGCCGCGAGGTCGCCGAAGGACGCGACCGCACCGAGGAGATCCTGCGCGGCCTGGAGCGCGCCAGGCCCGAGCCGTCGCCGCGGTTCCGCTGGCTGGAGGCCCGGCGCCCTGACGGCACGCACCGCACGTACGTCTTCGTGCCCGTGCTGATGGCCGCGGGGGCGGTGATGTCGGCCGCCGCCTGGGCGGTGCAGAAGCTCGCCTCCGCCACCGGCCGCCCCGCGGACCGCCGCACGGCCGCCCGGCTCGCGGGACTGGCGGCGCCGCCCGGCGGCGTGGGCCGCGCGGAGCCGCTGGAGTCCCGCCCCGCGGTACGGCGCCCACCCCGGGTCCGCACGTTCGTCGTCGCCGTACTGGCCCTGGCCGCCCTGGTGTTCGGCGTCGACCGGCTCGCGGACGCCACCCAGACCCGGCCCCGGGAGCGGCTCACCGCGGCGGCGACGACGGTCGTCTTCGAAGTCGCGGTGCGCGGCTCCGCCGACGCGGCGGCGGGCCGGATGGCCGCGCGCGACCTGTGGGAGAGCTGCCGCCGCGCGACCCGCGTCCCGGCGCGCCATGCCCCGCTGAGCCGGCTGGAGGGCGACCTCTGGGTAGGCAGCGTGCGCCCGGCGCTCGGCGACCACGACCGCATGCGGCTGCGCGGCTGCCTGGACGACGCCACCGCCGAGCGCACCACGGCGAAGGTTCTGGGCGACGGCCAAGTCGGCGGCTGAACACGCGCGGGCAATTCGGGAAATCCTCCGCCGGTTCCGTCCTCTTCCCTCGCCGAACGCCCCGGGGAAAGGCTCCGGTCGACTGACAAGTTCCCCGGCGTCGGCATCGGCACTGCAAGGCCAAGTACGGCGCCGTCCCGCCGTTCAGCGCGGTCCGGCACGTCTGCGGCAGCCGCCGGGTCACTCCTGGGGCGGCGTGCACTTCTCGAAGACGGCGGAGCGGTCCATCCCGTTCGGCGAGCGGTTCGGGGATCCGGCCTACGAGTTCGTGCAGCGGCACGTCAGGGGCGAGGCGGCGGAGGACCGACCCGGGCCACCGGGACGCGGGGAGCGCGGGGCGGTGCGGAACCACGGCACCGCCCCGTGCCCGGCCGCCGTGCGCCCCGCGTCCGCGCGGTACGCCCGGCCCGTACGCCCCGGCGCGCGGCCGCGGGTCACGCTCCGCCCGTCACCCACGCGAACGCCCGCTCCGCCGAGAACTCCCGCTGCCCGCCCCGGAACACCAGCCCCGCACCCGACCCGACCGCCTCGTCCGCCTGCTCCGGCAGATACGGCACCGCCACGCACCGCATCCCGGCCCGGCGCGCGGCCTCCCACCCCGGCGGCGCGTCCTCCACCACCGCGCAGTCCTCCGGCCGTGCGCCCAGCCGCCGGGCGGCCTCCAGGAACACGTCGGGCTCCGGCTTGCCGCGCTCGACCTCCTCCGCCGAGACCAGCGTGGGGAAGAGCCCGTCGAGCCCCGCCGCGGGCAGCACCGCCTCGATGGCGGCGCGCGAGGAGCCGGACGCGACGGCGATCGGGCTCCCGGTCGCGCGCAGCATCTCGGCGAACGTCCGCATCTGCGGATACGCGTGGGTCGACGCCCGCGCCAGTTGCAGATACACGGCGTTCTTCTCCGCCATCAGCTCCGCCACCGGCGCCGCCAGCGCGTACCGCTCCCGCAGCGTGCGCATCGTCTCCAGGGTGCCGACGCCCAGGAAACCCGCGTGCTCCTCCCAAGTGAAGCCCGTGACGCCGTGCTGTTCGAGCACACGGCGCCCGGCCTCGTAGTAGTTGGGTTCGCTGTCGACGAGGGTGCCGTCGAGGTCGAAGACGACGGCGGTGGTACCGGTGGCGCTCATACGGCAAGCATGCCAAGCCCGGCATGAAGCGGACGCCCCGGGTCCGTCGGCCGGGGCGGCTCTCAGCCGGTGACCGGGACGCCGGGGTTGACCAGGCCGCGCCCGCCGCTGACGGTGTTGCTGACGGAGACGGTCACGGGGCAGTTCAGCGCGTCGTAGTTGGTGACGTCGATGGCGTACCGGTCGGGGCCCGTCGCGCCGCCGAGGTCGGACCTGTTGCCGCGGAACGTGGCGTTGCAGCCCCAGCCGTCCTGCACCTCGTGGGTCTGGTAGCCGTCGTTGGTGGTGCCGCGGCCGGTGTTCTCCGCCACCAGCACGTCGTTGCCCTTGATGTCGACCCACGAGTCGTCGTAGTTCGCGCCCGTCAGGCCGCTGCCGTCGAAGGTGTTGCCGATGATCCTGGCGCCGGTGGTGCCCTCCTTGATGTCCACGTTCTCGCCGCCGACGCCGGGGCCGATCGTGTTGCCCTCGATGAGGATGCGGTCGCTGCGGTCGCCGGTGCCGCCCGCGCTGCCGACGTAGACGCCCTCGCCCATGCCGCGGCCGTTCCGGCCGGTGTCGTGGATCCGGGAGTCGGTGATCGAGCCGTCGGAGCTGGAGTTGCGGAAGTGCACGGCCTCCATGTCCAGGCCGTGCACGGTGACGGAGGCGATGTCCACGTGGCCGGCGGCGTCCATCACGATGCCCTTCTGGCCGCCGGTGACCGTGAACCCGGTCAGATTCCAGTACGAGGCACCGTCCAGGTGCAGCCCGTAGCCGCCGCCGGCGACCAGCACGGCGCCGGCGGAGCCGGTGAGGGTGGCGGGCGCGGCACCGCTGCCGGAGGCGGTGATGTCGAAGTTGCCGCGGTACGTGCCGTCCACCATACGGATGGTGTCGCCCGGTCCCGCCGCGGCGAGGGCCGCCTCCAACTCGTCGGCCGTGGACACGTCGACCACCTCGGCGGCGTCCGCGGGCCGGGCGGCGGCAGCCGTCTGGAAGCCGCCCAGCAGGGCGGCGGCGGACACCAGGGCAGCCGCGATACGGGTGCGGTGCGCTCCGTGCATGCTCGGTCTCCTCGTGTGGGGGGAACTCACGGTGCGCGGCCCCTGCGCGGACCACATTGTGCTGCACATCCCCCCGATGCGGTACGGGCCCGGCGGGGCGGGCCCGGCGGGGAGCGCGGGGGTGAGGGAGACCGCCGGACGGCCGGGAGATCGTCGGGTAGGGTCGCCCGGACCGGCTCCGGACCTGCTGGAAGGGGAAAGCGCATGGGTGAATCGGTTCTGCGGGCTTGCGTCGGCTCGTTCTCCAGTGGCGGCGGCGCCGGGATCACCGTCGCCGACGTCGTCCCCGGCACGGGTGCCCTCATTCCGCGGCACTCGACCGACGCGCTGCGCGACCCCTCGTTCCTCGCCGTCGCCGACGGCGGCCTGCTGTACGCCGTGAGCGAGACCGAGGGCGGCACCGTGGCCGCGTTCCGGCTCGCCGACGACAAGCCCGAGCCCGCCGGCGACCCGGTGCCCGTCAGCGGCGACCACCCCACCCACCTCGCGCTCGCCGGCGGCCACGTCCTGACCGCCAACTACACCTCCGGCAGCTTCAGCACGGTGACCGTCAACCGCGACGGCACCCTCGCGGGGCCCGCCGCGCTGCTGCAGCACGAGGGCAGCGGCCCGGTCGCCGAGCGGCAGGAGGGCCCGCACGCCCACCAGGTGGTCCCCGACCCGACCGGCCGCTGGGTCCTCGGCGTCGACCTCGGCACCGATTCCGTGCTCGTCTGCGCCCTCGACGCCGACCGCGGCGCCCTGCGGCTCAACCACGAGGTGCCGCTCCGCCCCGGCACCGGCCCGCGCCACCTGGCCTTCCACCCGGACGGACACCGCGTCTACGTCGCCTGCGAGCTGGAGCCCGTCGTCACCGTCTGCTCCTGGGACGCCGCCACCGGCACCCTCGAACCGCTCGCCGAGGCCCCGCTGCTGACGGACGAGTCGGCCGCGGCGGACGAGACCCCGTACGCCTCCGGCATCGCCGTCTCCCCGGACGGCCGCTTCTGCTGGACCGCCGTCCGCGGCCCCGACGTCGTCGCCACCCTCGCGCTCGGCGACGACGGCGGCGTCCGCGGCCTCGTCTCGAACGTCCCCTGCGGCGGCACCTGGCCGCGGGACCTCGCGATCGACCCGGGCGGCCGGCACCTCTACGCGGCCAACGAGCGCTCCGGGGACGTCACGTGGTTCGACATCGACAGCGAGAGCGGCACCCCGCGGCGCTCCGGCTCGGCCGCGCTGCCGGCGGCGTCGTGCGTCGTGTTCGCCTGACCCGGGCGCGGCGGCCGTCCCCCACCCCGGGCGCGCGGACGCGGTCCTGAAGCAGCGGAGCCGCCGGCGTGCGCCGGCGGCTCCGGACGATGTCCTGCGGGTACGTCAGCGCAGCGGCGACCCGGCGGGCTGCGGCGCGATGCCCAGCGTCGTCGTGTACTGCGTCAGCGCCAGTTGCCCCACCGACGGGTACGGGCCCAGCGGCTCCGCCGCCTCGCACGCCGCCTCCTCGGCCGCGGTGGCCAGCATCCCCGCGGGCAGCTCGGGGCCCAGCGCGTACGGCGCGAGCGCGAGCCGGGCGGAGCCCGAACTCCGCAGCGACTCCGCGACCTTGGCCACGGCGCCCGGCTGGTCCAGCGCCGCCGCCATCACCGGCACCGCCAGCCGCGCCGAGAGCAGCATGCCCGTCACGCCCGCCGCCTGCACGGCCTCCTCGCCGCCCACGGCACCGAGGATGATGCCGTCCGCGGCGGTCGCGACCGTGAAGAGCCGCGCGCGGTCCGCGCGGGCGAGGCCCGCCTCGGAAAGACGCACGTGCAGCGCCTCGGCGAGCAGCGGGTGCGGCCCGAGGACGTCGGTGAGCTCGACCGCCGTCCCGCTCGTCGCGACCGCGTCGCGCAGCCGGTCCAGCAGCACCGGGTCGGGGCCCGCGAGCAGCGGCACCACGACGGCCACAGGCACGTCCTCCGCCACCTCCAGCGTCCCGGCCTCGGCGTGGGCGGCGCGCTGCGCCGCGGCCTGCGCGAGGACCGCCGTCAGCGGCGGGAACTCCTCGTTCTCGCCCTCGACGTAGGCCACCCGGCCGTCGAGCCCGGGAAGGTCGGAGCGGGCGATGCTGAGCACCTCCTCCGCCATGCCGCGAATCTCCGCGGACGGCGCCCCGGGCACGGCCAGGACCAGCGCCGGCGCGCCCTCGGGCGCGCTCGGCCGCTCCGGCTTACGGTGCCGCCCCGGCTGACGGCGGGGCATACGTACGGGCAGACCGGCTGCGTGTCCATCGGCAGAGCTCATGGCGCCGCATGCTAACGCCTCACCGCGGTCCGCCACATGCCCGGGGTCGCCATTCGCCCGGGTGCGTGACCGCGGGAGCACACCGGCGGACAGGCGGTGACCGCGCTCGTACGGACCGTCCCCGCGCCGTTACGCGCGGTCCCCGCGCCCGCGCCGCCCGCGGCCCGGAAAAGCGGTCTACCAGACGTCGAGCATGCCCCGCTCCACCGGCAGCAGCAGCTCGCCGGCCGCCAGCGCGGCGGCGATCCGCAGCGACCCCGCCAGCGGCGTCGCCGTCGCGGTCGACACCCGGGCGCGCGGCAGCCGCACCGCGAGTTCCGCGCGCAGCGGCGCGAGCAGCGGCTCCCCGATGCCGAAGAGCCCGCCCGTGAGCGCGACCGCGCTGCCGGGGTCCGCCGGGCAGACCGCGACGGCCGCGGCGGCGATGTGCTCGCCCGCCTCGGTGAGGATGCCGGCGGCGACCGGGTCGTGCGGCGCGCAGCGCGCGACCTCCGGCGCGAACGAGGCCAGCACCGCCGGGCGGTCGGGCCGCGGGTAGAGCAGGCCCGGCATCTGCGTGCCGGTGCCGAACACCGTCTCCATCCGGGCCAGCAGCGCCGCGGAGCCCCCGCGGCGGCCGTCGAACGCCCGCATCGCCGCCTCCAGACCCGCCCGCCCGATCCACGCGCCGCCACCGCAGTCGCCGAGCAGGTGCCCCCAGCCGTCGGCCCGCCGCCACCCCGCGGCGTCGAGCCCGGTGCCGACCGCGATCATGCCGGTGCCGGCGGCGACGACGGCGCCGGGGTGCTGACCGATGGCGCCCGCGTACGCGGTGACGCCGTCGGCGGCGAGCGCCAGGTGCCGTACGCCGAGGGCGTCCGCCAGGGCGTGCGGCAGCCGGGCGCGCAGGTCGGCGCCGAGGGAGGCCATGCCGGCGGCGCCGACGCACACGGCCTCGAACGACTCGGCCCCCGCGGCGCTCCGCAGCCGGTGCGCGGCGGGCAGCAGCTTGCCGAGGAGGTCGTCGGCGTCGATCCCGTTGTCCCCGGTGGCGACGGGCCCCGCGGTCTCCACGGTCGCGTCGCCCTCCGCCGGTTCGCCGCCGTCCGCGGGGACGGCCGCCGCGGCGATGCGCAGCCCCGAGCCGCCGGAGTCGATGCCGAGCACCCATCGGGCCGTAGCGCTGGTCATGGCGGCTATCCGTTCGTCGGCAGCGTCCAGTCCACCGGCTCCGCGCCCTGCTTCTGCAGCAGCTCGTTGGCCCGGCTGAAGGGGCGGGAGCCGAAGAAGCCGCGGTCGGCGGACATGGGGGAGGGGTGGGCGGACTCGATGGCGGGGTAGTCGCTGAGCATGGGGCGCAGGTTGCGCGCGTCGCGGCCCCACAGGATCGCCACCAGCGGCCGGCCGCGGGCGGCGAGCGCCCGGATGGCCTGCTCGGTGACCTGCTCCCAGCCCTTGCCGCGGTGCGCGGCGGGGCGCCTGGGCGCGGTGGTGAGCGCCCTGTTGAGCAGCAGCACGCCCTGCGTGGTCCAGGGCGTGAGGTCGCCGTTGGCGGGGCGGGGGTGGCCCAGGTCGTCGTGCAGCTCGCGGAAGATGTTCTCCAGGCTGCCGGGCAGCGGGCGCACGTCCGGGGCGACGGAGAAGCTGAGGCCCACGGCGTGACCCGGGGTGGGGTACGGGTCCTGGCCGACGATGAGCACCCGCACGTCGTCGAACGGCTGCTGGAAGGCCCGTAGCACGTTCGGTCCCGCGGGCAGATATGTTCGCCCCGCCGCGACCTCCGCGCGGAGGAAGTCGCCCATGGCGGCGATCTGTTGGGCGACCGGTTCCAGGGCCTTGGCCCAGCCGGCTTCGACGATGTCGGGGAGAGGACGTCCAGCCATGGCCGGTCACTCTACTGGCTCCACGGGCCCCACCCGCCACGTCTCAGACAGCCGCCGCCCGTACGCACAGCACGTCCGGCAGGTGCGCGGCGAGCTGCGTCCAGCTCTCCCCTTCGTCGGCGCTGGCGAAGACCTCCCCGTTGCGGTTGCCGAAGTACACCCCCGCGGGGTCGGCGTCGTCGGTGCACAGCGCGTCCCGGAGCACCGTGCCGTAGTGGTCCTCCGCCGGCAGCCCCGCCGACAGCGGCTCCCAGGTCGCCCCGGCGTCCGACGTGCGGTAGACCCGGCAGCGGTTCCCGGCGGGCACCCGGTCGGCGTCGGCGGTGATGGGGAAGAGGTATGCGGTGTCCCCGCGCGAGGGGTGCGCGGCGACGGCGAAGCCGAAGTCCGACGGCAGTCCCGCGCCGATGTCGGTCCAGGTGGCCCCGGCGTCGTCGCTGCGGTAGACACCCCAGTGGTTCTGCAGGTAGAGCCGGTCCGGGTCGACGGCGTCCCGCGCGACCTTGTGCACGCACTGGCCGAACTCCGGGAACCTCTCCGGCTGGAAGACGACCTGCACGCCGGAGTTCGACGGGGCCCAGCTCGCCCCGCCGTCCACCGTGCGGTACACCCCGCCGGCGGAGACGGCGACCGTCACGGACCGGGCGTCCCGCGGATCGGTGACCACCGTGTGCACGGCGAGCCCGCCGCCGCCCGGCTCCCACTTCTCCCGCGTCGGGTGGTCCCACAGCGACCGCATCAGCTCGAACGTCTCGCCGCCGTCCTCGGACCGGAAGAGGCCGCCGGGCTCCGTGCCCGCGTACACCACACCGGGGGCCTCGGCCCCCGCGGGCTGCAACTGCCAGACCCGCTCCAGCGAAGTGCCGGTGTCCTTCGGGTACTTCACCGGCTGCCGTCCGGGCTCCTCCCACGTCGCACCGAGGTCGTCGGAGTGGAAGACCGACGGGCCCCAGTGGCTGCTGTCGCCCCCGGCGAGCACCCGGGGTGCCGCGCCGCGGGTGTCGATGCCCACCGAATAGATCGCCTGGGCCTTGAAGTGCGGTCCGTCCAGCTCCCACGCGCCGCCCCGGCGCCGTCCCAGGAACAGCCCCTTGCGCGTTCCGACCGCCAGCACCACGTCCTGCATAGGGTCCACCTCCGTGCGACCGTGCGACCTCGTCGTCGACTACGGGTCAGTCTGCACCCGGCCACTGACAACGCCCCCGGGACGCGCGGAACCGCAGGCCGGGGAGCTACGCCAGCTTCTCCATCCGGCCGATCTCGCTGAGCTGCTGCGCGATCACGCCGGTCGCCAACTGCTCGACGTACTCGTTGTTGCCCTTGCCGAGCACCTCCTCGGCCATCTCCACCGCGCCCTCGTGGTGGGCGATCATCAGCTTGAGGAACAGCGCGTCGAACTCCTCGCCGCGCGCCGCCCGCAGCCGGTCGAGGTCCGCCTCGCTCGCCATCCCGGGCATCCCTTCGTGCCCGCCCGCGTGCCCGCCGTCGTGGCCTTCCTCCCCGCCGCCGCCCGGGTTCTCCTCCAGCCACGCCTCCATCACCGCGATCTCCGGCTGCTGCCCGGCGGCGATCCGCTCGGCGATCCCGCGCACGCCCTCGGCGCCCGCGCGCTTCTCGGCGAGGCCGGTCATCACGATCGCCTGTCCGTGATGCTCGATCATGTCGCGCATGTACGTGGTGTCCGCCGCGTTGGGCCGGTCGTCGCCGCGCGCCTCCTCGACCTGGTCCGCGGGGATCTTGCTTGCCTCTTCGCCCGGCTTCCCGGGCGCGATGACGGACGCCTTGCCGCCGTCCCCGGCGTCGTCGGACGAGCCGCCACCGGTGCAGCCGGCAAGCAGCAGGGCGGCGGTGAGCGGAACGACTGAGGCGAGCGCGCGAGGGTGCCGCAAGGTGACCTCCGTACAGGTGGTTCCGGCGAGTTGCCAGGTAGGTCTAGCACGAGCAGGTGCCGACAGGACCAAAAGTTTGCATTACAACTGTGTTTCCGTCTGTTGTGATGTACATGCTTGGCGAGATACTGCCTTGATTTCAACTGCCGAAGAGGCACCACTGGGAGGGAATCACGTGACGTCGTTGCACAGATCACGTACGCGGCGCAGAGGTCTGGCCGCGGCCGCGGCCCTGATCGGGCTCGTGGGGTCGCTGCTGACCGCCGGCACCGCGGCCGCGGTGCCGGGTCCGGGCGATGGGCCGAACGCCCCGAAGAAGCTCAGCAGCAGTGAACGTTCGCAGGCGCAGGAAGCCATCGAGCGCGGTGACGTGCCGGGCGTGGACGAGATCGACAAGAGCGACAACATCGAGCACGTCGCCCACCTCGACAAGGGTGCCCTGCAGGGCACCAACTCGGACATCGCCTTCCAGGGCCGTTACGCCTTCGCGGGCAACTACGACGGCTTCGTCATCTACGACATCGCCGATCCGAAGAGCCCCGAGGTCGTCAGCGAGGTGCTCTGCCCCGGCTCGCAGAACGACGTGTCGGTCTCCGGCGACCTGCTGTTCCTGTCCACCGACTCGTCGCGCAGCGACGACTCCTGCAACAGCACCACCCAGCCCGCCACGGAGAAGGACTCCTGGGAGGGCATGAAGGTCTTCGACATCAGCGACAAGCGCAACCCCGAGTACGTCGCCGCCGTCGAGACCGCCTGCGGCTCGCACACGCACACGCTGGTGCCCGAGCGCAAGAACGTCTACATCTACGTCTCCTCGTACTCGCCCAGCGCCACCTTCCCCGACTGCCAGCCGCCGCACGACGGCATCTCCATAGTCAAGGTGCCGCGGTCCGCTCCGGAGCGCTCGGAGGTCATCGACTTCCCGGTGCTCTTCCCCGACGGCGGCAACCCGGGCAGCCCCGGCAAGTCGGCCACCACCGGCTGCCACGACATCACCGCCTTCCCCAAGCTCGACCTCGCGGCCGGCGCCTGCATGGGCGACGGCATCCTGATGGACATCTCCGACCCGGCGGCGCCGGAAGTCATCGATCAGGTGAGTGACTACGAGAACTTCGCGTTCTGGCACTCGGCGACGTTCAGCAAGGACGGCCAGAAGGTCGTCTTCACCGACGAGCTGGGCGGCGGCGGCGCCGCGACCTGCAACGAGGAGATCGGCCCGAAGCAGGGCGCGAACGGGATCTACGACCTCAAGCAGCGCGGCACGAAGTCCGAACTCATCTTCCGCAGCTACTACAAGATCCCGCGGCACCAGGCGGACACCGAGAACTGCGTCGCGCACAACGGCTCGCTGGTCCCGGTGGCCGGCGGCCGCGACATCATGGTGCAGGCCTGGTACCAGGGCGGCGTCTCCGTGTGGGACTTCACCGACTCCCGCAACCCCAAGGAGATCGGGTACTTCGAGCGCGGCCCGCTCTCGGACACCTCCCTGGTCACCGGCGGTTCCTGGTCCGCGTACTACTACAACGGCTATGTCTACTCCAACGACATCGCCAAGGGCCTGGACGTCCTGAAGATCAACGACCGGCGCACGGACAGCGCGCGCTGGGTGCGGCTGCCCGAGCTGAACACGCAGACGCAGCCGGACTACCGCTGATCCGCGGGCACCGCTGACCGGCACGTCGCCGGCCGGCTCCGGTCCGTGTTCCATCCGGTCCGCGTACCCGGCGGTGGCCGCTTCCCGCGGCTACCGCCGGTGCGCGGCCCGCACCGGCGTCCCGTCGAAGGGCTCCACGCCCTCCGGCGGGACGCCGAGGTGCCAGTCCAGCCCGTAGCGCCGGAACAGCTCGCCGCGCAGCCGGTCGAGCGGCATCGGCACCCCCGGCAGCAGCAGCGCGAAGACCGCGCCCATGAGCTGGGCGCGCAGCATCGGGTACTCGGTGTCCGGGTGGGGCGAGCCCCAGCACGCCACGGTGTCGCGGAGGAGGACCGCGAGCCGCTGCTGCTCCGCACACTGGATGAAGCCGTCCGCCTGCAGAATGCCCGCCATGTGGTGGCGCATGAGCACGGGGTGGTCCTGCGAGAGGCCCAGGATCGCGTCGATGGCCCGGGCCATCCGCTCCTGCCCGTCCTCCGTGTGGGACGGGCGCTCCAGGGCGGCCCCGAGCGTAAGATGCATCAGCCGGTGGACGGCCGACTGCACCAACTGGCGTTTGCCGGGAAAGTAGTACGAGACCAGACCGCGCGCGGAACCCGCGCGTTCCGCGATGTCTCCCAAGGTCGTGCCCTCGAAGCCCCGTTCGTCGACCAGCTCCACCGTGGCTTGCAGCAGACGCTCCCGGGAACGGCGTCGGAGTTCTTCATTGACTGCGGGCCTGCGGGGGGACATCCTGTAACTCCTGCCTTCACTGGCTGAGAGCCAGTATACTCGGCAAGGCTTCCGGTACTGAGGCGAGCACGCCCGGTGCCGGGAGGAGTGGTGGGCTCGGGCGATGCGGGGGATCGCCTGAGCCCACCATGCCTCGGCGCGGAAATTTCTCGTTCCGCCGGGAACCCGGAGCCTCCGCCGGCCGTTTGACGGTGTGAGGCCCCGCGCTCCCCCGTCGCGGGGCCTCACCAATTGCCGCGGCCGGCCGGCCCGCCCAGGTACCGTGCCCGGGGGACGCGTACGGGAGGAAGGGCATGCTGACACCGGGCCGCGAGGTCGAGGTCACGCTGATCAAGCAGCTCAGGCCGGGCCTGAGCTACCCCGCGGTGGTCGTCCGCGACGACGGCAACCACGCGGTGGTGCGGGCCCCCTGGGCCGGCCCGAAGGAGCGCGACGCGGGGTACGTGCGGTTCGAGCAGGGCGACGTGTGGACCGAGCACTTCTGGCGCGATCGCTGGTATTCGGTGAAGGAGATCCGGGCCGCCGACGGCCGCATCAAGGGCTGGTACTGCGACGTGGCCAGGCCCGCCCGCGTCGAGGAGGACCGGGTCACGGTGCACGACCTGGAGCTCGACCTCTGGCTCTCCGGCGACCGGCAGACACTTCTCCGGCTCGACGAGGACGAGTTCGTCGCCAGCGGCCTGCCCGAGCGCGACCCCGGCACCGCCGCCCGCGCCCGCGCCGCGCTCGACGAGCTGGAGGAGCTGGCCCGCACCGGCCTCGACGAGCTGCTGGCCGCCTGACATGGCCCCGCGCGACGCCGCCGGGCCGCTCCTCGACCGCTTCCTCGCCGCCCTGCGCGCCGCCGTGCCGCTGGAGGCGCTCTGGGCCCACGGCTCGCTCGCCCTCGGGGACTACCGCCCGTACCGCAGCGACCTCGACCTCATCGCCGTCGTCCACCATGACGTCGGCGCCGACCCCGCCGCCCGCGGGCGGCTGGAGGCGCTGCACCGCAGGCTCCACCGCGAGGTGCCCCTCGCCGCCAAGCTGCACTGCTCGTACATGGCCCTGGACCGCCTCGCCGGGGCCGGCCTCGATCACCTCACCTGGGCCCACGCCGAGTTGTTCAGCCGCCCCGTCACCCCGGTCACCAGGCGCGAGCTGCACACCGGCGCGCTGGTGCTGCACGGTCCCGGTCCTTCCGAACTGCTCCCGCCGCTGCCGGACGCGGAGTTGACGGCGTTCATCCGCAAGGACCTTGCGGAGTACTGGCTGCCCGCCACCGCCTCGCGGCGGCGGTGGCTGCGCGACGTGTGGGTCGACCTCGGCCCGGTCACCGTCGCCCGGGCCGGCGTCACCCTGCGCGAGGGCCGTCTGATCACCAAGGGCGAGGCCCTCGACGTCCTCGCCGCCACCGGCGCCCCGGCCGCCCTGGTCGACGACATCCGCGACCGCCGCTACGCGGAACACCCGGCCCGCACCGCCCCGCTCTGGCGGCTGCGCCGCGCCACCCTGGCCCGCGACTACGTCCGCTCCCGCATCCCCGTCACCCTCGCGGACCCCGGCACCGCTCCTTGACAGGAGGGCGTACGGAGTCCACTGTTCCGTGCACTTCCCCACCCCGAACGGGAGTCGCATGGCTGTCTACATCTGCTCGCTCATCGTCGACGAACCGCAGGTCATACCCGCCGACGGCGAGTACCACATCGTCCGCTTCCCCTACGGCGCCCGCGAGTCGTTCGACGCCCACGGCATGCACCAGGCGGCCCAGCCGGACGGCAAGCGGTCCTCGTACCCGGACCGCCGCTCCGGCCTGATCTGGCCGAGCCGGGAGGGCTGGGGGTCGCTGACCGCGATGGTGTACTGGGAGAAGGGCGACTACACCGAGGTCCGGGACCGGTTCGTCCGCGACCCTCTCGGCCTGGCCGGCGGCTACGACGCCACCGCGACCGAGGACCACGCCGGCACGCCCGGCGGCGAGTACCGCCACAAGCACCACGAGATCTTCGTCCGGCCGCGCACCCCGCTGGCGTTCCTCGTCCGCCACAACGGCTCCCGGAGCGCGCGCATCATCCACGCGCAGTTCAAGCTGGCCATCCATCCGGCCGCCGAGATGCCGGCCGCCGGAAGCTGAACCCCCGCGCGGGCGGCGGCCGTATGCGCCCTCAGCCGGCGAGCCCCAGCACCGGCCTCAGTCCGTCCGGGCGTTCGGCGGCGGGCAGGTGGTCCACCGGGAAGTAGCCGCACCCCAGTGCCGTGGCGCCGCCGTCGGCGCGGCGGTCGTCGCCGACCATCAGCACGTCCTCCGGCGCCCGCCCGACCGCCTCGCACGCCACCCGGAACAGCCGTGCGTCCGGCTTCTGCACCCCGTGCTCGTAGGAGAGCGTGTACGCGTCCACGTACGCGTCGAGTCCGTGCGCGCGGAACACCGGCCGCAGGTCCCAGCCGATGTTGCTCACCACTCCCACCCGCACCCGGCGCTCCCGCAGCCCGCGCAGCACGGCCGCCGCGTCGGGGTACGGGTCCCACGCCGCCGGCGCCATGTGCCGCTCGTACAGCGCCTCGTAGATCCCTTCGGGCCACGGCAGCGGGACCAGCCGGGCCAGGCCCGTGTACGCGGCCCGGTGCCGCTCAGCGCTCCGGTCCCGGGTCCGCCACAGCTCCGCCAGCGACTCCGGTACGCGCTCGGGGAAACTGCCGCCCGGCAGCGCCCCCGCCCGCTCCAGCGCGGCCGCGTACCGCGCGACCGCGGCGTCGTCGGCGGTCACCCCCGAGGCGTCGAGCGTCGCGCGCAGCCAGCGCGCCGGGGGCTCGATGCGGAAGAGCGTCCCGGAGAAGTCGAAGAGCACGGCCTTCGGGCTCATCCGCGCACCTCCGACCGCTCGGCGCGCGGGGACCGTTCCACCGCGCCGTACGCCACCGCCGCGATCGCCGCGATGGCCGCGCCCATCAGGGCGCCGCCGATCACGTCGCTCATCCAGTGCACCCCGAGCCACACCCGGGTGAAGCACACGCCCGCCACCGACACGGCCGCCGCCGTCCACGCGGCGTACCGCAGGCCGGCCGGCACGCCGGGCACGCGGCTCAGCACCCACAGCAGCAGGCCGCTGACGAGCGCGACGGTCATCGCGTGTCCCGAGGGGAAGGCGGCGTGCGAGGCGGAGTCCACCGGGTGGGCCCACGCCGGCCGGTCCCGGCCGACCCCCGCCTTCAGGGCGTACTGCAGCACCCAGCCCACCGCGACCGCGCCGGCCAGCCACAGCGGCAGCAGCCGCGCGCCGCGCCACAGCAGCCAGAAGATCACGGCCAGCATCAGCAGCCGCATGGTCGCGGGGTCCCAGACCCAGTCGGTCATGATCCGGTTCGCCTTCGTCCAGCCGGAGTGGGTCAGGGCGGCGGAGTGCAGGCGGTCGGCGGCGCTGCGGTCGGCGTCCATCAGCGGCTGCCAGGTGGCGGCCACCAGCACCGTGAGCAGGACGCTCAGCAGCGTGAGGACGGCGGCGGTGAGGCGCAGGACGGGGGAGGTGTGGCGAGGCACGGCGGCTGTCACGCCGCCGACCCTACGCGAGCGCGCTGAGGCCGGGGCCGAAAGCGACCAGCAGTGGTACGGCGGGCGCCGCCAGCGCGGCGACGGTCAGCCGCAGCCGGCGGGCCGGGGTGAACCGCGGTGCCGCCGCGAGCAGCCGGTCGACGCGCTGCGGGAGATGGGCGTGGTGGCCGTGGCCGGGCCCGGGGCCGAACACGCCGCGTTCCTCGTTCAGTTCGACCAGCGCGGTGGCGAACGTCATCCGCCCGAAGCGGCGCGAGGCGACGTCGTCGGCGGCCAGCTCGCAGAGCCGGTGCACCTCATCGCGGAAGGCCCGGAAGACCGGGAAGCTCGGGACGCCCGCGAGCGCGCCCGCGCAGTGCTGGAGCCAGTGGTGGCGGGCCCGGCTGTGCCCCTGCTCGTGCGCGAGCACCGCGTCGAGCTGGCGCTTCTTCAGCCGGCGCAGCGCGGCCGTGGTGATGATGAGCTGGGCGGCCTGCCCGCCGGGCAGCCACCAGGCGTCCGGGCGCTCGCCCTCCAGCACCACCAGCCGCTCGGCGCCGGTGTCCTCGCCGGGCAGCAGCGGCGCCCGGCGGCGCAGTTCCTCGCGGCGCCGGCGGCGCTGCACCCGTGCGGTACGGACCTCGCGTACGAACATCACGGCCGTCCACAGCCCGCCCGCCGCCAGCCCCACGGCGAGCACCGCGGCCCAGGTGGCGCCGGTGGCGTCGCCGTACGCGTCCCGCACCGCTGCGGGCGCCGGGGCGAAGACCCCGCTGTGCACCTGCGCCCAGGCCACGGCGGCGCTCAGCGACATGGCCAGTCCGCAGCAGAGCAGCACGGCGGCCACGACGCACTGCCACACCCAGAGCGCGAGCACCGGCTCGCGATCCGCCCACGCGGCGCGGGTCAGCAGCCGGGGCGCGACCGCGGCGACGAGGACGGCGAAGGCGAGCAGCGTGAGCGGGATCACCATGTGATCAGCGTACGGAGCCGGGGCGCCGGCCGGTACGTGTGTGCCCGTGAAGTGACGGACGACACCGGGGAGTCAGAGGGCGAGGAGCATCGCGACCATGCCCGCCCCCATGCAGACCCGGCACGCACCGGCCAGCTCGGGCCGCCCGGCCCACCCCCCGCCGGCCCCGGCCCCGGCCGGGACCGGCCCCCGCGGACCCCCTGCTCCCGCGGCGACCGGCCTCAGCCCCCCGTACAGCACATACAGCACGTAGTACGCCAGCAGTCCGGCGGTGACGGCCGGCAGCCCGGCGGCGGCGCCGTGCCCGCCGTGGTCCGCCGCGCCCATGGCCACCGCCATGTACACCATCGCCAGCGCGCCGATCGCGTGGTGCAGGTGGTGCCCCGCGGCACGCAGCGGCAGCACGGCCCGTACGAACGCGGCCCCGAAGACCGTCGCGAAGGCACCCGCCGTCCAGGCCGCGGGCCCCGGCAGCCCCGCGGGCAGCGCCATCGCCGCCATCCCCAGACCCATGAGCGCGTCCCCCGCGGCGCCACGCCGCTCCTCGGCGGCGACGGCCCGCATCCGTAGCAGACACAGCCCGGCGACGCCCGCGCACAGCGCGGTCAGCAGCAGGCCGGCGAGCGGCGGTCCGTGCACCCGGGCCCCCTCGGACGACGACGGCGGCGGCCCCGCGGCACGACTGCGGGGGGCCGGGGGTGCCGGCCCGGGGCCGCAGGGCGCTTTGACGGAAGGCTGCCCTCGCGACCGCGCCCGCACGCGAGCGCACAGGCGCAAGGGGCGGGCGCAGGGGGAGCGCGCCGCGGCTCAGGCCGTGAAGCGCACCGAGTGCTTCATCCCGGGGAAGTCCGTCACGACGCCCTGCAGCCGCAGGCCGCGGGCGAGCTTCAGCTCCTCGGGGGTGTTGACCGTCCAGGCGATGACCTGCAGCCCGGCGTCGTGCGCGCGGTCGGCCAGCTCCAGCGTGAGCCGGCGGATGTTCAGCGACAGCATGACCGCGCCGACCTCGCGGGCGCGGTCGACCACCCCGACCCCGTAGTGGCTGGCGACCAGCACCCGCGGCACGTCGGGCAGGAGCTGCCGCATCTCGGCCAGCGCCTCGTCGTGGAACGAGAGCACCTCGACGCGGCCGACGAGGTCGTGCGCGGTCATCGCGCCGGCGAGGGCCTTCGCCGCGGCGACGTCCTTGATCTCGACCTGGAGCCGGCCCTTCACCGCCTCGACCACCTCGTCGAAGGTCGGTACGCGCTCGCCCTGGCCGGCGTCCAGCTCGCGCAGTTCGGCGAGCGTGAAGTCGGCGATGGGGCCCTCGCCGTCCGTCGTGCGGTCCACGTCGGGGTCGTGCATGACGACCAGGTGGCCGTCCTTGCTCAGGTGCACGTCGAGCTCGATGGCGTCCATGCCCTCGCGATCCGCGCGGACGAAGGAGCGGATCGTGTTCTCCGGCTCGACGCCCATCAACCCGCGGTGACCGATGGTCAGAAATGACACTGCGCTCTCGCCCTCCGTCGGCGGTCCGTCACAGACTGGCGCAAAGCCTAGGCCAATTCGGGGAGATCGACACCGGTCGTGCGGGGGTCGGCACGGCGGGTCGTGGGCGGGGTCGCCCGGTCGTGGGCGGGCCGCCCCGAGCTGCCGCTCCGGTACCCATAAGGCATGGGGGACGGGAAGGGCCAGGGGTTAAACCTCTGTTCGCCGGAAGATTTACGTTCCGTGCCCGTGGTCTGCGCAAGGTTTCCCGGGGGCCCGCTTGAGGGAGGTCCTGGTGCCGGGATACGGTGGGGAAACAGGAAGTTCTTGACGTAGGAGTGGTCCATGACGGAAATTCTTGCTTCTGCAACCGCGGAAGGTGATGTTCTGTCCGCCGCGGGCGGACCGCGCGTAGTCGAGCACCCCGCCTGGGCGCGGCTCAAGGCGGCCGTCGAGGAGATCCGCCCCTGGCAGGCCAAGGACGGTTCGATCGACTTCGAGGCCGAGGGCGCCCCGGCGCGTCCCGCCGTCGAGGACGCGGTCGAGCGCGCCGCCGCCGCGGTACGGGAGCTGTCCCCGCTGGTGCCGCACGACGCCGCGTACCACGACGCCGTCGTCGCCGACCTGCGCCGCTGGGCCGCCGGCGGGTTCGGCGTACCCGACTTCCTGGACTCGGTGCTCGCCTTCCACCCCGCGGAGCACCGCGCCGACGGGCTGCAGCACCTCGTGGTCTTCCCCATGTACACCCAGAACGGCAACCCGGACCGCAACATCGAGGCCGTCGTCATCCGCGTCGTCTGGCCCGGCTGGCTCGCCGAGCTGGAGCGCACCCGCTACGACAACCCCATGTTCCTCGGCATCACCTTCGAGGACTTCACCGCCGGGTACGACACGAACTCCGCCGTGCTCTTCCCCGAGACCATCGCCATGCGCGAGGTCCCCCCGCGCTTCACCTGGGGCGCCATCTTCTGCGACCGCGAGGCGGCCCGCTTCCGCCGCGTCAGCGCCGCCGCCGTCGAGGCCACGGGGCTGGAGCTGCCCGAGGAGGCCCGCGGCCTCCTCACCGACCAGGACCGCGCGCAGCAGACGTTCGTGCTCTGGGACATGGTCCACGACCGCACGCACAGCCACGGCGACCTGCCGTTCGACCCCTTCATGATCAAGCAGCGGCAGCCGTTCTGGATGTACGGCATAGAGGAGCTGCGCTGCGACCTCACCGCCTTCCACGAGGCCGGCAAGCTCGCCGCCGACGGCTTCCCGCAGGGCCGCGACGTGCAGTACACGGTGCTCATGGACCGGCTGTTCCGCTTCCCCGTCACCGGCGAGCGCAACCGCAACTACGACGGCCTCGGCGGTCAGCTCCTCTTCGCGTACCTGCACAAGCACGACGCGCTGCGCTGGACCGACAACCGGCTGTCCGTCGACTGGGACCTGGCCCGCGAGGTCACGGGACGGCTGCGCAACGAGATCGAGACGCTGTACCGCGAGGGCATCGACCGCCCGAAGCTGGTCCACTGGTTCAAGGCGTACGACCTGGTGTCCACCTACCTGGCCCCGCACCCCGGCTCCACCTGGGCCAAGGGTCCCGACGCCCTCGACCTGACGAAGCCGCCGCGGAAACTCGTGGACGACGTGCTGCCCGACGAGTTTCCCCTCAGCATGTTCTATGAGGCCCTTGCCAAGAAGCTGCGCAAGGTGATCGAGTCGACGCGGGGCATCACGGCCGAGACCGCGGAACTGGCGGACGCCGCGTGACGGACCCCGCGGTCGGCAGGGCAGCGGAGGAGGAGATCGTCATGAGCCCCGGGGCAAACGGCAGGAACGGAAAGAGCGGCCCGCTGAAGGGCGCCGTCGTGGCCGTGGCGGGAGCGGGCGGGCCCGCGGGCAGGGCGGCGCTCTGCCGGCTCGCCAGGGCCGGCGCCGTCCTCGTCGGCTGCGACGCGGACGCCGAGCGGCTGGCCGAGTCCGTCAACGCGGCACGGGCCGCAGGCGGCGACTCGGCGCAGATCACCGGCGACACCATCGACCTGCTCGACCTGCACGCCGCCCACGCGTGGGCCGAGCGCCTCGAGAAGGACTACGGCCGCGTCGACGGCCTGGTCCACCTCGTCGGCGGCTGGCGCGGCTCGCGCTCCTTCGCCACCACCGACCTCGCCGACTGGACCGTCCTGCACGACCTGCTCCTGCGCACCGTGCAGCACACGTCACTCGCCTTCGACGAGCCGCTGCGCCGCAGCGACCGCGGCCGCTACGTCCTCGTCAGCGCCGCCGGCGCCAGCCAGCCCACCGCGGGCAACGCCGCGTACGCCGCCGCCAAGGCCGGCGCCGAGGCGTGGACGCTGGCCATGGCCGACGGCTTCCGCAAGGCCGGGGAGGCCGAAGGGCTGGACGGGCCCGCCGGGGCGGCCGTCATCCTGGTGGTCAAGGCGCTGGTGAACGACGCGATGCGGAAAGCCAAGCCGAACGCCAAGTTCGCCGGCTTCACCGACGTGGACGACCTTGCCGACAGCATCGCGGAGGTCTGGGACCGGCCCGCGCAAGAACTGAACGGGACCCGCCTGTGGCTCACCGCCCAGCCATGACCACGACGACCACGGGAGCCGCGGGACAGGCTCCGCGCACCGACGCCAAGCGCCGCCACGACCCGGCGGCGCGCGGCTTCGCCAGCGACAACTACGCCGGCGCGCACCCGGAGATCCTCGCCGCGCTCGCCCTCGCCAACGGCGGCCACCAGGTCAGCTACGGCGAGGACGACTACACCGCCCACCTGCAGCACGTCTTCCGCGGCCACTTCGGCATGGACGCCGACGTCTACCCGGTCTTCAACGGCACCGGCGCCAACGTCGTCGCGCTCCAGGCCGTCACCGACCGCTGGGGCGCGGTGATCTGCGCGGACACCGCGCACATCCACGTCGACGAGTGCGGCGCCCCCGAGCGCGTCGGCGGGCTGAAGCTGCTCACCGTACCGACGCCGGACGGCAAGCTCACCCCCGAGCTGATCGACCGCGAGGCGCGCGGCTGGGACGACGAGCACCGCGCCATGCCGCAGGTCGTCTCGATCACCCAGGCCACCGAGTACGGGACGGTCTACACCCCCGACGAGATCCGCGCCGTCTGCGACCACGCGCACCGCCGCGGCATGCGCGTCCACCTGGACGGCGCCCGGATAGCCAACGCGGCGGCGAGCCTGGACGTGCCGATGCGCGCGTTCACCAACGTCGCCGGCGTCGACATCCTCTCCTTCGGCGGCACGAAGAACGGCATGCTCCTCGGCGAGGCCGTCGTCGTGCTCGACCCCGGCGCCGTACGCGCGATGAAGCACCTGCGCAAGCTCTCGATGCAGCTCGCGTCCAAGATGCGCTTCGTCTCCGCCCAGTTCGAGGCCCTGCTCGCCAAGGACCTGTGGCTGCGCAACGCCCGCCACGCCAACGCGATGGCCGCCCGCCTCGCCGACGGCGTCCGCGGCATCGACGGCGTCGAGGTGCTGCACCCCGTGCAGGCCAACGGCGTCTTCGCCCGGCTGCCGCACGACGTGTCGCTGGCGCTGCAGAAGGACTTCCGCTTCTACTTCTGGGACGAGGCGGACGGCGTGGTGCGCTGGATGTGCTCCTTCGACACCACGGAGGAGGACGTCGACACCTTCGTCGCCGCGATCGCGGAGGAAATGCGGAGGACGTAACCGCCGCATGCCTATACGCTCCCCTGCATGGAACTCCAGCAGGAGCGGCCCGACCTGTCCGCGTACCTCGCCGCCGACGCGGTCGTCGACCACGAACACCCGCTCGTGGCCGGGACCGCGTACCGGCTGCGCGAGGTCGCGGAGGCGCCGGAGGCGTACGCCAAGGGGGCCTACGAGTTCATACGGGACACGATCCCGCACTCCAACGACGCCGGGGACCTCCGCGTCACCTGCCGCGCCTCGGACGTGCTGAAGGCCCGTACCGGGATCTGCTACGCCAAGGCCCACGCCCTCGTCGCCCTGCTGCGCGCCCAGGGCATACCGGCCGGCTTCTGCTACCAGCACCTCGGCGTGCTGCACGGCCTGGTCGCGCTCCGGCTGCCCGGACGCGACTGGATCCGCCAGGACCCCCGCGGCAACAAGCCGGGCGTGGACGCGCAGTTCCGCCTCGACCGCGAGCAACTGGCCTTCGTCCCCGACCCGTCCGCGGGCGAGCGCGATGACCCGCTGGTCCGCGCGACGCCCCATCCGGCTACGCTCGAAGCGCTCCGCGCGGCCACGGACCGCCGCCACCTGGACCGCATCCTCCCCACCGCCCTGTGACCCCGCGCCATCAATCTGCAAACCCCCACACAACCCCTCACACCCGCCCAAGGGTAGGCCGCCCCACTGACAAAGCCGCCGCCCGCCGCGCCCCCGCGGGCCCGCCTCCCGTACCGTGCGTACGCCCCGGCACCACCGCGGCCCACCGACCCCCAGCCCGCGCCGACCCGCAGAAGGACCGCATGACCCTCCGCACCCACGTCGCCGACGACGTACGCGCCCTCGCCCCCGGTTTCGCCCACGTCGCCGTCGTCGCCCGCGGCCTCGTCGGCGGCCCCAGCGACGCCGCCGGCGCCGCGCTCCTCGACGACGCCGCCCGCCAACTCGCCGCACGCCTCGGCGGCACCCCGCCGCAGCAGGACCCGCACATGCAGGCGTGGCGGGCCGCGTACGCCGCCTTCGGCGCCAAGCCGTCCAAGTTCCGCAACTCCGCCGAGGCGCTCGCCCGCCGCGCCCTCGGCGACGCCGGCCTGCCGCGCATCAACCGGCTGGTGGACATCTACAACGCCGTCAGCGTCGCCCATCTCGTCCCCGTCGGCGGCGAGGACACCGACCACATCGACGGCGACATGCACCTCATCCGCGCCACCGGCGAGGAGCGCTTCGACGAGGAGCACCCCGACCCCGGCGAGGTCGTCTGGCGCGACGGCACGGGCGTCACCTGCCGCCGCTGGAACTGGCGCCAGGGCGTGCGCACCCGGCTCACCGAGGACTCCACGAACGCGCTCTTCCTGCTGGAGCGGCAGGAGCCGATGACGTACGGTGAGCTGACCGCCGCGGCGGAGGAGCTGGCCGAGGCGCTGCAGAAGAGTTCGCCCGGCGCCGAGATCGAGATCCGCGACCCGGCCTGAGGCCCGCCGCCACCCTGAACCTCACCCTCGACCTGACGTCGGGATCGAGGGTGAGGGTACGGCAGGCCGGGGCCGGGTCGAGGCCCCGCCGCTCAGACCCCCGGCACCGGCGCGCTGCCGCCCAGGTGCGCCGGCTGCCACCAGTCGTCCCCCGGCTCCCGCGGGCGGTCCGGGTACGCGTGCTGCGCCGCCTCCAGCAGCTCCTGGATCCGGCCCTTGAGCCGCTCCGTCAGCTTCTCCGCGTCCTCGTGCGCCCCCTCGGCAGGCGCGTCCGCCACCCCGTCCCCGGTCGGCACCGGCGCGCCCAGGCGCAGCGTGATCGGCAGGTGGTTCCGCCCGAAGTCGCGCGACCGGCCCTTGGTCCAGATCCGCTGCGTCCCCCACACCGCCATCGGCAGCAGCGGCACTCCCGCCTGCTGCGCCAGCCGCGCGGCGCCCGACTTGAACGACTTCAGCGTGAACGACTGCGAGATCGTCGCCTCGGGGAAGACGCCGACGACCTCGCCGGAGCGCAGCGCCCGTAGCGCGTGTGCGAACGCCTGCCCGCCCTGCGCTCGGTCGACCGGGATGTGCTTCATCGCGCGCAGCAGCGGTCCCGAGACGCGGTGGCGGAAGACCGACTCCTTGGTCATGAAGCGCACGAAGCGCTTCGCGGGCCGGGCCGCGTAGCCGCAGAAGACGAAGTCCAGGTAACTGATGTGGTTGCTCACCAGGACGGCGCCGCCGCGGCGCGGCACGTGCTCCTGGCCCTTCAGGTCGATCCGCAGGTCCATCGCCTTGAAGGCGGTCTTGCAGATGCCGACGACGGGCGGGTAGACGAGGTCTGCCATGCCGGGCTGGTCCCTTCTCCGGCCCGGAGGGTCAGGAGCTCCCGGCGGAAGTTACGCGTGCGTAGGTGCGTACACCCCGATCGTGCACGACGTGTGCGCCCCGCGCCAGACCCACCCCTTCGGCGTGACGGGATCTTGTCATTGACCCCGCGGCGGTGCTGCATGCTGGAATGCATGGCGGACGGCACGACGGAACGGGCGGCGGCGGAACGGGCAGGCGCCGAGCAGCCGGTGGAGCGGCTGACGGCGGCGGACCTCGACGTGCGGGAGCTGGGGGAGCGGGCCACGCTCGTGCAGTTCTCCAGCGCCTTCTGCCGCCCCTGCGCGGCCACGCGGCGCATCCTCGCGGACGTGGCGGGAATGGTCGCGGGCGTGGCGTACGCGGACGTGGACGCCGAGAGCCATCTCGGGCTCGTCCGCAGGCTGGAGGTGACGCGGACGCCGACGGTGCTCGTGCTGGACGCGGACGGCCGGGTGGTGCGCCGCGCGGCGGGCCTGCCGCGCAAGGCCGACGTCATCGCCGCGCTGGGTGCGGCGATCACGGGGGAGCAGGGGCGGGCGGAACGGGTAGGAAATGTCACAGCCGGGCGACCTTGAGCGAAGGGCGCCCGCACGGGTTTACTGGCGAGTAATAAACTGGACGGCGACCACCGGATCCGCCCGGTGGCAGCCGTCGATGGCGCCTATGCTGCCAGCACGGCAGTGTCTCGATACGAAGCGGTAGGAGAGCCGGCGTGAGCTTGAGGATCGTTGTCTGTGTGAAGTACGTGCCCGACGCCACCGGCGACCGGCACTTCTCCGATGACCTGACCACCGACCGCGAGGCCGTCGACGGCCTGCTGTCGGAGCTGGACGAGTACGCGGTCGAACAGGCCCTGCAGATCTCCGAGGCAGCCGACGACGCGGAGATCACGGTGCTGACCGTGGGCCCCGAGGACGCGCGCGACGCGCTGCGCAAGGGCCTGTCCATGGGCGCCGACAAGGCCGTGCACGTCGAGGACGACGAGCTGCACGGCACCGACGTCATGGGCACCTCGCTCGTTCTGGCCAAGGCCGTCGAGCACGTCGGCTACGACCTCGTCGTCTGCGGCATGGCCTCCACCGACGGCACCATGGGCGTGCTGCCCGCGATCCTCGCCGAGCGCCTGGGCGTGCCCCAGGTGACCCAGCTCTCCGCCGTCGCCGTCGCCGACGGCAAGGTGACCGGCCGCCGCGACGGCGACGCCGCGAGCGAGCAGTTGGAGGCGGCGCTGCCGGCCGTCGTGTCCGTGACCGACCAGTCGGGCGAGGCCCGTTACCCGTCGTTCAAGGGCATCATGGCGGCGAAGAAGAAGCCGGTGGAGACCCTGGACCTGGACGATCTGGGCATCGACGCCGGGGACGTCGGCCTGGCGGGCGCCTGGACGAAGGTCGAGGACGCCACGAAGCGCCCGGAGCGTACCGCCGGCACGGTCGTCAAGGACGAGGGCGAGGGCGGCAAGCAGCTCGCCGAGTTCCTCGCGGGCCAGAAGTTCATCTGAGTCCCCGCACCCCCTTCGCCGTTCCGCCTTCCGCCCTCGTATCGCAGGAGAACGAGATCCATGACTGAAGTCCTCGTCTACGTCGACCACGTCGACGGCGCCGTGCGCAAGCCGACGCTCGAGCTGCTGACCCTCGCCCGCCGCATCGGCGACCCGGTCGCCGTCCACCTGGGCCCCGGCGTCGACGCCGCGGCGCCCGTGCTCGCCGAGCACGGCGCGGTGCGCGTGCTGACGGCCGACGCCGCCGAGTTCGCCGACTACCTCGTCGTACCGAAGGTCGACGCGCTGAAGGCCGCGTACGACGCGGTGCAGCCGGCCGCCGTGCTGCTGCCGTCGTCGGTGGAGTGCAAGGAGATCGGCGCCCGGCTCGCGGTGCGGATCGGCTCCGGCATCATCACCGACGCCGTGGACGTCGAGGCCGGTGACGACAGCCCGGTCACCACGCAGGCCGTGTTCGCCGCGGCGTTCACCACCCGCTCACGCGTCTCGCGCGGCACCCCCGTCATCACCGTCAAGCCCAACTCCGCCGCGCCCGAGACCGCCCCCGTCGAGAGCGCCGTGGAGCAGTTGACGTTCGGCTTCGGCGAGTCCGCGGCCGGCACGAAGGTGGTGGGCCGGACCCCGCGCGAGTCGACGGGCCGTCCCGACCTGACCGAGGCGGCGATCGTCGTCTCCGGCGGCCGCGGCGTCAACGGCGCGGAGAACTTCCGCATCATCGAGGAGCTGGCCGACTCCCTCGGCGCGGCCGTCGGCGCCTCCCGGGCGGCGGTGGACGCGGGCTGGTACCCGCACTCGCACCAGGTCGGCCAGACCGGCAAGACCGTCTCGCCGCAGCTCTACATCGCGGCCGGCATCTCCGGCGCGATCCAGCACCGGGCCGGCATGCAGACGTCGAAGACGATCGTGGCCGTGAACAAGGACAACGAGGCGCCGATCTTCGACCTCGTGGACTACGGCGTCGTCGGCGACCTCTTCGCGGTCGTCCCGCAGCTCACCGAGGAGGTCAAGGCCCGCAAGGGCTGAGCGCGGCGGGCGCGGCGAGGCGCGCCCGCGGTGCTCACTGCCGTTCGGAAGGGCCCGCGGTCGGTGCCGCGGGCCCTTCCGCGTGCGCGGAGCCGTCGCGGACGGGAGGCACCGCGGTCGTGCCGTGGTGGGGGGTGTGCGGCGCGTGGGAGGATGCGGCGCATGAGCGGGAGCGGTGGCACGAGCCCGTACGCCTGGCTGCCGCGGGGTGCACGGGAGTGGAGCCCGCCGTACGGCGGGCTGCCGGGCACCTGGCCGCGGTTCACGGCGGCGTACGCCCTGCTGGTGCTGCTGCGGATCACCGGGGACGTGCCGGTGCCGTGGCTGCTCGGAGCGGCGGCCGTCGTGGGTGCGGCGAGCGTGGCGGGGTACTGGCTGCGGCGGCGCGGGTTCCGGCCGCGGGGCGGCGGTTGGGTGGTCGCCGGGCCGGGTGCGGCGTCGCTGGTGGTGCCGGGCGGTGCGGCGGGGGCGGCGGTGCGTACGACGGTCGCGGGCGGGGGCCGGGTCCTGGGCGGGGCGGAGGCGGCGGCCGCGCTGCGCGGGGCGGCGGCGCTGCTGCGCGCGGCGGACCGGGACGCGGGGCTGCTGACGGCGGTCGCGGCGGGGCCCGGGCGGGACGGCGGTGCGCTGTACGTCGTGTACGACGAGGCGTCCGCGTTCGTGCTCCGGGCCGGCGCCCCCGGCGCGTCCCGCGCGGACCGGCCGGGCGGGAAGCCGGACCGGGGCACGGGCGCCCGGCAGCGGGCGCTCCTCGCGGACCTGGCCGGGGAGTTGGGCGCGGAGGTGCCGCCGGGTGACGACCCGGGCGGCTCGGGTGGTGTGGACGGCGCGGGCGCCCCCGGTGACGTACCGGACGAGCTGACTCCGGCCGGGCGCGCCGCCGCGTCCCTGGCGGCGACGGCCGCCGCGGCCGCCGGAACCCCGCTGCCGGGCACGGATCCCGACGTACGCCCCCTGCCCTGGCCGCCGCACCGCACCGCCGCCGCGACGGCGGACGGCGCGCTGCGCCTGCTGACGTTCGCGGTGCCGGTCGCGCTCTGGCTCGCCTGGCTCGCGGGCGCCTGGTCCTGAGGTCCCGGGGACGGTCCCGCCCGCGGATCACCCGGTGGAGACCTTGCGTACCTCGGTCTCGCCGGGACCCAGCCGCCGCCCGTCCGCCGATAGCACCTCCAGCCCGCGCAGGCGCCGTCCCTCCCGCCGGTCGAGCAGCTCCGAATGCGGTTCGCCGGGCGCGAAGGCGTTCTCCTCGCCCCACTGCCGCAGCGCCACGATGACGGGGAAGAGCGCCTCGCCCTTCGGCGTCAGCACGTACTCGCGGTAGGCGCTGCCGTCCGAGGCGGGGACGGAGGCGAGGACGCCGCCGTCGACGAGGGTGCGCAGCCGCGCGGTGAGGATGTTCTTCGCCACCCCGAGGCTGCGCTGGAACTCCCCGAACCGCCTGCTGCCGTCGAAGGCGTCCCGCACGATGAGCAGCGACCACCAGTCGCCGATCGCGTCCACCGAGCGGGCGACGGGGCATTCGCTGTCGTCGAAGCGCGTCCTGGCCACCATGGCTGTCCCCTCTCGAAGTCGGTTGCAACATGCTACCAAGCCGGGCTACCGTCTCGCTGGTAGCAAGATGAAACCAGATCGAGGGAGTGCCTATGCCCGGCAGTGCCGACGCCGCGACCCGTCCTGTCGCGGCCCGCAGCGAGGAGAAACCCGCCCTGTCCCGGGGCGTCGTCATGCTCTTCGCCGTCGCCTGCGGTACCGCGGTGGCCAACGTCTACTTCTCCCAGCCGCTCCTGGTGGCCATGGGCGACGACCTCGCCATGAGCCCGGCGCTCGTCGGCGGCATCGTCACCCTCACGCACGTCGGATACGGGCTCGGGCTCTTCCTCCTCGTGCCGCTCGGCGACATGGCCGACCGCAGACGGCTCGTCGTGGCCCAACTCCTGCTCCTGGTGGTGGCCCTGACCGTGGTGGCGGCCGCGCCCACCGCGGCGGTGCTCCTCGCGGGGATGGCCGCGATGGGGCTGCTCGCGGTCGTCACGCAGACCCTGGTGGCCTTCGCCGCGTCGCTGGCCCCGCCCGCCGCGCGCGGCCGGGTCGTCGGGCTGGTCACCGGCGGCGTGGTCGTCGGCATCCTGCTCGCCCGTACCGTCTCCGGCGTCCTGGCCGATCTCGCGGGCTGGCGCTCCGTCTACCTCGCCTCCGCCTCGCTCACCGCCCTGCTCGCCCTGGTCCTGCACCGCGTGCTGCCGCGGCACGGCGGCACCCCGCCGGCGACCCTGCGCTACGGGCAACTCCTGCGCTCCACCGTCACCTTGTTCGTACGGGAACCGCTGCTGCGGCTCCGCGCGCTCTTCGGGCTCCTGGTCTTCGCCGCGTTCAGCACCCTGTGGAGCAGCGTCGCGCTGCCGCTCAGCGAGGAGCCGTACTCCCTGTCGCACAGCGCCATCGGGATGCTGGGCCTGATCGGCGTCGTCGGCGCCCTGGCCGCGTCCGCGGCGGGCCGCCTGAACGACCGCGGGCTCTCCGGGCGGACCACGGGCGCCGCCCTGGCGCTGCTCGCCGTCTCGTGGCTGCCGCTGGCCTTCACGGGCAGCTCGCTGTGGGCGCTGGTCGCGGGGGTGATCCTGCTCGACCTCGCCGTGCAGGCGGTCCACGTCACCAACCAGACCCTGATCTACGCGCTCCGCCCCGACGCCGGCAGCCGCCTCATCGGCGGCTACATGGTCTTCTACTCGGTCGGCAGCGCCACCGGCGCCATCGCCGCGACCTCGCTCTACGCGGCGGCCGGATGGGGCGCCGTCTGCGCGCTGGGCGCCGGGTTCAGCGGGCTGGGGTTCGTGCTGTGGGTGGCGACCCGGCGCGGCGTGGCGGCGGCTCGCGGGGGGTGAGCGCTGTCCGTTGACGGTTCGCGGACGCCCGGATACGTTCGCCTTCAACGTTTTGTTGAACACCGGGAGGGTGCATGGTGGCGCAGGACGACCCGGCCGCGACGTCGATCGGCGCCCCCGTACGGGCCCGGATCGCCGCCGCCCTCGCCCCCGTCGACGCCGAACTCGCCCGCCGGTACCCCGGCGACCCCGGCACCCGCCAGCCCGTGCACACCGTCTACGTCCCCGCCGACGCCTTCGGCGCCCGTACCGTACGGGAGTGGGGCCGCCAGGCCCTCGACACCCTCGACGCGCACGCGCCGGACGCCGGCGTGCTGGCCGCCGCGCTCGGGCTGCCGGCGGGGGCGGCGGCCGAGGTCTACGACCGGGTGCGCGCCAAGCTCGCGCGCGAGCCGGTCGAGGACCTGCGCGTCGACTTCGAGGACGGCTACGGGCCGCGCCCCGACGACGAGGAGGACGCCGCGGCGGTGGCCGCCGCCCGGCTCATCGCGGAGGCCGCCGCCGGCGGCGGGGCCCCGCCGTACGCCGGCATCCGCGCCAAGTGCCTGGAGGCCGCCGTCCGCGACCGCGGCATCCGCACGCTCGACCTCTTCCTCACCGCGCTGCTGCGGGCGGGCGGCGGCGCGCTGCCGGACGGGCTGGTGCTGACGCTGCCGAAGGTCACGTACCCGGAGCAGGTGAGCGCGATGGCGGCGCTGCTGGGGGAGTTCGAGCGGGTGCACGGGCTCGCGGCGGGGCGGCTCGGCTTCGAGATCCAGATCGAGACGACGCAGGCGATCCTCGGCGCGGACGGCCGCGCCACGGTCGCGCGGATGATCGACGCGGCGGGCGGGCGGGCGACGGGGCTGCACTACGGCACGTTCGACTACAGCGCGGCGTGCGGGGTGAGCGCGGCGCACCAGTCGATGGACCACCCGGTGGCGGACCACGCGAAGGCCGTGATGCAGGCGGCCGCGGCGGGCACGGGCGTGCGGCTCTCCGACGGCTCGACGAACGTGCTGCCGGTGGGCGGCACGGCGCAGGTGCACGCGGCCTGGCGGCTGCACTACGGCCTGGTGCGGCGGTCGTTGGCGCGCGCGTACTACCAGGGCTGGGACATGCACCCGGGCCACCTGCCGACGCGGTACGCGGCGGTGTACGCGTTCTACCGCGAGGGCCTGGACGCGGCGTGCGCCAGGCTGACCGCGTACGCGGGGCGTCTGGGCGGGGCGGGGGACGGTGGCGGGGCCGGTGCGGGTGCGGGTGCGGTACTGGACGAGCCCGCGACGGCGCGGGCGCTGAGCGGCTTCCTCCTGCGGGGCCTGGACTGCGGGGCGGTGGACGAGGCGGAGGTCGCGGACCGAACGGGCCTGGGGCGTACGGAACTCGACGCGCTGGCGGGCCGTCCGCCGCGGGGGTGAGGGCGGGGCGCGGCCGGGGGCGGGTGCCTGGCCGGCCGGCCCGCCGTGGGCGAGGCGTGCGTGTCAGCGGGGCGGCCTACCCTGGGGCGGGCGTGCGGGGAGACGGGGAAATGCCGGATGCCGGGGCGCCGTCGGGGGACATCCTGAGGCGTCAGGGCGTTTCACGGCGGCCAGGCGTATCCGCGTACGGCGTCAAGGCGTCGCCGTCCCCAGCAGGCCGCGGTGGGCGAGGTTGGCGTACAGGGCGCGGATGCCCGCCTCCCACGGGGGTGCCTGCTCGCTCGTGGTGACGGTGTTGCGGAGGGCGCCGAGAAGAGGCGTCGATATCTCCACCAGGTCGCCCTCGCGGTGGGTGAAGCCGCTGCCCGGGGCGCCGCGGTCGGCGGTGGGCGCGAAGAGCGTGCCGGTGAACAGCACGACGCCGTCCGGGTATTGATGGCGGCGGTTCACGGCCTGGGCGACCAGGGTCTCCAGTGGGCGGCTGATGCGCGCCATGTCGGACGAGTCGCGCAGGACGAAGCCGTCCTCACCCCGCACCGACAGGGCGATCGTCGCGTCGCGTACGGAGTCGACGGTGAAGGCGTCGTCGGTGAGGCGGACGAACGGGCCGAGGGCGGTGGAGGCGTTGTTGTCCTTCGCCTGGGGCAGCAGCAGGGCGCTGCGGCCCTCGACGTCGCGGAGGTTCACGTCGTTGCCGAGGGTGACGCCCGCGATGCGGCCGTCGGAGGTGACGACGAGGACCAACTCGGGCTCGGGGTTGTTCCATTGGGAGACCTCGGCCACGCCGATCCGCGCCCCGTACCCCACCGCCGACAGCACCGGGCCCTTGGTGAAGATCTCCGCGTCCGGCCCGAGCCCCACCTCCAGGTACTGCGACCACAGCCCCTGCTCCCGCAGCCACGCCAGCAGCTCGACGGCCTCCGGGCTGCCGGCCCGTACCGTCTCCAGCCGGGTACCGAGGCGCGCGCCGATGCGCGCCCGGATCTCGTCCGCCGCGGCGGCGACACCGCCCGCGCGCTCCTCGATGACCCGCTCCATCATGCTGTCCGCGAACGTCACCCCGGCCGCCTTGAGCACCTGCAGATCCACCGGCGCCAGCAGCCGCGCCCGGCCCGCGTCCCCGGCGGCGGTGGCCGCCAGCACCTCGCCCAGCGGCCAGTTCCGCCCACCGGCCGCCCCGCGGACGCGTGCGGCGGCGTCGGGGTGCTCCAGCAGATCCGAGACGGTCGGCCCGAGATCGGTGACGTCGACGAGAAGGCCGCCGCGCACGGTGACCAGACTCGGGCCGCCGTCGGCGGGGTCGAGCAGGCGGCCGACCAGCAGGGCGGCGTCCGCGTCGGCGGGCAGGACGGTGGCGGGGGCGGAGGAGATCTCACGGGAGGCCATGGGGGTTCCGGCCTTTCTGTGCGCGTGGCGGCGGTGCTCGTACGGACTTCGCATGATGATCGGAACACACCCGCAGGGGAAGGGGGAGCCCCCTCGTCACCACTTCCTCCGGGTCACCATGCCGAGGCTCGGCCCGTATCCGAAACGGCGCCTCCGCCGCGGCGAAGCCCGCGAAAGCGGGCCCGGGGCACCGCACCCGAGCGTCAGAGCACCGGCGGCTGTTCGCCCGAGCCGCGGGTGATCAGGCGGGTCGGCAGGACCAGCCGGTCCGGGTCGCCCACCGCGCCGTCCAGGCGCTGGAAGAGCCGGGCCGCCGCGCGGCGGCCCAGTTCCGCCGGGTCCTGGGCGACGACGGTGATCCCGGGGGAGAGCAGGTCGGCCAACTCGAAGTCGTCGAAGCCGACCAGCGCCGCCGTCCGGCCGCCGGCCGTCAGCGTCCGCACGGCCGTGACGGTGACCCGGTTGTTGCCCGTGAAGAGGGCCGTCACCGGCTCGGGCCCCGAGGTCATCCGTACGCACTCCGCAGCCACCCGCGCCGGCTCCGTGCTGCCCGGCGACGTCCACCCCGCGGCGACCGGCAGCCCGGCGTCCGCCATCGCCGCCCGGTAGCCGCGCAGCCGTTCGGCGGCGGTGTGGATGCCCGGGTGGTCGCCGATGAAGCCGATCCGGCGGTGCCCGTGGCCGACGAGGTGCTCGACCGCCCTGCGGGCGCCGCCGTAGTTGTCGGACAGCACGGTGTCGGCGCTGATCCGCCCCGGCGGCCGGTCGACGAAGACGGCGGCCACGCCCGCGGCCAGCTCCGGCTCCAGATAGCGGTGGTCGGTGCTCGCCGGCACGACCACCAGACCGTCCACGCGCCGCGCGCAGAGCGCGAGCACCAGTTCCTCCTCGCGCGCGGGGTCCTCGCCGCTGGAGCCGTGGATGAGCAGCGAGCCGTGCGCGCGGGCGACCTCCTCGACGGCCCCGCTGAGGGGCGCGTAGAACGGGTCGGCCAGGTCCTCCAGGACCAGCCCGACGGTGGCGGTGCGGCCCTTGCGCAGGATGCGGGCGCTGTCATTGCGGCGGAAGCCGAGCGCGTCGATGGCCTCCCGTACCCGCCGCTCGGTCTCCTGGGTGACGCCGGGCTCGCCGTTCACCACCCGCGAGACGGTCTTGAGGCCGACACCCGCGCGGGCGGCGACGTCCTTCATCGTCGGACGGCTGCCGTAGCGCGGCCGCTGCGGGCCGGGGAGGTGATCGGACACGCGCCTGATGATAGGGGCTAGACAACGTTGTCACGCTCCGGGCAGACTGTCCGCGCACCGCATCCGCCGCCCGCCCCGGCCCCCAGGAGACGCCACGATGGTCGCCGCCCAGCCGACCGAACTCGTCGCCGCGCTCGACATCGGCGGTACGAAGACGGCCGCGGCCCTGGTCGACGTCGGCGGCCGGCTCGTCGCCCGGGCCCAGCGGCCCACGCCCGCCGCCGCGGACGGCGCGACCATCGCCGCCGCCGTCACCGGCGTGCTGCGCGACCTGGCCGCCGCCGACCCCGCGGGGTGGGCCCGCGCGACCGCCGTGGGCATCGGCAGCGCGGGACCCGTGGACGCCTCGGTGGGCACCGTCAGCCCCGTCAACATTCCCGGCTGGCGCGACTACCCGCTGGTGGCCGCCGTCAGCGAGGCCGCCGGCGGGCTGCCCGTGGTGCTCGTCGGCGACGGCGTCGCCATGGCCGCCGCCGAGCACTGGCAGGGCGCTGCCCGCGGCCGGTCCGCGGCGCTGTGCATGGTCGTCTCCACCGGCGTCGGCGGCGGGCTCGTCCTCGACGGGCGCCCCTACCCGGGACCCACCGGCAACTCGGGGCACATCGGCCACATTTCCGTCGACCTCGACGGCGACCCGTGCCCCTGCGGCGGCCGCGGGTGCGTGGAGCGGATCGCCTCGGGGCCGAACATCGCCCGCCGCGCCCTCGCCGCCGGCTGGACCCCGGGTCCGGACGGTGACGACACCGCCGCCGGCGTCGCCGCCGCGGCCCGCGCCGGCGACCCCGTGGCGCTGGCCTCCTTCGACCGGGCCGCCAAGGCCCTGGCCGCGGGCATCGCCGCCACCGCGACGCTGGTCGAGATCGAGGCCGCGGTGATCGGCGGCGGCGTGGCGGCGGCCGGGGAGCTGCTCTTCGCGCCGGTACGGCAGCACCTCAAGGCGTACGCCGCGCTCTCGTACGCCGCCGAGGTGGCGGTGGTCCCGGCGCATCTCGGTACGGACGCGGGTCTGATCGGCGCCGCCGCCGTGGCGGCGCAGAAGCTGGGCCTGCGGCGGTTCACCGCGCCCGGCTGACGGCCGGGTGCGGTACGGGGCAGCGGCCCGGCGCGTACGGCAGCGGGTGCTGCCGGGCCGGTGCCCCGCGGGCGGGTGCGGCGCCGCGTGCGTCAGGCGCGGCGGCGCACCCGCCCTTCTTCACGGCCGTACGCGACGGGGCGTCAGCAGGTGAACGTCGCGTCCGCCCAGTCGCCGTGGTCGTGGTTCACGCCGTCGCCGCCGTCGGTGACGACCAGCCGTACGGTCTGCGCACCGCCGACGTCCGCGGAGAGCGGCTGCGCCGCCTCGTCGCCCGTCAGCACGCCGGAGTCCGCGACCTTGGCGCCGTCCGCCCAGACCTCGAAGGACACCGAGCCGTTGGTCCCGGTCTCGTCGTCCACCCCGACCTGGGCGCTGAACGTCTCGCACTCCTCACCGGTGTAGAACCCGACGTCGCTGGCGGCGTGGACGCCCAGGCCCTTGGCGTACGTCTGGCCGCCGATGGTGAGGGGCTTGCCGTCGCCCGCCGGCTGCTCGCCGACGCTGGTGTCCCGCTCCACCGGACCCCAGCCGTTGCCGGCCTCCAGCCACTCCCAGTCGCTCGCGTACGTCGTCCCCGCAGGTGGGCTCGCGACCACGTACGCCGCGCCCGCCGAGGTGAGCGACACCGTCTGGCCGGACGGTGCCGTATAGCCGGCGGAGAGCGGGAACTCCTGGCGGCCGGTGCCGGCGCCCGCGGGGGCGGTGACCCGCCAGGTGGTGGTCAGCTTCCCGCCCGGCTTGAGCTGCTTCGCCGTGGTGGGGGAGTCGGTCTCCACCCGCCAGCCCGCCGGGGCGTCGAAGGCGACGGTGACGTTCCTCGCCGGGGTGACGCCGGTGTTGCGGAACGTCGTCGTCACCTCGGCCTCGCCGCCCGCCTCGACGTACGGCGTGGCGTCGGTGCCGAACTCGGCGGCCGGCGGGTAGGCGCCGGCGCCCTCACCGGGCCAGACGCGGTACATCACGGTCCCGTGCGCGGGCACCGACGCGGAGATCTCGCCGCCGGTGTTGTAGTCCGCGTGCTGCCACAGGTCGCGCAGCCGGTAGCCCTCCGCGGCCGGCAGGCCCACGGCCTCGGCGGTGGTGGAGATGCGCTGCGGCGCGTTCGACTCGTTGAAGAGCGCCACGGCGCGGCTGCCGTCCGCCATCTCCTTGGCGACGACCCACCGGCCGCCCTCGGAGGTGACCACGGCGCCCTGCTTGCCCAGCGGGTCCTGGTCGACGGCGATGACGTCCCTGTTCTCCAGGATCTCGAACGTCGCCTCGTCCGCGGAGCGCAGGTCGGAGCCGATGAGCAGCGGCGCCGCCATGATGGACCACATCGAGAAGTGGGTGCGGTACTCGGTGTCGGTCATGCCGCCGTTGCCGACCTCCAGCATGTCCGGGTCGTTCCAGTGGCCGGGTCCCGCGTACTCGGCGAGCGGCAGGTTCTGCTTCATGATGCCGAGCATGCTGGACCAGTTGTCGCTGATGTCACCGGTCGTACGCCACAGGTGCCCGACGTCCGCGGCCCACTCCCACGGCTTGTTCTGGCCCCACTCGCAGATGCTGTAGACGATGGGCCGGCCGGTGGTCTCGGAGGCGGCCTTCAGCGCGTCGCGCATCTTGGTGTACCGCTGGATGGCGTCGACGCCCTGGTTGTTGCAGTTGTCGTACTTGAGGTAGTCGATGCCCCACTCCGCGAACTGCATCGCGTCGCTCTCCTCGTGCCCGAGGGCACCGGGGAAGCCGGCGGAGTTGCAGGTCTTGGTGCCGGCGCTGGTGTAGATGCCGATCTTCAGGCCCTTGGAGTGGACGTAGTCGGCGACGGCCTTGATCCCGTCGGGGAAGCGCACGGGGTCGGGGACGAGCTTGCCGTTCGCGTCGCGCTGGGGGAGGGCCCAGCAGTCGTCGAGGTTCACGTACTCGTAGCCGGCGTCCTTCAGGCCGCGCTCGACGAAGATGTCGGCGATGCCCTTGACCATCTCGTGGTCGAACTCCGCCCGGCAGTGGGTGGAGTTCCAGTTGTTGAAGCCCATCGGCGGGGTCTTCGCCAGCCCGTCGGGCAGCCGCACCGCGGGCTGCGCCGCCGGCTGGGCCTCGGACCGGGCATCGGGCTGTGCCGCCGGCTTCGCGGCGGCGGTCGCGCTCTGCGTCTGGGCTCCCGTGGGCGCCGCCGCGGCCGGCGCGGTGAGGACCGCGCACAGTGCGACCGCTCCCGCGGCACCGATCACCGCGCGCGCGTACGGTCTGGCGGCTCTTCGTGCGGATGGCAGTTTCCGCATCGGATCCACTCCTCTGGGTGGGGGTGCTGCGAACGTGTTGGGTCATGGACGCGTCACACGAGCGTTTACGGTAGAGCTTGTTCGCTTCTGTCGGAAGAGATGCGGTAACAGTTGGCTGACACTCGGTCAAAACCCTTGACAGTGCCCGTAGGTGGAGGTGTGATCCCACAATCTTCGTTCGGTTGTGTTTGGTTAACACTCCACGGAAGGGGAGCGATGAGCGCCTCATCTTCTGCCAGCAGGACTGTAGGCCGCCCCACCACCGCACCACCGATGACGCGCCGGAGTCTGCTGCGAGGAGCCGCTCTCGGCGCCGGCGCCGTCACCCTCCCGACCCTCCTCGCCGCCTGCGGAAGCGGCCCGGGCGGGGACGGCAAGACCGTGACACTGGGGTCGAACGCCTCCGACGAGGTGCCCCGCAAGGCGTTCCAGGACGCGTTCGACCTGTTTGAGAAGAACTCGAAGAAGAAGGTCGAGGTCAACACCGTCGACCACAACACGTTCCAGGAGAACATCAACCGCTACCTGCAGGGCCAGCCGGACGACGTCTTCATGTGGTTCGCCGGCTACCGCATGCAGTTCTTCGCGGAGCGCGGGCTGCTCACGGAGATCAGCGACCTGTGGAAGGGCTTCGACGGGTTCTCCGGCGCGCTGAAGGACCAGTCCACCGGCGCCGACGGCAAGCAGTACTTCGTGCCGTTCTACTACTACCCGTGGGCGGTCTTCTACCGGAAGAGCGTCTTCGAGCAGGGCGGCTACGAGATACCGACGACCTTCGACCAGTACACCGCCCTGGCCAAGCAGATGCAGAAGGACGGCCTGGTCCCGTTCGCCTTCGGCGACAAGGACGGCTGGCCGGCCATGGGCACGTTCGACTATCTCGACATGCGCGCCAACGGGTACGAGTTCCACAAGTCGCTGATGGCCGGCGAGGAGTCCTGGACCGACCCCCGGGTGCGCGAGGTCTTCGACCTGTGGCGCGGCCTCATGCCGTACCACGACGAGGGCGCCAACGGCCGCACCTGGCAGGAGGCCGCGCAGTCGCTGGCGCAGAAGAAGACCGGCATGGCCGTGCTCGGCCTGCCGCACCCCGGCCAGCAGTTCGCCGAGGCGGACCGCGAGGACCTCGACTTCTTCCCGTTCCCCGAGATATCCCCGAGCACGGGCAGGACGCGGTCGAGGCACCCATCGACGGCTTCCTCATGTCCTCCAAGGTCAAGAACGAGGAAGGCGCACGGGAACTGCTGAAGTTCCTCGCCACCCCGGCCGCCGAGGACGCGTATCTGAAGTCCGACCCCAACAACGTCGCCGTGCACTCGGGCGCCGACACCTCCGCCTACTCGACGCTGCAGAAGAAGGCGGCGGAGATGGTCTCGAACGCCAAACAGATATCCCAGTTCCTCGACCGGGACACCCGCCCCGACTTCGCCTCGACGGTCATGATCAAGGCGCTCCAGGACTTCATCGACGACCCGGACGACATCGACGGCCTGCTCAAGGGCATCGAGAGCCAGAAGAAGACCATCTTCGCCGAGGGCCAGGAGTAGCCCGCCGTGCCGCTCGTCAACCACGCGCGGCGCACCCGACGGCGGGGTCCGAGGCGGTTCACCGCCCGCGACCTCGCCGTCATCGGCGTGCTGCTGGGCTTCGCCATCCTGCTGGACCTCTTCATCATCTGGGGGCCGACCGTCGCCTCCATCACCCTCTCCTTCTCCTCCTGGGACGGTCTCTCCGACCTGAGCTGGGTCGGCGGCGACAACTACGACACGCTCGCCGGCGGCGACTACCCGCCGTTCTGGCCGGCGGTGCGCAACAACCTGCTGTGGATCGCGTTCCTGGGGCTGGTCGCCACGCCCTTCGGGCTGCTGCTCGCGGTCGTCATCGACCGCGGGGTGCGCTTCTCGCGCTTCTACCAGTCCACGATCTATCTGCCGGTGGTGCTCTCCCTCGCCGTCGTCGGCTTCATCGCCCAACTGATCTTCTCCCGCGACCAGGGTGCGCTGAACGCCATCCTGGGCAACGAGAACAACCCCACCGACTGGCTCGGCGACCGCGACCTCAACATCTGGATGGTGCTGCTGGCCGCCGGCTGGCGGCACACCGGCTACGTGATGATCCTCTACCTGGCCGGACTCAAGGCGGTGGCGCCCGAGCTGAAGGAGGCCGCCGCCATCGACGGCGCGAACGAGCGGCAGACCTTCCTGCGCGTGGTCTTCCCCACGATGCGGCCGGTCAACGTCGTCGTCCTCGTCATCACCGTCATCGAGGCGCTACGCGCCTTCGACATCGTCTACGCCATCAACAAGGGCAGAAACGGCCTGGAACTGCTCTCCGTGCTCGTCACCGACAACATCATCGGCGAGGCCAGCCGCATCGGCTTCGGCTCCGCCATCGCCGTGGTGCTGCTCACCGTCTCCCTGGGATTCATCGTGACGTACCTGGTGCAGGAGATGCGCGGAGAGGAGCACCGATGACCGCGGACATACCCACCGCGACCACGCCGCGCCCCGCCGCGGCACCGGCCGGGAAGCCGGACCGGGAGGCCGGGAAGCGGCCGCGCCGCGGCCGGTTCGGCGTGCACATCTTCCTCGGCGGGGTCTCGCTGGCCTTCCTCGCCCCGCTGCTGCTCGCCGTCTACGCCTCGCTGCGCCCGTACGAGGAGACCGCGGAGCACGGCTACTTCTCCTTCCCCCGCAAGCTGTCCTTCGACTACTACCGGCAGGCGTTCTCCGACTCGGAGATGAGCAAGTACTTCGTCAACTCGCTCATCATCGCGGTGCCCGGCGTGCTGATCGTGCTCTTCCTGGCGTCGTTCGCCGCTTTCGTGCTGGCCCGGCTGCGCATCCGCGGCGGCTTCTTCCTGCTCATCCTCTTCACCGCGGGCAACCTGCTGCCGCAGCAGGTCATCGTCACCCCGCTGTACGTGATGTTCAACCGCATCGAGCTGCCGTACTGGATGTCCGAGTCGATGACGATGTACGACTCGTACTGGGCCGTCATCTCCGTCAACGTCGGCTTCCAGCTCGGCTTCTGCGTCTTCGTGCTGGCGAACTTCATGCGGGCGCTGCCCACCGAGATCCTGGAGGCCGCGGTCGTCGACGGCGCCGGGGTGTGGACCCAGTACTGGCGGATCACCCTGCCCCTGTGCCGCCCGGCGCTGGCGGCGCTGGGGACGCTGCAGTTCACCTGGATGTACAACGACTTCCTGTGGGCGCTGGTCTTCATCTCCGACGGCGACAAGCTCCCGATCACCTCGGCGCTCAACAACCTGCGCGGGCAGTTCTTCACCGACTACAACCTGCTCGCCGCCGGATCCGTGCTGGTCGCGCTGCCGACGATCATCGTCTTCCTGCTACTGCAGCGGCACTTCATCGCCGGTCTCACGCTCGGCTCGACCAAGGGGTGAGGCGGCCGGGAAAGCGGACGGCGGCCCGCCGGAGAGGGGCTACGGCGGCCCGGGGGGAGCCGTCGGTCAGCCCATCTGACCTCCGGACCGGGCCGCCGAACCCGGCCCGCGCGAAGCGGGCAGGCGGGCGCCATCCTGCCTGGTGGGCGCGGTGCGGTGGAGGGGCCGAACGGCCCCCAGCCGGACCCCGTCCGGCCCGGTTGGGCCCGGCGTGACCGCGTACGGGCCGGCCGGTCGCCGGCTTCGTCCGCGACCCGGCGTCATTGCGCCGGGTTACGGCGGTGTGACGTAGCCCTGCGGCCAAACTCTTCGCACGGAGTTTCCCCGGGAGCGGGTAGCGGGCAACTCTCTGGGGGCGGCTGAGAGGGGGAACATGTGATCGTCTGGCTGAACGGTGCATGGGATACGGGTCTGCGCCGCGTCGCGCACGAGCTGGTGGAGCTGACGCCGGGGAGCATTCTCTACGACCCGGAGCTGACGGGCGGACAACTGCGCGCGCTGCTGCCGCAGAAGCGCCTGGACGAGGTCGGCGACGAGCAGGAGCTGCCGGCGTGGCGCCGGCTGGTGGTCGAGACGGCGGCGGCGCTGCTGGCGGAGGCGGACGGTCCGCTCGTGGTGCCGGCGGCGCTGTGGCGCGAGGAGCACCGCGACGAGATCTTCGGCAGGCTGGCCTCGCGCGGCTTCGAAGTGCGCCATTTGCTGGTCTCGTTTGACGAAACGATCCTGCACGCCGGACCCTTCCCGCACTGGCTCACCGGCGACGCCCACCTCGTCGACGCCGCAGGTCAGAGCGCACGCGAGGCCGCCGAGGAGATCGCCTCCTGCCTCCGCGCGGGGGCCGGATACTGCGACATCGTGCAGAACTCCGAGCCCACCGGCGAGACGCTCGCCGCCGGCGTGCTGCTCTTCGACGAGGACGACCGGGTGCTCCTCGTCGACCCCACGTACAAGCCGGGCTGGGAGTTCCCCGGCGGCGTCGTCGAGGCCGGCGAGGCGCCGGCGCGCGGCGGCGTCCGGGAGGTGGCGGAGGAGCTGGGGCTGCGCCTGCGGCGGGCGCCGCGGCTGCTGGTGGTGGACTGGGAGCCGCCACGGCCGCCCGAGTACGGCGGGCTGCGGCTGCTCTACGACGGCGGGCGGCTGGGCCCCGCGGAGGCGGCCGGCGTGCTGCTGCCGGGTCCCGAGCTGCGCGCCTGGCGGTTCGTCACGGAGGACGAGGCGGGCGGGCTGCTGCCGTCGGTGCGCTTCAGCCGGCTGCGCTGGGCGCTGCGGGCCCGGCGGCGGGGGGCGGCCGTCTATCTGGAGGGCGGGGCGCCGGTCGCGGACGGGGCGTAGCCCGAGGGGGAACGCGAGGGCGCGAGGGGCGCGAGGGACGTGGCGGGACGGCGGGGTGGCCGTGGCAACCCTATTGGCCCTGCTCTTGCCCCATTCGGCAGTTTTTGAGTGCGTGTCACCCGCTCCGGCTGCATAGCGTCTCTGCTAGCGGCGGCCCACGCCGTCGCGTCCCCCCACTTCAGGAGCGAACGACCGATGCGGATCATATCCACGGCGCTGGCAGCCGCGGCCGTCGGTGCCGTCGCCGCCGGCCTCACGGCCACGGTGGCGACGGCACAGGGCAACGACGACAACATCACCTCCTTCGGCTTCACCGTCGCCCCCAAGACCGTCAAGCCGGGCGGCAGGGTCGAGCTGACCGTGACCGACTGCGACAAGGAAGCCACGGCCTCGTCGGCGGTCTTCGACAAGACGACCCTCGGCACGGGCGGCGGCACCCAGAGCGCCCAGGCGATGGTCGACCTCGACGCCAAGCCGGGCGCCTCGTTCGAGGTGACGTTCACCTGCGGCGCCGAGTCCGGCACCACCCCGCTGACCATCGCGGGCACCGGTGGCGGCAAGTCGGAGACCGGCTCCACGTCCAGGCCGCGCGAGGAGCAGGGCAAGGAGGCGACCCGGTCGGCGCTGCCGGCGCGGCCCGGCAAGGAGGGCGCGGAGCCCGCCGGGCCGGGCAAGGAAGCGGTCCGCCCCGCAGAGCCGGTGAAGCCGGTGAAGCCGGCCCGCGGCGGCCTCGGCGGCTCGCAGGAGGACCACGTCGTGATGCTCTCCGGTGGCGCCGGGCTGACCGCCGCGGGTGCGTTCGGCGGGGCCCTGCTGCTACGGCGCCGGGAGACGCCCGGCCGCGACTGACCCCGCGGCGCAGGCACCGGTCCGCATCGCGCGTGCCGCCCCGCGGCCCCAGGGCCGCGGGGCGCACGACGCGGGCCGTACCCGACGTCCCGTACCAGTCCCGCACAGCTCTCCGCGCACCTTCCCGCGTGGCTCCCCGGGCAGAAACGGTCCGCACCATGCACGAGCAACGCACCATCGACCCCTACGCCGCGATGCCCTACGGCATGACCCCGCACGGCACGCCGCCCCATGACACGGCCGGGTACGGCGCCGCGCCGAACGGCACCGCGCCCGGCGGCCCGCCCCCGGACCCCGGCGGCGACGGCGGAGGCGGCGGGTCCGTGGCCGGCGCGCTGCGCAGAAGGTTCGCCGCGGGCGTCGTCATCTGCGTGATGCTCCTGGGCATCGGGATGATCCACACCGCGCTCACCGGCGGCTTCGGTCCGCCGCAGCCCTCCGCGGAGAGCGCGCTGGCGGACGACGGCCCGCCCGCGCACCCGCCGCTGGCCGCCTCGCGGCCGGCCACGATCCGGATCCCCGCCATCGGCGTCGACGCGCCGCTCACCGGCGTCGGCCTCGACCCCGACGGCTGGCTCGCCGCGCCGCCTCCCGGCGTCCGCAACCTCGCCGGCTGGTACCGGGACGCGGCCACCCCCGGCGCGACCGGCACCGCCGTCGTCACCGGGCACGTCGACGACGCGGCCGGGCCCGCCGTCTTCTACCGCCTCGGCGGCCTGAAACGCGGCGACATCGTCAAGGTCGACCGGGAGGACGGCCGCACGGCGGAGTTCACCGTCTACGCCGTCGAGGTCTTCGACGCCGCCGACTTCCCCAGCCGGCGCGTCTACGGTGACACCGACCGGGCCGAACTGCGCGTGCTCACCTGCGGCGGCCGCTACCGCGAGGGGGACGACCCCGGCTACGAGGGCAACGTCGTCGTCTTCGCCCGGCTCACGGACGTCGCCTGACGGCCGCGCCGGGCCGCGGACTCAGTCCGCGCGCCCGGCCGCGTACCGGTGCAGGAACAGCGCCTCCGCGAACGACAGCCGCTCCAGCTCCTCCGGCGACACGCTCTCGTTCACCGCGTGGATCTGCGCCTCCGGCTCGGAGAGCCCGATCAGCAGGATCTCCGCCCGCGGGTACAGCTCGGCCAGGGTGTTGCACAGCGGGATCGTGCCGCCCTGACCGGCGACCTGCATCTCCTCGCCCGGGTACGCCGCACGCAGCGCCTCGGCCATCGCGCGGTACGCGGGGCTGGTGACGTCGGCGCGGAACGGCTCGCCCGAGCCGTACGACTCGGTGGTCACCTTGACGCCCCAGGGCGCGTGCGCCTCGAAGTGCGCCGTCAGGCGCTCCGTCGCCTCCGCCGAGTCGTGGCCCGGCGGCAGCCGCAGGCTCACCAGCGCCGCGGCGGTGGCCTGCACCGACGGCGTGGCCCCGGCCACCGAGGGGACGTCCATCCCGATGACGGTGACCGCGGGGCTCGCCCAGATGCGGTCCGCGACGCTGCCCGTGCCGATCAGCTCCACGCCGTCCAGCACCTTCGCGTCGCGGCGGAAGGTTTCCTCCGGGTACGCCAGGCCGTCCCACCGGGAGCCGGGCGCCAGGCCGTCGACCGTGGTCGAGCCGTCGGGTCCGCGCAGCGAGTCGAGTATCCGGATGAGCGCGGCGAGGGCGTCGGGGGCGGCGCCGCCGAACTGGCCCGAGTGCAGGTTCCCCGCCAGCGCGTCCACCTGCACGCGCAGCATCGTCATGCCGCGCAGCGTGGCCGTGACCGTGGGCAGCCCGACGCGGAAGTTGCCCACGTCGCCGATGACGATCGTGTCGGCGGCCAGCAACTCCGGGTGCTGCTCGGCGTACTGCTGCAGACCGCCGGTGCCCTGCTCCTCCGAGCCCTCCACGATGACCTTGACCGAGACCGGCACGCCGCCGTTCTCGCGCAGCGCGCGGAGCGCGGTCAGATGCATGAGGACGCCGCCCTTGCAGTCCGCGGCGCCGCGCCCGTACCACCGGCCGTCGCGCTCGGTCAGCTCGAACGGCGGGCTGAGCCACGCCGATTCGTCGAGCGGCGGCTGTACGTCGTAGTGGGCGTAGAGCAGCACCGTGGGGGCGCCGGCCGGCCCCGGCAGGTACCCGTACACCGAACGGGTGCCGTCCGGGGTGTCGAGCAGCCGCACGTCGGTGAAGCCCTCGGCGGTGAGCGCGTCGGTGATCCAGCGGGCGGCGGCGTCGGACTCGGTCGCCGGGAAGCGCTCCGGATCGATGAGCGCGACCGAGCGGAAGGAGACCAGCTCGGCCAGTTCGGTACGGGCGCGCGGCAGCAGTCCGGCGACGGTGCCGGCGAGCCGATCGGTGTCCATGGGAACGCTCCTCGGGCGAACTGCGTTGTGTCCTGCGGTGTCGGGTCCCGGAATCGGGGCGAGCGGTGACGATCATCGCACAGCGGTGCGTCGTTCTAGGATGCGGCAGGTGGGCGCCCCCGGGTGGGGGAGGCCGGGAACAGGAGCAGAGAGCCAACGTGACCAGCGAGAACGAGGCGGGCAACGAAGCGGGCGAAGCGGCGGAGGGCCGCTCGCCGGGCGACGCACGGGGCGCGGCCGGGGAGGCGGCGCCGGACGAAGGGCCCGCGAAGACGCCGCCGGTGGTGCCCGGGGCCCAGGCCGGTGCCGGGGCCGGCGGGGCGGCCCGCGGTGAGCCGGAGGTCTGGGACGTCGTGGTGATCGGCGCAGGTCCCGCCGGTGCCTCCGCGGCGTACGCCGCCGCCGGACAGGGCCGCAGCGTCCTCCTCCTGGAACGCTCGGAACTGCCCCGCTACAAGACCTGCGGCGGCGGCATCATCGGGCTGTCCCGCGAGGCGCTCCCCGACGGGGTCGAACTGCCGCTGCGCGACCGCGTCAACGCCGTGACGTTCACGATGCGCGGCCGGCTCGGCCGCACGCGCCGCTCCCGCCGCACGCTGTTCGGGCTCGTCAACCGCGCCGAGCTGGACGCCCGGCTCGCCGAGGCCGCGCAGGCCGCGGGGGCGCGGCTGCGTACCGGCGTGACCGTCGCGCGGGTCGAGCAGCACGGGCCGGACGTGCCGGACCGGCGCACGGTGGCCGTGCACCTGTCGGGCGGCGAGAAGGTGCTGGCCCGCGCCGTGGTCGGCGCGGACGGCAGCGCGGGGCGGACCAGCAGCCACGTCGGGGTGGAGCTGGAGCAGGTGGACCTGGGTCTGGAGGCGGAGATCCCGGTGCCGCCGGAGGTCGCCGACGACTGGCGCGGCCGGGTGCTCATCGACTGGGGCCCGCTGCCCGGGAGTTACGGCTGGGTCTTCCCCAAGGGGGACACGCTGACGGTCGGAGTGATCTCCGCCCGCGGCGACGGCGCCGCGACGAAGCGCTATCTGGAGGAGTTCACCGCCCGGCTCGGTCTTGCGGGCTTCGAGCCGAGCCTGTCGTCCGGGCACCTCACGCGCTGCCGCGCGCACAACTCGCCGCTCTCCCGCGGCCGGGTCGTCGTCTGCGGCGACGCCGCGGGACTGCTGGAGCCGTGGACCCGGGAGGGCATCTCGTACGCGCTGCGCTCCGGCCGGCTCGCAGGGGAGTGGGCGGTGCGGATCGCCGAGGCGCAGGACGCGGTGGACGCGCGGCGCCAGGCGCTCAACTACGCGTTCGCCGTGAAGGCGGGCCTGGGCGTGGAGATGGCGGTCGGGCGGCGGATGCTGGCGGCCTTCGAGCGGCACCCCGGGGTGTTCCACGCGGCGCTCGCCGGATTCCGGCCGGCCTGGCACATGTTCACGAAGGTCACGCAGGGGTCGACGACGCTCGGCGAGATCGTCCGCACCCACCCGGTGGCCCACCGGGCGCTGTGGCTGCTGGACCGGAAGAGCGCGGTCAACGGGTCTCGCTGAGGCGGAAGGCCGGGTGGTCGGGGGCGGCGGCGAGCAGCTCCTCGTCGGTGAAGGTGCGCACCTTGTGGCCGACGCGCCTGCGCACCCCCGCCGGGCAGCCGCCCCCTCCGCGGGACCGTCCCCAGGACCGCCGCGGGGCCGCCACCCCCAGGCACCTCCGGCCCCCGCCCCCCGCAACCACCGGCCTCACCCCCGCTGAGCAGGTACTCCACCGGGAGTACGCCGGGTGTCCGCGTACGGCTGACGCCCGCGGGCCCCGGTGCCGGTTAGCGTTTCAGCCATGCGACGCGGAGGACCCCCGTGGCGGGGGCGGGACGACGAGGCCGGCGGCCGGCGATGGCCGGGGGCCCCGTCCGGCGGCCCCCATGCCCCCGGCGGCCCGCACACCGCCCCCGACGACAACGACGGCCGCCCGCTGCCCGGCATGCTCCGCTGGCTGCCCAGCCGCGACCGCCTCCCCTGGCGCTCCACCCTCTTCCTGACGTTCTTCATGGTCGTCGGCACCCGCGGCGCCGCCCAGGCCACCGACCGCGTCGACCCCTTCCCCGGCGCCATCGGCTTCCTCCTCGCCGCCGCCGTGCTCCTCCTGCTGCGCCACCGCTACCCGCGCACCGCCGCCTTCGGCACCGTCGCCGTCTGCCTCGGCTATCTGGCCACGGGCTTCCCGTACGGGCCGATCTTCCTCAGCGCCGCCGTCGCCTGCTTCGCCGCCATCTCCGTGGGGGAGCGGCACGCCGTCTGGGGGGCGCTCGGGCTGCTCTTCGCCGGCCACATCGCGTACACCTCCGTCCTCTACCGCTGGCTGCCGCCGAGCGACGACGGCGGCGGCCACTGGGGGCAGGTGCTGTTCGTCATCGCCTGGGTGCTGGCGGTGGTCGCCGGCGGCGAGTTGATGCGGACGCGCCGCGAGCAGTGGGCCGCCGCCAGGGCCGAGCGCGAGGAGGCCAAGCGCCGCCGCGCCGACGAGGAGCGGCTGCGCATCGCCCGCGAGCTGCACGACGTGCTGGCGCACAGCATCTCCGTCATCAACATCCAGGCGGGCGTGGGCCTCGCGCTCCTCGACCAGCAGCCCGAGAAGGCCCGCGAGGCGCTGACCACCATCAAGTCCGCCAGCAAGGAAGCCCTCGGCGAGGTGCGCCAGGTGCTCGACGCGCTGCGCACCCCCGGCGGCGCCCCGCGCTCGCCCGCCCCCGGCCTCGACCGGCTCGGCGAGCTGAAGGAGCAGGCCGCCGCGGCCGGCCTCTCCGTGGACATCGCCGTCGAGGGCACGCGGGCCGCGCTGCCGCCGGGTACGGAGCTGGCCGCGTTCCGCATCGTCCAGGAGGCGCTGACCAACGTCGTCCGCCACTCCGGCTCGCGTACCGCCCGCGTCCTGGTCCGCCACGCGCCCGGCGAGCTGGAGCTGCAGATCGACGACGAAGGACCCGCCACGGCGAGCGGCCTTACCGGCGGCGGCAACGGCCTGGTCGGCATGCGCGAGCGCGCCTCCGCGCTCGGCGGCACCGTCGAGGCCGCCACCCGCGCCGACGGCGGCTTCCGGGTGCGGGCCCGTATCCCGCTCCCGGCGGATACCGTGAACGACGGCCGCGAGACCCCTCGCCGCCACACCCCAGAGGAGCGCCAGTGATCCGCGTGATGCTCGCCGACGACCAGGTGCTCGTACGGGCCGGCTTCGGCGCCCTCCTCGACGCCCAGCAGGACGTGGAGGTGTGCGGCGAGGCGGCGGACGGCGAGCAGGCCGTGGCCCTCGTCCGCGAAGAGCGCCCGGACGTCGTCCTCATGGACATCCGCATGCCGGTCCTCGACGGGCTGGAGGCCACCCGCCGGATCACCGGCGACCCGGACCTGGCGGGCGTCAAGGTCGTCATGCTCACCACCTTCGAGCTGGACGAGTACGTCTTCGAGGCGATCCGCTCCGGCGCCTCCGGCTTCCTGGTCAAGGACACCGAGCCGGAGGAACTGGTGCGCGCGGTACGGGCCGTGGTCGAGGGCGACGCACTGCTCTCCCCGGGGGTCACCCGCCGGCTGATCTCCGAGTTCGCCGCCCGCTCCAAGGAGCCCGCGGCGGCCGCGGCGCTCGACGAGCTGACCGAGCGGGAGCGGGAGGTCATGGCGCTGGTGGGCATGGGCCTGTCGAACGAGGAGATCGCCCGCCGGCTGGTCGTCAGCCCCCTGACGGCCAAGACGCACGTGAGCCGGACCATGGTCAAGCTCGGCGTACGGGACCGGGCGCAACTGGTGGTGCAGGCGTACGAGTCGGGGCTGGTCCGCCCCGGCTGGCTCGGCTGACCGGGGCCGGCCCTCCGGCCCGTACCCGGCCAGGCCCCGCCCGCTCCGCCGGGGCCCTCACGCCCCGGCCCACGCCCCCGGCCGCGCCGCCGCCGTGCCCAGCCCCGCCGGCGCCCCGCCCGGCAGCCCGGGACCGCCCGCGTCCTCCGCCAGCTCCGCGGCCCCGTACCGGCGCACGTGCAGGTGCCAGTTGAGGATGCCGGCCATCCAGTTCTGCAGGTCGCGCACGTGGTCCGCCACCGCCGCGCGCACCTCCTCGGACGCTTCCAGGTCCGCGTACAGCACCGGCAGCCCGGCCGCGACCACGTGCTCGAACTCCCGCATCCGTCCCGCCACGAGGTCGTGCACGATCCGCACCGCGGCCGGGTAGCCGACACCGAAGAAGTTCTCGACGACCAGCACTCCGTTGTGGAGGTCGCCCTCGTACTCGATCTCCTTCTGGTACGAGAACAGGTCGTTGAGCAGGCACGCGTAGTCCACGGCGGAGTTCTCCAGCGCTCGCACCGGCCCGCTCTCGTAGACCTCGGCGGGCACGGCGGTCCCGCGGCGCAGCCGGCAGAGGTACATCGTCATGGCGGAGCCGAACGCCGCCCGGCGCATCTCGATGTAGTCCACGGGGTCCGGGATGCGGTTCTGCGCACGGTTGGACAGCTCCCACAGCCAGGCGTCGAGCATGACGTCCACCGTCGCGCGGAAGCGTGCGCGCTCCTCCGGCGGCATGGGCCCGGCCGTCCGCCGCCACACGTCGGCGAGCCCGCGTTCCAGCGCGTTCGCCGGAGGCGCCACCGGCGTCCCGTCGTCCACCGGCATGCACAGCTTCAGCCGGTCGTTCGAGGCCTGCGCGCCGGCCAGGTCGCCGGTGCGGCCGAAGACGGCCGGGTAGTAGTCGTCCCCGTAGGTGCCCCAGGCCAGCCACTGCGAGGCCAGGTCCAGCTCCTCCGCGTCGGCGTCCGGGTGCAGCCCGGCGGCGCAGAGCGGGAAGTCGTAGCCGCGCAGCCGCGGGCCGTCCCAGACGTGCGAGCCCGGTACCCCGGGCTGGGGCTGGAGGAAGCCCATGCGGCGGGCCCAGGCGACCGTCCGGATCCGGGCCGCGTCGAGGTGCGGCGAGAGGCGCAGCCCGTACGGCATCGGCAGCTCCGGCACCAGTGACGGGCCGACCCGCCGGTACGGTACGTGCGCGTACCGGCGCAGCCGCGTCGCCCCGGTCGCGGTGAACAGCCCGCGCACGTCCGCCCCGGGCTCCGCGGGCGCGTACGGCAGGGCGGGCGGTCCTGCGGCGGCCCCCTCGTTCATGTACCGGCTCGAGCGCAGGTGCCACTCGTGGCCGCCCGACTGCCAGTCCTGCAGCCCCTTCGCATACGCCACCACCCGCGCGCATTCGGCAGGCGTCAGCTCCTCCTCGGCGAAGAGCAGGGGCAGTTCGGTGAGCGCGGTGTGCTCGAACTGCTGCACCCGGGACGTCAGCAGGTCGTTGACGTGCTCGGCGGCCTCCTGCGTACCGCAGCCGAGGAACGTCTCCATCACCAGCACGCCGTTGCTCAGCTCGCCCTCCTCCTCGACCTCGCGCTGGTACGAGAAGAGGTCGTTGCGCAGGTGCACGGCGTCGGAGAAGGTGTCCCGCAGCACGAGCAGCGGCCGGGACGCGGCCACCCGGTCGGGCACCTCCGCCGATGCCGCGTACTCCACCAGCCCCGCGGACCACGGCGCCCCGCCGACCTTGCGGCGCATCTCGACGTACTCGACGGGGTTGGCCACCCGTCCCTCGTCGATGTTGGCCAGCTCCCACAGCGACTCGTCGAGCAGGTTGACCGTGCTCCGCGCGAACCGCCGCCGCCAGCCCGCCGACATCGCGGGCACGGTCCGCGCCCACAGGTCCGCGAGCCCCGCCTCCACCGGGTTGCGCGGCTCCGGCATGTCCGCGCCGGAGGGTTCCAGCGGCATGAACGCGGGCAGCCGGTCGAGGTACGCCTTGGCGCCGGCCCGGTCGCGGTCGCGCTTGAACGCCTCCACGAAGTGGTCGTCGAAGAAGAACACCCACACGTACCAGTCGGTGACCAGCGACAGCACGTCCGCCGAGCACTCGGGGTGGGTGTACGCGCAGAGCAGCGCGTAGTCGTGCGCGTCGAGGTCGGCGGTGGACCAGATGCCCGAGCCCTCCAGCATCCCCATCCCGCGCGCCCACGCCCGCGAGTGCCCCCGCGCCTGCTCGACGTGCGGGTTGAGCCGCGCGGGCCACGGCAGATAGAAGGTCGGCAGTTCGAACGGCTGCTTAGGCGGCATCCGCCCCTCCCCGGGTTCGTTCGCGTCCAGCGCCGGGGGCAGCACTACCCCCGGCGCCGCCCCGGCACCCCGGGAAGCACCCGAAGGGGTGACGCACGGAGCATGCGTGCGGGTCGGGTACGGGTCGTATACAGCGCTCCCCGCGGCCGTACGGGCCGGGCGTGCGCGCCCTCGCGCCGGCGCGCGGCCGCCTGCGTATGCTTCAGCCGGCCCAGCGGTAGCGGTGCTCGGGCCGCCCCGTGCCGCCGTACTTCAGCGTCAGCTCGGCCCGCCCGGAGTCGGCGAAGTGCTCCAGGTAGCGCCGGGCGGCCACCCGGGAGACGGCCGCCGCTTCCGCGCACTCGCTGGCCGAGAGCCCCTCGGGGTGCTCGCGCAGCACCCGCTCCACCAGCTCGGCGGTGCGCGCGTTGAGCCCCTTGGGCAGCGCGCCCGAGACCGTGGGGCGGGCGCTGAAGAGGCGGTCGACGTGGGCCTGCTGGACCCCGCCGGTGTCGTCGAGCGCGTCGAGCCGCGCCCGGGTGGCGGCGAAGTGGCGCAACTGCTCCTGGAGTGCGGCCTGGCTGAACGGCTTGATCACGTAGTGCAGCGCGCCGCCGTGCAGCGCGCCGCGGATGGTTTCGGCGTCACGGGACGCGGTGATCATGAGTACGTCGGTGTCCGCGTGCTCACCCGCGCGCAGCCGCCGCAGCACCCCGATGCCGTCCATGTCCGGCAGATAGACGTCGAGCAGCACCAAGTCGGGGCGGAGCCGCGCCACGGCGCGCAGCGCCTCCGCGCCGCTGTGCGCGACGCCGGCCACCTCGAAGCCCTCGGTCGCCGCGACGTAGCGGCTGTGCAGCTTGGCCACCATGAAGTCGTCGTCGACCACCAGTACCCGGATCACGGCGGTCAGGCTAGCGCTCCGGGGCCGTCCGCGCCGGGACCAGAACGACCAGAAGTTTCCTTGCGTTCACAAGCGCGACACATGGGGACCGCGGCGGGAGCATGTGGCGACATCTTGACCCCAGTGATCATCCACGGCTCCGCGGAGCCGGCTCCTCGACGAAGAGGCGGTGACCCGAACCGTGCGTCTGCCGACCACTCTACGCACCCCGTTCGCGCTCGCGGCGGCGGCGCTGCTGGTGCTCCTCGGCCCGCCGCTCATCACGGAGGGGGACGGCGCGGCGAGCGGCAGCCGGATCCCCGGCCTGGAGCTGATGGTGCCCAACACCCCCGGCGGCGGCTACGACATCACCGCTAGGACCATCGCCAGGAACATCGAGGAGGCGGACCTCGGCAGCAACGTCGAGGTCTTCAACCTCCCCGGCGCCGGCGGCACCGTCGGCCTCTCCCGGCTGGTGAACGAGCACGGCAACGGCAAGCTCGCGATGTCCATGGGGCTCGGGGTGAGCGGCGCGGTCCGTACGAATACCACCGACCACACGCTTGCCGACACCACCCCCATCGCGCGGGTGACCGAGGAGCCCGACATCGTCGTGGTCCCCGCGGACTCCCCGTACCAGACGTTCGAGGACCTGCTGGCCGACTGGAAAGCCTCCCCGGGCAAGACCCCGGTCGGCGGCGGCTCGTCCCCCGGCGGCCCGGACCACCTGGCACCGATGCTGATGGCCCGGGCCGCCGGGATCGTGCCCAAGGAGGTCAACTACGTCCCGTACGACGGCGGCGGCGAGCTGCTCGCGTCGATCCTCGGCGGCAAGGTCGCCTTCGGCGTCTCCGGCGTCGGCGAGTACCTCGACCAGATCGACGCGGGCGACCTGCGGGTGCTCGCGGTCACCAGCGGTGAGCGGCACCCGGGTCTGGACGCGCCGACGCTGCGCGAGACGGGCATCGACGTGGCGTTCACCAACTGGCGCGGCTTCGTCGCCCCGCCGGGGCTGTCCGACACCGAACGCAAGAACCTCATCCACCTCTTCGAGAAGCTGCACGACACCGACGAGTGGCGGCAGTCGCTGAAGACGAACGGCTGGACCGACGCCTTCCTCACCGGCGAGAAGTTCGGCGACTACCTCGACGCGCAGGACCGGCGCGTGGTCTCGGTGCTGAAGGAGCTGGGCCTGTGACGAACGAGCCGAAGACGAACGAGCCGGCGGCGGACGGGACCCGTGCTCCCGCGGCACCGCCGGACGGCAAGGACGGACCGGACGGCACGCCCGCCCCCGCCGGCGGCCCCGGCGGCCCGCTCGCCCTGCTGCGCGGCAAGTCCGAACTCGGCGTCTGCCTCCTGCTGCTGGCCCTCGGCGTGCTGGTGCTCATCGACGCGCTGACCATGGACACCGACTACGCCCAGCGCGGCCCGGTCGGCCCCGAGGCCGTCCCCACGGTCATCGGCATCGCCCTCCTCGTCGTCGCCGCCCTCCTCGCCGTCGACGTGCTGCGCGGCGGCAAGGGCGAGGCCGAGGGCGGCGAGGACATCGACCTGGACGCGCCCTCCGAGTGGCGCACCGTGCTGCTGCTCGCCGGGGTCTTCCTCGCCTCCGCCTTCCTCATCGGCGAGGTCGGCTTCCCCATCGCCGGCGCGCTGCTGTTCTGGGGCGCGGCCTACGCGCTGGGCAGCCGGGCGTTCGCCACCGACCCGCTCGTGGCCGCCGTGCTGTCGGTGGTCACGTACACCGTCTTCAACAACCTGCTGGGCGTCCCGCTGCCCGGCGGACCCCTCATGGAGGTGCTGTGAGATGGACTCCTTCACCTCTCTCATCGACGGCTTCGGCACCGCGCTGACGCCCGCCCACCTCCTCTGGGCCGCCGTCGGCGTCCTCCTCGGCACCGCGATCGGCGTCCTGCCCGGCATCGGCCCGGCGATGGCCGTCGCGCTGCTGCTCCCCGTGACGTACGGTCTCGAGCCCACCGCCGCGCTCATCATGTTCGCCGGCATCTACTACGGCGGCATGTTCGGCGGCTCCACCACCTCGATCCTGCTCAACACACCGGGGGAGAGCGCCGCGGTGGTCGCGGCCATCGAGGGCCATCCGATGGCCAAGTCGGGCCGCGGCCCGCAGGCGCTGGCCGCCGCGGCGATCGGGCACTTCGCGGGCGGCATGATCGGCACGATCCTGCTGGTCGCGCTCGCCCCGGTGATCGCCGACCTGGCCGTCGACATCGGCGCGCCTGACTACTTCGCCCTCATGGTCCTCGCGTTCATCGCGGTCACCTCCGTGCTGGGCCGCTCCCGCATCCGCGGCTTCGCCTCGCTGCTCATCGGGCTCACCATCGGCCTGGTCGGACTCGACCAGATGACCGGCCAGGAGCGACTGACGTTCGGCTCGCTGCAGCTCGCCGACGGCATCGACGTCATCATCGTGGCGGTCGGCCTCTTCGCGGTCGGCGAGGCGCTGTGGGTGGCCGCCCGGCTGCGCTCGGGCAACCAGGGCCCGATACCCGTCGGCCGGCCGTGGCTGGCCCGCTCCGACGTGCGGCGCACCTGGCGGCCGTGGCTGCGCGGGCCGGCGATCGGGTTCCCGTTCGGGGCGATCCCGGCGGGCGGCGCGGAGATCCCCACCTTCCTGTCGTACGTGACGGAGAAGAAGCTGTCGAAGCACAAGGACGAGTTCGGCAAGGGCGCCATCGAGGGCGTCGCGGGGCCGGAGTCGGCGGCGTCCGCCTCCGCGGCCGGCACGCTGGTGTCGATGCTCACGCTGGGCCTGCCGACGACGGCGACCGCCGCCGTGATGCTGGCCGCGTTCCAGCAGTACGGCATCCAGCCGGGCCCGCTGCTCTTCGACCGCGAACCCGACCTCGTGTGGGGCCTGATCGCGTCGCTCTTCGTCGGGATGTTCCTGCTGCTGCTCATCAACCTGCCGCTGGCGCCGGTCTGGGCCAAGCTGCTGCGCATCCCGCGGCCCTATCTCTACGCGGGCATCCTCTTCTTCGCGGCGGTCGGCGCCTACGCCGTCAGCGGCGAGGCGGCGGACCTGGTCATCCTGCTGGTGATCGGCCTGATCGGGCTCGGCATGCGGCGCTACGGGCTGCCGGTGCTGCCGGCGATCATCGGCGTCATCCTGGGCCCGGCCGCCGAGCAGCAGATGCGCCGGGCGCTCCAGCTCAGCGACGGCAGCCTGAGCGGCCTCGTCAACACCCCGTTCGCGGTCACGCTCTACGCCGTCATCGCGCTGATCCTGCTCTGGCCCCTGGTCAGGCGGCTGCTCACCAGCGACGCAGGACGAGCGCGACGCGGATCACGAACACCGTAGCCCCGGCCGCCTTCGCGGCCGTCAGTACCCCCACCCTTGCGTCGCCGCGCACCGCGTCGAAGAAGAGCGCGGGCGCGGCGACCGCGAGGAACACCGCACCCGCCAGCAGTGCCGCCGTGACGGCCGCGTACACGATCTCGACGGTGAGTGCGTCCCGTTGGCTCTGCGTCCTCGGTCCCCGCATTTCCAGCCCCCTCATGCCCCGAACTCTATCCCCGAAGCGCCGTGTTCAATCCGTTGCACACCGGCCGTCACATCCCGCTCACGGGCTGGTACGGTGCCATGCCATGGCAACGGGGAGCGCCGAAGGCGCGGTCGTTTCTCAATGGCGGGAGATCCGCGCGGTGCACGCGCGTGCGGTGGGCGAGTTGGACCGTGAGCTGCATCGATACGGCATCGGGGCCAGCGACTTCGAGGTGCTGGACGTGCTCCTCGGCATGGCGAACTCGGGTGACAGGGCGAGCCTGCGGGTGCAGGAGCTGGCGGACCGGGTGCACCTGAGCCAGAGCGCGCTGTCCCGCCTCGTCGGCAGGCTGGAGAAGCACGGTCTGGTGACCCGCGGCATGTGCCCCGAGGACCGCAGAGGCGTGCAGGTGTGCGTCACCGACGCGGGCCGCAGGCTGCACGCCGAGGCGCTGCCGGTGCAGCGGGCGGTGCTCGCCCGCACCGTCGGCATCAGATGACCGGCAGGCCCTGCCCCCGGGCCCGGCTCCTCACGTCCCGCGCGGGCGCCCGCCGTTCTGCACGGCCTGCATCGCGTACGCGATGAGCGCCGCCGCCCCGGCGAGCAGTGCCACCGTGCTCAGCGCGGCGCGCAGCGAGAACCAGTCGGCGAGGAAGCCGATCGCCGGCGGCCCGAGGAGCATGCCGCCGTACCCGAGCGTGGACGCGGCGGCGACGCCGTTCGGGCCCGCCAGTTCGCCGGCGCGGCCGATGGCTATGGGGAATATGTTGGCCAGGCCGAGCCCGGTGAGGGCGAAGCCGGCCAGCGCGCCCCAGACGTACGGGGAGAAGGAGCCGAGCAGCATGCCCACGCAGGCAGTGGCGCCGCCGGCGACCAGGGCGCGGTTCTGGCCGAGCCGCAGCAGCAGCGCGGTGCCGGAGAGCCGCCCCGCGGTCATGGCGAGGGCGAAGACGGAGTAGCCGGCGGCGGCCAGTCCCGGCCCCGCGTCCAGGGACTCCTTCAGGTGCAGCGCGCTCCAGTCGGCCATGGCGCCCTCGCCGTACGCGGTGCACAGCGCGACGAGCCCGAGCACGGCGACGAGCAGCCGGGTGCGCCCGGCGGGCCGCTCCGCCGCGGCCGGCCCGCTGTCCGCTGCGGCGTCGGATCCGGACGGGTCAGGGACATCCGCCCGGTCCGCGTCCTCCGGCGCGGGCGGCCGCTCCGGGGCCGGCAGGGCGAGGAGCGCGGGCCCGGCGAAGGCGGTGACGGCGAGCCCGAGCAGCGCGAGGAGCAGCAGGTGCCGGGTGGGGGAGAGGTGCCCCGCGACGAGCGCGCCGAGCCCGGCGCCGAGCATCCCGCCGAGGCTGAACGCCGCGTGGAAGCTGGGCATCACGGGCCGCCGCAGGGCGGCCACCAGGTCGACGGCCGCGCTGTTCATGGCGACGCTGATGGAGCCGAACGCGGCGCCGAAGACCACCAGGACGAGGCCGAGCGCGAGCGCGGAACGGGTCAGCGGCGGCAGCACCACGCCGGCCGACAGCAGCGCGGCCGTGCCCACGGTGACCGCGTGCGCGCCGTAGCGGCGGATGAGCCCCCCGGTGAGCACCATGGTCGCCACCCCGCCCGCGGACACGCCGAGCAGCGCGAGACCCAGCGCGCTGGGCGAGGCGCCGGTCTGGTCCTTGATGTCCGGGATCCGGACGACCCAGCCGGCGAAGACGAAGCCGTCGAGGGCGAAGAAGACGGTCAGGACGGTACGGAGACGGGCGAGCTGGGCTCCGGCGGGGCCGCGGGGCACGGCGGTGCCGCGCAGTGACCGGGGGAGCGCCGCCCGTATTTTGTTTAGCGTCGGCACAAAGACAGAATAGAAGCGTGACGCCGACTCGTACAAGGCCCGCGCGACCCGAGAGAGGCCGGAGCGCGCTGGGGCCCGCGCTGGAGCTCGTCCACACCGGCCGGGCGCCGACCCGCGCCGTGCTCACCGCGGAACTGGGCGTGACCCGCGCCACCGCGGGCGCCGTCGCGGCGGAGCTGGCGGCGCTGGGCCTGATCACCGTGGACTCCCGGCCCGCCGCCGCCGGACACCAGGGCCGGCCCTCGCACGGCCTGTCCGTCAACCCCGAGGGCCCCGTCGTGCTCGCCGCGCAGGTGCACGCGGACGGCTTCCGCGCCGCGCTCGTCGGGCTCGGCGGCCGCATCGTCGCCACCGCCCCCGGCTGCGGTACGGTCCCGGCCGACCCCGCACACGTACTCGCCGCCGTCGTCGAGGAGGGCGCCAAGCTGCTGCGCGCCACCGGGCGGACCTGCGTGGGCGCCGGCCTCGCCGTACCGTCCGCGGTCGCGGAACCGGACGGCGAAGCGCTCAACCCGCTGCACCTCGCCTGGCCCGCGGGCGCGCCCGTACGCCGCATCTTCCACGACTGCCTGACCGCCTCCGGCATCGAGTTCGCCGCCGCCCCGCGGGCGTTCACCGGCAACGACGTCAACCTCGCCGCCCTGGCGGAACACCGCCACGGCGCGGGGCGCGGCTCCGCGCACCTGCTGTGCGTCGCCACCGGCCACCGCGGCGTCGGCGGGGCGCTCGTCCTCGACGGGCGGCTGCACACCGGCAGCGCCGGGCTGGCGCTGGAGGTCGGCCACCTGACCGTCAACCCCGACGAGGGCCTGCCCTGCCACTGCGGCAGCCGCGGCTGCCTGGACGTCGAGACCGACCCGCTGGCGCTTCTGACGGCCGCCAGCCGCGCGCCCGGCCCCGAGGTCTCGCTGCTCCAGCAGGCCCGCGAGCTGGTACGCGACGAGCACGCGGACCCGGCGGTCGCCGCCGCCGTCGACCTGGTCGTGGACCGCCTCGGCCTCGGCCTCGCGGGCCTCGTCAACATCCTCAACCCCGACCGCATCATCCTCGGCGGCCTGCACCAGGTGCTGCTGGCCGCCGCGCCCGAGCGGCTGCGCGCGCGGGTGGCGGACCGCAGCCTGTGGGGGCGCAGCGGCGGCGTCCCGGTGCTGGAGTGCACGCTCGACCACAACAGCCTGGTCGGTGCCGCGGAACTCGCCTGGCAGCCGGTGCTCGACGACCCCCTCGGCGTCCTGGCGGGGTGAGGACGGGCGGGGCCGCCCCGCCGCGTACCGATGACTTCCGGGCCGCCCGCCGGTCTCACCCTGCAGACTCGGCAGTCCGCAGACCACCGGAGGAAAGGCGCCCCATGGCGAAGCTGCTGTACTCGGCGACCATGTCGCTCGACGGATTCATCGCGGGACCGGGCGGCGACATGTCCTGGCTCGCCGGCCACCTCGGGGACAACCCCACGGTCGACGGGCTCGTCCCGCGGGTCGGCTCGATCCTCTCGGGCGCGCGCAGCTTCTTCGGCGACGACCCGCACCGCGGCACGGAGAACGAGGGCGAGGCGTTCGGCGGCGGCTGGGAGGGGCAGCAGTTCGTGCTCACCCACCACCCGCCGGCCGAGCCCGTCCCCGGCGTCACCTTCGGCGCGGACCTCGACACCGCCGTCACCGCCGCCAAGGCCGCCGCGGGCGACGGCTACGTGAACGTCATCGGCGCCGACGTCGCCCGCCAGTGCATCGAGGCGGGCCTGCTGGACGAGGTGCTGGTCTTCACCGCGCCGGTGTTCCTCGGCGACGGCGTCCGGCTCTTCGACCGCCCCGGCGGCACCCGGGTCCTGCTGGAGCAGGTACAGGTGTCCGCCCTGCGGCACTGCACGGGGATCTGGCTGCGCGTCGTCGGCTGAGCGGCCGGTACGCCCGCCCGCCGCCCCGGTCGCGGGCTGCCGCGGGCCGGACCGCCGTCCGGTCCCCAGCGCCCGCGCCGGTGGGGGGTTGCCGCCCGCCCGGCCGGCCGGGTGCCGGGTCCGGCACGGCGGGCGGGGCGGCTACGGAACCGCCGCCAGGCTGCGGGGAAGCGAGCGGACCCGATGCCGCACAGTCAACTCGCCACCCGTGGCCACCGGGAGGGCGCACACGCCACGACTGCGGGCGCGCACTTCACACCCCGTGTGAAAGGCCCTCGGTTACGCTGGCGAACACCCTGCTCGCAGGAGGGCACATGGAGCCCAACACCCTGCTCGACGCGGCGCTCGACGAAGCCGGGATCTCCCACGCCGGGCTTGCCGCGCACGTCAACCGGGCCGGTGCGGCCCGCGGACTGCGGCTGCGCTACGAGCACACCGCCGTGGCCCGCTGGCTCAAGGGCCAGCGACCACGCGGCCAGGTGCCCGACCTCATCTGCGAAGTGCTGGCCGAACGGCTCGACCGCCCGGTCACGTTGGACGACATCGGCTTCGGCGCCGCCGGCGGCCCCTCGGCCGCCGCACCGCTCGCCCGCTTCGTCGAGCGCGCCACCGCCCTGTGGCGCTCCGACGAGCAGCAGCACCCGCACGTCGTCAGCGCCCGCGCGCTCACCGGCACCCCCGCCGTCATCCCGGTGTGGGAGTGGGAGAACCCGCCCGAGGACGGTGACGTCTCCCGCAGCGGACCCGTGCACGTCAGCGAGGCCGACGTCACCACCCTCCAGGCCGCCCGCGCCCACTACGAGCAGATGTACCGCAAGGCCGGCGGCATGGCGACCCGCGCCCGCGTCGTGCGCTTCCTCAACTCCGAGGCGGCGCCGCTGCTTCGCGGGTCGTACGGCGACGACGTCGGCCGCCGGCTGCACCGGGCCACCGGCGGCCTCGTCGCCGTCGCGGGCATCTGCGCGTACGACTCGGACGCCCTCGGCCTCTCCCAGCGCTACTTCCACCAGGCGCTGCGGCTGGCCAAGGCCAGCGGGGACCGCGGCTTCGGCGCGTACGTCATCGCCATGCTCGTCAACCAGTCACTGTTCCTCAGGGAGTACCGCCAGGCGGTCGCGTTCGCGGAGGCCGCGCTGCGGGCCGCCGACCAGGACGTCAGTCCCGCCCTGGCGGCCGATCTGTACGCGATGCAGGCCAAGGCGTACGCCTTCCTCGGCGACCGCTCGGGCACCCTGGCCTGCATCCGTCGCGCCGAGTCCGCCGCCGGGCGGATCAGCGCACGCCAGGAGCCGGCCGAGACGGACTACGTCCAGCCGGGTCTGGTCAACGTGCAGGTCGCCGAGGCGCTCTTACGCATCGGGGACCTGCGCGCCGCCCGCGAACAGGCGGCGACCGCCGTGCACCGGCCGGCCCACGACCGGGGCCGGGTGCACCGGCTGGCGATTCTGAGCCACGTCGAACTGCGTCAGGGGGACGCCGAGGAGGCGGCGCAGGCGGCGCTGGAAATGGCAAGAGCGGCCAGAGGGATGGAGTCGCAGCGGCTGCGGGACAGGTTGCGCGCGGTCCGTCGCCATCTGACCGAGACCGGCGGAGGAGGGACCGCCGAGGCGGCGGAGCTGATCGACGCAGCGTTGCGCGTTCCGCTCTGACGCGGGGGCCGCCACCGCCACTGGACGGCGACAAGGGGGACTACGTGCGATGGAGGAATCTCAGGGAGCACACCGTGTACGAAAACCGCTGGTTCCGCGTCAACCTGGCCGACGTGGAACTCCCGGACGGGCGCCACCTTGATCACTACCTGATCCGCCTGCGACCCGTCGCCGTGGCGACCGCGGTCAACGAGGCGAACGAGGTGCTGCTGCTCTGGCGGCACCGTTTCATCACCGACGTCTACGGATGGGAGCTGGCCGCCGGGGTGGTGGAGGACGGGGAGGACCCCGAGACCGCCGCCGCCCGCGAGATGGAGGAGGAGACCGGCTGGCGGCCCGGCCCGCTCACGCACCTGATGACCGTCGAGCCGTCCAACGGCCTGACGGACGCCCGGCACCTCATCTACTACGCCACGGAGGCGGTGCAGATCGGCGACCCCGAGGACGACTTCGAGTCCGACAGACGCGAGTGGGTGCCGCTGAAGGGGGTGCCCGACATGGTCGGCCGCGGGGAGGTGCCCGCCGCGAACATGGCCGCGGCGCTGCTGATGCTCCATCACCTCCGCCTCGGCGCCTGATCCCCGCGCCCCGTCCGCGCGGGCGGGCGACCCGCGGCCGCACCGGTCCGCCGGTCCCGCCACTGCGGGACCGGCGGGCGGTGCTCGCCGGCCGGGTCCGCCGTTCAGCGGCCCAGGGCCTGCCATAACGCCAGTGCCATCGCCCCCGCGCCGGTGAGCGCGGCGATCGACGGCAGTGGCCAGCGCGAGTGCTCCAGCGAGGTGACGCGTGCCGTCAGCTCGTCGATCTCACGCTCCATCTGCTGACTGCGCTGCGACAGCAGTGCGAGCCGTCCGTCGATGCGGGCCAGGCCCACGTCGAGGGAGCGCCGGATCTCGGCGAGCTCGGACACGACCGCACTCGTGTCGGTTTCGGTGGCCACGGTCTGCTCTCCTTCGTCCCGTCCGTGCCCCGTGTCCGCTTCCATGGAAGCGTTACCAGGGGGGCGCGCGGCAGCGTGTGGAGGGTGCATATGCACGTGCCCCGGGTGCGCCCCGTGTGAATAAGTCACGCACGGTGACGGACGCCGGCGTACGGACCGGCGCACGCCCTCCGCGGACGGCGGCCGGAAGCAGCCGGAGACGGCCCGCATACTCCGCCGGGAGCAGGCCAGGTGCCGCTGGCCGTACGACGACCCGGACCCCCTCCCGGCGGGAGTCTCGATGGTGTCGGCACCACAGAAACCATCGAGGAGTGAAGAACGATGAACACCCTGGCGCACTGGAACGACGGCGGACCCGGACCGTGGATCCTGCTCTTCCCGCTCATGTGGGCCCTGGTCCTCGGCGGCCTGTTCTTCTTCGCCCGCCGCGTCGTCCGGCGCGGCCGCGGCGCCCCCTGGCAGCGGTTCCGCGGCGGCCCGGACGGACCGGGCGCCTCCGGCTACGGCGAGCAGTCGCCGATCGCGGTCCTCGGCCGGCGCTTCGCGGCCGGTGAGATCGACGAGGACGAGTACTGGCGCCGGCTCTCCGTGCTGAACGAGGAGTTCGGCCGCCGCGGCGAGGGCAAGGGCGGTGCGGCATGACATCCGCGGCCACCGCCCCCGTACGCACCGGCGCGGCCGCCCGCGTCGTCGACGCGGTCAAGGTCTACGGCAGCGGCGACACCGAGGTCCGGGCGCTCGACGGCGTCGGTGTCGCCTTCCCGGCCGGGCGGTTCACGGCCATCATGGGCCCCTCGGGGTCCGGGAAGTCCACGCTGATGCACTGCGCGGCCGGCCTCGACACGCTCACCGCGGGGGCCGCCTTCATCGGCGACACCGAGCTGGGCGCGCTCGACGACAAGCGGCTGACGATGCTGCGCCGCGACCGGATCGGCTTCGTCTTCCAGGCGTTCAACCTGCTGCCGACGCTGACCGTCGCGGAGAACATCACGCTGCCGATGGACCTCGCGGGCCGCCGCGGCGACCCCGCCTGGATCGACTCGCTCATCGACGTGGTCGGCCTGCGCGACCGGCTGCACCACCGGCCCGCCGAGCTGTCCGGCGGCCAGCAGCAGCGCGTCGCCGTGGCCCGCGCCTTCGCCGGTCGCCCCGACGTCGTCTTCGCCGACGAGCCCACCGGCAACCTCGACTCGCGCTCCGGCGCCGAGGTCCTGGGCCTGCTCGCCGGCACCGTGCGCGAGCTGGGCCGCACCGTCGTCATGGTCACCCACGACCCGGTCGCCGCGGCCTACGCCGACGAGGTGGTCTTCCTCGCCGACGGCCGGCTCGTCGACCGCATGGCCGCGCCCACCGCGGACCGCGTACTGGACCGCATGCAGCGCTTCGTGGGCGAGAGCCCCCGTACGGCACGTTCCCTGGACACCACCGCGGAGAGGAAGAGCCCGTCATGAGCGGCACCCGCGCGTCGCTGCGGCTGAGCATGGCCGGACTGCGCACGCACAAGCGGCGGTTCGCCGGCACGTTCTTCGCCGTGCTCCTCGGCGTCGCGTTCCTCGGGGGCACCCTCGTCATGGGGGACACCCTCAGGTCCAGCTTCGACGCCATGTTCGGCCGCGCCACCAGCGGTACGGACGCGGTGGTGCGCGGCGACGACATGATCACCACCCCCGGCGAGTCGTTCGGCACCCGCAGGACCGTCCCCACGGAACTGGCGGACGAGATCGCGCGGATGCCGGGCGTCGCCGCGGCCGAGCCCCGCATCGAGGGCCCCGGCCAGCTTCTCGGCAAGGACGGCGAGCCGGTGGGCGGCGGGGGCCCTCCGACCCTGGCCGGCAACTGGATCGCCGACGAGGAGCTGAACTCGTACCAGATCGACGAGGGCCGCGCGCCCGAGCGCTCCGGTGAGGCGGTGATCAACCGGGGCGCCGCGAAGGACGCCGGCCTGGGCGTCGGCGACACCACGACCGTGCGCACCCCCGACCCGCTCGAGGTGACGATCGTCGGCATCTCCACCTTCGGCGGCGAGGACGGCATGGGCCAGACCAGCTTCACGGCGCTGACCCGGGCCGACGCGGAGAAGTACCTGACCGCCGAGCCCGGCCGGGCCACCAGCATCCAGGTCCGCGCGGACCCGGGAGAGAGCCAGGCCGCGCTGGTCGAGGCCCTGGCCCCGGCGCTTCCCGACGGCATCGAGGCCGTCACCGGGCAGGAGGTCACCGAGGAGAACCAGGACCAGATCGCGGGCCAGTTCCTCAGCGGCTTCACCGCCGGACTGCTCGGCTTCGCGGGCGTGGCCATGCTGGTCGCCACGTTCAGCATCTACAACACCTTCGCGATCGTCGTGGCCCAGCGCACCCGCGACAACGCCCTGCTGCGGGCGCTCGGCGCCACCCGGCGCCAGGTCGTCGGCCAGACCATGGCCGAGGCCCTGGTCGTCGCCGTGCTCGCCTCGCTCGTCGGCCTCGCCGGCGGCGTGGGGATCGCGGCCGGGCTCCAGGCGCTCTTCCCTGCGGTCGGATTCCCGTTCCCCGACGGCGACTTGGTGATCAGCGGGCTGTCGCTTGCGCTGCCGTTCGCCACCGGCGTCGTGGTGTGCCTGGCCTCCGCGCTGGCGCCCGCCGTCCGCGCCGGCCGCACGTCGCCGCTCGCGGCGCTCCGCGAGACCGCCGTGGACGACGCGGGCTCCTCCCGGGTACGTGCCCTCGTCGGCGGCGTGCTCACCGCCGCGGGCGCCGTGCTGACCGTGTACGGGGCTGTGCCCGGCGGGGCCTCGTCTGACCCCTCGGTGATGCTGACGGTCCTCGGCGCGGTCGTCACGCTCGCCGCGTTCGTGGTGCTGGGTCCGGTGGCGTCCTCGTACGCCGTACGGATCCTCGGCGCCCCGCTGCGCCGCATGAACGGCCGCCTGGCCCGCCGCAACGCGCTGCGCAGCCCGAAGCGCACCGCGGCGACGGCGACCGCGCTGATGATTGGCGTCGCCGTGGTGTCGCTGTTCACGGTCTTCGGCGCCTCGCTGAAGTCGACGATGGACCAGACCGTCTCGCGCGCCTTCGCCGGCGACGTGGCGGTGCGGGTGCCGGCGTTCGGGCCGGAGAGCGGCGCGCTGAGCCCGAAGGTCGCCCCGGCGGTGGCGGAGCTGCCGGAGGTGGAGCACGCGCTCGGCCTGGGCAGCGGCGTGGCCCGGGTCGACGGCGACGGCAGGGCGCTGACGGTCACGGATCCCGGGCGGATGGGCGACGTGCTGGACCTCGGCACGGTCCGGGGCAGCCTGACGGATCTGGGCACGGACGGGGTCGCGGTCTCCAGGAGCGAGGCGGACGACCACGGCTGGCAGGTCGGCAGCACCGCGCGGTTCACTTTCACCGACGGCGAGAAGCGGCCGTTCACCGTACGGGCCGTCTACGACCAGGCGGACCTGGCCGGGGACTACGTCCTCACCCGCGAGGCGTGGGAGCCGCACCGCATGCAGGACTCCGACTCGCTGGTCGCCGTCGCCTTCAAGGCCGGCGTGGCCGAGGCGGACGGCAAGGCGGCGGTGGAGAAGGTCGCCGAGCGGTACGGCAACCCGGAGGTGCAGACGCGCGACGAGTTCGCCGAGTCCTCGGCGGCGGGCGTCGACATGATGCTGACGCTGGTGTACGCGCTCCTGGCGCTCGCCGTGCTCATCGCGCTGCTGGGCATCGCCAACACCCTGACCCTCGCCGTGCACGAGCGGACCCGCGAACTGGGCCTGCTCCGCGCGGTCGGCCAGACCCGGGCGCAGCTCCGCGCGATGGTCCGCTGGGAGTCGGTGCTCGTCGCCGCCTTCGGCACGGCGGGCGGCCTGACGCTCGGCGCGTTCCTCGGCTGGGCCATGACGAAGGCCACCGACTCCTCCGGCGACGGGGTGTTCACGGTGCCGCCGCTGCAGTTGGCGATCGTCGCCCTGGTCGGCCTCACGGCAGGCGCCCTCGCGGCCTGGCGTCCGTCCCGCCGCGCAGCCCGGCTGGACGTCCTGGGCGCGATAGCGACGGAGTGACCGGCGCAGACCCGCCGCGACCGGCCCGTCCGGCTCCCCGGGGAGTGGGACGGGCCGTCGTCACGTCAGCCGAAGTCCGGCCTGCCGCGGGCGGCGCGTACCGCTTCGAGGAAGCGGCCCGCCGCCTTCTCGCCCGACTCCTCCTGCTTGCCCTGCTCGCCCGTGAGCGTCAGGACGTACTGCCTGCCGTTGACCGACGCCACCGCCCGGTCGCCGCGGCCGAACCACGGGCGGGCCGCGCGCACCTCCTCGACCGGGGCGCTGTCGATCTGGGTGCCGTAGCTGGTCAGCAACTCCAGCCGGCCGTCCTTGATGTGCACCTGTCCCGCCCGGGTCAGCGAGCGCAACCAGCGCCCTATCCGAACCCCGCGAGCCGTGTACTCCGTCTCCGCCACGCCGACCCTCCTCGGCTCCCCCACAGCGCTCCCCCTGGAGCGATGAGCGCGCATGGGCGGCACCGCCCCGCGACAAGGAGGCGGCACCAGCACTCCTGCCAGTGTGCCCACGACCGGCCGAGGTGGCCAGAGGCCCCGCATATGATCGGGTGGTGACCGCCAGCGCACACCCCCCGGCCGCCGCGCCCGGCGGCGCCCTCCCCACCCTCGACGTCGACCGCAGCGACCCCGCGGCCCGCGCCTGGCTCAAGGAGGCCGTGCGCAAGGTGCAGGCCGACGCCAACCGCACCGCCGACACCCATCTGCTCCGCTTCCCGCTGCCCGAGCGCTGGGGCATCGACCTGTACCTCAAGGACGAGTCGACCCACCCCACCGGCAGTCTCAAGCACCGCCTCGCGCGCTCCCTCTTCCTCTACGGCCTCTGCAACGGTTGGATCCGCCCCGGCAAGCCCGTCATCGAGGCGTCCTCCGGCTCGACCGCCGTCTCCGAGGCGTACTTCGCCGACCTCATCGGCGTGCCCTTCATCGCCGTGATGCCGCGTACCACCAGCAGCGAGAAGACCCGCCTCATCGAGTTCCACGGCGGCACCTGCCATCTGGTGGACGACCCGCGGACGGTGTACGAGGTGTCCGCCCAGCTCGCCGAGGAGACCGGCGGCCACTACATGGACCAGTTCACCTACGCCGAGCGGGCGACGGACTGGCGCGGCAACAACAACATCGCCGAGTCGATCTACACCCAGCTCCGCCTGGAGCGCTTCCCCGAGCCCGCCTGGATCGTCGCCACCGCGGGCACCGGCGGCACGTCGGCCACCATCGCCCGCTACGTGCGCTACCTCCAGTACGACACCCGCGTCTGCGTCGCCGACCCGGAGAACTCCTGCTTCTTCGCCGGCTGGGAGAGCGGCGACCCCGGCGTCACCGTCGACCGCGGCTCGCGCATCGAGGGCATCGGCCGCCCCCGCATGGAGCCCAGCTTCCTGCCCGCGGCCATCGACCGGATGATGAAGGTCCCCGACGCGGCCACCGTCGCCGCCGTACGCGCCCTGGAGCGGGCCATCGGCCGCCGCGCGGGCGGCTCGACGGGCACCGGGCTGTGGAGCGCGCTGCGGATCGTCGGGGAGATGGTCGCGGCAGGCCGCAACGGCAGCGTGGTCACCCTGATCTGCGACCCGGGCGACCGCTACCTCGACAAGTACTACTCCGACGACTGGCTCGCGGAGCAGGGCCTCGACATCGGCCCGTACGCCGCGCACCTCGACGCCTTCCTCACCACCGGCCGCTGGACCTGCTGAGGACCCGGGCGCCCGGCGGCGCCCCGGCTCAGCCCTCCGCCGGCTCCTGCGGCTCGCCCGCGACCACGACCTCCGGCAGGTGCTCCGCCATCTCCGCCCGCGCCTCGGGACGCACCCCCGGGTCCGTCACCAGCGCGTCCACCGCGTCCAGCGAGGCGAAGGAACTCAGGCCCACCGTGCCCCACTTGGTGTGGTCCGCGACCACCACGACGCGCCGCGCCGCGCGCACCAGATGCCGGTTCGTCTCCGCCTCCGCCAGGTTCGGCGTGGAGAGGCCCGCCTGCACCGATATCCCGTGCACACCGATGAACAGCACGTCGAAGTGGAGCGTGCGGATCGCCTGGTCCGTGACCGGGCCGACCAGCGAGTCCGACGGCGTCCGCACCCCGCCGGTGAGCACCACCGTCGCGCCGCGCGCCCCCGGCTGCTGCGCCGCGTAGAACACGTCGGCCACGCGCACCGAGTTGGTCACCACCGTCAGGTCCGGGACCTCCACCAGATGCCGCGCCAGCGCGAACGTCGTCGTCCCGCCGGAGAGCGCGATGGCCGCGCCCGGCGCCACCATCTGCGCCGCCGCGCGGGCGATCTCCTCCTTCGCGCCCGTCTCCCGGGAGGACTTGGCCTCGAAGCCCGGCTCGTGCGTGCTCGCCTCGGCCAGCGGCACCGCACCGCCGTGCACCTTCTCCACGACCCCCTGGCGCGCCAGCGCGTCGAGGTCGCGCCTGATGGTCATGTCCGAGACGTTCAGCCGGCGCGTCAGCTCGTTCACCCGCACCCCGCCGCGGCGCCGGACCTCGTCCAGGATGAGGGCCCGGCGCTGCTCCGCGAGCAGGTTCTGGTTGTCGCTCACGCCGTACGCCCTTCGTCCCGGGGTCGCTTGTCCGGGTCATCCTCCCACGCGGGTACGTCACCCGGCCGCGGATGTCCGCCCGCCGGGGGACCCCGGGAACCCCCGCGTCACGATTCTGCTTCGCCTCCCGCGCGGGAAGCTGCACCGGACGGCCGATCCCGGGATGCTGGACACCGGTAGTGACCGCAGGACGGTACGGGGGGCGAGAGGCATGCAGCCGGAAGCGCTGAGCGCCAAGGTGCGCACACCGCCGGGCGGGACGGACGGGTCCGAGGGCACCGCGCCGCAGCCGGCGCTGGAACTGCTGGTCCACGGCGTCGGCGGGGCCACCCCGCAGGAGATGCTGGGGGACCCGCGCACGGAGCTGGTCACCGGCGACCGCACGGCCGGCATCCACCGCCGTACGGAGGACGTGCGGACAGAGGAGCCGGCGGGGGAGGAACGCGGCGAAGACGGCGGATCCCGTACCGAGCCGGTGCAGGAGGCGTACTGCTGGTCGAACCTGACCTCGGGCAACGGCGCCCGCGCGCTGTGGCTCGTCCTCCTCCCCTTCATGATCGCCAACCTCGCGCACTGGATGCGCCCCGCCGCCCCGTCCCGGCACGGCGCGCACCGGGCGTACGACGTCCTCGTGCGGATCTTCGCGCTCACGCTCACCGTCCAGCTCGTGCTGGCCGCCGGCGAGGTGACGCTCGACCTGCTGGCCTGGCAGTGCGCGGGCAGCACCCACTGCGTCGCGGACAAGTCCTGGCTCGGCTTCATGTCCGCCGAGTCCGGCGGCTGGTTCGGCGGGCCCGGCCGGCGGCTCGCGCTGGCCGCGCTGGTGCCCGTGCTGCTGACGGCCCTGCTGTGGTGGCTGTCGCGGCGCACCTGGAGCATCTACGAGTCGGCCAAGCCCTCGCCGCGCGCGGGCGCCCCCGGCACCACCGGTGAGCAGCCGGCGCTCTCGCTGCCCGGCTTCTGGTACGGGCGCCGCCTGGTGGCCCGGCTGCGCGCCGCGCACACCGCCACCGGGCTGCTCGCCGTCGCCTCCGCGCTCATCGCCGTCACCGCCGCGGCCGACGACGGCACCGGCGGCGGGCTCCGGGCCACCGGCTGGGTCCTCGGCGCCCTGACCGCCGCCGGCTGGATCGCCGTCGTCGCCCTGGTGTGCCGCTCGGGCCGTACGGAGGCGGAGCCGGACATGGGCGAGGACCGCCGCGCCGTACGGGCCCTGCCCCTCGCCGCGCTCGCGCTGCTGGCGGCGGTGCTCGTGCACACCGCCTGGTCCCGGCCCGGCTGGGTCTCCACCGGCCGGCTGCCCGGCACGTCGGTCTTCGGCGGCCTCGCCGTGGCCCAGGGCGTGCTCGCCGCCGGGCTCGCGATCACCGGCCTCCTGCTCCAGCGCCGCGCCACCGGCGAGCCGCCCGCGCTGCGCGGCCTCGGCGGCGCCTGCGTGGCGCTGCTGGCCAGCGCGGTGGCCGGGGTCTTCTCCGGCGGCGTCGCCCAGCGCGTCGCCGACTGGCTGGACCGCGGCGCCACCCCCGGCGAGAACGGCCCGCTCGCGGGACCGCCCGTGGTGCTCTCCTGGCAGGCCACGGCGATACCGCTGATCGCCCTCCTCGTGCTGCTGCTGGCGCTGGCCGGCGGCTGGCGGATGTGGGTGCTGCGCCGCCGGATCGCCACCGAGGTCGCCGGGCTCTACCCCACCGAGCACCGCTACACCGGGGACAACGACCCGCGCACCGGCCGCATCGCGGGCGCCATCGCCCGCGCCCGGCTCACCGACGACGCGCCGCCCGCGCTCGGCGCCGCCGCGCTCGCCACCCTGATCCTCGGCGCGGGCGCCGTCCTCGGCGCCTGGTTCACCGACGAGGTGCCCGGCAAGGCCGCCCGCGGCGCCCCCGGACCGCTGCCGGGGCTGGCGCAGACCGGGCAGGCGCTCGGCTCCTGGATGATGGGCGCCGGGGTCATCCTGCTGCTGGCCATGGGCCGGCAGGCGTACCGGGATCCCAAGTCGCGCCGTACGGTCGGGATCCTCTGGGACGTCGGCACCTTCTGGCCGCGCGCCGCCCACCCCTTCGCACCCCCCTGCTACGCCGAGCGCGCCGTGCCCGACCTCGCCTGGCGGACCAGCACCTGGACCAGCCGCACCGGCGGCTGCCTGGTCATCTCCGGGCACTCCCAGGGAAGCGTGCTCGCCGCCGCCGCGGTCTGGCAGCTCGACCCGGACATCCGCGGCCGGGTCGCGCTGCTGACGTACGGGTCACCGCTGCGCCGGCTCTACGGGCGCTGGTTCCCCGCCTACTTCGGCGACCGGGCGCTGGCGGAACTCGACGACCAGACGCACGCCTGGCGCAACCTGTGGCGGCTGACGGACCCCATCGGCGGCCCGGTGCGGCCCACGCCGCCGGACGGGCGGCCCAGCGACGTCGACCGCAAGCCGCTCAAGGACCCGCTCGCCTTCGAGCGCACGCCGGAACACCCGCTGCCCGCCGCGATCAACGCCCACTCCGACTACCAGGCCGACCCGGCGTTCGCCGTCGAGCGCGCCGAGCTGATCGCCCGCATCTCCGTCGCCCCCGCCGCGCCCGTGGAGGAGTGGCCGCGGCAGGTGCCGCGGCCCGCGGGGGAGCCGGACGCGGAGACCGCGGAGGGCGCGGCGGCTCAGGGCAGGACGGGGATGTCGTCCGGGTAGAGGAGCGTCAGTTCGTCGGTCGTGGGGTCCGGAAGCTGGGCCACGCGGCCGGCGTGCCGCTCCACCATCGCCTCGAACGTCTGCCGCGCGGTACGGCCGTTGCCGAAGCCGGCGCCCTTGGGGATCACGGTGAAGTACTTCAGCAGCGCCTCGTCCGTACCGTCACCCAGCCGGTACTCGTGCTCCTCGGCCTGCTGCGTGACTATCCGCAGCAGTTCCTCCGCGGTGTAGTCGCCGAAGGTGATGGTGCGGGAGAAGCGCGAGGCCACCCCGGGGTTGACGGCGAGGAACCGCTCCATCTCCGTCGTGTAGCCGGCGGCGATCACCACGACCGACTCGCGGTGGTCCTCCATCAGCTTCACCAGCGTGTCGATGGCCTCGCGGCCGAAGTCGCGGCCGGAGTCCTCGGGCGCCAGCGCGTACGCCTCGTCGATGAAGAGCACGCCGCCGTGGGCGCGTTCGAACGCCTGCTGGGTGCGGATCGCGGTCGAGCCGATGTGCTCGCCGACCAGGTCGACCCGGGAGACCTCCACGAGGTGCCCGCGCTCCAGCACGCCCAGCGACGAGAGGATCTCGCCGTACATCCGCGCCACGGTCGTCTTGCCGGTGCCGGGGGAGCCGGTGAAGACCAGGTGGCGGCGGACCGAGGCGGCCTTCAGACCCGCCTGCCGGCGCCGCCGGCCGACCTCGATCATGTCGGTGAGCGCCCGCACCTCGCGCTTGACGTTCTCCAGCCCGACCAGCGCGTCCAGTTCCGCCAGCACCTCCCGGGCGGGCCGGGCCGCGGGCTGCGCCTCGGCGGCCGGCCGTACGGCACCCGCCGCGCCCGCCTGCTGCGGCGCGAACGCGCCCAGCAGGCCGTCCGGTTCCGGCTCGGTGCGGGCGGCGGGCACGGTGGGGCGGGCGCTGGCCATCTCCGCGCTCTCGTCGCTCGTGCAGTCCTCCACGACGGGGCCGCCGCCGGAGCCCTCGGGGGCGGACGGGCCCGCGTCCGCGAACTCGTACCCGCCGCGCGCGCAGCGCTCCGTACGGCAGCGGGTGAGGGCCGAACGGCAGCCGTCGATGACATGGAAGCCGTACCCCAGGCTCCCGGTGACGCGGCAGCCGGTGAACGAGCCGCGCCCCGCCGCCGAGACGAAGACCCCGGCCTCCGTGGGCGAGGTGATCGTGCAGCCCTCGACCGCCGGGTCGGCGCCCTTGGTGACGATGATCCCCGAGGCGACCGAGTCGACCGTGGTGTCCCGCACCGTGCCGCCGCTGCCGTGGTCGCGGAACCACGCGCCGGTCGCCGCGTCCCGGATCCGGCACTGCTCCAGCGCCACCGTGGCGCCGTCGCTCACCGACACCGCCGTGCCGCGGATCTGCGCGAGGTCGGTGTCCGTGGCCTCGACCGACGAGCCGCGGTCGAGGACCACGAGCGCGTCGGGCACGTCGTGCACCCGGCAGGACGTGAACGACGCCGCCGCACCGTCGCTCACCCACACCGCGGGATAGTCGCCGGTGCTGTCGTGGACCTCGCACTGCGCCGCCTCGGCGCGCGTGCCCGCGTCCCACACCGACAGGCCGTTGCGCCCGAACCGGCGCACGGTGACCCGCGCCAGCCTCGCCTGCGCGCGCGAGCGGAGGTCCACGGCGTTCTCCGGGACGTCGTGGACCTCGCAGTCGGTGAGCTTGACGACGGCCTCGGTGTCGAGCGAGATGCCGTCCCCCGAGGTGCGGTGCACCGTGCAGTCCGTCAGCTCCCCGGAGGCGCGGGACGTCAACTGCACGCCGGCGCCCTTGATCTCGTAGACCTCGCAGCCCACCGCCTCGACCGTGCTGCCCTCACCGGTGAGCAGCAGCCCCGCGCCGCCCGCGTGGTGGATGCGGCACTGCGACAGGTGGGCGCTCGAACCGCCGCGCACCGCGATGCCGCTGCGCCCGGCGGCCAGCACCTCGCAGTTCTCCAGCGCGCCGCCGGACCCGTCGGCGAACGTGACCCCCGTGCCGGCCGGGTTGTCGACGGCGCAGCGGCGGACCGTGGGCCGGGCGTCGCCGCGGACCTCGATGCCCGCGGCGGAGCGGGTGACGACCCGCAGCCCGGTCAGCTCCGGCCGGCCCGACTCGACGAGCACCGCCGGGACCGCCGCGTCCTCCCCCTCGACGTGCAGCCCCTCGACCACCGCGGACGCCCGGACGGTCAGCGCCACGCCGTCGGCCGGCGCGATGCGGACGGAGCCGACGGCGCCGCCCGGACCGCGCAGCGTCACCGCCCGCTCCAGCACGACGTTCTCCCGGTACGTGCCCGGGGCCAGCGACAGCACGTCGCCGTCGCCCGCGGCCTCCAGGGCCGCCGCGAGCGACCCGTACTCCCCGGTGCGCCGGCGCCATCGCCCGGTCCTTACGGAGCCGGTGTGCGTGACCTGGACGGAGCCCTGTGCCATGTCCTGCTCTGCCCCCACCTCGTGCGTCGGCTTGGCTGAGGCACCACCGTAGCGCGCGCGGCGAGGTCGGCCGGCCACTGTTCAGGGCCGGCCGGTGCTCAGTAGCGCTGTCCGTCCTGGTAGTACGGCCTGGCGTACTGATCCGCATACGTCTGCGGGGACGCCGGCCGGGCGGGCTGGGCCGGCTGCGGCGGCGCGGGCCGCGGAGCGACGGGGCGCATCGCCTCGTACCCGGGGGGCGCCGACTGCTGCTGCGGGCGCGGCTGTTGCTGCGGACGCGGCTGTTGCGGCTGGGGGCGCTGCTGCTCGTACCCCTGGTCCCAGCGGGCGGGCTGGGGCTGCTGCGGGACGAACGGCTGCGGCGGGGCCGGCTGGGGCGCGGCCTGGTGGCCGTACACCGTCGGCTGCGGGGTGTGCGCGAGGTGCGTCCCGTGCGGCTGGTGGGGGTGCGGCGCGGGAGCGGGCGCGGGCGCCGGCACCGGGGCGGGCGGCAGGGCGGCGCGGGGCGCGGGCAGGGCCGGCAGGTGAGGGCCGGAGTCGTACGAAGGGACCCGGATCGGGGCGATCTGGGGAGTACCCCGCTCTTCGACCAGACTGTCGTAGATCGGGGTGTCGGGGAAAGCAGGCGCGGCATAGTAGCCACTGCCGTACGGGCGGGGGGAGGTCATACCCCATAAGTTAAGCCCACGATGTGGTCGTTGGGGAGACCGATAAGAAGGTTGTTTTGCGGGTTCCAAGTGACCGACCCTTGTCAATGCGTGTCAACGCGGGCAAATCTGGCTTCTCGACGTGTTGAGATTCTGTAAAGAGCAGGTGGACGGGGGGAGTTGGGCTACTCGTGCGTACGTACGCGTGCGGTTCACGCATACGTACGCCCCTTCCACGCGGCCCCCTTGCCGCGGTGGTGCCGTACGGCCGAATCCACCGTCATGAGCAGATACAGCCCCGCCGTGAACGGCAGCAGCGCGGACGCCCACGGCGGCTGTCCGTAGTACCGCAGCACGGGCAGGTACGTCCCCGCCATCACCGCCCACGCGAGCGCCCCCGCGACGGCGACGGCGGGCGCGCCGCCCAGCATCCCGGCGGCCACCGCCAGCGGCGGCACGAGGTACACCAGGGCGAGCCCGCCCACGGCGGCGGCCAGCAGCAGCGGGCTGTGCCGGAGTTGGGCGTAGGCGCTGCGCGAGACCATCCCCCACAGCTCGGCGAGCCGCGGGTACGGCCGCACGCTGTCGACCCGCTCGGCGAGCCCCAGCCAGATCCGGCCGCCGGTGCGCTTCACCTCCCGCGCCACGGACACGTCGTCGATGAGCGCGCCGCGCACCGCCTCGGGGATCCCCGCCCGGCGGGCGGCGTCGGCCCTGAGCAGGACGCAGCCGCCGGCCGCGGCCGCGGTCCTGCCGCCGGCGCGGTTGACCCAGCGGAACGGGTAGAGCTGGGCGAAGAAGTACACGAACGCCGGCACGACCAGCCGCTCCCAGCCGGTGGCGGTACGCAGCCGGGCCATCTGCGACACGAGGTCGTACCCCCCGGCCTCGGCGGCGGCGACCAGCTCCCGCAGGCTCTCGGGCCGGTGGGCGATGTCGGCGTCGGTGAGCAGCAGATACTCGGCGTCGGCCCGGTACGCCTGCTCGATCCCGTGCCGCAGCGCCCAGAGCTTCCCGGTCCACCCCTCCGGGGGCTCACCGGGGGAGGAGACGGTGAGCGGAAGGGCGCGGTCCCCGGCCTTCTCCGCGAGCGCGCGGGCGGTCTCGGCGGTGCCGTCGGTGCTGCCGTCGTCGACGAGGAACACCCGGGCCTCTCCCGGATACGCCTGCGCCAGCAGGGAGGGCAGGCTGTCGGGCAGCACGGCGGCCTCGTCCCGCGCGGGCACGACGACCGCCACGGAGGGCCACTGCGCGGGCGGCGGCCGCAGCGGCAACCGCACGTCGGTCCGCCAGAAGAGCCCCTGCCCGAGCAGCAACCAGCCCCAGGCGGCGAGCGAGAACAGGACGATCCACGCCAGCAGAGTCACGGCCCAAGTCTCCCGCGGCGCCGCTCGCCGGGCGAGCACCACGGGGCGAGTCGCGGCGGACGCGGTGCGGCAGCGGGGGATGAAGGGCGCACGGCGCCACTCTGCGCTCCGGCCCGGCCCGGAGGACCCGATACGCCCCGCGCCGCCGGTCGCCCCGCCGCCCCTGCTCCGCCGGCCACCGCGGGCCGCCGCGTCACTCGCCCGCCGGGTCCGCACGTCGTCGGGAGGGCCGCGATCGGGGCGGCTCCACCCCGTGTGACCGGGGGCCGCCTTTCTGCCGGAGGCACTAAAGTGACCGGCGTGAAGATCGCGCTTGTGGATTCCGGGCTCGGGCTTCTGCCCGCCGCCGCCGCCGTGCGGCGGTTGCGGCCCGATGCCGAGCTCGTGCTCTCCTCCGACCCCGACGGCATGCCCTGGGGCCCCGGGAGCCCGGGGACCTGGGGGAGCGGGTGCTCGCGTGCGCGCGGGCCGCCGTCGCGTACGGGCCCGACGCGCTCGTCGTCGCCTGCAACACCGCCTCCGTGCACGCCCTGCCCGCGCTCCGCGCCGAGCTGGAGCCCGCGCTGCCCGTCGTCGGCACCGTGCCCGCCGTGAAGCCCGCCGCCGCGGGCGGCGGCCCGCTGGCGGTCTGGGCGACGCCCGCCACCACGGGCAGCGAGTACCAGCGCCGGCTCATCCGCGACTTCGCCGGCGGTGCCGCCGCCACCGAGGTGCCCTGCCCCGGCCTCGCCGACGCCGTCGAGCACGGCGACGAGGCCGCCGTCGACGCCGCCATCGCCGCGGCCGCCGCCTGCACCCCCCGCGACGTCACTGCCGTCGTCCTCGGCTGCACCCACTACGAACTCGTCGGCGAACGCATCCGCGCCGCCGTCCGGCAGCCCGCCGCACCGCCCCCCGCGCTGTACGGCTCCGCCGGTGCCGTCGCCGGGCAGGTGCTGCGCCGTATCGGCGCCGCCCCCGCCCCCGCCGCGGCGCCCTCCGGCGAGCTCACCGTCCTCCTCTCCGGCCGCCCCGGCGCCCTGCCGCCCGCCGCCCTCGGGTACGCGGAGGGGCGGCTGCTGGCGGGCGCTCCGGCCCGCTCCGGGGCCGTACCCGGATAGCCGCCGCACTGCCGCCGCCGCCCGGCAGGCGTACCCTCGGGGTCATGAAGGACGACCGCCCCCGTGTGTGGACCGGGCGGGCCACGAGCCGCGTGCAGTGGCTTCTCGCCCTGATCGGTGCTGCCTGCATGGCCCTCGGCATCGAGCTGGCCGTCGCCGCGCCCTGGACCGGCGGGCTCGCCCCGCTGGTCATGTCCGTCGTCGGCTGCATCGCCGCGGGACTGCTCGTCCTGGCCGGCACCCTCGCCTTCGTGCACGTGGCGGTGAGCGTCGACGACCAGGCCCTGGAGATCCGCTGCGGCCACTTCGGGCTGCCGCGCCGCCGCATCCCGCTGACCGAGGTGCTCGCCGCCGACTTCGAGCCCCGCGTCACGCCCCGCCACTGGGGCGGCTGGGGCTACCGCTGGCGCCCCGGCAAGGGCACCGCCGTGGTCGTGCGCCGCGGCGAGGGACTGGTGCTGCGGCTCGCGAACGACCACGACTTCACGATCACCGTCGACAACGCGGAAGAGGCCGTGCGCGCCATCCGCGGCCGCCTGCGCCACCCCCTCACCGGCGGCACCGCCGAGGCGTAGTCCGCCGGTCACACGGCGTTTCCCGGCCGCCCGCGGGGTCCGTTTACGCTTACGACCATGGCGACACCCGACTTCATCCGCGAGCTGCGCGCGACCGCCGGCCAGCAACTGCTCTTCCTCCCCGGCATCAGCGCCGTCGTCGTCGACGACGGCCGGGTGCTGCTCCACCGGCGCGCCGACACGGGCCGGTGGAGCATCATCGGCGGTATCCCGGAGCCGGGCGAGCAGCCGGCGCAGACGGCGGTCCGCGAGGTGCGCGAGGAGACGGGCGTCGTGTGCACGGTGGAGCGGGTCGTGGGCGTCGAGGCGCTGGACCCGATCCAGTACCCGAACGGCGACAAGTGCCAGTTCATGGACATCACGCTGCGCTGCCGCGCGACGGGCGGCGAGGCCCGGGTCAACGACGACGAGGGGCTGGAGGTCGGCTGGTTCGCCCCGGACGCGCTGCCGCCGGACCTGGAGGACTTCGCCCGCCACCGGATCCGGCTGGCGCTCGCGGACGGACCGACCTGGTTCGCGGAGGCGGCGGCGACACCGGGCGCGTAGCACCGCGCAGAACGCTGCCCACGCCCCTCAGGCCGCCCGCCGGGCCCCTGTCCCAGCTCTCCGCGCCCCCTCACCGCTCTCAGCCCCCGGCGCCGCCCGTCACCGCCGTCAGCTCCGCGAGCAGCTCCGGACCGCTCCAGTGGCGCCGCTCGCCCGGCTTGCTGGACTCCGCCTCCAGGATCAGCTCCGCCAGCCGCGCGTTCGCCGGTGCCCGCAGGCCGTGGCGCGCCGCCAGCCCCATCACCTCGCCCTGCAGCGTGTCGATCTCCGTGGGGCGGCCCTGCTGGAGGTCGTCCCACATCGACGAGCGGGCCTGTTCGTCCACGCGCAGCGTCGCCGCCGCCAGCCGGCGGAAGAGCCAGTCGGGCAGGCGCAGGACCAGCGGCATGAGGCCCGGCGGCACCGGGCCCAGGCGGGCGGGGGCCAGGTTCGCCGCGCGGAAGGAGGCCAGCGCCTCGCGCTGGCAGAGGGCCAGGCAGGCGCGGTACGCGCGCTGCCCCAACTGCTCCCGCAGCGGCAGCCCGGAGAGTGCGTTGATCGCGTTGTTGAGGTTCATCAGCAGCTTCGCGTGCTGGACGTCGGGCATGTCGTCGCGCTGCTCGATCTCCAGCCCCGCCTGCGTCATCGCCACCACCAGCGGAGCCGAGCGCTCGCCCCCGTCGACCATCAGCACGCCCGCCGTCCCCTGGTGGAACACGCCGGGGGCCGCCTGCACCACGTTGTACGGGACCATGCCCGTGACCACCGCCCGCCCCGGCAGTCCCTGGCTCAGCACCGCCGGGTTGCGCAACCCGTTCTGGAAGCTGACGACCGTCGCGCCGGGGGCCAGGTGCCCGGCCAGTTCGCGGGCGGCCTGGGCGGTGGCCGCGGACTTCACGGTGACCAGGACGTAGTCCGCCCCCGCGGCGGCCTGCGGCCCGGTCGCCAGGCGTATCTCGGCCGGTGGGACGCGGCGGTCCGCCCGCCCGCCGCCGGTGAGCAGCAGGCCGCGGGAGCGCAGTACGTCCATCGCCGCCGGCCGGCCGACTAAGGTCACGTCGGCCACTTCCGCCAGCATGCCGCCCAGATGGCAGCCGATGCTGCCCGCGCCGAACACGGCTATCTTCACGGTCCCGCCCCTTCGTTCCCGGCGGCGCCTCCGCGCGCACGCCGACTCCGGCGGCGCACGCCGGCGCCGCTACCACCTTCGACTGCCTTCCCCGCCGCGAGCGCTCCCATCCGCCACCGCCGACGGGATCCCGCGGCACACGTCTGCCCCGGCCGCCCCAGGGGCCGCCGCGGGCCCGCTCAGACCTTGCGGTACCCGTACGCCTCCTGCGCCGCCGCCTCCACCGCGTCCAGGTCCGCCCCCGTCGACGCCGTGACCACCGCCGCCACCGCGCCCTCCACGAACGGCGCGTCCAGCAGCCGCGCTCCCGCCGGCAACTCCTCGTCCTCCACCAGCGACTTCACCGTCAGCACCGCGCTGCCGAGGTCCACCAGCAACCCGACGCCCGCGCCCCGGTCCGCCGCCCGTGCCGCCGCCGCGATGCGGTCCGCGTCCGTGCCGAAGCCGCCGTCCGCCGTGCCGCCCGCGTGCTCGACGGCCACGGTGTCCACGCCCGCCAGCGCCACCGCCATCCGGGCCACCGACTCGGCGACCGCGGCGCTGTGCGCGACGAGCACGAGGCCGACCAGCGGGCCCTCAGCCACCGGACACCGCCTCCACCGTGTCGGCCAGCGCGCCGACCAGCAGCGCCGACGACGTCGCGCCCGGGTCCTGGTGGCCGATGCTGCGCTCGCCGAGGTACGAGGCCCGGCCCTTGCGGGCCCGCAGCGGGATGGTGTCCTCCGCGCCCTTGTCGGCCGCCGCGCGCGCCGCGCCGTAGCCGTCGCCGAGCGCCGCCACGGCCGGGGTCAGCGCGTCGAGCATCGTCTTGTCGCCGGGCGCCGCGCCGCCGAGTTTGGCGACCGCGCCCACCCCCTCGTCCAGCGCCGCGCGCAGCGCCGCGTCCGTGACCTCGGCGTCGTCGCCGAGGGCCTTCCCGGTGGCGCGCAGCAGCGTGCCGTACAGCGGTCCTGAGGCGCCGCCGACCTTCGAGATCAACTGCCGCCCGGAGAGCACCAGCACCGCACCCGGCGTCTGCGGCGGCTCCTCCTCCAGCGCCGCGCGCACGGCGGTGAAGCCGCGCTTCAGGTTGGCGCCGTGGTCGGCGTCGCCGATCGCCGAGTCCAGCTCGGTGAGGCGGTCGGCCTCCCGGTCGACGGCCGCCGCGGTGGTGAGCATCCAGCGGCGGAAGAATTCCGCGTCGAGCACGTGCCGCATCCCTTCTCGTACCTGCTTGTGCACACTCCGTCGGACCTGCCGCCACGGGACCGGTGTGCGGGCCCCCATACCGCGGGACCTCACATCCCCCAGCGCAGCCCCGGCGTCCGCACGGGCGCGTCCCAGAGGCGCAGCAGCTCCTCGTCCGCCTGGCACAGCGTCAGCGAGACCCCCGCCATGTCCAGCGACGTCACATAGTTCCCGACGAGCGTACGGGCCGACGACACGCCCCGCTCCGTCAGCGCTCGCTGCACCTCCGCGTTGAAGCCGTACAACTCGATCAGCGGGGTCGCGCCCATGCCGTTGACCAGCGCCAGCACCGGTCCTGAGGGCCGCAGGTCCTCCAGTACGGCGTCCACGGTCACGTCGGCGATCTCGCGCGACGTCATCATCGGCCGCCGCTCGCGGCCCGGTTCGCCGTGGATGCCGATGCCCAGCTCCAGCTCGCCGTCCGGCAGGTCGAACGTGGGGCTGCCCTTGGCCGGCGTCGTGACCGCGCTCAGCGCGATGCCGAAGCTGCGCGAGGACTCCACGACCTTGCGGGCCAGCGCCTCCACCCGCTCCAGCGGCGCGCCCTCGTCGGCCGCCGCCCCGGCGATCTTCTCGACGAAGAGCGTCGCGCCGACACCGCGCCGGCCCGCCGTGTAGAGGCTGTCGGTCACCGCCACGTCGTCGTCCACGAGCACCTTCGCGACCTGGATGCCCTCGTCCTGGGCGAGGTCGGCGGCCATGTCGAAGTTCAGCACGTCGCCGGTGTAGTTCTTCACGATGAACAGCACGCCCCGGCCGGCGTCCACGGCCGCCGCGGCGCGCGTCATCTGGTCGGGGACGGGCGAGGTGAAGATCTCGCCGGCGCACGCCGCGTCCAGCATCCCGGGGCCGACGAAGCCGGCGTGCAGCGGCTCGTGCCCCGAGCCGCCGCCGGAGACCAGACCGACCTTGTCGGTGACGGGCGCGTCCCGCCGCACCACCACCCGGTTCTCGACGTCGACCGTCAGATCGGGGTGGGCGGCGGCCATGCCGCGCAGGGCGTCCGGCACCACGGTCTCCGGCACGTTGATGAGCATTCGCATGGGTACCTCCGGTGGCGTTCGCGCCCGGTGACGATCGGCTCTGGCTTGCCCAGTATCACGGCACCGGCGGTCCCGGTCACTCCCTGGGCAGGCGTCGGAGGTACACCCGGACGGGAGGTTTGGCGGCCATCGCCCGAACGGACGCTCGTCGGTGCGGCCCGCTTGCGCATGCGTGTTCGGCACCTAGACTCTGCGGCCACCGTCCGGCCCGTACGACTGACGTCCCTCATCCGTCCCACGCTCGTTCCACCGCAATTCACCAGGGGTGCACCTTGCCGCGGAAGAACCTGACAGCAAACCGGACAACCCTCACCCACCGCGTCCGCTACGCCGCCCGCCACCCGGACCGCGTCCCCCGCTACCTCGCCCGTGCCGGCCGCGACGCCTGGCTGCGGCTGCGCCACCCCCGCGACCACGTCGCGTACTACCGCGCCGTGATGCGCTCCGACTCCGCCGCCGACCCGGAGGCGGCCGTGGGCAGCAAGTCGCACGACCGCTGGCTGGCGCTGGGCAAGATGCAGTTCGACTACCTCGTGGAGCACGGGCTGCGGCCGGGCGACCGCATGCTGGAGATCGGCTGCGGCAACCTGCGGGCCGGCTGGCGCTTCATCGACTACCTGGAGCGCGGCCGCTACTACGGCCTCGACATCTCCCCGGACATCCTCTTCGCCGCCCAGGACACCATCGTGCGGCACGAACTGCAGGACAAGCTGCCGCGCCTGACGCCCGTACGCGACCTGACCTTCGCCTTCCTCCCGGCCGCGCACTTCCGCGTCGTCCACGCGCACAGCGTCTTCTCGCACTCCCCGCCGGACGTCATCGACGAATGCCTCGCGCATGTCGGCCGCGTGCTGCGGCCCGACGGCTGGTTCGACTTCACCTTCGACCGCACGGAGACCGAGGAACACCACGTGCTGCGGGAGGACTTCTACTACCGCACCGAGACCCTGGTGGCGCTGGCGGAGAAGCACGGGCTGAGGGCGGAGTTCATGGCGGACTGGGAGAAGCTGCCGCACGGCCAGTCCAAGATCCGCGTACGCCCCCCGGCCGCCGCCTGACCCCTCACGCCCCGGTCGCCCGTACGAACCGGGCCGGGACCCGGACTCCGGCGTACGCGCCCGGCGGGCGACAATGGACCCGGCGCACGGCGGGCGCCCGCGCGCCGTTGGGGAGGGGTCCGTATGGGCGTGCCCGAAGGGGAGCCGGATCCGGGGCTGTTCGGGCCCGCGTCCGTGACCTGGCAGTTGCACAGCGACCCGGTGATGTGGATCGCCGGAGTCCGCGCGCTCTACCTCCAGGCGCTGCACCCGCGCGCCGTCCGCGGCGTCATGCAGAACTCCGACTTCCGCGCCGACGCCTGGGGCCGGCTCATGCGCACCGCCGCCTTCGTCGGCACTGTCACCTACGCCGCCGCCCCCGCCGCGGAACGCGCCGGCGCGCGCGTGCGGGGCATCCACCGCCGGCTGCGCGCCGTCGACCCCGTGACCGGCGAGAGCTACCGCGTGGACGAGCCCGCGCTGCTGCTCTGGGTGCACTGCGCCGAGGTCGGCTCCTACCTCGACGTCGCCCGCCGCTCCGGCCTGACGATCCCCGACGCGTACGCCGACGCCTACCTGCGCGAACAGCGCACCGCCGCCCGCCTCGTCGGCCTCGACCCGCTCACCGTCCCCGGCGACACCGCCGCCCTCGCCGCGTACTTCTCCGACGTGACCCCGGAACTGGCGGCCACCCCCGAGGCCGCCGACGTCGACGACTTCCTGCGCCGCCCGCCCGTCAACGCGCTCCTCGTCCCCGCCCGCCGCCTGCTCTGGCGCCGGGTCGCCGGCCTCGCGTACGCGACGCTGCCGACGGTCGCGCACGAACTCTACGGCCGCCCCGCGCCCCCGCCCGCCGTGGTCGACCGCCGGCTGCGCGCGACCGCCGCGCTGCTGCGCGCCGTCCCCGCCGGGCTGCGCTGGCGGCTCCCGCCGCGAAACATACTGAAAGCCATGGACCGCCTCGGTCCCGCATCGCGGCCCTCGCCTTCCACGCTCATACGAACGGCAGCCATACTGGACGAGTCGGGGGATAAGGCCACGGGTAACAGCCACGAGTGACGACGAGGCGGCGGCAGCGACAGCGGGGGCGGCAGGGGGAGATGGCGGAGACCAGGCTGATCCAGGGCCGCTACCGGCTGCTCGAACTCCTCGGCCGCGGCGGCATGGGCGAGGTCTGGCAGGCCCGCGACGAGTCCCTGGGCCGCCGCGTGGCCGTCAAGTGCCTGAAGCCCGCGGGCCAGCACCGCCAGGGGCATCCGCTGTCCACGGCGATACAGGAACGCTTCCGCCGCGAGGCCCGCGTCGCGGCGCTGCTCCAGCACCGCGGCGTCACCGTCGTGCACGACTTCGGCGAGGACGAGGGCGTGCTGTACCTCGTCATGGAGCTGCTGCAGGGCCGCAACCTCAGCCAGTTGCTGGAGGCGGGCGGACACCGGCCGCTGCCTGTCGAGGAGATCATCGACATCGCGGAGCAGGTCGCGGCGGCGCTCGCGTACACCCATGACCAGGGGGTCGTGCACCGGGACCTGAAGCCCGCGAACATCATGCGCCTCGGCGACGGCACGGTGAAGATCCTCGACTTCGGCATCGCGCGCCTCGCGCACGACATCGGCTTCACCTCGCGCCTGACCGGCGCGGGGGGCATGGCCATGGGCACGCCGCACTACATGTCGCCGGAGCAGATCTCCGGCGGCGGGGGCATCGACCACCGCAGCGACTTGTATTCGCTGGGCTGCGTGCTGTACGAACTCGCCACCGGCGTCCCCCCGTTCGACATGGACGACGCCTGGGCGATCCTCGTCGGCCACCGTGACACTCCGCCGGAACCGCTGCGCACGCACCGCCCGGAGATCCCGGAGCCGCTGGAGCGGGTGGTGCTCGACCTGCTGGCGAAGGCCCCGGAGGACAGGCCCGCGAACGCGGGCGAGTTGTCGGCGCGGCTGCGCGGGAGCCGCGCGGCGGCGGAGGCCGCGGGCCGGGGCAACGGGTCGGGGCAGGGGAGCGGGGAGCACGGAAGCCGCCGGGAGAGCGGGGAGGACGGGCAGGCCCGGGAGAAGGGCGCGACCCCGGGGGAGAGCCGCGGGAGCGGGGAGGCCGGGTTGCCGGCGTGGACGGCCGGCCTCACGGCGGGCGCCCGCTCCGTACGCGCGCCCCGCGAGACCCCGGCGCACGGCCGCCCGGAGGACGCGCTGCTCCGCACCTGGCCCCCGGCGAACGGCACGCCCCCGCCCACGTGGCCGGAGCGGGGCACCGGCCCGGGCATCCCCACGAACGGCACCTACGGCCCGGGCGGCGGCACGCCGAGCCCGGCCGCCGCCTACGCCCCCGGCCCACCCCCGCCGTACGGCCCGGGCCCAGGTGGGGCGTACGGCGAGCCCGCGGCCGGTGCCGGTCCCTCCGGCGATCCCGCCCACGGCTCCGCCGCGGTGCACCACCCGGGCGGCGCCCCCGGCGCCGGACACGGCCCCGGCGCGCCCGCGCCCGGTTCCGGTCACGGCCCCGCCGGGCCGTACGGATCCGGCGGCACCCCGAGCGTGCATGGGCCCCTCCCCGACGGCTCCGGTGCCCCCACCGGGCATCACCCCTTCTCCCACGCGCCCCCCTCCTTCCACACCCCGCCCCACTCCACCCACCCGCCGCACCCCTACGCGCCGCCCACCACCCAGCCCGGCCGGCCCCCCACCCCCAGCACGTCCTCGACGCCTTCGCCGGGCGCCACGACGCCGCCGTCAGCCTCGCCCGCCTCGGCCGGTGGGAGGAAGCCGCCGCCGCCCACCGCGCCCTCGCCGCCGAACGTGCGGCCGCGCTCGGCGGCGACCACCCGGACACCCTCTCCTCCCGCCACCAGACCGGCCTGTGTCTCGCCCGGCTGGGCCGCACGGCCGAGGCGCTGGAGGAGTTCAGGACCGCGGCCGCGGGCAGGGAGCGGCGGCTCGGCCGGGAGCACGTCGACACCCTCGCCGTCCGGCAGGAGACCGCGTACGCCCTCGGGCAACTCAACCGGCACGCCGAGGCGCTGGAGGTCTACGGCGGGGTGCTCGCGGACCGCGAGCGGACCATGGGCTACGAACACCCCGACACCCTGCGCTGCCGCCACAACCTCGCGTACACGCTCAGCCGCCTCGGCCGCTACGAGGAGTCCTACCGCGTCGCCAGCGAGGTCACCGCCGTCCGCACCCGGGTGCTCGGCGCCGACCACCCCGACACCCTCGTCACCCGCTACGAGGTCGGCCACGCGCTCGGCAGCCTCGGCCACTGGGAGCAGGCCCTCGCGACGTACCGCGAGGTCGCCGCCGCCCGCGCCACCACCCTCGGCCGCGACCACCCCGACACCCAGGCCGCGCGGTACGAGGCGGGCATCTGCCTGGGCCGCCTCGGGCGCCACGAGGAAGCCCTCGGCCACTACGAGACCCTCATCGCCGACCGCACCCAGACCCTCGGCACCCGCCACCCCGAGACGCTCCGCGCCCGCCACATCCGCTGCGTCACCCTCGGCCGCCTCGGCCGCTGGCAGGAGGCCCTGACGGAGGCCCGCGAGGTGACGGCGGTACGCGAACGGGCCCTCGGCCCCGAGCACGCCGACACCCTCGCGGGCCGCCGCGAGATCGCCGTCGCGCTGGGCTGGCTGAACCGCTGGGCGGAGGCGCTGACCGTCCACCGCGAGGTCGCCCGCGCCCGCGAACGCACCCTGGGCGCGGCCCACTCGGAGACCCTGTCGAGCCGCCACGACGAGGCCCACTGCCTGGAGCAACTGGGCCGCACGGCGGAGGCGGCGGAGGTCTACCGCCTGGCGGCCTCCCGCCGCGCGTCCGGCTGAGACAGGGGGGCGGCCGGCGGTACGGAAGGGGGCACGGGGCAGGCGCGGCCCGCCCCGGCCGCGGGCGCTGCGGCTGCGCGCCGGGCCGCGGCGGATGCCCCCCTGGGCGGGCCTCCGCGCAGCGACCCTCACGCCGCATGCCTGACCGCCCCGGCCGTGCCGCTCCGTCCCGCCGCCGCTCCGGCACATTCCGGGGCGCCGCGCCCGGCCGATGCGCCTCCGCCTTCTCCGTCCCCGCCGCTCCACGCACGGGCCGTAGCGGCCCGGCCGACGCAGCGGGCCCCGTGCTTCGCACCGCCGCCCGCTCTCGTACCCCCGCGGCCCCCGTCCGACGAGCCCTCAGCCGCGCAACCCTCTCCACGACGTACCCCCGGCACCCGCCCTCCCGGTCGCCGCCCGCAGGGCGCCCCGTGTCCCCCTGGCCCGTCGCGATCTTCCGTGTTACGAAGAGCCATGTCCCTCCGTAGCAGCTACGACGCCGTCATCGTCGGCGGCGGTCACAACGGGCTCGTCGCCGCCGCCTACCTCGCCCGTGCCGGGCGGTCCGTGCTCGTGCTCGAGCGTCTGGACCACACCGGCGGCGCCGCCGTCTCCGCCCGTACGTTCCCCGGCGTCGACGCCCGGCTGTCGCGCTACTCGTACCTCGTCAGCCTCCTGCCCCACACCATCGTCGACGACCTCGGGCTCGCCTTCGGCGTGCGCAAGCGCGCCGTCTCCTCCTACACTCCCGCCGTCCGCGCCGGCCGGCCCACCGGGCTCCTCGTCGAGACCGACCCCGGCTCCGCCACCCGGCAGTCCTTCGCCGCCCTGACCGGCGGTGACCACGAGTTCGACGCCTGGCAGCGGTTCTACGGCATGACGCAGGACGTCGCCCGGCGCGTCTTCCCCACCCTCACCGAGCCCCTGCCCACCCGCGGCGAACTGCGCGCCCGGATCGGCGACGACGATGCCTGGCGCGCGCTCTTCGAACGGCCCCTGGGCGAGACCCTGGAGGAGACCTTCGCCGACGACCTCGTGCGCGGCGTCGTGCTCACCGACGGGCTCATCGGCACCTTCGCCTCCGCCCACGACCCGTCCCTCGCCCAGAACCGCTGCTTCCTCTACCACGTCATCGGCGGCGGCACCGGCGACTGGGACGTCCCTGTCGGCGGCATGGGCGCCTTCACCGACGCCCTGGCGACCGCCGTCCGCTCGGCGGGTGCGGAGATCGCCACCGGGCACGAGGCCGTCGCCGTGGACACGGACGGCGAGCAGGCGGAGGTCACGTACCGGAACGCGGAGGGCGAGGGGACCGTCGCCGCGCGCACCGTCCTCGTCGGCGCCTCACCCACGGCCCTCGCCGAACTCCTCGGCGAGGACCCGCCGCACCCCGCCCCCGAGGGCGCGCAGCTCAAGGTGAACATGCTGCTGCGGCGCCTCCCGCGGCTGCGCGACGAGCGCGTGGACCCCCGGCAGGCATTCGCCGGTACGTTCCACGTCGCCGAGGGCTACGCGGATCTCGAAACTTCCTACCGGGAGGCCGCCGCCGGCGGGCTGCCGCAGGCGCCGCCGTCCGAGATCTACTGCCACTCGCTGACCGACCCGTCGATCCTCGCCGACGACCTGGTCCGCGACGGCTACCAGACCCTCACCCTCTTCGGCCTCCACACCCCCGCCCGCCTCTTCGCCGCCGACAACGACGCCGCCCGGGACGAGTTGCTGCGCGCCACCCTCGCCCAGCTCGACGCGCACCTCGCCGAGCCGCTGGCCGACTGCCTCGCCACCGACGCCGAAGGCCGCCCCTGCATCGAGGCGAAGACCCCGCTCGACCTGGAGCGCGACCTGCGGCTCCCGGGCGGCAACATCTTCCACCGCGAGCTGGCGTTCCCGTACGCGACGGAGGAGACGGGCCGCTGGGGCGTGGAGACGCGGCACGCGAACGTGCTGCTGTGCGGGGCGGGTGCGGTGCGCGGCGGGGGAGTGAGCGGGATCCCTGGCCACAACGCGGCGATGGCGGCGCTGGGCCGGTAGGGCGGGGCGCGCCCCGATGCGGTGACGCGGCGGGTGCGGAGGGCCGCCGAACGGCCCTCGCCCCCGCCCCCCGGCGCTCAGTCCGCCGACGCGGTCCAGCCGTCCGTCTCCACCCGCTCCGCGTCCCCCCGCCGCCCGTCGTCGAAGAGCACCCGGCGTCCGTCCGTGACCCGTACGTCGTCCACGTACACCCCGCGACCCACGTACTGCCGGTCCGTCACATACCGCCACCGCAGCCGCACCGGCCGCCCGCGCCACGCGCCCAGCTCCGCCGACGCCCGGTGCCACACCCGCCCGGACCACCCGTCCGCCGTGCCGTCCGCGTGCTCCCGCACACCCCCGCCCCGCGGGCGGCGGGTCGTGAACGGCACCGGCTCCCAGCTCCCGGCGTCGTCCGCCGACGCCTCCAGGTACACCTTGTCCCACTGCGGCTCGGTGTCCCACCACAGTGCGAACTCCAGCGCCGCCGCGGCGTCCCGCACCGTCACCTCGGGGAGCGTCAGCGTCGACGTCTTCTGACTCGCCGTCCCGCTGAACCACGCCGTGCGCCCGTCCTCCGGCCGCACCGCCACCGCACGCGCCAGGTTCGTCCCCGCCGCCGCGCGCGGCGCGCTGCCGCTGCGCCAACTGCGCACCGGATGGACGGAGTTGCCGAGGAGGACGAGGAAGGTGTCGGTCGTCGGGTCGATGACCAGCGCGGTGCCGGTGAAGCCGGTGTGCCCGGCGGACTCCGGGGTGGCCATGGCGCCCATGAACCAGTGCTGGTACAGCTCGAAGCCGAGCCCGTGCTCGTCACCCGGGAAGTCGGTGTTGAAGTCGGTGAACATCAGCTCCACCGACTCCCGCTCCAGGATCCTCGTCCGCCCGTACGCCCCGCCGTTGAGCAGCGTCCGGCAGAGGATCGCCAGGTCCCACGCGGTGGAGAACAGCCCGGCGTGCCCGGCGACGCCGCCGAAGGAGTACGCGTTCTCGTCGTGCACCTCCCCCCGCACCATCCCGCGGTCCAGCCCCGACCACGGCTTGCGCGCGTCCTCGGTGGCGGCGATGCGGGGGAGCCAGGCGGCGGGCGGGTTGTAGCGCGTGTGCTCCAGGCCGAGGGGTCCGGTGATCTCGTCGGCGAGGAGGCGGTCGAGGGTCTTGCCCGTGATCTTCTCCAGCACGAGCTGGAGGCTGATCAGGTTGAGGTCCGAGTACAGGTACTTGGTCCCGGGCGGGTTGACCGGCGCCTCCCGCCACAGCCGGGCGAGCTTCGCGTCCCATGTCGGCTCGGCGTAGAGCGGGATCCAGGAGGTGAAACCGGAGGTGTGGGTGAGCAGTTGAAGGATGGTGACGTCCTGCTTGCCCGCGGCGCCGAACTCCGGGAGATAGGAGGCCACGGGCGCTTCGAGCGTGAGAGCACCGCGTTCGATCTGCTGCACGGCGAGGAGCGAGGTGAAAAGCTTGGAGACGGAGGCGAGATCGAAGACGGTGTCCATCGACATGTCGACCTGTTGCCCGGGCGGCAGCTCGACCCCCGTGTCGGTCGCCTCGTCGTACCGCTCGTAGCGCACGGCCTTCCCGATCGCCCGCTCCAACGCGACCGTCCGCCCGCGCCCGGCGAGGATGACGGCCCCCGCGTACCACGGATACTTCGGCGAAGGACCGAGGAACGTCTCGGCATCGGCCACCAGTTGCCGCAGGTGCGGCTCCAGCAACCCGGCCCGCCCACCACTCCCGCGCCGCAGCTCTGGCGCGCCGGACGATGCCTCTGCGGCGTGAGCGGGGAGTCCGGTGGAGCCGGGGACCACGAAGAGCGCACCTCCAGTAGCAACGACACCGGCGGCGAAGCGCCGCCGGCCCAACTGACCCGTCATGATCCCAACCCCTCCTGAAAGAATCCTTCCGAACGCGCGGGAACGGTGAAACTTTCTGCCAGGCGGTTCGGCCTGTCAAGACCGGCGCAGAGGGCGCTGGGGAGGAACGGGTTCTTCGCCCGGAAGCCCCCTGGAGTGGATCGAGTCCGCGGCGAGTTCGGCGACGTCTGAGCCGAGGCGGGTGGCTTCCCGGCCACCCGCCCGGCGGCACCTCACTCCGGTACGAGGCAGAACGGATGGCCCGCCGGATCCTCGTAGACGCCCCAATCGCCCTCGTCGCGCAGGACCTTCGCGCCGTTGGCCAGCGCGTCGCGCTCGGCCGCCGCTACGTCGTCGACGGCGATGTCGAGGTGGAACTGCTGCGGGTGGGCCGGGTCCGGCCAGCGGGGCGGCCGGTGGTCATGGGCCCGCTGGAAGCCCAGCACCCCGCCGTCCGGCAGGTGCAAGGTCGACCAGTCGTCATCGAGGGACCAACGCGGGTCCGCCCGGTCGACTTCCCCGCCGAGAAGGGCTTGGTAGAACGCGGCGAGCTCCCGTGGCCGCGGACAGTCCAGCACGATGCACTGCAAACTGCGCGTCATCGTCCGACCCTACAAGCCCGTATTCACTGCGGCCGGACTTCCCAGCTCGGCCGTTGGAGCTCTTCGTTGTACACGATGACGTCGGCGTGTTCGGCGGGGCGGGCTGCGGCGAAATAGAGCTGCTGGGCGGGGATGTAACGGTCGCGCCAGGACCGTTCGACGTCGGCGGCGGATCCGGCGGACGCCGTACGTCGTACCCGGGCGCGGACAACCGTCTCCTCGAAGGGGACGGACACGAAGATGCGCAGGTCCCACCGGTCGAGGAGTTCAGGACGCAGGAGGAAGACACCGTCGAAGACGAGCACGGCGTCGGCGGGGGCGGTCATCGCCGGCGGGGACAGCGCGGTGTCGGTGTCACTGTCGTAGACCGAGGGCTGGAACCGTCGGTCTCCGCCCGGGCCCAGCGGATCGAGCAGGACCCGGCACAGCGCCGCGCGATCGTGGGCGTCGAAGTAGCAGCCTTCGGCGGAGTACCGGCCGCGCCGGTAGCGCTGGGCGCGGGGGACGAGGAAGTCGTCGACGGTCGCGCGGATGACCTCGCGGCCCTGCCCGCGCAGGGCGACGGCCAACTCGTCGGCGAGCGTGGTCTTCCCGGCGGCGGGCGGCCCGTCGACGGCGACCCGCACGGGATGCGCGCTCGCGACGGCCCCGACCGCCTCGCTCAGCAGACGGATGAACTCGCCCCGGGCGCCTTGGCCTCTAGCTGCCTCTCTCACGCTGTCCCTGTCTGTGTGTGACGGGCATAGGTTCACCGGGTCGATGGCGGCCTGCCCCCCGCCTGCTCCCATAGTTCTGGCAGCCGATCGGCGTACTGCTCAGCCGACTTCGCGCCCGTGGGAAGGTCAGTGTCGGGACCGATCGGACGCCACAGGCGTGCCGCCACTTCGCACAGCAGGTTGTGGCGGCTTGCAGGGTCGGCGACGATGTCGTACATCGGAGCGCCCAGGCGCTCCAGCAGAAGGGCCTTGCAATCATCTCGCCCGAGAGCCCATGCCGTTGCGGGCGTCGGCTCCTTCGCCGGCTACCCGAGTTCACCGCGACGGAGGGCGTCCCTTATCCCGCTGAGCTTGGCGGTCGCTGCCGGAGTCACCTCCTGTGTTTGTTCAGCGAGTCGGAAGGCATCGTCGATCTCGCTGAGCTTCCTGGAGGACAGGACGGCCGCCCGCTCTATCAGGTCGTCCCGGGACACGGTGGTCAGCCACGTGCACGGGGTGAAGCCTGGACGCGGGAACGCGAGCCGCAGCACGCCTTCGAGAGGCAGTCCTTCACCGGCGCCGACCGTCACTTCGATGCCCAGACCACTGATGTCGTGGCCCGCCGGAGCGACGACCTGCATCACCTGGAAGCCGGACGCGTCGTCTCCTGACAGCAGTACGACCAACCTCCGCTCGTCGAACTGGACCCACCAGACTTCGCCACGTTGCACAAGCCCTCCGATACACAGGACGGCAGACGGACGCTGCGCGACCTGACGCGGTGTGGAGACGGGTGCGGCCACCGTTGATCATCGGTGTGTGAAGAGAAACGATTATGCGGTGGCCTCAGGTCACAGCGTAGACCCTGCCCGCCGGCAGGAGGCGTTCGAGGGCCTGAGGAGCCGGATGACGGGACGCCGATCCGGCGTGACCGGCGGGCCGCCGGGCGATGCGCACACCGCCGGCCCTGTCATAGCCACTTCTTGGTCGCCGCGGTTTCGCGTTCTTCCGGACTTCCGCAACTGCCGGATTTCCGCGACCGCGTCTCGACGCGGGTCGCACATCACCGGAGATCCTTGCATTGTCGCCGCGCACCGGCGCTGCCCCAAGGAACCTGTGGAATTTGGGGATTCGTAGGCCGGGCGAGTGATCAAAGGGTGGATTTCCTCACGTATCGATCTTGGACATGGTTCTCTACCGTATCTGCCCGTTTCCGAGGGCAGCACAACGAAGGAGAGAACATGCGCAACGTCAGGAAGATCGCAGGGGTGGCCGTGGCCACGTGCGGAATCCTCTTCGCCACGGTCGGCGTGGCCGGCGCCAGCAACGGTAAGGGGACCGAGGCGAACAACATCCCCGTGCTCAGCAACATCGACGAGTTCGACTGGGAGAACTCGCCCTTCTGCGGTTTCCAGATCAAGACCAAGGAGAGCGCGCAGGAGACGTCGTGCCCGGTGGTCACCCTGGAGAACAGCCCCAACAGCGTGGTCGTCCTGTTCCCCAACTGAGGACCACAGGCGGATAGCGCGAGGGAGCACCCCAATAGCAGAACAGCCAGAGGATCTAGTGATCACACTGTTACGACCCTCTGATCTCCGTGCGCATCCTCATCCGCCGTGCCTGGACCACCCGCTGCTGGGACGGTCGCCCCATCCGGCGACCATGACCCCATGCCTGTCTGCGCGGCCTCTTGAGCCCGCGTAAAAGCGGATCGCGGTAAACACTCTCGGGCGGCTTTCCGTCCGGGAGTGTTTCGTTTTCGGAGCTCGTAAGAGGATCGTGATCCCCTTCATCCCGGGGCGAACGTCCATGAACTCGGCCGCGATCGCGAGGCGGCGGTTCCTCTGCTGCGCACTTCGGGGCAATAACCTGGAAGACCTCTGAATCCAGGCGAAAGGTGTGGACGCGGCATGGGCGACGGCCGGCTCACCCTCACCATGGTCGACACCGCGCGGGTGCCGCCGCTGCTGGCCCTGGCGGCCCTGGTGGTCACCTTCCTCGTCACCCGCGGTATCACCCGCATGATCCGCGCCGGTCGGGGACCTTTCCGGAACGTCGACCCCGGCGGGATGCACATCCACCACGTGGTGCCGGGGGTCGTTCTCATGGTGATCGGGGGCTTCGGCGCGGTCTTCGTGGAGGGAGGCGTGGTCGCCGAGTCCGTGGTCGCCGTCGTGTTCGGCATGGGCACGGGTCTGGTGCTCGACGAGTTCGCCCTCATCGTCCACCTGCACGACGTCTACTGGAGCGAGCAGGGCCGTGCCTCGGTCGAGGTCACCGTGCTGACGACCGTGGTCGTCGGCATGGTGCTGATCGGCTCGTCCCCCTTCGACGTGGACGACCAAGGAGGACTGCAGGAGCAAGGGGCGCTCCTGTGGTCGGTCAACATCGTCGTCGGCGCCCTCATCGCCGTGGTCTCCTTCGCCAAGGGCAAGTTCCGTATGGGCGTGCTCGGCGTGGTCATCCCCCTGGTCGGAGCGGTCGGCGCGATCCGCCTGGCCCGCCCCGCATCGCCCTGGGCGCACCGCTTCTACGCCCGCCGGCCGCACAAGCTCGCCCGCGCCACCCGCCGCGCGGCCCGTCACGACGCCCGCTGGAGCGGCCTGCGCACCCGCTTCCAGAACGCCATCGCCGGCGCCCCCAGCCCGCCCCAGCAGCAAGGCCCGGACCGGGACCGGGACCGGGACCGGGACGACTCTCCCCCGCCGCCCGAGTGATCCCCCGTGTGAAGTTCTTCTTGTGTTTGCGGGAGGAGACAGGCCGGGGCGTCACTGTGCCGTCCGCCCAACGTCCCCTCACCGCAAGGGGTTGGGAAATCACCCGCCCAGCGCCCGTCGCAGGCGGTCGGCCTCGGCCGGAGTGAGGTTGGGGTCGGAGAGGCGGGCGGGGAGGGCCTGGGCGTAGCCCGGGGTGGGGTCGGTGGCGGTGGTGCGGAGCAGGGCCCGGAGGAGGATGCGTACGGCCAGGGACTCACCGGGGCCGGGATCCACGCCGCGCAGGACGCACACCGTCATCGCCACGTCGCACGCCGGCTCGCCCGCGGCCGCGTTGCACCAGTCAATGACGTACGGGCCGCGCGCGGTGAGGACCACGTTCTCCGGGTGCAGATCGAGGTGGAGCACCCGGTCGCCGCTCCCGGACGCGGCGGAGGGCGGCAGGAACTCCGGGGCGGGCACGGTGTGCAGCCGGTCGTGGAGCCGGGCGAGCATCCGGCCGTAGGCGGTGCAGCGCCAGGGGCTGCGGCGCAGCGCGGCGGCCATGGTCGGGCCTTCGAGGCGTTGCATCACGAGGTCCGTGGCGTTCGCGTCGTACACGTGCGGCACGGGGAAGCCCCGCTCGCCGAGGTACGTCATCAGCCGGGCCTCCGCGGCCGCCTTGCGCGGGCCGCCCCCGCGGTAGCGCCTCAGCACGCGGTCCTCGACCAGCGCGTACACGTCCGCGTCTCGTCCCCGCCCGATCAGCTCCATCCGCGTGACTCTCGCACATCATTCCGGGCCCGTAGAGATAGCCTCTGATCACAAAGTCGGCCCGTGGTTGGGATACGAACGCATGATCCGCGTCATGACCTGGAATCTCTGGTGGCGCTTCGGGCCGTGGCAGGAGCGGAGCAAGGCCATCCTCGAGACCCTCCGCGACGAACGCCCCGACGTCGTCGGGCTGCAGGAGGTCTGGGGCCGGGGCGCCGACAACCAGGCGGGGTGGCTCGCCAGCGAACTGGGCATGCACTGGGCCTGGGCGCCGTCACCCGAACCCGGCCGCTGGCAGCGGCGTATCGACGATCCCACGGTCGAGGTCGGCAACGCCGTGCTCTCCCGCTGGCCGATCACCGAGCAGGACACCGCCGTGCTGCCCGCGGGCGAGGAGGAGCCGGACGGGCAGCAGGCACTGTACGCGCGCGTGGCCGCGCCCGGGGGCGTGACGGTGCCGTTCTTCACCACCCACCTGATCTCCTATCCGTACGCTTCCGCCACCCGCACCGCGCAGGTGTCGGCGCTGGCCCGGTTCGTGCACGAGCGGCGCGGGGACGGCGACTTCCCGCCGGTGGTGACCGGCGACTTCAACGCCGAGCCCGACTCCGACGAGATGCGGCTGCTCTGCGGCACGAAGACCGCGCCCGCCGTCCGGGGGCAGGTCCTCCTCGACGCCTGGCGCTACGCCCATCCGACCGCGGTCGGCGCGACCTGGGACCTCGCCAACCCGTACGCGGCGCGGACCCTGGAGTGGCACACGCGGATCGACTACGTGCTGGTGGGGCCGCCGGGACCGGTGGGGGAGGGGCACGTACGGGACGTGCGGCGGGCGGGGGACGGGCCCGTCGACGGGGTGTGGCCCTCGGATCACTGCGCGGTCGTCGCGGACCTGGCCACCGAGGCCGGAGGACCCGCCGGCTGAACCGCGGGAAACCGGGGCCCCTACCACCTTTCCCGGTCCCCCTATCGTGGCCTGTTCCGCCGCCCGTCGTCGTGGATACCCTGGCTGCGGACGACGCTCACCGGGAGGAGCAGGACGTGGCCAACAGCACCACTCAGCAGCCGGCGGCGGGCAGCGGGAAACCGCAGCTCGATCTCACAGGCGCCACGTGGCAGTCGAGCAGCCAGGGGGTGGGGGACGTCGAGATCGCGTTCGTGGAGGGATACATCGCCATGCGCGACGGGCGGAACCCGGAAGGGCCGGCGCTGATCTTCACCCCGGGGGAGTGGCGTGCCTTCGTCCTCGGCGCCCGTGACGGCGAGTTCGACCTGACCTGACGCCGCCCCCGCATGCCGGATCCGGGACCCCCGGCGTGAGCAGAACCGTCCGTCACGCCGGCGGTCCCCGTCCCGTCACACCAGCACGACGCAGCCCCGCTCGCGCAGCGCGACGAGCGGGGCTTCGGTGCCTTCGACCTCGTTCCAGCGCAGGTCCAGCTTCTCCAGCGCGGGCATGTGCGCCACCCACGGCGGGATGTCGCGGATCTTGTTGGCCCGCAGGTCCAGGCGGCGCAGCATCGGCAGCTCCGCCAGTACGTCCGGCACCTCCGGCAGCGCGTTCTCGCGCAACTCCAGCTCGCGCAGCTCGCCGAGGCCCGCCATCGAGTCGGGCAGCGAACCGAGCGCGTTGCCGCGCAGCCACAACTCGCGCAGGGCGCTCAGCCGCCCGATCGACTCCGGCAGGAAGGCCGGCCCGCTCGTCCCGCACTCCTGCGCGCGCAGCTCCACCAGGCCCGCCATGTCGCCCACCTCCTCGGGCAGGGCACGCAGCGGGTTCGAGCCGACGTTCAGGTAACCGAGCGCGTGGAGCCGGCCGAGCGCGGCGGGGAGCACGGTCAGGTGGTTGTGGTGCAGGTACAGGCAGCCGCTGAGGGCCGTCAGCTCCCCGATGGCCTCGGGCACCGCGACGAGTGCGTTGTGCCCGAGGTCCAGGGTGTGCAGCCGGGTCAGGGCGGCGATGTCGTCCGGGACGTGCGTCAGCGCGTTCTCGGCCAGGACGAGCACTTCGGCGTCCGTCTCCTGCCACACGTGCGGCGGTACGGCGCTGAGGCCGGCCCGCCACAGGTTCACGACTCGGGTCACGGCCAGGGCCCCAAGTCGGGGAGCCGGCCGTCGAGCCGATGGTGCGGCTCGCGGCCCGCGAGCCACGAGGCGAGGTCCGTGAGCCGGCCCCTCACCACCGGGGCGCGACCGGCCGAGTCGTCACCGCCGCCGGTGCCTCCGGCGCCGAACGTGTGCCGTACGGGGCCGTCCGATTCGACCAGCGTCAGCCCCGCGGGCACGCGCGGCGCGAGGAAGTCGAAGAGGTGCAGGCACAACTCGCGCGGCCAGGCCGCCGAGCAGGTCTCCAGTTTCGCGTCCGCGGTGTGCACCTCCAGCTCGCGCCACCAGCAGTACAGGGCGCCCAGCAGGTCGCCGTCGCGATAGCGCACCGGGCGGTCCCAGTCCGCGTCTCCCACCGACCCCCAGACGGCCTCCGCCTCCGCCAGGGTGGCCGTGACCGCCGCGGTCAACTCCGCGGCGCTCCGTACCGCACCGGCCTCGATGCCCGCGTCGCGGGCCGGCCGGCCGCCGTCGTACACCTCGATCAGCTCGCCCTTCAGGGCGTACCGCGCCTGGCGCGTCTGCGCCCGGCAGATGCCTTCGATGTGCGACAGCACGTGCGCGCGCGTCCAGCCCGGCAGTCTGGACGATTCGCGCTCCTTTCCCTCGGTGAGCTCTGCCAGCGAGATGCGCAGCCGTTCGTGCCCGTCCAGCACGTACGCCCACACCTCCGGTCCCCGCAGCAAGCCCCCGGCTTCCGCCATCCGACCCCTCCTCTGTCGTCGACGGGGAGACACTACTCGCGTAGCACCGGGTGTACGCCTCTTCCGGCAATGCCGCATCGGCAACGTGGGGGAGGCCGCCCCGGCGGCCGGCGGTGCCGCGGGACCCGTACGATTGGTCCATGGCATTTCTCCGCCGCCGCAGCAGCGCCGCCAAGCCCGCGGGCCCGGACTTCGACGTCCTGGCCATGGACCCGGGCGACTGGCCCGGCGACCTCGGCGCCGGCCTGCTGCCCGGACCCGACGGGACCTGCCAGGGCGTCTTCCTGCGGTACGACCTCTTCGGCGGCCGCGGCCCCGCGATGATCATCGGGAACCTGCCCGAGGGCTCGCCCGCGCGCGACGTGCCGGAGGGCCAGCCGCCCTTCGAGGTGGCGCAACTGCTGCTGGCGCTGGAGCACGAGGAGCCGGTGACCGTCACGGAGGTCGAGGACGCGCCCGTGATGCAGGGCGACAATCTGCTGATCGTGCGGAGGCTGAAGCTCTCCGAGAGCCGCGTCTCATGCGTGCAGTTCGACCGCAGTGACAACGTCCTCGTCACCATCGCCGCGTGGGACCGGCCGATCTCCGAGGACCTGTACGCCCTGCTCAAGCCGCTGCCCGCGGAGCTGTTCCAGCAGGGCTGAAATCCGCCCCCCTCTCGCCTCGTCCCTCCCACCGGCAACGTCCGGCGTTGCGCGATGTCTTGTCATGCAGTCATCGGACCTCTAGCGTGACGCGTCATGACTGAGGGGATCTCACGAAGAACCACTGTCAAGTCCGCTATCGGCGCCGCAGGCGCGATAGGCATGGGACCGGCCGTCTTCTCCGGGGAGGCGTTCGCTTCCGAGTCCGTTGATTCCTCCGATGAATTGAGCCTCTGGTACGACAAGCCCGCCGCCGACTGGGAGCGCGAATCGCTGCCGCTGGGCAACGGGGCCCTGGGCGTCGGGGTGTTCGGCACGCTCGCCTCCGAGCAACTCACCCTGAACGAGAAGACGCTGTGGACCGGCGGCCCCGGCTCCCCCGGCTACGACTTCGGCAACTGGACCGAACCACGGCCGGGCGCGCTGGAGGCGGTGCAGGACCGGATCGACGCCGAGGGGCGGCTCAGCCCCGAGACCGTCGCCGCGGAGCTGGGCCAGCCCAAGCACGGCTTCGGCGCGTACCAGGTACTCGGCCACCTCCGGCTCGACCTGCCCGCCGCCCCGGGCGCCCCGGACGCCTCCTACCGCCGCGGGCTCGACCTGCGGCGGGCGGTGGCCACCGTCGCGTACGAGCACGAGGGCGCCCGGCACCTGCGGGAGTTCTTCGTCTCGTACCCGGATGGCGTGGCCGTGGGCAGGCTGAGCGCGGACCGCCCCGGGCGGGTGGCGTTCACCCTGCGCTATACCTCGCCGCGCAACGACTACACCGCCACCGCGAGCGGCGACCGGCTCACGATCCGCGGCGCTCTCCAGGACAACGGGCTGGTCTTCGGTACGCAGATCCGCCTGGTCACCGAGGGCGGCAAGGTCACGGCCGGGGACGGCACGCTGACCGTGACCGGCGCCGACGCGGCCTGGTTCGTGCTGGCCGCCGGGACCGACTACGCCGACACCTACCCCGACTACCGCGCCGCCGACCCGCACGAGCGGGTCACGCGCGCCGTCGACCGGGCGGCCCGCTCCCCGTACGCCAAGCTGGTGCAGCGCCATGTCGCTGACCACGGCGAGCTGTTCGACCGCGTCGCGCTCGACGTCGGCGGGCAGGCGCCGGACGTACCGACGAACGCACTGCTGGCGGGGTACGGCGGCGGTTCTGCGGCCGACCGGGCGCTGGAGGCGCTCTTCTTCCAGTACGGGCGCTACCTGCTCATCGCCTCCTCGCGGCCCGGGTCGACGCCGGCGAATCTCCAGGGCGTGTGGAACAACGTCACCAACCCGCCGTGGAGCGCTGACTACCACGTCAACATCAACCTCCAGATGAACTACTGGCCCGCCGAGATCACCAACCTCGCCGAGACCACCGTCCCGTACGACGAGTTCGTGGAAGCCCTGCGCGCCCCCGGCCGCGTCAGCGCGAAGGAACTCTTCGGCAGCGACGGGTGGGTGGTGCACAACGAGACCAACCCGTACGGCTTCACCGGCGTGCACAACTGGGCGACCGCCTTCTGGTTCCCGGAGGCTGCGGCCTGGCTGACGCAGCAGATGTACGAGCACTACCGCTTCGACGGCTCGACGGACTACCTGCGGAACACCGCGTACCCGGTGATGAAGGAGGCCGCCGAGTTCTGGCTCGCCAACCTGCGCACCGACCCGCGCGACGGCAAGCTGGTGGTCACCCCCAGCTACTCACCCGAGCAGGGCGACTTCACCGCCGGGGCGTCGATGTCGCAGCAGATCGTGTACGACCTGCTCACCTCCACGCTCGAAGCCGCCCGCACGCTGGGCGACGACCGGGCGTTCCGCGGGCGGCTGGAGCGGGCGCTGCGGGACCTGGACCCGGGGCTGCGGATCGGGTCCTGGGGGCAGTTGCAGGAGTGGAAGGCGGACCTGGACGACCAGAACAACGACCACCGGCACGTCTCCCACCTCTTCGCCCTGCACCCCGGGCGGCAGATCGAAGTGGGCAGTCAGTGGGCGGAGGCGGCGAAGGTGTCGCTCACCGCGCGCGGCGACGGCGGTACCGGCTGGAGCAAAGCCTGGAAGATCAACTTCTGGGCCCGGCTGACCGACGGCGACCACGCGCACAAGATGCTCGGCGAGCAGTTGAAGTCGTCCACCCTGCCGAACCTCTGGGACACCCACCCGCCCTTCCAGATCGACGGCAACTTCGGCGCCACCTCCGGCATCGCCGAAATGCTCCTCCAGAGCCAGCACGGCCCCATCGAGGTGCTGCCCGCCCTTCCGGCCGCCTGGCCCTCGGGTTCCGTACGCGGCCTGCGCGCCCGCGGCGGCGCCACGCTCGACATCACGTGGGACGAAGGCCGGGCGACCCGCATCGTGCTGCACGCGAACCGCACGCGGCGGCTCACCCTGCGCAGCGATCTCCTCCCCGGCGGGGAGGAGATCGTCAACGCGCGCGCGGGGCGCAGCTACACGTTCGGCTGACCGTCGCTCCGGGGCCGCACCACCGTCACGTCCGCCGCCCTCACGTACCCGATCCGGTGGCCCACCTGGATCTGGTGCCACAGGGTGCGGCCCCGGATCACGCGGCTCGCGGTGCCCGTCTCGTCGGTGAGGCCCGGGGCATGGAAGTACTCGCCGGGCATGGTGTCGCCGACGGCGTAGCGCTGGCCGGGGCGCAGTTCGTACGGCAGGGGCCGGGACTCCTCGGGCTCGACGCCCTCGGGGTACGCGGACGCCTCGGGCAGCGCCCGGCCGTAGACCCGGACCGGGCCGGCGCCGGGGCGCGGGCTGAGGGTGGCGCCGTCGTCCGGGAGGGCCGTGGGGGCGGCGGCGGGGTTGTGGAACCACGCCTTGCGGCCCAGGTACCAGATCGCCGTCCAGTCGCCGCGGCGGCCGGCGACGGCGAACTGCTGGCCCGTCGAGGCGCGGGCTCCGGTGTCGTTGACGCCCGTGGAGGCGGGCGCGTCACCGTGCAGCCCGGGGTCGCCGACCAACGGGGCGCCCGAGGCGGGACGGGTGTGGAGGCGGACGGCACCGGAGCCGTGGGGCGGGCAGGGGGCGGCGGCGTCCTTCGTGCAGGCGGTGTACTCGGGGCGGTGGGCGGCGTAGTCGGGGCGGATCGTCACGATCCCGCCGTCGGTCCGCGCGGCCGGCTCCAGCGGGGCGCCGAGCAGGTCGAAGTAGTGCGCCCAGTCCCAGTACGGGCCGGGGTCGGTGTGCATGTCGGGTACGTGCTCCGGGTCGGGGGCGGGGACGTTGTCGTGGCCGATGATGTGGTGCCGGTTCAGCGGCACGTCGTACTCCTGCGCCAGATGGCGCACCAGCCGGGCCGACGAGCGGTACATCGCCTCCGTGAACCAGGCGTCCGGATCGGTCAGCCGCGCCTCGTGCTCCAGGCCGATGGACTGGGAGTTGACCTGCCAGTTGCCCGCGTGCCAGGCGACGTCACCGGTGCGTACGTGCTGGGCGACATGGCCGTCGGAGGAGCGCAGGGTGTAGTGCCAGGAGACGTACTCGGGGTCCTGCACGGCCCGGACGGAGCCGTCGTAACCGCCCTCCGTGTCGTGCACGACGATGTAGCGGACCCGCTGGTCGTGGGGGCGGCGGGCCTTGTCGTGGTTGCCGTAGTCGGGCTTGCCGTCCTTGCCGTCGTAGACCTCGTACGGCGCGGGCAGCCACTCGCAGGCCAGCTCGCGGGGGCAGTCGGTCACATCGGGGGCGGCCCGGTGGGCGGCGGGGGCGGCCGCGGTACGGGCGGCGGTACGGGCCGAGGCGTCCGCCGGGAGCGTGACGGTCTCGCCGGAGTCGGTGGTACGGCGCACGCCCGCGCGCAGCACCGCGTACACCTCGTCCGCGAACACCCGTGCCGTCGCCGCGTCCCCGGCCTGCGCGTACGCCGCCACCGCCGGGTACCACCCCGCCGCCCCGCCGGCGCGCGCCGCGCCCAGCCGGCGGCCGTGGTCGGCGAGCAGTGCCGCGCCGCCGCGCACGTTGGCGCCGGGGTCGCTCCGCAGCCGGGCCGCCGGGATCCCCGACAGCCGCGCCGCCCGCTGCACCGTCTGCGTACCCCGCCCGCCGCTCTCGCCCGTCGCCGCGCGCAGGTCCGTCAGATGCATCGGCCCGTAGCCGCCCGCCACGCTCGGCGCCCCGCCGTGCGCGTCCCAGCGCGACTCCAGGTACGCCACCCCCAGCAGCACGCTCTCCGGCACCCCGTACTGCCGCGCGGCCGCCGCGAACGACTCCTGGAGCCCACCGGCCCCGGAGCGCGCACTGCCCGCCGCGGGCGAGCCCGCGGCGAGCAGCGGCAGGAGGACGGCGGTGGCGGCGGCGCAGCGCGCGAGACGTCCTGGCACGTGGTCCTCCGAGGTGCGTGGGCGAACGATCACCCAGCACTATCGGCAGACTGACAGACCGTCAATCATCTGTATGGCGAGTCGCCGCACGTCAGGCAGTTGCGCGGAACCGCGACCCGCGGCCCCCTCCCCCCGGCGAGAGGGCGGGGTGGCGCTGTCACGGCGCGCCACCCCGCCGGGCTCACCGTGTTCCGACCGCCGCCCGCACCGCGCGGCGCGCCATCTGCACGTCGTCGTGGAGCCGGCGCAGCAGCAGCCGGTGCTCCTCCCCGGCGCTCATCCCGCTGTGCACGCCGACGGGCGGCGCCGGGTCCCTCATCGCGCGCTGCACGGCGGCCTCGTACGTACGGACCTCCCGTACCAGCACCAGCATCAGGTTGACCAGGAACCCGTCCCGGTGAACCGTTCCGCCTGCCTGGGCGAGCTGGCTGATCTGCCTGCGCGCGGGCGAGCCCTCGCCCAGCACGGCCCAGAGCGTCGCCAGGTCGTACCCCGGGAGGTACCAGCCGGCCTGCTCCCAGTCCACGAGCACCGGGCCCGCGGGCGACAGCAGCACGTTCGACAGCAGCGCGTCGCCGTGGCAGAACTGCAGGTGCCCCGGGCCGATGCCGTGCAGCAGCGTCTGCAGGTCGCCCATGTCGCGGTCGGTCAGCAGGCCGAGCTCGTGGAACCGGCCGAGCTGCGCGCCGTAGTCCAGCGGTGCGCCGAACGCCCCGGCGGGGGGCCGCCACATCCCGATCCGTACCAGCGCGGCGAGCGTCGCGCGCACGTCGGCGTGTGGCGGGACCTCCAGCGGATGCCGCTGGAGGGCGGCGGCGCGGCCGGGGGTGCGCTCGATGACGAGCGTGCAGCTCTCCGGATCGGCGGCGATGAGCCGCGGCACCCGCACGGGCGGCCGGGCCCGGACGAACGTACGGTAGGCAGCTATTTCCTGCTGGAGCTTCTCCACCCGCGCGGCCGACTGGTCGACCAGGCACTTCGCCACCGCCGTGGTCCGCCCGGCGGAGCCGACCAGCAGCACCGTGCGGCTGCTGCGGCGCAGCACCTGCACGGGGTGGAAGTCGGGGACGACGCGGTGCACGGAGTCGACGGCGGCGCGCAGGAGCGCGCCGTGCGGACCGGTCAGGTCGAGCCGGCCGCTGACGGGACGGCGTGCGGTGGCGGGAAGCTGTCGCAGGCGTGCGCCGGCGGCCGGCGCGCGGCCCGGGTCGAGGAACGGCGCGCCGCCGGCCGCGGTCCGGTGCGGGGCCGGGGGGCGTACCGTACGGACGGGTGCGGACACGGATGCCGATGCTGCGTACATGGGCGAGACAGATCCCTTCAGGCACGGGCCGGTTGCGCGCCGCGGGCCACCGTCCGCTGCCGTACCCTCCCTGGTCACTCGTCCGGGTGACCGGCTGGGGGTCCGGCTCCGGCCGCTGAGCCCGGGATATGCGGGTAGACAGTGCGGCTGGCATGTGCCCCGATCTCCGGGGCCGGTTGGCGCAGTCATAGCCCACACCGCTATACGGGTGGCACACCATCTGGCGGACCCTGGCGAACCCTGGCGAATGCTCGCCGGGCCTTCGGCCCGTCGGTACTGTCAAGTGAGCCGAGACCCTGGGGGCTTGACGTGAGCAAGGGACCCAACACCAGGCTCGCCGACCTGTTCGGGATGACCGGCTGGTCGAAGGGCGAGCTGGCGAGGCTGGTCAATCGGCAGGCGGCGGCCACCGGCCACCCCCAGCTCTCGACCGACACCTCGCGGGTGCGGCGCTGGATCGAGACGGGCGAGATCCCGCGCGAGCCGGTGCCCAAGGTGCTGGCGGTCCTCTTCACCGAGCGACTCGGCCGTGTCGTGACCACCGAGGATCTCGGTTTCGAACGGGCCGGAGGGCCCGGGCGGGTCCGGCGGCAGTCCGATGACGCACTGCCCTGGGCACCCGAGCGGACGGCCGAGGTCCTCACCGAATTCACGGGAATGGATCTCATGCTCAATCGACGCGGCCTGGTGGGCGCGGGAACGGCGCTCGCGGCCGGCTCCGCCCTGACCAGTTCCCTGCACGAGTGGCTGCACTCCGATCCCGCCGCCCCGGGCACCGCCGCCGGGAGCGGCACCCTCACCGTCGAGCCGGCGCGCTACGGCAGATACGAGGCGACGCCGGTCGGCGCTCAGGAGGTCGACGCGCTGGAACGTTCCGTCGAGGTGTTCCGCGCCTGGGACGCCGAGCGCGGCGGCGGCCTGCAGCGCAAAGCCGTCGTGGGCCAGCTCAACGAGGTCGGCGGCATGCTCGCGTACCGGCACCCGGAGCCGCTGCAGAGCCGGCTGTGGGGCGTCGCGGCGAACCTCGCCGTGCTGGCCGGCTGGATGTCGCACGACGTGGGCCTGGAGCCCACCGCCCAGCGGTACTTCGTCATCGCCGCGCACGCCGCGCGCGAGGGCGGCGACCGGCCGCGCGCCGCGGAGGCGCTGTCGCGCGCCGCCCGCCAGATGATCCACCTGGGCCGGCCGGACGACGCGCTGGAGCTGATCGGACTGGCCAAGTCCGGGACGGGAACCGGGACCCACCCGCGTACGCGCTCGATGCTCCACACCATCGAGGCGTGGGCGCAGGCGGCGAAGGGCCGCACGGGGGCGGTGCAGCGCACGCTGGGCGAGGCGGAGGACCTGTTCGCCGCCGACGGGACGGACGCGGCGGCGCCCACCTGGATGCAGCTCTTCGACGAGGCCGACCTGCACGGCATGCAGGCCCTGGCCTATCGCACCCTCGCCGAACACGACCCGTCCGCGGCGCTCCGCGCCCGCGAGCACGGCGAACTGGCCCTCGCCAAGCGGCCGGACGGGCGCCAGCGCTCCCAGATCCTCGACTACGTGTCCCTGGCCGCGGCGGGCTTCCTCGCCGACGACCCGGACCGGGGCGAGGACTACGCCCGGCTCGCGCTGGAGCGCATCGGCGAGAACTCCTCGCACCGCACCTGGGACCGGTTACGGGAGACGTACCGGCTCACCGCGCCGTTCTCGGACGATCCGGTGGTCAAGGCGCTGCGCGAGGAGATGAGCGAGACGCTGGCCAAGGCGCCGAAGGGGCGCAAGAGCCCCATCTGACGGCGGCTCCGGCGCTGCCGGAGGCTGCCGTACGGGGACGGGTGGGGAGTGACGGGCCGGGCCGCCGGGGCGCGGTGGCTCAGCCCGTCACCCTGGCCACGAGCACGCAGGCGTCGTCCCCGCGGCGTCCGCCGCCGAACTCCTCGACGACGGCGCGCAGGCACTCCTGCGCACCGGGTGCGGCGGCGAGCCGCGGGGCGAGCGCGAGCAGCCGCTCGCGGGCCGGCTCCGGGCTGCGGGCGCCGAGGCCCGCGGTATGCAGCAGAAGCAGGTCGCCGGGCTGTAAGACCTCGCTGACCTGCGCGTACGACGTGTCCGCGGTGGCGCCGAGCAGCACGCCCTCGGGGGCGGTCAGGGGACGGCCCGTGCCGTCGCGGAAGAGCAGCGGCGAGACGTGCGCGGCGCGGGCCCAGCGCAGGGTACGCGCCGCCGGGTCGTAGCGGCAGCAGACCGTGCCGACGAGCACAGGCTGCGCCGACACCTCCAGCAGCTCGTTGGCCCGGCCGAGGAGCGCGGCGGGATCCGCACCGCCGAGGGCCATGCCGCGCAGGGCGCCGAGGAGCATCGTCATCCCGGCTGCGGCCGGGACGCCGCGGCCGGCGACGTCGCCGACGCCGAGGAGGGTGTCGCCGCCGGGCAGCGGCAGCGCGTCGTACCAGACGCCGCTGACAGGGGTGTCGGCGGCGGCCGGAAAGTGATGTCCGGCCACGGTCAACGCGGCCGGGTCGCCGGCCGGCAGGTGGACGGCGCCGCGCCACGGCGGCAGCACCGACTCGTGCAGCTCCCGGGCGATGCGCCGCTCGGCCGCCGCGAAGTGCCGCTCGCGCTGGAGCGCGGACTCCGACTCCCGCACCGCCTGGCGGCTGCGGCGCAGCTCGGTGACGTCGCGCACGACCGTCCACATCGACTCGGTCGCGCCCCCGGCGTCCAGGACGGGCTCGCCGACGACGTGCAGGGTGCGCGGCGCCCCGTCCGGGCGGCGGATGCGGAACTCGCCGTCGATCGGCTTGCCGTCGACCAGGCAGTCCGTGACCATCGCGGTCAGCCGCGGCTGGTCGGCGGGGTCGAACCAGGACGGCAGCTCGTCCAGCGAGAGCGGGCCGTCGCCGGGGTCCCTGCCGAAGATGTCGAAGAGTTCGTCCGACCAGTCGACGATGTCCGAAAGCAGATGCCACTCCGCACTGCCCACCCGGGGCTGCGGCCGGTCCAGCGGGTCGGCGGGGAACACCCCCGCCGGTCCTTCGCCGTCCTCGCGGTCCGCGTCGACCGGGTGACCGGCGCGTAACTGCCCCAGCTGGACCGTCAGGGAGTCGAGCTGCCGAGCGGCGAGGTCGCACAGCGCGCGCTGCCAGCGCAGCTCGGCTTCCTCGGCGTCCCCCGCGGCGGCGATCGTCTCCCGCCGTACCGCCTCCAGGCTGCCGCGCAGCCGGGCGATCTGGGCGAGAAGGGTGGCCACGGGGCTGCGTTCCGGCTGCTGGGGTGCGTGCGGGCCCGCGGCGCGGGGGAGTCGTGAGGCGGCGGCCATGGCGTGATCTCCGATACCTTCCGGCCCGGGCTCCGGCGTCGTTGCCGGCCTGCGGTTCGCCGTTACGACTGTGGCACAGGCGGCGACGCTGCGTAAGGCGTTTCGCGAGACCCGAGCAGATGCTTGTGGCATATGCCCAGCGGCCGGTTCACGACCGCACTTCACCCGACCTCCGCACTCCAGTAAGCTGCCGCGGCAATGGAGCCGGCAGCCGGTCGGTGGCCCGGTCTGTCCGTTCCGCGGAAAATTCCGTTGCCAGCGGTCCCACCACCCCGGATGCTGACGTCATGTTCGAGCCAGCCATAGCGCCCAGCGGCACCCTCCTCGGCCTCCTCCAGCGAGGCCGGGGCGACGGGACCCTGCACGCACTCGCCGCGCCGAGGGCAGAAGCCCTCCAGGCGCTGTACGAGTGCGTGATCGACGACCCCAGGCACGACTGGCAGGTGGAGAACCGCTCGCTCTATTACGCCCGGCTCTGCCTGGAGCTGGACGCCCCCGTGGACGCCCTCGCCGACCACCTCTTCGCCCCCGACGACGTGCTGCGCCCCGACGAGCAGCGCACCGGGCTCACCCTCTCCGTCCTCGGCCACCTCGCCTCGTACGGCCGTGACGACGCCCTGAAGCTCCTCCGCCGCTACGCCGCCGCCGGCGGCTGCTGGCAGTGGGCGCTCGACGAGCTCGCGCTGCGTGACGACGACGCCGGGCTGCGCGCCCTGGCCCCGCACGTGCTGGCCCGCTTCCCGCGCACCCCCGAGGGCGAGCGCGAGCTGGCCGCGGAGATGCGCGGCGCGTTCGAGCCCCGGCCCTGGCGGCTGTGGGCCGAGGACCCCGAGCTGGGCGCCCGGGTGCGCGCGGCGCAGGAGCAGGAGAGTTTCGACCGCTGGCAGCGCCAGCTCCGCTCCCGCGGCCCGCGGCCCGGCTGGAGCGTGGCCGAGATCCTCCGGTGGGCGCAGGACGGCCTGGAGCAGTACCCGGCGCAGCCCCGGCACGCCGCCGCGGCCCGCTGCCTCGCCGCCGTCGCCGGGCCCGAGGACCGGCCGGAACTGCTCGCCGCGGCCCGCGCCGGAGGCGACGGCGCCCGCGCCGCCGCCGTCGCGCACCTCGCGGCGACCGGCGACCCCGAGACGTACGACCTCATCGAAGCCGCCGCCTGCGGTCCTTCCGAGATCCTCGCCGAGGCCGCGCTCGCCACCTTCGGCCGGATGTGCTCCACCGCCGCCCTCGGCACCGCCCGCAGTTGGGCGGGCCGCGAGGACGCGCTCGGCACCGCGGCCGGGGTGATGCTCGCCCGCCGGGGAGCCGCGCGCGACGCCCGTGCCGTACGGGCCGTGCTGCTGCGCCGCGTGCGCGACGGGGGGCCCGACGCGCCGGAGTTGTGCGATCTCGTCGCCGGCGCGGGCCGGCTGGCGATCGCCTCCGCGGCGCCCGTGCTGCGGCACATCTACCGCGAGACGGGCAGCTCGCAGCTCCGCGGAGTCACCGCCCGCGCGCTGGCCGCCACCGACCCGTCGTTCCCCGCCTCCTTCGCCGTCGAGTGCCTGTGGGACTGCGAGGACACCACCCGCGAGATCGGCGCCCGGCACGCCGAGACCGCCGACGCCCGTGTCGTCGCCCGGCTGCGCAGCCTGGCCGCCGACCCGGCGGAGGACGGCGACGTGCAGAGCACCGTGCGCACCCGCATCACCCCCGACGGCGCCGCCGGCTGACCCGTCACGCGTCCTTCACGTACGGTCGCACCCTGCGACAATGAGCGCATGACGGCGCCCTGGCAGTTCTGGATCGACCGCGGCGGCACGTTCACCGACGTGGTGGGCAGACGACCGGACGGCACCCTCGTCGCCCGCAAGCTCCTCTCGCACGACCCCGGGCGCTACGGCGCCCACGACGACGCCGCGGTCGCGGGCGTGCGGCTGCTGCTCGGGCTCGGGCCGGACGAGCCGGTGCCCGCGGAGCGCGTCGAGGTGGTCAAGATGGGCACCACCGTCGCCACCAACGCACTCCTCGAACGGAAGGGCGAGCCGACGGTCCTCGTGGTCACCGAGGGGTTCCGGGACGCGCTGCGGATCGCGTACCAGAACCGGCCGCTCCTCTTCGAGCGCCGCATCCTCAAGCCGGAGGCGCTGTACGAGCGGGTGATCGAGGTACCCGAGCGCGTCGGCGCCCACGGCGAGGTCGTCCGCGCGCTGGACCTCGATGCCGCTCGGGCGGCGCTGGCGGACGCGTACCGCGACGGGTACCGCAGTGCGGCCGTCGTCCTGGTGCACGGCTACCGCTACGCGGATCACGAGCGGGCCGTCGCCGAGGAGGCCCGCCGGGCGGGCTTCACGCAGATCAGTTGCGGCCACGAGGTCAGCCCGCTGATGAAGCTCGTGCCGCGCGGCGACACGACCGTCGTCGACGCCTACCTGTCGCCTATCCTGCGCCGGTACGTCGACCGCGTGGCCAGCGAACTGCCCGGCATCCGGCTGCAGTTCATGCAGTCCAACGGCGGCCTGCGCGAGGCCACGCACTTCCGCGGCAAGGACGCCGTGCTCTCCGGGCCCGCGGGCGGGGTCGTCGGCATGGTCCGCTCCTCGGCGGAGGCGGGCCACGACCGCGTCATCGGCTTCGACATGGGCGGCACGTCCACCGACGTGTCGCATTACGCGGGCGAGTTCGAGCGCGACTTCGACACGCGGGTGGCGGGCGTACGGATGCGCGCGCCGATGCTCAGCATCCACACCGTGGCCGCCGGCGGCGGCTCCGTCCTGCACTTCGACGGCCGCCGCTACCGGGTGGGCCCCGACTCCGCGGGCGCCGTCCCCGGGCCCGCCTGCTACCGCCGCGGCGGGCCGCTGACCGTCACCGACGCCAACGTCATGCTCGGCCGCGTGCAGCCGCAGCACTTCCCCGCCGTCTTCGGCCCCGGCGGCGACCAGCCGCTCGACGGCGACGCGGTGCGGCGGGCGTTCACCGAGCTGGCCGAGACGTCCGCCGCGGCCACCGGCGACCGGCGCTCGCCGGAGGAGGTGGCGGCCGGGTTCCTCGACATCGCCGTGCTCAACATGGCCAACGCCGTGAAGAAGATCTCCGTGCAGCGCGGCCACGACGTCACCCGCTACGCGCTCACCAGCTTCGGCGGTGCCGGGGGCCAGCACGCCTGCGCCGTCGCCGACGTGCTCGGCATCTCCACCGTCGTCGTCCCGCCGCACCCGGGGGTGCTCTCCGCGTACGGCATCGGGGTCGCCGCGGCGACGGCGATGCGGGAGCAGGCCGTGGAGGCGGAACTGACCGGCGAGTCGATGCCGCGGATCCGCCAGGTCTGCGCGGAGCTGGCGGAACGGGCCGCGGCGGACCTCACGGACGAGGGCATCCCGGCCGCCGCGGTGGACACCGCGGCGCGGGTGCACCTGCGGTACGCGGGCACCGACTCGGCGATCGCCGTACCGCTGGCGGCGGAGGCGGAGATGCGGGCGGAGTTCACCGCCGTGCACCGCAGGCGGTTCGCGTTCACGATGGACAAGCCGATCGTCGCCGAGGCCGCGTCCGTGGAGGCCGCCGCCGAGCAGGCCCCCACCACGCGGGAGGAGGTCGGCGAGGCCGCCCGCACCGGGGGCGCGCCGCAACCCGCCGACTGCGTACGGATCTTCACCGACGGGCAGTGGCGCGAGGCCGGGCTGTTCCAGCGCGCGGAACTGCGCGCCGACGACACCGTCACCGGACCCGCGATCATCGCCGAGGAGGGCTCCACCACCGTCGTCGACCCCGGCTGGCAGGCCGCCGTGCACCACCGCGGCCACCTCACGCTCACCCGCGTCCGGCCGCGGCCCGCGACACAGGCGGTCGGCACGGGCGTGGACCCCGTGATGCTGGAGGTCTTCAACAGCCTCTTCATGGCGATCGCCGAACAGATGGGCGTACGGCTGGAAAGCACCGCCCACTCCGTCAACATCAAGGAACGGCTCGACTTCTCCTGCGCCCTCTTCGACGCCGAGGGCAACCTGATCTCCAACGCGCCCCACATGCCGGTGCACCTGGGGTCGATGGGGGAGTCCATCAAAGAGGTGCTGCGGCGCAACCGGGACGGCGGCCACGGGCTGCGGCCGGGTGATGTCTACGCGATCAACGACCCGTACCACGGCGGCACCCATCTGCCGGACGTCACCGTCGTCACGCCCGTCTTCGACGATGCAGGGCGGCAACTGCTCTTCCTCGTCGCCTCCCGCGGCCACCACGCCGAGATCGGCGGCATCACGCCCGGATCGATGCCCGCGTTCAGCCGCACGATCCAGGAGGAGGGCGTCCTCTTCGACAACTGGCTGCTCGTCCGCGACGGCGAACTGCGCGAGGCCGAGACGCGCCGGCTGCTGACATCCGGCCCGTACCCCTCGCGCGCGCCCGACGCCAACCTCGCCGACCTGCGCGCCCAGATCGCCGCGAACAACAAGGGCATCGACGAACTGCGCCGCATGATCGGCATGTTCGGCCTGGACGTCGTGCAGGCATACATGGGGCACGTGCAGGACAATGCCGAGGAGTCCGTGCGGCGCGTCATCGCCGCCCTCGGGGACGGCACGTACCGCTACGAGACCGACGCCGGCGCGGTCATCGAGGTCGCCGTGCGCGTCGACCGCGACGCGCGCGGCGCGGTGGTCGACTTCACCGGCACCTCGCCGCAGCAGCCGGGCAACGCCAACGCGCCCAGCTCCGTCGTCATGGCCGCCGTGCTCTACGTCTTCCGCACCCTGGTCGCCGAGGACATCCCCCTCAACAGCGGCTGCCTGAAGCCCCTGGACGTGCGCATCCCGCCCGGCTCGATGCTGGCGCCGGAGTTCCCCGCGGCCACCGTCGCCGGGAACGTCGAGACCTCCCAGGCCGTGACGGGCGCGCTGTACGCGGCGCTCGGCGTACAGGCCGAGGGCTCCGGGACGATGAACAACGTCACCTTCGGCAACGACAAGGCGCAGTACTACGAAACCGTCGCCTCCGGCTCCGGCGCGGGCGACGGCTTCGCCGGCGCCGACGTCGTGCAGACCCACATGACCAACTCCCGCCTCACCGACCCCGAGGTGCTGGAGTGGCGCTACCCGGTGCGCGTCGAGGAGTTCGCCGTACGGGACGGCAGCGGCGGCCGGGGCCGCTGGGAGGGCGGCCGCGGCGCGGTCCGGCGCATCCGGTTCCTGGAGCCGATGACGGTGACGCTGCTGACGGGCCACCGCCGGGTGGCCCCGTACGGGATGGCGGGCGGCGCACCCGGCGCACTCGGCCACAACGCCATGGAGCGCGCGGACGGCACCGTCGAGCCGCTGGAGGGCTGCGACACGGTGGAGGCGGCCGCGGGGGACGCGCTGGTGGTCGAGACCCCGGGCGGCGGCGGCTACGGCGAACCGGAGTGAGCGACCGCGGAGTCCCGGCGTCGCGGGGCTCAGGCCGCCGCCCCTCCGGGCCGTCCGGGCCGGCGGCCGGTCGTGCCGTTTCGGCCGATGTCGGTGGCACCGCCTAATCTGTCCGTCGTGACTGCTCCGACCACCGCGACGCCCGCGCCCGGCGCGCCGCGGCCCGCTCCGGGCCCCGCCGCCGACGAGGGGCTGGCCCGCCGGCTGCGCGCCCTGGCGTGCACGGCTCCGCTGCACGACCTGGACGCCCGCAAGGCGATGCTCGCCGGCGAGTTCGGGGTGTACGCGATGGCGGAGGTGGCCCTCTCCGCCATCGATCTGGTCACCCTGCAGATGGACTTCGACACCGGCGCCGAGCCCGACGAGGTCATCGCCCGGCTGCTGCCGCGCGTCGCCGCCCAGGCGCCGCTGCGCCCTCGCGCCGAGCACGAGCGGGTGGCGCACTGGGTTCTGGACAGCCTCGTCAACGTCGGCAGCGTCGACCGCGGCTTCCGCGCGGTGTACGGCACCTTCGGCCACGACGGCGCGTACGTGCGCAGGGAGTACGACTTCAAGCTCCTCGAAGAGGTCCCGGGACCCGGCGGCGCCGTCTATCTGCGGACCACCGACGAGGCGGTCAACGTGCTGGTGGGCGCCCTCGACACCGACGTCACCAGCGCGCAGATCGCCGCCGAGGTCAAGCTCGAGGTCCTCATCAGCCGCGGCCGGCTCGCCGACGCCCAGCTCGCCGCCGAGCAGGCCCGTTACCGCACCGTGCAGTACGCCGAGACGCTGCGCCGCGCCCTGGAGGCCACCCGGCGCAACGTGCGCGCGGTCGACTGGCTGCAGACCGTCCCGGCGATGATCGACGAGGCGCTGGACCACGTCGCCGACCGGTACCGGCACGAGAACGCCATCCTCACCAACATCCGCCGCGCCCGCGACGAGGCGGAAGACCCCGACCACAAGCGCCGCGCCGCGGAGCTGGTCGACATCGTGAAGGACTGCATCCGCCGCCACACCCAGCTCCAGACCCGGCTGCTGGACGCCGGCCCGCTGTTCCGCGCCGAGCAGGACCGGCAGGCGTTCGCACCGCCCGCCGCCCGCACCGGCGTCGACCTCTACGGCCAGCTCCTCGCCCCCGTGCTGCCGCTGCCCGTCTCCGCCGCCCACCGCGTCACCGACGCCTTCTTCGCCCGCGGCACCGGGCTGCGCGCCCCGCACGCCGTACGCCTCGCCGACCTCGCGGAGCTGCTGCTGACGCCCCCGCTGGAACGGGCCCACCTGGGCGCCGAGATGCCCGAGCCCGACCTCGTCGCCACCCCGGACGACAGCCGGTTCAGCGAGGAGCAGCTCGCCGCCGCGGGCGAGCTGCTCGACCTGCCGCCGGACGCGCCGCGCCGGCTGTCGGGGCTGCTCGCCGACGCCCGCCGCCGCGACCCCGAGCTGCCGTATCTCGTCGCCCTCCTCGCGGTGCACGCCGCGGGCCCCGCGGTGGGGACGGCGTACCGGCAGGGTGACGAGCGGCTGCTCTTCGCCGTGGACGACGGGACGCAGATGGAGGACGCCGAGTTCGGCGGCGCCGACCTCATCGTCGGCACGGCACTGCTGGACGCCGCCGGGATGGCGGCGGGCCGGACGGAGGCCGCCTCGTGATCCACGACCCCGCGACCGCCCCCGGGACGGCCGCCGCGACCGGGGGCGCCGACGGCCACCCGCCCGCGGTCACCCCGGCCGACGCCGCCGACGCCGCCCGCCTGGTCTCCTTCGGCCTCCAGCCCAAGCTGCTGCCCGCCCGCGACCTGGAGTACGGAGAACTGCTCCGGCGCTACCGGGAAGAGCCGCCCTTCGCCCGCCTCGCCGACGCCGTCGCCACCGGCCTCGGCCTCGTCGTGCTGGAGGTCTCGACCCGTACGGGCATGGCCGTCACCGCCGCCGAGGACTCCGTCTTCGCCGTCCGCATGGGCGACTACGCCCGCCGAGCCGCCACCGACTCCGCCGACCGCTTCCTCCACGGCCTGGCCCATCTCGCCGTCGCCGCCATGGCGTTCCCGCGCCCCGAGGACCTGGCGGACGACGGCTACATCGGCCGCGTCAGCGTCAACGGCGTCGACGCCTTCGTCCGCCAGGCGTGCCGCCGCCTGGAGGAGCGCGCAGAGGAAGCCGCCGAGAACACCGACCCGGCCGAGGGCGAGCGCGGCCTGGAGGCCGCCTGGCGGGTGTACGCGCGCCGCAGCGCCACCGGCGCCACGAAGGACGCCCGCCGGCTCGCCGGCTCCACCACCGGCATCATCGGCAAGGCGATGGCGTTCCTCACCGACTCCGGCTTCCTCCAGCGCACGTCGGACGACGCCGGCGGCACCTACCGCACCACCGCCCGCTACCAGTTGCAGGTGCGGGACATGGCCGGCGGCGCGGCCATGTCCGAACTGCTGGAGCTGGGCGTCGTGCCCGTCGCCGACGGCAGCGCGACCCTGGTGCCCGCCGCCGACGACGGCGAGATCGCCGGCGGCGCGCTGCCGTTCTTCCCCAGCCAGCACGAGCGGGCCTGACGGCCGGTCGAGACGTCACGAGCGAAGGCCGCAATCGCATGTACGAGCTGTCCCGCATCCGCCTCTACTCCATCGGACCCGCCGGTGCGCGGTACGCCGACACCGTGCTCGACCTGCGCGGCGTCGGCGCCGAGGTGCCCCAGCCCGCGCCCGCCCAGGGCGATTTCTTCGCCGCCGAGCCCACCGGGCCGCCGCGCCGGCCCGCGCCCGCGGGCGTGCTCTTCCTGGAGAACGGCGGCGGCAAGTCCGTCCTGCTCAAGCTCATCTTCTCCGTGATGCTTCCCGGCCATCGCAACACCCTGGGCGGCGCCAGCTCCGGCGTGCTGCGCAAGTTCCTGCTCGCCGACGACACCGGGCACGTCGCGCTGGAGTGGCAGCACACCGTCACCGGCGAGCAGATCGTCGTCGGCAAGGTGAGCGAGTGGCGCGGCCGGCAGGTCTCCGGCGACCCCCGGAAGTTCGCCGAGGCGTGGTACTCGTTCCGTCCCGGGCCCGGGATGAGCCTGGACGCGCTGCCGGTCGCCGAGTCCGCGGCGGTGCGCCCCGCCGCCGAAGGCGCCTCGGGCGCGCGCGGGCGGCGCCGCACCATGAAGGGCTTCCGGGACGTACTGACCGAGGCCGGCAAGGCGTACCCGCACCTGGACGTGGCGTGGGAGGAGATCCACGAGCGGTGGAACGAGCACCTGACGCGCCTCGGCCTCGACCCGGAACTCTTCCGCTACCAGCGGGAGATGAACGCCGACGAGGGCGAGGCCGCCGGGCTGTTCGCGGTGAAGAACGACTCCGACTTCACCCACCTGCTGCTCCGCGCCGTCACCGACACCCGCGACACCGACGGTCTCGCCGACCTCGTCCACGGCTTCGCGCACAAGCTGGGCCGCCGCGCGGAACTGACCGCGGAACGCGACTTCACCGCCGGCTCGCTCGACCTTCTCGAGCACATCGTCGCGGGCGCGGAGCAGCGCGCCCGCGCTCGCGACATCCTGGGCGGCGCCGAGCGCCGGGCCCGGGCGCTGGCCGCACGGCTCACGGCGCGGGCCGACGCGGAGCGCGCCCGGGCGGCGGAGCTGGCCGGGCAGGAGCGGACGGCCGCGGAGCGGGTCACGGCAGCGGAGTCGTCCCGGCGCGACAGTGAACTGATCGCCGCGGAGCTGGCGTACCGGCACGCGTCGCTGGCGCTGGCCGCCGCGGAGAAGAGCGCGGCGGGCAAGCGCCGCGAGCTGACCGACGCCCGTACGCTGCACGCCGCCTGGCAGGCCGCGGAGGCGGTGCTGCGGCACCGCGCCGCCGCCGACCGCGCGGCGCGCGTCTCCGCCGCCATCCGCGAGGCCGAGCGCGACGCCGCCCCGGCGCTGGCCGCCCGCGCGACGGCGGCCACCGGGCTCGTACGCGCGCTGCACGCAGCCGCCCGCGACGGCGAGACGCTGGCGGCGGAGCAGGAGGAGCGCTCGGCCCGCCTCCAGCAGGAGTCGGAGACGGCGCACGCCGACGCGGTCGCCGCCGCCACCCGGGCGCAGCGCGCCCGCAGCGAGACCGACCACCTGCGCCAGCGGCTCGCGGAGGTCGCGCAGGAGACGGCGGAGGCGGTACGGGCCGGCTGGCTCGACACCGACCCCGCCGCCCCCGACACGGACCCGGCCCGCGCGGCCCTCGTCGCCGGGGACGCCGAGAAGGCGGCGGTCGCCGCCTGGGACGAGGCCCGCGAAGCGGCCCGTACGGCGGCGGACCAAGCGCGCGAGACGGCGGCGGACCTGGCCCGCGCCGAGCTGGCGGCGGCCCGCGCCACGGACGCGGCGGAGGCGGCCGAGGCGGCGTACGGCACGGAGCGCCGTGCGGCGGAGTCGCTGGCGGGGGAGCGGCGGCTGGTGGAACTGCTGGGCCTGCCGGAGGCGGAGGGCGAGGGCGGAGAGCAACGGGCGCTGAGCGCCGTGGAGTTCGACCGCGCGGCCGACGAGCTGCGGACGCTGCTCGACGCGCGGGTCACGGACGACGAGCGGCGGCTCTTCGACCTGCGCACCGCCGCCGGGGACGACGCCCGGATCCTCGCAGCCCTCGGCGACGGCGGGCTGCTGCCGCCCGGTCCCGACGTGCTGGCCGTCGTCGACTGCCTCGGCGAGCACGGCATTCCCGCGCTGCCCGGCTGGCGTTACCTCGCGCAGGCCGTCGACCCGGCCGACCACGCCGCCGTGCTCGACGCCCGCCCGGAGCTGGTCGACGGGGTCGTCATCACCGACCCGGACACCCACGCGCGCGCCCGCGAGGTGCTGCGCGAAGCGGCGCTGCTGCCCCGCTCGGCCCTCGCCGTGGGCACGGCCGCCGCGCTCCTGGCGCCGCCGCCCACCGGGGAGCGCGACGGCGGCGTGTTCCTCGTGCCGCCCAACCCGGCGATGCACGACGAGCGCGCCGCCGACGAGGAACGCCACGCCCTGCGCGCCCGCGCCGCCGACCGCGACGAGCAGATCCGCGTCCTGGCCGCCCGCCTGGCGGCCGACCGGACGCTGGCGGCCCGGCTGGCTTCGTGGCGTACGGGCTGCCCCGCCGGCCGGCTGGCGGAACTGGCCGCCGCCGCGGAGTCGGCCCGTACGGCATCGGCCGCGGCGGACGAGACGCTGACCCGCGCCCGCGCCGGGGCCGAGGACGCCGCGGCCGCCGCCGAGGAGACCGCGCGGGCCCGCGAGGAGCGCCAGGACCAGGCCCAGCGCGCGCGCCGCAGCGCCGACGCGCTCGCGGGCCTGGCCCACCGCCTCCGCGAACGCTCCGGCTGGCAGGCCCGCCTCCGCGAACTCGCCGACGAGGCCCTGGAGTACGAAGCCCGGGCCGCCGACTGCACCGCCCGCGCCCGCGCCGCCGACGAGGACCGCCGCGACGCCCAGCGCGCCGCCGACGACGCCCGCCGTACGGCGCGCGCCCTTCGCGCGGAGCGCGCGGAGATCGCGGGCGTGGCCGAGGAACTGGAGGCCGAGGCGGCGGACGAGGCCGCCGAGGCCGGAGGCGGACCGTCACCCGGGACGCTCCAGGAGCCGGACACGGCGGCGGACGGCGACACCGGCCCCGCCGAGGGCGCGGCCTCCCGGCCCGAGGGCGGCGCGCGGCGCCGGGCCCGGCTCGCCCAGGCCGCCGCCGCCGACGCGGCCCGTGCCTCGCTGCCCGCGCTGCGGGAGGCGTACCGGGCCGCCTCCCAGGTCTACGAGAAGGTCGGCGTCGGAGCCGATCTCCGCGCCGAGCAGGCGCGGGCCGAGAGCGAGGAGTCCGCCGCGCTGGCGGAGCTGAACCGGCTCAGCAACAAGGTCCGTACGCGCGCCGCCACCCTCCTCGCCGGGCCCGACGGCGCCGACGCGCCGTCGCGACAGGCCGCCGCCGCCCGCGCCGAGTCCGTCGTGCACCTGCTGGAGTCCCGCTCCGCCGCCGCCAGCGAGACCCTGGGCCGGCTGCGCGGCGACGCGGAGCGGCTCGCGCCCGCGGCGGGCGAGGCGCACACCGAGCTGCCCGAGGACCTCGTGCCGGACGGCGCCGAGCAGGCCCAGGCGCTGCTGCGGTCCGCCGCCGCCACCGCCGCCGGGCGCGCCGACGAACTCGCCGCCGCCACCGAGGCGCACGCCGGGCTGCGCCGCGCCTGCGCCGCCGCCGAGGACGCCGCCGGCGCCTTCGCCGAGACCGCCGCCATGCTGCGCGACCTGCTCCGCGGCCCCGCCGCGGGCGAGGAGCAGGACGACGCGGGCGACGCGGAGCCGTTCCCCGGCGGGCTGGACGGCGCCCGGCAGGCCGCCGCCGAGTCCCGCCGCTCGCTGCGCGGCTGCGCCGCGGACCTGGCGACCGCCGAGTCCGCCCTGCGCGACGCGTGCGACGTCCTCGTACGGCACGCCAACTCCACCCGCTACGAGCAGGTCCGCACCCCCGCCCGGCAGCAGATCCGCGAACTGCCCGCCGCCGCCCTCCCCGAGCACGCCGCCGCCTGGGCCGCGGCCTTCGCGCCCCGGCTGCGCGTACTCACCGACGAGCTGGCGCAGTTGGAGCGGAACCGCGACGGCATCGTCGACCGGCTGCGCGGCCTGGTCGAGTCCGGCCTTGCCACGCTCCGCGCCGCGCAGCGGCTGTCCCGGCTGCCGGAGGGGCTGGGGGAGTGGTCCGGGCAGGAATTCCTGCGTATCCGCTTCGAGGACCCCGACCAGGCGACCCTTTCCGAGCGCCTGGGCGAGGTCATCGACGAGGCCACGCGCGCGGCCGTACGCAAGAACAGCGACCTGCGCCGCGACGGCACGACCCTCCTCCTGCGCGGCGTGGACGCCGCGATGGCGCCCAAGGGCGTGGCGGTGGAGATCCTCAAGCCGGACGCGGTGCTGCGCGCGGAGCGGGTGCCCGTCGGGCAGATGGGCGACGTGTTCTCCGGCGGCCAACTGCTCACCGCAGCCATCGCGCTGTACTGCACGATGGCCGCCCTCCGCGGCAACGACCGCGGCGACGACCGGCACCACCACGCGGGCACGCTCTTCCTCGACAACCCCATCGGCCGCGCCAACGCCACGTATCTGCTGGAGCTGCAACGCGCCGTGGCCGATGCCCTCGGCGTGCAGCTCCTCTACACCACGGGCCTCTTCGACACCACGGCGCTCGCGGAGTTCCCCCTGGTGATCCGGCTGCGCAACGACGCGGACCTGCGCGCGGGCCTGAAGTACATCACCGTCGAGGAACACCTGCGCCCCGGACTGCCGGCCCAGCGGGACGGGGAGGAGCCCTCGGTCGGCGAGGTGACGGCCACCCGCATCTTCCGCCGCCCGCCCGCGGCCACGTAGCGGCTGCCCCTTCGGGTACGGAGCCGGGCGCCGGACTCGGCGGCCCGGCTCCACCGACTCCTGCCGGCAGAAGCGTTGTTGGCGGATGCAACGACAACAAGCCGATATCGCCCGGGGGGCGATCGGATCCGGTCACCGTACGGGGCACGGCGGCGCCGCGGGACCGGCCGGGTCAGACTCCCGCGGCCACCGCTCCGGGCGGCCGGCCGCGCTGGGTACGGCGGCCGCCGCGGCGCTCCCTGCGGGCGCGGCGGGCGGCGCTGCTGGGCCGCGACTCCACCCCGTACCGCTGCTTCCACACCTGCCGTGTCACCCACACGTCCAGCACGCCCCAGGTCGCGACCACGGTGCTCACGACCGTGCTCAGCAGCAGTGGAAAGGCCGGCCACGACCCGCTGACGGTGAACAGCAGCGCGGCCATCGCCTGGCTCAGGGTCACGGCCACGATGATCACGGCGCGTACGGCCGCCGTCCGCACCGGGTCGGGAAGCCTCGGTGTACCGACCGGCTCCTCGACCCAGAGCGGCGATTCGGGGCGCCGCAGCTCCTCCTCCGCAGCCATCAGGTTCCTCTCCCGCTCGACTGCCGGGTGCCCAGGGTCACTGCCCCGCACGCGGGGTGACGAAAGCCCCGGGTACCCATGTTCACACGTTCCGATGTGTCAACGTTCGAAGGGGGCTACGAGTTGCCGGGGCGACGGTAGTAGGCTCTGCCGACTGGGGAAGGGACGCGGGCATGGTTGTGCAGGGTGGGAACAGACGGCACCCGGCCGGGGGCCGGTTGAACTGGCTGCTCGACGATCTGGTGGGGCGGCTGGCGAGCGTGCGGATGGCGCTGGTGCTGTCCTCCGACGGGTTGCCGATGAGTGTCTCCGAGGACGTGAGCAGGGAGGACTCCGAGCATCTGGCGGCGGTCGCCTCCGGCATCCACGGTCTGGCCAAGGGCGTGGGCACGCACTTCGAGGCGGGATCCGTACGGCAGACGCTCGTGGAGCTGGACGACGCGTTCCTCTTCGTCACCGCGGCGGGCGACGGCAGTTGCCTCGCGGTGATGGCCGCGTCGGACGCCGACATCGGGCAGATCGCGTACGAGATGACGCTGCTGGTCAAGCGGGTCGGCGAGCACTTGGCGGCGGCGCCGCGGGGCAGCAGGTCCTGACGGCGGACGGCCGCGCCGCGGCGCCGCTGCGTCAGCCTGCGCCGTCCTCCTGGTCGTCCTGCCAGCCGAAGCTGCGCTCGACGGCCTTGCGCCAGTTGCGGTACTCGCGTTCCCGCGTGCCCTCGTCCATGTGCGGCGTCCACTCGGTGTCGCGCTTCCAGTGGGAGCGCAGCTCGTCCTGGTCCCGCCACACGCCCGTGGCCAGGCCCGCGGCGTAGGCGGCGCCGAGGCAGGTGGTCTCGGAGATCACCGGCCGCATCACGGGCACGCCGAGGACGTCCGCCTGGTGCTGCATCAGCAGATTGTTGGCGGTCATCCCTCCGTCCACCTTCAGGTCCGTCAGCCGTACCCCCGAGTCCTCGTACATCGCGTCGACGACCTCGCGCGTCTGCCAGCTCGTCGCCTCCAGCACGGCGCGCGCCAGGTGCGCCTTGGTGACGTACCGGGTGAGGCCGGTGACGACGCCGCGCGCGTCGCCGCGCCAGTACGGGGCGAACAGCCCGGAGAACGCTGGGACGATGTACGCGCCGCCGTTGTCGTCCACGCTCGCCGCCAGCGTCTCGATCTCCTCGGCGGCGGAGATGATGCCGAGCTGGTCGCGGAACCACTGCACCAGGGCCCCGGTGATGGCGATGGACCCCTCCAGGCAGTAGACGGGCGCCTCGCCGCCGATCTGGTAGCCCATGGTGGTGAGCAGCCCGCTCTTCGACGGCACCGGCCGGGTCCCGGTGTTGAGCAGGAGGAAGCTGCCCGTGCCGTACGTGTTCTTGGCCTCGCCGACGCCGTAGCAGGTCTGGCCGAAGATCGCCGCCTGCTGGTCGCCCAGGGCGGAGGCCACGGGCACGCCGCCGAGCTGTCCCGTGCAGGTGCCGTAGACCTCGGCGGAGGAGCGGATCTCCGGCAGCATCGCGGCCGGGAGGTCCATGGCCGACAGGATGGACTCGTCCCACTGGTGGGTCTCGATGTTCATCAGCATGGTGCGGGAGGCGTTGGTGACGTCGGTGACGTGGACGCCGCCGTCCACGCCGCCGGTGAGGTTGTAGATCAGCCAGGAATCGACGGTGCCGAAGGCGATCTCGCCGTTCTCCGCGCGGCGGCGCAGGCCGGGCACGTTGTCGAGCAGCCAGGCGGCCTTGGGGCCTGAGAAGTAGCTGGCGAGCGGCAGCCCGGTGCGGTCGCGGAAGCGGTCCTGGCCGTCCTCGCCGCCGAGTTCCGTGCACAGCGCGGCGGTGCGGGTGTCCTGCCAGACGATGGCGTTGTGTACCGGCTTGCCGGTGGCCCGGTCCCACAGCACGGTCGTCTCGCGCTGGTTGGTGATGCCCACGGCGCTCAGCTCGTCGGCCCGCAGCCCCGCCTTGGCCAGTGCCCCGGCGACCACGGCCTGGGTCTTGGCCCAGATCTCGGTGGCGTCGTGTTCCACCCAGCCGGGCCTGGGGAAGATCTGGCGGTGCTCGCGCTGGTCGACGGCGACGATGGCGCCGTTCTGGTCGAAGACGATGCAGCGGCTCGATGTGGTGCCCTGGTCGATGGCGGCGACGTACTTGTCCGTCATGACGTCCCCTTGCTGCTAGAAGGCGAGTTTGTAGATCAGCGCGCTCAGCACGCCGCCGATCAGCGGGCCGGCCACGGGTATCCAGGCGTAGTTCCACTCGCTGGTGCCCTTGTTGGGTATCGGCAGCAGCGCGTGGGCGATACGGGGACCCAGGTCGCGGGCCGGGTTGATGGCGTAGCCCGTGGGGCCGCCGAGCGACAGGCCGATGCCGACGACGAGCAGCGCGACGACGAGCACCTGGGTGCCGGACTCGGCCAGCCCTTCGGTGAGGCCGAAGGCGAGGATCGGCAGGACGAGGCCGACGGTGGCGATGATCTCGGTGACGAGGTTCTGCCACGGCTGGTAGATCTCCGGGCGGGTGGAGAAAATGCCGAGCGTCTCGACGGACGTCTCGCGGTTCGCGTTGCGGGCGAACTGGCCGTAGTAGACGAGCCAGGCGAGGACGGCGCCGATGATCGCGCCGAGCATCTGCGAGGCGATGTACAGCGGCACCTTCCCCCAGTTCTCGTTGCTCTCGACGGCCACGCCGAGGGTCACGGCCGGGTTGATGTGCCCGCCGGACAGCGGCGCGGCGGTGTAGGCGCCGGCCAGCACGGCGAAGCCCCACCCGAAGGCGATGACGACCCAGCCGGATGCTTTGGCCTTCGATTTCTCCAGGGTGACGGCGGCGCAGACGCCCGCGCCGAACAGGATCAGAATGGCGGTGCCGATCACTTCACCGGCGAAGATGTCCCCATTGGGATAGTCCACTGCGGCTCCTCGATCAACCACCGGGATCGCCGTCCCGGCCGAGACGAAGGGTGCGTTCTTCCCTGGCTGTTGCCATGACGTCGAGCGCCGGCAGGGGAGAGAGGTCCACACCCCGACCGGCGTCGCTGCGAGCGCGCGTCAGCGAGGCGTATCGCCGGTGGGAGACAGAGCGGCGGGGGCCGTCGTGCGGCGATGCCCGACTGACATCCGGCAGTGTTCACCTGCCCTGATGGAGCGTCAAGACACTGGACACGACGGCCTCAAATGTATTTTCGACACCGCTGGTCGGGGCCGGACCGCGCGCGTCACGCCGGGCGGAGGAGCCGCGCGCCGTCGCGGAGCAGGCGGTCGATCGCGTCCGGGGTCAGCGTGCCGGCCAGCGGCTCCCAGAAGCCGCCGTCCGGTTCCGCGACCACGTCGACGCGGCTGCCGTCGCGCCAGGAGGCGTCGAAGCCCAGCCGCCAGGAGTGCAGATGCGTCCGCAGGCCCGCCGCCGCGGCGGTCTTGTCGAAGAGCGGGTCGCCCAGGATCGGGTGGCCGATCCAGGCGAGGTGGACGCGGATCTGATGGCGCCTGCCGGTGACCGGGCGGGCGATCAGCACCGAGTGCCCACCGTCGCTCCAGAGCGTCCGGAAATGGGTGGTCGACGGGTAGTTCTTCCCGTCGAGTACGTCCTCCTCCGCGACCCACCAGCGGCCGTCCGCCTCGTCGGCCCGGATCGCCTCGCGCGCCGCGGCGATACGCACCCTGTTCTTGCGCCCGACGCCGAGCGGCAGCTCGATCGTCCCCCGGCCGGGCAGCCCGGTGGTGCCGGTGACGACCAGATACGCCTTGTCGACGGTCCGCTTGTTGAACTGCCGGGTCAGGCCGCCGTGCGTGGCCAGGTCCTTGGCGAAGAGGACGACGCCTGAGGTGACCTTGTCGACGCGATGGGCCGGATAGAGCTGCTCTCCGGCCTCCGCGGCGAGTTCCACGAGATCGGTGCCGTGCCGTTCACCCATCACGGAAATCCCGGCGGGTTTGTTCAGCACCAGAACGGACTCGTCCTCCAGGAGAACGGAAGCGTCGCGGATCTCCCGCCAACTCGGCACCGTCATCTGCATGTCTCTCATCGAATTCGGGCGGGTTCCGGATCAGCCTTCGGGGTACTGCTTGCAGTACTCGTACAGCGCCATGGCCGTCGCGGTCGCGACATTGTAGCTGTGCGGCATTCCCCAGACGGGAATCTCGACGCAGTCGTCGACGAACTTCAACTCCTCCTCGGTGAGGCCGAGCCGCTCGTTTCCGACGGCGAGGGCCGTTTTCCGGGGGAAGGAAAAGCTGTGCAGATTGTGGGAGTTGGTCGTCTGCTCCAGGCCGACGACCCGGTATCCGGCCGCGCGGAGATCCTTCAGCACCGGCGGCAGGGTCCTGCGGACCTCGATCGTGACGTGGTCCGTGCTGTCCCGGGCGACCTCGGGGTCGACTTTCGCGTTTCCGCACGCGATGACCCTGGTGATTCCGCAGCATCCCGCGGTGCGCACGATGCTGGACAGATTGGCGCGGGTGCGCAGAGGAGCACATGCCACGACGATTTCACGCTCTCTGGTGAGCGTGGCCGGCGGCCGATGCCGAATGTGGTCGAACATAATCGGCCCAGTCTACAAGGGTGGACCGGGCCGGCAGGCCGCCGGCCGCGCTCCGTCAGCGTCCGTCGCCGGACAGCGAGCGGCGGTGGACCGGGAAGTCGAAGTACGTGTCCGGGAACGGCTCTCCCGCGAGAGCGAAGTGCCACCACTCGTACGCGTAGTTCACGAAGCCCGCCGCCTCCAGACCGTCCTTGAGCCGCAGCCGGTTCGCGCGCTGCTCGCCCTGGATCCGCTCGTCCAGCGTGTGGCTGAGAGTGTCGAAGCAGTCGTAGCCTGTGCCCATATCGAGGGAATTGTCGGGGAAGCGCTCCTCCTGCGGGGCCGCGCAGTCGACGAGCGGCTCGCCCGGCACGTACGGACGGGTCTTCCCGGCCGGCAGCTTCACCAGGGTGAGGTCCACGACGCTGCCGCGGCTGTGGCCGGAGCGGGCGGCGATGTAGCCGTCCTCGAAGAGCCGGGACTTGTCGACGCGCGGGTAGAACTCGTCCTTCATCCGCTGGTCGCCCAGGTCCTCGGCCCAGGAGACGAACTGGTCCACGGCGCGCTGCGGGCGGTAGCAGTCGTAGACCTTCAGGGTGTAGCCGTCCCGGAGGAACGCCCGCTGCGCCTTCCTCAGCGCCCGGGCGGCGTCCTCGGTGAGGATGCACATCGGCTTGCGGTAGCCGTCGATGCGCTCGCCGGTGAAGTTGTGCGGGGTGACGTAGCGGATGTCGTGCAGGATCGTCGGGTCCACGTCGGAGAGCGCGACGAACTCCTTCGGAGCCTTCGGCTCCGGCTTCGCGGCGGCCGGGGGTGCCGCGGTGGCCGTGACGGCGAGGGCTGCGGCGGCGGCCAGGACGGCGAGCCGGGACAGGGGGCGCGCGAGGGCGGCTTTCATGGGCATGGCCCTTTCACTATCGCAGCGGGCGCGCGCGGGGAAGGGGACGGCGCGGGGCTGTCCGGGTGTACGGAACGGGGCGGCCCGCCCCGTACGGGCTGCTACTCGCCCCGTACCCGCACCGGCAGGTCCGGCTCCGCGCCGTCCTCGCGCCGCACCGTCGTCCCGCCCGCCCACCGCGTCACGTACCGCTCCAGCCGCGGCGCCTCCCAGCCGTCACCGTCGTCCCGTACGACCACGCCGCCGCCCGTGACGCCGGGCGGCGGCGCCCAGACCTCCAGCTCCGTACCGCCGTCCGCCCCCGCCACCGGCAGCACCGCGCCCGCGCGGGCCAGCACCGGCACCCGGGCGAGCGGCGCCTCCAGCTCCACGGTGCCCGGGCCCGTCAGGGCGCGGCCCGTCGCGGTGTCGTACCAGTGCCCCAACGGCAGCCGCACCGCGCGGCGGCGGGCTCCCGCGGCCAGCACCGGGGCCACCAGCAGCGCGTCGCCGAGCAGAAAGGCGTCCTCCGTCTCGCGCAGCGCCCGGTCCGCCGGGTCGTACCACCACAGCGGGCGGACGAAAGGCGCGCCGCTGCGTTCCGCGAGGCGGGCGAGCGTCGCGAGATACGGGCGCAGGCGCTCCCGCTCGCGCAGCGCCGCGCCGGCGTGCTCCAGCACCTCGGGCCCGAACTCCCACGGCTCGCGCCGCCCGGCGCCGGGCGCGCAGTGGGTGCGGAACAGCGGCAGGTACGAGCCGAGCTGGAGCCAGCGCAGATACAGCTCGGGATCCGGCCGGCCGCTGAACCCGCCGATGTCCGGGCCCGAGTAGGGCACCCCGCACAGGCCCAGGCCGATGACGAGCGCCAGCGACGCGGACAGGCCGGGCCAGCCGGTCGCCGCGTCGCCCGACCAGGTGCCGCCGTAGCGCTGGAGGCCCGCCCACCCGGAGCGGGAGAAGAGGAACGGGCGGCGGTCGGGCTGCAGTCCGGTCAGCGCGCCGTACGCGGCGCGGGCCATCTGCAGGGCGTAGACGTTGTGCGCCTCGCGGTGGTCGCCGCCGCGGCCCTCCAGGGCGTGCCGGGCCGAGCGGGGCAGGGTCTTCTCGCCGAAGGCGGTGAAGGACGCGGGCTCGTTCATGTCGTGCCAGAAGCCGGTGAAGCCCTGCTGCAGCCGCTCCGCGTAGAGCCCGCCCCACCACTTGCGCGCCCGCGGGTCGGTGAAGTCGGGGAAGACCGCGTCGCCCGGCCACACCACGCCGCGTACGGGGCGGCCGCGCGCGTCCCGTACGAAGGCGTCGGCGGCCACGCCCGCGTCGTACACCGGATAGCCCGGCTCGGCCTTCACGCCCGGGTCGACGACCGAGACCATGCGCACGCCGTCTGCGGCCAGCTCGCGGGCCAGCCGGGGCAGGTCGGGGAAGCGGTGCGGGTCGGCGGTGAAGACGCGGTGGCCGTCGTAGTGGTCGATGTCCAGGTGCACCGCGGCGAGCGGCAGACCGCGCTCGCGGTAGCCGCGCACCACGCGGCGTACGCCCTCGGCGCCGCCGAAGTCGCGGCGCGCATGCTGGTAGCCCAGCGCCCAAGCGGGCGGGACGGCGGGGGCACCGGTGAGCGCCGTCCAGCTCTGCAGGACGCGGGCGGGGGTGCCGGCCATCACCCAGTAGCGCAGCGGCCCGCCTGCCATGCGCATCTCGACGCGGCCCGGCCGGTCGTGACCGGAGCCCGCGCCCTCCGCGCCGCGGTGCAGTTCGACGCTGCCGTCCCAGGAGTTGTCGTGGAACAGCAGATGGCAGCCGGCGTCGGAGATGACGAACAGCACGGGCATCGTCAGGGACAGCGGGTCGTCGCCGGGGGCGAAGGCGCCGCCCGGGTCGCTGTTCCACAGCCGGTAGCGGCCGTCCGGCAGCGAGGGGCCCGCGGCGCGGCCGCCGAGGCCGAAGAACCGGGCGTCGGGGCCGACGTGGGCGCGCTGCACCCAGCGCCGCACCTCCTCGCGCACCTCGTCCTCCGGGGCGCCGGCCGGCGACTCCCACCAGCGCGGCGGCTGCTCCCGGCGCAGCACCACGCCCGCCGGCGTACGCACCTCCACCGCCCCGCGCCGCGACACCGCCACCGTGACCCGCTCCGACACCACCCGCCAGCCGCCGCCCGCCGCGTCCGGTTCGAGCTCTACGCGCGCGTCCGTCTCCGGCGCGCGGGCGAGCGCGTACGACGGCTCCGGCTCCGCGCCGTCCCAGCCGCAGAAGACCGCGCCGGTCGTCGTCACCCGCAGTTGCAGCGCGGAGCGGGCGAAGCGGATCACGCCTCCGCCCGGCGCCGGCTCGGCCCCGGTCGCGAGCCCCGGCACCCGGGCCCGCTCCGCGCGGCGGCGGGGGAGCGCGGCGGCGTCGGCCCGCCGGTTCCGCACGGCGGCACGCAGGGCGCGGGCACGCCGGGTGAGGGCGGAGGGATCCATGCTGATCAGCCTGCCATCGCACACCACGGCGGGCGAGAGAGTTCAACCGCTGTTCACCGGGAGTGCGGTCGTGAGCCCCCACGCGGGGTCGTACGACGGTACGGACGGGTCGTACTGGTGCCGCTTTCGATCACGTGGCATCGTCTCACCGGAGCACCGGCCACCCTCGCCGGGCGCTCCGTGCGCGCCGCGGCCGCCCCACCGGGCCGGCGGCGGCGCAGTCCCTCATGCGGATGCCGTACCACGGGAGTCACGCCATGCCGAGCCAGCCGCCCACCGAACCGTCCGCGCCGTCCGTGCCGTCCGCGGGCTCCGCCGCGCCCGAGCCGCCCGCGGCGCTGTGGCGGCCCGGCCCCGAGCGCGTCGACGACGCGCAACTCACCCGCTTCCACCGCTGGGCCGCGGAGCACCACGGCGCGCCGGCGCCGGTACCCGGCGACCCGGAGGCGAACTACGCGGCGCTGCACCGCTGGTCCGTGGCGCCGGACGGCGGCCTGGAGCGGTTCTGGCGGGCGGCGGCCGAGTGGTTCGGCGTCCGGTTCTCCAGCCCGTACGAGACGGTCCTCGCGGACGCCTCGATGCCGGGCGCCTCATGGTTCCCCGGCGCCCGGCTCAACTACGCGGAGCACGCGCTGCGCGACGCCGGCACCGCCGCGGGACCCGCGCTGCTGCACGTCGCCGAGGGCGCCGGGCCCCAGCCCGTGAGCCGGGCGGAGCTGCGGGCGCAGGTCGGCTCGCTGGCGGCGGAGCTGCGCCGGCTCGGCGTACGGCCCGGGGACCGCGTGGGCGCGTACCTGCCGAACATCCCGCAGGCCGTCGTCGCGCTGCTGGCGACCGCCGCCGTCGGCGCCGTGTGGACCTCCTGCTCACCGGACTTCGGCGCCCGCAGCGTCCTGGACCGCTTCCGCCAGGTGGAGCCGGTGGTGCTCGTCACCGTCGACGGCTACCGCTACGGCGGCAAGGAGCACGACCGCCGCGAGACCGTCGCCGAACTGCGCCGCGAACTGCCCACCCTGCGCGCCGTCGTGCACGTCCCGCTGCTCGGCACGGCCCCGCCCGAGGGCGCGCTGGAGTGGGACGCGCTGGTGGCCACGGGCGTGGAACCGGTCTTCGAGCAGGTGCCGTTCGACCACCCGCTGTGGGTCCTGTACTCCTCCGGCACCACAGGACTGCCCAAGGCGATCGTGCAGTCCCAGGGCGGCATCCTGCTGGAGCACCTGAAGCAGCTCGCGCTGCACTGCGACCTCGGCCCGGGCGACCGCTTCTTCTGGTACACCTCCACCGGCTGGATGATGTGGAACTTCCTCGTCTCCGGCCTCCTGGTGGGCGCCACCGTGATCACCTACGACGGCAGCCCCGGCCATCCGGACGTCGCGGCGCAGTGGCGGGTCGCGGAGCGCACGGAGGCGACGTTCTTCGGCACCTCCGCGGCGTACGTCATGGCATGCCGCAAGGCGGACGTGCACCCGGGGCGCGACCTGGACCTGACGCGGGTGCGGTGCGTGGCCACGACGGGCTCTCCGCTGCCGCCGGACGGATTCCGCTGGATCCACGACGAGTTCCACCGGGCGGGACCCGCGGGGCCCGCGGACATGTGGATCGCGTCGGTCAGCGGCGGCACGGACGTGTGCAGTTGCTTCGCCGGCGCGGTGCCGACGCTGCCGGTGCACATCGGCGAGCTGCAGGCGGCGTGCCTGGCCACGGACCTCCAGGCGTGGGATCCGGCGGGTGAGCCGGTGACGGACGAGGTGGGGGAGCTGGTGGTGACGCAGCCGATGCCGTCGATGCCCGTACGGTTCTGGAACGACCCGGACGGCGAGCGCTACCGGGACAGCTACTTCTCCACGTACCCCGGCGTGTGGCGGCACGGCGACTGGATCACGCTCACGTCGCGCGGCTCGGTCGTCATCCACGGGCGCTCCGACTCGACGCTGAACCGGCAGGGCGTGCGGATGGGTTCCGCGGACATCTACGAGGTGGTGGAGCGGCTGCCGGAGGTGCGGGAGTCCCTTGTCATCGGCGTGGAGCAGCCGGACGGCGGCTACTGGATGCCGCTCTTCGTCCAACTGACCACGGATGCACGGCTGGACGACGGCCTGCGGGACCGGATCCGCGCCGCGCTCCGCGAGGAGCTTTCGCCGCGGCACGTGCCGGACGAGGTGATCGAGGTGGAGGGCGTGCCGCACACGCTGACCGGCAAGCGGCTGGAGGTGCCGGTGAAGCGGATGCTGCAGGGCACGCCGCTGGAGAAGGCGGTCAATCCGGGGTCGGTGGACCGGGTGGACCTGCTGAGGTTCTACGAGCGGCTGGCGCGGTCCCGGAGCTGAACCCGCGGGGATTGTCAGACCCCTCGATTACGGTGCGTAGTGATCGGTTGCGTTCCGTAGAGGGGGAGTCATGGTGCGTGCGAGGACGGATGCCCGGCTGCTGCGCCGGGAGATGCCGGGTGCGGTGGGGCTGCTGGCGGATGCGGCGGACTTCGCGGCGATGCGGCGGTATGCGAGCTTTCTCTTCGACGACCACGCGGCGTATCTGCGGCAGGTCGAGGGCGTCCTGCGGGCCCGGGCGACGCAGGGGGCGTACACGACGGTGGCGCTCTTCGACCCGCCGGGCTTCGCCCGCTTCTGCGCGGAACGTGGCCTGGAGCCGGACTCCCCGGCGAGCCGCTGCCGCTACGTGGCGGAGTCCGCCGCCCGCGGCCCGGCCGTGGCGTACGGGGGCCAGCCGATGGACCGCCTGGTGCCCCAACTTCTCGACGCGGCGGCCCGCAGCCGCTCCCGCGAGCGCGCGGCGACGCTGCTGGCGGCGGCGGGCCGCTGCGAGGATTGCGGCGAGCACCGGGCCGATGCGGCACTGGCCCGCGCGGGCCTGCTGGTCGACCGGCTGACGGAGGCCCTGGGCCCGGGTGCGCAGCACGTGGTGGCGACGGTCCGCTCGGCGGGCTTCCCGCTCGTCGCGGTGGCCCGCAGCGCGGACCCGCCGGACCCGCCGCGCCTCCGCCCGCCGGACGGCGAGGCGCTGCGGCTCGTGCTGGCGGCGGGCATCGCCACGTCGGGCACGGGCGGGGTGGTGGCCCGTACGACGGGGGCGGACGGCGGGGAGTCGGTCCGGGGCTGGCGGCTGCGGGACGGCTGGCTGGCCCCGTTGACGGAGAAGGAGGTCTACGCGGCGTACTGCACCAACGCGAGAACGGGCGCCCCCCTGCCCCCGGAACCCGGCGTCACCTACGGCGCGGGCACCCCGCTGCCCCGCCCGGAGAAGGGCTGCCACCGATGACGGCGGGATGGAGGCGGTGGCCGTTCGCGAGCCGCCGGGGCCCGGAGGGCCGCGCCGTGCGGGGTCCGGGGCGGCAGCCCCCGGTTTCGGGAGGGGGCGGGGTCGGGGAACGGCCCCTACTCGCCCGACAGGACCGCCCGCGCGGCCTCCCTGGCCTCCTCCGCCGTGTCCGCCGCCCGCGCCGCCGACGCCGCGCGCTCGCACTGTGCCAGCGTGTGCTTCGCCAGCGTCGCCCGGACGTATGGGATCGCCGCCGCGCCCATCGACAGCGACGTCACCCCCAGCCCCGTCAGCACGCACGCCAGCAGCGGATCCGACGCCGCCTCGCCGCACACCCCGCAGCTCTTGCCCTCCGCCTTGGCGCCCTCCGCCGCGAAGGACACCAGGTCCAGCAGCGCCGGCTGCCACGGGTCCTGGAGCCGCGACACCGCCCCCACCTCCCGGTCGGCGGCAAAGGCGTACTGCGCCAGGTCGTTCGTGCCCAGCGACAGGAACTCGACCTCCTGGAGGATCGCCCGCGCCCGCAGCGCCGCCGCCGGGATCTCCACCATCGCCCCGGCCTTCGCCGGCAGCCCGGCGGACCGGCACGCCGCCGCGAAGTCCGCGGCATCCTGCCGGTCCGCCACCATCGGCGCCATCACTTCGAGGTACACCGGCAGCCCGGCCGCCGCCTTGGAGAGCGCGGTGAGCTGGGTGCGCAGCACGTCGGGGTGGGCCAGGAGGGACCGCAGCCCGCGGACGCCGAGCGCCGGGTTCGGCTCGTCGGCCGGGGTGAGGAACTCCAGCGGCTTGTCGGCGCCCGCGTCCAGGACGCGTACGACGACGCGCCCCTCCGGGAACGCCTCCAGCACCCGGCGGTACGCGGTGATCTGCGCCTGCTCCGACGGCGCCGTCCTGCTGTCGTCCAGGAACAGGAACTCCGTGCGGAACAGGCCCACGCCCTCCGCGCCCGCCGCGACGGCCGCCGGCACGTCCGCCGGGCCGCCGATGTTCGCCAGCAGCGGCACCTTGTGCCCGTCGGAGGTCGCCCCGGGGCCGGAGGCCGCCGCCAGCGCCGCCTTGCGCTCGGCCGCCATCTGCTCCATCTCCGCCCGCTTCTCGGGACCGGGTGCGACGAACACCTCGCCGGTCGAGCCGTCGACGGCCACGACGGTCCCTTCCGCCAGTTCGACGGCGCCCGGCAGCGCCACCACCGCGGGCACGCCGAGCGCGCGGGCGAGGATCGCGCTGTGGCTCGTCGGCCCGCCCTCCTCGGTGACGAAGCCGAGGACGAGCGAGGGGTCGAGGAGCGCGGTGTCGGCGGGCGCGAGGTCGCGGGCGATCAGCACGTACGGCTCGTCGCTGTCCGGCACCCCCGGCATCGGCACGCCCAGCAGCCGGGCGACGATCCGGTTGCGCACGTCGTCCAGGTCGGCGACCCGCCCGGCCATGTACTCCCCGGCTCCGGCGAGCAGTTCGCGGTACGCCGCGAAGGCGTCGTACGCCGCGCGCTCCGCGGAGGAGCCGACGGCGATCCGCCGCTCCACGTCCGCCGCCAGCTCCGGGTCCTGCGCGATCATGGCCTGCGCTTCCAGCACGGCCTGCGCCTCGCCGCCGGCCAGGTTGCCGCGCGCCACCAGATCGGCGGCCACCGCCTCCACGGCCTTGCGCACCCGCTCCTGCTCGCGCGGCGCCTCCGCCGCGGGAATCTGCTTCGCCGGCGGTTCGAGCACCGCCGTGCCCATGTGCCGTGCCTCGCCGATCGCCACCCCGTGGCTCACGCCGACGCCTTGCAGGGTCGTCTCCATGTCACCAGTCTTCCGCAAGTGCGCGGCGGCGTCCCGCCGCGGCTGTCGTACGCGCACGGGCCGCGGCGCCGGGGCCCGCCGATCGGTCGGCTCCGCCTCGTCACTCCCAGGTGAACAGCGCCTCGCCGGCCTTGACCTCCCCGTCCTCCGCCACCGCGGACAGCGCGCCCTCGGCCGCCTCCAGCGCCACCACCGGCGAGATCGGCGACTTCCCGGCCTCCTCGACGGCGACGGTGTCCCAGCGGACGACGGGCTGCCCGCGCTCGACCCGGTCGCCCTTGGCGACGAGCAGTTCGAAGCCCTCGCCGTTGAGCTGCACGGTGTCGATGCCGAGGTGGGTGAGCACCCCGTGCCCCTCGTCGTCCACGACGACGAAGACGTGCGGGTGCAGGGAGAGCACCAGGCCGCCGATCGGCGCGACCGCCTCGGAAGTCCCGCGCTCGGGATCCACGGCGGTGCCGGGACCGACCATCCCCCCGGAGAAGACCGGGTCGGGCACGGCGGCGAGCCCGATGGCGCGGCCGGTGAGCGGGGACGAGACTTGGGTCATGCCGGGGCCTCCAGAAAACAGCGGGGGGTCGGCGCCGCCCGCGTCCGTGGGGTCCGCGCCGCTCCTGAAGCGTAACCAATCGGAATTTGCTATTCCGCGCGGAGGGGAGCCGGCCGCGCCCAGCCCTCTCCCGCCCTCCGGGCAGCCCGCGGAACCGCCCCCCGCGCGGCCCGGTGCCCAGCCTCCCGAACCGGCCTGGGCGCGGGCCCGTTCCCGCCGACGGGTAAGGTCAGAGCGCATCGTCGGCGCGTCTGGCGGCACCGGCGGGAACGGACGGGGAGGCACGCGGGTGGAGGCCCAGGAGACGGCTGAGTCGAAGGACCGGATCTTCACCGTCCCCAATCTCCTGAGCATGTCCCGGCTCGTCCTGGTGCCGGTCTTCCTGTGGCTCATCCTCTGGCCGGAGTTCGGCGGCCCGAACGCCGACGGCTGGGCGCTGGCGATCCTCGCCTTCAGCGGCGTCAGCGACTACCTCGACGGCAAGCTGGCCCGGCGCTGGAACCAGGTCTCGAACCTGGGCCGCATCCTGGACCCGGCCGCCGACCGCCTCTACATCCTGGCCACCCTCACCGGCCTGACCTGGCGCGGGATCCTCCCGCTGTGGCTCACCATCCTGCTGCTCTCCCGCGACGCGATCGTCGGGGTGGCCGTCTGGCTGCTCGGCCGGCACGGCTACCCGCCGCCCCAGGTGAACTTCCTCGGCAAGTCCGCCACCTTCTGCCTGATGTACGCCTTCCCGTTGCTCCTCCTCAGTGACGCAAGTGGATGGGTGTCGTCACTCTCTGCTATTTTCGGATGGGCGTTCGCCGGCTGGGGTACAGCGCTGTACTGGTGGGCCGGCGGCCTCTACCTCATCCAGGTGCGCCGTCTCATCCGAGAGGACGCCCGCGCGGACACCACCCCCGACTAGGCGGCAGCCGCATCGCCGTCTCACGTCCAAGGAGGACGCTTCCGATATGAAGGCCGTCGTGATGGCTGGGGGCGAAGGCACACGCCTGCGCCCCATGACCGCGAGCATGCCCAAGCCCCTGCTGCCGGTGGTGAACCGGCCGATCATGGAGCACGTCCTGCGGCTGCTCAAACGCCACGGGCTGACGGAGACGGTGGTGACCGTCCAGTTCCTCGCCTCCCTGGTGCGGAACTACTTCGGGGACGGCGAGGAGCTCGGCATGGAGCTCACGTACGCCAACGAGGACCGTCCGCTGGGCACCGCGGGCAGCGTGAAGAACGCCGAGGAGGCCCTGAAGGACGACTCGTTCCTGGTCATCTCCGGCGACGCGCTCACCGACTTCGACCTCACCGACCTGATCGCGTTCCACCGCGAGAAGGGCGCGCTCGTCACCGTCTGCCTCACCCGGGTCCCCAACCCGCTGGAGTTCGGCATCACCATCGTCGACGAGGAGGGCAAGGTCGAGCGCTTCCTGGAGAAGCCCACGTGGGGCCAGGTCTTCTCCGACACCGTCAACACCGGCATCTACGTGATGGAGCCCGAGGTCTTCGACTACGTCGAGGCCGACACCTCCGTCGACTGGTCGGGCGACGTCTTCCCGCAGTTGATGAAGGACGGCAAGCCCATCTACGGCTACGTGGCGGAGGGCTACTGGGAGGACGTCGGCACCCACGAGAGCTACGTGAAGGCCCAGGCCGACGTGCTGGAGGGCAAGGTCGACCTCGATCTCGACGGCTTCGAGATCTCGCCCGGCGTCTGGGTCGCCGAGGGCGCCGAGGTGCACCCCGAGGCCGTCCTGCGCGGCCCGCTCTACATCGGCGACTACGCCAAGGTCGAGCAGGGCGCCGAGGTCCGCGAGCACTCGGTCCTCGGCTCCAACGTCGTCGTCAAGCAGGGCGCCTTCCTGCACCGCGCCGTCGTCCACGACAACGTCTACATCGGCGGCCACACCAACCTCCGCGGCTGCGTCATCGGCAAGAACACCGACGTCATGCGCGCCGCGCGGATCGAGGACGGCGCCGTCATCGGCGACGAGTGCCTGATCGGCGAAGAATCGATCATCCAGGGCAATGTGCGCGTCTACCCCTTCAAGACCATCGAAGCGGGCGCCTTCGTCAACACCTCGGTGATCTGGGAGTCGCGCGGTCAGGCCCACCTCTTCGGCGCCCGCGGCGTCTCCGGCATCCTCAACGTCGAGATCACCCCCGAGCTCGCCGTGCGGCTGGCGGGCGCGTACGCGACCACGCTGAAGAAGGGCTCCAGCGTCACCACCGCCCGCGACCACTCCCGCGGCGCCCGGGCGCTCAAGCGCGCGGTGATCTCCGCGCTCCAGGCCAGCGCCATAGACGTACGGGACCTGGAGAACGTGCCGCTGCCCGTGGCCCGGCAGCAGACCGCGCGCGGCAGCGCCGGCGGCATCATGATCCGCACCACCCCGGGCGTACAGGATTCCGTCGACATCATGTTCCTCGACGAGCGCGGCGCCGACCTCTCGCAGGCCGCGCAGCGCAAGCTCGACCGCGTCTACGCCCGCCAGGAGTACCGCCGCGCGTTCCCCGGCGAGATCGGCGACCTGAGCTTCCCCGCCAGTGTCTTCGACTCCTACACCGGCTCCCTGCTGCGCGCGGTGGACACCGCGGGCATCGCCGAGGCCGGCCTCAAGGTCGTCGTGGACGCCTCGCACGGCAGCGCCGGCCTGGTGCTCCCGAGCCTCCTCGGCCGCCTCGGCGTGGACGCGCTCACCATCAACCCGGGCCTGGACGAGTCCCGGCCGACCGAGACACCGCAGTCGCGCCGCGCCGGCCTCGTCCGCCTCGGCGAGATCGTGTCCTCCGCGCGGGCCGCCTTCGGCGTGCGCTTCGACCCGGTCGGCGAGCGCATCTCGCTGGTCGACGAGAAGGGCCGGATCGTCGAGGACGACCGGGCGCTGCTGGTCATGCTCGACCTGGTCGCGGCGGAACGGCGCAGCGGCCGGGTGGCGTTGCCGGTGACGACGACGCGTATCGCCGAGCAGGTGGCCGCGTACCACGGCACACAGGTGGAGTGGACCACGACCTCGCCTGACGACCTGGCGCGGGTGGCGCGGATGGACGACGCCGTCTTCGGCGGCGACGGCCGCGGCGGGTTCATCATCCCGGAGTTCTCCTCCGTCTTCGACGGCGCGGCCGCCTTCGCCCGGCTCACCGGCCTGGTCGCACGCACGCAGCTCACCCTCAGCCAGATCGACGCCCGCATCCCGCAGGCGTACGTGCTCTGCCGCGATCTCGCGACCCCGTGGGCCGTCAAGGGGATGGTCATGCGCCGGGTGGTGGAGGCCGCGGGCTCCCGCGAGGTCGACACCACCGACGGCGTACGGGTCGTGGAGCCCGACGGCCGCTGGGTGCTGGTGCTGCCGGACCGCGCCGAGGCGGTCACGCACCTGTGGGCCGAGGGACCCGACCAGGCGTCCGCCGAAGCCCTGCTCGACGAGTGGGCTGCAGTTGTCGACGGGAGCGGCGACGGGAGCGGCGACTGACGCGGGCACAGCGGAGCGAGAGTTCACCCAACCCAGGGGTCGCGGCACCATAGGGGCTCCCGGCGTGCAACGATGTCCGGCATGCCGCAGCAGCCCCCCGAACGGAGCAGTGCACCGGCACGCCCCCGTCCGGACGCCTCCATGTCGCTGCTGACCCGGCTGATGGATCACAGCCTGGACGACGGGTACGCCGAGGCCGCCGCGCGCCACGGTGCCCGCCCGCGCGGCGAGCGGCTTCCGCAGCGCCTGCGCGGGCGGGCCTGGCTCGCCGCCGGCCTGGTGCTCACCGCCCTCGTCCTCACCGTCGGAGCCGCCGAGGCGCGGATCGAGGCACCCGACCTCGCCCGGGAGCGCGAGGAGCTGATCGAGCGGGTCGAGGACAGGACCGCCGCGGCGGACGACCTCGACCGCGCGGTCGAGCACCTGCACGGCGAGGTGGCCGACCGGCAGCGCGAGGCGCTGGAGGAGAACGGCAGCGACCAGGCGGCGCTGCTCGCGCTGCTGGCCGGCGCCGCCGAGGCCCGGGGCCCCGGCGTACGCCTCGTGGTGGACGACGCCGCCGACGCGGGCACCGGCGCGACCGGCGGCCCGCGCAGCTCCACGAGCTTCGCCGACGACGGCCGGGTGCGCGACCGCGACCTGCAGCGCATCGTCAACGGCCTCTGGCTCGCCGGCGCCGAGGCCGTCTCCGTCAACGGCCGCCGGCTCACCGCCCTGTCCGCGATCCGCGCGGCCGGCGACGCCATCCTCGTCGACAACCGCCCGCTGGCACCGCCGTACACGGTGCTCGCCATCGGCGACGGCGAAGCCCTCCTGGAGCGGTTCCGGGAGAACGCCGACGGCCACTACCTGGACGTACTCCGGGACAACTACGGCATCAGGGCCGGGGTCTCCGCACGCGACGACCTCCGGCTGCCGGCCGCCACCGGCCTGTCCCTACGCCACGCAGAACCGAAGGAGAACAACCCCTCGTGATCGCCGTACTGGGCCTTGTCGCGGGCATCGTCATGGGCCTCGTGGTCCAGCCCGTGGTGCCGGCGGGCCTGGAGCCGTACCTGCCCATCGCCGTCGTCGCCGCGCTCGACGCGGTCTTCGGAGCGCTGCGGGCCATGCTCGACGGGATCTTCGACGACAAGGTCTTCGTGGTGTCGTTCCTGTCGAACGTCGTCGTGGCCGCGCTGATCGTCTTCCTCGGCGACAAGCTGGGCGTCGGCGCGCAGCTCTCCACGGGCGTCGTGGTCGTCCTCGGAATCCGGATCTTCTCCAACGCCGCCGCCATCCGGCGGCACGTCTTCCAGGCGTGATGCCCGTGTCCGACGAGACTCCGCCGAAGTCCCCGCGCCCGGGCGACCCGCCCGCCGCCTATCCGCAGGGCACGCCGGGCGTACCGCCCGCGCCGCCCACACCGCCGCGCCCGCCCGCGCCCCGGCACCAGCCGCCGCGGCACGCCTCGCGCGAGCACCCGCCGCCGCGCCACTCGCGCGACCAGCCGCCGCGCAAGCCGCCACCGCAGCGGCCGGAGCCGCCGCAGCAGCGGTCCGAGGGGCCGCAGCCGCCCGTACAGCGGCCGCCGGCCCAGCAGCCGCCCCGGAAGCCCCCGGCGCAACAGCCTCCGGGTCAGCAGCAGCCTCCCGGGCAGCCGCGCCCCTCCGGGCAGCCGCGCCCCCCGGCGCCGCAGCAGCGTCCGCCCATGCAGCGGCGGCCACCCGCGCCGCAGCTCCCCGGCCCTCCCTCGCCGCCCGAGCGCACCGCGCCCGCCGAGCGCTCCGCGCCTGACGAGCCGCCCGCCCCGCCCGAGCCGGAGCTCGGCGCCGGCCGGCGCCGCCTGGTCGACGCCGTGTGGCCGCTCCGGCTGACCCGCTCGCAACTGATCGTCGCCCTGCTGCTGTTCGTCCTCGGCCTCGGCCTGGCCATCCAGGTCCGCTCCACAGGGGAGTCCAGCGCGCTGCGCGGCGCCCGCCAGGAGGACCTGGTACGGATCCTCGACGAGCTGGACGACCGCACCCAGCGCCTCGAAGACGAGCGGGAGCGGCTGGAGGACCAGAAGGCGGAGCTGGAGAACAGCTCCGACCAGGCGGAGGAGGCGCGCCGCCAGACCGAGGCCAAGGAGCGCCAGCTCGGCGTGCTGGCCGGCACGGTCGCCGCCGAGGGCCCCGGCATCGAGATCACCGTCCGTGGCCCCGAGGGCGCCGTCGAGGCGGACATGCTGCTGGACACGATCCAGGAGCTGCGCGCGGCCGGCGCCGAGGCGATCCAGATCAACGGCGTACGCGTGGTCGCGGGCACGCACTTCGCGGACGCCGGCGAGAGCGACGTGGCGATCGACGGCCGCCGGGTCTCCCAGCCGTACGTCTTCCGCGTGATCGGCCGGGCCGAGGATCTGGAGCCCGCGCTGAACATCCCCGGTGGGGTGGTTCAGACCATGGAGGAGGAGCAGGCTACGGTGTCCATCGAGCCCCGGGACACGGTCCTCGTGGACGCCTTGCGGCGGGAGAAGCGGCCTGACTACGCTCGGTCGTCGTCGTGACCTCAAGGTTACGGGGGGTCGACGCATCGGCTGCGGTCGCGTAAGGGAAACTGTCCGGGGGTTGTGGACGTTCAGTGAATGTCCGGTGCCGCTGATGCGCGTGTCGAGTGACCTGCTCGTACACGGGCCTGTCCGACGGTCAAGGGGAAATCGCCCGTGAAGTTGTTCGCTAAGTTGTTCGGGAGGGGCTCGGCGGATCGGCCGGGCCGGCACCGCGCCGCGTCCCAGGGCGGCGAGGCCGGCGAGCGCGCCTTGTACCGGGATCAGGCGCCTCCGCCGCCCGGCGACATTTCGGGTGGTCAGGGCGAGTCTTATGTTGACCCTGCCGCGTCGGGCCGCATAGGTTTCGGGGAACCATCAACCTCAAGTGCGGGTGGAGGGTTCGCCCCCGGCTCGCATCCGCCCGACGCCGCTGCGGGCGCTCCGCAGCAGGAGGCACAGTCCATGGACCTGCCGGTATGCAACAGGTGCGGGGCCCGGAACGCCCAGGCGAGCCGGTTCTGCTCCAACTGCGGCGCCCCGCTGCGGGCCGGTGTGGCCGAGCGTCCCTCGGAGACCACCACCACGATCTCCATCTCGGGCATCGAGGCATACGAGGCCGAGGTCGCCAGCGGCGGGCAGACGCTGCCGCCGCTGTCGCCCGAGGCGCAGGCGGCCGTCGACGCGCTGCCGCCCGGCTCCGCGCTCCTCGTCGTCCGCCGCGGCCCCAACTCCGGGGCGCGCTTCCTGCTGGACAGCGAGCTGACCACCGTCGGGCGCCACCCGCAGAGCGACATCTTCCTGGACGACGTCACGGTCTCCCGGCGGCACGTGGAGTTCCGCCGGACCCCTGACGGCCGGTTCTCGGTCGCCGACGTCGGCAGCCTCAACGGCACGTACGTCAACCGCGAGCGGATCGACGAGTTCGAGCTGACCAGCGGGGACGAGGTGCAGATCGGAAAGTTCCGGCTGGTGTTCTTCGCCAGCCGGCGCACCGCCTGACGGCGGGGAGCACACGACCACGGGACGGAAGCGATGGGCGACACCCCGAGGGGCGGCACCGCCGCTCCGGAAGCGGACCGGCCGGACCGACGCCGGGCGCGCGACCGGCAGTTGAGCATCGGGGGCGTCCTCGCCGTGCTCCGCGAGGAATTTCCCGAGGTCACCATCTCCAAGATCCGCTTCCTGGAGTCGGAGGGCCTGGTGGAGCCGCAGCGCTCGCCGGGCGGCTATCGCAAGTTCGGCGCCGCGGACGTCGAGCGGCTGGCCCGGATCCTGCGCATGCAGCGGGATCACTACCTGCCGCTCAAGGTCATCCGTGAGCAGTTGGACGCCGACCCCGTGGCCGGCGCCGGGACCGGGGCCTCCGCCGTCGCGGGGGTCCCGCACGATCCCCGTATCGACCGGGAGACGCTGCTGCGCACCGCCGCCGTCGGCGAGGACGAGCTGGCGTCCTGGGAAGAATTCGGTCTGGTCGCCCCGGACGCCGACGGGCTCTACGACGCGGACGCGGCCGCGGTCGCCCGCCTGGTGGCCGAGCTGGGGAGCTACGGGGTGCAGGCGCGCCACCTGCGCGGCCTCAAGGCCGCCGCGGACCGCGAGGCCGGCCTCGTCGAACAGGTCATCGGCCCGCTGCGGCGGCACCGCAGCCCGCAGACGCGGGCCCACGCGGAATCCACCGCCGAACGGCTGATCGAGCTGTCCGCGCGGCTGCACACGACCCTCGTACGGTCCTCACTGCGGGTCGCCGGCAACTGACCGGTCCCGTGCTCGACTACCCAAAACCGCCGGGGTCGGCCTAGGGTTGCTGTGTGAACGAGCTCGACGTTGTGGGTGTCCGGGTGGAAATGCCCTCGAACCAACCGATCGTTCTCCTGCGTGAAGTGGGCGGCGACCGGTACCTCCCCATCTGGATCGGTCCTGGGGAGGCGACGGCGATCGCCTTCGCGCAGCAGGGCATGACCCCCGCGCGCCCGCTGACCCATGACCTGTTCAAGAACGTGCTGGACGCGGTCGGCCAGGAGCTGTCCGAGGTCCGGATCACCGACCTGCGGGAGGGCGTGTTCTACGCCGAGCTGGTCTTCTCCGGCGGCGCCGAGGTGAGCGCTCGCCCCTCCGATGCGATCGCGCTGGCGCTGCGTACCGGCACGCCGATCTACGGCAGCGAGGGCGTGCTCAACGACGCGGGGATCTCGATCCCGGACGAGCAGGAGGACGAGGTGGAGAAGTTCCGCGAGTTCCTCGACCAGATCACGCCCGAGGACTTCGGTACGAACCCCCAGTGAGAGGCGCCCCCCGGTAGCCCGCGCGGGCCTACCGTACGGGCGCCGTCGGCAAACCACCCGTAGGGTGATGAGCACCCGGCGTGCCCCGTGTGGCGTTCGTTGACGCGCCCGGGGCGACTGCCTACCGTCGGGTGGCAGGTCAGGGAGCGGGAGGTCGGCGTGGTGGTCACGGACGGCGGGAGATGGGCCGGCGGGGGCGGAGCGGTGCCGCTGTACGGGCGCGGCGCGGAGCCCGCGAGGCGGCCGCAGGCCGCGTCCGCGGCCCCGGACGAGGTCGGCTACCGGGGACCCGCGGCGTGCGCCGCGGCCGGCATCACGTACCGCCAGCTCGACTACTGGGCCCGTACGGGCCTGGTGGAGCCGAGCGTCCGGGCGAACGGCTCGGGTGCCCAGCGGCTCTACGGCTCCCACGACGTCGTCGTCCTCAAGATCGTCAAGCGGCTGCTGGACGCCGGGGTCTCGCTGCAGAGCATCAGGACGGCCGTGCGCCACCTGCGCGCCGCGGAACCGGCCGACCTGCGGCGGATGACCCTCATCAGCGACGGCGCCACGGTCTACGAGTGCACGTCATCCGACGAGGTCGTCGAACTGCTCCAGGGCGGCCAGGGGATCTTCGGGATCGCCGTCGGCGTGGTCTGGAGCGACGTGCAGGCGGCCCTCGCGCAGTTGCACGCGGAGCGCATCGACACCGGCGAGACGCTGGTCGGGCAGAACGCGGCCGACGAGCTGGCGCGCCGCCGCAGCCGCGCCGGCTGACGCCCCTCCGGCCGCCTTGCCGGCGGCGTCCCGCGCCCCGGCCCGTACGGCGCCGTCGCGGCCGCCTGACGGCCGCTGCGGGCCGATGTCGTACCCATGGGGGACCATCACCGTGTGAGAAGCGCGCCGTCGGTCCTGCACCTGGACATGGACGCGTTCTACGCCGCCGTCGAGCAGGCCGCCAAGCCGAGCCTGAAGGGCAAGGCCGTGATCGTCGGCGGCCTCGGCCCCCGCGGCGTGGTGGCCACCGCGTCGTACGAGGCCCGGGTCTTCGGGGTGCACTCGGCCATGGCCATGGGCATGGCCCGCAGGCTCTGCCCGAACGCCGCGTTCCTCATCCCCCGCTTCCGGCTCTACCAGCAGGTCAGCGGCCAGGTCATGGCGCTGCTCGGGGAGCTGTCGCCGCTGGTGGAGCCGCTGAGCCTGGACGAGGCGTTCGTCGACCTCGAAGCCGGCGGCACGCCCGCGGAGGAGGGGGCGTGCCGGGACGTGGCGCGCCGGCTGCGCGCCGACATCCGCGCCGCCACCGGCCTCACCGGGTCCGTCGGGCTCGCCGCCTCCAAGATGCTCGCCAAGGTCGCCTCCGAGCTGGCCAAGCCCGACGGGCTCGTCGTGGTCCCGCCGGGCGGCGAGCGGGCGCTGCTCGGGCCGATGAGCGTGCGCACGCTGCCCGGCGTCGGCCCGGCGACGGCGGACACGCTGCGCCGGGCCGGGATCACCACGGTCGGGGAGGTCACGGACGCCGGCGAGGACGAGATGGTGCGGCTGCTGGGCAAGGCGCACGGCACCGGGATCCACGTGATGGCGCTGGGCCTGGACGAGCGGCCGGTGGTCGCGGACCGGGACACCAAGTCCGTCTCCGTCGAGGACACCTTCGACGTCGACCTCACCGACCGGGTCCGGATCCGCACCGAGGTCGAGCGGCTGGCACGGCGGTGTGTGACCCGGCTGCGCGGCGCGGGGCGCTCCGGCCGCACGGTGGTCCTCAAGGTCCGGCGGTACGACTTCTCCACCCTCACCCGCTCCGAGACCCTGCGCGGGCCCACGGACGACCCGGCCGTGGTCACCGAGGCGGCGCTGCGGCTGCTGGACAGCGTGGAGACGACCGCGGGCGTGCGGCTGCTGGGCGTCGGCGTGAGCGGGCTCGCGGACTTCACGCAGGAGGACCTGTTCGCGCAGGCCGGTCAGGCGCCGGAGGTGCAGCATGGTCCCGTGGACGCCGACGGCCCGGTGGCGCTGCCGCCGCCGGAGCCGCCTCCGCCGCCCGCCCCGGCGGAGCCGGAGCCGGCGGCGCCGCACTGGCTGCCGGGGCTGGACGTGCGGCACGCGGAGCACGGCCCGGGCTGGGTGCAGGGCAGCGGCGTCGGCCGGGTCACGGTGCGGTTCGAGGTGCCGGGCTCGGCGCCGGGGCGGGTGCGGACGTTCGCCGTGGACGACCCGGCGCTGGCGCCCGCGGACCCGCTGCCGCTGGTGCCGGGCGGCTGATGTCCTCCGGCCCACGCCCGGGGGCCCGGTCAGTCGTCGGAGCCGGCGACCTCGCCGAAGTCCCGGTCCTTCGGCTGCTGCGGGCGGGTCTTGGCGACCTCGGGCGGCAGCGTCATGCCGTAGTGGTGGTAGAGCTGGAGTTCCTGTTCGGGGGAGAGATGCCGGCCGACGCCGAAGTCCGGCGCGTCCTTGATCAGCTCCCGTTCGTACGGCACCCGCAGCCCTTCGTCCGCCAGCTCGCTCGGCCCCAGCGGCACGAACGCGTCCCGGTGGAAGAGGCCCGTGCGCAGCGCAGCCCACTGCGGGGCGCCGGTGGCGTCGTCGAGGTACACCTCGTCGACGGTCCCGAGCTTGTCGCCGTTGCTGTCGTACGCGCGCACGCCGATCAGGCTCCGGGGGTCGATGTCGGTCTGCACGGTGCCTCCCACCTCTCGTCACAGCTCCGCTGCCTCCACGTAACGGCACAACCCGGCCCGCGGCCACTCGGCGGGCGCCGCCCGGGCGCACGGGAGCCGGCGCCCGCGCCGGGATGCGCGGGGGCGTGCGCTGGTACGCTGATCGTGGCTGCAGACCCCGTGCGGGAGAGTCCTCCGCCCGCCAGCCGGAGGCGCCGAAGGAGCAACTCCTCCCCGGAATCTCTCAGGCCCCCGTACCGCACGGACGAGGTCACTCTGGAAAGCAGGGCGGGCCGCCGCGCGGCCCCTCCTCACCGACGGTGCAAGCCGCGCCGCGCCCGGTCAGGGCGTGCCGGTGAAGCTCTCAGGTCCGGATGACAGAGGGGGAGGCCGTACGGGTGCCCGGCCCAGGGGCATCCGCGAAGGTCCGCGCGACCAGGAGGCCCCTTTGTCCGAGACGAACGCCCACCGCATTCCGCTGTCCGCCCTGGAGCGCGACACGCCCTTCGAGCAGCGCCACATAGGACCGGACGCGGGCGACCGGGCCAAGATGCTCGCCCAGGTCGGCTACGGCTCGCTGGACGAGCTGACGGAGGCCGCCGTACCCGGCTCGATCAAGGGCACCGGCGCGTTCACGCTGCCCGCGGCCCGCTCCGAGGCCGAGGTGCTGGCCGAGCTGCGCGGCCTGGCGGCGCGCAACGAGGTGCTCACCTCCATGATCGGCCTCGGCTACCACGGCACCCACACGCCGCCGGTCATCCTGCGCAACGTCATGGAGAACCCCGCCTGGTACACGGCGTACACCCCGTACCAGCCGGAGATCTCCCAGGGCCGCCTGGAGGCGCTCCTCAACTTCCAGACCGTCGTCTCCGACCTCACCGGGCTGCCCACCGCCGGCGCCTCGCTGCTCGACGAGGGCACGGCCGCCGCCGAGGCGATGGCCCTGTCCCGGCGTGTCGGCAAGGTCAAGGACGGCGTCTTCCTGGTCGACGCCGACACCCTGCCGCAGACCGTCGCCGTGCTGCGCACCCGCGCGGAGCCGACCGGCGTCGAGGTCGTCGTCGCGGACCTCGCCGACGGCATCCCGGCCGAGGCCGCCGAGCGCGGCGTCTTCGGCGTGCTGCTGCAGTATCCGGGCGCCTCCGGTGCCGTACGGGACCTCGCGCCCGTCATCGAGCGGGCGCACGAGCTGGGCGCCGTCGTCACCGTCGCCGCCGACCTCCTGGCGCTCACCCTGCTGACCTCGCCCGGGTCGCTCGGCGCCGACATCGCGGTCGGCTCCAGCCAGCGGTTCGGGGTGCCGATGGGCTTCGGCGGGCCGCACGCCGGCTACATGTCCGTACGCGAGAAGTTCGCGCGCAGCCTGCCGGGGCGGCTCGTCGGCGTCTCTAAGGACGCGGACGGCGCGCAGGCGTACCGGCTGGCCCTCCAGACGCGCGAGCAGCACATCCGCCGCGAGAAGGCCACCAGCAACATCTGTACCGCGCAGGTGCTGCTCGCCGTGATGGCGTCGATGTACGCCGTCTACCACGGCCCCGAGGGCCTGGCGGCCATCGCCCGGCGCACCCACCGCTTCGCCGCGATCCTCGCCGCGGGCCTGCGCGCCGGCGACGCCGAGGTCGTGCACGACGCGTTCTTCGACACCGTCACCGTCCGCGTCCCCGGCCGGGCCGCCGAGGTGACTGCCCGCGCCCGCAACGCAGGCGTCAACCTCCGCCTCGCCGACGCCGACCACGTCGGTATCTCCTGCGACGAGACCACGGTCCGCGAGCACCTGGCCGTCGTCTGGGACGCCTTCGGCGTCCCAGGCCGGGATGTCGGCGAGCTGGACGCCGCCACCGCCGACGCGCTGCCCGCAGGTCTGCTGCGCACCGACGCGTACCTGACCCACCCGGTCTTCCACCGGCACCGCTCCGAGACCGCCCTGCTGCGCTACCTGCGCACGCTCGCCGACCGGGACTACGCGCTGGACCGCGGCATGATCCCGCTCGGCTCCTGCACGATGAAGCTCAACGCGACCGCGGAGATGGAGGCCGTCACCTGGCCCGAGTTCGCCGGGCTGCACCCCTTCGCGCCCGCCGACCAGGCCGCGGGTTATCTGACGCTGATCCGCGAGCTGGAGGAGGGCCTGGCCGCCGTCACCGGCTACGACAAGGTCTCCCTGCAGCCCAACGCGGGATCGCAGGGCGAGCTGGCGGGCCTGCTGGCCGTACGGGCGTACCACCGCGCCAACGGCGACGAGCGCCGCACCGTCTGCCTCATCCCGTCCTCCGCGCACGGCACCAACGCCGCCTCCGCGGTGATGGCCGGCATGAGGGTCGTGGTCGTGAAGACCGCGGAGAACGGCGAGGTCGACGCGGACGACCTCCGCGCGAAGATCGGGCAGTACGGCGACGAGCTGGCCGTGCTCATGGTCACCTACCCCTCGACGCACGGCGTGTTCGAGGAGCACATCACGGAGATCTGCGACGCCGTGCACGCCGCCGGCGGCCAGGTGTACGTGGACGGCGCCAACCTCAACGCGCTCGTCGGCCTCGCGGGCCCCGGGAAGTTCGGCGGCGACGTCTCGCACCTGAACCTGCACAAGACGTTCTGCATCCCGCACGGCGGCGGCGGTCCCGGCGTCGGCCCGGTCGCCGTCCGCGAGCACCTCGCCCCGTACCTGCCGAACCACCCGCTGCAGCCCGCCGCGGGCCCCGAGACGGGCGTGGGACCGGTCTCGGCGGCGCCGTGGGGCTCGGCCGGGATCCTGCCGATCTCGTGGGCGTACATGAAGCTCATGGGCGAAGATGGGCTGCGCCGCGCCAGCCAGGTCGCGGTGCTCGGCGCCAACTACGTGGCCAGGCGGCTGGAGCCGCACTTCCCGGTGCTGTACACGGGTCCCGGCGGGCTCGTCGCGCACGAGTGCATCGTCGACGTACGGCCGCTGACCAAGGCGACGGGCGTGTCCATCGACGACGTGGCCAAGCGGCTGATCGACTACGGCTTCCACGCCCCGACGATGTCGTTCCCGGTGGCCGGGACGCTGATGATCGAGCCGACCGAGAGCGAGAACCTGAGCGAACTCGACCGGTTCTGCGAGGCGATGATCGCGATCCGGCGGGAGATCGAGCGGGTCGGCACGGGGGAGTGGGACAAGGACGACAACCCGCTGGTCGGCGCGCCGCACACCGCGGCGCAGCTCGCGGGGGAGTGGAAGCACCCGTACGGGCGTGCGGAGGCCGTCTTCCCGGCCGGGGTGACGCCCGCGGACAAGTACTGGCCGCCGGTGCGCCGGATCGACGGCGCCTACGGCGACCGGAACCTGGTGTGCTCGTGCCCCCCGCTGGACGAATACGACGACTGACGTACGCCCGCGCGCGTACCGCACCCGGCCCGGCGCCCCCGCGCCGGGCCGGGTGCGTGCGGTGCGTGCGGGCGGCCGCGGAAGCCCGCCGGCGGGCGGCGGCCGGTGCCGCCGCCCGGGCAGGTCAGGCCGCGGCGGTCACGTCGTCGGCGTTCGGCGGTCGGTGCGGCGCGATGATCCGGCCGTCGGGCAGCAGCTCGCCGGTGTCCTCGAACAGCAGAACGCCGTTGCAGAGGAGGCTCCAGCCCTGCTCCGGGTGGTGCGCCACCGGGCGCGCCGCCTCCCGGTCGGTGGACTGGGCGGTGGGACAGGGTGGCTGGTGCTGGCACATGGCTGGGTACTCTCGCCGTTTCGTGGTCTCGGTCCTGCGGTCTGCAGATGTCATCGCCGCCCCCGTGTCGACTCGTTCCCCAACCAGTGTTCCCCCGCGCGCGTCAATTCGCAGGGATTTACCGGCAGGTGGTCTCCGGGGCAGAAGACGCATCACCCTCGCGGGCGGTTGCCCGGTGCCGGACCATCCTTTCGGGGGGTGCACCGGCGGGAGTGGACTAGTCCACAGCGGTGATCAGACCGTGACCTCGCCGTGATCAGGCGGAGGAGCCGAGCAGCCGCGCGCCCGCCAGCCGGTCGCGCAGCGCGGGCAGCAGATCGCCGGCGCGGTGCGCGCGGTGGGCCCGGATGCCGGGCGGCGCGGGCGCCAGCGGCACCAGCAGATCCGCCGGGTCGACCGTGCCCGACTCGGCCGGCGCGGTGGCGTCGGCGCGCAGCCAGAGCGTCACCATGTACAGCTCGGGTACGGACAGCAGCCGCGGCTGCAGCAGGGCGGGCAGGGACTCGGCCTGGCGCAGGGCGCGTTGGGTGGAGGCGACGTACGGGCCCTCGGAGAAGTGCGAGAACGCCCAGCCGTCCGGGGTGATCCGCGCCTCCGCGGCGGCGACGACGCGGCCCTCGGCGGCGAGGTGGAACCGCCAGCCTGTGAGCGCCGCGCGGGGTGTGCCGTCCGCGGCGCCGACCCCCGCCAGGACGTGGACGGGCAGCGCGTCCGTCGCGTCCGCCGGGCTCCCGGAGACCGGCGCGAGCGCACGGGTCCCGCGCACCGCCGTCGGGGACTTCAGCGCGGCGTTGACGCTGCGCAGAGCCGGGGAGGGGGGCGTAAGGACGCTGAGCGGCATAGGGGTCGCCTACCTTCGACAGACGTGGAGCAGAGCAGGGGGCAAGATGCGGACGGCGCTGTCTGCTAGCGGGGCCAGAGGGGACCGCATCCGTGCAAGGGGGCGCCAACTCTCTGCCTCGTTCGCGAATTTTATACGACTAGCGGTGGGAGTCCTTCCGCCTAGCCGTCCGGGTGAATTCCGCAAGAGGATTCTCGGTCGCATATCCGCTGGTCTTTCCGGAACATCAGCGAGAATCACCTGGCGGGCGCGGTCACGGCCGGCACCCGGGGTCGGCCGGATCTCGCCGGGGATCGCGGCGGATCGGCGGGCGGTGGTGCGCGCGCCCGGCGGTGTGCGGTCGGAACGACGCCGTCCGGCGCGGCGGTCAGCGTAGCCGACGACACGGCGGCTGCGGGCGTCAGGGTACCCGCGTCTGGGCATCATCCCGGGCAGCCGAGCCGAGGAGGAACCTCGATGGGCGAGAAGGTCGTGGCCGGCGGGTTCGACCTGTCCGACCGCCGCCGCTATCGGCAGCGGCTCCGCGAGTGTCTCGTGGGGCTGGAGCGATTGCTGGAGGAGAAGAGATTCGACCGCCCGCAGAACCTGATGGGGCTGGAGATCGAGTTGAATCTCGTCGGTGCGGACGGCATGCCGCAGATGATGAACACGGAAGTGCTGGAGCGCATCGCGAGCCCCGACTTCCAGACCGAGCTGGCCCAGTTCAACCTGGAAGTCAACATCGCGCCCCACCGGCTCGCCGGCCGGGTGCTCGACCAGCTCGCGGAGGAGCTGCGGACCGGGCTGTGGTACGCGGACCGGCAGGCGCGCGAGGTGGGCGCCGGGATCGTGATGATCGGCATCCTGCCGACGCTGACCGCCGCCGACCTGGTCTCCGGCAACCTCTCCGAGGTCGACCGCTTCCACCGGCTCAACGAGCAGATCCTCGCGGCCCGCGGCGAGGAGATCCACCTCGACATGCGCGGGGTCGAGGAGCTGACGTACACCACCGGCTCCATCGCCTCCGAGGCCGCGTGCACCTCCGTCCAGATGCATCTCCAGGTCACCCCCAGCCGGTTCGCGGACGTCTGGAACGCCTCGCAGGCGGCGGCGGCCGTGCAGGTCGCGCTCGGCGCCAACGCGCCGTTCGTCTTCGGCCGGGAGCTGCTGAGCGAGTCGCGGCCCGAACTCTTCCTCCAGGCCACCGACACCCGGCCGCCGGAGTACCGCGCGCAGGGCGTACGCCCGCGCGTCTGGTTCGGCGAGCGCTGGATCACCGAGCCGCTGGAGCTGTTCGAGGAGAACCTCCGCTACTTCCCCTCGCTGCTGCCGCTCTGCTCCGCGGAGGATCCGCTGCGCGTCCTGGACGAGGGCGGGGTGCCGGAGCTGTCGGAACTGGTGCTCCACAACGGCACCGTCTACCGCTGGAACCGGCCCGTGTACGACCTCGCCGGCGGCGTCCCGCACCTGCGGGTCGAGAACCGGGTGCTGCCCGCGGGCCCGACCGTCACCGACGTCGTCGCCAACGCGGCGTTCTACTACGGCCTCGTGCGCACCCTCGCCGACGAGCAGCGGCCCGTCTGGGGCCGGCTGCCCTTCGACGGCGCGGCGGCCAACTTCGCGGCCGCCTGCCGGGACGGGATCGACGCCACGCTCGTGTGGCCCGGCAGGCGGCGGCTCGGCGGGGTCGCGCGGGTGCCGGTGGCCAAGCTCGTACGGGACGAACTGCTGCCCATGGCCGCCTCCGGGCTCGACGCCTGGGGCGTCGACCCGGCCGACCGGGACCGCTACCTCGGGGTCATCGAGGAGCGCTGCCGGCGCCGGGTCAACGGGGCGTCGTGGCAGTCGGCGGCGTTCCACCGGGCGCTGGGGCGCGGGCTGGACCGGGGGGCGGCGCTCGCGGAGATGACGCGGCGCTACGTGGAGCTGACGCGTACGGAGGAGCCGGTGCACCGCTGGCCGGTGGACTGACGCGGGGCCGGGTCGCGGAGGCGGCGGGCCGGGCGCGCAGGGCCGGCGCTTCGGCGCGTACGGCCTGCGTGCCGGTCCGTGCGTGCTGCGCCCCGGTCCGTAACGGGTCGCGCCCCGGTCCGTACGGCTCAGGACAGCGCCGCCTTCGCGCCGGCGTCCGTCACCGCCCGCAGCAGCACCGCGTGGATCTCCTTCGGGTCCGTCACCCGGTACGACTCGCCCCCGACGGCCTCCGCGATCCGCCCGCACGCCTCGATGTCCGCGTCCGGGCCGATGCCGATCGCGATCAGGCCCACCGGCCGCTCCGGGTCCGCGGTCTCCCGCAGCCGCGCGGCGAGATCCGCCGCGGAGATGCTGCCCGGGTCCTCGTTGGCGCCGTCGGTGAGCAGCACGACCGCGTTGAAGCGGCCCGGCGCGTACTCCTTGACCTGCCGCTCGTACGCCGCAAGCGCCGTGTCGTACAGGCCCGTCGCGCCGTCCGGCACCGGCTGGAGTCCGCCGAAGGCGCTCGCGAGAAGCTCGCGGTGGCTGGCGCCGTCGTCGGTGCGCTGGGCCAGCCGCGTGGTGCCGGTGACCTCCTCGTAGTCCTGCTCCCCTTCGAGCCGGGTGGAGAACCGCCACAGGCCGATCTCGTCCTCGCCGGTGAACTGGGAGAGCGCCTGGATGAGTGCGTTCTTCGTGACGTCCATCCTGGTCTGCCCGGCCTCGCCCGGGACCAGTTCGCCCATCGAGCCGGAGACGTCGACGACCGTCGTCAGCCGGGCGCTCTGCACCGTGACCGTCCACATGCCGAGGACCGAGGCGACCTCGTCGGGGGCCGGCGCTTCGGCGGGCGGTGCGTCGAAGGGCTGCGGGGCGGCGCCGCCTGCGGACATCGCGAGGTCCGCGTCGAGGCGCCCGTCGGGGGCGCGGAAGCCCTGGCGGCGCAGCAGGTCGGTGGTCTTGCCATCGGTGAGGAGCCGCTGGAAGCGGCTGGCGGCGCGGACCCGGTCCATCGCCATGGCGTCGTTGTCGACGATGGTGTACGGGTAGTCGAGCGCGACCGTGCCGCCCTCCGGGTAGAACATGTCGAGCCGCCCGCCGGTGCTCGCGCGCGCGTTGTGGCGGAAGGCGGCCTGCTCGGAGAGGAAGAGCGCGTCGTTGTCCTTCGGGTCGTCCAGACCGGAGTCCGGGAGGGACGCCAGCACCGCCGCGTCGCCGGGCTCGACGCGCTCGGAGAGCAGCTTGGCGGTCGCGGCGGTACGGGTGTCCGCGTCCTTGCCGCCGGCCCGGTGCATCGCCGTCAGCGCGAGCGCGCCGGTGGCGCTCACGGCCGGGTCCGCGGTGCCGAGGCGCAGGCCGGCGCCGTCGCCCAGCGCGGCGTCCGTCAGCTCGGCCCAGCCGTATGTCTTCTCCGGCCAGCCCAGTTTGCGGGCGCCGTCCTGGAGGGTCGCCATCCCGACGGGTGAGCTGGCCAGCCGGGTCACCTCGTCGATGCTCGCGCCCCCGCCGCCTGCGGTGACCATGCCCGTCCAGATGCTGGAGTCGGGTATCCAGACCTGGAAGCCGGGCCGGGTGTCCTTGCCGCGCAGCGCCTGCGCGACCTCGGCGGCGGGCCGCGCGCTCACCTCGACGTCCAGGCAGCGCCCGTCCGACTTCACCCCCGCGGCGCGGGCGCGCTCTGCGGTCTTGCGGACGACGGGGGCGATGTCGGGCGAGGCGACGACGGCGAGTTCGAGGTCCGCACCCGCGCACGGGTCGTCCTGCGGCAGCAGCCCGGCCTGCACGGCGACCACCGCCCCGGCGCCGATCGCCAGGACGAGGGCGGTCGCGATGACCACCGTGCGGCCCCGTACGCTGCGCCGCAGCACGGCTTCGTCCGTTCCGTACGCATCGGGCAAGCTGTGTCGTCCCATGGTCGTCCCCCCGGACAGCCGCATATTGGTCATGTGTTTTTGCGTGACCCTAGCGACACGGTGGGTCCCATGGGGAGGGATTGACCAATTGGAGGAGCGAGTGCAGGACCAGTCCCGCCGGATGCTGAGCAGCGAAACGCTGCTGGTGCTGGCGCTGTCCCTGGGCGCGAGCGCGGTCTCGGCCCTGATCAGCTTCATCGGCTCGGTGACCAGGTCCGGCGGGCTGAAGGAACAGTCCGCCAACCTCAACTCCTCGGCCGCGCCCGGGCGTCCGTGGCTGGATCTCGCGTGGCAGCTCTTCGGGATCACGACCGCGCTGGTGCCGGTGGCGCTCGTGGCGTACCTGCTGGTGCGCGAGCGCGCGGGCGGGCTGGGCGCGGTGGGCTTCGACCGCCGGCGGCCGGGCTTCGACCTGGGCTGGGGCGCGGCCGTGGCGGCGGTGGTCGGCGGCACGGGGCTGGCGTTCTACCTGGGCGCGCGGGCGGCGGGGTTCAACCTGACCGTCGTACCGGAGTCGCTGCCGGACGTGTGGTGGAAGATCCCGGTCCTGATCCTCTCCGCGGTGCAGAACTCCGTGGTGGAGGAGGTCATCGTCGTCGGCTATCTGCTGCGCCGGCTGGACCAGTTGGGCTGGACCCCGAAGGCGTCGCTGGCGGCCAGCTCGCTGCTGCGCGGCACGTACCACCTGTACCAGGGGATCGGCGGCTTCATCGGCAACGCGGTGATGGGCGTGCTGTTCGTCCTGCTGTACCGGCGGTGGGGGCGGGTCGGGCCGCTGGTGGCGGCGCACGCCTTCATCGACATCGTGGCGTTCGTGGGGTACGCGCTGCTGGCGGGGAAGGTGGGGTGGCTGCCTACGGAATGAACGGCTCCGGCCCGGGGGGCCGGTGCCGGCGGCCAATTCTCCCTGCTCCACGGTCTTGACGGTGGTCTGACAATAGATAAAGTCTAGACCAATGCCCCCCATGCAGGGAGAGACAAGATGCGCAGTCTCAAAAAGCGTGCAGCGATCGTCGCCGCGACCGTGACCCCGTTGGTCGTGCTCGCCCTCCCGGCCCCGCAGGCGAGCGCACACGGCTGGATCACCTCGCCCCCGAGCCGGCAGCAGCAGTGCAAAGCGGGCACGGTCTCGTGCGGCCAGATCCAGTGGGAGCCGCAGAGCGTCGAGGGCCCCAAGGGTCTGACGAGCTGTCACGGCGGCAACAGCCGCTTCGCCGAGCTCAACGACGACAGCAAGGGCTGGGCGGTCACCAACGTCAACAGGACCCAGTCGTTCAACTGGCAGATCACCGCCAACCACCGCACGAGCACGTGGCAGTACTTCGTCGGCGGCCAGAAGGTCGCGGAGTTCAACGACGGCGGCGCGCAGCCGCCCTCGCAGTTCAGCCACACGGTCAACTTCGGCAACATCACCGGCCGGCAGAAGGTCCTGGCCGTGTGGAACGTGTACGACACGGCAAACGCCTTCTACGCCTGCATCGACGTCAACATCCGCTGACGCCGAGCGTCCCGTAACGGCAGAAGCAGACCCCCGGGGAGCGACCGGCCCCCGGGGGTTCGGTGTGCCCGGGCTGAGCTGACCGTGACAGGGGTCGACATCCCTGGACTCAGGGTGAAGTCGAGACCTTTCCCGGCTTCGAGCCCTTCGGGCCCTCGTCATGCGGGCCCTCGATTGGGGGGCTGGGTGCAGCTCGACGCCGGTGCCATCCGCGATGAGCCGGGCCGGCGGCGGGTTGCTTTGCGAGTGGTTGCGATATATCGTTGACGTGTCGCAATCGATCGTAGAAGGAATCTGGAAGAGGTGATGACCATGGGAGGCCATGGACACGGATACGGTCCGCGTGGCGGGCGGCGTTCGGCATTCGGGGGGTTCGGGCCGCCGTTCGGGCCGCCCTTCGGGCGGGGGCGTGGGGGGCCGCGGGGGCGGGCTCGGCGGGGGGATGTGCGGGCGTCGATCCTGGCGTTGCTCAAGGACCGGGACATGCACGGGTACGAGATGATCCAGGAGATCTCCGAGCGCAGTGGCGGGGCCTGGAAACCCAGTCCGGGGTCGGTCTATCCGACGCTGCAACTGCTGGAGGACGAAGGGCTGATCGTCAGCGCCACCGAGGGCGGGAAGAAGCTGTTCTCGCTCACCGACGCCGGCCGCGAGGAGGCCGAGTCCGGGCCCGAGGCGCCCTGGGAGGACGCCGGGCGCGGGGTCGACTGGGAGGCGCTGCAGGAGGTCCGGCAGTCGGGCTTCGCGCTTGCCGAGGCGTTTCGGCAGGTGTACACCACCGGCACGCCCGAGCAGCGCCAGGAGGCGCTGGCCGTCGTCAACGACGCCCGGAAGAAGCTCTACCTGATCCTCGCCGAGGAGAGCTGAGCCCCGGCGCCCGGCCGGCCGGACCGGGCGGGCGCCGCGGCTCGGCCGCGCGCAGGAGCCGTCAGCGCGCCGGGCCCGCTCCCTTCGCCAGCGGCAGGGACTCGATGCGGCCCGCGTCGCAGACCTCGCCCAGCGGCCACGCGGTGTCCGTGTGGTGGTACGTGTCCGGCGGGATGACCTGCAGTTCCGCCGGCCTCGGGCGGCAGGCGCCGGTCACGTTGTCCGAGCCGCTGGCCACCACCGTCCAGTGCAGCCGGCTCCACGCCGAGGCGCCGGGCGCGAGTGTCTGCATCGACGGGGTGCGGCTGCGGTCCCGTACCACCGTGGTCGGGACCTTCGTGCCGTCGGCCCGGACGAGTTGCAGGCCAGTCCAGCCGCGGGTGCGGCAGGTGGTGTCCGTGTCGTTGGTGAGGACGAGCGCCGCGTAGCGGTTGCCCGCCGCCGAGTTGAGCGGCCGTACGGAGGCCGCCAGGTCGCCCGTACGGCACCACGGGGCCGCCGCCGGATCGCCGGCCGCCGCCTTCGGTTCCGCCTTCGGCTCCGTCTTCAGCGGCTCCACGGCCGCGTCCTCGTCCGTCTTGCCGTCCGCCTCCGTGCCGGCTGCCTGCTCCGGTTCTGCGGCGTCCTTCGCGGGCGCGTCCTGCTCCGCCCCGTCCCCGTTCCGCGCGCTGTCGTTCCCGTCGGCGCTCTGCGCCGGCAGGGGCTTGGAGTTGCCCGCGTTGTCCGCGTCGCCGGCGGCTCCGCCGGAACTCGCGCCGCAGCCTGCGGCCAGCAGCCCCGCCGCCGCGAGGGCGGCGAGGGCGATGCGGGTGCGGGCGCGGCCGGGCTGTCGTCTCATGTCTTCCCCCTGGCTGCTCGGAGTGACCAGATCGTGGGGTGTCGGTCGTTGGACCCGCGCGGGGAGCGATCGGTTCCACCGAGTGGATGCCCGCGGGCGGAGGGTGGGATGCGCGCTCTGCGCCCGCGCGCCTCATGTCAGTAGCAACAAAGAATGACACTCATGTACGGCCGCTGACATAATCGCCCGCATGCAGCAGTCATTCGACAGGCGCGCCGGGCTCGGGCTCGCGCTGGCCTCCGCGCTCGCGTTCGGCGGTTCCGGGGTGGCGGCGAAGCCGCTCATCGAGCAGGGCATGGACTCGCTGCACGTGGTGTGGCTGCGTATCGCGGGGGCCGCGCTGGTGCTGCTCCCGCTCGCCTGGCGGCACCGCGCGCTGGTACGGGAACGCCCCGCGCTGCTCGCCGGGTTCGGCGTGCTCGCGGTCGCCGGCGTGCAGGCGTTCTACTTCGCGGCGATCGCCCGGATCCCGGTCGGGGTGGGGCTGCTCATCGAGTTCTTCGGTCCCGCGCTGGTGCTGGGCTGGGTGCGGTTCGTCCAGCGGCGGCCGGTCACCCGGCAGGCCGCGGTCGGCGTGCTGTTCGCGGTCACCGGGCTGGCGTGCGTCGTCGAGGTCTGGGCCGGCCTCGGCTTCGACGCGCTCGGGCTGCTCCTCGCCTTCGGCGCGGCCTGCTGCCAGTGCGCGTACTTCGTCCTCGCCGGACATGGCACCGACTCCGCCGACGGCAGGGCGCCGAACCCGCTGGGCGTCATCGCGTTCGGGCTGATCGTCGGCGCCGTCGTGCTCACCCTCGTCTCCCGGCCCTGGAACCTGGAGTGGTCGCTGCTCGGCGAGCGCGCGGAACTCGGCGACTTGCGGCCGCCTGCGTGGACGCTGATCGTCTGGATCGTCCTGGTCACGACCGTGCTGGCGTATCTCTTCGGCGTCCTCGCGGTGCGCCGGCTCTCGCCGCCGGTGGCGGGGGTCGTCGCGTGTCTGGAGGCGGTCGTCGCGTCGGTGCTGGCGTGGGTGCTGCTGTCGGAGCACCTGGGCGCGGCGCAGATCGTGGGCGGCGCGCTGGTGCTGATCGGCGCGTTCACCGCGCAACTGGCGGCGCCCGCGCCGGGTTCCGGCGAGCGCGGCGAGCCGGTCGCCGGGAACGTACCGCGGCCGCGCGAGGGCGGCGAGGAGCCGTCCGGCGACGCGCCCGCGGCATCCGCCGCCGACGCGTCGCCTCCCGGTCAGCCCGCGGGCAGGTAGCCGGGCGGCTCGACGCCCGGGGCGAGGCCGGCGGCCGGTACGGGCGCGCCGTACACGGGCGCGACCGGCACCACTCCCGTCCAGTACGGCAGTTCCAGGTCCTCCGGCTCGTCCTCGGGGCCGCCGGTGCGCGTCTTCACCGAGACCTCCTCGATGGCGAGCCGGAGCACCGCCGTCTTGGCCAGCTCCTTGGCGTTCGCGCGCCGGGAGTCGTCGGCCCGGCCGGGGACGATGTGGTCGACGATCGCGTCGAGGGCCATGGTCCGCTCGTCGTGGTCGGTCACGGCGTACGCGTCGCCGTGCAGCATCGCGGAGCGGTAGTTGATCGAGTGGTGGAACGCGGAGCGGGCCAGCACCAGCCCGTCCACGTGCGTGACCGTCAGGCACACCGGCAGCCCGGCGTCCTCTGCCCGCCCGGCGGTGCGCAGCGGGCGGGAGCCGGTGGAGCCGTGCACGTACACCTGCTCGCCGACGCGCGCATAGAGCGTGGGCAGGACGACGGGGCGGCCCTCGCGGAGGAAGCCGAGGTGGCAGACGTAGCCGGCGTCGAGCACGGAATGCACCACTGCGCGGTCGTACGACGCGCGCTCGCGGGAGCGCGTCGGCACGGTGCGCTCGGTGGGGCGGTAGGCGGCGGGGGGCGTGGTGGACACGGGCGGCTCCCTCTGTGCTCGGCGGTGCTCGGTGGTACGTGCCGCCGGCTGCGCGGCGGCGGTGTCGAATTGCGATCCTCATTGCACTAGTGCAATATATTCTTTGTGCTAGGAGAGTATCGGATCGAAGGCCGGGGCGCAGCAGAGATCTCCGCCAGCATCGAGCGCGGCATCGGCGCCGGTGCGCTGCGGCCCGGCGCCCCGCTGCCGCCGCTGCGCGCGCTGGCGGCGGAGCTGGCGGTCAACCCGAACACGGTGGCCGCCGCGTACCGCATGCTGCGCGAGCGCGGCGTCGTCGAGACCGCGGGCCGGCGCGGCACCCGCGTGCGCGCCCGCCCCGCCACCTCGCCCCGCGAGCAGATCAGCGTCGCGGTGCCGCCCGGCGCCCGCGACCTGTCCACCGGCAACCCCGATCCCGCCCTGCTGCCCCCGCTCGCCGGCGCCCTCGCCGCCGCGGCCGCCCGGCACGCCACGGCCCCCGTGCTCTACGGCGACGAGGGCGTCGCCCCCGAGCTGGCCCGCCTCGCCCGCGCCGACTTCGACGCCGACGGCGTGCCGCCGGGGCCCGTCGCCGTCACCTCCGGCTCGCTGGACGCGATCGAGCGCGCGCTCGCCGCCCATCTGCGCCCCGGCGACGCCGTCGCGGTCGAGGACCCCGCCTGGGGCAGCCTGCTCGACCTCGTGCCCGCCCTCGGCCTGCGGCCGGTGCCCGTCGAACTGGACGATGAAGGGCCCCTGCCGGAGCGTGCCGCGGCGGCGCTGGCCTCCGGCGCGCGCGCCCTCGTCGTGACCTCCCGCGCGCAGAATCCGACCGGGGCCGCGCTCACCCCGGCGCGCGCCGACGAACTGCGCGCCGTCCTCGCCCGGCACCCGGACGTGCTGCTCGTCGAGGACGACCACGGGCACGCGATCGTCGACCTGCCGTTCCAGCCGCTGGCCGGCGCCGCGCGGCACTGGCTCGCGGTGCGCTCCGCCGCCAAGGCGTACGGCCCCGACCTGCGCCTCGCGGTGCTCACCGGTGACCGGGTGACCGTGGACCGCGTCGAGGGCCGCCAGCGCCTCGGCCCGGGCTGGGTCAGCCGGCTGCTCCAGGACACGGTCGTCCACCTGCGCAGCAGCGGGATCCTGGACCCGGCGGCGGTCGCCCGCTCGTACGGCGAGCGGCGCGAGGCGCTGCTGACGGCGCTCCGGCGGCGCGGGGTCGAGGCCACCGGGCGCAGCGGCATGAACGTGTGGCTGGCCGTCCCCGACGAGACCTCCGCGGTCACCCAGCTCCTGCGCTCCGGCTGGGCGGCGGCCCCCGGGGCCCGCTTCCGCCTCGCCTCGCCGCCCGGGATCCGGCTGACCGTCTCGCCGCTGGCGGGCGAGGACGTGGAGCCGCTGGCGGATGCGGTGGCGGAGGCGGTACGGCCCGCGCCCGGACGGCGGTGGGTCTGAGGGGGTACGGACCGCCCGTCCCTACGGGCGTACGCAACGCCCGTACGGAGAACGCCCAGGCCCCTACCTCCGCTCCTCCCGCGGGCGGCTGCGCGAGAGCGCCGCGCCCGCCAGCACCACCGCCGCTCCCACCGGCGTGTTCCACGTCAGCTCCTCGCCGAGCAGCGCCACCCCCGCGGCGGTGGCGATGACGGGGATGACGTACGTGACCGTGTGCGCCGTCGTCGGCCCCACGTCCGCCACCAGCCCGTGCTGTACGAGCACCGCCAGCCCGGTGCCCAGCACCCCCAGCGTCACGACCGCCAGCAGCGGTCCGGCCGGGAGCGCGGTCGGCACCGAGGTGAAGAGCGCGGTGGCCACGGCCAACTGGGCGGTGCCGAGGAGCAGTTGCGTGCCCGCGACCGACAGGTGGGAGTGCCCGAGGCCGGCGAGCGTGCGGCGGACGTAGATCCAGCCCACGGCGTAGCAGGCGGCGGCGAGCAGCGCGAGCACGGTGCCCAGCGGGTCCTGGCCGGTGAAGCCCCGCCACGCGCCGAGGACGGTCAGCACCCCGGCGAACCCGAGCCCGAGCCCCGCGACCCGGCGGCGCGTCGGCCGGTCCTCCCGCAGTGCGACGAGGGCGAGCAGCATCGCCCACAGCGGCGAGGTGGCGTTGCAGATCCCGGCGAGCGAGGAACTGATGTGCAGTTCGGCGTAGGCGAAGAGGGAGAAGGGCAGCGCGTTGATGAAGAACGCGGCCACCGCGATGTGCCCCCACGTACGGGCGCCGCGCGGCAGCCGCTCCCGGCGTATCGCGAGCGCGGCGACGAGGACGGCGGAGCCGAAGGCCATCCGGCCGAGCGTCACTTGGAGCGGGGCGAAGCCGTCGGTGCCGACCTTGATGAGCAGGAAGCTGAAGCCCCAGACGACCGACAGGGCGGCGAAGCGGACGCGCCAGTCGAGGAACGCGCGCCGCGGCGGCCGGGCCGTGCCGGTGGCCGGGCCGGTTGCCGTGTCGGTGGCTGCTGCCTGTGCCGTGGTCATGGAGCTACGGTGCGCCACGCGTTCCTCGTAGCACAAGCGAGACTTTATGGCCCCTATCTCGTAGCATCACTTACATGTTGAACCTGGAACGCCTGCGCACCCTGGCCGCCGTCGCCCGGCACGGCTCCGTGAGCGCGGCGGCCGGAGGGCTGCACATCACCACCTCCGCCGTCTCCCAGCAACTCGCCAAGCTGGAGCGGGAGACCGGACAGCAGTTGCTCGCCAAGAACGGCCGCGGCATCCGCCTCACCGACGCCGGCCGGCTGCTCGCCGAGCACGCCACCCGGATCCTGTCGCAGGTCGAGGCGGCGCAGTCCGAGCTGGAGGCGCACCGCGGGCGGCCCGTCGGGGAGCTGGGGCTCGCGGCCTTTCCGACCGCCGCCCGCGGGCTGTTCCCCGCCGCGCTGGCGGCGCTGCGCCGCGACCATCCCGAGCTGCGCGTACGGCTGCGGGAGCAGGAGCCGGACGAGACCGTGCCCGGCGTCATGCGTGGCGACCACGACCTCGGCGTCGTGCTGGACTGGTACAACAAGCCCCTCCCGCTGCCGCCGGGGCTCTCCCGGGCGCCGCTGCTCGACGACCTCGCGGACGTCGCCGTCCCGGAGGGGCACCCGCTCGCGGACCGCGCGGACGTGGTCCTGGAGGACTTCGCGGCCGACGACTGGATCTCCTGGCCGGAGAGCGAGTTCTGCCACGACTGGCTGGTGTTCACCCTGCGCGCCAAGGGCATCGAACCGCACATCGTGCACACCGCGGAGGAGCACCACACGCAGCTCGCGCTCATCGCCGCCGGGCTCGGCGTGGCCGTCGCGCCGCGGCTGGGCCGCGGGGCGGTGCCCGCGGGCGTACGCATCCTGCCCGTACGCGGCGCGATGCGGCGGCACATCTACGCGATCTGGCGCTCCGACGCCGACCGCCGGCCGTCCATCAGGGAGGCCGTACGCGCGCTGCAGGCGGCGGGCCGCGCCCTCTGAGCGCGGCCCGCGGGACGCCGGGAGGAGGGCGGCGCGAGCCGGGCCCCGGGACCGGTGGCCGCCCCACCCGCGGCCGTCCGTCCCCGTACGCCCCCCTGCGTTCTGCCCTCCGCCCGTGCGCCGTCAGCCCTGGCGCAGGACGTCCCCGTCCACCCGCACGTCCTCCGCCGGCAGCGGCTGCGTGGCCGGGCCCTGCGCGACGCTGCCGTCCGCGATGGCGAACTTGCTGCCGTGGCAGGCGCAGTTGATCGTGCCGTCCTCGACGCTGCTGACCAGGCAGCCCTGGTGCGTGCAGACCGCGGAGAACGCCTTGAACTCGCCCGGCTCCGGCTGCGTCACGACCACCTTCCGGTCCTTGAAGATCTTGCCGCCGCCCTCGGGTACCTCGTCCGTGGTGCCGAGCTGCGCGCCGTCGTCCTTGCCGCCTTCCTGCGGCCGCACCTCCGTGCTGCCGGAGTCGCCGGAACCGCCGTCGCCCGAGTCGTCGCCGCAGGCGGCGAGCGCGGCGGTGAGGCCGCCGGCGCCGACGGCGGCCACGACGGTGCGGCGGGCGGTGAGCCGGGCCGGGCTGGGGGATTGCGTCATGGTGGGGCCCTTTCCTGGTGCGCCGGTCGTCCGCCCTGGGCCGGCGGGCCCGGCGTTCTGTTCGTGTGCCTCAGGCCCCTCATACGTACGCCGGGGGGCCGGCGTTCAGCTCCCGCCGCAGAAACTCCAGCTCAAGCCAGAGGAGATTCTCGGCGATCGCGTCGTCGGAGATCATGTGCGACGCGCCGGGCACCGGAAGGACGCTGTGCGGCTTGCCCGCGGCCAGCAGCTCGCCGGACAGCCGCAGGGTGTGGGCCGCGACGACGTTGTCGTCCGCGAGGCCGTGGACGAACAGCAGGGGCCTGCGCAGCCCGTCGCCGAGCCCCACCAGCGACGAACGGTCGTAGTTCTCGGGGTATTTCTCGGGGTGGCCGAGGAAGCGCTCCTGGTAGTGCGTGTCGTAGAGCCGGGCGTCGGTGACGGGCGCGCCCGCGATGGCGGCGTGGAAGACGTCGGGCCGGGTGAGGACCGCCGCCGCGGCGAGGAAGCCGCCGAACGACCAGCCGCGGATGCCGACCCGGTCCAGATCGAGGTCCGGATTCCCGGCCGCGGCCGCCTGGAGCCCCCGCACCTGGTCCGCGACGGCCTTGTCCCTCTTGTCCCCGGTGTTCAGCCGCTCCCACGACGGCGCCCCGGGCGTGGCCCGCCCGTCGGTGACCAGCACCGCGAAGCCCTGCTCCGCGAACCACTGCGAGACCAGCGTCCACCATCCGCGCGCCGGCACCGCCAGCCGCAGCCCCGGCCCGCCGTACGGGTTGCACAGCACCGGCAGCGGGCCGTCGCCCGGGCTGTGCCACGACGGCAGGAACAGGTCGCTGCGCAGCCCCTCCGGCCCGTCGAGGCGCTGCGGGCGCGGCCGGATCCCCGGCTCCTCGGCCCGGGAGGCCAGCGCCGCGGCCGGGCGGCCCGCGGCCAGCACCCGCGTCACGGGACCCGCGGGCGTCACGCTCTCCAGCACGGTCGTCCCGCCGCCGGCGGCCGCCGTGTGGTGACCCTGCTCCTCGGTGAGCGGCGCGCAGCCCGCCCCCGGTTCGTACGACCACACGTGCCGCTCCGCCGGGTCCTCCGCGGCCGTGAAGAGCACCCGCTCGCCCGCGACCCCCAGCACTGCGCGCACCTGGAGCCCGGCGGGCGAGACGGGCTCGCCGTCGCGCAGCAGGCGGTACGTGTCCGTGGCGGTGTCGTTCCCGACCTGGAGCAGCGCGCCGGACGCGGTCCTGGCCGGGGTCCCCGGGACCAGCCGGGTCCAGTGCGCGTCGCGCGTCTCGGCGAGCACGTGGGTGGCGCCCGTGTCCGGGTCGGCGGCGAGCGTGAGCAGGGTGCGCTGGTCGCGGCTCTGCACGCCGAGGAGCGGGCCGTGGGCGTCCCATCGGACGGTGGCCAGATACTCGTACGCCGCCCGGTCCCACCGCACCTCCGTACGGCGTCCGTCGAGCGTGACCACGTGCAGTGAGACGTCCGCGTTGGCCGTGCCGGCGACGGGGTAGCGCACGGTCCGCGGCTCGGCCGCCGGGTCCGCGGGGTCGGAGAGGTGCCAGCGCCGCACCCCGGACTCGTCCACGCGCGCGACGAGCAGCGCGCCGCCGTCCGGTGCCCACCAGTGGCCGCGGTGGCGGTGCATCGACTCGGCGGCGACGTGCTCGGGCAGCCCGTACGTCACGTCGGGCCCCTCCGGCGCCGCCAGCAGCCGGCCCGCGCCGTCCGCGACCGCGGCGACGTGGAGCGCGCCGCCGGTGACGTACGCGACGTGCGTGCCGTCGGGGGAGAGGCGCGGGTCGACGGCGGACCCGGCGGCCGGCACCCGGAACGGCGCCGAGCCGTCGGTCCGTACCGCCCACAGCTCGCCGCCCAGCGCGAAGACCGCGAGCCGCACGGCGGCGTCCGTGGTGTACGAGGTCACCCCCGTGGTCCGCGTCCGCGCCCGCTCCCGCCTGACCCGCTCCGCCACGGGTTCCGCCCCGCCCGGCACGAGCCCGCCCGGATCCGCCAACTCCCGCTCCGCACCCCCCTCGTACAGCCACAGCCGCGCCACGGGATCCGTGCCGCTCCCGGTGCGCAGGAACAGCACGCGCTCGCCGTCCGGCGAGACGGTCACGCCGTGCGGCAGGCCGAGCGTGAACTTGCGGGTACGGGCGAGGTGGCGGGGGAACTCGGGCGTGGGGTTTGCGTTCATGCCGAGACCATGCCCATAGATCGGCCGCGGCCACCAGGGGTTTGCCCTTTGCGGCCGCACCTCCCGGTGGGTTCGACGGCATTCGCGTGGCGCCCGGCGGCGCCGGCCGCGCGGCGTGCACGCGGGCGGCCGGCCGCCTTCAGTCGGGGGTGACGGTGCCGTCCGCGTCCATGGTCGGATGGATCTTGCTCGGCCCGTAGTCGTCCACGTCCGAGGGGCGCGGCGTCTCGGGACCGTCGGCTCCGACGCGCATCGTCCGCTCCACCCGCGCGATCACGAACCGCCGCCCGCACACGTCGACTTCGTTGCCCCGGCGGCGCCGGCGGTAGGCGTTCGCGGCCCGCCGGCAGGCCGCCGCATCCGCCGCGGGCGGGCCCATCGGCGGCGGGAAGCCGTGCTCGTTGGTGAGGAAGTCGGCCAGCAGGCGCCGCGCCTGCTGGGGCGTGGCGTGCTGGTTGCCGATCATCTCCCACGACGTCTCGTGCTGTTCCAGCACCCGGAACGCCGGGGGGAGCATCACCACGTCCGGGTGGGAGACGACGGCCGCCGCGGAGTCGTCGAGCACCTGGCGGGGAAAGCGGGGGGACGAGTACACGTAGTCCTTCAGCGCCATCCGCAGAAGTGCTTCCGCCGGGCCGGTCGCGGCGTCGGGGTCGATGACGAAGCCCTCGGTGCGCGAGGGGGTGCCGTCGTCCTCCCAGCCGTCCGAGTCCGGGTCCGTCGGGCGCGGCGGCTCGGGGCGCCGGCCGTCGGTGCGGGTGAACTCGTCGGCGCGCACGATGCGGTGGCGGACGTCGCCGACCCTGACCTCGTCGACCGGTTCCCGCTCCAGCACCGCCACCGCGTCCAGCAGCCGGCGGCGCTGCTCGCGGTCGCCGGCCTTGTCCCGGGCGGTGAACCACAACCGCGAGTTGAGCGCGTCGCGGGCGTCCTGCGGCATACCGGAGTCCATGTCGGAGCAGAGCCGCCAGCGCGGCGCGTCCCCGGGGCGCTGCTCGGCGACGCCGAAGAGCGGGCCGCGTACCACCATGTACGGATAGCGCATCGCGTACTGCGCGGCGTCCGTTTCGGTGACGCGGCCGACCGGGTCGTCCGGGTCGGGGAGGCGGATGGTCACCCGCCGGGGCTCGCGGTCGGTGCTGTCGGGCATGTACCTCAGTGTGCCCTGCCCATCACCACAGAGTGACGGCTTTCGTCCGGGCGGCCCCCAAGGAGTGCGGCCGGCTGTAGGCTTCGCGCGGCATCCGCGACGACGCACCCTCCCGCGCAGCGAGTCCGGCGGCCCGCGGCGCCGCGGCGCGGACATGATCGTCTGCATGGACCGACTGGATGTCATCGACACCTGCACCCGGATGGCCTGGTACGCCGACCAGCGTGACTGGGACCGCCTTGCCGGCGTCTTCGCCGACAACGTCACCCTCGACTACACCAGCCTCGACGGCGGCGAGCCCGCCGTCATGACCCCCGGCCAGATCGCCGACGGCTGGCGGGAGCTGCTCGGCGCGTACGAGACCACCCAGCACCTGCTCGGCAACCACCTCGTCACCGTCACCGGGGCCTCGGCCGTGTGCACCGCGTCCTTCCAGGCCACGCACCGCAGGGCGGAGGCGTACGGCGGCTCGCTGTGGACGCTGGGCGGCACCTACCGCTTCGACCTCGTACGCACCGCCGGCGGCTGGCGGATCAGCGGGATCGTCATGACCGCCCTGTGGGGGGACGGGAACCGCGGGCTGCTGTCGTGAGGGTGCCGGGCGGCCGCCTCAGCCGGGTTCCGCCGAGGCGGAGAGTATGGCGTGCACCTTCACCGCCAGGTGCGTCTGCAGCCTGTGGTCGCCGTGCCGCCACTGCGGGCCGAGCAGCGAGGTGATGCGGTCGATGCGCTGGTAGAGGGTGTTGACGTGGACGTAGAGGGCGGCCGCGGTGCGGGTGAGGTTGGCGTCGCAGGCGAAGTAGGTCGTCATGGTGCGGGCCAGGTCGCCGCTGCGGCGCTCGTCGTAGTCGAGCACCGGGCCGAGCGTCCGGCGTACGAAACGGCGCAGCTCGTCGCGGCCGGTCTGGTGGAACAGCAGGCCGTAGACGCCGAGTTCGTCGGGTGACGCGCCCTCGCCGTCGCGGTCCAGGGCGAGCAGGACGTCCAGGCAGCGCACCGCGTCCGGGTGGGCCTCCACGATCGCCTCGAGCCCGGCGGACGCGGCCGCGGCACCGACGGTCACCGCCGCGTCCAGCGTGCGCCGCAGGTGCTCCGCGAGGGCACGGGCCCGCGCCCCCGGGTCCGTGTCGCCGTCCAGCAGCACCACCACGTCGCCGTGGTGCTCCCCGGCCAGGCCGCCGTGGCGGGCCGCGTAGGGCGCTGCGGCGTCCGCGATGCGCCGCCGGGACGCGCCGTCCCGGGAGCGGGCGGTGAGCACGGTGTGCGGACGGCCGTGGGCGATGCCCATCAGGGCGGCCCTGCGGTGCAGCCCCTCCGGGTCGCGGTGGGGGGACGACAGCAGGTCGTCGAGGAACTCGCCGCGCAGCCGGTGCTCCGCCTCCGCCACCGTCCGCTCGCCGAGCAGCAGCAGCGCGGTGACCATCGCCGCCCGCTCCAGCAGCCGTACGTCGTCGGCGCCGATGCGGCGGCAGAGCAGCAGCAGGACGCCCTGCACCTCGCCGCCGGCGACCACCGGGGTGGCGCAGGCGGCACCGCCGCCGTCCGCGGCCGGCACCCGGCGCGTCCTGCGCGCGTCGGTGCTCAGCACGCGCGCCTCGCGTACGGCGCGCGCCGCCGGACAGGAGTCGGGCAGCGCGCCTTCGGCGCGGGCCTGCTCGACGACCGGGTCGGTGCCGGCCGCCGCCATGGTGCGGCCGCGCGGGTCGAGCACCAGGAGGCTGCCGCCGAGCACTTCCGCGAGGGTCTCGGCCACGTCCGCGAGGCCGCCGCCGTCCAGGACGATCGTGGTCAGCCGCTCGTGCAGGGCCGCGGCCCGCTCGATGGACCGGCTGTGCGCCTGGATGACCGCGTTGGCCTCGGTCAGCTCGTCGACGGTGCGGCGCACGTCCTGGAAGAGGGTGGCGTTCTCGATGGCGATGGCCGCGTGGTTGGCGAGGGACACCAGCAGCGCCACCTCGGCCTGCGAGAAGGGGCGGGCCCTGCGGTTCGCGGCGAAGAGCACTCCGATGACCCGCTCGCCGAGGGACAGGGGCACGCCCTGGATCGCCGTGACCCCTTCGCCGCCCACGGCGTCGTCGATGGTGTGGTCGAAGCGCGGGTCGTTGAGGTAGTCGGGGGTGTGGTACGGCACGCCCGTCTTGGCGACGAGGCCGCCGAGCCCCGCGCCCATCGCGAGCCGCACCTGCTTGAAGGAATCGGTGCGGATGCCGTCGGTGACGCGCATGTACGTGTCGCCGCGGTCGTCGTCGTTGAGCATGAGGTAGGCGGCGTCGGTGCCGATGAGCTGGCGTACGCGGCGGACGATCGCCTGCAGCACGGCCTCCAGGTCGCGCAGCGAGGACAGGTCGCCCGCCGTCTCGTACAGCGCGGCCAGCTCCGCCTCGCGCCGGCGGCGCTCCTCCAACTGCGCGCGCACCGCCAGCGCGTCGTCGACCAGAGGGCGCAGCGCCACGGCGGCCTCGCCCTGCGCGCCGGCGAGCAGCTCCTCGTACTCGCGCCTGGACGCGCCGTCGCGCAGGAGCCGCAGCAGGCGCTCGGCCGCCATTCCTGCCGTGCCCGCGGCATGGGCGGTGGCGGGCAGGTCCGTGCCCATCGCGGCCTCCTCCCTCACGGCTCCCTTACCAGGGAGCGTTCCGGCCGGTCGCCGGCGGCGGGGTCACGCACCGTACCGTTCCCGGAGTCGGCGGACCGCATGCTCGCGGTGTCGCCGCGGGGCTGGAGCAGATGCGACACGGTGCCCCAGATGCCGCGGCGGAAGAGGAGGACGACGAGGATGAAGAGGCTGCCGGTGACGATCCCGACCTCGTCGAACCCGGAGGTCGACAGCCAGTCCTCGAGCCGTACGACGGCCGCCGCGCCCAGCAGGCTGCCCCACAGGGTGCCGATGCCGCCGAGCACCGTCATCACGACCACCTTCCCCGAGGTCGTCCAGTACACCTCCTGGAGCGAGGCGAACCCGTGGTTGACGGCGTACAGCCCGCCGGCGAGCCCGGAGAGGAACGCGGAGACGGTGAAGACGACCACCTTGTAGCGGTCGACGGAGTAGCCGAGCGCCCGGGCGCGGGCCGGGTTGTCCCGTACCGCGGCGACGACGCGGCCGAACGGCGAGTGCACGATGCGCCAGGCGGCCGCCAGGCCGGCGAGGACCAGGGGCAGCGCCGCGTAGTAGTAGACGAAGGAGTCCGACAGGTCGAGGCCCGGCAGTTCGCGCGGGATGCCCTGCAGCCCGTTCTCGCCGCCCGTGAGGTCACCCCACTGGTTGGCGATGAAGTAGATCATCTGCGCGAAGGCGAGGGTGACCATGGCGAAGTAGATGCCGCTGCGGCGGACCGCGAGCAGTCCGATGGGCACGGCGACGACCGCGGCGGCCACCGCGCCGCCGGCCACCGCCAGCGGGAACGGCACGCCGGCGTGGATGGCGATGAGCCCGGTGGTGTACGCCGAGGTGCCCCAGAACGCGGCGTGTCCGAAGGACAGCAGCCCGGCGTGGCCCAGCAGCAGGTCGAAGGCGACGGCGAAGAGCCCCCAGCAGAGGATGTCGGCGGCCACCGGGGGGTAGAGGACCCACGGCAGTCCGAGGACGGAGACGAGGCCGGCGGCCAGCAGCCCCCAGCGCAGCCAGGCGGGCCTGGCGCCGAGCCGGTCGAGCAGGGCGAGGATCATAGGGCGTGTTCCTCCTTGCCGAAGAGTCCGGCCGGCCGGACCAGCAGCACCACGGCCATCAGGAGGAAGACCGACGTCTGCGAGAGGACGGGGACGTAGAGGTTGCCGAGGGCCTGGAGCATCCCGATGGCGAAGCCGGCGAACACCGCGCCGGGGATGGAGCCGAGGCCGCCGATGACGACGACGGCGAAGACCACGATGATCAGGTCCGCGCCCATGCCCGAGTTGACCGCGCGCATCGGCGCGGCGAGCACGCCCGCCAGCGCGGCGAGCGCGACGCCGAAGCCGAACACGGGCATGACCCAGCGGGCGGTGTCGATGCCCAGCGCCCGGGTCAGCTCCGGCCGTTCGGTGGCGGCGCGCACCACCGTGCCGACGCGGGTGCGGGTGAGCAGCAGCCAGACGGCCAGGCAGACGACGGCCGCGGCGCCGAGGACGAAGACCTGGTACGCGGGGTAGTCGAAGAGCCCGAGGTCGAGGGTGCCCGGGAAGGGGCCCTCGTCGTACGGGGTGGACTGGGCGCCGTACTTCATGCGCAGCAGGTCCTGGCAGACCAGCGCGATGCCGAAGGTGAGCAGGAAGTTGTAGAGCGGGTCGAGGGCGGCGAGCCGGTGGATGAGCAGCCGCTCCAGCAGCATGCCGGCCAGCGCGGCGGCGAGCGGCACCAGCAGCAGCGCCCACCAGAACCCGAGACCCGCGGAGTCCTGCAGGGCCACCGCGCCGAACGCGCCGAGCATATAGACGGCGCCGTGCGCGAAGTTGACGACGTGGAGCATGCCGAAGATGACGGCGAGGCCGAGGGCGAGCAGCGCGTAGAAGCCGCCGGAGACCAGGCCGTTGAACGCCTGTTGCAGGAAGGAGGTCATCGTGGTCCCGTCCGTCCGCCGCGGCCCGGGCTGGAGTTCCGCGGGCCGCGGCCGTGGGTGCGCCGGTCAGTTCATCGAGCAGTCGGGTGAGACCGGGCCGAACGCCTCGGCGGCGGGGATGGTCTCCACCTTCTCGGTGAAGTCGCCCTCGGTCTCGCTGTCGGCGGGGTCCTTCACCCGGGCCAGGTAGGCGTCGTGCACGACGCGGTGGTCGGCCGCGCGCACCTCGGCGTTGCGGGCGAAGAAGTCGTCGAACTTCATGCCCTCCAGCTCCTTGTTGACCTCGTCCGCGTCATCGGTCCCGGCCCGCTGCGCGGCTTCGAGGTAGTGCGTGGCGGCGGAGTAGTTGGCGGCGTGGTCGAACGTCGGCCACGTGCCCGCCTTCTCCCTGAACCGCTCGGCCCACTTCCGCGACTCCTCGTCGACGTTCCAGAACCAGGGGGAGGTGAACATCGTCCCGGCGAGCTTGTCCTGCCCGATCGCCTTGATGTCGGTGTCGAACATCAGGCCGATGGCGAGCTGGATGTCCTTGTCCTTCAGTTTGAACTGCTGGTACTGCTTGACGACGTTGACCAGGTCGCCGCCCGCCTGGAGCGTGCCGAGCACGTCCGGGGCCGGCTTCTTCGCGGACGCCTTGAGCAGGAACGTGGAGAAGTTGTCGTTGGGGAACGGGGTCGGGTCCTTGCCCACCACCTCACCGCCGGCCTCCTCGATGGCGGTGCTGAACTCCTTCTCCATGTCCTGGCCGAAGGCGTAGTCCGGATAGATGAGATACCAGCTCTCGCCGCCCTGCTTCGTCACCTCGGTGCCGGTCCCGTTGGCCAGCATGTAGGTGTCGTAGGCCCAGGCGTACGTGTACGGGTTGCAGGACTCGCCGGCCAGCTCCGTGGTCGCGGCGCCGATGTTGAAGTAGAGCTTCTTCGACTGCGCGGCGACGTTCGCCACGGCGAGCGCCGCGGACGACGTCGGTACGTCGAAGACGGCGTCGGCCTTCTCGCGGTCGTACATGTCCCGCGCCTGGGTGTTGGCGACGTCCGGCTTGTTCTGGTGGTCCGCCGAGATGACCTCGATGTCGTCGGTGACCGCGTCGCCGCCGTGCTTCTTCTCGAAGTCCGCCACGGCCATCTCCACGGCCGTGACCGCGTCCTCGCCGGCCAGCTCCGCGTACACGCCGGAGAGGTCGGTGAGCACGCCGAGGGTGATCCCGCCGTCGCTGATCTTCCCGCCGCCGGACCCTGGTCCGCCGCCGCCGCAACCCGCCAGCAGCGATCCCGCCACCACCGTGGCCGTGGCGACCGCGGCTTTCGACCATGGGTGTCCCATGCTTCCTCCTTGAAGTGGTCGACGTTGCCGATAGGGCCCCTGCGATGGCCGGGCTACAGGCCCAGGTAGTCCAGGAGTTCGTGCTCGCGCTCGCGCACGTCGTCGTTGGCCAGCGACTCGGCGATCCGGCCGCGGTCGAGCAGGTAGTGGCGGTCGGCGACGGTGGTGGCGAAGCGCAGGTTCTGCTCCACCAGCAGCACCGCGGTGCCGTGCCGCTTGGCCTCGCGCAGGATCTCGCCGATGCGCTCGACGACGATCGGCGCCAGCCCCTCGGTCGGCTCGTCGCAGAGCAGCACCCCGGCGCCGGTGCGGAGCACCCGGGCGAGGGCGAGCATCTGCTGCTCGCCGCCGGAGAGCTTGCCGCCCGCGCTGCGGCGGCGCTCGGCGAGCGCCGGGAACTCCTCGTAGACGCGCGCCAGCGGCCAGGCCGAATCCGCCTTGGACGGCGGCAGGGTGAGGTTCTCCTCCACGCTGAGACCCGCGTAGATGCCGCGGTCGTCCGGGACGTACCCGAGGCCCCGGCGGGCCCTGCGGTGCGGCGGCACCGCGCCCAGGTCCCGGCCCGCCAGGCGGATCGTCCCGGTGGTGCGCCTGTGCAGACCCATCACACAGCGCAGGAGCGTGGTCTTCCCCGCTCCGTTGCGGCCCACGAGGGTCACGACCTCCCCGGCGCCGACGGTCAGCGACACCTCGCGCAGCACCTCGGCCTCGTCGTAGTGGGCGGTCACGCCCTGCACCTCAAGCAACGCCGGCCCCCAGGTACGCCTCGACGACCCGCGGGTCGGAACGGACGGTCCGGTACGCGCCCTCGACGAGCACCCGGCCGCGCTGCAGCACCGTGACGGTGTCGGCCAGCGAGCCGACGACGCTCATGTTGTGCTCGACCAGCACCACCGTGCGGCCGGCGCGGATGCGGTCCACCAGCGCGACGGTGCGGTCCACGTCCTCGAGACCCATGCCGGCCGTGGGCTCGTCGAGCAGCAGCACCCGGGGGTCCAGGGCGAGGGCGAGCGCCAGTTCCAGCGCGCGCTTCTGCCCGTACGGCAGGCTGCCCGCCGGCGATTCGGCCCGCTCCGCGAGGCCCACCTGGTCCAGCAGTTCCCGCGCCCGCTCGGTGAACCGGGCCAGCAGCTTGTCCGACCGCCAGAACCGGCGGCCCAGGTCCGTGCCCGCCTGCAGCGCGAGTTCCAGATGCGCGCGTGCCGTCACGCCGGGGAAGAGGCTGGTGACCTGGAAGGAGCGGGCCACACCGAGACGCGCCACCCGCTCCGGCGGCAGCCCGGTGATGTCCTGCCCCGCCAGCTCGATCCGCCCCGCAGACGGCGGCAGGAAGCCGGTCAGCAGGTTGAACAGGGTCGTCTTCCCGGCCCCGTTGGGGCCGACAAGCGCGTGGACGGTGCCTTCCGCGACGTCCAGGTCCACGCCGTCGACGGCGCGGAAGCCCTGGAACGCCTTCGTCAGGCCACGGGTGGACAGGATGGCGCGCGGGAGCGCGGTGGTGTCACCGCTCGTCGTACTCGTCGTGCTCGTCATGCCGACCTCGGATGCCGCGGGATGAGTGCCGACAGGGCGTCGGCGTCGGGGAGAACGTAGAAGCGGACGGCACGCGCGACTACAGAGAAGGTCTCCACAAGAGGGCGGTCCGGAGTGTGGTCTTCCTCCGTGGTCCGGGTCCCGGACCCCGGTCAACATGTCCGCCATGGCGATGATGGACATCCCGCTCAACAGTTGGCTGCTGTTCGACCACGGGCCGCGCTACTTCCACGACACCGAGGTCGTCACCCGCTTCCCGGACGGCAGCCGGCACCGCTACACCTACGCGGACTTCGGGCGCCGGGCGCAGCAGCTCATGCACGCGCTCGACGCCCTGGCGCTGCCGCCCGGCGCCAGGGTGGCCACGCTGGCCTGGAACGGCTACCGGCACCTGGAGGCGTACTGGGCGGTGCCCTGCACCGGACGGGTGCTGCACACCCTGAACGTACGGCTGTCCGCGGACGAACTCGCCTACATCGTCAAGCACGCCGACGACAGGGTCGTACTCGTGGACGCCGATCTGCTGCCGCTGCTGGAGCAGGTCGCGGAGCGCGGCGGCCTCGCGGGCGTCGACCACGTGGTGGTCCTCGCCGACCGGGTGCCCGCCGGCACCACGCTGCCCGGCACCCTTGCCTACGAAGAGCTCATCGCCGCGCAGCCCGTGACGTACGAGCCGCGCGAGATCGACGAGCGGGCGCCGCTCGGCCTCTGCTACACCTCCGGCACCACGGGCCGGCCCAAGGGCGTGGTCTACACCCACCGCTCGACCATGCTGCACGCCCTCGCAGGATCCTCCCGGGCCGCGATGTCCATCGGCCCCGGCGACGCCGTCCTTCCGGTGGTGCCGATGTTCCACGCCAACGCCTGGGGCCTGCCCTACACCGCCACCCCGTACGGTGCCAAGCAGGTGTTCTACGGCGGGCCGCTGGACGAGGCTGCGCTCGTGGAGCTGATGGCCGAGGAGCGCGTGACCGTCGCCGCCGGCGTGCCGACCGTGTGGATGGCCGTGGCGGACGCCCTCACCGCCCGCGGCGGCGGGCTCCCGGACGTGCGGCACCTGCTGTGCGGCGGGGCGCGTCCTGCGCGCGCGCTCATCGACCGCTACCGCACCGAGTTCGGCATCCCGCTGGTGCAGATCTGGGGGATGACGGAGACGTCGCCGCTCGCCAGCTTCGCCTGGCCGAAGGAGCGCATGCGCGGCTGGGACGAGGAACGGCTCGCGGACGCCGTACGCGGCATGGCGGGGCTGCCCCTGCCGGGGGTGCAGACGCAGATCCGCGACGGGAACGGGCGCCCGCTGCCCTGGGACGGCGCGTCGATGGGCGAACTGCTGGTACGCGGGCCCTGGGTGGCCGACGCGTACCTCGGGGAGGAGGGCGGCGGGCAGTTCACGGAGGACGGCTGGTTCGTCACGGGCGACATCGCGACCGGCACGCCCGACGGCTACTTCGTCATCACCGACCGCGCCAAGGACCTCGTGAAGTCGGGCGGGGAGTGGATCTCCTCGGTCGACATGGAGTCGGCGGTGATGGCGATGGACGCCGTCACCGAGGCGGCCGTGGTCGCGGTGCCGGACGAGAGGTGGTCGGAGCGGCCGCTGGTATGCGTGGTCGTCCGCCACGGCGCGACGGTGACCCTGGACGAGGTGCGTACGCACCTGGAGCGGAGCGGTTTCGCGCGCTGGCAACTGCCGGACCGCGTCGAACTCGTGGACGCGGTGCCCCGCACCGGCACCGGGAAGTTCGACAAGAAGGCGCTGCGCGCCCGCTTCGCGTCCTGAGCCCCGGCCGGGCACGGCGCTCTGCTACGGCGCCTCCTGCCGCGGGTCCGCGGCGGCGGGGGGTGCCGCCGGCCGGATGCCCGGCCAGCGGTCGGCGGCGGCCAGCTCCCGGGTGACCTCCACGATGCCCCGGCGGACCGCCGCGACGCTCTCCCGCGGCTCGTAGCGGTCCGTGGCGGTGAGGACGGCGACGTGCCGCCGGAGCGCCGGGGCCACGATGCGGCGCACGCCGAGCCGGTGCGGGTCGTGGTCCGCGACCACCGAGCGCGGCAGGATCGTGCACGCCTCGCCGCTCTCCGCGATGCGGATGAGCGTGCCGAGCGACTCCACGTCGCCGACGTTCACGGGCACCATCCCGTGCGCGGCGAACGCCCGGTCCACCAGGGTCCGCAGGTTGCTGCGCGCGCCCGGCGTCACCAGCGGCACGTGCCGCAGGTCGGTGAGGGGCACGTCGTCCTGCGTCGCGGGGGCGGGGTCCGGCCGGCCGATCAGATACAGGCTCTCCGAGTACAGCGGCAGCTCCGCCGGGCGCGGCGCGGCGTCCTCGCGGAAGACGGCGGCCAGGTCCAGCCGCCCGGCCAGCAGCAGTTCGTGCACGTACCCGCTCATCGACTCGAACATCTGCAGGTGGATGCCGGGGTAGTGGGCCCGTACCCAGGTGAAGAGGGCGGGCGCGAGCGGCGCGGCCACCGTGGTCGGCAGCCCGATCGCGACCGGGCCGTGCACCGGCGGCCGGCTGGCGGCGATGTCCTGTGCGAGCCGGTCGAACTGGCGCACCAACTGCTGGGCGTCCCGGTACAGCGCCCGGCCCGCGGACGTGGGCCGCACGCCGCGCGGGCCGCGGTCCAGCAGCCTGACCCCGAGATGCGCTTCGAGCTGGGCCATGCGCTGGCTGATCGCGGGCTGGGAGACGTGCAGCGCGCGGGTGGCCCGGGAGAGGCTGCCGGCGTCGACGACGGCGATGAAGTCGCGCAGTTGAGCGATGTCCACGGGCTTCTCCGCACCGCCTTCCCACTGATGCCTCGCCGACGGGACGTGTCCCGCCCGGCGCCTACGCGGAGCTGTGCCGCTCGGCCTGCGCGGCGATGCGGCGGGCGCGTTCGACGACCGGCCGGTCGATCATCTCACCGGCCACCGCCGCCGCGCCGTCGTGACCCGCGGCCAGCACCCGCCGGGCCCAGGCCAGCTCGCCCTCGTCGGGCGCGTAGGCGGCCTGCACCTGCGCCAACTGCGCCGGGTGGATGCAGAGCTTGCCGCCGAAGCCCCAGTCCCGGCCGCGGCCGGCGGCCCGGGCCACGGCAGGCGCGTCGTGTACGGCCGTGGTGACGCCGTCGACGGGCGCGGGCAGGCCGTGCGCGGCCGACCAGCGGACCAGATCGGCCCGCGCGGAGTCGAGCGCCAGGTCGTCGCGTACGCCGAGATCGAGGGCGAGGTCGACGCTGCCGAAGAGCAGCCGCAGGCAGTCGGGCTCCGCGGCGATGCCGTCGAGGCCGACCAGCCCGCGCGCCGACTCGATCAGGGGGAGCACGGGGGCGCCGCTCGCCCGCGCGGCCTGCCGCACCTGCGCCGCGGACTCCGCCTTGGGCAGCACGACGGCCGCGGGGGCCAGCGCCCGGCAGACGGCGAGGTCGTCGGCGAACTCCGCGGATCGCGGTCCGTTGACCCGCACCGCCACCGGCACGGCGGCGTCCCGCGGCCAGCTCGCGGCGAGGCTGTCCCGGGCGGCCGCCTTGTCGCGTGCGGCCACGGCGTCCTCCAGGTCGACGATCACGGCGTCGGCGCCGCTGCCGACGGCCTTCGCGAACCGGCCGGGCCGGGTGGCGGGCACGAAGAGCCAGCTCACCGCCGCGCTGAGCGCCACCGCGTGCCCGCTCATACGATGCCGTCCGCGGCCAGCGCGTCGATCTCGCCGTCCGCGAGGCCCACCTCGGCGAGGATGGCCCGGGTGTGCTCGCCGAGCCCCGGCACGGGATCCATCCGGGGTGCGTCGCCGACCGGGCCGGGCGGGGCCAGCGCCGGGATCGGACCCGCCGGGGTCCGCACTTCGTGCCAGCGGTTGCGGGCCGCCAACTGCGGGTGCCGCCACACGTCGGCGAGCGAGTTGACCCGGGCGTGCGCCACCGGGACCGCCGCCAGCAGCTCGACGGCCTCGGCGCCGGTCAGCTCGGCGAAGCGCGCCGCGATGAGCGCGCCGAGGGCCTCGCGGTGCGCGTTGCGGGCGGCGTTGCCCGCGTAGTCCGGGTGCGCCGCCAGCTCGGGCCGCCGCAGGAAGCGCTCGCAGAACGCCGCCCACTCGCGCTCGTTCTGGACGCACATCATGACGACCTTGCCGTCCCCGGCGGTGAAGGGGCCGTACGGGTAGATCGTGGCGTGCGCCGCGCCCGCCCGCGGCGGCGGCTCGGCGCCGTCGTAGGCGTAGTAGAGCGGGAAGCCCAGCCACTCCACCGTGGCCTCCAGCATGGACACCTCCACGTGCGCCCCCTCGCCGGTCCTGCCGCGCTCGATCAGCGCGGCGAGGACCGAGCTGTAGGCGTACATCCCCGCCGCGATGTCGGACACCGAGATGCCCACCTTCGCCATCTCGGCGGCCGTGCCGGTCACCGACAGCAGCCCGGACTCGCTCTGCACCATCAGGTCGTACGCCTTCGCGCCTTCGTACGGGCCCGGGGCACCGTAGCCGGAGATGTCGCAGACGATCATCCGGGGGTGCGCGGCGTGCAGCTCCGCCCGGCCGAGCCCGGCGCGCCCGGCCGCGCCCGGCGCCAGGTTCTGCACGAAGACGTCGGCGCGCGCGAGCAGCCGGCGCAGCACGTCGCTGCCGCGCGGGTCCTTGATGTCGAGGGTGAGCGACTCCTTGTTGCGGTTGGCCCACACGAAGTGCGAGCTGAGCCCGCGCACGCGGCTGTCGTACGCGCGGGCGAAGTCACCGCTGCCGGGCCGCTCCACCTTGATCACCCGGGCGCCGAGGTCGGCGAGCTGGCGGGTGGCGTACGGGGCGGCGACGGCCTGTTCGAGCGAGACGACGGTGATTCCGCGGAGGGGTTGCATGCGCTTCTTTCTCTCGGGCTTGCGCTGAGGGCCGGCGGCGGACCTCAGACCACGAAGCTCACGGCGATGACGAGGGCGAGCGAGACGACGGAGGCCAGCGCGGTGACGAAGGTGAGCGCCTTGAGCGCGCCCCGGGTGGTCACCCCGAGCAGCGGCTGGAACATCCAGAAGAAGTTGCTGTTCACCTGGAGGGCGAAGAGCGATCCCGAGCCGATCGCCAGCGCCAGCACGGCCGGCGGCACGGCGAGTTCGCCCATGATCGGGGCGATGATCCCGGCCGCGGCGATGGCGGCGACGCCGATGGAGCCGATGGCCAGGTGCAGGAGCGCCGCGACCAGCCAGACCAGCAGGATCGTCACGACGGTCGACATGCCCGCGTCGGCGGAGAAGATCCCGGCGAGCACGTCGTCGAGCCCGGTCTCGCCGATCACCGCGCCGAGTGAGCCGCCGACCCCGGTGACGAGCAGGATCTGCCCCGTGCTGTGGAAGCCCTCGGTCATCGCCTCGCCCACCCGCTCGTCGGTGAGCACCCACTTCGCCAGGGCGTACGCGCCGACCAGGCCCGCGAAGAGGGCGAGCGCGGGGTCGCCGAGGAAGGTGAGCAGATCGGACTCCACCCCGGCGGCGTCGCTGATCGCGCCCGTCGCGATGAGCAGCAGCGGGACGGCGATCGGCAGCAGCGCGAGATACAGCGGCGGCATCGGCCTGCGGGCGCCGGGCACGTCGGCCTCGGGGGCGTCCGCCGCCACGGACGCGGCCGCGGCGGGCGCCTCGGCGGTCGTGACCGCGCCGGGCCCGCCCGCCGGGCGGCGGCCGGAGCCGGGCACCGCGGCGTTCCCGCGGGATCCGCGCGGGGGTACGGACTTCGCGCCGCCCGCGCCGGTGGCCTGGGCGTCGCGGTCGCCCTGGTCGTTCCGGTCGTCCTGCGCGTTCTCGGCGCCGGGCACCTCGTCGGTGTCCGGGTTCCACAGGCCGTGGCGCAGCAGCCGGCCGTAGAGGAAGGTGGTGAGCAGCGCGGCGAGCGGGCCGAGGACGAACCCGTACACCAGCATCGTGCTGAGCGGTACGTGCAGCAGCCCGGCGATCGCCAGGGTGCCGAGGCCGGGGACGACGAACACGTAGCCGACGAGGATGCCCGCGCTCAGCGCGCCGCTCATCATCGGAAGCCCGTGGCGCCCCATGCGCGGCGCCGCGGACTTGGCCAGCGGGGCGGCGAGGACGAGCTGGACGTCCACGTAAATGGAGGGGAAGACCGCGCTCAGCGCCCCGGCGAGGGCATAGGGGAGCTTTCCGGGACCGAGGGCGCGCAGCAGTTTCTCGACCAGTTTCTGCAGCGATCCCATGGAGTTCAGCAGTGAGCCGAGCAGTACGCCGAAGCCGATCAGCAGGCCGACTTCGGCCATGATGTCGCCGAATCCGTCCACGATCGTCTGGATGGTGCCTTCGAATCCCAGGCCGGACGCGACACCGAGATAGAGGGAGCCGATGACCAGGGCGATCACCGGTTCCACCTTCGGTACCAGAATGAGCAGGATGACCACGAGGATGGCTATCGCTGTATGCAGTGCTGTCACGGGAGTTCCTCTCACCACGGTGTGAGTGCATGAGATGGAAACACGGTGGTCACGGGCGCGGAAGGCGGAGATCCGCGATAGGGGTATCAGCCGTGGTTATGGCTTCCGGGCCCGTCGCGCAGCAATGCGTGACCGCGATATCCGGACCGGGTCACGAGGGCGTATGTCCCGCCATCGCCGGAAATCGCGGTGGAATGCGAAGCACCTCAGTGATGGCCGGAACCGGGGTCGCCGTAGCGCACGACGTTCGTGGGAACGACGATACGCAGCGGCGCCGCGTCGTCCGGATCGGCATCGGACTCGTTCATGCGGCGCAGCAGCAGTTCCGCCGCCCGCCGGCCGAGTTCGCGCGGGTCGTAGGCCACGATCAGCGGCACCCCGAGCACGTCGGCCAGTTCGAAGTCGTCGAAACCCGCCAGGCTGACGGGGCGCCCGAGCCGGCTCGTGGCGCGGAAAGCGCCAAGGGTGTTGCGGCTGTTGGCGCAGAAGAGCGCCGTCGGGGGCTGGGGCAGTTCGAGCAGTTCCCGGGCGGCGGCCTCGGCGGCCGGGATGGTGCGCTGCCGCAGCCGCACGTACCGCTCGTCCAGCGCGACGCCCGCCTCCTCCAGCGCGACGCAGAAGCCGCGGAACCGCTCGGAACTGGTCCAGACGGACGGGGGCAGGCCCAGGAAGCCGAGCCGGGTGTGGCCGGCCGCCAGGAGACCGGCAGTCGCCTCGCGCGCGCCGCCGAAGTCGTCCACCAGCACGCAGTCCAGCGGCACGCCGGACGGGGGGCGGGCACCCAGGACGATGGGCACCGAGCCCGGCTGCGCGGCGAGGTGGGAGTGGTCGTTGCCGGCGGGCACGACGATCATGCCGTCGACGCGCCGCGCCGTCAGCTCCTCCACGAGCCGCCGCTCGCGTTCGACGTCCTCGTCGGTGTTCGTGAGGACGACCTTCAGGCCCTGCCGGCTGACGCCCGACTCCACGCCCAGGGCGAACTGGGAGTAGAAGGGGTTCGCGAGGTTCGTGACCACGAGGCCGATCAGCCCGCTGGTCCGCCCCAGCCGGAGGTTGCGGGCGACCTCGTTGCGCCGGTAGCCGAGGGAGTCGACGGCGGCGAGCACGCGCTCCCGGGTCGCCTTGCTCACCCCGGGGTCGTCGTGCAGCACGCGGGACACCGTCATGGGACTCACCGACGCGTGCTCGGCCACGTCCCGCATCGTCGGAGGGCGACGCGATGGAGAATCCTCGGTCACCGTCTTCTCCCCCGCTGTGTCACGTCGAGGCGCCCCCGCGCCCGGCCCGCCGCACGACGGCGGACGACGAGATTCCGCGATCCTGCCGTCGACCTGCCGGGCAGCACCACGCTAGCACCGAACCCCCATGGACTGAGGCCGGAGAGCGACGCCGGGAGCACGGAACGTGTGGGGAAGCGTATCGATCTGGGTTCGGCAGGGCGATGGTAACGCTATCTTCGCGCTGAGCGCGATGCCGGCGCACCGTAAAACGCGCTCGGCGGCGGGGAGTTCGCCGGTGCGGCGCATCGATCTTCTTGCGTACCAGGTCAGGAGGGTGCGGCTCAACCCGGGGGAGCGCACCCCCTTGACGTCGGCGCGTCCGGCCCTTACGTTCCAACCGCACTGCCGCATGGTAACGATAACTCGCCCAGAGCTTCCGTCACTTGAAGGACCGGCGCACCGGGCCCCTCGGCCCCAGAAACGTGCTCGCAGCCCGCTCTCCGGTGATGCTCCGTGCCGGGCCCCGAGCCGGCCGGACTGCCCGAGGCGCTGGAGCACCGGCACCACCAGGGTCATCGACGACGCAGGCGCACGGCACCGCACGGTCCCGTAGCTCCGCAATCAAAGACAAGGCAGAGACATGTCGCAGCCCGATCCGTCCACTCCGGCCCCGTCCCGCCGCCGCTTCCTGGCCTCCACCAGCGGGCTGCTCGCCGTGGGCACCCTGGGCGCGGGCGTCCGCGGAGGCACCGCCGCCGCGGCGGTGCCGGGGGGCGCACCCTCGGCCGGGCCCGCCCGCGACTACGTCCGCCTGGTCGACCCGTGGGTGGAGGCCGACGTCGGCCGGTTCTTCTTCTTCCAGTCGGCGAGCAACCCCTTCGGCCTGGTCAAGCTGCGCCCCGATACCAGCACCCACTCGGTCTGGGGCACCGGCTACCGCAGGAGCGAGTCCCACGTGAAGGGCTTCAGCCATCTGCACTGCTGGCAGATCGCCGGAGTGCAGGTGATGCCCACGTCGGGGGAGGAGGTGCCGAAGCTGGAGGGTGACACCGGCTGGCAGTCGTACGTGAATCACGACGTCGGTGAGGTGGCGGAACCGGGTTACCACAGGCTGCACCTGGACCGGTACGGCATCACGGCCGAGCTGACCTGCACCGATCGGGTCGGTCTGCACCGCTACACGTATGACGCCGCCGGCGCGAGCGAGATCGTCGTCAACCTCGGCGGCGTCCTCGGTGAGGCCGAGATGCGGGACGCCCGCGTCACCAGGGTGAGCGACCGGGAGATCGAGGGATACGTGGCGCAGGTCGGCACGCTCACCGACGGCTACTACTACGGCCAGAGCGACAACAAGCACACGAAGCTCTACTTCAGCATCCGGTTCGACCGGGCCTTCGACTCCCTGCACGGGTGGGCGGACGGTGAACTGGTCGACGGCGGGGCGGCCGTCGGCGAGGTCGAGGGCGGTGGCGCGGGCTTCTATGTCCGGTACGGCGGTCTCGACGCGGGGGAGCAGGTGCAGGTGAAGGTCGCGTTGTCCTTCACGGGGGTCGCCGGGGCGCGGAAGAACCTGGAGGCGGAGCTGCCGGGCTGGGACTTCGACGCGGTGAAGGCGGCCTCACAGGAGCACTGGAACCGGCTGCTGGGCCGCATCGACGTCGAGGGAGGCACCGAGCGGCAGCAGGTGAAGTTCTATACCGACCTGTTCCATGTGCTGTGCGGCCGCAGCGTGATCAGCGACGCCGACGGCACGTATCTGGACGACACCTGGAGCCGCGGGCGGATCGGCCGGCTGCCGGTCGACGGGTCAGGCCGGCCGAGGTTCGCGATGTACAACTACGACGCGTTGTGGCTGACGCAGTGGAACCTCAACACGGTGCTGGGGCTGGCCTATCCGGAGATCTACTCCAGCATCGTGAAGTCGCAGCTCCGGATGTACGAGGACGGAGGGCTGCTGCCGCGAGGCCCCGTGGCCGGCAACTACTCGTTCGTCATGACCGGCTCCCCGGCCACCTCGTTCATCAGCGGTGCCTGGAACAAGGGGATCCGGGACTTCGACATCGACCTCGCGTACGAGGCCATGCTCGACGCCCACTCCCTCGGCGGCCTCTTCGACAAGGCCCCGTACGAATACGCCACCTGGGGCGAGAACCAGGGCGGCGGCCGCGCCTACCTCGACATCGGGTACGTACCCCACGACCTGCACGCCGGATGGCGCAGCCGCGGCGCAGGGGAAACCGTCGAGTACGCGTTCCAGGACTGGACGCTGGGCCAGTTGGCGCGGCGGCTGGGCAAGTCGGGCCTCAACGTGGCGCAGTTCGCCGAGGTGTCGGTGTCGTCGGAGGTGAACGACTCGACGCAGGCGGGCGTCCGGGCGGTCGACGGGCGACCGCCGCGGTCCAGCGTGACCGGGCCTGGGCACGCCGGGTGGGTATCGACGGAGCGGAAGCCGTGGATCAGGCTGGACTGGGCGGAGAAGAAGCGCATCCACAAGGTGGTGCTCAGCGACCGCATCACGGGTGACTCGCGGGTGAACTCCGGTGTGCTGTGGTTCAGCGACGGGTCGTCGGTGAAGGTGAGCGGCATTCCCGCCGGGGGCCGGAAGGCGGTGGAGTTCCGGCCCAGGCATGTGAGCTGGGTGAGGTTCGAGGCGACCGGCGGCACCGGCGAGAACGTGGGGCTCGACGAGTTCGAGGCGTGGGACGACACCGACATGGGCGCCTTCCTCATCGAAAGGTCGGGGAACTGGCGCAACCTCTTCGACCGCTCCACCGGGTTCGTCCGGCCCAGGGACGCGAACGGCCGCTGGAAGGACCCCTTCGACCCGCTGTCCCCTGACGACTTCGTCGAGGCCAGCTCCTGGCAGGCCACCTGGTACGCCTCGTACGACGTCCTCGGGCTGGCCAACAGGCTCGGCGGCAGGACCGCCTACGCCGACAAGCTCAACGGCGCCTTCGAGCGGTCAGAGGAGGCCGAGTTCACGGGGGCGGGGCAGAACGGCGACGAGGACGCGTACGTCAACTACGGCAACCAGCCCGGCCTCCAGATGGCGCACCTCTTCAACTACGTCGGTCATCCCTGGCTGAGCCAGTACTGGGTGCGCAAGGTGAAGGAGATCACGTACGGCGGTACGACCACGACGAAGGGATACGGGGGACACGACGAGGATCAGGGCCAGATGGGATCGATCAGTGCGCTGATGGCGATGGGGCTGTTCGAGGTGACGGGGGCGAGTCTGTCCCGGCCGGTGTACGACATCACATCGCCGGTCTTCGACGCCGTGACCATTCGACTGCACCCGGACTACTACGCGGGCGGGCGGTTCCGGATCGTCACCCATGACAACTCCGCCGAGCACATGTACATCCAGCGGGCTGCTCTCAATGGCCGGCGGCAGGACAACGCCTGGTTCCCTCACGACCGGCTCGCCGCCGGCGGCACGCTGGAGTTGTGGATGGGCCCGGAGCCCAACAAGGACTGGGGCGTAGCGGAACTGCCGCCCTCGCAGTCACCGGAAGCACCCGCGGTGCTCTACACCACCCGTGACACCGTACGGGTCGACGCGGGGGAGAGCGGCACCGTCACGCTGGCCGCGCGCAACCTCACGAACCGTCCGGTCAAAGCCACCTGGCGCGCCCACGCCCCCGCCGGCATCACCCTCCAGCCCGAGAGCGGAAGCCTCACCGCACCCGCCGACGACGCCGGGGAACACGACCTCACCGTGCGAGTCGCCGACGGCACCGCGGCAGGACTGCACCGCGTCGTGATCACCGGCCGGGCCGCAGACGGCACCGAGCTACCCGACGCCATCACGTACCTCCATGTCGCACCCGCGCTCTCGATCGAGACCGAGCCGGCGGAACTGCACTTGCTGGAATCCGCCCCCGTCACCTTCCAGGTGCGGTTCACCGGCCACGATGACCAGGACCTCGGCGCGGATGTCTCCCTGCGGACCCCCGAGGGCTGGCGCGTCGAGCCGGAGTCCCGCGCCGTGCAGGTCGCCGCCGGGACGAGCGCGACCACCACCTTCACCGTCACCCCGCCGCAGGGCGCCGCCGGACCGCAGACCCTCACGCTGCTCGCCGAGGGCGGGTGGGGCAGCGCCGAGCACCAGCCCTCCGCCACCGTCCACCGGGCCGTCGCCCGTCTCGGCGACGCCGACCTGGCCACGGGGGAGTTCGCGCTGGCGCCGAACCGCTACGGCGACTACTCCGCCGCTTTCCCCGACGACGTCGACTTCACCATCGGCAGCAGCGACCCCGCCACCGCGTGGAGCTATATCCACCCCGGCCCCAGCGATGCCTGGGCGGGCGCCAAGCCGCACACCTTCACCCTCCGCTTCGACCTCGACGAGGCACCCGCGGCCGACCTGGCCCTCACCGCCTGGCTCGTCGACACCCAGCAGTCCGGGCCGTCCCTGCGGGTCGCCCTCAACGACGGACCGGCCACGACCGTCAACCTGCCCGGCGGCGGCGGTGACGGCTTCCACTGGGGCGACGGCACCGGCGGAGCCATCCGCCCCGCCACCCTCGACGTCACCCTCCCCGCGGACCGGCTCCGCGCCGGCCGGAACACCGTCACGCTCACCAACGCAGCAGGTTCCTGGATCGTCTACGACGCCCTCGCCATCCGCGAGACGTCCTAGCCCCGGTCCACCGTGCACGACCGCGCAACCAGCTCGTCAACCGTGTCCAAACGATCGACAGGGGATTGCCCATGCCTGCACGGAAAGCCCTCGGTGGAATGTCTCGCCGCCGCCTCCTGCTGTCCACCGGCGGCGTGCTCGGCGCCGGTGTGGTGGGCGCGTACGGCCCCGGGAGCGCCTGGGCGTCGGCGCCGGGAGCCGCGGCGGAGGCGGGCCGGGACTACGTGAAGCTCGTGAACCCCTGGGTGGAGGCGGACCGGGGCCGGTTCTTCTTCTTCCAGTCGGCCAGCAACCCCTTCGGCCTGGTGAAGCTCCGCCCGGACACCAGCACCCACGCGACGTGGGGGACGGGTTACATGCGCAAGGAGAACCAGGTCAAGGGCTTCAGCCACCTGCACTGCTGGCAGATCTCCGGGGTGCAGGTGATGCCCACGACCGGAGAGGGGGTGCCGAAGCTGGAGGGTGACACCGGCTGGCAGTCGTACGTGAATCACGACGTCGGCGAACTGGCGGAACCGGGTTACCACAGGCTGCACCTGGACCGGTACGGCATCACGGCCGAGCTGACCTGCACCGACCGGGTCGGTCTGCACCGCTACACGTACGATGCCGCCGGCGCGAGCGAGATCGTCGTCAACCTCGGCGGGACGCTGGGCGAAGCGATCATGAAGGACGCCCGCATCACCAGGCGCGGCGACCGCGAGGTGGAGGGGTACGTCTTCCAGCGCGGCACCAGTTACCCCGATCACCACAACCAGCTCTTCTTCAGCATTCGGTTCGACCGGGCCTTCGACTCCCTGCACGGCTGGGCGGACGGCGAGCTGATCGACGGCGGGGCCGCGGTCGACGAGGTCGAGGGCGGTGGCGCGGGCTTCTACGTCCGGTACGGCGGTCTCGACGCGGGGGAGCAGGTGCAGGTGAAGGTCGCGTTGTCCTTCACGGGGGTCGCCGGCGCGCGGAAGAACCTGGAGGCGGAGCTGCCGGGCTGGGACTTCGACGCGGTGAAGACGGCCTCACAGGAGCACTGGAACCGGCTGCTGGGCCGCATCGACGTCGAAGGGGGCAGCGACCAGCAGCAGGTGAAGTTCTACACCGACCTGTTCCACGTGCTGTGCGGCCGCAGCGTGATCAGCGACGCCGACGGCACGTACCTCGACAACACCTGGCAGCACCGCAAGGTGCAGAAGATCCCGTCGGACTCCCGCGGTGTGCCGCGGTACGCGATGTACAACTACGACGCGCTGTGGCTGACGCAGTGGAACCTCAACACCGTGCTGGGGCTGGCCTATCCGGAGATCTACTCCAGCATCGTGAAGTCGCAGCTCCGGATGTACCAGGACGGGGGCCTGCTGCCGCGGGGCCCGGTGGCCGGGGACTACTCGTGGGTGATGACCGGATCACCCGTGACGTCGTTCATCAGCGGTGCCTGGAACAAGGGGATCCGGGACTTCGACATCGACCTCGCCTACGAGGCCATGCTCGACGCCCACTCCCTCGGCGGGCTCTTCGAGGCCGGCTCGTTCGAGTACGGGCGCTGGGGGAGCTGCGGCGGCGCCCGCTACTACTTCGACCTCGGATACGTACCGAACGAGATCTGCGGCGGACCGCTCGAGGGCGGTGCGGGGCAGACGCTGGAGTACGCGTTCCAGGACTGGACGCTGGGTCAGTTGGCGCGGCGGCTGGGGAAGTCCGGTCTGAACGTGGCGCAGTTCGCCGAGGTGTCGGTGTCGTCGGAGGTGAACGACTCGACGCAGGCGGGCGTGCGGGCGGTGGACGGGCGGCCGCCGCGGTCCAGCGTGACCGAGCCGGTGAACGTGGAGTGGGCCTCCAGGGAGCAGAAGCCGTGGATCAAGCTGAGCTGGGCGGAGAAGAAGCGCGTCCACAAAGTGGTGCTCAGCGACCGCACCGAGGGTGACTCGCGGGTGAACTCCGGTGTGCTGCTCTTCAGCGACGGGTCGTCCGTGAAGGTGGACGGCATTCCCGGTGACGGCCGGAACAAGGTGGTGGAGTTCCGGCCCAGGCGGGTGAACTGGGTGAGGTTCGAGGCGACCGGCGGCACCGGCGAGAACGTGGGGCTGGGCGAGTTCGAGGTGTGGGACGACACCGACATGGGCGCCTTCCTCATCGAAAGGTCGGGGAGCTGGCGCAACCTCTTCGACCGCTCGACCGGATTCATCCGGCCGCGTGCCATGAACGGCCGCTGGCAGGAACCGTTCGACCCGCTGTCGCACGAGGACTTCGTCGAGGCGAATTCATGGCAGGCGACATGGTTCACCTCCCACGACGTCATCGCCCTCGCCAACAGGCTCGGCGGGCGGAAGGCGTACGCCGACAAGCTCAACTACGCCTTCGAGCAGTCCGCCGACGCGAACTTCATCGCCGAGTACGGGAAGGGCCACGTCAGCTACGGCAACCAGCCGGGACTGCAGGTGGCGCATCTCTTCAACTACGTGGGACATCCGTGGCTGACCCAGTACTGGGTGCGGCAGGTGAAGGAGAAGACCTACGGCGCGATCTCGACCACCGACGGCTACGGCCACTTCGACGAGGACCAGGGCCAGATGGGGTCGATGAGTGCGCTGATGGCGATGGGGTTGTTCGAGGTGACGGGGGCGAGTCTGTCCCGGCCGGTCTACGACATCACGTCGCCGGTCTTCGACGCGGTCACGATTCAACTGCATCCGGACTACTACGCGGGCGGGCGGTTCCGGATCGTCACCCACGACAACTCCGCCGAGCACATGTACATCCAGCGGGCGACTTTGAACGGCCGGCGGCAGGACAACGCGTGGTTCCCTCACGACCGGCTCGCCGCGGGCGGCACGCTGGAGTTGTGGATGGGCCCGGAGCCCAACAAGGACTGGGGCGTAGCGGAACTGCCGCCGTCGAAGTCTCCCGAGGCGCCCGCGGTGCTCTACGCCACGCGCGACACCGTACGCCTCGACGCCGGCGAAAGCGGCACGCTGACGCTGGCCGCACGCAACCTCACGAACCGTCCGGTCAAAGCCACCTGGCGCGCCCACACCCCCGCCGGCATCACCCTCCAGCCCGAGAGCGGAAGCCTCACCGCACCCGCCGACGACACCGCCGAACGCGACCTCAGCCTCCGCGCAGGCCCCGACGCCGCGCCGGGACTGCACCGCGTCGTGATCTCCGGAGAGGCCGCCGACGGCACCGAACTGCCCGACGCCATCACGTACGTCCACATCGCACCGGTGCTCGCGATCGAGACCGTCCCGGAGCGGCTGATCCTGCTGCAGGACACCCCCTCGACCTTCCGGGTCCAGGTGAACAGCAACGACGTCGACCGGGCACACGCCGTCGACGTCGGCCTGAAGGCGCCGGACGGCTGGACCGTCGAGCCCGCGAAGCGCTCGCTCGACGTCCCCGCCGGCGACAAGGCCACGACCACGTTCACCCTCACCCCGCCGGCGGAGGCGTCCGGCGAGGAGTCCCTGACGCTCACCGCCGCATGGGAGGAAGGCGGCGTCGACCGCGAGCTGCCCGCGACCGTGAGCCGCAAGGTGGCACTGGTCGGCAAGAACGACCTGGCCACGGGGGAGTTCGCGCTGTCGCCCGCCCGCTACGGCGACTACCCCAAGGCGTTCCCCGATGACGTCGACTTCACGATCGGCAGCAGCGACCCCGCGACCGCGTGGAGCTACATCCACCCCGGCCCCAGCGACGGCTGGGCCGGCGCGAAGCCGCACACCTTCACCCTCCGCTTCGACCTCGACGAGGCACCCGCCGCCGACCTGGCCCTCACCGCCTGGCTCATCGACACCCACGAATCCGGACCGCCGACCCTGCAGCTCTCCCTCAACGACGGCCCGGCCACGAACGTCACCGCCCCCAAGGGCGGCGGCCAGGGCTACCACTGGGGCGACGGAAAGGACGGAGCCATCCGCCCCAGCACCCTCGACGTCACGCTCCCCGCCGACCGGCTCCGCGCCGGCCGGAACGTCCTCACGCTCACCAACGCCACCGGCTCCTGGCTGGTCTACGACGCGATCGCCCTCCGGGAACGCCCGTAAGCGACGGCCGCCGACCGGAGCCCGTGCCGCGACCGGTACGGGCTCCGGTCTGCTTCCCCGTACGCGGTGCCGGTTGGCGTCCCGGTCCGGCGGTGGTCACTGGGCGGTGTAGCCGCCGTCGACGGGCAGGGCGACGGCGGCCCCGGAGGCGGCGAAGGCCCGGGCGGCGGCGAGGCCCATGCCGGAGCCGGCGCCGGTGACGAAGGCGACCTGTCCGGTGAAGTCATAGGTGGGATTCATGACCGTGGCTCCGAGCAGTGGTGTGCGGACGTCCATCGGGAGGGGACGGTCATGGGCTGCCGTCCTGCGGTTCGGGCATGGGCTCGGCGTAGTGCCGGAAGGTGCCGCGCTCGGTGTGGATGGTGTAGAGGCGCTCGGCCAGCGCCGTCGGGCTGGAGTGCTCGGCGTCGGGGCGGATGGCCCCGGGGATGATCAGTTGGGCGGCGTGGATGCCGTCCGGGGCGAGTGCGTCATGGAGCATCGCCGCGTAGGCGCTCTCCGCGGCGAACGCGATCGAGGTGCCGGCCCGGTCGGGGTGGGGGCGTACCGCGGTGCCGCCGTTGACGAAGAGCAGCGTGCCGCGTCCCAGATCATGCATGCCGGGCAAGACCGCATTCACGCAGGCGACCGGGCCCTTGACGGAGAAGGCGAGCGGGGCGTCCAGGTCGGTGGTGGTGGTGTCCAGGACCGGCTTCATGAAATCGGCGTGGGGTACGGGGCTGTATTGCAGGACTTCGATCACGCCGACCGTGGCGGTCGCGGCGTCGAGGGCCGCGGTCAGGCTCCGGTGGTCGCGTACGTCGGCCGTGAAGCCGCGGGCGCGGACACCGTCCCGGTCCAGTTCGGCGGCGAGGGCGTCGAGGCGGTCCTGGCTGCGGGAGATGAGGGCGATGTCGAAGCCTTCGCGGCCGAAGCGGCGGGCGGTCGCCAGCCCCAGACCGGGGCCGGCGCCGACGAGTGCGAGAGTGGTCACGGTGCGCCTTTCGCGGGAAGACGGTGGACAGGAAGGCCGTGGGGCGGTGGCAGGGACTAGTGAGCTGCGTCACCGTTCCTTCTGCGGGGCGGGCCGGGGGTGAGAAGGGTTTTGATGGCGCGTCGCTCGTCCATCGCCCGGTACCCCTCGGCGACCTGGTCGAGGGGCAGGGTGAGGTCGAAGACCTTGCCCGGGTCTATCCTCCCGTCGAGGACCCGGCGGATCAGATCGGGGAGGTAGCGGCGTACGGGAGCGGGGCCACCCCGCAGCCCGACGTGGGAGAAGAACAGCTCCTGCCCGTCGACGGCGACCTCGTGCGGGACGCCGACGAAGCCGACGTCGCCGCCGGGGCGGGCGGAGCGCAGTGCCTGCTGCATGGACTGCGCGGTGCCCACGCACTCCAGGACACTGTCCGCGCCGATCCCGCCGGTGAGGTCCTTGATCCGGGCGACGCCCTCGTCACCGCGCTCGGTGACGATGTCGGTGGCCCCGAACTCCAGGGCGAGCTTCTGCCGCGGCTCGTGCCGCGACATGACGATGATCCGCTCCGCACCGAGTTCCCTGGCCGCGATCACCGCGCACAGGCCCACCGCGCCGTCGCCGACGACCACGGCCGTCGAGCCGGGCTTCACCCCGGCGGCGTCGGCGGCCCACCAGCCGGTGCCCATCACGTCGGAGACGGCCAGCAGACCCGGCCAGAACTCCTCGCCCGGCACGCCGTCCGTGGCGACGAGCGTGCCCTGGGCGTTCGGGATGCGGACGTACTCGGCCTGGCAGGTGGAGAGGAACTCGCGGTTCAGGCAGCTCGACGGGAACCCGTTGCGGCAGTTCGCGCACGTGTTGTCCGAGGTGGCGAACGAGCCGACGACGAACTGGCCCGGCCGGACCGCGGTCACCTCGGAGCCGGTCTCCTCGACGAACCCGATGTACTCGTGCCCCATCGGGTGGGGCTGCCCGGTCGGCTCCGCACCCCGGTACGGCCACAGATCCGAGCCGCACACGCACGTCGCCGCCGTACGGATGACCGCGTCGGTCGGCTTGACTATCTTCGCGTCGTCCACGGTCTCGTAGCGGATATCACCGGGAGCGTGAATAACTGCGCCGCGCATGAGAGGTTCCTTCGCATTGCCGGGGATACGGGGCTCCGCCCGTCCCGCTTCGGCAACGGGGAGGAGGAGCGACACGCCCTCCAGGTAACCCCCGGTTCACTCATGTAGCGAGTCACTGACAAGGGGTGTACCGGCAATACATCCCTATGGCCGCCTGCCGGACGTACCGTCGGAGGCATGGACAACCGTGAGGAGGTCCGCGAGTTCCTCACCTCGCGGCGCGCGAAGATCACCCCCGACCGGGCGGGACTGCCTTCCGGCACCCGGCGCCGCGTGCCGGGCCTGCGCCGCAGCGAGGTCGCGGCGCTGGCCGACATGAGCGTCGAGTACTACGCGAAGCTGGAGCGCGGCAACCTCGCCGGCGTCTCCCCGGCCGTCCTCGAAGCCCTCGCCCGCGCCCTGCAGCTCGACGAGGCCGAACGTGCCCACCTGGTGAACCTGGCCCAGGCCGCCGACGGCTCCGACGCCCTCACCCGACCCCGCCGCCGCCGTACCAAGGACCAGTGGAAGCCGCACCGCAGCCTGCAGTGGGCACTCGACGCCATCACCGCCGGGCCCGCGTTCGTTCGCAACGGCCGCATGGACATCCTCGTCGCCAACCAGCTCTTCCGCGCCCTCTACGACGACGTCTACGCCACGCCCGGCAACCAGCGGAACCTGGCCCGCTTCACCTTCCTCGACCCCGCGTCCCGCCGCTTCTACCCGGACTGGGAAGCCTTCGCCGACGTTTCCGTGGCCATCCTGCGCACAGAAGCCGGCCGCAATCCGCACGACAAGGACCTGCACGACCTGGTCGGCGAGCTGTCCACCCGCAGCGAGGAGTTCCGCACCCGCTGGGGCGCCCACAACGTCCGGCACCACGGCACGGGCACCAAGCGCTTCCACCACCACGCCGTCGGCGACCTCACCCTCGCCTTCGAGGGCCTGGAACTGGTCGCTGCCCCCGGCCTCACCCTCACCCTCTACAGCGCCGAGCCCGGCTCACCCTCCGAAGAGGGACTACGCCTCCTCGCCACCTGGTCGGCCACCGAGGAAGCCGCCCAGGAGACGCAACGGCCGGCATCCGGCTGACCGGTCCGCCCGCCCGGCCCGGAGGTCAGGGTGGTGGTGACGGGGTGGTCCGTTCGGCCGGGAGCGACCACGCTGCATCTGGCCGTTCAAGGCCAACCGGTCGATGCGGCCTCGGAGCAGGCGACCGGGCTGATCCCGCTGGACCCCGGGCTGCAGCAGAGCCGCCGGTCTGCATTGCACGCTGCCGCGGGGAGGCGCTGGACGTCTGGCCGGGTCTCGCGCCGACGGACCGCTCCGTGCCGCCGGGCACGTCCGTGTCCGTGGAGTTCGGCGGCCCGCCCCAGCTCCTGTCCCCGCCCCTGACCCGCCGCCGGCGTGAGGCGCCGCCCGTGACGGTGAGGTCGCGGGCGGCGGGGAGATCGGACTGCCACCCGCCGAGCAGGACCCGCCCGCCTGCCGGCACTTCCGCTTCCGGCAGCGCGGACGCACCTTTCCGTATGGCGCCGACACGCTCGCCTACGGAGGCCGTAGCGACCCCTGACTGTGACCCCTCTGCGGGGGCACCTCCACCACTACCCACGCCCTCGGTGGATGAGGATTGTGGGCTCATCTCCGTATCACCGCTGCCGCAGATGGTTGCAGAGGGTACGGGCGACGTGGCCCATGAGGGCCTCCGCGGCGGGCTGTACGGCGGCGGGGACGCGGGATTCGGTGAGTGCCGTGACGGCGAAGGCCCGGCCGTCGGCATGCTCGACGACGCCGGTTTCGTGGCGGAGGTTCAGCAGGGTGCCCGTCTTGGAGGACCAGGTGCCGGCGTCCGAGGCGAAGTCCGGAGTGAGGCGGTGGCGGAGGACGTTGTGGGCCATCAGTGCGCGGACGCGTGAAGCCGTCTCGGGGTGGATGGCCGAGGGGGTCCACAGGGCTTGGAGGAGGTCGGTCCAGGCGCGGGCGCTGCCGGTGTTGGTACGGGCGTTGTCGAGCTGGCGTACCGGGTGGCCGTGGCCGTCGGTGGCGGCGTCGATGGCGAGCGAGAGCGCGAGGCGGCCCCCGGTGTCGTGCGGGCCGAGGTGTTCGGCCGGGGTGTCGGTGAGGTCGGCCATGGTGTGGCGCAGGGTGATGCCGTGCAGGCCGTACTCCCGCAGCAGCTCGTCGACCCGGGCGGTCGGGGTGAGCGCGAAGAGGGCGTCGGCGGCGGTGCCGTCGCTGATGCAGGTGCTGAGGTAGAGCAGGTCGTCGATCGCGATGCGGGCGGGGTGGCGGAAGCGGGCCAGGCCGGTGGGGCCCGGGGTGCTGGTGCGGCCGGGCGGCACGTCGACGGGGGTGGCGCCGTCGAGTTCGCCGCGGCGGATCCGCTCGGCGGTGGCCAGCGCCAGCGGGACCTTGACGAGGGAGGCGGCGGGGAGCTGAATGTCCGGATCGATGCCCAGTTCCTCGCCGGAGCGCAGGTCGCGGACGAGGAAGCAGCCGCGCAGGCCGCCGTCGTGCAGTTGCTCGCGCAGACCGTGCAGGAGGGCCTGGGTGCTCACGCGGGCTCCCGGGCGGAGGCGGTGCCGAGGCAGCGGGCGATGATGTCGTACAGGCGGGTCTGCAGGGGCCGCGGATTGCCGTGGTCGGCGGTGGTGAGGGCGTAGCCGCGGGCGAGCGGGTGGTCGCCGAGCGGGCGCCAGTCCAGCCCGAGTTCGCGGGCCTGGGCCGGGGAGCAGAGCAGCAGGTCGCCGGAGTCGAGCGCCTCCGCCGCGGCGGTCGCCAGGTCGGGTGCGGCGGCGAGCTGCGCGGGCAGCAGCCCCGCGGCGTCGCGCAGCCGGGTCAGCGGGTCGCGGACGTGCGGTACGTCGTCCTCGGGCTGGAGCCAGATGCGCCGCGGCGGTCCGGTGGTGCCGCGCCCCGGCCGGAGGGTGTCGAGGTGGACCCGCCTGATGCCCGGGTCGTGGTGGCCGGCGAGGCCGAGCGGGAGCGTCCAGGCGGCCTCGTCGGGCGGCACCGCCTGCAGGGCCGCCCGCACCTGCTGGGTGCGCAGCAATTCGGTGCGGCCCGCCGGGTCCGCGGGGTGCACCTCCAGGGTGATGCCCAACTCCCTGGCATCGGCGACCAGGCGGGCCAGGGCGAGGGTCGGCGGTATCGCGGGCACGGCGAGCCGCCAGGGGCGCAGGCCGGCGATCCGGGCCTCGTGCTCCAACGCGTCGGCGGCCTCCAGGAGCCGGCGGGCAGCGGGCAGGAGGTCGCGGCCGAAGGCGGTGAGCTCGGTGCGGCGGGTGGCGCGCTCGAAGAGCGGCTGCCCCAGGTGCTTTTCGAGGGCGGCGATGCGGCGGCTGGCCACGGGCTGGGACAGTCCGGCGGCGGCCGCGCCGACCGTGAAGCTCTCCCGCGTGCCGACGCCGACGAAGGCGCGGCAGGCTCCGACGAGGTCCATGACCAGAGGGTATGTGGAAAGTGCATCGAACGGCACAAGAACGTATTGGACGGTATGAGTGCTGGTGACGAGGATGACGCGGTATGCAGCGACTCACGAACCGATTGCTGGGCCTCACGGCGGCGACCCTCGTGGCGATGACGTCGGCGGCGTGCTCGGACGGCAGCCGTACGACGACGGCCCCGGACCACCGGGCGGTACCGTCCGCCCCCGCCGCGGGGGCCGCGCAGCAGCGCGCGACACGGGAGTTCAAGGAGCTGGAGCGTGCCCACGACGCCCGGCTCGGGGTGTACGCCGTGGACACCAGGACCGGCCGGGAGGTGGCGTACCGCGCAGGGGAGCGGTTCGCGTTCGCGTCCACCGTCAAGGCGTTCGAGGCCGGGGCGGTGCTGCGGCAGCGGAAGCTGGCCGGCCTGGAGAAGGAGATCACGTACGACAGGAGCGACCTCGTCGCGAACTCCCCCATCACCGAGAAGCACGTGGATGACGGGATGACGCTGGGCGAGCTCTGTGACGCCGCGGTGCGCTACAGCGACAACGCCGCCGCCAACCTCCTCTTCGAGGAGATCGGCGGACCGAAGGCGCTGCAGTCGTTCCTGCGGGAGACCACCGGTGACGACACCTCGCGGATGGAGCGGATCGAGCCCGCGCTCAGCGACTGGGAGCCGGATGCGGTACGGGACACCAGCACCCCGCGAGCGCTCGCCGGGAACCTGCGCGCCTTCGTGCTGGGGGACGTACTCGACACGCCGGAGCGGGCGCGGCTGGCCGAGTGGCTCCGCACCAACACCACCGGGGACGAGACGATCCGGGCCGGCGTGCCGAAGGACTGGGAGGTCGGCGACAAGACCGGCACCGCAGCCACCTTCGGCGGCCGCAACGACATCGCCGTCGTCTGGCGCCCGGATGCCGCGCCGCTGGTCATGGCGGTGCTCTCCCATGGCACCGACCGGGACGCCGAGCCCGACGACGAACTCATCGCCAAGGCCGCCGCCGTGGTCTCGGACGCGATGGGGGCGCCGTGAACCGGACGATCCGCCGGGAGCCTCACCACGACGCCACTGCAGATGGTGACGGTCACGGCCGCGCTCGCCAACGGCGGCACATGCAGGCGACGGGCGGTCGGCCGGGAGCAGGCACACCGCCTGCTGCACCCGGCCGGCGACGGTCTTTCCGGCACCGCCGGCCAACGCGTTGACGTGCGGCGCGGTCCCGCGTTCCGGCCGCGGCTGGACCTGCCCCGGACGGCTGGAGAGCTGCGGTACCCTGAATGCGCTTCCATTTGTCAGTCCCGCAGGCCGAGGATGGGCTCTCCATGGGCGGTCCCACCGTGTATGACGTCGCCGAACGTGTCGGCGTGTCCATCGCGACGGTGTCACGTGTGTACCGGAGCCCCGAGAGCGTCCGCTCGGAGACCCGCGAAAGGGTCCTGTCCGCCGCCCGTGAGCTCGGGTACGTGCCGAGTGCGAGCGCGCGCGGGCTGGCGAGCCGGGTCACCGGGGTGCTCGGGCTGTGCTTCCCCGACTTCGCCGAACCCGCGGCCGACGACGCCTCCGACGCCCAGGGCGCGGAGCTGAGCCTCTACGGCGACGAGGTGATACGGGGCATGGAGCGAGCCGCCCGGCGGCGGGGCTACGCCCTGCTGATCTCGGCGTCACCGGCCGACCGGGCGGGAGAGTCGATGGCGGAGATCGCCGGCCGCGTCGACGGGCTGGCGTTGCTCGCCCAGCAGTGGCCCGCCGCCGAACTCGACGTCGTCTCGCGCCGGCTGCCCCTGGTGGTGCTCGCCGGACAGCGGCATCCCGGACTCGACCGGGTAGAAGTGGCCAACTTCGACGGCCAGTTGGCGCTCACCCGGCACCTGCTCTCCGAGCACGGGCTCCACCGGCTCGCCTTCCTCGGCGGCCCCGAGGACTCCCCGGACGCGGAGGCCCGGTTCCGCGGCTTCCAGGCCGCCCTCCTGGAGGAGGGTCTGGAGGTGCCCGAGCGGCCGGACACGCGGGGAGACCTGACCCTGGCCGCCGGCCGCAAGGCGGTGGCGGAACTGCTGGACCGGGACGGGCCCCGCCCGCAGGGTCTGGTGTGCGCCAACGACCAGATGGCCGTGGGCGCCCTGCAGGCGCTGGCCGAGCGGTCGATCGCGGTCCCGGGGGACATGAGCGTCACGGGTTTCGACGGGATCCCGCTGAGCGGGGCGGTCAGCCCCCCGCTCACCACGGTCCGGCAGCCGATGGGACGCCTGGGTGAGGAGGCGGTGGAGGTGCTGCTCGCCAGGCTGGCGGACCGCACCCTGCCCGTCGAGTCCCGCACCCTGCCCACGGTCCTGGTCCGCCGGGCGAGCTGCGGCTGCCCCGCCTGACCTGCCGAGGGGCCCGCGGCAGGAACCCGGCCCGGTTTTACTTCACCGTTACTGAAGCGTTACTGGAGCGACCCTTGTGAGGGGCGACGGGTTTCCGCCAGGGTCATGTATGCGCTTACAAACCCGCGTGTGCCCTCGATAGGAGCCCCTCATGGCCCGCAGAGCCCGGATTGCCACTGCCCTTGCCGTCGTCTCAGCGCTGGGACTGGCCGCCTGCGGCGACGGCGGGGGCGGCGAGGTGAGCGCCGACGCCGAACAGACCCTCACCGTCTGGGCCATGGGGGAGGAGGGCACGCGCATCCAGGAAATAGCGAAGCAGTTCAACGAGGACCACCCGAACATCACGATCAAGGTGACCCCCATCGGCTGGGACGTCGCCCACCAGAAGCTGGTCTCCGCCGCGGCCGCGGGCAAGCTGCCGGACATGGCGCAGCTCGGCTCGACCTGGGTGGGTGAGTTCATCGACCTCGGGGTCCTGGAGCCGGTCGACACCGGCACCTTCTCCGCCGACGACTTCTTCGCCGCCGCCTGGGAGGGCAACGAACGGGACGGCGAGGTCTACGGCGTCCCCTGGTACGTCGACACCCGGGTCCTGTACTACCGCACCGATCTGGCCGCGAAGGCCGGTGTCGACGAGGCCCCCGAGACCTGGGCCGACCAGCTCGCACTTGCCGAGGCGTACAAGGGGCTGGAGAGCACCAAGTGGGGCTTCTCCCTCCCGGCCGGAGGCGTCGGCGCCTGGCAGAACTGGATGCCGTACCTGTTCTCGGCCGGCGGCTCGCTGATGGACGACGACGGCAACCTCACCCTGGACTCGCCCGAGGCGGTCGAGTCCTTCACCGAATACCGGAAGTACTTCGACAAGGGCCTGTCCAAGAGCACCCCCGAGGCCCCGGGCTACGACGTGATCAAGGACTTCGGGGCGGACCGGGTGCCGATGTTCGCCTCCGGGCCCTGGATGGTCCAGAACATCACGGACCAGGCCCCGCAGTTGAAGGGCAAGTGGGACGTCGTGCCGCTGCCGGCCGGCGACGAGCCCGCCTCCATCATCGGCGGCGCCTCCCTGGTCACCTTCGGCGACAGCGAGCACAAGGCGGCGGCGAAGGAGTTCACGTCGTTCCTCACCGACCCGAAGACGCAGGCCGACTGGTACGAGATGGCCAAGTCGCTGCCGGCCAACACGGCCGCCTGGGACGAGCCGGCGCTCCAGAACGCCGACGTCGGCGCCTTCCAGGAGGCCCTGGACACCGCCGGTACGATTCCGCCGCTGGCGAAGTGGGAGGAGATCGCCCACGAGATCGACCTCACCCTCGAGGAGCTGGGCAAGGGCGGCGACCCCGCCGAACTCGCCAAGCAGCTCCAGGAGAAGACCGAGGGGCTGGCGGGCTGAGGCATGACCTCCGCCACCGCCAAGCCCGGCGTCGCCGAGCGGCCGGCCTCCCCGGCGGGCGGCCCGGCAGGGGACGGCGGCCAGGCGCCGCCGCCCCGGGCGGCCCTGCGCCGCGACCGGCTGTCCCGGCACAACCTCTCCGGGTGGCTGTTCTCCACCCCGTTCCTGGCCTTCTTCTTCACCTTCATGGCGTTCCCGATCGTCGCGACGCTCCTGATGAGCTTCACCGACTTCGGGCTGCGCAACGTCACCGACCCGCTCTCCGCCGAGTTCACGGGACTGGAGAACTACAGCAAGCTCTTCGGCGACGAGAAGTTCGTGCGGGCGCTGCTCAACACCGGCTATTTCGTCGTCCTCGGCGTGCCGCTCACCATCGGCAGCGGTCTCGTCGCAGCGGTGCTGCTGAACTCCGGCATCGACCGGCTGCGCACCTTCTTCCGGGTCGGCTTCTACGCCCCCGTGGTCACCGCCATCGTCGCGGTCGCCGTCGTCTGGCGCTTCGTGCTCGACCCGACCGAGGGCCTGATCGCCGGGCTGGCGGCCCAGGTCGGACTCACCGCTCCGGACTTCCTGGCGTCCGAGACACTCGCCATGCCCTCGCTGATCGTGATGGCGGTCTGGCGCAACATGGGCACCGCCATGGTGCTCTTCCTCGCCGGCCTGCAGTCCATCCCGACCGAGGTGCGCGAGGCCGCGCGGATCGACGGAGCGGGCGCCTTCCAGGAGTTCCGCCGGATCACGCTGCCGCTGCTGCGGCCCACCATGCTCTACGTCGCCATCATGACCAGCATCGGTTTCCTCAACGTCTTCGAGGAGCCGTTCGTGATGACCAACGGCGGTCCCTCGGACAGCACCCTGACCGTCTCGCTGTACATGTACCGCGAAGGCTTCAACTTCTTCCACATGGGCTACGCCAGCGCGATGGCGTACACGCTGTTCGTGATCATTCTGGCCGTCACGCTGCTGCAGCTCAGGCTGCTGAAGGACAAGACGAAATGAGCACCACGACCGCATCGCACCACGGCCATGCGAAACGCGACGCCCGGATCCGGCGGCGCAAGGCCCTCACCTACGTGCTCCTCGGCCTCGGCCTGCTGATCACGGCGGCTCCGTTCCTGTGGATGGCCCTGTCCGCCTTCAAGACCGAGCAGGAACTCTCCGCCAGCCCGCCCCGGTGGATTCCCCGGGAGTGGACGCTCGACAACTTCCGCACCCTGCTGGACCTGCTGGACGCGCCGCTGTACTTCTTCAACTCGACCGTGGTCGCGGTCTGCGTGACCCTGTGCAACCTGCTGTTCTGCTCGATGCTCGGGTACGCGCTGGCCAAACTGAACTTCGCCGGCAAGAAGCTCGTGTTCGGCATCGTGATGGCCGCCCTGATGGTGCCCGGCAATCTCATGCTCATGCCGAAGTTCGTGATGATGAGCAAGCTGGGGCTGATCGACACCTTCGCGGCACTCATCCTGCCGTTCGCCGCGGGAGCCTTCGGCGTCTTCCTGATGCGGCAGTTCATGTCGGCTGTCCCCGACGAACTGCTGGAGGCCGCCCGGGTGGACGGCGCACGCGAGTGGTACATCTTCTGGCGCATCGTGATCCCCCAGGTCAAGCCCGCACTCGCCACCCTCTCGATCTTCGTGTTCCTGGGCTCCTGGAACAACTTCCTGTGGCCCCTGGTCGCGACGAACGATGCCGACAAGTACACCCTGCCCGTGGCGCTCGCCACCTTCGCCACCGACCCCACCAAGGCCGACGGCTCCAACGGCGTCCTGATGGCCGGCGCCTTCCTCGTGGTGCTGCCGGTGCTCGTCGTCTTCATCGTGCTGCAGCGGTTCTTCACCCAGAGCATCGCCACCGCGGGGCTGAAGTAGGCCGCTGCCCGGGCCGTAAGGGGCCGCCGACAGCCTGACGGCCCGCGGTCCCTTACGGCCCACCCGCCGCAGAGCACACACCGATCAGCGCACCCCATGCATCTGCCTGCACACAGACACCTGCTGTCAAGGGAGTTGGATCGCTCATGGACCGCCGCACGTTCCTCGCAGCCACCGCCGTCACCGCCGGAGCCGCGGGCTCCGCCGGTCTCGGCGCTGCCCCCGGGCACGCCGCCGTGCGCTCCCCGCAGGACCCGGAGCCGGTGCTCACCGGCTGGTTCACGGACACCTACCGCTCACTCGAGGCGATGGTCGCCGACAGCGGGCTGCCCGCCGACAACATCGACCTGAGCGGCGGCGAGCCCGTCCTCACCGAGAACACCTCGGTGACCAACATCGGCTGCTGGATCTGGTCCACCGTGGCCGCCGCCGGTCTCGGCGTCATCAGCGAGCGCGAGATGCACGCCCGCCTGGCGCGCACGGTGGCCACCATCGAGCGGATGGAGCGGATCCACGGCTTCTGGTTCAACTGGTACCAGACCTTCACCGGCGAGGTGCTCGACGAGTGGCCCGGCAGCGGCGCCCCCGTCGACCACCTGCTCTCCACCGTCGACAACGGCTGGCTGGACGTCGCCCTCCGTATCGCCGAGGACGCCGACCCCCTGCTGCGCGGGCGTATCCGCGAGCTCCGCAAGGACATCGACTGGTCCTTCATGTACGTCCCCTACGACCCGGCCGACCCCGTCGCCCGCCCCGGCCACATGTCCACCGGCTTCCGGGTCGCCGACGGCGCGCTCACCCCCCACTTCTACGGCGCCCTCGTCTCCGAGACCCGCATCGCGGGCTACCTCGGCATCGCCGACGGCACCGTTCCCGGCGACCACTACTGGCACATGCTGCGCACCTTCACCCCCGACCAGGCACAGGAGATGCCACCCGGCGGCGACTGGGTCGTGCGCGACGGAGTGCGGTACTTCAACGGCCACTACACCTACCGCGGCCGCCGTCACACGCCGGGCTGGGGCGGCTCGATGTTCGGCGCCCTGATGCCGGAGCTGTTCGTGCCCTCCGCCCAGTGGTCTCCCTCGTGGCGCACGAACCTCACCCACCACGTCCAGGGGCACCGCGACCACGGTCTGCTCGACGCCGAGTACGGCTACTGGGGCTTCTCGCCGGCCAACGTGCCCGAGGGCGGCTACCAGGAGTACGGCGTGCAGTACTTCGGCATCTCGCCCGAGGGCTACTGCTCCAACACCGACCGCACCTACGTGCCGTACGGCGAGCCGAAGCCGGACCCCTCCGCCTACACCAACGGGGTCGTCACCCCGCACGCCGCCGCGATGGCGCTCATGGTCGCGCCGCGGTACGCCTTCGACAACCTCAGGCGCATCGCCCGTGACTTCGACGCCTACGAGGACGGCTACGGCTTCTACGACTCCGTCAACGTCGGCACGGGCAGGGTCAGCGACCGGATGCTCTCCCTGGACCAGGGCATGTTCGCCGCCGCGCTCGCCCAGGTGCTCAGGCCCGGCCTGCTCCAGCGCCCGTTCCGCACCGGCGGTTTCCGCCGTACCCTCAAGCCGCTGCTGGCCAAGGAGGACTTCGGGATATGAGCACCCCGCCGGCCACCACCCCCAGCCGCAGAACGGTCCTCGGCGGCCTCGGCGCCGCCGCCGTGACCACGCCCGGCGTCCTCGGCAGCGGACCGGAGGCGTCTGCCGCCGCCTCCTCGCCCGCGCCCGCCGCCGCGGCCGGTACGCGGCGTACGGCCGACCCCGTCACGTACCGGGACAAGCAGATCCACATCGACGGCGAGCCCGCGCTCGTCATGGGCGGGGAGATCCACTACTTCCGGCTCAAGCGCGGCGACTGGCAGTCCCGGCTCGACAAGGCCAAGGCGGCCGGGCTCAACGCCATCGCCACGTACATCCCCTGGATGTGGCACGAGACACCGGACGGCCGCATCGACGTCACCGGACGCACCCGGCCCGAGCGCGACCTCGGCGCCTTCCTCGACCTGTGCATCGAGAACGGCTTCGACGCCGTCGTCCGGCCCGGCCCGTTCACCATGGCCGAGCTGAAGGGCGAGGGAGTGCCGGAACGGGTGCGCAGGGAGCACCCGGAGATCAACCCCAAGGGCTGGCACGGCGCTGACGCCACCACGCCCGCCGTCGACTACCTCGCGCCCGCGTTCCTGGAGGAAGCCCGCCGCTGGTACGACGCCGTCATGCCGGTCATCGCCCGGCGGCTGCGCGCCGACGGCAGGCCGGGCGTCATCGCCTGCCAGCTCGACAACGAGATCGGGATGCTCGACTGGGTGAGCAACACCCCCGCGCTCACCGACCACGTGCTGCGGGACTTCCGGGGCTGGCTGGAGCGGACGTACGGGGACGGCCTGACCGGCCGCTACCCGTTCGCCGGGGGGTCCGACGGCGCGTTCGACAAGGGCGTGCGGGAACCGGCCGACGGCTACTCCGCCGCCCTCATGCACGACCTGGGGACCTTCATGCGCGGGCGCTTCGCCCGCTACGTCGACGCGCTGCGCGAGGCCGCGGAGGAGAACGGGGTGCGCGGCATTCCGTTCCTCATCAACATCCACGGCACCGGAGGCGACCGGGGCACGAACTTCCCCATCGGCATCAGCCAGTTGATGGAGACGTACGCCGGCAAGCCCGGGCTGATCTCCGGCGCCGACTTCTACCTCGGCGACCTGACGTTCCGGAACGTCACCGACCTCTACCTGGTCAACTCCTTCATGGACGCGACGAACGACGCCGACCAGCCCGTCACCGCCCTGGAGTTCGACGCCGGCCACGCCGACTACGGCAACGACCTCGACAACCAGTCCGGCGCCGAGGCGGCCGACCTGAAGACCCGGCTCTGCCTCGCTCAGGGCGCCAAGATGATCAACTACTACCTGTTCGCCGGCGGATTCAACCCCAAGCTCGACGAGCCGGCGGGCGACGGGAACGACCGCATCGGATCCACCGGGGAACGCCACGGCTTCGCCGCCCCGGTGGACCCCGAGGGCCGGCCCGGCTTCAGCTATCCCTCCCTGGTCCGCACCGGCCGGGCGGTGCGCGCCAACGCCGCCGTGCTCGCGCCGATGCGGGCGGAGTACGACGACCTCGCGCTCGGCTTCGTACCGGACCACTACCTGACCGAGTACCACCCCGACACCGACGCCGTGCGGGCCGTGCTGAGCGACGTCGAACCCGTACGGGGCTTCGGCCCCCGCGGCGCGCTCTCCCGCGGCATGCTGCTGGGCGGCTACCGCTACCGCAGCGTCGACCTGCAGGCCGGTGATCTCGACCCGGCCCGCACACCCGTCCTCGGACTGGCCACCGGCGAGTACCTGGACACCGTGGTCCAGCGGCGCCTGGTGCGCTATCTGCGGGCGGGCGGCAAGCTGCTGCTCTCCGGGCTGCTGCCGGGCAAGGACATGTCCGGCCGCCCGTCGACAGAGCTGCGTGACGCGCTCGGGCTGACGCCCGGCAAGACCCTGACGGACGCGAACCGGTTCTCCCTCTCGGTGACCGCGCACGGCTGGGCCGCACCACGCGCCGAGATCCGGGTGCCCAAGGCGCAACTGTGCACGGCGAGCCGCGGGAGCGGCGCCGACATCGTGCTGCGTGAGCTGTCCACGGGCCAGGGCTGCGGATTCGACATTCCCGTCGGCGCGGGCCGGGCCGTCGTCGTCACCAACGCGTACCGCTGCGACCTCGGGTTCTGGACGGCGGCGCTGCGCAGGCTCGGCGCCGAGCCGCGCTTCACCCACGACGCGAAGCTGCCCGGCGTCTTCCTGCTCACCACGGCCGACGGCGACGGCGGGCGGCTGCTGCACGCCTTCAACATCTCCTCCGGATACGGGCAGGAAGTCACCGCCGCCGAGCGCGGCAAGCCCCTCTTCGGCGGTGAGCGGCTCCACCTGCCGGGGCGCGGCGCGGCGATGCTGCCGCTCGGGGTCCGCGCGGGCGGCCTGCGGATCGCGTACGCCACCGCGGAGATCAGCGAGATCGCGGACGGGCGGGTCGCCTTCCGGGCGCTCGGAGACGAGGCGGTCGTCGCCGTCGACGGACCCGCCCGCTGCACGGGGGCGAAGGTCTCCGTGGAAGGCGGCCGGACGCTGCTGCGCGTGGGACGGCGGGAGTTCACCGTGCACCGGGGCTGACCGGCCCCGTGGGCCCGCGGCATCCCGATGCGCGGGCCCACGGGGGAGCCACGACTTCCGTATGTATGCGCTCGCAACCCCGCGGTGACCCCGCCGGGGCGCGTCACCAAGGCAAGAGGACTTCGGATTCACATGCTCGGACCGCACGAAGGCAAGGTCAAGGACCTGATCAGCAGGATGTCCGTCGAGGAGAAACTGGGCCAGCTCCAGCAGTTGACCTGGACCGGGGCGACCGGCCCCGGCGGCGGCCAGACGGAGGAGGTCGAGCGGGCGGCCCGGGCCGGCCTGCTCGGCTCGGTGCTCAACCTGCACGGGGCACGGCACACCAACTCCCTGCAGCGGATGGCCGTGGAGGAGTCCAGGCTGGGGATCCCGCTGCTCTTCGCCCAGGACATCATCCACGGCTTCTGGACCACCTTTCCCATCCCGCTCGCGCAGGCCGCCGCGTTCGATCCCGCGGTCGTCGAGCGCGACGCCGTGGTTTCGGCGAAGGAGGCCCGCTCCAACGGAGTGCGCTGGACCTTCTCGCCGATGATGGACGTCACCCACGATCCCCGCTGGGGCCGGATCGCCGAGAGCTGCGGCGAGGACCCGTACCTGAACGGTGAGCTCGCCGCCGCCAAGGTCCGCGGCTACCAGGGCGACGACCTGGCCGCCGACGGGAGCCTGGCGGCCTGCGCCAAGCACTTCGTGGCGTACGGCGGCGCCGAGGGCGGGCGCGACTACAACACGGTGGACGTCTCCGAACAACGGCTGCGCAACCACTACCTGCCCCCGTTCAAGGCGGCCGTGGACGCCGGCGTGGCCACCGTCATGGCGGCCTTCAACACCGTCAGCGGCGTCCCCGCGCACGGCAACTCGCACACCCTCACCGGCATCCTCAAGGAGGAGTGGGACTTCGACGGGCTCGTCGTCAGCGACTACACCGGCGTCGAGGAGCTGATCGCGCACGGGTACGCCGCTGACGGAGCCGACGCCGGGCGGCTGGCCCTGACGGCGGGCATCGACATGGAGATGGTCAGCACCCGTATCGCCACCCACGGCGCGCAACTGCTCGCGGCCGGACGGATCGGGGAGGACCGGATCGACGACGCGGTCGCGCGCGTACTGCACCTGAAGTTCACGCTCGGCCTCTTCGACGACCCGTACACGGATGAGGACGCGGCCATCGACGGGCCGACCCCCGAGGCACGCGCCGCGGCGCGCGAGACCGCCGCCCGCTCCATGGTGCTGATGAAGAACGACGGCGTCCTGCCCCTGGACCGCGGCCTCCGCTCCCTCGCCGTGGTCGGCCCGTTCGCGGACTCCACCGACCTGCACGGCACCTGGGCCGGCCCCGGCTGCCGGCGGTTCCCCTCCGTCAGCGTCCTCGACGCGGTACGTGCCGCTGCCCCCGGCGCGGAGGTCGCCCACGCCGGTGCGGACCCCGCGGAGGCCGCTGCCGCGGCCGGGGCCGCCGACGCCACCGTCGTCGTGGTCGGCGAGGCCGCGGAATTGAGCGGCGAGGCCGCCGTGCGCAGCGACATCTCGCTGCCCGCCGGGCAGCGGGAGCTCATCGCCGCGGTCGCGGCCACCGGCAGGCCGTTCGCGGTCGTCCTGGTCAACGGACGGCCGCTGACGATCGGCGACTGGTCCGGCGAGGTCCCGGCCCTGTTGGAGGCGTGGCACCCGGGCATCGAGGCGGGCAACGCCGTCGCCGACGTGCTCTTCGGCGCGGTGAACCCCGGCGGCAAGCTCCCGGTGACCTTCCCCCGCTCCGTCGGGCAGATCCCCCTCTACTACAACCGGGAGAGCACCGGCCGTCCGTACGACCCGGCGGAGAAGTACACCTCGAAGTACCTCGACCTGGCCGACGGGCCGCAGTTCCCCTTCGGCCACGGCCTCAGCTACACCGCTTTCCGCACCGGGCAGCCCCGGCCCGTCCGGGACACGGTCACCACCGAGGCCCTCGAACGGGGCGAGCGCATCGGGATCGAGGTCGACGTCACCAACACCGGCGACCGCGCCGGCGACGAGGTGGTGCAGCTCTACGTGCACGACCCGGTGGCGAGCATCGCCCAGCCGGTGCGCCGGCTGCGCGGCTTCACCCGTGTCACCCTGGGCCCCGGGGAGAAGCGCACGGTGCGCTTCACACTCGGCGCCGAGGACCTCGGCTTCTGGACCAACGACACGGCCGGACGGTACGTCGTGGAGCCGGGCCGGATCGACGTGTACGCGGGCAGCAGTTCCCTGGCCGAAGCGCGCTGCACGCTCACGATCGCCTGAGGCGCCCGCGTCCGCCCCCGCACCACGGAGGTTCGCCAGCATGACCCCGCCCCGGCGGCCGAACATCATCCTCTTCATGACAGACGACCACGCGCCGGCGGCGATCAGCGCGTACGGCAGCGTGATCAACAAGACCCCGGCGGTCGACCGCCTCGCCGCCGAGGGCACGGTCTTCGAGAACGCCTACTGCACCAACGCCATCTGCTCCCCGGCCCGCGCCACCCTGCTGACGGGCACCTACAGCCACGTCAACGGCATGACCTCGCTGGAGAGCCCCACCCACGGATTCGACGCGGCCCAGCCGTCGTTCCCGCGGATGCTCCAGGACGCCGGCTACCAGACGGCCATCGTCGGCAAGTGGCACCTGGGCCACGGTGCGGGCCACGACCCGCAGGGCTTCGACTACTGGGAGATCCTGCCCGAGCACGGTGTCTACCACGACCCCGAGTTCCTCACTGCGGAGGGCCGCAGGACCTACCCCGGCTACGTCACCGACATCATCACCGACCTCGCCCTGAACTGGCTGGACAAGCGGGACCCGGACAAGCCGTTCTGCCTGCTCGTCCAGCACAAGGCGCCCCACCGGGCGTTCGAGCCCGCAGAGCGGCACGCCCACCTGTACGAGCACGAGGACGTCCCCGCGCCCCCCACGCTCCACGACGACCTGGCCGGCCGTGCCCCCGCGGCCCGCGAGGCCAGGATGAGCATGGAGGACCTCACCGCCGAGGACCTCAAGGGCGTGCCGGTGCCGCCGGGCATGTCGCCGCGCGAAGAGCGCGAGTGGCGCTACCAGCGCTACATCAAGGACTACCTGCGGGTCATCGCGGCCCTCGACGAGAACGTCGGCCGCGTCCTGCACTACCTCGACGTCAGCGGCCTGGACGGCTCCACCGCCGTCGCCTACACCTCCGACCACGGCTTCTTCCTCGGTGAACACGGCTGGTTCGACAAGCGCTTCATGTACGAGGAGGGCATACGCATCCCGCTCGTGGTCCGCTGGCCGGGCCGTACGGCGGCGGGATCGCGCAGGCGGGAGCTGGTGGCGAACGTCGACTTCGCCCCCACCCTGCTGGACCTGGCCGGCGTGGCCCCGCACCCGCGGATGCAGGGCGAGTCACTGGTGCCGCTGCTGCGGGGCGAGGAACCCGAGCGCCGGCGGGACGCCGTCTACTACCGCTACTACATGCATCTGGACGACTGCCACAACGTCCAGGCCAGTTACGGCATCCGCACGGCGACGCACAAGCTGATCCACTACCCCGGCCACGGCTCCGGCGCCGCCGGCGCAAAGGACGCCCCGCGCCCCGCGGCCTGGGAACTCTTCGACGTCACCACGGACCCCCACGAGCTGCACAACCTCTACGACGATCCGCGCTGCGCCGATGTCGTACGCGACCTCACCGGCCGGCTCGCGGCCCTGCAACGCGACGTCGGCGACACCCCGGACGGGCACCTGCCCGAAGGAGCGGCCGCATGACCTCCTCCCCGCCGGCCTGGCTGGCCGACGCCGTCCTGTACCAGATCTACCCCCAGAGCTTCGCCGACTCCGACGGCGACGGCATCGGCGATTTCGCCGGCATCGAGCAGAAGCTGGACCACCTGGCGTGGCTGGGCATCAACACCGTCTGGATCAACCCGTGCTTCACCTCGCCGTTCCACGACGCCGGCTACGACGTGGCCGACTTCCTCACCGTCGCACCCCGCTACGGCACCAACGACGACCTGGCCGCACTCGTCGGCAGCGCCCGCCGGCGCGGCATCCGGGTGCTGCTCGACCTGGTCGCGGGCCACACCTCCGACCAGCACCCCTGGTTCACCGCCTCCGCCGGCGACCCCGGCGACCACCGCTACATCTGGGCCCCGGAGGACCTGCGCCCGCCGGGCTTCCAGCCGTCACCCGGCAGCCGCCCCGGCTGGTACAAGCCGAACTTCTTCCCCAGCCAGCCGGCCCTCAACTTCGGCTACGCACGCCCCCACCCCGCCGAACCGTGGCGCCTTCCGGTCGACGCCGAGGGCCCGCGCGCCAACCGGCAGGCACTGCGCGACATCATGGACCACTGGCTGGCCCTGGGCCTGGCCGGATTCCGCGTCGACATGGCCGCCTCCCTGGTCAAAGACGACCCCGGGCACGCCGAGACGGCGAAGCTCTGGACCGAACTGCGCGGCTGGCTGGACGGCGCGCACCCGCGGGCCGTGCTGCTCTCCGAGTGGGGCGATCCCGGGACCGCGGTCCCGGCCGGCTTCCACGGCGACTTCTTCCTGCAGTTCGGCGGAGACGACGACGGCCTGCCGCTGCGCTCGCTCTGGAACAACGACGCCGGCACGGTCAACGAGGAATGGGCCCCGGCCAGGCCCTACTTCGACGCCGAGGGCACCGGCACCCCCCGGACCTTCCTCACCGCCTGGCGGGCGGCGACCGACGCGATCGGCGATGCCGGCTTCGCCGTCCTGCCCTCGTCCAACCACGACTTCTCCCGGCTGGCCTGCGGCCCGCGTACGGCGGAGCAGTTGCCGGCCGCGTTCGTGTTCCAGCTCACCTGGCCCACCCTGCCGGCGATCCACTACGGCGACGAGATCGGCATGCGCTATCTCCCCGGACTGCCCGACCACGAGGGCAGCGTCCTGGGCCCGCGCTACAACCGGGCCGGTTCACGCACCCCGATGCAGTGGGACGGCAGCGCGAACGCCGGCTTCTCCACCGCCCCCGCCGACCGGCTGTACCTCCCGCTCGACCCGGACCCCGGCCGTCCCACCGTGGCCGCGCAGCGGGCCGACGAGAAGTCCCTGATGCACCTGGTGCGGCGCCTGATCGCCCTGCGCAAGGCCGCCCCGGAACTGGGCGCCTCCGGCGGGGTGGAGGTGCTGTACGCCGGGTATCCGCTGGTCTACGTCCGCGGCGGTCGCTATGTGGTCGTGGTCAACCCGGGCCGGACACCCGCCACAGCCACGCTTCCGGCGGGAGTCCGCTGCACCGCACTGGAGGCATCCGGCGTCACCCTCTCCGACGCCGGGGAGATCGCGGCGGCGGGCTTCGGCTACGGGGTGTTCAGGGTGAACTAGTCGCAGACGCCGGTCTCCGCCCGCCTGCTCCGGGCCCGGCGGTACGTCGGTGCAGGCGGCAACAGCCCGTCACACCGATTCGGCTCCCTGGCCGACCGTGATCCGGCGCACCGTCAGTCCTGGCGGGAGGCGCCGCGTGGCGAAGAGCCCGCCTCACCCGGTCCGCCTTCAGCGGTCGTGCCCCATCCGCCCGCTGATGCTCCAGTCACGTCCGCCAACGCGCGGTCAGCAGCCGCTCTCCGGGAGGAGCGCCGGGCAGATCGTCCCGCGGCTCGGCCGCCAGGCCGCCCAACGCCAGTGCGATCATGCGGCGTCGGGCGGCCTGTGCCTGCGCGGTCAGCTCGGCATCGCCCAGTTCCTGGACCTGCTCGACCAGCGGTGAGCGCCCCAACTGCTCGATCAGCAGCAGGATGTCGGTGGCCGTCACGTCCCCGCGCAGCCCTCCGCTCTGGTGCGCGCGATCCACCAGCGCCTCGAACGCCCGGTCCGCCGCGGCCGCCTGATCGGCCTGCGCCGGCGGCAGCGCGGCCAGCCTGCCCAGCGGGGCGAGCGTGCCCTGTCCGTACTCGGCGCTGTCGGTGATCAGCTCGGCCAGGCCCTGCCACGGGTCGTCATGGGCGGCGGCCCGCTCCACACCGGCGGCCCACTGCTCGTTGGCCAGTACCAGCAGCCGCTGGTACAGCTCGTGCTTGCTCCGGTAGCGCCGGTAGAGCGTTCCCATGCCCACCCCGGCGGCCTCGGCGATGGCGTTGACCGAGGCGCGGGCACCGTCCCGGGCGAAGACCCGGCGCGCCGCTTCCAGCAGCGCGGCATCGTTGCGTGCGACCTCCGCCTGCCGGGACTGCTGTTGTTTCGAGACTCCCATGCCCGCCATCGTAGAACCTTGCGGAGCAATGTGCTCCGCAGTACCGTGACCCACCTGCGGAGCAAATCGCTCCGCAGGGTTGAGATGCAGGGGGACCCCATGGAGGACAGCAAGACCGTGCTCGTCACCGGCGCGACCGGAAAGCAGGGCGGTGGCACGGCGCGCGCCCTGCTGGCCGGCGGCTGGCGGGTGCGGGCCCTGGTGCGCGATCCCGCCACCGAGGCGGCCCGCGCCCTGGCCGGGGCCGGCGCCGAGTTGGCCGCCGGCGACCTCGACGACGCCGACTCGCTCCAGCGGGCCGCCGAGGGCGCCTACGGGGTGTTCAGCGTGCAGCCCCTGGCCGTCACCGACGCCGAACTCGATGTCGAGGTCAGGCGGGGTACAGCGGTGGCGGATGCCGCCGAGGCGGCCGGAGTACGGCACTTCGTGTACAGCTCGGTCGACGGTGCCGAACGCGCCACCGGCATCGACCACTTCGAGTCCAAGGCCCGCATCGAAGCTCATCTTGACGGCACCTCGCTGCCGACCACGATCCTGCGCCCGGTGTTCTTCATGGACAACCTGCTGTGGTACGCCGACGCCGTCGACGAGCGGGTGCTGAGCCTGCCCGTCGTCCCCGACCGCCCGATGCAGATGATCGCCGCCTCGGACATCGGCAGGATCGCCGCCGCCGTCTTCGACCGGCCGCAGATCCACCTCGGTGCCCGCCTGGCGATCGCCGGAGACGCCCTCAGCTTCGAACAGGTCGCCCGGATCTATCAGCACGCCACCGGAGTGCCGACCCGGCTGGACCCCCAGCCGCGCGAGGAGCGGATGTACCAGTGGTTCGCCGAGAGCGGCTACCAGGCCGACCTCGACGCCCTGCGCGCCGACTTCCCCTGGCTCCAGCGCTTCGACGCCTTCCTGCGCGCCGCAACCGCGCCGCACGTACCCCGCCGAGCGTCCTGACCGGTGCGTGCTGAGTCGCGGGCCCGGATGAGCAGGCCGGTGTCCGCGACCGCGGCGGCGTGGCTCCGGCGGATGCCGCCCGGTCGCCGGCAGAGGTTCTTCCAACGATCACTTTCTCTTGGGAATCGAAGCAACGGTTCGTTCCTAGGCTGACCGGCGGCCCCCCGCCCCCGGTCCGTTGCATCGAGAGGACTTCCCCATGACAGGCACGCCCGCAGAAAGGCCCACGGGTTCCGGTTTCGAACGACGCACGCTCCTGCGCGGAGCGGCGGTGGCCGCCGCCGCTTCCGTCCCCTTCCAGGCCCTCGCCGCGCGCACCGCGGCGGCCGCACCGGTCAAGTTCGAGTTCGACGCCGGATACGGTCCGTTGAGCCCGGTGAAGGACCAGGCGACCGGCCTGGAACTGCTGGAGCTGCCGCGCGGGTTCGAGTACATCTCCTTCGGCTGGACCAACGACGTCATGGACGACGGCGTGCGCACCCCGAGCGCGCACGACGGCATGGCGGCCTTCCGCTACGGCGACAAGGTGCATCTCGTCCGCAACCACGAGCGCGGTGCCGGGCCCGCCTTCACCGCTCCGGCCTACAACCCCGAGGCCGGCGGCGGGACCACCACCCTGGTCTTCGATCCGGACGCCGGCCAGTGGCTGGAGTCCTACGGCAGCCTGGGCGGCACCATCCGCAACTGCGCCGGCGGGCCCACCCCGTGGAAGACCTGGCTGTCCTGCGAGGAGACCTTCTCCACGACGGCCGGCAAGCGCCACGGCTACATCTTCGAGGTGGCCTCGGAGGGCAAGGGCAATCCCGAGCCGTACAAGGCCATGGGCCGGTTCAACCACGAGGCGATCGCCGTCGACCCGGCGACCGGCTACGTGTACGAGACGGAGGACCGCGGCGACGCATCCCTGTACCGTTTCGTCCCGGCCGTGCGTGGCGATCTGTCCAAGGGCGGCCGGCTGGAGGCTCTGCGCCTCGGCAGCACGTCGTACGACACCCGCCTCGACGGGGAGAAGGAGTACGGGACCGTCTCCTGGGTCCCCGTTGAGGACGTCGACCCGGCGGCGGACACGGTGCGACTCCAGGCGCAGGCGAACGGCGCGGCCGTGTTCAGCCGCCTGGAGGGTGCCTGGTACGGCAACGACCGCATCTACGTGATCACGACCGACGGCGGTCCCGCCCGCCAGGGTCAGGTCTTCGAACTCGACCCGGCCACCGACGAGTTCCGGGTCCTCTTCGCCTCGCCCGGCGCCGAGGTCCTCAACGCACCGGACAACATGTGCGTCAGCCCGCGCGGCGGCCTGGTGCTCTGCGAGGACGGCGGCGGCACCGAATACGTCCACGGTCTCACCACGGACGGCGAGATCTTCCGCTTCGCCGCCAACAACGTGGACCTGCGGGGCGGCACCGCGGGCAAGAACGTCGCCGCCGACGACCACCGGGGCTCGGAGTGGGCAGGTTCGGTGTTCGAACCGAAGAACGGCAACTGGCTGTTCGTGAACATCCAGACTCCGGGCATCACGTTCGCGATCACCGGACCCTGGCGCCAGGGCGCCCTCTGAGCGGCCGGGCCTGACACCGCAGACGCGACGAGGCCGCCGTACCCCCAGCCGGGCATGACTGGAGGGGGAGTGGCGGCGGCCTTGCCGCGTTCCCGCAACGCCGGGAGTCCCGACGCCGAATACGCCGAGCCTGACCCCCGTCTCCCTCGCTCCGGCCCTAGCGGATGCCGTGTTCCGGGTAGGGGCGGTCGTCGAGGATCCGCTGGTGGCCCATGCGGTGCAGGTCGACGGTGCGGTAGTCGCCGGTGAGGATGAGCTCGGCCAGTCCGCGGCCGACGCCGAGGGCGTGCATGAAGCCGTGGCCGGAGAAGCCGGTGGCGACATAGAAGTTGTCGAGGCGGCCGGGCCAGTTGCCGAGAATCATGTTGCCGTCGAACCGGTTCTGGTCGTACAGGCCCGTCCAGGTGCGCTGCTCCGTCAGCACGCCGAGGTGGCGCAGCCGGTGGGTCAGGGCGGGCGCGACGCTGCGGGCGTAGTACGAGGAATCGGCGGCGAAGTCCTCGCCGCCCGGGTGGTCGAAGTCGACCAGCCCCACCGAAAGGCCGGACAAGTGAGGGTGGACGGCCAAGCCGTCGATGTCCTTGACGAAGGGCAGATGGTTGAGGTCCGCAGAGGTCTCGACGTAGTGCTCATGCCGGCGCATGGGCTCGATCGGCAGCCGCATGTGCAACCGCGCCGCCAACTCCGGTGCCCGGATGCCGGCGGCGTTCACGACCGCGTCGGCAGCCAGGACGCGGCCCGAGGCCAGGGTGACGAAGCGGACGGCGGTGCCGGTGAGAACGAAGTCCACCACGCGGTCGGTGACGAAGTCCGCACCCAGACCGGCAGCCTTGGCGCGGACGGCGGCGAAGAACGCCTTCGGGTCGAGCCACCCGTCCCGCACCGAGAGCACCGCTCCGGCCAGGTCGGCGACGTGCACCTGCGGATAGCGCTCGGCAAGTCGCCCGGGCTCAAGCCACTCGGCGTCGACGCCGTGGCGCTGCTGGGTTTCGAGATTGGCGGCGAGATCGCGTACGTCGCGCGCGCCGGCGACGAAGAGATAGCCGTTGGGACGCCAGTTCAGATGCGATGCCGGGTGGCCGGCCCACTGCTGCCATCCCTCGATCACCTCCAGGGTGTACTGGGACAAGGCGATGTTCTCCGGCCGGGTGAAGAGCTGCCGTACGCCGCCGGTGCCCCGGCCGGTCGCTGCCCGCGCGTAGGTGGGGTCGGGCTCGACGATCACCACCTCCAGTCCCGGGCTCGCTTCCAGCAGGTGCACCGCGGTCGCGCAGCCCACCACCCCACCGCCCGCGATCACGACATTCGGCATGGTCACCAACCACTTTCCCTCGGTGCTGCTCATCCCTGTCGCGACCAGGCTCGGTGACCGGAGATCCCCCGACCAGCCAGTGCTTATCTTGGGACGGTGACTCCCAGGCAGATCGGCCGTACGAGCGGCGGCGAGGACGCGACCCCGGCTCCGGAGACCGCGCCCTCGTCCGAGGTACGGAGCCGCCACGAGCTCGCCGCATTTCTGCGCGCCCGGCGGGCCCGGCTCACCCCGGAACAGGTGGGCCTGCCGGCCCGGCGCCGCAGCCGCACACCCGGCCTGCGGCGCGAGGATGTCGCCGAGCGGGCCGGAATCAGCACGGCGTGGTACACCTACCTGGAGCAGGGGCGGGAGATCCAGCCCTCCCGAGAGGCGGTCGAGCGCATCGCGCGGGCGCTGTGCCTGTCCGGTCCCGACCATGCCTATCTGCTGACCCTGACCGGCCACACCCCGCCGTCTCCCGGCGCCGACCACGGCCTGGACCCCCGGCTGCTGCAGTCGCTGGTCGACCACGTCACCGCCCCCGCCTACGTCACCGACGCCCTCACCCGCGTGCTCGCCTGGAACCCGCCGGCCCGCGAGATCTTCGGCGACTACGCGGCCTGGCCGACAGAACGGCGCAACCTGCTGCGGCTGCTGTTCACCGAGCCCCGCTTCGCCTCCAGGCTCGTCGCCCGCGACGAGTACGCCACCCGCGTCGTGCACACCTTCCGCGACCGCTCCGACGCACATCTGAAGGACCCGGCGGCCATCGCGCTGATCGAGGAGCTCAGCAGGCAGAGCAACCGGTTCCGCCAGGCATGGGAGAGCACGGACGTCAGGCGCGCCGGCACCGACACCCTGGTCGCCCACCACCCCGACGGGCGGCTCACCTTCACCATGATCATGCTTCAGGACCTGGGGCCGGCAGGACTCCGCATCAACGCCTACCTCCCCGCCGACCCGGCCACCACCCGCGCCATGGAGACCGCCGGGAAGCCCCCGCAGATCGGGCGTGCGGGCGCGGCCGGCGGCCTTGAGTGACCCGGCGGCCTTGAGTGACGGAGCCCGGGAGCATGTCCAGCTCCCGGGCTCCAGCTTGCCACCCATTTGCGCACACCGGCGGCGTTGAAGAGCCGCGGGTCATGTTGAGATCGACGTGTTCTGCCTTTGAACTACAGCGCCACGAGAGAGGCGCCGGAGGGACTTGAACCCCCATCCGTCGATGTTCGCCCACGCTCGGTCGATCCGGTGTTCGGCGGCGAATGCTGAGACTGGAGCGAGAATCTGAGCTTCACGGGGCCGCCTCTGCCAGGCTTGGGCCACCCCCGCACGTGGTGCGGGGAGAGGGATTCGAACCCCCAACTGACACCCCTCATCAGCTTCGACATCAGTTTCAGCTTGCGCTCATTGCGCACCCTCCGCTCGCGACGGAGGGCGTATGTGAGGGCTACCCGAAGAGGTAGCCGAATACCGCGTCGCCGACCCGCTGGTCGGTGACCTCGGTGTTGTTCGCCTCCTCCCGCGCGAACTTGACGGCCTGCTGGAGCTTCTCGACGCGGTCGAGGAGCTCGTTGACCCGCCGGGCGGGCAGCGCGCCGGAGAACTTCACCGTGGTCCAGTAGCCGACCGGGACGTCCTCGTAGTACACCTCGACCTGAGCCGGGTGCTTCTCCGTGGCCTCGGCCTTCACGTGGTTGCGCGGAACCTTCTTCGTGCGGATGGTCCGCACCGGGTCCGTCTTCCACGAGTCCGTCGAGGGGTCCAGGGTCCACGACTCGGAGGCGTCGAGCACCGGCAGCTTGCGCACGAAGGTGTGCAGGTCGGTGAGTTGCTTCTCCAGGAACAACAGGTACGGGACCGGTACCTGGGGCAGCAGCACCGTACCGTCGACCACCACGTCCGCGGCCGCGGACCGGTTCGCCCAGTCCTTCGTCGCGGTCACGTCGAAGAGCCGCGTCAGCGTCCCGGCGGTCGCCCGCAGCGCGTCCTCGGCCTTGATCTGCACCCGCGTGGACTCGGGCGGCAGTTGCTCGCCCTCCTCGTCCTTGGGCTGGTAGGTCCGGGAGATGCCGGCGAGCAGGGCGGGCTTCTGCACGTCCTGGTGAACCCGGGTGAGCTCTTGGAGGGCCTTGGACTTGACGCCCTTTTCGACAGCGATGATCTGATTCAGCTTCGGCACACGGCGAACCTAACAGCCCCGCGCCGCACGCACATCCGATTAGACGCCGGCCCCTCCGCCGGGGACCTGTGCGGCGCCTGGAACTCGTCGCCGTTGCCGCCGATGGCCCGCAGCTCGCCGGCCGGATCGAACCTCTGTCAGGTCTGGACGGCCGGGCCGACGTACGCGTAGACGTGCCGGTGGACGTGGATCCGCCGCCAGTCGCGGGCGAAGGACGGCGGCGATGTCCTGCGGGTCGTCAGCACCGCCACCGGGATCCGGCCCGCCTCACGAGCCAGCGCCGCCGCAGTGGTGTTGCCGTTGTGGCCGTCGGTGTCGGCCGACGAGCAGGCGGCGGCGAAGGCGATGGGGATGTGCGGTGCGATCGCCTCGTCACCGGTGAGGACGCACGGCGGCCGGACTCCCGCGGTGTGCAGTGCGGCGGCGGTCCTGGCCCAGACGCGGTGGCCTTCGGTGGCGCGACCGACGAGCTGGTGGAGCACGGACAACTGCACCACCAGATGCCCGGCGAGGATGACAGCGGCCAGCGTCACCGCAGGCACCCGCCAGGCACCGCTTGGGGCGGCCCGTACCAGGGAGACGAGGCCCTGGGCGACCGGAATCGCCAGCAGAGCGTACGCCGGCAGCAGGAACCGGGGAGCGGCGTAGCCGATCAGGAACAGGTACGGGAACGCGGCCGCCGCCGCGCAGCCCAGCGGCAACGCGGTGGCCCCGACGGCGCGTCGGGCCCGGACCGCCGCCACGAGCCCGACCGCGGCCAGCACGGAAAAGACGAGCCACCAGGCGAACACCACCGGATTCGGCATCTCACCCGTGCACGGCCGGCAAAGAGTGCGACCGTTCTGACTGCGCATCTGGTCGTCGACGGCGACGTTCCAGCTCAGCCCGCCCTGGATGAGCGAGGCGTCGTGGAGCCGCCGGGCCAGGCCGCCGTAACCGGTGTACGCCTCGATCACCCATTCGGCCGCACCGGCCGCGAGCCCCGCGGCGAGGGCGAGCAACAGCCTGCGGTACCGCCATCGGCGGACGACGGCAACTGCCATGAGCAGCGGCAGGCCCACCCACACCGCGTCCATCGGCCTCATCAACGCCATCAGCGCCGCGGCCGCCGCGAGCCCCCACACCGGAGCGCTCCGGGTCCGGTCCGCCTGGGCGCGCAGGAAACAGCCGACACCGGCCAGCGCCCCGATCGCCACCCAGTAGTTGGGCATCGCCTGCGGGCCGTAGTAGAGCGTCACCCACAGCGAGGCGAACAGGGCACCGCCCAGTGCGAGCACCTTCGCGGGGAGCAGACCGCGCCAGGCGCGCAGGGCCAGCCAGAGCCCGATGCCGGAGAGGACGGCGAGGTAGACCCGCAGCAGCGGAGTCGACGACGACCAGGCCGCGATCGGCGCCACCAGCAATGAGACGCCGCGAGCGCGCGGAGCGCTGAAGAACGCCGCCGGGGCGTGCCCGCTGACCTGGCTGACGTACACCGACTCGTCCCAGCCGAGCCCCATCCCCGGGCGTACGAGGGCAAGCTGTGCCAGCGTGAACGTCACCGCGACCGTCGCCGGGAGGAGCCTGCTGCTCAGCGCCGGTCCTCGGGGGACCAGAATCGCGCGGATAGCGCTCGGCGTCACGGCGGTCATCCAGGGATCCCCTACAGGATGCGGTGTCAGTGGCGGGTTGCGGGCGAACAAATATGGACAAATTGGTGCAATCTGCTCAGGAGTGTAGCGCGGAGGTGGCCGGGGTCCTGCTCAGCGACGGGATGATCCTGCGGGTGTCGGCGGGGTCGGCCGGGCGATGGCGGACTCGGCGGACCGCTCTTGAAACGCGGCACCGTGTGGCCGGCGAAGCTGCCATCCGGTCAGCCGTCCGCTCACTTCCGGCCAGACTGCGGCCACCGAAAAGGGCGGCTGTTGAAAGCGCTGGTAACTCTGCGCACAGTCTTCCTTACGCAGTAGCTTCGATCCGGCGCGTGGCGCTGGTCGGGGTCCAGGTCGAGCGAGGGGGAGATGGTGCGTTCCGGAGAGGAATTCGCCGACCGCTACGTCCTCAGGGAGGTCATCGGCGCGGGGCGCGGCGGCGATGTGTGGCTGGCGCACGACACCGTGGTGGGCCAGGACGTGGCGCTGAAGCCGGAGCGGACGGACGGCGAGGGCGAGACAGCGGTGCGCCGGCTGTTGGGCGAGCCCCGGGCCATGGCCAAGTTCCGCGACCATCCTCACGTCGTGACCCTGTACGACGTCGTCACCGTGGCGCCGGAGGGCGACGGGGGAGACGCGGAGACGTACTGGTTCGTCATGGAGTATGTGCCCGGCGGCGGCCTGGACCGGCACCCACTGGTCTCCCCCGAAGAGGCGGCCCGTATCGGGGCCCAACTCGCCGACGCGCTGGTCGCCCTCCATGAGGAGGGCATCGTTCACTGCGACGTCAAGCCCGCGAACATCGGCCTCACGCGGCGCGGTGACGCGAAGTTGCTGGACTTCGGGGCGGCCTACCGGGTCGGCGGCAGCGAGACCATCACGTTCAACGGCCCCTTCAGCTACACACCGGACTACGCGGCTCCCGAACTGGCCCGAGGCAGTGTCCCGCGGCCGGTGTCGGACGTGTTCTGCCTGGCGGCCACCCTCTACGCCCTCATCACCGGTACGCCGCCGCGTGGCAGCGAGCCGGGGGAGAGGGAGAGCACCGGCCGCCTGGAGGACGCGGGCACCTGGGAGAACACCCGGAGTCTGAGGCACTTACAGGCCGAGCAGGGCTTCGTCGAGCTGGACCCCGACGCCGTGGGGCCGCTGTACCCCGCGCTCGCCGCCATGCTCCGACGCAACCCCCGGCAGCGCCCCGATGCCACGGAGGCCAGGCAACTGCTGGAGGAGGTCGCCGCGGCCGGCCCTCGACCCTCGAAGGATACGGCTACCGCACTCGGGGACGCGGCCGCCTTCGACACCCTCACCAAGCGCCGACGCCGGCCACTGCTCGCAGCCGCCCTCGGTGTCGGTGCTGTGATGGCTCTGGCACTCGTCTTCGTCCTCGGGGGCGACGGCGAGGACGGAAAGCCCGCGTCCGGGGACGGCCGGCGCGGGCAACAGGGGGCGCGCGCCCTGATCGGCAGCCCGCATACGGCGGACGTGTGTGCCCTCGCCGACACCTCCGTTCTCGATCAGTTCGCCGGCGAGGACGTCCGCAAGGATGTGGACTACGGGAACTTCGACCGCTGCGACGTGCTGGTGGGCGTCGATGACGAGACCCGGATCGACGTGTCGATCCGCCTCCTGCAGAGCTCGCCGCCCCAGGGGGCCGAACCCATCCGCACGATCGGGAGGATCGACATCGTCGAAGACGAGGCGGAGAACGATGAGTGCAGCCGGCTGCTCACCACCGGTGGCAGCACCGGGGAAACGGTGGTCCAGGTCCGCGTCAACATGGGAGAAGGCTCAGTGAACGGCGGCAACGCGACCCTGTGTACGGTCGCCGAAAGAGCCGCTGCGAGCGCGGCCGAGATCCTCGACGCCGGTCCGATTCCCCGCCGTGCATCGGCCTACCCGCAAACCTCGCTGGTCTGGGGGAATGCCTGCGAACTCCTCGACGCCACCGCGCTGTCCGTGGTTCCCGGCCTCAGGGCCGACGTGCCGGACGCCGCAATCGCGAACTGGGGCTGCGAGTGGTCCAGCACCGTCGACGACCTCGATGCAGAAGTGAGCTTCTTCCGGGACCAGCCCGGCTCCGCTCAGGACGGCACAGTGCTCACACTCAGTGGATATCGCACGGTCGTCAAAACGAACGACGAAGGCGACACCTGCAGCGCGCTCGTCGAGCACCACAGGTACAAGGGCCAGGACGCCGTGACCGCCGCCGAGATGGTGCGCCTCGACGTCCACGGTGAGCGTCCCACCGAGGAGCTCTGTGGGATGGCGAAGGACCTCGCGGCATCCGCCGCCGCCCGCCTCCGTGCACTATGACGCAGGAGAGCCCGCGATACAGCAGAGAGACACCGGACGCCGAGCGTCCCGGCCGGTAGCGGTAGCGGTCCGCGGATGGATCACCGGGACGCCGGGCTCACCTGACGGTGATGATCACGCGCTGGTACGACGTCAGCGCCGGTGATCCGTCGTCGGTGACCTCTGCAATGGCGTGGATCGTCTGCCCGCGCCTGGCGTCACCGGGCACCTCCAGCGTCGCTCGTGCGGAGTCCGGCCGGGAGACGTCCACCGCCCCGGGGAAGGTCCCGGCTTCCCGGTACTGCCACCACCGGTACGTCAGCGCGTCACCGTCCGGGTCCGTCGCGCGTGCGTTGAGGTCCACGGTCTGACCAGGCCGGGCGGTCACATCCAGACGCCCCACCGACACCTCGGGGTGGTGGTTGGCGTCGCCGAACTCAGGTGTGACCGTCCACTGCATCCTGGCGGCGAAGTCCTGCTGGGCGTCGCCGAACCACCGCTGGGCGGCGTAGTCGGAGGGCGTGTCGCCGTTCGGGGCGCGGTCGGCGACGGTGGAACCGTTCCATTCCGACGGATCGTCGGGGTTCTGTGCGAGGCGGCCTCCCCACCCGCCGTAGGCGGGGTTTTCGTGGCTGCGGAGACCGTTGTCGACGAGGGTGAGGAAGGTGGAGGTGTCGCCTTCGGAGATCCACGAGTCCTTCTCCTGCGGCGGTGTCCAGACGACGTACCCCTTCGCGCGCAGTTCCTCCGTCGTCAGGCCGGAGAAGCCGAAGTGGTCGAAGACGTCCCCCTCGACCATCTGCTTTCCGTCGCCCCAGACCCGGTACGACTCGCCGAACGGCCCCACGCTGGATACGTGTCGCCGCGTCCAGTCGGCGGAGAGGTACGCGGCGTGCTCGGGCAGCGCGACGTCACGGGCGCCGTAGCCCCAGGTACTCGTCGCCGCCTGGCGCAGCTCGACATCGGGCCAGCTGACGGAGACGTAGTCGCGGTAGCTGTTGTCCTGGGTCCCGAAGGAGACGATGACGGCCTTCTCGCTGACCTTGCGGTGGATCGCCGGCCAGCGCGGCGTCCCCTGGTATTCGAGCTGGATCGACTTGAGAGCGCGGGCGATGGTGCTGGGGCCGCCCCAGGCCATGAGGTAGACCGGCCCGCCCTCGTCGTCGAGCAGCACTTCCTTGATCCGGTCCGAGCCGGGGGAGTCCCCGGAGACCGAGATGTCGCTGTCGAACTGGACGTTTCCGACCCGGATCTTGGAGCGGAGGTCGTCCGGCGACGGATAGCCGGGGTCGTGAACCTTGAGATTGTCGTACACCTTCGCGTAGCGCTCGACGGCGTCGTCGATGAACCGCTCGTCCTCGGCCCACCGCCACGAGGTACACGGGCACAGCCCGCTGAGACCGAAGCGGTCGTACTCCCTGCCGGGCTGCCACCACCGCGTGCCGTCGCCGTCGCCCTTCCAGTGGAACTGGCTGCTGGCGTAGATGAGGGCTTCGGTGTCGAAGTCGGCGCTGCGGAGCAGATAGCGGACGAGGGAGTTCGCGTCGTCCAGCTCCGGATCCGTGGTGACGATGGTCCGCGGCCGGTCGTCGCCGCCGGACCCGGGGTGTTCCCTCGCGGCACCGGACGGGCCGGCCGGTGCCGCGGACGCCGATGTCGCGGTCGGCTGCACCGTGCCGAGCGTCACGGCGGCGACCAGGGCTGCCGCCGTCGCCACGACGGTGCGGCGCATGCTCCCAGATGTCATCGCGCTTCCCTCTCTCCTCACCGGACGAGCAGCCGCATATACATTCATGGCTGACTCAAAATGCCACGGCGCATTCTCAGAGGGTTCCGAGGCCCTGTCAACGGGTCGGGCGAAAGGCCGACCCTCACGGACTCTTCGGCGGCGCACGGGTCTTGACGTGGCGGTGGCGGGTTCGTAGCTTGATCGGCATGTCGAGTCAGCAGCGCATAGATATGCAACCGACGGCAGGAGACGAACCCGTCTACGGTGCCGGCGTCTGGCACTTCGCCACCTACGTCGACCGCTACGCCACGGACGGGTACGGTGAGCCGCGCACCATCCTCGACGCCATCAGGCTCGCGGGTGCCGTCGGTGACCTGTCGGTCCTCGATCTCAACTGGCCTTTCCCGCCCGGGGACATCGGCACCGCCGAGGTGAAGAAGGCGCTCGCCGAGCAGCGGCTGCGGGCCATCGCCGTGACCCCGGAGATGTACACCGGCGCGTTCGCCAAGGGCGGCTTCACCAACCCCGACCCGGCCGTCCGCCGGCAGGCGATCGACCTCGTCGCCGGCGCCGCGGAGGTCGGCCGCGAGCTGGGAGTGGACTACGTCAAGCTCTGGCCCGGCCAGGACGGTTACGACTACCCCTTCCAGGCCGACTACACCGACCTGTGGGGCAAGACCGTGGGCGCGCTGCGTGAACTCGCGCACGCCTTCCCCGACCTGAAGTTCGCGATCGAGTACAAGCCGCGCGAGCCGCGCAACCGCATGGTGCTGTCCTCCGTCGCCCGCACCCTCCTTGCCGTCCAGGAGACGGGCGCGGACAACGTCGGCGTCCTGCTGGACTTCGGCCACTCGCTGTACGGGGGCGAGACGCCGGCCGAGGCCGCCCGGATGGCGATCGCCCACGACCGGCTCTTCGCCATCGACGTCAACGACAACTTCCGGGGCTGGGACGACGACATGGTCGTCGGCTCCGTGCACCTGCTGGAGACGTTCGAGTTCTTCTTCGCCCTGCACGACGCCGGCTGGCAGGGGGTGTGGCAACTGGATCAGTTCCCGTTCCGTGAGGACCCCGTCGAGGCCGCGCGGACCGGCATCCGCACCATGCGCGCCTTCCACCGGGCGCTGGGCTATCTCGACCGCGCCGAACTCGCCGCCGCGCAGGCCGCGCAGGACGCGCTGACCGCCCAGCGCCTCGCGAAGCGGGCACTGTTCCGTGCGCTCGCGGAAAGCGAGGCCGCGTGACCGCCACCGCGGAGGTGCCCGCCCCCCTGCGGCCCGACGAGGCCGCGGCCGAGGCGTACCGCACGCGCGGTGCGCGGCTGCGCGCCGCGTCGCCCGCCGAGGCCGCCGGGGAACTCGCGGAGATCTCCACGGCCGTCCGGCGGGACATCCTCACCACGATCCAGACGGCGGGCATGGGACACGTCGGCGGTGACCTTTCGGTGACGGACCTACTGGTCACGGCCCTGTGGGGAACGCTGCGGACGTATCCGGCCGACCCCGGCCACCCGCGGCGCGACCGCTTCGTCCTGAGCAAGGGGCACTGCGCCGCGGCGCTGTACTCGGTGCTGGGCTCCTGCGGCTTCTTCCCCCGGGCCCGGCTGGCCGAGTTCATGGCGCCGCTCTCCCCGCTCAACGGGCATCCCGCCCGGCTCAAGGTGCCCGGCGTGGAGACCAACACCGGCCCCCTGGGCCACGGCCTGCCCGTCGCCACCGGCTGCGCCCTCGGGGCGCGGCTGCGCGGCGAGAGCTGGCGCACCCTCGTCGTGCTCGGCGACGGGGAGATGCAGGAGGGCAGCAACTGGGAGGCGGTCATGACCGCTTCCCACTACGGGCTCGCCGGCCTGACCGCGGTCGTGGACCGCAACCGGCTGCAGCAGGGCGACCGTACGGAGGACACCAAGTCGCTGGAGCCCCTGGACGCGAAGTGGGCAAGCTTCGGGTGGGAGGTGAGGGTGATCGACGGCCACGACCACGAGGCGATCAAGGAGGCGTACGGGCCCTCGACGACCGGCCGTCCGGTCGCGGTGATCGCCAACACCGTCAAGGGCAAGGGCGTTTCGTTCATGGAGGACCGCGTCGAGTGGCACCACAAGGTGCCCACCGACGAACAGGTCCGTCTCGCGCTGGAGGAACTGGACCGATGACCCCCGTCGCCGCCGAGGCCCCGACGTTCGACTGCCGCGCGGACTTCGCCGCCGAACTGGCCGCGCTGGCACGCGCCGACGAACGCATCGTGGCCGTGTGCAACGACTCCGTCGGCTCCAGCAACCTCGTCGGGTTCCGGGCGGAGTTCCCCGACCGGCTGATCAACGTCGGGATCGCGGAGCAGGATCTGGTCGGCGTCTCGGCCGGCCTCGCGAACGCCGGGTTCATCCCCTTCGCGTCGGCCGCGGCGCCCTTCCTCACCGGCCGCGCCCTGGAGCAGATCAAGGCCGACATCGCGTACACCCACCAGCACGTCGTGCTCTGCGGCCAGAGCCCCGGCATGGCGTACGGCGCGCTCGGCCCCACCCACCACGCCGTCGAGGACATCTCCTGGATGCGCGCCGTGCCCGGCATGGAGATCATCGTGCCCGCGGATCCCGAGCAGACCCGCAGGGCGGTGCGCTGGGCCGCGCGCTCGGGCCGGCCCACGTACATCCGCGTACCACGGTTCAAGGTGCCCGCGATCACCCCCGGGGACGCGCCGTTCGAACCCGGCCGGGCCGTACGGCTCGCCGAAGGTGACGACGTCACCTTGATCGCCATCGGGACGATGGTCTCGCGCGCCCTGGAGGCCGCCGCGCTCCTCGCCCGCGAGGGCATCTCGGCGCGCGTCCTGAACACCCCGTTCGTCGAGCCGCTCGACACGGCCGCCGTGCAGGCCGCCGCCCGTGAGACCGGGTGCCTGGTCACCGCCGAGGAGGGGCTGCTCTCCGGCGGCCTGGGCGCGGCCGTCGCCCGGGTCGTCGCCGAGCACCATCCCGTGCCGGTACGGATGGTGGGGGTACCCGCCTTCGCCCCGACCGGGAGCACCTCCTTCCTCCTCGATCACTTCGGGCTGAACGCCGACGGCATCGCCACCGCCGCGCGCGCGGCACTCGGGCGGGTCCCGTGAACACCCGCGGACCCCACCTGCTCGCCGTCGATCAGGGCACCAGCGCCACCAAGGCGCTGCTGCTGGACGCCGCGGGCGACGTCGTCGCCCGGGCCGCCACGCACCTGTCCCAGTCCCACCCCGGCCCCGGCCTGGTGGAACAGGACGCGACGGCACTCCTGGACAGCGTGCGGAGCGCGGTCGCGGACTGCCTGAAGGACGCCGGCGCCGCTGCCGTGGCCGGCGTGGCGTTCAGCACCCAGCGCGAGTCCGTCGCGCTGTGGGACGCCGCCACCGGCCGGCCGGTCGCGCCCCTGGTGAGCTGGCAGGACCGGCGCGGCACCGGCCGCATGGCCCGGCTCGCGGCGGCCGGGGCGGACGAGGAGATCCGGCGCAGGACCGGTCTCCCGCTCGACCCGATGTTCTCCGCGCTGAAGATGGCCGCCCTCCTGGACGAGCACGACCCGGCCCGGGCCCGCAGCCGTACCGGCGCTCTGCGCCTCGGCACCGTGGAGGCGTTCCTCCTCCACGCGCTCACCGGGGACCTCGTCACCGAAGCCGGCAACGCCTCGCGAACCCAGCTCCTCGACCTCGCCACCGGGGACTGGGACGACGAACTGCTCGACCTCTTCGACGTACCCCGCGCGGCGCTCGGCCGGGTCGTCGCCTCGACCGGGCCTTTCGGCGGACTGCGCGGGCTCGATCCGCTGCCCGACGGCACCCCCGTCCTCGCGGTGATGGGCGATTCGCACGCGGCGCTGTTCGCCCACGCCGGCTGGCGCCCCGGGATCGTCAAGGTCACGTACGGCACCGGCTCGTCCGTCATGACGGTCACCGACTCCTCCCGCCCGGCGGACCGGGTCTGTACCACCATCGCGTGGTCGACCGACCGCACGGTCTACGCCCACGAGGCCAACATCCGCTCCACCGGGCGCACGGTCACCTGGCTGGCACAGGTGCTCGGCACCTCGCCGGACGAGCTGATCGAGGCGGCATCCTGCGCGGACGCGGGCGACGTGACGCTGGTGCCGGCCTTCGGCGGCGTCGGGGCGCCCTGGTGGGACGCCGACGCCGTGCCGGTGCTCGCGGGCTTCGACCTGGGCACGGGCAGCGGCCAACTGGCGCGTGCCGCCCTGGAGTCCGTCGCCCACCAGGTGGGGGACGTGCTCGCGGCGCTGCCCGGCCTGCGGCAGGTCGGCGCGGACGGCGGCATGAGCCGCAGCGACGCGCTGATGCAACTGCAGGCCGACATCGCGGACATCGACGTGATCAGGACCGGCCACCACGAACTCTCCGCCGCCGGAGCCGCTCACCTGGCCGGCCTCTCCCTCGGCATGTGGACGACCGGCGAGCTTGAGCAACGCGCCGGCAGCGGGACGCGGACCTTCCGGCCCGCCTGGGACGACGCCAGGCGCCGCGGCGCGGTCGCGAAATGGCGTCGGCGCCTCACGGCGGCCCGCAGCCTCGGCGGCAGGGACGAGCAGGAGGCATCATGAACACACCAGCCCCGGAAGGCCCCGGGCGGGGTGCGGCCGGCCGCCGGCAGACACTCGGCCGCGGCTCCCTCATCGCCGCCGCGCTGCTCGCGATCGCGATCGCGGCGACGACCACGTACCGCTCGGAGAGCGAGGCCGGAGCCGGCGGAAAGCCCGGGTTCGACCCGGCGGCCTACGCCGCCAGGACGTACGGACCGAAGGTCGTGCCCGCCATCCGGAAGAACGCGGTGGACATCACCACGCTGCACGAGGCGATGGCCGACGGCATGGAAGCGGCCGGCAAGCGCCACGGCCACCGGGCGGGCACCGGCCCGTACAGCTACGCCGTCACCCTCACCGGCACGGCGGGACCGGCCCGCGGCGGGCTGATGGAGGTGACCGTGCCCGGCCTGGCCGACGCGCGCGTCTCCGTCCAGGTGGGCCCCGCGCTCAACGGCACGGCGCTGCGGGACGCCGTCGGCTTCATCGAATTCGGCCAGTTCGTCAACCAGGTCGACTACGCCGACGCGGCGACCGCGCTGAACGCCGAGGTGAAGGCCACGGTGCTGAAGAAGTTCGACGCCGCGGCGGCCGAGGGCGAGCAGGTCGAGGTCACGGGCGCCATGACGCCGCTCACCGCCGACGTGCTGACCGTCACGCCGATCTCCATCGAGAGCACGTCATGACCGCGGCCGCGCAACAGCCCGCCGCGGCGCAGGCTCCGCCGGTCCTGCGCGCTGCCGACGTCACCAAGGTGTACGGCGGCACGCCCGTGCTCAAGGGAGTCTCGCTCGACATCCGGGCGGGACGCACCACCGCGCTCTTCGGCGAGAACGGCGCGGGCAAGTCGACCCTCGTGAAGATCCTCAGCGGCGTCGAGCCGGCCAGCACAGGACACGTCGAACTCGACGGCCGGACCGTGGCGTTCGCCGGCGCGCGGGAGGCCGCGGACCACGGCGTCTCCATCATCCACCAGGAACTCAGCCTCTGCCCCAACCTGAGCATCCAGGACAACCTCTTCCTCGGCCGCGAACCCACCCGGGCCGGCGGTGCCCTGCTCGACTCCGCCGCCCAGCGCACGCTGGCCCGCGAGGTGCTGGGCAGGCTCGACGGCGGCTTCGACCCCGGGCTGCCGGTCGGCGAGCTGCGCCTGGGACAGCAGCAGTTGGTCGAGATCGCCCGGGCGCTGCTCCAGGACGCCCGTGTGCTGATCATGGACGAGCCGACCTCCGCGCTCAGCGCGCCCGAGGTGGAGGTCCTCTTCCGGGTGATACGCGAACTCAAGGCGTCGGGCGTCGCCATCGTCTACATCTCGCACCACCTGGAGGAAGCCCTCGGCATCGCCGACGACGTGGCCGTCCTGCGCGACGGCAGCATGGTCGCCACCGCCCCCGCGCGCGACGTCGACCTGGGCTGGATCGTGCGCACGATGGTGGGCCGCGACCAGAACGACCTCTTCCCCGCCCGCGAGCCCACCCTCGGCCCGCCCGCGCTGGAGATCGACGGCCTCTCCGTCGCCGACCCCGCCACCCCCGGCCGCCTCGCCGTCGACGGCGTGTCCACGACCGTACGCGCGGGCGAGACGGTCGGCGTCTACGGGCTCATGGGCAGCGGGCGCACCGAACTGCTGGAGTGCCTGGCCGGCCGGCTGCCCGCCGCCTCGGGAGACGTCCGCCTGTACGGGAAGCCCCTGGTGGCCGGGGTCCGCAAGCGCATCCGCGCCGGCGTGGTGCTCGTACCGGAGGACCGCCAGCGCGACGGCCTGGTGCAGTCCATGACAGTCGGCCAGAACCTGTCGCTGGCCTCGGTGACCAGGTTCGTACGACGCATCCTCCTCCAGCGCCGCGCCGAGCAGGACGCCGTCGCCTCGATGATCACCGACGTCACCGTCAAGACGCCCGGCGCCGACGCCCCCGTCGGCGCACTCAGCGGCGGCAACCAGCAGAAAGTCGTCATCGGCAAGGCGCTGATGACCGGCCCCCGCGTCCTGCTGCTCGACGAGCCGTCGCGCGGCGTGGACGTCGGCGCCAAGGCCGATGTCTTCGCGCTGATGGCAGAGCAGGCGGCGCGCGGCCTGGCCGTGGTCTTCACCACCTCGGAGCCCGAGGAGGCGCTGCACATTCCCGACCGCCTGCTCGTCCTGGCCCGCGGCCGGCTGATCGCCGAACTGCGCGCCGGCGAGATCACCCGCGACCGCCTGATGAGCCTGGCCGACGGAGCCGGGTCGACCGAAGAGGGACGAGATGAGTGACACCCTGGCCGAGGGCACCACGGACCACGAGGTCGTCCTGCGGCAGCGCCGCGCGGCGGCCGCGCAGGCCCGGCGGCTCAAGACCCTCGACTCGATCTTCGAGCTGCGCGCCTTCATCGCGCTCGGCGTCCTCATCGTCGTCTTCAGCCTGCTGTCCGACTCCTTCCTCACGGTCGACAACGTCATCACCATGACCAAGCACGTCGCCATCAACGCGATACTCGCCCTGGGCATGCTGCTGGTCATCCTGAAGGGCGGCATCGACCTCTCGGTCGGATCGACCGTGGGCCTCTCCGGAGTCGTCGCCGGTGAGCTGCTCCAGGGTCTGCACCTGGGCTTCGTGGACGCCGTCGCCTACCCGCAGGTCTGGGCCGTCATCGTGCTGTGCATCGCCGTGGGGGCGCTGGTGGGTGCCGTCAACGGCTTCCTCATCACCCGCTTGAACGTGGCACCGTTCATCGCCACCCTCGGCATGCTGTACATGGCCCGCGCCACCGCCATGCTCATCTCCGACGGCAGCACGTACCCGGACCTCGCCGGCGACCCCGGCACGTACAACACCGGATTCGACTGGCTCGGCCAGGGCCGTCCCCTCGGCCTCCCGGTCGCCGTCTGGATCATGATCGTGCTCGCCGGCCTCGTCACCCTGCTGCTGCGCAAGACACCCTTCGGTCGCTGGCTCTACGCCACCGGCGGCAACGAGCGTGCCACCCAGCTCAGCGGCGCCCCCGTCAAGCGGGTGAAGCTGACCGTGTACGTGATCTCCGGCGCCTGCGCCGCGATGGCCGGGCTCATCATCGCCTCGGAACTCACCTCGGCCGCGCCCCAGGCCGGCGAGACCTTCGAGTTGAACGCCATCGCCGCGGTGGTCATCGGCGGCGCGGCGCTCTCCGGTGGCCGGGGCAACGTACGCGGAACGCTGGTCGGCGCGTTCGTCATCGGCTTCCTCGCGGACGGTCTGGTCATCCTCGGTGTCTCGACGTTCTGGCAGATGCTCATCAAGGGCGCCGTCATCGTCGTCGCCGTCGTCCTCGACCAGAGCCAGCAGCGCTTCCAGCGCCACCGTGCCGCCGCGTCCGCCATCGCCGTCGCGGGCGCCGACGAGGCGGCCTCCTCCGACCCGCCGGCCCGGCCGGCGAAGCCCCCGTCCGACGGCCCGGCACCCCACTGACCGCAATCGAGGAGACCAGCATGTCCCACCGCAACCGCCGCCTCACCGCCACGGGAGCCGCCGCTCTCGCCGGCACCCTGCTGATGCTCACCGCGTGCGGTGATTCCGACGAGGGGTCCGGGTCCGATTCCGGTTCCTCGGGCAGCAACCTGATCACCATCATCACCCCTCCGTCGGACAACCCCTTCTTCAAGGCCGAGGCCGATGCGGCGAAGAAGGAGGCCGAGAAGCTCGGTTACGACACGTCGGTCGCCTCGCACGACGACGACCCCAACAAGCAGAGCGAACTCATCGACGGCGCCATCGCCCGGGATTCCGCGGCGATCATTCTCGACAACGCCGGCGCCGACGCGTCGATCGGCCCGGTCCGCAAGGCCACCGAGGCCGGCATCCCCGTCTTCCTCATCGACCGCGAGATCAACGAGACCGGAATCGCGAAGGCGCAGATCGTCTCCAACAACGCCCAGGGAGCCCAGCTCGCGGGCCAGGAGTTCGTCGGGGCGATGGAAGGGAAGGGCGACTACGTCGAACTCACCGGCAAGGAGTCCGACACCAACGCCGGTGTGCGTTCCAAGGGATTCGCCGATGTGATTTCGCAGTACCCCGATATGAAGCGCGTGGCCCGGCAGACGGCGAACTGGGACCAGCAGGAGGCGTTCAGCAAGATGGAGACGATTCTCCAGCGCCACCCGGATATCGACGGGGTCATCGCCGGCAACGACACCATGGCCCTCGGCGCGGTGGCCGCGCTGAAGGCGGCCAAGCAGTCCGATGTCGTCGTAGTCGGCTTCGACGGAAGTCCGGACGCCATCGCCCAGATCAAGGCCGGGCACATGCGGGCGACCGTACTGCAGCCGGCCGCACTCGGAGCCGAACAGGCGGTGCGGCAGGCGGACGAGTTCATCGAGACCGGCAAGACGGGACAGCCCGAGAAGCAGGCCATCGACTGCGAACTCGTCACCAAGGAGAACGCCGGCGAATTCGGCCTCTTCGCCAGGCGCTGACGGTGCGCCGGCGCGTACGGACGCGACGGTAGTCTGCCCGCGTCGGCAGGTGCGGCCCGAGGACGGGACCGCACGCCCGGATTCGAGAAGAGAGGGAGGTACGGTGGCGGCGGCGTTGTCCACTCCGAGCCCCGACCATATGAGGCTCCTGGTCAAGGTGGCCCGCATGTACCACGAGCGCGGGGTGCGGCAACCCGAGATCGCCGCCCGGCTCCACATGTCCCAGCCGCGGGTTTCCCGCCTGCTCAGGGAAGCCGTCCAGCGCGGCGTGGTGCGGACCGTCGTCGTCTCGCCCGAAGGCGTGCACGCGGAGCTCGAGGACGCCCTCGTCGAACGCTACGGACTGCGCGACGCCGTCGTCGTGGAGGTGGAGGGCGCCGTGGCCGAGGTGACCCCCGCGCTGGCCGCCGCCACCGCCACGTACCTCGACGCCACCCTCGTGTCGGGCGACGTCATCGGCGTGTCGTCCTGGAGCGCGACCCTCCTGGAGTCGGTCAACGTCATGCGCGCCAAGACGTCGTCCACGGCCCGGGAGGTCGTGCAGATCATCGGCGGCGCCGGGAGCCCGGAGGTGCAACTGCACGCGACCAGGCTCACCAGCCGCCTCGCGGAACTGACGGGAGCACGACCCGTGTTCGCCCCCTCGGCCGCCCTGGTGGGCAGCCGTGAACTGCGCGACCTGCTCGGGCGCGAGCCGGCCATGGCCGAGGCCATGCGGGCGTGGTCCCGGCTCACGGTGGCCCTCCTCGGCATCGGCACCCTCGATCCCTCACCGCTGCTGCGCCGCTCCGGCAACGCCATCACCGCGGACGACCGGCGGCAGCTCAAGGAACTGGGAGCCGTCGGCGACGTCTGCGCCCGGTACTTCGACGACGCCGGACAGCTCGTCGACGCGCCGTTCAGCGACCGCATCATCGGTATCGCCCCGGACCGGCTCCGTGCCGTCGAACGGCGCGTCGGGGTCGCCGGCGGCCTGGACAAGGAGACGGCGATCCGCGGCGCGATCCGCGGCGGCTGGATCAACACCCTCATCACCGACGTGGAGGTCGCGCGGAACCTGCTGCGGGACTGACCGGCGGCCTCATTCCGGGAAGGCGGCCCGGACGCGGTTCAGTTCGGCCCTGGTGACCGGCAGCACCGTGCCGTGGCGGGGCCGTGCGGGCATGTCGTAGTCGTCGGGGATCTTCCAGTCCGGATCGGCCAGTTCACGGGTGGTGAAGGGCGTGTATCCGCGGCCGGAGGACTCGTCCATGAAGACGTACCAGCGGTTCGCGGTGTTCGACTTGAAGGCCGTCGGGCCCTCCAGCCAGCCCATGCCGGCATCGGTCCTCAGGCAGTCGTCCACCAGCTCCCAGTTCCGGGGTCCGGTCCCGGGCAGGTCGACCGCGGTGAGGGACGTGGAGCGTTCGAGGACGATGTCGGCGGTGCAGGAACCGATGACGCCGTCGTCCGTGCTGAAGCGGTAGTAGTGCCCTCCGTCGCGGACGACGGTGGCGTCGATGGAGTTGGCCCCGGTGTCCTTCCAGACGCGGGGCTCGGAGAACGTGCGGAAGTCGCGGGTGGTGGCGTACATCAGGCGGGTGTTGACGCTCTCCTCGTGGTCCGGGTCGTCGGCGCGGTAGAGGTTCGACGCCCAGTAGACGACGTAGGCGCCGAGCCGTTCGTCGTACGTGGCCTCGGGCGCCCAGGTCATGCCCGCGGTGTCGGCGGAGACCCGCACGTGGCGCTGCCCGGACCAGTGGACCAGGTCGGTGGACTCCCAGACCTCGATGTGCTTGCTGCCGTGTCTCGTCGCGTGGTCCCATCCCTGCCCGCCGTGGATCCTGAGGTCGGTGGCGAGGAGGTAGAACTTGTCGCCCTCGGGCGAGCGGATGACGAACGGGTCGCGTAGGCCCTTCTCGCCCAGGGAGGAGGTCAGGACCGGCCGGCCGCCGTTCAGGTCGTCCCAGTGCAGCGGGTCGTTGCCGCGGCTGGCGGCGAAGTAGACCTGCTCACCGTCGGCGTACTGCTCCCCGGCGAAGTAGGGGAAGAAGTAGCCCTTCAGCGGTCTCTTCTCCGGCAGCGGGCGCACGGTCAGCTCGAAGCGCCGCTCGGTCCGGCGCTCCGCGAGATCGACCGTGGCCGTGAGGGTCACCCTGGCGGGACGCTCGCCGTGGGCGGGGCGGCGCACCTCGCCGCTCCGGGAGACGGTCGCGGGGGCGGTGGACTCCCAGGAGACACGGGCGCCGTGGAGGCCCCGGTCCGGCAGGGTGAGGTTGCCGCGGACGTCGTCGGCGTCCCACACGGTGAGCGCATCGGCGGCCTTGTCCAACCGCTGGTCGGGGGTGAGGCCGCCAGACCGGGAAGGCGGCGCGTCGGCGGCGGCTCCGGGCATCGCCACCTGGACCGCCGAGAGGGCCAGGAGTAACGGTATCCAGACACGGGAACGGGCGCGGACGGGCTTCACGTCGGGTCCTCTCGACGACGGAGCATCGCTCGATATACCGAACAGTGGTCGGCAAACCGGCCAAACGGTAGAAGCGCCGACCGGAGGGGTCAAGAGGACGAGCGCGCATCCCCACGGCAGGCCTGCGGCCAGCGATGCGCTCCAGGAGGAGGCGTACGGCGTTCTGGCCGATCTCGTTGCCCGCCTGGTCGACGCTTGTCAGCGAGATGGGCTCGAAGGCGGCCGGCCGGAGCTCGCCGTCGACGGGACCGTGCCGGCCGGCATTGCCGACCGTGAGTACCAGGCAGGCGTCGGCCTGGCTGTTCTCGCCCCTCCGACCCGGATAGCGTGGGTTATTCGCGACGAGGGGATCGGAGCATGGCGGGGAGTCTCGAGGCCGACACTGCTCGTGTGCGGGCCGCTGCTGCGCGAACCTCGGCGGCCGGTCCTGCGCGGTTGTCGTATGGGTTGCATCTCGGTGCGCCGCCACTCGAGGAGTGGGAGCAACTCGGCGAGGGCGTGGTCGATTTCGCGGCTGGCGTGGCGCAAGTGTCCCAGTTGCTCTTCCCCCGGCATATCCGGGATGACCTGCAGGATGTGCCAGAGGCACTCACCAGATCGCACGAGATGCTCTACGTCGGAGCGACCGAGTTGTTGCGTTCGGGTGATTCCTGGTTGGCCTTCACCGACAGCGACCGGGATGGCCCACGCGGCCCTCAGGATCCGCTCTGGCCACTGGATGCCCTGTTCGGTGCCGATGATGACATCATCGAGGCCGGTACGGACAGCATCCGTGACGCCGCCACCACTCACTATCGGCTCACCGTCGACATCGCGGCGGCGGACGAGCTCCTGTCCACGGGGATCGAAGTGCCGGAAGGGCCCTTCCGTCGTTTGCGCGAGCTGCCGGCGGAGGTGTGGCTGGACGACGCGGGCCTAGCGCGCCGGATCGCGATCCAGAACGCCGCCGGCAGTCGTCAGAGCTGGAAGGTCACCGAGTTCTGGGACTTCGGCGTCGCGGTGGCGATCACTCCTCCCGATGCCGGCCAGATCACGACCGCAGACCCCGCCGACTTTCCGCGGATCTTCATGGGAGACGGCTAGTACTCCAGTGTGACTTCGCAATCTTGCAGGACCTTTGGTCGGGAACGGGTGCGGTCACCGTGTGATCACCGGGTTGTGCGGGCCCCTTTCGCCTGACCAGGCCGGCAAGGTGATCACAGGACGAGCATGAGTTTGCCGCCGGGGCGGCGGGATTGGCTGAGCTTGGCCGCTTCCTGGATCCGGTCGAGGGTGTAGGTGCGGGCGACCGGTACGACCAGGATGCCTTCGCCGGCGAGCCTGGCGAACTCCTTCATCTGGTCGTAGCGGATCTCGGTGGTGATCCGGACGCCCAGTTCGGCTGCGGCGGCGAAGTCCGAGACGGTGAGGACACGGTCGGGATCCCCGGTCAGCTCGACCAAGGTCGGCAGTGAGCCGCCGGCCGGGCTGGGCTGATCGGCGCGGTCGATCCGGCCCCCGGTCGGCGTGGTGTCCAGGGCGCGGTCCACGGGGCCCGGGGTGAGTGCGCCGACGCGTTCGGCCATGCCCTCGCCGTAGGCGGTCACCTGGGCGCCGATCTCTTCCAGGGCGGCGGCCCGAGTCGGCCCGGCTGTGGCGATCACCCGGATACCCCGGTGCAGCGCGAAGCGCACCGCCGCCTCACCCACGGTGGTGCCCGCGCCGTGGACGAGCAGCAGCTCATCCGGCTGGACGCCGAGATCGTCGAGCGCGCGCCACGCCGTCTCGGCCGCCATCGGCAGCGCGGCGGCCTGCTCGGCGGTTACGCCCTCGGGAATGCGTGCCCAGGCCGGCATCAGCGCGTACTCGGCGGCGCCGGCCGTCGGGCCGTCGAAGGTGGCCGGGCCGAACACGCGGTCGCCGGTCCGGATGCCGGTGACGCCCTCGCCGAGCGCGTCGACGGTGCCCGCGACCTCCAGGCCGAGCCCGCGCGGCAGCGGTGGCAGATGGTCGGCGAGGAGACCGTCGACGACGTGCCAGTCGGCCGGTGTCAGGCCGCACGCCCGCACGGCGATCCGGATCTGGCCGGGTCCCGGCTCCGGCTGTGGGACGTCGCGGAGCACGATCACGTCCGGGGAACCGAACCGGTCGAATTGCAGAGCCTTCACGACGATCTCCCGACTGATGACAGCATCTGTTGTCATCGACCGTACCAGCCGATAACAGCTCCTGTTGTCGTACCCTGGCGGGTATGCCGCGATGGGAATCCGACGCACAGGGCCGGCTCGAACGCGCGGCGCTCGAGCTGTTCGAGAAACAGGGGTTCGAGCGCACCTCGGTCGCGCAGATCGCAGGCGCCGCCGGTCTGAAGGAGCGCTCCTTCTATCGCTACTTCCCCGACAAGCGGGAAGTCCTCTTCGCCGGCAACGAACTCGAGGCCCACCTCGTCGCCCAGGTCGAGGCGGCGGACCCGGGCCTCACCCCGATCGAGGCGCTGCTGACCGCACTGGGAACCGCCGAGGAGATCTTCCGCTCACGCGAGTTCCTGCTGCGCCGGGGAAGAGTGATCGCCGCCAACCCGGCACTGGCCGAGCGTGATCTGATCAAGCTCGCCGACATCGCCGACGCGCTGGCACCGGCGCTCGAGCGCCGCGGCGTCGAGCCCGGCAAAGCACGCTTCATCGTCGACGTGGTGCTGGCGATCCACCGGCGCGCCATGCCCCGCTGGCTAGCCGAGCCGGACACCACCCTCGCTGAACTCATGGCCCAGGCCGCCGCCGAGCTGCACGAAGTGGTCGCGCCGCCACCCACTCGCCCAGGGTGGACCGCGATGTCCGGTACATAGCCTGCATCCGTCATCCGTTCGGGGGCGACGAGGTCTGCAGTACGTCTGCCGGTATCCGGGTACGGGCGATTTCCGTGCGAGATCATGCTTACTGCTCAACGGGCCTGGCGGGCAGAGGAGTCGTCCTTCGCCGCTGCTTTGGTCGCGCCGGTCTCACACACCAGCGACACCCACCTCGCCTCACTGGCCGGGCGGCCCGGGTTGTTCATGGGGCGGAGCGGTTGCGCGGCGGCGGTATCGGCCGGGGGAGAGGTCGAAGTGGCGTTTGAATGCTGTGGCGAAGGCGAACTCGGAGGTGTAGCCGACACGGCTTGCCACAGCGGCCAAGGGAGCGGAAGGCTCGGTCTCGAGTAGCTGGGCGGCGAGATTCATCCGCCACCACGTGAGATACGCCAGTGGTGACTGCCGGATGAGGATGGTGAACCGGCGGGAGAGCGTGGCACGGGACATCCGGGCCTTGTCCGCCAGTTCCTGCACGGTCCACGGGTGGGCCGGGTTGTCGTGGATGGCGTTCAGGGCGGTGCTGAGGCCGGGGTCCGCGAGGGCGGCGCCCCAATTGGCGGCTGTACCGGTGTCCCGGTGTTCCTCGAACCAGGCGCGCAGGCTGCACAGGAGCAGCATGTCGAGCAGGACGGCCACGAGCGCGTCCGTGCCCGGCCGCCGGCGGCTGTCGAGTTCGGCGCCGAGCATGTCCACGGCTGCCCGCAACTCGGGGTGCCGGCCCGGCCGGGCGGGGATGTGAATCGTCGCGGGCAGTTCGCGCAGCAGGGGGTGCAGCGGGTGCGGAGCGAGTCGGTAGCCGCCGCACAGGGTGACGGCGTGGGGCCGGCCGCCGGGGTCGCGCGTGGGCGGCTCCGCCCCGTCGGCCCGGCCCACAGCGTGCCGGGGCACCGAGGTGGCCTTCGACTGCCCGATCAGGAACGTGTCCGCGCTGTCGGCCAGGGCGTATCCGTTGCCCTGCGGAGAGAACACCAAGTCGCCAGGATCCAGCCGGACCGGAGGGGAGGCTTCCTCGATGAGCCAGCACGTGCCCTGGAGTACGACGAGGAAACCGGCGGTGCCGGGCTGGTCCGCGAACCGTTGACTCCAGGGGCTGTACCACTCGACCCGCTCGCTACCCGGGCGCCCGACCCGGAGAGCGGAGATCACATCACTGAGAACGTCCATGGGGCGACCTGCATCACCTGTCGGATCCGATTCGGCAACGGCAGATGATACGTGCGCGTATAGATCTGCGACAGTCACGCATTCATTGTCTCGTCGCCGCTTCCTAGGCTCATCTGCGTGAGACCGGGTCCGGAGAGGGGAGCGAGGGGTGACGGGCGTACGAAACGACGCGTCTGCCGCGGTGCGACGGTGGATCACCGCGCACACGCACGCGCTGACGGAAAGCGGTCCGAACGGACCACTCGCCGATCTCGGGCCGCTGGAGGCGATGCTGGCGGACGCGGCGATCGTCGGCGTCGGCGAGACGACTCGTGCCGCTCACGAGGTGACGGTTCTCGGACACCGGGTGCTGCGCGTCCTGGTGGAGCATCTGGGATTCCGGGTGCTCGCCATCCAGGACGACGAGTCGGCGGTCGCGGGTTTGGACAGCTACGTCCGTACAGGCGCGGGTGACCCGCTGACCGCCTTGAGGGAGTTGTGGGTGCCCTGGCGCACACAGGAGATGCTCGCGGTCGTGGAGTGGGCCCGGTCGTTCAACCAGCGTCAGCCCGGCGATCCGTTGCGGCTGGTCGGGCTGCAGCCGCCCGCGGCGCGGCCGGCCGACTACCGGGCCGTGCTCGACCAGGTGGCCCAGATGGGCGGCGAGGAGGCGTACGACGCGGTGCGACGGCACTACGACACCATCGTGACCGCGCATGAGGTGCCCGAGCACGTACAGCACAGCCGTGGCACCCACCCCGGGCGGCGCTTCGCCGACCACGCACAGGACGCCCTCCGGCTCGTCGCCGCCCTCCCCGGCGCCGCCGAGCGACCCGATGCGCTGGAAAGGGCCCGGCTCATCGTGGACTTCCACACCGCCAGCTTCGCCGGAGGCGGCTACGACTACGCCGCCGTCCGGCGCCGGTCGGTGGCGGCGATGACCAGGCTTGTCCAGGAGGACGGCGTCAAGGTCGCGTACTGGGAGGGCATGTCGTTCACCGCGAACGCGGCCCGCCTGGAACCCGTCACACCGCTGGAGAGCTTCCGGAGCGTCGGCCACGAGCTGCGCCGGCGACTCGGCAGCCGCTACTTCTCGCTCCTCATCGCCTTCGGGCAGGGCGACGTGAGCCGGCTCCACCCAGGGCAGCACGTGCCGCCGCCGAGCGCCGACTCGGCCGACGCCGTTCTGACCGCGGCCGGCCCCGACCGCTTTGTGCTCGACCTGCGCACGCCGCGGCCGGACCCGGTCGCCGCATGGCTGCGCGGGCCGCACCGGCTGCGGGGCATCGGCGGGATCTACGACGCGGCCGCCGACCACGACCACTACCTGACGACGGGCCCGCTCGACGAGTGGTTCGACGCCGTGGTGCACGTACGCACCGTCACCCCGACGAACCTCCTGTCCCACCGGCCCCGATGACACGCAGCATCCACGACCAGGAGCACACCATGCACACGACCGTGGCCGTCGTCGGCGGCGGATACGGAGGCATCACCGTCGCCAAGGCGCTCGACGCCTTCACCGACGTGGTCCTCATCGACCCCCGCGACGCCTTCGTCCACAACATCGCCGCACTGCGAAGTCTGGTGGACCCGCGATGGACGGACCGGCTGTTCTTCCCCTACGACAACCTGCTCAGCCGGGGCACGTTCCTCAAGGACGAGGCGATCCGCGTCGACGCGTCATCCGTCACCCTGGCCTCCGGCACCCGCGTCGAAGCCGAGCACATCGTCCTGGCCACCGGATCGGCCTACCCCTTCCCGGCCAAGCCCCACACCCCGGACAGCGACACCGCCAGACGCGCCTACCGCACCACGCACCACAACCTCGAAGGAGCCGAGGCCGTCCTCCTGCTCGGCGCCGGCCCCGTGGGCCTCGAACTGGCCGGAGAACTCGCCTCGGCATGGCCCCAGAAAACGATCACGATCGTCGCTCCCGGCCACCCGATCGTCCCCGGCGACTACCCGGACCTGTTCCGCAATGAGTTGCACCGCCAACTCGACGCCCTGGGCGTCCGCGTCATCCTCGGCGACCGGCTGCGCGAGGAGCCCCCCTCGGAACCCGGCGAGGCGAAGACATTCACCGCGGCACTGGAATCGGGCGAACGTCTCACGGCCGACATCTGGTTCCGCTGCTACGGGGGCCCGCCCGCCACCGACTACCTCGGCGACGACCTGCTCACCACACGCGGGCCGGACGGCCGGCTCACCGTCACGCCCGACCTGCGGCTGCCGGGACAGCCCCGCGTGTTCGCCCTCGGCGACATCATCGCGACTCCCGAGGCCAAGCAGGCCAGCGCTGCCATCGACCACGCCGGTGTCGTCGCGGCCAACATCCGCAGGCTCATCGACGGCGACGACACGCTCACCCCGTACCGCCCCGGCCCGCCGGGCATCGTCCTGCCCCTCGGACCCGCCGGCGGGGCGACCTACGCGCCCGGCTGGGAAGACCACGTGGGCCCGGAGATCGCAGCCCACATCAGGAAACGTGCGGTGGAGAAGGGATACGACTTGATACACGCGGACATCCTTGACGCCGAGACGACCACCGAACTCAAAGGCGCCGACCTGATGGTGCACGACTTCGCCCCGCTCTTCGAGAGGTGAGGGGTTGCAATGCCGCCGGGGAGGGGTGGGTCATCGATAGGAGTCCGGGGCCTCAGTGTTCACGATGTCCTCACGGTGTGGCCATGTGTCTGCATGCACTTGTCACTTGTCGCCTCCAGCATGCTCGATAGCCATCCCCCGGAAAGGCATCCATGTCTCACGCACCGAAGGCACTCCGCAAGCGCTGCCTGACGATCGCCGCAGCCGCGGTCGTGACGGCCGTCGTGGCCACGCCCGCTCATGCGGAGCCCACGGTCGCCGAGGTCGGCGCCAAGGCCGAAACGCCCACCCTGTTCGATGACGCGGCAGGCGGCGAGGCCACTGCGGACGACCCGGCGATCTGGCGCAACCCCGACGACCCGGCCGAAAGTCTGGTGCTCGGCACCGCGAAGGTCGGCGGCCTGCGGGTGTACGACCTCTCGGCGCGCGAGGTCCAATCCCTGCCCGCTCCGAAGGCGCCCGGCGCCGAGGACGAGCCGGGCCGCATCAACAACGTGGACGTCATCGACGGCGCCAACCTCGCCATCGCCACCGACCGGGGCCGGGACAAGCTGGTCATCTACAGCATCGACCGCGACCGCGCGGAGGGCCCCGTCAAGGACGTCACCGCCGAGGACGCCGCCCCGTACATTTTCTCGGCCGACCAGGACGAGGTGAACGAGCAGGCCACCGCCTACGGGCTGGCTTCGTGGAAGGACTCCAGGACCGGCCGGATCCACGCCGTCGTCACCCAGGAGTTGACCAACCAGGTAGCGCTGCTGGAGCTGACGGAGGAGGCGGGCGGCACCTACGGCTACCGCAAGATCCGGACAGCCGGCTTCCCCACCAGCTTCACGTTGCCTGACGGCACGACCTGGACCCCGTGCGAGGAGCCGGGCGAGCAACCCTACCTTGAGGGCATGCGCGTCGACCCCGCGAACGGCATGCTCTATGCGGGCCAGGAAGACGTGGGTGTCTGGCGCATGCGCGCCGATCTCACCGGCGAGCCCACCTTGATCGACAAGGTCAGGGACTACGGCACCCCCGCCACCTGGGATCCCGACGCCGAAGAGTGTGTCCCCGGCGAGGACTCCGGCTTCGGCGGGAATCACCTCACCGCAGATGTCGAGGGCATCACACTGATCGACCGGCCGGGTGGCGGTGGCCATCTCGTCGTCTCCAGCCAGGGCGACAGCACCTTCGCGATGTACGACCGCGATCCGGCCAAGGACAACGCGTACGTGAAGAGCTTCCGGGTCGTCGCGGGCCCGGGCACAGGCGCGATCGACGGCGCCGAGGGAACCGACAGCCTGGAGATCGTCAACCAGTCGTTCGGTTCGGCGTACCCGCAGGGGCTCGCAGTGATCCAGGACGAGACGGACACCCCCACGGCGACCGGCGACGACGGTGAACCCCGCGAGGGCACCAATTACAAGTACGTAGACCTGCGGGACGTCGCCACCGCCACAGGGCTCAAGTTCCGCTGACACCGGGCAGGCTCTGGCGGTGCTCCGCACCCTGTGAAGCCCGCCCCTGCGGTGTGGCCGGCTGGCGGCGTACCCGCGATTCCGGCGGTCCGTGGCTGACGGGTCGTCACGCGGTTAGCGCCAAACGCGCCGCCCGGGCGGGGGATTTCACGGGTACTTCACAAGCCGTGTATGGCCTGGAACCCCTGTGACCACGCACGATCACGGAGATGCCGCCCACATGCCCGTGGGCGGCGTGTGTTCTGTGAAGGAGCTGCGCCGTGTCCAGCCGTCGTCACTTCCTTGCCGGGTCCGCCGCGCTCGGCCTCGCCGCGCTGCCCCCCGGAAGCGCCCGCGCCGAAGGCCGGAGTCCGGCGGCGCAGGGCGGCGGCGGGCGGCCCAACGTCGTCGTGATCCTCGCCGACGACCTCGGGTACGGCGGTGTCGGCGCGTACGGGCAGCGGCTCGTCCGCACGCCCCGGCTCGACCGGCTGGCGGCCGAGGGGCTGCGGTTCACCCAGGCGTACTCGGCGGCGGCCGTGTGCGCCCCGTCGCGCTGCGCGGCGCTGACCGGGGTGCACGCGGGGCACGGGCGGGTACGGGAGAACCCGTTCGGCGGCCCGCAGGGCTCCCTCACCGCGGACGACACGACCTTCGCCGAGGTGCTGCGGGGCCGCGGCTACCGCACGGCGTGCATCGGCAAGTGGGGTTTCGGGCCCGAGGAGCCGGACCAGCCGAGCCACCCCAACGCCCGCGGGTTCACGGACTTCTACGGCTACATCACGCACGGACACGCACACCAGTACTACCCGCAGTACCTCTGGCACAACGGCGCGAAGGAGCAGATCCCCGAGAACGCCGACGGCGCGCGCGGCGCCTTCGTCATCGACCTCCTCCAGGAACGGGCCGTCTCCTTCCTCGACGCCCACGCCGGCGAGCCCTTCCTCCTCATGCTCAACCCCAACGTGCCCCACGCCCCCAGCGACATCCCCGACCAGGGCGAGTACGCCGACCGCCCGTGGAGCGAGGCGGACAAGGGCCACGCGGCCCAGATCGCCAGGCTGGACGCGCTGGTGGGTGCGGTCGTGGACGCGCTGGTCCGGCTCGGCGTGCACCGCGACACCCTGCTGCTCTTCTCCAGCGACAACGGCCCGCACGAGGAGGGCGGTGTCGACCCCGACCTCTTCGACGAGAACGGGCCGCTGCGGGGCTACAAGCGCAACCTCTACGAGGGCGGCGTACGCGTCCCTTTGATCGCCTGGCGCCCGGGGACCGTACGGCCCGGCGTCAGCGAACGGCCCACGCCGCTGACCGATCTGCTGCCGACCCTCGCCGAAGTGGCCGGCGCCCCGGCGCCGCGAGACATCGACGGGCTCTCCGCCGCGTCCCTGCTGGCCGCCCGCCCGGCGCCGGCCCCGGTCCACCACCACCTGTACTGGTACCGCAACGACCCGGGCTCCACGAAGCGCGCCAACGCGGTCGACGGCGGCCGGATCCTCCGGCTCGCCGAGTCCGTGCGCCGCCGCGACTGGAAGGCGGTGCGGTTCGCGCCCGGCCGGGACCGGGAGGTGCCGGACGCCGCGTGGGACTTCGAGCTGTACGACCTGGCCGCGGACCCGGGGGAGACCAGGGACGTCGCCGCCGAGTACCCGGGCGTGGTGGCCGAGCTCACCGGCCTGCTGCGGTCGTCCTGGGCCGGGGAGTACGAGCGCGAGCGCTTCGGGACCCGCATCGAGTCCCCGGAAATCGCCTATCCCGGTGAGCCCTTCACCGTCACCGCAATTCTCGCCAACGGCTCCGACCGCGCCTGGACCGACGCCGGGATCCGCCTGCACGCGCCCGCCGGCTGGCTGCTGCGCCCCGCCGGACCGGCCCGCGCCGCCGTGCTCCGGCCGGGCGCGGTCCTGCGGACGACGGTCGAGGTCACCCCGGCGCGCGGCGACGCCGCCGCGGGCACGCGCCTGCTGCGCGCCGAGGGTACGGCGGCGTACGGCCGTGCCGCCCTGCGCTACCCCGCGTCCCGGACGGTGGCCGTGCCGCCGCCCGCGCCGCGGCGGGACAGCTTCCTCAGCGACCTGGAGTGGGTGTCCGCCAGCAACGGCTGGGGGCCGGTGGAGCGGGACCGCAGCAACGGCCGCCAGGCTGCGGGCGACGGCACCCCGATCGGCTTCGGCGGGGTGACCTACGCCAAGGGGCTGGGCGTGCACGCCCCCTCCGAGATCGTCTACCACCTCGGCGCCGCCGCGACCCGGTTGACCGCGGTCGTCGGCATCGACGACTTCTCCGCCTCCCAGAGCGCGAACGGCGCGACGGCCGCGCAGGTGTGGGGCGACGACCGCCTGCTGTACGAGAGCGGCACGCTCACCGCGGCCACCGGGCCGCGGGAGGTGGACGTGGACGTCACCGGCGTCCGCCTGCTCCGGCTGGTGGTCCGGGACGCCAACGGCTCCACCTCGTACGACCACACCTCCTGGGCGGCCGCGCATGTCCGGGTCTGACGGTCCGATCCCCCTTCGTTCGCGGACGGGGCCGTCAAGGACTGCTTCCCTACGCCGACGACGAACCTGCTGAGGGCGGAGGCCGATCACTCGAAGGAGGCTCTGAAGGACGGCTTCCACGTCACCCTCAGTTACTATGCTCACTTATTGCCGGAGGCCGGAAGCAATGGGCGCATCACCCACCGCCTCCCTCGATTGCTTGGTGGAAACGTTGGATGGGCTTGGATGACGCTGCGAGAAGTCACCGCGACCCGCTACGTCACGCCGCTGCGTGAAGGTGGGTCGCTCCCCGGTGTCGTCGAGGCCGACGACCTCGGTACGTACGTCATGAAGTTCACCGGCGCGGGGCAGGGCCGCAAGGCGCTCGTCGCCGAGGTGGTCAGTGGGGAGCTGGCGCGGCGGCTGGGGCTGCGGGTGCCGGATCTGGTCGGGATGCAGCTCGATCCGGTCATCGGGCGTTCCGAGCCGGACGAAGAGGTGCAGGCGCTGCTCAAGGCCAGCGGAGGGCTCAACCTCGGGATGGACTTCCTGCCCGGGTCGCTCGGCTTCGATCCGCTGGCCTTCCGGGTCGACGCCGCGGAAGCCGGCCGGGTGGTGTGGTTCGACGCGCTCGTCGGCAACGTCGACAGGTCGTGGCGCAACCCCAACATGCTCGTCTGGCACGGGGACCTGTGGCTCATCGACCACGGCGCCACCCTCATCTGGCACCACAACTGGCCCTCCGCCGCGGCCGCCGCCGACAAGCCGTACGACGCCTCCGACCACGCGCTCGCCCCCTTCGGCCCGGACGTGGCCGCAGCGGCGGCGGAGCTGGCGCCGCGGGTGACCGCCGGGCTGCTGGCCGAGGCGGTGGCCGCGGTGCCGGACGAGTGGCTGGCGGACGAGCCGGGGTTCGGGTCGCCTGCGGAGGTGCGGGCCGCGTACGTCGAGACGCTGGCCGCCCGCGCGCCGCGGGTGCTGGAGCGCGTCGTCGTCGGCGAGCGCAGCGCGGACGGTCCTTCGAAGGCGCCGGCGTGGCTGACGGGCAAGGCACCGCGGAAGGGGGCGCGATGAGCGGGCGCGAGGTCTTCGAGTACGCGCTGCTGCGCGTCGTCCCGCGGGTCGAACGCGGCGAGCAGATCAACGCCGGGGTGCTCGTGTACTGCCGGGCTCACTCCTACCTGTGCGCGCGCACCGACCTCGACGAGCGCCGGCTGCTCGCCCTCGACCCCGAGGTGGACCTCGCGGGCGTACGGGCCGCGCTGCGCGCGGTGGAGGAGGTGGGCTGCGGCGGTGAGCGGGCCGGGCAGGCGGCCGGGGACGACGCCGGGCGGCGGTTCCGCTGGCTCGTCGCGCCGCGCAGCACGGTGGTGCAGCCGGGGCCGGTGCACTCCGGGCTGACCGAGGATCCGGAGGCGGAGGTGGAGCGGCTGCTGGGCCTGCTGGTGCGCGTACCCGTCTGACCTGGCGTACGGCCCGGGGCGCACCCGCGTACGGAGACCCCGCCGCGGCGCCCCGTTGACACGGCGGGGCCGGACTTCTAGCGTCACGTGAGCCGTACCTACTAAGCGGTTGCTCACCGCTCGTCGGACGGCACCCCGGCCCCAGCCAGCGCGAGGAGAACACCAGCATGTCCACCACCGGAAGGGTCGCGATCGTCACCGGCGCCGCGCGCGGCATCGGTGCTGCCACCGCCGTCCGCCTGGCCCGCGAGGGGCGCGCCGTCGCCGTGCTCGACCTCGACGAGGGCGCCTGCGCGGAGACCGTCGGGAAGATCACCGAAGCCGGCGGCACCGCGCTCGCCGTCGGCTGCGACGTCTCCGACGCCGCCGCCGTCGAGGCCGGCGTCGCCCGCGCCGCCGCCGAACTCGGCCCGCCCGTCATCCTCGTCAACAACGCCGGCGTGACCCGCGACAACCTGCTCTTCAAGATGGCCGAGGACGACTGGGACACGGTCATGAACGTGCACCTGCGCGGCGCGTTCCTGATGTCCAGGGCCTGCCAGAAGCACATGGTCGACGCCGGCTTCGGCCGCATCGTCAACCTCTCCAGCAGCTCCGCGCTCGGCAACCGCGGCCAGGTCAACTACTCCGCCGCCAAGGCCGGGCTGCAGGGCTTCACCAAGACCCTCGCCAAGGAACTGGGCAAGTTCGGCGTCACCGCCAACGCCGTCGCGCCCGGCTTCATCGCCACCGAGATGACCGCGCAGACCGCCGCCCGGGTCGGCATGGACTTCGCCGACTTCCAGGCCGCGGCCGCCGCCCAGATCCCCGTCCAGCGTGTCGGCCAGCCCGACGACATCGCGGGCGCCATCGCCTTCTTCACGGGCGAGGACGCCGGCTTCGTCTCCGGCCAGGTGCTGTACGTGGCCGGCGGGCCGCTCGACTGAGGCCGGGGGACGAGGACATGACGCAGCAGGAGAGAGCCGGCGCGCCACAGGCCGCGGAGAGCGGGCGGGTGGCCCTGGTCACCGGGGCCAGCCGCGGCATCGGCTACGGCATCGCGGAGGCCCTGGTCGCCCGCGGCCACCGGGTGTGCGTGACCGGCAGGGGCGAGGAGGCGCTGCAGGAGGCCGTGGCGCGGCTCGGCGCCGGCCGGGCCATCGGCGTACCCGGCAAGGCCCACGACGAGGCGCACCAGGCCGAGGCGGTGGCGCGCACCATGGAGGCGTTCGGCCGGGTGGACTACCTGGTCAACAACGCAGGCACCAACCCCGTGTTCGGCCCCATCGCGGATGTCGACCTGAACGCGGTGCGCAAGGTCTACGAGACGAACGTGCTGTCCGCCCTGGGCTTCGCCCAGCAGACGTACAAGGCGTGGCAGCGCGAGCACGGCGGCGCGATCGTCAACGTCTCCTCAGTCGCCGGGCTCTCGGCGTCGCCGTTCGTCGGCGCGTACGGCATGAGCAAGGCCGCGATGATCAACATGACCCTGCAGCTCGCGCACGAGTTCGCGCCCGCCGTCCGGGTCAACGCCATCGCGCCGGGCGTGGTGAAGACGAAGTTCGCGGTCGCGCTCTACGAGGGCCGCGAGGAGGAGGCCGCCGCGGGCTACCCGCTGGGCCGGCTCGGGGTGCCCGAGGACATCGGCGGCGCCGCCGCGTTCCTCCTCTCCGACGAGGCCGGCTGGATCACCGGGCAGACGCTCGCCATCGAGGGCGGGATCTTCCTCAACGCCGGCTGGAGCTGAACCAGCAGTCACACACGCCTCACGCGTTCCCCCGGGTCACAGCGTTGTTCTGGGGGATCCGTGATCCACCGACCGTGGGGTAGGGTCTGCGCACCCCATCGAACAGGTGCAAGGAGGGGGACAAGCACGTGTTCTTCCGGTCGGGCCCGCGGCGGGTCGCCGCGGTGCTGATACCCGTCTCGATGCTGGCCGGCTGCGGCACGTTGTCGGCGTCGGGCGACGACGAGCGGCACATCGACGTCGGTACGACGAGCGCGCCCAGCACGCTCGACCCCGCGGCCGCCTGGGACGGCAGTTGGGAGCTGTACCGGAACGTCTACCAGACGCTCATGCACTACGCCGGCACCAGCACCGTGCCGCAGCCCGACGCGGCCAAGAGCTGCGGCTTCACCGGCGCCGACAGCCGCACGTACCGCTGCAAGCTCCGCGAGGACCTCACCTTCTCCAACGGCAACCCGCTCGACGCCGCGGCCGTCAAGCACTCCTTCGACCGGGTGCTCGCCATCAACGCCGAGACCGGCCCCGCGGGGCTGCTGGACAGCCTGGAGAAGGTCGAGACCGAGGGCGACCGGACCGTCACCTTCCACCTCAAGCGCCCCGACGCCACGTTCCCGTTCATCCTCGCCGCGCCCGCCACCTCGCTCGTCGACCCCGAGGAGTACCCGGCGGACAAACTCGCGGAACCCGGGACCCTGGTCGGCTCCGGGCCGTACACGCTCGCGTCGTACAAGAAGGGGTCGGTCGCCGAGCTGGAGCGCAACTCCGGCTACACGGGCGACGCGGAGCTGCGCAACGACTCCGTCAGCATCCGCTACTTCGACGACTCCGACGCGATGACCGACGCCCTGAAGAAGGGCGACATCGACGTCACGTACCGCGGACTGCCGCCGGACCGGGTGCCGGAACTGGAGAAGACGGCGGACGAGAAGGGCTCGATCGCGCTCAGCCGGGTGGTCATGCCGGAGATCCACTACCTGGTCTTCAACCCCGAGCACGAGTACGCCGACAGCCTCGCCGTGCGGCAGGCGGTCGCCCAGGTGATCGACCGCGACGCGCTCGTACGCAAGGTCTACGGCCGCACCGCCGAGCCGCTGTACTCGATGATCCCGCGCGGCATCACCGGCCACACCACCCCCTTCTTCGACCGGTACGGCGAGCCGGACCCCGAGGCCGCCGCGGTCACGCTGGAGACGGCGGGCGTCACCGAGCCCGTGCCGCTGACCTTCTGGTACACCACCGACCGGTACGGCTCGGTGACGGCCCGGGAGTTCGAGGAGCTGGAGCGGCAGCTCGAGGACAGCGGGCTGTTCGACGTCACGGTCAAGGGCCGCAAGTGGGAGAAGTTCGCCGCCGCGTACAACAAGGGCGAGTACCCCGTCTTCGGCCGCGGCTGGTCGCCCGACTTCCCCGACCCCGACAACTACATCGCCCCCTTCACGGGCGCGCGCAACGCCCTCGGCACGCCGTACGAGAACGCGGAGATCACCGAGGAACTGCTGCCCGAATCGCGCCGGAAGGCGGACCGGGCCGGGGTCAACGAGCAGTTCTCGCGGGCGCAGGACATCCTCGCCGAGGACGCGCGGCTGCTGCCGCTCTGGCAGGCCCGGCAGTACATCGCGGCGGACGACGACGTGGCCGGGGTGGAGTGGAGCCTGGACGCCTCGACGATCATGCGGATGTGGGAGCTGTACAAGAAGACCAGTTGGTAGGGGAGTTGTCAGTGCCCGGCGGTACTGTCGGCTGCGCAACGACCCACTGAACCGATCTTCTGCACCGACCGGAGGTCCCTCACCCGTGTCCCCGATGCTGCCCCCGTCCTGGCAGGACGCCCTGGGCAAGGAGCTGGAAAAGCCCTACTTCACGCGCCTCGAGTCGTTCGTCGAGGAGGAGCGCGCCCGCGGCCCCGTGTACCCGCCGCGGGAGGAGGTCTTCGCCGCCCTCGACGCCACGCCGTACGAGAACGTGAAGGTGCTCGTCCTCGGCCAGGACCCGTACCACGGGGCGGGGCAGGGCCACGGGCTGTGCTTCTCGGTGCGTCCCGGGGTGCGCATCCCGCCCTCCCTGCGCAACATCTTCAAGGAACTGCGCGACGACCTCGGCCACCCCGTCCCGGACAACGGGTATCTGATGCCGTGGGCCGAGCAGGGCGTGCTCCTGCTGAACGCGGTGCTGACGGTGCGCGAGAGCGAGGCGAACTCGCACAAGGGCCAGGGCTGGGAGGAGTTCACCGACGCGGTGATCCGCGCCGTGGCGGAGCGGCCCGATCCGGCGGTGTTCGTGCTGTGGGGGGCGTACGCGCGCAAGAAGCTGCCGCTCATCGACACCGCGAGGCACGTGGTGGTCCAGGGGGCACACCCGTCGCCGCTGTCGGCGAAGAAGTTCTTCGGCTCGCGCCCGTTCTCGCAGATCGACGCGGCGGTGGCGGCGCACGGCCACGCGCCCATCGACTGGCGGATCCCGGACCTGGCCGCGGCCGGGGACTGAGGCCCGGCCGGGGACTCGTCCGTACGGGCCGGGGCCTGGCGGACGGCGGCTAGCGTTCGAGGTACTCCGTGCAGGCCGCGTCCTCCCGGCTGCCGGGGGCCCAGCGGCCGTAGTCCCCGGCGAGGCCGCACAGATCGACGGCCCCGCCGGAGGCGGCCGGTGTCCGGGGCAGCGGGGCCGGCTGTGCCGTACGGGCCGGGCGGCCCTGGCCCGCACGGGGAGCCGGTGCCTCCGGCGCCGGCGGGAGGCCGTCGCCAGGGGCGGAGGCGTCGGGCCGCTCCGCGCCCGCGGACGGTGGTGCCGGTGCCGCGGAGGTACGCCGCGGGCGCGGCCCCGGGCCGATCGTCGCCAGCTCCTCGCGCCCCGGCAGCGGAGATGCTGCCGGTCCTGGCGCGGCCGTGGCGCGCGACCCGGCGCCCGGGCCGTGGCGGGTCCCCGTGCCGGAGTCGGTGGCGGGTTGGGGGGAGACGGTCACGCAGCCGGCGACGGCGGCGAGCGTCGTGAGGCCGGTCAGCAGCGCGCCGGCGGCGGGAGTGGAGTGCACCCGGCCACACTGCTGTGCCCGGGGCCCCACCGGTACTCCCCGCAAGGGTGATGCCGGTCCCGCGGAGTTGCCGCTCCGCCCGGCGGTCAGCCGCCGAGCATGCCGCGCAGCAGGTCCTCGTACCCGGCGCGCAGCCGCGCCCTGGTCGGCGTGCGCGACCCGGTCACCCGGCCCGCCGTGTGCAGGAACATCATGCCGTCGGTCCAGGCGATGAGTTCCTGCGCGTGCCGTTCGGGGTCGGCCGATCCCCAGGCCGCGAGCAGCGCGTGGGCGGCATCGGCGAACGTGGTGCCCGCGCGGTCGTAGATCGCCCGCAGTTCGGGGCGCCGGGTGGCCTCCAGGGCGACTTCGTAGCGGGCCACGACCAGCGTGCGGTGCCGGGTGAGGAAGCGGTGCAGCAGTCCGGCCAGCGCGTCGGCGAGCGGACCCGGATCCGCGGCCGGCGGGGGCAGCTCGCCGACGCCCAGCACCCCGCCCTCGCGCTCCGCGAGGCGCTGGACGGTGAGTTCGAGGAGGGCGGCCCGGGTGCGCGCGCGGTTGGACGTGGAGCCCTGCGGCAGGCCCGCGGCCTCGTCCACGGCGCGGTGGGTCAGGCCCCGCATGCCGCGCTCGGCGAGCAGCGCGATGGCGGCGTCGGCGATGACCTCCTGCCGGGACGCGGCGGCGGGGGGAGGAGCGGCGGCGGGGGCAGGGGTGTTCGGGTCGGGCACGGCCCCAACCTATCGCCCGTGGCGGTCGCCACTACAGTCGTAGTTGCGCGCGTGGTACCCTCGGCCGCGTAACTACAGGTGTAGTTCCAGGAGGCTCCCTTGAAGCAGCCGCGCGCCCTCGTCATCGGCTCAGGACCCGGCGGGCTCACCGCCGCCGCCGCACTGCACCGCCGCGGCTGGTCCGTCACCGTGCTGGAGAAGGCCGCCTCGATCGAGCCCGTCGGCGCCGCCATCTCCCTCGCCGCCAACGCCCAGCGCGCCCTCGACGCCATCGGCGTCGGCGACGCCGTGCGCGACCTCGCCGCCTGGGAGGGGAGCGGCGGGCTGCGTACACCCGAAGGCCGCTGGCTCTCCCGTACCGACGCGGCGGCCCTCGCCGAGCGCTTCGGCGGCGGCATCGCCCTCGTGCACCGCGCCGACCTCGCGGCGCTGCTCACCGCCCGGCTGCCGGCCGGCGCCATCCGCACCGAAGCCGCCGCCGAGGTCGAGGACCCGGGCGGCCCCGGCGAGCCCGCGCGCGTCGCGGTGCCGGACGGCGTGCTGGAGGCCGAACTCGTCGTCGCCGCCGACGGCATCGGCTCCGCCGCCCGCAGCGCCCTCTTCCCCGGCCACCCCGGCCCCGCCTACGCCGGGTTCACCACCTGGCGGCTGGTCCTGCCCGCGCGGCCCGTCGCGTTCGCGCCCCACGAGACCTGGGGCCGCGGGGAGCTGTGGGGCTCGCAGCCGCTCGCCGACGGCCGCGTGTACGCCTACGCCGCCGCCCTCGCGCCCGCGGGCCGCCGCTCCCCGGACGGCGAACTGGCCGAACTCCGCCGCCGCTTCGCCGGCTGGCACGACCCGGTGCCCGCCATCCTGGCCGCGGCCGAGCCGGGCCAGGTGCTCCACCACGACGTGCGCTGGCTGGCCGAGCCGCTGCCCGCCTTCCACCGCGGCCGGGTCGCCCTCCTCGGCGACGCCGCCCACGCCATGACCCCGAACCTCGGCCAGGGCGGCAACCAGGCCGTCGAGGACGGCGTCGTCCTCGCCCACCACGCCGCCGCCGACCCCGCGGCCGTACCGGAGGCCCTGGAGCGCTACACCCGCGACCGCCTCCCGCGCACCCGCACCGTGGCGCTGCGCTCCGCCCGCGCCGGCCGCGTGATCAACCTGACGGGACCGCTCGCCGTACGCGCCCGCAACGCCCTCATCCGCGGCGTGGGACTGCTCGGGCCCCGCGTCGTGCTACGCGGGCTGGACGGCATCGCGGACTGGGAGCCGCCCGGCGGCGGCGCCGACCCGGGCGGCCCGTATGCTTCCCCCGCACAGGCGGCGCCCTGACGCAGGTCCTCCTGCGCGGCGGCGGTCCGCGTGCCGACGACCGGGGACGGGAGCGCACATGACCACGGGAGCCACGCCCCTGAAGGCCGGCGTGATCGGACTGGGCGACATCGCGCGCAAGGCGTACCTCCCGGTGCTCGCCTCGCTGCCCGGCGTCGAGCCGCACCTGCTCACCCGTACCCCCGCCACCCTCGACCGCGTCGGCGACGCCCACCGCATCCCGCACGCGCACCGCCACCGCGACCTCGGCTCGCTGCTCGCCGCCGGCCTCGACGCCGCGTTCGTGCACGCCCCCACCGAAGCGCACGTCGAGCTGGCCACCGCGCTGCTGGAGGCGGGCATACCCGTCTACGTCGACAAGCCGCTCGCGTACGACCTCGCCGGCGCCGAAGGGCTCACACGGCTCGCGGAGGAGCGCGGCGTCTCGCTGATGACCGGCTTCAACCGCCGCCACGCGCCCGGCTACGCGCAGTGCCTGGAGCACCCGCGCGAGCTGATCATCCTGCAGAAGCACCGCGTCGGGCTCCCCGAGGACCCCCGCACGATGGTCTTCGACGACTTCATCCACGTCGTGGACACGCTGCGCTTCCTCGCTCCCGCCCCCGTCGAGCAGGTCGACGTGCGCGCCCGCGTCCGCGACGGTCTCCTGCACCACGTCGTCCTGCAGTTGTCCGGCGACGGCTTCACCGCCATCGGCGCCATGAACAGGCTCTCGGGCTCCGCCGAGGAGATCCTGGAGGTGTCGGGGCAGGACACCAAGCGCGAGGTCCGCAACCTCGCCGAGGTGGTGGACCACAAGGGCCAGCCCAGCGTGCGGCGGCGCGGCGACTGGGTGCCGGTGGCCCGGCAGCGCGGCATCGAGCAGGTGGTGCTGGTGTTCCTGGACGCGGTACGGGCCGGGGAGGTGCTGAGCGCGCGGGACGCGCTCGCCACCCACGAGCTGTGCGAGCGCATCGTCCGCGAGGTGGGCCGGGCGGGTTGATGTCGCCACCCGTACGCCGGACACGGCCGGAGTGGTGAGCGGTTAATCATATGAAAAGGGGCAAGCTGCTTCCCGTTCGTGCTCCGACCGTACGAAGGGGGCGCCCATGCCCCGGCGCCGTATCCGGCTCACCGCAGCCGCAGGCACCGCCACCGCACTCGCCGCCGCCGCGGCGCTCCTCGCCGCGGGCTGCGGGTCCGCCGGCCGATCCGCCGCGCCCGCGGCGGCCGGGCCCGGCTCCGGCGCCCGCCCGTTCACGCTGCTGGCGACCGGCGACATCATCCCGTACCCCTCGATCATGACGCAGGCGGCCACGGACGCCGGGGACAAGGACTACGACTTCCGTCCCATGTTCGCCGCCGTCGCGCCCACCGTCGCCAAGGCGGACCTCGCGCTGTGCCATCTGGAGACCCCGCTCGGGCCGCGCGAGGGCCCGTTCACCGGCTACCCCTCGTTCCAGTCCCCGCCCGGCCTCGCCACCGCCCTGCGCGACGTCGGCTACGACGGCTGCTCCACCGCCTCCAACCACGCGCTCGACTCCGGCGCCGACGGCGTACGCCGCACCCTGGACGCCCTCGACGGCGCCGGCCTGCACTACGCCGGCACCGCCCGCACCCGCGCCGAGTCCGGCCGCGCCGCCCTGCTGTCGGCGGGCGGCGCCAAGGTCGCCCACCTCTCGTACACCTACGGCAGCAACGCCGGCGTCCCCGCCGACGCCCCCTGGTCCCTCGCGATGCTCGACCCCCACCGCGTCGTCGCCGACGCCCGCGCGGCCCGCCGTGCCGGGGCCGACGTGGTCGTCGTCAGCGCGCACTGGGGCACCGAGTGGCAGCAGGAACCGGACCTCGCCCAGCGGCGGCTCGCCGACCGGCTGACGCGCTCGCGGAGCGGCGGCCGCAAGGACATCGACCTGATCGTCGGCACCCACAACCACGTCCCGCAGCCGTACGAGAAGGTGAACGGCACCTGGGTCGTCTACGGCCTCGGCGACCAGGTCGCCAGCTTCATCCCGTCGATGTACCGCGGCAACGAGGGCTCCGCCGCCCGCTTCACCTTCACCCCCGCCCGCGACGGCTGGCGGGTGACCCGCGCGGAGTTCCTGGCCCAGCACGCGGAGACCGGGCCCCCGTTCCGCGTGGTGCCGGCGACGCCCGAGACGTACCCGGACGTCCACGCGCGGGTACGGGCCGCCGTCCTCAGCCGCGGCGCGGCGGAAGACGGCCTGACGGAGGCGTCGTTCTGACCCCGCGGGAAGGCCGCCGGCCCGCGCGGGTCAGTGGGCCGTGTCGCCGGCGTCCGGATCCAGGGCGCCGGCCGCGACCAGGGCGAAGATGAGGATGCCCAGCAGCACGCGGTAGATCACGAAGGGTGCGAAGCTGCGGGTGGTGATGAATCTCATAAACCATGCGATTACGGCATATCCGACAAGGAAGGCGATAACTGTCGCGGCCACGGTCGCGCCCCAGTTCATGTGCGTCGCCCCGGGCACCTTCCTCAGCTCGAAGAGCCCGGAGGCGAGCACCGCGGGAATGGCCAGCAGGAACGAATACCTGGCCGCCGCCTCGCGGTTGTAGTTCAGGAACAGGCCGCCGGTGATCGTCGCGCCCGACCGTGAGACGCCCGGCACCAGCGCCAGCGCCTGGGCGAAGCCGAAGAGCAGGCCGTCGCGGGTGTTGAGGTCCGTCAGCTCCTTGCGCTTCACGGCCGCGCGGTGCCGGCCGCCGCCGGTGGAGGCGCGCCAGTCGGCGAAGCCGAGCAGCAGGCCCATCACGATGAGCGTGGTGGCGATCAGCCGCAGATCCCGGAAGGGGCCCTCGATCGACTCCTGGAACGTCAGCCCCAGCACCCCGATGGGGATCGAGCCGACGATGACCAGCCAGCCCATCTTGGCGTCGTGGTCGGAGCGCATCGCCTTGTTCGTCAGCGAACGGCACCAGGCGGAGACGATCCGCGCGATGTCCTTGCGGAAGTAGATCAGCACGGCGGTCTCGGTGCCGATCTGGGTGATCGCGGTGAAGGCCGCGCCCGGGTCCTCCCAGCCGGCGAAGGCCGCCGTGAGCCGGAGGTGGGCGCTGGAGGAGATCGGCAGGAATTCCGTCAGCCCTTGGACGAGTCCGAGGATGACTGCTTCGATCCAGCTCATACGGGGCTGCACATGTCCTTGAGTTCGGCCGACGGGTTGGAGGAGATGTTAAGGCCCCGACATGAGGCGCTTGGCCCCAGGGTCGGCTGCGGCCATGCCCGCGAGCCCCGCGGCGGGCTCTTCCGTGGCCGTGGCGGAAGAGATCACTCCGCCCGGGGCGGTCCGGCGGCCCGAGCGCCGGCGGCGGCGCATGGCGAGCGCGGCGCCGCCCGCCATGCTGGCGACGATGAAGCCGAGGGCCCCGAGGAAGACGGGGGAGAGCGGGTCGGAGGCCCGGCTGCCGGCGATCACGTACGCGGCGGTGTTCGGCACGCAGCCCACGGCGGTGGCCACCAGGAACGGCGTCCAGTTCATCCGGGAGACCGCGGCGGCATAGTTCACGCCCGCGAACGGCACGCCGGGGAAGGTGCGCAGCACCAGCATGGAGCGGAAGCTGTGCCGGCTGAGCTGCCGGTCCGCCGCCGTCAGCAGCCGCCCGCGCAGCAGCGGGCGCAGCGCGTCCTGGCCGAGGAGCCGGCCTATGCCGAACGCGACGCCCGCGCCCAGCACCGTGCCCGACACCGACCCGGCCAGGCCCGCCTGGGCGCCGAAGAGCGTGCCGGAGGCGAGGTTGAGCAGCGGCCGCGGTACGAGAGCCGCGGTGCACAGCCCGTACGCGACGGCGAAGAGGAGCACCGCGGACAGGCCGGTGAACTGGGGCGGCAGGCCGTCGGTCAGCAGCCGGTGCGGCCGCCACACGATCACCGCGACCGCCGCGCCGGCGAGCAGCACCAGGAGGAGGGCGAGCCGGGAGCGGGGGGACAACAGGGCCCGGCCGCAGCGGACGGCGCGGCCGGCGACGGGCGCCTCTGCGGTTTCGGGCACGGTGGGAGCCTAACCGACGGGGCCGTCACCCCACCGTGACGTCCCCCTCAACTCCGGTCGCTATCGTGGGCGTCATGCCCCAGCAGCACCCCGGTGCCGCCGCAGCCCCCGACGTCCCGGCAGCCCCGGAGGCCACGGCGGGTGCGGGCGCCCCGGTGGTCCCCGGAAGTCCTCTCGCCGACACCGTCCTCGACCGCCTCACCGCCGCCTACCCCGGGGCCGCCGACCCCGAGCGCGCCGCGCGGTCGGCCGCGTATCTGCGCGGCGTCGCCCCGTTCCTCGGCATCCCCGCGCCCCGCCGCCGTGAGCTGTCCCGCGCCGTCCTCGCCGGCACGGCGCGTCCCGCCGAGGCGGACTGCGTGGCGATCGCGCTGCGCTGCTGGCGGTTGCCGGAGCGCGAGTACCACTACTTCGCCGTCGACTACCTCCGCCGCCACGTGCGCCGCTGCTCCTCCGGGTCGCTGCCCGCCGTACGCCACCTCATCGTCACGACCTCCTGGTGGGACACCGTCGACGCGCTCGCCGCACACGTCGTCGGCGGCCTCGTCGCCGCCGATCCCGCGCTTGCCCGCGCCATGGACGAGTGGATCGAGGACGGCGACCTGTGGGTCGCCCGCACCGCCCTGCTGCACCAACTGCGCTTCAAGGACGCCACCGACACCGGCCGGCTCTTCGGCTACTGCCTACGCCGCGCCGGCCACCGCGACTTCTTCGTCCGCAAGGCCATCGGCTGGTGCCTGCGCGAGTACGCGAAGACCGACCCGCGGGCCGTCCGTGCCTTCGTCGACGCCCACCGCGCCGAACTCTCCCCGCTGTCCGTACGCGAGGCGCTCAGGCACTTCTGACCGGGCCCGCGGCCTGCGGCCGGAAAACCGGTCGACGCACGCGGGACCCGTACCCGATCATGGCGGGCATGTTCCGGTACGCCTTCCTCGCGCACACGTCCGCGGCAGCGGACGCGCTGAAGGCTGTGCCGGCCGCACTCGCGGCAGTGCCGGCAGCCGCAGCCGACGGCGCCCGAATCCGCCCCTTCCCGTGATCGCACCAGCGGACCCCAGCGGGGGAGGGCCGGCCAGGCCCGGGGTCCGCGCAGCCACTGCGATCCGCGAGGAAGAACCATGCCCAAGCAGGCGTACGTGCGCACGAAGCCGCACGTCAACATCGGCACGATGGGGCACGTCGACCACGGCAAGACCACGCTGACGGCCGCGATCACCAAGGTGCTCAGCGACCGCGGCACCGGCACCTTCGTCCCGTTCGAGCGCATCGACCGGGCGCCGGAGGAGTCCGTGCGCGGAATCACCATCAACATCGCGCACGTCGAGTACGAGACGGCGACCCGCCACTACGCGCACGTCGACATGCCGGGCCACGCCGACTACGTGAAGAACATGGTCACGGGCGCGGCCCAGCTCGACGGGGCGATCCTGGTGATCTCCGCGGCCGACGGCGTCATGCCGCAGACCGCGGAGCACGTGCTGCTCGCCCGCCAGGTGGGCGTACGGCACGTGGTCGTCGCGCTCAACAAGGCCGACGCCGGCGACCCCGAGCTGACCGACCTCGTCGAGCTGGAGGTCCGCGAGTTGCTGACCAAGCACGGCTACCCGGGCGAGGAGGTGCCCGTGGTCCGCGTCTCCGGGCTGCGCGCGCTCGAGGGCGACCCGGCGTGGACCCAGGCGATCGTGGACCTGCTCGACGCGGTGGACACCTACGTGCCCATGCCCGAGCGGCACCTGGACGCGCCGTTCCTGCTGCCGGTGGAGAACGTGCTCACCATCACCGGCCGCGGCACGGTCGTCACCGGCGCCGTCGAGCGCGGCACGGTGCGCGTCGGGGACCGGGTGCAGGTGCTCGGCGCCGACGTCGAGACGGTCGTCACCGGTCTGGAGACCTTCGGCAAGCCGATGGACTCCGCGCAGGCCGGCGACAACGTCGCGCTGCTGCTGCGCGGCGTCGCGCGCGACGCGGTGCGCCGCGGGCACGTCGTCGCCGCGCCGGGCAGCGTCGTGCCGCGGCGGCGGTTCACCGCCGAGGTGTACGTGCTGTCCGCCGCCGAGGGCGGCCGGCGTACGGCCGTCTCGACGGGCTACCGGCCGCAGTTCTACATCAGGACCGCGGACGTCGTCGGCGACGTCGACCTCGGCGCGACGGGCGTCGCCAGGCCGGGCGACACCGTCGCGATGACGGTCGAACTGGGCCGCGAGGTGCCGCTGGAAGTGGGGCTCGGCTTCGCGATCCGCGAGGGCGGGCGCACGGTCGGCGCGGGCACCGTCACCGGGCTGGACTGACCCGGCGCGGGCCGGGCCCGGCCCGCCGCCCGCCTTCCGTACCCGCGCATCCGCGCATCCGGGTACGGAAGGCGGGCCTCCTCCGCCACAATGGCCGGTGTGGAGGAGCCCGTCCCCGTCGTCGCCGCCGTGGACGGCGGCACCGCGAGGCTGCTGCCGGACGTCGACCGCCCCCGCGCGTACCTGCTCACGGTCGAGGGCGCCCCGCAGTCGTATGTGGACCTCGACGACGCCACGCACCTGGAGTTCGAGTACGCGCGCCGCCTCGCGCACGTCGTGGACCTCGGCTTCCCGCCCGGCCGCCCGCTGGACGCCGTGCACCTCGGCGGCGGCGCGCTGACCCTGCCCCGGTACGTGGCGGCGACGCGCCCCGGTTCCCGGCAGGAGGTCGCCGAATCCGACCGCGGGGTGATCGCCCTGGTCGCCGGGCATCTGCCGCTGCCGGAGGACTGCGGCGTCACCGTACGGCCCCTCGACGCCCGCGCCGCGCTGGAACAGCGCCCGGCGGCGAGCTGCGACCTGGTCATCGCCGACGTCTACGGCGGTGCGCGGGTGCCCGCGCACGTCGCGTCGCTGGAGTTCGTCTCCGCCGCCGCCCGCGCGCTGCGCCCGGACGGGCTGTACGTCGCGAACCTCGCCGACAGCGCGCCGTTCCGCTTCCTCGGCTCCCAACTGGCCACCGCCGCGGCCGTCTTCCCCGAGCTCTGCCTGATCGCCGAGCCGTCGGTGCTGCGCGGCCGCCGCTTCGGCAACATCCTGGTGGTGGCGGCGGAGCACGGCGCCAAGGCCGGTCGCGGGCTGCCGCTCGCGGAGCTGGCCCGGCGCACCGCGGCCGACCCGTTCCCCGCCCGCGTCGAGTACGGGCCGGCGCTGCGGCGGCTGATGGCGGGCGCTCAGCCGGTCGGGGACGCCGACGCCGTGCCGTCGCCCGAGCCGCCGGACGGCGCCTTCACGATCGGCTGATCCACCGGCTGCTCCCCGTCCGCGGCGCCGCCCGTACCGTTCCCGGCGTCCGTGCCGCCGCCGCGGTCCGTGCCCGCGGATCCGGCCGCCGCCTGTTCCGTACGCCGCCGCAACTGCCGTACGTCCGGCACCGACAGCACCGCCGCGGTGAGCGCGACCACCAGCGCCGCGCAGCCCCACAGCGCCGCCGACCGGCCCACGAGGTCCTGCACCGGCCCGGCGAGCGCGGTGGTGACCGGGATGAGCGCGATCGAGCCCAGCCAGTCGTACGACGAGACCCGCGACAGCTTGTCCTCGGGGATCTCCTGGTGCAGCGCCATCATCCACGCCACCGCGAAGACCTCGATGCACGCGCCGGAGACGAACATCACCGCCGCGAGCCACGCCACCGGCAGCGGCACCGCCAGCGCAGCGGGCGGCAGCGCGAACGGGAAGACGCACAGAACCCCGGCGAGCAGCACCCGCCGCGGCTTCCAGCGGGTCATCACCAGCGCCCCGGCCAGCGTCCCGGCGGCGAAGGCGCCCATCGCCAGGCCCCACGGCTCCGCGCCGCCCAGGTGCTCGCGGGCCACCAGCGGCCCGTAGACCGCCTCCGCGGCGGCCACCACGGCGTTGACGACCGCGAACTGCAGCACGATCGACCACAGCCAGGGCCGCCCCGTCACCTCCCGCCAGCCGACCTTCAGATCCGCGACGATGCTGCCGCCGGGCCGCCGCTCGGGGATGCCGCTGACGTCGAGGAAAGCCCGCAGCGCCGCGGCGACGGCGAACGCGGCCGCGTCCACGGCCAGCACCCACCCCGGCCCCACGGCGGCGACCATGGCGCCGCCGAGCGCGGCCCCGCCGATGCCGGCGCCGTTGATGCCGACGCGGAAGAGCGCGAAGGCGCGGCCCGCCTGCTCGCCGGTGACCGAGGAGAGCACCATGCCCTCGGCGGCGGGGGCGAAGAACGCGTGCCCCGTACCGCCGACCGCCGACAGCAGCACCATCTGCCAGACCTGCGCCTGGTCGGTGATCACCAGCGCCGCGAAGACGCCCTGCGAGGTGCAGTTCACGGTGTTCGCGACGACCATGACGCGGTGCCGCGGGATCCGGTCGGCGACCGCGCCGCCGAGGAGCACGAAGACGATCAGCGCGGTCGTCCGCGCCGCCGCCACCAGGCCGACGTCGGTGGCGGAGCCGCCGGCTTCGAGGACCGCGAACGCCGAGGCGATCAGCGCGCCGGAGGCGCCGAGGTTCGTGATCACCGCGGCGAGGGAGAGCAGCGTGTAGTTGCGCCCGGCCCAGCGGCGGCGCGGCCCAGGAGCGGAGGCGGCGGAGGCCCGTACGGGATCCGGCGGGGAATCGGCGTCGGGCGCGGGGGGACGGGTCACCCGCGGACTATGCCGGGCCCGCCGCCGCGCCGCAACCGGAATTCGCCGCGGTCAGCCCTCCAGCGGGCGCAGGCTGTCCATGATCTTGGCGATGGTGTCCTCGGGCACCTCGTCGTCCACGCCCGTGTCGGTGTAGAGCACCCAGGTGGCGAACTCGCCGTTGACGTCGGTGTAGGTGAACGCGACGACCTTGCCGTCCGCCGAGCACTTGGTCTCGCGCGGCACGCCGGTGACGGTCGCGGTGGCCATGTGCCCCTTCAGGCCGTGCTTGCTGGAGAACGCCACCGGCTCGGTCTGCTTGACGGTCGCCTTCTTGCTGGTGTTGAAGGCGGCCTCGGCCCAGGCGCCGGCCTCGTTCTCGACGGCCTCCTTGGTGTTCTTCGCGCCGATGCCGCCCTTGGTGCCGGCGCCCGCGCGGCTGGCGTACTTGCAGATGCCGTCCTTGTAGAGCGCGGCCCCCGTCATCGACACCAGCGGTCCCGAGTCGTCCTCGAAGCCGATGGTCATGGTCGGGGACTGCACCTCCCACTCCGGCGGCACGTCGTAGACGTTGTGGCGCTTGGCGTTGTAGACGGCCTTCCAGCCGGAGACGACCGGTTCGATCTTCTGGTCGTCGGCGACGCCGCGCGGGTTGTCGGGGTCGTCCTGCAGTACGGGCTTCTCCGACGGGGACGGCGAGGCCGACGCGGAGGGCGAACCGCCGCCGCCACCGGGACTCGCCTTGCCTCCGCCGCCGTCGTCCTCGTTGAGGAGCACCACGCCTGTCACGGCCGCCGCGGCGATCACGGCCACGGCGCCGATTATGGCGACGGCGACGCGGGGGGTCGTGCCGCTCTTGCCGGGCACCGGCGCACCGGGCTGCGTGCTCTGGCCCCACTGCTCCTGCTGGTGCTGCTGCTGTCCGTCGTAGCCCTGCGGGCCGTGCGGGGCGGGCTGTTGCTGATACGGGTTCGGCTGCTGGTGCTGCTCGCCCCCGGGCTGCTGTCCTGGCCACATGCGGAACAACATAGCTGGCGACGGGGAGTGGCCACACTTATTACCCGTTGGTAACGTGGCCGCATGTCAGACACCATGCCGCCGCTGGGCGAGCTCCTTCAGGCATCGGTTCCCATGGTCCGCACGCTCGGCCTGATCTACGACGAGATCACGCCGGAGTCCGCCACCCTCCGCTTCCCCGACCGGCCCGAGTACCGCAACCACGTCGGCGGCCCCCACGCCGGCGCGATGTTCACCCTGGCCGAGTCGGCGACAGGCGCCGTCGTACTCGCCGCGTTCGGCGACCAGATGGAGCGGGCCGTGCCGCTGCCGGTGCGGGCCGAGATCGACTTCCTGAAGGTCGCCAGGGGCGACGTCACCGCCAAGGCGCGGCTGGGCCGGCCGATTGCCGAGGTCGTGGCCGAACTCGACGCCGGGAAGCGGCCGGAGTTCCCCGTCGAGGTCGACATCGTCCGCGGGGACGGCGCCGTGAGCGGGCGGATGACGGTGCTGTGGACGCTGCGCCCCCACGACTGAGGGCCGCGGTCGCGGCCCCGGCCGCCGCGGGTGCCGAACGCACCGGCGGCCGGGGACCTCGCGGCTCAGCCGCCCAGGGACTCGCGGTGCACCTGCGTCAGGGCCACGTAACCCGCGCCGTTGAGGCGGATGTGCTCGCGCTCCTCGTCCGTCAGCGGCCGCTTCACCTTCGCCGGCACTCCGGCGACCAGCGAACCCGGCGGCACCTCCATGCCCTGCGGCACCAGCGCCTGCGCGGCCACCAGCGAACCGGAGCCGATCACGGCCCCGTTGAGCAGCGTCGCGCCCATGCCGACGAGCACGTCGTCGCCGACGGTGCAGCCGTGCACCACCGCGTTGTGGCCGACGGTCACGCGCTCGCCGATGACCACGGGAAAGCCCGGGTCGGCGTGGACCGTGCAGTTGTCCTGCACGTTGCTGCCCGCGCCCAGGGAGATCGACTCGCAGTCGCCGCGCAGCACGGCGTTGTACCAGACGCTGGCCTCCGCGCCGAGGGTCACGTCCCCGACCACCACCGCGGTCGCGGCCACGTACGCCTTCGGGTCCACCGCGGGCTCCCGCCCGCCCACCGCCGCGATCAGCGGCTCCGGCCGTCCTGACATGTCGTCCGCTCCCGGTGCTCGCGGCGGCCCGCGCCGCCCGCCGTCATACGTCCTGGTGAGCCGCCGGCGGCCCGTCGCCGTCCGGGGCCGCGGCCGCGCTCGCTCAGAGCGTAGGCGAGAGACGGGAGGGGTACGGTGACCGGGTGCCGAACCCGCAGCGCGACTCCGTGACGAGCAGGCTGCTCTCGCGCGCCGTGCACCGCGGCTGGCGGTGGGTGCGGAGCACCGGCGCGGTGAGCGCGGCGCGCCCCGGCCCGTACCGCTTCCGGCGGCTCGGCGCCGGCACGGTCCTCGCCTTCCCGCAGGGCACGATCTTCGGCGAGCGGCGGATCGAGCTGGGCGCGCACTGCATCATCGGCGAGCAGGTGACGCTCACCGTCGGCCTCGCGCCGGACGCCCCGCTCGGCCCGGACACCGCCGTACGGCTCGGCGACGGCGTCGTGCTGGGCCGGGGCAGCCATGTGATCGCCGACCTGCCCGTCACCATCGGCGACGACGTCTTCTGCGGCCCGTACGTGTACGTCACCTCGACGAACCACAGTTATGACGACCCGCACGAGCCGGTCGGCAAGCAGTGGCCGCGCTCCGCGCCGGTGGAGATCGGCGCGGGCAGTTGGCTGGGCGCGGGCGCGCTGATCCTGCCCGGCGCCCGGCTCGGCCGCAACGTGGTCGTCGCCGCCGGGTCCGTGGTGCGCGGCGAGGTGCCGGACCATGCGGTCGTCGCCGGCGCGCCCGCCCGGATCGTACGCCGCTGGAACCCCGAGTCCGGCTGGCACCCGCCGCTGCGCCCCGCGCCACCGGGCACCCTGGAGACCGCGACATGACCGCGACCGGCCGGCACCCGGGGAGGGGCGCCGTATGAGCACGGACCGCAAGCTGTGGATCGTCCTGGTCGTCGTGCTGTCCCTGCACGCCTTCGGGCTGCTGCTCTACACGATCCGCAACCACTTCTGAGCCGCGCCCGGCGGCGCGAAGCGCCTCAGCCCGACGCCAGCAGCACCGTCCCGGCCAGCGCCAGACCCGCGCCCGCCGCCTGCACGGCGCGCAGCTTCTCCCGCAGCACGCCCCGCGCCGCCAGCGCCGTGACCACCGGATACAGCGACGACAGCACCGCCGCCAGGGTCACCGGGCCGTGCTGCGCGGCTATCGCATACGTCCCGTTGGCCGCGACGTCCGCCAGGCCCACGAACACCAGCCCCGGCGCCGCCGCCCGTATCGTGTCCCAGCCGCCCTCCGGCAGCGCCGCGCCGCCCCGGCGCACCGCCGCGTACAGCGCGGCCCCGCCCACCACCACGTTCACCGCGCGCTGCACGAACAGCGCGAGGAAGAGCCCGGTGACCGTCGTGGACGCCTCGGCGATGAAGGCGAAGACCGCCCCGAAACCCGCCGCCGCGCCCAGCGTCAGCAGCAGCGTCCGCCGCGCCACCGGGGCACCCCGCACCGGACCGGACGCCAGCACCACACCGGCCAGCGCGAGGGCGCCGCCCGCGTACTGCACCGGGCCCGGCCGCTCCCCGTACGCCACGAGGCCCACGCCGAACGGCACCAGCACGGCCATCGAGGCGAGCGGCGAGACCACGCCCATCGGCCCGCGGGCCAGCGCGCTGTAGAAGCAGATCATCGCGACCGGCCCGGCGACGCCGGCCGCGACCGCGAACCACAGCAGTGGACCGGCCTCGCTCCAGGCGCCGGTCGCCACCACCACGCCGCCCAGCACCACCGTCGCGGCGATCTGCGAGAGCACGACCACGGTGAGGGCGGGCGTGCGCCGGCTCAGCACCCCGCCGCCGAAGTCGGCCAGCCCGTAGAGGATGCTGGTGGCCAAGGCGAAGAGTGCCGTCACGACGAAGCCCCCCGAGTACACTGTGATGAACGCTGTGGTTCTCTGCAGTGTAGTTCAGTGCACTGGACGACCGCATCAAAAATATTGGACGGAGTTGGACGGAGCCTTGGCGGATTTCGACGTCCTCACCCACGCGCTCGCCAGGAACCTCAAGCACTGGCGCAACGAGCGCGGCTTCACCCTGGACTCGCTGGCCGGCCGCTCCGGCGTCAGCCGCGGGATGATCATCCAGATAGAGCAGGCGCGTACGAACCCCAGCGTCGGCACAACGGTCAAACTCGCCGACGCCCTCGGCATCAGCATCACGACGCTGCTGGACTACGAGCACGGCCCCGAGGTGCAGCTCGTGCCGCCGCACCGGGCCGTGCGGATGTGGACGACGAAGGCCGGCAGCGCCAGCCGGCTGCTCGTCGGGACGCAGAGCCCCGGCCCGTTCGAGATGTGGTCCTGGCGGCTCATGCCCGGCGACGGCAGCGGCTCCGACCCGCACCCCGCGGGCACCACCGAGCTGCTGCACGTGACCGCGGGGGAGCTGACGCTCGTCGTCGCCGGCACCGCGCACCTGGTGCCCGCCGGCACGTCCGCGAGCTTCGAGGCGAGCGCCCCGCACGCGTACCGGAACGAGGGCCGGGACCCGGTGGAGCTGGTGATGGCGGTCTCGGTACCGCCCGCGCGCTGAGGCGGGTTAAGGTCACGGACATGCGCGCACCCATCGGAGCCTTCGACGACGCCGCCCCCGCCACCGAGCGCCTCGACCTGCTCGCCGGCCCCGTCGCGGCCGCCCTGCGCGGCTGGCAGGGCGCCGTCCCCGCCGCCGAACTGGTGCACGTCGACTCCGACCCCGAGCTCGCCGATACGGCCGTCTTCTGCGAGGCGTACGGGCAGGAGCTGCTGGAGCAGTCCGCGAACTGCGTCGTCGTCGCCGGGAAGCGCGGCGGGAACGTCACCCTCGCCGCCTGCGTCGTGCTCTCCACCACCCGCGTCGACGTCAACGGCACCGTGCGGCGCCATCTCGGCGTGCGCAAGGCGTCGTTCGCGCCCGCCGGCACCGCCACCGCGGAGACCGGCATGGAGTACGGCGGCATCACGCCGGTCGGGCTGCCGGAGAGCTGGCCGATCCTCGTGGACGCCCGGGTCGCGGACGCGCCGCACCTGGTCGTCGGCAGCGGCCGGCGGCGCGGCAAGCTCATCGTGCCCGGCAAGGCGCTGGCCGGACTGCCGGGCGCCGTGGTCCTCGACGGACTCGGCGCCTGACCCGTCCCCCGGCCTCCGCTCAGCCGAGCAGGGGGATCTCGATGGCCGGGCAGCGGTTCATCACCATGTCCAGACCGGCCGCGCGCACCCGTTCGTACGCGCCCTCGTCGATCACGTCGAGCTGGAACCAGACCGCCTTCGCGCCGACCGCGACCGCTTCGTCGGCCACGCCGCCGGCCAGGTCGCTGTTGACGAAGACGTCGACCACGTCGACGGGGAAGGGAATGTCCGCGAGTGAGGCGTACCCCTGCTCGCCGTGCACCGTCTCCGCCTTCGGGTGCACCGGGACGATGCGCTTGCCGAAGCGCTGGAGGACCCGGGACACGCCATAGGCCGCGCGTGAGGGGTTGCCGGACAGACCGACCACCGCCCAGGTGTCGCCGGTCGAGGTCAGAATCCTGCGGATGGTCTCCTGGTCTGCGTACATGATCCTCACAACGACGCGGGCCCGGCCCGGATTCCCGCGGGCGGCCGGGCGTGGGGACGGCGGGAGCGCGGCTAGGGTGGCGGGATGCGCGAGGGGTACCTGACCGTCGCCCGGGCGGGCGTGCACGAGACCGAGGTGAACCGCTCCCGGTTCGTCTGCACCCTCGCCCCCGCGGCCACAGAGGCCGAGGCGCAGGCCGTCCTCGCCCGGGTGCGCGCCGCGTACCCCGACGCCACGCACCACTGCTTCGCGTACGTCATCGGCGCCGACGCCGGCGTGCAGAAGTCCGGCGACGACGGCGAACCCGGCGGCACCGCCGGGCTGCCCATGGTGCAACTGCTGCTCCGCCGCGAACTGCGCTACGTCGTCGCCGTCGTCGCCCGCTACTTCGGCGGCACCAAGCTCGGCGCCGGCGGCCTCATCCGCGCCTACGGCGGCGCGGTCGGCGCCGCCGTGGACGCGCTCGGCACCGTGACGCGGCTGCGGATGCGGCTGGTCACCGTCACCGTCGACCACGGGCGGGCCGGCAAGGTACTCGGCCACCTGCACGCCGCGGGGCGCGACGTACGGGGCGTGGCGTACGGCGAGAGCGTCGCGATCGAGGTCGCCGTGCCCGCCGCGGAACTGGACGCCTTCCGCTCCTGGCTGGCCGACGCCACCGCGGGGAGCGCCGAACTCCGGCCCGGCGACGAGGTGTACGGCACCGGGTGAGACGCCTGTGCAGAGCCGGGTTGTCGTACCCCGCCGCTACAGTCGGGCCTCATGCGCTTCCTGCACACCTCGGACTGGCACCTGGGCCGCTCGTTCCACCGGGTGAGCCTGCTCGACGCCCAAGCCGCGTTCCTCGACCACCTCGTCGCGGTGGTGGCCGAGCGCGGGGCCGAGGCCGTCTTCGTCGCCGGGGACGTCTACGACCGCGCGGTGCCGCCGCTGGCCGCCGTGGAGCTGTTCGACCGGGCGCTGCACCGGCTGGGGGCGCTCGGCGTGCCCGTCGTCATGATCTCCGGGAACCACGACTCGGCGCGCCGGCTCGGCGTCGGCGCCGGGCTGCTGGACCGCGCGGGCGTCCATCTGCGCACCGACCCCGCGGGCGTCGGCGAGCCCGTCGTGCTGCGGGACGCCGCGGGGGACGTCGCGTGCTACGGGCTGCCGTATCTCGAACCGGCGCTGGTACGGGAGGAGTTCGCCACCCCCCGCGGCGGGCACACAGCCGTCCTCTCCGCCGCCATGGACCGGGTGCGCGCCGACCTCGCCGCCCGCCCGGCCGGCACCCGCTCCGTCGTCCTCGCGCACGCCTTCGTCACCGGCGGCCAGGTCTCCGACAGCGAACGGGACATCACCGTCGGCGGCGTCGCCTCCGTGCCCGCCTCGGTCTTCGCCGGCGTCGACTACGTCGCGCTGGGCCACCTGCACGGCTGCCAGACCCTCGCCGAGCGCGTGCGCTACTCGGGCTCCCCGCTCGCGTACTCCTTCTCCGAAGCCGCCCACCGCAAGTCGACGTGGCTGGTGGACCTCGACGCCGCCGGCGCCGTCACCGCCGAGCGCATCGACGCGCCCGTGCCCCGGCCGCTGGCGCGGCTGCACGGCCGGCTGGCGGACCTGCTCGCCGACCCGGCCCTCACGCCGCTCGAAAGTGCCTGGGTCGAGGCCACGCTCACCGACACCGCCCGCCCGCACGAGCCGATGGCGCGCCTCGCGGAGCGCTTCCCGCACGTCGTCAGCCTCGCCTTCGCCCCCGAGTCCGCGGACGGCACGGCCGCCGACGCGTCCTACGCCGACCGGCTCAAGGGCCGCGACGACCGCCAGATCGCGGAGGACTTCGTGGCCCACGTCAGACCCGGCGCGATCGCGACGGCCGACGAACGGGCCGTGCTGCACGCCGCGTTCGATGCCGTGCGCGCCGCCGACGCACGCGAGGAGACCGCCAGGTGAGGCTCCACCGGCTCACCGTCGCCGCCTTCGGCCCCTTCGCCGGCACGCAGGAAGTCGACTTCGACGCCCTGTCGGGCGCCGGCATCTTCCTGCTCCAGGGCGCCACCGGCGCCGGCAAGACCTCCGTCCTCGACGCCGTCTGCTACGCGCTCTACGGCGGCGTGCCCGGCGTCCGCCAGGGCGGCACCCTGCGCAGCCACCACGCCGAGCCGCACACCCCGACCGAGGTCGCGCTCGACTTCACCCTCGCCGGCCGCCGCCTGGAGGTCACCCGCAGGCCCGCTCAGCCCCGCCCCAAGCGCAACGGCACCGGCGTCACCACGGAGCGGGCCACCAGCCTGCTGCGCGAGCACGACCCGGCGGCCGGCGAGTGGCGCGGCCTCAGCCGCTCGCACCAGGAGATCGGCGAGGAGATCGGCCGCCTGCTGGGCATGACCCGCGAGCAGTTCTGCCAGGTCGTCCTCCTCCCGCAGGGCGACTTCGCGCGCTTCCTGCGCGCCGACGCGGAAGCCCGCGCGAAGCTGCTCGGCCGCCTCTTCGACACCGGCCGCTTCGCCGCCGTCGAGGACCACCTCGCCGAGCTGCGCCGCCGCTCCCAGGAGGCGGTACGCGACGGCGACGAGCGGCTGCTGCACCTCGCCCACCGCATCCGGCAGGCCGGCGGCCCGGCCACTGCCGGCGACCCGGAAGACTGGTCGCCCGACGATGCCAAGCCGGGCGAGGCCGGCCTCGCCGACGGCGTGCTCGGCTACGCCGCCGTCGCGCGCGCCACCGCCCGCGAGCTGGCGGACGCCGCGGAGTTGCGCTTGCGCACCGCCGAGTCCGCCCACGCGGCGGCCGAGAGCCACCTTCAGGACGTACGCGAACTCGCCCGGCTGCAGCGGCTGCACGCCGACGCCCGGCAGCGGCAGCAGGCCCTCGCCGAACGGCGGCAGGAGCGCGCGGCGCTCGGCGAGAAGCTGCGCCGCGCCCGTGACGCCGCGGCCGTGGCGCCCGCCCTGGAGCTGCGCGACCGGACCGCCGCCGCGGCCCGCCAGGCCGCCGCGGCCGAGGAGGCGGCCCGCGCCGCGCTGCCCGGCACCGTCGCCGGCGGCGGCCCGGACCAGCTCGACGCGCACGAGGCGCGCACCCGGCAGGAGCTGGGCGCCCTCGACGCCGCCCGCGCCGCCGCGGCCCGCAGCGCCGCGATCGCCCGCGAACTCGCCGCGCTGGACGAGGAGTCCCGCGCCGACGAGGACGTGCTGCGCGAGGCCGCGGGCTGGCTCGACGACTGGGATACCCTGCGCGGCGGCCTCCAGCGCCGCGTCGACGAGGCCCAGGGCGCGGCCACCCGCGCGGAACAGCTCGCCGCGGAACACGAGGGCGCGCGCCGCCGCCTCGACGCCGCGGAGCGCCGCGACGAGCTGGCCGGAAGGACCGATGAGGCCCGGCGCGCGCACCTCGACGCGGGCGAGCGCGCCGGGCAGGCGCACGAGACCTGGCTGGAGCTGAAGGAGCGGCGCCTCGACGGCATGGCGGCCGAGCTGGCCGCCCGGCTGGCCGACGGCGAGCCCTGCCCCGTCTGCGGCTCCGCCGCGCACCCCGCGCCCGCCACCGTGGACGGCGCCCACGTCGGCGAGCGCGAGGAGAACGAGGCGCTGGCCGCGTACCGGGCCGCCGAGCGCGTCCGCGAAGAGGCCGCCCGCAGGCTCGACTCGCTGCGCCAGGCCCGCGACGCCGCCGCCGAGGCGGCGGGCGAGGAGAGCAGGGAGGCGCTGGCCGCCGCCGTCGCGCGGCTGGCCGGGGAGCTGAGCCGGGCCCGGGAGCTGGCCGCCGGCGCGCTCGCCGTACGCGAGCAACTGGACCAGGCGCACGAGGAGCACGCCCGCCGGGTGCGCGGCCGGCAGCAGGCCGAGAGCCGCGCCGCCGCCCGCGCCTCCCGCGCCGACGCGCTCACCGCCGAACGGGCCGCGCGCGACGCCGAGGTGCGCGCCGCCCGCGGCGGCGCCGCCGGCGTCGAGGAGCGCGCGGAACAGCTCACCTCGCTGGCCGACCGGCTCGCCGTCGCCGCCCGCGCCGCCCGAGAGGCCGCGGCCGCCGCCGAGCGCGGCAAGGACGCCGACGCGCGCGTCGCCGACGCCGCCTACCGCGCCCGCTTCGAGACCCCCGAGGAGGCCGCCGCGGCGCTCCTCGACCCGGCCGCGCTGCGGGACGTGGAGGCGCGGCTGGAGGCGTGGCAGGCCGAGGAGGCGGCCGTCGCCGAGGCGCTGGCCGAGCCGCGCGCCGCCGCCGCTGCCGCCCGGCCACCCGCCGCGGTCGGCGCCGCCGAGGAGGCGTTCGCGGCCGCCGCCGCCCGGCTGCGTACCGCCGCCACCGCCGGGGACACCGCGCGCGAGCGGTGCGACGCCCTCGCCGGGCTCTCCGCCGAGGCGGCCGACCGGGTGCGCCGGCTGGCACCGTTGCGTACGGAGCACCACCGGGTGGCCCGCCTGGCTGCGCTCACGGCCGGCACGTCCGCGGAGAACGAGCGGAAGATGCGGCTGGAGTCGTACGTGCTGGCCGCCCGGCTCGAACAGGTCGCCGCCGCCGCGACGGCCCGGCTGGCGCGGATGTCCTCCGGCCGGTTCACGCTGGTGCACTCCGACGAGCGCGCCCACGGCCGGGGGCGCCACGGCCTCGGGCTGCACGTCGTGGACGCCTGGACCGGCACCGAGCGGGACACCGCCACGCTCTCCGGCGGCGAGTCGTTCTTCGCCTCCCTCGCCCTCGCCCTCGGCCTGTCCGACGTGGTGGCGGAGGAGGCGGGCGGCGTCCGGCTCGACACGCTCTTCATCGACGAGGGCTTCGGCAGCCTGGACGAACAGACCCTGGACGAGGTGCTGGACGTCCTCGACGCGCTGCGCGAGCGGGACCGCACCGTGGGCATCGTCAGCCACGTGCCGGAGCTGCGGCGGCGCATCCCGGCGCAGTTGGAGGTCGTCAAGGGCCGCTCGGGCTCGTACGTACGGCACCGCACGGCCGCGGACCGCTGACGGGCGCCGCCCCGCCCCGTGCACGCGCCCCGGCGCCCGTACGGCCGCGACCCCGAGGGCCGCGGCCGTACGCCGTCCTACCGCCGCGTCACAGCGCCGACAGCTCGGCCTCCAGGTCGTCGAGACCGAGCGAGCCCTGCGACAGCGCGGCCATGTGCCACGCCTTCGCGTCGAAGTCCGCGCCGCGCGCCTTGCGCGCCGCGTCCCGGCCGCGCAGCCAGGCGCGTTCGCCGATCTTGTAGCCGATCGCCTGCCCCGGCATCGACAGGTAGCGCGTCAGCTCGCTCTCCACGAAGTCCGCGGGCCGCCCGCTGTGCATCCCGAAGAACTCCTGCGCCAGGGCCGGCGTCCACCGCTCGCCCGGGTGGAAGGGGGAGTGGTCCGGGATCGGCAGCTCCAGGTGCATGCCGATGTCGACGATCACGCGCGTGGAGCGCATCATCTGTGCGTCCAGGTAACCGAGCCGCTGTTCCGCGTCGGTGAGGAAGCCCAGCTCGTCCATGAGCCGCTCCGCGTACAGCGCCCAGCCCTCGCAGTTGGCGCTCACCCAGCCGAGCGTCGACTGGTAGCGGGAGAGCTGGTCCTTGACGTACACCCACTGCGCGAGCTGCAGATGGTGCCCGGGGACGCCCTCGTGGTACCAGGTGGAGACCAGGTCGTAGACCGGGAAGCGGGTCTCGCCCATCGTCGGCAGCCAGGTGCGCCCGGGGCGGGAGAAGTCCTCGGCGGGCGGCGTGTAGTACGGCGCGGCGGCGCCGCCGGGCGGGGCGATCCGCGACTCCACCCGCCGCACGGGACCGGCCAGGTCGAAGTGCGTGCCGTCGAGCGCCTCGATGGCCTCGTCCATGATCCCCTGCAGCCACTCGCGGACGGCGTCCTCGCCCTCGATGTGGGTGCCGTGCTCGTCCAGGTGCTTCAGCGCCTCCCAGGGGGTGGCGGCGCCGGGCAGGATCTTCGCGGCCTCGGTCTTCATCTCGCCGAGCAGCCGGTGGTATTCCGACCAGCCGTACGCGTACGACTCGTCCAGGTCGAGGTCCGCGCCGTTGAAGAAGCGCGACCAGCGGGCGTAGCGCTCGCGCCCGACGACGTCGGGCGAGCCGGCCGCTGCGGGCGCGTACACGTCGCGCATCCAGTCGCGCAGCGCGCTCACCGCGGCGGTGGCCTCGCCCGCGGCCGCGTCCAGTTCCCCGCGCAGCGACTCGGGCCCGGCGGCGGTCAGGTCGCCGAACCAGCCGCGCTCCCCGCCCGACCACTCGGTGAGCTGGCCGACGAACGTCGCCGTCGCCCGCGGCCCGCCGAACAGGCCCTTGTCCACGCCCGCGGCCAGCGACCGCCGGTAGCCGTCGAGTGCCGCCGGGACCGCGCGCAGCCGGGCGGCGATGTCCGACCAGTCGTCCTCGCCCGCGGTCGGCATCAGCGTGAAGCACTCGCGCATCAGGTGCACGGGGGAGTGGATGTTGCTGACGGCGCGCAGGCCCTCGTCCGCGTCGTGCACGGCGAGTTCGGCGCTCAGCCGCTCCCGCAGCAGCCGCGCGCAGCGCCGCTCCGCGTCGCTGTCCGCGCCGGGCTGCCGCTCCGCCTCGTCCAGGGCCGCAAGGGTGGCGCGGCCCAGCTCCGCCACGGCCTGTTGGCCGTCGGGGGAGAAGTCGGGGAGAGTCCGGGAGCTCTCCGGCACGCCGAGCATCGTGCCGCTGATGGGGTCGAGGTCGATCAGGTCGTCGACGTAGGCGTCCGCCACCTGCCGGGGCATTCGCTGGTTCGTGGAGTCGGGCATGCGGGCCATCCTCGTACACGGGGGCGGGCGCCGTCATCACCAAAACGGCCTCGTGCCCTACGGAGGCAGCAGCGGCCCGCACTCCCAGTGCTGGAAGACCAGCCGCGTCTCCACCCGGGCCACCTCCCGGCGCGAGGTGAACTCGTCCAGCACCAGCCGCTGCAGGTCCGCGGCGTCGCGTACGGCGACGTGCAGGAGGTAGTCGTCGGGCCCGGTGAGGTGGAAGAGCGCGCGGGACTCGGGCAGCGAGCGGACCCGCTCGACGAAGGGGCCGATCAGGTCGCGGCGGTGCGGGCGGACCTGCACCGACAGCAGCGCCTCCAGGCCGCGCCCGAGCCGCGCGGGGTCGATCGCGAGCCGGTGGCCGGTGATCACGCCGGCGCGGCGCAGCCGGGCCACGCGGTCCAGGCAGGTGGAGGGCGCGACGCCGACGGCGGCGGCCAGATCGCGGTTGCTGGTCCGGGCGTCGTTCTGCAGCACCCGCAGAATCTCCAGGTCCACCGGATCGAGAGCGGGTGAATCGGGCATCGGCCGAACGTAGCACGGGCATCGCCCGCCCGCGCCCGTACGAGCTTCAGCATCGGGGCATGGAGACCCCGACGCGTTCACTCGCCACCGAGGCCGTGCACGCCGGGCGCGAAGACCTCGCCGCCCTCGGCCTGCACGCCGCCCCGCTCGACCTGTCCACGACCTACCCGTCCCCGGACAGCAGGGGCGAGGCCGCCCGTATCGACGAGTTCGCCGCCACCGGCGCCCCGCTCGAAGGACCGCAGGTCTACGGCCGGCTCGGCAACCCCACCGTCGCCCGCTTCGAAGAGGCCCTGGCCCGGCTGGAAGGCACCGAGTCGGCCGTGGCGTTCGCCAGCGGGATGGCCGCGCTCAGCGCCTGCCTGCTGGTACGCGCCGGCCTCGGGCTGCGGCACGTCGTCGCCGTCCGGCCGCTCTACGGATGCAGCGACCACCTGCTCGACAGCGGGCTGCTCGGCACCGAGGTGACCTGGACCGACCCGGCCGGCGTCGCCGACGCCCTCCGGCCGGACACCGGTTTGGTGCTCGTCGAGACCCCCGCCAACCCCACGCTCGCCGAGACGGACCTGCGGGCCGTCGCGTACTCCTGCGGCTCGGTCCCGCTGCTCGTCGACAACACCTTCGCCACCCCCGTCCTGCAGCGCCCCGCCGAGCACGGCGCCCGGCTCGTGCTGCACAGCGCCACCAAGTACCTCGGCGGCCACGGCGACGTGATGGGCGGCGTCATCGCCTGCGGCGAGGAACTGGCCGGCGCCCTGCGCCGGATCCGCTTCGCCACCGGCGGCGTGCTGCACCCGCTCGCCGGTTACCTGCTGCTGCGCGGCCTGTCGACCCTTCCGGTACGGGTACGGGCCCAGTCCGCCACCGCCGCGGAACTCGCCCGCCGGCTCGCCGGCCACCCCGCGGTGACCCGGGTGCGCTACCCGCGGCTCGGCGGCGCGATGGTCGCCTTCGAGGTGCGCGGCGACCCGCACGCGGTCATCGGCGCCGTCCGGCTGATCACCCCGGCGGTGAGCCTCGGCAGCGTCGACACCCTCATCCAGCACCCGGGTTCGATCAGCCACCGCATCGTCGACCCGGCCGACCGCCGCTCGGGCGGCATCGGTGAGCGGCTGCTGCGGATGTCGGTCGGCCTCGAGGACGTGGACGACCTGTGGGCGGACCTCGGCGCGGCGCTCGACGCGGCCGGGGAGCCGGACCCGGCCGCGGAGGCGGGCCGCGCCGCCGTCAGCGCGGTCCGGCCGGACCCACCGGGGTGGTGAGCCGCTCGTCGAGGCGCGCGGTGACGACGAGCGTGGCGCCCTCGACCTGGTACTCCAGCGGGACGCCCGCCTTGCGCAGGGTGGCGTCCATGGCGGCGTCCAGCGACCGCGTCACCACGTACACGCTGCCGTAGCCCATGCCCGCGGCCGTCCTCAGCAGCCGGCGCAGCAGGTCGGTGCCGAGGCCGCGGCGCTGCCAGGCGTCCTCCACGAGCACCGCCAACTCGGCCTCGTCGTCGTCCCACAGCAGGTGCCCGAGAGCCACCAGCAGGCCGCCGGCCGTCTGCACCGCCAGCGTCCGGCCGAAGTGCGGGCTCAGCAGATGCCGCAGATAGCCGTCGGCCTCCTCGGGCGGGCCCTGGTAGCGCATGGCCAGGGTCCGCCGGGAGCAGCGCCGGTGCAGCGCCAGCGCGGCGTCGTGGTCCTCGGGCCCGGCCTCGCGGACCGTGAGGGGGCTGGCCGTCCGCGGCCCCGGCGCGTCCCGGCGGCGCGGCGGGCGCGCCCCCGGACGGCGGTCCGGCACGGGGTGGGCCCTGCCGTCCGCCCGGAGGACGGCGGCGATCGTGTACGGACCGGGCGCCGCGGACGCGCGCCGCGGGCCCTGCCCCCTCGGTGCGGTGTGATCGGCCATGAACTCCAGCTTTCCGGACGGGTATTGCGTGATCAAGAACGAGCTGTGACCGGATGGTAAAGGGTGAATCGGACCTATGAGGGCAGTTTTCAGCCGACGTTCGCGAGCCGCCGCAGCACCCGGCCGCAGCGCCGGGCGTACCCGCGCTGGAAGACGCCGAGGAGCGGTCCCATGGTTGCCACCCACCGCGCGGCCGGACGGCTGTACGCCGTGACGGTGAGCCAGACGACGCCGTCGTCCGCCCACTCCACGACGAACGCCTCCTCACCCGTCTCCGGGTGCCCCGGCAGCGTTCCGTACCCGAACCCGCCGCGCCGCTCGCCCCGTTCCGCCCACACCACGCGGCAGGGCGCGAGGATGCGCAGCGGGCGCCGGCCGAGGCCGACGACGAGCCGCACGCCGGGCGCGGCGCGCGGCCCCTCGGCGTCGATGGTGACCCCGACCGCCCGGTGCATCCGGAACGTCAGCACCGCCTCGGTCGCCGCCCGGTACGCCGCCGGTCCCGTGCCTATGCGGGTGCGTACGGCGAAGGAGTCGAAGCCCGCGGGACTGCGGCCGTCGCGGGTGGCGCCGACCGGGGCGTACGTGAGGTCGTCCACGCCCCGCAGCGTACGCGCCGGCCGGCGACGCAGCCGCCGCGGGGCGTCCGCGGACGTTCCGGCTACTGCCCGACGAGCCCCGGCTGCAGCACCTTCGTGAAGAGCACCGCGCCGCCCTCCTCGCGCAGCCGCACCGTCAGCTCGCGGCTGCCGCCGTCGATCAGCACCTCGCCGTAGAACTGGAAGCCCTGGCTCGGCGCCACGTTGCCCGTCTGCGGCGCCTTGAGGAAGACCCGCTCGGGTCCGAACGTGCCGTCGAGCGCGCTACCCGGGAAGGCGCCCGCGTGCAGCGGCCCGGTGACGAACTCCCAGAAGGGGGCGAAGTCCTTGAACCCCGCCCGCGCCGGGTCGTAGTGCTGCGCGGAGGTGTGGTGCACGTCCGCGGTCAGCCACACGGTGCCGGTGATCCGCCGCTGCTTGATGTGCCGCAGCAGCTCGGCGATCTGCAGCTCACGCCCCAGCGGCGCGCCGGGGTCGCCCTGCGCGACGGCCTCGACGTTCGTGCCGTCCGGCACGACCAGGCCCAGCGGCATGTCGGAGGCGATGACCTTCCACTCCGCGCGGGAGCGCTGCAGCTCCCGCTTGAGCCAGGCCAGTTGCTCGCGCCCGAGGATGCCGTGGACGTCGTCGGGGGCGAGCCCGTCGGAGTTGGCGTTGCGGTACGTGCGCATGTCCAGCACGAAGACGTCGAGCAGCGGCCCGTACGAGACCTTGCGGTAGACCCGCCCGGCGCCGTCGGAGCCCAGCGTGGGCACCGGGAAGTACTCGGCGAACGCGCGACGGGCGCGGGCCGCGAGCACGTCGGCGCGGCGCTCCGTGTAGCGCGCGTCGGTGAGGATCTCGCCCGGATACCAGTTGTTGACCACCTCGTGGTCGTCCCACTGCACCACGATCGGCACCTGCGCGTTGAAGCGGCGCACGTTCTCGTCGAGCAGGTTGTAGCGGAAGTTGCCGCGGTACTCCGCGAGCGTCTCGGCGACCTTCGACTTCTCCTCGGTGACCAGATTCCGCCACACCGTGCCGTCGGGCAGCGGAACTTCGGCGCTCAGCGGCCCGTCGGCGTATACGGTGTCGCCGCTGTGCAGGAAGAAGTCGGGGTCGAGGCCCTGCATCTCCGCATACACCCGGTAGCCGCCGCGGTCGGGGTTGATGCCCCAGCCCTGTCCCGCGACGTCGCCCGACCAGACGAAGCGCACGTCCCGGCGGCGCCCCGGGGCCGTACGGAACGTGCCCGCGACCGGCTCGCCGGAGCGGCGCGGGTCGTCCGCGTCCTCCAGCACCACGCGGTAGTGCACCTGCTCACCGGGCGGCAGCCCGTGCAGCCGTACGGTGCCGGTGTAGTCGGTGCCGGGACCGAGCAGCGGGCCGCGGCGGCGCTGCACCGTGCGGAACGAGTCCGTCGCGGAGGTCTCCACGACCATCCGCGCCGGGCGGTCGGCGCGCACCCACACGGTGCCGCCCTGGGCCGTCACGTCGCCCACCTGTACGCCCCACGCCGCCCCCGGCCGGCCGGCGAGCGCCTGCGCGGGCGCGCCGCCGGACAGCGTGGGCACCGCCAGCGCGGCGGAGGCCGCGAGGCCGCCGCGCAGCACCGACCGGCGCGCGGGGCCGCCGCTCGCTCTCTCTCCCGTGTTCACCTGGTCTCCCGTCGACGTGCGGATCTCGTGCGCCGTCAGACCTACCGGCGTGTGTTGCCCGTGGCACGAACGACAAGTGAACAACTGCCCCTGCGATGCGGGAAGTGCGCCGCGCGGGGGGAGGGCGTCCGGGAGCGGCCGGATTGGACAGGAGGGTGTTTCTTCAGGTGATATGGAGGGGTGGCTTACGGCACCGAGCTAGACGTCTTCGAGGAGCACCGATCCGTCCTGATGGGCGTGGCGTACCGCATGCTCGGCGCCTTCGCCGACGCCGAGGACGTGGTGCAGGACACGTGGCTGCGCTGGTCGGCCGCGGACCGCGACCAGGTCCGCGACGCGCGGGGCTACCTCGTGCGCATCACCACCCGCCTCTCCCTCGACCGGCTGCGCCAGACCCAGGCGCGGCGTGAGGCGTACGTCGGCTCCTGGCTGCCGGAGCCGCTGGCCACCGACCTGCTCGGGGACACGCCGCCGGACGGCTCGGAGCGGGCGCTGCTCGCCGAGTCGGTGACGCTGGCAATGCTCGTGGTGATGGAGTCGCTGTCGCCGCTGGAGCGGGCCGTCTTCGTGCTCCGGGAGGCGTTCGGCTTCCCGCACGCGGAGATCGGCGCGATGCTCGACCGCTCCGAGGAAGCCGTGCGCCAGCTCGCCGGCCGCGCCCGCCGGCACGTCACGCAGCGCAAGCCGCGCTACGACGTGGACACCGCAGCACAGCGCGACATCACGGAACGGTTCCTCCAAGCCGCCGCCGGCGGCGACCTGGAGGGGCTGATGGCGCTGCTGGCCCCGGACGTGGACGTGATCTCCGACGCCGGCGGCAAGGCGAAGGCGCCGCGCCGCGTCATCGAGGGCGCCGACAAGACGGCCCGCGTCTTCATCGGCACGTCGGGCGGCCGCTACGAAGTGCCGGAGCCGGAGCTGGTGTTCCGCGAGATCAACGGCCAGCCCGGGCTGCTGCTCCTGTCGAAGGGCGAGCCGGACACGGTCATGGTGCCGCAGTTCCGGGACGGCCTGATCGCCCGCGTCTACCTCATCCGCAACCCGGACAAGCTCCGCGGCGTCCGCACCTAGCCGCCTCCGCCTCGGCGGCGGAGGCAGCCGGGGCGGCCGGACGCGGGCCTAGAGACCGCCGGAGACCCGCAGTACCGCGCCCGTGGTGTACGACGCCTCCGCGGAGAGCAGCCACGCGACCGCGCCGGCGATCTCCTCGGGTTCTCCGGGGCGGCGCATGGGCACCCGCTCCGGGTTGCGCCACGGCCGCTCGGGGTCGCCCATCGCCGCGTGCATGTCGGTGACGGTCATCCCGGGCTGAACGGAGTTGACGCGTACCCCCTCGGGCCCCAGCTCCTTGGCCAGGCCGACCGTCATGGTGTCCACGGCGGCCTTGCTCGCCGCGTAGTGGACGTACTCCCCGGGGCTGCCGAGGGTGGCCGCGCCGGAGGAGATGGTGACGATCGCGCCGCCGCCGCCACCGTGCCGGGTGGACATCTCGCGCACCGCGCGCCGGGTGCAGGTGAACGTGCCCATGACGTTGACGTCGAGCACCCGGCGCATGACGTCGAGGGACGTCTCGTCGAACCGGCCCAGCGGCCCCGTGATCGCGGCGTTGTTCACCAGCGCGGTCACCGGCCCCAGGCGCTCGCGCGCGGTGTCGAACAGGGCGTCGACCTGCTCGGGGTCGCTGACGTCCGCCCGTACGGCCACGCACGCCACCCCTTCGGCCCGCGCCTCCGCCGCCACCCCCTCCGCGGCGGCCTCCGCCCGCTCGTACGCGAGCGCCACGCCGTGACCGGCGCGGGCCAGTCTCCGCACGATCGCCGCGCCGATGCCGCGGCTGCCCCCCGTGACCACCGTGACCTGGTCCATCGCTGCCTTTCCGCCGTCCGTCGGATCGCCGGACGGACCGTACCCCAGGGGCATTGGTCTTGACCAAGTCCGGGTGGCGTCCTACTGTCGGCGAGAGATACTGCAACAACCTTTCATAAACAACCGCGCATAAAGGCGGCCAGGCCGACGGGGATTGCGAGGATCAGGTGGGGACCACGCAGCCGGACACCGTGACCGAGCTGAAGTACTGGCATCTCAAAGGTGTGATCAGCGAGGCGCTGGAATCGGAGTTCTCGGTAGGGGAGATCCTGCCCAACGAGCGCGAGCTGGCGGCCCGCTTCGGCGTCGCCCGCGCGACCCTGCGGCAGGCGCTCGACCAGTTGGAGCTGGAGGGCCGGCTGCAGCGCAGGCGGGGCGTCGGGACGACCGTCGCGCCGCCGCGCGTCGGCGTGCCGGTGGGCTCCCCGCGCGAGATGTGGCCGGGCGAGGCCGACGACGGCTGGGAGGCCGTCGACGCCGCCGCGGTCGCGGCCCCCGCGGCCGTCGCGCGCATGCTCGGCACCGACGCGACGGAGCCGGTGCACCGGGTGCACCGCTCCCGCAGCCGCAACGGGCAGCCGGTCGCGGCCGAGCTGATCTACGTGCCCGGCGTCTCCGCGCCCGGCTTCAGCCGCGGCGACTCCTCCGTCGGCGCCGCCCGCGCCCGCGCCGTGCTCCACGAGCTGCACCGGCTGCCGCTGGAGGGCCAGGACCGCACCGTCGAGCTGGGCTCGGCGCGCGCGGAGGACGCCCGCGAGCTGGACCGGCTGCCGGGCGCCCCGGTGCTGGTGGTCACCACGCGCTACGTCTCCCGGGGGCGCACCGCCGCCGTCGCGGTCTCCACGTACCGCGCGGACACCTGCCGGCTCACCCTCGACGCGGACGCGGCGGTGCTGGCGAGCTGAGCCGCCTCCCGGAGCGTACGGACCGGGCGGGACGCCCCGCGCGGAGCAGGAAGCGGCGGCCGGACGGCCGGGCCGGGAGCGCACACCCCGTCCGGCCGGCGGCCCGCCGGCTCACCGCCGCGCCGTGACCGTGCTCTCCACGGCGAACAGCTCCTCGTCCAGGTGGTCGAGGGCCAGCCGCAGCGCGCCCGTGGCCACCGCCGCCTCGCCGAGCAGCGACAGCACGACCTCCGGGGGCCTCAGGCAGTAGCGGGCCAGCTCGGCGTGGAGCGGCTCCAGCACGTCGTCCACGCCCGCCGCCCAGCCGCCGATCACCACCAGCTCCGGGTCCAGCGCCAGCACCAGCGCGGCCACGTCGTGCACCAGCCGCTGCATGAACCGGTCCACGGCCCGGCGCGCCCGCTTGTCGCCGCCCTGCGCCAGCGAGAAGACCTCCGCCACCGCCGGCTCGTCCAGCGGGTGCAGCGGCTCCCCGGTGACGCTGAGGAGCTTCTCCGGCGTCGCCTCCCGGCCCAGCAGGTGCAGCGCCCCGATCTCGCCCGCCGCCCCGCCGAAGCCGCGGTGCAGCCGCCCGCCGATCAGCGACCCGGCGCCGGGGCTCAGTCCGGCGCGGACGAAGACCACGTCCGCCGAGTGCCGCGCGGCGCCCTTCCAGTGCTCGGCGACCGCGGCGGTGTTCGCGTCGTTCTCCACCAGCACCGGGCAGCGGAACGAACGCCCCAGCCGCTCGGCGAGGTTGAGGCCCGTCCAGCCGGGCAGCGCCGTGCTCAGCCGCACCGTGCCGTCCGCCTCCACGATGCCGGGGCTGCCGACGCCCACCGCGCGCAGCGTGCTGCGCGCCACGCCGTTCCTGCGCAGGACCTCCTGCACCACGGTCCGTACGTTCGCCAGCCGGTCGTCGGCCTCCGCGGCCTCGTCCACGGTGCGCAGCGCCGAGCCGCGCAGCCGGCCGTCGAGGTCGGAGAGGAGGACGGAGACCCGGTGCGGGCCGATCTCGATGCCCAGCAGATGGCCGGACTCGGCGTGGAAGCGGAACTTGCGGGCGGGCCGGCCCTGGCGCCGGGTCGTGCCCTCCTCGGCCGGGGCCTCCACCACCAGGCCGCTGGCGGCCAGGCCCTCCAGCACGCCGTCCAGGGTGGGCCGCGAGAGCCCGGTGGTCCGCACCAGTTCGGTCAGCGTCGCCGAGCCCGCGTCGCGCAGCGCGCGCAGGACGACGGCGGAGTTGATCCGCCGCAGCAGGGACGGATCCCCGCCGGTGAGCTGCGCCAACGTCAGCCTCCCTGAGCGTGCTTCCGGATAGCGGATCGTATCCGCTATCCGGCCGCGCCGGGAGCGACGAACCCCGACTCGTACGCCGTGATCACCGCCTGCGTCCGGTCCCGGGCTCCCAGCTTCGCCAGGAGCGCACTGACGTGCGATTTGACCGTCTCGGTGCCCAGCACCAGCTCCGCGGCGATCTCGGCGTTCGTCAGCCCGCGGGCGATCAGCCGCAGCACCTCGCCCTCCCGTTCGGTCAGCCGGGCCGCCGCCAGCGCCGCGCGCGCCTCCTCGTTGCCGTGCCCGGCGGCCAGCGACCGCAGCGCGGCCGGGAAGAGCAGCGACTCGCCCTCGGCGACCAGCCGCACCGCGTGCACGATCTCCGCCGGCCGGGCCCGCTTGAGCAGGAACCCGTCGGCGCCGGCGCGCAGCGCCCCGTACACGTACCGGTCCTCCTCGAAGGTGGTCACGACCAGGATCTTCGGCGGCTCGGGGAAGGCGCGGAGCACGGCGCGGGTGGCCTCGATGCCGTCCATGAGCGGCATCCGTACGTCCATCGCGATCACGTCCGGCGCCAGTCGCCGTACGAGGGGGATCACGGCCGCGCCGTCGGCGGCCTCGCCGGCCACCTCGATGTCCGGCTGCGCTTCGAGGATCGCCCGCAGCCCGGCGCGGACCAGGGCGTCGTCGTCGACGAGGAGGACGGAGACGGGCACGGCGTCAGCGTATCGGCAGGGTGACCCGCACCCGCCACTCGCCGTCGGACGGGCCCGCGACCGCCTCGCCGCCGAGCAGCGCGGCCCGTTCGCGGATCCCGCGCAGACCGCTGCCGCCCGGCCCGGGAGGCGCCGCCGCGGCGGACAGCCGGTTGCGTACGTGCAGTTCGAGACCGCCCGCCGAGGCCGCGATACGGACCCTGACCGGCACCGGGCCCGCGTGCCGCAGCACGTTCGTCAGGCACTCCTGCACGATGCGGTAGCCCTCCCGCGACACCGGCCCCGGCACCGACTCCAGCGGCCCCTCGATCTCCGCGCTGATCTCCGCCCCCGCGCCGCGCGCGGAGGCCACCAGCCGCTCCGCCTCGGCCAGCCCGGGCCGCCGGGACGGCGGCGCACCCTCCTGCCGCAGCAGCCGCAGCACCCGCTCCAGGTCCTCCAGCGCCTCCCGGCCGGTGTCCTCGATCGCGCCCAGCGCCCGCTCCGTGAACTCCGGCGACCCCGCCTCCCGCGCGGCCCCGGCCTGCACCACGGCGACGGTCAGCGCGTGCCCGATGGTGTCGTGCAGTTCGCGGGCGAGCCGGTTGTGCTCCAGCAGCCGTTCGGTGCGCTCCTCCAGCGCGGCCAGCCGCTCGGCGGCCGAGGGCCCGAGCAGCCGGGGCGCCAGCGCCGCGATCAGCACGCCGAACCCCCAGCCGGCCGCCAGCAGGGCCGGCACCACGACCGCGATGAGCAGCGGGTACGACCCGTGCCACTCGCCCGGCAGCGGCAGGACCTCCTCGTCGAACGAGGACCAGTGGTGCGCGGAGGTCAGTGCGACGGTCAGGAAGATGCCCTGGACGCCCACCACGGCGGCCAGCAGCCCCACCCACATCCGCAGCACCAGCCAGACGAACACCCGGCCCCGGTCGGCCCACGAGACGGCCGGCGTGCGTGCGAGCCCCGGGTCCGGCTGCGCCTCCGTGCCGTGCGGACCCGGGTACAGCAGGAGCCGGGCCTGCATCGTCTCCAGGAGCCGGGTGGCGGGGATGGTCGCCGCGACGGCGAGCAGCGGCACCGGGCCGAGGGCGAGGACGGCGTAGCTGACCACCGTCGGCACGTCCTCCACGCCCCACACGAAGGCGCCCAGCAGCGCCAGCGTCGCGGCGATGAACAGGTGCAGCCAGCGCGTGTACGTCACCGCCCGCAGCACCGGCCGCAGCGGGCGCAGGAGGTGTCGGGGAGAAGGTGGCACGCCGACCATCGTGCCAGCGGCCTCCGCCCCGCGGCTCCCCCGCGCGGGGGAGGGGCGACCCGCGCGCGGGGGAGGCCCCGGCGCCGTCCCGACCGGCAGCGTGGCCCGTATGACAGCAGCAACAGCCATCGAGGTCCGCGAACTGACCAAGGACTACGGGGACGTCCGCGCGCTCGACGCCGTGACCTTCACCGTCCGGCCCGGCCGGGTCACCGGCTTCCTCGGCCCCAACGGCGCCGGCAAGTCCACCGCCATGCGTCTCGTCCTCGGCCTGGACCGGGCCACCTCCGGCACCGCCACCGTCGGCGGCCGGCCGTACCCGGAGCTGGCCGAACCGCTCCGGCACGTCGGCGCCCTGCTCGACGCGCAGGCAGCCCACGGCTCCCGCACCGGCCGCGCCCACCTGCGCGCGCTGGCCGCGAGCAACGGCCTGCCGGACGCCCGCGTCGACGAGGTGCTGCGGCTGACCGGGATCGAGTCGGCCGCGGGCCGCCGGGTACGGACGTACTCGCTCGGCATGCGCCAGCGGCTCGGCATCGCCGGCGCGCTCCTCGGCGACCCGCCCGTGCTGCTGCTGGACGAGCCGTCGAACGGGCTCGATCCCGAGGGCATCGTGTGGATCCGGCGGCTGCTGCGCAGGCTCGCCGACGAGGGCCGCACCGTGCTCGTCTCCAGCCATCTGATGGGGGAGACCGCCGCGTTCGCCGACCACCTCGTGGTGCTCGGCCGCGGCCGGCTCCTCGCCGACGCGCCGCTCGCGGAGTTCGTCGAGGGCAGCTCCGGCGGCCTGGAGGAGGCGTACCTCCGGCTCACCGCCGGCGCGGCGGAGTTCACCAGCGAGACCCGGGAGGTCTGAACGATGACTGCCACCGCCGTGCTCCGCGCCGAGTGGATCAAGATCACGACGCTGCGCGGCACCGTGTGGTCGCTGGCGTGCGTGCTACTCGTCACCGCCGGCTTCGGCATCCTCGCCAGCGCCGCCCTCGGCGGCGCGGAGACCGTCGACGGCGACTTCGACCCGCTGTTCTCCGTCCTCACCGGGGTGGGCCCGGGGCAGATCGCCGCGATCGCCTTCGGCACGCTCGCCGTGTCGTCCGAGTACCAGAGCGGGCTGATCCGCGCCACGCTGGCCGCCGTGCCGCGGCGCGGGCTGCTCTACGCGGCCAAGCTCGCGCACGTCGGGGGGCTCACGTTCGCCGTCGCGCTGCCCACGACGCTGCTGTCGTTCTTCATCGGCGGCGCCGCGCTCGGCGACCGGGCCCTGGGCCCCGGCGACGACGGCGCGCTGCTCGGCGTCGTGGGCGGCGCCGTCTACCTCACGCTCATGGCGCTGCTCGCCGCGGGGCTCGCCGCCGTGCTCCGGAGCGGCATCGCGGTGCTGGGCATCCTGATCCCGTTCGTGCTGGTGGTGTCGATGGTGCTCGGCGTCGGTTCGTCGGCGGGAGTCGCGGACTACCTGCCGGACCGGGCCGGGCAGCAGGTGCTCTTCGCCGACCCGCCGGGCGGCCTCCAGCCGCTCGCCGGGCTGGCCGTCACGGCGCTCTGGGCGGGGGCGGCGGTGCTGGCCGGCTGGTGGACGCTGCGGCGGCGGGACGCGTAGCGCCGCGGTCGGCTACGGGGCCGGGGCGGGCGGCGTCACAGGATCCCCCCGGGCGCGTACCCCGCCGCCTCCGGATGCCGCTTGACGACCTCCTCGACCCGCGCCGCCACCGCCGCCACCTGCTCCTCGGCCGCGCCCGTGAACGACAGCCGGTCGGCCATCAGCGCCTCCAGCCGGTCCCGGTCCAGCGGGATGCGGGCGTCGGCGGCGAGCCGGTCGAGGAGTTCGTTGCGCTCGGCGCCGCGCTCGCGCATCGCCAGGGCCGCGGCGACCGCGTGCTCCTTGACGACCTCGTGCGCCTCCTCCCGGCCGACCCCGGCCCGTACCGCCGCCATCAGCACCTTGGTGGTGGCCAGAAACGGCAGATAGCGGTCCAGCTCGCGGGCGATCACCGCGGGGAAGGCGCCGAACTCGTCCAGCACCGTCAGGAACGTCTCCAGCAGCCCGTCGAGCGCGAAGAACGCGTCCGGCAGCGCCACGCGGCGCACCACCGAGCAGGACACGTCGCCCTCGTTCCAGGTGTCGCCGGCCAGCTCCGCGGTCATCGAGGCGTACCCGCGCAGGATGACCATGAGGCCGTTCACGCGCTCGCAGGAGCGGGTGTTCATCTTGTGCGGCATCGCGGACGAGCCGACCTGGCCCGGCTTGAAGCCCTCGGTGACCAGCTCGTGCCCGGCCATCAGCCGGATCGTCTTCGCCAGCGACGACGGCGCGGCGGCGACCTGCACCAGCGCCGCGACCACGTCGTAGTCCAGCGAGCGCGGGTAGACCTGGCCGACGGAGGTGAAGGCGCGGGCGAAGCCCAGGTGGCCGGCAACCCGGCGCTCCAGCTCCGCCAGCTTCGCGGCGCCCTCGGTGCCGCCGCCGAGGAGGTCGAGCATGTCCTGCGCGGTGCCGACGGGGCCCTTGATGCCGCGCAGCGGATAGCGCGCGAGCAGGTCCTCCACCCGGCCGTACGCGGTCAGCAGTTCGTCGGCGGCGGTGGCGAACCGCTTGCCCAGCGTGGTGGCCTGCGCGGCGACGTTGTGCGAGCGGCCGGCCATGACCAGCCCGGCGTGCTCGCCGGCCAGCCTGCCCAGCCGCGCCAGCACGGCGACCGCGCGGTCGCGTACCAGCTCCAGGGACTGCCGCACCTGGAGCTGCTCCACGTTCTCCGTGAGGTCGCGGGAGGTCATGCCCTTGTGGATCTGCTCGTGCCCGGCGAGGGCGTTGAACTCCTCGATACGGGCCTTCACATCGTGCCGCGTGACCTTCTCGCGCTCGGCGATCGAGGCGAGGTCGACGTCCTCCAGCACCCGCTCGTAGTCGGCGACCGCGCCCTCCGGCACCTCGATCCCCAGCTCCCGCTGGGCGCGCAGCACGGCGAGCCAGAGCTGCCGCTCCAGGACGACCTTGTGCTCGGGGGACCAGAGGGCGGCCAGCTCCGCGGAGGCGTAGCGGGCGGCCAGGACGTTGGGGATGCGCGGCTTGTTCACGTGGGGAGATTCTACGGGCCTGCCGGGCGGGGTGCGGACGGCGGCCGGTGCCGGTGCCGGTGTCAGGCGTCGTACGGCAGCAGCTCCGGGCGCTTCGGCGCGCGGCCGTCGCCGGAGGAGCGGCCGGTGAGCCGGCGGTGCACCCACGGCAGCAGGTGCGTACGGGCGAAGCGGGCGTCCGCGGTGCGGCGGGTGAACCACGGCGGCCGCGGCGCAGGGGGCGGCAGCGGGCCCGTCCAGTCGTACGCGGGGGTGCCGCCGAGCGTCTGCCAGACGGCCTCGCCGACCCGGCGGTGGCCCTCGGGCGTCAGGTGCAGCCGGTCCTCGTCCCACAGCCGTACGTCGCGCAGCACGTGGGCGCCGTACAGGTCGACGACCAGCGCGCCGTGCCGTGCGGCGAGGTCGTCGACGTGCGCGAAAAGCTGCTCCATCCGCGGCCTGACCCGCTCCAGCACCCGGCCGTCGCGCCCCGGGCTACGCATGAGCACGAGCTGCTTGCAGCTCGGCGCCAGCTTCGCCACCGCCTCTTCCAGCACGCCGCACACCCGGTCCATGTCGCAGCGCGGCCTGATGGCGTCGTTGAGGCCGCCGACGAGGGTGATGACGTCGGCCTCCATGGCGGCGGCCCGGTCGACCTGCTCGTCGAGGATCTGCCGGATGAGCTTGCCGCGGACGGCCAGGTTCGCGTACCGGAAGCCGGGCTGCGCCGCCACGAAGCGGGCCGCGAGGAGGTCCGCCCAGCCGCGGTAGGAGCCGTCGGGCCGCAGGTCGGACATGCCCTCGGTGAAGGAGTCGCCGACCGCGACGAAACTGGTGTAGCGCGCGTTCACGTCCGCCGATCCTACTCGCCGCCGCGGGCGTCGCCGCCGGTGCCCGTACCGCGGGTCACGACTCCCGGCCGACCAGCTCGCGGAGCACGTCCTCCATGGTCACCAGCCCCGTCACCCGGCCTTCCTCCCCGGTCACCGCGGCCAGGTGGGTGCGGCTGCGGCGCATGGCGGTCAGCACGTCGTCCAGCGGCGCGCTCGCCCGCACCCGGGCGATGCGGCGCATCGCCGTACGCGGGAACGGCGCCTCGCGGTCGGCGGTGCCGAGGGCGTCCTTGACGTGGAGGTAGCCGAGGATCCGGCCGCTGTCGTCGACCACCGGGAAGCGGGAGAAGCCGGAGGCGACGGAGAGCGCCTCCAGCGCCTCCGGGGTGACGCCGACGGGCGCGGTGACCACGTGCCCGGTGGGCACCACCACGTCGCCCACGGGGCGGCGGCCCAGCTCCAGGGTGTCGCGCAGCCGCTCGGCGGAGCGGTCGTCGAGCAGCGCGGCCTCCGCGGAGTCCGCCACCATGCGGGCCAGGTCGGCGTCGGAGAACGACGCGGCGACCTCGTCGCGGGTCTGCACGCGCAGCAGCCGGAGCAGCGCGTTGGCGAAGGCGTTGACGGTGAAGACGACGGGGCGCAGCGCGCGGGTGAGGGCGACCAGCGGCGGGCCGAGCAGCAGCGCGGAGCGCACCGGGTCGGCCAGCGCCACGTTCTTCGGCACCATCTCGCCGAGCAGCATGTGCAGGTACGTCGCCACGGCCAGCGCGATCGCGAAGGAGATCGGGTGCACCAGCCCGTGCGGCACCCCCACCGCGTTGAAGACCGGCTCCAGCAGATGGGCGATGGCCGGTTCGGCGACGACGCCGAGGACCAGCGTGCACAGGGTGATGCCGAGCTGGGCCGCCGCCATGAGCGTGGAGACGTGCTCGAGACCCCAGATCACGCGGCGCGCACGGCGGTCGCCCTCCTGGGCGTACGGCTCGATCTGGCTGCGCCGCACGGAGATGAGCGCGAACTCCGCGCCGACGAAGAAGGCGTTGAGCACCAGCGTCAGCAGGCCGATGATCAACTGGACGACGGTCATCCGGGCTCCCCCCTGCCAGCGGCCGGACGGCCGCCGCTGCCCCTACCGCCCGCGCCGGTGCCTTCGTCTCCGTCGTCGTCCGGCTCGGCGCCCGGTGGCGGGGCGTGCAGCAGCACGCGCGCGGCGCGGCGCCCGGCCGCGTCCACGACGTCCAGCCGCCAGCCCCCCACCTCCAGCGCGTCCCCGTCGACGGGGATGCGGCCCAGCTCGGTCGCGACCAGCCCGGCCAGCGTCTCGTACGGGCCCTCGGGCACCCGCAGTCCGATCTCCGCGAGCTGGTCGGGGCGCACCCCGCCGTCGGCGTCGAAGAGCATCCGGCCGTCCGGGCCCGCGCCACTGGGCAGCAGGTCGGGCGTCTCCAGCGGGTCGTGCTCGTCCCGCACCTGGCCGATGACCTCCTCCACGACGTCCTCCATGGTGACCACGCCGGCGGTGCCGCCGTACTCGTCGATCACCACCGCCATCGTGCGCTTCTCCGTCAGCCGGTCCATCAGATGGTCGACGGGCAGCGTCTCGGGCACCAGCACCGGCTCGCGCAGCAGCCGGGTCAGCGGGTGCTGGGCGCGGCGGTCGGCGGGGACGCCGAGGACGTCCTTGACGTGCACGTAGCCCAGGACGGTGTCCAGGTTGCCGCGGTAGACGGGGAAGCGGGACAGACCGGTGGCGCGGGAGGCGTCGACGACGTCCCCGGCGGTGGCGTCGTCCTCCAGCGCGACGACCTGCATCCGGGGCGTCATCACGTTCTCCGCGGTCAGTTCCGCGAGCCCCAGCGTACGGACGAACAGCTCGGCGGTGTCGGCCTCCAGCGAGCCCTTCTTCGCCGAGTGCCGGGCCAGCGCCGCGAGTTCCTGCGGGCTGCGGGCAGAGGCCAGCTCCTCGGCCGGCTCCAGGCCCATCAGCCGCAGCACCCGGTTGGCGGTGTTGTTCAGATGGCGGATGAAGGGGCGGAAGACGCCGCTGAACGTGCGCTGGAAGGGCGCGACGCGCTTGGCCATGGCCAGCGGGCGGGAGATGGCCCAGTTCTTGGGCACGAGTTCGCCGACGACCATCAGCACGACGGTCGAGAGCGCCGTGCCCAGCACGATCGCGACGCTGGAGGTGGCCGAGTCCGGTACGCCCGCCGCGCGCAGCGGGCTGTGGAGCAGCGCGGCGACGGACGGCTCGGCGAGCATGCCGACGACGAGGTTGGTGACGGTGATGCCGAGCTGTGCGCCCGAGAGCTGGAACGTGAGGCCGCGTACGGCCTGGAGCGCACCGGCCGCGCCGCGCTCGCCGCGGTCCACGGCCCGCTCCAGCTCGGCTCGCTCCACGGTCGTCAGCGAGAACTCGGCGGCCACGAACAGGCCGCAGGCCAGGCAGAGCGCCAGGGCCAGGACCAGCAGCAGCACCTCGGTCATCGGGTCACCTCCGTCTCATGATCACGCAGGGTCGCGGGGGGCGCGCGGCGACCGTGGTCAGCCGGCGGCCAGCGGCTTCACCCAGCGGCTCCACTGCTCCTGGCGGACGTAGCCCCCGGCGTGCCAGGCATGGTGCGCCCGCTCGTTGCGGTTCAGCACCATCGCGTCCGCGCGCCGGCCGCCGAAGGCGGCGAACCGCTGCTCCGCCGCGGCCAGCAGCGCCGTGCCGACGCCGCGGCGCCGGTGGCCGGGGTGCACGGCGAGCCGGTACAGATGGCAGCGCCAGCCGTCGAACCCGGCGATGACGGTGCCCGCCAGCTCTCCGCCGCGCTCTGCCAGCAGCAGCGCGCCCGGGTCGCGCTCCAGCAGCCCGGCGACGCCCGCCTCGTCGTCGCTGACGGACGTGCCCTCCGCCGCCGTCTTCCAGAACGCGAGCACCGCCGGCACGTCCGCGGGCTCCGCGGCCCGGATGTGGAGATCGTCCATGCCCGGCATCCCATCACCGGGTGCCCGCCCGCGTCGACCGTATTCGGCACACGGCCGGGCCGCGGCCGCCGGTGGGCCGGTCCCTGACGGGCCGTCCGGCCGGGCGGCGCGCGGCCGCCCGGCCCGCCCGGTCCGTACGGGCACGCCCGGACCGGACGGCGGTCACTCGTGGGCGATGGCCGCCAGCACGTTGAGCCGGGAGGCGCGCAGCGCCGGCAGCAGCGCGGCCAGCAGGCCGACCAGCACCGAGCCGATCACCACGGCGAGCTGCACCGTCCAGTCGATCGCGAAGGCGCGCATGCCCTCCAGCGCCAGCACCTCGTGCACCCCGGCGCCCCACGCCAGCCCCAGCACCAGGCCGAGCAGCGCGCCGAACACGGCGATCACGACGGACTCCAGCCGGATCATCCGGCGCGTCTGGCGTCTGGAGAGCCCGATGGCCCGCAGCATGCCTATCTCCCGGGTCCGCTCCACCACCGACAGCGCCAGCGTGTTCACCACGCCCAGCACCGCGATGACGATCGCCAGCCCCAGCAGCGCGAAGACCAGATAGAGCAGCACGATGATCTGCTCCCGGATCAGCTCCTTGAAGTCCGCCTGGTCGCGCACCTTCACCTGCGGGAAGGCTTCGAGCCCGCTCTCCAGCGACGCGCGCAGCTTGTCGACGTCGGTGCCGCTCGCGGCGTTGACGAAGACCACGGCCTCCTGCCCGCCGGGCAGGTACTTCTCCAGCGTCTCCATGCCGAGGAAGAAGCCGCCCGCCGCGCCGAACCCGCCGCTCGTCTCCTGTTTGGTGAGCGCCCCGACCGTCAGCTCCGCCTCCTTGCCGTTGGGGAACTCGACCCGGAGCGTGCTGCCCATGCGTATGCCGTGGTCGCGGGCGAACTGCCGCTGCAGGCCCACGTGCCCCGGCGCGAGCGCGTCACCGGTGCTCCCCTGCGCGTACTCCAGCCGGCTGACCTGGTCCAGCTCCTTGTCGAAGGCGCCGGCGCTGGTGCTGGTCTTCTCGCCGTTCGGGAGCGTCACCCGCATCGGCGCGAACCGCTGGCGCACGACGAGGCCCACGCCGTCGGCCTCCTCGACCCGCTCGGTGACCTCGCGAGGGAACGGGCCGAAGCTGTCGCTCTGCACGAGGAAGTCGGCGCCCAGGGTCCGGTCGATCTCCTCGTCGAAGGACTTCGTCATCGACGCGGCGGCCACGGACATGCCGCCGACCAGGGCCAGGCCCACCATCAGCGCCACGGCCGTGGCGCCGGTGCGGCGCGGGTTGCGCAGCGCGTTGCGCTGGCTGAGCGCGCCGACGGAGCCGAAGATCCGCGGGAACCAGCCGCCCACCACCCGGATCACCGGCCGCACCAGCAGCGGCCCGGCCGCGACCACGGCGAGCATCGTCAGCACCACGCCGCCCACCAGCCACACCGCGGAGTCCCGGGTCCGGTCCGCCGTGGCGCAGAGGTAGAACGACAGCGCCCCGGCGGCCCCGAGCACGGAGCCGAGCGCCGCCCGCACCCGCATCGGCCGGCCGACCTCGGCGATCTCCAGGTCGGCGAGCGCCGCCATGGGGGAGACCCGCGCCGCACGCCGCGCCGGCAGATACGCTGCGACGAACGTGACGCCCACGCCCACCGCGTACGCGAAGACCGGCGTGACCCAGCTCACGACCATCTCCGCCGCGTCCAGGTTCATCCCCAGCAGGCCCATCGTCTCGATGAGCCCGACGGCCAGGCCGATGCCGCTGAGCAGCCCGAGCGTGGAGCCCGCAAGACCGAGCAGCAGCGCCTCGGTGAGCACCGAGCGGCGGACCTGCCGCCGGTCGGCGCCCAGCGCACGCATGAGCCCGAGCTCCCGGGTGCGCTGCGCGATGAGCATCGAGAACGTGTTGACGATCAGGAAGATGCCGACCAGCACGGCGATCCCGGCGAAGCCGAGCATCACGTACTTGATGATGTCGAGGAACGTGCCCAGTTCCTCCGCCGCCGACTTCGCCTGCTCGTCGGCGGTCTGCACGGCGTAGTTCCCGTCGAGCGCCGCCTTGACGCGCTTCTTCAGCGCGGCGTCCGACACCCCCGGCGCCGCGTCCACGGAGACCGACGTGGCCAGCGCCGGGCCCGCGGCCTCCCCGTCCCGCAGTTCCGGGTTGTCGAGCAACTGGCGCTGGGCGGCCGCCGTGTCGAGATAGACCACCGTGGCGCCCGGGTTGGTGGTGGTGAACTTCGCGATGCCGACGACCTCGACCTCGAACCTGCCGGGCTGCGCGAGCACGTTGAGCGTGTCGCCGATCCCGATGTTCTTGCGGTCGGCGGTGTCCTTGTCGAGCAGCGCCTCGCCGGCTCCGGCCGGCTCGCGGCCGTCCGACAGCTCCACCGGGCTGCGATCGCTCACGTACCAGTTGGTGGCGATCGTCGGGGGGCCCGTGGTCCGGCCGATCGGCTCGTTCTCCGCGTCGGTGACGGTGAGGTTCTCCACCTCGACGTCGAGGTGGACGGCCTGCACCCCCGGCACCTTCGCCACCTCGTCGGCGACCGACGCGGGCAGCGTCGGCACCAGCCCGGAGCCGAACCCGCGGTTCTGCTCGAACGCCTCCTTCGGCGAGACCGCGACGTCGGCGGCGGTGGAGGCGAAGAGCCGGTCGAACGTGCGGCTGACGGTGTCGGAGAAGATGAGGCTGCCGGAGACGAACGCCACCGACAGCAGCACGGCCAGCGCCGACAGCAGCAGCCGCCCCTTGTGCGCGAAGAAGCTGCGCAGAGTCGCCTTGAGCACGCCCGCCTCAGCTCTTCCTGATGCCGTCGAAGCGCTTCATGCGCTCCAGTACCGCCTCGGACGTCGGCTGCGGCATCTCGTCCACGATCCGGCCGTCGGCCAGGAAGAGCACCAGGTCGGAGTGGGCGGCGGCGCCCGGGTCGTGGGTCACCATCACCACGGTCTGCGCGAGCCGGTCCACCGCCTCCCGCAGGAAGCCCAGCACCTCGAAGCCGGAGCGCGAGTCGAGGTTGCCGGTCGGCTCGTCGGCGAAGATCAGCTCGGGCCGGGAGGCCAGCGCCCGCGCGCACGCCACCCGCTGCTGCTGGCCGCCGGAGAGCTGCGAGGGCCGGTGGTCGAGCCGGTCGCGCAGGCCGAGCGTGTCGATCACCCGGTCCAGCCACCCGGGGTCGGGCTTGCGGCCCGCGATGTCCATCGGCAGCGTGATGTTCTCCAGGGCGTTCAGCGTGGGCAGCAGGTTGAACGACTGGAACATGAAGCCGATCCGGTCGCGGCGCAGCCGCGTCAGCTCCCGCTCGCCCAGGCCCGTGATCTCCTCGTCGCCCAGCCAGATCCGCCCGGAGGTCACCGTGTCGAGCCCGGCGAGGCAGTGCATCAGCGTGGACTTGCCGGAGCCGGACGGGCCCATGACCGCGGTGAAGCGGGCACGGTGGATCTCCACGTCCACCGCGTCCAGCGCCACGACCGCCGTCTCGCCGCTGCCGTACGTCTTCGTCAGCCCGCCGGCGCGGGCCGCGACCCCGGCGGGCCGTTCCGCTTCGCGTCTGTCGAGTGCCGCCGGTGTGGACAATGCCTTCCCCCATCGGGCTGTGAGCCGGGCGCCGGGTGCGCGTTCCTGTCTTCCCGCCGTACGCCGTGGGTGCGCGGCGGGGACGTGCTGCGAGGCTGCGCGATCGATCGGATCCGCGCCGCCTGCCAGCGAGACTAAGCCGCCGCGGAATCCCGCGCATCCCTCCCGGGTGGCACCTGTGGACAACCCACTACTCCCGCGGGAGGACCGCCTTCTCCTGTGTCCGGCGCAGCCGCCGTCAGCCGCGGAGCGCAGTGCCCAGGACGTGGTACGAGGCCGGGGTCGGCGGCCCCTTCTCCGGCATCCGCACCCGCCGGTACGGGCCCAGCGTGAACCCGGCGGCGGTCAGCTCGCCGAGCACGTCGCGGCCGGAGTGGCAGCCGCCGAGCAGCAGCGGCCACACGGTGCGGTCCGCCGCCCGCTGCACCGCCCGCATCACCCGTCCGCCGGCCCGTCCGTGCTCGTAGAACCGCAGCTCGCCGCCGGGACGCAGCACCCGGCGCAGTTCGCCGAGCGACCGCGGCACGTCCGCGACCGAGCAGAGTACCAGCGAGGCGACGGCGGCGTCGCACGACCCGCTCTCGACCGGCAGCTCCTCCGCCGTCCCCGGCAGCACGTCCACCCGTACGTCCGCGCGCAGCGCCGCCTCGGCGGCGAGCCGGCGCAGGTGCCGCTCCGGCTCGATCGCGACCACCTCGGAGACGGCGGGCGGGTAGTGCGCGAAGTTCAGCCCGTTGCCCGCGCCGATCTCGACGACCCGGCCGGAGAGGCCGGTCAGCACTTCCCTGCGCAGCTCGGCGACCCCGCCGTGCTGCTCGGCGGCGACGCTGAGGCGGGCGTAGAAGCGCGCGAAGTACGGGTGGTGCACGGCGTCCTGCGCCGCGCGCGTCGGTGAGGGCATGCAGGCCTCCTGACGTGGGGGTCAGTGCGATTGTCCCCTCCCGGACCCGCCCGGGGCCTGCCGGGCGCGGAAGCCGTCCGCGTCCCAGTGCCCGCCGAGCGCGGGCGCCAGCCACCCCGGGGCGGCGGCGCGGAAGGTCTCCGGGCCGTACGCGCCGGCGCCCTCGGGCACCGCGCCGAGCAGCGGCACCCGCGCCGTGGCCGGCAGGTCCGCCAGGTTGCACCGGGCCGCCAGGTCCGGCGCCGCCGGCCAACTGCCGATCACCGCGCCCGGGCACGCGAGACCGCGGCGGCGCAGCGCCTCCGTGGTCAGCTCGGTGGCGTTCAGCGTGCCGAGCCCGGCGGCGGCCACGACCAGCACCGGCGCCGCCACCAGCCGTGCCACCTCCGCCAGCGTGCCGCCCGCGTCGTCCAGCCGCACCAGCAGCCCGCCCGCGCCCTCCACGAGCACCAGGTCGTGGTCGTGCCCCAGCTTCTCCACCATCCCCGCCGCGTCCGCCGCCGTCAGCGGCGGCAGCCCCGCGCGCCGGGCGGCCGTCGCCGGGGCCAGCGGCTCGGGGAAGCGGGCCAGCTCCACGGCCCGTATGCCCGGGACGAGACGCGCCGCCTCGTCGGCGTCCCCGGGCTCGCCTTCCGCCACGCCGGTCTGGGCCGGCTTGAGCACGGCCACCGAGCGGCCCCGTGCCAGCGCCGCGGCGGCCACGGCGGCGGTGACGATCGTCTTGCCCACGCCGGTCGAGGTGCCGGTGACCACGAGCACGCTGCCCATCGCGTCGCCCCCGCCCGTCAGCCGGCCGCCGCCGCGGCGCGCACGGCGGCGCAGATCCGGGCGAGGTCGGCGTCCCCTGTCACGTACGGCGGCATGGTGTAGATCAGATCCCGGAACGGGCGCAGCCACACCCCCGCCCCGACCGCGGCCCGGGTGGCGGCGGCCATGTCCACGTCGTGGTCCAGTTGGACGACGCCGATGGCGCCCAGCACCCGTACGTCCCGGACCCCCGGCAGCTCCGCCGCCTCTGCCAGGCCCTCCCGCAGCCCGCTCTCGATGCGCTTGACGTCCTGCCGCCAGCCGCCGTCGGCGAGCAGGCCGAGCGAGGCCAGGGCGACGGCGGAGGCCAGCGGGTTGCCCATGAACGTCGGCCCGTGGGCGAGCACCGGAACCTCGCCCCGCGAGATGCCCTCGGCGATCGCGGGGGTGCACAGCGTGGCGGCCATCGACAGATAGCCGCCGGTCAGCGCCTTGCCGACGCACATCACGTCCGGGGTGACGCCCGCGTGGTCGGCGGCGAAGAACGCGCCGGTGCGGCCGAAGCCGGTGGCGATCTCGTCGAACACCAGCAGCACGCCGTGTTCGTCGCACGCCTCGCGCAGCACCCGCAGATAGCCGGGCGCGGTGAAGCGCATCCCGCCCGCGCCCTGCACGACCGGCTCCACGATCACCGCGGCCAGCTCGTCGGCGTGCCGCGCGACGAGGTCCCGCAGCTCGCGCTCGTACGCACCGTCCACCGGAGCGTCGAAGCCCGCGGGCGGCACTCCGGCGAACAACTGCCGCGGCAGCACGCCGGACCACAACTCGTGCATGCCGCCGTCCGGGTCGCAGACTGACATCGGCTGCCAGGTGTCACCGTGGTAGCCGCCGCGCCAGGTCATCAGCCTGCGCTTGCCCGGCAGCCCGCGCGAACGCCAGTACTGCAGGCACATCTTCACCGCGACCTCGACCGACACGGAGCCCGAGTCGCTGAGGAACACGTGCTCCAGCGGCTCCGGCGTCACCTCCACCAGCCGCGCCGCGAGCCGCACCGCAGGCTCGTGGGTGAGCCCGCCGAACATCACGTGGCTCATCCGCTCCAACTGCCCGCGGGCGGCGGCGTCGAGCGCCGGGTGGCGGTAGCCGTGGATGGCGGACCACCACGACGACATCCCGTCGACCAGCTCCTCCACGCCCCAGGCGGGCTGTGCCAGCCGCAGGCGTACGCCCTCGGCGGAGTCGACGACCAGCGGCTCCTGCCGCCCCGGCATGGGCCCGTAGGGGTGCCAGACGTGCTCGCGGTCGAGGTCGAGCAGCCGCCGCGGCGGCAACGGCTCAGGCATTGGGCGGCAGTTCCGTGCCGGCCCCGCGGCGGCGTACGGCCACGAGGTCCGTACGCGCCTCCCGCGGCGGCTCGTCCGCGGCCGCGGGGCCGCCGGCGGGCCCGGCCTCCGGAGCCGGTCCGTCCGCCGCCCGGTGCGGCGGCAGCGTGGTGGTTCCCGCGTCCTCCACCTCGAACCCGGCGTCCGCGATCATCTCCAGGTCGGCCTTGCCCGCCTGCCCCTCGCTGGTCAGGTAGTCGCCCAGGAACACCGAGTTGGCCAGGTGCAGCGCCAGCGGCTGGAGCGTCCGCAGGTGGATCTCCCGGCCGCCCGCCAGCCGCACCTCCACGTCCGGGCAGACGAACCGCACCATGGCGAGGATCTTCAGACAGCGCTGCGGGGTGAGATCCCACTCCCCGGCCAGCGGCGTGCCCTCGAACGGGATCAGGAAGTTCACCGGCACCGAGTCCGGGTCCAGCGCGCGCAGCGCGAAGACCACGTCCACCAGGTCCTCGTCGCTCTCGCCCATCCCCGCGATCAGCCCCGAGCAGGCAGACATGCCGGCCGCCTGCGCCTGCTGCACGGTCCGCACCCGGTCCTCGTAGCCGTGCGTGGTGCAGATGTCCGCGTACGTCGCCTCCGAGGTGTTGAGGTTGTGGTTGTACGCGTCCGCCCCCGCCGCCTTCAGCCGCTCCGCCTGGCCGTCGGAGAGCAGCCCGAGGCAGGCGCAGACCTCCACGTCCCCGTTCTGCTCCTTGATGGCGGCGATGGTCTCCGAGACCCGGTCGACGTCCCGGTCCGTGGGCCCGCGCCCGCTGGCGACGAGGCAGACCCGCTTGGCCCCGCCCGCCACCCCCGCGGCAGCGGCCTCGGCCGCCTGGCCGGCCTTCAGCCACGTGTACTTGAGGATCCCCGCCTCGGAACCCAGCCGCTGCGAGCAGTACGAGCAGTCCTCGGGGCACAGCCCCGACTTGAGGTTGACCAGGTAGTTGAGCTTCACCCGGCGGCCGAAGAACGCCCGGCGCACCTTCCCGGCCGCCGCGACGACGTCGAGCACGTCCTCGTCCGGGGTGCGCAGCACGGCCAGGGCCTCGTCACGGGTGGGCGCCTCGCGCCGCAGCCCCTTGTCCACCAGCGTCGAAAGCAGGTCCATGGCGCCGATCCTCGCCCACCGCACCGGCCCGGGCCAATGGGGCACCGCACAACAGCCACTCTGGTCTTCTGTGCTCATCGCCACACCGCCACGCGCCCCCGCGCGCACTACGGTGCACAAACAGCCCGCCGAGCCGAGGAACCGCATGCCCCGTCACGCCTTCGACTGGATCGACGCGCAGGCCGAGGAGCGGCGGCGCGCCGGTCTCGTACGCACCCTGCGCCCCCGCGCGCACGACGCCCCGCTGCTCGACCTGTGCGGCAACGACTACCTCGGCCTCGCCCGCCACCCCGAGGTCACCGCCGCCGCGGCAGCCTCGGCGCGCCGCTGGGGCGCGGGCTCCACCGGCTCCCGGCTCGTCAGCGGCAGCACCGCGCTGCACGCCGAGCTGGAGGCCGAACTCGCCGACTTCTGCGGCTTCGAGGCCGCGCTCGTCTTCTCCTCCGGGTACGGGGCAAACCTTGCGGCCGTCACCGCTTTGAGTGACCGCGGCACCCTGGTGGTCTCGGACGCGGGCAACCACGCCTCTCTGATCGACGGCTGCCGGCTCTCCCGGGCCGACGTCGCCGTCGTCCCGCACGCCGACGCCGAAGCGGTGGCCAAGGCGCTCGACGGCTTCGACGGGCGCGCACTGGCGGTCTCCGACGGGGTCTTCTCCGTCGACGGCGACGCCGCGGACCTGGCCGCGCTCGCGGCGACCTGCCGCGCGTACGGGGCGGGGCTGCTGGTGGACGACGCCCACGGGTTCGGCGTCCTCGGGCCCGGCGGCCGCGGCTCGCTGCACGCGGCGGGGCTGGCGGGCGCGGCCGACGTCGTCGCCACCGTCACGCTCTCCAAGGCGCTGGGCAGCCAGGGCGGCGCGGTGCTGGGTCCCGCGCGGGTGATCGAGCATCTGGTCAACACCGCCCGCACGTTCATCTTCGACACCGGCCTCGCCCCCGCCGCCGCGGGCGCCGCCCAAGCAGCGCTGCGCCTGCTCCGCCGCGAGCCGGAGCGGGCCGAGGCGGCCCGGCGGGTGGCGGCGGCGCTCCACGGCGGGCTGACGGCCGCCGGGCTGACGGCCGTACGCCCGGACGCGGCGGTGGTGTCGGCACGGGCCCCGGCGCCGGAGGCGGCCGTGGCATGGGCGGCGGCGTGCCGCGAGGCGGGGGTGGCGGTCGGCTGCTTCCGCCCCCCGTCGGTCCCCGACGGCATCTCGCGGCTGCGCCTGACCGCCCGCGCGGACCTCACGGAGGAGCAGGTGGACACCGCGATCGGGACGGTCGTACGCACCGCGCCCGCGCCCTAGGCGTGCGCGGCCCGCGCGCCCCCGGTGAACTCGCCGTCCTTGACCGCCGCGACGAACGCCTGCCACGCCTCGGCCCGGAACAGCAGCGCAGGGCCCTCCACATGGGTGGAGTCCCGCACGGCGAGCAGCCCGGCGGATTCCGGCCCCACGGGATAGGCGGCCTCGACGCAGTTGTTCGCCCCCGTACTGTGCGAACTGCGCCGCCAGCGGAGGCCGTCGAGTGCCGTACTGCAGGAGACGTACCGAGGCATTGAGGTCATGGTGCCTCCTTTGCGCCCGCGCCGAGCGCGGCTATGAACGACAGGGACTCCTCGTGCGAAAGGGCGCTTGCCTGCAGCGAAGCAAAGGCCGTCTCATACGCCCGTAAGTCTTCTTTCCTTTCGAGGTGAAGGCTACTCATCAAATGGTCGACAACGACCACGTCGAGATCAGAACTGCGCGAATAAGAGAAGATAACGAAAGGTCCGGTGAGGCCCACGTGCTCGCCGGCGGAAAAGGGCAGGATCTGGACGCGTACGTGCGGAAGCGCCCCCATCCGCACCAAGTGGTGCAACTGCTCCGCCATCACCCCGGGACCGCCCACGTGCCGCCGCAGCACCGCCTCGTCGAGCACCGCGTGCAGATGCGGCGGGCGCGTCTCGCGCAGCACCGCCTGCCGGGCTATCCGCACCTCCACCAGCGATTCGACCTCCCGCGGCGCCGCGCCCGCGACGGCCGCCCGGGTCACCGCCAGCGCGTACCGCCGCGTCTGGAGCAGCCCCGGGACCACCGACGTCTCCAGGGTGCGCACCGTGGTCGCCTCCGCCTCCAGGCTGATGAAGTCCCGGTACGCGGCCGGCAGCAGCTCGCGGTACTCGCTCCACCAGCGGTCCTCCCGGCCCGCGTGCGGCGCCGTGGCCAGGGTCTCCAGCAGCGTGCGCAGCTCGGGCTCGGTGACGCCGTAGGCGTCGAGCAGCCGGGCGACGTCCGCGGCCTTGGCCGCCGACCTGCCCGTCTCAATCCGGCTGATCTTCGACTGGTGCCAGCCGACCAGCTCCGCCGCCTTCCCGCTGGTCAGTCCCGCACTGCCGCGCAGCCTGCGCAGCTCCGCGCCCAGCTTGGCCCGGCGTACCGCCGGCTCATTGCGCATGACGCCCCTCCCGGCCGCTCGGCCGAACGCGTGACAACTGGCCAGTCTGCCGCCCAAATACTGTCTCTTGCGGCAGAGTTCACCGCTTCGAGCGACAGATATATGCATAACTTGGTGGCGGGCTCGCGCTCCGGGCACGATCGATGGCACCGTGGCGCGAACAACAACCTGAAGCGGTCCTCGACTTCACCGGGCACGCGTCGGAGTCCGGCACACGCGTGCGAAAGGGACGGCGTCGCAATGGCAGACCAGCAGGAAGCATCCGTCACGCTGCCGAGTGAGGCTGCTTCTGTCACGCAGGCGCGTAAATATGTCACTGACATTCTCGGGAAATGGGGCCTCCCGGAAGGCACGGATGCGACCGACACCGTCCGGCTCGTCGTCTCCGAACTGGCCACCAACGCCGTCCAGCACACCCGCGGGCAGTCGCCGACCTTCACCGTGCGGATGGTGCTCGTGCGCCAGCAGTTGCGCGTCGGCGTCAGCGACAGCCACCCCCGCCGGCCGCGCCGGCTGCCGGCCGCCGTCCAGCAGGACAACGGGCGCGGCATGGTCATCGTCCGCTGCCTCGTCGCCGAGTCCGGCGGCCGGCTGTCCGTGACGCCGACGGACGACGGCGGCAAGACGGTGTGGATCGCCCTGCCCTGGCGGCCAGCCTCTGTGGCCTGACGCACACGGCCCAGGGCCGCCGTCGCGCACGCCGCTGGTCCACCCTGGAGGCATGACCGACCAGCCCGTCAGCCACGAAGACGTCCACGCCGCCGCCCAGCGCATCGCGGGAGGGGTCCGCCCGGTCGCCGTCGCGCCCGCGGGCGCCGGGGTGGCACCGGACGCCGAGGTGTGGTTCGCCCTCGAGTTCCTCCAGCACACCGGCTCCTTCAAGGCGCGCGGCGCGCTGAACTTCACCGCCGCCCATGCCGCCGCCGGCACCATGCCGGACGCCGGCGTGCTCATCGCCTCCGGTGGCAACGCCGGCCTGGCCTGCGCCTGGGCCGCCGCCCGGCACGGCGTCCCCGCACACGTCTTCCTGCCCGCCACCGCACCGGAGTTCAAGGTCGAGCGGTTGCGCGGCCTCGGCGCCGACGTACGGCTGACCGGCCGTACGTACGGCGAGGCGCTGGCCGCGTCGCGCGCGATGGCCGCCGAGACCGGCGCGCTCGTCTCGCACGCCTACGACCACCCGCTGATCTCCGCGGGAGCCGGGACGCTGCTGCCGGAGATCGCCGCGGCGGTGCCCGGCGGGGTCGACACCGTCGTCGTCGCGGTCGGGGGCGGCGGGCTGTACGCGGGCGTGGCGGCGGCCGCCGCGCGGCAGGGGATCGGCGTCGTCGCCGTCGAGCCGGAGAACTGCCGCGCGCTCAGCGCGGCGCTCGCGGCCGGGGAGGTGGTGGACGTCCCGGTCGACTCGATCGCCGCGGACTCCCTGGGCGCCTCCCGCGTGTCGGGCGACGCGCTGGCCTGGGCGCGGCGTCCCGGCAGCACCTCGGTGCTCGTCGCGGACGCCGACATCGCGGCGGCCCGGCGGCGGCTGTGGGACGAGCACCGGCTCGTCGTCGAGCACGCCGCGGGTACGGCGCTCGCGGCGCTGACCACGGGCGCGTACAAGCCGCGGGCGGGCGAGCGGGTGGCCGTCGTGCTCTGCGGCGCCAACACCGACCCCGGCACGCTCTGACGCTCAGCGCCCCTTGCCGTCCTGCCTCGCCGCACGCGCGGCGATGCTCCTGCTCAGACCCCACGGCAGCGCCGCCCACAGGCCCGCGATGAACACCAGCACCGACGCGCCCGCCGCGACCCCGGCCGGGCGCCCCAGGACGACGTCCACCACGAGCAGGACGGCCCCGGACAGCGCGAACGCCAGCACCCCGAGACCCGCGGCCGCCAGCCGCGAGGAGACGTCGACGATGCGGCGCTTCACGTTCCGCCGGAACAGCCCCCGGTGCACGGCCGCGGGCGCGGTGAGCAGCACCGCCGCGGCGACGGAGAGCAGCAGGGTCGTCACGTACGTGCCGCGCTGCAGCGAGTCCAGCTCGGTGAAGCGCTGGGTGAAGGCGAGGGTCAGCAGGAAAGCGAAGAGGATCTGTACGCCCGTCTGCGTCACCCGCAGCTCCTGGAGCAACTCCACGAAGTTGCGGTCGTCCCGCTCCAGCGCGGTCTCATGGCGCGCGTACGTCGTATCCGCAGCCGTATCCGGCGCCCGCGCGGCAGGTGCCGCCGTGCCGTGCCCGTCGTCGTTCCGGTCTCGGTCCATGCCCTTCCCGGTTGCCCGCTCCGCCCGTTCTACTCCTCGTCTACCACCAGCAGCGCCTCCGCGCCCGCCGGCCGGAACCCGGCGGCCAGGAACGCCCGTACGCTCGCCGCGTTGCCCGGGGCCACCTGCGCCCACAGCGGCTCGCCCGGCGGGACCAGGTGCCGGGCCGCCGTCGCCAGCCGCCGCCCCAGCCCGCGCCCCTGCGCCTCCGGCTCGACCTCCACGGCGGCCTCCCAGCGCCCGGCGACGCCGCGGCCCAGCAGCACGGTGGCGCCGGGGACGGTCCAGGCGCGTACGCCGTCGCGGTGACGCAGGGCGCGGCGCAGCCGGGGGTGGGTGCCGTCGGCGTCGGGCGCGAGGGGCAGCGGCGGCGGGCCCGGCAGGGGGTCGGCGACCAGCAGGGCGTCGATGTTGTTCACGGTGCGGCCCAGGCGGGCGCCGAGAGCGCCGAGGAACGGCGGGTTGAGCGGCGCGGACAGGTCGTCCGCGGGCAGCAGGCCGCGTATCCACGCCGGGTCGGCGTCGGCGAAGACGACGTGGCTGCCGGTGAGGGCGAGGACGCCCGCGTCCCGCGGCGACGGCTGCGGGAGGACGGTGACCGCGCCGTCCGGCGGCGGGAAGTCGCCGCGGGCGGCCGCGGCCAGCAGCGCGGCGAGCCGGCCGCCGTCGGGGCCGCCGGTTCCGTACCCGGGCGTCGTCAGCGGTGCGGGTTCGACGGGCTGTGGAGGCATGGCGGCTCGCTCTCGATGGGCTGCGGGCGGAACGCGGTCAACCTATCCGGCCGTACGCCGCCCGCCCCGCCCGCCCGTCACGGCGCCCCGCCGGGCCCCTGCGGCCCGGGCGGCACCGCCACCAGCCGGGTGCGCCGCTCCCCGTCGAGCACCCGCAGCGCACGCGCCATGGTCGCCGCGTGGATCTGCGTCTCGCGCCGCTCGTGCATGAGCGCCAGCGCGTCCCGCAGCCCGACCGCGGTGCTCACCAGCGCCTGAGCGGCGCGCAGGCCGGTATACGTGTCCGTGCCGCGCGCCGGGTTGATCCTGCCCAACTGGTCGACGGCGTCCAGATAGCGGTCGATCACCTCCGACTCCGCGCGCGTGAGCGCGGGCAGCGGCGGCAGTTCTGGCGGCAGCACGGTCGCTCACCTCCCGTAGTGCGCGGTGCGCGTGCCCTTGCGGCTCTCGGTCATCCGGTCGGCCAGCCCGTAGGCGATGGCCTGCTCGGCGTCGAGGATCTTGTCGCGCTCGATGTCCTCGCGGATCTGCTCGATCGGCGTCCCGGAGTGCCTGGCGAGCAGCTCCTCCAGCAGCGCGCGGTGCCGCAGCAGCTCCCGGGCGTGGATCTCCAGGTCGCTCGCCTGCCCCTCCACCGGTTCGGCGAACGACGGCTGGTGGATGAGCACGCGCGCGCCGGGCAGCACGTACCGCTTGCCGGGGGTGCCGGCGGCCAGCAGCACGGCGGCGGCGGAGGCGGCCTGCCCGAGGCAGACGGTCTCGATGTCGCTGGTGACGAACTGCATGGTGTCGTAGATCGCCGTCATCGCAGTGAACGAGCCGCCCGGCGAGTTGATGTACAGCGAGATGTCCTGGTCGGGGGCGGCGTGCTCCAGATGCATGAGCTGGGCCATCACGTCGTTCGCCGACGTGTCGTCGACCTGTGTGCCGAGGAAGACGATCCGCTCCTCCAGCAGCTTCGAGTACGGATCCTGCGTGCGCACCCCGCTGCTCGTCCGCTCGGTGAACTCCGGCAGCACGTAGCGCGCCGTGGGGCTGTCCATGGCCGTCGGCACCTCTCCCTCTCTGGGTTTCATGATCCTCGGTGCAAAATGTACAGGACGTACATCCGGTTATGCTGGGAGCATGGCGTACGAAATTCCGGTGACGCAAGCCCGCGCAGAACTGGCCGACTTGATCAACCGCGTGGTATACGGCGGCGAGCGGGTCGTGGTCACGCGTCACGGCCGGCCGCTCGTAGCCCTCGTTTCCGCCGCCGACCTGGAAAAACTCGACGAGTTGGAGAACCCGCCCGCCGAGGAGCAGGTCATCACCACCGTCTCCGGCGTCCACACCGCCCACCCCGCCGGATCTGCCACGGGCGAACGCCGCTTCGGCATCGCCGCCGAACACCGCGCCCCCGGCACCCGTGCGAGCGGGGAGGGCACCGCCTAGCCGCAGGAGGACGGCACGTCCACGTGCCCCTGTGCCGGGGGGAGCGAACGCGTCAACTCCCGTGCTGCGAGGCCAGGGTGGACCCCTCGGGCTCCGCGGCCGTCGACGGGGCGAGGCGGCGGGTGGCCGCGGCGACCGCGAAGGCCGCCACCGCGGCCCCGGAGACGCCGGTGGTCTCCGCGAGGAACGGCACGATGTAGGTGAGCGCGGCGTACGTGGACGCGAAGACCGTGGCGCGGCACGTTCGTGGCCGTGATCGTGCTCGCGGGCGCCGCCCTGGCCGCGGTCGCGTGCCGCGGGGGCGTTCCGAGGTACTCACGAGTCCTCCTTCTGACGTGGCGGCACCGGGTGTGCCGCCTGCTGCCCGTGGTCGGCGGCGTATCCGGGAACCGGACACGGCTGCCTGGTAGGAATCGGTGGGAGGCGGCGTGTCCGGTTCGGCGCGGTGGCTTCGACCAGGGGGTGAACGGCGGGACGAGGCGTTCCGCCCGGCGACGAGGAGCGAACCGTGAAGTACCTGCTGATGATCTACGCCTCGACCGAGGAGTGGGAGGCGCTGAGCGAGAGCGAGCACGCGCGGATGGACGCGGACTACGAGCAGTTGCTGGCCGATTGCACGGCCTCCGGAGAGTGGCTGGCCGGGGATCCGCTGGCGGGACCGCCGGCCGGCAGGGCGGTCCGGGTGCGGGACGGGCGGACGCTGGTCACCGACGGTCCGTACCTCGAACTCAAGGAGCACATGGCGGGGTACTGGCTCGTCGACTGCGAGTCCATGGACCGCGCCGTGGAGATCGCCGCCCGGTTCCCGGACGCGCGGCACTGGGGCGTCGAGGTCAGGCCGCTGCTCGGCCCCGGCGGCGCGGCCGACGACCTGTAGCCGTGGTGACGGACGCCCGGCTGGAGGCGCACCTGCGGGAGCTGCTCCCGCAGGTGCTGGCCGCGCTCACCCGGCGTACCGGCGACTTCGACCGGGCCGAGGACGCGGTGAGCGAGGCGATGCTGGCGGCAGCGGAACAATGGCGGGCCGAGGGCGTGCCGGCCGACCCCCGCGCCTGGCTGGTCACGGTCGCGAGCCGCCGCCTGACGGACATGTGGCGCGCGGATTCCGCGCGCCGGAGACGCGAACTCAGGGCCGCCGAGGCGGAGGCGCGGCTGACGGCTCCCGTGGAGTACGCCGCGGACGACACCGCCGACCTCCTCTTCCTGTGCTGCCATCCGGATCTGTCGCCGGCCTCCCAGGTGGCGCTCACCCTGCGGGCGGTCGGCGGGCTGACCACCGCCGAGATCGCCGCGGCGTTCCTGGTGCCGGCCGACACGATGACGCGGCGCGTCTCCCGCGCCAAGCGGGCGGTTGCGGCAGCGGACGGCGGATTCGGGGTCCTGGATGCCGCGACCAGGTCCGCGCGGCTGCCGAGCGTGCTGCGCGTGCTCTACCTGATCTTCAACGAGGGCTACTCGGCCGCCACCGGGGCGGAGCTGGCGCGGGTGGAGCTCTCCGGCGAGGCGATCAGGCTGACCCGCCGGCTCCGGGAGAGCCTGCCGGAGCAGTCGGAGCTGGCGGGCCTCCTCGCCCTGATGCTGCTCACCGACGCCCGCCGCCCGGCGCGGCTCGACGGCGACGGCAGGCTGGTGCCGCTGGAGGCACAGGACCGCGGGCTGTGGCGGCGGGAGCTGATCGACGAGGGCATCGCGATCCTCACCGAGGTCCTGCCGTGCCCGCCGACCGGGCCGTACCAGCTCCAGGCGGCGATCGCCGCCGTCCACGACGAGGCGGAGCTCGCGCGGGACACCGACTGGCCGCAGATCCTCGGGCTCTACGACCTCCTGGAGCGGCTCGACCCCAGTCCGATGGCGCGGCTCGGCCGCGTCGTCGCCCTCGCCATGGTCGCGGGCCCCCGGGCCGGCCTGACCGCCTGCGAGGAACTGGCCGGCGAACTGGGCGACCACCACCGGTGGTTCGCCGTACGCGCCCACCTGCTTCAGGACGCCGGCGAGGCGCGGGCCGCCGTGCGGGCCTTCCGCGAGGCGGCGCGGCGCACCGCGAGCCTGCCCGAGCGCGACTATCTGACCCGCCGCGCCGACCGGCTCAGCGCGGAGCAGAAGTGACGTGCCACGACCGCGGCGTAGGTCCGCGGGCCTCGGCCCGGCGGCCCGGCGAAGACCGTCCGGTCGCCCGATGCCGCCCGGACGGCGCCCGGGAAACGATGCCGGAGAACCAGCCGGAAGGAGCACACCCATGTCGTACCCCGAAGACCTCGTCTACCCCGAGCCCCGCTACCACGGTGAGCGGGGCGAGGTGAACGCCACGTTCCGGCCGGCCGGCAGCCCGCCGGACCTCACCTCGCCCGGCGGCTTCACCCGCTATCTCGCCACCGAGGAGTCGACGGGCGGCGAGTTCGGGCTGTACGACGTGCAGCTCGGCCCGCGCTCGCCCGGGGCGAAGACGCACTTCCACAAGGCCATGTCGGAGTCCTTCTACGTGGTCTCCGGCGAGCTGGAGCTGTACGACGGCGACAGGTGGGTGACGGGGCGCGGCGGGGACTTCCTGTACGTGCCCGTCGGTGGGCTGCACGCCTTCAGGAACGCCACCGACGACCCCGTCCGCGTGCTCATGCTCTTCTCCCCGGGCGCCCCGCGCGAGGAGTACTTCGAGCGGGTCGCGGAGATGTCGCGGCGCGGCGGCGAGGAGCTGAAGCAGTTCCGCATCCGGCACGACAGCTTCTTCGTGGAGGACTTCGAGGACGACGCGGAGTAACCGCCGGGTGCCCCCGGCCCGGGCGCGGTCCGTGGTGCGCAGGCACCAGGCGACGCCGCCGTCTGGTCCGGGCGCACCAGACGAGAACGGCCACGGCAGACGATGTCCCGGCAGCCGCCGGACGGGAGTGTGGGTAAGGCGCGGGATCCCCGCGCTTTCCCCCTTCCTACGGGTGTCTGGAGTGATCGAGAAGTGGCCACTTTTCTGTACCGGATCGGGCGGTGGGCCTTCCGGCGGCGCCGGCTGGTCGGCGGCACCTGGCTGGTCGCCCTGGTGCTGGCCGGGGCCGCCGCCGCGGCGGCGCCGGCCGGGGAGGAAGAGGACCTCTCCATGCCCGGCACCGAGTCGCAGGAGGCGTTCGACCTGCTCGACGAGCGCTTCCCCGAGAGCAACGCGCAGGGCGCCGAGGCCCGCCTGGTGTTCCAGGCGCCGGACGGGCAGCGGGTGACGGCCCAGGAGCACAAGGCGGCCGTCGCGGACGCGCTCGACTCGCTGGCGGGCGGTGGCCAGGTCGCGTCCGCCACCGACCCGTACGAGGCCGGTGACGTCAGCAAGGACGGCACCATCGCCTACTCCACGATCACCTACACCGCGGACGCCGTGGACCTGACCGGGCCGGCGAAGAGCGCCCTGGAGGACGCCGCGGACCAGGCCAGGGACGCCGGGCTGACCGTGGAGATCGGCGGTTCCGCGCTGGACGCGGAGGAGGAACCGGGCGGGACGACGGAGATCATCGGCGTGGCGGTGGCCGCCGTGGTGCTGGTCCTCGCCCTCGGCTCGCTGGTCGCCGCCGGGCTCTCCCTGCTGACCGCGTTCGCGGGTGTGGCCATCGCCTTCGGCCTGGTCTCCGCGCTGGCCGTGCCGCTGGGCCTCACCTCCACCGTCGCCATCCTGGCGCTGATGCTGGGGCTGGCGGTCGGCATCGACTACGCGCTCTTCATCACCTCCCGGTTCCGCGACGAACTCGCCCGGGGCAGCGAGCCGGAGGAGGCCGCCGGCCGGGCGGTGGGCACGGCCGGGTCCGCCGTGGTCTTCGCCGGCGCGACGGTCTTCATCGCCCTGGTCGGCCTGGGCGTCGTCGGCATCCCCGAACTCACCAAGATGGGCATGGGCGGCGCGGGCGCCGTGGCGCTCGCCGTGCTCGTCGCGCTCACGCTGGTGCCCGCGATGCTCGGCTTCGCCGGCCGGCGGGTGCTGTCCCGGGCCGCCCGCAAGGCCGCCCGGCGGGCCGGCGAGCGCCCGCACGCGGTGCCTCCCGCATCGGGCCGGCCCGGTCTCGGCGTCCGCTGGGCGCGCTTCGTCCTGCGGCGTCCCGTGGCCGTGCTGCTGGTCGCGGGACTCGGCCTCGGCGCCGTCGCCGTACCGGCGCTGGGCCTCGAACTCGGGCTGCCGGGGGACGAGTCCAAGTCGGTCGAGACCACCCAGCGGCGCGCCTACGACCTGCTGTCGGAGGGCTTCGGCCCCGGCTTCAACGGCCCGTTGACCGTGGTCGTCGACACGTCGGAGGCCGCGGACACCGAGGCCGCCACCGGACGGGTCGCGGAGACCGTGCGGGACCTGGACGGCGTCGCGTCGGTCGGGGACCCGGTACTCGACGAGGCCGGGGAGACGGCCCTCTTCACCGCCGTCCCCAAGACCGCGCCGAACAGCGGCGAGACCAAGGACCTGGTGAACTCGATCCGGGACGAGGCCGCCGGCGTCGAGGCCGACATGGGTGCGGAGGTCCTGGTCACCGGCACCACCGCGATGAACATCGACATCTCGGCAGCCATGTCGGACGCGCTGCTGCCGTATCTGACCGTGGTCATCGGCCTGGCGGTGCTGCTGCTGACGGTGGTCTTCCGTTCGATCCTGGTCCCGCTCAAGGCCGCCCTCGGCTTCCTGCTGTCGGTCGGCGCCGCCTTCGGCGTCCTCGTCGCCGTCTTCCAGTGGGGCTGGGGAGCGGACCTCCTCGGCATCGAGCAGACGGGCCCCGTCATGTCGCTGATGCCGATCCTCATCATCGGCATCGTCTTCGGCCTCGCCATGGACTACGAAGTCTTCCTCCTCACCCGGATGCGGGAGACCTACGTCCACGGCGCGTCGCCCGGCGAGGCGATCGTCCACGGGTTCCGGCACAGCGGCCGGGTGGTGGCCGCCGCGGCGATCATCATGATCAGCGTGTTCGCCGGATTCGTCGGGATGAGCAGCCCGACCATCCAGACGATGGGCGTGGGCCTGGCCGCCGCCGTCGCCTTCGACGCCTTCGTGGTCCGGATGGCGATCGTGCCCGCGGTCCTGGCGCTGCTCGGCCACCGGGCCTGGTGGCTGCCTCGTATCCTGAACCGTGTGCTGCCGAACGTGGACATCGAGGGCGAGGCGCTGAGCAGGCGGGCCCCCGCTCCGGTGAGCGGGTCGGTGCCGCGGCTCCCCGCCGGCCGGTACTGACCGGCATGACGAACCCGGGCGACGGCGGCCGGCGACCGCGCCGTACCCGGTGGCGGGAAGCGGCGGTCACGGCGACGGCGTTCACGCTCTGCCTGCTCGGCGGCGTGGTGCAGGTCGACGACACGCTGACCGCGCCGCCCGCCGCCGCCTACCTCATCGCCGTGGTGTCCTGTGCCGTGCTGCCCGTACGGCACAGGGCGCCACTGGCCGCGCTGGCGGCCACCACCGCGGCCGGGTTGCTGGTCCCGCCGCTGGGCCTCCTGCTGAGCCCGCCGATCATGGCCCCCGCCGTGATCGCCGCCTACGCGTACGCGCTCCACGCCCGTACCGAACGGCGCGCCGCGGTCGTGGTGTCGCTCGCGTCCGCGGCGCTGCTGCTCGCCGCCACCCCCTGGTTCGAGGAGCTGTCCTGGCAGGACGCGAGCCGGATGGGCTCGGTGGCGGCGTTCCCGATGGTGGCAGGCGTCCTCGGGCACTCGGCGCACAACCGGCGGGCCTACCTGGCGGCCGTGGAGGAGCGGGCCAGGCGGGCGGAGAAGAGTCGGGAGAGCGAGGCGCGCCGCCGCGTGGCCGAGGAGCGGCTGCGGATCGCCCGCGAGCTGCACGACCTCGTGGCCCACCAGATCACCCTGGCCAACGCGCAGGCCACGGTCGCGGCCCACCTCTTCGACTCCCGCCCCGAGCAGACCCGCAAGAGCCTCACGGAGCTGGTGAGGACCACCAGCGATGCGCTCGACGACCTGCGTGCCACGGTCGGGCTGCTGCGCCAGTCAGGGGACGCGGCCGAGCCCGCGGAACCGGCGCCCGGGCTGTCCCGGCTGCCCACGCTCCTCGACTCCTTCGGCCGCGCGGGTCTGGAGGTGTCGCTGGAGCAGGAGGGTACGGCCAGCGCGCTGCCGCCGGGGGTGGACCTCACCGCGTACCGCATCGTCCAGGAGGCCCTGACCAACGTGACCAAGCACGCCGGCACCGGCAGCGCGCGGGTGCGCCTTGTCTGGAACCGTGACCGCCTCACCCTCACCGTCGCCGACGACGGCCGCGGCGCCCGTACGGGCCCGGACGCCACGGCGCCCGAGCGCCAGCCCGGCTACGGTCTGATCGGGATGCGCGAACGCGCCACCGCGGTCGGGGGCACCTCTCCGCGGGCAGCCGTCCCGAGGGCGGCTTCCTCGTCTCCACCGAACTGCCCCTCCCGGCGGCCAGGGACACGGCGCGCGGAACGGGCGCCGACGAGGCAGGCGACGAGAGGCACGACGCGGCAGCCGACGCGGAAGAAACCGAAGAGACGGGAGAGGCGCAGTGACGCTACGGGTGCTGCTCGCCGACGACCAGGCGCTGCTGCGCGGTGCGTTCCGGATGCTTCTCGACACCGCCGACGACATCACCGTCGTCGGCGAGGCCGCCGACGGCAGGGAGGCCGTGCGCCTCACCCGCGAACTGCGCCCGGACGTGGTGGTGATGGACATCCGCATGCCCGACGTCGACGGCCTCACCGCCACGTCGGAGATCGCCGCGGACCCGGAGCTGCGCGGCAGCCGCATCCTGATCCTCACCACGTACGAGACGGACGAGTACGTGGCGCAGGCGCTGCGCGCGGGGGCCGGCGGCTTCATCGGCAAGGGCATCGGGGCCGAGGAACTGGTGGACGCCGTCCGTACGATCGCCGCGGGCGACACCCTGCTGTCGCCCGCCGCGACCCGCTCGCTGGTCGCCCGCTTCCTCGCCACCCCGGACGACGCCCCGCGGCACCACCCGGAACGGCTCGCCGTGCTCACCCCGCGGGAACGCGAGATGGTGGCGCTGGTCGCCACCGGCCTGTCCAACCAGGAGATCGCCGAGCGGATGTTCCTCAGCCCCTTCACCGTCCGCGCCCACGTGCAGCGCGCGATGACGAAGCTGGAGGCCCGCGACCGGGCCCAGCTCGTCGTCATCGCGTACCGCACGGGCCTGGTGCGGGCCACGCCCGATGGCGACGGCGACCGCCCGGCGTGAGCGTCACGGCCGCGCCGTGAACTCCGGCAGCGCCAGCGCCTCATGGGCGGGACGCGGGGGCGCGGCCGGCATCGTGCCGAGGCCGCGCAGCGCGGCGTTGCGGCGTTCCAGGGCGCGGGCCGTGGTGGGGAAGAGCGTGGCGTCGCCGACGTCGACCAGCGCCTGGTTCGCGGCGACGAAGTCGCGCAGGCCGCGCTCGTAGGCGGCGAACGCCCGCACGTGATCGGGGTGCGCGGCCAGCGCGTGGGCGAGCATGTACGCGCCGGCCAGCGCCAGGCTGGTGCCCTGTCCCGTCAGGAACGAGGGCGCGTACGCCGCGTCGCCGACGAGCGCGACCCGGCCGCGGGACCAGCGCGGCATCCGGATCTGCCCTGCGGTGTCGAAGAACGGGTCGTCCGCGGCGCGCAGGGCCCCGACGATCGCCGGAACCTCCCAGCCCGCGCCCGCGAAGGCTTCGGCGACCAGCTCCCGCTGGGCGTCCGGGTGCCGAAGACCGTCGAGCGGCGGGTGCGGCCGGTGGAAGGTGAGGAAGGCGTGCAGGTCGTCGTGCGCGCCGACCGCGTAAAGGGCGGCGGCCCTCCCCGGGGCGTTCCACATCACCACCTCGCGGGCGAGCCCGAAGGTGTTCGGCATGGTGAAGAGGGCGAACCAGTAGCCGAGATAGCGGTGGAACCGCTTCTCGGGGCCGAACAGCGCCTCCCGGGTGCGCGAGTGCATGCCGTCCGCGCCGATCACCAGGTCGTACGTCCGCCGCAGCCCGCTGCGGAAGGTCACGTCGGCGCCGCCGCCGGACTGGTCCAGGCGCTCGACGGAGTCGCCGAAGCGGAACTCCACGTCGTCCCGGACGAGCGCGTACAGGCGCGCGGCCAGATCCCCGCGGCGTACCTCCAGGTCGCTGCCCTGCGCATCGCCGGTGACGGCCCGTGCGCCGACCGCGGCCACCTCGCCGCCGTCGGCGTCGAGGAAGGTGAAGCGGCGCGCGTCGATGTGCGCCTCCCGCAGGTGCGGGAGGATGCCCATCCGCCGCACCACTTCGACCGCCGTGCCGCGGACGTCGACCGGATAGCCGCCGGCCCGCAGTGCGGCGGCCCTCTCCACCACCGTGACGGCGAATCCGGCCCGGTGCAGCCAGTACGCCAGCGCGGGTCCTGACACACTCGCGCCGGAGATCAGCACCGTGCGCTTCCCGTTCGTACTCATACGCGGGCTCCCTTCTTCGTGATACGGACAGCGAGCAGCGACAGCGCGGCGACGACCCCGGCGACGGCGAATCCCGTGGTGAACGCCGACTCGGCCGGCAGACCCGCGGGGCCGGTGCCGGCGTCGAGGATCGCGCCGGCGATCTGGGCGCCCAGCGCGACGCCGATCACCCGCGTCACCACGAGCAGACCGGTGGCGATGCCGGTGTCCCGTGGGTCGACGGCCGCCGCGGTGTGGGCGACCAGCGCCGTAGTGCCGACCCCCGCGGCGAAGGCCGTCAGCACCTTCGCGAGGACGAGGTGCCACGCCGACGAATGCAGCGCGGCGAGTGCGGTCATCGTCGCCGCGGTGACGACGGCGCCCGCGAGAACCACGGCGCGCGGCCCGAACCGGCGCGCCGCGAGCCCGCCGACGGAGTCGCTCACCGCCCCGGCGATGGCGCCGGGGAGCAGGTACCAGCCGATGCCGGTGGTGTCGGCCCCGAAGCCGTACCCGCCGGCCGGCAGCGCGAACAACTGCGGCAGCAGGAAGACCACCATCCCGAGGCTGCTGGTGATGACGAACGTGAGCAGGCACGCCTGCCACATGACGGGCCTCGCCAGCATGCGCAGGTCGACCATCGGCGAGACCGCCCGGCGCTCCACGGCGACCCACCCGGTGGCGAGGACGACCACGAGCACGGCGAGGGCGCCGATCGCGTACGGCGGCAGGCTGTGCCGCGCCACCGACACGAGCCCGACCATGAAGGCGAGCAACGTGCCGCTCAGCAGCGCGACTCCGGGCCAGTCGATCCGTTCGCCCGAGGCGGCCGGCGGATCGTGCGGCAGCAGCCGGGCCACGGCCGGCGTCGTCGCGACGACCGCGATCGTCGGCAGCAGGAACATCCACTGCCACGACAGGGCGTCCGCGACCGGCCCGGCGAGCATCGTGCCCGCGATGCCGCCGCCGGTGAAGAGCGCGATGACGAAGCCGATGGCGGCCTGCGACTGCGCCGCCGGGAGGTGGGTGCGTACGAGGATGAACGAGAGCGGCAGCGCGCCGACCATGACGCCCTGGAGCACCTGGCCCAGCAGCAGCACCGGCAGGTTCGGTGCCAGACCGGCCAGCAGACCGCCGGCCGACACCAGGGCCATCAGGGCGAGCAGCACCCGCTTCCCGCCGTAGCGGTCGCCGAGCTTGCCCGCGACGGGGGTGACGACCGCGCCGGTGACGAGCAACGTGTTGGCGACCAGCGCCCCTTCGGAGGGGCTGACCCCCAACTTCCGCTGCAGCAGCGGGAGCGCGGGCTCCACCACCGACTGCAGGGTGCCGAGGGCCAGGGCCAGTAAGCCGAGGGCGCCGATCGGCAGCCACCCGATACGGGCAGGGGGAACCGCCACCTGTGGATCACTCCAGATACCGTGGGGAAGGGAGGAAGCGCGGTTTGGGCGCGCTTTCCACACTTCCTTCCGGCGCCCCGAGGGGCATCGTCAGGCGTCACCGGTTTCCCCTGGTGCCCCCGGACCAGCCCGCTGCGCGTCCTGGTCCCCACGCACCACGGCGCGGGCGCTCAGCCGGCGCCGAACGCCGCCTCGAACGCGGCCCTGTTGGCCGACCGCGGCTGCCGGTCCCAGACGGCGAACACCAGCCGCGGGAACCGCCCCGCGAAGCGTCCGCCGGGCTCCAGGTGCGTACGGAACGCCGCCGCCACCTGTGCCGGATCGTTGCGGAACACCCCGCAGCCCCACGCGCCCAGCACCAGCGCCGTCACCCCCGCGACGGCCGCCACCTCCAGCACCCGCTCCGCGCGCCCCGCCAGCGCGGCGGGGATCCGGTCCGTCTCCTCCGGCGTGCGCTGGGCGATGACGCCCGCGTTGGGGGCGGGGGAGGTGAGGAAGTAAACGGCGTACGGCTCGGGGAGGAGCGCGCCGGCGTCGTCGCGGAAGACCGGGACGGCGGGGGAGTGGATGACGCGGTCGGTGTAGAAGGGGCTGCGATCGGCGCGGTGGGCGGCGTAGAACTCCGGGGCGCGCAGCAGCGCCGGGTAGAGCGCGGAGGCGCGGCACAGCTCCTCCTCCTGCGCCCGGGCGCCGTTGACGTACCCGCCGCCGGGGTTCCGGGCGGAGGAGAAGTTGAGCACGCCGACGCGGTCGGCCCCTTCACCGGCCAGCCGCCGCGCGGCGGCCAGCGAGGTCTCGGCGGTGACTTCGGCGGGCGTGTCCCGCGGCCCGTCCGCGGGGGCGCCGCCGGCGCCCGCGACCGGCCCGGGACCGTACATCCGGGTGCCGTCCGCGGCCCTCGCGGCGGCCTCGCCCAGCGGCACCCACCGGCCCGCGGCCTCGTACCCGCCGGCGGCGAGGATCCGCTCGTTGTCGCGCGCCACTTCGCGCAGCCGTGCGCTCACCGGGCACCGCCGCGGCCGGTCCGTACCGTGCCGCGGGCCGCCGGGGCGGCGCGGTCCGCTGTCCTCGTCATGCCAGGACGGTACGCACCGGGGCCGGGCCGCGACCACCGGGTTTCCGCGGGGCGTCCCTCAGGCCGCGGCCGGCGGCTTCTTCTTCGCGGCCTCCTGCTCGGCCTTGACCTCTTGGGCGTAGCGGTCGACGTACTCCTGGTCCGACATGCTGAGGATCGCGTACATGATCTCGTCGGTGACGGCCCGCAGCACGGCCTTGTGGTCCTCCATCCCCTCGTACCGGGAGAACTCCAGCGGCTCGCCGAAGCGGATGGTGACCCGGCCGAGGCTGGGGAGCTTCTGCCCGGGCGGCTGGACTTCGCGGGTGCCGATCATCGCGCACGGGATGACCGGCACGCCCGCCCGCAGCGCCATCGCCGCCACCCCGACCCGGCCCTTGTACAGCCGGCCGTCGTGCGAGCGCGTGCCCTCGGGGTAGATGCCCAGCAACTCGCCCTTGGCGAGCACGGCCAGGCCCTCTTCGATGGCGGCCTGCGCCGCCTTGCGGCCCCGGCGGTCGACCGGGATCTGGCCGATGCTGTGGAAGAACCCGGCGGTCAGCCGCCCCTTGAGGCCGGGGCCGTTGAAGTACTCGGCCTTGGCGAGGAACGTGATGCGCCGTTTCAGCATCACGGGCATGAGGAAGTGGTCCGCGAACGACAGGTGGTTGCCCGCGACGATCGCCGCCCCCTCCTCCGGAATGTGCTCCAGGCCCTCGATCCGCGGCCGGAACAGCGGCCGCAGCAGCGGCCCGAAGAACAGGTACTTCAGCAGGTGGTAGAACACCGCGGCCTCGCCTTTCCCCCGGTCGGTCGTCGTGCGCTCGCAGAGTAGCCGCGTGCCGCCCGCCGGGGGGAGAGGGGCGGCCGAAGTCAGCGGATCGGGACACCGGCCAGGGTACGGGCGATCACCAGCCGCTGGATCTCGCTCGTTCCCTCGAAGATCGTGTAGATGGCGGCGTCGCGGTGCATCCGCTCCACCGGGTACTCGCGGGTGAAGCCGTTGCCGCCGAGGATCTGCATCGCCCGCGCGGTGACGTCCTTGGCCACCTCGCCCGCGTACAGCTTCGACATCGAGCCCTCGGCCGAGGTGAACCCCTTGCCCGCGCTGGCCATCCAGGACGCCCGCCAGACCAGCAGCCGGGCGGCGTCGATCTGGGTGCGCATGTCGGCGAGCTGGAAGGCGACGCCCTGGTTGTCGATGATCGGGCGGCCGAACTGGACCCGCGTCTTGGCGTACTCCAGCGCCGTCTCGTACGCCGCGCGCGCGATGCCCACGGCCTGCGCGCCCACCGCGGGGCGGGACGCCTCGAAGGTGGCCATCGCGGCGTTCTTGACCCGCTCGCCGCCGGACTTCGCCCGCTCGCGCGCCCTGGCCAGCCGCTCCTGGAGCCGGTCCCGGCCGCCGAGCAGGCACGAGCCGGGCACGCGCACGTCCTCCAGCACCACCTCGGCGGTGTGCGAGGCGCGGATGCCGTGCTTCTTGAACTTCTGGCCCTGCGACAGCCCCGGCGTGCCCGGCGGGACGATGAACGAGGCGTGCCCCTTGGTGCCCAGCTCCGGGTCGACGACGGCGACGACGACGTGCACGGCGGCGATGCCGCCGTTGGTGGCCCAGGTCTTGGTGCCGTTGAGCACCCACTCGTCCTTGGCCTCGTCGTAGACGGCGCGGGTGCGCATCGCGGAGACGTCGGAGCCGGCGTCCGGCTCGGAGGAGCAGAAGGCGGCCAGTTGGACGTTGTCGACGTCGCCGTACATCTGCGGGATCCAGGTGCCGATCTGCTCCTCGGTGCCGTTGGCCAGCACGCCGACGGCGGCGAGGCCCGTACCGACGATCGACAGGGCGATGCCCGCGTCGCCCCAGAACAGCTCCTCCATGACCATCGGGATGCTCAGCCCGGTGGGGTCGAAGTACTGCTGGGCGTAGAAGTCCAGTGAGTACAGGCCGATCTTGGCCGCCTCCTGGATCACCGGCCAGGGGGTCTCCTCGCGCTCGTCCCACTCGGCGGCGGCGGGGCGGATGACGTCGGCGGCGAAGCCGTGCACCCACTCCTGGACGGACCTCTGGTCCTCGTTGAGCTCGAACGTGAACTCAGACATGGCGCCTCCGCAGCCTTCGCAATTCGTTACCGTCGGTAACGTAAGTCTGTTACCCACGAGTAGACCATGTCAACTCCCGTACGCCCGCGGGGGGCCCGTCACGGGGGTGCTAGGTTGCGCAGGCATTCGGGCATCGACCAGCAGGGGAGCGGTCTCCATGGACAACCGGCGCGGCGAGAAGGAGCAGGCGGCCGAGGACCGGCGCCGCGAGCTGCTCGAAGCCGCGGACCGGGTGGTCCTGCGCGAAGGACCCGGCGCCTCGATGAACGCGATCGCCGCCGAGGCCGGCATCACCAAGCCCATCCTCTACCGCCACTTCGGCGACAAGGGCGGCCTCTACCGCGCGCTCGCCGTACGCCACACCGACGCCCTCCTCGCCGCCCTGCGCGCCGCGCTCGACGCCCCCACCGGCCGGCGCGAGCGCGTCGAGGCCACCCTCGACACGTACCTCTCCGCCATCGAGGCGCGCCCGCAGGTCTACCGCTTCCTCATGCACCCCGCCGACGGCGGCGCCGCCGAGATCCCGGAGCCGGACGCGTCCCCCGAGGCCGGCGAGCGCGGCTTCGAGGTCGGCCGCCACTCCGCGCCGCTGCTCCGCCGGCTGGGCGAGGAGCTTGCCCAGGTCATAGCCGACCGCATCGACTTCGGCCCCGGCGGCGCGGTGATCGCCCGCGCCTGGGGCCACGGCATCGTCGGCATGATGCACGCCGCCGGCGACTGGTGGCTGCACGAGCGGCCCTGCACCCGCGCGGAATTGGTGCAGAGCCTCGCCGATCTGCTCTGGGGCCGGCTCGCCGCCGCCGCGGACAAGGCCGGCGGACCCGGCCTCTAGGGGCCTCCGGGCCGCTACGGGACCGGCCCCCGACCGCCGCGACGTGCCGCGATTCGGGGCCGGGCGCGGATCTCGGTAGGCTGGCCGCTACCGCGCCGCGCCGCAGGCCGGGCAGCGGACGAAGCACACCGGAGCACCGCGGCGTACCACGCACGGGCACGCGAGGAGGAGCTACGACGATGGCAGGCAACACGGAACCGCTGTCGCCACGGTCCAAGCTGGCCGTCACGGCGGGCAGGGCGGCAGCAGCGGTGTCCCGCGCCGCGGGCAAGGGCAGCGGCTCCGTGATCGGCGGCAAGGTCGCGCTCAGGCTGGACCCCGACCTGCTCGGCCGGCTCGCCGGCCATCTCGACGTCGTCCTCGTCTCCGCCACCAACGGCAAGACGACCACCACCAGGCTGATCGCCGAGGCCCTGCGTGCCTCCGGTCCCGTCGTCTCCAACGCCCTCGGCGCCAACATGCCCGCCGGCATCACCTCGGCGCTCGCCGGCGGCTCCGACGCCCGCTACGGCGTCATCGAGGTCGACGAGAAGTACCTGGCCGGCGTCGCCCGCGACGTCACGCCGAAGGCCATCGCGCTGCTCAACCTCTCCCGCGACCAGCTCGACCGCGCCGCCGAGACCCGCATGCTCGCCGAGCGCTGGCGCGAGGGCCTCGCCGGCAACAAGGCCCTCGTCGTCGCCAACGCCGACGACCCCCTCGTGGTCTGGGCCGCCTCCTCCAGCCCGAACGTCGTCTGGGTCGCCGTCGGCCAGGAGTGGAAGGACGACGCCTGGTCCTGCCCCTCCTGCGGCGGCGTGCTCCAGCGCCCCGGCGAGGACTGGCTCTGCGCCGAGTGCGGCTTCCGCCGCCCCGTGCCCAGTTGGGCCCTCTCCGGCGAGCACGTGCTCGACCCGCACGGTGCCGCCTGGCCGATCCGCCTCCAGCTCCCCGGCCGGGCCAACCGGGCCAACGCCACCACCGCCGCCGCCGTGGCCGCCGCCTTCGGCGTGCACCCGCAGACGGCGCTGGAGCGGATGTGGGAGGTCACCGCCGTCGCCGGGCGGTACGACACGGTGCAGTTCGGCGGCCGCGACCTGCGGCTGCTGCTGGCGAAGAACCCGGCCGGCTGGCTGGAGACCTTCTCCCTCATCGACCCGCCGCCCACCCCCGTGGTGCTCTCCGTCAACGCCCGCGGCGCCGACGGCACGGACACCTCCTGGCTGTGGGACGTCGACTACACCCGGCTGACCGGGCACCCGCTGTACGTCATCGGCGACCGCAAGCTCGACCTCGCCGTCCGTCTCGAGGTGGCGAACCAGAGCTTCCGGGTGTGCGAGCACGTCGACGAGGCCGTCGCCGCCGCGCCGCCCGGCCGGATCGAGGTCATCGCCAATTACACCGCGTTCCAGGACCTGCGCCGCCGCGTCGGCAACTGACCCGCACGAGACGCCAAGGAGCCATCGCATGAACGACACCAGCCTGCGCCTCGTCTGGGTCTACCCCGACCTGCTGTCCACCTACGGCGACCAGGGCAACGCCCTCGTCGTCGAGCGCCGCGCGCGGCAGCGCGGCTACGACGTCACGCGCGTCGACGTCCGCTCCGACCAGCCCGTGCCCGCCTCCGCCGACATCTACCTCATCGGCGGCGGCGAGGACCGCCCGCAGCGGCTCGCCGCCGAGCGGCTGCGCCGCGACGGCGGCCTCAACCGGGCCGCGGGCAACGGCGCGATCATCTTCTCCGTCTGTGCCGGTTACCAGATCCTCGGCCACGAGTTCATCAACGACCTCGACCGGCAGGAGCCGGGCCTCGGCCTGCTCGACGTCACCAGCGGCCGCGGCCAGGCCGGCCGCTGCGTCGGCGACGTGCTCGCCGACATCGACCCGCAGCTCGGCCTCCCCCAGCTCACCGGCTTCGAGAACCACCAGGGCGTCACGCACCTCGGCCCGACCGCCAAGCCGCTCGCCCGGGTCCGCTTCGGCCACGGCAACGGCACCGGCGACGGTACCGAGGGCGCGTGGAACGGCAACGTCTTCGGCACGTACATGCACGGCCCGGTGCTCGCCCGCAACCCGCAGATCGCCGACCTGCTGATCCGGCTGGCGCTGGAGTCCCCGGGCCTGCCGCCGGTCGACGACCGCTGGTACGAGGCCCTGCGCAACGAGCGCATCGCCGCCGCCAGCGCCTCCCGCTGACGCCGTTGCCGGGGCCCCCGGCCCACCGCGCCGGGGTACCCCGGCGAAGAGGCGGAACGGGCCGGGTCTAGCCTGAGTGAGGGCATCACCGGCACAAGGAGCAGCACCGACATGGACCACGGCGGGCACGGCGGCCACCTGGACCTTCCGCCGTTCACCCTGGGGCGCGGGCTGGAGTGGACCGGCGAGCCGGTCTTCCTCATCGGCTCCCTCGTGGCCCTGGCCCTCTACGGGTACGGGGTCTTCCGGCTGCGCCGCCGCGGGGACGACTGGCCGATCGGGCGGACCGTCGCGTTCGCCGCCGGCGTGCTGACCATCGTCCTCGTCATGTGCACGGGCCTGAACGACTACGGCATGGTCATGTTCAGCGTGCACATGGTGCAGCACATGGTGATCAGCATGCTCTCGCCGATCCTGCTGCTCCTCGGCGCCCCCGTGACGCTGCTGCTGCGCGCGCTGCCGACGGGCCGCCCGCGCTCCGCGGTGGTCTCGGTACTGCACAGCCGCTATCTGATGGTGATCACGCACCCCGTGTTCACGATCCCGCTGTTCATCGCGAGCCTGTACGCGCTGTACTTCACCCCGCTCTTCGACACGCTCATGGAGAGCAAGGCCGGGCACGTCGGGATGATGATCCACTTCCTCGCGGTGGGCCTGGTCTTCTTCTGGCCGATCATGGGCGTCGACCCGGGGCCGAACCGGCCCACGCACGTGATGCGGATGCTGACGCTCTTCGCGGGGATGCCTTTCCACGCCTTCTTCGGCATCGCGCTGATGATGGGCAGCGAGCCCATGGTGGACGTCTACGGCAACCCGCCCGCGTCCCTCGGCATCGACGCCCTGGACGACCAGCAGGCCGCCGGCGGCATCGCCTGGGCGTTCAGCGAGATCCCGTCGGTGCTCGTCCTCATCGCGCTGGTCTACCAGTGGTACAACTCCGAGCAGCGCCGCGCCAAGCGCAGCGACCGCACCGCGGACCGTGACGGGGACCAGGAGCTGGCCGCGTACAACGCCTATCTGGCCTCGCTCCAGGCTCGCGAACAGTAGCCGCGCGGATACCCGCCGCTCTTCCGACTACCGCACCGCCCCCCGGCGAGGGACCATGGGGACAAGGTTGCGTGCGGTCGCGCGGGGACGGCCGTCGGCTGACGGCTGGTGGAGGCGGCATGGACAAGCCCGGTTCTGCGAAGGCCATGGTCGTGAGTACCGTGGCCGGTCTCGTGGTCATCACGGCGTACACGGTGTCGGTGGGCAGCAGCGGATGGCTCTGGTTCGGCTGGGTCATCCTCGGGCTGGCCGCCCTCGGCGTGGTGCTGACCGGCGGCTCCTGGCGATAGGCGGCAGCACCGCGGCCCGCGTCAGCCGGTGAGCAGGGTGCCGCAGCGGGTGCAGCGGACCGGGGGTGCGGTGTCGGCGAGCCGCCCGCACTCCGGGCAGACGCGTTCCAGCCAGCAGACGGACTCCCCGCCCTCGGGCCCGGCCGCGCCGGTGGCGGCGGGCCCGGCCGTCGTCGCGGGCTCCCGCTCGTCCTCGTCGCCCATCGGCACCCTTCCGTTCCGTACGGGATCACCTGGCGGATCCCGCTTACAGCCATTCACACCCTTCCCGTCGGAAGCGGCCGGAATTCGAGGCCAGTTCGACGTCAATTCGTTACGGTACCGTAATCTGAGGACGTATCTGCGACTGCATGCAACGACTCAGGTTGCCGAACCCCGCCGCGCGGCGGCGGGGTTCGGCTGTGGCCCGGTCCGCGGCGGCGCGCAGAGCCCAGTGCGTCGGTGTGAGACAGGGGTGACGGATGGCGGCCGGCACAGCGACTCTGGAGCGACCCACCTCCCTGCCGGTCCCGGCCGACCGGCGGGCCCCGGCGAGGCCGGTCGAGCGCAGAGCGGTGTGGTGGGCGGCCTGCCTGATCTGCGGTGGGCTCGCGGGGCTGCTCCTCGCGGTCGTCGGCACGCTGCGCGGTGCGCGTCCGTCGCGGCGGCGGGTGCTGATCGTCGTGTGGGGCACGGTGGTGCAGGCGGTGCTCGCGTGCGCCTTCGCCGTGCTCGGGTTCGGCGGCCAGATACGGCCGTGCGCGGCGCCGGGAGAGGGCGGCGGGGTGTGGCAGACGGCCCGCACGGTCCTCAACGCCCCCGTCTCCGGCGCCGCGTTGCTGTACGCGGCCGGGGAGGGCGGCGAGATGTACCGCTGTGCGGCGAACGGCACCACCGCGGTCATCCTCGACGACGGGTTCGCCCGCGCGGGCACGATGTACGGGACCGTCTTCCTCACCGACCAGCGGGCCGAGACGCAGTCGCCGCGGATGCGGAAGCTGTCGGAGCACGAGGCGCGCCACTCCGACCAGTGGGCGCTGGGGTCGCTGCTCGCGGGGCCGGCCGCGTTTCCCGCGCTGTACGCGGCGGACGAGGTGTTCTTCCCCGGCGCGTACAACCACTTCGAGCAGGCGGCGGGGCTGGAGGACGGGGGCTACGACCCGCCGCCCGACAGCCCGCCGGCCGCGGGGCGGCTCGCGGTCCTCTCGGTCGGCGTGCTCGTCGGCTACACGCTCGCGGCCAGCCCGGGGCGCCGCAGGCCGGCACCCGTCGTACGCCCCGGCCCGGTACCGGCCGCCCTGCACGACCCCGGCGCCGACCGCGGGCGGGAGACCGCGAAGCCCGCCGGGCGGCGGTGAGAGCCGGGTCGTCGCCCGTTCGAAAGTTTCGGTTCCCCGGGGGTACCGGGTGCCGTCAGCGCCCGGGCGGCGGGGCCGTGCTGTTGCGGGTGACGAGGCTCGTCGCCAGCTCGACGCGGCGCGTCACCGGCTCGTGGCCGCGGCCGATGTCGAGCACCAGCCGGGCCGCCGCCTCGGCCATCTCCGTCAGCGGCTGCCGCACGGTCGTCAGCGGCGGGCCGATCCAGCGGGCCACCGGCAGGTCGTCGAAGCCGACGACGCTGAGGTCGTCGGGGATGCGCAGGCCCAGCTCGCGCGCGGCCTCGTACAGGCCGAGGGCCTGGAGGTCGTTGCCGGTGAAGACGGCGGTGGGGCGGTCGCGCAGGGCGAGCAGCTCGCGCCCGGCGGCGTAGCCCGCCTCGTGGTGGAAGTCGCCCTCCCGGATCAGCTCGGGGTCCACCGGCAGCCCGGCGACGCCCAGCGCCGCGCGGTAGCCGTCGATACGGGCCCGGCTGCACATCATCTCCGGCGGCCCGCCGACGACGCCGATCCTGCGGTGGCCCAGGCCCACCAGGTGGCGGGTGGCGGCCAGGCCGCCCTGCCAGTTCGTGGCCCCGATGGACGGCACGTCCTCGGCGAGGTCGCCCGCCGGGTCCAGCACCGCGAACGGGATGCCGCGGCCGGTGAACTGCGCGCGCTGGTCCGCGGAGAGGTCAGAGAGCACCAGGATGACGCCCGCGGGCCGGCGCGCGAGCACGTCCTCCACCCACGTCTGCCCCGGCGTCAGCCGCCCCGCGCTCTCCGAGAGCACCACGCCGAGCCGCTCCGCCCTGGCCACGTTCTCCACGCCCCTGATGACCTCCATCGCCCACGCGCTCTCCAGCTCGTGGAAGACCAGGTCGAGCAGCGGGGCCTGGCGGGCGCCGCCGCCGCGGCGCCGGTAGCCGTGCTCGCGCAGCAGGTCCTGCACCCGGGCGCGGGTGCCGGGGGAGACGTCGGAGCGGCCGTTGAGGACCTTCGAAACTGTCGACGCCGACACGCCGGCGGCCTCCGCGATCGCCGCCAGCGTGGCGGTGGCCTGCGGCTCCTCGCCGGCCGCGGGGGCCTCTCCGTCGAACTGGACTCCAGCACCACTCATGGCGGGATGGTAGCCCCGCCACCCGCCGCCGCGCGATGTCTTGACCTTCCCATGGCCTCACCCTAGGTTGCGCTGAAACATTCGAGATGCTTTACGAAACATTGCCGCCCGCTTCTGACGGCTCGGCGAAGGAAGGCCCGGCATGGACAGCAGCGACTCCCGGCACGACCCGCCTCCCGCGTCCGACTCCCCGCCCGGCGACGGCGTCAGCAGGCGCCGCGTCCTCGGCGCCGGTCTCGGCCTCGGCGCGCTCTCCGCGACCGCCGGCGGGGTCCTCGGGCTGCCGGGCCCGGCCGCCGCCGCACCGCCGCAGGACCCGCCGCGGCCGACCGACCCCGGCGCGTACATCGCCCACGGCCCCGGCGCCGGCCGGTTCCCGCTCGTCGCCGGCGGCCGGGCCGCGCCGCTGGTCGCCGATGGCGGCGACTTCCCCGGTGTGCTGCGCGCGCTGGGCGACCTGCGCGCGGACCTGGAGCGGGTCACGGGCGTCCGTCCCGCGCTCACCCGCGACCGCGCGCCTTCCGGGCATACCGCCGTGCTCGTCGGCACCATCGGCCGCAGCCCGCTGATCGACGGCCTGATCGCCGCGGGCAAGCTCGACGTCAGCGGTATCGAGGGCCGGTGGGAGACCTCGCTGCATCAGGTCGTGACCGACCCGCTGCCCGGCCTGGACAGCGCCTTCGTCATCGCGGGCAGCGACCAGCGCGGCACCATCTTCGGCATCTACGACGTCTCCCGCGGCATCGGCGTCTCCCCCTGGCACTTCTGGGCCGACGTCCCGCCCCGCCGCCACGACGCGCTCTACGTGCTGCCCGGCCGGTTCTCGCAGGGCACGCCCGCGGTCAGGTACCGCGGGATCTTCATCAACGACGAGAACCCCGCCCTCGGCCGCTGGGCGCCCGGCTTCTTCGGCCCCGGCCACGCCGAGGGCCACCCCGGCGGCTTCAACAGCGCCTTCTTCGCCAAGGTCTTCGAGGCCATGCTGCGGCTCAAGGCCAACTACCTGTGGCCGGCCGTCTGGGGCCGCGCCTTCGCCGAGGACGACCCCGCCAACCACGCCACCGCCACCGCGTACGGCATCGTCATGGGCACCTCGCACGAGGCGCCCATGATGCGCGGCATCGAGGAGTGGAACCGGCACGCCGTCCCCGCGGTACGCGACGCGAACGGGAACATCGTCACCGAGGGCCACGACCCGTACGGCGGCACGGGGGAGTGGAGCTTCGTGCGCAACGAGGCCGCCATCCGGGCGTACTGGCGCGACGGCATCCGCCGGATGGCGGCCGAGGGCTTCGAGGGCGTGGTGACCCTCGGGATGCGGGGCAACGGCGACACCTCGCTCCCCGACGGCGACGGCATCGAGCTGATGGAGCGCATCATCGCCACCGAGCGCGGCATCCTCGCCGAGGAACTGGGCGACGCGGCCGCCGTGCCGCAGGTGTGGACCATGTACAAGGAGGTCCAGCACTACTGGGACAGCGGCATGCAGGCGCCCGACGACGTCACCGTCGTCTTCACCGACGACAACTGGGGCAACCTGCGCCGCGTACCGGACCCCTCGCTGCCGCCCCGGTCCGGCGGCTACGGGCTGTACTACCACTTCGACTACGTCGGCGGCGGCCGCAACTACAAGTGGGTCGACACCGCCAACCTCGCCAGCACGTGGGAGCAGTTGCACCAGACGTACGCGTACGGCATCCGCAACCTGTGGGTCGCCAACGTCGGCGACCTGAAGTCCAACGAGCTGCCCACCCAGTTCTTCCTGGACTACGCCTGGAACCCCGACCGCTGGCCGGCCGACGCCCTGCCCGAGTGGGAACGCCGCTACGCGGCCGAGAACTTCGGCCCCCGGCACGCCGCCGAGATCGCCGAGATCCTCCACGAGTACGGCCGCCTCCAGGCCCGGCGCAAGCCCGAACTGCTCAACCGGCGCATCACCCTCGACCCGGCCAGGGACCCCGCCACCGACCCCGCCGCCGTCGTCTACGACGACCAGGCCACCCCCTTCAGCCGCGTCAACTACGGCGAGCTGGACCGGGTCACCGACGAGTGGCAGGAGCTGGCCCGCAGGGCGGACCGCGTCGAGGCCCGCCTCGACCGCGCGGACCGGGCGGCCTACTTCCAGCTCGTCCGCTACGCCGTGCGCGGCACCGCCGTCGTCTACGCGCTGCGCCGCGCCGAGTTCACCAACCTCCTCTACGCCGCGCAGGGCCGCGCCGCCGCCAACCAGCTCGCCGCCGAGACCGACGCCCTGTTCGCCGAGGACCAGGCGCTCGCCGACTACTACAACCACACGCTCTCCGGCGGGAAGTGGCAGGGCTTCCAGACCCAGCCGAAGATCGGCTACGGCGACGTCGAGCGCTACGGTCCCAACGCCCCCTGGCAGCAGCCGGAGAAGGACAACGAGGCGCTGCCCGACGAGGTCTTCCCCGCGGTCAGGCGCATCGACCCGGTCGCCGGCGCGTTGCTGGGCGTGGCGGTGGAGGGCTCCGAGCAGTGGTGGCCGGACGCCGCGGGGCCCGCGGTGCTGCCGGAGGTCAGCCCGTACGACAGCGGCCCCGCCCCGTACATCGAGGTCTTCAACCGGGGCCGCAGCCCCTTCGGTTACGAGATCGAGCCCGCCGTGCCGTGGCTGCGCGTCGACCGTCCGCGCGGCCGGGTCACCTCCCAGATCCGCGCCACGCTGCGCGTCGACTTCGCCCGCGCGCCGCGGGGCACCACCACCGTGCCCATCGTCGTCAGCGGCGCCGGCCGCACCGTGGAGGTGCACGCCCGGGTGCACCGCCCGTCCGCGCGCCACTCCGCGCTCGCCGGCTCCGTCGAGGCGGGCGGCTGCGTCTCGGTGGAGGCCGACCGCCACACCCGCGCCGTCGCCGCCGCCGGGGTGGCCTGGCGCCGCATCCCCGGCATCGGGCGCACCGGCAGCGGCATGGCGCCGTTCCCGGTGACCGCCTCCCCGCGGCCGGCCGGCCAGGGGCCGAGGCTGGAGTACACGATGACGCTCTTCACCACCGGCACCCTGCGCGTGGCCGCGTACCTCTCGCCGCGCAACAGCGTCCTCACCCCGGACGGGCTGCGCTACGCCGTCGCCTTCGACGACGACGCCCCGCAGACGGTGAACGTCACCCGGGTCACGGGCGCCGACGACGGCCGGATGAACCGTCAGTGGGAGCGCAACACCTCGGACAACGCCACCGTCACGGTGACGGAGCACCGCGTGACCAGTCCGGGCGTGCACGTGCTGAAGCTGTGGATGGTGGACCCGACGGTGGTGGTGCAGAAGCTGGTGGTCGACACCGGCGGCGTACGCCACAGCTACCTCGGCCCGCCGCCGAGCAAGTTCGTCCAGCGGTGAGTCACGGTCCGGGCGGGGGCTGCGCGGAGCCGGGGGTGATCAGGCCCGTTTCGTAGGCGGCGATGACCGCCTGGGCGCGGTCGCGGAGCTGGAGCTTGGCGAGGATGCGGGCCACGTGCGTCTTCACGGTCGCCTCGCTGAGCCGGAATCTGGCGGCCAACTCCGCGTTGCTGTGGCCGCGCGCCAGGGACTCCAGCACCTCCAACTCGCGCCGGGTCAGCGCGGACAGGTCGCGGTGCAGCGCCACCGCGCGGTCGTCGCGGGTGGCGAAGCGCTCCACCAGGCGGCGGGTGATGGACGGCGCGAGGAGCGCGTCGCCGGAGCGGACGAGGCGGACGGCGGCGGCCAGATGCTCGGGGGTGACGTCCTTGAGCAGGAAGCCGCTGGCGCCGGCGGCCAGCGCGGCGTACACGTACTGGTCGAGGTCGTACGTGGTGAGGATGATGACCCGCGGCGCGCCCGGCCCGGAACCCGGCCCGGAACCCGGCCCGGGACCAGGGCCCGGCCCCGCCGCCGCTGCCCTGCCGTCCGCGCCGAGGAGGCGGCGGGTGGCCTCCAGGCCGTCCATCCCCGGCATGCGGATGTCCATCAGCACCACGTCGGGCAGGCTGCGGCGGACGGCGGCCACCGCCTCCTCGCCGTCGGTCGCCTCGCCGACGACGTCGATGCCGTCCGCGGCAAGGATCATCCGGAAGCCGGTGCGGACGAGCGCCTGGTCGTCGGCGATCACCACCCGCGGCGCCCGGTCCGCCCCGCCGGGCTCTGCCTGCGTGCCCACGTCCCCTCCACCGCCGTCCTCGCGGGACCGCGGACCCCGCCGCCCGCGGTCAGCGTACCCGTGCAGTCTGACAAGACGTCCGGCGCGGCGGATCGGCCCTGAGGCGCAATCCGTCTCGACTTCCCGACTACTCCGGAAGAATGACCCGCGGCACGCGACCGGATTCCGCCCGTACGAAATCGGCCGTGTGCGCCGCTCAGGGAATACAGAGGACCGCGCCGAGATGGCGTAAGAAGGTGAAATCTGCTGCCATTGCCGCCTCTTGTGGGCCGCGGAGCGCCGCTCCTACACTCGGGCCGACCCTTATCGGGGTCGCGCAGTAGTGCTCGATTCTCACACCAAGAGGAGGGCTCCCCGCATGCTGCGAAAGTTGGGTATCGGCGTTATGGCCGCTGCCGCAATCGTCACTCTGTCCTCGCCCCCGGGGCCACCGCCGCCCCCGCTCCCGCACCGGAGCGTACGGCCGTCGCCACCACGCTGTACTACGACGACAGCCAGGCCGGTGAATTCAAGGGCGCCGTCGCCGCGGGCGCGGAACAGTGGAATTCCACGGTGCAGAACGTCAAACTGGCGAAGGCCCCGGCGGGCACCCGCGCCGAGATCACGGTCATCGCCGACGACGGCTGGCCGCGGGCCACCCTCGGCCCGGTCCGCCCCGGCGGACGCGCCACGGTCTGGTTCGGCCGCCAGGCGGTGAACGAGGGGTACAACACGACCCGCATCGCCGCGCACGAACTGGGCCACAGCCTCGGGCTGCCCGACCGGAAGCCCGGTCCGTGCTCGTCGCTGATGTCCGGCTCGACGGCCGGCGTGAGCTGCACCAACCCGGTCCCGAACGCGACCGAGCGGGCGCAGGTCGAAGCCAACTACGGCGGCGGCTTCGCGAGCCTCGTGCCCATGGACGGGCGCATCGTCGTCGACGCGCCCTAACCGCCGGACCGCAGGTACGACACCTCCCGTGGCCGGGGCGGAGACTCCCCGGCCACGGGCCACGGGCCACGGGCCACGGCCGGGCCCGTACGCGCGCATTCCCGTTCGGAATGCGAGGGGAATTCACCGCGGGATACCGCAGACCGCCCGCGCGTGAATCACCCCCGTCCGCGTCCCCGCTGATCGTCGTGCGTGAGGTGGCGCCATGCAGAACACGCCGGCCTTCGTCCTCGTCCACGGGGCGTTCGCGAACTCCTTCTCCTTCGCGCCGCTCCAGGCCGGAACTCGCGCTGCGCGGACACCGCTCCCTCGCGATCGACCTGCCGGGCCACGGATTCTCCGCCACGCTCCCCGCCGCCTACCAGGCCCCGCAGGATCCCGGCGCGCTCGCCGCCACTCCCGGCGGCATCAAGGGGGTCACGGCCGGGGTGCGGCGCCCGGCCGTCACCAGCCGACGGCGACCACCATCCACTGCGGGTCCTGGACCGAGACGAACGACGACTGGTCGGCGACGTCGTCGTACGGGAAGCCGTACGCCAGGCCGCCGATCGCGCGCTGGTGCCAGAACTGGGCGTAGTAGTTGGCCGGAGCCTGCCGGTAGAAGCGGCTCGGGTCGCCCCACTGGTTCTGCGGCAGCTCGGCGACGTGCCGGTTGAGCGCCGCGCAGCCGGGGGCGTCGCCCGCGAGCGGGCCGGAGCAGCCGAAGACCTCCTGCGTCGTGACGTTCTTCCCGACCGACCTGGCGTAGTCGCTCATGTAGGCGGCGTGCTTCCCGCCGGGCTGGAAGTCCGGCACGTTGCCGGGGGAGGGGATGCGGTACGGCGCCTGCACCTGGCTCAGCGACGCGAACTCCGGCGGCATGGCGGCCGCGAACTTCTGCCACGTGGCCTCGCGGGACTCCTGGAACGTCGCGTAGTCCTCGCCGACCTGCCGGTCCGTGCCGTCGTGGCCGTGCACCCGCATGGCGAGCTTGAGCGCGAAGGCGTCGACGCGGGTGGTGTTGCCGTGGAAGGCGTCGGGGCCGACGGTGAACTCGATGAAGTCGGAGTACCGGCTGTCGGGCGAGCCGAGGTGGAAGTACATCCGGCCGGCGGAGTTGGCGGGCATGTCGACGTACCGCTGCTGGGCGATCGAGCGGGTCTGGCCGCCGAAGGACCAGAAGACCTGGTCGTCGGGGTACTGGCCGTTCGTCCTGTTGAGGATCTGCACGGTCAGCACGTTCCGCGCGGGCGGGATGGCGCCCGTGTCGCCCCAGAAGGAGGCGGGTGGCGGGTCACCCGCGGCCGCGGATGCCGCGGATGCCGGGCCGGACGCGGGCGGTACGGCGGCGTGCGCGGCCGTGCCGGCGCGGTCGGCGACCGCGTAGCAGGCGAATAACAGCAGGGCGACGACGGCCGTCAGCAGGCCGCGGTGGCGTCTGGGCCACGTCGGGTGCGCGGGGGACATGCGGAGGCTCCTTCGCTGTGGGGGCGTACACGGCCCGCGGCGGGAGCTGCCCGGCGGGCCGGGCGTACAGAGAGCGCTCTCAGAGCGTCGTGAGGTGCGGGTGCGTTGTCAAGGGGTGCGGTCGCACGACCTCCGGGAGTTGAACACCGAGCGTGCCCGCCGGACCCATTGACTGCATGACGTGAAGAGAGTTCACTCACCTCGCGCAAAGGTATGGACCATGCTCCACGCTCGACCCCACGACGCATCGAGGTGAGCTTCCATGTTCGTACGACGACGCAGACATCCGCTCCGCAAGGCCGTGCTCGTCGCCACGGCCCTCGCCGCTGTGCTGGCCGTGCCGCTGCCCGGCGCCGCCGGCTCGGCACCGGCCCCCGAAGGCGGCGGAAAGGCGGAAGCCGCGCCCTACGCCGTCACGTTCGAGGACAACTTCGACGGCCCCGCGGGCTCGGCCGTCAACGGCGGCAAGTGGCTGATCGAGACCGGCGACAACGTCAACAACCACGAGCGGCAGTACTACACCGCCGGCAACGCCAACGCCGCGCTCGACGGCCAGGGGAACCTGGTCATCACCGCCCGGCGCGAGAACCCGGGCAACTACCAGTGCTGGTACGGCCGGTGCGAGTACACCTCCGCGCGGCTCAACACCTCCGGCCGCTTCACCACCACGTACGGCCACGTCGAGACCCGGATGAAGCTCCCCCGCGGCCAGGGCATGTGGCCCGCGTTCTGGATGCTCGGCAACGACATCGGCCAGGTCGGCTGGCCGGCCAGCGGCGAGATCGACGTGATGGAGAACGTCGGCTTCGAGCCCGGCACCGTCCACGGCACCCTGCACGGCCCCGGGTACTCCGGCTCCGGCGGCATCGGCGGCGGGTACACGCTGCCCGGCGGGCAGCAGTTCGCCAACGGCTTCCACACCTTCGCCGTGGACTGGTCGCCGAACGAGATCACCTGGTCCGTCGACGGCACCGTCTACCAGCGGCGCACGCCCGCCGACCTCGGCGGCCGGCAGTGGGTGTTCAACAAGCCGTTCTTCCTCATCCTCAACCTCGCGGTCGGCGGCTACTGGCCCGGCGACCCCGACGGCAGCACCTCCTTCCCGCAGCAACTCGTCGTGGACTACGTCCGCGTCAGCACCTCCGACGGCGGCGGTAACTCCGGCACGTTCACGGGCGCCGGCGGCAAGTGCCTCGACGTCGCAGGCGCCAACCCCGCCAACGGCACCGCGGTCCAGCTCTACGACTGCAACGGCACTTCCGCGCAGCGCTGGACCGTGGGCACCGACGGCACCATCCGCGCCCTCGGCAAGTGCCTCGATGCGGCCGCCGCCGGCACCGCCAACGGCACCAGGGTGCAGCTCTACGACTGCAACGGCACGGGCGCCCAGCGCTGGTCGTACAACTCGGCCACCCGCGACATCGTCAACCTGCCCGCGGACAAGTGCCTGGACGCGGTGGGCGGCTCGACGGCCAACGGAACGCCGACGCAGCTTTGGACCTGCACCGGAGCCGCGAACCAGAAGTGGACGCTGAACTCCTAGCACTCCCGGCCCCGCAGGGGGTGCCGGGAAAGCGCTCGCGCACGCAGGGACCCCGAGTCTCGGCGCCGCTTCCCGGCGCCCCCTTACCTTCAACACGTGAAGTGGGGGCTGATGCCCCTGCCCCCACCGGGGCGTGCGCTCACGCCCCGTCGCCAGGCTGCCGCCGAGCGGGGGGGGGCGCGCCCGCGGGGGCCGCGGCCGCCGGCGCCGCCGCGACCCGCCGCCGGCGGCGTCTGCGTGCCAGGTCGGTCGGCCGCAACTGCACCGCCGTGGGGTCGAACTCGCCGGAGCGCAGCAGCGCTTCCGAGCCCGGTGCGGCGGCGGGTGCCCGGTCGCGGGGGCGGTCGCCGTCGCGGCTGCTCGTCGGCATCTGGGGCCATCCACGGGGGGGCTCGTGCGGGCGGGGCTCGTACCGCCAAACGAACGGCCCCCGGACGAGTCACGGAGCGATCGCCGCCCCGCCGGCTTCCGCCCCGCGCGGCCGCCTCAGACGGTGCCGGGCACCGGGCGGCACAGCTCGGCGATCGCCGTTGCCAGCCGGGCGAGTTCGGCGTGGTCGGCCGTACGGCCGTGCAGGTACCCGAGGCGTGCGCCCGCCCCGTCCCGGGGGTCGGGCGGGAGCGCGGCGGCGGTGGTCAGGTCGGCGAGGTCGACGCCGGGCAGGTGGCGCAGGCCGTCGAGCTGGGCGGCCTGGTCCTCCGGGCCGGCCGCGGGTCTCTGCCGGGTCCCGCGGGCGGGGGGCAGCAGCGTGTACTGGTACGTGACGCCCTCGAACCGCGGTGAGTCCGGCACCGGCAGCCCCAGCGCGAGCCGCATCGCCGCCGCCACCAGGTCGAAGCCGGATCCGCGCCGTACGACGTCGCCGACGAGGCCGCCGAGGCGCCCGTTGACCTCGATCAGCCGGGGCCCGTCCGCGGTGAGCTTCAGCTCCGTGTGCACGATCCCGTCGCTGATGTCCAGCGCCCCGATCGCCGCCTCGGCCAGGTCCTCCGCGGATTCAGCCAGCGGTGCGTCCAGGGTGTGCGGGACGAAGGAGCCGCGCTCCCGGAACGGCTCGACCAGCGGGAACTTCCCCGTCACGCAGAGCGGTTGGCACTCCTTGCGGTGCACGGCCGTCTCCACGGAGACGTAGTCGCCCCACTGTGCCCCGGCCGCCCCGGGATCGCCCGGGAGCAGCGCCTCGACCAGCAGGTCGGCACCGGGGGCTGCGTCCGCGCAGGCCGCGACGGCGGCGCGGGCGCCGGAGACGCTGTCGAGCCGGTGCACGAGCCGGCCGCCCGCACCGCGCCGCGGCTTCAGCACCGCGGGCAGGCCCACCGTGTCCAGCGCGGCGTCGAGGTCGGCGGCGTCGGCGACGAGCGCGAACGGCAGGTCGTCCAGGCCCGCTTCGGCGAACGTACGGCGCTGCTGGAGCTTGTCCACGAGCCGGCCGGTGACCGCGGGGGTGTGCCAGTAAGGGATGCCGAGCGCCGCCGCGATCACGGAGGTGAGCTCCATGCGGTGCTCGCTGAACGTCAGCAGCCCGTCGGGTACGAACACGGCGACCGCCATCGCCGCGTCATGTGCGTCCAGCCCGGTGATGTCGCACAGCGCGAACCGCCGCGTCAGCACCGGCAGCAGCTCCCGTACGTGTGCGGAGGCCCGGTCCACGACGAGGAACAGCTCCACCCCGCATAAGCGGGCGGCGGCCGCGACCTCCGCGGCACCGGCCGAGCCCGCGTCGTACAGGACGCCGACCGTCCGCTCCCCGCCCATCGTGCCCACGCCGTCGCCCGGCGGATACGGGACGGTCCGGGGCACCGGGCCCGTCCCGCCCCGCGCCGCCCGCACCTACCCGCCGTCCCCGCCGGCCCCCGCGGCCAGCGCGACGGCGGTGACGAGAAGGCCGCTGCGGCACAGCCACCGGCCGTTCATGTGCGCCAGCGAGATGCCGTCGACGGTGGGGGCGGGGACCAGGATCCGGGCGGTGAAGGTCCCCTTGTCCGGGTCGACGTCGATCCGGGCCTCGTCGAAGTCCAGCTCCCTCGCGGTCAGCGGGTACCAGACCTTGAAGACCGACTCCTTGGCGCTGAACAGCAGCCGGTCCCAGCAGACTTCGGAAGGGCCGCGCATCCGGGCGCGTACCTGCTCCTGCTCCTCCGGCAGCCCGACGGCCTCCAGGAGGCCGTCCTTCAGCGGCTCGTTGGGCTCGGCGTCGATGCCGATGCCGAGGACTTCACCGCGGCGGGCGACGGCGGCGGCGCGGTAGCCGGCGCAGTGCGTCATGGAGCCGACGATCCCGGCGGGCCACTGCGGTGCGCCGCGGCGGCCGGGGAGCAGGGGCGCGGACTCGACGCCGAGCGTGCCCAGGGCGCGGCGCGCGCATTGCCGTACGGTCGCGAACTCCGCCTGCCGGTGCGGTACGGCCCGGGCGACGGCCCGGGCCTCCTCGGGGTACAGCCGCTCCGCGGGCGGCTCGGGCGGATCGGTGAACGCCTCGGCCGCGGTCACCCCTCCGGGCAGTAACTCCTGGAGCAGCCGGGCCCGTTCGGGAGTGGTCGTGAGTTCCCTGGGCCGCCCCGCCGGGGCCGCCGCCGTGGCCGTCGACGACGGCGGCAGGACCGTGCGCAGCAGCTCGCGCGGCGGGCGGCGCTTCCACTCCCGCGGGTAGCCGAGCGAGACCTCGGTGAACTTGACCCCGTCGTACCAGGTGACGCGGGGGATGTGGAGGTGGCCGTAGACGACGGCGGCGGCGCGGAAGCGGCGGTGCCAGTCGGCGGTGAGGGTCGTGCCGCACCACTGCGCGAACTCCGGGTAGCGCAGGATGTCGGTCGGCTGGCGCACCAGCGGCCAGTGGTTGACCAGCACCGTGCGGTGCGCGGGGTCGACGGCCGCGAGCCGCCGCTCAGTCAGCGCCACCCGCTCCCGGCACCAGGCGTCCCGGGAGGGGTGCGGGTCGGGGTGGAGGAAGTACTCGTCGGTGCAGACGACGCCGGCCTCGTGGGCCAGGCGCAGCGACTCCTCCTTGGTCGCCGCGCCCGGGACGCGGAAGGAGTAGTCGTAGAGGACGAACAGCGGCGCGATCGTCACCGGGCCGCCCTCGCCGTCCCAGACGGGGTACGGATCCTCGGGCGTCACGACGCCGAGGCCGCGGCAGAGTTCGACCAGGTGCCGGTAGCGCTCCTCGCCGCGCAGGGTGACCGGGTCGTCGGGGTGGGTCCACAGCTCGTGGTTGCCGGGCACCCACACGACCTTGGCGAACCGCTCGGCGAGGAGTCCGAGGGTCCATTCGATGTCCGAGACGCGCTCGCCGACGTCGCCGGCGACGATCAGCCAGTCTCCGGGCGCGGTGGGGCGCAGCCCTGCGGTGATGTCGCGGTTCTCTTGGTAGGCGACGTGCAGGTCGCTGACGGCCAGCAGTCTTCCGTGCATCAGGGCCATTCGATCATTCGGCGGCGGCGGCTCGGGTGGTGTCAAGGGCGCGAGGGCGGCTTTCGTCCGGCAGCCGCGCATCGGGCGCTGTGCCGACAGGTTGGTACCCGTACCTAAATTCCCGCCAAAAGGCTGCTGACCGGCCCTTTCGCCGCGGCAACGCGCGCTCGCGGCGGGGGAGTTGCGGGCACCGCGGGGGCCGCGCCAGACTGGATCCTCAACGTCCGTTGAACAGAAGTGTTCTCTTTGCGAATGACAGGGAGCAGATCGTGACCACACCGGCCGCAGGGTCCCCCCACGGCGCGGCGCCGGCCCGGATGCCGACGCAAGCGCCCCCGGAAGCGCCGGAAGCCGGCGGCTCCGGCACCAACCGCGTGCTGTTCGGCCCGGTCGTACTCGGGCTCTTCCTCGTCCTCGCGTTCGCCGGGCTGATGATCCCCGGACTGCGCAACCCCGCCCCCAGCGACATGCCGCTCGGCCTTGCCGGGCCGGGTCCCGCGGTCGCGCAGGTCGAAGCCCAGCTCGACGCGGCCGCCCCCGGCGCGTTCGAGGTCAAGCGGTACGCGGACGAGGCCGAGGCCCGCACCGCCCTGCGCGAGCAGGACGTCCTCGGCGCCATCGTCGTCGGCCCTTCGCCGAAGCAGCCCCCCGCCCTGCTCGTCGCCAGTGCCGCGGGCGACGCCCCGAAGACCGCCGCCACCACGGCGTACGAGCAACTGACCGCGCAACTCGGCACCCCGCAGAAGGTCGACGACGTCGCCCCGCTGCCGGAGAAGGACTCCCGCGGGGTCAGCGCGGTGCTGCTGTGTGTCGCCCTCACCATCGGCGCGCTGATCTTCCAGCTCGTGCTCAGCCTGGCCGCCGCCCACGTCGGAGCCGCCAGGCGCTGGCTGTCCTGCCTCTGCTACGCGGTCGTCGCCGGCGTGGCCGGCGCGCTCTTCGCCGGGCCCCTCACCGGCACCCTGGACGGCCACTTCCTCGAACTGCTGGGCGTCACCACGCTGCTGTCGCTGACCGTCGTCGGCGTCGTCGCGGCGTGCCAGGCGCTGCTGGGTGCGCTCGGCATCGCCGTCGGCGCGCTGCTCGTCCTCCCGCTCGGCCTCGCCTCCTCCGGCGGCGTCGTCGACCCGCACTTCCAACCCGCCTTCTACGGTGCCGTCTCGGAGTATCTGCCGATGGGCAGCACCGTCTCGCTGCTGCGCCGCGTGCTGTACTTCGACGGCAACGCGGCCGGCGGACCGCTGCTCACGCTGGCGCTGTGGGCCGCCGGCGCCTGGCTCGTCACCGTGGCGATGGAGCGGATCCGTCCCTTCCGCCCGCTGATGGTCATCGTGCCCGCCGCCGCCGTGGCCCCGGCCCGTAGCGCCTCCGCGCGGACGGCCTGATGGCGCCGCCCCACGAGCCCGGCGGCCGGCCGGCGGACGAGCCGCCGGAAGCCGGGCAGGACCGCCGCGAGCTGATCCGGCTCGCGGCGGTCGAGCTGTTCGCGCGGCACGGCTACCGTGGCACCACCGTGCGCGCCATCGCCGAACGCGCCGGGGTGGACCCGGCGCTGGTGATGTACCACTTCGGCAGCAAGGAGAACGTCTTCTCCACGGTGATCCGGGAGACGATGCGCGCCGAGGAGCTGCTGCCGGAGCTGCCGCGGCTGCTCGACGAGGTCGCCGACACCGACAGCGCCGACGACCCCGCCGCGGACGGCAAGTGCCCCGGCGGGCCCGGCAGCCGGCTGCTGCGCGGCTTCCTCACCCGCTGGGAGGACGCCGCCACCCGCCCCTCGCTCCTCGTGGTCTTCCGCTCCGCGATGGAGCACCCCGAGGCGTCGCAGCTCTTCCGCGAGGTCGCCGGCGGCGAACTGCTGCTGCCCCTCGCCCGCCGCATCCCCGCGCCCGACCCCGAACTGCGCGCGGCGCTGGTCGCCTCGCTGCTCGTCGGGCTGGTCACCGGGCGCTACGTGGTGCCGATCGAACCGCTGGCCGGGATGGAGCTGGACACCGTCGTCGGGCTCTACGGCCCGTACGCGGACGACATGCTGCTCGGCCGGCTGGGCGGCTCCCCGCCGCCCGGCCGGCCCGATGCCTGACCCCGCGGGGCCCGTCAGGGGCTCCGCGGGGTCAGGCCCGTCGCCAGAGGATCGTCCGGTCAGGGCGACGTCTCGTCAGTGGCTCGTCGGCAGCGTGCCGTTGACGAGTGCGTCCACCACGTGGCGCCGCTGGAGCTTGCCGCTCGGGGTCTTCGGCAGCGTGCCCCGCGGCACGACCTCCACCCGGTCGGGGCGCAGCCCCGTCTCGGCGGAGACCGCCTGGATGACGCCCTCGCGGATCTGGGCGACGGCCTCGGCGTCCGCGTGGCTCTTCGACTCCACCACCAGCACCAGCGCCTCCGTGCTGCGCTCCTCGTCGGGGCAGCCCACGGCGGCGATGGAGTTCGCCCGCAGCCCCTCCACCGCGGCGGCGGCCGACTCGAAGGCGTACGGGTGGTAGTTGGACCCGGCGATGATGACGACGTCCTTGATGCGGCCGGTGACGTAGGTCTGCCCGGCGTCGGTGAAGCCCTGGTCGCCGGTGTTCAGCCAGCCGTCGTCGCCCAGGACCTTCGCGGTCTCCTCGGGCTGGCGGTAGTAGCCGGACATCATCGAGGCGGTACGGAGCAGGATGGTGCCCTGCTTGCGGTCCGGCAGGTCGGCGCCCGCGTCGTCCACGACCCGCAGCTCCATGCCCGTCAGCGGGGTGCCGGAGGAGACCAGCTCCTGCGCGTCGGCGGCGCCCGGCTCGGCCTCCACGACCTCGCCGTCCGCGGCCAGCCGGTCCCGGCTGACGGTGAGCGTGGTCAGCGGCTCGCCCGGCACGCACATGGTCGCGGCGAGGGTGATCTCCGCCATGCCGTAGCAGGGCATCATCGAACGCTCGCCGTAGCCGTACGGGGCCATGCGCTCGGCGAAGAGCCGCAGGGTGTTCGCCTGGACGACCTCCGCGCCGTTGCCCGCGACCCGCCAGGCGCTCAGGTCGAGGCCCGCCAGCTTGGCGTCGGGGATGTTCGAGGCGCACATGCGGTACGCGAAGTTGGGCGCCGAGGTGAACGTGCCCCGGTAGCGGTGCATCGCCCACAGCCACCGCTCGGGCCGGACCGCGAACGACAGCGGCGGCATGCTCGCCACCGGGAGCCCGTGCAGCAGCGGCGCGAGGTTCAGCCCGATGAGGCCCATGTCGTGGTGCATGGGCAGCCAGCTCACGATCAGGTCGCCGGCGCGGTAGGCGTGCTCGCCGATGGCCGCGGCGTTGGCGAAGATCGACTCGTGGGTCAGGGTCACGCCCCGGCTGTCGCCCGTCGTGCCGGAGGTGAACTGCAGCAGCGCGATGTCGTCGGGCTTGGCCTGCGCGGCGGCCAGGTCGAGACCGCCTTCGAAGGGCGGCTCGACGATCGCGACGCCGGCCTCCTTGCACGGCTCCGTCACCGCGTCCAGGAACTCCGGCGCGACGACCACGGCGCGCGGCTCGGCGCGGCTGATCAGCAGCCGCAGCCGGTCGGCCCAGCGCTGCCGGCGCATCGTCGCCAGCGGCGGCTCGCTGACGAACGGGATGGCGCCGAGCAGGAAGCAGCCGTGCAGCGTGGCGTACGCGTCGGCGCTGGTGTCCATGCAGACGCCGACGCGGTCACCGCGCCGTACGCCGTGCTCCGCGAGGGTGGTCGCGGCGGCGCCCGCGCGCTCGGCCAGCTCCGCCGCGGTCAGCCGTACGGGGTCGCCCGAGCCCTCGACGTACGCCAGCGGACGGTCGGGGTCGCTGTCCGCGAGATCGAGCAGCGCCGCGCCTATCGTGGCGGCCGGCGTCATCGCGACCGGGGCCGGATCCGGCTCCGGCTGAAATCCCGCGCGATCCCCGTGGATTTCCTCGGTCGAAGCGGCAATTGTCATTCCATACCCCCGAATTGACTGCCGCGGTCGCGGCATGAAAATGGGTTGGCTGAGGTAAGGTCATGATGGGCGGCGGGCAACGGCGGCGTCAAGTCGGGTAATTCCAGGTCGCGGCTTTAGCGGGCCGCTAGACGGTCCTTAGTCGGCGGGGCCACGATGGACCCGCCAGAATAGTGCTGCGCGGTCAGGGTGCGTAGCCGTAAAGTCCCCGCGGTCCCGTACCGGGATTTCACAGACGCATACTGAAGGAACGACTCGACATGTTTGCGCTTGCATTCCCAGGTCAGGGTTCGCAGCACAAAGGGATGGGTGCGCAGCTCTTCGGCAGGTTCCCGGAGGAAGTCGCCCGCGCGGACGAGATACTCGGCTATTCCATCGAGGAGCTGTGCCGTGACGACGTCGAAGGACGGCTGCAGAACACGGAGTACACGCAGCCCGCGCTCTTCGTCGTCAACGCGCTGAGCCACCTGGCCCACCGCGCCGACGGCGGCGCCGAGCCCGACTATCTCGCCGGGCACAGCCTCGGCGAGTACAACGCCCTGCACGCCGCCGGCGCGTTCGACTTCGCCACCGGACTGCGGCTGGTCGCCAAGCGCGGCGAGCTGATGTCGCGGGTGGCGGACGGCGGTATGGCCGCCGTCGTCGGACTGACCGCGGAACAGGTCGCGGAACTCCTGGCGCGGCCGGGCCTGGAGAACCTGTCGATCGCCAACTACAACAACCCGACGCAGATCGTCGTCGCGGGACCGCGCGATGACGTGGCGGGCGCTCGCGCCGTCTTCGAGGAGGCGGGCGCCGGCCTGTTCACCGTGCTGCGGGTCAGCGGCGCGTTCCATTCCCCGTACATGTCGGCGATCCAGGGCGAGTTCGCCGAGTTCCTGAGCGGATTCACGCTCGCGCCGCCCGCCGTGCCCGTCATCTCGAACGTGACCGCCCTGCCGTACGAGGACGACGTCGCCGCCGCGCTGGTGCGGCAGCTCGACCACCCGGTGCGCTGGACCGACACCGTCCGCTACCTCATCGCGCAGGGGGTCGCGGACATCAAGCCCATCGGCCCCGGCCGGGCCATGCGCGGGCTGATCAAGGCCACCCGGCGCGACGAGGAGCGCCGCGCAGAGGAAGCGCGGGAGGAGGCGGCCGCGGCGGAGGAAGCCGCGCGGACCGCGGCGGCGCCCGCCTCCGGCGGCGAACTGCGCCTGCGCCGCCCCGAGCGCGACCGCGCCCGCCCCGAGGGCACCCCCGCCGTCCAACTGCACCAGGCACTCCTGAAGGACCTGCGCACCACGGTCGCGCAGGTGCTGAAGGTCGAACCCGCCGTCGTACGCAGCGAGACGGAGCTGAGCGAGCTGGGCTTCGACTCGATCCGGCTGATCGAGTTCGCCGACCTGCTCCGCCGTGACCTCGGCGTCGACCTCACCCCTTCGGTGTTCTTCGAGCACTTCACCCTGGAGGCGTTCGCGCGCCACCTCCTCACCGAGCACCACGACCTCGTCTCCGCCCGCTACCCCGACGCGGGCGACGACGCCCCCCGCACCGGCCCCCGCGGCGCGGGACGGGCCCAGGACGACGCCCCGCTGCCGGACCCGTACCCCGTCGCCGTCGTCGGCCTCAGCGCCGTCCTGCCCGGCTCGGCGGACCTGGAGGGCTTCTGGCAGCGGCTGCTGGCGGGCGACGAACTCGTCACCGAGGTCCCCGAGGACCGCTGGCGCGACTGGGCGGGCGCGGAGCGCGCGGCCCGCGCGCACGGCGCGTTCCTCGACGAAGTCGACTCCTTCGACTGCTCGTTCTTCGGCATCTCGCCGCACGAGGCCGAGCTGATGGACCCGCACCAGCGGCTCTTCCTGCAGACCGTGTGGAAGGCCGTCGAGGACTCCGGCCGCCGCCCCGACACCCTCGCCGGCAGCCGCACCGGCCTGTTCGTCGGGCTCAGCTCCATGGACTACGCCGAGGTGCTGGGCCACAGCGCCGCCGGGCCGCAGGCGCACACCGCCACCGGGCTCTCCCACGCCGTGCTCCCCAACCGGGTCTCGTACCAGCTCGACCTGCGCGGTCCCAGCGAGGCCATCGACACTGCGTGCTCGTCGTCGCTCGTCGCGGTCCACCGCGCCGTCCGCAGCCTGCGCACGGGCGAGTGCGGGCTGGCCATCGCCGGCGGCGTGAACCTCATGCTCAGCCCCACCCCCTTCGAGTGCTTCGAACTGGCGGGGATGCTCGCCCCCGACGGCCGCTGCAAGACCTTCGACCAGTCCGCGGACGGGTACGTACGCGGCGAGGGCGTCGTCGCCGTCGTGCTCAAGCCGCTGGCCGCCGCCGAGGCCGACGGGGACCACATCCACGCCGTGATCCGCGGCAGCGCCGTCGGCCACTCCGGCCGCGCCGCGTCGCTCACCGCGCCCAGCCCCGAGGCGCAGGCCGACGTCATCGTCGACGCCTGGCGCGCGGCGGGGCTCGACCCGGCCACCGCCACCCACGTGGAGACCCACGGCACCGGCACCAGCCTCGGCGACCCCATCGAGATCGAGGGCCTGAAGCAGGCGTTCGCCCGCCTCTACGCCGCCTGGGGCCACGACGCCCCCGCCGAGCCGCACATCACCCTCGGCTCGGTGAAGACCGCCATCGGCCACCTGGAGGCGGCCGCCGGTCTTGCCGGCCTGGTCACGATGGTGCAGGCGCTGCGGTACGGGAAGCTGCCCGCCCTGCGCCACTTCGAGAAGCTGAACCCCTACATCCGCCTGGACGGCAGCCCCTTCCGCATCGGCGATCGCGCCGGCGACTGGCCGCGCCGCACCGCCCCCGAAGGACCCGTCCCACGCCGCTGCGGCGTCAGCTCCTTCGGCTTCGGCGGCAGCAACGCGCACGTCGTGCTGGAGGAGTACGAGCGCGAGCCCGCCGGCGGCGAGGCGCCGAGCGCCCCGCTGCTGATCCCGCTCTCGGCCCGTACGCCCGACGCGCTGCGCGACTACGCCCGCGAACTGGTCCGCCACCTCGACCTGCACGCGCCCGCCGGGGGCACGGCCGACTTCGCGCTCACCGCGCTCGCCGACACCCTGCAGCTCGGCCGCGAGCCCATGGCGGCCCGGCTCGCGGTCGTCGCGGAGGACGCCGACGAACTGTACGACGCGCTGGTGCACTTCCTGCGCGGCGAGGACCAGGGCGACACCTGGTGGAGCGGGCAGGCCACCGGCGCCGCGGACCTCTCGCGCGCGCTGCTCGCCGGGCCCGAGGGCAACACGTACCTCGACGCGCTCGCCGCCGCGGGCAAGACCGCGGCCCTCGCCCGGCTCTGGGCGGCCGGGGCGGACTTCGACTGGGCGCTGCTGCGCGGCGGCAGGCCCGTACGCCGCACCCCCTTGCCGACGTACCCCTTCGAGCGCCGCCCGATCCGCCCGCAGGATCTCGTGCCGCACGTCCTGCTCACCCCGGGCCAGGCGCAGCCCGCCCTCGCCGCGGCCCCCGCACCCGCGGCCCTGGCCGCCGCCCCTGCCCCCGCCGCGCTGCCGAGCGGCGCGGGCGCCGCGCAGGAGGCCGTGCTGGGGCATCTCGTGGGGCTCTTCGCCGAGGAGCTGAAGTGGCGTCCCGAGGAGATCGACCCGCGGGCCGGCTTCGACGACCTGGGCCTCAGCTCCCTGCTGGTGGAGAAGCTGCGCCGGCGGCTGGAGGAGCACTACGGGCCGGTCGACAGCGCCACGCTCTTCACGTACAAGAACCTGGACGCGCTCGCTCGCCACATGGCGGGACGGGTACGCACCCCGCCCGCCGCGACGCCCGCACCCGCGGACGTCCAGTCCGCGGCCGTTCGACCCGCCGCCGTGCAGCCGGGAGCCCTCCGGCCCGCTCCCGTGCCGCCCGCCGCCGCGGGCGCCGGCACCGCGGACATCGCCATCGTCGGCATCAGCGGCCGCTACCCCAAGGCCCCCACCGTGGCCGACTTCTGGGACCGGCTGCTCGCCGGCGACGACTGCGTGGACGAGATCCCCCTCGACCGCCCCGGCTACCGCCGCTACGCGGAGCTGGCGCGCGAGAAGTTCGGCGACCAGTGGCCGCGCTGGGGCGGCTTCCTCGACGACGTCGACGCCTTCGACCCGCAGTTCTTCCACATCTCGCCGCGCGACGCCCGGCTGCTCGACCCGCAGGAGCGGCTCTTCCTCACCACCGCGTGGGAGACCCTGGAGGACGCCGGCTACACCCCCGCCTCGCTCGCCGACCCCGAACTCGGGGACGAGCGCGGCTCGGTGGGGGTCTTCGCCGGGGTGACGTACAACAACTACCAGATGTTCGCGGGCGGCGACCTGGACGAGGGCGTCTGGCGCATCGTCGGCTCGCAGACCTTCTCCGTCGCCAACCGCATCTCCCACCTGCTCAACCTCGGCGGCCCCAGCCTGACCCTGGACACCGCCTGCTCCTCCTCCCTCTACGCCCTCCACCTGGCGGTCGCCGCGATCCGCCGCGGCGAGTGCGCCATGGCGCTGGCCGGCGGCGTGAACCTGTCCCTGCACCCGAGCAAGTACGTGATGCTCGCCGAGGCCGGGTTCCTCGCCGAGGACGGCCGGTGCCGCGCCTTCGCCGAGGGCGGCACCGGCTACGTGCCGGCCGAGGCGGTCGGCGCGGTGCTCCTCAAGCCGCTCGACCGGGCGCTGGCCGACGGCGACCGGATCCACGCCGTCATCAAGGGCTCGGCGGTCAACAGCGACGGCCGCACGTACGGTTACGGTGTCCCCAACCCCGTCGCGCAGGCCGAGCTGGTCCGCGCCGCGCTCGCCGACGCCGGGGTCGACGCCGGCTCCATCGGCTACGTCGAGGCGCACGGCACCGGCACCAGCCTCGGCGACCCCATCGAGGTCCGCGGCCTCACCGAGGCGTACGCGGACGCCGCCGTCCCGCACCGCCGTGACGGCCGCCCGGCCTGCGCCATCGGCTCGGTGAAGGCCACCATGGGCCACGCCGAGGCGGCGGCCGGCATCGCCCAGGTCACCAAGGTGGTGCTGCAGTTGCGGCACGGCACGCTCGTGCCCTCCCTGCTGCACACCCCCGATCTCAACCCGAACCTCGACCTCGACAGCACACCGTTCGCCGTGCAGCGCGAGACCGCCCCCTGGGAGCCGCCGGTGCTGTCGGGGCCCGGCGGGCCCGTGACCGGGCCGCGTCGCGCGGGCGTCAGCTCCTTCGGCGCGGGCGGCGTCAACGTCCACCTGATCCTGGAGGAGGCCCCGGCCCGCCCCGCCCCGGCCGCCGCGGGCGCCGGCCGGCCGCTGGTGTTCCCGCTGTCGGCCCGTACGCCGGAGAACCTGCGCGCGTACGCGGCCCGCATGGCGGCGTTCCTCCGCGCGCTGCCCGCGGAGCCCGGCGCCGGGGACCCGGAGGTGCCGCGGGCCGCCGACGTCGCGTACACGCTCCAGCACGGCAGGGAGCCGATGGAGTACCGCGCCGCGTTCGCGGCCCGTACGCTCGCCGAGGCCGCCGAGCGCTTCGCGCGCGTCGCCGCCGGCGACGACGGCGACGAGCGCATCAGCACCGGCCGCCGCCCCGGCCGGTCGGGCGCCGCGCCCGCGGTGCCCGCCGACGCCGCGCCGGAGCAGGCCGCCGCCCTGTGGGCGGCGGGCGGCGACGCGGACTGGGCCGCCCGGCCCACCGGCGGGCGCCGGGTGTCGCTGCCGACGTACCCCTTCTCGCAGGAGCGCTACTGGCTGGAGCCGAGCGCCACGAACCCGGCACGGCCGACCGCACCGGCCGTGCCGATCCCCGTCCCCGCGCCGCGGACCGCCCCGGAGGCGGAGGACTCCGCGGCGGCTCCCGCGGCGCGGGAGGCGGCCGCCGCGGCGGACCTGCTCGCGTCGCTGGCCGCCGCGCCCGCCAGCGAGCGCCACACCGCGCTGGCCACGCGGATGCAGCAGACGCTCGGCGAGCTGCTGGAGTTCCCGCCCGGCAGCCCGCCGGACCGGCAGCGCGGCTTCTTCGAGCTGGGCATGGACTCGGTGATGGCCGTCCGCCTCGGCAATCTGCTCGAAGAGGCGCTGGGCCTGGTCCTGTACGCCGGGGTGGTCTTCGACTACCCGTCCATCGACGAGCTCGCCGCCTACCTGCTGGACGAGCTGAGCCTCGACGACGCCCCCGCCCCGGCGGCACCGGAACCCGCCGCGGAGGCACCGGAGTCCGCGCCCGACGGCGCCCTCCAGGTCGTGCACTACACCGCGGGATGGGAGCCGGCCGCCGCCCCCGAGGGCCCCGCTTCCTGGCTCACCGGACCCGTGCTCGTCTTCGACGACGACGGCGCCCTCACCGAGCGGGTACGCGACCGCCACTCCGGCGCCGCGCCCGTCGTCGGCGTCCGGCCCGGCGAGGCGTACGAGGTGGCCGGCGACGGCCGTACCGTCCGCGCCGGGTCCGCCCAGGACCACGCCGCGCTGCTCGCCGGACTCGACGCCCCGCCGGTCACCGTGCTGCACGCATGGAGCGACCCGCGCACCGCGCTCACCTCGGTCTTCCACCTCAGCCAGGCGCTCCTGCGGCAGGGCCTGCGCGCCCCCGTGCGGCTGCTGCGCGTCACCGCCCACACCGACGGCGCGCCCGACCCGCTGGCCGAGGCGTTCGGCGGCTTCGCCCGCAGCGTCGACCACGAGAACCCGCGGCTTGTCCAGCAGGCCGTCGCCGTACGCGCCGACGCGGGCGAGGAGACCGCCGCCGCCCTGCTGCGCGCCTGCGAGGCCGAACTCGCCGCGGACGCCCGCGCCGACGCCGAGGTACGCCACGACGCGGACGGCCGCCGGGTGCGCAGGCTCCGCGAGCTGCCCGCGGTGGCCCCCGACGCGCCGGGCGGCGTCGCGGTCCGGCCGGGCGGCACGTACGTCATCACCGGCGGCGGAGGCGGCCTCGGGCTGCTCTTCGCCGAACACCTCGCCCGCCAGGCCCGGGTGAACCTGCTGCTCGTCGGCCGCTCCCCGCTCACCGGAGAGCGGCAGGAAGCGCTGGAGCGCATCCGCGCCCTGGGCGCCGACGTCCGCTACGAGCGCGCCGACGTCTCCGACCGCGGCGACGTCGAGTGGATCCTGGCCGCCGCCCGCAACCGCTGGGGCAGCGTGCACGGCGTCATCCACTCCGCGGGCGTGCTGCGCGACGGGCTGCTGCCCAACAAGACCGCCGACGAGATCGACCTGGTCCTCGCCGGCAAGGTCGACGGCGCCGTCCACTTCGACGCCGAGACCGCCGCGGACGACCTCGACTTCTTCATGGTCTTCTCGTCGCTCGCCGCGCTCGCGGGCAACCCCGGCCAGGTCGACTACGCCTTCGCCAGCCGCTTCCTGAACGCCTTCAGCCGCCGCCGCGAGGAACTGCGCGCCGCGGGCGAGCGGTCCGGCGCGAGCATCGCGCTCGTCTGGCCGTTCTGGCGCGAGGGCGGCATGCGCGTCGACGAGTCGACGGAGGGCTTCGTACGCCGCCGTCTGGGCCTGACGCCGCTGGAGAACGCGGTCGGGGTGGAGGCGTTCGACGCGGCGCTGCGGCACGCCGCGCCGGAGTTCGGCGTCGTGCACGCCGAACGGGACAAGCTGCAGCGGGTGCTGCGGATCGAGCCGCCGGCCGCCGAGTCCGCGGCGCGGCGGCCCGCGGCGGCCGCCAAGGCCGGCGGCGGCAAGCCGGCCGCCGCGAAGGGCGATTCGACGGTGGAGATAGAGCTGAAGGGCGTCCTGGCCGAGCTGGGGCTCTAGCCCACGGCCCGCGGGAGAGGAAACGGCGATGACGGACAAGGCACTGCTGAGGCGTTCCCTGGAGGCCGTGCGCACCCTGCGCGAGCAGGTCGACGAGCTGCGCGCGCGGGCCGCGGAGCCCATCGCCGTCGTCGGCCTCGGCTGCCGCTTCCCCGGCGGCGCGGACGGCCCCGAGCGGTTCTGGGAGCTGCTGCGCGAGGGCCGCGACGGGGTCGTGGACGTGCCCGGGGACCGGTGGCCCGTCGAGGGCTGGTACTCCTCCGACCGGAGCGAGCCCGGGACCTCGTACACCCGCCGCGGTGGGTTCCTCGCCGAGGGCGCCCACGCGTTCGACGCCGGGTTCTTCGGCATCACCGACGCCGAGGCCCGCGACATGGACCCGCAGCACCGGCTGCTGCTGGAGACGAGCTGGCAGGCGCTGGAGAGCGCGGGGCTGCTGTCGGGGACGACCGCCGAGCGGCGCGTCGGCGTCTTCGTCGGCGTCTCGGGATCGGAGAACACCCTGCTGCCCCGCTCGCCGCGCGCGGCGGGTCCGTACACCGCGACCGGCTCCGCGATCAGCGTCGCCGCGGGCCGCATCGCGCACACCTTCGGGCTGCGGGGCCCGGCCCTGGCCGTGGACACGGCGTGCTCGTCGTCGCTGCTCGCGGTGCACCTCGCGGTCGAGAGCCTGCGCCGCGGCGAGTGCACCGCCGCCCTGGCCGGCGGGGTGAGCGCCATGATGTCGCCCGCCGTGATGGTCGCGCTCTGCCGGATGGAGGCGCTGGCCGAGGACGGCAAGTGCAAGGTCTTCGACGCCGCCGCCGACGGCTACGTACGCTCCGAGGGCAGCGGCATGGTCGCCCTCATGCGCGCCTCGGACGCCGCGGCCGTACGCGCCCCGGTCCTCGCCCTCATCCGCGGCTCCGCCGTCAACCACGACGGCCGCACCAGCGGCCTGACCGTCCCCAACGGCCGCGCGCAGCGCGAGCTGATCGCCGACGCCGTGGCCGCCGCCGGGGTCGAGCCGCGGGCCGTGGACTACCTGGAGGCGCACGGCACCGGCACCGCGCTGGGCGACCCCATCGAGGTGCGCGCCGCCGCCGACGTGCTCTGCGCCGACCGCGACCCCGCGGCACCGCTGCGCATCGGCGCGGTCAAGTCCAACATCGGGCACCTGGAGGCCGCCGCCGGGGTGGCCGGCCTGATCAAGACCGTGCTCGCGCTCCGCCACGGCGAACTCCCCGGCGGCCTCCACCTGAACAAGCCCAACCCCCGCCTCGGCGTCGAGCGGCTGCCGGTGGCGCTGTGCGACCGGACGGCGACGTGGCCGCGCCACGGCGACGGCCGGCCCCGTACCGCGGGCGTCAGCTCCTTCGGCTTCTCCGGCACCAACGTGCACGTCGTGCTCACGGAACCGGACGCCCAACCGGCGCGCACCGCGGGCCCCGAGCGCCCCGCGCACGTCTTCGCGCTCTCCGCGCGCGATCCCGAGGGCCTGCGGGAGGCCGCCGCCCGGCACGGCCAGTGGCTCGCGACGCACCCGGACGCGACGCTCGCCGACTTCTGCCACACCGCCACCGCGCGCCGCGCGCACTTCGCCCACCGCACCGCGTTCGTCACCGCCTCACGCGACGACCTCGCGCGCAGGCTCGCCGCGCTCGCCGCGGGCGAAGGACCCGAACCGGCCGCGGTACCCCAGCAGACCGCGGCGGCCGAGGCGGTCGGCGCCCGCGACCGGGCCCCCGCGCCGCCCGTCGCCTTCCTCCTCGACGCCTCCGTGTCCGCCGCGGAGCGCATCACCGAGACGCTGTACGCCACCCATCCGGGCTTCCGCGCGCACGTCGACCGGTGCACCGCGGAACTGCGCGCTTCGGCCGGGGAGCCGGACGGCGCGCCCGCCGCGCTCGCCGCCGACGTACGGACCGTGGCCTGCCAGATCGCGCTGGTCCGCACGCTCGCCGACTGGGGCGTCGCCGCCGGCGCCGTCGCCGGCGGAGCCGCGCCCGGAGACCTCGCCGCGGCCGTCCTCAGCGGCGCCCTCGACGCCCCGGCCGCCGGCGCCCTGCTCGCCGCCCGGCACGGCGCCGCCGCCCCGCCGGCCGCGCTTCCGCAACGCCCGCGCACGCTGCGGCTGCTGCACGGGCCGGACGCCGCCGAGGCGGGCGCGGACCAGGCCGCCGACCCCGGGTTCTGGCTGCGCACGGGGCCCGGCGTCCGCCCGGAGGCCGCCGCCGCGGCGCTCGCCGCGCACGGCTACGACACCCTCGTCCACGTCGGCGGCCCCGCGGCACGGCCCGCCGGCGAGGTCCGGGGGCTGCCCGGTGACGACATCTGGCGCGAACTCCTCGGCTGGCTGGCGGACCGGCACGTCGCCGGCCTGGACGTCGACTGGTCGGCCTGCGACGACGGCTACGAGCGGGCCCGGCTGGATCTGCCGGGGCAGACGTTCCGACGCCGTACGCACCGCCCGGACGCCGCGGCAATCGATGCCGCTCCCGCGGCGTCCGGGGCCGGTGCGCCCATGGGGGCGCTCGGGCTGCGGCAGGTCGCCTCGCCGCTCGCGCAGCGCCAGTACACGACCGCCGTCAGCCGTGCGGCGCTGCCCGAAGTCGCCGACACCGCCGGGGTCCTGCACGTCGGCTACTACCAGGAACTGCTGGCCGCCGCGGCCCGCACGGGCCCCGGGCTACGGCTGGACGACGTGCGGTTCGAGCGGGCCCTGACGCTCGCGCGCGGCCAGGAGCGCACCGTGCACCTGGCGGTCGGCCCGGCGGACGGCGACGGCTGGGCGGAGTTCTCCGTCCACAGCCGGGAGGCCGGCGGCACCTCACCCGAGTCCTCCGGTGACGAGGGATGGCACCGGCACGCCGCCGGCCGGCTGCGCCCCGACGGCGGGGGAGCGGAGGCGCGCACGCTGCCCGAGGTGGCGCGGGCGGAGATCCGCGAGCGCTGCCCCGTACGGTTCGAAGGCGCCGAGTTCTACCGGCAGATGGCCGAACGCGGCGTCCCCCTGGGCCCGTCCGTCGAATGGGTCGACGAAGCGTGGCTCGGCGAGGGCGAGGTGCTGGCCCGCTTCCGCCTGCCGACGCCCGCCGAGACCGCGGCAGCCGAGGGCCGCCCGGAGCGCGCGCTCCCCGTGCCCGCCGGAATGCTGGACGCCTGTGTGCAGCTCTACGCGCTCGCCGCCGGTCCCCGACTGGCCGAGCGGGACCTGTTCATGACCGCCCGCCTCGGCGAGGTCGGCTTCGGCGCGCCCGCCGAGGGCGTCCTGTGGTGCCACGTCCGGCTGACCGCGCCGGTCGGTGAGCTGCTGGTCGGCGAACACCTGCTGTGCGCGGAGGACGGCGCGGCGGTCGGCTGGGGCCGCGGCACCGAGATCAGCGTCATCAGCCCGAGCACCGGGGCGTACGAGACGCCCGCCGACGACGTACGCGACGACGCGGCCCGGCAGCGCTTCCACGGCCCGGACGGTGCCGCGGCGCTGCGGGACCTGCTCACCGGCATGGTCGCGGAACTGCTGCAACTGCCGCCCGCCGAGGTCCCGGGCAGCCGGCCGCTCGCCGAGACGGGCCTGGATTCCCTCGCCGCGCTGGAGCTGCGCCAGCGGGTACGCGCGGAGACCGGCGCCGACCTCCCGGTCGACCTGCTCATCGCGGGCCCTTCGCTGGACGAGGTGGTGGAGCGGCTCTGCGGGTCCGTCGCGGGCGACGAGCCGGCCGCCCCCCGCCCGTACGACGTGGACGGCAGGCTCTGGCTGCCCGTCACGCCGCGGGACGACGCCGGCGTGCGGCTCTTCTGCCTCCCGTACGGCGGCCGCGGCGCGTCCCTCTACCGGGACTGGCCGGGCGCCGCGGACGCCGGTGTCGAGGTGGTGCCCGTGCAGTTGCCCGGCCGGGAGGAGCGCGCCGACGAGCGCTGCCTCGTCGACGCGGACGAGGCCGTCGACGCCGTCGCGCAGGCGCTCAAGCCGCATCTGGACCGGCCGTTCGCCTTCTACGGGCACAGCATGGGCGCCCTCCTCGCGTACCGCCTGGCCCACCGGCTGGGCGCGGAGTACGGGGAACTGCTGCGGCACCTCTTCGTCGGCGCGTTCAGCGCCCCGACCGGCGGCGAGAACCCGCTCGGCGCCCGGCTGCGGGCGGTGACCCAGCGGCTCGGCTACGAGCAGATGCCGGAGCACGAGGAGCTGGCGCGGGTGCGGCGGGCGCAGCCGCGGCTCTACGACACGGCGCTGCGCGCGGAGCTGGGCGAGCACCTGGCGGGCAAGGCGGACGTGGCCATGGACGGCGCGGGCTACTCGGACCTGCGGGTGGTGCAGAGCTACCGGCACGACCCGGCGGAGGCGCCGCTGCGGGTGCCGGTGACGGCGTTCCACGGTGCCGGCGACCCGGTGGTCGCGGAGCAGGACGCGGACGGGTGGCGGCCGTTGACGGACGCCGGGTTCGAGCTGCTGGTCGTACCGGGCGACCACTTCTTCGTCCACGGCGACCAGAGCGGCGCGCGGGTCCTGGCGGAGATGGCCGCGCGGCTGCGGCAGCCGGTACGGGCCTGACCGCGGAAGCCGCCGCCGCGGGCCCGGCCGGCGGCGGCGGGGCGGACAAGCCGAAGGGGCGTGCGAAGCCGGTTGGCTTCGCCCGCCCCTCGCCGTAGCAGGACCGGGCGGTCCGTCAGACCGCGGCCGGCAGCTCCAGCCGCTCGTCCGCGACGAGGATGGCCTGCTGCAGGTTGCGCAGCGCCCGGCAGGGCTCCAGGCCGAGTTCCTCGTTGAGGCGGGTCCTGGCCTGCTGGTACGTACGCAGCGCGTCCGCCTGCCGCTCCGAGCGGCACAGCGCGAGCATCAACTGCCGGTAGAACGTCTCCCGCAGCGGGTACTCCGCGGTCAGCGCGGACAGCCGGCCGATCAGTTCGCGATGGAGCCCGAGGCTCAACTGCGCCTCGATCAGCCACTCCAGGTACTCCAGGCGGGTCTCCTCGAGCCAGGTGGCGAAGCCCGCGATGATCGGGCCGTCGCACAGGTCCCCGAGGACCGGACCGCGCCACAGGGAGAGCCCGTCCTCGAAGGCGGTGACGGCCTGCTCGGGACGGCCCTCCTTCAGGTGCAGGCGCCCCCGGTGCAGCAGCTCCTGGAAGCGGTCCACGTCGAACTCGTCGTCCTCCAGATGCAGCAGGTAGCCGGGCGGGCGGGTGAGGATCGGGTTGTTCCGGCTGCCTGGCTCGCCGAGGAACTTGCGGAGTTGCGAGATGTAGACGTGGATGCCCGCGGTCGCGCGGCGCGGCGGGTTCTGCCCCCAGATCTCGGCTATGGCCTCGTCGATCGAGACCACCTGCCGGGCGCGGATCAGTAACAGGACGAGGAGCACCTGCATCTTCTTGGCGCTCACGAATCTGCTGCCGCGACTGTCCACCACCCGGACGGGTCCGAGTATTTCGTACTGCACTTTTCAACCCCCGATGAATTTCTCTGGGCCGAAGTGCCCAGTTTTCATGGCACTGTTGTTCAATTCTCTCGCCGCTACAGGCAGGGGAGCTTGTGTGTGACGCGGCGATGCTGTACAGGTCTTTGCAGGCTATGGAGGGGGTAGGGGGTGCCGAAACCCCTACCCACCCCTAAGTCCCCCCTACGTGTTGTCAGGGGTATTGCGCAGGGCGTGCAGCGCCGTGTGTAACGCATTCACGCCCCCCAGCCAATGCGTCGTGATCATCCGCCGTTCTCGCAAATGCCCGGTATTCACCGCAGCGTATCCGCTGCCCGATATCCGCGGGCGCGGGCCACGGGAATGCACCCGCCCGTACGGCAACGGCCGCAAGGCCCCCTGTGCGCACAGGGGGCCTTGCGGCCGTTGCGGGACTCCGGCGGACCGGCCGGAGGCCGGGAGGGGCGGGCTGAGCGGCCTCAGCGCGGGGCGTGGCCCTGGCGCATCGCCAGCAGCGAGCCGAACGTCCAGTCCACGGTCTGCTGCACGTGCGCCGGCGCACCGTGCACGTCGTCGAACTCGTTCATGCTGACCTGCTTCACGTGCTGCCGCACGAACGCCGGGTCCCCGGCCGGGATGATCTCGTCGCGCAGGCTGGCGGAGTAGCAGACGGGGATCTCCAGCGCGGCCAGCTCCTCGGGCGTCAGCGCCCAGTCGGCGAGCGTCTTGTGCAGCGCGTCGTCGTCGCCCCCGGCGGTGCGGGTGAGCCGGGCCAGCGTGTGCCGGGTGATGCCGGGCACGCCACGCAGCCAGTCGGCGTCGACGAAGAACTCGCTCACCGGCGCCCCCGACGTCACGATGCCGCGCACCCGGGCGTCGTGCCCGGCCCAGCGCAGCGCGAGGTGCCCGCCGAAGCTGTTGGCGAGGGCGTACGTGTCGGCGACGTCGGCCCGGTCCGCGATCGCGTCGAGGACGGCGGGCAGCATCCGCCAGCTCTCCCGGTCGTACGGGAGGGTGTTCTCGCCCACGCCCGGCAGCTCGGTGACGACGATGGCCATGCCCAGCGCCGCCGCCTGGAGCGTCACCGGCGCCCACTGCTCCTTGAGGCTGACGATCCCGCCCGTCACCAGCAGCACCGGCTTCGGCTCCGCCGCCGAGAGCCCGCCGGCCCACGCCACCACCTCGCCGTCGGCCAGCGGCGCGGTGATCCGCTCGATGCCCTGCTGGCCGGCGCGCCAGCGGTCGAACACCGACCGGCACTTCTCGTACGCCTCCTGCCGCGCCGGGCCGTCGACGACCGGGAAGCGCGCCATGGTGTAGCAGAGGAACGCGGGCAGCAACTGCCCGGCGCCGTCGAGTTCCGCGGCGGCCGCCGACCACTGCGCCGTCCACGAGCCGGGGGCGCCGTCCTCGTCGCTGGTGATGCGGTCGAGCACCTTCTCGTACTGCCCGGGGGGCAGTTGGAGCGCCTTGGCGTGGACGAGCGCGAACTCCTTGAGCTCCGTGACGTCGTTCATCGTGTTCCCTCCCGCGCCCAGCGCACGGTCAGGGCGAGGTGGGCCGGCACCGTGTCGATCTGCCGCAGCTCGTGACGGAAGTCGGCGGTCCCGTCCTCGGCGTGCCCGTGGGCGTCGAAGCCGTTCCGTGAATAGAAGTCCCTGACCTTGCCGTTCTTCGGCGACGGCACGTACCGTGCCGCGACTGCCTCGGCCCCCTCGGCCCTGGCGTGTTCCAGCAGCGCGCTGAGGCAGCCCTGCTCGATGCCGCGCGCGAAGACCCGGCAGCTCAGCAGGAAGTTGTCGACGTGCCACACGGGCCCGTCGGTCCGTACGAACACCGCACCGACGAGGCCGTTGTCGCCGAAGCGGTCGCCGGAGCGGATGGCCAGGACCAGGTTCCCCGGCGAGCCGGCCAGGGAGGCGACCTCGTCCTGCTGGAGCCGCCGGGTGGTCAGGTTGAACTGGTTGGTGCGCTGCGTGAGCTGGGCGACACGCGGCACGTCGGCCTCGGCGGCGGCGGTCAGCTCCACCCGTACGTCCAGCTCGCGCAGGTAGTCGTCGAGCGAGGAGAAGGAGTCGAGGAAGTCCTTGCGGACCAGCTCCTCGCGGTAGCGCTCGGGGCGGCGGACGTCGTCGTCGGTGAGGTCCCGCACGTCGAACCAGCCGTCGGCGAGCAGCCGCCCGGCGTGCAGCGCCGGGTCGCCGTCGAGGTGGAGCACGGTGACCTCGGGCAGCTCGCGGGCCACCAGGCCGCACTCGTAGGGGCTGTCGTCGGCGAAGACGAACGAGTCGAGGCCGAGGTTGAGGTCCTCGGCCAGCGCCCGCAGGTTGTCGTGTTTGGGAGACCAGTTGGCGACCACCCGGACGAAGTCGTCTTCGCGCAGGGTCATCTCGGGGTGGTCGCGCAGCACCTCGCGTACCGGCTCCACGTCGTTCTTGCTGACGGCGGCCACCAGCACCCCGCGCGAGGCGAGCTGCTTGACCACCCGCTGCATGCGCTGGAAGGCGCGCCCCGAGCGGCCGTCGGCGACCTCGATGCCCTCCCGGCCGTCGTCGCCGAGCACGCCGCCCCACAGCGTGTTGTCCAGGTCGACCGCGAGCACCTTCTTCGCCCGCCCTGACCGGCCGCGGGCGAGGTGCGCGACCTCCCGCGCGACGGCGGCGGTCAGCTCGGCCGCGAACGGCGTGCCGGCGTAGGTCGCCAGCCGGTCCTCGGCGAGGGCGGCGGGGCCGGTGAGGAGCGGGTCGAGGTCGAGGACGACGAGGCCCGGGTGCTCGTCCATGAGCCCGAGCAGCCGGGCGTTGCCCTCGCGCCAGACGGCGCCGAGGCGGGCGCGGGAGCGGTGGTCCACGAGCTGGGCGGTGAACTCCCGGGGCAGCGGCATCGTGGTGTAGACGAGGGTGCCGGAGCCGGAGGTGCCGTGGGTGGCGGCGAGCTTGCCGAGGAGGTGCACCTTCTCGGTCAGCACCCGCTCGACGTCCTCGGGCCGCCAGGGGCGCGGTACCTCGTCGAAGACGATCCCGGCGGCCAGCAGGCAGACCACGAGGTCGGTGCCGGCGGCGTAGACCTCCCCGGCGGGGTCGGCGAGGTCGAAGAGCCAGCTGTCGTAGTCCGCGACGTGGGAGCGGAGCAGCATGCCGTGCCTGGCCAGCTCCATGGTGAGCGGCGGCACGAGGCCGGCGACCGTGCCGTGCCCGGTGACCGCGACGGACACGGTCGGGATGCCGGGGTGGACGGCGAGCACCTCGTCGGGGGAGAGGCGGGACAGCAGCCGCCCGGCGCGCTGCCGTTCGTCCTCACCGAGGCCGTGCAGGAGCGCGGGGAGTCTCGGGTACTCCGCGACCAGGCTTCCGGACCGGTGCAGCTCCGCGACGGGATCCGGAGCGGATGGCGGGGGAGCGGGGGCAGCGGACACGGATCTCACACCTCCTGGTGGACCAGCGCAGCGGGCCGCCGGGCGGGCGCTACGGGAGAGGCGCGGGCGGACCGCCCCCAGGCTCGCGAGCGGGGCTTGACGGGGCCTTGGAGGGGTCTAAAGCGGTCGTACGCAGGGGTGGCGGCCCCGCGCGCCGGGCCGCCACCGCTGGGGTCTCGGGGCTCCACGGCGATGCATGCCCGCGGGCCAGAGGACCCGGGGCCGGTACGGCGCGGGCGCCGCGCTCCGCTGCGTGAACACAGCGGCGCACGGCGCCCGTTGAGTGACCTCTGCGATCCGGTCAGCCGGTCGTCTCCAGCGCGAAGCCCGACTTGATCCACTTGCTCGACTCGATGGCGACGCCGAGGGCCCGGTCGCCCGCGGCGAGCTTCGGCAGCAGCCGCTCCAACTGGAAGAACACCAGCGCGTTACCGTTGTTGCCGGTCTCGTCGACGCAGGAGACCTCCTGCGCCTCCGGCGCGCCCATCCGCTCCCGGATCTTCGCCGTCATCCGCCCGGAGAGCTGCGGCGGCAGCACGTACGCCAGCTCGTCCGGCTTCCAGTCCAGCCCGTTCAGCAGCTCCTCGGCCGACTCGGCGGCCATCTCCGGCACCGCCGCCTCGATCGCCTTGTAGTCCTCGCTGACCGGTGGGCCGTCGAACCGGCGGCTCGCGCCGTACCAGTCGAGCGTCTGCCCCGGCTGCTTGCCGAGCCCCACCAGCTTGGTGAACACCGCCCGCAGCGCGGGCCCCGGCGACGGCTCCGCGGTGAGCACCAGCGCGCCGGCACCGTCCCCGAACAGCATGAGGTTCACCAACTGCGCGGGCGGCAGCGCCGCGGCGTCCATGTCCGGATCGACGAGCTTCGCCGAGACGTCGCCGCCGAGCACCAGCGCCGTGCGGTGGCTTCCCGACAGCAGCAGCCCCGCCGCCACCGACAGTGCCTGCACCGCGCCCGAGCACCCGGACTGCAACTGGTACGTCGGCACCTGGTCGATGCCCAGCCGGTCCGCGACGACGTTCACCGTCGTCGGCATCAGCATGTCCGGCATGGCCGTGCCCATCACGACCACGTCGACGTCCGACGGCTCCAGGCCGGCCGCGGCCAGGGCCCGCCGGCCCGCCGTCTCGCCGAGGTCGGCGAGCGAGAACCGCGGCTCGCCGGTCTCCAGGTCGACCGCGAGATGGCGGTACTTCGTGCCGACGAACGCCTCCGCCCACTGCTCCCACATCGGGCCCAGGCCCATGCGGCGGCCCAGGGTCGCGTTGTCGATGGGCGGGCCCGGCGACGCCGTGCCGAGGCCGGCGACCCGCAGGCCGCTCTCCCGGTTCAGAACGAGCACGTGATCACCAGGCCACCGGGAGCGAACTCGCGGCGTACATCGTCGCCTCCGCGCGCAGCGGCACCTCTTCCGGCTCCACCGCAAGCCGCAGGTCGGGGAAGCGGCGGAAGAGCGCCGAGTACGCGATCCGCATCTCCACCCGGGCCAGTTGCTGGCCCAGGCACTGGTGGATGCCGTAGCTGAACGCCATGTGCCCGGAGGTGGAGCGGCTCACGTCGAAGCTGTCCGCGTCCTCGAACCGCCCCGGGTCGCGGTTGGCCGCCGACAGGGAGACGGTGACCCCGTCGCCCGCCTTGATCAGCTTGCCCTCCAGCTCGACGTCCTCCAGCGCGGTGCGCGGCACGCCGAACTGGGCGATCGTCAGGTACCGCATCAGCTCCTCGACGGCGTTGCCGAAGAGCTTCGGGTCCTCGCGGAGCCGCTTGACCTCGCCGGGGTGGCGCAGCAGCGCGTACGTGCCGAGCGACAGCATGCTGGCGGTCGTCTCGTGCCCCGCCATCAGCAGCAGCATCCCGATGCCGGTCAGCTCCGCGTCGTTCAGCTCACCGGTCGCGATCAACCCGCTCAGCAGGTCGTCCTCGGGCTCCTTGTGCTTGAGCTGCACCAGCTCGTGGATGAGCCCGTAGATCGCGGCGAAGGCCGCCGCGACCTCCTCGCCGGAGGAGCCGATGCGCATCACGGTCGTCGAGTGGTCCTGGAAACGCTTGCGCTCGCCGTACGGCACGCCCAGCAGCTCGCAGATCGCCAGCGAGGGAATCGGCAGCGCGAACGACGGCACCAGGTCCGTGGGCGGCCCCTGCCGCTCCATCTCGTCCAGGTGCTCCTCGGTGATCTGCTCGATGCGAGGCTCCAGCGCCTTCATCCGCCGCACCGTGAACTGGCCGGTGAGCAGCCGCCGGTAGCGGGTGTGGTCCGGCGGGTCCATGTGCATGAAGAAGCCGGGCGGCACCTTCTCCCAGGGCCGGCCGCCGGAGGGCAGCTCGAAGGGCACCTTCTTGATGTCGCCCCGGGCGCTGAACCGCTGGTCGCTGAGGACCTTCCGGGCCGCGGCGTGACTCGTCACCAGCCAGCCCACGTGCCCGTCCGGGTACAGCAGCGGGCTCACCGGCTCCTCGGCACGCAGCCGGCCCAGCTCTTCCGGCGGGTCCAGCGGGCGCGGCCGCTCGGTCGGCAACCGCCGGGGCGGCGTGGACAGCGTGTCCGACATGACGCGTTTCCTTCCTCCGCATGCGAAGCCGCGGGGCCGGCACCGCCGGTCCACGCCTTTCCCGCCCAGCCTCGGGTTATGGCCTTAAGGCGGACTTGGGCGTGCTTAAGGCGCGTCGGCCCGCTCGGCGGGCTCGGCCGCCTCCTCGAACCGGATGACCTGTGCCGGGCAGGAGCGCACGGCTTCGTCCACCGCCTCCCACTGCTCCTCGGCGGGGCGCTCTGCCAGCACCACGACCTGACCTGTCGCCTCATCCTGGTCGAAGACCCGCGGGGCCAGGAGCGTGCACATGCCAGACGCGACGCACCGCTCGATCTCGGTCTCGACCTGCATGGAGGAATCCCGCATGAGAGCATCCTTCCGGAAACTCGGATCCGTTGAACCGGCCCGTAGCGTAAGGCCATTCACCTCCGCCTTCGTAGCCGGAAAAGGCTTTAGAAACCGGCAAGTCACCCCCAAGCCGCGACCCGCATGGTGAACCGGGCGGCATACGGCAACCGCCCGGCACCGGACCATGCGGAAAGGGCGGAACAGCAAATGGCGGAAGCAACCCGGGGCCCGAACACCCGAGTTCACGGAGTCGTACTCGGGGGCGGCCTCGCCGGCGTGCTGGCCGCACGGGCACTGCGGGACCACGTCGACCACGTCACCGTGGTCGAACGCGACACGTACCCGGAGGAGCCCGAGCCCCGCAAGGGCGTCCCGCAGGGCCGGCACGCGCACATCCTCTGGTCCGGCGGCGCGGAGGCCATCGAGGCGCTGCTCCCCGGCACCCTGGACCGGCTGCGCGCCGCCGGCGCCCACCGCATCGGCGTCAAGGAGGACATGGTCCTCTACAGCGCCTACGGCTGGCAGCACCGCTTCCCCGGCTCCCACTACGCGCTCACCTGCAGCCGCCCCCTCCTCGACCAGACGGTCCGCGAGGCCGCCCTGGACCACCCGGACACCGAGGTGCTGACGAGGACGGAGGCGCACGGGCTGCTCGGCGACCGCACGTGCGTCACCGGCGTCCGCGTACGCACCCCGGACGGCGGCACGCGCGAACTGCCCGCCGACATCGTCGTCGACGCCACCGGCCGCGGCTCCCGGCTGCGGCACTGGCTCACCGACCTCGGCCTGCCGCCCGCCGCCGAGGAGAGCGTCGACACCGGACTCACCTACGCCACCCGCGTCTTCCGTGCCCCCGCCGGCGCCCCCGCGGACTTCCCCGTCGTCAGCGTCTACGCCGACCACCGCACGGGCCGGCCGGGCCGCAACGGCCTGCTCCTGCCCATCGAGGACGGCCGCTGGATCATCACCCTCTCCGGCACCCGCGGCGGCGAACCGACCTCCGACGACGCGCGCTTCGCCGAGTTCGCCCGCAGCCTGCGCGACCCGGTCGTCGCAGACCTGATCGAGGCCGCGGAGCCGCTGACGCCGGTCCGTACGACCCGCAGCACCCTCAACCGCCGCATGCACCTCGACCGCCTCGCCGACCGCCCCGAAGGGCTCGTCGCGCTCGGGGACTGCGTGGTGTCCCTCAACCCCATCCACGGCCACGGCATGAGCGTCGCCGCCCAGTCCGCCCGGGCGCTGGAGACCTCCCTGAGCCGCGCCGGCGGGCTGAAGCCCGGCCTGGCCCGTACGGCGCAGCAGGCCATCGCCGCCGCCGCCGACGCGCCGTGGCTGCTCTCCGCCTCGCAGGACCTGTGCTACCCCGACAACAAGGCCACGGTCAGCGACCCCCGCCTGACCACCCAGGCCGCGCAGCGGCAGGGGTTCGCCGACCTGGTCACCAGTGCGTCCCTGGTCAACGAGCGCGTCTGCGACGCCCTCACGGCCGTCACCACGCTCACCGCACCGCTGGGCAGCCTGGAGACGCCCGAGTTCCTGGCGTCGATGCGGCAGCAGGGCCGGCCGCCGCTGACGGCGGCGCCGCTGAAGGACGCGGAGGCGGCGGTGCTGCGGACGGCGAAGTAGCCGGAACCCGCGGCGAGAACGGCCCCGGAGAACTGCAAGGCAAAAGGCAATAAGAGAACCGCCCGCCGTGATCACGGCGGGCGGTTCTCCTGTCACCGGCCTTTCACTGTCCGGGCGTCGAAGGTGCCTCGCTGCCGTCCGTACGGCCGAGCTGCCGGTCGATGAAGTCGAAGATCTCCTCCGTGGACGACTCCTGGATCTTGTTGCTCACGTCCTCGGCCGGGGCCGGGCGCGCGTCGTTCCAGTTCGACAGCAGCGTCTGCAGCCGCAGCGTGATCCGCGAGCGTTCCGCCTCGTCCGCCGCGAGCTGCTTCAGCTCCAGCTCCAGCGCGTCCAGATCGGCGATCACCCGGCGCGACGCGCTGGCCGCCTCCGGCATCAGGTCCGCCAGGATCCGGCCGGCCAGGGCGTCGGGGGTGGGGTGGTCGAAGATCAGGGTTGCGGGGAGGCGGAGTGCGGTGGTGGTGGTGAGCTGGTTGCGGAGCTGGACGGCGGTGAGGGAGTCGAAGCCCAGTTCCTTGAAGGGGCGGTGCGGGTCGATGGTCTCGGCGGTGCCGTGGCCGAGGACCGCGGCGATGTTGCTGCGGACGACATCGAGGACCGCCTTGTGCCGCTGCTCCGGCTCGGGCAGCGCCGCGAGCTGGTCGGCCAGCGCGGTGCCGCCGGGCGCGCCCGCGGCCGGCGACGCGGCCGAGCGGCGGGAGGCCGGCACGAGGTCGCGGAGGAGCGCGGGCAGGTGGGGCGCGGTGCGCAGCGTGCTCGGGTTGAGCGGCACGCACAGGTGGTGCGACGCGGAGGTGGTCAGCGCGACGTCGAGGAGGCGCAGCCCGTGCTCCGTCGTGAGCGGCGTGCCGGTGCGGCTCTGCTGGTGGGTGGTGAGGTGGCCGGTGAGATCGGTGGTGTGCTTCCAGTAGCCCCAGGCGAGGCTGGTGGTGGGGAGGCCCTGCCGGGTGCGGTGGTGGGCGAGGGCGTCGAGGTAGGTGTTGGCGGCGGCGTAGTTGGCCTGGCCGGGGTTGCCGAGGGTGCCGGCGGCGGAGGAGTAGAGGACGAAGTGGGCCAGGTCCAGGTGCCGCGTCGCCTCGTGGAGGTGGTACGCGGCGTCCACCTTGGGCGCCAGGACGGGGTGCAGGTCGTCGGGGGTGAGTTGGGTGAGGGTGGCGTCGTTGAGTGCCCCGGCCGTGTGGATGACCGCGGTGAGGGGGTGCTGCTCGTCGACGGAGTCGACGAGGGTGCGTACGGCGTCGGCGTCGGTGACGTCGCAGGCCGCGACGGTGACCTGGGCGCCGAGTGCGGTGAGTTCGTCCCGGAGAGCCGTCGCGTTGGGGTGGTCTGGGCCGCTGCGTGAGGCCAGCAGGAGGTGGCGTACGCCGTGCTCGGTGACGAGGTGACGTGCCGTCAGGCTCGCGAGACCGCCGGTGCCGCCCGTGATGAGCACGGTGCCGTTCGGGTCGAGCGGCCGGGATTCCGTCGCGGCGTCGTCGGTGGAGCGGGTCAGGCGGGGGATGAGGACCGTGTTGTCGCGGAGGGCGAGTTGCGGTTCGCCCGTGGCCAGGGCGTCGGTGAGGTGCGGGACGTCGGCCGCTTGCGTCCCGGGCTCGACGCCGGTGGCGTCGGTGTCGACGAGGTGGATGCGGTCGGGGTTCTCGTTCTGAGCCGTACGGACCAGGCCCCACAGCGGCGCATGCGCCAGGTGGACGTCATCGGCCGGTGCGGTGGCCACCGCGCGGTGGGTGAGGACGACGAGGCGGCGGTCGGTCTCGTCGTTGTCGGCCAGCCAGTTCTGGACGTGGGTCAGCAGCGCCTCGGTCGCGACGTGCGCCGCGACCGGGGTGTCCTCGGCGGCCGGGACGGCCACGTACACGTCCACCCGGTCCGGATCCACCACCGCCGACTGATCGGCGGCGGCAGGGCTCCAGCCGAGGTGGAACAGGCTGTTGCGGGTGTCCTCGCTGCTCCGGGCGCTCAGCGCCGCGGCGTCGATGGGCCGGGTGTTGAGCGCCGAGACCGTCGCCACCGGCGCGCCCGTCGTGTCCCAGGCGCGCAGGGCGAGGTCGTGGCCGTGCTCGCCCGCGGGGGTGAGAGTGGCGCGTAGCCCGGTGGCGCCGGTGGCGTGGACCGACACACCGCTCCACGCGAACGGCAGCCGGAGCTGCCCGTCCGCGCCGTCGTTGTGTGCCGCGAGGGGGTGCAGTGCGGCGTCGAGGAGCGCGGGGTGGAGGGCGTGGCCGGAGGCGTCGGCGCCCTGCGGGAGGGCGATCTCCGCGTGCAGCGTCCCGTCGGCCTCCTTCCAGGCCGCGGTCACGCCCTGGAAGACCGGGCCGTACTCGTAGCCCGCCGCGGCCAGCTCGGGGTAGAGCGCGCCGACCTCGAAGGGCTCCGCACCCGCGGGCGGCCACTGGGTCAGGGGCTCGGCCGGGGTCGCGGGCTCGGCGGTGTGGGTGCCGGTGGCGTGGCAGGTCCACGGCTCGGGCTCGGCGTCGTCGGTGTGCGGCCGGGAGTGGACGGTGACCTGCCACCGGCCCGTACCGGACGAGTCGGATCCACCCTGGGGCGCGGCGGTGACCTGGAGGTCGCGGGCGCCGGTCTCCTCCAGCACCAGCGGTGCCTGGAGCGTGAGTTCTTCGAGGTGGGTGGCGCCGGTGTGGTCGCCGGCGTGCAGGGCGAGGTCGACCAGGGCGGTGCCGGGGAGGAGGACCGTACCGGCGACCGCGTGGTCGGCGAGCCACGGGTGGGTGCTCAGGCTCACCCGGCCCGTGAACACCGTGGTGCCCGCGCCGCCTTCGGCGCCGTCGGCGAGCTGGACCGCGGCGTGCAGCAGCGGGTGGGTCGTCGTGGCGAGGCCGAGGTCGGTGGCGCTCGCGAGCCGGGCCGGAGCGTTCAGCCAGTAGGGCTGGTGCTGGAACGGGTAGGTGGGAAGGCTCGGCAGGGAGCTCGCCGACCGCGGCAGGTGGGGGGCGAGGTCGACGGGGTGGTGGTGGGCGTGGAGGGTGGTGAGGGCCGCGAGGAAGCGGGCCTTGGTGCCGTTGTTGCGGATCAGCGTGGCGTGGTGGTGGGCGGCGGTGGGGTGTTGCTCGAAGGTGTCGGCCAGGGCCGCGGTCATGACCGGGTGGGGGCTGGATTCGATGAGGGTGTAGTGGCCGTCGTCAAGGAGTTGTTCGAGGGTGGTGTGGAAGTGGACGGGGTGGCGGAGGTTGTTGAACCAGTACTCCGCGTCGAGGTCCTGGTCGAAGGCAAGCAAGGACCCGGTGTGCGTCGAGTAGAAGGGGATGGTCGGGGCCACCGGCTCGATACGGGCGCGTTCGGCCAGGTCCGTGATGATCGTCTCGCGCAGGTCTTCGACGTGGGGGGTGTGTGAGGCGTAGTCGACGGGGATCAGGCGGGCGCGGATCTCCCGCTCCTGGTACGTGTGGACCAGGTCCGTCAACGGCTGGGTCTCGCCCGCGAGGATCGTGGTGTGCGGCCCGTTGATTGCGGCGACGTAGACACCCTCGGGCAGGTCTTGAAGCTCGTCTGCCGGCAGCGGGAACGAGGCCATCGTGCCGGTGCCTGCAAGGCGGGTGATGGCCTGCGCCCGTAGCGCGACGACCGCGATGGCGTCGGGCAGGGTCAGTGCTCCGGCGACGTACGCGGCGGCGATCTCGCCCTGGGAGTGGCCGATGACGGCGTCGGGCTCGACGCCCTGGTGGCGCAGGAGCTGCGCGATGCCGGTCATCACGGCGAAGAGCGCGGGCTGCACGATGTCCACGCGGTCGAGGGCGTTCTCGTCCTCGCTGGCCAGGACGTCGAGCAGATCCCAGTCGCACCAGCGCGACAGCTCATCGCGGCACGCGGCGAGATGCGCGGCGAAGACCGGCTCCTCGGCGGCCAGTTCGTAGCCCATACGGGTCCACTGCGAGCCCTGCCCCGGGAACACGAACGCCGTCTTCCCCGCGGCCACAGGCCCCGGTCCCGTGACCAGTGCCGGGTGTGCGGCACCTGTGGCCAGTGCGGTCAGTGCCTCGCGCAGTTCGTCGCGGTCGGCGGTGACGATGCCGGCGCGGTGCTCCATCTTCGACCGGCCGGACCACAGCCGTCCGGCCAGTGCGCCCACCTCGATCTCGGGGTGCTCCTCGACGTACGCCGCAAGCTGCTCGGCGCTCTGCGCCAGCGCGCCCGCCGTACGGGCGGAAACCACCACCGGAACCGGCGCCGCCCCCGCCTCCGGCTCAGCCTCGGCCTCCGGCAGGACCGGAGCCGCTTCCAGGATCAGGTGCGCGTTGGTGCCGCTCATGCCGAACGACGACACCGCCGCCCGCCGCGGCTCACCGTCCTCCGTCCAGGGGCGGGCCTCCGTCAGCAGCTCGATGTGGCCCGCGTCCCAGTCGACATGGCTCGTGGGCATGTCGACGTTGAGCGTCGGGGGCAGGACACCATGCCGCATGGCCTCGACCATCTTGATGACGCCGGCGACACCGGCCGCGGCCTGGGTGTGGCCGATGTTGGACTTGATGGAGCCCAGCCACAGCGGATTCTCTTCGGAGTGCGCCTGGCCGTACGTCTCCAGCAGGGCCTGCGCCTCGATCGGGTCGCCCAGCGTCGTGCCCGTGCCGTGCGCCTCGACGGCGTGGACCTGGTCGCCGGTCAGCCCGGCGTTGGCGAGCGCCTGTTCGATGACGCGGCGCTGCGACGGGCCGTTGGGCGCGGTGAGGCCGTTCGACGCACCGTCCTGGTTGACGGCGGAGCCGCGGACGACGGCGAGCACTTCGTGTCCGTTGCGCCGCGCGTCCGACAGCCGCTCGACCAGCACCAGACCGACGCCCTCGCCCCAGCCGGTGCCGTCGGCGGCGTCGGCGAAGGGCTTGCAGCGGCCGTCGGCGGCCAGGCCGCGCTGCCGGGAGAAGACCTGGAAGGTGCCCGGCGTGGCCATGATGGTCGCGCCGCCGGCGAGGGCGAGATCGCACTCCCCGTTACGCAGCGCCTGCGCCGCGAGGTGGAGGGCGACCAGCGACGACGAGCAGGCCGTGTCCACGGTCATGGCCGGACCCTCGAGACCGAAGGTGTACGCCACCCGGCCCGAGGCGATGCTCGCGGAGCCGCCCGTGGCGAAGTAGCCCTCCAGGTGGTCCGGCGCGTCGTGCATGCGCATCAGGTAGTCCTGCGAGATGACGCCCGCGAACACGCCGGTGCTGCTGCCCTTGAGGCTGGTGGGGTCGATGCCCGCCCGCTCGAACGCCTCCCAGGCGGTCTCCAGCAGCAGCCGCTGCTGGGGATCGGTGGCCAGGGCCTCGCGCGGGTTCATGTGGAAGAAGTCCGCGTCGAACCGCCCGGCGTCGTACAGGAACGCGCCCTTGCGGGTGTACATCTTGCCCGGCGCGTCCGGGTCCGGGTCGTAGAGGCCGTCGAGGTCCCAGCCGCGGTCGTCCGGCAGGTCGCCGATCGCCTCGACGCCCTCGGAGACCAGCCTCCACAGATCCTCGGGCCGCCGCATCCCGCCGGGGTAGCGGCAGGCCATCGAGACGATCACGATCGGGTCGTCGTCGGCCACGGCCGCGACCTGCTTCGCCGCGCGCAGCCGCGGCTGCTCGTCCAGCAGCTTGCCCCGCAGGAAGACCGACAGCTCGGTGAGCGTCGGGTGGTCGAAGACCAGGGTGGAGGGGAGCTGGAGCGCGGTGGCGTTGGTGAGCCGGTTGCGCAGCTCGACGGCGGTGAGGGAGTCGAAGCCCAGCTCCTTGAACGGGCGTTGCGGATCGATGGTCTCCGGGCGCGCGTGGCCGAGGACCGCCGCGACGTTGCTGCGGATCAGGTCCAGCACCAGCCGGTCCTGCTCGGCCTCGTCGAGCCCGGCCAGTTCCTCGGCGAGCCCCGAGCGCCGTACCGCGCTCGCACCCGCGGCGGTCGCGCGGCGCGCGGTGGCCGGTACGAGGTCGCGGAGCAGCGCCGGCACCTTGGGCGCGCGGCGCAGGGCCGCCGGCTCGATCGGCATGCAGACCAGCGTTGACTCGGGCCGGTCCCGGAGCGCGACGTCGAAGAGGTGCAGGCCGTGCTCGGTGGTGAGCGGCTTCCCGGTGCGGCCCTGCTGGTCGGCGGTGAGGTGCTGGGTGAGGCCGGTGGCCTGCTTCCAGTAGCCCCAGGCGAGGCTGGTGGTCGGCAGGCCGAGCCGGTTGCGGTGGTGGGCGAGGGCGTCCACGTAGGTGTTGGCGGCGGCGTAGTTCGACTGCCCCGGGTTGCCGAGGGTGCCGGCCGCGGAGGAGTAGACGACGAAGTGCGCCAGGTCGAGGTGCCGGGTCGCCTCGTGCAGGTGGTAGGTGGCGTCGACCTTCGGCGCCAGGACCGGGTGCAGGTCGTCCGGGGTGAGCTGGGTGAGGACGGCGTCGTTCAGCGCGCCCGCCGTGTGGATGACGGCGGTCAGCGGGTGGTCGTCGCCGATGGAGCCGACGAGGGCGCGTACGGCGTCGGCGTCGGTGACGTCGCAGGCCGCGAGGGTCACCTGGGCGCCGAGTGCGGTGAACTCGTCGCGGAGAGCCGTCGCGTTGGGGTGGCCGGGGCCGCTGCGGGAGGCCAGCAGGAGGTGGCGTACGCCGTGCTCGGTGACCAGGTGACGTGCGGTCAGTCCGGCGAGGACGCCGGTGCCGCCGGTGATGAGCACCGTGCCGTTCGGGTCGAGCGGCCTGGGCAGGGTGAGGATCAGCTTGCCGGTGTGCCGGGCCTGGCTCAGGTAGCGCAGGGCCTGGCGGGCCTGCCGTACGTCGAACGAGGTGGTGGGCAGCGGGGCCAGCACGCCTTCGGCGAACAGCTCGGTGAGATGCGCCAGGATCTGCTGGATCCGGTCCGGGCCCGCCTCGATGAGGTCGAAGTTCCGGTACTCGGCGCCGTGTTCGGCCTGGACCGCCTGCGGGTCGCGGATGTCCGTCTTGCCCATCTCGATGAACCGGCCGCCGGGGCGTACGAGGCGCAGGGAGGCGTCGGTGAACTCGTGGGCGAGGGCGTTGAGGACGACATCCACGCCCTGGTCCGGGCCGTGGGCGCGGAAGTGGTCCTCGAACTCCAGCGTGCGGCTGGACGCGATGTGGTGCTCGTCCAGGCCCTGCGCGTACAGCAGGTGCTGCTTGGCAGGGCTGGCGGTGGCGTAGACGTCGGCGCCGAAGTGGCGGGCGAGTTGGAGTGCGGCGGAGCCGACGCCGCCGGTGGCGGCGTGGAGCAGCAGCGACTCGCCGGCCTCCAGCCGCCCGAGGTCCTTCAGCGCGAAGTACGCCGTGAGGAAGGCGACCGGAATCCCTGCCGCCTGGGTGGAGGACCACTCCGCCGGTACGGGCGTGAGCAGCCGGTGGTCGGTGATCGCCCGGCTGCCGGCGCCCTCGGGCATGAGACCCATGACGCGGTCGCCGACCGCCACGCTCGTGACGTCGGCGCCGACCTCGGTCACCACGCCCGCGCCCTCGCTGCCCAGCGGGGCGTCGCCCGGGTACATGCCCAGGGCGATGAGCGTGTCGCGGAAGTTCAGCCCGACCGCGTGCAGTTGCACGCGGACCTGGCTGCCGGTCAGCGGCGCGTCCCACTCGGGGGCGGGCCGGCAGGCGAGCGCCTCCAGCGTGCCGTCGCCGTCGCTCGCCAGCTTCCACGTGCCCTCCGGCACGTCCAGTACGCCGCTCTCCGCGCCCGTCGCGCGCACGAGGCGCGCGACCAGCACCTGGCCGCCGCGGACGGCGGTCTGGGGCTCACCGGTGGCGAGGGCGTCGGCGAGGTGCGGGATGCCGGCGGCTCCGGCGTTCGCGTCGATGCCGGCGGCGTCGGTGTCCACGAGGCGGATGCGGTCGGGGTTCTCGTTCTGGGCGCTGCGGAGCAGGCCCCAGAGCGGGGCGTGGGCCAGGTGGACGTCCTCGGCCGGGTGGGTGGCGACGGCCCGGTGGGTGAGGACGACGAGTTGCCGGTCGGTCTCGTCGTTGGCGGCCAGCCAGTCCTGTACGTGGCCCAGCAGCGCCTCGGTCGCGACGTGTGCCGCGGCCGGGGTGTCCTCGCCCGCGGGCGCGGCGACGTACACGTCGTACCGATCCAAGTCCGCGGGCTCGTCCCCCTCCGTCCCGGCAGGGCTCCAGGAGAGGTGGAAGAGGCTGTTGCGGGTCGCGGCGCCGGTGTCGGCCGCGCTGGTCAGCGCCGAGGCGTCGACGGCCCTGGTGTTGAGGGCGCCGATGGTGGCGACGGGGGCACCCGTGGGGTCCCAGGCGCGGAGCGCGAGGTCGTGGCCCTGGTCGCCGGTGGGGGTGATCGTCGCGCGGAGGTGGGTGGCGCCGGTGGCGTGGACGGACACACCGGTCCACGCGAACGGCAGCCGCAGTTGCGCGTCCTTCTCCCCTCCGGTCTTGGCGCCGCCCTGGGCCGCCAGCGGGTGCAGGGCCGCGTCGAGGAGGGCGGGGTGGATCGTGTGCCCGTCGGGGTCGGTGTCGTCGGGCAGGGCGATCTCGGCGTGCAGCGTGCCGTCGGGCTGCGCCCACGCCGCCGTGACGCCGCGGAAGGCGGGCCCGTACGCGTAGCCGCCCGCGGCCAGCCGGGGGTAGATCTCCGACACGTCGAGCGCCTGCGCGCCCGTGGGCGGCCACTGGGTCAAGGGCTCGGCCGGGGTCGCCGGTTCGGCGGTGAGGGTGCCGGTGGCGTGGCAGGTCCACGGCTCGGGCTCGGCCTCGTCGTCCGCGTGGGGCCTGGAGTGGATCGTGACCTGCCAGCCGTCCGCGTCGGGGTGGGGCCCCGCGGTGACCTGGAGGTCGCGGGCGCCGGATTCTTCCAGCAGCAGAGGTGCCTGGAGCGTCAGTTCTTCGAGGTGGGTGGCGCCCGTGTGGTCACCGGCGTGCAGAGCGAGGTCGACCAGCGCGGTGCCGGGCAGCAGGACCGTACCCGCGACGGCGTGGTCGGCGAGCCACGGGTGGCTGCTCAGGCCGACGCGGCCGGTGAACACCACGGTGCCGGTGGCGCCGGTGCCCGTCTCGTCCGCGAGCGGGACCGCGGCGTGGAGCAGCGGGTGGGTGGTGGTGCCCAGACCGAGGTCCGACGCGCTGGTGAGCTGGGCGGAGCCGTGAAGCCAGTAGCTCTCCCGCTGGAACGGATAGGTGGGCAGCTCGGGCACCCGGTCGGCGGGCTGATCGGTCCGCGGGAAGTGAGGGGCGAGGTCGACGGGGTGGTGGTGGGTGTGGAGGGAGGTGAGTGCCGTGAGGAAGCGGACCTTGGTGTCGTCGTTGCGGACGAGGGTGGCGTGGTGCCGGGCCGGGGTGGCGCGCTGCTCGAAGGTGTCGGCGAGCGCGGCGGTCATGACCGGGTGGGGACTCGATTCGATGAGGGTGTAGTGGCCGTCGTCGAGGAGCTGTTCGAGGGTGGTGTGGAAGTGGACGGGGTGGCGGAGGTTGTTGAACCAGTACTCCGCGTCGAGGTCCTGGTCGAAGGCGAGGAGGGACCCGGTGTGGGTCGAGTAGAACGGGATGGCCGGGGCCATCGGTTCGATGCCGGCGCGTTCTGCCAGGTCCGTGATGATCGTCTCGCGCAGGTCTTCGACGTGGGGGGTGTGCGAGGCGTAGTCCACGGGGATCAGGCGGGCGCGGATCTCCCGCTCCTGGTACGCGTGGACCAGAGCGGTGAGCGGCTGGGTCTCGCCCGCGAGGATCGTGGTGTGCGGCCCGTTGATCGCGGCGACGTAGACGCCCTCGGGCAGGTCGCCCAATTCGTCCTGGGGCAGCGGGAACGAGGCCATGGTGCCGGTGCCTGCGAGTCGAGTGATGGCCTGCGCCCGCAGGGCCACCACGGCGATCGCGTCGGAGAGCGTGAGTGCTCCGGCGACGTATGCGGCGGCGATCTCGCCCTGGGAGTGGCCGATGACGGCGTCCGGTTCCACGCCGTGGTGGCGTAGCAACTCGGCGATGCCGGTCATGACCGCGAACAGCGCGGGCTGCACGACATCCACGCGATCCAGGGCGTTCTCGTCCTCGCTGGCCAGGACCTCCAGGAGGTCCCAGTCGCACCAGCGCGACAGCTCATCGCGGCACGCGGCCAGGTGCTCCGCGAAAGCGGGCTCCTCCGCGGCGAGTTGGTAGCCCATACGGGTCCACTGCGAGCCCTGTCCGGGGAACACGAACGCGGTCTTCCCCGCGTTGGCCGTGCCAGGCCCGGTCACCAGTGCCGGGTGCGCCGCACCTGTGGCCAGTGCGGTCAGTGCCTCGCGCAGTTCGTCGCGGTCGGCGGTGACGATGCCCGCGCGGTGCTCCATCTTCGACCGGCCGGACCACAGCCGTCCGGCCAGCGCGCCCACTTCGATCTCGGGGTGCTGCTCGACGTACGCGGCAAGTTGCTCGGCGCTCTGCGCCAGCGCGCCCGCCGTACGGGCGGAAACCACCACCGGCACCGGCGCCGCCTCCGGAGCCGGCTCCGCCGACGGCGCATCCGCCGCGGTCTCCACCGGCGCCGCCTCCAGCACCACGTGCGCGTTCGTGCCGCTGATGCCGAACGACGACACGGCCGCCCGGTACGGCTCGTCGCTCTCGGGCCACGGCGTCGACTCCGTGATCAGCGAGATGGTGCCGGAGCTCCAGTCGACGTGCTGGGACGGCTCGTTGACGTGGAGGGTGGGGGGCAGCATGCCGTGGCGCATGGCCTCGACCATCTTCATGACGCCCGCCACGCCCGCCGCGGCCTGGGTGTGGCCGATGTTGGACTTGATGGAGCCCAGCCACAGCGGCCGTTCGGGGCTGTGCTCGCGCCCGTAGGTCGCGAGCAGCGCCTGCGCCTCGATCGGGTCGCCCAGCGCCGTGCCCGTGCCGTGCGCCTCCACGGCGTCCACCTGACCGGGCGTCAGGCCGGCGCTGGCCAGCGCCTGTTCGATGACGCGCTGCTGCGAGGGGCCGTTGGGGGCGGTGAGCCCGTTCGACGCACCGTCCTGGTTGATCGCGGAGCCCTTCAGCACCGCCAGCACCTTGTGCCCGTTGCGCCGCGCGTCGGACAGCCGCTCCAGCAGCACCAGGCCGACGCCCTCGCCCCAGCCCGTACCGTCCGCCGCGTCGGCGAACGCCTTGCACCGGCCGTCCACGGACAGCACGCGCTGCCGGGAGAACTCGATGAACGCACCCGGGCTCGACATCACGGTGGCGCCGCCCGCGAGGGCGAGATCGCACTCGCCGTTCCGCAGCGCCTGCGCGGCGAGGTGGAGGGCGACCAGCGACGACGAGCACGCGGTGTCGATCGTCACCGCCGGGCCCTCGAGACCGAAGGTGTACGCCACCCGGCCCGAGGCCACGCTTGCCGCGCTGCCGTTGCCGAGATAGCCCTCGAAGCCCTCCGGGGCGTTCTGCATCAGCCGCGAGGCGTAGTCGCCGTAGATCACGCCCGCGTAGACCGCGGTGCTGCTGCCCCTGAGCGTGGCCGGGTCGATGCCCGCCCGCTCGAACGCCTCCCACGAGGTCTCCAGCAGCAGCCGCTGCTGCGGGTCCGTCGCCAGCGCCTCGCGCGGGTTCATCCGGAAGAAGTCGGCGTCGAACTCGTCGGCCTCGTGCAGGAACGTGCCGTAGCTGGTGTAGCTCTTGCCCGTCGCCGCCGGGTCGGGGTCGAAGAGGTTCTCCAGGTCCCAGCCGCGGTTCGTCGGGAAGCCGGAGAGACCTTCGCGGCCCTCGGCGACGAGCTTCCACAGGTCGGCGGCGGAGTGCACGTCGCCGGGGAAGCGGCACGCCATCGACACGATGACGACCGGATCGTCCGCGGTGTCGGTGCTCACGAGCTGCGGCGCCGTCGCGCGCGGCGCCGACTCCAGCACCTCGGCGCCGATGTGGTCGGCGAGGAATTGCGCGGTCGGGTAGTCGAAGATCAGGGTCGCAGGCAGCCGCAGCCCGGTGGCGGCGTCGAGCCGGTTGCGCAGCTCGACCGCGGTGAGGGAGTCGAACCCGAGGTCGTTGAACGGCGCCTGCGCGTCCACCGCGGCGGCGTCGCTGTGCCCCAGGACGGCGGCGGCGTTGGTGCGCACCAGGTCGAGCAGCAGGCGCTGCCGCTCGGCTGCCGACAGCCCGGCGAGTTGCGCCGCGAGCCCCGAGACCTCGCTCGGCGCGGCGGCCGCGGCCGCCCGGCGCCGCGCCCGCGGGGCGAGGTCGCGCAGGAGGGCGGGGACGCGCTCGCCGGTGCGGAGGGTGGCCGGGTTCAGCGGGACGCAGAGGTGGTACGGGGACGGGGTGGCGAGGGCGGCGTCGAGGAGCTTCAGGCCGTGCTCGGTGCTGAGCGCCGCGTCGCTGCGGGCCACCTCGCTGTCGCCGAGATGCTTGGTGAGGTCGGTGGTGTGCTTCCAGTAGCCCCAGGCGAGGCTCGTGGTGGGCAGGCCCTGCTGGGTGCGGTGGTGGGCGAGGGCGTCCAGGTAGGTGTTGGCGGCGGCGTAGTTGGCCTGCCCCGGGTTGCCCAGGGTGCCGGCCGCCGACGAGTAGAGGACGAAGTGGGCCAGGTCCAGGTGGCGCGTCGCCTGGTGCAGGTGGTACGCGGCGTCGACCTTCGGCGCCAGTACCGGGTGCAGCGTCTCCGGGGTGAGCTGGGTCAGGATCGTGTCGTCGAGCACACCCGGGGTGTGGATCACCGCGGTCAGCGGGTGCCGCTCGTCGACGGAGGCGATGAGGGTGTGGACGGCGTGGGCGTCGGTGACGTCGCAGGCCGCGAGGGTGACCTGGGCGCCGAGTTCGGTGAGTTCGGCGCGCACGGCGTCGGCGTCGCGGTGGCCGGGGCCGCTACGTGAGGCCAGCAGGAGGTGGCGTACGCCGTGCTCGGCGACGAGGTGACGGGCCGTCAGCCTCGCGAGGCCGCCGGTGCCGCCCGTGATCAGCACGGTGCCGTCCGGGTCGAGCGGGCGGGGGAGGGTGAGGATCAGCTTGCCCGTGTGCCGGGCCTGGCTGAGGTGCCGTAGCGCGTTGGGGGCGTGGCGTACGTCGAAGCAGGTGGTCCGCGGGGCCGTGAGGTGGCCCGCGGCGAAGAGTGCGGCCAGGTCGGTCAGCATCTCCTGGATGCGGTCGGGACCGGCCTCGATGAGGTCGAAGTTCTGGTAGCGGACCCGGTGGTCGGCCTCGACGGCCCGCGGGTCACGGACGTCGGTCTTGCCCATCTCCAGGAACCGGCCGCCGGGGCGCAGCAGGCGCAGCGACGCGTCGGTGAACTCGTGGGCGAGCGCGTTGAGCACCACGTCGACACCCTGGTGCGGGGTGTGGGCGCGGAAGTGGTCCTCGAAGTCGAGGGAGCGGCTGGACGCGACGTGCTGCTCGTCCAGGCCCTGCGCGTAGAGCAGGTGGTGCTTGCCGGGGCTGGCCGTGGCATAGACGTCGGCGCCCCAGTGGCGGGCGAGCTGGAGCGCGGCGGAGCCGACGCCGCCGGTCGCGGCGTGCAGCAGCAGCGACTCGCCGGCCGCCAGACCGCCGAGGTCCCTGAGCCCGTAGTACGCGGTGAGGTACGCCACCGGGACGCCGGCCGCGTCGGTGAACGACCACCCCTCGGGGACGGCGGTGACCATGCGGTGGTCGGTGACCGTCTGCGCGCCCACGCCGTTCGGGAACATGCCCATGACGCGGTCGCCGACCTTGACGTTGGCGACGTCGGCGCCGACCTCGGTCACGACGCCCGCGCCCTCGCTGGCCAGCAGCGCCTCGCCCGGGTACATGCCGAGGGTGATCAGGGCGTCGCGGAAGTTGAGCCCGATGGCCCGTACCGCGACGCGCACCTGGTGCGGAGCCAGTGTCTCGGGGAGGTTCGGGTTCGGCAGGAAGGCGAGGTTGTCGAACGTGCCGGAGGCGGTCTTGTCCAGCCGCCAGGACTCCTCACCGGCGGGAATCGCCAGCGCGTCGGCGGCCCCCTCGGTGGAGCGGGCCAGCCGGGGGACGAGGACCTGGTCGTGGCGGAGCGCGAGCTGCGGTTCGCCGGTCGCCAGGGCGTCGAGCAGGTGGGGGACGGCGGCGGGGTCGCCGCCGGTGACGGCATCGACGGCGGTGTCGGTGTCGACGAGGTGGATGCGGTCGGGGTTCTCGTTCTGGGCGGTACGGACCATGCCCCACAGCGGCGTGTGCGGGAGGTGCACGTCGTCGGCCGGGCCGGTCGCGACGGCGCGGTGGGTGAGGACGACGAGGCGGCGGTCGGTCCGGTCGTTGGCGGCCAGCCAGCCCTGTACGTGGGTCAGCAGTGCCTCCGTCGCGGCGTGCGCGGCGGTGGGGCCGTCGTCCTCGGCGGGAGCCGCGACGTAGAGGTCCACCAGCTCCGGTGTGACCCGCTCGGCCTCGGCGGGCTGCTCGGCGGCGGCCGCGTTCCAGGCGAGGTGGAAGAGGCTGTTGCGGGTGGCGGTGTCGGCGTGGGGGCCGCCGGTGAGCGCCGAGGCGTCGACCGGGCGGGAGTTGAGCGCGGAGACGGTGGCGACGGGCGCGCCGGAGGGGTCCCACGTGTGCAGCGTCAGATCGTGGCCGTGCTCTCCGGCCGGAATGAGGGTGGCGCGCAGGTGGGTGGCGCCGGTGGCGTGGACGGTGACGCCGGTCCAGGCGAAGGGCAGCCGGAGCCGGCCGTCGGCGCCGTCCTTGTCGTCCTTGCCGAGGTTCTCGGCCGCGAGCGGGTGGAGGGCGGCGTCGAGCAGGGCGGGATGGATGGTGTGGCCGGACGCGTCGGCGTCCTCGGGCAGGGCGATCTCGGCGTGGAGGGTGCCGTCGGCGCCGCGCCAGGCGGCGGTGACGCCCTGGAAGGCGGGCCCGTACTCGTAGCCCGCGGCCTGCAAGCGGGGGTAGAGGTCGGTGACCTCCACGGGCTCCGCGCCGGCCGGCGGCCACTGGGCCAGCGCCGGGGCCGGGTGAGCGGAGGCGTCCGCGTCGGTCGTGAGGATGCCGGTGGCGTGGCAGGTCCAGGGCTCCGGCTCGGCGTCGTCCGCGGTGTGGCGGCGCGAGTGGATCGTCACCTGCCACCGGCCGCCGTCCTCGCCCTCTGCCCCGGCGAGGGGGGCGGTGGTGACCTGGACGTCGTGCGTACCGGCCTCGTCCATCGTGAGGGGCGCGTGCAGGGTCAGCTCTTGCAGGTGGGTGGTGCCGGTGTGGTCGCCGGTGTGCAGGGCGAGGTCGACAAGGGCGGTGCCGGGGAGGAGGACCGTACCGGCGACGGCGTGGTCGGCGAGCCACGGGTGGGTGGAGAGGCTGAGGCGGCCGGTGAAGACCGTCGTACCGGCCGAGCCCGCGCCGCCCCCGGTGGTGTCCGCGAGTTGCACGGCGGCGCTGAGGAGGGCGTGGGCGGTGCCGAGTTGGCCGAGGTCGGTCGCGCTGGTGAGCGCGGCGGGCGCGTCGAGCCAGAAGGGGCGGTGCTGGAAGGGATAGGTGGGGAGGACGGGGAGCTTGGCCGCGGTCTCGGGGAGGCGGGGGGTGAGGTCGGTGGGGTGGTGGTGGGTGTGGAGTGCGGTGAGGGTGGTGAGGTGGGTGCGGGTTTCCGTCGGCAGGTGGGGGGTGCTGCGGACGCTGGAGGGGAGATGGGGGGTGAGGGTGGGGTGGGGTGCGAGTTCGGTGAAGAGGCTGATGCCGTCGGTCTCGGTGAGGTGGGTGATGCCTTGGTGGAAGCGGACGGGTTGGCGGATGTGCTGGGCCCAGTAGTGGGCGTCGTGGTGCTGGTCGCTGGCGGCGGGCTGGCCCGTGACGTTGGAGATGACGGGGATGTCCGCCTCGCCGAGGGTGTGGCGGGCGAAGAGGTCCGTCAGGTGGTCGGTGAAGGCGTCGAGGATCGGTTCGGTGTGGGCGGTGTGGAAGGCGTGCGCGACCTTCAGCGCCTTGGTACGGATACCGGCCTCGGTCAGCTCCCGGCCGAGCGCCTCCAGTGCGTCGAGGGGGCCGGCGAGGGCGGTGGAGACCTCGGAGTTGTACGCGGCGACGCCCACTTCGGGGTGATTATGCAGGTATGGGGTGAGGGTGTCGGCGTCGGTGTTGACGGCGAGCATGCCGGTGCCCTCGGGCAGGGTGTGGAGGAGTTTGGCGCGGGTGGCGACCATGTCGGCGGCGACGGCGAGGGGCAGGGTGCCGGTGAGGTGGGCGGCGGAGAGTTCGCCGATGGAGTGGCCGATCAGCGCGGTGGGCTGCACGCCCGTCGTCTGGAGCAGGCGGTAGCCGGCGACGTGGTGGGCGAAGAGAGCCGGCTGGGTGTAGAGCGTGGTCTCCAGCAGCGCGGCGTGCTCGCTGCCGGGTTCGGCGAACATCACGTCCCGTAGCGGGACTTCGGTGTCGAGGTGCCGGTCCAGCACCGCGCAGACCTCGTCCAGGGCCTCGGCGTAGGCGGGGAAGTTCTCGTACAGCTCGCGGCCCATGCCGGGGCGCTGGCTGCCCTGCCCGGAGAACATCACGGCCAACTGCCCGCCGGTCTCGACCGAGCCGGGGCCGGTGACGAGGGCGGGGTGCGTGGCGCCGGTGGCCAGGGCGGTGAGGGCTTCACGGAGTTCGTCGCGGTCGGCGGTGACGACACCGGCGCGGTGTTCCAGCTTCGCTCGCCCCGACCACAGCCCTACCGCCAGCGCGCCGACCTCGACCTGGGGGTGCTCCTCGACGTAGGTTGCCAGCCGGGCCGCGACCTCCGCGAGGGCGGCCGTCGTACGGGCGGAAACCACGACCGGCACCGGCGAGGGCTCGGCCTTCGCATCGGTATCGGCCGGCTGTGCGGGTTCCGGTGCGGCTTCGAGGATGACGTGGGCGTTGGTGCCGCTGATCCCGAACGACGAGACCGCCGAGCGCCGCGGCTCGCCCGTCTCGGGCCAGGGCTGGGTCTCGGTGAGCAGGGAGACGTGGCCCGCGGTCCAGTCGACGTGACTGCTGGGCTCGTCCACGTGCAGCGTGGGCGGCAGCACACCGTGGCGCATCGCCTCGACCATCTTGATGACACCCGCGACACCCGCGGCGGCCTGGGTGTGCCCGATGTTCGACTTCACCGCACCCAGCCACAACGGACGCTCAGCACTGTGCGCCCGACCATAGGTCGCCAGCAGCGCCTGCGCCTCGATCGGATCACCCAGCGTCGTACCCGTACCGTGCGCCTCCACCGCATCGATCTGACCCGCACTCAGCCGCGCGCTGGCCAGGGCCTGCTCGATGACCCGCTGCTGCGACGGCCCGTTCGGCGCCGTCAGCCCGTTCGACGCACCATCCTGATTGACCGCAGAACCCCGCAGCACCGCAAGAATCTCGTGCCCGTTACGCTCCGCATCCGACAACCGCTCCAGCAGCACGAAACCGACGCCCTCGCCCCAGCCCGTACCATCCGCAGCCTCCGCAAACGGCTTACACCGCCCATCCGGCGCCAACCCCCGCTGCCGCGAAAACTCCACAAACACACCCGGCGTCGCCATCACCGTCACACCACCGGCAAGCGCCAACTCACACTCACCGTTACGCAACGCCTGCGCGGCCAAATGCATACTCACCAGCGACGACGAACACGCCGTATCCACCGTCACCGCCGGACCCTCAAGACCGAACGTGTACGCCACCCGACCCGACGCCACACTCGCCGCACCACCATTGCCCAGAAAGCCCTCATAGCCCTCCGGGATCTGGTGCATGAGCCGGCCGGTGTAGTCGTCGTACATGACGCCGGCGAAGACGCCCGTCTTGCTGCCCTTGAGGGAGTGGGAGTCGATGCCCGCGCGCTCGAACGTCTCCCAGGCCGCCTCCAGCAGGAGCCGCTGCTGCGGGTCCGTGGCCGTGGCCTCCCGCGGGCTCATGCCGAAGAACTCGGGGTCGAACTCGTCCGCCGAGTGCAGGAAGCCGCCCTCGCGGGCGTAGCTCTTCCCGGTCCTGTCGGGGTCCGGGTCGTAGAGGCCCTCGACGTCCCAGCCGCGGTTCCCGGGGAAGCCGGAGATCGCGTCCGTGCCCGCGGCGACCAGTTGCCACAGGTCCTCCGGCGAACGCACCCCGCCCGGGTACCGGCAGGCCATCGAAACGATCGCAATCGGCTCCTGCCTTGCCGTCTCGGCGTCCTGCAGGCGCTGCCGCGTCTGGTGCAGCTCGGCGACTGCGCGGGTCAGGTACTCCCGAAGCTTGGCTTCGTCCGACATTGGTCGTCGCTCCTCTGTACGGAATTGCTGGGGCGGCGCCGGGCGCCGCCGGGGTCAGGAAAGGTCGAGATCGCTGTCGAGCAGGTCGAAGAGTTCGTCGTTGGACGCGGACCGGAGCTTCGTCTCGATGTCCTCGCCCTCCGGTGCCGTGCGTGCGGTCTCGTTGAGGCGGGTGAGGAGGGCCTGGAGTCGGCGGGTCACCTTCACCCGCCCGGCGTCCTCCGCGGAACGTTCGATCAATGTCAGTTCGAGCTTGTCGATCTCGGCCAGGAAGGAGTTCTCGGGGCTGGCGTCCTCGACGCCGATGCTCTCGCCGACATGCCGGGCCAGATCGTTCGGCGTGGGGTAGTCGAAGATCAGCGTCGAGGTCAGACGGAGCGCGGTGGCCTCGCTGAGGCGGTTGCGGAGTTGGACGGCGGTGAGGGAGTCGAAGCCCAGCTCGTTGAAGGGACGGTACGGATCGATCGCGTCCGCGCCGCCGTGCCCCAGGACCGCCGCGACGGCGCTGCACACGACGTCGAGCAGCAGCTTCTGCCGCCCCTCCGGCGGCAGCGCCCGGAGCCGTGCGGCCAGGTCCGTCCCCGGCGGCTGCGCGCCGTGCGTCCGCGCGGCGGTGCGGCGGGTGGCCGGCACGAGGTCGCGGAGGAGCGCGGGGAGTCGGGGGGCGGTGCGGAGGGCGCCGGGGCTGAGGGGGGTGCAGAGGTGGAGGGGGTGGGATGTGGTGAGCGCGGTGTCGAGGAGGTGAAGCGCGTGCTCGGTGGTGAGGGGCGTGGTGCCGTGGGTGAGAGAGCGGATGTCGGTAGTTGTGAGGTGGCCGGTGAGGCCGGTGGCCTGCTGCCAGTAGCCCCAGGCGAGGCTGGTGGTGGGCAGGCCGAGCCTGCTGCGGTGGTGGGCGAGGGCGTCGAGGTAGGTGTTGGCGGCGGCGTAGTTGGCCTGGCCGGGGTTGCCGAGGGTGCCGGCGGCGGAGGAGTAGAGGACGAAGTGGGCCAGGTCCAGGTCCTTCGTGGCCTGGTGGAGGTGGTACGCGGCGTCGACCTTGGGAGCGAGGACCGGGTGCAGGCCGTCGGGGGTGAGCTTGGACAGGACGGTGTCGTCGAGGACGCCCGCGGTGTGGATGACGGCGGTGAGGGGGTGGTCGTCGCCGACGGAGCCGACCAGGGTGCGTACGGCGTCGGGGTCGGTGACGTCGCAGGCGGTGAGGGTGATCTGGGCGCCGAGTTCGGTGAGTTCGGCGCGCAGAACGTCGGCGTCGGGGTGGTCGGGGCCGCTGCGTGAGGCCAGCAGGAGGTGGCGTACGCCGTGCTCCGTGATGAGGTGACGAGCCGTCAGGCGGGCGAGACCGCCGGTCCCACCCGTGATGAGCACAGTGCCGTTCGGGTCGAGCGGCCGGGGCTCCGCCGCGGCGGCGTCGGTCGAGCGGGTCAGGCGCGGGGTGAGTAGCCGGCCGTTGCGGACGGCGAGTTGGGGTTCGCCGGCGGTCAGGGCCTCGGCGAGCTGCGGGATGTCCGCGGGGCTGGGATTGGTGACCGCGGTGTCGGTGTCGATGAGGTGGATGCGGTCGGGGTTCTCGTTCTGGGCCGTACGGACCAGGCCCCACAGCGGCGCGTGCGCCAGGTGGACGTCCTCGGCCGGTCCGGTGGCCACCGCGCGGTGGGTGAGGACGACGAGCTGCCGGTCGGTCTCGTCGTTGTCGGCCAGCCAGCTCTGGAGGCGGATCAGCAGTGCCTCCGCCGCGGTGTGGGCAGCCGCGGGGGAGTCGTCCTCCACCGGGGCCGCTGCGTACAGGTCGATCTGCCCGAGGTCTGCCTGATCCTGCTCCTGCTTGAGGTCGGCGGGGCGCCAGGCGAGGTGGAACAGGCTGTTGCGGGTGGCGGTGTGCGCCTGGGCGCCGCCGGCGAGGGCGGTGGCGTCGACGGGCCGCGTGTTGAGTGCCGTGATCGTGGCCACCGGCGCGCCCGCCGGGTCCCAGGTGTGCAGAGCGAGGTCGTGGCCGTGCTCGCCGGTGGGGGCGAGGGTGGCGCGGAGCTCGGTGGCGCCGGTGGCGTGGACGGATACCCCGGTCCACGCGAACGGCAGCCGCAGCTCCTCCGCCTTGCCGTTCGCGCCGCCGTCCGCGTGGAGCGTGCGCGCCGCGAGGGAGTGGACGGCGGCGTCGAGGAGGGCCGGGTGGATGGCGTGGCCGGTCGTGTCCGTCTCCTCGGGCAGGGCGACCTCGGCGTGGAGGGTGCCGTCCGGGTGGACCCAGGCGGCGGTGACGCCCTGGAAGACGGGCCCGTACTCGTAACCCGCGGCGAGCAGGCGGGGGTAGAGGTCGGTGACGTCCACGGGCTCCGCCCCCGCGGGCGGCCACTGCGCCGGCGGCATAGCCGATGCGGCCGGTTCCGTGGTGAGGGTGCCGGTGGCGTGGTGCGTCCACGGCTCGGGCTCGGCGTCATCCGCGGTGTGGCGGCGGGAGTGGATCGTGACCTGCCGCCGGCTGACGCCTTCGTACTCGTCGCCGTCCGTTCCGCCCCGGACGGAGGCGGTGACCTGAAGGTCGTGGGTGCCGGCCTCGTCGAGCGTCAGCGGGGCGTGAAGGCTCAGCTCCTCGAGATGGGCGGCACTGGTGTGGTCGCCGGCGTGCAGGGCGAGGTCGACCAGGGCGGTGCCGGGGAGGAGGACCGTACCGGCGACCGCGTGGTCGGCGAGCCAGGGGTGGGTGCTCAGGCTCACCCGGCCCGTGAACACCGTGGTCGAGGCGTGTTCGTCGGTGCCGTCTGCGAGTGGGACGGCGGCGTGCAGCAGCGGGTGCGTGGTGGCCGCCTGGCCGAGGTCGGTGGCGCTGGTGACCTGGGCGGGGAGGTCGAGCCAGTAGGGCCGGCTCTGGAAGGGGTAGGTGGGCAGGCTCGGCAGATCGCCGCTGGGCCGGGGGAGGTGGGGGTGAGGTCGGTGGGGTGGTGGTGGGTGTGGAGTGTGGTGAGGGTGGTGAGGTGGGTGCGGGTCTCGTCTGGCAGGTGGGGGGTGCTGTGGACGCTGGAGGGGAGGTGGGGGGTGAGGGTGGGGTGGGGTGCGAGTTCGGTGAAGAGGGTGATGCCGTCGGTCTCGGTGAGGTGGGTGATGCCTTGGTGGAAGTGGACGGGTTGGCGGATGTGCTGGGCCCAGTAGTGGGGGTTGTGGTGGTGGTCGCTGGTGGCGGGCTGGCCGGTGACGTTGGAGATGACGGGGATGTCCGCCTCGCCGAGGGTGTGGTGGGCGAAGAGATCCGTCAGGTGGTCGGTGAAGGCGTCGAGGATCGGCTCGGTGTGGGCGGTGTGGAAGGCGTGCGCGACTTTGAGCGCCTTGGTGCGGATGCCCGCCTCGGCCAGCTCCCGGCCCAGCTCTTCGAGTGCGTCGAGGGGCCCGGCGAGGGCAGTGGAGTCCTCGGAGTTGTACGCCGCGATCTCCACCCCTGCGCGCCGGTCCAGGTACGCGGCCAGGGGCTCGGGTGCGGACTGCACGGCGAGCATGCCGGTGCCCTCGGGCAGGCTGTGGAGCAGCTTCGCTCGCGTGGCGACCATGTCGGCGGCGGCTTCCAGGGGCAGGACACCGGTGAGGTGGGCGGCGGAGAGTTCGCCGATGGAGTGGCCGATGAGCGCGGTGGGCTGCACGCCCGTGGTCTGGAGCAGGCGGTAGCCGGCGACGTGGTGGGCGAAGAGAGCGGGCTGGGTGTAGAGCGTGGTCTCCAGCAGGGCGGCGTGTTCGCTGCCGGGTTCGGCGAACATCACGTCCCGTAGCGGGACCTCGGTGTCGAGGTGCCGGTCCAGCACCGCGCAGACCTCGTCCAAGGTCTCGGCGTACGCGGGATAGTTCTCGTACAGCTCGCGGCCCATGCCGGGGCGCTGGCTGCCCTGCCCGGAGAACATCACGGCCAGGCGCCCGCCGGTCTCGACGGAGCCGGGGCCGGTGACGAGGGCGGGGTGCGTGGTGCCGGTGGCAAGCGCGGTGAGGGCTTCGTGCAGTTCGTCGCGGTCGGCGGTGACGATGCCCGCGCGGTGCTCCAGCTTCGCCCGCCCCGTCCACAGGCCGACCGCCAGCGCGCCGACCTCGACCCGGGGGTGCTCCTCGACGTACGCCGCCAGCCGGCCCGCGACCTCCGCGAGCGCGGCCGTCGTACGGGCCGAGATGACAACGGGCACGGGCGCCGGCTCTGCCGCCGGCTCGGCGTCGGCGCTCGGCTCCGGCTGCGCCGCGGAGGGCTGCGCCGGGCCGGCCTCCAGGATCACGTGCGCGTTGGTGCCGCTGATCCCGAACGACGAGACCGCGGCGCGCCGCGGCTCACCCGTCTCCGGCCAGGGCCGCGCCTCGCTGAGGAGGGCGACGTGGCCGGTGTCCCACTCCACGTGGCTGGAGGGCTCGTCCACGTGCAGCGTCTGCGGGAGGTGCCCGTGGCGGAGGGCCTCGACCATCTTGATGACACCCGCGACACCGGCCGCGGCCTGCGTGTGGCCGATGTTGGACTTGATGGAGCCCAGCCACAGCGGGCGTTCCTCGCTGTGTGCCTGGCCGTACGTGGCGAGCAGCGCCTGCGCCTCGATCGGGTCGCCCAGCGTCGTACCCGTACCGTGCGCCTCCACGGCGTCGACCTGACCCGCACTCAGCCCGGCGTTGGCCAGCGCCTGTTCGATGACACGCTGCTGCGACGGGCCGTTGGGTGCGGTGAGGCCGTTGGAGGCGCCGTCCTGGTTGACGGCCGAGCCGCGCAGGACGGCGAGCACCTGGTGCCCGTTGCGCTGGGCGTCGGACAGGCGCTCCAGGAGGACGAGGCCCGCGCCCTCGCCCCAGCCGGTTCCGTCGGCGGCGTCGGCGAAGGGCTTGCAGCGGCCGTCCGCGGCCAGGCCGCGCTGGCGGGAGAACTCCAGGAACGCGGAGGGCGTGGACATCACGGTGACGCCGCCGGCGAGGGCGAGATCGCACTCGCCGTTGCGCAGCGCCTGCGCGGCGAGGTGCATGCCCACCAGGGACGACGAGCAGGCGGTGTCGATGGTCATGGCCGGGCCTTCGAGGCCGAAGGTGTACGCGACCCGCCCCGAAGCCACACTCGCCGCGCTGCCGTTGCCGAGATAGCCCTCGAAGCCCTCCGGGGTGCGGTGCATCAGACGCGGGCCGTAGTCGGCGTAGATGACGCCGGTGAAGACACCGGTGTTGCTGTCCCGCAGGCTCGTGGGGTCGATACCGGCCTGCTCGAAGGCCTCCCAGGCGGTCTCCAGCAGCAGCCGCTGCTGGGGGTCCGTGGCCAGGGCCTCGCGCGGGTTCATGTGGAAGAAGTCCGCGTCGAACCTGTCCGCGTCGTGCAGGAAGGCGCCGTGGCGCGTGTACGTCTTGCCCGTCGCGTCCGGGTCCGGGTCGTAGAGGTTGTCGAGGTCCCAGCCGCGGTTGACGGGGAACTCCGAGACCGCGTCCCTGCCCTCGGCCACCAGCCGCCACAGGTCGTCCGCGGAGCGGACCTCGCCCGGGTACCGGCAGGCCATCGAGACGATCGCGATGGGGTCGTCGTCGGTGACGGTGCGGGTGGCGAGCGTGCGGGGCGTGGCGGGCGCGGTGTCGAGGAGCCGGCCGAGGAGGTGACGCGTGAGGGCGTCGGGGGTGGGGTGGTCGAAGATCAGGGTTGCGGGGAGGCGGAGTGCGGTGGTGGTGGTGAGCTGGTTGCGGAGCTGGACGGCGGTGAGGGAGTCGAAGCCCAGCTCCTTGAAGGGGCGGTGCGGGTCGATGGTCTCGGCGGTGCCGTGGCCGAGGACCGCGGCGATGTTGCTGCGGACGATGTCGAGGACGACCTTGTGCTGCCGCTCCGGCTCGGTGAGCGAGGCGAGCTGTTCCACGAGCGCGTTGCCGTCGGCCGCGGCCGCGGAGGCGGCGGTGCGGCGGCTCTGCCGGACGGCCAGGCCGCGGAAGAGGACGGGGAGCCGGTCCGGGGTGCGGAGGGCGGACGGGGTCACCGGGAGGCAGAGGTGGTGGGACTGGGGGGTGGTGAGCGCGGTGTCGAGGAGGTGGAGGGCGTGGTCGGTGTCGAGCGGGGTGGTGCCGTGGGTGACGTTGCGGACCTCGTTGTCGCTGAGGTGGCCGGTGAGGCCGGTGGCCTGCTTCCAGTAGCCCCAGGCGAGGCTCGTGGTGGGGAGGCCCTGCCGGGTGCGGTGGTGGGCGAGGGCGTCGAGGTAGGTGTTGGCGGCGGCGTAGTTGGCCTGGCCTGGGTTGCCGAGGGTGCCGGCGGCGGAGGAGTAGACGACGAAGTGCGCCAGGTCCAGGTGCCGCGTCGCCTGGTGGAGGTGGTACGCGGCGTCCACCTTGGGAGCGAGGACCGAGTGCAGCGTCTCCGGGGTGAGTTGGGTGAGGGTGGCGTCGTTGAGTGCCCCGGCCGTGTGGATGACGGCGGTGAGGGGGTGCTTTTCGTCGACAGAGTCGACGAGGGTGCGGACGGCGTCGGCGTCGGTGACGTCGCAGGCCGCGAGGGTGACCTGGGCGCCGAGTGCGGTGAGTTCGTCGCGGAGAGCCGTGGCGTTGGGGTGGTCGGGGCCGCTGCGTGAGGCCAGCAGGAGGTGGCGTACGCCGTGCTCGGCGACGAGATGACGTGCCGTCAGGCTGGCGAGACCGCCGGTGCCGCCCGTGATCAGAACGGTTCCCTGGGGGTTGAGGGGCCGGGGCTCGGCGTCGGTGGCGGTGGACCGCGTCAGGCGCGGGGTGAGCAGTTGCCCGTCGCGCAGGGCGAGTTGCGGTTCGCCGGTGGCCAGTGCTTCGGCGAGGTGCGGGACGTCGGCGGCGTCGGCATCGATGTCCGCGATGTCGGTGTCGATGAGGCGGATGCGGTCGGGCTGTTCGTTCTGCGCGGTACGGACCAGGCCCCATAGCGGCGCATGCGCCAGGTGGATGTCCTCCGCCGGTTCTGTGGCGACGGCCCGGTGGGTGAGGACGACGAGTTGCCGGTCGGTCTCGTCGTTGGCGGCCAGCCAGTTCTGGACGTGGGTCAGCAGTGCCTTGGTCGCGACGTGGGCCGCCGCGGGGTCGTCCGCGGCGGCCGGCGCGGCGACGTACACGTCCACCTGGCCGAGATCCACCTGCTCCACCGGAGCGGCCGCGGTCGGGTTCCAGGCCAGGTGGAAGAGGCTGTTGCGGGTCGCGGCGCCCGCCTGGGCGCCGCTGGTCAGGGCGGTGGCGTCGACGGGCCGGGTGTTGAGGGCGGCGATGGTGACGACGGGCGCGCCGGTGGGGTCCCAGGCGCGGAGGGCGAGGTCGTGGCCGTGCTCGCCGGTGGGCACAAGGGTGGCGCGGAGCCGGGTGGCGCCGGTGGCGTGGACGGACACACCGCTCCACGCGAACGGCAGCCGCAACTCCTGTGCCGCCTCGCCATCTTCGCCCAGGGTGCGGGTGGCGAGCGGGTGGAGGGTGGCGTCGAGCAGGGCCGGGTGGATCGTGTGGCCGGCGGTTTCGGCGTCCTCGGCGAGGCTGATGTCCGCGTGGAGGGTGCCGTCCGGGTGCGACCAGGCGGCGGTGACGCCCTGGAAGGCGGGCCCGTACTCGTAACCGGCCGCCGCCATCCGGGCGTGGAGGCCCGCGATGTCGAGCTGCTCTGCCCCGGCGGGGGGCCACTGCGTGAGCGGCTCGGATGCCTCGGCCGGTTCGGCGGCGAGGGTGCCGGTGGCGTGGCACGTCCAGGGCTCGGGCTCGGCGTCGTCGGTGTGCCGCCGGGAGTGGATGGTGACCTGCCAGCGCCCTGGGTCGCCGCTCTCGGCTCCCGCCTCGGGGCTCACGGTGACCTGGAGGTCGCGAGTACCGGTCTCGTCCAGCACCAGCGGCGCCTGGAGCGTCAGTTCTTCGAGGTGGGTGGCGCCCGTGTGGTCGCCGGTGTGCAGGGCGAGGTCGACGAGGGCGGTGCCGGGGAGGAGGACGGTACCGGCCACGGCGTGGTCGGCGAGCCACGGGTGGGTGCTCAGGCTGACCCGGCCCGTGAACACGGTGGTGGCGTACGAACCTTGCGCGCCGGAGGCGGAGTCCTCGCCGCCGTCGGCGAGCTGCACGGCCGCACTGAGGAGCGCGTGGGCGCTGCTGATCTGGCCGAGGTCGCCGGCGCTAGTGAGCTGCGCCGAGGTCTGGATCCAGTAGCTCTCGCGCTGGAAGGGGTACGTGGGCAGCTCGGGCAGCAGCTCGGCGGTGTCCTCGGCGCCGGGCAGGAGCGGGCTGAGGTCGATCGGGTGGTGGTGGGCGTGGAGGGTAGTGAGAGCGCCGAGGAAGCGGGTCCTGGTCCCGTTGTTGCGGATCAGTGTGGCGTGGTGTCGAGCCGGGGTGGCGTGCTGCTCGAAGGTGTCGGCCAGGGCCGCCGTCATGACCGGGTGAGGGCTCGACTCGATGAGGGTGTAGTGGCCGTCGTCGAGCAGGTGGGCGAGGGTGGTGTGGAAGTGGACGGGGTGGCGGAGGTTGTTGAACCAGTACTCCGCGTCCAGCAGTTGGTCCGGCGCGAGCAGGGCGCCGGTGTGGGTGGAGTAGAACGGAATGGCCGGGGCCACGGGCCGGATCGCGGCCCGCTCGCTCAGGTCGTTCAGGATGGTTTCGCGCAGGTCTTCGACGTGGGGGGTGTGCGAGGCGTAGTCGACGGGGATCAGGCGGGCGCGGATCTCCCGCTCCTGGTACGCGTGGACCAGATCGGTGAGCGGCTGGGTCTCGCCCGCGAGGATCGTGGTGTGCGGCCCGTTGATCGCGGCGACGTAGACGCCCTCGGGCAGGTCTTGAAGCTCGTCTGCCGGCAGCGGGAACGAGGCCATCGTGCCGGTGCCCGCGAGGCGGGTGATGGCCTGCGCCCGCAGGGCCACCACGGCGATGGCGTCGGGCAGGGTCAGTGCTCCGGCGACGTACGCGGCGGCGATCTCGCCCTGCGAGTGGCCGATGACGGCGTCCGGTTCCACGCCGTGGTGGCGTAGCAACTCGGCGATGCCGGTCATGACCGCGAACAGCGCGGGCTGCACGACATCCACGCGATCCAGAGCGTTCTCGTCCTCGCTGGCCAGGACCTCCAGCAGATCCCAGTCGCACCAGCGCGACAGCTCATCCCGGCACGCGGCGAGATGCGCGGCGAAGACCGGCTCCTCGGCGGCCAGTTCGTAGCCCATACGGGTCCACTGCGAGCCCTGCCCCGGGAACACGAACGCGGTCTTCCCCGCGCCCACCGAACCTGGTCCGGTCACCAGTGCCGGGTGTGCGGCACCCGTGGCCAGCGCGGTCAGCGCCTCCATCAGCTCGTCCCGGTCGGCAGTGACGATGCCCGCGCGGTGCTCCATCTTCGCCCGCCCGGACCACAGCCCCGCCGCCAGCGCACCCACCTCGCTCTCGGGGTGCTGCTTGACGTACGCCGCAAGCTGCTCGGCGCTCTGCGCCAGCGCGCCCGCCGTACGGGCGGAAACCACCACCGGAACCGCAACGCCCGAGCCGGACCTGGCCTCCTCGGACACCGCCTCGTCCGCTGCCGTAACCGGTGCGGCCTCCAGGATCAGGTGGGCGTTCGTCCCGCTCATGCCGAACGACGAGACCGCCGCCCGCCGCGGCTCGCCCGTCTCCGGCCACTCCCGCGTCTCCGTCAGCAGCGCGACGTGGCCGGTGTCCCACTCCACGTGCGTCGAGGGGCGATCCACGTTCAGGGTCTGCGGGAGCCGGCCGTGCCGCAGTGCCTCGACCATCTTGATCACGCCCGCGACACCTGACGCGGCCTGGGTGTGCCCGATGTTGGACTTCACCGAGCCCAGCCACAGCGGCCGCTCCTCGGTGTGTGCCTGGCCGTACGTGGCGAGCAGCGCCTGCGCCTCGATCGGGTCGCCGAGCGTCGTACCCGTACCGTGCGCCTCCACCACGTCGATCTGCTCCGGGGCCAGCCCGGCGTTGGTCAGGGCCTGCTCGATGACACGCTGCTGCGACGGGCCGTTGGGCGCGGTGAGGCCGTTCGACGCGCCGTCCTGGTTGATCGCCGAGCCCTTGAGTACCGCCAGGACCGTGTGCCCGTTGCGCTGCGCGTCCGAGAGGCGTTCGAGCAGGATGAGGCCCGCGCCCTCGCCCCAGCCGGTGCCGTCGGCGGCGTCGGCGAAGGGCTTGCAGCGGCCGTCGGCGGCCAGGCCGCGCTGCCGGGAGAAGACCTGGAAGGTGCCCGGCGTGGCCATGATGGTCGCACCGCCCGCGAGGGCGAGATCGCACTCCCCGTTACGCAGCGCCTGCATCGCCAGGTGGAGGGCGACCAGCGACGACGAGCACGCCGTGTCCACCGTCATGGCCGGACCCTCGAGACCGAAGGTGTACGCGATCCGGCCGGACGCCACGCTGCCCGAGCTGCCGGTGGCGATGTAGCCCTCAAGACCCTCCGGGTTCTGGTGCAGCCGCAGCAGGTAGTCCTGGGAGATCACACCTGCGAACACGCCGGTGTTGCTGCCCTGGAGCGTGGCGGGCTCGATGCCCGCCCGCTCGAACGCCTCCCAGGAGGTCTCCAGCAGCAGCCGCTGCTGCGGGTCCGTCGCCAGCGCCTCGCGCGGGTTCATGTGGAAGAAGTCCGCGTCGAACAGATCGGCGTCGTGCAGGAACGCCCCGTGGCGGGTGTAGACCTTGCCCGTCGCGTCGGGGTCCGGGTCGTACAGGTTCTCCAGGTCCCAGCCGCGGTTGACCGGAAGGTCGCCGATGGCGTCGCGGCCGGTGCTGACGAGGTCCCAGAGCGCCCGCGAGTCGCGGACGCCGCCGGGGTAGCGGCAGGCCATCGAGACGATCGCGATCGGGTCGTCGCTCGCGGCCACGGCGCCGGGGCGGCTCGGGGCCCGCGCGGTGAGGGACCCGGTGTCGAGGAACTGGCCGAGGAGGTGGCGGGTCAGTGCCTGGGGCGTCGGGTGGTCGAAGATCAGGGTGGCCGGGAGGCGCAGCGACGTGGCGTTCGTGAGGCGGTTGCGGAGCTCGACGGCGGTCAGCGAGTCGAAGCCCAGTTCCTTGAACGGCCGCTGCGGGTCGATGGCGTCGGGCGTGCCGTGGCCGAGGACCGCTGCCACGTTGCTGCGTACGAGATCCAGCAGCCTGCGCTCCTGCTCCGCCTCGGGGAGCGCGGCGAGCTGCCCGGCGAGCGCGTTGCCGTCGGCCGCGGCCGAGGAGGCGGCGACGCGGCGGGCCGACCGCGGAACGAGGTCGCGCAGGAGGGCGGGGAGGCGGGGGGCCGTGCGCAGCGCGGCGGGGTTGAGGGGGAGGCAGAGCTGGTACGCCTCGGGGCCCGCGAGCGCCGCGTCGAACAGGCGGAACGCGTGGTCCGCTTCGAGCGGGGTGGTGCCGTGGGTGACGTTGCGGACCTCGTTGTCGCTGAGGTGGCCGGTGAGGCCGGTGGCCTGCTTCCAGTAGCCCCAGGCGAGGCTGGTGGTGGGGAGGCCCTGCCGGGTGCGGTGGTGGGCGAGGGCGTCCAGGTACGCGTTGGCGGCGGCGTAGTTGGCCTGGCCGGGATTGCCCAGGGTGCCGGCGGCGGAGGAGTAGACGACGAAGTGGGCCAAGGGCAGGTGGCGGGTCGCTTCGTGCAGGTGGTGCGCGGCGTCGACCTTGGGGTCGAGGACGGGGTGCAGGTTTTCGGGGGTGAGCTGGGTGAGGACGGTGTCGCTGAGGGTGCCGGCGGTGTGGATGACGGCGGTCAGCGGGTGCTGCTCGTCCACGGAGCCGACGAGGGCGCCCACGGCGTCGGCGTCGGTGACGTCGCAGGCCGTGACGGTGACCTTGGCGCCGAGTGCGGTGAGTTCGTCGCGGAGAGCCGTGGCGTTGGGGTGGCCGGGGCCGCTGCGTGAGGCCAGCAGGAGGTGGCGTACGCCGCCCTCGGTGACCAGGTGACGTGCCGTCAGGCCCGCGAGGACACCGGTCCCCCCGGTGATGAGCACCGTGCCGTCCGGGTCGAGCGGCCGGGGAAGCGTCAGGATCAGCTTGCCCGTGTGCCGGGCCTGGCTGAGGTGGCGTAGCGCCTGCGGGGTGCGCCGGATGTCGAACGAGGTGGTGGGCAGCGGCGTCAGGACGCCTTCGGCGAACAGCTCGGTCAGGTGCGCCAGGATCTGCTGGATCCGGTCCGGGCCCGCCTCGATGAGGTCGAAGTTCCGGTACTGGACCTGGTGCTCCGCCTGCACGGTGTCGGCGTCGCGTACGTCCGTCTTGCCCATCTCGATGAACCGGCCGCCGGGGCGTACGAGGCGCAGGGAGGCGTCGGTGAACTCGTGGGCGAGGGCGTTGAGGACGACGTCCAGGCCCTGGTCCGGGCCGTGGGTGCGGAAGTGCTCCTCGAAGTCCAGGCTCCGGCTGGACGCGATGTGCGTGTCGTCGAGACCCTGGGCGCGCAGGAGGTGGTGCTTGCCGGGGCTGGCGGTGGCGTAGACGTCGGCGCCGAAGTGGCGGGCGAGTTGGAGCGCGGCGGAGCCGACGCCGCCGGTGGCGGCGTGGAGCAGCAGCGACTCGCCGGCCTCCAGCCGCCCGAGGTCCTTCAGCGCGAAGTACGCCGTGAGGAAGGCCACCGGGATCCCGGCCGCCTGGGTGAAGCCCCACTGCTCGGGGACGGTGGTGAGCAGGCGGTGATCGGTGACGGCGTGGGAGCCCGCGCCGTCGATCATCACGCCCATCACCCGGTCGCCCACGGCGACGTCGGTCACGTCGTCGGCGACGTCCGTAACGACGCCGGAGCCCTCGCTGCCCAGCGGGGCGTCGCCCGGGTACATGCCCAGGGCGATGAGCGTGTCGCGGAAGTTGAGGCCGATCGCGTGCAGTTGGACGCGGACCTGCCCGGCGGCCAGCGGCTCGTCCCACTCCGGCATCGGCCGGCAGGTGACCGCCTCCAGCGTGCCGTCGCCCCCGGTGGCCAGCTTCCAGGTGCTCTCCGGCACGTCGAGCGCGCCGCCGGCACCGGTCGCGCGCACGAGCCGGGCGACGAGGAGCTGGCCGTGACGCAGGGCGAGTTGCGGCTCGCCGGTGGCGAGGGCGTCGGCGAGGTGGGGCACGTCGGCGAAGCCGGCCGCGGCGTCGACGGCGGTGTCGGTGTCGAGCAGGTGGATGCGGTCGGGCTGTTCGTTCTGGGCGGTACGGACCATCCCCCACAGCGGCGCGTGGGCCAGATGGACGTCCTCCGCGGGACCCGTGGCGACGGCGCGGTGGGTGAGCACGACGAGGCGGCGATCGGTCTGGTCGTTGGCGGCCAGCCAGCCCTGTACGTGGGTGAGCAGGGCTTCGGTCGCGGCGTGGGCCGCGGCGGGGGTGTCGTCGGCGGCCGGGGCGGCGACGTAGAGGTCGACCTGCCCGGGATCGATCCGGTCGGAGGCGTCCTGAGGGGCCTGGGCCGGGGTCCAGGCGAGCTGGAAGAGGCTGTTGCGGGTCGCGGCGCCGTCGTCGGCACTCCCGGTGGTGAGAGCGGTGGCGTCGACGGGCCGGGTGTTGAGGGCGGCGATGGTGGCGACGGGCGCGCCGGTGGGGTCCCAGGCGCGGAGGGCGAGGTCGTGGCCCTGGTCGCCGGTGGGGGTGATCGTCGCGCGGAGGTGGGTGGCGCCGGTGGCGTGGACGGACACACCGCTCCACGCGAACGGCAGCCGCAGCTCCCGCGCCTCGTCCTCCGCGGCGTCACCCGTGCCGAGGGCACGGAGGGCGAGGGGGTGGAGGGCGGCGTCGAGCAGCGCCGGGTGGATGGTGTGCCCGTCGGCGTCTGCGTCACCGGGGAGGGCGATCTCGGCGTGGAGGGTGCCGTCGGCGTGCTGCCAGGCCCTGGTGACGCCGCGGAAGGCAGGCCCGTACCCGTAGCCGGCTGCGGCCATCCGCGGGTACAGCTCGGTGACGTCGAGCGCCTGTGCCCCGGCGGGCGGCCACTGGCCCAACGACTCGGCCGCGTCGGCCGGTTCCGCGGTGAGCGTGCCGGTGGCGTGGCAGGTCCAGGACTCGGACTCCGCCTCGTCGTCGGTGTGGGCACGGGAGTGGATGGCGACCTGCCGTCCGGCGTGGCCGTCGTCGAGCGGCGTGGTGGTGACCTGGAGGTCGCGGGCGCCGGTCTCTTCCAGCACCAGCGGGGCGTGCAGGGTCAGTTCTTCGAGGTGGGTGGCGCCGGTGTGGTCGCCGGTGTGCAGGGCGAGGTCGACGAGGGCGGTGCCGGGGAGGAGGACCGTACCGGCGACGGCGTGGTCGGCGAGCCACGGGTGGGTGGAGAGGCTGAGGCGGCCGGTGAACACCATCGTGCCGGCGCCGGTCTCGTCGGCGCCGTCCGTGTCGGCGAGTTGGACGGCGGCGCTGAGGAGGGGGTGGGTGGTGCTGCTCAGGCCGAGGTCGGTGGCGCTGGTGAGCTGGGCGGGGGCATCAAGCCAGTAGGGCTGGTGCTGGAAGGGGTAGGTGGGCAGCTCGGGCAGCAGCTCGGCGGTGTCCTCGGCGCCGGGCAGGAGCGGGCTGAGGTCGATCGGGTGGTGGTGGGCGTGGAGGTGCGCCAGGGCGACGCGGAAGCGGGTCTGCGTGCCGTTGTTGCGGATGAGGGTGGCGTGGTGCCGGGCCGGGGTGGCGTGCTGCTCGAAGGTGTCGGCCAGGGCCGCCGTCATGACCGGGTGAGGGCTCGACTCGATGAGCGTGTAGTGGCCGTCGTCGAGCAGGTGGGCGAGGGTGGTGTGGAAGTGGACGGGGTGGCGGAGGTTGTTGAACCAGTACTCCGCATCCAGCAGTTGGTCCGGCGCGAGCAGAGCGCCGGTGTGGGTGGAGTAGAAGGGGATGGCGGGGGCCACCGGCCGGATCGCGGCGCGTTCGGCCAGGTCCGTGGTGATCGTCTCGCGCAGATCCTCCACGTGCGGCGTGTGCGAGGCGTAGTCCACGGGGATCAGACGGGCGCGGATCTCCCGCTCCTGGTAGGAGTGGACCAGATCGGTGAGCGGCTGGGTCTCGCCCGCGAGGATCGTGGTGTGCGGCCCGTTGATCGCGGCCACGTAGACGCCCTCGGGCAGGTCGCCCAGTTCGTCCTGGGGCAGGGGGAACGAGGCCATGGTGCCGGTGCCCGCGAGGCGGGTGATGGCCTGCGCCCGCAGGGCCACCACGGCGATGGCGTCGGAGAGCGTGAGTGCTCCGGCGACGTATGCGGCGGCGATCTCGCCCTGGGAGTGGCCGATGACGGCGTCGGGCTCGACACCGTGGTGGCGCAGGAGCTGCGCGATGCCGGTCATGACCGCGAACAGCGCGGGCTGCACGACATCCACCCGGTCCAGGGCGTTCTCGTCCTCGCTGGCCAGGACCTCCAGTAGATCCCAGTCGCACCAGCGCGACAGCTCATCCCGGCACGCGGCCAGGTGCTCCGCGAAAGCGGGCTCCTCGGCGGCCAGTTCGTAGCCCATACGGGTCCACTGCGAGCCCTGCCCCGGGAACACGAACGCCGTCTTCCCCGCCTCCACGGACCCCGGACCCGTGACCAGCGCCGGGTGGGCCGCACCCGTAGCCAGCGCGGTCAGCGCCTCCAGCAGCTCGTCCCGGTCGGCGGTGACGATGCCCGCGCGGTGCTCCATCTTCGCCCGCCCGGACCACAGCCCCGCCGCCAGCGCACCCACCTCGACCTGCGGGTGCTCCTCGACGTACGCCGCGAGACGCCCGGCCGACTGCGCGAGCGCCGCCGCCGAACGCCCGGAAACCACGACCGGCACCGGCAGAGACGACGCCGATTCGGCCGCCGCCGTCTCCGGCGCCGCCTCCCCGTCGACCGTCGCCGCCTCGTCCGCTCCCGCAACCGGCGCGGCCTCCAGGATCAGGTGCGCGTTCGTGCCGCTCATGCCGAACGACGAAACCGCCGCCCGCCGCGGCTCGCCCGTCTCCGGCCATTCCTGCGTCTCCGTCAGCAGCGCGACGGTGCCCGACTCCCAGTCCACGTGGCTTGACGGCTTGTCCACGTGGAGCGTGGGCGGCAGCACGCCGTGCCGCATGGCCTCGACCATCTTGATGACGCCCGCCACCCCGGCCGCGGCCTGCGTGTGCCCGACGTTCGACTTCACCGAGCCCAGCCACAGCGGCCGTTCGGCGGAGTGCTCGCGCCCGTACGTCGCCAGCAGCGCCTGCGCCTCGATCGGGTCGCCCAGCGTCGTACCCGTACCGTGCGCCTCCACCACGTCGACCTGGCCCGCGCTGAGCCGGGCGTTGGCCAGGGCCTGCTCGATGACCCGGCGCTGCGACGGGCCGTTCGGCGCCGTGAGCCCGTTCGACGCACCGTCCTGGTTGATCGCGGAGCCCTTCAGCACCGCCAGCACCTTGTGCCCGTTCCGCTGGGCGTCGGACAGCCGCTCCAGCAGCACCAGGCCGACGCCCTCGCCCCAGGCCGTACCGTCCGCCGCGTCGGCGAACGCCTTGCAGCGGCCGTCCGCGGCCAGCCCGCGCTGACGCGAGAAGACCGTGAAGGCCGAGGGGCTGGACATGACGGTGGCGCCGCCCGCCAGCGCGCTGTCGCACTCGCCGTTGCGCAGGGCCTGGACCGCCAGGTGGAGCGCGACCAGGGACGACGAGCACGCCGTGTCCACCGTCACCGCCGGGCCTTCGAGGCCGAAGGTGTACGCCACCCGGCCCGAGGCGACGCTGCCGGCGCTGCCGGTGGCCGCGTAGCCCTCCAGGTCGCCGGTCGCGCGGTAGAGGCGCAGCAGGTAGTCCTGGGAGTTGAGCCCCGCGAAGACGCCCGTCCTGTTGCCCTTCACCCCGGCCGGGTCCAGGCCCGCCCGCTCGAACGCCTCCCAGGCCGTCTCCAGCAGCAGCCGCTGCTGCGGGTCCATGGCCAGCGCCTCGCGCGGCGAGATGCCGAACAGCTCCGCGTCGAACTGCTCGGCGCCCTGGAGGAAGGCGCCCATCCGCGTGTAGCTCTTGCCGCTCGCCGCCGGGTCCGGGTCGTACAGGTCCTCGGCCCAGCCGCGGTCGGCCGGGAACTCCACGATCCCGTCGCGGCCCTCGGCCACCATCCGCCACAGGTCCTCGGGGGATGCCACGCCGCCGGAGTAGCGGCAGGCCATCGACACGATGGCGATGGGCTCCGTGGACTTCGACTCGACCTCGCCGAGGCGCCGGCGGGCCTGGCGGAGCTCCGCGGTCACCCACTTCAGGTTGTCCAGAAGCTTCTGCTCGTTCTTCATCAGCGCAAGCTCCTTGTCGAGGCGCGGAGTGGTACCGGGTGGTTCAGTGGCGTACGGGCGGGGGGCGTCATGACTTGCCGAACTCCGTCTGGATGATGTCGAGGAGGTCGTCGACGGACGCGGACTCCAGGTCGCTGTCCGCTTCGCCGCCGGCGGCGCCGTCCGGGCCGCCGCCCGCCGCGTGGCCGTTCTCCGCCCCGTACGGCGCGGATCCGTCGAGCCGCTGGAGCATCGTCCGCAGCCGCTCCCCGGCCTGGCGCCGTACCTCCTCGTCCGCCAGCGCCGCGCCGCTCAGCGCACCGTCGAGCCGCGCCAGGTCGGCGAGGACCGACTGTCCGGCGGCGTCGGGGCCGCCGAGTTCGTCGCGCAGGCAGGCGGCGAGGGCGTCCGGCGTCGGGTAGTCGAAGACGACGGTCGTCGGCAGCCGCAGCCCCGTCCTGGAGTTGACGCGGTTGCGCAGCTCGACGGCGGTGAGCGAGTCGAAGCCCAGATCGTTGAAGGGCTTCCCGGGCCGTACGCCGTCGGCCGACGCGTGCCCGAGCACGCCCGCGACCTCCGTACGCACCAGGTCCAGCAGCTCGCGCTGCTGCTCCTCGCGGGTACGGCCCGCCAGCAGCGACCGCAGCCGCGCGGCGGCGTCGGTGCCCGCGGCCTCCGGCTCGGCCTCCTCCCGCACGTCCAGCACCGCGCGCGCCTCCGGGAGCTCGCCCAGCAGCGGGCTGGGCCGCCGGGACGTGAACGCCAGGGTGAACGCCGACCAGTCGATGTCGGCGATCGTCGTCGGCGCCTCGTCCGCCCGTACGGCCTCGGCCAGGGCCGCCACCGCGGCGCCGGGGTCGAGGCCGCGGATGCCGCGGCGCAGGAGCCGCCGGGAGTTCTCCCCGTCGCCGGCCATGCCCTCGCCGCTCCACGCACCCCAGGCCACCGCGGTGGCCGGGAGGCCGCGGGCGCGGCGGTGCTCGGCGAGCGCGTCGAGGTAGGCGTTGCCCGCGGCGTACGCGCCCTGCGCTCCGCTGCCCCACACGCCGGCGGTCGACGAGAAGAGCACGAAGGCACTGAGCCGGCTGCCGCCGTCCGCGTCCTGGGTCAGCTCGTGCAGGTGGCGGGCGGCGAGGGACTTGGGGCCGAGGACTTCGGCGAAGTGCTTGGCGTCCAGATCCGCGAGCCCGCGGTCCACGCTGACGCCGGCCGCGTGCAGCACGGCGGTGAGCGGGGTCTCCTCGGGTACGCCGGCCAGCAGCGCGGCGAGGGCCGCCCGGTCGGTGACGTCGCAGGCGGCGATCGTCACCTCGGCGCCGAGTCCGGTGAGTTCGGTGCGCAGCTCGCCGGCGCCGGGGGCGGCGGGGCCGCGGCGGCTGACGAGGAGCAGGTGCTCCGCGCCGTTCGCCGCCAGCCAGCGGGCGGCGTGGGCGCCGAGCCCGCCGGTGCCGCCGGTGACGAGGACGGTGCCGCGGGGCGGCCACTGGGCGTCCGCCTTGCGGGCGGGCGTCGTACGCCTCAGCCGCCGCGCCCGCGGCCCGTCGGCCCGTAGCGCGATCTGGTCTTCCGCGGGCGCGCCGGAACCGTCCGGCGCGCCGCCGAGCAGCGCGGCCAGCTCGGCGCGCCCGTGCGCGTCGAGGCCGGCGGGCGTGCCCGGAAGGTCGATCAACCCGCCCCAGCGCGCGGGCTCTTCGAGCGCCGCGGCCCGGCCGAAGCCCCACACCAGGGCGGCCTCCGGGTTCCCGAGCGGGTCGCCGTCGCCCACCGACACGGCTTGGCTGGTGGCGGCCCAGAGGGGGGCGGTCACGCCTGCGTCGCCGAGCACCTGGCTGAGGAGGACGGTCGCGGTCAGCTCCTCCGGTACGCCGTCGGCGGCCGGGTCCGCGGCCCCGGCGGCGGTGCCAGAGCCGCCTGCGCTGTCGGCGCGTACGGCCAGCAGCGACAGGATCCCGCGCGGCCGCCCGGTCTCCTCGATCCGGCGGGCGAGCCGCTCGGCGAGCGCCGCGCGCTCCGTGCCCGCGGCGATCTCGACGGTGGCGACCTTCGCCCCGGCATCCCCGAGCGCCGCGGCGCAGAACTCCGGCCATCCCCCGGCCCGTCCGTCGGCGGGCACCGCGAGCAGCCAGGTGCCGTCCAGGACGGCACCCCCGCCCCGGGGCAGGCGCGCCCAGGACGTCCGGTAGTGCAGGCCGGAATCCGCTTGGGCCGCGGCGGCCGGCTCCACCGGGTCGATCCAGTAACGGCGGCGCTGGAAGGCGTACGTGGGCAGCTCGACCGTGCGCCCGCGCGGCAGCACGTCCGTCCACCGCGGGCCCGCACCGACCGCGTGCAGCTCGCCCATGGCGTGCAGGAGCGCGGTGGGCTCGTCGGACGGGGGCGCCGGCGCATCGCCGTCCCCGGCCTTGCGGGCCGGGCGCAGCGACGGGATCGCCGCGGCATCGCCGTCCTCCGGCAGGACCGCCCGGGCGAGCGCGGTCAGGGTGGCGCCGGGGCCGATTTCCAGGAACGTCGTGGCGCCCTCACCGACGAGGTGGGCGAGGCCCTGGTGGAAGCGGACGGGGCGGCGGATGTGCTCGGCCCAGTACGCGGCGTCGGTCAGCTCGTCGGCCGTGGCCGCCGCTCCGGTGAGGTTCGACACCACCGGGAGGTCGGGCGCACGGTAGGTGAGCCCGCCCGCGATGCTCGTGAACTCGGCCAGCACGGGATCCATCTGCGCGGAGTGGAAGGCGTGGCTCACCTTCAGCCCGCGGGTGCGGATCCCGGCCGCGCCCAGCTCCCCGGCGAGCGCGGCCAGCGCGTCGGAAGGACCGGCGAGCACCGTCGCGGCGGGGGAGTTGTAGGCGGCGATCTCCGCCCGCCGGTGCCGCTCCAGGTGCTCGGCAAGCGCCTCGGGACCGGCCTGCACGGCGAGCATGCCGCCGGTGCCGTGGGGGAGTTCGTTCATCAGCCGCGCGCGGGCCGTGACGAGCCGGGCCGCGTCGGTGAGGGACAGCACGCCCGCGACGTGCGCGGCGGTCACCTCGCCGATGGAGTGGCCGATGAGATGGTCCGGCTGCACGCCCCACGCCCGGAGCTGCCGGGTGAGCGCCGTGTGCAGGGCGAAGAGGCCGGTCTGGGTGTAGAGGGTCTGGTCGAGCAGCGAGGACCCGTCGTCGGTCGCGTCCGCGAACATCACGTCCCGTACGGGGAGGTCGAGGTGGACGTCGAGCGCCGCGCAGACCTCGTCCAGCGCCTCGGCGAACACGGGAAGCGCCTCGTACAGCTCGCGCCCCATGCCGGGACGCTGGCTGCCCTGCCCCGAGTACATGAACACCAGCCCGCCGGGCCGCTGCTCGCCCCGGGTCCGGATCACGCCCGGCGCGCTCCGGTCCTGCGCCACCTCGCGCAGGCCGTCGAGGAGTTCCGTACGGTCGCGGCCGAGGACGGTGGCGCGGTACGGCAGGGCGGTGCGCCGCGAGGCCAGCGACCACGCCACGTCGGGCGCGCTCAGCTCCGGCCGCGCCTGGATGCGCTCGGCGAGCCGGGCGGCCTGGGCGCTCAGGCCCTCCGGGGTCGCGCCGGAGACCAGCCAGGGCAGCGCCGCGCCGGCCGGCTTCGGCGGCTCGGCCGGCGCCTCCTGCGCGACGGCCGGCGCCTCCTCCAGGATGACGTGCGCGTTGGTGCCGCTGATGCCGAACGCGGACACGCCTGCCCGCCGCGGCCGGTCGGCCCCCGCGCGCGGCCACTCCCGTTCCTCGGTGAGCAGCGAGACGACGCCTGCGTCCCATTCGACGTGCTGCGACGGCTCGTCGACGTGCAGCGTGCGCGGCAGCACGCCGTGCCGCATGGCCTGGATCATCTTGATGACCCCGGCGACGCCGGCCGCGGCCTGCGTGTGCCCCAGGTTGGACTTCACCGAGCCGAGCCACAGCGGCCGTTCGGCCGAGTGCTCACGCCCGTACGTGGCGAGCAGCGCCTGCGCCTCGATCGGGTCGCCGAGCGTCGTGCCGGTGCCGTGCGCCTCGACGGCGTCCACCTCGGCGGCGGTGAGCCGGGCGTTGGCCAGGGCCTGCCGGATGACGCGCTGCTGGGCGGGGCCGTTGGGGGCGGTGAGGCCGTTGGAGGCGCCGTCCTGGTTGATCGCGGAGCCGCGGAGGACTGCGAGCACCTGGTGCCCGTTGCGCTCGGCGTCCGACAGCCGCTCCAGCAGCAGCACGCCGGCGCCCTCGCCCCAGCCCGTGCCGTCGGCGGAGTCCGCGAAGGACTTGCAGCGGCCGTCGGGGGCGAGGCCGCGCTGGCGGGAGAACTCCACGAAGACCGCGGGCGTCGACATCATGGTCGCGCCGCCGGCCAGCGCCAGCGTGCACTCGCCGTTGCGGAGGGACTGCGCCGCGAGGTGGAGCGCGACCAGCGACGACGAGCAGGCCGTGTCGACGGTGAGCGCGGGCCCCTCGAAGCCGAAGGTGAACGCGATCCGCCCCGAAGCCACGCTCGGCGCGCTGCCGTTGCCGACGTACCCCTCGTACTCCGCCGGGGTGCGCAGCAGCAGCCGGCCGCCGTAGTCGCTGTACATGATCCCCGCGAACACGCCGGTCGCGGAGCCGCGCAGCTCGTCGGCGGGGATGCCGGCGCCCTCGACGGCCTCCCAGCACAGCTCCAGCAGCAGCCGCTGCTGCGGGTCCATCGAGGCCGCCTCGCGCGGCGAGATCCCGAAGAACTCGGCGTCGAACCGGTCGGCGTCGTGCAGGAAGGAGCCGGCGCGCGTGTACGTGGTGCCCGGGCGCTCCCCGCTCGGGTCGTAGATCGCGTCGATGTCCCAGCCGCGGTTCTCGGGGAACGTGCTGGTGCCCTCGGCGCCCCGGCTGAGGAGGTCCCACAGGCCGGCGGGGGAGTCCACGCCGCCCGGGTAGCGGCAGGACATGGCGACGACGGCGATCGGGTCGTCGTCGTCGGCGCGGGCGGCGGTCGCCGGTACGGCCGGGGCGGCGGCACCCTCGGACTCCAGCAGCTCCGCGCGCAGATGGTCGGCGAGCGCCTGGGGCGTGGGGTGGTCGAAGACCGCGGTGGCGGGCAGCCGGCGGCCGGTGGCGGCGCTGAGCTGGTTGCGCATCTCGACCGCGGTGAGCGAGTCGAAACCGAGGTCGCGGAAGGTCTGCCCCGGGCTCACCGACTCGCCCTCGGGCAGGCCGAGCGCGAGCACCGCGGTGCGGCGGACGAGCGCCAGCAGCGTGCGGTCCTGCTCGGCGCGGCCCAGCGCGGCGAGCCCGGCGAGCGGGTCGGCGGCCGGGGCCGCGGTGCTCGCGGTGCCCTCGGCGGCAGCGGCGGGCGCGGGTGCCTGCGCGCGGAGTATGGCGGGCAGCGTCCCCGCGCGGGACTGCGTACGCAGCGCGCGGCGGTCGAGGACCACGGGGGCGGCCAGCGCGACGGGGCTGCGCAGCGCCGTGTCCAGCAGCGCGAGCGCCCGGCTCGCGGACATGGCGCGTACGCCGGCGCGGGCGATGCGCGCACGGGCCGCGCGGTCCAGGCCCCCGCCCATGCCGCCCTGCTCCCACAGGCCCCAGGCGAGGCTGACGGCGGGCAGCCCGCGGGCACGGCGGTGCTGCGCGAGCGCGTCCAGGAAGCTGTTCGCGGCGGCGTAGTTGGCCTGTCCTGGGGTGCCGACCACCGACGCGAACGACGAGAACAGCACGAAGGCCACCCGCGGCAGGTCCGCGGTGAGCCGGTGCAGGTGCCAGGCGCCGTCCGTCTTCGGCCGCAGCACGGCGTCGAGCTGAGCGGGCGTCAGCTCGCCGACGGTCGCGTCGTCCAGCACGCCCGCCGCGTGCACCACGGCGGTCAGCGGGTGTTCCGACGGGATCCGGGCCAGCGCCTCGCGGAGGGCGTCCGCGTCGGCGACGTCGCAGGCGGCGAAGGCCACCTCGGCGCCCAGCCCGGTGAGTTCGGTGCGCAGCTCGCCGGCGCCGGGGGCGGCCTCGCCGCGGCGGCTGACGAGGAGCAGGCGGCGTACGCCGTGGGCCCTGACGAGGTGTGCGGCGACCTGCCCGCCGAGCGTGCCGCCCGCGCCCGTGACCAGAACGGTGCCCTCGGGGCCGAGGGCCGCGGGGCCTTCCGGCGCGATCCGGGTGAGGCGTGGCGCGAGGAGGGCGCCGCCGCGGATCGCGAGCTGCGGTTCGCCGGCCGCCAGCGCGACCCGTACCGCCTCCGCGACGGGAAGCGCCGACCGCTCCGCCGGGTCGTCGTCGACGAGCACGATCCGGTCCGGGTGCTCCGACTGCGCCGAGCGCAGCAGTCCCCACACCGGTGCGGACTCCAGCGCGGGTACGTCACCGGCCGCGTCCGCGCCGACCGCGCCGCGGGTGACCACGGCGAGCCGGCTGTCGGCGAAGCGGTCGTCGGACAGCCACCGCTGCACGGCGGTCAGCACCCGGGCGACGGTCGTACGCGCCCTCTCCGCCGTCGCGTCGTCGGCGCCGTCCGCGGCGGGGCACCGTACGACGACCACGCCCGCCCGCTCGGGAACGGTCCCCGCGGCGAACGCGTCGAGGTCCGTCTCCCACAGCTCCGCGCCGTCCGCGGTCTCAGGCGCCGCGTCGAGCCGCCGCCATTCGACCCCGTACAACGGGTCGGCGGACACCGCGCCGCGGCTGTCGGCCGGGACCGGCCGCAGCGCCACCTCGTCCACCCGCAGCACCGGCGTGCCGGCGGCGTCGGCGAGGTCCAGGGCGACGGTCTCCGGTCCTGTGGGCGTCACCCGGGCGCGCAGCGCCGCGGCCCCGGGCCGCGCCAGCAGCCGCACGCCGGACCAGGCGAACGGCAGCCGCAGCTCGGTGCCCGACTCGTCCAGGAGCGCGACCGTGTGCAGCGCGGCGTCGAGCAGCGCGGGGTGGATGCCGTACTCGTCGAGATCCGCGTGCTGCGCCTCGGGCAGCGCCAGGTCGGCGTAGAGGTGCTCGCCGTCGCGCCACACCGTGCGCAGCGAACGGAAGGCCGGGCCGAAGCGCATTCCGCGCTCGTGCAGCCGGTCGTAGAGGTCGTCCACGACCGCGGCGGGCTCACCCGGCGGCGGCCAGGCCGTGCCGTCCCAAACACCCGGAGCCGCCCCCGCGTCGGGCGCCACGACGCCCGTCGCGTGCAGTGTCCACGGGGAGTCCGCTGCGAGACCGGCGGCGTCCTCGGCGGTCTCGGCGGCGTCCGGCTCGGGGCGGGCGTACAGCGAGAGGGCCCTGCGGCCGTCGGCGTCCGGGGCGTCGACCGCCACCTGGAGCTGCAGCGCGCCCTCCGCCGGGAGCACCACCGGCCGGCGCAGCGTCAACTCCTCGACACGCGCGCAGCCCACGTGCCGAGCCGCGCACAGCGCGATCTCCACCGCGCCCGTGCCCGGCAGCACCACGGTGGTGCCCAGCACGTGATCCGCCAGCCAGCCGGGCGTCCGCGCGCTGATCCGGCCGGTGCACACGGCTCCCGGCCGCTCGGCGTCCGCAGTCTCCAGCACCGCGCCGAGCAGCGGGTGCCGGGTGACCCGTACGCCCGGCTGGTCGGCGGCCGGACGCGCCGGCCGCAGCCAGTACGGGCGCCGCTGGAAGGCGTACGTCGGCAGCTCGGCCGGCCGGCCCTCGCCGTGCAGCGGGCGCCAGTCCACCTCGGTGCCGTGCACGTGCAGCCGGGCGACCGCGGCGAACAGGGCGGGGACCTCGGGGTGGTCGCGGCGCAGCGCAGCGGTGACCACGGTCGGCTCGGCGCCCGGCTGTGCCGGGTCCGCCTCGTCGAGCACCGCCTGCGCGAGGGTGCTGAGGGTGGCGTCGGGGCCCAGTTCCAGGTACGTCGTGGTGCCCAGTCCCGCGAGGCCGGAGACGCCCTGGTGGAAGCGGACGGGCCGGCGGATGTGCTCGGCCCAGTAGGCGGGGTCGTGGTGCTGCCCGTCCGTCGCGGGCAGACCGGTGACGTTGGAGACGACCGGGATCTCCGCCTCGCCCGGGGCGTGCCGCTCGAAGAGGTCCGTGAGATGGCGCGCGAAGGAGTCGAGGACCGGCTCGGTGTGCGCGGTGTGGAAGGCGTGCGCCACCTTCAGCCGCCGGGCGCGGATCCCGGCGTCCGCCAGCTCCGGTGCCAGCGCGTCCAGCGCGTCGAGCGGCCCGGCCAGCGTGGTCGCGGCGGGGGAGTTGTACGCGGCGATCTCCACCCCCGCGTGCCGCTCCAGGTGCCCGGCCAGCGGCTCGGGCCCCGACCGTACGGCGAGCATGCCGGTGCCCCCGGGGAGCGAGTGCATCAGCTTCGCCCGGGTGGCGACCATGTCGGCGGCGACGCCGAGCGGGAAGACCCCGGCCACGTGCGCGGCCGACAACTCGCCCACGGAGTGGCCGATGAGGTGGTCGGGCCGCACGCCCCACGACCGGAGCAGCCGGGCCAGCGCGGTGTGCACGGCGAACAGCGCGGGCTGGGTGTAGAGCGTGTGCTCCAGCAGCTCCGCCCGCTCGGTGCCCGCGGCGGCGAACATCACCTCGCGTACGGGGACGTCGAGATGCGCGTCGAGCGCCGCGCACACCTCGTCCAGCGCCTCGGCGAAGACCGGGAACGCCTCGTACAGCTCGCGCCCCATACCGGGGCGCTGGCTGCCCTGCCCGGAGAACATCAGCGCCAGCCGCCCGCTCTGCTGCACACCGGTGACCAGCCCGGCGGCGGCGTCACCGCGGGCGAGGGCGTCGAGCCGGCCCAGCAACTCCCCGCGGTCGGTGCCGAGGAGCACCGCGCGGTGCCCGAGCGTGGCCCGGGAGATCGCCAGCGCGTGGCCCACCGCGTCGACGGAGAGCTCCGGACGGGCGCGGAGGTGGCCGGCCAGCCGGGCGGCCTGCGCGCGCAGCCCGTCCGCGGTCGCGGCGGAGACCAGCCACGGTCCCGCGGGACCGCCGGCGGGCGCTGCCGGCGCCGGCTCCTGCTCGTCCGCCGGGGCCTGCTCCAGGATCACGTGCGCGTTGGTGCCGCTGATCCCGAACGCCGACACCGCGGCCCTGCGGGTACGTTCCCCGCCGCGCCACGGCAGCGCCTCACCGAGCAGCGCGAGCGTCGCCGGGTCCCAGTCGACGTGCGGGCTGGGCGCGTCGGCGTGCAGCGTACGGGGCAACTCCCCGTGCTCCAGCGCCAGAACGAGCTTCATCAGCCCGGCCACGCCCGCGGCGGCCTGCGTGTGCCCGATGTTCGACTTGACCGAGCCGAGACGGAGCGGCGCCCCCGCGGCGGCCCGGCCGCGGCCGTAGACCTCCAGCAGCGCCTGCGCCTCGATCGGGTCGCCCAGCTCCGTGCCCGTGCCGTGCGCCTCGATCGCATCGACGTCGGCCGCGCCGAGCCCCGCGTCGGCGAGGGCCGCGCGGATCACCTTCTCCTGGGCCTGCCGGCTCGGCGCCGTCAGCCCATTGGAGGAGCCGTCGGAGTTGACGGCGCTGCCGCGGATCACGGCGAGCACGCGGTGGCCGTTGCGGCGGGCCGCGCTCAGCGGCTCCAGCAGCACCACGCCGCCACCCTCGGACATGCCCATGCCGTCGGCGCCGGCGCCGAACGCCTTGCAGCGCCCGTCGGCGGCCAGCACCCGCTGCCGGCTCATCTCGGTGAAGGGACCGACCGTGGAGAACACCGTCGCCCCGCCGGCCAGCGCCATCGTGCACTCACCGCGGCGCAGCGCCTGCACCGCGAGGTGCACCGCGGTCAGCGACGTGGAGCACGCGGTGTCCACGCTCACGGCCGGGCCTTCGAGACCGAGGGTGTACGCGAGCCGGCCGGAGAGCACGCTGAGCACCGTGCCGGTGAGCAGGTGCCCGCCCACCTGCGCCGCGGCGTCGCCGAGCAGCCCGCCGTACTCGGTCGGGTTACTGCCCACGAACACGCCCGTACGGGAGCCGCGCAGCGCGTGCGCGTCGATCCCGGCCCGCTCCACGCTCTCCCACGCCAGCTCCAGCAGCAGCCGCTGCTGCGGGTCCATGGCCAGCGCCTCGCGCGGCGAGATGCCGAAGAACGCCGCGTCGAAGCCGGCGATGTCGTCCAGGAAGCCGCCCTCGCGCACGTACGAGGTGCCGGGCCCGCCGAGGTCCGGGTCGAAGTGGTCGTCCAGGTGCCAGTCCCGGTTCGCGGGCATGGCGGAGATGGCGTCCCGGCCGTCCCGCAGCAGCTCCCACAGCCCCTCGGGGCTCTGTACGCCGCCGGGGAGGCGGCAGGCCATGCCGACGACCGCCACCGGCTCCCGTCGCTGCTCCTCCACCTCGCGCAGCCTGCGCGTGGTGCGGCGCAGGTCCACGGTGAGCCGCTTGAGGTAGTCGCGCAGCTTGTCTTCCTCGGCCATGGCCGGAACTGCTCCTCTCCGTGTGCCGCTCCGGCGCTGGTCAGCCGGTGGTCGATGCCGTCGGTCCCGGCTCCGCCGGGCCGAACTCGTCGTCGATGATCTTCAGTAGGTCGTCGGTGCTGGCGTCGTCGAGGTCCACGTCGTCGTCGCCCGGCCCGGCCGCCGCCGTGCCGCCTCCGGCCAGCGCGGCGGCGAGCGCCTGCAACCGGTCGCGTACGGCCGCGCGTTCCGCACCCTCGACGGGCGCCGCGTCCAGGGCCGCGGCCAGCCGGTCCAGCTCCTCGTGTACGGAGCCGGGCGCCGCCTGCTCGCCGGCCGCGCCCAACTGCCCGGTGAGGAACCGGGCGAGCGTCTGCGGGCTGGGGTGGTCGAAGACCAGCGTCACCGGCAGCGACAGGCCCGTGGCCGCACGGAGCCGGTTGCGCAGCGCCACCGCGGTCAGCGAGTCGAAGCCCAGCTCCTTGAACGTCCGCATCGGCGCGGGCCGGTCGGCCGGGCCGTGGCCCAGCACCGCGGCCACCTCGGCGGTCACCACGTCCAGCACCTCGCGCCCGCGCGCCGCCTCCGGCAGCCCGGCCAGCTTCCGCAGCCGCTCCCCGGCGTCGCCGCCGTCCGCCGCGCCGGTCCCGCCCGCCTCCGCGGAGCGCCGCAGCGCGCCCCGTACCGCGGGGATCTCGTCCAGCAGCGGCCGCGGCCGGGCCGAGGCGAAGACCGGGGCGAACGTCTCCCAGTCCACGTCGACCAGCGTCACCGGCCTCCCGCCGCCCGCGCCCGCCACCTCCCGGCCGAGGCCGGCGAGCGCCAGCTCCGGGTCGAGCAGCGGCAGGCCCTGCCGCTCCAACTGCGCCTCGTCCAGACCCTCCGGCAGCACCTCGCTGCGCCACGCGCCGAAGGCGACCGACGTCACCTTCCGGCCCCGGCCGCGCAGTTGCTGCGCGTACGCGTCGAGGAAGGCGTTCGCCGCCGCGTACGCGCCGTGCTCGCCGCTGCCCCAGACGGCGGCGATGGAGGAGAAGAACACCAGCTCCGCGGGGCCGTCCGGATCCATCGACTCGGCCAGGTGCACCGCGCCGAGCGCCTTGGCGGCCAGCACCTCCGCCACCCCGGCGGCGGTGGCGTCGGCAAGCGGTTCCAGCCGGGTGGAGGTCGCGGCGTGCACGACGGCGCGCACCGGCCCGCCCAGTTCCGCGGCCCGCCGCAGCAGGGCGCGTACGGAGTCGCGGTCGGTCAGGTCGCAGGACATCGCCGTGACCCCCACGCCCCGCCCGGCGAGTTCGGCGGCCAGCGCCTCGTGGCCGGGCGCGTCGGGGCCGCGGCGGCTGGCCAGCACGATGTGCTCCGCGCCGCCGTCGGCCAGCCAGCGCGCCAGGTGCGGTGCCAGCGAGCCCGAGCCGCCGGTGACGACGACCGTGCCGCCCGGCTGCCAGGCCGGGCTGTCCGCGGGCGCCGGCGCGGGCAGCAGCCGCCGTACGCGCGGGCCGCCGGGCCGGATCGCCACCTGGTCCTCGTCGCCCGCCCCGCCCGCGAGCACCGCGCACAGGCGCAGCCAGTCCTCGTCACCCGGCCGCTCCGGGAGGTCGACCAGGCCGCCCCACAACTGCGGCTGCTCCAGCGCCACCACCCGGCCGAGACCCCATGTCTCCGCCTGCTCCGGGTGCGCGAGCACGTCGTCGTCCAGGGCTTTCACCGCGGCGCACGTCAGCGACCAGACGGGCGCGGCGAGGCCCAGCCCCGCCAGCGCCTGCACGAGCCCCAGCAGCCCGCCGACGCCCGACGGAAGTGCCGCGTGCCCGGGGTGCGGGCGCTCGTCCAGGGGCAGCAGCGACAGCACGCCGTCGACCGCCTCGCCGGCCAGCGCGGCCGACAACCGCCGGGCGATGTCGGCACGTTCGTCGTCGGCCCGCTCGTCCAGCTCGACCACGGTCACCCTGGCGCCGCGGGCGGAGAGCGCGGCACCCGCCGCGTCGGCCCAGTCGGCGAGCCGCCCGGCGGCCCCCGTCCGGGTCACCAGCAGCCAGTGCCCGTCCGGCCCCGGCGTCCGCCGCTCCGCGGCCGGGCGCCATCCGATCTCGTAGCGCTGGCCGGCGAGCGCGGCGTCCGTACGGGTCCGGGAGCGCCAGCGGTGCAGCGCCGGCACCACCGCGCGCAGCGCGTCCTCGCCGACCTCTGGCAACTCCCGGCGCAGCGCCTCGGTGTCGGCCTGCTCGACCAGCGCCCAGAACGCCTCGTCGGACCCTCCCGCGCGGGCCTCCGCCGCCCGCGGAGCGCGGTCGTCGCGGTCGGCGAGCCAGTAGCGGCGGCGCTGGAACGGGTACGTGGGCAGCGGCACCGTACGGGCATCGGGGAAGAGCACCTGCCAGTCCGGCACCACACCGGCCGCGTACGCCTCCGCCAGCGCCTGCTTGAAGCGCGGCTCGCCGTCCTCGTCGCGGCGCAGCGTGCCCAGCGCCCGGCCCTCGGTCTCCGTCGCGTCGAGGACCTGCTCGATCGCGGGCACGAGCACCGGGTGCGGGCCCATCTCCAGGAACACGGTGTGCCCCGCGTCCGTCAGCCGCTCCACGGTCTGCGCGAAGAGCACGGGGGAGCGCAGGTTGCGGTACCAGTACGCGGCGTCCAGCGACTCGGTCGGCATCGGCTCGCCGGTGACGGTGGAGTAGAACGGCACCTCCCCGGCCCGCGGGGTGATGGCCGCCAGCTCGCGCAGCATCTCCTCGCGCACCGGCTCGACGAGCGGCGAGTGCGAGGCGTAGGCGATGGGCACGGTCCGCGTCCGCACGCCCCGCTCCTCGCAGTCGCGCATGAACGCCCGCACGTCTGCGTCGACGCCCGCGACGACCGTCGCCGACGGGCCGTTGACGGCCGCGACACCGACGTCGCCGCCGGTCTCCGCGAGCCGCTTCTCCACCTCCGCCACGGGCAGCGACACCGAGGCCATCGAGCCGTGCCCGGAGAGCGCGTGCACGACCCGGCTGCGTACGGCCACCAGACGGGCGCCGTCCTCCAGCGACAGCGCCCCCGCGGCCACGGCCGCCGCGAACTCGCCCTGCGAGTGGCCCACGACCGCCGCCGGCGTCACCCCGTGGTGGCGCCACAGCTCGGCGAGCGAGACCATCACCGCCCACATCAGCGGCTGCACGACGTCGTCCCGCTCCCACGCGGCGTCATCCGCGGGTGCGGTCAGCTTCTCGCGCAGCGCGTAGCCCGTGTACGGGGCGAGGGCGGCGGCGCAGCGCTCCATCGACGCGGCGAACACCGGCTCGGAGTCCCAGAGCCCCACGGCCATGCCCGGCCACTGCGCGCCCTGCCCGGAGAAGACGAACACCGGGCGCGCCGCGCCGGACACCGCGCTGCCGCGCACCACGCGCGGGGAGCCGCGGTCCGCGGCCAGCGCCGCCAGGCCCTCGGCCAGCTCCGCGGTATCGCCGCCCAGCACCACGGCCCGCTCGTCGAACGCGGCCCGCGTGGTCGCCAGCGACCAGCCCACGTCCCCGGCGGCGGGCGGCTGTTCGGTGCGTACCGCCTCGGCAAGCTCCGCGGCCCGCGCCCGCAGCGCCTCGCCCGTACGGGCCGACAGCGTCCACAGCGCCGTACGCGGCCCGCCCTCGCCGGTGCGCTCCGCGGGCTCCGCGGGCTCCGCGGGAGGCGGGCCTTCTTCCAGGATGACGTGCGCGTTGGTGCCGCTGATGCCGAACGCGGAGACCGCCGCCCGCCGCGGCCGGTCCGACTCGGGCCAGTCGACCTCCTGGGCCAGCAGCGCGACGCCGCCCCCGGCCCACTCGACGTGCCGGGACGGGGTCTCGGAGTGCAGCGTGCGCGGCAGCCGGCCGTGCCGCATGGCCTGCACCATCTTGATGATCCCGGCCACGCCCGCGGCGGTCTGGGTGTGCCCGATGTTGGACTTCACCGAGCCGAGCCACAGCGGCTGTTCCGCGCTGTGCTCCCGGCCGTACGTCGCCAGCAGCGCCTGGGCCTCGATGGGGTCGCCCAGCGACGTGCCCGTGCCGTGCGCCTCCACCGCGTCGACCTGCCGCGCGGTGAGCCGGGCGTCGGCGAGGGCCTGGGCGATGACCCGCTGCTGCGCCGGGCCGCTGGGCGCGGTGAGGCCGTTGGAGGCGCCGTCCTGGTTGACCGCGCTGCCGCGGATCACCGCGAGCACCGGGTGCCCGGCCGCCCGTGCGTCGGAGAGCCGCTCCAGCACGAGCATGCCCGCGCCCTCGCTCCAGCCGGTGCCGTCGGCGTCGTCCGAGAACGACTTGCACCGCCCGTCGGACGCCAGCCCGCGCTGCCGCGAGAACTCCACGAACATCCCCGGCGTCGACATCACCGTCGCGCCGCCCGCCAGCGCCATCGTGCACTCCCGCGCGCGCAGCGCGCGCGTGGCCAGGTGCACCGCCACCAGCGAGGACGAGCAGGCCGTGTCGACCGTCAGCGCCGGGCCCTCGAGACCGAGCGTGTACGCGATCCGCCCGGAGGCGACGCTCGGCGTCGTCCCCGTCAGCATGTAGCCCTCCGCGCCGGCGGTCGCCTCGTGCAGCCGCGGCCCGTAGTCCGCCGCCGAGGTGCCCGCGAACACGCCCGTGGCGGAGCCGCGCAGCCCGTCGGCCGCGACCCCCGCCCGCTCCAGCGCCTCCCAGGCCAGCTCCAGCAGCAGCCGCTGCTGCGGGTCCATCGCCGCGGCCTCCCGCGGCGACACCCCGAACAGAGCGGCGTCGAACTCCGGCAGGTCGTAGAGGAAGCCGCCGCGGCGCGCGTAGCTCGTGCCCGCCTTGTCCGGGTCCGCGTCGAAGACCGCCTCCAGGTCCCAGCCCCGGTCGGCGGGGAACTCGCCGATGGCATCCCCGCCCGCCGACACCAGCTCCCACAGCGCGTCCGGCGACACCGCACCGCCGGGGTAGCGGCACGCCATCCCGACGACCGCGATCGGCTCGTGGTCGCGCTCCTCCAGCGACTGGAGCCGCTGCCGGGTCTGGCGCAGATCGGCGGTGACCGCCTTCAGGTAGTCGCGGAGCTTTTCCTCGTTGCTGCTGGCCATCGAACGCCTTCGTGGAGACGGCGCCGGCGGCGCCTGCGGGCAGGGACCGCGCGGCGGGTACGTACCGGCGGAGCTACAGGGACGGGGGACGACGAACGCCCGCGGGTGCCGACCGGGCTGCGCCCTCCCGGGGCGCGGGGCCGCGGGAGGGCGTGACGGGCGGCTGCGGACCGATGGCGTGGCCGCTCGGCCGCCGCGCCCTTGGCCGGTCGCCGGCTACGGCTTCTGCGGCTTGCGGGCCGCGGACACCACGTAGTCCAGGGACTTCAGCTCGTCCTTCAGCAGGTCCTGGTCGCGGTGGGCGACGGCCACCATCTTGTAGAAGAGCTTGCTGGACCGGCGCTTGAACGTCGGGTCCTGGAGACGGCGCACGTGGTACTCGCGCCACGGCTCGTAGACCTCGTCGCGGATCGACCTGACCTCGACGCTCTCGAAGCCCGCGGACTCCAGGATCTCGCCGTACCGCTTCCGCGGGTACCAGTTGGTGTCGTCGATCATGACGCGGATCCACTTGATGGCGTGCGAGCGGATGTCGGCCTTCGGCTTGCCGCCCTCCATCGGGATGATGTCGGCGGTCACCAGCACGCCGCCCGGGCGCAGCACGCGGTGCGCCTCGGCGAAGAAGTCCGCGCGGGTGGCGAAGTGGAACGCCGACTCCAGGGCCACCACCTTGTCGACGCTGTTGTCAGGCAGCGGGATCGCGGTCGCGGAGCCCTCGCGGAAGTCGATCCGGTCCGTCAGCCCGCGCTCCTTGGCGCGGTCGGTGGCGATCCGGATGTGCGTCTTGGTGATGTTGATGCCGATGATCTTGCTGGGGCCGTACTTGTCGATCCAGTGGAAGTCCTGGTCGCCGTAGCCGAAGCCGACGTCGAGGATCGTGTCGTCGGGCTTGAACTCGGCCGTGTCGGCCACCTCGTCGGCGAGGGCCTGCGCCGCCTCGTCCAGCTTCGTGCACCCCGGCCAGTAGCCGAGGTTGTAGTAGTTGGTGTCCTCGACGACCAGCCGGTCCGGCGGGTACATCTCGTACAGCCGTGCGGTCTTCTTCTCGGGGTCGGAGATCATACGGACCAGGGCGAGGTTTCCCAGCATCCGCAAGTCTTCCCACAGTGACAGCTTCACAACGGCAATCCCTTTCTGCGATCGGTCGCCGACCGAGACGGCCGCGGAATCCACATCTGACGAAAGGCGAAACTAGGAGCGCCGTCTAAAGACCGCCTTGGTCCGAACTAGGCCGGGGCCAAGCGCTTTGGCGGGGCTTTGGCGGCGGCGTCGAACATGCTCTCCCCGGCACGGGCAGGCCCGCGCCGCCGTCGTGAAGGAGCACCACCGATGCTGGACGAGGACGCGCGCAAGCAAGTCGCCCTGGAGTACTGCCGGCGGATCAACGAGGGCGACGTCGACGGCGTCCTCGGCCTCTTCGCCGACCCGCTCCACGTCGAGGACCCGGTCGGCGACAAGACCTTCATCGAACGCGCCGCGTACCGCGCCCACATCGCCCGACTGGTGTCGTACGGCGTGCACGAGCTCCCCGGCGCGCCGGTCGCGGGACTGGACCGCGAGCACGTCGCCCTGCCCATCACCGCCGAGCTGCGCCCGGAGGGCGTGCCGCGGGGCAAGTTCGTCCGCATCTCGCTGATCGCGGTCATGCGCATCGGCGCCAACGGTCTCATCCGCCACATGCGGGTCATCAGCGGCCGCACGGACATGGCCGTCCACGACGCCGCCGAGGCCGCGGACGCCGCGCGGTTCGGTTGAGGCGCCGTCCCGGAGGGGGCGGCCGGGCTTCGGAGATTCTTAGGGACCCCTTTAGCCGCCGTGCCGAGACTCCCCGAAAGTGCGCCATCGCCTTTCGTCACAACGGGATCGAGAGCGGATGTCCAAGGAAGAGAAGCTCGTCGAGTACCTGAAGTGGGTCACCGCCGAGTTGCATGAGGCCCAGCAGCGGCTGTCCGTCCTGGAGACCGGGGACCGGGAGCCGGTGGCGATCGTCTCGATGGCCTGCCGGTACCCGGGCGGCGTGCGTTCACCCGAAGACCTGTGGCGGCTGGTCGCCGACGGGACGGACGCGATCTCCGGATTCCCCCTGAACCGCGGCTGGGAGCTGGACGGGCTCTTCGACGCCGACCCCGACAGATCCGGTACGAGCTACGCCCGCGAGGGCGGCTTCCTCCACGACGCCGCCGCGTTCGACGCTGCGTTCTTCGAGATCAGCCCGCGGGAGGCGACCGCGACGGACCCGCAGCAGCGGCTGCTGCTGGAGACCGCGTGGGAGGCCTTCGAGCGCGCAGACCTCGACCCGCACAGCCTGCGGGGCAGCAGGACCGGCGTCTTCGCCGGCGTCATGTACAGCGACTACGTCGCCCGGCTCATGGACCGGCTGCCCCCGGGGTTCGACGGTTTCCTGGGCAATGGTGGTGCGGCGAGTGTGGCGTCGGGTCGGGTGGCGTACACGTTCGGTCTTGAGGGTCCGGCGGTGACGGTGGATACGGCGTGTTCGTCGTCGCTGGTGAGTATGCATTTGGCTGCGCAGGCGTTGCGGAACGGTGAGTGTGAGTTGGCGCTTGCCGGTGGTGTGACGGTGATGGCGACGCCGGGTGTGTTTGTGGAGTTTTCGCGGCAGCGGGGGTTGGCGCCGGATGGGCGGTGTAAGCCGTTTGCGGAGGCTGCGGATGGTACGGGCTGGGGCGAGGGTGTCGGTTTCGTGCTGCTGGAGCGGTTGTCGGATGCGGAGCGTAACGGGCACGAGATTCTTGCGGTGCTGCGGGGTTCTGCGGTCAATCAGGATGGTGCGTCGAACGGGCTGACGGCGCCGAACGGGCCGTCGCAGCAGCGGGTCATCGAGCAGGCCCTGGCCAGCGCGCGGCTGAGTGCGGGTCAGATCGATGTGGTGGAGGCGCACGGTACGGGTACGACGCTGGGTGATCCGATCGAGGCGCAGGCGCTGCTGGCGACGTATGGTCGGGCGCACAGTGCTGAGCGTCCGTTGTGGCTGGGTGCGGTGAAGTCGAACATCGGGCATACCCAGGCCGCCGCGGGTGTCGCGGGTGTGATCAAGATGGTCGAGGCGATGCGCCACGGTGTGCTGCCGCCCACGCTGCATGTGGACGAGCCGAGCAGTCACGTCGACTGGACCGCGGGCCACGTCTCCCTGCTCACCGAGACCCAGCCGTGGCCCGAGACGGGTGAGCCGCGGCGCTCGGCGGTCTCGTCGTTCGGGATCAGCGGCACCAACGCCCACGTCATCCTCGAAGCCGCGCCGGAGCCCGCACAGCCGGCGGAGGCCGGGGGGTCACCTCGGCAGGTCGACAAGTCGATCCCGGTGCCCGTGGTCGTCTCGGCCCGTACGGCGGCCGCGCTCGCTCAGTCGGCCGAGCGGCTGGCGGCGTACGTCGAGAAGCACCCGTCGGTCGAGGTCGGCGCGTTGGCGGCGGGGCTGTGGTCGGGGCGGGCGAAGCTGGAGCACCGCGCGGGCATCGTCACCGCCGACCGCGACGAACTCCGCAAAGCGCTCTCCGCGTTGGCTACCGGCGCCACGCATCCGGCCCTGGTCACCGGCTCGGTCGAGACCGGCGGGCGGCTGGCCGTGATGTTCTCCGGGCAGGGCAGCCAGCGCCCCGGCATGGGCCGCGAGCTGTACGAGACCTTCCCGGTCTACGCCGAGGCCCTGGACGAGGTCTGCGCGGCGCTCGACGAGCACCTGGGGACCGGGACGCCGCTGCGCGAGGTGATGTTCGCCGAGAAGGACAGCGAGCCGGCGGAGCTGCTGGGCACCACGCTTTACACCCAGCCCGCGCTCTTCGCCCACCACGTCGCCGGCTACCGCCTGCTCCAGACCACCGGCGTCCAGCCCACCGCGCTGATCGGCCACTCCATCGGCGAACTCTCCGCCGCCCACCTCACCGGCACCCTGCCCCTCGCCGTCGCCGCCGACATGGTCGCCACCCGCGCCAAACTCCTCCACACCCTCCCCGAGGGCACCGGCATGCTCGCCGTCAACACCGACGCCGACACCCTCACCCCGTACCTCAAGCGCCACGACGAGGTGGCGATCGCGGCGTACAACTCCGTCACCTCCCTCGCCGTCGCCGGCCCGCACCAGCCGCTCCAGGAACTCGCCGCGGAGCTGACCGAGGCCGGTATCCGCACCAAGGCGCTGAAGGTCGCGCACGCCTTCCACACCGCCCACACCGAACCGATCCTCGACACCTTCACCGACCACCTGACAGACCTCTTCACCCACCACACCCTCGGCAACGCCGACATCCCCGTCATCTCCAACGTCACCGGCCAACCCGCCACCACCGACCAACACCACAACCCCCACTACTGGGCCCAGCACATCCGCCAACCCGTCCACTTCCACCAAGGCATCACCCACCTCACGGACAACGACGGCATCACCCTCTTCACCGAACTGGCCCCGCACCCCACGCTCGCCCCCCACCTGCCGTCCGGTACGAAGCGCACCCCCCACCTGCGATCGGAAACCCTCACCCACCTCGCCACCCTGGCCAGCCTCCACACGCACCACCACCCCCTCGACCTCGCCCCCGCTCTCCCCGAGACCGCGGCCAAGCTCCCCGTCCTCCCCACCTATCCCTTCCAGCACCGCCCCTACTGGCTGCGCGCCGACCCCGCCAAGGCGACCGACGCCCGCCCCGGCGACGCCGCGCTGTGGGACGCGCTGGAGCGTGAGGACCTGGACGGTGTGCTGTCCGCGATGGGCGTGCGGGACGCCGACGTCACGGCGTGGAAGACCGTCCTGCCCGCGCTCGTCACCTGGCGGAGGCAGCGCGGCTGGGGCCACCGCCTCGACTGGGAGGCCCTGGACGGCGGCACGCCGCCTCCGCTGGACGGCGCCTGGGTCGTCCTGGTCCCCGAGGGCGCCGAGGAGCAGCCGGCCGTACGGACCGTGCTGACGGCCCTGGACGAGGGCGGGGCCGAGGCCGAAGTCGTCACCGTCGCACGGGAGATGGCCCGTACGACGTTCGCCGGCCGGCTGCGCGCCGCCCTGGGGGCCTGCGGGCCCCGGCTCGCCGGTGTGCTGTCGCTGCTGGCGTTCGCCGACCCGGCGCGGCCGGGCCCCGACGGGCTGGAGCTGTCCGCCGCACTGCTGCACGCGCTCGATGACGCCGCCGCGCGGACCCCCGTGTGGTTCGTGACCGCGGGCGGCGCCGCGGCGGGTCGCCAGGACCCGCCCGCCGACCCCGCGCAAGCGGCGGTCTGGGGGCTGGCGCAGGCGTTCGCCGTCGAACACCCCGAGCGGTGGGGCGGCTTGGCCGACCTGCCCGCGGGCGGCGCCGGCGACCGGGACGTGCGCGACCGGCTCCGGGCGGCGCTGGCAGGCCGGGCGGATCGCTCGGGCGCCCGCGAGGACCAGGTCGCCGTCCGGCCCGGGGCGCTCTTCGCCCGCCGGCTGCGGCCCGCGGACCTCGCCGCCGCCACCGGGCCGTGGCTGCCCGCCACGGACGGCACGGTACTGGTGACCGGAGCGTCCGGCGCGCTCGCCGGCGAGGTCGCCGTCGAGCTCGTACGCGAAGGGGTGCGCCATCTGCTCCTGGCCACCGAGCCCGGGACGGACGGGGCGGACGGCGATGCCGCCGCGCTGGTCGCGCAGTTGCGCGCGGCGGGCGCGGACGCGACGGTCGCCCCCGTCGACCTCACCGACCGCGACGCCGTCGCCGCGCTCCTCCGCTCCGTCGCACCCGAGCACCCGCTGACCGCGGTGGTGCACACGGCCGCCGAGCTCGACGACGCCGTCGTCGGCGCCGTGGACGGCGACGACATCCGCCGGCTGCTCGACCCGGCCGCGGCGTCCCTTGCGCACCTCTGCGAACTGACCCTGGACCGCGGGCTGCAAGCGTTCGTGCTCTGCTCCTCCGCGGTCGGCGTCCTCGGCGCGGCCGGGTTCGGCGCCCAGGGCGCCGTGCACGCCCACCTGGACGCGCTGGCCCAGACGTACCGCGCACGCGGCCTGCCCGTCAGCTCGCTGGCCTGCGGCCCCTGGCAGGCCCCGGAGGCGGCGGAGACCGCGGCCGGAAAGCACCTGCGCTACCAGGGCATCCGCCCCATGGCGCCCACGCCCGCGGCCCGGCTGGCGGTACGTGCCCTCGCCGGCCGGTCCGCCGCGCCCGTCCTCGTGGACGTCGACTGGGACCGCTACGTCGGGCAGTCGGAACAGGGCGCCGTCGGCTCCCTGTTGCGCGTGATCCCCGGGGCCGGCGGCGCCGGCGCCGCGGAGAGCGGCGCCCGGGAGCCGGACGCCGACGGCGCCGGACCTCTCGGCGAGGCCGCCGCGCGACTGCGCCACCGGCTGGACACCGCCCCCGCCGCCCAGCGCGCCGAGCTGCTGCTCGAGCTCCTGCGGGACGCCGCGGCCCAGGTCCTCGGGCACGCGGACACCGCGGAGATCCCCGCCGACGCCCAGTTCACCGAGCTGGGGTTCTCCTCCTTCACGGCCCTCGAACTGTGCAACCGGGTCGCGGCCGTGTCGGGCCTCCAGATCCCGCCGATGGCCATCTTCGACAACCCCACGCCGCAGGCGCTGGCGGGCTATCTGATGACCACGTTCGAGGGGGAGACCTCCCCCGCACCAGCGGCCGGGGCCGCGGCCCGGTGACGCGCCGAGCGCCGACCCGGGCAACGCGCCCCGTACCGACGTACGTTCGTACCTTCCGAAGGAGCCTTTATGAGTGAGCCGGTCGTCGTCGTGGGCGCCGGGCCCGCCGGTCTGATGCTCGCCTGCGAGCTGGCGATGCGCGAGGTGCCCGCCGTCCTTGTGGACGTCCACCCCGCGCAGCGTGCCGAGGCTCCGGCCATGGCGATCAACGCGGGCACGCTGGAGATGCTGGACCAGCGCGGCCTGGCCGCCGGGCTGCGGGAAGGCACGGTGACCTTCCCCGAGGTGCGGTTCGCGGACCTGCGCCTCGCCTTCGAGAAGGTCCAGGGGCCGCGCGAGCCCACCCACATGGTGCTGCAGTCCCGGCTGGAGAAGGTGCTGATCGACCGCGCGGTCGAACTCGGCGTCGACCTGCGCTGGGCCACCCGCCTGACCGGCTTCGAGGAGGCCGCCGACGGGTCCGGTATCACCGTCACGCTCGCCTCCGATGCCGGCGAGGAGACGCTGCGCTGCCGGTACCTCGTCGGCTGCGACGGGCGGGACAGCGTCGTCCGCGAGGGCGCGGGGATCGACTACGTCGGCGACGACTGGGTGATCGTACGCGGCATCGTCGGCGACGTCGCGATCAACCGCGAGGACGTGGCCCGCGAGCAGTACGGCCTGTCCTACACCGAGAACGGCGACCAGTTCCTCGGCGCCCCGCTGAGCCCCGACGTCATGCGCGTCTTCAGCGCCGAGTTCTCCACCGAGCCGCCGGAGTTCGAGGACGGCCCGGCGACGCTGGAGCAGCTCGGCGACGCCGTCGAGCGGCTCACCGGCAAGGAGCTGAAGGCCACCGAGGCGCACTGGCTGCGGCACTACTCGATCGTCACCCGCAACGCCGAGCAGTACCGCAAGGGCCGGGTGTTCCTCGCCGGCGACGCCGCGCACGTCCACTACCCGTACAACGGGCAGGGCATCGGCACCGCCATCGGCGACGCGGTCAACCTGGGCTGGAAGATCGCCGCCGAGGTGCACGGCTGGGCGCCGGAGGGCCTGCTCGACTCGTACCACGACGAGCGGCACCTCGCGGGCCGGCTGGCCTGCATGAACATCCAGGCGCAGCTCGCCCTCCTCTACCCGCGCCCGCTCGCCCGCTACATGCGGGAGATGATGGCCGAGTTCCTGAAGTTCGACGACGTGAACGTGTTCCTCGCCGAGCTCGTCACCAATCTCGGCCCGGCCGTCCCCATCGCCTACGACGGCGTGCCGAAGAGCGACGAGGAGGACCGGCTCCTCGGCCGGCGGCTGCCGCAGGTGCGCATCAAGACCGCCGCCGGCGACATGGGCGTCGCCGAGACCCTGCAGTCCGGCCGCGGCGTGCTGCTGGACCTGTCCGGTGACGCCTCGGCGCAGGAGGAGAGCGGCTGGGCCGACCGGGTCGAGGTCGTCCGCGCCCAGCCCGTACCGGAATTGCCCCGCACCCTGCTGCTGCGCCCCGACGGCTGCGTCGCCTGGCACGACGGCGACGGCTGGGGCCAGGACGAACTGCGCATCGCTCTCCGGGCCTGGTTCGGCGCCCCCACCGCCTGACCGGATCCGGTACGCGCCCGGAGAGCGCGCGCGGCCTCGCGCCCCGCGCTCTCCGGGCGGCCCCGCGGCCCGTACTCCGAAGGTGAGAACCGGGCAAGGGCGGCTTTAGGCCAACGGACCAGCATGACCGCGTCGGCGCCGGTGCCTGCTCTGCTGAGCGGGCCCGGCGCTTTCGCCCAGCAGTATCACCACCAGAAGGGACAGCAGTGCGCCCGACAGAGATCCCCTCCCGGCTGACCGCCGCCGGGGCCGCCGCCATCGTGCTCACCGTGCCGATCGGCGCGAGCCAGGCCCACGCCGCGGACACTCACAAGGCCGAGTGCATGACCATCTCGTTCATCGAGCAGTTGGTCACCACGGAGACCAAGGACGCGGCTCCGGTCGGTCCGAGCGTCGGCGACGTCGTGATCACCGAGGACGCGGTGCTGGACGACCAGCGCAACCGCATCGGCACCAACGACATCAAGGGCATCATCATCAAGAAGGACGCCGAGACGGGCGAGCTGTACTCGTTCTCGGCCTCCGAGTACACCCTCGACGACGGCACCATCCACGTCGCGGGCCTGGTCAACCTCACCCAGCTGGCCGCGGGCAAGGAGCAGAAGCTCCCGGCCTACGGCACCGGCGGCCGCTACGCCGGCAAGGTCGGCGAGCTGACGTGGACCCTCGTCAGCGAGACCGAGTCGCTCAACTCCATCGCGCTCTGCGACTGACGTCGCGGTCCGCAGCCGAACGACGGGCTGAGACCGGCGGGCACACCCCCGCCGGTCACTCCTGCCCGACCCCGACCAGCAGAGCCCGGGAAGTGCGATGATCCTCGAACCTCAGGTGTGGGCCGCCGCCCCCGCGGACAGCTCAGGCAACTGGGCCACCGACCTCATGGAGAGCCTCGGCTCGCCCGGGGTCGCGATCGCCACCGGCCTGGAAAGCCTCTTTCCCACCGTGCCCAGCGAACTGGTGCTGCTCCTCGGCGGGTACACGGCGCGCCTCGGCGACCTCAACTTCTTCGCGCTCGTCTGCTGGAGCACCCTCGGGTCCGTCATCGGATCCGTCCTCCACTACTACGTCGGCGCGCTCCTCGGCAGACGCCGTACCCGCGCCATCTTCATCCGCTTCCCGCTGGTCCAGGAGTCCGATCTCGACCGTGCCGAGGGGTGGTTCGGCCGCTACGGCGCCAAGGCCGTGCTGGTCGGCCGGCTGATCCCCATCGTGCGCAGCTACGTCTCGCTCCCCGCAGGGATCGAGCGCATGGCGATGCCGCTCTTCGTGGCGTACACGGCGATCGGCTCGCTGGTGTGGAACCTCGTGCTCCTCACCGTCGGCTACGCGGTCGGCAGCAGCCACGACACCGTGGAGCAGTACGCCAACGGGTTCACCGCCGTCGTCGGCGCCGTCCTCCTCGTGCTCGTCGCGCGGTTCGTCGTCGTCCGGCTGCGGGCCCGGCGCCGGGAGCGCCGCGAGGCCCCGGCGGAGTCCGCGTGACCTGCCCGTAAGCACTCAGCCCACGGTTAGGCCCTCTTTAGCCCGGCCGCCCAGCATGAGCCAGTACCGCGCCCGGTATCGCCTCCGCGCGCCCGCCGGGCCCCCGACGGATCGGAGTGTGGACAGTGTCGGAACCGGCGGCCCAGGCCCCCGCGCGACCGGAAGGCCCGGCATCCATCGCCGTGGTCGGGACGGCCTGCCGTCTCCCGCAGGCTGACACGCCCGAGGCGTTCTGGGAGCTGCTGCGCGACGGCCGCGACGCCGTCACCGGACTCCCCGAAGACCGTCCCGACCTGCACGCACCGGGGGAGGCGCGGCAGGAGGAGCGCCGCGGCGCATTCCTCGACCACGTCGACCTCTTCGACCCCGCCTTCTTCGGCATCGGCCCGCGCGAGGCCGCCGCCATGGACCCGCAGCAGCGCCTCGTGCTGGAGCTGGCGTGGGAGACGCTGGAACGGACCGGCATCGTGCCCGCGACGCTCGCCGGCACCCGCACCGGGGTGTTCGTCGGTGCCATGGCCGACGACTACGCCCGGCTCACCCAGCAGCTCGGCCCGGCCGCCGTCGGCCAGCACACCGCCACCGGCCTGCACCGCGGCATCATCGCCAACCGCGTCTCGTACCTCCTCGGCCTCACCGGCCCCAGCATGTCCGTCGACACCGGGCAGTCCTCCTCCCTCACCGCCGTCCACCTCGCCTGCGAAAGCCTGCTGCGCGGCGAAGCGGACCTCGCCCTGGCCGGCGGCGTGAACCTCAACCTCACCGCCGACGGCTACGAGATCACCGAGAGCTTCGGCGCCCTGTCGCCCGACGGCCGCTGCCACACCTTCGACGCCCGCGCCAACGGCTACGTACGCGGCGAGGGCGGCGGGCTCGTGCTGCTCAAGCGGCTCGCCGACGCCCTCGACGACGGCGACCGCGTGCTCGGCGTCATCCTCGGCAGCGCCGTCAACAACGACGGCACCACGGACACCCTCACCACCCCGGGCGGCCGGGGCCAGACCGACCTGCTGCGGCTGGCCTGCGAGCGCGCCGGCATCGCCCCCGGCGACGTCCAGTACGTCGAGCTGCACGGCACCGGCACCCGGCTCGGCGACCCCGTCGAGGCGACGGCCCTCGGCGAGACCCTGGGCGCGGGACGCGGCGACGGGGACCGGCTGCGCGTCGGCTCCGCCAAGACCAACGTCGGCCACCTGGAAGGCGCGGCCGGCATCACCGGCCTGATCAAGACGCTGCTGAGCCTGCACCACCGGGAGCTGCCCCGCAGCCTCCACTTCCGCTCCGCCAACCCCGCGATCCCGCTCGCCGGCCTCGGGCTGCGGGTGCAGGAGGAGCACGGGCCGTGGCCGCACGCCGACCGGCGGCTGATCGCGGGGGTCAGCTCGTTCGGGATGGGCGGGGCGAACGCCCACGTGGTGGTGGCGGAACCGCCGGCCCCGGGCGAGGACGCCGCGGCCGGTCCCGCAGGAGCCGAGCACGAGGAGAACGCCGCCACGGAGTCCGCGGCGCCCGTCACCGGCGCCGGCGTGCTGCCCTTCCTCCTGTCCGCCCGCAGCGCCGCCGCCCTGCGGGCCCAGGCGCGCCGGCTGCACGACCACCTGACCGCGCGAGGCGACGTCGCCCCTCCCGTCGACGTCGCCCGCGCCCTCGTCACCACCCGCGCTTCCTTCGAGTACCGGGCCGCCGTCCTCCCCGCCCTCACCCCCGCGGAGGCGACGGCTCCGGCCGCAGGGGGCACGCTCGACGCCCTGCTCGCGGGACTTGCGGCGCTCGCCGACGACACCCCCGCCTCCGGCGTCCTGCGCGGCACCGTCCGCGACGGCCGCGTCGCGCACCTCTTCGCCGGCCAGGGCAGCCAGCGCGCGGGCATGGGCCGCGAACTGCACGCCACCTGGCCGGTCTTCCGCGCCGCACTCGACGAGCTGTGCACCGCGCTCGACGTCGCGCTCGCGCCGTACGTCGACCGCCCCCTGCGCGACGTGATGTTCGCCGACGACGACCCGGAGCTGCACCGCACGGTCTACGCCCAGCCCGCGCTCTTCGCCTTCGAGGTCGCCCTCTTCCGGCTGCTGGAGAGCTGGGGCATGCGCCCGGACGTGGTGGCAGGACACTCCATCGGCGAACTCGCCGCCGCCCACGTCGCCGGCGTGCTCACCCTGCCCGACGCCTGCCGCCTGGTCGCGGCGCGCGGCGGGCTCATGCAGGCGCTGCCGGAGGGCGGCGCGATGATGTCCGTGCGCGCGCCGGCCGACGAGGTCGAGGCGCTGCTCACGGGACCCGACGCCCTCTCCGGGCTGGACGTCGCCGCCGTCAACGGCCCGGCGGCGACGGTCGTTTCCGGCGACGCCGAGGCGGTCGAGCGGCTGGCCGCGGTGTGCGCGGAGCGGGACTGGAAGACGCGCCGGCTGCGGGTGAGCCACGCCTTCCACTCCGCGCACATGGACGGCATGCTCGCCGACTTCGCCGCCGTCGCCGCAGAGCTGGACTTCCGGCCGCCGCGCATCCCGATCGTCTCCAACCTCGACGGCCAGGAGATCGGCGCCGACGAGGTCTGCGACCCCGGCTACTGGGTGCGGCACGTCCGCAGGACCGTCCGCTTCCACGACGGCGTGCGCTGGCTGGGCGCGGCCGGCGTCACCACGCTCGTGGAGATCGGCCCGGACGGCGTCCTGTCCGCCATGGCCAAGGACTGCCTGCCCAGCGCCGTGACCGTACCGCTGCGCCGCGGCGGCACGCCCGAGGTGCGCGAGGTGCTGACGGCGGTCGTACGGGCCCATCTGCACGGCGTGGCCGTCGACTGGTCCGCCGTGTTCCAGGGCGCGGGCGCCGGACATGTCGACTTGCCGACGTACGCGTTCCAGCGCGAGCGCCACTGGCTGACGGGGGAGCGGCAGGCCCCGGCGGTGCCCCCGGCCGAAGGCCCCGGCGGGGCGCGTACTGACGCGCCGGCTTCCGCCGCTCCCGCGGCCCCCGCCCCCGGTGCGGGCGGCGACCCGGCGGAGACCCTGGCGCTCGTCGTGGGCGAGACCGCCGGGGTCCTCGGGTACGCCGACGCGTCGGCCGTCGAGGTCCGCCGCGCCTTCCGCGACCTGGGCTTCGACTCGATCTCCGCCGTCACCCTCCGGGACCGGCTGGCCGACGCCACCGGCCTCGACCTGCCCAGCTCCGTCCTCTTCGACCACCCCACCCCCGAACGCCTCGCCGCCCACCTGCACGCCCGGCTCACCGGCGCCGACGACGGCGTCACGACGACGGCCACCGCCGTGGACGCGGACGATCCGGTCGTGGTGGTGGGGATGGCGTGCCGCTATCCGGGCGGTGTGACGTCGCCGGACGAGCTGTGGGACCTGGTGTGGTCGGGGCGCGAGGGGATCTCGGAGTTCCCGGTCGATCGCGGCTGGGGCGCCGATCTCTTCGATGCGGATCCGGGTAAGTCGGGGAAGTCGTATGCGCGTCATGGCGGGTTTCTGCATGATGCGGGGGATTTCGATGCGGAGTTCTTCGGTGTGTCGCCGCGTGAGGCGCTGGCGATGGATCCGCAGCAGCGGTTGGTGCTGGAGGCGTCGTGGGAGGCGTGTGAGCGCGCGGGTGTGGACCCCGACAGCCTGCGCGGCAGCCGCACCGGCGTCTACATCGGCGCCACCGCGCAGGAGTACGGTCCCCGGCTCGCCGACGGGCACGACGGCCACGACGGGCATCTGCTCACCGGCACCACGGTCAGCGTGCTGTCGGGCCGGGTGGCGTACGCGTTCGGTCTCGAAGGCCCGGCGGTGACGATCGACACCGCGTGCTCGTCGTCGCTCGTCGCCGTCCACCTCGCGGCCCAGGCGCTGCGGAACGGCGAGTGCGACCGGGCGTTCGTCGGCGGTGTCACGGTCATGGGCTCGCCCGGGATGTTCCTGGAGTTCTCGCGGCAGCGGGGTCTCTCGCCGGACGGCCGCTGCAAGGCGTTCGCGGAGGGTGCGGACGGCACGGGCTGGGCCGAGGGTGTCGGGCTGCTGCTGGTGGAGCGGCTGTCGGAGGCGCGGCGGCGGGGGCACGAGGTGCTGGCTGTGCTGAAGGGCTCGGCGGTCAACCAGGACGGTGCGTCGAATGGGCTGACCGCGCCCAACGGGCCGTCCCAGCAGCGGGTCATCCAGCAGGCGCTGGCCAGTGCGGGACTCGGTGCCGGGCAGGTCGACGCGGTGGAGGCGCACGGGACCGGGACCAAGCTCGGCGACCCGATCGAGGCGCAGGCGCTGCTGGCGACGTACGGGCGTGAGCACTCGGCGGAACGGCCGCTGTGGCTGGGGTCGTTGAAGTCCAACATCGGTCACACCCAGGCCGCGGCCGGCGTCGCGGGCATGATCAAGATGGTCGAGGCGATGCGGCGCGGGGCCCTCCCGCAGACGTTGCACGTCGATCAGCCCACCACGCACGTGGACTGGGATGCGGGTGCGGTGTCGCTGTTGACGGAGGCGCGGGAGTGGCCGGAGACGGGTGAGCCGCGGCGGGCGGCGGTGTCGTCGTTCGGGATCAGCGGCACGAACGCGCACGTGATCCTTGAGGCGGCACCGGAGGAAGAGCGGACGCCTGCCGAGCGGTCCGGAGTGCTTCCGGTGGTGCCGTGGGTGGTGTCGGCGCGTAGCGCGGAGGCGTTGCGGGAACAGGCATCGCGGCTGGGGGAGTTCGTCGCGGCGGCCGGGGGAGAGGTGTCTCCGGTCGACGTGGGGCTTTCGCTGCTGTCCCGGTCGACGGGCGACTACCGGGCCGTGGTGGCGGGCTCCGACACCGAGGAGTTGCAGAGCGCGCTGGCCCGGGTGGCGGCGGACGACTCCGAGCGCTCCCCCGCATCGCCGGGCGGCGGTGTGGGTCTTCTCTTCACCGGTCAGGGTGCGCAGTGGCCGGGGATGGGTGCGGGGCTTACGGGTTTTGGGGTTTTCCGTGAGGTGTTCGAGGAGGTCTGTGCGGGGTTCGACGGGCTGCTGAGTCGGCCGTTGGGTGAGGTGCTGGCCGATGCGGGCGCGGGTGGGTTCATTCATCGGACGGAGTTCACGCAGCCGGGGTTGTTCGCGTTCGAGGTGGCGATGTTCCGCCAGCTCCGTGCCTGGGGTGTGGAGCCGGGTGTTCTCGTGGGCCACTCGGTCGGTGAGCTGGCCGCTGCGCACTGCGCGGGGGTGTGGTCGCTGGAAGATGCGTGCCGTCTGGTGGCTGCCCGCGGGCGGTTGATGGATGCGCTGCCGCCGGGTGGTGCGATGGTGTCGCTGCGCGGCAGTCTGGATGAGGTCCGTGCTCTGGTGGAGGGCAGTTCCCAGGTCGACGTGGCGGCGGTGAACGGACCGCGGTCGGTGGTGATCTCCGGCGATGAGCGGGAGATCGAGGGGCTGGTGTCGCGCTGGGAGGCGGACGGCGGCCGGGCCCGGCGGCTGCGCGTCTCCCACGCCTTCCACTCGCCGCTCATCGAGCCGATGCTTGCCGACTTCCGCCGAGTCGCCGAGGACGTCGAGTACCACCGGCCCTCCCTGACGCTGGTCTCGAACGTCACCGGCCTGCTTGCTGACGCGGAGACGGTCTGCGATCCCGAGTACTGGGTCCGCCACGTACGCGAGGCAGTCCGCTTCGCGGACGGCGTGGAGTCGGCAGCGCGTACGGGCGTCTCCGTTTTCGTGGAGGTGGGGCCCGCTCCGGTCCTGATCGCCATGGGACAGGAATGTCTCCCGGACGAGCCCGTCAAGTGGGTCGCCCTCTCCCGCGCACCCCGGGAAGAAAAGAAGGAATCGCGGGTCGAACAATCTGCGAAGGCAAACGAAGAATTTGCGCGCGAAGATGTGCGTGCGGCCGGTGTACTGATGTCCGGCGTCGGTGCCGCATTCTCTGCGGGAGCGCGCGTGGATTGGCGCGCGGTGTTCGGCGGCATCGACGGAAAGCCGGTCGCGCTGCCCACGTACGCCTTCCAGAGGCGCCGCTACTGGCTGTCCGGGCCGGCGTCGGGCGGCGATCCGGCGGGTCTCGGTCTCGGTGCGTTCGGGCATGGGCTGTTGGGTGCGGCGGTGACCGTGGCGTCGTCGGGTGCGGTGGTGCTGACCGGTCGTATTTCGCGTGCCGAGCACGGCTGGCTTGCGGGGCATCGGATCCAGGGCCGTGTGCTGGTCCCGGGGGCCGCGTTGGTGGAGATGGCGCTGCGGGCAGGGGACGAGGCCGGCTGCCCCGTTCTCGAAGACCTCACCCTCGAAGCCCCGTTGGAGCTGCCGGAGACCGGAGGCGTGCAGATCCAGGTCACCGTCGATCCCCCCGAGGGCGACGGATCGGCTCGTACGGTCACGGTGCACGCCCGTCCGGATGACGACCCTGATCGCCCGTTCACCCGGCACGCCACCGGCCGCCTCACCCCCGCCAGCGACGACGCGACCGGCGAACCGTGGCAGGGCGCATGGCCGCCCGCCGGGGCCGCAGGCGCAGACCTGGCGGGCGCGTACGACCGCCTGACCGAGTTCGGTTACGACTACGGCTCCGGCTTCCAGGGCCTGACCGCGCTCTGGCGGGACGGCTCGACCCGCTATGCCGAGGTCGTACTGCCGGAGGAGCACACGGGAGAACACGGACCGGACGCTTTCGGGCTTCACCCCGCTCTCCTCGACGCCGCCCTCCACACCCTCCTTGTCGACAGCGGCGACAGTCCCGACGCCGGTATCCGCGTGCCGTTCTCGTGGTCCAAGGTGGCGCTGCACGCCACCGCCGCCAGCCACCTGCGCGTCAGGGCCACCACCGTCGGCCCCGACACCGTCGAGATCACCCTCTACGATGCCGAAGGCGGGCCGGTCGCCGAGATCGGCGAACTGACCCTGCGTACTCTCGCGGCCGAGCCCCAGGCCACCGCAGAGCTGTACACCCTGCGCTGGACCCCGCAGCAACTCCCGGCCGACGCGACGGACCTCACCGGCTGGGCCACCCTCGGCCCCGCCGCGCCGGTCCCCGACACCGCCGCCCAGCACCACCCCGACCTCACCGCGCTCCTCGCCACCGACGACCAGCCCACCGCCGTCGTCTACGCCCCCGCACCCGGCGCCCCCACCCCCGCCGCCGCCCACCAGGCCGTACGCGACCTGCTCAGCCTGTTGCAGGACTACCTCGCCGAACCCCGCCTGGCCGACACCCCCCTCGTCCTCCTCACTCGCCACGCCCACACCGCCGAGCCCGACCCCGTACACGCGGCGCTCTGGGGCCTGGCCCGCACGGCGCAGGCCGAGCAGCCGGACCGTATCCACCTGGTCGACACCGACGACCACCCCGATACCCGCACCCACCTCCCGCGCGTCCTCGCCCACGCGCTGACCTCCCCCCAACTCGCCCTCCACGTCGGCACCCCCCACACCCCGCACCTCACCCACCTGCCGCCCCCGGGCGACGCGGTACAGGCACTCGGCCGCCGCAACGGCACCGTGCTGATCACCGGCGGGGCCGGGGCGCTGGGCGGGCTGGTCGCGCGTCACCTGGTGGCGGCGCACGGCGTACGGCACCTGCTGCTCGCCGGCCGCCGCGGCATCGACACGCCCGGAGCGCCCGAACTCCAGGAGGAACTGCGGGCGGCGGGCGCGGAGGCCACGTTCGCCCGCTGCGACCTCACCGACCGCGACGCCGTGGCCCGGATGCTCGCGGACCTGCCCGACGACCGCCCGCTGACCGCGGTCATCCACGCCGCAGGCGTCGTCGCCGACGCCACGATCGCGTCCCTCACCCCCGAGGCGCTGCGCGACGTCCTGGCCCCCAAGATCGACGCCGCGTCGCACCTCGACGAGCTGACGCGCGACCTCGACCTCGACGCCTTCGTCCTCTTCTCCTCGATCGCCGGCGTGCTCGGCACTCCGGGCCAGGGCAACTACGCCGCGGCCAACGCCTGGCTCGATGCTTTGGCCGCCCGCCGCCGGGCCCAGGGCCTGCCGGGACAGGCCCTGGCGTGGGGCCTGTGGGGCGACGTCGGCGGCAGCGGCGGCATGGGCGCCGCGCTCGGCGAGGCCGAACTCGCGCGCTGGCACCGCAGCGGCATCGCCCCCCTGACGCCGGAACTCGGGCTCGCCTCCTTCGACGCGGCCCTCCGCACCCGTACGCCGAACCTCGTCCCCGTACGCATGGACCTCCCCGCGCTCCGCGCGCAGGCCGAGGCCGGCGAAGTCCCCTACCTCCTCCGCGACTTCGCCCCCCGCCGCCGCGCCCGCCGGGTCGCGGCGGCAGGGACCGCGACCGGCACGTCCGCTCTCGCCGCCCGGCTGGCGGGGCTCGACGCGGAGGCTCAGGACGCCGAGCTGGTCGGGCTCGTCCGCACCCAGGCCGCGCTGGTCCTCGGCTACGACGACGCCGCAGCCGTCGACGCCGACCAGGACTTCAAGGCACTCGGATTCGACTCCCTGACCGCCGTCGAGCTGCGCAACCGGGTCAACGCCGCGGCAGGCGTGCGCCTCGCCCCCACGGTCGTCTTCAACTACCCCACGCCCGCCGGCCTCGCCCGCCACCTGCGCGAGGAAGTCCTCGGAGCCGCCACCGCCTCCGCCGCGACGGCGCCCGTGACCGCCGTGGACGCGGACGACCCCGTGGTCGTCGTGGGGATGGCGTGCCGCTATCCCGGCGGCGTCACCTCGCCGGCGGAGCTATGGGACATGGTCTGGTCCGGCGGCGAGGGGATCTCGGAGTTCCCGGTCGATCGCGGCTGGGGGGCCGATCTGTTCGATGCGGATCCGGGTAAGTCGGGGAAGTCGTATGCGCGTCATGGCGGGTTTCTGCATGATGCGGGGGATTTCGATGCGGAGTTCTTCGGTGTGTCGCCGCGTGAGGCGCTGGCGATGGATCCGCAGCAGCGGTTGGTGCTGGAGGCGTCGTGGGAGGCGTGTGAGCGCGCGGGTGTGGACCCCGACAGCCTGCGCGGCAGCCGCACCGGCGTCTACGTGGGCGTCATGTACCACGACTACGCGCCCCGCATGTCGACCGAACGGCAGGAGATCGAGGGCTACGCGCTGACGGGGAACCTGTCGAGCGTGCTGTCGGGACGGGTGGCGTACGCGTTCGGGCTCGAAGGCCCGGCGATGACGATCGACACCGCGTGCTCCTCGTCGCTCGTCGCGCTGCACCTGGCGGCACAGGCGATGCGGAACGGGGAGTGCGATCGGGCGCTCGTCGGCGGCGTCACCGTGATGGCGACGCCGAACACCTTCGTGGAGTTCTCGCGGCAGCGGGGTCTTTCGCCGGACGGCCGCTGCAAGGCGTTCGCGGAGGGTGCGGACGGTACGGGCTGGAGCGAGGGTGTCGGGCTGCTGCTGGTGGAGCGGCTGTCGGAGGCGCGGCGGCAGGGGCACGAGGTGCTGGCCGTGCTCCGCGGCTCCGCCGTCAACCAGGACGGTGCGTCGAACGGGCTGACCGCGCCCAACGGGCCGTCTCAGCAGCGGGTCATCCAGCAGGCGCTGGCCAGCGCGGGACTGAGCGCCGGACAGGTCGACGTGGTCGAGGGCCACGGGACCGGGACCAAGCTCGGCGACCCCATCGAGGCGGAAGCGCTGCTGGCGACGTACGGGCGGGAGCACTCCGACGACCGGCCGCTGTGGCTCGGCTCGATCAAGTCGAACCTCGGCCACACGCAGGCCGCGGCCGGTGTCGCGGGCGTGATCAAGATGATCGAGGCGATGCGGCACGGCGCACTGCCGCAGACCCTGCACGTGGACACGCCGAGCACGCATGTCGACTGGGATGCGGGTGCGGTGTCGCTGTTGACGGAGGCGCGGGAGTGGCCGGAGACGGGTGAGCCGCGGCGGGCGGCGGTGTCGTCGTTCGGGATCAGCGGCACGAACGCGCACGTCATCCTGGAGCAGCCGGCAGCCGAGCCGGTGCGCGAGGAGCCGGGTTCGGCTCCGCTTCCGGTGGTGCCGTGGGTGGTGTCGGCGCGCAGCGCGGAGGCGTTGCGGGATCAGGCGGCGCGGCTGGCGGAGTTCGTGACGGCGGCCGGGGGAGGGGTCTCGCCGGTCGACATCGGTTCGTCGCTGCTGTCGAGGGCGACGGGCGACTACCGGGCCGTGCTCGTCGGTTCCGACGCGGACGAACTCGGCGCCGGGCTCGCGCGGTTGGCCGAGGGAGAGGCCGCGCCGGTGGCGCCGGGCGGCGGTGTGGGTCTTCTCTTCACCGGTCAGGGTGCGCAGTGGCCGGGGATGGGTGCGGGGCTTACGGGTTTTGGGGTTTTCCGTGAGGTGTTCGAGGAGGTTTGTGGGGGGTTCGATGGGCTGCTGAGTCGGCCGTTGGGTGAGGTGCTGGCCGATGCGGGCGCGGGTGGGTTCATTCATCGGACGGAGTTCACGCAGCCGGGGTTGTTCGCGTTCGAGGTGGCGATGTTCCGCCAGCTCCGTGCCTGGGGTGTGGAGCCGGGTGTTCTCGTGGGCCACTCGGTCGGTGAGCTGGCCGCTGCGCACTGCGCGGGGGTGTGGTCGCTGGAAGATGCGTGCCGTCTGGTGGCCGCTCGCGGGCGGTTGATGGATGCGCTGCCGCCGGGTGGTGCGATGGTGTCGCTGCGCGGCAGTCTGGATGAGGTCCGTGCTCTGGTGGAGGGCAGTTCCCAGGTCGACGTGGCGGCGGTGAACGGACCGCGGTCGGTGGTCATTTCCGGCGATGAGCGGGAGATTGAGGGGCTGGTGTCGCGCTGGGAGGCGGACGGCGGCCGGGCCCGGCGGCTGCGTGTCTCCCACGCCTTCCACTCGCCGCTCATCGAGCCGATGCTTGCCGACTTCCGCCGAGTCGCCGAGGACATCGAGTACCACCGGCCCTCCCTGACGCTGGTCTCGAACGTCACCGGCCTGCTTGCCGATGCGGAGACGGTCTGCGATCCCGAGTACTGGGTCCGCCACGTACGCGAGGCGGTCCGCTTCGCGGACGGCGTCCAGGCCGCCGCCCGCAGCGGCGCGTCGATGTTCATCGAGGTGGGGCCCGCCCCGGTCCTGACCGCCATGGGACAGGAATGTCTCCCGGACGCGCCGATCCAGTGGATCGCCCTCTCCCGCGCACCGCGCGACGAGGAGCCGAACGGCGCGGCGGGCTCCCGTGCCGCGGCCATGCTGATGTCCGGTGTGGGCTCCGCCTACGCCGCCGGGGCGCGCGTGGACTGGCACGCGGTGTTCGCGGGGTCCGGCGGCCGGAGGGTCGCGCTGCCGACGTACGCGTTCCAGCACCGCCGCTACTGGCTGTCCGGCCCCGTCTCCGCGGGTGACCCGGCGGGTCTCGGCCTGGGGGCCTTCGGGCATGGGCTGTTGGGTGCGGCGGTGACCGTGGCGTCGTCGGGTGCGGTGGTGCTGACCGGTCGTATTTCGCGTGCCGAGCACGGCTGGCTTGCGGGGCATCGGATCCAGGGCCGTGTGCTGGTCCCGGGGGCCGCGTTGGTGGAGATGGCGCTGCGGGCAGGGGACGAGGCCGGCTGCCCCGTTCTCGAAGACCTCACCCTGGAAGCCCCGTTGGAGCTGCCGGAGACCGGAGGCGTGCAGATCCAGGTCACCGTCGACCCCGCCGGGGACGACGACTCGGCTCGTACGGTCAGCGTGCACGCCCGTCCCGACGACGATCCCGATCGCCCGTTCACCCGGCACGCCACCGGCCGCCTCACCCCCGCCACCGACGACACGAACGGCGAACCGTGGCAGGCCGCATGGCCCCCCGCGGGCGCCACGAGCGTGGACCTCACCGACACGTACGGCTGGCTGGAGAAGCAGGGCTACGAGTACGGCTCCGGCTTCCGCGGTCTGACCGCGCTCTGGCAGGACGGGACGACCCGCTATGCCGAGGTCGTACTGCCGGAGGAGCACACGGGAGAACACGGACCGGACGCCTTCGGGCTTCACCCGGCCCTCCTCGACGCCGCCCTTCACACGCTCCTCGTCGACAGCGGCGACAGTCCCGACGCCGGTATCCGCGTGCCGTTCTCGTGGTCCAAGGTGGCGCTGCACGCCACCGCCGCCAGCCACCTGCGCGTCAGGGCCACCACCGTCGGCCCCGACACCGTCGAGATCACCCTCTACGACACGCAGGGCGGCCTCGTCGCCGAGGTCGGCGAGCTGACCCTGCGCACCCTGCCCGCCGGCCCCCGGCCGACCGGCATCCCCGACCACCTCTACGCCCTGCGCTGGACCCCGCAGCAACTCCCGGCCGACGCGACGGACCTCACCGGCTGGGCCACCCTCGGCCCCGCCGCGCCGGTCCCCGACACCGCCGCCCAGCACCACCCCGACCTCACCGCGCTCCTCGCCACCGACGACCAGCCCACCGCCGTCGTCTACGCCCCCGCACCCGGCGCCCCCACCCCCGCCGCCGCCCACCAGGCCGTACACGACCTGCTCACCCTCCTCCAGCAGTACCTCGCCGAACCCCGACTCACCGACACCCCCCTCGTCCTCCTCACCCGCCACGCCCACGCCCTGCCCACCGACCCCGACCCCGCGACCGACCCCGCGCACACCGCGCTCTGGGGCCTGGCCCGCTCCGCGCAGGCCGAGCACCCGGGCCGTATCCACCTGGTCGACACCGACGACCACCCCGACACCCGCACCCACCTCCCGAACGCCCTCGCCCACGCGCTCACCCACCCCCAACTCGCCCTCCACCACGGCACCGCGCACACCCCCCTCCTCACCCACCTCCGCGACGATCCGCCGCTGACCCCGCCCGCCGACGCGGGCGCCTGGCGGCTGGACACCGCGACGCCCGGCACCATCGAGTCCTTGCGACTGCTGCCCGCGCCCGAGGCGTTGGCGCCGCTCGCCCCCGGCACGGTGCGGGTGTCCGTGCGCGCCGCCGGGCTCAACTTCCGCGACGTGCTCATGGCGCTCGGGATGTACCCCGGCGAGCAGATCATGGGCAGCGAGGGCGCCGGCGTCGTCACCGAGGTGGGCCCGGGCGTGACGGACCTCGCGCCCGGCGACCGGGTGCTCGGCCTCCTCCCGCACTCCTTCGGCCCGGTCGCCGTCGCCGACCGGCGCATGCTGGCGCCGATGCCGGAGGGCTGGACGTTCGCGCAGGCCGCCGCCGTGCCCGTCGTCTTCCTCACCGCGTACTACGGCCTGCGCGACCTGGGCCGGCTGGCCAAGGGCGACGCGGTGCTCGTGCACGCCGCCACCGGCGGCGTCGGCATGGCGGCCGTCCAACTGGCGCGGCACTGGGGCGCGGACGTGTACGCCACGGCCAGCCCGCCGAAGCAGGGGCTGCTGCGCGAGCTGGGGCTGCCGGAGGAGCGCATTGCCTCCTCGCGCGACCTCGACTTCGTCGAGCGGTTCCGGCGCGCGTCCGGCGGCGCCGGCATGAACGTCGTCCTCAACTCGCTGGCCCGGGAGTTCGTGGACGCCTCGCTCGAACTGCTCCCCGCGGGCGGGCGGTTCGTGGAGATGGGCAAGACCGACATCCGCGCCGCCGCCGACGTCGCGGAGCGGCACCCGGGGGTCGCCTACCAGGCGTTCGACCTGATGGAGGCGGGCCCCGACCGGATCCGCGAGATGCTCGCCGAGATCGTCACGCTGCTGGAGTCGGACGTGCTCACCCCGCTGCCGCTGCGCACCTGGGACGTGCGGCGCGCGCCCGAGGCGTACCGCTTCATGAGCCAGGCCCGGCACGTCGGCAAGATCGTGCTGACCGTACCGGTGCCGCCGAACCCCGCCGGCACGGTGCTCGTCACCGGCGGCACGGGCGCGCTGGGCGCGCAGGTCGCACGCCACCTGGCGACCGTCCACGGCGTACGGCACCTGCTGCTCACCAGCCGCCGCGGGATGGACGCGCCCGGGGCCGCGGCGCTCCGGGCCGAGCTCGCCGCGCTCGGGGCCGAGGCCACCATCGCCGCGTGCGACGTGTCGCGGCGCGAGGACGTCGTACGGCTCCTGGCCGGCGTACCGGCGGAGCACCCGCTCACCGCCGTCGTGCACGCGGCGGGCGTGACCGCGGACGGCACCGTCGAGACGCTCGACGGTGCCGCCGTCGACCGGGTGCTGGCACCCAAGGTGGACGCGGTCGCGCACCTGGACGAGCTGACCCGCGGCCTCGACCTCGGCGGCTTCGTGCTGTTCTCGTCCATCGCCGGCACCCTCGGCACGGCGGGGCAGGGCAACTACGCCGCCGCCAACGCCTGGCTGGACGGGCTGGCGCAGCGCAGGCAGGCCCAGGGCCGGCCGGCGGTCTCGCTCGCCTGGGGCTACTGGGCCGAGGAGAGCGAGCTGTCCGGCCACCTCAGCGACGCGGACGTGGCCCGGCTGAGCCGCACCGGCATCCTGCCGCTGGCCACCGACGAGGGCCTGGCGCTGCTCGACGAGGCCGTGGCGCTGGGCGATGCCACCGTGGTGCCCGCGCGGCTGAGCACGCGCGCCGAGGAGGGCGTGGCGGTGCCTGCGGTGCTCCGGCAGGTGGTCAGGCCGGCGCGGCGCACGGCCGCGGCGGACGACTCGACCGCGGCGGGCGGCTCGCGGGCGCAGCTCACGGAGCTGCCGGCGGCGGAACGGGCGGAGGCGCTGGTGCGTCTCGTACGTACGCACGCAGCCGCTGTGCTCGGGCACGGCTCGGCCAACTCCGTACCGCGCGATGCCGCGTTCAAGACCATCGGCTTCGACTCGCTGGCCGCCGTGGAACTGCGCAACCGGCTCAACGCCGCGACCGGCCTGCGGCTCCCTGCCACGGCCGTCTTCGACAACCCGACAGCGGAGGCGCTCGCCGCCCTGGTCGACGGAGAGCTGCCGGGCGCACCGGCCGCGGCAGCCCCTGCGGACGCCGGGGCGGGCAGCCTCGGCGAGCTGGAGGACATGCTGGCCGCGGGCGCGCTCGACGAGCAGGAGCAGACGCGGCTCGCCGCGCGGCTGAAGGCCCTGCTGTGGCAGCTCGAAGACGTGCGGCAGGGCGGGGCGCAGGAGGCCGGCGCGACGGCCGGGGAGCCCGGCGACGCGCTGGACGCGGCGAGCGACGAGGAGATGTTCGCGATGATCGACCGGGAGCTGGGCCGGGACTGACTCCCGCGTCCGCCCCGGCCGGTGGACCGGGGCGGACGAAAAGACCGCCGGCCCGCGACGAGAGTACGCGGGCCGGCGGGGCAGGCGGCGGGGGTGTCGAACCCCCGCGGGTGCGGTGCGGAGAGGGTCAGGTGCTCGGAGCGGGCGAGGCCGGGTCGCGGGCGTCGACCGCCTCGTGCACGACCTCCTCCTGAGCGGCAGGTTCCTCCGCGGCAGGCTCCCCGGACGGCTCTTCCGCGACCGGCTCGGCGACGTCCGCCTCCCCGGCGGCAGCCGTCTCGGGGGCCGCCTCCGGCGCGTACCCCTCCAGGAAGTCCTTGAGTTCGGACAGCACGTCGGCCGCCTCCGCCCCGTCGATCACCCGGTGGTCGAAGGCGAGGCTCAGCCGCATCACCGGCGCTACCACGACGGCACCGTCCCTGACGACCGGGCGGTCCACGATCCGCCCGAGGCCCAGCGTGACGGTCGTGCCGCCGACCGAGTGGAAGCCGTCCACCGCGCGGTGGCCCAGCGAGGTGACGGCGACGGTGCCCCGCAGCTCGGGCCGGTGCGCGAACGACCGCGTCGCCAGCCGGAACAGCGTGCGGCCCACCGGCACGGGCAGCCGGTGCAGCTTGCGCACCGCCTCGAACTCCGGCATCGTCTCGGGGTCCCCGTCGCGCAGCCGGTCCACATGCTGCTGCACGTCGTCCAGGCTCGACTGCTCCAGCCTCGGCACGACCGAGGACAGCACCACGCGGCGCCCGCCCAGGGTCTTGTCCAGCGTCACCTTGCCGCCGACGGTCGCGTAGCGCGCGACCTTGGGGCGGAGCCGGCCGCGGATGGCCGCGTTGGCCTCCGGGTGCGCGGCCAGCACGCTGCCGGACGCCTTGAGGACGTACGAGACGACCGAGTACCGGCGGCCGGCGAGCCGGGCCTCCGCCCGGTGCTCCTGGATCCGGCTCATGTCCACCTCGGTGTCGAGGAAGACCGGCGCAGAGGCCCGTATCTCGTCGCAGTGGTAGAGCGTGTGGCGGCGCTCTGCGGGGAAGCGGCTGACGCTCACGCCGCGACCGCCGCCTTGTGGATGCCGCTGAGGCTGCCGGCCTCCAGCAGGTCCGGCAGCGACACGCTGCGGCCGGTGCGGCGCTCGATGGCCGCCGTCAGCCAGAGCAGGTGCACCGAGTCCCAGCCGGCGATCTCGTCCAGAGGCCGGTCGGCGTCCTCGACGGACACCGGCAGCCCCAGTTCGTCACGGATCAGCACCACAAGATCGTCGATGGTCGTCATGAAGCGGGCACTACCTTTCGGGGATGGGTCAACGGGGCTGCGTCGCGGGCGCGTTCGTGAACGCCCGGATGTCGCGCAGGAGGGCGGTGGCGACGGCCCGCTCCGCGCCGTCGAGGTAGAAGTGGCCACCGGGGAACCGCTCGATGCGGAACGCGCCGGAGGTCAGCGGCTCCCAGGCCGCCGCCTCGTGCTCGGTCACCTTCGGGTCCGCGGTGCCGGTGAAGACGCTGACGGGGCAGCGCAGCAGGAAGCTCCGGTCGTAGCGGTACGTCTCCACGGCGGTGTAGTCGGCGCGCAGCGCCGGAAGGATCATGGCGCGCATGTCCGGGTCGGCGAGGATCTGCGGGTCGGTGCCGCTCAGCTTGGTGATCTCGTCGATGAGCCCGTCGTCGTCGCGCTGGTGCACGGTCTCGACGCGCGGCGTCGCCGGCGAGTGCCGGCCCGAGGCGACCAGCCCGAGGGGCGGGTTGGCGCCGTCCCGCTCCAGCCGGGCGGCGGTCTCGAAGCCGACGACCGCGCCCATGCTGTGCCCGAAGAGGACCAGGGGCAGGTCGGTCAGCGGCCTGAGCGCGGCAGCCACGCGGTCGGCGAGGGTGCGGACGTCGCGCAGCGGCTGCTCGTGCCTGCGGTCGTGCCGGCCCGGGTACTGCACGGCCACCAACTCGACCGACGGCGGCAGTTCCCGCTGCAGCGGGAAGAACGTGGTCGCCGCGCCGCCCGCGTGGGGCAGGCAGACAAGCCGTACGTCCGGCTGCCGGGCCGTGCCGAAGCGGCGCAGCCACGTCTCGTCGAACGGGATCTCAGTGGGCACCGTGCCAACGCCTTCCCGCGCTCTCCCGGGTGCGAGAGGCGGCACACGTGGAGAGCGCACCTTGAGCACTCCGACTCGCTTGTGGACCGCGACGCTACGGACACCGGTTGAAAGCCCGACAAAGAGCTTCTAAAGAGGTACGGACCGGGGGACGGTGCCAGGGGGCGCGGTGCCGGCGACGGCCGCGCCCCCGCGGCGTGCGGTGGTCAGGGCGGGATGCTCTTCAGCCGTGTGCCGATGTCGGCGCGCTGGGAGATGCCGAGTTTCTGGTAGATGCGGGTGAGGTGCTGCTCGACGGTGCTCACGGTGATGTGCAGCCGGTTCGCGACCTGACGGTTGGTCAGGCCCTTGGCGACGAGCGCGGCCACGCGGTGCTCGGCCCGGGTGAGCAGCCGCTCCTTGCCCAGGGTGTCGTGCACGGCCTTGCTGGTCCGTTCCGGTACGGGCGTGCGCGCCACGGCCTGGTCGGGCAGGCAGTTGCGGGCGATGTGCGCGCCCGCGGCCTGCGCCCTGGCGGCCCAGGATTCGTGCCCGAGCCCGCGCAGCGCGACGCCGAGTTCGTGCAGCGTACGCGCCTGGTCCAACCGGTCGCCGGTGGCGAGGAGTTCGTCCATCGCCCGGAACAGCAGCCCGGGGCGCTTGTGCGGCGGCGCCAGCCGGGCCTGTAGCCGCAGCACCATCGCGTGGTCGCGACCGCCGTGGCCGGGGGCGCGGGCCGTGTGTTCGGCGAGCATGCGGGCGGACATCTGCTGGTCGCCCAGGTGCAGCCACGCCTGGGCGACGTAGAGCCGCCAGGGCACCAGCGTGGGGTGGTCGACCAGGGTGCGCTCGGCGACCTTCCCGATCCGCAGGAAGTCCGCGAGCGCCGAGTGCGGCCTGTTCGTGGCGAGGTGGAAGCAGCCGCGGATGCAGAGGTAGCTCATCCAGTAGACGCTCTTCTCCCACGCCGGGGGAATCGGCTTGGCGAACACCCGCGCCACCTCGTTATAGCGCCCCATCTCCATGTGCAGCGCCGCGAGTACGGCCTCGGCCGCGCACGCGTAGCCCGTGCTGCGCTCCGTGATGACGCTCTCCACCAGCCGGACGCAGTCCAGGCCGGCGGCCAGCTTGCCCTGCCGCAGCGCGACGATCGCCTGCTGGAGCGAGAAGATCGCCTGCCAGCCGGGCGCGTCCCGGCTCGCCGACTCCTTGACCAGCCACTCGCACCACTGCCAGGCCGCGTCGAGCCGGTCCGCGATGACGAGGGCCTTGATCGAGCTCGCCAGCGACCAGACCGTGGCGTCGGAGAGGGTCGAGACCTCCAGCAGGTTCTCGGCGGCGGCGGCCCAGTCGCCCCGTCCGCCGAAGAGGAACGTGCCCTCGAAGGTCTTGAAGAGGGAAGTCGCCGACGCGTACGGGCTCTGCGAGCCGCCGTCGGCCGGCGGGAGCCGCGCGTTCTGCGCCTCGCCCTCCTGACCGGCCTCCCGGCAGTCCTGCCCGGATGAATGGTGGCTGTACCAGGCCCACAGCCAGGCGATGCTGGGGTGGTCGCCGGCGCGCACGTCCGCGGCGCTCGACTCGGCGCCCTGCCGCTGCAGCACGGCGAACGCCTCCTCGACCTTGCCGTAGCTGAAGAGCAGGTCCGCGAGGCCGTCGTACGCCGTGCTCGGCATCTTGCCCGCGTGGAAGGCGCTGAGCAATGCGGTGAGATGCCGGATTTCCGTGGCCGCGGGGCTGATGCGCTGCGTGATGAGCGCCAGGCGCATGTATATCTCGATACGGTCCGGGCCGCTCGGGCTGTTTTCCAGCGCCAGTTCGAGATACCTGACGGCCAGCCGTATGTCTTCCTGTCCGATGGCCGTCTCCGCGGCGTCGCGCAACGCGGACCGCTGCCACGCCTCCGCCGCGTGCCGGGCGGCGAGGAGATGCCGGGCGACTTCCGTGGTGGGACTGCCGGCATTGTTCTGGACCACCGCCGCGCGCCGGTGCAATTCGTTTCGCTGCAGGGTGCCGAGGTCCGCAAGAATTTCCCGGGGAGCGCTCTCGTGCCGGAAATTCGTACCGTCCAGGAGGCCGGAGTGGCGCAGCGCCTCCAACTGCTGGTCCATGACGGCCGGTGAAATACGCGTCATGCCCGACAGCAGCTCGGGCGCCGCGGAATCCCCGAGCACGGAGATGAGCCGCCCCAGCTCCACGGCGGTGGCGCCGCTGCGGTAAAGGCAGGACACGACGGCACGGCCGTACATCCCCAGCTCCGCCGCGGACTCCGCGCCCGTCGGCCGGGCCTCCATGTCCTCGTCCCGCAGGTCCTCGAGGAGCGCGCGCAGCAGCAGCGGGCTGCCGCCGCTGAGGTGGTGCAGCAGCTCGATCCACTGCTCGTGCGGGCGGTTGACGCGCGTGGTGACCGCCGCCCGCACCCCGCGCTCGTCCAGCGGACCCAGGTGGATGCGCTGGGCGTTCGGCCGCCGCAGCAGCTCCGTCTTGACCGGCTGGTCGCGATGGCGCAGGTGCGGGCAGTGGGACAGCAGGATGAGGGTGCGCCGGCTGCGGTGCCAGCCGACCGCCTGGAGCAGGAAGTCCAGCTCGGACCAGGGGATGTCCTGCACGTCGTCGATGCTGATCACCACCGCGCCGTTCTCCGCGACATGCGGCAGCGCGGCACTGAACTGCAGCGCGGGCGTGGCCCCCGCGGGGCCCTCGCCGGGCGGCGGGGCGGGCACCTGCGCGACGAGCTGCTGGAACAGGGAGATGGGCGGGTGCGCCGCGGTGCTCCTGCCCTGGACGCTGAGAATGGTCGCGCCCATATCGGCCGCGTGTTCTGTGATGGCGTGTAAAAGAGCGCTCTTGCCGCACCCCACGCCGCCTTCGATCAGAATTGTGCGCGACATTCCGTGGAGACAGCGAGAGAAAGCAGACCGCAGCGCCTCGAATTCGGCCGCACGGATGACGAAAGCCATACCGGATTACTCACCTCCCGTTGGCACAATTGATTCGTCGTGGGAATCGATTGCGCCTGAGCAAGTCCAGGTCATACGGCGCTCAGGGGAAGCACCGTACCGCGTATTCGGTTAGTAGTTTCACAGGTCGAGTTTGGTTACGCAAGGCCGGGTTTTCTCAGGTCCCGAGATTATGCCTAGGTCCGTTTTGCGCCATTCATCCTGGCCTTGTCGTGGTGCTGCGGAGTATACATCCCCTGGGACAATCGCATCGGTCCGCGAGCGCCGCTCCCGACTTACGGGAGCGAAGGTGGGCGTACCGGACGGCGCGTGAGCCCCCGAGGTGCGCCCGCGGGTCCCATCGTGGCGCCGCGGACGGTCCGTAGGGGGTGGCGCAGCGAGATTTTGGCGGGACTTTGGCGCCGCGCAACAGTCTGCCCGGATGGTTGCTGCCCTTGCCTGGCTGCTGCGCGCGCTGCAGGAAGCCTTGACGTCGCTCGGCCGGGTCTGGTTCTTCATCCCGCCCGCGCCCCCTGCCTCGCCCCCGCCCCCGCCTCCGCCTCCACCGGGTCCCGTCCCGGGGCACCCCGAACGGCTGCGCCCCGACGTCCCGCTCACGGAGCAAGAGGAGGCCCTGCGCCGCCAGTTGGACGACATAGCCCTGCCCGACGCCATCGGCGAGGAGAAGGGCCCGGGGGCGTAGCCGCACGGACACCGGCGGTCAGGCACCCGGGCAGAGCCCGTACGAGGACGAAGGGGCCGCCGTACGCGGCAGGCGGCAAAGGGGAAGCCCCGGTCGGAGGGGGGATCCGACCGGGGCGGTCTGAGGGGATACGGAGGGCGGTCGCCTCGCGGCGAAAGGCTCCATGGGGCTTCAGCCGAACGATCTTCCCCACGGGCGAGAGGTGAGGCCCGGGGACACTGTTCCCTCCGTACCCACGCCCGGTTCAACGGGAGGTGACCTCCGGTTGTTCCATGCCCGCCTCCGGGAGGGTGTGAAGCGCGACACAGCGGGGCCGCGGTGTCAGTCCAGCCAGCGGCCACCGCGCATCAGCTCGCGCCCCGGCAGCTCGTTCACCTCGCGCCACGCCTGGATCCGCCGCGGGGTGATCCGGAACCAGCGGTACCGGGCGGCCAGCCCGCGCGGGTCGAAGCCCGAGCGCGCCGCGAAGCGGTCCCCGTGCTCCCGCGGCAGCGCCTCCAGCTCGAAGAACTCGACCTCGCCGTCGATCACCGTGACGTCCCGCGTCGGCCCCAGCGCCAGCCGCGCGGTTCCGGTCGCGGCCAGGTTCCTGCCGGTCTGGCTCTCCGCGGGCGTCGCCACCCACAGCGCCTCGCCGTCCCAGGAGAACGACAGCGGTACGAGATACGGCATGCCGTCCGGCGCCGCGCTCGCCACCCAGACGTCGACGTCGTGGGCCAGCCGGTGCTCGGTGTCCCGGCGGCGCAGCGCGCGGGTGCGGGGCTCGGCGGGGTGCGTGGCTGCGGTCATCTCTCGCTCCTGGTCGTCGTGAGGCTCGTACGCGATCCGCCGGCCGGAACCGCACCGGGCCCGATCGCCACCACAGCCTCGCCCCGCCCACCCCCGCACCGCCTCCGTGCTGACCACGGAGAACACCGCGGATAATGAGATCGTGTCCACCCCGCCGATCTCCGCCCGCGAAGCCGAAGTGCTCGCGCTCCTCGGCGAGCACCTGAGCAACGCCGAGATCGCCGGCCGCCTCTTCATCTCCGTACGCACCGTCGAATCGCACGTCTCCTCCCTCCTGCGCAAGCTGCACCTGCCCGACCGGCGCGCCCTCGCCCGCCACGCGGCCGCCTCCACCGCCCGCCCCGGGCAGGCCGCGCCCGCCCTGCCCGCGCCGCTCACCTCGTTCGTCGGCCGCGCGCGGGAGCGCGCCGAGCTGGCCGCCGCCGTACGGGAACGGCGGCAGGTGACCGCCGTGGGCCCCGGGGGCGTCGGCAAGACCCGCCTCGCGCTCGCCGTCGCCGGCGACCTGGCCGGCGAGTTCGCCGACGGCGTGTGGTTCGCCGACCTGGTCCCGGTCACCGAACCGGCACGGGTGGGCGCCGCGGTCGCCGCCGCGGTGGGCGTGGGCGAGCAGCCGGGACGCGACGTGGACGACGCCGTACTCGCCGCGCTCGCGGACCACGACGCCCTGCTCGTCCTGGACAACTGCGAGCACGTACGCGAAGGAGTCGCCCCGCTCCTGGAGCGGCTGCTCGCCGCCTGCCCCAAGCTGCGCGTGCTCGCCACCAGCAGGGCCCGCCTCCTGGCCCCCTTCGAACGCGCCTTCCCGGTGCCCCCGCTGTCCCGCGACGGCGGCGACGAATCCGACGCCGTGGCCCTGTTCATGGACCGCGCCGCCGCGGTCGGCTGGCCGCCGGGACCGGGCGCGAGCGCGGGCGTCGCGGCCGTCTGCGAACGGCTCGACGGCATGGCGCTGGCCATCGAGCTGGCCGCCGCCCGCTGGGCCACGCTCGGGCTCGACGGCTTGACCGCGGGCCTCGGCGACCAGCTCCGGATCCTCACCGGCGGCGCCCGCGCGGACGACCGCCACCGCTCGGTGCGCGCGGTCCTCGACTGGAGCCACGACCTGCTGGAGCCGGAGGACCAGGCGCTGCTGCGCCGGGTGTCGGTGTTCGTCTCGCCGTTCACCGCCGCGGCGGCGGCCGAGGTCGCCGGAGACGGCCCGCAGGACGCCGCCGCCGTCGCCGACGGCCTCGGCCGGCTCGCCGAGCAGAGCCTCCTCGCCGTCGCCCCGACCGCGGCCGGCACCCGCTACCGGGCCCTGGAGACCATCCGCCAGTACGGGGCCGGGCACCTCGCCGCCGCGGGCGAGGAGACCGCCGTACGCACCCGCCACCTCGGTTGGTGCACCGCCGCCGCCGAGGAGCTGACCGGCGCCGGCGGCCCGGACTGGCGCGCCCGGTTCGACGACCTCGCCGAGGACCTGCGGGTCGCGCTCGGCTGGGCCGCTGCCCGGCCGGAGCTGCGCGCCGGCGCCCACCGGCTCGCCCTGTCGCTGGCCGGGCTGGCGTTCACCCGCACCCTGCTCGGCGAGGCCCAGCAGCGGTACGAGCAGGCCGCGGCCCTCGCCGATGACGATGGCGCCGCGGTCGCGCTGCGGCAGGCCGCGGCGGTCGCCGGCTGCCGGCGGCTCGGCGACGACGTGTACCGCCTGCACCGCGCCGCCGCGGAGGCCGCCGAGCGCGCGGGCGACCCCGCGGCCGCCGGCCGCGATCTCGCCGAGGCCGCCACCGCCGCGTACCGCTTCTCGACCTCCTTCGTCCGGCTCCCCGCCGTCACCGAGGTCACCGCGATGCTCGCCCGCGCCCGGGAGCTGGCCGGCGCCGACGCCCGCGCGGCCGCGGCCGTCGCGCTGGCCGAGGCGGCGGTGGTCAGCGACGCGTACGGCGCCGTGCAGGGCGACGCGGAGAACGCCGTGGCGGAGACGATCGAGCGCGTCGAACGGGCCGTCGCCCTGGCCCGCCGCGCGGCCGACCCGGTGACGGAGTCCGCCGCCCTCGACGCCCTGTCCGGCGCCCTGAGCTGGGCCGGCGACGCCTTCGCCACCGCATCCGCCACCCGCCGCAGGACCGAGGCGCTGGCGCCCCTGCCGCCCACGCCCGCCGCCACCCACGAGCGGATGGACGCCCTCGCCATGGCCGCCGGCACCGCGGTCGGCGCCGGGGAACTGGAGCGCGCCCGCGAGTGGGGCAGGGAACTCGCCGAGCACCCGCTGCTCGCAGAAGCAGGCCACCACGCCACCTCGTGGCTGCTCGTCGCCGACGCCTTCGCCGGCCGCGCCGACGAAGCCCTCGCCCACGCCGTCCGCTTCCGCGACTCCTTCGAGCACAGCGGCGGGCAGCAGTCCCTCTCCCTCGCCGCCGGAGCCGCGTCGGTCGCCATGGTCCACGGGCTGCGCGGCGACGACACCGCCCGCGCCACCTGGCTCGCCCTCGCCGCCCGCGCGGACACCACGCCGGAGCACCGGCACGGCTACGGCGCGGTCTTCGACGCCACCGTCCTGCTCCACCGCGGCGACGCGCGGGCCGCGCTGGAGCGGGTCGCGCCCGAGCCGGAGGAGGTGTGGAAGTGGGTGTGCTGGATCTGGCTGCACTGGTACGTCGCGCTGCGCGCGGAGGCGGCGGTGCTCGCCGGCCACCCGGCCGCCCGCGAGCGGATCGCCGCGGCCCGCGGCGTCGTCACCGGCAACCCGGTCGCCGCCGCCCAGGTGGACCGCGCCGAAGCGCTGCTCGACGGCGACCTGTCGCGGCTGCCCGCCCTCGCGGGGGCGTTCGCCGCGGCGGGGAGTCCGTACCAGGCGGCCCGGACGCTGCTGCTCGCCGGCGGCGACCACACCGCGACGGGGGAGGCGGCGCTGGCCGGCCTCGGCCTCGTACCGGACGACACGGGCACGCGGGACGCCGGACCGCAGGACGCGGAGCGGAAGGACGCCGCACCCGAGGACGCCGGACCGCCGCCGCGGCGGCGCCCGCGCCCGGCTAGCTGACCGCCTGCTTCACCAGCGCCGCGATCCGCGCCTCCACCTCGTCCGTCACCTCGGTCAGCGCGAAGCCCGCCGCCCACATCGTGCCCTCGTCCAGGTTCGCCAGATCGCTGAACCCCAGCGTCGCGTAGCGCGCGTTGAACTTCCCCGCGCTCTGGAAGAAGCAGACGACCTTGCCGTCCCGCGCGTACGCCGGCATGCCGTACCAGGTCTTCGGCGCCAGCTCCGGCGCCGTCGCCGTGACGACCGCGTGGATCCGCTCGGCCATGACCCGGTCCGAGCCGTCCATCTCCGCGATCTTCGCGAGCACGTCCCGCACCGCCTCCGCCGCCTTGTCCGCCTTCGAGCCGCGGCGCGCCGCCTTCTTCCGCTCCTGGGCGTACTCCTTCATCGCGGCCCGCTCCTCGGCCGAGAACCCCTCGTACGCGCCACCGGTCTCGCTCGTGCCCATGATCACTCCCGCCTTCCCGGCTCCGGCCCGGTCCTTCACCGGGCCGATCGCCATGCGCACAGCCTCGCTCCGGAGAGCCGCGGAACGCCTCCGTGCCCACCACGGAATCCGTCACGGACGTACCCGCCCGTGGCCCAGGGCCCCGCCCGGATTGGGCTGGACGGGGGGCAGTTGGGTGTGTCTGCCCGTAATAGTGCGGCGCCGCGACCGGCTTCTCCTACGGTTCTCACGTTCCGCTCTGGTGCGTAGCACCGCGAAAGGAGATCCCCGATGTCGATCCGCAAGGCTGCCGCCGCCCTGGTGGCCACCGCCGCCCTGACCCTGGGCGCGCTCGCCACGACGCCGTCGCTCGCCGCAGCCGACTCCGAGGGGCAGAAGGCGCAGGCCGCGCCCGCCGCGCAGGTCAACCCGTTCCCGTACCGCGGCAAGGTGCTCGGCAACAGTGTCGTCTACAAGCGGGCCAAGCCGACGACGCGCAGCGACATCCTCGGGTGGGCCGACTCCGGGACGATCGTCCGTATCCAGTGCAAGGTCATCGGCCAGAACGTGCTGGGCAACAACAGGTGGTACCGCGTGCCCGTGCGCGGCGGCGGTTACGGCTACATGTCCGCCCGCTACGTGCTGAACCTGGACCAGATTCCCTTCTGCCGGCCGTGACCCCGCCGCGGCTCACCCCCGCCGCCACGCCCGGCCGGTCCCACCGGCCGGGCGTTCGCATGGGCTAGCCGCGCGTGCGCTGTGCGGGGATGCCCGGAATGCGAGGGGGGTGCGCGCGGCGGTGCCGCAGGGTGCGCAGGTACGAGCGCGCGGTGGTGCCGCCGGCGCGCGCCGTGCACAGCAGGCGGGTGCTGCGGCGGCGTTGGAAGATGTCGTAGTCGTCGCGGACCAGCTCGGCGAGCACCGTACGGCCCAGCTCCAGGTACTGCCGTGGCAGTTCCTGTCCCGACGGGTGGACGTGGCGGTGCCAGCCGTCCGCGAGCCGGAAGAAGCGCCGGATCCGGTCGGCCTCGAAGCGGACGGCCTCCCGCAGCGACGGGGTCATCCGCTGCCGGGCGGCCGCGGTGGTGAGGTCCTCGCGGCCGAGTCCGTGGCGTTCGAGGTCGGCGAGGGGGAGGTAGACGCGGCCCAGGAGGGCGTGCTCGGAGATGTCGTCGAGGAAGTCGAGCATGTAGACGCCGTAACCCAGGGCGATGGCCTTCACCGTCGCCTCCTCGTCGACCGGCTCCAGCAGGGTGTTGACCCAGATGCTCATGTCCCCGCTGACGGAGCGCATGTGGAGCTCCAGATCCTCGAACGTCGCGTACGAGCTGGTGTCCAGGTCAGTCCGCAGCGTGCGCAGGAAGCGCCGGATCCCCTCCGGATCCATGTCCCAGGTACGCACCGTGTGGGCCAGCGCCCGGCAGATGAGCACGGCCTCAGCGGTCACGGGCCCGGCGCCGGTGCCCGTGGTGGCGGCGGTGCCCGGGTCGATCCGGCGCAGCGCCTCGTGCCGCAGGGCGTCGAATCGCTCGGCACGCTCGTGCATGCCTTGCTCGGTGGTGTCGAGGACGTCGCCCGCGTACCCGCAGAACGCGAGCATCGCGTCGTAGTACGGGCGTTTGCCGGGCGGCAGCAGGAAGCGCGCGATGGGAAACGCCGCGGAGTTGCGGCGCCTCAAGTACCGGCCGCAGGCGGCGTACGCGGCCTCGGCCTCCGTACCGCGCAGCCCGGCGGCGCTCAGTTCATGGGCGAACACCCTGCACCTCCCCTTCCGCCGGCACCGGGCGGGCCTCGTGCGCCGGGCGGATCAGCGCGTACCCCTGCGAGGGCGGGGGGCGCAGGCTCCCGCCGCGGGAGAAGAGCAGTTCCGCCGCCGGAATGGGCCGGTGGTAGAAGCACACCGACGAGGCGACGCCGAACACGTCGGCGGAGCCGAGGAAGAACGGCAGCTCGGCCTCCAAGTACCCCAGTCCCGCCTCGACCTGGCCCGGCGAGGGCTCCGTGCCCCGTAACTGCGAGCGCAGCGCGGTCGCGCTCATCTCCAGGCAGCAGCGGCGCAGTTCCGCGTCCTCCGCGAGCCCTCGAACCACCTGCGCGCGCAGGCTCCGGTAGACCGCGTCGCCGGCGAGCGCCGACAGCGGGTGCACGTGCTCCGCGCCCGGCGCCCCGATCCCCGCCTGCTGCCACGACCGCAGGATGCGGCTGCGCGCGGTGGCGGTCTCCCGGGTGGTCTTGCGCTTCGCGTACGCCGCCGGGTGCCCCGCGACCAGCAGGTTGTCGTGGTAGCAGGAGTCGGGGACGACGACGTCGATCGTCTCGAAGCGCGCGTGCAGCCACCGCAGCAGCCCGCGCAGCAGGTCGCCGTTGAAATAGCTGTTGCCCAGGCTGACTCCGACGACGACGTGGACGCCGGACTCGAACACCCGGGCGCAGTTCGGTGTCAGGGGCGTGTCGGTGAATTCCACCAGGGATACCTCCGAGAGGTTCCCGCCGGTGACGGGGACGGAGCCCGGGGCGGGAGACGAGGGACGGCGAACCGATCCGGGCGATGGGGGCACCACTAGATCGTCCGTTGATTACCCATAGCATCCATGTGGACACTGAAAGTGAAGACGCGTGCGCTAAAGCGCCCCCGCGGTACGCCCGCGCCCCCGACTGCGCCGCTGGGATCCGCGGGACCCGCCGCGGCGGTCGGCCGTCGCCGTCAGCCGCCCGGTGTCCCGTCGTCGTTCGCCGCGGCGGCGCGGGCCAGGGCCAGGGCGTACCGCGGCCACCACCGGCCGGCCGGCGGGCCGCCGCGGCAGGTGCCGTCGGAGTCGCCGGGCCGCTTGATCCACAGGTACGCGGCCACGCCCTCGACGCCCGTCCGCGTCGTCGGCGGCCGGCCCAGCGCGCGGCCGGGCGGGTTGCACCACTTCTCGTCCGCGCCGCCGCGCAGCGGGCCGTTGCCGTTGCGGCTGGTGTCGATGACGAAGCGGGCGCCGTCGAGCAGTTCCGACAGCCGGCGCCCGTAGCCGATCTCCGACTCGGTGGTCTGGAAGTTGGAGACGTTCAGCGCGAAGCCGTCGGCCCGGTCGACGCCGGCGGAGCGCAACGACCGGGCCAGGTCGGAGAGGTGGGAGATCCAGTTGGAGTGGCCGGCGTCGAGGTAGACCTCGACCCCGGGGTGCTGCTTCAGCCGCGTGACGGCCCCGGAGAGGAGTTCCAGGCGCTCCGGGTGGTACGCCGGTGGCGTGCAGCCCGCCACCATGTGCGCGACGGCGTCCGGCTCCAGGACCACCAGCGCCGGGCCGTCCCCGATGGCGTCCGCGAAGGCGCCGATCCAGGCGCGGTACGCCGCGGCGTCCGCCGCGCCGCCGGCGGAGTGCTGGCCGCAGTCGCGGTGCGGGATGTTGTACGCGACGAGCACCGCCCGGTGCCCCGACGCCGCCGCGCTCGCGACCGCCCGCTCCACGTCGGGGCGGGGGTCGTCCCACCTCGGCCACGTCGCCACGGGGCGCTCCGCGATCTGCTCGAGCAACTCCGCGTCCGCGCCGCGCCCCTGCCGCCGCCACTCCTGCACCTGCCGGGCGGCGGCGGAGTCGGGATCGACCCAGAGCGGCACCGTGGCCGCCGGCTTCCCCTGCCCGCCCGCGGCATCCCGGGCGCCGGCCGGGGGCGGGCAGCCGAGGGCGACCCCGAGAAGCACGACGCACACGAGCGTACGGATCCGCGCTGACATCTCTTCCCCTGCGAATAGGCGCCGAGAATCGGTCGTGATCATGGCACGGGCAATCGCTCGCGCACCGTAACCCTGATGCCCGTCCGAGCCCGGACACCCGACCGGGCGAGCGCCTTCACCGGCCGCCGCGCCGTACCCCCTTCACCCGGACGGGGCACATCCGCCCAGGCCCGTACGGCGGCGCCGTATCGCCCCTGAACTGCGCAGACATGGCAATCCGCGAGGGCCGCGGCCCGTACCGGCGGGGCATGGATATGCACCCCGCCGAATTCACCGCTTTCCTCGAATCAGCAGCGATTCCCCTTCCGCCGCGCCCGGATTCCGCGCCCGGCACCGCTACCGGAGGACCCGGCCATGCCCCGCATACCCGCCGCGGCCGACGCCGCGCCCGCCGAGCCGGGGTGAAGCCTCCGTGCGGTACTCGCCGGGCTTGACCCCCTCCGTGGGCAGAGAGCGCCGACACCGGCGGGTGCCGCACGGAGTTCTCTGCGCCAATGCGGTGACGCGCGCCGTGGCGCGGCCGGGCAAGGCCCGGGTTCCTGCATGCGAAAAGTAGGTTATGTAGCTAATCATCCACTATGCGCATGCGAGCGATGGGGCCATGAAGAGACTGACGAAATACCTTGATCTGCCGCTGGTACAGCGGTTCCTGGGCAACCGCTTGGCGATCGGTGCCGCGTGCGCCCTCATGGTGGTGACGGGAGTGGTGGCCGCCATGCTGACCACCGGCGGAACCGAACCGGTCAGCGACGCCAAGTCGGCCGTACGGGAGACCGCGGCCGAGGCCGCCGAGCCCGGGGACCAGCCCGAGGGCCGGTCCGGGAAAGAGCCGGGGGAGCAGGCCGGGGCGCGGTCCGGCCAGGAGGAGGCCGCGGAATCCCCGGGCGGGGCGCGGGATTCGGCGAAGTCCGGCGAGCAGCCGCCCGCGCCGTCCGGAGGCGAGCACCACCCGTCGCGCCGCTTCGCCGGGGACGGCCACCGGCTCGCCACCTCGTTCGGCAACGCCACGTTCTTCGTCGGCGCCGCCATCGCCCCCGGCACGTACGCGACCCGGGGCTCGGACGGCGAGCCCGGCGGCTGCCGGTGGGCGCGGCTGGTCGACAACCGCGGCGAGTTGATCCCGGTCATCAGCGGCTCCACCTGGGGACCGACCCGCATCACGGTCCACGACGCCGAGTTCGTCCGGAGCACGGGCTGCCAGACCTGGAGCCGCGTCGGCTCCGGGGGCCCGCACCACGGCAAGTAGGCGCGGCCCGGGGCCCGTCGCCCGCCGTATCACCCGGACGCCACGCGCGTACGACACGATTGCCACGCCCGGCGCCGCCAGGGTGGAGGCGTACGTGCAGGCGCGTGGAGCGGCGGCGAGGAGTGGTGGCGATGATGGCGGTGGCGAGAGCGGCGAAGGCGGCGCGGCGGCACCGGGGCAGGGCGGCGGCGCTGGCCGCGGTGCCCGCGGCGGTGGCACTGCTGGTGTCCGGGGCGGCCGGCCCCGCGCCGGCGTCGGCCGCGCAGGGCGAGGACCCCGATGTCGTCGCCCGCGAGGCGTACTTCCTGCCGCCGGAGAACGCCGAGCCCTACGACGGGCTCACGTACGATCCGGCGCTCGTGCCCGCGGGCGCCGGCATCGGCGTGGTCGAGGTGGGCAGGCACGGCACGACGCACCTCCGGCTCACCCTGACCGGCCTGATTCCCGACCGTACGTACGGCGCACACGTCCACACCCAGCCCTGCGGCAGCACCCCCGACGAAGCCGGGCCGCACTACCAGAACGAGCCGGACCCCGTGCAGCCGTCCGTCGACCCCGCGTACGCCAACCCCGACAACGAGGTGTGGCTCGACTTCACCACCGACCTCCGGGGCAACGCCGAAGCCACGGCGCGCCAGGACTGGCGGTTCCGGCCGGGCGAAGCCCGCTCCGTCGTCATCCACGAGCACGCGACGACGACGCACCCGGGCGAGGCCGGCATGGCGGGCGCGCGACTGGCCTGCCTGTCGGTGCCGTTCGCGTAGCGGGGGAGTGGTCAGGGGTGGCCGGTCGTACGCGCAGGTCGACGCGGATCGCGGCGGGCGCGGTGGCGCTCGCGCTCCTCGGCGCCGCCGGGGTGGTGGTCTGGCTCTTCGCGCTCCCTCCGAGCCTCGTCCCCGACGCCCTGCGCTCCCACGCGCCGCAGGCCGTCGCCGACGACGCCAAGCCCCCGCCCCTCCAGGTACAGCAGCGTGCGCCGGGCTTCCGCGTGCCGTACCGCGCGCCCGCCTCCGGGCTTCCGCACAGCTCGGGCTTCGCCGCCGGCGGCTCCGCGGACATGCCCGCCCTCGGTGACCTGCTGTACCGGCGCCGGATGAGCGAGACCTTTCCGGTCCCGGCCGGGCTCGACGGCCCCGGCACCTTCGAGACCGTCCCCGGCCACGATCCGGCCCCGGGCACGGGCCGGGTGGTGCGCTACCGCGTCGACGTCGAGGACGGCGTACCCCTGGACGGCCGGATGTTCGCCAGGGCCGTACAGGAAACCCTCAACGACGCGCGGAGCTGGGGCGACGACGGCCGGCGGACCTTCGAGCGCGTCTCGACCGGGCCCGCCGACTTCACCGTCACCCTCGCCAGCCCCGGCACCACGGGGGAGTGGTGTGCCATGTCGGGCTTCGACACCACCGTCGACAACGTCTCGTGCGACTCCGGCATGACCGAGCGCGTCCTCATCAACGCCTTCCGCTGGGCCCAGGGCTCGACGACCTACGGGGACGACATGTTCGGCTACCGCCAGATGCTCATCAACCACGAGGTGGGCCACCGGCTGGGGCACCTGCACGCCTCCTGTGCACGGGACGGGGCGCGCGCGCCCGTGATGATGCAGCAGACGCTGTCCCTCACCACCGACGGCGCGCGGTGCGAGACGAACCCCTGGCCGTACCCGGACCGCGGCTGACCCCTGCCACCCGGCCAGGCACCCCTTCTCACCCGTTCAGCGCACCACGGGGTGCGGGGTCCCCCGACTCCCGGCCGCCCCGGCCGGACTCGCGGAAACGTGGCTGATCAGCGGTCCCGGCACGGCGGCCGAAGGCATCCTACGGGCAGTCCGCAGAGCGTTGTTCGAGATGCGGCAAGCCGCCTTCTGTTCCCATCCTGGGTGCGGCGGAAAGCTCGTCGAACAGGAATGTGGAGGACCCCCGCATGGCTCTCCCACTGGCGGAACGAATAGCGACGGTCGCGCGTCGGCACCCGGAGAACCCCGCACTGTTCTGGCAGGGCCGTGCGGTGTCGTACCGGGACCTGCTGGCGATGGCCCGCACCGCGGAGAAGAGCATCGCCGCCCTCCGCATCCCGGAGGGAAACCCCGTCGCCGTCGTCGCCGCGAAGTCGCCCGAGAGCATCGCCGTCCTCCTCGCCTGCATGCACACCGCCAGGCCCGTGCTAGTGCCCGCCGCCGACGTGACCGGCAGACCGCTGGACGGACTCCTCGCCGAAACCGGCGCCCTCGTGCTCCCCGACCCGCGCGCCCTCACGACCGGCACCGCGGGACCGGCCGTCGCCGGGAAGCCCGCCGAGAGCCGGGTGCCCGAGGGCACCGCGCTGATCCTCACGACCTCGGGGTCCACCGGCTTCCCCAAGGCGGTGCCGCTGCCCGCAGCGGCGATCGGCGCCTTCGTGGAGTGGGCCGCGGCGACGTTCCGCATCCGGGTCGGTACGTGCGTACTGAGCTACGCGCCGCTCAACTTCGACCTCAGCCTCTTCGACGTCTGGACCACCCTCTCCCACGGCGGCCAGGTCGCCCTGGTGGCGCAGGACCGCGCCGCCCAGCCCGGCCACCTGCGCACACTGCTGCGGCAGTGCCCGGTGCACGTGGTCCAGGGCGTGCCGATGCTCTTCCAGCTCCTCGCCGCGGCCGAAAGGCACCCCGGCGGCGACGAGTTCGCCTCGGTCGCCGACGTCCTCGTGACCGGCGATTCGCTGTCCTCCGCAGGACTCGCCGCGCTGCCCGGCCTCTTCCCCCGGGCGCGTATGCACAACGTCTACGGCTGCACGGAGACCAACGACACCTTCGTCCACGAGATGGACCCCGACGCCGACCTCGGCCGCTACGGCGCCGTGCCGATCGGCCGCCCCGTCGAAGGGGTCGCCGCGGACATCGTCACCGACGACGGCACCGTCCTCGAAGGCCCGGGGCACGGCGAGCTGATCGTCACCTCCCCCTTCCAGACCAGCGGCTACCTCGACCCGGCGCAGCACGCCAAGTCGTTCGTCGGCCACCCCGACGGCGTGACCCCCGGCCCGTACTACCGCACCGGGGATCTCGTGACCCGCCACCCCGACGGCGCGCTCACCCTCGACGGCCGCAGCGACTTCCTCGTCAAGATCCACGGCATCTGCATCAACACCGCCGCCGTCGAAGGCGCGCTGCGCTCCCACCCCGAGGTGGCGGACGCCGTGGTCTTCGCCCTGCCCGACGAGCGCACCGGCAGACGGCTGCACGCCGTCGTGCACCGCGCCGCCGGGTCGATGCTCAACAGCCTGCGGCTGCGCGAGCACGTCGCCGCGGAGCTGCCGCGCGCCGGCATCCCCAGCAGCATCGAGTTCGTCGACGCGCCGCTGCCGCGCACCGCCACCGGGAAGATCGACCGGCGCAGCGTGGCGAACAGCCTCTGACCGCGGATCCCGTACGAGGAAGGAACGGACGGCGCCGCCCTACGGCTCGTCGAACGGCTGCGCGCCCGCCGCGGGACCGAGACGGCCAGGCAGGTGGCCGGTGCCCGCACCTAGCGACCGCCCCATCCGCCACCCGCCGCTCACCGACCACCGGCAGCAACCCGAGCAAAGGAGCCCGCAGTGATCGCGTGGTCGAAGGACGACGAAAGGCTGAGAGAGGGGATCGACCAGTGGTTCGGGAAGTTCGGCCAGGACTTCTCGTGCCGCGACGGGGAAGCGGCCTTTCCGCGCGAATCCTGGCTCGCCGTCATGGAATCCGGGCTCCTGCGCCTGCCCTTCGACGAGAGGTGGGGCGGCCTCGGCCGCTCCCTCCTCACCACCATGTACGTCCTGGAGGAACTGGGCCGCGGCTGCCCCGACAGCGCGCTGAACTTCGCCATCACCACCCACATGGTGAGCACCGGCATCGCCCTCCAGCGATTCGGCTCCACCGCGCTCAAGGACGCGTACCTGCCGCGGATCACCGCCGGCACCGCCATCGGCGCCCACGCCGTCGCCGAACCCGACAGCGGCTCCGACGCCCTCGGCATGCGGACGGCCGCCACCGCCGACGGCGACTGCTACCGCCTCAGCGGCTCCAAGGCGTTCGTCGGCAACGGGCCCGTCGCCGACCTCGTCGTCGTCTACGCCAAGACCGAACCCGCCGCGGGCCCCCTCGGCATCACCGCCTTCCTCGTGGAACGCGACACGCCCGGCCTCACCTTCGGCGGCCCCACCGAGGAGACAGGGGCGAAGTCCCCGCCGCTGTGCTCTCTCGTCCTCGACGACTGCCGGGTGCCCAGGACCCACATCCTCGGCCGCGTCGGCGCCGGGTCCCTCGTCCTGGACCACGTGATGACGTGGGAGATCCTGTGCTGCTTCATCGTCAGCGCGGGCGAGATGCGCCGCCGCCTCGACCGCTGCGTCGCGTACGCGGGAGAGCGCAGCGCCGTCGGCGACTTCCCGCCCGTCGCCCGCCGGATCGTCGACATGAAGATCGGCCTGGAGACCTCCAGGAAGTGGCTCTACGACACCGCCGAGAAGTTCACCGCGGGCCGCAAGGTCACCGCCGACCTGGCGATCGCGAAGCTCGTCGCGGGCCGCGCCGCCCTCGACTCCGCCATGGCCGAGTACGGCCTCGAAGAGGAACTGCGCAGCGCCCCCGCCGTGACCTTCCACTCCGGCACCGCGGAGACGCAATACCACCGGATAGCCGCGACGCTCGGTCTGGGGCGCGCCGCCTGACGCGGGAGGACACAATGACGACGACCACGGACCTGGAAAGCGCCCTCGCCCCCACCGAGTTCCTCAACTCCGACGACCCCGGCGTCCGCACCTTCGTCCGCCGCGCGCTGCCCCGGGACAGGCTCGGCAGCAGGGACGCGGCCGTACGCCTCTACTACGCGGTGCGCGACGGCATCGACTACGAGGTCTACGGCGCGGACCTGTCCCGCACCGGCGTCACCGCCGGGCAGGTGGCCCGTACCGGCAAGGGCGTGTGCATCCACAAGTCCGTGCTCTACGCCGCCGCCCTGCGCGCCGCCGGCATCCCCGCGCGGCTCGTGCTCACCGACGTGCGCAACCACCTGCCGTCGCCCGCGCTGCGCCGGCTCACCGGCGGCGACATCTTCCGCTACCACGCCTTCACCACCGTCCACCTCGACGGCAGATGGGTGCGCGCGACCCCCGTCTTCAACCGGCTGCTCTGCCGCCTGTACGGCATGCGTCCCCTCGACTTCGACGGCCGAGCCGACAGCGTTCACCATCCGTACGGCGACGACGGGACCCGCCACATGGAAGTCGTCCGCGAGCACGGCGAGTTCGACGACCTGCCGTACGAGCGGGTCCTCGACGGGATGCGCGCAGCGCACCCCGGCATCTTCGCGGACCCCACGAGCACCCGGCTGGTCACCGGCTCGCTCCACGCCGACGCCGGCGCGCGGAAGGGCTGAAGTCGCGTGTGGATCAAAGTGTGCGGCATCACCGCGGAGCACTACGGCGGCACCGCCGCCGCAGGACACCCCTTGCCGGCGCTCGCCGGCGTCGACCGCCGCGCCCGGGACCGGGTGCGGCGACCGGTCAAGCAGGAGGAACGACATGCCCTTTTCGGCTGAGAGCACCCCCGTGAAGGCGACGGACCAGCGCTTCGGTGACGCGCTCGCCGTGGCCGACCTACCCGTGATCATGGAGATCAAGCAGTGCGGGGCGGGAGGTGAGGACCTGCTGCAGGGCCGTACCGCCGGCGACCTGGTGCGCCGCTACGAGGAGTTGGGTGCGCCCGCGCTCTCCGTCGTCACCGGCTCGTGGTTCGGCGGCACGGCCCGGCTCCTGGACGAGGTGGTCGCGGCGACCTCACTGCCGGTCCTCGTCAAGGACTTCTTCACCAAGGAGAAGCAGATCAGACAGGCCGCCGAGGCGGGCGCGGCGGCCGTGCTGCTCACCGCCACGATCCTGCCGCACCGGCTCATGGGGGTGCTGATCGACGCCTGCCTGGCCCACGGCGTCACGCCGTTCGTCGAGATCACCTCCGGCGCCGAACTGTCCGCGCTCACCCGGCCCGAGGCGTGCGTCGTGGCCGTGAACAACAAGGATGTCCGCGTGCGCGAGAGCGACGAGCCCGGCCTGGGCCGCAGCCACGACCTGCTGCCGCGCGTCCGGGCCGCCGGCGCGGGGCTCGCCGTCAGCGCGAGTGGCATCGCCACCCCCGAGGAGGCCGCCGGGCTGCTCGCGGCGGGCTTCCGCGGTCTGCTGATCGGCACCGGGCTGCTGCGCGCGGAGGACACGGACGCCTGGTTCGGCGACCTGCGCGCACTGCTGCCCGGCGCGGAACAGGCGGCCGGGGAAGGACAGCGGCGTCATGCTGATGAGTCGTCCGTACGGACGGAGGCAGCCGGCCCTGCGGAACGGGCGGCCGCGAGGAGCGCGCCGAGCCCGGGCGCCGCCGCGGCCTGACACCGGCAGCCCGGGCGCCGTAGCCGGTCACCGGCCGGACGTACGCGCCCGGAGCCCGCCCTCCGCCCCGGCGCCGACTCCACCGCGCCGGGGAACAGCAGGGCCTGTCCGCGACGATGCTGTGCGCGCCCTCAGCGGGCGACCGGGCGGCGACCGACCGCGCGGGGCCGGATCTCTTCTGTGCCGGGCATCGCCCCGGCCGGTACGTTCTGGTACTCCTCTTCCACGGGCCCGTAGCCCGCGGCGGCGGCACCCCAGGGCAACCGGGCGGAAGGAGCCGGACGATGACCGGACCGAACGGCGCACGGCCGTACGAAGGACCGGGCCGGCGAAGGTTCCTCGGCTACGTGCTGGCCGCGCCCACCCTCGTGGCCGCCGCCCGGCTCGCGCCCGCCCCCGCGGCCGGTGCCGCCCCCGCCGCGCCGGACCTCACCGAACTCCTCGACCTCAACGACGTCATGACCGCCGCCGCGCTGCCCACCTCCGGTCTCATCACCGTCGAGATCGAGGCCGACGGCACCGTCTCCTTCGCCCTGCCCCGGGCCGAGGTCGGACAGGGCATCACCACCTCCACCGCCATGCTCGTCGCCGAGGAACTCGCGGTGCCGCCCGAGCGGGTACGGGTCACGCTGGCCGAGGCCCGCCCCGAGCTGCTCTTCAACCAGCTCACCGGCGCCTCCAACACCACCATCGCCACGTACACCCCCATCCGTGTCGCCGCCGCCGTCGCCCGCCACCGGCTCCTCACCGCCGCCGCGGCCGAACTCGGCGCGCCCGTCGCGCACCTGACCCTGCGCGACGGCGCCGTCCACGACCGCTCCGGCGCCGCCGTCGGCATCGGCGCCCTCGCCCCCAAGGCCGCCGCCACCCGCTCCGAGCCCGTCGAGGTCCGGCTCACCGCCCGCGAGGACTTCACGGTCATCGGCCGGCCCCACAACCGTATCGACGCCCGGGACGCGGTCACCGGCCGCAAGAAGTTCGCGATGGACCTCGACGTCCCCGGCGCGAAGCCCACGATGGTCTGCCGCCCGCCGACCATCAACGGCAAACCCGGCGCCGTGGCCAACCTCGCCGAGGTCGCCGCCATGCCGGGCGTCACGGACGTCGTGCCGATCGATACCGGCGTGGCCGTACGCGCCGCGACCTTCGGCCAGTGCATCGATGCCGTACGAGCCCTGCGCGTCGACTGGCTGCCCGGCACCGCCGAGGGCAAGTCCGACGAGACCGTGCTCCGTGAACTCGCCGCCGCCGAGCCGCCGATGGGACTGCCCCCGCTCACGCCCCACGTGGAGGGCAAGTTCACCTTCCACTTCCGCAGCAACAGCGCGCTCGAACCCAACTGCGCCATCGCCGACGTACGACCCGACCGCGCCGAGGTCTGGTCGGCGCTCAAGTCGCCGGTCGTCGCCAAGGAGGCCATCGCCGCCAGGCTCGGCCTGCCCCTCGGCCGCGTCACCGTCCACGTCGTCCAGGGCGGCGGGTCCTTCGGCCGCAAGCTGTTCTTCGACGCCGCGCTGGAAGCCGTCGAGGTCTCCCGCAGGATCGGCAAGCCCGTGAAGCTCATGTGGCACCGCGCCGACGACGCCCGCCAGGGCCGTACGCACCCGATGGCCACCTCCCGGGTGCGCGCCGACTACGCCGGCGGCGCCGTCCTCGGCTTCAGGCAGCGGCACACCAGCGTCGCCACCGACTTCGGCCACGGGCTCGGCGAGCTGTTCACCGCCATGGCCGCGCGGCTGCCGGTCGGCGACATCGGCTTCTCCCAGACCTTCTTCCACCTCACCCAGTCCATGCCGTACGAGTTCGGGCCGGCCACCCGGCTCCTCAACGAGACCGACAAGGGCTTCAACACCGGCAGCATGCGCAACGTCTACTCGCCGGACGTCGTCTGCGCCCGGGAACTGGTCGTGGATCGGCTCGCCGCGAAGATGGGCAAGGACCCGTACGGCTTCCGCCGCGACTTCCTGCGCGACGCACGCTCCCGCGCGGTCCTGGCGAAGGCCGCGGAAGCCGGCGACTGGGGGCGGCGGATGCCCGAGGGCACCGCGCAGGGCATCGCCTTCCACTCCGAGTACAAGTCGGTCAGCGCCGCCCTCGTGGAGATCGACTGCCGCCCCGAGACCGTGAACCGCCCCATCCGCGACGGCGTCGCGGGCCCCCGCGTCACCAAGGCCGTCTTCGCCGTCGACGTCGGCCTGGCGGTCAACCCACGCGGGCTCGAGGCCCAGATGATGGGCTGCCTCATGGACGGCATCGCCCAGACGCTGACCTCCAGCCTTCACCTGCGGGACGGGCACTTCCTGGAGGCGAGCTGGGACAACTACTTCTACACCCGGCAGTGGAACACCCCGCCCGAGCTGGAGATCATCGTCATGCCCGACACCTCCGACGAGCCCGGCGGCGCAGGGGAGTTGGGCGTCGCCGCGTCGATGGCCGCGGTGGCGTGCGCGTACGGGCGGGCCACCGGGACGATGCCGACCGTCTTCCCGATCAACCACGGCACGCTCTCCTTCGAGCCCAAGCCGACCGTCCCGCCCATCCCCGCGTCCCCGACCGACGGCCTGGACCAGGCTCGCTGAGGCAAGGAGACCCCCGTGCCCGAGCACACCTTCCGCGTCAACGGCGAGCAGGTCACCGTCGACGCTGCCGACGACGAGCGTCTGCTGTGGGTGCTGCGCGACATCCTCGGCATCACCGGGCCGAAGTACGGCTGCGGCATCAACGTCTGCAAGGCGTGCACCAGCCACCTCAACGGCAAGGCGGTCAACCCCTGCGCGATCCCGGTCGGCGAACTCCGCCCGGCCGACGAGGTCACCACGATCGAGGGCCTCGCGGACACCGTCGACGACGAGCTGCACCCCATGCAGCAGGCGTGGCTCGACCACGACGTCGTCCAGTGCGGCTACTGCCAGCCCGGCCAGATCATGGCCGCCGTCGCCCTGGTGCGCCGCGTGGCCGCCGAGGGCCGCGAGATCACCGACGACGACCTCGACGGCCTGCGCAACATCTGCCGCTGCGGCACCTACGTCCGTATCCGCGAGGCCATCAGGGCAGGCGCGGAACGGATGTGAGACGGGTCGCTCAGGCGGGCAGCCGGGTGTCCACGACGACGGCGATCTCGACGAGCTGGCCGGGGAAGGCCAGCTCGGTCACGCCGACGACGGTGCTGGCCGGGCGGTGGGCGCCGAAGTAGGCGAGGTTGCCGGCCGAGATCGCCTCGGCGTTCTGCTGGAGGCGCACGCCGTACACGGTCTGCGAGACGATCTGGTTGCGGGTGGCGCCGTAGTGCTCCAGGACTTTGTCGAGGTTGGCGTACGTCAGCGTGAGCTGCGCGGCGCAGTCGTCCGCGTAAGCGAATTCGCCCGCCTCGTCGAAGGCGACCTGCCCGGAGACGTGGATCAGCTCGCCGGACCTGATCGCCTGGGCGTAGCCGAAGTCGTTCTCGGCTGCCACGCCGTGGTGGAAGGCGTCGGTGGTGGCCATGGTGAGGGTCCTTCCCTGTGCTCTCTTGCGGTTACTCGGAAACTGTAAGAGAGTGAGCGTTCACCTGGAAGAACGCACTTTTCGGTAACTGAGGAACCAGATGGTGACCAAGCACGAACTCGGGGGCCTGCCCGAGGACGCGGACCTCAGGCGCGCGGACTCCCTGGCCCGGGAGATCTTCTCCGACGTGGCCAACAAGTGGGCCTTGCTGATCATTGAGGCGCTCGGCGAGCGCACCCTGCGCTTCGGCGAGCTGCGCAACGAGGTCGACGGCGTCAGCCACAAGATGCTCACCCAGAACCTGCGCACGCTGGAGCGGGACGGCCTGGTCGACCGGAAGGTCTACCCCACGGTCCCGCCGCGGGTCGAGTACACCCTCACCGAGCCGGGCCGCGCCCTGCGGGCCACGGTCGACGCCATGTGCGGCTGGACCCAGCAGTACCTGGGCCACATCGAGGACGCGCGCAGCCGCTTCGACGCCTGACGGCAGAAGCGGCACGGAGGGCGTCAGCCCACGGGCAGCACCCGGGAGCGCAGCAGACAGAACTCGTTGCCCTCGGGGTCGGCGAGCGGGTACCAGCTCTCCTCGCCCGTCTGGCCGATGTCGACGTGCCTGGCCCCGAGCGCCAGCAGCCGCTCCAGCTCCGCATCCTGGTCGCGGTCGGTGGCGTTGACGTCGATGTGCAGGGGCAGCTTCCCCTTGCGCGGCTCGCTGCTCGCGCTCAGCACGAGCGTGGGCTGGAGGCCGCCGAAGCCTGCGTCGGGCGGCCCGATCTCGATGGTGCCGTCGTCCTCCCTGCCGAGCTCGACGTAACCGAGGACGTCGCTCCAGAACGCGGCGAGCCGCTCGGGGTCGGCGGTGTCGATGACCAGTTCGGTGATGCGGCATGCCATGCGAGCAGCATACGGGCCGCTCCCCGGCGCCGCGCGGCCCCGGGTGGCCCGGCCGGGGCGGACTGTCAGTGGCGGCTGAGAGGCTGGGGTCATGGACAGGGACGAGGAGCTGCTGCGCGGCCGGGTGTACGGCACGGAACACGACGATCCGCACCCGGGGCCGCGGCCGGGCAGGGACTACGCGGAGTTGGTCGGCGGCCCCCTGGACGGGCTGCTGCTCGACATCACAGGGTGGACGGCGGCGGAGACTGCCGCGGGCGCGGCCCTCCCCACCGAGCTGGGCCGCTTCGGCGCCGGCGGCCGCGCCACGTACGCCCCCGCGCCCGGCTCTCCGGGGCGCTGGGTCTGGGCGGGCGACATAGCCTGAACGCCCGTGTGGCCGCGCGGACTTCGGGAAGCGGAATCCGGCCTGGTAAGGCGCGTGCCCGACGTAGGGTGCCGCGTATGAAAATCTTCGGATGGCTGCTGTTCGTCTGCGGCCTGTACTTCCTCGTGCAGGGATTCGCGATGCCGATGATCGCGGAGCGCTCTGACGTGGAGAGCATCGAGTTCCAGCAGATCCGCGAGTCCAGCTCGTACCTCGGCATCGGCCTCATGATCGGCGCGGTGGCCTGCGGTGTACTGGACCGCGGCCCCGGCGGTTCGACCCAGCACGCCGCGCAGCAGCCCCCGGCGTACCCGGCACAGCAGCCCTACGGCGCCCCGCCGCCTCCGCAGCAGCCGCAGCAGCCGCAGCAGCCGCACGGCGGCTGGGGCCCGCCGCCCGCGGGCTGATCCCGCGCGACCTCAGGGGGTAACGACGGCGAAGTCCGGGTCGGGCTTGTCGAGGACGGACAGCAGGGTGCGCAGCACGCCCAGGTCGCCCGTGTGCTCGATGTCTTCCGGATCCTCACCCGCGAGCAGCGCGAGCAACTGGGCCTTGGTCAGCGTCAGCAACACGTCCGCCGGCTCCGCGGCATGGCCGTCGAGGCGGTGGTGGGTGAAGGCGCCGTGCGAGAGCGTGGCGCGGTGGTGCTCGCCGAGGTCGGTGACGTGCCAGTCCAGGGTGAGGTGGAGATCCCACGCCCGGGGCCGTCGACGACGATGGCGACGGAGTCGAGGAGCTGCTCCACGCTGAGGGCGGCCATCAGGCTGCTCGCGGCGATATCGGTCCGGCCGACGCCTTCGCGCAGCTCTCGGGCGCCGACGAGATAGCAGTTGCGCCAGGTGGCGCACTCGGCGCCGTGGCCGAGCCGTTCGAAGACGCCGGCGAGCGTGTTCCTGGCGCCGGTGTGGTCGGGGTCGGCGAACACCGCGTGCTTGAGGAGCTGCGCGGCGAAGCGCAGATCGCCGTCCTCGGCGTACGCGCTCGCCTTGGCCACCAGGGCGTCGACGCCGCCCATGCACTCGGCGTAGCGCTTCGCGGTCTCGGCCGGCGGGTGCTCCCACAGCGAGGCGGGATGGCCGTCGTACCAGCCGAGATAGCGCTGGTAGATGGCCTTGACGTTGTGACTGACGGTGCCGTAGTAGCCGTGCGTGTGCCAGGCGGCGGCGAGCGACGGCGGCATCTCGATGATCTCGGCGATCTCGGTGCCGGTGTAGCCCTGGTTGGCCAGCCGCAGGGTCTGGTCGTGGAGATACGCATACAGGTCCCGCTGCTCGGTGAGGAAGTCGCGCATCGCCTGCTGCCCCCAGGTCGGCCAGTGGTGGGAGGCGAACAGCACGTCGGCGCCGGCGGCGAAGAGCCGTAGCGCCTCGTCCAGATAACGGGCCCACACCCGGGCGTCGCGGACGACGGCGCCGCGCAGGGTCAGGATGTTGTGCAGGTTGTGGGTGGCGTTCTCGGCCATGCACAGCGCGCGGTGGTCGGGCAGCAGAAAGTTCATCTCCGACGGCGCCTCGGTGCCCGGCGTCATCTGGAAGACGAACCGCACCCCGTCGATGGTCTCGGTCTGCCCGGTGTGGGTGATGTCCGTGGTGGCGGGCAGCAGCGCGGGCGTACCGGTGGAGGCGGTGAAGCCCAGCCCCATGCCGACCAGCCCGGCGGGGCCGCGCTCCAGGTTCATGCCGCCGTAGTAGAAGCCGCGGCGCAGCATCGCGGTGCCGGCGTAGACGTTCTCCGCCACGGCGTGCTCCAGATACCCGGCCGGGGCGATGACCGGCACGTCCGCGTCCTTGTCGAGGACCCCGAGGATGCCGCCGAAGTGGTCGAGGTGCGAGTGCGTGATGACCACGCCGGTGACGGGCCGGTCGCCGCGCTGCGCGCGGTAGAGGGCCAGCGCGGCGGCGGCGGTCTCCCGCGAGATCAGCGGATCCACGACGACGACCCCTTGGTCGCCCTCGATCAGGGTCATGTTCGACAGGTCGTACCCGCGCACCTGGAGCACGCCCTCGGTCACCTCGTACAGCCCGGCACGCGCACACAGCTTCGCCTGCCGCCACAGGCTGGGGTCGACGGTGTCGGGATGGTTGCCATCGGGAAGGGAACTGAGGAAGGCGGTGTCGTCGAAGTCCCACACCACCCGCCCGTCCGCGGCCGTGACCTGCCGCTCGGCGGGGCCGGCGAGGAAGCCGCGGTCGGCGGCCTCGAAGTCGCCGCGGTCGCTGGGATCGGGCGTGGCCATACAGGTCCTCCCACGGGGGTAAATGCCGTGATACCAGCCTCTGACAGGCGCGTATGCCGGACTTGCCGGGCCGGGCCGTTCGAGTGACACGCGTAGAACAGCCGGCTCTTCGAACCTGACGATCCGAATCCTTGTGATCGTGTCCCGGTCAGGTCACCAAACAGTCACACCGGAAGACACGGGCCGCCGCGGTCGGACAGGATTCACCGGTCCGAACACGTATTTGCTAGGGGAATCATGCACAAGCGCACTGCCCGTGTATCCGCTCTTGCTGCGGCTGCGGCGGCACTGACCTTCGCCGTGGCCGGTTGCGGTAGCGACAGCGAGGGGGATGAGGCAGCCTGCAAGGAGGCCATCACCCAGCAGCTCAAGGACGCCGCGGCGGGCAAGGAAGGCGCCGGCGAAGAGAAGCCTGAGGCCTGCGAGGGTATCGATGACAAGACCGGCCGGCGTCTGGTCCAGGAGGTCACGGACGAGGAGATGAAGGGCATCGAGGAGTCCCTCGACGCTCCCTGACCGAAACCGGCGCCTGCCCGGCGCGGGGGCGAACAAGCCCTCCGCGCCGGGCAGGCCCCGCTTCGGCCGACCGGGCGGTCCGGGAGACCCTTATGGGCGGATTCGTGCCCGGGTCTGCATGATCGCGTCAGCGATGCGCAGCCTCCCGGCATGAACAAGATCAGCCGCATCCTGCGCGCGAAGCTGTCGACAGCAGCCGCCACCCTGGCCCTCCTCACAGCGGCCACCCTCGGCGCCACCACGGCCCAGGCCGCCGGCACCGACTCCGCTCCCGCAGCAGCGCCGACGCCGCGCGAGCAGGCCGACGCCCTCATGAACCTCACCTACGGGGAATTCGCCGAAACCCCGCACGTCCCCCGTTCAACTGGACGACCGACGGCTGCTCCGTCCCCACCGGCTACGCCCCGTACAGCGAGGTGTTCCGCCCCGCGTGCGCGCTCCACGACTTCGGTTACCGCAACTACGGCGGCAAGCACGAGCTGAAGCTGAGCCCCACCCGCGAAACCAAGAACTGGATCGACGACCGCTTCCGCACCGAGATGCGCCGCATCTGCGACGACCGGGACGGCTCCCCCCTCTCCCACCTCACCTGCCTCAACGCCGCCGAGGCGTACTACGAGGCGGTCCAACTGGGCGGCGACAGCTCGTTCTTCTAGAGCACGAGACCACGCGGAGATCAGCAACGCCCCACCCGCTGATCTCCGCCGGGGGGGCCGCGCCCGTGCCCTGCGCCGAAGGAAGGTGCCGGCTCAGCCCTCGCGTCGGCCGCAGCGCAGATCAGGGCTGCCCGGTCTGGAAGGGGCTGATCTTGCCGCCGGTGACGGTGAAGGTCCAGCGGGTGTGCATGCTTTCCCACGTGGTGTTCGTGTACGTGGCGACCAGTAAGCGGCCGTCGGCGGACACGGTTTCGATGTCCATGCGGCCCACCGCCGAGAAGATCTCCCGTTCGGCCTCCTGCCAGCGCGGCCGCGAGGCCCAGCCCGCCGGGTTGATCAGCGCCTCCCCGGAGTGGACCCGCTCGCGGCGCGCCGCCCCGTCCGCGGACCAACGCAGGTTCGCCGACCGCCCGGTGTGCACCACCAGCACGTGTACGGGCGGCCCGATCGGCAGCGGCGCCGTGTCCGACACCCCGGCGGCCCGCTCCACCGCCCGTTCCACCACCGCGTGGCCCAACTCCCGCCCGCTACCGTGCAGACACGTCAAGTGAGGCTTGAGCCTCGCCCGCGGGCACCGGGGCGACGTGTACCCTGCCGCGCCCGGCCGCGAACCGGGCCGACTGCCACCGCCGGGCGGTTACCGCACCTCGATGTGCACCGGGCCGCCCGTGGGCGAGACGCCGTCCAGCAGGGCCGACGGGATCCGGAAGGCGCGGCCGGGGGCGGCCGGCCAGGGGAGCCGGCGGGTGGTGACGGTCCCGGAATCCTGCCGGACGGTGACTCGGGGAAAGCGGACGAAGGTGTCGGTCCACAGCAGCAGCCGGCCGTGGGGCGGTGCCGGATCGCCGGGCCGCAGGACTTGCGGGGCGATCCAGCGGAACGGGGCGTCCGCGATCAGGCGTACGCCCTCGGCGGGCCGGCGTTCGCCGTCCAGATGGCGGCGGACCTGCGCGGCGACATGGCGGCCGTCGAGGGCGGCGATGTCCGCGGTGTCCACTGGATGCAGGAGGTTGCCGGCCGCGAAGACCCCGGGGCTGCTGGTGCGCAGTGCGGTGTCCGTGAGTGGTCCGAGCGTGCCGGGGTCGAGGGTGAGGCCGGCTGCGCGGGCCAGTTCGTGGTCCGGGATCCAGTCGCCGGTGAAGACCACGGTGTCGCAGGCGACCGTGCGGCGGCGGCCCGTGTCGAGGTGCTCGATCTCCACGGCCTCGCAGCGGTTCTTTCCGATGACGCGGGTGACGCGCGTACGGGTGGCCACGGGCACGCGCAGCACCGTCCGCCCGGCGGCGTTGAACGCGGCGTAGGACTCCGCCTTCGGGTGCTCGCTGACCATCAGGGCGGGGGTGCAGCCGGCTTCGCGGAGGGTGAGGGCCGCGGACCAGCTCACGAGTTCGCCGCCGACGATCACGGCGCGTCTGCCGACGGGGCGGTGGTGGAGATGGACGAGATTCTGCAACTGACCGGTGGTGAGAACCCCTCCGGGGCGGTCTCCTGGGATGCGGCGTGCGGTGCGGGGACGCTCCCGTGCGCCGGTGGCCAGCACGATGGCCCGGGCCCGGATGCGGTAGCGGCCCTCGGGGCTGGTGACCTCGACGGTATCCGCGTCGGCCCAGCCGGTCACGGTGGTACGCGTCCGGATCCCGGCCCCGGCCGCGGCGGCCCGGTCGACGAGACGGCGGGCGTACGCGGGCCCGGACAGCACGCGGTGAAGGTCACGCAGCCCGTAGCCGGTGTGGTCGCTGTGCCGGGGGATCCCGCCGGCGGCCGGTTCGCGGTCGACGACCAGGATCTCGCCGGCCCGGCCCGCGGCCAGCTCGGCGGCGGCGGTCAGCCCGGCGGGGCCTGCGCCGATCACGAGCACGTCGGTGGTGGTGAGAGGCGGCTGGTGAGTCATCGGTCGTCCCCGCTGTGGTCGTGGCAGCCGTCGTGAGAATGGTGCTGCTCGTACAGGGCGGCGACGGCCGCGCCGCAGTAGAAGCCCTGGCAGCGGCCGTTCATGGCGCGGGTCCTGCGGCGCAGTCCGTCCAGGGTCCGCGCGGGCACGGCGGCGTGGCAGGCGTCGCGGATCTCGCCCTCGGTGACCCGCTCGCAGAAGCAGGTGAGGGTGCCGTAGGCGGGGTCGCGGGCGATGAGGTCCGCGTCCTGGTATGGGCGCGTGGAGGCTTCGCCGATGTTGGGCATCCGCGGCGGCTCGGGCAGTGTCTCGCGCGCCCGCATGGCGAGGCCGGCGTCGGCGAGCAATCCGCGGACGTGCTCGGCGATGGCCATGCCCGCGGTCAGCCCCGTGGAGCGGATGCCGCCGACGAGGACGTAGCGCTGTGGCGGGTCGGTCTCGATGAGGTAGTCGGGGTGGTCGATCGCGGCGCGCAGGCCCGCGTAGCTCGCGGTGACCTCTTCGGTGAGCAGGCGCGGCATCAGGCGCGCGCCCTTGGTGAGGAGGAAGTCGAAGCCCTCTTCCGACGTGGCCGTGGCGGTGCGGTCGGTGAGGTCCTCGGCGGTGGGGCCGAGCATCACGTTGCCGTAGACGGTCGGGGCGATGAGCACCCCCTTGCCGCGGGACGAGGGCACCGGAAGGATGATCTTGTTCGCGAGCGGGCGGGCCAGCTTGTCGAAGACGAAGAGCTCGCCGCGGCGCGGGGTGACCGTGAAGCGGTCGTGCCCGAGGAGGCGGTCGACGTGGTCGGCGCCGAGGCCGGCCGCGTTGACGACCCAGCGGGCCCGTATGTCACCGGCCGCCGTGTGCAGGACGGTCGCCTCGTCCCCGGGGGCGATGCCGGTGACGGCGTGCCGGAGCAGGAGGGCGGCGCCGCGCCGCTGTGCGTCGGTGGCCAGCGCGAGGTTGGTGGTCCAGGTGCAGATGATGGCCTCGTCCGGGACGGTCAGACCGCCCAGCGCCCCCTCGCCGAGGTCGGGCAGGTCCCGGTAGACCTCGTCGGGGCCGACGATCCGGCAGTGTTCGTAGCCGTTGGCCTCGGCCTTCTCCTTCAGCCCGGGCAGGGCGTCCAGCTCCTCGCGGGTCCAGGCCACCAGGATGGCTCCGGTGCGTTCCACGGGGATGCCGGTGGCCTCGGCGTACGCGCCGAGCAACCGGTAGCCGCGGGCGACCAGTTCGGACTCGAGCGTGCCGGGCTTGGCGTCGAAGCCGGTGTGGAGGATCGCGGTGTTGGCCTTGCTGGTGCCGTCGCCCACGTCGTCGCGGGCCTCGAGCAGGGCGACGGCGAGGTCGTATCCGGACAGTTCGCGGGCGATGGCCGCGCCGACGATGCCTCCGCCGATCACCGCGACGTCGAAGACGCCGTCGTGCGGACGAGGGGGGGTGGCGGTCATGCGGGATCTCCCTTGGCGGCTTCGGCGGCGGCTGCCCACGCCGTACGGAACTCTTCGGCCCGTTCCCGGGGCCATCGGGGCTCGTAGACGGTGGTGGGCTGCCAGTCGCCTACGGCCTCCTCCAGGCTGAGCGCCGGATCGAGGGCGCAGCGCGCCAGGGCGGCCGCGCCCAGGGGAGTGGCGTGGCCGTGGGGGTAGACGTCCACGGGGATCTGGGCGATGTCGGCCTGGGCCTGCATGAGGGCGGCGGAGTTGGTGAGGCCGCCGTCCACGCGCAGCCGGCTCAGCGGCCTGCCGATGTCGCCGGCCACCAGCGCGCACAACTCGGCGACCTGCGCCGCGATGCCCTGCAGCACCGCACCGACGAGGTGCTCGCGGCGGGTGGCCAGCGTCATGCCCGTGAAGGAGGCGGTGGCGTCCGGGGCCCACCACGGGGCGGCCAGCCCGGCGAACGCGGGGACGCACAGCACCCCTTCCGTATCGGTGGCGGCGAGCGAGTCCAGTTCGGTCGCGGACCGTACGAGGCCGAGGTCCTCCAGCCAGCGCACCGCGGAGGCGACGGTGTAGACCTGCCCGTCCACGCAGTACGTGGTGTGGCCGTGCCGCTGCCAGGCCACCGACGTGGTCAGTCCGGCGCCGGAACGCACCGGGTTCCGGCCGGTGTTGGCCAGCAGGAACGCACCGGTGCCGTAGGTGCACTTCGCGGAGCCCGGCTCCAGACAGCCCTCGGCGACCAGCGCCGCCTGCTGGTCGACGACGAGCCCGGCCACGGGGACGGCCGGGCCGAAGGCCCGGGTGGTGCCGGCGATCTCGTCGGAGGCGACGATGCGGGGCAGCCGCTCGCCGCCCAGGCCGAAGAGGCCGAGGAGTTCGTCGTCCCAGGTGGCGGTGGTGAGATCGAGGACGAGGGAGCGGCTGGCGGTGGCGGCGTCGGTGACGAACTCCCCGGTGAGGTGGTGCACCAGCCAGGTGTCGGTGGTCGTGACCACCCCGTCGCGGGTGAGGTGGCGGCGCAGCCAGGCCATCTTGGGCGCGGAGAAGTACGGGTCGAGCACGAGCCCGGTGCGCCGCGCGATGTCGCCGGCCCGGTCGGCCAGTTCCGCGCAGACGGATTCCGCCCGCCGGTCCTGCCAGACGAGGGCGGGGGAGAGCGGCGCGCCGGTGGCCGGATCCCAGGCCAGGACGGTTTCGCCCTGGTTGGCCAGGGCTACGCAGTCGATCGGCCGGCCGGCCTCGCGGACGGCTCGGCGGCCGGTGCCGAGGACGGAGCCGAGCAGTTCGTGCGGGTCCTGCTCGACGCCTCCGCCGGGGAGGTAGGCGGGGCGGATCGTCTCCTCGGCGAGGGAGACGATCCCCTCCTCGGCGTCGACGACGATGGCCTTGGTGCCGGAAGTGCCCTGGTCGATGGCGAGGATCGCGCTCATCGCGCGTCCCCTTCGGCGGCCTTGGGCCGCGGGATCGCGGTGTCGGCCGTGTCCAGCGACCGGTCGACGTCGGCCAGGTCGGGCATGGTCAGGCCGGCCCGGCCGCTGCGGAGCAGCAGACCGGCGAAGTACACCGCGCCGATCGCGAAGAGGACCAGCACGTAGATCCACGGGGCCCGGAACGAGGCGTCGCGGAAGATCAGCAGCTCGTAGAGCAGCCACACGGCCGCGACGACGAGGACCGGGATCTCCCAGCGGCCCAGAGTGAAGCCCCGGGACGGCGGCAGGGAGCGGCGCTTGGCCGCGTACATCGCGACGGTTCCCGCGTAGATGAGGGCGGGCAGCAGGGTGCCGGCGGAGAACAGCTCGAACAGCGCGTCGGTGGACTGGGAGAAGACCGCGAGGATGATCTGGGCGATCAGCATCATGAACACCGAGGCGTTCAGCGGCGTCGCGGTGCGCGGGTGGATGCGGCGCAGCAGTTGCCAGCCGGGGAAGCGCTCGTCCCGGGACATCGCGTACACCAGCCGGGTGCCGCTGAGGGTGATCACGAGCCCGCACGAGAAGATCGAGATCACCACCAGGACCAGGAGGATCTTCCCCACCACCGAGCCGAGCACGGCGGTGATCACGGTGGCCACCGGGGTGTCCGACGCGCCGACGCCGTCGACGCGCCCGGCCGCGGCGGTGATCGCGATCAGGAAGAGCAGGCCGAGCACGCCCAGGGAGATCACGGCCTGCACCATGGCCCTGGGGATGACGCGGGCCGGGTTCTTGGTCTCCTCCGCCAGGTTGGCCGCGGACTCGAACCCGACGATGGTGAACGCGCCCAGCAGGAACGCCAGGGCGAAGGGCCCCGCCTCGGTGGCGCCGCCCAGCGCGTAGTACCCGCTCTCGGGAACGGGACCGGCCTCGAAGAGATGGCCGAAGTCCAGCTTGCCGGTGAGGGCGCCGACGACGAAGAGCAGCACGGTCAGGGCGATCATGCCGATGAGCTGCACGGTCACCGCCGTGCTGTTCACCCGGTGGGTGAAGCGCGTCGAGGCGGCCACCAGGACGGCCTGGAGCAGCACCACGACGGCGGTGATCACCCAGGCGTTCTGGGTGGTGCCGACGTACTGGAACAGCTCGGGGAGGATCGTCGAGGCGATGGTGTAGTCCACGGCGACGAGGACCACCCCCAGGAAGGCGAACGAGACCCAGCCCATGATCCAGCCCCATACCGGCCCGACGATCCGCGACACCCACTGGTAGGAGTAGCCGCTGATCGGGATCCTGGCCGCGAGGGCGCCGAAGACGAGGGCGATGGAGAGCTGGCCGACCACGGAGATCGGCCAGGCCCAGATGCCGCGGGGTCCCGAGGTGCTGAGGACGGCTCCGTAGGTGGTGAAGATCCCGGTGGCGATGGAGACGAAGCCGAAGGCCACGGAGAACGAGGCGTACCAGCCCAGCTCGCGCGCCATCCGCTGCGGGGGCGGGCCGCCGTCCTGGCGGGCCGGCTCCGCTCCCGGGGGACGCGCCTCTACGTCTGCCATAGCTCGACCGCCTGACCGTTCGTGTGGATTTCTGACTGAGAATTCCTGTGATTGTGGATCCATGCCCGAGCATAGTCAAGTGGATGTCGTGGAGGTCGTCCGCGCTAGTGCTCGGGTGCTCGGTCCGGCGGGCCCCCGTGATGCAGCCGTAGGATGCAGTCACAGCTCCACAAAAACGGTCACGTATCCAAGGGGTGAGTCGTGCTCGCTGCCGAGCGACACCGCAAGATCGTCGCCGAGATCTCCCGGCTCAAGTTCGTCACCACCGATGACCTGACCACCCTGCTCGGCGTCTCCCAGGAGACGATCCGCAGGGACCTGGCCCTCCTCGAACGGCGCGGTGAGCTCACCCGGGTCCACGGCGGCGCCACCAGCCGCCAGGAGCCGGTCGGGGAGGAGGCCCCCTTCGCGGAGCGCAGCGGCATCCTCGCCGAGGAGAAGGCGGCGATCGGCAAGGCCGCGGCCGCCCTGGTCAAGCCCCACCAGACCGTCGTCATCGACGTCGGAACCACCGCCCTGGAGGTGGCGCGCGCCCTGCCCGCCGACCATGTCGGTGTCATCGCCACCCCCTCCCTGCTCGTGGCCGCGGAGGTCAGTAGTCGCCCCGGCGTCGAGGTGCTGGTCAGCGGCGGCCGGGTGCGCGCGGGCGACCTGGCCTGCTCCAACGTCCGGGCCGTGGAGTTCTTCGCCGACCTGCGCGCCGACACCGCCTTCATCGGCTCCGGGGGCATCGCCCAGTACGGACTGACCGACTTCCACCTGGACGAGGTCGCCACCAAGCGCGTCATGCTGGCCAACGCCGCGCACCGCTACGTCCTCGCGGACTCCAGCAAGCTCGGCCGCACGGCGGTGCACCGGGTGTGCGAACTGCACGGGTTCGACACCCTGATCACGGACAAGCCGTGCCCGCCCGAGCTGAACACGGCCCTCAGCCTGGCAGGTGCCCACGTCATCGTGGCGAGACGGGCGCGTCGCTGAAGCCGGCGACGGTGCCGACCAAAAGCCTCCGGACTCGTCGCGCGCCCGGGCGGTGTGCGTCCGTCGGGGTGAGCCGAACGCGAGCCTCCCCGGACCTTCCGGCTCCGTGGGCTAGGCAGGCGGTGTGAATCCCCTTCGTACAGCCGCGACCACCCCGGTCGACGGCCCGTCCCCGTCGGGAACGTGATGGCCGGCCACAGGGCCGGGGGCGGCGTACCGGGCACGGGCGTCGGGTGAAGCGTGGCCGATCGCAAGCTCCACAGCGGTCCACAGGCCCGCCGGCCGGGATATCTGGCAGCGGCGGGTGCCTTCGCGGTGGGCATGCTCGGCACGACGCTGCCCACCCCGCTGTACGGGCTCTACCGGCAGGAGATCGGATTCTCCGAGCTGATGGTCACGGTGGTCTTCGCCGTCTACGCGGTGGGCGTCATCGTCGCCCTGCTGGTGGCCGGCGACTTCTCCGACATCCTGGGCCGGCGGCCGATCCTGCTGTGTGCCGCGGCACTGGCCGGGGCGAGCGCCCTCTTCTTCGTCTTCGAGCAGGGGCTGCCTGAACTCTTCGCCGGCCGGGTGCTTTCCGGCTTCTCCGCGGGCCTGTTCAGCGGCACGGCCACCGCGGCCGTCCTGGACCTGGCGCCGCCGGGACGCCGGGCCCGTGCCGCCTTCGCGGCGACCGCCGCCAACATGGGAGGTCTCGGCCTCGGCCCCCTCCTCTCCGGGATCCTCGCCGAGTACGCGCCCTCGCCGCTGAAACTGCCCTTCCTCGTGCACCTGGCTCTCCTGGCGGTCGCCGCCGCGGTCATCTGGATGCTTCCCGAGACGGTGCACCGCCGCCGTCCCCGGCCGTCCCTGCGGCCCCAGGGCATGACGATCCCTCCGGTCGTCCGCGGGGTCTTCGTGCCCGGTGCGCTGGCGGCCTTCGCCGGTTTCTCCATGCTGGGGGTGTTCACCGCGGTCGCCGCGGACTTCATGGCGACGGTCCTGGGCGTGCACAACCTCGCGGTCGTCGGCGCCGTCGTCTTCTCCGTCTTCTGCGCCTCGACCGGAGGCCAGTTGCTCATGGGCCGCGTGGGCCCGGTCAAGGCACTGCCGCTGGGCTGCGTCGTGCTGGTCCTGGGCCTCCTGCTCCTCGGGGCCTCGCTGCTGGCGGAGTCGCTGCCGATCCTCGTCGTCGGCGCGGTCACCGGCGGCGTAGGACAGGGCCTGTCCTTCCGTGCGGGCCTGACAGTGATCGGTTCGGCGGCGCCGGAGCTGCAGCGAAGCGCGACCCTCTCGGCGTTCTTCGTCTTCGCCTACGTGGGGATCTCGCTGCCGGTGGTCGGGGTCGGCGCCTTGACGGTGGAACTGGGGGTGCGCAGCGCCGGATTGGTCTTCGCCGGTTGCGTGATCCTGCTCGTCTCCGCGGTGGCCGCCTATCTGAGGCTGCGACCGCCCGCGGTGGGCTGACCCGCCGGGCGCGGCCGGCGGTGGAGTCCGGCCACAGGCCGGAGCCGGCAGGTGTGTATGGCCTCTCCGATGGCGTGGCGGCGGTGCGTGCCTAGCGTGCGAGACCGGGGCACCCGGCACAGGGACGGCCTGGCCGGGTGCCCCATCCCTCACCCCCCCACGACGGGAGAACGCCATGGCGGTTCGTGACCGTGCCCGTGCTCGCCCCCGCGCGGTGCTCTTCGCGCTGTTCGCCCTGGTCGCCGGAGTGCTCGCGGCGCCGGCGAACGCCTCGGCGGCGGACCTCACGCGGGTCACCGGCTTCGGCTCCAACCCCGGCAACCTCGCCATGTACGCCTACGTGCCCGACGGCCTGCCCGCCGGCGCGCCGCTGGTGCTCGCGCTGCACGGGTGCACGCAGAGCGCGAGCGACTACCACGGCCATTCCGGCTGGGCCGAGTTGGCCGACGCGCACGGCTTCGCGGTGGTCTACCCGCAGACCACGAGCGTCAACAACGCCAACTCCTGCTTCAACTGGTTCCAGTCGGGCGACACCGCGCGCGGTCAGGGCGAGGCCCTCTCCGTGAAGCAGATGGCCGATCACGCCACCGCGCTCTACGGCACGGACCCCGACCGCGTCTACGTCACCGGCCTGTCCGCCGGCGGCGCCATGACCGCGGGGCTGCTGGCCGCGTACCCCGATGTCTTCGCCGGCGGCTCCATCGCCGCGGGCATCCCGGCCGGTTGCGCGCGCAGCCTCGTCGACGCGTACACGTGCATGTACGTCTCGCCCGGCAAGACCCCGCAGCAGTGGGGCGACTTGGCGCGTGCCGCCTCGGGCGGCTGGAGCGGGCCGTGGCCGCGGGTGGCGATCTGGCACGGCACCGGCGACACCACGGTGGTGCCGGCGAACGCGGTCGAGTCGCGCGACCAGTGGACGGACGTATGGGGTACGGGCCAGACGCCGGCGGAGACGACGACGCTGCCCGGCGGCACGACGAGGGCCTCGTACGAGGACGCATCCGGCCGCTCCGTGGTGGAGACGTACACGATCTCCGGCATGGCCCACGGCCTGCCCGTCGACCCGGGCACGGCCGCCGGGCAGTGCGGGACCACCGGCACGTACTACCCGGACCGCATCTGTTCCAGCTATTACACCGCGCAGTTCTGGGGCCTGATCTGACACCTGCACACCACCGGGCCCGGCCCTTGGCCGGGTCCGGCGCTGCCCCGCTGACCGCTCGTCACCGAACCCGCCGCGGGATGTGTCCCGCGCCGCACGGCCCAACCCGACCGCGCCCCGCCGGACTTGGGATCGGCAGACCCGGCTACGGTGTCGGGTCAGAAATCGGGCTGCACGCCCGGTCCGTCTGTGCGTACGGCGAAGTCCCCGGCAGCCGGACGGATATCGTGTCAAGGTCACGACACCGGACGCGAGTTTGTACACGGGCGCAGGATGAGGAGCATCACGTGGGGGACGGCACGGGGGCTGACCGGCCCGGGCGGCTGGTCGCGGGACGGTACCGCCTGTTGGAGCGGATCGGCCGCGGTGGCATGGGCACCGTCTGGCACGCCGAGGACGAGGTTCTCGGCCGGCAGGTCGCGCTCAAGAAGCTGCATCTGCCGCCGCACCTGAAGGACGGCGAGCGCGCCACCCTCTTCGAGCGTACGAGGCGCGAGGCGCGCAGCGCCGCCCGGATCACGCATCCCAACGTCGTGGTGGTGCACGACGTGGTGGACGACGAGGGACTGCCCTGCATCGTCATGGAGTACGTGCCCGCCCCCGCCCTCGACGAGGTGCTGAAGAAGGACGGCCCGCTGGCGACCGCCGAGGCGGTCAGAATCGGCATCGGCGTGATCGCGGCGCTGCGTGCCGCGCACGCCGCCGGGGTCCTGCACCGCGACGTGAAGCCCGGCAACGTGCTCCTCGGAGCCGATGGGCGCGTCGTCCTGACGGACTTCGGGATCGCGGTCGTCGCGGACACCTCCACCCTCACGCGCACCGGTGAGATGGTCGGTTCCGTCGACTTCTGCGCTCCGGAACGCCTCAAGGGTGCGGACCCGGCTCCTTCCTCCGACCTGTGGGCCCTGGGCGCGACCCTCTACCAGGCCGTGCAGGGGCGGCCGCCCTTCCGGCGGGCCACGCCGCTCGAAACCGCCTACGCGATAGCCGTCGATCCGCTCGAACAACCCGTCGGCGGCCAGGCGTTGGGCCCTCTGATCGCGGAACTCCTCGCCAAGGACCCGGAGGCCCGGCCCTCGGCACCGGAGGTGGAGCGGCGACTGCGGCACCTGGCGGGCGCCGGCCCGGTCACGGATGCGCGCCCCACCGTGCCCGAACTCCCGGCCACCGTGCCGCCGGCACCACCGGCGTACGGAACGGACGCCGCGACGGTGCGTCACGGGCGCGGACGAGGACGGCGTACCGGCGTGTGGGTGACGGCCATGGCCGTCACGGTGCCGGCGCTGCTCGCCGGCGCGTACTTCGCGCTGCCCGACGAGGACAAGGACTCCGGCAGCGCCGCCCCCGAGAAGAAGCCCTCCGCATCCGCCACCCCGAAGCCGAAGCCCAAGCCCGATCCCGTCCCCGCTCCCGTACCGGAGGGCTACCAACTGGTGCGGGAAGAGGAGTTCGAGATCTCCTTCCCCGTCCCCGAAGGCTGGACGCGGCAGGACCTGGAGGAGGAAGAAGAGGGCGTCGCCTACATAGACCCGACGGGCATGGCCGGCTTGCGCGTCGTCGCCCTCGACTACGCGAGCACCGACCCCCTGCAGCACTTCAAGGACAACGAGTCCAAGTCCATCCAGGAGGGAAAGCTCCCCGGCTACCGCCAACTGCGGATGCAGAGGACGACCTACCGGGGCATGCCGGCCGCGATCTGGGAGTTCACCTGGCAGGGCCGTGCCCGCGAATGGCGCGCCCGGGACCTGGGGTTCGGACGCCCCGGCGAGAAGGAGTACGCGATCTACCTCTCCACGCCCAGCGCGGACTGGGATCGCCACGAGCCGGTCTTCGAGAACGTGAGCGACGGCATCCGCCTCAAGACCGGCGCATCCGGGACCCGTTGACCCGGCACTGTCGTAGAACTCCCGCGGGTCGCGCCCGGCGTGCGCCTGAGCGAACGCGACATGGTCGAGCGCTACGGAGCCAGCAGGACGACCGTACGCGCGGCCGCCGCCCGCCTGATCCACGAGGGCCTCCTGGAACGCACCACGCGCGGCATGCTGATCCAGGAACGGCCGCGCGAGCAGATCCTCCAGGTCTACGACGCCTGGGCCCTTCTGGAGGCCGCCGCCGTCGAACAGGCCGCCCAGGCCGCAACCGAGGCGGACCTGCAAGAGCTCGAACGGCTGCTGACCGGCCACCGCCGGCACGACGGCGGCCAGGGCAACCGCCTAGACCTGCACCTGAAGTTCCACGAAGCGCTGTGGGATGCGTCCCACAACCCGGTGCTGGTCGGGCTCCTGCTCAGCCTCAACACCCGCCTGCTGCAGGTCGCCACCTCCACCCTCGCCCAGCCCGGGCGGTGGCAGGTCGCCCTCGACGAGCACGGCAAGATCCTCACCGCACTACGTGCCGGCAGCGGCCCCGAAGCCGCCGACCTGGCCCGCGACCACATCCTCAGCGCACGCGAGGCCCGGCTGGAGATGTGGCGCAACGAGCACCACCGGCCGTGACGAAACTCGCCCCGGGCGCACCAGTCAGCCGGGGCCGCGCCGGGCGGGCCGCAGCACCTCCCACAACGCGGCAGCGACGGCGACCTCCGTACCGGCGAGACCGACGGAGCAGAAGACGGTGATCTCGTCGGGGCTGGACCGGCCTGCCGCAGCGCCGGCCAGGGCAGCGCCCAGGCCGATCATCCGTTCGACGGGCAGAACGTGGGGTTCACCGTAGGCGGCCGCCTGGGCGACGGAGTCGGTGAGGATCACGTCCGCCCGCTCCGCCAAGGCCGCAGGCACCTCATGGCGCGAGACGGTCTTGGGACCGAGCGTCGTCACATGCGTCCCGGGCGCGATCCACTCCACATCCAGCACGGGAGTGGTGCTGTTCGTAGCGAGGACCACGACGTCGTGGTCACGTACCGCTTCCTCCGCACGAGGTACCGCCCGCACCCGGACCCCCAACTCCTCCGCGGCCCGCTGCGCGAACGCTTGCGCGCGTTCCGGTCTGCGGGACGCGACCGTGGCCTCGACCACCTGCCGCACAGCGCAGATGGCCCACAGTTGGGTCCAGGCGTGCCTGCCTGCTCCGACCATCCCGAGCCGTATCGGCCCGGGACGCGCCGCCGTGTCCACCGCTACGGCCCCGATCGCACCGGTGCGCCGGGCACCCAGCTCGTCGCCGTGCACCACGGCCCGGAGCCGGCCGCCGTCACCGTCCCAGAGGGCCACCAGTTGTTCCGCCCCGACGAGGGTGTCGTAAGCGCGGAAGCCGAAGAGTTTCTCCGCGCGCAGGTGTCCCGCCGTGAACACCAGGCGGCCGTCCCCGAGGTCGGCGTGGACCCGCGGCGGCGCGTGGAGAGCACCTTCGTGCGCCGCCGTGAGAGCGTTCCGTACGGCGCGGACGGCGGTCGGAGCGTCGAGAAGAGAGCGTACGTCGTCGTCATCCAGTAAGAGCACGGACATGACGCACACCCTTCGCGCGAGGAGTACCGGTAGGAGATCACGCTGCCGGGCACAGCGCGGTGCGGTCATCCGTCCGGAGCCGGAGAGGTCTCCGCCATAGGGCCTACGCCCCGGACCGGGGAACGGCCGCGGCGCCGTGGCCCGTGCCGACCGACCCCGTCAGCACCCTCCTCGCCGGCCGGACGCCAGGGCGCCGCGAACGGCGCGCCATCGCTCGGAAGCGTGCGCAACGGCCGAGGGCTTTCCGGCAGAGCCGCGCGGCTGAACTCCTTCCCACGTCCAGCGACGCGCCGTACGGAGTCCTCGTGCATGCTCTCGATTGCCCCATCCTTGTCCTGGACCGACTCTCAGCAACACCGTCCCAGAGAAGCCGGGAGGCGACCATGCCCGTCGAGAGCGTGACCCTCCGGATCGCCGGCACGCAGCTCAACGGCGACCTGGCGATGCCCGATGAGGCCGCGGGCCTGGTGCTGTTCGCCCACGGCAGCGGCAGTTCGCGGCACAGCCCGCGCAACCAGGCCGTCGCAGCCCAGTTGAACGACCGCGGTTTCGGCACCCTGCTCCTGGATCTGCTCACGCCGGCCGAGGACCAGACCGATGCGGTCACCCGCGAGCACCGCTTCGACATCCCCCTGCTGGCCCGCCGGCTCAGCGGCGCTGCCGACTGGCTCGCGACCCGCGCCACCGATCTGCCCATCGGGCTCTTCGGCGCCAGCACCGGCGCCGCGGCGGCCCTGATCACCGCCGCTGAGCGTCCCGAGCTCGTACGGGCGGTGGTCTCCCGCGGCGGCCGCCCCGATCTCGCGGGCGGCGCGCTCGCTGAGGTACGCGCACCGGTGCTGCTGCTCGTCGGCGGCCGGGACGAAGCCGTGATCAAGCTCAACGAGGAGGCCGCGCAGCAGCTCACCGCACCGTACGAACTGCGCGTGATCCCGGGCGCGACGCACCTGTTCCCGGAGCCGGGCGCGCTGGAGGAGGTCGGCGACGCGGCGGCGGACTGGTTCACGCGGATGGCCTAGGCCGACTGAGCACGCAGCGCGGGCGAACCTGCCTCCTCAACGCATCCGCGCCGGCGGCTCAGCGGATCACCGCGGTCCGCATTCCTGCCGGGCGGTCGGCGGCATCCGAACGACTGCGGTCCCTCCCTCCAGGTCCACCGTCGTGCGGTTCGGCGGCGCCCCGTCCTCCTCGTCATCGCGCATCACGAGTGCCGACTGGCGCTCCCTCAGCTCGTTCTGCTTGCCCGGCGAGAGACTCGCGTGCAGTTGCTCGAACCCAGTCGCCGATATCTGGCCCCGCCCCGCCGCGGACCGCCACGGAAGGACACCGGCCCTGCCCACCTGCAAGAGAAACTGATCGACGAAGGCGACCACCGTCAGCAGGATGACCAGACCGGGCAGAGTCATGAAGACGAGGAATGACATGACTTCAGTATCCGGTCCGCACCGCTTCCCGCGGGGGTCCCCGGCGCGCCTGTCCGCGGCTCAACGAATGATCTCCGCGCCTTTCGTCGCCTACACGCCCCGCGCCGTACCCGCTCCGAGTGCGAGTTGACCCTCCCCTTACGTCAGGCTTGAAGCTGTACGTCGACGAAAGGGCAGGTGGATGAGCTACTCCGTGGGGCAGGTCTCGGCCTTCGCCGGCGTGACGGTGCGGACACTGCATCACTACGACAAGGCGGGACTGCTGTCGCCCAGTGACCGCAGCCACGCCGGATACCGGCTCTACAGCGAGGCCGACCTGGTCCGTCTCCAGCAGATCCTCTTCTACCGCGAGCTCGGCTTCCCCCTCGACGAGATCGCGGCGATCTTCAAGGAGCCGCAGGCGAACCCCCTGGAGCGGCTGCGGGCCCGGCAACGGGAGCTCAGTGAGGAGATCGCCAGGCTGCAGCGGCTGGCCGAGGTGGCGGAACGGGCGATAGAGGTCCAGAAGACCGGAGTGTCGCTGACTCCTCAAGAACGCTTCGAGGTCTTCGGTGAGGTCACCTTCGACCTGAGTTATGCCACCGAGGCAGATCTGAAATGGGCCGGATCGCACGGGAAGCACGAGGCGATGACGCGCGCGGCCGCCCACACCAAGGAGGATTGGCGTCAGCTCATGGAGGAAGCCGCCGCCTGGCGCACGGAGCTGCTCGCGGTCTTCGACGAAGGGGAGCCGAGCGACGGCGAGCGGGCCATGGACCTCGCCGAGGAGCACCGCTTGCACGTCGCTCGCTGGTTTGCCGCCTGCCCGCCTGACATGCACCGACGCATCGCGGACGACTTCGTCGCCGACCCGCGCGCCTTCGCTCTGGTGGTACCGCCCTCGCAGCAACGCCCGGGCCTGGCCGCCTATACACACCACGCTGTCCATGCCAACGCGGCCCGCCACGCACGTGGCGGCAGCGATCTCGAGGAGGGCCGATGAGGGTACTGATCGCCACGGCCGGATCGCGCGGCGATGTCGTGCCCTACACGGGCCTGGGCGCTGAACTGCGCCGCGCCGGGTATGACGTCGCCCTCGCCGCCACAGACACCTTCGCCCCTCTCGTACGCGACGCAGGGCTGGAATTCCGCCGTCTGCCCGCCGACACGCGAGTACGCGGCGGCGGCACAGGCAAACGTGAACTGATGCGGACCGCTGCCGCGTTCATCACCGAACTCGGCCAGGGCTTCGCCGACGCGGTGGAGGAGGGCACGGACTTGCTCCTGCTGTCGACCACTACGGCCCCGCTCGGCTGGCACTTCACCGAGGCCACGGGCATACCGAGCCTCGGCGTGTACCTCCAGCCCACCGCACCGACCGGCGACTTCCCGCCCGTCGTGACGGGCTCCCGCTCGCTGGGGCGTCTCGCCAACCGAGCAACCGGACGCTTCGCACTGCGGATGGCCGACCGCGTCTACGAACAGGCGGCCGCGAAGCTGCGCGACCGCCTTGAGCTGCCCCCGGCCTCTCCCTCCGAGATGCGCCGACGACGGGAACAGGAAAATTGGCCCATTTTGCACGGCTTCAGCGCGACCCTGGTCCCCCGTCCCTCCGACTGGCGTTCCGGCCTGGAGGTCGTAGGCAACTGGTGGCCCCATCACGATGAGTCCGAACGGCTACCCACCGAGCTTGAGGACTTCCTGTGTGCCGGGCCCCGGCCCGTCCTCATCGGCTTCGGGAGCATGGCGTCCGGTGACGGGGAACGGCTGAGCGAGATCGCTGTACGAGCCCTGCGCCACGCCGGGCTGCGGGGAATCCTCCAAGCCGGCAGCGCCGGACTCGCCGCCGACGGGGACGACGTGCTCACCATCGGGGACGTGCCGCACGCCCTGCTGTTTCCACGGCTTGCTGCGGTGGTCCACCATGGCGGGGCCGGCACCTCGGCCGCCGCGCTGCGGGCCGGGGTGCCCGCGGTCACCGTGCCGGTGACCGCAGACCAGCCGTTCTGGGCGAGGCGACTCGCCGCCCTCGGCGCCGCCACCGAGCCGATCCCCTTCCGGTCCCTCACGGCCGAACGGCTTGCCGACTCGCTTGAACAAGTGGTGAAGCAACAGGCACACGGCCGAGCCGCCGCAGGAGCGGCGAAACGTTTGGTGACCGAGAACGGAGCAGGCCGGACACTTCAGTTCATCCAGCAACTGGCCGATGGATGACCCGCATTGCCTTCTGGCGGAGCCCGGAACGCTGGACAGCGATGAAGGCGTCACAGGCTCACCCCTGTGCGGTTCAGGCGCTCGATTCGGCGTGGCCGGTCGCCGGACATCGGGCGGCGCCGTCCTTCCTCACGCCTTGTTCGTCGCAGCCATACGCATCGCCGCCTCGTAGACGAGCCGGGCGTGCAGTTCGAACATCGCCACCAGGTCAACGGCGTCACCGTTGATCTCCCGCTGCACGAACAGCCCGTCCGCGCCGGCGACGGCGTAGGTCGTCAGCGAGTTCAATGCCGCCTCGTCCAGGTCCTGGACGAGCGTTTCGATGATCTCGGCGATTTTCACCCGCGCGGTCTCCCGGACCTGGAGGAACACGGTGCGGCCGCGGGGTTCGGCGGGGCGTCGTTCCAGCGCGAGCATCAGACCGAGGCGGAGGAAGTCGGGGGCGTCGAGCAGTGACTTCGCCACCATCCGGGCTGTGGTGGTGACGCGCTCCAGCGGCGTGCCCGCCTCCTCACCCGGCAGCTCGACGGCGGCCAGCCAGGTGTCGAAGCTGCGCTCGATGACCGCGGCGAGCAGGTCGTCCTTGTCCTTGAAGTGCCAGTAGATCGAGCTGGGGGGCAGACCGCACGCGGCGCTGACGGCCGCGATCGACGTGCCCTCGTATCCGCGCTCGCCCGCGATCTGCACGGTGGCGTCGAGGATGCGTTGCCGCGATTCCACCCCGTTCGCGCGCTTCCTCCGGGTCGTCTGCGCCTTCGTCATGGCAGGTGTGCCTCTCGCAGTGATACTTCACGCCGGCTGCTTGACCCCGCTCGGCGTGCTGCTTACCGTAGCATTCGCTCCAATTGGAGTGAACGCTACTTCAATGACTGTGGACGTGGCCGGCAGTGAGGTGGCCTGATGGGTGAGATCGGGGCCGCGCAGGAGACCGACGCCGGTGCCTACGACGTGGCCGTGGTCGGTTACGGGCCCACGGGTGTGACCGCGGCGAACCTGCTGGGCGCGATGGGCTTACGCGTGGTCGTCCTGGAACAGGATGCCGGGATCTTCACGCGGGCCAGGGCCATCTCCACCGATGAGGAGGTCGTCCGCATCTGGCAGCGGATCGGCCTCGCCGAGCGGCTCAAGCAGGACATGCTGACCGACAGGCCGGTGGACTTCGTCGATGCGACCGGCCGCGCATTCCTCAGCGCACGGCCCACCCCGCGCGGCCACGGCCATCCGCCGCAGATGTTCATCTACCAGCCCGCGCTGGAGCAGGTCCTGCGCGACGGTGTCGACCGCTATCCGAACGTGACGGTCCTGCTGGGGCACAAGTGCCTGCGCCTGCACCAGGACGCGGACCGCGTGGAGCTGACCGTGGCCGGCATGGCGGACGACTCCGTCCACCGGGTGCCGGCCTCCTACGTCATCGCGGCCGACGGCGGATCCAGCCTCATCCGCGCCCGGCTCAACGTGGGCTACGAGGGCAGGACCTACGAGGACCGCTGGGTGGTCATCGACACCAAGATGCTCAAGCCCTGGCGGGACCACGACAAGTTGCGCTTCCACTGCGATCCGGCCCGCCCGGCCGTGGACTGCCCGACCCCGCTCGGTCACCACCGGTGGGAGTTCCCGATCCTGCCCGGCGACGACGAGGAGCACCTGACCACCGAGGAGGCCGTGTACCGGCTCGTGGCCCGGTACGGCATCTCCCGCGACAGCGTCGAGGTCCTGCGCGCCACCGTCTACAGCCACCACGTGCGCTACGCCACCCGCTTCCGCAAGGGGCGGGTCTTCCTCGCCGGTGACGCCGCCCACGCCATGCCGCCGTGGATCGGCCAGGGCATGGCCGCGGGCGTACGGGACGTGGCCAACCTCTGCTGGAAGCTCGACGCGGTCCTGCGCGGCGAACTGCCCGGGACAGTGCTCGACAGTTACGAAGCCGAGCGCAAGCCGCACGTCAAGGAGGTCACGAAGCGGGCGGTGCTCGTCGGCCGCATCATCACCGAGCGCCGCCTCCCGGTCGCGCGTGTGCGCAACGGAGCGTTGCGTGCCCTGCACCGCATACCGGGCTTCGACGAGCGGTTGCAGGACTCAGTCTGGATCCCCGTGGCACGCTACGACGCCGGCCTGCAGGCCCGGCCCCGCACCAAGGCGACCGGCCGTCAGGTCCCCCAGCCCTGGGTCACCGGCCCCGACGGCAACCGGGTCCGCCTCGACGACGCACTCGGCGCCCGATGGCTCCTGCTGCACGCCCGCACGGTGACACCCCAGCCCGCCTGGGCCCCCTCCGGTATCCCGTCTCTGACCATCACACCCGCCGGCTCCCGGCCGGCCGAGGGCACCCTCGTCGACAGCGATGGTGTCCTGCTGGCCTGGCTGGCCAAGCACAGCACGGCCACGCTCGCCGTGCGTCCGGACGCCTACGTCTACGCGGCGGCCCCCGCGGGTTCCCTGCTGCCGCCACCGCCCCGGGGTTTCCTGCCGTCCACGTCCCGCCGACCGCGTGCACCGCACAGTAAGGACACCGGCATCATGACGACGACACCGACCGGCCTGCCGGCGATGCAAGAGACCACGTACGACATCGGCGGCACGAAGATATACGCCGCCGAGACCGGCGTCGGCCCGCCCCTCCTCCTGCTGCACGGTGGCGGCCCCGGAGCCTCGGGGGTGTCCAACTACGCGCGCAATATCGCGGAGCTGGCCGAGGAGTACCGGGTCATCGTCCCCGACCTGCCCGGATACGGACGCAGCACCAAGGGCATCGACGGCAGCGATCCCTTCGGGTACCTGGCCAACCGCATCCGAGGACTCCTCGACGAACTGGGCCTGGACAAAGCCCACCTGGTCGGCAACTCCTACGGCGGTGCCGCCGCCCTGCGCCTGGCACTGGACACTCCCGGCCGGGTCGACCGCATGGTCCTGATGGGCCCCGGCGGCGTCGGCACCACACGTGCCCTGCCCACCCCCGGCCTCAACTGCTTGCTGAACTACTACACCGGCGACGGTCCCTCGCGGCGGAAGCTGGAGAGGTTCATCCGCAACTACCTCGTCTTCAACGCCGCGGACGTCCCCGAGTCCGCGATCGAGGAGCGCTACCAGGCCAGCATCGACCCCGAGGTGATCGCCGCACCACCGCTGCAACGGCCCTCCGGACGGGGCGCCCTGCGGACTCTGTGGAAGATGGACTTCACCCGCGACGCCCGCCTGTCCCGGCTGCCCGTACCCACGCTGGTGCTCTGGGGAGCGCAGGACAAGGTCAACCGTCCCTCAGGTGGACGGATGCTGGCCGAGCGCATGCCCAACTGCGACCTGTACCAGGTTGCCAACACCGGGCACTGGGTCCAGTTCGAACGCGCACAGCTCTTCAACCGGATGTGCGCCGGCTTCCTGGCGGGCCGCCGATGAAGAGCGAAGCGACCACGACCGCCTCTGTTTTCGGCGCCGTCCACCTCGGCTACCTCGTCATCGAGACCAACCGCTTCGCCGACTGGCGCCGCTTCGGCACCGAAGCCATCGGCATGCACCACGACACCGTCTCCCGTGACCTGATGCGATTCCGCCTCGACGACCAGGAATGCCGGTTCCTCCTGCGGCGCGGCCCCGCCGAGGACGTGGTCGCCACCGGCTGGCACGTCGACGACCACGCCGCCTTCCACGAGATCGAGGCCCGCGTCCGCGCCCACGGCGTCCCTCTCGTCCAGGGCACGGACGAAGAGACGGCCCTGCGCGGTGTCGAACGCCTGCTGCGCTTCCCCGGTCCGAAGGGCATCGCCCAGGAGATCTACACCACCCCGGTGAAGTCCACGGAACCGCTGCGCATGCTCGCCTCCGGCTTCGTCACCGGCGACTCCGGCATGGGACACATCGCGCTGACCTCCACCAGGCCCACGCAGATCCGCGGCTACTTCGACACCGTCTTCGACGCCCGCCTGACGGACTCCATCGACGAGACCATCAGCGGCGTCAAACTGAAGATCCGCTTCCTGCGCGTCAACGAACGCCACCACACCATCGCGGTGGCCGCCACCCGAGGTCTGCCGATCGACCCGATCCGCACCCGCGTCCAGCACCTCAACATCCAGGCCGCCACCCTGGACGACGTCGCCCAGAGCTACCAGCGGGTGCACGACCTCGGCTTCGACATGGCACTGTCCGTCGGGCAGCACACCAACGACAAGGAACTGTCGTACTACGCCCGCACGCCTTCGGGCTTCGAGTGGGAGGTGGGCTGGAACCCTCTCGTCATCGACGAGACCACCTGGGAACCCAGCACCCACCAGGGCATCAGCGACTGGGGGCATCTGCCCGTCGGCCGGACCATCGTGGACAAGCTCACCCAGTTCCGCGTCGGCGCCCGTTCCCTGACCCGCCGGGAGGACACCGTGCCGGCCCTCAGCGGAGCCGGCATAGCGGACGACTGACCGCGTACGGCACTCCTCGGTGAGGACGAGGGAAGAGCGCGCACGTCCGCCACCTGCATGCCGGGCCGTTGCGGTGCCGCGCCCGCCTCAGAGGTCGTCGACCCGGACCAGGCCGTCCTGGATGGCCCGGGCCAGGAGCGCCGCCTTGGTGGGGGCCTCGCGGCCGCTCATCGCGTACTTGATCCGGATGTGTTCGAGATGGGTGTTGACGGTGCGCGGTGAGATGCCCAGGCGCCGGCCCACGAAGTCCTTGGACTCGGACTGGAACCACTCGATCAGAACCTCGGTCTCGCGCGCCGAGAGCGACGGCCGGCCCGTGGACCGGTCGCCGGCGAGCGCACCCGCCAGCGACGGCGGTGTGAACGCGCGACCGGAGGCCGCCGCGGCGGCGGCTTCCAGGAGGTGTGCGGCGCCCTCCGCCTTCGTCAGATAGCTCAGCGCGCCCAGCTCCAGGCACTGGAGGGCGACGTCGTCCGCCGGACGCATCGAGTAGACGACGACCCGCCGCCCGGCCTCGGTCAGCCGGCGCAGGTCGTTGAGGGCCGGAGCCGGCCCGCCCAGGTGCAGGTCGAGGATGACCACGTCGGCGGTGGCGCCCTCGCCGGTCCACGCGACCCGGACGTCGTCGCCCGAGGCGGAGACCCGGATCGGCGGGGTGCCGGTGGTCAACCACTGGGCGACCCCGGCGCGTACCGCGGGGTGGTCGTCGACGATGGCCGCGCTCAGCCCTGGTGCGTGCGCCATCCTGCCTCCAGCCGCAGGTAGTCCCCGTAGACGCCGCACTCGACCCGGACCCGGCCGGTGGCGGCGGTGGCCACGTCGGCGGCGGCGTCGGCCACCACCGCGACCCGTACCTCCCGGTCGGTGCGGAGCACGCTCACCCTGGCACGACTCCGCGCCGCCGACAATGCCGCGATCACCGGACCGGTCAGCTCGCGGCGCACCTGCGCGGGCACCGGCACGGCCGCGCCGCTCACCGCGAACGACACGTCCACGCCGCGCCGTTCGGCGGCGTCCACACACGCGGTGACCTCGTGCACCAGAGGGTCGGGAACCTCGTCGTTCTCGGCGAACAGCCGCCGCAACTGCGTCGCCGCCAGTGCGCACCGCCGCCGGGTGTCAGGGTCGCGCGGATCGAGTTCGCCGTCGGCCAGACCCGCGAGCAGCGGCAGCGTCGAACCCAACTGCCCGGCGAATGCGCTGTGCTGGTGCTCTTCCCACTGCTGTGCCGCCAGTACCTTGGTCATCAGACGGTCCCGTTCGCCGGCCGCCCGGCTTGCCTCGCTGCTCTGCCGCCGCAGCACCCGGGTGATCACGATGACCGCGAGCTGGACGTTGACCGCGGCGAACGCGGCGGCGCCTGCCGCACCCAACGCGGAGCGGTCCGGCACGCCCGCCGACAGGAACATCCCCATACTCACCACCAGATGGCCTGCCAGCACCGTGACCAGGACCCGGACCCGGTCCAGTAACAGCAGCAGCAGATGCCATCCCACCAGGCCGAACGACCAGTCCGCCGGGTCGAACCGCCGTTCCGGGCCGAGCGCCACCGCGGCACAGAACGACGCCGCCAGCACCACCGTCGTACCGGCGGCCACGAGCACCCCGGGCAACGGCCGGCGGCGCAGCACCCACCCGCAGCAGACGGCGGTGACGCAGGCCAGCGAGGCGAACGCGGCCACCGCGAGCCACCGGTGGCGGCACTCCTGTACGAGCACGGGGTGCAGGCTCAGGCCGAACTGCAGGACGCCGGTGGCGCAGACCAGGACGATCCGCATCGTCGCGTAGACATGACCGCCCGTCGCCCGCGGCTCACCCGCGGCCGCCGCTCGCGACTCCTCCCCAGCCGGCCCGGCCGGTCTGCCGTCTGCCGCCCGCAGCTCATCCCTCATCGGGCCACACCAGTCTGACGGTGGTTCCCGCACCGGGGTGTGAGGTGATCGCGGCACCGCCGCCGACGGCGGCCATCCGCTCGACCACCGAGCCCCGGATCCCGCGGCGGAAGCCTGCTACGCGGTCCGGCCGGAACCCCACGCCGCGGTCGGCCACCACGACCACCACCCGGTCGCCTTCGCCGCGTACGCACACGTCCGCGGCTTCGACGCCGGCGTGCCGCTCGACGTTCCGCAGCGCCTCGCGCACCGCACGTACGAAGGCGAGCGCCACCGACGCCGGGACCAGCAAGGTGTTCTCCCCGCTCAGGTCCACGGCGGGCCGGCCGCGGTCGACCACGGCGCGCAGGGAGGCCGTGAGGTCCACGGGGCTGTCCTGGGTGGTCGCCCCGCCCGCCGCGCCGGTGAGCACCGCCAGGTCGTGCCGGGCGTACTCGGCGATCTGCGCCGGGTCCGCGTCGTCTGCCCGCGCCGCCACCATCAGGAAGGTGGCCGCGGCCGTGTCGTGGAGCAGCGCCAGATACTCGCGCTCCTGCCGTTTCCGCGTCAGTGACACCGCCTCCGCGCGCGCCAGCGCCGACCGGCGTGCCCGCAGTTCGTCCACCCGCCTGCCCGACCGGCGGAGCAGTACGTACCCCAGGCGCGCCAGCAGGCACTCGAACACCAGGCGCGGCACCACGGTTCCGGCCAGGCCGGAGCCCATCCACGCCGGATCGGCGCCCGCCAGGTCGACCGCCACCAGGTCGACCGCGAGCAGCCCACCCGAGACCGGTGCGGCGACCAGCGGGGACCACTCCCACTGCAGCGTGATCGCGGTGGTGGTCAGCAGGTTCAGCGCCCACGGGTTCTGCGGCCCGCCGGTCCACTCCTGTGTCGCGCAGACCGCCACCACGCGCAGGACGGCGAAGACCAGCGACACCGCCGCGCCCCGCCCGGTGAACCCCGTCCAGAAGTCCGCCCCGGCCCCCGCGAGTACCAGGCCGAACAGGGCGATTCCCAGCGGCAGGGCTCTGTCGGGCACCGAGAGCAGGCCGAAGACGCTGATGACGACCAGCGCGACACCGCGCACCGGAGGCGCCAGCCGCCGGGCGGACGCCACGAACCGCGCCTCGACGCTGTCCTCCGGGTCGCCGGACGAGCCGTTACGTGGGGGGAGTGACGACAACGCGGCCACCTCACCTGCCGGTGCCGCACACCGGAGTACATGTCATGTTCCTGCTGCCTGTCGGTCGAACGCCCGATGCCTGCCGCATTCTTCGTTGCTACGTTCGGCGCCCACATGTTCCCAGATACGGGGAGTCGGGTTGCCTTCAGGAACGAAAGTCAGACGTGCATGGGTGGTCGTCGCCGCGGTGTGCGCGACGCTGATGGTCTCACTCGGGCTCGCCCAGTCGGCCACCGCCGCCCCGGGCTGGCCGGTACTCGGTAACGGTTCGACCGGATCGAACGTGGCCGCGGCTCAGCACCTGCTGCGTGGACACGGCTACGACATCGCCGCCGACAGCGCCTTCGGCCCGGCGACCGAGGGCGCCGTGGCCGCCTTCCAGCAGTCCAGGGGCTACGGCGCCGACGGCGTCATCGGGCAGGAGACCTGGCCGGGCCTCGTCATCACGGTGCGGCAGGGCGACAGCGGCCCCGCGGTCGCCGCGGCCCAGTCCGCGCTGAACAAGTTCGGCTACGGACTCGCCGTGGACGGGGAGTTCGGCGCAGGCACGGCCTCCGCCGTCACCTCGTACCAGAGTTCCAGGGGCCTGGCAGCCGACGGGGTCGTCGGCCCGGACACCTGGCAGAACCTGATCGGCGAGAACGGGGGCGGCGGGAGCGGCACCTACTCGCTGCCCATCCCGCGCGACGCCTTGTCCCGTGGCTACTACGACGTGCCGCACCACGACTACGCGGCGCTGGACCTGCCGGTGGGCACCGGGACCCCGGTGTACTCGATCAGCTCCGGCGTGGCGAACCAGATCAACAACGACCGGTGCGGACTCGGCTACGAGGTCGTCGGCGACGACGGTGCCACCTACTACTACTGCCACTTCTCCGCGCACGGAGCCGGCTCCGGCATCCGCGTCGACGCCGGGACCCAGATCGGGCTGTCGGGTAACACGGGCAACTCCACCGGCCCGCACCTGCACGTCGAGATCGCGGCCGGCGGCGTGAACCGCTGTCCCGGCGCCCTCCTCGGCCCGGTCTACGACGGATCCACCCCGCCCGCGCCCGGTGATCTGCCGACCGGCGGCTGCATCGAGTAGCGGTGTGCCGGGGCCCCGGCGAACAGGTCGTCGCCGACCTGCCCGCCCGGGGCCCCGGCGCCGTTCCGTCCGTCCCGTCCCGCACGGCACAGACACCCGTCACTCCCACCCCCCATCCGCCGAACGACTCCACGGGGAGCCTTTGTTGAACCCGACAACGATGACCACGCAGCGGCTGACCTCCCGTTGGTGGGCCGTGATCGCCACCGCGTGCGCCGCGGTCCTGCTGATGTCCCTCGCCGTCGTCCAGTCGGCCACTGCCGCTCCGGCCTGGCCCGTCCTCCGCAACGGCTCGACCGGTGCGAACGTCTCCACCGCCCAGTACCTGCTGCGCGACCGCGGCTACGACATCGCCGTGGACGGCGAGTTCGGCCCGGCGACCGAGAACACCGTGCTCACCTTCCAGCAGTCCCAGGGCTACGGCGCGGACGGCGTCGTCGGCGCGGAGACCTGGCCCGGCCTGATCTCCACCGTCCGCGAGGGCGACAGCGGCGACGCCGTCGCGGCAGCGCAGACCGCACTGAACAAGTTCGGTTACGGGCTCGCCGTGGACGGCGAGTTCGGCTCGGCAACCGCCTCCGCGGTCACCGACTTCCAGAGCACCAAGGGCCTCTCCGCCGACGGCGTCGTCGGCCCCCAGACCTGGCAGAGCCTTCTCGGCGAGGGCGGCGGTGACGACGGCGGCGGCTGCGCGGTGCCGGCCGAGCCGGACCCCGAGGTGCTCAAGACCGTCTACCGGACCGGCATCGAACTCGGCGTCAGCGACCGGGTGATGCTCGCAGGCTTCGAGGCAGGAGTGGTCGAGTCCAACATGAACAACCTGGACTGCGGTGACCGCGACTCGCTCGGGGTGTTCCAGCAGCGCCCGTCGCAGGGCTGGGGCACGCCGGAGCAGATCATGAACGTGTCGTACGCGTCCCACGCCTTCTTCACCCCCGCCATCGAGGTGGCGGCGAACAACCCGGACATGTCCGCGGGCCAGGTCGCGCAGAGCGTCCAGGTCTCGGCCTACCCGGACCGCTACGACGCGGTCGAGGCAACCGCACTCGCGCTCATCGAACGCGCCAAGGGGCTCTAGGAGAGCGTCATCGAGGCCGCGACCCGCGGTGACCCCGGCCCCGGCGGTGTCACGGCTCGATCAGGCCGACCCGGATGGCGTAGCGGGTGAGTTCGAGGCGGTCGCGCAGGCCCAGTTTCTGGAGCAGGTTGGCCCGGTGGCGTTCGACGGTCTTGATGCTGATGACGAGCGTGTCGGCGATCGCCTGCGAGGTGAGCCCTTCGGCGACCAGCTTGAGAATCTCCTCTTCGCGGAGGGTGAGCGCCCGGGACTGGGTGTCCTCGTTCGACGCGGAGGTTTGCAGGAAGTTGCGGATCAGTGCGTTGACGGCTCCGGGGTAGACGAACGGCTCGTCGCGTACCGCGGCGCGACATGCCTCGACGAGGTCGCGGTCGGCGACGGACTTGAGGACGTATCCGCATGCGCCGGCCTTGAGCGCTTCGAAGAAGTACTGCTCGTTGTCGTACATGGTGAGGATGAGGGTGCGCAGGTCGGGCAGGTGGCCGGAGAGTTCGCGGGCGGCCTGGAGTCCCGTCAGGCGAGGCATGGCGATGTCGAGGATGGCCAGGTCGGGAGGGTCGGCGCGGGCCAGCTTGATGGCCTCGGCGCCGTCGCCGGCTTCGGCCACCACGGTCAGATCCGGTTCGCCGTCGAGGATGAGCCGCAGACCCCGGCGTACCAGGGCGTGGTCGTCGGCGAGGAGGATCCGGGTGGGCTGCGGCTCGGGCATGGTCAGTGGCTCCTTTGCGGGGCTGGTACGCGAAGGTGCACTTCGGTGCCGTTGCCGGGTCGCTGGTTCAGGGTGAGGCGGGCGCCGATGAGCAGGGCGCGTTCGCGCATGCCGCGGATGCCCGCGCCTTCGCGGGCGGCGCCGAGGCCCTTTCCGTCGTCGGTGATCCGCAGGTGCAGTCCGGTGGCGTCCGCACCGAGGCTGATGTTCACGCGGTGGGCTGCGGCGTGCCGGACGATGTTGGTGAGACTTTCCTGGGCGACGCGGTAGATCACCAGTTCCGTCTCGTGGCTGAGCTGCGGGAGTTCCTGGTCGAAGTGGCGGGAGACGGTGATTCCGGCGTGGGAGGTGGTCTCGTGCGTCAGCGCGGTGAGTGCGGTGGTCAGCCCCAGTTCCTCGAGAACGCCGGGGCGGAGCCGCCGGGCGATGCGCCGGATCTCGTCGAGGCTGCCGCGGGTGGTCTCCTGGACCTGCCGCAACTGGCTGCGCAGCAGGGGCGGGGCATGGTCCGCGACATGCTTGAGTTCGAGCAGGACGGCGGTGAGGGTCTGGCCGATCTCGTCGTGCAGTTCCTGGGCGATCCGGTGGCGTTCGTCTTCCTGGGCGGACAGAGCCACGGCGGTGCTGGCGGCCCGTTCGGCTTCCAGCCGGTCGAGCATGGTGTTGAACGTGGAGATCAGTTCCGCTACTTCGCCCTGGCCGGCCACTACGGGCCGCCGGCCGGGGTGGAGCAGGTCCGTGGTGGTCATGGCCCGGGTGAGGCGCTGCAGGGGGGCGAGCCCCACCCGTAGCAGCGCGGCGTTGGCGACGAGCATGGCGATCAGCCCCGCCGTCAGGATCAGTGCCTCGGTGAGCACCACCGGCGTGGAGACCGTGACGGGGCCCAGGAGAAGCAGGGCCGCCGCCGCGCAGAGCACGGTCGCGTTGAGAAGGAAGATCCGCCGGAACAGAGACACGGCGTCCTCCTACGCATCGGTGCCGGGTGCCTGCCAGGGTCAGCCGCGCGTACCGGAGCTGTCTATGGGGGCCAACCCTCATTCGCCGCGCACATACGCAGGTTTCCGGCCCCGGGATATGGGTGCTGGGCCCGATGGCCGCCGGATGCCGCCACGAGTGAGGCTGAACCCCCGGCACGGGCGACCGCCGGCAGCACGTAACCGCACCCGGCGAGGCGGCGAGGAGGAGGGTCATGGGACTGACCTCCTGGCTGACCGTGGCGGTTTTCGCCGGGGTCTACGTCCTGATCGCCACCGAGGTGGTGCACCGGGTCACGGCGGCGCTCGGCGGCGCGGTGGTCATGCTGCTGATCGGTGCCACCGAGCCCGAGCACGCCTTCTTCTCCAAGCACTCGGGAGTCGACTGGGACGTCATCTTCCTGCTGCTGGGCATGATGCTGATCGTCTCCGTGCTGAAGCGGACCGGGATTTTCGAGTTCATCGCGATCTGGGCGGCCAAGAGGGCGCGGGGCAGGCCGTATCGGCTGATGGTGCTCCTCGTTCTGGCCACCGCGTTCCTGTCGGCGTGGCTCGACAACGTCACCACCGTGCTGCTGATCGCCCCGGTGACGATCCTGGTATGTACGCGCCTGGGGGTGCCGGTGGTGCCCTTCCTCATCGCCGAGGTGATGGCCTGCAACATCGGCGGTGCCGCCACCCTCATCGGCGATCCGCCCAACATCATGATCGGCTCCCGCGCCGGGCTGTCCTTCAACGACTTCCTCGTGCACATGGCGCCGATCGTCGTCGTCCTCATCGCCGTCTTCCTCCTGATGGCGCGGGTCATGTTCCGCTCCGCCTTCCAATACCATCCCGAGCGGGTGGAGGCGGTGATGGAGCTGCGCGAGCGGGACGCGATCAAGGACGTACGCCTGCTCGCCGTCAGCGGCGTGGTCGTCGTACTCGTGATGGTCGCGTTCGTCCTGCACACGACCCTCCACATGGAACCCTCGGTGGTGGCGATCACCGGCGGTCTGGTGCTGCTGGCCGCCTCGCGGCTGAGCCCCGGCGAGGTCGTCAAGGACGTGGAGTGGGAGACGCTGGCCTTCTTCACCGGTCTGTTCGTCATGGTCGGCGCCATGGTGCAGACGGGGGTGATCGCGGACCTCGGCGAGGCGGCCACCAATGCCACCGAGGGAGAACTGCTCGGCACCTCCATGGCGCTGGTCTTCGGCTCGGCCATCCCCTCGGCGGTGATCGACAACATTCCCTTCGTGGCCTCGGTGAGCCCCATCGTCGAGGAAATCGTCGCCGCCTCGGGCGGCACCGGCGAGGCCGGAATGCTGTGGTGGGCGTTCGCCCTGGGGGCCGACCTCGGCGGCAACGCCACCATCATCGCTTCCTCGGCGAACGTCGTGGTCATCGGCATCGCCGAGCGCGAAGGCCACCACATCTCGTTCTGGAAGTTCAGCCGCTACGGCCTCGTCGTCACCGCCGTCACCGTCTCCATCGCGGGTCTGTACGTGTGGCTGCGCTACTTCGCCCTGGCCTGAGCCCCGCTCCGGCACACGACCGCACCCCGGCCGAGCGTCGCCCCGCCTTGCCGTGCTCCGGTGCCAGGGCTCGAAGCACCCGGCACCGGAGCACGTGTCACCTCCGGAGCGGCCGGAATCACATGGGACGGCCTCCAATGTTGATTTCCGCCGCGCCGGCGAAGGCGTTGCCTGCCTGGGAGCTGGTCCCTGTCAGGCGTACGTACCGGCCGCCCACGGCGCCGAACTCCACGTTCTGCGGCGTGAGTGCTGCGGTGAAGGAGCCGGCCGCCGCCGGGGACCAGGTCGTGCCGTCGGGGCTCACCTCGATGCGGTAGTCCTTGATCCGGCCGTTGAAGCCGTTCTGCCGCTGGGTGTACTGCAGGCCGGTGACGTCGTACTGCTTGCCCAGGTCCAGAGTGATGTGGTGGGGGAAGGCCGAGGTCGCGTTGTACCACTCGGTGTGCCAGATGGTGTCGAGGTCTCCGTCGATGGCATTGACCGCGGCGCCGTTCTCACCGACGGTCTCCTCACTGTCGACGTCGTGCACCCGCAGCGTGGACTGGTCGACGAGATCCGGCAGCGGTCGCACCGAGGAGGACACCGAGACGGTCTCCTGCGCCGACCGTTCGCCCTGGACGGCGCTGATCGTCTGCTCACCGTGGACGGTCGCAGCCGGTATGACGCCATGACGGTCGAACCGGCCGGCCGAGTCGGCCCGCACGGTGTAGAGGGTCGTGTTGCCCATGCGGATGTCGACGTAGCCGGGCGCGAAACCGGTCAGCTCCAGCGGGACCCAGGTACCGGCCTTCACCTCGGACGGGACCGAGAGCGCAGGAGCGGAGGCAGTGCGCGCCTCATGGTTCGGGGCGTCAGCCTGCCTGACCCGGACGAACACCTCGTCGCCCGCGGATGTCTTCAGCGTGCACGCCGTGTCCTCGGCGAACGCCGCCCGCACTCCCGCGGTGTAGACACCGGCGGCGTGCAGGGAATCGCGTGACCGGCTCTGGCTGAACGTCACCGGCAGCGACCGGTTTCCGCAGGTCGCCGTCGCGGTCAGCGGCTCGGTCAGCGCGCTGGCGGAAGCGGGGTCGCCGTCGGTCGACACGGTGTCCGGCACGATTTTCGTGCCGTCCTCGGAGACCTTGGTCCCGGGAGCGGCGACCCGGCCCAGCTCGACGCGGGTCGTGACGCCCTGCGGCGCGGTCGCGTCGGTGCCGGCGACGGTGGCGGCCCACCGGGCACCGGGGCTCTCGTAGAAATCCTCACCGGCAACGGTGAGGTGCGGGCCGAGCCGGGCGAGACGTTCACCGAAGTCGGCGACGTCCTTCCGGTCCGCCGGAGTCCACCCGGTTTCCAGGATCGCGGCGGCTCGCGGCAGAGTGAGGAAGTCCGCCTGGTCGCTGCCGCGCACCGTCTCCGACCACAGCGCGCCCTCGACTCCCAGCACACCCGACTCGGGGATGCCGCCGCTGACCGTTGTCGTCGGGTCCCAGTCGTAGTAGCGCTGGAAGTCACAGGTGCCGCTGCAGGCCCAGGAGAGGCCGATCGGGGTTTCGCCGGTGTACTTCTGGTCCAGGTAGGCACCGCCCGCGGCGGAGACCACGGCCTTCCCGCCCTTGGAGATGAAGTCGCGCACCCAGTCGCCGCTGCCGACCCAGTACTGCACGACCGATCCGTCCCAGAATCCCTGCCCCTGGGAGAGCCCGGCCTCGGCATACTCCGACCAGCCCACCGTCTCCACGCCGGTCGCGGCCTTGATGTCGGGGACGGCGCGGGAGATGAAGTCGACGTAGCGCTCGTGTCCCATGGCATGCGACTCGTCGCCGCCGAGGTGCACGTACGGGCCCCCGGTCATCTCGGCGAGCTGCCGGAAGACATGCCTGACGAAGGTGTACGAGAGATCGTGCTGCTCGTCCAGCGCGGAGTACCCCACGCTGCCGGTCCCGTTCCAGTCCACCACCCCGGTGCCGGGGTCGCGCGCCGGGAGCGAGCGGTCGGTGTTCAACTCCGGGATCGCGTGCAGGGCCGCGTTGGTGTGGCCGGGGACGTCCACCTCGGGGACGACGGTGACGAACCGCTCCTTCGCGTACGCGACGATGTCGCGGTACTGCTCCTGCGTGTAGTAGCCCGTACGGCCCAGCTCCTTGCGGTAGCCGTCCCGGTTCATCGCGGTCTTGCCCGACTCCCGGTGCAGGTCGCGGTAGTCGATCGGATCACCCGGGTCCTTGCCCTCGTTGGTGATCTCGATCCGCCAGCCCTGGTCGTCGGCGAGGTGCAGGTGCAGCACGTTCATCTTCAACCGGGAAAGGGTGTCGATGTAGTCCTTGACCTCCTCGACCTCCTGGAATGAGCGGGCCACGTCGAGCATGACACCGCGGTAGGAGAAGCGCGGTGCGTCCTCGATATGCGTGGCGGGTACGCGCCAGTCGGTGACAACCGGCCGCGGTGACCCGGCCCACGCCGGCAGGAGCTGACGCAGACTCTGCACGCCGTTGAACGCGCCGTGCGCGGTGCGGGCGGTGATGGTGACGCCTCGGCGGTCCACGTCCAGGACGTACGACTCCGGGGTGGGGGCGGCACCTTCGACGGTGTACGCGGCCGCCGGGTCCACCGTGATACGGATGCCGGCGCCCTGGTCGCGCACCGGCACCTGGAACCCGGTCGCGCGGCGCAACTGCGCCGCGAGCTGCTCCCCGACGCGGGCGGCCTTGCCGCGGGCGACGATCTGGAGAGAGGGACGAAGGACGAACGGCTCGTCATCTGCATCCTGTTGAAGGACGACAGGGCGGGGGATGAGCGCATTGCCGCCGAGCTGGGTGGGCGAGTCCTGCTCGGCACCGGCCGACGGGGCCCCCGTGAGCCCGACCAGGGCTGTCAGGATCGCCGCGACCAGCAGATAGGGCTTACCGCGGGGGGTGAGGAACGAACGTCTCTTCCACTTCCGCAACTGCATGGGAACTCCCTATCGATGGACAGGTAAGTGCACGATCACGCACAGAGAGTGCGTACTTCTTGCAGGTCAAGCGCGGGAAGGCGCCCTGCGGTGGCGCTGAACCGGAGAGTGGCGGAGGAAGAGGCCCGGACCGTCCTGTCCACCGATGGGCGGACAGGACAAGTCCGGCTTCAGCATTGGTGCGGATGCTGCGCGTGGTACTTCAGGGCGCGATGGCCATGGCGAAGATGTGGATGCCGCCCTGCCCCGGCAACACCACCAAATCCACTGTCTTGCCCGCCTGGAGCGGGACGGAGTGGGCGAAGACGCTGTACGTGACGCCCGCGTTGCCGTACCCGTCCTGACGGTTGCGGCCGTTCGACGCGGCTATCTGGGTCGCGCCGTGGTCGGTGACGTTCTGGAACGACCAGTTGGGGAAGCCGAAGCTGCCGCTGCTGCTCGTGCCGTCGGTGTAGAAGACCCGGGCGGTGCCCACCGCGTTGTTGCCGACCCCCGAGCCGAGGAAGACCAGCTTGCTCCCGGATCCGCTGAGGGAGATCGCCTGGCCGCCGCTGGACACGTTGTCCTTGGCCCCCGGCGGGACGTCCGGCCAGGTCAGCTCGGCGCCCAGAGCGGTGACGGACGCACCCGGGCTCAGGCCCACGTCCGCGAGCTTCTGGGCGGAGAAGCTGTTGCCGCCGCCGTCGAAGTCGCCCGGCGCGGTGTTCGATTCATCGGTGATGCCGACGTTGTTGTAGGCCGCCGCGAGCGTGGGCAGCGGCTCGCCGCGCCGCTCCGTACGAGTGACCGTCGCGCGGGCGAGGCCGTCGCCGCCTTCGTACAGCGCGGTCGCGGTGAAGTTGAGCAGTTGGAAGCCGGAGCTCGGTGCCGGGACCAGCAGTTCGAAGGTCAGGGTGGCGTGGGCGTTCGGGGCGATGCCGCTCTTGACGGTCCGTACCTCCGGCTCCACCACCCAGCCGGCCGGCCCGGAGAAGCTCACGCGCAGGTCACGCATTCGCTGGGGAGCGGTGTTGCGGACGGTGACGGTGACGGTGGTGACGGCCGGTCCGTCGAGGTCGATGGGAGAGACGGTGATCTCGGTCTGCGCGGTGGCGGCGCGGGCCGTGCCCGCGAGGACGGTCGCGGGCAGCAGCACGGCCCCCGCTCCGGCCACGGCGAAGGATCTTCGGGACAGGGCGGCGCGGGATGGCTCGATCGGCATGAGCGTTTCCTCTCCTCCGGGGAGACCGGGCCGATGGGCGGCCCGAGGTTGGGTGGAGTCGATCCGGGACGACGTGGGTGAGCCCTGCTCACGCCACCGGCGGCATGTCCGACTCGCGCGTGTCGAGACCGAGACGGATGTTCACCCAGGATCCGCGGGTGAAGTCAGGCACCTGGACCGGACGCCCCTTGTCCTCCAGCGACATCACGCTGAGCGGCACCGGTGAGCACCACGCCGCCGCGTCGTACACGTCCATGTCCGGTACCAGGCCGGCGCGCATGCACTGGACCGTGCGCCACTGCAGCACATAGTCCATGCCGCCGTGCCCGCCGTTGTTGGCGGCGTCGTCGCCGATCTTCTTCCACAGCCAGTGGTCGTACTCGTCACGGTAGGCCTTGAAGTCCCGCCAGGAATGCCCGCCGTGGTCGGGCTCGATGTAGATCCGGCCCCCGGTCGGAGCCGGACCGGCGTAGTCCTCGAAGATGCCGCGGCTGCCGGCGATCGTGTTGATCCTGCTGTAGGGCCGAGGCGAGCTGACGTCGTGCTCGGCCCGGATGATGCGGCCGTCGGCGGTGTCGATCAAGCAGGTGACGAGATCGCCGTTGACGTACGTCTCCTTCCACGCCGGGTGACCCTCGGGCACGAACCGGGCACGGTAGTCGGCCAGTCCCTTGGGCTCGGTGGCGGTGGCGCGCAGGGTGACCATCCGGTCCCCGCGGTTGATGTCCATCGCGGCCGCGATGGGGGCCAGGCCGTGCATCGGGTAGAAGGAGGCGATCGAGCGCGTGTGCCACAGCCGCCGCCACGAGTCGGTGTAGTACGTGGGGGAGAAGAGCAGTTCACGCAGGTCGTGAAGGTAGCCACCGTGGCCGTTGGTGATGTCGCCGAAGGCGCCGTCGTGGGCCATGCGCAGCATCGCCAGTTCGTTGCGGCCGTAGGAGACATTCTCCGAGAGCAGCAGATGACGGCGGGTCCGCTCCGAGGTGTTGACCAGGTCCCACAGTTGGTCCAGCTCGGTGGCGATGGGCAACTCGACCAGCACGTGCTTGCCGGCGAGCAACGCGGCTTTGCCCTGCTCGTAGTGGAACTCCCAGGGGGTGGCTATGTAGACGAGGTCGATATCGTCGCGCTTGAGCATCTCCTTGTACGCATCCGGCGAACCGCCGAACTCCAGGGGCCGCGGCTTGCCGTCCGCCGCGAGCTGGTCGGCCTTGGCCTTCGCGCGTGGGGCCCGCACATCACAGACCGCGCGCACCACGCAACCGGGTACCGCAGCCCACCCGTTGGCCATCCCGCTGCCGCGGTTGCCGATTCCGATCACCCCGACCCGCACGGTCGGGTACACGTCGAAGGGCTGCTTCACCATCGAGGTCTGCCCCGCGGGCCGGCCGGGCGTCCCGGCTGTTCCGGCCGTTTCTGCGGCCCTCGCGGTGCCCGCGGTCCCCAGGGCGGCCATGGCTCCCGTGGCCGCCGCTCCTCCCAGAACTGCGCGTCTTGAGACTCCAGATGCTTCTTGCATGCGTTGCTCCCCGGCTTGGACGTCGCTGGTGCCCAAGAATCTCCCGGAGGCAGAACAGCATGTCAAGATGTGCGCGAAAGCTGCTTCTTTCAAGCAACTTCAAGCAAAGCGCACGGCGTTAGGGCATCTGCGGAACCGACCCGGCGTCTGCGGTCAACGACCTCCGGGCGCGCACGCGCGTGCCCGCGCACGTGCGCCGCCCGATGGCGGTACTCCGCGCCGGCCGCCCACGCCGGGCCTGCTGGCGCGCGCGGTCACGGGAAACGCCCGGCCTGGCGGAGCGTCAGGGCGCTCCGCCAGGCCCGGCCGCGGCTCCTACGCCTCTGGCGAGGCTCCCTTCAGTGTTCTGAGGTGTCGGGGCCGCAAGCCAGGAGCACGGTCGTTCGAGTTGCCCGCGGCCGGTCAGCGCCCGTATGCGGCGTAGCGCTGCTGCACCTGCGCGGGCGTCAGAGCCTCGTCCCAGGTGACGAGTTCGTCGAGGTCACCGCGGAGGCTGGCGTTGGGCGTGCCGATGGAGCGCAGCGGGAGGGGGATCGAGGCGTTCACGGCACCGACGGGTTCGCCGTCGGCGTAGAGCGTGGTGCGATCCGGCTCCGCCACCCAGGTCAGGTGGACCCAGCGGTTCAGCGGCACGGTGTAGCCGAAGCTGTGGTCGGCGTCGCCGAAGCGGGTGAAGCCCACCTTGCCGCTGCCGTATTGCTGCAGCTTCAGGGCGCCGGTGCGGGAGCTGAGCAACACCTGGTCGCTCGTGGTCGCGGTGAGCTTGACCCACGCGGAGGCGGTCCAGGGCGCTGCGACGTCCGTGCCGCCGAAGCCCACCCCGTCCCGGTTGTGGTCGAAGCGGAACGCCTGGCCGCGTACCCCGTCCTCGACGAGCGTCGGGTTGTTGATGATGTACGTGGTGCCGGGCAGGTCGCCGGCGACGTCTTCGGCCATGATCGTGTTGGGCGGGCTGCTGGCGTAGGTCCAGCCGGCCGGGTACGAGGCGGCGTCGAACGTCCAGTGGTGGCTGGGGCGGCCGTCGTCCGTCCGGGGCGGCTGGGGCGCGGTGGTGACGCCGGGCGGGTCGCCGAGCGCGGCCGTCCGGGCCCGGAATCCGGCGAGCGTGTCGGGGACGGCGGAGCCGTTCCAGGCCCGGTCCGCGAGGAGCGCCCGAGGAGCGGCCATGACCTGCTCGAAGTACCGGTCCTCGGCCCAGAAGTTGTAGTCGGCCCAGTTCATCAGGCCGGAGCCGAGCATGTCGTCAGCGGTGTTCGGCACCCACCTCTCGTACATCCACCGCTCGTCGGGGTAGAGGTTGTGGTAGTTGTTCGGCGTCACGTAGAAGGGGCCGATGGCGATCTCGTCGTGGCCCGGAATGATCGGGTCGGTGCCGGTCCCCTCCCAGGTGAGGAAGACCACGGGGGAGTGGACCTGCTGCTGCGGCGCTGCCAGGTGCTCGGTGCCGTTGTAGATGGCGGTCCGCTTGCCGTGGGCGGTCACCACGTCGTCGAGGGTGTTGATGTAGCCGTTGAGCAGGTCCCCGAGGGTGCTGACGTCCGGGTCCTCGGCGAGGTGGCGCTTCACCCGCGGGCACTCGGCGAGCTGCCCCGGCAGTTCATCGGCGCCGATGCTGAACAGCGGGGCGTCGAACCAGTCGGTGAACTCGGCTACGAGCCTCTTGGTCACCTCGACCGCGTCCCGGTCGGTGATGTCGATGATCCAGTCCGGGGTGAGGTGGGAGTGGGTGTGCGCGCCGGTGCACGGATTCGCGCCCGAGCCGAAGCCGATGCCGAACGCCTCGCTGATCACGGTCGCGTGGCCCGGCACGTCGATGCCCGGCATGATCTGGACGTGCTGGCGGGCGGCCAGTGCCTTCAGCCGCTCGATGTCGGCGCGGCTGTAGCTGTGCTTGCGCTCGGCGAGTCCGGGGAACTTCGGGCTGTAGAGGCGGAATCCCTCGGAATCCGACAGTTGCAGAAAGAGGGTGTTGAGCTTCATGTCACCCATGCGCCGGATGAGGTTCTCCAGGTAGTCCATCTCCCAGAACTTGCGACCGGCATCGAGCTGGACCATGCGTACCTGCTGCGTGGGCACGTCGGTGCTGCGGGCGCGCGGCACGGCGCGGTGTGACGAGTCGGCGCGCAGCGTCTGCAGCAGGGTGCGGGTGCCGTAGAACAGACCGTGGGTGGAGGCCGCCTCGATGCTGACCGCGCTCGAGCTGTCCAGGCGGTAGCCCTCGGCACCGAGTTCGGCATCGTCGGTGAGCCGGAGATGGATGTCGCCGGGCCGGGGCTCCTCGGGCCCGCTGCTGATGGTGAGCCGCAGTCCCGTGACCGACCGGATGTCGGCCTGCACCTGCTCGGCCAGGCCCTGCCCCGTCTGCCGGGCGGGGCCTGGCAGCTCCTGGCGGCCGGCCTCGGTCGTCGTACGGGCACGGGAGCCCGGATCGAGCAGGATGCGCGAGCGGGAGGTCAGGTCGACGGTGCCGCCGAGGTCCTCCCATTGCGCCGGCCGGGGCACCACCGGCGGCGGGCCGCCGTCGGCGAGGGGGTCCGGAGCGGGAGCGGCCGCCGCCGGGGCAAGGAGGGAGCCGAAGAGGGCAACGAGGACCGCTATGAGTACTGGTAGCGAACGACGCATGGTTGGAATTCACCCCATCTGACACGGAGGTTGGTGAGGAGTTCACCCGGACGATCGCCAAGGTGTCGAGCGGTAGGAAAGAGGAACCGGTCTCGGCTCGCCGTCTGTCCTATTTCACCGAGCCGGCTGTCAGGCCGGAGACGACGTGTCGTTCGATGAAGGCGAAGAGGACGACGACGGGGATGATGGCGACGACGGAGGCGGCGAAGAGGTAGTTCCATTCGACGGTGTAGTTGCCGATGAAGTTGTTGATGCCGACGGTCAGCGGCTGCTTCTCCGGCTCGGTCATGAGGGTCAGGCCCATCACGAACTCGTTCCAGGACGAGATGAACGTGAAGATGATCGCCGTGACCACGCCGGGCATGGCCAGCGGCAGCGTCACCTTGAACAGCGCGCCGAACCGGCCGAGTCCGTCGACCATCGCGGCCTCCTCCAGCTCCGCGGGGATGGAGGAGATGTAGGCGGTGAGGATCCAGATGGCGAAGGCGAGGTTGAACGCGCCGTTGGCCAGGATGAGTGTCCAGGTGGAGTTGAGCATGTCGAGCTGGTGGAACTCGCGGTAGAGGCCGATGAGCAGCGCGGTGGGCTGGAACATCTGGGTGACGAGGACCAGCAGCAGGAACGCTTTGCGGCCGCGGTAGCGCACGCGCGCCGTGTAGTACGCGGCCGGCAGCGACACCAGCAGCACCAGCAGCGTGGCGCCGCCCGCGATCAGCAGGGTGACCTGGAGGTTGTCGCCGAGCGTGGACTCCTCCCAGACGTCGACCAGGTTCTTCCACTCGAAGGAGGTGGGCAGGTAGGTGCGGTCGCGGAGTTCGTCCGCGGGCCGCAGCGCGGTGATGATCATCTCCAGATACGGTGCGATGAAGATGACCGCCAGCATCCACGCGCTCGCCGCGGTGACCAGGGTGCGCGGCCCGTACTTCCTGCGCCTGGCGGCGCTCTTGCCGCCCTTGGCTCCCCGGCCGCGGTCGCCGCCGCCTTTCCCGCCGGCTTCCTTGACGACGGGGCCGTCTTCCGGTGTGTGTGAGGGCGCGGAGAGGGTCATGCGTCCTCCTTGTTCCAGCGGCTGACCTTGAGGAAGATCAGGACGAGTACGACGACCATGGCGAAGTTGACGACGGACATGGCGGCGGATTCGCCGATGTCGGTGTCCTTCAACTGGTACATGAAGACCGTGGTCGTGGCGGTGTCGCTGCCGGGCCCGCCCTTGGTCATGGCCCAGATGACGGGGAAGGAGTTGAAGACGTTGATGAGGTTGATGACGAAGCCGACGAGGAACGCCGGGCGCAGCAGCGGCACGGTCACGCGCCAGTAGGTCTGGCGGGAGTTGGCGCCGTCGATCCGGGCGGCCTCGTACACCTCGTGCGGAATGGTCTGCAGGCCGGCGAGGAGCGTGTACGTGGTGAAGGGCAGCGAGACGAAGACCGCGACGAACATCATCCACGGCCAGGCGGTCGCGGGATCGCCCAGCCAGTCCTTCGGCCCGTCTATCAGACCGAGGTCGGTCATCAGGGTGTTGAGGACGCCGGCGGTCTGGTCGAGCATCCAGCGAAAGCCGATGGCGGTCATCAGCACGGAGGCGGCCCATGGTGCGATGAGCGCCCAGCGGGTGACCGTACGGCCCGGGAAGGGTTTGTTGAAGAGCTGGGCCAGGCCGAGGGAGAGGAGCATGGTGACGCCGACGACGGCGACGGTCCATACCACTGTCATCGTCAGCACGCTGGAGAAGCCGGACTCGTCGAAGAGCTGGCGGTACTTCTCGGTGCCGGCCGAGCCGCGGACGAAGCCGCTGATGCTGACGTTGAGGAACGAGGTGCGGATCAGTTCGTAGATGGGCCACAGCACCACCACGACGATCAGCAGGATGGCGGGGGCAATCCAGGGCAGCGGACCGAGCCGGGCCAGACCACCGCGACGGCGGCGGCGCTGCGGCCCGGTCTTCCGCCCGCCGGGCCCGGGGCCGGCAGCGGCCGCGGGCTCCTTGACCGTGACGGGCACGGGGGACTCCTTGCGGATACGGCGGTTGAGGGGACCGCACGAGGGGCTACGGGGGCTACGGGGGCTACGGGGGCGCGGCGGCGCGATCGTGCACGGGCCGCGCGAGAGCACGGGGGCGCCCGGGCGACGGCGCCCGGGGCGGGCCGCCGCGCGGCTACGGCGCGGCGGCCCGGTGGGGTCACCGAGGGCGGTTCAGCACCCGTGCGGGGTCACTCGCCCATGTCGGCGGCGGTGTCCTCGGCCTTCTGCTGGAGCTCGCCCAGCACCTTGGACGGGTCGTCGGAGACGGCCTTGCCGCCCGACTTCTTGATCTCCGCGGAGACCACGTCCCAGCTCGTGCTGCCCAGCGGGTAGAACTGGGCGGCCGGCAGCACCTCGAAGAAGGGCTCCAGGTCCTTGTGCTTGCCGCTCGACTGCATCTCCTCAAGGGTGTCCGTGGTCACCGGCATGAGGTTGTACATCTCGTCGAACTTCAGCGTGTTCTCCTTGGAGTACGCGAAGTCCAGGAACTTCTTGATCTCTTCCTGCTTGCCGCCGTCCTTGAACGCCATCATCCAGTCGGCGACGCCGAGGGTGGAGTCCAGCGGGCCGTCCTTGCCGGGGATCGGCGCGACCTCGTAGTCGACACCGCCGTCCTTCGCCATCTGGATCAGCGTCGGATGCCCGTTGAGCATGCCCACCTTGCCGGCGGCGAAGTCGGCGAAGGCCGTCTTGCGGTCGGTGGTGGCGGGGTTCTCATACGTCAGGCCGGGGTCGACCAGGTTCTCCTTCAGCCACTCGAACGTCTCCACGTTCTGCGCACTGTCGATGGTGTAGTTGCCCTCGGCGTCGGTGTAGCCGCCGCCGTTGCCGATCTCCCAGATCATCGACTCGCCCTGCGTCTCCTCCGGGCCGAGCGGCAGCGCGTAGGGGATCTCCGCGGCCTTCTTGTCCTTGATCTTCTGCGCCGCGGCGGCGACGTCGTCCCAGCTCTGCGGGACCTCCACACCGGCCTTGTCGAGGACTTCCTTGTTGTAGAACATCAACCGCGCCGAGGAGACGAACGGGATGCCGTACTGGGTGCCGTCGACCTCGCCCGCCTTGGCGAAGGATTCGATGAGGTTCGACTTCGTCTTCGGCGAGAGCACCTCGTCGGCCTCGTACAGCAGATCGTCGGCGACCTTGTCCGCGTAGCCGCCGGTCTGCAGGATGTCCGGGACGTTCCCGCCCTGGATCATCGTCTTGACCTTGGTGTCGATGTCGTTCCAGTTGATGACCTGGACGTCGACCTTGATGTCCTTGTTCTTCGCCTCGAAGCGCTTGACCACGTCGTCCCAGTACACCTTGGACGCGTTCGACGCCTTGTCACCGTAGTCGGCCGCCACCAGCTTGATCGTGGTGGCCCCGCCGTCACCGCCGCCTCCGTCGTCACCGCAAGCCGTGAGGCCCAGCGCACCGACAGCGCAGGCCGTGAGGATCCTGATCGTGCTCTTGCGCATCTCTGACGCCACCTTCGTGGGAACACTTTCGAGCGGATGCTTGAAGTTGATTGAATCTAGTGCTCTCAGAGCAGTATCGCGCACCCTGTGTGGCGTGAGTATGCATCCAGAGATGCCCCTCGTCCAGATGTCACCCCGAACTGTGACCTGACGGGCCTACGACGGCACGGTCGAGAGGGCCACGATGCGTGATCGTGCACTTGCGCACAGGGCTACGATGCTCGGCGGACTGTCGCGAGAAGGGGCGGTGGGATGTCCAAGCACGACCGGTGGAGCAGGCTGTTGCAGCACCTGGCCGAGAACGGGCGGCTCGAGGTGGAGGAGGCTGCATCGGTGCTGGAGGTGTCGGCGGCGACGATCCGCCGAGACCTCGACGAGCTGGCTGAGCAGCAGTTGCTCGTGCGTACCCGGGGCGGAGCGATCGCCCATGGGGTGTCTTACGAACTGCCGCTCCGCTACCGGTCCGTGCACAACGCCGCGGAGAAGCGCCGTATCGCGGAGGCGGTCGCCGATCAGATCGGCCAGGGGATAGTGGTCGGCATCAACGGTGGTACGACCACGACCGAGGTGGCACGCGCACTCATCATCCGGGCAGCGGGAGACGGCGCCGAGCAGGTTGCGGGGACGCCGGCGCCCAGCGTGACCCTGGTGACGAATGCCCTGAACATCGCGAGCGAAGCGGCGGTCCGGCCGCAGATCAAGTTGGTGCTGACCGGCGGCGTCGCGCGTCCCCAGACATACGAACTCGTCGGCCCACTGGCCAGCGGCGTCATGAGCGACGTGGCGCTCGATGTCGCGATCCTCGGCGTCGACGGTGTGGACTCCCGTCTGGGACTGATGACTCACCACGAGGAAGAGGCGAGCATCAGCCGCCTGTTCGCCGAACGCGCCCACCGGGTGATCGTGGCTGCCGACTCCTCGAAGCTGGGGCGACGGGCGTTCGCGAGGATCTGCGGCCTGGATCGTATCGACGTCCTGGTGACCGACTCGGCCGCCTCCGGCGAAATGATCGCTCGCCTCACCGACGCCGGGATCGAAGTGATCAGCGTGTGAGAGAGCGGCGTGGGCGCAGCGATACGAGCCGCCGTACGCGTCGGACCCCGGAATCGGCCGGCTATCGCCCCGGCTGGCGGGGCCAGTTCCGCGTGGTCAGGACCAGCAGGTAACCGTCGGGGTCCTGGACCGTCACACCCCAGGTGTCCCAGTACGGATTGTGAGCGGGTACCCGTTTGCCGCCGTGTTCTTCAAGCCGTTCCACCAGGCTGTCGGGCACCGGTTCGCCGAGGTAGATCACCAGCAGGTCCTCGACGGTGGGTCGCGGATCGACGGGGGCGGCGGGGTCGTGGACGAGTTCGAGGTGCCAGGCGGCTTCGGGCCAGCCGACCATGAGGAGTGAGTGCTCGCCGGGAGTGCCGTCCGCCGTGTGCCGGTACTGGATATCGAGACCGAGACCGGAGGTCCAGAAACGTTCGGCCGCGTCAAGGTCGCGCGACGGGCGGGCGATGCGTACGTGAGCTGTGGCGTCAGCCGGCAAAGCGCTGCCTCCTGATGGACGTGGCCCCGCGGGGACCCGGGCACGTGTCACGGAGCCTAGGGACCAGGGAACCTTCCGGCCATCGGGCGTTGGTCCTCCTACCTCGGTTGTAGAACGTACTGCTGCTGTTCAGGGCGCCACGAACCCCCGGCAGTGCCGGAATGCCCGGCCTCACTCCTTGACCGCTCCGGCGTTGGCGCCGCGGATGAAGTGGCGCTGGAAGAAGAAGAACAGCACCGCCACCGGCACCGTCGACAGCACCGCCGCCCCGAGCTTCAGCGGGAACTGGCTGCCGCCGCCGAGGCCGCCGGAGACGAACCTCGCCAGGCCCGTCGTCAGCGTCTCGTACTGCTCGGACTGCGTGGCGACCAGGAAGTGGGTGAACTCGTTCCAGGAGCCCTGGAAGGAGAGGATCGTCAGCGTGATCAGCGCGGGCCTCGCCATGGGCAGCACCACCGACCAGAACGTGCGCAGGACCCCCGCCCCGTCGATCCGCGCCGCTTCCTCCAACTCGCGCGGCAGGGTCTCGAAGAACTGCTTCATGATGAAGATCCCGGCCGCGTCCACCAGCAGCGGCACCACCATCCCGGAGTAGGTGTCGAACATGCCGAAGCTGTTGAGCACCAGGAACCGGGGAATCAGCAGCACGACCCCGGGCACCGCCATCACCGCCAGGACGAAGCCGGCGAGCACCGCCCGGCCCGGGAACCGCAGCCGGGCCAGTGCGTAGCCGGCCATGGAGTCGAACAGCACCCGCCCCGCCGTTATGAGCACGGTGACGAGCGCGGAGTTCGCCAGCCAGCGCGGGAACGGCACGCTGTCCGCCGTCCCGCCCAGGCCGAACAGCCGCTCGTACGTGACCGTCGTCGGCGTCGACGGCCACAGCGCCAGCGGGTCGGCGGCCGCGTCCGCCTCGGTCTTGAAGCTGTTGGAGATCTGCAGCAGGAAGGGCAGCAGATACAGCAGCGCCAGGCCCGCGACCAGTGCGTAGCCCAACAGCCGCGCGGGCCGCGGGAAACGGGGCAGGACCGGCCGCTCGTCCGGGGCGTCGCCTGCCGGGCGCCGCCGGCCGAGCACGCGGGCGCCGAGACGCAGGCGACGTACGGACCTACGGCGAGCCGTGCCCTTACCGGCCATGGCGCGGCCGTCCTCCCCGGTGCGAGGCGTGGTGTCGGTGGCGGTCATGCACGGCTCCTCTGTGAGATGCGCCGCCGCCCTCGATGCCCGAGCCGGTCCCGCCCGGCGTCGCGCTCCCGCAGCAGCCGGCGCTGCAGCACGACGAGCGTCAGGATGATCGCGAAGAGGAGGAAGGCGACCGCCGCGCCCTGCCCGAAGTCGGCGCTGTCGAAGGCCGCGCTGTACGACAGGAAGGCCGGCGTCAGCGTGGTGTTGGCGGGGGAGCCCTGCCCCATGACGTACACCATGTCGAACACCTGCCAACTGCCGATCAGCGCCAGGGTGAGAACCAGGAACACCACGGGGCGGATCGACGGAAGGATCACGTGCCACAACATCCGGCGACGGCCCACGCCGTCGAGCGCCGCCGCCTCCTCCAGCTCGCGCGGGATGTTCTGCAGGGCGGCCAGGAAGATCAGCATGAAGGTGCCGGAGGTGGTCCAGGTCGCCATCAGCACCAGGGTGAGCAGCGCCACCGAGGGCCCGGCCAGCCACTCGGTCAGCGGCAGCCCGAGGAAGTCGTGCGCCGCCAGGGACGCGCTGGGATTGTCGGGGTCGACCAGGCCGAGCCCGCCGAGCAGCACCCAGATCACGCCCCGCGGGTCGTTCAGCCAGTTCGGTCCCTCGACGCCGACCCAGGAGAGCAGGTTGTTGACCGCCCCGCTGCCCTGGAAGAGGAAGAGGAACACCGTGGCGACGGCGATGGAGCTGGTGACGGACGGGAAGTAGAACGTGGTGCGTGCCAGCCCGCGGCCCTTCAGCAGCCGCTGGTTGACGACCAGCGCGAGAAGCAGACCGGCCGACGTGGCCAGCGGCACGGCCAGCAGGACGTAGTACGCGTTGTTCCGCAGCGAGGTCGCGAACAGGGTGCGGTCCAGGCCGTCCTGCGTGAGCAGCGCCCGGTAGTTGTCCAGGCCGACGAACTCCGCCTCGCCGCCGGTGAAGGGGTTGGACTGGCCGTTCCAGTCGAGCAGCGACACCCACATCGCCATGAACACGGGCAGTGCCAGGAACAGGCCGAGGACGACCGCCATGGGGCTGACGAACAGCCAGCCCCAGACGCGCTCGTGGCCGCGGACGGTGGCCCTGCGCCTCACTTCGTGCTCTCTTCTATCACCGGCTCTCCGTTGCGCTGCAGGTCGGCGAGGATCGTCGCGGGGTCCGCGCCCTTCAGCCCGAGCAGCTCGCTGTTGAGCTGGGCGAGCACCTTGTCCATGCCCTTGACGGTCACCGGCCCCTGCATGCCCTCGCCGGCAGGGGTCCAGGGCTCGCGGTCGGGGTGGTCGCCGAAGTACGTCTCCGCCGCGCTCTCCCGGGCGGGTATCGCACCGAAGCCCTCGCCCATCGCGGCCTGTTGCTTCGGCGAGGTGAGGTGCCGTACGAGATCCACCGCGGCGGCGCGGTGCGACCCGTCCTGCGCCACGCCCCAGCAGGTGCTGAAGGCGAGGTCGCCGCTGCCCGCGGGGCCGTCGGGCAGCTCGACGAGCCGGTAGCCGGTGTCCGGGTAGTCGTGCTCCATCTGACCGGCGAACCAGCTTCCCTCGATGGTCATGGCGGCCTTGCCCTGGCCGAAGGCCTCACCGGCGTTGAGCGCGTCGACGTCCTTGGCGTACTTCCACCAGCCGTCCTGCAGCCCGCGCTTGACGAATCCGAGGGCCTCGGCGTTCTGCGGGGAGTCGGCCGTCATCTCCGTCTGCCCGGCGTCGGTGACCCATCCGCCGGCCTGCTTCATGAACGCGCCGAGGCGCTGGTACTCCTCGCTGGTCACCAGCCCCGTGACGTCGCCGCGGGTGAGCTTCTTCGCCACACTCTCCAACTCGGCCCAGCTCGTGGGGTGGTCCGCCTCGGTGAGCCCGGCCGCCTTCCACAGCTTCGGGTTCACGGCCAGGGCCAGGGAGCTGGCGTCCTTGGGCACGCAGGTCAGGTCGCCGTCGTACGAGAACGACTGCCGCAGCGCCTCGGGGAAGTCCTCGACGTTCTCGACCTTGTCGCCGTACGGGAAGAGGGAGCCGCCGGAGGCGTAGTTGGCGAACTGGTCGGAGGCGACGTAGAAGACGTCGGGCGGGTTGCCGCCGGCGAGGGCCTGGCCGAGTTGCTGGTTCATGTCCTTCGCCGCCTGCACGCGGACCTCGTTGCCGGAGGACTTCTCGTAGCCGGCGACGGCCTTCTCCACGGCGTTCGTCTCGGCCGCGCCGGAGGAGGCGATGAGCACCGTGAGCTCTTGCTTTCCGCCTGCGTCCTGCTCGGTGTCGTCGTCTCCGAAGCCGGAGGAACAACCGGTGGCGGCGAGGAGGCTGAGGCCGCCGGCAAGGGCGACCAGAGAAGTGCGGTTCGTCATCGGGGAGTCCTTCGGGTTGCGGCTCGGGATACGGGGGGTGCGGTACGTGGATGCGGTGCGGGGGAGGTACGCGGGGGGTACGGCTCGGTGCCGTACGGCTCAGTGACGTGTGCGCGGCTGCGGCCCCGCTGCGGGGGCCGCGGAGTCACGGACGACGAACGAAGGCGGCAGCAGCAGCCGTTCGGGCGCGCGGCCGGGGTCGGCCATACGGGCGAGCAGCAGCCGGACGCACTCGCGGCCCGCGGCGTCCAGCGGCTGCGCGATGCTGGCCAGACTCGGCGTGAGCAGCGGCGCCGCGGGGGTGTTGTCGAAGCCGGTGACGGCCACGTCCGTGCCCGGCGTGAGGCCGCGGTCGGCGAGCGCCCGGTAGCAGCCGACGGCCAGGGTGTCGCTGGCCGCGACGACGGCGGTGGCGCCAGCGTCGAGCAGCGGGCCGGCGGCGTGCCGGGCGGCCTCCACGTCGTCCTCGCACTCCGCACGGCGGCCGCGCACCGGAAGCCCGTGGCGCTGCAGGGCGCGTTTCCAGCCCGCGGCGCGCTCGTCGCCGGTGCCGGAGCCGCGCGGCCAGCCGAGGAAGGCGATCCGCTCGTGGCCCAGGCCGACGAGGTGCTCGACCGCGGCGTCGGTGCCGGCGGCGTTGTCGATGTCGACCCAGTCGCCGACCTTCCGCCCCGACCACATCCGCCCGAAGGCGGCGAACGGTACGCCGCGCCCGGCGAGCCACGCCTGCCGGGGGTCGCCGTGCGCGGTGCCGCTGAGCACGAAGCCGTCGACGTTGTGGGTGTCCAGCAACTCCTGGTACGCCTCCAGCAACCCGGGCCCGGTGGGGGCGGCGAACAGCAGGATGCGATGGCCGGCCTCGTCCGCGGTCTGGGAGAGCGCGTGCAGAAAGTGATCGAGCACCGGGGTGGCGGTACCGGGCGGCACGGGCTGGATGCCGTAGCCGAGGAGTTTGCTCGTACGGGTGCGCAGGGTCTGCGCGGCGCGGTGGGGGCGGTAGCCGAGGGCGTCGATGGCCTGGCGTACGCGCTCCAGGGTGTCGGGGCGCAGAAGGTCGGGGGAGTTGAGGGCGTTGGAGACGGTCTGCGGGGAGACCCCCGCGCGTGCGGCGACCATCGCAAGCGTCACGTTCCCGGTCGTCCCTGCCCGCTGGGGCGCTCCCGCCCGTTGGCCCGACAGCTCTGCCATGGCTGTCCCTCCTGCGCCGTGCTCCCGGTGACAGTCCGCGGAGCTCCGTGAAAGCCGCTGAAGCACCGCGGGTTGGAGCGATCCAAAGGATTGTGATCCATTTGAACTGCGCTTACATTTCTTGGAACGCTCCAATGCCTCAGAGATTGGTCCTCACCTGAGATGAGTGTCAAGACCCCGGAGGGGACCGGCGTCGAATCGGTCTCCCACGCGGGCCTGCAGCCCTTTCTGCACGACCGTGTCGTCACGCTGCATGCGCCGGCCTTCGCCGTCTCCCGGCCCGACGGGCAGATACACGACGGCGCGGACGGCTTCTACCACGGCGAACGCCGCGCCCTGGCACGGCTGTCGGTCTCCGCCGACGCCGGGCCCGCGGCACCGGTCTCGGGCGGGCTGGAAGGCGCGGACCGGGCGCTCTTCCGCGCCGTGCTGCGCGGGGTCGCCGAGACCACCGCCGACCCCGCCGTCGTACTGGAGCGGAGGCGCGCCACCGCCCCGGGCCGGCTGACGGAGTCGCTGCGGGTACGCAACTCCGGCCGGATCCCGGCGCTGATACGGCTGACCGTGGACGCGGGCACCGACCTGGCCACCATGGAGCAGGTCAAGGCGGGCCGGCCGCCGGGCCCGGCCGCTGCCGCGATCGACGTCGCCACCGGCACCACGCTCGTCTGGACCGACGCCACCGTGACGGTACGGCTGACCGGCTTCCCCGCGCCCACCGGCATCGAGGCGGGCGCCGCCGGGGGCCGGCTCCACTACGACGTGGCACTGGCCCCCGGCGACGTGTGGGACGCCGACCTCGTGTGCACCGCCGAAGACGCCGAGGGCGAGCCGTTCCCCGCCGCGGCCCCCGGCAGCCCACCCTGGCGCACCCCCCGGGTGCGCAGCGCCGACCGCCGGCTCGACGCCTGGCTCGACCGGTCCCACGCCGACCTCGAACGGCTCCTGCTGGCCGACCCCCGGCGCCCCGACGATCTCTTCCTCGCGGCCGGAGCCCCCTGGTTCGCCACGCTCTTCGGCCGCGACTCGCTGTGGGCCGCGCGGATGCTGCTGCCGCTCGGCACCCGGCTCGCCGCGAGCACACTGCGGATCCTGGCCCGCCGCCAGGGCACCGTCACCGACCCGGCCACCCAGGAGCAGCCGGGCAAGATCCTCCACGAGGTACGCCGCGCGGGCCTGCGCCTGTCCGGCAAGTCCGCGTCGCTGCCGCCCGTGTACTACGGCACGGTCGACGCCACCCCGCTGTGGGTGACCCTGCTGCACGACGCCTGGCGCTGGGGTCTTGACCCGGCCGAGGTCGAGGCGCTGCTGCCGCACGCCGAGCGGGCCCTGGCCTGGATGAGCGAGTACGGCGACGCCGACGGTGACGGCTTCCTGGAGTACGTCGACACGACCGGCGCCGGCCTGGCCAACCAGGGCTGGAAGGATTCCGGCGACGGCATCCAGTACCACGACGGCCGGCTCGCGGCGCCGCCGATCGCCCTGTGCGAGGTGCAGAGCTACGCCTACGAGGCCGCCCGCGGCGGAGCCGCGCTGCTGCGCGCCTTCGGCCGGCCGGGCGCGGACCGCTGGGAGGAATGGGCGGAGCGCCTGAAGTCCCGGTTCCGCGAGGCATTCTGGGTCGAGGACGCCCGCGGCCCGTACCCCGCCGTCGCCCTGGACCGCGACAAGCGCCCCGTCGACTCGGTGACCTCAGGCTTCGGACATCTGCTGGGCACCGGCCTGCTGGAACCGGACGAGAGCGCGCTGCTCGCCGAGCGGCTCGCCGGCAGCGACCTCGACTCGGGCTTCGGACTGCGCACGCTCAGCAGCGACTCCGGCGGCTACAACCCGCTCGGCTACCACATCGGCTCGGTCTGGCCGCACGACACGGCCATCGCCGTGCATGGCCTGGCCCGCGCCGGCTTCCCGGAGCCCGCGGTCGCCCTGGCCACCGGCCTGCTCCACGCATCCGGCGACTTCGACGCCCGGCTGCCGGAACTGTTCGCCGGCTACGGCACGGACTCCGGCAGCCGTCCGGCCCCGTACCCGGCGGCCTGCCGCCCGCAGGCGTGGGCAGCGGCGTCCGCGGTCCTGGTCCTGCAGTCGCTGCTGGGCCTGGCCCCCGACGCTCCCCACGCCACACTGACGATCTCCCCGCAGGTCCCCCGAGCCCTTCTCCCTCTCCGCGCCACGGGCCTCGAACTCGCCGGCGCGCCCCTGGAGATCGCCCTGTCCGCCGACGGCACCCCGACGATCCAGGCGCCTCCAGGCATCGCGGTCCAGACCGCGGGATGAACCGGCACGGCCGAGCGTTCTCGGCACGCGGGCCGCCCGCCATGACACCACTCCTGTAGCACCCTTCAGGCCTTTTGATGCAGGTAGGTGGTCCGGGATTGGGCATCCTCCAGCAGGGTGCGGAGGAGCTGGGCGTCCGGCGCCACGGCGGTGGCGAGGGTACCGGGGCCAGGCAGAGGGGTGAGGACGGCGCGGCCGGGGGCGAGGACACACGGCTCGGCCGGAGCGTCATGGAACTCGGGAGCGACGGTGAGCAGTTGTCCCGCGGCGAGGTTGCCCGCGAGCACGGCGGGGCCGTCCCATGCAGGGGCGCCGGGGCCGTAGTCGGTGGTCTGGTCGAGGAGCGGGCGACCGCCGCTGCGTACCGTGAGGCGCGAGACGAGCCGGCCGGGCGGTTCACCGGCGCGGCCGAGCACCTGCTCCTCGCGGAGCACCAGGCGGGCGGTGGGGGCGAGGTGGACGCGGTAGGCCACGTGGAGTCGGCTGCCGCGCACGGAGACCAGCGGCTCGGGCAGCCAGCGCAGCACGGCGCCGTCGCCGACGGTGAGGCGCACGTCGTAACGGGCGGGCTCGCCGGTGGTGCCCGGCAGTGCCAGGGTCGCGGCGGCGCTGGTGACGCTCAGGGCGGCCCCGGCCTCGACGCGCACGTCGAGCCCCAGCCGGTCGCCGCCGAGCGGCCCGGCCATCGCCCCGACCAGGCACACCCGCGCCTCCCCGGCGCCCGCCCGGATCCGGCGCAGGGCGAGTGGCCCGTCCCCGGCCAGCTCCGGCAGTGCGGTGCCGCCGCGCCCGTCGGGGGCGGCGGTGATACGGGCACGGGCGCGGACTTCGCTGGCGGGCCCGCGCGCGGCGGGCCGGCGGGGGCCGGGCGGGCGCGGGGCCGGCCCGTCCGTACGGTGGGCGTGTGCGGCCCCGAGGTCCGTCATGCCGTACGCCACGCGGCGACGCGCCCGCGGAGCCAGTCCGCGACCGGCCGTACGCCCCCCTCTCGCGCCAGCGAGGTGAACACGACCGGTCTCTCACCGCGTTGGGCCCGCGCGTCGCGCGCCATGCGCCGGAGGTCGGAGCCGACGTGGGGGGCGAGGTCTACCTTGTTGACGACGAGCAGGTCGGCCATGGTGACGCCGGGCCCGCCCTTGCGGGGGATGTCGTCGCCCCCCGCGACGTCGATGACGAAGAGCTGCACGTCGGCCAGGCCGCGGGAGAAGGTGGCCGTGAGGTTGTCGCCGCCGGACTCCACGAGCACCATGTCGAGGGGCCCCACCGTCGCCTCCAGTTCCTCGACGGCCTCGACGTTGGCGGAGATGTCGTCGCGGATGGCGGTGTGCGGGCAGGCGCCGGTCTGGACCGCGGTGATCCGCTCGGGCGGCAGTACGGCCTCGCGGAGCAGGAACTCGGCGTCCTCGCGGGTGTAGATGTCGTTGGTGACGACGGCCAGCGCCAGTTCGTCGCGCATCAGCCGGCACAGCGCGGCCACGATGGCGGTCTTGCCGGAGCCCACCGGACCGCCGAGCCCGACCCGGAGGGCACGGCGCGGGGTGGCGCGGGTGGAGCTCCCTGCCGGCCCTGCCGGCGCCGGGGGTGTGCCGAGGCGGGGCGCGGCGGTGCCGTAGGTGTAGCGCTGCGGAGCGGTCTCGGGGTGGTCGCGGTGCATGCCGTCTCCCTGGGTTCTCACGAGCTCGGCCGGGTCGGCCGGGGTCTGCCTACGAGGCGAAGAGCCGCGCCGCCCGGACGGCGTGCTCCTCCGCGGCGATGTCGAGGAGTGGGGCGCCCGCCGCGGGCAGAAGAGCCCCGACATCGGCCCGGCCCGCGGCGGCCGCACGTACACCCGCCGCCGTGGCCCGCGCGGCGACGTCGTCCAGTTCCGGGGCGAGGCGGGCGAGGACGGCGGTGGCCTCGAAGGGGTCGAGGCCGAGGAGCCGCACGGTCGCGGTCGCCGGCCCGGAGACCGCCTCGTACGCGGCCGCGTGTGCGGCGTCGCCGGGGCCGAGGCCCGCGGCCCGCGCGGCGAGGCCCAGGACGACGGGCTGGTGGACGCCACGAGGGCGGGCCTCGGCGAGGGCGTCCAGCTCCGCGTTCGGCCAGGCGGCGCGGGCGGCCCGCAGCAGTTGGCGGCCCAGCTTGCGGGCGGTGGCGCGCAGGGCGGGGGAGGGGGTGCGGGCGTCGGCGGCCTCGTCGAGGCGGAGCGGGTCGGCTCCGGCGCAGGCGGCGGCGGCCAGGGCGGCGGAGGTGAGCCCGGCGGTGTGCAGCCGCCCGCGGCAGTACGCCGCCAGCCCCGCGGCGTCCGTGATCCGCCCGGCGGCGACGGCCTCTTCGGCGCCGCCGGAGTGGGCGTGGCCGCCGGCGGGGAAGCGGCCGTCGGCGAGTACGAGCAGCGCGGCGCGGATGGCGGGCGGGGGCGGCATGGCTCAGAACAGGAAGTAGCGCTGGGCCATCGGCAGCTCCGCCGCCGGGGCGGGCTCGACCACGTCGCCGTCGATGGTCACGGTGAAGCTGTCGGCGTCGACCCGTACGTCCGGGGTCGCGTCGTTCAGCCGCATGTCCGCCTTGGTCAGCGATCGCGTGGAGCGGGCCGCGACCATCGGCTTGCCCAGCCCGAGGCGGTCGCGGAGGTGACCGTCCAGCGCGAGCGGGGAGACGAAGGAGACGGAGTTGGCGTGCGGGGCGCGGCCGGCGGCGCCGTACATGGGGCGCGGCAGGACCGGCTGCGGGGTGGGGATGGAGGCGTTGGCGTCGCCCATCTGCGCGTACGCGATCTGGCCGCCCTTGATCACCAGATGCGGCTTGACGCCGAAGAACGCCGGGTCCCACAGGACGAGATCGGCGAGCTTGCCGGGCTCGACGGAGCCGATCTCGTGGTCGACGCCGTTGGCGACGGCGGGGTTGACCGTGTACTTCGCGACGTACCTGCGCGCCCGCAGGTTGTCGGCGCGGCCGTCGCCGGGCAGTGCACCGCGCCGCTTCTTCATCACGTGTGCCGTCTGCCAGGTGCGCAGCACCACCTCGCCGATGCGGCCCATGGCCTGGGAGTCGGAGGAGATGACGGAGATGGCGCCGAGGTCGTGCAGGACGTCCTCCGCGGCGATCGTCGTGGGCCGGATGCGGGACTCGGCGAAAGCCAGGTCCTCGGGCACGGCGGGGTTCAGGTGGTGGCAGACCATCAGCATGTCGAGGTGCTCCTCGACGGTGTTGACGGTGTGCGGGCGGGTCGGGTTGGTGGAGCTGGGCAGGACGTGGGGGGTGGAGACGACGGTGATGATGTCGGGGGCGTGGCCTCCGCCGGCGCCCTCGGCGTGGTAGGCGTGGACGGTGCGGCCGGCGAGGGCGGCGAGGGTGTCGCCGACGAAGCCGGCCTCGTTGAGGGTGTCGCTGTGGAGGGCGAGCTGCGCGCCGGTCTCCTCGCAGACGGCGAGGCAGGCGTCGATGACGGCGGGGGTGGCCCCCCAGTCCTCGTGGATCTTGAAGCCGAGGGCACCGCCGCGCAGTTGGCTGCGCATTGCCTCGCTGGAGACGGTGCTGCCCTTGCCCAGCAGGCCGACGTTGACGGGGACGCCGTCCATGGCCTCCAGCATCCGGGCCAGGTGCCACGGCCCCGGGGTGACGGTGGTGGCCTTGCTGCCCTCGGCGGGTCCCGTACCGCCGCCGATGAGGGTGGTGACGCCCGAGGCGAGCGCCTCGTCGGCGAGCTGGGGGCAGATGAAGTGGACGTGGGCGTCGACGGCGCCCGCGGTGAGGATCTTGCCGTTGCCCGCGACGACTTCGGTCTCCGGGCCGATGACCAGCTCGGGGTGCACGCCGTCCATGGTGTCGGGGTTGCCCGCCTTGCCGAGCGCCGTGACGCGCCCGTCGCGGACGCCGACGTCGGCCTTGACGATGCCCCAGTGGTCGAGAACGACGGCGCCCGTGATCACGGTGTCGGGGGTGCCGTCGGCGCGGGCGGCGCGGGAGACGCCCATGGACTCACGGATGACCTTGCCGCCGCCGAAGACCGCCTCGTCGCCCGCGCGCCCCGGGCCACCGGAGCGGTCCTCCTCGATCTCGATCAGCAGGTCGGTGTCGGCGAGCCGGATGCGGTCGCCGGTGGTCGGCCCGAAGAGGTCGGCGTACGCGGCCCGGGACAGCTCAGCCATCGAGCGCCCCGCCCGTCTCGCCGCGCAGCCCCGGCACCACGCGCCGGCCGTCGATCGGGACCAGCGCGACCTCCACGGGCACGCCCGGCTCGAAGCGCACGGAGGTGCCCGCGGCGATGCCGAGGCGCCTGCCGCGGGCGACGGCGCGGTCGAACTCAAGTCCCGGGTTGGCCTCGGCGAAGTGATAGTGGGAGCCGACCTGGACCGGCCGGTCGGCGGCGTTGAGCACGGTGAGCAGGACGACGTCCGCGCCCTCGTTGAGGCGGACGGCCCCGTCGCCGTAGCGGATCTCTCCCGGAATCATCACGGCGGTCCTCCCGTCAGGCGATGGGGTCGTGGACGGTGACGAGCTTGGTGCCGTCCGGAAAGGTCGCCTCCACCTGCACGTCGCGCAGCATCTCGGGGATGCCGTCCATGACGTCGTCGCGGGTGAGGACCTTGCGGCCTGAGGCCATCAGGTCGGCGACGCTGCGGCCGTCGCGGGCGCCTTCCAGTACGTGGGAGGTGATGAGCGCGACCGCCTCCGGATGGTTGAGCCGCAGGCCGCGCGTCCGGCGCTTCTCGGCGACGTCCGCGGCCACATGGATGAGCAGCCGCTCCTGCTCCCGGGGGGTCAGTCGCACACGTCCCACCTGCCTTCGGCTCGGCTCCCTCCGGGGCCGTCCCGGCCCGGAGTCCGGCCACGCTAGCCCGCGCTCTTTTCAGGCGCGTTACACGGACCGCCGCCACCGATGCCGGGCCGCCGGGCCAACACCCTCTCTGCCGTGGTCCCTTGCTCACCGACGCCGCCGGCCGAGGTGGCCTGAGCGGACATCATCGGATTCCATGAATCGTGTCAGCATATATTGACGCGCGATTTCAAGCGAAATACGGTGCCGCTACACCCATGGATTGAATCGTTTCAACGAGGGATGGGGCACTCATGAGACTTCGGAGAAGAAGACCCGGGCCCTGGCGCGCCGTCACGGTTGTGGCCGCGGTGCTCGCGTCGGTCGCCGCCCTCACCGCGCCGGCCGCCGGGACCACGGACGAGCAGGGAGTGTCCCGCGCGCCCGAGCGGCCGTCGGCGCCGACCGGGCTGCGGACGAACTCGCTGCCGGCTCCCACGGACGTGGACGCCGCGGGGACGGTCGAGTTCGGCTGGCAGTCGGCGCTGCGCCGGCAGGGCGCGTACAAGATCGAGGTGACGCGCGTCGGCACGGACCGCCCCGTGTGGGCGACCGGAAAGGTCGCATCCGCGCAGTCGTCGGCGGTGCGCTACGCCGGCCCCGCGCTCCGGGCGGGGGAGCGGTACCGGTGGCGCGTGCAGGTCTGGGATGGTGACCACCGGCCCTCCGGGTGGTCCGAGTCCGCCTCGTTCGGCACAGGTCCCGGCGCCGACTGGGGAAATTCGGCGCCCGTGTGGCCCCGCCCGCCCGCTGGTGAGAAGTGGACCGACTACCGCGTCGACCTGACGCTCACGGTCACCCGCACCGCGCTCGGCGTGCGCTTCCGGTCGCCGGACAAAAGGAACGGCTACATGTGGCAGTTCCGGGCGGCCGGCGCCGCCAACCCCAACACCCTGGTGCCGCACATCCAGACCGACGGCACGTTCCGTGCCGGCGCCCCGGTGCCGCTCGGGGCGGAGCTGAAGACCGGCACCGAGCACCGGGTCAGCATCGAAGCCGTCGGCTCCACCCTCACCACCTCCCTCGACGGCCGCGTCGTGGACCGCCGTACCGACACCACCTACACCGAGGGGGTCATCGGCTTCCGCAACGGCGGCAGCGAGACGGGCGTCGTGGACGACGTCCGCGTCACCGACCTGACCGGCGACGGCGACGAGCTGTACCGCAACGACTTCGACGACCCCGCGGCCGGCTTCCCCTGCGGGACCGTCCAGGACGGGGCGCTCAGCCTCGGAACCGGTGTCGACTGCCTCAACGTCAACCTCGCCAACGACTGGGCCCTTTTCCGGAACGACTTCTCGCTCGCGCCGGGCAAGAAGGTCGCCTGGGCCACCGTCTTCGCCACCGGCTCCGCGTTCTCCAGCGCCAAGCAGTACGTGTACAAGATGTACCTGGACGGAGAGTTCGTCGGGCTCGGGCCGACGAGCCCGACCGGCGACGAGGTCCGCTACGACGGCTTCGACCTCACGGACCGGCTCCGCGAACGCGGCCCGCACACCCTCTCGGCGATCGCCTACGCCACCAAGGACCGGCGCTTCCAGGCCCACGTGATCGTGCGCTACACCGACGGCACCACCCAGACCCTCGGCACGGGAGCCGGCTGGCAGGCCAGGACCGGAAGCGACATCTGGACGTCGACGGAGAGCATCGGCACGAACTACTGGTACGCCCCAAGGGAAGACGTCGCCATGGCCGCGTTCCCGGACGGGTTCAAGAAGCCGGGCTTCACCGGCCGGGGCTGGACCGCCCCCGAGGTCAAGGAGCCGTTCGAGAAGCTCGCCCCCACACCGTTCGCGAAGGTCGAGGAGCAGACGCACGCCCCCGAGGAGATCGTCGATCTCGGCGGCGGCGACTACTTCGTCGACTTCGGCCGCACCTGGATGGGCGGCGTCCGGCTCACCCTGGACGGCCGCCAGGACCAGCAAGTCCGGCTGCGATTCGGTGAGGAACTGTCGGCTCCGCACACCGCCCGCTACCGGATGCGCACCGGCAACACGTACGAAGACGTGCTCACCCTCCGAGACGGCCGGCAGACCGTCGACACCTGGGGCATGCGAGTCTTCCGCTACCTGAACATCGTCGACTCACCCGTCCCGATCACGAAGGAGAACCTGAGCGCGCTCGCCATGGTCTACCCCTTCGACCGCGACGCGGCCGAGCTGACGTCCTCCGACCCCGATCTCGTCAGCGTCTGGCAGTTCACCAAGGACACCATCGAGACCGCCAACCAGAACTTCTTCACCGACTCCTGGACTCGCGAACGCACCAACTACGAGGCCGACGCCTACATCCAGCTTCTGTCCAACCTCCACCTCACCGAGGACCCGACACTCAGCCAGTACTCCATGGACTACTTCGAGGAGAACCGCACCTGGCCGACCGAATGGCCGATGTACGTGATCAGCGCCGTGTACGACACCTGGCAACGCACCGGATCCACCGCCCAGATCGAGCGCGCCTACGACACGCTCAAGCCGAAACTGCTCGACGAGGACTACGACCCGGCCACCGGCACCATCGTCCAGCGCGACGCCATCGTCGACTGGCCCGACAGCCAGCGCGACGGATACCGGTTCACCGACCAGAACACCGTCCTCAACGCCCTCGCGTACAGCAACTACCGGCAGATGGAGACCATCGCCCGCGAACTCGGCCACACGAGCGACGCCGAGGAATTCCGGGCGAAGGCCCGGACGATCCGCGACGCCCTGAACACCAGGTTCTACGACCCGGAGCAGGGCGCCTACGACGACGGACTGGACAGGGACGACGTCCCGACCGGCCACCACGCGGTGCACGCGAGCGTCTTCCCGTCGGCGTTCGGCGTCCCGGACGACGCCGAACAGCGCGGCGCAGTCGCGGACTACATCGCCTCCCGCGGCATGGCCTGCAGTGTCTACTGCTCCGGGTTCCTGCTGGAGGCCCTGTACGACGCCGGCCACGGTCAGGACGCGCTCGACCTGCTCACCTCCACCGGCACAAACGGCTGGCTGCACATGCTCGACATCGGCGCCGGCGCCACCGGCGAAGCCTGGGACCCCGGCCAGAAGAGCAACATGACCTGGTCGCACCCCTGGGCGACGGCTCCCGCCTACGTCATCCCACGCGACATGTACGGCATCGAACCCACCTCGCCGGGCTACGCGACCTTCCAGGTCAAGCCCCAGACAGGCGACCAACGCTTCGGCTCCGTCACGCTGCCGACCGTCAAGGGCACAATCGCGGTCTCCTTCCACCGGTCCGGCGACCGGCAGGACCTCGGCGTCCGGGTGCCCGGCAACACCACCGGGACGGTCAGCGTGCCCGTACCCGAGGGCCACGAAGGAGCGGTGGTGTTCGTCGACGGCAGACCCGTCCGGGGCGAACGCGACGGCGACCGCATCGCCGTCCGGGTGGACGCCGGCTGCCACGTCCTCAGCACCTCTTGGGCAGTGAGCGTAGGCAATGACGACCGGCTGACAGGCATCTGCCGAGAAGGGAACTGAAGCGCTGCCGCGCGGGAGCCGGCGACCCGGCCGGCTCCCGCGCAGCGCCCGACATCGAGGCCGTTTGCCGCGCTCGTGCGCAGTTCTTCGCCGACCCCGACTCGCTTCGGGCCAGGAACCGGACGACGGAGGTGGCGCGGTGCTGGGCGGGCCGGTCGCCAAGGGGCCGGGGACGCGCCGCTGGCGGGCCCGGGCCTCCTAGGATCGGTGGACCGGAACAACGATGGGGGTGGGCGCGGGATGAAGCGTACGACGGGGGCACTGCTGGGACTGGCCATCGGGGATGCCATGGGCTTCCCCACCGAGTTCAACACCCTCGCCCAGATCGAGGCGAAGTTCGGAGAGTGGCGTACGCTCCCGCTGCCGGTCTCCTCGGGCACGGCGTACGTCACCGACGACACGCAGATGACGCTCGCCCTCGGCGAGGCGCTGCACACGGCACTGGCCGACGGCCCGCTGACCGCCGAGCGCATGGAACCACCGGTCCGGGAACACTTCCTGAGCTGGTACCACTCGCCGGAGAACAACCGGGCCCCCGGGGGCACCTGCCTGCGCGCCTGCGAGGCGCTGGAGCGGGGCGGTCCCTGGCAGCGGGCCAGCGAGGTGGGGTCCAAGGGCTGCGGGGCGAACATGCGGGTCGCACCGCTCGGCCTGATCCCGGGGCTGAGCGCCGAACAGCGCTCCGGCGCGGCCCAGTTGCAGTCCGGCCTCACCCACGGGCACCCCACCGCGCTGGCAGCCAGCGACCTGACCGCGCACACCGTCCACCTGCTGGCCCAGGGCACGGCCCCGCAAGAACTGCTGCCGCTGCTGCGCGCCTACGCGGAGGCGAACCGGGCGCTGTACCGGGCCGACTGGCTGGGCGACCTGGCCGAGCACGCCCAGGATCCGGACCGTATCTCCTTCATCTCCCGCGGCTGGCAGGAGTGCCTGGCCGTCCTCGACCGGGTCGAGGCCGCGCTGCCGGACGCCGATCCGGACGCCGACCCCTGCCTGGCCACCGGCGAGGGCTGGATCGCCGAGGAGGCGTTCGCCACCGCGCTGTTCTGCTTCCTCCAGCACCCCGACGACCCGCCGGCCGCCGTGCGCCGCGGCGCCTACTCCGGCGGAGACTCCGACTCGATTGCCGCGCTGGCCGGGGCGTTCGCCGGCGCGTACCACGGGGCGGCGGCCTGGCCACCGGAATGGGTCGAGGTCATCGAGTACCGCGAGCGCCTGCTGGCGCTCGGCGCGGCCTGGGACCAGTAGGGCCGCTTCACCGAGTACGCCATCACCGCCTGATTAGACAGGCAACTCACCGAGAGGTGACGGGCCGAGCAACTGCTTCGCGACGCACCTGCGGCAGCCGGGGCCAACGGCGTCCGGGCCCGGCGTGCCCCCTGGCCGAACGAGCGACCTGGGGAGCGCCGAGCCCGGAAGGGCGACGTCGAAGAAACCGTGCCGGTCGAGCCGGCCGCCCGCTCAGCGGCCGTTGCCCCGGCGACGGCGGAAGAGCAGGAAGACCAGCGCCAGCACCGTGCCACCGACGACGGTCGCCGCCGGCACCGGGCGCTTCTTGCCCGTACGGGCCGCCCGCTCGGCCGCATGCCCGGCACGCCCCGCGGCGTGGCGCACCCGGTCCGGCGTCTTGTCGTCGACGACCCGTTTGACGTCCGCGACCCCCTTCTCGGCCCGGTGTTTCACGCCCGTCCTGGCGACCAACTCCTCGACACCGTCACCCAGTCGGCCACGAGCCGTCTCCACCTGCTCGCGCAACTTGCCCTGCGTGCTTGCCATGATGAATCGTCCTCTCCCTGATCCGTTCGAAACGCTCGCTCGTCGGCCCCCCGGCACCGTGTGCGGCAACGGACCCGCAGTGCGGATGAGGGTCGCTCCCTCGCCGGTGAGCTAGTCCGATGGCATAAGCGTCGTCGGCTTGTCCGTCATCGAGGGGCGGGTACCACGCCTCGGCGGGTGTGAACACCGGTGGCCGTGCGCCGCTATTCGTAGTAGCGATGCCGCTCCTCGACGACCGCCTCGGTGGGAGGCGCGACCGCGCGGCGGCGGCGCTGCACGCTGGAGATGACGACAAGGCCGACGAAGCCGGCGAGCATCATGATCCAGCCCATCACCTGGACATCCAGACCGTTGACGTTCCAGTCGGTGGCGAAGGCGAGAATGCCGCCCGCGGCCATCAGAAGAATGCTTCCGCCAAGTCCCATGAGGCTGACCTCCGTTCATGGCGATGAGTGCGTTGCTGCCGCGTCCGGGTACCCCAAGGACGGCGAGACACGCACCCTGCGGCGGCGTCAACCGGCCGCGTGACTCAGGTGAGGCGCAATGGTCGCCGTAGAGCAGGCTGGTTGTCACCAATGCCACGAGCTACTCGCCACCCCGACGAATCATCACCTATGGGATGCTTTAACCCGGTATGCACGGCGCGTGGATGCGGGCCTGAACATCCTGGGTACTCTGTGCGCTCTCCCGGTTCCCGAGAGTGACGGAAATGATGAGCACACCGCACATTCGCCAGGTGACCGCGGGGTCCCCTGTCCCTCGGCCGGGCGGATGACTGGCGGCGAAGGAGGTCAGGGTGTTGCTTCTCATCTCCCCGGACGGTGTCGAGGAGGCTCTCGATTGCGCGAAAGCGGCGGAGCATCTCGACATCGTCGACGTCAAGAAGCCTGACGAGGGCTCTCTCGGCGCGAACTTCCCCTGGGTCATCAGGGAGATCCGCGACGCGGTCCCGGCGGACAAGCCGGTCTCCGCGACCGTGGGGGATGTTCCGTACAAGCCCGGCACGGTGGCCCAGGCTGCGCTCGGCGCGGTGGTGTCGGGGGCCACGTACATCAAGGTCGGCCTCTACGGATGCACCACGCCTGATCAGGGCATCGAGGTCATGCGCGCGGTCGTCCGGGCGGTGAAGGACCACCGCCCGGATGCGCTGGTCGTCGCGTCGGGCTACGCCGACGCCCACCGGATCGGCTGCGTCAATCCGCTCGCCGTGCCCGATATCGCCGTCCGCTCCGGCGCGGACGCCGCCATGCTCGATACCGCCGTCAAGGACGGGACGCGGTTGTTCGACCACGTGCCGCCGGATGTGTGTGCTGAGTTCGTCCGGCTGGCCCATGCGTCCGGTCGGCTCGCGGCCCTCGCGGGCAGTGTCACACAGGCCGACCTCGGTTCGCTGACCCGCATCGGTACGGACATCGTGGGCGTGCGGGGAGCGGTCTGTGAGGGCGGTGACCGCAATGCCGGAAGGATCCAGCCGCATCTGGTGGCCGCTTTCCGGGCGGAGATGGACCGGCACGCCGCCGAGCACACCGTCGGCGTCTCCTCCGTGAACTGAGGGCCGCCATGCCGACCTCTGAGGCCGATCGCGTCCCCGGACGCCTGGGCATACGTTTCCCCGTCGTCGACCCGGCCACCGGGGAGGCTTTCGACGAAGCTCCCGATCAGCAGCCGGACGAGCTGGATGGTGTGGTTGACCGGGCTTACGGGGCTTGGCGTGGTTGGCGGGCGGATCCGGCGGCGCGTACTGCTGCGTTGCGTGTGGCGGCCGGTGCGGTGGAGGCGGCCGGTGATGACCTCGCGCGGTTGCTCACCAGGGAGCAGGGCAAGCCGCTGGCCGAGTCGTGTGCGGAGGTCGCCCGTACGGCCGCCCGCCTGCGTTACTTCGCCGACCTCGCCCCCAGAACCCGGCGGATCGTCGATGGCCGGCCGGTGCGCAGTGAGGTCCGCTGGCGTCCGCTCGGGCCGGTGGCTGCGATCGTGCCGTGGAACTTCCCCCTCCAACTCGCGGCGGCGAAGTTCGCTCCCGCGCTCGCGGCGGGCAACACCGTGGTCCTCAAACCGTCCCCGTTCACCCCCTTGGCCACCCGGCTGCTCGGCTCCGTCCTTGCCGCGGCTCTGCCCGAGGACGTCCTGACCGTCGTCACCGGCCGCGAACCCCTTGGTGCCCGTCTCGCCTCCCATCCAGGTATCCGCCACGTCACCTTCACCGGTTCGGTCTCCACCGGGCGGGCCGTCGCCGAAGCGGCGGGGGCCTCGCTCGCCCGGGTCACGTTGGAGCTGGGCGGCAATGACGCTGCCGTGCTGCTGGACGATGTCGACGTGGACCGGATCGCGGACCGGTTGTTCTGGGCGGCGTTTCGTAACTGCGGGCAGGTCTGTATGGCGGTCAAACGCGTCTACGCCCCGGCCCGGTTGCACGCCGAGGTCGTCGAAGCCCTCGCCCATCGCGCGAAGACCGTCACCGTCGGGGCCGGCCTCGACCCGGACACCCGGCTGGGCCCGGTGAGCAACGCCCCGCAGTTGGCCCGGATCGAGCAGATCACCCAGCATGCTCTTGCGGACGGTGCACGGGCGGCGGCGGGCGGCCACCGGCTGGACGGGCCGGGCTACTTCTTCGCTCCCACGGTCCTCACCGACGTGCCGCCCGGCGCTCCGGTGGTGACCGGGGAGCAGTTCGGACCGGTGCTGCCGGTGCTTCCGTACCGGAAACTCGACGAGGCCGTCGACGCGGCCAACGGCACCGGCTTCGGGCTGGGTGGCTCCGTGTGGGGGACCGATCTCGACCGGGCCGAGGCGGTGGCCGAGCGGCTCGAATGCGGCACGGCCTGGGTGAACCATCATGCCGAGTTGTCCCTCGCCCAGCCCTTCGCGGGTGTCAAGGACAGCGGGGTCGGCGTCGCGGGTGGGTTGTGGGGGCTGTATGGCAACCTCCGGCCGTTCGTCGTCCACCGCCCGCAGGAGGGGTGAGGGTGAGGTTCCGGGCAGCGGTATTGCGCTCGTACGAGGGCCCGTTCACGGTCGAGGAGGTGGTTTTGCGGGCGGAGCCCGCGGCCGGCGAGATCCTGGTCGAGATCGCGGGTACCGGGATGTGCCGGACCGATCTAGCGGTCCGGCAATCCGCCGGCCGCAGCCCGGTGCCGGCGGTCCTCGGCCATGAGGGTGCCGGGGTCGTGGTGCGGGCGGGGGGCGGCCCGGGCGCGGCGATCGGTGTCGGGGACCATGTCGTGCTGAGTTTCGACTCCTGCGGACGCTGCCGGATGTGCCTCGGTGCGGCCCCCGCCTACTGCGATTCCTTCGCTTCCCTCAATCTCTTCGGCGGGCGCCAGGAGGAGCCGCCGCGGCTCACCGACGCGGCCGGCAAAGCACTGGCACCCCGGTGGTTCGGCCAGTCCTCGTTCGCCGAGTACGCCCTGGTTGCGGCTCGTAACGCCGTACGGGTCGACCCCGCGCTACCGCTCGAACTGCTCGGGCCCCTCGGCTGCGGTGCCCTCACCGGCGCGGGCGCCGTACTGAACACCTTCGGCGCCGGTCCGGGCGAGACCCTTGTGGTCCTGGGCGCGGGAGCGGTGGGTCTGACCGCGGTGATGGCGGCCACCGCCGCGGGCGTACTGACCGTGGCTGTCGACGGGCATCCTGACAGGCTCGCTTCGGCCGAGCGGTTCGGCGCGACCCCGCTGCCTGCCGCCTCGCCGGACCTGGCCGGACGGATCCGGCGGTTGACCGGCGGTGGCGCCCAGTACGCGCTGGACACCACGGCCTCACCCCCGCTCATCAACAAGGCGCTGTACGCCCTGCGTCCCACCGGCACCCTCGGCCTGGTGGCGCGCCTCCACACCCCGCTGGCGCTCGAACCGGGCACGCTCGAGGGCGGCCGCAGCATTCGTCATATCTGCGAGGGGGACGCCGTACCCGCAGTGCTGATACCCCGGCTGATCGGACTGTGGCAGGCCGGACGCTTCCCCTTCGACCAACTGATCCGCACCTACCCGCTGGCCGGCATCAACGAGGCCGAACGCGACTGCGACGCGGGCCGTGTGGTCAAGCCCGTCCTGCTCCCGGAGAGGACAGACCGGTGAGCGAGGCACATCCGGGCAGTGAGCATCCCTCACCCCCGCACTTCCGTCGATGGAGGAAGCATGGCAGGAATGACGCCCGAGCACATGGACGTGGAAGGCGTGGCCGGAGGTGTGGGCCTGACGGCCCTCCTGGTCGCCGCGGCACGGGCTATCGAGACTCACCGCCGCGACAGTTTGGCGCGGGATGTGTATGCGGAGCACTTCGTCCGCGCAGCTCCTGCCTGTGCGAACTGGCCGGTGCGTATCGAGCAGGCCCGGGACGGGGATGCCAGCCCGTTGTGGGGGCGGTTCGCGCGTTATTTCGGTTTGCGGACGAGGGTGTTTGATGATTTTCTCCTCCGCTCGGTCGGTGCGGGTGCCCGCCAAGTGGTTCTGCTGGGAGCGGGGCTGGACACCCGCGCCTTCCGGCTGGATCTGCCGTCCGACTGCGTCGTCTTCGAGATCGACAGGGCCGGCGTGCTGGCCTTCAAGCAGCGGGTGCTCACGGCCCTGTCGGCTGCCCCGAAGGTGAAGCGCGTCCCCGTACCGGTTGACTTGCGCGAGGGCTGGGCCGGTGCGTTGACGGCCGCCGGCTTCGACCCGGCCGCACGGAGTGTTTGGCTGGCTGAGGGGCTTCTTTTCTACTTGCCGGGTCCTGCCGAGTCGTACCTCATCGGCACGGTGGACGGGCTGGCCGTGGCAGGCAGTGCTCTGGCCTTCGAGGCGAAGCTGGAAAAGGACCTTGAGGCCTATCGTGGTAGTGCGATCTATACGGCGACGCGAGAAGAGATCGGCATCGATCTGCTGGACCTTTTCGACAAGGGGCCGCGCCCCGACTCGGCGGGCGTTCTGGTGGCCAGGGGCTGGTCCGCTTCGATGCACACGCCGTTCGATTTCACCCGCCGGCACCGGCGCGGCCCTCTTCCCGAGCCCAACGACGCGCTGGAGGGAAACCGGTGGGTGTTCGCGCGCAAGCCGTAGGGTCTGTCTTCTGTCTCTCGTCTGCGGCGCGCGGCTGGCATGCACGCTTGCTGCGTTGTCGGGGGTCGGCCGGATAGGCCCGCTATGCGGTCGATCCTCCGCCCTGCGATCGCGCGGACCAGCCGCCGCGCCGCCCGCCTGCGGGCGAACGACACGAGACCGAAGACAGACCCCGCCATGACGCCTGCACCGCTCACGATGACCTCCGCAGGGGGCCTGAGGCCGGCGCTCTGCCCTCAGCCCCCATACGGCGGCACGTGTCCTGGTGGAAGGCGGCAGTACGGTGATGTCGTGGCGGTGTCGCCGGCGGCCGGGAGGCCGCTGGCGGGTTGTGTCAGCCGGCGCGGGCGGCTACCAGTTGGTCGCCGGGGATCCCGGCCATGTCGGGCGTGTAGTAGTCCTTGATGCCGTCTGCCCAGGTGGCTACGGTGATGCGGTCTTCGGTGTCCGGGTCGAAGGCGTCGAAGAGGGCGTGGATGTTCGTCTCTTGGAAGCCGATCGCTGTCATCAGTGAGACGAAGAGGGGCCGCTGGATCAGGCCGTCCCTGTCGGGGTCGCCGAGCGCGGAGAGGGCTGCGGCGAACTCGGCGACCGTGGGACCGAAACGCTCGGGGTCGAGCACGAACGGACGGAACTCGTCCAGGGTGATCACGCCGTCGTCGTTGGTGTCCAGTTCTGTGGCGAGTGTGGTCCAGTAGCGGCGGAACGCGGCGCGGATGGCGGCTTTGGCGTCGTCGTCGGAGGCGGCTGCCGCCTGCAGAACACGGCCGGTCATGAGGTCGAAGTCGTGGGAGTCGATGACTCCGTTGCCGTTGGTGTCGAAGAGGGAGAAGACCAGCTCGACCCGTTTGGCGGCCTCATCTCGCATGTTCATCACCTGTCTTGTGCGGCCTGACGGTTTCGGGCCTGGGCCGATGGGGTCCTTCGGCTCAGCCGAGTGGGGGACCCCGGCGTGTGTAAGGGCCATGAGCCATGGAACCGTCTTGAGGAGCCGCTGGCTCTCGATCTTCGCATCTGGTGCCAGAAGGGCTGTTGAATGAGCGTATGTGACAAGTCGGTTGCCTCGCGTGAGGCAACCGGACCGCTTCGCTCGATCCCATTCGCCAGCTCATGAGCCCCGCTGCTGACAACCCTCCGCTCTTCGGCTCACCGCTCCGCCCGCTTCCTCGCCCTTCCGTACCCGGCGTGGTCGCCGACGCTGTCGCCCAGTTGCACCACGCCGCCGGCGCTCCACGGCTTCCGCGCCCCCGGACCGGGCCGTCGTCCTGCATCCCCGGCCCCACATGCGCCGGCCCCACATGCGCCGGCCCCGCCTTCCCCGGGCCCCGCCTTCGCCGGCGCTGTGTTCGCCGCGGGCGCCGGCGTCGTCGTCGACGGCCTGCTCCTCGACTTCGAGAGCCCCCGACACACCGGCACCCTCTGCCTGGTCGGCGCCTGGCGGCTCTCCGGCGAGCTGCTCCTCGATGCCGCCGGCCGCTGGGACCATGCGATCGCTGCCGTGGTGTCAGGCCCGGGTCCGGTGGGGTTTTGCGCCGACCGCCTGCTGTGCCGAGCCTGGATGACCTGTCGGTTTTCTCTGTTTGCCTTCGGGGGTGAAGGTCAGCGATCGGCTGAACGAGTTGCTGCCGAATCGCGCCGCGAGGAGCAGTGGTTGCTCATGTTCGGGTGGCCACGGCTTGGTCCCTGGTTCGCTGCCGTTCCACAGGTGGAAGGCCACGATGGGCTGCTGGGGATCCTGTGTGAGGTAGCTGAGCGTTTTCCCGTACGGGGGATTGTTTCCTCCGGAGAGTACGGAGGGTGGGCCGAACTCGGCTGTCACGTCAGGCCAGGTGTGGTCAGCGGCGGCCCACTGCCGGACCCGGCGGGTGAGGGTCTTGTACTCCTGTCTGGTGAGGACGCGATCGGGCTTGAGCCAGCCGCGTCGGTGTACGAACTCCGCGTAGACCGAGGCGGTGTCGTTGCAGTCCGCCTGTGCGGGGAACAGGTCGTGGAGGGCCCCGGCGATTCCGGTGGGGGTCCACAGTCCGCGGTTCTCCCAGTCCTGCTGCAGTTCAGCCCACGCCTCGGGCTCGCGCTCCATGAACAGCAGGTGATCGATGAGGATTCGAAGAGCTGTCTCGCCGCCGTGCATCCCTGGCCGGCGAAGGGCAAGGTTCAGCTGATCAGCCAGATGAGCGTGGATCTCTTCTGCAGCGGCCAGCCGGGTAGGAAGCGTCACGTGCACAGTCTTCCGTACGGTGATCACCACGGAGCGCGCATTTGCGGATATTCCGGTGCTCCGCCCCGGGCGTCCGTGGTCGGGCGGCTGTGGTGCCGGGGATCAGGCTCCGTAGGGCCGCGCGGCCGACTCCGGGTCCCGCTGTTCGGGCGGGTCGAGCGGCCCGGCGCGATCCGGGTTCGCCGGTTCGGGATCAGCGCGGGGAGGAAAGCGTGCGCCCGGTCCCGCCGGCCGGTGCCGGTCACCGGCCTCGGCTGAGGTACTCACTGCCTCGCCAGTGCGGTGCCGTACGCCCTGGTGACTGCCCGGGTGACTGCGATGCCCCTGCTCTGCCCGATCGTCACGGCATCGCCGCAGGTCGCCCCGTGGCATCACCGCGATTTCCCTCCTGGCGGCCTTGCTCGCACCTGAGGCCGGGTGATGGCGGGGAGGGGGGCGAGGGCAGCGCATGGCCGCGGGGGAGGGTGCGGCCGCGCCCTGGGGCCTCGCCGCGGGCCGGGTGCGTGGAAGGGGTGCGCGGACCGCGCACCGGGGGGTGTATCGCTCGTCGGCGCGCCGGCCGGTGCGCGGGCGGGTGCAGGAGGCTTGCGCGGAGGGCGGGTTGCACCGCAGGTGAGGTCACCTGTGCGGGCGGTCCCGTGCCGCCGGCACCTCTTGCCCGCGCGGGGGAAGAGGTGTGTGCCTGGCCGGCCGGATGGTCAGGCGCCGGTGATCCGTTTGTTCGCGGATCAGTTGAAGAGGGCGGAGCGGAGTTTGAGCCGGTCGCTGGCCTGGCCGCCGGGGCGGAGGCTGTAGTAGTCGCCGTCGCAGTCGGGGCCCGTGAACATGGTGACGGTGCTGCCGGTGAAGTTCCGGGGCGCGAATGCCGGCTCGGTGGTGTCGGGGTCAGCCGCCTCGGGCAGCGTGACGCAGACCCGGCTGTCAGGGTCGACGAGCACGCCCGGGGCCTGGTTGCCGAGGTCGTCGTAGTAGGTGTAGCGGAACTCGCCCACGGCTGCGCCTGCCGGACTCGGTAGTACGGCGACCAGGGCGAGCGAGGCTGCAGCTGCAACGGCCATCTGACGGAAGCGAATGGACATTCGACACCTTTCATGCTGCAAGGAAGAGATCGCGGATACCGACGCGGAGACCATAAAGGCTGCACCACCTGGCGAAACGTTCCACCCAGGCGCCACCAGGAGGCGCCAGGTTGACGTCTCCCGGCGCACGCCGCAGGAGCTGTCCGGGAACCGCTACCGCGACCGCCCCCCGGAACGGATACGCAAAGCTCGACTTCAGGCCCCACCCCATTCGCGGGTCGTTCTGCGACGGTTGTTAATCGGCGGAAGCAGAAGCGGGCGGTGGCGATTTGACCCGGGGCGGTTTGAGGCACCTCCGGGATAATTTTTCCGTTCCGGAGGCGTTTCGTGTTTACGGCGGAATTCCGTGCGGGGTGTCCAGGATGTTTGGCGCGACAGCGGGTATCCGGCCGGGACGGCTGATGGCATGTCAGGCCAGGGGCGCGGGCGGGCCTTCGCGGCGGGGTCCCGGACGCGGTGCCGCGCGCCTGCCCGCCGTACGGCGAGGGCCAGGCCCGCGCGGCTGCGTACCGTTGTCTACGCGCGTGTCAGGCCCGCTCCGAGCCCCGAGGCCCCGGAGCGGCACCGCGACGCCGAACAGCCGCGCCCACGGGCCGCAGAAGCCCGCCACCACGCCTCCACCGGTCCCGCCGGGCCCAGGTAGCCATCATCGAGGACGCGACAGCCCGTCTGCGACCCGCTGAGGGGGCGCAGCAGGCGCGCACGGGCGAGGGGCCGTCGGGTGCACGGGCCGGTGCGCCGAGGGCGTCAGGTGGCGGTGTGGGGGTCGGGGGCGGCCTTCGCGCTCGTGCGCGGCTGCCTGTTCGTCGAGCTTCAGTGCTCCAGCGAGGGCCGTGTGCTTCCGGCAGCATGACCGCGGTGCAGATCGCGACGGCATGGCGCAGTCCGGCGGCGCCAGGTCCTCCAGCGCGCGGGTGGGTCCCGTTTCTCCCGCAGCGACGCGGCGTACGACCGTGGTCGTCGCGAACTCGGTCTCCGGCGGCGCCAGGGCCGCCAGCATGTTGAGGTTCCCCACCGTCATGGAGGGCTCCCCGAGGTCCTCGAAGAGCGCGTCGTGATCCAGGACCAGCCACGCCAGGAGGTCCTTCATCTGGCCGGTGTCCAGGCCGGTGAGGCAGGCGCCGATGTGGGCGGTGTCCCGGGCGAGACAGGCACGAGTCAGATCGGCTGCCCGCCATAGCGTCTCGATCAGCCGCACATTGCCCGCATACGCCATGCCCCTCTTGTACCGGAGCGGCAGGGGGCCGCACGGCGGTTCCGCGTTCGGGTTGACCACGGCGGGCGGCGTACCCCTTCAGGGCCGGCTCGGGTGCCGCCCCCCCGCGGCACGGTGCCGCGCCGAGGGGCGGGACGGTCTTGCCCCTGGGCGCCTGTATCCGGTCAGGGATGGTGTCGCTCGGCGCGGCAGTCGCCTGATCAGAATTCGTCGTCGATGAACGGGGTCGGGGTGTCCTCACGGTCTCTGTGCAGGTCTTCCAGGCCCTTGACGGTGCCGGCACCGAAGAAGCGGTAGGGCTGGGTGCGGTGCCACCAGCCGTTGCCCCGTCCTTTCGCGATCCCCGCCCCTGCTCGGTGACGAGCATGTGGGCCGCTTGGCCCGCGGCGCTGAGCAGCAGGAGGCCCGAGATCAAGAGGGCGATGGTCAGCGCGCCGGGATCCGGCAGCGAGAGCGCGAAGCCCACGGCGAACCCGGCGCCGGGTATCAGGGAGAGCAGGAGGACCAGCAGCTCGCGCCGCTTGCGCACACGGGTGAGCTCAGCGCTCAAGATGCGCAGACCGACTGAGTTCCCGCAGGTGGCGCAGCGCAGCCACCCCGTGCGCACGCCGCTCTCCGGGCGGTCGACCAGCGTCTGCTGGATGCCGTAGGAGATCGTGGTGGACGTCATGCGGCTGTCGATACCCGTCGTGTGGATCAGCTTCACCCTGACCTGTGGCTCCACCCGCATGTCCGGCGAGCCTAGCCGCCAGCCCCGGGACCGGTCCCTGAAGCCGCGTGCGCCGCCCGCCGGCTACGGCCCCTTCCCGGACGGCCCCGAGGAGCCCGGCCAGTTCGTGCCGGAGCTGGAGGCCGTGCTGCGGGTCTACCTGGACCACCCCGCCTGGGCCGATGGGCGGCCGGGCCCCGTCGGTGGGGCCTGGCCGCCTTGAGCGCTACCGCTGTACCGGCACCACCGCGTTGCTCGGGTCCGATACCTGGCTCAGGCCCCGGCACTCTGCCGTGATCGGGTCGCAGTCCCAGGCGTAGCTGACCTGGACCGTGAACGACTCGGTGCCCCGCAGGTCCGTCAGCCGTTGGTACACGCACGGATACGGCTCCGGGCCGTTGTCCGCGCAGATCCGGAACTTGTACACCCACAGGTCGCCGGTCTGGTTCGGGGCGTACGGGTGGAAGCCGGCGCCGTCCGCCTGGACCCGGATCGCCGGAGTCGCCGACTGCGGGATGTCCGGCCCGGGCGAGGGCGGCGCGAAGCGCACCGTGACCACCCCGGATTCGTCCGGGGCGCAGGGCGCTTCACATCCCTCCACCGCCGCGTCCACCATGTGCATCGTCGGTGGCTTCGGGCGCTCGTCGGCTGCTGCCGCCGACCCTCCGGCCAGCACCACACCGAACGTCATCAGCACGGCCGCGGCCGCTTTCACCACGCGTGCACGCCTTCGCATACGGTCCTCCTTGCCGTCGATGAAACGCAAGCAGCGAGGCCCGTGCACCGGCCGTCGCACGGGCCTCGCACGCGCTTACGGCGGCACGCACCAGAACCGTTCAACGGCCGTGGAATCCGTTACACAGCAAGCCCTGTCAGGTCGTCAGGACCACCTTGCCGAAGAGGTCGCCGGCCGCCGTCTTCTCGAAGCCCTCCCTCGCCCGGTCCAGCGGCAGCACCGTGTCGATCACCGGCCGTACGCCCTTCGCCGCGCAGAAGTTCAGCTGCCCCGCCAGTTCCTCCTTGCTGCCCATCGTCGTGCCGACGACCTTCAGCTCCAGGAAGAAGATCCGCTGCAGCTCCACCGCCGGCGCGCGAGGGGGACAGCCGACATCGGCGGAACGCCCTCGCACTCCGCTGGCGACAACCGCCCCGCGACGCTGAACAGCCGTGCCCACGGCCGCAGAAGCCCGCCACCACGCCTTCACCGGCCCCGCCGGGCCCCCGGTTAGCCACCGAGGACGCGACAGCCCGTCTGCGACCCGCTGAGGGCCGCGGCAGGCGCGCACGAGCAGGGGGGCCGTCGGGGTGCACGGACCGGTGCGCCGAGGGGCGCGCAGACGGGTGCACGGACCGGCGTCGACGGGTGCGATGCGTTCGTGGACGTCGCCAGCCGCTACCTGACCACCCCATGAGGGAAGTAGCCGGCGCCCGCCGGAACCCCCTTGACAAGCTTGCTGACCTCGCACGATCCCGCCCCCTGTGCGGGGCCCGAAGCAACCTGACAGGCACCCCGAGAGGCAAGCCGAAGGGCCCCCTGAGAGGCCCTCTGAGGGGCAAGCCGAGGGGCGACCTCCGGGGGTGCCGGTCCGGGTACCGCTCCGGGTGCCTGCCAGACGGGTCCAGGGCCCGCTGCGCCTTGGCGCCGGTCACCCCGGCCTTGTTCTCTTCCCGCGCGGCGTCCGACTTGACTTCCCAGGAGAAGGCCAGATCACAGTAAGGTCAGCCGCTGCCGCACGGTCATCATCATCACCGGCTGCGGCGTGATGAATCCGGGCCCTGCATGCGCGCCTACACGTGCGCGTGCAGGGCCCTTCACTCGTTCATCTGGCGAGGCCCGGCCCGTGAACCGGACTTGCGCGGCTTGCCCCGCATCCCGGCATCATCACCACGGTGCCGCGTGTGCCGGCACCACTGCCGCGGGTCTGCCGCGCGGACTGCTGCGGGTATGAGCCGGTGCCAGCGTCAGCGCTAGCACATCCACCAGCACACCCGCGGCGCCCCCCCCGGGGGGGAAACAGACGCTGCTGACACACAGACAGACGTGTCACCGCCGCCCGGCCCCTTGACCACCGCCCCTGACCTGGAAGTCATCCGCCCGCCTCGGCGGACACCGCGAAACCAGCGGGGAAAGCCCCGGGGAAACCGGTGGGGACACCAGCAGCGAAACCGGACACCTTCGGGAAACCCGAGCTGCCGCCGGCGCTTTCACCGCGGCGCCGTGCAAGCCCTAGCGCAACCGCCCCGCGTGCAGGAAGGCGTTAAACGCGGGAAGCACTAGCAAGTTGAAGGCGCTGGTCTAGCACCCGGTCCCCGCGGCGGTGAACAAGACATCTCCCGGGGCCGGGCGGGGTGCCGCCAAGGCCGCTAGATCGCTAGATGCCTGGTCAACAGGGGTGTGCCTAGCAGTGGGGGCGCTAGGTCTTAGCACCCCCGCTAGCACCGCCCCGGCCGCGTGTCCTCACCGCACATCCAGCCCCATCCGGGGCTGGCCAGACCGGACTTGCGGAGCTAGCCCCCGACCTCAGCACTCTGAGCCAGCCCCGTCCCGGGAGGTAATCCACCCCTAGACCCGGGAGGGCACACACCGGGGGCCGCGCGCCCCGCCGCCTACACACCATCTGACCGAGGGGAAACCCGTGTCTCCGCTTGCCCAACTCGTCGTGCTGCTCCTGGTCCTCGTCGGGCTGCTCCTGGCCGCCGGCATCTTCTACGTCGTGCACCGCCACCCGGCGGTGTACCCCCCGCTCACGGCCGCGTGTGCGGTGGTGATGGTCGTGGTCGTGTTGGTCGGCGTGATCCTCGCCCCATGACCGGCAGGCCGCGCCCGTCCCGGGGGCGCCGGCGCCCGCGCCTCCCGGCCGTACGGGGGCGTTCGGGCGCCAGGGCCCCGGGGCGGCCGAAGTAGGGCCCGTCCTGGGCAGACGTCGACTGAGCTACCCACTGCCCTTGCCACTGGGGTGTCCTCTGCCCGTACGACTGCGGTGTCGACTGCGCTGGACACCCACCCGGGCTACCAGCGCATCATCGCAGGCCAGGCACCGTTGCTGATCGTGGTGACATCCGAACGTCCCTCCTGGCGGCCCTGCTCGCACCTGGCACCGGGTGATGGCGGGGAAGGGGCGAGAGCAGCGCAGGGCCGCGGCGGAGAGAGCGACCGCGGCCCCGGGTCCCGCCGCCGGCGGGGGTGCGTGGAGGGGTGCGGCGAAGGGTGCGCCGACCGGTGCGCGGACCGGTGCGCCGACGGGTGCAACCGGCCCGGACGGAGGGCCGGTTGCACCGCAGGTCGGACCAGCTGTGCAAGCGGCCCTGCGCCGCCGACACCTCTTCTCTGCTGAAGGGAAGAGGTGTGCGTCTGCCCTCGCCGGGCGCGGCGCGGGGCTCCGGCTGGGCCCGGGGCGTTGTCGGTGCCGGTGGCTATCGCGTGTAGTGGCCGCACCGCGTCGGCCTGACTCCGAGCCGTATCCCGCCCACGCCGGGGCGCGGCCTTCGAGGACAAGGGGCACTGCCTCACGCGCGTTCGCATCAGCTTGTCCACGGCTGGCTCTTCGTGGTGGTGATGCGTGGGGTCGTCACCGGGACCGGGAGAAGACCGTGACTGCCGACAAGCAGGCCAAGCGCGCCGCCCGCGCCCTCGCAGAGCGCGAGGGCATCTCGTACACCGCCGCCCGCCGCCGCCGTCGAGACGGCTGGCGGACGGGTGGCTGACTGGATGGTCGACATCGATGAGGACCGGCGGATCTACCTCACCCTCGGCAAGGACGACGACGACCTGGACGAGGACGAACGGCGCTGGATGCTGGGCTGGATCGACACCCACGGCTGGTTCAGCCTCCGAGAGCCGGCCCGCGGCGAAGCGCTGGGCGACCTCCTGGAAGACCTGCCCGTGCCGTACATGGCGCTGCCGGACGAGGTTGCCCAGGCGGGAGCCCACCTGTGGGGCGGCGCCAACAGCGACGAACCGCCGGGGCCGGAACGCCCCGCCTCCGGATGGGCACCGCCCGCGGACTACGACCCCGCCCCGGACGGCCCCGAAGAACCCGGCCACAGGACGCCGGAACTGGAGGCCGCGCTGCAGGCCTACCTGGACCACCCCGCCCACCTCGCCCACACCCGACGCGAGGCGCCCTGACGCAGCGGGGGGTAGGGGAATTCCCGGGTCGTTACTGCGGTCGCACTGTTCTCGCCCGGTACGCCGAGGCCGGTGACCGCACTCGGCACATGTGGCCCCCTCAGCTCTATTCGATAGGCACGGTGGGGTCGCCGACGGCGATGATCTCGTTGTCGGTGATGACCCGGATCGGCACGTCGGTGAAGTCGGTGATGGTCGCGTCCTGGTAGTCGTACTCGAACGCCGACGTCCCCGGGGGGTTGATCGCCAGGTCGAGGTGGTCCGGCGGCGGGATGTCCCCGACGTAGAGGAGGACTCGTGCGTCGGGGTCGTCGAAGCCCTCGTTGAACTGGCCGGTCATGCGGACCGTGGAGGTCTCGGTCTGGGTGAAGGTGACCCGGCCACCGAGCATGTCGGTGTAGGCGACGTCGACGATTGCCACGGAATCGCACTCCTCCGCCCGCGGGCTTCCCCTCTGGTCATCTCTCGTGAGCAGGGATCAGGTTCGGTGAGTGGTGGTATGCGGTGGCGTCCTCGGCGGCAGTCTGGCTGGAGATTCCCGCCCACTGCCCGTATCCGCCCTTGGCCCGCGCTGCTCTTCATCCCCGGGCCACGGCACTGGTCCCGGGTTGCGGGGTCATCCGTAGACGCCGACAGCGGTGAGGAAAAGGGTCATGGCGCCGCCGACGGTTCCTCCGCCGATCAGGATGGCCTGGCCGGTGCTGGAGCCGGCTAGGCCCGCGATGATCCCGGAGAGGCATCCGAGGTTCAGCGCGATGGATTGGGCCAGGAGCAGTGTCAGGAGCTGGATCATGGTCATGACGCACCACCGCTTCCCGGGGCTGTCGCCGCCCGATCCGTAGAGGCGTCTGTCCTCTGCCAGGAGCGGGCCGCTCGGCGTCGCGCGCGGCCGGAAGAGGCATATGCCTCTTCCGGGACGGGTGGGTGTGCACGCATGCTGGGGAGGTCCTTCCAGTAGTGACATGGCTGGATAGTGGCCGGCCCGCGTCGTGGCGGTTGGGAAGCTGTTCGCGGCGCGGGCCGTTGCTGTGCGCGCCAGAGTGAGTGCTCCAGCGGCGCCGTGCCCTATTCCAAACCCGCTGCAGTCACGACGGAAAGACGTGACAATTGAGCGACTTTGCAGGCCAGGCCGAATGTCAACAATTCCAGGATTGTTGCGGCAGGGTCCGGACGGCCGTTCGGGAGGGGCAGGCTGAGTGCAGGGTGACAGCGGGCCGCAGCTGGACGACGACGGGCGTGAACCAGGCATGCCCGGCACCAGCAAGCCCTCCACGCCGCCGGATCGCGCCTTCCGCCCGGAAGGCCGCCGCGGGGTACTGAGCAACGTGGAGTTGTTCGTCCGGGCTCAGCGCGAACCGGGGTGGCTGAACAGTCCGCACAACAAGATGCGCGACAAGGCCCTGGTGGCGGTAGAAACTCTGAGGGCGAGGTTCAAGCGTCCGCTGCTGGCGATGATCGTCTTGCTGGAGGACCGCATCCGGTCGGCGCACGGCACACGCCAGGGATTCATCGACCATCTGAAGAAGGCGGATCCCCAGCACTGCAGGCTTATCAACAAGCACGTGCTCAGCGCGCAGCTCGGAGGCCGCAGGGCCTCCGGCCCAGACGAACTGCTGGCGCGCCTGGTGGGTG